>CAVXHV010000021.1:0-11072 GCA_963761445.1 uncultured Planctomycetota bacterium | reverse complement strand
TAACGGCCGGACTTAGTTCCAGCCCGCCTGAGTGGCTCCCACCGAGCCGAGCGTGTAGTGATTGCGGAGGCCGAGGGTTCTGCGGGAACGGAGACGTCCTCATCCCGCGCCGCTGCCTCGCCCACGGGGATAGCGACGCCGGCGCTGGGGTCATCGAACCTCGCAAATTCCAGCTCGGCCTTGGCCGGTCCAGCCAGAACCTGCGGCTGACGATTCCGATCACCCTATATAGGGGGCCACCCGGCGGACAGCAGCAGTCGTAGGGCTTCACGTCTGTGATTGCGGAGCGGCGGCGTAACCTTGAGACGGTTCCCGATCGGGAGTTGGGGTATCTCGTGTCCGTCGTCGAGGTTGCCATCAGGCCGTTGACTGGCTCTAGCGATTACCGCGTGGACATTGTGCGCTCCCCTGCCGGTGAAGCCTCGACGACCGTCCGGCTGGATGTTCTCGAACTGCTTGCCCGTAAGGCTGAGCTAGAGGGCATGGTCTTGGCTTCGGCACGACAGAGCCGGGGTCTCACTAGGGCCGAGCGATCGCTTCGCGATATCGGGCACTTGCTGTATTCGGCCCTGCTCGGATCAGGGGACATAGCGGGCAGGTTCCAGGCGAGCGCAGCGCTCGCGATCGAGCGTGCCGACCCGCTCCGCATCGTGCTCAATGTCGATGACCCAGCCTTGGCGGCGCTGCCGTGGGAGGCGATGTATGACAAGACTCTTGGCGGATACATATGCCGCCGGCATCAGTTCGTCAGACGCGTTCCGGTCGGCTCCATGCCCGCACCAATAACCGTGAGACCCCCGCTCCGGATTCTGGGTGTGATCGCTTCGCCCGCCGGAGTGCCTCCGCTCGATGTGGAAAAGGAGCAGGAACAACTTAGAGTTGCGTTGTCGGCATTGCGGAACAATGGGCAAGTGGAGATCTATTTCGCCGCCCAAGCCACCTGGGCATCGCTGCAGGAACTTCTGCTGAGTCGCGAGTGGCACGTCGTTCATTTTGTCGGGCACGGTACCTTCGATGTCAATCGCGACGAAGGAGTGCTCATGCTTGTCGGCGAGGATGGCCGACCTCACGCCGTTGAGGCCGCGAGCCTGGTTGATCTGATGCGTCAAGCGCGGCCAATGCCCCGGCTAGTCGTGCTGAATTCCTGCTCAGGGGCGACGTCGGGCGTCCGCGATCTGTTCTCGGGCTCCGCAGCGGCTCTGGTGCGCGGCGGGATAAGTGCGGTGACCGCAATGCAGTTCGCCATCTCCGACGATGCGGCGATAGCGTTTGCCCGTGGCTTCTATACGGCCATAACCCATGGTCGGGGTATCGACGAGGCCACCTCCAGCGGTCGCGTCGCAATTCTTGGCGCTAGTCGCCGAACTCTTGAATGGGTAACGCCAGTGACGTACTTGCGCGGCCTTGATGACAGCCAGCTATTCGCCTTGCGGACCAGCGAAGCAACGGCAGTCGCGGAGCCGGATCCCCTCCGCGTCGTCGTCACCGACCGCTGGGAGCACGCCGCTGACAACGCCAAATTGCCGGAGGCGCTGCTGATATCGTCCACGGCAAGTGGATCCCTGCCGTCTATCCGCATCGGAGTCATCATTGCCGCCGGACATCCCGGCTCCGGTCTCAGTACTTCCCAGTTGCGATCCGACTTCCTGCGATTCCTCGCCCAGCCGCCGGTCAGCGACCTCATCCGAGCGCTACGCCCGACGAGCGCCGATTCGCGCTGGGCTGCTCGAGCTGGTGACGGGAGAGTTCAGCTCGAAGCCGGGCTCGCTCAGGCGGCTACTGCGACCATGCTATTCTCCCAGACGATCGGCTCTCCCGACGGGGAGGAAGCGAGTTACGCGCGCTTTACACTCCTGGTGGAGCCAGAGAAGTCAGACCGGGGCGCCGCTCAGGCAAGCCTGTCGGACTGGTACCAGCGCATGCTCATCGCGCTATCCGCACCTAGCGCACTCGCCGATTTCCTCCAGAAAACCCTGGGGATAGACACGGCAGGGAATCCCGTAGTTCAGCTCGCCATCCAACTCAATGCGCACACGACCATCCGCGAACTGGTCGACACGCATGGCCTCACCTCATTGCCAGGTAACGGTGTCAAGAACAGCTTCGAAGCGTACGCGACATCGAGTGAACGCGGCCGGACAGCCGCAGACACCGCGATGGGCTTTCTGATCAAGCTATGTGAACGCACCCTGGATCTGCAGGACTACGAACCCCTGCTCGCGGCTCTACCGAGGCGAGAAAGCCGGGCCGAGTCAGCTCAGTACCAGGAGAGGACTGTTGCTCCCGGAGGCGCGGACGGCTGGGAGATCAAGGCGACCGACCGCGGCATTGTCGGGATCCAAGATGGTCTCATGGTCTTGGAGTGGGCACTCAACCAGGCACCAGAACCCGAATGGCTGCAGTTCTTGATCAACTCAGGGACACCGAAGCCAGCGTCCCTTGCCGACACTTCCCGCCAGCCCAGAATCTATGGGAGCAGACTGCAATATCCTGTCCAGGAGTCAGACCTCGACTCCGCCGTCAACTGGGTCGAGAACTCGATTCCCATTGCGAATCTGAGATTTCAGGCGCACGTGCTCGCGGTGAGGCAAGCACCTGCGCCAGAACATCAGGCGCCGAGATAGCAAGCGTTCTGTCCTGCCTGACGCAGACACCTCTACCTATACATCGCAGGAAGTACCATAAACCTGATTACCTGATTAGACCCGCCAGGTGACCGCCCTGGGGAGTGATCCGCCTCCAGATCGGCCAGAAACCGATCGCCGATGACATCTTATTGTCAATTGACTGGTACTGGTGCCGAGTGTAGGAGTGGATCAGACACGGTAATTCCGAGAAGGGCGAAAAGCGATGAACCTGAAGAAAATAGGCGGAACTGGATGTGGCAACGGACCCTGCCCGGCAGTCTACGAGACCGAGAATAACACCATCGTCGTCCAAGGGTTCGTCGTTGACGCCGCTAGCGGCGGGCTCGACCTTCCGCCCGGCGAGAATGCAGTCGAGATCCCACGCTACGTGCTGGAGCAGGTGTTCTCCAAGTAACCTCAGAGAACGGTGCTAATTTAAAGGCGATATTTGGACTTCGCAACGGTGTCAGGTACGGCTCTTCCGGCCGTACCTGACAAATAGAGAGGATAACTCCGATCATACTTAATGGCGAGCAGTTCGGCTACTTCTTTACGAACTTCGACACTTCGGCGACTCGCATCGAGACGCTTCCCGTCTATACCGTCGAGGACGAGCGCGATAATTTTGCGCTCTATCTCAACGGTGCGCCGCTTCCACCTGACCGCAATGATGAATGGGCTTCAAACATTCGGAAGCTCGTTGCAGATGGCAAGTACATGGGTCGAGTTCACATTATTGATCACGCGCTCAATCCGTACCTCCAATTCGAGATGGATTGGTATTACGCGATCAACGGCGCGGCTGGTGAAGATATCCGGTTCATCTTTCGCGAAGACGCGCCTGCTGTTACGTATACGGATACCTGGCTCTTCGACGAGAAGGTCGTCATAGATCTAAGCTATAACGACGAGGGTCAGCTTCTCTACATAAATCGCAATGACGATCCACAGCGACTTGAACAAGCGATTCTGGCCTGGCAGGAATTTAAGGCACGGTCATTTTCGCTGGCTGAACTGCTAGCAATGATCCGGAATAACGACCTGGCCTTGCACAACCGATAAAATATCACAGAAGCGAGCTGCTGAATGCGAACAGAGTTCGTCATTAACGATCAGGTTAACGGTTACCCGACTCGTACGGTTGAAACCGACGCAAGCGAAGTCTATTTCGCTGGATTCGTGAAGTCTGGCTATCTTCTGCTGCCTAAGCTTGTCGATACGGCAAAGGCCGCCAGTTACGGCGAAGCCGTCCTTGAGCTGGCCAGGTCGGAAGAAAATCAGTCGGGCGCTGAGTATCTGCCTGGCAAGAGCATCTACCTCCGCAGTCTACTCGACAAGAACCGGATCTTTCATTCCTTGCTACGCCTTGAGCCCGCTCTCTCCATCGCGCGTACGCTGCTCGGGCCGCAAGTTTGGCTTGACGTCGAAGCACGGATGAACTACGAAGGCAGCCCTGATGTATCGGTACCTTGGCACGGTCACCTCCCGGTGATTCCTGATCCCCTGCCGCCGCTATTCAGCTTCCCACATCAGATTCACTGCCTAATCTACCTGGACCATATCACCGACCGGGAAGGGGCCTTTTGCCTTCTTCCCGGCTCGCACCTGGATGCGAGTATCAAAATTCCGTTTCGTGATCAGTCGGATCACGAAGGCCAGCTAGCTGTCTTCTTCGAGCCAGGCGACGCTATACTTATACACGCCAATCTGTGGCATAGGAGTATACCTTCGAAGGCAGATGCGGGACCGCGGCGGCTCCTGCTGCTTGGCTATGTTCCCTCCTGGATCAGAAGTGATATCGGTATACACGGCGTCCCGGCCGATACCTCGCTTCGGGCTGAGCTTGCCTCGGCGGGCGACGACGAGGTGAAGGAGCTTCTTGGTGAATTTCACTGGTAGTAGTGACGAAAAGACGACGAGCCGCTGCCGACTCCGGCCGCTAGAAGAAGCTGATCTGGCAATCTTCGAACATGACTATTCCTCAAAGGAGCTAGCCGGCGAGTTCCAGTGGTTCGGTTTCAGTTCGCCCGGCCGCGGCCTGGTGGAGATGGGTCGCCTGAACCAGGAAGGCGGCCGTCTGACGATTATAGGACACGACGAACGTGTCATCGGGAGCGTGTTCTGGTTTCGAAAGGAATGGGCGCCGCCGGACGCATCGTGGTGCTGGGAACTAGCTCTGCACATCCGGGACGCAGACAGATCGAAAGGTTACGGGCAGACGGCGCTATGGCTCGTGATCAGATACCTGTTCGATCACACCCGTGTCTGGCGGATCCAGGCGCTGACTGATGCGGATAATGATCCGGCCCAGCGAATCTTGATGAAGGCCGGCTTTGCCAATGAGGGACGGCTGCGCGGCGTTCAGTGGCGCGAGGGCCGCTGGCACGATCACTTGATTTTCGCAATCCTGAGGTCGGATGTCTCGTCAGCTCCGGAAAGCTAGCCGCTCTTAGCTGGTTCACGTCCACGGGAGCGCCGGCTAGGCCAGCGGCAACGACGGGCCGCCGTTGCCATTCGTCCGGGATGCAGTCTTCGCACTCAGGCGGGGGCTATCTTGACTTGCAGTTGTTCGCGCAGGTCGATCGCTTTCCGGTCGCGAAACTCGCTGAGCAGCGCCAAGGCCTCGGTCCGGTGGTGAAGCGCTTCCCGTACGTCACCTAGCTCCGCGAGGGCATCGGCGAGATACGAGAGGCTGCGGCCCAGCTTCCATCTGTCGTCAAGTGCGCGGTTGACCTGAACGGTCCGGCGGTGGAAAGCGATCGCATCCGGGTATCGCCCCAGATCGGCGTAGGAGAGGCCAGCTCCCGTGATCGCCATCGCCTCCCTGCTGACGTCGCCTTCCTGGCGCGAGATGACCGCGGAGCGCTGGTAGGAAATCAGAGCATTGGCCGCATCGCCAGCGGCCCGCTGTGCGCGCCCCAAATAGAGCAGGGCCGTGGCTTCCCAGAGTGCGTTGTCCATCTCCTGACTGATGGCGACTGCCTCGGATGCTGTAGTCAGCCCAGACTGGGCATCACCGCGCAGACGCAGAAGATAACTAATAGCCGTCAGTACCATTGACTCGTACAGCCGGTCCGCGAGGTTACGGAAGAGCCGCAGTGACTCCTGAAGCCGACGATCGGCTTCGTCAAGCCTCCTGAGCTGGACACAGGTGTAGCCAAGGCTATAAAGGATGGTCGCGCGCCAGTAAGGTTGATCAAGGCGGTCGATGGCGGCGAGAGCCCGGTCAAGTTGCTCGCGAGCATCTTCCGGCCGATGCCCGAACAGAAGCACCCAGGCCAGTCCGTTCGATAGCTTGACAATCGTAATCGTGTCGCCGACTTGCTCGTAAATCGCAAGAGCGCTCTGGTAGTTACGGGCGCCTTCGGTCAGGCGCATGGTGAGGCGGTTAAGCCTCCCAAGACTCTCGTACATCGCGGCCTCGCTTTCGCGCAACCCAAGTTCCTGGGCCGCGGCCAAGCCAGCGAGCGAGGACTCCTGCCAATCTTGAAAGTGATTGTAACTCGCGTAAATTCGTTCAAGTACAGCCGCGAGCTGAAGTGTTGTCCGCAGCAAATGCGTGCCCGATGCCGCCCGCAGCGCCCCGAGAAGATTGGAACGCTCCTGCAGGTACCATTGGGCGGCCTGGCGGCGCTCGACGAAGACGATCGGACGGAGATTGTAGCTCATCATGTCGGGAGGGTCGAGCAACGTGACATCATGCGCGACGAACAAAGCGCAACTGTAGGCGGACGAGAGATACCAATAGCAGATGCGTTCTACCAGGCTGAGCTGGTCCGCTGAATTCATTGCCTGGGTGCATGCCGAGCTGGCAGAACAAGCGCGCCGCTTTTTCCGGAAGCGCACGGTAAGACCAGGCGAATACGGTTCTCACAGCATCGGCTTCATCATCGCTTCCGGCGGATAGTGCCTCCCACAAGGCCGATTCGTCACGCAGATCGGCGATGAGTTGGCTAAGAGGCATGCCAGGCCTGCTGGCCGCCCTCTCGGCTGCTATACGCAAGGCGAGCGGCAGGCAGGCGCATAGGCGCGCGAGTTCAGCGATTTCCGCGTCCTCATCGTGTGCCCGGTAGTCAGCAGTCGTGGCTCTCAACAATTGAATCGACTCGGCTTCTGACAAGGTATTGAGGGTGGCCCGCTGGGCTCCGTCTCTGATGATCAGGCCGGACAGCCTGCTTCGACTGGTGATGATCGCCAGGCTACGACTGGATCCCGGTAGCAACGGTCGTACCTGACTTACGCTTCCTGCATTGTCAAGTATGATGAGCATCTGCTTACTGGCAATAATCGATCGGTATTCACTCGACTTTCCATCGATGTCATTTGGTATCGCCATCGCTGGCACTCCGAGTGCTTGCAGGAACCTCTCTAGTGCACTATCGGCAGTGATCGGCTGACCAGGATCATAGCCCTTGAGATTGACATACAACTGACCATCCTGGAACTGGTCGCGTACCCGGTGGGCCCAATGCAAGGCAAGCGAGGTCTTCCCGACTCCCGCCGTGCCTGTGATGACGTACGCCACCACGGAATCGTCGCTTGATCGGCGAGTGGCTACGAGTTCGTCCAACTGGTCCAGGTCGAGCGTTCTGTTGACGAATATCCGCACGCCTCGTGGCAACTGCTGGGGAGGCGCGGTCTCCGAGCCGTCTCCGAGCCCCGGCCGTAGCGAAACTGGAAGCCTCCGGCGAGATCGCGCGCTTCGACGACGTCGCCGTCGCCTCCCCAGAGCTGGCCGCCGCCGAGTGCGTTGACTGGAACATCGGACATGTGCCTACTCATCTCGCCGCGAAGGATTGGCCCGTACTAAAACCTGCTCCAATTTTGCGCTAGAAACAAGTGCTAGTGCCGCATCGCGAGGATCCCATCTTGGAGCCACGCCGACGACCATATACAGCCGGTCGTTCCAGACGACGTAACTCCGGCCCGGCAGCACCCGATGTCTGTCTCTGGTGCCATCGGGACAGCACCAGACAGGCATCTTTGGTCTTTAAATAAACCTCAGGTGAGGGCGGCAACTGCGGGCAGCGACCTAGTCTCCCCACACTTACACCCCGCGCTAGCGCCGGCCCGGATAGTTGTTGCTCCGAAAATGACCCAATCCGACATCGGTGGTGCGTGGTGGCTTTCTTTGAAATGGGGGGCGGGGCGTATCACCGCACAGGGGTCCATAGACGTCCGGCCAGGACTTTGCCGGGGCTCCAGTGCACCCGGTTAGCCGTCGGGGTGCGAGCGGTCGCGGCGGGAGTTCAGGGTCATCGACATCATGAGCTGCCCGTAACCAAGATCCTCATCGTCGTCGTCAAGAAGATCGGCCACGGACTCAAGATCTGGCTCGGCGGCGACCCCGCTGCCGGCCTGGCCGTTCGCGTGCGGGATGAACGTCGGCCGCGGCCTCGGCTCGGCGGCGGCGGCTTGCCTGGCACCGGCGAGGAGATAGGGCTGCATCCACTGAAAACAACTGATCCAGGCCGAGGCCATCGCCGTGAGCCAGTCCGCGCCGGACAGGTCCCTGAGCACCCTGACCAGCGCGTGCACGACGCTGACATATTCCGCGTCAGGGAAACCATCGCGCCAGTTATCCGCACCGACGCGGCGGAGCACGCCGGTCACCACGCCGGCCGGCTGATCGGTGAGCACGACCCAGAGCAACGCCTGGGCCATGCGCTCGCAGAACGGCCAGCCCTCCCCGGCCACGGAATGGCCGACCTCCGGGCTCAGGGCCACGATCTCGCGGTGCAGCCAGTCAATGAACTCGTCGGTCACCTGCGTCAGCCGACTCGCCGAGTAGCGGACGATGCGCAATGCCTCCTCATCGAGCGGCAGCAAAGATGCGCGGGGGCCCGGCGTCGTCCCGTTAGCGGTCATGTCTCCCTCCCTCCGGCAAGTCAGGCGCGTCCTTGCCATGCCCGCTTCGCTCCGCGCCAATCCCCGTCAGCGCGGTTACCTGAACTCGCGCGAAGCGCGCCTGATCGGCGCCCCCTCGATCGGTGACCGAGCCGAGCCAGCCAAGGAAAAAGGCCAGCGGTATGGACACGATCCCCGGATTGTCCAGCGGGAAGAAGGCGAAGTTTACGTGCGGATTGGTGATAACCGACAGACTAGCTCCGGTTGCCTGATTTTTAGCACCAGACACCACCGGCGAGAAGATGATCAGCAGCACCGAGGCGATCAGCCCGCCGTAGATGCTCCAGACCGCGCCCCGGGTCGTGAACCGGCGCCAGAACAGCGAGTAGAGGATCGAGGGCAGATTCGCCGAGGCGGCGACCGCGAACGCCAGCGCGACGAGGAACGCCACGTCGATGTTCTTGGCCAGCGTGCCGCCGGCGATGGCGATCAGGCCGACCACGACCGCCGTGATCCTGGCCACCCTGATCTCGTCCCTGGGTGCGACGTCGCCGCTGCGCAGCAGGCCGGCGTAGACGTCGTGGGCGAAGGACGCGCTGGCCGTGATGGTCAGCCCGGCGACCACGGCGAGAATCGTCGCGAAGGCGACCGCCGCGACGATCCCGAGCAGCAGCGTGCCACCCAGGTGGAACGCGAGCAGCGGCACCGCCGAGTCGGCCCGGCCGGGCGAGGCTTCGATCCGCTTCGCTCCGACCAGCCACATCGCCCCGTACCCGAGCACCAGCGTGAACAAGTAGAACAGGCCGACCAGCCACACGGTCCAGATCACGCTCCGCCTGGCCTCCCGGCCGTTCGGCACCGTATACAGCCTGGTCAGCACGTGCGGCAGGCCCGCCGTGCCGAGCACGAGCGCCAGCGAGAGGGAAAGGAAGTCGAGCTTGGTCGTGGTACTGCCGCCATATTCAAGCCCAGGCCCGAGCACCGCCACGCCCGCCGGACTGGCCGCCGCCGCGTGGCTGAGCAACCCGGACAGATCGAAGCCGGTCTTGGCCAGAACCCAGAGCGTGGTCACGGCCGCGCCCAAAGTCAAGATCACTGCTTTGACAATTTGCACCCAAGTGGTGCCCCGCATGCCGCCGACGAGTACGTAAAAGATCATCAGCAAGCCGACCACGGCGATCGTGAGGTCCTGGACGCCGCCGCTGCGCACCCCGAGCAGCAAATTGACCAGCCCGCCCGCCGCGGCCATCTGCGCCAGCAGGTAGAACAAGCTCACGGTCATCGTGGCCACGGCCGCCGCCGCGCGGACCCGGCGGTCCCGCAGCCGCAGGTAGAGCACGTCGGCCATTGTGTACCTGCCGCTGTTGCGCAGCGGCTCGGCGACTAGCAGCAGCACGACCAGCCAGGCGACCAGGAAGCCGATCGAGTAGAGGAAGCCGTCGTACCCGTACAGCGAGATAGCGCCAGCGATGCCGAGGAACGAAGCGGCGGACAGGTAGTCGCCGCCGATCGCGATGCCGTTCTGCGGGCCGGAGAAGACGCGGCCGCCAGCGTAGTAGTCGGTCGTGGTCTTGTTGCTGCCGGCCGCCCGGATCGCGATCGCCAGGGTCACCGCGACGAAAAACGCGAAGATCGCGATGTTGACAACGGGCCGGCCGACGGTCACGCGCGCCTGCCCTCGCGACGCGGTGCCTGAGCCGGTCAGACAACGGGTCGATATTCCGGCGCGCCCACCGCGCGTAGAGCGCCGTGATCGTGAAGGTAGATACGAACTGCAGCGCGCCGAAACACAGGCCGATATTGATCTCGCCCGCCACCTTGATCCGCATGAACCCTGGCGCGAAAGCGGCAACAATCACATATAGGAAATACCAGCTCAGAAAGAAAACCATGGCCGGCACGGCGAAGCGACGGAACCTCCGCCGCAGATTCTGGAACTCCCGGCTGGCCTGGACTATCTCGTATCCGCTCTCCGGACTCGATGACTGGGGACTCGATGACTGGGGGCTTGATGACTGAGCGCCCGGCTGGCTAACCGCCACAGCGGCCGCCCGGCGATCGTCGGCACTCGTATTGCTATCATTCCATCATTTCCTGGAATGCCGTAAAATACGGACAAGCTGGACCGGCGTACACCAATCGCTGCGAGTCTGTCTCGATGGAACATTCTGGCAGACATAGTCTGACCCGCCAGACAATGTCCAGGAATTGAGGTCCCCGGTTGTGACGGCACAAAGCCGATAAATCGGAAACAGCTGGCCCGGCTTCGATAGCGCGAGCCGCCGGGGGCAGCCCAGCCAACCGCAACGCTGGCCCATAGATGCTGTTGAGCGGGGGCGGTCAACCGCAACGATGGGCCATCGTTGTTGCAGGAGCCGCATCCATGGGCCATGGTTGCGGTTGGTCGGCTCGGCTGAGCAGCATCGGTGGCCCATGGATGCGGTTGCGGCTCTGGAGGTTGCGGTGAATTGCCTGGTTTGCCGGGAACTTTGCCGCCGGACGGCACTGGCACCGCAGCAGCCGGGCGGTCTAGCGCCGCACGCCGTACAGGTGCTCGAGGGCAAGCTGATCGAGGTGCTCGAACGCCATTCCCCGCTC
>CAVXHV010000020.1:0-102808 GCA_963761445.1 uncultured Planctomycetota bacterium | reverse complement strand
GGGGAGCATTCCGTCGGCCGCAGCACTGAAGGGCCGCGCCGTTCCGGAGCGCGCGAGGGCGCCGAACTGGCGGAAGACGAGCGGGAAGTCAACATCGGCTTCGAGGTAGACGGCGCCGGCGATCGCCAGATCGGCGCGACGGGTGGAAAGTGCGCGTCATGGCCAGGTCAAGCGCGACCAGGGACGAGGCGCTTGCGGCGTCGACGACGAAGCTGGCGCCGGAAAGATCGAAGCGATGTGTGAGCCGGCCGGCCGTGGCGTTGGTAAGCTGGCCGGGGATCGTGGCGGCTTCGAACGGGGGGAGGCTCGAGCGGAGATCGTCGGCGATGGCCTGGCACTGCTGGGCTGACCACTCGGGGTGAAACGCGTGCAAGAGCGCGACAGTCTGAGCGATCAAGCGGCCGTGCGCGAGGCGGGTGAGGTTGCCGCGATTGAAGTAGTTGCCTCGTCCGATGACGACTTCGACCCGGCGTTGCGCGAGGCGGTCCGGGTCAAGACCGGCGTCGGCCAGGGCGGCGGTTGCGGCTTCGAGGATGAGGAATTGCTCGGGCTCACCGCCGGAGACCGTGCGCGGCATGATGCCGTGAGCGGCGGCATCGAAGGAGAGGGGTGAGTCGAGATAACCGCCGCGGCAGGTTGGAACGCGATCGGCTGCGGGCGAATCGGGGTCGCAGAACGCGTGTTTGTTCCAGCGATCGGCGGGGACTTCGCGCGTGGAGTCTTTTCCCGCGAGGATATTCTCGAAGTACGCGCTCGAGTCGGGAGCTCCGGCGAAGCGGCAGTCGAGGCCGATGATCGCGATTTCGGCGGGGCGCGGCCGGCTCATGAGCCGATCTCCAGAGGCTCTGCCGCGGTCTCCAAGGCGATCGGTTCTTCGAGGGTTCCCAGCTTGCCGGAGAGGATGACCTCGACGTCGCCCTTTTTCCCATAGCGCAGCTCATCGACCAGGAGCGAGGGGCCGTCGGAGGGAGAGATCATGCCGAGGCCGCGGCGGCCCAGGTGGCTTTCGAGCTGAGAGACCATGCCGACGCCGGACCAGGGGCCCCAGATCGCGGAGAGGACACGCCCGCTCGAGCGGCGATCGAGCCAGTGAGCGAGCTTGTTCAAAATCTCGTTGGCGGCTGCGTAGTCGGACTGGCCGACGTTGCCGAACCGGCCGGCGATTGACGAGAAAAGGACGGTGAACTTGAGGGCGGCGGGGTTCGTGAGACGAATCAAGTTGAGTGCGCCGGAGAGCTTGGTTTCGAGGACCCGATCGAACGACTCTATGGTTTTTTGACGCATGAGCTTGTCCTTGATAAGACCCGCGCCATGGATCAAGCCGACAGGCTCTCCATGGCGGGGCGCCACTCTGCGAGAACGCGCGAGAGAGCGGCTGGATCGCGCACGTCGGCCTGGGCGTAGGCGACGGTTGACCCGGCTTGCCGCAGGATTTCGAGATTCTCGCGGACTTCACGAGTGCGCGTGAGCGACTGATAGCTTGATTCGATCTGGGCTGGGCTTGCGGGCTGGCCCTGGTGGCGCAACCGCGCATGCAAGGCGGCCTTGATTTCGGCCTCGGCGGAGAGGCCGGCGGTGTCGGCCGACTCGCTATCCGAGGGGAGGGGGGTTGTTCCGATCAAGAGCAGGGTTGGCGCCAGGTGCGAGCCAGCTCGGCAGCGACCAAGGCGGTGATGCCGCGAGCGCCGCCGGAGATGACCACGGGGTCACCGTTTCTGAGCTCGAGAGTGGGCTGGTTGTGCAGGAGCGGGCTGATCTTGCAGCGCAGGCGGATGCGGCGATCACCCTGGTAACCGACCTCGGGGTAGCCGTCGGCTACGAAGATCTCGTCGGCCAACTGGGAGGCGACGGTCGCGCGCGGCGCATCGGGCGAAAAGTCGATCGCACGGCAACGGATCGACGGCCACTCGCGGGCCAATGTCTTGACCAGACCGGCCACCCCGCCGGAACCGGGAAAGAAGTCGGTCGCGGTGGACCCGCTCGAGGCAAACCGGCCCCCCATGGCCGTGGCGGCGATCAGGCATGATCCGCCGGCTCGGGCGGCGCGTTCCAGGTCGGTGGCGACGGCCTTGGCCAGAAGGAAGAGGCCCCTGACCTCGGTGCCCAAGCGTCCGGCCCAATCGGGATCGGCGCCAGAGCCTTGCCGCATGCGGTCCAGGGGCAGCGCGTGGACAATGCCCGCGATCGGGCCCTGGGAACGAAGCCGGTCGACGATCGAATCGATAACCGAAGGCGAGCTCCAATCGACGGCCTGATCCGGACCGCCCAAGCGGTGAACCGAGATATCAGCGTCTTGCAGGAGCGAAGCCAGCTCGGCCGCCGCGCCCGCGCCATCGCCGGTGATGATGATTCGACCGCCGGGTGAAAGTCCGAGGCGTTCGAGCGGCAACGGGGAATCAATCGCCTCGAGAATCCTGCGCTCGATGAGCTCGTGCGGCTTGCCGTTGGCACCCGGCGAGCGGCTCACGGGAAGCGCCGGCGGCGATGCCGGTACCGATGCGGGCTTCATCGAGTCGGAAGACCCGTTCAACTTTTCGGCAAGGGAGGCCATGCGGTCGACGATCACGCCCAGCGTGCGCGCACGGGCCAGCGCGTCCATCGCCTCGGGGGAATCAGACAGCGCTTTGAGCGCGGGGAATTCGTCGCGCATTTTGGCGAGAATCTCGACTCGCTTGATGGAATCGATGCCCAGATCCGCTTCCATATCGAGGTCGAGCCCCAAGGTCTCGATCGGATAGCCGGTGCGATCACGTACGGTCTCGAGCAAGCGTGCGGTGATTGAATCTCGGCCCAGGTCGGTGACGGCCGCGGCCGGGGAGTGCGGTACGAGCGGTTTGCCGTTCGACGCGGCGTGGTGCGATCCCTCGGGGGCGGGAGGCGCGGAGGCTTCGAGCTTAAGTTGCTGATGGCTCTCTGGGGCCGGCTCCTTCGGCTCTGCCTCGAGCGCGGTGAAGGCTCGCGGCGGCATGGTGGGAGCCTGGTGGTGATTGGGTGCTCGATCGTTCGATTGCGGTTCGAGTGCGGGGGCCGGAGGAGGGGGGGCACCGCGGCCGGCGAGATAGGCGAGCATGGTCGATCGCTCGACTTCGAGAAACGCCTGCATTGTCTGCTGAAAAGATTCGATGACGCGGTCTGCGCTGGTGGTTGGGGTGGTTGGCGGCTTCATGGTTGTCGATCTTTCCCGATCGAAGTTGTGCCGGGGCGAAGAGAGTGGCGGCCTGGCACCGTCTCCGTTTGTGTGTTCGGTCGCAGCGGCGACGCCACGACGCGGGAAATGGGTCGCTGCCGGCGACGAGCCGGCTGCGGTCGAAGGTGATTGGGCCACGATTTTCGGGGTGACCACCGAAGGCGCCGGGGCTGGCGAAGGGAGAACCGGGCCCTGGCCCAAGCGGCTGATTTCAGGGTCGTCGATCGGCCGGGCGCGGCTGCCGTTTACGAGCCAGGTCGATGCGGTGGTGGGCTCGTGGTCTTCGCGCGAGGGAAGGTTCTGCAAGTCGAGATTGCGAGCCACGCGGTCGCGAGTGAGGCGATCGAGGGCAAGCGGAACACCGGCGACGACCAGCCTGGCCACGGTATGGAGCCAGCCTGTGACTCCGACGGGAGCGAGCGGCTGGCCGGCGACGGCCAGATGGGGGCGGTCACCGAGCACGGAAGCGACGAGCGGAGTGAGCACAGAGCCGGGACCGACCTCGATGAAGACACGGGTGCCGTCCCGGTACATGGCGTCGACCATTTCGCCGAATCGCACGGGGCTGGCGAGATGGGCACCCAGACGGGTGGCGATCGCCGACGGGAGCCGCGGGATGGGGTGCGGCATCGAGATTGGAGTACACGGGGCGGTCGGGGGAGAGGCAGTTCAATCGCTCCACGGCGCGTTCAAACGGCTGCCGCGCGGACGCGACCATGGGGGTGTGGAAGGCGCTCGAGACCGCCAGGAGACGGCCGGAAATTCCACGGCTGGAGGCCAGGTCGATCGCCTGGCGCACGGCGCTGGCGGGCCCGGCGATGACGGTCTGCCTGGGTCCGTTCCAGTTGGCGGCTAGACAATCGGGGACCTCACGGATGAGACGATCGACATCGGCGCGGCCGCGCGCAGGGCCGCCATCGCGCCGGAGGAGCCGGCGCCGGCCTCGCGCATCAAGCGGCCGCGCTCGCTGGCGAGCTCGGCGAGGGCGGCCGCGTCAAAGACGCCGGCGGCGTGGAGCGCGACCAGCTCGCCGAAGCTATGGCCGGCGAGCGAGCCTGGCTCGCAGCCCAGGCTGCGGAACAGGGCCAGCATGGCCAGGCAGGCCGCACCCATGGCCGGCTGAGCGACGTCGGTTTCGGTCAAGAGGCGGCATGCGGCTTCGCGGTCGGCGTCGGAGAACATCGCGGGTGGAAAAACGAGCGGCCCGACGGGCGGGCGGGCGGCTGCCACGAGGGCGCGGTCGAATTCGTCGAAGGCCAGACGAACCTCGGGGAAAACGACGGCCAATTCGCGAAGCATGCCGGGCGATTGCGCGCCCTGGCCGGGGAAGAGGAAGGCCAGCGGCGCGGCCGACCAGGGCGCGGTGGCCTGGAAGAAAATGCCGCGGGGATCTTCCAGGCTGGACTTGCCCGAGGAGACGGCTGCCCTGGCGAGCCTTAGTTTCTCGCGCAGGTCGTCGTGCGAGATTGCAACGATCGCGAGGCGAGAGTCGGCGGCGGAAGCGGGCTGGCCCGCGCGGCTTTGCCAGGCTTGAAAGAGTGCGTGCGAGAGGTCGCAGAGATGGGGCCGCGCCCCGGCGTCAATGGCGGTTTCGAGATCGTCGAGCTGTGCGGCGAGCCTGGCCGTGGTATCGGCCCGCCAGACGAAGAGCTCGGCCGGCCAGTCGCGGAAGCCGGCGGATGGGCCGGATGCGATGTTGTTGTCGTAGGCCTCGAGCACGGCGTGGAAATTGGTGCCGCCGAATCCGAATGCGCTCACACCGGCGCGGCGGGGCGCCTGGGGGGCAGCGTGGAGCCAGGGCCGGGCTTCGGTGCAGAGGCGGAATGGGCCATCGCGGAGGTCGAGGTTGGGGTTGGGCGATTCGATGCCGATGGTCGGCGGCAAGACCTTGTGGAAAAGCGTGAGCGACGCATTGATGAGCCCGGCCAGGCCCGCGGCGCATTTGGTGTGGCCGATCGACGACTTGACCGATCCCACGACGCAATTACCCGGGGAAGCGCCGGCGTCCGTGAAGAGGCGGCCGAGGGCCTCGATCTCGACGACGTCGCCCAGGGCGGTGCCGGTTCCGTGCGCCTCGACGTAGCCGACGGTCGACGGGGAGACGCCGGCCTTGTGGTAAGCGCGTTCGAGCGCGCGCATCTGCCCTTCGACAACCGGGGCGGTGAGGCCGCGGGCCCGGCCGTCGCTTCCGGAGCCGACGCCCTTGATGACGGCGTAGATGCGGTCGCCGTCGCGCTCGGCGTCAGCCAGGCGCTTGAGAACGAGCGCGGCCACTCCCTCGGCTATGACGATTCCATCGGCACCGGAGTCGAAGGGGCGGCAGCGACCGCGGGGCGAGAATGCCTGGGTCTTGCTGAAGGCCAGATAAGTGAAGGGATTCTGGACTGTGTCGACGCCGCCCAGAATGACCAGATCGGACGCGCCCGTTTCGAGCTCGCGGACGGCGAGCGCGGCGGCGGCCAGGGACGAGCCGCAGGCGGCGTCGACGGTGTAGTTCGAGCCTCCCAGGTTCAAACGGTTGGCAATCCGGCCGGCGGTGACGTTGAGCAGGAAGCCGGGGAACGCGTCCTCGGTCCATTCCGGGAGCAAACCCAGGCAAGCCTGCATGGCCTGGCGGCCGGCCTCGGGCAGGACCGTGTCGAGCATGGGGAGATACGCGCGAAAAGCGAAACCCATGGCGAGCTGGGCGGCGCCACCGCCCATGCCGAGGACGACGCTGGTTTGCTCACGGGGGAAAGGGCGGTCGGCGTAGCCGGCATCGGCGAGCGCGGTGCGAACGACCTCGAGCGCGATCAACTGGGCGGGCTCGATCGAGGGGAGACTGGACGGAGGCATGCCGTAGCGAATCGGGTCGAACTGGATGTCGGGCAGAAACCCACCCCACTTGGAGATGATCTTGTCGGGAGCCTTGGGATCGGCGTCGTAGTAGAGCCGCCAGTTCCATTTGTCGGACGGGATCTCGGTGATCGCATCGACACCCTGGAGCGTATTGGACCAGAACCGGGAAACGGTCGCCGCGCCGGGCATGACTGCTGCCATGCCGATGATGGCGATATCCGATGGCGCGGCCGCTGGAAGGCTGTTACTGGTCACCGATGTAAGCTCCGAAGAAGCCGTAATCTGATGGAACTATAACTGACCGATGCAACTAAGGAAGATGCGCGAGAATACCATAACAGGGTTGTGCGCGGTTTGTGCAGTCCTGGCAGACTTTGACGGTCTGGCGGAAGGAATGATACTTGCACGTTGCAGCGAATCTGCCGATGAGCTTTATCGCCAATCGTGGTAGAGTCGCGTTCGCTTACGTTTATGACAAGGATGTCTCATGGCTTCTCAGCCTCAGTCGGGGGAGGGACACATGCTGGTGGGCGGACGATGGATCTCTCGGCCCAAGCGGGTTTTATGCTTCGCAATTCTGATGCCTCTTCTCGGGGTGCCCGGCACGGCGAATGAGACCACCGGACCTTCGTCAGGTGTTCTTACGATCGCCACCTTGGCGGTCGGGAGTATGCAGACCAAACTGGTGCATTTGCAACCCGGTCTGCTGATTGGAGACAAGCCGCCGGAGGGCTGGACTCATATCGTGGTGAAGTCGCTGCCCCGCCTTGCCTCCGGCGATAAGGATAGTTTACCGAAGGAGGCTGCAAAAACGGCAGCTTATTTCCACACGGTGATTCTGGCCAACGTGAAGCCCGTCGATGTCGACGAGAAGGATTTCGAGCTAACTCAAGTAGGAATTGGAATTTGCGTTGCACAGAAGGGCCAGAAAGAGGAGATCGTCATCGCTGCCAGCCGCCTGGACGCGCTCGGGCTTCATCTTTCATGGATGCAGAAAATGACGCTCGACGCGATGGAGAAGGAAATGACGAAGGGCCGGATCATTGCTCAAACGCCGACGTTCGCGCTATTACGCTCACCGGCCACGGTGGTTGCGGCGGGGAATGAGCACCGGGAGGTCAACCTGAATTATGCATTTTGCGTGGAACGCACGACGGGTAAGCTGCAGGTCGGGCTCTGGACTTCGGCGCTTGATGCGCACGAGACACGGGCACCACAAACAATGGTGCGGCTGAAATCGAAGCAAGTTTTCGACTGCAAGATGGACGTGCAGGCAACGAAGGTGTTTGGCGTGACGGTTCCCGGCACATGGTCGTTCGCGATGAGTGTGCTGCCGGGTGGGCAGCCGGTGGCGGTTCCGAAAGACCTGGGCGCCCTGATCGTGAAGACGTCGCGAAAGCCGAACGAAGCCGATGCTGAAGCGCTCGAAGAGGCTTTGGGCCAAGTGCTTGTGACGACCATTGTAGAGCCGGAGAAGGTGGCGGTGCCGGACAAGAGCGTGCGAAGGACGGCAATTCCGCCGCCGCTACGGCGGACGGAGTGAGGCATCAGTACAAAAGATTAGACAGGGCGGTGTCTGCCCTTGAACAGACGGCCAGCACCTTTTGACCACGCGTGGGTCGAGAGGGCTGGCCGTTGTTAATTTGGTTTCGCGCTAGATTGTAGTGTTTTGAACAATTTGCTCGAGTTGGAGGCGATTCAGAAAAACTTGGTAGGCTCGAAGCCGCAGGCTGCATAGACATCATACGGAATGTGTTCCCTCCCGGCTCCGAGCATATAGACCGGGCCGCGGGCACGGAGGTTGAAATTGAATGGAATAGAGTTACCAGGGCAGGGGTTCTCCGAGATGGATGTAACTCCCGGTGGGACCGTCGTCTGGGAGGGTTGCGAGCTGCACGCTGGTTTTGCCCCCTTCGGATAGCTCCATTGGCGCCGCCTCACCGCCCATCTCGGTCTTCACCCAGCCGGGGTGAGCGGAATTCACTTTAATGGGTGTATTTGCGAGCGCCTGGGCCAGGTGGACCGTGAACGCATTGAGCGCTGTCTTGGACGCGTCGTAGGCGAACGACTTCTTGGTGTAGATGGGCGACGATGGATCAGCGTGCAGCGTGAGAGACCCGAGGACGCTGGAGAGGTTGACGATGCGGCCGGCCGGGGCTTTGCGGATGAGCGGCAGCAACGTCTGGGTGAGGGCCACCACGGCGAAGAAGTTCGTGTCGAACGTTCGGCGGAGAATGTCCTGGGCGACGGTTGGCGTCGTGTTGAATCCGCCCGGGGCGCCGAAGTCGGTATCCTCGAGCATAACGCCCGCGTTGTTAATCAGGATGTCGAGCTTGGCATAGCGCTCTTCGAGGTGCCGGGCGATCGCTTCGTGATCTTCGGGCCTGGTGACGTCGAACTGGACCGCCTCAATCTTTTCGAAATCCTTCGGCGCGGAGCCTGGCGGCGGCGGCGGTTCCCTTGGCGGCATCGCGGCTGCCGATCAGGACTGTGATTCCAAGCTTGCCAAGGCCGCGGGCGGTTTCCAGGCCGATTCCCTTGTTGCCACCCGTGATGAACGCGACTTTGTCTTTCGTTGCCATGGTCGTTCTCCTTTTTCTTCGTGAGTCTCGACAGGATTTTTTGCAGGCCCAAGACGCCATATGCCATGACGGTCGGATATTACCTGCATATACAGATAATATGAGCGGCGTCAATAGTCAAGGGCGGGGCAAACGCAAGGTGGGAGCGACGCAATGTCTTTGCGCGGCGGTGCGGTGAGCGTCGCGTGCGGGGGATCGTTTCCCGATCATCAGCTGCGCTTGGCGGCCGGCGTATGCGGTGGCGGTGCGGCTGCCTTGGTCTGGGTGCTCGTCATCGAGGGGCAGCTCCTCGATGAGGGCGGTGTCTGATGCGGTGTGAAAGGAGACGACGGACCAGTCGACGTCGGCCATCACCGGGCGGTGCCAGACATTGGTTGGAATCGTCAGCCAGCGGTTTTCCAGTGGGTGGTACGTGTCACTTCGCAGCACGTTTGAAACCCAGCGGCTGCCGTCCCAGGTTTGCATGTCGGCCCAGCCCTGGTACGACATCACGCGCTGGATGCTGTTGGGATGGCGCCGGCGCCGGAAGAACAGCCGGCACGCAAGACGAAGACCCAGCTCGAAGCGATTCCGGCTGGGAGATGGTCGTAGATTTCAAGGGGAACAGTGCGCCAGGCGAGACGTGCGGCGGGATCGCGGTTCAGGACGGTGCCGACGTCGGAGGTGAGGGCGGAGAGGAACGATGAGGCACGTTGGGCGCGGACTGCCTGATCTAGTGATTCGAGGATGGATCGTTCGGAGTTCATGGCTGTTCTCCGGGTTGCGGTGGGGCAAGTTGGCGTGAGTTTCAACATGCGCTTTGTGCGGCGATCATGTCAACCGAACAGGGGCGGTCAAGCTTCCCAGCGAATCAAGCGGCGACTCATGCGGCCCGATCAGGCGCGGGTACCGAGTAAAACGCGTATTGTGTCGATCGCAAGGTACAGGTGCAAAGCTTGACCTGGTAAGCAAGTGAACCCGTATCGCTCGTAGAACGCCTTGGCCTCGGCGTCAATGGCATCGACTTCGACGGCGTGGACGCCGAGGAATTGCGAAAGCTCCAGCGAGCGCTGCAGTGCGTCGATGAGAAGCTTCTCACCCAGTCGCTGACCTTGTGCGGACTGGTCGACCGCCAAACGTCCGAGAAGGATCACCGGAACGGGGTGTTTTGGCAGCTTACGAGCCGGTTCAGAAGGCAATTCCTCGATGGCCAGCGCGCTGCTCGCGATCGTGTAATACCCGAAGACCGTGGGGTCGCCCGCTTTGACAGCGACATACGTTCGCCCGAGGTTCCGCTTCTCGTATTGGCCCGTGCGTGCTCGAATAAAGTCGTCGAGCGCTGGCTTTCCGCAAACGAAGCGCTTGCGCTTGTGCTTGTGCGCACGGGTTAGCGGCTCAATGCGCCAATCATCCATTTCTCTTGGCGTGCCTACGAGCGGCGCGTCGCAGTGCGGCGTTGGGCTTAGGCGGATTATCAAGTAACTCGATGAACCGATCGCGAGCTTCATTCGAGAGCACGGTCGGATTTTCCTCGCGGAACCGGAACTCTTCCTCAGGCACGATCCGAGCCTTCCGGACGCGCAGCTCCGTATCGTTCAGGTGCTCGATGATGACGGTCGCGTTCGCGAAATCTCTGGGCAGAGTTACTCTGCCCTTGGCGTCAGTCGTTCGCGTGTGGATGGCCATGCCCGTTCGGCTCCTTGTTGCTTCTCGATCAGATATACATCAAGTGAGGGATTGCGGTCAAGTGGGACTTACCCGCCGGCGGCTCGGAGGATTTGTGAAGAGGCTCAGGAGCTTCGCCCTCCCACACGGGCTGAAAGCCTGACGTACGGTTTTCGGGGCTGATGGAATCCATATCGGGGGAGCGTGCTGACCATTGAGCTCAGGCCACCGACGCTAGACCAGTCCCGTTTCGTGCGGGATTGTAGCTCACAGATCAGCTCGCATCGGAGGGGAGCACATCATGCGCTATGGGTCAGTTCCATCGTCGCTCGGTCAATGCCCGACTTCACGGTACCGCCGCCGTCTCCTTTTCTAAGTGGGAACGCAAAGCGGGCCCGCAGGCGGCGTCTTGTTTCAAGAACGAGCATGATGCAAAGTATTGGAAAAGACGATCGGCGCGGATGCTTGCCACCCTGTTGAATTCTGCGGCTCGCGGGGAGATTTGCAAGGCGGAGGTAGCTCCGGAATCATTACTGGCTGTTTCCAATATGAAAGGCGCCCGAGGATGCGAGCTCTTCTCTCATTCGCCACGCACAAGCATTGGCCGGAGGCCATCGTCGTCTTTCAAACCGAGGGCCCTGCTGCAAATTGCCGGCAAGACCGACACGCACCAGAAAGTCGCCGTGCAGGAGAAGACGGTCAACGACGTGGCCGAGCTGAACCAATGCGGAGAGGGCGAGCCCTGGGAAAAGAAGTGCACGGATTACCCGTCGAAGATCGGTGCTCCGGTCGTGATGTACGTCCACCCCGGTGGACATGAAGTCCCACACGACGCACCTTCGATCATCGTGACGTTCTTCAAGAGGCAGTACCTGGGCAGGACCGAGAAGTCGTGACAACCATGAGGTGCAAGCGATGGATAAAGACTTCAAGCGAATGAATGATTTTCTGGTCGGGATGGGGATCGACGAGCTGCCGCACACGCACAAGTCGTATCTGGGGCACCTCGTTGCCGTGTATCGTGACCTGGAATCACTGGGGTGCCCGGAGGATGTGTGCCGGGCGGGAATGTTTCATTCGATTTATGGCACCGAGAAGTTCCAGGGGTTCACCTTGCCGCTGGAGCGACGGGGCGAGGTCCGCACGCTGATCGGCGACCGGGCGGAGTGGCTGGCTTATCTGAACTGCGCGATGGATCGGGCGTCATTTGACCGGGCGCTGGAGATGGGAGATGGGCCCTATCGGATTGTTGACCGGATCACCGGGGAATCGATCGAGGTTTCTCGGGCGGACTTCGATGACATCTGTCGTGTGCATCTCATTGACTGGCTGGAACAAGTTCCCCGGTCGCGAGAGTGGGACTATCGCCGGGGTGGCTATCAGAAGATGGCGCAGCGACTGGGTGGCGTGGCGGAAGAGCGCTTCCTGCGGGTTTACGGGCAGAGCGAAGTCGCGATGAAATCGTAGATTCCAAGCGGTTCCAAACGGAGATTTTTTCATGTTATCCCACCATCGCGGGGAAGACGTCACTCCGGCCAACGTGCAGGAGACGGTCAAATTCGACATTCTGGGCGATCGGAAACTGCAGTTCACCGACGACGCCGTCTGGTATTTCACCGAGGAGATGATGGTGGTGCCGCTTCCCGCGGTCATCGCCACAGGGATTCTGGTGCGCAACAAGCCGATCCTGTATCGCGATATCAAATGGGTCGGGCCGATCATGAAGAGGCAGTGGGGGATGCTTGCATTGGGGCTCCTGGGGTTTGCGGGGGGGCTCTGGTGGATGATCACGATCTTGCAAAAGGGTGGCGAGGGGCTGGTCGTTACCCTTTTCGTCCTGGTGCTGTTCGGGATCGTCCCGCTCTGGATCTTCATTCAAGGGCGGAAGTTCCTGGCGATCGCGTCTGACATGGAGGTCATCAGCTTTCCGATGGACCGGAAGAAAAAGCAGGTTCGCAAGGCGATCGAGCTCCTCAGGAAGTTCTGCCCTGGCGGCCATGTGCATTGGGAGGTTGGGTGACGGTTTTCAGTTGGTCAGTTGCAGAGAGGCCACCGCGATGCACCCCCCCTGGCCCCCCCTTCTAAAGGGGGGGAAGTTTTGCGCAACACACGCGGGGGGAAATCATCGTTCGTTAGATCGCGCGTTTTCAACAGCCCAGTCTCAACCAGGCCGAACCACAAACTCGCGGAGGCGGCGAAGATGCGTGCTCGGACTCGCCGGACTTTCATGACGGATTGCTCGAGCGGAGCTGCGGCCGTGATGGCACTTTCCGGACTCAAAGAAGCCGCTGGGGTTGAAGAATCGGTGCGCGAGGGGACGCCGTTTCTTTGCATCACGTGCGGGACGCAGTTTTCGGAGACGGTGCAGCCGCCTGCTCGCTGTCCGATCTGCGAGGATGAGCGGCAGTATGTGAACCCGGACGGGCAGAAGTGGACGACGCTTCAGGAGCTTCGCTCGTCGCACAAGAACGTCATCAAGCAAGAGGAGCCTGGGCTCTTCTCGATCAACACCGAGCCCAGGTTCGGGATCGGCCAGAGGGCGTTTTTGATCCGGACCGAGAAAGGGAACGTGTTGTGGGATTGCGTCGCGCTGCTGGACGATGCGACGATCGCACGGGTCACGGAGCTGGGTGGAATCGCCGAGATCGCCATCTCGCACCCGCATTACTACACTTCCATGGTCGAGTGGAGCCGCGCTTTTGGCGGTGCGCCGATTCACTTGCATGAGGCTGAGCGGCCGTGGGTGATGAGGCCCGATCCGAGTATCCAATTCTGGACGGGAGCGACTCACGAGCTGCGCGGGGGGCTCAAGCTCGTGTGCACGGGAGGGCACTTTGAAGGTTATCAGGTGCTGCACTGGTCTGGCGGAGCGGAGGGTCGAGGGGCACTTATGGCCGGTGATCAGCCGCAGATCTGCATGGACCCCAAGCAAGTCAGCTTCATGTACAGCTATCCCAACTACATTCCGCTCAATGGGGCGCAGATCCGGCACGTGATGGAGTGCCTCGATCCCCTTGGGTACGACAGGGTCTATGGGGCCTTCTTCATTCGTGGCAAAGGCGTCGTTCCGACCAAGGGAAAAGAAGTCGTTCAGCGCTCGGCGGACCGGTACCTGCGGGCGATCGGGGCGGAGAGCCGGAGGTCGTGATTGGTTGTCGCCGGTGCTGGCGGTAATCACGTGAGCGATCGCTCCTGGGATGGTCCGCAATGGCGGACCCTACATTTTATGGGCCCGAGCTCTTCAGATGGTCCGCAATGGCGGACCCTACATTTTATGGGCATTGGGAGTTGCGGGAGTTGAGACGGAATGTTGATGAACTATGATGAGACGCTCGACAACTTAACTGGGAGGACGGATTCATGGTTACCGACCGAGCTTGGGTGCAGCGGAATCTTGGTTTTGATCCCGTGACCACACCCGCGCCAGCGTCGACTTTTGCAGTGGCCAAGGCCGCTCTTCCTGGCAGCAAGCCCGATGATTTCCAGCGGGAGATGATCGATTTTGACTCGGAGGGACCGGAGGGCAGGGAGTTCCTGGCGTTCACGACGGCGACCGGGCTCTCACGATTCACAGACATTCCGTGGCCAGCAGGGCTTGCGCCGAAGACCGGACCGAAGCCGAGCGGGGGCGGCAAAGGCGCGCTGCCGAAGGCCGACGTACTGGTTGTGACCTGGACGACCGATGAAGGACATGCACTCTCTCGCGTGCTGACGCCGGGCAAGGATTTCGAAGAACGACTATGTGCCGTATACGCACAATTTCGCGGCGATCTCGAAGAAGATGAGCAAGGGATGTCCAGCCGTCGAGGCAAAGCGGCTGGGGACGTACTGGACGACGAGCATCGGGGGAAAGAAGGTTGTGGTGTTCAAGTCGGATTCGCATCTCTCGCAGGACACCGACAAACACCTACCCAAGAAAGGAACGCTGCCCAATTACGACGTTTGGAAACAGATCATCGAGGAGACTCAGGCGAAGCTGGTGATCACGACCGGGACGGGCGGGGGCATCGGCGCGCAGTGGGAAGTGGGCGATGTGATTGTCAGCCCGATCGTGCGATTTGATTCCGAGAAATGGCTGAAGAGTGCGACATTTCACGATGCCGTGTATACGACTCGCGCGCCCGCGACGAAGTATTTTGCCAAAGCCCAGACGCTGTTCAAAGCGAACGCCGGGCAGCTTCCCAAGGACAACAAACGGCCGCCGAAGATCGAGGTGAGCACCGCGGTTGGGTCGTCGATCGTGACGACGGATTTCTTTGGGTTTGATACCTCGGATAATCACTATGGCCTCAAAGGGGAGGGCGACTTATCGGAGATGGGGGACGCGGTGCTGGGCTTGGTCGCCAGCCAGATGGCACCGAAGCCGCGGTGGATTGCGGTGCGGAATGTGTCGGACCCGCAGATCAAGGCAGAGGGGACACTCACGCAGCAGTCGGCGCTGGCGTCGCATATTTATAAGGGGTTTGGGCGGTGGAGCTCGGTTTGTAGTGGGATTGTTTGCTGGGCGCTCGTTGCGGCTGAGTCGTAGCGCCACTCGGGGCTGACGCCCCGAGCTACGTGATGTCGCCCCCGTTGGGGGCTCAGAAGAGTATCAGGGCTTCGGTGGCACCACGGGTAGGAGCAGATGCGACGGGTGGTCCTTGTCGTGGTAGATGGTTTGATCGGCGCGTTTCAGCTCGGTGGATTTGCCGAGGGTTTCGCCGGTGTTGGGATTGCGGTCGAATTTGGGGAACGCCGTCGAGGCGATTTCGAGGCGGATCGAGTGGCCCTTCTTGAAGAGCTGGCTGGTGTTCCAGCAGTCGATGTCGTAGGCGTACACCTTGCCGGGCTCGATCAGGGAAGGTTTGTCCAGACCTTCGCGGAACCGGGCGCGAACCATGCCGTCGCAGAGGCGCTGGGCAAATCCGTCAGGCCAGACGTCGAGCAGCTTGGCGGTGAAGTCGGTGTCTCTGGCCGTTGACGCGGCAAAGAGCTTGGCGCGGATCGGGCCCGTGACCTCGGTGTCCTCGGCGAGCGGCTCGGTGGTAAAGACCAAGACGTCGTCGCGGCGCTCGACGGGGCGGTAGTCATCGGGGCCGCCAATCTGGGCGAAGGTGGGCTCGGTGATGAACGGGACGGGGCGCTCGGGATCAGAAGAATAGTGGTCGGCGGGCTCGTCGGCGGGCTCGGAAGCAGAGAGTGAACCGTCGCCAAAGAGGCTGTTGGCGCGGCCATTTCCGTGCAGGAAATACTTGACGAACTTCGCCCGGGCGGGCGGCCACTCTTTCTCGTCGCGCCAGCGGTTGGCGCCCATGACGAAAATGCGCACAGGGGGCTCGGCAAGGAAACCGGTGTCGATGCCTTTGAGCCAGTGGTCGTACCAGCGAAGAAGCGTGCCAGTAAGGTCGATCCTGGCGGTCGGGCCGAAGTCGACTTCGCCGAGCTTGGTGGGCTGGGAGGTGACGTTGTGCGGCCAGGGACCCATGATCATTTTCTGGGACTTGCGGACTTCTTCGGTCGGGCCGTGCGCGACCATTCCCGCGAAGTTGAGCGGAGTGCCGACCTGCTCGTCGTCGTACCAGCCGGAGAGGTGCAGCACGGGGACTTTCACGCGATCGAATTTGTTCTGGTAGCGCAGGGGCTCCCACCAGTCGTCGAGCTGGGCGTGCTCGAACATTTCGCGCCAGTATGGCAGCGGCCGGCCGACGGCCTCATCCATCGTCAAGAGGGGCAGGTGGCGGTGGACCTTGTCCCAGGCGACCGCATCGAGGTTCTGGAGGGCATGCCCGGACGTGAAGTGATACCAGGAGATATCCATGGGGATCGGCACGCCGGTGGGCCACTCGACGAACGGGTCGGAGGGGGTGACCATGGTCACCATGGCGGTCAAGTGCGGGGGCTGCTCGATGGCGGCGAGCCACTGGTTCCTGGCGGTGTAGGAGCCTCCCACGGTGGCGACCTTGCCGGTCGACCAGGGCTGGGCGGCGCACCATTCGATCGCGTCGAAGCCGTCGCGGCCGTCGGCGCGGTAGGGCGCGAACGTGCCGCCGGAATCGCCGCGGCCGCGGACGTCGGCGACCACGACGACGTAGCCGCGGGACGCGAAGTAGCGGAGACGCTCGAGGCCTTCCTTGTCGCGGGGAGCCTTCAGGTAGGGCGTGCGGCTGAGGATCACGGGGAAGCGGCCGTCGGATTGGGGGCGATAGACGTCGGCCGAGAGGGTGACGCCGTCACGCATCGGGATGCGGCGGTCGAATTCGATCTTGACCTCGAAGGTCGGTTGCGACGCCCTGGATGCTGGCTCGTCGGCGCGGACGGGCGCAGCGGAGGGCAGGAGGAGATACGACAGAACCAGCCAGGACCTGAGACGCGCTACGCTTTGGGATACACGCATCGACCACTCCGCAAGGAGACTGTATGTTGCACTAAAGAAGAAACGGTTCGGGGATCGCTACCCGGATCTATCGCCGGCCCGCCGCGGAGCGGCACGAAAACCGTTACGACGCAGAGCGTCGTAACGAGGTTTGGAACGTGGATTATCATCGGGGCGGGCATGCCCGATCAATGGTGCGGCGGCCCGGAGGAATCGCGCATGGATTTGACCTGGATTGACCGGGCGCTGGGGAGCAACATCCCTTACATCACCTACGCCCTGCCGGTTTTCTTCCTCTTGATCGGCGTCGAGCTGGTGTTGGCGATCTGGGAGAAGAAGAAAGCCTACCGGCTACACGATTCGATCAATGACCTTTCGTGCGGCATCACCGAGCAGATGGTGGGGATCTTTCTCAAGGGGCTCTTGTTCGCGGGATATCTGGGGACTTTTGGATTCGCGACGCGGCGCGGGATCAACCTGGTTGACGTGCAGAGCTACTCAACGGGGGGCAAGTGGGCAGCGGCGATCTTGCTGTTTCTGGGCGTGGACCTGGCGTACTACTGGTTTCACCGGATCGCTCATGAATTTAACGCGCCCTGGGCCGGGCACGTGGTGCATCATTCGAGCGAGGATTACAACCTCGCGGTGGCCTTGCGGCAGGGGACGTTTCAGGGGGTGTTCTCCTGGGTGTTCTACTTGCCGCTGGCGTTACTGGGCTTTCCGCCTGGCTGGTTTGCGGCGACGTCGAGCTTTGACACGCTGTACCAGTTCTGGATCCACACCCGGTTGATCCGGAAGCTGGGGCCGCTGGAACTGGTGCTGAACACGCCGTCGCACCATCGCGTGCACCACGGACGCAACCCCAAGTATCTGGACAAGAATTATGCAGGCACACTCATCATCTGGGACCGGATGTTCGGCACGTTTCAAGCCGAAGAGGAAGAGCCGGTGTATGGCCTGACCAAGCCGCTGGACAGTTGGAACCCGCTCTGGGCAAACTTTCATATCTGGCGCGACCTGTGCCGGGACGCGTGGCTGGCCCCTCGCTGGGTCGACAAGCTGCGGATCTGGTTCATGCCGCAGGGCTGGCGGCCGGAGGGATTGCCGGCCAACCCCGTCGCGGCGGAAGTGAGCCGGGAGACGTACCATCCGTTTGACACACGGGTGTCGTGGGGTTTGAACGCTTATGCGTTCGTGAACTTTGTCGGGGTGCTGGTTCTGGCCGTCGTGCTCCTGGCGGCCGGTAACACAATGGGGCGCGGCGAAGTGGCGGTGCTGGTGGTGCTCGTGCTATGGGGTCTGCTCAATGTCGGCGGCATTTTTGAACACCGGCGCTGGGCGCTGGCTTCGGAACTGCTGCGGCTGCCGGCGACGGGCGCGTGCGCTCGTGATGGGAGTGCCCCAGGCGGCGTGGGGCGGGGCGGTGGTCTTGGGGCTAGCCGTGGTTGTTTTCATGGGGGATGTGTTCTGGCTGCTGTGGCATCGAGGGGAGTTCGAGCGGGTGGGGTCTTGAAGAAGGCTCTTAAAGAGGCTCCGCGGGAGCTTCGCCCTCACGGGGGACAGGCTCAGCGGGGGCTTCGCCTTGGGCGGATGAAAAGTGCGCCGAATTGGCGGATTGCGCGGCGGACGATTCGACGTGTTCTGTTGCGCGACGGTTTTGTGATGGCGGCCGCCGGAATGCACCCCCCCTGGCCCCCCCTTCTAAAGGGGGGGAAACTTGGCGCAACATTCGCGGCGGGAAATCTCCGCTCCTTAGTCTGCGAGTTTTCAACAGACCAGCTTCGCCCTCTCAGGCTCCGGTGTCCTTACTTTTCCCGTTTTCGCGCCAGCCCGCGGCGGAGGGAGCGGATCTGGTCCTGGGCGACGGCGCTGAATTTCGAGCGCAGGATGGGTGCGCCCTGGAACCAGCCGTCGGGCTCGACGAAGGCCATGTGCATCTCGACCAGCAGGGCATCGGGCTTGATCGCGAGCCGGCTGACCTTGGCGTAGCTCATGCCGCCTTCGTAGGGCTTGGGCTTTTCGTCCAACTTTGCGGGTGGTTGTCCCTGGCGGGGGAGCGGTTTCCAGGTGTTGGGCAGGGTCGTCGACCCGGCGAATGCGGGGTCGGTGTGGGACGCAACGACGATCGACTCGGACGACTGGGATGCCACGATCCGGTTGGTCACCGCAAAGTCGATGCGGTCAAGGAGCCGGGCGTGCGCGTGGGAATACCAGTGGTTCTTGCCCGTGGCGGGGTGGGCGGCGGGAATAGCGGCGCGGAGGTCGTCTTCTTTCAAGAGCCGGGTCTCGAAGGACATATTGGCAACCTCGACTTCCTTCTGGTCGGTGCGCGCCGCTTCCTCCCCGAAATCGACCTGTTTGAGCTCGGAGTAGACGATGAACCAGACGTCGACGAGCCGGATCGTGGCGCCGGTGCACTTCACGTCGTGAACCTCGATGATATGAGGCGCAACGACCGAGTCGCGGAGCAGGTTGTCGAGCGCGGTGCTCGAGCCGGCGAGCTCGCGCAAGACGGTGCGCTGGGATTCTGCATCCTGGCCATCGGTCAGCCGCGGTCTGGGAAGCGTCACGTTCTGCCCGCCGGATTCGAGGCCCTTGTCCAGGACTTCCTTGAACACGGGGTTTTCAGCGTGGGCGGGCTCGATCTGAGTCTGTCCGGCGAGAGCGACTGCCAAGAGGATCGTGGTGGTGATCATGAGATTTACTCGGGTCCTTCCGGATGTAATGGCGCTGCGGACAAGTTTGCCTGCAACGGCGTCGATAGTAAAGAAGACGTTACTCGATTCCCCTCGAGGCGCGATCGAGCCGGTGGGGCTGGAGAACTGGGACGGCAAACGGGGTGCCATGATGGCTGGACTTTGCGGGCAGCGCAAACTCTCCGGGTGGGTTGGAGCGACAGGCTGGCTGGCGATGGGCCTGGCCGGCCTTGGCGGTTGCGGGCATGCATTACCCATCGCGGCGAAATTTCAGGGAGACGTCGGTGCGAACGTCGTGGCCAACGCGACGTTCAAGGGGGACGTCGAAGTGAAGCTGCCGTCGGCCTCTGACCCGGGGGAGATCACCGCGACGGTGGTACGTGCGGGACAATCGCAGGCGCCTTGTGCCCGGATTGCCCTGGTTGATGTGGACGGGCTGTTGCTCAACCAGAATTACGGCAGCCTCTATGCGGTGGGCGACAACCCGCTGGCGGGGTTTCGAGACAAGCTGGAGGCGGCTGCCCGTGATCCTCAAGTTGTGGCGGTCCTCTTGAGGGTGAACAGTCCGGGAGGAAGTGTGACGGCGTGCGACATCATGGCCGAGGAGCTCTCGCAGTTCCGGGCCGAGACGCACAAGCCGGTTGTTGCGTGCCTGATGGACGTGGCCACATCGGGCGCGTATTACGTCGCCGCGGGAAGCGATCGGATCGTCGCGCACCCGACGGCGCTGACCGGTGGAGTGGGCGTCGTGTTCAATCACTTCAATTTGCAAGACGCCATGGCGCAGCTCAACGTGGTCTACGATCCTGTGAAGTCGGGTGAAAACATCGATATGGGAACTGTCACGAATCTGCTCGACGACAAGATGCGACCGTTAATGCAGAAAATGGCTGACAGCTACCGCGAGCACCTGGAGCGCAAAATCAAGGAACGGCGAAAGAGCATGACAGCTCAGGATCAGCAGGTTCTCAAGGATGGACGGATTGTCGTCGCATCCGAAGGTCTGGCTCTTCACCTGGTTGATCGGCTAGGCTACTTGCATGACGCCATCTCAGAAGCCGAGCAAATCAGCGGCGTCTCGAATGCCGAAGTCGTTCTGTTGCATCGATCGGGCTATCCTGCGCATTCTCTGTATGCCATCACACCATCGCCGGCCCCGCTCTCCGACTCGCTTCCGTTTAGCTTCCCGGGTCTTGATCGAACGAAACTACCTTCGTTTCTTTATTTATGGCAGCCAGACCCAACCCTACCGCGACTGGGGTCGCATTGACGAAGCCGGCTTGCCCGGATGACGCTCCGTCGTGGGCGGCGGGGGGTCGTGGGTTCGTGGCGGAGCCGGAGCCGGGCGAATGGCCGGTGCTGGTGACCGGGGCCGGGGGGTTTGTCGGCGGGCATGTTGCGCGACACCTCGCAAGTGCAGGGCATGTTGTGAGGGGCGTGGCGCGGCGGCCGGTGGCGAGCGAAGCGGGTGACCCGGCGATCGAGTGGGTGGTGGGCGACTTGACGGACGCCGATGTGCGGCGCCGGGCGCTCGCGGGGGTTCGCGGGGTCATTCACGTGGCGGGTTGGGTGTCACTGGGACCCGATCGACAAGGGATCAGCCAAGCTGCGAACGTCGAGGTGACGCGGCAGTTGCTCGCCGAGGCGAGAGCGGCGGGCGTGGAGCGGTTTGTGTACACTTCGAGTCTGTACACGCTGGCGGCAGGAACCGCGGAGCGAAAAGCCGATGAATCAACGCCGTGGAACTTGCATCGGATCGACTCGTCTTACACTCGGACCAAGCGCGAGGCCGAGAGGCTGGTGCTGGCGGCAAATGGCGGGGGGTTCAGCACGATTGCGCTCTGTCCCGGGATGGTTCTGGGGCGCGCGATCCCAAGCCGACATCGACGCAGATCGTCAAGGGGTTTTCAAGGACGATGATCGCGGTCGCACCGTGGGGTGGGATACCGATTGTGGATTCGCGGCTGCTGGCGATTGCGCACCGGCGGGCGCTGGTGGCTGGGGGGTCAGGGGAGCGCTATGCTGTTGTCGGGCCATATATGAGCTATGGTGAGCTTGCCAGGCTGGTGGCTTCGATTACAGGGCGGCCGCGGTGGATTGTGCCGCTGCCGGATCTGGTTGAGCCGCTGGTCGTGGGGGCTGCGGGGATCTTTGGCTCGGTGGCGCGGCGGTGGTGGCCGGACGTGTCGCGCCCGCTGGCGGCGGGCGGGTTTCTGCGTCTGTATTTGAGCGGAGACCGAGGGAATACCTGTCTGGGGCTCGAGCATCCCTCGGCCCGCGAGACAATTGCTTCTTGCTTTACGCCTTAAGCATAGGGAGGCGGAACCACCCGCGCATGCTGGACCGCGCGCGGACGCTGTGGTTGCACGCGTGCTCCGAATGGCGGATGATTGTGTTTGAGCAGATGCGGATGCATTCGATTGACAGATGATCACTGGGCTATTTCCAAAGTGACTTCGCGTTCGCGGAGGGGGCTCTGAGATGATCGGATCACCGCTCATCGTGCTGGCGCTTCTGGTCGGTCAGACGGCGGCCTCGAAGGATTCCGGCGGGAAGCTGAAATCGACGGCGAAGGCGGCCGCCAAGGTCGATCTGGGCAAAGCGGAATCAGAATACAATCTACTCAAGGCGAAGACGCCGATGACGGCTGCTGCGCGGTGGAAACTGGCGCTGTGGTGTGAAGAACATCGCTTGAAGGATCTCGCCTTTGTGCATCTGGGTGAGGTGATTTCGCTTGATCCGGGCCGCGATGCCGCGTGGCGCAAGCTTGGCTTCAAGAAGCAGGGAAACCGCTGGGTGAGCGAGGCGGAGATCGCGGAGGAGCAGGCGCTGAAGAAGGCGGACAAGAAGTGGGGACCGGTGCTCAAGAAATTGCACAAGGACATTCATGGGACCAACGGCAAGGCGAGAAGAGTGGCTGCGGAGGCGGAGTTCGACAAAATCACGGATCCCAGGGCCGTGGTGGCGGCATACCGGGAGTTTGGTGGCGGGGGCGAGACGGACCACTGGCTGCTGATCGACATTCTCTCGCGGATCGCGGCGCCGGAGTCGTCGAAAGTGATGGCCTTGATCGCTGTCTATGGAAAGTCGAAGGAAGTGCGCCGGAGTGTGATCGAGGAGCTGCGCAAGAGGAAAAGCGATGAATACCTCGAGTTGCTGGTCGGGCTGATGGCGGACGAGTTCAAGTATGAGGTCAGGCAGGTCGGCGGCCCGGGGTCAGTCGGGGTCTTGTTTGTGGAAGGTGAGAAGTTCAACGTAAGGCGGTTTTACGCGCCGCCGGCTGCGCCCAACCTCCTGCCGCAGCCTGGCGACATCATCAGCTACAATTCAGAGGGCGAGCCAATCATTATCCGGGCGATCGCCGAGGTTGGTCTCAACGAAGCCGCATCGATCCGCGGAACAGGCCTGGCCGGACAGGTGAGGCTGGGGGAATACGCTGAGATTTCGCCTCTCCGGGTCGAATCGGATGCGGAGAAGGGGGCAGTGGAGGCAGGGAGGCAGCTCGATCGCGATGTGGATATGATCAAGTCGATCAACAAGGAACGGAAAGCGTTCAACGAGCTGGTGATGGGGGTGGCGAAGGAGGCCAGCGGGAAAGACCCCGGCAACACACCGAAGGAATGGCGGGAGAAGGTGCTCGGAAAAGGTTTCAGCAAACCGCCCGGGGACAAGCCGACTTATCCTGAGATGGCGGTGCTCGACTACAATCCGGCATTCCAGCGCGTCACGACCCGAGTGATACTCAGAACCTGGATCGACGACGGGTGACCGGAGATGCATTGAGTGCTTCCGGTTCGGAAGCTTGGACGTCTGGCTCAAGGTATTTCAGATGGGACCTACCCTGCCGATGGCGCTTCGTACCCGCCCATTCTTGGCAGTTCGCTCTCGAAGTCACAGGCTGCGACCGCCTTATATCCTGACTGCCACAGTCGTTCGAGAAGTTTGCCTACAGACTCAACATACCGCTCTCGTCTCGCACTCTCGCTCGGCTCAACATCGAGGTAGTAGCGGTAGAAGAGGAATTGATCTCCATTCTGCAACCTTCTTTTCTCATCGAAATCCTCGTTTACAAAGAGGTCGACTTCAAGCTCAGGAGACGACACCGTTCGCATCTTGATCGAGCCAGAGATCATTCCGGCAATCAGATCAAGAAGTTGACGCTTATCAGCCTTGGAGTCAACGTATATTTTACAGTACATTATTTCACTCACGGGCTGCTCCGGTAACGGAATCGGCGGGAAACCGGGACAGGGCCAAGACCTGACCCGGACCTGACCCCGATTCTCCCTCGACAGGTGGCGATCGCGCGATCAGTCGTCGTCGTCCGCCCCGGGCCACTGGTCGGGATTGCCAGACATCCATTTTCCCGGTCGAATCCAGTCGCGAGCGTCCAAGCGGGGAGATGTGATTTGCGCAAAACCCGATGCGGCGTATTTGACTGGCGGAATTCTTTTGTTATTTTGTCCACTAATGACATTGCGATCACGCCATGCCTCCGAATCCTCAAAGCCTGCACCTTGGAGCTTGCTCATGCCGGGCTATGCTCGATCTCAGATCGAGCGGACGCTTGGCTTTGCGAGTTCAACCTGAACGAAGCCGCGACCGAGCAGTGCGTGACGAGGGATGTGGCAGATGAGGTCGCGGGCGAGATTATTGCTCCAGATCGACCTGGGTGCCGGTCATCACGGCCGACGGTTGGTTTGAGGGCGTCAGATCAAGGATATTTGCCGATTACGATTGAGCGTTAGTTGGAGCTGCTAGATTGGACAGGGCGGCGCTGCGTGCCGGGAAGCGGGGAACGATCCCAGTCGAACTTTCGCCGATTTTGAATCGCCTGGGGCTGAACGGCGAATGCTGGTTAGAAACCGTGAGTCACTTTGGCCGATGGTTCAAGCGGGCCGCCGGTGGACGAGAATCGCTGGCATCCGCAGCGTTGCGATGCGGACGACGTTGGTTCCAGGGTCAAGCTGCGGCGCGAGTCGCGTTTCAGTGAAAGACCGCTCGGTGGCGAAAGGCCGGTAGGTGGTAGGCGTGATTGTGCGAGTCTCGTCGTGGCCGAGTCTCGTCTTGGCGGTTCGGCGCGAAGGTGCGCTAAGCGAGTGATAACTCGTGTTGTGCGACGGGGATTGGGCGATTTGAAGATCGGAAGTAGACTTGCAGGTGTGGTCGTGCGCTCCCGGCTTGGGCGTTCGTGCGACCGACGAATAAGCCGGCGGGGCGAAAAGTGGCTGTCTTGAAATCTCATACGCCGCGGGACGCGAACCGGTGCGAGGCAGGAGAGACTGGCTGTTCCCGGAATCCGCTCCGGAGAGTGGATGTCTGGCTTTCCCTTCCCGGCTTCCCTCATTCCCGAGCGGCGGGCGACAACCGGCGCTTGGGTGGGCCGGCATTCGTCGGTCCGTTAAGGAGTGACCGGTACTTCATCGCGTTGTAGCGGCCACGGGCAGCGGGTATACTGATGTCATGAGAACCGAAGCCCGTCTCCGATCTAGACCTGACGACAAAATGCTCGATGGCCTGTTCGACGCCTTGAGCCGCTGTCTTACTCCGAGCGTCGCCCGGAAAATCGTGGGCGTGCGAGCGGCCCCGGAACTGCAGGTACGCATCGACGAGCTGGCGGTGAAGTGTAATGAAGGACGGCTCACCGTCGAAGAACAGGCTCAATATGAGAGCTTTGTCCGGGCCATCCACTTCGTCACGATCCTGCAATCCCGAGCCCGCAGGCTCCTGGCGCGCACCCAAGCATCGTGATCGATCCTCGCATTCGTGACTTTGTCCGTGAACGGGCGGGATACCGCTGCGAATACTGTCACCTACCGGAGGCCTACGCAGCGTTCGCTCGATTCCACCTCGAGCACATCGTGGCCCGCCAGCACTTCCACGAGGATGATCCACGAAACCTGGCCCTCTCCTGTCATCATGACAATTACCACAAGGGGCCTAACCTGGCGAGCGTCGATCCATCCACCAGGCGGAAAGTGTGGCTCTTCAACCCCCGCCGGCACAAGTGGACGCGACACTTTCGCTGGAGTGGCCCCTACCTCGTCGGGCGCACTCCGACCGGCCGGGCTACAGTTCACGTTCTGGCGATGAATGATCCAGATGTCGTCGAAGAACGCATCGACCTTATGGCGGAAGGAGTATTCCCGTTCGACTGATTGCGCCGGTTGCCAACACGGGAATCAAAGAGCTGCGTCCCCCAACTCCGTACCCGGCGCTCAGCGGCGAAGAATCGGCCCAGTGGGTGCCAAGGGCTGAATGAAGCGCATGGCGATTGACCGGAGCCGCGTTGGGGCGGTCGCTCGGCAAGAAAGCGCGTCGAACACAGCGGGTGACGCAGTGACACCAACGAGTTAGGGCGGGATCGACCAAGTGCGCGCTGGGCATCGTCATGGGTGGGGGGTCCTTGGGTGATCGACTCAGGCTCTTCTACTTTCTGGCCCTCTACGTGGAGTTGAGTATGATGTCCGCCGATCCTTCTACGTCGAGTTTAGTGTGATATCACCCGATCCCCGGCTTCTGAATTAAATTGAAACTAGGCTGACCCCGTGGAATACTTGAGACGGTCAACGAGCCTTCGGGATAGTTTCTGAAGGTGAGGGACCCCTCGCCAGACGACGTATTGACGGCCGTGTACGCGAAGCTCATTGTCGAGTTGTCTGGTTGCCCTGGAGCGAAGGAATCCGAACCTGCCGCCGCGAGGCTGTCGCTAGACGCTGCGTTTCCATTGTCGCCGTACGGTCCGTAGATCGCGGATCCGGCCTCTTGGTACGCATCGGTGTATCGGATCGAATCGCTGAGCGTGTAAGAGTCACTGGTATCCGAAGCCGTGCCGGACAAACTGTCGTCGCCTACATCCCGGATGCTGTAGCCATTCGTGTAGCTCGCCCAGCTCGTTTCGGTGCCCGAATTGAACGCAACAGTGTCGTAGCTGCAAGATTCCGAGAGATCGTACGCGTTCGTGATTGAATCCTGGATCGTGAACTGGTCGGTTTCGCTGACGAGACTCCAGCTCGAAGGATCCGATTGAACCACGTTGAGCGTCTCGGTACCCGTGTCGGACAGGCTGAAGCACTCCATTGCATTGCCTGAGTAGGTTTCGGTCCCGTTTAGCACCGTTGTAGTCGGTGTTGGGGTTGGAGTGGGTGTCGGAGTTGGTGTAGGGGTTGGTGTGGGCGTCGGTGTGGGCGTCGGGGTTGGCGTCGGGGTTGGCGTGGGTGTCGGTGTGGGCGTAGGAGTCGGTGCGGGCGTTGGGGTCGGAGTGGGCGTCGGAGTAGGGGTCAGTGTGGGCGTGGGCGTTGGTGTCGGAGTCGGGGTTGGCGTTGGCGTCGGTGTAGGAGTGGGTGTGAACCTGACTCCGTCTCCGTCCGAACCTGACCCCGTTTCAGTCCTGGAAGGGGCTCATGGGCTGATTGATCGACGCAAGTTACCTGAATTGCCGGTTTATGTGCTTGTTCTCTCCTCCGCAGAGCTGAAATCTCGAAGAACGCGGCCCGTCAGTCGGTCGGAGGCGCGGCAGCGAATAGGGTGATCATTTCGACCTTATCGTCGGAGTCAAATTGAAAGTGGATTACAACCTGACCAATTATGTATTTGATCCAACGCGGTAAAGGCCTTTTGAGAACGCTGCTGACGCCCCCGCCTCCGGTGTCAAATGGTTGCCCCAACTTGCGGCGAATCTCCTGCTGGGAGTCGTTCAACGCTACGCCAGAAGGCAGGCGGCCCGTGTACGCTCTGTATCCCTCGTGGCCCTCCCGGTGAAAGTGAAATCCGACGACGATAAGTTCCTTGGGGTCGGTCATCGCCGTTGACGGAAGGACCCAGGCAGCTTCTTTCAGCACCAAATCGAAGCCCTGATCGCGAAACTCTACGGACCCGTAGTATTCATCGCGTTCGATAATTGAAGAATCCGGTCCGATCAGATCCACCACTTCGGCGGCGTCGACACGTCGCCTTAAGAGGGATTGCAACTGTTGAAACTCAATTGCCACTTCGATCATCCTCCGGCGCGAGTTCTTATTGTAACGGCGGCGGCTTCGGCAGCGGCTCGGTTTGCTGGGGACGCAGCGTTAACCATGACTTGCGAGTCGCGGCTGGCGGCGGCCAGTGGATTTGCAGCGTCCGCAGCAATCTGATCGGGCGTGTTTCTCCCTCCAAATGCCGGACTGAAGCCCCTGTCCAATTCTTCAGGAACCGCGACGGCGACGCCTTCATCCCTTATTTGAATTCGCTCGGCGGGCGTCAAAGGCCGACCCAGTTCAGCTTCAGCTCGAGGAAGATTTGAAGCGTTCGATGGCTGGTGGTCCAAGGTCAATTTGTCGCCTGGGACGGATCTCGATCGAAGGTTTCCGTAGGTGTCAACCTCGTACGGACGAACTCCCTCCGTGTTCGCAGCTTCTCCTCCCGATTCGACCTTCGAGCACGGATCTACGTTATGCGCCCAGACGGAGAATCCCCAGTACGGTGTGCCAACAAAATACGTATGATAATCGGCGATTCTGACGTTGAAAACGGGTGCGGGGTCTCCGGAGGTTGTAGACTCGAGGCGCACCCAGCGGCCGTCGTCGCTGCGGAGCTCATCACCTTCGACGAGTTGGTGTGCGTCGCGCCAGCCCCGGCCGCGTACCCAGAACGCGTGCTGTGCCGTGGTCGCGATGGTCTGGCCATTCACACGGAGGTTCAGAATCGGCAAGTAGTTTTGGACGGTCTTCTCGACGACGCGGGGCTCCGGCGGCCTCTCGGGATCATTGTCGGGCGCTGCGAGCACGAGATCACCCGGGCGCAGCTCTTCGATCAGCTTGCTCCCGCCGGGCGTCAGCAGGGGCGTTCCAGCGGCAAAGCACCCGCCAGCGTTTTCCAGAGCACTCTTCAGGGAGCTGACGGCGAAGATCCCATCCATGAGGGATTGGCCGCCAACGTCGATCCCCTCGATGTAGTTGCCATTCGCGATGTGATAATAAGATTCCTTTGCCTTGTAGTACGACGTGCCGGCCAGGAACGGGACCGAGACGGCACTCGCCGTGGTGGTTGCTGTGCAAAGGAGTGACGAGGATGCGACTGCCTCGGGTAGCAGGCCTGCCAAAAGCGGCGCCGCAGCCGTAACAACTGCCGCTTGGCCAAATCGGGCACCCACCTTGCCGAAGCCGAAGCCGATCTGCGAAACGACATCACCTCGAGCAATTGCTTCAGCCTGGGCACGTTCAGACTGCTCATGGCGCACGTAACCGAAGGTGAATGTGTCGACAACGACAGCCGCGCCGTCGTCGGCGCCCTTCGCGGCAGCACCAAGGATCTCGCTGGCGCTGGCGCTATCCATGCTGACGCCCTTGCCGGTCAAGGCGTAAGTCGCGACGACGCCCGCGGCCTGGTCGACTTTCTTGGCGGCGTACGTGACTGCGCCCCAGAGCCTGCTTCCCCAACTCTGGCTCGAGGCCTTGTGTGCCGCCTGCCCGCTGCCGCGAAGGTCACGCTGCTCGCAGTTTCTGCGTCATCCTCGTCGTCGCCGCCCGAGCCTTCGGTGCCGGCTTGCGAGGGAATTAAGATGTCAGTTGGGTTGCGGCCGAGGGCGGCGAAGGCGACCAGCACGGATGTCGGCTGGGCTGTGGACGTATGCGAGACGCCGTCGTCGGGGCCGTCGTTCTGGGCCAGGTTGTGGAGGGCGGTTGCTTTCTCGGCGGGTAGGCCGTGGGCGGTCATGCCGTTTGTTGAGGGGATGAAGCCGAAGGCCGAGTTGGAGCCGGAGCCGGTGATGAGCGCGGCGAGCGGTGCGACGGCCAGGCCCGAGGTCGAGCCGGACAAGTAGGCGGGGACGGAATGGGGGACCTCGTAGGGATAGTCGGAGCCGAACACACCCGCGCTGGTCTCACACCGGCCGAATTTGGCGTCGCGGGATTTCCGCGGGTTCCATCGCCGTTTCCGTGCCTACTCTCCCGACGGCGCCTCGTACCCGCCCATTCTTGGAAGTTCGCTCTCGAAGTCACACGCTGCGACCGCCTTACATCCTGACTGCCACAGTCGTTCGAGCAGTTTACCTACGGACTCAACGTACCGCTCTCGTCTCACACTCTCGGTCGGCTCAACATCGAGGTAGTAGCGGTAAAAGAGGAATTGATCCCCATTCTGCTTCGTTCTTTTCTCATCGAAATCCTCGTTTACGACGAGGTCCACTTGAAGCTCCGGAGACGAGACCGTTCGCATGTTAATCGAGCCAGAGTTGATGCTGGCAATCAGATCAAGAAGCTGACCCTTATCAGCCTTGGAGTCAACGTATATTTTGCAATACATGGTGTCACCCACGAGCTATTGCGGTAACGCATTAGCGCGATGCATGTCCTTGCTCTCCTCATGTTGCTTGTGTCAAGAGTGCGATGCATGTCCTTGCCTTTTTGCCCCCTCTGTCCTTGCGCTCGTTGCCCTCTTGCCCTCATAGGTGGGGGACTGCCAGCGCTGCGGTGGGCGGGGAGGCCGTCTTTGTCCACGCTTCCGGACCCTTGTCCCCATTTTCAGTCCAATCACGTATCCGATCCAAGAATACAAACGAATTTGGAAACATTCATTAGTGTCGGCTTCACAACCGGGATATCTGAATGCCGCAGCGGTCGACCGTAACGAGCCGAGCCTAAAAGTATATGCACATACCCTTCTGCGATGACTTCTTGGCTTTCTCCTTCCTGAGCGGTCACAGTGAGCTTGCACCGTGCGAGAAAGGTACCGTCTAGATCGGACCAAAAAGGGGAGAGGTATGCTATCGCTGACGCTGAGCCGCTGGGGCTCAGTACGACTTCCGGGTCATTCTCTTCCCAGCATAACATTGTTCGTCCAAGCGTAACGTGTTCGCCTGACTCCGTGTAAAGCCTGATTCCAGTGTAGGGATTTGGGAAGCGAATCCGTAGCTCCCCCTTAGAGTCATTCGTAACCGACATAGTCACCCCATCACGCTGAGGAGAGGTCGTCACGAAAACAGACACATCCGACTGGGGATTCTTCATTTACCGCATCCCACTCCGAAAGGGTCCAAGCTCACTCCATCTAAGCAGATAACCTTCGGCCGCTGACGAAACGCGAAGCGGGCTGGTTATCGCTGCTTCCCGGACCGTCAAAGGATGACTCAAGAGTGGGTCGCCAAGCTGTTGCAAGAGCGGGATCTCTTCGGCCTCATGAACCAGGATTACCTGAATGCGGCTGCGTAGGCTCAACTGCGAAAGTTCAGGCGCATTAAGAACTGAAGCTGGATTAAGCACACCCGAGTCAACGGCAATCGAACCACTTTGGAGGCCAGATCCGCCGGAGACCTGGCCGAATTCGTCCGCAAGGCGGAACATCGCTCGATCCTCGGCCTCAGGAATACCCATTCGTTGTGCCACCTTGCCTGTGATTCGATCCATTTGCGTCTCAATCGCAGCACCGCTCTTGGCGGCGCTAATCCTCACTTCAAACGCTGGATTAAACCTGGCTGCCGTGCCTCCTGTCGCCCTCGCTGTTCCTGGAGCGAGGACGTCACTTGCGGTCTCCGCAACACCCTGTTTCAAGACCGCCGTCGCCTCTTCCGCGATGATCGCTCCCTCTGCCCCAGCCGCTTTTGCGGCGCCTCCTTGCAGCGCATGGCCGGCGGCATTCGCGGCGGAGCGTTCGGTCAGCCCTAGAGCACCGCCGATCGGTTTGGCCAGCGGTACGGCGGTCGTAACCAATTGTACGCCGCCCGTTACGCCCTTGAACACCCGCTCCGTTGTCGTCTGCACGTGCCCGTCAACCGCGTCATGCTTTGAGCACGCATCTGAGACCTGACGCACGCCCACGAACGAACCTACACCAGTCCCGACGGCGACATAACCCCGATAAATCGGGTTCATGTCTTGGCCGGCTGTGTTCGCCCAAACCTTTTTGCCGTCCTCGATGGGGCCGCCGAAGGTGTTGTGCCATATCGAGCCGAGGAATGCCTTTGTGCCTTCCAACGCGGGGGAGAGGTGGCTGCCTGCGGGACTGACGTCGCCCTGGGCTTGGAGCTCGCCGTTACTCGAGTCGCCCGAGCCTGTGGATGCGACTGTGGTCGTCGACTCGTCGTTAGTTGAGGAGTCATCATCGGTTGCGGGCGATGGGCTCGCTCCGGCGTAGGCTACGGTTGTGCCTGTGGTCGCTCCGCCATCTCCTGTCTCCGCATCATCATCATCGTCATCACCACCCGAGCCTTCGGAGCCGGCTTGCGTGGGGATCGTGATGTCCGTGGGGTTGCGGCCGAGGGCGGCGAGGGTGACTAGCACGGTTGTCGGCTGGGATGTCGATGTGTGCGAGACGCTGTCGTCTGGGCCGTCGTTTTGGGCCAGGTTGTGGAGGGCGGTTGCTTTTTCGAGGGGTAGGCCGTGGGCGGTCATTCCGTTTGTTGACGGGACGAAGCCGAAGGTCGAGTTGGAGCCGGAGCCGGTGATGAGCGCGGCGAGGGGTGCGACGGCCAGATCCGAGGTCGAGCCGGACAAGTAGGCAGGGACGGAATGGGGGACCTCGTAGGGATAGTCGGAGCCGACGGTGCTGTCGTAGAGGTAGAGGCTGCCTGATGAGTAATACACGTCCAATTGATCGTTGGCGCTTTGTTCGTTGACGATTTCGTAGAGCAGGTCGCCGTCGCTGCCATCCTCGGGCAGGCCGGCGACTCCGCCCGAGGCGCCGCTATCGGGGCTAATCGATGTGCCGGATGTCGTGTTGGAGCCCGAGCCAGCGTCATGTGTGCTGGTGTGGAATCCCGCGGTATCGTTGCCCGAGATCGTGGTGGTGTCGTTCCATACTTGGTTATCGAAGAGTTCCCAGGTGCCGATGCCGCCGGGCGACAGAGAATACGAGTCGGTGGCAGTCACGCTAAGGAAACCGGAGTTCAGTCCGTACGAGTAAAGTGTCGTATGACCGTCGCTGCTGGTCGACCAACCCGTGTCGCTGATGGATTCGCTCTCGGTTCCGGAATCGTGGCCCTGCAAGATTGTGATCGTCGTGTCCGAGCTCCCCAGCGAAAGGCTGAGGGGTTCCACGCCAGATGCCACGCTGGTGCTCACGAACGTAAAGCTCAGGGATGCCGGGCTGGCCGTCCAGGGCCAAGGATTCATTGCCGGTCGCCCCCAAGCTGTAGCTCGTTTCGACTCCCAATCCAGTACATCCCACCCGGCTGGCCCGGTGCCAGTGGCGTTAGCCGCGGTTTCCGATGCTTGCCATGCGCTCAGGACGTAGGTGCCGCTGTAACCCCGTGTTGAGCTGGAAATCGTTCGTTACCTGTATCGGCCATGCTGTATGCGTCGGATTCACCCACGGTGCTCGTGCGAACGTTGGATGTCTGCCATCCCTGCCATCCCCCACGATCCCCAGGAGGCGAGCCCAGCGTGGGGAAGGTTCGTAGGGACTACGAAACTCGACGAGGCGGGTTGGGGGGCCATTGATAAGGATTGCTAGATGCTAATTCGACCTCAGTTATAGGCACAATGTGATCAAAGAACCCTTCCTCGTATAGTTGCTCGATCACGTGCTGCATGGCTTTCAAACTGATTTCTTGAACCACGACCATGCCAGGATCGGCAATGAAATCGATGTTATGCTTGACCCTTTCCTCCAAGTCTTGTCGTAGGCGAACAAGGTCGTAGAAGAAGAGGGGGAAAAAAGGCGACCGATCCGCTGAAGTCAGCCAGGACATGACTCAGGTACCCTCGATTCCGAGCCTCCAGCTCATCGAGGTCGGTAAACTGCCGTGCACAACCGGAGCATTGGTAAAGATCGGTCGGTCATGCTTCCCCCGGCACAGAAGAAAAAGTGCATGAGCAGTTATTATTCCAACTCGACTTGATTAACAAGTTCCTGGAATCGCTCGGGAGTCATTGGCTTCTTCGGAACAATTTCGAAGTGGACATCCCGGCTGCCACGTTGCATGATCTGAAGTTCGTCTCGAATACTCTTGACCCGGTTCGCTCCTCCGAATCGCCCAAGTCCCCGAGGGATCTGTTTCTAAGGATACGCCATGTGTAGGCTGCACGAGGCCGTCCTTGCCAACCTTGACCTCACCGGGCTTGGCCTGGAGGCTTTGACCTCCCCGGTAGACCGGAACCTGTGTCGGATCAATTACCTCTCCCAGGTCGACCTCGATACGGTCCGCTGCTTGGAGTACCTCCGCCGCCCGGGGGAGATCCCGCGGGCACCGACATCTGAGAGGATCTGCCCTTCCACGCCGGCAAGCGTGCCGATCACGGTGGCGGTCCCCGGAATTACTCTTGTTGCAGTCGACACGGCGACCGTTACCAACCGGCCGTCGGCCAACAGACAGCGTACAAACAATGTCGCCGCTCCCTTTCACCAGACGCGGCCGGCGCAACCGCTGGAACCCTCGCCGCACGTAAACGATGGTGATCACGCCGTTGCCACCAAGGAATTTGCTCAAGTTATGGGTCGTATCATCCTCGTACACGAACATGTTCCGAGAGCAGTCGAGCGAGCCGTTCTCATCAGACACGATCCCTGCGCTGCGCGACCCAGTTGACTGCCCTTGGTGCCGCTAAGATTGATCAAACCGACTCCGGCATCGCCCACGCCGTTAAGCGTGTTCACCTCGCCCTGCAAGACGCCTAGATTGCCCTGGACTCAGGATTTCCACGAGGCTTCCGTAGTTGCCCTTGCCCTTGCCACCGCCCGGCCGACGAGCCACTTCCCCTCTCCCCGCGAACTCATCGGCCTTTGTAGTGCGGTCTTTTATTGACCGCCTCTTATCAGCAGCCCACCAGGCCGCCGATCGCCCGCTTCCCGCGGCCTCCCCCGACGCTTGATCTCTCAGCTCCATCGCCTACAAGGTAACGCCCCCACCAGCCCACCACCGCGTCTTCTTCCCTGCCACCCACTACCCGCTACCTTGGCGTAGGCTGGTTTTGCGTGGGGATCGTGATGTCGGTGGGGTTGCGGCCGGCGGCGGCGAGGGTGACGAGTACGGATGTCGGCTGGGATGTCGATATGTGTGAGACGCCGTCGTCGGGGCCGTCGTTTTGGGCCAGGTTGTGGAGGGCGGTTGCTTTTTCGAGGGGTAGGCCGTGGGCGGTCATTCCGTTTGTTGACGGGACGAAGCCGAAGGTCGAGTTGGAGCCGGAGCCGGTGATGAGGACGCGGCGAGGGGTGCGACGGCCAGATCCGAGGTCGAGCCGGACAAGTAGGCAGGGACGGAATGGGGGACCTCGTAAGGGATAGTCGGAGCCGACGGTGCTGTCGTAGAGGTAGAGGCTGCCTGATGAGTAATACACGTCCAATTGATCGGTTGCGCTTTGTTCGTGGACGATTTCGTCGAGCAAGTCTCCGCCGCTGCCGTCCTCGGGCAGACCGGCGATTCCGCCCCATTCCTCGGCGACGACGATCTCTCCGCCGGACATCGTGCTGGAACCCGAGCCGCTACCGTAAGCGGTGGTGTGAAATCCCGCCGTGTCGTTGCCCGAGAGGGTGGCGGTGTCGTTCCAGAACTCCTGGTCATCGATGAATAAATAGGTGCCGACACCGCCCGGCGAAAGCGAGTATGACTCGTTGTCCGTCACGTGAAGGAAACCGGAGTTCAGACTGTAGGTGGACAATGTTGTATGACCGTCGCTGCTTGTCGACCAGCCCGTGTCGCTGATGGATTCGCTCTCGGTTCTGGAATCGTGGCCCTGCAAGATTGTGATCGTCGTGTCCGAGCTCCCCAACGAAAGGCTGAGGGGTTCCACGCCAGATGCCACGCTGGTGCTCACGAACGCAAAGCTCAGGGATGCCAGACACCCACCTAATGCCGAGCGTCGGGCACTCGCATTCTGCGTGTTTGAAAAGACCAGAGGCCGTGTTTTTGCGCCAAACGTACTAGCCGCGAATGGATGGATGCGGGGGACCGTGGCAAAAGGGAGGGGTGTTCGGAATTCCGGGCTGCGAATGAGTGGATGCGGCGGAACATGACAAAAGGGTGGGTGTCTCGAATCCCATTCGTGCGACCGACGAATAGGCCGGCGGGGCGAAAAGTGGCTGTCTTGAAGTCCTTGAAGTCCGCGACCGACGAATAGGCCGGCGGGGCGAATGAGCCTTGTCGTGAAGTCCCCGCGTGCGTCCAAGGGACGGTTGCTAGGTCACCCATTCATGGTATGGCGGAAAGTGGATGTCTCGGATCCCTCGGATCCGATGGCGGAAAGTGGATGTCTCGGATCCCTTGAAGTCCTCCGCCTGCGTCCAAGGGACGATTGCTAGGCACCCATTCATGGTATGGCGGAAAGTGGATGTCTTGCATCGACAGCGGCCCGGCATCCTCGCCTGGTTCGGCTGTGAACAGGACCGGCGAGGTGGAGAGACTTGCGGCGGTCAAGCTCTGGCCCGGTACCAGCGCCGCCGCCCGACGCGACGAACGGCGAGTGCGGGCAGGCTGACGTCGCCCACCGACGTGTAGCTCGCCGCGGCGGCTGTGTTCTTGGTGACGACCTGGAAGGAAGGCCGCCTGGGCATCAGTGCCCGGTTTGGCGAAGAGCGATGCCAGGGTGAAGGGAAAGCCTCCCAACCCCGGCGGGGCCACCACCGCACTGGCCGACTTGAGCCGGTCCAACGGATAATCGGCGGACGGAGGCGGAGTGTAGCGTCGTGAAGGCCGAGGCTTTTCTGGTTTCTTTGGCATCGCCATCCCTCGCTGTAAAGGGGGGCGGACCGGGTTGCCAATCTAAGCGCGACGATGAGCTAGACGCATCAGGAAACTCGGCAAGTAGGCCCATGTCAAGAAAAAAAAAGCGTGTGCGATGTGGATTTCGGAAATCCAACAATTCTCAAATTGCCGACTTCAGGTGGACTGGTGACGGGGTGGTCATGCGACGAAGGATGTGTACCGCGCGAGTTGGTGCATCGAGGGGGACAACGGGGCGATCGGTGTGGTCGACGATTGATGTGGCAGAGCTACGGCACACGGCGTGTGCCTGCTACGGGGTGAGTCGGTCGCGAGGCACGGACAGCTTCGTTTATGGCAATCTAGACGAGTCGTCCAATCTTCTGGCGCCTCGCTCGGATCGTTTCCCACCTTCCGCGGCTGTCCCGCCGGACGGTAAGCCGACTCCAGCCCAAGCCGCTTCGCGATCTCTTTCTGCCAATCTGGCCGGTCGTGGGGAGGCGCTCGCCGTCAACCCAAGAATGCACGTCGCTTTCCACAGTAAACGATTTGTACCGACCCTGGTAAACATGGCCCAGCCCGGCACAGCCCCGATGCTGTTGCCACCGTCGCACATGGGTGACCGTCAGCCGCTGCATGAACGCTGCGGCTCCCGCATCGCTCGCCGGCCAAACCAGAAGATGTCAGTGGTTGGGCATCAATGCATAGGCACAGACCCGCATCGGCGATTCGTCGAGTGTTTCCCGCAAGACGTGCTCAAACGCCTCGTAATCCGTGGGCTTCTCGAACAACTGCATGCGCGGTTAACGCCTCGATTCAAGGCGTGGAAAACCATGCCGCCCGGGGCAACGCGTGCTGTTCTTGGCATCGGCCCAAGTTAGCAATAGACAACGTATTTTGCCAATATCGGACCTGCTCCCGTTTCTCGTCAATCGGACTTGCCCCCGTTTCTTGTCTACCCCCGTTTTCCCGTCTCAAGTGCTGGTCCGACACTGTGAAGGTGTGGAGCGATGGGGATGGGTGGCGTTGCTTGGGCGGGGCGGTTCACCGTCCCCTTTTCCGGTCGGACCCTTATTGAGCCTTTTCCAGCTCGTCGTATAATGCCTGCCACGCCGGATCCGTCTCTTCCCCGTGGAGACAGCGCCTCAAGTACATCGTGCTGTTCAACGATCTTTTCGGTAATTTTAGTATAGCATAATAGATCGATCTCCAGGTTTTCCGGAACTGCATGCTTGTGAAAAAGAAGGAAAACGAACCGCCCTAGGAAGAACTGAGTCAACCGCCGAGTCGTGGCGTCCTTTATGTTATCAGTATATGCCTTCGCGAGGTCATAATTCCAGTTTGTCATACCGCGGTTCCCTAATTGCGAGGTGACCCAACGGCTAAAAGATTCGTTAGGGCAGCCTCTTGGTAACTGTAACAATTCCCGTAGTCAAGTCCATACTTACGTCGACGGTCCTGCCGATGACTTCGAAGGAACCGTCCGGTAAGATGACCGCTCCATGTACACCAAAGTTGGTGCCGGAGAAGACGAATTCTCCGTTCGCCCCAGCCATTGGCGTCGCGACCCATGTTGGCGAATGGACTGCCTCAATCTGCCTAGTCAGTGCTCCCCAAAAGGCTGCCTTATCAGGGGCGGCCCAGCCCTGCGTTGTGTTGACAAAGATCCTCCCCGCTTCGTGCACCATCGCGGTCGCGTCTCTGGAGACGGTTAGTGCCGGAACCTCCACCCCGTTGATGAATTGCCTTGCTCCAGGGCACCCGTCAACGGCACTCGTTCCGTGGAGAACCCGCTAATTCTGATCGACTGGGGGAGTCTCGGAATTTGGGCTCCGCCGTAGATCGAACCACCCATGTGAGCGGCGAGGTCGACGCCCGCGCGGATGACCTCGTCCCCCGTGAGCTTGGTGAAGACATTGTTTAGATTAGTACGAGACGGCTCGCCCCAGAACAGGAGCGTGCGGATGTTGGCTTGGGCGCCGTTGAGGGCCAGAGTGCCCTAGGCGACCGCCCCCACCTTTGAGGCAAACGGGTCTGGGTCCAATCACAAGGACCACCTGGCCTGCCGCCTCGAATCCGTTTCCCACCAACCGCTCCGTCGGTCCCTGCCCATGTTGATTCCGTGCGCGACGTTTTCGGGTATCGGCGGCATGACCGCGATCCATTCGCCCGCTAGTTCCCCACGGCCTTGGATAAAAGGGGTTTCGGGCCAGGAGACCGTCACGTTTCTGACACCGTCAAAGACCGTGACCAAAGTCTGCTCGTCCGTTGGCGGTCGCTCTACTGGGACGCCGCCGTTCGCACGAATCTCGTCCTGTATCATTTCCAGTGTGCCGGCCCCACCCAGGTGGTAGAGCTTCGGGGCCTGCGGTGAGCCGCCGGACCTCCAATCGGCCGCTAAAGCTCCCAGGTTGCTGCCGTAGCTGGTTGGCCCGCCGGGGGCCTGGGTGCCGGCTTGGCTCGGGGATCGTGATGTCGGCTGGATCGCGGCCGGCGCCGGAGAGGATTTGCAGCAAGTCTGTCGGCGAGGCGGTGGATGTTTGCGGTCCGCCGGTCGGCGGGCCGTTGTCTTGGGACAGGTTGCTTGCGGTGTTTGCTTCCTCGTCCGGCAGGCCGTGGGGTGTCTGGGCGTTGGTGTACGGGGTGGAACCGTAGGCGTCATTCGGAGACGAAGCTGCAAGATGGAGTCCGAGCGCCGCCTTACCCCTGTTGGCTGTCGAGCCGGACAAACTCGCCGGGACTGAGTGGGGAACGGCGTACACCCCTGCATACGTGTCATAGAGGTACAGGTTGCCGGATGAGCATGCGGAACCAACACGTCGGAGTTGGTCAGTTCGACCTCGACCTGCTGAAGAACAATCTCCCATTCGTTCCATTCTCGGGCAGCAGGTTTGTTGAGGGCAGGTACGGGCCAAGGCCAGCAAAGCGCACCCGACGTAAGCGTATAGCACGTCGTGGTGCTCTCGAGGATCGAGTCAAACCCATCCTGGCTATTGCCTGAGATGACGGCTGTCTCGCTCAACGTATCGTCGATGGTCAGGTTGGCCAGGAGAGGCCCCCAGGATAGTAGGGCTGCCACGACTCAGTCGTCGTTTGGTCGAAGCATTCCGCCTTCTTCGCCTTCCCGTGCGGGCCGTCACGGCACACCGAGGATTCTTTCTACCGAGTACTGCACTTGAGTGATCGCCTTGTCGAGCTCCGGCCACGTCACCGCCTGACTCTTGAACACGGTCGACCTGCCATCCCATAACAATGGGCATATACCACAGCAGTGACACGACACGACGGTTCACGACCGTGTCGCCTTGAGGGTCGATGAGATCAAGAGTCCGAATCAGGCGGTTGAGACTCGCTCTGTCAAACTCCCCTCCGCGCAAGCGGCCAAAAAAGCCGCTCTCGAACTCCCACTCTCGTTCTAAGTTTGCAATGACAGATGCGTTATCCAAGGGCCCCTCCTCATCACCGGACCTTTATTGCCTCTGGGGGGATGAATCCCTTATCATATTTTTCTTTCTATCTTGGCCGCCCAGTTGGAAAGCATTTTCCCCTCCATGCCAGGAATGCCCTGGGATATATCCACGACCTCCGAGTTTACCTTCGACACACTGATCTCAACCACTCCGTTGGTGCCAAAATGACCGGGGCTCGCGCTGCATCCCGTGCTTCGTACTCGGGCCTGACAGCGAGCAACGGTTGAATCGCTCAAGTTGTCATCTCCGCTCTGCGGAAGCTCTTTCCGCAACGTGATGAGACTTCCGGCGACCCGGCGGAGCCCGACGACCACGACCTTGCGATGCTGATGTCCAACGCGGACAGGCTGGCGACGCTCTGCGCGGCCGGCTGTCGAGTCTATCGTGGTTCATGAGGTGCTTGTGCGAATGGGTCGCCCGCGGTGGTAATCGCGAGGATGGCTCTGCCGGGGGAATTTTGGGCCGGTCGATTCAAGTCGCAGCCGTTGCTTGATGAGGCTGCACTCCTGGCGTGCAGCGTCTACGTCGATGGCAACCCGATTCGGGCCGGAATCGCCAGTACGCCGGAGGTATCCGGATTCACGTCGGGATTTGCCCGCATTCTGAGCCTGGCCGGAACATCCCGGTGAAGTGGATTGATGGCGCGAGGAAAGGTCGCCCGAAACTTTTGATCGCCCGGATGTGTGGCTGTGCGAACTGACGTTGCGGGAGACCGGCGTTGCTCCCAGAACCGCGGCAGGCCGAAAGCTCACCGGCTGCACCGTCAGAAATGGTTTCGCCGCGAGCTGATCGCGAGCGACCATGTCGATGCTGCGGGGCGTCGGGCAGCCTTCTCGCTGCTGCCGCGGTATCGACCGTGCCACTCGAGTTGCTCGATCAAAACGACCGCTCCCTCCGCGGGCGTCGGATCAGGGGTTTCTGCCGATCGACACCCAAAAGTACGTCATGCTGCTCGATTGGACCGGCCGGGAGATCCGTGAGAACAAGTGCGGGGCAATCCCGGACAACCTGGCTCCGATCCTCGACCGGCTCGGGCTCGATCGATCGAATTGGGTGAAGACGGTGCGCGAATTCGGCCGGATGTTCAAGCAAGCGGCCGGTCGCGCGAGTTCGCTCGCGCGGGCGGCGCCGCGTTGCTCGCGACGGTGGTTTCAGGGGAAAGGATCGGCGGCCCAAGCCGCTTTTGTGTAAGTAAGCTGCTCGCTTGTTCGTTGAGCCCTGGTCGCAGTGGCAGAGGCAGGACTCGATTGACTTGAGGCTAGCTAGCGGCGTTGCCGTGGCCGGCGCGGTAAGCGACGAAGTAGTCGCTGTCCAGACTGAGCGGTTACCAGCAACCGACGGTGCAAGTGCCGGCGAGCGAACGCAGAGCGTTGTTCACGGCGGTGCTACTGCGCGTATGACGCGCGGCATCAGCCGCGACGATACAGCGAGCGCCGCGGAGTTCGGACCGGGTGCGGAGTGACGTGCGCCTCGCATCCGAATAAACTGACACCAGAGGGTGGGTGTCTGACTGCTCTCCCTTTCTCCCTGACCCCGTTGCCCCTTCGCTCCAAGATTCGGGAAGGCTTACAATGCCCACTTATAGCGAAAGCCACCCAAGTCTTCGCTCTCGACAAAACCCATGTTCGCAATAGATCGCTCCTCGGCGGGTTGTGCAGTATACGTATCCAAAAACCTCTCGAGATCTGCATCCCTGAAGACGCCGGTCGGCGAGTACCGCCCGGCTCGGGTCCAGACCAAGTTTCTCGGCACTTCTGTGGAGCAAACTGACAATGGGAAGAACTTCCCTGAAGTCGAGAAGCTTTATTGCGATCGCTAACGCGGAAAGCCCGGCACCTATAAATTCTGGCTTGTTTTCTCTTACCGCACGTGACGCCAGTCGTTCAGCAAACGCAACAAGGACGGAGCCGTGCGCTCGGGTCATCTGAGAGATGATAAGGCCTGCACACTGCTTGAGCTTCCTTCGCGAGCCAGCGAGTCGATCAGACCGCCAACTTCCGCATCGATGGGGGATGGTATGGGGCTGGGCCATACCCGTGAGTATAATCGGACCCAAGGCGACGCAGCAGTTCATCATATTCAGGCACCGAATTTCGCCTCCCGACGGGATCTAGGGTGGTGGCAGGAGAAAATCCCCGAGTGGTTTGTATCCTGCTTCCTTAAACTGACTCCACTCTCGCCCGAACCCGGTTGGGCGGCCGAGTGTCGCGTCCCAGAGGTTGGTATCTGTCGTCGGGCTTGCGAGATAGACTGGGGCGCGTTCTTTGATGATTGTCTGTACCCAAGACGTCGTTTTCTCGGGATGGACCACTCAGAACGGTCGAGAATCTCGTGACCGGGCGAGCTCTTCGCGACCGCCGTGTCGAATTGTCTCCCGATGACATAGATTTTGCTTGTAACGGGTGCTGTGACGGCGTCAACGCTCGTCGCCACTGCCCCTTCTTCCAGCCCGGTGACCAATATTCTACTCGACGCTGATACTCCCAGCAGCCGACCAGTGGAGAATGAAGCACCCATGTGGGCGGCGAGGTCGACGCCCTCGCCGACGACCTCGTCTCCCGTGAGTTTGGTGAAGACATTACTTAGATTAGTACGGGACGGCTCGCCCCAGAACAGCAGCGTGCGGATGTTGGCTTGGGCGCCGTCGACGCGCCAGACGGCCCCAGGGCGACCGCCCCCACCTTTGAGGCAAACGGGTCTGGGTCCATGCAAGGACGACCGCGCCTGCCGCCTCGAATCCGTTTCCCACCAACTGCAGCGCCGTGGCGGCCCATGTCGATTCCGCGCGTGATGTTTTCGGGTATCGGCGGCATGACCGCGATCCATTCGCCCGCTAGTTCCCCACGGCCTTGGATAAAAGGGGTTTCGGGCCAGGAGACCGTCACGTTTCTGACACCGTCAAAGACCGTGACCAAAGTCTGCTCGTCCGTTGGCGGTCGCTCTACTGGGACGCCGCCGTTCGCACGAATCTCGTCCGGTATCATTTCCAGTGGCCGGCCCCACCCAAGTGGTAGAGCTTCGGGGCCTGCGGTGAGCCGCCGGACCTCCAATCGGCCGCTAAAGCTCCCAGGTTGCTCCCGGAACTGGCTGGCCCGCCCGTGGCCTGCGTGCCGGCTTGGCTGGGGATCGTGATGTCGGCTGGATCGCGGCCGGCGCCGGAGAGGATTTGCAGCAAGTCTGTCGGCGAGGCGGTGGATGTTTGCGGTCCGCCGGTCGGCGGGCCGTTGTCTTGGGACAGGTTGCTTGCGGTGTTTGCTTCCTCGTCCGGCAGGCCGTGGGGTGTCTGGGCGTTGGTGTACGGGGTGAAACCGTAGGCGTCATTCGGAGACGAAGCTGCAAGATGGAGTCCTAGCGCCGCCGTCCCCTCGTTGGCTGTCGAGCCGGACAAAAGCGCCGGGACCGAGTGGGGAACGGCGTACACCCCTGCGTACGTGTCGGATAGGTACAGGTTTCCGGATGAGTAGCGCGGAACCAACACGTCAGAGTTGGTCAGTTCGACCTCAGCCGTGCTGAAGAAGACTTCCATTGGTTCCGTTCTCCGGCAGCAGATTCGTGGACGGAAAATAGTCACCGAGCCCATGACATAAAGCATACGGCAACATACAGTGTATAGCACGTCGTGGTGGATCTCGAGGATCGAGTCAAACCCATCCGCGCTATTGCCTGAGATGACGGCTGTCTCGCTCCAGGTATCGTCGATCGTCAGGTAGGCCGAGGATGTCGCCCCGGAATAAGAGGGCAGCCACGATTGATTCTCCGTTTCGTCGAAGGTGTTGGACTGGCTGTAATCCCAGTAAAGGGTCGTGCTCGCGTTGCTCACGGTCGACCATCCCGAGCCGTTATCTGGCTCGTAGTCCTCCGTGGACCACTCGGCTTGCAAATCCTCGTAGGCACCGAACTATCGCGAAGCTCATCGAGCCTTCGTACGACGACGTAGTGAAGCCGCTTTCATCAAAACTGAGTGTCGACTGATGCGCCGTGCCCGGGCCAAATGAGTCGGTGCCATCCGCGTCGAATCCGAGGCTGAACTCGCGACGTCAGGCTGTCGTTGGACCGATCCGTTCGGTTCTGTTTCGCTCGTGGTGGCCAATGTCACGAAGTCGGAATTATTGAGGAGTGTATATGAGTCGCTCGAATCCGAAGGTCGAGCCGGAGATACTCGTCGTCGCCCACATCGCCGATGCTGTATGCATTTGACTGGCTCTGTGAGTGTGTGAGGCCCATTGAGAGCGACGTTGCCAATATCGGACCTGACGCCGTTTCCCTTCTGACCCCGTTTCCCTTCAATACCGGACTTGAACCCGTTTCCCTTAGCTTGGCATCGACCCAAGCTACCAATAGACAACCTATTTTGCCAATATCGGACCTGACCCCGTTTCCCTGACCCCGTTTCCCCCTGCGTTTCCCCCGCGTGGAAAACTATGCCGGCTGGGGCGACCCGTGCTGTTCTTGGCATCGACCTAAGTTACTAATGGACCACCTATTTTGCCAATATCGGACCTGACCCCGTTTCTCCTTTGCTCAGGGGTGTAGATGAGGGCCTCGACACTTTGGAGACCCAGTTCCTGCGCCCGTAAATCCGTTGGCAGGGGGGAAACCGGGACATGGCAGGGGGGAAACCGGAGATCGTGTCGGGTGGCACCCAGCTTCCGGCCATTTGGCCTTCGGAGGTCGTTGGTCTGTACACTATCCTTTCGCTTGAGGAAGCGTCCATGCAAGACTTTCGCCGGCTTCGTGCCGGCGACCGGTCTGCGTTCCAGCCCCAGGACCCCTGCTAGCCTGTCTCTGTTGCCGGCTTTGAATGGGAGCGGTGATCCTCCTCTTTCTTGGTGAGCTGCCGAGCGCTGGGATACGAAACTTCATCATGAGATGAAGGTACTCCTGGACCAAGGATGGGGAGTGGCCCGTGGCCTGGGCAATCTCTTCCGGTGACAGTCCCTTGTCACGGCATCATGTGAATGCGCAGAAAACAATGAACGTAGCATTCAACGTCCTCGGGGCTGTGGAAAGTCTCGGCGGCAACCTGGCTGGTCGGCTTCTTCTTTCCACCGGCGCTTTGTAGCAGATGATCGCCTTGTGGGTCGCATGAGGGGGCCCATGTAGTGAATGGTCCCCCAGCACAGGAATCAGTTGGCCGTTTTAGCACCACATTCATGGCTTATGACATATGCTGATAACCTGCTTATGGACATGTTCAGCGGCGGCGAGAAGACATCAGCGTGGCCTGGCACCGCGCCTTGCTCATAGGCCTGACGGAAGAGACGAACGATCTTCGTACCGCGAGTGATCGATCGCCGCTCCTTGGCCTTGGCCGTCTCGATGTCCTGGACCTAGACCAAGTCGAGGACGACTGGAACCAGTCGGGTGTGCTGTTCCGATGCGTTTGTACCGGGAAGGCGGATCGTCGATAGCGACGCCCGTCGCGGGAACCTGCCCCGCTTTGAAGCGACTTCGCGGCGGGTGGAACTCTTGAAACAGTTCGTCGATCTTGTCGGCGAAAAGGCCACTGATGGTCGGACCGAAATTTCCCGGGAACTCGGTGTGGAGGAGATAGCGTGGTGCGACCTTGAAGGTCTTGCGACCGCTTGAGTCGTACGGGTTCCAGCCTTGAGAAGAGCAATACCCATGACTCCCTCCACCCCCTTTTTGACGGAGTGGCCCCGGGCTTGCACACGTGAGAGGATCTCTTTAATGCGCGCCGCCGCCCGGTGTGCTTGTCTTGTAATTCGCCGTAGAGCTTGAGATAGGCGGCGATGAAGGGGGTGGAGCGGGCATGACGAAGGCCATCTCGTCGTCGGCATAGCCCTTGTTAACGAGCAGCACGACACGTGCAAATGTTGTGATATAGTTCTCGATCGAACCGAGTGTGTGGTACAACCGTCGGGCAATCTCATTGGGCTGGTGACCCAGGAGAAAGAGACGCACGGCCTGCACACGATGGGTTTGGCCGGGGCCGATATCTTGCTGTTGCCCGCGGCTGGGAACTTCCAGCTCGCGGCGGCGCAGGTCCTGAACATCACGGACGATGGTACGGACGCCGCAGTTGAACAGGCGGTACGCCAGGTCTTCGTAGCTGAGCAACCCCCCTTGGTCGCGTGCCTCAGCAGTCACGCGGAGGATGCGGGCACGGCGCAGGCCTTCGACTCCGTGAACCATGCGAATTTGAAAATCTTCTTGCCCGGCGTCGAGCGTGAGCCGGACAGTGACCTTCTGACATTCCTCCAAGGGCTTGCCACCAGGTTCGAGGGCAGAGACGACAAGGAGCTGGATCGACCAGGCCGAGCTGGTGGTCTGTTTCATCGGTGCCAATGGGAAAGACCTCCTTGACGGTGGCCAGAATCGCGTTGGACACGAATGGGGCGCAGTTGGCCCCTCGTTCGATCCGGCGTCGGAACATGTTGTCGAGGGATTTGGAATCGAGCCGTCCCTGGCGGAGTCGATCCTCGATGGGATTCGTTCGAATCATGAGATCTGCCTCCGGAGTGAAACCCAATCTGTACACTAGGGGTTTTTGCTCCGAAAGCCAACTGGCACAATGCGGACAGTCCGTTTGTGGCAATCAGACAACCGGTCTAAACTTCCCGAGGCTTGCTCGGATCGTTCCCTGCCTTTCGAGGACGCCCCGCTGGACGATAAGCCGATTCCAGCCCGAGCCGTTCGCGATTTCCTTCTGCCACTCTGGCCGTCCGTAGGGACGCCCTCGTTGTACGCCCGGCGAAGTGCTTCCAGCTCTCGCCCGTCGTCGGCCTGATTCACCCTCTCGATCCAAGTCCGTGGCACCTTGACCGGCCAAGCTGCCAATAACGACTTTTCCACCTGTGTGCCCTGACACCGTCGCCACAAACTCGACCACCGCCAGTCTTCCGCTCGTAAGACCAGATTCGCGCGCAGTGCATTGCGCTTCACGTACCGCGCCACAACCCAAAAATGCTCGTCGCTTTCCACAGGGAACGATTTGTACCGACCCTGGTAAACGTGGCCCAGACCCGAATAGCCCCGATATTGTTGCCACCGTCGCACATGGGTGACCGTCAGCCGCTGTATGAACGCCGCCAGCTCCCCATCGCTCTCCGGCCAAACCAGAAGATGCCAGTGATTCGGCATCAGCGCGTACGCACAGATCGCATCGGCGATTCGTTGAGTGTTTCCCGCAAGACCTGCTCAAACGCTTGGTAATCCGTCGCCTTTTTCGAACAACTGCATCCGCGCCACGCCACGATTCAAGACGTGGAAAACCATGCCACCCGGGGCCACTCTTGTTGTTCTTGGCATGACGCAGGTTCTCGATCGACAACCTATTTTGCCAATACCGGACCTGACCCCGTTTCCCTCAAGTATCAACGTATCAAGCCGACGGATCTACCTCGATCTACCGCGACTTTTCCGAGAAGACGAAAGAGGAGCAAGATGAAGCGTAGCCTTTGCGGTCCAGCGGGCCTTCGCTCAGCAGGAAAAGGCGTTGGACGCAGCGCGTGACGCAGTCCTCCTTCGGCGGATCTTCGATGTTACCAGCCAGTTACGGCGGGGTCGACGAGGTGTGGCCGGGCATCGTCGAGGGGACGCTCCTGGGGTGATCCATCGACGCAATTTACCTAAGTCGCCGCGCTAAGTCAAGAATGCGATGCCTGTCCTTTACTTTTACTTTAGAATGCGATGCATGTCCTTTACTTTCCATCTGATATCACTTAGACGACCATGAAGATGGACGTCTGCGTTGCTAGACGGTCGTCGGTGTGAGCAAGGAACTCTTGATGTTTGCGTTGGTATATAACCTGGTGCGACGGTTATGCTGGAGGCGTCGCACCGCCGTACGTACCGTCGAACGCATCAGTTTCGTGGATGCGTTGCGCTGGCCGACGGAGGCTCGTCCAGGAGCCTGGCTTCCCAAGCTTGTGGTCAATCCCGACCGAGCTGATCGCGTCGAGCCTCGTGTCAGACAGCGCCGATGCAAGCAATATTCTCTTATGAAAAAACCACGCTCTGAACTAAGTAAATCCCTCTTGACTCCAAGAGTTGCGGCTTAGCTTAATGCCATTCGGACCTGACCCCGTTTCTCCTGGACCCTATTCATCGTTGATGTGACTCAGCACATTGGACAGTTCCCCGACGGCCCTTTCGCCTTCGCAAATGGGGATCTGGCGGATTATTGGCCTAACGAGGCTAGGAGAAGCACTACGTGGCGTAGTTCCGTAGGGACACAACCGGAACGAACACTCGCACAAGTCGCCGTTGGCCTTGAACGCTGCTTCCAGCCCCTTGTCAGCAAAAGAGCGGCGCGGGATGACTCCCAGAATTGGGAAGTTCGCCAAGATAAGGCAGTAGCTCGCGGCATTTCGAGCGTGATGCGCAATGGGCGTATGCGATCACCACTTGCCTCGTGTCAAGCGAGATCCTCGCAGAGGGCGAAACCGTCTGGATGTGTCGGCCATTGGGACGAACACCGTCGTCGCCAAGTTGCCGCAAGAAGACTGCTTGCAACTGCTCCGATTGGGATGCCCGTTTAGGCAGGAAAAATGTATGCCCGCATCGGAGAATGTTTTCAGTGGTGCGGTGCCAGATTCAAACCACGAAAAGGCAACGCGACAGCACCCTCAAGAAACACTTGATTGCACACAGGGCATTTCGTGGTACCAAGAATCACCAAAGCCATTGTTAGTGTCCCGTGCCTGTGCCGGTATCGGCCCTAGTATCCCGTCCCTTCGATAGACCCTCCACCAACCAGACTCGTTCACCACAGCAGCACGGTTTAGGCCCGTTGGTAGACCTGAGAAGTCGGTTCCAAACGCAGAACGTTGTAGGCCCCAAAAACCCTGACCGGGATGTGTATGAAGGATCAGCACTTCGGCTACTTGAGGGCGAAGTCCCGCCATGCGAGCCGAGGAGGTGCATGTGACGAGTTTGATCGATGCGGGTAATTACCAGTTCGGCTTGAATACCGCTCGAAATGTTACCGATCTCGGCCAACGTGAATTGGCCACGTCCGAAAGCCAGCCGCCCTTGTGCCAATAACTGGTTCTGGCAGGCCGCAACTCCTGCGTTTAGAGGGGCTTCGCCAGCCCACTGACCAAACCCCGATGCGACTCTCACACCGTTTGGAGCACCGGCAGCGAGCTCGCTGAGCCCCCCCGGTGATGACGACTGTGGCTAAGCATTCTGTTGCAAAGTCGTTCTTTTCCCAGTCGCTGGCACCATTGTACCAGTTTCGGAAATTCTCGTACGACCGTGCATCGCGGTGGAGTTTTTCTCATGCCCCTGGGATCGTAGTAGAGGGGGTCGCTTACTTGCCCGCGGGCGAAGAACGTCAGTGCAGATTTGATAGCCGGGGCCGGGTCTGAGTGTAGGAGCATTACAAACCTATCTAACACGCGATATGCCGGTCTGACGTCGTGATGATAGAGCTTATTCCAAAGCGTACTCCGGCGCCGAGCGTTGAGCTGTCCCAGGTGTTCGTTGCTTCGCTGGCTTCGACGGCTGCGTCCCTGTTGAGGACTCGCTGACGGAGTATTGGAAGCTGCTCCAGGCGTGGTGAAGAAGCCTTGTGGCGGCGCGGCTCGCATCGATGGGCCTTGTTGGCTCGCGTCTGTTCCGACAACCAGGTTGCTCCCGGAACTGGCTGGCCCGCCCGTGGCCTGCGTGCCGGCTTGGGTGGGGATCGTGATGTCGGCTGGATCGCGGCCGGCGCCGGAGAGGATTTGCAGCAAGTCTGTCGGCGAGGCGGTGGATGTTTGCGGTCCGCCGGTCGGCGGGCCGTTGTCTTGGGACAGGTTGCTTGCGGTGTTTGCTTCCTCGTCCGGCAGGCCGTGGGGTGTCTGGGCGTTGGTGTACGGGGTGAAACCGTAGGCGTCATTCGGAGACGAAGCTGCAAGATGGAGTCCTAGCGCCGCCGTCCCCTCGTTGGCTGTCGAGCCGGACAAAAGCGCCGGGACCGAGTGGGGAACGGCGTACACCCCTGCGTACGTGTCGGATAGGTACAGGTTTCCGGATGAGTAGCGCGGAACCAACACGTCAGAGTTGGTCAGTTCGACCTCAACTTGCTGAAGAAGACTTCCATTGGTTGCATTCTCAGGCAGCAGGTTTGTTGACGGCAGGTCCGGGCCAATGCCATAAAGCGCACCCGACGTAAGCGTATAGCACGTCGTGGTGCTCTCGAGGATCGAGTCAAACCCATCCGCGCTATTGCCTGAGATGACGGCTGTCTCGCTCAACGTATCGTCGATAGTCAGGTTGGCCGAGGCGGTCGCCCCGGGATAAGAGGGCAGCCACGATTCATTCTCCGTTTCCTCGAAGGTGTTGGACTGGCTGTAATCCCAGTAAAGGGTCGTGCTCGCGTTGCTCACGGTCGACCATCCCGAGCCGTTGTCTGGCTCGTAGTCGTCCGTGGACCACTCGGCTTGCAAATCCTCGTATGCACCATCTATCGCGAAGCTCATCGAGCCTTCGTACGACGACGTAGTGAAGCCGCTTTCATCAAAACTGAGTGTCGACTGATGCGCCGTGCCCGGGCCAAATGAGTCGGTGCCATCCGCGTCGAATCCGAGGCTGTACTGCGTCATCAGGCTGTCGTTGGCCGATCCGTTCGGTTCTGTTTCGCTCGTGGTGGCCAATGTCACGAAGTCTGAATTATTGAGGAGTGTATATGAGTCGCTCGAATCCGAAGTAGTGCCGGAGATAACGTCGTCGCCCACATCGCCGATGCTGTATGCAATTGACTCGCTCTGTGAGTGTGTGAGGCCCGCTGAGAGCGACGAAGTGTAACCGTAGGTCGCCGAATCCCAGTAGCTGTTCTGATCCGACAGGGAGTCGTTGATATCGAATTGGTCCGTCTCACTCTCGAGGATCCAACTTGCCGGATCGGTTTCCTGAGCGCTGAGACTCTCCGTGCCTGTGTCGGTCAGGCTGAGTGAGTCCAAACCGCTGCCAGCATAAGTTGCTGTTCCGATGTACGCTGTTAACGTTAGGACCGAATCGGTTTCACTGAATGTCTCGGTCTCGGTTAGGCCATCGGTCACCGAGTTCAGGTCCGCCCAGCTATACGTGTCGGTCTCGCCGGCGACCTCGTCACCGTTCGTAAGATCGTCGACGCCGGTATCGTTCCATGATGAGCTCACTGTGTCCGTCAGATTCAGCGAGTAAGACGTGGTGCTGAATCCAGCCGTTGACGACGTCGAGGTCAGGGATGCCAGACACCCACCTAATGCCGAGCGTCGGGCACTCGCCTTCTGCGTGTTCGAGAAGGCCAGAGGCCGTGTTTTTGCGCCAAACGTACTAGCCGCGAATGGATGGATGCGGGGGACCATGACAAAAGGAGGGGTGTCTGGAATTCCGGGCTGCGAATGAGTGGATGCGGCGGAACATGACAAAAGGGTGGGTGTCTTGAATCCCATTCGTGCGACCGACGAATAGGCCGGCGGGGCGAAAAGTGGCTGTCTTGGATTCCCGTGTTGTGCGACGGGGATTGGGCGACTTGAAGATCGGAAGTAACTTGCAGGTGTGGTCGTGCGCTCCCGGCTTGGGCGTTCGTGCGACCGACGAATAGGCCGGCGGGGCGAAAAGTGGCTGTCTTGAAGTCCTCCGCCTGCGTCCAAGGGACGATTGCTAGGCACCCATTCATGGTATGGCGGAAAGTGGATGTCTCGGATCCCCCTGCCGGACGGGATTGGTTACCCGCAGGGTTCCAGTAAAAGGTTTCACATTGGAATGATCCTCCTTTTCCGAGCTTCTTGGCGAATGTCTGGCTTCGCTCGGAGAGTGGATGTCTGGCTTCCCAGAGGGTGGGTGTCTGGCTTCCAAGCCAGGTGTTGCCGGAGACGTTCACCGCTTGGGCTATTGGCCGCTGGGGTCGATTACCAAGTCGTATTGCGCGGGGATTGGGTGGCGTCTGCCAAGCGTTTGCCGGCCTGCAGCAGCGCCAGGGCCTCCGGTCCCACCCAATACGCCCGGACCTTGGTGAAGTGTTTCTTGAATGCTGCCCTGAATCGCCTCATAAGCTCCTGCGCAATCGGAGAGTCCGAAGCGGTGCCCACCCTGCCGCTGATCACGACTCCCTCGTCCAGTCTGCCCGACGGGGTGAACGTGATTGATTCGGGATTGGCCAGCTGATCCAGGCAATACCGTTGGACACCTGTGTTGGTCGTTATTCGCCGCCAGTTCACGGGAAGCTCACCGTTGGTGACGAGAAAAGACTGGTTGTTGACAGAAGAATCGGCGCTTGCGGTTCCGAGGCCTGGGATCTCGGCCCCCGCTCCAAAACTGTCGGACTCCGGGCAGTCAAATTGACCCGTCCGAACGTATTTCAGCGGTCGGCCGTGCTCAACGGTTTCGACTACCGCGAGCAGATCGTTTTTTAATGCAAAGAAGGGAATTTGCCTTATTGCTGTCAACTCTTAGGCACCATCTTCAGGGGGTCGTTCGGATACTTGTTCAGAATTCTAGCTTCGGCTGCCGATTCCGATGGAATTGGCGTTACTCCGTCAGCCAAGGTGCTGTACGTCTGGATGCGTGTTATGGATCCTTCCTTCGTAGCTGTGAGGTCGACGAACGTCCCGCCTTTCGTTCCACCGTTGGGTCCGGCGAACCACTCTTCGGGTCCCCTTCCCGCCCCGTTGGTGACGGTGTAGCCCTGAGCTTCGAGCTCAGTCGCTAGCTTATCGTTTAGCGCCCGCGTTGCGGCCGCCCCCATCGACCACCTGACTCAGTCAAATAGCGATTTCGGAGCTGAGCTGCGAGTTGCTCGCAATCTTCTCCACCGTTATGCGCCAAACAGCGAAGCCCCAATGCGGGGTCCCGACCAAGTAGGTATGGTACTCCTCCACCTCCAAGTTGTGAACTGCCGCCGGCGCCGTCGGGCCCTCGACCATTCGCACGGGCGTCGCACGGGCGCCGGCGCCAAGAACCGCGTCGCCAGGCTCAATTCGCTCGGCGGCCGTCCAACCTCGGCCAATTACCCAGATTGGGTGTTTGGCGGTTGTGCGAATGACTTGGCCTCCCGAATGTAGGTCGAGGAGCGGTGAGTACGTCTGAACGGTCCGCAAGACGCGTTTCGCGACGATTGGTCCTGTCGGGTCATCCTCTGGTCGCGACAGTACGAGATCGCCCGCGCGGATATCCTCGATCAGCCGAGCACCGTGCGGGGCCAGCAGTGGTGTCCCTGCGGCGAAGCATGCACCCTGAAGAATTCTCAGTCGGGCGTTAGCCGCCTCGAGATTGGCAGTTTCATCGGCCGTCGTGATCGCGCCCCCTTCACCTGCGGCGGCATTTGCGCTCACTCGCGCCGTGTTGGACAGGGCACCCGCCTCCGTGCTTGCCGCATTGCGTAGCGAGCCCAGCCGAAACGTGAGGCCGGTGGCCTCGGAGATGGGGCTGAGCATAGCCGCGCCCGCGCCCGTTGCTCCAGCTACGCCGAACAGAAGGGTCTGGGTCCGCTCGCCGCCATCGAAGAGCTCTCCCTCTAACTTCTTCGCTGTCAGGTCGTATCCGTACCACGCCTCTGCGAGCTGGGCGCCGACCATGTCCTCGATTACATACAAGGCGAGCTTCGTGTTGTTCTGGTCAGCAATCTCTTCGGTCGTGCCGCGCAGCTCGGCCTTCTGGAAAAGCCGGTCAGCCATCGGCTGCACGCGTGTTTCCTGCCACGTGGTGGCAAAAGCCTCCCTCGCCTCGGATGATGTCGCAACTGCGTATAAGCCTTCACCCGTGTCTTTAATCGCGGTCGCGGCCGTGACGGCGCCGTTCCAGAGGCTGCCACCGAACGACTTCACGCCCTCCCACAACGGTAGCAGATGGCTCCCTCCGCCTCCTGCCCCACTGTCACCCATCGCCTCGAACGTTCCGCTCCCTGCCGCATCATCCTCCTCGTCATCACCGCCCGAGCCTTCGGTGCCGGCTTGCGTGGGGATCGTGATGTCGGTCGGGTTTCGCCCGGCTGCGGCGAGGGTGACGAGGACGGATGTCGGCTGGGATGTCGATGTATGCGAGACGCCGTCGTCCGGTCCGTCGTTTTGGGCCAGATTGCCGAGGGCGGTTGCTTTTTCGGCGGGTAGGCCGTGGGCGGTCATTCCGTTTGTTGACGGGATGATTCCGAAGGTGGAGTTGGAGCCGGAGCCGGTGATAAGCGCGGCGAGCGGTGCGTCGGCTAGACCGGTGGTTGAGCCGGACAAGAAGGCCGGCGCGGAGGTGGGAACTTCATACGGGTAATCCGAGCCGACGGTGCTGTCGTAAAGGTATAGACTTCGGGACGGGGACGCCAGACACCCACCTAATGCCGAGCGTCGGGCACTCGCATTCTGCGTGTTCGAAAAGACCAGAGGCCGTGATTTTGCGCCAAACGTACTAGCCGCGAATGGATGGATGCGGGGGACCATGACAAAAGGAGGGGTGTCTGGAATTCCGGGCTGCGAATGAGTGGATGCGGCGGAACATGACAAAAGGGTGGGTGTCTCGAATCCCATTCGTGCGACCGACGAATAGGCCGGCGGGGCGAAAAGTGGCTGTCTTGGATTCCCTTGGCGTCGGAGTCGGCGTTGGTGTCGGAGTTGGCGTTGGTGTCGGCGTTGGTGTTGGCGTCGGAGTCGGCGTTGGTGTTGGTGTTGGCGTCGGAGTCGGCGTTGGTGTGGGAGTGGGTGTTGGCGTCGGAGTCGGGGTTTGTGTTGGCGTCGGAGTTGGGGTAAGAGCGCAATGCGTGAGCTCGCCCTCTTGCCCTCCCCTCCTTGCCCTCGTTCTTGCGTGTTGATGGTGCTTACAATACCGCACTAATCTAGGTCGGGAAGATTCTGTGGAGTGGCGATAAGGTCGACAGCGGCCTCTGGATCGTCAAATAGCCCGCTCACCCTCATAAGCACATCCCCTTGTGGGCATAGAGCGATCGCAAGCGTCACCCAATCGATACTAGTCCCTTCGTATCCATTTTGTTTTGTGAAAGCATGAGAAAAAATATAACTGACAGATTCTGAGAAAACAATGTCTGTGCGACTGCTAAAGACGATAGCAAACGATGTATTAACTCTTGTTGCTTCAATTGCCTTATCGATCAACGCATCCGTAATCTCCAACAAACCGGCGTAGCGTACCTTGCCGTCCCTCTCGATTGCTACCTCATCACTCTTGAACCCATTGGTACCGGCTTCGACAAGCTCTCGATGGTTCTTCCAAAGCCTTTGATGGCGCACGATTCTGTTTGCGTCCTTCCATGGTCCATCCGATACGAAAAGCCACCCTGTTTTGACTTCATTGCCTGTGGACTTTGCTAGTGGAAACGCTTCTCTTCCGCATGCAATTGCCAGGTCGCGAAGGTTCTGAGAAGGAACCGATTTCTTGGCGACGAACGTAACCGCACCCAGAGGGGGAGCGGCAGTCAAATGCGGCGGAAGTCTCTGTGGATCGAGAATCAACGACAAGTTTTCGGAATACAAATCTTCTGAAGTAAAAGTTGACACATCAATAGTCATAATGGCCTCCTGCTTGATCGTTGAAGTGCGGTCCTCGATTCTGCGGGTCGCCTGGACCGAAGTTGTGGCCACCGGCATCGTCTCGAATCCTAATCGTCTGCTTCCCTCCCCCAGGAGCCGGGACGTCGAATTCATAAACTCTCCCTGGCTGCAGATTTCCTCGGCGGTCGAGGTTAGGAAGCACACGGTCTGGTTGTTGACTGGTCGGAATTCCGGAGTTCCTTTTCGCTTGATTGAAGGCGCCGCTTCGGCCTGAGTTCGGGGGACTGAGGTTTGCCGGTCTCCCGGGAACAGGAATTTCAGCCCCATTGTTGTTGTGGACTAGGATACCAGCCTGGCCGACGGCGTAGCAGTGCAGGTCGTCGACCTCGAAATTGTATACCCTGTCGAAGAACGGATAAAGCTGGATCTGATCGACCCGCCCGACCTGGCTATCGAGGAGAACGAGTTCATCTCCGACACGCAGATCCGCCGCGTCGACCCAGCGGCCGGGCGTGGTGGCGCCCTTCGGGACCTCTGCCAAGTGCCCCAGCCTTGGGCGACTATCGAGGTCCTCGCCTCGGATTACGAGAAACGGGTGACGTGAGGTCGAAACGATCGTCTCGCCGGCCACCGTCAGGGATGCCGCCAACCCTTCACAGAGACGGGAATAGGTCCGCAGCACACGCCTGAGCTGCCAGACGCTCGAAACCAGATCATAGCCCCAGACAGGTTGTCCTTCCGCGATCGACTCGATCGGCCTCGCGCCTTCGTGCACAAGCACGGGCGTGCCGGCGGGGAAGCACGAGAGCTGACCTGCCGCTGGAGCGCCAGCGTCCGCATCGGCGGCTACTGTCCCCGTCGGGACACCAGTATTGGGCTCGCTGCTCACTCGCGCCGCGTTGGATGCCGCACTCGCCTCGGCAGTTGCCGCAGTTCGTACGGACCCCAGTCGAAAAGAAAGTCCCGTGGCCTCGGAGATAGGGCTGAGCATAGCCGCGCCGCGCCCGTTGCTCCCGCTACGCCGAACAGAAGGGTCTGGGTCCTCTCGCCGCCGTCGCACGAAGCTCATCGACAACAGTGTTGAGCTGCTCACGCTCATTCATCGCTTATATCCTCACGGAGTGAAAACTGCCGGGACCTTTGTATAAGCACCTGGAACGCCCTGAGCGGTTACCTTGACTGTCTTGAACCCATTCTAGGCGCTCGCAAGGTGGGCGGGGAGCAGCCGGATCACAGCTCTAACCAATCAATACGATCCGGCAACCGGTTTGATGCCATAAACTCTTCCGCGGCTTCCATGGCGTATTTAATCGGAACGGCTGCATATGACGCAACTTCCATTTCAGCTCCTTCTTGTGACTCAGGAAATGCAATCATTTCACTTTCTGAGTGATTCGAATCGCCGCTCTTAGAAATGTAGCCTGCGTTGCCTTCAGCGGGAAAGTAATGCAGCACGGCCATGTCTTCTTTGACGTGTATCTGAAGCAACGGATATTTGTTCTTGCCAGTAGTCATGTAGAATACGTTCCAATTTGATGGCGGAAACCGTCTGGAAAGCAGCGATGCAACATCTTCGTGCCCACTAGACGACATTTCCCCTTGGTGATCGTAAATCATGATCGATGACCTCTATCAGGTTTCATAGGCGAGGCTTGGGCGACTGGGAGTTGCCAGATTACGAAGTTGGCAAAGCCTTATGCCAGGGTGTTTTGGGCAGAGCATCAGCTTGTGGAACCACTTGGACGTGAATGTCGTCAGAGCCCCCGTCTGTTCCGGCTTGGCTGGGAATCAGGATGTCAGTGGGGTTGCGGCCGGCGGCGAGGGCGGCCAGCACGGATGTCGGCGGGGCTGGCGAGGTTTGCGAGATGTCGTCATTCGGCACAGCGCCCATCAGACTTGTGTCTGGGTACATCACGATGCCGACGGGCGCCATTTGCTCTGGGAGAGGCAAACCGCCGAATCCCGCCACCGGGACACCAAGCGAAACCGGAGGGGTGGCAGCGCCAACGATCACGAAGCGCGAAGTCGGCTCTGATCCGTAGGTGGTGGGCTCGTCGCCGGTAACGGTGGTGGTTGTTCCGGTGCTGCTATTGCCTTCTGAGATTGTTTCCATCGGGCCGGTCTGGGTTATCTGGTAATCGTCGTTCCAGGTATTCGGAAAATCCGGGTACCAGCCGTCGTACTCGCTCGGGGAAACCGGGACAGGTCCGTTTATGGCAGTTCAGGCAACCAGTCTAAGCTTCTCGCGCGGCGCTTTGGGGCGAGGTTCGTCGAGCTGGCGCGGTCGGTGCATAAGAGCAATGACCAGCGGGCCGCTATCAAGCGGAAGATCAATGAGCTGCTGGGGTCGCGGATCGTCGAGGAGAATTCCTATTCGGAGTCGGTAGCGCTCACACCCCGGGCTATGTGATGTCGCCCCGTGCCGGGGCTTGGAGATTGGACCGGCGGCGAGATCTTTGTTCCCGGGGCTCACACCATTCCCGGGGTTCACACCCCGGGCTACGTGATGTCGCCCCGTGCCGGGGCTCGGAGTGGTGCTCGTTCGAGGCGACTTCGCCACGTTCGGATGCCATTTTTTTCGCCACGTCCTACGATCGACAGAATCTGATCTCGGTTGAGCACGAGAGCCGAATTCTTTGCGATTTTTGGCAACTCATTTGAGCATTTTGTAGAGCGTTTGGACGCGGGTTCCTGCACTCGGAACGAAGGAATTCTTGTTTCTTCTGGCAACTGGATCGTAGCTTTTGCAGATCATTCTTGTAGGCGGGGTATTCATCGTCGGATGCCCGATTTCTATCGTCAATCTGCGAGCTTCAACCATTGAACGCCAGGTCGCGAACACGTCATTTCATTGCCCTTCCAGGGCGTGCCAGCCAGGCTGGGCGCCAGGAGCAAACCGCAGGTTGGAAGACAAACGAACCCAATCGAATCAGGTGGCTGAAAATGCATAAGATGAGGCTGGAATTATGATTGGATCAGAACACGAAAACGAACTGGCACTTGACAACGTGGCTGGAATTCGCGAACGAACCCAATCCGGAGCAGGACGGAGGGCGAAGGAAAATCGGAGACCTTCGGTCGGGCAGACGGCGGCGACCCTTCGGGTGCCCGAGACCCGCGCCGAACAGCAGACCTTCGGTCGGGCGGACGGCGGCGACCCTTCGGGTGGGCTGTTGAAAATTGGGCCTTGTTGATGAATTTCGCCGTGAACAATTTGGCGCTTTTTGTTGCGCGACGGTTGCGTTGCGGTGGCCACCGCGATGCACCCCCCCTGGCCCCCCCTTCTAAAGGGGGGGAAACTCGGCGCAACACACGCGGGGGGAAATCATCGTTCGCTAGATCGCAAATTTTCAACAGCCCACCCTTCGGGTGCCCGAGACCCGCGCCGAACAGCGTTGGGTTGGTAGGTCGTGGCCTTTCAGGCCGAGAACCGGAATGCATCCAAAACGGCTTCGATCTGCGGTCGATTTACACCGGTGTACGGATGTCGGAATTCTCCTCCAGGAGTGCCAAAAAGTGCCAAAAAGTGCAATCCGAAACAGGGCGTCCACGGCACGGCGAGCGATCTGTAAGTCGAACATAAATCAATGGATCGGAGATGAGGCGTGCGTGTCGCAGCGATTCAAAAGCCTCGCGCCATCACTGGCCCGAAAACTGGCACTGTGGAACGCGGGTGTTGTTCAGTATCTTTAGAGAGAGGACGGAGGGATGAAATCAGGGCGGAGGGCGCAGGAAGGAGGAAAATCGGAGACCTTCGGTCGGGCGGACGGCGGGATCAGAGACCCGCGCCGAACGGCAGACCTTCGGTCGAGCGGACGGCGGCGACCCTTCGGGTGCCCGAGACCCGCGCCGAACAACGCAATCGACCAGGGTCGGGGCGCGCACCACCATCGGCTGCGGCGGCATGTCCCACACGGCCTCCGGCGCCTGCGGCGGCAACTCTCCCATGACAAATTGTGGGGGAAAAATGCTATGCGTTCACAATTAACCAAGAAATCACTCATACCCGTATCTTGTTATCTCGCAGCCGTATCGATTGAGTGATTGTACTTTTTTGGAACTCTTTTGTTGCCGATCTCTAAAACTCGTCACATATTATACGTAGAAGCGAGAGGCGGCGCGATGCTGCGGTGCGCGGGGGACACCCTCACTTCCTCGCTCATGCCTATCCACTCTTCACGAAAACAGGTCATGATTCCTAGTTCAGTCATTCTGAAGACGGATGAACACTCAACAGACGGCGGCCACCGACCGCCGGTAACAGGCGAGAATTTACACCAGTGCACAGATGCTGAAAATAGGGCCGAAAACCTGCCACTTTTTGCCACTTTTCGCGGTGCGCGACGGTCATCGGTGGCGGAGACAGCGCGCCGCATGTCCAATCGGCACAAGAGCATAAGAACTGGCATGCGCGTGGTCGGGCGATGCCGAAAAAAAGTGGCAGATAGACGCGGAAAAATGGCACAGCTCGACGCCCTTGTTGTTCACTATCTTTAGCCGAGGTTCACTTCCGTCGATTTTTGGCCGGTTGTGGCGGTCTGGGCCGAGATCCGCGGCTGTTGCGCAAGCGCTTCGGTATAACTCCGCAATCGGGCCTGTGGGCCTCACCAGCCAATTCCTGGTCACAACCAAGGTTTTTGTTGATAGCTGATCGGAGATTCATTGATTGCTTCCGGTTCGGAAGCTTTTACGTCTGGCCTGAGGTACTTCAGTTGGGCAATCGTCAGGCTAAAGCCTGACCTACACCCCGTCGCGAGAGGCTTGACTCCAATCGCTTTCCTCAGGTATTTCGGTGTGATAATCTGGATGTCATCGACTCGCGGTCGGTGACGTTGATGACATCACCAAGAGCCGGGTGAGCTGCCGCAGCAAGGGGTCGACTAACAACTTCGGGGTTGCACCATTCGCTCGCACGAGAGGACGAATTGCCATGCGCAAAGCGGCCATTGGAACCGGGCGTTCCAGGACTCGCACTCTCCGCAGGACGACACAGGCGAGGTTCCGGCTCGAGTGGCTCGAGCCTCGTGAGCTGCTCACAGCGTATACCGTCACCGATACGAGCGACAACACGAGCATGGGCTCGCTGCGGTGGGCGATCACCCAGGTCAATGGTGACTCAAGCGCCGACACCATCAAATTCGCGATTTCCGGAACGGGGGTGCAGACGATCAACCTGGGCTCACCATTGCCCGCGATCACCAATTCCGTCCTCATCGACGGCACGACGCAGAACAATACCTCAGGACCACCGCAGATCGTGATCAATGGGTCGAGCCTATCTTCCTCTTCCTCGGTCCTCGATGACACGGGGGGATCTTTCACGATCAAGGACGTGGCGATTGTCGGCTGCCCGGGGACAGGGATCGAGCTGACCGGGGGCGCGAACGATTTGATTGAGGGATGTTACGTTGGAACGGCCGACGGCGCGCATGCCACGGCCAATGGGACAGGCATCGAGCTCTTTGGTTCGGCGGATACGACGATCGGAGGTACGATCGCCGGGAGCCAGAACGTCATTTCGGGCAACGCACAAAATGGCATCGAGCTGGCGCCCGGCTCAAACAACGACGACGCCATCGGGACACTCATCGAGGGAAACATCATCGGCCTCGTGGCGGGGGGCACGAGCGCGCTCGGGAACGGCAGCAACGGCATCTTTCAGAATGGCGCCAACAACACGACGATCGGCGGCACCACGGCGCTTGCGCGAAACATCATCTCTGGTAACTCGGGAGATGGGATCTCGCTGGGAACCGGTATCGACTCGCTGGTGGAGGGGAACTATCTCGGCACTGATTCGACGGGTATGGTGGCCCTGGGTAACAACAACGGCTTGAATTTCACCAACGCGTCCTATGCCACGATCGGCGGGACGGTCAATGGGGCCGGCAACCTGATCTCAGGCAATAACGGGGGCGGGATCAATTGTTTTGTGCTGGGCTCCACGGCTGAGCTGATCGAGGGGAACCTGATCGGGGTGGACATCACCGGCAGGCGTGCGCTGCCGAACAAGAGCCACGGCCTCCGGATCGCCGGCCCGACCGACTGCACGATCGGGGGCACGGTCGCACGCGCGGCGAACGTTATCTCGGGCAACGGCGCTGATGGACTAAACTTCACGGTCGGCCCGGCCAACGGAACGGTCGTTCTGGGCAACTACATCGGCACCGACTCCTTTGGCGACAACCTCGGCAATGTGGACCGCGGCGTTGACATTGGATCTGACGACGTCACGATCGGCGGCACCGCCGCGGGCGCCGCCAATGTGATCGCGTTCAACGGAGGCTCAGGGATTTTCGTTGGCGGCAATCTTGATCACAATTCCTTTGTTTCCAACTCGATCTACGATAACACCGACCTGGGCATCAACCTGGGCAACGGGCCGACTCCGAACCATCTTGACGAACAAGGCTTCACCCTACCTGCGCCGAATGACTACCAGAACTATCCGGTCTTGACGGCGGCGACGTCCGCGGCCACATCGACCGAGATCATCGGCACGCTGAATGCGTCGGCCAGCACGTCTTATCTCGTCCAGTTTTTCGCGAGCGCCACGGCTGATACCTCGGGATACGGACAGGGCGAGCTCTATCTCGGCAGCACGATGGTTGCGACCGGAGCGAACTACAACGCAGCCATCAACGCCACACTGAACACTGCGGTTCCGGCCGGGTGGGTTGTCTCGGCCACGGCGACCGACCCGCTGGGCAACACGTCCGAGTTTTCACAGGACATCATTCCGGTGGCCAGTGCCGACGTGGGCGTCGCGATCACGTCAACGCCGACTTCAGCGGCGTATGCCGGCAGCAAGCTGACGTATATGGTGACGGCCACGGCGAGCGGGCCGGGGACTGCTCAGGGCGTGACGGTGACCGATACGCTGCCGGCGAACATCGGGCCGACCGTGATGGCGAGCACGTCGGTCGCCGGCGTCATGGCGACCGTTTCCGGGAACACGGTGACCGCCAATTTCGGAGCGATGGCGATGAACACCACGGCGACGCTCACCATCACAGTCGTGCCGACTGCCGCTCGCAGTACCCCAGATCATCGATCAGGCGACGGTCACCACGCAGGGTAGCAACGACCCCAACCCGAACAACAACTCGGCCTCGCTGACGACCACGATCGATCCCGCGGCCGACGTCGCACTTTCGCTGGCGGGACCGGCGAGCTCGGTCACGGTCGGCGATTCCGTCACTTACACATTGGTCGCGACGAACGCTGGTCCTTCGGACGCGGACGAGGTTGTCGTGACCGATACGCTGCCACTCGATATCACTTCGGCCGTGACGGCGTACACGTCCGTTACCGGCGTGACGGCCACGGTTGCGAACGGTGAGGTCACGGCGGACCTCGGTATTCTCGCCGCGGGCGCAATGGCCACGGTGACGATCACTGTCGTGCCCGACGCCGCGGCGGTTCCCCAGATCATTGACGGTGCCTTCATTTCCAGCAGCACTTATGATCCTGACGAGGGGAACAACTCGCCCCCCGCGGTGACGACGACGGTCAACCCTGTTCCAATGAGCGACCTGTCGATCACGATGTCGGGCGCGCCCGACCCCGTCTACGTTGGCAGCAAATTGATGTACACGATCGAAGCGACCAATACCGGGCCGTCGACCGACCCGGACGCGGTCGTCAACGACACGCTGCCGGCCAACGTGACCTTCGATTCGGCCACCGGCGGGGCGATGCCGTCAGGCGGCGTTTTGACGCTGCCGCTGGGCAGCCTGGCTTCGAATTCCACAACCAGCGTGAACATCGTCGTGACCCCCACGGCCGCGGCGGCCGGCTCCGGTAGTGCCTCGATCATGAATAACGCGGTCATCACCGGAGAGTACAACACCAACACGCAGAATTCGGCCTCGACGTCGACGACGGTGATGGCCTCGACAGCGATCGTGCTCCAGGTCACGGCGCAGCCCGCAACGGCCCAGGAGGGCCAGTACCTGACGTACACGGTCACGGCCACCAACAACGGTCCGTCGAATGCCACCGGCGTGGTGCTCACCGACACGCTGCCTTCGGACATCGGCGCAACCGTGACCGCGATGACCTCGGTACCCGGTGTGAGTGCTCAAGTCTCCGGTGGGCAGGTGACCGCGAGCTTCGGCGAGGTCGACCTCAATGATTCGGTTAGCATGACGATCACCGTTGTGCCGACGCTTGCGGCGGTGACTGATTCGCCGCTGGTCGACACCGCGACGGTGAACAACAACGAGTTCGATTCGGACCCGAATACGGCGATGAGCGAGGTGCCCGTGGCGCCGGTGAGCGACCTTTCGATCACCATGTCGGGGGCGCCGGGCTCGGTCGGTGTGGGCAGCGACGTGACGTACACGATCACGGCGAGCAACACTGGGCCGTCGCCCGACCCGGACGCGGTCGTGACCGACACACTGCCGGCCAACGTGATGTTTGTGTCGGCCACGGGCGGAGCGATTCCGTCCGGAGGTATGCTGACCTTGCCGGTGGACACCGCGGCGCCAGGCGACACGTTTTTGATCGTGGTGACGCCCACCGCGCTTGCGGCCGGCACGGGGACCGGTTCGATCACGAACAGCGCCGTCATCTCGTCGCCGATCAACGCCAACCTCGAGGACTCGGCGTCGGTGCAGACGACGGTTACGGCCGTGACGGCGATCGGGCTTCAGATGACGGCGACGACCGGCCCGAATTACGTCGATGGGAACCTGAAGTACACGATCACGGCGACGAACAGCGGCCCGTCGAACGCCACCGGCGTGGTGCTGACCGATACACTTCCTTCCGACATCAGCTCGAGCGTGATGGCCACGACGTCGGTGCCGGGGGTGGATGCCTCGATCGCAGGCGGTCAGGTGACCGCGGACTTCGGTGCACTCAACGTCGATGAGTCCGTCACGCTGTTTATCACGGTGGTGCCGACTTTGAGTGCGGTTGCCGACTCGCCGCTGGTCAATCTTGTGAAGGTCACGAACAACGAGTTCGACGCAAGCCCGAACACGGCGACGCTGTCGACGCCGATCCTTCCCGTCTCGGACCTGGCGATCACGCAGTTCACCGACGCACCGGCGGCCGTCACGTACGGCAGCAAGCTCACGTACAAGGCGGCGGTCATCAACCACGGGCCGTCGCCGGCGACCGGTTTGACAGTGACTCTGCCGATGCCGGCGTTCACCACATTTGCAACGGGGTCCTGGACCATACCGTCGAGCCCGATCGATTTGACTGGGACCGTCGAACAAGAGGGATCGAACCTGGTCGCCGACATCGGCAACCTTGCGGTCGGCTCGACTGTGACGGTCACCATGGTGGTCACACCGCAGCAGGATGCGGTTGGAACGCTCAATGCGACCGTCACCGCCTCGGCCGCCGGATTCAACGAAACGGCGAGCGCGGCCACAAACACTTTGCAGACGACTGTCGAAGATCAGCCGGGGGACTTGCAATTCACCGCGGCCGGCTACGAAGTGCCCGAAACCGCCGGCTTTGCGACGATCACCGTGATTCGGACGGACGGGCTGCGTGGGCAGGTGTCGGTCAATTTCACGACGGTTCCGATGACCGCGACCGCGGGCCTCGATTATACACCGGTCGCTCAGACCGTCGTGTTTCCGGCGGGCGTGGCGCGGGAGACGATCAAGGTGCCGGTGCTGGCCGATCCGTACGATGACCACAACGAGCTGGTGGGGCTTGCTATCAGCGATCCGACCGGGGGCGCGGCTCTGGGGGCATTGAGCAAAGCGACCTTGACGATCCAGGACACCGACCCGAACACCACGGTGCCGATGGTCTCGGCCGTGCAGTGGACGGGGACTGCGCGATCGATCACGAGCCTGGTCATCAGCTTCAACGAGCCGCTCGCGGTCGCTACTGCCGACAACCCGGCCAATTTCGAGCTGGCCGGGGTGGGCAAGAAGGGTACGTTCAGCACACAGCACGACAAGCCGCTGGCTATCGAGCCGCCGGTGTACGACCCGTCGAACTTCACGGTTACGCTGGTGCCCACTCAGCCACTGGGGATCAATCAGTTTTACAGCTTGCTGCTCAAGGGGACGGCGGGTGGAATCACCAATGGGGGCGGCACCGAGCTGGCCGGCGCTGGGGCCGGGCAGATCGGGACGAATTTCACTGCGCTCGATTGCGCAGGGCACGAACCTCAAATACACGGATGCGGGCGGAAACCAGGTTTCTTTCGGCGTCAAGGGGGGTGGGTACCTCCAGGACCTGCTCACCGGCTCGGGGGTAGGGCAGCGGCTTGTGCTCGTGGGCGAGGTGCCACACCGCACGGTTGTTAGCGGCAGTGTCAAGCAGGGTAAGCACGGCACAGGCCGGGCCTATCTGGGCTATTCGTTTTACGGGCTGGGCCAGTTCGGAAATGTGCGGCGTGACGCTCAAGAGCCCGCCGTTCCAGATTCAGCGGTATCCGTTCTCGCCAGGTTTGCCGCTGGGGCCGCCGCCGCTTGTGCGGGTGAGTGGGGCGGCGGCGGTTGCGGACGTGCGCACCGCATCGAGACAATCTGGGGGACGGGGGTCAGGCTAAAGCCTGACGTACTTTGACGGGGTTCTGGGCTTGATAATCGGGAGATTTTGTAGGCGTCCGCACTCGACCCCCCCTGGCCCTGGGGTGTTGAAAAGCGGGGCTCCATTGGCGAGTTTCGAGGTTGACGATTCGGCGTTTTCTGTTGCGCAAACGTATTGTGATGGCGACCGCCGGAATGCGGCCGCATTGCATTATTCCGGCGGAGGACCGGATTAAGAGTACGAGTACGAGTACGAGTACGAGTACGAGTACGATACGGAGTCGGAGTGGTGCGGTCGAGCAGCTCTCTGTACGCGGCCGCCAGGACAGACCCCCCCTGGCCCCCCCTTCTAAAGGGGGGGAAACTTGTGCAACACACGCCGGGGGAAATCTTCGTTCGTTAGATCCCGAGTTTTCAACAGCCCGCCCTGGGCCCCCCCTTAAGGGGGAAGCTTGCGCTCGGGAGAAATCGTCAGGCTAAAGCCTGACCTACTTGTTGGAGTGAGGCGGTGCCGGTGGTTCCTAATTGGTGGATGACGATCGAGGCGGCGGCCATGGCTAGCTCCATCGCTTCGCGGTGGGTGGCGCCGGAGGCTAATGCACATGTGAGGTTGGCGGTCACGGAGTCGCCGGCGCCGACGATGTCGATTTCGCCGCGGACGGGGTGGGCCGGGACGTGCTCGGGGCCGGCGAATGGGTGCGCTCCCACGATTCCTTGCTCGGCCAGTGTGACGAAGACGGGTTGGCCGGTGCGGGCGGATACGTTGGCAGCGTGCTGTTTCACGGCGCCCAATCCGACAACCGGTTGGCCTGCCATCCGCGCGAGCTCGGCGGCGTTCATTTTGAAACCTAGCGGGGGGAAATCCACCAGACCACGGCGGCTGTCGGCCAGGGTGATCCATTTGGGATTGGATTCTCGAGCGCGATGAACAGCTTCTTTGACGCGTGCGGTCACGACGCCCGTTTCGGGCTGGTCGACCTGGTCGAGCAGGATCAGGGCATCGACGCGATGGGCCAGGTCCAGCGCGAGGCGGGCCAGGTTGGCGTCGATCGCTTCGGGCGTTGGTGTCCAGTTCTTGGAATCGAGGCGGTTCAGCTCGCGGGGCGGGCGGCCGGGCTCGATCAGGAGCGGCTTGCAGTAGACCGGTGTTCGGCGCGATGGGGTGGTGAGGAACCCGTCGAGAATCACGCCGGGGCAGGCGGCGAGCGCCTGGCGGAGCTCATAGCCTTCGCCGTCGTCGCCGCAGAAGCCGATCGCGTGGATCTCGCCGATGCCGAGAGCGACCAGGTTGCTCAGGATCGTGCCGGCGGCGCCTGGCTGGCTGCGGACCTCGACCACGTTATAGACGGTCAAGCCGGTTTCGATCGAGGTTTCATTTTTGGATGGGTCGATATGCAGGTAACGATCCAGGAAAAAATCGCCGAGGACGGCGATTCGCAGATGGCGGTAGCGATCGGTGATGCAAGCGAAGCGATCGGGTGTCATGCGTCCTTGAGCCGATGGTGAAGATGATGAACGAACATCAGATTATCACATTGTACGTAATGAAGGGCACCGGCCATGCGCGAGTAGCTCTTGCAGAACCTGAGATAGTAGGCGGGGTTGGTTTTGGGGGGCTCGCCGCGAGTCCAATCCCAGTTGCCGCCGTCCTGGAGGTCGACGACATAGATATGGTGGCCGCGGATGATGTCGAGGCCGGATTGCAGCCTCAGGTTGTTGACGCAGCTCAGGGCTTTCTCGAAGACCTGAGGCCCCATGATGGCCGAGCCGATCGAGAGGACGACGCCGCCTTCGAGGCTTGTGAGCGAGCCGCCGAAGAGCTTGAAGTCGAGCTCGGCGGCGCGGCCGATGGCCGCGCCGCTGAAGACGGGATGGTTGGCGATGATGTCGTAGCCGATGCCGGGATGGACGGAGACCGGAATCTGATGGCGCGCGGCCTGAGCGAGGATCGAGGCGTGCTTGAAGCGGTGCTCGACGGTGATCCGGCCTGCGGGCCATTGTTGCTGGCGCATCGTGGCAAGAAGATCGGCCCGAGCGGCTGTGAGGGGATGTTCCGGCTCGCGGGCGATCAAGAGGGCGAGCTGTTCCGGTTCAGGGAGGTTGGCTCCATCTTCCAGGATGAATCGGCCCAGGGCCTGGCCGTAGCCGAGGCCGTCGAGCGCGCCGGCCATGAGGGCGAGGTGGATGTTCGAGGCGGTTTCGTGCCAGGTTCCGAAGGTGCCGGTGGCGAGGTTCTTCTCGACGGATTCGGTCGATGCGCCGAGCCAGGAGTATTCCCAGTCGTGGATCGTGCCGGCGCCGTTGGTGGCGAGATGGGTCAGCCAGCCGGTGGCCATCATTCGCTCGAGAAGCTGCGCTGCGCCGTTGCGCAGCAGGTCGGCGCCGTAGATCAAGATGACGGCTGCGCCTCGGTTGCGGGCGGCGCGGATCTTCTGGGCGCAGTCGTCGAGAACGGTGGTGAGATGGTCGGGGCAGGGGGTTGGGGTGCGGGCGGGGTCGATGAGGATTTCTTCGGCCTTCGTCAAGCTGTGGCGGCTGGCGAGGGGGAGGACTTTCAGCTTGCTCAAGTCGAGGGGCGGAGGGATCACTGGGAGGCCCTTGACATTCGGCGTGGACAATGCGGGAGACCTTCGGTCAGGAGGAGGGCGGGGTCGGGAGACCCGCGCCCAACATTTAACGGCCGAGGAGGTAATTGATGAAGGGGATCGCGTGGCGATAGTCGGGGATGACGGCGTCGGCGCCTACACCAAGGAGGCGCTGGCGCTTCCATTCGTCGACGCGGCCGGAGCCGTTGTTTGCCTCGTCGCTGGCGACGGCGACAGCCAGGCCGCCGGCTTGCTTGGTGTTTTCGATCTCGACGTAGCCGTCGCCGAAGGAGAGCAAGTGACGGCCGGTGATGGCGTGGTCCTGGAGAATTCGGTCGATCACGATTTTCTTGGAGAACTGCTTGAAGTCATCGAGGGCTCCGAAGATATGGCCGTTGAAATAGCGGGTGACGTCGAGGAGATCGGCCTCGCGCTGGACGGCGGAGAGGTCGGTGCCGCTGGCGAGGTAGAGGGGGAGACCGAGGTCTCGGAGGTGCTCGAGCAGGGGACGGACGCCGTGGACGAGGAGGGCTTCGGGCGCGATTGTTCGGGCGGCCAGCGCGGTGGTGCGAGCGCCGATGTGCGATTCCAGGCGGCGGAGGTATTCGTGCTTGTAGGCCAGGGGCTCGTCGGGCTGGCCGCCGCGCTCGCGGATGCGGTCGGCGAGCTGGATCATCTGGTAGATCGTCTGCTTGCCGTTCAAGCGCATGATGTCGTCGAGGACGAGCTGGCGGAGGGCTTCGTCGGTTTCGCCGGGCTGGCGCGGGAGGGCTTCGACGAACATGGGGACCATGACTTCGGGCCAGCCCTGGCGGATCAGGGAGATCGTGCCGTCGAAGTCGAAGAGGACGTGGCTGATTTCGGGGCGCGGGACGAGCGGGACGGGGAGCTCAACGGAAGGCCAATCGCTTTGCGGGTGGGGAGGGCGGAGGGCGGAGGTCATCGGCGGCCTCCGGTGGGGATCGGGGCGATTTCGTATGGCATGGGACGGGTCATGGTTGTGGAGGGTGTCGGAGGAAGTGAGGTGTTCAGTTCAAAGCTCCGAGCCAAGCGGTACGCAATGGCGTACCCTACGAGGAACCATACGAGGAACGCGTTACGCAATAGCGTACCCTACGAAGGACTATACGGGGAGCGCGGTACGCAATAGCGTACCCTACGAAGGACTATACGGGGAGCGCGGTACGCAATGGCGTACCCTACGAAGAACGCTTCGTGCGGGCTCACGAGGTGGGCTTCACGCCGACGAGCAGTTTTTCGGCGTTCTTGTGGTAGAGCTTTTCCAGCACATCCTTGGGCAGGAAGACGCCGTAGATCATCCAGAAGCCCTGGCGGTGGTGGCCGCCGGCGGGGTCGAAGTATTCGTCGTCAGTTTCGAGGAAGCGGTAGTAAATGCGGTAGGCCTCGCGGCTGGGGGATGTGTCGGTGCCGAACATGACGCGATCCTGGTATTTGAGGAGGAACCGCCGGGTGGTGTAGGGCTGGCGGCCGAGCTCGGAGATCCTGGCATCGATATCGACGTACATGTTGGGGTAAGCTTCGAGCCAGCGGGCGACTTCGGCGAGGTCTTCACCGTCGTTGGCCATGTGGGCGCAGATGAACGTTGTCTGGGGATGACGGGCGATGACCTTGATTCTCTGGGCGTGGAGATCGGACCGCTTGGGGAAATCCTTGCCGTGAAAGAGCCATTCGGGGTGTTCGTTCAGTTCGTGCCAGCGCTCGCTCGAGCCATCGAGCGGGGTGAAGAATGCGCCGGGGTCTCCGGTGTGGATCTCGACTGGCCGCTTGAAGCGGCGGCAGACTTCCCAGATGGGGTCGAGCTTGGGATCGTCGACGGGGAGGAACCGGCCGTCGCGGTAGCGGACTCCCAGGCCGAGGGTCTTGTGAAATTTGAGGCCCTTGGCGCCGGCTTCGAAACTTTCGGCGAGACGGGCGGCCTCGCGGTCGGACCAGCTCGGGTCGTCGATGCCGGAGAAGTCGAGCAGGGCGTAGGTGAGGAACCGGCCGGGGTGGGCCTGGTCGAGCGCGGCGAGCGTTTCCTTGAGTCTTTCTCCCCAGCCACCGTCCAGGTTCACGACGGTTTGCACGCCGGCTGCGTCCATCTCTTCGACGTAGCGTTTGACTCTTTCGGCCGTGAGGAAGGCCTTGCCGCCGCCCAGGTGGTTATGGACGTCGATGACGGGAAAGGCGGGTTTGGGAACCTCGGTCGTTTTGGTGATCAGCATGGACCGAGGGTGCCAGTCGCGGAGCTTCAATTCCTTGATGTCCTGGGCTCTTGCGAACTGCACGTTCGCGAGCGCGACGACGGAGAGAGCACAGATCGATCGGAACATGAAGGCAGTCCCCCTGGAGTTGACTGGGGCTCGATCAACGAAGACGAATCGAGCTGCACCCAGCTTCGGCGAAGCGGCGAGGAGCGTCAGAGCGACTTCTCAGCGCCAGGGGTAGCGGAATTCGTTTGCGGGGCGCGGTGGGCGAGGCGTATGATGAGAACGAGCGCGGCCGGCTTCTGGGCCGGCGCGCTTCCTGCCTGTTAATCCCTCCCAACGAAACACATGGGGTCTTCGATCATGACCCGATTTCTTTGCGCGATTTGCGTTGTGTGTGCGGTTATTGCGCCGGGCTCTCGCGGTGGAACGGAGCCTCCCCCGCAGCCGGGCGGGAATGACGCGAAGCTGGTGTATGGGGAGTGGCGGATCCGGGTGAAGCCGGATCAAGGTCCGGCGTACGAGTCGCTGATCCAGAAATCGGGGCTGCCGCTTTTTCGGCAAGCGGGGGGGCGAATGGTTGGCTGGTGGAAGACGCTCATCGGCGACCTGTACGAGCATGTCACCATCTGGGAATACGATGATATGGCGGGTTTTGAGAAGGCGATCGGCTTTCTGTCGAAGAACGCCGATTTTGCCAGGTTCGTCGCGGCGCGCGACCCGTTGTTGTCGGGAGAGGAGAACCGCTTTCTGCGACTGGCCACGGGTGCGAATCGACCGAATCTGCATGTCCCGGCGCCCTTTGTCGTGCATGAGATCCACCGGGTTGCGCTCGGGCACCGGGAAGCTTATCTCGATTTCATGACGAAGGACGGGCTTGCCCTGCTCAAAGCCAACGGGTTTCGACCTTTTGGCCCGTGGATCGTCGATGTGGGAAAGTGGTCCGAGGTGACGTATCTTTACGCGTACGAGAGCCTGGCCGAGCGCGAGCAGGCGATTGCGAAGTTCATGTCGAACCCGAGCGCCCGAGGGTATCGAGAGAAGCTCGGGCAATTGACGGAAGAGATCAGCTCGCGGTTACTGGTTCCGGCGGACTTTGCACAGCCCAGGGCCGCCGCGGCGGCGGAGAAGACGGGGTCGGCAACGCTTGGGCTGCCGCACCGGGAGGAGATTGCGCCGGGGGTGCACGTGGCGGGGTTTGCCGATCGCCATCGCTCGGCCAACTGCGGGTGGTTGGCACTGGCGGATGAGACGCTGCTCATCGACTTGCCGCGGGGGATGGAGGTGACCGAGTTCTTGAAGCTGGTGGCGGCGACGACGGGCAAGCCGGCGAGGACCGTCGTGCTTACTCACAACCAGGACGGTGACTGGCTGATCCTCCGGTCGCTGCGCGAGCGGGGAGTGACCCGGGTGGTGACTTCGCCCGAGATTCGCACCAAGCTGCTACTCGGGGCGCCTGGCGCTCTCGACGCGAAAGCCGTTTACGCGGTTGGCGATCGCACGGCGATCGGAGACGCTACGGCGGCGGTGGAATTCCTGCCGCTGGATCGTGAGGCGGGGCAGGCCGCCGGTGCGGTGTATCTGAGTGGTCCGCGGGTTCTTTTTGCCGGACCGCTGGTTGTTCATGGACCGCGCGCGCCGCTGCCGGGCAGGGACACGGGGCTCTGGGCGCTGGCGCTACGGCAGCTTGAGAAGCTCGAGCCCGGGCACGTCGTTCCGGGGATCGGGACGTGGGGCGGCAAGGAGCTGCTGGCGCGGCAACGGCGGTTTCTGAGCGAGCTGCGGCGCCAGGTGGGATACCAGATCGCCCAGGGACGGCCTCATGCCGGACTGGTGGAGAGAATCTGCCTGCCGGAGGATTGTATGGTCTGGACGCCTTATGGGAACGCGACGGCAGAGGACATCGAGCACGTTTACACCGAGTTGACCGTACCGAGTGCGCCGTTCGGGGCCCACGAGCCGACCGGCTCAGATTCGCGGCCGCATGCGCTGGTCATGATTGGCGATGGGCCGCACGAGCCGGGGCATCTCGAGGAGGGGTTGCGGCCGGTGTTCGAGGCCACGGGAGTCGTTGCGCATTTCACGGTCGACGTTCGAGCATTGTCGGCCGACAACCTCGCGAAGGTCAGACTGCTGGTGATCCTGCGGGATGGATTGCAGCGGCCGGGGTCGGACGCGCGATCACATTACAAATGGATGACGGCCGAGCAAGAGCGTGCGGTGGTCGCGTTTGTTGAAGGAGGGGGAGGGTTCTTGAACCTGCACAATTCGATGGGGCTTTATCCGGAACATGGGCCTTATCTTGCGCTCGTGGGTGGAAAGTACATCGGGCACGGGCCGCTGGAACGATTCCGGGTCGAGGTCGTCGACAAGGGGCACCCGGTGACGCGCGGTGTGAGCGGCTTTTTCACGGCGGATGAGCAGCACACGCCGCCTTATGACGAAGGGCGGGTGCATTTGCTGTTGCGAAATCGGTCGGATGACGACAAGTCAGCCGCGGCTGGATGGGTACGTGAGCCGGGGCGCGGGCGGCTTTGCCACCTTGCCAATGGGCACACGCTCGAGGCGCTGCTGCATCCGATGTATCAGAGACTCATGTGTAATGCTGTTCGGTGGTGTTTGCGCTTGGAGGACGATGGGGTTGCGGCACAGACCGTTAAGGGACGTTGAGCGTGGGGTGATGAAAAGCGGGTCGTATTGGCGAAATTCGTGGTGCACAATTCGTCGTTGTCTGTTGCGCGACAGTTTTGTGATGGCGGCCGCCGGGGCAGACCCCCCCCTGGCCCCCCTTCTAAAGGGGGGGAAGCTTGGCGCACCTTCCCGCCGGGAAATCTGCGCTCCCTCCACTGCATATTTTCAACAGCCCAGGCCAAGCGTTCCCACGCGGAGCGTGGGAATGAGGAGGGGAGCGCACTTTCGCGGAGCGAAAGGCGACTTTGACTTTTGGCTACGCCGTGACGATGAATTGTTTGCACTGGATGGCGTTCAGGCCGGACTTCGTGTGGAACGGGCGCGGCTCGGGTTGGGCGAACCCGTTTTTATCGACGGTGCGGACGCGGAACTCGTAGCCGCCGGGTTTCAGGTTCTGGAGGCTTACGGACCACATTGCGACGCTGAAGCGCATGGGCCATTCTTTGGGCTTGCCGGCGGGGGTGAAGCCCCAGATCTGGCTGGGCTTGACGTCGTCGGGCAGGCCGCCGCCCCAGTCGGAAGGTGGAGGCTCGATGGAGCAGGGGCGCCACTGGGCCGTGTTCCAGGCGGGATCGTCGTCGGCGATGCGACCGTGAGTACCGGCCTCGGGCCGGAGCCAGTATTCGATTCGCTCCAGACCGGGCCAACCGACCATGGCGGTTCCCTGGACGGCGATCGGGCGGCCGGCGGGGAAGCTGCGAGGCTCGGGGTCATCGATGTATGCGGCGGTCTTGAGGTAGGACTCGGGATCGTTGTTCTGGAGGGCGTAGGTGTCATTGGCGCGATAGTCGTTCGTGAGCGTGATGTGCTGGAGCCATTTCACCGATTTGAAGCCGTGGGCCCAGGGGATAAGCATGCGCCACCGGGCCACCGCCGTCGAGCGGGATGGGCTGGCCGTTGAGGCGATAGGCGATGAACGGGGGCAATTCGCCGGGCGGAGTATCGAGCACCTGGTTGATCCCCAGCGAAGATTGAAACATCTGCGCTGGGTCGTTGTTGTGAAAGCCGCAGTAGTAGACGCGGCGGACATCTCGCATTTTACCGGTGGTGCGCAGGACCTGCCGCAAGGGGACGCCCTCCCACAGCCCCTGGCCGAGGGGCTGGGCGATGTTGTTGCATTGCATGGCCTTCAAGAATTTGACGCCGTGGTTTTTTCCCAGGGCAAGCAAGGCGGGGAGATCGAGGGCGGTGCCGGCAGCGAGTTTTTTGGGGCGATCGATCTTGGCGACGCCCTCCGACTCGATCTCGAGGCGCCATGTGTCGGCGGTGAGCCGGGCCTTGTTGAGGGCGTCGCCGGTGAGGGTGTGCGGGACTGGGTTGCCGCGGCTGACGTCGGTGAAGTCGTCGGGGTTCGTGAGGAACGAGCGTCGGTCGGACATGACAGGTGCTCCGTGGGCGGCTGGCGGCGGGCGGGCGACTCAAGCTCATGCACCGGCGGCGGGGTGGACCCAGGGGCCGCGATAGGGACGAGTCAACAGGGCGTTGGCTTCGTCATCGCCGGAGACTTTGCCGGCCTGGGCATCCCAGGTGAGGGCACGGCCCAGCTTCATGGAGAGATTGGCGAGGATGCAGGTGGCGGTGGAGATATAGCCTTGCTCGATATCGGCGACCGGCCGGGAGCGCGAGTCGATTGCGGCGAGGAGGTCTTTCATGTGGCCGCGGATGGCGGGTGCGACGTGGCGCTCGAGGTCTTTCTCGGTCTTGTCCTCGGGGTACTGATCGAGCTCCATGGTCACATCGCGGTGGATGGGAGTGCCGCCGCCGGAAGGGATGAAATCGTAGCCGTAGACGCTGGCTTTCAAGGTTCCCTTGTCGCCGTAGAACGTGGCGCCCCAGGGGTATTTGGGGTCGGCTGGCTCGCCCCAGGTTCGGTGCTGCCAGACGACGTCGAGATCACCATAGTCGAAGGTAGCGGTCTGCGTGTCGGCGATGTTGGCCTTGCTGCCTTTCTGGACGAGGATGCCGCCGCTGGAGCTGACGCGTTTGGGCCAGCCGAGCTCGAGCATCCAGCGGGTCATGTCGAGCATGTGGATGCACATATCGCCCATTATTCCATTGCTGTATTCCATGAATGCCCGCCAGCCTCTGGGGTGGGCGATCGAGTTATAGGGACGGAGCGGGGCGGGGCCGGTCCACATGTTCCAGTCAAGGTAGTCAGGGGGGCTCGTGTCGGGCGGGTTGGACGGGTTCCGCATATGGTAGTAGCAATAGACTTCGACCAGGCCGATCTTGCCGAGCTTCCCTTCGCGGATGATGCGGTCGCGGGCCTCGATCAGGTGGGGCGTGCTGCGGCGCTGGGTGCCGACCTGAACGACTTTTTGATGCTTGCGGGCGGCGGCGAGCATGGCCTTGCCCTCGCTCACGTCGATGCTGATCGGCTTTTGAACGTAGATATCGGCACCGGCTTCGAGGGCTGCGATCATGGGAAGTGCGTGCCAGTGGTCGGGGGTGGCGATCAGGACGATGTCGAGGTCTTTTTCCTTGAGCATTTCACGATAGTCGGCAAAGGTGCGAGGGGTTTTCTTGGAGACCTGGCGGCTAGCGACCAGATCGGCGGCGCTGGCGAGCATTTTCTGGTCGACGTCGCAGAGCGAGACGACCTCGACGGGGGCGACCTGGATCAAGCGGAGCAGGTCGGCCTTGCCGTACCAGCCGGTGCCGATCAAGCCCACGCGCTTGGCTTCACGGCCTTCAAAGGCCGAAGCGTGTTTACCGCCGATCGAGAAAGCCAGCCCCGCGGCCGAGGACGACTGAAGGAATTCGCGACGGTTCATGGTGGTGATTCCTCAGATGGGTTCGTGGATCGGGTTCAGGGGACGCTTACACGAAAGTTAACGGGCCGGCGCGGCGTTGTCCACGGTGCTGCCAAAGACGCGCCTTTGTTTTCCTCATGATTCATCTTACAATTGTCTTTGTGCTGGGGACCGACCGATCTGTGTGTGGGGGTTGGGCGAGACCTTCCGGCGCAGGTTGTTTGCCAGCAAGCCGGAGACCGGCCGACATGGAACACGGAACAGGGCCGCCAGTGATCGTCGAATCAGGCCGCGCCGTGCGGCGGCGGCTTAATCGAAGGCATGTGCTGGCGCTGGCGATTTCGATCGTGTTCGTCGCGGTGCTCGCGGTGCTCTACCGGGGAGCTCGAAGTGTGAACGGGCTGCCGGACGTCGGCGATCCGTTTGAGGTCGCGGAGGCACGGCGGCCGGTCGACTTGCCGGACGATGACAACGCCTTTGTCAAATACATAGACGCCAGGCGGCAATTGACGCGTTTCCCCAGCGCCATGGCGCGGACTGAGTGGACGAAGCTGACGTGGTCGAAGGCCGGCACGGAATTCCGCGATTACCTGGGCGCGAACCGGCCGGCACTGAATACGTGGCGCCAGGGGACAGAGCGGCCGGACGCGATGTATCATCAGCCCGGCGAGATGGCGGCGGACACGATGTTGCCGGTGGTGCAAGACCTCAGAAACCTGGGCAGGTTGGCCGGACTGGAAGGCTCTCGTCTTGAAGAGCAGGGGAGCCTGGCTGAAGCGTGGGCTTGCTACAAGGGGATGCTCCGCTCGAGCCGCCATGTGGGCAGACATGGCGTCCTCATCGAACGGCTAATCGGGGCCGCGATCTTCCAGGATTCGGCGCGATGCATCATCCACTGGGCGGAGGACCCGAGGGTCAGTGTTGCACTACTGCGCACGGCTCTGGCGGATACGGTCGCCGCCGACAGGCTGACCGTGGCGCTCTCCGAGACGATGAAGCTCGATTACATTGTGTGCCTTCGCGACCTGGATGAGCTGCGCGTGATTGTCACCGACATTCCCATGCCCGGCGGTCCGAATGGCATGCTCGAGAAAATCGTGGCGGCGAGTGGGGCAAAGGCCCAGGTGCAGCGGATTCGCCTGCGCGCGACGAACGACGTCGAGCGCAGCCGGCGCGTGTTGCGATTGCTGTATGCGAACTGGCTGCCGCAAGTGGATAAACCGGCGGGTACGCGAGCACCGATCGCGATCCGGAAGCCAACTTTGATCTACGCGGCCGACCCGAATGCACCGCAGTCTGCCCGTGCGATTGCACCGGAGGACCTCGATCGGGCGATCGGTCAGACCTTGCTTGCGCAGGAGTTTGTTCGGCCGTCGTTCTGGAACGACGCGCAAGGCGGCCCTCCGTGGTCGGGCTGGGCCTGGGAAGGCGATGGTAACCTGGCGCGGGAGCCCAGACGGCGTGCTGTGTTGATCGTCAAGCTGGCCGCCCTTGTGTATCGCCGCGAGCATGGGAGCTTTCCCGCGAGTGCGGGGGCGCTACTTGATGGCTACCTCAAGGAATTGCCGGTCGGGATCAGGGCGGACGAGGCGATTCCGGCGGGGATTGAGTGAGGCACTGGCGTGGCGGATTTACGAACCTCGACTGCCGTGTCAGAGACGAAAGGTGCGAAGCGAACGCCGTTTACCCGGTTTCGGGTGTGTGCAACGGCGGTTGTGGTTGCGCTTGCCGCGATTGGCGGAATCTTCTGGTGGCAGCTTCGGAGCCCCGGCGAGCTGCCGGATCTGGGAGATCCGTTTGACGTGGCCGTGGCGCGGCAGCCGGTTGTGATTGCGGATCGCGACAATGCGTATGCGGCGTATGCCGAGGCGAGAATCAGGCTGGCGGACATGCCAGACGCCATCGGGGACGCGGCGTGGGACCACCATGAGGATCGTCTGCACTGGTCGAAGGCGAAGCCGGAAGCTCGCGAGTGGCTCGAGCAAAATCGATGGGCTCTCGAGATATGGCGTGAGGGAAGCGAGCGGCGCGACGCGCTGTATCACCAACCGGGCGAATACTCAGTCGACACGCTGCTGGGTCTCATGCAAGAGGTTTACTTTCACAACGCCTTGGCGGCGCTGGAAGGCTCACGCCTGGAAGAGCAGGGGAAGATGGCCGAGGCGTGGGGCTGGTACCGGGCCATGTTGCGTTCGAGCCGAATGGTTGGGAGGCATGCCGGTCTGGTCGAGCGGAGATACGGTGCAAGGATGCACGAGCGGGCCGCGAAGCGGATTGTGCGCTGGGCGGCAGACCCGCGGGTCGATGCGGAGATGTTGCGCCGCGCGCTCGAGGACGTGCAAGCGGCCGACCGATTGACTGCGCCTGTCTCGGACGCGCTCAAGGTGGAGTACTTGTTGTTGAGCAGGGAATTGAACGAGCTGAAGCTTGTCTCGGGCGAGATTTCGTTGCCCGGCGGGAAGGACGGCGTGCTGGAACATCTTGTGCCGGGGAACTGGCGGGGTACGGTGCAGAAGTACCGGTTCCGGGCAAGTAATGACATCGAGAGAAGCCGGCGGGTGATTCGGTTCCTGTTCACGAACTGGCTGGCGGAGGTTGACAAGCCTGCCGCGAAGCGAGCACCGCATACAAAGCTCGAGGACATCTATCTCTACGAGTTCGACAAATCTGTACCGCGGGAGGCTCGCGATGTCAGCCCTGCGACGGTCAATCAAGCGATTGACGAGACGCTGCTGGCCCGCTGGATCTTTCGTGAGATCGCCCAGGACCCGAGATGGCTCGATTCTGAGAATGGATTTGCCCTGAGCGCGTGGGAAGGCGACGGCTTTTTTGCGCGCGAACGCAGGCGGCGATCGGTGCTGATTGTCAAGCTGGCGGCGGAGCTTTATCGGCGGGAGAAGGGACGAGCGCCGGCGCGGGCGGGGGAGCTTCTCGAGGGTTATCTCGAGGAGCTGCCTGAAGGGATCTCGAGAGACGACGTGATTCCCGCTGGGATCGAGTAAAGGGCGGACGGCGCAGGGCGTGTGCCTGCTACGAGAATCGAGTGAAGGGCGGACGGCACACGGCGTGTGCCTGCTACGAGGGAAGGGCGGTCAGGAAACGGGTGACGCGGTGAGGAGCTGTTCGCCTTGGCCGTTGCGGTCGAGGTCGGCTTGGGCCTCGGTTTCAGCCGCGGAAGCGAGAGGGGAGCGCACCGACGCGGAGGGGAGTGATCGCTCGGCCAGGATGATGGCGGCGGCGAGAGTCCAGAGGCCGACCGGCAACGTGACATAGTGGGCGTAGGCATCGGCCGCGGCCAAGACCCAGCCCTGGGCAGGCAGGAGCAGGAGGAGGGCATAGACGGACCCGGCGAGCAAAGCGGTGGCCGCGCACGACATGGCCAGGACGACGACCATGTGGCCTGCGCTGGCGACGAGAAGTCGTCTGAATCCGACGAGCGATCCCCAGATCGAGCCGCGGCTCCAGGCGACGGTGCCGGCAAGCCCGACCATTGCGAGCCCGGCGGCTTGAATATCGGTGAGGCCCCAGCCGAGCTGCCAGCGCACGTAGCTGCCGAGCGGAGTCGCGTTGATCCAGGTGGGGAAGTAGGCTGCGCTCAACCAGACAAAGTTGGCCAGATAACGCGAGGGCAAGGCGACGACGCAGGCCAATGCGGCGGCGGGCATCAAGGCGAGTGCCTCGCGGATGTCGAGCCGGTCTTCACCGGACGTTTTCACGCCGGCGTTGCGAAGCTCGGTCAAAATCCACGCGAGCAGGAAGCCGTCGCAGATCAGCATCAGGACCGGGACGAAGGCGGCCTCGACGACCAGGCAACCGCCCAGAGGCAAGTCGCCGCTACCGGCGCCCCAGCCCACGGCGCGATAGAGCGCGTAGAGCGACCCGCTGCCCCAGATCGCCGTCGACCAGCGGCTGACGGTGGAGGCCAGCGCGGCTTTTCGGGAGTAGTCGCGGGGGATGCCCCAACCCGGTAATTCGAGGGACGCCCGGAACACGACCACGACGACGATCAAAACGAGGATCACGTTGTCACCCAGTGCGGCCACGTCACGCAGGGGGGTGAGGCCGGCCAGAACACCTTGCTCGATAGCCAATTCAAAGAGGGCGCGTGACTTCGTCAGGACGGTGAGGTCGGCGCGGCGGCCGTCGTCTCTCATGAAATTCAAAGCCTGGCTGGCTGTCCAGCCAAGGACGGTGAAGCCGATCACAACGGCGATCAGTCGACCGGCCTGCCAGACGCGCCTGGCCGCGTCTCGGATGATCCTGAAGTGGCCGGGAAGGTCGAAGATCTGCTTCAGGGTCAGGACGGGGCCCTGAAAGAGCACGGCTAGAGCTAGCAGGACTGCCAGTCCGGTGAGAAGGGCGACCAGCGGATGCTGAAAGTCGGGCAGTGCCTGCGGCGACGAGAGGGTGAGGCCCGCGAACCAGCGGCGCAATGAAGAAAGCGCCATCGAGGTGTTCGATGGAGGGGGGGCTGAGTCTGCGCCAGACGAACGGGAGCCTCCAATCCATCAACCCTGCCCCCTGTCGGATGACCCTGCCGTTCAACCATCAACCCGCGCGGTGATTCCGGCGGTGCGGCACCGGGATCAACTTGACGAATCCGCGTGAATTGCGGCGTCGCTCGAAGTTGCGAAGCTCATCACGTGCGACAATTGTACTCGACGTGAATGACGATGGCGAGAACGGACTTGAAGTTCGTGGGCATCATTCGGCGGGGCCGCTTGCTGCTTTATCCTTGATGTAATCCCTGAGGTAGCGCAAGAAAGTAGGGAGGCCGGCGCGATCCCACTCGGCCTCGATTGCTTCCTTCAATCGCTGGTTTTCGGCCTGAAGGTTGCGAAAAGCCTCGGCGTCGATCGCACAGAGATCGATGCCGGTGACCTGGTCGTGGGTGTTGACGGAGACGAGAAAACCCGCCTCATTGGGCCAGGCCTCGATCTGGAGCTTCATGTGAGGATAGCGGTGGTTTCCCAGCCGCAAGGCGTAGATCGGGGATGGGCGGCCGGGGGCTTTACCGGCGCGTTCGAAGGGTGGTCCCTTCAAGAGAACATCGGCCGTGCAGTCGTCGCGCCAGATGGTGCGGCGTGTCACCGCGTCCGGTGGATTACCGGAGGGATAGGCAAGCTTCAAGTAGATTTCGGCTGCGGAGCGCAGGAGGTCGATGCGCAGACCACGTAAATCGTGAAGACCTGCCCCGATGGTCGGCTCCATGAGCAATTCCTGGGTTGCCGGCATGGGATTTTCCCTCAATGCTTCCCCAACTTGACTCAAAATAGCTGCGGACTCAATAGAGATTGCCATCAGGATGACGCTCGCGGCGGCAAAGTGTGACGAGCGCCGACCTCGACGCACCAGAAAACCGACCCGGCGCGCCGTGCTCTATAGCTTTGACGACGCCGAAGTATGGTGTGTTCGAGATCAGAGCCTGGCGAGAAGCTTTTCAGTCAAACCGGCGCACTTTAGCCCAGGGTTTCCATTGTGAGGGAAAATGTGTCCTGGCGGCCGTGGGCCAGCAGACGGAGGCCGGCGTCCTTGCCCTGGGGCTGGAGGTTGATCGCGTCGGTTGCCTGGGTGTAGGGCTCGACGGCCAGTACATCCGGCTTGCGCGGAGGCGTATAGACGACGAGCTCACGAATTCCGTCATCGAATGTAAGCCGAAACTCGGCCTTTTTCTCCAGATCGACGAGCCGGGCCACGCCGCGCCGGTCGTGATATTGCAATCCTGTGAGCACGTCGTCGAGCTCAAGACCGTTTCGCGGCTGGCCGGCACGAAAATCGAGCCTGGAATCGACGGGACGGATCTCGCCGGTCGGCAGGAAGTCCTTGAGGACCCAGTATTTGGAGGCGGGCAAGATTACCTGCGTTTGCGCCGGATTTCCTCCCGGTGCGAAGGGGAGGCGGAAATAGGGGTGGATGCCGAATCCGTAGGGCAGATTGGCCGCGCCCGGGTTGGAAACGGTGACGGTCATCGAGAGGCGGCGACCGGCAAGGACATAGGCGACCTGGAGCAGAGCATCGGCCGGCCAGAGAGAACGCGAGTCGGGGGAATGTTTGGAGATCTGGTAGCTGCCGACTATCGAAGCGCGGTCGACTCCGGCTTTGTGCTCGATGACATCCCAGGGCGCAGTCATGGCGAAGCCGTGAATTGCGTTGGGGCCGTTGGTTGCGGGCAACTGGTAGGTGCGTCCTTCAAAAACGAATCTGCCGTCACGGATCCGATTCGGGAACGGGAACAGAATGGGTGTGCCATTCCCGGCAGGGTGAGCTGGGTGGTCGGCGAAATCAGGGGATGAGACCAAGACCGGGCGCGGCTCGCCGGCGAGCGGGAGTCGAAGGTCGAAAAGATTGAATCCGTACGAGGGCAAAACGGACGCTGCGGCACCGGTTGCATCGTCGTGGAGGGAGTAGACCGTTCTGCCACCGTGGTCGCTGGTTTCGATTCGGAACGACATCAGGACACCCCCTATTATGAGTTGCGTGTGGCGGGAGGCCGAGGACCTTAACGGTTGCCAAGTCGACGCCACCCGATTCGACCATGGCGGGCGCACAATTGCAAACGGTGCACCGGACGATAAGATCGGGCGGCTGAACCTGCAGCATTTGTTCGTGATGAGCCGGCGGACGGCACACGGCGTGTGCCTGCTACCAAGATTTGAGTGCGGTTCTCATGCCTGACGTTTCTGCATCGAGTCTGACCGAGTTTGCCACGCAAGTTCTGGCTGGAGCGGGCGTTCCGCGGGAAGATGCCGCCGTGGTGGCGCGGAGCTTGGTCGGTGCCAATCTGCGTGACCATGACTCACACGGTGTGATGCGGCTATTGCAGTACGTGGAGTTCATCGAGCGCGGGGAGATTCAGCTTGGGGTGAGCCTTCGTGTCGTGCAAGAGACACCGGCCCTGGTGGTGTGTGACGGGCAATGGGGGCTGGGCCAGGTGCAGGCGCACCGGATGCTGGATCTGCTGTTCCCCAAGGCAAGGGCGATCGGTGTGTCGGCCGCTGCGGCGCGTGATTGCGGGCACATTGGCCGATTGGGCGAGTATGCCGAGCGGGCGGCGTCGGAAGGGTTCTTGCTCATGGCCACGGTAAACAATTGCGGAGGTTGGAAGCGGGTGGCCCCACCTGGCGGAATCGAGCCAAGACTGAGCACGAACCCGTTCTGTGCGGCAATTCCGACGGACGACCCCGATGCGCCGATCGTCGCGGACTTTGGGACGAGCGTGGTCGCGGAGGGGAAGGTCAGGGGATATTACATCAGTCAGCGCCGGGTTCCGGAGGGATGGCTGCTGGATCACAACGGCCGGCCGACGACAGACCCTGCGGTGCTTTATGAGCCCCCGCCGGGGACCATTCTTCCGCTGGGCGGAGCTCAATCGTACAAGGGCTTTGGGCTGGCCCTGATACTTGAACTCTGGGCGGGAGGCCTATCGGGCGGGCGGTGCAGCGATCGTGAAGACCGGCCAACCGGCGGGAATAATGTACTGTTCGTGGTGTTCGATCCGGAGCTTTTCGCAGGTAAGGACTACGTCAGCGGCCAGGCCAGCCGCGTGGGCGAATTCATCCAGGCGACGCCCCGGATGGCCGGCGTGGATGCGATTCTTTTACCGGGCGAGCCCGAACGCATCATGTTCAAGCAGCGGACGATGGACGGAATTCCACTCGAATTGCACCTTCGTGCCAAGCTGGATCAACTCGCACAGAGGCTCGGAGTCGCGCCTCTCGGTTGAAATCCTTCGCGTGAGCCAGCGGCGAAAGACGATAGCAATCATGTCAGCGCGGTTGCTGTCACGGTGATGCACGAGTCGAGCCAATCACTCGATCGTAAAGATTTTCGGCTTGCCATCGAGCAAATTTGGGACGTAGTGTGGTGTTTACGCCAAAAGATGCGTGGAGCTGGCGACGATGTGGCACGATAAGCGAAAAGTGTATGTGTACGGTGTCAAGCAGGCTTGGAGGAATCGAGAGAAAACCGATGTTGACCGAGCAATTCTTGGCTGCTATGATGGATGTGAGCGATCGATAATGAAAGGAGGGGGAGATGAGGTTGAATAGTGGCGCGCGAACGAGTCGGAAAGAGGAGAGTGCGAGGATGGACTCCGAAATGGTGGTGGCCGGCGCAATCATCGACTCCTGGATCGAGCCGACGCAGACGGCGGCTGAGCCGAGACGTCTCGTGTTGCAGGTGGCTCCGGCGAGCGGCCGAAGGATCTGGTGATCGTCGAGGCGGAGCCTTCATTGGTGCCGGACCGCTACTGGTTGGAAGATCTGAGTGAGAATCTCTGCCACGGGAGCCCTGTGCTGGCCGTGGGGCGGCAGTGCTTCAACGGCTTTTTCGCGGCGACGCGGCTGCAACTGGCGCGGTGACATTGGCCGGGTAGGGAACCCAGGACGATGCCGCGGAAACCCAGGGCGATGCCGCGGAAACCCAGGGCGATGCCCTCGTCCTTACCCACAAGTCATAACACGATATTTAACAAGAGTTTACGATAAGATACGGAAGCATTATCGATCGACATACACAATTGTGATGTTATGCGCACTATTCACTTTCTCGGTTTTTCCGGGGAACTCTCAATATTGGCCGGCTCGTCATGTGAGTGCCTTTTGAATGCACCTGGTGTACATGTAGTACACATTTTCCAATCAAAGCTCCGTTCTGTCGCCGTAACTTAATGAGCCATAACTGGTTCAGACTTGTGGGTAAGGACGAGGGCGATGCCCTGGGCTGGTATGTTATGCCATTTCAGGGCAGCGGCGAAGGTGCGTTTACGGTGGGTTTCACCCACCCTACAAATGGCTCACCAGTGCCCGCTCGCGGTATAGTTCTTGTCCGCCGTTTCGCCGCGCGATGTCGCCGGCGTGGTCGACAAACGGGGGATAATTCCCTTCGTTGAAGCCTTTCCCGATTTTTGGGGTCCCGCTTTCTGATTGGTGCGCCAGATATAAGGTAGGCAACCTTCGTGAATGACGGGTTGCATGGCATTCCGCGCCGTGGGAAGGAAGACAGATGATCGGAAAGACAGTTGGCCAGTATCGGATCACAGCCAAACTTGGCGCGGGTGGTATGGGAGAGGTCTTTCTGGCCGAGGACACACGGCTGGGACGTAAAGCGGCGATCAAGTTCCTGCCGGAGGAACTGGCCGCGGACCCCGGGCGCAGGCAGCGGTTTCTGAAGGAGGCGAGGGCCGCCTCGGCACTCAATCATCCGCACGTCTGTGTTGTGTACGACGTGGGCGAAACGGAAGAAGGACGGCCGTTTATCGCCATGGAATTCATCGAAGGGGGGTCGTTGGATGCGGTCCTGAAGGTACGACGCCTCGAAATCCCGCAGGTGGTCGATCTGGCCGCCCAAGTGGCCGACGCGCTGGACGCCGCTGGTGCTTGCCGCATCGTTCACCGTGATATCAAGCCGGCCAACATCAGCCTGAATGAACGAGGCCAGGTCAAGGTGCTGGACTTTGGACTGGCCAAACGGCTCGAGACGGAATCGCTCGACGCGCTGGGAACGACGGCCGAGATGGAGCAGACTCAGGAAGGGACCGTCATGGGAACCCCGCGGTATATGAGTCCCGAGCAGGCGCTGGGCAAGCCCCTCGACCACCGCTCCGATCTGTTCAGTTTGGGGGTTGTGCTCTACGAGCTGGCCACCGGCCAATTGCCGTTCGGCGGCGCGAACTTTGCCGAGATTCTGAACAACATCGTGCATTCGCAGCCGACGGCGATCGCCCGGCTGAATTACGACGTTCCGGCGGAACTCGAACGGATCACGCTCAAGTGCTTGCAGAAACTGCCGGACCGCCGATATCAATCGGCGCGGGAACTGCTGGTCGATTTGCGGAGCCTGGCCAGGGAGCTCGAACTTGGGCCGGCAGGCTCCAGGTCGGCGATGTTCGGTCGACCAGAACGGATGAAGACGACGGTGGAAAACGCTGGTGCAGTCTCGGCGGAGCCGTTCTCGCTCGAGAAGCTCAAGACCAGCGACGTGCTGCTCAATTATGCGGCGATAGACGATTTCCCGCTGCACGACGGCAGGCCGGGCTGGGTGTCGCAGTTGCATCGCAACCTGGAAGTGCGGATGGAGCAGCTTTCGGGCGAAAAGGTGCACATCGCCCGCCTGCCGGAGGATGCGATCTCGCCGATGATCGAGGCCGAGCTGCTGCAGCATGTTCCCCAGGCCAAGGCCATGATCTCGGTCGTCTCGCCCCCCTTCATCAACTCCGAAGTCTGCCGGCGGGAGGTGGAACAGTTCTGGCACGGTGGGGAGCAGACCGGAGGCCGCTACGTCAAGGAGAAATCGCGTTTGCTCAAGGTGCTCAAGACGGCCGTCTCGGAACAGCAGATGCCTCCGCGGCTTCTCGACATTTTCTCGCCGCTGGCCGGATTTGAATTCTTCGAGCTCGATGCCGAAACCGGACGCGTGCGCGAATTTGACGAGACGTTTGGTCCGGTGCTGAGGCAACGCTTCTTTGAGCGGGTGTACGACCTGGCCTACGATGGCTGCCAGGTCCTCTCCCTGCTGAAACAGGTCCGCGGGCGGGAAGTTACAGCGGCGGAGGTGAACCCTAACCGGCACTGGGTTTATCTGGCGACGACCACGTCGGATGTCGCGGATGAGCGCGACCGCATCAAGCGCGAGCTGCTCGAGCGGGGGCATGTGGTGCTGCCCGATGCGCCGCTGCCGATGCTTTCGCGCGACGTCGAAACGATAGTGCGGGACTGCCTCGCCAAGTGCACGATTGCCATCCACTTGCTGGGGCAGCGCTACGGGGTGACGCCGGAAGACTCGTCCGAATCGATCCCGGCCTTGCAGGTGCGCCTGACGGCCGAACCGGCTTGCAGGCCGGATTTGCAGCGATTGATCTGGATGCCGGGGGGTGGCGAGTCGGCCGATGAGCGACAGCGCGCGTTCGTGCGCCGCGTGCAGGAAGATCCGGCCCTGCATTATCGAGCGGAGATCATCGAAGGCAATTTGAACCTGCTCAAGAAAGATCTCATTCGCCGCCTGGCGCCGCCCGAGGAAAAGCCGAAGGCGGTGGCCCCTGCGAAATCGCCCGGCGGGGCAGCGAAACTGTATCTGATCTGCGATCCGAAAGATGAAGCCGCCGTGGAGGCGCTTGAGGACTACTTGTTCGAACAAGGGCTGGAAGTCATGCTGCCGGCGTTCGATGGCAATGATGCCGACGCGGCGGCACTGCATCAGGACAACTTGCTGACCTGCGACGCTGTGCTGGTTTACTATGGCGCGGCGCCGAAGGCATGGGTCGACATCAAGCTGCGCGAGGTGCTCAAGGCGCCCGGGTACGGACGAGCGGCGCCGATTGCGGTCCAGGCGGTGTACATTGCGCCCCCCGACGATCGGCGGAAGGACCGGTTCCATTCGCATCAGGCGGGCGTGATCCGGCAGGTGGGCGAGTTCCAACCTTGTGCGGAGCTCGACACCTTCGTCAGCCGGTTCAAGGAGATGTGTGCATGACCGTGCCCAGGTATACTGAGGAACGGGAGGTGTTACTATGCCGATTCACGATTGGTCTCGAGTACCCGCAGGGTTGTTTCACGACTTTCACCAGAGTTGGTCTATCCGGATCAAGGACGCACTCAACGCGGGTCGTTTGCCTCGCGGCGTCGCAGCTCTCGTCGAGCAGCGCACCGGCCGTCGGGAACCTGACGTTCTTGCCATCGAAAGGCGCGGTAACCCGCCGCGTCCGGGATTTGGCAGCGCTGGCGGCGTGGCGACCATGGAACCGCCGACTACTCGATTCGTGAGCCGTACCACGAAGGAGATCTACGCCGCGCGCGCGAACCGTATCGTCATCAAGCACCATCTGGGCCGTACCATCGCCGTGATCGAGATCGTCTCGCCAGGGAACAAAGATAGCCGCGCTGCCTTGCGCGACTTCGTCGAAAAGACCATCGACTTCCTGCGCGCCGGTATTCACGTTCTCATTATCGACCTGTTCCCGCCAACGCCCCGTGACCCGTTTGGTATCCACAAAGTCATCTGGGATGAAATCGAGGAGGAGGACTTCACCCTGCCAGAGGGTAAGGATCGCGTTTTGGCCTCCTACGAAACGGGGGGCGTGCGGCATGCTACGTCGAGCCGGTCGGCGTCGGCGACGCCCTGCCGGACATGCCTCTCTTCTTGGCGAATAGCTGGCATGTGCCGGTGCCCCTGGAACCCACCTATCAGGCAACCTGGGACGCCAGTCCTGAGGATTACCGCACGGCTGTTGAAACCGGCGTGATGCCTGAGCTCGATGCCGAGTGAAGGCCTTGGAAAAGAAAATGAACCCGTTTCCCGGTCTGCGACCGTTCACCCAGGAAGAAGACCACCTGTTCTTTGGCCGCGAAGAACAGACGCTTGAACTATTACAGCGCCTGGGCGGCAATCGGTTCGTGGCGGTCGTGGGCACCTCGGGCAGCGGCAAGTCGTCGCTGGTCCGTTGCGGACTGTTGTCGCAACTGCTAGGCGGCAAGATGCTCGGGGCCGGCGCCGCGTGGGAGATCGCCGTCACGCATCCCGGCGGCAACCCACTGGCGCTCCTGACCGATGCGCTCCTGGAGGCCGACCTCTACGATCGCGAGGCGGAGCACGCGCGCGAGAATGTACTGGCGACCTTGAGCCGCAGTCACTTCGGCTTAGTCGAAGCGGTCAAGCAGGCCGACCTGGGCGCAGGCACGAACTTCCTGCTCGTCGTCGATCAGTTCGAAGAGATCTTCCGATTCCACGAAGCCGGCCAGACGCAGCAGGAAGCCGCCAACGAGTTTGTCAGCTTGCTGCTGGAAGCGGCGGGGCAGAAGGAAGTGCCGATCTACGTCGTGCTGACGATGCGATCCGATTTTATCGGCGAGTGCGGTCAGTTCGAAGGCCTGGCCGAGATGGTCAATCGGGGGGAGTTCCTGATTCCGCGGCTCTCTCGCGAGCAATACAAGCGCGTGATCGAAGGGCCGATCAAGGTCGCCGGCGGGCAGATCACGCCGCGGCTGTTGCAGCGGCTCTTGAACGATCTTGGTCAGCAGGCCGACCAGCTTCCGTGTCTGCAGCACGCTTTAATGCGCACATGGAATGTGTGGTCCGAGAAGGGCGATACCGAGGCGCTCGATCTCGACGACTACCAGCGCGTCGGCAAGATGTCGCAGGCGCTGTCGCTGCATGCCGACGAGATCTACGAGTCGCTGGCCGGCGATCGCGAGCGCGAGTTGTGCCAGGAGATCTTTCAGGCGCTGACGGTCGAGGAATCGAACAGCCGGGGAATTCGCCGTCCGCAGCGGCTGGGGCGTCTGTGTCAGATACTGGAGGTTCCCTCCGACGTCTTGGTGCCGATCATCGACGCGTACCGGCAAAGCGGCGTCACGTTCTTGATGCCATCGCCCGAGGTCGAGCTCTCCAGCCAGACGATCGTCGATATTTCTCACGAAAGCCTGATGCGTGTCTGGACGCGGCTGCGGCAGTGGGTCGAGGAGGAAACGCAGGCGGCCGGAATCTATCACCGATTGTCGGAAAGCGCGGACCTGCACGAACGGGGGAAAGCGGGTCTGTATCGCGACCCGGAGCTGGGGATCGCGCTGGCGTGGCGGGATGCCAAACGGCCCAACGCGGCCTGGGCCGAGCGTTATCGCCCGGGTTTTGCGACGGCGATGGGTTTTCTCGAGACCAGCCAGCAGGCGAGCGTGGCCGAAGAGCAGTCCCGCGAAGCCGCGCGGCAGCGCGAGCTGGAACAGGCACAGCAACTGGCCGAGGCTCAGCAACTGCGATTGGCGCATCAGCAGCGCGCAGGCCCGCAAACTTCGCATCATGATCGGGGGCCTTGCCGTCGTGGCGATTGTCGCGGTTCTGGCCTGCGCGGCCGCATTGGTCGCGAACCAGAATGCCGAGAAGCTGGCGGGTGTCGCCTCGAAGGAAGCGGCTGAGGCGAGCCGCCAGAAGAAGCTTGCTGAGGACGCTGCGCGGGACACTCAGAAGGCGCTCACCCAGGTGGAGAGCAGCCTGACGAAGGCCGAAAAGGCCGAACAGGTCTCACGAGCCGCCGAAGAAGAAGGCCGCAAGCTGCTGTACACGACGGATATGAGGCTGGCACCCTTTGTCTGGGGCGATGATCGATCGACGGCCCAGAAACTTCGCACTCTGCTGGCGAAACACAATCCTTCTGGAAGGATGAAGGATGAAGGCGGAAGGATGAACCAGACAGGACACGAACCCGGTTCATCCGGCCCTTCATCCTTAATCCTTCATCCTTCATCCTTGGATCTGCGCGGCTTTGAGTGGCACTACTACCAGCACTTGCTGGACGGCAGCGCGGCTGTCTTCTCAGGACACGAAGTGTCCGTCATCGCGGGTGCCTTCACGTCGGATGGTCAACTGGTGACGCTGGATCAGAATGGACAAGCGCGGCGCTGGAACCTGGGTTCTCAGGACGAAGACAAAGCGAGCCGCCGCGAGCTAGCCGGTGGCCGAGGGGCTTCAGTCCGCGTCTTGTCACCCGACGGACGGCTGGCGGCGCTGGCCGAAGGGAACAAGGTTCACGTCTTTGGCACGTCCACCGGTAAAGAGCAGTGCCAGATCGATTCGGCAGCAGGACCAGCGCGGCTTCTGATCTTCACACCGGACGGCGGCAGGTTGGTCATCGTCGACGACAAGATTCGGTGGTGTAACGCCGCGAGCGGTGAGGTGATCGCATCGGTCGCTCAGAAATTCGAGCGCAGTTCGAGCCTGACGCTATCTGCCGATGGGCTGACGCTGGCCGTGGTCGGCCACAGTCCAACCGGCAGTCTATTCTCCATCTTCCGCCTGGACGCGTCCGCGAAAAAGGTGGCACCGCTGGCCAAGGAAGGTGGTGTCGGTGGAACGCTGGGTGCCGCTGCGCTAGCCCCCGATGGCCGGCTGATTGCTGTTGGCGCGAAGCTGTCCGGATCCGTCTCGGTGTGCGACACAGGCACTGGCCGCCCGATCGCGCAGGATGGTTCCGCGCATGCGTCTCCGATCTCGGCGATGACCTTTTATGGGGACGGTTTCAAGCTGGTGACGGCGGACGTCGAGGGCACGATCAAGATCTGGGAGGATGTTCGGAAACTGACCTCAAAGAGCGCCGCCGCCATCACGCTCAAGGGGCATGAAGCGGCGATCAACCATGTTGGTTTTTCGCCTACGGGTAAGCAACTCGTCACCACCAGCGCCGACAACACGGCCAGAGTCTGGGACCTGGATCACAGCGGCGCGGCAATCCGTGCACTGGAGCCGTCCGGCACTGGCAGCAGCGTGGCGAGGTTCTCAGCCGATGGGCAACTGATCGCCGCTGCCGCCGGAGATAGCGTGCGGCTTTGGGACGCCGGCACGGGGAAACTCGTGCGGGAATTGTCAGCCGGCGAGAAGGAGCGAGTTTGCAGCGTAGCCTTCTCGCCCACGGACAAGCGCCTGCTGGCTGTAGGCTGCGGCGGAGGAGGGGACGTTTCTCATGTGGTGCTGTGGGACATTGACGCAGGTAATGAACTGGCGCGGTTGCCGGGAGCCACCGATCTGCCCGGCTTCCCTCTGAATGAGCACAACGGCCCCGTCGGTGCGCTCGCGTTTTCGACCGATGGGAAATATCTGGCGGCAGGATTCGGCTCAAAGAATATGCTGATGAGCATGACTTCTCCGACTCCGCTGAAGGTCTGGGAGGTCGCCACGCGACGACTGATCCGCCGCTTGAGCGGGCACACGAACTATTGTATGTCTCTCGACTTCTCCCGCGACGGAAAGCTGCTGGCCAGTGGCAGTCGCGACGGGACGGCGATCATCTGGTCAACCGAAACCTGGCGAGCGACCCAAACGCTCCGAAACGCCGACAAGGACTCTGTGTTCAGCCAGTTCCAATCGGGACGGCCGGGCATGACGGAGGATGTGGCCTTTTCGCCGGACGGCAAGACTCTGGCGATGGCCAGTCGCGAGGGAACCGTGCAGTTGTGGGACGTCGCGGGGGGGAAACTCCTGGCAACGCTCAAGGGGCATTCCAGTACAGTCAACGCCGTCGTGTTTTCGCCGGATGGACGCACCCTGGCGTCGGGCAGCGGTGACCAGACGGTCCGCCTGTGGAATGTCGAGACGCGGCGCGAGCTCTTGCAGTTGGATTCCGGCGGCATCGAGCTGGGCCAGGTGCAGACGTTGGCGTTCTCGCCTGACGGTCAGCACTTGTTGGCCGGAGGAAGCGGTACCGCCTTCTGGTCCAGCGCGCCCATCGTCTGGAACGACCCCGATCGAGCCTCCGAAAAACTGCGACTCATGCTGCAATCGAATGCCCTATTCCAGAGCCGCATCCGCATGTTGTCGGAGAACCTCGGGCTGCATAGAGCGCTCGAAAAGCTCGACGCGAAAGATGTGCGGGTGCGAGCCGCGCTGGCCGCCGCGCTGGCCAACTGGCATGCCTCGCGGCACGCGTGGCCGGAAGCGGCGCACGCCTTTGACCGCTTGGTTGCCGCCGATGCACGGGCGCCGGAGGCCTGGCTGCGAACCCGTGGGTTGTTGCGGCTGGCGACGGCCCTGCTGCATCAGAATCGGCCTCGTGACGCCGCGGCTCTGCTCACGGGCGGCGCAAAACGCCGTGCCGAGGATGGCGCTGCGGCCGCCGTTCTACAGGTGGGGCTTGGCTTCGCCTACTCGGCCGACGACGGGAAAGTGCAAGTGACCGAGCTGCTGCGGGGGTACACGGGGTCGCGGGCTGGCCTTCGTCCGGGCGACGTCATCGTGAAAGTGAACGACACCGAGCTGACCAGAGAGTCCCTTGATCAACTCGCCCAGTTGCTGGCAGGGGGAGCCGGAACGAAGGTTCGGCTCAGCGTGCGACACTCCGGGAGCGAACAGCCGCAAGTGATCGAGCTGACCAGGGAGCAGTTCGTCTATGATGCGGCGACCGCCGATGTCCTGCATCCCCTTCGTGGAGCCATCAACGAACGGCTCGCTCGCGAGCCTCGCAACCCCGGGCTGCTCGAGCTGCGCGCCGAGCTTGCCGGGCAGTGGTCCGATACGAAGGCCCGGTTGGCGGATTACACGGCGGCCATCGAAGCCCTTTTGCCGCTCGAATCCGGGACCACGGCCGTCGATCTCAAGCGACTTTACGGCCGCCGGGGGAACGCGCATGTTGCCTTGAAGCAGTGGCAGCAGGCGGTCGACGATTACGCTCGTGTCGTCACCGACGCGACGACTGACGACGAGTTGTTAGCCAATCAGGCGTTGGCACTGGCAGAGGTGCTCCATCCATCCCAGAGATGGACCATGCTCAAGCCAGTCGAAGCAAAATCAGAACTTGGCGCGACCTTGTCCATACTTCCCGATGACTCCATCCTGGTCAGCGGCGCAAGTCTTCCGAACGATCGCTACCGCGTCGTATTGACAGTCGTTAGCGACATCGACGTTAGAGCGGTGCGTCTGGAAGCACTCACACACGAGTCGCTGCCTGGAAACGGTCCCGGCCGCTGTTCGTATCCCATTGGTACGTTCGCCCAGGATTCATGGACCGTGACCGCGAGGCCGCCGGATGGAAGTAAGCCGATCAAGCTCGACTTTGACGATGCCTGGGCCGACCACGAGAACAGTGGCTGGCCGATCAAACTGAACGGGCACTGGAATATCTTCGGCAGCCAGGGTGGGAATTGCACCGCGATCTGGTCGACGTCAAAGGCAGTTTCCCTCACCAAGGGATGGACACTGGCGCTGGAGATGCAATGCCACAGTCACAACAACGCCGAAAACCTAGGCCATTTCCGCTTGTCGGTGTCGAGCGATCCCGCCGTGCTCGACCGGGCTCGGAAGTCTATCGCAGTGACGGAGTTTACCAGTCCCGCGCAGAAGCTGGTCGCTGCGTATCAATTCCGGGGCGACGGGCCAGCCGCTCTCCAACTGGTCGAGCGACGTCCGAAGCTGGCGGGCTTAATCGGCGACCTGTTCGTCCAGGACAAGGACAAAGACTGGTCGCGTGCGGTGGAGATCTACAGCCGGGGCATCACGGCGGAGACGACCGACGCCGTACTGCTCGGGAAGCGGGCTCGCGCGTATGAGGCGCTCAGGAATTGGGATGCCGCCGCGGCCGACTGGTCGCGGGCCGCGACCGGGAATCCGGATGGGGCCCATCTGCTCGGCGAGTTCGCTCGTCGATTGGCTGGCGCAAACCGAGTTTGCGCTGGCCAGGGCACCGTTCGACCAAGCTGAGACTCTTTACGAACAAGCGCTCCAGGCGGATCCGGGAAGTAATGTGGTTGCCGCGGACCTGGCTCAACTGCTCCTGGACAAAGTCGCGGAGCCGGATTGGGTCGTGCTCAAACCGGCGGAGATGAAGACCGAAAGTGGGGCGAAGCTGACTGTAGAGAACGATGGATCGATCGTCGTGGGGGCGGCTGCCAATACGGAACAACAGACGGTCCGCTGGCAAGCTGGCCCCCAGCCAGTTCGGGCCGTGCGGGTCGAGACCAGCACGCATGCGGTTGCCCCCAAGAGCGGCGCCTCGTTCTTCAACGATTACCAGATCGTGACCGCAAACATGGCGGCCGGGGCATTGCGGGGCCAAATCGTGCGTCTCGATCTCCCGGGCGACAGCAGCGAGTTTCCTCGGCATCCAGCGGATAAGGGCAAGAAGACGATCAACCTGGCGGAACTGCAGGTATTTCGGGGCGACCAGAACATCGCGCTTCGGAAAAAGGCCCGGCAGTCATCCACTGCGGGCGACGCTCGGGTCGCGCCGGAAGGTGCGGTGGATGGCAATACTGACGGTAATGACGGGGGCAACCCCTACGCTCACACCGGCATGGAAGAGGAACCCTGGTGGGAGGTTGACCTGGGCAGCGAGCAGGTGATCGATCGGATCGTCATTTGGAATCGAAGTGACACCAACCTCTACGCGCGCATGCGCCATTTTCGCATTCGCGTGCTGGATCACTCCCGAAAGGTTGTGCTCGAGCAGGTGATCGACAAGGCGCCGAGCCCCTCTGCGGAGATCGTTCCTCAGTCGCTTCTCGCGAAAAAGATGTTTGAGGCCGGCGCGGAGCATCAGCCGCTAATCGTGCCGCTTCCGCACAACCTGCTCAAAGGCTCGCCCGCGCGCTTTCGCGTCTCCGTCGCCACTCGCTTCACCTCTCCCGGCCTGGTAGATCAACGCGAGCAGCTCATGAAAACCGACGATGTCGAAACCCGCCTGGCGGTCGCTTATGCGCTCGACGGTCGGAATGATCTTGCTTTGCATTACTTCGGCAACGCTCTCCAGCAGGCCGACGGTTATGAGGCCAGGAAGCCGATTTTGGAGCTTGCGGCCCGGTTTGACGATCTTTTCTCTGCGCTCGTCAAGCGACAGCCGAATGATCCGCAAGTGCAGTTGGCTTTGGCCCGGAGCGTTGGGCGCGGGGCAAGCAGCTTTTGCTCGAGAAGCAGCCTGCGGAAGCGCTGGTCGAGTTGCAGAAATCCCGCGAGATTGTCACGCGGCTGGGCGCAGACTACGCGGAACCACAGTGGACCGTGCTGAAAGCGACGGAACTGAAGTCGACTGGGGGCGAAACGCTCTCGGTTGAAAACGACGGCAGCATTTTCGTCAGCGGCCCCAACCCTAATCGGGCTGTTTATACGCTTACGCTTGGGACCGACTTGCCGGCCGTGACCGCTATTCGCCTCGAGACCGTCCCAGATGCGCGACTTCCTGATGGTGGCGCGGGCCGTTACGGTAACGGGAACTTTCATGTGTCGGAATTTACCGCGGCCATCGTCTCCGGCAGTGAGGGGGGTAAGCCGACACCGATTGACATCTCTTGGGCGATCGCGGACTGGCAGTTTGGTGAAAATGAGACGCCCACAGACATGATCGACGGCAACCCTCTGACATTGTGGGAGACTTTTCCCCAGATCCAGAAAGCCCACCGGGCGGTCTTCGGCCTGAAATCACCGGCGCGAATTGACGGCGGCTCGATGAGCATCACGCTGGACTCGGGGATCACGGAATGGGGTAAGCATGGCCTGGGCCGCTTCCGGCTCTCCGTGACGAATGAAGCCGACGCCTTCGTTCGGGCGGCAGTGCGCATGGATTTCAAGGATAGCGAAATCGCGGACCTGAACGTCGCACTGGCGAAAGCGTACCACCTCCTCGGCGACCAGGCGGCACTCGACAGCTTGCTCAAGGCTCACCCGGAAGCCGTCGCCGGCATCGGCGACCTGTACGCGGCGGAGGACAACTGGAGTCGGGCGATCACCGAATACACCAAGTTGATCACGCCGGAGGCGAAGGACCCAAACCTGCTCGCCAAACGGGCCGAAGCGTACGAGAAGCTCAAGCAATGGGACCTGGCCGTGGCCGATTGGACGCGGGCCAGCCGGCAACAACCCGACGTGGCCTTCCAGCGGTTCAAGCCCGCCAGCACTCTACCCTGGCGAATTGAACTCCACAATGGCGCAGCCTGTTCGATGGAGCCTGTCGATGGGACTTTGGTATTCACAACGACGGTCGCGACCGGAACCAACTGGCACGTTCAAGCCCACCAAGCCCCGCTGCGACTGGAGAATGGAACTGAGTACGTCATCCGTTTCAAGATGAAATCACCGGACTCGTGTTCGGTAGCACTTTATGGGAGTATCTGGCAGGCAGATTGGCACTCGATTGGGCTGGATCAGACGTTTGTTCCGCCATCCGAGTTCAAGGACTATGAGTTCACATTTGTCGCGCACGATGTCATTCCGGGAAATAACCGGATTGGCTTCCAATTCGGGGTGAACCGAGGCAAGGTGATGGTGAGGGAGATCGTGATCCTCAAGAAGCTCGACGCGGCCGCGTTGCAAGCGACGCGAAGCGGATTGGTTGCGGAGGCGAAAGCACAACAGCCGGAGCAAACCAAGAGTGCCTTCGACGAGTTTCTAGAAGCCAAACGCTGGAAGGAAGCGGGCGAGATTGGCTTGCAGCTCGTGAAACAGAAGCCGGGTGATTCGTTAGTGTGGCTTTCGGTCGCTCCGGTTCTGGTTTTGGCTGAAGATCAGGCCGCCTATTCCGGGTTCTGTGGTCGCATGGCGCAGCAATTTGCGGAATCGAAAGACCCTGATGTCGCCGAGCGGGTCGTCAAGGTCTCTCTGTTGCGGGCTAACTCCATCGACCTGGCGAAAGTTCCGGGAGACAGGCTGGCCAGATCGCTCGAGGAAGGAACGGGACCGGACTGGTTTCCGCCGTGGGGCTGGGCCACCCGCGCCCTGCTGGCCTACCGCAAGGGCGATGCCGAGGCGGCGCTTGAGTACGTGAGGAAATCCGAAGAGCTCAAGCCCGCCGAATTTGCGCACGCGATGAACCTGGCCGTCCTGGCGATGGCCCAGCATCGGCTAAAGCATCCCGAGGAATCTCGCCGTGCTCTTCTGGAGGTTTCGCAGGTCATCAAACGGCTGCGGGCGGACGCGCAAAACAATGGCGAGCATGACCTGCTGATTGCCGAGATCTTGTTCCGGGAAGCGGAGACGGTGATCCAGGGCAATACGAAACCGTACGCGCGCGAGTGTCAACACGAAGCCGCATCCCGATATCGCACCGCTGGTGTTCCGATCGCAACAGGCTTTCTGGCAGGACTTGCCGGCATTGCTCACGGACCGACGGCATCATCGGAAGTGGGCAGCGTACCACGGCAAAGACCGCGTGGCCGTGACGGTGTCGAAGGTGGCCGCGATTCAGGAATGCCTCCGCCAGGGGCTCAATCGTGGGGAATTCTACGTCGGGAAGCTGGAGGCGCATCCCGACGGGATCCCTCCGTGGGGCACGATCGAGTGCGACAGGTCATTCTATGAAGCCGCGGACCCAGACGAGGCCCCGTTCGGCGACGAATGAAGGTCATCGACCGACTACCGATCAATGCTGAGTCGTGTGTGAAGCTCCTGGCATGAACGGCGCCGGTTGTCTAGAATGATTGTTTGCGCCGAGCGCGCTGTCAATGTGCTTTTCCTTCCTTTTGAAGCGAGGAATTCCATCAACGTGAACCATTACTCCCAACACCACTTCAGTCAGGTATGATTTGCCCGGAACCAGCCCCTTGAAGCGAGGGCGCGAGACCGCTTGCGTCGTTCATGGCGTTCTCGATCATCTACTCCCCGGAAGCCGTCGACCACCTCGCGGCCTTGCCGAAGGCTACTCAAGAGCTGGTCTTGGATCAGGTAGAGGAGCAACTGGCGCATGAGCCGGCGCTGCCGACGCGTAAACGGAAGGTATTGCGCCCCAATCCAATAGCGCCGTGGGAGTTGCGATTGGGTGATGTTCGCGTCTTCTACGCAGTCGAAGAGAAGCCGGAGCCTCGGGTCACTGTAGCGGCCGTGGGAGTCAAGCACCATAACGAGTTGTGGATCGGAAAGGAGAGAATCGCGCTGTGAAAGCCATTGAAATATCCCAGGTCTCGGCGCTGGCCGCATATGTGAAGCCGGGCTGTTCTGAGCCTCTGCTGCTCACCGATCACGGCCGGGTTGTTGCAACGGTTGTGCCAGCCGATGAAGACGACGCTGAAAGCATGCTTCTCAGTATTGACCCCAAGTTTGGCGCAATCTTGGAGCGGTCACGAGCCAGGCTGGAATCGGAGGGAGGACTTTCGAGTATGGAGGTGCGAAAACGTTTGGGAATTGCGGCGAAGCCGGGAGGACCTACGAGCCGCCCACGGCCTCGGCCGAGGGGGCGGCGCGGATAGCTGGCGGTTCGCAAAGCGCCACTCGTGACCTGTGCATGTTTTTGCCGGACGCAGGTCAGCCGGGCGAACACGAGCGATTCGAGTTCATGGGGCCACGGGTTAGCCTCTTCCACTCACCAATAGGCGCTCGGACGTGCGTTTCGATTTGGGGGTGGATGAGGCAAATGTCGCCCGACGGCAGTGCTCCAGCGGACGCCACAGCGCGTGACGCGGTGATACCAGCGTTCTTGCTCTACTCATCAGCGACCTGCAAGATCAGCTTCCCGAAATTCTCGCCGGTGTAAAGCTTGAGCAGAGTTTCAGGGAACGTTTCGAGGCCCTTGACGATGTCTTCGCGCGACTTGAGCTTGCCGGCAGAGACCCACCCGGCCATTTCGCGGAGCGCCTCGCTGTACTTCGTGACGTAGTCGAAGACCACGAAGCCCTCCATCCGCGCGTGATTGACCAGGAGTGACAGATAGTTGGACGGTCCTTTGATCGGCGTGGTGTTGTTGTATTGCGAGATCGCGCCGCAGATGACGACGCGGGCGCGGCGATTGAGGAAGAGAAGCGTCGTATCGAGGATCTCGCCGCCGACGTTATCGAAATAGACGTCCACTCCTTTCGGGCAGTGTTTCGCCAGAGCCGTCTTCAGGTCTTCCGCTTTGTAGTCAATACTTGCATCAAAGCCAAGCTCGTCGGCGATGTAATGGCATTTTCCCGGCCCGCCGGCGATGCCGATCACGCGGCAGCCCTTGATTCTGGCGATCTGGCCCGCGACTGCGCCGACGGCCCCCGCCGCGCCCGAGAGGACGACCGTCTCGCCCGCTTCGGGCTGACCGACGTCGAGCAAGCCGAAGTAAGCCGTGAGGCCCGGCATTCCGAGCGCGCTCAAATAAAGCGGCAAGGGCGCGAACTGCACGTCGACCTTGAGCATGCCCTCGCCGCGGGAGACTGCAAATTCCTGCACGCCGAAGGCACCCGTGACATGGTCGCCAACGGCGAAAGCGGGATTTCTGGATGCGACCACCCGGCCTGCCCCCAGGGCGCGCATGACCTCACCGATCTTCACCGGGGCGATGTAGGACCGCCCCTCGTTCATCCAACCGCGCATGGCGGGGTCGAGTGAAAGGTAGAGCAGCTTGACCAGGACCTCGCCTTCGTTCGGATCAGGGACGGGCTCCTCGGTGAATGACCAGTCGCTCCGTCTGGGCATGCCGGCGGGACGGGCCGCCAGGCGAAACTGATGGTTGACCATGTTCTGGCTCCGGGGCGAGGGTGCCGGCGAATCGGAAGCAGCGCCCGCTGCTTTCATCCGCCGCGGAGCTCTATATTACGATCATTACGATTTGACGGCAGGCCTCTCATGTTCAGCTATACGTGGCCGAGGCACTGGCTAGCATGACCTGCTGATTGCCGAGATGCTGTTGCGGGAAGCTGAGGCGCTGATCAATCCGTCGTCCTCGCCAAAATCCTGAAAACGTGAAACAATCGGGGTCGACCGGACACCAAGATGGTCGCGCTGAAGTGGGGTCGGGGGCGCCGCATCTTATCGGACGGATCGGGCGGATTGGACCGATCAGTATGATCGGACGCGGCACCCGCTGGTGGTGCGCGCCAGTTATCGCCTTGGCCGGTGGGACGGCGAACTGGACGGCTCGCGTCAACGCTCCTTTGACCAAGAAGGAATTCGACCGAGTGCGGGTGAGCATCGATAGAGGGCATACGGTGAAGCGAAATGGGTGCGCCAAACCGTAAGAGATCTCGGCCTGGAGCAGACCGTTGGTCCTGAAAGCGGCCCATGGAAAGTGAGCCAATCGGCGACCGAGGCGACAAGCTGATTACGCGGACTCTATCCGGCGGTTGGATTTACGACCCGTGACCGCCTGCGGCCAAGCGTGCTATCCTCTCCAGCTCGCGTCTGGGCCCCGGTTCGTTGGGCGCCAGCCGTGCAGCCTGCTCACACGCGGCCTTGGCCTCCGTCAGCCGGTCGCCATCGGTGAGGGCGTAGCTCAGATTGAAAAAAGTCGGCCAGACATTCGGCCGGTACCGCAGCGGGTGACGGCGAGGTCGACGAGGTGCGCGCGGGGCAGGGGCATGGATGGAGCTCGTGGGGTGATCGATTGGCGGATATTACCTAAACTGCCGGCTGCCTTCAATGATGCAATTTATGTCCTTTCCTTTCCGTTTGCCTTACCCTTGTTACCGTTTCGTGACTCGACATAGGCCGCAAAGTGCGAGGCTCACTGGTGCTCCGTAGGAGGCGCCGATAATCGTCGCTAGCGCGCATAGCTGAAAGGACTCGGTTGATGCAACGCTGGGAACGAGCGCGCTCGGGCCGACACACTCTGCGAATAGTATGATTGCGATGCAAGAGATTGCGCCTCCGATTGCGCCGCGGACTACGCGGATTTCAGGTGAACTTCTGTGGAGGAAAAAGCCTGCGAAGATTAGAGGCAAGGGCATCAGGGCGACGCCCAGCGAGACGTTGCGTGTAGCAGCAGCACACTTGAGCGCCGCAAAATAAATCCCGCAGAGTACGATGCACGCAGAGATGTGATAAATATTGAAAGTCGCTGCTGATTTTTGCATTGTTCTCCTTTCGGGCGGTCAGCGTCGGTCGGGCGCCTTGCGGCCGGACTGCGCGTGCCGCGCGGTCGTTCGAATGGCTGTTGGGATTCGGACGTGCGGTGCGGATTCTCACGTTTCTTCGACGCAGCATCCACTATCGCCCAAAGCCAATTGGTGGTCCAAGGCGCCGCTCGGTTTTGGCGGTTCGAGCGGTGGAGGGCAATGAACTGGCCGGTGCCGTGTGGCATTCGCGTCTGGCCGTAGTGTGGCGGATGCTCGCGGCCCATGTATACTATCGTTGCTGTTCGGCGAGTCGGATCGTCTGTTGTTCGCGCTTCGCGGTTTGGCTGGCGCTGGGCGGGGGTCGATTTCGGGCAATCTGGACCATACTGCGGCGTGGGTGCCGGCTTTGATCCTTCGCCCATGTGATTTGCGGTTTCTGCACGTTCAAGCGGACCGCAAACGAGTGTCGTCGCTGCTCCCCGACAGGGAAGCGGCGGTCGTCGGGGGCGCTTTGGAGGAGCGGTGGTCGGCGACCAAGGCGAACAGCTGGTTGTCGATACGTCCCGAGGTGGCAGACCGGCAGCCGTTGGCGCGCGGGCAGCCCCGCTGGGCGGAAGTTAAAGAAAAGGATCAGTCGACTGTGTTCGGTCCAGGGTGGGCATGGATGGTCGAGTTCATTTACGCCTTAGAATCGACGGTGAGTCGCTCGGCCTTGGCCTGAGTGGGAAATTCTCCTTGCAACCTTCGATGCAGGAGGATTGCCAGACATCCATTTTCCCGGTCGAATCCTGTCGCGAGCGTCCAAGCGGGGAGAAGTGATTTGCGCAAAATCCGATGCGGCGTACTTGACTGGCGGAATTCTTTTGTTATTTTGTCCACTAATGACATTGCGATCACGCCGTGCCTCCGAATCCTCAGATCCTGCACCTTGGAGCTCGCTCATGCCGGGCTATGCTCGATCTCAGATCGTCGTTGAGAATGTCGTTGGGGTGTATCACTGCATCACGCGGTGCGTGCGCAGGGCGTTCCTCTGCGGTGACGATCAGTATTCAGGCAAAAACTACGATCACCGTAAGAATTTTATTCGGCGCCGGCTTCAAGAGCTCGCGTCGGTGTTTGGTATTGATATCTGCGGCTATGCTGTAATGAGCAATCATCTCCACGTCGTTCTGAGAGTGCGGCCCGATCTCGCGCAGGAATGGAGCGACGAGGAGGTTGCGCTGCGCTGGCGGCTCCTCTTTCTGCCGCGCGACGAGACGACTGGCGAAATCATCACGGCCGACGGTTGGTTTGAGGGCGTCAGATCAAGGATATTTGCCGATTACGATTGAGCGTTACTTGGAGCTGCTAGATTGGACAGGGCGCGCGCTGCGTGCCGGGAAGCGGGGAACGATCCCAGTCGAACTTTCGCCGATTTTGAATCGCCTGGGGCTGAACGGCGAATGCTGGTTAGAAACCGTGAGTCACTTTGGCCGATGGTTCAAGCGGGCCGCCGGTGGACGAGAATCGCTGGCATCCGCAGCGTTGCGATGCGGACGACGTTGGTTCCAGGGTCAAGCGGCGGCGCGAGTCGCGTTTCAGTGAAAGACCGCTCGGTGGAGAAAGGCCAGTAGGTGGTAGGCGTGATTGTGCGAGTCTCGTCGTGGCCGAGTCTCGTCTTGGCGGTTCGGCGCGAAAGGTGCGCTGAAGCGAGTGATGACTCGTGTTGTGCGACGGGGATTGGGCGATTTGAAGATCGGAAGTTAACTTGCAGGTGTGGTCCTGCGCTCCCGGCTTGGGCGTTCGTGCGACCGACGAATGGGGCGGCGCGGCGAAAAGTGGCTGTCTTGAAGCCTGCGGCGAGCGACGAAGCAAGGCCGTCGATATCGAGCGGTTCGTAGCAGCCGACGCGTGCAAGCGCCGGCGACCGTTCCAAGCGCATACGCTCGCGGGCCGAGCGTTGTAAGGTACCTGCCGTGCGCGGCGTCTGCCGCGGGTCACCCAGCAATCGCGGGACGCGAACCGGTGCGAGGCAGGAGAGACTGGCTGTTCCCGGAATCCGCTCCGGAGAGTGGAT
>CAVXHV010000019.1:0-311209 GCA_963761445.1 uncultured Planctomycetota bacterium | reverse complement strand
TTCGGTGACGTAGCGGTAAATCGCCACTTCCGAGTTCTCGTTGCCCTGCCGCAGGATGCGGCCTTCGCGCTGCTCGACCTCGGCGGGTTTCCACGGGGCGTCGAGATGGTGCAGGGCAACCAGCCGCTTCTGGACGTTGGTGCCGGTGCCCATCTTCTGGGTGCTGCCGATCAGCACGCGCACCGAGCCGCTACGTACCCGGTCGAACAGCGATTGTTTCTTGGCGTCGGAATCGGCGTCGCCAACGGCGGCGATCTGCTCAGCCGGAATGCCGGATGCGATCAGTTTTTTGATGACATCGTCGTAGGCGCCGTAACCCCACGGCGTCGGATTGACGCCCATATCGCAGAATATCATCTGCGTGCCGCGTGTCGCGGCGGTATCCCGCCAGATTTCGGCGACGTTGCCGGCCAGGGCGTTGATCTTCGAGCCGGGGTGATCGATGGCTGCGGCCGACAGCAGCCTGGCATCTAAGGCCAGCTTGCGCCCGTCGGTGGTAATCGCCAGGGCGTTATCCTCCCTGGGATCGACCTTTTCCTTTCGCAGCCGTTCGTAGCGGGCAACCAGCGCCTGCTGGAGTTGTGCTTGCTCATCGGACATCGGGCAGGCCACCACCTTCGCCTTGCCGCCTTCCAGTTTCGGCCGGGGCAGGTCCAGCATCTCGGCCGTTTGCACGTCGGAGAAGGCCCGGAACATTTGTTGGAGTTCCGGCAGATTGACGAAGCGGGCAAACCGGCTGCGGGGACGCAGCGATGCGCCGTCGGGGGATATTTCCATGGTATCGACGACTTCGCCGAAGGTGGCGGCCCAGCCGTCGAAATGCTCTATGCCTCGGCTCTTTAAGCCCTCCGGGTCGAGGAAGCGCTGCATCGTGTACATCTCGACCATCGTGTTGGAAATCGGCGTGCCGGTGGCGAACGTCACGCCGTGGCCGGGATGCTGCTCGCCTAAGTAGCGGGCTTTCATGTAGAGGTCGAACGCCCGCTCGCTGCCGCCGGTCTGGATGCCCGCCACACGCTCCATCTTGGTCGGCGTTTCCAGGTTCTTGAAATAATGCGCCTCGTCGATGAAGACGTGATCGACGCCGAGCTCGTCGAACACCAGCCCGTCATCTTTCTTATCTTCGGCCAGCAGGTCTTTCAGCCGCTCCTGGCGGGCGGCCATCTGCTTCTGAAGTGTCTTGATAATGTTGCGGTTGCGACGCGAAGTGTCGCCACGTGCATCGTCGATCGTGAGCTGATAGTATTCCTCGATCTGCTGACGCAGGAAGTTCTCCTGGTAGTCCTGTGACATGCCGATCCGCTCGAAGCTCGAATGGGTCATGACTATGCCGTCCCATTCGCCGCCTGCGATTTTGGCGGTCAGCAGCTTGCGGCGGTCGCGGGCGAGGTCTTCTTTCGTCGCGACCAGCAGCCTTGCGTTGGGGTAGAGCTGCATGAACTCGCGGGAGAATTGCTCGAGCATGTGGTTGGGGACGACGTAGATCGGTTTCCTGGCCAGCCCGGCCTGTTTCATCTTCATGCCGGTGGCGGCCATGGTGAAGGTCTTCCCTGCCCCGACCGCATGCGCCAGCAGCGTGTTGCCGCTGCTCATGCCCCGAACCGCGAGTAGCGCTGATTAGTGACACCTATGCCGGTGTTCGATGTCAACATCCAACGAGAATTGCAGCGTCGTCGATGTTATCGATCGCATTGGTTGATTCAAATCGGCCTTCACCCTTGGCCTGAGGCTGATTTGAATCAACCAATGCGATCCGACAGCGGAAGATTCGAACGCAGAGGATCATCGTCGTGGATGTCGAAGCTAATTGTCGCCCATCAATAAAGCCCGAGAACGCTCCGCCAGCGTTCCCTGGGCAAACGCACTCGTCGCTTTTCCGGGACGATTTGACCGCGCTGGCGAGTCGCGGCTTGTTTTATATGTACAGATATAATACTTCTTGAATGACAGAATCTGACAAAGCTGAGAGAGCCACTCTGCGATTTTGAATGTTAGGCTCGGGGTCGGCAACCCAGTTTTCACCGTCGTTGCCGGCCGGCAACTCCGGTTGGCATACGCCGACTTCCTAGAGACCAACGCAAAGTGATTCTAGAACCTCGCAAGGTGTCGTCAAGAATATTCCGGAGAAAACGCCGAAAAAACGAATCGATAGAGCCACTCACCGCGATCAACTGATCGCAGAGTGGCTCAAGTGGCGCTGCGATAATGGCTCACTCTCTGGTTGCTGCTGACATGCCCCGCCAGACGGCGTCCTTCTGGTGCGGATTCAGCCGGATGCCCTGGCTCATGCCGGGGAAATCGAGGTGCGAGCCGTCGAACAGCCGCGGCCGTAAATTGTTGTAGGTGTCGTTATATAATCTAACAAGGCGTTCGGTACGTTCGGGCTCGGAGAAAACCCATGCTTTGAAAGTCTCCTTGATCCGTTTCTGTTTTTCGCGGGCGGCCAGCGTATCCTCCTGGTTGACCACCCTCTCCTCGCCGTTTACGCCTTGAATCTTGTCGTAGATCACGGGAGTTTTCATGTTGAGGGCGAGGTCAAGCAGCCAGGTGCCGTTCGCCCTCGGCGTGCCATACTCGGCGGTGGCGGCGACCGACGCCTCGGCCGCGTGGCCGGCTTCGACGCACCACACCGCGTCTTTTTCCAGGTGGCCGATATCGACGTTAGACGGCGCAACGCCGAACAATTCGGCGGCGAATGCCTGGATGTCGGATGCGGGTATCCACGGAGCGCCAAGACCTGCGTCAATGTCGCCGGGCAGCACGTCTTCGGGTTGGACGTTGCGTAAGGCGCTGGCGTTGCGGGCATAAGCCAGGCCGGCAGCCTCGGCGATTTTGAGTTTTTCACGCACATTGCCTGACAGGTAGGCATCAGCGGTCTGCCAGTGCTCTGATTCCGGGTCGCGGTAGATCAACTCGCCCAGTTCGGCGACGATGGCGTCCTCGGGCTTGCCGTAAAGCTGTGAGATATACGCCAGATCGATGCCGCCTTTGCGGTCCAGCGACACCAGCAGCCCTTCCTCGCCGGATGTGACGTGCGTGACGGGCGGGCTATTGCCGACAACATCACGCAACAGGATGGGGGCTTTGGCGGCTTTTCCGGTTGCTTCGTCGTAATCTTCGAGCGCCATCACCAGCATGGCGTCCGGGTCTTCGCGGAATTTGACGATGTTGGGCATGCGGCGGATCACCGTGCCGTCGGCGGTTTCGCTGAACGTGGTTTTATTGATCGGGCCGTAAGCGGCGGCAAACAGGTCGTATGAACGGTTCAGCTCTTTGCGGGCATGGGTGCGGTCCGACTCAGGCCAGCCCTCGTTCTGCGACTGGAGCACGCGGCGGGCGAGGTCGCGCAAAGCCACCAGTGCGGCAAGCCGCTTGCCGGTCATCGTGCCGTCGGACTTAAGCAGCGTGCCGCCATAGCTGACGGGTGTCCCCTCCCCTCCGGTGACCTGGTGGATGACCCGGTCATCGCCGACGAAGAAACTGCCCTCGGCGATATGCCGCTCGGGCGGCGGCGGTGTAAATGCCGGGGGAGGATTGGGCATTTCAGCGTGGGACTGGATCACTTGAAATCTGGGAAGCCTGTCGATCGCCTGCCGGAGCTGCTCCGCCAGGTCGCCGTTGCCGACGATGCTGAATCCCTCACCGCCATAGAGCGTGTCCTTGCGGCTGAATTCACCCAGGACCATGTCGGGGTGGCGGTCGAAATAGCGGTTGATCGCGATGTCGGCTCCGGCAAGCGGAATGGTGGCGGTGTGCAGCCACTCGGGATCAGCGTGATTGGGCTCTTGGCCCGCGGCGCGTTTGCGTAAGAAAACGATGTCGGTGACGACTGAGGTCCCTTCCCTCTTGAAGGCATCGGACGGCAGGCGGATCGCGCCTAAGAAATCGGCCTGGCCGGCGAGATGCTCGCGGACGGCGGCGGTCTGCTTGTCGAGGGTGAAATGACTGGTGACAACGGCCAATACGCCGCCGGGTTTCAAGGCATCAACGCTCTTGGCGATAAAAAAGTCGTGAAGGGAGAGCTTCCGGCCGTGGAAATCGAGCTTGAGGTCGGCAAAAGGCACGTTGCCGATCACGGCGTCGAGCGGGGGCAGCCTGGTGTCGCGGAAGTTTTCGATGCGGATATCGGCGTGCGGGTGCAGCACGCGGGCGATGCGGCCGGAAACGGAATCCAGCTCAACGCCGATGAATCGCTGGCCAGCCTCGGCGTGGGCCATGAAATTGCCTGTGCCGCAGCCCGGCTCTAGGATCACCGCGTTGGCCGGCACGCCCAGCCGTGGCAATGCTTCGTTGATGGCCGAGATGACGGTGGGCGACGTGTAGAAAGCGGTGAAGGTGGTGCGTTTGGCGCTGTCATACTCGGCAGGGCTGAGCAGTGACTCCAGCTCCTTGCCGAGCGTCTCCCAGCCCGCATCCTTATAGCGGCCACTGACAGGGTTGGGAAACAGGGAAAGCGCCACGGCACCGAAGCCGCCGAAGCGTGCGAGCGTTTTCCGCTCGGGTTCGGTTGCCGGGCGGTGCTCATGTTCGACGGCTTGAAGCGTGCGGATCGCGGCAATGATGTCGCGGGCCTTGGCTTTCTCGCCGCTGGCGATGTCGTGGGATGCGGTAGTGATTTCCATAGCGTGGTCTCCTTCTTCTGGCGTGAGCGGACCCGCCATCTGCGGGGCCTGACGGCACGCCAAAGAAGCCGCTAGAGCCGGGAGCTCTCGCGCACGGTCAAGCTGGCAATGGGGTTGGGGCCCCTGTTCCTGCTTGACCGGCCCGGCGGCGGCTTCACCGTGCCTATCATCAGGCCACGGGCGGGAAGTGCTTGAAGCCGGAAGGAGACTGCCAGGGGAGGAAGAATCGGTGATCGCGTCCGGCCCTACATCGGGCGGTGCCTCTGCGGCCGCAGAGCCCGGCCTGGCCGGCGAGTAAAGGGGGAGAAGAGGCTGGGCGGCAATGGCCCGCGCGGCGCTTACGCGGGCAGCGTAAGACGGCGGAGGAACTCGATCGCCTCGTCCAGGGAAAGCGGCTCCGTTTCGTCGCTGCTCGGTGCTGATTCGGAGAGCAAACGGTCCCGCAAGTCTTGAATCGCCAGCTCCAGTGCTTCGCTCGCGATCTGGACCAGAAGGATCTCGGGCCACTTCACGCTCAGCCGGTCCATCCAGTAAAGGTGGCGGGTTTTCAGGTCGGCTCCATAGAGGTCGAGGGCCTTCAGCAGCAACCGCTCCTTGCGGAGCTGCTCGTAGAGCACCGGATACTGCTCCTCGATCAGTCCCAGGACGATCGTCTTGTATTGCATGATGTTTTTCCCTCAAGCCGGAGGTGACGACGTCCGCCCTGCCGGTCTCGGGCATGAGCCCCGGCAGAAGGGGTGTGGACGAAGACGGCCCCGGTGCCATGACGAAAGCGAACTACCTGATCGCTGTTTGTCATAGTCGTACAGAAGTTTGTCGAAAGCGCAAGGTTTTTTTGACGGGTGCCAAGGATTGCTTACGAAGGGCCTTGGCAGCCTGACCCGGCAACCGCGGCAGGGTTAGCGTGCTCATCAGAAGGCCGTGGGTGGGGATGGATAGTCAGCCTCGTGAGGTGAGATGATGCGGGTGGGCGGCCGCTTGCGTCGCCGAGGCGAGAAGAGGAGCGGGCCGTGATGGGCATGATGGCCGGGATGTTGCCGGTCGATCGGCCGACAGTGCATCGCTCGGGCAGGCAAGCCAGGCCGCCGGGCGTGGGTTTTGGGATTCAATGGAGCCGTGGGAGCGTTTTGGAGGCTTGGGATGGGTGGTGGGGAAGCCGCATCCAACGCTCACCAAAGCCTTTGCGTGGCCACAGGGGTCAGAGGCTATAATGGGCGCACCGGAGCTTGGACGGCACTGGCCAAAGAGGAGAGTGCAATCATGTCAAAGCGGCGAACGGGGATGACCACCGATCGGCAGCCGGCGGAGTCAGATCCTGCAGAGAACGTCGTCTGCCAGGATGCGGAGTCCACGCACACCGACGAGGTATCTCCAGACCAAGGCGAATCGAGGGCTGTCCGCAAGCGGACTGGCCGGTCGAAATTCGACGCAGAGTATTTTGACCGTCTTCTTGAGACGCTGCGGGATCATCATCCAGCGGTCAAGGACGATTTTGACGCTCTCCTTGAAAGGATTCGGGGGGGCGACAAATCGGCCGAAATTAGCTTCTGGGAGAAGATCGGCCCTGTCGTGCGCCGCGAGGCGTCGAAAAAGTCATTTCGTGCCTACGATATTCCAAATAGAGACTTTTTCGCATCTGATATTGAACAATTCACATTATCTCGTATTATACAATATATCAAGACATCTTCAGCTATTTTTGGGAATTATGCCGTTTTTAAGGATTTTTCGCTGGTGGTGCTTCAGGATGCATTCTATGACGCATTACGCCAGCTCAGGCGTTCTGAAGATCGAACGGATGCTGAGGATGCTCCTGAGAGTCAATCAATCGACCAAAAACGGAAACGTAGCAGGAGGTCTCGATATTCGCCAAAGGTGGCGTCACTTGATGAGGTACGTATTCTATCGCGAGCTGGTCAGGATGTGAGTGAAGAACCGTCGAAGGAACCTCTCGCTGAGGCGTCTGAACAGGAAAAGATGCGGATTGCCCATGTGCGGGCAGAGCATCTGGACGCCTTGCTGGCAACGGTCCCCGGGAGTGCCCCATACGAGGAGAAGGCCGAAAAGCTGGCGAGTCTGAATCACGAGGTCAGGCAGCGTATCGCGACGGAGCTTGCTCCGGTGATGAATGCACGCATCCAGGCGATGCCGCGCGACACCTACGAAGAAAAGAAGGAACTCGCCCGCTGGGTCAACGAGGAGCTGCGGCGGTTCGACTTGGCGATCAAAGGCTCAACCGGCCAACCCTCAGCTCTAGTGGCTGTTGGAGGCAATCCCCCCGATGTCGGGCTCGGCCGTTTGCAGTTGGAGCACAAATCTCCCGAGGGGAAGCGCGTCCGCACCCAACTTCGCGTCCAGCTTCCGCTCTTCGAGTTAATGGAAGCCCATCCACGCCGGGAAGCGTTGCGGGAATGGCACGAAAAGGTCGGCCGTCCCCGAACTGGAGCCTCCCGGTCCTGACCATTCCCCGCTAAAAAATCCGAGGCGGGGATTGACCCCTCGTTCTTAGCTACAATAATGTAGCTAGAGGCCGATCACCCTATCCTGCTTGGTATGTATCAGGCTGGGCAACCCGCCGCGAGTGGCTCACGGCCCTGCCCGTGGCGTTTTCCGACTGGCCGTAGTTCATTTCACGGTCGAAAGGGAACTCCGATGATCGAGACCATCTTTCTCAGCGTCATCTTCTTTGGCTGCTGCAAGCTGTGGGTGACCTGGGTTGCGCAGCACGAGAAAAGGGCTTTGGAAGCCAAGGAGCTGGAAGCAAAGCGGCTGGAAATTCAGCATCTGGAAGCTCTGCGGGATTGCCAGCAGGCGTATGCACGCGGCGGCGCAGAGTGGGAGGTCGTTCCTGAGCCGGTGCAGGTTCGGATCGCGCCTCCGCCTCAGTTACCTGCACGTACCCCCGCGCCGGCGGTTGCCGCCGAGAAGCCGGGCATGAACAAATGGCTGTTTTTCGGGCTGTGCATGCTGTACATCGTGTGCCCGATCGACATCATCCCTGATTTCATCCCGGTATTGGGCTGGGGTGATGACGCCATGGCGCTGTTTATGGGCATCCAAAGGCTCATGAAAGGATAACCATGGATACTTTGCTTAGCATCGCCCACGGCGAAGTGATGCCCGACCCGGCGCAGCCGCGCAAAACGTTCGTCAGGGAGGAAATCGAGCGGCTTGCCGCCAGCATCAAGGCGCAGGGGGTACTTACCCCATTGCGCGTCATGCGCGATGAGGAACGCCAGTGCTACGTGATCGTGACCGGCGAAAGCCGGTTCCGTGCCGCCAGGATGGCCGGCCTGACGCACCTTCCCTGCATGGTGGTGGAAAGCAGGGATGAGGCGGACTTATTGGCCGATCGCATCGCGGAGAACGCGTGCCGCAGTGACCTGCGTCCCCTCGAACTGGCGCGTGCGCTGGTCAAGCTCAAAGCTTTGAAGGGCTGGACATCGACCACGCTGGCTAAAGAGACGGGCATTACCGGGGCAGAGGTTACGCGCAGCGAAGCCCTGCTCGAAAAACTGCCCGAGGAAGTCCAGGCCATGGTGGATGATGGGCGCGTGGCCGAATCGACGGCTTACGAAATCTCGAAGCTGCCCGACGATCAAAGCAAGATCGAAGTCGCGCGCGCCGTTGCCGCAAAGAAGCTCAACCGCGATGGCGTGGTCGAGTTGGTGCGCAGCCGCGTCGCCATCCGGAAATCAACCCCCAAAGCATCGCGGCTGGCGATGCGGACTGAAGGCGTAGCCGTCAACGTCACGGCCGGCGTGCCGCTGACCTGGGATAGCTTGCTTGCCGCGATCGAACGCATCCGCAAGGAAGCAAAGAAGCTGTACGAAGGAGGAAAACCCGTTACCGACCTGGCCAAAACGCTCAAAGGATGAAGTCTGTGAAAAGGCAGGTGTTGGTCGCGGCTGTGCTGATCTTTGGCCTGCGCTGGATGCCTGCCTCTTCTTCTCAGGCAATCGTCAACGCGGCTGTCGCGGTTGCCATGGCGGTTTTTCTTGCGGCGAATCTCCACGGATGGCTGACCAGAGAAGGGAAATAACATGGCGTTTATTTACCGCCTCATGCTGATTGCCTCCTGCGTCGTGCTGGCCGGAACCTATGCGGTCATCGCCCTGAGGTTTCCCTGGCTGTTTTACGTGGCTGTGATTTTTCTCGGCGCGAGGATGTGGCGGTCAATGCGCCGGGGCAAGAGCGGGTGGTCGCACGGCACCGCGCGCACGGCCGGGATGATCGACCTCGGGCGGCGGGGGATGCTCGGCAGCCGGGGACTCATCATGGGAAGGGTCGGCAGCGCGTATATGCCGTCCATCGGGCAAGCGTTGCTGATGCTGATTGACCCGCGCGTCAGAAACACGCTCGCCTGCCATGCAGCGCTGAGCGTGTTCTTCCGGGGATTGTGGGGGGCCGGCCGCATGATCCGGGTGAATGACGCGGTTCATCTGCTCACCTGTGCGCCGTCCGGGGCTGGCAAGAGCGTCTCCGTGCTGGTGCCTAATCTGCTCAGCTACCCCGGCAGTTGCGTGGTGACTGATCCCAAGGGGGAGCTGGCATTGCTCACCATGGATCATCGATGTGAGCGGATGAAGCATCGCTGCCTGGTCTTCGATCCCTTCGGCATCCTCAAAGACGAAGGCATCCGGTCGGCCAGCATGAATCCGCTGGACTTCATTGACGCTACATCCCCGAAGTTTCTCAGCCAGTGCAAAGATCTGGCAAACCTGCTGGTGGTGCGCACCGGCGAGGAGAAAGAGCCGCATTGGAACGATTCGGCGGAGCTGATCCTGACCTCGATGATCGCCTTCGTTTGTGCCTGCGAGGCGGACAAAAAGCTTCGCACATTGACCACCGTCAGACGGCTCGTCAGCTCGCCGGTAAAGTTCGCTCAGGCGATCAAGACCATGCAGCAGGTGCAGGGATTCTGGAACGTCGTTTCCGACCACGGGCGGATGTGCCAGTGGTTTGTTGACCGGGAACTCGGCGGGGTCATGACGACCGTCGCCCGGCATTCGGAATGGATGGATGATCCGCAGGTGGCGGAGTGTTTATCGGCATCCACCTTCGACCCAAGGATGCTGAAAGCTGGCCGGATCACCGTCTATTTCGTGCTGCCGCAGGATAAGCTGGCGACTTTCTCGGCATTGATGCGTACCTGGATCGGCTGCACGCTCAGGGTGACGACGCAAGGCGGCGCCAGCGAACGCACCCCGGTATTGTTCCTGCTCGACGAAGCCGGGCATCTCGGCCACATGCAGATATTGCAGGACGCGGTGACCGTGATGCGTGGCTACGGAATCCGCCTGTGGTTCTTCTTCCAGAGCCTGAGCCAGGTAAATGAAATCTACGGCAAGCACGCCCCGGTGATCCTGGACAACCTGGCGACCCAGCAATTCTTCGGCATCAACTCGTTCGATACCGCCGAGGCCATCAGTAAATGGATCGGCGAGCAAACGATCAGCATCCGTACCGACAACGGCGGTAGCGGAACATCGCATCCTACCGGCTCAGGGCCGCAGGGACCGCAGCCGGGCAACCGCTCGTCTAACACGGGCTGGTCGGTGTCCGCGCACGGACGCAGGCTCTTCAAACCGGAAGAAATCCTGGTACTGCCCGAGGACACCGCGTTGATCCACCATCGCAACAGCCCGGTCATCGTAGGGCGGTTGCTGAAGTATTTCAACGCACCGGAGTTCAGGAATGGGGGTGACGGCCGCCAGGGCGGGTTGGGCGTGCCGTCGATTCTGGCGGCGGCGGCTGTCGTGCTGCTGGCCGTCGGGATGACCGTCGTTGCTGACAGCGTTTGCTTACCCAAAGCTGCATGGCCTGAATTCCAGGCAGGTATGTTCCGCCGTTTCGATTCGCAAAAACCGCAGCAATACGTGTCTCCAGTGATTTACCGTCGCCTACCTCAAGAAAGGCAGTTCAATGGCAACTGAAGCCGAGATGAACCGGTATTACGAGCACGCCGTGGACACCATGGCGAAGGTCTACGATGAGGTAAATCGCGACGGGACGGTGCCAGCCATCGCCCGCGAGGCGATCAAGGACGTTCGCAACACGATCCATGAGTTTTTCTTCGGGAAGAGCGAGCGCGGCGGCGAGTCGGGAGCGCCGCTCAATCCCCTCTTCCACGACATCATCGAAGCGCGAAAGTCGCATGGGGAAGTGTTTGGGCCGCCGGACGATGGGCGTGGCGGCAATTCCGGCCCGGTGGTAGGCCCTCTGGGACCAAGCCCAGGCGACATCGCCAATGACAATGGCGTTCACGGCCCGCAGCCTGGAATGGGTGGACCCGGCATTCACGGTTCTCATGCAACGGACAGCAAATTGATGAGTCCTGGCGAGATTGCCAACGACAACCAGATTGAGCCGCAACAGCAGGAGCGGCAGCAGGAAATGAGTCAGGGGAGATGAGGAGCGTTCTTGTGTGTGACGAAAGCCCGAGATTTAGACGCGCTGCCGATGCGGCATGCGACATCATCAACTTCAATTTCGATGCATCGCAGCCCAAGTGGTTGCTCTATTCCAAGGTGCTTTATTGCATTCTGAATGCAATGCACCAGGCAGACAAAGACGAAGGCCGGCGCTGGTACGATCCGAGCAGAAACTGAGGTGTGCGGTGGGCAATCGCGAGCGGATTGATTGGAAAGGAGCCAATCTGCAGGGCGTCAGTTTGGCCGGGATGAATTTCGAGGGTGCCGACTTTCGGGCGGCGGACTTAAGGAACGCGAGTTTTGCCGGCAGCAACGTAAGCTATGCCGATTTTCGCGGTGCTCGACTCAACAATGCCAGCTTTCGCAATGCCTCGCTTTATGGGGCGAAAATGCAGGGAGCGGAAGCTTTCGGGGCGGATTTTCAAGGAGCCGATCTGCGGCAGACCAATTTTGGTGGCGCCTATCTGGAAGGCGCAGTCATGCCGTTGAAGAAAGAGCGGACGCCCGGCGACATCGCAAGCAGCGACGAGCTGGAAGCCGGACGTGGACATGAGGCGCGAAATCGAGGGAGGTAAACATGGCTGATAACCCGGCACAATACCAATCCCCGCCGGAGAGCGTTGCGCTCACCCGCGAGACCCTTCTGAGAGAGAACTATCGGCTCAATCACGAACTCGGTTACGTCGGCTTCCGTCATCAATACTTCAATGATCCCGCTGCGATCGAGGAATGGCCCGACCCCGCCGTACGTGGGATCGAGTTGCGGGATTTCTGGGAGACAGGAGGCTGCGATAGTGTGGGGGAAGGTTTCGCTTCTTACCGCGAGAGTCATGCCCATGCAACCGTCGAGGTCTTAATCGCCTATCGCGATTACCTTCGCGGCCTCTTGGCGGGAGACAGAGACGGCCAGATTGCTTACTACAAACACGTGTCTGCCGCGGGGCGTAGCGTCAGGCTCCACGAGAACGGCTTCGGTGAGGTAAACACGGCGGCCAAATTCCTCCCCTCCCCCGGCGAACTGGCCGAGGATCGCGATGGACCGGAACCGCCGGAACCGGAACGCGGACATGACAAAGAACGTGGGAGGTAGATGTTAAGAAGGGGGGATTGAAGCCATGCACGAAGGACAACCTATTCCAGTGGCGCGGCATATCTTCGCGATGCGGCTATCGTATCGCCTGGTCGGGATGATCCAGGTGATGCTTAGGCCGGAAGATATCCATGACACGGTCATGGAGTTTTACCGGGCAATCGTTCAAGAGGCGGGGGAATTCGAGGAGAAGAAAGGGGGATAACGTGACGGTGAAGGCGGCGGCGGAGCGGCTGGAGGTGTCGCCGAGCCTTGTTTATGCCCTTGTATCGGCTGGCCGGTTGCGCCATTACCGGATCGGGAACGGTCGTGGCGCAATCCGCATTCCCGATGATGCGATAGGCGAGTTTTTGAAGGCTGCCGAGATCGTGACGGCTCCGCCAAAGCGCGTGGCCAGTTTCCGCCATGTTCGCTTGCCATGAATGGTTAGTATGCCTTGAAGTCCTTCAAAACCCCGTGCATGGCTTTATGTTGATCGATCAGATGCCCGTAATGACGAAGGATCATGGTGGTATCTTTGTGTCCGAGCATTTCCCGCAGGTATTCGATCTTGTCCGGGTGCTCAACAAGGAACCGGGTCGCCCAGCCGTGACGTAATCCGTAAAGCGAAATGCCCTCCGGCAGCGGCCTGCCTTCCCGTTTCAATCGCTCTTTGACCTTGAACAGGATCAGGTAGTTGGAATCCGCCGGAAACGGTTTGCCGTTCATCGTCCGGAAGATCGGGCCATCGGGCCATTGCTTATTCAGCCGCTCGGCCATGCGAACCATATCCGGGTTGAGCCAGACGCGCTTGACGATTTTCTTCCGGCTGATGCGTCCGCGATAGATTTCTTCGGTGTCCCAGACCTTCAGGTGGGTGTTGTAGTGCTTGGCCTCGATCTTCCTGATAGTCGATGGCCTGGCACCGGTCCAGGCGAGCGCACGCAGGAAATCGACATACCGGTGGTTGCTCTCCTTGATGACCAGGTCGAAAACCTCCTGCGGCCATACGGCCTCCCCTCCCCGGCTGGCGCCCTCGGGCAGGTCTATCCTTCCTTTGAGGGGATTGGTTGCAATCATCCTGACCTTGCTTGATGCGCCCCAATTCAGTGCAGCGAGAATCATGGCCTTGTAGAGCCGTTGGGTTCCAGGCGATCTAAGATTCGGTTTGGCGGCGATCCATCCTTCGACGTGCGACGGCCGGAGGTCTCTAACGGTGATGTCCCGGCCCAGAAACGCAATGAATTCGTTGATGCGTCCCTTGCATAGCCGGAAGCGATCTTTGTCCATTGTCAGTTGGACGTGTTCCAGCCAAGCGTCAGCCACTTCGCCGAACGTGGTGCTGGCGCTGACCGGCTCGGCGAGATCGGCCTTGTTCATCAGGAAGCGGAATTGCCGCTCCGCATCAGCCTGGTCGGTGCCTAGCCGATGCAGTTTCTTGTCTATGGTGACGGTGTACTGCTTGTGGCAGGGCGTCCAGTTGAGCGTGGGTTTGCGGCCTCGCATGGTTCACCGGGTTTTGGGTATTTCTTGGCGGAATTCTTATCGATGGTATTGTATTACGATCAATCAGAATTATCAAGAAAGTGCCTGAAAACCAGTGGTTTTTTGATGCTCAATTCTCGGGGTAGTGAATCATCCCCATAAAGCCAACGCCCACGATGCCAACCCCTACCATGGCCGTAAATCCTTACCTAAGTTGCGGTTGCGGAATTCCATGGTTTTCATGAATTCCAGGATTTTGGTCGATTTTCCAGGTTTTTCGTGAATTCTTTGCGCTATTCTTGTGCGCCGATCGTGGCATTCGGACACCTGGTCGCGGCGCCATCTTGGTGGCCTTTGCAGGCCATCAGAAAGTCCCGGCTGTCCGCCGGCGCGGGTGCACGTTGTGCCGCTCGGCGCTCGAGATAATAATCGACCGCTCGCCGGTACTCAAACACTGAACAGGAAACCCCGGCGCGCATGATGCCTGATGCCGCTCCGCACGCAACGGTGCGTACTCCCGGCCCACTGGCTTCGCCAACCAGAGGCGATCACAAGATCACGAACAAAAGGATTCTTCGAGACGATGAACCTGCGCCCCCAAAGCGGCGGCACACGGCTGCTCAAGTGCACCGTCGCCTTTGCGACGAGTACGGCGACACCGGCGGCTATGCTCGAGCGCAACGTTATTGCCTGGTCGACCGCGCATGGCCGTTATTGTGTGGCCGTCATCGTGGTCAGCGTGCGACTAGCAAACCCGGCGATCACTTCCACGCCCCTGGCTCATTTACCCAGAACGGCGACGGTCGTTTGCCAGGGATGCCCGTCGTGACTTTCGGTCGTTTGGGAACCTACATGGAGTAGGCGATACCCGTGCTTCAGATAGTGATTGATTTTTTCGTGAATCTGTTCTGAGTTCAAGATCTTCTTACACGCCTTGCAGGAAGCATGAACGTCGGTGCTCACGCTTACGGTTTCACTCGCACTGGCGATCGATTTCGCTGCCATGGCTGCCTCGCTGCTTCGGTTCGATGTAAACGACAGATCGCGAATGACGCGATCGGGTGATGATAGCAAACGATTGTCGTCACTCCATCCGCGCGTTCCGGGCTTTCAAATCTCAATGAGGCAAGGTGAGATTCCAGCGGCGATGGTTTTGAATGCGCACGCCTTCGTTTCTTTGCGGGCCATGATGCAGCGGTAGACGGTGATGCAAACGTGTGCGGCGGCCTTGACCATGCCGTGCGAAGCCATTGCTTCTCCGTCGCCAGCGTTGCATCAATCTCGAGCAATGACACTCGCGTCATGCGTTGATGATGAGGAGCTGTTCCCAGTCCGTCGTAAAGTGCGGGCTTCGCATGCCGGCGGACATGGCCCACGGGCGGCGGATGCCGGAGGCGGCATAGAAGAGGCTGTTGCGGCCCAGGCGGTGGTTGATGGTGTCGATGGTTGCCATCAGGGTTTTGCTGCGGGCACGGTCGCGGGTGTCGAGGAAATTGCCTTGATACACGTCCTCGGGGGTTAGCTCGGTCAGCATGACGCCGCATTTGCTGTAGCGGACGCCGGCTCGGAAAATTCGACGCAGGGCCGTGCAGCCGTGGTGAATCAGTTCGGCGGTGTCCCTGGTCGGGTGCGGTAGCTGGAAGCTGGCCTGGCGGCTGCAATAGGCTTCCTTGGTGTCGAAGGGGCTGTTGTGCAGAAAGATCATCATCTGGTGTGCGTGGCGGCGTTCGCGGCGGAGCTTTTCGGCGACGCGAGTCACGTAGCTGGCCAGGGCTTCACGCAATGGCTCATATTCGGTGAGCCGGTGGCCAAAGCTGCGGAATACCATGATGCCTTTGCGTGGGGGCGGTGCGTGCTCGAGCGGAATGCAGGGGATGCCGCGTAGCTCCCACGCCGTGCGTTGGCCGACGACGGTTAAGTGCTTCTTCAGCCAGTCGTCGGGCTGCTGGCTGAAAGCCAGGGCGGTGGTGATGCCTTGGGATTCCAAAAGCTTCGACCATTGGCGGCTAATGCCCCAGACGTCGGCGACGGGAAGCTGCGTTAACGCCTCGTGCTGCGATGAAGCCGTGATCAGCGAGCACACGCCGGCGAGGGCGGGGTTCTTCTTCGCCATGCGATTGGCGGCTTTGGCCAGTGTTTTGGTTGGGCCGATGCCCACACTGACCGGGATGCCGGTCCAGGTTTTGACGGTGCGGCGGATATGGGCGGCCAGCGTGATCATGGCCGCGGTGGAGAAGCCTTTGAGGTCGAGAAACGCTTCGTCGATGGAATAGACTTCCACGCTCGGTGCGAGCTGCTGAAGCGTGTCCACGACGCGGTGGCTCATGTCGCCGTAGAGCGTGTAGTTGCTGGAAAACACGGCGACGCGATGCTTGGCAATCCGTTGCTTTACCTTGAAGTAGGGATCACCCATCTTGAAGCCGAGGGCCTTGGCTTCGTTGCTGCGGGCGATGATGCAGCCGTCATTATTGGAGAGCACGACCACCGGGCGGTTGCGAAGGGCGGGGTTGAAGACCCGCTCGCACGATGCATAAAAATTATTGCAATCGACCAGGGCGTACATGGTGGCCGGGCTAGTATCGGTGAATGGCGTAGACGACGCGGCCCCAGATTTCGCAGTCGGCATCTTCCGTGACCTCGATGGGGTCAAAGTTCTCGTTCTCCGGCTGGAGAAACGTGCGGCTGCCTTTCTTGATGATCCGCTTGAGCGTGAATTCATCGCCCAGGCGGGCGACGACGACGCAGCCGTCGTTGCACGCAGCGGCACGGTCGACAATCAGCAAGTCGCCGCCGACAATGCCTGCTCCTTTCATCGAGTCGCCGGACACGCGGACGTAAAACGTGGCGGCGGGATGGCGAACCAGATGCTCGTTAAGGTTGAGATTGCCTTCCAGGTAATCGTCGGCGGGTGAGGGGAAACCGGCGGATACCGTAAATGACGCCAGCGGGATGGCCAGTTCTGCTTGAAAGCTGGCGGGGAGTACGGTCAGCGTCGTGCTGCTTTGCATACGGTGCTCATGCTCAGGTGTTTTGTGATCCTGCGCGGCAGTGCCGCAGCATGCGGTGGGATGCAGTATACACATGAACATGACGTGGGTAAAGTCGAGGTCTTTGGCGGGAATGTTTTAATCAGCTTGCGATGGCGAGGCATCCATACGGTGCACCGGGCTTTTCGCAGATCCTAAAAATACACTATCTAAATATTTATTTAGTTAGTGACGGGAAACAGACTAAACAAGGCCCATGGCATTTGCACTCACTGGTCGTTGGCGGTTACGACGCCATACAATTGGGGCCAGCACTCAGCGTTTGGGCACAGATCGGAGGTTCTATGGGCGATAACATCGTCGATATTCGTGAGCATGGTGGATCGACCGGCGTGTTCATAGCGAGCCCCAGACGCGGCGTTACGAAGATTGTAACGGACGCCGACGTAGAACATTTCAGTCAAAACATGATGACATTCATTCTCAATTCTGCACCTGCAAAGGCGGCGGTGGTTTTGGACTTAGGTAAGACGTCTGCCTTCTCTTCGGCGACATTTGTAACACTTATAAGGGCAAAGCGCGCACTCCGGCAATCCGGCGGCGAGCTGCATATCGCCGACGTACCTGCGAAGGTGATGAAAGTGCTTGCCGACCTGCGGCTTGCGGAGCTGTTGAATCTGCACCCGCGACAATCCGCAACCGAAGTGGCCGGGCAGTTGAAAAGGGATCGCACCGCATCCAACGGTACTGGCCCGGCACACTGACAGTGGAAGCGCAGGGCCCGGAGCCGATGTCGCCTGGTCAGGGTGTCGGTTATCTCTGAAGGGAACAGTCGCCGGTGGGTGAAGCCGATAACGGGTAATAACGAAGACCTTTATTTGCGTCAGCTCAACAGGTTTGGTCGCAAGATTTGTCGGGCAAGCCGAGGGTGTACCGCAGCTCACCCGCGGGTGAGCTGCGGCAGCTAATTACTCGCGACGATTCACGGGCAATCCGGGCAAATGTCGCAATCTGAACAACAATCACATGCGGTGTTGCTCGGTCTTCCCTTCAGGGCGAGCAACAGTCGGATGAGAAAGCTCATACTAACGCTCCATGCCTTCATTATGTATTGACTGCTCCGGCGAAGACGGCTCAAAGCGGTCATCACGCTGATACAGTTGCGTGAACAGTCTGCCGTTCGGTGGCACATTCGGTAAGGCACAACCCTTGGTCGAGCAGGGCGATGACGCATTGATCGACGATCCTGTAGCGGATGCGGAGACCGTCCCGCCGGCAGCCCAGGATGCTGCGATCCACCAGCTTTTGAAGCTGGTTAGAAACCGCCTGGGGTTTCATGCCAACGGCACTGGCCAGATCGGTAACGCACAGTTCGCCGCATTTCGCCAAGGCATGCAGGAGTCGGAGCCGCGTATCATTGGCGAGGACTTTGAAGACCACCATCAGCCCAGTGGCTTGCTCAGGGGTAAGGAGAGAACGCTCATGCAGGGCTGGCTTGTCGGGCTTACAACGCATCGGCGATGCCTCCTACACTATTACACTGAATGGTGTAATCATTGTCAAGTGACGACCGCGGATGGCCGGCACCGTCGAGCAATGGGCGACGGAGTCGTTGCTTGCCGCGCGGGCGACGTACCAGATTCCGGGAACGGATAAGCGCCTCAAGTCAGGGCAGAAGCTGGCGGACGAATACTACACCGGAAATCTCCCGGTGGCGCGTCAGCGGCTCTGCCAGGCGGGCCTGCAATTGGCGATGATGCTTAACGAGGCGTTTCCCGAGAACTGATCGGCGCGGCCGTCACCGAGAGCTTTCCGCTTTTGGGTGGCCAAACAACGCCTCTGATCGTGGCAATGGGAAGATAAAGGTGAAGCGGCTTGTCGAGGAGCGGCATGAAGCCGTATTTCTGATAGAACGCGCTGGCCTGCTGGTCAAGCGCGTCAACCTCGACGGCGTGGATGCCGAGCTTTTCCGCCAGACCCAGCGCCCGCCCAAGTGCGTCCAGAAGTAACGCCTCGCCCAACCCCTGCCCTTGCGCCGTCTGATCGACGGCCAGGCGCGCGAGCAGTACCGACGGGACCGGATGCTTCGGCAGTTTCCGGGCTGCCGGCGACGGCAGCTTCTGAAAGGCGACCGCTCCCGACGCGAGTGTATAGTAGCCGTGCACCGCCTTTGCGGCCCGCCGCACCGCCGCGTAGGTGCGTCCGAGATCGCGCTTTTCGTATTGGGAAACCAGCTGACGGATGAAGTCGTCGAGGTACGGCTTGCCGCAGGAGAACCCCTCACGTTCGTGCCAACGCGCGAGCGGCTCGATCTGCCATTCAGGCATCGCGCTGTTCGTGTCTCTTCGCCGCACGTTTCAAGGCTGCGTTCGCTTTCGGCGGCGCGTCGAGCAAGTTTAGGAACCGGTCGCGATCCCGATCGGACAGCGGTTTAACTGTCTCTTCGGGCGAGGACGATTCGGACGCCCGCGCCCTGACCATCCACAACCTCAAGTTCATTGGTTCGGCCATGCACAACTTCACCAGAAGCAATGGTGGCCGGCTGCCGCCCGCAGCCACTCACAAGAACGGTAATCCTCTACTGAGCTGGCGGGTTGCGATCCTGCCGTGGCTCGAAGAGTTCGCGCTCTACCAGCGTTTCCATCTCGATGAACCCTGGGACAGCTCTCACAACACTGCACTCCTGAAAGAGATGCCGCGCGTCTATGCGCCAGTGACCCACAAGGGAACGACGCCATGCGTGACTTATTATCAAGGTATTGTCGGCCCAGGGTCGCTGTTCGATGGGCAGGAAGGTACAAAGATCGCGGAGGTCATCGACGCCCAAAGCCCGACCCTGATGGTTGCCGAGGCGGCCCGTCCGGTCCCCTGGACCGAGCCTCAAGACGCGCCGTATGACGATGCACGGCCAATGCCGGAGCTAGGAGGCCAGTTCGAGGATGGCTTCTACGTTGGTCTAGCCGACGGTTCCGTGCGGTTCCTCAGCAGGAAGATCGCACCCGAAAGGCTCCGCGCACTCATCACGCAGCGGCGCCGGTAAAGTTCCTGGTTCAGAATTCAGCGGCCCACAATGAGCGATGATCTCCTGACGATCGGTGAATGTGCGAGGTGATTCGTCATGCCGTCCCCATTTCCTGGAATGGACCCCTATCTGGAGGGCGAGCTATGGACCACCGTGCACTCGCAATTGGCGGCTGAGATCGCGCCGCAACTCGCTCCCAAGGTCGCGCCACGGTACGTTGCCCGCACGGAAAAACGGTTCGTCATCACGGCGCCGGAAGACCTGGAAACGGCGGAAATTTCCTCGTTACGATTTGGATATCGATTACCGGCGACCCCCGGACGTCCCGTGCACCAAATCGCAAGCGGCTCGGGCTGCGGCGTATGTCCGCCGTGCGAAACGGTAGCCAGTCTGGGCTGCCCCTTCACGGAAACGGCCTGTCGAACGCTTCGCTCGGGCTTCTCCAGGCGCACTTCCAGTGCTCGTCGTAGGGCTCAATCAGGGTTTCGATCAGATCGCTGAGCACCGGAGGCGCTGAGCCATCCGGCATAAGATACGGCTTGTCGCCGGCGCCGGAAAGCGATTCGAACGTGGCAACAGCAGCTCTCGGGTCAGCAGATACTTCAATGCGAAGGATCGATCCAGCAAACCGGCGGAAGTCCGTCGTGCCGCGCTGCAGAGACGCCTTTGCCTGCGTGAGGAACAAGTCGGCTGCCCGGCGGTCGTAGCGAGCGAGGAAAACCGCTGCTGCCGCGACTCGGTTGTCGGGTAATGCGTGCTGCCGGGCCGTGTCACTCTTGGGCATCAGCGCGACCGCCTTCCAGAAGACTTCCTCAAGGTGCTCCGGCGCCACTTTTTCCACGATCGGCAGAATCGACGCGGCCGGGTTGGTGAATATGTCGGCCAAGAAGGGTGAACCCTCCCCGGCGCCGGGTCGTGCGATGAGCCCGTCGATCAGTTGGATCGACCGGTCGAGGGACAGGCGCGCGGCGGCCTTGTCCCGGTCGACCACGGCAAGTGCCAGCACAGCCCAGCCGCAAGCCTGCGCAGCAGGCGTTTTCAACTCGCCAATGAGCCGCTCCGCTCGCTTTGGATCGGCTTTCGCCATCGGCCCGCACAGCCAGAGCGCAATATGACTTCTGCTCATCGGCTGATTGAGCCGCGAGTCCTCTATGAGTTGAATGACGCGCTCGGCGTCGGCCGGGCGTTCGTTCGCCAGGGCCGCTGCGATCCACATGTAACATTGCTGGCGGCGCCCCTTGTTCATGTCGCGTAGCAGAGACAACGCCTGATCCAGCTCGAGCCGTGCCGCGGTCGGTAGGAAATACGGCTGGTAGTACGCTTCTTGCGGCAGCTTTGCGGCGATTTTCAAGCCTTCGTCGATCAGCGGGCGCACGCGTTCGATGTCGCCGAGATTCAGCCAGCCACGCGCAACTCGCGCAAGCTGATTGACCCGGGTCGAGGGTTTGAATTCCTTCCCTCCACCGGCGGGCGCGCACTTGAACGGTGGCGCGCTCGAGGAGCGCTCGCTTCCGCTGGATTTCCGTGGCCGGCAGCGCCTCAGCCATGAGCTCGTAACCATACACCTGCTCTTCCCGCGACTCGAGCGCGGCGACAAGCGATTCGGCCTCCACCGGATCGGAGCCAACCAGCTCAGCGGCGATCCTGCATCGGATGTTGTCGTCGCGACTGGGATCCAGGAAATGCGCGGTCGGCAGCAATGCAAGCGCGCGCTGCGGGTCGACCTGGGCCAGGCGGCGCAGGCACTCCCACTTGAACCTATCGTCCCCGTTCTTCAGTGCATATTGCAGGTATGGCTCGAGCACGCGCCGCGCCAGTGCACGCGACTCCTCAGACGAAATCGGGGCGGGCAGGGGCGCGAGGATGCGGTCGGGTTGTTCGCTTGTGCGCACGAGGATGAGCTTCTGCTCCTTCGGTTCCCTGGCCGGCACGGCCGGCCACCCCTGGAACCGAAAGCCCGGCGCGGCGACCAGCAGATACGTTCTCTCGGGCAGCACGCCTTCGAGCAGGAAACGCCCCTGCGCATCAGTCGCGGTCGTTGGTGACCCAGAAGGCAACGCGACACGTGCGCCGGGGACGGCCTGACCTTGGCGATCCTGCACGAGACCGAAGAGCTTCCGGTGCGACGGCAGTCGCAAGGGCGGGGCATTCGTCAGCTCGGTGGTTGTCGTGATCCAGTCGGAGTTGATGACAGAACCGCCTTCGGGATGGATCGTGATGCGGTACGACCAGCCGGTCAGGAGCTGCTGCGGTGTCTCGAACGAGCCATCCTTACGGCTGCGAAGAGGCCCGGAATCGAACTGAATCAGACTGGGAGAACCCGACATCAGGTTGTCCGTGCCTGCTGGCGAGTACACCAGGTTCTGCACCCACACTTCCACCGGAACGTCGCCCGCCGGCTCGCCGGAGTCGTAGGCGAGCAAGCCGGCTATCCGCGCGGGTCGGCCCAACTTGAGCGTGGCGCGATCGCTGCCGGGACGTCGGGGGAGTGGCAGACGGTGAGGGGCGATGCCGGGAGCGCTTGCCCGCACCGAGACCGGATCGATCGTCACCGGGAGGCACATGAGCGAGGCCGTTCCGTCCGCGTCCGTGACGACCGTCAATCGTTCCAGCCAATCGTCGGGTGTATAAAAAAACGGCGTGATGCGAACGGGAACGAGACGCACGCCCGCCAGGGGACGCCCTTCGGAATCGAGCACGGTCAGAGTCCGTTTGAACGGCTCGGCGAGGGTTAACCGGACCGGCGCCGCTGCCGCGTTCCCGGTAAGATCCACTCGCTGCGCGGTAACGGAGCGGCTGGGATGATACGCCCAGATGACGGGAAGAGGCTCGGTCGCGCTCAACCGTGGGCGGCCGAATTCGAGGCGAAAAGCCCCTTGCGCATCGGTCCTCGACCGTGCCAGCGTAGGTACCGATCCGTCCCCGAAATTCGGACTGGCGAGCACCACGTCAACATCGGAGATCGGCTTTCCCGCCGGACCAACCACGACGCCGGTCAGAACGAGCGACCCCGGAGCTTGTTGAGTCAGCAATCCGCCAAGCAAGCAGACGCAAAGCGCGAACATGGCTTTGTTCCCTGGTCTTATCCGTCTAGCCGCAGATGAGAGTGAATCAACCCTCGCATTGGCCCAGTGTAAGGCCCTTAAGAGCTTCGCTCAATCATGTCGCACTTCGCACCACGGCGTCCCGGAGTTCGAATTGGCCGGCGCCGCGTGGATAGACGGGTCGCAGGAACCATGACGTTGTAGTACAATCCGCTTGAGACCGTACGGCCGAAGACGATCCGGGCGGAGCGAACACGATGACGTTTCAACTCAACCCCGAGGCCATACCGTATGCGGTTGCCGCCGTTGTTTCGGGACTGTTGGCGGTATTCGCCTGGCGGAGGCGCGGCCGGGCGTTGGCGCCGGCGTTCGCCGTGATGATGACGGGTGAGGCGGCATGGGCCCTGTTCCAGGGCCTCGAGCTGGTCGTCGTGGAGATGGCGGCCAAACAGCCCTTCTACGAGCTCAGGAATGCCGGGGCCGTGACGGCCATTCTCGGACTGCTGGCGGTCGTTCTCCGATATACCGGCCATGTCGAATGGCTCAAGCTGCCCGTTTTCACGGCCGTTTGCACGCCGGCCGTCGTGCTCATTCTCTTCGCCTGGACCAATGATTGGCACCACTTCTACTGGTACGGACATGAACCCGTCAGCGCGCGCGGCTTCGCATTCGCCCGGCCGGTGTACGGGCCGGGCTTCTGGGTCCACTTCACTTACTGCTACGGACTCGTCGCTGCCTCGACGATCTTGCTCGCCCAGGCGGTTGTCCAGTCGGGCGGGCTCTACCGCATCCAGGCAGCCGTCATGCTGTTCGGAGTGCTCTTGCCCTGGTTCGTGAACATGATCGACATGTCTCAGCTTCTGGGCGTCATGTACACCGATACGGCCGCGATGACGTTCGCTGTCACCGGACTGGCATTTCTGCCGGCCGTCTTGCGCTACCGGCTGCTCGAGCTCACGCCGGTCGCGTGGGCTTCGGTAGTCCGCGGAATGAACGACCCGGTCCTCGTGATTGACGCCTCCGGGCAGCTTGTTGAGCTCAACGAGGCTGCTCAGCGGCTCTCGGGCCGGCCTCTCTCCGAGCTACTCGGCTTCAGCGTTGCGAAGTCGTTCGCACGCTGGGCCGAGCTGGTGCAGCGGCTCGAGCAGATGCCCGATCAGGGAGAATCGAGCTTTGAGCTCGCGGGGCCCGAGCCGGAAACAGCAGCGGCGTTTGACGCCAGGATCTCACGGCTCGGCGGTGAAGCCGAGCTGCTGGGCTGGGTCGTCGTGCTGCGCGACATCACCCCGCACAAGCGCGCCGAAGAGGAACGCGTGCGAATGCTTTCCGAGCAGGCGGCCAGAGCGGAAGCCGAGGCCGCCAACCGCGCGAAGGATCGGTTTCTTGCCACGCTCAGCCATGAGCTCCGCACGCCGCTGACTCCAGTTCTCGCCGCAGTCACAGGAATGATGGGCGACGCCGCGACTCCCGAGTCGCTGCGCGTCGTACTGGAGATGATTCGCCGCAACATCTCGCTCGAGGCGCGCCTGATCGACGACTTGCTCGACCTGGCACGAATTCGCAAAGGCGCGCTGGACTTGAAGCGCGAGGTCCTTGACGCACACGACTTGATCAAACATGTCATCGCGATTTGCGACGACGATTTCCGTCGGGCGGAAATCAAGCTGAGTCTCGAGCTTGCCGCAGCCGGCCATCACGTGGACGTCGACCCGATTCGCTTTCAGCAGGCGCTCTGGAACCTGATCAAGAACGCGATCAAGTTCACCCCCGCCGGCGGCCGGGTGAGCGTGCGCACGCTCAATGGCCAACTGAACGATGAAACGAGTGGTAACGCCTTGGTCGTTTCCATCAGCGACACCGGTATCGGCATCGAACGAGAGGCAATCGGCCGGATCTTCGACCTCGGAGAGCAGGCGGATGCCGGCCAGGCCCGGCGATTTGGCGGTCTGGGACTCGGGCTGTTGCTCAGCCGTTCGATCATCGAGGCGCACGGCGGGAAGCTCTCCGCGTCGAGTGACGGCCCGGGGTTGGGTGCCACGTTCACCGTCGAGATTCACACGGTGCCCGCGCCCGCCGTGGTTGCCGACGGCGATCGCGCGGCGGCTGGTTCCAGCGCGGCATCGAGCGCACCGGTCGGGCGCCGGCTGAAGATCTTGCTGGTTGATGATAACGCGGACACACTGGCATTCCTCTCCACGATGCTCAGCCGCCGGGGCCACGACGTCGCCATGGCGAGCGACATGGCGGGGGCCCTTCGACTCGCGACCGAAGGCGAATGTGACTTTCTGATCAGCGACATCGAGCTTCCCGACGGCAGCGGACTCGAGCTGATGGATTCCATCCGCTGCCGCAAGCCGATTCCGGGTATCGCCCTTTCAGGCTTCGGCTCCGCGGGCGATATCGAGCAAAGTCTCGCGGCCGGGTTCGCCGTTCACCTCACCAAGCCGATTGACTTCCGCCGGCTTGAGAGAATCATCGAGCGAGTCGCCCCGGGTGCGGCCGACGAAAGCCTGGTCAGCGGTTGATCTATCGGACGTAAATCGGATTCGAGTAAATCCAGCCGCGCTGTTCGCCGGCGAGGTCGAGCCAAGCCTCAACGCGGTAAACTCCAGGGCCAGGCACGTCGTATTCCACGCGGTCTCCAGATCGCTCGTCAATGGACTTCCCATTCCGCTTCAAGCGGATCTGACAGGGAGCGGGAAACTCGGCGAGCAACCGAAGTCGCGGCACGAATGTCACCAGATCTCCCATCACCGCGCGGCGTTCGTTCGTGGTGCTATCGGCATCACGCGAGCCAGCCGGGCTGACGAGCTCGAATCGAAACCCCGTGGGGTCGCACATCCAGTCGTGACTGACGTAGGCCCGGCCGGCGCGCAGAGCGTCGCGGAGGGCGAGCTCGCTCAGCTCCGGCGCGAGAATGTGCGTGCTCACATTGCGGAAAGACCGACTGTAAGGATCCAGGTCGATCCGCGCCAGGATGTCGCCGCGTTTGTGTCCCCTGGTGAGCTCTCGGATACCAGGGGCGAAGCCTGGCCGAGATCGAGCGCATCTCGTCGTCGGAATCGACATTCGTGCCGATCTTGACGGTTGTTTCCTCGACCATTTTCACGAGCAGGATAAAGTTGTGATGGCAGTCGTTGGCGGCGACACCGGTGAGGCGGCGCGTCTGCGTTTCGGCGTCCCACTTGGCGAGATACTCGGCCGGGTACTGCACCTGCGCGCCGAAGAGCTCATCCGGGTAGTGAGCCAAGCTCTCCTCGAGCTCGCGAACGCTGGCCGGGGCCGTCAGCTTGACCGTGATCGCCAGCAGTCCGGCTGCATCTTTCTTGGCGTCGAAGTGGCGGTTGTAAATCTCCATGCCGTCCAGGCCCGCCATCGAATGCCCGGGCCTTTCCTCGATATGCGACAGGAAAATAAGGCCTCCGTCCGCCCGGGTAGCCTCGATCAGGGCTGCGGTGGGGCCGTTCATGTGCTGCATGATCGACCGGGCTGGATACAGCAGGAATCCGTTCGCCTCGGATCCCGGCACGAAGAGCACGCCCTCGCGCAAGCCGCGCCAACTGTCGCGAATGAAGTCTCTGGGCGGGCGATGATGGTCGCTCAAGAAGATCGCCTGGACACCGGCCTTCCGCGCTTCCGAAAGCATCTCGGGCCGCGTTCCACCTGTGTGCGATGAGTCTTCGGCGTGCGCATGCAGAATGGCTCGATAGTCATTCAAACCAGGTCGAGCCGGCAGCGCGCGCCGTGTTTTCCGGATGCGATCGAGGTCCTCATGTGTCGCCTTGAGTCGCGCCGGTGCCATCCGCTCCAGCGGCGTGTACGTTCGCGGCGTACCCGAGGATCCAGGACCACCGGATGAGCCGGTCGGGGCTGGCTGCCCGGACGCGATGCTACAGGCCGCAAGGAAGCCGATCAGCCAGCAGGCCGAGGCCGAGACGCATCGTTTCATTCGGCACCTTGAAGTGTTGAGTGATGCTGTAACGCAACGTGCCGTCCCCCAGAGGCAACGGCACAGACGACAGCTTGTCCATTAATGACGTAGGGTTGCGTAGGAACATCGGGTCGAGACGAAACGACAACCGTCTCGCCGTCAGAAGAGCGGTAGATCGGTACCGAGCAATCCTGATCGATCAAGCTGCGCTGCGGCGCTTTGGGTTTTCGCGGGAGTGCGCAAACCGCTCGCATTCGAGGCAACTGGACACGGGCCGGGCGATCGGCGTGCGCGCCGGGGCCAGGATATCGGACTCATTATCGGGGATGGAGGTCAGCAATGCAGCAACGTTCTTGTGCCGAATCGACGACCAAACGATTGCCGGGAGCCATCGAGGAGATTGCGCTTTGGGTGCTGAGGCTGGAGTTTGTGAAGCCGCGCGGGCTGTCCCTGTGTGTATTGCTCGTCCTCTGCATACGTCACGCGGTTGCTTCGATCAGCGTGTGAAATCAGCATGCGGCGCTAGCGTGCTCGGTCGGACAGATCGCATCGGCGAGCGTCTGATTACACGGCGGATGCCAGCGGGCGATCAAGTCTCGAACCGCCGATCGGCGGGCCTCCTCGTCGTCTTCCGGCAAGACGTGCACGTGCGTCGCCGCATGGTTTCTGGCGCATTGCCGCTTCGGATGCGCCGGCAGCTCTCGCGAGAAACTGTTGGCCTCGCCGATGCAGATCGCCTTCCACGCGTCGCCGGACGTGTTTCGCCGGGCGAAGATAAAAATCCCGCCTCGTTCGTCGAGCGGTTCCTCGAGTGTATGTGCGATGAACGAATACGCGGTGCCTTCACGCCCGTACCAGATCGCGGAGTTGCGCATCAGATGCTGGACCTTTCCTGATCGGCGACCGATTCGACCTAACTATCGACGACCCGCGTCGAGATCACTCGGAAAGTTCTACGTCGCGCGCCGCAGTGTGTGTCGGGAGTGACAGCCACCTCGATTCGGCGTGTTGACCTGGGGCATCGAATGGCTTTCGGGCTCGCCCTGTTCTGGCGAGCTGGCGCCACGTCAACGGGGGGCGGCGAGAGCAAGGAAGGGGTATACTCGGGCGCGCGAAGCACTTCGACCCGAGTTAACCCGGCGCGCGACAAAAGGAACAACCCATGGGCGGCTTCTACGGCTCTGTTCAGATTCGTGGTGTCAACCGCAGCGAAGTGCCTGAGCCCAAGCGGCCGGTATCTCGCCGTGGGCCACGCGGCGGGAGACTGGAAGGCGACTCTATGGGACCTGGTTGAGAAACGACGGATCGCGGAATCGCCGCAAGTTCGAGCTGTGAGCTGGGTGGGATTCACGCCGGATGAACGCGCGATGATTTCTGTCAGCAACGACGGCCAGGAGGGCAGAGTGGTGATTCAACCCGTTGACGCCTCGCCACCCAGGACATTGTCGCTCAAACACGCGAGCCGCGCCGCGTGCCACCCCGGCGGTCGAAAGCTGGCCGTGATTGACGATCGCAATCGACTTTCCGTGGTCGATCTGGAAACGCTGCATGTCGAATGCTCGAGCTTCGTCGGCGCCCGGCGAGTGACCGGCGCGATCGAGCAGGGCATGATCGAGCAGATCAAGGCGTCGGTGGCCAACATCGACTATGCACAGGTCGAACAAACCATTCGAAAGCAGCACGAGCAACTCTTGCGCTCGCTGAACCCGAAGCATCTACCGCCGGGCATCAACTCGATCGAAGAGCTCAAGCAGCAGTTGGAACAAGGTGTGGCCGAACAACTCAAGAGCATGCGCGAGCAGAATGAACGGCTGGGAACGCCCGAGTGGCAGGCCGACCAGCTCTCCGGCTCGGAAGGCGTCTACAGCATGCGTTTCGACAAATCGGGCGACCGGCTATGTCTGGGTACACAGAACGGAGTTCGGGTTTATCGCTGGGATGAGGTGGCCAACGCCCAGGGCGACATGCCGCGGCCGATCATCGCGGTGGATCTCGGGTCGAAGACCATGCAGATCATGAATTCTTCCACGCAGCAAGAACAGTACGTTTACACGCTCGACCACGACGAAGAGCGCGACTGGATCCTCTTCTCGGGCCTGGAGGGCCGCGTGCGTTACCTTGACCTGGGGACTGGCCGCTCTGGCGTGTTGCTCGAGCCGCCCGAAGACTGGCCGATCCTCCACGTCGAGCTTTCCAGCGAACGATCGGCGCTAGCGGTTCAATACCACCCCGATTTCTACTCGCAGAAGGTCGACAAGCGCGCAGCCGCCGTCGGGTTTTGGAACTACCAGGCGCTCTGCCAAAAGATCTCGTAAACCTGGATGTGCACAATTCTCGGGAGAATCAGCCGCGCTTGGGCTTGGCCTTCTTTGGTTTGGTCACCTTGACCGTCTCCAAAAAGGTGGTCTTGGGGTGCTTCTTGGCGAAGTCTTTGGATTTGAACTGGCCGTCGTCGGCGCTCTTGATGACCTTGCGGGTTGTCTTCTTGACAGTCTTTTTGGTCGCCATTGTGCAAATCCTTTCGAGTTGCGAGTTCCTCAGGCTAGCGCGACGATCGATCCGACAGCTCACAGAGCTCGCCCTTCCGGATAATAGTTCCCGTGATTCTGAACGTCAACGAGATCAGGACGTTCCAGAAAGGGAGTCGCAGCGGAGAGCGTTGGACCGTCCGTTGGGACAGTGTAAAGTAATTCAGTCGATGCGAGGCGAGACATTATGAGGCGTTGGAGCTCTTTTGCATTTGCCATGCCAGTCACAGCCCTCCTCCTCTTTAACGCGGTTGGCATTTGCACGAGTGTCAGCACTAGCGTGCCGGCCGTGGTGGGATCGCGCCTCGGAGCTACCGTTCTATTGGAGGAAGGGACTGCCTGAATCCGTATACTTTGATCTCAGCAAGACCGCTCCCCCCCATCCCGCGGCGGAGCCGCTTCGTTCAATAGTTCTCAGACCCTGCGTCACCCGCGATTTGCGCCATCTCCTTGCGCCGCTTGCACTTAGGTGGGCGACGCAAGTATTATCGGACATAGCGTCGAATCACAGTAACTCGTTATCGCTAATTGATTTACGGGGTAACGCAGCGGTGACGCAGAGGCGACGCAGGGTGACGCAGACGCGACCTTACGGCTGTTCCGCGCTGATCTTGATGAATCGGTTTGCTTTCTTCCTTCCGAAAACCACCGAAATCCCGCGCGTCCGGAGTTGCGGCGCAATCCGGCGCAGGTCGTTCGCAAGCGTGCTCTTCGCCGACCCTTGCTCACCGTGAATCACCAGCAGCGGATAAGGCCCCTCTGGCAGAAGTGCCGCCGCCAGCCAGCCGACGAGAAGCTGGAAATCCGGCTCGGTAAGGTTCATATATCCTTTCAGCCGTTCGATCGAACCCTCGCGGCTGGGAGCCGGCAGCGGCAACTGTCCGTCTGGCGCCGGAACTTCACCGCCGGTTTATCCACCACGAGCCATCCCCGCGCCTGATCTTTACTGCCCGGCCGTTCGAGTCTCCCAGGTCGATGTAGAAATCTGAGGCCACAGACCCGCCGGCCCGGCCCACGCGCACGTGCACCGCCGGCATGCCGCGCTCAAATCTCGCTCGGGCCACAAGCGACTTGATCACGCACCGTACTGAATCGGCCGCCGGCAGCTCGCCCCGCTCACATCGGTAGCTCTCGATCAGCCAGTCGCCAAATGCCGTTGACTTCAGCCCGTAAATCTCATGCCGGTCGCCGACGGGTACGTCGGCATGAAACCGCCCGTCCTCCGACCGGAAAAAACATGCCTTCGAGGCAATCTGCAATAGCGCCTCCACAGCGCCACCAGGCTTCTGCGTGTCATTTGCCCGCCCGTCACCACTCGTTTCAACCGGCATGATCCCCTCCCGTACTCATACTCATACTCTTGCTCTTACTCCGATTCCGATGTCATGGTTGACTTCAAGCTCGCCTGAGCCCGCCGACCGGTCTTCCCCCCTCCCGGCTCATTCGTTTCAGGCCCAAAGTCACGCCGAGTTTTCACCAGGAAGTTCACAGTTCGACTCGCCGCCCGGATCCACTTTTTCTCCTCGCGCTCGAGTTTCGCTGCCAGCGGCGACGAATCGAATTCCCGCCCAGCGGCCTCTCGCGCCTCGTCGCTGCTGCGCGCAGTCGATGCTCCTCGGCGCGCTCGCTCAGCCGCTTCATCGCGGGCTCAATGATGGCGATGATCGTCGCACGCCCCTGCTCCGGATTCCCCAGATCAAGCCTCTTTGACCCAAGCTCCTTGACGCGGCTCAGGAAGTCCTTGGCGCGCACAAAGCCCACCTCGCTCTTTAGCGTCATGACGGCGTTGTCGCGGCCACGATCGATCGCGTGGGCGGCCATGAAAACGACGGCGGCCTCCTCATCTTCAAGCGCGTCCGCCGGCCGCTTCCCCATCAGTCGCATCATGTCGAAGACATTTTTATGAATCCAGTTGCCCTTCCCACGGAGGCAATCGTAAATACGTGTCCAGTGCTCGAGAAGCAACCGGCATCCCGCTTCGGTCGTCTCCATTTTCTCCACGAGTGGCCCCGGTGGTGGATATTTATAGTTCGGCCCTGATTCCGCGACTGCGTCAGTTCCCTCGGCCGGCAGGCCGATGTCCAGCCCGTACAAGGTCCAGCAAGCCGGAGAAAGTAGCCGGCGCCCGAGATCGAGGGCTTCGCCGAACTCCAAGTGGCGCCGCACGGAATCCAGGATATGCTGCTCTCGCCTGGCCGCGGCGGCACGCCGTATTCGCTCGAGCTCAGAGATCTCAAAATGAAGGAAGCCAACGAAGTCTTCCTCGACCACATTGGAAGGCTGGAACCGGCTCGCAAATTCCTTCAGCTCGTCAAAAGTCACGTGACCCCCCTGTTGCACCAGAAACCCGCCAGCCAGTACCTTCCGCACAAGCTCAGCAGCCGAGCATTCTTGACCGCGTCTCAGAATGTGAGGATGGCGCCGAATATGATTGGCGCAGTATCCCTGAATCGGGATTAGGCTAGCCGTAAATTCAATGATTTCCCGTAACGACAACTTCCGCCCCGTTCGATGGATTGGGTTTGGTCGATGCGCGTGACTATGAGGCCGCCTTTTGAGGGTGAGAACTGGTGTCTGTGATGCGATACCGAATCCGGGCGGCCATTGCCGGTCTGGTGGCGCTCGCCGGCCTGGTGAGCTTCTTCAGGTGGGCCGCCCGATATGACGGCGCGATGGTAATTCCGTTCCTTGTAATCGGTGGGCTTGCGCTGTGCTGGTCGTATCGACGAACGTTCAAGGAGAGGCTCACGCAGGGCCAGTCGAGCGCGACGGCCCTGCTTCTTGCAGCTCGATCTCCGGATGAAGTGGCGCTGGCTGAGAGCCGCGAACGGCGACAACAGTTCTCTATACTCGAGCTGATGCTGGCCGTTGCCGGCGCGGCGGTGTTGTTTCGATTGAGCGGGGCTATCGGGATTCTTGCCGTGCCGGCTTTCGGCTGCGGCTTGATCGCCTGGGCATTCGCGAAACGGGCCATTGATGATCAGGAAGCGGCAAAATTGGGCTGTGCGGGGGCGATTGTTGGTGCGGCCATTGTCATTTGCGGCTGGTTGTGGGCTCGACTCGCGAATTCGTTTTTTCATGCGTCCGCAGGTGGGCGGCGGATAGCGGATTCTACCGCGAGCGCGGTTTTGCACCGGTGGATTGTCGAGATACCCGCTCTGGTCACTATTCTGTGCCTTGCGCTCTACGCGATCGCCATCATCGTTGTCGCTGCGAAGAGACGCCGACTTGATCTGGTGCTCGCTTCGATTGGGTACGTGATGTGTCTCGGGTTTTGCGTGCTGGCGTGGGTTGTGGGGTTGGAGTTTGAGGTGTTTGACTGAGGAGGAAAGGTTTTCCTGATCGGCGACGATACAAGACCCCGATGGGTTCGGCGTATACGGCATCCTGAATTACCGGGGAGGCGACTCGAACGCCTGACCTGCGGATTATGAGACCGCACCCCGGTCGACGTAAGGACAATCGTAGCAAGACAGTTAAGACAAATCAAGAAACGCTTGTGTCCGCCGGGTGCCCAGGCCTCCCGTTTTTGAGCCCCGAACTGGCCGAAATCGTGAACGCTTGGTCAGACCTACCCGAGGCCGTCCGCGCTGGCATCGTGGCGATGGTAAAAGCCGCGATGTCGAGCGCGGGATAAGAGATCGGATATTTGTGAGACGCTGCGCATGGGTTCACCTATCGGTCAGCCTCGCGCGACGCGTGCGACGGGGAGTCCCTCCATACACGCTCGAAGATTTTTTCATTGCGATACGAGTAGCCGCGTGCGCGCGAGGATGTAAGGCGCGCATGCGCGGGGCGCGACACATCATCCCGATCCGGTGGACCCTCGCGGACGTAGGATGGAATGCACGTAGTCGAGGCGATGACGCTCGTCACGAAATGCCGAGACAATCTTGTAGGTCGCCGCCCGGCGTGATAGCATTAAGGTATCTTAGTGGTATTCTGTTTAGGTAACCAGTTATGATTAGCGAAACGCTTAGCGCACAAGACATCGCCAGCTATTTTCTCTTCAAGGTTGACTTGAAGAGCGGTGACGACATTACGCCGCTCAAACTTCAGAAACTTCTGTACTACGCGCAAGGACTTCATATTGCCACCAGCGGTGGCGAACCGGTTTTCTCGGAATCCCTTTACGCGTGGACGCATGGGCCAGCCGTCAAATCGATCTACCAACGTTACAAGGGCTGCGGCCACTGGCCAATTGATCCACCAACGAAGATCGAGATCGGGAAGTATCCGCCCGAGATGCGGGAGATCCTGAACGCCGTCTACGCGAATTATGGGCAGTTCAGCGCGAAGAAACTTGAAGACATGACGCACGACGAACGACCTTGGAAGGAAACTCCCCGGGGCAGGGTCATACAGAGAACGCTGCTGAGAGAGTTTTTCGCGGAGGTCGCGGAAGCCGGGAAAGTCGGCGTCGCTGTCGCCAATAATCCTGTGTGGCCGGCGAACTCGTTTCGCTTTCAAGGCAGGAAGGCAAGCTCGGCAAGGATGCAGCCTCACCGGGAGAAACTCCGCGCGATCCGGGAACGATTCTCCATCGACATGCAGAAGTAGAACACTGCGATCCGCTGCCCAAGGAGCGATGACGCCTTGCGGACGCCGAGTTTCATTTACGGCGAGATCATTCGGGCACGCATCAGCGACAAAGACGGCGTGGTCAAGGTTCGTCCAGCCGTCATCATCGACGACAACATCGACTTGACCGAGGAGAACGAAATACAAGTGGTCGCGATCTCTGCGAGCCAGCAGCGGGGCCGTTGCCCGTACTACCACATCAAGATTCACCACGACGATCAATTAGATCCAGACACCGGATTGTACGCCCCTTCTTGGGCGAAATGTAATTGGGTTCGCTATCCCACGCCGTCACTTGTCCTGGCGAGTTTGGGCAACATGCCAGTCTCCCTGATGGACGAAATCATTCGGGTCTACGACCGACTCTTAGTTGATCCGAATTTCACAAACTGGCATTAGCACCGAGACCGAGACGAAGCGGCGAACGTGGCGCGGATCCGCGCGAGCAAAAATACCGGCGGCCGCGCGATGCAACCGCCGGTTCGGTTTTCCCACAATCACCACGAAATCGTGAAGTGACTGATGTTCACAACCGGACTGGCCGCGAGGAACATCAGCAACAACAACGCGATAGTGACGACCGCGAGCGATCGGGCTCGCGGTTCAGGCTAGCGCCCCCACCGGATGTCGATACGGTTCACATTGATCACCGAGCCACCGGCGAGCAAAAGCAGGCCCGCAACGGCGATTACGGCAGCGATGATCCACCCGGGGTGGATCTCGCTCCATTTCCCGAAGCGCGCCGCAGTTTGTCTGGAGACGGTGGTGCGTTTCGTCGTTTGGCCCGACGGCCCGATTGACTTTCACCGGCCGGACTGCCGCTCGGAAGCCGATATTCAAGAGTGACTATCACGCTGTGCGAGGCGATCACGTGATCTGCTTCCTTGATTTAGTCGAACTTTTCGTAGCTGGCCAACTTCGCGATCACGGCGTCTCATTACAGGCCCTGCGGAAGGTACCTACGAAGCTCCAGAAGGACCTGGTGACCCAACATCCGTTTTCCAGGGAGGAGATTCTCAGTGACGGTAAGAAGGTTTTCGTACTAGGCTTGGATGACAAGGGAAAAGAGGAAATGGTCGAGGTTCTCACTCGTCAAAAGGTGTTTGTTGAAATCCTGTTACCGTTTCTGAACAAAATTAACTACGATTCCGCGACCCGTCTTGCGAGAAAGTGGTGCATTGCGGACCGCGTGGCTCTTGACCCGGCCATATGCTTGGGCTAGCCCATCGTCGAGAAGGTGGGGATCACGACTGGAATTCTTGCTGCCGCATTTCATGCCAACCACCGCGACGCCGGAATTGTGGCGGACTGGCACGGTGTCCAACAAACGGATGTTCTGGCCGCCGTAAGCTTTGAGCAAAGCCTCGTCGCATGAGGTTCTTCTTTGACCGCAACTTGTCCGTCTACCTAGCAAGAATGATTGGAGCGCTCGAGCGCAATCATGTGATACGACATCACGATGACGACCCGCGATTTGCGTGGAACTTGCTGACATTGCCCCTGAGCCGCAGGTCGCGTACATTCCTGGCGGCACAGCGGATCTCACAAGGAGGCAAGTTCATGCCCGCCTGTTCTCGATGGCTCGGTTTCTACCCTCTTCTGCTTGGCTCGATCGTTGCGCAGCTACCGCCCGAGGCGCCGAATCCGCCGATGCGGCCAATCTCGAGCGCCGAATCCGTCCTTGCAGTGTACCGGGAGGACTGGGGCCTGACATCTCGAGGCGAACGGGCGATCATTTTCGCGGCCTGGCCGGACGGTTTCATCGTCTGGTCAAGTGATCGCCTGAAGGGCGGCCCACCGTATCACTCCGGTCATATCGATCCAACGCGCGTTACGGCACTACTTTCGCGGTTTGACAAGGACGGATTGTTCGCCGACGAGGGACTCAAGAAAGCGAACTTCGGCGAGGACTCGCAATTCACCACGATGTTCATCAAATCCGGGAAAGATCAGGTGACGATGAGCTCGTGGCACGAACTGATGGAAGAGGGCGACGACGTGGTCGCCGATCAGCACGGTGCCTCCATCCTCGATGGTCGCCGCCGGCTTGATGTCCTTCGTAGAGCGCCAGCGGACTATCTGTTCTACCGATTCGTTTGGAGCGAAACACGAAGCGCACTGGCGCAGATGATCCCAGCCGAGAGCACGGTGACTCGTGGCAAGCCGGTCACGAAAGCCGGCAAGCTCTCCTGGCAAGAGCCGGCCGCCGGCGCGAAGCGAATGGTGCTTTGACTCCGCCGGGACAGTCACCGCATCCCTGATAGGAACTGCATTCTCCGACGTCACGATCGGGCTGAACTCCCGTGTCTACTGCCTTGGCCAAGCCTGTCTCACGCCCCTGGCGAAGGCTCCTGCGCTTCAGCGTGCGGGGGTTGATCGTCCTGGTGCTGGTGATCGGTTGCTGGCTGGGCTGGGTTGTGCGAAGCGCGCGCATTCAGCGCGAGGCAGTGGCGGCGATCACAAGAGCCGGGGGCATGGTCAAGTATGACTGGGAGTGGAACAGCGGGAATTACATTCCCGGCGGGAAGCCTTGGGCGCCAAAATGGCTACGCGATCGACTTGGAGTCGACTATCTCGGCCACGTCACGGCTGCCAGGCTCCGCGACCAGGGCACGGTGCCGAATGCAATGATCGGCCAGGCCGGGCGCCTTGCGCGAGTGCAGACTCTAGTTATCTATTCATCGACCCTTAGCGACACCGGCCTGGCGAACCTCAGCGGGCTGACAGACCTCTCGGAGCTCTACCTTTTCGACGCTCACGTCACCGATGCCGGATTGATCCACCTCAGGGCGCTCACAAACCTCTCGGTACTCCACCTCAGCGGTACCAAGGTCACCGGCGCAGGGCTCGTCCATCTGACTGGGCTGAACAAACTCTCGACGGTCCATCTCAGCGGCGACCAGGTAACTGACGCCGCCATGTCGCATCTGAAGGATTTGACCAAGCTCACGAAACTCGCCCTGCCCCATACTCGCGTCACTGACGCCGGATTGGTTCATTTGAAGGTGATGACCAACCTATCGCAGCTCGACCTCGAAGGGAGTCAAGTTACCGACGCGGGACTGGCGCACGTGAAGCGGTTGGCCAATCTCTTGAAACTTGTCCTCAACGCTACTCAGGTCACTGACGGCGGAATGCTTCATCTGAAGGCGCTTCCGAAGCTTTCGGTGCTCGACCTCCGCGAAACCGCGATCACCGACGCCGGAATGGCCCACCTGAATGGGCTCACGAACCTCTCGCAACTCGACATCAGTTTCACGCACGTCGGCGACGCCGGGCTCGTACATCTAACGGGGCTGACCAAACTCTCGGTACTGTACGTCAGACGCACGAACGTCACCGATGCCGGGGTCGCAGAGCTTCAGCAAGCATTTCCGAGCCTTTTCATCATGCGTTGATCTGATGTTCATCAGGATTACTGGGGAGGCGACTCGAACGCCTGACCTGCGGATTATGAGACCGCCGCTATCTTGACCTATATCGTTAAGCGACAAGATGTTGCGATCAGAGCCATCTTCGTCGGTAACAGGGTAAGTAACAGTCCCGATAGCGCCCACCATCTTATCATCGGTTCCGGTCGCCGCCAGCGCTTCCTGTTGTCCGGTCGCCGGCTTAAGGCTGGGAAGCTTTTCCGCGGCGGCATCGATATCGGCTAGGCGTGGCCTGATGTATTTAGCCGTGAGCATTGGAGAGGAATGCCTCATCCGCTTTTGGTTCACACTATGCGGAACCCCCGCCAGATCGTTCAGCGTCGCGAGCATGCCGCGTAGCGCGTGGAAATCAAACATTAGACCGCCAGCGTCGCGGTATGGAATCTTGGCGACTGCGAGGTCTGCCCTGATCATCTTGGCGCCCTTTCCTCGACGGAAAGGGAATACCGGCTCTTTCGGCGCCTTCTTCGCCACAAACTCCGCGAGGTCACTCATGAGCTCAGCAGGTATTTTGATTTCGGCTGGCTCGCCGTTCTTTGTGTAGGCCGCTCGAACCGACACCGTGCTACTCTGCCAGTCGAACGACTCTGGCGTTATGCATGCCAGTTCACGGAGCGGCTTGCCGGGCTCGGCTCCATAACGCAAGCCCGTCGCTACCGCGAGTCTGTACGCCATTGCACGCTCTGGTCCCGTCAACCCCAAGACCGTCGGGCCAGCCTGCGCGACCGCCACTAACCTCTGTAGCTCTTCGATCGATATCGCCCGACGCTCATGGCGAGGGTCTTTCTTGGCGTTGTATCCGGTCACACCACGCAACTCGTCTTCGCGCATCCGGCAGTTCTCGTGGCACCAAGTCGAGAATGCCTTGATTGCCGCCCGATGGTGGTTTACCGTAGCCAGCGATCGGCCCTCATCGCGAAGCTTGGCGAGCGCTTTCTGAACGCGATCGGCTGTCAGGTCTGCGAGCCAGGCGGATTTAACCCGTGCCTCGAGCGCGGCCTCAAACTTCGGTAGTTCCGCATGTTTGGCCTGACGCGGTGGGTCTATCTCTGTGAGCTCTGCACCCTTGACTAGCGCGATGACTCGAGCCGCCCGCGTCGTGAATAACTTGACGTGCTTCGGCGTTGCGCCCTTGGCTTTCGTGGACGCCTTCCAGGCTTGCAGGTGGACGTTTAGCGGCTGCGCGGCGTACGCAGCGTACGCTTCGTCCTTCGGATCGAGCACGCCATCCTTTCGCATCGCCACCTTGTTTTCCAAGTGTCTGGCGATCCGCTCTGTGACTGCCCTGTCCTTCGTACCGATCTTCTTCCGCCGCCGCCCGGTTTCATCCCGGTAGACGATCACATACTTGCCTGTATCTTTTTGCTTGAAGACCGACGCCATGGTCAAGCACCCTCGAGTTCAGACAAATGCATGCATGTGGACAATTTCAGGGGTCAAATTTTTTCTCTTGGTCGCTAGCTACATACGCGACCCGGGGTGGGGGTGCGAATCTGGGTCTTTTTTTCTGGAGCATCCACCCGCCCAACTTCGCTGCCTAGCGCCCTCCTCGCTCGAGCAACTCCTCGACGTGTCGCCTGTACCAGAGGTCGATTTTTCCGATGCGGATGCTTGGCTTGAGTAGCTTGCCCGCGCTACGTTGTCGCTCTAATGTGCGTCGGCTGACACCTAACGCAATCGCGAGGTCACGGAACCGGTAGGTGAGCGGTTCAATGGGGGATTGAGGTACGTCGCTTGGGGATGTCGGCGTGGGTTGCTGGGTCATAGGGCGGTCATCCGGGCCTGTGGAGGTTAGCGAAGCGAGTATGCCTGTCTGGCCGAATCGTAGCGGTCGCCCGGGGTAATTCAATGCAGATTGACAGGTCACTCGAGGGACTCCTTGGCGCGTAGTGTCGAGCCGGGGCGAACCACTAGAGCTCGCCGTCGCGTCGGACGAGTTGCAGTCCGAGCACCGAAGCAAGCTTGTCGATGGTGTCGAGATGAAGGGTCCGCTCCCGGTTAATGAACCGGTGGACCATGCCAGCCGACACCCCGGCTTCCTTCGCGATCGCGTACACCGTCCGTCCGTCGGCTGCGATCAGGGTCCGGAGTGTCTCACTTATCGTGGTCGGGCTTTGGGGCTGTGGCTTCTTGCTCTTGCTCATCTGCCAAGAACTCCTTGAACGCGTCGATCCTCGCAGCGCCCCTGCCACGCAGAATTGCCACGATCCGGGCACAAGCCGCCGTTAGGCGGCTTTGCGGTTCAGAACCCTTGCCACGGCCTGATGACTCCATACGTGGTTGCCTTCCTTCGTCGGGACGCCTTGCCGGGATAATTCTTCGGCGATCTCACGCAAGCTATAGCCGTCATCCCGCAGCCGTCGAATCTCGCCGATAACTTCCTGCTCCGCTTCGTTCGGAACCAGCGTCACCCCATCATCCGCCAGGTCGGAGCCAAAGGGAACCTTGCCGACCCGTTCGCCCTTCGCGATCTTGTGCTGTAAAGCATCGCGTGTACGCTCGCCCGTCGCTTCCCTTTCCCACTGAGCCACGCTCATCAAAACATTCAGAACCAATCTGCCGGAAGCAGTCCGGGTGTCGATCTGGTCGTTGACGGAGCACAGTTGCTTGCCAGCCTTCTCGCCGAAGTAGGAATCGATCAGGCTGTTCCAATCCTTCACGGATCGGCTCAGCCGGTCAAGCTTGACGATAACGATGCCGCCGGCTTTCTTGGCTTTCAGGGCCGCCAGGGCGGTTTGCAGTCCGGGGCGCTTCAGTGTCTTAGCTGACAGCCCAGCGTCAACGATGATGTCGATCAGGTTCAGACCGTAGAGCGAGCAGTACGCCTTGATCTTGGCGATCTGCCATCCACACTCACGCCTTCCTTGCTTTGCTCCTCGGTGCTCACTCTTACGTACCCGATCACATCCAGCCCAGTGACGTCGTTCATTGCTGACCCCCCGTGAAAGTAGTTTGCTGACCACGACACCATTGTGTGCGATTTAGCACCGATGTCAAGTAGCAACTACACCGCCGGGAGAATTTTGTCTACAGCCGGTCGGCTGTGGACAGAAATCCGAGACAGTAATAGTGATCACATGTTCTCGCATACTGAACGCGATAGTGTACCCCCCCCGTAGACCGGAATTCCGTACACCAGTTTGTTCACTGCATGCTGTCATGTTCACTGCTAGGATCGTTTGGTCCTTCGACCACGCATCCACTCGGTAGCGGCACAGCCGATGGGTGGAGTCGATCCACCCACCGCGGGAGAACCGCGCCAGGCCAGATGCGGTCTACTAGCGCCTGACTGCTCTGGACCGGCGGCAGGAAATTCAAGTGCTGCCACCCGACGTCGAACCCGGCCTTCGCATCCCCGCATTTCATCCAAGCAAACAATAGGTGGATGAGCCGATCGGCCGTCGTGGGTGGGGGGATCATCGTCTTCCCATCAGGCGCCCGTATCAGCCGGTCGCGCAGGAAGAACCGAATCAACACGGCGAACGGGATGGAGTCCGCCCAGTCTTTGTTGGAGAACCACCATTCGCGACTGATGGATGTCCCGCAACGCGCGGTCACCCGGTCCGCCAAGTCGAGAATGAGCGACTGGACATCATCAAACCGGTCGCCGAGCCATGTGCCCCGAAAGTTAGGCACCTCGACTCGAGCTCGCGAACCATCCGCGCGTTCCAATCGTGCGATCCGTCGGCGCGTCCGGGCGAGTTCAGCGGCGGTCATTTTGTGTCTCCAATGCGTCTAGGCGGCTCTTCAGTTCAGCAAGCTCCTTGGCCTGTGCGACCGCTGCCTTCACCTCGAGCATTTTGTCGATCACCGCCCGTGCGGCGTTAAACCGGACACCCTCAGAACGAGCTTCCTTGCTGAGCTTGACCAATGTGTCCGCCGCCGCTGTCGCTGAACGGTAACCGTCCGGCCGAACCATTATTGCCGTGCATGATAGCTTGATCCTGGTAACGCACTACCGCGGCACCGGGAGATAGATCATGCTTGCGACAACCAAATTCGCTGCAGAGCAGGACTCGCGGATCGAATGGTGGGGTCGTGTAATTCTTCGGCAGCAGGCCGGCCGGATTCCTCTCGCCCAGTTCTGCCGTCAGTTGGGCATCACCACCCGGAAGTTCTACTACTGGAGGCAGCGTCTTCGAAAATTGAATGTCGCTGGCTCGGGTAAGCGCATCGCCACCGGGCAATCACCACGTTCATCGGTAGCCCCAAGCACCGCGGCCACCTTTGTGCCTGTATCGATCCTCGGTCCACGCGCAACCACTCAGTTGGAAGTCGAGCTGGCTAACGGATGCACCGTACGGGTGACAGGCTCGGTTGATCCCGGCTTGCTTCAGGCTGCAATCACCGCAGCCGGGCAACTCAACGGCTCTGGCCAGGGAGACCGCTGATGCTCCCTCAACTCTCTGCTGCCGTTCGAGTCTTCCTTTGCTCCCAGCCCACCGATATGCGCAAGAGTTTCGACGGGCTTGTAGGCATGGTCCGCGAATATCTCGGACAAGATCCACTCTCGGGACATCTCTTCCTCTTTCTCAATCGCCGCCGGGATCGCGTCAAAATCCTCTTCTGGGAACGCGATGGCCTGGTCATCTGGTACAAGCGGCTCGAGGCTGGAACCTTTCAACAGCTCGATCCCGCCGCGTGTGCCGGCCGTCGCTTCGGAGATGCGGGGATCGAGCTGACCACAACCGAGCTGGCGCTGCTGCTTACCGGCGTCGACCTGGCCTCGGCAAAAAGGCGCAAGCGCTATGCACGCGCCGGCTGATCGTCTTGGGGAAAATTCCTGAAAAATCTCAAGAAATGTCGTCCCATTGCTCCATCTGATACGTATATGTGATCATGATGGAGCAACCTCACCAGATCCCGGATGATTTGCCTGCCTGTCAGGACCTGCTGCGCGGCCTTCTCGAGCGGCTCGACGAAATGGAAGCTCAGCTCGGCGACCTGAAGCGCCAGCTTGACGAGACGTGCACGACCAATGGCGAATTGCAGCGCTCTTACGACTGCCTCAAGGAGCAGTACGAGGCAATGAAACGCCTCTGGCTGGGACCGCGGCGTGAGCGGCTGGTAGAAGCACCTGGACAACAACATCTCTTCGACGCCGACGCAGCATCGATCACTCCGGAGCTCCCCGATTCCCCGCTCGCCAACGAGCCTCAAGAGCATAAACGAAAGCGTGGTCACGGCCGGCACCAAATACCTGAGCACCTTCCCCGCACCGAAGTTCCCCATGACGTTCCCGAGGAAGCCAAGGTCTGTGACTGCGGCCGGGAGAAGGTTCGTATCGGCGAAGATATCACCGAACAGGTTGATTACATGCCCGGCAAATTGACGGTCTATCGGCACGTCTACCCCAAGTATGCCTGCCCCTGCTGCAAGAACGGCGTGACCTCGGCTCCGCCGGCACCCAGTCCAATTGACCGCGGTATGGCCGGACCTGGGCTGTTGGCATACGTCTTCGTGAACAAGTTCTCTGATCACCTGCCGACTTACCGTCAGCAGGACATTCTGACACGCCACGGATTCTTCGTGGCACGCAGCACACTCTGTGACTGGCTCGCCCAATGTGCCCAGGGGCTGAGTCCGCTGGTTGACTTGATGCGCGAGCGAGCGCTCATGTCGCTGGTTTTGAACGCTGATGAAACGCCGGTGAACGTTCTCGATCCCACCAGGGATTCAACCCGAACCGGCTACTTCTGGGTCTATGTCGGCACCGGTGACAATCCCTACACGATCTACGACTATCGTGATTCGCGCAGCCGCGAGGGGCCGTCCCGGATGCTCAAGAACTTTCGGGGTTACTTGCAGACGGACGCGTACGCATCTTACGAGTCGGTGGTCTTGGACTCAGCCGGCCGCATCATCCCGGTGGGCTGCTGGGCGCATGCGCGTCGCGAGTTCTTCGACGCGCGGTTGAACCAAGGGTACGAAGCGCATTACGTCCTGAGTCTGGTCGGGCAGTTGTACGATATCGAGGATGAAGTGCGTTCCTACAGCCCGGAGGCGCGGTTGGCTGCGCGGCAGGAACGAAGCGTGCCAATCCTGGGCCGGCTTGAGAAGTTCTTGCGTGAGCAGAAAGGCCAGGCTTTGCCCAAGAGCCAGTATGGCAAGGCAGTTGGCTATGCGCTCAATCACTGGGCGGAGCTGTGCCGGTTCACCGAGAGCGGCCTTCTGGAAATCGACAATAACATTGCCGAGCGTACCATGCGGCTGTGTGCCATCGGTCGCAAAAACTGGTTATTCGTCGGAAGCGACCGCGGGGGCGAGACGGCTGCGACCTGCTTCAGCATCCTGGCAGGTGCCAAGCGACACAGGATCGAGCCGTTTGCCTACGTGCGTGATCTGCTGGTGGCTATTTCAACGGGCGAGCCGGATTGGAGCGCTCTGTTGCCCGATGTCTGGATCGCGGCGCATCCGGAGCACTTCCTGCATTACCGGCGGGATGAAGCCGAGGCCGCGGCACGATCGCGGCGACGACGGCGTGCTGGCCGGCGAGCAAATGGCTCAAAGCGGAGTCGGAGTCCCTGAGGTCGTCGCGGCACCGACGGGAAAGTGCACAAGCGGGACTCAAAAATGATGAAGCGTTCGCCGGCGAGGATCAGATCTGACCGCGGTGCGGGCACGCGCGTCAGGAGTGCCAGATAAGGTCAAGCGGACGCCGTCTCACCACTGACTCCGATGCAGTGGGCGGGCTGCACCCAGACGCCGTGCCGGATCAACCGGACGCTACGTCGGCCGACAGGCAGAGCACCCGTCACGGGGGCGCTGAGGGCTGGCGGTAACCGTCCGGCCGAACCATTATTGCCGTGCATGATAGCTTGATCCTGGTAACGCACTACCGCGGCACCGGGAGATAGATCATGCTTGCGACAACCAAATTCGCTGCAGAGCAGGACTCGCGGATCGAATGGTGGGGTCGTGTAATTCTTCGGCAGCAGGCCGGCCGGATTCCTCTCGCCCAGTTCTGCCGTCAGTTGGGCATCACCACCCGGAAGTTCTACTACTGGAGGCAGCGTCTTCGAAAATTGAATGTCGCTGGCTCGGGTAAGCGCATCGCCACCGGGCAATCACCACGTTCATCGGTAGCCCCAAGCACCGCGGCCACCTTTGTGCCTGTATCGATCCTCGGTCCACGCGCAACCACTCAGTTGGAAGTCGAGCTGGCTAACGGATGCACCGTACGGGTGACAGGCTCGGTTGATCCCGGCTTGCTTCAGGCTGCAATCACCGCAGCCGGGCAACTCAACGGCTCTGGCCAGGGAGACCGCTGATGCTCCCTCAACTCTCTGCTGCCGTTCGAGTCTTCCTTTGCTCCCAGCCCACCGATATGCGCAAGAGTTTCGACGGGCTTGTAGGCATGGTCCGCGAATATCTCGGACAAGATCCACTCTCGGGACATCTCTTCCTCTTTCTCAATCGCCGCCGGGATCGCGTCAAAATCCTCTTCTGGGAACGCGATGGCCTGGTCATCTGGTACAAGCGGCTCGAGGCTGGAACCTTTCAACAGCTCGATCCCGCCGCGTGTGCCGGCCGTCGCTTCGGAGATGCGGGGATCGAGCTGACCACAACCGAGCTGGCGCTGCTGCTTACCGGCGTCGACCTGGCCTCGGCAAAAAGGCGCAAGCCGCTATGCACGCGCCGGCTGATCGTCTTGGGGAAAATTCCTGAAAAATCTCAAGAAATGTCGTCCCATTGCTCCATCTGATACGTATATGTGATCATGATGGAGCAACCTCACCAGATCCCGGATGATTTGCCTGCCTGTCAGGACCTGCTGCGCGGCCTTCTCGAGCGGCTCGACGAAATGGAAGCTCAGCTCGGCGACCTGAAGCGCCAGCTTGACGAGACGTGCACGACCAATGGCGAATTGCAGCGCTCTTACGACTGCCTCAAGGAGCAGTACGAGGCAATGAAACGCCTCTGGCTGGGACCGCGGCGTGAGCGGCTGGTAGAAGCACCTGGACAACAACATCTCTTCGACGCCGACGCAGCATCGATCACTCCGGAGCTCCCCGATTCCCCGCTCGCCAACGAGCCTCAAGAGCATAAACGAAAGCGTGGTCACGGCCGGCGCCAAATACCTGAGCACCTTCCCCGCACCGAAGTTCCCCATGACGTTCCCGAGGAAGCCAAGGTCTGTGACTGCGGCCGGGAGAAGGTTCGTATCGGCGAAGATATCACCGAACAGGTTGATTACATGCCCGGCAAATTGACGGTCTATCGGCACGTCTACCCCAAGTATGCCTGCCCCTGCTGCAAGAACGGCGTGACCTCGGCTCCGCCGGCACCCAGTCCAATTGACCGCGGTATGGCCGGACCTGGGCTGTTGGCATACGTCTTCGTGAACAAGTTCTCTGATCACCTGCCGACTTACCGTCAGCAGGACATTCTGACACGCCACGGATTCTTCGTGGCACGCAGCACACTCTGTGACTGGCTCGCCCAATGTGCCCAGGGGCTGAGTCCGCTGGTTGACTTGATGCGCGAGCGAGCGCTCATGTCGCTGGTTTTGAACGCTGATGAAACGCCGGTGAACGTTCTCGATCCCACCAGGGATTCAACCCGAACCGGCTACTTCTGGGTCTATGTCGGCACCGGTGACAATCCCTACACGATCTACGACTATCGTGATTCGCGCAGCCGCGAGGGGCCGTCCCGGATGCTCAAGAACTTTCGGGGTTACTTGCAGACGGACGCGTACGCATCTTACGAGTCGGTGGTCTTGGACTCAGCCGGCCGCATCATCCCGGTGGGCTGCTGGTGCATGCGCGTCGCGAGTTCTTCGACGCGCGGTTGAACCAAGGGTACGAAGCGCATTACGTCCTGAGTCTGGTCGGGCAGTTGTACGATATCGAGGATGAAGTGCGTTCCTACAGCCCGGAGGCGCGGTTGGCTGCGCGGCAGGAACGAAGCGTGCCAATCCTGGGCCGGCTTGAGAAGTTCTTGCGTGAGCAGAAAGGCCAGGCTTTGCCCAAGAGCCAGTATGGCAAGGCAGTTGGCTATGCGCTCAATCACTGGGCGGAGCTGTGCCGGTTCACCGAGAGCGGCCTTCTGGAAATCGACAATAACATTGCCGAGCGTACCATGCGGCTGTGTGCCATCGGTCGCAAAAACTGGTTATTCGTCGGAAGCGACCGCGGGGGCGAGACGGCTGCGACCTGCTTCAGCATCCTGGCAGGTGCCAAGCGACACAGGATCGAGCCGTTTGCCTACGTGCGTGATCTGCTGGTGGCTATTTCAACGGGCGAGCCGGATTGGAGCGCTCTGTTGCCCGATGTCTGGATCGCGGCGCATCCGGAGCACTTCCTGCATTACCGGCGGGATGAAGCCGAGGCCGCGGCACGATCGCGGCGACGACGGCGTGCTGGCCGGCGAGCAAATGGCTCAAAGCGGAGTCGGAGTCCCTGAGGTCGTCGCGGCACCGACGGGAAAGTGCACAAGCGGGACTCAAAAATGATGAAGCGTTCGCCGGCGAGGATCAGATCTGACCGCGGTGCGGGCACGCGCGTCAGGAGTGCCAGATAAGGTCAAGCGGACGCCGTCTCACCACTGACTCCGATGCAGTGGGCGGGCTGCACCCGGACGCCGTGCCGGATCAACCGGACGCTACGTCGGCCGACAGACAGAGCACCCGTCACGGGGGCGCTGAGGGCTGGCGGGTCTTTTGAATCATCGCCAATCGTCCCGCGGCCCGTCAGCTCGTGAGGCCTGCGAGCACGCGGGCGCCGTGGGCACCGCCGTCACCACGCGAGCGATGGCGGGCCACTCCATCCCACCGCTGCCCCAGGCAGGCCGCCCGCGCACTGGGTATGGTTTCGCCGGGCGCTTACTAGTAATCGGCAACGGCGTAGTAAGCCTTCGCATTCGTCGCCGACGTAACCGCGTTGATCGTGAGCATCCGCCATGCCTCCTACCTGGTGACACAACCCATGGTGGATCATATGTGGGATACCCACTAAGTCAAGTAACAAAATGCCATCTGAAAATTGCATGTTGAGCTACAGACTTCTCCCCTTAGCCAGCTAAGGCCGTTTTGCACCGTGTAAAGGCTTGCCCGAAAACGTCCACATGCCAGCACCTCAGTCAGTTGACTCAACCACGGCGCGAGAAGCCTAGAGCTCAACATGCATTTTGACAGCCCGACGATTCCCGGTTATTGGTTGCCCATGTCCCGCCACTAATTCCTGCCACGACATTGGCCCGATCACCTGTCCTTTGCCGTAGGCTGGGACCCGGCACTGGACACGTACTTCGCCCAGGTGATGGATTACTCGATCAGCCAGGATGACGACTGCGTCATCGCCTGGCTGGGAGCGATGCCGCCGCATTACACGAACATCGACAAGCTGATGCAGGCCCTCAACAAGAGAATCCTCGGCCGGTTGCACCCGGTCACGCTCACGGCGATGATGCGGGCAACGCTGATCCGCGACCAGGAGGCCGCCGAGGAGATCCTGCCGCCGCGGACGCGGCGTGAGCCAATCTGTGCCCTGGACCTTGGGCATAGGCGGCTTGCTCCAGTGCAAACCGATGACGAAGACCGCTAAGTACCGCGGGCAAGGAGGCTGAGCCGTGTTATGCCGCTTGAATGGCCTGTGATTGTATGTTATATTCAGATATAACTTATGGAGTGATTATGCATCTGACTACACTGCGCAACGTAGGCGGATCGGTGATGTTCACGATTCCCAAGCCGATACTGGAAGGGCTTGGCCTTTTGCCGAATACGCAGGTCGGGCTTACGGTATCGGACGGGCGGTTGATCGTCGAACCGCACCCCAGGCCACGCTACACGCTGGCCGAGCTGATGGAGCAATGCGATCCGGAGGCACCGATGACCGCCGAAGATAGGGCATGGCTTGACGCAACGCCGGTAGGCCGCGAAGACCTTTGATGGATCGCGGCGACATCTACCTCGTAAACCTGAATCCGATCCTCGGGAGGGAACAGGCCGGTAGCCGTTATGTCCTCATCGTTTCGCCGAGGGAATTCAACAAGCTGGGAACCCCGCTGGTGTGCCCGATCACGCAGGGTGGCAATTTCGCCCGCGACAGGGGGTTTGCCGTCTCCTTGAGCGGTGTCGGCACGAATAGCCAGGGCGTGATCCTCTGCAACCAGCCACGCGTTCTTGACCTTCAGAAGCGTGGAGCGACCTTTGTCGAAAAAGCCCCGCAGATCATCATCGACGAGGTGATTGCCAAACTGCTCACGCTGCTTGAGTAAAAGGGTGCTGCCCGCTCCTCTCAAGGCGGCGCCCCTCTACCTATGTTGGGAGCAGGATTATCACTTATGCCTTGACCTTCCCGACATGATGCTGCGGGATTACCCCTGTTCGGTCAACGTCGGTTACTTCCTGGCGCCGATGGCGAATTCCTGGACTCCGATGAAACCCCAAGGATTAGTACTCTCGTCGACGATCTCCAGGGTGACCACCTCGCCGCGCAGACGGGACACGTCCCACCGGACCTGGAACGGAGTGTTATCGTTCCGTGCTGTCATCCACCGCCAGAGGATTGCGCCGTGCCATAGCGCGACGTGAGTTCTCCGCGCATCGGACCCGCCGCTCAAGTTGAATCGTAATTCATCAGCGTCGCTGGGCACCTGGAAACACTGGCTGAGCCGGCCGGTGTCGGCGTCCCCGTTCGAGCCGAAGGTCGTAAGACCCATGCCGCCCACCCCGCCAAACCTCCGAAACGACCGTGCGCCGCCCTTAGGTTTCCAGCCGTCGAGCCCCGCCGTGAAATCGCCGTTCACCAGCGATCGGCCGGTCTCGGCCGCTTCTCGTTCGGATGCCTTCTCTTCCTTCGACAACTTGCGGCGCCCATTTATGCGGGCGGGAGAAACGTCGTACGAGAACGCAAACGACTTGGCCGGGCTCTCCGTGGTGTAGCCGAACCAGACTTCCTGTCCCTGGATGAAATCTTCCTGAAAATCGAAGTTCTCATAGGCCTTACCGCCTGGGATAGGGATGTTGCCGGCCCAGTACACTCTGCGCCCGTTGACGCGGCATTTGAGCGACCCGTTGTATTGGCCCGGGCGCTTGAGCCAAAAGTGCGCCATCCACTTCCCCTCGTGGTGCCAACCGCCCCCCGGCAGGGGCCAGACCTCGCGCGGCTCGAACTCGTCGGGCGAGATCGCCGCGATCACGTCCCCGGATTTGGTCTTGTGCAGATCCTCCAATCCGTACCGACCCTTCTCCACGAAATCCGTGCCCGCATAATTGGGGTAAAGGGCAGGGGCGTAGATCGCACCCCCCCGTAACCAGAGCCAACGGCAGCGCGACTGGTTGCCCATGGTCGCTGACAGTCCGCACTGCTGCATGGGCGCCCCACCCGGACCAGAGAAGGTCCGCAGCCGGAGTCGTTCGGGAGCATTCTCAAATAGACTGATCTCGACCACCGGCCGGGCACCGTTCGCATACGGCTCGACGTGAACCACCAACGACAGTACGCGCCCGGCAGGGGTTTGTTCGACCGACCCGCAAATGTTTCCCGTCTGGCCTACACCGCCGTCCCTCAGACCAGCACCTACCCAGAACCGTTTCCCGGGCCTGCCGTCGCCGCCCGTCTCCAACTCCGAGAACCCCAGCACCGACTCCACGATCGGCTGGACAGCGATATAGTTGATCAGGTGGCGCCGCCCGTTTTCTTCGTATCCCACGCGGATCAGCCCGCGTGGTCCTCCTTTAGGCCGTCCGTCCAGGCCGGCAGGATGCAGGGCGACGAAGATCCCGTTCCTGACACCGTAGATCAGAGGATCGCCTGGTTTCTCGGGACGCACAAACTCGGCGAAAACGACGGGACAAACGAATGACAGCGCGGCCGTAGCCAAGAATCCGTGCAATGCGCAGTATTTCATCGTCGCCTGCCCGCCCGTGGCGCAACCGCATGTATTCCTCTGTGATATACTATTACGTGTTGCATAGATTATTTCCCCCTCGTGCCTGTCTCCTCTGACAGCAGTGCGGACCCAACCTTGCAGCCTTCAGCGCCAACCGATACTCGAGAGGTACGTCCAGGCAACTCTGTGGACCGGGTACGTCATCAATAACCTCGTCCTTGGCTTTGGCAGCATCGCGTTGGGGGAATTCGGCTTTCTGGTCGGCAAATTTTTTAAACTCCATGAGGCGTTTCTCTGACTCCCTGAGGCGATTCTCGCGGAGTTCCTCGCGGAATTTCTTCGGGTCGGTTCCGGCTCTATTGTTTTGGGCCTCTTTCATGTCTTGGGCCTCGGCAAGCCTGTCCAACTCATCGATTCTCTTTTTCAGTGCCAGTATGACTTCCTTATTTTTGACATACAGTTGCATTTGGTTGAGTGCGTCCCCGAGAAATTGCCGAGCGGTAATGCCAGCTATACCCGGCACGTTGTAACCTGCACCGGACTTGCTGAGCAATGACTGTACCGCCGAGTCACCTTCAGATATCTCGATGGCATTCCCCTCGAGGTCAGTATTGATATTTTCCTTGAGGGAAAGGGAAGGATCGGCGCCAAAGAACAATAGATACACTACATCCGTTCCCTGGCCATCGCGGGCGGCCCTGACAAGAGGTAATTCGTTTCCGCTAGGAACGTTTGGATTGTCGACATATTTACCACTCTCGTCTTTTACAGACAATGCCAACGCCACTGCTGCCGGGTTGCTTCCACTGAATTTCTTAAGTATGGCCCTCGGTTTTACTCCCTTATTCAATGCAGCCTTCAGTGCTTTTATCAGCGCATATGTAATCCCGCCTTGCTCCTGATTGTAATTAAAAGCAACATGAGTATCGTTCTTATCGGGAGAATATATTCGCAGTGCTTCCAGAATGTTACCTTTCAATGCAAACGATCCTTGCTCTCCCCACCTCCTTGGTTCTGGCGGGTGCCACCCCAGTTCACGTACAAAGATTTTTTGTGAATCTGTAAGTACATCCCATGTATTTTGGTCAAGTGCTAATGTTTTTGTAGCTGCCTCCGTGTATATCGCGTCAAGCATCTCCATCGACTTGGCATCTTCTACATCCTCTTTCGTCGGCTGTTTAGGCGTCGTATCAGTTTGTGCTGCCTTTATCCCAATCCCAATTACGCTCGCACCGCCAACGGTGATCAGCAGGAGAACAACGCAGAACATCCGTCGATTTGTTGAGGTCATCGAAAGCTTCGAACCAAGCGGCGGCGCCCATTGGCAGGGGTGCCGTTCGGATTTGGTGAATCCGCACGACTGGCGATCATCAGCTTCGATCAACATGGAAGAGGGCTCCGGCGGGCAGCGGCACCTGTTATTCAATCCATGCCGTCACACTGCAAAGGAGAAGTTCGAGCGATCTATCTTCTTGCGTGGAGAAACTCGGACTGAAGCAGGGGCAACGCGGAAAACGAGTATGTTCGCGTTGACAATGCCCTTTATCACTGTGACGATTTCAGGGCCGCCAGTCCAGTAGGCAGGGACTGGTGATTTTCAAGCGATTCTAAGTCTTTGGGTCGATGGGCGATTCTGTAAGACAGCACCGCGCGCTCGACGACTGCGACAGGAAGTGGCTTGAAGGCGACGAGGACCCGGTTTCCGAATTCTCCACCCCGTGGCGGCCTTTACTTCCGACCGCGGCGCGGGGGCAGATTGGCTGCTACTCGGCTCGAAGCTTAAGTAGACAGACGATAACCTTGACATTGTATGCTGACAATGTCATATTGATTTCATGGCAGAACTCAGCGAACTCATCAAGAACAAACGGTTAGCCCGAAAATGGTCGCTCCGACAACTCGGGTCGGCACTAGGCGTAACTGGTGCGTACATCGCTGACATCGAGGCTAACCGGCGGCTGCCTAGCCCTGAATTGAGGGAGCGCATCTCGTCGGTCCTCGATATTCCGGCCGATGAACTGGCGGCGGCAGACAACCGGCTTCCGAGCGAGTTGCGTGAATGGATTGAGGAACGTCCCCAGCTTGGTGGTCTTCTCCGCTCACTACGCACTTCACCCGAGTCCGATATGCTGATCCAACGCCTAACCCGATTGATGAGCCGCCGCCCAACTCCTCAAACGCCACGCGGCTTTTTGGTGACGTGGGAATCAGAATTGCGCCGATGGCCGGTGAAGCTTCATCTTGGTCGATTGAGACCGGAGGCGACCTGTTCGGACGGTGGCACGATGTGCCGACCATTATTCTTGCAACGAAAGCAGGTCCAGGTGCGCAGCGCAATAACGCGCATTTTCGGCTGGATGTCGATTATCTCCGGCAGCTCAGCGAGACCTTAGCAAACGATTGGGCACTCCGCTATTTCGGTGACTGGCACTCCCATCACCGGCTCGGCCTGTCTGCTCCAAGCGCTGGCGACCGACGCCGTATTGTCGGCTTGGCAGGTCGCAACCAGTTTCCGGCCATGACGGAGATAATTGTCACTTTGGAGGGTAGCCAACAGGACCCCACGATCAGGATTCATCCGTGGCTTTACGATCTTTCAAGTGCGAGTGATGAACCGTTTCCGATGCGTGTTAAAGTGTTACCCGGTCTCAGTCCAATCCGTCAGGCGTTGTTAACCAGGCGCGTGTTGCCCGAGCAAGAGTGGTCCGGGTGGGAGAAGATATCACTACATCGAATTCGTATCGGGTCGGCGACGACGCCACCGGCGTTGGAGACAACGTCCGACGTTGATAGCACGACTCGTGAACGTACGCTTTCTCAACTTGCGGACGCTCTGCAAAAGGAGAGTGGTGATGCAGTGGAGCAGCATTCTACGGGCTTTGGGCGTGTGATAGTCGCAAAGCTCGAAGAGCCATTTTACGTGGCGTTTGCCCTTGGAGCCGTATGGCCGATGGCCGTTCTTGAAGTACACCGCTTAAATCGCGACGTGGGTAGTACGGAGATTATCAACGCGCCTGCGCAGTTGGTAGCGGCGGACATTCCGGGCATCGTCGAAGTCTTTCGCAATGCGCAGGCGAACCAAAAAGGGAAAACACATGTGGACGGCTGAGCAAAGGCGAAGACTGCAGCTGGAGCACGAGATACTTCAGCAAGATGGGTTTAGTCAATTCAGCGTATACAGATCTAATGCAACAGATACATATGAAGCCTCTGGGGTTACCGAGTCGAGTTCAGGTAGGCGATATAACCTTTGCGTTCCGATTCCGTCGAATTTTCCATATGAACGACCACCCATGTATTTAACCGAGCCGTTTCCACTTTACACGGCCGACGGTGCGCGAGTTTCCTCGTTGGGCGTATCGCACCAAATGCATACGCTTACTCCAACTTCCAGCGGATATGTTCAGATCTGCCATTGGCGGGACGCTCGATGGCATTCTAACATTTTGCTGCAAAAGGTTTTTCTGAAGGGCCTCCTTTGGATCGAAGCCTACGAGCAACATCTGGCGACAGGCCGTCCCCTGGCTGAGTTCGTCTCAACAATGGCAGAGCGAGCATAGATATGACCGATCCACAGCAACAGCAAATGATTCGAGATGCAATGAAGGCAATTGCCGAGCGCAAGCCAGGTCGGAGCAAGCTCGTCTATGACAAGACCAAGCGCACAATTGTCGCCGTTGCAGAAGGCACACAGGCGCCGCGCGCGCTGAACATCACCGCGGACGACGCAGATATGTTCGCTGTCGCTACCATATCGACTCGGTGGTTACATGAGCATTGGGCACAACTGAGACGTGATGGCGTAATCACCGCTCGTTTCAACTCGTGGGATGATGGAGATGCGCTTACGCAGTCAGATCTTGGCCCGCAGCCCGGTCCCTCGGTGATCGAAGGCGTGTTTACGACGACCGAAAATTCGACGTTGCCCGCTGGCGTTCAATTGCGTGTTCTGCTCACACCGACCGAGGCCTCTGGGTCTGAACCGTCGACATTCAGCGCACCGGACGGATCATTTTATAGAGCCGTCGCATGGGTGTGCGCCGCCGGCACCGAAAAATCGATTGTCACCAACTTAGTCGATGTGCAGCCAGCGCTTGCGACGCGTCGCGCGGGTATTCTCGAAACATCGATTCTTAACGATAGATGTGTAATTATTTTTGGCGTGGGTACCGGCGGTGCCCACGCGGCGATCGAGCTGGCGAAATGCGGCGTCGGCCGGTTTATCATCGTCGATTCAGACAGGCTATCCGTTGGAAATGTCGTGCGCCATCCTGGTGGTGTGTCGCAAGTCGGCCGACTGAAAGTGAACGTTATCCGTGACCTCATCCTCGAAAAGAATCCGGACGCTCAGGTAGCAGTTTATCCAATTTCGTTAACGCATGAAAACGCGGAAAGCTTCAAGCCACTGATTGCACAAGCGCACGTCGTAATCTGCGCGACGGATAATCGGCCAAGCAAGCTGTTGGTTAACAAGCTCTGCATTGATGCGGACATCGTCGCGATCTATGGAGGCGCATTTCGCCGGGCGTATGGTGGCCAGGTGCTTCGGGTACGTCCAAGGGTATCGCCGTGTCACGAATGCTTTGTGGCAACAATGCCGGAGGAATCCAACGACGTCGAGGTTTCATCGGTTGCTGCTGCAGATGAGATTGCTTATTCAGATCGGCCGGTGGCGATCGAGCCGGGCTTATCTCTGGATGTTCTGCCCATAGCGAATATGGTGACGAAATTGGCTCTTCTAGAGCTGGTTGCGGAGAAGCCGTCTTCTCTCGCGGTTTTGAAACGCGATTTTGACGCCCCGTGGTACCTTTGGCTCAACAGACCTGAGCCGGGCACTCAGTATGCCAATTGGCCGCCCCTCAGCGAAAGCAGCGATGAGATGACGATAAATCGGTGGTACGGGATTTACTTTGAGCGCGACGCAGGATGCTCCGCCTGCGGCGATTTCATATCTGCGGTTGCTGCTTCATATGGCATTGATGCGGCTGCGCTTGAAACCGCTTCCTCCTTGCCGACTAAGGAGTGACGGACCGTGGACCTCGCTGCTGATTTCAAGGCGCTTGTTTCCTCCATTCAACCCGGCGAAAAGCATGTGGCAGCAGCCAAAGCTGCACACGAGAAAGTTCGCGAACAACTTCGGACCGATCAAGAGTCGAAAGAAGCGCACAGAGATACGTTTTTATCTGGCTCTTATGCCCGCCGAACGGCCATTAACGACATCAACGATGTTGATGTCATCTGCATTTTTGATATTGATCACACAATCACTGCGCCTGAGGTGGTTCTGGCGTGGGTTGAAACCATACTCACTCGTTTGTACGGAAAAGCCAAACGCCAGGGTAGGTCAGTGGGAGTGAGCGCCGCAAAGGATGTATGGCTAGACATAGTTCCCGCCACGCCAATGGGTGACGACGACGGTCCACTATGGATACCTGACCGGGAAGCACGCGAGTGGGTGCCAACTCATCCCAAAGGACAGATCGCGGCGACTAATGCGAAGAACAAAGCAACGGATGGGTACTATGTTCAGGTCGTCAAGCTGATGAAGTATTGGCGAGATAGGCTGCCGAATGATTCCTGCCGGGCAAAATCATACATTCTGGAAACACTGATCCATAACACCATTGGCGTTCCATCCTCTCACGCCCAGGCCGTGGTAAATGTGCTGGAGGGCATTGAGCGTACTTACGGGAGTTATCGTTACAGCAATGTCGTGCCAGTAATTTCCGATCCAGGGTATTCGTCAGTGAACGTTGCGAAGCGTTGGGACAGCACTGACTTCGACGCATCTATGGCGCAGGTGAAGTCGGCAGCCGTATCCGCACGAAGCGCATTTAACAATTCGGACGAAGCAGCAAGCCGAAAGCTCTGGCGGCAACTCTTTGGAATGCAATTCGGCCAATGAGGAGAGCATGGCGAACTTAGAGAAACGGTTATCGAGAGCGGAAGCAAAAGTGGCGTCATTAGTGTCACCGGCTGCAACCGGCGGCATTACCGGCGGCAAAGGCTATGATTTCCAGACACGCTACGCAGCATGTCATCTACCGATCTGGTTGAAGGAGGGTAGTTTTCACCAATTGTTTTTTGAGGGCACTGGTGATATTGACATCCGTTTTATCGACGCCGGACAGTCCTTTCGCAACCATATTCAAGTCAAGGATCACGAGGTTACAGCTGCTGAAATGAAGGCAGTGATCGAGCATTTCCACGCGTTGGATGCCGGAATGCCGGGTGTGTATAGGCGATTTACTTTGGCGTGCCCTTCCTTAGCCGCAAAACTCCGACCCGTTGAAACGGGACTTGCAAGGTTACGAAACGCCCAGCCATTTTATAACGATGCTGCAAACGCATTGATCGCTACCAAGGACGATGTTGACGAGCGAATCCGCAAAAGTGGCTTAGGTAAATACGTCGATTTCATTCATTCTAAGGTGTTCGTCGAGATTGGCCATGGAGATTTGCATCACGACGACCGCGCTGTCGAGTTGTTCATTGCACGTTTACTGACTCATCCAGAATATGCGGGGATGCTCCGGGCAATGGTGCAGCCTGCATTCGCGGAGCTAATGCGAGCGATCGGCGCCAGCAAGGGAGTTGTTTTTGAACGGGCCGACATCGAGAAAACGTTACGCACGGCCGTGGCAACCGGCGGTGAATCCGAAAGGAAAATAACGGTATGGGTCCAGAACTGGACTAAGGAATCGTTTGAACCAGCGGCGGATTACGCATTGGACTGGTCATCACATTTCGATCGTGCGACGAGACGGGTCCCGGCAGCCCAAACCTGGAACCATGACCTTCTTCCAGAGTTGGGCGCCCTCCAGAATCGAGTCAGCGCAGAACGCACGGAGCGGCTGATTCAGTTTAGGGGAAAATGCGCATTGTCTACGGGCATAGCGTTGGGGGCGGCGTTCCCGTCAGTTGGTGGTTGGACATTTGAAATACCACAGCCTCCAGCGAAAGAGGCCTGGAGATCTGACGCCTTGGTGAGTGGCGCATATGAAGTGCGGATGGAGGTAAGCGATGGAAGCCAGGATGGCACTGATATTGTTGTTGGCTTAAACGTGCGGGGTGACGCGCGACAGGATATCGTCAGCTACGTGAATAGCGCTGGACCGGCACCAAGGATCGTTGCATTCATCTCGCCGGCGTCGCAAGGGGCGCAGTCCATTGCAGGAGCGGAAGAAGCGAACGCTTTTGCTCGAGGCGCGCGTGAGCAGTTGGGATTGTTGTTGAAGAAACACCAGCTTCGGCGCACCCGGCTTTTCTTTTATGGACCGTTCGCGCTCGCCGTGTTTTTCGGGCAGCAATTGACCTCGGCCGGTGAAATCCAGCTATTCGAGTATCAGGACCCTGGCTATGTGCCGAGTTGCACGTTGCGAACTTAATTCACTTTGTTGGCAGCTAACAGTGAAGGCACCGCGAATGCTCGGCGGCTGGTTCGGAAAGGACAGCCTAATGGCGCTGCCGAATCAGGTTTAGTGATGCTCGTCTAACCACGGTCCAGGAAGGCGGGCGTTGACTCGCTGTACCGTTGCAGCGTCGACGGTGGCCCGTTCATCGGGCGTAAGCTGGTATAATTCGCAAAGATAGTCGTCCATTTTTCTCTCAGTGTCGACGATGCGCCTTTCGACGTCCAGCAGCGTTTTTGTGTAAGCCGAGAGCTGACTGATCAATGCCGGATTGTCCGTCGTGCGCAAATCGAGGAGTCGGTTCAGAATTCGCTTCGCATCAAACGATTCGGACACGAATGAATCGCGGGCAACTTCCATCCACTGCGGGAGAATGATCGTGGCCTCGTTGTCACTAACAAACACTTGAAGGATGGACTGGTCGCCGACGAAGTATTTCAGGTGCCCACTTGCGGCAGTTGCGAACATTGTCTGGCCGAACGAGCTGCGTGAGGAAAACCAGCCTCCGGGCACTCGGCCCCCTCAAATACGAGTTGTTTATGGGATTCTACAAACGCAAGAATGAATATATCACCGTGGCAGAGGCAGCTTTGGAATGCGGCTTGACGCCTGGACGTATAAAGTCGTCTGTTTTGAGCGGTCTCGACCAGGGGCAGCTTGAGCGTGTGCCGCTGAATGGGGCTTTCGGCTACCGGCTCACAGCAAAAGGAGTGGAAGCACTGGAAAAGGAACAACGCAGACGGCAATCCCCCGACGTCGGACCCCATGAGCCTGCCCGCGAGGCAGATTCTTCTGCGTAAATAAAACGGACGTTTGATTTACCGCCCCAGGCTCGTGCTGCCACCACCGCCGCCACCGCCGCCTAGCGTACAGCAGCCTGATTAACCAGCGAGCGATAGGGGAACAATGGCCAGAACACGATTCAGCCGACGGTCTTGTCTGACTGCCTCGCCAAGCTGTCCTCATATCGCTTCAACTCGGCTGCGTGAATGATCTCCAAGTCGCTGTATAGTTCGCCGCGAGGTGATAGGCCGGGAACCAGGGCACTGAAATACTCTGTCCGATCCCACGTCGGAGGATGATCCAGACCATCCAGCCACCAGAGATCCGTACTCCATAGACTCGACATGCCAACAGAGAGCGATGGTGAGCGATCCCGGCGATAATCCTCCTCCGCACCCGGATAGTGTTGATTAGAGCGATCGGGCATTGTCCGCCGCCCGCCGGGAAAGAACGTCGCGCGAAAGTGCCCGAGCTGGCCTTCGAAGCGCCACGGATCATTGGGCGCCGCCGGGCGCGTGGCGAACCGGATCATAGCCGCGGCTAATCGAAGGATAGAGTCGTCGTTCGGGATGGCAAAATCAATAGTGAACGACTTCGCCATCACGCCACCGGGCGACCGGAAATATGCCTTCACCCGGTCCCTCTGATTCTGCCCGACGAACTCCCAACCATGATCCTCCAGGAAGGGCTTGAGCCAAATATCGAATCGATAGATGGCCTTACCCTTATTCGGCACCCGATCCGGGGTGAAGATTCGGCGGATCGTCATCGTTTCGGCGTGATCGAGAGGGTGATGGCATTCTCTCATCAGACTAACCCAATCTTAGGTGTTTATGCGGCTGCGCTTATGGTAGTCTAACGACCAATTTGTCAGACGATCACTCTACAAAGGATAGGCATAAACCATAGCATCTTCGCACCATGGCCGCTTCAAGGTGTCACACTACAGGTTGCGATTTGTTCAGTCGTTGAAGCCCGTGCATATCGACCATCGGCGGGCGACAGTAACGAATACGGCCGTTTGCTCTACGATCGGAAAGCCCAATTATCTTCGTTCCTGGATCACACCCCACGAGTATTCTACTCGCCAGGTCGATCTGACCACTCCACTTTTTCCGTTCCCGTCACGGGCATGACCATTCCGGCTCGATCCCCCTTCCCCTCACGCCGGACTTGACGACACATGATAAAACCAGTTAGCGGTAGTCGTGCTGGCCAGTCGCAGCACGTACAAGCACGCGATCGATCAAACGAGATTCGCGAGCGGCGAGTGTCATCGACGATACTGACAAACAGACCCGAGCGCCTCTGCCATTTCTGAATATCCATTAACGATCACATGTGCTAACCAATGTTTCCGCCTAACCACAAACGGTGCTTGCCTTTATGCCGAATAAAGGACATAGATCGGCATGAATCCCCGCTTGACGTCTGCTCTGCAAAGCTGTTTCGCAGGGGATTAGGAGAAACATATGGAAGATAATAAGCAAAAGCCACCAGTAGGTAGCATCGACTGGTATATCAGCTGGTGGAGTGACTTGTGGGACTCACTTCTAAGACGGCACTCCAAGAAATCCGATACAGAGCCCGATCGAAAGGATGGAAGTGACAACGAAAAATAATCCTAGCGGATTGCACGAACCCTCTTACAGCTGCCCTATCGAGCGCCATTGCCACCGCCGAGCTTTCGGCGGTTATGTGACCAAACCAATTATGTGGCGATCAGCCTCTCGACCCTGGAACTGAGCCACGTCGAGCGGGATCGGAAGCCACATAATTCGCGAGTCACCTGCGGGAAGACGAGCAGGCCATCGGAGGTGTGGGATTTCTATAGGTTTCGCAAGAACTCCGTCACGCCCGCGTTCCGCCGCCATGCCTTCCGGCCCCACTCCTCGTTGATTTCGCATGTCTCCAGGGCCTTCGCCTTCATCTCCAGATCGACTTCCGCGCACACGTTCGCCCTGGCCAGTGATAAAAGCGGGCGGCCGCCTCATGCATTCCATCCCCAAAAAGCGAAAGCACATGGCCCATGCGACGGTCCAGCTCCAAGTCATCGGCAATGGCTTCCTGTTGCCGCTTGCGTTCCGGTTCGGTGTCAATGGCCTGGATGCACCAGCGAAGGTAGGTTGTCTCTCCGGGATCCTTGCTCTGTTCGAGGGCGATCTGGAATTCCCGCCGGGCTTCGCCGTTGCGATTCAGGTTCCAATAGCAGCGGGCCAGCGTCAGGGGAGCGACCGAGGCGCCTCGTTCGCGGGCCCGGCCCAGGAACTCGACCGCCCAGTGATCCATCCCGCGGAAGGCGTACCACACTCCGAGAGTTGCCAGCGCAGCAGGGTCGCCGGCGGCCTGCTGCAGCCTGGACTGCGCTGCAGCGACCCGCGTCTCATAGGCTCGATGGGCGACGCCGTGGGTGAAGTCCCAGAGCATGAGCGTCCTGTCAGCGCTTCCCGAGAGTCCGCTTCGGCCGTCCGGGGTAATGGCCAGGGTGATCAACGAACCAGAATGGCCGCTGAAAGTGCGCAGCTCTTTTCCGCTCGCCAGATCCCAGAGCGTGAGCACTCCGCCCGCACTGCCTGAGAGCGCGGTTCGGCTGTCCGGGGCGATGGCCACGCTGTTCGCTCGGTCGGGATGGTCGGTGAAAGAACGCAGCTCTTTTCCGCTGGCCAGGTCCCAGAGCGTCAGCGTCGGACCCCAACGATTCCCCGAGAGTGCGGTATGGCCGTCCGGGGCGATGGCCACGCCGCTCACCAGACGGTTGTGCGTGTCGAAGGCGCGCAGCTCTTCTCCGCTGGCCAGGTCCCAGAGCATCAGTTCTGTGGTACCGAACGAGAGCGCCGTTCGGCCGTCCGGGGCGATCGCGACTCCGTCTACCCCAAAAGCCGCCCCGGTGAAGGTGCGCAGCTCTTTTCCGCTGGCCAGGTCCCACAGCTTCAGCGTATTTTCCCGACTCCCGGACAGCGCGGTTCGGCCGTCCGGGGCGATGGCGACGCTGCTCGGCCCTGGGACGTGCGTGTTGAAGGTGCGCAGCTCTTTGCCACTGGTCAGGTCCCAGAGCTTCAGCGGCTCTTGAAAACAACTCCCGGAGAGCGCGGTTCGGCCGTCCGGGGCGATGGCGACGCTGGTCACCCCTTGAGTGTGCCCGCTGTAGATGCGTAACTCTTTTCCGCTGGCCAGGTCCCAGAGCCTCAGCGTCTTGTCCCAACTCCCGGAGAGCGCGGTTCGGCCGTCCGGGGCGATGGCGACGCTGGTTACGCCACTAAGGTGCCCGGCCAGGGTGCGCGGTTCTTTTCTGCTGGTCAGGTCCCAGAGCTTCAGCGTATTGTCCAAATGCTGGTCGATGACCTTATGTTCCGAACTCCCGGAGAGCGCGGTACGGCCGTCGGGGGCGATGGCGACGCATCTCGCCCAACCGGAGTGGCCGGTGAAAGTGCGCAGCTCCTTTCCGCTGGCCAGGTCCCAGAGCCTCAGCGTCTTGTCGCCACTGGAAGAAAGAGCCGTTCGGCCGTCGGGGGCGATGGCGACGCTGAACACCGCACCGGTGTGCCCGGTAAAGGTGCGCAGCTCCTTTCCGCCGGCCAGATCCCAGAGCTTCAGCGTCACCCCATCCGCCGAGAGCGCCGCACGGCCGCCTGGGGCGATGGCGACGCTTCTAACCCAACTGGAGTGCCCGGCAAAGGTGCGTAGCTCTCTTCCGCTGGCCAGGTCCCAGAGCTTCAGCGTCTTGTCCCCACTCCCCGACAGCGCGGTTCGGCCGTCCGGGGAGATGGCGACGCAGGTCACAGCGTCGGAGTGTCCGGTGAAGGTGCGCAGCTCCTTTCCGCTGGCCAGGTCCCAGAGCTTCAGCGTCTTGTCCTCACTCCCCGACAGCGCGGTTCGGTTGTCCGGGGCGATAGCCACGCCGGTCACTCTGTCGGAGTGCCCGGTGAAGGTGCGCAGCTCCTTTCCGCCGGCCAGGTCCCAGAGCTTCAGCGTCTTGTCCTCACTCCCCGAGAGCGCGGTTCGGCCGTCGGGGGCAATGGCGACGCTGTTCACCGCGTCGGAGTGTCCGGTGTAGGTGCGCAGCTCGACTCCGGTGGCCAGGTCCCAGAGCTTCAGCGTCTTGTCCTCACTCCCCGACAGCGCGGTTCGGCCGTCGGGTGCGATGGCGACGCTGGTCACCCCACGGGAGTGCCCGGTGAAACTCAGCAACGGAAAGTCCGTTTGATGATATGAGCTCCAAAGACCGGCCTCTGCAGCGGTCAATGGTGCCTTCGACTCGGCGAATTTATCATACGCTTCCGTGTAGAGCGCGTGTGCCTCGTCAAATCGGCCGGCGAGGCTCATCAGGTCACCCTGCGAAATGAGGCCCTCGGCCAGTCTCAGGTCAGCCGTCCTCGCGCTTTCACGCGATTTGCTCGCGTTCTCGAGGGCCAATCGCTTCTGATCGTCCGCAATCCTCTTCTGTGCCAGGGCCTTGATGCTCGCATCGTCCGCGATCTCCTTTTGTACCTGAGCCTCGATCCGAGCCTTGTCTGCGATGTCCCTCTCGGATTTGGCGCGCACGAATCCGTACGAGGCCAACGCGAGACCGGCCACCAGCGCCAAGAGCACTAGGCTTGCCGCCAGCACCGGCCCTTTGTTCCGCCGCAGGAACTTGCGCAGGCGATATCCCGTGCTGGGTGGCCGTGCTTCCACCGGTAGATCGGCGAGGTACCGCTCTACATCGCGAGCCAACTCGTTGACAGTCTCGTAGCGTCGCTCGCGGCTCTTTTCCAGGCATTTCATCACCACCCAGTCGAGTTCGCCGCGCAAGAGCGCGATCAGTCGATTCGGTTCCGTGTGGCGCATTGCTGCCAGCGATGGCAGCGACTCATCGGTGGAGAGGCGCGTCGAGGGCTTCGACGGCTGATCTTCCTGGATGATACGAATCATCTCCGCGAGCGCGACGTTCTTCAGTCGTTTCACATCGATGGGACGAAGACCCGTCAACAGCTCGTACAGGATCACGCCGACCGAATAAACGTCGGCCCGAGTATCGATATCGACGCCCGAAAAGGCCGCCTGTTCGGGCGACATGTACTCCAGCGTGCCGACCACAGCGCCAAATTGTGTTGATAGGGACACGGCGGTCAGCTTGCCGCCTGTCGCCTTGGCCACGCCAAAGTCGATGACTTTGGGAACCGGCTTGCCGTCGATGAGCGTGACCAGGATGTTGGCCGGCTTCAAATCGCGGTGGACGATCCCTTTCTGATGCGGCATGCTGCACCGCCTGGCAGATTGGGACGAACAGTTCCAGCCGCTCCTTCGGCGTAAGTTTGGCCTCGTCGCAGAATCTCGTCAGCGGCAGACCGTTGACCAGCTCCATCACGAAAAAAGGCTGGCCGCCCGGCGTCAGGCCGCCGTCGAGCACGCCGGCGATATTGGGGTGGTCCATCATCGCCAGAGCCTGGCGCTCCTGCTCGAACCGCGCCAGTACCGCTCTGGTATCCATGCCGGTCTTGATGAGCTTCAGCGCCACCTTACGCCTGACCGGCTCGGTTTGCTTGGCGACCCACACTTCGCCCATCCCACCTTCGCCGAGCTTTTCCTTAAGCATGTAGCGACCGGCGATCAGGACGTCCGGTCTGGCCGTCGATCGATACTCGTCCGTGATTGTCGCCCCCGACGAAGAAACCGCGGGTTCTGACAATTGCCCGATCATCCCGTCGTTTCTCGGGCTATCCGCGTTCGAGTCGATCGTGGCAGAATCGCCCGATTGCTCACCAGCGGGGCCCAGGACTTCATCCGCGCGCTCGTGGGCAGCCAGCAGGGCTTCGACCCGCCGCCTCAGATCGGCATTGTCCCCGCAGGCAGCGTCCAGGTAAGCTGCGCGATCGGCGCCCGCTTCATGGTCGAGAGACGCGATAAAGAACGCCTTCACTTCGTTTCCGGGGCGGTCCATGATCCACCTCAATCCGACGGGGCCACTTCAATCCACGCCCCTCAATGCTCCGTTTTTGCCCCGCATGCGCCAGCCGAGTCAGGATTTTTTCCTCGCCCACGCCTGGCGCTAGGTTCATGATCGCCCAGGGCGTCGCAGAGCCAGGCGCGGGCATAAGCCCAGTAACGATCGGCTGTGCGTCGACCAATGCCCATGACTTCGGCCGCCTCGGCGAGGGTCAGGCCCGCGAAGGCACGGAGTCGCACGAGTTCGGCCCCAGCGGGGTCCTCGCGGGCCAGCGCTTGCAGGGCGTCGTCGAGCGCAAGCAGGTCCTCGTCGGGCGGATCGTGCACCAGGGCATCGAGGTTGATCCGGACGCGGCGGCGACTTCCGCCACGCTTCTGCCGGTGGCGACCGCGAGCCCGGTCCACCAGGATCCGGCGCATGGCCTCGGCCGCCGCGGCGAAGAAGTGGCCTCGCCCGTCCCAGGGCTTCTTTGGCTCATCACCGACCAGCCTGATGTACGCCTCGTGGACCAGCGCTGTGGCTTCGAGCGTTTGCCCAGGTTGCTCGTGGGCCAGTTTCTGCGCGGCCAGTTTGCGCAGTTCGTCGTAGACCAGCGGCAAAAGCTGGCTGGCAGCGCTAGGGTCTCCCTGCTCGATCGCTGAAAGAATGCGGGTGACGTCGTTCATGGCCTTGATCCTTCATGAGATCCCGCCACCCCCACGAGCCGCGATGATGACCTCACTCATCCCAGGCCAAAAGGTTCACCTCGTACGACGATCGTGCAAGAACGGACAAGAGTCTACGACGATCGTCAGATCACTTTCAAGACACTCAACGAAATTTGTAAAAGTTAGGGTCTATCGCCCCCGACCCCTTGCATGCACGCCAAAGGCGTGGAAGTTATGTGGCGTTCTTTCGATGGCAAAGCCGGAATCAGCCGGCGACAGCAGCTGAACGCGACGTAACAAGGGCGGCCACGTACAACCTTCCTCATTATCTACTTCAGAAGATAACGGCGATAGTTAAAGTACGTCGCCCTGCACCCTCCTCCCTGCTGGACGAATGCTTCAACGCGCTCGGCGGTGCTGCTCAAAGCTTCGCTGGCCAGCAGCCGGGCGGCAAGGTCGGCGCGCCGGTTGCCGTCCCCGGCCGCCAAGACGTCGGTCCAGTCCATCCTTGCGGCCTTGAGCTCCTTGGCCCGCATGTAATAGCGCAGCGACGGTTCGCGCATGCGGTGCAGGTTCTTGCCGAACCATTCGTAGATTTCGCGGTCGCCGAACCACTCTCCGGCCTTGCGGTGTACCTCGGCCGCCGACGGCTGGAAGAAAATCACATGCCCGCGGTCCTGAAGCGCCGCCACGTTCTTGTTGAGCGTCTTCCAGTCGTTGGAGATGATGACGACCCGGCTTTTGGTAGTGAACTCCCTCGGGATGCCGTGCCGCTCCAGGGTGCGCGCATCAGAGTGCCAGGCCACCGATTTTTCCTCCTCGGTCTGGCACAGGCATTTGAGCAGCCGGATGCCGCTGCGGTCGGAGTAGAGCCCATCGACATCGTCTATCACGACGAACTCGTCTCTGTGCCGGTACAGCTTGACATACATGCCGAACGGCGTGGCGTTGCCCTCGATCCAGCAACCCCGGCCTCCGAGCACGGCGCGAACCGACCGGCTCTTGGCCAGCCCGCCGCTGCCGACGAGGATTAACAAGTGGAAATGCCCGTCCGCGAAGGCACGCAGATACTCCTCGAGCCGGGCGTAGGTCGTCAGATGCAGCGCCTTGTGCGGCCGGCGTCGGCGGCGTTTCGTGGCGGCTTGCATACTTCCTCCATGTGGTCACGATTCGGTTTAGACTTTAGACCTACCTCATTGACAACAAGAGCGCTAGCACTTTTTTGAGGCGTGGGAAAGCGTATACCGTGCAGCCAGAAGCATGGACTCTAGACCGTTTTCGCAGCCAGTCCCCGGCCCGCAACCACCTGAGATTTACGGGCATAGTCGCCTGTTTATGCGAAAGTTCTTGCGCTTCTCATATAATGATGCTATGGAACATAATCTGCTTTATGTTCCAACCTATCATCCGGCAGCAAACCATGGTTAGACTTCCCGACGACAGCGGCTCAGACGCCAAAGTTATTTTTCCGAATCAATGGCACAACCGCCCGGACACCGCGAGCCATGAACATGGCACCGTGCAAAATAGCGTGAAAGAAACGGTGCCATTTATCGCGAAAGGCAACACTGATTCCCAACTCCCGGTCATTTCACCAGCCGCGCCACCGCGCCCTCCCCTCGTCCCCGAACGCAGCGACTTCTTCGAAGGCGACGCACCCGCGGCGGACAAGGTCAAAGCCTTCCTCACCCGCGCCCTGGAGGCCAGCGACGAATCGGCCACTGTCGCCGGAGCATTGGTCCCCTGGATATGTGACGCGTTGCTATCCAACCACTCGGTCAAGGCGTACGGCCGCGACTTCATGGACTTCGTCCGCCACATGCGGGCGCAGGGGGTAACACCTCTAGGCGTGACGGCCGACCATGTCAAGCTCTACAAGCGCGCCCTGCTTGAAGCCGAGATGACGCCGGCCACCGTGGCGCGGCGCCTGTCTGTGCTGCGCGGCGCTTACGAGCAACTCGCGGCCAAGCGGTTAATTTCATGGGAGACCGCCCAGGACATCGCCGCGGTCAAGGCGCCCGGAGTGCAGAAGAACGCCACTCCGTCATTAACCCAGCGGCAGGCGATCGCGCTGCTGGAGGCCATTCCCACCGACAGCGTCCAGGGTCTGCGCGACCTGGCCATGATGAGTGTCTTTTTCCTGACCGGATGCAGGGTCTCCGCCGTGACCGGTGCCTGCGTCGGCCATCTGGAGACCGACGGCGTTGATCATTACCTGAACGTGACCGAGAAAAGGAACAGGAAGCGGCGGAAGATCCTGCTCGACGCGGCCCGGCCTGTCCTGGCCTACGTGGAGAGAGCCGGCATCAAGAATGACCGCGAAGGCCCCCTCTTCCGCCCGATGACACCGGACGGCCTAGCTTTGGAACGGCGGCATCTCGACCGCAAGACCCCATGGAGGCTGGTCAAGAAATACTGCGAGGCGGCCGCGCTCGACCCCAGGCGGCTGGGCAGCCGCGGCATCGGCATCCATAGCTTACGCAAAACGGCCATCAACGACGCGATCCGCAACGGGGCCACGATGCACGAGGTGCGAGAATTCGCCGGTCATGCCGACATCCGGACCACCGAGGTCTATTTCATCCGCAAGGAGGAAGACGCCGAAGTGGCGGCAAGGAAGATACAGATTCGTTTGACCGGGAGAAATTCCGAGTGATCCCCTCGTGCAGGGATCGGAAAACACTCAATTTGCCATTTTGCTCCGGAAATGCCCATTGCAACAAGGTTCTCCTCTTTAGATGCTTTCCCCTGTCCGGGCATCAGAAACGTTTTGTATGACGTCCTAATGAGATGAATTTTTCTCGACGCCCTCCCGCCCGCATGGTGCAAGACTCGGACACGGCAACCAGCACGCCCGGCATCCCTGCCGTTCATGCCACTTGCCGATTCGTGTCCTGATTGCTGGTCGCTTCGCTCCGCACGTGATTTGTTTCGGCCAGTTTTGGCCCATGCGTCATGGGGGCCGAAACATGGCCGCTTTGTTTTGAGCGGTGGCCGCGCGTACGCGGCGTTTTCGTGTTGAGTCCCCTCCCGTCCCAGCGGGAAGCGGGGAAAGAAGGAGAGAAGGGCATCGCCAGGATGGAGACCGCGACCAAAGCTGCAAGCCTCAAAGACTGCGCAATCGATCAACAGCGCACATGTGCACAATTACACTTCTGCACAATGGCAGGACAGTATTCATGCACAGACGCACATCTGCATTCTTGCACATTTGCCACATTGCAACACGCGGTTAGTTTTTTCGGCGGCGGTCGCTCTTATGCCGGCAGTCTTTGTGCCGATGTGCACATTTGCAGAACGGCAGAGCTGAATCGCTGCATATGTGCACCGTTGCCATCTTGCAACGTGCGGCCAAGATTTCTGCAATGCATTCCGTTTTGCTTGCATTCATTCTGCCATTGTGCACAATGGCAGAACAGAAAGGATGCACATGCGCACAATTGCCATTTCAATCAACAAAGGCGGGCAGGGCAAGACCACCACGACCAAGAATATGGCGACCGCCGCGACGCAGGCGGGGCTTAACGTGCTGATACTTGACGCGGACACCCAACAGAACTCCATCAATTGGGGAAAACGCCGCGAGAAACAGCAGAATAAGCCGTTGCCGCTTACGCGATTTGTAACCGAGCAGGAGTTAACCGACGAATTGAAACGCGCCGCCAAGGCCGGCTGCGATCTTGTCCTGATTGATACACCGCCCGGTCGCAGCAGCGAAGCAATGGCGGCCGTTGAAGTAGCCGACCTCGTTCTGATTCCTTTCTGGAACGATCAGGACTCTTATAATGGCGTCACCAAAACGGCAGGAATGGCGCGCCGTTTGGGTAAGGAAGCTTATGGCGTTCTGAATTTCGCTACGCCCAACAGCATAAGCCATGAAGAAACGGCGCGTAGTGTTCTCAAGGCAATCGGCTTGCCGATGGCCCCGGTCGTCGTCCATCGCTACGACGTGCACCGGCTGGCGAATGTCAAAGGCTTGACAGCACAGGAGCTGGAGCCGAAGAGCGCTGCTGCCGCAGAGGTAAGGGCACTATGGAAATGGGTTAGTGCCACCCTGCAATTGGGCAAACGGGCACGTGTGCACAGCGGAGCAGTGTGATGAAGAGAAACACTGCCTCCACGTTCTTAGAGAATATGAGACAAGACGCCGGGACGGTTGAGGTTGCGCCGCCGGCCGTGGCTGAAAAGACCGCTCAGAAAGAGGGTGCTGGCGCGGCGGTTCCCAAGACCCGAGACGGACTAAAGCACCTGGGTGGCTATTGTGACCCGGATACCGTGGAGAAATTTGCCATTCTACGCGCACGCCTCGACCTAGATAATTCTGAATGCTTGACTCTGGCGATTCAAGAATTATACAGCAAACAGAAGGCTAAGAAGGCTTTCAACGATCAGTGACGCTACACGTCTCCAAGTGTGCCCACGTACAACTGTGCCCAAGCCTCACTGCGAGGAGTTTTCTAACGCAGGTAGAGCGGGGGATTGCTCAAGATCAAGACCGGGCAACGTAGGCTGATCCTTTTTCAGCTTGTAACCCTTCACGAAAGCCAGACGATCACCGTTAAACATGAACCGGATGTTGACGAAAAACAGGCCCGGGTTAGGGCTTCGGAATAGAAACTCCTTTTCCAGAAGCTCCCGCAAGCCACGCCGGTAAGTGACAGGATGCAAGCTCGAGCTGTAGGAATCAAGCGGTACAGTATCTTGCCCCGGCCGTTCCCGCACCTGTTTATAGACGGTTTCAAAGACGGCCAAACCCGCTTTTGAGAGGCCGGCCGCCTGTTTCAATCCGGCAAGGTAGAGTTTTACAAATCGCTCTTTGTCTACCTCCTCCCACTCGTATGCGATAGCGCCGCCACGTCCAAGAATTTCACCAGTGCCAGAGTCAACCACCAACCCCTTGGTTTCAGTTCCAATTTGCGCTCGCTTATTGCGCTTAATTTCCGCTTCTGACTGACGTTCCGCACATCTGCCCCTTATTATCTCCGAATTACCGCCGCCTGAGCCAGTCGACTATGGCTGAGTAGCCCCGAACAGACCGAGCTTGGCTCATGGGCGCGATGACACGCGCGGCCTCACGGCTATCGCCTCGCGCAGGTTGCCGGTCTGATCGTTGCGGATCGCGCCGGCTCAGCGGTAGGCGGCTACACCAAGACTCATTGCCTGACATCGACATCTTCTCGTCAGGTCAAGTCTCACCGCAGTGTCCGATTCCCCGAGCGGGAATTTTTGAAATTCTTCAATTGGCTGCTCTTCGACGTAAGTCTCGCCGAGTGTGACAACCCAAGAATCCAGTCGAGCACTTCCTTGCCCTCCCTCCAGGGAAAGAGCCGTTTTTTCTCGGGAATATCGCTTCTCCAAACCACCGAGCGCGATTTGACACACCGTTTGTTGAAATCGAGCCTCCACGTAGGGCTAGTTCGACGCGACTTACGACAAACTACAGCATCATAGTTCATGTAGGGCAATCCGTGGATGCCTTGAAGATTTCTTTTCCAGGACAATGATGTCCCCAGGAATCGGGGCGACGGAGCCGCTCTGCTTCATGTGTCCAGAGCGGCTCCAGCGTATCTTGTGTACGCCGCTCACACTCGTTCGTCAGGAGCAACTCGGATGCAGAAACCCAAGAAACGACACGTCCCGTCTTCGACTACTCCCCCACGCCCTGGTGAGATCGCTCGCGCCAAGGGTCAGGCTCTTAGCTCGTATCGCATCGATGCCTTGCCGATCATCAATCAACTCCTCGCACGCATGCGGCTCGACAATTTTCTCCGGTCGTATCTCCCACGCGCCGATCGCCGCTGCCGGATCGCTCCCGCCCTGGGCATCTCACTCCTGCTCAAGAACGTGCTCCTCTCCCGCGAGCCGTTGTACGGCATCGGAGAATGGGCGGCGAGGTTCGCTCCCGAAGTACTCGGCTTCGCCGAAAGCCAACTGCCATCTCTCAACGACGACCGGATGGGCCGCTGTCTCGATCGCTTGTTCCAAAGCGATATCACCTCGTTGGTCCTGGCGCTCGTGGCTCATGTGATCAAGGAATTCGATGTCGACCTCGATGAGCTCCACAACGATTCCACTACTATCACCTTTCATGGCGCCTATGCTGACGCGGCCAAAGAAGAAATGCGGGGCAAACGGACCAGGATGGCAATTACCTGGGGTTACAACAAGGACCATCGCCCGGACCTCAAGCAACTGCTTTATATCCTCACAGTGGCCAAGGACGGCGCGGTTCCGTTGTACTTCCAAGTTGCCAGCGGCAACGTGGCGGACGACCAAACTCACCGTGCTACCTGGGACCTTCTCTGTCGCCTGACCGGAAGACGAGATTTCCTTTACGTGGCGGATTGCAAGCTCGCCAGCACCGAGAACATGGCCCATATCCATCAACGCCAAGGCCGGTTCTTAACAGTACTGCCGCGGACCCGGTCAGAGGATAGTGCCTTTCGAGATTTACTCGGCAGTGGGCAGATCCAGTGGCGGCGCATCCATGACAAGCGAAATGACGACGGCAAGATTGTGGATGAGTACTCGATCTCCGAGCAGGCTTCGCTGAGCGTCGAAGGATACCGACTGGTTTGGTACCACAGTACACGCAAAGCCGAGCAGGATTCCCATGCGCGTCATCAGCAGGTCGAAAGGGCCTTGATCGAATTGTCGGAGCTGCGGTTGAAGCTGTCATCTCCGCGGACACGGTTTCGCCAAGAAGCGAAGGTTGCGGAAGCCGTCCAGGAAATCCTCCGGGCCCGCGGTGCTGAGAGTTGGATCGTCACGGAAATCAAGGAGCGAACTGAGGAGAAGTTCCGCCAGGATCGGCGAGGTCGACCGAATGATAAGACGCGATACCTCAAGAAGACGAGCACTCGCTACGAGCTGGCGTATCACATCGATCACGAGCGACTCATCGCGGAAACGGCGGGTGACGGTGTCTTCCCTTTGATCACGAACGACCATTCACTGTCGGGTCTGGAAATGTTGCTAGCTTACAAGGGCCAGCCGGCACTTGAGAAACGATTCTCGCACTTGAAGACGGACTTCGAGGTTGCCCCGGTCTATCTCAAGGAGGCCAGCCGGATCCAGGCGTTGCTCTGTGTCTATTTTCTGGTGCTCTTGGCCGAGTCGCTGCTTGAACGCGAGCTGCGTCGCGCCATGGACCGCGAGGCGATTGAAAGCCTGCCGATGTACCCCGAAGGCCGGAAGTGTCGGCGTCCCACAGCCCGACGGCTGATTGACCTGTTTGAGGACGTGCAACGACATGCGCTGCAAGTTGAGCGGCGATCACCTCTGGTCTTCACAACACAATTGAGCCGGCTTCAGCGTCGGGTATTGCGCCTGCTTGGAATGTCGAAAGTCTACGACGTCTGACCTGGCCCGCCAGCGTGCCGCTATTCTCGACCACGTTGAAGCACCAGGGGTGAGCGTGGGAGGTCAACAGCCGTTGCGATGACTAAACCGCCTGACGATGCGACCGCACACGGGTTGCAAGTGCCGCCCGTCTACCGGCTCCTCGCGATAGTCCCTCCGCCTGAACGGTTTGATACCGAGCGAAATTCCGGGATAATCAGGGGCAGATGTGCGGAACGTCAGTTCTGACGGGATACTCGGGTTTGTTTGATAGACTGGGACTCCATATCGTTCATCAACGGCCTGCTTGGACATTTGGTCGTCTTTGTTCATTTTTAGTTCTCATTTTTGAGCAAACATGGACAACACCATGAACATATCCGCTCAAGTTTGCAAGCTATTTTTGAGCAAACAAAATCCGATATTGATTTTGTTTGTGCAGATTCTGTTCAGGTGACCCTATGCATATCAATGGCTTACGTGGCGTTCCCTTCTTATATATAAAAAAGGCAATTTCTTTATGACTTATCCATGCCCGCCTAGCGCGACTTCAAAGCGCTAGCGACGGCGGGGGTGGGTAAGTCCGCTTGGAAGATGGCCAATGGCTTGTGGATAACTTCTTGTAACTCAACAGCTTTTCAAAAGAAAAAATACGTTGAGCAAGTTGTCAACCCCCACCTGGTAGAGGTTTACCAACTTTCGGGGGTTCGTCCCTGAGGCTAAAACAGTAAACAAAGACAAGATTCTTTCCACTTTCGAGAAAGGGACAGGGAAGAAGTGGCATTCAGGTGTCAGCAGCAACCAGAGAGTGAGCCATTATCGCAGCACCACTTGAGCCACTCTGCGATCAGTTGATCGCGGTGAGTGGCTCTATCGATTCGTTTTTTCGGCGTTTTCTCCGGAATATTCTTGACGACACCTTGCGAGGTTCTAGAATCACTTTGCGTTGGTCTCTAGGAAGTCGGCGTATGCCAACCGGAGTTGCCGGCCGGCAACGACGGTGAAAACTGGGTTGCCGACCCCGAGCCTAACATTCAAAATCGCAGAGTGGCTCTCTCAGCTTTGTCAGATTCTGTCATTCAAGAAGTATTATATCTGTACATATAAAACAAGCCGCGACTCGCCAGCGCGGTCAAATCGTCCCGGAAAAGCGACGAGTGCGTTTGCCCAGGGAACGCTGGCGGAGCGTTCTCGGGCTTTATTGATGGGCGACAATTAGCTTCGACATCCACGACGATGATCCTCTGCGTTCGAATCTTCCGCTGTCGGATCGCATTGGTTGATTCAAATCAGCCTCAGGCCAAGGGTGAAGGCCGATTTGAATCAACCAATGCGATCGATAACATCGACGACGCTGCAATTCTCGTTGGATGTTGACATCGAACACCGGCATAGGTGTCACTAATCAGCGCTACTCGCGGTTCGTCCGGCAACAACCGCGGTGGCTCAATTCTGGCTGCGAAAGTGGCTCACTTCCTGGCTGCTGTCGACATTCAGGATCATACCTATGCCAGACGACGCACCGCAGCGTAACCGATAGATCAAAAGTAAAGGCATCCAGAAACGCGAATCGACTCCTCCGGCTCGAACTGCCATAAAAGTGTTTACCCCTGTAAGCCCATCAAATGCGATGGAATACTTACATGCGAGTGTTCGGAAGTTATAACGGTGGCATTATCCCACTTGCCCATTCTCCCACTATGCGCTATGATGTCCTTAGTGAGTCGATTAATCGCAGGCGAAGCAGTATGCACATGGAAACTAGGTCAACCGACGCGAAAGGCCGGATCTGCCTCCCGAAAGGCTTCGCCAACGCGACGGTCATCATTGACCAACTGAGCGAAACTGAGATACGCATCCGTAAAGCCGTTGTCATTCCGGAGGACGAGATCCGTTTCGCCGAGGAAACGATAACGCCGCTTTCCGACCGCGACCGTGACCTGTTCCTTAAACTGCTCGACAACCCACCCACAGCGAATCCTGTCCTTCGCCGCGCCGCAGACAATCTTGCCTAGCACAATGGTCGACTGGCGGATCGAACGGCTCAACCGCAGCCACGACCGCGCTAGCTTCTCGTGCGGCAAACCACCACTGGATGACTTCCTGCTCCGCCTGGTCACGCAGTATGAGAAACGGAACCTTGGACGGAGCTTCGTTGCAGTCCACCCAGGCGGCACGAAAGTCTGCGGCTATTACACGCTGGCGTCCGGCGGCATTGCTTTCCAGAACCTGCCGGTGACCGACGCAAAGAAGATGCCGAGACACCCAGTGCCGGTCGTCATCCTCGCCCGCCTGGCCGTTGACATCAACGCACGGGGGAAGGGGCTAGGTGAGGTGCTGCTCCTGGATGCCCTGCGGCGTGCCCTGCAATTAGCAGATCAACTCGGCATCCATGCTGTCGAGGTCGATGCGATCGACCAGCAGGCTCGGGAATTTTACAAGAAATATGGATTCGTATCGCTGCTCGACAATGCAATGCACCTCTACCTGCCCATCACTACTATCCGTGAGAGCCTGGGACCACACGGGGCCAGATCGCTTCGATAATCTGGCCGCGACTCCTATAACGCGGTTCTTGAGCCATCGCCGGTTTACGGACGTGCGGTGCCGGTAAACGCCCCGATCCTTCGCGCCATTCTCCGTGACTGGCATCGTATGCAAAGTGAATCAATTAGTATTGGCGGGTGGAAGGTCGAGGCGATGATCCCAAGCCTTTCGCAGCCAGTAGAGCAGGGCACCGGAACTTACCGAAGCAAACATCAGGTTGCCGAAGCCGATCTCGGTGCCGCCGTATTTCCAACAAACGTTTTCAGGATGTCCTCGGCCGCTTTGCCCGGCTTACCTTTCCTTTGGCAGCGTGACCATGATCTTGCTCAACATCACCCCATCGGCGCACAATCGAAAGGTCATCTCAACTGGCGGGAAACAGGCGACAAGAAATGCGATAAGAATTCATGAAAACCATGGAAAAACAGGCAACCCATCGGAATTCATGGAAATGATGGAAAGCTGCAAATGACTACTGAGACGAAAGTTACGAAAAACATAGGCATCGGCATCGCCGGCATCGGCTTCATGGGCATGATCCACTATCTCGCCGCGCAGCGTGCGAGCGGCCTGAAGATCGTTGCCTTGTGCAGCCGAGACGCGAAAAAGCTCGCAGGCGATTGGACGAGCATCCAGGGCAATTTTGGTCCCCGCGGCACCCAGATGGACCTCTCGGAGCTCGCCTGCTACCGGGATTTCGACGAGATCCTGGCTGATCCCAACGTTGATCTCGTCGATCTGTGCGTTCCCAACGATTCACACGCCCCGATGGCCATTCAGGCCCTTCAGGCCGGCAAGCACGTCCTGGTCGAAAAGCCGATCGCCCTCTCGGCGGGCTCGGCAGACCAGATGATTGCGGCCGCCGGGACGGCCGGAAAGCTGCTCATGGTCGGGCATGTTCTGCCGTTTTTCCCCGAGTTCGCCTTCGCCCTCGATGCCGTTCGATCCGGCCGGTTTGGAGCGCTTCAAGCCGCCCACTTCTTCCGCGTGATCTCCAAACCGGATTGGTCCAGCGGCATCGCCGACCCCGGCCGCAGCGGTGGGCCAGCCATCGATCTACACATCCACGACACCCACTTCGTCGCCCTCGCCTGCGGACCGCCCCGCGCCGTGCATTCGACCGGAATTGTCCAGGACGGCGCCGTCGTTCACTTGAGCACCCAGTATCTCTACGACCGCCCGAATCTGACCGTCACCTGCACCTCCGGGGCGCTGAGCCAGCCCGGCCGGCCATTCGCCCACGGCTTCGAGCTCTATCTCGAGCGTGCAACCCTCGCATTCGAGTTCGCCAATCTCGCCGGCGAAGGCCACCTCGCCATGCCGCTCTCCGTCATCCTGCCCGACGGCTCGGTCGAGCGCCCCAGCCTCGGCAGCGGCGATCCGATCGACTCCTTCGCCCATGAACTCACCGCCGCCGCCGGCGCAGTCGCTACCGGGCACGAGGCCGATCAACTCTCCGGATCTCTCGCAAGCCAAGCGCTCAAGCTCTGCCTCGCAGAAATCGCTAGCGTCCAGACCAAACGCCGAGTCGATATTGCATGACATCTTGCAGTCAGGCTTGAATCCCTGGGCACAGAGTCCATTTTTTGGAATGGACGAAATCGTCGAAAGTGATTTCTTAAATCTTGTAAGGTCGTTGTCCGATGACATGGGAGGACTGGAGGTCCTTTCATCGGGCGGGGCAGAAGGAGGCTGTTGATGACGCTCGCCACTTCGGAATTGATTCACCCAACTGCTGTCATCGACCCCGAAGCGACGCTGGCACCCGACGTGCTGATCGGTGCATACGCCATCATCGAAGGCGCAGTCGAGATCGGGCCGGAATGCATCATTGAAGCCCACGCCAGTCTCACCGGGCCGCTCACGATGGGGGCCGAGAACTTCGTAGGCCACGGGGCGGTGCTGGGAAAAAGTCCGCAGCACCGAGGCTACCGCGGCGAGGCGACGTCGCTGAGAATTGGCGACCGGAACGTCTTCCGGGAATACGTCACGATTCACCGCGGAACCTTGGACGGCAGAGGCATCACCTCGATCGGCGACTGCAACATGTTCATGATCGGCAGTCACCTGGGACACGACGTCCAGGTCGGTAACTCCTGCACGGTAGTGAACAACGCGCAGATCGGCGGGCACGTGATCCTTCACGACGGTTGCGTCATCTCGAGTCAGACGGCGCTTCAGCAACGCGTGCGGGTCGGACGGCTTGCGATGCTCGGCGGCATGGGCTCGAGCACGAAGGATATCCCCCCTTTCATCCTCCAGCAGGGACAGAATTGCGTCACCGGCCTGAACTTGATCGGAATGCGCCGCGCGGGCCTTTCCGCTACGGCCATTGACGCGATGCGCCGGGCATTCAGGCTGCTCTACCGAGAGGCGATGACTCAGAGCGCGGCGCTGGAACAGATCGAGTCTGAACTGGGGGAAGTGAGCGAAGTGGCCGAGTTCCTCGGTTTCATCCGCGAGTCAAAGACCGGCATCAATCCCATGCGCTCCTGGGAACGCGCGAATATCTCAACGTCCATGCCGTGACTTGCGCCGGCGCGTTCGAGCCGCGACGACTTGCGGCCGCATTTCATCAGACCTGCGGCGGCGGGGGCTGCATTTCGTCGCCGCCCTGGAGGACGACCACCGGCTTTGACGTGCTGTCATCGCCGGCGAGAGAGCCAGATTTGACGGCGCCAAGCGAGCCGGCGCTGCTCAGTTGCTCGCGCAGCCGTGCGAACTCGGCGTCGTCCAGGTCGCCGTCGGCGTGAGCTTGCTGGAAGGAGACGAGTAGATCGCCCGGCGAGTCGGGCTCTTCCACATCGTGAATTTCTCCCCACACCTGCACGGCCTTGAAAAGCAAAACCGCCAGGAGCACGGTGAGCAGCCCGAGCGGAATGTACTTCGTCATCAGCGATTCCGTCGAGGGGAGCTCGGCGAACGCGACAGACGAGTCCAGAAGATTCGCCCAGTGTATCATCGTCGTCGAGTTCCTCGAACGCGCTTTTGACGGGTTGCGTCTTGAACGCCGGCTTATCGCGATTATGATAAATAGTTTAGTAAGTGGGAGGTATGGAGGAAAGCGGGCTGAAGTTCCGCTCGCGTTCGCATGCCCCACGATCCGAATTCACGCAAAGGCGGCATGAGCCTCCACAGCGGAAACGAGGAGGGTAGCTGTGATGTTCCGGAATCTGCTCCGTGCGATGGTAGGTGTGGTTGTAGCAGGCGGCTCGCTAATCTGTCAGCCCTCCCCAGCGCAGGCGCAGGGCCCCTTGGGCGGCGCCGGCGGTGGCAATTTGACCGATCCATTTCAATTTTACTACGGGATTTATCTGCCTAACCAGCAGTTGCAATCGCTGCGGCCCCGCCCGATCGACACCCTGAACTCGGCTGTCGCCCAGCGACAGTATTACTCCCAGATGGATCGCCGCGCTTTGTACAACCCGATATCCGCTACCGGCGATCATACCGTCGACACTCTTCACCCCTATGCCGGCCAGAACCAGGAACGAAAGGCTCAACCCTTTCGATTCGCGCAAGACCCCTCCAATCTCGATGGTACCGGCCCATCACTCTATTACGGCCGCGCAGCGGCCTACTTTCCGGGCCTCGCTTCGCCAACGCGATCCGGCCGTGGACCAAATGCCAACGTATACGGGCGAAGCAGTCGCGCTCTGAGTACACCCCGTGCCCTCGGCCGTGGCGGAGGCGGTGGCGGTGGTGGAGGCATGGGTGGTGGAATGGGCATGGGTGGAATGGGCATGGGTGGAATGGGCGGGATGATGTGATTGTGGATCGAGCCGGCTGTCTTCGTGCTATTCGGGCATTCGTCCGCCGGTGTTACGTGCGTCGATCACTGCCTGAGGCCCAAGTGCTTGCCCCCAACGACATTACATCGAGGCTCACGGCGTGGCCAATCGCCCCGAACAGTTGCGTTTGACGCCAGACGAGCGCGCCGATCTGGTCGCTTATGTCGATGGAGAGCTGCCCGAAACTCATTCGAGAATGATGGCGACCAAGCTGACGCACAGCGCAACGGCGCGCCGTGAAGTCGAGATGCTGCAGAAGACCTGGGAGATGCTCGATCACTTGCCGCGGCCACAGGCGGGCGACCAGTTTTCGGAAAAGACGATATCGCACATTCGCCGGCTCGAGCTGAAGGAGCATGCGTGGGAGCCGGCGGTCGCCGCCTGGTCGGCCCGGCTGGCCCGCGTGATGGTTTACCTTCTGCTCGCTGCGATCTCCGCAGGCGCCGGATTCGCGCTCACGCGATCGGTCTGGCCAGATCCGACCAAGCGACTGGTTGAAGACTTGACGCTGGCCGAGCACCTCGACGAATATCTAGAGGTTGGCTCGTTCGAGTTCCTGAAGGAACTGGCTGAATCGAAAGAGTTCGGGTCCCTCACCCGGTAACGATCGGGCAGTCGCGGGGCAGTGCGATTCGTTCGCTCCCTGAGTGCGAGCCGCTGTGAGCTCCGCTTCGCGATCCGGCCCTTTTTCAGGAAATCCGCTCGATTGATGTGCCCATGACGCTCTTCGCCAACCATTGCTCGATCCGGATCGTGAGTCTGCCGGTCATTTCGGCCTCGGTCGTCCTCCTGGCCGCGGTCGCGTTCGATCCCGATTCCAACTGGGCGCGACTTCGCTCCCTGCCAAACGATCGCCGCGCCAAGCTCGTCGAGAATATCAATCATCTCGAGCCTGAAATATGGTCCGCAGCAGCAACAGTCGCTTCGAGACCTCGATCGACGGATCAACGAGCTTTCCCCCGAGTCTCGCGCCCAGTATCTCGATGTCCTCAATCGCTATCACAACTGGCTCAATCAGCTCCCCGAGAACAAGCAGTATGCACTGAGTGATCTGGCACCGGCCGATCGCATGGCTGCGGTGAGAAAGCTGATCGGCGATTACCCGCTCTCGAAGCCCGCGACCGCGCGGTTCCTCAGGCGGGTCGACGTGGGAGAATACTCGCCCCTGGAGCTGGCTTCCCTCTTCATGATCTGGCAGGCCCTCTCTCCGGCGAAGCGCCGTGATATCGAGCGGTCGCCGGCGATCCCCAAACGGCATGAAGCCATGAGCAAGCTGGCGGAAGCCAAGAGTATTCCTCACGAGGTCACGATTGCCAATTTCGACGAGGCCAACGCGGCCAAGCGGTTCGAGGAATTTGCCCGGGCCAATCGGCCGGTGCTTCTGCCGTCGGAACTACGCAAAAAAAAGGACGGACTGCAGACCGAACCGGCTCGCGATATCGTGCGCCGGCAAGCGATCAACTATTATTTTAGTGAACACCAACCGAAAAGTGTTACTCCCGAGCGGCTTTCGCAGTTCCTGGCGGCGTTTCCACCCTGGTTGCAGTCGGCGTTCGACCCGCATCCGCCCGAGGAGGCACAGCGCCGGTTGAGCGTCGTTTACCGGCTTGTCTTTCCGCACCCGGCCGAGATCAAGCAGTCCCAGAAGGCTGGCCCGGGGGCACCGGGGGCTCCCGCGCAGCCGCCGGGGCCCGGTCGCGGACCGGCGGCGCCCCGCTCCTCGAAGCGTAGCAATCCCATCTGAGTCGAGGGGGTTTTTCGTGGCGCCCATGGTGTCAAATGAAGAAGATATTCCGTGGATGAAGTGTGCCGTTGCGGAGGCCGAGCGAGGGAGAGGCCGCGTCGAGCCCAACCCGCTCGTCGGCGCGGTCCTGGTGAAGGACGGGCACTTCCTCGGAAGCGGTCACCACGAGCGCTTCGGCGGGCCGCATGCCGAGATCGTCGCGCTCGAGCGGCGTGGGAGACCAGGCCCGGGGAGCCACCCTTTACGTCACGCTCGAGCCTTGCTGTCACGACGGCAAGACCCCCCCTTGCACGTCCGCTATTCTCGCGGCGGGCATCGTTCGGGTAGTCGCTGCCATGCGCGATCCGTTTCCCGAGGTGAACGGAAGAGGCCTCGCTCTGCTCGAGTCTGCCGGCCTCACGGTCGAAACAGGCTGCCAGGAGCAGCCCGCCCGGTGCTTGAATGCCGCCTACTTGAAGCGCGTCACGACCGGCCTTCCCTACGTTACTGCGAAATGGGCCATGACCCTGGACGGCAAAACCGCGGTCAAAACCGGTGACAGCCGCTGGATCTCCTCCGAGTCATCAAGGAAGCAGGTCCATCAGCTTCGTGGCAGAATGGAGGCGATCGTGGCGGGAATCGGCACGGTTCTCGCTGACGACCCGCTTTTGACCGCCCGCCCCCCGGGCCCGCGCTGGCGACCCGCGTGGTCCTCGATAGCAATGCCCAATTGCCGCTCTCGTCCCGCCTCGTGCAGACAGCCGCAGAGTGCCCCGTGCTGGTCGCGGTCACGAACTCGGCCGACCCGGGTCAGTGTGCCAAGCTTCGAGAGCACGGCTGTGAGGTCGTCGCCTTTCCAGATTCCGCAACCGTCCCCATCGCTAACCTGCTCGAAGAGCTCTCAAGGCGCGGGATGACGAATGTCCTGATTGAAGGTGGCGGGCGTGTCCTGGGGTCGTTTCTCGATGCGCACCAGGTCGATGCTGTCGATGTCTTCATCGCCCCCATTGTCGAGGGAGGTGATCATGCGCATACGCCCATACGAGGCGCGGGATGCCAGGCGATCAGTGATGCGCTTCGTGTGGAGCAGCTTACGGTCACGCCGGTTGGTGTCGACGTGCGGCTCGCGGGTGGATGTCCCAACCGTGGCGTAGACTTGCCGGTTTTCCTGGTGGTTGAGTGACCTTGACCACCCGATCGGCCGGTCGTTAAAGTCTCTCCTGAAGGTGCATGCATTTCGCAAATCGGGACCGGCCGGGTGTACCTTGTTGTGCACACCCACGACTCCACCCTGGAGACTCTCAGGTGAGCGACCCGGAGCGCGAGCCTACGGGAGTGAAGATGGCCCCCAAGGCCGTGGTCGGCCGGGTGAGCCTTTATTTGCGGCAGCTCGAAACATATCAGCGACAGGGGCACAAGACGATCTCCAGCAGCCAGCTTGGCGAGCCGCTATCGATCAAGAACGCCCAGGTGCGCAAGGATCTCGCCTTCTTCGGCCAGTTCGGCCACCCGGGTGTGGGGTATTCCATCGAGGAGCTGATCGGTACGCTCAGGCACATTCTGGGCATCGATCACGACTGGCCACTGGCGCTGGTCGGTCTGGGAAACCTGGGCCGCGCGCTCTTGCGTTACCGCGGCTTCAGGACACGTGGGTTCCACGTCGTGGCTCTGTTCGACAACGACCCGAGCAAGATCGGCCAGAAGCATGACAGCCTGATCGTCGAGCCGCTTGATGCGATGCGCAAGGTGGTCGCCATGCGGAAGATCAAGCTGGCGCTCCTGTGCGTGCCCACGGAGGCCGCGCAGCGGGTGGCTGACCTGTTGGTCGCAAGCGGCATCGGCGGAATCCTCAACTTTGCACCGGTGCCACTCTCCGTACCGCCGCACGTGAGTCTGGTTCCCGTCGACCTGAGCGTCCAGCTCGAGAATCTGGCGTACAAGGTGCAGAAGACGCTGGGTGAGGTGTCGTCTTCGTGTGCTGGGTGACGGGATCAGCGCCGGCCTTCATTCCACTCCGTCCAGGTAGCCGGTCCCTTCTTCGGGCGTGACGGCGACGATGACCTGTATACGTCGCCGTTCTTCCGGGTTCAGATTTGTCGCTAGAATGTCGCCGATCAGGGTCTGGCGGTCGATCGTGTCCATCCGAGCAAACTTGGCGGACGTGATCACTCCGATTATTCCGTCGAGGTCTTCCAGTTTTACCGTGGCTGGCGCAGGGAACTGTTTGGTCAGAACCCTCTGTAGCTTGCGCACGAGTGGGGTCATCACACTTGCCACTGCACTACCCCCTTGTCAATTGTTCTCGACTTTCCGACCCTCGCTTGACCCGCTAGAATACACCCAGCCTTACCCGGTGGTGAAACGGTATCACAACAGGTTTTGGTCCTGTTTTTCCAGGTTCGAATCCTGGCCGGGTAGTTTGGCGGCCTTGGTGTGCCGAATGAGGTTGAAGGCTGCTGAGTGCGCTCCGGCATTGCAGAACGGCAAGATGGAGAGCTTGCCATGCGACTTCCACGGATACGGTTTACAATTCGATCGATGATGGTCGCGGTCATCGTGCTGGGGCTCGCCTCGTGGGCGTTTGCGCGCTACCAGCGGTGGTCGTATTACGACACCGGGTGGTGGGAAGCCGAGCGCGAGATCTGGCGCGGCGACGTGACGATTTACCGCGAGCAAGAATCTGTCTGCTTCCCCGATCATACTCTCGAAATCGATCGGGACACCGGATTGCTGGTGACGTGGATCCGTGGGACTGCGGGCCGGGTGCAAGAGGCCGAACGGATCACCGGGCACAACGACCACGTTGCAGAGTACATCCGCTCGCATGCGCTGCCCAAGAACTCGCTGAAGCCCTGGGGAAAAGAGCTGTTCAATCTGGCGCGATTCTTCGACGATCGGTCTCAGCACGACGCGCCAACGCGGCTGCTCGCGGGCGGGGCGGCGGTGGTCTCACCGGACGGCAAGAATTCCGTGCGACTGGTCGGTGGTGTGCTTGATGGTTGGCTGCCCTTTGTCTGCTTGGAGATAGCTGCTGATCGCGGCGTGTTCAAGAGCGCGTACTTCCCATGCTTTGTTGACACGGACGATGATATTGACCTGCACTGGGGACCAGACGGCTCACGATTTGTCGTCATACGGTCACGCGTGGTCGGAACTGGACACTACGTGGCGTGTGACCTGCGAACGGGCCGATCAGTTCGTGACGAATGCCGGGCGCCTCCGGAAGCACGTTGAAGGCTTGCGAACGCACGGCCATATTGCCGGATAGCAAGATGGAGAGCTTGCCATGCATTCGCTTTGGGAAAGGCGATTCGGACTGCTCTGGGGCCCACGGGGATCGCGATTCGTCGTCGTTCGATCCCGGTCGCACGGCAAAGAACATTAGTCGCTTGCGATTTTCGGACCGGCCGGAACCTGCGTCAGGAGGGGTGGATTCAAGGCAAGAACAAGGGTGAGGCCAGCCGTGCGATCCTCTTTTCACCCTGCCCTGAGTCGCGCCCAATCCCGCTCGCTCCGCACCGCGCCGAGCCGCTTGAATTCCACTCGCTCGATTGGCCCGTCGGTTCGCAGACCGTTCAGGGCGTTGCCGATCATCCGAGAATCGACGCCAAAGAGGGGCGGCTTGGGGATGTGCTGCCACAGCACGTCTGCGTCAAACGAGCCGAGTTTTTGAGCAAGCTCGCACGCCAATCGGCGGACCATGCGAGGGATAAGCGAATTCCTCGTTGTGCCCGGGTCTCACGCCACTGACGAGGTATTCGCATTCTTCGTCAACTTCTCACTAGCATCTAGAGCCGGGGTATCATGGATATATACGACGTGACTCGCCCCGTGGGCGCCATTGAGCTTCACCTCGAATACCAGTTCCCCAGGACGACTTATCGGGATGTTCTCTGGGCCAGTCCAATGACCTGTAACCGTCGTCGTGAAAAACTCTGATTACTTGGCTATCAATCGAGAGACAACTCCCAAGGGCCGTAGCGCATCTCATCTGGCCCATATTGTACAAGCACTTCATTTCGTGCAGTTCGACGCCACTGGTGTCAATATTGCCAACGGTCTCCAGTGCGCACAAGGGCCGGCTTCGTGTGTCGACCGAAGTCGTCGACAGATGTTGGCGAGGGCGCTGAGTCATCGGACGATGTAGAGTCGCGGCAACGCTCGTCGCAGCCTTTCGATTCCTGCATCGGTGACCTGGGTTCCGCGGAGGTCGATTCCCCGGAGTTTGGTAAGCCCCTTCAAGTGCACGAGCCCTGCATCGGAGACTTTGGTCTCGCCGAGCTCGAGATGGGCGAGCTCGGTCAGCTCCGCCAGATGCATCAACCCAGCGTTCGTAACCTGAGTGCGTGTGAGGTCGAGCCTCGAGAGTCTGGCCAAGCGCCTCAGATATGCTAGCTCGGCGTCGGTGACCACGGTGTCGCTCAGGTCCAGCCGCTCCAGTCGGTCGAGTCGTCCGACCATTGTGATCGCGTCACTGAGGCCTCGTCGCCGGCCGAGGCTTGCCTCGGTGATGTGACCGAAGCACTCGACACCGATGAGATCTGTGAGCCAGCCGGGCGCATCAGGCTCGCCCCACACCTCCCCGTGATCGCCCCTGTTTTCCCAGTCGAAAAGAACCCAGCCACCTGTGCGCCTGATGGCTGTGGCGGCTTCCGGTTGGAATCGCACGTACCGTATGGTCCAATCAGCGCCTACCCCGATCGCGAGAACAAGAACAATCAGCCCTCGGACACTCACGCGCAGAATACTTCGCGAAGGGCGTGACGTGGTGGCGGCTTCATCGTTCATTCTGTCCTCGACGACGATTGGCGGCCCCGCCGGCGATCGTGGTTTTCTAAATCGCTTGCCAGACGCGATCAACTCGCAAGAATCGCCAAGATCTTCTCTTGAAGCCCTCCGGTCACATGCACCTTCCCATCCCCGTCCACAAACACATTCACTTCGCTGCGCACCCCGAATTCGTCGAAGTAAATCCCCGGCTCGACCGAAAAGCACGTTCGCCGCAGCACCAGCCGCTCGTCGTGCGTCTCGAGGTTATCCATATTGGCACCGTTGCCGTGCACTTCCTGGCCGATGTTGTGGCCGATCCGGTGGATGAACTCCGGGCCAAACCCGGCTGCGTCGATCACGGCGCGCCCGGCTGCGTCGACCTCCCAGCCGTGCAGTGGCCGCCCGATGGCATACGCATCGCGCACGCAGTCGATTGCCGCATCTCGCGCTGCGGCGACCACTGCGAAAATCTTCTCGTACTTCTCGGGCACCGCGTCACCAACGTATCCCATTCGGGTCAGGTCGCTGTAAACCGCTCGCGGCCGATCGAGCTTGGCCCAGAGATCGACCAGAACCAGGTCGTCCTTTCCAATCGCTGCGTCCTTCCCCTTGATCGGCTCGTAATGAGGGTCGCCGCTGTGCGGTCCGACGCCCACAATCGGTGGGCTATAAGTCGTCAGGCCGTGGCTGTGGAAATGGTCCATGATGGCCGATTGGACTTCGGTCTCGCGAATCGTGCCGCCTGAGCGCACTCGCTCCCGGATCAGCCCCCACGCCACTTCGTACGCCGAGCGCGTCACCTTCTCGGCATCCTTGTGCATCTGCCACTGGGCGTCGTCCCAGGTTGCCTCGAAGCGCTGGATCAAGTCGCCGGACGAGACCACTTCGACACCGCAACTGTGAACCAGCTCGATCGTGCCCGCGTCGACTCGCGAGACATAAGGGTTGGAGACCCGAGGGGCGTATTCCATCGCCACTCGCTTGCCGCCTTCCAGCAACTGCGCCACACCCGCCTCGAGATCCTGCCAGCGCAGATAGATCGACTTTTCGCCGGGCAAGCTGTCGAGCGCGGCCGTTTCGATGCGATGCACCAGCTTCCGCGGCTGCCCGCTGGCGGGCACGTAATAGAAGAAACGCCGGCTCCCCACCGGCTTCTGGTCCAGACCCAGAACCCGCCTGGCCAGGACGTTCGCGCCCCGAAAGTCGTAAAAGAGCCAGCCGTCGAGGCGAAATTCGTTCAGGCTGGCCTGAATGGCGGCGAGATCGATCATCGTGCGAAGCTCCAAACCGGTATCGAGACGCTCCTCGAACCTCATCATACCACCGTTTAAACCGTCAGGACATCGTTGCGAAACTCCGTTCGCGGTGCGCAAATTTCACGCCGCGCGGGGCTTTGTTTTCAAGGAATCCCGGGGTCGGCGCTTTGCCGCCGATGACTCATGCCCGTCCCATCGGTTAAGATGTTCACCGGCTCGATCTCTTGAAACAGGCTGGGGGTGCTCTGTTCCGTCTGCCTCGGGTGGTCGAGCGCCCCTGGTCTCGATCGTCGAAACACTTGTGCAACCGGAGTGGACAAGATGAAGCGTGCAACCGGATTGATTCTCGGTGTCATGATCGGCGTCGCGGCCGCGGCCCAGGAGCCGGCAACGGACAAGGAGAAGACACCAGACTACTATCCGCTTGCGCTCGGCATGAAGTGGATCTACGCGGTCACAAGCGACGGCCAGAAGAGCAAGCTGACGAATCAGGTTGCCCGGTTCGAGACGATCGACGGGAAGAAGCTGGCGGTGGTCGAGACGGTGATTGAGGGCACGGTCACGGGAACCTCGCACATCGCGGCGACCGAAAAGGGTGTGTTCTGCCATCGGATGAACGGGATCGAGCTGTCGCCGCCGATCTGCGTCTTGAAGTATCCGTTCAAGAAAGACGAAACGTGGGAAGTTGAAACGACCGTGAGCACCGAGAAGATGACAGTCAAGGGGAAGGCCGTCGATACCGAGGAAGTCACCGTCCCCGCCGGTAAGTACAAAGCTCTCAAGGCCGACATCGACAGATCCGTCCTGGGAATGCAAATGAGTGCCACGTTCTGGTTTGGACCCGACGTCGGCGTCGTCAAACAAACCATGACGAGCGCGGGCAAGGAAACCACGCTCGTGCTCGAGAAGTTCGACACGGGTAAATAGCTTTTGAGCAAGCGGGGAGTATCGCGGAGAGCACAGCCCGGAAGTCAGTCGGCGGCAAGGCTGGCGTTCTCGTTGCGGCGGCACAGCAACGACGAAACGGCCGCTTCCGGGAGATTGACAGCCCGGGCGGCCGTTTCGAGAAATCGTTGTTGAGCGCAGTCCGTCGCGGGTGGGGTGCCTGAGAAGGCGCTCTTGCGAATGGCGGTGTCGAGCTTGCTTTCAGATTGGTCAGGGACCGCTGCCGCCGTGCGTTCGGAACGGCGTCATGTGGGAGGGCTGGTCGAGCAGCCAGAACCGCTCCCATTCGTCACCGGCCTGCCGCAAGTTTTCTGAGTCGACGAGCAACTCTTCGACTCGTCTTGGCTTGTAGGCTGCATAATGCGGCAATGGGACCGGTGCGCATCCCTCGAAGATGGCGAGAGACGCAGCCGTGATCGCCAGGGCCGCGGCACAGTTTCCGCATGTCGGGCTCCTCCCGTCTTGGTGACCGCCCGTTCAGAGCACCCGTACATTCCTTGATTGGGTCTCTTCCGGGGGGACTCGCCGCGCGGGCTCCTGCCCAAGCGCCCCGAGCCCGATTCCCTTCGCCACCGCCGGAACTCGACCGGGTCAGTCCTTCACCCGAAGAGCCGAGGGAAAGCTGCGAAGCAGCTCTCCTCCCAAGTTCATAGCTCTCACGTCTTTCTGACGAGAGACTCGCATACTGCGACGGCGGTCGCCTGCGTCCCCGGGCGGGCCTCACTCTGCGGAGGCTTTGGCTTCCGCTTCCGAGACCCCTTCCACAGGTCCGTCGTTTTCTAAATCGGCATCCGAGCCCTCTTCCAATAGCGGAAGTTTTGACGGATCTATCTTTCGAACCAATTCTTCCATTTCCTTCCCTGGCTTGAACGTCACCACGTTCTTGGACGGGACATACACCTTGTCTCCGGTGCGCGGATTACGTGCCTTTCGCGGGGCACGCTGTTTAACTTCGAAGACACCGAAATTGCGCAGCTCGATCCGACCCTCCGTGACGAGTGTGTCGATGATGGCGTCGAGAGTTCGCTGCACGATGTCCTTGGTCTTGAGCTGAGTCAGACCGATGTCTTCCGAGATCCGTTTAACGATTTCTTTCTTGGTCACGATTGCTGTCTCCACGATTGCGCGGTCGGCCCCAGGGGCACGAAGTGGCTCAAGTGTATTGGTGGCTTAGAGTAGTGTCAAGAAGGATTCCGAGGGAATCGCCCCTGCCGTTGCTGCTCCTCGAGATGCCGATGCAGCGGAGCGTAATTCCATGAAATCCCGTGGTCAGAACACAACGTCTTCATGCCATCAATGAATCGCTCGGAAAGCCGATGTGCTTCCTCCTGAAAAGAGGGGTCACAGTAATAGATACGGCAACCAAGCGGCCGGGCATCGCGGGCCGTGCAATGCCCGCGGGCGTCTTGCCACGGACAAGTCGCGCCGCCATCGAGCGGCCGCGCAGGCGGCGGGGCCAATTCGAGCAGATACTCCACCTCAGCCGTCGAGACGAAAAGGGTGTGTCCATACTCGAGGAAACGGCAACACCGCCCGGAGAGCACGCACACCGGGCCGATCGCGGCGACCTCGCGATCGACGGCCGCGTAAAGCGCGCCCAGCTCGTCTGCCCAGGCCGGCTTGGCGGGGCCGGACTCTTCACTCACAGCACTACACTTATTCATCTTGATGCCTGGAAATCGAGGAGACGATCTCATCCACGGTATACACCCGGCCGTGACCCGACCCCGGGCAGACGGATCGAACATGCTCCCAATCTTCGGGCGATTCAACATTTTCCGGCCAGAATGGCCAGGTCTGACACTGGACCGGCCGGGCCGGGTAGACGGTGCAGCCCGCCTTCTTGTCCCAAAAAATGCAGTCGCCGCCCGGCCTCTCGACCAGACTGTACTGCTGGCCGACCCTCCGGACGAACTTCGCCGAAAACTCGGAAACGCTCTGGCCCCGATAGGCAGCAATCGCCTCGATCTCTTCGGGCGATACCCACACGTAACCTGGTGCTCCCGTGCAACAAGCGCCGCAGCGAGTGCACGAGAAAGCAAGTCCATCCCGGTACCAGGGCAATTCGGCTTTGGGCGTGCTCATGACGCGACTTTTCAGCCTCCGATCGAGTGCATCAGACGTTCGGGCTGGATGAATCGCGAGGTGTTGATCTCGTGGCCCTCCCACTTCGAGGCCACGCACTTGCAAAACGTCCGGGCGATCTCCTCGTCGCTGCCCCCGCCGCGAAGCAGCCCGCGCACGTCGCTTTCATCGAGTGAGAACAAACAGTTCCGCAGCTTGCCGTCGGATGTCAGCCGCAGCCGGTTGCAGCTCATGCAGAACGGGCGGCTCACCGAGGCGATGACCCCGACCTTTCCGCCCCCGTCGGCATACTCGTAATCGACGGCAGGCGCCCGCGGGTCGGGATCGAACACGGGTGCGAGCTCGCCGATCCCATTGCTGATCAAATCGAGGATGTCGGCTGCGAACAGCACCTTTTCGCGTTCCCAGCGATGACCGGCGTCCAGCGGCATGTACTCGATGAACCGCAGCTCGAGCCCATGCTCGCGGGCAAACCGGGCCAGCGGCACGACGTCCTCTTCAGTCTCGCCTCGAATCGCGACCGCGTTGATCTTCACCGGCTCGAATCCCGCTTGCTTCGCTGCCAAAATCCCTTCGATGACCCGCTCGAGCCCCGGTCGACGAGTCAGGCGCTCGAACCGCGCCGGATCGAGCGTGTCCAGACTGACGTTGATCCGCTTGAGACCCGCGCCTCGCAGGGCTTTCGCAGCGCCTGCGAGCAAAATCCCGTTGGTCGTCAACCCAACATCGTCGAGCCCCTCGATGGCCACGAGCTTCTCGACCAGCTTCGGCAAGTCGCGGCGCACCAGGGGCTCACCGCCCGTCAGACGCACTTTATCGATTCCCAGCGTGACCGCAACCCGTGCAACGCGCTCGATTTCCTCGAATGTCAGCAAGGCCGCGCGCGGTTGAAACCGAACCTCCTCGGGCATGCAGTAGACGCACCGGATGTTGCAGCGGTCCGTCACGCTGATCCGCAGGTTGTTGTGCGGCCGTCCCCAGGAGTCAATCAGTCGGTTCGGTCTGGATGTCATTGATGCCTGCTTGGTGGTTTGATCCCGCGTTCTTGACGTTCCTTCATTATACCTTGAGGGCCCCGATCTTCCCCTAAGCGTTTTCTGGCCCGCCCAAAGGGTTCAGTCCAGGATGGATCCATTCCTCTTTCCCGTCGTCCCACTTTTCTCGTTTCCAGATCGGGACCACCTCCTTGAGTGTATCGATGAGCCACCGGCACGCTTCAAACGCTTGATGGCGGTGCGGGGTGCTCACCGCAACGACCACGCTCACCTCGCCCGGTTCCAGCTCGCCCGTGCGGTGCACCAGCGCCAGCTCGATGATTGGCCAGCGCCGCCGGGCTTCACCCTCGAGCTCGGCAAGCTTTTTGAGCGCCATCTCCCCGTATGCTTCATACTCGAGCGCCACCGTCTTTCGGTCGCCCGTGAGGTCGCGCACCGTTCCCAGAAATGTGCAGACAGCCCCCGCGTGCGCCGCTCGAACGCGCTCGGTAAGCGCGGCATGGTCAATCGGCGACGAGGTGATCTCGATCATGGCCGCCGTGATCTCCGGAAGCGCCCGGCTCCACCGCTGACCGGCGGGATCACCGCAACTCGCGCGCCCGCTTCGACCGGTGCGTCATCTCCTGCGTACTCCTCATTCACGGCGATCATCACGGTCTTCATGAGCGGGGCAAGCTCGGGCAGCCGGCGGGCGATTTCCGCTCGGAGGTCCGAAACCCGGCAGGTTAAGGGCAGCTCAAGCTCCATCTCCGGGCGCCCGGCCCGCTCTCTCGCCAGTGCAAAAAATTTCACCTGCACATGACCGCGGGCGTTGCGTCGTTCTTCCCACCGGCGCAGGTCCTCGGGGCTGTCGATGTCGTCCGCGACGCGCTCATCGGCAACGGCAAGCTCCACGACGAGCGATTGATGTCGGGCCAGGAGTGCGTTGAATCCTTGGTCCTTGGGTAGTGACGCCACATCCGCGGCCAGCGACCACGGCAGCACGAGCGGGTGCCCCCGGCGCTCTCCGCAGCGTGGCACGACGATCTTCTCCGGCCGCCGGATGCTCTCTGCGACGAGTGCCGCGACGATCTGGGCCGTGATGCCGGGGATATCCCCCGGCGCAACCAGGACGTGCTCCGGCGGCGTGGGCCTGGCGGCTGTTGCAAGGCCGATCTCGATCGAATCACGCATCTCGGCCGGCCGCTCTCTCGGGGCGACGACGATAGCTCCGGCCTCTCGTGCCGCGCTGGCGACGGCCGGACCCTCCTCAGAATCCTCAGGCGGGGCAACAACCACCACGCGATCGGCCCCCCCCTGGCGCAATGCGGTCACGACGTGGGCGATCAGCGTCGTCCCCTCGCCCGTCGTCGGCAACAGTAGTTTAGGCCGGCCCATCCGCCGGCTGCGGCCGGCGGCGGGAACGATGGCCGCGATCATGCAGCACCCCCGGCGCGTGAGTCGCAGCGCACCTCGGCGTCGACCATCGCCGGTGCTTCACTCCGTCGCACGCCGTTGGCCTTGTCCGCTCCGAGATTCCGGCGGGCGATCAGCTCGGCGACGATGCTGATCGCGATCTCGGGGACGGTCTGCGAGCCGATTTCCAGCCCGACCGGCGCGGTGACGCGCGCCAGGTCAGCCTCACGGATCCCGGCTTCGCGCAGGTTGTCAAAGATGAGCCGTATCTTCCGCCGGCTGCCGATCATGCCCACGTATTCCGCCGCGGTCGGAGCCAGTTGATACAAGGCTTCCTGGTCATGCCCGTGCCCTCTGGTCACGATCAAGGCGTAGCTCAGCGAATTGATCTGGAGCGAGGGAAAGACCTCGTCGATGGGCGCCACCAGGATTTTCTGTGCCCTGGGAAAGCGGTCGCGATTGGCGTACTGGGCCCGGTCATCCACGACCCAGACGTCGAAATCAGCCTGGGCGGCGAGCTCGGCAACGGCCTGGCCGACATGCCCTGCCCCGACGACGATCAGGCGGATCCGCGGCCAGCTCGGCAGGAACGCGACCCCGTCGTGCACAGACGGCTTGGGCCGGCTCGCCGGATTGACGATGGAGGCCGAGAGCCCGCCAGGAACATCGCCGGCGGGCAGACTCGCTCGGGCGACGGCTTCGGCGTCAAACAGGATACGGCGGCCCACGGGCTGGCCTTCGACCGATCCGGTTCCGAGCATCACGGCCTCGGTGAAGCCATGCCCACTGTCGAGAAACCGCGCAACCGCCCGGAAGTATTCCAGCGGCTCCTCGCCGCGCACGGGCTGGGCGATCACCACCATACGCCCGCCGCAGATCAGCCCGTCGGCCCAGGCGTAATCGTGGTCCAGCACGAACGAATGCACCGCCGCCGTCCCGCTTGAAAGCTGCCGCAGCGCCTTTGTCTTCACCTCGTTCTCGACACAGCCGCCACCGAGAGTGCCCCCCTGCCCCCCGTCGGGACTGACGATCATGAGCGAACCGGCCTTCTGCGGAGTCGATCCCCGGGTCTCGACCACCTGGCAGACGATGACTTCGCCCCCCGCTTCGAGGGCCTTGATCAAATGTCCGATCACGTCACGCATGGGCTGGGAAGTCCTGGAATCTCTCGGCTCATTCTGGCGCGGTGTCTGTGCCTTGTCAGGCTATCGCATTGGGCCCGGGACGACAATGCTTTAGGATACATCCTGTTTGGCGACCTCGTCGCGTTTCTATCGGAAGGCGACAAGCCCGGCTTCTCGCGGTTTGCGTCAAAAGACGGCCCGCTTGCGAAGCGAATGGTCATGGACGAGCCGATATGACCATCAGCGTGCTGGCGGGACGCGCGGGCAGTCGAGCCCAACACTCATTTCTTGGGAGACTTTTTCAGCAGCTCGTTAATCATCGCGTCGAGACGGCCTTCTTCGCGGACATTGACGCTGCCGGCGACTTTCCCGTCCTGGTCGATGACGAGCGTCGTCGGGAAGCCCTGGATCTGGTAGCGCTTGCACGAGATTCCCTGGCCAATCGCGGCTTCGCCGGCGGGCACTGCGGGGTCGGGGTGATCGAGGACCACCTGGAACGGCAGATCGCGGTTGCCCCAGGCCACGCGCTTCACCTCGGATAGCCGCCGGTCGTACTCGTCGCGCGACTGGACGGATTGGTCGTGGAGCGCGATGATCGTGACGGGCTTTTGTTTGAACTTGTCGTGGGCTTGAATGAGCGCCGGCATCGCCCCGATGCAGGGGCCGCACCAGTATCCCCAGAAATCGAGGACAACGATCCTCCCCTTGTAGTCGGCCAGTTTCACCGGGGCTCCCGTGTTCAAGTCCTTGGCGTCGATTTCGGGCGCGGGCTTGCCCACGAGCCCGCGCAAGGGCAAGACTTTCAACTGTATGGGCGGCAGGACCAGCGGACCATCACCGGCCGGCACCACGATCTCCGTCGAGGTCTCCTCCGCTCCCGCTCGTGGCTCTTGCACGGCGGAATTCACCTGGAGCCGATACTTTCCTTCCGGCCAGAATGCGTCGATCCAATCTTGCTGAGAACCGGTCGGGCCCGATCCCTGCTTCTGCACGAGACCTTGCATGACGAACAGGCCTTGACCGGGCTTGTCCGCGCCGGCCAGATCGTTCAGCTCCCACCAGCTCTCGAGCGAGCTTGAGCCAGCCGACACGACGTGCTCAATGGGTATTCGCACGTGACGGGCCGGTCGCAGCACGATCTCGTATGGCTGGCGCGGCGCTTCCACTTCGACCCGGAGAAAGTAAACCCGGCGCAGATCGGTGTCCGCGAAAACAACGGCCATCGGCCAAATCTTGAATTTCCCGGTGCGGTTATCCAGGTTGATCCTTGGCTCCAGGTGAAAGCGGCCTTCGCTGTCGGTGATTGCCGGCTTGGTCGAGCCGGCGGGTGCGAATACCTGGAGATAATCGCTCGGTTTGTCCAGACCGCCGTCGTAGTTGGGCGCGATCAGCCGGCCAATCTGGATGCCCGCCACGGGTTTGCCGGCTTCGTCGACGACCCTTCCCTCGATTTTTGCATAAAGCGGGACGGTCATGCTCTTCGGTGGGCCTTCCGCCGTGCCCGTCGTCCCAAGCCGGGTGGGAAGGAACCCGTCGCTGCGAATCGAGATCGAAAAGCCCTGCGTGCGTGGCGACTTCACGGTACAGCGGCCCTGGGCGTCAGACGTTTCGCGCGACCAGGTAAACGGGCCTCCCATCTGAAACGTCAGCTCGGCGCCGGCGACAGGCTTGCCGTCTCGATCGACCAGGAGGATCTCGGTGGATGTCCATTCCTCGGCCGAAAGTCGAATGTCCAGAGCGACCGGCATATTCCCTTCGTCGACGTTTCCAGCCTCGCTGTGAAACGCCGGTGCGAGCACGAGGTAGCGAAGCGCGCCGGTCGCCGGCAGGGTCTCCGAACCGAATGGAAAACCGGCAAGTTCGATCCGGTAGCGTCCTTCGGCGTCCGAGACCGCCATCCCAGCCTCCTCGAAGGGCGCCAGGGGAGACTTCGGCGCGAACATCAACTTTGCGCCGCCGATTGGCCGGCCGGTAGCGTCCGTGAGGCGGCCTGCGATGACGCGGGCTCCGGGCCGAGCGGCCGGCTGGGGCTGGGGTGCGGCGCCGCCGGCTGGAGCGGCCAGGGCGGCCGATCGCTTGGGCTCGGCGGCCGGCCTCGCCGGCGCGCCGAGAGATTTTGTCTCGGCCGGTTCAGCCCAGACCGCGGCGGCCAGGATTCCGCCCGCAAGGAGCGCAATGACGGCTGGCACCTTGCATGCCCCGAGCAGCATCGAGCGAAGCACGCCCCGGGCCAGAACGGCGATCGAAGCCGGAATGCCCGGTGCGCCGCCGATCAGACCCGTCATCGATGCCCACCAGGCCGCGTGTTGCACCGTGGAGCGGACGAGCCGTGCTGGAAGCGCAGCCGATGGCGCGATCGGCATGAACGTAGCGATTCCCCGGCCGCGAAGCTGCGATTCGAGCCTGCGCCGGGCGCGGCGGAGGCGTCCGCGGAGTGTCGGCTCGGGCACGCCGAGCTGCCGCGCCGCGGCGTGGTAGGTCAGGCCTTCGAAGGTACAAAGCACGATCGCCTCGCGAAGACTGGCGGGTAAACCGGCGATCTCCTCGTGGATCGTGCGGTCGATCTCTCGCGAGTCGGCGTCGATGATGGGCGCGTTCGCCGTGGGATCAGCGACATGGTCGTTGATGGCGCTGTGCACCCGCTGCCGCGCAATCGTGCGGCGCCGTGTCCGCCGCGCGACCCGGTTGGCGACTCCATAAAGCCAGGGGCCGACCGAATCGCGCACCCAGATCGTGTGTCCCTTGCGCACGAGCACCAGAAATGTGGCCTGAAACGCGTCTTCGGCTTCGTGTGAATCGGGAATCAGGCTGCGGCAAAGGGAGAGCACCATCGGGCCGTGGCGCTCGACCAGGATGCGGAACGCCTCCTGTCCGCGGGCTCCGCTCTCGCTGCGAAAGCACTTGAGCAAGTCGGGGTCGGGCAATGCGCCGACCGCGCCCGTGCTGAAGAGCGTATCGAGTGACTGCCATGGGGATTGCGCCAGGCGTGTGGTCATCGTGCGGCCTCGAGTCGGGTTGCGTCGATTAACTAGGAGAACCGTGCTTCGAGCTCGGTTTTCTCGCTCCCTCGATCATACAATGCGGTGATCGGCGTGATGCGCACTCGTGCTGACGGGATTTCTTGTCGCGCGACAGCGTCGGCAGTACGGCGCGTGCGGAATACCCAGCAGGTCGCCGGCAGTTCGCCCCGCTCAGCAGAACACTTTCGGGAAATTCACGCGGACGTTTCATTGCCATTTGTTTGGTTTCGGCCCTCGTGGCCGCGTTGGTGGCTGGGGCGTTCACCCCGTTGGCCGCTATGCTCCCACGATGGATGGGGTAGCAGACGCCGACCCATGCGTTGCACCTGACACGGCGGCAAGCGTTCCTTCGGAACTTGTTCCATACCGCGGACCTCCCTCTGCCGCGTGCATTACTTTCCTAACTCTCAATAGCGTACCCGACAAGGCCCTGCGCGAGCCGACGTCACGGGATGACCAGCCGCTTTGCGGGCGCTTTTCGCTGGCAAAGCCGTGGGCGATCGAATCTAATGGAGGACGGCGGGAGGAGGCGCATTACCCTGGCCCGTCGGCACGGAGGTCACGGATCGACTCGACGCGAGGTCCTGCCGCAAATGTCCCTTGAATTGCGTCCACCGACCAAGGTTATCGTCAGCTACAGCCATGAGGACGTCGAAGCGCTCGAGCGGCTCCAGGTCCACCTGAAGCCGCTCACCCGCGACGCCCGGGTGGTGCTCTGGGATGACACGCGCATCGAGGCCGGCGACCGCTGGCGGGACGAGATCCGCGAGGCGATCGCCTCGGCCGACGTGGCCGTCCTGCTCGTCAGCGCCGACTTCCTCGCCTCCGACTTCATCCGCGAGCACGAGCTGCCGCCGCTCGTCGAGGCCGAGCGGGCGGGCGCGATCAAGCTCATGGCCGTCGTCCTGGGCCCGTGCCGCTACAACGAGACGCCCGAGCTCGAACGACACCAGTCAGTGAACCCGCCCAGCCGGCCGCTCTCGGCGCTGTCCGAGGCCGATCGCGAGGCCGTCTGGGTCAAATTGGCCGGCGCCATCGAGGCCGTCGCCTTCCGGCGCGAGCCCAGCAAGCTCGCGCCGAAGGTCGTCCCGATCGCACCGCGGGGACGTCCTTACGTCCGGACCGGCCTGATCGCGGCGGCGCCGCTGGTCGCGGTCCTCGCGGGGGCCCTGGTGATCCGAGAATCCGGCCGAACGGGGACCGCGCCGCGGCCCGATTCGACCCTGCCCCCGGTGGTCGGCGACCCGGCGAAGGCCCCGTCGCCCAAGGCGCCGACCGCGGCGGCGGTCCTGGCCGGGCTGGTCATCGACGGCGAGACGCTCGAGCCGCTGGCCGGCGTCACGCTGGCGATCCAGGGCCATGACAGCGTCGATGGCCGGCCCGCGACGACGACCTCGGATAGCGAGGGACGATTCCGCCTCGACGGCCTCGCCCCCGAGCCGGTGCGGCAGGTTGCGCTCTCCGCCCGCAAGGACGGCTACGGCACGAGCCACACCGACCCGACCGTCGGCACCGCGGGCCACACCATCAAGCTCACCAGGACCAAGGCCGCGCCGAACTGAGGCCCCCCATGAGAACCGCGACGATCGCCCTCGTCCTCCTGGCGACCCTCCCGCGCCCGGCCCGCGGCCAGGCGACGCCCCACGAATTGCGCGGGGAGCTGTTCAGCATCGAGGAGGGGGATCACAACCCGAAGTTCTTCAAGGGGGTGCAGATCACCCTCCGCGAGTTCGGCAACACCGACGTGACGAACGACCACGGCCTGTTCCGCGTCCCGCTCCCGCCGGGCGCGGTGCCGGGGCAGGAGGTGACGCTCCGGCACGACAAGCGGGGCTACGTCATCTGCTCGCCCCTGCTCAGCAAGCAGATCCTGCCGGCCGAGGGGAAGCTGGTCGAGGTCCGGATGCTGCCCGAGGGCTCGAAGCTCTTCTGGACCCACGAGCGGATCGAGGAGTTCATCAAGCACACGGCCGACGCCGCCGCCCGGCAGCCGAAGGGGCCCGAGGCGAGCGAGACGGACCTCTCGTCGTACGTCGTGGAGCTGGGCAAGGCCTACGGCTTCACGCCCGAGGAGGTCAAGCGCGAGATCGCCCGGTGGATCGAGCAGGCGAAGAAGGACGCGACCGACTTCCGCAAGCAGGGCATGGTCGCCTTCGCCGAGAAGAACTTCCGCCTGGCGGCCGAGAACTTCCGCAAGAGCGGCGAGGGCAAGGTCCGGCAGGCCGCGGAGGCGCTCCGCGAGGGGGCCAAGGACTTCGAGCTGGCGGGCGACTCGTTCTCCAGCGCGATGGACTTCCGGCCGGCGCTGGAGGAGTACGAGAGGGCGTCGCGGTCGCTTGCAGGGTATCGCGACGGGCTCGGGGCGCTGAAGGCCGAGGCCTATCCGGAGTATCCGACGGACGTGCGCCGGCTGACCCTGAAATCGCTGGTCGCGAAGGCCCAGCTCGGGATCCAGGTCGCCGGGCCGGAAGCCCGTCGCCATCTCGACGAGGCCGAGGCCGGCCTCCGGAGGCTGATCGCCGAGACCCCGCGATCGGTCGATCCCCGGGCGTGGGCCGCGGCCCAGATCATCCTGGCGGTGCCGCTCATGAACCTGGCCATACGCGAGACGCGGGCCGAGGGGGCGCGGCACATGGCCGAGGCCATCGATGCCCTCCGCGCGGCGATGCAGGTCTTCACGCGCGAGCACGACCCGCAGGCATGGGCCATGGTACAGACCGGCCTGGGCATGGCGCTGGCCATGCGCGGCATGGACGAGCCGGGGGCCGACGGGGCACGAGAACTGGCCGAGGCCGCCGAGCGCGCCTGCGCCGCCCTGGGGGTCCTCATGCGCGAGGAAGACCCGGGGCAATGGGCCCTGGCGCAGACCGCCCTGGGCATGGCGCTGGCGACGCGCGGCATGCGCGACCCGGGGGCCGGGGGGGCGCGAGACCGGGCCGGGGCCGCCGACGCCCTGCGCGGCGGCGTGGAGGTCCTCACGCGCGAGAAACATCCCCAGCTCTGGGCCCTGGCGCAGACCTTCCTGGGCTCGGCGCTGGCCCTGCGCGGCACGGGGGAGACGGGGGCCGAAGGGGATCGGCACCTGACCGAGGCCGCCGACGCGTGCCGCGCGGCGATGCAGGTCTACACGCGCGAGAGATACCCCGTGTACTGGGCCCTCGCCCAGGGGAGCCTCGGCGTCGTGCTGACGAAGCTCGGCGCGCGCGAACCGGGGCCCGAGGGGGCGCGAGACCTGGCCGGGGCCGCCGCCGCCCTCCGCGCGGCGTTGGAGGTCTATACGCGAGAGAACGACCCGCAGATGTGGGCCAGTGCGAAGAAGGAGCAGGCTAAGGTCCTGATCGTGATGAGCATTCGCGAGCCTGGGGCCGACGGGACCAGGCACCTGGCCGAGGCCGCCGCCGCCTGCCGCGCGGCGATGGAGGTCTTCACGCGCCGCGACGAGCCGATGCTGTGGGCCTCGTCCCAGTCCGGCCTGGGCTCAGCGCTGGTTGCGCTGGGCGAGCGCGAGCCCGGGGCCGTCGGGGTGCTGCACCTGGCCCAGGCCGTCGCCGCCCAGCGCGCGGCCCTGGAGGTCCTCACCCGCCAGGACCGGCCGATGACATGGGCCCTGGCCCGGCTCGGCCTGGGGGCGGCGCTGGGCTCCTTGGGCGCGCGAGAGCCGGGGGCGGCGGGGGCGCGAGACCTGGCCGGGGCCGCCGACGCCTGCCGCGCGGCGATGCAGGTCTACACCCGCCGGGAACACCCCGAGGAATGGGCCGGGGCCCAGCTCGGCCTGGCCGGGGCACGGCTCTCCCTGGCTCAGCGCGACTCCGGGGCGGAGACGAGCCGCCTCCTCACCGAGGCCGCCGACGCCTCCCGCGCGGCGCTGGAGGTCTTCACGCGCGAGCGGACGCCCCTGCAGTGGACCCTGTGCCAGCACTGCCTGGGCAACTCGCTGCTCTTGCTCGCGTTCGGGAAGGCGGGCCCCGAGCGGGATCGGCTCCTGACCGAGTCCACCGACGCTTATCGCGCGGTGCTGCGTTTCTACACCCGCGAGGCCAACCCGCAGGCGTGGGCCTGGACGCAGCGCAACCTGGGCCTCTCGCAGGCCGGGCTAGCCGAGCACGCGGGGGCCGACGGCGAGCGGCACCTGGCCGGGGCCGCCGACGCCTTGCTCGCGGCGCTGCGGGTCTTCACCCGCAAGGCCTCCCCGGAGCAGTGGGCCGATTGCCAGAAATACCTGGGCGTCGTGCCCCAGCTCCAGATCACTCAGATCGGCCTCGACGCGGGCCTGAAGGGAATCGACCGGATCGCCCGGGAGGAGGTCGTCCTCGGCGAGCCGGCCGCCCTCGCGTCGCTCCGGGCCGTGGCTCTCTGCTCCCGGAGCCATTGCTGCTCGTACCCCGCCGGGGTCAGGTAGCCCAGCGCCGAGTGGATGCGCTTCCGGTGCCGAGGGGAGCTTTGAACTGGGGCGTGAAGGATCGGCGTCGTCGCTTGGGCATCGGAGGACACTCCTGGGGGACCGGTTTGACTATCGTGCTGGTCCAATCCCAGGGGCGCACTTCACTCTGTCGTGGAGCGACCACGTCACACCGACACTGACCGAGCATGTGCCACACATTGGCAGACCCACTTGCCTGGCACGCCCGAATGGCAAAAAATCTGTGGCGTAGAACCCGCCCACCCAGTAAATTAAACAATTGTTCGCCCTCCCTCCGATGAGATGAAATGACCACCCGCCTCGGCCTCGCTTTCTCTCCGCCCTGCCCATAGCGCTTGTTGACAGCGGGGTTGATCACCCGCACGAGGAGCCACGATGAGGATGCTTCGCCCGGCCTTCGCGGTCGCCGCCGCACTCCTGGTCATCGAAGCCACCGTCTGGGCCGGTGAATTGCTGCCACCCGATCGTCCCATCGCGGAGGTCGTCGATCACTACATCGACGAGGGACTGAAGACCGCGGGCGTCACTCCGGCTCGGGCCGCGGACGACATGACGCTGCTCCGCCGGTTGACCCTCGATCTCGCCGGGCGCATTCCCACCGCCGCCGAGTCGCGCGCCTATGCGGCTTCAGCCGATCGCGACAAGGTCGTCCGCGTGGTCGACCGCCTGATGGCGTCTCCCGCCTTCGTTCGCCATCAGGCGACCGAGCTCGACACGATGCTCTCCGGCGGCGCAGGCATCGGGGGCAAGGCGAGCCTCCGCGACTATCTTGTTCAGGCGGTGGGAGAGAACCGGCCCTGGGACCGGATCTTCCGCGAGCTCTTGCTTCCCGACCAGACCGACAAGGCGCAGAAGGCGGCTGCCCGCTATCTCCGGCAGGGGCTCAATGACATGGACCGGCTCACCGCCGACGTGAGCTCGACCTTCTTCGGCGTCAACATCAGTTGCGCCCAGTGCCACGATCACCCGCTGGTTCGCGACTGGAAGCAAGATCATTTCTATGGCATGAAGGCGTTTCTGGCGCGCACGTTCGTGAACGGCAACGGCAATGAGGGCTTCCTGGGCGAGCACGCCTTTGGCACGATCCGCTACAAGACGACCGAATCCGTCGAGCGCAAGGCGGGCATGATGTTCCTCACCGGGCGCCGAGTCGAGGAACCTGACGCCAAGGAGCCTTCCAAGGCCGATCAGAAGAAGGAGAAGGAAGAGCTCGATCGCTCGAAGAAAGCCAAGGTTCCGCCGCCGTCGCCGAAGTTCAGCGCCGGGCGAAGCTGGTCGAGCTGGCACTGGCTCCGACCGACCGCGAGTTTTTTTCCCGCGCGATCTGCAATCGCCTCTGGCACCGCCTGTTCGGCCAGGGACTGGTGATGCCGCTGGACCAGATGCACTCGGCAAACCCGCCCAGCCATCCCGAGCTCCTGGCCTGGCTGGCCCGGGACCTGGCCGACCACGGTTACGACCTCAAGCGATTGATCCGCGGCCTGGTTCTTTGCCGCGCCTACGCCCGCGGCAGCCGCTGGGAAGGTGGAGCCGAGCCGCCGCGGCCCTCTCTCTTTGCCGTGGCACTCGTCCGGCCGCTGACGGCCGCGCAGCTTGCGACCTCGCTTCGATTGGCCACGATTGATCCCGCGAGCCTTCCGTCTGACTTCCAATCCGAGCCGTTCGAGAAGCGGCTGATCGCTCTCGAAGAAAGCGCCCGCCCGCTCGTCGCGTCGTTCACCGCATCCGGAGGCGACCCGCAGATCGGCGTGTCCGAGGCCCTGCTCTTCAGCAATGGCAAGAAAATCACGGGCGACATTTTATCCGATAAGCCGGGCACGCTCGTCGGGCGTCTCGAGCACGCCGCCGGAAATGCCGAGGTCGTCGACCTGGCTGTCCGCAACGTGCTCTCTCGCCCGGCCGATGCCGAGGAGATTCGCGCCCTGAGTGATTTTCTGGCCGAGCGCACGGACAGACCCGACGAGGCCCGCCGCGGGCTCGTCTGGATTTTGCTGACAGACTCGGAATTCCGCTTCAACCACTAGTAGGTCGGGCTTTAGCCTGACGGAATTGTTCCAAGCCGGAGCCGCCCCCATGTCGCACACGTCTCGCCAGAAGTTCTGCGGTTCACCCGACCACGCCTTGAACCGTCGCGGCTTTCTCGGGTCGCTGGCGGCAGCCGGAGCCGGCGCGGCCGCATTCGCCGCCGACATGACGGTGCTCGACGTGCTGGAGAATCCGGTGCTGGCGGGCGAGCTCAAGCGGAATGACAAGCGGGTGATCCTGCTCTGGCTGGCCGGCGGCTCGAGCCAGCTCGAGACGTGGGACCCGAAGCCCGGCACGCCCACAGGCGGTCCTTTTCGCTCGATTTCAACGTGCGTGCCGGGAATCCACATTTCCGAGCTGATGCCCAGGATGGCCCAGCGGATGGACCACACCTGCATCATCCGCTCGCTCAACACCAAGAACGGCGACCATGGCGGCGGTGCAAAACTGATGATGCACGGCCGCCGCGATGATGCCAGCGTGCGCTATCCTGACCTCGGGGCCGTCCTGGCTCGTGAGCTCGGCCAGATCCACAGCCAGGTGCCCGACTACGTTTCGTTTTACTCGGCGACGGAAGGCCGCATGATGGCACCCGGCTCCGGGGGCTTTCTTGGCCAGCGGTATGAGCCGATGTACCTCACCGCGGGCAACATCCCCGAAAACTTGCACCGCCTCGACGAGATCTCGGAGCAGGACTTCGTCGAGCGCGCCCTGCTGCGCGACTTCCTGAGCAAACGATTTGAGCGCGGGCGGTCGTCCCGGGCGCTCGGCAGCCACAACGTGGCGTACCAGCGTGTGCGCGGGCTGATGGCCAGTGAGTCGCTGTTCGACATCTCGCGCGAGCCGCAGGCGGTGCGAGACGCGTTCGGGCCCACCCAGTTCGGCGAGCAGGTGCTGGTTGCCCGGCGGCTGATTGAAGCCGGTGTTCCGTTCGTGCGCGTCGCCCGTGCCTGGTGGGACAGCCACGGCCAGAACTTCGAGACCCACCAGGAAATGGTGCCCGAGCTTGACCGGGTGATGGCCGCGCTGCTTGACGATTTGAAAGCCCGTGGCCTGCTCGAGAACACGCTGGTCATCACCCTGGCCGAGTTCGGCCGCACGCCCGAGATCAACCCCTGCCTGGGCCGCGATCACTTCGCGTCGGCCTGGAGTGCGACGCTCTCGGGCGCCGGCGTTCGCGGCGGCTCTGTGTACGGCAAGACGGATAAGACCGGCCGGGCCGTCGTCGATGGCGAGGTCGGCCCTGCGCAGCTTTTTGCCACCATCTATCAAGCGCTCGGGATCGATCACCAGAAGCAGTACATGGTCGGCGCCCGCCCTGTTCCGCTGACGGACGCGGGCACCGAGCCTGTGCGTGAGGTTCTTACTTGAGGGTTTCAACGATGCTCGCGCTGGATCCCGAGAAACTCAAGGCGGTCAAGACCCTCTCCCGGCCCGACATCGTCTTCGCGCTGGCGCGAAAGCCCGGCACGAGCCAGATCTTTTGTGGCGGTTCGGATTTCTCGGTATACGCGATCGACTTCGACCAACCCAAGCCCGAGCCCAAGGAGCTGGGCCGCCATGACAGCTACGTGACGGGCCTGGCCTTATCCGGCTCGACGCTGGTCTCCGGCGGATATGACGGGAAATTGATCTGGTGGAACGTTGATTCGCATTCGAAGGTGCGCGAGGTTCCTGCCCATTCGAAATGGATTCGCCGCGTCGCAGTCACGCCCGATGGCAGCACGGTTGCCAGCGTGGCCGACGACATGGTGTGTCGCCTCTGGGATATTTCGAGTGGTCGGCTGATTCGCGAGCTGCGCGGCCATGCGGAGCTGACACCGAGTCACTTTCCGTCGATGCTCTATGCGGTGGCCATCTCGCCTGACGGCCGCCGGCTGGCGACGGGTGACAAGGTCGGCCACATCGCCGTCTGGGACGTCGATTCGGGACAGATGATCGCGACGCTTGAGGCCCCAGAGCTCTATACGTGGGACCCGGTCCAGCGGCGGCACTCGATCGGCGGCATTCGTTCGCTGGCGTTTTCGCCCGACGGGAAATTCCTCGCAGCCGGCGGCAGCGGCAAGGTCTCGAATATCGATCACCTCGATGGCAAGGCCCTGGTGGAAGTCTTTGACTTGCTAAAGGGCGAGCGGCACGGAGTCTTTCGCCAGCGACAAGTTCAAGGGCCTGGTCGAGAACCTGACTTTTCACCCTCGGGGCGAGTGGCTTTTAGCCGGCGGCGGCGGGGATAAGGACGGTTTCTTGATGTTCTTCAACCTGGGTGCCAAGAAGACAATCGCCCAGGAAAAGACCCCGATGAACCTGCACGACCTCGCGCTCAACGAGAGCGGCGACACAATCTACGCCGTGGGGCATCGCAAGATTGTGGTTTACGGTATGAAGGGTTGAAAAAAAAGCGAGTTGTGCTCGCGCGATGAGCGCGGCCAGTTTCGCCAGGCTCAATCGCCGGGCAAACGACTCGGAAGGAAATCGAGGTGGGGATCGACTCGATGACGATGTGCGCTCGCGATAAAAGGCATGGCGCGGGTGCTGCTTGATTCTGCCCACACACACTTCTACGATCAGGCGGCCTTCCGCCTGGAAAACACGTTGCGGGTGGAGTCTGCGCGAGCACCATTGCGGTCTCCCAAATCGGAGCAGGATATGGAGACTCTGATCAATCTCGACTTCTTGCAGCTTCTGGCGACGGCTTTCCTGGGGGTGGTGGGGATCGTCTTCACGATTCTTCAGGCCCGGTCAGCCAGGAGGCAGAATACGGTTGAACTGTACGAGCGATGGGATACGCAGGAGCTATCTGACTATCGGAGCGTCGCGTGGGACGTCTGGATGAATCTGAGGGACGGGAAGGATGAGGCAGTGATCTGCTGGCTCGGCGGTGATTACTTCGGTGAGAGGGTTGCTGATATCAATAGCCACGTTCCTGAGGAGCGAACCCACGCCGTCCGATCACTACTCAACTATTTTACCAGAGTTTATGAATACCAGAGGCTGGGACTGACCGACAGAAGGGTGACTGTGGAGCTTTTCAGGGAGCCGTGGCTCTGGTGGGGGGGATTCTTCGCGCTCTTGCAAGCGCGCGTGGAGGCTCACTTGAGGGCCAAGGATATACCAAAGAGCAAGTGGGCGGCGTGTTCTTTCATGACGAGTTTGAATCGCGTTTCCGCCCTGGACAGAGTTGTCCGCCGGAAGTGACGTCTTGCCGCGCTTGGAGGCAGGCGTGTGGCCGGCTGCTTCTCAAGGATACCGGTCGGTCTTCCAGAGGTCGCCCCGCCCGTTCTCGACCCACTCTTCGTACGTCGGCCAGTAAGGGAGCGGGTTGATCGCGCGGCCGGCGATCGGGTCGTTGTGCGGTTCGTTGAAGAGGAAGAGTTTCTGCTCCTCCCGGTCCATCGATCGGTGGATAACGGCCATGATCCGGCCGTTGCACCAGACCACGTAATCGTCGCTCCAGACACCCTCGAATCCGGCCCGGACCAATTCCTGAAAGTCGGCGACGACGTCGTTGGTGGACCGAAAGTACACGCCGTTGTAGATCGCCAGCACGTCGCCTCGCTGCATCACCAGGTATACCGCACCATGGTTGGGCGCGATCTGGCGGAAATCGTGCGCGAACTCGGGCGGAGGCTCCGGCCGGCAAAGAACGTCCTTGATCGGCACGCGATCGGCCGCGGCGGCGACGATCATCCCGTCCGGCTTTCCCGAAAGGGTGATCACCGAGCTACCCCCCGGTGAATCGACGATGACGGCACAAGGGGCAGGTCCTGCGAAGGACGCAACGGCGTTGGTGAGTGCGTCCCGGGCCTTCTGCTCGGCCCGGGCGGCTTCCGCGGCCAGAGTCTCAAATTGCTCGCGAATCTCGCCGGTCTCGTCGTCGTGGGGCTCGTGCCGGTACAGCTCCTTCACCCGGTGCTTCGCCGTGTGATAGGCGGCCAGTGCGTGGCGAACGTCGGTGTCGGCTGGGGTTTTCATTTCCTGGAAGATCCGCTTCATGGATTCAGTTTCCAATTGCTGAAATCATTCATTCAGCTCCTGAATGCCCTTCGTGTTCTGCCGGCCATGACTCACTCGGGCGCCGCCATCGGGCATCGATGCCGAAGGACTCCCTTGGATGATAACCTTCCGTGAGCGAAATAAAAGTGGAACCATTCCGCCCTCGGCTCGCATGATAGATGTCTGGCGGTTCGAATGGTGGGGAAGCGACCATGGCGCACTCGCGGAAGCTGCCGGTTCTGGAGCACTATCGTGTGCTATTTGAGACCGGGAGTTTCTCCGGGCTCACCGACGGCGAATTGCTCGCTCGATTTGTAAGCAAGGAAAGCGAGGCAGGCGAGCTGGCGTTTGCGACGATCGTGGAACGACACGCCGGGGCCGTCATGCGCATTTGCCGCGCGACCGCCGGGAATGAACACGATGCCGAAGACGCGTTCCAGGCGACGTTCCTCGTTCTGGCGACCAAGGCCGGAAGCTTGCGAGTGCGTGAGTCACTCGGTCCCTGGCTTTCGGCGGTCGCCCACCGTGTGTCGAAAGGCGCGAGGGCCGTGGCGCTGGCTCGAAGCGCTCGTGAGCTGCGCGCCGCGGCGCTTGCCGCCGGGGGCCAGACGGAATCGGCGAGCCGCGCCGAGATCATCAAAGTCGAGGCGGATCTCGAAGAAGAGCGGAAACAGCTCGCATTGGGCAACGACAAGGAACGACAGCAGCGTATCCAGGAGGAGTTCCGAAAAGATCCGGAAGTCATTGCCCTGTGTGAAGACATCGCGCTGGCAGACGAGCAACGAAAGCGTGCCAAAGCGCACGCCAGGCAAGACAATGACCCGGCTCGCGTGGCAGTGGAACAGAAGTACAAGAAGCTGCGACTGCAATACAACAAAATGTGGGAGGACAAGTACGAAGAGATCAGCGAGCGGCTAGCTGCCGCGGTCGCCGCTTCTCGAGGCGCCGACTCCGTCGAAGGGCTCAAGAGAAAGCTCGAGTCCTTGAAAGCGCAATATCAAAAGCAGGGGGAACTTCTCGAAAAGCTCCTAATGGAAAAACGCGCGGCGCGGAGTACGAAGAAGTAGCCTCGGGCGCAGCGGCAGCGGGTACGTGTCGCACTGGGGACCTCCTCGGCCGACGACGTTGGCGTGTTCTGAGGTCACCCCCGCAAGAATTCGTGGAACCCGAGGCCCCTCAGCCGGCATTATGGGGTGTCTGCCGGTTGGGTTGAGAGGCCAGGGATGAAACGATGAAACGCTCGAGCAGGCTGCCGGATTATCGCCATTACCGCGCCCTCTTCGAACAGGGCAGCTTCTGCGGTATGCCTGACGCCGAGCTGCTTTCGCGGTTCTTGAGTCATGATGACGGTGAATCGGCCGAGCTTGCCTTCGCCGTGCTCGTCGAGCGGCACGCTTCCGGCGTCATGCGAATCTGCAAGGCCATTCTCGGCAACGAGAGCGATGCCGAAGATGCGTTTCAGGCGACGTTCCTCGTCCTCGCCACCAAGGCGGGGCGGCTCAAGGTCCGGGAGACACTCGGTCCCTGGCTGGCTTCGGTAGCCCGCCGCATCGCGAGACGTGCGAGGTCTGCCGGACTCGCTCGGGCGGCCCGCGAGCTGCGGGCGGCCAGGCTTGCGAATGAAGTGCAGGCAGCATCGATCGCAAACAGTGAAAGCGGAGACGATGCCTCGGTCCTCCACGAGGAAATCGACCGCTTGCCCGAACGCTATCGTCTTCCCCTGTTGCTCTGTGACCTCGAATGCCAGTCGCATCAGGAGGCTGCGCAAACGTTGGGTTGGCCGCTGGGAACGGTCAAGAGCCGGCAGGCCCGGGCCCGTCAGAGACTGCGCGCTCGCCTGAGTCGCCGCGGCCTTTCCGGGGCACTTCCGCTTGCCGGCGCGGCCCGCGCAGCACGGTCGTTTGTGCCGGATTCTCTCATCCAATCCACCGCCGGAGCGGCCGTAAGCGTGGTTTCTCGCGTACCGGGGGCCAAGGCCGTCTCGGCTTCCGTGTCGACTCTCGTCACAAGAACTTTGAGGACCATGATCATGGCCAAACTGTCGTCCGTGTTGCTGGGCATTTTCTTGACCGTCAGCATTCTCGTCGCCGCGACTGTCGTCGGGCAGACATTCTCCGATCCCACCCGATCGCCGGCCCAACCGGGGCCGAAGCAAGCCTCGGACCGCACGCAACCACCGGGAGCCGGATCGGTTTTCGAGTACGAGATCAGGATCTGGAAGGACGGAGCGCCCATCACGCCGACCATGAAGCTGCGGCGCATCCCGGCGAGACATCGCAGCTCAAGATCCCGGAAGGCACCGTTGACCTTTCGTTCCGGCCGGGAGACACTTCCGTCGAGGTCACCGCAAAACTCCTACGGAGGGGATACCCGGCGGGCGGAGGTAGCGCTGGACCTCAGCCCGGACATGCGGCGCCGGATTCGCAGGCCCGCCCAGTCGACCCGACTCAGCAGGTTGAGGCCGTTGATCGGTTGAGCAGCGAGTTGGCCGTGCGCTGCGCAATTGGACGCCCACGCGAATCTTTTGAGCGAGCTCACCGATCTCCGAAAGAACGCCGACGCGGCAAACTCCAGAAGCGCCTTACTCGCCCTGGAAGCCAGTCGGGCTGGAGTCGAGAATAAAGGGTATGAAAAACGCCTGGCCGACATCGAGAAGAAACTCGAGCGCATCCTGAGCGTGATCGATCGCGTTCCTTCGTCGAACGCCGCCAGGAAGAATGCACCGCAAGCGAAGTGACGAGCCAGCCGGTCGAATCGTCGAGATCGCATGAGCCCCGCCGCGCGGTCTCACGAAACTGCCTCGCCGCTGGTCTGATCAAACCAGACCGCCTTGCATAGATCCAGCACGGCTTGGACCCGCTGCCCGTCTGCGAGGGCCAAGCTTGACGGCAGCCGTGCGATCAGCCGATGCGGCCCGACCGCGAGAGTCGCCAGCAACTCCGGACCATTGAACTCCAGCCGCCAGACCCGCGGCGCTCATGCTCGTGATGGTTGGCGAATGCTCCGTCGGGCCGTCCGTGGGAAGCACCGAGATCGATTCCGGCCGGATTCCCAAATCGAAGATCCGGGTGCTTCCTTCCCACCCCTGCGGCAGCGAGGCGGCGGGCCTGTCCCAGCGCAGGGCAGCTTCGGCGCCGACCGGCCGGAAACGGATCGTGTCGGCGTCGCGCTCGATCTGACAGGGTAACAGGTTGATGGGCGGGCTGCCCACGAATGTGGCCACGAAGCGGTGCGACGGGCGGTCGTAGATCGCCCTCGGTGCGTCGCACTGGCGAAGCTGGCCCTTGTCAAGGACGACGACCCTGTCTCCCATGATGAGCGCTTCGGATTGATCGTGCGTCACGTGAATGAGCGTCGTCTTGAACCGGCGGTGAAGCTCGATCACTTCTTCGCGCAGCCCCACGCGAAGCGGGATATCCAGGTTCGAGAACGGCTCGTCAAAGAGCACGATCCGCGGCTCGCGCACCACCGCCCTGCCGATCGCCACCCGCTGCCGCTCACCGCCGGATAGCGCACTCGGCTTGCGGCCCAGCACGCGGTCCAGCCCCAGAATGCCCGAGACTTGGTTCACCCGCGACCGCGCCTGCGCTCGCGAGACGCCGCGAGAACGCACTCCAAAGACCAGATTGCCGAAGACCGATAAGTGCGGATAAAGCGCCGGGTTCTGAAACACCATCGCCACGTCACGCCGGTGCGGTGGCACTCCGTTCATATCACGGCCATCGACGCAGATGCTTCCCCCCGTCGGCTGCTCGAGCCCCGCGATCAGCCGCAGGATCGTGCTCTTGCCCGAGCCCGAGGGGCCAAGCAACACCAAGAGCTCACCCGACTCAACCGACAGATCGATCGGCCGAATCGCGTCGATCCCGCCGGGATACACCTTCGCCAGTTTGCGTAGTTCGATGGAGGCCAAGGCGATGGATACTCCCCCCGGACAAGCGCGGGTTTCTGCGGCCCACGCGCAAAGAGCTGAGAGTACGAGCAGGATCAAGAATGAGATTACGATTACGATTAAGATTGGGAGTCGGAGTGGGCCACACCGACCACGTGATAATCCTACCGACCAAGTCCCCCCCGCATCCCACTTTTTCTCTCGGATGCCTTGCCCGGGGTGTCAACCACATGTTAAACTTTGGTATGAGCCTGGTAAAACACCGGGTCCCGCCAGATTTGCCATCCGGCAGCGACGACCAGCGATCGATCCCTGCGGCGCCAGGCCGAGAAAGGGTGCGATGCGATGCTCAACTTGACGATGGGTTTGCATCGGAGCTGTGATCGGATCACCCGACGCGACCTGCTCAAGGTCGGCTCGCTGGGTGCACTGGGGATTTCGCTGCCTGCGTTTCTGGAGCGTCGCGCGCTCGCTGGCCGCCGCGGCGGCCATGGCAGGGACGTTTCCTGCATCTTGATCTGGCTGCAAGGTGGAATCAGCCACATCGACAGCTTCGACCCCAAGCCCGAGGCGCCCCAGGAAATCCGCGGTGAGTTCGCCACGATCGCGACGAGCGTCCCGGGCATCTCGCTCTGCGACCCCCTTCCCAAGCTGGCCCAGCACCAGGACAAATACGCGATCCTTCGCTCCTGGAACCCCAAGAACGGGTCGCACGGGGTTGCCGATGCGTACATGTTGACCGGACATCCGTTCAACCCGGCCCTGACTTATCCGGCATACGGCGCGGTCGTGGCCCGCGAGCTCGGCGATCGCAAGTCGATGCCGCCGTACATCCAGCTCGGAAATTCGATCGACAAGAAGTTCGGCGGCGGTGCGGCTGGTTTCCTGGGTGACCAGTTTAACCCGTTCATCTTGCCCGGTGATGCGTCGAACCCGAATTTCGCGGTGCGCGACGTCGTCTTGCCGGGCGGCGTCGACCGCGCGCGGTTCCAGCATCGCATGCACGTACTCGATGTCGTCGATACCTGGCAGAAAGAGGTCGAGGGACCCTCCGGCGCGGGCCCGGTGCAGGCGGCCGGCACGTTTTACGAGAAGGCGTACAACCTGGTCACGGCACCCGAGGCGAAGAAGGCCTTTGACATCCATTCGGAGGATCCTCGCCTTCGAGACCGTTTTGGACGGAATTCGCTCGGGCAGGGCTGCCTGCTGGCGCGGCGGTTGATCGAGGGAGGCGTGCGCTTCGTCACGGTCACCGACGGCGGGTGGGATACGCACCAGGAGAATTTCAAGGCAATGAAAACCCGGCTTCTGCCCAGGCTTGACGCCGCGGTGTCAGGGCTCGTGCAAGATCTTTCTGACCGCGGCATGCTCGAGGAGACGCTGGTGGTTGTCTTGAGTGATTTCGGCCGTACGCCCAAGGTGAATCCTTCGGCGGGCCGCGACCACTGGTCGACCTCGGGCGTTGCGCTTTTGGCTGGCGGCGGGCTGCGCTGCGGGGTCGCGGTGGGCCGGACCGATGCGCTGGGCGAGCAGCCGATCGAGGCGCCCTATTACACGGAGGACATCGCGGCCACGGTCTACCATTGCCTGGGCATTCCGCTGGACACGACACACCAGACTCCCGACGGACGGCCCGTGCAGGTCAACTACGACGGCCGAGAGATCCGGGAGCTTGTGTGACGTTTGTTGGTTCGTTTCGGGCAGAATCAAGCCATGGCGCGATCATAAACTGAGATCTCGTCGGGCACGCCGGCTTTGAGCAATTCGCGCGCCCGGGCGATTTGTTCGTCGTTGCCGCGGGTGAGCACGAGGAACTTGCCCCCCTGGACTTCGGATTCAAACTTGACCGCCTGATCCTTGGGGACTCCCCAACCCACGAGCGCTCCGGCGAGCGCGCCCACGGTGACGCCGGCGACGGCGCCTTCAACGCCGGCGACGACCGCTGCGGCGATCGGCCCGGCGACGATGATCGGACCGATTCCGGGCAAAATCAAGAGCGCTGCCCCCAGCGCCACTCCGGCGAGCCCGCCGAACAAGGCCCCGGACTTCGCCCCCGCCGAAACGTAATCACCCGTGGTGATGAATCCCGTCGGCTCTTCCGTCATCTGAATGTTGCGCCCGACGATCGATAGATCCTCGATTGCGAAGCCGTTTTTGTGGAGCAGCTTGATGGCTTGCTCGGCCGATTCATGGTCAGGATAGACCGCAACGACGCTCGACCCAGACGGTGGCGATGCCTGGTTCATCGACTTGCCTCCCGGTCAAAAGATTCTTGCGACTCGATTATATTATAGCATGAGATCAACCGCTGCTTAAATGGCGCACTCCCTCAGGGTGTGTCCGAGGGCGTTGCCCCCAGCTCTGCGTTCGACCCCTTCGCAATTCTCGGCGCAGAGCGCGGGGACGAGGGCCGACGCGCCAGTACGACCGTGTGAAAGCGGGCCGGATTTTTTACGATGCAAATACGAGGCCGTTGGTCGATCGCGGGTCTCCAGAAACCGCCTCGGGCGGCTTAGGTCAGGCTTTAGCCTGACAATGAGATTCAAAGTTTTCTGAGGTACACCACCGGCCAGTTGGGCGCGGGTCTCCTGACCCCGCCCTGGGGTGGACCGAAGGTCACCGAGGAAACCGAGCGGAGCGAGACGATGAGCATTGGTCTGATCGTCGGATTGGCCGTGACGCTCTTTCCGGTGGTCGCGAGCGCCCTGTGCATTCGTCGCTCGAACGGGAAGGCCACCAAGGATGAGAAACCCGCGAGCTTGTCGTGGTCGACGGACGGGTTCGATTTCAGGTCGCTGCCGGATCCAGGGTCTCGGGTGACCGTGACGCAGGACAAGTCCAGCGGGTTGAAAATCACGGTCGCACCTGCGCGGTCTGATTTAATCACACTCAATTTCTTGGTCGGCCTGTGGTTGGCCGTGCTGGTGGGAACGTGTATGTGGCTGGCGAGGGCCGTTGGAATCATCAATGTGTCAGTCGGGTGGGTCGTGTTGCTTTTTGTTTGGACGATGCTCGGGCCGGTGTTTGCGAACGCTCGCGGGCGGGCGAAGACAGCCTTTGAGACGATCCTGATCGACTCGCGAGCCATCACGGTGCACTCCGGAAATAAATCGAAATCCGTTACGCGGCGATATGACGTGGTCCGAGTGAGAAACCTCCGCTATCTTGATCCGAACGAAATCCGTTCTGGCGCGGTTGGGTTCAATCACGACGAGGTGGTCGTTGGCTTCGCCGCCGGAATCTCGAGACTCGAGGCGATTCGCTTGATCAAGACGATCCGGCTGCGATTTCGAATTCGAGACGATATCGACGATGTCGATCCGCTGCCGGTGGCCGTCGGCAGCGTTGCACCCGCGCAGTGGGACGACTTCGAGTGATCCGGTCCGGATCGGGCATACGCCCTTTTGCTGGAGAACTTGCGTCCCGTCCGAACCACGCACTCACGTGCGTGGTCACATGTTCCACGGTTGCCGCTTGTTCGCGCGCGACATCAGACACGGGCGCGCCGGGAAGTCAAAAGTTCGCGAGCCTCGGCGGGAACCGTACGCTGACAGTCACGCTCTCGCTTTCGCCGAGAACTTAGTTCTGTCGGTAAGGCTTGCCCGCCATGTAGAGCGCCAGCCGGTCTCGACAGACCTGGGAATAGCCAGGGTTGGTGGCGAACCCTACGACCTTCTGCTGCCATTTCACGGCCTCTGCGAAATCCCCGGCCTCGGCGCACGCCGCCGCCAGGATGCTGAGCTGGCCGATGTCCCGCCAGTCGGTCAGCTCGCAGGCTCTCTTCGCTTGAGCGACCGCGAGCTTGCCGTCCCGGAAGCTCGCGTCGCGGCAAGTCGCCCGCAGCCACGCCGCCGTGGAATGGGCGTCGACCAGGTCCGGGTAGGTCCTTGCGAGCTCGTCGCATGCGGCCAGTGCGCGTGCGTAATCTTGACTGAACCGCTCGAAGAACGGGTCAGGCTCCAGCTCGGGCAACGGCTGGTCGGGCTCGACGGGGCCCCATGGGTTCGCCGCGGCATTTTCAAATTTCGTTCTGCGCTGCGCATAGGCGTCGATCCTGGCCGAAAAGTTCGCGATCTCTCGATTCAACCGGTCTCGATTTGCACGCCGGTCTGCGGCATGTGCTGCCTTTGACCGGTAGAAGCCGGGTGCACTGAGCTCCGAAAGCAGCGAGAGGTCGGTCTCCATGAGCTTGGCGAGTTGCTTTTGTGTCGATTGCAATCGCGCCCGATTCTGGTTCTCACCGGCCGATGCGGAGCCGGCGCGTTGAAGGTAAAGGCTGCGCATCCGCCATGTCCTCCAGCCGTGAATCTCCCACCCCAGGTACAGGCCCAGGAGCGCGATCGCGGCAAGGGCCGTGCGCACGCGGTAGCGAACGGCGACGACTCGCGCCAGGCGGATTGGCGCGGACATTTGCCGCCAGATCGGGTTATCGGATCGGCGGACCAGAAGCGTCACGAGAAGGAGGATGAGCGCGAGGATGAATACCGCGCCAAAGAACAACTCTGCTGCTTCGAATAAGTACACACAGCCGGAAAGTGTCCTCGGCCCGCTCTGCCAGCGCGCCCATGCCAGAAGGCGGCGGATCGGGGCCTCGGCGGGGAGACCCGGCAGGCCGAGCCGGTCGGTATAGATGCGCGGGGGCCGGGTGGCCCAGATCCAGAGGGCGACGAGGTCTGCCGCGATCATGACGGGGATCAGCCAGGTCCACGATTTGAATGGCACGCGAGGAAATCGCACGAGTCGGTCCTCGACGCGGTCGACCAAGAGCGGTGTTCTTTGCCTCCGGAGAGTGCTTTCGACACGGTATCACCTTGATGATCCACGAGCCAGCCTTTGGGTCGCGAGTTATGGCGCAGGGCTGAGTGATGGCACTATAAGTTGTGCCGCTTTTTGACGCCATTTTGACGCGGCCGGGACGTCTCCGGCTTCGGTGGACGCCGCCGCCAGACGATCAAGCGCGCTGGCGTCTCGCCAATTCGTCAGCTCGCAGGCTCTCGTGGCTGAAGCGACCGCGAGCTTGCCGTTTCGAAACCTGGCGTCGGGACAGCTTGTCCTGATCCAGGCCAGCGTACAATGTGGGTCGGCGAAGTCCGGGTAGATCCGGGTAAGATCTTCATAGGCCTCAAGGGCGCGCTCATAATCCGGGAGGTAGAGCCAGTAGTCCGCCTCGCGAACTGGCTCGGGCAACGGTTGGTCCGGCTCGATCGTCTGCCACGGGTTTACCGCGGCCCGCTCGTACTTGCTTCGTCGCTCGGCGTACGCCGCTGCATGTGCGGCGAGGGAATTGGTCTCTCGGGTCAACCGGTCACGGGCTGCGAGCTCTCCTGCGACGCGAGCTGCTTTTGGAAGGTAGAAGCCCTGTGCCGGTACAGATAAGTCGTGGAGCTGGGCAAGGTCGACCTCCATGAGACTGGCGAGCTGCGACCGTGTCGCGTCGAGCCGCGAGCGATTCTGGTTTTCACGTCTGGCTGCCTCTGCGGCGAGTTGTAGGTACACATGGCGCAATCGCCAGGTCCGCCAGCCGTGAATTTCCCAGCCGAGGTACAGGCCCAGGATCGCAATCGCGGCAAGGGCCGTGCGCACACGGTAGCGCACTCTCAGCGATCGCGCGACGCTCAAAGGCGAGCGCAGCCGCCGCCACGTCGCGCCGTCGGAACGGCGCGGGGCGATGGCCATCAGAATCGAGACCACGAGCGCGAAGATGAGCCCGCCGGCAGTGAACAATTCCTCGCGCTCGAAAAGACTCAGAAACCCAGAAAGAGTCCTTGGCCCGCTTTGCCAGTGCGCCCAGGGCAGGAGACGCGCGACGGGAGCCTCGTCGGCGGAGCCGACGAACCCGAGCCAGTCGGAGTAGATATGCCAGGGCCGGGTTGCCCAGATCCAAAGCGCGGCGAGGTCAGCCGCGATCAAGACGGCGATCGGCCAGGTCCAGGGGTTGAATGCCACGCGAGGAAGTCGCACGGCCGGGTCCTCGACGCGTTCGGCCAAGAGGGCCTTCTCTCCGGAAAGTGCTTTCGACAAAGTATCATCCTGACGATCGACGAGCCAGGTTAAGGGTTGCCAGTGTCGTCACAGGTGGGTCGAAACTCGGTCTGCGGGCGCTCAAATGTCATTCATGTGTCATCTCCTAACGCCTTTATCCAAAAAGGGTTACTGCGATTTCTGGCAAGGTCCGATTATTCCTGCGTCATAAGTTAAGTCCAAGCACCGCAACAGGATGACGCAAGTGGCGTATGACGCAGGGCTAAAGAGTTTTCTTCGTGCTGTTTTGACGCTTTGATGCCTCCTGCACAAATCGCCGAAAGACAGAGGGCGCCGTCCGGGCGGTTGTTGCGCGGGCGGAGATCCGATTTCGTCGCTGACCTTCATCGACGCTGAATAAGGGCGAGCCAGCGCTTGCCTTGCCGGCCCCGTGAGTATCGACGACAATAGTGGTGTTCGCGATAAAGGTGCGCGCGATTTGCGCGGGAGATTACTTTCGCGGAGCCACCATCGTCAGGCTAAAGCGTGACGTACTCAAACGTCGGGCTGAAGCCCGACCTACTCGAACGCTCTTGATGAGGCCTGCATGCCTTTGGATCGTCGCTGGCTCGCCCTTGAGTTCGGTGTCTTGCTCATCGTAGCGACCGGATTGGCCGTCGCTGATGAGCCTGCGAGCAAGGAGGGGTTTGCGCCTCCCGAGAAATTCAGCTCCGACGAGCTCGGGCATTGGGCTTACCAGCCGGTGAAACTCACCGAGCCGAAGGCCGTCAAGGAGTCAACCTGGGTTTGCAACCCCATCGATCGGTTCATCCTGGGCGCACTGGAACACCTCGGTCTGGACCACGCCCCGCCGGCAAGCCGGATTGCTCTCATTCGCCGGGTCACGTTCGACCTGGCCGGACGGCCGCCGTCGACGGACGAAGTTGCTGCGTTCCTCAAGGATGCGCGGCCCGATGCCTACGAGCGTCTGGTCGATCGCTTGCTCGCTAGCCCGGATTACGGCATCCGCTGGGGCCAGCACTGGCTCGACCTGGCGCATTACGCCGATACGAACGGCTTTGAGCTCGACGCCGAGCGGCCTGACGCCTGGCGGTATCGCGATTGGGTCGTCCGCTCGCTGAATGCCGATCTGCCGTACGATCGATTCCTCACCCTCCAGCTTGCCGGCGACGTCGTGAAGCGCGGCGATCACGAAGCGCTGATCGCCACCGGGTTTGGTCGCTGCGGCCCGCGCGAGGTTGTGGGCGGAAACGTCATTCCCGAGGAAAAGCGGCAGACCGAGCTGGCCGAGATCACCGGCACCGTCGGCTCGGTCTTTCTTGGTCTCACGATCGGCTGCGCCCGCTGCCACAATCACAAGTTCGACGCGATTCCCACGACCGATTACTACCGGCTTCAGGCATTCTTCGCGACCTCCGACCTGGACGACGTCTCGATTGCGGAGAAATCCGAGAGCGAACGCTTCGACGCCATACACAAGCAGCTCGACGAGAAGACCGCGCCCCTCCAGAAGCAGCTCGCGGCGCTCGAAGCCCCTTATCGCCAGGCGCTCAAAGCGAGCAAGATGACGATGCTGAGCGCGGAGGAGCGAGCGGTGCTGGCGACGCCGGCAGCGAAACGCACGCCCGCTCAGAAGAAACTGGCGATGGGGGTCGAAACGTCGACGCGAATCACGTGGGAAGAAGTCGCAGCGTCGGTCTCAGCCAACCCGGCCGACATGGCCCGTCGAGAGAAGCTGAAGCGCGAGATTTACGAGATCGAGCGATTGCTTCCCCGCCCTCCGGCCCACGCGATGGCGCTCATCGAGAAACGCGACAGGCGGGTCGAGACGTTCGTGCTGCGGCGGGGCGACTACAAATCGCGTGGTGTCAAGGTCGCATCGCGGCCCCTCGGTGTGCTGCTCGCCTCGCAGCCGGCCGGTGCGGTTCCGGATTGGTCAGGGTCGTTCAAGGAGCTGAGCACGGGTCGTCGGGCGGCGCTGGCGGCCTGGCTGACGGCGGCGAATAACCCCTTGACCGCGCGGCGTGGTCGTCAATCGTTTATGGCAGCATCACTTCGGCCTTGGGATCGTCGCCACGCCCAGCGATTTCGGCGTGCGCGGCGAGCCACCTTCGCACCCCGAACTGCTCGACTGGCTGGCGTCGGAGCTGATTCGCGAGGGCTGGAGGCTGAAGCCGCTTCATCGCCTGATGGTCACGTCGGCGACCTATCGTCAATCGAGCAAGGCCAGCGCCAAACTCGCCGCCGATGATCCCGAAAACACGCTGTTCGGCCGGATGCTACGTCGCCGGCTTGATGCCGAAGGCGTGCGCGACGCGATGCTGGCCGCTTCGGGCGAGCTGAATTTCCGGATGGAGGGCCCCGGCGTGCTTGCCCCGATTGAAAAGGAAGTCGAGGACTTGATCTTCACCGAGGCCGAAGCCGTCGACCTCTGGCCTGAGGACCGAAACCCCTCCGAGCATTTGAGGCGCTCGCTCTACCTCTTTCGCAAGCGCAACGTTCGCTACCCACTCTTCGACGCGTTCGATGCGCCCGATACCCAGAGCGCCTGCCCGCGGCGCGCCACCAGCACGCATGCGCTTCAGGCGCTGGCGCTTTTGAACAGCGAGTTCGCTGCGGGCCGGGCGAGGGCCCTGGCCGGCCGCGTACTTCGCGAGGGCGGTGATGGCGGCGATCAGCGAATCAAGCGCGCCTACCAGCTCGTGCTGGCGCGCGTGCCTACCCAGGAAGAAGTTGTGCGCGCGAGACGATTCCTCAGTGTTCAATCGGAGCTGATCCGCAAGGAAAAGCGCGACGTCAAGGTTTCGGTGTGCGATTGTCCGGGTGTCGATCCTGCCGCAGCAGCGGCCTGGGTTGATTTCTCGCTGGCATTGCTCAACTGCAACGAGTTTCTGTACGTGCCGTGAAGGACCAAGACCGATTACTGAGAATTGAACTCCGCGCTATCGCCGCTGGATTCATCAAGGACCGCCCGAATGCCTGAGCCTCGCCCGCACCGCTGTCCCGGCCCGCAGCCGTTCTTGCCGCGTAGCCGCCGCGAGTTTCTCAAAACCGCCGGTTGCGGGTTCGGGCTGCTGGGGCTTGCTGACCTGCTGGGCCGCGACAGTCTCGCCGCGGCAGGCGGTGGACCGCTATCCGCGAAGGCCGGGCATCTTCCGGCCAAGGCCAAGCGCTGCATTTTCCTGTTCATGACCGGTGGCCCCAGCCAGATGGACCTTTTTGACCCCAAGCCGCTCTTGAACCGGCTCGACTCGCAGCCGCTGCCGCCCAGCTTCGGCAAGATTCACAGCCAGTTCCTCGAGGCCGACCCGCTTTGTCTGGGCAGCCACCGCAAGTGGGGGAAATATGGCCAATCGAGAATGGACATGTCTGACCTCGTGCCCCATCTTCACCCGCACGCCGATGACATCGCGCTGATTCGCTCGTGCCACGCCGACAATGTGATCCATGCCCCGGCGATGTACCAGATGAATACCGGACGCGTGATCATGGGCTTTCCCAGCCTGGGGAGCTGGGTCACTTACGGGCTGGGATCGGAAAACGATGATCTGCCTGCATACGTCGTCATGACTCAGCCCGAGGGCACTCCGGAGGGCGGCGCGCCCTGCTGGGGCGCGGGCTTTTTGCCCGCTCATCACCAGGGGACGCTCTTCCGACCCGGGCCGGTGCCGATTGTCCATCTCAAGCCGCCTGAAGGGGTCTCGATCAAGGAACAACGCGGGATGCTGGATTTGCTGCGATCGATGAACGAGCAGGACCTCGACCCGGCCGATACCGAGCTCTCGGCGCGGATCGCGACCTACGAGCTGGCCTTCCGGATGCAGAGCGCGGCGCCGGAGGCGGTCGACCTCTCGAACGAGCCACAATCCATCAAGTCGATGTACGGCCTGGATGATGCCCGCACCGTCGAGTTCGGCACTCGCTGCTTGCTGGCGCGGCGCCTGCTCGAGCGCGGTGTCCGTTTCGTGCAGCTCTATTCGGGCGGCGGCCCGGTAGCGACGCAGTGGGATGCCCACGACGACATCGACGCCAACCACGAGAAGATGTGCGGAATGACGGACAAGCCCGTGGCGGCGCTGCTCACCGACTTGAAGCGCACCGGGTTGCTTGATGAAACACTGGTTGTCTGGGGCGGCGAGTTCGGCCGCACGCCGGTGCGCCAGGGCGGCGGCCGCGGCCGCGACCACAATGCCACCGGCTTCACGATGTGGATGGCCGGCGGCGGGGTGAAGGGGGGAACGATCGTGGGCGCCACCGACGAGGCCGGGCTGAAGGCGATCGCAGACCCCGCGCACGTCAACGACATCCACGCCACGATCCTGCACCTGATGGGCCTCGACCACAAGCAGCTCACATTCCTGCACAACGGCCGGGATGAGCGGTTGACCGATGTGGGCGGGCGGGTGATCAAGAAGCTGTTTGTGTGAAAACAATCGCGGCTATGCGGGCGTCGTGTGACGGGTTGAACGACGATCACTGCGCCAGATTGCAAACAAAGGGTGCCGCGAGCGCGCCTATCCCGGCGGCGATCAACGCGAGGACGCAATGGCCGACAGCCTGGAATGCGTCTTCCGGCGCAGAGAGCAATGCCTGGTCGAAGGATTCCTTGGACGTGATCAGCAGGTAGCCGTCGGTGACGCCGAACGCGAGATCAAGCTGGTTCAGACAGAGTCGCAACGTCACCCGGAGGGGAACGCCTTCGAGCTCGATGTTCCTGACGGTCGACGATCATGGTCTTGTCGGCTTCGGATAGGCCGATCGGGTCGACGTAAATCGGAATGCCTTTGCCGTCTTTGCCTGACGTCGCTTGCTTGATGTACTTCAGGACGTCTTCCAGCGGGGTCTCTTCGTCAAAATGGATCGGTACGGGCTGCTTCAGGAGCTCGTGTATCCGGGCGTTCCCGGCGGTTGTGTTATTCGGGTCGGACCAAAGGCCTTTGGCGACGGCAGGAAGCCACGGGCGTAGTTCATCGAGAAACTCGCCGGTCGGAAGGTGGGGAAGTGGTCCGTAGTCGAATCGTACGAACGCCATGATCATGAAACCCATACCGAAGACGGCGGCGCTCAGCCAGGCCTGGCGGCGCCTTCCTCGTGCGATCGCGGCACCGAATGCCATCAGCCCGAGGAGACAACAGGTCAGCAGGAATGTCGAGCCAGCCCAGAGCCCGGGGGGAAGGACCGAGCCGGCGCTGGCTATCAAGAACAATGCCAGGCCCGACGAAGCAAAGATGAGCAGGGCGACCCACCACTTCCGTGGGCGCACCTCGTCACCCGCAGGCGAATGGGATGTGGTTTCCTCTGACATTTCGATCGTCGCGCCGAAGAGCCATCGACTCAGAGCTGCTCCGAGACTGGCGGCCAGTAACGCGAAGAGACAATGCCCGATCTGCAAGAAGTGTTCGGCGGCGGCAGGACCAAGACTGGCGCTGGTGACCTGGCCGCGGGAACCGCCGGCGTCACCACCGCCCTGCCCGACGCTGCGCATGCCGCCGCCGCCCATACCGCCCATGTCCCCGGCTGGTGGGAACGGGCCCTTGATGCCGGCGATCCGTGGGGCGAGCTGTTCGAGCAGGCTTCGCGTGGGCAGCTTGGGCCAGAAGCCATAAGGCGGAAATGCAGCGGCCATGTAGATCCATCCGAACACGGCGAAGCCAAGAAAACCTGCGCGACTGGCGCCCCTGAGGCAAATGGCGCCCACCGACGCGATTCCGAGCGCTGCGAGGGTGGCCAGAAGGACGACGCCGGCCCAGGTTTCGGACGGGGTGCGGAGTGCGGCCAATCCGATTGCCGCCAGCAGCACGACGCCCATCAAACCGGCGATTGAGAATCGGTTCGAGCGCATGACTTCGCCCTTTCCCGTGCAGGAGGACTTCTGGCAGCGTGGCAGGCGGAACGAATCGTTAGACGGCCTGCGCCGCCGGCCTATTCTACCGCGTGCCCCCGAAGCTCAGCCGGTTGCCTTTTTTCGCTCCATGCCGCAGAAAACGGGGGAAGCCAATCCGCCGAGCGCCGCCGCGATCATCGCAAGCACGCAATGCCCGGCGACTTGATAGGCGTCGTCGGCTGCAGATCGCAATTGATGGATCGCCATGTCGCGAGACGTGATCTCGAGAACGCCCTCTTTCACGACGTACTGCATATCAAGCTGCTCAAGCAGGCGCCGTAAGCTCGCACGCAGTGGCGCCCGCCGCAGCTCGATGTTCCTTATTGGCGAATTCATGGTCTTGTCCGCTTCCGACAGACCGAGCGGGTTGATGTAAATCGGAATGCCTTCGCCATCGGTCTCCGCGATCGATTCTTGAATTCGCTTCACGACGTCTTCGAGAGCCATCTCCTCGGTGACATCGACGTCGACCGGCTTCTCGAGCGCGCCGGATGCGCGCATTCGCCGCGGCAGTCGTATCGGAGCCTGCATTCAACTCACCCGAGACGATCGGAACCGACGGGTAGGCGTCTTCCAGAAGCTGAAACGTCGGTAACACCGTCCATGGGTCATCGGCCGAACGAGCGAACACCAACATCAAGAACCCCGACCCAAACACCGCGGCGCCGACAAAGGCTTCACGCTGTTTTCCACGCCCGCACAATCCACCCGTCAATGCGATGCCAAGCAGCACGCACGTCGCGAAACACGTTAGCCCGGCCCACAATCCGGACGTGAGCTTGGAGCCGAGAATGGCGATCGCGGCCACGATCGCTAGCGCCGACAGGAACAGGACGAGTGGCTGAAGCCACCACCATCGTACCGGTATCTCCTCAGCCGGCTGCGGGCTTGCAATGCTCTGTATTGATTGGTCGGCGGCATTGCCGAATAAAAAGCGTGCCAGCAAGCCTCCGAGACCTGCAAACAGGAGAGTCCAAAGAGAGTGCCCGATCTTGAAGAACGATCGCGACAACGACTCGGCGTTAGAGATTTCGCCACCGGTCCCAGGACGACCCCCTACGGCGTCGACTGAAATTCCCATGACTCGGCCGAGTACCTCGAGGATGCGATGCGAAGGTAGGCTGGGCCAGGCTGGGTAGGGCTCGAGCGAGCAGCGGATGTAGACCAAGCCGCAGACGGCGAACCCCAGCCAGAATGCTCGCTCGGCTCCCTTGCGGCAAATCGCACCGACGATGGCGATGCCCAGGATGGCGCGGGTCACCAGCAGCGTGACGCCCATCGACGTATCAGAGGCCGTGCGCAGCGCGGCGAATGCCAGGGCCAACGCGAGCACCATCGCCATCAGCCGCGAAATCGAGAAGTGAATCGATCGCATTTCGTGCCCCGGGTGTCATTCCATTCCGTGAGAATCAGCAGGCTCTCGTCTTCGTGCCACGTTGCACACGAATGGAGCGAGAGCGCCGCCCAATCCGGCTGCAATCAGTGCCAGCAAGCAATGGCCGACGCTCTGGTATGCGTTCCGTCCGATGGAAAAAAGAACCTGGTCACCTGACTCGGTCGAGTGGATCACGAGCACACCGTTGCGTACTTGGTAGGTGAGGTCAAGCTGTTCCAGGCCCAGTTTCAAGCTCGTGCGAAGCGGCACACCGTCCAGGTCGGTCATCCTCAGCGATGGACTCATCGTCAGGTTAACTTCACCCCCTCCCTCATAGAGCGGACCGACCTCGATGCGAATGGGTTTGCCGCCCGAATCGGCTGTTTGCTTCTGAACGTAGTCGAGCACGTCTTCCAAGGGCGTCTCTTCGACGAAATGCATTCTTACCTTTTGCTCGAGCGCCTGGTGAACTCGAGCGTTCGCAGCAGAACGGACCTCGCAGCCTGCGGGGTATGCGTTCATGAATGCCGGAACCCACGGTCGAATGTCGTCGAGGAGCTCGACGGTGGGGCTAATCGGCCAGGGATCAAGATCCGAGCGGCCGAAGAACAGGATCAGTAAACTGATACCCAGAACGCTGGCGAAAAGCGAACGGACTCTCCGATTCCGCTCCCCGCGAGATGCGCGAAGGGCGAGCAATCCAAGAACCCACCAGGTGAGAACGAACGTCAACCCAGCCCAGAGCTGTGAGGGAAGGAGTGCGCCTCCGGCGATGATCAGGATTGCCAGCTCCAATCCCGTCAAGTAAAGGAGCACGCTGCCGATGCCGCGGCGAGCGCTCGGCTCGGCAGATCCGGGGCTCGATGGAGATTGCTCTTCGCGCCGGGTGATCGTTCCGAAGATCTGGCGGGCCAGGAATCCTCCGAAGAAGGCGGCCAGGAGCGCCCAGAGACAGTGCCACAACGAAAACATCGCATCGAGCAGGCCCGCCCACCGCGGGGTCATTCGCGTAGCCAACGGAATGATGCTGGGGCCCACTGCCATCAACAGCATCTCCGTCGGAAGCGGCACTGCGAATTCGGAGGGTGTGAGCGCGGCCTCCAGATAGATCCAGCCGAGTACCGCGAAGCCGAGCCACCAGGCCCGCGACTCGCTTTTGCGACAAACGGCGCCAACGAACGCAAGGCCCATCACCAGGCGCAATGTAAGCTGGCACGTCGCGGTGACGATCTCCCAGACGTTCGCCATGCCGTAGGTCAGGCTTTAGCCTGACGCTCCTTTGTTCGTTCTAGCTCACGGCTGTCGAAAACCCGTGCTGCTTGCGATGATACCCCGAGTCGTACATCTTCGATGTCTTGAACAGCTCGTAACGCCCGTCGCCGGCGACCGATCGCACCTTTTCGGCCACTGCCGCGCGTTCCTCTGGGGTCATCGGTTTGAACTCGCGCACGATCTTGAGGTTCTGGTCGAGCACCTTCTCGGAATCGATTCCGGAGACCAGGGTCGCGATCGGCAGGGAAAACACGTACCGCAGCGCCTCATCGATTGTCACCACGCCGTCGCTGATCATCTTCCCGTTGCCTGCGAGGCTCTTCATGCCGATGGGCCCGATCCCGCGGCTGTTCAATACCGGCAAGACTTTTTGCTCGAAGCTGCGGAACTGGCCGTCGAGCACCGAGAGGGGCATCTGGGCGGTCGCCCAGGGATACGGCTTGTCGAGCATTTTCAGATGGATCGAGGGATCTTTATGACCCGTGAACCCCAGGTAGCGAATCTTTCCTTGTTCCTTGGCTTTGAGGGCCGTCTCGATCGCTCCGTCCGCGGCAAAGATCCAGTCGGGATCGTTGTCGTAGACAATCTCGTGGAACTGCCAGAGATCCAGATGATCGGTGCGGAGCCGCCGCAGGCTGTCTTCCAGATGGGATTGGGCGTCCTTGGCGGTGCGGCCGCAGCACTTGGTCATGAGGAAGACCTTCTCGCGCCGGTTTCCCTGCGAGATCGCCTTTCCCATGCGCTCTTCGGCGCGGCCGTCGTGATAATCCCAGGCGTTGTCGAGGAACGTGATCCCTTCGTCGATCGCACGCTGGATCAATCTGATGCTGTCATTCTCATCGGGGTGCACGCTGCTGTGATAGCCGCCCAGGCAGATCATGGTGACCATCTCGCCGGATTTCCCCAGGGGCCGCATGGGGATCCCTTCGGCATTTGCCGCCGCGGCGGCCTCGGTGTTTGTCCACGCCAAGGCGGTCGCCGCGACACCTGTGGCACTTGCTTCCAGGAATTCTCGCCGGTTTGGAACGTTCAGCGTCTCGGACTTGTTTGTGTATGGCCGCATGAGCAAGAGCCTCCTGATCGGAGAGACTGATGGGGACATCGCACTCGCCAGATGGTATCTTCGAACCAGAGCTGCTGTCGACGAGGCGGGTGATATTCCGTCGATTTCATGTTGCTCTGGATTGCGTGATGAATGGAATCGTCAGGCTAAAGCCTGACCTACCTACGGCCAATCGAAGGGTGCACTCGCCATGCCGCGTTCGATCCGCTGGGCTCTGCTCGTCTCGATCATCGTCGGCTTGCTCGTGACCGGAGTGTCGCGTGCCGATGATCGAACGTCTCAAGCTCCGGTTTCGAGGACGTTTCCGAGCAGCGAAGGCTGGAAGCCTCTGTTCAACGGCAAGGACCTTTCCGGTTGGAAGTTTCGAAATTCAAGTGCCAAGAAAGTTTGGAGAGTCTCTGACGACGTCCGCTTGGCCCCGGCGGACCCGTCTCGGCTTGAACCTATTGGCTCCGGCGGTGGCTCTGGATCGGCGCTGCTCTGCGGTGACGACGGCCGCGGGTCTGATATCATGACCGACGAGTCGTTCGCGGATTACGAGCTCCACATTGAATTCACCGTACCCAAGGGAAGCAATTCCGGCGTGTACAATCGCGGGCTTTTCGAGATTCAGGTCTTCGATAGTTATGGCAAGCCGAAGCTGGGGTTTCACGACTGCGGTGCTCTGTATGAACGGGCATTTCCGCGTGAGAATTTTTCGAAGCCGCCGGGCCAGTGGCAGACCTACGACATCACGCTGGCCGGCAAGAAGTTGACTTTGCTCTGGAACGGCAAGACGGTTTACAAGGACCACGACGTCCGCTATGGCGAGACGGACCGCGATGCCTTTGTTCGACTCAATCAGGAGAACACGGGCAAGCCTGACGAATTGCGAGTGAAGCTTCGTGAAGAAAACGGCCGCTACGTCGGGGATTTCGGCGAAGGCGGCACGCGTGCGAGCCTCGACGGTCCGGACCGCCCCGGCCCGATTCTTTTGCAGGGCGACCACGGCCCCGTGGCGTATCGAAACATTTACATACGAGCGAAGTAGGTCAGGCTTTAGCCTGACGATTTTGTTCATCACGGAATCCAGAGCAACATGAAGTCACGCCAATTCACGCTCGACTACGGACGTACCGGATTACCCGTGAGCCTCCCCGCAGATCGCGTGGTCGGCCCCCTGGCGATCAAGCACGTGCCTCCGCTTGAAGATCCCGAAGCTGCCGTCGCCGCGGCGCTCGAGAAGCCGATCGGCAGCGAATCGCTGCGTGCGCTGGCGGAGGGCCGCAAAGACGCGTGCATCCTGATCTGCGACATCACGCGGCCCGTGCCCAACCAGACGATTCTGCGGCCAACTCTCCAGGTTCTGCGGGAAGCGGGCCTATCGTGTGAGAACATCTTGATTCTGGTTGCGACCGGCTTGCACCGTCCCAGCACCGAGGCGGAAAAGCTCGAGATGCTCGGGCCGGAGATCGTGGCCGGGTATCGCGTCGAAGACCACTTCGGCACCCGGCTTGACGAGCATACGTTCGTCGGCACGACCGCGCGGGGCATTCCCGGCTGGATTGACAGCCGGTATGTGAAGGCCTCGCTCAAGATCGCGACCGGGTTGATCGAGCCTCACCTGATGGCCGGCTATTCCGGCGGCCGCAAACTGATCTGCCCCGGCGTTGCGGCGCTCGAGACCGTCAAGCGCTGGCACGGTCCCGAATTGCTCGAGCATCCCAGGGCCGACTGCGGGATTCTTGATGGCAACCCGGTGCACGAGGAGAACACCCAGATCGCGCGGATGGCCGGTTGCGACTTCATCGTGAACGTCACGCTCGACAGCGACCGCCGCGTCACGTCGGTGGTCGCCGGCGATATGGAGAAGGCGTTTCTCGAAGGCGTTCGGTTCATGTCGAATGTGTGCAGGGCCGATGTTTCCGAGCCGGTCGACATCGTGGTCACCAGTTCGGCCGGATATCCGCTGGACACGACCTTTTACCAGGCCGTGAAGGGTCTGACGGGCTGCCTGCCGATCGTGAAACAAGGCGGCACGATCATCCTGGCGGCCAGTCTCTCCGAGGGCCTGGGCAGCCCTGAATTCCAGTCGCTCTTTCGCGAGAACCCGTCGCTCGACGTGTTCATGGAGCGGATCCTCGGCAAGGACTACTTTGTGCTTGACCAGTGGCAGCTCGAAGAGCTGGCCAAGGTGCGCCGCAAGGCGCGGGTGAAGATCGTCTCGGATGGGCTGCCGGCTGACGTGCTGGCGTCGTGCTTTGTCGAGCCGGCGGCGACTGTTGAGGGAGCCGTGGCGGATTCGCTTGCGGAGTACGGGCCGCTTGCCCAGGTGGCAGTTATTCCCAAGGGGCCTTACGTGCTGCCGGTGGTGGTCGGATAACAGCGCGCGGGCGCGATCGCCGACATTCTTTGCCGCTCCACAGTCTCACATCGGCTTGGCGCGGTCTGGCGGATTGAGGCGGAAGTATGGATAGACACACTCAGGGCACGTAAATCCGGCCGGCGCCGAGGTGTCGTTCGATCTCGAGCAGGTATTCAAGCAATCGTTCTGCCGTTTTGATGGCGTAGACTCGATCTTGCAATATGCGTTGGGGGTCGGCGAGGGTGAACACGGGCAGGCTATCCGGCTGAGTGTCGCGCCGAATGACAGCCTCCAGTGACTCTGGCCCGTCTGCATTTCGATTCGCAGTAATCAGGACCAGTTGTTCATCCTGGCAGGTCTTCCAGACGACGGAGTCGGCGGAATCTGGGGAGAGGCCAACGGAATCGAAGTATTCGATCGACAGGCTGAGCTGCACAAAAATGTCACGCCAAGTGTCGGAAAACCAGACGTAACCGAGTGCTTCTAGAATTCCCTCGACGTTATGGTCCGCTAGAACTCCCCGCATCGTGCTCTCCCGAATCTTCGCCCTTTCGCCGATCGCGGACCATGGCTAGAAATCGCTCGTGTCCGGCATCCAGCTTCGCTTGAAGCTCAGGCGGATTCCCACGCGCAGATCGCTCCAGGATTCGATTGTACTGGTCCATCACTTCGTCTTTGTGTTCCGCAATATATTGCACGGCGGCCTCGACCTGTCGCGAACTGATACGGAACAGGAGCGCAATCTGTGTGGGATGCCAGTCGGCGTTGACATAATCGAGGATGTCAAAGACTGTGATCCGCGATCCCTCGATCTGCGGTCCACGGCCAATGTCGATGATCTTAGGTTCCTTCATGACCAGGTCCCTCCGATAGCAGTTTCCACATTCCATTCTACGCATTATGTGGCCGCGACCGAAAGGCACTGGCGAGTGACGGGGTGCACCCCCCCTGGCCCCCCCTTCGTAAGGGGGGGAAAGGGATAGTTGGGCATCCGGTCACGGGACGCGCGGCCGGGGTCGCGACTCGAAACCTCGGTCTACTTCGACCCCCCGGCATTATTCGCTGGCGGCGCTGTATCTCGTTTCGAGAGCAGGAACGCCATCAGATTGTAAAAGTCGCCCTCGGCGATTTGGTCGACGAGGTTCGCCGGCATCGGTGAGAGCGTGGACGCGGTTTTTTCATCCACTGACGACTTGGGCACGCGCACTTCCTTGCCTTGCGCGTCGGCGATGATCAACACCTCACCCTCTTCTCGCAAGATCAGCCCCGAGACGATCTGGCCGTTCTTGAGCGCGAGATTCGTGACCCGCAGCGTCTGGTCCACGTTCCGGTTGGGATCGAGGATGTCTTCCATCAGCCGGTCCAGTCCGCGAGTGCCGATGCCGTCGAGCTGCGGGCCGACCTTGGCTCCCTTGCCCGCCATCAGGTGGCAGACCGCACAGTGCTTTTCAAAGACCTTGGCCCCGAGGCCAGCGTCTGCCTTCGCACGCTGAAAGCCGTCGCGGCGCCGTTCGAAGAGCGCATTGAGCTTGGCATCCGCGGCTGGCAGGCCCTTGAGCAAGGCGGCGATTCGATCGGTCACATTCGGCAGGCCTGAGCTCTCCAGGTTGATCGTCACGTTCCGGTCCTGGAGCACGCCGCGCTGAGCCCTTGCCGGATGCGATCGCGTTCAAGAGGGCATCGGCCCCTTCCCGCCGCCGCACGAGCGCCGACGCAACGGCACCTTGGAGACGCTCGGGAGCGACCGGCAGGATATTTACGAGGGCCGCTCGTGCCTCGGCGCGATCAATGCCGCCGAGCAAATAAGCCGCCCACATGCGCATCCCCATCGGCTTGGCGGCGTCTGTGAGTACGCGTTCGATCGTCACCAGGTTCTTTCTGGGGTCGATCACCGTGAGGGCACCCATCGCGTGCGAGCGGGGCGGCTCGGGCAAGTCACTCCGATCGATCACCCGTACCAGTGCGGCCTGCATGTCGCGGAACTCAAAATCGCGCACGACGTCGATTCCCAGCGTGATGTCCGGGGGGCGCTCGAGGCCAGCAGCTCGCCGGCTAGCCGGGCGGCCTCTTGCCGCGCTTCTTGCGCGAGCGGTGCTCCTCGTTCCTGGAACCCTTGTTGAATCGCTTTGAGCAGCTCCAGCCGTTGTGCCGCACTCCGCTTCTGCGGATCGGCAAATGCCGCCAGCTTGTCGGTTGAGGCTTGGGCTCCATACCGGGCAATGTGGTGGATGAATCGTGCGAGCGTCGCCTGGGGATACTCAAGCTGCTGAATCTGTTCCAGCAGAAAGGCAGCCGCCTGCTCGCTGTGCACACCGGTGACGACGTCGGCGATGTCGCGGCGGTCGCGCTCGCTCAACTCCAGCTTGGTGAGTTGCGGCCAGACCGGTGCGTCCAGCAGTTGATCGCGAAGCGCCATTCTGGATACATGGATCAAGTGGGTGTCATCGGCCGGCGCGGACTGGCGAAGCGCGAGCAGCGGCTTGATGTTGGAAAGCGCCGGGTGTCTTCCCAGCACTTCCGCAGCAGCCCGCCGAACGAACGGATCCGAATCGTTCAGCCGGCTCTTCGCGACGTCGGAAAAAGCCGGAGAGATTTCGGGTCGTTCGGCGAGTGCCTTGAGGCTGTGCACGCGGAGCTCGCGGTCCTGGTCGCCTGCGCAGGCCAGAAGCGTTGCGTCGTCGAGCGCGTTCTGGCGGTTAACTACCCAGAGCGCATGCACTCGTTGGCGAACGGGCGAGCCCGGGCCGACGACCGTGCGCACGGCGGAGAGCCCCTCGGCGCCGCCTCGGTCGACGAGCTGGTTGGCGGCCGTGATCCGAACAATCAGGTTGGGGTGGCCCAGGTCCTTGATCAGCTCGTCGACCGGTGATTTGGTTCGATCAATCGCCGAAGGCGGTGGTGCGGGCTTTCCTTCGGTGCCTTTGTACACGACCCGCCAGATGCGGCCGCGCGTGCGGTCGCGGGCCGGGTGCGTCAGCGGCACTTCGTAGTGGCCGATGATCGAGTTATAGAAGTCGGCGACGTAGAGCGCGCCGTCGGGGCCCAGCTCGATGTCGACGGGGTGGAACCAGTTGTCTTCGCTCCAGACGAAGTCGGCCTGCTGGCGCGCCCTTCGGCGACGAACCGTGCCACTCGATGCGGTCGTGGTTGATGCGGTTCGTGACCACATTGCCGATGAATGTGGTGCCGCGATAGGCCTCGGGGTACTGGTCGGCCGTGTAAAAGCTGATGCCGCCGATGCCTGTTGAGCCGTGGTCGGTGTTCACCATCTCGGGGCCAAAGCCCAGGCCGTCGTCGGGCTTGCCGAAGCTGGGATAGTAGGCGCCTCTCAAGAGCTGATAGAGCGGCTGGCTGTGGCAGTCGCACGAATAAAGGTTGTCGAGCGGGTCAAAAGCCAGCCCGAACGGGTTGACCTGGCCGTGGGTGAAGTACTCCGCGTGCGAGCCGTCGGCCCTCATCCGGTAGGTATTTCCCGAGTTCATGGTGATCGGGCGATGGTCGCTTCCCTGCACCTTCGAGTCGTTGGCATACCCGTGGCAAGCATAGATCCAGCCGTCGAATCCCCAGGTGAACGCATTCGTCATTCCGTGCGTATCGCGGTTGCCGAAGACTCCATAGAGCGCGTCACGGGTATCGGCCTTGCCGTCGCCGTCGGTGTCTTTGAGCATGTAGATTCTGGGGATATTGTGCACGATCGCGGCGTTTGCTGATGGCATCGGCAAGAGCCCGATGGGAATATTCAAGCCATCGGCGAATGTTTCCACTTTCTGTGCCCGGCCATCGGCCCGGAAGTCCGAGAGGATCTTGACGGAATCGCGCGGGCGAGTGCCCTCCTTGGCCGGGTAGGGATACTCGACGGTGCTGGTGACCCAGAGGCGGCCACGGTCGTCAAAGGCGAGGTTGAGCGGCTTGTTGATCTCGGGTTCGGATGCCACGAGCTGGATTTCGAAGCCCGGCGGTGCGTGGAGGGCTTTCTGTTCTTCGGCCGCTGTGCGCGGGGGGAATGACGAGACGTTTTCTACCGGGGCGGGCTGTTGGCCACTGGCGACATTCAGGTCGAAGCACGAGAAGAAAGCAAGAGTCAGCGCCAGGCTCGAAAGTCGCACGACAGGCATTTCGGCTCTCCGGAGATCAATTGCAGGACGGGTTCAATGCAATGCCACGGAAACAGGGGTCGTCATGGAGCTCGAACTGATGAATCGGTGTCGCGGTTATGGGGCAGTACGATCAAATCCATCGAATGTTGAGCCACGAATGAAACTCAATTGGATGGTCAAATGCAGGGAGTTTTTAGCCACGGATGAAACACGGATAGGTTGAGTTGGGTCGAATAGATCGACGACGGCGGGCTGGCCCGCGACTGATCGCGCTCTACATTCATGATGCGTGCTTCTCGATTGCTGGTACGGTTCCATTTCTCGTGAAGTAACTCTTATCCGTGTTTCATCCGTGTTTCATCCGTGGCTCAATTCCGACTGATTGCGTTTTTATTCGCATTTCCATGATCCGCCATGCTTGAGGCCTTGCCCAGTGGCGCCTCGGTTGCGCTTGTTGCTCAGTTCGCGGATGCTGCTTTGTCGCGCTCGGCTATCCGTGGCTCACGGTCGCCCGCGGGAGAATCGTCCTTCGTGGCTAGGGTCGATCCAGGCGAAAAGCGTCAAGCTGTTGCCCTCGGGGTCATGCAGCCGCACTTCGCGAAAGCCCTCTTCGCGATTATCGAAGGGCGTGCTCACGACGACGCCTGTGGCCGTGAGCCGCTGACGCTCGCGGTCGACATCGTCCACTTGAAAGACGAACCGGACCTTGGTGCGCTCGTGTGCGGTGCAGTTCGATTTGAGGCCTTTGAACCCCACTCGGCTGTCGCCGGCGGCCAGGAGGGCGAATTCGTGCTCGGCGTCGATCAGCACGGGCACCATGCCGAGAGTGTTGATGTACCAGGGGACGATGGTCGACCACTCCGTCACGCGAACCACGGTCATGAAGAGTTCGAGGCGACCGTTGCCGTTCGCTGCAAGTGTTTCGGACTCGACCAGATCGGACATCGCGACGTCGTCCAGACACGACAGGCTGGGAAGGCGGAAGTAAGAGTCTCTATTGTGCCAGGGGGCCTGCTCGGATGCGAGAGGTTGTTCGCTGTGAATTCGTAGGTCGGTCTTTCAGCCTGACGATTTTCTGAAGCCCCCCAGTTTACCGCATCACGTCCAATAGATCCCGCGTGCCTGGAGAATGCGCCGCCACGCGTTGAACGCTGGCCGTTGGCTGAAATCTGCAACTGACAACGTTGGATCTGATGCACCAATCGGGTGGAGGCCACGCCGTACTTGGGATGGTTGGTGAAGTGGTACACCAGCGAGTTCGCGTCCAGGAATACCGCAGAGCCTGCGGGGACCTGGTCAAAGGTCATCGCGCGCGATGGACCACGGACCACTGACCATTGGCGGGACGCTCCGATGCTCACCAGAGTCTGTTCACGCCATACGCGTCGAGTGCTGAGTCAGCGCTCACTATCGAGATTTGTTCCACATTAGCTTGGGCTATAAGGAGCCGATCGAACGGGTCTTTGTGGCCCGGCGGAAACGGCAACCCGATCAACCGACCCGTGTGCGCCGGCAGTATCGGCAAGATCTGAAAACCGTATTGATTCAGTCCGAGATTGATGAACTGATCGTATGGTCGATTCAACTGCCACTTGCCAATGCTTACCTTGATCGCGATCTCCCAGTACGATGCGGGGCTGATCAGGATCGCATTCGACGCATCCTGAATCAGCGTGCGCCGGTGAGACTCAACTGGGGGTCGTCGTCGATGTACCAATACATTGCGTGCGTATCGAGGAGCAATCTCAAGGCATGTACTCTTTGAAATCCTTGAGGTGTTCTTCGTCGTCCGAGATTACGGTAATGAACCCCTTGCCGAGCCCGGGCGGCGGGCGTAGGCCAGTCGCGGGCTTCATCGGTGCGTTCACCAGTTTGGCCACAGGCTGTTGGTTCTCGGTGATGATAACTTCTTGCCCGGGTGCCAACTTATGGATCAATTCCCGCAGATTGGCCTGGGCGTCTTCGATTGTGATCGTCGCGGACATGGTTCGTTGTCCTCCTGAAAGCCATCGTGCCACGTGTGCCGATAGAAGATCAACCCGCCCCGCCTGCCGTCGGACCATCGCTGCTCATTGTAGTCGCCGGAGGCCCGGCTGCCGTTGGCATGCCAGAGTCGATGACCGCCGGTCACGTGATTCCCAGGAGGGCGTCGCCAGTGAGCAGCTCAAAACCCCGTTCGAGATCGGCGAAAGTCATGGCGATTCCAGGATACCGAATTCGGGGTCGCGAGTGATGCGTTCAAGCGTTTCAACGTCACCGGTCCGCGGGACCATCCCAGCCGTCTGCGTGGCCAGGCTCACAGTCGGTTGCACGGTAAGCGTGGCCCTCTCGTGCTCCTTGAACGGCAGCGGCTGGGCCGGCTTGAGCACGCCGTTTTCGTAGGTGGCTTCGATGGTCGAGCTCATGGCGGCAGGTCCTGAAGTGAACGTGGACACCTGCTGAAGTATACCGCGGGCGACGCTGAGACGAAATCGTGTTCGCCGCCAGATTGATGTACCAGCGAACGATGCTCGACCAATCCGTCAGGCGAACCACGGTCATGAAGAGCTCGAGGCGACCGTTGCCGTTCGCTGCAAATGTTTCGGACTCGACCAGATCGGACATCGCGACGTCGTCCAGACACGACAGGCTGGGAAGGCGGAAGTAAGAGCTTCTATTGTGCCAGGCGTCCCGCTTGGATGCGAGATGGTTGTCATTGGTCATTGGTCGCTGTGTGCATCAGGCTGGGCATTGGTTGAGTTCTGGAACGAACCACGAATCAGTGGCCACGGACCAAATCCGCAGAAAATCCTTCCCGGCCGCGGCTCATTTGCGTCGTGATGTTGTCTTAGTTTGGTTCATACCGCGTCAAGCAGGGTACGCGGTTGAAGTCGGCGTCGTTGCTGGCGAGGTGGGTGAGACCATGCGCATGCATGACCGCGACAACCAAGGCGTCGCCGGTGAGGAGCTCGAACTGCTGGCTGGCGAGGGTCGCAGCCTCGACCAGGGGCGGAGTGATGGCAACGGCCTGGATACCCATGAGCGGAATCTGCGCGACGGCCTGGACGTAAAGGGTCAACTTTGGGATCTCGACGTGAAGATTGCGCAGGCGAGCCGCGATTCCGGTCGGCGGCCAGCCAAACCGATCGACCGCTTCGAGGGTCATCAGACGATGGGCGATCTCACTCAGGACGTGCGTCGAGATGAAGCCGGTCAGGTGCTGGTGCTCAATGCGCTTCAGGAGCTGAGTGTAGGCCGGTCCAAAGGTGGGATGCTTTGTGAAATTGATGTGCCAGGGAACGATGCTCGCCCAGTAGAGGAAATTGGCCGCCACGCGCTCAACGCCCAGCGTTTCGTGGAAATCGGCAACGGACCACTCACCACCGACCAATTCCGCAGAAATCCGGTCTGCGGCGCGGCTGATCAGCGCCGCAATGTTGTCTTTCTTCAGGGAGAGGCAGACTATTCCAATTTCGAAGGAGCTTCACCGATGCAGTTTCGACTCTCTACTCTGAACCGTCGCTCAACCTGCGAAGCCGGGAATCAACGCCGCATCCGGCGCCGCCTGCTGAGGCTCGAGGGGATGGAGGAGCGGTGTCTGCTGTCGGGGATTTCCGGGATCACCGAGTTTGCGCTCTCTAGCCCCGCGTCGTCGCTCACTGGGATCACCGCTGGCCCCGATGGCAACCTTTGGTTTGCCGATCGAGGCTCCAATGCGATCGGAATGATCAACCCGACCACACACGCGATCTCTTTGTTCCCTATTCCCACGGCCAACTGCTGGCCAGATGGGATCGCGGTGGGTTCCGACGGCAACATCTGGTTCACCGAGGCATTCGCTCCCGGCGGCGGCAAGATCGGTGAAATTAACCCGACGACCCACGTCATCAAGGAATTCGCCCTCCCTAGCGTCGGAATCAGGTACCCAAGGGGGATCACGGCAGGCCCCGGCGGCAACCTCTGGTTCGCCTGGCAAGGAGGAGCGATCGGTGAGATCAACCCGACCACGCACGCCATCAACTACTACCCCGAGAATTACCAAATATTCGACATCACGGCAGGCCCCGACGGCAACGTCTGGTTCAGCGGCCCCAATCAGGTCGGCGATTTCAACTCGACGACTGATGCCATCAGCTTCTTTCCGACCCCCAGCGGTGCTGGCGTAGGAGGGATCACCGAGGGCCCCGACGGAAACGTCTGGTTCTCGGAGGACGGCCCAACCCAGTTTGGGATGATCAACCCGACGACTGATGCCATCACCGAGTTCGGCAGCGCCACCAGCAGTTCTTCGGCATATCAGCTCACGGCGGGCCCGGACGGCAACATCTGGTTCACCGATCCCGGCACCGGCTCGATCGGGACGTTCAACCTGACCACTGATGCCATCACCGAGTACCCCGTCCCCTACACGAGTACCAATCCCGTGGCGATCACGGCCGGCCCCGACGGGAACGTCTGGTTTACCGACAGCGGCACAAACGCGATTGGCGTGGCCTCCCTGGCCACGTCACAACTGGTGGTAACAGAGCAGCTGCCGGCGAACGTCACCGCGGGCGCCTCCTTCGGCCTCACGGTCGAGGCCGAGGATAGCTCGGGCAACCTTCTTTCATCGTTCGATGGCACCGTCTCCGTGGCGATCGCGACGAACCCCGGCGGAGCGACGCTCGGCGGCACGCTCACCGCGACTGCGTCGAGTGGCGTTGCCACGTTCTCTGGTCTGACGATGAGCAAGGCCGCGTCGGGCTACACCCTGGTTGTCTCTGCCAGCGGCCTGGGCTCGGGCCTTACCAGTTCGTTCGCCGTAACACCGGCGGCGGCTTCGCAGTTGGTGATCACATCGGAGCCGCCGGCGGGCGTGACCGCCGGCAGTGGCTTTGGCTTCGTGGCCTCGATCGAGGACGAGTATGGCAACGTGGAGACGGGCGACAACTCCGATACTGTCAGCTCGGCGCTGGCGAGCGGCCCGGGCGGAGCAACGCTCGGCGGCAACCTTTCGGCGACCGTCCGGGAGGGCATGGCAACCTTCTCGGGACTGACCCTCACGAAGGCTGCAGCCGGCTATGCGCTCGGTGCCTACTCCGGCACGTTCAGCGCGACCTCGAGCGCACTGAGTGTGACCCCTGCGGCCGCGACGGAGCTGGTGATCACGCAGCAGCCGCCCGCCAGCGTCGTCGTGAACAGCGGATTCGGGTTGCAGGCGTCGGTCGAAGATGAGTATGGCAATGTGGTGACGTCGGCCGCGAGCACGGTGAAAGTGGCGCTGGCCAGCAGCCCGGCCGGGGCGAAACTTGGCGGGACGGTCTCCCTGAAGGCGAGCAAAGGCGTGGCCACGTTCTCGGGACTCACGCTGAACAAGGTGGGAACCGGCTACACCCTCGAGCTCACGAGCAGTGGCCTGAGCAGTGCGATCACGAGCGCCATCGCAGTGACCAACACGGCTGGGATGAGCATGGCTGCGGTGAGCATGCCGGCCGATGCGGCCGATGCGCCCGATCCGCTTCTGGCGCCGCTGGTGGTCGACAGCGCGGGTTTCCTGGAGAGTTTGGGAGTCAAGAAGCGCGCTGGCACGGTCTGACTGGAGTATCCGGGTTCCAGACACCCACGCCGGACGAGAAAGCACGGCCAGGAGACCCGCGCTTCGGGCTGTGTCGCGTGGTATCTTGACTCGGTTCGGCGCCAACCGGAACTTGTCGCGAAGCGGGCATCAATGTCAGAGGTCGTCGATGACTGAGTCCGTAGCGGTCCTCGGCTTACTCATAGTTCGGGCTCGCGCCGGCGACCCGGCCGCGCTGGGCCGGCTGCTGGAATTGTACCGCAATTATCTCCGGCTTCTGGCGCGCTCGCTGATACGGCCGCCTCTCCATGTCCAGCTCGATGCATCCGACCTGGTGCAGGAAACCTTCCTGAAGGCACACCGAGAGTTTGCTCAGTTCGCCGGGTCCGGGGAGCGAGAGCTCGTCGCCTGGCTGCGTCAGATCCTGGTTCGAACGCTGGCCAACCAGGCGAAGCATCATAAAACCCGGCGGCGCGACCAGCGCCGGCAGGAATCACTCGACGTGCTTCTGGACCGCTCGAGCGTGGCGATCCAGGAGCAACTGGCCGATTCGATTGCCTCGCCGAGCTCGCACGCCGCCCGGCGCGAGCAGGCCGTGCTGTTCGCCGATGCGCTGGCTCGCCTGCCTGCGGACTATCGCGAGGTTTTCATTCTGCGTAATCTTGAGCAGATTCCGGTCGACGAGATCGCCGCGCGGATGGACCGGTCGCCCAATGCCGTTCGCAAGCTCTGGGGTCGTGCCATGGTCGCGCTCAAGCAATCGCTCGAGGCATCATCATGAACAGCAATCGCTCGTCTCTTCCGAATGGCCTTCAGCGTGGCGCGGACGATGATTCCGAGGTCGTGCGCATCCTCGATGCGTACCTCTCCGGGATCGAGGCCGGCCAGCCTGCCGATCCTGAGAAGCTGCTGGCCGATCACCCGGCGCTGGCCAGCCAGTTGCGGGCCTACCTCAAGATGATGCAACTTGCCGGCCGGATGGCCGACGACCCCAATGCCGAACCCGAACGCGCGGGCTCAAGCTTATGGACCACGCTCAATTTCGGGTCTGATCCGCCGCCGCACGTTCATCTGCTCCAGCTAAGCGACGAGCATGAACCGCTGGTGATGCCCCGATCGGCCGAGATGCCCGATACAGACGGCGGCAGCGTGGGCCGATACCAGCTCCAGGGCGAGATTGCCCGCGGTGGCATGGGCGCGATCATCAGAGGTCGTGACGTCGATCTGGGCCGGGAGCTGGCGATCAAGGTGCTGCTCGAGAGTCACCAGGGCGATCCCCAGGTGATCCGGCGGTTCGTCGAGGAAGCACAGATCGGCGGCCAGTTGCAGCACCCGGGGATTGTGCCGGTCTATGAGCTGGGGACGTTCCCTGACAGACGCCCCTATTTCGCGATGAAGCTGGTCAAGGGCCGGACGCTGGCTGCCTTGCTTCACGACCGGGCCGGCCCGATGGCGGACCTTCCTCGCTTCCTCGGGATCTTTGAGCAGGTCTGCCAAACGATGGCTTATGCCCACGCGCGCGGTGTGATCCACCGGGATTTGAAGCCGTCGAACGTGATGGTGGGTGCATTCGGCGAAGTGCAGGTGATGGACTGGGGTCTGGCGAAGGTCTTGCCCCAGGGCGGGATCGCGGACGAGCTGGCCGCGAATCCTGACCACGAGACCGTGATCGCAACGGTCCGGAGCGGGTCTGCGGGAAGCGGGAGCGAGTCACAGGCCGGGAGCGTGCTGGGGACGCCCGCGTACATGGCGCCCGAGCAGGCTCGAGGCGAGGTGGAGCGGATCGACGAGCGAGCCGACGTTTTCGGTTTGGGCGCGATCCTGTGCGAGATCCTCACGGGCCGGCCGCCTTTCGCTGGATCGACGAGGGAACAGATCCGAGCCCAGGCGTCGCGGGGCGACTTGACCGAAGCCTTGTCCCGGCTCGATGCCAGCGGAGCCGACAACGAGCTCGTTGCTGTAGCCAAGGCGTGCCTGGCGGCCGAGGCGGAGCGGAGACCAAGGAATGCGGGCGTGGTGGTGGAGCGGGTGACGTCGTACTTGGCTGGAGTCCAGGACCGGCTGAGGTCGGCCGAGCTGGCGCGTGTCGAGGCCCAAGCTCGTGCGGGGGAGGAAATGAAGCGGCGCGCGCTTTCGGACGAGTTGCGCAGGAGGCACGGACTCGAGCGAGGATCGAGCGATCCCGAGGTCGGCTGATGGTAGTCGCAGCGGCCTCCCTGCTGGTCATTGCTGGGTTTGGCGGCGCGATCTGGGCTGCGCATTGCGCAAGAGAGGGCCGCCCGCTTTGCCATCGCAGACCAAGCAATTGCCGATGCGAGCCGTCTTCATGAACTTGCGATGAAGGAACCGCTGGTCGAGATTGAGCGGCTGCGCGAGGCGATCGCAGCCGCCGAACGCGCCACGGCCGTTCTCGTCGCAGAAGGCGACTCGACAAAACGGCGCGTGGCACAGGCCCTGTTGACCAACCTCGACCGTGAGTGGCAGGACGCCGAGCGAGACCGCGCCATGGTGGCTCGGCTAGCTGAAATCCGCGCCGCGCGGTGCGGCAGTTCTCCTGCTGAGCGGTCGGTCTCCGACTCGGATTACGCGAGGGCCTTCGCGGCGTATGGCGTCCCGGTGGACGGAACTCCGATAGGTGAAACAGCCGCGAGGATCCGCGCGCGACCGCGAGCCGTCGTTGTTGAGCTGGCCGCGGCCCTTGCCGATTGGGCCTCAGCGCGACAGGGAAGCGCGCGCTCGCGGGGAGAGTGGACACGGTTGCTCGAAGCGGGCGGTCTGTCCGACCCGGATGACTACCGCGGCGCGATTCGAGCGGCATTTCAACTTCCCGATCGACAAGCGCGGCAAGCCTCGCTCAAGCGGCTGGCCACCGACGCAGCCAAAATCGACGCCTTTTCGGCCGCGAGGCTGGGCCTGCTCGGAAAGGCCCTTGCCGCGGTAGGTGAGGTTGAGCTCGCTGTGAGTGTCTTGCAACGGGCGCATCAGCGCTTCGCCGGGGACGTATGGATCAACTTTGACTTGGCCATGGCGCGTAAAGAGCCTCCACCCGCCAAGGACGGACGAAGCGATTCGCTACTTCACGGCGGCCCAGGCACTGCGCCCGGAGTCGGCGCATGCTCTCGGCCATGCTTTGCAAGAGGCGCTTCGCGACGACGAGGCAATCACGGTATTCCGTGGCCTCTGCGAAATCAGGCCGAACATCGCGCACCACCACCTCTGCCTCGGGATCGCGTTAAAACAGAAAGGGGCTACTCGGGCGGCGAACGCGGCATTAGACCAAGCCATCGGCGGATTCCGCGCAATTCTCAAGAACTATCGGGACGACTCCGGCACCCATCGTGGCGCTCGGCGAAGCCTTCGCTAGCAAGGGGGAGCTGGATGAGGCGATCGGCGAGTACCGCGAGGCGCTGCGGCTCAACCCGGATGACGCCCAAGCCCACCATGGTTTCGGCCTCGCTCTAATCGAGCAGGGAAAGCTTCCGGAAGCACTCGCCGAGTGCCGCGAGGCCATACGCCTAATGCCGGGTGAAGCGCTGATCCACAACAGCCTGGCGCCGCCCTCTGTAATCAGGGAAATCTGGCGCAGCAATCGCGGAATTCCGAGAAGCTCTACGGCTCGAGCCGTATTTGTTGATGGTCCGCAACAACCTGGGCGTCGCCCTCCAGCGTCTTGGGAAATTCGATGACGCGATCAGCGAGTATAATGAAGTCCTGCGGCTCAAGCCCGGCAGTGTCTTGGCGCACAACAATCTCGGCGAAGTCTTGTTTGATCAAGGCAAGTTAGGTGGGGCGATCGCCGAGTACCGCGAGGCACTGCGGCTCCAGCCAGACTGCGCCCTGGCCAACAGCAACCTCGCCAAGGCACTCCAGGGCCTGGGAAAACTGGATGAAGCGGCCGCGGCGTGCCGCGAGGCGCTGCGGTTAGAGCCGGGGCTCGCCGCGGCGCACTTCAACCTCGGCCGTATCCTGGCTGAACGGGGCAAGCTGGATGAAGCGACAGCGGAATATCGCGAGGCCCTTCGGCTTGAGCCTGGGCTAGCCGAGGCCCACGAACAACTCGGCCTTGCCGTAGCACGCAAGGGAAAGCTTGACGAGGCGATCGCGGAATTCCGCGAGGCCCTGCGGCTCAAGCCTGGACTTGCCGCGGCCCACGAAAACCTCGGCGCTGCCCTAGCACACCAGGGAAAGCTTGACGAGGCGATTACCGAATACCGCGAGGCCCTACGGCTCAAGCCTGGACTAGCCACTGCCCACCACAACCTCGGCATTGCGCGTAGCCGGTCAGGGCAAATTGGCGGAGGCGATTACCGAATACCGCGAGGCCCTGCAGCATAACTCCGGGCTAGCCGCTGCCCACACCAGCCTCGGCACTGCGATGGCGCGCCAGGGAAAGGGCAACGAGGCGATCGCCGAATACCGCGAGGCCCTGCGGCTCGATCCGGATGGCGAAATCGCGCACTACAATCTCGGTAAGTGCCTGAGGGGTGGAGGCGAGCTAAGCCAGGCAATTTCGGAGTACCGTGAGGCGCTGCGGATCAAGCCCGAATACCCGGATGCCTTTTGTGAGCTTGGATTTGCGTATGTGCAGGCAGGGCGCTTTGCCGAGGGTCTTGCCGCGCTCCGTCGCGGTCATGAACTCGGCTCGAAGGACTCGAAGTGGTCTTATCCCTCCGCGGCATGGGTACGCGAAGCCGAACGCCTGGTCGAACTCGACCGCAAGCTACCAGCGATCCTGGCCGGTAAGGCCAGGCCTCTGGACGCCGCCGAAACACTCGCTTTCGCCATGCTCTGTTACGACAAGAAACTCCACGGCGCCTCGGCCCGCCTCTGGTCCGAGTCCTTTCAGTCCCAACCGAAGCTCGCCGAGGACATGCAAGTCCAGAACCGCCACAACGCCGCCTGCGCCGCGGCATTGGCTGGATGCGGCCAGGGCAAGGACGACACACCGCTCGACGAAGCGGCCAAAGCCCGCTGGCGGAAACAGGCGATCGATTGGCTCAAGGCCGACCTTGCCGGATGGTCAAAGATCCTGGAAAGCGGCTCTCCGCAAGCCCGCCAGGCCGTCACTCAAACGCTCCAGCACTGGAAGGCCGACGCGGATCTTGCTGGAATTCGCGGGCCTGCTGCGCTGGCCAAATTGCCTGCGGACGAGCAAACGACTTGCCGCAAGCTGTGGTCCCAGGTCGAGGCGCTGCTGGCGAAGAGCGGGTCGAAGCCAGCACCGTGACGAGCGGGGAGGGTGTACGCGATCGCGCAGGTCAGGCTTTCAGCCTGAGGTCTGCTCGGAAAACCGGCTGAAAACGGCTCGATTCTTTCCGCCAGCCCAAGGCAAACCCACGCCGCACGACCCGGCTGGCGGGAGATGATAGAGCAGACGACGCATGGGCTTATCGCCGGGTCGAAGGCGATGAAGAGTCATTGCGGGAACTCGATCAGCAGGTCACAATACGGGCATGGTACCGGTTCGCCGGGGATGGCTCGCGAACCGATAGGCCCAGCGATATCTTGAAGAAGGAACACGTTAGCCCCGCGACTCTGCGGAGACTCCGTGACGGGCTGGACCTGCCGTTCGTGGAGAGTCGGGAAAACCTGGACCGCGGCTCACAGGAAATCCGTTTTTCACGGCGAGGAGATCTCAGATGACCGCAATCAGGGCAACCGTGAGATCAGGTCGACTCGAGCTGGATGCACCGCCTGACTGGCCGGAAGGTACCGAGGTTCTGATCGAACCCATGAATGGCGGGAGCGAAAAGATTGGAATCGATGAATCGGAGTGGAGCGACGACCCCGCCAGCCTCGCCGATTGGGATGCCTGGATCCACACAATCGAGCCGCTGGATTTCACGTCCGAAGAATCCGAGCGGTTCGCCGAGTATGACAATCTGATGCGCCTGCACAACCTCGACGCTGTCCGGCGCCAGATGCAGGAAGAGACCCACGGATGAGTCGTTACTTGCTTGACACCGGTATCGCGCAGGACTGGGCAACTGCATCGTCGTGACCAGTGACACGGACCTGCACGCGGTCCCGGGACTGGCCGTTGAGAATTGGGCAATCGTGAGTTAACGTCTTTGCGCCGTCCGTGCCGAACTCAAACGCGGTCACTCGCTGAGTGTGAACAACCCGAACTGGCGTTCTCCTTCCGCGGAGTGCGTCCGCCGGGCCGGGCGACTGGTCGAACTCGATCGCAAGCTACCAAGCATGCTGGTCGCTAAGGCCGAGCCTTCAGGCGCGGCCGAAACGATCAGTGTCGCCCAGCTCTGCTACGACAAGAAACTCCACGGCTGTTCGGCCGGCCTCTGTTCCGAAGCCTTCCAGGCCCAACCGAAACTCGCCGACGACATGCAAGTCCAGAACCGCTACAACGCCGCCCGCGCCGCGGCATTGGCCGGATGCGGCCAGGGCAAGGATGACCCGCCGCTCGATGAGACGGCCAAAGCCCGCAGGCGGAAACAGGCGATCGACTGGCTCAAGGCCGACCTCGCGGCATGGTCGAGGATTCTGGAAAGCGGTCCTGCGCAGGCTCGGCAGGCCAATTCCCAAACGCTCCAGCACTGGAAGGCTGACACGGATCTCGTTGGAATTCGCGATCCTGCTGCGCTGGCCAAATTGTCCGCGGACGAACAAACGAGTTGCCGCAATCTGTGGTCACAGGTCGAGGCGCTGCTGGCCAAGAGTGGCGCAAAGCCGACGCCGTGAGGATCGTCGATTTGCTCGTAGGTCAGGCTTTCAGGCTGATTTTCCATCGAAAAATTGAGAAGAACTCGAAATCCTCCGGCGATCGCACTATCCGCAGTCGATCACCCCGACCCTTGGCGAAGAACATCATCGAGAACAACAACCGGCAGGTTAGGAATGCGACGAAAAGCGGCGTCATTCGTGAGCACGAGCGTGCAACCGAGAGAATCGGCGGTGGCAGCATGAATGGCATCGGGTGTCCGCAACTTGCTCAACGCCGCGCGGAGGCCAGCCGCGGCGCGGAGGATCAATGGCGTAATGGGAAGCAGTCGAATTCCGGGACAGACGAAGAAGTTCTCGTAGGCCGCCTCCAGTGCAGAATCGCCCGTTTTCAGCGGTCCGACCAGCACCTCCAGAAGGGTCAATTCGCTGGTGACGACTTCGAAATCTCCTCTTCCCACGGACTCCCATAGGGGGCGCAAAAGCGGATCGTAGGTCGGATGCTTCTCCACGCTGTAAATGAAGATCTGGGCATCGGCGTAGACCGGTCCGGAGGGAGGCAGGGTCAACGATCCCACGCGTCGCGCTCCTCCTTGAACTGCCGCTCGATCCCATCCCATGTGGGCGCACTCCGCGGGCCCGCAGGCAACGAATCCAAGAATTCGAGGACGGAGCGATGCCGGTGGGTTGGCGAAGGACGTGGGATCAGAAAGATATCGACGTCTTGCCCCTCTTTCAACTCGGGAGCCGTGATCTCGATCTTGTTTCCGGACTGGACGCGCGCCGTGGTGTGTAGAGCTATTCGAAGCCCGTCGGTTGTCGTTGACATGCTCAATGCCCCTTTCTCGAAGACAGATTATCTCAAACGGAGCATCGGGATGTCCACGACGGGCGGTGTGGCGCGTCATGCGGATGGGAGCCGGAAGTTGATCGACGCGGCTGCGGGGGCGGGCCTCTCGTCTGCGCCGCGCGCGCGCATTCAGAATGAATTTTGTTCCCTAATCGATTCGATCGCTGGAACCCGGAAACTTTCTGGAAATTCCCCGGTCGACCGCGCGACGAATCCGCAAAGTCGTCGCATATTGTACATGAGGGAGTGGGTTGCGCGGCGGTTTTGCAGCCGGCGGGAGTGTTCCAGGGGCTGCGCGCCCTGGCTATTGACCTGCGCCCCGATGGGGCGGGAAGAAATGGCCTGGGCGCGGCCGACAGGAGTGTCGGCCCTATGGCGACAGGCCCGGGGCCCCGGAGGGGTGCGGTGGATGATGGGTGCTGGGTGCTCGGAGTTGGAGCGAGATTGAGATTGAGATTAGGATTAAGATTAGGATTGAGATTAGGATGAGGATCAGGATTAAGATGCGGCCGATTTACACTAGTGTACCGATGCTCGAAAACACTCGGATCACTGCCACTTTCTGCCACTTTTTCGAGGGGTGCGGCGATTGCTACGGGTGGAGTCTATGCTGTGCAAGTGTAACGGGAATAATAGAATAGGAACAGAGCGAGGCGTTCTTCGACGATGGAAAAACCCCGTGGCAGTGGTGCCACCAAAGCTGCCACTCGAAATCGCTGGTGTTGTTCACTATGTGTAACGGGTGGCTTCAACGGATTTCCGTGCCTTTGTTCGGGCGTCGCCCGCCGGACTGAGATGGTGTCGGTCTGGTCTGGGAAGCGCGATATCGTGTAGGACACGCTGGCCGGGCCTCTCGTGCAGGGATCGTCAGGCTAGAAGGCGGAACCTGAGAACGAGGGGTGCGCTGCGGCTAACATTGGATCGGGGGGCCGCATTGGCCTTCTCGCGGAGCGGCCCTGGGAGAGAAGCTCGGGCGAAACAAGCGACATTAAAAGACGGATCACAGGCACGATCCCTACGATGCGATCGGTTTGGGGATCGGAACTGACGCAGATGACGCAGATGACAGGGGGCTGCATCTGCTATGCGCGTGCTTCGTCGACGGCAAGGCCGTCATCTCAGCGACGATTCCACTTGCCGTTGACCAAAGCCGCGAGATCCATACAATTTGGGGTCCTACTCGCCCGAAGTGACTGGTTGCGAAGAAGTAATGTAAGGGAACGATGGCCGAAGAGCCGCGCGAGAGCCTTGAAGCCGTGCGCCTGGAAAAGCTCGAGCGAATCGCTGCCCTGGGGATCGACCCCTGGGGCGGGCGCTTCGATGGGCATCAGGCCATCGCCGCGGTCCGCGCGCTGCCCGTTCCTCCGGCTGAGCCGGGCAGTGAGCCGACTGGGCCCACCGTTCGCGTCGCCGGGCGGATCATGCTTCGCCGCGGCCAGGGAAAGGTTTACTTCCTCGACCTCCGGGACTGGACCGAACGGATCCAGATCTTCGTCGGCAAGAAACAAGTAGGCGACGAAGGCTGGAGCCTCGTCGATTTGCTCGACCTGGGGGACTTGATCGGAATCGACGGCCGCCTGGGATACACCAAGACTGGTGAGCTCACCGTCTTCGCCGAGAAGATCACTTTCCTTACCAAGAGTTTGCTCCCCCCGCCGGAGAAATGGCACGGATTGACCGACATCGAGCAGCGCTACCGCCAGCGCTACGTCGACCTCTTCAGCAATCCCGATTCACTCGCCACCTTCATCGCCCGCTCCAAGCTGATCGCCTCGTTTCGAAGGACGATGGGCGAGAAAGGCTTCCTCGAAGTCGAAACGCCCACGATGCAAGCCATCGCCGGCGGGGCCGCCGCGCGGCCTTTCATCACCCATCACAACGCACTCGACCTCGATCTGTTCCTCCGGATCGCACTGGAGCTGCATTTGAAGCGGCTGCTGGTCGGCGGCATGGAGCGGGTCTTCGAGATCGGCCGCGTGTACCGCAACGAGGGGCTGAGCCCACGGCATAACCCCGAGTTCACCATGATGGAGGCGTATCAGGCCTACGCGAACTATGAAGTTATGATGGAGCTTACCGAGTCACTGATCTGCGGCGCCATTGAATTCATCGGCGGTGGATTTCAGCGTCCCTGGGGCGAGTCGACGATCGATTTCACACCCCCATGGCCGCGCCGCACGTATGCCGAGCTGATCCATCAATTCGCGGGCATCGATCCGGCTGATTTCTCGGCGATCAAGGCGAAGGCCGAATCTTGCGAGATCGCCACGGCAGGGAAAGACCCCGACGTTGTCACCAGCGAGCTTTTTGAAGCAGTCGTCGAAGAGCAACTCACCGGGCCGGTGTTCGTGATCGACTACCCTGCGGCGATTTGCCCGCTCACGAAGCGCAAGTCTTCAAACCCGCGTGTCGCCGAGCGGTTCGAGCTGTATGTGCACGGCATCGAGCTCGCCAACGCGTACACCGAGCTGAACGATCCCAGGCTTCAAGAGGAACTGTTCGCCAAGCAGCTTGCCGGGCTGCCGGAGGAGGAGTCGATGGCCAAGAAGGACGACGACTTCGTCCGCGCGCTCAAGCACGGAATGCCCCCGGCGGGTGGGCTGGGAATCGGGATCGATCGGCTGTGCATGATCTTGCTGAATCGCGCGAGCATCCGCGATGTCATTCTGTTTCCGCTCTTGCGTCCGGAATAGTCGAGCTTTCCCCCGTTGCAACGGGAGGGCCAGGGGCGTGGTGGCCGCGAAATCCAATCCATGGAGGGAGAGTCGCAGTGTATAAATATCTGCTTTGCTGGCGATACTTGAAGACCCGCTACATTGCGCTGGCCAGCGTGATCAGCGTGATGCTGGGTGTGGCCACGATGATCGTGGTCAACTCGGTGATGGCGGGCTTCGCCGAGAAGATGCGCGACCGCCTGCACGGGGTGCTGGCCGACGTCGTTGTCGATTGTGTCTCGCTCGATGGGTTCTACAACTCCGAAGAAGTGATGGCCCGGATCAATCAAGTCGCCGGCGACAAGGTGATTGCCCTGGCCCCGACGATGGAAACGCCCGGAATCCTTCATTTCCGCTTTCCAAACGGTCAGGTCAACACCAAGCCCGTCCAGCTTATCGGCGTCAGGCCCCAGGACCGCGCCAACACCGGCGATTTCGCCGAGTTTCTCTTCGATGATCGCGGTCAGAAGATCAAGCCGTCGTTTGAAGTGACCAAAGAGCTCAAGATGCAATCACCGCGCGGCGGAGATCATCAAGGAGCTCGGCGATAGCGAAATAGACAGGTTGATGAAGCAGGACATCGAAGCGCAGATCGACGAAGATCTGCCCGACCACGGGACGATACTCGGCTACGCCCTGGCGACCTGGCATCCTGGTCGCGGTAAGAGCGACATCTACCTGGCACCGCCCGGGACCAAGGTCGGCCTGCTGTTTCCCCGGGCCGGCCAGTTCAAGTCGGAGGGGGGCTTCGCCACGTTCACGGTTGTCGGCTTTTTCAAGAGCGGGATGAGCGAATACGACTCGACCCACGTGTACGTCCCGCTGGAGCGGTTGCAGGACCAGCGGCTGTTGCGTGACGTTCATGGCCGCGGCGCGGTCAACCAGATCCAGATCAAGGTGAAGCCCGGCGTCAACCTCGATGACCTGGCCGAGAAGGTTCAGAATGCTCTGAATGAGCTCGAGCCCAGGTTCTTCCGGGTCGAGACCTGGGAAAAGAAGCAGGGCCCGCTCCTGGGTGCCGTGGCTGTGGAACAGGGCATCCTGAATATCCTCTTGTTCTTCATCATTGCCGTGGCGGGCTTTGGCATCCTGGCGATCTTCTCGATGATCGTCGTGGAGAAAACGCGGGACATCGGTGTCATGAAAGCCCTGGGTGCATCGACGTCCGGAGTCCGGGGCATCTTCCTCGGCTACGGGCTGCTCCTAGGCGCAGTCGGCAGCGGGGTGGGACTGGCCGGCGGCCTGCTGTTTGTCCGTTATATCAACGAATGCGAGAAAGCACTCAGCGTCGCCACGGGCCACAAGGTCTTTGATGACACAATCTACTATTTCGACAAGATCCCCACGCTCGTCCAGCCGTTCACGGTGGGCTGGATCGTCGCCGGAGCCATGTTGATCGCCGTGCTGGCCAGCATCTGGCCGGCACACCGGGCCGCTCATGTGCATCCGGTGCGGTCGCTGCGTTTCGAGTAGGGCCTTCACACTAACGTCAGGCTAAAGCCCGACCTACTCTAACGTCAGGCTAAAGCCTGACCTACTCAAATCCACGGAAGGCGAAGAAGATGACCGGCCAGCTCAAAGCATGTGGTCTGACCAAAAGCTACTGGAAAGGGCGGAACGAGGTACCCGTTCTGCGCGGCGTCGATCTGGAGGCAGAACGCGGCGAGATGGTCGCCGTGGCCGGCTCGAGCGGCTCGGGCAAGAGCACCTTGCTGCACATCCTGGGGTTGCTCGACGGGCCCGATTCCGGGGAGGTCTGGCTCGAAGATACGCGCATCGACAACCAGTCCGAAACGAAGCGCGACCGCCTGAGGAACCGCGCCTTCGGGTTCATTTTCCAGTTCTATCACCTGCTTCCGGAGCTCACGGCGCTCGAGAACGTGATGATGCCGCAGTTGATTCGCCACGGCATCTTGTCTTACTGGCCGGTGCGGCACCGGCTGCGCCGCGAAGGTCAGGAGCTCCTCGAGCGGGTGGGTCTGGGGCATCGGCTGACTCATCTTCCCACCGAGCTCTCCGGCGGCGAGATGCAGCGCGCGGCGATTGCCCGCGCGCTGGCCGGTCACCCCGCGATTCTGCTGGCTGATGAGCCCACCGGAAACCTGGATGCCGGCAACGGCCAGGCTGTGCTCGAGCTGCTGCGCGACTTGAACCGCGAGCGCGACCTCACTATCATTTTGGTAACGCACGATCAGCATATTGCCCAGCAGGCCGACCGGGTCGTCCGGCTTGCTGAAGGCCGAATCGAAGAATGGGCTCCCGCGCTGACCTGAATGCACGATACGGAAAGTCGAACGGCGCCGGATCCCACTTCGCCAGAGTGGAGCGCAGCCGGAATGAACCCCAGAGTCTACATCAGCGGCAAGCTGGTCGATAAATCCGACGCCAAGATCAGCGTGTTCGACCACGGCGTGCTCTACGGCGACGGGGTGTTCGAGGGCATCCGCGCTTACTCGGGGCGAGTCTTCCGGCTCAAACAGCACGTTGACCGCCTCTACGAGTCGGCAAAGGGAATCCATCTCGAGATTCCCATGAAGCGTGAGGAGATGGCCGCGGCCATCGTGGATACGCTTGGCCACAACAAGCTCGTCGATGCCTACATCCGCGTCCTGGTGACCCGAGGCGCCGGCAGCCTCGGACTTGATCCCCGCAAGACCAGTGACCCTCAGGTCGTCATCATCACCGACAAGATCAGCCTCTATCCCGACGAGCTGTATGAGCATGGGCTCAAGATCGTCACGGCTGCCACCACCCGGAATCACCCTAACGCGGTCAATCCGCGGATCAAGTCGCTCAACTACTTGAACAACATCCTGGCGAAGATAGAAGGCATCGAGGCGGGCTGCGTGGAAGCCCTCATGCTCAATCACAAAGGCGAGGTCGCCGAATGCACCGGCGACAACATTTTCGTGGTGCAGTCCGGCGCGATCCATACGCCGTCGATCGATTCGGGAATCCTCGAAGGGATCACGCGCGATGCCGTCATCGAGCTGGCCCGCGCGGCCGGATATTCGGTGACCGAGCGCACGATGGACCGGCACGACGTCTTCACTGCGGACGAGTGCTTCCTCACCGGCACCGCGGCCGAGCTGATTCCGGTCGTCGCGTGTGACGGGCGCACGATTGGTGCGGGCCGGCCTGGGCCCATCACTCGCGAGCTTCGCGAGCGGTTCCAGCGCCTGGTTCGCGAAGAGCGGTAACCGAAGCCGAAGAGAATCACCGTGATCCAGATCAGCTCCATCCTCGCTCCGACCGATTTCTCCACCCACTCCGAGCGGGCCGTACGGTATGCGTGCCAGCTCGCCGAACGGCTGAATGCTCCGCTCCACCTGCTGCATGTCTTGAGTGAGATCGTCCCGGCTGGCCCCGACCCGCTGTTGATGCCCGTCATGCCGCCGCAGTTCTACAAGGAAAACGAAGAACGCGCTCTGAGCACGCTCGAGCAACTGCCCCATCCCGACTGGGAAAAGCCCCCGTCCGTGATCCGGGCCATCCGGTGGGGAAGCCCCGTCGACTCGATCGTTTCCTATGCGGTTGACCACAAGATTGGCATGCTGGTCATTGCAACCCATGGCCGCACGGGGTTGAGCCACGTCCTCCTCGGTTCCGTGGCCGAGCACATTGTCCGCGACGCACCCTGCCCGGTCTTGACCATCCGCGAAAACGGCCGGGGCCTGCGCAGGAGTGCAGCCGTGACTGAAGCCGCATCGAGGCGCCGGGTGATCTATCGCGGTTCGAAGATCAACCTGGTGCTTGAGCCGTACCACCGCACTGATGGAACCCCGGCCGAGCGAGAGCTGGTCATCCACCCGGGGGCAGTCGCCCTGGTGCCCTTGGTCGACGACGAGCACGTCTGCCTGGTGGAAAATGAACGCTATGCCGCGGGTAAGACACTGCTGGAAGTTCCTGCCGGAACCATCGATGCCGGTGAGTCTCCCGAGCGGACGGCCGAACGTGAGCTCGCTGAAGAAACGGGCTACCGCGCCGGCAAGATCACCCGGATCCGCGAGTGGTACGTCTCGCCCGGATTCTTGACGGAGAAGATGTATCTCTTCCTGTGCGAAGAGCTGGCGGCCGGTTGTCAGGCCCTTGAGCCGGACGAGCGCCTGCGCCCTGTCGTGTTGCGCTGGGAAGACGCCGTCGCCATGTCGCTCGACGGCCGCATCGAAGACGCCAAATCGATCATCGCATTACTCATGTGCGACCGGCTCAGGAAACGGTGAGGCACTCACAGGAACCCGATCTCAGTTACCCGAGTCCGAGTCGTTCGCCCCCTGGAACGGCACCTTGCTGGGAACCAGCACCGCATCGTTCAGGTGCACACCCGGCCGCAAATGCAGCTCGTTATTGAGGAAGATGTCCGGATCGTTGGGCCCGGCGCGGCGGGTATTCAGCCAGCGAACGCTGCTATCACCGTACAAGACGTTCTGGCCTCGCCGGCCATGGTTGGCGCTGTTGCCGTCGCGAATCGTGACGAAGTCGATGTGGTCCGGCGAATCAGCCAGCATCGGGATGCTCGCCGAATGCCTGAGGTCATGCGGCATGGGCTGGCCGGTCTGATGCCGATATCCGAGATTATAAGCATAATCCCAGCACAACATCGCGCGATACAGCTCGGGATTATTGCGCCGGATATGGTCGACCTGTTCGAAGCCCGCGAGCTCCTGCTTCACATGGGGGCACGGCCCATTGCAGGGACAGTCGAGCACGGATAGATCTCTGAGCACGCCGGCATCGTGAAGCATCACCGCAAACATTCCTGCATGCGTATCGGATCGATGTGAAGGCGGGTATGGCAAGGTTGCTTGCAAGGTCGCGTACTGCGCCAGGCTGTTGCCAAGCTGTTGCAGATTGAAGACGCAGCCAGCCTGATTCATTCGCTCTCGCGAGCGCTGGATTGCCGGCAGGAGCGTCAGCACGCCCGCAACAAAGATGCTGGCGGCGACCGCGAAGTCAGCCCAACGAAAGGGGAGTCGCGTCGACACCTGCTCGAGCAGCGTCAGCGGCCGCCGCCGGTTTCTGGCCACGAAGGAGACCGTGTGCGCTGCGAGGTCTGGGGGATGCTCGAACCAGGATCCGTCGTCGACGAGCCGGTCGAGCGCGACTCGCAGCTTCTCGAACCGGATCACCTCGTCTTTGTTTCCGTGCAGGGCTTGCTCAAGTTGCTCCCCTTCGATCCCGCCCAGAGCGCTTTCGATCATTTCTTCAGCGTTCATAAATTCATTCGTCCCCGATGCGCTTTGCCGATTTCGCCATCTGCTGCAGTTTCTCGAGAGCGGCGTGCAAGCGCGACTTCACGGTTCCGACCGGAATCTTCAGGATATCGGCAATCTCACGATACTTGAGATCCTGGTGATAAGCCAGAATCAACGTCTGCCGCAGAGCATCCGGCAAGCGGGCGATGCTCTCACGCACCCATTGTTGTCGCTCGGTTTCCTGGAGTTCAGCCAATGGTCCTTCGTCTTCGCTCACCAGGAGATCGATCAAATGACCAGCGGCGTCCCCCTCGCTACGGCCGGCATTCACCCGCCGATCGAGGCTCACGGTTGGATGCCGCCCGGCCTTCCTCAGAGCGTCCACGGCCTGGTGCGTTGCAATTGCATAGAGCCACGGACGAAACGGGCGGCCGTTCTCGAATAAGCCACGTTTTAAGTGAACTTGCAGGAATGTGTTCTGAAAGACATCTTCCGCCGCCGTCGGATCGCCGAGGTATCGAGCCAAGTATCGATACAACTCGCGTTCGTAGCGGTGGACCAACTCGTTGAACAAGACCGCACGCCCCTCCTCGCGATACTTGTTCATCAGCTCCTCGTCAGAGAGCTGACTGATGTCGTCCGCGCGATCGGAGCTTATGGCCTTAACCATCTTACGTTCCGCTGCGGCCGAAAGTTCAAACTGGAGAGGACAGCCGGCGCGATCCGCCGCCGGTTGCACGAGTCAAAAAACGTTCGCGATGCGTAACAGCAAGTCTATAGCGATCTTCCGGCGAGTCAATAGACATCTCGAACGAACGCCTTCGTCGACTCTTGGCGTTCATTTTTTCACAGAGCCTCTATCCTTTTTCGCTGGTCCTTCGCGTCTATTATCGAATGAACCGCATCCGTTGTGTATACGGAACAATAGGTAGAATGAGGTCCGCCCCGACCCGAATCCGCGGCCAGACGGGTTTCGGGTGCGGCCAGTACACGCAGAATGCCTTGCCAATCAGGAGCGATTCAGGCACCTCCCAGCTCGCTCGGCCCGACGTGTCCCAACCTTGGCTGGGATAATCCGGATCGAACCGGTCTGCCTGCCCCCATGCACGCGCGTCGCGACTCCAGGGGCTGTTGTCGCCAAGCATCAAGTAACGCCGGGGCCCCAGCACATAGTCTCGCGCGTCATGGTGCTCGAGCGCGGCGAATCGCGCTGGATTGGAAAGAAGCTCGAAGAACGCCGTGGAATCCGTGTGTGCCGCGCCGTCGAAGTTCACGTAATCGCTCTCGGCTGGCTCAAGGGTGTAGTACACGTCTCGCTTGAGCTTGAGCCCTTCGACTTCGATCGCCGCGCGTTGCGCCGCGATTCGGGCCGGCTGCAAGTCCGCCGCCGTCGCCGTCAAATGGCCTCGCTCTGTCTGAAAGGTCAAGCCGTCGCCGAACGGCAGCTTCCCATCGACCCAAAGCGTCAGGCGGTCGTCCACGTTGGCGAATGTGAGCTCGTAGCGACCCCGATGCGTCAGATCCGTCTGCACGGGTGCCCCCAGCATCGACTCCCCATGAAAGAGAGTCGCCTGGCCCGTCGTCAGGTCAATCTCACAACGGTTCGATTGGCCGGCCTCGATGAGCTCCAGTCGCACTCCACCCCGGGCTTCCAGCACATCGAGTCGCAGCGACAGCGTCAAATCTCCGACCCAGTGAGGCTGGAACCACGGCCGAGCGGCTCTTCGGGGCGATTTCTCATCCTCGGGCAGCACGTCCGTGTTATACGAGTTGAAATCCGTGATCAAGATGGCGCGAGGTGGCACAGGGAGCTCGCGGTTGGCTTCGATCGCCTTCCAGTCTTCCGGGCTGGGAACCAGGTGATGGTAACGCAGGTCGGCCCAGCCTTCTCGATCTGCCCCACTCGCAAATCGGCCCGGTTCTTGCTCGACCCAGCCCCCTGTCTCGGCGGGCTCGGGCTTGAATCGCAGCCATCGCGGGTCGGCTTTCAGAGCGGCTGCCCGGTGTTCGTCGTCATAGACGAGCAACTGCATCGCCTGCTGGTGGTTCAGCGGCCGCCGCAGTCGCTCGGGAAAGTCGGGCGAGGTGACGGGCCGCACCCACAGGTCGCCTCCCTCGATTCTCACGACCTCGTTGGGCATGCCGACCAGCCGCTTGATATAGCGCACCTCGGGCTCTTCGGGAAGCTTGAACACCGTCACGTCCCAGCGCTTGAGCGCGCCGGGCATCCCGCTGCCCAGGAATGGGACAGACGTGCGCCAAGCTTCATCACATAGACCCGGTCGCCTGAAAAGCTCGGTTCTTGATCGACCCGCGTCTCGAAGCGGCAGTTCACGCAAGTTCCCTTGGCCACGCGGACTCCGGTGCTTCCGCCGCTTCCGGAGGAATCGACCTCCCGGTCGGCGTTCACCGTGTAAACCTCGCCGCATTGCGGGCAAACGATCTCCTTGTGCCGGCCCATGAGCGTCGATGCCATCGAGCCGGTCGGAATCACGAACCCTTCGGCCTCGAGACTCCAGACCAGAAACGCGACGAAGACCACGACGAACGACTCGATCGACTCGCGTCCGCTCTTCGACTTCGGCTTCGGAGCCGCACTCGTCGCGTTCGGAGCGGCACGGGCTTCGGAGCTGGTCTGGCGTGGTGCTCGAGTCCAAAACGACCTGTTCATTGCGGTTCCCTCGGTGCGAAATGCCGCGTTCTCGTCTGTGCCTGCCCAGATCAGAATAACAAACCTCGCTCTTGACATGAACCGGCGCCCGCCCGGCTTACCCTCGCTTGGGCCCGGCCCCAGGCTGTAATATGGCGTGGAGCGGTCAGGTTCCTCGTACCTCAGAGACAGCGACCCGTGACTAAAAACCCACCTGGTTCCGTGCCCGACGCGGCCGCACCGCGGTCTGCCGCGCCTCGCCGCGTGAGCCTCCATGCTCTTCGCGTGGCCGCGGCTGTTATTTGGACCTTGGTCATCCTTCTTCTCTGCTGGACTCCGCGGTTCGTCATCCATAGGGTCGAGCGCGAGTCATTCTTCCAGGTACCCAGTCTGGATAAGCTCGTCCACGGCGTGATCTTCATTGTCCTGGGAATTCTCTGGCTGCGAGTTGGTTCGTCCCGGCGCGCGATCTGGACCATCATCCTGGGGGGCTTTGCGCTGGGAATCATCAGCGAGCTGGGCCAGTTGATGCCGTTCGTCCAGCGTAATGCCAATTTGTACGACATGCTCACCGATTGGGCCGGCCTGTTGATCGGGCTTGCCGCCGCGCCGCTTCTGGAGCCGTGGCTGGCGCGACTGCAGCGCCGGCTCCTTGGCAATCTCGCTGCGCCGCCGCTCGAAGTAGCGCCGGCTGCCGCCAAACGGTGAAGGCAGCATCAAACACATATCATGAAGGAAAAGCCTGCCTTGATCAATCGCCGACGGCCCGGCTCCGTGTCCGGGGCTATGATCACGCTGCTGGCCCTTCTCTCTCACTCGCATGTCGCTGCCGATGAGGAGAGAGAGCTCACGCTTGCGTGGGACAAGGAAATCCTCACCGTCGCCGGCAAGCATCTCCCCGGCGGTGCGCTCGAAATCTGGTACATCGAGGCCTTTTGCCGGCCCGGTTCCACCGAGCGCGACTGGTCCAGGACCGTCATTCCCCACAAGACGGAGGTAGTCTCGACGGGCCTGGAACACCGTTCGATCAAGCTGCGGTCTCTTCTGGGAGACGGTGTCGTTGTCGACCACGAGATCCGTGCCGGCCGCGATGAAGTCGATTTTCAGGTCGTCGCCAGGAACCCTACATCCGCCCGGTCCCTTGCTCAATGGGCGCAGCCCTGCATTCGCGTCAATCGCTATGCCGGCACGAAACTCGAGCACAATAGCGAGGCTTATCTGCCGCACTGTTTTATTTATGTCGACGGTAAGCCGGTCCGGATGCCACTGGAGGCCTGGGCGAAGAAAGCCCTGTACACGCCGGGCCAGGTCTGGTGCCCGATCGGCGTCAGTCGCGACGACGTGAACCCGCGGCCGCTGTCGTCGATCGTACCCTCAAACGGCCTGATCGGCTGCGTTTCGGCTGACGGCAAGGAGCTCGTCGCCACCGCCTGGGAGCCTTACCAGGAGCTCTTTCAGGGTGTGATCGTTTGTCTGCACTCGGACTTCCGCATTGACGGGCTCGAGCCCGGTCAGTCGAAGACGATCCGCGGCAAGATCTACTTGATGCCGGCCGATTTTCCTGCGCTCGAGTCCCGATATCACCATGATTTCCCGGGACAGGAACGCCTGAAAGAGTCCGGTGGCGCCGCGGCAATCTCGCATGGCAGGAAGCTCATCGAATTCGGCTGGGACGAGCCGGACACCGGATTCATGCTCCGGCACCGCGATCAGATCGAAGCCGCGCCATTCGACGGCTGCGTGTTTCACGCGGTGGCACGCGTCGGTGGAAAATCCGAGAGCTTCACCTGGCTCGGCTGGGGCCGGCGGACGTTCACGGCCGATGACCTCAAATCCGCGTTCGACGACCTGGCTGCTGTCAAGTGGTCCCGGCCAAGGCACGATTTCCTCCGGTTCAACGTGACGCCCGCCGATCTCGACTGGTTTGACGATCACGTTGCCTCGCTCGCCAACGCCCGCCTCGCCGCAGAGCTTGCCAGGGCGGGTCGTTGCCAGGGAGTTCTTCTCGATACCGAGGCCTATCAGGGGAAGCTCTTTGACTACTCGAAGCAGCGAGACGCTCGCCGCCGTGGCTGGACTGAATACGCCTCGATGGCTCGCCGCCGCGGCCGCGAGCTGATGGCCGCTTTCCAGGAAGGCTTTCCCGGGTTGACGGTCCTGTTCACGTTCGGGCATAGTCTCGTCTGGAGGCAGAGCGACCACGGCAAGAAACCGCTCGAGCAATGCCCCGATGGTCTCCTGGCTCCCTTCCTGGACGGCATGATCGAGGGGGCGAAATCGCCAGCGCGGCTGATCGACGGCCATGAAATGTCGTACGGCTACCGCGACGCCGACGCGTTCGTCCGAGCCCGGCAGACGATCAAGTTGGATGCCGCCAATCTCTCTGCCGACCGATCGGGCTACGACCGATTCATCGCGCCCGCCTTTGGAATATGGCTCGACTACGACTGGCCCAAGAAAGGCTGGAAGCCGGCAAGCCCAGAGAGCAACCACTTCTCACCCGAGCGACTGGAAAGGAGCCTGCGCGCCGCAATTGAGCAATCGGATGAGTATGTCTGGATTTACACGGAAAAGCCACGATGGTGGTCCGAGAAAGGTGCGGTCGATCTTCCGGCCACGTACGTCGAGACCGTGCGCCGCGTCCGCCGAGCGCTGGGAGGCGGGTGAAACAAGCCTCAGGTGAGAGACGCGATACGGCCAAGTTCAAAGGGGCTGATTTCTGCCATCGTGCTGTTCGCCGGACTGGCAATCTGTCGCCTCACCTCGGCTTGGAGGTCGCAAAACTCAGGTGATGCGCACAGTGAATGAGCTGTAGCTGGTCCCATTCCGCTTTGGTCAACGGGCCGAACCGGCGGTGTGGAATCACGGGACCGCCCGAAGCTTTGTAGTGCGCGATGGCGCTGCGGAGTCCCTCCGCCTCTTCTCGCTCCCCGAGCACCTCCGTGGGCATGACCTCCTGCGGTCCCTGGATGCCCTCCTCCGCCATGCCCGACTCAAGAACTCGCCGCTTCTGCTCGTCACCGACCCACTGCGATGGATCCTGTGGTGTCGTCGCGGGCAGATCGACCACCCTGCGCAACACGGTTGCCAGATGCCGGCAAATCTGGGCCAGCGACCAGTTGCCGACCGTCGTGCTGCCTTCAAGCAGCCGCTCCACGTCCGGCATGATCTCGTCGAAGGTTCCGAAGTTGAGCGTTCGTCGTCCCGGTGTCATGTGTTCAATCTCCATGCCCAGTGGTCGATCAGCCAAACATTCCCGCAAGAAAGTCGATCGTCGTCAATTGGCTTGTAACCCGTTCGCGTTCAAGCTAGCTTCGCCTGGTGGTGTATGGTCGCTCATAGCGGAGGAACGATCGATGGAACAGCGCATCAGCATCATCACGCTTGGCGTGGCCGATCTCGAGCGAAGCAGGAGATTCTACGAGCGTCTCGGCTGGCGAAGATCGATGTCGAAGGCGGAGGGGATCGTGTTCTTTCAGGCGGGTGGGATGGCTCTGGCCTTGTTCCCACGAAACGAGCTCGCCAAGGATGCGAGTATACCTGCCGATGGCCAGGGATTTAGCGGAATCACGCTCGCGCACAACGCACGAAGCCGTCAGGAAGTCGACTCCGTTCTCGCCGAGGCGGTGGTCGCCGGCGCAAAGCTGCTGAAGCCCGCCCAGGACGTCTTCTGGGGCGGCTATTCGGGATACTTTTCCGACCCGGACGGATTCCTGTGGGAAGTCGCCTGGAATCCCCATTTCCCGATTGGAGACGACGGCGGCATCCACATTCCCGATTGACCAAAGCCGTGAGAACGTGGGGCGAGGACGGGGAGCCTTCATATCGAATTCCATGCCGTCGCGTGCTACGATGGCTGGCCGTCATCGAACCCACGTTGCAAGTTCGCGTCTAACATCGAATTGCACACCGGTCACCAATCAACTTCTTCGAGCAGCCCATGACTTCGTCCGAATCCAACGGCTTCCCCACGATCCGTCACGAGATAGCCGGAGTTCCCATTCGTGAGCTGGCGAGCCAGTACGGCACGCCCTGTTTCGTCTATGACGCCGCTGCGATCATCAAGCGCATTGAAGACTTGCGGGCGTTTGATGCGATCCGTTACGCCCAGAAGGCCTGTTCCAATATTGCGATTCTTGATCTCATGCGCGAAACGGCGTGCTCGTCGATGCCGTGAGCGCCGGCGAACTCGAGCGCTCGTTCGCGGCTGGTTACCAACCGCACGGCGACCCGCCGCCGGTCGTCTATACGGCCGATATCTTTGACGAGGAGGCCCTTGGGCTCGCTGTCGCAAAGGGGGTCCACGTGAACGTCGGCTCCCCTGATATGATCGACCAGCTCGGCGGGCGGGCACCGGGTTGTCACATCACGCTTCGCATCAACCCCGGTTTCGGTCACGGCCACAGCCAGAAGACGAACACCGGTGGCGACCACTCCAAGCACGGCATCTGGCACGACCAGCTTCCGGAGGTCCTGGCACTCGCGGCGAGGCACAGCCTCAAGATTACGGGCGTGCACATGCACATCGGATCTGGCACAGACCTGGAGCATCTCTCACAGGTCTGCGGGGCGATGGAGCGCGTCGCTCGGCAGATTGGCTCATCGATCACCGTGATCAGCGCCGGCGGCGGCTTGCCGATCGCTTATCGACCGGCCGAGCAGCTCGTTGACCTCCAGGCGTACCATCGCCTGTGGGACGCGACGCGAAATCGGCTGGCCGAGCTTTGGGGTCATCCGGTTCGGCTCGAGATCGAGCCCGGTCGTTATCTCGTGGCGGAGAGCGGGTATTTACTGACTCAGATTCGTGCGATCAAGCAGACGTCCTCGAGGACCTTCTACATCCTGGATGCCGGCTTCAACAATCTGGCCCGCCCCATTCTCTACGGCGCGTATCATCCGATGTCCATCGGGCCCGGCGACGGCGCTCGCGAGAGGCATCTGCAAGACGTGGTCGTGGCTGGTCCTCTGTGCGAGTCTGGCGACGTCTTCACTCAAGAAGAGGGCGGCACGGTTTGCAGCCGGCCGTTGCCCGTTGCTCGCGTGGGAGAGTATTTGATCATCGAGCGAGCCGGGGCTTACGGCTTCGCCATGAGCTCCAACTACAACTCCAAACCGCTCGCACCCGAAGTCTTGGTCGTAGCGAAGCACCCGTACCTGGTGCGCGCCCGCCAGACGTTCAAGGATCTGATCCGAGGCGAGAGCATTCCCGATTACGACCACGAACAGGGAGAGGCTACGGCGATTCATTCCTCAATAGGTCGTCTCGACTGAATCACCGGCGATCTTGGCGAAGCCGGGAGCGTACATGCCGGCCCATCGCGCCGGCGCGACGATTCCCTGGTCCTTGATCCACTGCTCGGCCCGGTCGTGCTGAGCGCGCGAATCCGGACCCGCATGGATCTCACCCAGGCGATAACGCAATAGGTGCGCCCGCAGCGGCATCTGGACCTCGTCGTAGCAAGCCGCAGCCTTGAGCAGGTATTCGACTGCCCGCACCGGGTCTTCCTTGCACGCTGCGATGCCTGAGCGTATATAAAGCGCATGTGCCGCTGGCCCATTTGGTCCTTTCTTTTTCGAGCCGGGCCGCATCATCGGCGGCCTGCCTGAGATGGGCACCGGGCTCACCCGGCTTCTCGGCCATCGCCAGCGCACAGCGGGCGCGCATCTCGAGCAGGTCGATCCGCGTCATCCGGATCCGCAGGAGCATCGACTTCTCGTACCGGGGCCAAACTGACTCGAACCTGATCAGTGCCCGGCTGACGTCACTCCGGTACAGGTAAAGATGAATGAGCGCTTCAAATGCATTCGAGTGCCTGAGGTTGAAGCTTCCGGCCCCGCTTTGCTCGAGCGCGGTCTCAAGCTCGGTCTCGGTCTCGGGCTGCAGGTTTCCAGCCAGCTTGATCAAGGTCATGTAGAAAGAGCTCAGCATGGTGGCCGCGTACCGGTCGCCTCGCTCCTGCGACTCTCGGAAAAAGACGGACCAGCGTGCGCTGAGCTCGCGGATTTCCCCCATCTGCACCAGGCTTCGCAGCAGGAAGTTGTGAATCGTGTCGCGTTCCCAGGTCACGCCCTTGCAATGCTGGCGGAAGATTGCCTCGGCCTCTTCGAGCCTGCTGCGCGCAGCGGGCCATTCCCCGCGCATGAGCGCTGCGAAGCCGCGCACCATTGCGATCATTCCATGGGCGTAGGGCGAATCGATCTCGCGTGCGATCCGCTCGGCTACTTCGAGCAAGCTCGCGACTCGCGCTGCCGCGGGTGCGCCCACGGTGGCGCCGGTGCCCGGCCTCCATCGCCATGGCCCGCGCGATCCGTAGCGGCTCGCCGGCTCTTAGCGCCAGCAGGAGCCCGCGCGTCTGGAAGTCGGCTCCGCGGATCGGCTCTGACATCGAAAGCCCTGCCACGGCCGACCAGCAAAGATCGATTCGCGCCAGGGTCATCGCCGAGATCTGGCTCTCGTCGCGCTTGCGGAACTTGAGCCCGTGCAGGGCCAGCAGAAATCGATGCCAGAAGAGCGAAAGCCATGCCCGTCGCGCAGTCTGTGGCATCGACAACCCCAGCGGGCGCAGCAGCGTGCGTAACAGCGCCAGTCCGTTTTCAACTTCTCCGGAAAGGAGAAGCTGCGTGGATGCGAGCCGCTTGAGCTCGAGCGTCTCGGCCGCCGTGGCCGTTTCCGCGGCCTTTGCATAGACCTGGGCCGCCTCGTTGCCCCTCCCCGCATTCGCGAGGGCGTCGCCTAGCCTCCGCCAGAGAGCGCCGGCCTGCACGGGCGGGCCCTGGTGCAGCTCGATCGCCACGCGAAAAAGTCGCGCCGAGCGGTCGAACGCCAGGGCCGCCGCCGCCTGGTCGGCCGCTATCGAATAGTATTCACACGCTTGCACGGTTTGGCCGGCGCCGCGGTAGTGTATCGCAAGGATCTCCGGGTCGACCGACCCGGACTGTGAGTAGCGCAAGTGCCAGCCGCTCGTGGTGCCAGCGAATGGATTCGCTCGACAAGTGCGCGACAACCGTCTCGCGAATCCGGTCGTGATAGATCTCGACTCCCTCATTATGTGCTTGGCCAAGGCAGCGAATGAGCCGGGCCGATCGCAACGAGGCCAGCGCAACCCGCGCGCCGCCCCCAGTTCCGAAGCCTGGAAGGCCAAGCTCTGGCTGATGGGACGGCCCGATACGGCGACGGAGCCGAGCAATCGGAGCGCGTCCTCCGGCTGCCGCTGAATTCGCGTCCAGACCACCTCGTCCAGGTCGAGCTTTCCGATCGCTTCCCAGCGCTCGATCGGTTCTCCGCTCTGAATGTGCCGCACCAGCTCATCGATGAAAAGCGGGTTTCCTCCCGATTCGGTCGCAACCATGTGCGCCTGCGCAAGCGCGACGGCGTCGTCTCGCCCCAGAAGCGCCAGCGCCAGTTGCCGCGCCTCGGCGAGCGATAGCTCCTCGACGGCCAGCTCGCGGTGGTCGAGCGCCTTGGGCGCTTTCGCCATCGCCGCGCGCATCTCGAGCAGGAACGGGTTTTGCTCGGCATCCTCCGCGCGAAAGCAGCCGATAAAGAGCAGCGCCGGCCGCTGTTCCGAGCAAATGAGCTCGGCAAGCAGGTGGGCGCTGTCGACGTCACCCCACTGAAGGTCGTCGATCGCCAGGACGAGCGGCGATCGCTCAGCCAGCCGTTTCAAGAGCTCACGCAGTCCGGCGAACGTCCGCCGGCGCAGCTCCTGCTGGTCCGGCATCTCCTCGGGGCGCAGTCGCCGGGCGCCGGCGATCGCCTCGAGGCTCTGAAGTACGGGAAACGCACGCGCCAGGAAACCCACGTCTGCCGGAAGCAGTTTCTCGGCCTGCTCGCCCGGCAGCTCCTTCAAGTACCGCGCCAGCGAGTCGATCAGGCTGTCGAGGGCCTTGTAAGGAACTGACTCTCTCTCGTAGCAACGGCCTGAGAGAACGACCGCTTCCTCGCGCTCGAGCAGCTCGTCGAGAAACGATCGAACCAGCGTCGTCTTGCCAGTTCCCGTCCGGCCGAACACAAACAGCGAGACCGTCTTCCGCCGATGCAGCGCGGCCAGGCCGCCATCGAGGACTTGACGATGACGAGACCGCCCGATCAAGGGGAACGCTCGAGCCGGCTCAGGTTCTTCGGCGGGCTCGGGAAGCTGTCCGCTCAAAAGCGCAATCACGTCTCTCCCACTCGGTCGTTTCGACGCGTCGCGGTCCAGCAGGGCGTTGCAAAGCCGCACCAGGTCCGGCGGCAGGCCGTCAACCAGCGAATCCGGCGAAGGGGCTGCTTGATTCTGCTTGGCCGCGAGTACTTCATCCGGCGTGCCGGCAAATGGAAGCTGCCCGGTCATGGCTTCGAATAGCATCACGCCGACGGTGTACCAGTCGCTTGCCGTGCTCACCGATTTTCCAGCAGCCTGTTCCGGCGACATGTGTCCCACCGTCCCCACGACCTGCCGCTCGGCGCCGACGCTTTCGAGGTCAGCCGTCAAGCCGAAATCCAGCAGGACCACCCGCCCCTCAAGAGTAACAAGCACGTTGGGCGGCTTGATGTCTCGGTGCAGCTTTCCAGCCTTGTGCAGCGCGCTGACGCCGAGCGCGAGCTGTGCCAGAGCGTCGCGCAGGCGTTTCTCGTCAAAATGGAAGTTGTATGTCCGCTTGGCTGGGCTTTGCTCAGCCGAGGCCCGGACCTGCCGTGCGACCACCGTCGGCTCAGCGCTCCAGCGAGCCGAGGCTTCCGCGGAGCTGCCTTTGACGAAGTTTATGAAATTCCGCCCCTCGACCAGCTCCATGGTGAAGAACCAGCAGTCTTCAACCGCGAATAGCTCGTAGAGGTTCACCAGGTTGGGATGCGTGATATCGGCTAAAGATCGGAACTCTTGCTTGAAACGCACCAGCGCAAGCGGGTCCACCCGCCGCATCGTTTTGAGCGCCACCAGCTCGCCGCGCTGTTGGTCATAGGACTCATACACCACGCCCATCCCACCGGCGCCGATCCGTCGCACCAGCGTGAAACGGACTGTGTTGAGCATCGTCCGCAGCGTCTCGGCCTCGGACTGCAGGTGATACGCCTCATCCATGGCGAAGGAGAGCTGTTCCTCCGTCGGGTTCACGCTGGTGGGGCTGCGCGGTACTGCGCAGCCCTGTTGGCTCCAACTCGCGATCGATCGTGACCGGTTCCGCCCCGGCAGTGCGGCCGCCTTCGCCTTCAACTTGCGTGTCGTCCTTCGCCGGCTCGCCTTCAATCGGCTGGGTCGGGGTCTCCGAGGAGACGTCGAAAGTATTGGGATTGAGCGACTCGACGAGCGCCCCCAAGCTCTTGCGTCGCTCCGCTCGCTCGCCGTCCACGAGTGCTCTGACCATCTCGCCGTTGGCGGCGATTTCGGAAAAGCCTGAGAGATAGACCCGAAGGGGGAGCGAGATCCCGCGTGCCCATCGTTCCCGCTGATCCACCAGCAGGACATCCAGCCTCAGCTCATCAGAGATCTCGGGATGGGCCGCGAGAAATGCGAATACGTCCGGGCCTGCCGGCTCGCTTGCCCAGAGCTTTGAGAACTCTCGTGCGAGTGATCCTTCGGGTTTGACGGGGGCTTTGGTTTCCATCGGCATAAAGACCCCCTGCCTTACCGGGCCATCATGTCCCGGCAGCCGCATGAGCGGCTAGACCGAATCGGGAGCGTCCCAACCACCAGAAAACGAATCGTTAGTGTGCCGGTCAAGCTTGAAGCCGTCTCATTTGACGCAAGATGCTTCAGGCACACCGTCATTGATCGGAGTCTTGATGAGAAAAGACGTTCCGGCCCGTCGACTTTCGCAATCCACGTAACCGGGCATCCCGGAATTCGCCGGAAACGCAGTATAGGATACGTTCAGACACCCCGGAGGTTCAATTGAGTACCGGTGCTCGAGGTTGCCGAGGTGTCGCCGATCGCATAACATCAATTCCCCAACTGTTTGGGAACAATCGCGGTCCGGTTCCACCAAGAAGCGACTCGATTTCTCGGACGCAGATCTTGTTGGCGGAGGCATGGCCCGGAGCTTCTTCAACAGACGAGAGGCTTATGGAACTTGCCGAACAGATCCAGCAGATGGAAATCTCGTGACGGGCGATTGCAGAAATGAAAGCCGGGCCCGGCAGGCCCGCCGAGGAGATGCTACCCGAGATGCGAAAGATCCTCTCGTCGATCGTCGAAGCAGCCCCTTCCTTTGTCGCGGCTTTTTTTTCGTATTTAGTACGTATACGTCGTTCCTGGCCGGTCAGGAGGTCGATCCGTGAGCGGGCACGAGCTTGCGATGAGCCTGCGCGCTGCTTACCTGGTGATGCATCGCCGCACCGGCGCATTGCTCGCGCGAACCCGTGTCACTGCCGATCAGTTCGTCGTTCTGTCAGCGCTCGCCGAGGCCGATGCGCTGACTCAGCGCGAGCTGGTATCGCGAACGTCTTCCGATCCCAATACCATGCGGGCGATGCTGGTTCTCCTCGAGCGTCGAGGCCTGATCAAACGACGGCCGCACCCGAGAGACGGTCGAGCGTGAAGTGTGTCGCTCACGCGCACAGGACGATACACCTTCCGCACCCTTTGGAGCGAAAGCGAGCCCTTGCGCATGGCATTGCTGGCGGCCCTGGCACCAGCCGAAGCCAAGGCGCTCGTCGATCAATTGGCGCGAATCGCCCAATCGCTTGAGCCGCACCATGTCCTGCATCCGAAGGCAAGAACTGGCGCGCCCGTACGAGTGACGACCTGATGCATTTTGCCGTCGCAACAGTGATCGATCTGCCCCGCATACCTCTCCATGGAGTTTTCCAATGAAAAGACCGAGCATGTTCGCGCTCGCGAGTGCTGTGATCGTTTCTGCATGCCAGCCGGCCCATGCCCAGGCTCCCCCCGGCCCCCCGCCTCCCCAATTCATCTCCCCGGAGGTCTCGGCTGAGAAGAGAATCACCGTCCGCGTTCATGCTCCCAAGGCCGAAAAAGTCATGCTCTCCAGCAGCGATCTGCCGGGCATCGGACGCGGGCTGGAAATGAAAAAGGGCGAAAACGGAGTGTGGGAAGCGACCTCGAGCCCGGTCCCGTCAGGCGCCTATCGCTACAACTTCAACGTGGATGGTCTCTCCGTGATCGACCCCCGGAATCCCGCGACCAGCGAATCCAATATGAATACCTGGAGCCTCGTCTATGTACCCGGCTCGGACGCCGCGGATACCAAGGACGTGCCTCACGGCGCCGTGGCACAGGTCACCTACCAGTCCAAGACGCTGAAACGAGCCAGACGCGTGCACGTTTACACTCCGCCCGGGTACGAGAAAGGCGAGGGTAAGTATCCCGTTTTTTACCTCCTGCACGGCGCTTTTGATTGTGATGCATCCTGGAGCACGGTCGGCCGCGCCGGCTTCATCCTCGACAACTTGATCGCCGCGGGCAAAGCCAAACCGATGATAATGGTCATGCCCATGGGCCACACCGGGCCATTCCGATTTGGTCCGCCCGGAGATTTTGAACGCCAGATGAACGAGTTCCTGGACGACTTCACCAAGGACCTGAAGCCTTACGTCGAGGCGAATTATCGCATCAAGGGGGACCGGGGCAACCGTGCCATCGCCGGTTTGTCCATGGGCGGAGCGCAAACGCTCAACATCGCCTTCGGCCGCCTTGATGATTACGGCTACATCGGTGTCTACAGCTCAGGAATCTTTGGGATCGCCGGTGGATTTGGAGGCGCCGCTCCAAACACGCAGTGGGAAGACAGCCACAAGTCCACGCTCGACGACGCCGAGTTGAAGAAGGGCCTGTCGCTCGTGTGGTTCGGTTGCGGGAAGGACGACTTCCTGGTCCAAACCTCCAAGGCCACCGTCGAGATGCTGAAGAAGCACGGATTCGAGGTTGCCGCCAGGGACTCCGAAGGGGGCCATACGTGGCTCAACTGGCGCGATTACCTGAACGAATTCGCTCCGCTTCTTTTCACAGGGAAGTAACGATCCTTACCGGGTGGCGAGTGACGCCCCGTCCGGCTGCGGATGCGCCATCGCCGCCTGGGCCGCGGCGTGCGCCCGGGTTGAGATCTTTCCTGGATTGATGCCGAAGAGCACGGTCAAGAAGACACAGACACTCACGGCCGCCGCGACCGGCCAGCCGCCGGTGAGCTCAACCTTCTCCTTGGGTTTGCCGAAGTACATCACGACGACAATTCGCAAATAGTAGTACGCGCCAGCAGCCGCGCTTAGCATGCCGATGACAGCCAGCAGCACGAACGAGCTCGAGTCCATCCGGTCCCCGGCGACGAGTAGCGCGCTGAAGAGCTGGAATTTGCCCCAGAAGCCCGCCAGCGGGGGAATTCCGGCGAGACTTAGCAGACAAACCGAAAGCCCCAGAGCCGCCCAGGGATGACTCCATCCCAGGCCCGAGAGGTCGTCGACCGTCTCGACCGGCCGGCTCTTGAAACGAAGCGCCATGAAGCCGCCGAAGAGTCCCAGCGTCATGAGCCCGTATGTCACCAGATAGAAGAAAACGCTCTCAGACCCGTAGTAGGAGACGCCGGCATGGCGATCATTCGCGAGCGCGGCCGTTACCCCCACCATCATGTATCCGGCGTGCGCGATCGAGGAATACGCCATCAACCGTTTAAGGTCCTCTTGTGCGAGCGCCATGAAATTCCCCCAGACCATCGTCGCAGCCGCGATGATCCAAGACAGAATCACCGCCTTTTGAACCAGGTCGTCCTCTCCACCCTTCACCGCGAGCACCGCGGTCAGGGCCCGGACGATGGCCAGAAAACCGACGAACTTGGGAATCCACGCCAGCGTCGCTGCTATTACCATCGGTGACCCCTGATAGACGTCAGGCGCGTAGAAATGCAACGGCACAGCCGCGACGCGGAAGCACAGCCCCGCCGTCACGAAGACGACCGCCACCAGAGCAAGCTCCGGATGGGGTAGGTTCGGCACCCTCTCGAAAAAGTATCCCAGGGCTTTCAGGTTGCTCACTCCCGTCGTTCCGTAGAGGAAGGTCAGCCCGTACAGCAACAATCCCGACGCAAAGATGCTCAGGAAGAAATACTTCATCGCCGCTTCCTGAGTGATCGAAGTGCGCCTCGAGAGATAAAGAATCAGGTAGGTGGGCATGCTGACGAGCTCAAGGCCCACGAACAAGAACACGATGTCGTTCGCGGCCGCCACGATCATCGACCCGGCACACATCATCAAGAGTGCCCCGAAAAACTCGCCCGCCCGCTCGTTGCTCGGCTCACGGTGCGCAAGACCCAGCAGGATAAGTCCCGAAAACAGCAGCACGGCCCGCGCGTAGAACGATAGGTCGTCGTTCAAGGCGACCGCGGCGTAGAGGTCGGTGCGCGTCCGTCCCAGGCAGAAGAGCGCCAGAATCGCCGCCACAAGCGCACCCGCGCTCATCGACGACCAGAACCTCGTCGGCCGCACCACGAACGCCGAAGCCGTCATCATCACAATCGCGGTCGCGAGCAAGATCAACTCCGGAACCAGCACCAGCGCTGTCTGCTCTACGACCGAAAGCGAATACGCGGAATTCATGAGTGCGTCTCTTGGTTCTTCGTGCGCGGCAACGCTTGGCCCGTTGACGAATTTGAGTCGGTTTTTTCGAGTGGCCGGCCGCTGCCTTTTTTGGTTTCCATGTCGCGTGCGGCGCCCTGGCCGGTGGTCGCTACTCGGGTTTCGCCGCCTCCTTTACTTGAGGCGCTCATTTCCACGGGAGTCATTTTCCCAGGCGGAGCAATCGCAACGGCCCCGGCTCGCCGGGCCTGCGCGTTCTGATCGATCTTCGCCAGGGTTGGCTGCATCTGCTCGAGGACGGGGCGGGGGTAAACTCCGATTGCCACGATCAAGAACATGATCGGCGCCAGGCCAGCGATCTCGTGTGCGCCCACGGGCGAAACGACCGTATGGCGCAGCGCCGCTGGGCTGATGGTCCCTCCGGCAGGGGCGTGAGGCACCGGCTCCTTGAGCGCCCCGAATAGTATCTTCCGTAACATCCAGAACAAATAGCACGCGCCCAGCACCATGCCCGTGGCCGCGAGCACTCCCGCCCAGGCGCTGCGCTCGAACGCGCCGATCAAGATCGGAAACTCCCCGACAAACCCGTTCAATCCCGGCACCGCCGCCGAGCCGAACGTTGCCAGCATAAAGAAGAAAGCCAGAATGGGCATACGATTCCACAGGCCGCCGATGGCATTGATGTCGCGCGTATGGTACCGCTCGTAAATCATCCCGACGCAGGCGAAGAGAGCACCCGTCGTGAGCCCGTGGTTGAGCATCTGAATCGACTGCGCCGTGCAGCGCCGTCGAATTCAGAGCGAAGATTCCCAGCACGATAAACCCCATATGGCTTACCGAGCTATAAGCCACCAGCCGCTTGATGTCGGTCTGCGCCAGCGCCGCCAGTGCGCCGTAGATGATCCCGATCACCGACAAAGTCGCCATGAGCGGAAACATCGAGGCCGACGCGAGCGGGGTCATCCCCAGATTGAAACGGATCAGCCCATATGTCCCCACCTTCAGCAGAACGCCCGCCAGCAAGATCGATCCCGCCGTCGGCGCCTCCACGTGAGCCAGCGGAAGCCATGTGTGAAACGGAAAGAGCGGAACCTTGATTGCAAACCCCGCCAGAAGGAGCAGGAAGATCAGCACCTGCGGGCTCCCCCACAAAGTGGCGCTCTTCCACTCGCTCCAGTCCAGGGCGGCCAGTCCGCTCGTGAGCTCGGGAATCGAAAACGTCAGCACGTTCCCCGGTGAGTGCTGGTAGTGCACCACCACCAGGGATATCACGCCGAGGAGGGTCAGCAGGCTCCCGGCCAGTGTGTACAGGAAGAAAGTCACGGCCGCCTTCCGGCGCTGCGGGCCGCCCCACAAGCCGATCAGGAAGAAAAGCGGAATCAGTGTGAACTCGAAGAAAATGTAAAAGAGCACCACGTCCAGGCTCGAAAACAGACCTAGAAGCCCGGTCTCGAGCGCCAGCAGAAAGGCGTAATACGGGCCGGGGTTCTCCCGGATTGCCGACCACGATGCCCCGATCGACGTGATCAGCAGGATCGATGTCAGCACGAACAGCCAGAGCGAGAGTCCGTCGAGCCCTAACGCGAATCGTATGTCGGGCCTGCCCAGCCACTCGAGCCCCAGGTGGCTGCCCCGCACGAATGCGAACTGGGGGCCGCTTGCCTCCGAGTCGAAGGCCCACATCAGGATCAAGCTGAAGCCGAGCGTGACGAGCGCCGTCGCAATTGCGATCGAGCGGGCCGTCTCGAATTCCAGCTTGGGAAGGACCAAGAGGACCAGGCTCCCCAGAACGGGAAGCATGACCGTGATCAATAGCAAAGTCGCCATCCAACGAATCCTCAACGAGCTCGGGGCAGCTTGTGTCAGGGTGAAAGAACCAGAAGCACCAGAAAGACCACTACCACGCACAACACCGACGCCCCGGCATAGAACTGAATCAATCCATTTTGGTATCTGGCCAGCACGTTGCGGCCGAACCCGCGGGGAATCTTGGCGATGCCCCTGGCCAGCCCGTCCACGAAATAGGCATCGACAAAGTCGCAAATGATCCCAATTGCGCGAGTGGGCCGGGCGAAGAGCCACTCATAAAGCTCATCAACGTAAAACTTGTTGAGTGACGCTTCATAGAGCGGCTTGGTTCTGCCGGCGAAGAGCCGGTTAAACAGCGGCTCGTAGAGGGGCTTGATCCTGGCGGCAATCTGGCTCGCCAGTTCGTCCGCGCCGTAGAGCATGTAGCTCAGGCCGATTCCAGCCACGGCGGCCAGTGTGCCCGTGATCGCCGTCACCCAGTCGAAGTGATGCTCGAAGTGCCCCAGCAATTCGAAGCCGAGCGTGGAGTGAAGGTGATGGGCAAACCACTCGGTTGTTCCTGCGAACGGGCCCGCCAGCAGGCAGATGAGCCCGATCAAGGCGGTGCAGCCCGCGAGCGCGATCAAGGGATATGTCATGATCGGCGGCGATTCGTGGCCGACGTGGCCGCCGGAATCGTGGCCTCCCGCGCCGCCGTGGCTGCCCGCGTCGGGCGAATGTGTGCCGGCGTGCGGATGGGTGTCACTCGTTATCTCTCCTTGGGGTGCCTCGGGGTCGTCCGGCCCCGGCAGCTTCTCTGGGCCCCAGAACGTCATGAAGAACGCGCGACCGGTGTAGAACGCCGTCAGAAACGCCGTCGCGATCGCGAACAAATAAACAACGGAATAAATCCAGTGCCATGGGTGGCCCATCTCCTGCGCCTCTCCAGCGGCTGATTTGATGGCCGTCAGGATCTCGTCCTTGCTGAAAAAACCGGAGAGCGGCACAACGCCCGAGAGAGCGAGCGCACCCACGGCGAAAGTCGCGCACGTGTAAGGCAGCCGGTGCCGCAGGCCTCGGAATCGCCGCATGTCGATCACGTCCCCCATCGCGTGCATCACGCTACCCGAAGCCAGGAAGAGCAATGCCTTGAAGAATGCGTGGGTGAACAGGTGAAACATTGCCGCCACCACCGCGAGCTGGGCCACGTCGCCGACGCCGGCGCCCAAGGCCATGAACATGTAGCCGAGCTGGCTCACCGTCGAATAGGCCATCACCCGCTTGAGGTCGTTCTGTGTCACCGCGATCGATGCCGACAGCAAGGCGGTTGCACAGCCCGTCACCGAGACCAAGGCGAGCACGAAGGGCGCCAGGGTGAAGAGCGGCATCGACCGCGCCACCAGATACACGCCGGCCGTGACCATTGTGGCCGCGTGAATCAGCGCCGAGACCGGCGTCGGGCCCTCCATGGCATCTGGCAGCCAGACGAAAAGCGGGATCTGGGCACTCTTCGCCGTCGCAGCCCAGAAGAGCAAAAGTGAAATCCCCGTGACGGCGGCAGCCGGCAGCGAATTCAACGTACCTTCCGAGAGCACGCTCGTGTAGCTCAAGTCGTGATTCGGCACGATCGACCACAGCCAGAAAATGGCGACGGCAAAGCCGAAATCGCCGATGCGATTGACCAGAAACGCCTTCATGGCGGCCGCGGCAGCCTTGGGCCGCGTGTGCCAGAAGCCCACCAGCAGATAGCTGCACACGCCCACGCCTTCCCAGAAGACATAGGTGAGCACGTAGTTGTTCGAGAGCACGAGCCCCGTCATCGACGTGACGAACAGGCCGATCAGGGCGAAGAATCGCGGATAGGCCGGGTCGCCCGCCATGTAGCCCGCCGCATACACGGCCACCAGCGTCGAGACGAAGGTCACCATCGAGAGCATCATCGTGGTCAAGCCGTCGATGCGAAACTCGATCGGCACCTCGAACTGACTTACGGTCAGCCAGCGCATCACCATGACCGTATTTGTCGCCCTTGAACCGCCTAAGAGCCCGAGTGAAACCAGAAACGCCAGCGCGATGCCCCCGGCAACCGGAATGTGAGCGAGCTCGCGCACACGCTTTGGCCCCAGCACCGCGATCGCGGCGCCCAGCAGCGGGAAGAACGGTATCAGCCATGCAAGATGAGTCATTCTATGGTTCCATTCACCGCCGTCGCTCGATCCACGGTTGCGCCGGGTGAGCGGGCTCGACGCCCGCGGGCGTGAGGTGCGGGTACGACTCTGGCCCGAGCACAGGCTCGATCGGCTCGGCCTCCAGAGTTTCCTCGATCTCGTCTTCGGCCCTCACACCCGCCTCTCGAATGTCCTGCCAGAGGGTGACGTCCAGCGACGACCTGCGGTTATACAGCACCACGATGAGCGCCAGCGCAATCGACGCCTCGCACGCCGCGACCGTGAGGATCACGATCGTGAAGACCTGCCCGGTCCACGTCCCGTGGTATCGGCCGAAACCGACCAGCGAGAGTGCAGTCCCTTGCAGCATCATCTCGACCGAAAGAAACATCACGATCAAATTACGCCGCGTCAGGAACCCCAGCATCCCCAGCGCGAACAGCGCCGCGCCTATCAGCAGATAATTCCTCAGTACATCCAGCGTGAAGACGTCAACGGGAGCCATGGCACTTTGTTCTCGAAAAGCCGCCACTTACGATGCATATTCAGATATTCACACAACTACCGCAAAGCTGATTCAGCCGTCAAGGTTCTGCCGGCGGCTTGGGCCGCTCGTGGTCGGTGATCACGACCGCCCCGACGAGCGCGACAAACAACAAGACCCCGGCGAGGCCAACGGTCACGAGATGGGTGGTGTAGAGCGACTCGCCCAGCCCGGCGACATTCGGTTTGGGTTCGTGATTCGAATTTGAAATCATGTTGGTCGGGGCCAGCACGCGATCGACGAGGCCGCTTGCGGAGCCCACTGAATCCATGTGATATACGGTACGGAGCTCACGCGCCCGGGGCACATCGCGGTACGCCGTCTCTTCCTTGAGTGGCTTGGGCGTTTCTTTGGTCGATTGCGCGACCTTGGCTTCGGCCTTGGTCGAGTCTGCGGCCGGCTTGGATGCTACAGCCGACAGCGAATAGATCAGGCACCAGAGGAGCAGGAAGCACGCGAAGGTCGCGGGGCCCGGGGCCCGGGCAGCGCGGTCGTAAAGCGCTTTTCCCTCCATCTGCGCCAGCATGATCACGAACAGGAACGTCACGATGACCGCCCCTGCATACACGATCACTGTGCCGGCCGCCAGAAACGAAGCGTTCGCCAGCAGGAACAGGCCGGCGGTTGCGATCACGACCATCGCGAACCAGAGCGCGCTATAGATCGGATTGCGGCTGGTGATCGTGAGCACACCCCCGGCGATTGCCCCGACGCCGAACACGTAGAAGAAAAACGCAGGTATGAGCTCCCCGGGCGGTTTCCAGAAGACGAGAAACAGCAAGAGCCCCAGGCTGGCCGAAATCGCTCCGGCGGCGTGCAAGCGACGCGGCCGAGCCGTTCCGTGCTTGTGCGGCAGCAGCAAAAATGTTCCGGCCGCCCCCAGCAGGACGACGAGCGCAGCCAGAATCGCGTCACCGGTCGTCATCGGGGCTCCGCCTTCCCATACGGCATCGGCTCCTGGTCCTTCGTGGCGTCGTAGACCGACAGGAGCTTCGTCTTGTCGAAGATCATCTCCTCACGCGCCAGCCCGGTCAGGTCGTAGAGCCCGGTCAGCTCGATTGCTTCGACCGGGCAAGCCTCTTCGCACATCCCGCAATAAATGCAGCGCAGCTCGTCGATGACGAAGTTCTCCGGGTATTTTTCCCGGTCCGGCCACGAGGGAGGTGCAGTGGCACCTACGATGTCGATGCAATGCGCGGGGCAGGCGGTCGCGCACAGCATGCAGGCCACGCACTTCACCCTGCCGTGCTCGTCCTTATTGAGCCGGTGCACACCCCGGTAATTCGGGCTGGGAACGTGCTGTTCCTCGGGATACTGCATCGTGATGGCCTTGCCGCCGAACATCACACCGCCGATATGACGCGCTGTCACCGCCAGTCCGCCGGCGATCGGGAAAAGGTAGAACCGTTCCAGCAGGTTCAACCTCGGCGGCTCGATCTTCTTGAGCTTGGGATCATCGGCGCGCACTTGAAAACCCTCCAACTAGCTGTGAATCAATTGCACGATGATCGCGGTGGCGACCAGATTGATGAGTGCCAGCGGAATCAGCGACTTCCAGGCAAGGTCCATGAGCTGGTCGTAGCGAAATCGCGGGAGCGTCCAGCGGACCCACATGATGATCAGGATCATCACGGTCACCTTGAACAGGATCACGCCACATTTCACGAGGGCGATGAAGAAGCCGGTCTGCTCCTGGCTCAGAAGAAACGGCAGGTCCCAACCGCCGAAGAACAGGATCACCGTCATGAAGCTCATGTTGATTACGTGCACGTATTCACCGAGAAAAAACATGCCGAACTTCATGCCCGAATACTCGGTGTGAAAGCCGCCCACGAGCTCCTGCTCCGATTCGGGCAGGTCGAACGGCAGACGATTGGTCTCGGCGAACGAGCTGATCAAGAAAATCAAGAACCCCACCGGCGAGACGAAGAGCCCCCAGACGTGATGGTCCTGCCAGTTGATCATCGCATTGAGCTCGAGCGTGCTCATCGCCAGAACGACGCCCATTATCGAAAGGCCGAGCGGGATCTCGTAGCTGATCAATTGGCGCTTGACCGGAGCGCCGCCTATAAATGAATATTTATTGTTAGACGACCAGCCTGCCAGGATCACGCCGTATACCGCCAGGCTGCTCACCGCGAAGATATAGAGGATGCCGATGTCCACGCCGGGAGCGATCTGAAAGCTCCAGTTCTTCCAATCATCTGACCACGTCGGGCCGAATGGGATGACCGCGAAGGCGACCAGAGCGGCGATGATCGCGATCAGCGGCGCCAGCATGTAGAGCGGCTTGTTCACGTACGTCGGCACGACCCCTTCCTTGAGAAGCATCTTGGCGCCGTCGGCCAGGGGCTGAAGCAGGCCGAAGGGAATGCCGAACTCGCCGCCGGCCCGATTCGGACCGATGCGATCCTGCGCAAAAGCCGCCACCTTCCGCTCGACGTAGATCAGGTAGGCGACAGCGCCCAAGAGCACGCTGGCCACCACGACGATCTTGAATGTAATACCCAGGAGTAAAAGCATTGACTCAAACCCTGCCTGACTCTCAATCTCACGTAACTACTCAGCACGTTTCGCGGCGGCCGCCCGGCCGGTTCTATTTTCTCCTATCGTGCGCGAGCGGCACCGTGGGCGAGAAACCAGGTGTCGGTGAAGCTCACGCCATCACCGCGACGGCCGTCGGCCGGAGTGTCCGCGGCCAGCAACACACCATGCGCCGGCAGCTTTCCCCCTTTGGCGGCCGCGAAGGCCGGTATCCGCTCGGCGATTTCAGCCAGAACCGCGCTCGAATCAACTGGTCCGGCGCCTTCTCGGTGCAGCAGAATCGCCAGCAGATCAAGGTCCGGAAGCGAGCCGTCGCGCGGCGGCAGGGCTGCTTCCGAGTACTGCAAACGGCCGCCCGAATTCACGTAGCACCCTGCTTTTTCGGCGAACGTCGCCGCTGCCAGGACCACGTCCGCCCGGTGCGCAAGCGGCGTCACATTCGTATCCTGTACCACCAGGAACCTCACGTTCGATCGCAGAGCATCGCTTTCGGCTTCGCCGATCCAGGAGTCGATCGCGTCCGAAACCACGTACAGTCCTTGAAATTCGCCGGCGGCCACGCGTCGCGCCAGCTCTTCGTGGCCTGTCACCTTGCCTTCGAAGTGTTCCAGAACGGCGGAAACCCCGCGTCGGTTGGGGCACTTTTCCGCGTGAATCGTGAAGGGCCTCGGAACCACGAAGCTGGTGTCACCCGTCCGCCCCTTGGTCTGGTCGGGCTCGAAGGTCTGGTCCGTTCCGCTCGAGGGGATCGGCCCCATCGCCAGCACGTTCGCCGGGTCGAGCGCCTTCAAGTAAGACGCGGCGAGATACGCTTCTTCGACGGTCAAGAACGGCGAGAGCACGCCCGCGACAATCCCGCCTGCTTGACAAATCTCCTTGAGGCCCCGATCGACGAAGCGAACGGCTTCGTCGATCGCGGCCGGCTCGAGCTCACCGTTTTTCCGGACGTACATCGCCCGGAGCAGGTTCGGGTCGTTGGCGGCCTTGTAGCTGTAGCGGCCCTTCGTCGCAGATCCAGTAGTCATTCACGAACGGGTTGCTCCGCGGTTTGAACCGCCAGAGCGCACCTCGGTTTTCCTCGGCGCTGATGTTGCAGCCCGTCGAGCAGCGCGTGCAGATGCTATTGTGTTTCGACAAGAACCAGGCCCGCTGCTTGTGCAGGAAGTCTTTGTCGAGCAGGGCCCCGACCGGGCAAAGATCGACGACGTTGCCGGCCAGCGGGTTGTCGACCGGCTCGCCCGGGAAAACGTCGATCTCGGCATGATTGCCGCGCCGCATCACCTGGAGCTCGCCGGTCTGGGAGATCTCGCGCGTGAACCGCACGCACCGCGTGCACATGATGCAGCGGTCCTGGTTGAGCTGGATCAAGGGCCCGACGTCCTTGCGCGGGTTGACGGCACGCTCCTCGACGAAGCGGTGCACCGACTGGCCGTAACGGAAGCTGTAATCCTGCAAGCCGCACTCGCCCGCCTGGTCGCAGACCGGGCAGTCGAGCGGATGATTGAGCAGGAGATACTCCATGATCATCCGCTGGTGCTCCTTGACCTTCGGGCTGTCGGTCACGAGGACGGTCAGGTCCTTCGCCGGCGTCTGACACGCAGGCACCAGCTTGGGAAGCATCTTGATCTCGCCGGTCTTCGCATCCTTGGTGCCGGTTTCGATCTCGCACATCCGGCAGTTGGCGACGACCGACAACGCGGGGTGCCAGCAGTAATAGGGAATATCGATCCCCACCCGCTGCGCCATCTGGATGGCGTTGAGCTTCTCCCCCTCGGGGATCGTGTACTCACTGCGATTGATGATAATGGTTGCCATTTGGTTGCCGTTCCTCAGTGACTTCTTGCCCCGACTCCCGACAGGACCGGCAGTCCTCCCGAAGCGTTGGGTGCGATCTCGGGCCGCTTGCCGTGGGCGATGCTTTCTTGCAGCGGTGTGATGCTCGCGGCCGCGTCATGCCGGCTGCGGATGTATTCTTCGAGCTCCCCGCGGAACTTGACAACGGCGTTCTTGATCGGCCAGGCCGCGCCGTCGGCCAGCCCGCAGATGGTCGTGCCCGGCATGATGCCCATGTTGTTGGCCATGTGCAGCATGATGTCCAGGTCCTCGACCCTGCCGCCACCGGCCTTGATGCGCTTCATCATCTTGTAGAGCCAGCCGGTGCCCTCTCGGCACGGGGTGCATTGACCACAGCTTTCGTGGGCAAAGAACCGGCAGGTGTTGTACAGATAGTCGACGATGCTGGTCTGGTCGTCGATGACCGTCACGGCGGCCGTTCCCAGCCCAAGGCATCCCGGTTTTCGCAGGCTCTCGAAATCAAGCGGAGTATCGAGCTCGTCCGCCGAGAGCAGCCCCATGCTGATGCCCCCCGGCACGGCCGCCTTTGCTTTCCGCCCCTTCCAGACTCCGCCTGAGTGCTCGTCGATCAGGGCCCGGCAGGTTACTCCCAGCGGAAGCTCGACGCAGACTTGCTTGTTCACGTGACCTGACACGCAGTATAGCTTTGGTCCGTAGCTCTTGGGTGTGCCGATCGACTTGAACCAGCTTGCGCCACGCTCGATGATGTGGGGAACGCAGCAGAGCGTCTCGACGTTGTTGACGACCGTCGGTTTGCGAAAAGCACCCTCGATCGCCGGGAAGGGCGGCTTGATCCGCGGCCAGCCCCGCTTCCCTTCCAGGCTTTCGATCAGCCCGGTCTCCTCACCGCAGATATACGCGCCCGCGCCGCGGTGCAGCCAGATGTCGAGATTGAAGCCGGTGCCGTAAATGTTCCGTCCCAGATGCCCGGCCGATCGAGCCTCTTCGATCGCGGCTTCGAGAATCCGATAGGCGCGGATGTACTCGAATCGAAGATACAGATAGGCCGTCGTGGCCTTGGTGGCGAAGCAGGCGATCAAGATCCCCTCGAGAAGCTGGTGCGGGTCCTTCTCCATGAGCAGTCGGTTGTTGAACGTGGCCGGCTCGCTTTCATCGGCGTTGATGCACATGAGCGTTTCCTTCCGGTCCTTGGGAAGGAACGTCCACTTGAGTCCGCAGGGAAACCCCGCGCCGCCGCGGCCGCGAAGCTCCGAGTCCTTGACCAGAGTCACCACGGAATCGGGATCGCTCGATAGTGCCTTGTGCGCAGCCTGGTAACCCCCCCGCGACTCATACACCTTGAGCGTATGGCTGTCCGTCAAGTTCCAGTTGCGGCTCAACACCGGTTCAAACTCGGGCACTCTTCTGAGCTCCTCGGCAAGTGATTTTCTCGACTCCAGTCACGCCGGTCCTCCGGCTGATATCCAGCGGCCTGGGCCGCCCATCATCTCGGCCTGGCAACCAATTCCTCGAGCATCCGATCCACCTGAGTCTCGTCGAGTGGTCCGAAGACCCGTCCGTCGTCGGCCAGGGCGGCCGGGGCGAAGTCGCAGATTCCCAGGCATTCGGCGAATTCGACCGTCAGCTTGCCTTCAGCGGTGGTCGCGCCAGGCTCGATTCCGAGCTTGTGGCAGGCATGCTCGAGCATGAGGTCGCCGCCACGCAGCATGCACGAGAGCGAGCGACAGATCCAGACCCGCAAGTCGCCGATCGGCGCCTGCGGGAAGAAGCCGTAGAAGCTCATCGTGTCGTGCACTTCCGCCGCCGTGATTTCCAGCAGCTCGGCGATCTCGGCCATCGCCTGAAGCGGCACGCAGCGCAGGTGTTCGTGCACCATGTGCAAGGCCGGCAGCGTGACCGCCCGCTTGCTGGGATAACGCGGGAACAGCGAGCGGATCTTCTCCTTGAGCGGCTCGGAAAGGATTGGAATCCGCTCGGGCTTTCTTTTCACGCTTGCGGGCTCATCTGGCATCGCGGTTGCTTCCTGTGGAAGATCGTCGCAGAAGAATCTCACCTAACGGTCAAGCTCGGCGGCGATGATGTTCAAGCTGCCGAGCACGGCCACTACGTCGGCGAGCATGAGGCCCTTGATGATCTTGGGAAACACTGCAAAGTGAATGAACGAGGGGGGCCGGGTGCGCACCCGCCAGGCCGTCTGGCTGCCGTCGCAGACCAGGTAATAGCCGAGCTCGCCGTTGGGGCTTTCGACCGCCGCGTAGATCTCGTCGTGCGGCGTCTCCACTCCCCGGTTGGGCATGATCAGCTCGAAATGCTGGATCAGGCCTTCCATGCTGTTGTAGGTCGTGAGCTTGTCGGGCAAGGGAAACTTCTCAGCGATCGCCACGTTGACGGGGCCTTTGGGCAATTGCTTGATTGCCTGTGTGAGAATCTTGTGGCTCTGCCGCATTTCTTCCATCCGCACGATGAACCGGGCCCAGGAGTCACCCTCGTCTGTATAGGGTACCTCGAAATCGAGCTCGGGGTAGACGAGGTAGGGCGCATCCTTGCGGAGGTCGCTCGTCACACCGCTGGCCCGCGCGATCGGCCCGGTGCAGGAGTAGGCGACGGCGTCGCCCTTCGAGAGCACGCCCACGTTCCGCAGGCGGTCCAGAAAAATCCGGTTCCGAAAGAGCAGCTTTTCCATGTCGGAATACACGCGGGGAAAGCTGTCCAGAACCGCCTTGATTCGAGTGAGCACACGGTCGTTGAAGTCGTGCAGCACGCCGCCGACCCGCGTGTACCCGGGGTGAAACCGGTAGCCCGACATCTCTTCATAGACGTCGTAGATCAGCTCGCGCAGGTTGAATGCGTACAGAAAAGCGGTGAACGCCCCGAGATCGAGCGCGGCGGCGCCGGTGCAAAGCAGATGATCGCTGATTCGTGCCAGCTCGGAGATGATGACGCGGATATACTGGCAGCGCGGAGTGAGCTCGATGTCCAGGAGCTTTTCGACTGCGTGGTGCCACGCCACCTCGTTCATCGGCGGGCTGATGTAGTTCTTCCGGTCGACGATGGTGACGTACTGGTTGAAGTTTAAATGTTCGCCGAGCTTCTCGAACCCGGAGTGCAGATACCCGATGTCGGGGGTGGCTCGTTCGACCCGTTCGCCGTCGAGCTCGAGGATGAGCCGGAGCGTGGTGTGCGTGGCCGGATGCTGAGGCCCGAAGTTGAGCGTCCAGGTCGCTTGTTTCTCTTCCGGTGCCAGAGCGGGTTGGTCGAGCAAGTCGGTCGTCATCCCGTCTCCATGATGAACGGTGTAGGCGCGGTCATGATTCGCCCCGGGAGATCCGCGGAAAATTGTGGCGCTCGCCTCGGCCGCGCAGGGGATAGTCCTTCCGCAGCGGGTAGGCCGTGAATTCCTCGGGCATCAATATCCGCCGCAGGTCGGGGTGCCCAATAAATCGGATACCGAACATATCAAAAACTTCGCGCTCCATCCAGTCTGCGCCGGGCCAGAGAGGCATGGCAGAGGGAAGAGCCGGGTCGGGGTCGTCGACTCCCGCTTTGACGATCAAGCACTCCGAGCTGTCGAGATTCCGCAGAACGTAATGGACCTCGTAGCGCCTTCGTGTCCGCCCGGGGTAGCCGAGGTAGTCGGTGGCGCCCAGCTCCGCGAGCAGGTTGAACCCGCACTTGCTCTTCGTGGTCAGCAGCAGCTCTTCGAGCCGCTCGGGCGGCACGAATAGCCGCAGATTGTCGCGAAAGCGCGACATGCTGAAGACGCCCTCGCCAAGCTCTCGACCGAGCTTCTCGAGGGTGGCGGCGTGGGGATCAGTAGCGATGGACATGTCACTGCTCATGGAAGTTCTAGTGTGATTCCGCTTCCCCGAGCGTCGCCTCGCCGCCGGGAAGGCGGTAACCGAACCGTTCTTCGTCTCCGCGCTCGTCGCGCGATTGCGCGACCGAGCGGCGAGGAACTCTTATCGGCCAGGTACTTCTCGCGCTCGAGCAGCTCGGGCAGCCCTCCTGCGCCCGACATCGTTCCACCTTTCTGAATTTTCTCCTGGATGTCGATCAATGCCCGAAGGATCTGCTCCGGTCGGGGCGGGCAGCCTGGTATGTACACGTCGACCGGGATGAATCGATCGACTCCCTGTACCACTGCGTATGTGTCGAAAACGCCGCCGGTGGATGCGCAGGCGCCCATGCTGATACACCACTTGGGCTCGGGCATCTGCAGCCAGATCCGCTGGAGCACGGGCATCATCTTCATGGCGACCCGTCCGGCAACGATCATCAAGTCGCACTGCCGCGGGCTGAACCGCATCACCTCGGCGCCGAAGCGGGCGATGTCGAACCGACTGGCTCCCACGGCCATCAGCTCGATTCCGCAGCATGCCGTCGCGAACGGCATCGGCCAGAGGCTGTATTTCCGGCACCAGTTCACCACCGCATCGCGCTTCGTGACGAACGTATTTTCGGGCGTCGCACCGGTCCCGGAAGGCCCGACCTGAAGGGTCGCACCCAGCGCAGAATCCGGCCGCGCAGGCAAAGGCCCGCCATCCCGGCCACCTATCGCCATTCGAACACCCCTTTCCGCCAAGCGTACGCGAACGCCGCCCCCAAGATCACAATGAAGACCATGATTTCCCAGAACACCAGCCCGCGAAATACGGCTGGGACCCCCGCCGCCGCGGCGCCCGCAACGATCGGTGCCGTCTCGCTCCACTGGGCCACGGCCCAGGGATAAAGAAAAAGCAGCTCCACATCGAACAACAGAAAGACGATGGCGACCAGGTAAAACCGGACATCAAACCGCTGGCGGGCGTCTGTCTTGGGGTCCATCCCCGATTCGTAGGGCATCTGCTTTACCTGCGTGAGCCTCTTCGGCGCGAAAAGGCGCTGGCCACGATCATGCTCGCTGCAATGCCGCTCGCCACGATCAGCAACAAAAAGACCGGCGTGAATTCCAATCCCATCCTTCAGCCACTCCTCGACCGGCTTCCCCATCCCGTCACGTTTGTGAAGTGTTTCACAAAGTCAGTTCAAAAAAAACCCGGAGAGCTTCCGGGATCACGGGCGAACGAATGCGACAACACTCAGCAAGTCACCATCGTGGCCCGCGGCACTTCCGCAGTCCGGGCCAGCCGGCATTCACCCCAGACCACCACGGCCCTTGGCGGTTCCGGCGTGCGTTCATTGTATGGAAGGAAAACCCACCGTCAACGAGCTAGTGATTTCCTTTCGCCAGCGCAGAGCCAATCGGGTTGCGCCGAATGGGGGGCTCATTCATCTACTGCAGGGGCCGCCGGCGCTCTTCGTTTCGAGCGCTTACTCGAAGGCGATTTTTCGGAATCCATGTTGCCGTCATCGGTCCTTCGAGCGCGATCAAGCACTTCGCTCGGCCGTCGCTGTGAACGGCTTGATCCACGCGATACTCCCGATAGGGGCGGCGCTGGTGGGATGCGTCTGGTGCTCTTTTCTTCACCGGCTTTTTCCGAGGACCCGCGCGGCCCGAGCGCATTGGCTCGCCCGCCTGCTCGCCCGCGCGGCGCAGCCCTATCCGTGCCATCGTCCGGTGATTCCGCTTCAGCGCCGCGACGGTTGGAGCTGTAATCCCGCAGCAGAATGGCCCGCTTCGTGGGGTTTTCCTCGGAAAAGTATGCCAGATACTTCTGTGTGATCGATCCTGTTTCCGCATTGCGGCGAGCATTCCGTTTCCTGGCAAGTTCGCGCCTGTCCGACTCGAGATCTGTTCGCACTCTCCAGTAGCGCCCGCCGACTCCGTAGCGATCTGATTCGAGACGAGAGCCCCCGTCCTGCTCGTTCATCCAGCGTTCAAATGTAGTCTCGCCCCGCGACAGTCCGCGCGCGGCGCGGCCGCGCCGCCGGTCTCGGGCCTGATCGGATAGACGTACTGGTCGTATTGAGAATTGTAAGGCCGGAACGGATCCGGGCCAAAGCCTTGGGCGACCGCAGCGCCAGTCCCTTGCTGCGACGCTGTGATGCAGAACCCCGCGAACACAAATCGCATCCACCGGTCGCGAGTCCAGGTCATGTCTCCGTCTCCTCTTGAATGCACCCAATCGCGGGCGCAGTGCCGCCAAGCCATTGTATCAATTACATCGTCGTTCGCTACCCATAAGTTCCACTCGGTCAGCTCCTTGCTCGGAAAAATCACGTCGATGCGACCGATGGTCCGTTTTTTGCCGGATGACCCCGTCGGGTCGTGCAGCCTGGCCGGGCGCAGAACGAACCTCGTCGTGCGTTCGCGATAACTTTTGGGCCCGCAGGTGGAACCGCGCACGGGATCGGTTATGATTGATCGCAGTCCAACGGTCGGGTTTGGCTTCTATCCGTGCCGGCTGTAACGGCCAGGAGGGCCGGTCAAGCTGGAAGGGGTTCGGGACCATGAGTGCTGCGCTCTTCTTGGTGGCTGTCACCCTGGGACAATTGACGCAGGCCGAGGCCGCTCCGAATCTGGCCGCACTCGTGCGCCAGCTTGGTGCGCCGCGATTCGCCGACCGCCAGGCGGCAGCACTCGAGCTCGAGCGCGATCGGTAGCCCGGCCTTGCCGGGCCTGCGCGCCGCACGCCAGTCGCGCGACATGGAAATCAAAACCCGGGCACAGACCCTGCTGGTCAAAATCGAGACGGCACTCTTGACCCAACCCACGTCCGTCCGGCTTGATTTTGAGGGCACGACGCTTGCCGACGTGGCGAGCTCGCTCAGCCGCCAGACCGGCTTCAAGATCGCCCTCTATCCGCAAAACCTCCCGCGGTGGAAGAATCAGCGCATCACGCTCCGCCATTCCCAGAGTCAGACCTTCTGGAAGGCACTTGACGACCTCTGCGACGCCGCATCGCTCCAGTACAACCCCGGCATGCAGGGCTTCGCCGGTCACCAGGACCAGGTTTTCGCTCTCACCGAAGGCGTCGTTCGTACCCTGACGCCGATCTCGGACCATGGACCGTTCCGCGTGCGGCTCCTGGGCGTCGATTATCAGCGACGGCTGACTTACGTGCCCGGCGGTAACGATCTGGGCGCCGTGCCGGCTCCTCCCCGTCCCGCCGTCCGTGCCGGCCAGGAGGGGCGCACGCGCGGTCGTCTGGCCCGGCTCAACCCGGTCACGACGGTGCAGTTTACCGCCCAGTTCGTGGTTGCCGCCGAGCCCCGATTGTCGCTGGCCCCGCGCGGCGAGCTTCGACTCCAGGAAGCCCTCGATGACCACGGCAATTCTCTGATCTATTCGGGCCGCCAGTCTCAGGCGCTCAATTTCCGCGGATACTTCGGCGCGCCGCACGGGCCCGTGATGGAAACCCACGCCCAGTTGCAACGCCCGGCCGATCCCGGCGACACAATCAAGACGATGCGCGGAACGATTCCGGTCACCGTCTGCTCACGCCGCCCCGGACCGCTGATCGTCCCGCTCGAAAAAAGTGTGGGCAAGACGTTCGAGAACTCCGACTCTCAGTTGACCGTGCACAGCGTCCGCGCCCTCCCCGACTCGCGGCAAACCTTGGTCGAGCTTTCGATCAAAACGAATGGCCCGGATGCGCCCTCGAGCGGCGAATCCGACGGCTACAATTTGCTCTTCCCTCGCACCGGGCAAGATCAGCTTCAGATCGACGTGCTCGACTCGAGCGACCACCTGATCCCGTGGTTTCAATCGATCGCCGACGCCGAGAACTCACACGTCACTCTCACGGTCACCAGCTCGCTGCGATCTGGCCCTCCCAAGGAGCTGCGCTACTATCTCGGTCGCTCGAACCGACGTTGATATCCCGTTCGAGTTTTCGGGGATTCCGATGCCGTGAGGTCCGGACTTTCGACGACGTGCGATTTCCTCACACAATCAGCGCCAGGTTGTCGCGGTGGACGACTTCGTCGTAAGCCGCCACGCCGAGCGCGTTGCGGGCCTCGACGGTGCGCAGGCCCTGGATTCGTTTGGCGTCGGGTGCCGCATAATTCGTGAGCCCACGCGCGAATTCGCAGCCCGACCGGTCCCGAATTCCGATCACGTCGCCCTTCTCGAAATCACCCACGACTTCGACAATTCCGATCGCGAGCAGGCTCTTCGAGCTCCACTCGAGCGCGCGACGCGCGCCATCGTCGACGACGTAGTAGCCTCTTGGCCGCGCCGTCAGCCCGATCCAGCGTTTACGGGCTTTATGCCGCGCCCCATGAGCCAGGAACAAGGTGCCCAGCGGCTCTCCGGACAGGATGCGCGTGAGCGGCTCGCGCTCGATTCCCGATGCGATGATGACCGACCCTCCCGCCAGGGTCACCCGCCGGGCCGCTGTCAGCTTGCTCTGCATTCCGCCAGTTCCCAGCGCGCTGCGCCCACGGGCGGCCAGCGCAAGTACCTCGTCGTCGATTTGAGATACGAGGGGCACTATCTCACCGGCGCCCGGCCGCTCTCCCATCGTGCGGTAAAGCCCCTCCACGACGCTCAAGATCACGAGTAAGGGCGCCTGGAGCAGGTTGGTGACCATCGCCGCCAACTGATCGTTGTCGCCCAGCTTCATTTCGTCGACGCTGATGGTATCGTTTTCGTTGATGATCGGCACAGCGTCGCATTCGAACAGAGCATTGAGCGTGTTTCTCACATTGAGGTAGCGCGGCCGGCTGTCGAAATCTTCATGCGTCAAGAGAATTTGCAGCTGCGTGCCGCCCTTGTCGACGCAGGCCTTCGTCATAGGCACGGATCAGATAAGCCTGCCCGACCGCGGCGGCGGCCTGAAGCTGCCGCAGGTTCTCGGGCCGGCGCTTCCAGCCGAGCTGGCCCATGCCCGCCCCGACCGCACCGGAGCTGACGAGTGCGATCCGGCGGCCCTGGTCCATCACCAGGCTGATTTGCTCAGCCAGGTGGCCGACCCGGTCGGGGTCGAGCGTGCCGTCGGCCGCGGTGAGCACGCTCGTGCCAACCTTCACAACCCAGGTTTGAGCCGACAGCACGACTTCGTCTCGGACCAGGTCGCGGACCACCGCAGGCCCTCCTTCGGCGCGAGCTCGGTTGTCGGTAGATCCCGCCGACATTATAATGCCTCGTCGCCGCGGGCAAAGGCTCTCGAGCCCTGGGTTCGACCGGCGCGTGTGGATTGAACTCTCGGATTCAGGCTGCAACTTTAAAGCGGGGTGGAACGAGCCGATGGGTGAGCTTCACCACGAGTGCGGCGTAGCCGCCGTCTACCACGCGGCGGGCGCGTCGGTTTCGTCGCTGGCGCCGATCGCCGGTGATGTCAACAGCGTGGCCAGGCTGGTGCCGCGCATGCTTCTGGATATGCAGAACCGCGGCCAGCTAGCCGCGGGAATGAGCAGTTTTCGTCCGGATCGCAGTGCGCTTATCAAAACTCACAAGGAGCTCGGCACGGTCGCCGAAGCGTTTCGCCTGAATCATCGCGAGGAGTTCGAGGCGATCATGGAGGGGGTTGACGGACCGCTCGCGATAGGCCACGTACGTTACGCAACCTGTGGCGGCAACGATCGTTCCGACGCGCAGCCGTTCGAGCGAGACCACGGCCGCAAGACGAAGTGGTTCGCCTTTGCTTTCAATGGCCAGCTCGCCAACTACGAGGCCCTCAAGGAGTCGCTGCTGGCCAAAGGTGATTACCACCTCAAGCGGAACACCGACACCGAAATCATCATGCACTCGCTCGCCTATGAGATCCAGAGCGAGGATCAGGATCCCGACTGGGTCGGCGTGTTCGGACGCATCTCGGAACGCTTCGACGGTGCCTATAATATCGTCCTGATCACAGCTTACGGCGAGCTTGTGGTCGTCCGCGACCCGCTGGGCATTCGACCACTCTGCGTTGCGGAGCACGGTCCGCTTTTCGGTGTCGCCAGCGAGAGCGTGCCGCTCGCCAATCTCGGCTTTCGCAACATCCGCTCGCTCGAGCCGGGCACGCTGGCAGTGGCCGGTCCGGGCGGCGTTCGCATCGAGCGGTTCGCACCCTCGCCGAGCCAGGCCCATTGCTTCTTCGAATGGATCTATTTCGCGAATGTCGCCAGCACCCTGGACGATCGTTCTGTCTACCTGAGCCGATCGGCCCTGGGCAAGGAGCTCGCACAGCTCGAGGACATCCCCCTCGACTCCGACACCATCGTCGTCCCCGTGCCCGACACCGCCAAGGCCGCCGCCGACGCCATGGCCTTCGCCTTGGGTGTACCCTCCGTCGAGGGCCTGATGCGGAACCGCTACGTCGGTCGCACCTTCATCGAAGGCACAGCCGACCGCGCCGCCAAGGCCAAGCTCAAGTACACGCCTCTGCCCGAGGTTCTCGCCGGCAAACGAGTTCTGCTGGTCGAGGACAGCATCGTGCGCTCAACCACCATGCGGGCGCTCGTCCACGAGATCCGCGATCGCGGCGAGGCTCGCGAGATCCATCTCCGTGTGGCGTGCCCGCCGATCATCGCACCGTGCTATTATGGGATCGACATGTCCCGCAAGGCCGAGCTTTTTGCCACGCCGTTCGTCGATCACCCGGGCGAATGCGTCTCGGTTGCCGCGCAGGCACGGATGGCCAGGGAGCTGGGCGCCGACAGCCTGCGCTATCTGCCCGTCGAAGCGATCGCTCGCTCGGTGGACCTCGACGGCGACCGCCTCTGCCGCGCCTGCATCACCGGCCGCTACCCGACTGAGACCGGGCAGGTACTCTACCAGCTCGAAAATGAGAGCGCCGCCGCGGTGCGCGCCGCAAACGGCAATCGGGCCTATGAGCCGATCCCCAAGGCGACGCTGCTGCAATAGCGCCGGTTCGGCGTCCCCCGGACCGGCTCAGCGCATCACGAAGTGCGCCTGGTAGATCGGCCGTCCTTCCAGCCGGTATTTTCGCTCGAAGTGCGTGAGATAGTCGAGCGCGCTGCGCGGGCTGGGACGGAGCCGGCCGCTCATGTTCGTGAAACGCCCCGCTCGCGGCGATCAATCCGCAGATTACCCCGAAATACTCCAGAACGTCGCTCGCCACGCAAAGCTGCCCTCCGGCTTTCAGCGTTCGCTCGATCTCCCGCACGAGCTCGGCTGTGAAGACCCGGCGCTTCTTGTGGCGGGTCTTCCACCACGGATCGGGAAAGTACACGTGCACGCCGAGCAGGCTCTGATCGGGAACGAACCGCGCCATGATCAGTCGTCCATCGCCGCACCAGACTTTGGCGTTCTCGACCTCGTTCCGAGCGAGCCGCGCCGCGGCCTGAACGGCATACTTGCGGGAGAGCTCGATACCCAGGTAGTTCACGCCGGGCCGAGACTTCGCCGCGCTCACAAGGAAAAGACCCTTTCCCGAGCCGATTTCGAGCTCGACCGGATTGGCATTCCCGAAGAGGCTCGCCCAGTTGATTGGCGCCGCCGTTTCAGAGAGCCGTCCCGGGTCGATAAGCTGGTGTGAAACGTCGATTGTGGGTCGAGACCGTGACATGGGAACACGTGGGAAAGAACGTCCCGATTTCCGGACCGAGCCAAGCCGGCTCAAAGCGGGGCGTCGGCCTCGCCTCCGGCGGTGAGGTTGACGCCAATGATCTTGGCCTGAAAGACCATGTTGTTGCCGACGAAGCCCTGCGTGTCGAACATCGGCTGACGGCGATGGATCCGCGTGGCCTTCGAAACCAGAACCAGCCGATCGCCCGGGCGAACCTGCCCCCGGAACCGGACTTCTTCCATGCCCCCGAAGCCGACGAAGCCTTTTTTTACCAGCTTGATGTGTCCGCACAAGAAGCTGCAAAGCTGCGCCGCTGCCTCGCACATCAGCACGCCGGGCAAGAGCGGGTAGTCCGGCATGTGGCCGCGCACCCAGAACTCATCGTGCCCGACGTCCTTGTAGCCGACGACCAGTTTGTTCTCGGTGTCGATGAACACGATCGCGGTGAGCTGGACCATCTCGAACCGCTGCGGATTGTGCCGGCGCGATCCCCTCACGATCGACCAGAACGTGAGACGTGTCAACGGCTGCGGGGTCGATCAAAGCCACTGGCGGCATGCGCGCGGATCCTTTCTCTATCGCTCGACTGCTATCTTGACCTGCACTACAATGTTCGACAAGTGGCTTTGCCAGCACAACGGTCGCGTCTGGAATTATACCCGACGCGACCGTTCCTTTCTGACCCATTTGAAAGGCATTGCGTGTCGCAACGAGCCCTGGGCACGATGATCATCTACGGCTACGACCGCGTCGATCTCGACGACGAGCTCGATCTGGCCGGGAGCCTGGCGCAGCACTGCTCGAAATTCTCCCATTGTGGAGGACTCTACCTGACCCCGTCGAGCTCGCACGCCGAGTCGCGAGTCGCGGCTTCTCGATCCATCAGCGCCCACGGCGCGTGGGGCGGCCAGGCCATCCGCGCCTGCGCGTGTCGACCTGGGCTCGACCGACGCGGCGACTCACGAAGAGTCAATCGACGACCTGATGCGTTGCGTCGACTGGCTGGCCGCCGCCGGCGGCAAATGCCTGGTCGTCCACCCCGGCGGATTGTCCGACCCGGACGAGCACCAGCACCGCCGCGCGGCTCTGGCCCGTGGGCTGCTGCGCCTGGCCGATCACGCACGCGGCCAGGATGTGCTCGCCTGCGTCGAGAACATGCCGCCGGGCGTGCATCCCGGCAGCCGGATGACAGATCTGGCGGAGCTTCTACTCGAGCTCACCCATCCCGGGCTCGCCCTCGCACTCGACACCGGCCACGCCAATCTGGGTGAAGGCTTCGCGCACGAAACCCAGGCTGCCGGCTCACTTCTGGCAACGACCCACGTGCACGACAACGACGGCCGGCAAGACGCTCACCTCCCGCCAGGCCACGGCACGATCGACTGGGCCGAATGGGGGAGCGTTCTCGATTCCATCCGATACTCCGGACCGATCATCCTGGAATGCATCAAGCATCTCCGCGAACACCCCGCAGCCTACCGGCCCGCGGTGCTTTCCGGTCTGGCCCGGTTCACCGCGCATACCCGCACTCTGAACCGGTCGTAAGGATCGTGCGGCCCATGCGAGCTTTCGACGCCCCGGCGTGGCCGCACCGGCCGATGAAAACCCATTCCACACGCCGATACGAACACGTCGGAGTGCGCAGCTGGCGCCGAGCTCGCCGAGGCGATGGATCCCCCCTGGGCGGGCGATCTCGCGCGTCGTACCGGCCGGGAGGGAACCCCAAGGTGTCACCCAAGGTAAACCGCCGCGAGCTACTCGCCGGCGGTAGCGTTCTGAGTGCGGCCGCGGCCATCACTGCCCTTGCCCCCCAGGCACATTCCGGCGTCGAGCTGGGCCGCTATACCCGACGCGACGGCGTGCACGGCAAGATGACCGGAGCCGCAGGCCGCGGCCGCGGCCCTCTGGTGCCAGGGAGTCCCTTGCGTCTTCGGCATTCCGGGCGCCCAGAACAACGAGCTCTGGGACGCCCTCAAAGCCAAAGGCATGCCGTATCTACTGGTGGCTCACGAGGCTTCCGCCAGCGTGATGGCCGACGCCGCCGCCCGGGCCACCGGAACGGTCGGGGTTTTCGCCGTCGTGCCCGGACCGGGTTTGACCAACGCCCTGACCGGGATCGGCGAGGCTCTGTACGACAGCATCCCGATCGTCGGTATTGTCAGCGACATCGATCGCTCACCCCCGCGCAGGATCGGCCAGGTCCACGGGCTGGCGAATGCCGCAATCCTCCGGCCGGTCGTCAAAACGACTGTTCGAAGTCCGCCATCAAGCCGAGATACCCCAAGCGATCTTTCAGGCGTTTCAGATCGCCATCTCCGGTGAGCCGGGGCCCGTAGGCGTCGTCATCCCGTATCCCCTCTATCACCGAGGTCTGGAACTTTGAGCCTGCCCGTGCCTCCCCCCTGCCCGCCTCCGTTCGATGAGCAAGCGTACCGCCGCGCCCTGGCACACTTGAGTGATCGACGTCGCCGCGTGGGAATCTACGCCGGACTGGGCTGCGTCGACGCCGGTCCGTCGCTGGCGGCGGTGGCCGAGCTCCTGCAAGCTCCCGTGGCCACTTCGGTCAGCGGCAAAGGTACTCTGCCCGATCATCACCCGTTGGCCGTCGGCTGGGGCTACGGCAAGCAAGGCACTCGCGCCGCAGAGGCCGCGTTCAACGAGGTCGACGTCGTCCTCGCCGTCGGCGTTCGTTACAGCGAGGTCTCCACGGCCAACTTCGCCATCCCCCAACACCACGTTTTGATCCATGTGGACGTGAACCCGCAGAATATCGGCCGGAACGTGCCCGCTCACGTCGCCGTCTGGTCCGACTCTCGCGTGTTCCTCGACCGGCTCCTGGCCGACGGCGACGCAGTCCGCCGCGCTCCCTGCCCGCAGCTCTGGCAGCACATTCAAGACCTGCGCCGGGTCGACCGCTGCGAGGCCGCCACGGTCCGAATCAACCCGTGCGTCGACCCCATGTTCTTCTTGAGCCGCCTGCGCGCGGCCCTCGGCCCCGACGAATTAATTTTCGTCGACGTGACGGCCGCCACGCACTGGGCTTCGGAAACCATGGAAGTACCCGGCCCGCGGCGATACTTTACGCCGGCTGACAATCAAAGCATGGGCTGGGCCATCCCCGCAGCGATCGGCGCCCAGCGGGTTCGTCCCGATCGCCAGGTCGTCTGCGTCACCGGCGACGGCTGCTTCTTGATGTCCGCGATCGAAACTTCCACCGCCGTCCGCGCCGGCCTGCCCGTCAAATTCTTCGTGCTCGACGACGGCGCCTATCACTACATGCAGATGCTCCAGGAACCCGTGTACCGGCGCACCACCGCGACCGAGCTCGCCCGCATCGATTTCGCCGCGTTCGCCCAGGCAATGGGCCTCACGTTCAATCAAATCACCGACAACGCCGACGCCTCAAGCGGAATCCAGCGAGCACTCGCGACCCCCGGCCCCGTACTCACCCGTGTCGTCGTGAGCTACGAAGGACGCGAGCTGCAGATGGCTGAACGCCCTTCGCGCTCACTACGTTCGACAGCTCCCGAACTCACAGAAGGTGCGGCTGGCCGCCCGAATCGGCGTGCGAGCGATCAACCCGCAATCAGACAGTGATTGATGCATCGGAAATGTGGCGAATTCTGGAAGATTAGGTCGGATGCGTTCTTGGGGTGTTGACCTTCCGCGAACTGCGGGTTGACCGTAATATGCCGGCCCGTCGCGGATGGATCCGCGAACAGGCCGATCGGCGAACCGCGGAGGAGGGAATCCTGCAGGCATGGAAGTCAGATCGACCGCAAAATTCCCGCACACCGAGTTCTTTCCGCCTCCGCCTGAACCGCGGGGGCCCAGCCGCTGGGTCGCGTGCTTGCGACAGGATCACGAAGAACTCATCCGGTTCTGGCCGGTTGTGCAGAACATGGTCGTCCAGGAGCTGCGGGTTCGCTACCAGCGGTCGTTTCTGGGTTTCGTCTGGACGCTGCTGAACCCGATCTTGATGATGGTGATCCTCTCCTGGGTCTTCTCCCACATGATGGATCATTTCAGACACTACCCGCTCTTTCTTGTTTGCCGGGATGGTTCCCTGGAGCTTCCTGAGCATCAGCTTGAATGACTGTGCATTCTCGATCATCAACAACGAAGGGCTGATCCGGAAGATCTATCTGCCCAAGCTGGTCTTCCCGCTGGTGCGGCGTGCTGATCGCGCTGGTGACGTTTGTTCTCTCGCTCGGTGCCCTGTTCGTGCTCATGCTTCCTCTGGGTGCCCGGCCGTCGTTCGCTATGTTATTTCTGCCGGTGGCGATTGCGTCTCTGGCGATCTTCGCTCTGGGGCTGGGGCTGATCGTGGCCACGCTCAACACGTTTTATCGCGACTGCGGTCATTTGATCGCGGTGGTGCTGCAGGCCTGGTACTTCGCGACGCCGATCCTCTTTCCGATCGAGCGGTTCGGAGATGCGCAGTGGCGGATTCGGCTCAACCCGGCGTTTTACTTTATCGAGATTTTTCACGACATCCTGTATGCGGGGCAGTGGCCTCGAATTTCTCTGGTCGCGACCGCCGCGCTGATCGCGGCCTTGAGCGTGGGAATCGGATATGCCGTCTTCAAGTCTCAAGAACACAAGATGGTCTTTCGACTCTGATCGGCGGATGGCACCGGAGTCGGAGACCTGGGTCCGTTCGGCCGCGCTGATCGAGCTCAACAACGTCTCGCTCCGCTTCGTCAATTACGCCGACAAGCAATACTCGCTCAAGCGGGCCGTGCTTGATCTGGTGCTGCGCCGCGAGGCGCCCGTGCCGGCCGCCGAGTTCTGGGCACTTTCGCGCATCAGCTTGAAGATCAGCCAGGGCGAGCGCGTGGGAATCGTCGGCGGCAACGGCGCCGGCAAGAGCACCCTCTTGCGGCTCCTGGCCAGGATTTATCCCCCCACATCCGGCCAGGTGCAAATTCGCGGCAGCGTGGCTCCCTTGATCGAGATGGGAGCGGGCTTCAACCCGGAGTTGAGCGGCAGGGACAACATCATCCTGAACGGGGCCATGCTCGGTTTCAGCCGCAGCCGGATGCTCGGCATGATGGAAAAGATCCACGAGTTCACCGGGCTGGCCGAATTTGCCGAGATGCCGCTCAAGTACTATTCCAGCGGAATGTACATGCGGCTGGCCTTCGCGATCGCGACCGAGGTTGACCCCGATATCCTCTTGATCGACGAATCGCTGGGCGTTGGCGACGCGGCATTCAAGGACAAGGCGAAGGCCCGCCTGCGCGGGCTTGTTCGAGCGAACCAAGGCCGTGATTCTCGTATCTCACGAGATGGATGCACTGCGCGACCTGTGCACGCGCGGCCTCTGGATCGAGCACGGCCATCTTGTAGCCGACGGCCCGATCAACGAGATCATCGACCGCTACCTCGAAGCCGTCGCCGCGCGAGCCGCGCCGGTGGCACCGCCGGCGTGAATCGCGCCGATTGTCGCCTTTCGCTTTCGGCATTGACCAGAACGCCCTTCCGCGTCATCATTCGGCACCGATCGCTGCCGGGGCCGTTGCGCCCTTTCGTCGTGGGTTAATGGAGTGACCCGCCATGCTGTTGGCTCAGTGGACGATCCTGGCCGCTTCGCTCGTGGCCTGGTCGGATACGATCACGATTCAGCCGAGTAAAGGCGATCGCTCGTCGGGCCTCCAGCGCAGCATTTCCGGCCTGGATAGGCCCAGCGACCGCACCGTCGAAACGCTCCGGCGATTCGATCTCGACAAGGAATATCGCAAGGACGTCAACTCGGCCCTCCAGCACCTCGAGAAATACGCCCAGCGCCGCGCCGAGCCGGAGCTCGTCTACGCCTTGGCCGAGCTCTCCTGGATCGAAGGCAAACGCCTCGATCGCTGGCGCAGCAGCCAGCCGCAAGCGATTGACCGCTTCCTGGACGCCGCCGCCTACGCCCACGACTATCTCTTCGGCAAAGAGCCTGAGCTAACCGAAGGACGCAGCCGCTCCGACCCGCGGTTCCGCCTGGCCTGCGAGATCTACAACGCCGGCGTCGAGCGATTGATCCGCGCCGCCATGACCAAGGGCCAGATCCAGCTCCAGAACGGCGAAGCGATTCCGTTCAAGGTGCACGGCCGCGAGCAGTCGCTGCGCATCGTCCTCCAGAAATCTCCCTGGAATCAGGCGGATATCCACAAGATCTTGCTGACGTCGGATTTCGAGGTGACGGGCCTGAACAGAGACCTCTACCAGTACGGTCTGGGCGTGCCCTTGATCGCCGTCCGCGAGACCGGGCACAACGATCAAAGAAGGGCGAGCGGTCGCCGGCCGAACGCTTCTATCCCGACGAGATGGCCTTTCCGCTCACGGCGTTCCTGGTGCCGAACTCCCGCCTGTCTGACCCGAACGTCGATATCAAGGAGGCCCGGGAATGCACCCTCAAGCTCTACGATCCCGTACATGACCACGATGTCGGCGAGGAATCGAACAAGATCGCGCTGGAGATCGACCTCACGACCCCACTCGCCTATATGTGGTCGCGCACCGACCTCGATCGCTACCGCTGGACGGGCCTGCTTCGCCCCGAGCACGCGCTCGAGCGGGCCAACCTGCTCTTGATCCGGCCCTATGATCCCAAAAAGATCCCCGTTGTGATGGTGCACGGGCTGGTCTCCACGCCGCTGGCGTGGATTCCGATGCTCAACGAGCTGCTGCGGAACCCCAAGATTCAGGAGCATTACCAGTTCCTGCTCTACATGTACCCCACCGGCGTGCCGATCCCGATTGCCGCCGCCAGCCTTCGCGAATCGCTGATGCAGGCCAAGCAGTTGTACAATCCCGATGGCAGCAATCCAGCGTTCGAGCAGATGGTCCTTCTGGGCCATAGCATGGGCGGCATCTTGAGCCGGATGATGGCTGTCTCGAGCGGCGACAAGCTCTGGCGGCTCTACTCCGACCGCTCATTCGACGACATCCTCGGCCCCCGCCCCGTGCTCGAAGAGCTGCACCGATACTTCTTTTTCGAGCCCCTGCCGTTCGTGAGCCGCGTCGTCTTCCTGGCCACGCCCCATCGCGGCTCGGACCTGAGCCGCGGCGTCGTGGGCCGCGTCGGCTCGAACTTGATCTCCGAGCCCGACAGCATCCACAAGCTTCTCTATCAGCTCGTTAAGGACAATCCGGATGCGTTCGAATCCCGGCAGTTCCGCCGGTTCCCGACCAGCATCGAAACGCTCGACACCGACTCGCCGATCCTCACGGCGCCTCTGCGCCATGCAGCCTCCACCTCCGCCCAAGGCGGTCAAGTTTCACTCGATCATCGGCTCGCTGCGCCCGACCGGGGTCGATAAAACCACCGACGGTGTTGTTCCCTATCGCAGCGCCCATATCGACGATCGTGATGGGATCAGATCATGCGTCGTCGACGAGCGAGTCGTACGCTCCGATCACGGCGTGCAGAAGGACCCGGAAGCCATCCGCGAGGTGCGCGACATCCTGCGTCTGCACGTGGGCCTGCCGCCGGTCGCCGCCGCGGCGCAAAGCCCCCCCAGGTCGCACGCGATGCTGATCCCGGCCGCAAGCTGGAATCCCAGCCCGTGAAGCGGTAAATTCAATACGCTGATTCGTCACCTGCCGCAAATAGAAAGCCCACCGATGCCCGGCACCCTCGCCCAGAACCTGGCCGCGTTCGCGCTCTCGACACGCTTCGAAGATCTGCCCGCCGCCGTGGTTATCGAAGCCCGCCGGCGCCTGCTCGACTCTCTCGGCTGCGCGATCGGCGCCCTCGACGAGCCTGCGCCCACCATCGCCCGCAAAGTCGCGGCACGAGCCAAAGGCACTCCCTCGGTCAACTTGATCGGCGGCGGATCGTCCGCGCCCGACTGGGCGGCGTTTGCCAACGGAGTCCACATCCGCTATCTCGACTGCAACGATACGTATCTCTCCCTCGAGCCTGCCCATCCCAGCGACAACTGGGCCGCCGTGATGGCCGCCGGCCAGCTTGCCGGCGCAGATGGCAAAGCCTGGATCGCCGCGGCCGCCGTCGCGTATGAGGCCCAGTGCCGCCTTTGCGACGCCGCGAGCATTCGCGCTCGAGGCTGGGACCACACCACCTATGGATCGATCTCCGCCACGCTCGCCGCCGCCAAGCTGCTAGACCTGACGCAGCGAGCAGACCGAGCACGCCCTGGGCATCGCCGCGACGACCGGCACCGCGCTGCGGCTCACCCGTGCCGGTGAGCTCTCGATGTGGAAAGGCTGCGCGTTTGCGTTCGCCTCGCGCAACGCCGTTTTCGCGGCGTTGCTCGCCGCCGACGGAATGTCCGGCCCGGCTCCGCTGTTTGAAGGCGAAATGGGGTTCTTCCAGCAGGTCTCCGGTCCTTTTTCACTCGCAAAGCTCGGCGGTCCCTCCGACGGCGACTGGATGCTTCCCAAGACGTCAATCAAGTTCGTGCCCGCCGAATACCACAGCCAGTCGGCGATCGCCGCCGCGTTTGACCTGCGCCGCCAGATCGGCGACCCCAAGCGCATCCGCGAGCTAGAGATCGCCACGTTTCGAACTGCCGTCGAGATCATCGGCAAGGACCCGGAAAAATGGCGCCCGCAAACCCGCGAGACGGCCGACCATAGCCTGCCTTATTGCACGGCCGTGGCGCTCCTCGATGGCCAGGTTGCCGCGGCCCAGTTCACCCCCGAGCGGATGCGCGATCCCGTCCTGCTCGACCTGGTGGCGCGCACTCGCGTGATCGAGGACCCGAAGCTCACCCAGGGTTATCCCGAGGGCATTCCTAACCGCGTAACCGTGACACTCGACGACGGGAGCCAGCTCGTCGCGGAGGTCAAGTTCCCCCCCGGCCACGACCGCAACCCCCTCTCGGACGAACAGCTAGCCGTGAAATTCCACGAGCTGGCCGACCCCGTGCTCGGCCGCCCCAGGGCGGAAGAGATTCTCAAACGCGCGTCCACGCTAGAGCACGATAAAGCCCCGCACGAGACGCTCGAGCTCACGGCGAAAAAGTAGGTCAGGCTTTAGCCTGACGATCCAAGTAGGTCTGGCGCGTAGCTTACTTCCCGAATCACCGCTTCCGAACACCCTCTTTCTCCCCCGCCGCCTGCTGCCGCTCACCGTCGCTCAAACCGTTCTTTCCGTCGAGCACTTCCGCTTGCACCATCCGCGCCATCCGCTCATAGCCCTGCGGAGTGAAATGGCATTCATCGCTGAAGAGATCGGTCGAAAGCTGCTCGAAGTAGCTCTGCGCGTCGATCACCGGCACGTCGTGCGCGCGTCCCCACGCCCGTAGCGCTTCGTTATATTTCGGCACCGAGCCCCGCCAGGTGGGGTTCTTGCTCAGGTCGTCCGGCGCGAAGCTTGTGCGGCCGGGTCAAGAACGTGATCGCGATCCCCCGGCCGGCGGCTTCGGCTCGGAACCTGTCCATGTTGGCGAGGTAGTCCTCGACGCTCACTCTGGGTGAAACCCGGCCCGGCACCGCCACCGGCGGCTCGGGTCGCCACTTTTGCGTGTAGTACATGAGCACAAGATAAGCACGGTAGCGCACCATCGCCCGCTGGGCCAGAACCATGGGCCAGGGTGGAATCTCAAAGGTCTTGTCGGGCTTGCCGATGGCCTCGGCCGCGTCGTTCCAGCCGAACGACACCAGCACATGATCGGGCTGGTAGCGGTCGACCTCTTGCAGGAATCGCAGCAAGCCCTGGTGTGACGAATACCCGGCCACGCCGGCGTTGATGACCTCGAATCGTCGCCCTCCGGCGCGTCCTTCTTCCTGAAGCAGCCGGTTCAGCCACGATGGCCAGCCACCCCGCGGCGGCCCATCGGTCAGCGAATCGCCATAGCACATCACGCGATAAACGTCCGCAGGCTTGGGAATCTCGGCAATCGGGCCCTTGAATCGCTGGGCGTTGAACGGGCTGTGCGGTCGCCGGCCGCCACAAGAGGACAGGGTCGGGCTCGCGGTTCTCATCCCCGGTGATCGTCGCCAGCCGCCAGTCGTCATTGCCGGCGCGCCACACAGTCTGAATCGCCTGATGATATTTGAGCACATGCCAATCCGTGAGCAGCCGGCAGCCGCGCTCGACGACTGCGGCGGGAAAGAGCGACAGCCCGAGCGAGACGATGAGCAGCTTGGCCGCTTTGCTTCTCGCGAGCTTGAGGATCTTGACCTCGAGCGCCTCAGGCAAGAGCCACGCGGCGAGATCAACTGCCAGCAGCACGCCGCAAGCGATCACGGCTTCGTGCCGCTGCCCTGCCGGGTTCGCCAGCACCTGGGCCGATGCGCAGAGGATTCCCCACACGACAGCCAGGAACGCCAGGTCGCGGCGGCGCTTCAGCCGCACCAACAGCCATGGGAAAACCACCACCAGCACCCAGAGCACGATTTCCCAAGGGGATTGCGGCATGCAGAGTCTCCCGGGGGCAGAGGCGTCGAACGCCGAGGCCGAAGACCATACGAACCCGACGCGCCAGTCTTGATGTCGCGAATTTTGGTTCTTGCCCTCAAAGGGCACAACAAACCAGCCCAGGGCATCGCCCTGGGTTCCATTTCGCGCGACGGCGAGTCTCGAAATCGCCGCAAATTCTTGCGATCCGAAGCGATCTGTCAAGCCGAACGGCCCGGGGTGCCAGGCCTGACGCTCCTCCACCCTGCAATTGACAGATTCCCGCCGATTGCGAAGATATTCGCTCCTCACGGATGAGGTCGTCGCATGGAATTCAACTCCTACGAGTTTGCACTCTTCTTCACGGCGCTTCTGCCCACGTACTGGCTCTTGCGCAAATGGCGGCCGGCCCAGAATGTCTTGCTCCTGGCGGCCGGTTATTACTTCTATTCGTGCTGGAACCCGAAGTTCCTCTCGCTGCTGATTCTGTCAACGGTGGTCGACTACGCCTGTGGCCTCTGGCTCGGCCGAGTCGAAAGCCCGCGGCGCCGTCGGAGCATCCTCGTCGTGAGCATGGTGCTCAACCTCGGCATGCTCGGGTTTTTCAAGTACTTCAATTTCTTCGCCGAGAGCCTGCACGCCTTGCTTTCGAGCGCGGGCGTATCGATTCCGATCCGGCACCTTGAAGTCGTGCTGCCGATCGGGATCTCGTTCTATACCTTTCAGTCGATGAGCTACGTGATTGACGTCTACCGCCGCGAGATCGCGCCCACCCGCAACCTCATCCAATTCGCGACGTTTGTCTCGTTCTTTCCTCACCTGGTCGCCGGGCCGATCATGCGTCCGTCGTCGCTCTTGCCGCAAGTCGCCTCGACCAGGCGGTTCAACCTGCAACAGTTCTACCAAGGCTCCTACTTGATCTTCTGGGGCTTGCTCAAGAAGGTCGTCATCGCTGACAACCTGGCGATCATCGTGACCGACCTCTTCGGCCGCTGGGCGACGCTTGACGGCGGTCTGGCTTTGCTGGCAGTCTATGCGTTTGCCTTCCAGATCTACGGCGACTTCTCCGGCTACACCGACATCGCCCGCGGCGTGGCGAAGTGCCTGGCGTTCGAGCTTCCGCTCAATTTCAATCTCCCGTATTTCGCCACCAGCCCGAGAGACTTCTGGACGCGCTGGCACATCAGCCTTTCCACCTGGCTTCGCGACTACCTGTACATTCCCCTGGGGGGCAGCCGCGGCGGCCGGCTTCTGACGTACCGGAACCTGATGCTCACGATGGCACTGGGCGGCCTGTGGCACAAGGCCCGCTGGACGCTGGTGGTGTGGGGCATCTACCACGGCCTTTTGCTGGTCGGCCATCGCCTGGCCACACCCTGGCTGGATCGAATCCGGCCGGCAGACCCGGTCGACCGCGCCTGCTGGAAGGCCTTGCGGATCGTCGTAACGTTCCACCTGGTGTGTCTCGGCTGGATCTTTTTCCGCGCCGAAACGATGGAGCAAGCCCTGGGCATGCTCGGCGCGATCGTTCACCGTCCCGCGATTCCCGTGGCGTCTTACCTTGTGCCCGTCGTGCTGTTGATCGTTCCGCTCTGGATCGTGCAGGTGATTCAATTTACAGCCAACGATCTCAACGTGATCGCACGCACGCCCTGGTATGTGCGAAGCATGTTCTATACCGGCTGTTTCTACGCGATCGTGCTAGTGGGCCAGTTCGGCGGCCGGCAGTTCATTTACTTTCAGTTTTGACGCGGTGGAAGAATGCCCGCCTCTCGCACATGTAGGGTTCGCCATTGCGGACCGATCTCTGCGAAGGATTGGAACGTTCAGCGCGATCGCGATGACCAGGGCGAGAATAGGGATAAAAACGCCATTCAACGGGGCAAAACCTTTGGAAGAACGCCGAGATGACGGCCTTGCCGTCGCGGAAGCACGCGCATAGCAGATGCAGCCCCCCGTCAACTGCGTCATTTGCGTCATCGACATCCTCACAGCGAGCGAATTGCAGCAACCGCCAGCGCCACGGAAGCCAGTGCGCGACGACGACCCTACCCACGAGCACGCGCGTGCCAGAAGGATTTCGTCGCGCGCGGCCATTTCGAACTCCCGAGAGCGATGGAAATTAATGAGAGCAAAGAAGGCTAAATGAGACTCCTGGACGTGACGAGAACGTGACGAGAACGCGACGGGGCGATCGCGAGACGCCCCGATCTGTCGGTCAGACTTTTAGCTTCACGACCCCTGCGCGAGAGGCCTACGCGCGGGTCCTTCCGCACGATATCGCGCTTCCCAGACCAGACAGACACCCTCTCAGTCCGGCGGGCGACGCCCGAAAACAGGTACGGAAATCTATTGAACCCACCCGTTACAGATAGTGAACAACACCGCGGATTCATCGTGGCAGTTCTGGTGGCAGTGCTGCCACGAGGTTTTCCCATGGTCGAAGAACGTCTCCCTCCGTTCCTATTCAATTAGTGCCATTCAACTTGCAGCCTAAGTGATCCACCAAGATCAATCGTCGCACCCTCAAAAAAGTGGCACAAAATGGCAGTGATCCGGGTGTTTGTAAAGCATTCGTGCACTAGTGTAAACCAGCCGCATTTCAATCCCAATCTTAATCTTAATCTTAATCTTAATCTTAATCCTGATCTCAATCCCAATCCCAATCCCAATCCCAATCCCAATCCATCGCTCCAACTCCGAGCACCCAGCAGACCATCCACAGCACTCCTCCGGGGCCTCGACCCACTCGCCGTAGCGCCGAAACGCCTGTCCGCCGCGCCCAGGCCATATCGCGGCCCAACGAGGCCCTGTAAATAACCCGGGCCTTCAAGTCCCTGAAACACTTCCCGCGGTCCTGAATGCACTCCTCCGATCTCCGGTTGCCCCTCCAAAACGCGGGTCGTGCCGTGAGCCGGCTCCCACTCGTTGCGAATCGCCTCGACGCAGCTACCACCTCATGTACAATATGTGACGACTTTGCCGATTCGTGGCGCGGTAGACCGGGAAATCTCGAGAAAGTTTCCGGGTTCCAGCGATCGGATCGATTAACGGACAGAATTCATTCTCTTCGCGTGCGCGGCGTGGACGGAAGCCATGCGACGACCCCGCGTGCAATTCACCGTGCGTCAAATCATGCTCGGCGTGCTCATTGCCGCGCTGTGCCGCCTATGGCGTCGTTCTCAAGCGACGATCCGATTGGATTCGTGAGAACGCGAAGTATCACTCACGCGAATGGTTCAAGGGGTTGCCTTGCGGGCATGATGCGTACCCCCTGGCCAGACTCAAACGTCTGGAGAATAAATACCATTTCGCTTTGATGTTCAAGTACCGCCGCGCGGCCGAACACCCTTGGCTGCCGGTCGACCCTGATCCACCTGCTCCGACGCTTTACAATACGGGTCTCAGGTTGGAACAGAAGGAAACGAAGGAAACGAAGGTAATTCGGAATTCGCTGGTGGGGCAGCGGTTTTGAGTGCTCAGCGGCTGAGTCTGGAGGGACCGGCCGTTGGCGAGGTGATCGTGATAGTTGTGTGTCCCGGCGTGTCTGTGTCCGCTTCTGGCTCTAAAAATCCCTCTTCGTTATCTTTGTTACCTTCTGTTCAAGACCGGCTCTAGGTGCATATACAAAACCGTAGAAATACAGTTTTGTATATTGCCTTTAGTCCCAGCCCAGATTGCAACTTCGGCTTAACACAGCGGAAGCGGCTGCTCAGGGGTTCCCCACTCCGAACGCGATTCAAGAGGTTGTTTTTCTCGCAGGACGTGCTCAGACCCTCATCGGCTCTCCAGCGCTCGGCCGCCACAGAGTCTCGATCTTGATGGGCGCATCCTCGGCGACGTCCTCGGCGATTCCCTTGGGAAGCACGACCTTGACCTTGGCCGGCTGTGAGAGAACGACCATCCCGCCGACGGCTCCCGACATCGTCAAGAGTCCCGACCAGATGTCGCGCTTGGCCGTGCCGACACGAAGGCCGTCGCGAAATCGGATCATCTTGCCACGGCCTGAGGGATATTCGACATGGGCGCCCACGTCGAATGTCTGCCGCTTCCCCTGCAGCTTCGCAGGCACCGCCCACGGCACCCGCGCGACCCCGAACGCAGCCCCCTCGCATTCGATCTCCACCGTCAACATCTCGATCGGCCGTCGATTGAGGAAAAACTGCTGCGAAGGCCGGATCGCGACCTGGGCGCGGCAAGGGTTTTCGAAGCGATTCTGGAAATAGATATCAAGCCGCCCCTCGCCTTTCGACGCGGCAGGGAGAATCGCGAAGCAGAACCCATCGCGTTCGAAGTAGCCACCGCAGGTCTTCCGCAAGAGATCCGGGTACTTGTCTTTCCGCGTCAACGACCAGAGGAGGATTCCGAGTGAGCCGATCGCCAGCGCCGGGAAAGCGGCCTTTGGCTGCCATGTCGCCCCATCCATCATCCAGGCCATGATGCTGCCGAACACTCCGATGATCATGAACAGCGCCAGTACCGATTTCGCGCTCTCCCCCATCGCACGCTCCTCGCTCCCGCGGAATTGACGGATTGCCTCGAGCCAGGGTGGCATTTTGAACGGCGCGACGGGGCTTGGTCAAGCGCCTGCGGATGGATCCCGCGGACGAATCAACCGCGCCACATGTAGGGTCCGCCATTGCGGACCAATTGATTGGCTCGAAACCCCTTCACTCTCCCGAATTTCGCACGCAATACACATGCGAACGGCACACCGCTTGTGCGTGCTACACAGCGCCGGCGCGTCGGCCGCCGCGCTCTGGTAAACTGATGGATCGTCTGCTATGGCGAACCCTATGCGGAGGCCGATGGTCCGCAATGGCGGACCCTACGTTCGAGCCGCGCAGCACGACGGCGATGTTCACACTTGCAAAGAACGACCCAACCAGCACCGGCGACGACCGCGGTATCCACGATGGACCAAAACAAAGAACCCACCGACCCAGTCGATCCAACCGTGTCTTCGATCCTGCCGGAATCGTTCCCTTCAAGCGACCCGATCAAGATCGGCCGCTACCGGGTGATCAGGCTACTGGGAGAAGGCGGCTTCGGTCGCGTCTATCTCGCCCACGACGACGAGCTGGACCGAGCTGTTGCGATCAAGGTGCCGAACTTTGAGCGAATCGCGGCGCCCGAGGATCTCGAATCCTATCTCACCGAAGCCAAGATCCTGGCGCGGCTCGAGCATCCGAACATCGTGCCCGTTTACGATGCCGGCCGCGCCGAGGATGGGCTGTGCTACGTCGTTTCCAAGTTCCTGCAGGGCAGCGACCTGAAAGAGCGAATGTTGCAGGGCCGCCCGCCGTTCCAGGAATCGGCCGAGCTGGTCGCCGTGGTTGCCGATGCCCTGCACTACGCCCACACCAAGGGGCTGGTCCACCGCGACATCAAGCCGGCCAATATCCTGCTCGACGAACGAGGCAAGCCCTGCGTCGCCGATTTCGGCCTCGCCCTGCGAGACGAAGACTTCGGCAAGAACCCCGGGATGGCCGGCACCCCAGTGTACATGAGCCCCGAACAGGCCCGCGGCGAAGGCCATCGCGTCGACGGCCGCTCCGACATTTTCAGCCTGGGCGTCGTGTTCTACGAGTTGCTCACAGCCCGCCGCCCGTTCAAGGGCGACTCGATCGCCGACCTGGTCGATCAGATCAGAAGCGCCGACCCGCGCCCGCCCCGGCAGGTCGATGATACGATTCCCAAGGAGCTGGAGCGCATTTGCTTGAAGGCCTTGGCCAAGCGGGCGGCCGATCGCTACACCACGGCCCGCGACATGGCCGAAGACCTGCACGATTTCGTCAAGACGGTGCCCGCAGCCGTCGCAGCCGCTCCGGTCCTGCCGAGCTCGCGACCCGACCCGGCGCCCGAGGCGATCTCTCCGCTTTCGCCGCTTGTACCCTCGGATGGAAATCAGCGCCCGATCAAGATCGTGCCCAAGGGCCTGCGCTCATTCGACGAGCACGACGCCGACTTCTTCCTCGAGCTGCTTCCCGGCCCGCGCAACCGCGACGGCCTGCCCGAGAGCATCCGGTTCTGGAAGACGCAGATCGAGACCATCGACCCCGAAAAGACCTTTCGAGTCGGCCTGATCTATGGCCCTTCCGGCTGCGGCAAGTCTTCGCTCCTGAAGGCGGGCCTCTTGCCCCGGCTGGCGGCGCACGTGGTCTCGGTGCACATTGAGGCAACCGCCGATGACACGGAGCAGAGGCTGCTCACCAGACTGAAAAAGGCCTGCCCTGCCCTGCCCGATCCCACGGGCCTGGTCGATTCACTCGCCGCCGTGCGGAAGGGCCGCGTGCTCGGCGCGGGCCGCAAGCTCTTGCTCGTGATCGATCAGTTCGAGCAGTGGCTGCACGCCCGCCGCGGCGACGAGGATTCCGAGCTGATTTCCGCCTTGCGCCAGTGCGACGGCGAGCATGTGCAGGCGATCGTGCTGGTGCGCGATGATTTCTGGCTCGCGGTGAGCCGATTTCTTGGGGACCTGGAAGTCGAGCTCATTCAGGGGCATAACACCGCACTGGTCGATCTTTTCGATACGCGACACGCCACGAAGGTGCTCACCGCGTTTGGAGCCGCGCTCGGGAATCTGCCTGAGAACGGCCGGGAGATCACCAAGGACCAGCGGCAATTCCTGGACCAGGCGATCGCCGAGCTGGCGCAAGGCAAGAAGGTTGTCTCCGTGCGGCTGGCCCTTTTTGCCGAGATGATGAAAGGAAAAGCGTGGACGCCCGCCACGCTGCGAGAAGTGGGCGGAGCGGCGGGCGTCGGCGTCACGTTCCTCGAAGAAACGTTCATCTCGCCGCAGGCCAATCCCCGCCATCGCATGCACCAGAAGGCCGCGCAGGCTGTCCTCAAAGCGCTGCTACCTGAATCGGGCACGGACATCAAGGGACAAATGAGGTCCGAACAAGAGCTGCAGGCGGCCGCCGGAAACGCAGCCCGGCCCCGCGACTTTCACGAGGTTTTGAACATCCTCGATGGCGAGCTTCGGTTGATCACCCCGACCGATCCCGAGGGCTCGGGAGCAGAGCAAACGACCGCGGCCTCGGGGGGCCGCTATTATCAACTGACGCACGATTACCTGGTCCCTTCGCTACGTGAATGGCTCACGCGCAAGCAAAGGGAGACACGCCGTGGTCGCGCCGAGCTGAAGCTCGCCGACCGGGCCTCGCTCTGGAACAGCAAGCCCGAAAACCGCCACCTGCCTTCAATCAGCGAATGGGCGAGCATCCGGCTGCTGACGAAGAACAAGGACTGGACTGAAAACCAGCAGCGAATGATGAAGCGAGCCAGACGGTTGCATGGGCTGCGCGTGCTGGGACTTGCGGCGGTCACGGGCATACTTCTCGCAGTGGGGCTGGGCGTTCGGGATCGCGTCATCGAGTCCACCCGTGCGACGAGAGCACACGACCTCGTGCAGCAATTGCTCAAGGCCGAGACGGTGCAACTGCCCGAGAACCTCAAGGCCCTGGCGAGCTATCGCCAGTGGGCCGAAGCGGAGCTGAAGGCAGCCGCGAGGGAAGACCAGGCCGATGCCCGGGCCAGGCTTCACGCGAGCCTTGCACTGCTGCCCTCGGACCCCGCCCAGGCAGTGTACGTCTACGAGCGCCTGCTGGAGGCCCCGCCCGCTGATTTGCCCGTGATCTGGGGGATTCTGCGCGAGCACGACCGCGAGGCCACGCCGCGCCTCTGGAAGTTGTTACGCGATCCGGCGGCCGCAGCAGACAAGCGTTTCCGGGCAGCGGCCGCGCTCGCGAGCACGTCTCTGGCCACGACCGAAAAGGGATGGGACACCGTCGCGCCGTTCATCGCGGACCATTTTCTGGCGGCCGTGATCAAGGACCCCGGCGATTATCCGCCGTTGATCGAGACTCTGCGTCCCCTGCGGGCCTGGCTGGTGCCGTCGCTGATTAAGACGTTTCGAGATCCGGATCCGGCCAGGGCCGATTCTGAGCGATCGCTGGCGACGAGCATCCTGGCCGACTACGCCGCGGACCACCCGGCCCGGCTTGCGGATGCGCTCATGTCCGCCGACGCCAAGCAATACGCAACGCTTTTCCCGATCGCTCAGAAGGTCGGGGCAGGCGTCATTCCCGTGCTTCAAGCCGAGATCGACAAGCGCGCGATGTTCGATTGGAACGATGCGCCGCTCGACCCGGCCTGGGCAACGCCCGACCCCGCGTGGAAGGCCCGAATCGAATCGGCCCGTGGATACCTCGACGCACACTATGCCTATTGCCAGACGATGGCTCTGGACGAGTTCCAGAAACTGGCCGAGGCACTCCGGAAATGCGGTTACCGGCCGTCACGTGTGCGGCCCTACGCCGACGGCGCGGCCATCCGGGTCGCCGCTGTGTGGACCCGGGACGGACGAAGCTGGCGGATGGCTTCAGGTTTGACCCACGCCGAAATCGAGCAAAGCGACCAGAAGAACCGGGCAGAAAAATATCTCCCGGTCGACGTCGCCGGCTACGTTGCGGCCGGCGCCGACGGCAAGCCTTCGGATCGCGTCGCCGGCATCTGGATCGAATCCAAACAGCCCGGCGACGACGCCCGGACCCTGGCCGGCGCAACCGCCGCCGATCATCAGGCAGCACAAAGTCGGCTCAAGGCGGCCGGCATGGCCCCGATGACCATCCACGCCGCGCGAGCAGCCGACGGGTCAACCCGCTACTGCGGCGTCTGGCGGAAGACTCCGTTATTGGAGGTTCCCGCGCCCCTGCTGGACCAGAGTGAAATCAATCTCGCCGGCTCACTGGCCACGAACGCCTGGTCGATACCAACCGAGATCAGCGTGATGCCCGCGGCCGCGCCGCCCACCACTGCAGAGCGTGCGACCGCCAACCTCAAGGAAGCCGAGGCGGCCATCAAGGCAAAGGCCGACGACCTGAACGCTCGGTTTCGTCGCGCGATCGCGAACGTGCAGCTCGGCAATCACCAAGTCGCTATCGAGGATCTCGATGCCGTGCTGCTCAAGGCACCGCAGGCGTCAGCGGCCTTGCAATTCCGCGCCATGGCCCACGCGCGTCTTCACCACAAGAAGGAGGCGCTCAACGATGTGACGGCTTATGGCAAGGCCGATGTCTCCGCAAGCTCGAAGCCCTACCTGGCCGTCGTCGTTGCCGCCGAGCTCGGCGAGGGCCTGGACGACGCATCCGCGAAACTGGAATCAGCGCTCGAAGACAAACCCACGAGATTCCGGCCTCTATTACGATGCCGCCTGTGCTCTCGCGCTGGCGTCGCGCGCCTGAAGACGGCGAATCCGGCCAAAAGCCAGGAACAGGGCGCGCGAGCGATTGCTTTGCTCAAGGAGGCGATCCGCGTCGGCTACTCCGATTATGATCACATCCAGGAGGACTCCGACCTCGACCCGATCCGCGAATTGGCGGCATTCCGCGAGGTCACGAGCGCCGGTCGTGCCGATCGCCGCTTTGCGGCCCTGTGGAGCAGCGATGTCCGATTTGAGTCGGTCCCAGTATACGCCCTGGACCCCGCCGCCCACGACTCCCAGTGCCGCAAGCTGATCGCCGAGGGCTTCCGTCCCGTGTCGGTATCCTTGGCAAAGACCGCTCCCGACGGCCCCCCCGTGACCGCCTCCGTCTGGCAGCGCCCGGTCGTGACCGACGACATCAAAGACGCGCTCGCCATGCGTCAGGCCCGGGCCGCGATCGCGCTCGTCCGGCTGGGAAAACCCGAAGCGGTCTGGCCGCTTCTGCGTCACAGCGCCGACCCGCGGCTCCGCAGCTTCATCGTCAACTGGCTGAATCCCCTGGGCGCCGACCCTCAACCGCTCGCGTCCGAACTTGGCCGGCTCGACTCTCCCGCCACCCGCCACGCGCCACCCGCCACCCGAGAGATCCTTTTCCACCCCGAAACCTCAGTCCGCCGAGCGCTCATCCTATCTCTAGGCACCTATGGCACCGAGAAGCTCTCCCCCGCCGACCGCGACCCCCTGGTCACAAAACTACTCGACCTCTACGAAAACGACCCCGACTCCGGCATCCACAGCGCCGCCGAATGGACACTGCGAAAATGGGGCCAGGAAACAAAGCTCGCGGAGGCGGATAGTCGCCTGACCAAGCTCGATTTCAAGGCCCGCGGCCCACGCCGCTGGTATGTGAACAGCCAGGCCCAAACCTTCACCCTGATCGAAGGCCCCGTCGATTTCCGGATGGGCTCGCCGCCATCGGAGCCCGATCGAATTGCCAAAAATGAAACCCCGCATCGCCGCTTGATTCCGCGAAAGTTTGCGATCGCCTCAAAGGAAGTGACCGTCGAACAATATCAGGCATTTGCGGCGGAAAACCCCGACCACGAGCTAACCGTCGACCACTACAGCCCGGACCGAAAAGGCCCGATGAACGGCACAAGCTGGTTCGACGCGGCGGCCTACTGCAACTGGCTGAGCCGCAAGGAGGGGCTGGAGGAATGCTACGAGAGCAACTCGCAGAAGAAGTATGCCGAGGGCATGACGATCCGCGCCGACGCCGTGCGCCGTTCCGGCTATCGGTTGCCAACCGAGGCGGAATGGGAGTACTCTTGTCGCGCGGGGGCCGAGACGGTACGTTACCACGGCTCGAGCCTGGACCTGCTCCCCGCCTACGCGTGGTATCAGAAGTCGTCAGCGAACCGCGCCTGGCCCGATGGAAGCCTTCTTCCCAACGACCTGGGGCTGTTCGACAGCCTGGGAAACGTGTACGAATGGTGCCAGGAAGCACCGCTCCTTTATACGCCCGACCGCACCGGAACACAAAGTGATGATATAAATACTAGTGAATCTATAATCAAGGATCGCCTGCTTCGGGGCGGCTCGTTCGACAATCAGCCGTCGGTCGTGCGCGCGGCCGACCGTAACTGGAATGCGCCGTCGGACCGTAGCGTCAACGACGGCTTTCGCCCCGCCAGGACTTACAACTGATCCACTTTACCGCTTTACCACTCCGCCACAAAATAGTAGTAACTGATATGTTTATCCGAAAACCGCGATTGGTAGGCTGCTGAAAGCACGGCGAGAACTCGCACACAGGGGGATTGAATCGCCGCACACGCGGCTTTGAAGTAATTATATCATCGCAACCGGGTATGTCAATGAGAAAAGAGCAGGAACTGACGATTATCACCAAAACCTACGACCTGATTCTCTGGTCCTGCAACCACACAAGCCGTTTCCCGCGCAACCATCGGTTTGTGTTAGGCGAGCGGATCGAACGGAACCTGTACACGTTGCTCGAAACGCTCATCCGCGCCAAGTACAACAAGAGCCGCCAGCGGTTGCTCGAGGAGTCGAACTTGACGCTGGAAATACTGCGCTTCCAGATGCGATTGGCCAAGGACCTGCAATGTCTGAAAGTCGATAGCTACGGTTTCGCCAGCAAATCAATCGATGAAATCGGTAGATTGGTCGGCGGCTGGCTGCGCAGTCGGCCCGACGGAGCCGAAGCATGAAGCGCTACGGCCATCTGTGGGAAGACATGATCTCGTTCGAGAACCTGCTCCGCGCCGCCGAGAAGGCCCGCCGCGGCAAACGCTTCAAGCCCGGCGCCGCTCGGTTCTTTTTCCGGCTGGAGCCCGAGCTGGTCCGGCTTCAAGACGAGCTGGCAACCTTCACCTACCGCCCAGGCCCCTACCGCACCTTCACGATCTACGAGGGAAAGCCACGCCAGATCAGCGCCGCTCCGTTCCGCGATCGGGTCGTGCATCATGCGCTCACCGGCATACTTGAACCGATTTTCGAGCGGTCGTTCATCCACGACAGTTACGCCTGCCGCAAAGGCAAAGGCACCCACGCTGCGGTGAACCGTTGCCAGCAGTTCGCCAGGCGTTACACCTACGTCTTGAAAGCGGATGTGCGGAAATACTTCCCATCGATCGACCATGCGATTCTCAAGGATCGGTTCGCGCGCCGGATCAAGGACCCGAACGTTCTCTGGCTGGTGAGCACGATCATCGACCACAGCAACCCACAAACACCCGCGATCATGTGGTTTCCGGGCGATGACTTATTCACACCGACCGAGCGGCGGCGCGGCTTGCCCCTGGGAAACCAAACCAGCCAGTTCTTCGCCAACGTTTACCTCGACCCTCTTGACCACTTCGTCACCAACCGTTTGCGGCTCAGCTATGTGCGCTACGTCGATGACTTCCTGGTCTTCTCCAACGACAAGCAACGCCTGCAGCAAGCGCGCGCCCAGATCAGCCAGTTCCTCGACCGACTTCGTCTGCGTATCCACGAAGATAAGAGTGTCGTGTCTCCCACGCGCGACGGAATCCGCTTTCTGGGCTACCGCGTCTTCGCGACACACCGAGTGCTTGCGAAGGAAAACGTCAGACGCTTTCGCCGCCGGATGCGCTGGATGCAGCGATCGTTCGCCGATGGTCGTCTCTCAATGGCGGACATCCGGCCCCGGATCATGAGCTGGATCAGCCACGCGCGCCAGGCAGACACGTATCGACTACGCGCAGACATCTTCAGTAACATGCCCTTTCAGCGGGCGGCGGCCATTCGATCGCCTGCTTCGGGGCGGCTCGTTCAACAATCAACCGTCGAACGTGCGCGCGGCCAACCGTAACTGGAATGCGCCGTCGAACCGTAACAACAACAACGGCTTTCGCCCCGCCAGCACTTGGCAGCGAGGCATCTGTCCCGCGCCGCCGGAATTCGAGGACGAGCTTTCTTCATCTCCTCGAAGTGCGCAGCCAAGTCCAGGCCGCCGTCCCGTGTCGGGCAAGCTGGCTTGTCCGGCCAAATGAAGAAAAGGCCCGGCGGGTCAAGTAGGGCCTCGGTCTCGAACGCCCCGCCGGGACCCATCATTTGGGCCCGTCCGAATCGGTGCGAACTGCACCCGTAACGCGAGGGATTTTTGAACAGAAGTTAACCAAGGCAACGAAGGGGGAGATCTTCCACGACGCACAACGTGGTCGATCTGCTGAACTTGGCTGGTCTCAAGCTTCAACTCCCGCTCGACACGACACCGACCAGCCGGTCACCCACGACGCTCCAGAAAACGGCGGAAGTCGAGCTTCGCGGCTGTTTCGCTGAGGCCCTGGTGACCATAAGATGTAGCAATGGGCAAGCTTTTCGAGCAGATCCGCTCGGCGGTGGCCAACGATCGGTTTTTCGTCGCCTGGCATGCCGACGAACCTTCGGAGTAAAGAAGATGAAGGAACGGAGGGAGAAGCGTAAGCGCTGGGTGCGTCGCGGTCGATATGCCGTCGAGGTTGAGGTCGACGTCGTTTATCCTGCCGGAGATCCATCCGAACCATGTCTGGAGCCGGCTGTCCACGACACCAGTAAGGCCTAACAGATTCCGCGGCAGCAACGGCCGCTGACTTGGGTCGACCGGCGCGTCCGGGCTGCCCAGGAAATATGGCTCAGGGCTGACCGATCTCGATCGTCAGGAGTTGTTCTTGGCTCATGCCCTGGGTCAGCTCGCGGATCTCGACGAGCCCGTATGCAAGCAGTTCCACTCCTTGCGGCGTGATCCGATAAGCGACGTCGTGCCCACCATAGTAGTACTGCAAAGTGAGGGAGTTGACCTGCCGCTGTCGATCTTCGCAGGTGGGCACAATCCCATGCTTCTTCAAAAGCGATGAGTCGTCTTCGGCAACAGCAGCCTCTACCTCGGGCGGGACCGGGAGCAATCCGCGTGGTTTGGGTCGGGCCGCGACCAGCGGCGCGTTCAACTCGTCAACGAGGTCGAACCTGCCAAGCTCGATCATCTCCGCGCTCGTGAGTTGCATCGAATGGTCGATTGTTTCGGAATTACCCGCCACCCCGGAATGATTCAAGTCGACGTCACCAGGGCCGGATGACAACGCGAGTCCCTCCCCTGAGAGGGCGGATTCGGTTTTCGACTTGTCCATCGTTTCCCTTTCCCATTGGCTTATATCAACGAAAGCCGTCTAGAATGTTCTTATTGTACGCGCGCTCTCCGTAAATCGGAATCCAGCCCGCGGTACTCCGCCGGCTTTTCGCGTTTCGTCCGACGGCCTACGTGCGCCGGCAGAGAAACCTGCGCGAGAACGGTGGTGCCGGAGCCGGGTAGTCAGGCTAAAGCCTAACCTACTCAATCACCCTTTTCGGCTCCAGTTCCGCCCTTCGTTACCTTTGTTACCTTATGTTCAAAATCTGTGAATTTGCCCGACACTTTTGTCCCGAGTCCGCGGGGCGGAGCGAAGACACCGTGTCTCACCAACCTGCTTCGCAGTTGCACGCAACCCTTCCGTGCAGGAGAATTCGCAGCGAAGCGAGCGCGAGGAGCCCATGTGCCATCCCATGTTGAATCAAGGGTCTGCGATCGTGCGTTCGCCGACAATGCTGATCCTGGCCTCTCTGCCGCTTGCGTTCCTTTTCGCGTGCCGGCAATCGCCGGTCCCGAACGATAGCAATTCCGGCGGCGTCGACCTCAAGATTGTGGCCTCTCGCCTTGGGAGCGAGAGCCTCTGGCTGCTCTGGAAAGTCACCATAACTGGCGATGGCAAGGTCGTGAAGGAGGTCTTCGACGAGCACGACGGGCAGTGGAAAAAGACAGAGACCACCCTATCTCAGAAAGACCTCGCAGAGATCATGGCCAAAGTCAAGGAAGCCGAATTTGACAGTCTGCGAAATCACTACTTGAGCGGCGGCTCGGACATTTCGCGACTGACCGTCGCCATCACCCAGAACAAGAAAACGAAGCAAGTCTCTATCGAAGACCCGAGCTTGCCAGGAACGCACAAGGACGTGAAGCGATTCCTCCGAGTGTGGTCCGAGATACTCAGAAAAGTTCCCTCACCCAATGCCGATGAGAAGCCCGAGCCTTAAGTGCTGCGGCCGCCATCAAGCCTGATCCCAAAACTCACTGTTCTCATTCCTCGCCGGCGGCCAGAGAGACAGACAGACGTCCGGCATTCACAACGATCCTCCCGGAAAGCGAGAGCCCCGTGCCCCAGACTGCCCACATCGAGAAACACTTCACCGCCTCGGCGTCTGTCCGCGACATCGTCATCGGCATGTCAGACGGCTTGACCGTCCCGTTTGCGCTCGCGGCGGGCTTGTCCGGGGCCGTCGCCTCAAACGCCATCGTCGTCACGGCCGGTCTGGCCGAAGTGGCCGCGGGGGCGATCGCCATGGGACTGGGCGGCTACCTGGCCGCACGCACCGACGCCGAGCATTTCGCTTCCGAGCGCTCTCGAGAAGAGCGAGAAATCCTCGAGGTGCCCGAAATCGAAGAAGCCGAAACCGCCGATGTTTTGCGACACTACGGCCTGGCTGACGAGTTGCTCGTGCCGGTCGTCAATGCGATCTGTTCCGACCACAAGCGCTGGGTCGATTTCATGATGCGGTTCGAGCTCGGACTCGAGGAACCCGACCCCAAGCGGGCAAACCGCAGCGCCATGACGATCGCACTCTCGTATGTAGCCGGCGGCATGGTCCCGCTCGCACCCTACTTTTTTCTGAAGTCGGTCTATTCCGCGCTCATCGGCTCGATCATCGTGACGTTGATCGCTCTCTTCGTCTTCGGCTACATCAAGGGCCGATTCACGACGCCCAGGCCCCTTCGAAAGCGCCTGGCAAACCGTGCTCGTCGGCGGCCTCGCCGCAACGGCTGCGTTCGTCATAGCCAAGGCCGTCGGCGCGCCTTGAGGCGCCGCCCGAAAATCTCGCCCTTCGCTCCGCGAGCGGACTCCGACCCCGCCCCACTGTCGCCCTTCGCTCCGCGAAGGGATTTCTTCTCTGTTCAGCGCGGGTCTCCCGACCCCGCCCCATTGTCGCCCTTCGCTCCGCGAAGGGATTTCTTCTCTGTTCGGCGCGGGTCTCCCGACCCCGCCCCATTGTCGCCCTTCGCTCCGCGAAGGGATTTCTTCTTTGTTGGGCGCGGGTCTCCCGACCCCGCCCCATTGTCGCCCTTCGCTCCGCGAAGGGATTTCTTCTTTGTTGGGCGCGGGTCTCCCGACCCCGCCCCATTGTCGCCCTTCGCTCCGCGAAGGGATTTCTTCTCTGTTCGGCGCGGGTCTCCCGACCCCGCCCCATTGTCGCCCTTCGCTCCGCGAAGGGATTTCTTCTCTGTTGGGCGCGGGTCTCCCGACCCCGCCCCATTGTCGCCCTTCGCTCCGCGAAGGGATTTCTTCTCTGTTCGGGCGCGGGTCTCCCGACCCCGCCCTCCCAACCGACCGCAGGTCTCCAGGCGGCCGACCCGCCAATCCAAGGTGGTCGCAGCACTAACGCGCTCCGGAAACCGCGCTCGCCGCGCGCTCATTCACCCCGATCTCACCGCGTACAATGGATTGCTTCAACGTGCGTCCCGTCACAGGATCGATCCCCGAGACGGCTTCCATCGCACCCGTTGAAATCGCAAGCTCGTCCTCGTCCGCAACTTCAAGCAGCACCGGAATCGCACTCGCCGCGGCAGAGCCCAGGTCGCGCAGCGCCGCCATTGCCCGCAGCCGAATCTGTGCCTCATGCCCCGGCCTCATCCATTCGATGAGCGCCGGAAGCTCGGTAGCGGCTGATCGGCGATCGATCTTCACAAGAGACGCGACGGCCCTGGTCGCGACATCGAGGTTTATCTCACTCGAAAGCTTGAGCAGCGCGGGCACCGCGACCGCCGCGTCCGGCCCGATCTCTCCCAGAGCCGTGATGACGAACACGCGGCTTTCCCGCGTGGGCGCGCCAGGCAAGAGCTCGAGCAGTCTAGTCGCCAGTGGCTCCAGCGAGCCTGGACACGCTTCTCTCGCTTTCCTGACAAGATGCCACGCCAGATAGCTCCCTTCGCCCGGGTGAACAATTTGTTTCGCCAGCATCTCAACGGCCTTCGCGACCATGGCCGGCTCGGTTTTGAGGAAGTAGAACGCAGCCTCCTCACTCATTCCCGCGTCGCCGCCGTTCAAAATCTCAAGCATCGCGGCTCGCGTGCTTTTTCCCTCAGCACAATGCGTCATCAAGTCGTCAAGCGCCTGCCTTCGCGTCTGCCGATCCGGGTGCTTGAGGTGTTTGATCAGCATCTCGGCAGTCGCGTCTCTTCCCTGAGCGCCAACCAGCGTGTGGACCAGGTGCCAGTGCTCCATTCGCAGCGACTGATCGGTCAGCAACGACGACATGGCTGCGCTCACGCGACCGCGCGTCGCATCCGGATCAATTCGCAGCATGGCAGTGGCGGCTCCAACGCGCAACGATTTATCGGCGCCTTCGAGCAATCGATCGAGCTTACCAACGACGTGCTTCGCCCTGGGACCGACCACGAAGAAGCTCGTGAGAACCTGGCGGCGAACCTGCGGTGATCCGTCGTCAAGCGCGTCGCAAAGGCCCCCCAGAGCTTGATCCTGCACGCTTGGTGCGACCCGCGCGATATCGGCTGAGGAACGCCTCGAGCTGCCCCACTGCGGCGGCGCGAACGCCGGAATCACTGTCCCTCGCGGCGCCGAGCAGCGCCGCGAGAGCAGCTTCCGGACGATCCGGCGTCGTTTGCAGCAGAATCATGCACGCGCCGATCCGGACCTCAGGATCGCGATCGCGCATGGCCCGTACAACCCAAGAGGTCGCCGACGGACCAAGCCGCACAAGCTCGGCGGCAGCGTCCTTTCGACTCGAAGCGATCGGGTCGCGCAATTGCCTCGTCAATCGCCAGGCAATGAGCTGCACGGATACCGGTTGCCAGACGAGAGCGCCCACGGTCACAACAATCGCAGTCACGATTGTCCCGTAGAACAACCGCCCGAATCGCTTGCGAGAGTGTGGCACGTTGGTCAGCCCCCTGGGGATCCCGGTCTCACGCAACAATCGCTTTGATTACCTCACCGTGCACGTTGGTCAGCCGCCGCTGAATTCCATTGTGATAAAACGTCAATCGCTTGTGATCGATCCCCAGAAGATTCAGCACTGTCGCATGAAAGTCGGGCCAGGTGACCGGATTCTCGGCCGCTTTCCAGCCGATCTCGTCAGTCGAGCCATGAGCCATTCCGTGTTTCAGCCCCGCGCCGGCGAGCAGCACGCAGAAGCCCAGCGGGTTGTGATCTCGGCCCAGGCCGACCGCATCGGTTCCCGACTGCGAAAACGGCGTCCGGCCGAACTCGGTCGTGATCAAGACGAGCGTGTCATCGAGCAGACCGCGGCGGCGGAAATCGCGTAGCAAGCCCGCGATCGGCCGATCGACCCGGCCGGCTTCCTGACCATGGTTCGCCTTCATGTCTTCGTGCCCGTCCCAGTTCCGCCGCGGGCTGCCAAAGGTGCCGCCCGAGTAGACCTGCACAAACCGCACGCCGCGCTCGAGCAGCCGCCGGGCCAGCAGGCACGCCCGGCCAAACTCGGCAGACTCCTTGCGGTCGATGCCGTAGAGCGCGAGGGTCTCCTCTTTCTCATCGTTCAAGCCGGCGACGAGCGGAACCGAGATCTGCATTCGTGCGGCCATCGCATACCCGCGCACGCGAGCCGCCAGCGTGTCGTCGCCGGGGTGCCGTGCAATGTGGCTCCGGTTCATCGCCGCCACCAGCTCGCGGGTGCCGGCCTCCGATTTCGGGTCAACCGGCGAGGCCGGGAACAGATCGTCGATCGGCTCGCCCTGTGGGCGAATCACCACGCCTTGATGCCGCGCAGGCAGAAAGCCGTTCGTCCAGTTGATCGCTCCGCCGGCGGGAAACTCGCGCACATCCGGAATCACGACGAAAGCCGGCAAGTCGTCGGACTCGCCCCCCAGTCCGTAGGAGAGCCACGCCCCGGCACACGGAAAGCCGTTCAAGCGAAAGCCGCTGTTCTCCTGAAACGTCGCCGGCGTGTGGTTTGCGGTCTCGGCGACCATCGACTTGATCACCGTCAGCTCGTCGGCGACTTCGGCCACGTTTGGAAACAGCTCCGATACCCAGAGCCCGCTTTCCCCGCGCTGGCGGAAGGTCCAGTCGGGCCGGCGCAGCCGGCCGATCTGGCCGAAGAACGTGTCGGGCCTGGTCGATGAATTCACCGGCTTGCCGTGCGCGGTGATCAAGTCCGGCTTGTAATCGAACGTGTCGATATGACTCATCGCGCCGCAGAGGCAGATGTGAAGGGCACGGGTCGCCTTGGGCGGAAAGTGCGGGCACGGGGGCTTCGCGCCGCCGGGCTCGACGGCCCGCACGATTCCGTCGCGCAAGAGAAGTGAGGCCGCCGCGGCGCCGGCCAGGCCGCCTTGCACCCAGGAAAGAAAGTCGCGCCGATCCATCGCTGGCACCCTCTGCACCGATCAATCAAAGTAAAGGAATTCATTACAATTGAAGATGGCCCGCGCCAAGGCCGGCAGGCCCGCCCGTTCGACCACCCTCACCGCCTGGATCCGTTCATCTCGCTCCGGCAGCCGGCCGAGCGCGACCCGGTAGGCCCGGTCAACCTGGCGCCCCGCGTCATCGCCGGCTTCGCGTTCCAGCCGGCCGGCGAACGCCTCGGCCAGATGCAGCACCAGCGCGTTGTTCATCATCGCCAGCGCTTGAAGTGGCGTGGTTGTGACGGCCCGCCGCGGTGCCGAGGTCGACGGATCGGGGCAGTCGAATGCGTCGAGCAAGTGGCTGCGGCCGCCGCGTAGCCATGCCCGGTAGAGCGTGCGCCGGTAAGTTCCCGGCGCGCCGGGATCGATGCTCGCGTAAAGGATCGCCGCGGTTCCCGGCGCCTTCGTGACCGAGTGATCGAAGAAGCTCGGGCCGTGTAGCCTGGTGTCGAGCACGCCCGCGGCGCTGAGCATTGCATCGCGGACCATTTCGGCCTGCAAGCGCGTGGGCGTACGCTGCCAGATCAAGCGATTCCCTGAGTCCTTGCTCGCGGCCAGAGGATCCGACCGCGACGCCTGGCGGTACGCCGCCGAGTTCAAGATCAGCCTGTGCATCGCCTTCAAGCGGAAGCCTTGCGCGATGAGCTCGCCTGCGAGCCAGTCGAGCAATTCCGGGTGCGACGGCTTGCCGCCGTTAAAGCCAAGATCGCTCGCGTTCTCGACCAGGCCCGTGCCGAAGTGTGCCTGCCAGAGCCGGTTCACAATGACCCGCGCAAAGAGCGGGTTCCGCACGCTGCAAACCCACGCCGCCAGCCGCTGCCGCCGCGCTCCCTCCGCCGCGCCGGGCTCGAGCCCGAAATCAGCCGCCGGCGCGACAATCGCGGCGATTCCGCCCGGCCTCACGACGTCTCCCGGTTGATTGGGATTCCCACGGATCTCGATGTGCGTCGCGCCAGGTTCCCTGGGGGCAACCGCGTGAACGCGCGGGTTCGCCCCGTGCGAGGTGCGCAGACGCTCGATCGCCGCCAGGATCTCGGCGCGCTCCGCCCTGAGCTTCGGCGTCAAGGCCGCGACGACCGCGCCGGAGGGGACGTATTCGCGGAAGCTCGCCGCTGATGCTGCAATCTCGGCGGCCTCGAGCGCCGATCGTACAGCCGGGTCGCAGGACCGTGCCCGCAAGCCCGCGGTTGGCGCCGGCGGGCGTGTGCCGCTGGCCGAAGAGAATCACAGCCTCTCCAGCGGCGAAGACCGCGGGTTTCGCAGTCTCGTAAGCTTTTCCATAAGGCACGCCGTCGCGATAAACGCGAATCGTGCCAAGGGCGCTGTAGGTGATCGCGATGTGCACCGGCTTCTTGAGAGCGTCTTTCTCCTCCGTGCCCGAGACACTCTGATAACGGCTGAATCCCTCGCTGCCGGCCATCCACCGGAGCGGCTCGCGTTCGCCGAAGACAATGGAATCAAAGACGAGGCCCTCTCTGGTCGCGATCGACATCGCGCCGCCGCCCCGCTGCGCGAGATTGTCGAGCTGCACCCAGACCTCGATCGTCTTGCTCGAAAGTCCACGATGGAGAGGCGTCGACGTGCCCAGAGCGTTCACGCCATCGAACTTGAGCCCCTCCGGCGTCAGCTTCGCACCCCCGTCGAGTGTGAGGACAACCCCGCCCTTCACGTCCACGAGCCCGGCCTCGAAGTTCCAGGCGGCGACCGGATCGGGCGGGCTGGAATCAACTCTCGCACGTCTGGCGAGAATCTGATCTCGCGCCGGGCGCTCGATAGCCACGACGCGCGATTGCAGCTCCTTGATCTGCGTTCTGACCGCGGCCGCGGTCGCGTCGATCGCCGAGAGATCGCGCTCCCCCTGACGCACTCCGGAGAGCGCCGACGCGATGCGATAATATTCCTCCTGCCGGATCGGGTCGAACTTGTGGTCGTGACAGCGCCGCAGTTGACCGTCACCCCCAGAAACGTTTGCCCGACGGTCCCGACCAGATCTTCAATCTCGTCGCTGCGCACGACGGCGCGCATGACGAGCGACTGCTGCGTCTGGCCGACGGTGTCATAAGCCCCGGCCACGAGGAAGCCGGTCGCCGCGATCGCGCTCGAGTCGTTCGGGCGCAAGACGTCGCCGGCCAGTTGGAGCCTGGCGAATTCGTCGTAGGGACGATCGTGATTGAGCGAGTCGACCACCCAGTCGCGATATAACCAGGCGGCCGGCCGGAATTCATCGAACTCGTATCCGTTGCTCTCTCCATAACGGGCCAGGTCGAGCCACCAGCGGGCCCAGCGCACTCCGTATTGCGGCGAGGCCAGGTACTGTTCCAGCATCCTGGAATAGGCGCCGGGGGAATCATCGTCGACAAACGCATCGACGGCTTCCGGCTCCGGCGGCAAGCCGGTGAGATCAAAGCAAACACGTCGAATGAGCGTGCGGCGGTTGGCCTCGGGCGTGGGAGCGATGCCGTTTGCCTCGAGCGCTTTCAGAATGAAACGATCGATCGGCGTGCGCACCCAGTCGCGATAGCGCACGGCGGGTGGAGCGTGCCGAGTCAAGGGCTGAAGCGACCACCAATCGCGGCCGGCCCGGCGTGCCGTTGTCGTCTGGAACGTATCGATCGGGTCGGTGCCCCAGCCCGCCGCCTGTGGCGAGCCATGCCCGCAGTATCGCCTTCTCGCTGTTGTCAAGCGGCGAAGACGGCGGCATTTCGTCGGACGAAACTCGCTCCCAGAGCAGGCTGTCGTCGGGCTTACCCGGCACGATTGCCTGGCCGCTAGCCCCCCGGCAAGCGCCGAGCTCTGGCGCGACAGGTCGAGCTTGCCCTTGGGATCGGACCCCGAGTGACAGTCCAGGCACTTCCTGGCAAGCAGCGGGGCAACCTTGCCATCGAAGTCGATCGCGTCGCCGGCCGCACCCGGATTCGATCCGGCGAGGAGCAGCGAAAGCGCGGCCAGTCCGTTTTTGATCGGCGACATCATCGCATCCGGCTCGAAGGGCGGGTGGTGTCAAAGCGCTTTCCGATACTATACCTTCACGAGCCGCCGCCCGCACGATCCCAACGCGGCAAGGCCGCCAAGTTGGGCGCGGGTCTCCGACCCCGCCAGTCCGCGCGACCGTAGGTCTCCGAGCTGCGCACGGCCGCCAAGTTGGGCGCGGGTCTCCGACCCCGCCCTTCCGCGCGACCGTAGGTCTCCGAGATGCGCGCACGGCCGCCAAGTTGGGCGCGGGTCTCCGACCCCGCCCTTCCGCGCGACCGTAGGTCTCCGAGATGCGCGCACGGCTCAGAGATCGCACGGTCGAAGACCCTGAGTGCGTCGTTCACTTTCCGTCGCCTGGCGTGGTGGAGCTCTCCGGCGTGAAACCGCCAAGAGTCCTGGCCGTCGAATCGCCTTCGCGCAGCAAATAGCCTGTATCAGCCCGCAGGTCCTTGTAGACATCAACACGTCCCTTGGGCCACTTCACGGCGATGCGATCAACCTTGTCGGTTGTGCCCAGGCCGAAGTGGAGCCGGCCGTCGCTTGCGGAAAGGTAGCTGCCGCCACCCAATCGCTCGCGCACCTGCGTTTTCCCCGAAGCGGTCAAGGCCACCCGTGCGCCGGAGCCATCGCGATTGGAGACGGTTCCCTCCAGCCCGATCGTCAAGAAATGCGTGCGCTGGCCTTGCGCAGACCTCACCTCTTCGCCGCCTCTGTTGCGGAAAAGCGCAAGCGGCGCATTCTGGGCGACGATCAGCAAATCGACGTGGCCGTCGTTGTCGAAGTCGCTGGTCGCCAATCCGCGCCCAGGCGAAGCATGCTCCAGGGCTCGCCAGCCTTCGAGGAAACGTCGCGGAGCTTGCCGGCACCGTCACCAAGGAAGAGCTGTGCGGCCATCGCATAGGGCATCGCGGGCAGGTTGTCGTTGGTATGCCCGTTTGCCTGGGCCAAGTCGAGCTTGCCGTCGTTGTTGGCGTCAAAGGCGGCCAGGCCGAAGCCGCGCACGAAACGAGTGCTCGCTGCGAGTCCGGCCGCGCTCGTCCGGTCGCTGAAAAAGCTGGTGCTCAGATGATGGTAGAGCGTGGTGGACTCGCCATAAGAATTGGTCACGGCCAGATCGAGCAGGGCGTCGCCGTCGAAGTCGCCGCACGCGATGCCGGCTGCGGAGGCGTATCCGCCTCGGGCACTGGCCGAGAGCCCCGAGAGCTCGCCCTCTTCAATGAATCGAAACGATCCCTCATTGTGGAAAAAGAAATTGGGACCGGCGTCGTTGGCCACGAAGAGATCGGTCTTGCCGTCAGAGTCCAGGTCGGCGGCGATGACGCTCAGTCCGCGGCCTTCACGGTCGATGATACCGGCTCCCCGGGTCACGTCGACGAAATGGCCCGCGTCGTTGCGAAAGACGTGGTCCGGTGCAGCCGGAAACCGGCGCGGGTCGAACGTGTTGCCGGGCCGCGCTGGATCCTGGCCGAGCGAAGGGTTGTTCGCGTCCCACTTGAGATAATGGCAAACGTACAGATCCAGATCGCCGTCGTTATCGAGGTCGGCCCACGCCGCCCCGGTGGGGTACTCACGCGGTCCGGCAAGACCCGCCTGCGCCGTCACGTCTTCGAATCGGCCCTGGCCCAGGTTGTGATAAAGCGCGTACGACCCCCATCGGGTCAAAAACAGGTCGCTCCGGCCGTCGTTGTCGTAGTCTCCGACGGCGATCCCGTGCCCGTAGCCGCCCGCAGCGGACGACAGCCCGGACGATCCGGTCATATCCTTGAACTGGCCGCCGCCCATGTTGCGAAACAGGCGGTCTCCCAGCGGCGGATGGGCTTCGCGCGGCGGGAACGCGCCGCCTCCCAAGCAAAAGACGTCGAGCCAGCCGTCGCCGTCGAAGTCCAGCACGGCCACGCCGCCGCTCATCGTCTCGGGAAGCTGACCGACTTCGCTCTTACCATTGTCGAATGTGAACACCAGTCCGCGGGCCGCGGCTTCCTCGGCAAAAACCGGGATCTCGAGCGGTGCGGCCGCCGCCGTCTTCTTGCCCGCGGCCGGCGGATCGATCGACAGGAGCTCGGCAAGTGTTTGCGCCTCCGGTCGCGCCGTCGGTTCGTGAGGCGATAGCCGCTCGCGGGCGGCGGTGGCTTCCGGGAGCGCCTTGGGGTCGCGCGATGCTGCCAGCCGCCACCAGGCCAGCGCGTCGAAATTGCGGCCCAATCCCTCGGCGGCCCGGGCGAGCTCGACGGCCCTGGGAGCCAGTTCGGTCAGATTGCACAGCGCGCGGTACCGCTCGTGAATCGCGTCGATTGTCGCCTTCCGGCTTCGTAGCTCAGCCATGGTCTTCACGTCACCGCGGAGCGCAGCCAGCTCGGCCAGGCCCTCGAGCGCGGCCGTATTGGCCTCCTCGAGCTCAAGCACCTCCTCGAGTAAGGCGCGCTCGAGCCGTCGGTCGTCGATCCGCGCGGCCAGCCAGGCTCGGAATTCGAGCACCCGAGCTCGGGGCAAGCTCGAGCCGGTGAGGTGGCCGGCGGCGCGCATCATCTCATCCGGCTCATCCCCGGCCCTGGCCCACCTGAGCCGTGCGTGCCAGATCGCGGTGTCGAGCGGCCTTGCTCGTTCGCAGCGGTCGAGCCACTCGCTTGCCTCGTCCAGCCGTCCCGACCGCGTGGCCAATTCCGCCAGCGCCAGCCACACGCGGTCGTCCTCCCGTGCCTCCGTGAGCGCCTTGGTCAGGTCCAGCGTCATCGAGTTGATCGGATACGCGACGGTGTCAACGTTCCAGAGCACTCGCAGCGTCTGGGACGGGTCGCTCTCCCGCTCGCAGAGAGATCGCAGGTACTGGATGTACTCCTGGCGTCGCCCGGTCATCCAGTGGAGCTGCCCCAGCAACCGGCGCGCCTCGAGCCCGATGCCCTTGCCGGAGCGGCTCGCGCGCTCGAGCGACGACTCCGCCAGACTGAAGCGACCGATTTCCAGCGCGAGCTCACCCGTCGACAGTGCCGCGATCGGTGCTTCAGCCGCGTCTGGCGGCACGCGGGCCCACGCCTCCAGCGCGGCGGCGGGATGTTTTTCGATCCGCTCGCAAACGCCCAGCAAGTACTCCACTTCTCCACGCCCGGGCGATTGGCGGGCGACCTGAGCCAGACGCTCGCGGGCAGCGTCAAACCGCTGCGCCTGGACGAGAGCCCGCGCGCCGCTGAGCTCGACCCGTACGCGTCTGGCGCCGTGAGCAAGGAACAGAAGCCACCCCGAGAGCACGAGAAAGACGCCGATCGGCACGATCAGCAGCCACCGATGCATTGTCACCTCGCGACCGGGTTCAGGGACGGCCAGGCACCACTGCGCCCAGGCGCGGGAGCCTCTCCGCGCCGGAAGCCAGCGGCTTTCGACCGGCGTGCCGTCCCGGTTCAGTAAGCCTTGGCGTCGATGATTTCAGCGCCGGCCCGCGTGCCCAGGCTCATCCAGATGTAAGGCTGGATGGTATCCTTGATAAACCGGACGCTGCCGTCGACGAAGAGGGCATTGGCGCCGCCGGGGTGATTGCTCTGCGCATTGCTGTAGGAGGCGTTATCCGGCGAGCAGCCCGGGCACGACGTGCGGCACGAGTTCCACGGGTAGTTCTTGTTGTTAGGGGGCACGATGGTCTGGAACAGCGTCATCGTCACCGCCCCCCAGCCCCAGCGGCAACCGTTCTGGTTGCTCAGGTTCGTAGCCGATTGGAAGGCCAGCGTACAGTTCTGTAGCGCCGTTTGCACCGTTTGTGCCGGAATTGCCGAGGCGTCCGGCACATCGGCAACCGCGGCGGCGGTCACCCCGGTGACCGAGTTGTTGCGATGGCGGGGTGTGGGAACTGTGCCCAGATCGCCGACCAGCGATTCCGAGAAAAGCACGGTCTGAGAGGTGCCGTCTCTGCAGTCGGCGATGCCGTAGCACACCCAGTACGCGAACATGCCCGTAGAAAAAGGCGTGCAGCCCGGGTTTCCGCCGGCGAAGCGAAATGGATCGGGCTGGCAGCCTCCATAGCCTGCTGTGTTGGTGTAGGTCGAGAGGCTCGTCGTGCCCACGCTTCCCTTGTAGCTGTTGATATTGGGCGTGCTGTTGGTGGCGAAGGCAGGTGATCCGCCTGAGCCCGCGTTGCCGTCCGAGGGGCAGAGGAACCCCGCTACTATTGTCCGCCAGGCGGTGCCGTTGCATTGAGCGCCGTAGTTTTCCCCTCCGCAATAAGAGAAGTTGATTGTGTTGTACAGCGAGCTCCCTTCCATGTACTGCAACATTTCGGCCTGCGCACTCCATTCGGTCACGCCGGCATACATCTTGTCGCTGTATCCGGGCATGTCGGCGGCCTGCGAGTGGCCTTGAGGGAATCGATCGTTGGTCGTGTGATAATTCTGCAAGGCCAGACCGATCTGCTTGAGATTGTTCAAGCACGACGCACGCCGGGCGGCTTCGCGTGCGGCCTGCACGGCCGGCAGCAACAGCCCGATAAGTACCGAGATGATCGAGATGACCACGAGGAGCTCGATGAGGGTGAACCCTCGTCGCCTTGCTGGACACATGGGAAAACTCCTCAGAGCCGGAATCGGAAAGAGCGCACCTTATATACAGAAGTTATAAGGCACCGACTCGAAGTTACAAGAATTGCACTGATAAACCCGCACGGAATCTTTGCTTATTCGATATTATGGCACACGTTCACTCATGCGTGCAATGGCCGGGCCGCTCGTCGCTATTCAAGGCCACACTGGATCGGCTCGAGCGCCCGCAGTTCGCCATCCGGCACGATCCGCATTTGCACGCAGGTCCACTTGCGCTTGCGGCGTCTCGCTCAAGAGTTACTTGCAATCAAACTCTTTTGTGACTATTGTTTTCATGAAGCCTTTCTTGCCGGCTCATGGAGATTCTCTGGTAAAAATGGTCTCTTCCTCTCGCGTCCCAGCGACGGGTTCGCTTGCCGTGGCACTCTTCGTGTCCTCGGCGGTGATGCTGATTGCGCCAACACCGCTCCAGGCCGGTTGCGGTCACGGCGTGGCTTCCTCGGCCGTTCGTTCCTTCATCGGCTCGAATTCCGGGCTTGAGGTACTGAGCCAAACTGGGGCGCTTTCGGCCGAACCGCTGTCGACCGCTCCTCGACGGGACCCGCCCTGCTCGGGGCCCACCTGCTCCGGAAAGCGCGAAATGCCTCATGCACCCGCGCGGTCGGCGCAGGTGCCGAACGAGTTCTGGTGCGACACGATCGCCGCGCTCTGGCCGGCGAGGCCGGATTCGAGCGACCTGAATCAGGCTGTCATCGCGGACCGTGCATGCCACGCCAGCTTCCCTCCGGACCGTCCACCTCGCGGCGCGCGTCCAGCTACCACGTCGTCCTGATCGGCGATCTCGATCGCCCGCTTCCGCGTTCGCTTGCGCGCCGAGCTGCTCGCGCTCCTCGTATCTGCGGCTGTTCGATGTGAAGCGGTGCATGCGGCGATGGTTTTCGCGAGCGGCAGTGCTCTGTCAGCCACGTCCGCGCTCGCGCAAAACCGGCGAGATTGCCCGAAGCTGGTCCTCGCGCTGCGCGCGGGCGACTTCCCCGCGCTTTGGTACGTGTAGGTCCGAGGTACAAGCATCAACCGGCATGACTGCAACGAACGAACTGAGGAGGTTTCGATGTCTGGAAGCATGAGCCTGACTTTCTGTTTGGCGGTTCTGTGCGCGTTTCTGCCGGCGGTTGCGGCCGCATCGACCGGCGAGGCCGAGTCTCCATTTGGACGCTTGAGCGATCAAGAAGCCTGGAAACGGCTGCCAGCGGTTGAGTCCGGTGGTGGTGGGCCCCTGCCCTCCTGGGCAAGAGCACTCGCCGGCTCGCTCCCGCACACGACCGCCGTGATGCTCGACCTGGACCGCACTTATCGAACCAGCGATTCGCTCGACCCCAAGCTGGCGGCAGCGATTCGCCTGGCCGTCGCGCGCACGATTCGCTCTGACTATGGGCGGGCCTACGCCGAGGCCGACCTGCGCCGCGCCGGTTTGGATCAAGCGGCCATCGATCGGCTGTCGGGCGATCGATCTGAATTGCCCGCCGCCGAGCGAGCCGCGCTGGCGTTCGCCGAGCGCATGACCACCGCCGGCTATACGTCGACCGACGCCGAAGTCGCCGGCCTGGTAGAATCGTTTGGTGAGGCCAAGGTGGTGGCGATCGTCTTGCAGATCGCCTATTCAAACTTTCTCTTCCGCATGGCGCAGGCGCTCGGGCTTCCCCTCGAGGCGAGTGGTGCGCTGCCGCCAGTCGATGTTCATTTCGCCAGACCCTCCGGCGAAGCCGTGATCAGCACCGACGTGCCCGCTGCACCCAGACCTCAACCGGCATCGGGTGGATCTCAATCCGGCGAGCCGAAGCCCAAAGTGAATGACCCCGAATGGACCGAGCTCCGCTTCGACGAGCTACAGCGCCGGCTGGAAGCCCAGCGCGGCCGCGCTGCACGCGTGAGCATCCCGACCTGGGAAGAGTTCCGCAAGGTGCTCCCCCCGAGCCTCTATCCCCGCGCCAAACCGCTGCGCATCCGCTGGAGCTTGCTGGTCAGCGGTCGCCAGCCATTACTTGGCCCAGCCTGGATCAAGACCACTCGAACCTTCGGAAGCGAGTCGAAACAGGATCGGGTGTTCGAGGAAAGCCTCTTCTGGGTCGTCACTCGAAGCCTGCGCTGCTTCTATTGCATGGGCCACTGCGAGATGCTCCTCGAGGTAGCGGGATTGCCCAGGGATGAGATCAGCCGGCGCACGGCCCTGCTCGCGAGCGGCGACTGGTCGAGCTTCCCGCCGGCCGAGCAAGCTGCGTTTGCATTCGCGCAAGCAGACCGACTCACCCTGGGCGATCGACTCTGCCGACATCACTCGCCTCATCGACCACTTCGGCCGCGAACGCGCGCTCGATGTCGTCTGGTGGTCGAGCCGTTGCCAGTTCATGACCAAGATCTCGGACGCCTTCCAGCTCCAGCTCGAGCGCGACAACGTGTTTGCAGACTCTCCGGCCCCGGGGCCAGACGCGGCAAAGGGGCAAAAGTAACAAGAACGAGCCTGGTTTCGCCGTCCTCAAGAATGAAAACTCCCGGCTGCTCTTCGAATCTGGCTATCCTCACCAGTGCCGCGGCCGTCGCGCTGCTCGTCGTGACGGCTGCGCCCAAAGTGCCGTCGCCGACTGTTCTCACGACGTCAAGTCCCAGGCTGATAGAGCCAGGCTTCCGTCGCTCTTGGAGGCTCTCGAAGCCGCGCCGGATCAAAGCGGGTTCGCGTCGCGAGACCCGCGCTCGAGCCCTCCGGGCCACGGCCGCTGCCGCGGCGCATGGTGCAGCGGAGCTCCGGCCGCGCCATCCGCGCCGAGCGGCGCATTTGAAGTCTGCATGGACTGCTGGGCTTGGCCGGGGTGCGGCCCGATGCCGCCCGTGGTCGGATCGGACTCGTTCTCGCCCCATGCGAGTGATCGACACCCGGTTCGCCGCGGCTGCGAAATCCTTCGTCCGCCCCGCATCACTTCGGTCGATTAAAAATCAGGTCGTCACACCCGAACTGGCGCGTGATCCGCTCGTCGGATCGATCAGCCGCCGTTCGCGTATCCCGTGACCCCCGCGCGCACCAGCTTGCGAAAGCCTCGGTTCGACTTGATCGATCCGGCGTCCGCGCCTCGCCAATCATGCGCAGAGGGCGCGTTGAAGCGGCGCCGCGCACTTGCGCTGCGCCTTGCTGGGAGAAGACATGCATAATTATAAACAGACTATCACACAACGGTGCGTTGGCCTTATTGACGAGAACGTCAAGGAGCTGTTTCGATGAGAATGCGCGTTCGTCAGATTACCTTCGTCGAGTTCGTGGTGATTCTCGCCTGCGTCGCTCTCGTGGTCTTGATCGTGCTCGGGGTAAGGAGATTCTTCCTGAGTAAGTCGGGTTTGCCGCCAATTGATGAGATCAAGGGATCGTACCAGGCCTCCAGATCCTCGCCCGGTCTGCGAGCCGGCTTCGGGCCGCGCCTCCCGATCGGCGATGTCAGTGGGTTCATGGCGCTCATGTCAATGCTTCCCAACTGGAAGCCGGAATTCTCTCTCGAGGAGCTCAAGAACCATTGGCAGGGGGCCGCCTACCGCGCGATCGACGAGCTCGATCGTGCGCTCGCCGATCCCGCGCTGACCGACGGAAAACGTCTCACATATACGATGACCAAAGCGTGCTTGTTGAACTCCGAGGGCGAGACCGAAAAGTCGTACGAGCTCATGCAGGATCTGCGCGCTTGGGTCGAGCGCAGGGATGGTCTGGCCGCGAAGTCGCTGGCCACGGTGATCTACGTCCAGGGCGTGACCGCGATGCGCCTGGGTGAAATCGACAACTGCATCATGTGCCGCGGCGAGAGCTCGTGCATTTTCCCGATATCCCCCGCAGCCGTGCATTCGAATCCCAGAGGTTCCCGGCTTGCGATCGGGCATTTCACCGAGTACCTCGAGCGGTTCCCGACCGATATCGAGATGCAATGGCTCCTGAACCTGGCGCACATGACCCTCGGTGAATATCCCGACCGCGTCGATCCCAGGTTCCGGCTGGATCTGAGCCAGTACTTCCGCTCGGAGTTTGATATCGGCAAGTTTCACGACGTCGGTCATCTGGCGGGTGTGAACCGTTTCAACCAGGCCGGCGGCGCGATCATGGACGATTTCGACAACGACGGTTTTCTCGATCTCGCCGTCACGACGTGGGACGCGACGCAATCGATGTCCTTCTATCGGAACAAGGGCGATTCGACGTTCGAGGACCGGTCAGAGGAGGCGGGAGTCACCGGTCAATTCGGTGGACTGGTCTGCTTTCAGGCCGATTACGACAACGATGGCAATCTGGATATCTTCATTCCCCGCGGAGCCTGGCTCTCCGTCGCAATGCGCCCCTCCCTCCTGCGGAATGACGCAAAAGGTAAGTTCACGGACGTCACGGCCGCCGCTGGTCTGCTCGACCCGGTCAATTCCAACGCCGCAGCGTGGGCCGACTACGACAACGACGGCAACCTGGATCTCTTCATTGGCTGTGAATCTCAGAACAACCGCCTTTATCGCAACCTGGGTAACGGCTCGTTCCAGGAAGTCGCTGCCAGCGCCGGTGTGCAAGGTGAGCCCAAACGCTTTTGCAAGGGCTGCACCTGGATCGACTACGACAACGACGGCTATCCCGACCTCTTCGTCAATAATCTGGAGGCCGAAGCCCGGCTCTATCACAACGGTCGCAACGGCACTTTCAACGAAGAAACGCTGTCCATGAACATCGGCGGCCCTCATCACGGCTTTTCGTGCTGGACCTGGGACTACGACAACGACGGTTGGCAGGACATCTTCGCGACATCCTACGACCGATCCCTGGGCGATGTGGTCAAGGGTCTGCTCGGCATGCCGCACACCCGGTATTCCAACCGGCTCTACCACAACAACAAGGGCAAGAGTTTTCAGGATGTCGTTCCTGAGACCGGGCTGGACATGGTGTTTGCAAGCATGGGAAGCAACTTTGCCGATTTCGACAACGACGGTTTTCTCGACATCTACCTGGGCACCGGCGAGCCAAACATTGCGACACTGATCCCGAATCGCATGTTCAAGAACGTCGATGGCCGGCGGTTCTCGGAGATCACCGTCTCCTCCGGCACGGGTCATCTTCAAAAGGGACACGGCGTGGCCTGCGGGGACTGGGATCGCGACGGAGATGTCGACCTGTTCGTGGAGACCGGCGGGGCTGTCAACGGGGACCGTTACCACAATGTCCTTTTCCAGAACCCCGGCCAGGGCAACCACTATCTGACCGTGAAGCTCATCGGCAAGAAGACGAATCGCTCGGCGATCGGCGCGCGGATCAAGGTGGTCACCGCGGCCGCGAAGCCGCTGGAGATCCACCGCCATGTCTCCTCGGGAAGCAGCTTCGGAGCGAACCCACTTGAGCAAACAATCGGCCTGGCCCAGGCGACGCGCGTCGCCCTCCTGGAGATTCACTGGCCGACGAGCGGGTCGACACAGATCCTCCGCGACATCGCTGTCGATCAAGCGATCGAGGTGACCGAGTTCGCGCCGTCTTTCCGGTCGCTGAACTTGAAACCGATTGACGCGAGCGTCTTGCCGTAGGAATCGACGATGGTGTATTGTTATGTTGTCGAATCTGACAGATTCGATTCGCAGAATGCATTTCGCTGCGGATTGTCCCACGCGGTCTTCGAACAACAATTCGGGTTTTCAGGTGTTGGCTGTCGGATGAGCGTCCCAGAATCCAGCCGATTGACGAAGTGGGGAGCCTCCGCGGCCATGCTGCTTGCGGTCAGTTTCTTCACTGCGCCTGAGACTGCCTGGGCCGGCTGCGATCATTCCGTCAGCTCGAGATCGGATCGGCTCGCCAACCTGCACCAGCTCGATGAGCTGATCTTGAATGGGTCATCGTCGGCTCTGCGCCAGGCGAACAATCGTTCGCCCCAGGGTCTACCAGGCTCGCCCCTTCACACGCCCTGCTCTGGGCCCGGTTGCTCGAACAGCCCCTTACCCGTGCCCGTCTCGACCGTGTCCACCAGCCCTGACGGCCGTGACCGGTGGAGCACACTGGGCAACGCTCTGAGTATCGACAACACGTCGATCTACGCCCGTACGGTTGACGAGCCGAGCCCAGCCCCTGCCAGTGAAAAATCCTCTGTTTTCCACCCGCCCCGAGTCTGACCCTTCGCATCACACAGACGGGGTCGTCGATTGACGAACCCAGGGCTGGTGCCACATTCGTGGCGAGCTTACGCGCCTCCGGCAGTGTGAGCTTCGGCCCTTGCGTGATGGCCCTGATGCTCCGCAGCAAATTGATCGTGCCTCGCTCCTCGCCCGGGCGAAGTCGCGGCGGTGGAAAACCACCGGGCGCGTTCGGCGGGATCGAGCGACGACGAGTCTTTTCTCACAAACACGCGTCGAGCTTTCCTGGCCGCTGTCCCGGAGAGATCAGCCTCCGCGCGAATCGAAATTCGATCATTCATTCGCTTCGTACGCGCGGGCATACCCATTCCATTCAACTTCATAGCCTTTTCCCGAGGAGGTTTCCCGATGAATCAGCGTCGTTCCGGCTTTACCCTGATCGAGCTTCTGGTCGTCATCGCGATCATCGCCGTATTGATCGCGCTCTTGTTGCCGGCCGTGCAGTCGGCGCGCGAGGCCGCGCGTCGGATCCAGTGCGTGAACAACGAAAAACAGATTGGCCTGGCGCTGCACAATTACGCTCAGGCGACCGGTGCCCTCCCGGCCGCTGAGATGCAGTTCCTGGGGTTGGCCAACGGCAGCAACTTTTCGGCCATGAGCCAGATCCTGCCGTACATGGAACAGAGCCCGACTTACGCTTCCATCAACTTCTCGCTTTACGACACGGATCCATCTAACGGCACGGCGACGCTGACGACTATCAACGGTCTGATATGCCCGTCGGATACCTATAACCCGGTCCCTCAATACGGGGCAATGACGAATTACATGGCCGACATGGGTAGCGGGATCGTCTGGCAGAACACGGCGCCGCCGAACACCACCTTGCCTGCGCCCAACGGAGTGTTTTACGGCAACAGCGCCACCACGTTCGCCGCGATCACCGACGGGCTCTCCAACACCGGATTTTTCGCCGAGCGGATCGTCGGCGACGGGACGACCGGAATCATAAGCCCCATCGCCGACGTATTCTTCGACCCAGGCGCGCCCTTGACGCCCGACGATGCACTGGCCCAGTGCCAGGCCTTGAACATCTACAACCCGGCCAACCAGATCCCGATGATCATGGGTGTCCCCTGGATCGACGGCCAGCACATCACGCTGCACGTGTCGACACCGAACACGCGCTCGTGCGGGTTCTTCATCGTGAACCGCGCGGTCATGCCGCCCAGCAGCAAGCACCCTGGCGGCATCAACCTGCTTCTGGGCGACGGCTCGGTCAAGTTCATCAAAGACTCGATCAATCTGCAAATCTGGCGTGCCCTGGGGACCCGTAACGGCGGCGAAGTCATCAGCGCGGACGCTTACTGAAAAACCGGCCTGGGAAGGGGTGTATCATGATCAAGTTGCTGAAATCATGTCGTGCGGGCCGGCTGGGAGCCCGCTGTAACGATCGCGACGCCAGCACGGGAGTCGTCGTCTGCGTGGGCATGCTCGCGCTCTTGTTGCACTCAGGCTGCTCGCGCTCTGCCGCCGAGCGCAGTAGACAGTCCACGTGCCCGCGAGGCGCTCACGACCGCGCTCGACCACTGGAAGAGCGGCGGAGAGGCCAAATCGCTGGAGTCGTCCGGGACACCGATGGTCGCTCAAGACCACGAGTGGACCGCCGGTGCCAAGCTGCTGGACTACGAGATCCTCGACGAAAAAACGGACGGCCCGAACCTTCGCGTCAAGGTCAAGATCAAGCTGAGCCCGCAGGGCGGCACCAAGCCCGTCGAGAAAAAGGCGTCGTACGTCGTCGGAACCAGTCCCTCGCTGACCGTCTTCCGCGACATCATGGCGCACTGACGCTCGCTTGGTCCACGCGGAAGATCGGTCGTGCCGTGCATGGAGTTCGTTCACCGAGTTGTTTCTTGAGATTCGTCATACGTATTCATGTTGAGTCTACGGCGTTTTCCCACCAGATTTTCCAGTGGGAACCACGACTAGAGGAGTCGAAGAATGAGCATGTTCACGAAAGCAGGCCCGGTTGCCGCGAGCTTCCTGGCTCGCGCCGATGCGCGATTCAAGTTTCTACGGTACACTCTGGATCGTCGCTGCCGGCGTGGCTGTGCTGGTGGCCACGTTGCTTTTACCCGGCTGAAATCTCAGCCAGAGGCATGCCGTGCACGAGCAGAAGGTCGCAATGCCTACTCTTTTGTCACGTTCATGAAACAAGTGACCCACCCTGTTCACGGAGAATCCCACGATGATCACGCATTCACCCTGGAAACGGGCATTTCCGCTTGTAGCCGCGAGCTTGCTGGCGGCAACGTCGGTCGCCGCTCAGGAGGCCTCCAGGCGGCCCGCGCAGGCCGTCCAACCCGCAAGCAACGACGCCTCGGATGTGGTCAAGGCCCTGAACGAGTCCTGGCCGGACCACCCTGAATGGGTCGACATGCTGGTCGGGATCCTCAACGAGGAACCGATGGGTACGAGCTTTGGCTGGTTCCGCACCGCCGTGGCTCAGACCCGTTTCGACTGGGCCGCCACCCGCAAGCGATATGATAAAGACGGCGACGGCCGTATCGGTCGGGGCGAGTTTCCCGGAGATGACAGCGATTTCGCTCGGCTCGATCGAGACCACGACCGGGCGCTTTCGGCCGTCGACTTCGATTTCTCGGGAAGTTCGCTCGCGGGCTCTCCGGGCGCGATGCTCTTCATGCGCGCCGATACCGACGGCAACGGCAAGGTCACGCGCGAAGAGCTCGACGCGTTCTGGAAGACCGTCGATTCAGGCGGCGTCGGTTTCCTGTCGCTCTCCGACCTTCAGGAGGCGTTTGCGCCGCCTCCGCCTCCGCCGGCGCGGCTGTCTTCAGCCAGTTCGGGCCGTCCTTCGAAGGCCACGCTCGTTCGCGGTCTCTTCAGTCAGGAAATCGGCTCGCTCGAGCCCGGGCCCAAGGTCGGCGACTCGGCGCCCGACTTCACCTTGAAGACCAATGACCTCAAGGCCGAGATCACGCTCTCGAAGCTCCTGGGACCAAAGCCCGTCGTGCTCGTCTTCGGCAGTTTCACGTGCGGGCCGTTCCGCAGCCAGACGGGTAACATCGAGAAGCTCTACCATCGCTACAAGGACCGCGCGACGTTCGTGATGGTCTATGTCCGCGACGCGCACCCGACCGACGGCTGGCGGATGGAGAGCAACGACCGCTTAGGCGCGACCACCGCGCAGCCGAAAACATATGACGAACGCGTTGCGGTGGCCCAGAAATGCGGCCGGGTACTGTCCCTTGCCTTCCCGATGCTGGTTGACACGATCGATGACGCGGCCGGAGCTCGCTACAGCGGCATGCCGGGCCGCCTCTATGTGATCGACCGCGAGGGCAAGGTTGCGTTCAAGAGCGGGCGCGGCCCGTATCTGTTCAAACCCGCCGAGATGGAGCATTCGCTCGTGCTGCTTTTGCAGGAACAGGGTGCAACCCAGGCGTCGAAATCGAAAGATCCGCACGGCGGCGAGGTGACCACCCCCCGCGACGATAGTCGAGACAAGCGGAGGGCGTCCAATGAATAGAGCGGCAAAGAAATCCGCCAGCTTGCCCCTTGGCGAGGGTTCGCGCCGATTCGCGCCGAGCTCGAAGACCTGACGCGTCAGGAGGCCGAGCTGGCTTCGAGCCTGGAAACAGTCCTGGCCGGCGAGCACGTCGACGAAAAGTCCGTTGCACAGCTCCTGCGAGCTCGGTCCGGCGCCACGCGCGCAGGAATCACGCTCATTTTCCACTGGATGGACCAGCTCGACCGTCGCATCGGACAGATCGAATCGTGCGTATCAGTCCTGGCGATCCGAGCATCCGATCAGCAAGAAGCCTTGCGCATGATGTGTTCGGTCATCCAGCAGATCGACGACCCGTACGGATTCGGCCAGAGCCTGGATGAGCGCATCCTGGGTGACGCGGCTAATGGTCCGACGGAGGAAGGTCAATAAATGGGATAAACGCGACGCAGAAAATTCCCGCGCCCGTGCGCCGCGTTCGCTGTATGCTTGGTGTATGACAGAAGTCAGAATCCTCAAAGCGGGATGAGCCATGCGGCTGGGGGCTGAGTCCGGTCTTCGTCTACGAGTGCCTGGCCAACTCTCGGCGGTGGCAGACCTACGCCATTCGCTCGGCCGGCGTCGCCATCTTGCTCGTGGCGATCGCAACGATCGCGGTGACCCGAGGCTCGGTGGACCCGACGCGCCAGTGGCGGGAATATGCCGCATTGGGCGAGGCATACTTCTACGCCATCATCGGCGTGGAGCTGACCTTGGTGATGCTTGCGGCTCCGGCCGCGACCGCCGGGGCCATCTGCGTCGACCGCGCTCGCGGGACGCTCACTCACATGCTCGTGACCGAGCTGACGGACCCCGAGATCGTGCTCGGTAAGCTCGCGGCGCGCCTCCTACCGATTCTTGGGCTGGTCGCGTGCACCTGGCCGGTGCTGGCGATTTGCTCCCTTCTGGGCGGAATTGACCCGACGGCCTTGACCCTCGCGTTTGCGATCATCCTGGCCGTCGCCTTGCTTGGCTGCACGCTGGCGCTCGCATTATCCGTGTGGGCCAGAAAGCCGCACGAGGTCGTGCTGGTGACCTATACGTTCTGGATTCTCGTTCTGATGTTATGGCCGCTCTGGTTCGCCGTGTCGCGCGGCGGGTGGGTCGGCGCGCCGGCTGCTTGGAGTCTCGTGGCCAATCCCTACTACCTCGCGTTCGCCCCCTATTCGGTCCCGGGCCGGCTTGGTTTCTGGGACTATGCCGGCTTCTTCGCGATTGCGCTCGCGGCCTCGTCGCTACTGATCTTGCTGGCGGTTTGGCGAATGCGGCCCGTCGCACGCCGCGGCAACGTGGATGATCGAAGGGAGCCCGCGTTTGGCTTGCTGGCTCGATTGGCGCGATGGCTCCCCGGTCCTTCACTCGACCGTAATCCCGTCCTCTGGCGCGAGTGGCATCGCTCCCGCCCTTCTCGCTGGCTGCTGGCGATCGTGCTGCTGATCGGCGGCGCAACGGGTATCGCCTGCGTCGTCGGCGCCGTGAGCGTCTGGGCGAACGGCGTGGACATGTCGAATCGGCGTGCGGCGCCTGCGGCGGGGATCACGGGAGGCATCCTGCAGTTGATTTTCGGGCTGTTGATGTTGTCGGCTATCGCGCCCATGTCGATGTCCGAAGAGCGGCAGCGGGGTAGCCTCGATCTCCTGGCGACGACCGCGCTATCGACCCGCGCGATCGTTATCGGAAAGTGGCTGGGATCACTTCGACTCGTCCTCTTACTGACGCTCGGGCCGGGACTGGTGGCGCTGGCCCTGGCCACCGCTCATCATGCCCCCGCGAGCCTGCTCGTGCCGCCGGGAATGCTGCCCGATTACTACGTGAAATTGCCGCGAGCGGATCTGCTTTTCGGTGCCGCGCTCCTGGTCACGACGATTCTCGTTCACGGCGCACTGCTCGCGAGCATCGGCGTGGCCGTGGCCACGTGGATCAAGCGGCAAAGCCGCGCGATCGCAATCAGTGTGGGACTGGCCGTGATGATCAGTGCCGGCTGGCCGTTTCTCGTCGCCGCCAGCCGCATGGGTATGATGGGACAGGGGTTGACCTGCCTGAGCCCCGTCGTTGTTGCCGTGGATCTCGCCGACACTCTAACGATGCGCTTTTTCCACGGACGTCAGTATTTCTGGTGGATCGCGTTCTGGGATATCGAGTGCACGGTGATGGCCCTCGGGCTCTTGTGGCTGACCGTGCGCACGTTCGACGGCTGCTTCGGCCGAACTCCCGAACGACCGCGGCGAACACCCGTGCTGTCGGATGTCATTTTGGTCCTGGCGGCCGCGATCGGCGCCGGCGGCCTTTTTGGGGCGATCACACTCTGGATCAGGGGATTTGGCGAATTCGGTCTGGAGAAGACCGCGACCGTGGCCTGCTGCGTCTTGATTACCGGCGGATTCGTGCTTCTGTCTGCGCCGGCGCCGTTATCGATCTTCCGAAGGCACGCATCTGATCCCCGGTCCGTCGAGTCTGCGGTGGTCGTACTCGACCGATCGACGTTTACCAAACGATGGTGGGAGACTTTTCGCCTGGTTCTGGTGCTGGCGATCGGCCCGGCTTTCCTCGCGCTCGCCCTGGCCACAGCCCGCGTGCCCGTCCACGTGATACCGAAGGTGACGACGCTTCCTGGGGGTGTCACGGAGACGATCGAAACACATGGAACGGGCACGACCTACGTGAAGACGACGGACGCGTCCGGCGTAAACAGCTTTCGATTCGCCACGGATGAGGAGATCGCCGCGGCGATGCCGGTGTTTCCGAGCTCGCCCCTCGACAGGTTTTTGAGTACCGCGCTTCTATTGTATACCGCGCTTGCAGCGGTGTTGACGATCCTGGCACACGGCGCGGCGTTCGTCAGCCTCGGCCTGTGCTGGGAATCTGGATCAAAGGCCGTGGTCGAGCGATCGCCGGAAGTGTCAGTGTGTTCGTTTGCGTGACCATCGGCTGGCCGCTCCTCTATTTTTTCCTGGGCTATCCAACATTTCCCTGGGGCTTGACGCTGGCGAGCCTGCCCGCCTCCTTCGGCGGCGTTTTGCTCAACATGCGCCACGACGGCGTGAACGCGGAAACTATTTGGTGGGCCTGGCTGTGGAACGGATTCTTCCTCGTGATCAGCGTGGTGGTCGTTGCGCTGGCATTCTGGACGTTGGACCGCAGGTCCGGGGCGACTTCTACGAAACGACTCCGCGCAGAGTCCTTGCACACGGCAGCGCAGAGCGGAGCTGCTCCTTGACACTGAAGAAAACCGACGGCTAATCTGCACAGAGTTCGATCCGCGCCGCGATTGTCGCGAAGTGCACGCGCAATGGACTCACGTCCTGTGAGAAGCTACTTTCGACGATTTCTGCTTTGGCCCGCGATCTGCACACCCATCGTCGGCTCGTTCATTGCCGTTGGCCTTGTAGGCTTCGACAAGAAGGCGGTTCGTGCTCCAGTGGTAGCCGGCGGCGCCGCAAAGTTTCCGCTGGAGGTCAGCCCCGATCCCGTATCGTTCGGCGTCTCGAACTCCGGCGCGGTGGCGAAAGCCAAGGTTCTGCTGCGTAATCCCGGTGCACAGCCGCTGACCGTGGAACGCGTCGATTCGAGCTGCCCTTGCGTGCGCGCAGAGTTGATGCCACAGCGGATTGAACCCGGAGGAACGGCTGCCATCACCGTAATCTTCGATCCGGCGCATGATCCCGAATTTCAAGGTTTCCTCGCGGTTGATCTCGTTGGAGTGGACGCGCTCGAAGCGGTTTGCTTTCGTACCAGGGCCAAGGTTGAGGTACGCCACCCATCGCCAGAACCCCGCTCGACCCGTAATGGAATCGAACCCAGGTGATTGAGATCGTACTTGTCCTGGCATCGGCCGTGACCGGCGACATCGCCCTCAAGGAGCTCCAGCGAGTTATCTCGCGACATGAGGAGTCGTTGAGCCGCATAGAGACGCTGCGCGCGACGATCGAGATCAGGGAGAGCCGGGACGGCGGTCGTACCTGGAAAGCGATTCAACTTATCAAGGTAACCAGGAGCGGCCGGCGCGAGCGAATCTTTCGGACTCTCTATGGGTCGTTCCACGGTGACGAGTGGCGCGAAGAGAAACGCCAGCGGACCGAGCTGTTCGATCCATCGCAGTGCCGAGCTCTGAGCGCATACGATCCTGCAGCCCCACCTCGCGAGCCGCTCTCGGAAGTCGATGTCGACCGAGTTCAAGGGGCGATCCTGGTCGCACCGTCATACGATGCGCATGGTTGGTCTTTACCGTGGAAAGCTGAGACACTGCTCATGGTGCCTCACGGATCCTTCGCCAGGCTGCTGAGCGAATTTGCACCCCGGTCACTTGAAAAGAGCGTCGATGCGAATGGGGTCTCCACGTGGATCCTCGAGGTGCAGCAGAAACGCCAGCCCCACGGCGATCACGTGAAAACCTATCGCCTGACCTTCTCGCCGCGGCATGGCGACCTGCTGAGCGCGCTCGAAGTTGACGGCGTCTCCAAGAATAAACCGCTTGAGTCGAAGCTCGAGGTGGTCACGTTCTGGGAGCTTGGGTCGGGGCTGTTTCTGCCCAGATTGGTCCGCGGCTCGGAGTCGAACACGCCCGGGAGGGTAATCGAGACCGAATTCACGAATGTCGAGGTGAATCAGCCGATCGACGACCGCGAGCTCACGCTGGAGTTCCCTGAGGGTGCGATCGTCGTTGACAACAGAAAGCTCGAGTTCCATCTTTGGGGAAAGGGTGCGCGCGGCGCGAACCTTCGCTTCGATCGATCAGTTCAATGACTGGAATCAGAGGCGGCACAAGAGTTTCTTCTCGTTCGCCACCAGGCCGGGCCTGTTTCCCTATGTTCCGGCCGGAATCGCACTATTGACGGCGATCGCGCTCGTCGCCTTGCGCGTCTCGAGACGTCGGCTTGCAGCGAAACTCGCCCAGGGCGCGGTGGAAAGCTCCGGTACGCTCCCGATCAAAGCCAGGTCCCAGAAGTAATTGAGTGACAATTAAATGCCCGAAGCCATTCCTGCCAGCCGTCGCGATCGCACTCGCTACCTCGCGTGGTTCGCGGCGTCACTTGCGATATTCGTTGTTTGTGCCGGCGCGGCCATCGGTGTGTTTGTCTTCCTTTCGGCCAGGTCCGATCGGGCCCTCGAGCGAGCTCTCCGGATCGAGCCCCCTGCCCTCCGACTCGAAGATGTCGCGTTTGCGGATGGCGATCTCGTGCGCGGTCGATTCCGGCTAGTCAATGTGTCACCTCGAACGGTCACGATCAACGCCGTACGAACAAACTGCACCTGCGTTGCGTCAGTCGCCGAGGGTGAGCGCGAAACGCCCTTCGATCTTGCGCCTTCCGCCGCGGCCGAGATCGCGGTGACGACCACGGCACGCGCGGTGCGCGGCGCCGAGCAGAGTTACGCCATCGCAGTAGACTCGTCGATTGGAGATCGCCTACTCCCGGAGCGGTTCGCCAGTCTTTCGTTTCGTGTTGCCGGCGCTTAATGTGCTGAATCTGCGAGCGCAAAGCAAGAGTGAATCACCAAAGCGCTCTTCGGCGGCGTGTCACATGGACTCACTCTTGCGCCGACGCTTGAGAGATGACTCCTCGCACAATCCTGCGCGCACGGCAGAAACCCCGCCTTTTGCAGAGTCGTGGCGCGATGCGACGTTCCCCTGATCACACCGCGCCGCCGGAATTCTCCCCATTTCGTAGGCGATACGTTTAAGCTCTTGCACGAGATAGCCCCCGTACCTGCGCCGCCAGCAGCGCTCGTCGACCTCCATCGAGATGTCGCCGTAGGGAAGGTTGTAATGAAGATAGATGCCGCCGGTGGCCACGATTGATCCGCCGGTTTCAAGCAGCCAGTCGCCGACGCCTTCGAGCTTATGGGGGAAGATTGAGTCCCGTTCCGCCTCATCGACCTTTCGGAAGATGACGCCTGGCATCTCAAGGTTGGTCCTGACCGCATCTTGAAAGAGAATGGTCTCGCTCGTGATGCCATGGGCGCAGTCAAAGAGCATCAAGCTGAGGAGCACGTCGTTGGTCTGGGCCTCGATCCCCCGTGCCCGTGTCACCGCCGCTAACCGGCGAAAAATCGGTAGCGCCATGGCTCGATGAGCAGGAAGGACGTAGAACTCCTTGATCAGGTCGCGAGCTTCGGAATCACCGCTCATCACGGATCCGTAGCCCGCAACCTGGCCGGCCACGAGGATCAAGTACGAATTCATGAAATGGTGCGCATGTAACGAATCGTGGACGATCTGACAGTTCATTTCCTCGCGGTAAAGGTCGCGCAGGTTGAGGATCGCCGTGAGCGAGACCTGGCGGATCTCAATGGGGGCGAGATTACTCGAGTATGTCACCTGCCGAGTGCGCTCCTCCTGACGATTCTTTAGTGAGACTCGGCTAATTCGTGCAGTTAGGGTCGCTTCCATCCCACGTGCTCATCGTGTACTGACTGCACTGCAACTGCGTGAGGGGCCGTTGCTGGCCATCGAACGAGCAGCACCCGATTGGGCTCTTACCCATTGCCATTGCAGGTGGCGCTAGAATGGCGCCAGTCGCGATCGCAAAGGTTGCGATGAACAACAGCAGGACAGCAACTGACAATCCGTCCAGTATCGCAAGGCGTCTCATGCTTCTCTCCATCTCGAATCGGGTTCGATTTGCTTGGAGAAACTTCGCTGAATGGATAATGAACACGACCTGCTTCAGGGCGCCGCGGAGCGCGGGTCACAACAGAAACCGTCGGACGTCGTCAACCGCGGAACGTGAATCCATTGCGATGACGCTCAGGCTCAATCGCAGATTGGATCACCGCGATAACTTAGCTCTGCGCGGATCTCCCGCGTCAACGGGGTGCCGGGCCCAGCGCTCGATCGAACAGTCTCACGCCAGGATACCCTTGACGACATGATGCTGCTCGACCCCGGTCAACCGCACGTCAAGCCCCTGGAACTTGAAGCCCAATCGGCGATGGTCGATGCCCAGGCAGTGCAGGATCGTGGCGTTCATGTCGTGAATGTGCACCGGGTCGGCGACGACGTTGTAGCTGAAGTCGTCGGTCTCGCCGTGAACGATGCCCGGCTTGATGCCGGCGCCGGCCATCCAGATTGGAAAGCACTTGGGATGGTGGTCACGGCCGTAGTTCTCGCGCGAGAGCTTGCCCTGGCAGTAGACCGTGCGGCCGAATTCACCACCCCAGATCACCAGCGTGTCGTCGAGCAGCCCGCGCTGTTTGAGGTCCGTCACGAGCCGCATAGGTCGCCTGGTCCACGTCCTTGCATTGCAGGGGCAGGTCGCCGGCCAGGTTGCCGTGCTGGTCCCAGCCGCGGTGAAAGATCTGCACGAACCGCACGTCGCGCTCGGCCAGGCGGCGAGCTAGCAGGCAACAGCGTGCGTAACTGCCGGGAATCTGCACGTCGGGCCCGTACAGGTCGAGAACGCTCTTCGGCTCGTTCGAGATGTCCGTCAGCTCCGGCACCGAGGTCTGCATCCGGAATGCCATCTCGTATTGCGCGATCCGCGCGCTGGTTTCCGGATCGGCGATCTGTTCGAATTCATGCTGGTTCATGCGAACGATTGCGTCCAGCGTGCGCTTGCGAGTCGCCGCATCGACGCCGGGCGGGTTCGAGAGGAAGAGCACCGGGTCGCCGGTCGAGCGAAGCGCGACACCCTGGTGCTCGGTCGGCAAGCAGCCTGTGCCCCAGAGCCGGTTGTAGATTGCCTGCGCAGCGGCTTTGCTTGACCACGACGCGGTCATCACCACGAAGGCCGGCAGATTCTGATTCATCGTGCCCAGGCCATAGGAGAGCCAGGCGCCCAGGCTGGGCCGGCCCGGGAGCTGATGACCCGTGCAGATATAAGTGACGGCCGGGTCGTGATTGATCGCCTCGGTCCACACCGTCTTGATCAGGGCGATTTGATCGGCAAGCTTGGCTGTCCAGGGCAAGAGCTCGCTCAGCCACATGCCGGAAGCGCCGTGCCTCGCGAATTTGTACTTGGAAGGCGCGATCGGAAACCGCGACTGGCCGCTGGTCATGGTGGTCAGCCGCTGGCCTTTGCGGATCGAGTCGGGAAGATCCTTGTCGAACATCGTGCCCATCGTGGGCTTGTAGTCGAGCAGGTCCATCTGCGACGGCCCGCCGTTCATGTGAAGATAAATGGCCCGCTTTGCCTTGGGTGCGAAATGAGGCAGGCCCGGCAATCCGCCCGTTGGATTTGGTGGGGCGCCATCGGCCGCGGCGCCAGGAGCGCTCCGGCCGAGCAGAGTCGAGAGCGCCGCGGTTCCCAGGCTCATTCCGGTGCGGCCGAAGAAATGACGGCGGGACAAAAGATCGATCTGTTCGTGTAGCGGGTTCATTGTGAGTGTTCCATCAGGATCTGCTCACCCCTTGGAGATGGCCTCGTCGAGGTTCAAGATGACATTGGCGATCATCGTCCACGCTGCCAGGACGGCAGGGTCGCTGCGCGGGTCCGGCCGCGTTTCGCCCGACTCGAGCAACTTCCTGGCAGCGCTTGTCTCGCGATTGTAATGGGTCAGGAGGTCATTGAGAGTCGCCGTCAACTCGGCAAGGTCTTTGGCCTCTGGAGGGCGCGAGAGGACCACGCGGTGCATGTACGTCAAACGGTCCTCGGCCGTGGAGCCTCCTTCGCGCAGCGTTCGCTCGGCGAGTGCCCGCGCGGCCTCGATGAACTGCGGCTCGTTCAAGAGCAACAGCGCCTGGAGCGGCGTGTTGGTTCGCTCGCGGCGCACCTGGCAAGACTCGCGCGAGGGAGCGTCAAACGTTGTCATCTGCGGCGGCGCCGAAGTGCGCTTCCAGAATGTATACATGCTGCGCCGGTGTACCTTCTCAGCCCCTGAGTCGGCCTTGAAATGAGCCGTGTTACTGTCGGTGTAAGCCACGGCCTCCCAGAGCCCCGATGGCTGGGGCGGTTTCACGCTGGCTCCGCCGATCCTTTCGACCAATAGGCCGCTGGCAAAGAGCGCCTGGTCGCGAAGCATCTCGGCGTCGAGCCGGAACCGCGGTCCGCGCGAGATCAGGCGGTTGCCCGGGTCTTTGGCAAGCGCGGCCGGAGTGACGCGCGAAGACTGCCGGTAAGCCGCCGACATCACGAGCTGTTTCATCAGCCGTTTGACGTCCCAGCCTTCCTCACGGAATGTCACGGCCAGCCAATCCAGGAGCTCGGGATGGCTGGGCGGCTCGCCTTGCGCGCCGAAGTCTTCGGCCGTCTTGACCAGACCTGTGCCGAAGACCTGGAGCCAGAAGCGATTGACGGCGACGCGCGCCGTCAGGGGATGGTTGGGAGCGATCAGCCACTGTGCCATCCCCAGTCGATTAACCGGAGCGCCATGCAGAAGCGGCGGCAGGAACGCGGGCACGCCGCGCTCGACCTTTCTCGCCACGCTGATCGTATTCACCGCGCTTGAGCAGAAATGCTGGCTTGGGCTCCCCGGCCTTCTCGCGAAAGACGAGCGTGGTGGGAAGCTGTTCCTCGAGCTCCTTCCGACGCCGCTGCACGTGCTCGATTTTCGCGTCGATCGGCTCCAGGAGCTTCGCCGTCCTCGAGCATGCGTGCTCAAAAAAATACGAGACCAGCTCCTTCGACTGAGGTTCGCTTCGCTTCGACTTTTCAATCGCGGCAATCTTCTTGATCGCCTCGGGCACGCCCCCACTCGCTCCGCCGCGCACGGAGTTTATCCAGGCTGAGAGCGAATCATAAAGCTGCCCGTCTTGCGGTGTCCGGGTTTCGATGCCGGCTCTATCCCAGTAAACCGTGCCGTCGAACTGGGTGAATGCCCAGCCATCGATCTCGGTACCGGGCGCCAGCTTGAGCTTCTCCACCGGCACCTCGAGCCGCACCCATTTTCCCGAAGTGGGCAGGTCGCCCAGGCGCGTCCGCTCGGGCGAGCCGTCCTTGCCGAAATCAACCTGGTTTCCGCCCCAGTAGGCGCGATGTGTCCAGTTGCCGTTGGTGTGCCATTGCAGCATCAGCTCCTTGGCCGGGCGGTTTGAGGCCATGTAAACATGAGCGAAGAGCCTATCGCCTGCCCCGACTCGAAGCTTGCGCGGCGAGTTATCGAAGAATCGCTGAGTCACACCGCGGGCGGTGATTCGCAAAGCCGCACGACCGCTGAAAACCGGACTCTTCGGCTTTTCAACGAATTCACCCTCGCCCTGGAGCGTCGCGCCGGCCGGCAGGGCATCATCGATCCAGACGAACTCGGTCTTCGTGGCGGCCGGCTTCCCATCGCTTTCGTCTTTCAACTTGACGGAGTCGGAGACCATCCTGCCGATCGTTTCGCGCCGAGTTTGCTCCAGTCGAGCGGTCTCCAGTGCGAGAGCGCGCTGCTCCTCGGCTTGTTTGCGGGTAGGCACGCTCGCAATGGGTGCCCACTTCGCTCCGTTTCCGTCCATGGGCGAGCCGTCGATGTTGTTGAAGAAGGCAAAGAGCTGGTAGTAGTCCTTGGTCCGGATGGGGTCGTACTTGTGGTCGTGGCAGCGGGCGCAGCCGGTCGTCAGTCCGAGAAAAACGGTGCCGTTTGTGTCGACCTGGTCGACAACGTTGCGAACGTAGACTTCCTCTTCGATCGAGCCCCCTTCGCTGGTGGAAACATGACAGCGGTTGAAGCCGGTGGCGATCAACTGGTCGGGGGTCGGGTTCACCAGAAGGTCGCCCGCGAGCTGCTCGACGATGAATGTGTCGAACCCCTTGTTAGCGTTGAAGGCGTTGATCACCCATTCGCGGTAAGGCCAGATCTCGCGGTAGTTGTCGAGGTGCAGGCCGTGGGTGTCGCCGTAGCGGGCCGCGTCGAGCCAGAACCGCGCCATGTGCTCACCGTAGCGGGGTGATTCGAGCAGGCCGTCGACAACCTTTTCATAAGCCTCTGGTGATCGATCAGCGAGGAAAGCGTCGAGCTGCTCGAGAGTTGGTGGAAGACCGGTCAGGTCGAGCGTCACGCGGCGGATCAGCGTCGCCTTCGTGGCCTCGGCTGCGGGCGAGAGTTCCTCGGCTTCGAGTCGCGCGAGGATGAAACGGTCGATCGTGTTCCTGGGCCAGCTCTCATTTCTGACGAGAGGCCCAGCGGGTTTCGCCGGCGGCTCGAAGGCCCAGTGTGAGGAGGTCTTCGCCCCCTGCTCCACCCATCGCCGCAGGACTGCAACCTGCGAGGCCGTCAATTGTTTGCCGCTCTTCGCCGGTGGCATGCGCAGATCGGGGTCTTCACTGTTGATCCGATCGACGAGCTCGCTGTCGTCGGGTTTGCCGGGCACGATTGCGGTGTTGCCGCTTTCGAGCTTGGTGAACGCGCCGTCCTTGGTGTCGAAACGCAGCCCGCCCTTGCGCTTGTGGTTGTCGGGACCGTGGCAGGCGAAGCAGTTGTCGGAGAGGATCGGCCTGACGTCGCGCGCGTAGTTTACGGGCGGCGGCGGCCGGTCGGTGTCTTTCCCGTTCGGCGAATCTCCGCGAGCTGACTGCCAGCACGCGAGCATCAGGAACAACAGCGCAAATCGCACGGAGCACGCCATGCCATTGGCCCTCGAGTCGGTCAAGCACCCCAGGCGGACGTGCGCCCGTCTGCGACGCGTAGGCGGGTACGGTCGAGTGGTAGGATTGTTCAATCTTAATCATACGCCGGAGCGATACGGTTTGAAAAGTCCGTCGGCGCGGCCGAGGTCATCACGGCATCGGCGGATCGGGCTCGACTCGGACCCAGGGCTCCTGCGCGGCTTTCTCGTATTTCTCGGCAAGCGTCTTGTAGGCCTGGATACGAGGCGTGAATTCCGCCACGTTCTGCGACGCGAGCCGGGCTTGAAGATCCTCGCCGTCGGCGATGAGCCCGTACCGGTATTTTTTGTACTCCGCCGTGGCGGTTCCGTCGAGCCCCTTCAGAAACACCTTCTGGGAAGGGAGCAAGCCGTCTGGGATGCGTCCGGCACGGAGTTCTTTCGCGTTATCGGCTCGTTTCAACTCGGCACGGGCTTTATCGAGCAGATTCTGAAAGACGTCAAACAACGTGCGTGAGTTCAGAGCGTTCGCGCGATAACGCTGGGCCAAGCTGCTGTATCGTGATGCCACGGTTCCAAGGCCACAGAGGATGGCGACGTATGCGACCAGGATCATCATGGTCCGCATCCGGAACCGGAAGTTGCGGATCGACGGCTTCGGGTCGCCCGGGCGAAGGCTGAGATTATAGCCGAGCAACATGCCCATGTAGGGATAGAAAAGCATGCTGCCGATGAACGTTCCTGCCAGAAACGGCCAGCCGCGCCAGGCGAACTCGAGGGCCGTTGTCAGGAGCGCGATGGCGATCCCCGTGCCGAAGCCGAGCCACGCGAATCGCCGGATCCGGCGCCCGCGCGCGGCAGCCTCTTCCGGAGACAGGGGCTCGACCGAGAAGAAACCGGGCGGACGCATCCAGCGCCACTGAATGTGCGGGTTTCGGTAACCGACCCAGGAAAGTCCCAGACCGATGAGCGGATAGACGAGCAGATCCGTGGGCAACGCCACGTCGTGGAGATTTCTCCCGTGCATCATGTAATCCAGCCCCGCGCCCGTGCCGCCGACCATCACCCCCCAGAGCAGTCCCCACAGCAAGAAAAGCGTCCGCGATCGCTTCGGGCTCGATCCGGCGGTATTCTCAACATGCTCTGTCGACTGAGACAGCATCGAGCCCTCCTCGCCCTGTGCGCACGCAACGACTCGGGAGGGCATTCGCTGGGACGGGCCGGAGATTGTTACGATATCACTCCAGTCAACTGCTTACGGCGTTGCGTTGCGTCGCGCCTCCAGGCGTCGCGCCGGCGGGAATGCGTCCCAGAGGCGTACCGTGGCATCGCCCGATCCCGAGATCAGTGTCTCTCCATCAGGGCTGAATGCCAGGGAGAACACGTACCAGGAATGGCCGGGCAGCCGCACCAGCTCGTCGCCAGTGGCCGTGTCCCAGATCAGGATGCTTCTGTCATGCCCGCCGGAGGCGATCCGCGAGCCATCAGGATGGAAGACGGCCGAAAGCACCTCCTGGCTATGGCCGGAGTAAGTTCGCAGCAGCAGACCGCTGGCCACGTCCCAGAGCCGCAGCGTGCTATCTCGGCCGGCAGTCAGGAGTCGGCGACCGTCGGGGCTGAATGCAAGCGACTGAATCCGGCCGGTGAAGCCGGTGAGCTCGGCGATCACAAGGCCGGAGTCTGCCCTTGCGATCACAACATTGGGATCGTCGCCTGCGACGGCGAGCAAATCGCCGCCTGGGCTTTGCGACGCAACGCGAACGCCCCGGAGAGGGAGTCGAAGCTGCGGTAGCTCAGCGTACGTCGCCAGGTCCCAGAATCGCAGGCCGTCTTGTGTGACTGCGCCGAGCCGTTTGCCATCCGGGCTGATGATGAGGCTGTAGACCGAGTCTCGATGGCTCATGCTCTCGTGTGCGAGGCACGCGATCATGCCGCCGGTCAAGGTATCCCAGATGCGAATGGTCCGATCCTCGGCCCAGGACGCCAGTTTGGTTCCGTCCGGGGTGAACGCCAGCGCGCACCACCGGCCCCGTATGCCCATCGAGCGTGTGGGCCAGTCGGCCGCCGGCCGCATCCCACAGGCGGACGATGCCGTCCCAGGCGCCCGAGGCGATCCAGCGGCCGCTCGGGCAGTTTGCCACCGGGTAAACGTAGCTGCGATGGCCGCGAAGCACACAAGGGTCGGCGAGCACGGTGGCGTCCCACAGCCGGGCAGAGCCATCCCAGGAGGTTGAGGCGATTGTGCGCCCGTCCATGCTCCAGGCCACGTTCGTCACAGCCGCGGTGTGGCCGTGCAGGACGAGCTGGGCCGATCCGTCCTCGATGCTCCAGATCCGGACGGTGCCGTCGCCGCCCCCAGAAACCAGCCACTTCCCGTCGGGGCTCGCGGCCAGGCACAAGACACTGCCCGCGTGTCCGACGAGTATGGCCAGGGTCTCGTACGTGCGGGCGTCCCACACGCGGATCGTCTGGTCGTCCCCGCACGACGCCAGGCGCCGGCCATCCGGGCTATAAGCCACACCACGCACTGCGCCGGAATGGCCGGAGAGCGCCTTCACCCGCGTCCGAGCGTCGACGTCGAAGATGAGCATCTGGGTACTTTCCATCGCCGCGACGATCTGTGCGCCGTCAGGGCTCCAATCGAGCGCCTGAAAAATCGCTCCGTGCCCGCGAAAACTCGCGATCCTCCGGCCGGAAGAAGTCTCGAATACATCGATTGAAGGCGTAGAGCCGAGCGCACGGTCTGGCACGCAATACGTCTACCATCTCGACTCATGGCCGCGCGTAGAGGGATATCCATCTCGTCGGGATGATCTTGGTCGAGCGGCAGCCGAAGCCGGCCGCAGGAGGCGCCCTCGCCGTCGGCCAGTGAGAGGAAGGGGGCGTCACTCGAGCGGTCGTCGACGAGCATTCGCAAGCCCTGCTGCGTCGTGAATGCCAGCACGCGGCGGCAACGACGCTCGGTGGGGCGGACGGCGAGGAGCTCTCCGCTTTCGGCGTCGATGATGCGATACTGGCGTCCGTCCGGCACGGCGATCTGCTTGCCGGGCAGGCAGACTGCGGCGTTCTCGATGTTCGGAAGCCCTGTGACGACGGCGAGGCTCTGATCGAGCCGGGCGTGGACGTGCCGCCACTCCCAGCCGCGGAGCGCCCGGGGCGCCGCTTCAAGCTGTCGAGCCGCTTCCGCGACATCATGACGTTCCACCGCGGAGATGGCCGCGGCCATTCGTGCCTGGTAGGCCTGACCAAGCGCCGCGCGTGCCGATGCCGTCGCGCGAAGGGCGCATGCGGTCAGCCAGCAGCCGCGCATGCGACTCGCGCACAGCCATGGCCATCGTGGCTGCCAGGCCGAGCGCCAGTGCCGAGATCACGCCCACGATTCCCGCGACAGCGGCCGGGTGCCGTCGAGCCAGCTTGATCGACCGGTCGAGCGCCCGGCGCACGTGCCAGTACCGGCTTGCCGTTTGCGAACCGGCGGAGGTCATCGGCCAGCAGCTCTGCGCTCGAATAACGCCGCGACGGATCCTTCTCCAGGCATTTGAGGCAGATCGTCTCGAGATCTCGCGGCACGCCCGGGCGGAGCCGGCGCGGCGGAATGGGATCCTCGCTCGCCACGATGGCGAGAGTCGATTCGATCGAGCCGGCGACGAACGGCGGGCGACCGGTCAACAGCTCGTAGAGGATCGTTCCCAGCGCATAGACGTCGGTCCCTACGCAAAGCGATTGCCGCTTGCCCGTGACCTGCTCCGGGGCCATGTAGCTGGGAGTGCCCACGATCAGTCCATGCTGAGTCAAGCTCACGTCATCGAGACGTTTGGCCAGCCCGAAGTCCGCGACCTTGGGAGTCCAGCTCGAGGCTGACAAAGAAAACGAGTCACCGCCCGGCGCGAGCAGTCCCGAGCCCAGCGCGCCCGTTGCCCGCGCCGACGCTCTGGAGCAAGACGTTGGCCGGCTTGAGGTCGCGATGGAGAATTCCTCGCTGATGGGCGCAATGGATGGCGCGGGCGAGGGTCTCGACCAGCTTCGCGGCGGAGGAGGGTGACTGGGGCCGTCCTTCGCAAATCTGCGCCAGCGTGGGCCCCTCGACGAGCTCCATGCTGAAATAAGGGGACCCGTCACACTCACCGATGTCATAGATCTGGACGATGTTCGGATGATGCAGCCGGGCGACGGCTTCCGCTTCGGCACGGAAGCGGGCGCGATCGAGAGTGCCGGCGCGGTCCCCCGCCAGGATCATCTTCAGTGCCACCAGACGGTTGAGGCCGACCTGACGGGCTTTGTACACGACCCCCATTCCGCCCCGTGAAAGCTCGCCCAGGATCTCGTAGCCGGGCAGTGTCGTGGGGGTAGCCGTGGCGCGGTCGTCGCTGACCATCGTGGCCGGCTCCCCTGTGTGCCCGCATCCCATGTCGGCCCGCCTGCGCCCGCGGACCACGTCCGGGAGCGGATTGGTCTGGGCCAGCGTGCGGCTCAACCGGTCCAGGAAAGCGGGGGCCGGGTCCTCGTCGGGATCGTCCCGGTCGCGACTGGCGGCCATCGGCGGCAGGTCCGGCTCCTCGACCGCCAGTTGATGCAGAAGGCGCTGGCAGGCGAGGCAGCCCTCGACGTGCGCCGACACGGCCTCGCTGGTGGAGGGGCTCAGCTCCTCCTCCAGAAATCGCTTGAGCAATTCGCGGCCGGCACAATCGTTCCTCATCAATCTCCCCGCTCAAGCACCTCGATTTCCCTGCGGATCAACCGCTGGACGCTACTTCGGGCGGCGTAAACGTGGGCTATCCTCATTTCCAGGCGCTGCGCGACCTCCGCGGATCCTCGCCGCGAATGGCGACGAGCCGGAACGCCTCCCAGTTGTGCGGGGCCACCCGCAGGCGGACCCGGATCATCGCTTCCTCGAGTAGCTCGTGGTCAAACTCTCGCTCGAGCCGCTCCACCAGGTCTTCCCGGGCCTCGACGGTAAGCAGTTGCTCCCACTGCCCGCTGTGCCCGCCGCCGGAGAGGACGTGCCGCCGCCGGGTGACGAGGTTGCGCCAGGCATGGTGAGTGACTGTCTTCAACCATGCGCGAAAACTCCGCGTTGGGTCGTAGACGAAATCCTTCATCTTGGCCAGAAGCAGCACGAGCACGCGCTGGGTGACTTCCTCGGCGTCGGCGTCCTGGACCTGCCAGTGGCGGCACCAGTTGTAGATTCTGCGGCCGTAACGCTCCACGAACTCACGCCAGGCATCTTGATCGGCGGCGCCCGATCGGTACAGGCGGCCGAGCAAGCTCGCGTGCGTGCTGAGATCACATGCACAGCCCATCTGTGGTTACCTGCCAGGAGGACCAAATCCAAGCGGATGGAAGCAGTTTTTCAAGAGCCCTGTGCTCCTGAATTGTCATTGCCGAATGCCTTCGACGCCCGCCATCTTTTTCTGAATTTTCGTCAGCCGCCCTTAAATACGCGGGCCGAGCCGTGTAATCCCAGCAGACCACCCCAGGCAGCCAGTCAGCGCCCTAGCACGGAGAGACTCTTCCATGAATCCTGACATTGCCACTGAGCCTGACGATTCGCGTTTCGTCGATGCTGCCACCGGAGCCGAGGCTTCGCCGCCGGCACCGCTGCGCAGCGTGCACACCATGAGTTTTCCCGCCATCCTGGACCAATTAGGTTTGTCGGTGTTTGTCACCACCTACCAGGCCGGCAAGCTGGTGGTGCTCCGGAGTGACGGCGAAGTGCTGAACACACACTTCCGGGGCTTCAGCAAGCCCATGGGCCTGGCCTGCGCCGGAGACCGGATGGCCATCGGCACCGGGTGCGAGATCCGCGAGTACCACAACGTCCCGGCGGTCGCTCGGCGGCTAGAGCCGGCGGGCCGCCACGACGCGTGCTTCCTGCCGCGTCTCGGGCACTGGACCGGCGACGTGCAGATCCACGAGATGGCCTGGGGACACGACGAGCTCTGGTTCGTCAACACGCGGTTCTCCTGCCTGTGTACTCTCGACCGGATCCACAACTTCGTGCCGCGCTGGCGGCCGCCGTTCATCACGGAGCTGGCACCGGAGGACCGCTGCCATTTGAACGGTCTGTGCCTGGTCGAAGGCCGGCCGGCGTTCGTGACCGCGCCTGGGCGAGACTGACACCGAGGGCGGCTGGAGGGGCGGCAAGAAAGACGGCGGCATCTTGATCGAGGTGGAAACCGGCCGGCTGCTGCTTCGAGGTCTGTCAATGCCCCATTCGCCCCGCTGGCACGACGGCAAGCTGTGGCTGCTGGAGTCCGGTACAGGCGGAGTGGGCTACCTCGACCCACGGACCCTGCGATACCAGCGAGTTGCTGACTTGCCCGGTTTCACCCGCGGGCTCGATTTCGCCGGCGACCTGGCATTCATTGGTCTGTCACAGGTGCGTGAGAGCAGCATCTTCAGCGGCATTCCGATCGCCGAGCGACGTGTCGAGGAACGCTCGTGTGGCGTCTGGGTGCTCGACGTCACGACCGGGCAGTCGGTCGCATTCGTGAAGTTTCTCGACGCAGTCCAAGAGGTCTTCGCGGTGCAGTTGCTGCCCGGCGCCCGCTTCCCTGACCTGCTCGATGACTCCAGCCGCCAGATCGCCGATTCGTTCGTGCTGCCTGACGAATCGCTCGGCCTCGTTCCCGCCCCGATCCGCTTCCCCGCGCAGCAGGAGCTCTCGGTCGCGTGAGTGCGCGGCTCGAAACCCTGCCGAGAACCATCCCAACTGTTCCATTCCCCCAAAAACTCCCCCGTCACGAATGTGACGCGGGCAAAGGAGATCTTCCCATGGCTTCCGCATCCAGAATCCGTAGATTGTTCGGAGACCACCGCATTGCACAGGCCCGCCAGCACCGAGGTCGTCGCCGTGCTCTGCTGCAACTGGAGCCGCTCGAGCGTCGCGCGCTCATGTCGGGTATCACTTATCAAGTGAACACGTTCAATGACACGTTGGACTTCGGCCTTGCACAGGGGACCGATCAGAACGGCCAGATCTCGCTTCGCTCGGCGATCGAGGCGGCCAATTATGATGAGGGGGAGTATCTGGGGCAGGTCAGCTCAATCACGATCGACCTTCCCGCAGGGACCTATGACCTTTCGCTGGGAGAGCTCGCGCTGATTCCGGACGGGATCCCGGTGACGATCGTCGGCCAGGGCTCGACCCAGTCGATCATCGACGCGCAGATGCAGAGCCGGGTGATGGAGATCGAGCAGGGCATAGCGGCCACGCCCATCATGCTTCAGAACGTAGTCCTCGAGAACGGAGTGGCGACCGATAGTGGGGTCACTACATCCATCGAGGCCGAGGGTGCGGGCATCCTCGACAACACAAATCCGCTCTCACTCCAGAACGTCACGCTCACCTCGAATCGTGTCCTGGGCGAGACAAGTGACTACCCGAGCGCTTGGGGAGGGGCCATCTACGCTTTCGACGCTGCCTTGTCGATCACGGACTGCACGATCACGGACAACGTGGCCCAGTCTCTTGTGGACGGGCAAACGATCGGTGGAGGAATCTACGACGATGAGGGAAATCTGACCCTCACGAACAGCACGGTCGACTCCAACTCGGCCACCGGCGGCAACGGCGCCCTTGGAGGCGGGATTTACTCGATTGGGGCCAACGACTCGATCTCCGGCAGCCAGATCGAAGGTAACGGAGCGTATGCGGGCCTTGCGCCGGTGAATGTCGCCGGCGACAGCGCACAGGGAGGCGGCCTGTTCTTCGGGTCCGGGCCGATTCCCTATCCCCCACCGGCCGTTGGAAACTCGCTGACCATTCAGAACAGCCAGATCAGTGGTAATCTCGCAGACGGAGGCGGAGGCGGCTATGGTGCCAACGCCATACTTCACGGCGTGACCGTCCCTGTCACGTCGAACGAGCCGCCGCAGCCCGGGCAGCCGGGAGGAGGCGCCTATGGCGCCGGTGTCTATGTCGAAGGAGGTCAGGCGCACCTTACAGTCACGATTACAAACAGCTCGGTCAACGGTAACTCCGCCACGGGCGGGATCGGGGGCGCTGGGGGTGGCGGCCGATATGCTGCCACCGGCGCCACGGGTGGCAACGGTGGTCCCGTCTACGGAGCCGGCATCAGCATGAACGACCCCGGAGCCACACTGACCATCATGAATTCGACCATCTCCCAGAACGGGGCCTCCGGCGGCACGGGGGGGGCTGGCGGCAATGAAAACGTCCCCGCCAATGTGCCCTCGCCGCCAGCGGCTGCCCCCGGCGGCAACGGCGGACTGGGGGGCACGGTTGAGGGCGGCGGCGCGCTCATCGATGCCGGAGTCGTCACGGTCACGGATACGACGTTTGAGTCCAACGCCGCCACCGGCGGCGCGGGTGGGGTTGGCGGGCTGGGCGTCTCTGGAGTCGACAGCAGCGGTGCCAGCGGCGGCAACGGCGGAAACGGCGGCAGCGGCGGTGCGGTCTTCGGTGCCGCTCTGTATGTTCCCGCCGCGACGTCCAATCCGACAACGGACACGTTCGCTGCGCTCACGATCCAGAATAATTCAACAAACGGCGGCGCGGGGGGTGCGGGAGCCGCGGGGTCCTCGGGCGGAAACTTCAGCACGGCTGGCGCCATGGCGATTCTCGAGGATGTATCGTACGTGCCTGTCTTTGGCGTGCTCGCTGACGTCGGCATGATCGCGCTCGATGCGGTGAGACAGACGAGCACGACTCCGGGTGCCGCCGGAGGAGATGGCGGTTTCGGCGGCGCCGGCGGGAGCGTGGGCGCGGCCTTTGTGATCGGCGGCGGCACCACCCAGATCAATGGCACCGCGATCGTGCAGAACGCTTCTCAGGCGGGAGCCGGCGGCGACGGCGGCAACGGCGGCAACGGCGGAAATAACGATAGCGGGCCGGGGGGAGACGCCGGCAACGGCGGGGCCGCCGGCATCGGTGGGTTCGCGTACGGAGGAGGGCTCGAGGTGTACGGTGGGACCGTCACGGTTCTGGACACGACGATCGACAGCAATGCAACCACGGCCGGGATGGGCGGTGGGTTCGGCCTCCCGGGGACCCCGGGGGACCAGGAAACCGTCGCGTTCTCCGACTATTTCTTCCCCGCCTTGAACGTGGCGATGGCGATTACCGGCTACGAAATTGGCGGGACAGCGGAGGAAGTGTTCAGTGCGACCTGGGACATCACCAAGCTCGCGGGCAAGACAGCCGCGTACTTCACCACCAGTCAGTTCGCCTACCCGGAATTCGGGTACGTCACCCCCTATGTCACTGGCGCAGACGATCAGACCGCGACTGTGGCCGTCTCAGGCGTCGCCGGTGGTGGTGGTATCTACGCCGACGGCGGCACGCTCAACTTGATCAGCGACACGATCACCCGCAACAGCAGCGACATCGCGGGCGGCGTCTATATCAGCCCCGGCTCGACGGTCAACATCGGCAACACCATCATCGCCCAGAACACCGCGCAAGCTCTGAAGCCGATATTTATGCTGCCGGTGTGAGCAGCTTGAGCGGATCTTCAGCCCAGTCCGGCGAGCTGAACAGCCTGAGCCACAACTTCGTCGGGTCCGTCACCGCCGATGTCTCGGACTTCGAGCAACCGGGCGACATGGCCGGCACCGCGAGCGTGCCGCTGGATCCCGACCTCGGGCCCTTGCAGCTCAATGGCGGCACGACCCTGAATCGGATGCCGCTGGTTGATAGTTTGGTCGTGGGCGCCGGCAGCCCCGCGCTCGACGCGCAGTACAATGTCACAACCGACCAGACCGGCTTTGCGCGCACCGTGAACGGCACCGTGGACCAGGGTGCCGACGAGAGACTGACCGGACTGCTCGGCGCGACACTGACGGTCAATAGCAGCGACGGCACCGAGAACCCTACGACCGAGCTGACCCTCGCCGAGGCGGTGGCACTCACCAACGGAGCGCCTGAGCTATTCCCAACTGAGTTCGCAGCAACAGGCACAAGTCAGCAAGGGGACCGGCTCCGGAACCGACATAATTCAATTCGCTCTCTCGCTCGCGGGTCAGACGATCAGTCTGTCCGAGGCGCAGGCCACGTTCTTCGGTCCGGCGGCGCTGGCCATCGACGTGCCGGTCACGATCATCGGGCCGAGTGGAGGCGTGACGATCAGCCGGGCGGCGTCCGTGACCAACCTGAGGCTGTTCGATGTCGTCGCGCACCGGGCAGCTCACACTGGAAAACCTGACCTTGAGCCAGGGCCTGGCGGTTGGCGCCACCGGCGCAACCGGGATCCAGAACGGCGGTGGCGGTGGCGGCGCGGCAGGCATGGGCGGGGCCATCCTCAATTTCGGGTCGGTGGCGATCCAGAGCTCAACACTGTCCGGCAACACGGCACAGGGCGGCGCGGGCGGCCCGAACGGCCCGCCGACGAGATACACAGGCCTGGAGACCGGTGCGCCCGGTGGCGGGCCATACGCCGGCCCGGCCGGCCAGACGGGTGGCTTCGGGAGCGGCGGCGGCGGTGCGTCCTTCGGTGGTAACGGCGGCGCCGGCGGAATCGGCGGTGGCGGCGGTGGCATCGCCAACAATCCGTCAAACGGCGGATATTCCAACCCAGGGCCCGGCGGCCTCGGCGGCGGCGCCGGGTCGACCTCCCACGCTGCCGGCGCCGGTGGCGGCGGCGGGGCCGGTCTGGGAGGCGCCATCTTCAACGAGGGGTCCATCACGATCACCGGCAGCACGCTCACGGGAAACACCGCCACCGGAAACAGCGCTGGCAGCGGCAGCGGCCTGGGCGGCGCGGTCTTCAATCTCAACGGCACCGTCACGATCAGCAACACGTCGTTCACGGCCAACACCGCGAGCCAGGGCGCGGGCATTGCCAATCTGGGCGACGGCCAGGCCTCGCCGCTGGCGGTCCAGACCGCCTCGGTGACGCTTACGGGCGATAGGCTCGCCGACCCGTCCGCCGGAGCGCCCTGACTACAAGGAATTCTCCTTGAACGGCGGCACCACCACCAACGTGGGTGACAACAACCTCATTCAAGGTGTCCCCAGCGGCGCCAGCGCGGAGGCGTCGCCGATTACTCTCACTTCGGCCTTCACGGACACGGGATCAGCGACTCCCGCGACCGACTTGAGTGGCCTCTGGCAGGTGAGCGACGGGCCCGGACAGGGCGTCGCGGCCGCACAAAACCTGACGCTCACGGCCCCTCAGAGCCCGCTGACGCTCGCGGGCAGCCTGATCCAGAACTCCACGACCACACTTACGGTCACCGTGTCTTTCGAGACAACTGAAGGCGGCGTCATCCTCGGCTATCAAGACGCGGCCCTGGGAACGACGCCAACCAACTTCGTGCCGGCCTTGTACGTCGGTGCCAACGGCTTTCTCTATGCCGAGATCTACAACGGAACCATCGAGCCCATTCAGAGTCAGCTTCCCGTCAACGACGGCCAGGAGCACACCGCGGTACTGACTTATTCGGGCACGACGGAGACTCTGACACTCGACGGCGTGGCCCAGGGAATCCTCTCGGGAGCCTCCCAGCCGCTGGACATGTCGTTTGATCAGTTCGGCACAGGCGACACCGCGAACTGGCCCGGCGGCAACGGCGGCTTCTATCCCTTCAACGGCACGCTCGAACAGGAGATCATCACCGGCAGCGGGCCGAACGGATCGGGTGACTATTCGGGAGGCCAGCTTTCGTTCACGGGGACCGGCCCGGTGACATTGCCAAGCGGCCTGATCTCAAGCGCACCGGCGCCGAACGTGAGCGTGACGTTTCAAACCACGGGAGACGGCGTGATTCTGGGATACCAGAACGAGCCGGCAGGCACGTCCCCGAACCAGTACATGCCGGCCTTGTACGTCGGCACCAACGGCCTGCTCTACTCCGAGATCTTCGACGGCACCTTCCGGCAACTGGTCAGCACCACCAAGGTCAATGACGGCAAGGTGCACACGGTGGAGCTGGTCGATACCGGCACCGCCCAGTCGCTGTACCTGGACGGCACGCTGGTCGGCACGCTTGAAGGCACTCCGGTCCCGCTGAACATGACGTACGACCAGCTCGGCACGGGCTTCACGACCTACTACGCGGCGGCCGCCACCGGCTACTTCCCCTTCACCGGCACGATTGACCGAGTCGTGATCGGCAGCAGCGCCGCGTGGGCTGGCTCGGTGTCGTTTCCAACGAGCGCCGGCAATCAGATCACGTTCACGCCGCCAGCCGCGGGCGCCGACTCGATCGCTCTCGATTCGTTCGACCAGACCGGAGATTCGGGGACGGCGACCTCGGCGTTCACCGTCCCTAGCACGGCACCAGTCCCATCGATCAGCGGTCTTTCCGGTACCCATGCCGAAGGAAGCCCAATCACCTTGTCGGCCTTGGTCACCGACTCCGGCACGGCCGAGCAGGCCGCAGGATTCAACGAGCTGTGGCAGTTCAGCACCGGCTCCGGCCAGGAGACCGTGGCCGGTCAGGGGCTCAACTTCAACATGAACAATCCCTCGGTCCTGCCCAGCAGCCTGATCTCGGGCGCCACCACGCTGACCGTAAGCGTGGTTTTCCAGACGACCGCCGACGGAGTGATCCTCGGCTATCAAAACGAGCCGACCACGGCGACCCCGAGTCAATACATGCCGGCCTTGTATGTCGGCATGAACGGCCTGCTCTACGCCGAGATCTTCGACGGCACATTCCGCGAGCTGGTCAGCAGCAAGGTCGTCGACGACGGGCAGGAGCATACGGCCGAGCTGATCGAAACGGGCACGTCCCAGTCGCTCTACCTTGACGGAACGCTGGTCGGTACGCTCAGCGGCACGCCGAACCCGCTGAACATGACGTACGACCAGCTTGGCACGGGCTTCACGCTCGGCCACCCCAGCACACCCGGTGGGTATTTCCCCTTCGACGGGACGATCGACCAGGTGCGGATCACCGAGGGAAGTCTGCTCGCGGGGTCAGTCTCATTCCCGGTGAATAAAAACAATGAGATCATCTTCACGCCGCCCGATGCCGGGACCTATTCGATCGGCCTCACGGCCACCGACGTTCAAGGGAACACGGGCGCGACGACGGCATCGCTCGCGGTGCTCGATGTCCCGATCGAAGTCAATGCCGGGACCAATACCACGGTCGTCCAGGGAACCACGTTCACAGGCTCGGGGTCGTTCACCGACGTACCGGCGGATGGACCCTGGACCGCGACGGTCAACTACGGCGATGGCACCGGCACACAACCGCTGGCGCTTTCGGCCAACCAAACATTCAGCCTGAGCCATGTTTATGCGAACGCCGGCCTCTTCGCGGTGACGGTGACGATTACCAACCAGGATGGGGAGAGCGGCACAGGGACGTTTGACACTACCTCGACCGGGTTCACGGTCAACGACGGCAGCCCGCAGGAGTCGATGGTCCGGAGCCTGACGTACGTCTTCCCGTCGCCCACGGAGGCTGGGGCAAGCGCGTTCGTGCTGTTGCGTAACGGTAAGCCGAGCAACATCGACTTGCAGGTCACGCCGCTGTCAGACGAGATGACGTATTTGATTACATTCAGCGGTGACGGCGTCATCGGCGGTTCTGTGCCCGATGGGCATTACACGCTGATCACGCTCTACACCAAGGTCCGGGTGCTGTCGGGCCCGCCCATAACGGCGAACGACGTGAACACGTTCGTGCGGCTCTTCGGAGATTTGAGCGGCGATGGCGTGGTGAACGCCGCGGACAAGGCATTGCTGTTGCAGGCCGAGGCCAACCCCGCGTCGCCGTATGCGGCTGACTTCGAGTACGACGGCAAGAATGTGATCGACAAGACGGATATCGCCCAGTTCGACAAGCGGTTTAAGGGCCGGATGGACCCGCCCAGGAAGGCGCCGGCGAAGTTCCCCGGCCGCAACGTGCGCCCGAAGGTCGCGGGGTCGACCCGCATTTGAAAGGCTGGTTTCCGGAGCGTCGGCTGTCGCTCTGGCCGGGCGGCTCGCCTGACCTCTTGATGGAACGCGACTCGTCGCGCAAGAATAAGTCGAATCGAGCAAGTTCGGATCGGAATTGCAAGCACGCGGTGCCCGGTTTGCGAATTTGGCGAGGCGAGGAGGTTAGCATGTCGACTCTCGTGGCGATCGTCGTGGGCCTTTTGGGTTTGGTGAGCGCGCAAGCGCCAAACGGAGGCGGCCCGGCGGCTCAACCGGCGAAAAGGGTGGTCGAGGGTCGGGTCACGGATACGAACGGCAATCCCGTGCGCGAAGGCAAGGTGATGTTCGGGCCGCAGGATCCGCCGTTGCCTTTTCGAGATTCGACTGCCGTGGCCATCGACGCCCAGGGGCACTACCGAATCGAGCTCGCTGCTTTCACGCTTGGTACTAGGTCCCGGCCGGCCACGGACGCGCTTCGTTACCTCGTTCTCGTTCCCGGGTATCGGAGTGAAGCCGGGCGGGTCGCCGCGGGACGCGGGCCGGGCAAGGTCGACGTTCAGCTCAAACCCCGGGAGTGGCGGACGACCGAGATCACCCTGGTCGATCGCGACGAGAAGCCGGTGCCGGGCGCCTCGGTTTCGCTGAGGTATGAGTTTACAGTCTGGTCGCGGCAGACTTCCGACGCGCAAGGACGTTGTCTCGTCAAATCCGCGCCTGACGTTGCCTTTGGGATCAAGGTCGAGAAGGAGGGATATCTGCCCACCGAGCTCGCCACGCGCGCGACGGCGGCGGACCCGACAAGCTTCAACGTTCCGTTCTTTCCGGTGATCGAGGGCCGCGTGGTTGATCCGAACGGCAAGCCTTTGGATGGCATTCAGATCGGCATGATGCTGACCGAGGGGATCGTGGGCAACACCGGCAGCGGCCTCAAGCTCTATCCGCTCAGGGGAGTAAAAGACCTCATCACGACCGATGCGCAAGGCAGGTTCAAGCTGGCTCCGCTCGTTGTTCTTGACGGAAAGGACCTGGGTCACAAACCGGATCTTGCAATCTGGCACCCGAGAATCTGTTTCGCCGACAAAGAGCTGCGCCGTGTTTTCTTTGGGCGGCTTGACGTGCAACGGGCGACCGGCCCATACGACATCACTTTGCGGCCAGCGCAGTGCGGTGCGCATTCCCATCGAGCACAGCGTTGCAGTCCCGGACGGGGCATTCGGCACTCAGTATGCGCTCTACGATCTTGCGGACAAGGCGAAGCCCGAAGTTGTGGTGGTATCGGGAATCTCACGGCATGGCCCAAGTCTTGGCGAAAATGCCTCAGCCGAATGGCTTGAGCTCAATTTGCCGGCGGGGAAATACCGCGCTCAGGTCGATTCCGTCGCCCTCGCGGCAAAGCAGCACGTTGAGTCGACCGCGAGCGAGGTTGTTGTTTCGGAGGGCGAGGGTCTACTCTCTCTTCCGCCGATTCGGATGAGAGTCGCGCCCTTTCGCGCGCTGGTTGGAAAGCCCGCGCCCGAAATCGATGCGAGGGATGCTCAAACCGGAGCGGCAGTGAAGCTCTCCGATTATCGTGGCAAAGTCGTCGTGCTGGATTTCTGGGGCCAGTGGTGTGGTCCGTGCCTTACGGCGATGGCACACCTGATCGAGGCGGCACGATCGTTACCGCGGCAAGCCGGTCGTGATGATCGCGCACCGGTCGTGATGTCGGCTGCACGACCAATCGGTTCAATCGTATGACGAGCTAAAAACCCGGCTCAGTGGCGTGAAGCGCGAGCTTCGGAATAACCGCGACATTCCTTTCACGATCGCGTTCGATCGACCCGACCCGGCCGTTGGCCCCGGCGATTCGGCCATTGGACGAGGCATGACGATCGCCCGCTACAAGGTCCATGGGTTCCCGACGACCCTGGTCATCGACCAAGAGGGGAAAGTGGTCGGGCGCGTGGACGCCCGGGACGATGATGCGTTGAAGGCGACGATCGACCGAGCGCTGAAGAAGGTGGCGAGATGATCGCCTGAAGCCGAAACCGGCATCAACTGTTTCCCGATTCGGGCAATTCCCCGGTCAACGCCGCCGATTCAGATTGACATTTATGACGATTTTGTCCTAAACGTCATGCATGAGCACGGGGCCCGACGAGGTCAAACGACTGCATTGGTTGAAGGGCGAGGTCAAGTCACCACCCTTCTCCGACGAAGGCAGACGCGAGGCGGGTATGCTCTTGAGACGCCTTCAGGTCGGAGAGATGCTCGGGATGCCGCATTCGCGCCCGATGCATTCAATCGGTCCACAATGTCACGAGCTCCGCGTCCGCGAGGAGGCCCACAACTGGCGGATTATCTATCGCATCGACGCAAATTCGATCGTGATTGTCGAGGTTTTCACGGAGACATCGCGGCAGACGCCGAAAGCCGTGATCGACCAGTGCAAATCGCGGCTTCGTCGGTATGATGAGAGTGATCACTGACCGGAAGGGATGGGACAATGGGCAAAGTCAGAGACGTACACCGAAAGCCGGGATGGGTGCAGGGGGACACCGCCGATTTCCTCGGCCTCAGCGACGAGGAGTCGCTCCTGATCGACCTGAAAATCACGACGGCTATGGCCATTCGTCGGTTGCGCGCGCAGCAGAAGATCACGCAGGAGCAACTCGCCGCGATGGCCCGCGTGGATCAATCGCGGGTCGCGAAAATCGAGAACTGCTCGCCCCGGATAACGCTCGATGCGATGTTAATGCTGCTCTTCGTCCTCGGGGGCACGCTCGCCGACCTGACCGGCCCACTCATGGACGAACGCACCGCTACAACGTCGATCGCCAAGATTGCCAAATCCTCGACTCGCAAAAGTTCCGCCGTCAAAGCCGCGAGGGGAAGCAAATCCCCGAAAGCACCGACGCGGTAGCATGTCGGACACCGCCACGCCTGTCACGGCCTACGACATCGAGGAAAAACGGGAGCAGCCATGCCAGCCAAGAAGATCCACCGCGTCATCACTCCGCGAAAACTCACCGAGGACGAAGCCGCTGAGGCACGCCGTCTGCGCGACCTGGTTGAGAAGGACAAGGACGAGATCCTCGCCGAAGGTCGCCGGCTCTTGGCGGAAAAGCGGCGGCATCAAGCCGCGGCCGAGGGTGCCACAACCCTGGGCCAGATGATCCGGGCCGCCCGCGAGGCCCGCGGATTAACTCAGGCCGACCTGGCGGCCCGTGCCCATGTGGCCCAGGCCTACCTCTCTTATCTCGAGCAGGACCAGCGCGAACCTAGCCTCTCGATCGCTGCCCGGATCGCTCGCGAGCTGGAAATCCCGCTCCAGCAGCTAGCGAGTACTGTCACCCGTTGATAGGTCGTCAGAGCTGGAATCCTGACGCCCCGGTCGTGATCCGATTCGGGCGGGGAACTGCTTTCGCGCTTCAGCGCCCAAATGGATCGGCGGGGAAGTCCGCGTCCAGGAGCAGTCCGTGGGCCTCGCACCGGGCGAGGAGCAGGCGACACCAGTCGCCGGAGAACGCTCTGAACGGCATGCGATCCGCGAGAACAGTTCGGCCGCCGGAGGCCCTCGTTGGCATGAAGCGATCGCCTCGGGCGAACCACGACCTCGCCTCGTCGCGTCGCCCCTGGTGCCAGGTCGCGATGGCCATCCAGGCAGTGGCAAGGGCCTCGTCTACCCCGGAGGGCGGCGTGGCGATCACCTCGCACCGCCGCCGTGGCGGCGCGGGAGCCGTCGGCCGAGAGGGTGGCGAAGGCGATCTCCAGCGAGTGGCCGCGCAGTGTCGTGCGCCGGTAGCCTTCATCCAGGTCCTGGCAGACCGCCTCGAGGCGGGAGAGCGCGTGAATGGCGACAACCCGCCGGCCCACTGCGTCGAAGGCACCCGGCTCGCAGGGCGTCTGACAGCCCACCCGGATACCGGTCGGAATGTTACCCAGCTCGACAAGCGAGCCACTCGCATGCCGGTACACGTGGCCGCTGCGTGCGAAGCTCCGTAGCTCGTGGCCGCCTCGAGTGAATGCGATCGCCTCGATCGCCACGTGGGGAACGAACAGTCCGATTTCGCTGGCGCCGGTCTCGGGGTCAAAGTTCAGGTCCCAGACCCGCGCCGTCCCGTCGTCCGAGCCGGCGGTGACCAGCCGGTCGCCGTCCGGGCTGAAAGCCACCGAGATAACCCCCGCGATATGGCCGCGGATCACCCGGAGCGCGGATCCGCGCTCGACGTCCCAGACCCGCACGGCAGCGATCAATCGCCCGTCCGGCGTGAAGGCGATCACGTCGATCAAGTGCCGGTAATCGCGCAGGGTGTGCACCAGCCGGCCGGTCGCCGCATCCCACAGGACCACCGTGTCCGGCTCGACCTTCTGGCCCGAATTCTGGAAGTACGGGTTGCCGCCGCCGGACGTGGCAATCCATCTCCCGTCGGGGCTCCAGGCGACCCGCCCGACCGCACGGACCTCGCCCCGGGGGGTGAAGTTGCCGCGGAGCGTGAAGATCTCGGCGCTGTCGAGGCCCTTGAGGAAATGCCACTCCCAGCCGCGGCGCGCCGGCTCACAGCGATCCAGGATGGCCTCGGCCTCCGCAATGTTGGCGGCCTGGTGCTCAAGGCGGGCGCGATCGATCAAGCTGGAGTACAGGCCGCGCCCGGCGCGGTCGGCGGCGTCGATCGCCTTCCGTTCCGCGCCCAAGGCGCGGTCGCGGGCCAGGCGCGCCGCCTCCTCGGCGGCGTTGGCCTTGACCACCTGCGCGTCCTTGGCCTCGCGCTCGGCCACCGCCTCGCGATACATGTAGCCGGCACGCGAGACATCGATCTGCTGCTTGCCGTGCGCCTCACGGGCCGGCCAGCGCGGCCGCCGGGGCGGCTTCCCACAGCTTGAGCGTCCGGTCATCGCTACCCGAGGCCAGAGTCCGGCCGTCGGGGCTGAACGCGATGCGCCGGATCGGCCCCGCGTGCCCTTTGAGGATCAGCAAGGTCTGCCCGCCCGCCGGGTCCCAGAGGCGGATGGTCCCGTCGCCAGCGGAGGAGGCAAGGCGGCCGTCGGGGCCGAACGCGACGCCGTCGACCTGGGCGATATGCCCTCGAGGATGCCTCGCGGCGACCCGTCAGCGGTGTTCCACAGTCGCACCGTGCGGTCGTCAGAAGACGTCGCCAGAGTCTGGCCGTCGGGGTTGAAGGCGACCGAGTTGAGCTGGCTGGAATGTCCCCGGAGTGTCACGCGCGGCCGCCTCTGGCGGAGGTCCCACAGGATGCAAGTCTTGTCGGAGCTGACCGAAGCCAGGGTGCGGCCATCGGGGCAAAGCGCCAGGTCTCGAACTGCATCGGAGTCGCCTGCAAGGACGTACCGCACGACCCCAGTTGCGGGGTCCCACGCCTGAATCGTGTGGTCCACGCCGCTCGAGAAGACTGTCTGGCCGTCGGGAGTGAAAACCAGCCCGTCGACCGCGCCGGTGTGTCCTGTAAAGGTAATCCGCGGCTCTCCGGTGGCTGCGTCCCAGAGCCGTATGGTGCGGTCGACGCTCCCGGAGGCGATGGTGCGGCCGTCCGGGCTGAATGCAACGCATTTGATGATGTTGGTGTGACCTTTGATCACCCGGACCGGCTGTTCCGTGGATAGTTCCCAGACCCGCAGCGCGTGGTCGTCGTGGCCCGAGACCAGCCTGCGGCCATCGGGGGAAAACGCCAGGCACTCCACGTCGCCGCCGTAGGTCAGCACCGACGGGCTCTGGAGCGTGCGGGGGCGGGGCGGGCTGACGGCATCCCAGACGCGCACCGTCGCGTCGCGGCCTGCCGAGGCGATATCGCGGCCATCCGGGCTCACGGCCACGGCGGCAACCGCGTCGGCGTGCCCTTTGAAGGTGCGAATCTCCTGGGACGAGCCGGTGTCCCACACGCGCACCGTTTCGTCGACGGAGCACGTCACCACCATCGCACTGTCGGGCAAGTAGGCCAGCGACGTCACCAAACCGTTGTGCCCCCTGATCACGGCAATCGCCGCGCCCGATCGGACGTCCCAGACCCGGAGGGTCCGGTCGCGACCCGCGGAGGCAACGTGCTCTCCGTCAGGACTGAAGGCTACGGCGTGAACCTCGTCGGTGTGCCCCTTGAGGACGGCGCCCGGGCGGAGTCGGCCTTCAAAGCTCCAGAGCTTGACCGTGCGGTCATAACTGGCCGAGGCCATCGTGCGGCCGTCTTGGCTGAACGCGACGTCGGCGACCGGAGCGGTGTGTGCGGAGGTAACCTTCTCGATAAGCTGACCGTCGCGGGCGTTCCAGACCCGCATGATGTGTTTCGCCAGCGCCGCGACCAGGGTTTGGCCATCCGGGCTCCAGGTGACCTTCAGAATCGCCTCCGGATCACCCTCGAAGCGGAGCGTGAGCAGGCCGGTGTCGACGGAGTAGAGCGCAACGCTCTCGTCCGGACCCGGCCCCGCCAGGCGGCGGCCGTCGGGGCTGAACGCGATGGCACTGACGCCGCCGGCCAGATCCGCGCTCCGGGTCCCGGCCAACACCCCCGTCGTTCGCAGCAATTTCCCGGTCTGGCGGTCCCAGATCTGGATGCGCCCCTTCGTCTCGAGGCCGGCGATGGTTCGTCCGTCGGGACTGAACACCACGTCGGCAAAAGTGTCGTGCTCCGATCGGAGAGTCAACCGGTCCTCGTGACCAAGCTGCCAGAGGTAGCGCCACTCCCAGCCGCGGAGGTCGGGCTCGTCTGAGCCGGGCCGCATGAGGTCGAGGAGACTGCGCAGGCGGCCGATGTCGTTGGCTTCCCAGCCGGCGAGGGCGAGGTTTGAACGAGTGGCGTACACGGCCCTGCGCAGCTTCTCCTCGCTGGCAGCGAGACGGACGTTGACCTGGTCGGTCTTTTGGCGGGCCACGGCCTCCTCTCGCCAGGCGCGATCCGCCCCCTTCCGTGCGTCTTCACTCGCGCCGGCAAGCGCGCCTGCGCCGCGGCCTGCGTGCGGAACCGATCCATCACCAGCAGCGAGCACACCGTGGCGAGCACCAGAACTCCGGTGAGCACCCCGCCGAGCCCCGCGATCGCCGGGTTGCGCTTGGCCCAACGCCAGTACCGCTCAACGGCGTTCGCCTGACGGGCCTGAATCGGTCGATCCTCGATGAAACGCTTCAGGTCCTCGGCCAGAAGCGCGGCTGTCTGGTAGCGGTGGCCCGGGTCGCGCTCGATCGCCTGGTGGATCACCGTCTCCAGATCGCGCGGGACTTCGCGATCGAATTCACGCAGCCGCGGGGGGTCCACGGTCGTGATCAGGCGGATCAGCCGGGCACGCTCTGTCTCGTGGTAGGCCGGGCGGCCGGCGATCAGCTCGTAGAGCGTGAGTCCCAGCGAATAGATGTCGCCGCGCGCATCGTGCTTCCCCTCGAACGCCTCGGGAGGCATGTACCGCAGAGTGCCGAGGAAATCGCCGGTGCCGGTCAAATCATGCTCGTCGACCACCTTGGCCACACCGAAGTCGGTGACCCATACGGTCCCCTGGTCGTCCAGGAGCAGGTTCGATGGTTTGATGTCACGGTGGATCACCCCATGGCCGTGGGCATAGGCCAGTGCCTCGGCCACCTGCGCGCCGATCCGCGCCGCCTCCCGGGCACCAGCACGACCCGACGACCGTCCGGTGTCGGCCGCGGCGACCGTCCGCTCCTTGAACGCGGCGTCGAGCCCGCGGCCGACAATGTACTGCATGACGTAGAAATGGCGCCCCTGGTGCTCGCCCACGCCAAAGACCGGCACGATGTGTGTGTGGTGCAGCCGTCCGGCGGCCTGGGCCTCGCGGCGGAACCGCGACAGGTTGCCGTGCTCCGGCAGGAGCTTGAGCGCGACGTGGCGGTTGAGCGAGCCCTGGTACGCCTCCCAGACCACCCCCATGCCGCCGCGGCCGATCTCGCGGACGATCCGGAACTCGCCCCAGGGCTCGGTCGCCCGGGGCATCCCGGCCGCGCCAGGCGGCGAATCGGCTTCGGTCCTCTCGCCGCCGATGTCCGGGACCGGCGCGGGGATCCGCCTCAGCTTCGACACGACCGCATCGGTCATCCCGTCAAGCTGAGCAGTCTTCTCTTCGCATTCGGTGCAAACGTCGAGATGCTCGGCCACGGTCCCTAGCTCGGCAAGGGGCAGCTTCCCCAGCACGAAATCGGCGAGCGTGTCCTGGCTTGGGCAGTCGGAGCGGCTCATCGGCGCCTCGTCCGGTCCCCTCGCTCCGTGATCCGAGAGGACCGAGGCGAACGCCGGTTCCGTGTTGTCTTCTGAATTCCCGAGGAATGTCATAGTATAAGAGGAGGTGTGCACTCTAGCACCATACCGTCCCTCGCCCGGTGTCAAGTCAAGAGTCCGAATCGCAATGCGAGCGGGCCGACCAACCCCGCGGAGATTCTCGCATTGAATCCGGCAGATCATACGTCCTCCTCCCTATTGCGCCGTGCCATGGCGCACGAACCGGACGCCTGGGAGCGACTCGTCACACTCTACTCCCCGCTCGTCCACCACTGGTACTGGTGCGGGCAATGAGCCCGGTGAACGTCTCCGGTCTGTACCAGCGGGCCCTGCGCCTGGTGCAGCACCAGGTCGAAAGCCGGACCTGGACAGCTTCTGGAAGGCGACCGTCGAGTCTCGCGCGACAGCGGAAGTCGCCGCCGAGCTGGGAATCTCCCCCAACGCCGTCCGCCTGGTCAAGTCGCACGTGCTCCACCGGTTGCGCGAGCAGATGGGCGACCTGATCGCCTGAAGTCAGCCCCCGAAGGGGGCGCCAGCACGTAGCCAGGAGGCGTGAGCCCTTGGAAGCGACCGAATTGAGCCCCCGAAGGGGGCGACAGCCCGTAGCCAGGAGGCGTCAGCCCCTGGAAAACATTTCCAACTACACAGCGGCCTGCTTGTTACACCAACGCCTCCACATTTCACGGTAAGCCGCTTCGACCGCTCGGGCAAATCGCGGCCCATCCATCAGTGGAGAAACCCGCAGACGATCACGAAGGCTCGCACGCAGCTCAATCAGACGCGGCACATCGGCGGCCAAGGCGACCGCGATGCTCACGAATTGCTCGGGTGTCTCGCCAACCAACTCCGAAAGACCCAGGTTGGTGAGCAAAGACAGCCCCGCTCGTGCGACGGGCGTATCGCCCACGAGAGTGACGACGGGAACACCCTGCCAGAATCCGTCGAGGCTGGTGGTGTGTCCGTTATACGGGAACGTGTCGAGGCCGATGTCGATCCGATGGTACAGTTCCAGATATCGCGGGCGAGGCTGCCTGGCGACGAATGTCACCCTATCGCGCTTTACGCCTTCCCGATCCAGCAAATCCAAAGTTCGCCGGCGAACGGAGCCCTCAGGGGCCAGGAGCAACAGGCGCGAGCCATCAACCGCGGTAAGGACTCCAGCCCACATCTTCAGGACCGAGTCACTCACCTTGCAGAAGTTGTTGAGGCAGCCGAACGTGATGCAGCCGTTTTCCATGGCCGGCAAGGCGTTCAACGCCGGCTCGCCGGCGAGCGGATCGTAGCACCAGAAGGCGTCGGGAAGGCGGATCGATTCCTCCGAGTAGTCGCGATCGTGAAGCCCCGGAGGGTCGATGTAGGGATCGGTGAACCGGTAGTCAATAGTCGACAGGCCGGTGGTGCCCGGATACGCAAGCCACGAGACCTGAACGGGCGCCGGCTTGCGGGCGAAGACCAGGAGACGATTTCCCGCCATGTGCATCGTCAAGTCGACGAGAATGTCGATCCCGTCCTCGCGGATGAGCCGGGCGACCAGGGCGTCGGACAAACCGGCGATGCTCCGCCAGACGTCGGCCAGAGGACGGAGCCGCGCGGTGATTTCGTCAGGACGAGCGACATCCGCATAGCAGTAAATCTCCAAGTTCTCGCGATCATGTGCGGAGAGAAGGGGCGTCATGAAAAACGACTGGGCATGATCGCAAAAGTCGGGCGAAACATAGCCGATTCGCAGCCGGCGCTGGGAAGAACAGTCGTTCGAATGCGGTTCCATGAGCCGTGCGAGTGGCTCGGCGTACTGCCGGCTCCAAAGCCGGTGTTCTTCGAGGATTGTTCGCGCGTCGTATCCGGGGCAGAAGATCAGAGTGAAGAGCAGGTTGCTGTGTGCCGTGTGAAGCTCCGGCTTCAGCTCCAAGGCCCGCCGGAAGGAGGCAACCGCTTCGTCCAGGGCCCCCTGATCCTTGAGAGCATTGCCCAGGTTGTTGTGCGCCTCGGCGTAGGCAGGGTCGAGTCTCAATGCGTGCCGATAACAGGCCACGGCTTCGTCCAGCTTCCCGCTCTCCTGCCAGAGGAGCCCCAGGTTGTAGTGCGCCAGGGCGTAGTCGGGATTCCGTTCCAGCGCCCGCTGATAGCATGCCGCGGCTTCGTCTAGCTTGTCCTGATCCTTGAAAACGTTCCCCAGGTTATTGTGGGCCTCGGCGTAGTCGGGTTTCAGTCGCAGCGCTCGCTGATAACACGCCGCGGCTTCGTCTGGCTTGCCCTGACCCATCAAAACATTTCCCAGGTTGTTGTGCGCCTCGGCGTAGCCGGGGTTCAGTAGCAGCGCCCGCTGATAGCACGCGGCGGCTTCCTCTGGCTTTCCCTGACGCGCGAGAGCATTCCCCAGGTTGTTGTGAGCCTCGGCGTATCCGGGATTCAATTGCAGCGCCTGCCGATAACACGCCGTGGCTTCGTCTGGTTTGCCCTGACGTGTGAGTGCGTTACCCAAGTTGTTGTGCGCTTCGGCGTAGCCGGGCTTGAGTTGCAGCGTTCGCTGAAAACACGCAACGGCTTGATCGAGTTTGCCGCGGTCCCGCCAGGCGAGCCCCAAGTTGTTGTGCATCTCGGCATAGTCGGGCTTCAGTTGCACCGCTCGCTGATAAGACGCGATGGCCTCGTCGAGCTTGCCCTGGTGCTTCCAGGCGTTTCCCAGGTTGAAGTGCGCCTCGGCCCAATCGGGTCGGAGCCTCAGAGCGCGCTGGATGCACTCGATTCCGCGTTGATAGTTGCCGACCTCAGTTGCGACGATCCCCATCAGGTGCCACGCATCGTGGTGATTGGGGTCAGCCGCAAGAATTTGCCGGTAAATCGTCTCCGACTCGCGAAATCGGCCCGCGCGTTGATGCTGAAGAGCAACAGTCAAGGCCTCGGGGATCGTGGGCATGGTCACCGTGCCGCTCGTGCTACGCGAAGCCCAAATACCGAAGGTGGGACTTGAACCCACACCCTCTTGCGAGGACCGGATTTTGAGTCCGGCGCGTCTGCCATTCCGCCACTTCGGCCGCACCACGCAATTCAGCATCGTCGAGAGCAATATGACTGTCAACCCCGAGAAGCGCTCTCGCGCCGTCGGATGGGGTGACGTGCCAGGCAATTCTCTGCCGGAGAGGCTCAGCTCTTCATCATCTCCAGCAGTTTGGTCACCGTCCGCCAGTTGCGGCCCGTGCTTATCGTGGAGAGCTTGGAATCGAAGTAGGCGTTGGTCAATCTGGAGTCTGCAACGCCGTTCGCAAGGCGCAGGTAGATGTCGCGGCCACGCACGACGTACTCATCGCCTGGCGAACGCTTTGGATCCAGTGCCGCAATACTGCTCGCCTCGGGAAGCGCCGCCAGGAACACCAGATGCAACGACTCCAGATCGGAACCAAGCTTCAAGAACGGGTTGTTGGAGACGGCGTCTTCCAGCTCCGCAAGCGACCGCAAGACCACCGGCGTCTTGTACCCGAGCCTGTTCGTGATCTGCTCGGCGACAAGTCGCGGAACTTGCGCCGAGACCTTCGCCGAGACATCGAATACCACATTGCCGCTCTGGATGAATGTTCGCACATTCTTACATCCCGCTGTCACGAACATCGCACTCAAATCCGTCATCAGGATCTTGTTCTTGCCGCCGACGTTGATTCCTCGGAGCAACCCAAGATACGGACCAGGCATGTACGGCCTTTCTCCGCGCTGGATGCGCAGCGATAATCACATACGGTAAATCGTCAACAAGGGTACAGGATTACACTATGACTGGTCTTTGGGTTATTGGCAAGCGAGAACAACATTCGTGTGCGGTCGATCGACGCCGGTTTCTGGCTCGCGCCTCTGCGCTTATGGGAATACCGCTGCTCGGCGAAATTGTGGAAGGCAGGACAATTCGCGCATGCCGCTTCGACGCGGATCCATTCTCGCTCGGCGTCGCGTCGGGCGATCCCACCAGTCGCGGCGCGGTGCTCTGGACCAAGCTGGCGCCGCGGCCGCTCGAGCCCGAGGGGGGAATGCCGCGCGAAAACGTCGAGGTAACCTGGCAAGTTGCCCACGACGAGGCCATGACGAAGGTCGTCAAGAGCGGTACCGCGACCGCGACGCCGCAACTGGCACATTCGGTCCACGTTGAAGTGGACGATCTCGAGCCCGATCGCTGGTACTGGTATGGCTTTCATTCCGGCGATGCAAAAAGTCCGGTTGGCCGCTTGCGCACCATGCCGGTCGACGGGGCTTCGCCGCAGCAACTCCGGCTGGCGTTTACATCATGCCAGCACTATGAACAGGGGCTGTTCACGGCGTATGAGAATATGGTCCGCGATGAACTCGACGTCGTCTTCCACCTCGGTGATTACATCTACGAATACCCGGGCGTCCAGCGCCGCGTCCGCAAACACGTCGGCGCGGAAACACGAACTCTCGATGACTACCGCATCCGCTATGCCCAGTACAAGACCGATCCCAACCTCCAGCGCGCTTCACGCACATTGCCCGTGGGTCGTGACGCCCGATGATCACGAGGTCGAAAATGACTACGCCGGCTCGGTTGCCGAGGACCGTGGTGTCGATCCCGTCGAATTCCTCGAACGGAGAGCCAGAGCGTACCAGGCTTACTACGAGATGATGCCGCTGCGCAACCGATCGCTGCCGCAAGGTCCGGATATGCGGCTCTATCGAACGATCCGCTTTGGCCGGCTGGCCGAATTTCAAGTGCTGGACACGCGGCAGTATCGCACCGACCAGCCCAATGGCGACCGTCGCTCGCCTCTCAACGACGCTGCGCTCGGCTGCGCAAAACACCATGCTCGGGCCCAGTCAGGCCGGATGGCTTCAGGGACGGTTGATCGAGTCGCAAGCAACCTGGAACGTGCTGGCCCAGCAAGTGATGATGGGAATGGCCGGGTATCGCTCGTCGGAAGGGGAGCTGGTTTACTCGATGGACCAATGGCCCGGCTATGCTCATGAGAGAATTCAGCTCGTCAAATTCCTGGCGGAGCGCCGGGTGACGAACCCGGTTGTGCTGACCGGCGATATCCACTCGAACTGGGTGAACGAGCTTCGCGTGGACGATCGGGAACACAATTCGCCGGTGGTCGCCACCGAGTTCGTCGGGACATCGATCTCGACTGGGGGTAACGGATATGACAAGGCGAGGAATCAGGATCGGCTGCTCGCAGACAATCCCGGTGTGAAGTTCCATAACGGCCAGCGCGGGTACGTGCGTTGCACGATCACGCCAAGAGTCTGGCGCAGTGACTATCAAGTCCTGGAGCAAGTCACGCAGCCGGGTGCGGTTGCCAAGACCAAGGCTTCGTTTGTGGTCGAGACGGGTAAGCCGGGTGTGACGGGGGTGTGATAGGCTAATAATCCGTCGTGCTGAACTCGTACGTAGATGCCCCCAGCAGCACAAGCGTCAACAGCACCGAAGAGCAGAGCGATGTACACGGTGAGAATGCACTTCCGCTCTCGAGTAGTGCGAACAGTGCCGGCTTGTCGAAGTCGCCGAGCGCGCCGAGCGCATTGAACAGGATCAGGCCCGCGTCGATGGGCTTGGGGAAGATCCAGTAGCCGACCTGCGCCAGCGCGAGCGTGCCGGCCGGGACGTACTGCGTTTCCTGCATGCCGCGCGCCATCACGTAGCCATAGTTGATTCCCCATGCCAAAAGCCAGTAGAGCACCGAGCCGAAGACGCATGCGACGGTGCTGCGGGAGATGACGGCGAGCAGCAGTGAAAAGCTGTAAAAAAACGCGAACTGCAGCAACAGCAGCGGGATGCACCACCAGTAAGTCGCATTCCAAACTTGAGTGCGGATGCCCAGGGCGAGCCAGGTCAGCGCCACGAAAAAAAACACGTGGAACCCTACGAAGGTCAAGACGCCGACATATTTCCCCAGGAGCAGTTGCCAGCGTGCGACCGGCTTGGCGAGCAGGACCGATGCGGCGCTCGGATCCAGGAACGAGGGGAGGAATCCCGCGGTCCATACCAGAGCCATGAGGAGACCGAAAGTGCCGGCGACGCCCCATGCGAGTACGAGTTCCAGAAAAAACACGGCATCCTTTCGCTGTCGGCTCACAGGGAAGGACACGGCGCCGAATGCCAGACTCATCCGGCCGCTGAGGGTTTCGATTCCGTCGTGTTTGGCGACCGCGGGATCGATTGCGGCGGCGGCGACAAGCTTCGGATCCACCGCGGCGCTTTGCGCGACGGCGGCAGGCACTCCAGGTGGTAGAAACAGCGCGGGCTCGTCGTCGCCATCGAGCGACACATCTCCCGAAACGGTCACGCTCAAGCACAGGACGACACAGACCGCGGTGACTGCAAACATCATCCAGCAAACGCCCGATGCGTTGGATTGCCGGAACGTGTCCCGGATCAATTGAATCAACGTATTGAAGCTGAATCGCACGTTCACGGCGTGCTTCCCTCAATTGGTGTAGAAAGGTGCCAGGGCTGTTTCGAGCGACCGCGGGTGGCCGGTCGCGGGGTCTTCCAGGAGTGAGTCGACGTGCCCGAGGTAGGAGAGACTTCCCTCCACGAGCACGGCCACACGATCGCAGACCTGAGCCACCTCGCCCAGGTTGTGGGAGACCACGAGCACAGACTTTCCCGCGTCGCGCTGCTGGATCACCACCTCCTGGAGCAGTCGCCGCGCGCTCAAATCGAGCCCCTCCATCGGCTCATCGAAGACGAGCAGATCCGGGTCGGCGAGCAGGCTGTGGGCCAGAGCAAGGCGCTGCACCATTCCTTTGCTGTAGCGGGCGATCGGTTCGCGGGCACGGTCGGCCAGCCGGACTTTTTCGAGAAGCGCGGGCACGCGGATTCGCAAGTCTCGAGGCGCGACGCCGGACAAGCGGCCGTAGAACTCGAGGAGGGCAGCCGCGCCATAGTAACGCGGAAAGGCCTGGTTTTCGTGCATGTAACCGACGCGGGCGAGAGTGCCTCGCTCCGAAAGCGGGTGCCCCAATCGGAACACCTGACCGGTGCTGGGATGGCACAGACCCAGGAGGATCTTGAGCAGGGTCGTCTTGCCGGCCCGGTTCGGGCCCAGGAGCGCGACCGCCTCGCCCGGCTCGATTGCAAAGCTGATCCCGCACAGCGCCTGGACCGTGGGGAAGGGTCGCAGCCTCCCCCGATACGACTTGGAAACATCGATAAACTCGGCAGCAGCAGTCGGCATGGCTACTTGATGAGCGCGATTTGCACGCCGTTCTCGAGGATCTTGGTAAACGTGTCAATCATGTTCGTCGACATCTGCGAATCTGTACCTGTGATAATCTGATTCGACGGCAAGGCCGTGGATGCACTCGACTGTGTGCCAGCGTAGTATTGCATCGTCTGCAACGTCGTCTTGGCGGAGCTCGCGTTGGCTCCCTGGAAGACCGGCCCATAGCCGATGGCATACAGACGGAACGGATTCCTCGACGTGCCGTATGCGCTCGCCAGGCTCTGGACCAGGGAATAAACCTGGTTCAAGACAGTGGTATTGTTGATGTCATACGCGGTGACGGCGGGATACTCGCTTCCGGACGGGTTGTTCATGTCATAGCGGATCTTGTAATAACTGTAGCTGCTCGTATTGACCAGGCTGGCGGTTGCCTCGGTGTTGGCGAGGCCGTCGGTTTCGAAGATGATGACTTTCTGGGCTCCCTTGCGCCCCATTCCGCCGGCCATGCCGCTGGGGAAGGTGATGGGGGATGACGAGGTGAACGACCTGAGCGTCGCATCCGTCGGCACTGTGGTGGCAAACTGGTTATAGGCGAGCATCAGCGCCATGGCGAAGGAGGTATTTCCGTCGGGCGCGGCGTATCCTTGAAGTCGGCCGAGGGGATCAACCCGGTGGCGGGGTCGGTGGTGTAGGGGGTGATCTCGGTATCATTCGCCGAGCCGTCGGCGTTGATCGTGCCAAAGGGGAAGACGACGGCGGCTGTCGCGTAGTTGTAGTTTGTGCCCAGGGGGCAGCGCACGCAGTTGAAACGGCCCGAGGTGTCCGACGACCCGGTTCGCGGCCAACTATAAGGTACGATCGTGACCCAGTCGTTGGGGTGGTCTGTCTGCATCGTGTTGATGCCGGCGATGTAGGCTTCTTTGGCCGAATAATTCGGCGCCTCGTAGCCGTCGGCGGGCTCCATGTAAAAGAAATTAGAGACGTTGGTAGCCATATTATAATTATGCATATAATCGACCATGGCCATGGGGCCGAACCAGTATCGCACCAGGGGCCGGGCCGGGTTATTGGTGTAGCTCATGTACTGCGTCTGGCTGGGCTGGGAGCTGATACTGAGCGTGCCCCAGGTGAAATCACTGCCGTAGCCGGCCATGGCGCTGACATCCGAGTAAACGCCCGAGCCCGTCTGCCGGAAGCCGAGGACGTGGTCGATGAACTCGACCCAGAATCGCTGGTCGGTGCTGCCGTAGCTGGGCCAGCTTCCGCTGATCTGGGTTGGAATCGAGGAATAGTAGGTGATGCGGCCGGCGTGCAACTGCGACGGGAACGGGTTGGGCGACTGGGCGATCCAGCGGAGGATCTCATTGTAGTTGATCGTGTACGTCGAGCTGCTGGGCACATTCAGCGTTCCGGACGACGAGTTGAAGATCTTCGTGTTATTGTTCGTGCCGAAGAATCGCACGCGCCAGTCACAGGGGGTGGTGCCCAGGTTGTCGATGACGTAGTTCCACCAGTAGAGCCGCATGATCGACTGGTATTGCGAGTCGGTGGTCAGGAGCTTGCGGGTGCCCGAGGGAGTGGATACCTGCGTGGTGAGATAGGTGCTGAGCGTCGCGCCGCTGTCGTTGGGCCAAGGCCAGTTCTGGCTGCCCGAAGTCGCATTGGACTTGTAGACACCCTGGAGGGGCGTGCCGCTCGCGTACTGGGTTGCACTGTAACCGAAATCGGCAAAGAACTGATTGAACTGGGCGGAACTGCTCGATGACAGCGGCTGGCGCGGATCCGGCGGCCAGATGAAGAACGTTTTTCCGTAATAGGCCGGCCCCTGGGTGTAACCATTAAAGGGTGCGCTTGCATAACTGCTCTGTCCGGAGGCCGCGTTCGAGAGCGAGCCGCTCGTGTAGTTCGAATAGCCGTCGAGCTCCCACGACGGGCTCCTCGAGCTCGTGTTCAAGACGTCTTTGACGTCGGTGGCATAAGTGCTCGTGCTTCCATTCTTGAACAGAGGTATGTCTCCGCCCGGCACCGACGTATACGACGACGGGGGCAAAGCCGGCGACCCCGAGGTGGGCGCCGTCCAGGTATTGCCTCCATCGGAGCTCGTATACGAATCGAATGCACGAATGAGCGGATTCGAATAGGCGGCGTTCTGATAGAAGCTGTTGACATAGAGCTGCGTATATGAGGAGTTGGCGGTCGTCGTGTTGCTGGGTGAGATTGTATAGCTGTCATCACCCGATGTTTGATTGGTGCTGGGCCCTTGCATGTTGGCATTACTCGACGAGTAGTGGCCGAACGTCGGGTAGAGGGAATCAGGGTTGTTGGAAGTGCGGGAGGTCGTGTAGAAGTCGAAACCGAGGCAGGTGCCAAAACGCATCGAGCCGGAGAGGTCGATTGCCAGCGCAATGTCGCGCGGCCGGTGGACGGCCTGGGCCGTGGCCGATACGCTCGGGAGGAACTGCGTCTTCATCACCGAGCTGAATGCGCCCGGCAACGCATTCGACTTGACGGTGGCGGCGACGGCCGTCTCCGGTGCTCCACTGGTGGGGGGAAAATTGGCCTGGAAGGTCTTGGTGGTCTGGTTGTAGTCGTAGGAGCCGAACGTGAGCTGAAGTTGCGATGACGTGAGGGCCTGGCCCAGGACGAGGTTGTAAGTCACGACATTCTGGGCATTCGTTGTGGCCGCACTCTGGTTGTAATTGATGCTCGAATCGCCGTTCATGGTGCGCATCGCGGTGAGCGCCGTGAGATCGGCAGCCTGCTGCACCTGAGTCTTGGCGATCGCGAGCATGCCCAGATCGATCGCCAGCGCCAGAAAGGCGACCAGGACCACGATCAAGATCGCGACCAGCGGAAGCACAACTCCCCGCCGGCGCTCTCGCCGGTTCACGCTCCTGCGTCCGATCGGCCGCATGATCGTCACACGCCTCCCTCGCACCCCATGATGACCGCGCTTGTTATCTTCATGGACGTGGGCATCTTAACAAGAGGTATAATATTCATAAACTTGTACGTGCCGGAAACCGTCACGGTGAGCATATCGCCGGCGGTCAAGTTGTTGACGGCGGTTGCGACGCCCTGGTGGGTGCCGCTCACGCTGACGGTAAAATTGCTGAAGGCTGAGGACTGGCCTGCCATGTAATTGGTGACGAGTGTTTGAACGTCTGAGCTGATCGTTGTATCTGTGTTGTTGACCACCGCGTAGCGGCAGCCCTCCCGAGCCGCGTTGTCGAGCAAGTTCCAGTCCATGAGCAGCCGGGAAAACTCGAAAACGCCGAAGATCAGGGTGATCAGGGGGGCCAGGACGATGGCTGTCTCGGTGGCCACAGCGCCTCGTCGTCGCCCGGCGCGAGATTTCCGGATGACCATGGTCCGTTCTCCGTCTCGGGGCAAGGAGTCGTTACTGGGCCGGGAGATCGGGTGCGATCTCGAACGGTGTATCGATCAATGACGTCCAGACGACGGTCACCTGCAGGCGACTCATGCCGGCGATCTGGGTCACGGGGCTCCAGGATATGCTGCTATACGGAACCTGAACGCCGATCTGGTACAGGTCGAGCTGGGTCATCCCGGTGGGGTCGGTTACGCTGGGAGTGGTCAAGTCGGTAAAGCTCATCGTGAAGAGTTCTTTGTTGGCGGTGTTGTCCCAGCACGTGTAACCCGTCGCGTTCGCGGGCAAGGTGACCACCGGAGCGATCATGCTGGTTGAATGCCCCGAGCCGAACGCGGTCTGTTCGGCACCTTGCAGATAGGTGAGAAGGTTGGTCGCGACCGTCTGGAGGTTATCTTGTCCAAGGGAAGCGTCACGTGCAGCTTCACGGGCTCCATTCCACATAACCTGCTGCACTTCCGTGAAACGCCCGACCTGCCAGAGTCCAGTCATGATCAGCACAAGGAGCGGCAAGCAGCATGCGCATTCCACGGCAGCGGTGCCGTCGCGGCGAGCCTGCGCAGCGAAGGAGCTCCGATTGAGGCGGCGGGCAAGCATGGACTGCTTCTCCACAAGATTCCGCAAATGTGCTCTATTGGTTACTAGGTCGTGTATGCACCTATGTCAAGCTTATATCGGTCGGGCTCTGAGCCAGGTTGCCTCTGCATACGCGCCAAACGCACTCCGCGATCGCCACGCTGTCGGCGGCGCTTGGCACGCGGAAGGCGGACTTCGTCGTTACATCCGGAGCATGATCATGCCGATGATCACGACAATGACGCCAATCGCCAGAACGAGCCGGTGGCTCCAGGGGACGCGCTGGAAGCATGGTGAGATGGTCCCCCAGAACGAATGATGGCCGGACTCAAGTCCCTCGTGGAGGTAATCGAGCACCGGCGTCTCGACCTCGGTATTTCGACCCATCACATGCGACCATTGCGCGTAGCAGATCGAGAAACCCTCGGCAAGCAAGGGAGCCAGCGAGATGCCGAGAATGACGAGTGCGCCTTTGCGCAGCAGGGACCATCGGGATTTTGGGGGGCGAATGTCATGGGCGATCGGAATCGGGAACTTGTGCATCGCAGCCCTCCAGAGGCTTCTGATGAAGGAATGCCCACTGTCGTCTCCTTGCAAGGCAAAACCGTCCCGTCCCGTCCGTCAGGATCAAGACTTGGACATCAAAACAGCCATACGCATGATCGCGGGCCCGACGAGCACCACAAACACGCCCGGGAAGATGAAGAAGATCAGGGGGAGCATGATCTTGACGGAAGTCTTGGCTGCCCGCTCTTCGGCCAGTTGACGGCGCCTCAAACGCATGGCGTCGGACTGGACTCGAAGAGCCGATGCGATGCTCGACCCGAACTTTTCGGCCTGAATGATCACCGCGGCGAGCGCTCGCACGTCGTCCACGCCGGTGCGGATGCCGAGGTCGCGGAGAACGTCGCGCCGCGGCCGGCCCATCTGAATCTGGAAATTGGCGATTGCAAACTCTTCGCAGAGCACAGCGCTTGAGTTGGCCAATTCGCTCGTGACCCGGCGCATGGCCGCGTCCAGGCCCAGGCCGGCTTCGACGCACACGACCATCAAGTCGAGTGCGTCGGGCAGACCGAGAAAGACCGATTCGCCGCGCCGCTTCTTGCGCTTGCCGACGATCGTGTCGGGAAGATAGAACCCCACGGCCGCCGCGCATGCCGTGGCGACATATGTTGGCTGTGAGAGCCCCCACTTGAAGAAACAGCTCGGAAAGGTGACCGCCAGGCCGATCAAGAGCCCGATGAGCTTGATACCGAAGAAGACGGCGACGGCCTGTTCCTGGCGAAAGCCGGCATTGAGCAGCTTGAGCCGGATTTTGCCCAGCTCCTGCGCGTCGGAGGGACGCAGCGACTGCCCGAGCTTGCCGGCAGCCGCAGCGACCTTGGCCTGAAGTACAACCTGCCGCTTGGCGAGGTTGGCCTCCGCGGCGGCAGCGCCAGGGCCCTCGACTAGCCGCCGCAGCCGGTCTTCGGCTGTCTTGGGCCGGGCGGCTGCCATGCCCAGCAGCGCCCAGGCTCCCAGGCTGATCGCCAGAAAAACCGCGATCGGAATCAAGGTTTCAGTGCTTGATGTCATGAATGGTCATACCTTGATCGCGACAATCTTCTTGATCACCCAGGCGCCCAGCAACTGGCCCGACGCCGTGACGCTCAACATCTTCACGCCGGTGGGTGTCTTGAACAAGTCGCTAACATATTCATAATTGATGACACAAAGGAATGCCAGGAGCGCCGGCGTGAGCGCCAGCAGCACCGTTCCAGAGAGCCGACCCTCGGCGGTCAAGCTCTTGACGAGACCTTGCAGCTCGAACCGCTGGCGAATCAGCCGGCCGATCTTGTCGAGCACCTCGGCTAAGTCTCCCCCGGTGGAACGCTGGATGATCACGGCGATCACGAAGAACCTGACATCCATGACCGGAATGCGATCGGCCATGTTCCGCAGCGCCAGCTCGATGGGAATGCCGAGGTTCTGCTCCTCGAAAACGCGATTGAACTCGTCGGCGACCGGGCCTTTCATTTCCTCGGCGACCAGTTTCAGCCCGGAGGAGAGTCCGTGGCCCGACCGCAGCGCCCGGCTGATCAGCTCCACGGCTTCGGGCATTGCGGCGACGAATTGACGAATACGCTGCCGCCTGCGTCTGATCAACCAGAGGAGGGGAAGCGATCCCAGAAGAAGCGCCAGGGCCGGAGCCGCAAGAAGCGGCAGTCGAAACACGAGCGCGAACAGGGCCCCGCCGAGGCGAGGCCGGCGGTGATCGAGAGCAGCGTCTTGAACGAAAAGCTCACGTCGGCCTGTTCGTAAAGCAGGTTCAGGTTCTCGGCGTTGGGTACCAGGCGGGTCCAGAACGAAGGACGCCCGAGGTCGATCGCAGCGGGGCGGGCCAGGATTCCGCTTGATAGGTCTTGCTTCCTGGCGGCCTTGCGCGGCGCATCCCCATGAGCCCTGCAAGGCGATCTTCCGCCAGCGTGCCTGACTTTTGCGATGTCATCAGGCCCAGCCCGCCGACGATCACGATGACCATGACTCCGATCAAGGTCGGCACGATCGACGAATAGTCCATCACGCTGGCTCCAGGCCTTCGTGGTCAGTTCCTTGTGAGCTATCGAGACGGCATTAGAAATGTAGGTCGCGAAGGGCGGGCTCGCCGGCAACCGATCCGGTCAGTCCTTGAGAAGAACACGGTGGGTGAAGAGATCGTAAGGGAGTTGGCATCCCGTCTGTTCGAGGCGATCCATGAAGCTGGGCCTGATCCCGGTGGCGATGAACTCTCCGTGCGCGCGGCCGGCTGCATCGACCCCGATCTGCCGGAACGCGAAGATCTCCTGCATGATGATGGTGTCGCCTTCCATGCCGGTGACTTCGGAAATGCTGGTCACTTTGCGCGGGCCCGCCCTGCAGCCGGCTGGCCTGTACGATCAGGTCGACGGCCGAGGCGAACTGAGACCGCAAGGCCCGGATGGGCAGCTCGAGGCCGGCCATGCTGATCATCGTCTCCAGCCGCGAGAGTGCATCGCGCGGTGTGTTGGCGTGAACGGTTGTCATCGAGCCTTCATGGCCGGTGTTCATGGCCTGGATCATGTCCAGCGTTTCGGCCCCGCGGCACTCGCCGATGATGATGCGGTCGGGCCGCATGCGCAGGCGCGTTGCGAACCAGGTCCGTCGCAGTGACGGCCCCCCTGCCCTCGATATTGCATGGGCGGGTCTCCAGGCGCACCACGTGCTCCTGCTGCAACTGGAGCTCGGCCGCGTCTTCGATCGTGATCACACGATGGTCCGGCTGAATGAAGCTGGAAAGCGTGTTCAACAGCGTTGTCTTACCCGATCCGGTGCCACCCGAGATGATGATGTTCAGCCTGCGCCTTCATCGCCCCTTCGAGCAGGGCGAGCATCTCGGGGGTGAAGGCCTTGTATCTGAGCAAGTCATCCTTCGAGAGCGGCCGCGAGCCGAACATCCGGATGGTGACGACGGGCCCGTCGAGCGCCAGGGGAGGGATGATCGCGTTGAACCGCGAGCCGTTGGGAAGGCGGGCATCGACCATCGGCGAGGTTTCATCGACCCGGCGGCCGACGCGAGAGACGATCCGATCGATGATCTGGAGCAGATGATCGTTGTCGCGAAAGCCGACTTCCGATTTGAGGATCCGCCCTTCTTTCTCGACAAAGACGTGCTTGGGACCGTTGATCATGATGTCGCCGATCTTGTCGTCCTTGAGGAGCAGCTCGAGCGGGACCATAGCCGAACGTCTCGTCGAGGATCTCATTGACCAGGCGCTGGCGTTCGTTGCGGTTTAACAGCGGGTTTTCGGTGTCGCAGAGCAGCTCGACGACGCCTCTGATCTCGTTGCGAAGCTCCTTGGGGTCGATCTCGGCGATCCGGTTCATGTCGAGCCGATCGACCAAACGCATGTGGATATGGCGCTTGAGCGCTTCGTACTGCACCTGGGCCGGGTCAGCTTCCTTCGGCGGCTCGGATTTGCGCGGCGGGGGGCGGAGGCGGCGGCGGAGGGCACCGGGGCTGCCGCCGGAGGTGGTGCTTCACCCGGTGTGGGTGAAGGGGGGTCTTCCAGAGCGGTTGCCGCTCCCGAGCCGATCGGCGTGCGCGGACCAAGAGCGGTGTGCGTGCGAATCCTCGCAACATCGGAATCGGCTCCGTTCAAAAGAACGCGGCGAAGAGTTTTCTTCGTGGTTTGGGTGAATCGGTCGCGGCCACCGGCCGCAGCGATCGGGCCATTTCGAGAAAGACCTGGTGGGCGCGGCTGCCCTTGGCGACCTCGCCTAAGCGGAACTCCCTTGAGCCGTGCCTCCTGAAACGCCTTGGCCGAATTGGGAATGCTCCACGATATCGGCATCTTGAGGGTCTCCTCGGCCTTCTTGGGGTTGATCTGGCACTCCCACGAGTCACTGCGGTTGACCACGAGCTTGACCCGATCGATGAGCCCGTCGTATTCGCGAAAGAGCCCGAGCAGCCTGGCGGTGTTTCTGAGGCACAGCAGGTCGAGCTGGATGACGACGATGATGACGTCGGAGAGCTCGAACGCCGAGAAGTCCGAAGATTGAAGCCCCTTGCTGGCGTCGATCACGACGGTCGAGAAGGCCGCTCGCAACAGCCCGAAGAGCCGACGCAACGTCTCGGGATCGATCGCGGCGGCCTCCTGGATCGCCGTGGGATGAGGCAGCACGTAAAGGCCCGACGAGTGGCGGGTGATCGATCGTTTCAGCAGCGTCAAGTCGAGGCGGTCGAAGCTCTGAATGACGTGGGTGAGCGTATGGTCGGGCGTGATGTCGAGATAGGCGTCAACTCCGCCGAACATCAGATCGAGGTCGAGCAGGATGGTCTCCTGGTCCTTGGGCGAGACGAGGGAACAGGCGAGGTTGACGGCCAGCGTGGTGCAGCCGACTCCGCCGGCGGCTCCGGTGACGGTGATGATTCGCGGACCCTGCGCTTGAGCGTGAAGCGACTCGTCGTGGCCCCGCAGCAGGCGGGAAACCGTGTCGAGCAGCTCGCCTCTTCGGCGGGCAGCGGCAGGAATTCGCGGGCTCCGGCGCGAATCGCTTTCAAGATCAGCGCGCTGTCGCCGGAGCGGCTGGCCGGCAATACGACGGTGCGAGGGTTCGATTGTGACAGTTTCTGAATCAGCTCGATCGCCTGGTCCGGATCGTGGTCGAGCACCACGATCGTCACATGAGCGACGATTTCCGCCGGCGCGGGTCACGGCGTCCTGGAGGCTGGTCACGACCTCTGCAAGCCAGAGCGAGTCGATTCCTCTCAAGAGTCGCTGCAGCTCGTTTCGCGACTCTTCGCCGGGATCGACCAGCACGACTCGGATCAGATCCTTCATGGTATTCAACCGGTGTGAGAGTTCCAGGACTCTAACGATAGCTCGAACGCACAAGGCGGCGCCGTTTTCCGGAATCGGGAACACTCGAGTCTAGTTCCCAGGTGTGCTTTTGGCGCGGGCCGCGCTGGGGCCGCTCAGGGCTGTCGGTCGTCGTCCGAGGAGCCCAATGAGTCCGTCCGAAATCCCTTCTGCAAGCCCAGGGCGCCGGTTACGGGATCAAGCGACAGTTCCCCCGAGGAGAGCTCGGTCACATCGGCGTGATCCAGACGCACTCGCTGGATGTTGTGGAGCCCGCGATAAACCGTGGCGACTCGTGGTGCGCGGCGCGGCAAGGAGACCTTGGTTTCCGCGGGCTTCCTGGCAAGCTCTTCCTTCAAGAGCCGCAAGTCGGTTTCAAGCTTCTGGCGTGCCTCTTCCGAGAGCCTCCACCGTTTCTCGGCCTCGGAGTCGACCTTGGGCTCGGGTTTTTTCAGCCGTGCGACGCGCTCGTGGTCGTTGACACCTCGCAGCGAAAGTGAGAGGGCGCCTCGCGCCCGTGCGGCCACGAGGATGTCGACATCACCCGGTGCGAGGGCCAGGGTGACCGTGCGCGACTGGAGCGCTCGCTCGTCCGGCCGGGTGAAGATCTGACCGGCCGCGAGCACCAGCACGTCCTGCAAGATTGTCTCGCCATGAATGTTATTCTTTTCGGAGCTTTCGAAGCGCACGACGTCGACATGGTGGCCAGGAAGAATGAATCCCGAAACGCCGGACTGCTCGGTCACGTCGATGGCCAGGGCGCGCATTCCCTTGGGAATGTTAGCGACCAATCCCGGCGGAGTGCCCTTGGGCCCGAGCTTCTTCTCGACGATCACGTCGCCCTCGAGCATGGTTGTCCTGACCCAGCGCTCCTCCACTTCCTTGAACGTTGCGAACGCGTTGGGCGGCACAGCCGAGCGAGCCATCCGGCTCACCTTGACCATGTCGGGCTTCAAGATTTCCTCCTCCTTGAAGTCGCGCGTGGCGACCAGGACATCCTGCGAGTCGTCACCGCCTGTGTTCTTGGCGGATAGCATATCCTGACTGAGCTTCATGGCGCCCAGACCGATCACGACGGCAATGGCCAGGGTGATCACCGACCTGCTATTCATGCCGTGCTCCGTTCAAGTCAACAGACCCGTCGCGGCGAAATAAGCGATCGACCCGGCGGCGATAGGAATGGCGTAGGGCAGGAGCAGCATCGCGGGCTTGCGCTCTGCTGCTCGCTGGGAAAGCAGCGCGGGATTGCGAATGGAAAGGACTTCCTGGGCGATCGAGTGCGCCATGGCGACGTGCCGCCAGATCGCTCGGGAATACACGATCATCACAACCGCCATGAGGGCCCCGGCGACTGCCGTGCTGGCGAATGCTCCCAAGGTAAGCCAGGGGCCTACCCATGCGCCCAGACCCGCCATGAGCTTGACGTCGCCTGCCCCCATGCCGCCAATGGCATACAGCGGCAAGAGCGAAAGCAGACCCACCAGGGCGCCTGCGAGCGAAGTCAAGAGGAGCGGGCTTCCGCCTCTCATGAACGCGAAGACCAGGCCGCCTGCGCAGAAATGAAAGGTGAGCCAGTTGGGGACGCGCAGCGAGCGGCCGTCGATCCAGGCCGCTTCGATGAGCACGACCGACACCAGCCAGATGACTTCCTTGGGGATCGGCTCCATGAAAAGTTCCTCAATATAGACGAAGGGCGAGGCGTCTGGATCATCCTTCGCCTCGCCGCATCGTCGGAAGTGAGCGGGAAGTAAACCGACACGAAACGGGACAGTCTCGACGCAAGCCATCGCGGGATGATCAGGAACCGATTGTGCTGCTGACGGTACTGAACGTCCCGCTCATGGTCGAGGCGAGTGATGTGACGACTCCGATGATGGCGACCACGATCAGGCCCACCATCACGGCATATTCGACTGCGGTCGGTCCGTCCTCACTGGTGAGGAAGCGGCGAATTCTTGAGACAAACACTGGCTGAGCTCCTTGTGAGAGCGGTTTAGATGCCCGTGACCCGACGACTGAAACCAGGGATCGAGCGGGACGGGAGGCCCGCGGGGGCCGTGGCCCGTCCATGCTCGTGCTCGTTACGAACCGAGCGTGCTGCTGACGGTGCTGAAGGTTCCACTGACGCTCTTGGCGAGGTTGCTGACGACGCCGACGATCGCGACGACGATCAGGCCGAGCATGACCGCGTACTCGACCGCCGTGGGACCATCTTCACTCACGATGAAACGATGTACTCTGGAAAACACACCACGCATCTTCTGCTCCTTTTCTTCCAAACGACCTGAGAAGTCAGGGCGACCTGGCACCAAAGTGCGTCGGGCGCCCCCGGATCAAACCACGTCTACTTTGCCCCGAATCTTTCTGACCGCGAGGGGTTAGCGACACGCGACCACCGCGTCTTCTCACCAGGTTCATTGGAACTCTAGGTCACGGGGTACGGTCGTCAAAAAACGAGACGACCGCCTGCGCTGCAATTTTGCCACCTGGTGGTGGCCTATGTTTATTTCGGGCGATTGGAACGGAAAGCAGGTGGATCGAATGCTCGACTGGACAGACCAGGCGCGTTGCCAGTTGCAGTCACTGCGGTGCCGCGAGGGCAACTGGGGTTACAAGCGAGGCGGAAGGGCGTGCGTCGAGCCCACGGTCGTCTCGTCGCTGGGACTCATCGCCTCGGGTGATCGCGCTTCCGCGGCGAGCGATCTGGCCGGCGCGCGCGCCACGGCGGAATGGATGACGGCGATCCAGCGGTCTGATGGATCTGTTCCGGTCGTGGCGGAGGTCGAGACCCCCGCGTGGACGACGCCGTATGCCATGCTGTTGTGGAACGCGCTTGGCGGGTACGAGGAACCACGAATGCGGGCGCGGGGGAGCCTGCTGCATGTGCAAGGCCAGAGCCTGCCCCGCGACGAGGGCACCGCGCGGGTGATCGGCCACGATCCCACGGTGCGCGGATGGCCGTGGGTCGAGAACACGCATTCCTGGGTTGAGCCGACGGCGCTGGCCACCCTCGCGCTTTGTCGGGAGGGACTGCACGATCATGGGCGCGTCCGGGCCGGAATCCACCTCATTCTGAATCGTTCACTTCAGTCGGGCGGCTGGAATTACGGAAACCCGGCCGTGCTCGGCCGCGCCTTGCGTGCTCAGCCAGGGCCATCGGGACTGGCGCTTCTGGCGCTTCGGGCGCATGGGGAGGAAACTTCCCAGTGCCGCCGCGGAATCGACTACCTGCGTCAGGCGCTTCGAGACGTTCGGGCGGGCATCTCGCTGGGATGGGGCATCCTCGGCTTGCGGGCCTGGAATGCGTGCCCTCCGGAAGCCGGAACGTGGCTTGCCGAATCGTACGGCAGGTATGGCGCGCGCCAGGACGCCGTGGTGGGCCTGGCACTCTTATTGATGGCCGCAAGTGCGCGGGGCCTTGAGCTTTTGATCAAACCGAAAGAGGGCGACGCGGGCCCGCCAGCGCGCGGGCGAGCGGCGTCATACGCGACGAGGGGTTCTTCATGAAACGACGGACATTTCTCACTAGTGCTGGAGCCGCACTGGCGACGGGGATTGGCGGCAGCCTGGCTGCTCGATGGAACGAGTTGGGCCATCGCGCGAACGTCTTCATCGCCAAGGCCGGCAGCTACGCGGCCGACCTGGAGCGCACGATCGCCCTTGGCCTGCACGAGCTTGGGCTGGGACCGGAGTGGGCCCGAGGCAAGACGGTGCTGCTCAAGCCGAACCTTGTCGAACCGAGCCGCGACGCGCCCGAGATCAACACGCACCCGCTGGTGGTTCGGGCCGCAGCCGAGGTTTTTCGGAGCTGGGGTGCCGCGCGTGTCGTGGTGGCTGAGGGGCCCGGGCACTGCCGCGACGCCTTGCTGGTTCTCGAAGAGTCGGGCCTGGGCAAGATTCTGGGCGAATCGCGCCTGGAGTTTGTCGACTTGAATCACGACGACGTGCGATTCGTGCCGAACCGGCTGCGGGAAACGACGCTGTCGCAGCTTGCATTGCCGGCGACGCTTGAGCGTGCCGACCTGATCGTTTCGATGCCCAAGATGAAGACGCACCACTGGGCGGGGGTCACGCTGTCGATGAAGAACCTCTTCGGAGTCATGCCGGGGATCGTGTACGGGTGGCCCAAGAACGTGTTGCATTACGCGGGCATTGGTCCATCGATCCTCGACATCAACGCGGCGGTGCGGCCGCAGCTTGCAATTGTCGACGGCATTGTGGGGATGGAGGGTGACGGGCCGATCATGGGCACTCCGCGGCGGCTGGGCGTGGTGGTGATGGGAACGAATCTACCCGCCGTTGACGCGACGTGTGCGCGGCTGATGCGAATCGATCCGTGGCGGGTGGGATACCTGGCGGCCGCGTCGTCGCGGCTGGGGCCGATCGCCGCGCGGCACATCTCGCAGCGCGGGGAAACGATCGCGGAGATGGCCCAGCCGTTTGAGTTGCTGGACAAGCCGTGGCTGGCCGGTTTGCGGGCTTGAGCGCCTGGACGGTCCGAGCGCTCGGCACGCGCGGCCTGGTACACCGAGATATCAAACCTGCGAACATCTTGATCGGGCTATTGAACGAGCCCTGGGTGGCCGATTTCGGGCTGGCGCTCAAGGACTAGGACTACGGCAAGGGAGCCAAGCTGGTGGCGCTAGCGTTCGATTTGCTCAAGCCTGGCGTCCCGGCTGGAGCTGTTCGAGAGCGGTGGAGAAAACGCGGCGGAGGCTGGGATCGAGCCAGGGCTGGCTGAGCAGCCAGAAGACGTTCTTGCGGTAGCGATCATCGCTCAAGCCAATCACACGGGCGCCGCAGCGCGAGAGTGCCAGAGCGCCGGCGAGATCATACAGGACCTGGGCGATCTCGACGGGCATCGAGCTCTCGCGGCGGGCTGGGCCCTGGGTGCGCTCGGCGGCTTCTGCCTGCTTGGCGAGCCGGTGCACTCGCTTGGCGTAGGTCTTGAGCTGATCGAGCAAGGCCAGGAGCTCGTCGGGTGGAATCGAGGCGACATTGGGATGATCTGGGTCAATCAGCGCGCGAAGATTCAGAGTGGACGCGGCATTTGGATTAAGTCTTAGAGCACCACGTGTCCGCGCGGCGTGGAGCGCCTGGGCGACGGTGGGGCCGGCCGATTCGAGATCGTCGATAAAATCGTTCAAGGGCATCTCGAGCCAGAAGCCGAGCAGGATGCGCAACTCGTCGTTCAAGCTCTCCGGAGAGATCTTGGCCTCGGGAATTTCGTCAGTCGAGGATGGCACGGCGAGCTCGAGGGAAGAGCCGGTGGATTGGTCCGGGCCGGGCGTTGGCCTGGTGAGGAATGCCAGCCAGAGACGATCGGTCCTGGAATCCTGGAGGATTTCCAGCAGCTCCTGGAACCGCGCGTCGGGTGTCTGCGCATCGGTCGGATCAGCGGGGATGAGCGCGGGAAGAATGCGCCGGAACACGCGCTTGACGGTGGTGACGCGATTGTCGAGGAAGCCGGGTGGCTCGCCGGGGAACATGGCCAGAAGCGATTCGCGAGTCTTGGGTACGCGGCCGGGGACGAGCGGGGCCAGGACCAGCTCCTCGAAAATCATCCAGTGTTCGGCCTTTCCTTCGTCGATCAGGTGCTTGTGCACCCGGGCGACAGTCATGTGGAGGATGCTGAGGGCATAGGAGAGATCGGCGTTCGCGGGTGCATCCTCCGCGCCGGGGTCGGCGGGCTCGGGATCGCCCGGCGCGGCACTTCGCTCGGGCCGGCGATGGGTCTTGCGCCATTCGTCGATGGCATGGCGCCGGGCTGCGACGTAAAGCCAGCTACGGAACTTCCCGGTGATCGCGGGGCGGTTGTCGAGGATCTCGCGCTCATACATCTTCAGGAAGAAGCTCTGGGATACGTCGTCCGCCTGCTTCTCGCCGACGAAGGGAAGCAGTCTGAGCGCGGTCCTGATCGGCTCGTAATAGACCGCCAGGAAGCGGTCCCAGGATTCAAAGCTCTCGGTGACGGTTGATTGGAACATGGCGACTTCCTTGGGACCGCTTGACCTTCACGGTTCGAGAACTCACCGAGCCCTGCGGGGGACCCGGGGCTGGCTGATCCTTCTTTGAGACGACGCTATTGTCGGCGACTTGCGCTTCCGTTGAAAAAGAATTCGCGTCGCTCGCAGTAAATTCTTTGGTTCCTGACACCTTTTATTCGTCCAAGGTTGAAAGGGGATCGGGCTCGCGGAGACAACAATTAGTTGCGGGAATTGGCAGTACACGAGCGTGTGTTCATAATTAACAAAGAAATCGCGCATGAGCGTAACTCCTGGGCGAGCAGCCGTGTTTGTTGAGTGATTGCACTTTTCTGGGGCGCGGCTTTTGCCGAACTGGTGAACTCGGCGCATATTAACTGTAGAGAGAAGAGAAGCATTGCGCAAAGTTGGCGCGCGTGTACGGGCCGTCGTGGCTCAACGTTGTCCATTCGTCACGAGAACAACGCATCATTCGTTCTGCGATGAGCATGATTCGACTGTACTTCCCGTTTTTGACACGTCATTCTTTCCATGGCGCGGCAACGGGCCAGAGTCAGGAATCGGGAGGCGGAGCTCCCTCCAACAGGTCGTGCCCAGGGGCGGTTTTGGCCGGCGCTTCTGCTTCATGGCGGGGCGTTGGTGTCTTTGCGCCTCGTTTCAAGAGACGCCGGATGGGCCTGGGACTCGGGGGCGAAGCGCCGAGTGGGGGGAAGGCGAAATCGAAGGAAGTGGCCGCAGTTTGGCATCATTTCGCGCCATGGCAGAAGAACCTCAACTCGGGACGCAAACAACACTCGGCCTTGGGCTTGCGAAGCGCGGGCCGGTCTGGGAGCGGGCGTGGGCCGGGCCGGCAGGCGAGCCGGGCGCCTGGGAGAGGAGATGGACCAGGAGTTTATTGGCGAAAGCGTCAGGCTCAAGGCTGACCTACTTCCAGGAAAGTGTCAGGCTGAAGCCTGACCTACTTGGGCATTTCGATACGCTCATGGGAGCAAGCCAATGCGGTCTCCACGCTGTATCGACCGTGCGACTCCGCCCGCGGATCGTCTGCTCTTGTGTCAACCGGAAGCGCTGCGTACGCTGGTGGTTCGAGCGTGGCGGGAATCGACGGGCAAGAAGGGATCACCTGGGATTCTGATAATGGATAAGTACCTGCGAACATTTTTCGGATCGTGTGTCATCCTTTCTGCCCTTCAGATGGGTAACGCTGCGTTTGCCCAGGCACCGGCGCCCAAGCTGGCCGACTATTTTGGGTTCTTGCCGCTGGAGCTGTACAAGCTCGACAGCCGGATCGCCAACCTCCAGGTCGTGGACCTGGACGGCGACAAGATAGCCGACATCATCGTCAGCAATAACGGCCGGTCGCGCATCGACCTGCTGCTCTCCACCAAGAAGCCGGCCGATGACAAGGCGTCGCGGCCTTTCCGCAAGGACCCGAACGAGCTGGAATACGATCGCCGCATGCGGCTTTCGAGCATCACCGTCAATAAGGAAGTTGTGAGCATCGATACCGGCGACTTTAGCGGAGACGGCAAGCCCGACCTGATCTTTTACGGCACTCCGGCTGAAGTCACGATTCTCTCGAACGACGGCAAAGCGAGGTTCACCGAAGCCAAGAAAATCCCTTGCGGTGATCTCGTACAAAAACCGAGTGCGCTGGCCGTGGCCGACCTCGACCAGGACGGGCGGGACGACATCGCAATGCTCGGGGACAAGGAGCTGGTCTTCGTTTATCAGACGGCCACGGGCGTTTTGAGCGAGCCCGAGCGCGTGCCGCATACCGCGAGCGCTCCCTGGCTGATCAAGGCCATCGACATCGACGGCGACGGTGCCAAGGACATCGTGATCGTCGACTCCGAAGGCGACCACCCGATCCACATCAGATTCGCGACCGACGAGAAAAAACTGGGTCCCGAACAGCGATTCGCGCTGGACATGCCGCGTGCGATCGCCTTCGGCCAGATGGACGGCAAGGGGGGCTCGGAGATCCTCGTGCTCGAGGGACAGTCGGGGCGGGCGCGAGTGCTTTCGCTCGACGACTCCGCCGCCGACGAGAGCAACAAGCGCGGGCGGCTGGCGTTTTTTGCGCTGCCCCAGGGGAACGAGCGCGGGCGGTCGACGGATGTCGGCGACTTGAACGGAGACAAGCGGAAGGACGTGATTGTCACCGATCCCGCCAATGCGCAGGTCTGGGTCTATCTTCAGACCGGCCATTCCGGACTGAGCTCGGGACAGACTTTTCCCAGCCTGGGGAATGCTCGCACGGTCCGCATTCTGCAAGGCAAGGACGGCAAAGCCGAGGTCTACGTGCTTTCCGAGCAGGAAAAGCAGATCGGCCGAAGCACGTTTGAAAACGGGCGACTGAGCTTTCCATCGCCCGTGGCACTCGAAGGCGACCCGGTTGCAATGGACGTGGCGGACCTGGACGGCGACAAGGCCCCCGATATCGTTTACGTCTCCCGCACGGTCGTTCATCCCAAGCCCGGCTCGGACGTCGATCTGTTTGAGCTGAGGGCACTGACCGCGGCGCCCGGTGGCGAGATGAAGGCGAAGCGATGGGGACAGAGTGCGTCGGTCGAGCTTTCCGGCGTGACGGGGGCTCCCTCGGCAATCAAAGCTCTTGACATCAATCAAGACGGGCGGAGCGATTTGCTGCTGTTCAGGGACTACGGGGCACCGACCCTGCTCTTGAGCGAAAAAGACGGGCCGCCGCGCACCTTCAGCGCGAGCCTGGGCCCACTCTCCACGGCCAGTCCGGCAGGCGTTAGCATCATGAATCTCGACGGGCCGGCGACCCTGGTGGCACAGAACACGTTCGCGCGCCGTGTGCTGCTCGACTCGGACGGGCTCTGGAAAATCAAGGATCAATACAACGCCGGGCGGAACTCGGCCAAGATCCTGGGGGCCGCGGTGCTTGACACCGACGGCGACGGGACCAAGGAAATCGCGCTGCTCGACCAACCTTCGCGGTCGCTCCTGTTCCTTTCCAATAAGAACGGAGTGTACCGGCCCAGCGGCACGCTTTCGGTGGGCTCGATCAATTTTGCCGGGATGCACGTTGCAGATTTTGATTCCGACGGGCGAGACGACCTCTTGATCGCCGGGACAGACCGGTTCGGCGTGCTGCAAACCGGCCGGCAGGGACAACGCCTCAAGTCGATCGCGACTTATGAATCCAAGCGCACCGACGCCCGACTGGCTGACCTCGCCGCCGGTGACTTGAACGGGGACGGCACGCCGGACGTCGTCTTCTCGGACATCGGCGAGCAGTCCCTCGAGATTGCCAGCTTCGCCGGCGATCCGGAGCTGGTGACCGGCATCACGTTCAAGCTGTTTGAGCGCAAGTCTTTCCGCAACGCAGGCGAGACGATCGAGCCAAGGGACATGACGATTGGAGATGTCGACGGCGATGGGCGCTCGGACATCATTCTGATCATTCACGATCGAGTGCTGGTCTTGCGCCAGGACACAGGGCAGCCCGCGGCAAAGCCGGGATCGCCTGCGACCAAGCCGGCGACGGCGGCGGTGCCGAAGTCGTAGGCGAAGCCGGAGATAATTTACCGCGTAAGGCCTGGACATCTTTCCCCGCTTGCGCAGTTCGCGGCGATGCGGCGAGTTCGCCGCGCTGATCTTGACGAAATGGGCGAAGGCCGCAATATGAGCGGCGCGGAATGTTCCGACGCTCACAATCTCAACTCTCCAATCTCGAGCGTCGGTATGGGAATCCGGACGGCGAGCTCGGCGGGCCGGAATCCGGAACCGAAAATCGATCATCGCCAAGCGGAGGCCAGGGATGGCGGCATCGACAGAGGCGCGGCAGGAATCACAGTGGTGGGGATACTCAGGCGCGGCGACGATGCTGCTGCTGGCGTTCCTGTTCCCGGTGGGCCTCATGATCTTCAACCCGACACTCATGTTCGCGCGGGGCTGGGAGCAGTACGTCGGCACCGCGATCTATTTCTGGGCCGTCTTGACCTTGAGCCGGGAGCTGCTCCGACTGTGGCAGAATGAGCGGTCGTTCCAGGATGCGCCGCGGCTGCTGAAGCGGTTGACCTCGGGGGCGAGTGGTGGAGGCGCGGGGGATGCGAAGGAACCGCGTGCTCTCGCGGAGCGAAAGGCGACACCGGGGCGTTCTGGCAGCGCCGGGTCGGATGCGGGAAGTGCCCGCGACGACGCGGTCCCTGGAATCTCTCGGACCGGATTCGCCAGTTGGCCGGGTGTCTCAAGGAGAGCTCTCGCCCGTCGGTCACCCAGCTCATGGATGTGAACCGGGAAAGCTCGGGGCTCGATCAGGAGCAGATGGCCGGTCGATTCACTTTGACGCGTTATATTCTCTATCTCCTTCCGGTGATTGGGTTTATCGGAACAGTTGAAGGCATTTCGCGCGCCTTGATGAATATCAGCAAGGTGCTGCCGATGGTGAAGAATCTCGATGGTTTCTTGACTAACTTGACCAGCGTGACCGCGGCTTTGCAGATCGCGTTTGACAGCACGCTGCTGGCGCTGTTCCTGAGTGCGGCACTGATGCTGGTGCAGACGCTCGTGCACCGGCGAGCGGAGGACTTGCTGGCTCGGGTCGACCGCTGGGTCGTGGATCAGTTGCTGCCGAAGGTGGGTACGGACGATCCCATGACGAGCCGGTTGATCGACGTGATCGGCCCGTACCTGGACGAGCTGGGCAAGAAGCTGGCCTTGGTAATTGAGCCGGCGGCCCGCTCGCTGCACGAGCAGGCTGAGAAGCTGGGCGAGAGTCTTCGAGGGCCGATCACGCATTTCGCCAGCGGAGTCGAGCGGCTGCCCGAGGCGCTTGCCTCGTTTCGGGAGGGGGCCGATGCCATCGGGCGGGTCGGCAACGACCTCGAAGCGATCGGATCGGCGAGTGAATCCCTCTCGCGGTCGTCGACGAGCTTGTCGCGGATCGAGCTGGTGCTGTCGCAGTGGCCGTCTTCCGATCCACGTCTCGGAGAAATTCAGCGGGGGATCGAACGAACCGGCACGGCGATCGAGTCGCTGGCCGGCTCGTGGTCGGCCGCGTATGAGCGTTCGAGCCGGGCCACCCAGGAGCAGCTCGCGCATAGTTTGACCAATCTCAAGGATGCACTCGAGCTTCTGAACGTGAGCATGGAGCAAGGGAACGCCTTGTACAGAAGCATCGTCAAGAAGCTGTTTGAAGAGCGAGCCGACGCTGGCCCGCATCGAGGCGATTCGATTCGCGTGGCTTGAAAACGGCGGTAGAAGTCAGACGGGAGGGACGGCGATGCGGCGGTCGCGGCGAGGCGGGGGTTCGGGCATCGAGTTTGGCAGCTCCGGCGAAGACTCGTTCGTCGCGGTGGTGGTCACGAAACTGACCGGTGCCCTCTTGTTCATACTCCTTCTGACGATGGTGATCATGGCGCTCCTGCCTAAAGCCATGGATCTGGAGGAGCGAAAGAACAACACGTCGCAATCGGCGAGCCAGAAGGGTCGTGGACCACTCAAGATCGCCACGCCGCCGCGGCTTCCCGAGGCGGTTGTCGGGCGAACGTATCTCGTGGCGCTCGCGGCGACCGGTGGAAGTGGGTCGCCGGAATGGTCGGCAGACGCCGGGCTGCCGGGCTGGCTCAGCCTCGATCGAGAATCGGGCCGTATTGCCGGTACGCCGCCCGAGGAAACCAAGGAGCCGCTGCAATTCGAAATCCGGGTGAGCGACGGCACCGACACGGACTCGCTCCAGGTCGCGCTCGCCGTTCTGCCGTATCAGTCCGAACCAGTTCGCGTGTGGAAACGACTGGTGCATGGCGTGCCCTGGCGGGCGTGGCTGGAACAGGGCGTCGGGTTCCTTGTCCTATGGCTGGTCCACCTGGTCGGAATGAACCTACTGGCCAACGCCGAGCGCGGAGCGCTCGCGGAAGTCGCTGAATTTGACGATTCACAGAGCGAACAACACGTTGTGCGAAAACGATTTGCGTCGTACCGACTGGTTGTCCGGCTGGCGAGTGTAGCGGCGATGATAGGCCTGCTCGGCTGGCTACTGGTTGCTCCCATGCTCGCGCATTGATCCGGCTCGAGCTTCGGTCCATTCGCGTTCGAGCGGGCAGTGCCTTGTGGGGCCAGGCGGCGCACGTCAGAATAATCTTGTGAATTTTGAAAGTAGTCAGGCCCGAATCGTTTCAAGTGCCGCTACTTTCACTAATAATGCACAACGAGGGCCTCGGTGTTTCGAGGGTACCTGGATTAAGGAAGCTATTCGGCGTCGAGCCAGAGGAGCTTGTGATGGCACGACTTAGATTGACGATCATCACAACCGTGACATTCTTAGCGCTGGCGGCGTTCGAATTGAGCTCCGTAGCGCAGCAGCAGCCGGGAGCACAGGGGCCAGGCGGTGGCCGTGGTGGGCCAGGTGGTGGTCGCGGGGGGTTCGGCTTCGGCGGACCGGGCGGAGGTTTCAACAACCTTCTGGGCCTGGCTTCGAACGAGGGCATTCAGAAGGTCGAGCTGAAGACCACCGACAAGCAGAAGGCAGCGATCAAGGCTCTTTCCGACAAGCTGAACGCCAAGACGCGTGAGCTTAGCACGGAGATGGGGTTTGGCGGCGGGCCGGGCGGCTTCTTTGGCGGCGGGCCAGGTGGTGGTCCGGGCGGCGGCGCACCGGGTGGCGGCGGTGGTGGTAACAACAACGCACAGGGCGGCGGCGGCCGACGAGGCCAGGGTCGCGGAAACGGCGGCGGTGGCGGCGGGGGTGGCGTCGCTCAGGATGATGCCGCCGGTGGTAATGCTGGAGGTGGCGGTGGTCAAGGTGGCGGCGGCGGCGGCCAAGGCGGCGGTCGTGGCGGCCGTGGCGGCCGTGGCAACATGAGCCCGGAACAGCTCGAGAAAATGCAGAACTTCCGGGATACGATGACTCAGCTTCGTACCTCGGCCGAAGCGAGCCTGGGCAAGATCCTGGATAAAAAGCAGGTTGCCCGTTTGAAGCAAATTCAGTTTCAGCTTGACCCAGCGGGCCCGTGGATTGTTTTGCGGGAAGACATGGTCGAGAAGCTGAACTTGACGGAAGAGCAAGTGGAGCAGCTTACCGAGCTGCGCAACGGCCAGCGCCAAGTGGAGCGGGACATGCGGAAGACTAACCGCGAGACGATGGACGCCGCCATGAAGAAGGCCAATCCCGATTTTCAGGGGTTTAACTTCGGCAATCGCGGCAATAACCGCGGCAACCGCGGGAACGGCGGGAATAACGCCGGCAATAACCAGGGAAACAATAACGGCGGGAATAACGCCGGCAATAACCAGGGAAATAACGGCGGGCGCCAGAACGGCAACCAGGGCAACCGGCAGTTTGACCCTGAGGCGTTCCAGAAGATGCGGGACGAGATGCAGAAAATAAATGAAATGCCGGAAGTCAAGGCCGAGAGGGAGAAGCAGCAAGACATGCAGAAGGCCCTCGAAAACGAGTCGTACGCGATGATCATGAAGGCCCTTTATCCGCGTCAGCGAACCACACTCAAGAACATGGCCGGCGCTCCGTTTGATCGATCCGTCATGGGTGGTGGTGGGCTTTTTGGTCGCTTTGGCGGCGGCGGCGGGCCTGGAGCCGTCACGAAGAACGGTGCTGCTGGCACTGCCAAGACCGCGGCCGTTGCGAAAAAGAACTCCGAGGATGATGAGGAAGAGGGAGCGCCCGCCGAAGCGGCGGCCGCCAAACCGGCCGCGCCCGCAAAACCGGCCGCATCCACCAATCGCCGGAAGAGCCTTCGCGAGCTGCGCGGCGACGACGAATGATCCGGGTCGCGTTCCGTTCCGTTCGGGCGGCCGATCAGCCGACTGAAGCTTGATCATACTCGGTGCCCAATACGGCCTGTTCGAGGCAAACCCTCGAATGGGCCGTTTTCGTTGACGGGGTTCTGGTCTTCCCACATCGACGCATTGCACGTATAAATTCCCCGGCTGAACCGCGGGGCGTGATTCAAACGCGGGCAACACCCGCAGTCCCCGCGCCACAATAGCCCGAAGCGCCAGCGAGGGTGAGCGGCGGCTTGCGAAGAGCGGGAGCGCGCGAATTGCGCGGGGGGTTGATCGATGCGTGCTCGACGACGGATCGTGGTCCCCATCGCTTTTTTGGGCGGTGTGTTGGTTCTGGGATCGACGCGGACCGCCGCCGGCGCCGAGCCGCTGGACGACCGGCTTGGTATGCGTACCCCGCTTCTCTTTCTTTTGGTCCGCTCGGACGTACAGAAGGATCTCGGGCTCGAGCCGGCGCGGATCGCCGAAGTCAATCGGTTTGCCGCAGAGCTTTACGAGAGGGCGCTGAGCCTGAAGGGTAAGGTCGGCCCGGGTGCGGTCGCCGCACGTCGGGCAATTGATGATACCGAGAGCAAGTGGCTGACCACGCATCTCAAGCCCGAGCAGCGCGAGCGTCTGGGCCAGATCGACCTCCAGTGGGAGGGAGTGTCCGCCTTGCTGAGCCGGCCGGTCGTCATCGACTTCCTGGGACTGACCGACAAGCAGAGGGATCAGGTTTCGCAAGTGTGTAGCGATGCGATGAAGGATCGCGAGCGGCGGGGCCAATGGACGTACGAAGAGCACATCGAACTCACCAGGAAGGCGCTTGCAGTTCTCTCCGAGCAACAGAAACATCTCTGGGCGAAAGTTCTCGGGCGTCCCTGCCGGTTCGTCATCGCCGCCGAAAAGCCAGCACAAGCCCGGCCCACCGCGGGTTAGAACGGGCAAGGCAGCCTCGGGCAAAAGCCCGATCCTTCGCCCCGAAGGGGCACAACAAATCAGCCCAGGGCATCGCCCTGGGTTCCCAAAGCAACGCCCTGGGATTCTTGGGGATTGCCAGGCTCACGCCGGCGGAATCGGAAATCGCAACATGGCGCGCCTTGCATGATCGTCTGGCTGCGCGTGAGCTCGATTTCGGGATTGAAGCCCTGAATCAACGCGTAATCTCGCTCGCACGACAAGCTGCTGCCCAGGTCTGCTAAACCGAGCGCCTGGTACATTTCGGCATATCGGCAACGGGTGACGTTGAACGAGAGGCGATCGGGGGACTGTTCGAGCATCTCGATATCGAGCGCCCCGTTCTCCTGCCAGCGCTCGAGTCCCCGCGCGAAGGCTTCCAGCGTTTGTTCTCCCAGAGTGCGCGCGAGCTCGCTGCCGGCATTGCGGGCGAGCTCACGAATCAAGTCGCGCACGATTTCCAGCGTCCGCGCCTCGCCGATCTCCGCGGCGAATGCGCGGATGAGCGGTCCGACGATCCGAGCCTCGATCTCGCGCTGTTCGATCAGGGGCAGCTTGGGCTTGGCGGTGTCCATCGACTCACAGCTCCAGGAAACATGATCTGACGGCGGGAGGACGCGATGTGAAGCGGTGCCCGCCCGCGCTGATTCGATTGTACACGGAACGCAAAAAGCTTGCGTTTCGGCAATTTGTGTGGAATCTTTCGATTGCGACATCGTCGGGAAACGGACCAATGTCGCCAGGGCGATCCGCAACTTGACGCGAAAACAGGGCTTGGCCCCGGGCGAATGATCGATGCGATTCCACGGCTCGAAGGCGGCCCTGGTTCCGGCCGGCGCGGGACGGTGCACCACACGGGCACACTCGAGATCAACACGTCGATTTGCACCACAAGGCATTGATATCCTGGAGGATAGGGCATTACTTGCGCCGTTGCTTTCGGGCATCGTCGGGCCCGTGCCACTGGCATCGACGCACTGGCCCTCGGATCGGGTGGGAACCACCGACGCGAGAGACTCGACCCACGAGTTGAACATTCCGTTTCCAACCGTCCACGGTGAAACCGAACGGCTCAATGTCTACATGCCGGCGGCGGGGCCATCCACGGCGAGCCGGCCGGTGCTGATCGCGATCCATGGCGGCGGCTGGCGCCGGCTGGACAAGGACGGATATGGCTCGCGAATTGCAAGCGCTTTTGTATCAAAAGGATACGTTGTTGTCGCGCCCGATTACGAGCTATCGAAGCCGAACAGGCCGACGTGGCCGGTGAATCTTGACGACGTGCAAGCCGCGGTGCGCTGGGTGCGAGAAAATGCGAGTGCGCTGCGGATCAATCCCAACGAGATCGCGACGATCGGTGAATCGGCGGGAGCCAATCTGGCGGCTTTGGTGGGGACTTATTCGCTTGGCGGCGATGGCGGCGAAACAACATCGTCGTCGGTTGAAGCTGTGGTGGCGTTTTCGACTCCGACAGACCTGACGGCGCTGGCGACTGAGAGCCCGCTGGCCGGCTGGGCGGCCAGGCAGTTCCTGGGTGGCACGCCCGAGCAGGTTCCGGCCGCCTACACGGCGGCGTCGCCGATCGATCATGTTTCCGCGGGTGATCCGCCGATGTTTCTCGTGCAGGGGAGGCAGGATCCATTGATACCTTACACGCAATCGATAGAGCTGGCGAACGCGCTGTCCGCAGCGGGCGTACGCAATCGCTTGGTAATGGTGAATGGCGGCCACGATCTGGATTTTCCGCGACACTACCGGAATTTGGTCCAGCAGATTCTTGAATTTCTGGACACAACCTGGAAGGATGAGTGAAACCTATCTAATCCATTCGCGATGATTTCATGAGTGGGATCACCAGGTTCCCTGCATGGCGGCGAGGGTGCGCAGTCGTTGGTGGGAGGCGGCGCCGTGACAACTGCGATTGATGTTGATGGACTCAGCTCCGCGATTCCCGGGGCACACGAGCTCAGTGGCGAGTGGGACCGCGTCCTCTTCATCGCGAGTGATCGGCCGAATACGGACACGCTACCCGCGCTGCGGGATCCGGCTTCGGACCACGAGGGAGAAGATCTGCGCGCCGGCGCGCAGACATCGAAGAGAAGCACCAGCGAATTCGCGAGTTCCTGGACGCGACGGGGCAAGACGCCGTCGTGCTGGGGCTGGCCGATTCGGTCGCATGGTTTACCTCCGGGGGTGACCTGGCCCAGATGCTCGCCTCGGACCAGAGCGCGATTCTTCTCTACATCAGTCGCACGTCGCGGGCGGTGGTTGCCGACAATGTCCAGAGCAGCCGCGTATTCGAGGAAGAGCTCGCGGGACTGGGGTTTCAGCTCAAGGAGCGGCCGTGGTACGACGAGCCGCACCAGGTGCTCGCGGAGCTGTGCCACAACAAGCGGGTTGCGACCGATCTTGGCCAGACGGGTTATTCTCATCTTCGCCGAGAGAGCGACGGCCTGTTCAATCTGCGTCGCCGCCTGACAACGATTGAGCGCCAGCGGCTGCGTGAGCTGGGGCGGACGCTGAGCCTCGCGGTCGAGGCCACATGCCGGAATTTCGTTCCGGGTGAGCGCGAAGCCGACGTTGCCGGCCACCTGGCCCACCGGCTCATTCGCGAGGGCGTGGTGCCGGTGGACCTGCGAGTCGCCAGCGACGATCGTCTCGCCCGCTTCCGGCAGCCGACTTTCAAGGATTCGCCGATCCGCAGACGAGCGACGATCGCCGTGACCGGGAAGCGGCACGGCCTGTGCGCGTCGATCACACGCACGGTCGCGTTCGGCAAGGTCGAAGCGGAGTTTCGCGAGAATCATGCGCTGGCAACGATGGTCGACGCGACCTGCATCTTTTTTTCCAGACCGAACCAGGTCATCTCCGAGGTTTTCCGCCGCGCCAAGCGAATCTACGAGAAATTCGATCATCCGCACGAGTGGACGCTGGATTACCAGGGAACGCTGATCGGCTACTCCCCGCGCGAGGTGTTACTTCGGCCGGACTCTACGCTGGTGCTCGACTCCCACATGGCGCTGGCCTGGAGCCCGAGCGTGGGCTCGGCGCGCACCGAAGACACCGTGATCATCGATGCTCGCGGCTATGAAGTTGTCACCAAGATGGCCGACTGGCCGGCGATCGAGGTTGCGGTGAAAGGGTATGTCATTCCCCGGCCGGGAATTCTCGAGCGTTGAGAATCGCTCGACGTAAGCTCAATCTGTCCATGGACAAAAGGTCAGATTCGCGCGATGATGCGCGGCCGCGTCCGAGCGATCATTACGCTCGCACGCGAACGAACTTTCCTCTTGACGCTAACGAAGTACAATGAGAGGGAAGATCGGGGGATCATCCCTGAGGAAAGGAAACAGGCTTCATGCGTCTTTCTTGGAAGATGGGGCGGGTTGCGGGGATCGATCTGTATATCCACGCGACTTTTCTCCTCGTTTTTTTGTTCTTGCCGAACGTCCGCGGAGGACCGCTTGAGTCAGTCCTCTTTATCTGCTCGGTATTTGGCTGCGTGCTCTTGCATGAGCTGGGGCATGCGCTGAGCCGCGCGGCGGTTCGGCATCCGCACGATCGATATCACGCTGTACCCGATCGGCGGCGTGGCTCGCCTGGAGCGCATGCCGCGCGCACCGGCCGCGGAGCTGCTCATCGCGCTGGCTGGGCCCGCGGTCAATTTCGCCATCGCCGCCGCGATCACCAGCCTCTTCTTCCTGGGTGCGGCTGGATTCGGTCTGCAATGGAGCTTGAGCTCGTATCTTGGCGAGCTCCTGGTCGTGAACCTGGGCCTGGGTCTGTTCAATCTCATCCCCGCGTTTCCCATGGACGGCGGGCGCGGTGCTGCGAGCGAGCTTGAGCGCGATGCTGGGCCGGGCCAAGGCGACGCGAGTGGCATCCATCGTGGGGCAGATTCTGGCGGTACTATTTGGCGTGGTCGCCCTGAGCGTGACGCGTGACCCGATCCATCTTGCTCTGGCCGCGTTCATCTTTTTCGCGGCGCGCAACGAGGAAGCCCAGGTCCTGTATGAAGAAAAGCGCCGCTCGGCTGCGAAGGCGAATGCCCAGGGCATGTGGGTGGCGCCTCCCGGATACCACTGGGTCGATCGCGGCAACGGCCTGTGGCAGCTCGCGCCCCTGGGTGTGAGATTCCCCGACCCTGCGGCGAGGGACGCTTCGGCATGGCGTTGATCCCGATCACCGAGCTGGGTGTAAGCGAGGCCTACGACATCCTCACCCGTCATTTTGATGTCGTTGGCCTGCCGCCGCTCGATGCGATCGAGAACGAGGACTGGGGGCGTGATTACCTCCTGACCCGGCTCTTTGAGCTGCCAGCCGATGAGCTCGCCAAGGCCGGGCTCGTGGCCGATGCGGGCGGAGATGGGGGCGCGGACGGAGTTGGTGGCGAGCAAAGACACGGTCCGGCCTGACGTGACTCGGGCCTGGTTCGCACGTCCGGCCGACTGGGTAATGCGTTGCGCACCCGACCCAGCGACCACACCAGCCCGAAGCGCCAGTTTTGATGTTGCGTTGTTCTTCTCCTCGCCCCGAATGGGGCAGTCACAAAACAGCCCAGGGCAACGCCCTGGGGGACTCCGGCCTGACGTGACTCGGGCCTGGTTCGCACGTCCGGCCGACTGGGTAATGCGTTGCGCACCCGACCCAGCGACCACACCAGCCCGAAGCGCCAGTTTTGATGTTGCGTTGTTCTTCTCCTCGCCCCGAATGGGGCAGTCACAAAACAGCCCAGGGCAACGCCCTCGTCCTTACCCACAAGTCATAACACGATATTTAACAAGATTTTACGATAAGATACGGAAGCATTATCGATCGACATACACAATTGTGATGTTATGCGCACTATTCACTTTCTCGGTTTTTCCGGGGAACTCTCAATATTGGCCGGCTCGTCATGTGAGTGCCTTTTGAATGCACCTGGTGTACATGTAGTACACATTTTCCAATCAAAGCTCCGTTCTGTCGCCGTAACTTAATGAGCCATAACTGGTTCAGACTTGTAGGGTAAAAATCAGCCAGGGCACCGCCCTGGGTCCTCGCCCTGGGTCCTCTACCCGCGCCGTGATTGGAGCCGCGCAGCCGTGAAGCTCACGAGATCGCCAGTCCCGCGAGCGACCTGTGCCAGCCGCTCGCTCTGGCCGGCCCTCTGGCAAAGCTCATTGAGGGAAGGGCACGCCAGCGCAGACTCGGGAATGCCCGCCAGATGCGTGGCGGCCACGTCGATCGCTTCATCGATCTTACCGCACTCGAGCAGCAGCTTGACGAGAACCTGGGCCGCCCCCACGGGATCGCCTTCCTGGTTCTGCTCATCCAGGAGCTTCCGCTCGAAATGAGCGACTGCGGCTTCGCGATCGCGGCCGATCAGTGCTTTCAAATACGCGCCGTGGTCCTCGTAGATGTTCTCGAACGGGGGCGACCCTTCGAAGACCAGCCGCGGAGAAAGGCATCGCCCGTAGGCGGTCAAGTCGGCTGCGAGCGCAATTGCCTCACGATCGCGAGCAAGCAACGACATCCGCACCACGGATGAAAGGTGCGAGATATCGATGTGGTACGCGTCGTCCGTGAAGAGCCACGGCCGTTCCGCGACGAGGTCGGCGATCGTTGTGCCGGCCGGCGGAGACACCTGCCCGCGGCTGGCGATCTCCGCGCGCAGATTGGCCGTGAGCTCACCGTGAAGATGACGAACCATCCGCTCGGCACACGCGGCGCGAACGGCCTCGTCTTGAGGCGGAAGCTGTTCGAACGCCGTGATCGCTGGGCAGGTGCCATAGTTCTCGAGAATCAGTTCAAAGCCCCTGCGTGGGTTCACGCCATGGTTGAGCGCCACCTCGACGACGGCCCCCAGCCGCTCATCATTTTCGGTAGGCTGATAGGCATCGATCGCCGTGGCGACAGGCTCAGTCTCGGCGATGGCGCGATAGTACGCCGACGCCGTAGGTATGTCGCCTTTCGCGAGGTACCGCGAGCCGACCAATCGTATAGCCGCGATATATTTTTCCTCGTACTGGGTTCGGGCGGGATCGGGCAAATCGGCCAGTCGTCCGATGGATAGAAGCGGCAACCCCAGCTCGTGGCGGGCCTCGAGCAAGAGTGCGTCCAGGAGTGCCCGATATTCGCCGGCAGAGTCGAGGTGCTCGATCAAGCCCTTAATTGCGGCCGCCGCGCCACGAGCGCGGAGTGTTTCCTCAAGTTGATCGAACGGTGAGGGCGCGTCGGGCGCTTGAATCGGTGGCGGCATCGTCGTGGCGGATGGATCGGTCATGGCGGGCATTATTCCTCGATCTGTCGGTCGGTCGCTGGTCCATTTGCCGTAATACGGGTGTGACCGACGCTAGATGTAGCAGGCACACGCCGTGTGCCGTCCGCTGACGAAACAGTTGCGGGCGAAGAGCCAGGTCCCACGGCGTGTGCGTGCTACGACCTGAGTCCGTCGCGAGAAAGAAACATCATTCAACGGTCACACCCCATGCTACCTGTAAAGCATTGTAGAGTGAGCAGCGCGATCAGCCCAGTGTGGGCAGCGAAATTGCGGCCTGGTTCAATCGTTCGCCTGTCTGGGTAACTCGTTCGGCACGCGTCCCGGCCACCACACCAACCCGAAGCGTAAGCGAGGCCCCGCTCCCCACTCCGCTCGGCATACCGACCCGAAGCGCGAGTTTTGATGTTGCGCATTTTGGTTCTTGCCCTGAAAGGGCACAACAAATCAGCCCAGGGCATCGCCCTGGGTCCCCGAATCCAAACCATAATCAAGCCCTGTAAGGGCGGCACAATCGGAGAACCTCGCGCGAAGCTGAGGTCGCTCGCGGAAATCCTGACCCATGCGGTTCGGAGGCATTGTTTCGCCCTTTGAGGGCGATACCCTGTTTTCCTGGCGTCGTCCCCCAGGGAGTTGCCCTGGGCTTTTTCGTGACTTACCCATACGGGGCGAGGAGAAGAACAGCGCAACATCAAAAAGCGCGAGCGAGGCCCCGCTCCCCACTCCGCTCGGCATACCGACCCGAAGCGCGAGTTTTGATGTTGCGCATTTTGGTTCTTGCCCTGAAAGGGCACAACAAATCAGCCCAGGGCATCGCCCTGGGTCCCCGAATCCAAACCATAATCAAGCCCTGTAAGGGCGGCACAATCGGAGAACCTCGCGCGAAGCTGAGGTCGCTCGCGGAAATCCTGACCCATGCGGTTCGGAGGCATTGTTTCGCCCTTTGAGGGCGATACCCTGTTTTCCTGGCGTCGTCCCCCAGGGAGTTGCCCTGGGCTTTTTTGTGACTTACCCATACGGGGCGAGGAGAAGAACAGCGCAACATCAAAAAGCGCGAGCGAGGCTCCGCTCCCCGCTCCGTCCGGCATACCAACCCGAAGCGTCAGCGAGGCTTCGGGCCGCAGTCGCTCGCGCATCTGCCAGGTACGCCCGGCGTGCTACCCACAATCGAACCAGGCCGAAATTACCAGCGCGAGACTGACGGTTGCGTGCCCGCGCTTGTAGAATGAGTGACCACCGCCCCACCCATTGCCACCCTGCGAAAGCGCGATTCCGAACGTGCCCCAAGAAATGACCCAGACCCCCCTGCCCTCGCCCAGCGAATCCCTTTCGCCAACCGAGACCTCCGTGTTCCTCAGGGCCTGCCGGCGCGAGCCGACAGACGTAACGCCGATCTGGCTGATGCGGCAGGCCGGTCGATACATGGCCCAGTACAGGGCGATCCGTTCGAAGGTGCCGTTCCTCGAGCTGTGCAAGCGTCCCGACCTGGCCGCGGAAGTGACGGTCACCGCCGCGGAAGTGCTGGGCGTCGACGCCGCGATTTTGTTTGCCGACATCTTGCTGATCCTGGAGCCGCTGGGGTTTGACCTCGAATTCGCCAAGGGCGAAGGCCCGATCATTCACAACCCTGTGCGTGCAGGCGCAGACGTCGATCGCGTGCAACCGCTCGATGAGATCGCTCCGCTTGAGTTCGTGACCGAGGCGATCAAGCAGATCAAGTTGGCGTTGCCTGCGAAGACTCCGTTGATCGGATTTGCGGGGGCACCGTTCACATTGGCGTGCTATGCGATCGAAGGCGGCGGCTCTCGTCATTACGAGCAAGCCAAGGCGTTCATGTACCGCGACTCGGGTAGCTGGCACGCGCTTCTGGAGCGGCTGGTTTCCTCGACCGCGTTGTACTTGAATGCGCAGATCGCGGCGGGTGCGGACGCGCTTCAGATCTTCGATAGCTGGGTAGGCACGCTGGGCCCGCACGACTACTCGCGTTTTGTGCAGCCGCACATGGCGGCGCTGTTCGCGAAGCTCGACAAGAGCGTTCCGGTCATCCATTTCGGCACAGGCACAGCGACCTTGCTCGAGCGGCAGCGCGAGGCAGGCGGCGCGGTGATCGGCTTGGACTGGCGGGTCGAGCTCGACGAAGCCTGGCAGCGCCTGGGCCCGGGGGTAGCCGTGCAGGGAAACCTTGATCCGGTGGTGCTCCTGAGCTCGCGCGAGGAGATCGAGCACCAGACCCGTCGCATTCTGGCGCAAGCGGCCGGCCGCCCCGGGCACATCTTCAACCTGGGTCATGGAATCTTGCAAGAGACTCCGGTTGAGAACGTGAAGTATCTGGTCGATCTGGTTCATGAAGTTACTCTGTGCTGAAAGCGGAAGCCCCCCGCCCACCTTTCCCCCCCTTGAAAAGGGGGGGCCAGGGTGGGCTGTTGAAAACTTGCGATCAAACGAACGATGATTTCCCCCCGCGTGTGTTGCGCAAGCTTCCCCCCCTTTAGAAGGGGGGGCCAGGGGGGGTGCATCGCGGTGGCCACCGTAACGCAACCGTCGCGCAAAAAAAAGCGCCAATTCGTTCACCGCGAAATTCATCAACAAGGCCCACTTTTCAACAGCCCAGCGTCAGGGGGGGGTGAGGCGCAAGCGATGTCGCAGCCGAGCCGCTGATCCGATCGAAACGCCGCGAGCGAGCGAAAGCGACCCCGCCCACTTTTCGCCCCTTGAAGGGGGCCGGGGGGGTGAAGGGTGCCACCCGCCAGTGAGGGGTGAGGCGCGAGCGATGTCGCAGCCGAGCCTCTGATCCGATCGAAACGCCGCGAGCGAGCGAAAGTGACCCCGCCCACCTTTCCCCCCTCGCAAAGGGGGCCAGGGGGGTGAAGGGCGCCACCCGCCAGTGATCCGATCGAAAAGCAACTCCTTCCTCCGTTCTCCGTCCTCCGCCTGGGCCCTGCTCGTACTCGTACTCGTACTCCTGATTCCTGCCCTCCGGCCCCTCTCCTGCCATAGTGAACAACACCTCCCTTCCGGAGTGCCACTTTTGGGGCGAGTGGTGGCACAAGGTTTTTGAATCGCTGGAAAACGCACGCCTCATCTCCGATCCATTGACTTACGTTTGACTTATGTTGCGCCACGTACGCCCAGTTTCGGACCTCGGAACGTTGCCGTTTTTGCGTTTCTTGCGCTCCTGGAGAGATTCTCAAGCATTTGTACACCGGTGTAACTCGACGGCTTTCGGAAGGTGCACGGCGGTGCAAATAGTGGGGCGGGCGTTCAAAGCGAATGCACGAAAGAGCTGCCGCCGCACGCCACCGCTGGCGGCTGCCGAACGGCCCCGAATGGTCGGCGTAGATCGTCCAAGACATGTTCTCTGAACCCCGAATACGGCATTTGCCAACACGTCAAGAAAGACGACATGGCCCCCCGTATGCCGACGCGACAGCCGGGAACACGGCCTCTACTGGAATGATCTGCACAACGGCCTTCCCAGTTGCCAAAAGAAAAAAGAATTCGTCCTTTCCGGGTGTTCCTCCGCGGGGGAGGTGCCGCCTTCGGCGGCGGAGGGCGGGCGTGCCCATCGGGGGGCCGCAGCAGAGGAATGTTTCACTGCAGGCATCGATCTTCCCGTCGCGCGTGATCTAGGAGGTGCCGCCGCAGCGGGCGGTGTGTGGGCGAGCGCACAGGCAAGCGCACTTGCTGTCCCTCGCCGGATCCCATTTCCCGGCCTGTAAGGCAAAACAACTCAGCCCAGGGCATCGCCCTCGTCCTTACCCACAAGTCATAACACGATATTTAACAAGAGTTTACGATAAGATACGGAAGCATTATCGATCGACATACACAATTGTGATGTTATGCGCACTATTCACTTTCTCGGTTTTTCCGGGGAACTCTCAATATTGGCCGGCTCGTCATGTGAGTGCCTTTTGAATGCACCTGGTGTACATGTAGTACACATTTTCCAATCAAAGCTCCGTTCTGTCGCCGTAACTTAATGAGCCATAACTGGTTCAGACTTGTGGGTAAGGACGAGGGCATCGCCCTGGGGTAACTTCGGAACGTGGCACTTT
>CAVXHV010000018.1:0-700518 GCA_963761445.1 uncultured Planctomycetota bacterium | reverse complement strand
CATGCGTTCCCGTAGGGTGGGTGCAACCCACCATTCGACTCCCCGCAGGGTGGGTGCAACCCACCATCCGACTCCCCGCCTTGTGCGTGCAACCCACCATCAGACACCAAAACCGCCCGCTCTCCGCCAACGGCCTGCGCGGCTCCGCGTGGGTTCCGCTCCGCTCCACCCACCCTACACGAGTCCCAGTCCTCGACAGCGCCTCTTCCGCTCGCCGCAGGATCGCTTCCATCCGATGCCGATAAGTATGCTTCGCAATCGCCTCGGCACGCCCGGCCGCCGCAATCCGCTCACGCAGCTCCTCTCGCCCAAGATAAAACGCGAACTTGTCGAGCAAGTCATCGCCGTCGCGGTAGTTTGCCAGGTGCACTCCGTCACGAAACAACTCTGCCAGCCCGTTCTCGCCCAGATCATTGGTCATGAGCATCGACCCGCAGGCAACGGCCTCGAACACGCGCATATTGACGTCATTGCGAATGCTGCGATTGAACGCAATGCGGGCGGCCGAATACGTGTGTGCCATCTGGTCGAAGTAGCACTGCCCGACGAACGAGTTGTGATACCGCCGCTGAATCAGCCCGAGCAAATCAGCACGCGGGCCAGGAAAGACATTGCCCACGAACGCGACGTCGAACTGCTTGGCAACGTCGTCATGCTTGCGATGCACGTCCGGATCACAAGCCAGTGGTAGCCACGAAGCCGACTGCACCCCAATGCCACGGAGCAGCTCGACACCGTCGCGCTGAGCGGCGAACACGAGATCAAACCGCGGCGCCTTCTCGCGGCAGCGGTCAAAATCCAGGTGCGTGTCAATCGCCCAGAAAGCGCTCGGCCGGCAATCGGCAGGAAGGTGATAGCGCAAGCCATCATCGATATTCAAGTAGAGCTCGAAGCCGGTCGTGGGATCTGGTCGAGCTCGTGGGGTTGAAAATGCTGAACTTCAACATGTCGCTGAGGGCGCTTGCAGTAGACGCCACTGGTTTCAGGGCGGAAGGTGGTGTCGAAGATGATGGCGATACGTCGGATTTCCATAGCCGGTGTCCAGTTGCTTGGGCCACAGATCTGGGTGAGTTGGTGTCAGTACGAAGAGCAGCCACAGATAGAGCCAGATGAAACCTGCATCCCTGAGAATTGGAACAGGAGGGGCGAAGACTCGAATGCAAAATTTCGAGCCCACGGCTGGCATACCTGCCTACTTAAATTCCCTCCGATCTTCGCGGCCTTAGCGATCTTATGTTCAAGGCTTTCTTCCTCATGTTCGAATTTCCCGAACGGCTCGCGAGGGTAGCGAGATATCGGTCATCGCGAGACGTGTACGTTCGAAGACAGGTCGAGCTCGCCTCTCGCGCGCTTACCGCTTTGTCACCTGCGGCGTGACCACTCTATGTTGAGACGCTGCTTCGGACGGCGAATCAACCTGGCCGGCGAGTCATTGAGCGCGACCAGCGCGTCGACAACTCGGAGACTTAATTCCATTTTGTAACGGAGGACGCACGTGCACCATACCGGCCCGACCCACTCGCATGCCTCGCCTACCTTTGGATTCCCTCTGATCTTCGCGTCCTTCGCAACCATTTAAAGCTTTCTCCCTCGTCCAGCAGTTCTAATTCGCTCAACAATTGTGCACTTGTGAATGGGGTGAACATCCTGGACAGCCTTCAGCTCGCGTGTTTACATCAGTCGGCCACAAATTCCGAATTTTTGCGTCTCCTTCTCCCGTTGTTCATCTCGTCCCGTAAACCACCCCAATCCGCGGCCCGAACCAATCCACTCCTGGCCGCCGATGCGGCCCGGTACCCGATCGCCCCGCCCGCCCTACCTACCGCCGCCTCGCCTGCACAAAAGCAGCGGCCGCCAGTACCGCTTGATGACATCCGGCCACATGAAGTCTTCTTCGAACCGCTTTCGACCAGCCAACCCCATCCTGTAGCGAAGCTCGGGATCATCCAGCAGCCGGTTGATCTTCGCGGCGAGGTCGAACGGATTCCCCGGCTCAAACAGCAGACCCGTGAGGCCGTCGGTGACCGTATAGGGCAACCCCCCAATCCGGCTGGCAATGACAGCTTTGCCCGCCGCCATCGCCTCAACCGAAGTGATACTCAGCGCATCCTGAGCGATCGTGGGCACCAAGCAAATATCCGCGGCCCGATAATGCCCCGGCAGCTCATCCTGTGAGCACCAGCCAACCGACCGCGTAAACTCATCGATCGGCCCGGCTGGGTCAAACGTGACGACCAGCTCGAAGTCACGGCGTGTTTCCCGCAAAATCCGGCAAGCCTCATGCGCCACATGAAACCCCTTAATCACCTCACCCGCAACAGCGGCCATGAACAGTGTAACGACGCGCTTCGCACTCCCATTTTCCCGTTGGGCGCGGGTCTCCTGACCCCGCCCTTCGCCAGACCGAAGGTCTCCCGGTTCCCCCACAATTCGAACGCCAGCGAAGTCTTCTTGTGTGCCACTGGTTACGCCAGTGTCTTCTTCCATCCGTTCTCCATCCGCCGCCCACGGAAACCGTGCCGGATCAATTCCCCAAGGCACAATACAAACCCGCCGAGCAAATGGTTCCACGAGCGCCGCCGTAACCGGATTGAGCACCAGCACCGCCTCAGCCTCAAAAAACGCCTGGCGCATGAGCCCGTCGTATTCGGCCGCCCCCACCCCGGCCAGCGCCGTTCTACTTGGTGCAACGCCCCCGAATGCCGCCCGCGTTCCACCAAGCACTGATGACAAATCTGCGGCGTAGCAAACTGATTCCGCGGACATTGCTCGGCCCGTACCGGCCCGATCCCGAGCAGCCGCAGATTATTGAGCGGGCAAAGACACTCCTGCGCTTGCATGAGAAGGATCGTCGCGTACCCGCGCATGGCGTCAGCCAAGTGCGGCTTCATGTTCCAAGCGTCGGAAATCACCACGTAATCGGGCGAGAACGAATCGACCGCGGCGCGAAATCGCTCGCGAATCGTCCGCACGCTCCATTCGCTGTCGGCGAAGTCGATCGCCTCGCTGGCGACCAGGCCCGGTGTTCGGCGCGGGTCTCTGACCCCGCCGTGTTCGGGACCGAAGGTCTCCCCATCCGCTGCCCCGGCGTGCCCTTCACCCTCGACCCGCCCAATCCCCCAAGCTGGGTACCGCGCATAAAAATGCCGCACCTCGAACCCATCGCGGCCCAGGAAATCGACCAGCCCGGCAGTATGCATATTCCCGCCGCCGGTCGACGGCCAGTTGAATAGGAGGCTAAGAACCGCGACGCGAGGCGCGGTATACGCACGCAGCGAGAGGCCGTCATCGACCCCGGGCTCTCGGGCCTCCGTTTCCGGTTCATCCGCCGTGAGCTCTGAGGAAGACCCCTCGATCGGCCCGGTAGCATGGTCGAGCTCGGTCGCGCCCGGCGTTGGCTCCCTCCCGCCGTCCTCCTCTTTCGAATTTCGAGTTTCGGATTTCGAGCTTTCCGTTCGCGCCCAGCTCAGTTCGGCCTCGACCAGCGCGAGATTTAATCTCGCCGGCAGACACCGCTGGTCACCGTCCACCACGGCCTGCCATCGCTCACAAGCCTGATCAAACTTCCTCTCCATCGCATCAAGAACCGCGAGGTCGTTCTGAACGAGCGCGCGCAGCCGCGAGTTCGTGCCGCTACCGAAACCGCGCGTAAGCCTCAGGTAGGCATCGCGAGCCTGGTCATATCGCCCCTCTCGCGCCAAGTCACATGCTTGCCAGTACGAATCCGGAAGCCCGTCTCGCGCGAATACAATTCCGCGATCCCCATTTCGAATTTCGAGCTTCGAATTTCGAACTTCGGCCGCCAGGCCCTTCTCCTTGTTTTTGCCGCGCTCACGTGCCTTCCCACGTTTCGACATCGCCGCCTCCGACAGGTTCTGAGTTTTGGCTCTTCAACAGAACTCACGGGTTCAAAAGTAAGGAACGAGGCTCATCCGGATGACAAAACCAAAACGCTGAAGAGAATCTGAAGACCCGAATTTTCCTGGAGATTGGAACACTGATCAACGCTGATCCACGCTTATCGTATTCGGTGATTCGTTCCTTCGATGAGCGAAGATTAGTGAAGATTAGTGTTCCTGCCATCTGCCCGCCGTCCACGCTCTTGCATGGAGTCGGTTCGTCCTCGGTGGCCTGGACGAGAAGCCGGAACACTGATAAACGCTGATCTGCGCTAGTCGGAGTGCGAGTTCCAATATCAATGAAGCCCGGCGAAAAGATCTGGAGATCGGAACACTAATTAACACTGATCAACGCTTATCGGAATTCGGGTTCCAATCAGAAAAGAAGCCTGGGGCAGAGATCTGGAGACCGGAACACTTATCAAAACTGATTGATGCTCATGGCATCTGGTGATTCGTTCCTCCCATTAGCGATGATTAGCGGAGATCAGTGTTCCCTGCATCCGAATTCTCCCTGAAGATCCGTGCCGCCCGTGGTTGATCCTTTCCCATCGGAATCTGCCTCGCCCTCGCGACCTCATCTGTGCCCATCTGCGACATCTGCGGACAGTTCCTCTTCCCGTCGCTGCCAAGCCTCTTACTCAGTGCCCTTTTGCGGACCTGGCCAGTGTGTCAGCGCATCCTTGAGGGCACCGACCGCCAGCGCCGGGCAATGCAGCTTATCCGGCGGCACGCCATCCAGCGCGTCGATCAGGTTTTCAGTCGTCAGCTCCCGGCACTCAGCAATCGACTTCCCCGCGATCATCTCTGTAAGCATGGAACCACTCGCGATCGTCGGCCCGCATCCGACCGTGTGATACTTCGCCGCCGCGATCCGCTCGTCCTCGATTTTGAGGTAGACGATCATGAACGCCCCGCGTCCGGCGCGCCGGCGTGGCCGGTCAGATCGGCGTTCTCGATCACCCCCCCGTTTTTGGGGTTCATGACGTGTTCGGTGAGTGTTTCTGAGTACTTGCCCATTGTTGAAGCTCAAGTGCCGCAATCGTTGGACCCAGGCTTCGCGGGAAAAAAGCCCAAAGTTAGGAGAGTCCGCCTCGGGGGATTGGTATCGCATCCCTAAATCCCGGACCTGCCATCTCGGCAACGGACTCGAGGGATCGGTCGCCATCGCACACTGCGCTGCACTACTTCAGCATTCTCGCGTGCTGCATCTTGGGCCGCTGCGCGCGCGTTCTTTTTGGACCAGCGTACAGAAACGGAACACCGAAACGCCGTCACCCAAGCTGTCGCGCGAGCAACCCGGCAAACAGTGTGTTTCGCTCAAAACGCCACGACCGGAACCACCAATGGCTCCCGCGGCAAACCCCGGCTTCCGTGCGAAGCCAGCCGCATTCCGGGCGCAGCTTCCCCGCGCAACGAAACTTCATTCCAGCACATCTAGACAACTAACAATTGCCAATCTAAGCGTTCTAGAGCTCAATGCTATCGAATTAACTCGCGGTGTCAATAGGCGGCAGCGCAAAAATGCGTGGGAATTCTTATTGCTCTGGGTTTTCGATGCATTCGACGCGCGGTCGGATTCACGGTGCAACCGCAGCTTCTCGGGGAATGGGCTGGCTGGCGAAAATAAATCGTGCAACTTTTGGCGAGGAGGTTGAGCCCGTCGCGATTGGCTCGTTTTCGGCTTTGATGTAGACGATCATGGACGCGCCGCGTTCTCGATCAACCCGCCGTTTTTGGGGCTCATAACGTGTTCGGTGAGTGTTTCGGAGTACTTGCCCATTTCGGAACCTCGCACACGTTGACCGGCCGCGTTATCGCGGGATCGACGCTTATCCTGCACTTACTCGCGTTGCATGTGCACGTAGTACCAGTTGTTCCCGCGGGTCACCCACGCTGGCAATGTGGCTCGTACAGCCCGCTCTACGCCACCATTGAGGTCAGCTCGTCCGGCGTGGGCGGATTGATAGTCGTGTCCGAACAGAACCGCGCCGGGAACCAATCGCGGCAGTAATAGCTCGATGGTTTCGCGGACGGAATCATAGTCATGGGCGGCGTCGATGTGACAGAACTTGATCGGCGCTTGCCAGCTTTTCAAGAACGTGATGGCTTCTGAGCGATGCAAGTCTACGTTTCCGCGCGTAGCGATCTGCATGTTCGCTCTGAATACGGCGAAGACGTCACGGGCTCGGGCGATTCGTACTGTGTCGTGATTGGGATGCTCGCTGGAGCTGCCGGCCCAGGTGTCGACGGCGATGAGGACCTCGGGATAGCAAGCGTTTGCGATGACCATTGTGCTGCGGCCTTCCCAGCAGCCGATCTCGACGATGGCGCCGTCCAGCGGTTTTACGAACCTGGTCGCCGTTTCGAGCATGGCCAGCTCGGGTTCTGAATACCACTGCTCGCGAAAGATTGGAACTGCTTCGCTCATCGGCACAGTCCTGGAGGGGAGGACCGCCGGGTGCGCTTCGCCAAACCCTCGTCTCCGGCGCGCCAGCATTGCCGGTTAGGTCGGCATTATCGATCACTCCGCGGTTCTTGGGGTTCATGTCAGATTCGGTGAGTTTTTCTGAGTACTTTTCATCCCCAGCAGCGGCGGCCTTCCCCATCCTAATGCGAGGTCGGCGTCCACATTGTTCATTTCGAGGCCTGCTCAACGTTCACTCGCGCTATCCGCCTGCGGCGGATCTGCTCACTGCATCGCCGAAGCGACACATCTGTCTCGAAGGCTCCGATCCACCTTCGGCGGATTACCTCCACCGCCGCTCCGATCCGCCACGGCGGACCGGCTGGAGCGACCCAGTTGCCGGGTGGGAATTGCACCCACGGAAGAACCAACACCTTTCCTCGGCGCACAATAGGTCTGACCCCAGGGACGCACAGCGCCCGGGTGAACCGGCAAGATTCGTGAGGTCGGCGTCTTCGATCACGCCGCCGTTCCGGGGCGCCATGACGTGCTCGGTCAGCGTTTCGGAATACTTGGCCATGCAATCGACTACCTATTTTGCCAAAACCGTACCTGTCCCGGTTTCTCCGTCCCGCTTTCTCCGGTTTCTCCGGGTTTGTTCACCGGGGCGCCATGACGTGCTCGGTCAGCGTTTCGGAATACTTGGCCATGCAATCGACTACCTATTTTGCCAAAACCGTACCTGTCCCGGTTTCTTCGAGGGCGTCGATGAGGTCTTGTGCCGTCAGCTTCCTGCATTCCTGGATCGTGCGTCCCTGGATAATCTCCGTCAGGATCGAGCCGCTCGCAATCGTCGGCCCGCAGCCGACCGTGTGATACTTCGCCGCCGCGACTCGTTCACCCTCGAGCTTGAGATAGAGGATCATGAACGCACCGCGACCCGGCACGCCAGCATGGCCCGTCAGGTCGGGGCTCTCGATCACCCCGCCGTTTCGTGGGAGCATCACGTGTTCGGTCAGCGTTTCGGAATACTTTCCCATGATCGGAACTCGCTCGCCGCGACCTTTGAACCGAGGCGTGGTCGAATTAACTTGAAAATACGTCTGACCCCTCGACGGCTCTGCCGGACAGGATTGGCTACCCGCAGGGTTCCATCAAAAGGTTTCAATTAGTGGTTCCTCGTTTGCCGAGCTTCTTGCGCGATGTCTGCCTTCCCCTTTCCCTCTGCGTTCCCGTTATCGGCATGTGTCTGCCCCCGCCCCTGTCCCGGTTGCTGCTCCAAATCCCAGCATGCGCACGAAAAATCGGCTATCACGGGTATTCGGCCCGGGAGACGATATACTTGACGCCAGACACGTTTGGAATTTCACTCACCCTTTCGCGCGAAAACGTATACACAGTAACCGGGTCTGTCGACCTACGCACCCTAAGAACAATCTGTTGGCCAACACGGACAACGCCGAGCTCAATTGCCGGAGAGTGTGAACAGAGGACGACAAGCTCACGCCGGTCGAGTCTGCCGCGAAGGCATTCGTCGACACGTAGCGTCACAAGCCATCCGGGACGCAGCGTGAGCATCGGTGTAAGAGTTGCGTCAATCAATTTGTCGCCGGTAATAGACCCTCGACTTTTCACGGTTGCACGAATAATCACGTCGATATCGTTGGCGCTTGCGTTCGCCGCCGTCTCAGGCGCAGGTGCGTCGGGATTGCTGAACCGTCCCACAGCAGCCGGGCGTTCGCGGTGTGCCTTTCCCCGAACTTTAAACTGCAAATAGGCGAGAACGAGAATCGCTGAACCTAAACAAGCAGTTACAATGACCACGTAAATTTTTTTCATAGCCCACCTGCCGGCTCTCGCGCACGCGAGCCGGAAACTGTTTGCGCCCGGCGGGACGTCCGTTCCGAATCTGGACCGCAGGGACAATCACCGGCCGTGCACACGTCCCATCGCAGATTTCACAGGTTCTTCCGGAAACAGTTAGTCGCTACTCCCAGCAAGAACACGACGTATGCATCAGCGATCACATTTGCCATGTATTCACTTCTACAAAGGCAGTCCCAATATCCCGGCTCATTGTCATTATTGCCGCACCCGATTGGATTGTAGTTATCGTGCGCATGCTCGTGTGCAGCATCCGCACACACGAGCACTCTCTCTATGAAGGTCACGTTTGGCGCCAAGAGTTCGATCCCACCGGGTCCGGCTCTCCCGCGCACTTGCATGTGTTTTCCAGTTTCTCGGACGTAGCACTCGTCCATCAAAACTTCAAGCGCAAATTGATCACACTTCTTGAACCCCGGGAAGTGAGCCTTCGACAGAAGGAGCCTTACCTTGCATTGTTCGAGCGCCTCGCATTCACAGAAGATTCGTATCTGAGTTTGACGAAGATCTTCTATCAGCTCCCGAGCGAGTCTGAAGTAATTGCTTCCCGTCGCGCCTGCGCAAAACTCACACCAGTTGATCTTACAGCGCTCGTCGGGATACAGGGGACGGAGCCCTACGGGCGGTAACGGCGGAACCGTCGGCAGCTTCCTCACGTCTTCACCCGACGGGTCGATTGCGTTCGGCGGTCCGTTGCGCACGTACGCGTATTGGCTTGCGTTCCCGCCAATGGGGTCGACCGACAACCACCGGCCAGTTGCCACGTCGTAGTAGCGCGCTCGAACGTAAAGCTGAGCCAAGTCCTTGTTCACGTAGTATTGCGTGCGTCCGCTAAATCGGAATGGGTTTACGGTCAATCCGACTGATTGTAGCGCGTTGCCGAACGAATCGAATAGGTAGGTATCCGTAACCGCGCCTGAGTTATTGGCGAGCTGTCTCACCGAACCCTGGGCATCGTAAATGTAAATGGAGTCTGTTCCCGATCGCGATTGCGAGAGCACCTGGCCGTATCCCGCGGGTTCGACGGTGTAGACGGCCTCGATAGCTTCGCTCGAGCCAGTCTCTAACAAAATGCTCTGCGCATCCCACACATGGTTCGTCGTACCGGTCGAATCCTGTTTCTGCACGCGCTGGCCGTCTCCATTGTACGTGAATGTATTTACGACGCCAGATGGCAGCGCTACCTCGCCCAGTCGACTTTCGCCGTCCCAAGAATTCGTTGTCAGCTGCGCTCCGGGTGCTAACGTAGTCAGCAGATTACCGGCGCCATCGAATGTGTACGTCGTCGCTCCGGCGCTGTTCTGACTTGCGGCTAACTCGTTGCCGGCGTTGTAGACGTAGGTCGTCGGCAATCCATTATTCACCAGCAACGTGCGATTCCCAACGCCGTCATAAACATAAGTGATGTCATAACTGTCCGTCCCGCTGCGTTGTTCGTTGGTTAGCTGATAGGCCGGGTCGTAGCTCCAGGTCACCACGGAACCGTCCAATTCGACAACCTGCGTCCGATTGCCCACTGGATTGTAAGTATAGGCAAAGCTTGACAACGTTGTGCCGCTGGAGCCGATATTCGCAAGCACGAGCAACCGATCCGCGTTATCATAGGTATTCGACACTATGACACCATTAGCCAAGACCTGCTGGGTTACGCGGCTGTTTGCGTCATAAGACCAACTCGTCACCTGCCCCTCGGGGTTCGTCAGGTTGCTGATCCGTCCGTCGGGGTCAAAGACGTATGTGAAGGTGCCCGTCGGCTGGGCCATCGTGGCGCGCTGACCCGCGGCATCGTAGGCATATGTGATCGTTTTTCCCGCCGGATTAACCACCGAGCTGACACGTCCATCGGGGTCATACGTCGACGTATAAGAGCCGGTCCAATCGTTGAGCACCGTCCTGCGGCTATTGGCATCGTAAGTAAAGGTCGCCCGGGTGCCGTCATTGTACTGCAGGCCGACTAACCTGCTGGCGTCGTCGTAGACATAGCTAGTCAAAAGGCCACGACCATCGATTCGAAGCACGCGTCTGCTCGCGGCGTCGTATTGATACGTGACCATGTTGCCGAGTGCGTCAGTTGTGCCGGTCTGCCTGCCATCGCCGTCCCACGCGAAGCTAGTGCGATTTCCTCTCGCGTCGATGACCGCGATCCGCTGACCGACAGCGTCGTAGACTTGAGTCGTGGTGAATCCGTTAGCGTTGGTGGTAGCCAGAGTTCTGCCGTCCGAGTCGTAAATCGTCGTGCTCATCTTGCCGAGCGCGTCGGTAGTCGAGACCTGGCGACCGTCAGCGTCATACGAAAACGAATTCCGGTTCCCGAGCGGATCCACGGTGGCGATCAGCCTGCTGTCAAGGTCAAAGACGCTGGTGAATGTACTGCCAAGAGGATTGATCATAGCCACGGCCCTGCTGGCCGCGTCGAACACTGTTTTGCTCCTATTGCCCAGGACATCGACCGTGGCTACAACCCTGCTTGCCGCATCGAAGATCGTCGACGTCAGAAAGCCGAGCGCATTCGTGGCGCTCACGGGCCTGCTAGCCGCATCAAATCCGTACGTCGTGCGGTTCCCGAGCGTGTCAATGGTCGCGGACACACGGCCGGCATTATCATAGATTATTGTGTTTGCGTTGCCGAGGGCATCGATCCGAGCGACGCTGCGGCTTGCTGCATCATACACCGTCGAGAATGTATCTCCCAACGAATCAATGCTCGCCACGGGGCGATTGGCGTTATCATATATAAATGTAGCTCTGTTATTTAATGGATCTATGGATGCCACCACACGGCTCGCCCCGTCAAATACCGCCGTGCTCGTATTGCCGAGCGCGTCGATCGACGCGACGGGCCTATTTGCTGCGTCAAACACCATCGTCGACACGAAACCGAGAGCATTCGTACTGCTGATAGGTCTGCTCGCCGCATCAAAACCCGTGGTCGTTCGGTTACCAAGGGGGTCGGCGGTCGCGATCATGCGAGACGCGTTGTCAAATACGCGCGTTGATGTGTTCCCTAATGGATCTGTTCCGCTCACCAAGCGGCTGGCCGCATCGTATCCCACGCTGCTGGTGTTGCCGAGCGGATCGACGGTCGCCACAAGCCGGTTCGCACCGTCGAACACATTGGTGCTCGTGAATCCCAAAGGATTGGTCGAACTCACAAGCCTGCTCGCCGCATCATAGCCCATCGAGGAACGGTTGCCCAGCGGATCAACCGATGCCACCAAACGATTGCTTTGGTCAAATACGCGTGATGACACATTGCCTAGCGGATCCGTGATGCTGACTGGCCGGCTCCCAGCATCGTACCCGAACGAAGTGGTGTTGCCCACCGGGTTCACAGTGGTCACGATGCGCCCAGCCTGGTCATAAATCCTTGAATTTACGTTGCCCAATGGATCCGTCAGGCTGACCGGCCTGTTCGCTGCGTCATACCCAATGCTCGCGGTGTTCCCCAGTGGATCAACGCCGGTGCTGGGCCTGCCACCCCCGTCGTACGTCACGGTCCAGACCGCCCCGAGCGGGTTCGTCATCGCGATCGGATTGCCAGCGTTATCATAAGAATAAGAACCTGTGTTGCCAAGTGGATCTGTCGACGCAATCCGCCGCTGCAACGAGTCATAGCCCGTGGTCCAAACGTTGCCCAGCGGGTTCGTGATCGCCGTGGGTAAGTTCGCGGCGTTGTACGTGAACGAGTACCGATTCGAGAGCGGGTCCACGCTGGCGATGTGCCGATACTGGCTGTCGAAAACTCCGGTCGTCCGGTTCCCGAGGGGGTCAACCCAAGCAATCGTGTTGTTGGAAGCGTCATATACGTATGAGTTCCTATTGCCAAGTCCGTCGACCCTGGCAATGAGCTTGCTCGTCGCGTCGTAGACCGCTGTGAAAATGTTGCCCATCGGATTAGTCGTGCTGATCAAGTTCCCAAGCGCATCGTAGCCGTAGCTCACGATGTTGCCCAGTGGGTCCGTCTGCGCGATCAAGCGCCCGCTCAGGTCATAACTCATGGACCAGGTCGCACCCAGCGGGTTGGTTACGGCGATCAATCGACTATTCGCATCATATTGATATGTAGTATTATTACCAGCCGGATCGATGTAGTTCGTCAGCCGGTTGACCTGGTCGCTCAGATACGTCGCGATCGCCCCCAGCGGGTTCTCCACGGTCTGCAAGATCCCGTTCGAGTTATACGTATAGCTCATCGCATTTCCCAGCGAGTTGATGAGCGCAATCTGCTGGCCAAGCGAATTGTATACGAGAGTGACGAGCTGCCCGAGCGGGTTCTCTACGGATACGAGCTGTCCCATGCTATTATAAGTATACGACGTCGCGTTGCCCAGTGCATCGATCGCCGCGCTGCGCAACCCCGACGCGTTCCACGTGAGCGTCGTGGTCTTGCCAAGCTGGTCCGTGATCGACGAAACCTGCCCACTACTGTTGTACGCGTAGGTGAAAATGCCGCCCTGCGGCTGCGTGATCGACGTGAGGTACGAAACCTTGTTTGTCGCGTTCTGCGCGTAGCTGAAGCTCGTGAGGTTGCCCAGGCCGTCGCCGATGAAGAGCAGTTGCCCGTTCGTATTCCAGTTATAGCTGGTGATGTTCCCGAGCGCGTCTGTCGCCCCGATCAAGTTGCCGTTCGAATTAAAGCCGACTGTTGTCACATTCCCGAGCGCGTTCGTGATGCCGCCTCCTCCGACACCCACGGCCATGTTGAGCACCGTCGTTTCCGCCCCGAGCGGCGAAGTCACGCCAACTTGGGTGGCAGTATAGGAATAGCTCGTAGTGTCACCGAGCGGGTTAATCCATGCAATCATGCGGTGGCTCGTATCGTAAACCATGCTCGAGAGGCACAGCTCCGGGCTGAGCAACTGTACCAAGTTGCCCGAGCTATCGACCGTGATCGTCGACAGCCTGCCAAACGGGTCCTGAACGCTGCTGATCTTGCCAGACGTCGCATTATATGAGAAGGTCGTCAATCGCCCGATCGGATCCTTCACGAAGCTAACACGTCCACTGCCGTCATACGTCACCGTCCAGCGCGCCCCGGCCGGGTTCTGAATGTACTGCAATGACAGACCGCCGCCCGAAGCGCTGTATTGATAGAGAGTTCCATCCGGTTGCGTTTCGGTCGCCGTGCTCGCGCTCATTGGTGTTTGCAGCGAGTTCATTGTGCTGGATGAAGGGGCATTGAAGCCCCCAAGCTGGGTCCGGCTATAGGTAAATGACTGGCCGGCGCCCGTGACGACGGTCAACGTGTGCGTCGCCACCTGAACCTGGCGCTTAAACGTGTGAAACCAGCCCGTGCCCAGCTCATTGACGGTGCCGGTGTTCAAACTGCTGTAGGAAAACACCGGCCTGACGTAAAACAGATCCCCCGCCGGAGGCGAAATCTGCATCGCGACACTGGGATTGGCCGGATTAATCACGCACGACCCGCCCAGCGAATTGCACCCGCCCACGGCAAACGTGAGCGGGGGCAGAGCGCCGCTGCGGCCAATGCTCGGCATGCTCGCCGCCCGCTGGAGCGCCGCCTGGCCGCCGCCGAAGGGTGTCATCACGATCGGAGGCGTGAGACCTCCCTGGCCGCCGCCACCGGTGCCCTGATTGATCGGCGGCCAGTATGTCCCGCCCCCCGGGGGTCCGCCCGTTCCCGCACCGCCACCAGTACCCGGAGCCGAACAAGTTCCGCAGCTTCCGGCGCCGGAAGTCGTTCCCGAGCCGCCGGGGCCCGTTCCTGTGCCCCCGCCTGATCCACCCGACTTCCCGATCGGGCCAATCGGCCCGTCCATCGGCGACATAATGATGCCACCCAGGCCGCCCCCCGCGCCGCCGCTGCCCCCGAGGGTCCAGACCGGCCCGCTTCCGACCGGGCCGTTGCCGCCGCCGAGCCCCACGCCGCCACCCGGGCCGCCACCACAGCCGCAACCGGCGCCTCCCTGCCCAATCGGCCCCGGCATCGGCGCAGGGCCGATCGGACCATTCATCGGCTGCATCTGGATATTCAGCGATCCCCCCATCCGGGGTGAAACACCCCCTCCACCCGGTCCGCCGTACGGCGTGAGCTGCGGAATCGCCCGGCCGCCGCCCGCCGTTCCGCCCCCACCGCCCCCTCCCGTACCACCAGTACCGCCTCCCGTGGTGCCGCCGCCGGCAGTAGTGCCGCCGCCACAGCCGCAGTCTCCCGCGCCGGCAGTTCCTCCGCCTGCCGTGCAGCCCGAACCCTCGTTCGACCCACACGATGAAGCCTGCGAACACTGCGCCAAGAGCGTGATCGGCGCACTTCCATTGCCGCCAACCTCGCCGGTATTGCCCAGCACCGGAGGAGTCGGCTTGGTATTATCAGGCGTGAACACATTGGCCATGGATCAACCCCGCTCTCGATGAAACCCCCGGTGCCTTACAGTTGTCGTTTTTTGGTCGAAAAAAAATCGCCTTGCACGATTTCGCGAATGATCTGCTCGGCCGTTTCGATCCCAACGGGCCGGCCTAATTCCACCTTGAAGGCGGTCGGCGTGAGCGAGCGAGGCAGTCCGGCCTGCATCGGCGGTAGTGTTTCCCACAGTCCGGTCGTCCCGCCAATGCCCGTTTCGCATTCCCGCCTGTCAATAAACGTGATTTGCCCGTTCTTACGGCGATGGATTCGGAACCGCACAGGTTCGCAGCCTTCATGATGGATTTCCACAAATCGCGACGAGACGAGCGCGAAGTCCCTCAGCGCATCCACCTCCTCAGCCGACTTGCCCTCCCTCTTTGCGTCTTCTCGTGCTTGGCCATCTGAGCATCGTCAAAATGAACATAACGCTTCTCCACCGCGATGGACGCCCGCCACCCGGGTTCTGAACTTACACACGGAGCAGAATCCTTCGGACCCGAGGGCGGCGGCGATCCATCTCCTGCCCGAGGCTCGCGCTCGCTGCACGACGGCGCCAGTCGCTGTCCCGGCAAACGCGATCGATCTCGAGTCGAAGGTTTCGAGTTCTGTCGGGCGGCCGCCATCGAAGCCAGTCCTCGTGGCGCGAATACTATGTAAAAATTTTGGCGCGGAATCTTGGTGCCCCGTGACCTCGTTCGTCTCGCGGCTTACCAAACCGAAACAACGAAACCCGCTCGCCCAAGCTGCCGCGCCAGCAGCCAGGCGATCAACGTGTTTCATTCAAAACGCCACGACCGGAACCACTAACGGCCCCCGCGGCAAACCCCGGCTTCCATGCGAAGCCAGCCGCATTCCCGGCGCGGCTCCCCGCGCCACATTCAAAGACATCCAAACTCTTATACAATTGCCATTCTAAGCTTCTAATTAGCGATCTTACATTCGAAAATGACTTTGTCAATGGCCTACCAGGCGCACCGCATCGAATTTCTAAATACTTCCTTTTCGCGGGCTTTCCATGCATTTTGAGTGAATGAATTCTGAAGACTGACGGCAGGGCATTCGACAAATGGGTTACCTGGCGAAGATGTAACGCGGCGAACCCCACAGGGTGCGCTCGCCTTTGCTGCCGCTCCCGCCGCGCTCACCGCGATGTCGGTGGTCGCCACTGTTCGAGTGCGTCCTTCGGCTTGAGCGCTAGATCTGACCACCCGGAACGTGGGCTCACCTTCGCTTCGAGGTCGCTCCAATCAGTTCCAACGTTGACCGTGCTCGACCCGCGCCGATCTATCCCCGGGATCATTCGTGAAGATTGGTGCCATTCGTGGTTAACCAGCATTTCGTACCCGCACCTTCCCGACGCCGTCGCATCCTCATCGCCCTTGTCGTCTCATCTGCGTCCCATCGGCGTTATCTGCGGACAACTCTCCGGTTCCTCCATGGTTTTCTCATCCCCGTCCACCCACTGATCCGCCATCTTCCGTTCGCTCAGGTCCGTTCCGTGTGTGGCTCAGGCCAGTGCGCGCAGCGCATCCTTCGAGCGCCCCGATCGCCAGCGCCGGGCAGTGTAGCTTATCCGGCGGCACACCATCCAGCGCCTCGATCAGATCCTCGACCGTCAGCTCGCGGCATTCTGCAACCGACCTGCCCGCGATCATCTCCGTCAGCATCGATCCACTTGCGATCGTCGGCCCGCAACCGACCGTGTGATACTTCGCCGCCGCGATCCGGTCGTCTTCGACTTTCAGGAAGAGGATCATAAACGCACCGCGCCCGGGTGAACCGGCATGACCCGTGAGCTCGGCGTCTTCGATAACGCCGCCGTTCCGGGGCGCCATGACGTGCTCGGTCAGTGTTTCGGAATATTTGGCCATGCAATGGACTACCTATATTGCCAAAACCGTAGCTGTCCCGGTTTCCCTCGTCCACCGTGTCGTGAAGCGACGTTGCGAGGCGTATCTGAGCGTTGCGGGTACCGTATTCGAGTGCGTCACCTGAACGATCAGATTGGACCGCATACCCATCAACGCGGCGCCCTGCCCCCTGGATGCGCTTTCGCACCCCGAGCTAGTCGCGCGAGAGCTGAGTCGTCACCAAGGCGAGGTCTTCCATCAACTCGGTCAGCCGCTCGAGTGCGGACGTACAGTCCTTGTTCGGTTCACTTCGATATAACGCGATCGCCTTCTGCAATTTGCGTTTGGCGTCTTCCACCTCCGTACCCCGCGCTCCGCTTCGCTGTGCGTTCTTGACTGCGGTGTCGACAGCGCTCAGCGCCTTGTTGAGCCGCTCGTCCACGTTCCTAGTCTTGGCGGAAATCTCTTCGTCGATGGCGTCGTACTCGTCGGACTTGACGCCGAGCCGGCTCCTCAGTAAGTCGCACTGCCTCACTGCTACGTCCGCCACATGTTTCGCCTTTGCGTATCCCGCTCGCAAGGGATCGAGCCTTGCTTGCGCGTCCGAAGCGCTGGAGTAAAAGAAAACCGACGCCATCGTCAGGGCAACCGTAAGTGTGATGAACGTGGCGACCGCGATCTTGAGGCCCAGTGGCCCGTTCGCTGCAGACATGGTTGATTCCTCCAACGAGCGACGCCGTAGCGGCTCATTAAGCAGTTAGCGGCGGTGTCGGACCGTCATCCTACCAGCTCCCGCGACCCTCGCTCGACTTTCCGAGCTAGAGGATCGCGGTCGTTAGTAGGAATGCGACGACGTGCAACCCGAGCAAACCAGCACTGAGAGCGACTGACTCTGCCCGCTCCAAGAACCTCCGGGCCAAGCAGTATAGTCCCCCGAGGAGACACGACGCACATGCAATGAGCCCGATGGCGAGCATGCGGACGAAGAAGCCCATGCAGACCTCGGTGTCGGCACCGAGCCGCTCCTGCAGTAGCCGATTCGAGATGATATCCAGGATCGGGCCTGCCGTCGCATGCGCACGTCCACGCAAGAACGATCAGCAGGCCTGCGGCTGTTCGCGTCGGCGGCTCGACGCGACTTCGACCGCTGTTCATCGCGGCGGCGTTCGGCAGACCGTCCACGGGTAGCAGCTCTGACCAGAGCGAGGAAGTCTCCAGCGAAGGTCTGCCGGTCCGCGTCTCCCGAGATCCTCCTCGCGTCGATCGTGCGACGGCCTTGGTCACCGCGAATGACATGGAAAGCGTCCCAAAACCGCAGCCAAGCCCCGCCGCCGCTCCGAATCCAAGATAAGCGAAGTCGTACGGCCAAGAGCTGCGCCGCGAGCGGCACGGCGAGGAGTGCGATTACCAATGTAAGGGATCGAATTCTCGTGCGCAAGCGGATCACGTGTTGAACCCACGAGAATTGCGTGAAATGTGTGCGTTACGCAATGGACGTCGCCCTCCGGAAGACAAAACGCTGCGCGGCCCGCTGCCTTGTCCGAATCACAGCAACCCGCAGGTTCCACGAAGTCGGTCGGACGACGACAGATGGGCAAAACCCGGCCGCAAGTGGGGATGGCCGACTCATCGTCGCACCGTTGGATCCACGTTCGATCCGACGCAGACGCGGTCAATACGAAGGACTCCATTCAAAGCGTACAGAGATCTTGTCCGAAACGCTCACGTACACCGACGCAACGCAATATCTTCCCATTATCGTGTTTTCACTGTTCAGGTCCCAGTTGGGCATTGGCCCTGTGTGGTAACGGCTGAACTCAAACTGGTCAAGTGCTTTGTTATATACCATCGTCTCGTCCGTGCGTTCGAACGAATCGTCACCACTCGCAAGGGCGAAGCTCAGCCGAGCGGCTTGCTTCGCGACGTAGGTCATGCCGAGACGTCGTCCGCCGAGCGCGAGCAACAGGACCGCGAGCGCTGCGGGGCGCAAAGGATACACCATTTCGTCCAATGGCGCTTTAGGGGCCTGCACTGATCTACAGCCGATTGCGAGCTCATAGCGACTCCAAACCTGGCTCCGCGGACGCAGGTGAATTGTATTCGGATCCTGCTCCCGTGACCAGCGCCCGTACTAACAATTAAAATGCAGTTTTCGCAGCGCCCTGTCGAAAGGTGACGCATGGGGAGTTCCTCGGCGGCTCGCGGGTCTGTCCGAAGCGGGGCAAGAGCGAGCGACTGCTGCCTCATGCAGCGAACGCAACTATGGGACCAATGGAATGCCGGATTTCTTCAAACAACAGAGAGTGTAGTTAGAGCTAAACGCCTTATCCGCCGCCGGGTCGTACGCTGGGACGCAGAACTTGCCTGGACTTTTGTATAGAGCCGCTGCGGCGCGTACGAGTTGATGGAACTGCCCGCTGGCAAGATTGTTGTTGACGTTGCACTCCCCGCTGTCTTCTCTGGATCTCAAAATAACGCCGACGCACCGGTAAATATCGAGGCCAGAACACTCCCCCGCGCAAACGTGAGTCAGAACCTCATCGATTAAGATTCCAAAACACGAGGTCGGCGAAGGCAGCGGATCTGACGACCAAAGCAGGCTGGCGCTGCCGAGGCAGTTCGCCCTTGTGTGATTGAGTTCGTGCACGAGAGTACGATAGATCGAGTGGCTCGCTCGCAAGCCCGCAGCCGTGGCCCAGTTCGAGCAGACGAACACGTTCGATCCAATCGTTACGCCATATGCCTTGCACGAAACCGCACATGGCACGCACGACATTTTGAGTGGCGGGCAGCCCATCGTGCGCAGGTGACCGGCAACTGTAGTGCAAGTGGTAGTCAGCGTGAAAGCAGCGAGGAACTGATTGCAACAGGACGACGGAGGATCCGGTGGGAGTGCAGCCGGGTTGCACAACAATCCCGACGGATCTGACTGCATCGTCGGGCTGTTGCTGCAGTACACATAGGGCCCGACGCTGTCGGTAGGATAACGCAAGGGATCGCGACTAAGGAACCGGCCAGTACTGGGGCTATAATACCGCGCCCGGATATAATAGACTCCGTAATCAGGGTCGAAGTAATAACCCTGGCGGCCATGATACAGAAAAGTGGACGAATCCCCCAGCTCTTGTAGAGCGCTTCCCCACGAATCGTAGAGATACACCGACGTGGCTGTCCCGGCGACTCCGGAAAGTTGTCGAGTCGAATCGGTCGAGTCGAACAGATAGAACGAGTCGATGCCACCTCGCGACTGGGAGATCAAGTCGCCGTAGAACAGCTGGTCTAGCGTGTAGACGGCCTGGATGATGTTGCTGGCATTCGTCTCGAGGAGGATGTTTTGTCCGTCCCAGACGTGGTTCGTCGTTCCCGTCGAATCCTGTTTCTGAACTCGCTGTCCGTCGCCATTGTAGGTCATCGTGTTCAGGACCCCATCTGGCAGCGCGACGTTCGTCAGGCGGTTTTCACCGTCCCAAGTGTTCGTGGTCAATCTGCGCCCGAGGGGCCGCAGTTCCGAGCAAATTTCCGTCGCCGTCGAACGTGTACGTTGTCACGCCCCCACTGCTCTGACTCGTGGCAAGCTCATTCGCAGCGTCGTAGGCGTAGGTCGTCGGCGCTCCGTTGTTAACCATCAGCGTTCGATTGCCTACGCCATCGTAGACATACGTGATGTTATAACTGTTCGTCCCGCTTCGTTGCTCGTTTGTCAGTTGGTAGGTCGGGTCATACGACCATGTCACGACGGAACCGTCGACCTCCACGACCTTCGTTCGATTGCCCACCGGATTGTAGGTGTAAGCGAAGCTCGAAAGCGTCGCGCCGCCTGAACCGAGATTGGCGAGCAACAACTGTCGGTCGGCGTTGTCATAAATGTTTGATACCGTGACGCCGTTGGCCAGAAGCTGTTGCGTCACCCGGCTCGCCGCGTCGTACGACCAACTGGTTACCTGACCTTCGGGATTCGTGAGGTTGCTGATACGGCCCGCGGGGTCGTACACGTAGGTAAAGGTCCCGGTCGGCTGCGCCATCGTCGCCCGCTGCCCCACCGCATCGTAATTATATGTGATTATAATCCCGGCCGGGTTGATCACCGAACCGAGCCGCCCATCAGGATCGTACGTCGAGGTGTAGAGCCCCGTCCAGTCGCTAAGAATGGTTCGGCGGCTGTTGGCGTCGTATGTAAACGTCGCCCGTGTGCCGTCCTGGTACTGCTGACACGTAAGCCGGCTCGCTGCGTCATAGACGTAGCTCGTTAGCTGCCCGCGGCCATCGATTCGGAGCACCCGCCTGCTCGCGGCGTCGTATTGGCAGGTCATCACGTTGCCGACAGCGTCGGTGGTTCCACTCTGCCTCCCGTCAGCGTCCCACGTGAAGCTCGTGCGGTTCCCGTTTGCATCGATGATCGCCAGGCGCTGGCCAACAGCATCGTACACCTGCGTGGTGGCAAATCCATTCGCGTTGACGCTGGCTAGAGTTCTGCCATCCGAATCGTAGATCGTCGTGGCGACGTTGCCCAACGCGTCCGTCACCGACACTTGGCGACTATCCGCATCGTACGAAATGGAGGTCCGGTTTCCGAGTGGGTCGACGGTGGCGATCAACCTACTCCCCGCGTCAAATACTTTGGTGACTGCATTGCCGAGCGGGTTAATCGTGGCCACAGCCCTGCTAGCTGCGTCGTAGATTGTCGTCGCGGTGTCGCCTAGCGGGTCGATCGAGGCGACCGGTCTGCTCGCCGCGTCGAACACCGTCGATGAAACAAAGCCCAGAGCATTCGTGGTGCTCACGGGTCTGCTAGCCGAATCAAATCCGAAGCTCGTGCGGTTCCCGACCGCGTCCACAGTCGCGGCCACACGGCTGGCATTATCATAGACTGTTGTATTTATATTGCCGAGGGCATCAATCTGGGCTATGCGGCGACTTGCAGCATCGTATACCGTCGAGAATGTGTTTCCCAGCGGATCGATGCTCGCTAACTGGCGGTTGGAGATATCATATACTGTTGTTGATCTGTTATTTAGTGGATCTATGGATCCGACGACACGGCTCGCCGAGTCAAATACGGTCGTGCTCGTATTGCCGAGCGCGTCGATCGAAGCCACCGCCCTGTTTGCTGCGTCAAACACCATCGTGGACACAAACCCGAGAGCGTTGGTGCTGGTGACGGGCCTGCTCGCCGCGTCAAAGCCCGTGGTCGTTCGGTTGCCGAGGGAATCGACGGTCGCGATCATGCGAGACGCATTGTCAAACACTCGCGTCGAGGTGTTCCCTAGTGGATCTGTTGTGCTCACCAAACGGCTGGCCGCGTCGTATCCCAAGCTGCTGGTGTTCCCGAGCGGATCGACGGTGGCCACTAGTCGGTTCGCTCCGTCGAAGACGTTGGTGCGCACGAAGCCCAGTGGATTGGTCGAGCTCACACGCCTGCTGGCCGAGTCATATCCCAGCGAGGAGCGGTTACCCATGGGATCAACGGACGCCACGAGCCGATTGCTCTGGTCAAATACGCGTGATGATACATTGCCAAGTGGATCTGTCAGGCTAACTGGCCGGCTCCCGGCATCGTATCCGAACGACGTGGTATTGCCCACCGGGTTGACGCTGGCCACAGCGCGCCGAGACTGGTCATAAACCGTCGAATTTACATTGCCCAGGGGATCTGTGAAACTGACCGGGCGATTGCTTGCGTCATATCCGATGCTCGATCTGTTCCCCAGTGGATCAACGCCGGCGCTGGGCCTTCCCCCACCGTCATAGACCGTAGTCCAGACGGCCCCGATCGGGTTGGTCATCGAGACCGGATTCCCGGAATTATCATAAGAGTAGGAATTTGTGTTGCCTAGTGGATCAACCGAAGCAATCCGGCGCTGCAACGAGTCATAGCTCGTGGTCCAAACGTTTCCGAGCGGGTTCGTGATCGCCGTCGGCAAGTTCGCGGCGTTGTACGAAAACGAGTTCCGATTCGAAAGCGGGTCAACGCTGGCGATGCGCCGGTACTGGCTGTCAAAAACTCCAGTCGTCCGATTACCGAGGGGATCAACCTGCACAATCGGGTTGTTTGCAGGGTCATAGACGTATGAAGTCCTGTTGCCAAGGCCGTCGACCCTGGCAATGAGCTTGCTGGTCGCGTCGTAGACCGCTGTGCCAATGTTGCCCAACGGGTTGGTCGTGCTGATCAAATTACCGAGAGCGTCGTAGCCGTAGCTCACGATGTTCCCCAGCGCGTCAGTCTGCGTGATCAAGCGCCCGCTCAAGTCGTAGCTCATCGACCAGGTCGCACCCAGCGGATTGGTCACGGCGATCAATCGACTATTGGCGTCATATTGATATGTAGTGTTGTTACCAGCCGGATCGATGTAGTTGGTCAACCTATTGACCTGGTCGCTCAGGTAAGTCGCGATCGCCCCCAGCGGGTTCTCCACGGTCTGCAAGATCCCATTTGCGTTATAAGTATAGCTCATCGCGTTTCCGAGCGAGTTGATGAGCGCAACCTGTTGGCCGAGCGAGTTATAGACGAGGGTAACCACCCGCCCAAGCGGGTTCTCCACGCTTACGAGCTGTCACATGCTATTATAAGTATACGACGTTGCGTTGCCCAGTGCATCGATCGCCGCGCTCCGCAAGCCGGGTGCGTTCCACGCGAGCGTCGTGGTCTTGCCAAGCTGGTCCGTGATCGACGACACCTGCCCGCCACTGTTGTACGCGTAGGTGAAAATGCCACCCTGCGGCTGCGTGATCGATGTGAGGTACGAAACCTTGTTTGTCGCGTTTTGCGCGTAGCTGAAGCTCGTGAGGTTGCCCAGGCCGTCGCCGATGAAGAGCAGTTGCCCGTTCGTATTCCAGTTGTAGCTGGTGATGTTCCCCAGCGCGTCTGTCGCGCCAATCAAGTTGCCGCTCGAATTAAAGCCGACTGTTGTCACATTCCCGAGCGGATTCGTGATGCCTCCTCCTCCGACACCCACGGCCATGCTGAGCACCGTCGTTTCCGCCCCGAGCGGCGAAGTCACGCCAACTTGGGTGGCAGTATAGGAATAGCTCGTCGTATCCCCGAGCGGGTTGATCCAGGCCGTCATGCGATGGCTCGAATCGTAAACCATGCTCGACAGGCACAGCTCGGGGCTGAGCAACTGCACCAAGTTGCCCGAGCTATTGACCGTGATAGTAGTCAATCTGCCAAACGGATCTTGAACGCTGCTGATCTTGCCCGACGTAACATTATATGCAAATGTCGTCAAGCGTCCGATCGGATCCTTCACGAAGCTAACACGTCCACTGCCGTCATACGTCACCGTCCAGCGGGCCCCAGCCGGGTTCTGAATGTACTGCAACGACAGACCGCCGCCCGAAGCGCTGTATTGATGAAGAGTTCCATCCGGTTGCGTTTCGGTCGCCGTGCTCGCGTTCGACGGCGCTTGCAGCGAGTTGACCGTGTTGGATGTCGGGGCGTTGAAGCCCCCAAGCGGAGTCCGGCTATACGTGAATGACTGGCCGGCACCGGTGACGACGGTCAATGTGTGGGTTGCCACTTGAACCTGTCGCTTGAACGTGTGAAACCAGCCCGTGCCCAGTTCGTTGACGGTGCCTGTGTTCAAACTGCTGTAGGACAATACCGGCCTGATGTAAAACAGATCACCCGCCGGAGGCGAAATCTGCATCGAGACGCTGGGATTGGCCGGATTAATCACGCACGACCCGCCCAGCGAATTGCAACCGCCCACGGCGAACGTGAGCGGCGGCAGAGCGCCGCTGCGGCCGATGCCCGGCATGCTCGCCGCTCGCTGGAGCGCGGCCTGGCCGCCGCCGAACGGTGTCATCACGATCGGAGGCGTGAGACCTCCGTGGCCGCCACCACCGGTGCCCTGGTTGATCGGCGGCCAGAACGTCCCGCCCCCCGGGGGTCCGCCCGTTCCGGCACCGGTGCCGGTGCCCGCAGGCGAACAAGTCCCGCAGCTTCCGCTGGCCGAAGTGGTGCCCGTTCCGCCTGGGCCCGTTCCTGTTCCAGTTCCCCCGCTTGATCCGCCCTTCCCGATCGGGCCGATGGGCCCGTCCATCGGCGACCAAATGGTGCCACCCACGCCGCCGCCCGGGCCGCCGTTACCCCTCAGGGTCCAACTCGGCCCACTTCCAACCGGGCTATTGCCACCTCCACCGCCCGGCAAGCCGCCGCCACCACCCGGTCCGCCTCCGCAGCCGCAACCGGCGCCTCCCTGCCCAATCGGCCCCGGCATCGGCGCAGGGCCGATCGGACCATTCATCGGCTGCAACTGAATATTTAGCGATCCCCCCATCCGGGGTGAAACACCCCCGCCACCCGGTCCGCCGTACGGCATGAGCTGCGGAATCGCCCGGCCGCCGCCCGCCGTTCCGCCCCCACCGCCTCCTCCCGTACCACCAGTACCGCCTCCCGTGGTGCCGCCGCCGGCAGTAGTGCCGCCGCCACAGCCGCAATCTCCCGCGCCTGTCAGCAGCAACCAGAGAGTGAGCCATTATCGCAGCGCCACTTGAGCCACTCTGCGATCAGTTGATCGCGGTGAGTGGCTCTATCGATTCGTTTTTTCGGCGTTTTCTCCGGAATATTCTTGACGACACCTTGCGAGGTTCTAGAATCACTTTGCGTTGGTCTCTAGGAAGTCGGCGTATGCCAACCGGAGTTGCCGGCCGGCAACGACGGTGAAAACTGGGTTGCCGACCCCGAGCCTAACATTCAAAATCGCAGAGTGGCTCTCTCAGCTTTGTCAGATTCTGTCATTCAAGAAGTATTATATCTGTAAATATAAAACAAGCCGCGACTCGCCAGCGCGGTCAAATCGTCCCGGAAAAGCGACGAGTGCGTTTGCCCAGGGAACGCTGGCGGAGCGTTCTCGGGCTTTATTGATGGGCGACAATTAGCTTCGACATCCACGACGATGATCCTCTGCGTTCGAATCTTCCGCTGTCGGATCGCATTGGTTGATTCAAATCAGCCTCAGGCCAAGGGTGAAGGCCGATTTGAATCAACCAATGCGATCGATAACATCGACGACGCTGCAATTCTCGTTGGATGTTGACATCGAACACCGGCATAGGTGTCACTAATCAGCGCGTACTCGCGGTTCGTCCGGCAACAACCGCGGTGGCTCAATTCTGGCTGCGAAAGTGGCTCACTTCCTGGCTGCTGTCGACACGCGCCGGCAGTTCCTCCGCCTGCCGTGCAGCCCGAGCCCTCGTTCGACCCGCACGATGAAGCCTGCGAACACTGCGCCAAGAGCGTGATCGGCGCACTTCCGTTGCCGCCAACCTCGCCTGTGTTGCCCAGCGCCGGCGGAGTCGGCTTGGTATTATCAGGCGTGAACACATTGGCCATGGCTCAACCTCACTCTTGATTAAAGAGCCGATCTCTTACGTTTGTCGTTGGTCGGTCGAAAAAAATTCGTCCTGCATGATTTCCTGAACAATCTGCTCGGCCCGTTCCATTCCCACAAACCGGGCGACCTCCACCTTGAACGCGTTTGGGGTCATCGACCGCCGCCGCTCCGGCCGGATTGGCGGAAGATTATTCCACAGTCCGGTCGTCCCTGCGATGCCGGTCTTGCCGTCCCTCGTGTCGGTGAATGTGATTCCCCCACTCTTGGTCCGGTTCGCGTGAAACCAAACGGACTCGCACCCCGGACGGAAAACCTCGACGACATACAACCAAACCTGAAACCGCTTGAAGAACTTGACGGGCCTGATCGGGGTATACACAAAACCGCGGCGCCTACGAATTCCCCGCTTTGCCAGATCGGCGGCGGCATCCGCCGCGTCTTTCCCTTTAAGCTCCACCTCCACAATTCGCGGTATCCATCCCGACCGCACCTGCCATTTGGGAATTGTGCTCACGTGCTCGGTCGTCATCGATCACCATCCGGTGTTGCTATATATAGTAGCATTTTAGCGCGCGGAATCTTGGTCACCGGCGACTGCGTTCGTCTCGCGGCTTAGCAAAGTGAAACAACGAAACCCCCTCGCCCAAGCTGCCGCGCCAGCAACCCGGCGATCACCGCGTTTCGCTCAAAAAACCGCGACCGGAACCTGCAACGGCCCCCGCGGCAAACCCCGACTTCCATGCCAAGCCAGCCGCATCCCCGGCGCGGCTCCCCGCGCCACATTCAAAAACATCCAAACTCTTATACAATTGCCATTCTAAGCTTCTAATCAGCGATCTTACATTCGAAAATGACTTTGTCAATGGCCTACCACGCCGACCCCATCGAATTTCAAAATTCTTCCTTTTTGGGGGTTTTCCATGCGTTTCGAGTGAAAGAATTCTGACCATTGAGGGCAGGGTCCTCGACAAATGGGTTGCCTGGCGAAGATGTAATGCGGCAAGCCGGGCGGATCGCGCTTTCCATTACTGCCAGTTGCGTCGAGTCGAGCTGCCTGATGTGCGCACAGCGTGCCATTTGTCCCGAAAAACCCGTACCCGCTTCCACCAACCGCTCTGAACCGGCTCGCCACAACCATTCGCTGCGCCCCGGTCCCGCCATCCCGCGGCGAATCGCCTCGTCCGAGCGACTTTTCTCATTGGCGTCGCAATGAGAAAAGTCTTGTCTGTTTTTTCGGAAGGAAGAAAGCGAACCTCTTCATCAAGATCAGGGCGGAACAGCCGTAACGTCGCGTCTGCGTCACCCTGCGCCACCTCTGCGCCACCTCTGAGTTGTCTCGTAAATCCATTAGCGATAATGAGTTACTGTGATTCGACGCTATGTCCGATAATACTTGCGTCACCCGTTAAGTACAAGCGGCGCAAGGAGATGGCGCAAATCGCGGGTGACGCAGGGTCTGAGAACTATTTGGCCGAAGCGGCTTCGCCGCGGGATCGGGGGAGCGGTCTTGCTGGGTTGCTCCGACTGGCAAAGATTGAGCAACGGAAGATTCTGATCTGATATTGTTCCAGACCACCGACGGCCTCTTCGAGGGGCGGCGCCCAGCCGTGGTTGGCCCCAGAGTTTGCCCACCGACCGCCGACATCGAAGTTCCCGGAAATCGGGAATAATCACCCGATCGACCGCACTATACTGGTGAGGCACCGAAGAGAAGGGAGACGCCATGGCCGGCCGATCGACGAACGCCACTTTGCTGCGAGACGTCCGCACAATCTTTGAGTTCGGCGTGGCCCGAGACGTCTCCGACCTCGAGCTTCTGGACCGGTTCTTACTCGCTGATCGCGCCGCGGCCGAGGCTGCTTTCACTTCCCTGGTCGAGCGGCACGGGCCGATGGTTCTGCACGTCTGCCGGCAGCTCCTCGACGATCCCTACGACGTCGAAGACGCCTTCCAGGCCACATTCCTCGTCTTCCTGCGCCGGGCAAAGTCGATCCGAAAGCGCCAGTCGCTTGCCAGTTGGCTCTTTGGAGTCGCGACGCACGTGGCACGGCGGGCGCGAAGCGCTGCAACCGTACGGCGATTTCATGAGCGAGAAGCCGGCGAGCTCGCCCAGGCGCATCGCGAGGCACGCAACATCCACTCCGACGAGCTGACGGCATTGCACGAGGAGATTGCGCGACTTCCCGACCGGTTTCGAGAACCCATCGTGCTCTGCCATCTGGAGGGATTATCCACAGCGGCCGCGGCCATCCGGCTCGGCTGCGCTCACGGGACGATTCTCTCCCGACTGGCGCGGGCTCGCGGCCGGTTGCGGCGCTCGCTCGCCCGGCGAGGCCGATCTGAGCTCGCCTGTCCAGTCGCTCGAGGATGGTTCCCTGCGAGCATGCCGCGCCCTTGCCGGCCGGGCTCGTGCACTCGACGGTCCAGGCCGCCGTGCACGTTACGTCGGTTCGCACGATTTCCGCGGCGATCAGGGCGCCCTCCGTCGTCGCATTGGCTCAAGCAACATTGAGGACACTATTCATGACCCGAATCACAGTCGGCTCGGCCCTGCTTGCAACGGCTGGCGTCTGCACCGCGATGATGGTTTCATCCGTTATGTCTCCGGCGGGTGCCGGGTCATCCGCGACGGCGGCGGTCACGAGCGCCACTCAGAATCCCGCGGAGAAACCCCGGCCCGACGAAGAAAACAAGGGTCTCCGTCCTCAGGAAATCAAAGAAGCCTTGTACAGGATTCTCAAGCGCGATCACGCGTTCCGCGACCCACGCTGGTCCTTCGTCATTACGGTTCGCGATGTCGTAGACGACACACTGATCGACCCGACATTCCGACATCGCACCAAAGATGACGCCCGCGAGTTTGACATGGTGATCCAGTCCAAGCGCACGATCCTTCATGTCGATCTGACGGGCAAAGCTCTCTACGCGATACTTGAAGAGCCCGAGGTCCAGGGATACGCCCCCATTGACGGCAGAGACGTAATGTTGCTGGACCAGGTTCTGAAAATCCCCGTTCCGCCCGGCGATCCCTTCAGCGTCGATGGAAGTGTGCCCGCCGAGGCAACGTTATCGCCGGAACAACAATTGGTGCTCGCCGCGCAGTGTCTCCGTCGCGTCAAGGAAACGCACGGGACCGAGAATGTCTGGGCGGTCGCCGGCTATCGCATCGGTGCCCGCGCGCTGCGGGAACTGGGACTGCCGCGTCACGCGGATTCCCTCCGGGTGATCCATCGTTCTCCACAAGAAGCGCCGTATACCTTCATGGCCGATGGTCTGCAAGCCGCGACCGGAGCAACCGCGGGCAAGCGGAACCTGTGTTTGGAAGGGGCGAAACAAGAAAACCTGCACACGCTGATCGAAGACAAGAACACGGGTCGCAGGCTTGCATTCACGCTGAAAATCGAATTCGTGAAGTCGTTTCTCGGCGCGCCGCTCGAATTCCTTGTCACGGAGGCAAAGCGCGTCGCGTCACTTCCGGACGAAGCGATCTTCGAGGTGAGGACTGACTGAACCGGCAGGGCTCGTTGAGCTCGAGTCACCGCTGGCGGGTGCTAATCAAGTGGCTCCGCCGGTCGCTGAGACTTTCGCCGGGCGGCCAAGATCGCGTGCGTGTCGCGCGGCTGCGCCGCCAGCGGGCTGCCGCCAGCACGCCCGTTGCGCCCAGGAACAGGGTGATCAAACTCGTCGGTTCAGGAACAGCGTCTGCGGCGTGACGGTCAGTGTGATAACCCCGTCCGCGCTGCTGAAAACGCTCACCGGGGGCGTCCCCAGCGGGATGTTGAAATTGAAAAACGTGCCGCTGACCATATCCGTCGTGGGGATCGGCGTGCCTCCCATGCCCGTTCCGGGATTGTACCCATTGGTCGTGTCATAACTGCTCATCAGAACCATCGAAAAGTTATCCGGGCTGCCGGGGGGCGCATTGAGCGTGGAGTCCATCGTGAATGTAAGCGTGCTACCCGGAACGAACCCCTGGTTGAAGTCGACCAGGAATTGCCCAGAATCGTTGAGGAACACAACACTGCCAAGGTCACCGGTGGCCCCTGCCGAGGTGAACGCCGGGGACACGGCGTTGCCGCCGCCGAATGTGAAATTGCTGAGAGTCACTGTGTTGCTGTTGGTGCCGGCGTTAATCAGCTCGAAATCAATCCCGAACGGACCGGTGAAGTTCGGGTCCGTGCTCATCCCGGATGTATCCACACTCACGGTCCAGACCTGGTCGGCGCGCGCCGGCGAACCAATCCAGGCCAGTGCCAGTCCGAGCAAACTGGATATCACAATTCGTCGGGATAGAGTCATCATTGGCTCCTTTTTGGGAAGGTGTGATGGGTCTGGAGATGATCGGTCAAGCTGGGGGCGGAGGAGGAGGAATCGGCCCGGCCAGGAACTCGGCCGTGTAGCTGATTTGCGCGAGGGTCGGGTCGCTGAAGTAGAGCGTGAAGGTCAAGCTCTGACCGATTCCTAACGACCCGCTGCTCAGGATCGTGATGTAGGGATTTCCCTGGTAGGTCCCGGATGAATTGACCAGCGTGGCATTCTTGAGGTTGACGAGCTCCAGCTCGATCGGCCCTGGGATCGGTGCACCGCTCGTGTTCTTGATCGTCAGCGTTTGGCTGAATTCACGAGTCGTGCGGTTGTAGATGAAGCCCCCGGCTGTCACCGATAGATCCGCGTTCACATTCACGGGCGCCGCCTGGACGTTGTCAGGCGCGGAGAACTCGGACGTATTACCGTTCGGGTCGGTCGCCGTCGCAGTGATATTCAGGCCGACGGCGACGACCGACGCCGGTGTGAACGTGAAGGAGCCCATTCCGCTACCGTTGGTCGTGACGTTGAGGAAGCCGAGATAGGTCTTGCCCTGAGCAGTCCCCGCCGGGTTGGAGAAGAATTCAACCCGGAGCGTCGTGTTGTCGGCTCCCGTGACAGTGCCGCTGATCGACGTCTGGGTGGAGCTGCTGAACGCGACACCCAGCACGGGCGCGGCCTGAGGGGCCGAGTTGTCGATGTCGATGCCCAGATCCGTGTTCGAGAAGATCGAGTTCTCGAGGATCGCATTCTCCAGGGCTGCGTCATGGACACTGTTGCCCACTTGCACCCCATTGTCTCCGTTGAAGGCGATGACGTTGCCCGCGCCGGCAATCGTGCCACCGATCGTGTTGCCCGATGCGCCGTCCAGGATCTCGACTCCGTTGGCGATGTTGCCCAACCCGGTGTCGCCGCCCGAGTCGGTGCCGATGTAATTCCCCTCGACCACGTTGCCCGTCGTGCCCGAGTTCTCGATGTCGACGCCGCCCGCGCCGTTGCTGACGATGGTATTGGCGTAAGAGCTTACGGAATCGGAATGGAAGCCGTCGACGGAGATGGGCACGCCGCCGATGGTGTTGTCGGTGGCGCCGCCGAAGATCGTCACGCCGACCAGCCCATTGCCCAGGCCGGTGGCGTCGGAGGAGTTGGTGCCGATAAAATTCCCCTCCACGGTGTTATCCGAGGTCCCTGAGCCGGAGATGTCCACGCCGCCGTCGACGTTGGAGACGATTGTGTTGGCGTCGGCGGGAGAGGTGCCGCCGACGGTGTTGCCCGTGGGGCCGCCGACCTTGTTGGCGAAGATGTCTACGCCGTCGCCCGCATTGCCCGAGATGGTGTTGGCCGCGAAAAGGTTGCCCGAAATCGCGCTGCCCAAGACGTAAATGCCGGCGCCTTTGTTGCCGCTGATGTCGTTGCCGTAGGCACTCGAGAACCCGCCGATGAAGTTGCCGGTGGGGCCGCTGGTGCTGCTGGAGCTGCTACTCGAGACGCCCACGCCATCGTCCCCGTTGTCGGAGATCGTGTTGCCGGCGACGACGTTGCCCGACGTCAATGGGCCGCTCAGGTTTACTCCGTCGAACGTGTTGTCGGCGATCGTGTTACCGGCGACGGTGGTCGTACCGCCGACCGTGTTGTCCGTCGCCCCGCCGAAGATGTGGACACCGATTCCCTGGTTCGCCAGCGCCCCGGTATCGCCGAGAACGACGCCGATTTGGTTTCCCGCAATCAAGTTGTCGGAGGCACCGGAGCCGTCGACGACGATCCCGCCGTTGCCGGTCAAGGCGGTGTCATTGCCCGAGATGAGGTTGCCCGCGCCGGCGACCGTTCCACCGATTGTCGTGTACGATGCCGATCCTGGGGTATTGTCCGAAAACTCGGACCCGCTGCCGACATAGACACCGCTGTACGCATTCCCGAGTGCGATGCTTCCGGTGCTGTCGGTCCCGATAAGATTCCCCGCGACCAGATCATCGGTTGAGTCGCCACCGTAGATCGCGAGCCCTCCCTGGTTGTTGGCCGAGATCACGTTGCCCGCCCCGGAAACCGTGCCGCCGATCGAATCGGAGGCTGAATTATCGGCGATGATACCCCAGAAGCCGTTTCCCAGAGCGACGGACCCGGTCTTATCGACTCCTATGAAGTTGCCTTCGATCAGGATGTTCGACGGGACCGCGTTCGACGATCCATCCTGCGCCATCCAGATGCCATTTTCGCCGTTGTCCGCGATGACGTTGCCTGGTGATCTCGAAACCACAAGCTCCCCGATGCCGGAACTTACTCCTCCGATTGTCTCGTCCGAGGCCCCGTCAATGATTGATATCCCGTTGCCGGTGTTGCCCAGACCGACGGTTCCGGTGAAGTCCGTGCCGATAAAGTTGCCCTCGACCACGTTGAGGGTCGTGCCCGTGTCACCGAACTGAATTCCGTCGCCATTGTTTCCCGAGATGATATTCCGGTCGCTTGTGAACGCGCCGCCGACCGTATTGCTACTGGCGCCGTCGCCGATATAGATGCCCTCATCGCTGTTGCCGATGGCGACGGTACCGTTCTTGTCAGTACCGATCAAATTACCCACGACGAGGTTATCCGAGGTGGCCGTGCCATCGTCGAAGATGAAGAGGCCCGCGGACTGGTTCCCCGAGATGACGTTGCCCGGGCCGATCGTATTGCTCGAAGCACCATCAAAAACCAGGATGCCGTCCGACACGTTACCGATCGCAAACGTGCCGGTCGCGTCCGTGCCCACGTAGTTACCCTCGACGAGGTTCCCGGTTGCACTGCCGCCTAAGAGGGCGATGCCCGTGGCATCGTTCCCCGAAACGACGTTGCCCTGGCCGGCGCCAGTACCCCCGATCGTGTTGTCGGCGCCACCGGAGATCACGATTCCGGAATCCGTGTTCGCGTCAGCCGCGTTTCCAGCCGCGTTCAGCCCGACGATATTGCCGACCACCAGGTTGCCCGACGAGACGAGGGTGATTCCGTTGGCGCCAATTCCGGAAACCACGCTCTGGGAAATATCCACCGCGCCCGCCGAAACGTAGATTCCCGAACCGCCGAAGCCGGTGACTCCAAAACCGGAGACCGCGTCGCTGCCCCCTCCGATAGACAACCCGTTGGCCGTGCTTAGAGGAGGAGCACCGCTGTTGCTGCTACCGGTGCCGCTGGTGGCACCAGTGCCGTTGCCGACGATGGTGAGGTCTTCGAGCGTGACGTCGGCACGGGTCACCTCCGGCAGCCCCTTTCCGAGAATGATCGGTCCGATGGACCCGATGGGTTCGATCAAATCCGCGCCGTTGCTGATCGGGTCCACGTTGGCCTGGTTGATCGCATAGCGAAGCGATCCGGTACCATGGTCGTAGGTGTTTGAGACATAGAACGTACTGAGGAGCTGTCGAGTTTCAAGGAGCTCGACCCTCGGCAGGCGACGGCGCCTCGAGAGCTTGAAAACCTTGGGACGCCGGAAACCCCAATGGCTACTCCTACCCATGGCGCATGCCTTTCTGATGAACACGCACGGACGGTGTGTGTCTGGCGCGGGTTTTGCACTGAGTCCGAATTCAGGGAGCACCGCTCGCTAGACCCGATTCGAGCAGTTTCAATAATGATGTCCGGGGCGGATCGGTTCCGTTTCGATTCGCGCTCCTAGCTGTAATACCGTGTCGACGCTGGCGAACCGGACACGAACTTTCTGAAATCGGCTGATTTGCCTGATGAATCCGGAAATGTCCGCGCGAGACGCTCGATTGCAATGAAATCAACTGAAGTGTTCGAGTTCTAATTGGAGGGAATGGGATGCGAGGCCCTGAAGACAATGACCAAGTGCATCGAAGCCAAACGGTTAAGACGATCGCCGGGCGGAGCCGGCTCGTCATGATTTGGGTTTGCGCGAGGGGTGGGGCGTTGCTTTTTTGCAGCGCGAGCCTTCGTTGACTGGACTGGAGGGGATCGGGATCGCTGAAATGAGAAGGTTCGCAGTCAGCCGCGATTCGCGGGTCTCGAACCACCTTCTTGAATACCGCACGGAGTGCGGCAAACCGGACACAAAAAAACTTAACGCGCGAGTGACGCGTGGAGTGAACGACGATCGAGCCACACGATTTCTCCGATCTGATCCGGCTCGTCCGCGCCGGCGACCAGAATGCCGCAGCAGAGCTCGTGCGGCAGTTCGAGCCGTTTGTCCTGCGGTTCGTGCGGTTCCGGATGCGGCGGCGTGCGGACCGCGACCGCCTCGGCCCGCAGGTCGGGGCGTCTGATATCTGCCAATCGGTGCTCCAGAGTTTCTTCCAGCATTTGCGGTCGGGACGGTACGATTTAAGTCGGCCCGTCGAGCTGGAAAAACTGTTGAAGAGCATGGCCCGGCTGCATATCGCCTCGAAAGCCCGCAACGCGGGCGTGATCCTGCGCCGGGCTCTCGGCGACGATTGGGAGATCGAGCAAGCGGGCTCGAGCTTCGGACCGGAGAAGGACGTAGACGACAAGGACTTCCTGGAGGCGGTTCTCAAGCACCTCGCGACAGACGAGCTGGAGATCCTGGTCCAAAAAGTTGACGGCAAGACTTGGGGTGAGATTGCGGCCGGGCTGGGAAGCAGCGAGGATGCAGTGCGCAAGAAGCTCGTGCGGGCAACTCAGCGCGTTCGAGACAGGATCCGGGAGGCCGGCGTCTCGACGATCTGACGGTCTTCAGATCTCCGGTGCATTCCTGCGGAACGACCGAAATGCAGAGCGACCGATCGTCCGATCTCAGCCGGCGGGTCCTGCTCGACGAAGTGCTCGACGAACAAGGTGAGCTCTGGAAGCGGGGAGAGCGTGTACTTGTTGAGGATCTGCTCGCGCGCAACCCGGCGCTCTTCGACGACCCCGCGGCAATCGTGGACCTGGTTTATCACGAGTTTCTATTACGGCGCGAGCTCGGCGAATCGCCCGCACCTGCGGACTTCATCGAGCGGTTTCCCGAGCAATCGGAAACGCTCGAGAGGCAATTCGCGGTGGAAGAGGTGATGGGCCCGAGCGGGGACGAGACAGAGTTTTACGTCCGCGATCCACTGGAAAGCCCGGACGAGCCAGCCGGGAGAGGGCAAGGCGAGTTGCTACCACCGGCTCATGCGATTGAGCGCTACCGGATCATCAAGCGACTGGGGCAGGGGGGCATGGCCGTCGTCTATCTTGCTCGCGATCTGGCCCTCGATCGCCTCGTCGCGCTCAAGATTCCCCACGCCGAATTTGAGCGGCACCCGGAGGCGGTCGAGCGCTTTCTGCGCGAGGCGCGCGTTGTGGCGGCGTTCGATCATCCGAGTTTCTGCCGGATCCATGACGTGGGGCAGATCGGCGGCCGGCACTTCATTGCGATGGCCTACGTCGAGGGACATTCGCTGGCCACGCTGATCGAACCGGGACGTCCATTCGAGGAAGAGCGGGCCGTCGCCCTGGTGTTGCGGCTGGCACTGGCCATGGCCGAGGCCCACCGCCGCGGCATCGTTCACCGCGACCTCAAACCATCCAACGTCATGGTCGAGGAACGCGGCGAGCCGATCATCATGGATTTCGGGCTGGCGCGCCGGCTGGAAGCCGAGGCGTCCGATCTGACAACCAGCGGCGCGCTCCTGGGCACTCCACATTACATGGCGCCGGAGCAGGTCGAAGGCTTGCGAGAACTGATCGGACCGGCGTGCGACGTGTACAGCCTCGGTGTGATCCTGTATGAGCTGCTCGCCGGCCAGCGCCCGTTTCGCGGACCGGACACCCGCGTGCTCGGGCTTATTCTCGTGCAAGAGCCGGCGCCATTGTCGACGCTTCGGCCGGAGATCGATCGGGATCTCGAGTCAATATGCCAGAAGGCGATGGCCAAGAAGATCGGCGAGCGCTATGCGTCGATGCCGGCGCTTCAGGAAGCGCTGCAAGGGTGGCTGACAAAACGCGCGGCCGCAGCTCGTAGCTCTCCAGAATCACAAACGATTCGACTGGAGGCGATCGAAACGGGGCAACGCTCGCGGAGTGGCGCGCCCATGTTTTCACGAGTGGAAACTTTGGGGTCGAAGCGTTTGGAGCAGCGTGCTTTGATCGGTCTCAAGCGCCCTATCCTGGCCATCGCCGCGATCATGCTCGGCATCGTCGCGATTGCGGTTGTGGCCTGGGGGGTGTTGAAACAGCGGGCGTCTTCGACAAGTGACGCTCGAGCGACGAGCGACATCGCCGGGCCGAGAGCGACGGACCGTCGGGCGCACCTGATCATCGGCGGCTACGCGAACTCGCTTGGTTTCGAGTGGGTGCGCGTTTCCGCCTGGCCGATTTTTGATGGGATCATCAGACGGCGAGGGTTTCGAGAACGAGCGTCCGCAGCATCCTGTCGAGATCGGCCGGGCGTTCGCTCTGAGCAGCCGGGAGGTGACCAGGGCACAATATCGAGCCGTGATGGGCAGTGATCCCAGCCTCAGCGAGGGTCCGGATGATCTGCCGGTCACCATGGTGTCCTGGCTGGATGCGGTGACCTTTTGTAATACGCTCAGCATGAGGGATCATCGGGCCCCTTATTATCACATCATGGGCACGGAGCAGACGAGCGCGGTGACGGTCATCGCGATCGACGGCCGTGGCTACCGATTGCCGACGGAGGCCGAGTGGGAGTATGCATGCCGGGCAGGGAGCACGACGCGATACCCGTTCGGCGACGATGAGTCGAAGCTGGGCGAGTACGCCTGGTACCAGAAGAATTCCGAACAGAGGGTTCATCCCGTGGGCGTGATGAAGCCGAACGCGTGGCGTTTGTACGACATGATTGGAAACGCGTGGGAATGGTGCCAGGATGGCGACGATGGTGGGTATCATGAACATTCGCTGGTGAGCGATCCGCAGGGGCCGACGGACTGCGAGCAGCGGATGATCCGGGGAGCGAGCGTTTTCGACACCGACTTTTGCCGGTCAGCGGCCCGACAAGGACATCCGCAAGAGACTCGACTGGACTGGCTGGGCTTCAGGGTGGCTGTGTCGCTCAACTGATAAAGGCGAGGGGCGTCGAGGAGTTGCCCAGAGATGGGCTGGCTCACCCGCGATCGAATTCTGCTCGATGGGCGCGGTCGCGGCACTGGGCTAGTCAGCGCGGCGGGTCTCGGTCGTGGTGGCTGCAATTCCTTTCACCTCGGCGGCGGGCACACTTTCCCACAGGCGTATCGAGCCGTCCGCCGACGCCGCGGCGAGTGAACCGCCGTCCGGGCTGAACGCGACGGCGTGCACGCGATCCTGCGGGCCGCGGAGGACCAGTAGCTCGCGGCCGCGGGCGACGTCCCAGATGCGCACGGTTTGATCGGCGCCCGCGGACGCCAGCCGGGACCCGTCCGGGCTGAACGCGATGCCCATCACAAAGTTGATGTGACCCTCGAGCTTATCAATCAAACGGCCGGTCGCCACGTCCCAGCAGGCGATCGTCCTGTCCGCTCCAGCGGCCGCAATTGTCGTTCCGTCGGGACTGAGCGCCAGTGCGAAAAGCGGGTTCGTAAAGTCTTTCAGCGTGAAGATCTCTTCGCCCGTCTTGACGTTCCAAACCCGCACGCAGCCATCGGCGCCCGCCGAGATCAGCCGCTTGTCGTCCCGGCTGAAGACAATCGCGTGAATCGGGCCGGTGTGCCCGCGGAATGTTTGCCCGGGCGCGCGACTCGATGAGTCCCACAGCCGAATGCGGCGTTCGTCGCTGCTGGCCTCTGTAAACTTCCCCAGCGGTTGCTGGATGATTTCGGGGGGATCACCCCCACCGGTCGCGATGATCTTGCCGTCGTGACTGAATGCGACGCTCGCGATTCCCTCGACGTGGTCCGCGATGACGACGGGCGCGCCGCCGCTCTTTATGTGATGGACCCGAACCGAGCGATCGCTCCCCGCGAACGCCAGGCGGCCGCCCGCCGGATCATAGGCAAGCGCGAACGCGCTCCCCCTCGGTGTTTGCAGCGTTCGCTCGAGATTTCCCGAGTGCAGATTCCAGAGCGCCAAGGTCTCGTGCGTGCCCGCGGCCGCAAGCTGCGCTCCGTCCGGCCGAAACGCGACGCCACCAACCCAGCGCACGAACCGCGACTCGCCCGTGGAGATCGCCTTCAGGTCTTTGCCGGGTTCTGCGACTCGAAAAACGCGTGCTCCGCCTGCGGATGTCAGGTCCCAGAGCTTGATCGTCGCGTGCTGGCCGGCCGAGATCAGCTTCGTTCCATCGCTGTTGAATGCCAGCTCGAAAACGGGCTCGGCATGGCCGCGCAGGATGGCAACGGGATCTCCGGTATGCGAATTCCAGAGACCGATCGGGCCATCCAGGCTTCCGGTTGCGAGCCCGATTCCGTCGGGGCTAAACGCGATCGCGTTCACCCGGCTCGCCGCCGCATGGAACGTGCTCCGTTCCTTGCCGGTGGACGCATCCCAGATGCGCACACAACGATCGGCTCCCCCCGATGCGATCCAATGTCCACGCGGATCAAAGGCAACGCACCAGGCCTCACCCTCATGTCCCCGAAAGACGACGGGTTCCCGGGGTGTCGATTGTGAGATGTCCCAGACGCGGACGGTCCCGTCGCGGCCGGCTGCGGCGAGCCGCTTGCCATCGGCGCTCCAGGCGACGCCGAAGACTCCGCCGCATTCCGCGGCAATGACCAGGGAACAGACCGGATTCGCGCTCGGCGCGATCGGTTTTTGCACAAGGTTCCAGATGCGCACCCTGTCATCCTGTCCGGCCGATGCGATCCGATTGCCATCGGGGCTGAAGGCGACGTCGGCCGCCCAGCCCTCGTGAGCGCGAAAGGCATGCTCAAGCCGGCCGTCGACGACATTCCAGACCTTGACCTGCCCATCGGATCCGGCTGTGGCCAGCCGCGTTCCGCTGCGATCGATCGCCGCGCCAAAGGAGGTGGTGTCGGGGCCATGAAGCCGGCGGCTCCGGACTTCGTTGCCGGTATCCCAGATCGAGCCGGAGGGAAGCTCCGACGCGCACCGCCCGTCCCAGTTGCCGGGTCGAAAATCGCTGCCGCAGACAAGGGCCGAATGTCCCGTGATCGTCAGGGTGTCGCCACTGAGCCGGTTCTTCAGATACCCCCACTCCCAGCCTCGCAGCCGCGGCGGGGACCGTTCCAGCTCGGCGGCGATCAAACCCGGGTCATCGCGAGCTGGATGGGTGTTCGACAGCAGACCATCAATCGCGAGGATCTGTCCGGCGTAGCCTTCATCCTCGGCTCGCCGCCTCTGGGCCTGCCTGATCAAGACCGCCTGCTCGGAGCGATGTTGCTGTTCGCGAAGCTCGGTGGTGCTGATGTATCCGCGGATCGCCGCCGCGCTGGCGAGCGCGGCGATGGTTGCGAACAGAATGAGGCCAGCGGCCGCCGGACGACGGCGCACCCACTTGACTGCGCGCTCGACTCGCGTCGCCGGCCGCGCCCGGATCGGTAAATCCGCCAGCCAGCGCTCGAGGTCTTCCGCCAGTGCTTCGGCCGAATGGTAACGCTTGAGCGGATTCTTCTCCAGGCACTTGAGCACGATCGTCTCCAGGTCGCGATCGACCCGGGGATTGAGCGCGCCGGGACGTTCCGGATCCTTTTCGCGAACCAGGCGCAGCGTTTCGAGCATCGTTTCCGCGCGGAAGGGCGGGCGGCCGGTCAGCAGCTCGAAAAGAATCGCCCCCAGGGCGTGAACATCCGTCGCCGTCGTCACCGATTCGCGGCGCCCCTCGGCCTGCTCGGGTGCCATGTAGCTCGGCGTCGCCGCGATCGAGCCCGACTGCGTCAGCGCGGCGGAAGAGCCCTCGACGCGCTTGGCCAGCCCAAAGTCGGTGACCAGGGGAACCAGTTCCTCGAGCGGCGAATCACTCCGGCCGGAAATCAGAATGTTCGCCGGTTTCAGATCGCGGTGGAGGATGCCGCGCTGATGGACATAATGCACGGCCCGCGCGACCGTCGCGGTCACTTTCGCGGCCGCGCGGGCGCGGCGGGAAAACGATGAGCCTGTGCGGCCAGGTTGCCGCCGTCCACGAGTTTCATGCTGAAATAGTGATGGCCGTCGTGCTCGCCCACTTCGTAGATAGGTACGATGTGCGGGTGATCGAGATGCGCGGCCGCTTCGGCCTCGAGACGGAATCGCTGCAAATCGTCGGAGGTCGCGAACCGTCCTGCGCGCACCATCTTGACCGCCAGCGTGCGGTTCAAGCTCACCTGGCGGGCCTTGTAAACGACGCCCATCCCGCCCTGCGCGATGACCTCGATGAGCTCATAATCACCGAAGTAGCTGACTCTCGACTCGCGTGCCTGGCTGCGGTCCGGTCCGGGCTCGCCACTCTGGGCACGCCCGCGGCCGCCGGGTCGCCCGTTTTCGCCTGGCGCGGTCGCAACGCCGGGAAAGGGCACGGTTGCCGGGCACCCGGGAGGTTCGAGATCGCAATCAACTGCTTCGCGCTCGTGGGCTGGAAGTCCGGTCGTTCCGTCTCGAAGCGGGGCGGTCAGTCGCGCCAGGTGGTCCTGGTTGGCGAAGAAGATCGAAAGCTCTGCCGCCAGATCCGGGTGTTCGGCCTTCAGGGCGGAACGATCGATGGCAGTACCTGATTCGACCGCCTCCAGATAACTGGCAATGACATCGTCGAGCCGTTGCTCACCGGTGGCAGAGCGATCGCGATCTGGCTCGGATGAGTGCTTGGCGATTGCAGACATGACAGGAGCCTCGGTTCAGCGTTCCAGATTCTTCCGTAGCGCTTTGAGTCCACGATGGAGCATACCCGCGACGGCCGACTTGGTCGTCCCGAGCTCGAGCGCGATCTGGGCCAGGGGCCGGCCCTGCAAGTGATGGAGCTCGATCGAGCGGCGCTGGCCGTCGGGCAGCGTGGCAAGCGACTCGGCCATCCTGAGCAGCTCTTCCTGCCGCATCGCCTGCCCGCTAGGCGAGGACTGCTCGGCCGCCAGCCACTGCTCGAGCCGCGACGCCGATTGGTCGATGCCCGCTCGAGCGAGAACTCGCGCCGAAAGTCTCGTTTGTGTGCCGTCAGCTTTCGCAGCACGTCCGCGAGATTGTGGCTCAAGATCGACCGCAGCCAGCCGGCAACCTCAGGAGCCGTCCGCGCCGATCGCGGTTGCTCGATCATTCCCTGGTGGGCTTCGAGAAGCGTTTGCTGCACGACGCCGGAGAGATCGACCTTGTCGCGCAGCCGTGGTGCGACTTCCAGCCGGGCCAGCAAATCCAGATAGGCGCGGAACCGCTCGAGCTCTTCGGGCCCGAGCGGCCGGTCCGCGAATTCCTGAATGATGTTTACCGGTGAGGTCATGCGTACCATTCTACGCTCGAGTCCGTTGCTCCACGTAATTGCTCAGATCCCGGTCTTGGCCGAAACCGCGGGCTCCGAGGCCGGGGCGGATGCGGCCGTGGGGCCGGGCTGAGTGACCATCGACTGCCACTGTGCCATCGCAAGGCTCTCCTTGCCCTGTGCCTCGAGAAGGAACGCGAGCAGCATCCGCGCCGTTCGATCGGCGGCGCGATCGGTGCCGGTTTTCGCTTGCCGAGTAATCTGGGTACGGAGCGAGCTCTCGACCTCCGCGAGCCGGCTGCTGCGAAGAGTGCAAGCGGCATAGGCGCGGCCAACCCACCAGTCTCGCATGCCGGGAACCTGCGAGTCGACAAACTCCGCAGCCAGGCTTTGACCGGCCAGTTCCACCCGCCGCGTGTACGCCAGGGCGGCCTGGCCATCGTCGCCGCTGGCCTCGAGCGCCGCCGCCCTGATCTCGACCGCAACAGGCGAATCCTCGATTCTCTGGCCCGGAGACAGCAAGGTGCCCAGCGCCTTGAGCACTGCGCTCGATTCCGACCTGGCCTGGGAATCCTGGCCTACCTGGCGCAGCAACCGCGCTTGCTGAGCTCGAAGCAGCAAGGAATCCGGGCCAAGCGGCTTTCCGTCGCTGGCATTGTGCAGCGCGGCGCGGAGGTCCGTCACGAAGTCCGTTAGCAGCAGTTTGCCGCAGAATGCCTTGAGTTTCTCGTCTTTCGTCGTCCTGGCGACGTGCCGGATGATCGGCTCGACATAGCGGCCCTGATCAAACAGAAAACGATACGCTCGCGCGATTTCGCTCGAGTTACCCGAGGCAAATCCGGCGATTGCCGCTTCGGCTTTCCGCTGGCGAAGGGCTGAGACCATCTCGAGGCGCCCCACCATCACCCGCACGATCTTTCTGGGCTGCGGGTCGATGTTCATTGGAATGAACGCGTCGGTCCACGATTGCGGCAGAACAAAGAGCACGCGAACTCCCTCGGTCTGGAAGTAGCTGCTCTGCCAGGTGTTGACCATGGCCCGCGCCTCCTTGGCGAAGAGCCCGGACCCGGCAAGCCGCGCGGTCAGGTCGTCACCGATCTGCCTGGTAAACTCCGGCAGACTCATGGCTTCGTCCATCGACGGGATCACGCCGCTTGCACTTTCGCCGGGCGCAGAGCAGGGCGGTACGTATACGCGGCGCGGCCTCCCTCAACCCGCAGCACAAAGATGTTGCGGATGCCGTCGCCCAGGTTGAGCTCCGGATCAAGCGTCAGCGTTCCCTGGCCGCTTTCCTGTATGCGCAAGGGCAACCGCGTCTGGCCCAGGCCGCGGTAGAAGAGGAACCTCTCATATTCATCGGCCGGCGTCGCCCGCGCAGCGTCGACGGTCTTGACGAACGCGGCATCGACCTCTCGGGCGTGATTCCAGAGAGCATCGCTGCTGGTTTTTGGGAGGATGCTGTTGCTATTCGGAACGGCCCCATTTCGGTCGACGACGCCAGGCGGCAGCGCCGATCGAGGAATCACTTCGGCATACCAGCAGATGCGCCCGCCCTTCCGCTCGCCCGATTGTTCGACTTGCGTTGCGAGGCTTGGGAGCACCACCGCGGCCTGGGGATACCACTGGGTCCAGATCCCTTGCGGAAATCGCACGCCCACTCGCACCTTCTGCGGTTCCTTGGTGTAAAAATAGATGACCGGCGTTTCCCCTTTCAGGAGCATGCGCGGCAGCTTGAGGTGGTCGCGGGTCCGGGCGTGCACGAATGCGGGCAGAGCGTGCTCTTCGTGATACATTCCGTCCAGAGCGGTGCCGTCGGCGCTGCTCATTCCCAGGAAGGTGCCCCACTCGTGCACGACCAGGTCGCTGGTTTTTGCCAACGACGGCGTTTCCTTTTCATCTTGGGCCGGTAGCGCCGTCGTGCCCCGTGCGCTCGATGCAACCCAACCCAATGCTACTGCGACTGTTACGACAAGAACGGCCAGAGACTGCGAGGCTCCTCTGGGTGAGCTGGCCCATCGCTTCGATTTCATCGCAATCACCTCCGGCGGCTGGAGTGTCCCGGATCCGGCGCAGCTCGCCCCGGAAGGCCTCCGCCGATAATCGCCTTCGTGATGTAAGGTTCCCTAGGGGATGGGGCGTATTATTCGCGGGGAGGGAGCGCGCAGTGGCTGCTTTTACAAATGGTGCACAGTCTGGCGATTGTAAAGTTTTCTGAATTCGCAGGTCGTTTTGCCGCGTGGAAAGTGCGAATTTCGATTCCCATCTTGTAGGTTGAGGCAGTCCGCGAAGGATCCTCGCGTGTGGTTTTTTTCGAGAGTTGCAACGGCCCAAGCGGTTCAGGCTGCCGCCTAAAACCTTGTAGCGCGAACGAAGAAAGCCGGATCAGAACCGGATTTCGTCACGGAGGATGAGATCATGGATACAGTATATACACGGACGCGAGGCGGGTCTCGTGCGCATCGTAGCGGGACCAAGGCATGGTCGGGGCGTTCCGTGGAGACGCTGGAAGAGCGCCAGCTTCTGTCGAGCGGGATGGGGATGCTGGTTGGGTTTGGAGGGGGCGAGGGGCGGGCAGCCGAGATGTCCTCGTTCCGCACGGGGCGTCAGGGCGGGTTTTTCGGAGGCGGGTCTCTTGGTTTGGGCGGGGGCATGAGCGACCCCACTTTGCTGTTGACAGCGCCCCTTCTCGAGGGTGGTAGTGGTCAATCCGCGCCGCCGTCGCCGGCCGTGTTTTCGAATTCGGCGGTGCAGTCGGCGATGCAGACCCTGCAAACGGACATGAAGACGGACATCCCCAACGGGGCCAAGCCGACCCACGCCTCCGTCGGGGCCCTCGAGGACACGCTGGACGCCATCCGCAAGGGTACGCTTTCCGGCACCGCCGCGACGACCCAGATTCAGACTGACCAGGCCGCAATTCTGACCAGCATGGGGCTTACGGCGGCCCAGGTTTCGCAACTCCAGGCCGACCAGCAGGCGCTCCAGACGGCGATCTCGAACGCGAGTACGAGCACGAGTATGACGACGACGAGTACAGGTATCACGACGACGAGCAGCGCGTCGACCGGTCCGTCATCGGCCGTTCAGACGGCGATGCAGACGTTGCAAACGGCCATTCAGACCGACATGCCGAGCAGCCCGACGACCAGCCATGAGGCGGTCGGACAGGTAGAGGACGACCTCGATGCGATCCGCAAGGGCACGCTTACGGGCAGCGCGGCGGTGACGCAAGTCGAGACGGATGCGGCAGCGGCGCTCACGAGTGAAGGATTCACCTCGACGCAGGTTTCGCAGATCCAGGCCGACCAGCAAGCGCTGGCGACCGCGATTGCGGCCGATCCCAATGCGCCCGAGATGACGACCAGCAGCACGAGCTCGGCAACGATGAGCACGCTCCAGTCGGTCTCGGCGTATCTTGTGGGACTGCCGGGCATCTCGAGCTTCGGCCCCGGCGGCGGCGTCGCGATCCGCGGTTTCGGGCCGGGAGGTATGGGAGGTGGGGGCTTCGGCCAAGGAGGAGGCTTCGGGGGGCCGGGAGGCGGGCCCATGATGTGGCGATAAATGTTCATGGGGAACCTGCTCGGGGGACCGTCGCGTCCCCCGGGTGGGTTTCCGTCAGTCCGAACTTTCTATGAGTCGACAGCAATGAATTCGGAAGAGACCCTGGCAATCACGTGCATCGCCGACAATCGACCGACGAACGGCGAGGAGCTTCGACCTGCGTCGATCGAGCCCCAGCTTTCGGTTCTCTTGATCGAAGACGACATCGAGCTTTGCGACCTCATGCGCGAGTTCTTCGCGCGCGCGGAATTCGCGTTGAGGCGATCCACGATGGCCGGCGCGGACTGGCACAGGCCTTTGCGGTCCCCTACGATCTGATCTTGCTCGACGTGATGCTGCCGGGGTTGGACGGGTTTGAGGTTCTGCGGCAGGTGCGCCGGCGCAGCGCGGTGCCGATCATCATGCTGACTGCCCGAACGGAGAAAGTCGATCGCATTGCGGGGCTGGATGCCGGGGCCGACGATTATCTGCCCAAGCCGTTTGATCCCGAGGAGTTGACCGCCCGGATGCGGGCCGTGCTCCGGCGCGCGGGCGGCCGGTCCGGCAGGGGACGGAGACTCTCGAGGTCAACGGCGTCAAGCTGTCGCCGGGCACACGTGAAGTCTGGGCCGACGGCAAGCCGATCGAATTGACGACGATCGAGTTTGATATTCTGGACTTGATCGCTCGTGCCGCGGGCCGTGTCGTGTCGCGCCACGAGCTGACGGCCGCGATCCACCAGCGGCCCATCTCGCCGCTGGATCGCTCGCTCGACGTTCACGTCAGTCACATTCGCAAGAAACTAGGCGGGCTCGGAGAGCTGATCCGAACCGTGCGTGGAGTGGGATATCTCTTCCGGGCCGAGCTGCTTCAGACCAACGAGACCCCCTGATGAAGATCCGGGTACGGTCGATCTTCACAAAGATCGTGGGTTGGGCCGTCGCCACGGTTGTCATCTCGCTGGTCGGCTTCATCGTGACCTCGGCGTTCGTCTCCGAACGGATTTCCGGGCGGAACACCACATCGCCGCGGCTCTCCATGATGTACCTGGACGATGCTCGCCGTGCGTATCAGGAAGGCGGGCCCAGAAGGCTGGACGCCTTCCTCAGACGGCTGAACGAGCACACCGAATCCGAGCACTTTCTCACCGACGGCCGCGGCGTCGACCTGGTGACGGGCGAAGATCGGTCGGCGCTGCGGATGTCCGACCCGTCGAGCTACCCGGCGCCGGGTTTGCCGTACTTGCCCAGGACGGAGCCGTCGGTTCGAGTTCGCCGGTCACGTGACGGTCGATTTCGCCTGATCACGGTCGTGCCGCAGGGCGCTCATTTCGATCCCTGGGAATCGATGTGGTACTTTTTGTGGCTGCCGGTGTTGATCGCCGTGCTGTGCTATCTGCTGGCCGTGCACCTGGCGTCACCGCTGCGTAATCTGCGGAAGGTGGTCGAGAGGTTCGGCCGCGGCGAGTTAGGCGGCACGGTCCGAGCTTTCGCGCAAAGACGAGATCGGCGAGCTGGCGCGCTCGTTCAACCTGATGGCGGGCCAGATCACGACGCTGCTTTCGGCGGAGCGGCGATTGCTTCAGGACGTCTCGCACGAGCTGCGATCGCCGCTGGCCCGGCTGGGCTTTGCCGTCGAGCTGGCCAAGACCAGCCCGGATCGCGACCAGGCGCTGTCGCGGATTCGCCAGGAGGCGGACAGGCTCGCGCACCTGGTCGATGAGCTCTTGCAGCTCACGCGTGCCGAGGGCGATCCGACCGCCCGGGTACACGAAGAGGTCGATCTGGTTGAGCTGCTGCGTGAGGTCGTGGCCAGTTGCGCGCTCGAAGCCGAGATGCAGGGCTGCCGGCTCGAGTCGAAGCTGGGTACGACCGCCGTGTTGACCGGTGATTCCGAGCTCTTGCACCGCGCCTGCGACAACGTGCTGCACAATGCCATTCGCCATGCCCCGAGCGGCAGCTCGGTTGCCGTCGAGCTCTCGACCCACGATCACCGGATCACGATCTCGTTCCGCGACCAGGGTCCCGGCGTGCCCCCCGACTCGCTCACGGAGATCTTCAAGCCCTTCTACCGCGTCGAATCGGACCGCGGCCGCTCGAGCGGCGGCGTCGGGCTGGGCCTGGCCATCGCCAGCCGTGCCGTCGAGCTGCACCAGGGCAGGATCACCGCCAGAAACGCCAACCCCGGGCTGCTGGTGGAGATCGACTTGCCGACGGGGCAGTGAATGCCGGCCGATCCACAAAGGGACGAACCGCCGGCACGCCACAAGCCTTTCCCCCGCCTCGCAAAGAGAGCGGACGGCACACGGAGTGTGCCTGCTACACCGGATGGCGGACCGCGTGGCACGCACCGCAGTCGCATGATTGCGCAAGGCTCATCAGGGCCTGGCGATCACCGGACGAATGTGTGAGGCTAAAGCTGGGCAGTCGACCTCGGCGCCCCGACATCGCTCGATCAAGTCACCCGCCAAGAACAGGAGGACGAACACATGAACACGCTCTCTCGACGATCCGTCCGCCGTTCCCTGATCCTCGGTAGCCTGACTGTGGCTATCGCGCTGGGCATGACCGGGTTTCGTGTCGTTGCCGCGCAGCCCCAGGTGAACAAGGAGAGCAAAGTCGCCGCGACGGGCCAGTCCAAACCGCCGCCGGTTGAGTCCCGCAAGATCGAGGGCGTGATCCGTGACCCCGATGGTAAGCCGGTCGCTGACTGCATTGTCGTTGCGGGGATTCAAAAAACCGGGAAGGCGAATCATCAGGTATTGCACACGGACGCGAACGGCCGATTCGTCTGGGCGATTCCCAAAGCGCCGGTCACGGTTTACTTCGTTGCATATAAGGATGGGTTCACGCCTTTTTTCTGGATGAGGTGGATGGACGCCGGCATACGGGAAGACCATGTCGACAGGAAGCTCGGTAAGCCCGAACCTTTCGCCGCAGTGGTGGTCGACGAGAAAGGTAATCCGCTCGTGGGGGCGAAGATCTCGGTCGAGAGAATTGCTTACGGAAGTGCCACGGACAATAGAATCAGCGCCTCGTTCGTAGACGTGCCCCCGGAGGTGATCGCGGGTAGCCCGCTCGAAAGCCTGTTCGAAACGACGACGGCGGCCGACGGATCGTTTGCATTCCGAACGTTCGTCTCCGGCCAGGGCCTGAAGCTTGCGGTGACCACCGGTGATGGCCGGAAGTCGAGACTCAGGCCAGCAACACCCTCGACGGAGCGCCTGCGCAAGCACCTCGAAGACGACGGTTTCATGACCGCGGCGCTTGGCGAGAGAACTTTGTTCGTCGTGGTGCCGGGGGCTCGCGTCTCGGGGCGGGTCATCAGCAAACTGCCCGGCGTGGATGTGGCCGGGCTCGAAGTCAATTACCAGGGCAGCCGCTCCAGAGGAGTCTATCGCCCCATCAAGAACCCATTCGGAGGCGTCCGGACCGACGTCGACGGCAGGTTTATCCTCGACGGGTTGAGCGAAGGGACGATCAACGTCTTTGTCCACGGCGAGGGTGAAAACACGGAATGGACGTACCGCGCAGCCAGCGACGTGGAACTGAAGCCCGGTGTGACGGCCGAGGTCTCGATCGAGCTGATTCGCGGTGTGGCGGTCGAGGGCACGGTCCTCGTGCACGGTACGAACACGCCGCTTCAGGGAGCGCGGGTCGGGGTTTATGGGCCCTTTCGGCCACGCAGCGGCGCGATGACCACGGGCGCAACGACCGATGCGAACGGCCGGTACCGGTACCGCCTGCCGGCGGGCGAGACGTACTTCTATGTGATGGGCGCACCGAAGGGCTTTACCCGATTGGACGAGGAGGAATCGAGCCGCACCGTGACGATCGCCGACACAGCGCTTTCCTTTGCGGTGCCGCCAATCGCGGTGGCTCCCGCGGTGACGCTGCGCGGTCACGTGGTTGACGCCGTGGGCAAGCCCATTGCGGGGGCCAGCGTGGTCGGCACGTGCGAGAACGGGCTCTGCCGGCCGTTTCCGGGACAGGAGACGGTCACCGACGCGCGCGGCGAGTTCCGGTTGCCGCCCGGGATGTACAACACGGTCGCCATCGGCAAGTCCGCGCGGCTTCTGATCCGGCTCCCGGGCGGAGCCGAGCACGAGGCGGTCGCAACGCCGACGGCCGACGGTGCCGTGAATGTCAAGCTCCCCACAGGCGGCCACGAGATCAAGGGTGTCGAAGGACCTGGCAGCGTCGCACCGGAGGAGCTGGCCGGCGTTGTTGTTGATACCGAAGGCAACCCCGTCGAGGGAGCCGAAGTCGACGTGTGGACGTGGTATCCAGGCCACGAGGCGAAGACCGACGCGCACGGGGTGTTCCGCATCGGTAAGCTGACCAAGGGCGGCAAAGTCGAGGTCATCGTGCGCAAGCCTGGGTATACTCCACAGCTTTTCATGTCTCAGCCTGCCGGGGCTAAGGGGTGGGTGATCGTCCTCGGAAACAAGACCTACTTTGAGGGGCAGGTCACTGACCCGGACGGCAAGCCGGTCGCGGGTGCGTTGATCCGGGCCAATAACGGGCCGAAGCGCGGCGACGGATTCATGATGACCGAGATCTGGACCGAGGCGAGAACCGGTGACGATGGCCGCTACCGGATGTATGCGCAGACCGACACGTACGACATCCAGGTTCGGGCCCCGGGCGCCGGCGTGGCCAGGCTTTCCAAAACATCGATCGAGGCCGACCGAGCCAAGCAGCTCGACATTCGACTGGCGCCGGGGGTGACGTTCTGGGCGAAAGTTGTGGACAGTTTGACGGGCCAGCGAGTTCCCAACGTGCGCCTCTGGCACTGGCAGCATCCCGGAGTCGAGGGCCGGCCCAATAAAGATGGATACGTCGTCGTCCGTGACATGTTCCCTGGCCCTTTCCGGTTCCAGGTCGATGCGCCGGGGTATGCACGCTGGTGGTCGGAGGAGTCGAGCAGCGAGTGGGGACGCCGCCAGGTCTCCGAAAAAGGCTGGCAACGCAACTTCGATCAGATCGACTTCGACCTCGAGAGAGGCATGCGCCCGGTGATGATCACGCTCGAGCCGGCGGTCACCGTAACCGGCCGCGTGCTCGACCCAGACGGGAAGCCCATGGCTGGGGCCACGGTCGCCCCGGCCAGAACCGGAACGTTCAATTCGATAACCGGCGACACTCGGTTCAGCTTCGAAACACGCCAGGACGGATCGTTCACCATGCTGCTGCCGGCGAGCGGCGGAGTGGATTACAACCTGATCACACACGACGGCAAATATGGTCAATGGCGAAGATGGGCGAATGGTGTTTTGCCGCCGATGCGGACCAAGCCGGGTGAGGCGCTTACCGGCGTCGAGCTCAGGTTGACGCGGCCCGTGAGCGTGCGCGGGCATGTGACGGACGGGGCCGGGCATCCTGTTGCGGGGCGAGAGGTTCCGCGCCAGCGCGGCAGACCGGCTTGAGAACCGGTACTACGACCCAACGACCACGACAGGAAGCGACGGCCGCTATGAGCTCAAGTTCATCCGCGCGGGACAGCAGTTCATTCAGGTCGCGCCATTCGCACTCAACGGCGAACTTGGTCCCCAGGGAACGAGCCGGCTGTTGACCCTGAGCGAAGGGGAGTCGAAGGATGGCGTGGACTTCCGCGTCAGCAAGGATCGCGGGACGCGATAGAGTTTTCCGGATAAAACGACATTCTTACCCGCGCGGATCAGCGAGTCACATAGGTAGGGCTTGACCGACGTCACCAAGATATCGAGGGAAATCCTTGCCCGGTGGTCGATTAAAGGGGTACAGTTGAGAGTATAGACTTGGCCTCGGATGGGGCGCGAATTTGAGTTCGCGGTTTGGGTTGGGATCGAGGCACTTCACTCGTAACCGGGAGGGCATAATCGATCGTGGCTACGGTGTCAACCGGCCCAGTGCCGCTCAGCCATGAAAGCGAGATGCCATTGCTCGAGGCTGGCGACCGCCTGACTCGCGCCGAATTCGAACGGCGTTACCTTGCAGCGCCGCAGGTAAAGAAGGCGGAGCTGCTCGAAGGGGTCGTATACATGCCCTCACCGGTCCGGCTCGCGCCGCCACGGACGCCCGCACGCCCATTTGCTTGCGTGGCTAGTTCTCTACGAGGCGGGCACCACAGACGTATACGTCGGAGACAACGCCAGTACACGCCTGGACCTGGACAACGAGCCCCAGCCGGACGCGATCCTGCTTCTGGACCCGCACAAGGGAGGTCAGGCTCGCATCGGGCCCGATGACTACGTCGAAGGCGCACCCGAGCTCGTGGCCGAAATCGCGTCGAGCAGCGTCAGCTATGATCTCGACGTCAAGTTGAAGGTCTATCGCCGAAGCGCTGTGAAGGAGTACATCGTCTGGCGCGTCCTAGATCGCCAGATCGACTGGTTCTCCCTCAGAGACGGACAGTACGAACGAATGTCGGTGGATGACGCAGGCCTCTACAAGAGCGAGGTCTTTCCCGGCCTGTGGCTCGATGCTGCAGCGCTCGTGCGCGGGGATATCAAAACCGTCGTCAGCGCGGCTCGATCGCGGTCTGGCAAGCGCCGAGCACGCTGGCTTCCTTGCCCGTTTGCAGTCACCCACCCTCGAGTGACCGTCTCGAGTATCATGCGCGAGCTGACCGCCCTGAACGCGGCCGAGTATCTCCGGGATTCCGGGCGGGTTCCGGCCGGCGCATCAATCGACGTCCGTGAGCTCACAGGCGGCGTCTCCAATATCGTGCTTCGCGCCGATGTCTCCGGGCGCCTGCCGATCGTGATCAAACAATGCCGCGAGCGGCTGCGCGTCGCCATGGAATGGCACGCGCGGCTGGAACGTATCTGGACCGAACAGGCGGCGATGGAGCTGCTTGGTGCGATTCTGCCCGCGGGGACTGTTCCCCTCGTCGAATTCGAAGACCGTCCGAATTACCTTTTCGCCATGACTTGCGCCCCAGACGACGCCGTGACGTGGAAGTCGCAACTGATGGCGGGAACGCTTGATCCGGACGTCGCCGTTCGACTGGGGATTATTCTGGCCACGATCCACGATAAGGCGCCGGCGCTTCCGGCCCTCAAAGGTTTACTCGCCGACGCCAGTCTCTTCGACGAGCTTCGCGTTGATCCTTATTATCGCACGATTGCGCGGGCCCACCCCGACCTGAAACCGCGCGTTGACGCACTGATCGCCGCGATGGATCGGCCCGAGAGCGAGCGTACACTCGTGCTCGGGGACTTCAGCCCCAAGAACATCCTCGTGCATCAGGCAGGGGTCATTCTGCTCGACTTTGAATGTGCCCACGCAGGCGATCCGGCGTTTGACCTGGGGTTCTTCCTGACCCATCTTCTGCTCAAACGAATCAGGGCGGAGGCGACAAACCACAGCCTGGCGCTGAGATATACGGAGCTCGCGACCTTGTTTTTAGACGCGTACCTCGATCTGCGGGCCCTCGACGCGACGGTGCGAGCCGGTTTGATCTGTCGCGCCGTTCTACACACCGCGGCTTGCTGCCTGGCTCGCGTCGACGGCAAGAGCCCGGTGGAATACCTCGACGCTCAAAGCCAGGCGGTGGCCCGGTCCTTTGCCCGCGAGTCACTTCGCACCGAGCCGCGAACATGGGATGCTTTACTCGAGCAGCTCAACGAGGCAATCAAGAGGACAAACGCATGCCGACCTTGACCGGGCTCAAGGCCCGCCAGGTGTTGGATTCACGCGGACGGCCGACGGTCGAGGTCGACGCGCTGGGATCGACCGGCGCACGCGGGCGGGCGATTGTGCCTTCGGGGGCCAGCACCGGGCGCGCACGAAGCACTCGAGCTTCGCGACAAGGATCGCGCCCGGTATGGCGGCCTGGGCGTCATGCGGGCGGTCGAAAACGTGATGGACGTCATCGCCCCGGCTATAAGCGGCATGGACCTGCACGATCAAGTCGCGATCGACGAAGAACTGATCGAGCTGGACGGCACGCCGAACAAGAGCCGGCTGGGGGCCAACGCGATCCTGGGCGTGTCGCTGGCCGTTGCACACGCCGGCGCTGCCGCAAGCGGCGAGGAGCTGTTCGTCTATCTCAATCGCCTCTGGCGGATGCGAGACACCATCACGAATCGCAGCCCGGTGAGTGTTGTCTCGCCGGCATTGCCGATGCCGATGGTGAACATGATTTCGGGCGGATTGCACGCAGGGGGGAATCTGGACATCCAGGATGTTTTGACGATTCCGGTTGCCGCCAAGACGTACGGCGAGGCACTCGAGATGACGGTCGCGCTTTACCGCGCCGTCGGGTCCGTGCTAGCGAAACAGGGATTCGAAGCGTCGCTAGTCGGCGACGAGGGCGGCTACGGGCCTCGCCTGCGGGATAACGAGCAGGCGATGGCCATTGTCGTTGACGCCATTCGGCTGGCGGGTTACGAGCCTGGGCGTGACGTCGCGATCGCCCTCGACGTGGCGTCGAGCCACTTCTTTGACCCGGCCTCGGGCACATACCGGCTGGGCACCGGCCGCGCAAACGCTCGACAGGGCCGGCATGATCGACCTGCTCGCCGGCTGGGTCGATCGGTTTCCGATCGTTTCGCTCGAGGACGGGCTGGGCGAGGACGACTGGGAGGGTTGGATCGCGCTGACCCAGCGCCTGGGGAAATCCGTCCAGCTCATCGGCGACGATCTGTTTGCGACGCAGATCGCACGGCTTCGGAGCGGAATCGATCGAGGCGCCGGGAACGCGATTTTGATCAAGCTGAACCAGGTCGGGACGCTTACAGAGACGTTCGACGCGATCGGGCTGGCCCAAGAACATGGATTTCGCACGGTGGTTTCGGCTCGCTCGGGCGAGACGGAAGATGCGACCATTGCTGACCTTGCGGTTGCAACCGGTGCGGGGCGGATCAAGATTGGATCAGTGGCGCGGTCGGAGCGCCTGGCCAAGTACAACCGGCTCTTGAGGATCGAGGAGGAGCTCGGTACGAATCGGTTTTGCGGGTGGCCCGGAGGAATTTTCCAGTTCGAGGGATAGCTGAAGTCGCATTCTGGCACTACTGGGCGACGTTCGGACGTAGGTCAGGGTTTGAGGCTGACAATTCAAGTAGGTCAGGCTTTCGCCTGACAGTGTGCGGAAGGGTATTTGCCACGGGGCCGGTTCGAAGCGCGACAGAGCCGGAAAATCGTCAGGCTAAAGCCTGACCTACTTGGAGCGTGCTATGAGCGGCAGTGCATCCGCTGGTTACCTCCGAGACATACATACCCTCTTCGATGCTGGGACGGTCAGCGGATTGTCGGACCGGCAACTCTTGCAGCGTTTTTCGGCCGCGCAAGACCCCGCGGCTGGGGCTGCCTTCGAGGCGCTCGTCCTGCGGCATGGACCGATGGTGATGCGGGTCTGCCGCAATAACCTGGGGCAGGAACAGGCCGATGTCCATGATGCGTTCCAGGCGACTTTTTTGGTTCTGGTGCAGAAAAACAAGTCGATCCGCCGCCTCGACTCGGTCGGAAGCTGGCTGTTCGGGGTGGCCACGCGAGTGGCTCGCCGCGCTCGGGTCGAAGCGGCTCGCCGGCGCTTGGCCGAGCGCCAGGGCGGCTTGCGAATCGCGGCGACCGCCGCCGACCATGCGAGTGATCATCCCTCCGATATCCAGGACCTCGGCCCGATGTTACAGGCCGAGGTCGAGCGGCTGCCGGAGCATCTCCGGGCCGTGGTCATTCTGTGCTACTGGGAGGGCCTCACGCACGAGCAAGCGGCTGCGCGGCTGGGTTGCCCGCTGGGGACGGTTCGCAGCCGCGTTGGGCGTGCTCGGAGCCTGCTCCATCGACGGCTGTCGCGGCGGGGACTGGAGCCGGTGGCCGGCGTGATGCTCGCGGCGTTCGATTCGCCGGCGTTCTTGAAGGCGAGTGCTCTGGAGATTCCGGCCAACCTCGTCAGCTCGACTGTCCAGCTTTCCAAGCAAGTTGCCGCGGGCGGGTCGCTTGCACAGATTGCTTCACCCTCTATTGTGTCGTTGGTTCATAACGTGATCGGGAGGATGTTCATGACGAAACTGAAGACGGCCGCTGTGTGTCTCTTGATCATCGCCGCGGGGGGCTACGGTTTGTCGCTGGCCGCTCCCCAATCCGGCGGCAAGGGGCGCGGGCAACACGATGCGAGCGCGCACCCCGAAGCGGCGAAGTCGAAAGCGCAGCCGCCGATCAATTCGATGGCCGAATACGTTGTCGAGCCGCCGGACATCTTGCGGATCGAAGTGTTCGAGGCGACTTCCCGGGCGGCCGATATCGGGAGAGCGCGTGGTCTGGCCCGACGGCAGGATCTCGCTCCAGTTTTACGGCGATCTCTACGTCGCGGGGCTGACGCTCCCCGAGATCAAGAAGAAGCTGATCCTTCATTTGCGGACGTATCTCCATGACGAGCAACTGGGATTGATCAAAGGCGATGACGTAACGGGAGAGCCGCTCATCGATCGAGCCACCGGGAAGCCGATGATGATCGACCCGAAAGATTCCGATCGAGTTTCCGTGGATCTCAAGGCCTCGAACAGCAAGTACTATTACCTTCAAGGCGCGGTCGTGATACCCGGCCGCGCGCCGATCACCGGAAATGAAACCGTGCTCGACGCGGTCAACATCGCGAATGGACTGACGCCGGACGCCGATCACAACCAGGTGTACCTCTACCGTCCCGACGGCAAGGGAGGGCCGGTGCGTGGCGCTCAAGATCGATATCGACCAGATCATGCTGGGCGACGACCTTTCGACGAACTACCAGCTCATTCCGGGTGACCGGCTGGTGGCCCGACCGCGCCGGGCAACCTTGCTGACACGGAGGTCAGTCCGGCGAGGCCAGCGGAGGCAATCGCACCGCGGCGGCGTCTCGACGACGATTCCGACCGGCCAGGATCGACGGACGACCCATCGACGAGACGCGCGCCGGGCGGTGTCATCGAAACGCTGCAGGGATTGGACAAGCGATTGGGCGAAGTCGAGCGGAAGCTTGACGTGATCATCGAGGCACTTGGGAAAACGCGCTCGTAGGGCAGAAATCGTCAGGCTAAAGCCTGACCTACTTGGAGTGTGCTATGAGCGGCAGCGCATCCGCTGGTTACCTCAGAGACATGCATACCCTCTTCGACGCGGGGACAGTCAGCGGATTGTCGGACAGGCAACTGTTGCAACGTTTCACGGGTGAGCAAGGCTCATCGGCTGAGGCTGCTTTCGATGCCCTCGTACTTTTGCAAGCCGAGGTTGAGCGGTTGCCGGATCATCTTCGGGCCGTGGTCATTCTGTGTTACTGGGAGGGCCTCACGCATGAGCAAGCGGCCGCGCGGCTGGGTTGCCCGCTGGGGACGGTTCGCAGCCGCGTGGGGCGTGCTCGGGGTCTGCTCCATCGCCGACTCTCGCGGCGGGGACTGGAGCCGGTGCTGCGTGATGCTCGCGGCGTTCGATTCGCCGGAGTTTTTGAAAGCGAGTGCCGTCGAGATTCCCGCCAGCCTTGTCAGCTCGACGGTCCAGATTGCCACAAAAGCCGCGGCCGGCGGCTCGCTCCACACTACTTCACCTTTCCATCTCTTCCTTTCTTTCTTTATTTCATCTTTTTCTTTTTCATTATCTAACTTAATATCTATTTTTTTTTTTCTCCTTCTCTTTTTCCACTTCTTTTTACTTTCTTACTCTTTCCTTTTCCTCTTTTCCTTTCTTCCCTTCTCTTACTACCTTATATTGAACACTTACCCTTTAACCTTCGAAATCCAAATCTCTATCTCCTCTTACATTGATAAGTGAATACATTGTCTAACCACCAGACTTATTAAAAATCGAGATGCTTAAAATCACTCCCTGGCGGCCGATCTCTAGCGAATATCTGGTGAGACCCGACAGCAAAATTTCACTCAACTTTTACAGAGATATCTACATCACTAATCTCTACCAATACCTCAAAATCAAAAAGAAAATCAATCTACATCTCAAAAATATATTTCAAATTCACAACTAAATCTAGTCGTTATAGATGATACATAACAAGCATAAAACTTCACTACCAACTACATCCAAAAGAAAAAACCCATTTGAAAAAAATCCTCCACCAAAATCTACTCTCAGAAAAAAAACCCCATTAATCAAAAACCACCAATCCCTATCCTCTGAAAACCCACATCAAACCAAGAAATACCAACTACATCTCCATCAAACATCATCACTTATAACAACAAAAAATACTATATACAAAAAGAATTCAAGCAACCAAAATGATATTACCCATCACAAACCACTATACAATTTTACGCCATCAACTTTAAAAGAAATCTTAATATCTAAAAACCAATCACAAACAAACCTTCCTCTACAAACAACCTACTAATAAAAATCCTAATACAAACCTTAAAAAATCAACATCAACCAAATCATATTCAACAACAACCTTTCAACCTAAATAACAACTCAAAACCTAACAACAAACTAATCATTCAAACAACAACAAATAATATCCCTCACTAAACAACAAAATAAAACCAACAACACTAAACAATCAACAACTAACAGAAGCAATCAACTTGCCCCCCCACGTCAAACCACAACCTAAATCGCTCTAATAAACCAATCAAAATCAAAGCCACAATCTACGATAAACACGCAGAAGATACCACGTTACTACTACTCTGAAGCGACTCGGCAAAAACTCAATCAAAAACTCGACATAATCCTCAAAACACTTAAAAAAAAAATCAAAACAAAAATCATCAAACTAACAAAAAAAAAACAAAAAAAAAAAATAAACACAAAAAATCCTCTAATAAACTCACAACAAAAATAACCACATAACAAAACAATAAAAAAAATACTATCAATCTAATCAAAAAAAAAAAAATAAAAAATAAACAAAAATCATACACAAAACCACAAACAAAACAACATACTATCACTAAAAAAAAAAAAACGAAAACCAATCAACACAAAAACAAACTACCATACTAAATAAAAAAAAAAAATAAAAAAAAAACCACACCCTGAATAAACACCAAAAATATCCAATCAAAAAAAACTATATATAATAATACTAACACTTAACTTTACCAAAAACAAAAAAAATCAAAATCAACTAAATAAAATCGCTAGCCCAGCTCACCTCGCCCGCGATCGTGGGCCTCGTACAGAAAGTGATCGGGGACATGTCGATGACGAAACTGAAAACGATCGCTGTTTGCATGCTGCTGATCGGCGCAGGAGCCTATGGGTGACACTGGCGGTATCGCAGATCGAGGGCATGCGCAGGGCCAGGGGGGAACACGCGTATGGGTTCACGTCGGCGACGTCGAAAGCTCAGCCGCCTGCGGAGCTCATGAGCGAATACGTGGTCGATCCGCCGGATCTCGTACTCGTCGAGCTGCTGGAAGGCCTTCCCGGCCGGCCGATTTCCGGCGAGCGGCTGGTGCGACCCAACGGGACAATCTCTCTCGGGTGGTACGGCGATGTCTACGTCGCCGGGCTTACCGTACCGGAAGTCAAGGAAAAGATTGTCAAGCACCTTCGCAAATACCTGCAGGACGAAGAACTCGGCCTGATCAAGCTGGACGAAGAGACTGGCGAGTGGATCAAAGACGCCAACGGCGAGCCCGTGCCCATCGATCCAAAGGAATCCGACCGAGTGTTTGTGGACGTGACAGCCTATAACAGCAAGTACTACTACGTGCAGGGAGAGTTCGAGACATTGGGAAAACTGCCGATTACGGGGCACGAGCGCGTTCTCGACGCAATTGACTACTCCAACGGCCTGACCTCGAACGCCGATCATGATCAAGTCTTTCTGTACCGGCAACCCGCCGATGGCGGGCCGGTGCAGACCATGAAGATCGATGTCGACCAGATCCTGCTGGGAGACGACCTTTCAACCAACCATCACCTTCAGCCCGGCGACAGGCTGGTGGCTCGGCGGCGCGGGGGAGACGCCGCGCGCTGCGAGAGCCGGCGCCGGGTCCGCCGCCATCGACCCCCGAATCGAAATTCGCGGCCGGTTCTCGATCGAGCACGCGTGCAGACGGCGAGGAAAAACCGACAGGGCCGGACGCGGGAAGACCAGTGCATGCTCCCGACATGCCCGGCATCCAGCGTCTCGAGAAGCGCATCGGAGATATGGAGCGCAAGCTCGACCAGATTCTCGATTCACTCCGCGGGCAGGCTCATTGACCCCGCACCGGTGTGGACCAAACGGAACGATCAGATTCTCGGAAATTCCCCATGCAAAAGCTGAAGGCGATCATCACTTGCCTGGTGCTTGTGACCACGGCGGCCTACGGGCGATCGCCGGCAGGGCCCCAAGAGCAGGGCGGCCAGGAACCGAAGACGCCGTCCGAAGAAAGGTCGGACTCCGAGAAGAACCGGATGTTCGCCTATTTCCCCGACCTCGAGAGGCCCTGGAGAACGCTTGGGGGGCGGGCGGAATTTGCGGGAGTGGCGTTCTTCGTGTATTTCCCCGGCCTCGCGAGGCCCTCGAGCCGGGCAGACGGTGGCTCCGAACCCGAAAAAGAGTCCCCGCCGCCGGCATTCGCATTGCGGGATGATTACGTCGTTGAGCCGCCTGATCTGATTTTCGTATCGCTCGAGGAGGACTTCCCGGACGGCCGGTCCTCGGCGAACGCCTCGTCCGTCCCGACGGCAAAATCTCGCTGGGATGGTATGGCGACGTGGCGGCCGCCGGTTTTACGGTGGTCCAGATCAAGGAAAAGATCATCGCTCGACTTCAGAAGTTCATCCACGACGAGCAACTCGGATTGGTTGAACTCGACGCCAGCGGCGAGCCTGTGGTCGATCCCACGACCGGAAGGCCGAAACAGATCGCTCCCAAAGACTCCAAGAAAGTTCGGGTCGAGATCACGCAATGCGACAGTAAGGCTTTTTACGTCCACGGCGCGATTCGGTCACCCGGCTGCTACCTGCTCACAGGTTCCCAGAGCATTCTCGAGGCGATCACTGCCGCAGGGGGTCCCAGCCGCGACGCCGACCTGGCCAGGGTCCTTCTCTACCGCGCAAATGCTCGCGGCGAGCCCGAACGCTTTCGCGTCGACGTGAGTGAAGTCAGACCTGGCAGACTTCCGGCAGACGAAATTCTGCTCAAGGCAGGTGACCGGCTCGTCGTCGCCCGCCGTACAGCAGACGCGGGGCTCGTCCAGCCGGCGGAGTCTGGTCGTCGTCCGCAAGCCACTGCCGCCGAAGGGCGGAATAAGACTGAACAACACGGAAGCGCGGGCAGCGAAGATGCGGCGTTACAACGGCTCGAGCAGCGAATGAATGAGCTCGATCACAAACTTGACCTCATCCTCGAGGCGATTCGAAAGAAGTATCCTCGCGGAACTGGCGAGGGGTAATTCGATGACCGCGTATCCAATCGCAGCCGAGTTGACGACCCAGGAGGCGTCTGACCTCCTGAATGTTTCCCGACCCTACTTGATCAGCTTACTCGATCAGCAGAAGATTCCTTTTTACAAGATTGGAACGCATCGAAGAGTCGCGCTTACTGACTTGCTGGAGTACCGCCGGAAGAGTCAACAGGAGCGAAATGCCGCACTCGATGAGCTCGCCGCGATCGGACAGGATTTGAGTTCGGACGATTGACCGTGGCCAAATTGACTGCACTCTTCGACGCGTGCGTCTTGTATCCTCTGATCGAGTCCGAACCCGGGCTCGCATGTGCTGCCATCCGCCGGATGCGCGAGCGTTACAAAAATCCGCAATTGACCGCGTCGGAACTCATGGATTCACTGAGCAAGAAAGGGCTGCCGCGATCCGCCGACTTACTCCGCAACCTCGTCGACCAAATCTAATCCACGCACCACATCGCCGTAACGCCGGGCTCTTTCACCTCGCCCCATGCGTCGCTACATTATACCTCGCACGGTAACGACTATGTCATTGTAGAGCGAGTGTAACCCACGGGTCTCACGCGGTTTGCGGTGGGTTTCACCCACCCTACGGATGGCGGCCGCTCGCGGTATCTTGCCGTCAAATGGGATCTTCGCTAGCGGGGCCGCTGACGAGAGAGGAGAGTTGGCCACCATGCGCTGGGCAACAGTTGCAACCGACAATGGACCAAGGGTTTGTGGCGTCATCGGGGAAGAGTATATCGACGTCGACTCTGCTGACCCTGAAATGCCCACGACGGTTCGCGGGCTTTTGAACCTGGGGGCTGGGTGGCAGCGGAAGGCATGGAATGCGCTGAACCGCGGAGTGGTGCGGCACGAACCGGCAAATGTCCGCCACCTGGCGCCGGTGCCCGACCCTCAGAAGATTATCTGCATCGGACTCAATTATCGCGATCATGCTGCGGAGAGCGGAGTTGCGCCGCCGCCCGAGCCGATCCTGTTCAGCAAATATCCCAGCGCCTTGATTGGCCACGGTGAGATGATTATCCTTCCTTCTGTCAGCGAGCAGGTGGACTACGAGGCAGAGCTTGTCGTCGTGATTGGCCGGAGCGGACGGCACATCGCACGCGAGCGGGCTTTCGAGTATGTTGGCGGGTACGCGGTCGGGCATGACGTCTCGCGCGCGACTGGCAGCTCAACAAGCCCGGCAAGCAGTGGATGGCCGGCAAGACCTTCGACACGTTCGCGCCTGTGGGGCCGGTGCTGGTAACACCGGATGAGATTCCCGACCCCCACAAACTCGGCATCCGATTGCGGCTCAACGGCCAGACGATGCAGGAGTCCAGTACCAGCCAGCTTATCTTTGGAGTGGACGAGCTGATCGCTTACGTGTCGCAGGTTTTTACGCTTGAACCTGGCGACTTGATCTTCACCGGCACCCCGCCGGGCGTGGGCATGGCCCGCAAACCACCGGTCTGGCTCAAGGCCGGAGATATCGTCGAAGTCGAGATCGATCACCTGGGCACGTTGCGGAATTCCGTCGCAGCCGAAACCATCACGACCTGATGTGAAGAAATCGAGAACAGGCATTCCGTAGAGCGGTCAAGTTAAGATAAGATTACGACGTCATCCCAGCCCGGACTGAAGGAGCGCCATGATGAGCAGCATCGCGTCCGAGAAGCGGCAGGTTTCGGGATATGGACAGCCCACCTGGGATGTCGCCACGCTGTTCCCCGCGCAGGGCTGCTGGACGGAGGAAGACTACCTCGAGCTGAAACCGAACCGCTGGGTGGAGTTTTCGCACGGGTTCGTTGAGTTCCTGGCCACACCGACGCTCTCGCACCAGCTCGCGGCGCTGTATCTCTATCGCAACCTGGAGACATTTGTCTCGATGCACGAGCTCGGCACGGCGCTGGCCGGGCCTTACCGGGTGCGGTTGTGGGAAGGCAAGTATCGCGAGCCCGACGTGCTTTTCGTCGCGGGCAAGCATGCGTCGCGCCTCACCGAGAATTTCAGCAGAGGGGCAGACCTGGTGATGGAGATCGTCAGCGACGGCGAGGAAAGCCACCGGCTCGACCGCGAGACGAAGCGCGATGAATACGCCAAGGCGCGCATCCCGGAATACTGGATCGTCGACCCCGAACAGGCGAGGATCACCGTGCTGACTCTGGACGGTCGTCTCTACCGAGTGCTCGGGGAATTCTCACGCGGGGACTTGGCACAGTCCAAGCTTCTGCCGGGTTTTTGCGTCGACGTGACTTCGGCGATTAACGCGAAGCGGTAAGACCCGCGGTCGTGGCGGAATCCCTTCGCGGAGCGAAGGGCGACTCTGGCGGAGGTGTGCCAACCGCGGCACGCTCGTAGTCGTGCAGTGCTCGTCAGGGAGGACTTGCAGCCGGAGCGAGTCGTTCAACCCCGGCCCCGCTGGTCGGTTGCCTGGCCCGCGGTGTTCCGGCTGGAGCCATTGCGAGCCTGAGGCGGTTCGAGAGTGCTTGGGCCTGTTCGAAGTCCGGCGCCAGGCGCATTGCCTGCTGGGCGGCACCCAGGGCCTCAGCCGGTTTGTGACTGGCTTCAAACGCCAGCGCCAGATGGTAATAAATGTCTGCGCGCCCGGGCAGCCTGCGAAGAGCGCCCTGGAGGTCGGCTATCGCCGCGTCGTTGTGCCCGAGCGCAAGCTGGCGCGGCCGCGGAGGAAGCGCGCCTCGCCGTCGTCGGCAGCCATCTCGAGCACGCGGTCCAGGCGTGACAGCGCCTGTTCGGGTTGATTGCGCGAGAGCTGAATGGCCGCGATGCATCGGCTGGCCTGGGCGTGGTTCGGCTCGCACTCGAGCGCGCGGAAATACTCGGCCAGGGCAGGTTCGACCTGGCCCATGATCTGGAGCACGCTGCCCAGCGAGAAATGAGCCTCAGTGCGATGAGGGTCGATCTCGATTGCGGTTTCGAACCGCTTGCGTGCCGCGTCGGCGTCGCCTTCCAGCGTCTCGACCTGGCCCAGCCCGATCACGGCATCGACATAGTCAGGGTCGAGCTTGAGCGCCCTGCTGAAGCACTCTTTCGCTTCTGCCAGGCGGCTTTCAAGAAGGTAAACAGCCCCCAGCCGCTGCTGAGCAACCGCGGAGGCCGGCGTTCGAGCGACTTGCTGCCCGAGTGCGAGCTCGGCCGTGGCGATGTCACCATGATCGATGGCCGTCTGCGCATGCTCGATAATCTGCTGCGCCTGGGCGGCCTCTTCGGGCGTGGGGGTGGGCCTGTCCGACCATCGGCGAAGCCCGACCCAGTTGCACCCGGCCTGAGCCGCGAGCAGACAGAGCAGAACCGCCCATTCGGCGTATACACCGCGCCGCATGGTCCACTCGTCCCTTCCCTGGGATTTTGACGCCTATACCAGCCAAATCGACATGCAGCCGCACTTTACGTCAAGTATCGCACATGGTCAATGTGGGATGGGATGATCTGAGGGGAAGCAGGCGCGTAGACTGGGTGCAATCCACCGTTCGTAATGCTATATGTGGTGGTGGGTTACACCCAGCCTCCCTGACGGTCGAAGGCCGATCCAGCGGCGATCAGTTGTCGAGGAACACCACGTTCTTGTCGATGGCCTCGCGGGCGATGTGCAGCTTATTGGCGGGGAAGTCCGGATCGGGGTAGCCGACCGCCAGGCCGCAGAGGATCGACAGTTCGGCGGGGATCGCCAGCTTCTCGCGGACGATTTCGGGATAGCCGGCGATCGAAACCTCGACGCAAGTTCCCAGGCCTCTTGCGGTCAAGGCCAGCAGCAACGTCTGCAAGTACATTCCCACACCCAGAACGTCGGCCGGGCCGAGGTCCCGGTGCATGCAGACAATGCCGGCCAGCGGCGCGGAAGAATTCCCAGTTGCGCAAGACGGCGGCATCATGGCCGGCCTTGTCCTCGCGGGGGATTCCCATCGCGCCGTAGACCTGGGCGCCCAGCTCGCTGCGATAGTGCCGGAACGCCTCGGGCAGGGGCGGGATGCTGGGTGGCCGGCGCTGGGCCTCCTCGAGAAGGGCCTTGACGAGCCGGTCACGAGGCGGCCCGGATGCGAAGACCATGTGCCACGGCTGGATGTCGGAGTTTGACGGCGCGTGCTGGGCCAGGACGAGAGCCTCCTCGACCAATGCCCGCGGCACCGGCTGGGGCAAAAACAGCCGCGTTGAATGGCGCTCTCGGATCACCTGCTCAAGGTCGAACATGGTGACTTCTCCTGCCGAAAGGCGGTTGGACTTCAGCGAAGCCCGCCGTGAAATTGACCGAAATGCCGTGCCAGGCTCAGCGCCATGAGGAGCGCCCCGAGTGCGAGGACGACCATGTGACTCGTCTTTCGCAATTCGAAACGACCAACGCGGACGATCAGTCCATAAGCCACCGCCAGGTTGAACATCCCCCAGAGGACGTTTACGGTCGACGATGACAAGCCTTGCCCTGGCGGTGATGCGAATGGGCTCTGGAACGGGAGACCCGAGATGCCGTTCACCAGATGGGGGATCGTGTTCGCGAGAACGGCCCCGCCGAAGAAGTACGCGACGAAGTGATACCAGCGGGCTGGTGTTTCCATCGAGATTTCCATCAAACTGGGATTGCGATCGTTCGTCAACCTCGTCAGAAGGCTACGTGAAAGAACCCTGGCTCATCAATGCCGAGCCGAACAGAACAAGCGGCCTGTGTATTCGACTAGAATCTGACCGGAAGCGGATAGCTACCCGTCGAAGATGCTTCGAGCATTCCCTCGCGAGATAAATCGAGCTTGCGTTGGTCTTCGAGCGGGCGGGGCGGCACTAATTCCCGACGCCCCCGTTTTTGGCCTGCTTCTGAATTAAATTGAAGCTAGGCTGACCCCGAGGACGGCGCTTGCGGCGGCCGTGGGGCAACTGACATTCCCGCCCGTGAGGGTCGGGGATATGATGCCGCTGGAGGTGCCCTATGCTTTCTCACGAAGCCTTGGCCCTGTTTCGCCAGCACATCGAGCTTCACGGGGATATTGAGGTGGATGATTCCAACCGCGAAACGTACCGTGAGCTGGCCCGCGCCGGGCTGATGGTTGTCGGCAATAGCTTCGCCAGAGGCGAAGAGAGCGTGTACCACGTGACCAGGACCGGTTTCGAGCGGAAATCCGAGCTGCTGGCCGCTACCGCGCCCTCGCCCGGTTCAGCCGCCGCGCCTCGTCGCTGATTGGCAGTACAGTCTTCGCGGCGTTCTTGATCGCCTCGGCGTGCTTACCGCCCGCGCGGAGTTCCTCATACTCATGCGCGATGATCGCATCGATGCGGTCCTTCAGCTTCATCTTGGGCCAGATGCGTCCTCCCTTCTGGCCCTTCAGCAGCTCAGGATTCAGCACGCCGGAGTCGACCACCACGCCCGTCGTGTTCTCCCCACCCATTCGTCTGTAGGGATCGAACGCCCGCCAGCGTCCATCTCCCCCATAGTCAGGCTGGCCGTTCATGTCGTTCGGTATGCCGAGTTCACGAATGCGCCTGCGGACGTAGCTTTCACCTACATCCTCCCATTCCCTCGCGATCTGCTGGGCGTGCAGGCCCGGATCAGCGGGACGGCCACCGCGTGCCGAAGGCGGCTCGCCGATCATTCCGGACGGTGGCTTCTTCCTCATGCGGGCATGTTAGCGGGATTCGAGCGTTGGCGTAAGCTGCCCGCCGTGCATCGAACAGAATGCGCAGAACGTAGGGCTGAATCCCGGTTCCCGTTCCCCTGTCGGACGGGACATGGGAGGTGGCAACGGATAGGCTCGTTAAACTCAAGCACAAGTACCGAATTCAGGTCAATTATGAAATACCCGCGGTCGACGTTGTTGCACCCGGCGGCGTTCCACCTGGGATCAAGAATTTGGAGGCGGTCTCAGGATTCGTCAGGAATATCAACGTCGACGAAATCACCGATGGCAGGATACTGGTGAGCCGGATTCCCGAACAAGGCAGGCTCGGGTACAACGCCGGCGTCGAGGAGACAAGCGCTGAGTTGAAAGACCGACCCGTCGCAGGGAAGCACTCGCAGTACATGTTCTCACCACTGAACCCCATGACGTCGGACAGATTTGGCGGAATCAGCCTCTGGGCTACCGATGACATCGCAACAAAGCCACGCACGGTCGTCTCTGTAACTGCCCCGGACCGTGATCATGTCATGCCGTCTCCGTCCGCTGAGTCTTGGTGCACAGTCAATGGGTGATGCGCGCGGTCGGGAGCGCTTTCTGCAATTCGGCCAAGGCCGCGTCGCTTACTTGCACTTTGTTGATAGACAACATGCCGAGGCTCGCGAATTCCTTAAGCTGTTCGATCCCGGCCGCGTTGATCATGTCTCGGTTGAGAGACAGGTGATCGAGATTGGGCAGATGTTTCAGGTGCACGAGGCCCGGTCCTGTTACTCGTGTTTGGTCGAGTGAAAGCGATTTGAGCTTGGCCAAGTTTCTCAGGTGTGACAGTCCAGCGTCGCTGATCTGGGTGCCGCTCAACTTGAGCGTCTCGAGCTCCGTCATTCGCTGGAGATGCACGAGCCCGGCATCGCTAACCCTTGTGTTGCTGAGGTCGAGCACCTGCAACCTCGTCAAACTCTTCAAGTGCGCGAGGCCAGCGTCGCCTCCGTGTACGGGTCAGCGCTTCAGCGCGCTCTGCAACAGGATGACATCGGTGTGAACGCGGCAGTTCTCTCCTTATCCACAGACGGTCGCGGAAGATCGTCTCCAGTGAGTCGCTACTTGCGGCGCCGGCGCATCTTGATGGCGAGTACGAGATACGTCAAGTAACCTATCTCGAGCCGCCGCACCTGAATCGTCCGATCCGGTCAATCGAGAGGCCCGGCTTTGCTCTGTCGAGCCGTTGAATTGCGGCGTCGGTGATGGGTGCGCCGTGAGAGCGCGAGATATTGGAGATTTGGCATCTCCATCAGGTGGTCGAGCTGACCGCGATCATTCGGTTGCGAATGAGCAACCTATGTCAGTCGGTTACGACGGAACTGCCCTTCAGCACAGCGGGGCTGTCAAATAAGCCGGCTGGCGGATGATCGCCCGCGGCCCAGCTAATGAAGAACTTCCTGGTGCTGAAACCCCCGCGTGTCGACGGGAATGCCGCAACGACCGCTAGTCCGACTTCAGAAAACTGCATCGACTTAATCGCCAGTCCAGGGGGGCGCATCCATAGGGATGGTGAGCGAACGCTCCTCAAGTCGACTGTCGAAATGAGATACAGGGCGTCCGACGGTGACTTGCCGTTGAAACGCGACACCCCGCGGGCGACCCGCGCGAGCCGGAGGTCGCCGTCGAATGCAACGTCGGGGCTTTCCTGAGGCGTTTCCGGAGAAACTCTCTGGTCGCTTCTGGACCCGACTTTTCCCACATAACGTCAATCCAAAGATCGTCCACCCTCCGATTTGATGCAACTATAGTCGAGGCAGGACGAGCTTTGGTGGTAACAGGTGGGACTCGGTACATCCAAGCGTAAAGGCCAGTGAGTACCAGGCCTGTGAGCAAGGTAACGACGATACCCGTGCGAACGAGCCATTTTCGCATAGCTCAGTACCCCGGAACCTAACAGTTCTCAGAAAGCAGCCGTGCATTATAGCCGCTCGTTCCGCTCCGTTGATTAGGAGATATAGCGCTTGTGGCCTATCCGGAGCCGCCGCACCTGAATCGTCTGATCCGGTCAATCGTGAGGCCCGGCTTTGCGCTGTCGAGACTTTGAATTGCGGCGTCGGTGATGGGCGCGCCGCGGAGCAAGCGGATGCGGGTGATAGGTGATGGGTTGTCTGAGGACTGTCGGTGGCTCGGTGGATTTGCCGTGATCGAGGCGATGCTGGCGGCACTCGATGTGCGCACGGTTCAGGAGCGTAAAGATCACGCGGTGCTTTTGTTTCCGTACAACACGGGCGCTCGGGCGGATGAGCCAACTGGGTAGCTACCCAGTTTCCCCACTGTGACGGTTTTTTCGAGATCTAAGTGCCGTTCGTGTGTCGGACCGAGCCGCCGCCCTAATTGTTGAGCTTGCTTTCAAATCGACGCGGTGGGAAACTGCCGCCGACATCGACCGACGATTGTGGTCGCCACCATTTGCCCAGCCTCCGGCCGACCGATCGGCTTGCCCCGGAGGCCGGGTCGGAGCGGTCCGAAATGTGGCCTACGTCAATCCGAAATGTACCAATCGGCAGTCACCTGGCTTTGTCACCGGTCGGTGGCCGGGTCGCGTTTCACACGGACCTTCGCTATGTCCACATGCCGAATGCCGCCTTGCACGTCGGTTCGATCGAGATCTGGAACATCGATAGCAAGCTAAGCGTGAAGCGGTATGTCAATGCAATGGACGCTCCGCTGGCATGGTTTCCCGATGGAAAGCGGCTTGCTTATGTGAAACTCGCTGATCCCAGGGGAGGCGCGGTGTCGCCGGGACGACGCCCTCGCCGGGGAGTTCCGGAACTGGAAAAAGATTCCGTCCGTCTTTGTCTGGGATGTCGATGCCGGCACGGAGACATTTCTGCATGTCGGGTCAAAGCCGATCGTTTCCCAGGACGGACGTTTTGTTTTGATCAGCGGATACGACGGCGCCTGGGTCCGCGTGTCGCGTTGACGTCGCGACCGGTGAATCCGTAGCTTACCGCGCAAGCAAAAACGCAGGCGGTACCGTCATCGCCAGCCCGGCGCAAGACTTCGTGTTGACGTCCGAAATGACTCACAAGAGGAAGCGGGGTCTATTCAGCCTGTTCGAGGTGCCGGAACAGATTGTGACATTCGGACTAGCAAGGCTAAGTACAGATGATTTCCGAACGTTCCTCACTGTCGAGTACGCCAACGCGGTCAGTTTCGGGCAGGTCGCCGAAAAGCGAAACCGTTGAGCTTCAATTCAACCGCACCTGAATTGAGCGATGCGAGATGCTCCCTTGGTTAAAGTATGGAACTCGACCGACTGGCACTCGCGTCCCGGGCGACTGCCGAGGCGATGGTGCACGTTCTGGCAGCGCGTGTGGTCGATGGCGTGCCATTGACCGGGACTGCCGGACATACTCCTGCAAGTCTTCCATATGAGATGTCGAAGTGTCGGAGTGCTTGCTGCGTCGGTGGGGCGTGTTACATTGAAAGCATGATTAGTGTTCTTTAGTTTAGGTAAGGATCGCAGCGATGGACCGGTTGACGGCTGCAGGGTCGCGGACTTCTTCCTCGCCAACGTTGACGTGGAAAGCGGCGATAATATTACCCATCTTAAGCTCCAGAAGCTGCTCTACTACGCGCAGGGATTTCACGTCGCAATGCATGAGGGGGCACCGTTGTTTCCAGAGAGCGTTCTCGCGTGGCCGCACGGCCCTGTAGTGCGTCAGGTTTGGCAGAGACACAAGCGGTGTGGGTTCTCCCCGATAGCGGCTCCGAAGAATTACGCACCCGAGAATTACGCCCCGGAAGTCTTAGAACTCTTGGAGGCGGTAAACTCGATCTACGGGGGGTTTATGCCCAAGCGACTAGAGGAAATGACTCACGAGGAATCGCCGTGGCGGAACACGCCGCGGAATCACGTCATTCGCCTGGAGCTGCTTCAAGAGTATTTCGGCGAGATCGTTGAGGCGGGGAAGCACGGCGAGGCGATCGGTGGAGCGCCCCGTTTGGCCGGTAAACGCTTTTCGTCATCAACGACGGAAGGCAATCTCGGACAGGATGGAGGTTCACCGCGAAAAGCTCCGGGCGATCGCAGCGAAGAATGCGCCCAGCCCAAGGTGAGCACGGTGCAGGCGACCGACACAGCAAACCGCGAGGATGCGGCCAATGGCGCATTTTTTTGCTGGTCAGGTACTTCGCGCACTCATCGACGATGGAGTATCGGGGCGAAAGGTTCGCCCCGTCGTAGTTATTGATCGCGACGTCGAGGATTGCCAGACATCCATTTTCCCGGTCGAATCCAGTGGATTGCCAGACATCCATTTTCCCGGTCGAATCCAGTCGCGAGCGTCCAAGCGGGGAGAAGTGATTTGCGCAAAACCCGATGCGGCGTACTTGACTGGCGGAATTCTTTTGTTATTTTGTCCACTAATGACATTGCGATCACGCCGTGCCTCCGAATCCTCAGATCCTGCACCTTGGAGCTCGCTCATGCCGGGCTATGCTCGATCTCAGATCGTCGTTGAGAATGTCGTTGGGGTGTATCACTGCATCACGCGGTGCGTGCGCAGGGCGTTCCTCTGCGGTGACGATCAGTATTCAGGCAAAAACTACGATCACCGCAAGAAGTTTATTCGGTGCCGGCTTCAAGAGCTCGCGTCGGTGTTTGGTATTGATATCTGCGGCTATGCCGTAATGAGCAATCATCTCCACGTCGTGCTGAGAGTGCGGCCCGATCTCGTGCAGGAATGGAGCGACGAGGAGGTTGCGCTGCGCTGGCGGCTCCTCTTTCTGCCGCGCGACGAGACGACTGGCGAAATCATCACGGCCGACGGTTGGTTTGAGGGCGTCAGATCAAGGATATTTGCCGATTACGATTGAGCGTTACTTGGAGCTGCTAGATTGGACAGGGCGTGCGCTGCGTGCCGGGAAGCGGGGAACGATCCCAGTCGAACTTTCGCCGATTTTGAATCGCCTGGGGCTGAACGGCGAATGCTGGTTAGAAACCGTGAGTCACTTTGGCCGATGGTTCAAGCGGGCCGCCGGTGGACGAGAATCGCTGGCATCCGCAGCGTTGCGATGCGGACGACATTGGTTCCAGGGTCAAGCTGCGGCGCGAGTCGCGTTTCAGTGAAAGACCGCTCGGTGGAGAAAGGCCAGTAGGTGGTAGGCGTGATTGTGCGAGTCTCGTCGTGGCCGAGTCTCGTCTTGGCGGTTCGGCGCGAAGGTGCGCTAAGCGAGTGATAACTCGTGTTGTGCGACGGGGATTGGGCGATTTGAAGATCGGAAGTAGACTTGCAGGTGTGGTCGTGCGCTCCCGGCTTGGGCGTTCGTGCGACCGACGAATAGGCCGGCGGGGCGAAAAGTGGCTGTCTTGAAATCTCATACGCTCGCGGGCCGAGCGTTGTAAAGTACCTGCCGTGCGCGGCCTCTGCCGCGGGTCACCCAGCAATCGCGGGACGCGAACCGGTGCGAGGCAGGAGCGACTGGCTGTTCCCGGAATCCGCTCCGGAGAGTGGATGTCTGGCTTCCCACGCGACGAAGTGATACCAGCGGGCTGGTGTTTCCATCGGGATATCCATCAAACTGGGATTGCGATCGTTCGTGAGCGGCCTCACAGGCTACGTGAAAGAGCCCCGATTGATCAATGCCGGGGGCGAATAGTCGCCCGTGTGGGATTGGCAGGGTAATTGCGAGCACGTTTGATACCCAGGCGGAGAAATCGGCATTGAAAACGGGCGGGATACGCTCCATCGGGCTGCGCCTAACTTCGGCCCGGGGGACTCTCGAAGGGATCGTCCGCGCGGACGGCTTGGTGAGGGCAAGACCCTTGAAGTGACCGAAGGAAGGCACCCCCATGCGGAAGCACGTTCACACGACATCGGCCAACGGCTCGGACACAGCTCGCGACGTTGGTCATCAGGCTCGGAACGCATTGCCGGCGGTCAGCACGGCGGGTTCCGACATGATCCCCGCTGGGAACTTTCTCAGCCGGGCGATTTACACGACGTCGTATGGCGTGTCCTATGGGATGATCTTCCCCGTGTTGCTGATTGCGCACGCGGTGCCGAGCGAGAACGCACTCGTGCACGGAATTGCCGACGGTGCGAACGCGGCGCGGACCAGATCGCTTCCTGGCTGGGCGCGAAAGATGGGGTTGAGGGTGACCAGCAGGAAGAGGGCGAAGAGAGTGATGAGGACGGGGAATCCAGTTCCGACCAAAACGGAGCGACGCTTCCAAAGCGGAAGCGGCGGCAAGGCGCTCAGGCACGCAGCGGCCGCCAGGCGTCGCGTTCCGCCGCCGGAAGTGACCCTGGGCGGGTGCGGTTCTTGAGCCGAGCTTTGATCGCACCCGGCGAAGGCAAAGGCACGGTTCAATAGCACGATGCAGGTCCGTTGCGTTTTGCCTTCTCGGTCGGGCCGCCGTGCGGCTCCCACGGCGCTTGCGGCGGCCAAGGGGTATCTGACATCGCCGGTCACGGTCGGGGATATGACGCCGCTGGAGTTGCCCTATGCTCTCTCGCGAAGCTTTGGCCCTGTTTCGCCAGCGCATCGAGCGTCACGGGGATATTGAGGTGGATGATGCTTCATCAATGGCGGGGCGAACAGTCGCCCGTGGCGAGGTCGAGAATGCGATTTCAAAGGCGGCCATCCTGATCTGATGTTCTCACATGCGACGGTACATCCCCGCCGGCACGAGCGGACCCGCCACCGCGTGTTTCGAAACATCAGAGGAGTATCCCGCCTCGATTGGATAATGTGCGTCGCGACACTCCCAGTACCTGACCGATGCCGGTAGTTGAAGGTCTCTTTCGATCTCTGTTTTGTGCAAGGCATTCTGGAAGATGATTGCGAATGGGCATTCGCTCCCGGCGGGTTCGTCCACGCGAGCGACTTCATTCCCCATGCGAAGCTCCAGGTTGTAGATGGGTGCCAGATCTCGGCTCAGCTTTGTCATTTGCGCCTCCTTTTTCATTTTGGTAATCGACGGCAGTTACCTAGACGCCCGGCTTGTGACAACAGCGCGTATGCATGTCCTTTACGTGGAAAGGCTACGTGAAAGAACCCTGGCTCATCAATGGCGAGCCGAGCGGTCGCCGGTGGCGAGGTCGGGAATGCGATTTCAAAGGCGGCCATCCTGATTTGGTGTTCTCGGTCGCGATCAAGGGCGTCGTGGGCCTACGGCTATCTGTCCAGACCGCGGGACTGAGAAGACCCTCGGGCGGTGGAGTGCGTTACGTCGCCAGGATTTCTCACGATGAAGTCCCGCGCGCTTCGGTTAGGAATTCGCCAGGAACTCTCGAGTGGGGTTAAGTTGGCGTGGCTGGCCAGCCGATAGAGCCTAAGTAAGCGCGTGCGTTTCATATTCCCGCAGTTTGGTTTTCAGAGGGACGAATCCGCGCCACTTCGGCGAAAACACGCGAGGGCCTTGCCGCAAGATAGCGGTGCCAGGAGAATTACACGTGTGGGGACTAAACGCGGCTAGTGGCGAGGCAAGCTTTCAATCGGTGCTTGAGTACGACGCGAATATGCATTTGGTAAACCTCGAGTTCTGCGAGTTTGCGGGGGAAGCCTCGGAGTGGCGCTTGAGCGCGTGTCGTTCGGCCCCGTTAACCTAATAGTCGGTAGGAATGCAACCGGCAAGTCGCGTGTCATACAAGTCATCAATAGCTTGAGCAAACTGCTCATGAATAAGCTTCCCGGGAAGCTGATCTCGGGTGACTTCGATCTGAATTTCGCTGAAGGCAGCACCAACTATCATTACCGGGTTAAATATAACAACTTTTTTATAGAGCTCGAGTGTCTTGATCAGGGGGGCGTGAACAAACTGCATCGTCAGAAGGGAGGAGCGGGCGAAATACTCGCCGAGCAATTCGCTCAACCAATGAGGTTTGAGATCGCGGGGGATATGCTTGCGGCGATGGCCAAGCGGGACGCCATCCAACACCCGTTCTTGGAGCCGTTACATCGCTGGGCGGCATCCGTTCGCCACTTTGAGTTTGGGACGCGAAGCGGAGGCAGAAGTTTTGCGATTCCTATGAAGGCCGTGCAAGCGGATCAAGACGACTTGGATACCTATCAGGTGATCAGAGCCATTCACAACGCATTCACCAAGTACGATAAGCCATTCAAGGATGCTGTTATGGATGATATGGGCCGTCTCGGATATAGTATTGATGACATTAAGATCGATAAGGCGTCTAATATCGAGGTTGTATCGCCACTTGGGGCGGATGGACTTTATGGGATCGCGGTCAAGGAACACGATCTGAATGGTTGGACTGAGCAACAGCACATGTCGCAGGGGATGTTTCGAGCTCTGTCCACCTTAGCGCAGATTCAAGCGTTTATCTTCGCGAAAAGCGCGGCGACGATTTTGATTGACGATATTGGCGAGGGTCTGGACTACGAACGGTCATGCCTGTTGATCGGATTATTGCGCAAGAAGGCGCAGGAGACCGGAATCCAATTAATCATGTCAACGAATGATCGCTTTGTGATGAACAGCGTTCCGCTCGATGAGTGGTGCGTGCTGGAGAGAAAAGGGCAGCGTGTCAAAGCATACAATTATACTAACGCGAAGTCCGCGTTTGAGGAATTCAAGTTCACGGGGCTTTCCAACTTTGACTTGTTAGCAACGGATTACATTCCGAAGGTTATGGGCAATGGTGAAGATGGCGATCTTCGTCGAGGGCCAGACGGAGAGGCTACTGATCGGCCGAATGGTCGAGGAGATTGCGGGGACTAAGAAGTACCGCATCAACTCGTTTCGAGCTTTTGGCGGCGGTCAGGCGATCCGGCGGCGATGGGATGAGATCAAGGTAGGTCGCGTTCCGCTCGATACGGACTATTACGTACTGATTTACGAGTCAGGAAACGACCAAAGAGTTCTCGTCGATGTTCGAGATCAATATCCGACATTACTCCACAGCGGATTCGATTCAATCATCGGATTGAGGGATTTGTTTCCATTCGGGCTTGTCGACGCGCCGAAGGTTCGTCGCAATTGGGGCGATTACGTTCCGCCTGGTAGATTGATTCCAGAGCTGATTCTTGCGATTCTGGAATTAGAGGCCTGGTTCATCGGCGAACACACGCATTTTGAGCGGATTTCGCTAAAGTTGACCGCGCCGGCGGTGCGGGGGATTCTTGGCTACGACCCAGCGACTGTTAACCCCGAGAGCATCGCTCATCCATCGGCCGAGTTGCGTAGCGTGTATAGCTCAGTTGGGGCCGGATACAACAAATCAATAGAGCATGCGGAACGCACCCTCTCAGCGCTTTCGTTCGAGGAGCTTTATCTCTCGGTGCGACCACGCATACCGGACCTGGATCGATTGTTTAAGTTGCTCGACAACTTCTTTCTCCAGAATTGATTCTGCCCGTCAAATGTAATTGCTTCTACGCGATGGCCCGCGAAGAGACCGGCCGTCTTCCAGTAGGTCCGGGTCAATTCGGCGAACGAGGAACTCGTTCAATTTGATCCCTCTGCGAGAGCCTTCGTGATAGAGATCCATCATGGACTGGCTGAATCCAACCTGCTCGACGCCATGGTAGGCGACCCATTGATTTGGACATCGATGTCGTAGTGGGGTAGGCCGTGCCTGTACCGTCCTATCCCGAACCGCCGCACCTGGCTCGTGGGATCCGGTCGATCATGAGGCCCGGCCTCGCTCGGTCGAGCCTTTGGATTGCGGAGTCGGCGATCGGCGCTCCGCAGAGCGCGAGATATCGGAGATTTCGCATCTCCATCAGGTGGTCGAGTGATGCATCGGTGACTCGTGTGTTTTCCAGGGAAAGGGATGTCAGCCCGGGAAGCTTCTTCAGATGTGCCAAGCCCGCATCGGAGACTTGCGTGGATCCGAGCTTGAGGTTGCAAAGCGAACTCAAGCCCTGCAAATGGACGAGCCCGCTGTCTGTGATCTGGGTGGCACTCAAGTCGAGGCTGTGGAGCCTGGTGAATTTTCGCAGATGCGCCAGGCCACTGTCGGAAACATGGGTTCCGCCGATGCCCAGGACTTGAAGGTCGCTTAGCTTCGAGAGATGCGCAGGCCGGCGTCAGTGACGTTTGTGTTTCCGAGGTCGAGCGAGGACAGATTGCGTAGAGGCAAAATGTGCACAAGGCCATTGCCAGGACTGGACGATCGGGGACGATGCGGGCGTGGGACTGTAGCCGATTTTGATGACTTGACCGAAGCCTTCAGGACCCACGAAGTCAACGAGCCACTGCGGCGCGGAAGGTCGTCGCGTTCGATTGAAAGGGTCATTCGTTTCGTCCTCGTCCCGGTCGAAATCGACGCTGCCACCGGAATTCCTGATCGCGATCACGGCGTCGCGCTGCAACTGGGCAGGGCGCACCAGTCGGATAAACCATCCGAAGCCCACGCCGGTCAGCAGGACGATGAGGATCAAGGCGCGGACGCTGAGGCGGAAGTGCGAGCGCGCGCTCGGGGGCCGGCGGTGAGACTCGGGCAGAGTGAACGTGGACATACCAGGCTCGAGCGTTCGGAGGCAGATACTGGGCAGGCCGGTGCGGATCAAGTAGGAGACACAACGCGTCGGCAAGATGCCACATACTCGAGGCAATCGTACTGCGGATATGGCCGAGGAGCAAGCGAATGCAGGTGATGGGTGCTGCGTCGTCTGAGGACTGTCGGTGGCTCGGTGGTTTTGCCGTCGTGGAATGCAGGATCGCCTGGTCCGGGCGGCAAACCAGCGGATAGAATGACCCTTGCACGGCGGCCCGAGCGCCGCGCTGAGTCTGAGTATTCCGAGACGGAGGATTCGATGTCGCAAATGAGCGTCGAAGAACGGATTTCTGCGCTGGAACGGACGGTCGCCCAACTGGTTCAATCGCGGGACGCCGCCAGCCCAGTGAAGGATTGGAAGCGGACGGTCGGGATGTTCTCCGGGAACGAGCTCATGAAGGAAATTGACGCGGCGGGACAAAGGATCCGCGAAGAGGACCGACAGCGGGCGCGCCGGCGCGGCAATGGCCGGCGTCGGCAAGGAAAATGATCCTGCTTGACACCGATCATTTGAGCGTGCTCAAGTACGACGAGCATCCCCGCTGCCGCGCCTTGCGGGAGCGGATGAACGCCTCCGAAGATCCCTTCTTCGCTACCACAATTATTTCCGCCGAGGAACAGATGCGCGGCTGGCTCGCCAAGATTCACGCCGTGAAGGACGCAGAGAAACAAGTCGCGTGGTATGATCAGTTGGCCCGGCTGATCGAGTTCTTGGCGGACTGGCATGTCGTCGCGTTCCACCAGCAGGCGGCCGCCGAGTTCAAACGTCTGCAGCGAATGCGGCTGCGCATCGGCGCATTCGATCTCAAGATCGCGGCCATAGCACGAGTTCATGATACCCTGCTTTTGTCTGGCAACCAGCGCGATTTTGGTCAAGTGCCGGGGCTGCGAGTCGAGAGTTGGATTACCTAGCTTGAAGTCGCGGGGCGGATCACGACACCAACCGTTTCCCAGTGGCGAAACCTGAAAGGCGGGTGTCTGACAGTCTAAGCCGCCCGCCGCGCACCGGACAGAATGAGCGGAACGTAGGGCTGAATCCCCCGTTCCCGTTTCCCTGTCGGGCGGGACGTGGGAGGCGTAAAATCTACTTGCGTCCTCGTTTCTCCGTCCTCTGGGCACGCCGGTGCGGATCAAGTCGGAGACAGAACGCGTGGGCAAGATGCCACGCACTCGAGCCAATCGTATTGTGGAGATGGCCGAGGAGCAAGCGGATGCATTCGAGTGACAAAGGGCGGGTGATGGGTGGCGCGGTGGATGCACGGGATTCGTTGTTATCGGGCGGGGCAGCCGGCGAGGTTGGCCAGGTGGTGGACGCCTAACCGAGCGGCGACGTCTCGGAGGCGCGCGCGGCTGGCGGCGAAGAATCGGCCCAGGAGGTGACCCTTGCTGAGTTTCTCGAGCCGGGTCCACCAGGTTTCGGCGGTTGAACCGAGTCGTTCGAAGATTCCTGTGAGCTGGGCTGAGATGACGGCCTTGCCGTCGCGGAACAGGCGGCCGGTGTATTCGACCAGGAGCAGATAGCTACCTAGCGAAAGTCCCTCAAGCATTCCTTCACGTGATGAATCCAGCTTGCGGCGATCTTCGACTGGGCAGAGCCAGATGGATTCTTCCAGGCCAGCGGCGGCGTTTGATCCGGCGATGCTGCCGGATTTTGCGGCGGTCAGGTCGGGAATTCGGTCTTGTTCCTTGACGTGTTCGACTCTTGCGGTGATGGACGTGTGGGGGCTTGCTTCGGGGACTTTCGCGATCCCTGCCGCGACGGGATTCAGGTCGATGTAGGCACAGGTGGCAAGGAGCGATTCGTCGTCGAGGATGGCGACGCTTTTGAAGCGTCCTTCGAAGAACGCGCCGCGGGCTTTGTCTTGGCGGTTGGCCAGGCGTGAGAGTGGTTCCTTCAGGCATTTCATGAACCAGCTCAAGCTTTGCAATCGTTCGCGAACGGTGGCGACCCATTGAGGGTCTTGCAAGCGCCACTGGACCCACGTCTGGGTAACCGGGAGTGGCTCGCGCGACTTATCGCGAGGTGGAAAGAGCCGGCCCCAGCGGCGGACGATTTCTTCGTCGGACCAGTCTTTGGCCACGTCGGGGTCGAGCGCGTACGAGCAGATGCAGGTGATTATCCATGACCGAGAAGCCGCCGACGGATATGGCGAAGATTTTCGCAAGTTCCTCGAGCCGGTTATCGATCCATTCTTTGCGGTCGAGCGGACCTTCCTGAGCAGGAAAGCTCGTCGTACACAGCGAGTCACGCAGTGATACCAGCGAGTCAGGGCGGGGTCGACGAGATGTGCGCGGGCGAGCGTCATGGGTGCACCCCTGCGTGATTGATCGCATGAAAATGACGCAAACCGCCGGCTTGTGTCAAGAGTACTATGCATGTCCTAGCCATTCATCAGCTCTCGCTTCGCCAAGTGATGCCCAATCTGTTCGTCGCGAACGCCGGCCGACGACCGGACTGCATCTGAAGGCACAGATCGCCGCCCCGCCATGTCGATAACGGCCCCATCGAGTCGTGGAATCAGGGCCTCGGTATGGTGTAACATCGGTATGGCTGTCTCGGGTGTTGCGGAAACACCCAGCCTCAACCAGCGATCCCGCCAACATGTCCGACCGACCGTCTCCGGCCCGATTTCCGACCACCCGTTGGAGCTGCATCGCCCGCGCGGGGCGTGCCTGCCTCGACCGAGGCCCGGAGGGCGCTGGCTGAGCTCTGCGACGTTTACTGGTATCCAATCTATGCACTGATCCGCCGCAAAGGGCACGGTCACGACCAGGCGCTCGACCTGACGCAGGGCTACTTCGCGCGGCTGCTCGAGAACGGGACCGTGGCCGCGGCCGATCCCGCCAAGGGTCGCTTTCGGTCGTTTCTGTTTGCCGACTGCTCGTTCTTCCTCGCCGACCAAGGCGATCGCGACCGGGCCTTGAAACGCGGTGGGGCAGGCCGATCGTTTCGATCGACGCCCGAGACGCCGAGGGCCGTTTCATCCACGACCTGCTCATGGCGACACGGCCGAGCGACTCTACGAGCGGGACTGGGCCCTCGCATTGATCGGGAGGGTCTTCGACCGACTCGAACAACATTACGCCGCCACCAAACGGAGCGAGCTTTTCCCCGCTTGAAACCGTCGTTAACCCCGAGCCTGACGCCGCGTCTTACGACAAGATCGCCGCCGATTTGGGGACGACCGCGGGGAGCCTGCGCGTGGCCGCCCACCGACTGCGAGCTCGTTTCGCGCTCTGGCTCCGCGATGAAGTCGCCGCAACTCTTGACGACCCAGATGACGCCGCCGTCGACGCTGAGCTGAGGGATCTCTTCGTGGTACTCGGTTCCTGAGCCGGATGGAATTCGGCTGGTACCGGTGTAACATTTCGCGGCAGCCTCCTTAAATGGAGATAGAGCCCAAACCAAGGAGGTCACACGATGGCCGCGACCGACCGATGTCCTGATTGTGGTGCCGAGCGATCCGTCGGAGTTTGTCCCCGCTGTCTGATTCGTCTGGGATTGGACGGCCCGGGACTCAGTCTCTCGGGCAGCGGGCCGGGTATGACAGTCGACTTGAAGCCGCGAGAGTCGGCCGCCAGCGTGCTCGAGACGATCGCGGCGAACGTCGGTTCGGTGCCCCGCGTTTTGCTGCGTGATACCGATCTTGGCTTTGAGCCGCCGCTCATCAAGCCGGGCAACGAGGCTGGCGTCGGTGCGCCCAACCGCTACCGCATTGATGGCGAGATTGCACGCGGCGGCATGGGATCCGTGCTCAAGGGACGCGACCCTGACCTCGGGCGTGACGTGGCGGTCAAGGTTCTGCGGGAAGACTTTCGCGACAATCCGGAGATGGTTCGCCGGTTCGTGGAAGAAGCACAGATCGGCGGCCAGTTGCAGCACCCGGGCGTGGTGCCGATCTACGAGCTGGGGACGTTTGCCGACCGGCGGCCGTTTTTCTCGATGAAGCTGGTCAAGGGCCACACCCTGGCGGGGTTGCTCGAATCGCGGAAACAGCCCGGCGATGACCTGCCCAGATTCATCGGGATCTTCGAGCAGGTGGCGCAGACCGTGGCCTATGCCCATGCCCGCGGGGTGATTCACCGCGACCTGAAGCCGTCGAACGTGATGGTGGGGGCCTTTGGCGAGGTGCAGGTGATGGACTGGGGGCTGGCCAAAGTGCTGCCGCGTGGCGGCACGACCGACGATGCCCAGGCCGGCAAGACCCGCTTTGCGCAGACCGTGATCGCGACGGCGCGAAGTGGTTCTGACGATCCCAATCTTTCGCAGGCCGGCTCGGCGATGGGGACGCCGTCGTACATGGCACCCGAGCAAGCCAGGGGGGAACTGGACGCCATTGACGAACGCGCGGATGTCTTTGCCCTGGGCTCGATTCTGTGCGAGATCTTGACGAGCGAGCCGGTGTTTATCGGTCGCAGCTCGGGCGAGATTCAGCGCAAGGCGGCCGTGGCAGACACGGCTGACGCGGTTTCGCGTCTTGCGGCCTGCGGGGCGGATTCCGAGCTGATCAGCCTGGCGAAAGAGTGCTTGGCCCGCGAACCGGAAGATCGGCCGCGCGACGCGTCGGCGGTGGCCGAATCAATCTCGGCGTACGTCTCCGGCGTGCAGGAGAAGCTGCGACGGGCCGAGCTGGCGCGGGTCGAAGAGCGCGGGCGGTGCCGGCTGACGACGGTCGCGGCCGCGGCGGTGATCGTGCTTGGTTTAGTCGCCGGTGGGAGCACACTTTGGGTTCAGCAGCAAAAGGCCCAGCGGCTGGCGAAGACAGCCCGCGGCGTCGACGACGCCCTGGATGAGGCCGCTCGCCTTCGTGGCGAGGCCCAGGCCGCACCGCCTGAGGACGACGCCCGCTGGGGCGAAGCCGTTGCGGCGGCCAAGCAGGCCCAGGCGCTCGCGACCCAGGGCGAGCCCGACACTCCGTTACTTAGGCGCGCGTGATCGCTCTTCTGGCTCAGCTCGATCGAGAGCGGGCCGCGGCGCACGAGAAGGCCGGCCGGCTGGCGGCCGAGCGGACCCTGTTGGCTGAGCTGCAATTGATCCGGGACAGCCGCGGCGATCATGGTGAGCCGAAATGCACCGACGCCGAGTATGCCGCTGCGCTGCGCAAAGCTGGGATCGACGTCGACGCCAGCGATCCCGACCAGGCCGCCAGGTGGATCGCGACTCGGTCAGATCCGATCGAGCTCGCCGGCTACCTGGACGACTGGGCCTATGTCAGGCGACAGAACAAGGGTTCAAACGCTGACTGGCGGCCGATCGTGGCCCTGGCGCGCTCGGCGGACCCGGACCCGTGGCGCGATGCGCTTTGAAAGAAAACCGCAATCAACGATGAGGCTGCGAACGCCGAGTTTCGCCGCCTGGCCGACGACGCCGTGGCGCTTGACGCGCAGCCTGCGACAAGCCTGGTGCTGCTGGCCCGCCAGCTCAGGTACGGCCCCGGCGACCGCGATCGGGCGGAACGGGTATTGCAGCGGGCGGTCTCACGATTCCCGGGCGACTTCTGGTCGCATGTCGAGCTGGCCAGAGCACCCGGCGTTGATTCTGGTTCGCCAAGGGAGCTTTTTCCCCGCCCGGAAGACGCTGTACGATACCTGACGGCGGCCTTGGCGATCCGCCCTGCCAGCGCGACGCTCGCACTCCAACCTCGGCCTTGCCCTGTTCGCTCATGGCAAGCGCGGCGAGGCGATCTCAGAATTTTGCGCAGCGATTCGGCTCAAGCCCGATTTCGCTGGGGCGCACGGCAATCTCGGTATTGTCTTGTGCGAAGAGGGCGAGCTCGAAATGGGCATCGCCGAGCACCGTACCGCGATCCGGCTCGTTGCCCGAATCCGCCATTTATTACAACAATCTCGGCTTTGCGTTACGAAGCTCAGAAAAAGCTCGACGACGCAGTCGCTGCCTACCGCACCGCGATCCGGCTCATGCCAGACTACTACCTGGCGCATCCAACCTTGGCAATTTCCTTGTCGAACAAGGGAAGCTCGAGGAGGGCATCGTCGAGTGTCGCACCGCCATCCGGCTCAGACCTGACTCCATCGATGCTCACGAAAACCTGATCATTGCTTTCGGCTTGCTCCGGAAGCTTCCCGACTCGTCACCGAGTACAGTGCGGCGGACCGGCTCAGCTCTCCCACGAGTCTCTATGCACTCGGGAGAACATTGGAGGCCCAGGGGAAGCTCGAGCAGGCGATCGCGCGCTACCGCGAAGCGATCTTGCTCAAGCCAGATCTTGCCATGGCGAAGTATGGCGTGGGAAGCGTGCTGCAGTCTCAGGGTAAGCTCGGCGAGGCAGTCGCCGCATATCACGAAGCGCCTCCAACTCGATCCCAGGTTGGCGATCACGTACGCGAGCTGGGCCAATGCGAGGAGTACCAGGGCAAGCTGGACCAGGCCTTGGCCGCCTATCGGCGCGGGCAGGAGCTGAGCCAGCCCGGATTGCCGGCCGACGCGCCGCCTTGCCCGAGATGATCCGCTCGGTCGAGCGACAAATCGCACTGGCGGCAAGGCTTGCGGGTGTGCTCCGGGGCGAGGAAAAACCGTCGGATGCCAACGAGGCACTGGCGTTCGCCCGCCTCTGCATCGGCCGCAATCTCTACGGTGCGGCGGCCCGTTTCTTCGCCGAGGCATTTGCCGCGGACCCCAAGCTCGCTCTCGACCGGAACACACACGATCGATACAACGCCGCCTGCTCCGCCGCGCGGGCGGGCTGCGGAAAGTGCAAGGATAACCCGCCACCCGATGAGGCCGCCCGAACCAGGCTGCGCCGACAGGCCCTCGACTGGCTCAAGGCCGAGCTGGAAGCCTGGAACCGCCGTGTCGCCGCCCTTGGCCCTCACGCCCGCAAGAACTTCCAGTTCTACGTGGGGCAATACCGCACGGACGGCGATCTGGCGGGCGTGCGCGACCCCGAAGCCCTGGCCAAGCTGCCTGAGCAGGAGCAGAAGGTGTGGCGAGCGTTCTGGTCCCAGGTAGACTCGGCGCTCAAGGCTGCACCCGAAAAACCCAAGTGAGATACTGGTAAGAGTTTTTTGGAAGGGCTGGCCGAACGTGTACGTCGGGACAGCCGAGTCGTTCGAGACCATGGTCCCGCTCCACGACGGGAGGCTCAGGCCGTGCGGACGATCGTCCTGATCGCCCCACGGGCCAGGCGTGGCGACCGGCTGCCGGCCGTCGTCGAGGTCTACGGCGGCTCCTACCGACATTGGGACGGGTATTCGAGCGGGATCGCAGGCCGGTGCATTGGCTGAAGAAGATTGATAGCCTCCCACGCCTGATTGAGTAGCCGTCAGGTTTCCCGTCAGTATTCCGTTGCATCTCTGAGGATTCTTTGGAGAATTTGCACATCGCCCGTGCTGAAAAACGAGGGATTTCGCGTGTGTGGGTCGTCCTCACACGGTGGAAGTCACAGGTTCGAATCCTGTGCCGCCCAATGACTTGCGTCAAACTAGCGATCGTTTCCTGCACCCTATCGTAAGATTCTAGCGCACGGCGCAGTGTACGATGGCACTCAATCGCGGGGTGTCAGTGTCGACCTTTGTGTAAACCAACGATGTTTACCCCGTCAGATCGGCACTCGCCTTGGTCGCGTCATGACGAGAGTGCCTGATGCGTTGATCCTGCCAAGATTGGCCGCGGCAATCAGCGCCGCGTCGGCCTCCGCGAAACGCCCGGTACGGTATTTGGCCATGCCGAGGGCCAACTTCAGACAGGGAAGTCGGATATCCACAGCTTTCTCGGTCGTGTCTACTTCTCCGCCTTGGCGGGCGATGGTTTTTCCAACTCCTCGATCAGCTTCTTGAAATCCTCCCGCTTGCGGAGCGGGTCGAGCGCCGACTCAGTGCGGAAGCGGCCGGGCTCTCGGAAGCCGCCATCGACCAGCTTTCTCAGCAGGGCCATCGGCTGGTCGGCGTGGGTCTTCGCCTCAGCGGCCGACACGCCTGAGCCGTCGCTCCCGCCCAGGCCGGCGAGCACCGCGCGGTAGCAGGCGATCCTAAACATTACCCAGTGCTCCCCGGATTGCAGCCCCTCGAGCAGACTCAGTGCCCGGCGGGTGTCGGCCGCGGCGCCGGCTGAGTCGCCCATCTTGCGGCGGGCGAGGCCGCGGCGATTGAAGCAAGTCGCCAGGCGGGCGCGAACCGATGTTGGCGGGATTTTCCGGTATCATGTAGCAAACCGGACAAGATTTCAATTCGTATTCGCGTTAGATTGCCTATATGTCAGATAAATCGACCTTTTCCCGACCAATGCCCGCATTATCGACCACATGAGCGATCCGGGAATCGACATTGAGGCCACCCTCAAACAGCTCGATGCCATGGTGGCGGAAGTCAACGCAGGGTGGCGACTCGCCAATGCTTCCAGCCTGGACAAACTGAATGCCCTACGCACGTACCTTTACAAGGCGGGCATCTGGAACGGCCATCAGCCGTTTCGGTACGATTTGGATGATCCGTTGGGTCGCGTGCTGCGTAACAAGCTTCTGCCCACCTATCTGGCGACCAGGAAGGGCAATTGCGCGTCGATGTCGTTGCTCTTCATTATCCTCGGCCACAAGCTTGGCATTGATGTAACCGCGTCGCTGGCACCTGAGCATATCTTTGTAAAATACCGCGACGACATGGGGAATAGGTTCAATCTGGAAACCACCCACGAGGCTGCCCCAAAGCAGGATGCTTCGTATCAAAGGGACACTCCGATGACGCCGGAGTCACTGGCGAATGGCCTTTATCTCCGGGCATTGAGCAAACGCGAAACGGCGGCTGTGATGATGGGAACGCTGATGGAGTTCTATGGGGAAACCGGCCAGCACGACCGACACATCGCCTTGGCAGGGATGGTACTTGAATATTATCCGAACGATGTTCATGCGATGCTGCGTATAGGGAGGGCGTTCTACCTCGTGCTTAATGAGGTTTTTCTGAGCAAGTACCCGGCACCCAGGGACATCCCACTGGAAGGGCGTCCTTATTTCGAGTACCTAAGCCTGAACAATCAGGGATGGTTTGCCAAGGCCGAAGCTCTTGGCTGGCGGGAACCGGATAAAGCAGCAAACACCGCCTATCTGGAAACGGTGCAGCGTGCGAAAGAACGTCTACGCGACGCAGTTGGTTAGGTGCCTCACTGCGTCTCTTCTTTATGGCAGTCGTTCGGTGCTTTGACGCAGCTTCCCATATACGTCGTTGGCCCTTGTTCTACAGAACAGCTTGTCAGAACGACAGCTAATAAGAACAGCGCGTACATATCGAGACATAATTTATATGCTCCACTCGGAACAGTTTATCAGCGGTCGCTACTGGGGGTAAAATGTTAGGTTACGGCCAGACGCATCGGTTTCGGAAGAACCAATTGTATCGAATTCAGTTGGTGTTTCGGATACTGGAATACCCATAAAGCTCGTGATATATGTAGTTTTATGATATGTTTGTGTGTCGTTTGGTGCTGTGACTGGGGCATTTAGTAAATTGGCGAGTTGTTGAGCGAATGAATTGGAGCCTTGACCAGTTGAACAGGAATGAAGTTGAACATCTTGGCCGCTCGTGTAATTGGCATTGGCATTGATCATGTTGGCAACGTCGGCTGGCGTAAGTTGTTCCCCATTCGGCCCGTACATATATTGAGAGTTGCCATGCCCAGCGACTGAAAACATGCCCGAAGGATTCCATAGGTTGTTTGCAGTCGACTGAGGAGAACCGGGTGGGAAAAGATTGATGTCGGCTAGTCCTGTTGGATCAACAAACCGCACCGGGTTCTGGTTGGCATAGCTGTAGATATTTCTAGTGGCGGTCGAAGTTCCCTCCAGCCCAATCGGGTCAGCCTCGGCAAACCTTCGTATGGTCGGTTGATAACACCGCAAATCCGCCCACGGTGAGGGAAGCCTGACCTGCACTTCTGCGGGCTGTGGCTGGTCAACGGGGGATGGAAGGGAAGAATCAGACCGTTCACGCGAATCAATCCACATAACCTGCCTTTCGCTGAGTGGTTTATGGATAGTGAGCTTATGCACAAATAGATGAAGGAAGTGTTAATGACAGCGCCCCCTACATCGCCACTTCCCACATCATATACAAGTCCGTACCCTTGTTCGACTTGACTAGCCCGTTTCTCCGTTGCCTGCTAAGTGCATCACCAATGCGTTTTACCATTCTGCCGTTGAATAGGGTTGTCCGACGCTAACCCTCTTGCTTTCATGACAGCCTTGGCCAGTTCCTGCGTTGTCATCGGCCAGGCTGCTTGTCTCAGAAAGTCCAGGACTAGCCGGGACATTTCGTTAGGAGAAGCCCAATCACCTTTTGGATGGAATCCTTTCGGCTTGATTCCTTCTAGGCGATAGCCGGGATCGAATTGTCGGATCGTAGCGTCCAGATGTTCCAGATCGCGCAGCAACTTCCTTACGTGAAGTTGAGTATGCTGCAATTCGCCAGTGAGTTCGGCACGGCGTTTAACCAAGACGGATATGACATGGGGTTCAGACATGCAAGGAATATAGCTTAGAAATCGGCTTTAATCTTGTCCGGTTTGCTACATGATACCGGGATTTTCGTCAGCCAGCTTTTGCCCGATCGCCAGAGCTTGGCGATAGGAATCAAGCGCCGCGGTTGTCTTGCCGGTCTCCAACAGCATGTCGGCGATGTCGCATTGGATAAACGCCAGTGAGATGCGGAAGTGGTGTGGTTGCCGTCGGCCAGCTTCTGATAGATCTCATACGCCTGGCGAAAATCCAGTGCCTTTGCCGGCTCGCCGTTCTGCGAGAGCAGCATGGCAAGCTGGCTGTGGCTGTCCGCCAGTCTACTGCGGAAATCGGTGACGGCGGGGTTGTCGTTGGCCAGCTTCTGCTGGATCGCCAGCGCCTTGCGGTGCTCGGCCTCCGCCTCCGACGGCTTGCCCGTCTTCGACAGCAGGCTGCCGAGGTTCAGGTGGCTGGTTCGCCAGGTAGACGGCGGAATTGAGTGACGGCGGGGTTGTCGTCGGCCAGCTTCTGCTGGATCGCCATCGCCTTGCGGTACTCGGCCTCCGCCTCCGACGGCTTGCCCGTGTCGCACAGCAGGACGCCGAGGCTGTTGTGGTTGATCCGCCAGGAAGTCGCGGAATTCGGTGACGGCGGGGTTGTCGTCGGCCAGCTTCTGCTGGATCGCGATCGCCTTGCGGTACTCGGCCTCCGCCTCCGACGGCTTGCCCGTGTCCGACAGCAGCATGCCGAGGTTGCTGTGGCTGTTCGCCAGGCCGCTGCGGAATTGAGTGACGGCGGGGTTGTCGTCGGCCAGCTTCTGCTGGATCGCGATCGCCTTGCGGTACTCGGCCTCCGCTTCCGACAGCCTGCCCGTATCCGACAGCAGGATGCCGAGGTTGTTGTGGCTGCCCGCCAGGTCGCTGCGGAACTCGGTGACGGCGGGGTTGTCGTCGGCCAGCTTCTGCAGCAGCGCCAGTCGCCTTGCGGTACTCGGCCTCCGCCTCCGACGGCTTGCCCGTCTGCCGACAGCAGGAGGCCGATGCCGGTTGATCGTGCCCGCCAGGTCGCGCCGGGCCTCGTTCGTCGCCCCGGGGGCGGCGGCCAGCGCCTCCTGATCGGCCCGCGCCAGTCGGTAGGCCGCGCAGGGCGTCAGCGGTCGTGCCCGTGGTGGACAAGAGCCAGCCCAGCCGCGACCGGCAAGCCGCCAGCGCGGCCCGCGCCGCCGGAGCCTGCGGCGACGACCGGGCCAACTCCGCCAGCAGCGCCTCGGCCTTGCGGTAGGTCGCCTCGGCCTCGTCGGTCTTGCCGGTCGATGCCAGCAGCAACGCGACGGCCGTGAGGCTGCGGCCGACGTCGACCTTGGCCTCGACGTCGGCCGCCGGTTCGGCCGCCAGCGCCTCGCGGGCGGCGAGGACCTGCCGGTGCGCCGCCAGCGCGTCCTCCTTGCGGCCGACCTTGTCCGTCAGGTCGGCCAGCTCGAAGTTGGCCTGCGCCAGCGCCCGCCGCGACGCCAGGTCCGTCTCCTTGCCCAGCAGCGCGCCGAGCTTGCCGTAGAAGTCGGAGGCCGACTTCAGCAGCCGGTTGCGCAGATCCTTGAATTTCTCCTCCTTGAGCAGGAAGTCCTCGCTGACGCCGGTGTGGAAGGTCTTGATCGCTTCCACCGCCAGTTCGTACCGCGCCTGCACGGCCGCACGTGACTTGGTGAGCTCGGCGTTGGCTTCGTTCAGGGCCGTGTTCGCATTCGTCTCCCGGGCAAGGAGGCGGCCAGCCGGGCGTTGGCCACCGTCTGCACCGCCACCACGGCGGCGAGCCCGCCCAGAAGCGCCAGCAGCACCAGGCTCGCGGCGATCACCTGCCCCTTGTGCCGGTGAACGAACTTGCCGAAGCGATACCCCGCCGACGGCGGCCGGGCTTCCACCGCTTCATCGGCCAGGTAGCGCTGGATGTCGCGGGCCAGGCCGCTGGCCGTCTCGTACCGACGCTCGCGATGCTTCTCCAGGCACTTCATCACCACCCAGTCCAGCTCGCCGCGCAAGAGCCTCATCAGCTTGCGAGGTTCGGTTTGCCGCAGGGCCGCCATCGAGGGGAGCGACTCATCGGTCGAGAGCCGCGTGCTCGGCTTCGATGGCTCCTCTTCCCGGATGATGCGGATCATCTCCGTGAGCGCGGCGTTCCTCAGCCGTTTGGCGTCGATCGGACGCAGGCCCGTCAGCAGCTCGTAGAGGATCACGCCCAGGGAGTAGATGTCGGCCCGGGTGTCGATATCCTCGCCGGAGAAGCCGGCCTGCTCCGGCGACATGTATTCCAGCGTGCCGACCACCGAGCCGAACTGGGTCGACATCGATTCGTCGGTCAGCCTGCCCGCCGTCGCCTTGGCGACGCCGAAGTCGATCACCTTCGGCACCGGCTTGCCGTCGATCATCGTCACCAGGATGTTGGCCGGCTTGAGGTCGCGATGCACGATGCCCTTCTGGTGCGCGTGCTGCACGGCCTGGCAGATCGGCACGAAGAGCTCCAGCCGCTCGCGTGTCGTGAGCTTCATCTCGTCGCAAAACTTGTTGAGCGGCAGACCGCTGACCAGCTCCATCACGAAGAACGGCTGACCGGTGGGCGTCAGGCCGGCGTCGAGCACCCGGGCGATGTTGGGATGATCCATCATCGCCAGGGCCTGGCGTTCCTGCTCGAAGCGTTGCAGCACCGCTCGCGAATCCATGCCAGCCTTGATCAGCTTCAAGGCGACCTTACGCTTGACCGGCTCGGATTGCTTGGCGACCCAGACCTCGCCCATGCCCCCTTCGCCGATTTTCTGTTGGAGCGTGTATCGACCGGCGATGAGCACGTTCGGTGGGCGGTGGTGTCATAATCGGCCGTGATCGAGACTGGCGACGGATCGAGATCGGGTTTCGGCGTCAGCAAGTCCGTGGCTCCCGTCGCCGGTTGCCCCGGGTCGGAGTCGATGGTCGCATCTTCTGTGCGCGGGAGGTGGTAATGGCGAGGCATCATTGGCCCGTAACAGCGCCTCGACCCGGCCCCGCAGTTCGGCGTCGTCGCCGCACTCGCGCTCGAGGTAGGCGGCACGCTCCGCGGGATCGGACAGGTCCGACGCGGCCAGGAATAGGGATTTCGCTCGTGCGGCATCGAGGGCCATGGTTCACCTCCGGGATGGGTCAGGATCGGTCCGCCCGTCGGTCGGGGCCTACTCTCAATGCCCCATCCAGGGGAAAAGTGTCTCGCGCAATCCGAAATTATTTTTCCAAAGCCTCGCGGAGCCAGGCCCGCGCATACTTCCAGTTCCGGTAGGCGACCGCCCGCGAGAGCCCCAATGCCTCGCCCGCTTCGTGGACGGAGAGCCCGCCGAAGAGGTGAAGGTGAGCGACCCGCGCCGCGGCTGAGTCTTCCTCGCCGAGACGGGTCAGCAGCTCATCGAGCGACAGGACGAGGTCGGGCTCCTCGGCGAGGGAGCCGATCTGATCGAGCAACTCGAGCCGCACCCGCCCTCCGGCCCGCTTCAGCCGGTTGTGGTCCCGGGCGTGGTTGACCAGGATCCGCCGCATCGCTTCGGCGGCGGCGGCGAAGAAGTGCCCCCGGCCGTCGAAGTGCTGGTCGCCGACCAATCGCAAGTAGGCCTCGTGCACCAGCGCGGTGGAGTCCAGTGTGTGCCCGGGCTTCTCTGCGGCCATTCGCGCGGCCGCGAGTTTGCGCAACTCGTCGTAGACGAGCGGAAGCAGGTCGGCCGCTGCCTGGCGGTCGCCGGCCGCGGCGGCGTCCATGAGGTGGGTGATCTCGGACATAACAACCGAGTATACGGGATGCAAAGCGACCCAAAAACGGTGGGCGCGTGCGCCGCCAGCGGATGATCGCTCCGCGAATCACGTCACGTCGGCCATCGTTCGTGTGACACAATCGTCAAGGGACGCGTCTCCCTCAGACGCATTTCCTGCACGCTACGCTGCACGCTAACCTTGGAATCTGTGCGATTCTTGCTATTCTTGAGAAGCGTAAGTCGTCATTCCCCTGATATCTTCGCTTTTCGACCATCCTCACACGGTGGAAGTCACGGGTTCGAATCCTGTGCCGCCCATATACCCACGAGCACCGCCACACGCAGCAGATCTCGCTAGGTCACGCTCCGTACCAAGTGGGTTGTGAAGAGTCGACGAGCTGACTGATCGTTTCCGGAACTCCGCAATTCGATTACCCGTGCGTGGGTCGAAGCATGACCGACGATCGGGAGCAGACCTTTCGAGTCTCCTCTGAAGCTGGAAGACGGACAAATCGCTTCTCATTCTGGAGCACCGGCTTGAAGGCGGCTTTCTGACTGGCAGAAAGAGCGTCCATCACGATGCCGACCGGCTAAGCTGGATCCGTACCGATCGCGGGGACTGTCCCGCCCCACACGCATGGCATCGGCAGCGATTCAGCAACGCGATGCGCGACGACGACGCGCCCATACGCCCAGGCCTGCCATCGCGGCGGTGCCGGCCAGAATCAGCGACGACGGCTCGGGGACGGCACTGATCGAGGTGTCGATGCCGACCGACGGATCGTAATCCAGGGTGAGCGCCCGCTCGCGGTAAAGAACGTGACGATCGATGTATCGGGGTAATCATTCTCGACATAGCCAGTGAATACCGTCGGAGTCGGGTTCGCCGCGGCCCACGTCGGGTCTGTTGACGTGGTGTACAGTGGGTCGAAGGACCCACTCATCGGGTCCGCAGGCCCACCCGCGGCGCTGAAGAACTCCGGGACATAGTACCCCGGGATGATTGGGTTCGTTGCGTCGTATATGCTCACACTGGAGTAGTAGCCGGGGTTGGTCCCCGAATAGGACGTGCCACCGACTACGGCGGTGATCGCGGTCACCAAAAAGTTGGCTATCCCGTCGAAGGCGAAAGACGGGGGCGTCGAGAAGGTGACCTGGAGATCGTAGCCAGTGCCCGCGGCGATCGCGGTGTCGCCCAGCGAACTGCCCGTCGAGGTGACGCCGTCGAAAGTGAGGACGAGTTCGCCCGCCTGGGCCCGGGCCGCACCGAAGAACACCAGCGCTGACAAACCGATCAATCGCAGAAAAGAACGCATTTGGACCCTCCGAAGGCGTGCACGAAAGCCCATGCCGGGAGCCGAAAGGGTCCATCCCTTACGAGCCAACCCGCAAGGGCGGCGGGAATAATGCAGGATTACCCGATACCGATGATCTCGATGCTCGGGTCGCCGACGACCGCAGCCGGCTCGCCAGTAGTCGCGCCGATCATTACCGCCATCCTCGCCGGCGGCTTACTATACAGCCATCTGGCCCCCCATCGCAACTCGATTCGCCCAGGATCCCAGATGACGGTCTCATTGACGTGGGTCCGTAACTCGGCTCACGGAAGGAATGAAATTGACGAAGATCCCGCCTGCGGGGTCCCGAACCTTTTCGGCACGCGTTAAAAGGATCGGCTCTCCGATCCACGTAACTCGCTCTGTCGCGCTTCAGTCCCGTACCGCCTCACGTACCAACTGGACGAATTCGAGCCGGTGATCGAGCTAATCTGAGCGCGCCGTGGCGAAGTGCGTCGAGCGGTAATTGGTGTCGGTTCGTTCTTTCGGGAGCGGCTGAAAGAATGCTCCGATACTACTCTCCGTTCCATGAGAGTGGTCACGATAATCGATGATGGTCTGATCAAGATAATCGATGGTTTGTCGTCGAAGCGGCGGGCGGCTTGAATTGATGCGCTTCGGCGTGCGCTGGAATGCACGCCGGTTGACGCGGTTGACGCGTGTGGGACATCCTGTCCCGGATGTCGCGGCTCCTGCCGCGAAGGTTTTTCGCATAGGTGCCGATCCCGGAGCTTGGATTGATCCAGATCGGAACGGGAGCCAGGCCGAGCTGCGACACCCGGCCTGGGCTCCGGTCTCGGCCCCTGAGTCGGCGCTCGGGTTGCTCCTCAGCAGAGCCCTATCCTCCGCCCAGGCCGTTCTTCAGTCTGAGGCCGTCGTGCCTTTCACCCATCCCCTTGCACCGCGCGACTGGCCAACAGCCCGACTGTCTCGCGCCTCCCGCAACAGGCGATCGCGCTCAGCGAGGATCCGCGCACCGAGACCGGCGAGTTCCTCCGCCGGCGTGACCGATCCGAGCGCGCCGCGCACCCGGCAAAGCCCATCAACACCGTTCCGTTCCCTCTCATCTCTATATGGGGAACGGGAACGCCTCATCCCGGCGATCAATCGAGCCGCTGCCATCCCGCGGCCGTTCGGCTCAACCGGCCGGCGCGCTCCAGCGACTCCAGCACCTCGCCCAGGGCGCTCGTTCTTGACCGCAAGGCACTCGCGGAGCTTGGCGTGTGAGCACGACGCCTCCAGCCAAGATGTCCAGCACTTGCTCGTGGAGTCCAGGTGGCTTCCCGTCCTGGGGCTGCGCAACGACCTCCAGGTGGGTCGTTTCCGGATTCGTCGTGACGAGCGCCAGATGAATTGGCGGCGATGCCGGCACCGCCCGGTGCTCGGTGGAGAGCACCAAGTGTTCCTTGGCCCGCCGCAAGTAAAGATTGGAGTCGCCGAAGGCGTGGATGTCACTGGAGCCGCGAAGTCCCTGACCCGCACTGGCCCCTCCCGTGGCGTTCTTGCGCGTATGATGCACGAGTATCACGGACAGGTCGCGCTGCCGCTGCAGTGAGCGAAAGTATGCCAACAACGCGGCCACCTCGCTGGCATTGTTCTCGTCGATGCCGTGAAGTCTCACGAGCGGATCCAGGAGCAGCAATCGAGGCCGGAGCCGCCCTATCGTCTCCAAGAGCCGCATGCGGTCTGGGTCGCGATCGAGCCGCAGAACAGGCGCAGTGATGACGTGGATCTCGACGCCAGCGAGATCGACACCACGATGTCGTGCCATTCCCGCAACCCGTTCGCGCACGGCCGGCAGTGCGTCCTCCGCGAGATACACCAAGACGGGTCCCGGCTCTGGCACGGCGTACTTACCCAAGCACGTCGTGCCGGTGGCTACACTCAGGGCCAGATCCAGACCGAGCCAAGTTTTCGAGCATTTGGGGGCGCCACCGATCACGCCAACTGACGTGGCTCCCCACAGCTCTTCCACGAGCCAGCGCCTCGCGTTGTCGTCGGTCTGGATCTCGCCCACACGCACGACGTGAAGTGGCTGAAGATCTCGATTCCATCGGGGTTGATTTACACTCACCGGCAATTTCACGTCCTCACCTTCTTCCGCAACGCCGAGCGTGGCTGATTCGGCTGAAAGACTTCAAGGTAGGCCTTTTCGTCGAGCTGCCTGATCTCGTTAGCCATGCCATAGGCCAACAGCTCGCCAGCCATCGTCATGAGCACTCGGCAATTGCCGGCACTGTGGTCCACAAGCGTGTCCTTGAGCTGCGCCGTCATGATCGCCGCATTGCCGGCGCTGGAGAGCGCGTGACTGAGGAGATCCAGCAGCTCGTCGCGCGAGGCGGCTTCGGTCACCAGCCGGGTGCGGATCCGACTCCCGAGTGGTACGAGGTAATCCTGCCGCAGCAATTCCCCAAGACGCCCGTCTCCGGAGAGGACGACCGTCAGCAAACTCGTCGCATCAAAATCGGCACTCGCGAGGATCCGCAGCTCGGCCAGCACCTGTCCGGGCATCTCCTGGGCTTCGTCGATCAAAAGCACCGGGCGGATGCGGGACGAGGAAACGTGGGTCTTCCAGGCGCTCGCGGAAGGCCACGCTTCTGGATTGCCTGGGAGAGCCCGTGCACGAGGTCTTCAGCGGTCTCCGAGAGGTACCACTGGACGTGGCAACACAGTCGCGAGTGGTCATCGAGAATGCCCAGCGCGATCGGGTGCACCCACTGGCCGTCGGGAGTGAGCACCCTGAGCGATGCATGGTGGAAATCGAGGTGCCATAAGGACCCGGCAAACGGGGCTTCATAGCTGCGGATCTCTCGCGTCTGACGTCTCTCTTCTGCGCGCAATTCGCCGGGGCGTCGATTCGGCCCAAGCCTCGGCCTGCGCGGCCAGCCGCGGGCCTGCATGTACCGCCGCACCGTGGAATAACAGCGCAGTGGCCCCAGCGAAGGCTCGGCCTTCACTAACGCGGCGAGATTGTCGTAGTGCAGTTGGTAGCTCCAGTGCGGGTAGTCGCGATATCGGAGATGGAGCCGCTCGGCCAGTGCCGGGGCGAGGGAAACTTTGCCGCAGTCTTTGCGCACGGCGGGGCGCAGGCGCGGACAGGATCATCTTCTTCGCGTCGCGCGATGTAGTACCAGCGTTCGATGGTGGCGGCCGCGAACTGGACATTGCATTCGCTCACGGGATGATGCCACGTCCTCTCTGCGAGGGCGCGGATGGCCGTCTTGAGCTCTCCTTGCGCAGGCGGATCGCTCAAGAGTTGGCCAACGACGGAGAATCGAAAGCACGCCCACTCAGCGCCGGTCGGACTTTTGGGTTTTCGGGTCATCACGTCTCCTCACGAAAGGGGTGAAAGGTCCGCGATAACCTCTATAGGTCGGCCAGCCGGGGTGCAAAAAGCGCATGCTCTGCGGGCCGGGTGCGATCATCGTGAAAGCTAGCTCGGCGGGCCTGTTGCGGTCGTGATTGGAGAGAGGAAGCGAAGCAGCCGTCCCCAGCCCTCGTGGTCATCGCTGTGGCGGACGAAGGCGGTCAGAAATGAGAGCGGCAAGGTGGCGAGATTGCAGTGGAGCGCGCAGGCGAGCACCGGCGCTCTTCCAGAAATGGGTTTGGGGAAAGTGATCGCGCCAGAACTCCTGCCAGCGAGCAATGGTCCGCCGGTCAACACCGAAGAGCGCGGAAAGCTCACGGACTCGCCGCGGCGATGGTCCGTGCTGCATGGCGGTGATCAAAACGACGAGCGCACCGACATAGACCTTTCGGCCGAAAAAACGCACGGACGGTGCTGTGGAGCTGCTTCTGCAGCCGTCGCGATCGCAGCAGAAACTGAACCTGGTGTTGTATGTATCAGGCAGAGCGTCGCAATCGCGCCGAGGCTTGCGGGGATAATTGGAACGGTGCAGGCGCCACCGCACGGACATCCATGCCGGCGGGTAGTCTCCGCGAGGTCCTGGTCGATCGTGAGAAGGAAGGGCCAGAAGCTGGCGGCGGGAGGAAACGTGTGATACATCGTTGGGTACTCCGCGTGTGAGTGGTATCCCACGGAGTACACCCCTCGCGAACCTCGATCAAGTGATCAGGCTCCGCGAGGGGATTTTTATTGTCAGCCTTACCGAAGTTGACCACGCCGCGGCGAGTTCACATCGATTATGTTGACCACGCTCAGACAAACTAATCGCGTGCCAGTTTCCGTCCCAGTTTCCGTCCAGCGGCTTGGTTGTGACTTGCTTGACTTGACCGTTCCTGACATTACTAGAGCTTCCGGTTGAATCTTCTTAGGCGGGAATGTTTCGCAACAGCAATAAACGACGATATCGGGGACGTTCTCGCACTGGCCCACGATCTCGGCTTGTTGTTCCGCGTCTTGCAGGTCGTTATTCGGACAGTCCCGGGCGATTCCATCGGCAACCATCGCCCGCACGGAATCGAGGCTGCATTGGGAAGTGACGTCATGAGCCACAAGCTCGATGACGATAAACGCGCGCGCGAATCCTAAGACCCGATTTAAGAACGACCGCCGGTCCGGCCGCACTCCATTAACGCGGTAGATTCGCCCAGCGGCATCTAGGATCAGCGTGCCCACATCGTAACTGCTAGATAGCGTGGAGTACGGCCTGAACGTAAGGCGTATCATTGATCGGTAGCACACCAGACAGTCGTTATAGACCGCTACGCCGGGAAGCTGACTGGCGCGCTGTCCGCACCGCGACGGAGGACGGTGAATGTCTCATTCGCTCTGGGTGAACCATAGGGTCCAAGCATCTCGGCGCCCCTCACTGCAAAGCGCTACAGGAGCAGGCTCAGGATCCGTTCGCAGAGTCCAAATCGCCTTAATCCCCAGGATCTAGGAGGGGACCCAGCCTCGGAAATATGGCAACTGGAAGTAGTTTGACCCAGGCTGGCGGCCCAACGAATATTCTTAGGGGCCACTTCCACGCCTTTAATGGCCCTCTCCCATCAATCGCCTTATGTATATCTGAATATCTCTTGAATACTCTGAAGTTCCACGGCTGGTTCTTAAACCACTCTGGGATGCTCTTGCCGACCCCCTCATTGCGGGCGAGCGCCCAGTGGCTGATTTCCTCCCCACTGCACCGCCACCCGCGTTTCAGGGCCCACTTCGAAGTGGCACTCCAAGTGTGACTGCCGAACTTCCAAAGCCCCTTCACGGCTCCTGTCGCGAGCGATCGAACGAGGAAAATGTCGGTTGCTGCGACCACGACCCAGAACGTACCCCAATAGGGCTTACCATTTTGAAAGTCATCGTATGCAGTTCGGCCAGACCCCCAAATTGGTATTAGGCCTTCCCAGAACCCGGGGCGACCGTGCAACTTAAACCATCGCGTGTAATCGTCCAGCCAGTCCGCGCCGTCGGGATCGGCCGAGTCCGTGGGGGCATTTCCGACGTACCTAGATGTGTTCGAGTCCCCGGGCTGAATCCCAACGGATCCTGGCTATCCCACCTCCCCGTCCCCGGGTTCTCCTCGCGGAAGACCGCGAAGTTTAGCCCCGTGACCGTGTCCCGCTCCAATCCCGCGAAGCCCATCATCCGATCGCCGCTTGTCGGGCTACTCTCATCGAGCACCGTTCCGAACGCGCTGAAGTCGACGTGATCTATGACCGCCCCGGAGCTGCTGATCAGGTCGCGTACCGTTCCGAGTCGGTTGGCCAGGTACCAGGAAATTGTGCCGCCCGAGGTCTGACGGGCAATGATGCCCGTCGGCCCCCACAAATACCGCATTGTCAAAGAGCCGGAGCTGTTGAAGTCCATGATCGGGTTGCCTCGATCATAGAGCGTCCAGGTCTGCGTGCCATTCTCATCCATGCCGATGCGGTTGTCCAGTGCGTCGTAAGTGTACGTGACTGACTCAAGCGTGGTTCCCCCCGAGGTCTTCTCGACTGCGGTCACCATCTGGCCGCGGAAGTCGTAGCCGTACGTCCACACGTCGCCCGTCGATGTCTGCGTCTCGGAGGTCAGTTCGCCGGCGTTGTCGTAGGTGTATGTGTAGCCTGGCGAGGCGGTTTGCTCGTTGTCCGTTCCCGTGGTGTACCCGGTGCCTGTTTCGTTGCCGTTCGAATTCCCAGGTGAAGCTCTCGTTTGAGAACGAGTTATTCGTGTGCGTCACACCTGTTAACTGATTGTTGTTCGAGTAGGAATACGTCAGCGTGTCTGCCTCTGTGCCGGAATCCCACGTCCGAACTTCCTGCGTCACCATGTCAGAAGCATCATATGTATATCCGGAGCTCACTAGCGTCGTGCCCGTGGAGTTGGAATCGACGATCCCGGTCATTCTGTTCGCGTGATCGTATGAGTATGCCGTGGCCGCGACCTCGGTCGTTTCTGCCAGGTTGGAATAGCGCGTGATGCCCGTCAAGCGGCCCGCGTTGTCGTACGAGTAGGTGACGGCCTCGGCTGAGAGGCCCGTACCGGAGAACTGCTCGGCGGTGAGCTCGTCACGGGAGTCGTAGGTCATAATGAGCAGGCCACCCAAGCTGTCGGAGACGCTGGTTTCATTGCCATCTCCATCGTAGCTGTATGTCAGCGTGACAGTCGGTAGGCCAGGAGTGCCGTTGTCGGCGAAGGTGCTTACCTCGTCGTCGGCGTTGTAGGTGTATTGATAGTTCGTGTTCGCATCCTTGATCTGCGTGATATCGCCGTCGGCGTCGTAGCTTACCGTCACAATGTTGAGCGGGCTGCCGCCGCCGGGGTCGACCCAGGTTTCACCGGTTTCCTCGTTGTCTGCATCGTACGAATAGGTAATTTGGTGCGCATTCGGGTCGATCACGCTGGTTACGTTGCCGTCGAGGTCGTACGAATACGTGGTGGCGAAGCCCAGCGGACTGACCTCAGTCGCCACCTCGTCTGCATGCGTGTAGGTCCAGCTCGCCGTGTTGTTGTCGGGGTCGGTCAGAGAGGTCATCCTGCCGGCGGTAGTGCGTTACCAGGATCAAGCTATCATGCACGGCAATAATGGTTCGGCCGGACGGTTACGAATGCGATGCCTGTCCTTTGCCTTGCAAGCGCCATTGGACCCAGCTTTCGGGGACGGGCAGGGGCTGACGGGACTTGTCGCGTGGTGGGAAGAGCCGTCCCCAGCGGCGGACGACTTCCTCGTCTGCCGTAACCGTCCGGTGGAATACACGCGGCTAAATGCGCGCGGCCGGCGCACGACTTGCTTCGCGCCTGAGCACTCCAGGCCGATCGCCGACGGCATCCAGTCTCGCTCGGCCCCCTGGCGCACCAGCACGCGCAAGGCTCTCTGCACGTGACCTGCGCGGTCACTCCGCCGGCTTCGCCTCCGGTGCCGCCCGTTCGCTTCTTCCACTGATCCGGCAGCAGCTCTCGGATTCGCCGCGCGGGGTGCGTGCTGATCCGCTCCAGCACATCACGCAGATAGGCAAACGCATCCACTCCCACGTTCTTGCACGTCATGCACAAGCTCATCAGGGTCGCCGCCGTCTTGCCCCCTGCGTCACTGCCGGCGAATAACCAGTTCTTTCGTCCAGTGCGACTGGCTTCATCCCCGCTCGCTGGCATTATTGTCGATCGACAGCCAACCCACCTCGGTGTATCGCTCGAATGCCTGCCAGTGATTCAAGGCATATCCGATCGCTTCGCCGATCGGACTCTTGGGCAATACCCGATCCTTTTCCTGTAACAACCAAGCGTGGATCTCATTCAAGATCGGCTTCGAACGCCCCTGGCGCAGGCCCGCGGACTGCATCGTCCTGATCCTTGGTGTCCTTCTCCACCTTGTACAACCGCTGAATCATGGCCATCGCCACGTGCGCCCTTACCGCGTCGCTCGACTTGGACTCGTGGAACTTCCGCCGCGCGTGCCCAGCACCCCACTTCGATGATCTTCTTGCCGGCGTAGATCGCGTCGTAGGCTGAATACGCATCGGCTTGAAGGTAGCCTTCGTAACCATCGAGCATCCGTTGGGGACCCTCCCCGCTGCGATCCGGCGTGTAGTCGTACACCACGTGGGGATGATCGCGATCCCCCAGGTAGTCCAGAGCCGGCCAGTCCGCGTCTTCCCTAATCTCCGGTCCAGAACGGGTACTGGCGTGTCGTCAGTCTGGATCACTCGCGACTTGAGGATCTCGCAGTGCATCTCGGCGACGATCGGTTCCAACAATTCGGCAGAGACCGCCATCCAATCGCACATCGTTTGACGCGACAACTCCACGCCGTGACGGCGGAAGATCCCTTCCTGGCGATAAAGCGGCAAATGGTCGGCGTACTTGCTGACGATCACATGGGCCATGAGTCCTGGGCCAGGCAAACCCTTCTCGATCGGCTCGGGAAGTCGTTCGGCAATGATCACGTTGGCCTGGCATGCCTTGCACGCGTACTTGGGCCGCACATGCTCGACCACAATCAAGCTGGCCTGAACAAATTCAAGCTGCTCGCGAACCTCCTCGCCAATGCCGGTGCGGATGACGCCGCAGTCGGGGCACGGGAGTTGTTCCGGGAGAACGTCGTGGACCTTGCGCGGCTCGAGGCCCCGGGGCAGCGGCTTACGACCGTGTCCGTTCTTCTTGGCCGGTTCCGCTTGGTCAACCGACTCGGCTGTCTTCGCGTCGGCAGCCGGTGGGGCCGCAGCGGGGTCGACTCCGGTTGCTTCCAAGATCTCACGGGCGAACAGCAGGAGTTGGTTAGGATCGAGCTTTTCGGTCCTGGGCCCGTAGATTCGCCGCAGGAGCTTTTCGAGCTGGTGCTGGAGGTGTTCGTTCAGCACGGTCTGCTGACGCAGTGTCTCCAACAGCTCGCGGATGAGCTGATGGGCGGTTTCGATGTCGGTCGGGAGTGATTCGGCCGTCGTCATACCGTTATTACGGCCGGACGCCGGCAATGTGACAAGAGATTCTCAGAAGATTATACGAGTGCATCTGCTTGCGAGAGGGGGATGCGCCGGCAAGGTGTAGCGCCGCTGGCGACGGGCGGTGCGTAAATCGATGCCGGCGAGGATGGCAGCCATCTCGGCCGGTGAGACCTCGATGTGGTTCGCCGTGGGTTGAGGGAAGCGGAAGACTCCTCGCTCGAGCCGCTTGTACCCGATGTCATAATGCCTCCTTTCTGGCGCGCCGATCACCCTGCTGCGCGGTTCTTGGGGAGTTCGATTCGGCTTGACGAGGACCGGGCGTGGTCATCTCCGCCGGATAGCCGTTCGAACCTACTGTGACCCCTTTTGCGAGTGCCCGCAATCGATTTTCCTCGGCTCGGTCCGCCCATAGGATCCAGCATCGCTGTCGTTTCGACCAACGGGAGTGAATCCACTTTCGGGCAACCCAGCGCCGAAGTGTCATAAGCGTGACACCGAGACGGGCGGCCAAGTCGCTCAGGTAGCATTCGCCCTTCCCTAGCCGTTCAGGCAGGGACCGGCCGTAGTTCAATCCGATTCTGTGAAGTAGTTCATGCACTTGTGCGCGTTTAAATAGATCATGCTTTCGTGGTGTCCGAAACCCCGCGTTATTCAATCGATCTGCAATCTCCTGAGGACGACAACCATCGGTATGCCAGTGCCGCACAGCGTCGATCAACTGTGGATAATCCCGGAGTTGCTCGTACTGTCCGAGTGGGCGCACGACCGTGTGCTGGGTAACGTTCCCACCCTGCCAGTGGATCGCTACTGCCACGTACTCGCTGTCCACTTGCACCGTGACCACAACGCGCTCGACGAGGCATCGGACGATCTCCTTACGGTCGGCTGCGGTAGTTTCTCGCGACATGCCACAGTGCCGGGATATTCGCCGCCAAGGATCGGATGCGGTCGCGCTCGACGCCGCTCAAGCGTGGAGGCGACGTGTTGACGAAGCGATCGTACTCTTCCTCGACGTGTCGCGCTTGTCGCAGCGCTGCTCCCACCGCTCCTCCAGTGTGCGTGCAACGAGCCGGTTGGTGGGATCGACTGCCTGGTACTGCTGCTCGACTCGCTCAGCGTCGTGACGACTGCGTTCAAGTTGCTGCTGCCAGTAACGGTTCAGGCGTTCTCGCTCGCGACCAAGGTCCTCGGTTGCTTTCAGGCTCAATTCCAGGGCTGCCGGCTCCAAGGCGCGCAGTACTTCGGCAGCGATAAGGTCATCCACCGGGCGTGCACGCAACCCGAAGCAGACCTGCTGTTGGCCTCGGATAAGGTGCCGCACACAGGTATAGTACGGTCGGCTCCTCGTCCGTCCGCGATAGGTGGTGCGGAAGCGACATGCGCAGGTGCCGCAGGCGATCACGCCACTAAGTAGTGCTGCCCCGCCGCGCGACACCCCAGGTGTCGTCGCGGTGGACTGGTTCTGTCGCAGGCGCTCTTGGTTTCCCAGGAATTGCTCCCAGGTAATATACGCAGGGGTGTGATCGCGTTTGAGGACCGACACCTCGTGCAGTGGTACCCGTCTGCAAACCGGTCCATTTGGGCACCCTGGCTGAGCGCTGCGATACTGGTGGCGGCCATAAGTATAAACACCCGCATAGATGGGGTGGCGTAGGAGTCGTTCCACGGTGCCCCGATTGGGGCGCTGCCAGATCAACTGACCACGCCGCGATCCTCGACTGGGACGAAGTCCGACCTGAATGCCAGAGTTCAACAGGTAGCGGAGGGTGGCCCAAGCTGTTCCCTGCTCTTCGAATTTCGCGAAAATGAGTCTCACCACTTCACGGACCTGTTCATCTGGGTCCAGCACAACCTCCCCCGAGGGGAGTTGAACGTATCCCATTGGCACTCCAATGAACAGTTCTCCACGGGCTGCCTTATTTCGCCGTCCACGCTCTAGTCGATTCCGAAGAGTGAACTTCTCTGCATCACTTAAAGTTCCCTTCAGGCCTAAAAGGAGCCTGTCATTGGGATCGGTTGGATCATAGATCCCATCCTGATCGGCCAAGAGGCAACCGCACAGGGCACACATGTCGAGCAGCCTGTGCCAGTCGGCCGATGAGCGGGCGAGCCGGCTCATCTCCAGCGCCAGGACGAGGCCGACATGCCCCATCGTCACCTCGGTCAGAAGCCGCTGGAATCCGGATCGGTTAGCTGCTGAGCGGCCGCTCTGTCCCTGATCCTCGTCGATCACGATCACACGATCCCTCGGCCATCCCAGGGTGACAGCGTAATCAGCCAGCGCGTATTGCCGGTCGCGCGACTCACGATTCTCGCGCACCTGATGCGGCGTGGATTGCCGCACGTAGACTACCGCCAGCCGATCGAGGTGACCATCTCGAATCTTGGTGGATCGCACCGGTTGGACGGTGCGCGGGGCGATTGACTCGTTTGAGGTCGGGCTCGTTGGAGGGTTGGTCGACTTACGGTCGGTCATTGGCCACCCCCTTTACGGCGGGCGCCAACTGAAGCCGCTGGACGACGAGTCGGCCGAGGACTCGAAGAGCCTTTCCTCGCTGCTCGGTCGAGAGAGTAGTCCAGAGAGGTGTGGTCAGCTCGCGACGGTGAGCCTGCTCGCGCGGGGGGGGACTGTAGCTCGGGTGCGTCCGGACATGGTGAGCCTCCTTGGGATTTGCTCGTTTGCTGATCCTGGTACCAATCCGCGAGTCGAATCAGCGCCTGCCAACTGATTATGGCCACGTCTGGCGAGGGTGTTCCACCAGTCAGTTGGAAGGTAGCCTGTCGTCTGGTCCTTGTACCAGATGACCAGGCCATCGCGTTCCCAGAACAGGATTTTGACGCGATCCCGGCGGCGATTGAGAAAGAGGAAAAGATGTCCAGAGAGCGGATCTTGTCCGAGATACTCGCGGACCATGCCTACGAGCCCGTCGAAACTCTTGCGCATATCGGTGGGCTGGGAGCAAAGGAAGACTCGAACGGCAGCAGAGAGTTGAGGGAGCATCAGTGGTCTCCCTGGTCGGAGCCGTCGAGTTGCCCGGCCGCGTTGATTGCAGCCTGAAGCAAGCCGGGATCAACCGAGCCTGTCACCCGTACGGTGCATCCGTTAGCCAGCTCGACTTCCAACTGAGTGGTTGCGCGTGGACCAAGGACCGATACAGGCACAAAGGTAGCGGCAGTGCTTGGGGCTACCGTTGAACCTGGTGATTGCCCAGTGGCGATGCGCTTACCGGAGCCAGCGACATCCAGTTTTCGAAGACGCTGCCTCCAGTAGTAAAACTTTCCGGGTGGTGATGCCCAACTGACGACAGAACTGGGCGAGAGGAATCCGGCCGCCCTCCTGCCGAAGAATTACACGACCCCACCATTCGATCCGCGATTCCTGCTCTGCAGGGAATTTGGTTGTCGCAAGCATGATCTATCTCCCGGTGCCGCGGTAGTGCGTTACCAGGATCAAGCTATCATGCACGGCAATAATGGTTCGGCCGGACGGTTACGAACGTGTCACCGTGAGGCGACCAGATCGTGTGAGGGACAGCGATGCCGCGACATGACGAGCCGGGTGCCTGAATTGCGGCAAGCCCGGATCTGCGCGACATAACGCCCCCTTTGTCACAAAGCCTCGATCCCATCGATCCACGCCGTGTGGATCGATGGGATCAAGAATCATCAATGGATGACCTTCTCGCGAGACGGTGCTCCTTCCACAGGCTTGCCCCGTTTCGAGGCTGCCCGGAGCTTCCGCAACCGCTGTCGTTCCCGCCCATCGGCCCAGATGACCCACAGGCCGCGCGGTGGAACCTGCCGGGAGCGAACCCAGCCACGCACGCGCCCAGTCCCGCAGCTTGTTCGCTGACATTTGAAGCTCGCGAGCCAAGTCCGGCAGCCACCACTCGTGGCGATCGAGTTGCCTTGTCGCAATCCTCCCCCGGGTCAGCTCGCCACGAGACAACAGCTTCCGCACCGACGTGCTCGTGTAGCCCTTCCGGGATCTCGGCGTGCGATACCCTTCCGCGTTGAGCTGCGCCGCGATCTGCTTGATCGTCTGACCCTCCTGACGCATCTCGATGATTCGATTCATCAACTGATCGTAACGGCCCAACGATTCGTAGCGCGAGACCGTGCGAACGATCTCGTGGCGGGTCGTGGCACCGCCCCGCCACGAGATCACCACCTCGCCGCGCTCGGTCTCAGCACGAACATGGACCACGACACGCTCCACCACCAAGCGGATAATCTCCTTGCGGTCGGCCGCTGTCGTCTCGGGCGCATTCCAGAGCGCCGGGAGGTCGCTGGACAGGGCCAGGATTCGAGCACGCTGGTCCTCGCTGAGGTGCGGTGGCTGTTCCTTCAAAAAGCGATCATATTCTTCCGCAAGATCGCGCCGATTTCGCAGCGCTTCCTCCCACTGTCGCTCCAAGCTGCGAGCCACGAGACGATTCTCAGGCTCAACCGCCTGGTACTGCCGTTCGGCGCGTTCCGCCTCATAGGTGGCCCGCTCCAAGCGTTGCTTCCAGTGGCGGTGAAGGCGCTCACGCTCTTGGTGCACATCCTGGATCGCTTTCAGGCTCAACTCCAGAGTGGCGGGCTCGAGGGCACGCAAAACCTGCTGGGCCACGAGATCGTCCACCACCCCGGCTTCGAGTCCGCAACACGTCGATCCCTCGTTCTTCGTCCGCAGTACACCCATAATAGGCGGTCGACTTGCTCCGATAGCTGGCGTACATGCGCCGGCCACATGCCCCGCAGACCAGCAGGCCCGTCAACAGCGCCCTGCCGTTGCGGGGCACCCCGGGAGAACCGGGCCGGGGGCTGTTCTGGAGCAACCGTTGCTGGTTGGCCTCGTACCGTTCCCACGTGATATAGGCCGGCAGGCGGTCCCGTTCGAGCACCATCCACTCCGACATCGGTACCTCGCGCATCTTGATCTTGCCGCCACTCGCGGCCGTCCGCTTGTGATCGACGCGGCGACGTCCGTAGGAATAGGCCCCCGCATAGATCGGGTGATGCAGCATCCGGCTCAGCGTGTCCGGACTGGGCAGGCGCCATTCCAACTGACCGCGTCGCGGTCCTCGGTGGAGGCGCATCCCCAGGTGGATCTTATTCCGTACCAGATGGCGGTAGAGACGCCTGCAGGAGCCCAGTTCGTCGAACTTGTCGAAGACCAGTTGCACGGTCGATTGCACCTGCTCGTCAGGATCGCGGGCGACTTCCCCGGTGGGCAGCTTGACATACCCGCAGGGGACGTCGAGGAACAACGCGCACCGGTTGGCCTTGTGCAGCCGGCCGCGTTCCAATCGATTATGCATGAGAACTAACTCATATTCGCTGATGGTTCCCTTAAAGCCCAGGAGGAGGCGGTCTTCGGCGTCGCGGGGATCATAGATGCGGTCCTCGTCCGCCAGGAGTGTTCCGAAAATTGCGCACATCTCCATGAGATGATGCCAATCCTTGTTGTTGCGGGCCACGCGGCTCATCTCGATCCCCAGGATCAAGCCGACATGATCCATGGTAACTTCGGCCAGGAGGCGATGAAATCCGGTTCGCCAATCGGCCGTCTTGCCACTGTTCCCCTGGTCCTCGTCGATGAGCAGGATCCGGTCCCTGGGCCATCCCAGGGCCACTGCAAGGTCGACCAGGGCGTATTGCCGTTCCCGCGATTCGATGTGATTGAGGACCTGTTGGGGATCGGATTGGCGAACGAAGACGATCGCCAACCGGCTGAAGTGCCGATCATCGAGCGGAGACGGCCGCAAGCCGAGGCCGGCCGCCACCCGCTTGGCGATCGTCCCTTCGCCAGGCGGAGCGATCGGGAGGGCTTTGGGTGTGTCAGTTGCGTTCATTGGTCGCCTCCTGGATGGCTGGAGGCACTGCGAGCTGCTGGGCCACGATCCGACTGAGGGTGCCCAGGATTCGCTCTCGGGATTCGACGGTCAACGTCAGCCAGAACTGGCGCGGAACGAGGGGACGGGCTCGACCGATCGGGCGCGGGGGGGACAGTGATGGTTCGGGATCGACGCATGATGACCCTCCTTGTTGACTCCTCTGGCGACGGACATGGCACCACTCGACCAACTGGAGAAGTGCCGAAAACCCGATTATAGGCACTTGGGAGGTGGGTCGAGGAGATGTGACGAGATGAGTTTTTTGCTTCACACTTCCGGCTCTGTGGGAGCCCTGGGGAGCAATCCCCAGGGCGACCCGGCTGGATTCCTTGGATTCCTTCCCCCGACGCCGTTTTTGCCCTCTTAGCCTTTCGGATAAGCTCAGATTTACTTGACCGCTCTGGTCGGGTGATCATCCGACTGAGGCTTCAAATGGGCACTCGATCTGAAGTGCCAATTGGAGGCGCGCATCATCGCGAACGCAAAAAGCACGCCAGCAAACAACGGTGAGCAGCCTATCACCACGACCACCAGCCACGGGGTACCGAGAGCAATGATAAACCCAAGCGAGCACATGAATTGAAGCCAACAAAGCACATACAGAGCCCAGCAGAGGAGAACGAGTTTCTCGGCGTTGGAAAGCGACTTGAGGTATGAATCATGGACTGCGCGTGCAGCAGGAGCGAATCGCCCGCCGGTGGAGGCGACCGCGGCCAGGATCAATGCGGAAAGCAGGGCCGCGTAGCCGTATGAGAATCGCGGAATGCCGTTTGCGCATAGCCAAGTCGTCGAGAATGAATGATGCGGCCCAATATAAAAGTAACCACATCAGGAAGGGCCTGGGGTCGATCGGTTCGCCGCCACCCCGACTCGCAGACGAGAGTCCCGGGCACGGCGTTGTGCGTTTATGATTCGACCACACCACTGAAGGCACTTTACAAGTCCGAAAACCGATAGTCCGAACATGTTCAACGCACAGAAAATGCCTGTGCACAAGTATCCATCGACAGCAGCGGGAAGGGCATTCCCTACGAAGCGGCAACAGACCGCCGCCGCGACGTTCAAGCAAACAACGGAACCCAAGTACCACAAGGGAGAAGATATATTGCGTGGCTCGCGTGGCAACCCATCTTGCTCGCTGCCGAATCCTGACGTCATCAGCACCCCTCCAAGCCTTCATCCCTTTCCACAGGCGCGGGCGTCTGAAGCCGGTTCGCGGCCCTGTGCGTGGACGGAGAAATCGCCCGTTCCATTGACCGATGTATAACAACGAAGCAATGACTCAGCCTTACTTTGCGAATTCCGTGCACTGTGTCGGCGATTTGAGCGGGCTCCGCGTCGTGGATTGTTGCGTGTGAATTTCGTCTGCGCGCACCCCTCCGCCGGCCCGCCACCGGAGCAAATGGGAACGCGCGTATATTTGCTGCGGCGGGCGGCGCACAAGTGTGTCCAAATGCGTCCACTGGCATTCTTGATTCCATCTCGAGCTACGGTCGGCGATCGTCGATTCGAGTCGTGTTATCGCGGTCGTGCTCGTGGTCCTCGGCCCCACCTACCGGGCCACCGCCATTCTCCAGGCCATTCTTTCGGCGGCCAAGGGTTCGGCCGCGGAGGTTTGAATCTTTTCGGTGGCAACTTTAATATTACTGCGCATGCGACAGCGCCGACAATAATACCCGGTTTAGTTCCCAGGGCTGTTGACTAATTGAAGATGCCGAGCTTGGCGAAGAGCGTTCGGACCTGGTAAGCGTTGCGACGGACGGTTTCAGCGATATTGGTCGCGCCGGTGCTCCGGAGAAAGCCGATCGCTGCATTCCTCAGGGCAGCCATGATTTCCGGGCCGGATCCCTTGCGGATTCGGCTCGCATCCTCCCCGAACGTGACGTCGCGCACGTAATGGGAGCGATTCTCGATCGACCAGTGGCCGCGTCCCCAAACCAGCAATTGGCTGGCACCGCCAAGATCACGCGGAACGCTGGTAATGAAATAGCGAGTCTCGTGTGAGACCTTTCCGTCCTGCTCAACAACACTCTCAATCTGTCCGACCTGGGCAACCCCGGGCCAATCCAGATACGCATTCAAGGCGGTCGTCGCCTTCAAGGTGCGGCGTTCACGACGACCATGACCCTTGTTCATGGTCGTGGCGGTGTCTTGCGCCTGTTCCCAGATTCGCCGCTGTTTAGGGGGAAAAAGCCGCCTCAACTGACGCGGCGAATTCAGCCTTAATATCGTTGAGGAGCGTCGGTTGGTTGTCTTTCACAAACCAAAGGTAGTGGCCGTGTGCATCAATGATCTGCTGGGAAAGGTCCCGCTGGCAGAACATGGCGTCGCCGGTTATGAGTCGCCCTTCGAGAACAATGCCTCGAAGCAACTGGAGAGCGGTCTTATGCTCGTTGGTCTTGTTTTCGCCGCCGTTAGGAACCTGTGTCTGAGCCAGTGTTAATCCCGATTCGTGAGCTACCACGGAAAGCAGGTGGACCGCCTTCTCGAGGCCGTCGAAGCTGCCACGAGCTGTCTTGCCATCGAGCGCGAAGGCTTCTGGTGGCAAAAGCTCGCTCGAGACTGGCCGGCCCAGCAACGATTCGGCCCACCGGTTCAAGGCATCCTCGAAGGCCTTTGGGTTCAACGCGATCAACACCTTGCGAATGCCGCCCATCTTGGGAGGTTTGCGCGTGAATCCAAGTCGATGCATCAGCCCGATGTCTTGATCCTCTGCCCATTGTGCAATGGCGGTGTAACTCTTCGCGCCACACATAATGGCACAACAGACCAACGCAAGAATGGCACACAGGGGATGTTGTCGGCCATGTCGGCTGCGAGGTTCGGGAACAGCGGCAAGAAAGGAAAGAAGACTGCCGGCGGGTTGGGCTTCCATGCGGTCCCTCCATGCTGAAAATCCTTGTGGTGGACGGTTTCCATACCGCCAGAACCTTTCCTAACTGCCTCAGCCTATATCTGTCAACAGCCCTGGTTTAGTTCCCAACACCATGCCGCCAGTGACGGTTGTCGAGCCATTATAACCGCTGTAGCCACCGATAGCCCCCCCTATCAAACCGCCCGCAACAATTACGCCGACGACCACACCGGTCGCTGGAAGAGTTGCCGCCGCGCCTATGACAATAATGGTGCCAACTAATAGGGCCGGCAATCCCGCGCAACCCTGCTGCCCCGTGAGGACTCCGCCTAAGCCACCCCACCGGTCATGGCCAAGAGGATCAATTGTGTTAGTCGCCTCGTTTGTCACATACCGGTAGAGGTTCGCGTCACCCGCACGGAGTCCCAGCGGATCCTGACTATCCCACCTACTCGTCCCCGGATTCTCCACCCGATATACCGCCAGATTCAACCCCGTGACCGTATCTCGCTCCAGCATCGCAAAACCCATTATCCGATCCCCGCTCGTCGGGCTGCTCTCATCAAGCACGGTCCCGAACGCGCTGAAATCCACGTGGTCGATGATTGCACCGGAGTTATTGATCAGGTCGCGGACCGTGCCGAGGTGATCAGCCAGGTACCATGAGACCGTGCCGCCCGAAGTTTGACGGGCGACGATCCCCGTCGGCCCCCAAAGATACCGCGTTGTCAAAGAGCCGGATCCGTTGAAATCCATGATCGGATTGCCCCGATCATAGAGCGTCCACGTCTGCGTGCCATTTTCATCGATGCCGATCCGGTTGCCAAGGGCATCGTACAATGATACGGTGTTCAGATGAGCGTTCGGCGCAAATCATTGGCGCGCACCGGGTAGCGCGGGAGCAACGGTGAGCGCAAAAAATCATTTGCGCGAGGGTGACGAGATGTACTATTCCGCTCGACCAAACTCCTGCGCAAACAGCTTAGCGCGAACATCAATTGCCATGCTCATGAATCGCTGACCGGCGCGCGTCACGCGGTAACGCCTCGAGCGCGGATATTTCGCAACCAAGCCGTGGGCACGCAGCAGGCTGATCCGGCGACTCACCCGCCCGGACCGCCTGCGCCGTTCCACTTCATCTTTTGGTCTGGAACCGTACAACCGTTCGGCCACCTCACCGCTGCGGAAGCCGCGCACGGCGTGTTCACCACGCAGCACGGCTTGAAACAGGGCCTGATCGTCGCGTGAAAGCGGCTGCAAGCCGCGACGTTTCCGCCCTTGAAAAGATACCGGCGCGCATCTCGAGTCTAATTCCCTCTGGCCGACGCCCACGTCATTTACGACCGCGAGCCCCTCCAGATAACGATCGTTAGCCCGCTGGCTAACCTGCGCGTACCGGTACATATTGGCCACACCCTTATTCATCTCAAACCAACCGACGACCTTGCTTCCATCATTCTTGAGCCGGGGTCGGTGCACGAAGAATTCTTTGGGATCGTTGATCACTGTCTCGATCCGCAACACCCGGCCCGACTTGTCGTACATCTTGATGGCGTTGCTCTTGACCCAATGCTTGACGGCCGCACCCGGCTCGCGTCGCCGCCAGTGCGTTCGGACTTCCCCCTTGAACGTCGCACGGTACTTCCGTCCCAAAAACGTCATCATCTGATCCGCGCCAAAACAATGAACTGCGTGCTCGTACAGACCACGGCGCAATGATGACAGCGCCGTCTTGTTGGCAAAAAGCACATCCGTTGAGAACTCGGCCTGGTCGATCACCCAGTAGTAGTTTTGCCCGGCTAGCCAGTCCTTGAGCAGGGGATTGACCCGGCCGGCCAGGCGATCGAGCAGTCTAGGCCAATCGCGCCGCCAGAAGCTCCGTGCGCACTCGTTGGCCTTCTCGACATCAGCCAGTTCCACGAACGCGTTGTCGTGTTTCTCGAAGGCGATCCCGCGAGCGGTGAGCTTCCGCGCCAGCCATTCGTGGCCGTTGACATATACTTGCACCGTGAAGGGAAACCAAGTTTGGAGCTTCACGTGCATCAAGCCAAATTCGCGGTCTATCCAGTAGAAGTAGATGACCAAACAGACGCGTTGGTCCGAACGTACCTTGGGACCGTCGTCGCTATAGTGCACGCGGAAAGTACGGCAGGTTTCCATCGCCCCATAGACGCATACGAGGCCCTCGGTGATGCCGTCTCGCTGGGCCAGTTGGCGAGCGTTCTCCTCCATCGGCTCCGGCCGCGATAGATGACGGTAGGTGCGGCCCGCCTTCTCAGCCAATTCGCGAGCGTGTGCCTTTAAGGTCTCGGCAAACCACGGTGCGGCGTGCTTGAAGTTCCACCAACCGTCCGAGAGCTCCCTCATATTGAGAGCGATCTGCTTGGAGAAGAGCCAGGTCGCAAAGTATCCCACGCCGGCGATGGGAAGATGGCCGCGCAAGATCACGCGGTCAAAACATTCGAGAACCCCGTTGATTTCCGATCGATGCTTGGCGACAAATGAGTTCACGGTGTTGTTCCTTGCTGCTGGTATGGCTAGCCCTCGCAGGCTGGGCCAGTGTCCGTGATCCCAGCGAGGGGCAACACCGTTTTACTTGGTCTGGGCCAAAAACCAAGTGGGCAGGCGCCGGAGATGAGCCCGGCAGCTACGCATCGCGGGACGCGGCCGGGTTTGCCCAAACGAGACAACTTCAACGGGCGATTGGCGCCGAGCCAAGGCGCAGCGACAATCGCCATTGGCCTGGACGGAGGATAGGGCTCTGCTGAGGAGCACCCCGAGCGCCGACCCAGGGGCCAAGGCCGAGCCCGAGTGCCCGGCCTGGCTCCTCACATCGCGAAGCTGGCCTAGGCCGCAGCTCCGGGATTGGCACCAATGCGTCAAACCTCCGCGGCACGATGCCGCGGGCTCCGGGTCAGGACGTCCCTCACGCGGCGAGACGCCGCTCGAGCCCAGTGAATCCTTTGGTTGCGGCTATGCTGCTATAAGTATAGGTCGCCGAATTGTAGTAGAACACCGAGAGGTCGTAGCCGGCGCCGGCGTAGGTGTTTGTGGCAGTGGAGGTAAGCTGTTCGGGGACGCTCTCGCCGTCGGTGACCATCACAGGTATGCCGGAACCGTTGATGATGATCTGCTGCAAGCCCGCGATCGACCAGCCGGCGCCATACGGCGACGCCGATCGGTTGATCACATCTGCGACGTGGTGTAATTTTCAGTCGCCATGGCGCCGGGCCGGATCTTGGTGATCGACAGCTCGGCCGGGTAAAGACCGGTGGTGTAGCTCGAGACAGTGGTGACCTGAAGCTGCACCAGGTACGTCTCGCCGTCTACCAGCGATACAGGGGTGTAGGTGACCGCGGCGCCCTCGGAGAGGCTGTTGACGGTGAGCGACGCCTTGATCGAGGTCAGGAGTGACGAATCCGAACCGGTTTGGGTGGTCAGGAACACAGAGTAGATCGGGTACGGGTCGGCTTGAAGTGAGCTGTATTGAAAGTCGACCCCGCTGATCACGCCCTGCGCCTGGTAGAAGCCTCCCTGGTGGCTCTGAAAGTAAGATTTCCGAGTGCGACAAGGCATTACCGATACAATTGTGCCTATCGACTGGGGCGGAGTTTATTGGCGGCGATCGGCGGCTTTTGTGAAGTCGGCCCAGGACGTCGATGCGTAAGACGTGGAAAATCGAAGGGTTGGAAGAAGCGGCAGGTCTCAAAATGGCACAGCTCAACACCGTGGTTGTTCGCTACTTCGAGAGGGAGAGCGGGGTGCGGAAATCACGGCGAAGGGCGGTGGCTGGTGGAAGGTATTGCGGGGTTGAGTGAGAGCGTGTTCATTTCGTCGATCAAACCGCAGTTGATCGACAATCGATTCATGCGATCGAAGCCACGTCGGTCCGTTCCCGTAATCTTTGCAGGTGCCGGGAGGGAGTGCTCTGGCTCATCGATTGGGTTTCTGGTTTGCGCTCAAGGCAGCAAAGGCGAATCCGAACAACTAATTAACCTCAAGAAATCCCTGCAAAAGGGGGAGAAATGCGAGTGTTCACAATTAATAAGGAAATCACTTATAACCGGAACTTGTTATGTTGCAAACGTATCGATTGAGTGATTGCACTTTTTTGGAACGGTGTCGTTGCCGAACTTCAAAACTTGTTACATATTATATGTAGACGAAAAGATAGAGTGCGCGACGTTGGCGCGAGCGAGGGGGCGTCCCTCTCTACCTCATCGCATCGATATCCGTTCCATTCCTCTCCATTCCTTCCGAGAACGAAGCATCAATCTTTCTTCAATGAGCGAAATTCGACCGTCCAACGCCCAGTCTTTGACACGCGAAAGCAGTGACATGCGCGGCGTCTCGTGTGCTCCCGCCCGCCGTGTGCGCCGGCCGCCCTCCGCCACGTACGGTGGCATCAGCCCGACGGTGGGGGTAGGAATACCAGCCGGCACTTTACACCAGTGTACGGATGCTCGAAAAACACCCGGATCACTGCCATTTACTGCCACTTTTCGCCGTGGACGGCCGTCATTCAGGGCGGAGACTGTCGCTCCGCATGTCGAATCGGCGCCAGAGGATGGGAACTGGCCGAAGCGTTTTCCGGCGACTGAAAAACCTCGTGGCAGTGATCGCAGAAAACTGCCACTGTGGATCGCCGCCGCTGTTCACCATGTCAAACCGAAGTCGTTTCTGCGGTTTTCTGTGCCCGATCTGGTCGTGTGGCGGCCCGGGCTGGGTTCCGAGTTTGGGGCAAGAAAAGAATACGCGCCGGAATTTCTCCCGGGGCGCGGAAAGGTGAATGCAAGTCATGCATGAAGAAGCTTTGGAGTTGGATGATCAGAAGACCAAGCTTGCGATTGCCATTGCGCGGGGGCATTCCATCCTCGCGTGGGCGCGCAAAAACGGTGTGCCGGAGCGGACGGCATTCCGTTGGGCGAAGGAGCGGCGAGGTGCGCGAAACGTCGGAGATGTGGCGGCGCACGGCACTGAATCAGGCCATCGGCCGCATGGTTCGATGTTCCAACTCGGCGGTTGCTGGGATGGAAAGGCTCGCGAAGGACGCCGATTCCGAGGCGGTTCGGCTCAGGGCCTGGCGGGCCATTCTGGCCGACCAGATGGCGATGGCCAAGTTCTCGACCTTGGAGCTGCGCATGACGGAACTCGAGGAGGGAGCGAAAGCTCAGCGTGCACAGCAGCCGTTTCACAGGGGCTGAGTGCAGCCGGAACGTATCAGGCTTCTGGGCCGCCCCTTCTTGGAAGGGGGCGACGGTGCGCGGGGGGGCTTTCGCTTGCTCGCGCGTCTACTTCGCCCTCCCAGGATCAAACGATTACACCCAGGCACCCCCGAAACGGGGGTGGGCCTCATTGGCCATGACGTTTCCTTGAATTCGCGGTAGACTCCGAAATCGACTCTGCGGGTCCGGCCGACCATACGGATTTTTCCGAATATTACGTCAAGTCACACGCTCGATCGGCCGATCGAAGAACGATACACGGTCGAGTCCAGACCCGGCGCGGCAAGCCTCGCGCAGAACGCCTGGATGCGGCCCAGATCCATCATGCCGTGATCTGCATGGATGCGGATCAAACGTCGGATGGGTGTCCTCGATCCAAGGAACGTCCCCGGACCGATGCGCAGGGATTGGCGCAACACTTTGTTACCGTTGATCTTGTTGCTTTCAGGAGCAACGGTCGCGATTGCGCGTCAAGAGCCCGAACAGAAGGTTGCCGGCGCTCTCGGAGATTGCGTTCACCTGACTGTTGAAGTGACCTGGAGCATCGCAAAACCCGACGCGGGGTTGCCGCGAGAGACAAGTCCCATTCGCGAATTGCCGGCAGATACTGGAATCATGCTTGAGATCACGAACGGACGGGTGGTTGAGGTGATCGATTGGCCGCCGTCAAATGGATCACATGGTGTTGACGGGGGTGGCTCTCTGCAAGGGAGCGGGCCGGCGCCGGGGGGGGCGGGAACATGGAGCCTGGGCAAGCGAGCGGAGGGGCGTGTGCGAGCGCGGATCGAGGGAACGCTCGACGGCAGTCTGGTGTTGCGGGGTGGTGATCAAGTGATCGGGATGCCGCTTCAGGCCGTGCTCGAGCGGCCACAGCACACGCCTTCGCAATCGCGGTTGGTCGTGACCGTGGAGCGCCTTGCGTGGGATTCGATTGTGGTTGATCTGGGAGAATCGGCGCGGGACGGGATCGTGGCGCCTGGGGCCGTGGTGCCGGTGTCGGTCGGGTACAACATCATCTGGCCGGAGGCGAGCGAGGTGAGTGTGCGTACAACGGCGGCGCTACGGCCGCTCGCAGGGGGAGAGGTGCTCTGGCACGACGAGCCGCGCGAGGTTGTGCCGGCCAATGTGACCGAGCCGCCGTCGCGAATCTGGAAAGTTCGGGCGCCGCGCGCGGAAGGAACGTATCTGCTCGAAATTCGGTCCACCTGGGAGCCGGCAACGAGCCGCGATGGAGGGCGGCTGGCACGTTTGATCCGCCGACGACGGCCGAGTGCGGTCGCCAGCTCGGCGGTGCGCCGGGTGGCGATCACGGTGGTCGATCCTGAAGCGAGAGTCGGCGCGATCGCTCTCGATGGCTCTGCGCGTGAAACCGAGATTGATTCCGTCGATCTTTCGCGCGCGCGCAGCCACCGCCCGGTCGCCACCGGTCGGTCACCACTGGCCGGACCAGGACGGTCCGAGTGGAGGATACCCGCGGCCGCGCTGATCGAGCCGTCGCGGCGTGATCGGGTGCGCGGCTGGTTCACGCGCAACGGCGGCGAGGCTGCCAAGCTCGACGCAGCCGATGCAGGGGGGCTGGCGTGGACGGCGGTTGGGCTCAAGGTGACGCACCTGGACCGTCCTCATCGCCTGAAGCTGCAAATCAAGGGGGGCGAGCCGTCGGCTCTGGGAGTCGCGCTCGTCGAAACATACAGCGGCAGCGTAGCCGCGCTGGCCAACAGCGGCAGCGCAGCCGCGTCGCCTGCACGGTTACTGCTGGATGCCTGCGCTTCGGGACCGCCTATCTTGCAAGACGGGCCGCCCGCGGCCTTTGAGTGGGTAGTATTTCCGCGATCGAGCGAGATGGTGCTTTTTCTGGTCAATCGCAGTCCCGAAGCCGAGGTCCGTGCCGGAGCCATCACGCTCACAGAGATCGAAGAACCGGAGAATCTGCCCCGCGCGTCTGATCTAGTGCAACGCGGTCTGGGATTGTACTTGACGGGGCGAGATGCCCTGGATCGATTTGGCGGCCGCCAGGGCTCGAATGACCCGCTGCGGACGGCCCAGAACCTGGTCAAGTACATGGGCTATTGTGGTGCGACGGCGGTCGTCGTGCCCGAGGACGTGGCCGAGCGGGATGGGCGCCGCGGTCTCGTGGGGCAAGCCGACGAAGACGCGACCGGTGCGGATCAGCTCGAAATGGTCCGGCGAATCCTGGCGCGCCAGGGGTATACGCTCTGGCTGGAGCTGGATTTCGAGGGACACGACGCATTGCCCGGCCTGCCGCCGCCCGATTCGGCGGAGGCGCTGCGGCGGGGTTTGGTGCGCATCGACAGCCAGGGCCGTGCCGACTGGCCCGCGTATCATCCGCTGCATCCGGACGTTCGCGAGGCGATGAAGCGGCGAGTGACGAAAGCGACGACCGGGCTCAGGGCGGGTGAGGCGGCAGGCGGCCGGGGCGGACTGGTGATTCGACTGGGCCGGGGGCCGACGCTGCTGGGCACACCGGACACCGGGCTGGACGACGCAACGTACCGAAAGTTCACTCACGACACGATCGGGCCGGAGGCCACACGCGAGATCCCCGGCGTGGAGAGCACCGATCCCGGCCGATTTGCGGAACGATCGCGATATGTGGCGGGGGTTGGACGCATGCCGTGGCTGACCTGGCGAGCCAAGGAAATCGCTGCGCTTTACGCCGAAATGAACGACGCACTTCACGCCGTTGCCCCGACGGCGAGCTTCGCCGTGGTCACGCCCAGCCTGGACGGCGGGCCGGCTGGTGTCGAGGCCAGGCGGGTGGATCGCGCGGCGCTGCCGCCGAGTCAATCGTGGCGTAGCGTCGGGCTGGATCTGAAGCACTGGCCGAGTGGGCCGGAGTCGCCGCTGGTTCTCCGCGGCACGGCGCTCTCGACCGAAGCGCTCTCGCACGACCTGGCCACCAGCCCCGACCTGGACTTGCCGGTCGCGTCGCGGCGGCACCGCGGGTTTCTGCTATCGATCGGCGGCGAAGGCGCATCGGACGACCGCGGCAAAGGATCGCCGGGCTCGGACCCGCCCGATGAGCGAGCGGCTTCAACCGCAGCGGCGGTTTCCGCGCCGGGGCTCTGGCTGGCCGCGCTGCCGCTGGGAGACGGCCCAGCCGCCGACGAGCCGCTTGGGCACGCACTCGCCGCGCTCGATTCGCGATGGGTGTTCCTGGCTGAAAAGGCCGTTTCGGGCCAGGAAGACCGGCTGCGCCGGTTTGCACGCGTGCTCTGTGCCCTGCCGGCACGGGAGGCGCCGGCCGACATCACGGCCGGCGCGATCCCCAAGCCGTTTGATGTCGTCGTCCGCAATCTGAGCGAGCCCGGGCAGACGTTCCTCGAGATCGCCAATAACTCGCCAAACCCCGTCCGCCTGGCCGCCAAGCTCGACCTGCCGGCGGGAGCACCACTTGAGGATGTCGGTCGCGGGCTTCGCCTGGCGCCGATTGCCCGAGCGGACGGCAGCAACCTCGTGCTCGACCTGCTGCCATACGGCGTAGCGGCGATCAAGATCGGCGCGCCCGAGGTGAAGCTCCTGGCGGTCAATTCTTATCCCTCAGAGGCGGTGATGACTTCGATGCGGGCCCGGTTCAACGAGCTACAGGCGCAGCTCAAGCGGCTCAATCAGGGTCTCTCGGCTGGCCCGGCAGAGCCGGCAAACTCCGGGTTCGAGCCGGGGGCGACCCCGAACGAGCCGCTTGCGGGCGGGCCGGTGGTCAAGGTGGCTTCGACCAGGAGCGGCGGCCCCGTTGAGCTGGCCGGCTGGCTGGTCGATGAGGCGACGCCCGGGAGCGCGGAGATCAAGGTCGATCGGGAAAACCCCCATTCCGGCGCAGGAAGCTTGAAGTTGAGCGCGCCTGAGGCGCCGGCGGCGGTCATCAGCGAATCGTTCGTTCCCAACAATCAGTCGAGTCTCTTGATCGAGGCCTTTTTCCGGGCGTCGGAGCCGGGGACGAAGGTCCGGGTCTGGATCGAGGGAGCCTCGGGAGGCAAGGCCTACGTGCGCCGGACGGAGATGACAGTGTCGACCGAATGGGAGGGGAGGGCGGTGCGTGCTTCGGACGTGCCGGCCGGCGGGCTCGATTCGGCGCGGCTGCGATTCGAGCTGCTGGCAGCGGGTAATCTGTGGATCGACGACCTGCACGTGCTGAACGAGACAACGTCGCGATCGGGGCTCTTGAACGCTCGGCGCACGATGCTCGAGGCCATTCAAGCCTATCGTGAGGAGCGCTACGCCGAGTTTGCCCGGCTCGCGAGCTCGCACTGGATCAGGGAGTCGAGTGCGGCCGCGACCACCCGTCTGGCACGGGCAACCGACCGGAGGCCACAGGCTGGCGGAGGAACGGCACGCTCAGGCGGCGCCGATCCTTCTGACCTATCCCCGGACCGCAAGCGCAGGTAGAATCCGCAGAGCAAATCAAGGAGAATCAGGATGTTCGTCGCTTGCAATACGCTGTGCTTCGCGCAGGAGCCCCTGGAGACGGCGTTACGCCACATCGTCGATCTGGAGTTCGACAAGTTCGAGCTGGCACTGGTTGAAGAGGGGCAGCATCTCCGGCTATCCGAAGCGGGTGATGCCCCCGACGCCGCGCTGACGCGCTTGAGGGAGGGCCCGAGCCTGGTGCCCTCATCGATCTACACGGACTTCGGGCCGGTTGACTGGGAGAGCCCGGTGACGCTGCAGCGATTCGAAGGAATTTGCAAGCTGGCCAAATCGCTGTCCGTCGCCGTGATCACCATGAACGCCGCTGGGCGCGGCACCTCGATCGACGACGAGATCAAACGGCTGAACTCAATCGGCACGAGCGCTTTCCGCAAGGGACTGGTGCTGGCGCTCTTGACCCACTCCGAGACCTTGACAGCGGATCCCCAAGTTGCCGTGGAGCTTTGCCAGTCCGTTCCGGGAATGGGGATCGCGCTGGACGCCAGCCATTTCCTTCAGGGACCCAAGCCCGACGTCGATTTTGACTGCGTGTTCCCGTACGTTCAAAGCGTCAATCTGCGCGACAGCGGTACGGGGCCGGGTGAGTTTCAAGTGCGCGTGGGGCAGGGCAAGGTTGACTATGCACGGATCGTGAACATGCTCCAGCGGCACGGATATAACCGGGCATTGACCGTGACGATCATCGACCGGCCTGAGAATCCCTTTGACCGCGAGGTCGAGGTGCGGAAGCTGAAGCTGTTGCTCGAGACGCTGATTTGATCTGATCGATCAATCGGCGAGCTTGAGGCGCACGAGCTCGGTTTCGATCACGGCGAGGTCCCAGACTTCGACCATGGAATCCGGCCGGCTGGCGCTGGCCAGCCGGCGGCCGTAGGGGTCATACGTCAGGTTGGTGACCGTGCCGCGGTGTCCGGGCAGGTGCAACTTGAGCTGAGGGCGTGTGGGAACGTCGAGCGACCAGAGAGAGATTGTCCCCTGCCAAGAACCGACCGCCAGCGAGCGGCCGTCGGGCGAAAACGCCAACGTCGACCAGAAGAGGTTTTCGGTCGGCTTACCGGGCTCGGTGAGGACGCAGATCGGCTGCAGGCTATGCGCGTCGATCAGGGTGACCTGGGTTTGCTCGACGACGGCGAGAATTGTTCCGTCAGGCCTCAACGTGACCCTGTTTGATTGTTCCAGAACGGTCGACTGCTGCTCCAATGCGCGGGCGGATTTCGCGCCATCGGCGAGTTCAATGGCCCAAGCGCGGAGGACGCTTTCTCGTCCTCTCTGGTCAACGGTGTAAAGCCGGTCGCCCCTGGGAGAAATCTGAATTGAACGGAGTGCATGTCCGCGCGGATTGTTTCCCGAAGGGGGCAGCAGGGTACCTACTTCGGACGCGAGCTTCGGTGCCAGCTCGATGGGGATGAGTGTATCGGGAGCGTCGGCACGCCAGAGAAAGAACGACGAGCCACGGACCACCACCATGAGCGCACCGTCGGACGTTTTTGCCAATGCTGTAGTCAGGAATGTTCCGGAACCCTGCGTGAGAGAACCCGCAGCGAGGAATTTCGGCGGGCCAGGAACGGACCCCACCCCTTCGGCAGAGATTCGCAGGCCCTGGTAGTCATGCACAACGAGCCGTCCCAACGAGTCGAAGGCAATCGTCGTCGGCTGAAAGGCCATGAAGCCCCCGCGTCCGCCGGGTCGTGCTCCTTCACCCCGAGGGCCGCCGCCGCGTCGATTGGCATCGGAGCCGGGGCCGTCGCTGCGCCTGGGCTCGAGCGGGCCGCTGCCGGGCGACGCGACGTCCACCGCCGGGCGCGGGCCTGCCGGCCCGATTTCCGGGCATCGACCGGTGCGCCAGGTCCATATCTCGCCACTCGAGCTTGCGGCGGCAAGCACGCCGTCATTGCCGAAAGCGAGAGACGCCGGCGAGGTGTCGAAACCGCTGAGTTGCGTGCGGGCGGCGGAGTCGAGCACCGTCCAGACCATGGCATCACCGGATCGGCCGACGGCCGCCAGCGTCTTCCCATCGGGCGCGAAGGCGATGTCTGCGACCTGATCAGACATGCGCAAAGCGGCGACCAGATTGAGGGCGACCGGATCCCAGAGCTCGATGGGGCCGTTACCCATGATCGCCAGGAGATTCCCTTGCGGGTTAAACCGCATCAACCGCGTGTTGGATTGGCCGGGCGTGAGTCCGATCGGAAACGAAGGAGAATCGAGATCCCAGACCCGGATCGACGTCCCTCCGGAGGTATTTCCGGCCGTTGCCAGCATATCGTTCGGGCCCAGAGCGATCGCCGACAGCTCAGCCTGGGCCTCGATCTCGCCCCGTTCGAGCGGGTGACCGTCTTGCGCCGAGTAGAGTCTCACGACCGCACGACCCATCGCCGCTACGGCGACCGTCCGTGCGTCCGGACTGATCGCCACGAGCGGGAACCCTCGCAGGCCGTCGGAGCGCCAGGGCAGGCTGGTGATCGGCCGGTCAAGATGATCGACATCCCAAAGATTGACGTCGAACGCAGGACCGTCCTCGTCCCGCGAAGTGCTCGATGGCGTGGTTGCGGGCCTGGCAATAACGGATCTCGCGCTCCGCATCCTCAACTGTTCGATCGTGACGAAGCGGTGGCCCGTGGGCTCGCCGACCAGGCCGACGATGGAATGGTCGGGCAGATTCAAGCTGCGCAGAGGCGAACCGGAAAGCAGGTCCAGCAATCCGACGGCGGGTTCGCCGGGAAGAACCATCGCGATGTAGGAGCCAACTTGTGCGAGCCGCTGAAACCCAGGCGGCCGGCCACGACCGCCTTGACCAGGGCGCTGCCCCCCCAGGCCCGGAAGCACGGCGTTGCCAGTTCCCGGAGCCGGTTCAACCCTGCCGGCGGTGCTCTCGAGAGCACCGTCGGCCACAGGCATCGGAACGGTCGCTGCGCCGCCTCGAAGAGGCAACTTTGTCAATCGACGTCTCTTCTGCACGTCCCAGAAGTCGAGCTCATCGTCTTCTTCCGAGAGCACCGCAAGCTGATGTCCGGTGGGGGTGAAGATCAAGCCCCGCGCCCGGCCCGTGGCCAGCGCCGGGTTGCTCGGCTCTATCTCCCGCAGAACCAGGAACTTGACTGCCGAGTCGCGAAGCTGCGTCCGTTCGTCCTTGTCCGGCTCGAGCTCGGCCGCGTCCTTGACGAAATTCAGGCCGAGGCTTCTCCGCGTCGGTGCCGCCCCGAGAGCGGTGAGCTGGATCATCGATCCCAGCTTTTCCTTCAGGGCCGCAACCCGCCCGGCGTTGGCCGCCTTCTCGCGGTTCAAGAGGTCGACGCTTTTGAGTTCAGCGGCAACGGCCAGATTTCGCTCGGAGACGACCTTGAGGTAAGCGAAAGTGGCGATCGCCAGCACGAGTGCGGCCGCGGCGGTCGAGACGGCCGTGATTCCAGGATGGCGGCGGGCGATCCTCCAGGCCCGGCCCAGCGGACCGATTCGCCGTGCTTTCACCGGCTCGCGATTGAGAAAGCGCTCGATGTCATCGAAGAGCTCGGCGGCGGTGGAATAACGGTCGGCAGGCCGCTTGGCCAGCGCCTTGAGCACGACGGTCTCGAAATCGCGCGGTACGCGGCGGTCGATCTTCGTCGGTGCCAGCGGCTCCTGCCCGCCGATCTGGTCGATCAGCTCGGCTGCCGTCTGGCCGTCGAAGGGGGGACGCAGCGTCAACAGCTCATACAAGGTGGCTCCCAGACTGTAGACATCCGTGCGTCCGTCGATCGTGCCCGTCCGCGCCTGTTCGGGACTCATGTAACGAGGCGTGCCCAGCAGACTGTCATGATGCGTGATGCCGGGATCAGCAAGCCGCCGCGCCAGCCCGAAATCGGTGACCCAGATGCTTCCTTTGGCGTCGATCAACAGGTTCGAAGGCTTGACATCGCGATGGATGACACCCTGCTCGTGCGCGTGGGCGAGGGCATCCGCCGACTCGCGGCCGACCTTGGCTACCCAGCGGAAGTATGCGGGCCCACGCGGGGGATCGAACGGAGGCGGCTCGAGCTCGCGGCGCTGCCGATCGCTGTCGGCGGAGGCCAAATTCGTGAGCGACCCCAATGCGACCGCCGACAAGCCGCCGCCGGCGGAATCGGCAGCCCCTTGCCGGCCGTCGCGCGAGGGGGTTCCCCACGAAGCCGTCGACCCATCGGCCTCCAAGAGCGCCCTCGATCGCACGCCATTCTGGCGGGCGAGCTCATGCGCCTGGCCCGGCACGCTCGGGGGCACAACGACCGCTGCTCGCTCGAGCGAGCGGGCGAGCTTTTTACGCCCGCGCAGCAAGCTCGCGGGCCACCGGCGCCAGAATCGGCTCACGGCGGGAGCAGTTGTTTGAGCCCTCCCGCGTCCGCTGGCCACGAAGCTGGGGAGCCCGGAGCTGGAAAGTGCCTCACCGCCGCCGGAAGCCACCTGACGCGTCCGGCGCAGATGTTTGAGCACGCGGTCGAGCCCGCTCCCCTCGATCCGCTGCATGGCGTAATAACAGAGCCCGCCGACCTGACCGACGTCGAAGACCGGCACGATGTGCGTGTGGTGCAACCCTGCGGCCGTGCGTGCTTCGTTCAAGAACCGGCGACGGGCCGAAGAATCGGGAGCAGCGTGCACGCCCAGGACCTTGAGCGCCACCGGCCGGTCGAGCCCGACGTGAACGGCCTCATAAACCGTGCCCATTCCTCCTCGACCGAGCTCGCGCACCACCCGGTAGCCGGCAATCCGCTGGCCGGATTCGATGCGGTGATCGAGGCCTCCCCGGCGACCGCTCCCCGAGCCGGTCGCCGAGCCGAGCCCGAGCAGGCCGTGAACCAGCTCCAGTCCATCAATGGCCGCCCGGAGGTCTTCCTCCAGCCCAGGAAAGCGCGCCACGAATTCATCCAGATTCGGCGGCGGGCCCTGCTCGCACGCCAGCATGTACAGCTCGACGGCTTCACCGACGCGATCATCGTCGTCACCCGAGTCGGACCCGGACCCGGACCCGGAACTCGAGCCGGAGCCGCCGTCCGGACCTACAGTCGTGTCGTCAGTGGGTTTGACCATCGCTGAACCTCAGAGATCCGCCAGGCGGACCTTCCATCGAACGCTTCAGGCTCTTGAGCCCCCGCGCCATGATGCCACGCACCGATTTTCGGCTTAATCCAAACCGCTCGCCGATTGCCTCGAACGAGAGGTTTTCGGCCGCGTACAGCCAGACCACGTCGGCCTCGGAATCCGGGAGCGCGGCCAGCGCGTCGGCAAGCAAGATGATCTGCTCGCGGCGGCTGGCGGCCTGACTTGGGCTGGTCTGCGACAGCGCCAGCATATCGACGATCCGCCCGTTCTCCTCTCCCGAACGCGAGCCACCCGAAAGCTCCGAAGCCGCCCCATCAAGCGGTAAAGCCGTCGACGCACCGGCACGCTTTGCCCTGCTGTGATACCTCCCCAGGTCGGCCAGCTTCTGCCCGACCAGCCGTCGCAGCCAGCCGACCAAGGCCGCCTCGTTCTGACCCGTGAACTGGGGAAACTGCCGAACCACCTCCACCAATACTTCTTGAACCACGTCCGACATCTCGACACGCTCGCGCAGTCGCGGACCCAGCCCCGTGCGCACAACCATCCGCAGATAATTCCGGTAAAGCGCGCACAACTCGCCCAGGGCTTCCGTTTCACCCGCGCGTGCCTTTGACAGCAGGTCAATGGGGCCTTCGGGCATCCGCTTCGGCTCTCGTTACAATGTTACCGGGCGGCCGAGGGCAGTCGCGCACCTATCCGCATAGGCGTCAATCGATCAGCCGCCGGACCCGATTCCCAGGAAAAACCTCTTCTGAGAACTGTGCTCGCAACCTAGTTCAGATACTAACACAAAGAGTCCTGGACCGCGCCAGACGCTCAAAAAGGAAGTAACGAACTCTTTTGAGCATGTTCCGGGCGCGATAGAATCTTTTGGCGGCCTATGAGCAAATCAACCGGTAAGGTCGGCAGCTGCAATGACATCCGCTCTGCAATCTGCGCGTCCGGCGTTGGTTGCGGTGAACGGGGGCTCGTCGAGTCTCAAGTTCGCACTATATGACCTGGAATCCACCTGCGCGGGGTCGCCCACGCGAATCGGCCGCGGAACGATCGAGCGCATCGGGCGAACCGATGCGCAATTGTCGGCCCAGCTTGCCGGGGAGCAGGAAGCTCGGATCCCGAACGTGATTGCGCCGGATCTGGGCGCCGCGGCCGGTCTCGTCATTGACTGGCTCGAGGGCAATCTGGGCCGCCAGCGGATTGCGGGGATCGGTTTTCGGGTCGTGCACGGCGGGCAGCTTTATCACGCGGCCGAGCGGGTGACGCCCAAGGTCATCGCCGGGCTGCGCGGCATCATCCCGCTCGACGAAGACCACTTGCCCGGACAGATTGCTTTGATCGAACGGTTTCAGGAACGCTTGCCGGACCTGCCGGCAGTCGCGTGCTTCGATACAGGATTCCATCATGATATGCCACGAGTGGCCAAGATTGTGCCGATTCCGCGCACATTCGAGGCGGCCGGAGTCGAACGATACGGGTTCCACGGCCTGTCCTACGCGTTCTTGATGGAGGAGATTGCGCGGGTCGCCGGCGCCGCGGCCGCCGCGGGGCGGATCATCATGGCCCATCTCGGTTCCGGTGCGAGTCTTGCAGCCGTGCATGACGGCCGCCCAATCGATACGACGATGGGGTTAACGCCGGCCTCGGGCCTGGTGATGAGCACACGCTCGGGCGACATCGACCCCGGGCTTTATCTGTATCTCACCCGGATCGTCCCTGGCATGACGGCCGAGGTATTCCATCGAATGGTCAATCACGAGTCGGGTTTGCTCGGGGTCTCGCAAACCAGCTCCGACATGCGCGACCTCCTGGCCCGGCGGGTCGACGACGAGCGCGCCGCGGAGGCCGTTTTACTGTTCTGCTACCAGGCCAGGAAGGGAATCGGCGCCCTGGCGGCAGCGCTGGGCGGGCTTGATCTTCTGGTATTCTCGGGCGGCATCGGCGAGAATTCGCCCGAAATACGCCAGGAAACCTGCGCGGGCCTTGATTTCCTGGGAATCACAATTGATCCCGTGCGTAATCGCGGAAATGAGCCCGTGATCACCACCGACAGCTCGCGTACACCGGTCCGCGTCATTCGCACCGACGAAGAATCGATCATCGCCCGGGATTTGGCGCGATTTGTGCAGCTCAAGGAATAGGGCGGCTCGCGAATCTAGCATTTCTGGAACCGGGCGCCGACAATGGGGGCCACGGCGTTCTGGCGCGCTACAGGGGGGTTTCTCGATGCGTGCCGGCTTGCCGGTAGCCTTTGGCCACGACCATTCACGGAGAATTCGTCGAGACTCATGATGTCCAACGAGCTTCCCCAAATCTATCTGGCTCGCCACGGAGAGACGGCCTGGACACTCTCGCACCAGCATACCGGGCGGTCCGATATTCCGCTGACGATCCGCGGTGAATCGAACGCACGCAGCCTGGGCGACCGGCTGCGTGGAATGAAATTTCATCGCGTTCTGACGAGCCCGCTGGTGCGAGCGCGGCAGACCTGCGAGCTGGCGGGCTTTCTCGAAGACGTCGTCACAGACGAAGACCTGATGGAATGGGATTACGGCGCCTATGACGGAAAGACGTCGGCCGAGATCCGCGGCGAGAATCCCGACTGGTCGCTGTTTCGGGACGGCTGCCCCGGTGGCGAGTCGGTCGAGCAGGTCGGCGCTCGGGCGGACCGGCTGATCAGCCGGCTGCGAGCCTTCGATGGACAGCAACTGCTCTTCGGCCACGGCCACTTTTTCCGCGTCCTGGCGGCGCGGTGGCTGGGTCAGCCGGCTTCAGCGGGGCGACTGTTGTATCTGAGCACGGCGTCGCTCTCGATTCAAGGTTACGAGCATTCGCTGGACGAGCCGGCGATCCGCCTCTGGAATGATGATCGCCACGTCCGTTTATGATCGACGCGTTCCCTCGCCGCCAACTGCGAATTCGGAGTACCGGAATGAACCAGACGGCCGATCCTTTGAAGCGCTATGAATGTGGTCCGCTGCGATTTGACGATGAGGACTACTACGACCGGCATCTTCTTTTCGACCACGTCACCGCGCTGGACCGGGCAAGCGCGCGCGACCGGTTTGCGGCCATGGCGCACTCGGTCCGAGACGTGCTCGCGCAGCGCTGGATTTTGACGCAGCGGTCTTACGACCACAAGAACCCGAAGGAGGTGTATTACCTGTCAATGGAGTTCCTGATCGGTAGAACCATGGCCAGCACGATCACCAATCTGCAGATCGAGGATTTCGTGGAAAGCGACTTCGCCTCGGACATCGGGCAGGACCTGCAGGCGCTTTACGAAGTTGAGCCGGACGCTGGACTGGGCAACGGCGGCCTGGGCCGCCTGGCCGCCTGTTTTCTGGACTCGATGGCGACCCTTGAGATTCCGGCGGTGGGATACGGCCTGCGATACGAGTACGGGATGTTCCGCCAGGAGATCAAGGACGGAAGGCAGATCGAACACCCGGACAACTGGCTGCGTCATGGCGATCCGTGGGAGGTCATGCGGCCGCGAGAGGCTGTCGAAGTTCGTCTCAACTGTGCCTTCCAGATGAAGGAAGGGCGACTGACGGTGGTTCCCAACGTGCCGACCGTGATCGTCGGCGTGCCATATGATCGTCCCGTCGTCGGCTACGGCGGCAGCAACATCAACACGCTGCGGCTCTGGACTTCCACGAGCCACGACGACTTCAACTTCCTGGAATTCAGCCGGGGTGATTTCTTCGATGCTGTCCACGACAAGGTTGCCGCCGAGGTGGTGACACGCGTGCTTTACCCCGATGACTCGACGCCCCGGGGCAGAAACCTTCGGCTGCTACAAGAATACTTCCTGGTCGCGTGCTCGCTTGGAGACATCGTCGCGAGATTCAAGCGGCGCGGCAATGAGTGGCACGCGCTTCCGGACAAGGTGGCCATTCAGTTGAACGACACTCACCCGTCGCTCGCAGTCGCCGAGCTGATGAGGATCCTGGTGGACGAAGCGGCGATCCCCTGGGACGAGGCATGGGACCTGACCACGCGCACCCTGGCCTACACCAACCACACCCTGATGCCGGAAGCGCTTGAGACCTGGCCGGTAAACCTCTTCGAGATCATGTTTCCCCGGCTGCTCGAAATCATTTACGAGATCAACCGTCGCTTTCTGGACGACGTTCGAACGCGGTTTCCCGGCGACAACGGCCGCCTGGCGCGCGTCAGCCTGATTTCGGAGGGCCGGGAAAAACGGGTCCGCATGGCGAACCTGGCCATCGTGGGCACGCACAGCACCAACGGGGTCGCCGAGATCCACTCGAGGCTGTTGCGTACCACGGTCGTCTCGGACCTGGCCGCGATCTTTCCGGCTCGCTTCAACAACAAGACCAACGGCGTGACGCCCAGGCGCTGGCTGCTCCTGGCCAACCCCGACCTGGCCAAATTGATTTCGAGCGCCATCGGCGACGACTGGATAGCCGATCTCAGCCAGCTCAAGAAGCTCGTGCCGCTGGCGGAGGACACAGGCTTCCTGGACGGCTTCCGCGCGGCCAAGCGGGCGGCCAAGGTGCGCGTTGCTTCCTGGCTGCGCATGGGGACGGGACTGGCCGTCGACCCCGATTCCATCTTCGATAGCCAGGTGAAGCGCATCCATGAATACAAACGACAGTTACTAAATATTCTTCACGTTATCATTTTATACAATCGGCTGCGCGACAATCCCAAGCTGGAAGTACCGCCGCGCACCTTCTTCTTCGCGGGCAAGGCGGCGCCGGCGTACACACTGGCGAAGCTGATCATCAAGCTGATCAACAATGTTGCCTCGGTGGTCAACGTCGATCCCCTATCCAAGGGCAAGATCCAGGTCTTCTTCCTGAGCGAATACAACGTGACCCTGGCCCAGCGGCTGATTCCCGCCAGTGACGTTTCGGAGCAGATCTCGACCGCCGGCTTCGAGGCCAGCGGCACGGGCAACATGAAGTTCATGATGAACGGCGCTTTGACCGTGGGGACCCGTGACGGCGCCACGATCGAGATGGCCCAGGAGGCGGGAGAAGAGAATTTCTTCCTATTCGGTCTGACCGCCGAAGAAGTCGCATCGAGCCGATCGTGGTACAACCCGTACTGGCACTACGAGCATGAGCCCGAGACTCGGCGGGCGCTCGACATGATCGCATCGAACGCCTTCAGTCCGCACGAGCCGGGGATTTTCGGCCCGATCTGGGACACTCTGCTGCCCCGCGGCGACCACTACATGCACCTTGCCGATCTGGCCGGCTACGGGCAGACGCAGGACTCCCTCGGCGCGCTTTACTTGAAGCCGGAAGCGTGGACGCAGCGGGCTGTGCTCAACGTCGCGCATTCGGGCAAGTTCTCGAGCGATCGCACGATTGCCCAGTACGCGAGCGAGATCTGGGGAACCAAACCGTGCCACGTCGAATGACAGGAGCAGCGTGATGGCCAATCATCCTCTGGCGGGACAGCCCGCGCCCGAGAGCGCTCTGATCGATGTGCCGGCGCTCGAGCGAGCCTATCACGCCAATCGGCCCGACCCCACCGAGCCGGCGCAGCGGGTGATCTTCGGCACCAGCGGCCACCGCGGCTCATCGCTCGATTGCACCTTCACCGAGTCGCACATCGTGGCCATGACCCAGGCCATCTGCGATTACCGCAAAATGAGCGGAATCGACGGTCCTCTGTTCATGGGAAAGGATACGCATGCGCTTTCCGAGCCGGCGCAGCGAACGGCGCTCGAAGTGCTTTCCGCGGCGGGCGTCGAGACCATTCTGCAGCGTGACGACGGTGTGACACCGACACCGGTGATCTCGCACGCGATCTTGTCGTATAACTCCGGCCGCACAACCGGGAGGTGCGACGGCATCGTGATCACGCCGTCCCACAACCCACCCCGCGACGGCGGGTTCAAGTACAACCCGCCGCACGGCGGCCCAGCCGACTCGGACGTCACCTCCTGGATCGAGGACCGCGCCAACAGCCTGCTTCGCTCGGGCATCGACTCGATCAAGCGTGTGCCGTTTGCCGCGGCGATCAGGGCGAGCACCACCCTCGAGGTCGATTTTGTCGAGCCCTACGTCGCCGACCTGGCGAGCGTCATCGATATGCCGGCAATCCGGGCCGCGAAGGTCAAGATCGGGGTCGACCCCCTGGGCGGGGCGGCCGTTCATTACTGGCAGCCGATCGCCGATCGTTATGACCTCGATATCACGGTCACAAACGCGGCGATCGATCCAACATTCCGTTTCATGACGCTCGACCATGACGGCGAGATCCGGATGGATTGTTCCAGTCCGTTTGCGATGGCCAGTCTGGTCAAGCTCAAGGACCGGTTTGACGTCGCCTTCGGGAACGACCCCGATTCCGACCGGCACGGGATTGTCACCAAGTCCACGGGCCTCATGAACCCTAACCATTATCTGGCCGTCGCGATCCGCTATCTGCTCACGCACCGCGACCAATGGCCGGCGCATGCCAAGGTGGGAAAGACCCTTGTGAGCAGCAGCTTGATCGACCGGGTTGTGAATGCCCTCAACCGGCCGCTCGCCGAAGTTCCGGTGGGGTTCAAGTGGTTTGCGCCAAGCTGCTGGACGGCTCGTATTGCTTCGGTGGGGAGGAAAGCGCCGGCGCGAGTTTCCTGCGGCGCGACGGCTCGGTGTGGACGACCGACAAGGACGGGCCCATCCTCGACCTGCTCGCCGCGGAGATTCTCGCCCGGACCGGCAAGGATCCGGGCGAGCACTACCACGAGCTCACCAAGGAGTTCGGTACACCGTTCTACACGCGAATCGATGCGGAGGCGACCCCCGAGCAGAAGGCGCGCCTGAAGAAGCTCGATCCGTCGGACGTCAAAGCATCGGACCTTGGCGGCGAGCCGATTGTGGCCAAGCTGACCCGCGCACCGGCCAACGGGGCCCCCATCGGCGGGTTGAAGGTCGTCGCTGCGACGGGCTGGTTTGCAGCGCGTCCTTCGGGCACCGAGAATATCTACAAGATCTATGCCGAGAGCTTCCGCGACCAGGCCCACCTGGATGCCATCATCGCGGAAGCCCAGCGCATCGTGACCGACGCTTTGAGCACTTGACGGCCCGAGACCATCCCTGCACCTGGAGCCCGACGATGATACGGAAGCCTCTGCGCGAGTGCCCGGCCTGGCGCGCACTCGAAGAACATCATCAGAAGTCGATCGCGGTGCATCTCCGCGGCTTATTCCACGATGACCCCGGCCGGGGCGAGCGCTTGACCGCCTCCGGGGCCGGTCTCTTCCTCGACTATTCCAAGAATCGCGTGACCGATGAGACCCTTCACCTCCTCAAGAATCTCGCCGAGGAATCGGGGCTGCGCGAGCGTATCGACGCGATGTTCCGGGGCGAGAAGATCAACGTCACCGAGGGCCGCGCGGTACTGCACGTTGCGCTTCGCGCGCCGAGAGGACAATCGATTCTGGTCGACGGCGAAGATGTCGTGCCGCAGGTGCATGAGGTGCTCGATCGGATGGCGACGTTTGCCTCGAGGATCAGGAGTGGCGAATGGAAGGGCCACACCGGGCGTCCGATCCGCAACGTCATCAACATCGGCATCGGCGGCTCCGACCTGGGGCCGGTGATGGCTTATGAGGCGCTCAAGCATTACAGCGAGCGTGCGCTCCGGTTCCGCTTCGTGTCGAACGTCGATGGTACCGACTTCGCCGAGGCGACGATCGACCTCGATCCGGCCGAAACGTTGTTCATCATCTCGTCCAAGACATTCACGACGCTGGAGACGATGACCAACGCCCGCACGGCCCGCGAGTGGAGCTTGCGTGCGCTTGCAGACTCACAGGCGGTGGCCCGCCATTTCGTCGCGGTTTCGACCAATCACGACGAAGTGAGCAAGTTCGGGATCGACACGGCCAACATGTTCGGGTTCTGGGACTGGGTCGGCGGGCGATACTCGATGGATTCCGCGATCGGGCTCTCGACGATGATCGCGATCGGCCCGGACAATTTCCAGAGAATGCTCGACGGCTTCCACTCGATGGACGAACATTTTCGCACGACGCCATTCGAGCGGAATCTGCCGGTGCTCATGGGGCTCCTTTCGGTCTGGTACACTGACTTCCTGGGAGCGGAGACGACGGCCGTTTTGCCATATGATCAGTACTTGAAGCGATTCCCGGCTTATCTTCAGCAGTTGACGATGGAGAGCAACGGCAAGAGTGTGACGCTCGACGGGCGGCGGGTCGCGTATCAGACCGGGCCGGTCTACTGGGGCGAGCCCGGCACGAACGGCCAGCATTCGTTCTACCAGCTCATCCATCAGGGAACCCGGCTGATTCCCTGCGACTTGATCGGGTTCGGGCATTCGCTCAATCCGTTGGGCGACCACCACGACCTGCTGATGTCGAACGTCTTTGCTCAGGCCGAGGCGCTCGCGTTCGGCAAGACGGCCGAACAGCTCAAGGCTGAGGGCGTCGACGATTTCCTGATCCCCCACCGCACGTTTGAAGGCAACCGGCCGACGAACGTGATCCTGGGCGAGCGGCTCACTCCGGAAGTGCTGGGTTCACTGGTCGCGCTTTACGAACACAGCGTGTTCACCCAGGGAACGATCTGGGAGATCAACTCGTTCGACCAGTGGGGCGTCGAGCTCGGCAAAGCGCTGGCGAAGAAAATCATTCCCGAGCTGCAAAGCAAGGACGAGGCGAAGCTCGGTCATGACAGCTCGACCAATGCGCTGATAGATCGGTTCCGGAAGATGAAAGCCGGCCGGAGCGGGTGACGCTGCGGCGGTAGCGTAGGGAGCACGCTCTTGCCGCGCGGCATGCTGTGAGCGAAAGCAACTGCCAACGCGAGTGCGACTTGCGCAAATCTGAAAAAACCAGATCGGAAAACCAACTTCAGGTGCACTATTGCGGGAGAGTGACTTCAGTGCGCGGGAAGGGGTTGAGGTGCCATGCCAGGTTCATCTTCGCGAGGCCTGACGGGCGATCTGCAAGCTCTCTTTGATGTCGGCACATGCGCGGGGATGACCGACGGCGAGTTGATCGACCGATTCCAAGAAGTCGGAGGGGAACACGGTGAGCAGGCGTTCGAGGCGCTGGTAACGCGGCACGGGCCGATGGTGCTGGGCGTGTGCCGGCATTTTCTGACCGATCCCTTGGCACTACACGACGCGTTTCAGGCGACCTTCCTCGTGCTGGCGCGCCGGGCTGGCGCGATCCGTGATCGGGAATGCGTCGGGAGCTGGCTGTACGGGGTCGCTCTCCGGGTCGCGGCGCGGGGACGGGCCAATTCGATCCGGCGGGAGATTCGCGACCGACGGGTACTCGGGGCGGTGCGTTCTGTCGTGCTGCCTCTGCTCGAGTCACGCGCCGGTGCGTCTATCGAACGAGCCGACGGCGCGGCGGTGGTGCATCAGGAGGTTGGCCGGCTGCCCGAGAAGTACCGATCGCCGGTCGTTCTCTGTTACCTCGAGGGGTTGACCCACGAGGAGGCTGCTACGCGGCTGGGCTGTCCGGTGGGGACCGTTCGCAGCCGGCTTTCGCGGGCAAGGAGCACGCTTCGGTTCCGATTGACCCGCCGCGGTATCTCGGCCCCCTCGGCCATCGGGCCCCTGGCCGCCTGGCTTGTCGGTGATGCGGCTGCGTCAGCGGCGGCGGCCGCATCAGCGGTTCTACCGGAGCAGCTCGCCTCATCCGTGGCCCGCACGGCAACACAATTCACATTCGGCCAGTCCGCCGCCGCTGGCTCGTTGCCGGTGGCCGCGGCGGAACTGGCCCAGGGAGTACTCACGACCATGCTGCTCAAGAAACTGACGATCGCCGGATGTGTCGTCCTATCGTTAGGGATCGCAACCACGGGGGGCGGTGCTCTGCTCCTGGGAAGAACTCATGCGCAGGACCCCAAACCGGCTGCCGACGAAAGCGGCGGAGAGATGCGACTATCCGATCGGTATTCAGTACGAAAGCCGACGACTGGCGCACTTCGCAGGCCGGTTGATGTTGATCCGCAGCTTGCCAAGCTACTTGCCGCAGCCCGCGCGGGTCGATGCGCAGAAGGCTTATTACGAAGAAGGGCGCATGACAGTTGACCGTTTTATTGATGGTCTGGAGCGCCTCGAGAAGGCGGAGCTGTTTGCCGCCAAGACCGACGCGGACCGCGCGGAGATACGGAAGCGCCACGTGAGCATTCTCGAGGAGATCGCGAAGCGCGAGGATGCCGAGATTCAGGTGGGTAGGGGAACGATCGCCGACCTGAGTGAAGCTCGCCAGCGTCATCTCGAAGCGGAATACGAGATGAAGATCATGGATAAGGAAGCGGCCGAGAAAGCCGCGCTCCTTGGGCGCTTGAGCGAGCTCGAGCGCAAAGTCGCGGAGCTCCAACAGGGCAGGACGGAAAAACCCGGCGGTAGCCGTTGACTCGAACTCAACGAAAAAGACCCTCGGACGCTGGCGCGGCCGAGGGCCGGGGTGTGATCGATTCGATCGAGGGATTCCGGGGGAAAGCGGCGAGCAGTCAACTCGGCTCGATCCGCTCTCCGGGGGGCGAGAGACTTTCGTCTCCCGTTTCAAGTCAGGCCAGGGCGCGGGGGCGCCGGGCCACAACGTATCTCCGAAGGGCCAGACCGCCCACCGTGGTCAGGAACAACGCGATGGTGCTGGGCTCGGGCACGGGCGCCTGGGCAGGATTCACTGTCCCGACTGTGTTGATCGCGGCTTCCAGCGTGGTTACGCCACCGTTCGAGTTGGGGCCCGAGTTGGGCACGAGCAGCACCTGATTCGGCAGGCCAGCCAGCGTGCTCGTCGCACCGCCGAGCTGGAAAGTGTTTTCTGAAATCGAGCTGATCGTGGCAATCACACTCGACTGCGTGCTACCTGTGAGCATTCCATTCAACACGCCGGTGATCGTCAGGGGCGTGAAGTTGGAAAGTGCTGCCCCATTGTAGGCCGAGGGAATCAGCGTGAAGCTGAATGGCGTATTGGTATAGGTGGTCGTCATATTGGCAGCCAGCGGCGCCACCTGGAATTCACCAAGAGCCAGGTTTGAGATCGTGTCAACGGTGGTGTTGTTGACGGACGCGTACGTGATCGCATTCGTGGTCGGAGCCACGGTTGTGCCGTCGAGCATGGTCGAAACTCCGGTCGACCCGTTGACGTATCCCGAGGTGCTGTAGGTCAGAATACCGTCGGCCTTTGCGCCTGCGGTGGCCGAGGTGAACAGCCCCAGGGCGATGGCCACGATTCGTAGCCTGGTCCACCCCTGTGTCATCTGCATCATGATCCTCCTGAATACCGATGGGATAGTCGCATTCCGTTAGGCGACTTCGCAACGTCTTCGTCTGGAAGTGAAGTGTGGCGTTCCCCCGGGGCCGAAGTGCTCCGGACCGACTCCCTGTTAATCCGGGAAAGACCGATCCCGGCAACCGGTTGAACGAACGACACGGATGGCGGCTCTCACAACACCAGCCGGGGCCCGCACCAACCATGCGGCCGAGCCCGGATCGTCGCGACCTGGAGTATCAGGAGACGGAAGCCGAAAGTGACTTGTTCGCATACCCGGCCTCCCTGCCCGAACTGGCGGAAGCTTGTCCATAAGCTTCCCCGTCACGAATCCTGGGTGTGAACGAACGGGCGGCAAAATAACCGCTGGCGGCAATCTTGTAAATCGAACTTTAGTGAAATATCGGAGGAATTCTGGATTGGCCGGCGGCGGACGGTCGTCGCATCCGCTCAAAGCATGGAGATCGGATCGACGTCGACGGCAACCTCGACACCTTCCGGCGGCGGATAGCGGCGTGGTATCACGCCTGCCAACAGCTTGAGCGGCTTCGAGTTCGGGCAACGAAGCTGGAGATGGAACCGATGGAGATTGCGAATCTTCTTGACCGGCGCCGGCGCCGGGCCCAAGATCCGCACGGAGGGGTCAGACTCGGAGGCGAACGCCTCGCCCAATTCGTCCATGTATGATCGAACGCTTGCTTCATTGCTGCCCCGCGCGATCACCCGCAGCAGTCTGCCGTAGGGTGGAACACCGAACGCTTTCCGGACTGGCAGCTCGATTTGAGCAAATCCCACGAAATCGTGACGGGCCGCGAGCTGAATCGCGGGGTGCTCCGGTGAAAAGGTCTGCACGATCACGCGTCCGGGTCGATCTCCCCTTCCGGTTCGGCCCGCGACTTGTGCCATGAGCTGAAACGTCCTCTCGGCGGCGCGGAAATCCGGCAAATGAAGCGCCGTATCGGCGCTGACGACGCCCACCAGGGTGACGTTGGGAAAATCGAGCCCTTTGGCGATCATCTGGGTGCCAAGCAAGATCCGGACCTGACCGGTCTGGAACGCCCTGAGCACGCGTTCGTGGCTACCGCTGCCGCGCATCGTGTCGGAATCCATCCGGCGCGAGGCAACGCCCGGAAACGCGAGCTCTATCTCGCGCTCGAGCCGCTCGGTGCCGATGCCCCCATAGTAAAGTTTGGGCGCGCCACAGCCCGGGCATGCCTGCGGGCAGGGGCGTTCGGCATCGCAGGTGTGGCAAATCAAAATGTGGCGTTTTTTATGGTACGTCGTCGCCACGTCGCACGCATGGCACTTGACGACTTCGCCGCATCGCGGACAGAGAGCGAAGGTATGGAAACCCCGGCGGTTCAAAAGCAGGATCACCTGGCCGCCGGCAGAGAGTGAGTCGTGCATCGCCTGGCGCAGCGGCTGGCTCAAGCACCCAAGAGCCGTCTTCTCGTGCCGCAAGTCGATGATTTCGACTCCCGGCAGGGACCGGCCGCTGACTCGAAACGGCATTGAGACCAGGGAATATCGGCCGAGCTGGGCGTTTTGCCACGATTCGAGCGAGGGCGTCGCCGAGCCCAGGAGCACCGGAATCCCCTCCAACTGGGCGCGCTTGACGCCGACGTCGCGCGCGTGGTATCGCGGGGTAGTCTCCTGTTTGAACGTGCTTTCGTGCTCTTCGTCGATGACGATCAAGCCCAGTCGCCGGGCCGGCGCGAAGACGGCCGAGCGCGCACCCACGATCACCTGGACCTCGCCGGAGGCGATGCTCTGCCAGTAGCGGTGGCGCTCTGCGTCGGAAAGGTGGCTATGCAGCACGGACACCTTGCCGAACCGCCGGCTGAAGCGCTCGATCGTCTGCGGCGTCAGGCTGATCTCGGGCACCAGAACGATCACCTCACGTCCCTGCGCCACCACCTGTTCAATCGCCCTCAGATACACCTCGGTCTTTCCGCTGCCGGTGACTCCGTGAATCAAGAACGGACCGAAGCTGCCCGCAGCGATCGCCGCTTCGAGCCGCACCAGTGCCGCTTCTTGTTCCGCGGTCAAGGTCAACGGCTCTTCGCGGTCTGTGGCCGGGGGGGCGCCCGAATCGAGCAGTGGATCAGTGGCACGAGCCGCGGTCGCCCCCGCGAGTCCGACCGGAAGCCGCTTCCGCACCGGACGCACCAACCCGCGGCCGCGCAGGGCATGGACAAGCCCCGGCGCGCATTTCGCCCGCCGGCATACGTCGCCGACACTCAGCAAATCGCCGCGGAGGAGCACGTCCATCACGGCGGACTGCTTGGGGGTCAGCGGTGGGTCGATCTTGCCGGCCACGAGCGCTTCGCGCACTTCCTCGGGCACCGTCAAGAAAGTGGCGATCCGAGTCCCGGCATGCTTCTTGACACCGGCGGGCACGGCGGCGTCGAGCGCTTGCCCCCAGGAGCATGCGTAGTAGTCGGCCATCCACCGCGTGAGGGCCAGCATTTTGGAATCGATGAGCGGCGACGGATCAAGCACCTCCACGACATCCTTGATCCGCGCGGAATCGAGGTCAGCCGGCGCGGCATCATCCACTCGCACACAATAGCCGACCGTGAGCTTATTGCCCTGGCCCAGGGGAACTCGCAGGCGCTGTCCGGGGCGGATGATCCGCTCGAGCCGGCTGGGGACGTGGTAGGACAGGACCTGCTCGATCGGCCGGTTGAAAACGACGCCCGCGTACGGACCCGCAGGCAAAGGAGGGGCATCCGAGATGCCAAACCACGTTCCCTGGCGAAGGGCGATCAGACTGTCGTCACCTGGGACAGGGCCCGGAGCCAAGCCGCGACTCTGGTCTTCTTCTCCAGAGTGCTTCTGGCCGTCGCCTGGCTCGGGATCCATTCTGATGACCTGTCGCGGTAGAGTTGGGATGTTCTGCGGAAAGCGATTGTGACGCAGTCCGGCCAAGACCTGAGTGACGGCGCGTTGAATATCTAATACACTCGTTTAGTGCGCGTCTGTCCACGCCAAAACGGCGCCCAGCGGCGATTCGTTTTCCACGCAAGCGGGCGGGCGCATGAGGGTTTCTCGCAAATGCGACTGGGAATTTTCGGAGGCACGTTTGACCCGATCCATCTGGGGCATCTCGTCCTGGCGGACCAGTGTCGCGAGAGTTGTGAGCTCGAGCGTGTCTGGTTTGTGGTGGCCGGCGAGCCACCGCACAAGCGCGGCGAGCGGACAGCGGTCGCTCATCGACTCGAAATGGCGCGGATCGCGGTCGCCGGCCACCCGTCGTTTGCGGTCTCGGAGATCGAGGCGATACGGCCCGGCCCGCATTACAGCGTGGAGACGCTGGAATACGTGTCACGCGAGCGGCCGGAGGACGACCTGTTCTTCTTGATCGGTGGCGACAGCCTGAACGATTTACCGAGCTGGCGCGAGCCGCGCGCATCGCCCGGCTGGCGACGATCGTCGTCGTGAATCGCCCCGGCATCGAAGAGGCCGACCCTCTCGCGTTACCTTCCTTCGGTGAGGACGCACGCCCGATCACGGCGGTCACGATCCCACCGATCGGAATCGCCTCAACCGACCTTCGCCGGCGAGTGCGCGACGGCAAGAGCATCCGCTACATGGTCCCACGCGGCGTGGAAGCTTACATCGAGGCTCAGGGACTATACAGGGAAGCTCAGGCGGGAACACGGTGATTTTCGCCTTTTGTCCGGGGGCGTTACTTTGAAAGTCCGCGCCTTTGTTTCCCCCGATCAAGAAGGCGGCGGCGTGATCTGGTAGCCGAGTGCCAGCATCGCCTTGATGGTTTCCAAGGACGCGTTCCGGTCGTACTGCTTCTCGGATTCGGACAACTGGTCGTAGGGCACAAGGCTTGGGTGCTCTTTGTTGGGGTCATTCCGGGCGGGACCGAACTTCCAGCCGTCTTTGATGCGCTGTCTGGCCCAGATATCGTGAGAATGCGCCGCCAGCCGCTCGGTCAAGGCGACGATTTCCGGGGAAAGCTTGACGGGGTCCGTGTCGATAGGATGAGGTTCGTAAGTCATCAGTCACCTCAATTCAATTGAACAGTGCGTATCGATCTACGCGAGTCATGCGAACCACTCCGCTTCCAGCATGAGCCGCAGCCATTCGCGATGTTCCGTCTCGAGGGTCTCTTCGCAGAGCCAAAGCTCGAGGAACTGCGAGCCGGCGTCGGTCGCATTTTGCAGCACCGAGTCGATGGATGCCAGCGCGACCGCCTTGGCCCGATAGCGGTATGTGTTCGGCGCAAACCCGTAGGCGGTGTGGAACGTGCGAATCGTTCCGCCTAAAACCGGCAGCGACGCCGCGAGCACGATCAACCAGCGGCTGAGGGTGTCGAGCTTTTCATCCCCGGTCCTCAAGTCGGAGCCGAAGTGAATCAGGACGGCCCCGACGCTGCCGAAGAACAGGATCGGCGACAGGAGTTTTGTGTATTTGTTGATCGCGAAGTTCTGGTCGGCTCGTTTGCGGAAGAAGGCGAGCTGAAAATGCAATCGCCGCGTGCGGTAGTAATCGAGCAGCTCGCCGCCGGAGGGCGGCAGCGCACGCAGGGCCAGCACCGGAGGTGGCGGGTCGGGGACGGTGTCGCGCTCGACCCAGTGATGCAGATCAGAAGGGCGGCTTTGCTGGATCATCCTGACTTTTTCTTCCAGCTCCGCGCGTTTTCGAGCCTGCACGCTGGGGCCGCCACTCCAAAGATCTGGATCAATCAGGAACCGAAACTTGGCAAGCCGGAGCCGCTCGGCCTTGTTGCGGGCGAGCAGCCAGTTGGCCTGAAACGCGACACGAATTCCCAGCCCGACGGCAAGGAACGCAAGCACCACCGCGATGAGCTCGGGCATCGTGAGCACGTGCGCCCCGATCATGTCGGCGAAGGCAAGCTGGAGTATCGCGAAGATGACCGCGGCGGCGCCGAAGACCGTTGCCAGTTTGGTAAGCTGCCGGTGACTCCACTGATGCCGCAGCGCCGCCTTATCGACCCTGCGGAACGCGGGCTCGACGACCTCAGCACACGTCCTGAGCATCGGCTCAAGCGCCGGCCAGCGCGCCATATCGGCTTCGGTATCGTGCATCTCATCGCTCGATGCAGCACCTTGCGATTGTGGAGGGGCCGTGTGCGCTGTTTTGCCTTCCCTCGATTCAATCCCGCAGCTTGCTCCGACTTCATGCACCGGCAAAGTGCGCGCCTGCGCCTTCCCCGTGGCGCAGAGCTCGCGGCCGGGCGTCGGTACCGGGGCGGTCAGACACCGGACCGAACAGACGGGCGAGGGCCTCGGCCTGCTGCGCTTTGTGTTTTTCTTCGGGGCCGGGAGGATGCGACTGGAGGTGTTCATGCCGCTTCGTGAGCTCGACGAATACTCCCCGGGCCGTTGGCGAGAGCCGCGGCTCCTCGAGCACCTCAGGTGCGGTGAGCCAGCGACCATGCAAGCGCTGCTGCAGCGGCTCGCGGTGCTCGGGAGCCAGCCAGATCTCGACCGGATGGACCGTAAATCGCGTCGGCAGCGCGCGGTAGTCGTCGTCCTTCTGTCCTGATGAAGGCATCGTCCACTCTGCCGGTTCGAATTCCTGGTCCACGGCAAAGGCGTCCGATGGCATTCCCCATTCCTTCAAGGCGATCTCCTGGACGTAACCATCGAGCGGCGTGCCTTCGATGAGCTCGGCCAGCGGGTCGCTCGCCGTTTTCTTCGCCGGCAGGGCGAAGTACGGCTGGCCATCGGGGGCCTTCCAGTGCTCGTGGGGATAGACCAGAAAACCGGTCTGTCCATCCGGACGGTTGTGCCGGACGAGCAGGTGCACGACATGTAGCGAACGCAACGGCATCAACATTCCCCCTGCAAAAGAGCCGGCAGATCTGATCCCGACTGCTCCTGGCCATGCGGATTTCACAAGGCGCCAGCCGGCTCAGGGCAAGATCATAATAGCTGCGACTATCCTCGAACACCGCCAAGCTCATCGATATCGGGTTCGTCCTCTTCTGGAATCAATCCCTCGTGCACGAGGATGTCGTAGGCCGTGCGGGATATGCGGCCCGAGCGGCCCGGAGGTACTCGTTGTTCGCCATGGGACGAGGCGGCCCAGCGGTAGTCAATTTCACGCGGCGTGACCCAGGCCAAGGCGCGATCGGATTGCAGTTTATCGGCGTGGAGCAGCGTGGCGTCGAAGACGCAATGCACGTAATCCGTCTCGCCGAAGGCGGGGATATTCTGGGTCTGGCTCATACCGTGGGTGGTGAATTCGGGGGCCCTCGCGGGGCTGAGCGTTACGTCCGTCCCCGGCTCTAGCCCCAGTTCTTCGCGCGCCACGCGCTGGGCCGCGGCCAGAGCAAGTGCGGAGCGAGCCTCGAGCCTGGCCGGCTCGGGCGGTTGCCAGCGCTTGGCGGGAAGAGTGTATCCCCAGTCGGGGTTCAGACGCATCAGGAACTGGAGGCCGCGCTCCGGATGCTGGCGCTGGACGATCAAGACGCTGGTGTGCTGGATTCGCGCCGGGATCTCGAAATCCGCGAGCACCTCGCGCAGGATGAACCTTGCCGATTCAGAGATCGGGTCGTAAGCTCCGGAGAGGATGAGGTGCGGCGAGAGCCAGAGAAACGGCTGACGAATCTGAAGGCCGTCAGCGAAGTCAGGATGCGGCTCGACCTGATAGACAAAGTAAGTGTAGATCTTGTCCGTGAGCTGCCGCCCTGACTCGAGACGGGCAAGCACACGTTTCGGACCTTGATCCTCCTCGGCCAGCCGGACCGGCACGCCGAGGACCTCCGCCGCGGCCCGAATCGCCGCCCGCGTTGCCGGTTCCTTGGTTCGGTGTCCCTGGAGGCGCCGGGTCATGGGTAGCGTGAACATCCCCCAGTTGTCGTTGAAGGTTAGCAGAACCCGCTTGTTCTGGTCGGTCACAATGGCGACCGATACGTTGACATGAATTCGTTCGCTCTCGGTCATGATGAGGCTCCCGGGACGACAGCCGGCATCGGGCCAAGCTCGGGTAAGACCGGCGCGATTCCTGGCCCGCTCGTTGGTATCTATACTTTACTGACGTCCTTCTGCAGCTTATAGAACCTTCGGGCACATTCGGTACGCTCGGGATCGATCCGGCCTTTGAAATCCTGCGAGAGCATCAACCCGTTGTGCATGCCCAGCACGCCACTGCGTTCGTCGGGGCTGGTGATCACTTCCCAGGCCGCTTCGGCGAACCGGGCGGCGAGGATCCGGTCGGCTACCAAGGGCGCGCCGCCCCGCGGTAAGGACCCGAGAACGCAGCCTTGTACATCGAGGCCGGGAAGCGAGCTCGATCGCGCGCGAAAATAGGCGCTCAGCTCGCGCGCCAGTTGCATCGTCGGATTCGCGCTCGCCTGACCATCCAGTTGCGGGTCGAGCAGCACGCCTGCGGCGACGAGCACCACCGCGTGCCGGCGTCCGCGGAGCATCGCCCGCTCGAGCTCTGCCGCGATCTCATTGATCTTATTCATGGTGAACAACCCGCACTCGGGCGTGACCACGATTTCCGCCCCGGAAGCCAGGGCCGCCATCCGCGCCAGCTCACCGCTGTTTCGGCCCGTCACCTCCAGCACCACGATCCGATACCCACCCGCGGCCGTGTCCGAAAAGTGCCCGAGCGCCGCTGCCAAGGTGTTGGCGGCTGTGTCCACCCCCAGGGCGATTTCCGTCATCGGCACGTCGTTGTCAAGTGTCGCCGGCACGCCCACAACTCGTAACTCCGACTCCCTGGCCAAGCACGCCGCCCCAGCCAGCGATCCGTCGCCGCCGCACACGACTACCGCTCCAACTCCAAGGTTCCACAGCAACTCGATCGCGCGCCACCGAACCTCCGGATCCGCAAACTCCGGACAGCGCGAACACCCCAGGACGATTCCTCCGCGCTCGAGCAGCCCACCGACCGAGTCGCTATCCATGAGCACCAAGCTCTGGCTGGGGCGCTGTAGACCCGCCAAACCCGGGTGGCCGGCGATTTCAGCCTGAATACCGGCGACGGTCAATTCCCCGGAGCGCACCCGCTTTGCACTTTGCACCAGCCCGGCGAAGCCACCCTTCACGCCCAGCACATGAGCTCCGTGCCGGTTCAGGCCCAGGCAGACGACGTTTCGCAAAAATGCGTTCATGCCCGGCGTCTCGCCGCCACTGAACAACACGGCCACCGGGAGAGGCCACCGCTTGGTCACCACGAAATCGTTCCTCTCGCTGTCGCACAACTTATCGACAACACGATACAACGCAGCCCGTACGTCTTGCCACTCGTCCCCCTAATGAGTCTAGTGGCATTAACGGACTGCTTCAAGCATTACATTCATTGTACGCCAGCCGACCGAGTTTGGCTCGTTACCGGAGTCTTTTTCGTTATCGGAGGCCAGTCGGATGGGACGATCGGTAAGTGTTTCGTTCGAGCTGGTCAAACCGGTGGGACCTTGAGTGATCGCCGCAAGGCCGTAGTCCGACTCCGAGAAACGGATCGCTGACTCGACTAAGCGATGGATTCTTGATATCAATTGGAGGACGTTTTTGCGTGATTGCTGACCGACGAGCATTGCTTCGGAGACTTTCAGATGCGTTTAAAGCAAGGCGACAAATGGCTGATGCGGAGCCTGCAGTTGTTCGTGATCGCCAAGGACTGAATCGCCGGTGAGGAACGAGTTAGATCAACGACATTGAGGCACCGCCTGGGCATGTCGCGACGAATCTGGCCGAGCGCGCTCGTGGTCATCGTGCCCACGGTGCTCCTACCCTGCATGGCACTCCGATTTTTGCCTTGGGATCACTCGGCCAAGGCCGGTGAGGCTCTCGAGCAAGTGCGAGCGGCCCCGGTGCGTATCCGGTGGAACGGCTCGCGGTTCACCGGGACACCCGACCCGCCACCACCCTTCACGGTTGCTCTCGCCTTTGCGAAACTGAAATTCGAGTTTCCGGTCGTGCTCGTTCCCGCCGCGGGAACGAACCGGCTGTTTGTGGGTGAATTGAAGGGCCGAATTTACTCTTTTCTCGATGATCCGGCCGAGGGCACACCTCGCCTCGCGCTCGACGTGAGCAAGCTCCATCCCGACTTCTCCGCACTTTATGGTATCGCTTTTCATCCGCAATTCGACAAGAACCGCTTCGTCTACATCTGCTATGTGCGGCGGAACGATGTGCCGGACGGATCGGTCGTTTCCCGATTCACGGTGAGCCGTACGGAGCCCCCGGAGATCGAACCGCAGAGCGAGCAGGTCATCCTCAATTTCTGGTCGGGGGGGCATAACGGCGGCTGCCTTGTTTTCGGTAAAGACGGATATCTTTATATATCCACCGGGGACGGCGCCAGCCCGTCGCCGCCGGACCCGAAGATGACCGGACAGGATTGCTCGGATTTGCTTTCGAGCATCCTGCGAGTGGACGTCGATCGGCCGGGGGAGGGCCGCGTCTATTCGATTCCGGCCGACAATCCCTTTACCAACCTCGCGGGAGTCAGGCCCGAGATCTGGGCGTTCGGATTTCGCAACCCATGGAAGATGAGCTTTGATCGGAAAACCGGCGACCTGTGGGTTGGTGATGTCGGCTGGGAGCTGTGGGAGCTGGTCGACAAGGTCGAGCGCGGCGGGAACTACGGGTGGAGCGTGGTCGAGGGACCGCAACCGGTCAACGTCGAAGCCCGGCGTGGGCCAGCGCCCATTCTGCCCACGACCAAGGCGCACCCTCACTCGGAAGCGGCCTCGATCACCGGCGGCTATGTCTATCGCGGCACGGGGCTTCCGGAGCTCTCGGGTGCCTACATTTACGGCGACTTTCAAACAGGAATCATCTGGGCTCTGCGCGAAACCGGAGGTAAGGTCACCTGGCAGACAGAGCTGGCGCGAACACCGCTTCATCTCGTGGCGTTCGCCGAAACGAACGGAGGCGAGCTCTTGCTGGTCGACCACGACCGAACACACCAGATCTACAAGCTGGTGCGGTCTCCGGTCGCGACGTCGAAGAACGCGTTTCCGCGCAAGCTGAGTGAGAGCGGGCTCTATGCCTCGATGCGCGAAGGACGGCCTGCTCCGGGCGTGTTGCCCTACGAAATCAACTCGGAGCTGTGGGCTGACGGTGCGGTCGCCGAGCGATTCCTGGCCATTCCAGGAAGCGGCACGATCGGTATCGATGGGCAGGGCGTCTGGCAATATCCCGAAGGCTCGGTGCTGGCGCGCACGGTCTCGCTCGAGCTCGAGCCCGGCAAGCCGGCAAGCCGCCGCCGGGTCGAAACCCAGATCCTGCATCGGGAATCCGAGGCCTGGCGGCCCTACTCCTACTTCTGGAACGACGCACAGGACGACGCGGAACTGGTGAGTGCCGGGGGAGCCACTCTCACGATCACGGATGGTGGGCCGCTGGCAAAGCACAAGCGAGCATACCGGGTTGCCGCGCGGTCTGAATGTGTTTTGTGCCATAACCCCTGGGTTGAGAAGAAGACGACGATTTTCGGCATCCAATCCGCATCGCCGCTGGGCGTGAATGCGGCCCAGCTCAACAAGCCGCTTACTCGTTCCGGGCGGACGACGAACCAGCTCACCGTCTTGCACGAAGCCGGCATTCTGGCGTGGACGCCGGACGTGGCGAGTCTGCCCAAACTGGTCGATCCGAACGACGAATCGGCCGAGCTCGATCGCCGAGCTCGATCGTATCTCCAGACGAACTGCGCCCACTGCCACCAGTTCAACGCCGGCGGCACAGCGAACATCGCGCTGGGGTTCGAGATTCCACTTCCGGCGACGCAGACGGTCGGAATCCGGCCGATCCAGGGAACGTTCGGCATCGCCGCGGCCAAGATCATCGCCCCCGGTGATCCCGGGCGGTCGATTCTCTACTATCGCATGTCCAAGCTCGGAGGCGGCCGCATGCCGCGCGTGGGATCAAGCCAGGTCGACGAGCGTGCGACCCGGATGATCTCCAACTGGATCGAGCGCCTGCCGGACCCCGGCGGATCGACGGAACCGGCCGCGGCGCTGCCGAAAGAAGATCGCGACGCCCTTGCCGCGCTGCGGAAGCTCGATCAGCTTTCAGCCGAGGAGCGCACGGCGGCCGTGCGACGGCTGGCCGCGACGACGCGCGGCGCCTTGCTGTTGCTGGGATTGATCAATCATGGGCCAGCCAGGTCGCCGCTCAAGAATGACGTGGCAGCGATCGCCCGCACGAGCCCGAGTGTGGAAGTTCGTGACTTGTTCGAACGGTTCATTCCCGAAGAGGAGCGGGTCAAGAGGCTCGGTGACGTGATCGACGGGCCAAGCATCCTGGCCCTTTCCGGCGATGCGGTTCGAGGCAAGTTTGTTTTCACGGCCAATTCGGCCGCCCAGTGCAAGACGTGTCACAAGGCGGGCGACGTGGGGGAAGCAATAGGACCTGATCTTAGTAAGATTGGTGCGAAGTACGACAAGGCGAAAATGCTCGAGCAAATCCTCGAGCCGTCGAAGACGATCGACCCGGCCTTTACCGCGTATCTGCTGGAAACCAAGGATGGGAAGGTGATATCCGGCCTGGCTGTCGAGAAGACGGCGACTGGCGTGGTGATCAAGGACGCGCAGGGCAAATCGGTGAGAGTGTCAAACGGCGAGATTGAGCGGATGGTGCCCCAGTCGCGGTCGCTCATGCCCGAGCTGTTGCTGCGCGACCTGACGGCGCAGCAGGTTGCGGATCTGCTCGAGTTTCTCGCTGGGTTGCGGTGAAATCAATCGAGTGATGCGCCACACGCTATCTCGCGAGGCGCGGCTCAGGCGTCTTGCGTTCGATTCGCTTCAGTGTCTCGTCGACCGCTCGATCGAGTGCCTCGCCTCGGACGTCCTTGAACCGGATGATCCCCTCGCCGTCGATGATATAGAAGGTTGGAATTGCCTGGACATGATAGACAGCGGCGATCGCGCCCTTGCGATCCTGAGCGCCATCGAACCAGTTGGGCCAAGTGATCTTCTCTTTTTCGAGAACAGAGCTGGCCTTGTCTCTGTCAGAATCACAGTTGACTCCGATCAGGGCAAACGGCTTGCCTTCCAGCCGTTTCGCCAGTTCTTTCTCGTGAGGGATTTCTTGCAGACACGGACCGCACCAGCTCGCCCAGAAGACGAGGGCGACGACCCTGCCACGGAAATCGCTCAGTTTGAACCGCTTCCCATTGATGTCGACGCCATCGATCTCGGGAGCCGCGCGCGCCAACGATCAATTGACGGTGATTCGCCAACCAGTACAGGGACGCCCGGTCGATCGTTTGCTTGTCGTCTGGGTAGGTGGGGAACGTGCGAACGTCGGAATACTCCTTGAGAACTCGCTCGTGCAGCGACTCCACCTCGAGCATGAGCGCTGCCGGGTCCTGCCCGTTAACCCAGCGGATGATCCGGTCACCGTTCTTCAGCTCTGACTCCTTGACCTTCTCGGGGTGCTCCAGAAAAGACTGAACGGTCAGAGATTTGTCCTCAAGGGCTCGCGCGAGCCCCTGCAGGGCATGTCCCCTGGCCAAGCGAGACGGATTTTTCGCCAATACTTCCCGAAACAGGGCCTCGGCCTCAGGGCTCGCGCACAGAGCGATTTGTTGAAGATATTCACCCATCCTGGGGTTGTGCGCGTGATGTTCGCGCAAGAGCGTGAGCGACTCGACGTAGGGACTCCAGTACTCGGCCCAGAGGGCTTTGCCGTCTCGACTCTTGTCGATCAGTTGAAGCTGCGCCACCTTCGGAATAATCTGATGAACATAATACGCTGCATCGCCGGCGATCGGATCGTCGGGTTTTTCCCGTGCGAGCTCCAAGAACCGCTTCGCAAAAGCGAGGTTGTCCGGGGCTAGATCTTTGAGCTCGTAGGCGACCTTCATGCGATCGTCGTAACTCGTGGCCCTGGCCGTCAACTTTTGATATTCGTGGAGGTAGGCGCCGTTCTTCGATTCGTATTCCTTTTCGAGGGCGCGATAGCGATCTTCGAGAGTCGGCCTTCTGGATGGAAGTTCATGACTCGATGACTTGCTTTTCTCGCGAGCCGACCTATCGGCCCCTGGCTGGGCTCCTTGTTCCTGCCACCCCCCGGCGCCGGAGCCATGGGCGGCGAATCCCAGAACGAGAATGGCCGACGCGGCCACGCAAATTCCTCGAATCATGAACGTGCTCCTGTGTGCAGAATTCGCAAGGGCAACGGCGGCGGCTGGAACAATCCCAATGGTCGCTTCGTGCGCTCCAACCCGCACTGCGGCGGCGGCCGTCGAGGAAATGAGCCCCCGAGCGACCGCCTCACGGCACGTCATAGCGGCGGAAAGCGCCGTCGTGGCGCCGACTGCGGGGGCGAGTCCGCGCCGGAGCAGCCGGTCGCGCAGGCGTGCCCGTGCTCGATTCAGCCGGCTATGGACCGTGCCGATCGGGCACTTCAGCCGGCGCAGCGACGTCGTCGCTGAGACCTTCAAGGCAGCAGAGCACGATCACCGATCGATATCGCGCCGGCAACCGCGCAATCTCCTGGTCGATAACCAATCTGAGCTCATCGTGTTCGATTGTTTCCAATGTCTGCGACGCAGCCGGCGGATCGATCCGCCCGAGCGGCTGCGTGTGGCGATGGTGCGCTCGCGCGATCGCCCTCGCTCGCCAGGCGACGCGCATGCTGACGCCGTGAAGCCAGCGACCCAGCGAGTCATCCACACGCACCGAGTGAGCCTTGCACGCCAGGATCAGAAACGTGGCCTGGAAGGCGTCGTCGGCCCCATGAGCACACCCCAAGATCCGGCGGCAGACACCTTGTACCAATCGACCGTGTCGCGCCACGAGCGCAGCGAAGGCCGCCTCGGATCGGCCGCGGTCGTTCTTGGCGGTGAACCGGGCGAGGAGCTCCTCGTCGGTCAGGGAGCCGGCTGCGCCAAGGCGAAACAGCGTCGACAAGTCATCATTGCCCGTGCATCGTCGTGCGATTGACATCGAAAGGGCCCTCTGATCGCGGTTAACTACATCCTTCTTATCCCATCCTCGGGCCCTGGTCTTCCAAATTTCTCCGAATTTCGATTATATCGGTACGCACATCGAGGTAACCCGTGCACCTCAATATTGCTCGGTATCGACATATTCAGCGCCCAAGCGGCGGCGGACCACCTCGGCCTCTCGGGAAAGCTCGCGGGCGTGGTGTGTCTCGCCGAGGACGCGCACCACTTCGCTGACGTTGCAAAGGACGTCGGCCAGCTCTTTGTGTGACGAAGCATCGCTGGCCTCGAGCTGAAGACACTGCCGCAGAAGCTTGACGGCCCTGTCATACGCCCACTCGGCCTCGGAGAACCGGTCGGTGTTGACGAAAAGGTCACCGAGCCGGTGATAGGTGGAGGCGAGCGATTGCAGGTTATCACGTCGGTTGGGTTGATCGCGAACTCGTGCCTCGCCCAGCTTCGCGTTCCTGCGGAGCTCGGCCTCCGTCGCGCGATTGACGGCCCGACGAATGTCCCGGTGATTCTCTGCGTCAACTGCGACCACCGTTGTGTTCGCAGAGTGGGGGCCAAATTTGCCGTACCGAAGCGCGAGGAGGGCGGAACACGCACCGAAGATCGATGCCGCTAGGGCGATCAGGGTCATGAGGAACAAGAACCGATGGCGGCGCAGCAGACGAGCTGCACGCTCGCGCGCCGCGGCGCGCGAGCAGAAATGGGACTGCCTTGCTGGAATCGACGCAGGTCATCTGCCATATCGCTGGCCGTCGCATAGCGTTTCCGAGGATCTTTGGCCAATGCTTTGAGGCAGATGGTTTCAAGGTCACGCGGGATCGTCGGGTTGAACTGGCTGGGCGGAGGGGGCTCGACGGTGGTGAGTAGCTGTATCGTCTCGAGCGGACCGTCGCCACGGAACGGAGGCCGCCCGGCAAGAAGCGTGTAGAGCGTGGCACCGAGGCTATACACGTCGGTGGCCGGACCGATGGCGTCGCTTCGCGCTTGTGCCTGCTCGGGGCTCATGTAGCTCAGGGTACCGACGATCTGGCCGGCATGGGAAAGTGAAGCCTCGTCGCCGCCCACACGCGACCGAGCCAAGCCGAAATCGATCAGGTGGGGGCAGAGCTCCTGGTCGATCAAGATGTTCGATGGCTTGACATCGCGATGGATGATGCCCGACTTGTGTGCATGGTGGAGGGCGTCGGCAACGAGAGCGATGATGCTTGCCAGATTGACGGGCGCAATACGACCGTGCGGAGGCGTGCAATCGGAGAGGCACTTGCCCTCGACAAACTCACTGACGATGTAGGGCATGCCATCGATCTGACTCACGTTGAAGATTCGTGCGATCGATGGATGGTTGAGACCAGCCGAGATCCGGGCCTCACGGAGGAACCGGTCCATGGCCCGCTCGTCCGACCTGCCGAAGCGGTGCATGACCTTGATGGCAACAAGCCTGTTCAGTGCGACGTCGCGTGCCTTGAATACGACTCCCATGCCGCCGGTGCCGAGCTGTTCGATCACCTGATAGTCGCCGAACCTGGCAGGCAGGCCAGACCAGCTTCCGGCCGTATTGACGGAGGAACCAGGCGAGTGCGTGAAGCTGCCGGATGCGAACGTCTCAACGAAATCTGGCGGATTGGCGATTCTCTCGGCCATCCGATGATCGCGGCCCGAATAATCGTCCGGCTCATGAGGCCCGGTGGAATGGGCGTCCGCGTGGAGACGAGTGAGAGAAACGGACGCCTCGGAGACGGCAACGGAATCGGGGGCGACCCAGCGTGAAGACGTCTGCTCGGCGTCTTCCACAGTTTCGTCGTCGATCCAATGCGACGGCTCCGGTTCCGCGACCGCGCGGCCGACGGCATAGCGGATCGCGCGCTCGGCGGCCCGGCAATGAGGGCAGGACGCGATGTGGAGGCGCTCGCTCGCTTGCCAGGAGTCGCCTCCGGCGACTTCCCAGAACCGGCTGGCGCAGGGCACAGTGTATTACCCGTTTCGGAAGTCATGGCCGTTGCGAGATCCCTCGTCATGCCCGCGAACCTTCAGGATCAGGCGCTTCAGCTCCTTGCGGGCACGATTGAGACGGCTGTTAAATGCAGCGATGGTGAGGCCCAGCGCTTGCGCGATATCGTACTGGGTTCCTTCCTTCCGGAGGTAGTATCGCTCGAGGACCTCTCGCTGATCATCCGAAAGCATGCTCAGCGCGAGATCAAGCTTACGGTTCCTCTCCTCCTCGATCATCAAGCCCAGGGGATCGCGCGTCCTCTGATCGACGGGCACCGCCGACTGCGATCCCCGCGAGCCATCTCTCTGGCGCGCGCGCACTCAAGTCATCGAGGCTGACGGAGTTGCTCTCTTCCGACCGCCGCCAATCAAGAATCAGCCGGCGAGCAGTCGTGAAAACCCATGCGCGGGCGTAAGGATGCCTGGGATCGAATCTTGCGTCGGTCCAGGCATTCAAGAACGTCGTCTGCACAATGTCCTGGGTTACATGCTCGGACCCGACCCGGCTCCGGGCGAAGCCGCGCAGCTCGCTCTCGTGCATTCGCACGAACTCCAGAAATGCTCGGTGTCTTCCCGGCTGAGGGAAGGACGCGCCATTGGCCGCCATCGTTCAGATCCCCTCGATGCTCCGAGATCCCGGTCAGTGGGAACCACCAGTCCTACGCGTGTATAGGGCCGAACGCCGAATTCCTTTCCGGTTTTTTTCCTGAAGCTCAGAAAATGCGATTTCGGCGAACACGCGCGATCGATGATCCAGCCGAGCGAAAAAAAAAATAGAAAGACTCCACGCATTCGGCCTTAGTCAGTGGTGTTGAACCGAGCAGTCCGGCCCGATCGAGTTTCCACACCCGACCGGAGGCAGCTCGACGCGGGGGCTCGATGCCCCTGCGTGCTTAACCGTCAGTGCGCTCGACCGCTTTTCGACTGGTTACCAATCCATCGTACGGAGAACAACCCATGCGCGACCATCCCGATACGCACGTCGATCGCGGCCCAGATCACACTCGATCTTGTGGTTCGTACAACCCGATGCCCTGGGAGCTTCCCACTTCGATCGACAACCGTGACGGATCGGCGTGGAAGCCGATTGCCCCGGGTCGTCCCGCGGAATCACGGGCAGGCTCCGGTTCCGAGCAGACCTGCGGCTCCCAATCTGATGGACCACTCACACAAGCCGGCAATCAGACGAACCAGCCGTCGGGCACGGGCCCGTCTTCGCAAAGGAGCTCGACCATGTCTCGGATCAAGTCCCTCATCGGACACGCGTCGATCGCGATCGGGTCAGCGATCTTCCTGGGTGCGTTCGTCGGGCCGTGCGCCGTGATGCGGCAAGCCGAAGAGGCTGCGTTCACCTGCTGGAGAGCGCTGGGGGACCACCTCGCCGACCACGAGCTCGGCGCAATTTCCGGACAACTGGACCGCGAGCGGCAGGACACAGAGTTTGTTCGTGGCTTGCGCGACGGCCTCTGGGCGCGATTGCAGTCGCTGGAGCGGCAACGTGAGTGCGTTGTGGTCGAGCTCAAAGCTCGCGGCCCAAGGCTCGCGTGCGACTCAGACTGCGAACTGATTCGATTGGACACCGCGATTGACCTGGTGAAGTCAGCGATTGCCCGCGCCGACCGCGCGCTGGAAGGGGCCCGGGCAGACCTCCGCGATCGCGAGGTAGAGTTCATCACGCTCCAGGCCGAGGCTGACTTGAACCGCGCAAACCTGGCACTGGCCAAGCCCGTTGGCAACCCGGTGCAGTTGTCCTCCCGGATAACGCGCGCCCGCGACCTGCTCGGGAGTCGGCTCGAGGATCGCGCCTTGCGGCGGTCCGGCCTCGAATCGCCTGCGACTGGCGAATGAGGGAGGATACTCCGAGCGAATCATCTTGACGCCATCGGTTCACTTGCGATTGTCATTTCTTGGTGGACTTCATCCAGTCGATGACTTGATTGCTCGCAGAGTGCGCGATGAGCTGGTCCAGCCTCCGGAGCCGGGTTTCTTCCTTCTTTGCGCTCATGACCCACCAGAGGGCGAGTTTCTGATACCCGGGGGGCCGTGATTTGAAGAACGTCCAGGCGGCGGGATTGGACCTCAGCTTTTCTTCGTACTCACCGGCGAGCTGCGAGCCTTGCTGTTCAAACGAGTCGCGGAGCGACCGATCCTCGCGTCGGTTCTCGAAGGCCTGTAGACCCGAGGGCTTCATCTTTCCGAGCGCGATGAGCTCCTGAGCGCGCTTGATGTTGACGGCACTCCAGATGCTGCCGGTCTTGCGCCGGGTGAAGCGAATGATGTAGCTGGTCTCGTCCAGGTTCTTGCGAATGCCGTCGATCCAGCCCGCGCACAACGCCTCATCGACCGACTCGGGCCAGGTGATGCTGGGCTTGCCTGAATCTTTCTTGTGAAAACCGACCCACAGCTCTTGCGCAGTGGATTCGTACTTCGCAAGCCACTTGCGGAATTCCGCGGGCGTTTTGAAGAAGGTCACATTGGATGCGATCATGGTTCTTGAGCGGATCAGGAATCCACGTTGCGAGGCCCAATCGCGAACACGTTCTGGATCGGTGCAAACTTCAAGATGAAGTGTTGAATGACATAGAAGGAGCAGCCGATGGCCACGGCGGCGACGGCGTTCGTCGAGAGCACGGCGGCGGCGGTGGCGAGGAACGCGATGGCATCGAGCCGGCGCATGCGGGGCAGTCGCCGCCAGGTGCTCCATTCGAGGAGGTTGACACCGACGTAGGCTGTCACGCCCGCGAGCGCAGCCAGGGGGATTCGCGCAATCAGGCTGGCACCGAACCCCGCCAATATCAGCAGAAACACCGCGTGCAGCAGGTTGGAAAGCCGGGTGGTTCCACCGCAGCGCAAGTTGGCCAGGCTGCGAGCGGGGATGCCGACGGAGAGCGGTGCTCCAAACACGCCGGCGCAGAGGTTGGCCATTCCGTAGGCGCCCAGCTCGGCGTCGGCGTCGGCCGCGCGAAGGGGTCTGTGCCGGCCTTGAAAGTGCTCGACAACACGCGAGGTGATCAGGATATTGACCGAAGCGACGAACGCCAGGCCGAGCGCGGCGGGCAATACCTGGGTAACATCGGCTGGCCCCCAGGTGAACTCGGCGAACGACGGCAGAGAGAGCGACACGGTCCCGAGCGCACGCTCATGCCAGCCGAGCAGCGCAGCGGCAGCGACGGCCAGCACGACTCCGAGCAAAGGTGCCGGCGAGCGCGGCCATCGACGGGCGGCAACCAGTGCACCGGCAATGACGAGCAGCCCGAGCACGCATGGCTCCCAGCGCATCTGGGGGAGAATTTTAACCACCTGAACAAGCTCGAGGAGCGAGCTCTCGGCGCGGCTCCCACGAGGGGACGTCAGGCCGAGAAGCGTCCGGAGCTGGAGGATCACCATCATGGCTCCGACGCCGCACGAGAAGCCGGACACGACCGCATGCGGCACCTTGGCCACGTATCGGCCCAGGCGCAACATGCAGAAGATCATCATGAATACCGATGCCGCCAGACAGACCTTGGCGGCGCCGCCGGTGCCCTGAGAGGCGACGGCGGTGGCAATGAACGGAACGGTGGCGCTGGCCGTTCCGCCGATCAAGACTGGATTGCGGCCGAGCAGTGAAGTCACCGGCGCGGTCAGGATCGAGGTGAAGAGGCCCAGCTCGGGCGGCAGCCCCATCATCCGCGCCAGGGCCAAGCCGTAGGGGAGCGCAACGAGCGCGGCGATGGCGCCGCCCATTGCGTCTCCTGCCAGATCGTGCAAATCGTAGCGTTCCGTGCGCGGCCGGGCCGGCCGCTTCGGCGGTTCAGACATTCATGACTGCGCTCGAAGGCTGTGCGGAACTTCGCCATCTCATCACGCGTGCCGATCGTGACGCGGACATGCTCGGGCATCGACGGCCAGGACCGGCCGATGATGACTTTCTCCTTGAGGAGCGCCTGGAATACCTGACGGCCCGGCTTGCGAACGTCGATCAGCAGCATGTTGGCTTCGGAGGGCACCACCGAGTAGCCTTTCTTGACCAGCCAGCTCGCCGTTTCCTCACGAATGGCCCCGATCAGCTCGCGGCGCTCCTTGACCAGATTCTTGTCCTTGAGACTGGCGATGGCGCCGGCCATGCCGGTGGCCGGCAGCGCGCCGGCTCCGTAGCTTCGCAGCTTGGCAAGCAAGTCCGGCCGCCCGAGAGCGGCGCCAGCCCGCAGTCCGGCCATACCGTAAATCTTGGAGAAGGTCCGCAGGATGATCACATCCTTGCCGGCCGCAACCAACGCGGAAGCGGGTTCGGCATTCTTCGAGAGGTGGATATAGGCTTCGTCCACGAGCACGATGGCGTCTTTCGGCTTATGCGCGACCAGGTACTCGATGTCTTCCTTGGGAGTGATCGAGCCGGTGGGATTGTTGGGGTTGCAGACGTAGATCAACCCCGCTTCGGGGTCGGCCTGCGCCATCGCGCTGACGTCATGGGCAAAGTCTTTGCGAAGCGGAACCGAGATTGTCTTGGCCTTGACGAAGCTGCGCGGCCCGCTCGCCTGCTTCGTAACCGGGGTCGGCCGTGACGTAGCTTTTGCCCGGCCCGGTGTAGGCCAGCACGGCGCGGTGGAGCGGGTCGCTCGACCCGGCGAACGGCATGACGTGACTGGGCTCAATTCCCTCGACTTCAGCCATCGCGGCGGCGAAGGCACCCGTCTCGTTGTAGAGGTAACGACCGCCCTGCGGAACAATCTTTGTGATGGCCTCGATTGCCGCGGGGCAGGGGCCCATCGGATTTTCATTGGCGTTGATTCGAACGGCGTCGGGGGGCAGGTTCGGCAGGGCCGAAAGGCCCTGGGCCAGCGCGGCCTCGTTGTAAAATGGCAGAGCCGCACCCGCGGTCACGAAGGCCGCCAGCCGGCCGAAGTCTCGACGGCTGAACCCGCGGCGGATGAGATCTCGACGTGACTCCGGGCTGAAGGGTTCGTACATCGCTCCTCCTACATCATTGTGAGAGATCGCGCCGCCCGCAAATTTGTGAGCGGTCGTCCGCGCCGAAAAAAGTTAACAACGCGTGATTTTTCAGATGAGCCGGACGCCCGGGAGAGAGGAGACAGCCAAGCCGAGTTCCATCAGACTCACCCGCGCGGCCCTTGGCCGGTCTCCAGGCAGGCAACCATTATAGACCTGCACTCGATCTTCGTAAACGGTGCTGTTTCGCCAAACTCATCAATTCAACGGGAAGTTCGCCCCAGTGGTGGACCTGGACGACGGCGGCGTGCAATCGTTCGCACCGGGTCAGCCGACTCCGCAGGCGGCCCGAGCCCGGTCGAGGACGGTGCGGGCACTCGAGCGGGCTCGTTCGGCGGCGGCAGCACGAACTTCGGCGACGCGCTGGGGATGAGCCACCCACTCGGCACGCTTCTCCCTCGCCTCGCTGAAGCGTGTGATCATCGCCTGGGCCAGCCGCGATTTGACTTCGCCGTAGCCGATGCCCCCTTCGCGGTATCGCCGCTCGACCTCGGCAAGCTCATCAACCGATGCAAACAGCCGATATAGGTTGAAGAGGGGGCAGGTATCCGGGTTCTTGGGAGCCTCGACCGGCGTGCTGTCGGTGACGATCTTCTTGACCTTCTTCGTGATCACCGCCGGCTCGTCGAAGATGTCGATCGTGTTGTTGTAGCTCTTGGACATCTTCCGGCCGTCAAGGCCCGGGACCACCGCAACCGCTTCGAGAATATGCGGCTTGGGCAGCCGGAAGACATCGGTTCCGCCGCCATAAACGCGGTTGAACCGCTCGGCGATGTCACGCGTCACTTCCAGGTGCTGCTTCTGGTCCTGCCCGACCGGCACCAGATCGGCGTCATACAGCAAGATGTCGGCAGCCTGCAAGACCGGGTAGGCGAAGAGACCATGCTCGGCGGAGAGGCCTTGCTGAACCTTGTCCTTGTAGCTGACGCATTTTTCCAGCCAGCCCATGGGAGTCACGGTTGAAAGCAGCCAGGCCAGCTCGGTTGTTTCAGGGACGTCCGACTGAACGAAAAGGGTCGCCTTTGCGGGGTCGAGGCCGAGTGAAAGCATCGAGACAAATACGTCGAACGTAAAAGACGCGAGCTGCCGGGCATCGCGGACGCTGGTGAGCGCATGATAGTCGGCAACGAAATAGTAGGCGTCGTTGCCGCTCTGGAGATCGATGAACTGCTTGAGTGCGCCGAAGTAGTTACCGATATGCAACGGGCCCGAAGGCTGGATTCCGGATAAAATGCGCATGTTCCACCAGTGTGCGGGCCGCGGGTCAGAATAATCTACCAGGTTCGAACGGAATCGTCCAAGCCGCGCAGAGCAAGAAGAACGGCAGGCCGCAGAGCCGCCGGCATTGGCAGGCGATTGACGCCGACGCTACCATTTGAATGGAATCTCTGATCCAGCTTGCCATCGGGTCGTCAGGACTCCGAAAGCCAGGCAATGCTTCTGGTGCGGACACGACTGGCATTAATAAACAAAACAACCTGGATGAATACAGGCGTTACGATGGCAGCGACCTTTTTCGATGACCACGGACTTCATTTCGAGTACCCTCGCGAATGGACGATAGAAGTTACCGAGAATGGCCCGCTCGTGACCATCAATCTAGAACACCCCGCCGGCGTTGCGTTCCTGATTGTCACCACGGACGATTCCTGTCCAGACCCGGGCGAAGTCGCCGACACCGTTCTGGAAACCTTGCACGAAGAGTATGCCGAGCTCGACGACGATCCGTTCGAGGAGATGGTCAACGAGCGACTGGTCTCCGGCTACGACGTACAGTTCTTCGCGCTGGACCTCTCGAACACAGCTTGTATCCGCTGTTTCCGCACGTTTACTCGCACGATCATGGTTTACGGGCAATGGTCGGATCTCGTCGAAGCCGAGGCCTCGGACCTTGCCGAGACGATCATCCGCTCGGTTGAAGAGAGTGAGGATTGATCACGCTAAACGGCTTACCTATCATGCACCTCCGTGTGTGGCGTCCGCCCCAGCGGCCTGGGCCAGTACTTGCGTGATCTCTTCAAGGAGCGGCTCGCCGCCCTTGTCGACGACATCAATATGTTTGGCTCCGGAGACGTCGAACCAGTGCGGGGGCGACGGAAACGCTTCGGCCAGGCGGCGAGCTTCCGGCAGCGGGACAATCGGGTCGTCCGTGCCGTGGATGATCAAGGTGACGCACCTCACGCTCGAGGCAGTCTCCACCGGGCCCGGTCGATCGATGCGCATGCCCGCCACCCTTCCGGCACGGCGGACGATCTGCCGCGCCAGAAAGATCGGGAACGGCAGCCGGCGTTTGCGCAGGACCACCGCGGTCGACGCGACGATGTCGACCATGGGCGCTTCGAGCACCAGGGCGACGGCTCTGGCATCAAGCGATGCGGCCCTCAGCGCGATGGCGGCGCCCATCGAGCGGCCCCAGAGCACTGGCTGGAACGGAACTCCCGCGGCGTCTCGCGCCAGCCGCGCTTCGAGCTCATCGAGCCACGCCTGGATATCGCGCGCCTCGAGGCCGCCGAACGTCGAGAAGGCACCTTCACTTCGCCCGTGGCCGCGTGAATCGAGCGCCGCGACGTTCCAGCCGCAGCGGTTCAAGGCCGCCGCGCGGGCCGCCTCGAGGGCGCGAGATGTCTCGGCGAACCCATGCAGCAGGAAGACAGTCCGACCTGTCGAGGAAAGCCCGCCGGCGGGAAACCAGCGGGCCACCAGGCGCGACCCGTCAGCAGCTCTGGTCACGAGCTCCTCGACCTGGCCGGCGGACTCCGCATCTTCTGAAACAACTCGCAAGCTCTTTGCGACCGATCGGTACGGCATCACGAGCGCCCAGGCGCCGATCTCGATCACCGCGAGAAACAGGCACGCGAACAGCCCCAGGATGAAGCCCGCAAGTCCCACCAGGACCTTCAGCCCCGCGCCGATCGACCCGGGGGGCAGCACGTCGTTTTCGCGCAACAAGCCCGATTGGCCGGGCATCGCTCGCTCGCGAACATCGCCGGATCGAGACCTGGCCTGTTGACTGCCGCTCCCATCCAGAAATGTAGTGATAACCACACCATCGCTGGTCCAGGAAATCCGGATGGCCCCATTGCGCCAGGTCCTCTTAACCGGGATCGCCATCCGTTCGATGGCGGCGAGCGGATCGTTGGCGGCCGATGACGGGGGCCGCTGGCTGGCGATGACGATCCGCGGACGGGCCCACTGGTACAACCATTCCGGGTTGGCAACCCTGCCGCCGTGGTGGGGAGCAAGCATCGCCTCGGGCCGAGGGTCGGGCCGGGGCTGTGCCACCAGCGCCTCGAGACCAGAGAGCTCGAGGTCGCCGGTCAAGAGAATGTGGCGGCCGCCGTAGGCAATGTCGAGCACGATGCTCCGGGCATTGTCACTCGACTGAGCATCCCACCCGGCCGGAGGATGCCTGATCGTGAACGAGACGCCGGCGACGTTCCACGAGTCGGGCGCCGTGACCGTCTCAATCGGGATTCCGCGCAGCCGGATTCGCGTGAGCAGATCGACGGCCGCGGGGTTGGCTTCGCCGCCGAACCGCGGGGTTATGCGTACGACGCCGATCGAGAAGCGGTCGAGCAGGTCGAGAAGTCCATCAAAGTGATCCTGATCGGCATGGCTCAAAAAGACGGCGTCAATCCGGCCGATGCCTCGATTCCAGAGTGCCGGCGCGGCGATCCTGCGGCCGACGCTCGGGTCGCCCAGGCGGCCGCAGTCGTAGAGGTACGCCCCGCCATCCGGCGCTCGGATCAGAACCGCCAGACCATGCCCGACCGACAGAAACTCTGCCTCGGCGATCGCGGCAGAGGATGTGAGTGCGGCGGGGAACAACCAGCCCGGGACGACCCACGCCGCCAGGAGCCAGCCCGGTATGGTCGTGAGCGAGCGCGACGATGTCGACCGGCCGAGCAGGGGAAAGCCTCGTTTCGTCGCGAGCACGGCCAGAACCAGCAGAATGTAAAAGACAAGCACCCACCCCCAGGCCGGCCCGACCACGAAACGATGCCCCCATTTTTGCTCGACCCCCCAGAGAACAATCGCTTTCGTCAGATCAAGGAAACGGGCCGCGCACCAGGCAAGCGGCGCGCCGAGCGGCCCCCAGATCGACGAAGCCACAAGGCCCAGACCGCCCAGGAGCAGGGCCGCGGTCGTGAACGGAATGAGCGGGATGTTCAGGAGGATTCCGATGGGCGAAACCAGATGAAATCGCATGGCCACGAGCGGCAGAGCCGCCAGCGACACCACTGCGGAACCCACCAGGCTATCGACGATGATCACGCCGCCGCGCCGCAGTGCCGCGCGCCAGGCCGGCTCGAGGGCGCGCTCGAGCTCGTCCAGAGGTGTGACGCGGCCAAGCAAGCGGTCACGCAGTTTGCCCATGCCAGCGCGCACCAGTGCCGCCGAGGGGGGCACAAGCCAGATGAGAGTGCCGATCGCCAGGAACGAAAGCTGGCAGCCCACGTCGAACAGATACGCAGGATTGACGACGAGGGTGCCGAGTCCGGCCAGGGCCAGGGTATTCGCCGGCCGATTCAATCGCTGTGAAATCGAGGCCAGGCAGAAGGTCGCAGTCATGACGGTCGCCCTCACAACGGAAGGCGCCGGCCCGACCAGGACGCAGTAGCCGGCCATCGCCACGGCCACGCTCAGATAGGCTGGCCTGCGAGGGAACCCCACCACGCGAAACCCGGCCAGCAAAGCGTATGCAAGTGCCTGCAACTGGAGGCCCGAGATGGCGAGCAAGTGAGTTGTGCCGGTCCGTGCGAAGGCGTCGTTGACTTCGGGCTCGATTCCTTCACGCTGACCCAAGAGGAGCGCAGCAGCCAGCGGCGCGACCGAGGGATCGAGCCTGGCGAAGAGCCGAGCCCTCGTCCAGGCCCGGACTCGACCCAGTAGTTCCCGCGGCCAGAAGTCGGTTTGGGCCCGCCGGCGCCAGAAGCTCTGGGCGTCGTCGATCGTGAGCCGCAGGCGTATTCCCTCGACTCGCTGAAACGCGCGATAGTCGAATTCTCCCGGATTCATAGGGGGTCCGATCAGGCCGATCTGGCCCGCCGCCTCGATCGACTGGCCAGAGAGGATCTCGCTGCGGTCGCCTGTGACGATCGTCGTTGCCCGGCCCGAGGCCTTGTGCCACTGCCTGCCGTCGCTCAACTCGGTCAAGTCGAGCACGAACCGGGTTGACACACGCGGTCCGTTCTGATTGCCAAACCCGAAGCCCTGGCCGGCTCGAACGCCGAGTGCGTCACGCACGACCCCACGCACCCAGACCGGCTGGGGGGTCTCCGTGAGGCGAAGTGCCAGGTCGTCCGGAGCCAGGTCCGAGTAGCGCGAGTGATGCCACGCACCACCGGAGGCGGCAATCGCGGCCAGCACGAGGGCGACGCTGATCCATTGCCTCCGAGCCTGAAAAACGGCGAATGCCGCGAAGACGAGCGCCACGCCGATCCACTTCTGAGTGCTCCATGGCTCAAGGTATCGATCCACCATGATTCCCGTCGCCATGGCGCCGAGCACAACGACGAAGGGCGCGACCACGGGTCGCGGCGCGGCTTTCTGGTTTCGGCTCGCGGGCGGCTGAGGGCTCGGATGCGCCGCGGGCGCAAGAGCGTGCTCTGCAAGCTGCGGAGGCTGAGATCGGCCAAGACCGGGCGCGGGCACGTGCGAGCTCCAGACGGCGGTCGCTTCGCCAGAGAAAAAGCGACTTTTCAACTTATCATTGCGGCGGGGTCGCGAGATAGCACGCGCTGTACCTGGAGCGTGGTTCGCGGATTTTCTGCTGGACAGTACGGTACGGATCGCGGATCCTGAACTGAGGTGCAAGAAACTCAGCGGCAACTTCGTTCAAGTGCCACGCCGGGGAGGGCCGAACGCCATGCGGGGTCACTGTCCTTTTGGAAGCCACAATCGCAGGCAATTCCTGGGCGCGTCGGCTGCGGCTGTCCCGCTCATCTCGGCCTTTTCGAACATCGCGCAGGCACAAGAACAAGCGGTGAAGCAAAGCGCTGCGCACCATGGCGGCGACGTGAAGACGCTCAGCAAGCTGGCCGCGCCGGGCCTTTACCCCGGGCAGGTCGTGGAGGCGAGGAACCCGGCGATGTGCAAGAGCGGCAGCCGCGATCGGGCAGCCATTCGATCCACGCTTGACAAAGGCATGAAGGAATTGACCGGCGCCACCGATGCCGTGGAGGCCTGGAAGCACTTCTTCGAACCCGGCGATGTGGTGGGCATCAAGGTTGTTCCCAACGGGCAGCCGGAAGCGCACTCCTCGTTCGAAATCGTTCTCGAGGTCATCGAAAAGCTGCGGGCGGTCGGCGTGAAGACCGGCGACATCTTCGTTTATGACCGTTATCGCAGCGAATTCATGGACGCCGGGTATCAGAAGATTCTGCCGGACGGCATTCGCTGGGGTGGCCTGGACCCGATCTCGAACCAGTTCGAGATGGATTATCCCGACTTCCGAAATGACCCCATCGCGGGGTTTGACCACGACGCGTTCGTCTGGATGGACCTGGTTCCCTATGGTCACGACCCCAAGGACGAACGGAAGTACCGCTCGCATCTCGGCAAGCTCGTGACAAAGACCCTGAACAAGATCGTCGCGATCCCCGTGCTCAAGGACCACGGCTCGGCGGGGGTTACCGGCGCGCTCAAGAACATGAGCCACGGCTCGGTCAACAACGTGGCTCGTTCCCATAGCAATTCGTTCTCCAATGTCTGCAACCAGTTCATTCCCCAGGTGATCACGCACCCGGTCATTCGCCAGAAGTTCGTGCTGCACATCATGGACGGCATCCGCGGCGTGTATCACGGTGGCCCTTTCTCGCGCGAGCATGGCAAGTGGACGTGGGAGAACAACGCGATCCTGTTCGCAACCGACCCGGTGGCGCTCGACCATATCGAATGGACCCTGATCGACGCCCAGCGCGTGAAGGCGGGCCTGCCGCCGGTGGCGGCTTCGGGGAACCAGGCGCTGGACCCGCTGAAAATGGAAGGCTTCGACGTACGACAGCCGCAGCACATTGCGCTGGCGGGAGCCCTGGGCATGGGCTATTTCGATTTCAAGTCGAACAAAGGGCGGCGGTTTTCGATTCAGCACAGGATCGTGAGCGTCTGAGGATGCCGAACCCGACCCAGACTGGCCAAGGACTTGGGCGAGGAGGTCGAAGGGCCGCACACGCCACTGTTCCGTTCGACTCGACCCGAGCATGCGAATGCAACCCCGCACACCTTTCCCCCCTTTGGAAAGGGGGCCGCTCTCCTTTCCCCCCCTTTCCAAAGGGGGGGCAGGGAGGGTGAGCCGCAAGCGATGTCGCAGCCGACCCGCTGATCCGTGCCCCTCTTGTCCGCTCACGGCGCCCGCACATCGTGCGGCGGCACGGCTTCCCCCGATCTCGACGACGTGGTCCCAGCATCCGTCACGCCGGCGTCCAACCTCGCCCTGTGCTCCCGCGCCCGGGTCTCCTTCTCCGCACGTTCGCGAATCCACTCTCGCCGCCTTCTCTCCACCCAGGCGTCCCGTCGCTCGCGTTCCGTCGGAGGTCGTGCTTCCGGCTTGGTCGAACCTCCGGCTCCGCCCGCCTCAGTACCGCCCGCCGGAATTGGCTTCCTTTCCAAAAAAATTGGGTTCGCTTGACAACCGTCAAGTCCAGAAACACCGCCCGATTTCGTCGCAACTTCAATACGATCTTGATGTTGTGCTATGCACACATCATCACAAAAATTGGGTTCGTTCGGCGCATTTGCGCAGTCGCCGTCTCCGGCGGCCGAGGGCGGGCACCCGCGGACGTCCAGAGGCAACGCGCCAAGGGTGCCGTCGCAAACCCCAACATCGCGCCCCAGCTCAGCATCTTGCGCTAGTCCCTCCTCCGTGACCTCACCCACCCATCCCGCGCTCAGATGCGTGTCGCAGGTCTCACCTTCCTCAGATCCTGAGCTCGCCGTTCCAGGATTCGGCACATCAACCGGGAGCGCATCCGCTGATGCGGCCTCACTGTCATTGTCGTTCTCACCCGCACCACCCAAATTCTTCTCAGGAAGATACCCCCCGCACGCCAGGATGTCCGATTCTTCGACGACGACCGAGTCCCATCCCCGGCCCTTCCCATCCGGAGCAGCAGGCACACGCCGTGTGCCGTCCGCCTGAGTCTCACGGCCGATGTCAACTGCCGCGCCCGAACCACCAGCCGCGACGGCCCCGCCGCTCCCACAGTCCTGTTGGGCGCCGGTCTCCAGACCACGATCTTCGCCATCCTGTTGCGCGCCGGTCTCCAGACCGCGCCCTCTCCCGGACCGAAGGTCTACCCTCTTTCCATCCCCCACCTTCTCCGCCCACCACGAAGCCGGCCGCCCATCATATGGACTAAGCTCCTTCCCGGGCACCGGTGCCACACTCTGCGCATCGCTATCCGCCTTCCGCGCACGTGTCTCCTGGCGAAGCGCCTTGACTCCGCGCTCGACCGACCCCTTGGCGCGCGCGCGTACCACCGCCGCATCGATTCGGCCTTGGGGCTAAAAACGAAGCCGTTGAGAGCACGGCTTCGTGCAGCATCGTCCCCGGCATTCCCTTCATGTTCCGCCGCAATGGCCCTCACCCGCTCGATCTCGCCCTCAACCAGTTCGATCAGGCTCTGCCTGGCCTTCTCCTTTTCACCGCGTTGCGATAGGTCAGGCCAGCTCGCCACGATTTCCTTCACATGGGCCTCGAGCGCCAGCTCGGTCATATCGCTGAGCAGATCGTCGAACGGCTTTCCCACCGGCCGAAGCGCGTGGCTTGCCGCGAAAATCTCGGCGACTCGCCGGTCCACGACGCCGTCCACGGGGGTCCGCCCCAGCAAACGGATCATCCGCAGCCGATCGCCGGCGCCCAGAAACGCTTGCGCACCCGCTCAAGCAGCTCTTCGAGAACGTTCAAGATCCAATAACACCCCATCGCGCTTGACTCCAGGCTCCCGACAAGTTCCCCGGGGTTGATCCCAGGCGCAGTGTTGCTGCCCCACGACGGACCGCCCGGTTTACTGCCATTGAAGCGACGGCTGCCATACAACGAAGCCGGCACCCCTCGTGGATCGGCGAACAGCCGGTTGCCCAGTTCGCACGCCTCTTTGATTTCCTCGTCGTCGGCGTTGTTGATTTGGTTTTGCGTGAGTTCCAGGTAGGCGAACTTCACCCGATCCATGTCCGACGCCAAGAAAAGGTTGGCATTCAGCAGAAACTCCTCGGGGTCGGTCTCAACTCCATAGTTCGCGGCCCAGCGTATGTGTCGCGACTCATACGCGATGCCTTCCTCCCGCGCGAGCTGCTCCCGCTCCGACCGCATACCGTGCTTCCGACTATTCTGAGCGCTTCTGAAACGCCCTTGCGGAGAAATCGGGCCGGTAGAGCGAAAGCATTGCGCCGGTTCGCATCGATTTGTGCTTGAGAGGCCATAACAGTATAAAGTCCGTTCTTGATTATAGGTTTGGAAGCCCGGCCCGAAGTCCCGCGACCTCGAGAATTTCATATCAAGCCGCACGTTCCGCCATCCGCCCTGAAAGGGCACAACAAATCAGCCCAGGGCATCGCCCTGGGTTTCCAAGGCATCGCCCTGGGTTTCCAAGGCATCGCCCTGGGTTTCCAAGGCATCGCCCTGGGTTTCCAAGGCATCGCCCTGGGTTTCCAAGGCATCGCCCTGGGTTTCCAAGGCATCGCCCTGGGTTTCCAAGGCATCGCCCTGGGTGTCTCCGATTTGCATAGATTTGTAGTTGAGCGTGCATATCAGTGTGCCGTCCCATTCAAATAAGCTTGGGCGGCTGGGCCGAAGTCCCGCGACCTCGAGAAATTCATATCAAGCCGCACGGTCCACCATCCCGCCCTGAAAGGGCACAACAAATCAGCCCAGGGCACTCGCCCTGGGTAATATGCGGCGGGTTTCCCGGATTTGGCCATTTCGCCGACCAGAAATCCTGGGATTTTTTTCGCGTCGCAACGGACGCAACGACCAACTCGATCGAATCGTCTTTTTTGCGCGCACCGCGGCCAAAAAACAGGCTGGTACCATCGCACGTGGCTCTACCCGTCCGCCGATGCGTATCACGTACCGAAGAACCAGATTGTTCGCAGCACGCTTGTACGATTGGTACAGGTCGGCAACTTTGGGCCTGATTCCGCCATCGCTGATGATGTTAGGGCGAAGTTGCGAAGGCTCGCTCGCAACATGGACGCCGTTGATCTTGTGGAACTTAAACCCGAACTAATTCGACGCCAGCAGTTTGGGCGCAATGATGCTGATTACTCCCTGATGTTGGCCATCTGCCATATCCTCCTGCGACGACAGATGCCGACCGAAACACCTGGCGAAAACAATCAACCCACTTTAGATCGCGATGCGCTCACGCTGCATGAAATATATGAGCAATTCATCGCCACTTTCTATAAAGCCCATTTGTCGGCGGACTGGGATGTTTCTTCCCAGCTTAGAATTCACTGGCCAACGGAAAAGGAATCGCTGTACGTACCGGCCATGTTTCTCGACTTGCAGATGCAACACAAACAAAGTCGCCGACTCGTCGTGCTCGACACCAAGTTTACTGCGAGCGTTCTCGTTCCCGGACGGTGGTACAATGTGATTTTCGATCCAAGTCATCTTTTTCAAATGTATGGCTACCTAAGATCGCAAGAGCACTGGTCGGAGAGCCATCAATCTGCCACGGGGATTCTGCTATATCCAACCGTCGAACACCGCGTGTCAGAGATGGTCAGAATCCAGGGGCATGATATTCGTTGGGAAACAATTGATCTCAATCAGCCGTGGGAGAACATCGAGAGTGATCTACTAGAAATACCATCCGTTGCATTACCCATTTAAATGCAAGCGCTCGCATGGCATCAGGCTCATACCTTGGCCCATTAGAATACCCGCAGTCCTCAATGGAAATTCAGTAATGTGTGAAAGATCAGAATCCCAGGCAATTCGCCAGTCCTTTGGTGCGACGAGGCATAGGTCTGGAGTCCCTTCACTAAATGATGGTCCTTCCATCCACCATCTTGAGCAACTCTGAACCGAACGGGGTCTTTCAGAAGGGCATCGGCTAACGTAGTGACGTGGTCCGTCTCCGTCCCTTCCTGAACGTAGCCGAGCATCCCGGCATCGGGGTCGTTCGCCGCATAACGCCCATCGAGAAAGCACCCAAGCCCATCATACCCGAGGTACTCTCGGCGGGAATCGGAGTCTCGCAACCGTTTTGCCTCGAAGCGAAAGCGGGGCCGGGGCCCGCGTCGATGTTCGATAACTTCTATGTCAATGCGGCGGCGATGCTTCCCTTCCCGTTCACCGTCGTTGATTCGGGTTTCCTCGACAGCCCAAAAGTTCTTCACCCACAGGGGAGCTTGCAAATCCTCCAGAGCGTCCTGCATGGCCTTCGTCAGTCGGCCAGTGATGACCTCCTCCTCGCTGGCCGCTAGCGGCGCGGGATCGAGGAGGTCATACCCCATCTTTAGAATTTGGTGGGACCGATTGACCAAGCTCGTTCGGTAAGGGACTTTGTTATCGGACGCGGAGTTGTCCGTCTCTTGAGGGGTGATTGGCATCGTTCAAGGCTTACCCAGTTAGTGTTTCAGATATGATGCTTCCCGCATCGAGTTGGGCCTTGGTAACGGTCCAATGGAGCTTCTCGAAGGGTTTGAGGAGGTACGTCGTGGTACCCTCGTAGAGGCGAACGTCGCGTTCGAAGTAGACCCATTGGTTGTGTCGTGTCCGGATTGGGTCTTGAGCCGCATACGAACGAGGAATCGCCAGCCTTTGTGATATCGACGACGTCGACGGGTATACCACCCGACGATGCTTGTTCCAGAACGATGGAGACGATGCCGTGATGGGCACATTTACCGACGAGTATGCGGTGCCTGAGCGACGGCTGGTCGTCGGTGAACGCGTCGAGTTCGTCGCGTAGTTGGCGTGCGTAACTCTTAAGTTCCGCTTCCGTGGGCGGACGTGTAGCGTCCCTGGCGATCTTGCCCTTGATGAGTTTCATTTTGAGATTCACCAAATCGGAGACCAAGGCCCTCTGGTCCAGCCGCAGTCCCAGAAGGTCGTAGACCCGACTGTTCATTTCGGTGAGAAGGTCATCCAGCGACCTCGAATCTCCAGAAGTTAACCCCGATAAAGCATTGTGTTTGTGGTGTTCCGTTTCAACGATGGCTGAGTGAAGCTTCGCCCACTCGTTGAGCTGGTCCTTAGATATGTGCTCAAATGGAACAGGAAGTTCCCTCAGCGTCGCCGGCGAAGAAATTGATGTGGACACGCCCCATTCGGGACTGAGCAAAAACTGATGGTAGATTGCGAAATCAGAAGTTAAATAGAGCGAGAGAGCTTTAAGCAATGCCTTCTTTGAAGTATCACCAGAAATGCCAATCTGACCGGCTGGCACAGGAAGAAATTGTTCAGAGTAGACGGCAAATCTACGTGATTTATCAACAATGATATGAGGTGGCCGTGAAATCGTTAGAGGGATTTCACTTCGACCTTTGCGGACAAAGCAGCGTTCTTTGCTAATTCTCTTCAATGAGGAACTCGGAAATTCAAATATTCTCACCAGTTTACCGAGAGATTTCGTGTCAATCTCATACTCGCCCTCAAGGTCAGGTAATGGGTCCGTTGGTTCATGAGATTCGTCCGAGCGAAGCTCGAAGCCTTTTCCAGTAGAAAGTTTGTGACGTCTGCAAAAGTCACCAAGTTTTCCGAATCGCTGTGAGACCATAGAAATAAGTCTCGAATCAAGGTGTGACCCCCACATCGCGAGTTTCCATGGAAGGAGGCTTCCACTGGCAGCCTCGTCTACCATCACAGCTTGGACTTGGTTTGCGGCCACAACGATGTTCCAAACATTCCTACGCTGATGCGAACGGCCGCCGGAGGGGCGGTTCGCGGGTTGGTCGGCGACGAGCGGCGAGAACACCCAAATCGGATCGCCCTGTTCACTGTCGGCCTTGTGGGTGTAGAAGAACCCTGCGGCAGGCCGCTCCGAGCGGAAGGTCTTCGTTTTGCCCAGGATGCGTCGCTTGTGGCCGGGAAACAGGACGTAGGCAAGATTGCAGAAGTTCGCCACAGAGTTGACGGTCAAATCCCTGAAGAACGCCTTCCGAAAAGCCGCAGATTCATCCTTGAAAAGAGTCATCGCCGGGAGGATGAGTCCGATGTGGCCATCATCGACGAGGTAGTGAGTGACTTCCCACGCGAACGCTTCTGCAACCTGATTGCCTCCGGTCGGGAATTTCTGCCGGTTCTCGGCGTCCTGCATCCAATCCCAAACCGGCTTATCGCGGTCAGCGATTCGTCCTTTCTTCAGCTCCACCCACGGCGGGTTGCCGACAATCCAATCGAACTTCGACTTGCCGAGTGTCTGACGCCACTCGGCCCCTTTATCGAAAAAATTGCCTTCAAAAATGTTCGTACCGTGGAGGTCTGGCAGTTGGAACTTCGGAGTAGATTCGAGGTCGGGAGGGTCAACATAATCGAGGAGGGTGAGGCTGAGGCTCAACTCGGCCACGCGACACGCATCACCGTCGCGGTCGATGCCGAAGATGTGCGATTCGAGGAGGTCACGGAGGTGTGCGGGTCGCATCGACTTGCCGGGAACGAATTCCTCGTCTTGCTCGATAATTCGTCGGTAGCACTGAACAAGAAACGCACCCGAGCCGCATGAAGGGTCGAGGACTTTCATCCCCTTCTGAAAGGGATGGAGGGAGTCCAGTTCCTCAAGCATGAAATTGACGAGCGGGATAGGTGTGTAGAACGCGCCGCTCTCCTTGCCGGTGGGAGTACCGTGCGTGTTCGGGGCATGAAGGAACTGCTCATAAATAACGGAGAGGGTCTCGATGGGAATGAGGGAAAAATCGTAAACGCCAAAGTCGAGGACGAGTTGCCCGGTCCCTGGGTCGTCCCCGCGAAAAGTCCCGGCAACTTTTTGGAGTTGGCTCGACGTCAACCCCGAATGTCTCGAACGCTCTAGGACAAACGCCGAGCCGTTGAGCCATCCGTCGAGCTTCTCCACGACGGACCAAAATGCGTCGAGATTCGCGTTTCGGCTGAATATCGCGTCTTGCTCCAAGCCCCACTTGGTGAGCTTTCGATCAGATAGTATGTCCCGATGTCGCAAGTAATAAAGATAAACGTACTTACCAATCAGAGAGTGGGACACTTCGCTTGTAAGCCCGTGATTCTGGAGCCAGGCATCGAGGTCGTTTAGCTTCGCAAGTAGGCTCCAATCGACTCGAGTTTCGGGAGTGATTTCCTTCTCCCACTCGTTCCAAATGGAGCCATCGTCGATTGTGATCGAGCGGAACGAGCCGAGGAACGTCATCGCCTGATCGATGGTCTCCGCCGCCCTTAGTAGGCCCTGCCTCGGGGTCTTGGCCCCATCGGTCGCCCGCTCGTACCGGAAGCCCGAGTAGAGGCGGATAGCTTTCTGTGAGGCGACTATCAAGAACGGAGCGATATTCTGATTCCAAACCAATCGATGAATTCGCTCCGCATCGTCGTCGTTCTTAGCCTCGCAGATATAAACCAGAGGAACGAGGGTTTCTTGGCTTTCCTTCCGACTCTGGCGCAGAGCGTAAACGCCCTTCAGTTGGCAGTGCTCTGCGGCGCGACGGAGGATCTGGCCGTAGTCGACGGTCTGTGAGAAATTACGAGTCTGTTCGGCTCGCAAAAAATTCGGCGAGTCATCGTAACCAAGTTCAGCGAGTAACTCGTCAACGGCTATTGGCTTCATGAGAATCCAGTAATGTGATTTTATGGCGACGGTTGGTCACGGTCTCCGAGAACTCCAGGTCTTCTGCCCCTTGTCCTGTTTAGCCTCATTAGGATAGATATGTAAACATAGTTATTTATTACATAGATTAAAGAGTAGTTAAATTATATCGAAATCCGCTCGACAGTATTCCGCGCCACCTTCTTCTGCCGCTGGTCAGTATGATTTTTCTTGACGACGCCGTGACCAGTTCAGTGCCCATCCGATTGCCTCCCTTTCGGTGACATTCTGCACACCATGTCGGTTGTGTCAAGGCAAGGGTAAATGAAGGGGATTTCCCGTTGCCAACAAATGGGGTATCCCTCTCCTCTTCTGTCTCCTGCCCTCGCACGGAAGGAGAAACGGAGGGTGGTCTCGGGGGCATACCGCCACGACCGTCAGCCATCCACACCTTGCCCAAACGCCACGGCTAGCGAGGCCGACTTGGCAACATTTTGGTAAGGGGATGGCGGAGTGCGAATCCTTATATGGGACTTTCAAAGTCAAGCACTAAAACATGACGCGCATTTCCTTTCGTTACTTGCCGATGGCACCGGCTAGGGGATCAAATTTAGAACAATCATTCGACACGAGGTGGAGCCCGCTTCCATTGGCGGTGATCTTACGATCATCGCGCCACTTCCTTATATACGGTGGATTCAATCGAATCCGAACCATGATGCAACTATGCGCATCGGTAGCGAAGCTCCGAAGCAGCGGTGCCCATTCTTCCGCTCGGCATTCAAGCCATGGATTCGCGCGAGCAACCGCTACCTCGGATCGTTCTTGGCAATTCGTCGCTAACAGCGCCGGAATGCCAAAACTCGGTGTGTTCTTTGTCTCCTGTTTTCGTTGATCATATTCCCGCTGCTTATGCCGCTGGGTGTAACTTCAGACCTTCCGGCACTACGCCGGTGTCCACGTAACGCCAGAGGGCAATGATCAGTTTGCGTGCGAGAGCCACAATAAGGGATTTGCGAGACCCTGTTGCGTTCTCGGTACGCTTCTTATACCAAAGCACCAAATCGCTTTCAGGCTGGAACGCCAGCATACGCCAGGACAATTGGATCAGAATGTTACGCACCCGTTTATTACCCGAACGGGATAAGCCCTTCTCACGGCGCTTCGACCCGCTTTCGTCCGGTGAGCCGGTCAACCCGGCATAGCGCGCCACTGCCTTGCGGTCGCGAAACTCTCGTGACAACATCTCATGCACCAGTTGTTCGGCGGTCTCCATCCCAAGGCCAATAATTTTCTCCAGCATTAACACCATGGCGTTACATTTGTTGGAAGGGTTTTGTTCGAGGCGCTGTAGCCGCGCCTGTTCAATGGCCTTGATTTGTTCGTCGATCACCAGCTTACGCTCCATGTGGCGCCGAAGCATGGCGATGGTATTATGCGGCAGAGGCACACCCTCTGGCGTACGGACAGCGTCCAGCTTCTCTGCTGCTTGTCAGCAGCAACCAGAGAGTGAGCCATTATCGCAGCGCCACTTGAGCCACTCTGCGATCAGTTGATCGCGGTGAGTGGCTCTATCGATTCGTTTTTTCGGCGTTTTCTCCGGAATATTCTTGACGACACCTTGCGAGGTTCTAGAATCACTTTGCGTTGGTCTCTAGGAAGTCGGCGTATGCCAACCGGAGTTGCCGGCCGGCAACGACGGTGAAAACTGGGTTGCCGACCCCGAGCCTAACATTCAAAATCGCAGAGTGGCTCTCTCAGCTTTGTCAGATTCTGTCATTCAAGAAGTATTATATCTGTACATATAAAACAAGCCGCGACTCGCCAGCGCGGTCAAATCGTCCCGGAAAAGCGACGAGTGCGTTTGCCCAGGGAACGCTGGCGGAGCGTTCTCGGGCTTTATTGATGGGCGACAATTAGCTTCGACATCCACGACGATGATCCTCTGCGTTCGAATCTTCCGCTGTCGGATCGCATTGGTTGATTCAAATCAGCCTCAGGCCAAGGGTGAAGGCCGATTTGAATCAACCAATGCGATCGATAACATCGACGACGCTGCAATTCTCGTTGGATGTTGACATCGAACACCGGCATAGGTGTCACTAATCAGCGCTACTCGCGGTTCGTCCGGCAACAACCGCGGTGGCTCAATTCTGGCTGCGAAAGTGGCTCACTTCCTGGCTGCTGTCGACATTTGAATGAGCACCTGGCCCCGACACCGCCTTGAGCTCCGTCGCAAACTGCTCGTAGTGGTAAGTCTTGAAGGCTAGCCGTTCGAGGTCAAGTTCTCGTTTGATCTTCCTAGCAACCGTTCGGTAATCGTCTTTGGTTGGCATGTTGCCTCCGTAATCAGTTCGTCTTCGTTCGACCTGATCTGATAGTTTACCAAGCGTTCCCCCTCGGCCTCCAGGCGTGATAGGTTACGCGGACGGCGCTCTGCGCCCCTTTTCGCCCGCTTGTGCAGGTCGCGGCCCGGCAACCGTCACGCCCATCGCTCGAACCTCGCGCCGTTCATGCCGCCCGCTAATCGACACGCTGTCGGTGGGGCGCTTCGCTCCCGCCGTGGATGGTTTTTGCTCGCATTCACCCCCAGACACGGAACCGTGGGGGGTATATGCGGCAAGGCGTTGGCGGAGTGCGAATCCTTCCACAGATTCGCCCGGTTTGGGATGATTTTACTGCGAATTTCCTGAGAGCGATTTCTAGAATCGCCGTAACTATCATGCCGCAAATCGCTTGCGGAAACTTGAACGATACCCGCACGGTCATGGAATCTGCATGAATCCGTAGACGCGACGAAAATGAAACGGCCCTGCGGCGATCATCGAGAACGCTCACCTCCTCGAGAATTCGAGGGTCGGAGTTACGTATGGTGTTCCCGGAACCCACCCCAGGTGGGTGACAACCCGCCCCGGAGAACATCCGGGGCGGGACCAAAACCCGACGATCCGGCCTCAACTCCCGATTACTTCTTTCGACCTCGATGCTCTTTGCCCACCTGAGCTCAACGGCCAGACTGACTCACGGCCAGGCGAAAACCCACGTGAATGTCCCGATAGACCGGGGAGCCAGGCCCGTTCTTGTAGAGGTGCGTCGGCTCGCCCCAGTTGCGGGATGCGGACCGGACCAAGCTGGCAGAGAAGTCCGAGCTCCCGCCCCGGATCAGCCGGCAGAGGCCCGGTGCGGGGCCCAATGCGGGGCCAGTCGGGTCGTCCTCGCGAAACTGTGTGTAATTGTCGTCACCCTGCCAATCCCAGCACCACTCCGAGACGTTCCCGTGCATGTCATGCAGCCCGAAGCCGTTCGGCTTTTTCCGGCCCACCGGGTGGGGTCGACTGGAATTTAACTGGAACCAGCCGTATTCGCCAAGCTGCGCCGCATCGTCTCCGAACGAGTAGCGGCTTGGCGTGGATGCGTTCGCCCGGCAGGCGTATTCCCACTCCGCCTCTGTCGGCAACCGATAGCCCGGGCCGTTCCAATCAGGAACCCGGACGTCTTTGTCATCGACCTCATAAAACGGCCTCCGACCCTCCTTCACGCTGAGCTTGTTGCAGAAGGTGACCGCGTCGAACCAGGAAACTCCCGTAACCGGATACTGGTCGGTCGACTGGCCTGCGACCTTATCCTTGCCGTCACCATTTGGTGAGAAGGCGTTGGGATTGTTTTCCATCGCCGCCTTGTATTGAGCCTGGGTCACTTCGTAAACGCCGAGGTAGAACGACTTGCTGATCCGCACTCGATGCCGGGGCTTCTCTTCTCTCCCGGCATCCTTGTCATTGTCCGGCGAGCCCATCATGAATTCGCCGGCCGGAATCAGCTTGAGCGTCATCCCGATTGAGTTTTTGATCGATGCCTGAGATGAGGGAGTCTTGACCGCGGGAACTGCGTCGGGGCGGGCGTCCTTGTTCGCCGTCCGGGTTGAATCGGCGCCGTCATCTTTTGGAAGTTCGTGGGGCGGTTTGGTGGGGGGCACAAACCGCACGGTGAACTTCTCTTTACCCTCCGCCTGGACGGTCACTTCGTCGCCAGATATCTCAGTTCCGTCCCTCTTAACCATGACCTTGTGCGTGCCGGCGGTGACCGTGATCACCGCGGGCTTGCCACCTCCCGGCCAAGTGACGGCAACCTCCGCGCCGTCGACGAAGACCTCGGCATCCTTCGGGAGGTTCACGAGCTCGATCATCCCGTTTGCGGTCTTGACCCTGAGAATCACTCCCCAAAGGACGACCAACCCTAGCACCAACACGCCGGCGGCCACCGCCGGCAATAACCACCGCGGGATTTGGTGCTTCAGCACCGCGACGTCCGGCGCGGGCACCTTTGCGGGTTCGGTGTCCTTGAGCTCGATCGGGCTCTCCCGCTGTGGCTCGGGGCGAGCCCTCGCCGCCGTCTTCTTGACAGGGGAGGCCGCGGCCGGTTCAAGGTTCGTCGCTGGCTGGGTCGGCACGGAACCCTTGGCGGGCGATTCCGCTCTCCCCTCCTGCTGCCGTACCTGGGACGCTTCGACATTCGAAACCCGGGCGCCCACGCTCCCCGTCTTGAAAAAAGGAGCCAGCGCCTGGGCCACCTCGCCGGGGCTCTGAAAACGCCGGCGCGGTTCCTTCGCCATCATCTTGGCCACCACGGCGGCCAGCTCGACCGGGACCTCCGGTCGGACCAGGTTGAGCGGCCCGGCCTCCATCGAAAAGTGGGCCTGGTAAAGGTCCCAGAGGTGCTCCCCGCGGAATGGCGGCCCGCCGGTCAGGAGGTAATAGAAAGTACAGCCAAGGCTGTAGATGTCGGCGCGGATGTCGGCCGACTGGGCGTCGCGGATCTGCTCGGGCGCGATGTAGTCGGGCGTGCCCAGCATCTGGCCCTCGCGGGTCAGGCCGCTGTCGGCCTGGCCTTCGCTGGTCACCTTGGCCAGGCCGAAGTCGAGCACCTTGACGACGCCCTTCTTGCCCTCAACAGCGAAGATCAGGTTGGCCGGCTTGATGTCGCGGTGCACCATGCCGCGCTCGTGCGGCGTGCTGCAAGCCCAGTGCCGCCTGGTAGATGAAGTAGCAGGCGTGGACCACCGGCAGCCGGCCGCGGGACTTCACCATCCTCGCCAGGTCTTCCCCGTCGATGTACTCCATGGCAAGGACGATGCTCTCACCGAGCCTCGTGGCCGAGTAGGCGGCGACGATATTCTTGTGTTGCAGCTTGGCGGCCGACTGGACCTCACGGAGGAACCGGTCGCGCACCCCGGGCCGCTCGACCAACTGCCCGCCGACGACCTTGAGCACTTCCAGTCGCCCCATGAGCTTGTTCCGCGCAGGTAGACCACCCCCATGCCGCCGCGCCCCAGCTCGCGGACGATCTCGTAGTCGGGGTGGTCGACCAGCTCGGGAGGAAGGGTGTCGACCGGTGGGGGCGGAACGACAGGGCCGCGGGCGCCTCCGGTAGCCGATACACCGAATTGCGGCCAATCAGCGGCCGACTTGTCCGACTTGACCTGGGCGTTCTGCAGCCGTCCCAGGAATTCGTCGGACGATAGCTCGGCAACCCGGCGCTGGCAGGAATCGCAATCCTCCAGGTGTTTGCTGACCGGTTCAGCCGAGGCATCGTCGAGCTTGCCCAGGCCGTAGGCACTCAAGGTCTGGTCGCTCGGGTGGACGGCGGTTGTGACGCCCATGGTCGCGTTCCCTTCGTCGAGGTCGAAAAAACGGTTGTTGGGTCAAGCACTGATAGAGAAAGGCCACAACAGCGCGGGACATGCCGCGAAAATCCCGAGACGATCCAGAACTGGCGCGACGTCCACCTTACCGTATTGATGAGTCGCGATTTAGACTCAGTAAGACCATCCATGCCGAAGGGAGGGACGCGGCGGATCACGATGTCCGAATCAAGGTCGAGCACTCCCTCCAGTAAATGCGACATGAGGTCTTCCGAGTAGCGTAATCCCATGAGCAAATGTCCGAATCGATCACATCGACAGGCCCGGGCGGGACAATGCCGACGCGTTCCGACCAGGCGCCCGGACCATCCCAGACCAGTTCTTTCGTCGAGACGTCGAAGACGTTGAACTCCACGAAAATCATCTCGCTTTCATGACGTCCCCTTATCAGATGAGCCCCCGAAGTCCCGCTTCCCCAGACCCGCTCAGCCGGGCTCGCTCTGGCCGCGGCCGGCTGGGCTCCGCCCCACGGCTCCGCCGTGCCGCCAGCCGGTCCTACGTGACCCGGCTCCGCTCGCCTCTTGCAGAACCTGAGCTCAGCGGCCAGCCTGAACACGGGCCACGCGGAAGCCCGTGACGTTGGTCCGGTTGCCCGGCTCGGGTCCGATGCGGTTCGCCGAGCGAGCGTTCCGGCCGCAGTCCCACGCGCCGCCGCGCAGCACCCGGGACGAGGCCCCATCAACCCCACGCGGATCTTCCACCGGCGACTGCCTGTAGTAATCGGCAGCGTAGCCGTCGAAGCACCATTCCCAGACATTGCCGTACATATCGTACAGGCCCCAGGCGTTCGGGCTGTAACGTCCCACCGGTGCCGTATAGACGTAACCGTCGTGCGCGATGCTCGCCCACGTCCAACTAGGATACTTTGCCCTCGCCGTCGCGTCGGCCAGGTTACCCACTTTGGCCAACCCCTCGGGGTCGTCGCCGAACGAAAAGCGCGTGTTCGAGCCTGCTCGGCACGCATATTCCCACTCCGCCTCCGTCGGCAGCCGGTACCTCTTCCCCTCCTTGCGGCTCAGCCACGCGATGAACGCCTGGGCATCGTTCCAGCTCACCATCACCACTGGATGCTCGTCGGTTTGATCGAAGCCGGGTGTTCGCCAGGTGTACCCGGGATTCTGCTCCCAGGCCGTCGCGTCCTCGGTCCGGACTGAGCCCCCCGTACCGTCCCACTCGGCCTCGGTCTGGTAGCGGGCGGCGGCGACGAACCGACGGAACTGGCCGCGCGTCACCTCGGTCGCGCCCAGGTAGAACGGCCGGGTGATCCGCACGCGATGCTTCTCTTTCTTACCGGCCGCCGCGTCGAGAAACTCGTTATCCTTGGCGCGATGATCCGTCGCATCCGAGCCCATCATGAATTCGCCGGTCGGAATCAGCTTGAGCGTCATTCCGATCGAGTTTTTGATCGATTCCCGAGAGGAGGGAGTCTTGACCGCGGGGCTTGGTTCGGGGCGCCCGACGCCGCCGGCGGCCAAGTCCCCTTTGCCGTGCGCCTGGTCCGGTAGGTCCGGCAACCCCTCCCAAAGGACCTTGCCGTCAGGGGCCGTCACTTTGATGTTCTTGAACCGGCACGACGAATTCTCCGTCCCCAATCCGACCTGTCCACTCGGAAGGCGGTCGTCGTCAACTTCAAGTAGCACAACCTCGTTTCCCCCATCATCGTGGAGCGTGCACACGATGTGGTTACGGCGAACGCTGACGCGAGCGCGATACCACTTGTGGTTGACGAAGTGGAACTCACCATCTCTGAGCTCGCGCTCCTTCCCATCCTCGACGCGCAATGACCCCGCAGGCTCCCCCGTTTCGGTCGCTACCGTACATCTCGAAATCGAGATGGTTACCGTTCCGCAAGGTTCTGCGGAAGCGCAATGCTGCACCGCCGTTTCCTTCTTCTCGCAACAGGTCGACCGTGAAGTCATAGTCGGTCCAATGAAGGTCGCCGAACAATACTTCGCCACCTCGGCCCTTCGCCGCGTCTGTCTGAACCAACTCCCTGCCCTCAACGAGCCAACTCCCATAGCAGATTTGAGCCTTCCCCTTGAGCGCCCGTGCCGCGTCCGTTGCCTGAGGCTGCGCCGGCCCATTCGCAATGCGACCAGCCGCTTCGGCTTTTGCGCCGGCGTCGTCCACGACGATCGTCGGATTGGTGTTGGGGTTCTCCGCTCGGGTCGCTGGAGGTTTCGGCGACGTCGTCCCGAGTGCTCCCGTAGCGCGAGGCGCTGGTGGCTCGGCAACTCCTGGGCGAGCAGGGCCGACATCGCCCTTCTTTGGGAGCGAGGTTTCAAGAGGCTGAAGCTCCACGCTGAGCGTCGTTCTCCCGCCTCTCTCAACCGTCACTTTCTGACCCTTCATCGTGAAGCCGTCTTTCTTCACCTCGACCATGTAATCTCCTGGGGACACCGTGATCTCCGCGGATCCGCCGCCGTCCGGCCAGTGGACGGTGGCTTTCTTGCCATCAACGACGACCAGTGCCTGATCCGGGAGGTCCTTTAGCACGATGAACCCCTCCGGTGTCCAGATCTTGATGAGCACGCCCCACACGGCAATGAAACCAAGCAGCAACAGGCCGACCGCCACTGACGGCCACAGCCACCGAGGCCGCCATGTCGGTGCAATGGCTGGCGACTCATCCCGGGTGGTTTCCGTCCCTCGCAGATCGACCTGGCTCTCCCATAAAGCGTCTGGTGGCGGCGTCCCTACGGTCTTCCTGGCCGAAGGTCTGGGGGCCGGCGCTGACGCTGCCGCAGGCCGCGTCGGCACGGAACCCGCGCCGGCCGTTGCCTGCTTCGTATCGGCTCGCCCCGCCTGGGAGAACTCCGGCTTCGATCCTGTGGACGCGACGTTCCCCTTCTTGATGAACGGCGTCAGCGCCTGCGCCACCTCACCGGGGGTCTGGAACCGCCGGCCCGGCTCCTTCGCCATCATCTTGGCCACCACGGCGGCCAGCTCAACCGGGACCTCCGGGCGGACAAGGTTCAGCGGCTGGGCGTCCATCGAGAAGTGGGCCTGGTAGAGGTCCCAGAGGTGATCCCCGCGGAACGGCGGCCCGCCGGTCAGGAGGTAATAAAAAGTACATCCGAGGCTGTAGATGTCGGCGCGGATGTCGGCCGACTGGGCGTCGCGGATCTGCTCGGGGGCAATGTAGTCGGGAGTGCCCAGCATCTGGCCCTCGCGGGTCAGGCCGCTGTCGGCCTGACCCTCGCTGGTCACCTTGGCCAGGCCGAAGTCGAGCACCTTGACGACGCCCTTCTTGCCCTCGACAGCGAAGATCAGGTTGGCCGGCTTGATGTCGCGGTGCACCATGCCGCGTTCATGGGCGTGCTGCAAGCCCAGCGCCGCCTGGTAGATGAAGTAGCAGGCGTGGACCACCGGCAGCGGACCGCGGGACTTCACCATCTTCGCCAGGTCTTGCCCGTCGATAAACTCCATGGCGAGGACGATGCTCTCACCGAGCCTCGTGGCCGAGTAGGCGGCGGCGATATTCTTGTGTTGCAGCTTGGCTGCCGACTGGACCTCGCGGAGGAACCGGTCGCGCACGCCGGGCCGCTCGACCAGGTGCCCGCCGACGACCTTGAGCACTTCGAGTCGCCCCATGAGCTTGTTGCGGACGAGGTAGACCACGCCCATGCCGCCGCGCCCCAGCTCGCGGACGATCTCGTAGTCGGGGTGGTCGACCAGCTCGGGAGGGAGGGTGTCGACCGGTGGGGGCGGATCGAGAGGGCCTCGGGCGCCTTCGGTAGCCGATACGCCGGCTGGCGGCCGAGCAGCGGCCGACTTGTCCGACTTGACCTGGGCGTTCTGCAGCCGTCCCAGGAATTCGTCGGACGAGAGCTCGGCAACCCGGCGCCGGCAAGGATCGCAATCCTCCAGGTGTTTGCCGACCGTATCCGCCGAGGGATCGTCGAGCTTGCCCAGGCCGAAGGCACTCAAGGTCTGGTCGCTCGGGTGGACGGCGGCGGTTGTGACGCCCATGGTCGCGCTCCCCTCGTCGAGGTCAAGATGCCGATGGTCGATCAATGACTATAAGAGAAAGGCCGCAACAACGCGGGACCTGCCGCGAAAAAGCCAATCTAATCCAAGAAGTCCCGAAGCTCGATTCGCAACCGATTATAACGTAATGACTTGGCGTCAGGAATTGGCTTCGCGCTCAAGAAACTGTTACCCGTATTCAAGACATTGAGCCCGTTGGGCCCAAAGTCCCGCTTCCAAAGACCCGCTCCGCCGGGCTCGGTCCGGCCGCGGCCGGCTGCGCCTCCGCCCCACGGCTCCGCCGTGCCGCCAGCCGGTCCTAGGCGACCCGGCTCCGCTCGCCCCTTGCCCACCTGAGCTCAGCGGCCAGACTGACCAAGGGCCAGGCGGAGACCCTGGTTGAAGTACCCGTTGTTCGGCTGCTCGACCCCGCGGCCGCGGCACGCCGACCGAGCGACGTGGGGGCTTTGGTCCCAGCTCCCGCCGCGGTTCACCCAGGACGAGGCCGTCGTGGGGCCGGTCGGGTCGTCCGCGGGTGACTGATTGTAGTAGCCCTCGCGATACCAATCCCAGCACCGTTCCGCGACGTTCCCATGCATGTCATAAAGCCCGAACCCATTCGGCCGTTTCTGACCCACCGGGTGCGTTCGATCGGAGTTACCGCCGAACCACCCATAGTCGCCCAGGTCTTCCCCATCGTCCCCGAACGAGTAGCGCGTCGGCGTTGGCGCGTTTGCCCGGCAGGCGTACTCCCACTCCGCCTCCGTCGGCAATCGATAGCCCTGCCCATTCCAGTCCGGAACACGGACATCTCCCCCATCAATCTCATAGAACGGCTTCTTACCCTCCTTGTCGCTGAGCTTGTTGCAGAACTCGATCGCGTTCAGCCAGGAAACGCGCTCCACCGGATACCGGCCGGTCGACTGGCCTGCGACCCTATCTTTGCCGCCACCATTTGTCGCGAAGTAGCTGGGATTGTTTCCCATAACCGCCCCGTATTGAGCCTGGGTCACTTCGTAAACGCCGAGGTAGAACGACTTGCTGATCCGCACCCGATGCTGGGGCTTCTCGTCGCTCCCGGCAACCCCGTCATTGTCCGGCGAGCCCATCATGAATGCGCCGGCCGGAATCAGCTTGAGCGTCATCCCGATCGAGTTTGTGATCGATGCCGGAGACGAGGCGGTCTTGACCGCGGGACCTGAGCCCAAACGTGTGTCCTTGTTCGCCGTCCGGGTCGGGGCGCCGCCGTCGCTGATCGAAAGGGATGGCAGACACCCACCGATCTCATGTGAATCTGGCATCCAGGTCCAGATGCCGCCACCAGGCCCGTCCCGAAGCAGCCGCGGCCACGGCCGTCGGAACTCCTGGTTCGCTTCGAGCAAACCGTCGTTGCTTTCGAGTTTTTTTCTCAATACTCTTGACACCCAGGCCAAGCTTGGTATTTTTGTCCATTACTGTTCCTGTGATTACTATCGCGAATGTGCTGCACCTGCCCGGTGATGGAGCCTTCCGTGCCCGCTTCTGCGCGCCGCGACATCGTCCACGAGGAGTGCATCGGTGTCTATCACTGCATAGCCCGTTGCGTCCGCAGAGCCTTTCTTTGCGGCACCGACTCCTACTCGGGTCGTGATTACACTCACCGTAAGGCCTGGATTCTCGACCGGCTACGCGCCCTCGCCGGGCTCTTCGGCGTTGAGGTGTGCGGTTATGCCATTATGAGCAACCACCTGCATCTCGTGCTCCGCAATCGACCCGACAGCGTCGAGCAATGGTCCGACGCCGAGGTTGCATTGCGCTGGCGGAAGCTCTTTCCGCAACGTGACGATGTAACGGGCGAGCCAGCGGAGCCCGACGACCACGACCTGGCGATGCTCATGGCAGATAGCAACAGGCTCGCGACGTTGCGCAGCCGGCTGTCTAGTCTGTCGTGGTTCATGAGGTGTTTGTGCGAATGGGTCGCCCGAACAGCCAATCGCGAGGAGGGCTCTTTCGGTAGATTCTGGGCCGGCCGTTTCAAATCGCAGCCGTTGCTTGATGAGGCTGCACTTCTGGCGTGCAGCGTCTATGTTGATCTCAACCCGGTTCGGGCGGGAATCGCCGCTACGCCGGAGGAATCGCAATTCACGTCGGGATTCGACCGCATTCGGAGCCTCGCGGGAACTCCGGGTGCGCTGCATTCATCGCGCGAGGAAAGCCCGCCCGACAGTTTTGATCGCCCGGATGGCTGGCTGTGCGAACTGACGTTGAGAGAGACCGACGTTGTTCCCAGCGGCGGAGAGGCCGACGGCTCGCCCGCGGCGCCATCGGACACTCCTGTGCCGCACGAAGTGATCGCGAGCGACCGTGTCGCTGCCGCGGGGAGTCGGGCTGGTGCTTGTGCTTCTGACGCGGTCTCGGGCGTGCCGCTTCAAGCGGTGTTAGAACGGCCGCTCCCTGCGCGGGCATCGGATCAAGGGTTTCTGCCGATCGAGACCAGAAAATATGTGATGCTGCTCGACTGGACGGGTCGGGAATTGCGGCTGGACAAGCGTGGGGCGATCCCTGAAGATCTGGCTCCGATCTTGGACCGGCTCGGTGTGGATCGATCGAACTGGGTCGAGACGGTGCGAGAGTTTGGCCGCATGTTCAAGCAGGCCGCAGGTCGAGCAACTTCGCTCGTGCGCACGGCGCCACGTTGCTCGCGGCAGTGGTTTCAGGGGAAGGCTGCCGCGCAAGCTGCGTTTTTGTAAGCAAGCTGCTCGCTTACTCGTTGAGCCCTGGTCGCAGTGGCAGACGCAGGACTCGATTGACTTGAGGCCAGCTAGCGGCGTAGCCGTGGCCGGCGCGGTAAGCGACGAAGTAGCGCTGCAATTCCCGAAGCCGACAAAAGCCATGTCTCTTCGATGGGGCCTATCGCTTTCCGATCGCTCGCCGCCATCCCGCGATCGATCGTGATTTGATCATCATGGGAGCAAAGCCCTGGGCGACTTCGAGATCCTCGGTGGGCTGGGCTCCGGTAGCGATGTCCGAGACGAACACGACTGTCGCTGCTAACCAGGCGCCAGGGTACAATGCTCTCAATCTTGCACGGAGACCGACGAATGACAACCCAAGTCACTGCTACGGTGGTCGGCGGCTTGCTCAAACTGGATCGAAAGCTTGAGCTGGCCGATGAGACCCGTGTAAATTTGACGATTGAACCGCTGGCCGAACCGTTGGAACCCGCGGAAGCCTGGCGGTCCCTGAAGGCGTGGATCCAACAGAACCCGGTCCACGGCCTGGGACGCCGCCTAAGCCGCGACGAACTGCATGAACGCCGCTGATACGAACGTCTACGTCTACGCCCTCGATGCCGATGAGCCGGTCAAACAAGGGAAAGCCTTGGAACTGCTTGGTCGCCTCGTGCTCCAACCGCCCCAAACGGTATTCCTGTGGCAGGTGGCAGGCGAATTTCTGAGCCAATTACGACGCTGGGAATCCAATGCCAAGCTGACGCCGGATGAAGTCCACGTGGCCTTCCGTCGGTTCAGCGCCATGTTTACGCTGCGCATCCCGAGCCAGACCATATTTCAACTGTCCTTCGATCTTCGGTCGCGCTTCAGTCTCTCGCACTGGGATAGTATGTTGCTGGCTGCCTGCAAGGATGCCGGCGTAACGACTCTTTATTCTGAAGATATGGACTCGGGAACCGACTACGATGGCCTGACCATCGTTAATCCTTTTGCCTGAGTCGCGTCACGGCTCTCGCTTCCCGGGAGAAGCCAGACATCGCGCCAAGAAGCTCGGAAAAGGAGGATTGAGAGTGACCACGATAATCGAGGACGTTCCGATCACGATGATCGATGGCCCGTCTGTGGTGTGGTGATTTGCCTGGATACCGGCGGCCTCTTCTCTATACGGGGAACGGGAACGCTCAGTTCGGGCGCCGACGTCGAACGAACCGGTCGCGGGGAGACTTTTACGGAGATGGAAAATTCGCGAGCAATCATCGACCGGTACCTTCACCTGATGCAGGAAATGCTGATCAGCTCCATCTATCAGGACCGCGCGATCGACCCCTGGTCGCATCCGACGTTCAACGCGCAGAAGCGAGACGGCGGATTCGACTGGCCGCAGCAGGCCTTGACCATGATCGGGCGGGTTCGCCTGCGATCGCTACGCGAGTGCTGCGAGGTGGTCTTGCGGCAGAGAATCCAGGGAGATTTCGTGGAGACCGGCATCTGGCGCGGGGGGGCATGCATCATGATGGCCGCTGTGCTGGCGGCTTATGACGAGCGGCAACGCAAGGTTTGGGGCTTTGATTCGTTTGAGGGATTGCCGCCGCCGAATGCAGAGCTTTACCCGAATGATCGAGGCGACCGGCTTCATCAATTTCGGCAACTGGCGGTGAGCTTGGAAGAAGTGACGGAGAACTTTCGGCGGGTGGGGGTTTGCAGCGACCAGGTTCAGCTGGTCAAAGGGTGGTTCAAGGATACGGTGCCGGCCGCGGGGATTGAGAAGATCGCGGTTCTTCGGCCCGACGGGGATTTGTATGAGTCGACGATCCAGTTCGTAAACACCCCTCGCGAACCGGGATCAAATGATCGGGCTTCGCGAGAGGTCTTTCTTGCCAGTTCTCGAGAACATGCTCAGAACGTGACGAATTCACATCGCTCAAATTGATCACGCACACGACGACGCTTGATTGTTTGCGATCGCGGGTCGTCCACGGGATGAACGCCATCTGGCGTAACCCGTCGCAAAGCGAATGCCCGATCGCTGCCTGAAACCAACAGGCTGCAATCCGTGCGCGTCGGTAGGCGGCGACCAGCCGTCCGGCGACGCCACGCCGCCTTTCCCAAAGTGCATCGCTTCCAGTCACCACCCGGAGGCTTGTCCAATGTCAACTCAACAGCCACCGCCGACCGCAATCTTGACCATGAGCCATCCCGAATTCGCCGGCCGGTTCGGAAGCGCCGCGTTCGCCGAAGCCGTTTGCGGTTACACGCGCGAAGCCGATACTCACGCGGTGCTGACGATTCTCGCCCACGCCAGACCACGGCGAGTCCTCGAGATCGGCACGGCATTGGGCCACATGACGGCCAATCTGACACGCTGGACACTCGACGATACCCAGATTTTCAGCCTGGGAATCGTTCAGGCGATCGAACGATCGGCGCCCGGGGCAGTCGAACAACAGGTCGACCAGCCCACGCGCGGACAGTTCGCCCAATTCGCGAACCACTTCGGTAAAGCCTGGAAGGTGCTATTCATCCAGGCGGATTCGATGCTCTACGACTTCGGCCGTTTGGCACCGTTCGACTTCGCGTTCATCGACGGCGGGAATCCAAGACAGCCACCCTTCGCCCCGCCGACCTATTGCCGGTGGGAATCCAAGACCGCCACTTTTTGCCCAGCCGACCTTTGTCCGCGGGGATACCGTCCACATCCTCTATCTCCGTCACACCGCCCGGGACGAACTGGAACCCTGACGCCTCCGCTGCCCGCACCCCAGACATTTCCCAAACTGCAAGATACGCGGCCCAGGTTTTCGTCAATCTTGCAATCAACCCAACCTTGTGTTTTCCTGGGACAAGCGTCGTTGGATAACGTCTCACGCCTGAGATCAACCCGGGTTCGATGGTGCTCTTCAACTCAGACAGCGCCGACCGCCACGATGGGATCGCCGTGCGGGTCGAAGACGTGACCAAGACTTACGGCTCGCCGCGGTCGGAAGTGAGCGCGACTTTGCGGCGTTTCGCTCGAAGTGCGGCAGGGCGAGCGAGTGGCGCTGCTGGGCAAGTCGGGTTCGGGCAAGTCGACGCTGCTCAACTTGATCGGAGGGCTGGACCGGCCCAGCTCGGGTCGCATCTCCACCGGAGGACGAGACCTCGCCAGGATGACCGGCGATGAGATGGCTTCGTACCGGTCGACGACGGTCGGGATGATCTTCCAGGCGTACAACCTGATCCTCTCGCGGACGGCGCTCGAGAACGTCGAGCTGCCGATGATCCTGGCCGGGCGTGACAAGAAGGATCGGCGGGCTGCGGCCATAGCTGCGCTCGAAGCAGTCGGCCTGGGGCAGAGACTCACCCACCGGCCGAGCGAGCTTTCCGGCGGTGAGCACCAGCGGGTGGCGATCGCCCGGGCAATGGTGAATCGTCCCGAAATCTTGCTGGCGGATGAGCCGACCGGCAACCTGGACTCGGCCACGTCGGCGGAGATCATCACTCTGCTTGTGAACGAGATCAGTCGAGCGGGGACGACCCTCGTCATGGTGACGCACGACGAAGACCTCGCGCGAACACGGCCGACCGCATCGTGTTCTTGAAGGATGGGCGTGTGATGACATGACCAACAAGACTCGCGAAATGCGAACGTGCAAAGCGGCCGACGTTGTCGGGCTCTCGTTCTCCGCGCTCTGGCAGCAGAAGGTGCGAACCATTTTGACGATCACCGGCGTGGTGATTGGTACATTCGCACTGGTGCTGAGTCTCTCGGTGGGCCGGGGCGTGGAGCATGCGATCGTCTCCCTTTTTCATGAAGATGCCCGCCTGCGCAAGATCTTCGTGAACGAGAAATACGAGCAGTCAGCCAACGAAGTGCCGGCCGAGGCGCACGAGCCCAAGGGCAAGATGAGCGAGGCCAAACGCAAAAGAATCAGCAGGGCGCTGGTGTGGGTCTGGGGACAAACCCACGTGCACAAAGAGCGAAACCCACTCAATCCCGCGGCCGTCAAGACCTTGAGCACGCTCGAGCATGTCGAACGCGCCGAGCCAAGCGTCTGGTTCCATGGAGAGTCGACCCTGAATGGAAAAAACGAGAAATCGCAAGCCGGCTCTGTGCCGCTGGGGGCTTCGTTCCTGCGCAAGCGGCTCCTCGCCGGGCGGGTCTTCACCACCGGAGACAACCGGGCGGCCATCGTGCACGAATACTTCCTCTACCGCGTGGGACTGACAGACGACGACGCACCCTCTCTTGCGCTGGGAAAGACAATCCGTTTCGAGTACGAAGTGGGGCAAAATAATCAGCTCGACCTGGTGGAGATGATGGGTTTCGGGTCAAGCCCACTCGCCGACAAAGAGCAGCAGACACTCAAGGCCGCGCTCAAACGGCTCGAGTTCCTGGTGCGGGTGCTGCCGATGCCGGCCGACGAACGCGCGGCGCTTCGCAAAGTCTTCGACCGGCTCACGACGACGACAACCGCGAAAGGAAGAAAGTATTCAGAGGAATTCACGATAGTGGGAGTCATTCGGGTGCAGAGCGAGGAAGACGAGCAGCCCGGGCCATTCGGCAACTGGTCGAACCAGTACGCCGACATCCTCCTGCCCAGCACGATTGCGAGAGAGTATTTCTTCAGAGCACCCGAGAACGTGAAGGGCGGGGCTGGCTCCGTGATTATCACGGTCGATCAAGAGGAGCACGTGAAGGATGTTGAGAAACGGATCGGCACGCTCGGGTTTAACACGTGGTCGCTCGTGCAGTTTATCGACACCGTTCGATTGAACGTGCTGATGATCACGTTCGCGACGGCGTTCGTGGCGATTGTGGCGTTGATCGTCGCCGCGGTGGGGATCACCAACACGATGATCATGAGCGTGCTCGAGCGATCGCACGAAATCGGAGTGATGAAGGCGCTCGGTGCGCACGAGCGGCATATCCTGCTCATGTTCCTGATCGAAGGCACCGTGATCGGCGTTGCGGGCAGCTTGATCGGGCTGGCCCTGGCGTGGCTGGCATCGATACCCGGCGATTCGATCGCCAGATCGATCATGGAGCCTCAGACGCAAGCGCCCGTGCACGAAACGCTCTTTTTGTTTCCTCTCTGGCTCGTCGCCGGTGTGCCGCTGTTGGTCTGTGCGATCACCACGCTGGCTGCACTTTACCCGGCGCGGCGGGCGGCGCGGGTCGACCCGGTGACATCTCTGAGGCATGAATGAGATCAACAGTGCCGAGCTATCGGCTCATCTGGGCTGAACGGCGGGTTCGGTCACGGGCACGATCTTGAAGAGGAACTGGTTGGGTTGGACCAGGGCTCCCATCTCGATGGGCGGCCAACCCGGCTTTCTGGGTTCCGGACCATAGTAGTAAACGAGCGTCCCATCGCGAGGCGCGATGATGTTCAAGGTCTCGATCTCGCGCTCCAGCCCTTTCTCCTTGGATACCTGCAGCTCCCACACCTCCTTGCTGGCTTGGACCTCGGCTTTTGCAACTTCGATGGCCAGATTCAACTCCTTGATTCGTTTGGCTTTTGTGTAGTGCAGCAGTACTTTTTTTCTGGCTTGAGCGAGCTCAAGCTCCATTCCGGCACCGGTGCGAGCGGCGGCGCCTTTATCGCTTTTCTTGGTGGCGAATTCTTTGTCGGCCATCGCGAATTTGGCTTCGGCCCTGATGATGGCGGCCTGCGTTTCTTGCTCCTGCAGAACGACGAGCCCGTTTTGATATTCGGCGAGGCTGAGCTCGGCGATTTCCAGCGTGATTTCGTTCCTCCGATGCGACGTTCGCGCTTGTATCGTGGTGATTCTCTGGCTGGTCAAACTCTCGGCGACTTCCGCAGGGTCTAGCTCGCAGACGACGTCGCCCTTCTTCACAATCGAGCCGTTTGGAGCGACTGTGAGAATGGTCCGCACGTCGCGTGACGTCGAGTACAAGAGGGCGGTCCCTGGCGGATCCTTGGGTAATTCGGGACCGGCGGGCTGAGCTAGAGCGGTGACCTGAGCCTTGCCCTGACGCCCGTTAAAGAGCACGATGGCCGTGCCAATTCCCAGCAAGCCCACCAGGGCGAGGCCCACCGCGGCGGTTTTGATCTTGATCATCGCCATGCTCCAGAGCACACGTCGGACCAGGGAAGCGGTTGCACCCGACACAATGTACGACAGGGCTTGACCCGAAGCCGCGGCGGCCGAAGCTTGGATCGTTTGTTTCACCAGTGCCGCCGGCACGCCGGCGAGCGGGTTGGGAGTGGCTGTCGAACCATCGAGAGCTTTGGTCACGAGACCGGCCAGCGGCGCCAGCCCGCGGCGGGTCAGCCGCCGATGCAGGAGCTTGCGTGCCCGAGCCAGCCGGCTGCGCACTGTTCCCAGCGGACAGCCAAGCTGGGCAGCGGTCTGCTCGTGCGTGAGCGATTGCCAGTAACAGAGCACGACGACGGCGCGGTACTTTTCAGGCAAGCGCGGACTTCTTCTTGAACGGCCGGGCCGTAATCTCGGTTCATCGGGATGTCTTCCGCCGGATCGACGGCTTCAACGACTCGCAGCGCGGCTCGTTGTTCCGCTTTTTGCCGTCGGGCAGCATCGACTCTCGCGCGTGCCGCTACCCGGCAAGCCACGCCGTAAAGCCAGCCACCGACGGACTCGAGCGTCCGGAGCGTTTCACGGCGCCGCACAAGCACCAGGAATGTCGCCTGGAAAGCGTCTGCGACGTCGGCCTCGTGGCGAAGCGTGTTGCGGCAGACTCGCAAAACCATGGGCCCGTGCCGCAGGATCAGAACCTCGAAGGCTGCGTCCGAGGAAGGGCCGCGGCCATCCGCGAACCGCTCGAGCAACTGGCTGTCCGTCATGCCGGCGGCTGTCCCGAGGTCGAACAGCGTTTGAATGTCGCGCAAGAATGGCAACGGACGGAGTACCAGCCATCGATCGGTCACTCCCGTGGCTCTTGCTTGATCGCGGTGTCTATCAGTATGTGCCGGGAGACGGTGCGGACAATCCCTGATCTTCTGGCTTATCCCTCGATTACCGTGCGCCAGCGCCTGGGGACGGATTCCCAGGCGGATTGATAAGTCGACTCGAGCGCGACAGAAACGTAGCGGCCCGGGCCGATAAATAAGGGCATTTCCGTGACGGAATCGCCCAAGGCGACAGGCTCGACGTACGATGTCACGCTCTTTTCCGCCTCGTACGCGGCGAGGGTCAACGGCTTGCCGGGGGGTGCTTCGTACTCCTCGTCGGTGAGCGATTTCCAGAGTGCGCCGTGGATTCCGTTGAGATCGCGGGTGGTGGGAGGAATCAAATCGACGATGAGCAGATGGATGTCTTGCCTCAGCAGCTCAACGGCTTTATCGACGAACTTGCGGAATACAGCCTGGCTCGACTTGTTTCCGGGAGTGACGATCGCGACGGTGGCTAATAGCCGATCTCCGCTCACATGGCGAACGGCGACCACAGAGTGCTTGCTCATTGCGTCGGGCCCAATGTACGCGGTCTGTTGCTCGATAATCGCGTAATGTTCCGGCGCAAGAACGCCGCCATTGAGGAACCGCTTGATCTGGTCAACCCAGGCGTGATGAAAGTCGTAGAAGATGCTGGCGTCAACACGGGACCAGTCGTGAATAGGCATGAGCGAGGCCCCGGGGATAGCTTGTGAGCAGCGGCATTGCTCCCATTCTACTGTTGAAGGCTTGGATGAGAAGGGCGCACCGTCAGGCCGCTCCGTCGCGCGCGATGCCCGCAGCGGGCGCTTCCGCACACGCCGGCAAAATAATCGTAAACGTCGAGCCCTGGCCCGGGCGGCTCTCGGCTCGGATGCGGCCGTGGTGGGCTTCGATGATGTCGCGGCAGACCGCCAGGCCAAGGCCGGTTCCACCCTGTCCGCCCGAGTCGGGCGCGCTTCTTGGTTGAGTAGAAGGGCTCGAAGATGCGCCGCAGATCCTCTGGCGCGATGCCGACGCCGTTGTCGGAGACGCTGATCTCGACGCGGCGGCCGGCTGCGGCAGTGACCACGCGGAGCCGCACCACGCCCCCTTGGGGCATCGCCTGGCGGGCGTTGATCAAGAGGTTGATCAGCACCTGCTGGATCTGGGCCGGCTCTACCCGCGCTCTTGGATTTCCCGATACCTTCACCTCCAGGCGGACACGATGCTTGGCCAGGTCTTTGTTGACCAGGAGTACCACTTCCTTGACGAGCTGCGACAGGTCGGCCGGCTCGCGCCTCGCGGAACCCGCGCCGAGGCGTGCCAGGCCCAACATACCGCGCGAAATCGTGGTGGCGCGCTCGGCGCTCTCGATGATTTGCTTGAGCGCTCTCTCGCGGTAAGCCGGATCCGGGTTCCGGAGGCCGAGCTTGGCGTAGTTCAGGATGGGCGTGAGCGCGTTGTTCAACTCGTGGAAGACTCCGCCGGCCAGGACGCCCAAACTGCTGATCCGCTGAAGTGCGATGACCTGGTTGCGCAATTGTTCACTGGTGGGCTGGGACGCTTCGGCCAGGACGATCGGTGTCGCTCGATCGCGGGCGGATGCTCTCGCTTCTTCCGGCTGGACTCCGCGTGTGGTCGCCATCGAACCTTGAATCCTCCCTGCGGTGAGCCCGTCGGAATTGCGTGTGCAATTCAGGGTATCGGACGCAACGAGGGCGGGATTGAGCCGGAAGGCCGCTCGGCCTCTGATCCTGTGCGACAGAGTGGACTGGTGGGGATCGGGAGGGTTTCGATCAAAGCAACGGCTCGGCTACTTGCGCGTTTCGCCGTCGATTGCGGCCTTCGGCTTTGAAGACAGGCCCCACGGAAAGAGACGGAAGCCGTTGCCGGGGATGACGCGGGGGATCAAATCGAGGTCGACCCCCATGAGGGGCGGGGTGACTTTCCGGCCGTCGCTCCAGAATCCCAGGTGCCGGAACTGTTCTTCGTCGCGGATGCCTTCGTCCAGGGTCTTGCCCTGGCTGGCAATTTCCATCACGCGGTCGGCCATTCGCCAGAAGCCCGCTCGGTCCAGTGCGTTCACGTCGGCCAGACTGATCTGGAACCCGCGCAAGACGCCCTCACCATTATCAAGCCGGGAATGCATGCCGCTGGGGGCCGTATGTTCGGCGATCAGTGGCGGGTGACCGTGTCGATCCGAGCGGAACAAGATATATCGCTTTCGCGAGAGGGGGACCGCCGTCGCCTGTGTGAAGATCTGTCGTGTGCGCAAATCGCCGACGACCACGTCCTCTTCTCCGACGATGACGATCATGAGGGTTGACTCGGCGATGCTGGATAGGCTGGGCTCGCGCAGTGGAACGATTTCGCCCGGCATCACGATGATGACCGCCTGGGGGAGCGGCAAACCGGCGTGCGGGTCAGCCGCAACCGCCGCGATCTGGGCCGCCAGATTGCCGCCGGCCGAATGGCCGATCAAGGTGAAGTGGCTCAGGTCGGCGTGGACATGCTTTTCACCGTTGGCGAGGACTCCGAGAGCATCGCGCAGGGCCGCGAGGGAATTCGGCAATAACTCTTGCGGAGGGGTGAAGACATCATTTTGATACCGGGGGAAGATGACGATCTTGCCGTCGCGCACCAGATGATCGATCCACGCGCCATAAAACCCGGGGTTGACGGCAAACCAGCCGTGGAGAAACAAGACGACCGGGACGCGGCCTTCCGGCTTGGGATCATCCGGCTCGAAGATCCAGTAGGAGCGTGGCCCCTCGCCGATCTCGTAGCGTTTGAATGACCGGTGGGGCGAGGTGTTCTCGGCGCAGTCGTGCCGGCGCTCGACGATTTGGCGGCCGGCTCATCGTCGGCGCGAAGAACCCCGGCTGAGGCCAGGGTCAAGGCGACCGACAGGCCGAAACAGCGCAGGAGCGCACAGTGGCCAATTCCTTGGCACGAGCGGCGCAGCATGACGTGGCACACCTCTCAACATCCGTGTTCGAGGCTGTCTTCCCAGCGGGAAGGTGGCACAGTTTCTCTTTCTTGTGGATTTTGTCAATGGCGCCTGGGCTGTCATGGGTGTTGAATATCGAATTCCTCCTTAAGTCCTCGATGGACACCGGTTTTCGCTCAAATCTCAACGCTCTCTTGGCTTTGTGTCTTGAACATGTTTTTCCAAAATTGGCTTCGTTTCGCGCATTTCGCGATTCGGATTGGATTGGCGATGTTGGAGCAACCGCTAAGACACGGGCCCCCCGGCTGGATTCGAAGGTCGATCACCGACAATCCCGACACGCTGCCCCGGTAAACTCCCAGATTCATGCGTGCATCTCCAAATCATTCGCAGTCCCCTGAACTGGCGGCTGCTGGCCGCGCACCCCACACTCACCGCAACTCCACACCTATCAACATGAGACAACTTCACGAATTCGGTGCGCGGTTGATTGGGAGATTTAGAGATTTTTTCCAGAATCCCGCGATTACAGCGACAAAACGATCGGAATCATCGAAAGCAGCGCGAATGCCGGTATCGAGCCTCCGTTGGTGGGTCTGGCCCGCGCTCGACCTGCGCCGTTCCTTCCCGGAATTCATTCGTGAAGATTCGTCCCATTCGTGGTTAACCAGCATTTCATACCCGCATTTTCCCCGACCCCTCGCATCTTCCTCGGCCTTGTAATCTTATCTGCGTCCCATCGGCGTCATCTGCGGACGAATCTCCGGTCCCCCATCGCTTCCTCATCCTCGTCCACCTACTGATCCGCCATCGTGTGTTCGCTCAGGTCCGTTCCGTGTGTGGATCACGCCAGTGCGCCAGCGCATCCTCGAGCGCCCCGACTGCCAGCACCGGGCAATGCAGCTTATCCGGCGGCACACATTTCTCAAGTCACTAAGGGATGCCAGGGCCTCCCGGAATCATTGCGAATTGCTCGTGCGGACCCGCCGTGGCCGGCCCTCAGTATATTAGAGTGAGGAAACCACCTCTCAACGGGGGAGAACGCCATGGCCAGCGCGCGACGCGACACCGCCCTGCGGCAGATTTGCCGCCTCCTTGACGACGGGATTCTGACGGGCTTGCCCGATGCCCGGCTCCTGGAACGATACCTCGCGAACCGCGATGAGCTGGCCTTCGAGGCGCTGGTCCGGCGACACGGGTCGATGGTGCTGGGCGTCTGCCGCCGCGTGTTGGATGACTCGAGCGACGCCGACGATGCCTTCCAGGCCGCCTTCCTGCTGCTGGCGCGCAAGGCCCGGTCGATCAGGGACGACAACTCGGTAGGCGGCTGGCTGCATCGTGTGGCCTGGCGGATTGCCCTTCAGGTCAAGTCGGACGCGGCCCGGCGCCGCGACCAGGAGCGCCGCGCGGCCGAGCGAACCGGAGAGGCGATTGCGCCGGACTCATGGCACGACGACACCGCGGCGGTGATCCACCAGGAGATCGATCGACTGCCCGACCGCTACAGCCGGCCGGTCGTCCTCTGCTACCTCGAGGACATGACCTATCAGCAGGCCGCGAGCCACCTGCGCTGGAGCGAGGCGACGACGCGCGGCCGGCTGGCGCGGGCGCGGGAGCTGCTGCGCGCCCGGCTGAGCCGGCGCGGGGTGACGCTCGCCGGCTTCGCCGCGCCGGGCGCGGCGGCGCCGGTCCCGGCAGCACTGCTGCGGTCCGCCGTCCGGTCCGCCCGCCACCTCGCCCTGGGCGAATCCGCCACCGCGGCCTCCGCGACGACGATCGTACTGATGAAGCAGGCCGCTCGGGGCATGATGATCGCCCGGTTCAAGGCGATCGCCGCGGCGGCACTCCTGGTCGCCGCGCTGACCGGGCTGGCCGCCGCCCTGGCCCTGGCCGCGACGTCGATCGACGGCGACGATCGGATGCCCGCGGCATCGCCGCAGATCATGAAGGGCGGCCCCGCGCCGGCCGTCGCCGCGGCTCCGGCCCGGCCCAAGAACGGCGAGACGATACCGATCCGCGGCCGCGTGCTCATGCCCGACGGCAAGCCGGCGGCCGGCGCGGAGGTCTTCGTCGTGGTCAACCTGCCGCGGCCGCTGACGATGAGCGTCGAGACCAGCCGCACGCTGGGGCCGGCGCGGACCGATGCCGAGGGCCGATTCGTCCTCGAGGCGCCGCGCAAGCTCTTCGATAACTATTGCATGGCCGACCTGGTCGCCTACCGGCCGGGATACGCGGCGGGCCTGCACGACTCGATCCCCGACGAGGGAACGGAGGCCACGATCCGCCTCGACCGGGAGGAGCCCGTTTGCATCCGCCTGCTCGACCTGGAGGGGAGGCCCGCGAGTCGAGCCAGGTTCCGCGTGGCCACGCTGTGCAACAGGAAGCCCACCCTCTGCGCCATCTTCATGACCTCGGCCCCCGACCGCCCCTTGCCGGGCTGGCTCGGGATGATGATCGCCGACGACCAGGGGCAATTGACGATCCCCGGCCTGGCGAGCGACACCGAATTCTCCCTGGAGGTCCTCGACGATCGCTTCGCCGTCCAGCGGGTCGGGCTCCGCGCGGGGCAGGCGGCCGCGAACGGGGCGGCTACGACCACGTTCACGCTGACGCCCGCCCACTGGCTCGAGGGCCGCGTGCGGCTAGGCGAATCGGGTCCCGTCGCGACGGGTGCGAAGTTCCTCGTGATCAGCCATTCCAAACCGGAGGAGGACCCGCAGGGCATCCGGATCGGTGGCCGGACCGATGCGGAGGGCCGGTTCCGCGTCAACGTGCCGCGGTGCGAGAGTCATGAGGTCTTGGTGTATCCGCCCGAGGGCTCGCCCTTCGCGTTCCGCCGGGTCGTCACGGCGGCGACGCAGGGCCTGAGCCAGCAAATCGACGTGATCTTGCCGCGCGGGGTGCTGGTCAAGGGCCGGGTGGTGGAGTCGCCATCGGGCCGCGCGGTGGCCGGGGCCATCCTCGAGTACTGGCCGCGGCGGGCCGGCAATCCGAACTTCCAGCAGGAAGCGGTCGCTGTTCAAGGCGGCCGCCAGCCGACGGCCGTCACCGGGCCAGATGGGTCCTTCCGGATCGGCGTCCTGCCCGGCCCGGGGCACCTCCTGGTCGAGGCCCCCGAGCACCCCTACATCAACGTCGAGACGACCGACGGCGACATCAAGAGCGGCGTGCCGGGCGGCGCGCGGCTGCATCCCGACGGCCTGTTGGCCGTGGACGCGCCGGCCGGCGCGGAGGTCGAGGCAACCATCACGCTGCGAATCGGCAAGGTCCTGCGCGGCGCATGCTCGACCCGGCCGGACGGCCCGCGACGGGTGCAGAGATTATCGGCTGGGACGGCCAGAACCCGCGGACGGACGGGGACGGCACGTTCGAGCTGGTCGGCCTCGACCCGGCGAAGCCGGTGACGGTGTACTTCCTCGACACGAAGAACCAACTGGGCCGAGTCGCGACGTTCTCCGGGTCCGACCTCGACCGGCCGGCGACCGTGAGGCTCGAGCGCTGCGGCTCGGCCCGGGCGCGGTTCATCGACGCGCAGGGCCAACCGTTCGCCAACGTGCAGTTCCAGGTAACCCGCCGGCTGATGATCGAGCTCGAGATGCGCTTTGCCGGCGGAGGCCCGGAGACCGAGGGATCCCTCGTCGTGAACATGGACCACTCGCGCTACGGGCCGCTGGCCACCGACGCCCAGGGCTGGGTGACCTACCCGACCCTGATCCCCGGCGTGACGTACCGCATCCTCGCCGGCGAGGGAAACTGGGTGACCAAGAAGGAGTTCGTCGTCGAAGGCGGCCGGACGCTCGAGCTGGGCGAGATCACCGTCAACCCGGAACCATGATCCTATCACACGTCAAGACCGACGCCGAGGCGCGATTCCACGTCAGGGAGGAACACTCGGACGCGCTTTGTTTGCCTATGAATGTAACCGCTGGATCGAATCCGCGTAATCAGCTCGTCGCCTCGGTCGCCGATTGGCTCGCTTGCCGTGGGCGGCCTTCAGCACGAACGGTGTGCTGCCAGGCCGAGCTCTCTTACCGTTTCGCGCACCCACTTCTCTTCGCCCTACGGTCGTCCCCTTCGATGCTCACCCGCACTCGGTCTAATTCTTTTTTGGTCAAAGGAGCATTGACGCGAGCCGTCCAGTTCGCCGGCCGTTCCACCAGCCCACGCCTCGCCATGGCTGCCCCCGACCAATTCTGGGTTTTTGATGCTTGCGCTCAATCCGATTCGCCCCGTGCCCTGAGCTTCCCTTCAAGATCGCTCCAAACAGTTCCAACCATGCCCGCGCTCGACCCGCGCCGTTCCTTCCCCGAATTCATTCGTGAAGATTCGTGCCATTCGTGGTTAATCAGCATTTCATACCCGCATTTTCCCCGCCCCCTCGCATCTTCCTCGGCCTTGTCGTCTCATCTGCGTCCCATCGGCGTCATCTGCGGACAAATCTCCGCTCCCCCATCGCTTTCTCATCCCCGTCCACCCACTGATCCGCCATCTTCCGTTCGCTCAGGGCCGTGCCGTGTGTGGATCAGGCCAGTGCGGCAGCGCATCCTTGAGCGCCCCGATCACCAACGCCGGGCAATGCAGCTTGTCCGGCTGCACGCCATCCAGCGCCTCGATGAGATTGTCGACCGTCAACTCACTGCATTCCGCGGTCAATTTGCCGGTGATCATCTCCGTCAGCATCGACCCACTCGCAATCGTCGGTCCGCATCCAACCGCGTGATACTTCGCCGCCCCGACTCGGTCGTCCTCGTTCCGCCGTAAACGTTGTAGATGACCCACGCACACGCGAACATGGCAAAAGGGCCGGTGACCACGCCGAAAAGCCCACCGACAAACGCCCCTAGAAGCGCCAGTTTCCATCGGGGCGGATCATCTGGTCTTTGGGTAGATCGCACAGCTTCAGCGCCCCGCTCTGGATCACATGCGTCTGGCGTTAGTAACAACTATCAGGAAGTGCGCCGGTAGGCAATGTTCAAGGCTTTCCATTGTTGGGGTGTTGGATCCGCACCGAACTCATCCCGGTGGTCATCCCACCGTTGCCATCGGACGGCCTCACGCCGGTGAGCGCCGACACAGGCAGCCACCGCCGCCGCGATGTCATCAACCTGGTCGGCGGTCAGTTCGCCAAGGCTAGCAAGGAATCGGTCTTCGGAGACCGACTTGACCTGAAAGGCGTCAGCGCCAGAGTCCTTCGCGAGGCCGTTATCCGGCGTCGCCGGCAGGTTAACGAACCAGGCGAAATTCGCGAAGACAGGCTTCCAATCCGTGATGGGCACGACGATCTTGAGCGGCAAACGGCCGACGCTGTCGACACCGATCACCACCGCGGGCCTTACCTTCTGGATTTCCGCGCCGACTGCCGGATCAAAACGAACAATCCAAACTTCCCCCCGCTTCGGCGTCGGCATCAGGGCTCCTCCGCGAACGCCTCGAATTCAGTGAGAGCCTTGTTAGTTCGGTACTCCTGTTCGGCCAGTTCGGCGGAAGCAGCCAGGATAGTCCCTTGTACGTCGAGCGGCAGGTTGCGAAGTTCGACTGGAGAGGGCCAGGGCAGCACCGGTTTGCCGGCCGCATCGTAGTGCACCACCGGCATCGGCTCGGTTCGTTTCGAGTTCAAAATCGACATGGCACAGTCCTCCAGTAGTTCCCTGGTCCTTCGCCACAGCGAACGACTCCGCCCGGCCGTCGCCGGAACCAACCGAAACACTAGCACGATTCTACCTGCTTCTCACCGGCGTCCCCAGTCGGAACGCCCGGATCACCTCATAGCCGAAGTCCACATCGGTAACCTCGGTCGCTATTTCGGCCCAGTCGGTAGGGACCGGGTGGCACTCTCGTCTAGCATCCGCGCCGGCAACAGCCGGCAAATCAACGCCGAAGATGCCGGCGCTCCAGATTCCCACATAGGCGAACTCGTCGGGATGCGTGACGAGCACGCGCAGCGTCTGGCCGCCGCCCATCGAGAGGCCCGCAAGGGCGCGGTTCTCGCGACCGGTCTTGACGCGATACGTCTTCTCGACGGCCGGGATGACTTCCCTCAGGAACTCGTCGGCAGCCCAAACCAGCACGCTCAGGGACGCCCCGGGGCCGGGGCCGCACCGCGCGGCACTTTGACCTCGATCCGGGCGCAGGAGATCGCCGAGCGGTCGTCATCCTCCGCCGCTTGTTCGAGCAGGAAGCCCACGTCGGGCTTCACCCGAGCGTGAAAGCTAAGGGCGCCGTTGGTGACGACCTGGATGGGCTGGTCGAGGTCGAACATCCCACGGCTTCAGGCCGGCGGTCTGCGACAGCGTCCCCGGCGGGACTAGTCGGACACGGAGCCCCGGGCCTGCGAAGGCCATGTCGGGGCCGACGGCAAACTGGGCTGGCCCGGTCAAGATCAGGTTGGAGAGTTCGGGCCCCTAGTTGTTGCCAACGTCCCGAACCTCTTCGATCCGGACCCAGTCGCAGCGGCCGACCTTGGGGCTGGCCGTTTCCCAGACCAGGTGCTTGGGGGCTGAGTCGCGCACTGTCTTGAGCAGAAACTGCGTGACCTTCGGGTCTTCCTGTTCCATGTAGCTGCCATCGTGTCCAGACGCGGGGTAGTCGGTCCAGGTGATCCGGGCGCCTTGCTCTTTGAGCTGGTCAATGAACATCTTTTGCAGGACCGAAGGGTAGAGCGGATCGACTCCCCCGTTCGCCGCGTGGACCGGCCGGTTCCCGAGGTTGGCAGGACCTGCCATCCCTTCTTGGTGTCGGCCGGATACGCGCCGTCCCTCTCGGAGCGCCCGTTCTACTTCCATCGGGCCGGGAGCCGCTGCGAGGATGGCCGCGATGGCCATCTGACGGGCGGCGGGATCGGCGGCCTCGAAGAATGCCTTGAACCGGGGATCGGGTTCGGCGGCCAGGCCTCGCCCGGGGGCCAGGAGCGACATCCGGATGAACAGGGCCGCGGCGCACGCCATGCCGATTGAACATCTCATCACCGCGAGAATTCCTGTATCACGGGTGTCGAGCTCGAGCCGGTCGGGCCACAAGAAGCATGATTGGCTCAAGATTTCACTGACGCAGCCTGGCCACAGCGCCGGATCCCATCTCCAGGCCGAGTCGGCCCCAGGTCGTTATTTCATCCGAGCTCGCCCGGCAATTCAAGACCCGGATGGGCTTACTCGCCTCGGCGGCGTCTGCACCGATCGCGATCAGGGGAACGCGAGGCAGAGCACCGTAAACTGGCGCTGGCCGAGGGGAGGCGATGGGACACAGCCTTGCTGGCTGATCAGTACGAAAAGCTCTTTCTAACGACCTGTGTCCAACATCCGATGCACAGGAATCATTCCCGCTCGCGCTTCCCAATCGCAAGAACAACCCCGAGCAAGGCGTTTGCCCGTGCTTCCGGGGTTTTCCGGCTTCTAACCCACTCCAGAGCTCCGGACAAGTCGCCGGAAACAGATTGGGCCAGGGCAATGCCTTCCAGCGCGGCGTTCTTTGCTTTCTCGTCAATAATCTTCTGGGCGAGCTCCAAGGCCGGCTTGATCTGGCCTTGCTGCGCCATGCACGGGGCGATCAGGGCCAGAGCGCTGTTTCTCCGATTCGGCTCGTTGATCGAATCGGCGGTGAGAAGGGCATCGTCGCTGAATCCCGCCTTCGCCTGGACGTATGCGATCGTTCGAAGGCATTCGGACGCGTCGAGAATGAAGCTGCCGGGGCGATCCCGCGATGGGTCGCGGATCTTGATTTCACGGGCAGTCTGAATGGCTCTTGAGAACAGTGTCCGAGCTTCCACGCGGTGGCCCGCGTTCGCCTGATTTTCGGCAATTTGCATGAGTGCGATGGCCTTGTAGTACTCGTAGACGATGAGTCCGGTCGTTCGAATCGCTCCCTCGACGTCGCCGGTGCCGACCCGGTCGCGTGCTAGTCTCGACAGCCGACCCGAGCGGAAAGATTCTCCTTCGCCCGCCGGCATGGCGGCGAGAGACTCCGCCTTGTTGAAAGTCGCGACGGCTGCCTCGCGGTTGCCCGCTTTCGCTTGGGCTTTTGCGAGGGCCATGAGCACGAGCACCTCGGAATGCAAGCAATTCCAGCGCCTCACGTCCGCCAGCCCGAATTCCGCTACAGACGTGTCGAGCTTGTCAGCGATTCTGAGCAAATCCCCGACGTCATCTGCGTCGGTCAGCGCTTCGGCAAGGAATGGCATGCACTCCGCCCATCGGGTGCCGTCATCGATCTCTTCGGCCATTGCCAGAAACGACGGCATGAACAGGCGGGCCGCTTTTGCATCAGACTCTTTCAGACCGCCGAGTGTGTAGGCCAACGCGCGTGACCTGTACATGCCTCTGGCGGGCAAGTCGCGGACAATTCGCAGCGCCTCGTCGAGCGCCGGCTCGCGCGAAGGTCCGGACGATATACATCCGCGTGCTGTTTTGCTGATGTTCATCTTGTATTTTCTCGGTCTCTTCTAATGCACGCCGCACCGTGGCCAGAGCCGCTTCGCGCCCTCGGCACCGATCTGAGCCGCGGCAATATCTTCGAGCGTGTAGATTCTGTATTCGTCCTGGATCGCCATCGCCGCCCGAACGGCTTGCTGGAAAACAGTCCTCGCAGTTGCACGATCATCGAGCTTCGCGTAGCCCGTGGCGACGGCGAGCAGCATCCGCGCTTTGAAGCGAGCGTCCTTCAAGTCGGCCGCACGGTTGCGTGCCTCATCGAGCAAGCTGACAAGCGTTGCGCGGGATGGCTTGCGCTGGTTTCTTTTCTGTTGGATTTGAGGCCGATCCCCGATTCTGCTGCTCTTGGGAAGACGTTGCGGCCGGCCGATTCCGGCGAACCGGGCGCGTCGGCGCCGGACTGGACCGAACTCTGCGCAGGATGCACTACCGAATTGCCGGCAACGAAGACCACGCCCAGCGCGACTAAGCCGAGCGCCAGGATCGATTTGCCCAGACTGGCCATTCCGAACGAACTCCCGAGCCACCGTGAGGAAGCAATCGCGTGCGCCGACGCGGTTAACGTGCTGGCACCTGCCAACGTGAGTTTCACGGAACCCAACGTCGAGGCGATCAAGCGGGGCGGTACACTGGCCGACGCTTCTCTCCCGGCAAGCATCGTCGCGATCGCGCCCCCCGGCAGAGCGAAACCGCGGCGCACGATACGGCTCCGGAGTTGCTCGCGCGCTCGCGAAAGCCGGCTTCGGACCGTTCCTACCGGCAACCGCAGCTTGGACGCGGCCTGTTCGTAGGTCTCGCTTTGAAGGTCGCACAGCACAAGTACCAGGCGATACCGGTCGGGAAGTTGATCGACCTCGTGATGAACAAGACGATGCAGCTCGTCGCGCTCGGCGTCGCATGGTGGCTGGTAGCGCCACATGGCGGGAAGCTCCGCTCTCATTATCTCGCGGACGCGCCTTCGGGCGGATTGTGCGCGAGCCCGCTCCGAGGCCGCAGCGCCACACGATGGAGCCAGGCACCCAAGGAATTCGCGCACCGGAGCGAGCGAACCCGTGCGCGCCAGCGTCAGGAACGTTGTCTGGAACGCATCTTCGGCATCGTGCTCGTTGCGCAACACCCCACGGCATGTGGCCATGAGCATGGTGCCGTGCCGGCGTAGTAACGCCTCAAACGCGAAGGCTGCGATTTCCCGATCATTGGCGATCACCCGTTCGAGCAATTCCGCATCGGAAAAACCCGCCATCGAGCCCGCTCGGAGAAGCGACTCAAACTGCCCGATCGCCGCACCCATGCCGATTTGAGCCACCTGGAAGCACCCCATCGGTCTGAATCATCGTACTTGCAAGAGAGAGGCACTCGAGCCGCGAGAAGTTCCATGATCCCGGAAATACCTGTGCGGAGCCAGACTTCGGAAGCGCCCGAGGCCCTCACCCCATTGACCGTGAACCTTGGCCCGGTCTAGAATTGTCTGTATGGGAACGCACTGTGTGCGTGGGGGTTGTGTCATGCGATTGTCGGCGGCGAGCCTTCGACTAAACCTGAGCCTTCTTGCCCTTATTATCGGGGCGGGGAGGGGTTCTTAGGGTCCGTCGACTGCTTGCTTCCTTGCGAAACAACGACGCCCCGAGAGCCGCCCGCAGGTGGGTCTCGGGGCTTTTTTTTCGGCCTCGGCTTGCTTGCCTGCGGCGGACTTGCCGCCAGTCGGTTCCGGCCGTGCGTGATGTGTGATCCGACAAACCACAGCCATTCTGGGAAAGGGCCGATTCATGAGCCAAGCCAATACAACGAATTCGCCGCCGCCATCATCGGCGAGCGGAGCTGAAGCCAACCGCGTCAAGATCTTCGATACCACCTTGCGCGACGGCGAACAGTCGCCGGGCGCGAGCATGGTAATCGCCGAGAAGATCGAGATCGCCCGGCGCTCTCGGCGCTGGGCGTGGATGTGATTGAAGCGGGGTTTCCAATCGCCTCCGCCGGCGACTTCGAGGCCGTGCGAGCCATCGCGGCGGAAGTCACCGGGTCGTCCGTTTGCGGGTTGGCGCGGTGTAATGACCGCGACATCGATCGTGCCTGGGAAGCGATCCAGTATGCTCAGAAACCGCGGATTCACGTCTTTCTGGCCACGTCGGCGATCCACCGTGAGCACAAGCTGCGGATGAGCAAGGAGCAGATCATCGAGAAGGCCGTCGCCAGCGTGCGCCGGGCCAAGGGATACTGCGGCGACATCGAGTTCAGCCCCGAGGACTCGGCCCGCACCGAGATCGACTTTCTTTGCGACGTCGTTCAGGCGGCGATCGAAGCCGGAGCCACCACCGTCAATATTCCCGATACGGTTGGCTACGCCACACCAGTGCAATACGGGAAGCTGATCCGCACCCTCAAGGAGCGCGTGCCGAATATCGGACAAGCGGTCATCAGCACTCACTGCCATGACGACCTGGGCCTGGCGGTCGCCAACAGCCTGGCCGGCTGCGAGTCGGGCGCTCGCCAGGTGGAATGCACGATCAACGGCATCGGCGAACGCGCCGGCAATGCCGCGCTCGAGGAAGTCGTGATGGCACTGGCCACCCGTTTTGACTATTACGGACTGACCACCGGCATCAAGACCGAGCGGCTCTACCCGATGAGCCGGATGCTCTCGGCCGTCACCGGGCTGGCCGTGCAGCGGAACAAGGCGATCGTGGGTCGAAATGCGTTTGCCCACGAGTCGGGCATCCATCAAGACGGGATGCTCAAGGAGCGGTCGACGTATGAGATCATGCGCCGGAGGACGTCGGCGTGCCCCGAACCGACCTGGTGCTAGGGAAGCATTCCGGCCGGCACGCACTGCGAGATCGCGTATCGGAGATGGGGTATACCCTGACCGACGAGATGCTCGAAAGCGTTTTCAACGACTTCAAGGCGCTGGCCGACAAGAAGAAGGAAGTCTACGACGAAGACCTGGTGGTGCTGATCGAGAACCACCTCGAGACGACACCGTCGCACTGGCAGCTCGTCGGCCTGCACACGACGGCGGGCATCTCGGTTCTGCCCACGGCGACGGTTGCGATTCGCCGGCCCGACGGCGAGATCGTTCAGGACGCCGCCATTGGCGACGGCCCGGTCGACGCGATTTTCAAGGCGGTCGAGCGGGTGACGGGCGTGCGTGCCAACCTGCGCGAGTTCGTGGTGCGCAGCGTGTCGAAGGGTAAAGACTGCGCAGGGCGAAGTGACGCTGGAGCTGGAAGTGGAAAGCAACGACCGAGCGTTTCGCGGGCGGGCCGCTTCGACCGACATCATCGAGGCGTCGGCGCAGGCGTATATCAACGCTGTCAATGCGATCGCGACGCATCGGGAGCGGGGGCTGGTGCGCGAGGTTGTGGGGCGGCCGGGGGCGGGGGCGTGAACCGCGGTCAGGGCATAGGTCCGTAGATGGAAGAGTTCGGAGTCAGACTCGGTGTGAACGACCGCGCGGTTCGATGTGGCATAGGTCGACCTTTTACGAGATCAAGCGCAACAAGTTGCTTGATGGTGATAGAGGGCGCTGAAAGTGCTCACAAACGAGCCTTACATTGACCAGGTGAGAATATGGCCAAAAGAGGGCCGACATTCCTCGCGCAATACGACGACGAAACCATCCTCTGTTCCGGCGTATCGATCTCCTCGCTCGATTTCGTCGAGCTCCGCGTTTGACGCTGCGTTCTTCTCTCGGAAAACCTCACTGAAGCCCAATTTCTGGGATGATTATCGGTCCGCTTGGGGTACCAAAAGGCCAAGAACCACTCCGGGCCTTCGCCTGCGCAAGCCATTCTTCGAGTCTCTGCCGGGACAGCTTCCCGTCGTCTGGAAGCGGAGGATTTCGACACGGATGAGTTGCTCCAACCCGGGACCGGTGGTCATCGCGCGCAGTGGGACCCTGACCACGACCCAGCGGGGGCGCCGTGACCGCGGGCACTTCACTTGGTTACGCGTGCACTACTAGGCATTCGCCCGGGGATCTTGGACAGTCCCGATCAATGGGGGCCATGGCAGACAATGGTCCGTTGTGGCATCCGTGGGGTCAGTGCGCTGGTGACACCGCGCGAGCGCGTCTATCGGCCCGATGAACAAGCAATGGCGCCGGCGGGCTCGCTGTGTCGTTAGAATCTCGCTTGCCGCCAGAGTAACGGCTTGTCCTTGCCTACCATTGACAATTGTAGTACGATCGGGCTTGGATCGTCTGTGTTCTGAGTGATGAGGGTAATTGCTCGGGAGCCTTCGATGTGGGGCGTTCGGTCACTCCTGGTTCCCATCGCACTCGCGGCGATCGGGCAGGCAGCACAGCCACAGACCTCGAAAGAGCGGTACGAATCGCTTCTCAAAGAGTACGTGGCGGCGAACGGCGCAGTGGGAGCAGCGATACCAGCCGAATGGCGAGCCATCGCCGATCGAGGAAGCAATGGTCCGATATCGCGATTGGCCGACCTGGACGTTTCTGCCGCGGTTCATGGCACTCGCCGATGAGAACCCGAAGGACGCCGCGGCGGTCGACGCCCTGCTGTGGATCGTCGATCAAGGCCAGGCGATCGGATTGAACGACAAGGAGTACTATCCGTTCCTGGAGCGAGCGCTCGAACAACTCGAGCGCGCTCAATTGCTGGATAACCGGCCGTTTCCGAGGCCGCGGTGGGTGATGAGGCATCCGTCACCGGCGACCGAGCGGTTTCTGCGAAACATTCTGGCAACGAACAAGAATCGCGACATCCGCGGTCGGGCGTGTCTGTACCTGGGAGAGCTTCTGGTCAGCAGGGCCAATGTGGCGCGTGATCCGTGGTTCGACCGGGAAACGAAAACACCTTTTGACACGTTCGTGGCGCTCAGGATTCATCCCACGGTCCTGCAGTACATCCGAGAAACAAATCAACAGGCGGCCGCGGTCGAGGGTGAGCTGATGCTGAACCGGGCCATGAGCGAGTTCGGCGACGTCGAGTGGAATGGTGTGAAGGAGAAGGGCAAGCCGGCGCGTCGTCAAACCGTCGGCGAGATGGCGCGAAGCGAGCTCGATGAGATCCGCCGGAAACCTGTTGCTGAAAAACCGGAGTCTCATTAGCCACACGAAGACTCGAACGCCTGGCACGAATTCTGTCAAATCACCTGTCTCCGGGCGCCTTTGACTTGCGTTACTGGATTTAGACGGCGAACGATTTGCGGTACGATGAGGCGTCGACAGTTTCCTCGCCAGCCACACCGGCGGCGGTTGACGGGCACGGCCAAAATCAATCGCTTCAGGATGTTGCGTCGACGATCGAAAACAACCCCATTTCGGAAGGCGGCCTTTTCCATGCGGCAAGAAATTTTCATTCCCAGCCGGCGCGTCTTCCTGGGCGCGTTTGGTACAGCGCCGTTCACCACACCCGGACTATTCGCCGATCAGCTCGCGCGGACACCGGATCGTGAAGAAGGGCCATTTTATCCCGATAAGCTGCCGCTCGACACCGACAACGACCTGATCATCATCAACGACAGCATCACTCCGGCCGTCGGCGAGATCACCCACCTCACCGGAAAGGTGCTCGACACGTCGGGCAGCCCGGTGCGGAATGCTCTGGTCGAGATCTGGCAATGCGACGCGAAAGAGGTTTATCACCACACCGGAGACAACGCGGCGGGAATCGACAAGAACTTCCAGGGATACGGCAAGTTCACCACGGGCTCGACGGGCGAATATCGCTTCCGCACCATCAAGCCCGTCCCATACCCCGGGCGGCCGGCTCCGCACATCCACTTCAAGATCAAGAAGGGAGAGCGCGAGCTGCTGACCACCCAGTTGAACATCGCCGGGCACCCGGGCAACAGGGTCGACGGAATCGCCAGCGGGGGCCTGGGAGTCTTCGAGCGAGAGCTCTTGCAAGTTGACTTCAAGCCGGTGAAAGGGTCGAAAGTCGGCGAGCTGGCCGCGCACTTCGTGATCGTCCTGGGCGTTACTCCGGACGAGCGCGACTTCGCACCCAAGGCAAAAAACGCGTCCCGCTAAATGCCGGTTCCACGCAAATTCGACGAGAGCACAACCAAATCGAGGACAACGATGAAGACATTGATCAGTATGTTTGGGGGTATCGCGATTTTGGTCGCGGCCTCGCTCGCGACCGCGCAAGGGCCAGGCAGAGACGACCGGGGCGACAGGCAGAATACTGGCGGCACAGACGACCTGGTGGCCCGGATGATGGTGTTCGACGCGAACAAGGACGGCAAGCTCACGATGGCCGAGGTGACCGATGAGCGGTTACACCGGCTGGTCGAACGAGCAGACACCGATAAGGACGGCTTCGTCACAAAGGACGAACTGAGCGCCTTGGCCGCCAAGGAGCAAATCAGCAACCGTGGCGGAGGACCAGGCGGATTTGGCGGCCCACCCGGCGGCGGACCTGGAGGACCAGGTGGCCCTCGAATGGGCGGCTTTCCGCGCCGGGCGAGATCTTGCCGGGCATGATGCGGCAGCGGCTCAACCTGACCGCCGCGCAGGAGAAGCAAGTCGCCGAGCTTCAGAAAGAGGTGGAAGCCCGGCTCGACAAGATCCTGACGGCCGACCAGCGTAGTCAACTCAAGACCATGCGCGAGCGCGGCCCCGGCGGATTCGGATTCGGACCACCGCCCGGCGGCGGCCCAGGCGGCCGCGGCCGCGGGGGTGCAGGTGGTGGACCACCGGGCGGGGGTCGTCCTCCGGGCGGCGGCGGGCCTCCTCCCGATCAGTCGCAATGAAATCATCAGAACTTCGAGTTCTCTCGCCACGCCTTGAGCGCGGCACGAAGGCCCGGGATGTGCTCGTTCTCGATGATTGACGCACTGGCGCCAATGTTCTCGATCGTTTTGTTGAAGAGCTCTTCGCTCGTGATGTCAATCGATGTTGGGCGAGACCATCCCGTCAGCCGCATCCGGAACGCATTCAGGCTGGGTGAGAAATCGTCGTTCTCATAGGCGAAAGAACAATCAATCGTCTGCCGCCAGGTGCCGAAATCGAAAATGCACCTCAAGAATTCCGTTTTCGACAATGATTTTCTCAGGTCGAAAGCCCCGGTGCTGCCCTGGGGCTGTTTCACGAACTCATACCCCAGCGGCTTGAAAACCGCGGACAGGATTTTGCGGCGATTGAATTTCTCGCGGCCGGCGGTCACGATCACGCAGTCCACACCATCAATGAGCGTCTTCTTGAAGTGCCCCATTGCATGGACTGGATTCTGATACGCCGCGAGAAAAAAGCTCTTCTGTTGCTCGAATTGCGCCCGCACGGGCTCGCGGTCGTAGCCGAGCGCAACAAGGGACGGAGGAACGTCTTGATCTTCGGCGGCCCAGATCTGATGGTAAGCGGCATAGCTCGTTTGGTCGGGATTGGGATTGGGGATTGACTCCATGATGAATCTGCCGCTTTCATTTTTCCCCACGGGGCGTAAGACTCCCTCAGGAAAGTAATACCGCTCGAGCCGGTGCGGCAATTTTCCCTCTGCCATCAATACATCCAGATGTTGCTGGGCATTGGCGCGGCATCCCCGGCCAGTTGCTCGATGTGATTGCGATCTTCGAGCCGTTTTGCGCCCTCCGCGGGATTGATCTGTCGCGATTCAATCCCGGTCGCTGCTAAGGTCGCGCCAGGCTCGCCCGACTCGTGCACCGAGCGGATCTCCCGGCGCATGACGTCTTTTGCCTTGAGCTCGAGTACGGATCTGGCAAGATTCGCGAACGCCACGGGCAACTCGAGTTTCACTTCGGGCGAGTGATCGCCCTCGCCGAGCAGGCAATGAACAAGCACGCTGCTGCCAAATCTGTCGTTGGTGAAGCGAACCTGGCTGAAGGCCCATTTGACCCCACGTAAGGCGTCGTTCATACCGTCTTTCGTGAACGGCCCACGGCCTTTCGCGTAGTCGCCGGGAAGCTCCTCCAGCGTTTGATCGCCAAAATTCAGCCCGAGAAATCGCGTCTCGAACCGGTACTGGTAATTCTTTGGGGGGTAATCGACGAGGATCTTGTCGATCGCGCGCAGCGTATCCTGGCATCCTGGCTCATCCGCGGGCAGCGTCCATTCGATGAACGGAAGGATCACCCTGTTTTGATCCTTATCCGCGATGGCTTCGGCGAAGTTTTCGATCTTCCAAGCATGTTGTGCGCCGGGCGTGGCCTGTGCCGCAGCGCGATCGGGAACTTTCTGCCGGTAAGAAGGCTGCAAGAAAGCGTTCTGTTTGGCGACGGTCTTTAACGACTTGATCGACTTGCCGTGTGATCCGTCCGCATGGAAAGCGATTTCCGTTCGCTTCCACGTAAGGCCCTGCGCCTGAAGCGCCTTGAAGAGATCCGATAACGCGAGCGGCGTCTCTGACTGCTTGCTAATCTTCTTCGCTACTGTGAGGCTCAGCAGCATAGGCTCTCCCGGTTGAAGCACTACGCGAATTATAGTACACGCGCAGAGTTCCCACCGGATTGCCTCGGGCACGCGCCATCAAGGCGCGGGCTGAACCTCATCGCACGATCAGCCGCGCGAATCGAAATGCGTTTTCAGGAAGTGATACGGTGCGTCTTCACACCGGCCTTTCGGCGTGACCGCGTGCCCAGAACCCCGGCCGCGATAGACACGGCCGTGAGCCCCATAACAATCGAGGACGGCTCGGGGACGGCTGAGGCCGGAACGATCTCGACGTTGGAGATCGTGACCGATGATCCAATGTCTCCACTCGATCCTCCGTTCAGACGGAAGAGGATACCCGCGGACTGGCCATCCAGATCGGAGGCTAGATAAACGCTGACCTGGGCGAAGACGCCGGCCGGATAGGAAACAGCAACCCCCGACGCCGCCAATGGCGGGTTGGGGTTCGTAACCACGTCCATTGTGTAGAAAGAGTCGGTCGTCTGACCGTCCACGACGATCGTCGGGACCAGCGGGGAGACCGCAGGAGGGTTAACTCCCATCGGGTCTGGTGTGATCACCCCGAACGCGGCCGCGAAGAAAGGAACGATCGCGCCTCCACCATAAGAAGAGTCGGCAGAGACCAAGTTGATCGTGAATTGCAGGCTCTGAGCGCCCCCGTTCGGGACGGTGAAGCTCATGTAGAGATCGGTCTCGTAGGTCGACGTGTCATCGTTGATGGTCGCCAGCCCGCCGCTGGCCGTCACCGAGCCGGAATCACCGTAGGTGCTCCAGCCCGTGAGCCCGTTGGGAAAGCCGAGAACCTGGTCGGCCCGCGCGGGCGACACGATCGCGTGCGGAATGAGGAAGGCAAAAAATGCGAGGAACAACGGCCGGATTCTACGAGGTCTCATATCACGCTCTTGGGGTCGAAAGTAAGTCAAATGGCATGGCTGTCGATTGGAGTGAATTGCATTCCTGTGCAGCAAGCGGGAACAAGGCGAACGCAGACCCACCTGACGTCGTCAGATTCGAGCCGCGCAACCGACGGGACCTCCGTTTCGAGACGGGATTCTACCTGGTCGAACATAGCGAAGCAACGCACTCGATTTTCTGCCCGCGCGGCATGATGATTTTTTCCGACGTAGGCTCTGGTCAATCAGCGGCTGTGCATGCGTCGCTTTGGTCCGCGGCTCTGATCACGACTGCTTCCCTTGGTCGTTGGAATCATCATGCTTGGTCGGGATCAGGGTTCGGGCGCGAGTCGCTCGATGTCTCAGGAGGGATTCGACCTTGATCTGGGGACGGACGCCAAATCGAGCGGATCGTGACGGCTTCGCATTCGAACCGTTTGACGTTCGATCAGTTGAATTCACGATCACGAGGTGGCCCTCCCCGTAGTTCGTTTCGGTGACCGGGCTGTTCGCCGGCTCAGCCGGTGCGAGTGCGGCGATGGCGTGATCCAGCACCGTCCCGGCGGGCACCGGCGCGACGGCGACGGACGGCACAATCGGTGTTGCCGAGACCTGCACGGCTGCCGTGGGATCGGCATCGTCATCGGCCGGCGGAGGCGGCGGCATGTGGTTGCCCCAGAGGGCGCTCACGACCGCCATCTCGTTCTCCTCAGGAAGCTTGCGCACGCCGGTCGCAAGCGATGCCGCCATCACGTCGTCGGGATAGAGCGCAGGATCGAGCTCGCCCCCCGGCGCCACAGGCAGGGTGAAGTCCGAGCCGACGAACACCTGTGTTCCATTCATGGTCTGGAGATGACTGTTATACCCGGGGTTGGACGGGTCGAACGCCAGGATGTGGCCGATCTCGTGTTCCAGCGTCGTCAGCAGGTCATAATGGCCAGCCGCAGCGGAGCCGGGCGCGGCGTAGGAGACCGTCGAATCGGGCGATTGCTGGAATGCGACGGAGTCTTGTGCCGCGGAGCCGACATACCAGCCTTTGCCGGCGCCGTTCGGCGAGAGATAGATCACCCCGGCGAGCGGTTGGCCCGATGCGCTCCACGCGGTCACCACCGATTCGCCGAGCAGTCCCGCCGGCAGCGGCTCGACGATGATCCCGAACGAAAGAGGCGGCAAGCCTCCAAGTGCCGCAGCCCAGTTCTGCTCGGCCTCGGCAAGCAGCCCCGGCAGCCTTGGGTCGTTGGGATCGAGGTCGGAAAATGCCCCGATCGCAATCGTGGGGTTGGGACCGGCACCGGCCGCAGCGTTCAGACGAAGGAGGCGCTGGCTGTAACTGGGAGCCGAACGCGAGGATCGGACCGATCGCCGCGGCCGCGGCGGTCACGGCGTTCGTCAGGCCTTCGTAGGCGATATCAATTGCGGAATCAATCGCTTCCTGAACCGCAATCAAAAGGGGTGCGACCAAGGGGTCGATGATGGCAACCGCCCCGATCACGACCGAGAAGGCCGCGGTGGCCTCCGCAATATACAGGTCGACCTTGAGCGCTTGCGTGTTATCATAGACGATCACGCCGGGAGTGTTCTGGTCGATCGGTACAGGTTGCCCGGCAAACGTCACCAGCGGAGCCGTGTAACCCAGGGGTGGCGCCAGGCTCGTCCCGAACGAGAACAACGAGGGTAGCGGGTTGCCCGTCACCGAAGTCTCGGCCAGCAGGGCCAGGTTCGCTGCGATGATGTACTGCAAGACTTGCACGTACCCCTGGCTTCTCTCGGCGGTCGGCTTGATCTCCCAGATCTGGGGTGGCAGGCTCGAGAAGGCGATCAAGTCGGGCCTCGTGTTGAGGATCACCGACACGGCCGTCGACGCGATGTATGCCTTGGCCTCTTCGCTCAAGAGCACGAAATCCGGCAGGATGAACGGAATCGGCGACGGACCCTCATCGTAGCCTTCGGTGAAGCCGCGCAGCGCATCGAATGCCTCCGCCGCCCCCTCCGGGAGGCTGAAGATCAGACGCAAGGTCCTGTTTACGGCGCCTTCGTTACCGAGCCGGTACGGCGGCGAAGACAACTGATCGAACGCATAAGCATTGTTCCTGAAGTCCTGACCGATCCGGACGTGGACCGCGATCCCCAGCAGTGCCGCATCAACACCGTAGCCGGAGGTATCGGCCTGATCGACCGGGTCTCCCTGGGCATAGGCGTACTTGTTCAAGCTCTGGGGGTCGCTGGTATTGCCGACGAACGAATCGCGCTCGCTGAATCGCATCGTCGACGGGTCGTACGTGCGTGACCCCATGAAGTATTCGCCGGTCGTGGCGTCATACCGCCCGCCCGCATAAAGGATCGCCGTCGCGGCGGTCGCGGGGGCAAACCCCAGCGCATCGCCATAGGCTGTGTAGTCATATCGCGCGATGATCTGGCCACTAGCATCGGTGAGCAGCCGGGTCGAGCCGAGGGCATCCTGTATCGTGTACTGCGCCTGACCGCTCGCGCCCACCTGGAACAGTGCTTGCGTGCCCCAGATGTAGGTTTCCGTCGGCGTGCCCTGTGCGTTCTGCACCTCGATGGGCTCTGTACTCCCAGTTCCGTCCTTGGGGTCGTCGAGGAAATGCACCTCGTTCGAGCTCTGCAGCACGCCCCCGGCCGTCACCGTCGTCACCTCCTTGACGAGGTTTCCGCCGACGTCATACGTGTAGAGCGTCGACGTGGCCACGAGCTGGTTGCTCGAGTTCGTCGTGTAGGCCGTCGCTTCGTCCAGCCGGTTCTGCAAGTCGTACGCGTACGTTTCCGTAACCTGGCCGTTGACGGTCGTCTGGATCAGCGAGCCGTTGGCGTCGTAGAGGTAGTTCGTCGTCGTCCCCGTCGACGTCTGCGTCTCGATCAGCTCGTCATCGCCGTTATAAGTGTAGGTTGTGGTGACCGAGCCTGAGGAAGTCGTGTTCGTCTCCTGCACGATGTTTCCTACCAGGTCGTACGAGTAGGTCGTCGTGTAGGTGAGGTCGGGCCGCTCGCCTCCGATGTCGACCGAGGTCTCCTGCACCAGCCGCCCGTCCGCGTCGTACGTCCACGTTTGTTTCACCTCGTCGAGTTTCCCGTCAGACTGAAGCTCGAACGAGTCATCGGCAACCTGCCGCCCCAAGGCGTCAAGAGTGTAGGTGTCGCTCGAAAGCACGTCACCGCTGGCGTCGGTCACCTTCACCGCAATCAGCCTGTCCATGTCGTCGTAGGTGTTCGTCGTCGTCACGCCGTTGGGTTCCGTGGTCGAGACCAGGTTGCCCGAGGAGTCGTACGCGTAGGTCGCGACCAGCGGCGTCGCCAGTTGCACTCCGTTAACCATGTCGGTGGTCACCGACGTCAGACGCCCGAACGTGTCGTACGTGTACTTGACGTCGGTGAACGCCGTCGAGGTTTCGGTGAGTTGCAATGTGACCGGGTCGTAGGCGTAGTTGAGCGTCCCCTCCGGAGTGGTCAGGCTCGTCACCTCTCCGGCCGCATCGTAGCCGGTCTCTATGGTGCCGGACCGCGGGTCGGTGACCGAGATCGCGCGCTCGAGATCGTCGTACGTTGTCACGATCGTCGTCGCCGGCGTTGCCGCGGCCAGCGCAGCAGCGTTTGCGTACAGGCTCTCGGAAATCGGTCCGCCCAGGGAGTCATAGGCAGTCGCGGTGATCTGGCCTTTGAAGTCGGTCTGCGTGGCGATCTGGCCGGCGGCGTTGTAGGTCGTGTAGCTCGTCTCGCCATCGGGCGTGGTCTCGGAGAGCTGCCGGCCAAACTCGTCGTACACATAGGTCGTCACGTGCCCCAGGGGGTCGGTTTCGGTCAGCACGTCGCCGTAGACGTCGTAAGTATATTGATATTCGGGCCTGGTCAATTGGCCGCCGTTCGCCGGGTTTGGAACGGCCGGCAGGAGCACGGCCGTGACGTTACCGGCTGCGTCGTAAACATAATTCGTCGTCTCGCCGGCCTGGTCGGTGAACGACGTGACGCGGTCGTCTGCGTCATAGGTGCTCTCGGTCGTCGTGCCGTCGGGGTAGGTCGTCTTGATGACGTTGCCGTCGCCGTCGTAGACATATTGGGTCGTCCCGCCCTCGGGGTCGGTCTCGGCGGTCCGCCGGCCGTCGGCGTCATACTGATACGACGTGGTCTGGGTGCCCCCGACGGTTTCCGACAAGATCCGCCCGTCCGGATCATACGTGTACTGGGTGACCAGACCGGCGGCACCCGTCGTCTCGATCTGCCGTCCGGCCGCATCGTAGACCGACGAGGTCTGGCTGAGCACGGAGCCGGCCGAGATGAAGGCGCTCGAGCTGTTGCCCCCGGGCGAGGTGGTCACCTGGATCAACATCTGCGAAAGCTGCTGCGTCTCGATCACTCGCCCCGCCGCGTCGTAGATCGTGTGGGTGCCGTCGGGGAGCACGCCGCTCGACGGATTATAACGGTCGGTCGTATAGATCGGCCGGCCGTCGGCGTCATACACTGTGTACACGACCGTTCCGTCCGGGTACTCGAGCTCGATCTGCTGGCCGGTTGTGTTGTAGACGTAATTTGACCAGTTCCCGTACATATCGGCCCCGGCAACCAGATCGCCGTCGGCGTCGTACTTCGACTGCGTGACGCTGCCGATGGGGGCCTGGACCGCCGTCTCGTTACCGGCGGCGTCATACGTCGTCGTCTGCTGGAGATTGACCGTGTCGCTCGGGTCGTTGGGATTCACCCAGACAAATCCGTCGGAGGTTACCTCCCCGTTCAGATTGTAGCTCGAGCTGTACACGGTGCCGCTGGGATCTTCGGCGGAAATATTCTGACCGAAAAGGTTGTAGCTCAAAAGCGTCGTAAAACCCATCGGGTCGGTCGTGGAGACAATCTCCCCGTAAGCATTGTTCACGTAGGTGGTGGGGTTGCCGTTGGCGTCGGTCGCGGATACCAAGTTCCCGTTCGCGTCGTACGTGTTCGAGGTGACGTGGCCATCCGGGTCGGTGGTCGTGAGCAGATCTCCGAGCGCATCGTAGGTAAAATAAGTCGTGGCGCCGGAGGGGTCTGTCTCCGACGTCTTATCGCCCGCGGCATCATAGGTGTATGACGTGGTCAGCTTGGTGCCGTCGGCCAGAATCTGGGTGTAAGTGAGCAGGTGGTGGTCGTCGTCGAAAGTCGACTCGGTCACATCGCCCAGCGGGTCGATCTGCTCGACGATGTTGCCTTGATCGTCGTAGATGTACGTGGTCGTGTTTCCCAGGGCATCGGTCTTGGTATCGGTGTTCTGCGGCAATACATGGTCGAAGGTCGTCTCCTGGCCGGCGCTATTGATCTCGGCGATCAACCGGCCGCTCGAGTCATACTCGTTCCGCGCGCCTTCCCGGCCGAGCGGGTCATAAGTTGATACGAGCAAATGGTTCGAGTCGTAGGTATAGCGCGTCACGTTGCCCATTTCGTCGGTCACGGTGACCAGATCGCCGTAGAAGTCATATCCGTACTGGATCTCGCCTCCGTCCGGCTCGGTGATGCTCGTCACCCGCCCCTGTGCGTCACGCGTGATTGTCACGTTCATGCCATCGGACGACTGGATCCCATTGGCCGTGTAGGTTTCGGTGATGCCGTCCGCGTTCGTGATGCTCTGGATCCCGTTTGCCGTGTTGATGATGAACACCGTGCCGTCCTGGTCGGTGTACTTGAAGAGCGTCGGGTTGTAGACCTGGCCGGTCGAGGCATCGATGAACGTCACCGGGCCAACCTGGGCGGGCGAGACGATCACGTTGTTGTCGGTCATGGCTACCAGGCTGCCCGTGGTACCCGTACCGGGCAGCGGGACGAAGAAGATGCTGGTCGTGGCTAGCGGCGGGCCGGCGTAGTTGTAGGTCACGCCGGTGAAACCCATGTCGAACGTCTCTGTGGTCCCATCGGGCAAGAGGATCGTCACCAGGTCGTTGTTCGTGTTCTCGAAGCTGTATTGAATATCGGTGCGCTGGGTCTGGCCCGGGAATCCCAGGCCGGGCAGTCCCCCGAGCCCGCCGAGACCGCCGAGCGGGTTTGTCGACGTGGCGGTTTGCTGGGTCTCGGTCTCGATGAAGCCCGCACCCAGCACCGAGGAAGCCTCGACCTGCACGTTCGTCGTCGACAAGCTCCAGCCGTAGCCGAAGTCACCGACGGTGTCGTCCTGGCGGCTGTCATAGGTGCGGGTGATGGTAATCGGGAACCCTGCGTTGGGGATGTTCACGTCCGGATAGCTGACCGTGAAGTTGCCGATCTTGGCGTCGCCATCCACCTGATAAACCTGGTCGGCCGTCGTGACCTGGCCGCTCGTATCCTCGACGCTGAGCCGCACGTCGTAATACCCATTGTCCATCATCGTCGGGTCAATCGTGCCCAGGGTCCCGTTGATCACGGGAGACGTTCCCGTCGCCATCGTCGTCCACTGATTGAGGCCGCGCACCGAGTACTGGAGCGTGTACTGGAGGAAGTCGGGCGTATTTGCCGTGCCCGTGATCGCGGTCGGCATCGTGACGTCGGGTGTGACGTATTGCTCGTTGAACCCGGCCACCGGTGGCGGCTCGCCGTTGGGGGGCGTCAGAAAAGTGAACGTCTGGGTTGCGTCGCCCTCATTGCCCTCGGCGTCAAACGCCTTGACCGTCGCCGTGAACACTCCGGGCGTTGCCGACGTGAATGTCGCCATGCCCAAGGAATTCAAGGCGACGGTGTTGCCGTTGATCAGCAAGACGAGACTGGCAAGCGGCTGGCCGTCGTGCGTCCGGGTCACGACGGAAAGCGTCACGGTGTCGCCCACCCGGGCCGTTGTCTCCGACACGTTGAGAGTCACGTCGGGCGGAAGCAGGTTTGAGGGAAGTGTGTTGTCGATCCGGGTGAACGTCTGGGCAAGCGTGTTCGTGTTGCCCGCGACGTCGGTAACCTCTGCGGAGAAAATGTAGGTTCCAAGGTTGGGCAAGTTGACCGGATAGAACGAGAAGTCGCCCGACGAATCGGCGGTGGTCGTGGCTCCCGTCTGGAGCAGCTCGACCGACGCACCCGGGATCGTTTGACCATCCAGGCGCACCTCCGGCATGGCTGTCACGTTCTGACCGTGAGCGGGCGCTTCAAACGTGGAATCCAGCACGAACGAGGTGATCGCCGGCGGCGCATTGTCCACCGTCACGGTGAACGGATTCGAGTACGGGCTGGTGAGTCCCGACAAGGTCCCTGCGGTGGCCGTGAAGACGTACTGGCCGTCGGCGAGCGGTCCCGGGACCCCGAAATCGAGCAGCCCCGTGCCTGCGGTCAGCTCGCCAATAACCGCGCCGTCAAGGTACAGGGTCACCAAAGTGCCAGGAGCGGCCGAGAGCGCCACCGTCAGCGAGCGATCCTTGGTGATTGTGTTGCTCGTGCCGCTTGAGTCGCTCGGGATCAACTGGAGACCAGTCGGCGGCAGCGGCGTCGTGGCCTCCAGGTCGAACGACACGTGGGTTACCGCCGAGGTGTGGCCCAAGCTGTCGGTCGCTTGAAGAGACACGGTGTAAAGTCCATCGGGCAGAGGCGTGCCGCCGTTCAAAGTAGCCAGGTTCGCCGGCGAGAGCGTGAAGCCGACGCCGGAGAGGAGCGAGGTCACATTGACCATGCTGCCGCCATCGAGGGCAGCCTGGAAAAGCACCACGCCGCTCGGATCATCGACCACGCCCGTGATCGTCGGGTCAGAGGTAATGCCGTCGGTGCTCGAGACGCCCGTGTCAAAAGCCAGGGCCGCGGTGATGACCGGTGCGGTGGTGTCGATCGCCGTTGTCGTGATCGTCTGGCTGAACTGGCTGGTATTGCCGGCGACGTCGCTGGCCACGACTGTGAGCGACTGGCCGCCGGTGGCCAGCGCGACGTTGGTGAATGTGAAGTTGCCGCTTGAGTCCGCCACTGTCGTCTGGATCGGTGTGTTCAGGTCGAACGCACGATAAAGCGCCACCGACACACCCGCGGTCGTCGTGCCGGTCAAGCTCACGATTCCGAGATCCGTCAGCGTCGGTTGCCCGGGCTGGCTCTGGGACGCGGCGTCCAGGCCCAGGGTCGGCGTGGCGGGAGGCGTGGTGATAATCACCAGCGACACGGGCGCGGCCGGCGAACTGACGTTGCCTGCCAGATCTTCGGCGGTGGCCGTGATCTGGTAGGTGCCGGCGGCAAGCGTGGACGCCGTGATGAAGACCGGGCCATTCGTGGCGGTGGCCTGACCAATCAGGACGCCGCTTGCGTAAAGTCGAACGATCGCGTTTGCCGGCGCGTCGATCTTATACGTCGGCGTGGTGTCGCGCGTGATCCCGTCGCTCGAGCTCGCCCCGGTATCACTTGAGGCCAGAAGCTGCGGCGTCACGGGTGCCGGCGGGGTCGTGATCAGGATGAAGCTTACGGACACAGTCGCCGAGAAATTGCCGTTTGAGTCCTTGGCGAAGAGGGTCACGGTATGCTTGCCGTCGGCGAGCGTGCCCTCGTCGAGCGTCGCCAGCAGCGACGGCGTGATCGTGAAGCTCGTGCCGCTCAGGGTGCCGAGCACACTGCCCACCGTCGTCTGATCGACCTGGGCCTCGAACGAAGCAATCGGGTTTGCGAAGGTGATGCTGCCCGTGATCGTATCGTCGCTCGTGACGTTGTCGAGCGACGACGGCCCTGTGTCATCGGCAAGAGCCGCGGTGATGACCGGCGGAGTCAGGCTCTGGCCCGGCAGCGCCCGAGTAAAGATCTTGGTGAACTGGCTGGTTATGTCCCCGGCATTGGTCGCGATGGTGGTAAAAGTGTTGTCGCCGACCGAGAGCGGGACGTTGAAAAAGACGAACAGACCGTTGGCGTTCGACTCGGCGACGGCCCCGGTCTGTTCCAGGGTGACCGATACGTCGGGGTCGGTCTGGCCGACGAAGGTTACCGTGGAGTCCGTCGTGATGCCGGCACCGGGCGGGCCCGTGTCGGAATTGACATCGAGGTCGAAAGCGGGCTGGGCCGGGGGCGTGGTCAAGGTGGGCGCGGGGGTCGCATGGAAGCCAAAATCGCCGTCCAGGAGCAGCGTGTCTGATGCGTTCACGACGCCGTCGCCGTTAATGTCGGCGGCCAGGCTGTAGCCGCTGCTCCCCGCAGAGGTGTTCATCGCGGCCGCGAGGAGGGCGCTATCGGCTCCATCGACGAATCCGTCGCCGTTGATGTCGCCCGCGACGGAGAGGTTCAAGGAGTAGTTGCCCGCCGTCGTCGGTTTGGCGCCCGAGACCGTCACGACGTAGAGCCCGGGCTGACTGATGTCGAAAAGCACCACGACGATGCTGCCGCGCACGTTGACCGACGCCGGGGAAACGCCGGCGATGGCCGGCACGCCGGGGACGAAAATCCCATCCGTCCCTTGCACCACCACGCGCAGGATGACGGTGCCCGTCGGGGTCGAGTCGAGCTCGCTCTGGTCAAAACGGAAGGAGAAGAGGTTGGTGGCGCCGGCGGTCAGCGTGCCGCTCGTCGTCGTTCCCGAAAACTCCTCCGCACTACTCAGGTCGCGCTGGATGAAGCTCGACGTGGTGGTACCGGGCTGAATGAGCACGCTGTCGCCGTTGCTGCGCACGGCAGAAACCAGCAGGTGAGCCACAGATAGGTCGTAGCCATAGCGCTGCGAGCCGCCGGTACTCACATTCTGCATGGCAACCAGGTCGCCGGAGGAATCGTACTGGTAGGTGATGAGCTGGCCGTTCGGGGTGAGAATACTGGTGATCTGCCCTTGGGCGTTGCTCAAGAACTGGATCGCAGCGCCATTCGCGGCCGTGATGCCGCTGTTGCTGATAGAGAGCGTCGCACCGCTGGGCGTCACCTCACCGGTGATGTTTCCCTGGCCGTCGAGATAATAGCGCGTGCCATCCGGGCCGGTGAGGGTGTAGCTGGGACCGGAGAAGAACGGGTCGGCCGGGTTGTACGGCAGGCCGCTCGCCAGGTCGTAATAGCGGTTTCCCGCCTTGGTGAGCACGTCGGTTGCGGAGGCCAGCGTATAGGTGACGCCGGAAGCGGCTTGCCAGGCCGGGTGGTAGAAAGTCTGGCCGTCGATCACAAAGCTCACCGGCGCGAATTTGAACTGGACCCGACTGCCGGTCGGCAGGGTCAGGTAGACCGAGGTGCCGTCGCGGAAGGGGTTATAGACGCCAAGATCTTCCTGCCCCGTGAGCGGCACATCGGTCTGAAGATCCGTCTGGCGGTTGTCGAACGTCCAGCCATAGCCGAAGTCACCGCTTCCTGCGCTCATCAGGGGATCGTAGGTGCGTTCGATCAGCACGGTCGTGCCATCGAGGTTGACACTCACATCGGCGTCGGTCACGACATTGTCGTTGGGCTTGGTAGCGGTGTCGATCTCGAGCTGCGTCTGGGTCTGTGTGGTATTGCCGCTGATGTCGGTCGCGCTCAACAGGAGCTGGTAAACGCCGTTGGCCAGGTTTCCCGGCGCGAGCTGGGCAAGCGTGCTGTCGTTCACCGTCGCTCGCCCGGTGGCGAGCACCGTGAAATTGGGGTCGCTCGGTGTCGAGATCTCCAGCGTCCACGAGGCGAGGTTGGTGTCCGACACGGTGCCGAGAACGTTGAAGGGCGTAGTGGCAGAGGTCAACGTGGCGTTGATCACCGTGTTATCGAACGAGACGACCGGTGGTGTCATGTCATTCGGGTCGCGCACTGCGAGGTAAGTCGTGGCCGTGCCGATCAAGCCGTCTGCATCGGTCGCCGTCGCCGTGATGAGCGTCTGACCGGGCGCTCCGGCTGTGATCGTGGCCTGGCCGTTGGCATTGAGCGTCACCGGCTGGCCGTTGATCGTGAGAACCAAGCCGGTGATCGGCGCCACGCTCTGGGCAATCGCATTGACGATCACTTGCTGCCCGGGGATGGCCGGGAAGCTGGGCGTGAGCACGATCGTGACGGACGGCAGCTCGGGTTGCACCGAAGCGATGATCAGGATGTTCTGAGTCGACGTCGCCTGTCCGTCGGAAACCTGGAGCGTGACGACGTAGTCGCCGGCCTGCGACGGCCCGGGCGTCCACTGGAACTGGCCGGATTGGGCGTTGATCGAGGCGCCTGCGGGGAGGTTGATCGCCCCATAGGTGAGTGTCGTGTCGGCGTCCAGGTCGGTGGCCTGGATCGGGAACGAAAGCAGTACGCCGATAGTGGCCTGATGATTCGATGTATGAAGCAACGGCGCCCGGAAGACATGAGTGACGTCGAGCGATACGTTGAGCGAGGCTGTCAAGCCCGAGGGATCGGCGGCGGTGAACTGCAAGGTGTAAACGCCTGCCGTGCCGTAGCCGGGCGTCCAGGTGAAGACCCCGGTCATTGCATTGACCGTCGCGCCCGGCGGCGGATTCACCAGGTCGTACAAGAGCGGAGCGCCGTCGACGTCATCGGCCACGACCGTGAACTGCACGGGCGCCCCTTCGCGGGCGTACTGCGGCAAGAGCGGCACGAACTCGGGCACGAAATCCGTGTGGGTCACCGTGATGTTCACCGTTTCGGTGCTGCTCATGCTTCCGTCGCCGGCTGTGACTTGCACGGTATAGCTGCCCGCCTGGCCGGCCTGCGGCGTCCACGACAACACCCCGGTGGCCGGGTCGAGCGTGGCACCGGCCGGCAGGTTCGCCGAGGTGTATGTCAGCTCGTCGCCTTCTTCCTTGGTGGCGGTGACAGGCAGCGTAAGCGTTTGCCCTTCGGCCACCGTGGCGCTTTCGGAAGCGCTCGCAAAGATCGGAGCGGTGTCGGTAGCCCGCGCAGTGATGCGGATCGTGGTGGAGGTCGTCGAAGGCTGCGTGACCTGGCCGTTACCCGTGTCGGACACGATGAAGGTGACGTTGTAAGAACCCGCATCGGCCGCGGCCGGCGTCCAGTTGAGCGTGGCGGATCCATACGTCGATCCGGGGGTCAGTACCGCGTCGGCGGGCAGTCCGACAACCGTGTACGTCAGGTTGTCCTGGTCGGGCTCGCTCGCAAAGAGGTTCAGCGCAAAAGGCTGACCGATCAGGGCAACCTGGTTGCCGATAAATCCCAGCGCCGGAGGCTGGATGGCCGACGTGACGGTGACGATGAAAGTGTACTGGCTTGTCAGCACGCCGGCGGGCCCCAGGCCATCGCCGTTGTCGGTTGCCAGCAGTGTAAACGCGTAGGTTCCGCGATTGCCGGCCGGCGGGTTGAACTGGAAGATTCCATTGCCGCCCCCGTTGTCAGAGAGGGTCACCCAGCTCGGAAGCGGATAGCCGGGAATGCCGTTCTCGACCGAAAGCGTGACCGGGTTGCCGTCGGGGTCGACCGCCTGCACGGCCTGGTCAAACGACCCACCGGCGGCGACAGTGATATCGGCAATGGGAGTGATCACCGGCGCGTGATTGACAATCAAAACGGTGATCGGCACGGTCACGCTGCTCGAGAGCGAACCGCCAAAGCCGTCATTGGTCGCCGTGAAAACGACGTTGTACGTTCCGTTCTGGTGGTTGGCGGGGGTCCAGCTAAAGAGGGCAGTGTCCGGGTCGAAAGTCGCCCCGGGAGGCAGGCCGCTCACAGTGTAGGTGACGGTCGGCTGCGTGGTCGCGTACGGTGAGAGCGTTCCATCCGGCTCGCGAGTCGGCAGCACGAAGGTCGGGTTGTGCGGATCGACCGCAAAAGCGACGAAGGAAAACGGTTGGCCCTCGTTCACTTGCCAGCTCTGGAGCGATGTGAACACCGGCGCCGCCGGCGCTTGCAGAATCGTGTAGGTGGCCACCTGCGTGGTCGAGATGCCGTCCGAGCTGGTCGCGGTAAACGACACAGTGAACGTTCCGGTCTGATCATAGCCAACCGGCCAGTCGAAGACGCCTGTAATCGGATTGAGCGTGGCGTACTCGGGTAGATCGGCGCTCGAATAAGTAACCGGCGCGCCGTTGGCATCGCTGCCCACCAGAGTGAAGTGCAGGTCCGTGCCCTCAGCCACCGTCTGATCCGGAACCGAGGCAAGCTGCGGCGGGGGCGGAGCCGGTGCGATCAAGATTGTGACGCTCGAGCTGACGGTGGTCACGCCGTCGCTGACGTAGAAGGTCACGCCGTTATATGTTCCCGCCTGGGTGTAGCCCGGCTCCCAGAGCAGGCTATGGGTGGTCGGGTCGAACGTCGCGCCGCCGGGCAAGTGGTCGGCCCAGTAGACCAGGGACAAGCCACCCGGATCGACGGCATTCACCGTGAGCACGAGGGGCTGGCCCTCTAGCCCGGAGAGCTGTGCCGGCAGCGGACTGATGATCGGCGCGAGGCTGCCGCCCTTCACCTGGATGACGAACTGAAGCGGTGTGAAGCTGCCGTGCGAGTCGTAAACGTCCAGGGTAACCGGCGCCGATGCCGGGCTTGTGGTCTGGGTCTGCCAGGTAATGAGCCCGCTCGTGGAATTGACCGAGAGACCTGAGGGACCGCTGATGAGCAGGAAGCCCAGGGGATAGCCGTTGGGGTCTTTCGCATTCACGGTCGACGAGTAAAGCTTGCCGGCATTCACCGTTGTCGATGGGGCTGTGGTGATCACCGGGTTCGCATTCGCAGAGGGCAGCGCGAGGAGCCCGCTCTTGAAGGTAAGCCTCGCGCCCGTCGGGTTAAAGAAGGTGACCGTCGCCACGCCTGATGATTGACCGGAAGTCAGCTTGCCGCCGGTGATGACGCTATCGACGTCAACCCACCACGTGCCTTGAGCGTTTTGACTGGCGCTGAGCACTTGATCGCCGGTCGGCGTCATTCCATCGAAAGTCAGGTAGAACGGGGAGAGGAGCGTGGTCGGGCCGTTGTTGGTGATCACGAGGCTGTAAGAATAGGTTTTGGCGGCTGCATTGGACCTGCCGTTGTAGAAATCGAGCGTGACCTGCGGCGTGATGTCGGTGATCGTCAGGAAATGAGCCGAGTAAGCCTGGGCGAGGGCAAGGTTGTCGGTACTCTGGATCGAAGTCTTGACGCTGATCGTGTAGCCTCCCGGCTCCATCGCGGCGAGCGACAGGATCGCCGTTCGGCTGTCGGCGTCATAAGTCACGGCGGTGACCGGAATCGTTATCCCGGTGTCGCTTACCAGTTGATAGTTGGCCGGGTCGAGCACGGAGCGAGAATCGGTGGCACTACCCTGGAACATATCGTGGTCGAACGTGATGCTGATTGTGCCCAGCGGGAGAGACTCGGTCGCGCCGCTGGGCGGGTTGCTGGCAACGACCTGGGGAGCCACGATGGGCTCGAGGACGTCGACCTCGTGCGACTGGCTGATCAGCAGCCGGCCGTCGCTGGTTGCGAGGACGGCGAACCCGCGCGTACCGCCCTGAGCGACTTGAACTTGCTGGAGCGTGGTGACGTCGACCGTCGTCAAGTCGGTGGGCGTGGTGGCCACCGTGCCCCCCGGAGTGTTGGGGGCGTCGTCGTGCGAGACGAACAGCAAGTTCTCGAGCGGCGTGCCTTCCTGTCCGAAGGCGATCGACTGGATATCCGAGTCAAACGTCAGCTTGACCTGGGCGCGGGCGTCTGCGTCGAATTCCACAACCTGGGTTGCATCGGGCCAGGTCACGGCCCACAAGTTGCCGCTGGAATCGAACTTGAGGCTCGAGACGCGCAGGTTCTGGTCGCGGCTAAATTGGGTGAAGGTATCCGTGGCCGGGTTGAAGATTTCCACACCCTTGGCGGTAGAAACGTAGACCTGCTGAGTTTCGGGATCGACAGCCACCGCGAGCGTGATTCCGTCGCCGAACTGGTCGACGATGGCACCGGTGGCCGGGTTGAGCTCGAGGAGCGGTCCGCCGCCGGTTGCCGCCCAGAGATGACCCGCGCCGTCGAAGGCCATCGCATAGATCGGATAGGGCAGGGTGGCCAGCGGCGTGCCGGCTGAGCCGCCGAGGTTGGGGATGTGGAACAGCTCGTTGCGCGACGCGCCGCCGCTGACCAGAAAGCTGCCATCGGGTTCCTGCGCCAGGGCCATCGGTCCGATAATGCCATCGCTCTGATCAAATCCGGTGGCAAAAGCTTGAGCCTGGAACGGGTCGAGTACGGTCATGAACTCCGAGGGGTTGGTCGCCGGCGGAGTGTTGGGAATACCTTTCTGCGCCTGGGTGAATAGCGGATTGGTCGAGGGCTGGACGATGGGGGCAGGGGGCAAGCCGAAGTTGGGCGGCGTCGTGCTGGGGACGGTGGGGGTTGCACCCAGATTGACGGTGCTGGGGGGGAGCGTCAGATTGCTCCCCGCCGGGGGCTGTTCCTGGTTTCCAGCCACGTCGGTGCCCAGCACGAGGAAGGTGTAGGTGTGCCCGGCGGCACCCTGGTAGATCATGGTCCCGGAGGACTCGGTGACCTGGTTCTGCCAGATCTGGTAGGAGCCGCCGTCTTCGGCGACGTAGATCGTCACATAGGCGACGCCCGAACCGCCCGAGTTGTCGGTGCTCTGCCACTGGATCTGGTAGTTGGGGCTCGTGCCGAGCTGCGTAACGGTCGTCTGCGTCGTGGGAGCGATGTCGTCGAGGGTATAAGTGAGCGGCGCGGTCGTCTGGGGTGCCGCGTTGTTGAACAGGACCGTCGCCGTGGCGCTGACCGTGGCGCCGCTGGTCGCATCCGCGTAGGGTTGCACGGTGTAGCTGACGTAGCCGGCGCCGTCACCCTCGGCGTCGTTGGCCGGCAGCAATCCCAGGTCCGGGTTGGTGATCACCTCGCCGGTCAGGGGATCGATGGCCTCCAGCAGCCAGGTTGCGATGCCGGTCTGGGTGTCGATGCCCGCGCTCACACTCAGGATGAAGCCTTTGGTCTGGGTGAAATCGAAGTCGCCCTGGAAGTAGGCCAGGTTGGAGGGGATGCTGACGTCGATGTCACCGATCTGGATGTCTCCCAGCCGGAAGCTGCTGGGGTCGAGGCTGGGGTCGAGCTGGGTGGTGATCCTGATCTCGCCGGGCTCGGTCGAGGACTGGGGGTCGTTCTGGAAGTTGACGGTGAAGGGGAGCGGTTGTCCTCCTGGAATAAATCCGTCGTCCTCGGCCGTGAACGGGCCGGTCATCGAGGCGAGGCCGGCATCCTGTCCACCGTTATCGATATATTGATCGAGGTCGAGCGGTATGACCGGCACGCCGTTGACCTCTTGCACGCTGGTGATCTGGAAGGAGGGGGGCAGGTCGGCCCGGCTCTCCCAGGAGAGCCAGGGCACGTAGACGTTGAAATCTTCGAAGTTGGTCGGCGACAGTGCATCGAGATCAAACTGGCTCAAGGTTGGCGGGGTTGCGACGGGATTGCCGTGATCGTTGTAGTACGCCACGGGCGACGTGGCGTCCGGGTCATTGCCATACCAGTTGAGCAGGTCGCTGAAGAACTCCGCGACGTTGCCGCTTGAGATAATGCCGCTGCCGGCGGGGCCGGCGAGCAAGCCGGTGGCGAGGGTCGCCATCTCGCTCATGATCAAGGGGTTCTGGCTGATCGGCGGCGTTGTGCCGTCCGGCAGCAGCACGCCGGCTTGCTCGAGCCCAGCGAGGTAGAGGTTTTCCCAGTTGGTCTGGTCGGCTGCGAGGTTTTGCAGCGACACCGGCGCGGTCGGATCGGCGAGGATCGCGGTTCGCAACTGGTCGGCCTGAGCGGTCGCCTGGGCGACGAACTCAGCGCGGGTCAGGGTCGTCGCCGACGCGTTGATGTCGAACTGGAATGGTACGAATGGAATGGTGAAGATATTTGGAATCTCGCCGAAGAGCTCGTACAGCTCGTACAGCCCGGGCGAGATCAGGTCGAGCCCCTGCGGGCCGTCATTGAGAATCCCCTCCTCGGCATACAGCGGATTCGCCGCATAGATCTGGGCCTTGAGCGCATCGAAGTTGCGATCGTTCAGGGCCGCAAGTCCCGGATAAGTCGTCACGTCGAACGTGAAGGAGGTCGAGCCTCCGGCGGCTTCGTTGAATAAATACCCGGGCGCCTGGACGTGGCCGTTGCTCGCGGCCGTGTCGGCCTGCGCTTGAAGCGTCGCGTAGGGAACGTCTGCGCTTGAGCTCGAGTCTGGCGGCGCCGGAGAGGTTGGTGGTGAACTCGAGATAGGGCAAATTGTAAAGGTTGACGTTGATCGGATCGAGCTCGAGCGGCTCGCCCGGATCAGTTGGGGGAAGGTCATTGGAGAGCTCGGGCACGCCGATGTTGAATTCCACGTAAGGCGCATTGACGTTACCCAGGTTATCGAGTGCCACGTCGTAGGTGCCGGTATCGCCGGCCAGGATGAAGCGCGGGCCGCCCAGAGCGACTGTCACATCGGGCGCGACCGTTTGCTCAACCTCGAAGCGATAGGCGGCAATGGCCATCTGGCCGTCGGGATTGATGACCTGAACGTCGTACAGGCCATGCGGATGCGCCGTCAGATTGAACTCGGCGATGATCTCGGTGCTGTTGACAAAATCGGTCACGAGCGGCTGGTACTCGGCGAATCCGGGCATCACCAGCTTGACGATGGCGTTGGCCTGGAACTGGGCTCCGCTGATCGTGGTGGTGACATACTGGCTGTCGCCCCCCTGGTCGGTCACGACGTTGTTGATCGAGAGCGGCAGCAACTGCGCCAGCACGGTGACCGGCGTGTCGTCGGCCGGCTCGGAGTGGCCACGAATCAGGACGTAGTAGACGCCGGGGACGGTGGAGGGGACCACGGCCATCTGATTGGGGGCCAGGCCACCGGAATAGGCGGCGGTGTACACGGAATCGGTGGGGGCCGAACCTTGTCCGATGAAAATCTCGTTGGCGGCGCCTGCGCCGGTCGAGGTCAGGAGAACCTCGAGCGTCGCACCGGAGGGCACCGTCACTTGCAGGAGTCGCTCCTGGTCGGTGGAAAGTGTCGTCGGGTAAGGGACGCCCAGGGTGAGGGTGTCCACCGTCAGGTTCAGCAGGCTGGCCGACGCGGTGGTTTTACTCGAAATCGGCACTCCTGGCGGCAACGTCGTCTGATTGAAGATGTCGGTGCGAACGAAGATGTGATACGGACCGGGAGTGAGCGACGGCACGTTGGCCGTGAGCGAGGCGGTGTAACTCTCGCCAGGCTGAAGCGTGCCCTGATGCTCTACTGTTCCCAGGTAAGTGTCGGAGATATTCCACGACGTGCCGGTGCCGATATAGACCGCATCGGACCAGGATCCCGGCGCAGGGTTTGTCGGGTTTGTGTCCTCGACCGTCCAGCCCACGGTGAAGGGGTCACCGGAAGTCACTGTGGCGGGTGAGGGGAGGGTGATGCCGGTGACCACGAGATTCGTGGTGGGGGGCGGGTCGATGACGAGCGGCGGCGCGAGGTACAGGTCGTTGAACTGGTTGGCGCCGCCTCCCTCGAACACCTGGCCGATCGAGCTGTCGACCGGCGGGTTGGTGATGACGAACAGGTAGTACGGCCCGCTCAAGTCGGCCGGCACCTGCACCTGGGTCGTGACGGTGTAACTGGCGCCTGAGGCCAGTCCGCCGCCGTGAACGTACTCTCCCAGGTAGTCGTCGGCTTTCAAGTCGAGGTTCGTGTCGGCCGAGAAGTAGATCAAGTCGTCCCAGGTGGGCTCAGTCGGCGGCGTGCCCGCGCCTGCATTCGTCACGGTGTAGGTGACATCCAGGGTCTGGCCCTGATACACGTGACCGCCGACCGCGCCGAGCTCACCGCCGTAACCTGCAAGAGAGGCGCCGGTGCCAGCGTGACGGGCATCACGATTGATGCGAGCTTGTCGGCCTCGTTCTCGTACTGGGGAACGTTGCCGCGGCCCAGACTGCGAATGGCCTCGGATGCCAGGTCGTACGGGTCGAGCTCGTCGGGTGCGCCGATCTTCACGCCGTACAAGCCATAACCGATGTCGCTCTGCACCGACATATCCGTCTGGGCGTCGGAATCGGCGTAGACGAGGATGTAGAAGGTTCCTTCAATGCCATCCGGAACGCGGACGTCGACCGTTTCTGAATAGGAGCTGCCGGGATTGAGCACCTGGCCGTAACTCGCGCTGCCAAGGACCGTGTCGTAGATGTCGAGTGATGGATCGAGGGACAGGAAGATGCGGTCGGTCCAGTTCGCCGTTCGGGTGGCGCGAGTACCCTGGTTTGTGACCGTGTACGTGATGGGGATCGTCTCGCCGGAGGTGACGTTCGCCGGCACGGTGATGTTCGTGACCTTCAAGTCCGGCTCGCGGTAAATGATGTTAAACGGTGTGGCGATTCGGTTGTTGAAGGGGTTCTCGAATGCCCACATACTGAACTCGCCGAGCCAGTACGAATTGTCCCCGCTGTCGGCCGGCCACCAGTCGGTGGTCTCCTGGCGCGCCTCGTAAATGTAGGGGTAGGGGGGCAGGTCGTTGTGCGCGTCGAGATCGATGTAGAGATAGTACTGGCCGCCGGTGCCGGGGGGCAGGGTGACCGTAAACGTGACCGTGTAGCTCTGGCCGGGCTGAAGCGGTTGGTTCTGCACATGAGTCGTCTGGCCGAGGAATGAGGCTTCCTGGCGGTCGAAGGTCGGCTGCGCGCTCAACCAGATGAAGTCGGTCCAGTAGTTCGTACCGGACCACACCTGGTACTGGCCCTGATTCTCGACCGTGTACGAGAACGTCATCTGCTCGCCCGAGTAGTTCACCGTGGGGAATCGAAACGTTGGTCACGACCAGGTCGGCCGGGACGGGCGTCACTGTCGTGGCCGCTGCCAGCAAGTTGTTGGTGTAGGAGATCTCATTGACCCAGAACTGGCCCGCGGATTCACCCGGCTGAGGAGCGTCGGTGTACACGACGAAGTAGTCTCCGACCGCCGAGGGCGACAACGTCACGTTCAGGCTGGCGTTATAGGAGTCACCCGCGTTCAGCACCGAGTTTTGCGTGACCGAACCCAGCGTCATCGTGATCGCGTTCTGGTCGAGTGGATTGGTGGGGTCGTTCGTCAGGTACACGGTGTCGATCCACCCGGTCGGCTGGGCGGGGCCGTTGCCGATGTTCGACACGGTCCACGAGATGTTGACGTTGTTGCCGCCCTGAGCCGATTTGGGGGCGGTGATCGAGGAAACGGTCAGGTCGGGCAAGGGCGCCAGGATCGTGATCGCACGGGCTTTGTAGTTGTCGTTCTCGAAGTTATTGGGGTCGTCCGGATTGACGTTCGTGGCCAGCTCGTCCTGGAGGACCTGCGAGTACAGGTCAGTCCACGGGGTGATGTAGTACGTGCCCTGCGCGAGGTTGTCGGGCAGGGTCACGCTCAGGGTCTGGTCGTATCCGGCCAGGACTCCAAGGGCGCCTGAGTGCGTGACCTGGGTCAGCAAGATATCGCCCTGGGCGGGAATGGGGCGGGTCTTGTCGCGAGTGAGCCAGATTGAATCGGTCCAGGTATCGACCAGCGTCGGGCCGACGCCCAGGTTCGTGACGGTGTAACTGACGTTGAAGGTGGAACCGGCGATCTCCTGGTCAGGCGCGACGACGTTGCTCATGACGAGATCGGGCAGCGGAATCGCATTGACATAGATCGGCTGGTACACGAGGTTAAACTGGCCGTTGGGCCACTGGTCGACCACGTGATTGGCATCGGCATCGACGATGACGTAGACCTGGCCGGCGAATCGGTCGGGAACGACGACCGGGACAGTGGTCGCCTGGTATTGATCGCCGGGCCCGAGCGCCGTCTGGTTGGGCAGGTCCTGGATCAAGATCGATGCATCGGTGACATACGTCGTGAGCGAGAGATAGACGTCGTCATCCCAGTTATTGGTCGTGGGGGCGCTTCCCTGGTTGGTAATCGTGTAGGTGACCGAGAAGGTGGCGCCGGCATCCACGGTTGCGGGAATTTCGATCGACGATACCTGCAAGTCGGGTCGAGGCGTGACGGTGACGGAGAGCGGCTGGGGGGCGATGCCCGTGTCGTTCGCGGTTGCGCCGTTTTCGAACAGCGAGCCGTCGTAGTTGGTGATGACCTCGACGTTATAGAGTCCGGTGATGTGCAGCGGAACCATCACCGTCTGGGTGCGGCTGTAGGAATAGCCGGCGCCAAGGGAACTGAAGTTGTCGAATGTGCCCAGAATCAGGAACTGGGAGCTGGGCTGGCCGACTAGCTGGAGCACCACCTCGTCGGCCGACGGGCTATCGGCGCCGCCTGAGCCTATGTTCTGGACGGTCCAGCCCACTTGAATGGTGCTTCCCTCCTCGGCCGTGGTTGGAGCGTTCACGCTCGTGACGGTGAGATCAGGCGGCGGCGTGAGCGTGATCTGGAAGGCGGACGAGACGGAGACGTTGTCGGTGCCGTTGCCGTAGATGAACTCGAACGGCGGGTCGCTGGCCGCGGCGGTGACGACGAAGTAGTAGTTTCCACTGAGACCGTTGGGAAGAGTCACCGACGCCGTGCGCACGTAGCTGCCACCCGGGCCGATCGGGCCGAGGTGATTGAATAATCCATAGTCTTCGATGATGTTCTTGCCGGCGGGATCGCTCGCCAGCGCCAGGTCGTCTGACCAGCTTGGCACGCTGGTCAGGCCGATTCCCTGGTTGGTGACCTTCCAGCTCACGTTGACCGTCAGTCCGCTGCCGGAGGTCGGTGGTGGCGTGATGGATGAGACAACGAGGTCGGCATAGGGGATGGGCATGACGTCGAAGTTGTTGGGATCTTCGCCGATATCGTTCCCCCGCTGACCGTTCTGGAAGACCGCGTCGCCCGCATCTGTCTCGACGAAGAGATGGTAGCGGCCGGTGAATTCCGGCGGCATCTGGACGACCTGCGTCTGGGTGTACGACGCGTTCTTCGCCAGACCAGTCGTATGGGCAAACTCCGCGAGCACCACGGCGTTCGGGTCGGTAACGCTGTTAGACGGCGAGGCGATGATCTCGTCGACCCAGGTGCTGGTCTGGCCCGCGCCCGTGCCGATGTTGGTGACCGTCCACGATATGGTCGGGTATGCGGGGTCACCGATCGTTTGCAACGGGGCGACGACGTTGCTGACGGACAGGACCGCGTAGGGGGCGAGCGTGATGCTGACCGCCCGGGAAACGGAATTGGGCGTGCCACCCGGCTCGAGCTGCTGGTTGGTCGAATCGGCGACGACGATGATCTGATATGTGCCGCTATCGCCGAGCGGAATGGTCGCACTGGCGGAGCCCGTGGTGCTCTGGCCAGGAGCGAGCGGCCCCGATTGCTGCACTGTGCCGAGCAAGAGTGAGCTCGAAGTGACCTGGCTGGTGGTCGAGAGATAGGCTTGATCGACCCAGCCATTCAGCGTGGCCGCAGTGCCGTCGTTCTTCGTTGTCCATGTGACCGAGAGGAGAGTGCCGGACGTTGCGCTTGACGTAGCCGTCGTGATCGACGGGACAAGATCGACGTGGCCGAAGATGAGGGGCTGCGGGGCGGTGCCTTCTGTGTCGGCGCGGTTGGCATCGTTCGTGACCACATCCTGGCTGTCGGCCACGGCGATGACCTGATAACTGCCGTCGGCCAAGCTTGCTGGTAGCGTGGCGGTGATGCTGTCTGAGTAGAACGAGCTCGGCACAAGGCCGTCGGTGCGGGTCACGGATCCGAGCAGCGTCGCGTCAGAGAGCTTGCCATCGGGCGACAGGTAGGCGCTGTCGGTCCAGGAGCCGTAGGCCGAGCCCGTGCCGACATTGTAGACCAGCCAGCTCACCGTCTCCGACTGCCCCGGCTGGGCATGCGTGAGCGACGACGTGACGGACGCAACCGAGAGATCCGGCGGGGGAGGAACGGCCAGTGTGATCGATGCGCTTGACTCCTGAGTCGTCGTGTTTGACTCGTTGACCACATCCCCGGCGTCGACGAGCACGACCAGGTAATAAGTACCCGCGGCAAGCCAGGAGCTTACGGGAAGCTTAACCGTGCTCTGAGCCATGTAGCTCGCATTGGGTGCGAGCATTCCCGGGTTTTCTTCCGTGGTCGAGCTCAGGTAGATCGCGCCTGTGCCCAATGCGGGAGCTGGCGAAAGGTAGACGTTATCGACCCACGGACCCGTCGCGCTGGCCGCGCCAAGATTGGTGACCGTCCAGCTCACCGAGAGCGTGTCACCAAAGCGGGCGGAGCTCTCCGATGGGCTCACCCCGCTCGCAGTCAAGTCGGGATAAGCGGCGAGCGTGGACGTTTCAGTGAGCGTCGCCGTCCGGTTCGGCTCGCCATATGCGGTGGAAACGTTGCTGTTTGCATCGGCGGTGACGGTGAACTGGATCTGGCCAACGCCTGAGCTGCCGTAAGGAAGGGCAAAGTCATATTGCTGGAGTGTCGATGCGCCGGAGGCCAGGTTGCCGAGAGTTGCCGCATTGTAGTAGACCAGGCTCGTGGCGAGCACGTCTCCGGTCGTCGTGTTGGTGATCACGATCTGATCAAAGAACGACCCGGATGCCGCGGACGTGCCCGTGTTGGTGTCGGTCCACATGACGACCAGTTTCTCGCTGGACTGGAGACCGCTTGACGGAACGGTCGCCAACCCGGAGACGGCCAGGGAAACCGCCTTGAAGACGCCAAGGTTCTCGTTCGAATACCGGGCGCCGCTCGAAGAGGTGATCGTGATCGAGCCCGAGGATGGGGCGGTCTGGATGTAACCGGGCTCGAGCGCATCTTGAATTGTATATGTGCCGGGTCCGATACCGGTGAGCGAGTAATCACCGTTTGCATCGGTTTTGGTCGATGCGACTACCTGGCTGGAGCTATTGAGCAGGTTGACGGTCCAGCCGGAGAGGCCGGATTCGCCGTCGTCGAGCGAGCCGTCGTGGTTGGCGTCGTCGAAGAGCTCGCCGCTGGCGGTTGCGAGCTGGAAGATGCCGAAGCTCAGTCCCGAGACGGCTTGACCGCTCTTGGTGTCGACGCTAAACGTGGACGGTGAGCTCGTCTGAGCATAGCCGCTCTCGAGCACCTCCTCGACCGTGAAAGAGCCCGGCCCGACACCCGTGAATGAGAACGAGCCGTCCGACGCAGTCGTGGTCGAGACGACCTGGTTCGAGGCATTCACGAGATCGACGGTCCAGCTCGCCACGCCCGAGTCGGTGCCGCCGAAGACTCCGTCGCCGGTCTGGTCATCGAAGACCTGGCCGCTGATTGTGACGGTCTGGAATTCGCCGACGTTCAGGTTCGCGACGCTCTGGCCGCTTGTGGTCGCGACCCGCACGACGCTTGTGCTCTCGACATAGCCGGTCTCTTGCACGACTTCGATCGTGTAGACATCGGATCCCACGCCGGCGAACGAATAGCTCCCATCCGGGGCGGTTGTCGTGGTGGCCACCGTCTGGTTTGAGCTGTTCAACAGCTTGACCGTCCAGCCCGCAAGACCCGACTCGGCGCCATTCAACACGCCGTCGCCGTTGGTATCGCCAAAGACTTCGCCGCTCAATGTGACGGGGACGAATTCGCCAAAATTCAGGTTGGAGAGATCGGTGCCGCTTTGCGCAGTCACGGTCAGTGTTGCGGGCGAACTGGGAACGTAGCCGGATTGCTCGACCACTTCGACCGTGTATGTGCCCGGACCGATGTTGCTGAACGAATAGCCGCCACCGGAATCGGTCGTTGTGGTGACGACCTGGTTTGAGCTGTTCACGAGATTGACGGTCCAGCCCGAAAGGCCCGGGTCGCCGCTGTTGAACATGCTGTTGCCCGACGATGTGCTCACCGACGCATTGCCGAGCAGAGACCAGCCCGTCGCGTTGGTGCCGAAGCCCGTGACGCTCGAGCCGCTTGCGGGATCAAAGTCGAAGTTGCTGATGGTCTGGATCGACGAGACGCCGCCATCGGCGCCGGTGAAGCCGAGATAGGCCGTGGTTCCACCAACCTGGGTTGCCAGGTCGATGCCGGTGTAGGTCTGCGTAAAAGCGGCGCCCGTGACGAAATCCGTCAAGACCGCGGTCAAGGTCGCGGCCGTGGCGTCGTAAGTGAGCGTGACGTCGATCGGATCGCCGCTTTGCACAGTGACGGGGCCCGTCTGGTCATAGTTTCCCGTCGCCCCGTCCGTTGCGTAGATGGCACCCTGGGTGTGGCCGGCGTAGATGTCGATCTCGTAGGCCGCGCTGGGACTGATGCCGCCATAGCCCAGCCCACTTCCGCTTGAACCCAGCCTGCGCTTGAGCCGCTGGGATCATTCTGGAGCACGAAGGCCGCACCGTCGGCACTACCGCCTCCGGTGACGTCGGTATACGTGAAGCTGGCGACGAAACTGCCCGTCGAAACCGGTGTATCCAGCCAGCCTGCGCTCGCCTCATAGTACAGGCCAGTCGTCAAAGTGAGCACCTGGCCATTCGTGTCGTTGTAGACCTCGCCGCTGAACGTCACGGGAGTGAATTCGCCGAAATTCAAGTTGGAGACATTGGTGCCGCTCTGGGCGGTTTCGGAATACGACGTGGGCGTTGTGACGTCAAAGCCGGATTGCTCAACCACCCGGACCGTGTATGTGCCCGGTCCGAGGTTGTCGAACGAATAAGTGCCATTTGAGGCAGTCGTGTCCGCAACGACCTGATTCGCGCTGTTGACCAGATCGACTGTCCAGCCCGAGAGTCCCGTGTCGCCACTGCCGAGCACGCCGCTGCCTGAGTTATCGTCAAAGACCTCGCCGCTGAGCGTGACGAGCCCGAATTCGCCGACATTCAAGTTCGAGACGTTGGCGCCGCTCTGAGCGGTCACGGAAAACGTCGTGGATGTGGTTGCCAGGTAGCCGCTTTGCTGAACGAGCTCGACGGTGTACGTTCCCGGGCCGACGGCCGTGAATGAGAAGCCACCGGTTGTCGAGGTCGTCGTGGCGACGACCTGATTCGCGCTGTTGACGAGATCGACCGTCCAGCCCGAGAGCCCGGGATCGGCGCCCGTGAGCACGCCGCTGCCGCTTGAATCGCTGAAGACCAGGCCGCTCAAGGTGACCGTGTGAAACTCGCCGAAGTTGAGATTGGAGACGTTAGTGCCGCTGCTGGCGGTCACCGCGAACGACGTGGCTGTGGTCGCTTCGTAGCCGTTCTGTTCGACCACCTTGACGGTATAAGTCCCGGGCCTGACGCTGTTGAACGAATAGTCGCCGCTCGATGCGGTCGTGGCGGCGACGACCTGGTTTGCGCTGTTGACGAGATCGACCGTCCAGCCGGAAAGGCCGGGATCGCCGCTATCGAAAGTGCCGCTGCCACTCGTGTCGTTGAAGACTTCGCCCGAGAGAGTGACTGCCTGGAAATTGCCGAAGTTCAGTCCGTCGATCGTCTCTCCGCTCGAGATGTTTTCCGAATAGCGCCGGAAGCCGGCGCGGTCAAGACATACCCCGTCGGCGTCACTTCCGCGACGGTATAGCTGCCGGCGGGGATGCTCGAGATCGTGTAGTCGCCCTGGGAGTCGCTCACGGCGGTGGCGAGGACAGTGCTATTCGGGCCCAGGAGCTCGACCGTGACGCCGGAGAGCCCGGAATCGCCGGTGGTGAGCGTTCCTGATCCAGAGACGTCGTCGAACACGAGGCCGCTTATCATTCCGCTGCCGTTCGACTGGATCGTGACGATTCCCGTGCCCTGGTCTGGCGCGTCGGTGGCGCCGACCGGGGTGCCCAGGTTGACGAAGAAGTCGGTGGCCGTGGGCGCGAGCCGGTCGATTGCCTGCACCACGACCGTCGCCATCGTCTGGCCGGGCGAAGAGGATGACCCCCGAGGCCGGCTTATAGTCGCCGGCGGAGGCCGTGGCCGTGTCGTCCTCGGTGCTATAGGGCACCAGGATCTGCTGCGCGGAGGGCTCGGAGAGAGTCACCGTGAGATCGGCCTCGGAGGTGTTGACCTGGATCTCCGGCTGCGAAGCGTAGTCCACAAGCTGGAAGCTGTAAGGGCCAGTGGGTGTCGTCGAGCTGCCATAGATCGTCAGCGTGTAGGTACCCGGCACCGTGAGGAGATAAGGACCTTCGTTGTAGGTCATGTACTGACTGAGGACCTGGGCGCCCTCAGGGTTGAGGAGCGTCGCGTAGATATATGAGCCGAGCTCGAGCCCGTTGAACTCGATCAATTCGCCGGTCGAGCCCGTGAAGGTGTAGGTGGCCTCGTCGCCCGGGTTGGCGATGGTGCCCGTGACGTCCGTGTTCAAGGGGACGGTGGATGTCGGATTGACGTTTTCATAGGCCGTGAAGCTGAACGTCACCCCAGACGTGTTGGCCGCGTTCGTGCCGTCGACGACGAGAAGATATGTGCCGGCTGAGGGTAAGGTCGCCGGAAAGTCGCCCCCGAAGTAATTACTGTTCACGTACTGGTTGTTCGGCCCGTACAACGTCCAGTAGAGATCATAATAGCCGGCCGAGTAGGACTGGGTTTGAAAGTAAACGTGCTCGCCGGCCGTCCCGCTGAACTGGAAGAAGCTGGCGGAAAGGCCGGTGGTGATCGCACCGCTCTGCGACGTGGCGGAGCCGGAGGTCAGGGCGATGGACGTCGCGTCGGCCGCGTCGGCCAGGATGAAGTTATAAGCTCCGGTCGCGCCGTTGTCGTTGGAGAGAGAGAGCGTGTAAGTGCCCGAGACGGACAGCGTGAAGGGACCGTAATTCCCATAGCTGTCGCTCCAGATCTGATTTCCGCCCGGCGCGATCAACACAGCGTTTGTCCCGGCAGCCGATTCGAGCGCGCTGAAATAGAGGGTCTGGCCGGCGGTACCCGTGAAGGTGTAGGTGGCCTGGTCGCCCGGGTTGGCGATGGTACCGGAGACCTCCGTGCCGAGCGGAAGAGTCGACGTGGGATCGAGGCTTTGGCGGACCGTGAAATTAAACTGCACGCCGGACGTGTTGGACGCGTTCGTGCCGTCGACGACGAGATAGTACGTACCGGAGGCGGGCAAGGTCGCCGAGAAGTTGGACCAGTAGTAAGCGGAGGAGATTTCTTCGTTGTTGGGCCCGTACAGCGACCAGTAAAGGTCATAGTAGCCCGCCGACTGGGTCTGGGCTTCGAGGTAGAGCTGCTCGCCGGCCGTTCCCGTGATTTGATAGATGTTGGCGGAAAGACCGGTGGCGATCGCGTCGCTCACCGACGTGCCGGCACCCGAGGTCGGCGCGACGGACATCGCGCCGGCCGTGTCGTTCAGTATGAAGTTATAAGCGCCGGTGTCGCCATCTTCGCCGGAGATGGTCAGCGTATAAGTGCCCGAATACTCGAGGGTGAAGGGACCGTAGTCGCCATAGGTGTAATAGTCATTGCCGATGTACTGGTAGAAAACCTCATCGCCGCTGGGGTCGGAGAGCTCGGCGATGGTCCCCTGGGCTGAGTCGAGCCCGTCAAAATAGAGGGTCTGCCCCGCAGTGCCCACGAAGGTGTAGCTGGATTCGTCGCCTGGGTTCGCGATGGTACCCGTGATGGGCAAATTCAAGGCGAGTGTGGAGGTGGGGTCAATGTTATCGTAGACCTCGAAGTTATAGCTGACCCCGGACGTGTTCGACGCGTTGGTGCCGTAGACGACGAGGCGATACGTACCGGTGGAAGCCAGGGTCTCCGGGAAGTTGCCCCAGTAGTAACCGCTTCCTGCATACTGGTTGTTGGGCCCGTACAGGGCCCAGTAGAGGTCGTAATAGCCGCCCGACTCGGTCTGCGCCTGAAGTAGACGCGCTCGCCGGCGGTGCCGCTCAACGTGTAGATGTTGGTGGAGACGCCCGTGGCGATCGAGTCGCTCACCGTCGTGCCGGCGCCCGATGTGAGGGTGATGGGCGTGGCTCCGGAGATGTCCTCGAGGACGAAGTCATAGGGGCCGGTATCGCCGTCGCCGTTGGAGATGGTGAGCGTGTAAGTGCCCGACTCGGGCAGAGTGATCAAACTGGATTCCTCATAGGTGTAATATTCGTAACCGATGTACTGGTACAAGATCGAAGTGCCGTCTGGGGCCGTGAGCTGTGCGTCGGTGCCGTCGCTTGAGTCGAGGCCCTGCAGGAAGAGCGTCTGGCCGACCGAGCCGGTGAAGGTGTAAGTGGCTTTGTCGCCGGGGTTGGCGAGTGTGCCACTCTCGGGCATGCCCAGAGTGAGCGTGTTCTGCGAATCGACATTCTGGTATGAGGTGAAGCTAAACGTCGACGGTCCATAATAATATTCATTAGTAACCACTAACGTATAGTTGCCGCCGACCGGGAGCGTCGTGGACAAGACCTCGCCGTAGTACGAGGATGAGACGTAGTCATTGTTTGGTCCATAGAGCGTGAAGCTGGCTCCGTAGTAGCCGTTGCTTTCACTCAGGAACTGAAATGTCAGCATCTGACCCGCGGTGCCGGTGAACGTAAACGCATCGGCGTCGGCCGCCGGGCTCAGCGTGCCGCTTGTGGTCGAGCCAATCGACAGCGGGTTGGTCGAGGTATCGACGAGCTGGAACTGGTAGTCGATCGGGCCGCCGGTCGACTCGCCGTCGACTAACAGGTAGTACGTGCCGCTGGCATTCAAGGTGAGCGGGCCGCCGTCCTCGTACGAGCCGATCGAGAGGATCTCGTTCAGGGAAGGGTCAAAGATCGAGAGATAAACCGGGTCTCCCCAGTTCTGCTGATTAACGAGGAACAAGTTCTGGCCGGCCGTGCCGCTGAAGCTATAGATCGCGGTGGAGAGACCTGGGTCGAGGGTTCCGCTCGTCACGGAACCGAGGCTCAGGCTGCTCGAGGCATCCGCAAGAGATTCGAGCACGAAGCTAAAGGGGTCAGAGCCGGAGGTGTCGCTGCTCGACACGGTCAGCGTGTAGGTGCCCGACACCGAGAGGGTGAAGGGGCCCTCATTGTAGGAGGCATTATTGGAGAAAACGATGTTGTTGTCGGGATCGGTGAGCGTGGCCGTGATGGGTCCATACGAACGATCGAGGCTGTTGAATTCCAGCAGTAGCCCGGCGGGCGCGGCGAACGTGAAGCTTTTCGAGTCGCCTGCGTCGAGAGTTCCCGATTGCGTCATGGGGAGTCCACTCTCGGTGAACTGCGGCGGCATCGTCTCGGAAATGTCGAATGAGTACGCCAGGCTCGAGTCGGTCAAATCACTTCCCGCGAGCACCAGGGTGTACGTGCCGGTGACGGACAGAGTCGTCGTGAAGCTGGTACCGAAGACGGCGCTCGAGACCTGGTTGTCGCTGGGGTCGACAATGAACCAGTTTCCTGCGGTCGACGAGAAACTGTCGCTGGTGAGGCTCGCCGTTTCGCCTGAGGTTCCCAGGAACTGAAAGATCGCGTAGCCCGTGCCGGGCGTGATCGTCCCGCTTTCGGTCACTGGAGTTGTTCCTGGTGACAGCATGGTCCCGGTGGAGACGTCGGCCAGCACGAACGAAAAATTCCCGGTTGCCCCGTTGTCTCCAAAAACTGTCAGCGAATAAGTGCCAGTGGTCGCGAGACGGAATGGATCCTGGTCGGAGAATCCGAAGAAGATCTGGGATCCGCCGGGGTCGTCGATCTGGGCGTCGGCTCCGGGAGCGGCGCTCAACACCGTCAAGAGCAGGCTTTGCCCGGCCGTGCCGGCGAAGGTATAGGTGACGGTGTCTCCGGGGATCGCGATCGAACCGCTTGTGGCCGTGCCGGGTGAGAGCGGGGAGGAGGTGTCTACATCATCGTAGACCTCGAAGTGATAGCTCACGCCCGTGGTGTTTGCCGAGTTCAGGCCGCTCACGGCCAGCAGGTAAGTCCCGGCTGCGGGCAACGTGGCCGAAAAGTCACTCCAAGCGCCGGCGTTACCGCCGATCGACTCACCGTCCGGCGCCCACAGCGCCCACTCGAGATCGCTTGTGGCACCCGACTCGGCCTGCGCCTGGAAGTAAAGCGATTCGCCCGCCACGCCACTGATCTGATAGAGATTCGTGGAAAGGCCGGTCGAGATCGAGTCGGTCTTCGCCGTACCGCTGCCGGGTTCGAGCGTGAGAAAGGGCGCTTGCGAGTCATCTTCGAGCTCGAAGTTGAAAGTGCCGGTCGCCGATCCGAAGCCCGTGACGGTGAGGGTGTAGGTGCCTGCCTCCGTCAAAAGGAAATGGCCGCCGCTCTGGTTGGTCTGGGAGCTAAAGATGATCTGCCCGCTGGGATTCATCAATTGCGCGTAGGCGACCAGCGATTCATCGAGACCGGCAAAGAAGAGACTCTGGCCGACCGAGCCCGTGAAGGTGTAGGTGGCCTCGTCGCCGGGATTGGCGATCGTTCCCTGGACGGGAACACCAAGATCAAGCGGATAGGTCGGATCGACGTTATCATAAAGTGCGAAGCTATAATCGAGCCCCGACGTGTTGGCGGAGTTGTTCCCCTCGACGACCAGGTAGTAGGTGCCATTATACTGCAAGGTCGTATAATTTGATTCCCAACCGTAACTGCTGTTGACCTCTTGACCATTGGGCCCATAAAGCGTCCAGTAGAGGTCGTATTCGTTGCCGGTTGATTCTGACAGAGCGTCCACGTAGAGCAGTTCACCGGTTGTCCCGCTGAGCTGATAAATGTTGTCGGACAGCCCACTTGAGAGCGAGTCGTTCACCGTCTCGCCGTTGCCGGGCGTGATTGCGATCGAGGGCGCAAGAGACGCGTCGTCCAGGACGAACTGAAATGGGCCGGTGGCGGATCCGGAGCCGAAAACCGTCAGGGCATATGCTCCGCTGAACGGCAAAACGAACGGCGCCGATGAGTAAGACGTGTCCTGGTCGAGGATGGTCTCGGTGTCATCGGGGGTGGTCAGCCTGACGTAGGTCGAATTGTAGGACGAATTGAGGCCATCGAAGAACAGGGTCTGGCCGACCGTGCCGCTGAAGGTAAAAGTGGCCTCGTCGCCCGGGTTCGAGATCGTCCCCATGATGGGGGTGCCGAGTGTAAGTGGTGACGTCGGATCGACGTTGTCGTAGAGCTCGAAGTTGAAACTGACGCCTGACGTGTTCGATGGGTTTGTGCCACCGACGACCAGATGATAGGTGCCGGCAGAAGGCAAGGTCGCCGAGAAGTCGTACCAGTAGACGCCGCCGTCAACGTACTGATTGGCCGGCCCGTACAGTGTCCAGTAGAGGTCGGTATAACCGGCCGATTGATTCTGGGCCTGAAAGTAGATTTGCTCGCCGGAGCTGCCGCTGAACTGATAGATGTTGGCGGCGAGCCCCGAGGCGATGGAATCGGCTACCGGGGTACCGGAGCCTGAGGTGAGGGCCAGGGGCGTCGCGGCGGCCGTGTCGCTCAAGAGGAAGTTAAAGAGCCCGGTGTCGTCGTCCTCGTTGGAGATGGTCAGGGTATAAGTGCCGGATGCCGGCAGGGTGAACTGACTGGAGTCTTCATACGTGTAATAATAGTTACCGATGTACTGGCTCAAGATTGATTCGCCGAACGGCCCGGTGACCTGGGCGTAGGACCCGGATGCCGAATCGTTGGCACTGAAGTAGAGGGTCTGGCCAGCAGTGCCCGTGAACGTGTAAGTGGCCTCGTCGCCGGGATCGACGATGGTGGCGCTTACCGGCGTCCCCAGCGCGAGAGTGGTGGTCGGATCGACGTTCTGATAGGCCTCGAAGCTGTAGGTCGACGGGCCGTAGGGAGGGTTGTTGGGGACGACCAGAGTGTAGTTGCCGTCCGACGGGAGCGTCGCTGAAAAATTACCGGTGTAGTATGGACTTGCGAGTTGCTGGTCGTTCGGTCCATAGAGCGACCACGAGGCGCCGTAATAGCCGTTCGAGTCGTTGAATGCCGCGAAGGTGACTTGCTCGCCTGCGGTGCCGGCGAAGCTAAAGGCATCCGTCGCCGGGGCCAGGTTGAATGAGCCGGTCGTCTCGGTGTCAAACGACAGTGGCGAGTAGGCCGTGTCGGTGATGCGGAACTGGTAATTGATCGATGAGGACGATTCGCCGTCGATCAGCAGGTAATAGGTTCCTCTTTCGGAGAGGGTCAGCGGGCCCGAGTCACTATACGAGTCGATATCGAAGATCTGATTTCCATCCGGGCCGATCAGCCGGTAGTAGACCGGATCGCCGAGGTTTTGCTCATTATCGAGGAAAAGATGTTCGCCGGAGGCGCCCTCGAAGCTAAAAACCTGGGTGTTGGTGCCGGCGGTGAGCGTTCCAGCGACGGCCTGAGTGGGCCCCAGCGCCAGGGATGTGGCCGCGGCCGGCAGCGAGAGCATGTCGAAGCTGAATGTCCCGGATGAGCCGCTGGAATTGTTCAACGTGAGCGTGTACGTACCGGACGATGTCAGGACGTAGGGCCCTTCGTTGTCGGAGCCGTTACTGGAGAAGATGGTCTTGTTGCCGGGGTCGGTGAGCGTGGCGGATACCGGACCGAATGAGCGGTCGAGGCTGTTGAAGTAGACGGGCAAGCCGGCCGGTGCCGTGAAGGTGAAGGTCGCACTGTCGCCCCCGGCCAGGGAGCCGGATTCGGGAACTCCCAGCCCGGTGGCCGGCACAGGGGAGTCGCTCACGTCTGACACCTGGAATGAGTAGTCGATTTCGCCGGTGATATTGCCGACGAGCTCGAGGTAATACGTGCCCGTGGTCGTCAAGTTGGCGGTGAAGTCGGAGGCGATCCCATTGCCCGCGACCTCGTTGCCCGCTTCACCCAAAAGCAGCCAACTGCCGTTCGTGGAGGTTGTTGAGACGCTGTGGAACAGGAGCCTCTCGCCGGAGGTACCGTCGATCTGATAGGTGGTCACGGCATTGCCAGGGTTCAAGCTCCCTGAGACGGAGGTCGGCCCGGGCGGGGTGAGGACGATCGAGACGTCATTGATCGATGCCGTCGGGACAGTCAGGAGGGTGCGGTCTTCCAGGATTTCGTATTGCTGCCTCCACCTTCGCCGCTGCCTGCCCGCGAGGACGCGACGCATGCGTTTTCTCGTGTTCTTCCCCATCGACTTCTCGAAACCACCCTGGTCGAACGTCATTGGTGCACTCCGTGGAGACCACTTCGGGATCGGGTCACTCTCGTTGTGATCTTCTCTTTCACACTCGCGTGTGATCGTTCTTGTTTCTCTGAATCAGAAAGTCAGGCGCATATTCCACGCCTTCGATTTCTCGACATGCCGATGCGCCGGCCCCAACCCATCCTGAGTTTGGTCCTGATGAACGAAATGGCTGAAAACGAACTGGTCACGCTGCCGCACGAGAGGGATCAAAGGCTATCGCGATTTATAAAGCGCGTTGCTGTCGACTTGACTGCGGCATAGCACGTTAAGACCCATCGCGCGCGTTTGCAAGAATCGTTTTGGGATGGATCTCGATTTTCTCCGGATGTTCACAGTTCGAAATGAATGCATGCGATCACAGACGCTTGAGGTTGAGACGGGGATGATCATTGACGTCATCAAGCCCATGCGCGACCATGTGGAACGCATTCTGCGCTTCCGGGTGAGGTTGAGTCGCGGTGCGATGGAGACTTTTGCTTGATCACCAGGTCGGCAGGGCGGGTGCGCGCATTTGACACGCTACGCTCTCTGGCGATGGTGGTTCATGCGAGGTATGTTAACAGCGGGAGGACGCACTTACAGAGACAGCGCATGCGGGCAACCGGCGCTCGGCCATGATGAATGCAAGGAAGCCTTACCACCAGCGCGGGTCCTGACAGGCGAGGAATCGTATGTGGACGGAATCAGGCGGAGGAAAGCCCGCTGCCTGGCTGCTCGTTCTTATTCTCGTCTTGTCGCCGGTGTTGGCTCATGCTGACACTTACGCGCCGTTCACGAATTTCCGGGCTGTCGACGCGACAGGAAAATACTACATCGTCGTGAAGAAGGATGGTGGCCCAACCGACCCCGGCAGCGGTACACCCGTGACTTTCGAGATTGCCGAGCGGCGGCCGGGGAGTACCCGGCTGTCCGAGGTCTCCGACCAAGTCCGGGATTTGAGGAACGTTGTCGTCAACCCCGAGGTTACGGTTCGGGATGGGGACATCCTGCTCGGAAGGGGAGCCTCCCGCGGTGCCCGAGGTCGATCTTGATCTCCTCGACCTGCCTGGGATTTGTGGGCCTCGACGTTCGAGGCTACAACGACGAGATACTGGCCGCATTGGCCGCCGAAAACGAACTCGCCGAGTGTCTCGTCTTCACACGGGCTTCTGCCCGAGACCCAATCATCCCGAAGGACATCGACGTTGACGTTCGTCTTCGTGCGTCCATTGCTCAGCGCGGGCGCCCTGAGGCGATTCCCAAAACTGACCCAAGAGAAGCCAACGCTCAAGTCGCAGTAATCGCGGGCGGATTCACGAACGACACGAGTGAAAAAGCCTTCGAAACAAAATCTCGAGGCGACGCGACGCTCAAACTCGGCGTTAGCCAGCGACTCCTTCCTCTCTGCGGGCGTAAACAGCAATAGCAAGCTTATCTGAGATAAGACGTCGTCCGGCAGCCTCTCCAGGATCTTCCAAAGCAGTTTGTCCCGTTCAACAAGATCCAAACCTCTGAAATCCGGATCGGTGATGCGAATTCGGATCGATACTGAATTCTTTCTCTGAATGTCGATCTCCGCCCCGGGGTGAGCTTTCTTGTGCTCGGAAAGAGCATCCTGGATCGTTTCCACGGCGCTGTCGGTTTCTTTTTTATCGAGTTTGCGCGATCTCGCTTCCTTTCGGTAGCACATCCGCTCGTCGGCCCAACGAATGATCTGAGCGTCACGTGACTTTGGCAAGGCCATGGGCCCGGGTCCAGGCCGTATCTCGAGCGTTCAAACCAACCCCATTGCCGCGGCCTCGTCGAGGAGCCAGGTCACTTTGGGACCGGCGGTGCGGAGCAGGGAGGCCGGGTTCTTGGCACTGATGGGGCCACGCAGCGCCAGAGCCACGATCTGCGCTTTGTGGGCGCCGGTGGCCAGGACGACGATCGAGCGCGCGGCCAGGATCGGGGCGAAGCCCATGGTCAGTGCGCGGCGGGATCACGTGCTCCATGCCGCCCAGCTCCTTGGCCGCGTCCGCGCGGGTGATCGGGTGCAGGTCGACCAGGCGACTCTTGAGCTCGATTGCTTCTTCGACGGCCAGATCGCTGGGCTCGTTGAACGCGATGTGGCCGTTGCGACCAATCCCCAAAAGCTGGACGTCGAGCCCGCCGTCGTGGTCGATCCAGCGGTCAAAATCGGCCGCGTGGGCTCCGGCAAATTCCTCGGGCACCGTGCCGTCGAGGACGTGGGCGCAGTGCGGAGCAAGGTCGACGTGGCGGAACAGGTTTTCGTCCATGTACGCATGATAACTGCGCACGTCGAGGGGGCTCACGGGGTAGTATTCATCGAGGTTGTAGGTCGTCACGTCTTCGAACGAGAGCAAACCCTCACCATAGCGCCTCACCAGCTCGGCGTAGACGGCCTTGGGGGTCGAGCCGGTTGGTAAGCCCAGGACGGCACGGCCGCGCTCCTGGCGTGCTCGCTCGATGACTTCGGCCAGCCAGGCGGCGGCCGCCAGGCAGGCGGCCTGCGCGTCAGGAAAGACCAGAACTTCGGCTGAGGCTGGCGCGGAGTCGGCGGACATCATCGGCGGCACCAGACTCCTGGACGATCGTCAGTCAAAGCGGGGCGACGACAGGGGTCTCGGCCGGCGCAGCGACTCCGATCTTGGCGGAGGCCGCGTGCATAGTCGCCGACGTCGCGGGGTCGAGCTGGCCGCTCAGAATGCCGAGTGCGAGCTGGATGGGGTCAGCCGGACACGCGGCGGTTGCTCGGGGGTCGTAGGTGTCGATCTGGAAGAGCTCGACGCCGACGAAGCGCTCGTCGGTGCGATGAGCCCGGCCCGCCAGACTGTGGCCCTCGGCCCATTCGCGCACCAGAGCGGCGTAAGCGCGGCCCAAGTGGGAGCAGTACTGGGTGTAGTCGGTGAGGAACACCTGCGAGGCATGGCAGTGGATGGCCCACTCCTTGGTGCGCTCGGCCTCGCCGTCGAAAGTCAAATAGGCGTTCGGCTTGGGGAGAGGGCCCCAGGGCGTCCAGCCGGACAGAACGGCGCAGTCAGTCAGCCGGGCACCCACGAGGCCGATCGCGGCCAGGGCCCGGGTGACGCGGTGGGCGACATGGGCATCATTGGGGGGAGGGACGATCACGGCGCCGGGGCGGCGCGAGTCGAACCATTCCACCACTTTCTCGACGTCAGCGACGGTCGGCTGGTAACCGGGCATGCGGTATCCTTCGAGGTTCCAGCAGACCGGCTCGGCGCCAAGAATGTTGCACTCGAGCCGGAACTCGGCCTCGCGCACCGTGGCCTTCTTTTGATTGTCGAGCCACGACGCGGCCACGTTGCGCTCACCCGCGAAGACCAGAACCTCCACGACCGGCAAGCCGCGCCTGACCGAGTATTCGTGCACCAGGCAGGCGGCCGAAATCGCTCCATCGTCCGCGTGAGGGCAAAGCACCACCAGGGGACGAGACGGTCCCAGATAGGACCGGAGAGACTCACGGACGTCCACGAGGTGGCCGTGCGGGCCGCAGCCTTGTACGGTTTCGAGCAATCGGTCGAATGCCGGCAGCCAGCGCGTCGACGTCGGTGTTTGGTTTTCCATGGGTGTGAAAGGCTCTGGTGGCCTGGTGCCGGCGCGAAGGATGCACGTGCCGAGACGCATCAACAGCCTATTGTGCGGCCTGAGATCGCGCGCGTCAACTCAGAGTCCCTGCTCGTCGAACATTCGGCCCCGAAAGCTGGCCCATTCGCTCCGCTTTTCGGGCTCGTCGGAATGGCGTGCCAGGTAGTCCACGATGTATTTATCCATCAAGTCGAAGCGCTCGGACAATGCACGGAGGACCGCCAGCGCCAGCGCGTCGGCCGCACGCGGGTCGGCCGCTCGCAGGGCTTCGTGCGCAGGATGATAGAGCGAAAGCAGCCAGACGTCGGAGGTCGCGCGAACAGAAACACTCGGCGGCTGCGGCCGGAAGAACGAGGTCGATCCAAAGACGGCCGGGGCCGCGAGCTGGGTGATGACCTCCCTGCGGCCACTGCCCAGGATTCGTTCAATCGAAGCCGTGCCGTCGATCAGAAACGAGAGATGATCGTTGGGTTGATCCTGATAGAGAAGAACGGCTCCGGAAGGTGCACGGGCCTCGACGAGTGCACCGAAGATTGCCAGCTTGATCTCGGGGTCGACTTCACCGAGCCAGGGTGCCGCCATAAATCGTTCGCTTGCTTGGGTATCGATCATCGAACAGCCTCAAAGATTGCCAGGTGAGGCTCTCCGCAGGAGCGATGGCGTCCTGCACGCGGTACGGGCCTGCGCCGTCGCGCTGGAGATTCGGGAGAGTGAGTTTCGCCTCGCCTGGATGTCCCTATTGTTCATATTGTGCCGGATGCGGCAATTAGCAAGGTCATTGTGAAAGAACGAATTGTGGCGAAGCCGTGAAACGGGCCCCTCGCGAATCGCCCGCGGGCCACCCTTCCGCGAGCCGATGGATTCTTCAACGGGAAAGCGGTCCGGAACGATCGCCTTCCCAGAGGATATGAACGAAAGCACGGAAAGCGACGAGGCGGGAGGATACGCCATGAGACGTCCACCGGACGTGGGTAAGGCCGCGCTCTGCACAGTCTTGCTGCTGGGTGTCTCCGGCTGCGCGGGAATTTCACAACATACGACCGGAAGCTCGCCCTGGACGGCCGGCTCGGACGGACAGAATGCCGCCCCGCCGGGGCTGTTCTCGTGGTGGCACGGTCGTGGAAATCAAACCGGCACGGCACCGAGTAATCCGACCGAAGTGCAGGAGACCGCCGGGCGTTCCCAAGGTAATTCCGACTCGAGCCAGGGCGCGACCAGTCCCTGGCCGGAAACCCAGTCGGAGTGGGTGGCCCGCAACTTCCCGCGAATGAATCGCCTGTGGAACGGCAGTCCGGCTGGAACCCGTGCATCGGGGCCCGATGCCAGCGGCGTAGCCTGGTCGAACCGTATGCCGGACCAATCGCTTGCTAACAGCCGAGCGGTTGCGGCGTCGGCGCCCCGCTCGGATGGCGAAGTCCGGCCAACTGACGGTGCTTCCAGCCCCGCGGCTGATTCGGGGGCAGCTCCCGGCGGCTCGCGTTCTCAATACCTGGATGAGCTTCCGTTCTCAGCGACGCCGCCGCCAGTGAGGTCACCGCGTCGGAGCGATGCGGAGCCGGCCGGGTCCGAACCAACCGCACCCACGGGTCTGCCGCTGAGCGCGACCGAGGGGGCAGAAAACGACGGCGCCCGGCGTGTTTCGTACCAGCCCCAAGATGCTTCGGTGGAGGCGAAACAGAAGGCCGGAGCGGCCGGACGGGGCTCGGCGGCCGATCAAGCTGCGTCGAGTCCGACCCCGCTCGATGACATTCTGCCGGCACCGATGCTTGCAGGGCCGCAGGAGTCTGCCGCGCCGGCCGGTGACACCGGTCGGGCGACGAACTCGCCGGCAAGTCTGCCGGTTGCGAATGGACCTGCTTCCGGTGCCGCGCCACCGGCCAGCTTGGATACGCGGATGGCGCAGATTCCCCCGGCTCCGCCGGTTGTGCCGCGCACTCCGCCGGCTCCGTCGCCCTCAGGAGGCGATAGCGAGGCGGCATCGCCCCCAGCGCCGCCTGCCTCTCCGGCCGCAAACGCGAACGCGGGCGGCACCGCAAACGCACCCGCAGCGACGTCGACTCCAGCCGCCCCGGCGGCGGCGCCGGCGGCAGCGCCGGCACGAGCTCCGGCTGGTGTTGGCTGGGGCCAGGCTCCCTTGGCCGGAAGCGGACAATCGATTTATGCCTCGCCGCCTCCGATGGCGCCTGCCGAGCCGCGGCACCACTTGTTTAGCTGGCTGTTCCACGATGACGACGATGGGGCCGTGCGCACTTCGGCCCAGGCTCCGAAGGCGGCAGTGCCGACGATGTTCTCATCTCCCCAGAATGCGTTTGCGACCGGCCAGGGAAACGGGGCGGGCTGCGATACCGACTGCAAGGCACCGAAGAAGCCTTGCTTCTTGAAAGTCTGGATTCACGACTGGAAGAACAGCCACGGAGGCGATTGCGGTGCCGGCGACGTGTGCGCCAGTGCGCAGACGACCGCAGCGTGCGATTCCGGGGCGGCGGCCCCGAAGAAACCGTGCTTCTTGAAAGTTTGGATCCATGACTGGCAGAACAGCCACGGGTCCGCTGCCAGCGATTGCGGCCCCGCTCCGGTGTACGCCAGCGCCTCAATCGAACGCGCCGGCCTGCGAGACGTCGGTCAAGGCCCCGAAAAAACCGTGCTTCTTGAAAGTCTGGATCCACGACTGGAAGAATGGTCACGGTTCCGGATGCGGCGGTGGTTGCCAGAGTGGCGGCGGCTCGTGCTGCCAGAACGGCAAGTGCTGCGGCGGAACGCCGGTGACCGGGTCGGCGCAAGGCGGGATTGCTTCGGCACAGGGCAGCGCCACGCACTGATCGGCTCACGTCAAGACGACGAGCCGAAACGGACGAGATCACGCAGCGGCGGAAGCTCTTCTTGGCTTCCGCCGCTGCGTAGTTGCTCCACGAACCGGCGCAGGGCCAGTTCCAGGTGTTCAGCGACTTCGATGTGCTGCTCGATGACGTTGTTCTGGTCCCACCGATCTTCGGGTTTGCGGTAAAGCTCGGTGGTGCGCGGTTCTTCGGGGTCGATCTCGATGGGCAGAATGAGGTGCCAGAGGTGGGTACGGATCGCGAACTCGGCGAGATCCATCCCCAGGCAGGCAAAGTCGCGCACCTTGCCGGCCTCGCCACGAATGAGTGGAAGCAGGTCATGCCCATGGGGCGAGTCGTCGCCCTCGATTGGTTTCAATTCCAACGCCGATAGGATGGTCGGGAACAGATCGACGGTCTGTACGATCGCATGGTGGCGATTTCCGCCGCGGCGGCCGCCGGGGAGCCGGATGATCAGGGGCGTGTGAATCAGCTCCTCGTAGAGCCAGGGGCGGAATCGCCGTACGAAGCCGTGCTCACCGAGGGGCTCGCCCTGGTCGCTGGTGAAAATGACGTAGGTGTCTTCCATCCTGCCCAGCCGGCCCATCGCGCGGAATAATTCGCCCAGGCAATGGTCGGCATAGGTCACGGCTCCGGCGTAGGTGCGCCGGAGGAGGAAGAGCTCGGATTCCGAGAGCACGTCTCCGACGGCGCCGGCGGGGACATCGATCAAGGCGGCCACATCTTCGATGTCGATCGCGTCGCCGGATTCATCGTCGGGGTCTTCGACCAGTTCTCCTTCGTCGCCGGTCTCGAAATCATCGGGCCAACTGTGACGTATTGTTCACGGAAGGGCTGGGGCGGGTCCCACGGTCCGTGCGGGCTGAACAGGTCGAGCCAGAGCAGGAACGGCTCGGAGCTGGCGCGGCGCTCGAGCCATTCGATCGCTTTTTTGACCGTGCCGCATGGCGCCGGGGTGTTCGTCACCGGTGGCGGAGAGGACCGCGCGGTTGCGGAGGTACTGTTCCCAGCGCTTCTGCCAAATCTGGCGGTGGGGATCATCTTCGGGGGGAAGGCGAAGACGGGGCTCGTCTTGCAGACTCACGTGCTTTGCCCGGGGATCGCCGGGAACGATGAGCGGGTCATAACCCTGGCCGCGCACCCAGAGCACCTCGTCGAACCCTCGCCCGTAGCCGAGGCCCGCCTCGCGGAGCAGGGGGACGTCGGAGATCAAGGCTGTGTGGACGCCTCTGTCCCAGAGAAAGTCAGGCAGAATTCGTTCGTCGGGGCGAAGGGGCGTCCAGCCTTGTTCTTCGTGTGCGAATCCAAACCGGCCGGTCCACCAGCTTCGGCGAGTAGGCAGCGTTGTGAGGTTCTCGGGGAAATGGTGGTCGAATACGATGCCTTCGGCCGCGAGCCGGTCGAGGTTGGGCGTCTCGATCCAGGCGTTGCCATAGGTGCCGAGGAAGCCGAGGTGCAGGCTGTTGCAGACGATGACGACGACGTTCATGAGAGAACCCAGCTTGAAAAAGTGCGCTCGCGACAACTCTTGTCAGTTCCGGCACTGATCGTACCGTCGGCGGCAACCGTTGCCGACAGCGCCCTCGGTAATTCCACGGCGGTACCAGACAAACGCCGGCCGGTTGCGCGACGAGCGCTGGCGGGCGGGTTTCCGCATGGGGACGTGGCGCCAGAGCCACGGATTCGCCGCTCGGCTGCCTGAGCAAATCATTGCCGTCTTGCTAATCTCATGCCGAATTGATAATATTAAGATCGCAATTCTTTATTTGGAACGTTCAAACATAAGACTCTCAATATTTTGATGTTGGGATAGGGAAGCGACCCGTGGCCAAAAAAAAGAATACTCTTGAGATCATCGCTGCTGCCGTCGAGGACAAACCTCACAGTTTCCAGTTCATCCGGAAGGCGACCGGGCTCAAGCTGAGCGACGAAGTGCTCACGGCGCTGGCCCGGAGCGATCAGGCCAGATTCAAGCTCGTCAGGTTCATCAAACGGGATTCCGGTGGTGCGCGGATTCGTCCCGGGCTTCCCGGTGTGGCGCTGCGGACGAGATGACCCGTCTGGCTCACGCTTCGGGCAACCGGGAGTCGTCGATCTCATGGCCGGGCCCAACGGAGCCATTTTCATCGTCGAGCTGGATCCGGCGGGAGACTGTGTCCGGGCCAGGTCCAGGGACCAGGCGTCGTTCGAAGGTACGTACAACCTTTCGCACGCGCCGCCGGCCCTGTACGATAAACGCTTCAAGAGACTGAGCCGGGACCTGCGACTTCATTCGGGGAGACGTTCCTGCCATGGCACGATCGAGACGATTTTGGCCGTCCGCGCAACTGTTGGTTTTTGCAGTGCTCGCGCTGGCAGCGGTCGAGACACCTGCGCTGGCTCAACAAGGAACGGCTGGGGTGAGAAAAGCGGCCGCCACCGGGGTCAGCAATCAACCGCAGGGGCAGCGGCTGGGAGCGATCACGGCCGCGCCCGCGGCCGCCATTAAGCTCAAGGGGCCGGTTGAGTTCCGGGTTTATCAGCGAGACGCCAACGGCAAGGCGGATATTCCGATCGTCCTGGACGAATCTGTGAAGGACGGCAAGGTTCTGACCGCGACCATCGCGCCTAATACGGCCGGCGCCAGGATCGCGTTCAACGAGGCCGAGTCGAAGCTGGTCGGGGTGCCGGTGGGCGGACCATACCGGATCTTCTGCCAGGTGTCGGCGGGTTATAAGGTCGAGGCGGTCGCGGTCGCGAATGTGTTCGTGGGCGACCTCTGGGTGCTCTCGGGGCAGTCGAATATGGAGGGGGTCGGGGACCTGGTCGACGTGGCGGCGCCGAGTCCGCGAGTGATGCTTCTGGGAATGGACGGCCACTGGGGGATTGCCGAGGAACCCTTGCACTGGCTGATCGACTCGCCAGACCCTGTGCATTCGGGCAACCCTGCGGACCGGGCCGCGCGGTCGGCGCAAGCACACAAGAACCGATTCAAGGGAGCCGGCCTGGGCTTGCCATTCGGGGTGGCGATGGCCGAGGCGACCGGCGTGCCGGTTGGGTTGGTTGCCTGCGCCGACGGCGGGACCAGCATGGAGCAATGGAATCCGTCCAAGAAAGACCAGGGGGGCAACAGCCTCTACGGCTCGATGATCCGGCAGGTGAAGGAAGCCGGCGGCAAGGTCAAGGGAGTGCTCTGGTATCAGGGTGAAAGCGATGCGCTGGGGCCAGGCGAAGCGTGGAAGGCATATCCCCAGGTCTTCGCCGACTTCATCGGGGCGGTCCGGTCCGATTTCGGGCAACCCGAGCTGCCGTTCTATTTCGTGCAGATCGGGCGGTTCATCATGGGGGCCGATCCCAAGGGCTGGAATGCGATTCAAGACGCCCAGCGCACGCTGCCTGAGCGCGTGCCCAACACGGGGGTCGTCTCGGTGATCGATCTGGAGCTCGACGACCTCATTCACGTGGGAACACAAGGGCTGAAACGAACGGGGCAGCGGCTGGCCCGGCTGGCGCTGCGCGAGCAGTTCGGACAGATCGGGGCAACCACACCCACGATCGACCGGGTCACGCGAGGGCCGCATAACACCCTGGTGGTCAGATTCAAAGGCGTGAACATGAGCGCCTCCGCGCCTCATGGGACAGCCCCGGGGCAGGGGATGGGGATGAGTTTCGGCGGCACGAGCAGCCCAGGCGACGCTGCCACTGCGGGACTCAAGCCCGAGCGCCACATCGCCGGGTTCTCGATCCGCAAAGCGGATGGAGCTCACATCCCGCTCATTTTCGAGGCGAGCGTCGGCAAGGCGCGGGACACGGTCATCCTCAAGCTCAGCGGGCCAGTACCGGCCGGCGCATCGCTTTGGTACGGGTACGGGCTCGATCCTCACTGCAATCTGACCGACGGTCTGGACATGGGCGTGCCGGTTTTTGGGCCGATCAGCCTGGATGAAATCGCGCCGGCGGCATCGGCCGCGACGAGAGCCGCGGCGCCTGAGCCCAAGGCAAATAGCGGCCCGGTGAAGGTGTTGATCATCACGGGAGACACGGTCTCGGCCCACAACTGGAAGGCCACAACCGCCGAGCTGACCAAGATTCTCGAGAAAGGCGACAAGGCCAAGGTCACCGTGACCACCACGCCCGCCAAGGATCTGACCGACGAGAACCTGGCCAAGTACGACGTGCTGCTGCTCAATTACAAGGACACGGCAGCGGGCGCCGCCGGATACGAAGTGGTCCGACGCCAACAAGGAGGCGTTCCTCAAGGCAGTGCGCGAAGGCAAGGGTCTGGTCGTTTTCCATCATGCCTCGGGCTCGTTCACAAACCCCAACTGGGACGAGTTTGAAAAAGCGGTTGCCGGCGGCTGGCGATCCAAGGGCTTTCACGGGCCACCGCATGTCTTCAACGTGAAGAAGACCGAAGCCAAGCACCCGATTTCGGAGGGGTTGTCGGCGCAATTTGAGCACAAGATCGACGAGCTCTATCAGAACTCGGTCATGGTGCCGGGGAACATCGTGCTGGCGACGGCGTATTCGGACAAGAGCAAGCCGCGAGGAACCGGCCTCGACGAGCCTGTGATCTGGGTGAATACCTACGGCAAAGGGCGCGTGTACGAGAACTCGATGGGACACGACGTGGAGGCGATGTCGGACCCGGAGTTTCAGGAATGGATGCGCCGGGGAGTGATCTGGGCCGGCACGGGCAAGGTGGATTGAATGAGCAGCGGGAGCGCGAGGTCTCTGCCTCGCGGACGACTGGAACCTGCACTTTTACTACCCAGGGAGCTATTGCCGCCATGTCACAAGCACGAACATTGTCGCGTCGGATCGGCTGGGTCGTTTTCGCAACGCTGGGGCTGGCTGCGAGCCATCCAGACTTACCGGCACGCTCCGCGCCCAATGCTGCTCCGGTCAAGGTGCTGATCATCACGGGCGACCATGGCCATGCCTGGAAAGAAACGACCGAGCGCCTGAGCGACATTCTCGGTACCGGCGGAAAGATCAAGGTCGACGTGACGATCACGCCCTCGAAAGATCTGACGGACGAGAACCTCTCGAACTATGATGTGCTCCTATTGAACTACAAGGATACGCCCAAGGGCACGCCCGAGTCGCGCTGGTCCGACGCCAACAAGCAGGCGTTTCTCAAGGCCGTGCATGATGGAAAGGGGCTGGTGGTCTTTCACCACGCTTCGAGTGCCTTCACGAACCCCAACTGGGACGAGTTTGAAAAGGCGATCGCCGGCGGCTGGCGGTCGAAGGGATTCCACGGACCCAAGCACGTGTTCACCGTCAAGAAAACCGATGCCAAGCACCCGATCTCCGAGGGCTTGCCGTCGCAATTCGAACACAAGATCGACGAGCTTTACCAGAACTCGGTGATGGTGCCGGAAAGCATCGTGCTGGCGACGGCCTATTCCGACCCGAAGAAGCCCAGAGGAACGGGGAAGGATGAGCCTGTGATCTGGGTGAACAGTTACGGCAAGGGGCGTGTCTATGAGAACGTGCTGGGCCATGACGCCGAAGCGATGTCGGACCCGCAGTTTCAGGAATGGATGCGGCGGGGGGTCATCTGGGCGGGCACCGGCAAGGTGGATTGATTGAGGGGTGAGCGGGGAAATGCCTCTTCTTCCTCACGGACAGCGTGACTACAGCACGGTGCGGCTGTCGCGGCACGCGCTCGAGCGATTCGTCGAGCGCTTTGCCGCGGAGCCGGCCGTGGCCGCCAGTGAGATTCGCGGGGCGCTGGCGCGTACCCGACGCCTGGGCCGCAACCCGCAGAACGGGGCGATCGCCGTGCTGGGGCTTTACCGCAATCAGGTTCTGGTGGCGATCGTGCAGAAGGCGACCTGCATGACCGTCTTGACCTGGAACCAGTTCCTGCCTCGACTCGCGGACTTCGGTCGCCGGAAGCTGCCGCGCAAGTGGGGGAGAGCGCTGCGCAGGCTTGGCGAAAACGAATCCCTTCGCGGAGCGAAGGGCGACTTTGGGGCGGATGACCCGCAGGCACTTTAGCCTGCCAGGCTACGTCGAGTACGTTCCGTAGATGTTGTTATTCGAGGTCGTGGCGACGTTCAGGACAACCTGCGTCGTGCCCGAGAGGATCGTCGTCACGCCGGTGGTTAAGAAGAGGCCGCCGCCGACTCCCTGGCCGCCGCCGGCGCCGCCCTTGGCCAGGTTGAGAGTGACCAGGGTGTCGTTCAGCGTCATCGTTCCGGAAGAATAGACGCCGCCGCCGAGAGCGAGGCCGCTGCCGGCGCCACCGATCGCCTCGTTGCCGATGATCGCCGAATCGGTGACGGTCATAGAACCACCGTTATTGATGCCGCCCCCTATGGCAGCGCTCGGTAATGCACCATCCGTCGCGGCACCGCCGATGGCCTCGTTGGAGGCGACCGTGGAATTGGTGAGCGTGAGGAGGCGCCCGATGCTCTCGATGGCCCCGCCGATGCCCACGCCAGCCTGGTTTCCCACCCCCGAAGCGCCGGTACCCACCGCCTTATTGTCCATCAAAATGGTGTCGTCGACCGTCCCCGAGCTTGTGAGCAGAAAAATCGCACCACCCAGCGCGCTGCCGCCTTGCGCGCCGCCGATCGCACTGTTGCTTATCAGCAGGCTGTTCGTCAGGCCGAGGGAGCCACCCTGATCCTGGATCGCACCGCCCTGTCCGAAACCGCCGCCCGGACCGCCAATGGCCTGGTTCGCGATGAGCGTACTGCTGTTCACCGTCATCGGACCGTAGCCGAAGAGACGCCCCCAGCGGCAGATCCTCCCGTCGACGTTGCGGACGCCGGAACGATTGCCACGTTTCCTTGGAACGTGCTGCTGCTGATGGTGGCCTGATTTCCAAAGAGCGTCTGCACAGCCACTGCACCTCCCTGCACATCCATGCCGCCGCTGGCCGAATTATCGGTGAAGGACGAACCGGTCACAGTGAGGTTGGTACCGGGATCGACATGGATGGCCCCACCCGTGGCCTGAGCGTATGCACCGGTTCCAACGGCCGAATTGCCCACGAACGTGGAATTCGAGATAACCAAGCTGCCCGCGGGATTTATGCCGTTGTTCGTCGTGTAGATGGCTCCTCCCAGAGAAAAGCCGAACTGGCCGCCCGATAAGGCCGTGTTGCCCTTGAACAGGCTGCCGGAGATGTTCAATGAGAACGCGCCGAAAGCAGAGATTGCGCCGCCATAGGCCAACGACGTGACGCTGCCGCCGTCGGTGTTATTCGAAAACGTGCTGCCGGTGATGGTCGCGGTGCTGAATTGCAATTCCAGGCCGCCGCCGGAATAGCCGGTGTTATTGCTGATGGTGCTGCCGGTGATGGTCACTGACGCCGGGTCCAACAAGTAACTGGAGAAAATGCCGCCGCCGTTGGCGCCCGAGTTATTGCTCACCACACTGCCCGTGATCGTTGCCGTGCCGAGGTTGTTGATTCCACCGCCAAAGCCGCTAGGTGTCAGCGCGGAGTTATTTGTGATCGTGCTGTCTTTCACCGTCAAGCCGGCGAAGGGATTGTTTGAGATACCACCGCCGTAGAAGGCCGTATTATCGGATACGACGCTGTTGTTCACCGTCAAGCTGCCGTTGTTGTTGATCCCGCCTCCATTGAAGGCGGTCGAATTGCCGGTGACCACGCAGTTGGCGACGGTCAGGTCGCCGTAGTTGTTGATGCCGCCACCGCCGTAGGAGCTTGCCGGGACCTCTCCCCCCGTGAACGTAAGGCCCGAGACGGTGGCCGTCACGTTGGCATCGACTGCAAGGTCCTCGAACGCGTTGTTTCCGTTGATCGTCACCTTCTTGGGCCCCGGCCCCTGGATTATCACGCTCGTGGCGACCTCGAGCGGTGCGCTGCTGAGGGTGATCGTTCCATACGCCGTCGGAGCGAAGTTGATCGTTTCACCGGCGACCGCCGCGCCGAGCGCGGCCCGCAGCGAGCCGGCGCCGCTGTCGTTGTCGTTCATGACCGTGATCGTGCTCAACAACGTCCGGGCCTCGAGAGCGGCCACCTCGGGCAGGCAATGCACGCTTGCCTTGCGCGAGCGTCGTCGTCGTCTCGGTTGCAAGGCGCCCAACCAACCACGTCTCGGGGAATTCATGGTGTACGGCAACATGGTGATGATTCCTTTGGAACGGGAAGCGCGCTGGCGAACCGCCGCGGATGAGATGAATGATCCGCTAGACACTGGCGGCGCTCTGGCTGATCCCGTCTTAGAACGTAGGCGCCAGCCGGGCCGATTCAGGGCGCGCAGTATTTCTAATTTTCAAGCTGCCGCGGCCGAAGCCGAGCGACGGGACTGGCCTGGAGCAAAAGCAAGCACGGGAGAGCGCGACGGGCTTGGCCGTCGCCGTGCTCACACCTTGGCTTCCGCCGGGGCGGCGGGGATCGACTTGGGTGCGAAGCCCAGGATGACGCGGCAGGGGGCGTGCTCGAGGACGTAGCGGGTGTTTGAAGCGAAGGCGGTGGTGTCGCCGCGGCGGTAGACGCCGCGGAGGCTCATGAAGATGGCGTCGAACTTGCCGTCGATCGCGGTGCGGACGATCTCGGGGCCGGCCTCGCCGCGGGCGACGCGCCATTCGACCTGGCGGCCGAGCGATCGCGCGCGCTCGGCGGCGCGCTCGGCAACCGCCTTGGCTTCCTCGATCGAGTCGTGACCATCCCTCGACCCTTCCTCGGCCACGTCCAGGAGCGTGACCGAGATCGCCTGGTCGAGAAAGCTCATGACGGTGTCGAGGAAATCGATGGAGAGCGGGCTGCCGTCATAAGCCAGGAGCAGCCGCTCGACGCCGTGCCAGCTCTTGCGAAGCTCGGAGAGAATGCGGGCGGTCTCGGCCGGCAGCACGCCGACCTTGGGGATCTGCGATCCTCCGGCAATATCCAGGCGAACGTCTCGGTCTTTTGCGAGCACGCGGATCGAGAGCGGCTCGGGCTTGGCGCCGCAAACATTGAACCAGTAGAGCGCCACCTGGTCGAGCTGATCCTCAGGGCGATATCTGTTGGACTGGCCCATGATCAGCTCCTGGGCGCCGATCGTCTTGGCGGTGCGTGCCATGGCGAAGAAGGGCTCGTTGGTCGGCACGATCACCGGCTTGACCGGCTTGCCGGCGTGTTCGGCCAGGTTAACGACCGCGGTCAAGAGCTGGCGGTCGCGGACGGTGATCGACGGCTCCATGTCGCCTGAGCCGATCGGGAGCACCGTGGCGGTCATCACGACCACATCGGTCGTCTCGGGATCGGATTCATCGAGGCATCGCTCGAGCATTCCCAGGTTGAAGGGCGAGCGAATGGCCACGAGCTTGCGATAGGGCTTGGTGACGGCGAGCGAATCGACGGAAAGCTGCTCGGCCTGCTTCTGGATGAACTGTTCGAGGTGCTCGTGTTGTGACGCAGCAGCCTTGCCGACGCGGCGGCGGTGCGCATGCTCGCTGAACCAGAAGACGGCGAAGAAGGCGGCGGTGAACGCCACGCCGGTGATGGTCGCGACCTCTTTTGTGAGCAGATTGGCGATGGCCACGACCGCGAGGACGAGAAAGATCAGGGTCATGCCGACGGGAATGTCGAAGCGCCCGACGCGGATGTTGAACGGCACCTCGTATTCGCGGTGCTCGGGCCGCTTGAATCGCAGAATGAGCATCGAGAGCGACATGAAAACGAAGCTCCAGATGACACCAAAGGCGTAGGCTTCGCCCAGAGCGAGGACGTCGCCCCGGCTGCAAATGATCGTCACGACCTGGAGTACGACGACCAGGTTGATCATGCGAGAAGACGTGCCGAACCTGGGATGCGGCTTCAAGAACCAGTCGGGAAGCACGCCGTCCTCGGAGACGCGGTTGAGCACGCCGTTGGACCCGACGATCGCCGTGTTCACTGCGCCGGAGAGGATCAGGAAGCCCACCACTACGACGATGCCGTTCAAGACGAGGCGGGCCCAGAGCGGCCCGACGACGTTCATCGCCAGGCCGCCGATCAGGTTGTCGTTGTAGCGCGACATCCGAACGCCGTCGGGGATGATCATCACGGCGAAAAAGCTGATGAGCGACGTGAAGAGCAGGCTGTAGAGGAAAACCACGAGCGCAGGCGCGTTTGAAGTTGGTGAGCTTGGGGCTTTCGACCTCGCGATAGACCTGGGCGAGCGTCTCTTCGCCGCTCATTGCCAGGATTGAGTGGCCAAACGAGAGCATGATGCCGATCATACCGATCACGCTCAACCACGAGCCGTGGAGATTCTCCGGGCGCAACGAGTGGCCCAGTGAGGTCTCGCCGATGAAGCCGAGCGGGTCGACCTGCTTGCCGAACGGGTCGAGAAGAGGCTTACCGTCGACGCCGACCTTCTTGGAAAGCTCGGGAGCGGCGGGCGGCAGATTTCGCTTTGCCGGATCGACGGCAATCGTAACGAGGCACCAGAGGACCATGACGACGCCCATGACAGTGGTCGCCATCATGATTTTCAAGGCGCGGTCGCTGGACTCGTGGATGCCCTTGATGTTAACTCGCCAGAAGTAAGCTGTCACCAGGATTGCAATGGCCGAGGAGAGCATGTTCTTGTAGCCGAGGAGCACGCTATCCTGGCCCAGCTCGAAGAGGTCGTTGACGAGACCGATGATATATTGACCGGCTGTCACCGAGCTCACGGGACCGGTGAGGATGAAGTCGAACAGGAGCGCGGAGACCGCCAGCCGGGCGAGGCCGCCGCCCATCGCCTCCTTCACGATGCGGTAAACGCCGCCGCGCACGAACATGGCGCAGCTCTCGATATAGATGCTGCGCACCGAGTAGCTGAAGAGCATGACGCCCAGAATGAACCAGGGAGCGGCGCGGCCGATCTGCGATTCGACGATGCCGCCGATGTAGTAAGCCGTGCTGGCCAGGTCGCAAAGGACGATGGCGGCCGTGCGCCAGAACGAGATGAACGTGAACATCACGCTCGTGACGACGAGCACCTGGCCGGCCGATGGAGCTTTTTTCCTGGGCGTGGATAATGTGGCGACGACCGCTTGAGTGGGAGCGGTCGGGTCGCTAGCAGGCGAATCGTCGGCCATCTGCGGGTTTTGTCCGGGAGAGTCGCCCGGCGGCAGCCGGGCAAGCAAGTGGGTGATTACAACGGAGTTACAGCGCGGTCGTCAAGAGGAGACGGACGTTCGTCTCCGCCAGAGGCGCCGGTTTTTATCACGTCGTGCTCGTGTGCGGTGATCCAACCGCCGGCCCAGATGGCCGCCAGACCGAGCAGATCGAGCACGATAATCTCGGCGGCCCGAGCCGAGCCCGCGGCCAGCCGGAGGATGGCCGATGCGGAGTCGGAAGGGTCTGCCCGCGCGCAGAGCGATTGGCCAGAAACTGAGAGATCGCCTGTCCGATGAAGCCGCCCCGCCCGGGACTGACGGTCAAAACGTGGTACCCAACCAGCACAAATAGCGCGATCATTCCCCCGCAGAGCATGCCGTTTATGCGACCGGCCATCGAACGGGGAAGCCACCTTAATCCTTTGAGGATGGCCAGGTTTAACGAAGTGATTCCCAATGTGACTGGCGGAAAAATCAGAACGTCCCATCGCAGGTGCTGGAGCAGAGCCAATTCGACCGCAAAGAGCGCGATGAAACCCATCAGGCGGCCGATCGAGAGGCGTGGCGGGGATCGCATGGCGAGCTTCTCAAACTTTTCACGGCGCCCTGGGATATCGGGCGACTGGGGATACATTCTCAGGGACGTTCGCTCGTGGGTGGCGAGAGCCGGCGGGAGACCTCCTCTGCGACGGCGGCGGTGAAGCTGTCGGTGGATTCGGTGCCGCCCAAGTCGCGGGTGCGGACACCCTGGCGAAGGAGGTCGAGCGTGGTGTTCTTGACCGCCTGGCCGATGGCGATCTCGCCAAGCTGGTAGAGCAGCAGGGAGAGAGCCAGGAATATGGCGGTCGGGTTCGCCAGATTCTTGCCGGCGATATCGGGGGCCGTTCCGTGGGCGGCGTCGAAGAGCGCGACGCGGACGACGGCTGCGGCGTCGAAGCCGAGGTTGGCACTGGCGCCGATTCCCAGCGAGCCGGCAAGCCCGCAGGCCATGTCCGAGAGGAAATCGCCATATTCGTTCAAGACCAGCACGATCTGGAATTTTTCCGGGGCCATGATGATCTTGCCCAGGAGCGCGTCGAAGAGCTCGACTGCGTGGGGAACCTCGGGGAACCCGCCGGCGACTTCCTGCGCAACCTGCTCGAAAAGGCCGTCGGTGGCCTTCTGGATCGTGTATTTCGAGGCGCTGGTGACTTTTTTCCCGGTTTTTCTGGCGAGGTTGAAGGCGTAACGGGCGGCCTCGCGCACGGGCCCGCGCTCGACGATGCGGAGGCTGACGGCTCCGTCGCGGCCGATCATGCGGCCGGGGTCATCGTAGGTTCCTCCGGTGGCGATGCGGACGATATCCACGTCCAGCTCGCGGCGGAAATTGGTCGGAACGCCCGGAATGGTGTAGACCGGCCGGTGGATGACCGAAAGCTCGAGCCGGCGCCGCAGAATGGCGTTCGGGCTCTCTTCCGCGGTGGTAGTGGGATGCTTGAGCGCCACTCGGGTGGCGATGACTTTTTCCACAGCCTCGTCATAAATCGTTTTCGCGCTGCGTCTTCGGTTATCGAGGGAGAAATCGACGGGAATGAAATCGAGATCGATGGGCAGCGCAAGAGCCAGGCGATGGATTGCCCGCGAGAGTTCTGGACCGATGCCGTCGCCCAGAAGCTCGGTCACCTGGTAAGAAGGACGCATGAAGGGGGCAGTCTCCTTGTCCGAGAGCGAGTGACCGCGATCAAAAGGATTTGCAAGGCCGGCGGCGGGGCTGCCACGAGGCCACCGATTGTACGGGCCAGTCCGCAAACGCGTCAAACTTGATGCAACCCGTAGCGAAGTCGAACCCGCCGCTTGGCAGGAGGTCAGAGTGAGAGGTATATTATGTTGAATTGCGCCGTGATTCTAACCTCCGATCTCGTGCCGGAGTGGTGTGATGTCCACCGTGGGAAAAGTGCTGATCGTTGTCGTGATGCTGTTCACCATTGTGTGGATGATCTTGAGCGCGGGCGTGTCGCGGATCAACACGAACCACAATGCGCAGCGTTGCCGAGCTCATGAAGAAAGTGGAAGAGCTTCAAGAGGACGTTGAGAAAACGCAGGAACAGGCCACATCCATTTTCACCCAAAGCCAGATTGCACAAGAGAAAATCGACCGCGAGCGTGTGGTTCTGCGGGCGAAGCAATCGGATCTGGAACGAGCCCGGTCGCAGGTTGCAGACGCTCTGGCATCAGTGAAGTACGAGCTGGAGATCGTGGAAGGAACGGCCAAGGGCGCTCAAAACGATCTCGATTACCGTAACACGGAACACGAGGAAGAGACGAAGTCGCTGGAAAAGCAGCAAGCTGATGTGCGGGAGTTGATGGCACAGTGCAGCAAGCAGCGTGAGGAGCTGGGATCGCTGCGCAAGGAATTCCGCTCCAAATACCACGCCAACGTCGAGATGCGCGGCAAGGTCGCGAGCAAGAGCAACTAGGCCCGGGCTGGGGGTACGAACTGAGCTCAGTTGAGCACACGCGGTCGATCGCATTGGCCGATTTTCTTGCTAGTCCGCGCGTGGGTGAGACGATGACTCCCCCGTCCCAGGGACGCTCATGGATTGGCATTGTGGCCAACCAGCACTCGGGAATCGGTCGCGGCCGGCAGCGGGTTGCGAAACTGGCACTTGCGCTCGAACGGGCTGGCCTGTGCGCCCGAGTCGCGTGGACGACGGAGGAGCGGACGAGTCTTGTGCGATGCGCTCAAGACGAGCCGGATTGCCGTTGCCTGGTCGCCGTCGGGGGAGACGGTACGGTGTCGGCGCTGTTGAACGAACGGCCCAGGGTTCCGATGACGGTGTTCCCGGCGGGGACCGAGAACCTGGTTGCCCAGCAATTCGGCCTGCGGCGCGACGCGGATGCGCTGGCCAGGATCATCACGCAAGGGCAACCGCGGCGGGTCGACGTGGGGTCTGCCGGGGGGCGGCGATTCTTGTTGATGGTGGGTTTCGGGTTCGACGGCGATGTGGTTTCGCGCCATCATCGCGCGCGGCTGTCACACTTGGGCCGGATCCGGCCGACCAGCCGACTGGCGTACGTCCTGCCCGTGCTGCAATCCAGCTTTTCGTACAAATTTCCCAAGATCCACGTCCAGATTGATAATCAAGGCGTTCCCGAGGTCTTGAGTGGAACCACGGTGTTCGTCTTCAACGCGCCCCGCTATGCGCTTGGTCTTCCGTTCGTGCCTGAAGCACGCGACGACGACGGCTGGCTGGACTTGTTGATCTTTCGCGATCCGGGACCGTTCAAGGCACTGTACTACCTCTGGAAAGTTTTTCGGGGAACGCATCTCGAGCTGCCGAGCGTATTTCATCGCCGCGTCAAATCCGCATTCGTGACGGCGGAGGAGACCGTGCCCGTTCAGATCGACGGCGATCCGGGGGGAGTGCTGGGAAAGGGTGCCGATTCGGATGGAGCAGCCGCGGGCTGGACGGTGGAGATTGTTCCGCAGGCGATTGAGGTTTATGCACCGGAGCCGCGGCGTGCGCGGTAAGACGGGGACGGAGGGGTTTTGATTCTGCTCAATCACGCGACCGGGTGGGGCGGATATGTTCATTCACCCAGGCGGATTGTTCGGGTGCGAGGGGTACGTCGGGAGGCTTGGAGTAGTCGATCATGGAACTGAAGCGATTCTCGTCGTAAACGGTTGTCAAAGCCTTCTGAAGGTCCATCGCCGCGTCCTCGTCGCCCTGGAGAAGCGGCACCGTTATTTCCGGCAGCGGCTGATCCAGCGTGACCGGCCAGATCTCGGTCAGCAGTCGAAGCTCGACGCGGCAAACGAAGACGAAGTAAGGAACGGAAGGCAGAGTCCCTTGCATCGGTACTCGGCGTCCCTTCCTTAACAGGTCGATCTCGATCAGATGAGCGTTGCTTCGCAGGATTCGATCACGTTTGTTGAGATATTCCTTGTATCCATCTCCGCGCTTGTTGGTGGGCGAGAGGACCTCGATGACAGTCACGAGCTGCCGGTGTTCGACGTCGCGGATCTCGACCGTCGTATGAGGTATCGGCGTGCGGACGATTGTCGCCATGCGCGGTGGAGGCGAAATCGTTCCAGCAGTGGTTTGGCCCGCACCGGCTGGGCCAGACCTGGCGACGGCGACATCGGGATAAACTTCGCCGATGACGACTTCCGACTCCTCGGGTGTATCCATGACGAATCGGCGAGTCGTCAAGGCGACATAGCGGGGACTGAGGCGGCGGTTCAACTGCCGGGCGATCTCCACCACAAGTGGCGTGTGCACGCTCATCCATAACGATCCTTCCAGATAGGGATCCATCCCAGGAAACGGCGACGGCATGACGACAGCTCCTCGATGGCTTCGACGCGCGGGGGATCCGGGGAGGAAAGCGTCAGGCTAAAGCCTGACCTACCATGGCTCCCGCGCGGGGAACCGGACTCGGTCGATCATCTATCATAACGTCTCAAAGCGCAGACGTTGATCTCGACCCTCTGGCCGGCCGGCCGAACGGGCTCGTTCAGTTCGCCAGTCCGTAGTAGCAGATGACCCAGGCCGTGGCCACGACGGCCAGGGCGAAGACGGTGACCACCGCCACCAGGGAGGCGGACAGAGCGATCCGGCTTCGGTTTTCATAGTACCAGCGTGAGGCTCGCTGGGAGTGAGACAGCGGCTGAACCGAGATTGCGGTGCCGGCGCACGGCGCTCGAGGTCGGCGGCCATCGCCGCCGCGGAGCGGTATCTGAGCTGCGGTTCCCGCTCCAGGCATTTCAGGCAGATGGCTTCCAGGTTGTGATCGACGCGGTGATTGTGCGCTCGGAGCGATTCCGGCTGACCATAGGGCGGCTGCCCGGTCAGGAGCTTGTAGAGGACGGCTCCCAGGCCGTAGACGTCGACGGCCACGGTCATCTCGCGCCGTCGTCCGGAGACCTGTTCCGGAGCCATGTAGGCGGGCGTCCCGAGGGCCAGGCCGGTGCGGGTCAAGCCGCTATCAGTCCCCACACATCTGGCCAGGCCGAAGTCGGTCACGTGGGGCACACCCTGCGGATCGAGCAGGATGTTCGAGGGCTTCAGGTCGCAATGCAGGATTCCATGGAGGTGCGCATAGTGGACAGTCCGGGCCACCTTCGCAACCAAGCGGGCGGCCTTGCGCGGGTTCTTGAAAAGTCGCTGGACGTGCCGCTCCAGGTCGCCGCAGGGAACCAGCTTGAAAACGAGGTAGGGGCAGCCGGCTCGCTCGCCGATTTCATAGAGCGGGACGATGTTGGGGTGGTCAAGAGCGGCGACGAGCTTCGCTTCCATGCGGAGCCGGCCGACCAGGTCGTCGGAGGGCCGCGCCGAGTCGGGCTCGATCGTCTTGAGCGCCACGACGCGCTCGAGCGTTTTATGCCTGGCCTTGTAGACGATACCCATCCCGCCGGTGGCAATCTCGTTCAAGAGCTCGAATTCGCCGAAGATGCGCATGGCTGAGCGCTCGAGGCCGGGGCTGCTGCGTCGCTTGAAAGGACCGCCCGGCGATTGCTTACCCACCGGGCGCCAGAGCCCGGCCCGTCGTTTCAGACTATCTTCGCTGGCGAAGAACGAGAGCAAGCCGTCGGTGAGGTCCCAGTGGCGCTCGAGAAACTCGCGGCGGTCGGGCGTTTGGCCGGCGTGGGCCGCCTGGAGATAGTCGGCGATCACCACGTTCAACCGGCGCTGGCGGGGACAGGAACCTGAACTTTGTGTGGCAACGGATCGACTGGCGAGTGCACACATGGCGTGCTCCAGTGAGAAGGCGTTCAGCCATTGGATTTCGGTAGCGCAGCGGAGGCTTTTCAAGCCGCGCTTCAGCAGTCCGGCCACCGAGTCCGTGGTTCGATCGAGGAGCGCAGCAATCTCGGCCAGCGAACAATCCTGCCAGTAGTGCAGGACGAGGGCCTGGCGCTGGGATTGGGGAAGCTGGGCCAGGGCATTGGCCACGAGGACGGCCTGCTCGTGCCGGACGGCTTGCTCGCTGGGAGTCGATTGCTCGGCGGCCAGCCAGGCTCCCAGGCGGGCCGACGAGGCCTCGAGATCGGCTTCCAGCGACTGCTCGCGGGTGATGTCGCGCTTTTGCCGGCCCTGGGCGCGGATCGCGTCGGCCACATTGCGGGCGAGAATTGCCCGCAGCCATGCCCCCCGCGCTGCATCGCCCTGGCCGCGAAACTGCTCACGCTGCCGATAGGCTTCCAGAAGCGTCTGCTGGACGAGATCCGAGGGATCGAGCCAGCCCTTCCACCGGGGGCCGAGCTGAATGCGCAGTCAGCAGGCGCAGGTAATCGCGGAACTGTTCCAGACGCGGTGCATCGGGAAAATCACGCGTTTCCATCGGGACTCCCGAGCCATCATGATGCTGCGGAGTCAGCGCGAATCACACATCTTTAGGGACTTGCTCGGTCGATTATTACCTTGGCGTGCTTCGGGCTCAAGACCCTGACGACCACTGACGCCGACGCAACTCGTCGTACCAGGCCCGGGCTGGCTCGGTCAAGTCCGGCTCCTCACCTGGCCCGGTGGCTCGGCGGCAGATGAGCCTCGCGACGATAGGGTCGAAGCTGCCCGGGTCGAGCCGTCGGTGTGTCACCCCTTCGGAGTCGGTCAACGCGCCCTCGCTCACGACTCCCACGCCGAACCCGTCGCGCACGTACGCCAGGATCGTGGGCCAGCCGCCGATTTCGAGTGCGATGTCGAGCTTGCCCAGCAGACCACGGGACCTCAACACCTCATCCAGTCCCTTGCGGATACCGGCGTCGGGCTCGGGAAGAATCAGGGGAAATGAACACAACCCTTCGGGGGGAACACCGGCTTTCGGCAGCGCCCTGAGCTTCGATTCCCACCTGGTGCCGGAAGCGCAGGCCAGAACCAACCGGTAGCTCACGAGCGGCTCGATGTGGAGCGAGCGCCGGGCGATCTCCAGGATGGAAGGCTCATCGTTTGTGACAATCGCGAAGTCGAGGGAGCCGTTAGAGACGCCTTCGATCCGGGCATGACCGCGCAGAGTCGAGATGCGTAGGCGGGCGTCGGGGTGTTTCTTGCGGAATTCGAGCAACGCGCGACGGACGAGGCCGGCCGCCATGGCCTGGCCGCAGGCGAAGGCGACCGGGGCGGCTCCCGCGGGCCTGCCGCCTTCGTCGACGAAGGTGTTCAGGTTGTGGTAGCGGTCGACGAGCTCCTCGACCGCCGGCCAGACCTTGTGGCCCTCGGAGGTCAGCTTCCAGGTCTTGCCCTCGCGCACCAGCCAGGGGCGGTCGAGCAGCGGGCCGGCGTGCTGGAGGTACTTTAACCGCTTCGAAAGTGTCGGCTGCTCCAGGTCGAGCTCGCGCATCACCGCCGACGCCTCGCCGTCGTGGCGAATCAGGCTCACAAAGGTCTGAAGCAGCTCGAATGACAGGGTCACCGATCGCGACATGAGTGCTTACCCCCTGGACCGAGGCCCGCTGGCGAGCGGCCCTCGCGGCCGGTTGAGTGATTTATAACTCTTAGGCATTGATTTTAACAACAATGCCTTTATAGTGGAAGTGGATCTTGCCCGTTTTGATTGCTCAAACTGAGAAAGGACCCACCATGCCCGATCAATCGGAATTTCCTCTCGTCGATGTCGCCGTTTCCGTCATCACTTCCGGATCAAAGGTCCTGGTCGTCTGGAATACGAAATGGGGTGAGTTTTCGCTACCGATGACCAAGCGCCGCGTGTGGCACGACCCGCGTGTCGCCGCGAGCCGTCATGCCGAGGACTGGAATGATGCCGCCGCCCGCGCAGGGGCCGAGTGCCTGCGACGGACCTGTGATCCCGAGTTCCTCCTGGACGTGCCCGGCGAGTACCAGCAAAGCGATCGCGACGGGGCCTGGAAGCGGTATAACTTCCAGGTATTCCAGCTCCCGCATGCGGATCAGCCCGATCTGGTCAAGGGTGCCGTTGCCGAATGGCTGTCGCCGAAAGACGTCCTGAATTGCCGGCCAATCTCGCCGACGGCGCGGTTCCTCATCGGCAAGCTGCAAGAGGCCGGGAAGATCTGAGGTCGCGTCGACCGGGGTCGATCAAGCCATGCGTCAATCGTTTGCCGCGATCGCACTCATCCACCGGGAGGAGAAGGGCCAGAAGCTCTGGCTGGCCCAGTGGAACGCGAAGTGGGGCGCCTATCACTTCGTGGGCGGGCACAAGAGGCCCGCGGAGACGTTTCGCGAGTGCCTGGTGCGCGAAGTCGCGGAGGAGATCGAGCTTGGCGAGGGAGCGGACTACCAGGTTTCGTCGGCGCCGCCGATTCATCTCGAATTCGCCGATTTTTCTGAGAGCACTCAGGCCCAAACGTGCTATATCATGGAGCTGTTCGGCGTGGATCTGGGCTCCGGGGCTCAAGCCAAAGTGGATCGCAATGCCGAGAACCGCTGGCTCACTGACGCTGAGATTGAGGCCGGGCGAACCCGCGATGGCCAGCCGGTCAGTCTCACGATGAAGCGGTTGCTGGAGGCGGTTGAGCGGCCGCGCTGACCTTCGGGAGGAGGGCACAATGTCGACTGGCTAACCCAATGTCGGCTTTCCAGGTGAGGAGCGTCCCATCCCTTGCAGGAGAACGACTCATGGCCCCTCGAGTTCACCTGATGCCAAGCGCATTGCGCAAGCTCGCCGACCAGGAGCTGCGCCGCCGGTGGTGAAAGACTCGCTTGAGGGATCGGAGGCTGCGATGGACCAGGGCCTGCACGCCCTGGTGGTGAACGAGCTAGGCAACGCTTTTCCTTTGGCCACAACCGTCAGCGTCTATGACGTCCTTCACGGGTACAACGCCGAGCCCTGGAAGAAGCTGATTCTGGCGGTGGAGACGCAAAGTCCAAGTGGGCGTGAATCACGCTCCTCGTTTGAAACGCACGTGGTCAAGCTGGGGCTGCGCTGCGAAGTCGCGCGTGATCACCGGAGCTGGGAAGACTACATTGAGGGCCAACAGGTATCGAAACGCGTTTTCGTCCCCGTCTGCTTGCGCGACGTGGGTGATCCCGACCGCGCTGCGGCGGTCTATCAGGATGCTCGACAATGGTACGGCCTGCTGACACCGAACGAGGAAGTGGCCACGCTGGCGTGGGCTGTTAACAAGGCCGTATTCACCGGCGAAGTCGATGTGACGTCGGTGGAGCGTGTGATCCGCCAGGTTTGCAGCGACCTTGGCCGATCGTTTTACCGCAAGGCAGAGGAAGACACACCAACGGCGAGTGCATTCTATCGAAAGAAATTGAAGCTCGATGATCAGACGCATGAGCCGGTGGTGCATCGATGGAGGAAAGAGGAACCGTGGTTGATGCGTCGCGACGTCGACTGGCTGCTCTGCGGCCCGCTTTCGCCGGCGATTGCGACCGTGCCTGTTTATGTGGATCCCTATGACTACATTGTCTGGGCGCTCGGAAAGGAGTGCTTGCCGCCCACGCTGGTCGGAACATCGCATGGCGATTGCCACGCGGGAAACGTGATCGTGGGAATGTCTGGCGCCGAGGTCGAGTTTCCCCTCTTGATCGACTATGGCGACATGGGCGACGGTAACGCGATCGTGTGGGACTTCGTCAAGCTCGAAACCGAGCTCAAAGTGCGCCTTGTGGCCGAGCTTTACAAGAATCGACAGGCGAGGGAAGACATTTGGCGCCGGGTTCGCAACCCCCATTTTCAAAGGCTCGTACAACGCTGGACGCGCTGCGATCCGTCCGGGCTCGATCCCACGGTGGACCGAACTCAGCAGATCGTTTTTGCCTTCGAATTCGAGAGATTGCTCCAGGAAAGCATGATGCAGATCGATCGCAGTCCCCGCCGGCTGGAAGGGGACAGCCCGGTATCGCAAGTGCCACTCGAGCGGGCGCTGTCGATTTTGCGGACCGTGCGATTGCAAGCGGCCGAGCAACTGGGCCGTGCGGGCACTCGTTCCCAGTACTGGCAGGACGAACTGAATTTCGGACTCGCCGTGTATGGCTTGAACACCATCAAGTTTTCAAACGATGCGTATCCCCTTTTCCAACGATTGTTCGCCCTTGTCTCGGCGGGAACCGCGTGGCGCAGGTGAGTTCGATTCGAGGGCGTCTTGGCAAGGAGGTGGAGTCGCTGCCCAGCCAGCTTTGCGATTGGCCGATCTATCACGAACCCTTGCGCTATGCGTACCGGCAATGGCGAGGAAATAACCGGGTCGAGGAAGCCGAGAGACTCCTCGAATCCGTGAGCGAACGGTTCGATTATTCGGTGCCGTTTCGCCGGGAACGCGCTTTATTGCAGGCGAAACTGGGGAAGGTTGACGCAGCCCAGGAGAACCTCCAGGGTATTCTGGCATCCCGCGACGCGCAGCGCCGGCCCGAGGTGCACGGCGAAGTGGACCTCGCGACGATGTGCGAAAAGTTTCTGGAGATCGAGGTCCTTTCACGGCTGGGACGGATTTTCAAGGATAAGGCCGATGCGTCGTGGGAGCAGATTGGCATCGATTTTCGCGAGTTGCGCAATCACACCGTGGTGCAGTACTACCGGAGCGCATCGAGCTTTTATCACCGGGCTTTTGATCTTTCCAGAGATTATTATCCCGGAGGGAATGCCGCGGTAACCGCACTGCTGGCGGGTGAACGCACTGCCGCCGAATCACTTGCCTCGGAGGTCGGGAATGAATGCCAGCCAATGAACCTCGGCTCGCTGCCGGCGATTGATCGCTACTGGGTCCTGGCCACCGAGGGAGACATGAGTCTGATTCTGCGAGCCGGTGCCGAGGCTGCGGGTTTCTATCGGGATGCTCTGAATGAGCTTCCGGTGGGGAACGATGGAATGGTTCAGACGACTTACCATCAACTGTGCCGTCTATTCCGCGCCCTGGGCGAGAATCAGCTCCGGGCGGTGCTCGACGTGATTTCTCAAACTCAGAAATTCAAGCTGCAGAAGGGGCCGCTGGGGGATTGCGGGGGGTTGTTTTCTGCCCGGTCTGGTTGAAAGCTAGCATCGTCTTGGGCTACAACGCCGGCAAAACTTGAATTGAGACCAATGGCCAAAAAAAAGAGCAAGGAACCCACTTCCCCCTTGCAGAACTTGATCGAAGCAGCCGATGCGACGGTTCTGGGGCAGTTGATCCAGCAACTGGCTGCCAGCGCGCCGGCGGTACGGCGCCAGTGCCTCGAATTTCTCGAGCAGCATGTCGCATTCACGGCTGAAACCAAGGCATCTGCGGACGTGGAAGAGGTCTTTTCACTCTGGGACGAGCTCGAACCAGACCTCGCCGATCTGGACGAGTACGGTCGCGGGCCCGACGAAAACGAAGAACACGTGGCCGACCTTCTGGACGACTTGGCCCAGAAACTCAACAAGTGTGTCATCCCGCGAGACGCCCGGCGCGAACTGTTGGGCGATGTGATGCCGTACATCGCCAGCGGCAATTCCGGAATGGTGGGCGGCCTTTATGAAATAGCCTATGCGCTCTGCCAGGACGACGAAGACTTGCGTGACTTCGCGACGCGACTGGAGAGCTCCGGCAAAGCCTATATGTTGGACCATGCCCGGCGCATCTACCGGAAAGTCGGCGACCGGGACAAGTACCTCGCCCTGCGTTCCCGACGCATGGAATTTGGAGCCGACTATCACGATCTGGCGACGTTCCATTGGGATCAGGGAGAGCGAGACGAGGCAATGGCGATCGCCCGCGAAGGCCTGCGAAAAGCCACGGGCCGCATGGACGAGCTGCGTGCTTTCGTAGCGAGGCGGGGCCAATAACGCGTTTGGATCAACTCGAGAGGAATGCGCTTGCGTGAAGCCAGAACGGGTGAACGTCGTGGAAACGTTGAAGACGTAGTGAGACGATGGATTGGAACGGCTTGTCATTTCGCAATGTCGCAAAAGCCCTAACAAGCAAGATCGGCGCTGATGAGCGATTCTCCTGAAGGTGCAACTGCCGCGGAAAAGGTTCGCCTCTTCCTCAGTTACGGCCGCGCCGATGCCGAGGAGCTCGCCGAGCGGCTCGAGGCTGACCTGTCGCTCCTGGGCTTTGACGTCTGGCGCGACAAACGCCGGATCCGGTCGGGGAAGGGGTGGGACGACGAGATCGAGGCCGGCCTGCGCACCAGCCGGCTCGTGGCGGCGGTGCTGACGCCCCATTCGGTGCGCGAAGAAAGCGTCTGCCGGGATGAGCTGGCGTTCGCCCGCTTCGCCTGCAAGCTGCCGATTGTGCCGGCGCTGGCGGAGCCCTGCGAGCCCCCCTTCGTGATCTTTCGGCTCGACCACATTGACCTGACCGCCTGGCGCGACTCGGGCGATCAGTACAAGCTTGGCTTCCAGCGCCTCGTCGACGCCATCCAGGCTCACCTGCGCGGGGAGCCGCCCCGCTATCGACAGTGGGACGATCGTTTCCCGCACTTCGACTTCGGTCCCTTTCTGTACGACAAGCGCCGGGATTTCTGCGGCCGGGAGTGGCTGTTCCAGCGGATTGATGAGTGGCGCGCCGATCGCGGACGGCATCGCTCCTTGCTGATCACCGGCGACCCGGGCATCGGCAAGTCGGCGATTGTGGCCCAGCTCGTGCACATGAACCCTGGCGGACAGGTACTGGCTTACCACTGCTGCCGGGCCGACACGCCGGAGACGCTTCGCCCTGGTCGGTTCATCCGGGGACTGGCCGGCATGATCGCCAGCCAGCTCGACGCGTATGCCAGCCAGCTCGACGACCCGAAGGTCGAGGCGGCACTTGGCGAGGCCCGGTGCGAGATGGACCCGGCCAGTGCGTTTGAGGAAGGGATTCTGAACCCCCTGCACAAGGTGCCGGCGCCGGCTGGCGGGTCGCGCTACATTCTGATCGACGCCCTTGACGAGGCTCTTGCAGTACGCGAGGGGCTATCATCGTCAACCTGCTGTCTCCCTCCCGGCTCGATCGCTTGCCGGGCTGGCTGCGGGTCGTCGCCACAACACGTAAAGAGCCTGACGTCCTGCGCCGCCTGGGCGGCCTGCGGGCCGAGGAGATCCGGGCCGACGCGCCCGACAACCTTGATGACATCGAGCGATTTCTCGCCCACCGTTTGGGCCAGCCTGGGCTACACGAGCGTTTGCAGGCGAGCGGGGTCTCCGAAGAGGAAGCCATCCGCCGTTTGCGCGAGAACTGCGCTGGCAACTTCCTCTGGACCGAACAGGCGCTCGCGGGGCTGGAATCGAGTACCTACGACTTTGCCCACCTCGACGCGCTGCCGCCCGGCCTGACCGGGCTTTACACGGCGTTTTTCGAGCGGCATTTTCCCGACGAGGCTGCTTACGCGGCGGCGCGGCAGGTGCTCGAGGTCGTGACCGCCGCGCTCGAGCCGCTCACACTGGTCGAAATTGCCGCGGCCACCGGCCTCGACCCCGACTACGTCTTGCCCCCCTTGCTCGACCGGCTGGCGGCGTATCTGCCTGACCGGGATGGGCGCCGGGCGGTCTTCCACAAGTCGTTTTCGGATTGGCTCGCGGAGGCAAACGACCCGCGCCCTGCCGGCCGGTTCTTCGTCAGCCCGCGCCGAGGGCAGGAGCGGCTGGCCGGCTGGTGCTGGGCGGAATACCAACGTGGGGCGGAGAAGATGTCGCGCTACGCGTTGCGCCACCTGCCTGCTCAACTGCTCGAGGCCGCGCGTTGGGACGACCTGGCGGCGCTGCTCTGCGACTTGCCATTCCTGGAGGCCAAGGCTGAGGCGGGGTATGTCTTTGAACTGGCGACGGACTTCACGCGGTTTGTCGAGCGGCTTGCCCGGGGACCATCCGGCCCGTCAACACCTGCGACTCATCACCCAGGCCTTGCGGCGCGGACATTCAGTTCCTGGCACGTCATCCCACCGTGCTATTCCAGTGCCTTTGGAACAGGTGCTGGTGGTACGACTCCCCGTGTGCCGAAGTCCACCACGAGGCGCCCTCCCGCGGCTGGCCGGCGGCTGGGCCGCCTTGGAGCCGAGCCGAGGCCGATCGGCTCTCGACGCTCATGGAATCCTGGCGCGCCGCAAAGGATCGAAGGACCCCCGGCTTCACCTGGCTGCGGTCGCTCCGCCCGCCCCCGATTCCGCTCGGCGGCGCCGAGCTCGCCTGCCTCCGCGGGCACGACAACGCGGTCTCGAGCGTGGCGTTCGACCGGGACGGGCGGCGGATCGTCAGCGGGGCGCGGGACGGCACGGTGCGGGTCTGGGATGCGTACTCGGGCGCCGAGCTGGCCTGCCTCTTCGGGCACGACAACGCGGTCTCGAGCGTGGCGTTCGACTGGGAGGGGCGGCGAATCGTCAGCGGGTCGACCGACACGACGGTGCGGGTATGGGACGCGGACTCCGGCGCCGAGCTGGCCTGCCTTCGCCGGCATGACAACAGCGTCACGAGCGTGGCGTTCGACCGAGAGGGGCGGCGGATTGTCAGCGGGTCGTGGGACGACACGGTGCGGGTCTGGGACGCGGTCACCGGGGAGTGCCTGGAGGAGATTCAAGGGTCCGGGGACGTTGCAGCGATCGCCGCGGCCGCGAGCGTGTTTCCGTGGCGGACAATGAGCCGGAACTGGGAGACGGTGATCGAACCGGCGGGTGGTGGCGAGGCCGTCGCCTGGTTCCCGACCGAGCTGGGGAACCTCACCACCCACCCCTCCGGCCGCATCTTGGCCGGGTCCGTGGGCAATCATGTGTACCTGATCCGGCTTGAGGGTGAGCCGCATTCGATACCCCGTGGAGGAGATTCGTGATGGGTGATCCCGGTGCCAACGTGGGCTGCTGTTACTAAATCTTCTTACCCGAGGGATGGCGACCGTTTCCGGCCGGCTTCGTCGGGTCCGGGCCGGTTTTCGATCGTGAGTGGGCGGCGACACACGCTGGCGGTCGCGGCGCCCGTCGCACGAGGGTCTGACACCTGTTAGAATTAGCTCGGAGGAACCCAAACATGGCGACCGTTGAGAAAACACCCGCCATCGACCCCGACGTTCTCGCGGATCTCGAAGCGGTCTGCAACACCAAGGGCATCGTCCGCGACCCCAAGCTCTTGCGCCGGATCACCGAGCGAGCGGAGCTGGTACGGCAGGAGACTCTCAGGCAATTTGGCGTCCAGGAGATCGGTGCGGAAATCATTCGTACGATGCATGACCCGGAATGAAATACGTTATCGATGCCTCGTACCAGCTCCACGCGTCTTCAAGCGACCGGATCACGAGAGAAGTTCCTGGAGAATTCGTCCGAGCGATTCTGCGTCCAAATACGTGAACCTGTTCCGTTCATCCCGGACTTGCCATGCATCCTTGCCCTCGCGGATCTCTCGATACAGGTTGTACTTACGAAATCCATCGGTGATGTCGACCCTTCCTGCAAACTCGGTGGATTCGCCGGACGCACCGCGGAAAGCCATCATTGGGACTTCTCGTCCCATTGGCACGACACTCACCTCCCCGGCGCCAAGTCGACTTCTCAACGCGGGTGCGTCGTACGTGCCTAGATCGTGTTCGGTTCGAGCGACCTCGTATGGCTCAATATCGAGCACCTCCTCGGCGTCGAACTCGCGCAGCCATTCTCGAATCTGCTCGAGAAGGCGGTGAAGCGCCCCGAGCCACTCCGCTCGTCGACGATGCCGGTCCCGTGTGCCTGATTCCCCGGCCTTGGTCTTCAAGAAATCACGAAAGCTCAGCGTTGGCTCACGTCCTTCCCTCTCCGAAGTCTGGGAAGAGGAGCGGGTTTCGTCGTCTGGCATGATTGCTCCCCGTCAGAGGCAAAACTCGGTGGCAACTCAATCATACCAAAGCCGGGTGGAGCATGGGTCCAGGTGGCTACTCAGCCATTCCAGCCCATTTTCCTGACGCGCCGGTGATCGGTCGCCATTCGCAGACGTGCTGTCAGACACGCGTCTGTCGGCCGTCGTGCTTTGATGATACGGTGGGACCTGCTATCCTGAAGGCTCCACGTAAAATCCCTGCGCAGGTGGAGCCGCCAGACCATGGGGAAGCCTCTGAAGACCGGGTGCTTCGTCGCTCTCTTCGCCCTGGCCGTGCTGACAGCGAACCTGGCCGTGTCCCAGGAGCGACCGACGCCGGGGCAGGCAGGCAAGGCCGTCTCGGAAGAGATAGCCGAGGCGATTGTCGCCCTGCGGAATACGGACATCCTAAACTCCAAGGGCTGGGCGCTGGCCGCCCGCAGGCTCACGCAGATCGGAAAACCTGCCGTTCCCGCATTGATTGAGGAGCTGGATCGCACCACGGCCGACCGACCGCTTCGTTCGCTCGGATTCACGCTGCGGGCAATCGGGGATCCGAGGGCCGTGCCAGCGTTGATCCGGGCGATACCGCGTACGCTGATGCCGCCCGGAAGCGATTTTGGACTCAAGGTGGACGACACTGAGCTCTTGGCGTTCTTGAGGAAGCACGATCTCGACAAGACAGATAAACTCGATGGGTTCAGCTTCGGCAGGGCGTATCGCGAGATCACCGGGGCGCTCGATTCCATCACCGGTCAGCGATTCAACGAGGATGAGTTGATCTTCATCTATCTGAGCGGGACGCCGAAACAACAGTGGCTCGAGCGTTGGCTCTTCCATGGCCTCGCCTCGCGCTGGGCGGTCTGGTGGAAGCAGAACTGGCGGAAGTTCACGGACGATCCGACCTATGCCAAGATCAGCCTGTCGCCGCTTCCGGACGCGCCTGCGGTGACTTCGATCTCGGCGGTTCAACCGTTCCCGACCGGGGATATGGCGAAAACAACGGTCGGTCAGTCGAATGTCATCCTGGGGCTGCCCCAGCCCCAGGAGTATTACCGGACATTCAAAGACCTGGATACCGGCAGGGTGATCAAGTGGCCCAAGGATCTGCCTGAACCGTCGAAGGCCAGCGGCGCCGAGATCGCGGTCTTCGCGGCGACGGAAGGCTTCGACCTGAGGGGCGTCGAATATACGCCGCCGGGTTCCACCCAGTCCTACTACGCTCTCCAGGGGTTGGGGCTTCGCGCCTGGCAGGTGGACAATAGCTTCTATGCGCGGATCGAACTCGAGCTTCGCCACGACAAGCTGCCCGACCTCAACCGGCCAGCCGGCGATCTCTTGATGGATTACGATCCGACTACGAAGACCTATCATCCCGAGAACAAGGCGACATTTCTCTTCGTCACGCGCGAGGGGACGACAGGCATCCTCCAGTTGACCGGCCTTGTGACGGAACTTTACCGGCCTGAAGACTTCGGCAAGCCCTTCCAAGCCGAGCCGGCGGACGCCCCAGGCAAGGTAGCTCGACTTAGAATGGTCCGCGGCTTCTACCGTGGTGTACAGATCGAGTACAAGTTTCTTGTCGGCGGCGAGCAAGCGCGATAACCAGAGCGAATACCCAGGCAAATGTCGGTTAATCGGGTAACTAACGACTTCGCCCGACTCCCGCAGATTCCAAGCACGAACCAATCGGTCCGGCAACGTGCCGTGCGCTGGCCAGGGCACCTTCAGACACGCTTTGAGACGAACCTCTGCTCGCACCAGGTCAAGCGGCGCGATAGAATCTCGCCCGAGCAGCGCATGGGTATGACCCTACTTCGTCGGGTGCCGTCTGGTATGTGGGAGCGGCTAACCACGCATCGGAAAAAGGATGGCCTCGCTGACGCTTCGGGTTGGTATGTCGGTGCGGATCAACGCTCATCGGAGAAAGGATGGCCTCGCTGAGCTCTTTGCGCAATTTGGATCTTGCCCCAAAGGGGCGCAACAAGCCAGCCCAGGGCATCGCCCTGGGTTCTCGAGTTCAAACCATATTGAAGCCCTGTAAGGGCGGCACAATCGGGGAACCTCGTGCGACGTTGAAATCGCTCGCGGAAATTCCGGTTCACGCGGTTCGGACGGCTTGTTTCGCCCGTTCAGGGCGACACCCTCTTTGGCTGACGTGGTACCCCAGGGCGTTGCCCTGGGCTGATTTGTTTTGGCCTTTCAGGGCAAGAACCAAAACGTTCAAATTCAAGGAACCCAGGGCGTTGCCCTGGGCTGATTTGTTTTGCCCTTTCAGGGCAAGAACCAAAACGCGCAGTTTCAAGATGTCGGGTTGGTATGTGGGAGCGGATCGTTACTTAGGAACGGGTTGGAAACAACTTCCGCCGATTCACGTCGAGCGCGCCGCGGAGCGGCACAAACACCGTTCCGACGCAGAGCGTCGGAACGAGGGTTTCCTTCGTGGTCGGGTTGATACGGAAATCGGGAAGTTAATTCCGGCCTGTTCCTTATCAGGAATCCCGAGAGACACAGAATGCCTCCTCCTAACCCTGTGAAGATCGGACGTGTCGAGATTGGCCGCGAGCGGCCGCTGGCGCTCATTGCCGGGCCTTGCGTCATGGAACCGGGCGAGATGACCATGCGCATCGCGGATCGGCTCGTCGAGATCTGCGAGGATCTCTCCGTTCCGCTCATCTTCAAGGCCTCGTTCGACAAGGCGAACCGAACCTCGAAGTCGAGTTTTCGCGGGCCCGGGCTCGAAGAGGGGATGAAGATCTTCGAACACGTCAAGGCCGAGACCGGGTTGCCGGTGACCACCGACCTCCACGAAACGGGCCAGGCACAGGCGATCGGACAGGTCGTCGATCTTATCCAGATTCCCGCGTTTCTGGCGCGGCAGACCGACCTGCTCGAAGCGGCCGCCGCGACGGGACGACCCGTCAATGTCAAGAAGGGGCAATTCATGGCCCCATGGGATATGAGCAACGTTGTCGACAAGCTCATGGAAGCTGAGGCTGCAGGCATACTGCTCACCGAGCGCGGCACCACTTTCGGCTACGGCCGGCTCGTCAACGACTTTCGCGCCATTCCCCAGATGCAGGCGACCGGAGCACCCGTCGTTTTCGACGCCACCCACTCCGTGCAGCTTCCCAGCGCCGGGGGAGGCGGGACCGTCTCCTCCGGGCAACGCGAGATGATTCCAACACTCGCCCGCGCCGCCGTCGCCGCCGGCTGCGATGCCCTCTTCCTCGAAGTGCATCCGGACCCGGACAAAGCTCTGTCGGACGGACCTAACGCGCTTCATATTAATGATTTACAAGATCTGTTACGCCTCTGCCTGCGCATTCGCGAAGCGATTTCGGCGCCGCTTGAAGCGGAATAACGGGCGGTGATGCGGCGGGCGAGCGGCACAGTCGCCGGACGGAGCCGGGTCCTCCATTATTCGTGGGGGCCGGGTGTTGGGATGGCCGAAGTCGGCCGACTGATTGCAGCTTGGCGGTGCTGGGCGGCGAACCTTGCGAGGCGCCACAGCGTATGAAAAACGAGCGTCAATGCCAAACGGTCTCGCCGTGCGCGAATCGATGGCTCACAATAGGATAGAATACAACGCGAACACCCGTCCTCGCCGTGTGTGCTCCCTTTGACGAAAGGCTGCGTATCGGCCGGTCTTCGATGCGACTTCGATGATCGAGAGGATCGGCCCGCGGCGCCCGATGCGCTTGCAGGATCATCAGAGGAGAATACCCGCTTGAGCCGTCGCACAATTCACTGGATCGGACTTGCAGCCGCGTTTTCGCTCGTGCCGCTGGGTCTTCGCTGCAACTACTCGAAGGACCCGTCGTATGACGAGCCCGACAATGTGCGGACCGTGAGCTCTTTGCCGGGGCCGGAGCGCTCGCCGGCTGGGAAAGCGGAGGCACCCAGCGTCGGACAGAGACGTAGCGATGAAACGCGAACGGCGCTCCTGGAGAGCGCGATGACTCTCATTCAGCGCGCCGCACTGGAGCCCGGCGGAGACAACTTCAAGCTGGCCATCCAGAAGCTGAACCAGTACTTCGACGGAACAAGCCATTCTGAATACCAGCTCGATTCGGCGGCGCGCGAGTACTTGAAGACGCAGCTTCCGCTCGGTGTGGTCGAGAGTTTCAGCAACCGGAACTGGTCGGATCACGACACGCGGCACATTGAAGACTGCATGATGTATTACCCGATCGCGAAGCGCGTTGCGGGCAACGGCGAGAATCTGGCCCGGGTGCGCCGGGTATTTGAATGGGTGGTGTCGCAGGTTCAACTCGTTCCGCCCGGCACGCTGGCGTTCGGGGAGCTGCCGCAGGCCTACGCGCGGCCGTATGACGTGCTGGTGCGGGGCATGGCCACGGAGGCCCAGGGCCATTGGGCCGAGCGTGCGTGGCTCTTCATTGCGCTGTGCCGCCAGCTCGAGATCGACGCGGGTCTGATCACGTACAGCCGCAGCAGGTCGCTCGAGCCGTCGTTTCCGAGATATGGGCTGGAATTCGAGATGGAGGCCGGGCTGCGTGGCATGCAGCTTCGGCGCCAAGCCGCCCCTGGTCTGGATCTGCGCGGCAATCATCGACAACAAGGCGTATTTATTCGATGCGCGGCTGGGGCTGGAGATCCCGGGGCCCGATGGGACCGGCGTGGCCACACTCGAAGACGCAATGACGTATGACTCGGTTCTCGAACGGATGAACCTGCCCGGGGATTCACCGTACGGAACAAGCCGCGCGTCGCTCCTGGGCAGCCCGACCAAGATCGGGATCCTGCTCGACTCGAGCCCGGGTTATTTTTCGCCGAAGATGAAGCTCTTGCAACGTGAGCTGACAGGCGAGCATCGGACCATTCTCTTCCGCGATCCCGCCGATCTACGCGAGCAGTTTGCTCAGGTGCTGGGCGAGCGATGCGGCGAAATCAAACTGTGGAGCCTGCCGTTCGAGGTTTATGCGCGGCTCTTCGGCGATGGGCAATTTGTGAAATCCATCCAGCATTCATTGTACTTGTTCACCCGCGATTATCCCTTGATTTATGCGCGGGTGAAGCACTTGCGCGGCGACCTGGACGGAGCGATCAAAGAGTATGTGGCGCTGCGATTTGCCGAGAACGCGCCGATGGTGAGCAACAAGCACAAGACAATCCCCGCGGACATTCAGGAGGGTCTGGACGCATACGCCACGTATTACATGGCGCTTGCACAACTGGAAAAGGCCCGGTTAGAGGACAAGCCGCCCGAGCGGGCTGCGCAGCTATTTCGAGACGCCCTCGATCTCTTGCCGGAGCCCGGGATCACGTACTACTTTCCGATGCTGCGCTGGGGGGCCAGCGCAGAACCTCGCGCGGATCTGCGATGCGAGCAAGGACAATGCCCGCGCGATCGCGTATTACCGCCAGGTTGACCCGACGACCCAGAGCCACGGAAATCTGCTGCGGATTCGCGAGGTGATCTGGCGCGATCCGATCGCCGGTGCGAAGGTGGTTCTGCCGCGTGCTCCAGAGCCGAGGCCGATCACGCCGTCGCCGGCGACGCCCGCGAAACCTGGGCCTCCGGTGAAGTAAGGAACGGGTGGGTCAGGAACAATCACGGGCGATTCACGTCGAGCGGGCCGCAGAGCGAGCGGAAGACCGTTCCCACGCGAGGAGCAGGAACGAGGAGATGTGAAAGGGCCTGGAAGGAGCCGACGTGCGGATCTTGATCGCCAATTCGTTTCCGATTCCCGGTGAATACGACGGCACGGCGATGCTGCCGATCAAGATCCTGCGCGCGCTCAAGCCGCGGGGCGTGCAGGTGGTGGTGGCCCATCTGCGCGCGCGGCCGCCGTGGGGAATCAACGTTCAGCGAGGCGAGTTTGAAGACACGCCGGTTTACACGGTGCCACCGGCAGGCTGGCTGGGCGGGTAGGGGCTCAAGAACATCGCCCGCGAGCATCCTTTCGAGCTGGTGCATGCCCAGCATTACGGCGGGGCGACCCGGGCATCGTTTGCGTGCCTGCGTCATGGATGGCCGATGGTCTACGAGATCCACTCACTGCTGGGCGAAGAGGTCGAGCGCGACCGGCTGGGGCGGGGGCTGGTCGTTCCGGGCGTATCAGGCGCTCGAACGCAGGGTTTTGCGGCACGCAGCCGCGGTGATCGTGCTGGGTGAGCCGGTCAAAGACGTGCTCGTGAACGAAAAGGCGTGCCGGAGGATCGCGTGCACGTGATCTATCCCGGGAATCGACCTGGCCGAGTACGAAGAGCCGGGCGAGCCGGCCGCAGATTCCGGGCTTGAGCGCCGAGCACAAGGTGATCATGTACGTCGGCAGCATCGTGCATCCGAACCAGGGCGTGCCGCTCTTGATTGACGCGCTGCCGCGGGTTTTCGCCGCTGTGCCCGAAGCGCGGTGCGTGCTGGTAGGCGGACCCGCTGAAGCGGCGGCGGACTATCGGGCTCGGCTGGGCTCGGATGCGTCGAAGCTTTTCGTGCTGGCCGGTCAGACACCTTCCCAGGTGGTCGCGCTCACGCGCCGCGCTGACGTGCTGGTGCATTCCCGGCTGGCGTGTCGCGAGAATTATTCGGTGCAGAGCAAGATTGCCGTGTATCTGGCTGCGGGGCGGCCGATCGTGGCGACGGATTTCGGGGATTATCAAAGCTTCTGGGAGAGACGGGGGCGGGGCTTTTGGCGGCGGTGGCCCCGGAGCCTCTGGGGGATGCGATTGTCAGGGTGCTGGGCGATCCGGCGCTGGCCGCGCGGCCTTGCCGCGGCTACCGGTCCGGTTGCTCGCGAGTATTTCGCGATGGACCGCAATATCGAGCGGTACCTTGATGTTTATTATCGGGCCATGGTGGCGGGGCCGAGGTAGCGAGGTGCGTCGTCGTTGACAGTCCGGATACCTGGCTTTACTGTAAATGCAACGCTTTCGTACCGCAGGCGCCGCGTGCCACCTTAGCTCAGTTGGTAGAGCACAGCTTTCGTAAAGCTGGGGTCCAGGGTTCGAGTCCCTGAGGTGGCTTGGGAAAGGGGAAGTCACGAAGTTCTCGGTGGGAGTCGGGTCAGACATGGCAAAGCCGCCGATGCCGCGAAGAGGTAGAATCGCCAGTCAGTCAACCCAGGGCGCCGCGCGCCATGATCCTGCGGCGCGACCCCGCGCATGGTGGAGTCGCGCGCAGAGGGAGGCGAGCGTCAGGGAAATTGCCGGGCGTCGCGTTCGAGTATTCCGGCACGGTGTACGCCGGCGTCACGATCGAGTATGAAAGCGCGATCAAGACGCTCGTGGAAAGGGGGGAAGGCCAGGAGTGAGACCAGCCTCGCCCACAATGCGGCCGCCGCCAACGGCGCAGCGGGAGAGGCAAAGGCCAGTTTCCACATCACTGGGTCCGCTGTCGAAGTCGAAGAAACAATCAGGGCTCTGATTTCGCATATCCACCAGCTTCTGCACGCCGAGCGTAAACACTGGAAGCTCACCCGTCCAAAGCGCCATGTGGAAATTCACTTCGCGATCGACCGCCAGAGCGAGCCCTCTGGGACGAAATTGAGACTGCTCTATCGAGACGCTGCCGCCAGGTCCCCGGCCACTGGGAGGAGCATCCGTACGTGCGAAGGCGACCCAACGAGCCGGTCTATCTTGTGTCTGGGCCAGATGCGGCGTTCAGGAGAGTTTTGATCGCGATGCTTAATTCCCGACCGAAGCAGAATCACGAGGAAGCACAGTAGCTGTGCCGCTTGCGGCAGGGTCATTCTTTCCAAAGGGTGTACAATGTCGTAGGCGATCCTTGCGTTGGGCCACACGTCAGGCTACCGGCAAAAGCAGACTGGCGTGTGGTCTTTTTTTTCTCGATGAAGGAGCGCTTCAATGGCAAAAGGGAAAGTGACGTCGGCCAAGGCCGCGCGGGCGGCGGCGAAGGTTTTGAGGGACCCGAAGTCATCAAAAGCCGCCAAGACAGCGGCCGGCTCCGACCTGGCACAGACGCCAGGGAAGACGAAGAGCAAAAGCCGCAAGAAGGGGAAGTGATCAGCTCAGGCGGTCAATCTTCGTGATTGCAAGCCGCGGGATCGTCATCTCTCCGCCGTGCTGCATGGTGCCGTCGTCTTCGTCCGCGATGTGGCCCGCGATCACGATCGTCTCGGGTCCCTCGTGGATGAGCCAGCCTACGGAGCGGCAGTAACTCGGATTGAGGCAGGGCAGGCTACGGTGCCAGCCCATGTGTGTGCACGAGTCGTGCCACTCCACGATCGCGAGAGGGTAGACGCGGCCGCTGGAGTCGTGTGCCGCGAGCCTTGGGGCCGTGGTTCCGGGGCTGGTTTCGGGTTGTTCGATCGGTGGCGACGGCGGCGTTGTCGGCGACTCAGGCCCTACGTCAGGTAACAACCCTGCCGCGTCGAGACGGCGGCCGATCCGCTCTCGTTCCTCGGGTCTTACGTTCCATTCCACACGGACGATTTCTTCTTCACGATCTGGTGACTCGGAATGAGCCATGGGATGCCTCCGACTGGTAATGGGAGTGGGCCGGTTTACCCAGTGATGTATTCGGCAGGCGGCCGGACTGACCTGCAATGGTTGCGATTGGCAGCAAATGATCCCGTGGTAGGAAGCATGATTCCTAACCCACGGAAGGGGATGATCATGGGCAGTAAAGCGGGATCGGTCGGCGCGGGCATCGAGCCCTTCATCATCTCGACGCCATTCTGGATCGACGACGATCCTTACACGGATCGGGATCGGAAGATGTTCGTCGCCGGCGTCGAGTTCGAGATGGTCAGAGCGGCGTCGAGATGGCCACGCGTTCGAGAGATCGATCGCTCCTGAGAACGAGTCTCGGGTCCGATTGCTGTGCGAGCACGTGAAGCGGAACTGCACGATCGAGCCGACGCCCGGGTTCGAAGGCGAGTGGCTGATCCTGGCCGTGGAGGCCTCGGAGAAGTGTGGGGGCGTCGGGTACCCGAAGGCCGGCGATGGCGTCACCGCCGCCGGCGTCGCCCAGGGGCCCACGAACGGCCCCGCGGTTGCCACGCCCCAGGCATGCAGGGAGTTCCCGTTCGACGCGCCGGTCGAGATCCGTGCCTGCGGGTTCATGGGCATGTCTGGCGAGGGAGTATCGGCCTGGCGGAGGTCACCGTGAAGGTGGGAGGCCAAGAGGCGGATCGCGTCGCACCGTCGGTACTACCGCGTTCTTTCGGGCCGTCGAGGAGTTCCTGGCCCGGCCACTGCCTGGGAATCCGGCGCCCGATGAATCGCGCCGCCGCTTGCTGGCTGGAGAGGCGCTCGGCTTATGGGCTACATCCCGGGACCCCAAGCCCTGAATGGCGTTCGAGCACGCGCAGGACCTCGGGGTGGGCTCCACTGGCGCTTGCCGCTCGTCTTGTGGCCCTCGGCGTTAAGCTGGTCGGCGATCGCCTGGAGTGTCGCACCCTGCCGCCGCAGCTCGGCGACGTAGGGGGCGATGTCGGCATCAACTCGGCCGCCCTGGCACTGCGGAACGGCGCTGGCTCGCTCTGTGCCCCTGCGGCGGTGCTCTGGCTTGAGGTTCTTGCACTGGGGGAGGGAGGCTCCGAGCTTGCCGCCGTGGCCGCCACGATCTCCGCTGGGACGCCGTTGGGGTAGAGTGCACGGATCCGGCGGCTGAGCGCGTTTGGAGTCCTTGTAGGCTTGCAGGGCGTCCTTGGTGCGTTGGCCGATCACCCGGGCCTCATTCGCGGCGACGGCCACTAGCAGGTCGATCGTGAGCTCGTTCGCCGCGGGGAGGTCGCAGGCGACGAATTTGACGCCGTTCAGTTTGAGGTGCTCAGGAGGATCGATAGAGCAGACAGGCCTGTCGAGCTTGGCGATCACCAGTGTGGCATCTGCATGCTTGGCGTGGGCGACGGCCGCCCGCAACTTCGGCCGGGCCGCGATGTCATGGTGCTTCCCTGACTCGACTTCCTCGCATGTCGCGATCAGCTCGCCACCGACCCTCTGTCGGAACACCTCGATCGCTTGGGCCTGGGCCTCCTGGCCGAGGCCAGATTGATCTTGGACATCGGTCGAGACGCGGATGAGGCCGATGAGCTTCTCGGGTGGCTTCGGATGCTGCTTTTTTAGGGGCATGGTGTGGGTCCAAATGCGTCAGGCTGAAGCCTGACCTACGAGATGTCCTCGGGCATGTACACTACTTTTGTGTTACCACCAACGAACGGTCATGGTGGTGTAAAACGAAATTCTCGGGTGTTTTCAGGGCTGGACTCAGGGCGGCGTTGCCCTGATTGAGTTGCCTCGCTGGCGCGTCGGGTTGGTGTCCCTGGGCGAGGAGGCTGGGGGGAAGGCGGCCGAGGTCGGGGCGTCCCGTCGAGGGCGACCAGCCGTTTCCCTCAAGGACGTTGTACCACCAAGGCGCGGCCCGAAGCTCGAGGGCGAACCCCGGCCTCGCTGGCGCGTCGGGTTGGTGTGGGGCCGCAGGCGCGGAGCCGGCCACTCTTCAATCTCCTTTCATTCGGTGTACGGTTGCACGCTACACTTACACACCTGATAGACATAACTCCTTTCGTATCAACATGACCCAAGTACCCAAGTTTCTTCTAAAACTTGGGTACCATTACTTGGGTACTACTAACTCTCTCTATAGAAAGGGGTTAGAAGAAAGAGGGTGAAGAAGTACCCGGGTACCCAAGTTTTTTTGAAGGGTGAAAGAAATGAAACAGGCCTCCATCCGGGATGGACAGTTTTCGTGCTCGCCAGAGCTCGAAGAGCTACTGCCCGCACTGTGCGGAAAGCTCAAAACAAGCCGGAGCGAGGCGATTCGCCGACTCTTCCTCGAGCTCGGCATCGAGATCGCGGAATCGCTCGAGCAGGTAGAGAGCCAGGACCACTTACATGGACTTTCACTCACGCTTACATTTGACGATCAATCTTGGGAGCGATTTTGCTGGCTCACGACGGTCCGCAATGACCTGCCAGGCGGCTGAGCGACGTGCATTCTTAATTTACTTGGGTACTTGGGTCATGTTGGTACGTAAGGACTTACGAGTACCCAGGTAATTCTCACCTGGGCATCGCTGTCTTACCCAAGTTTTCCACAATACCGAAGATCGGCAAGATGCGCGGACTTGGCCGTGATGACCGTCAGAAGGGGGCGCGGGCTGGCGGAGCTGCTTTGCCCTCGCCGGACGACTCGAGGAGCTGCCAGTATTTCCTTGCCTTACCACCCTCCTCGGACGCCTCAAACTGGTCGATGATCCAACCCTCATGGAGCGCTGGGATGCGCCTCATCGCTCGATACAACGCCCCCGTGCCATGCTCCCCCGGAGGCAGCATTCTTTCCTCCTTGGCCTGGTCAATGATCCAGGCTAGCCGCATTGGGCCCGCGCTCAGCGTCTTCCAGATCCATTCCGCGAGAACCGTCGCCTTCACGGGTTCAGGCCCACGGCGGCCGCGGCTCTCGAACATCGACCGCATGTCCACAACGGAAGTGGTGCCGAGGTAGGCGACGCCGCAGGTCTCGATCTGCCCGTCATCCCCTGGCGTCATCAGTTGGTGCACGCGAAAGGCGATCGCCTCGACGCCGTCGGGCGCGTTATTGCACTTTATCTGGTGGAAAAACCGCTTTGTTGGGTCTTCCTCGTCCCGCCACACCATGTGCACGTTACGGGGGATGTTCGTGTATGCGATTGAGCCCGTGATTCGCTGGGCGGCATTGCGCGCATCCGGAGACTTGCTAAGGTGCGTGATCGCAATGAGGCAAATCCCGCGTGGCTGAATCACCTCTTTGAGAAAAGGTTGGAGGCGTTGTTGCACCTCTTGGTTCTGGCGATCGTTCACCCCGCGGCCGAGGTAGGCGGGCAAAGGGTCGATCACGAGAATCTTCGTCTCTGGAAGCCGGTCGAGCACCGCATGCCAGTATCCGCGCTCTGCGAGGTTCACCGGTGAAACCGCTGCGGGCTTCCCAGGGCGCCTGACGATCACGAGGTCCTTGGCCAGCCGGATTCGGCTGAGGTCAGCCCCCATCGCACTCAACCGCGGCACGATGGTGTCCGCAGGCGTGTCTTCGTGCTCTGAGGATGAGTGTGTCGCCGACTGGCGCTTTGCCGTTACCGTCCGGCCAGTCACCGCCGCGGGAGATAATTGCAGCGAGGGACATATATATCAGGCTTTTGCCGGCGGAACCTTCGCCTGCGATCAGTGCCATGTGACCACGTCGCAAGTCGATACTTCCAGAGCCAATCCTGGGGATCTTCTTCACCTCCAGAGTTTTATCGTACAAATCCGGATCGGAGAGGGCGTGGAAGTTAATCGCGCCGATCTTGTCCGACCAGGTTACCCGTGCCCGCCAACGCCATGGTCGTGACCGAGGGATCGGGGCGGCTCATGGCGCGGTGCGACTGACGAGGGCCTCGAGTTGCCCGGCTGTGCCGCCGGCTGCGAGCCAGTCGCTGACGTCCCCGTGATCGCCCAGGCCCGGAAGCTCGATGACGTGTACGAGCAGCCCGTGTGCGTGCAGCGACGCCGCGACTGCTTGGACATGTCTGCGCCGAGGATCATCGTTGTCCTGGAGGATCGCTATTCGCGCGGGCTTGCACCCTGCCAGGCACTCGGAGTAGGACTCACGCCACTTCTCGGACCCAAGTGGGCAGGTAGTGGCGACGAGCTCCTCGACGCCCAGGTTGTCGGCGTCCTTCTCGCCCTCGCAGATGTAAACCGTGCGGCCCTTGGCTGAGGTGAGAAGGTGGGGCAGGTCGTAGAGTACCAGCTCGACACCTTCGAGGTTCCACTTGAATTTTCCGTTGCCGATCGGACGCCGCTGCCGAAAATCCTTTGGGACGAACCGCACCGTCTCAAATACGACGGTGCCGAAGGCGTTCCGGTACTTGTACACCTTCGCGACCTTGCCGAGGGTCGAGTGGCCTTTCTTTGTGGCCGGCGGCGGCGTTGGGGCCGGAGCGTGTTCTGCGCCGCACGGGCATTTTCCCTCGGCACGATGGAGGTACGATTGGGAGTTCGCGTTGAACTTGGCTCTGCCGGAGAACTCTTCACGTGTGCAGTGGACCCAATCACCCGAGCGGTACCCATGGCACCGGGTTCCCTGGCCTCGACGATCGTCATCAGCTCCGCCGCACACGGGGCACTTGATTCCTTTCATGAATCGGATGCGCTTCTCAGTCGATGTGCCCATAGATCGAGTCCTTTCGAATGTTTGGTGTGGAAGAGAACACTGCACGCAGGCGTCGGACGGCGGCGGTGATTTCGGATCGGCGGGGGGCTGGACAGAGCTCGGCGCCGGGGAACCGGAAGGCGTGCATGAGAACCTCACGCTGCCGAGGGGCGAGCTGCTCGAGGGCTGACTCGATGCGGGCCTGCGTGTCGTCGGCTCGATGGCCGTTGATGCCATCGGCAGCGTCGCGACTGAGGTTGGCGGGGTAGGGAGAGAACCTCGATCTTAGCTCGCCGATCCGGCGCTCGCGCCACACTCGGGAGGGGAGGCGGATGAGGAGGGCCTGATTTTCTACGGCCCGCAACGCGTACTTCTTGGCGTAGAACCAGGCGTAGCTACAGAAGCGCGGCCCGCGCTCCGGCGAGAAGCGATCGGCGGCGATGAGGATGCCACGCATCGCTTCCTGGGCGATGTCTTCGGCTGGCATCCCGAAACCACGGTACTCGTTTGCAGCGGACCAGGCGAGGTTCTTGTGGGCCTTCATCAATACGCCTAGGGCGTCGCGATCACCGCGGCGAATCTGGGCAAACAACTCTCGCTCCTCGTCGCGAGACATGGCGCAGAGCGATCCGTGGACGGAGAACGTCCGTCCTGGCGGCGGGTGGCCGCCGGCGTCGAAATGTTCACGAGCACTTTCCTTACGTTGTTGTCGCTGGGTCCGAGCTACCGGCAAGCAGAACGGATCAAGCGGCTGACATCGGTGTCGGATCGAAGGCCACGGTGACCTTGATCCGACAGCATCTTAGAACGTGTGAAGCTTAGTTGCAATAAGTGACTGTCTGTGTGGTGGTACAACGATGTCATACGGCCTCCATCCAGGGACACCAGGAGAGGGAGCTCCGCAGATGATCGAGGCGACACATGTTGAGTGATGAGGAGCGGCTGCGAGGGGAACTCATCGACGCCAAGCGGATTCGGGACGCGGCTCGGGGCTCGCTCAGTGAGGCCCAGTCGGCGGTGATTGATGCGAGGGCGAAGTTGCGGGCGAGTGCCGTGTACAAGGGACTGAAGGCCGCGAAGTCGAGGAAGAAGCGCGCCGATCAGGATCTCGCCCGCGCTGGCCTCCAGCTCGATGCCGTGCTGGACGAGGCGATGACTGGTCGCACTGGGTTGGCACTGTTTGATGGAGCACAGCCCGTGGTCAGGGATGGCCGGACGACGGGCGAGAAGGCCGGGGATGATGCCGTTTACTCGAGCCGCGGGCGGTCGCCCAAGGTTGCTCACGCCCCTACCACACCTTGAGGAGCTTTCCATGCTTTCGTTCCATGTCACTCAACAGCAACCCGGCGAGTTCAGGTGGCGACTCGCTGGTGGGGACGGCGGCACGCTTGCCAAGTGTCGTGAGCCATTTCCGACATTCGAAGCGTGCGCGGCTGGGATCGAAGCGTTCAGGGCGGCTCTCACCGATGCCGAGCTGGTCGAGTCGCCTGAGGAGACACAGAAGCCGCCGGCGGTGCCGGTCGACGCTGGGACGGCCGACGTCGCTGGGAGCCCGGAGACGAAGCCATAGTCGATCCACGGCTCCGGGGCAGGGGGACTCGCCCAACCCTCTGCCTTGGAGCTCGTCGGGTGAGTCAATCTCCGCCGCGTGAGTCGCGCCGGCTCGGCGGGGTTGGGAGTGGGCCTGGGTGGTCTGGGCTCGCTTGGTGATGGGGCCGGCGCGTGGGGAGGGGTTCGTCACCAACGTTGTTCGGGTCTGCCCCGGCCGCCCGCTCTTGGCTGCGGGGCCTTACTACACTCGGGAGCGGTATGTAGGCCCTTCGAGCGCGGAGCGGGGCTGATAAATCGCCGGTAGCGTGCCCGCGACACGATCGAGCCGGCGGCCGCCCCTTTTTATTCACGATCGTCAGGCTGAAGCCTGACCTACTTCGGAGTGATCAATGCCGCAGAAGATCGAGGTGGGTGATCGGGTGAGGTTGCGGGCGCTCGACGGGCCGAGGATGGTGGTCGGGAAGCTGGGCGTCGACGAGGAGGGCTTTGGGTGGGCCGAGTGTTGGTGGTACGGCGATGAGGGGGCTATCTTTCACGACGTGATCCCGGTGGCGGCGCTGAGCGTGACGGGCGCCGCGGCCGAGGATGAAGGGGAAGACACGTGAGCATCGTGATCGTTGACTGTGAGACCAATGGGTTGCCGGTTGATGACGAGTGCCGGCCGACGAGGTCGATAACTGGCCGCGCGTCGTGCAGCTCGGGTGGGTGGTTGCCACCGATGCGGGGGCTGAGGTGCGAACTCGCAGTCATGTGGTGCGACCAGATGGGTGGACCATCAGCCCCGCGAACTCAGCGGTTCACGGGATCACGGCCGAGGCCGCGGCTGCTGGTGGGGTGCCGATCGCCACCGTGCTCGAGCTCTTCAGGTTGGAGCTGGGACCGGCTTCGCTCATTGTGGCCCACAACCAGCGGTTCGACGTGGGGTGCATTGGTGCCGAGTACCACCGGCTTGGCTCCGGGTACGCAAACCCGCTCTCCGGCATGGCTGGGGTGTGCACCATGGGCTGGGGGAGGGCCGTCTGCAGGATCCCGAGCTCGAAGCCGGAAGGCGGCTACAAGCGGCCCAGCCTCGCTGAGCTGTATCGGCACCTCTTTGGCGAAGAGCTTGTGGGGGCTCACGATGCCCTGGTTGATGCCCGGGCGACGGCTCGGTGTTTCGCTCGGATGGTGGAGCTCTCCGATCAAACCGCCGACCAGGCTGCCTCGTGAGGCGGCGTAGGACGAAGGCGAGCATGGCCGATATGGGCGACCGGATCTCCCATGCCGTCGCCGAGGACAGCCCCATGACTGTTCGCCAGATTTTCTATCGATTGGTTTCAACCGGGGCGATCGATAAGACTGAGCTCCAATACAGGGCTGTCGTGCGAATCGTGACTGAGATGCGGCGGGAAGGGCGGATCCCGTTCTCGGCGGTCGCCGACAGCACGCGGTGGACACATAAGCCTGCATCCTTCGTCGGCGTGGGGCAGGCGCTCCGGGAGCTGGCGGACACGTATCGTCGCGATCCCTGGCAAGATCAGCCGGCTTACGTCGAGGTGTGGCTTGAGAAGGATGCGCTGGCTGGTGTGCTCTACTCGGTCACCAGCGAGTTTGATGTGCCGCTGATGGTTACTCGAGGCTTCCCCTCGATCACGTTCCTTCACGGGGCGGCCGCGGCGATCGCGGCGGAGGCCAGGCCTGCGCGGCTGCTGTACTTCGGAGACTGGGATCCGAGCGGCGTCGACATCACGCGGTCTGTCGAGGATGGCATTCGTGAGTTCGCTCCGGGGGCCGACGTCTCCCTTACTCGAGTTGCCATCACCGAGGGGCAGATCGAACAGTTCGATCTGCCGACGCGGCCGACAAAGGTGTCGGACCCGCGAGCTCACAAGTGGGATGGTGGGTCCGTCGAGCTCGACACGTTGCCGCCTCGGCAGCTCAGGACGATCGTCGAGAAGGCGATCCGCGTGCATGTCGACCGCAAGGCCTGGGCGTTCGCTGAGCGTGCCTACGCGGCCCAGCGGGATCGATTGAACGTGCTGGTCGGCGAGATGATGGAGCCCGAATAAGGGCAGGGGGGTGCCGTGACGTGTTACGTTCTCAGCGGGAGGAAGGCGGTCATTGAGCCCGACGCTCTGCGGTTCGCACTTTGGATGATCGCGACGAATCGATCGATCGCTCGGACTGAGCTCGAGCGAGGCGTCGTTGTCGGCACCGTGTTCCTGGGCGTGGATCACGGGGATGGCTTCGAGCGAGCCCCCCTGCTCTTCGAGACTCGGATTCTCGGGACGACAATTGGTGGCCAATCGACGTGGCGATGGTCGACATGGATTCAAGCGATGAAGGGGCACGCGTGGGCTGTCAATGAGCTGGCGGTGCCGGCGCCTCGGGACGACGCTGGTGAGTAACCCGGTGCCCGGTTCCGGTGCTTTATGGATCATGATCCGTAAAATGGCCAGGGCGGGGAGCTGGTCGACGAGCTCGTCGCCGGCGACGGCCGGGTGAGCCCCCCTGCCCTTGGATAAGTCGGGCCAGACCGCACCGACGGCGTGATCGCGACCATTGGTTTCAATGGCCAGGTCTGCCGGGGGTCGCGGCTGCGATCGCGGGCTCGATGGTCGACCAGGTCGTCGCCGGCGACGTCGCCGGCCGCGTGGTGAGTCTTGGGACTTGGAAGTGATTTTGGATCACTTCCAATGATCGGTGGAAGTGATCTGTCACTTCCCGACTGGGTCGGTCACGGGGCGATCGACCTGGGTGACGACGAAGTGCGGCAGGTGCATTTCGAGGGTCGAGTTGATCACCACTCTGGGTGGCAATTTTCGCTTCGCCGCGGTGTAGAGCACTCGCTCCCAGACGGACTCGCCGAGCGTGAGATGCGGCCTCGTGACTGCCCCGTCGATGCGCTTTTTGCGACTGCGTCTCTTTGTTTGTTCGGCCGGCTGGGCGGATGCGGAATCGCTTGATTGATCCGCCGGCCGATCGTCTGATTCCTTCTTGGGCGACCTTGCCATGAGTTTACTCCTCTAATTGGTCGATTAAGCATCTAACCGATCGTCTGATCGACGGGCCGGCCATTAGTGCAGCCTCGCTGATTCCGTTTGGCGAAGATTTGCGGTTGAAGACGTGCCGCTCCCGTAAGGCTTGCGGCCGGGAGCTCGAGCACGCGGCCGAGGAGGCCCGGGGCAGGGGAGCGGGGTGACTTCAGGAGGTGGATCCATGCGGGGGCCTGAGAAGTCTCATCGTGATGTGGAATCGGGGCCGAAGCCGTTCGACCTGAGCGTGCCTGTGAAATTCCCGTTCGAGATTGGGCAGCTCGTGAAGCACCGCGGGTGCGACGAGGGCAAGGGCGTCGTCACGGCGATGATCCTATGTCCGAATGGGTGTGTGGTCGAGGTCTCGTGGGGTCCCGGGCAGATTGAGCATGAATGGCATTTCGCGCTCGAGCGACACTATGGGATCAACGACGACGACGAGTACGAGGCCTCCTTCTCGCACAGTCTTCCCTGGGAGTTCGGCACCGAGGCGCGACATCGGGGACATCTTCGAGAGAGGGGGATCGTGACGGGCTACAAGCTCAGCGAGCGCGGCGTCTTGGTGCGCATGTCGTGGGGGGCGGACAGGTGGGACTGGCATTACCTCTGCGAGCTCGACGTGCTAGAAAGGGCGTGATCGTCAGGGCCGATCGAGTCGGCGTGGTGGGATCAGGCGTCACAGATTGACGGAGGCTGCGATGGACAAACCAGCTTGGGAGCGGCTGACGCCCGAGGGACGACAGAAGGCATTTGACCAGGCGTCGGCTCTGCTCGAGCTCGACAATCTCAAGAAGCACGGTGTCGTCGAGGGCGGTCCGAGCATCATCAGGGAGAAGTGCCTGGCAGCGATCGCTCTTGGCGAGGCCGAGGGCCTTGAGCCGACGCCGGGGTTTGCCGCCCTCATGTTGAGGTGTTGGAACGTCTGCGTCGAGGGTGGGGTTGATCCTCGGAGCGGGGTGCACGTGAATTGAGACCGCGGTCAGTCGGCTGAGCTCAGAGTGCCGACGGCTGTCTCAAGGTCTTGCTCGCCTGGGAGGATGTACCTCCTGGTGATCTCGATCGATTCGTGGCCGGCGAGCTCGGCGATCACCTCGATCGGCACGCGCTTCTCCGCCAACCTCCGGCAGAAGGAGTGACGGAGCTCGTGGGGCGTGAGATCGAGGCCGACGTGGCTGCCGTAGCTTGAGACGATGCGCCAGATGGCACTCTCCGACAGCCGGCCGCGCTGGCCGGCCCAGATGTATTCCGTCTCCGTCTCGTCGAGCAGCTTGGTGACCAGTTTGCGGGTCTCGACTTCGATCGGGACCTTTCGCTCCTTGCACCCTTCCCGAGGTATGTCACCTTTCCCTTGCGTGGTCCGATGTCGAATGAGTCGCGCTCAAGGGCGGTGAGCTCATTGAGCCGCGCGCCGGTGCGGACGAAGAGGTGGAACATCGTCATGTCTCGGAGGTTCCCCCGGCGCTCGACGTCCCTCAGCAGCTTCCGTTGTTCCTGTTCACTTAGCCACTTCGGCAGAGGCCTCTGCAGCTTGCACGATCTCGGGAACCGGATCGGCTGGGCCCAACCCTCCTCGGCGGCCCAGCCGAAGAACGAGCGGAGTGCCGCCAGCTTTCGATTCACGGTCGTGTGGGCGTGCTTGCGTTGCCGCCGCGTGGACGGCCTGGACGGCCGCTCGTCGCGTTCCAGGACGGCGATCAGCTTCCCTTCAGCGGCGTCCAGGAGGAACTCCTTGAAGTCCCTGAGGTCGCCGCCGGCGACGGTTGTGAGGACGGGCGGGCCGCCTTCTCGATTCGTGTACCAGTCGCCAAACAGGGCGAGGTCCTCGGCATAATTGGCGATTGTGTGTGCGCTCCTTTCGAGCTCGCGTTGGTAGGCGGCGAACCGTTCGAGTGCCTCCGACCAGGTTGTTGGTTCGGGCTCGGTCGCTTCCACGGCACCGGCCCGTCTTCGGGCTGTCTTCATGGTGTAATTCCTTGCAAGTTTCTATTGCGAGTTTTTTTGGGGATAATCGCCGGTTCGAGGTCCGTTACGCTGTGTTTCTGACCTAGACTGGCGATAGAATACCTATTCTATTGCGAGTCGGTCGACGGGGCAATGGGCGGGCGGGCGCTGCCAGGGTGCGAAAAAACTTTTATTTTTCTGTTGGACGTAAAACCCAGCGGCGTCGATGGGTGCGGCGAGCTGCTCTGAGGGCCGTGCGCCGGTGTCGCAAATCCGTCACATATTATACACAGAGAGACATCAAACCGATGCCAAGCGCGACCACACCAGTGAGGTACACCGACCACACCAGTCTCCACCAAATCGCCCGCCAAGCGCGGGCATATCCCCTCGGCCTGGAAGCCGTCGCCGCCATGCACGGAATCGACCTGGTGCGCCGCTGTGGTGCCCGATACGTGCGAGACGAGGACGTTCCCAGGTTGATCTCTGCGTGGGAGTCGTGGCGGAAACGGCCGCGGCTGTCGGGCGTGCCGCGATCGTCGAGGCGCCGACGTCCGAACCCCACTCCATTCACATCGCTCGCTGGAGCGGTGGTCTAACGCCAACACCGTGACCACCGCTGCAGCAAGGGGTAGGAAAATCGGCCTGCGCGCTGAGGCACGGGCCATGGATCGAGCTCTCCACCGAAGGGGGATTTGGGGGGAGCGTCTGGACCCGGAGACCCAGCCCCGCCGGCGACAGCTCATGACCGGGCGGTCCGACGCAGCCGTGACTCGCGGGGGAGTCGCCGGCCGGGTCTTCCTCCTTTCTACCCGGCCGGCGACGAGCTCGTGATCGCTCCAATTTCAAATGCGTCAGGCTAAAGCCTGACCTACTCCGGAGTCAGATCCAATGAACCATTCACATGGGGCGCTGTGCGTCCTTTCTGCGACGGTGCCGTGTGCTGAGCGCTGGCTTGGCGATATGGCGTGGGCTGGCGTGACGATCGCGATTGCGGTCGTGAGCACAGCGTCGCTCATTTCGTACCTGCGTCGCGGCGGCGTACCCGAAAGGGCCTGACGCTCGACCGTGTCCAATCCGGACCCAGATCAACCGCTTTCGCATCGGCGCCTCGAAGAGAGAGCCCTGCGCGAGAACTGGTTGACGAGGCCGGACGAGAAGGCTCGCATCTTCAGCCGGCTGATGCGGGCGGTCGACCACGCCGAGAGCGATCGAGAGGCGATCGCGGCCTGCAGCGTGCTCACTCGGGTCGACATCAACCAGCAACGTCTCGACCTTCAGCGGGCTGCTCTCACCGGAGCTGCTCGGCGCCGTGGTCGATCCGGAGGTGTGGGACTGGTACGCGGAGAGTTGCCCCTGCGAGCTCCCGGCGGGCGAGTGCAAGGTGCACCCGCGCGCTCGAGCGCACCCAGCGTCCGCCCGAGGGCGACTGGCGCAAGTGGTTCGCAATGGCTGGCCGCGGGTGGGGGAAGACGCGGACTGGGGCGGAGTGGGTGCGGCACATCGCCGAGAACGGCATCGCCCGCTGGATCGCGCTCGCGGCGCCGACGGCTGCCGATCTGAGAGACGTGATGATCCAAGGGCCATCGGGCTTGATGGCGAGCCGGCCGGACAGGCGCCCGAAGTACAACCCGTCCCTCCGACGGTTGACGTGGCCGAACGGTGTGACCGCTCTGTGTTTCAGCGCCGACGAACCTGACCGACTGCGAGGACCTCAGCATGATCACGCTTGGTTTGATGAGCCTGGTGCTTCTCGGTACGGACAACAGGCCTGGGACAACCTCATGTTCGGCATGCGCCTCGGGGACGCTCCCCGCGTGTGCATCACCTCGACTCCCAGACCGACAAGCCTCATCAAGTCCCTCGTCGGCGACCCGGACGTCCACGTCACGCGCGGGACGAGTTACGAGAACCGGCTGCACATCGCACCGGCTTTCCTCGACGAGATCGTGGCAAAATATGAGGGCACGCGCCTTGGCGACCAGGAAATCCACGCTCAGTTGCTCACGATCACCGAGGGCGCCTGGTTCGCCGGCTTTTCAATCGATCGACATGTCTCAATCGATGCGGAGTACCAGACTGGATACGAGGTGCGACTCGCGATCGATGCCGGCGACATCGAGGCACACGGGCGCTGTCATGTTCCAGGTGCGGCCTCACCCCAACGGCGGGGTGCTGGTGCTCGTGTTCGGAGAGTACCTCGGCATCGACATCATGTCGGCCGACAACGCGGTGGCGATCCGCGGTGAGTGTGTCACGCGCTCTCTTGGTGGGCCCACCCTGGTGCGGCTCGATCCTGCCGCCAATCAGCGGACCTCCCTCGGTCCGGTGGCGTACAAGGAGTACGAGAATGTGTTCGGGCCCCGCATCACGGCTCGCTGGCCGATGCACCCTGTCGTCGACGGGCTTGAGCAGGTCGAGCTCCTGCTCGGCGGCCTCACCGGGGTTGTCAGGCTGCTCATCCATCCCCGGTGTAAGCACCTCATTGCGGCAATGCAAAATTACGCCCGGCAGAAGCGCGGCGGGGAATTCCTGGATCGACCGCTCGATCACCAGCCTCCCCACGAGGACATGGTCGACGCACTCCGCGGCGGTATCCGCGACGCGTTCCCCGAGGGTGCCAAGCCGATCAGCTATGGCTTGAGCCGGATCTCCGCGAGACGAGTCTGTTAACTCCATCTGCACAGGTAAGCACAGACCAATGAAAAAAATGTTCGATTGGATGCCTGGCCTCGGCCGCGGGCGAGACGGCGCGTTGAACGCTGTCGCCGCGGAAAATCCGATGGCCGGGATCCTCGGCAAGGACCCTGATCTCGACGGCACGGAGATCGTGCAGCGCCGGCACATCGAGTTTCTGGAGCACCAAATCTTTTGGCGTCGCGCGCTCGACGCCTACGAAGGGGGTGATCGATACCGGAACGCGGTGTACGGACCCGATCGCAAGGGGCTGCCGTGTCGTAACCTGTTCCGACACGCGAGAGAGTACCCGAATCCGCAGGAGTGGCCTCTGGTTCAGGCCGGCTTCGCGGGCGGCCTCGCCAACATCACGGGCGAGCTCCCCAACGTCGGGTTTGGGCCGTACCCTGGAATGCTGGGCGCGGATCCCGCGGCGACCGCCGCCGATGACGAGTATGAGCTCAGGCGGGCGCGCACGCCCGTGCCTGGGTTTGTTGCGCACGTCGTCGGTGTGCACTTGAGCAAACTCTATGACCAGGAGGTCACGCGGGGGGGTCCACCGGAACTCGTGAAGTGGTGGAAAAACGTGGACGGCCGCGGTACCACGATCGACGACTGGATGGTCGACACTCTGGCGCCGCTGGTGCTTGTGCTTGGGTGTCTGGATGTCTGCTTCGATCATCCGCGAGTGCCCCCGGGGCAGAGGGTGGTGACGCGCCACGACGAGCTGCAGTTGGGCCTGGATAAGGTGATCGCCAGCTACATCCTCCCCCAGAACATGCTGTGGTGGCAACTCGACCAAGCTGGGCGCTACACGCGTTGCCTTGTGCGGGAGTACCAGGATCCCTCCTCTCGCATCGACTGCAAGGCGGACGGGACGGTGATCGACCTCGACAACGAGGAGGAAGGCGCGAGCTGGAAGGCGAATTACGAGCGGTACCGGTATTGGACCGACACGGAGTCGATCCTCTTCGCGTTCGACGGCAACAAGATCCTCCAGCGGATGCCTCACTCGTTCGGCCGCGTGCCGATCGTCCGGCTCCTCGACCGAAAGAAGCACCGGACGCCACACATCGGCAAATCGCGATACGACGCGGTCATTGAATTGGCAAGAGAGTTCTACAACAAGGACTCGGAGCTCACGCTCGCCGACACCTTGCAGGCTCATGCCCTGCTGTCGGGGCCGGAGGATTTCTGTAAGGCCGATAACACGCTATCGATCGGGCCTGGGTTCGTGTTGCCGAAGAAGAAGAATCCTGAGACCGGTGCGTATGAGGGGTGGGAATACACGGCGCCGCCGGCGGGGCCAGCCGATTCGATCCGCACGAACAAGGGCGACCTCATCGCCCTGATTGAGATGGAGGGCTGCTTGCAAAAGGCGGCCGGTGCCGCGGGCACGGTGGGCCAGAGCGGCGTGAGCAAGGAGATCGACGCTCGCACGGGGCACAGGATCCTGCGTGACATCGCCCGGCGGATGGCGGCGAACGAGCGGACGATCGCCGAGTATGCCCTCTTGGCACTGAGGCACGTCGTGCCCGACGAGGTTGTCCTGGACACCGTCAAGATCACGTACCCGGCGAGGTTCGAGCTCCAGACTGCCGACGACCTGCTCGGTGGGCTGGGGAAGTTACAGCAGTCGTTTTTGCTGGCCGGCGAAGAGCCGGTGGTCGAGTCGGCGATCTACAAATCGCTGATCCGGCAGCTCTTGCTTGGGCTTTCTGACGAACAGTACGCCGAGCTCGATCGACGGATCGACATGATGTTGCAGGCCAAGGCGAAGGAGAAGGGGCACGACACGGAGATGCCCCAGATCGTGCCTGGCATCAGCGACGCGTCCAACACGTTCGAAGGCGAGGGCTCAGCCGAGGAGGCCGCGGGCGAGGATCCGACTGGGCAGTCGGCTGGGACGATGGTCAGCAACATGATTCCGGCCGTCCAGTAACCATTAACGTCAGGTTGCTCATGCGTCATAAGTCAGCATCTGGGCCGGTTACGGCTGAACGCCGCCGGCGAATCGCCAAGTTCGTCGCGGCTGTGCGCTGGGAGATCGACGACTCCCGCCGCACCGGCGTCGAGCATCGGCCAGACGGCGCGGTCGCCGTCGTGCCGATCAAGCTCGTCTTCGAAATCGATCTCGCCGGGTTACAAGGCGCCGAGGCGCAAGACCAAAACGTCAGGCTGAAGCCTGACCTACTCAGGAGCAAAACGTGGAAACGCTGGACAACGATCTCGCTACGTACGACGCGGCGGTGGCCGCGCAGCCGACCTTGGATACTGCGGTCACGACCGCACAGCAGGGCCTGACGAACGCCCTGGCAGCTCAGGCAGCCGGCCAGGCCGCGATCGCAGGGGCGGCCGGCCAGGTTGTCGACGATCTGACTGCCGGCGGCCCTGCGTATACGGCGCCGGACCCGACCACCGGCGTCGAGCAGCTCGTGGAGCTGTCGAACTCACTATCGGGATTTACCCGCACGCCGATCAGGCCGTCGAGCTCAGAGCCTGGGGGCATTGTGCCGCCGACGCCGCCGAGTCCACCGGCGTCGAGTTGATTTGAGTCAAACGTCAGGCTGAAGCCTGACCTACTACGAGGAACCACCAATGAAGGGTTACAGCGACAACTCCAGTCAGAAGATCCCGGCCGGGATGGCGACGTTCACCCCGCCCAATATGGGCGCAGTGCTCACGGGGCGTCGGCCGTACGCGTCGCCGGCGAATTGGCCAAGGGCGGATGTGGTCAACGGCACATTCAACTGCCTGAATATCCCAACGGGGATGGACAGCGATGCGCTGCTCACCGTCAAGGACCAGTCGGCCAAGGCCTCCGTTCCGGTGCCGGCACCGAAGCCTGGGAAAAACGCCGTGCCGACTGAGGAAGAGCCGGACTGACTGGCTCTTTCCTCACACAATTCCACCCATTACACCAGGTTGACCGCTCGGTGAACCAGCAGTAAATCCAGTGTACAAGGTCGCCAAAAAAGGAATCGGAGTCGCCGCGGGCGCTGGGGCTTCGCCACCCGATGGCGAGCTCGCGGATCGGCTCCGGCCGTGGCTGGCGCAGTGCCGAGGGGCTGATTGGGCGGCGGCTCGACGATGCCCTCTCGCACGCTCAGCGGGGCAGTCACCGCACTGCGGTGGCTCGGGCTCGAGGAACTTCACGAGGCGCTCTACGAGCACGCCCAGGAGGCTCGTGGGGCGTTCTACCGGGCCGCTTTCGGCCAGCATGCACGCGCTGGTCTGGATCCCGAGGTCCACCAGCTCGGGTTGCAACCGGATCACTCGGGTGAGGCTGCCGCCCGCGCGGCGAGGATCCTCGGGCGGTCGTTTCCTGCGGACCTCAGGGGGCTGATCAGAGGCGCAGCCGGCGGCCTGCTTTCGGTCGGCACCGGCGACGACGACGCGCGGATGTGGCGCCTCGTCCAGGCGAAGCGGCTCACCGACCTGGCCCGACGCGAGCTGTCCGACTCGCAGGTGGCCATCCATCAGGCCATCGGGCAAATCCTGATCAAGCCAGAATTGAGAGGTTGATGCGTCATGAGAAGAAGTGTCGCTACGCCGCCCGGGCGCTCGCGTGTGCTCAGGCCTGAGGAGGAGCGGCTCCTGGTGACCGCGGCCAGGGCTGGCGACCGGCACGCTCGCGACCGGTTGATCGAGTCGCATTTACGGCTCGTCGTGCGGATGGCCATGGCCTACGTCGGCAATGGCGTCGACATCGCTGATCTTGTGGCAGAAGGAAATGTGGGGCTGATTCAGGGGGTTGATAACTTTGACCCTGCGCTTGGCCTCCGTCTCAACAGTTACGTGCGGCAATTCGTGAAGAAGTCGATTCGCGAGGCGATCGCCAAGATTCCGATGCTGCGGGTGCCAGAGCAGGCGAGGGGGTTGATGCGCGAAGTGGAGGCGCTTGCAAACAGCCCTGACGTCCCCGGACGGCGCGGAGCCGTCCCACGTGGAAGTCGCCGCGGCGATGGGTCTGTCTCGCCAGCGATACCGGAATTTGGCACTGGCGATCCACGCCGATCGACTGAGGCTGCTTCCCGCCGGCGACTCTTCGGAGGTCGATTCCGATTTCGCCGAGGAATCCCAGTCGTCGCAGGAAGCGCGCCGATATAGACGAGCTGATGGACCGGCATGGTGGGCTGCTCAGTCGTCAGGAGGTCGCGGTGCTGGCGCTGCGTTACGGGTTCGACGGCTTCGGTTCGAAGTCATATCCCGAGGTCGCTCGGCGGCTCGGCGTGTGCCGAGACGCTGTGCGCCGGCTCGATCACGGCGCCCGGCGGAAGCTTCGCGGGTGAATGCCACCGCGCATTCGAAGAACAACACGATCCGCAAGCAAGTGGAGCTGGCGGAGACACTCAGGAACCTTCGGAAGTGAGAGCCATGGCACTAAATTCATTGCCGCCGATCCGCTGCCCGTGGCCGGTGGGCATGACTGTGTATCACCGGTTGGATCCGTCGCGACGGCCGGGGATTACCACCGGGTGGATGCTCCGCACTCACGGCCTGTTCGCCGCCGTGCTCTGGGCGCCGTGCACCGAGGAGTGCCAGCACCTGGTTGTCGAGCTCACGACCGATGTGGCCGATCTTCGCGGAGGCACCCGAGCCAGAGACCAGGTTGGCGGCGCCTCGGTTCCCGACTCTGGCATGGGGCAACTGATGGCCCGTGCCCGACCAGCGTTTTACGGATCAAGATCCGTAAAGGCGACAATTGGGAGTGAGCATCCTTGATCGACGAGCAATCGAAACGCAAGGGCAACTTCGACGAGAAGAACTCGGGGCCCGTCATCTTCGCGGACGGCCAGACGTGGCACGTACCCAAGCCGTGGCTCGAAGTTCGGCCCGTGTTCCGGGGCGGCCGGGCGGTGAGCGCCTACCGGGCATTGACCTGCGGGCCTGAGCTCGACGCACTAATTGATGCCGCGGCGGAGTCGGAGAGTCTGGACGTCCAGGTCGTCGCGGCGGCGACGCTTGGCGCTCACCTGCTGCTGTGGCAGTACGAGCTCTCGGACGAGGAGCTCGATCGGCTTCTGGCCTTCCGGATCTCCGACCCTGCGTCATTGCAGTGGATGAGGGATCTGTTCTCGCTCGCCACGGGGCAATCCGGCCCAAAAGCATGACGCGCTGGCGGCGACTCACGCTGCTGGCGCAGGGGCAGATGCCCCCGATGATGCTCCTCGAGGATGCCGAGGACGTGTGTGATTTTATCCTTGCAACGAAGCGGACGATTCACCCGGGGCGTTGGGCCGAGGAAGCGATTGCGGCCAATGCGACCGCTGCGATCGAGGGAGTGTTCTGACCGTGGATGTACCCGATCTGATCATTCCGCTGCGACTGGATCCAGGCGGCGCGGCCGCTGGCATCAAGACGATCGGGAGCGCCGGCAAGAAGGCCGGCGACGATGTCGCCGCCGGTGCTGCACGCGGCAAGAAGGGTCTCAAGGATCTTGGTGATGGCGCCGGGAGCGTGTCCAAGGCGTTGCTCGATTTGACGAGGTCACAGATTGGCCTCTCGGCGTTTCAGAGCGTGGCGACGTCGATCGGGAAGTCATTCCAGGAGACCGCGCAGCACGTCATTGCCACCGCGAAAGAATTTCAGAAGCTGCGCGAGTCGATGCAGGGCGTGGCATCGCTGACTGGCGAGAACAACACAAACAAGTTCACCGAGAAGGAGATCAACGCGGCCCAGAAAGCCAACGTCACTCCCCAGGAGTACAACCAATTTCGGCAGGCGTTCTTGTCGAAGGCATCGTTGTATGTTGGCGAGGGTCCAGAGGCCAAGCTGTCGACCAAAGACGCGGATGAGTTCCAGGCTGCGCTAGCTGAGTATGCGAAGCAGAAGGGCGTCTCGCAGACCGAGATGGCCGGTTTCGGCGGCGGACTGCTGGCGCAGACTAAAGGGAAAACCACCGCGGCGGAAATGAAGGCGCGGGCCGGCAAGGTGTTTGCCACGCTCGAAGCCTTCGAGCAGCCGACGTCGGTCACTTGCTGCCGATGATGACGCGGACGATGGCGCAGGGTTTCAGCGCGGAAGAGGCGGCGCCGACCCTTGCGATGATGCCCGAGATCGCGCCCGAGGAGGAGGGCACGTATTTGCTGCGAGGAGTCGCGTCGCTCCGCGAGAAATTGCTCGACGACGCCAAGGCAGAAAAGCATGGCAAGGCAATCGAAGGGGTCAAGGCCGCCGATCTCGGGCTGAAGAAGGGACAGACCTCATACGAGATGCTCCAAGCGGCGGTGGCCAACCTCAAGGAGCGGCAGAAGAAGGGGGAGGATCTCGACGAGCTGCTTGCGGAGATCGCGCCGGAACAAATCAGCCAGCGGGCTTGTGCGGCATGGTCGACCAAGGGCCCGAGGGCTTCGCCCGGTGGCGGAAACTCGTCACGGATACGCCGGCTGATGAGATGCAGAAGGTGATCGAGAAGGGACGCAAGACTGATTCCGGCCGTCAGTATGCCGTGGATGCGGCGGAGGCAGCGGAGAAGGCGAGGATGGGTGCCAGGAACGACGTGATTGCACGTCAGCGTCAGATCGCTGAGACCGAGCTCACGGCCAACAAGGAGTTCGAGAAGTTCAATCCCTGGGCAGAGGCGGCGGCGCAAGCTCCGGGGGCCGACGACGCCAGGACGATTCTGATTAACCAGCGTGCCATTCGCCGGGCCCGCGCCGAGCTCGGGGAGTCAGTCGGACCGCTCGACGCGACCAAAGCCGTCAACCAGAAGCTCACCGACGATCTGCTACGTGATCTTAACGAGCGGAGAGAGTTGCTACCTGAGAAGGTCAAGATCCGGAACATGCAGCGCTTCGGCGGGATGGCGGTGAAAGACGACGAGCCCGTGGACCTTGAAGACGACAGGCGTGCGATCAGACGCGCGCGGGCGACCCTGGGTGAGCAGACCACCGAGTCTGACGTCGCCGCGGCCGGGTCGATGGAGAAGACGGAGGACCTCTTGCGGCAACTGCTCGTGAGGATCTCCAGTCTCGACGAGCAGACGAAGGCGGCGAACCTGAAGAAAGCGGAGAAGCCTGGCGGCCCACTCAGCGCCAAGCCGACGAACCCATTGGATCGAATCTGACGGAGGCGAACATGAGCAACTCGAACATCGAACAAGTCACGCGTTGGCTGGAAGGTTGGCTCGATTCGTTCGATTTCACGCGGCCGGGGAGGGAACAAAGTCTCGGTCGCGACGTCGCCAACAAGGTGGTTGAGCGCATCGCGGAACGTGCGGTCAACGACAGGAAGGGTGCAGAATCGGAGTGGGACGCGAATACCGAGGAGGTCGCCAAGCAGAAGGCAGCCCACTATGGCGTGGGCGACCACGCTCCGAATGAACGGACGGGCCAGATGACGAGTCCCACGTCCCTCTACGGTCGCACCAGCATAGAGGCCAAACAGATCACCATGGTGTATGGCACTGGCCAGCCGCCTACTCGATGTGCGACCGGTGCGGAGCTCAAAGAGTCCGACAAGCAGCGGACCGACGTGGAGAAGGCGTACTACGCTCACACAGGCCAAAGTGTGCACAAGATCAAGCGGCCGTTCTATGAGGTCAACCAGGACGACGCCGTGGCTGTCGTTGGGCTCTGCCAGGAAAACCTGAACGGCTACATCAGAGAAGAAATCGCGAAGCGCGGGTATTGATTCACGATGCCGAGAGAGATCATCAGTGGGAAGCCAGGGGAGACTTGGACCAACAACACGGACAAGGTCCAATTCCAATTCATCTGCCGCGCTGAACAACACGTGCGGGATGTGCCTGCAGTACCACCTGAAGGTCGCCAATAACTGGGCGATTCCCCTCCATCACGGTTGCCGGTGTGTAAAGACGTTGATCACACCCGGTGCGAAAGCACCCGAGCCGTTCTGCGATTATCGGAAACTGCTCGACAGCTTTGACGACTCGCAAAAGACGGCGGCGATCGGGGCCGCTAATTACAAGCTGCTGGAGAGCGGCCTGGCCAAGTGGGATGACATCGTCACGCCGAGTCGAGTCCGGGACTTCCGGGAGGTGGTGGCCCGGAAGAATCTGACCGTCAAGCAGATGGTCGCGAAGGGCGTGAGCCAATACCAGGCGGAGAAGGCGGACTCGGCCGTCCACACGACGGAGCATGAGCACGCTGAACGCCAGCGCCGCGAGCTCATCCAGAATCTCACCGGCGCGGGGCTTAGCCACGAGACCCTCGTCGAGGAACTCTCCAGCCGGCTAGCGGCCCGCGTGAAGATCGAAGAGGGGCCGACTGGCCCGTACACGGAAGGTCCGGCGTGGAGCGGTGGGAAGCTGCTAGGCACGGGCGGCCACGCCGCAGAGCTGGCGCAACTGCTCGCCGGCTGGAAGCCGACAGCAAAGGTGGCGGCGCCGAAGCCAGTTGCACCGGTCAAGGCGAAGCAAGCACCGCCTCCCCCCGAGGCGTTTGAGCCGGTAGTGGTCCAAGAGGGAACCGAGGGACGAGAGGGTGAGGCGATTCCGCCGCGGCCTGGCACGGAGCCGAAGCTGCGGTATCCCGGCTCGAACGAAGAGGCGATGACAGGGCTTGCGTCTGAGATCGTCGGCAAGGCCGTGCACGCGGAGCACGTTGCCCGGCTTGCGGGCGCACCCAAGGGTTCAGTCGTCGACGTCTCCAGTTACAAGGAATCGACGCTGATCGTTACGGCGAAATCGCGGCAGTACGCGTTCAGCGGCCAGCTCACGCGCGGGCCCGACGAAAGCCTTGTGCTGAAGGTCGACGATTTCCACGTTGTGAAGTCGCGGCAACGTCACGGCATTGGTCGAGAGGCCTTTGCGAAGCAGTTGGAACAGGCCAGAAAGCTGGGCGTCGATCGGATCGAGCTCGCTGGCGCCCCGCAATGATGATCCCAAGGTGCGACAGATCGGTTACAAAGTCTGGCCGAAGTTTGGTTTCGATGCCGATCTTAGCCGTAATAGGATGGCATCGGCACCGGCCCCGCTTCGCTCCGCCAAAAAGCTGTCCGACGTGCTCGCGAAGGAGGGCGGTCGAGCGTGGTGGGACAAACACGGCTGGTCGGTGCCGATGACGTTCGACATGGCACCCGGCAGTCAATCCTGGAAGACATGGAGGGCATATGTCGAGAGCAAGCACGCCGGACGATGAGGGAGTGCCTGATCGGACGGTTGACCCCAATGATCCCGAGCCGCAGTACGCGGACATCGACAATCCGACCGATGCCGAGCGCGATGCCCACATGGAATGGCTGAAGCGAAACATCGCAGCCATGGGCAAACGCGGCGTCGAGTGCCCGTTCGATGACGGCGAAGAGTGATCCAAGGATCGCAGAGCCCGACGCGGTGCCGAAGCCGCGGCTGCGGTCGCGGAGAAGGTGGGGGAGACGGTGACCTGCGAGAATCGTCGGCGGCTGCCGAAGCCAATCCGGTTTCGCCTCTACCCGGAGCGAGCGCACGTCCTTGTACTTCACCGTCAACATCTGGCCTGACCACAGATCGATGCGCCGGCACCTGTGGGTGGAGAGGCGGCTCGGTCGGACGGCGGACACTCACGGCGCCTGCAGCATCTACCGCACCTGCTCGTCCTGGCAGGGCGGCCGGCGGGTGTGGTCCAAGGAGGTCGGGGAGCTCAATTACCACCGGGGGCGCTCTCGATGCTGAGATCGCGAGCCACGAGATCGCTCACGCCGCGATCGGCTGGGCTCGGCGCATGAGGGTCAATTCGTTCGAGGATTGCGGCCAGCCGTCCAACGAGAGGTTCTGTTACGCCCTCGGCAGGATGGTTCAACACTTCACAAAATTGCGCGTACAAACTGAGGGTGTGGTGATGGACCGTAAGCCAATCACGAGATTGCTTCGGCGCATGGCAATTGCGGGCCTCGGCGACAATGGGACCGACCTCGAAATCGAGTGGGAGGGCGGACGCGTCGAGACCTTCTGGGGTGCGGCCGCGATGTGCCACGATCTCAGGCGGTCCGACAACCCGGACCGGCTGTTTCGCGCGGCATTTACGGGCGGTACCCGAGCACGCGACGACCTGGGCGTCACCCAGATCGCGGCCGCGACCCCGGGGGCGTCGCCTTCCATCGTTCCCCGGCTGGCCCCGGGTTTGAATTCGATCCTTTTGGAGAATCACACCCATGCCCATGATTGATTGGAAGAAGAAACTCGCCGAGCTCAAGGGCAGTCCGCAGGCCGATCGGCATCCCGGAGGCCGCAGCTTACGCCGCGCAGAAGTGGATCCTGAATGCCGCCGAGCTCGGCGACGAGCACATTGAGGCCTCGGCTGTCGGGGATGGCTCGCTTTTCGTCCGGGTCTACCACGGCGATTTGGTCGTGAGTGACTCCCGGTTTCGGATCGATGGCGTTCATGACACGCGGTTCTACCGGCTCGACACGCCGCCGCGCTGCCGGTGGTCTGACCAGCCACTTCCTCGGCGGCGGCCAACCGTCGTTGGGTGACCTGACTGAGGGGGCTGCTCGCCCGAGGCCTCCGCGGAAGGGCGGTGGGGAGCCGCCGGCTTCGGCACCGGCGGTCGCCCAAGTGTGAGGAGGGTGACGCCGTGTTGGGAGTGAGCGCCGACATCCCGGTGGAGTTTCGACCCGACTCACTCGGGGCAATGGTGATCGACCCTAAGGCGACCACGCCGGAGCTCGTCGCATTCCTCAGGGTGTATCCGAGCGCGCGCGCCTCACCAGGATCGCGATTGACAAGGACGTCCGCACCACAATCAACCGCAGCCTCGGCGAGTGGCGCTCCGAGCCCGGCGGCCGGGAGAGGGAGCGGAATTCCCAGGTAGTCGCTGCTGCAAACCGAAACGATCAGGATCAGCCATCCCACTGAGAAACCAACGGCGATCCCCACGCAAAGCGCAATGGCGCGGCCCAAGCATAGTACCCAGGTCGCCAGAGACTGGCCCAGGCTCCGATCCCCATGCAGTAGGCCCTTCTTGATCAGCCCGATGATCTGGATTTATGCGAACCAGCTCCCGCCTGAATTGGGTTCAATTCAATTGTCAGGCTAAAGCCTGACCTACTCCACGCCATAGAATTAGTGTTCTATTGCGAGTATGGGGTTGTTGACCCCCTCTGAGGGGCCTGTACGGCCACTTTATCCAGCTCAAAACTCGCAAGAGAATCCTATGGGAGGTTGATCGCCGGTGCGTGGCGCCGAGTCTGATCGGCTTGCGGATAGCGGAAGGGGAGGATACAAACAACCCGTGATGCGTGGGGCGGGGAGGGGCGGAGGCGCTCCCGAGTCGATGTTCTGGCCGCCGTACCGCGCCTCACGCATTACTCTCGACACGGAGGCGTCGCCAGCCATGATGAAGGCCCACGAAGTGCTCAGCCTCGACGTAGACGACGTCGACGTCATCTTGTGCCCACAGTGCCGCACGGCCCTTGAGCTCAACCAGCTCGACAAAGCGGAACCGGACCAGATCGTCGCCCTGTGCCCTGCGTGCAGCCGCCTCATCCTGGTGCACGCGGTGGACGAGGAATGGACTCGGGCCGTCGCGTTGGTTTTACCCACGCGCGCGAGGAGCTCCTGGCCTCGGCACCGGCTGCTTAATCTGACCGTCGATACTCGAGTCTGATCCCGAGGCCGGGGGCGATCGCGGGCAGCTCTGGTGGCCAGATTAAGACGCGGGTAAGCATCCCTCGGGGATCGAGATCCCGCAGTCCGTGCACGTCGTCGTCATCTCGGGGTGAGTGCCGGCGAACTCCATTCGTACTCGCGTGGGGCACACACCACAACCGGGGCACGGTCGTGGACGAGGGTCTCGACCGAGACCGATCGACCATGGGCACGGCCTGACGCAGGACCTCCATCAGCTCGTCGTGCGTGTTGGTACGGCTCATCTCTCCTCGGCCGGTAGGATGCGGAGTGTGCCCAGGTCCTCGGGCTCTCGCCACGGCCGCTCTGGCTGGTTTCGGTACCACAGGGTGAGCAGCTCGACCTTCTGGTCGCCGCCGTGGGGCCAGTCGAGGAATCGGCGGATCCAGGTCTCGATCGTCTTACGCATTTGAGTTCTCCTTTTCGGTCAAGACGTGCCTTTTGAGGGGCCTGATGCGGGTCCGACTTTGGCCACGCGAGCACGGGCCTCGCTCAGCGGAGGCCGCACCGCACGTCGGGTGTCAACGGTGTCCCTCATTCCGCCCCTGAGCACCATCACCGACCTCCCTGTTCGACCCCCAGGAACGGGTATCCCGGGTTGTAGGTCGTTCCGTTGGCCGGGCTCATCGGGTTGTCGAACTGGACGTTGTCGGACGTTGTGACCTGGCCGGTTCGTGTGAAGAGCGTCACGATCCGGTACTCGCCCTGCAGGGACTGCCCGGTATACGGGCTCGCTGGCTGGATGAGCTGCTGCTTGATCGTGCCGACCGGCAGGAACACCGGCTGGCCGGGCACCTGGGGTATGGCGTTGCCGTTTTGATCGAGCCGGATCGCGGCCACGTCGCTGCGCTCAGCCAGCCAGAGATGGAAGAACGCTCCCGCCAGCCCGAACGAAGACGGGGCGGAGTAGATCGTGGTGGGAACAACCGTGCCGTTCGGGTAGAGCAGAATGTCGACGTAGCCCGTGAACGGATTGATGACACCTGGCGGGAGCTGCGAGCGTTCCTGGAACACACCCGCCCAGGTTGTCATGTCGATGACGACGTTGGTCGGCAGAGAGACCTCGCGGGAATTGGCGGCCGGCGTGGGCGTCGCTGGATCGCGTAGAGTACGTTCGTGGGTGGATTGGTGAGGAACGCGGCCGGCCACGCCTCGGCCTCCCATTCGGCGAGGTCGTCGACCAGTTGCGTTAGACCGCCCGCGAGCTCGAAGCTGAGGTTGTTGTCAACACCGTCGTAGCCCTCGTCGGTCCAGCCGTTGCCGTTGTCGTCGAGCCCGTTGACCAGGAAGAGAAACTCCGGGAAGACGGTCGTGCCCGATTGGGTGTCGGCAAGCGGCGACTGGGCGCCCGGCGGACCCACGTTCACGAAGAGCTCGGAATTGCCCTGCTGTGGCGTTACAACCATCGGCCCGACGACCGTGTACCAGAGCCCGGAGCCGTTCAACTGGATCTTGTCACCCAGGCGGATGTTCCAGAACCACGAAGTCGGCTCATTCAGCGCGTTGTTCACAGCCACGACTTCCTTGACCATCAGGACATTGCCGGCCGTCGCACCGCTCCCGGCCGCACCGCTGTAGACACCCGAGGGGTAATAGCCGCCTCCATTCGATTGAGGATACGGAATGCTCAGGCTGTATGCGTTTGTCGTGGTGTCGAGTGCGTTCGGCATCACGATCGACAGGCGGCCCTCGGTGTATTCGGGGGCCGACTCGATCGGGATAATGCGGTTTGCAGCCAGCGGCTGGGTCGGGTCGAGCTGACCGTTCGGCAGATAAACGAGCGGAAAGGCGGGGTCGGGAAGAAGGCGGATTCCGCTGGGAGCTCCGGAGTGCAGGGCGGAGTCACGGGCACCGGCCAGGCTCGCTTGAACGATGCGTGCGGCCTCGCTGACTTGACGGTGGGCCATGGCGGGCAAGACGATTGGTAGCGTCACGGCGACTCACGAGGATGATGATCGTGATGACGACCAGGAGCTCGATGAGGGTGAAGCCGGAAGGTCGGGTACGCACTTCAGTATCCTCCGAAAAAGCGCAACGTGAAGAAGGTGAGCAGAATCTCACCGATCCGCAGCAACGCGGCGGTGTAACCGACGGCGAGCATGTATCCGCGGATGGACCAGCGTCTCATTGGTTGGCCTTCTCTTTTTTGGGGACGGGCCGCGCGGGGTGGCGGCCCGACGTCGGGCAAGAGCGAGCGAGGAATACGAGCGCGAGCAGCACGATGATCACGATCAACGTGGCGCGGCGGCTCTCATCGCCCTTGCGGTCGCGGAGTAGTAATGTGATGGCTAGCGCGAGTGCCACGCCAACGAGCGCCAACGTCCAGATCATGGTCGGTGTCCTTCTCGATTTCAGCGGCCGCCGCGGCCGTCCAAGGTCTGTTCGACGCAACGCAAAAGGTTGAGCCGCCCGTCTGGACCCTCGGCGTGATCGCAGCCGATGAGTCGACCGATGTCGCGGAGTCGCTCCCAGACGTCGGCGTGATCGGTGAGCAAGGCCTCGGCCTCGAGGAGTCGCTCGGCGATCCAGTGGCTCTCGCGCGACTTCTCGGCCTCGGCCTCGTCGAGCTGCCGGCAGCCGAGTGAGTGGTAGTGTGAGGCGGCGATCCGCAGTACGGCCGGGTAGTCGTGTTTCACGGGGTAGGCTCCGTGGGTAGGAGCTGGGCACTCCACTCGCCCTTGCCTCCCCACACGTAGCCGGGGCCGGCGACGATGCGGCCATCGAGGGAGCGGGTCCTCCACTCGCCGTCGGCGTCGGTCGTGAGGGAGCCCCAGTCAGTTGGCTCGGGGCTGAACTTGCGCCTCGACCTGTATCAGGTAGGAGCCTGCCGGGACGGCGCATTCGAGCCGTGAGAGACGGCCGAGGGGATCGATGCCCAGTGGGATCCGCTCTGTGATGATTTGTGCGTCGAGCTCGTCGACGGCACAGAGGTAGTAGCGCGGCCAATTTCCGAGGACAGGGGGCAGTCGTTTGCGGGCCATGGTGCGAGCTCACGAGGTAGTCGTCTACCATCGTGGTACCACCACGGCCGGCGATCTTATGGATCAAGATCCGTAAACGGGCTGGTTGCGGGCGGGGGGCTCGGGCGATCCATCCTCCCTTTTTGCGTCTTCCGGCGTTTAGCCGGCGGCGACCTGGGAGGGCCTCGATTCCGGTGGCATTCGAGCGGATTTCCGCGGTCGGAACGGATCAATTCCGGGATATCTAACGGGAGCTTATGTGTTTCGATCTCACGCGGGCGGGAAGAAGGCGGATTCCGCTTGGAGCTCCGGAGTGCAGGGCGGAGTCACGGGCGCCGGCCAGGCTCGCTTGAACTGCGTCACGAGGCGACGCCCTGGGCTGCGAAGATTGCGGCGAGTCGCTGCTGCAGTTCCTGGAACAGCTCTGCTACTGCCCGCTCTTGCTTGTTGGCTCCAACGGCGACCCCATCGCTGGGCAGACCGATAGGTGACGTGTCGGCCGGTCCGGGTGAGGTTGTCGATGTCTGCTTTACGGTAGTGGCGCATTGCTCGTGTGCTTGGTCGTGTGTCTCAGGACTCGCTGTATTTCGGCGTCACTTCGTCCCCACTGGCCTTCCGCCGCCGTTGCCCACGTGCGTCGCAACGTCTTCCAGTCACGCACGTCGATCCCGCACTCCTTGGCGGCCTGACGGAGTCTGTCTACCGGCCGACGTCCGTTCGTGCCACCGCGCCACGGCCGATCGCCTCGGACACCGGGGAACACGTAGCGGCCTGGCGTCTCGGCAAGCCACGCTGCGAGCTCCGGGATGAGCTCCGGCGGGATCGGTACCGGCTGCTCAGAGTCTTCCGTCTTGAGCTCCTCGGCAATTTCAGGGTGCGGCTCGATCCAGATGATGCCGAGCTGCAGGTCGATCTGGTCGCGTCTGAGACAGAGCAGCTCATTGCGTCTCAGTCCGCAGTAGAGTGCGACGGCGGCGAGCGTGTAAATTCTGCGGTCGATCCACGCACCGCGCTTGCCGCGCTCCCGAAGACGGAGGAGGAGCTCTGAGGCGGTAGTCCAGGGCAGGTGGGGTCCGACCCTGTGACGGTAGGCGCGGACGGAGTGATTTCCATTCGGGTGTCTTGGCGGCATCGAACCATCGGCGGCGGAGGCCGATGTTCCACGCTGCACGGAAGTAGCTGAGGTATCCGATCGCCGTCGACGGCGACACGCCGGAACTTGCTCAACCACGTGACGAATGTGTCTTCGTCGATGTCGGCCGTCGTGGCCTGTGCTGGCAGTACGGACCCCAGCTCGTCGAGGAGCTGGCGGACTCTGGACTGCGTCATGCCCGTTTTGCCTGTGGCGCTGTAGCGCGAGGATTCGCTTGCGAAACACGGGGAAGGGGACGGGATTCATGGGGTGCCTCAAGGTGTGAGTAGAGCGGGGCTGGCATTGCTCCGCTCTCTCCAATTGAGTTGCGCCGGCCAGGTATCGGGTAGGGCAATCGGCAGAAAATTCCGGAAGCTGTGCGGGCGCCCCGTCAGATCCGAGAAAGCCGCTCGGGTCGGTCAGAACCCCGCCCTTCGTAAAGCTGGGGTCCTGGGTTCGAGTCCCAGAGGTGGCTTTATGTTGAAAAGCCGCAGGTGTAGAATCTTGCGGCTTTTCACTTTTCCCGGCCGGTTCTTGGAACCGCGAAAAAAATAGCCGTTGTGTAGCCAATTCTAGCGGAGCATCTGCTCGGGGCGGTCGCCTGGCTTGCTGTCTACTGGTGAGCTCATGCGCATGCGTCGTTGCCGAGGCCTTAGACTGCGTGCCGTGGAGCGATCGATCCGCCGGGTGTGAATTCCGCGTTTCCCGTTGGCGAAACTGGCCCATGCAGTGTATGGGGATTTCGATTCTCGTAACCTGCCTTGAAAGACGATCCGTGTTGGTCGATAGTGAGTGAATGGCTTCCAAACCGGAAAAGAAAACGGGCGTAAAACCGGCGCTGACCTGCAGGGCGATGCTATTGTGCGACGCCGTCATTCGTGACGAAAGTACTCACAAGAGTAGCGTCATAGGGATCTTTGACACCTTTGTCCTGGAATCGATGCCAGGCTCCACGCCTCCCAGCAAGCTTTTTCTCCTTCTCGGCGATGGTGTTGGCAGGTATTCCATCACGGCGGAAGTTCACGAACCGAATCGCGGCGTGGTGCTTTACAGGTCGCCTGGCGCGGGCACACTCGGCGCGCCCGGAAAGCCTGCACGGGGCGAACTTTGGCTGCCAGTTGCCGCACTGATGTTTGATCGGCCAGGCGATTACGCAATCGTGGTGTTTGCTGACGCACTCGAAATCGGGCGCGCGCCGTTCAAAGTTAAGGTTAAATGAGGTCATTCGCCATGTCGCAAGTTACGCGGGGTTATCAGAGGGATTGGTCGAGCACGACCAATAGCACCACGGTGGAGGTCTTTTCTCTTCAATTCATCCCGTTGAATCCGCCCGAACCGATCAAGACTCGTGAATCGGCATTCAACGAGGAGACTGCTCGGGTGATCAGGGAGGCCCGGGTCGGCAAGAACGTGATTCGGTGCAAAAGCGCCGACGACATGTTGCGGAAACTGGGAATCTGAGCTCCGGTCCGAGGCGGGTTTGGATGCTCACACCGTCGTTCACCAAGAAATTTGGGCGTGATCTAAAGCGGATGGAGAAGCGCGGCGAGGATCTTGAAAAGATCGCGGCCGTCATTCGGCTAATCTGTGATGAGCGGCCGCTACCGGAGAAGCATGTAGATCATCCCCTGAAAGGGGAATGGAAGGGTTGTCGCGATTGCCATATCGACCCGGATTGGATTCTGATTTACGAACCGTCTGAAGGGCAGGTTTTATTTCATCGAACGGGGACGCATTCCGATCTCTTTGGATGAGTTCATTTCTCGATGGGCGAGCATCGCGCCCGCGGTCGCCACGCATGAAAAGGCGAGTGCCAGAACTGGCCGGCGTGTTAAGTGGGGGGTGGAGTGTCCAGTCGCCCGAATGTGGCGTCGGTTGTGGAAGGCGGGAAAGGCGCCATGGCGTTTGAAAAGGAATTGAGCGTTCATCATGCCAATCTGATCGAACTCCTGGCGAATGAGGGTAAGTACGTCGTCATCTGCGGTGACGAGATTAACGGGGTGTTCGACAGCTACGACGAAGCGCTCGGCGCGGGATACCAGAAGTACGGATTGACGCCGTTTCTCGCCAAGCAAATCAATCGGGTTGAGCCAATTCATTACTTCTCGCGAGATGTGCCAGCATTCCGATCCTGAACGGATCGATCGGCCCGTGGGGGCCGATGACGGGCAAGGACAGCGATCGCATCGAACTACGCAAGGCGATTGCGAGCGCGAAGCGGGTCAATTCGTTGATCATTCCCAAGCTTGACCGGCTCTCGCGCAAGGTGTCGTTCATCTCCGCCCTAATGGAATCGGGCATCGATTTTTTTTGCGGCCGACTCTCCGGACGATGCGCCGTTCATCATGTGCGTAAATGCGTTCTTCGCAGAAGGAGAAGGCCGCAAGATCAGCCAGCGGACCAAGGAGGCGCTCGCCGTGGCGAAGGCCCGCGGGACGAAACTGGGGAAGCCGGAAAACCTGACCGAGGCCGCAAGAGTCAAAGGGGCCGGCGAGAATCGCAATCAAGCGGTGACTGCCTACGCTCTGATTTCCCCCCTGGTGAAGAGTCTACGCACCGAGGGGCTCTCCTTCGGGGCGATCGCCGAGCGTCTCAACGAGAAGGGTTACACAACCCGCACGGGCTCGCCCTGGTCGGCGATGCAGGTCAAGCGGGTTTTGGATCGGAGCGCGGCTTATGCCTGCTAACCCATGTTCCGGTGAAGCCCCACAATGTTCGTCATCGCGTTGACAATCGGGACCCTGGCAACCCTGGGATTCGCTCTGATGGCCCGTGAGTAGCGATGGAACAGGAAACCGGCTAAGGACTGTAGGCGAGCCGTGAATAGGTCTGACTGATCGGGAGAATCTGGGACCTTGCGTGGGGGTTCACGTTGACGGTAGCCTGTCAGCGAGAGGATTGAGCCGGCACTTCGTGCCGTCGCTCCCACGGATTAGACGAGTGGAGCGGAACCGAGCGGGAGCACGGTATGGCGACCATCTCCCGACCTCTGAACCAGGCGAGGCCGGTGAGGCGATTGCGGTTCCGCCTGCGGACGCTGCTTGTCGCCGTCCTGGTAGCTGGTCTCGGCCTAGGCTGGCTCGCTCGGCATCTCCGGGGAGAGAGAGAGCAGGTCGCCCTCATCGCCGAGCTGAATCGAGCCGGCATCTATGCCTGGCAATACGAGCCGAACTCCGTCGGGTGGATGACGCGAGCGTTGCCCATCCCGGCACAACAATGGCTCAGACATCACTGGCTCCGCTGGACCTTCTGCTATAGCCCGTCGAGGATCTCGGCCTTCTCCATCACGAACAATCAGGTCCCCTACCTGATCGAAAGGATGAGGCGGCTGCCATATCTCAGGTCGGTCTCATTCCGGCATGGTCAGATCTCCGCCGAGGGGGAGAAGCGTATCCGGGATGCCCTTCCGAGCGTGGAAGTCGAGGTGGACCCTCACGTCGGCGTCTTACCCGCCGCTGACAAATAGGGTCTACCCTTTCTGACACATGACTCGGGCTGCCGACACGGCAGTTTTCGCCGTATCTGAAGGGCTCGTTCACTGGGAGACCATATTTGGCACGGGGTCCGAGCGGCTTACGCCGGTTTCCTGTTCCATTACTACTCACGCTCCCTGATGGCGTGGGATTTCTCAATCATGGTGGTTCGCTTCGTGTTCGGCGTGCCAGAGGACGACGAGTGATACTCACCAGCGGGCCAGAATGCGTTCACGCTTCCTGCTCGATCCGCAGCCGGGGCGGATTCCGGTCGAGGATCTCCGAGGCAATCGCCGACAACTTCGACCGACGTTTGATCGCGGTTAGCTCGAGGCGTTCGAACACGCCGTCGGGCAAGCTGAGCTTGTGGCTGCGGGATTTCACCACGGGCGGGGTACGTCAGCGTCTGGGCCGGGGCTTGGAAGTTGAGGCCGAGGGATTCCCGCCCTTCGAGAGAGCCGTCGCGCTCGTAAGAAAACGCTTTCCCTCGGATGGCCAGATTCAACTGTACCTGGAAACAGACCCGGAAAAGGGCGATCAGTACGTCGTATTAGAGCTTAGCTCTGCGAGAAACCCTGCTAGTGATTCGGAGTCGCAGATGAGATACTTGGAAGAGTGGTCCTCGTCGACGAAGTGGCCTGCCAGCCGAATGATCCTCCTCGACGTCAGAAGCGTTGATCAACTCGGTACTGATTGAATTGATGATGCGGAAGAAGGCAGATTACGACATGGCCAATCGCGACGTCGAGGCCGTACAGAAAGCATCGCAGGCGCTTCTCATGGCAAAGCTGGCAATCGAATTCGTGGAACGAACTCGAGCGGAGCGGCGCGGGAGCGTGCCACTTACCGAATCCTTGATTCACCTCTCGAACGGTGCACGCCATCCCCGCCTCCGCCGCCGGCGGCGGAACGAGCGGACAGGGACACGCAACGGAAAGGCCAGCCGACGCAAAGACGGACCTTCATGTCGAATTTGACGTGTGGGACGGTCGTGACGATCGTGCCTGGTTTGGCGCCGACCGTTCATTTGGAGAACAGGAAAATATTTGCAAACTCGGGTTATGTATCCCATATTATGGATGGCCGATGGAAGATTAGGGATGCTGGGTCCCTTTGCACGGTTGTTCGTGCTGGGGCGTTCCTGATCGACCAACGATGGGCGGCGCGCGAACAGGGTTATGGCCATGAGCTTGCACGGTGCGAATTTGGTTAATGCGGACGATGGTTGCGGTTCACCAAAAATCGGCAGCGCCTCACGTTTGAATGCTATCAAGCATGGGCTCACGGCGAAGACGCCGGTTTTGCCGGGTGAGGATCCGGAGGCTCTTCAGGCCAAGATCGATCGGTACAAGACGGGTTATGAGACTCGGGACGAGGTCGAGCACGATCTGGCCGAGATGGCGGCGATGGCGTTCTGGCAGGCGAAGCGGGCCAACCGGCTCCAAGTCACCAAGGTGACGCGCGACATTGTGACACGACCGCAGGCCGATACACTGCGCGCGGCGCTGGACGTCGTAGGGCTCGGCAAGCGATTGCTCTTTGACCGCCGTGGGCCGGAGGCGCTGTATCCGTCGGGAGATGAATATGAGAACGGGCAGCCGCGGACCTCGTCGTCGAAGGAAGCCGAAGACCCTCATGATCCGGAAAAGATCGTGCTCCAGCTTGAGGCAACGCGCGACGGACGTCGCTGGCTTTTGAAACGCTTTGGCGAGCTGCGAGAACCGCTTGAGAATGAGTCTGAATCGGGGTGGATTTCGTGCCAGAAATTCCGATGTGTGCGATTGCTCGGCAAACAGCCTCTTGATGCCATCCACGATAAGGAGGTCGCCCTGGTGTTCCTCGCGAGCCATGCGCTCTCTCCGAATTACGGTGATGCCTTTCACGAGCTACGGTGCGAGATTCACGAAAATCAAGAGGAGAACACGATGGCGGAGCTCGCGCGAGCCGAGCTGGAAGCGATCACGCCCGCCGATGCCGCGACTGGACGGGCTGCGTTGCTGGCGATCGTGGACAAGGCCATCGAGCGGCTGCGGAGGCTGGAAGCCGAGCACGGGGAAGTCGCGGACTTCGTCGATGAGATCGATACCGATATGCCGAGCGACCAGGGGATGAAGTCGGTCGAACAACTCCAGCGTCATATGGGGAGCTGCAACCGGCTGATGCTCCGGAACCTCGACACCATCGACAGAAGACACCGCTATGAGGCGGAAGGGTGGGGGACGACGAGAAAGGAGCGAGAATCGAGGAAAGACAAAGTACGACGCACCAAGGCATCGATGTATTCGTTGCTCGTTTTGGACGAGCACGGGACGGTTCGCGAAGCCGTGGACTACGACGGCAACGTCGAGGAGGGACTGGCCCGGTACAAGGCCAAGCATGGACGGCAACTGTACGAACATATGCTCGCGGAGCGGCAGGGGGAGCATTGCGACGCGGAGCATCGCAACGAGGGGCGAGAGGGGCACGCGGACGAGGGTTTTGTCGTTCGCGGAGTGCGTAATCTCGATGTTGTCGGTCTCGTCGCTGACGATTCCTTATTGCTTATGGGGAAAGAAGAAAAGGCAAATATACAAAACGAAACTGACCCGGCGAGCGTGATGGTCGATCGGGGCGCAGCGAGGGAGCCCGAACTTGGTGGGCGCTGACGGGAGATCGGGGCGGGCGGAGGAGGGCGACGCTTTTGGTGCCCCAGGGTCGGAGCGAACGGAGGAGGAGGACGGCGGGGGCGAAGAGGAGACCTTCGGTCATGGGGACGGCGGGGTCAGAGACCCGCCGAACAGAGGGCGTTGCGGAGCGGCAGGGGAGCATTGCGACGCGGAGCATCGCAACGAGGGCGAGAATCAGCGACGGACGGGCACCGCGGAGCGGCAGGGGGAGCATTGCGACGCGGAGCATCGCAACGAGGGGCGAGAGGGGCACGCGGACGAGGGTTTTGTCGTTCGCGGAGTGCGTGATCTCGATGTTGTCAGTCTCGTCGCTGGCGATTCCTTATTGCTTATGGGGAAAGAAGAAAAGGCAAATATACAAAACGAAACTGACCCGGCGAGCGTGATCGTGGATGGGGGTCAGGGAGGGGGTCCGGACGAGGCGGGCGCTGACGGGAGATCGGGGCGGGCGGAGGGGGGCGACGCTTTTGGTGCCCCAGGGTCGGAGCGAACGGAGGAGGAGGACGGCGGGGGCGAAGAGGAGACCTTCGGTCATGGGGACGGCGGGGTCAGAGACCCGCGCCGAACAGAGGGCGCCGCGGAGCGGCAGGGGGAGCATTGCGACGCGGAGCATCGCAACGAGGGGCGAGAGGGGCACGCGGACGAGGGTTTTGTCGTTCGCGGAAAGCGTGATCTCGATGTTGTCAGTCTCGTCGCTGACGATTCCTTATTGCTTACGGGGAAAGAAGAAAAGGCAAATATACAAAACGAAACTGACCCGGCGAGCGTGATGGCCGATCGGGGCGAGCGAGGGAGCCCGAACTTGGTGGGCGCTGACGGGAGATCGGGGCGGGCGGAGGAGGGCGACGCTTTTGGTGCCCCAGGGTCGGAGCGAACGGAGGAGGAGGACGGCGGGGGCGAAGAGGAGACCTTCGGTCATGGGGAGAACGTGGTGGGCGCTGACGGGAGATCGGGGCGGGCGGAGGGGGGCGACGCTTTTGGTGCCCCAGGGTCGGAGCGAACGGAGGAGGAGGACGGCGGGGGCGAAGAGGAGACCTTCGGTCATGGGGACGGCGGGGTCAGAGACCCGCGCCGAACAGAGGGCGCCGCGGAGCGGCAGGCGGAGCATTGCGACGCGGAGCATCGCAACGAGGGGCGAGAGGGGCACGCGGACGAGGGTTTTGTCGTTCGCGGAAAGCGTGATCTCGATGTTGTCGGTCTCGTCGCTGACGATTCCTTATTGCTTACGGGGAAAGAAGAAAAGGCAAATATACAAAACGAAACTGACCCGGCGAGCGTGATGGCCGATCGGGGCGAGCGAGGGAGCCCGAACTTGGTGGGCGCTGACGGGAGATCGGGGCGGGCGGAGGAGGGCGACGCTTTTGGTGCCCCAGGGTCGGAGCGAACGGAGGAGGAGGACGGCGGGGGCGAAGAGGAGACCTTCGGTCATGGGGAGAACGTGGTGGGCGCTGACGGGAGATCGGGGCGGGCGGAGGGGGGCGACGCTTTTGGTGCCCCAGGGTCGGAGCGAACGGAGGAGGAGGACGGCGGGGGCGAAGAGGAGACCTTCGGTCATGGGGACGGCGGGGTCAGAGACCCGCGCCGAACAGAGGGCGCCGCGGAGCGGCAGGGGGAGCATTGCGACGCGGAGCATCGCAACGAGGGGCGAGAGGGGCACGCGGACGAGGGTTTTGTCGTTCGCGGAAAGCGTGATCTCGATGTTGTCGGTCTCGTCGCTGACGATTCCTTATTGCTTACGGGGAAAGAAGAAAAGGCAAATATACAAAACGAAACTGACCCGGCGAGCGTGATGGCCGATCGGGGCGAGCGAGGGAGCCCGAACTTGGTGGGCGCTGACGGGAGATCGGGGCGGGCGGAGGAGGGCGACGCTTTTGGTGCCCCAGGGTCGGAGCGAACGGAGGAGGAGGACGGCGGGGGCGAAGAGGAGACCTTCGGTCATGGGGAGAACGTGGTGGGCGCTGACGGGAGATCGGGGCGGGCGGAGGGGGGCGACGCTTTTGGTGCCCCAGGGTCGGAGCGAACGGAGGAGGAGGACGGCGGGGGCGAAGAGGAGACCTTCGGTCATGGGGACGGCGGGGTCAGAGACCCGCGCCGAACAGAGGGCGCCGCGGAGCGGCAGGCGGAGCATTGCGACGCGGTGCATCGAAACGAGGGGCGAGAGGGGCACGCGGACGAGGGTTTTGTCGTTCGCGGAGTGCGTGATCTCGATGTTGTCGGTCTCGTCGCTGGCGATTCCTTATTGCTTATGGGGAAAGAAGAAAAGACAAATATACAAAACGAAACTGACCCGGCGAGCGTGATGGCCGATCGGGGCGAGCGAGGGAGCCCGAACTTGGTGGGCGCTGACGGGAGATCGGGGCGGGCGGAGGGGGGCGACGCTTTTGGTGCCCCAGGGTCGGAGCGAACGGAGGAGGAGGACGGCGGGGGCGAAGAGGAGACCTTCGGTCATGGGGACGGCGGGGTCAGAGACCCGCGCCGAACAGAGGGCGCCGCGGAGCGGCAGGGCGAGCATTGCGGCCAAGGGGCACCCCAGGTCGTTCGGTCAGGTGCAGGTCGGGAACAGGTTGTTGCAAGCGAGAATCAACCAGAGTGGCGCCGGGTGCAGACGGAACGGAGGCGGCGGGAGTGGATGCGGAGGCGCGCAGCGAAGGAGGGCGGCGGGCGGGAGCATGCATCGCCCGGGCAACAGCGGGTAACGAATGGAGGGGCGGCGCCGGCTGAGGCGGGGACACCGATGGAGTCGCAGGATGCGCGAGGGCTGTGAGCTGGCTGCAAAACGCAGGGGCGCGGCGATCGGATCAGCGGCTCGGCTGCGACTTCGCTTGCGCCCCACGCCCCCTGGCCCCCTTTCCAACAAGGGGGGAAAGGTGGGCGGGGGGATTCCGCCTGCTTGCGGCGCGGCGATCAGATCGCTGGCGGGTGCCGCCCGTCACCCTTCGTAGCGGTATTTGCACATATCGCGCGATCGAATACAGATCTTGCGCAGGTGGCGATGGTGCTGACTTCTGGGATAATACGGACCGGGGTGCGGCGAGTTGCGATTGCAGGCCGCGGCGGCCCCGGGAGATCGAATCGATGAACTCTGGCATCGAAGAACATCTTTTGTTCGGGCTGATGGCGATTCAGAACGGACTGGTCGATCAGGAACAGATCTTCGCCGCTTATGAAGACTGGAACCGCGATCGGTCGCGGACACTGGCGGATCACATCGTTGCGCGCGGCGAGCTTGAGTCGAGCGATCGCGCGGTGATCGAGGCCCTGGTCGAGCGACACCTGAAGCGGCATGGCGGTGACGCCGAGCAAAGCATCGGGGCCTTGATCGTCGGCCGAGCGAATCTCGAACAACTGGCGCAATACGAGGAATACACGGTTGGCACCACGCTGTCGTATTTCGCGCAGGGCTCGCGAAATAGCGCCGAGGCCAAGAGTACAGGCAGCGCGCCGGCGATCGTTCGGCCGGGCTCGCCTCCGGGGCAGCGGTATCAAGTGCTTCGACCTTATGCAAAAGGGGGGCTGGGGACCGTTTCGGTGGCGCTCGACACCGAGGTTCACCGTGAGGTGGCACTGAAGCAGATTCTCGACAAGCACGCGGATGACCCGAAGAGCCGCGGCGGCTTTCTGCTCGAAGCGGAGATCACCGGCGGTCTGGAACATCCGGGAATTGTGCCGGTGTATGGCCTGGGGACGGACGCCCGCGGGCGGCCGTTCTACGCGATGCGATTTATTCGAGGCGACACGCTCAAGGAAACTGCCGACGGGTTTCATCGAGACAGATCACTGAGTCGCGACCCGGGCCGGCGCTCGCTCGAGCTGCGCAGGCTGCTACGGCGGTTCATCGACGTTTGCAACGCCGTCGATTACGCTCATGGCCGCGGCGTGCTGCACCGGGACATCAAGCCAAGCAACGTGATCCTGGGCAAGCATGGCGAAACGCTCCTGGTCGACTGGGGGCTGGCCAAGGCCATGGGCAGTTCCGAGGCGGCTGACGGCGGCGAGGGCACGCTGACACCAAGCGATGCGAGCGGGTCGACCGAGACGCTGGCGGGCCAGGCGATGGGCACGCCCGCGTTCATGAGCGCCGAGCAAGCCGCGGGAGACTTGCAGCGGCTGGGGCCGCAAAGCGATGTGTACAGTCTGGGCGCCACGCTCTATTACATACTGGCAGGGCGGCCGCCGCTCTCGGGCACCGTCGCCGAGATGCTGCGGAAGACGCAAGCGGGAGACTTCGCGCCGCCGCGGGTGATCGAACCGTGGGTTGAAAAGGCACTCGAAGCGGTGTGCGTGAAGGCGATGGCGCTTGAGCCGGAAGACCGGTACGCAACGGCGAGGGGGCTTGCGGATGACATCGAGCGGTGGCAAGCGGGCGAACCGGTCTCGGCCTGGCGCGAGCCGCTGCCGGTGAGGATGCGGCGGTGGGCGCGGAAGCACCGCGTTGCCGTTGCGGTCGCGGCTGCGCTCTTGATGGCGACGACGGTCGGGCTGGGCATCAGCACGGCGCTGGTCGCGCGGGAGCGAAACGAGGCCGAGGCCCAGGGGGAGCAGGCGCGACAGGCCATCGCGCTACTGACGGGTGCTGCAGACCTCGCGTTTGACGAGCGGCTGGATCCGTTCCAGCAGAAGTTTCTCGAGCTGGCGCTTGGTTATTACCAACGGTTCACGGACCGCGTTGCCAAGGATCCCAAGGTGCGGCTGGAGCACGGCCGAGCTCACCAGCAGATGGGCGACATCGAGAACAAGCTCAATCATTTTCCGGCGTCGGAATCGTCGTATCGCAGGGCCATCGAGCTGCTCGAGCCGCTGGCTGCTGATGCGCGGCTGGGTCGAGACGCTCGCCAATCGCTGGCGACGACGCAATTTCTTCTGGCCAATCTGCTGGTGCGACAAGGCAACCCGGAAAAGAAGGCTGAGGTGCTTTATCAGAAGTCGCTGGAGATCGGGCGGGGCCTGGTGAGCGATCGTGCGGCCACGACCGTCGACCGTCTGCGACTCGGTCAGACGCTCAAGAGCCAGGCCGATCTGCTGCGGCTGAACGGCGGGCTCAAGCCTGCACAGCTCGACTATGACGGCGCGATCGGCGTCCTTGAAACGGTGCCCGAGGGTGACGAGAAATACCCCGAAGCGAGGACGGCGCTTGCTCTGGCGATTGATTCGCGGGGCTGGATTGCCTTTGAGCTGGGCCATGTCGAAATGGCCGAGAAGGACTATCGCCGCGCCCTGGATTTGCTAGCGGGCCTGGTCAAGGAATTTCCGACGATTCCTCGCCATCGCGAGGGGCTTGCGCGAGCCTGCAACAGCTTGGGCCTGATCGAGGCGAGCACCGGGCGGCTAGGAGACGCGGAAGGACATTTTCGCCGCGAGCTTCCCCTGGTGGAGCGATTATCGCAGGACTTCCAGGAACAGGGTGAGTATCAGCGGCTGCTGGCCCGCACGCTCTTGAATCTGGCAAAGGTCTTGTCGGAGCAGAATCGCGGGACCGAATCCGAGCCTTTTATCCGCCGCGCGATCGAGCTGAATTCACCCATTGCCAAGAGCTCGCCAGACTACGTGCAGATCCAATTCGATCTCGCGCTGCAACACAACAATCTGGGCATGCTATTGCGGCTGAAGGGACAGGAGAGGCAGGCGATCGACTCGTTCGTGAAGGCGAAGGCGATCAGCGAGTCGCTACTGAGTGCGTTTCCCGACCAGCCGCGCTACCGGGAGCAGCTTGCCGGGGTGCTCACGAACCTGGCTGGGGCGATGACGAACGTGGGTGACGCCAGGGTCGAGGAGGTTTACAAGACGGCCCTTCCGCACTACGAGAAGCTGGTGGCGGATTATCCGGACAATATCAACTACAAGATCGGGCAGGCGAGCTGCCTGCGGAATTATGGGCCGCTGGTGGCCGGTGACAAGCGGCCGCAGGAGGCGGAAGTCGCTGTATCGAAAGGCGCTCGCGCTGCTGCAAGCCCATGCGGGCGAGTCTGCTTCGGCCGAGCAGTTGCGCGTGCAGGCTGAAGTGCTGAACAACCTGGGTGACTTGCAGCGGGAGAGCGGCAGTCCCCAAGCCGAGTCGACGCTGCGCCGCGCGATCGAGATCTTTGATCTTCTGGTCAAGCGCACGCCACCGGCGCCCAAGGACCGCCACAATCTGGCGATCGCCCACAACAATCTGGGAGAGCTGCTGGTCAAGCTTAATCGGCTGGGCGATGCAGGCAAGCTGTTCGAGCAATCGGTCGCCGATTTCGAAAAGCTGGTCGCCGAGGTCCCGACATCCGCCGATTTCCAGAGCCAGCTCGGCATGATTCTGGCGAACGAGGCGGGCCGGCTTGAGCAGATCGGGAAGCCAGATGGGGCGAGAGATTTCCTGGAAAGAGCGGTCAAGCACCAGCGACAGGCGGCGGTCCTCAGCAAGAACAGAGAGGATATTCGCAGCCAGCTTGGCAAGCATCTGGTCCAACTGGCCAGGGTCGAGCTGGAGCTTGGGGCCTACGGCGAGGCGGCGGCCCGCGCTTTGGAGATTCCGCGAGCATTCCCCACTTCCGAGCGCAGCCACGGGTGCCTGGCGGCGGCGCGGATTCTTGCGGGGGTGTCCAGGAAAGCCGGTGCGGACACGAAGCTCACGCAGAGCCAGCGTGACGAGTTTGGCGCCACGTATTTGCCACGCACGATCGTGTTGCTGCGTGAGGCGATCGACGCCAGACCGGAGCTAGGCGAACGCATCAAGACCGAGGAGGAATTCAGAGAGATCCGTTCGCGGCCTGAGTTCACGACGATGCTGAACAGCTTGGTGGATGTCAAGCGTGCGAAGTAGTGATGAGAGTGAGGAAATTGAATGTCGATGGGATTTTCGGGAGAGGAGGCCCGCATGGCGACTGTGATGGACGGGGCGGCCAGTCAGTCGAACTTGAGATCAGCGATGCCGCGCCGACGGTTCCAACTGCTCGACGCGATGATTCTGGTGGCGGCGATCGCGTTTGCGTGCGGCATTACACAGGGGTTGAGCTATGCGACCGATGGCGCGTTTTCGTGGCCGGCGATATGGGAGGCGGCCCAGTCGGCGCCGGACGGGCTTGCGAAGGTTGTGGAGATTTCCGCTGTGTTGTTGATCCTCGCGCTTCCGTTCGCCGGCATGTTGTCGCTCGCTGTCATCCCGGTGCGCCTGATGGGACCGAGACCGCGGTGTCTTCGTTTAGCTCGGCAGCCCGGTACCACGGCGATGTGGGCCGCGGGATTGGGAATCGTGCTTTCGGCAGTGCAGCTCGGCATTGCGGCTTGGACGGGATTGGGAAATTTGGACGTTTACCAGATTATGATCGCAACTCATTCATGCATATCCTACCCCGGATTGGCGGTTCTTGGGGCCTGGGCATCATTGCTCATCGCGAGGCGGTGGCGCAGCGAAAAGAGCTGGGTCGATCGCATGGGTCGAGTGCTCGGGTTCTTCTGGATCCTGGTTGGGGTTTTCGTGCCCATTATTATTCTGCTTGCCGGAGGTCTTCTTTGAGAGATCAATGCGCGGGTTTGGTGGCGGTCACCAGGTGGGTCGAAACCCAGGGACCGCCCCACCAGAGCCGCATGCCGAGGCCGCGGCGGGTGACGTTTGCCATGTCTCGTTCGGTAAGTCGCGCGACATATCGGCGGGTGGCGAAGATGTCGACGATGAGGAGCCGGCCGCCCGTTCGGAGCACGCGGATCGCCTCGTCGATGGCCTTGTCCCGGCGGGCCTCGCCCTTGATGTTGTGGATCGCCAGGCTCGATACGACGATGTCAAAGCTCGCGTCGGGGAACGGCAGAGCGGTCATATCGGCCGTGTGCAACTCGACGCGGTCGGCCACGCCTTCGGCGACGGCGTTGCGGCGGGTGGCCTCGGCCGAATTGCCGGACTGGTCCTGCTTTCGCCAGATGTCGACGCCGACGGCCCGGCCGCGCGGCACGTGCTGGGCGGCCATCAGCAAGACGGCGCCGCGGCCACAACCGAGGTCGAGGATCTGCTCATCACCGCGAAGCCCGAGCCCATCGAGCCGCTCGGCCCAGACGACGAATTTGCCCCGGAGGGATGCATACAGGCCGAAGCCTGCGCAGGCCGCGAGAAAAACCGCGGCGAGATACGGCCATACTGAACCGGAGTGCCATCCCTCGAGGACGTTGACCAGGACGAAGAAGCCGAAGAAAGGTAGTAAGTATGGTGCGTCGATGCCGTAGGAACCCTTGCGACGAGCGCGAATGGCCTGAGGCATGCGGGACTCTCCAGGGGGTCTGATTTTTAGCGATCGACGGTCATGCCCATCAATCAACGTTGAGCGACGAGCCGTGCTTCAATGGCTGGGATTCGAGGTGCGACTGCTCGCCGACAGCATACGCTTCACGGACGAAGTTCTCAAACTCCGCGTTGACCTCGGCTAGCGTGGCGAGCCGGAAGTGGTGGACGTGGTTTCTTGGTGAAATCGTGTCGATCTTGCGGAAGCGGGGATGTTCCAGCCTGCGGGCCAATACCACATGACCGTCAAGCCACCTGGTGCGTGGAGTTACTTGTGCGAATGACATGCGGGTCTGAAAGGCGATCCGGGTTTTTTCCGGGAGAACGGTTACCGGCCCGCAACGTCTGATCGCCTCCACAACCGCGTCAAAGAGTCGCGAATTTCCGGGGGTTTGCGCTCGAAATGGGAGTCCAGGTCGTGTCGACCGCAGAAGTGGGTTTGATTTCGATTCGCGAAAGAGCGACTGCAGTCTGGACATTGCCAAAGCGGGCGTTGGGATCGCGGTGGCATGGGGCTTGCACTTGCCAGAGTTGGGCGGAGCGACCGCTCCAGAACCCGGATCGCCGAGCGGCATGTCTCGATTGTACCAGCGTGTTTCGAAATAAACGTGAGAGGCGATCCCGCAGAAATGGTCGCGACGTTACCTGCACGGATGTGCTACCATGGTTTTACCGGTTGCAAGCAGGAAAAAGCTGGGCTTTTGGTCGGAATTTAGAACGGTCGGGGAAGTTGGGTCGTACCGTATAGTAGGTAATGAGTTGGAATCGCCGGCTACGATGAATCCAGAAGGCAAACGTCGAAGCCGGAACAGAGTGGCCACCTTGAACGAACGGCATCCTGCGGCGTGCGGCGGGAGGGAATGATGAAAACTCGATTCTGGAACAATGTGATTGCTTTGACGCTTTCCGGCGCGCTGGCGGTGGGAGTGCCTGCTTATGCCCGCCACGGCGGTGGCGGTGGTGGTCACGGTGGGGGTGGTGGTCACGGTGGGGGTGGTGGTCACTTCGGTGGCGGGGGCGCTCACTTCGGGGGTGGGGGCGCTCACTACGGGGGTGGCGGAGTTCGTATGGGGGGCGGCGGAGTTCGTATGGGGGGCGGCGGTTATGGCGGGCGGGCGATGGCGGCCCCGCGGAGCTTCGGCGGGATGAACGGTGGATATGGCGGAGCCCGATCGATGGGAATGGCCCGGATGCCGTCCATGGGCATGAACCGAGCGGGCTCGATGGGAATGGGTCGCTCGTTTGCGGGATCAGCGGCCTCGCGTGGCTTCGGAGTCAATGCGGCGGGGCGCAACATGTACGGCGTGGGAGCACGGGCACCGATCAACGCGGGAGGGCGGTCATTTGCTTCGTCTAACTTCGGGCGAAGCGGAGTGAGCGGCAGCGGGCTCGCCGGGTCGCGTGGTGCCTACGGTCTGGGAGGACGCAGTCCGATCAACGCGGGGGGCCTGGGAGGTAACCGGTCCGGGACCGGGCTGAACGCAACCTCGTTCAATCGAACTGGGCTGGGCAATAACTCGGTCTCTATCAATCGCGCGACCTCGATCAACAATTTCAATCGGACCAACATCGGTGGAGCAGGGTACGGAGCGTTCGGGCGCTACGGCCGCGGATACGGATGGGGGGGAAATGGGCGTGGGGGCTATGGCTACGGCGGGTATGGTGGATACGGCGGGTATGGTGGATACGGCATCGGCGGACTCGGATACGGCGGACTCGGATATGGGCTCGGTGGTTTCGGGCTGGGATTCGGCCTGGGAAGCCTGCTGGGATTCGGGCTCGGCGGATACGGGTATGGTGGATATGGCGGATACGGCGGATACGGCGGATACGGCGGATATGGGTATGGCGGGTATGGCGGGTATGGCGGATACGGTGGGTACGGTGGGTACGGTGGCTATGGGTACTCACCGTGGATGTATGGGCCGTCGCTTTACGATTGGGGTTACTCGAATTATTACAACCCCTACTACGGCGTTGGATACGGACTGGGCGTGGGCACCGATCCGCTCGTGTACGATTATTCCCAGCCGGTGGTTGGCCAAAGTACTCCGCCGACGCCGGGGGTGACCGACGCGGCGACGTCCAGCTTCGATGCGGCGCGCGACTCTTTCATGGCCGGTGATTACAACAGGGCGCTCGAGCTCGTCGATCAGGCGATCAAGCAGATGCCGAACGAGTCGCCGCTGCACGAGTTTCGCGGGGTGACGCTGTTTGCGCTGGGCCGATACACCGACGCGGCCGCGCCGCTTTATTCGGTGCTGGCCGTGGGGCCGGGGTGGAACTGGGCGACGTTCATCAGTCTGTACCCGAACGTGTCGGTCTATACACAGCAGCTCCGGCAACTGGAGAACTATTGCGGCACGAATCCGACATCGGCGCCGGCGCGGTTCGTGCTGGCGTATCTGTACTTGACTCAGGGAAGCACGAGCGCGGCGGTGCAGACGCTCAAGCGGGTTGTCGCGCTCCAGCCCAAGGACACGGTCTCGACTCAGCTCCTGAAGCGGGTCGACCCGAGCTACTCGCCGGCGCCGGAGCGCAGCGAGCCAGCGCAGCCGCCGGTGCCCGGCGGCCTGAAACCGACGTCCGCAGTGGTGAAGGAAGGCCGATTCGTGGGAGCTTGGACGGCGCAGCCCGAGCAGGACACGACGATCAACCTGACGTTCCTGGATGCGGGCCGGTTCCTCTGGAAAGTCGATCAGAAGGGGAAGAACCACGAGATTCAGGGCCGGATGACTTCCGGGAACGGTCTTTTGACGCTGGCGCAGGACCATGGGCCGCCGATGGTAGGAAACGTGACCTGGGCCGACGAGTCACACTTCCAGTTCAAGGTGCCGGGGGCAGCGGCCGACGAGCCCGGTCTCTCGTTCTCGAAAGCACCTTGAACGGGCAGGACGACGGCAGCGCAAGTGAGCGAGTGAATCAGGGCGTCGGGGTTTGATTTCCACTGGTCAGCCTTCGCGGTGTGAAGCAACCATTTTCACGCGAAACGGATCAACGTCTGAGGGACGCAGCAGCCCCGGCCGGCGGGCGGGCCGGCGGCGGCTGCGCAGGGTATTTCACCTGGCGCAGGTTCGGCTTCGGCTGCCGATCGTGCTCATTTTCGCGGCGCTGGTTGCGGGCGAGTGGGACGTGATCCGGAACTACTGGGGCCGGCTGACGCGGGTATTCCATGCCGAGAGCATTGCCCGCCAGGCCGTCTCGAATGACACAGAGTATTTCTGCCCGATGGACCCCGGCGTGGTCTCTGACTGGCCGAGCAAGTGTGGCGTGTGCAACATGGCGCTCGTGAGGCGAAAGCGTGGGGAAGCGCTGTCGCTGCCGGATGGGGTGGTGGCGCGGATGCAGCTTTCGCCCAACCGCATTCAACTGGCGGGCATTCAGACGGTGCCGGCGTCGTTCCGGGCGCTCGACAGGGAATACGAGCGCACCGGGCTGGTGTCACTCGAGAAGGGAACTTCGGTGGTGGTCGTGGAGATTCCGGTGAGCCAGGCAGCCTGGATCACGTTGGGGCAGGGGGTCTCGATCGAATTCCTGGACGCGCCAGGTCAAGAGCCCGTGGGGGGGCGGGTGCGGGCAGTGGCCGAAGAGATAGACCGGGGATGGAAGCGGCTGCGCGCGACGATCGAGATCAAGGTCTCAACCGGGGTCGTGCGCGAGGGTTTGCCGGTGGTTGCGCGGTTCAAGGCGCCGGTCTGCGGGCTGGAGCCGTTTCGTTCGATGCCTCACGATCCGCCGCCCTTGGCGGCATGGGAGCCGCGTCGCGTGTACGTGTGCGCGAACCATCCCGGTACGATCGCCCTGGAACCCGGCAACTGCCCGATTGATCAGAATGCGAGGGAAGGTACGGCGCTTCTGGAGCACCAGCGTGTTCGGTTCTGGTGTCCGATGCATCCGGCGGTCAGGGCGGATGGCGCTGGTGAAAAGTGCAGCGCCTGCGGCGGCATGGAGCTACAGCCTGCGCGTCGTTTCGTTCCAACCGGCGGGGCAGGTGCTGGCGGTGCCTCGGTCAGCGGTCATCGACGGGGGCTCCAAGAAAGTGGTCTTTGTAGAGAGTATGCCCGGGATGTTTGATGGCGTGGAGGTCGAGGTTGGACCGCGCTGCGGTGAGTTTTATCCGGTGGTCCGCGGTCTGGAAGCCGGACAGCGAGTTTGCATCGCGGGAGCGTTTCTGCTCGATGCCGAGACGCGATTGAACCCGAGCCTGGCCGCGGCCTACTTCGGCGCTGGGCGGAGCGACCATCATGCCGGGGCGTCGGGCGACGTGGCCGCGCGGAGCGCGGAGCAGCCGGCGGACGGACTGCTTGGCCTGGCGGAGGAGGATCGGCCGAAGGCAGAGCGGCAGAAGGTCTGCCCCGTGACCGAGAAGCCGCTGGGCTCGATGGGAACGCCGGCCCGGGCCGTGCTTCGGGGGAGGGTGGTTTTTCTGTGCTGCGATGGCTGCAGAGGTGCGCTTGAGCGTGATCCGGAGAAGTACCTGGCAAGGCTTGCGAAACCCTGATCTTTCGACGGCGCGAGCGCGGGCGGTTGGACCTCGCTGACGCTTGGGGTTGGTGTAGGGATCTCTCGACGGCCCGAGCGCGTGTAATCGGTTTGCTTGGAGCGGACCGGTCCGCCGCATTACAATGGTTCCATGATCGACGCGATCATCACTTTCTCGATCCGGCACCGGGTCCTCGTGATCGGCGCGGGGCTGGTGCTGGCGCTGCTGGGTGCGCTCGCAGCCTGGGAGACTCCGGTCGACGCGATTCCCGACCTGTCGGAGAACCAGGTGCTCGTTTTCACCGCGTGGACGGGGCATGGGCCGCGCGAGATTGAGGACCAGGTCACTTACCCGCTATCGCTGGGCCTCGAGGGACTGCGCGGGGTGCGGGTGGTGCGGTCGTCGAGCGACGTCGGTTTTTCGATGATCAGCGTGATTTTCGAGGAGGGCATCAGCCCCTCGGAAGGGCGGCGCCGGGTTGCCGATCGCCTGGCACGTGTGCAGGCGGACTTGCCCGACGACGTCCGAGCGGAGCTGGCGCCGGACGCGCCGGCGACCGGTCAAATCTTCTGGTACAGCGTCGAGGGAGGGGGCCTGGACCTGGGCCGGCTGCGGTCGATCCAGGATTGGTATGTACGGCCGCAGATTGCGTCGGTTCCGGGAGTGGCGGAGGTCGCGAGTGTGGGTGGGTTTCCCATCGAGTACCAGATCACGCCCGACTTGAGCCGGCTGCGGCTAAACGGTCTGACGACCATGGACGTGGTCGAGGCGCTTTCGCGATCCAACGCCGCGGCGGCGGGGCACGTGATTCACAAGGGAAATGCCGAGTACGTCGTGCGGGGGGTTGGCTGGCTCGGGGCTTCGAGCCGACCAGGCGACGAATCGTTTGACTCGAGCCGCGCGCTGGCGGACCTGGAGAACGTGGTGGTGGTGCGGCCGGCGGGGGGCACGGTGCGGCTGGGCGAGGTCGCGGAGATCGGGATCGGGCCGGGTTTCCGGCGAGGCGTGCTGGAGAAGGATGGTAACGAAGTGACGGGTGGCGTAGTGCTCATGGCCAACGGCGAGAACCCGCTGGAAGTCACGCGCCGGATCAAGGCCAAGATCCGGGAGCTCTCGACCGGCCTGCCGTCGGGCGTGCGGATCGTGCCGTTTTATGATCGCACGCCGCTCATCGAAGGGGCGATCGGCACGGTTACTCACACGGTCGTCGAGGCGATTGTCTCGGCGTCGCTGTGTGTGTTTCTGGTGCTCTTGCACGTGCGCACGTCGCTTGTGATCGCCAGCACGATTCCGCTGGCTGCGCTCTCGTCGTTTCTGATGATGTCGGTGCTGCGGAGGCTGGGGATCGTCGATGTGCAGGCCAATGCGACGTCGCTTGCAGGCATTGCCATCTCGATCGGCGTGCTGGTTGATTCGTCGGTGGTGATGGCCGAGAACGTGATGCACCGCCTGCGGGAGCAATTCGGGAATCGCGTGGTGCGCGGCGACGTGCGCAGCATCGTGCTGCCGGCGTGCCTGGCGGTGGGAAGGCCGATCGTCTTCTCGGTGGCGATCATGGTGCTTTCGTTCCTGCCGGTCTTTGCCCTGGGCGGGATCGAGGGGAAGATGTTTCACCCCATGGCTTATACGAAGACGTTTGCCCTGGGCGCGGTGGCGATCCTGGCGATCACGCTGGTGCCGGCCCTGTGCACGATCTTCATCCGGGGCAAGCTGCGATCAGAGGTGGATAATCCATTGATTCGCGGCGTGATCGAGGTCTACCGCCCGGTGCTCTCGTACTTGATCGACCAACCGGCCGCGCTGGCCTGGGTGCTGGGAGTGACGTTTCTGATGGGGTTCATTCCCCTGGGAAGCCGGCCCGTTACGCTGGCGATTCTCGTCGTGGCTCTGGTTGCGACGGCGCTACTGGTCAAGTCGTGGATCTGGGCGGTGGTGCTGCCGGTGAGCTTGCTCACGGTGGCGCTGATTGGAGACCAGTCAATGAAGCCACTCGAGCGGGAGTTCATGGTGCCGCTCGACGAAGGGATGGTGATGGACATGCCGATCACGGTGCCGCGTGCATCGGTGACGGAGTCGATTGACGATTTGAAGGCGCGGGACATGGTGCTCTGCCGGTTTCCCGAGGTTGACATGGTGGTCGGCAAGGCTGGACGGGCCGAGACGGCGACCGACCCTGCGCCCTGGACATGATCGAGACCATGGTTAATTTCCGGCCGCGCGAGCTGTGGCCGCGGCGGAAGCTTCGCTTCCCGGAGGCCATGACGCAAGGGCAGGCGGTCTACGACGCGCTCGTCACCCGCGACGTGATTGGTCCACCGACCACGAAGGTTGCAACAGACGAGCTGATCGAGCAGGCCGTGACGGCCGCGCTCGTGCTATTCGACGCGGCCAGCCGCGAGTACGCCTACCATCGATATCAGGAGATGCTGCGGGAGACGGGGGGCCTTTCGCCGACGTCGATGCATCCGTCGGCGCCGGAGGAAGCTCGGGTTGTCGCGCCCTGGCAGCGTCACGTGGAGCGAGTCGACGACGAGCTGCTCACCCGGGCCGCACCGCTCTATAGCAGGCAGGTGATGGAACAGCTTCTGGATCGCGCAAGATCATCAACCCCGGGGTCGCGGCTCATCACAAGGAGGCGGCAAAAGTGCGCGCGGCTGGAATCGCGGCCGCCGCTCGCCACATGCAATCGCCGGCGGCTGGGGGACATCATCATGGCGGCGAATCTCGAGTTGCTGCCGGGCCGATTCTTGAGCCGCACCCGGTCCTGGACGCGATTCAAGAGACTCTGTCCAAGCGATTCAGCCGTCGTCTGATGCTCTGGAAGGCCGATCGAGCCGCGCTGGCGGCATTCGGCGGAGAGCTCGACTCGGCGGTTTCCATGCCGGGATGGACCAACGTGTGGACGATGCCGATCCAGAATCGTGTCGACATGCTTTCCACCGGCGTGAACACGCCGATCGGCATCCGCGTACTGGGTCGAAACCTCGACGACGTGATCCGGGGGTCGGAAGAAGTGGCCCGCGCGGTCAAGCCGTTACGAGGGGCAGCCGACGTGGTCGCCGACCCGATTCGGGGCAAGCCGTATATCGAGATCCGCATCGACCGGGCCCAGGCTGCCGCGCTGGGCGTGAGCGTGGGCGAGATCAACGATGTGATCGAAACGGCGCTGGCCGGCAAGGTGGTCGGAACCACGATCGAGGGACGCGAACGACATCCGATCGTCGTGAGGTGCGGCCGGCGCTGGCGTGAAGATGAGGAATCGATTCGCAATCTCCCGGTGACGGCACGAGGACCGTCAAGCGGGCAGGGTGAGCGAGCACCAGAGGCATCGGTCGCCAGGGAAGTGCCTCTGGGCGAAGTGGCCAAGGTCGAGGTGGTTGAGGGGCCGGCGACCATCAAGAGCGAGAATGGACTTCTCAGGAATTACGTGCGGATGAACGTGAGCGGACGAGACGCCACCGAGTTGGTTGCCGAAGCGCGGCGCGTGTCAGCGGCGCGGAAAGACATACTGCCTGCCGGCGTTTTCGTCGAGTTTACCGGCCAGTTCGAGCACACGGTTCGCGCGCGGCGCACGCTGCTTGTGGTCGTTCCGATCGTGGTCGCGCTCATTTTCCTGGTCCTGTATTTGACGTATCACGATCTGGCCGACGCCGTGCTGATGATGCTGGCCGTGCCGGGCGCGATTGCCGGCGGGCTGTTCTTTCAGTGGCTGCTGGGACTGAAGCTCTCGGTCACCGTTTGGGTGGGCTACATTGCCTGTTTCGGGATGGCCACTTCAACGGGAATTATCATGCTCGTCTATTTGCGCGAAGCGATCGCGAAGGCGGGGGGACTGGAACGAATGAGCCTTCGCGAGCTGCGCGCCGCCGTGCTCGCCGGCGCGGTGCAGCGGCTGCGCCCAAGCTTTTGACCGAGGGTACGGTCGTGCTGGGGCTGGCACCGTTGCTCTGGACCAGCGGCGTCGCCTCAGAGATCATCCGTCCGATGGCGGCCCCGGTTCTGGGCGGCATCCTGGTTGCCGACGAGGTGATCGACCTGTTTCTGCCGGTGCTCTTCTACTGGGTTCGCCGGCGGCGATGGCAGCGGTTGCACGCGGGGACGATCATCGTCGAGACCGAGATCGAGGTTAGTGTCTGATGGAAGGTCCTTTTCTGGGAAAGGGGAGTAACAATGACTCTGCGTATGTTCAATCTTTCCGATCGTGTGGCCCTGGTGACGGGTGGGAGCAAGGGCCTGGGCAAGGCGATGGCCCGCGGGCTCGCCGAAGCCGGAGCCGATATCGTCATCTCGAGCCGCCACGAGGACGAACTTCAGGCCGCGGCCGGCGCGATCGGCGCGGGGCTTGACGTGCGAGTCAAGTACATCGTGGCCGACATGTCCAGTCGAGCCGAGGCGAACCGGCTCGCCACCCTTGCCATTGGTGCGATGGGTAAGGTTGACATCCTGATCAACAACGCCGGCACCAACAAGCCTCAGCCGATCGACCAGATCGACGACGAGCTGTGGAATGAGCTGCTCGAGCTGAACCTCAGCTCGTGCATGGCGCTTACCCGCGCCCTGGCGCCGGGCATGAAGGAACGGAAGTGGGGCAGGGTCATTCACATCTCGTCCATCATGGGCCACAGCTCGGCCGCCGGTCGCAACGCATACTCCGCGACCAAGACCGCACTCCTGGGACTGGCCCGAGCCAGCGCCAACGACCTGGGTCCGTTCGGGGTCACGGTCAATTGCATCGCGCCGGGGCCGTTCCTTACTGACCTGCCGGTAAGCCTCCTCTCGAAGGAGCAGCGCGACGACTTCGCCCGCCGGACGGCGCTGGGACGGTGGGGCCAGCCCGAAGAGCTGATCGGCCCCGCACTGCTCCTCGCCAGCGATGCCGGCAGCTACATCACCGGCACTTGCTTGACGGTCGACGGCGGATGCCTCTCGAAGATTTTCTGATGACGAAGGACCATGTCTTTGTCGCCTCCCGAGGAACACCGGGTTTTTGCCGAGACTCAAATGCGCCGCCTCGAGTCTCAGTCGGCAGTGAACGCAACCGCGGCCGCGACCACGATGGCGCACCGCTGGGTCTGCATGGCCGCGCCACGCTGGCTCATTGCGGCTCTGGCCGCTCTGATTCTTGCGGCGCCGGCGTGGCTGTATTGGGTCGAGCTTGGTGAATTCTGGCTGTGGCATGACGATTTCGACTACATCTCCCAATCGCACACCTGGCCGACGACTGTGGCTCATTTGCTCGAGCCGCACAATTCGCACGTTGTTCCCATTTTCCGCGTCTGGACCTTTCTTCTCGTCAGCATCGCCAGACGATTGCCGAATCTGCAGTTGGTCTTCGCGGCGGCAACGTATGTCGGACTGGTGGCCGCGATGCTGGCGATGGGGTTGGTAGTGGGTCGAGAAACGCGCATGACTGCTGCCGGACTCTCGGCCATGGCCCTCCTGGGTATCTCGACGGTTCTCCACCGTGTTGTGACATGGTACTCGGCAGGACAGGCCCTCTGGGCAGGAACGGCCATCCTTTTAACGGTTGCGCTCGCCCAGGCATGGTCGCGAAAAGGAGGAATCACTCGCCTCGTTGCTGTCGCGCTTTCAGCTTTTATCGCACCCGCGGTCTGGTCCGGGGGCTTGCTTGCTGGTCCGGCGGCTGTCGCATACCTGACTTTCGCAAAAGAGCGCCGGCCTGTACGGCCCGCACTCTTGCTGACAGTGGTCAGCTTGATTTCGGCATTGCTGGTCATTGCTCTCGCGTGGGGCCGGATTCGTGAGTCCAAGATCGTGTGGGAGCCGCGCCTCGAAGTCTGGCCTCGCCCGATTCAGGCTATCCTGCACACCACGCAGGCTCTCGTTGAAGCGTGTGTCTGCGGCAATCTCGGGCTTGAGGTGGCCACAACGGAGCGTCAGGCCATGGCGCTCTTGTTTGCGCTCATCGTTTTTCACGCGTGGTCTCGCCGGGGGGCCGGACGCTGGAATTCGCTTGAGGCCACGGGTGCCACGATCGCTGTCGGCAGTTGCCTGCTGGTTTATTTCTTTCGAGGAAATATGCCCTACAGGGAATTGCGGGCGCTCGGCTGGTATCACGCGATTCCGCAGATCGGCGCCATTCTCTTCGCTGCAGGTTGGTGGAGCGCCGTGTGCAGGGCGGCGACTCCGAATCCGCGGATTACGCTCGCTCAGGCGGCGGCAGTGCTTCTACTCGTCGTCGTATTCTGCTGGATTCACCTCCCGCGCGAGGAGCTGCTGGTGATCCGAAGCGCTCCGGCCTTGCCGCCCGGCGAAGCCGAGCGTCTACCCACCACCGCACTCCTGGCCGGCAGAGCGCATTACTACAAGGGTGAATTCCACGACCGCCAATATCGGGCGCTGGTCCGACTCGAACGGCTCGATCGAATGCTCTCCAGATTGAACGCAAGCCCGGAATCACTCCGCGCCGCGTTCGGCTGGGTCAGTTTCCCGGGGATCCCTGACGAACACATCGGTTGCGATGCGCTCAGCCTTCTGACCCCTCGGTCCCCGAATCCGGACACACTCGCCGAGCTGGCCAGCCACAGTGCCGAGCTGGTCGAGCTTCTTCGCCCCGAGCCCGCGACGCTCCCATTCTGGCTTGCGCCGAAAGATCCCGCAGGAAGCAACGGCACGGATCAAACGAGCGAGTCACTCAAAAACCACCATTGAATGCACCTCCAGCCGCGGGACGGTCACCTCGACTCCATCCGCGGTTCTCTTGATCGGCAATAGACGATGTTCCGGCTCCTGGAATGCGCGGTTGACCTTCTGATTTGCAAAGGCGACCTTGATATCCGCAATCGGCAAGGTTTCCTCCCGTTCCGACGGGTTGTTCTCGGGAATTGCGCGATTGGCCGTGGTGTTGACCTCGTTGAGCAGGTGCACGATCGTCCGCTTGCCAGCGTCCTGAACGTAAAACGCCGCTTGCACGCAGAGGGGCGCGTTCACTTCGACCGGCGGCTTGTTCCCCGCCGCTGCCCATCGCACGGCGTTACTGATCAGCCGTCGCTGATATTGATAGGGCGCGATGAAATATGCCTGCCCGATGTCTTCGGCGAAATAGACCGATCGCCCATGCCCAGCCTGGTTCAGCACCATGAACGGCCACTCAGGCGGCAGGCACAGCCTCCGGCCCAGCTTGGTTGCGCCCTTTTCCACTTCGACGTTGGTCATCCAGCCGATGAATTGAAGGCGGTCCGAGCCGCGGCGGTAATTCGAGCGGATCACCCGGTCATCACTGATCGGATGCAAATCCGGCCCGGTAATTCCCAGATAGATCTCGGTCCATTTGGGATAGTTCGGCCAGCGTGCCGAGAAGTCTTCGGTGCCTTTGAAATGGGCGCCGAAGAGATCAGCCAGTGCGAAGTCAGCCCGGCGGTCGCCGAACTCGTTGCACAGCGAGCTCTCGTGCATGGCAACGAGGCCCCCTCCGTCCCGGACGAACCCGCGAATCGTCTCGATTGCCTTCGAGCTCAAGCACGCGGCGTTGGGCAATATCAGCACCTTGTATTGGTTCAGCGTCTCGATGCGTTCGACGTCGGGTTCGATGAGGATGTCGAGGGGCAGATGGTCTTCCATGAGCGATCGGAACACGCCCACGGCCGACTCCATGTGCGCGGGCATCCTCCGCTCGCCGGGTACGAGTTTGCCCCTGTCCGGCGTATCCACGCCGCTGCCGATCCAGGCCCCCAGGGGCACCTCGGTGCGCGCACCGAGAGCCCGTAGAGCAGACGGCTGCTCTCGCCGACCAGCATCGCGGCCCACTTGAGCGACCTGGCTTCGCGAGTGAACGGCTCGCGCTCCTTGATCTGTTTGTTCAGATGCGCCAGCGGTGTGTCGTCGTTCTGCTGCCAGTAGCCCTGAGCGACCAGGCAGCCGTTTGTGAGCACCGTCATCTCGCGCACGTCGCACTCGGGGCGAGGCGGCTGCATGTTGAACTGGCCCTGCTCGCAAAGGTAGGGCAAGATCCACGCTGGCCTGTCGCCGGTCAGTCCGCGGTAATACCGGCAGGTGAATGCCGGCAGCAGGTTGCTTCCCTGGTCGGGGGGGAAATCCCAGAACAGCTCGAGGAACGGAGCGTCCAGCACGCGGTGCACGGCATCTGTGCCCTCGGCCGCCGGCGCGCCCATCCAGTGCCACCATCGCCCCGGACCAGTCGTCCAGGGCGCCGCCACGAAGCCGGGTTTCACGGCCTTGAGCGCGGCCGTCCACTTATAGACGAACCTGGTGTAACGATCGAGCCGCCACTTGAGGTAGTGGCGAAAGTCCGAGTTGTTCACGTCTCCCGTCGCCGGAATCGCCTTTCCCGTGTCCCCCTTGTAAGAGGTGGAGCAAGACGGGCAGAAGCATTGCGCCCAGCATCCAAATCCGTCCATGTTATAGCCGTCCCAGTCCAGGCGCTTCACCAGTGCCACCTGCGACTTGATAAACCACTCGCCGTAGGGAGAGTTCCAGCAGCCCAGCACGTGCATGTCCTTGAGCTGCGCGACCGAAATTGGCTTGGCCCCGGGCGAATTCAACTCCTGCCATTCGGGATGCTCGGCCTGGATCCACGGCGTCATATAGAACCGGATCACTTCACCCAGAACTTTCGCGCCTTTCGAGTGTGCCTTGTCGACCCGAGCGCGCAGCTCGCCGAGTGTTTTCTCAGGAACCGGCACTCCGCTGCGAATGTCGACGATTTCACCGTTCTTGCCCAGAATGAACGGGCCACCGGCGAATCCGACGCCCGCCGCGTTGGTGCCGCCGCAAATCACGTTGGTCCCTTCTCTGATCACGCTGTCCAGATTGCTGTCGTCGACGGCGAAACAAAGCCGCTGATAGGAGGGAAGCCATGTGGGCTCGGAAAACCGCGGAGGATAGGTGACCGTCCAGTCCCCCGCCGAGCCCACGCCCGCCAGACACATGTGACAGATAGCAAAGACATAGAGCATTTTCATATGACAGCCCCAATGAAAACGACCGCGGTCTGCTCTCTACCCCAACCGCTTGAGCAATTCGCGAACACGCCCGATCAAGTGAGCGCGCGGTGCGTCCGCATGGACCCACGCCGCGCGGTCCGCAAGTTCCGCCAGCCGCTCACGCAACCGCGCGATTGCGGCCAGGCCGAGTGTCCGGTGGTCCTTCATCTCGAGCGCGACTGCGTCAAGCCGGCGCGCGATCTCCTCGGCGTCAACCCGGTCGGGGAGCGACGAGAGTGGATGTGCGTCGGCTTCTCCGGCATAGGGCTCGATCACACCGGCGACCAGCGACCGCAGCGGCGCGATCTGCTCTTCGCGGTCCCACACATAGCGGAACACCCAGAAATCCGAGACCCCCGCCGTCTTTCGCCCACAGAGCACGGCCGACGCCGCCACCAGCTTGAGAATCTTCACGACCCGCCGGTCCGAAAGAGCCACGCCCAGGTCACGCACTTTCGACACCAGAGCGGTATAACGATCGGCAATCTCCCGAACGTCAACCTCGTAAACCCGTCGCGAAAGCAGCCGCAGATCTTCCGCGGAGACGGACGACTCGATTGGCCCGCATCGCTCGAGCTCCCAGCCGGCCGAGAGCAGCCGCGGCAGTTCCTCAGGCCTCAGGTTCTCGACATGGCTGCGCAACAGGAACCGGTCGAACAAGGCCCGCAGGGAATCATCCTCGGGCAGGTGATTCGAAGCCGCGAAGAGCGAGAGCAGCGGCAGCCGGTGCACCTCGGCCCCTCTGCGGTAAATCCGTTCGTTGAGCACCGTCAGCAGGTTGTTCAGAATCGCGCTGTTGGCGTTGAAGAGCTCGTCCAGAAAAATGAACTCCGCCTCCGGAAGCATTCCGCTCGTCACAGTGGCGACCGTTCCCTCGCGCAACCGCACCAGATCGATCGGCCCGAAGACCTCATTCGGCTCGGAAAACCGCGTCAGCAAGTACTCGAAATACTTGCCTCGCACAGCGCTGGCGAACTGCCTGATCAGCGCCGACTTGGCGGTTCCCGGCGGCCCGTGCAGCATCAGGTGTTCGCCCGCGGTCACCGCAAGCGCGATCAGGTCGACGATCTCATCGCGGTCCACGAAGCGCCGCTTGAGCGGCTCGACGACTTCGCGGCGCAGGCGGTCGACAGCGTCATCCAACGTGAGCCCCTTTTCCACCGTTTGCGGAGACCTCGGCCCGACTCGCTTTCGCGCGGCGACGGTCGTCGCTTGCGAGTTCATAATATGCCCAGCCCGGTCCCCTCTGCGCAGGCCGCCACGCCGGGCGATTGTTGGCCACAAGCCGCTCGGCGTACAAGAGCAACAGACCGGGGTGCCCCGCGAAATCGAGAGAGCCCAGGGGTGGATCGGGCACTTCCGACAGCACTCCCGAAAGCGGCCATCGTCGCAGAACATCTTCCAGAAGACAGATCAGAGGGTCCGAAGGATCAAGCCCCCGCGCTCGCTTGAGCAACTGCGGCAGATAGCGCAGCATGAAATCGCCCGAGAGATGATGCGCCGGCGTCGCCGGGTGAATCGGCATCGTGAGGCACTTCTTCAATTGCGAGACCCGGTCGTCATGGTTCACCAGTGCCCAGCTTGCCTGCCGCAGGAGCTCGGCCGCGGAGTAGCCCACCGCAGGGTCAAAGGGAATCTCCGGCCCGGCCACCGAAAGCCGGAGGGCGTGAAATCCCTTTTCCAGAAGCGCAATATCCTCGGCCCTTGGTCTGTCCCGCGGCGCCCGAGCCGAGCGAAACACAACCTTCCCCTCCCGGAGCAGCTCAGTCACGAATTGGTGGAACAAGGTCATGAATCCAGAATAACCAAAGACAGCCTCATCCAACTACGTTTCGCGCTTTGGGAAGCACCGTGAATACCGCGTTGCCACCGGGTATTCCGTCACCGTTGCCATCGAGGGCTGTGCCGGAAGCGTCCGTAATCCCGCCCGGCCCGGCATCGACCACAATCTGACCCCCGAGCGTAAACGCCGGCTTGCCCGCGAGCGAAAGGCTCACACTGTTCGACGCGGCATTGTACAACGCCTGGGCACGCACCGTCTTCGCTTTGGTCTTGCGTCCGTGCTTCACGGTCTGGGTGACTGTAAAATTCGCGGCATTCTCCGCGGTGGCCGGGTCGAGCGCGGCGGTGAAGAAGAGCTCGAAGCCGGCGAAGTGCTTGTGTTTACCCTTGCCGGTCGTCAGTATTTGCACGCGGCTGATCGTCGGAGGAGGCGTGACCGTGAAAGCGCTCGAGACTGCCGCGCTCAGACCATCTCCGCTAATCGTGAGTCCGTAGCCACCAGCCTTGTTGAGGGTCAGCCCGGATAGCGTCGCGACCCCGGCGACGAATGGCGCCTCAGTCGTACCGCCCAAGGCTCCTCCCGATCCGCTTGCGATGGAGACCGTCACGGACCCTGTTTCCGACGTGACCGTATTGCCGAAGCGATCCTCGGCCGATACGGCCATAGAAAACCCTCCCTCCGGCGCAACATTCGCCGGCGGCTGGCTCGTCACAACGAGCTGCTCAGCCGGCGCGGGCGTGACGTTGATCGCCTTCGTGACGGCCGCCGCGAGGCCCGCGCTGCTCGCCCGGAGCGTGTCGCCGGCAGTGGCCTCGTCCAGACTCAGACCCGTGAACGCAGCCACGCCGCCGGCCGACGTCACGGTGAGCAACCCATTCAGGGTGTCCCCACGCGGGTTGCTCGCCAGTGAGACGACCACGCTTCCCGCAAACGTCGGCACGACGTTGCCGAAGGCGTCCTCGGCTGTCACCATGAACCCGAACCCTGCGCCGGCCGTCACAGACGACCGCGGCGGATCGCTCACGACAAGCGCCGCCGGCGCAGCGGGATCAACGGCAACCGGCATCGCGGTAGTTCCCACCAGGCTGCCGGAGGCAAACGAGAGCGAGATCGTCTCTGCCTTGTCGTCCGCCAGGTTCGTGAACGTCGCCAACCCGCCGGAGACTCTGGCCGTGGACATCCCCTCGAGCGGGCCGGCGCCACTCGAGAGCGACGCCGTCACGAGCGTGCTGTCATCGCTGGTCTCGAGATTGCCGTATTGATCCTCTTCTTCGACCGCGGGCTGAATCGCAAACGCCTGCCCGGCCGTTACCGAGCTTGACGGCTGCGTCTGAACGACCAACTGGTACGGCGCGGCCGCGCTCACCGCGATCGCGCCCGACGTGGCGAATTCGAGGCTGCCGCTCTTGAACGCAAGCGTGATGGTCCCCGCCTTGTCGTCGGCCAGGTTCGAGAAGACCGCTACGCCTCCGGAGACGGTGGCAGAGACATTCCCCTGGACCGGTCCGACCCCGCTCTCAAGTGATGCAGTCACCACGGTGCTGTTATCGCTCGTCTCGAGGTTGCCATACTGGTCCTCTTCCTCGACGACCGGCTGAGTCGCAAACGCCTGGCCGGCCGTCGCCGTCGATGACACCTCAGTCTGGATCACCAACCGGCTGGCGGGCGCCGGCTTGACGACGGTCGCGGCAGACACCGCCGGTGTCAGCTCACCGCTGGAGAACAGCAGTGTAAGGCTCCCGGCAGTCTCGTCGCTCAAGTCGGTGAACGCAGCCACCCCGCCCGTGACGGCGACCTGGCTCGTGCCTTCCAGCGAGCTTTCGCCGCCATTCAATGACGCCGTCACCACGGTGCTGTTGTCGCCGGTCTCCAGATTGCCGTATTGATCCTCTTCCTCGATCACCGGCTCGGTCGCGAACTCAAGACCCGCCGTGGCCGTCGAGGACTGCGGCGTGTGAATCACCAACTGGGTCGCCGGCGCCGGCGAAACGACGATCAGCCCTGAATCGACCGAGAGGAGTGTGCCGCTCTCAAACTCGAGCGCGATCGAGCCGGCCTTGTTTTCGGCCAGGTTCGAGAAGACCGCGAGGCCGCCGACGACAGTTGCAGAGGATGCCCCCTCGAGCGGCCCGGCGCCGCTAGAAAGCGACGCGGTCACAACCGTGCTGTTATCGCTCGTCTCGAGGTTTCCGTACTGATCCTCTTCTTCGATGACCGGCTGAGTGGTAAACGCCTGCCCGGCCGTCGCGGTGGATGAGGGTTTTGTCTGGATCACCAACAAGCTGGGATTCGCCGGGCTTACCGTGATGTCGCTCGATGTTGCCACTTGCAGGCCGCCGCTTTCGAATACAAGTGAGATGCTCTCGGCCCTGTCATCAGTCAAGTTTGCAAAACTCGCGAAACCGCCCGAGACGCTCACGGACGTCATGCCGTCGAGCGGCCCTGACCCACTCGCGAGCGCCGCGGTGACAACCGTGCTGTTGTCGCTCGCCTCGAGGTTGCCGTATCGGTCCTCTTCCTCGATGAACGGCTGAGTCGAAAATGCCTGCCCGGCCGTCGCCGTCCCGGAGGGTTGCGTCTGAATGACCAACTGGAAGGGCGCCGCCGGGCCGATGGTGAAGCCGCTCGAAATGGCCGCCTTCAGACTGCCGCTCTGAAAGTCGAGCGCATTGCTCTCGGCCTTGTTCTCCGCCAGATCTGCAAAGCGCACCACGCCGTTCGAAACGCTGACCGACGTCGTTCCCTCTAGCGGCCCCGGCCCGCTCTCGAGCGCTGCGGTCACGACCGTGCTGCTATCGCTCGTCTCGACGTTTCCATACTTGTCCTCCTCTGCAACGACCGGCTCAGTCGAGAATGCCTGCCCGGCCGTCGCAGTCGCCGAGGGTTGCGTCTGGATGACCAACTGGAAGGGCGCCGCCGCGCTGACGCTAGTACTGCTCGACGTCACCGGCTTCAAGCTGCCGCTCTTGAAGATAAGGGTGATTGCCTCCGCCCGGTTGTCTGCCAGACCCGAGAAGCTCGCCACTCCGGCGGAGACCGTGGCCGTGTTCGTTCCTTGCAGCGGCCCTGTGCCGCTCGAGAGCGACGCAGAGATCACGGTGCTGTTATCGCTCGTCTCGACGTTGCCGTACTGGTCCTGTTCTTCGATGACCGGCTGAGTGGAAAATGCCTGCCCGGCCGTTGCGGTCGATGAGGGTTGCGTCAGGATAGCCAACTCGAAGGGTGCCGCCGCACTCACGTCGATTCCGCTGGAAGTGGCTGCCTTCAAGGTGCCACTCTGGAAGACAAGCGTGATGCTCTGGGCCTTGTTGTCGGCCAGGTTCGCGAAGCGCACCACTCCGCCGGCGACGGTGGCCGTGTTTGTTCCCTCCAGCGGCCCCGCGCCGCTCGCGAGCGATACAGAGACCACGCTGCTGTCATCGCTCGTCTCGGGGTTGCCGAACTGATCCTCTTCCTCGATGACCGGCTGAGTCGAGAATGCCTGCCCGGCCGTGGCCGTCGTCGAAGGTTGTGTTTCGATGATCAACTGGAAAGGCGGCCGCCGCACTGACGTTGATACTGCTCGATATCGCCGACTTCAAGCTGCCGCTCTTGAAGATGAGGGTGATCGTCTCTGCCAGGTTGTCTGCCAGACCTGAGAAGCTGGCCGCTCCGGAGGACACCGTGGCTGTGTTCGTGCCTTGCAGCGGCCCTACGCCGCTCTCGAGCGACACAGAGATCACGGTGCTGTTATCGCTCGTCTCGATGTTGCCGTACTGGTCCTCTTCTTCGATGACCGGCTGGATCGCAAACGCTTGCCCGGCCGTCGCCGCGCTCGAGGGTTTCGTCTCGATCACCAACCGGTACGCCGCAGCCGGGCTCACGACGATTGCCCCGGATGTGGCCGGCGTCAGGCCGCTGGACTCAAATACCAGCTTGATCGTCTCGGCCTTGTCGTCGGCCAGGTTTGCGAAGCTCGCCTCTCCGTCCGAGACCGTGACGGACGCCGTTCCCTGGAGCGGGCCTGTCCCGCTCGAGAGCGACACGGTCACGACCGTGTAGTTGTCGGTCGTCTCGATGTTGCCGTACTGGTCTTCTTCGAGAATCACTGGCTGCACGAGGAACGCCTGGCCGGCCGTCGCCACACTGGAAGGTTGCGTCTCGATCACCAACTGGAAGGGCGCCGCCGCGCTCACGTCGACTCCGCTCGACGTGGCCGCCTTCAGACTGCCGCTCTGGAAGAGGAGTGTGATGCTCTCGGCCTTGTTGTCAGCCAGGTTCGAGAAAACCGCCACGCCCGCGGAGAGAGTCACCATCGCGGTACCTTCGAGCGGCCCAAGGCCGCTCTCGAGCGACACCGTCACGTCGGTGCTGTCATCGGTCGTCTCGATGTTGCCGTACTGATCTTCTTCTTCGACGACCGGCTGAGTCGAGAATGCCTGCCCGGCCGTCGCCGTCGATGACGGCTCCGTCGAGAGCACGAGCTTGTAGGCAGCGGCGGGCGTCACGTTGAACGCGCTGGTGACCAAACTCGCCAGGCCGCTACTGCTGGCCCGCAGCGTATAACCCATCCCAGCCGTATCCAGGGTCAGGTCGGAAAAACTGGCCGTGCCGTTCGTCACGGGAAGGGCGAATGTTCCGCCCAGCGTGCCGGTGCCCGGGTTGCTCGCCAGCGTGATCGTCACATCTCCGCTGTAGTTCGTGAGGACGTCGCCCGAGCCGTTCTCAACCGACACCGTGAGCCCGAATTCGCTGCCGGCGGTCACACTCGAAGGCGGCTCTGCTGTAATGACAAGCTGCGTGCCTGCCGTATCGTACGACACCAGGTCCGGCACCAGCAGATTGGCAATCGGCGAGCCCAGGCCCGTGAGCTCGTTGTAGCTGGGCCCGGCCGCAAACAGACCATTGTAACCGGTCGTGATCTCGTGGAAATCGCTCGAGGGAAGGCTGTAGAGAGCCTCCAGGGTTTGCATCGGATCGGCCGCGCTGTCGAGAACCGAGGCGCCCTCTTCCACACGTCCCTGGTCCACGATGGCGATCAGGCCGGCCCAGCATGGACTGGAGAGGCTCGTCCCGTAATAGTCGTAATTGAGCCGGCCGTTCTCGAAACACGTCACCCCGCTATTGCTGCTTCCGTTGAAGCTCACGTCGGGTGTCGTGCGGAATCCCGTGCTCTGCACGGGAAGCTGGTATGCAGGCTCGGATTCGTACTGGCTCTGACCTCCCGCGGTGGCCCATGCGGGCGCAATGCCGACCGCGTCGGCAACCACGCTACCGTTTGCAGAGCCCGCATCCAGGACGACGGTGATCGTGCCGCTCTGGGGATAGTAATCACCCAGCTCCTGGAACTGCGTGTTACCGTCTGCCGTGCCCTGCGGCGCTACTGTCTGATCGACGCTCACCGTGTCCAGCAAAGTGCCGCTCTCCGGCGAACCGTCATAGATCTGGTAAGTCGCGTTCGTTGCGTTGCCGGCACCTGGCACCCAGGTCGCTGACACCTCGACGCCGCCGAGCCAACCTTCTTCCGACGAGGTGATCGACGTCGTCCATTCCGCCGTGCTGTCGCTGCCGCCGGCCGCGGTGCTAAACGTGCCGCTAAATCCACCCGACCCTGGTGCCCACGAGCCGGATTGTGAGTACGATCCACTGCCGTTATCGAGTGTGCTCGGCGCCGGGAAGCTCCAGGCGGTTTCGCTGCCGTAGCTGTCACCGTTCATCGTCAGCTCGGTCGCGCCGACTGCGACCACATTGGGCGAGAACGCCGGATAGCCGCCGGGGGTTCCGCCATCGCCGGTGCTTGCCAGGAATGTGACCCCAGGGTGACCGCTCGCCGTTACGAACGTATTCGCATCATAGCCTGCCTCGGCGCTACCATCGCTCCAGTCGGATTCCCCAAAAATCCAGCTCATCGAGACCACCGTGACCCCGGGCAATTGTCCTGCCGTCGTCGCACCGGTGAAGAGATCGTCCTCGCTGTTACATTCGATCAGGTCGATATGAGCCCCCGGCGCAATCGCATGCGCCCATTCCACGTCCAGTGTTTCCTCGAGCTGCCAGCTCCCGTCGTCAAACCCCGGAACACCATCTTCGCCGCTGTCGGCGATGTCATTCGTGATGTTCGTCCCGTCCTGATTGAATACGGTCAAGATCGAGGTCGCGGGCCCGTACGCCTGGTACAACGTCGGGCTCGTGTTTGTCGTCATGTTCATCGCTTCGTCGAAGCCGTCGAGATCCGTGATAATGCTTGGATCGTTAAACGCATCGACGATGCCAATGGTTTGCCCGGTTCCATCGGGCGTTTCGCCATCGAAGTCGGGAATGTCGTCGATTCTATAGGCCGCGCGAATCTGAGAGACCGAGTAAGTCAGGTAATTCACCGTCGGTAAGGACGCCGTAAAGTTGAAGCTGATCGTGTTGTCGGCATAACTCGTCTCCGGTACGGACTCGTCCGGATCGACGGTGACGGTCACCTGATTGACGCCGGGCGTGGCGATGACGTACCCATCGTGGTAATACCAACCAACCGTTCCCGTATCGCCGGCACCATACGTAATGTAAGGCGAGTCAAACGTCATTCCGTTGACCGTATAGGCAATGCGGTACGAGGCGTCACTCGGTAAGTCCTGGGTTTTGAAATCAACTTGGATGTCGACGTCCTCGCCGGCGCTCACAGTGGAAAGCGGGTTGTCACTCGAGTCAACCAGAAATGCATTCGTGACATAGATGTTCCCCGTCGAGCGCGATTCGCGCCTCCAGGAACTCCAGGTCGAGCCGTGCGCCGAACCGCCTGTTACCGCGGGACCGATTGCGGGAACCTCCGAGGCAACGTTGCCGGAGCACGCGCAGACGGGGAGCGATCGTATTCATGGAACTTCCCAGGTGAATGCCGTCAGGTGCGTCTCCGCACCGAAGCCAACTTGGTGCATAATCCCTGTACTAATCCTGATCTTAACATAACCCTAGTCTTGATCCGAGCTTCACCCTTACCTCCTACTCCTAGCCTGATCAAAACCATAGAACACCGATCACATCTCCTCACCGCCCTTTCGCTCCCCCCGGTCCTGCGTTGCCTTGCTGTAGCTGCATCGCCTTTAAGCCCGCTCCCCAGGTAAACTGATGAAAACTCCTGTTCCACCGTCTCTGATTCGTGAGTTCTCCCTGCCGGGTGATGCCGGGCACCGAAACCAGTACGATCGCGACGAGCGCGCCGAGATACCACGCTTGCCACCACGCCGGCCAGTCGAGAACGAGATGCTCGTCCCCAAGCCCAGCCCAGCGCCGGGGAAAGAACCAGAGCAAGATTGCCAGTGGAATTCCGCAGAGGCTGATCGAAAGCCCCAGCCTGAACCGCGCTGGGACATATTCGAACACGACGGTGTGCTTCCCCTCCGGAAGATAGACCGCCCGGAATGCGCAGTACGCCGGGTAGATCCTCGCCGGCCGGCCGTCGACGGTCGCCGACCAGCCCGGGTCGAACGAGTCGGAGACGACGAGATAACCTGCCGATTTTGCCTCCGTCTCCACCACCATTCGCTCGGGAATCTCCATGGCGATCCGCGCCGTTCCGCTTGCCTCCGCGTCAACAGGCAATGGCCTCCTCGGGTCTTCGACAATCAGGCGCTGCCGCAGTTGATCGACCTTCGTCAGACGATCCATAAAGGCCATTGCCTCGGTCACGTTCTTGGCGTACAACGGCTTGCCCACCAGCCGCACGCGGGGCAGCGCCGTTTCATTGCGGTGGATGAACGCCTTGCCCACCGGCTGAGAAGGCACGGCCAGGATCTTCTCTCGATTCAACCGCCCCGTGAGCACGTGCGTGACGCTCTCGATATCGAACCGCCCCGCGCCGATCAAGGCGTGCCCCGTGTAATCCAGATACCGCTGCGGGATGATGGGCGTCTCACCTCGTGCCCCGTCAATGTTCCAGACCAGGGGCAGGCTCCAGTCCAGTTGATCTCGCACCTCGAGGAAATTAATCGGTGCGGAGACGTACCCTGGCTCCGCAGCCGACTTGTCGGCCTTGGCGAAGACGCGAATCAAACCAGGATCGGACTTCAGCCGGACAACCGATTCAGGAGGCTCCGTCCAGTAGGTTGGGGCAACCGTCGGCACGTCATACCAGTGCGAGCCCAACAGGTCGGCGAGGATCAGAAGCGGCAGCAACGCAACCCACCTCGCGCGGACGATGCGACCACGCATCCGGCTCGCTGCAAAGGCCACCACCCAGCCCGATCCGCACAGGATCACGGTGCGTGCGACTGCGATCACAAGCTCGCGGCCCAGCCAGCGGAATTGGAGCTGGCTTCTCGGCGGAATCGAGCCGCTCAACTGCTTCCACACCGGAGCGTACAGGTAACAAAGGATCGGGATCGACAGCATGATCAGCCAGCCCGCGACGACCAATCCAGGCTTCAGCGACACCCCTGAGCTGCGCTCCAGGCGCTCGACCCCGACGGCCGCCAGAGCCGCAGCCGCCATTGCCAGCCAGAGGTGGAATCGCACCGGCTCGCGCGAGCTCCCTGCAATCGGAATCCGATTCGCGTAGTCAAACAGGAACGTGAACTTCCCCAGCATCAACACCAGGGCCAGCCCGGAGAGCAAAACCCAGAACGTCACCCACCGGTCGCGCCCGGGCTTACCCACAGCCCCCGTGATCGCCAGCACGATCGCGATCAGCCCTATGTATGTGTTCATCTCGTGATAGGGATAAAATCCGTCCATCCAGTCGGTGTCGCGGGCGCGCGTGCCATACGCCTCGCGAACGACCACCGTCGGTAGCAGCTCCGGGTGCCACGAAGCGTACGTCAAATCCTCCCAGATAAGCCCTGCCGCGCGCGGCGATCGATCGAGCAGTTCCTTGGACGGCACCCACTGCACCGCCGAAAGCAGAACTCCCAGCGCGACCAGCACGACGGCCATCCCGAGCACGCGCGCACCCGCTGCGCCATGCCCGTTTCCGTCGCAGCACGATAAATGCCGTAAAAACTCACCAATCCCGCCGTGAAGAACACGTCCTGAAGATGCCCGGCAAACGTTTCAAACGCCATTGCGACCGCACCGACCACGACGCCCCTCAAGCGAGCAGTCGACCACGAGTATTCCAATCCCCAGATCACGAACGGCACGCTGGCAAGCGCATTGATCATGCTGGTGTGCACGACGTGAGCCCACGTATAGCCGCTGAGACCGAAGATGGCCGCACCGGCAAGCGCCGCCGTCGGCCCGACATGCCGCCTCAGCCAGAGATAGCTGCCGACCCCCGTCAGCCAGATCGAAAGCACCGTGTCCAGGTTGAACGCCTTCCAGGTCTCCATCCAGGGATAAAATAGATATTTAAACGGATGCAAATACCCGACCTGGCTCTCGCTAAAAAGCGGCAGCCCGCAGTAAAGCCCCGGGCACCACCGCGAAAACCGGCCCGCCTTGAGCTCCTGGGCGAAAAACGCGCGATAAGGAAAATTGATCTCGGTGATGTCGAAGTAAAACAGGGCCCCGCGCAGACTGACGGCATCCCAGAAAAACGCGACGATCGCGATCGTCCAGACCAAAAGCGCGATCGCATCCGCCCGGCCCCACGGGCGCGGCTCGAAGAAACCAGGCGAGCTGTCGCTCGTCGCACGTGCTTCGTTGGACACCGCTACTTCCCCACGCCATCGGCTGAAGGAATCACAACACGGATCCGATCTAGCTCGGCCGCATCACGCCCGTCGTTTCGCCAAACTACGCCGAACGGCGCTCGCCAATTGACCCGCGATGCCGGATCGTAGAGCTCTTCGATCCATCCTCTTGACTGCCTCGAGCGCCACGGCCGTGTACCGCTTTCAATTCGTACTCCCAGCACAAGCAATCTGCCTTGACCTGATCCAAGACCGCGTGACCAATTCGCAAAGCGGTTCGGATAGATCGGGTACGGTATCCCACTCAACCTCTTCCCGGACAGGAAAGCCATTCGATACACATCCCAGTATCCCCCGAAAACATGCGTGACGTCAGACGGAATCTCGTAAGTCTCAAAGTTCTCAAACCCGTGCGGACCGTAAACCGCCCAGAGCCGCCGCTTCGACCATTCTGCACGCGGGCTCGAGACCGGTCGCCACGCATCGTCAAAATAGTGAAGGTTATCCTGATACCATCGTGCCGCGATGTCCGTCGTCACGGATGCAAGAGCGACGGCAATCACGACCGCCCCTGCAATTCCCAGCGGCCCGCGTTTCGCCAGGTCGCCCACCACGAGCCCGAATCCAAGCGACCAGGGAACGATCAGATAGATCAAGTACCGGTAATTGTCCGAATTAAAGATGTTCCGATTGAGCAGGAACGCGCCGACGATCAACACCGCCGACAAGCAAGTCCCCGCCGCGATCGCCCTCTCGCACGCGCCGGCACCCCACAAGCACTCGAGCAACAACCGAGCAAAAGCAACCATGAACCCGGCCAATAGAAGAACGGCCAGCCACTCCTGTCCCGAAAGCGTGCTCGAACGATCCCCCAAGCCGGGGAGCGCCAGAAGCAGATTTCCGGCAAGGTTCCCATCTCGCTGTACTAGACTATCAAGTGTCGTCAATTCGGTGCCCGCGATTAGTCGCGGCAAGCATTTGAACTCAAGCAGTCGCGCATGCTCCTTGATCGCCGCACCATCAACCGTCGCAACGAACTGAGAGGGATAGGCGTCGTACGGATCGACAATCCTGCCGGCCTCGTGAGGCAAGTAGCCGGCGAGCATCGCGAACAGAAACGCCGCGATCGTCCTCAATTTCAAACGCCATCGCCCCCCCCACAGCCAGCCCAGGAGCGCCGCCGGCAACAGCCCGAACAACGTGAATAGAAACATCATATCGAGATAAAGCCCCAGCCCGCACCAGAATCCCAGCGCGGCGGCACGCAGCAGGCCCCCCTTGCTCAGGCAGGCATACAACCCCGCCAGCGCGAGAATGTGCCATGCCAGCGTCAGCAAATGCCCCCCGGTGATCCGTCCCGATAACCAGATCGTGCCCGTCGAAGAAAAGATCAGCGGCAGAATCGCCCAGCCGGCAACGGTCGGACCATACGTTCTCCAGGCCAGAGCGAATGTGCCCGCCACGATCAATACCCAGATCAGCGTTCCACCACTGACGAGTGTGAACGCATTCGCTCCCCAGACAAGCGCCTGAGGATATGAAAAGAATAAAGGCAGGATCCCCATATGCGGCGTACCCGGATAATGCCATCGCCACTGGCCGTTCACGGCATCGATCAACGTCAACCCGTCCACGGCCAGGTCGCTGTCGAGATGATCCTCGGCATTGATGATCAAGGGCACGCGCAACAGGACCGTCCAGACAAGCCCCAGTCCCAGCACCACCCAGGGCCAGCGAGAAGGTCGGGTCGTGGCGCTGGCAGATGTGTCACTCATGACGAAGTGTCGTTGGCTCACACGAACAAGTCGCTGACGGAGCAGCGAAAGCCGGGAAGCTCCGGGAGATTCTGGATGATGTCTTTCTTCCGGAGCGTGATCGCGTCGTCGTCGACAGCGCGAAAGATCATGACCTGGCCTCGCTTTGGGAAAACCACCCACACCAGCAGAACGCCCGCTTGCAGGTATTCCGCGACCTTCTTCATGATTCCGCCGATTCGGTTTCCCGGAGAGACCACTTCGACGGCTAGATCCGGCGGCACCGGCGGCAACTGGTTACCAACCTGAGCGCGAGGCCAGCGAGCTTCGCTGTAGTAGCACACATCCGCCCCGCGCACCGTGTCAGGGTTGTGCTCAGTCTGTACGGCCGAGTCGTTCGACAAAGCGTACCCCAGCTTCGTTCGGCGTCCGTAAGTCTCGAGCACAAAGAAGGCGTTACCGCAGACACGCCCATGTTCCGGCATCGCAGGTGGCAATTTCTGAACCTCCCCTCGCACCAGCTCGAACACGCCTTCGCCCAAATCCGCCGCCATGAACTCCTCGGCGGTCATCAACTTGGTCTTGGTTGCACTCGCCATACGAAGACTCCAGCGAACGCGGGCTCGATCTCAATTCGGCGGAGGGAATGTGCCCCCTCTGGCCTACACCGCCCCTGCCATCTCCTCGAGCTGTGCAAACGAACGTGACTGTTCCTTGGCCAGGAACTCGCGGCCGAATCGGATGTGAATATGGTCCCACGGCAGCACCTCGTCGATTGGGCGCTCGCGGTGGCTATAAAAGGGTACGTCGATCCCGAGATCAGCAAACGTCTCCCACCACAGCCGGGGATTGAAGTACTCGCCCCACGCATCCAGCCGCGCCCGCGCAACCACGCGGCTTCGAGCGCCGCGGCGACCCGCCGGTCTCCTCGGGTCAAGATCCCTTCCAGCATGCTCCGCTCGATGTCGTGGGCCTTCACTGTCACCGACCGCACCCGCACCTTCGACTTGAGATACCGATGCGCCCAGTGGAAATAGTCGCGAGACTGCAATCCGTTCCATTGATACGCCGTGTGCGGCTTGGGGATGAAGTTCGACACGCTCGCCGTCACGTCGGCGTACCGGCCGGTCACGTCCTTGCCGATCCGGGCGATCGTCTCGGCCATCGTCACAATGCCGTCCAGATCAGCCGGCCGCTCGCCGGGCAGACCGCACATGAAATAGAGCTTCACCTTCCGCCAGCCCCGGCGGAACGCCTCGGCGCAGCCGTCGTAGAGGTCCTGGTTGTTGATCGGCTTTCGGATCTGCTGCCGCATGTCGTCCCGCGCCACCTCCGGCGCCAAGGTCAAGCCGCTGCGCCGGCCTTCAGAAAGCAGCGCGGGAATCTTCTTGAGCGTCTCGGTGATGCGCAGGCTGGGAAGCGAGATCTTGACCCCCAGCGGCGTGAAGACCTCGCTCATCCGCGTCACCAACTCCTCGAATTCGGGGTAATCGCTCGTGGAAAGGGAAAGCAGGCTGATTTCGTCGTACCCGGTCGAGCGATAGCTCTCGAGGGCCGCAGCCACGATCGTCTCGACCGTGCGGTGCCGCAGAGGCCGCTTGATCACGGTGCTCTGGCAAAACCGGCACAGCCACGGGCACCCGCGCATGATCTCGATGGCGATCCGATCGTGCGCGGTCTCCACGAATGGAACAACCGGCCGCGTGGGCAGCGGAATGGAATCCAGGTCGCGGATCACACACGGTTTGATCGCCTCCGGCACGTCGTCACGCGTCCGCCGGATCTCGACGATCGTGCCGTCCTCTGCATAGTTCGGCTCGTAAAACCGCGGCACGTAAGCCCACTCGACGCTGCCGGCGATGCGCTGCAGCTTTTCCGCGCGGGAGAGGTCCGAGGTCTGCATCGACTTCCACAGCTCGCACACAACCGGCAAGCTCGGCTCGCCGTCGCCGATGACAAACAGATCGATGAACGGTGCCAGCAGCTCCGGATTCTGCGCCCCCGGCCCCCCGGCGATCACGAGGGTATCATCGGGCCCGCGATCCTCGGCATGAAGCGCAAGCCCCCCCAGATCGAGCATCGTCAGCACGTTCGTGTAACAGATCTCGTACTGAAGCGAAAACCCCAGCACGTCAAACCTGCCCAGAGGCGTGAACGTCTCGAGACTATATAGCGGCAGCCCCGCGTCCTTGAGCCCGAGCTCGAAATCCGGCAAGGGCGTGAACACTCGCTCACATGCCCAGCCCGCCTCGTTCATCAGGCTGTACAAGACCTGAAGGCCATGATGGCTCATTCCCAGCGAATAAGTGTCGGGAAACGCCAGGCAAACGGTCCCGCGGGCGGTGTTGTGGTCCTTCGCAATGCTATTGAGCTCGCCCCCGACATACTGCGCCGGAGTTCGCACCTTGGGCAAGACCCGCGAAAAGACCTCGTTTTTCAGATCTTTATTGATCATGGAAGGGCGCACTCCGATCGAACTCTGGCATCGTACAAACTGCATCTTACCCAGTCGCTTGTTCTAATTACAGTTGCAGTAAGGGAACGCAGCCGTGAGGAATACGTGTTGCGTGAGTTTTTCCGGCCGCGAAGGGTCGACTTGAGCGGGCGACGGTGCGCGGACGGGTAGCGGGCTCGCGCAGCGCCGCGAGCGAATGTCCTGTGATTTCTGCGGCGGCCGGCACCTGGTGACCCGAGAAACGCTCCGCTTGGACTAGGAGGTATCGAAACGAATCTGAATGCGACCGGCACGGGAGTGGTCAAACGCTTCGTCGCTCAGGGCGATGTATCGGAAGGCTTCCAACAAGCGGCGGGCGAGGTTCTTCAGGCTACCGAACAACTGCATGGGTGTCCGCCCAAACTCCGCCGCCGCATTGCGGAGCAAGCTGCCGACCTCGAGGACCTGCATGATGATGTGAGCGATCTGCAGCAAGTAATAGTAGGCTTTGAGCCTTTCCGGGTCGGTGCTGAAAGCATGTTCCAGGTTCAGGCCGCTATTCTTCTGACGATTGAATCCTTGGTTCTCAATGTGCCAGCGATGTCGTCCTCCTTTCGTGGCAATCTCCTCTACCGTGCGGATGTCAACCTTGAGGTCCGTGATCCAGGCGAATACGGTGATTTCGCCGTCGACCGTTTCCGTGCATTCGATCGCGTTAAAGTGCCAGGTTCGGCCTTGGTCATCCTGGTAGGACAAGCCGTGAACCCAGCGATAGACCTGGTGCACACCTTGGGGCGTAGAGCATGTCAGTTCATTGCTGGGGCAGAGCTTCAATAGCGCCTGAAAGTCCTTCCATACGGCAGGCATATGGCCCGGCTTGAATGTTAATACGTAGTTGCAATGGTAATCCTTGGCCAGTTGCAGGGTGCGGCCGCACGCATAGAGACTATCACCGGAAAGGCACGAGCGTAGTTGCGGGAAGCCACGACGAAGTTGAGGAAGCAAACGGGTCAGCGCCTTGAGCTCGCAATCTTGTTTACGAGCCTCGCCGGAAAGGGCGGCGTTGCTGTCCGAGTTTTCAATGAACTCACTGGCCATGGACAGGGTCAAACCCGCCGGTCCGAGTATTTTGGCTTCCAGGACCTGGTGCAGGTAAGCGGTGTGGGTCGCGTGACGATAGACCAAGCAATGCGGGCAATGCCGCCGCCGAAAAGCCAGATGACCAGTGGCATCGAGAGCCACGACGAACCTCCCCTGCAAGCGAGCGGCGTCCAAAGACCTCATGCGAATGAGGCGACGCAGCATGTGTGTTCGCAACTCGGCGAAAGGAGCAGCGCCAGTGTGTTCCAGGAAATGATCAAGGGTGTCGTGTACCGGCCGGGTCTCCTGCTCGGTTTGAGCGAATCGGTTGAAGTTGTTCAAGACCTCGGTGCCGCGGTCATCGAGATCGAAATCCAACTGCCTGCGACTGCCGAGCTGAAACAGATACAGGCTGATCCCCCACCAGATGAGGAATCGTTTGTGATAGATGACCAGCGGCAAAAACCGGGTATCGGGCACGCCATCCAGCCACCGATTAAACTCGGGCCAGAAGTGGTGGAATGTTGTGGCGAACGTCTCGCCGAGGCTTACGACCGGCCCTTTCGCCGTTTTCGTTCCTGGGCATGGCTGCGAACCAGTGCCAGGCTCAGTTGAGAGATCTCCTGGAGCAGAGCTTTGAGTCGGCGATGTTCGTCGATCCATGAACGAACCTCTTCCGTGAAGTCGACTGGAACGTAAACCGTGCGCGTCTTGCCACGGTTGTTGAAGGTGAGCTGATGGCCACGATGCTTTTCGCCAGAGGCGCAATGGCAGCCGGGCTTACCACACCTGCGCTCGAACGAAACGAGGCTGGCAGCAAGCGCAGGTTTACGAGCGGCCACCTGCTTTACCCGGCTTTCGAGCATCCGCCGAATATTGGTGGGATGACGTGGGACTCGCACGGGTGCCTCCGAGCTGGCTAACTGAAAAGCACCCTAGCTTACCAGCAAATGGCCCAAAAGTGGGAAGTGCGAAGAAGGCGCAAAATGGTGAAAACCCTGAATCGGTCGTAAATCAGTGCGCCCAGAGGGCTTGGCTCGCGGCTAAGGTGCGAAGAAAATCGTGTTCCTCAGAGCTGAAGGGAACGACCCAACCGGCGTAGGTCGGGCTTCGCCCTGGCGTTGACCCCGGCGGCCAGTCGGAGTGAACATAATGGCATTTCAGTCCTCCGCCCTCCGTCCTGGTCCCCCCGCTTCGCCCTCTCTCTGGACATGGTGAACGAGGCCCCCGTTCCAGAGTCCCAATTTTGGGCTGCGTCGTACCACGACGCTTCCTGATCGCTGGAAAACGCACGCCTTTTCTCCGATCCATTGATGCCTCTTCGATTTACAGATCGCACGTCGCGCTTTGCGTGGCCCGTTTCCGACCTTGAAATGTGGTACGAAGTGGTACGAAATGGTACTCCTGGAGAACTTTTGAAGCATTCGTACAGTAGTGTAAATTGCCAGCTTCCCGACGCCGCTTCCGCCGCGCTTCATTTCGCCTTTTTGATATGAAGGGAAAGGGCGCCGGCGCATTCGCCAGACCCTCGAGACGAATCCGAGGCGAGAATTGAGACCTGCGAGACATCAAGCTCGGAACGTGGTGGTAAGGCATGTCGTCTAGGTCAGGCTCTTGGCCTGACGCAGATTTGCTCCTCGAGTTTTTGGTTGTGGCATTTGATCTCTGTGGTTTGCGCCCGCACCCGCAAGCGCACCCATTTCTCCTACCATGATGATCTGCAAGAACTGCGATCGAGTTGCCAAAAGAAAAAAGAATTCGTCCTTTCCGAGTGCTCGATACCACGTCGTCCGCACACCATTAACCCGAAGTGCAAGCCAGGGTTCGGGTTACATTCGCTCGTGCTTCGGGCAAGTGTGTCGGGGAGGCGACGTGCAATCTCGCGGGCGTGCCCACGAGCTGGTCAAAGCCTGGCTGCCGGGCCGACGACGCGGAGCGTCACGCAGGCCTTTCTGGCGCTGAGCGTCGGAACGAGAAAAAAATTTCCCGATGGTCGAGTCAGATCCGCGAGGAAGTGCCAGTACCGTCTCTTGAGCCACAGCGCCCGAGGGCGTCCTCCCAAAGAAAACGATTGAATCCGCATCGATTCAGGGCAGCCCGGAGAGGACGCGGTCGGGCCCCGTTGTAATCACGGATCGGTCAAGCGCGAATTCGTTGCGGATTGACGTCGCAACGTCGATCACCTACGCAATCCAGGGTGGAAAGATGGGCAATATGAGAAACATGCGATGAGAACCTCCGTGAACTGGTCTCCGGGCGCCGGAAGGCTCGCCGCCCGCTCCTGGATCGCGGAATTCCACGCGCGACTTGCCAGACGCGGTAGGCCGAGTCCCAGAACAAGAAAGGTTCGGAAAAAACAACATTCGCCGAAAAAATGGGGTTTCGCACGGATGAATTACTGACACGGGAAAACCGGAAAGTGTGTTAATGTTCTTTTACAATGCTGGCTGCTTCAATGCGCCGCAGCTCGCGCCGAAAGCCGTAGCACCGCTGCGTTCCGCCACAGGAACGTCGCAACGAGGAGTTTGGCCCGCACAGGCGCGGGTCGTCCGAACGCAATACGCAGCACGACGTCATGAGGACGGCTGCACAGTTCGCGCCTACACGAACTTGGCACCTTGAAACTGGTCTCTCTGCGCAGAAGAGGATTCTTTGATGTCGACACCTCATGGAACGGGCGGTGGCGGGCCCGCCAACCGTCCGAACCGCGGATGGATGCACTCCCGGCGACGCAACGGCGCCAAGCGACCGAAGCGGAAGCCGTTCCTGCCGGACTTCCTGCTGCTCGACAAGCGGATGATGCTGTCGACGTTCACGGTCACCGATACGAGTGACAGCGCCAGCGATACGGGCTCGCTGCGCTATGCACTGACGCAGAGCAACTCGAACGGGCCTGGGCCCAACACGATCGATTTCGATATCCCCACCAGCGATTCGGGCTACAGCGCGAGTACCGGCGTCTGGACAATCAGCGCGCTGTCGGCGTTGCCGAGCATCACGGTGCCGGTGGATATCGACGGCACGTCGCAGCCGGGATATACGAATGCGCCGCAGATCGATATTGACGGCGCGGGCGCCGGCGCCGGCGCAGACGGCCTGGTGCTCGGCACCGGCTCCGACGGCAGCGTGGTGTCTGCGCTGGCGATCAACGCTTTCAGCGCCGGTGCCGGCGTCCTGGTCGAGACGACGGACAACACGATCGAAGCCTCTTACATCGGCACCGACGCAACCGGCACCCTGGCAGTTGCCAACCTGAACGGCATCGAGCTCGATACCGGCTCATCCGGCAACACGATCGGCGGCATGACAACCGCCGCCCGCAACATCATCTCCGGCAACATTCTTACCGGAGTCTTCATCGAGGCCAGCGACAATCTCGTCGAGGGCAACTTTATCGGCACCGACGTGACCGGAACCGTCGCACTGGGAAACAACATCCTTGCAAACGACGGCGTCGACTCCTTCAATTCCGGAGGCGTCTTGTTGGATCCCGGCGCCGCCGGCAACACGATCGGCGGGCTCACGGCGATCCCCGGCACGGGCGCCGGCAACGTCATCTCGGGTAACGGCGTCAGCGGCGTGTTCCTGCACGATACGGGCACGGGCAATCTGATCGCCGGCAACCTGATCGGCACCAGCGCAGGCGGGGCGACCGCTCTCGGCAACACCGTCCCAGCGGGAAATAATCTGTTCACCGCGGCAGGCATCGTCGTTTACTTTTCACCCGGCACCACGATCGGTGAGCCCGGCGGCACCAACGTAATCTCCGGCAACGGTTTCGGCGTAGCTGACGGTTACAATGTTTACGCGACAGCCTCCAGTGGCAGCGTGATCCAGAGTAACTTTATCGGCACCGATATCACCGGCACCACGACGCTTTCCACCAGGACGTCGGTCGGCGTCGAGCTCCAGGACGGGTCCTACACGGTCGGCGGGCTCACGACCACCCCCGGCACCGGACCGGGCAACGTGATCTCGGGCAGCCGGAGTTTCGGCATCGTTTACAACGTCTACACCGCACCCGACACGCTGCTGGTCGAAGGCAACATCATCGGCGCCGACAAAACCGGAGAGAACGCGCTTCCCAACTTGGATGGCGGCATCGTCGTGGCTGAGGCAAGCTTCGTCACCATCGGCGGCACCGCCGCCGGCGCTGGGAACCTGATCTCAGGAAACGACGGCCCCGCCAGCGAGGGCGAAATCGAGCTGGGCGGAAATTCCACGAACAACTTGGTCGAAGGCAACTTTATCGGCACCGATATCAGCGGCACGACTCGCGTTTCCGCCCACCCCGGTGACACCCGGGGCATCGGTGTCGTCATTGGCGGCAACTCGAACACGATCGGCGGCACAACCGCCGCGGCAAGGAACGTCATCGCGGGATTCAACGAATATGCGGTCTACATCCAGGGCGCGTCCGGGAATCTCGTCGAAGGCAACTTTATCGGCACGAACGCCTCCGGCACCGCCGCCATCCCCGCCACCGGCCCAGGACTCTTGATCGGAATAGACGCCTCCGGAAATACCATCGGCGGACTGACGGCCACCCCTGGCACTGGCGCCGGCAATCTGATCTCCGGCAACACGACCGGAATCACCGACTCAAGCTCAGGCGACAATGTATTCGCAGGCAACCTGATCGGCACCCAGGCCGGCGGCCTCGCCGCGCTGCCAAACACGGGAGACGGCATCGATATCACCTCCGGCGCCACCGGCGATACCGTGGGCGGCACGGCCGCGGGTGCGGGAAACTTGATCTCGGGCAACACGGGCGACGGCATCGAGATCACCGGCTCGCTCACGAAGGGGAACACGGTCGAAGGCAACCTGATCGGCACCGACTTGACGGGCACGCTCGCGGTTGCGAACGGCCGAGGCGTCGAGATCGAGGAGGGCGCTACGTCCAACACGGTCGGCGGTGCGACCGCCGCGGCGCGAAACATCATCTCGGGAAATATGCGCATCGGCGTCGTGCTCGCCGGGGGCGAAGGGAATGTTGTGGCTGGGAATTTTATCGGCGTCGACGACGGCTCGGCCGCACTCGCAAATGGTCATTACGGCGTGTTCATCCTCGAAGCCGATCGCCCATCCGGAAGCTCCAGGACCGGAGGCACGACCACGTCCGGAAGTGGAATTTCGAGTGGTAACGGGGGTGGATCAAACAATATGGTCGGCGGCTCGGCCACCGGATCAGGCAACGTGATCTCGGGAAACGGAGCCGGGGGGATCTACATCGCCGGCGGGACGCTGGACATCGTGGCCGGAAACCTGATCGGTACCGACGCGACGGGCACGATGGCGATCGGCAACGGAGCCACCGGCGACGGCGTGGAAATTGCCGGCGGCGGCACGGACAACACGATCGGCGGTACGAATACCGGGGCGCGCAACGTCATCTCCGGCGACAACAACTACGGAGTACAGATCACCGGCGTGGGCACGACCGGCAATGCAGTCGAAGGCAACTTTATCGGCACGGACTCGGGCGGCACCGTCGCGCTGCCCAACTACGAGGGAGTGGAGATTGACACCGGCGCCTCGGGCAACACCATCGGCGGCGCGGCTTCGGCGGGCAACCTGATCTCGGGGAACGAGAATGCCGGAGTCGATATTGAAGGGGGAACCACGGCCAACGTCGTCGCCGGCAATCAGATCGGCACGGAGATCACCGGGACGGTCACCCTGCCCACGATTGCCCTGCCCAACAACTGGGGAATCTATGTCGCCGGGACCGACAACACGATCGGCGGTTTAGCGGCGGGCGAGGGCAACCTGATCTCGGGCAATGTGTTCGGTATCCAGTTTATCGACGCAAGCACAGGCAATCTCGTGGAGGGCAACCTGATCGGGACCGACTGGACTGGTACCCTCGCGGTGCCCAACGACATCGGCATATTCTTCGCCGAGACTGGCGGCGACACGATCGGCGGGACCGCCGCGGGCACGGGCAACGTGATCTCCGGGAACACGAGCTACGGAATCTGGCTGGGACGCTCTGGGAGTACCGGTAACGTCATCGAGGGGAACCTGATCGGGACCGACGCTGGCGGAACAGTCGCTGTCCCCAACGGCATCGGTGTCCTGGTCAATTTCGGCGCGAACAACAACACGATCGGCGGCATGACGAGCGGCGCGGGAAACGTCATCTCCGGCAACAGCGTTTACGGCGTCGAGATCTCGGACGACGGATCGTCGGGAAACGAGGTGGCCGGCAACGAAATCGGCATCGACGTGGTCGGCACGATCTCGTATTCGATTGCCAACGGCACCGGCGTCGAGATCGATAGCGCGGCCTCCGGCAACACGATCGGCGGCACGGCTTCCGGTGCCGGCAATGTCATCTCGGGGAACGCCGGCGACGGCGTGGAGATCACCGGCGACGAGACGATGAGCAACGTCGTCGCGGGCAACAAGATCGGCACCGACGTCGCGGGCACCGTCGCGCTACCCAACGTGAACGGCGTGACGATCGAGGGAAACGCCAGCGGCAACACGGTCGGCGGCACGGTCTCAGGCGCAGGCAACCTGATCTCGGGGAACACTGGCGTTGGCGTCGACATCAGCGACGCCTCGCAGACGAGCGACAACGTCGTCGCGGGCAACCTGGTCGGCACCGACGTCTCGGGCACTGTCGCCCTGCCCAACACGATCGGCGTGGAGCTTGGGGCGAGTACCTTCGACAATACGGTTGGTGGTACGACTTCGAGTGCAGCAAACGTGATCTCCGGCAACACCAGTTATGGACTCTATATCGAATCTTCGCATGACAATGTCGTCGAGGGTAACCAGATCGGGCTGGAAATCTCGGGCACAGTGGTGGCCAACTACGTCGGCGTGGAAATCGACGACTCCCTCGGAAACACGATCGGCGGCACCTCTGCCGGCACGGCTAACACCATCCTGGGTAACACCGAGTATGGCGTGGACATCGAGAGCCCGAGCAGCACCGGCAACCTGATTGCGGGCAATCAAATCGGCAACGGCTTCGTCGGCACGATCGCGATCAGTAACAGCTCGACCGGCGTGAATATCAACGATGCGCCCGACAACACGATCGGCGGCATCGTCGCTTCCGCGTCGAACCAGATTTCGGGCAACAACGATTACGGCATCGAGCTCCAAAATGGCACGACGGGCACGGTCGTCGAGGGCAACGCGATCGGCACCAACTCGAGCGGCACGGTCGCGCTACCCAACGTTGTCGGCATTTACGTTTTTGAGGCGTCCGACAACACGATCGGCGGAACGGCGACCGGCGCGGGCAATACGATTGCGTTCAATACCGGCGATGCTGTCGACGTGGATACCGGGACCGGAAACCCGATCCTCGAGAACCTGGTTTACGCCAACGGCTCGGGCATCGTCCTCTCCTCGGGCGGAAACGACGATCAGACCGCCCCGGTCATCACCGCGGTCACGACTGAGCCCGCGGTGGCGCTGCCTGCCGAGATCACCATCTCGGTGGATTTGACCGCGGCGGGATTTACTCCCGGCTCGACTTATTCGCTCGACTTCTTCGCCGATTCGTCCAATGATCCGGCCGGCGGGGTGCAAGCCCACTACTACCTGGGAACCGAGACACTCTCGGGGGGCACGACGGGTAACGTCACGTTCACCTCGTTCACGACTCCGTTGTTCACGAGCCAGACGGTGACGGCGACGGCGACGCTCGTGGCTGGGTCGACGTTCACCGATACCTCGGCGTTCGCCACGCCCGCCACGATGGTCACCGAGCTTTCCGACTACGTCGTCACCACGACGGCCGCAACCGGAGCCGGCTCGCTGGAACAAGCGATCTTGAACGCGAATGCGGCTACCTCCGATACCAACGCGTACGTCATTCTGTTCGGGATCACGACGGGGAGCGCTCCTTATGTCATCAACCCGCAGCCAGGGGGGCTCACTCCGATCACGCATTCCGTCGTCCTCTACGCGGAGAGCCAACCGGGGTATGGCGGCACACCGATCATCGTGCTGGATGGGACCGGGGTCACCACGAGCGGGCTGGTTCTCGCCACCGGGTCGGACGGTAGCGCGATCCGGGGGTTCGACATCATCAACTTCACGGCGGCCGGCACTGCCGGTATCGAGGTCGACTCGGGCGGCAACGTGGTGCAGGCCAATTATGTGGGCGTGCAAACGGACGGAATAACGGCGGGCCAGAATACCGATGGCGTGCTGGTCGAGGGCGCGAACAACACGATCGGCGGCACGACGCCCGGGACGGGCAACGTCATCTCGGGCAATGAGAATGACGGCGTGGAGCTGAGCGGCGCGGGGGCTTCGGGCAACGTCGTCGCCGGGAACCTGATCGGCACCGACATCGCAGGCAGTGTTGCGATTGCCAATGCAATCGGCGTCGAGATCGATACAGGCGCCTCGGGAAACACGATCGGTGGTCTCACGAGTGTTCCCGGCACCGGCGCGGGCAATCTGATTTCCGGTAATGCGGGTGGAATCAGCGATTACGGCGGTGGAAACGACGTCTTCGAGGGCAATTTGATCGGCTTGCAGGCCGGGGGCCTTGCCCCGCTGCCAAACACGGGCGGCGGGATCGGTGCGGCGGGGGCTGGAGACACGATCGGCGGCACGGCGGCGGGCTCGGCTAACGTGATCTCGGGGAACGGCGTCAGCGGTGTGTTTGCCAACGGAGGCGTCATCGTTGTCGGCAATCTGATCGGCACGGACTCAAGCGGCAGCGTCGCCGTTGGCAACGCGTTGGGAATTGATGTCGGAAAAGGCGACAACACAATCGGCGGGACAATCCCCGGCGCACGCAATGTGATCAGCGGCAACACCGGCGATGGCATTCAGATCGGCTTCTATCCCGGATTCTCCGTCAACACCCTGATCGAGGGAAATTACATCGGCCTTGATTCCACGGGCACGTTCCCTCTGGGAAACGGCGGTGATGGTATCGACATCCCCAGCCCTCCGCAGGCCGGGGGCAACGCCACCACGATCGGCGGGACGATCGCCGGTTCAGGCAATGTCATTTCCGCCAACGCCCAGTCCGGCATCTCGATCGCCTCTAATAACGGAGACAATTTGATCGAGAGGAATTTCATCGGGACCGACTACACCGGCACGACGTCGACTGATCTCAACGGTGACCCGCTCGGTAACCAAGGTGGCGGAATCAGCGACGCCGGAGTGGGAGACACTATCGGCGGTTTGACCTCAGACTCGCGCAACGTGATCAGTGGAAATGTTGAGTGGGGCGTCGGCTTCGGTACTGGCGTGTCCGCGGCGGGCGGCGACCTGCTCGCGGGCAACTACATCGGCACCGATGTGAACGGCACTGTGGCGCTGCCCAACACCGTTGGTGTGCAGTTGGGTGCTGGCGGAGGCATCACGATTGGCGGCACGACTTCGGGTGCGGCCAACGTGATTTCCGGAAACGATTCCGGAATCATCGACGACGACACCCACGCTGGCGGCAGCGTCATTGAAGGGAATCTCATCGGCACCGAGGCGGGGGGTATGGTCGCCCTGGGAAATAGCGGGGACGGAATCGACGTCTTGGCTGTGGGCCAGACGATTGGCGGCACCGCGTCGGGTGCAGGGAACGTCATCTCGGGAAACACCGATGAGGGCATCGTGATCGGCACCGGACAGTTGATCGAAGGCGGCGTCGCCAAAGACAACGTCGTCGAAGGCAATCTGATCGGTACCGATCTCACCGGCACAGTCGCGATCCCCAATAACGATGGCGTGAATCTGATTGGCGGCGACGACAATGGGAATACCATTGGAGGCACCGCCGCCGGGGCTGGCAACCTCATTTCAGGCAACGCAAATGATGGTGTCCTGATCCAGGGCTCGTCGGGCAACACCGTCGTCGGCAACCAGATCGGCACCGATAAGGCCGGGCGCAGGCTCTGGCAAACGGATTGGACGGAGTCGGGATGGAGGATGGCACGTTTATCGTCTTCTTTGGCCATGACGAGGCCGTGGGATCCACCGGCAACACGATCGGCGGGACGGTCTCAGGCTCCGGCAACCTCATCTCGGGAAACGCGAGCGACGGCGTGGAGATTTCTGGTCCGAACACGGCGGACAACACGGTCGAAGGCAACCTGATCGGCACCGACCTAACCGGAACGGTTGCGCTGGCGAACAACGTCGGCCCCGATCAAACCGTCTTTAGCGGAGGCGTCAGGATCTACGGGGGGTCTGCCGGCAACACGATCGGCGGGCTGACGGCGACCCCTGGCACAGGCGCCGGCAACGTCATCTCCGGCAATGGCTCGAGCGGTGTGGACCTCGAATCCGCCGGTTCCGGCAATTTGATCGCCGGCAACCTGATCGGCACCACCTCAACCGGAGCCGCCGCTCTCGGGAACACGCTGCCGCTGCCACTGGGCAATGCTTTCGCCGGAACAGGGATCCGCTCCGAGAATTCGCCCGGCACCACGATCGGCGAGCTCGGCGGCAGCAACGTGATCTCCGGCAACGGCGCCGGCACCGCCAACGCTAGCAATATCTATATGATCGCCTCCAGCGGCAGCGTGATCCAGAGCAACTATATCGGTACCGATATCACCGGCACGATGAGCCTTTCCACCAGCACAAACGTCGGCATCTATCTACAGGATGGGTCGTACACAGTGGGCGGCCTCACGAGCACGCCCGGTACAGGACTGGGCAATTTGATCTCGGGCAACCAGGAATTCGGCATCCGTTACGACGACTACACCGCACCCGATACGCTGCTGATCGAAGGCAACAACATCGGCGCCGACGGGACCGGAGAAAACGAGCTTCCCGACGGTCTCGCTGGAATCAGTCTTGCTCAGGCAAGCCTGGTCACGATCGGCGGCACCGCTGTCGGTGCCGGGAATCTGATCACCGGAGGCGCCCTGGGCGGCTTCGAGGGTGATATCCAGTTGTCGGGCTCTTCGGACAACGTCATCCAGGGCAACTACGTCGGCACCGACATCGCGGGCATGCAAAGCCTCTACCCTGCCGGCGGCAACGGCGGCTCCGGCGTGTTACTGGACGGCGCCTCGGCCGACAATCTGGTCGGTGGCACCACCGCGGCGGCCAGAAACATCATCGCGGGATCCGACGACCCCGGCGTCTACATCAGTGACGCAGGTTCGACGGGAAATCTCATCGAGGGCAACTTTATCGGAACGGACGTCTCGGGCACGGCGGCGATTGGGAACACCGGCGCGGGCGTCGAGATCGGTTCCGGCGCTTCCGGAAACACGATCGGCGGAGTGACGGGGACTTTCTACCCGTTCACCGGCGGCTCGAACTTGATCTCTGGCAACACGACGGGGATCAGCGACAGCAGTGGCGGCGACAACCTGATTGAAGGGAATCTGATCGGCACGAACGCGACGGGCACTGCCGCCCTGGGCAATAGCGGCGACGGGATTGACGTGTCGACTTCGGGCGACACGATCGGCGGTACGAGCCACGGCGCAATCCGCGGGGGCAACTTGATCAGCGGCAATGCCGGGTACGGCATTCGATTCACTGGAGCGGGCGCCACCGGCAACCTGGTCGAAGGCAACCTGATCGGCGTCGACACCACTTACAGTGAGCCGCTGGGCAATGGCACGGGTATCGAGCTGGATACAGGGGCTGGAGGCAACACGATCGGCGGATTGACCGCCGTTTCGGGCGTGAACCTCGGCAATTTCATCTCGGGCAACACCACCGGGATCAGCGACAGCGGCGGCGGCGATAACGTGTTCCTGGGCAATTCTATCGGCACGACCGGCCCGGAACTCGCCAGCGGCCAGACCGACGGGATCGACGTGTCAGCCTCGGGCGACACGATCGGCGGTACGGTCGGCGGCTCCCGCAACATCATCAGCGGCAACATCCGCTACGGGATTTACTTCACCGGCGCTGTTCAGCGACCGGAAATCTTGTCGACGGCAACTCCATCGGCACGGACCTGCTGGGCACAGTGGCGATCGGCAACGGCACGGGCGTCGAGATTGATGGCGGCGCTTCCGGCAACCTGATCGGCACCGACACGACTGGCACGATGGCGATCGGCAACGTCATCTCCGGCAACACGGGCGACGGCGTCGAGATCTCCGGCTCGGGCACCACCGGAAACCTGGTCGAGGGCAACCTGATCGGCACCGACTTGATGGGCACAATGGCGATTGCCAACGCCAGCGACGGTGTGGAAGTCGCGAACGGCGCCACCGGCAATACGATCGGCGGCACAACCACCGCGGCACGAAACACCATCGCAAGAAGTGGCTTTGCCGGTGTGGAGTTCGATACGGGCGCGGCTGGAAACGTCGTCGAAGGCGACTACATCGGCACCGACGTGACCGGCACCGTCTCGCTGGGCAACAGCACAGGGCTCTGGATCTCCACGGCCCACAACACGATCGGCGGCACGGCTTCCGGTGCAGGCAACGTGATCGCCGGGAACGACGGCACCGACTCATTCTGGGCCGGCAACCAGGTCTTGATTTCCGGCTTCAACGCGAACGACGACCCGGCCGACAACGTTGTCGAGGGGAACTTGATCGGCTTGAACGCCGATGGCCAAGCGATCGCCGGCGCCACCAATTCGGGCGTCTGGCTCAACTTCAATAACGGGATCCCCACCGGCAACACCATCGGCGGTACCACCGCCGCCGCGCGGAACGTGATCTCCGGCAACCTTGGCGGCGTTGAGATGGATGGCGACGTGGGCGACGTCGTCGAGGGCAATTATGTCGGCACGGACGTTTCCGGTACCGCGGCGATCGGCAACGGGAGCGGTTCGGGCGTAACCTTGGAAGACGCCGCCGATAATACGATCGGCGGTTCGGTCGCCGGCGCAGGAAACGTCGTTTCGGGCAATCGGGGGAACGGGATTTATATTCTCGATCCGGGTGCGGCCGACAACCTTATTGAAGGCAACCACATCGGCACGGACGCAATGGGCACTGTCGCGCTCTACAATGGCCTCAACGAAGTCTTGCTGGCAGACACAGCGGGCGGAAACACGATCGGCGGCGCGACGTCGGTGCCCGGCACGGGCGCGGGCAACCGCATCCTCGGCGGCTCCAATAATGGCATCGCGGTCGACGGCGAGGTGGCGGCTGACACCATCGTGGGCAACGTCATCAGCGTCCACGGCAACGGTGTGTATCTCGGGAACGACGTCGCGGGGCAGATCGGGGGCCCGAGCCCACAGGACCAAAACGTCATCTCGAGCGTGTCTATCCAGAGCAGCAGCAACGTTCTGGTCGAGGGGAACCTGATTGGCACAGACGTCGCCGGCACGGTCGCGGGTCCCTACGCCTACGGGCTGGGCATCGACTCCTCGACCGGAGTCACCATTGGCGGCACCACGGCGGGCGCCGGCAATGTCATTTCGGGCAACAGCGGCGACGGAGTGGATATCGTCTCTGGTGGTTCCAATCTGATCGCGGGCAACTGGATCGGGACCGACGCGATGGGCACCACCGCGCTGGCGAATGGCGGCGACGGCGTGTACCTCAGCCAGAGCTCGGGGAACACGATCGGCGGAACCGTCCTGGCGGCCACAAACTTGATCTCGGGCAACACCAACGGCGTGGAGATCAGTGACTCGGGCGAGAACCTCGTCCAGGGGAACATGATCGGCACCGACACGAACGGGACAATGGCGATCGGCAATTCGGGCGCCGGAGTGCTGGTCGACGGTGCTTCGTCAGACAACACGATCGGCGGGCCGGTGGGCGGGGCGCGGAACCTGATCTCGGGGAACGCGGAAGGCGTGATGGTCGAGGACGGCGACCCGACCGGAACGCTTGTGGCCGGGAACTTGATCGGCACCGACATGAAGGGCACCTCGAACGTGCCTAACCTGACCGGCGGCATCATCATCACGGGTGGGTCGGGCACCACGATCGGCGGCGCGGCACTCTGGGACGCAACGTGATTTCGGGGAACAAGGGCGACGGCATTGACATCGACAGCGATGGGGCAAGCACGCTGGTCGAAGGCAATTACATCGGGACGGACCAGACCGGAACCGAGCCGCTGCCCAACACGGGCGACGGGGTGTCGATCGACGACGCCTCGGGCGTCACCATCGGCGCCACGGTCCAGAGCGCGGGCAACGTGATCTCGGGTAATGCGCAGTCGGGTGTGTCGATCACCGGAAGCACCACGACGGCAGTCTTGATCCTGGGCAACCGCATCGGCACCGACTACACCGCCGCCTTGCCCGTCGGCAATGCGTCGTTCGGCGTGATGGTGAGCGGAACGCCCGGGGTCGTGATCGGGGGGACGGCGCGGGTACCGGAACATCATTTCGGCCAACACCACCGGCGGCATCGGGCTCTACGCGGATGCGACCGGCGCGCTCGTCGAGGGCAACTTTATCGGCACCGACATCACGGGTTTGAACCCGCTCGGCAACGGCAACGGCATCCAGATCGACGGGGGCTCGTCCGATAACACGATCGGCGGCACGGCCGCAGGCGCCGGCAACACGATCGCGTTTTCGACGGGCGCCGGCGTGTATGTCGACGCCACGGGCGGGACCGGCAACGAGATCCGGCTCAACTCGATCTTCTCGAGCACCGGGCTGGGGATCGCCCTGGGGTCCAGCACCAGCGTCACGCTCAACAACTCGGCCGGGCACGTCGGGCCCAACGACTATCAGAATTTCCCGGTGCTCAACTCGGTCTCGAGCGCGGGGGGCATGACGACCGTCGCGGGCACCTTGACCAGCACGCCGGACACGACGTTCGAGCTTGATTTCTACACGCTTTCATCAATGAATGCTTCGGGCTTTGGCGAGGGGCGGTACGTGCTGGGCTCGGAGCCGGTCACGACCGACGACACGGGCTACTTCAGCTTTAGCTTCAACTTCCCGACTCCGGCCGGCGGAGCCAAGTTCGTGACGGCGACAGCCACCGACCCCAGCGGCAACACCTCGGAATTCTCCCAGGAGTATGGTGTCGACGCGCCGCCATCCGCCGTCATCGGGTTTACCAGCATCACGGTGAACGCGGGAGCGGAGATCCCGTTCGACGGCCTGGGCTCGACCAGCCCCAGCGGCCTGCCGCTCACCTACTTCTGGTCGTTCGGCGACGACACGTTCGCGTCGGGGCCGGAGCCGATGCACGCGTACGCCGCGCCGGGACGCGAAACCGTGACCTTGACCGTCAACGACGGGTTCGGCGGAATCGACATTGCCACGGCCACGGTCATGGTCGACGACGTGGCGCCGGTGTTCACTCCCAACGACTACACGCCGCCGCTTGCGTACACGACGCCTTCCCCGGGCGACGGGTTTGGTGAGTCGGTGGCGTCGAATTACGGCAATGTCGCGATCGGTGCTCCGTTTGAGGACGGCACGGGCGCGGTCTACCTTTACGACGGTGTCACGACCGCCAACGAGTCAGACACAACCTACAATTACGGCCAGCTCCTCTTTACGTTCACCGACCCCAACCCCGAGCCCGGCGATGAGTTTGGCGCGTCGCTGGCGGTGGTGGGCAACGACCTGGTCGTCGGGGCGCCCGGCAGCTCGCTTTCCGGGCCGGGCGACGGCGTGGCCTACGTGTTCGACGCGAATGACGAGAGCACAACCTTTGGCGAGCTGCTGGCGACGCTCGAGATCCCCAATCCCGACGACTTGAACGACGCACACTTCGGCGCCGCGGTCGGCACGACCAACACGAATATCGTGATCGGCGCGCCCGGCCGCGATGGCGGCACCGGCGAGGCTTACGAGTTTGAGGGCGGCACAATCGCGACGGGTCTCGGTGACCCGCTGCTGAAGATCAAGAACCCCGACTCACAGGCCGGCTCCGAGTTCGGCGCGGCGGTCGCGGGGATCGGGAACAATGTGATCGTCGGGGCGCCGTCGGACAGTACGGCGGGTGCCGGCACCGGGACCGTCTACCTGTTCGACGGCACGAGCGGAGCGGAAGACGCGGCGATCATCAATCCACACCCGGCCGACTCGACCGGGTTTGGTAGTGCGGTTGCGTCCGTTGGTGCCGACATCCTGGTCGGGTCACCAAACGACAACACGGCCGGCCAGGGCGCCGGCGCGGCGTTCCTCTTTGATCCCACGGGATTGTTGCTCAAGACGTTCATGCAGCCCGATGGCGGCGGCGGTGGCTTCGGCACCTCGGTCGCGGGCACGCAGAACACGGCACTGATCGGCGCGCCGGGGCTTTCCTGGCCACGCCCGACGCCGGCGCCGCCTACCTGTTCGACGCTGATCCCGCGAGCCCGACCTTCGGCCGCGCGATCGGCGCCGTGCAAGAGGCGACACCCACCACGGGCGACGCCTTCGGCACCTCGGTCGGCTTTGACACCGGCGCCCTGATCGTGGGAGCGGCCGGGGCGATTGGCTCGGGAATCACGGGGGCCGAGGCCGTCGATCTTTATCAGCAGGGCGCCACGATCTCGGTTTCCTCGGGCTTGACTTATGCCACGCCCGTGCCGCACGACTCGGTGATCGTGAGTGGGACGTTCCTGGATGCCAACACTTCGGCAACTCTCAAGGCCACGATCGACTGGGGCGATGGATCGGCCGCGAGTGTTGTGATGCTGCCGCCCGGGTCTTATGCGTTTTCCGCCCCGCACGACTACACGACCGATCCGGCCGCCGGCTACTACACGATCGGCGTGACCTTGAGCGACCAGGGTGGCGAGACGGCCGTGGCGGAGACGACCGTCACCGTCAGCAGTCCGGCACCGACGTTCGCGTCTCCCGGCCTGGTGCTGTCGTCGTCGAGCATCGTCGAGGGGGGTACGGTCCAGCTCAGCGGGAAAATCACGAGCCCCGGCGGCAATGACGGCAATACGATCTCGATCGACTGGGGCGACAACTCGGGTCCGACCACCATCTATCTTGCCCCGGGCATGTATACTTTCTCGACAACGCATCCCTATTCGGGGAACCCGGCCGGGGTTGAGTCGAAGATTGACACGATCAACGCTTCGGTGACCGACCAGACGACGGAGAAGGCCGAGTATGCGTCAGCGACCGTCAGCGTGAACAAAGTGGCCCCGCAGTTCAACTCGGGCGACCTGATGTTGTCCGAGACGACCGCCAACGAGGGAGACACGATCACTCTCAGCGGCCAGTTCACGGACCCGGACGCAGTCAGCTCGTACACTGCGACGATCAACTGGGGCGATGGCTCGACCAACACTTTGCAAGAGTCGCTCGGGCAGATCGTCGCGTCCCTGATCACGCCGGGGCTCTACACTTACTCGGTAACCCATCAGTATCTGCATAATCCACCCGGTGAGCTCACGGGAGGCTCGTACCCGATCAACGTGTCGGTCACCGACGGCGTGAACACGACCTCGGCCGCGACGTCGATCGTGGTGAACAACGTTCCGCCGTCGGTGGTGATCACCAGCGCAGTGGATTTGACCGACGGAACGATCACGACGACGGCCAACGTGAGCGACCCGGGCTATCTCGACATCAAGTCGGTGGCGTGGACGCTGACCCAGAACGGGGTCGTGATCGGGACGGACTCGATCACCGGCACGACCTACACGTTCCCGATCCTCAACCCGCTGGGCGTGCTGGTTGCGAGCGCGACCGTGACGGACAGCGACGGCGGCATCGGCTCGGGCAGTGCTCAGATGATTATCATCTATCAGACGAGTGCCTCGGTCGTGATCAACTCGACAGAGATCACCGTTTCGATGGGTGCGAACCCGCTTTCGACCACGATGCTCTCGGGCGCGGGACAGGTGGTCGCGCTGGTGACGGGCTCGAACGTCACGGTCAATGCCACGGCCGCGACGGACCCGGTCGAGCTCATCGGCTTTGGCTCGGACGAGACCCTGCTCGGTGGCGCCGGCAACGACCTGCTCGTCGCCGGACCGGGGGCCAACAGCCTGGTCGGCGGCACCGGTGACGACACGCTGGTCTCCAACCAGGGCGACGATACCCTGGTGGGCGGCGGGGGGAACGATGTTTTCCAGATCAATCCTGGAACGGACCCGCTGGTGAAGGCTCCCAGCGGGTTCAACACGCTTGATTTCTCGATTGCCACCGTTCCCGTCAGCATCAATCTCAGCCTGGAATCGGGCCAGCAGCAGATCGTCAATTCGGATAACGACGAAGTCACCCTCATCGGCCAGTTCAACGCGGTCGTCGGCTCGCCCTACGGCGGCAACATCACGGCCAATAGCGGCAACGACCTGCTCTACTTGACGACCGGCAACTCGACCATCACCGCCGGATCAGGCAGCGATTCGATCTCCGGCGGAACGGCCAACGACATCATCTACTTGACCACCGGCAATGCGACCGTCACCGGCGGGTCAGGCAGCGATTCGATCTCCGGCGGAACAGCCAACGACATCATCTACTTGACCACCGGCAATGCGACCGTCACCGGCGGATCAGGCAGCGATTCGATCTCCGGCGGAACAGCCAACGACATCATCTACTTGACCACGGGCAATGCGACCGTCACCGCCGGATCAGGCAGCGATTCGATCTCCGGCGGAACGGCCAACGACATCATCTACTTGACCACAGGCAATGCGACGGTCACCGGCGGATCAGGCAGCGATTCGATCTCCGGCGGAACGGCCAACGACATCATCTATTTGACCACGGGCAATGCGACCGTCACCGGCGGGTCGGGCGGCGACTCGATCTCCGGCGGAACAGCCAACGACATCATCTACTTGACCACAGGCAATGCGACCGTCACCGGCGGATCAGGCAGCGATTCGATCTCCGGCGGCACGGGCAACGACTTCATTTACTTGACCACGGGCAATGCGACGGTCACCGCCGGATCAGGCAGCGACTCGATCTCCGGCGGAACAGCCAACGACATCATCTACTTGACCACCGGCAATGCGACCGTCACCGCCGGATCAGGCAGCGATTCGATCTCCGGCGGAACAGCCAACGACATCATCTACTTGACCACGGGCAATGCGACGGTCACCGGCGGGTCGGGGAACGATTTGATCAGCGGCGGGACGGGCAACTACCTCATCTTTCTCACGACGGGCAATTCCACGATCAACGGCGGGTCGGGGGGCGAGACAATCCTGGGCGGCCAAGGCAACGACCTCATCAACAGCAACTGCGCCACCGCGATCATCGTGGGCGGATCGGGCGACAACACGATAACCGGGGGCCAGGGCAACGACATCATTGTGGGCGGAACGGGCAACGACTCGATCACGGGCGGGTCGGGCGACGACGAGATCGTGGGCGGGTTCGGCAACGACACGATCACGGGCGGGTCGGGCGACGATACGATCACGGGCGGGTCGGGCAACGACATCATCTATGGCGGCACCGGCGACGACCTGATCGTGGGCGGCACGGGCAACGACTCGATCGCCGGCGGATCGGGCAGCGACTCGATCGACGGCGGGTCAGGCAACGACATCATCTGGGGCGGCACCCTTTCGGCGGGCGTCAACTCGAGCGGTGGCCCGACCATCGTCTTCACGGGCACCACCGGCAACGATTCGATCACCGGCGGATCGGGCGATGATACGATCTTCGGCGGCAACGGCACCGACATCGTCTATGGCGGCCTCGGCGACGACACGATCGTGGGCGGGCAGGGGGCTGACTCGATTCTGGGCGGCTCGGGCGACGACATCATCTATGGGGGCACGCTGTCGAGCACCTTGAGCGGCGGCAGCGGCAACGACTCGATCTTCGGGGGCAACGGCAACGACGTCATCTACGGCGGGACGGGCGATTCGACGATCTTTGGCGGCACCGGCAACGACTCGATCACGGGCGGCCCGGGCGATGACGTGATCTACGGCGGGCCGGGCGACAACACGATTTCCGGCGGTGGGGGCAACGTCACGATCGTGGGCGGCGTGGGCTACGACACGAACCTGGGCGGCGGGACGACCGACTCGATCTTCTCGAGCAATGGCAACGACGTGCTCGAGGGGAGCGGCTTCGATTCGTGGCTGATGGATTTTGGCTCGCAGAACATGACGGTCACCGACTCGATGCTCACGACCACGGGCGGCGGCTTGCCCTCGTCGTCCTCGACGATCAGCGGCTTCCAGAATGTGCTGCTCGCGGCCGGCACGGGCAACTTCACTCTGGATGCCGCGGGCTTCTCGGGCGGTGCCTTCCTGCAAGGTGGAATCGGCAACGACACGTTGATCGGCGCCAAGGGCCCCGACACCCTGGAAGGCGGCACGGGCAACGATTCGTTGGCCGGCGGCGGCGCCAATGACACATTTACCTTTGACAGCTATTCAAGCGGCAGCCAGACGATCAACGAGCCCCAGGACGGCGGCGTTGCGGGGCTCGATTTCTCGCAGGCACCGGCGGGGATCTCGATCAATCTGAGCGAGTCCGGGCCGCAGGCCGTGATGCCGGCCACGCTGGGCGACGGTGCGCTGACTCTGACGCTGGCCGACCCGCTCGGCATTGACAACGTGGTGGGGAGCTCATACGACGATACCATTCTCGGCAACGCGAACGACAACACGCTCCTGGGCGGCGGCGGCCAGGACCTGATCGCGGGCCTGGGCGGTGACGATGTCATCGAGGGGTCGGTCACCCGGACGGTCTATCTCGACTTCGACACCTACGAGCTGCCGGGCCAGCACTATTACACCGATGACGAGCGCGAAGCGATCCAGAAGCAGATCGAGGCCGACTATTCCGCGTTCTCTTATGTCTTTACCCAGACTCAGCCGCAGTCGGGGCCGTATACCACGATCTATTTCAACGACCCGGTGCTGGTCGGGCTCGAGGGGGGAATTGCGACCGATATTGACTGGCGCGATCTGGACATCTCGGGCGTGACCATGCTCACATCTGCGGGCCTGGAAGTCATCCCCCCCGATTCGGGCGGGGTGAACGTCAATAATTTCCTGGGCGGTCCAGGCCAGCCTGCCGCAACCAGCGCCGACTTCGTCGGCCTTTCGGCCACGATTGCCGCGCACGAGCTGGGACATCTCTCCGGGGAACAGCACGGCGACTCGTTCGGACCGATCGGCGCCGGCATTTCCGACGCCGTGAGCCCCACGCTGTACAATCCACCTTATCCTGGCCCCACCGACGCCGACGAGACGACCTGGCACATCATGGCCTCGGGGGCCTCGGTGCACTCGACCCTCGAGGATGCGATCAACGATCCGTTCTTTGGCGAACGGGAGTCGATCGTGCTGTCCTACGGCGCGGATGGATCACCGACCAACGAGCAAATCGCTCCGCATGATTCGATGGCCGACGCCCAGCCGATCACGCTTGCGCCCCTGGTTGTGCCCGACACCGACCTCGAGGGCGTCGACGCCGACAAATCCTTCGACGTCACCGCCGCCGATGTCGTCGGCTACCTTGGGGAGACAAACGGAGCATCCAACACCGACTTTTATTCGTTCACCGCGGCAGCCGGCACCTTGATCAGCTTCCAGCTTTCGTCGGTTCTCATCACCCGGAACGTGGCCCCTCCCGGCACCGCCCCGAACGACTACAACCAGGGGGCTTTCGACACCTACCTGACCATCTATAACTCGAGTGGACAGGTGATCGAGTACAACGACGACTCGTTCCAGGATTCCGATTCCTCGATCCTCGACCTGACCCTGCCGTACACGGGCACCTACTACGCGATGGTGACCTCTTCCCCCAGGTCGGTATCCCTGAACGAGCCGCTGACCGGAGACTATGAGCTCTTCATGTACACGTTCGCCACCAATGGCGACCCGCCCGCCGGAGACACGTTGTACGGCGGCCCGGGCGACGACACGATCGTCGGCGGCACGGCCGATGACACGATCGCCGCCAAGCAACAGGACACGATCGTCTTTGGCTCGGGCACGACGACCTTGCTGGGCGCTGCCCCGTATTTGAACGTCTCCGTCGGGCCCAATTTCACGGTCAACGAGGGGCAGTGCGTCACCCTGAGCGGATCGTTCCTCGACCCGTTCGAGAACCCCACGCATATCTACGACTGGCACGTCGTCGCGTCGAACGGCGATACAATCGCCGACGGCACCGGCCCCACCTTCACCTTCACTCCGGGCAACGCGGGCACCTATTGTGTGACCTACACCGTCTCGGACACCAACGGCGGCAAAGGCACGGCGCAGGTGGTGATCACCTCGCTGGCCGTCCCGCCGGTGATCACCGTACCGGCGACCACCGAGACTGCGCTGGCGGGAGTGGACAATGCGATCGGCCTGGGGACGCTCACCGTTGCGGGCATCGGCCCCTGGACCGATACGATCAAGTGGGGCGACGGGCAGTCCTCCACCTATATGCCCAGCGGCTCCGGGCCGCTCTCGCTGGCACACAAGTACGCCGCGCCGGGAACCTACATGATCTGCGAGACCGTCTGCGAGTATGACGGCGACTCCACGACGGCCACGTTCTCGATCAAGGTGATTCAAGCCACGACGACCACGACGTTGTCGTCGTCGGCGCTGGCCGCCGTTTTTGGCCAGAGCGTCACGTTCACGGCCACGGTGAGCGGGCCGGGCGTCGCGACGGGATCGGTGGCATTCTACTCCGGGCCGGTCGACCTTGCCGATCAGATCGGCACGGGAACGCTCGGTGTCGTGAACGGCCTCGACGTGGCGACGTTCAGCACGCACTCGCTGGCGGTGAGCAGCAAACCGTATGCGATCTCGGCGGTTTACGGCGGAGACGCCGATTATGTAGGCAGCCCGTCGAACGTCTTGAGCGAAACGGTCAGTCAAGACGGGACAACCACGACGGCCGGCACGTCCGGCAGCTCGTCGAATTTCGGCCAGACGGTGAAACTCTCGGCTGCGGTCACGCCCAAGGCTCCGGCGCCGGCTCCCCGACCGGGTCGGTCGACTTCTATGACACCACGACTGCCACCGACCTGGGCTCGGTCAACCTTTCCTCCGCCGGCTTGGCCTCGATGAGCATCTCGACGCTGCCGGTCGGAACCCAGACCATCACCGAGACCTATTCCGGAGACGGCAATTTCACCACGAGTAATGGGATGATCACGCAATCGGTGGTGATCTCTATCTATGCTCTGAACACGTCCAATCCCAGCCCCACTCTCACGGGCACTGTCTATCTTTCGGGCAGCTCGAGCATCGACATCCCGGGCCAGCTCGTCGTTGACTCGCCGGCCAAGCCGGCGGTGACAGTGAGCGGCAGCTCGAAGATCATCGCCTCGAACGGAGTGGAGGTGGCCGGCACGGTTTCGGTATCAGGCTCATCCAGCGTTGGCCCGCACCTCACGACCGGAATCTCGGCGGTCGCGGATCCGCTCGCGAGCCTTGCCGTTCCCAGCCTCACGGGAAAGGCGGTGTCGATCAACCTCACGAACGGGTCAGAGACCATCAGCTCGGGCATCTACAGCCAGATCGACGTGTCGGGCGCCGCAAGCCTCAAGCTCAATCCCGGTATCTACGTGATCAGCGGCGGTGGTCTCTCGGATAGCGGCTCGGCGAGCATTTCCGGCTCTGGAGTGACGATCTACATCGCCGGCAGCGCGTATCCGGCGTCAGGCGGCAGCTACGGCGGCATCACCCTGAGCGGGTCCGGCACTATCAACCTTTCTGCTGCCTCCACAGGCGCGTATGCTGGCATCCTGTTCTTTCAGGCACGCACCAATCCAACGACGATCTCGATCAGCGGCAGCGGGGCGATGACACTGGGCGGTGTCATTTACGCGTCGGACGCGCTCTTTTCCGCCAGCGGCAGCGGCTCGGTCATTACAGATGGCATGGTGGTCAACCGCATTCAATTGAGTGGCAGCGCGGCCACGAGCGCACCGGTGACGTTGAGCGCAGCGAGCGTGTCTGCAACCGTGCCGGTATCGGCTTCACCGCCGGCCGTCGCGGTGGCGGCGTCGCAGGCCGGCGCGTCGCCCGAATCGGTTCTTGACGAGCTGGTTGCGGCTCTGTTGTCTGCGCCAGGGGCGGACGTGGTGCGAGGCGGAGCTCTTGTGATCGGTCAACCCAACAAGGTGGCCATCGCACCGGCTGCTCGCGGCGGAGTGAAGCTCGCCTCGGTTCCGGCTGGCCCGCTGGCGCGGTTGGAACGGCCCAAGCAGGCTGCCGACAAGCCCGCGACTAGCGTACAATACGATCTTGAACGACGGATTGGAAACGGTCAGGATGCCCGCCATCTCCATGATGAATGATTCACGTATCCGCCCGCTGGTCGGCCTGACGATGGGTGACGTCGCGGGCATTGGCCCCGAGGTCATCGCCAAAGGCTGGTCCGATCCCCGCCTGCACGCGCTCGCCCGGCCGTTGGCCATCGGCGATCCCGGCGCACTCGAACGCGCGTTTGAGCTCGTGCCGTCGTGCAGCTCGCTACGTCTCCAGCTCGTATCCCAGCCCGACGAGGCTCGCCCATCGCCTGGAGTCATTCCATGCCTGCCCGTCGACGGAGTGTCCAGCGGACTGGCCGATGTCACTCCCGGCCGGGTCGACCCCCGAGCCGGCCGCGCGGCCTATCAGTTTCTGATGGCGGCCGCCGAGCTGGCCATGGCCGGCAAAATCGACGCCATCACCACGCTGCCGCTCAATAAACTGGCCCTCCACCAGGCCGGCGTCACTCACCCGGGCCACACCGAGATCCTGGCCGAGTATTGCAACGTACCCGACCACGCGATGATGCTTTACCTCGAAAACAATGAATCAGCAACTAGCTCCGCTACCGCAGACACAGCACGGAGACGCAACGGCCTCGGCGTCGTTCACGTCACCTTGCATGTCGCGCTCAAGCAGGTCTTCGACCTCATCACGACCGAGTCCGTTCTCTCCAAGATCCGCCTGGCCGATTCGGCGATGCGGCCCTTGACCGGTGGCTTGCCTCCGCGCATCGCCGTCTCGTCGCTCAATCCGCACGCGGGTGAAGAAGGCCTCTTTGGCGACGAGGAGTTGACCACGATCGCGCCGGCCGTGCGCGCGGCCCAAGACCAGGGCATCGATGTCCATGGTCCGTTCCCCAACGACACACTCTTCTATCACGCCCTTGCGGGCGATTTTGACGCCGTTGTGACGATGTATCACGACCAGGGGCATATCGCACTCAAGACCGTCGGCTTTGACCGGGCAGTCAACGTCACGCTCGGGCTGCCGATCGTTCGCACCAGCGTGGCTCATGGAACGGCCTTTGACATCGCCGGCAAGGGCCTGGCCGATCCATCCAGCCTGATCGCGGCCGTGCGCGTGGCCGCCCGGATCGTCGCAGGCCGGTCTCGAGTGGGTTCTCTCTCCGCGACGAACAGCAAACTCGCCCATGCCGCGCACGATCACGCAGCGGATTAACCTGGCCTCACCGCCGAACGATCTCGACCTCGACCCAGTTGGTGCGGGCGCTCCCCGGCCAGATCGACCGGATTTCGGGGTCGGCCCAGCCGCGCTCGGGCGCGACCTCGACGCGCAAGGCGCATTCGCCGCCGGCCCGGCCGTTCGATGACCCGGGCATCGATCGACGCGATTTCTCCCAGCGGAATTCGCTGGACGGCCGCGCCTGCGTCGTCCGGACTCCGTGGCCTCAATCCCTGCCCACTCAAGACCAGCACGCCGGCTGGAATTCCGTGCTCGGCTCCCTCGAATTCAAGCGAGATCGTATGTGCCAGGTCGCTCGGCAGCGGTGTTGCCACGGCCAGCCGCGGCGGGTTGCGCATGGTCCATTCCGATCCCATCGCCAGAAATGTCGCCGGCTCACCGTCGCGCGCCTCGCTGGCCTCGAGTCGAATGGCCTGCGTGATCTGTTCATCGCGGTTCGAGTCTGGCACCGTCGTGATCGCGCCCAGTTCGAGGAACGGATCGAACTCCAGGTTGAACGGCACATGCGGAAGCTCGAATTCCCACGAGCCGGTGAGGCCGGTCGTTCGCACTCGGGCCTGCAAGACCAGCCGATGTGGACCATTCGTCTCGAAGTCTTGGGGCACGATGGCAAATTGAGCGTGCCCTCGGCCAATTGCCCAGGGAGAAAACTCTTCGAGCGTCGCCCGCCGCGTGCCCAGCACGCGATGCGACCATTCCAGATTCTCGCCGAACCCGCCCGGCCTCGCCGTCAAGGAAGGGAACTTCAAAGTTCACGCCGATCGGTATCTCGGCCCAGAGCGCCCGTGGATAGCGCCGGCGCGCATTCCACATGACGGTGTAACCGCGCCTCACGATCGCTTGCTCTTCCTCGGCGACGAGCTGGTCCAGCAGCCAGAGCCGCGCCAGCGCTCTCCCTGCCGCCTGGCGCAACGGTTCCAAGTTGGTCGAGCTGAAGATTCTGAGCAGCTCCCACACGGCCGTGCGCCCATGCTCGGCGGCGGCCTCGACCTCCTCCGGCGTGACTCTGGGATCTTCGAGCCGCGCCACGGCCTTGCGCGCTCGCCAAGCCGACCGCAGCTTCCGCCAGCCGCCGAAGACGATGGCTACGGCCAGGATCAGCCAGACGGCAGCTTTGGGCTCGCGCAGCCAGTTGCGACGGCGAGATTCCCCTCGCGAGAGGATCTCCGGCCGTCGCGCCGCCTCCCCTTCACGACCCGGCTGCGTGTCTTGCACTGGAGTTAGGCTCGCCCGAGCGGTGGAACGACGGTCGTCCGTTTCATCACTCCGCGCCGGGGCCCGTGGAGCGGAACACGTGAAGGTGCCGGCCGTGCGCCCGATGCCGGTGCATCCGCCCCCGGCTTCTGTCGCGTGTTTCCCGGCTTCTCGGCAGGAACGGCCGCGGGCTTCTGACCCTGACCCTCGGCCTCGGGCAGCTCTTCGATGATCGTCGGCTTCCGCACCCGCCCACTCGGCCGCTCATCTCCCACGAAATCTCGCAGCTCATCGACGTCATCCTGGAGTGCGTGCAGGTCGCGATGCAGCGCCTGCAGCTCGGACAACACCCGGTCCGCGGAGTCTTCCGAGCCTTCGAGATCGGTGATGATCATCAGGTTGTCAAGGGCGACGACGCGATAAGTCAACCCGACCTGGTCGAGCAGCAGCTTGAGACCCGTCTTGAGCCGGACGCCCTCGAGCTCGAGCTGCACCATATCGTCGGGCTCCACATCCTGACGGCCCAGCGCAGCCAAGTCCAGAACCACTTCCGCCTTGAGCGTCTGCTTCAAGTGTGCGCAGACCTGAAAGAGCGGCGTCGGCTGCGCAAACGGAAAGCGATAAGGGCGCAGCAAAGCAACCTCGAGCGCCGAGCCCGTGCCCGCGGCATCGCGCCCTGCGTTTTCCCGCGTCGCATTCGGTTCAATGACCGTTGTCTCGACCGTCGAATCCGGCTGCCGCGCCTGTGCCGGCGCATCCTTTGTGACAGCCCTGGCGCCGTCCTGGGCACGCAAGACAAGCCCGCCGGAGAGGAGCAGGCCGCCGATCAGTCCCGAGAAAACCAACAGCCAACGATTCCGAGTCATGTTCCGCTCCCCTCGACTCGAGTCGTGAGTGGCCAGAAAATCAAGCTGTTCTTGAGGGCTCATGCTTTTCCGTTCCGGCCCTCCGTTCATCCACATTCTACCCGGGAGGGGCGTTAACCGACTAGCGGAACCAGGCGCCATCCTCCGGCGCGTGGTAAACTCGTGGGAGGCCGACTCCTGCGGAGTTGCGCGGGCGTTGGTTCACGGCAACACGCACGATCCTGCAATCGTCCAGCGGTCTTCGAGCGACAGCCGACGCGGAGAACGACCCGGTCATGAAGTCAAAACGCCGCCGGCCCAACGTCTACGTAATCGCCGGCCCCAATGGTGCAGGGAAGACCACTTTCGCCGCCGAATTCCTGCCCAACTTCGTGAGTTGTCGTGAGTTCTTGAACGCCGACTTGATCGCGGCAGGGCTTTCGCCGTTCGCTCCGGAGACTCAAAACATGCGCGCCGGCCGATTGCTGGTCGAACGCATGCGAGAGCTTTCCAAGGCACGCCGCAGTTTCGGCTTCGAGACAACGCTCGCCGGGCACATGCACGTCAAGCTGCTCGCGGACCTGAAGAAGTGGGGCTACCGGGTCAATCTCTTTTTCCTGTGGCTGCCCAGCGCCGACGTGGCGGTCAGGCGGGTGGCCCAGCGCGTCGCCGAGGGTGGTCACGCGGTACCCGAGGAAGTGATCCGACGGCGCTATGCTTCTGGACTGAAGAACTTCTTTCGCCTGTACAGCCCGTGCGTCGACTCATGGTGGCTTTACGACTCCTCGATCATGCCACCCACGCTCATCGCCGAAATTGAAAAGGGAGTCGCCCACGCTGTCGACGGCGAGCGATTTGTTCGGATCAGGAAAGCCAGCGAGGACCTATCCAGTGCCTGAGAATTCCAAAACGCCCATGCGAGCGAAAGCCGACGCCGCCTTCCGCCAAGCGGCGGCGACGGTCATCGAGCGCGCCAAACAGCACGGCACAAAAATCATCGGCTGTGAAAACGGCAAGATCGTCGAGCGCACATGGCAAGAAATGCAAAAAGCACTCAAGAGAAAATGAATTCCCGCGCGGCGAATGAAGCCAATTGGCGTTCGGGTCGCTGGGCTCCGTTATCAGGTGCCGGAGCGGGGATCCCGTTTACTCGAGGAGGCTTAGCGATGCTCGATTACGCGGCTCTCTTCGTGGCACTCTGCCTGTTCATCTCGCTCGTCCGCGGCGACGTCGACAGGAGGCCGGGTCCGATCCGTACCATCCTCTTGAGTGGTTACACTTATGCCGAGCAAGCGCCCGCTGATGAGATTGTCCCGTGATGAGGAGATCTTTCTCCGGCACTGGATGTACGACGAGGTCCATTATGGCGAGGGCCAGGGCCCGGCCAAACGTCTGCAAGTTCAACATGGGGCCGACGCGGCTGATTTGGCCATCCTCATCGCCGCCTCCATGCCCGACCCGGCCGATCAGGACGCAGCCGGGCTGGGTCCTCCACCCACGGTGCCTCCGGTCTGGCCCTGGCCGGGCGGCACGCTTCGCGCACGCTTGGCCGATGCTCGGGCTTATATCACGGAACCGCAGGACTACCCGATCGCTCATTTCGAGGGTATGAGTCGCCTGGCACGGGCGATGAAAGCACTGCCAGCGCAAATCTTGGAGCACCAGTATCACTATGAGGCGTTTGGCTCTTGGTTCTTGACGTTACGGCACCACGGGAGGGTGTCGCAGCTTGCTTGCAATGGGCGCGACGGTCTCATCAGTATCCGCCGGTCATCGGATCGGAAACCGCCTTACAAGTATGGCGCCGAGGAAACTGTTGGAACTGGTAAGGGTCTGGGCTCGTTTGATGCTGGTGCAATCGAGCAGATCTGCCGCGCTCTTACTTCGTAGCTACGCCGTGGTAGGGCTTCACCTCCCGCTTCAGCGAACGCGGTGCGCGAGCCTGCGCGATCATCCTCAAACCCACCCCGCCTCAAGCGCCGCTCGATTTCCTCGTCACTCGGAAATCCAAACTCAACCCGGTCCAGCTCGAGCGCCGCCGCGGCCGATGCGCGCCTGGCTGCGACTTCGATCAATCCGTCGTCGACAATCCGCGAGCCCCCATCCCAACCCTGTTTCAGCAACGACGCAATGAACGTTGCCCCATAAGCCTCACCCGCCCGGTTGGTGTCTCGTGGGGGCTTCGTCCTCGGAAAGGCTCCGACTCTGAACATCCCCGGATCACCGCTCAGCTTGGTATACCGCACCGTGCTTCCTCGCGGCCCATCCGTCGCGACGAGGATCTTGAGCTGTTCGCGCACCGATTCGCGATCCTCGATCGTCTCCCACTCGATCCGGTTGCAACACAGCACGTCGATCGACGCCGCGAACCGGGAGACGGGAAACGCCCGATCCAGCACGTTCCGCATCGCCGGTGCAAACAACCGCAAGCCGGCCCCTGGCGCACCCAGCACTCGCGCCGACAGCTCGTTCGGCAACGAGGCAACAACGCGAAGCTCGCACGAAGCTGCCCCAAGCGCGACCAGTTTGTCCGGATCCATCGCGAGATGGCAGCCTCGAAACCCGATCGGCAGCTTGTCCCCGAACTCGCCGCTGGTAATCAAAAGCGTCCAGTCTGCCGGATGATCCGGCACCCGTATCGCGGAGTGCGCAATGCCGAGCTCGCTCAACCGTCTCGAGACGACCTCGCTCGTGGGATCGTCCTCCGGCCCGAGCGCGCAGAAGAGAATTCCGTTCAGTGCAGCAGCGTAGCCTGCCCCCATGCCACCCAGATCATCGTGCCACGCCAGCCCACGCAGCCGCCGCGCGCCCACTGCGCCCGCACGAAGCGTATTCGCAACCAAGATCTCCCCGGTCGGCCCTGGCCAATCGTCGGGCAGCTCCATTTCCAGCCTGTAGCCCGAGACATCAATAACATCGATCCGTCGCGCCGGCGTGAACTTCCACTCGCCGTCGGTGCTCTGATCGTAGGGGGGCCCGAGCGACGGGTCAAACAGTGGGCGGTCGACGCGCAGCACGCGATCGAGATAGGCCGGACCGAACACCTCGACGCGCCTGGCGCTCATGGCCGCTCCGGGTTGGACATCAATTGCGACAAGCCGCCAGTCCAGACAGACTTGCATACTCGCGGTTTCGCCGTAACTGAACCTTTGATTATACTATCGGTTGATGACTTTGTTCCTGTATTAACGACTTTGGCTGGGGAGAAGACGTTGTCGACCGAATCGGAAATCATGGTGGAATCGCTCGATCACCCGGTGGATAACGCGCCTGTCCGTTCCCTGCATCACCGTGGCTTGACGATTGAAGGCTACTCTCGAGCTGCTGTGCAGACGTACTGGCGAGTGCTCGAGATGAAGCTGGGATTTGATCTGGGCGGCCAGCCCTGGTCGTTCATGTCGACGCCCACGTGGTTCGTGAGCCATGTGCACCTGGACCACATGGCGGCTCTGCCGGTCCTGGTGGCGCGGCGGCGGATGATGCGGATGGAGCCGCCCACGATTTACCTGCCGGCCGAGGCCGTCGAGGGCGTGGAAATGCTGCTGCGCGCAATGCAGCGGCTTGACCGTGGCCGCATGCCGGCGAATCTCGTCGGAGTCGTTCCCGGTGACGAGCTCGAGATCTCGCGCGAGCTGGTCGTGAAAGCATTCGCCACCAAGCACACGCTGCCATCGCTGGGCTTCTTGGTCTGGGAGCGCCGCAAGAAACTCAAGCCCGAGTACCACGCCTTGACCGGCGAGCAGATTCGCGACTTGCGGCTCTCCGGCGTCGAGGTCTCGGCCGAGATCCGGATTCCCAAGGTCGCGTACATGGGCGACACCTCGCCCCAGGGCCTCGACGCCTTCCCCGAAGTCTACAAGGCGCAGATCCTGATCACCGAGATGACGTTCGTGGCACCCGGCGAGCGAGCCTCGGTGATCCACAAGTTCGGCCACACGCACCTGGACGACCTGATCGCCCGCGCCGACCGGTTCGAGAACGAAGTGATCATCGCGTCGCACTTCAGCACGCGCCTGCACCCGGACCAGATCCAGCGCATCGTTGAGAAACAGCTTCCGGAGTGCCTCCAGAGCCGGCTGAAGATCTGGCTCTAAGTCGGTCAGGCTTCAGCCTGACATTTCTCTTTCCGAAGATTTGGCTCCGAGTAGATCAGGCTTTCAGCCTGACATAATGTCCGCAACTTCCGTTTGTCGGTGTGATTTGCAATCCCCAAGGCGAGCCGAAGTCCATCATACCGGCGCATTTCCGTTGAGCGCCGTGTCACGTTGGGGGAAAAACACCTTCATCGATCAGTTCTTGCCGGAATCCGACACGATGTTCGAGATTGATCTTGAGGACGCGAATCGTCGCCCTCCCAGCAGGCGTCTTGCCCACGAGTACAGGCCCACCCCATCCAAAATGGCGCAGCCACTTGTGGCGTCGAGGATTGAAAAGCGGGACGATTCTTCCCGTTTTGGGATCGATACCAGCGATGTTCGGCCCTTTGTAACGGTTGCACGCAAAACAGCAAAGGCAAAGGTTGCTCGCCGTTGTCTTACCTTCGTGATCTTCCGCAATGATGTGGTCGATCTCAAACGGAATTCGCTCGTATTTCTGCGGGATCTGGCAGTACTCGCAACGGTCTCCGGCTCGCCGCCGTACCAATTCTTGCAGCGTCCGTTCCATGCGTGATCAATTCGTTCGTGCCTTCTTTTTCCCATCAGCATTGTGTTTCTTGAGCGATCGGCGGGCCCGCGACTGCAAGATATTCAGCAAGTGACCGACCAGTTCGTACCTGCCCGCGGCGGCATCGTCCTCGGCAGTCAGCGTTCCCGCGCGAGCCTTGGCTGATAACTGCCGCATCCGTTCCTTATCATGTTGGTCGAAGTCGAGAGCTAGAATCTCCCGGGCAGTCACTGGAGAAAATGTCGGCGCGTCCGGACGGAGGATTCGCTTCAGGATCGCTACCTCGCTGGAACCTGCGTGGCTGACAAGCATAAGCAGCCCTTTCCTTACAAGGATCGACTCGGTTTAGAGTATAGCATAGCCAGGTGTTCTGCGAGCGCTCCGTCCGCCGTTTCGATCGTGCCTTCAAGGTCGTCATCTGCTCAGCGGATCAGGAATTCCCCAGCCGCACGCCTTCAAGTAGGTCAGGCTTTCAACCTGACGTCTTCAATTCAACCTCGCCCGGATGACGAGCGACGACCAGGATCACAAGCAGGTAGCAAATCACCGCGATCATGAGCGGGCCTTCCGCCAGTTCGAGCCACGAAGCGCGTGGTATGGAGGCGCCCTTGCGCACCCACCTCAGAACCGCGTCCGAATGCCCCTGCCAAGGACTCTCGCCCGCTCCCCAGTGTCGTGCAATCGACATCATGGACACCCAATCCACGAACTTGCACAGGTTGAGAACCAGTGCGGCAGCGGCAAGGAGACCCAGCGGAAGGAGACGGCGACGGATGAACGTCACGACGAGCAGGAATGCCAGCGCAATCAGGCACAGCAAATCAGCTTTCTGGTACTGGTAGCTGATGAAGTCGAACGCGAATGGCCAACGCGGGCGATGCCAGTCTGACTCGCCCGCCAGACGCCGCCGCACGTAGAACAGCGAATAATGTGGCCACATCTCCTGACCTCCCGGCCACATCACCGGTGGCATGATCGGCCGTCGAAGTACTACCCACGAAGCCAGGATAAGAACGACTGCCCCGAATGCGAGCCAGGTAACACACTTGTTCCGCTTCGGCCACGCAACGGCAATCGTGACGGCTGGGATGATCCAATGAGCAAGATAGGGCCGTACAATCCAGTGCTCGCTGGTCCCCACGAGCCCCACCTGGCCGTCCGCAATATCATCACCCAGCCAGATGATGTGCTCCGGAAGCACCGAAAGATCACACCGAAGCACGGCGAACGCCACCAAGGCCGCGACGGCGACCCAGATCATCAAGCCCCGAATGCTCACCCTCGGCAAGTGCACTTTGGATCCTCCATGAATCGCGGAAGCTCGTCACCAGCGACGAGCCCTGGTCCTTTCTGCCTATCCCCCCGCCGATCTCAGTGCATCTTGATCTGCTTGCTCTGCGCTCTCGGCGCATTTGTTTCGCCCCGATCCGATTCGCCCGCTAACTTGGCGAAGTTCCCGAGCATCGCGTCATTCGCCGCTGACTGCGCCGACGACTTTTGCTGTCGAACGGCCTGGGATTCCTCCGCGTGCCGCTGTTCCATCAGCGCGCGCTCTGTGTCGCGCGGTTCGCTCGGCCGCAACGCAATCGCGATTAGCCCCACTGCACCCGCCAAAACAACCAGGCCCAGCGCAATCTTGAAACGCGACATAAAAGCCTCCCATCCCGCCAAAGCCGCTCGCCCGTTTGCCTCTCGTCGCTCACTTTCCGTGTACTCCCAGTATACTGAAAATTGCCGCACGGCAGACCGTCAACGAAAAATCGCGGGATTGGTTTGCCTCCTCCGGTGCATAGAACAGGTAAGAACTCACCGCAATCGATCGCGAGGTCGCCCTGATGAAGAGCACAGCGCTCGGGCTCGCCCCACGCAGTTTCGCCAGTTTGTTCCGCGACGGCGTCTCGACCGGCTTGTCCGACAAAGAGCTGCTGGAACGCTTTGCGACCAGCCGCGATTCCTCAGGCGAGCTCGCGTTTGCCACGCTGGTCGCGCGCCATGGCCCGATGGTCCTCTCCGTTTGCCGGCGACTGCTCCGCGACCCGCACGAATCCGAAGACGCCTTTCAGGCGACATTCCTCGTCCTGGTTCGCAAGCGCTCGGGCATCCGGATCGACGAATCGCTCGGCCCCTGGCTCTACGGCGTGAGCGTCCGCGTTGCACGCCGAGCGCGAACACTCGCCTCCCGGAGGCGCTGGATCGAGCTCGACGACGCGATTGCCCACCCAGTGCTGGAACAACGGGCCGGGGCAGACCCCGACCTCCGATCCACGATCGACGACTTCCTGACCGAGCTGCCGCCGAACTTTCGCGCTGCGATCGTGCTGTGCTATCGGGAAGGGCTCACGCACGAAGAGGCTGCCCTTCGGCTGCGTTGCCCCGTCGGAACGGTTCGCAGCCGCCTCGCTCGCGGCCGGGCGATCCTGCGCGACCGGTTGCATCGGGCGGGGCTCGCGCCCACGACAACACAGCCTATCCGCGCCACAGGGGAACCGCACGACCGAATCCAGGCGCCGGCACTGCTCGTTCCCTCGCTGATCGACTCAACCGCCCGCACCGCCGCCAGGCTCGCCGCCGGCGAGCCCCTCGCACGCATCGTTCCCATTCGAATCTTCGAACTCGTGACTGGAGTAACTCAGACCATGATTCTCTCCAAACTCGCCACGGCCGCTTCTCTTGTCGTCTTCACCGGGCTCGCAGCCTGGGGTGTAGGCAGGTCGGCCGCGCAGGCTTCGCCCGCGGGGACTCAAGATCCTCAATCGGTCGCTGCCCCCACTCCCGAGCCCGCCACGCTCCTTTCGCTCGCCGATCCCCAGCGCGCGAGCAAGAGAAAAGCCGCCCGGGCCGACGATCGGGCCACCGCCGCGGAGGTGTCAATTCCCGAGGACCTGCCTCCAGTCGTCTTGAGCGTCGAGCCCAAGGTCGGCGCCACGGACGTCGATCCCGAGACCAAGGAGATTCGCGTCACCTTCAGCAAGAAGATGACGGACAAGAGCTGGTCGTGGCCCACCGGCAACAAGTACGCGGCGCCCAAGGTCGAGGGAGGAACCATCCACTTCGAGCCAGATGGCCGCACCTGCGTCATGCCAGTGAAGCTCGAGCCCGGCAAGACGTACGTGATCGGAGTGAATTCCGAGAAGTTCCGCGGTTTTCAGGACAGCCAGGGCCACCCTGCGCTGCCTTATCTCCTGGTCTTCCGCACCAAGGCCGCAGGCGGCAACTAAGCGTCCACAGGCCCACAACTTTCCCTCCCTTTCAAAGGGGGGGAAGCTTTGCGCAACACACGCGGGGGGGAAATCATCTCCCCCGGAACCCGCCCCAGCGCCCGGTCGGGAAGCTTGAAGCCGCCCGCCCGGGCAGCCAGCGGGTCTTGAACCGCATCGATTCGCGCATCGCCAGGTGAAACCCGCCCGCGGCGACTGCGGCCGCTCCGAAGAGCGTCGAGAATTCCCAGGTCTTCTCGCCCAGGCGCCTCTTCGCTCGCGAGAGCAGGTCGAGCGACGCCATCGGGAAGAGCCCGCCGTTCGACGCCTCGATCGCGGCGTCGACGGCGAAGGGCGAGAGACCCTGCGTCTGCCAGCCGCCAACCGGGCCAATGGTCTTCTCGCCCTTGGGTGCATCGGCCGGATCGAGCGGCTGGAACGGCTCGACGATGTCAATGAGCGCCGGCGCGTCAGACTTCGGAGCGAGCTGGGGCTTGAACGCCTTCTGAAGCTCCGTTTCCAGCGCCTGGCCGAACATGTTGAGCGAGGGTGGCTGTTCGGCCTGTAGCGCGCTCGCCGAGTTGATCATCTGGGCAAGCACCGGCGAGCTGCTGGAGCTCAGGTGCAGGAGAACCGGCGGTGTCGGCGGCGGCACGATGACCACGGGGGTTATCGTCGGCGTGCCGGAAGTCGACGTCGAGGTTGGCGTGAGCGCAGTGATCGACAGCGTCGAGCTGCTCGACGTTGTGCTGATGATGTTCGTTGTCGTTGGTGAGCTGGATGTCGCCGTGATGTCACTGCCGTGAGCGACTGCCAGGACTGTGGTGCCCTTGGCCGGCGTCGATGAAGTCCCATGAGTTGTGGCCGGCGTGTTGAGCTGCACCAGCGCCGAGACGACCAGATTCGCCTTGGGCGTCCCCAGTCCGGTGGCGAGCGCATAGGTGGTCGTCGCCGTGCCGGCCGCCGACGGATGGTTGAACGCGGCGCTCGATATCTGGTAGAGGCTCGCCTGTGCGTTCGAGAGCGACCCGACGCCGCTTGAGGCGAGTCCCTGGTCGGCGACGGCGATCAAGCCCGCCCACGACGGGGCGCCGACGCTCGTGCCGCCCACGGTGTACCAGTTTGTCCGCCCCGAGCCGGAATATGGAATCGAATCATATACCGAGACGCCCGTGGCCGGGTTGGCGTCGAATGACACGTCGGGCGTGGTGCGTCCGCTCGAGGAGAGCCCCGCGGCCGCCGCCGCGGTGACCTGCCAGGCAGGCTGCGACTCATAAGGGCTCGTGCCCGTGCCCGTGTTGCTCCAGGGCGTTTCCGACACGTAGCTGCCCTGGCTGGTCACCGTCAAGGTCGTGCCGCCGACCGACAGGACATTCGGCGAGGCCGCGGGATATTCCGTCGTTCCCGAGTCGCCCGACGCGGCCACGAACGTCACGCCGTTGTGCCCCGTCGGCGTGGTGAAGACACTGTCATAAGCCGACTCACCGGCGAACTCGCTCGCTCCCCAGCTCATCGAGACCACCGACACGCCTGGAAGCTGGCTGGCAAAGGTGACCGCGCTAAACAAGTCGTTCAAGTCCGGCTGTGCCTCGACCAGCACGATATTGGCGGCCGGAGCCATCGCGTGCGACCATTCCACGTCGAGCGCGGTCTCGAGCGCCCAGCTCGAGTTGATCTGCCCCAGGCCGTTTTCGACGTACTGAGAGAATGACCCGGGCGACTGCAAGCCATACTGCGAGTCAAAGGCCTGAAGGTCGGATGCGATATCCGGATCGTAAGACGCGTCGATGATCGCGATCGTTTGACCGGCCCCGTTCCCGGTCACGCCTCCAAAGTTGATCAGGTTCAAGCCGTACGCGCTGCTGAGCTGGCTCGGCGATAAACCGGTCGGGCTCGAACTGTTGAAAAGCGGCGTGACGGCAACAGCCGGCTGGGCGACCAGATTATGAAAAGGCGCGCTCGCCGTCGCGGCCGATTGCCCGACCGAGAGAAGCTGGCGATGCTCGAGCGCATCATATCGGAAAGCGAATCGGCGCAGCCGCCGCGACACGGTGCGAATCGCCGCGCCGACGCGAGCGACGTCCGAAGAGCTCAAGGTGCGCACGTTCCCACCTCACGCAGTTGTTTGTTCAGGTTGATGCTAGGGGAAGACGTTGGAGACTATACTATACATCTCGTATCCACCGACAACCAGCCGTCATCGTTTCTTGGAACAAGCATGATTCATCCCTGGCACGACGTCACCCCCGGCGAACACCTCCCTTCCGAGTTCAACTCTCTCGTCGAGATACCTATGGGCTCGAGCGTCAAGTACGAGCTCGACAAGAAGACGGGTTTGCTGCGGCTCGATCGCGTGCTGTATTCAGCCGTCTTTTATCCCGCCAACTATGGCTTCATACCTCAGACCTTCGCCGAAGATGACGATCCGCTGGACGTCCTCGTACTCTGCCAGGAGCCGCTATGGCCGCTGACGCTCGTCTCGGCCCGTGCGATCGGCCTGATGACGATGATCGACGGCGGCAAGCGAGACCACAAGATCCTGGCCGTCGCGATCCACGACCCCGAGTTCAGCAATTTCCGGGAAGCGTCTGAGCTTCCTCCTCACCGGCTGATGATGCTTCGCCGGTTCTTCCAGGACTACAAGCAGCTCGAGGGCAAATCGGTCGAGGTCGATGAATTCCAGCCGGCGGTGACGGCGCTGCCGGTCATCGAAGAATCACTCCAGCGATATAGCCAGGAGCGCCGCCGTGGGTTTCACTGAAAGCGTGTCTGCGAACACGAAGCGCAGCGCGAAGCGCTCCTAGCTCTTATCGAACTCGTCGACTTGCTGCGCGCCTTTGGGAGCGGAAAACGTGAACGTGTCCTTGGCGATCTCGCCATCCAGCTTCCAGTTCTTGTAAGTTTCGGTCGTGGTGACCTTGCCACCAGACTCATCGGCGATTCGGATCATTCTCAGTATGTACGGCTTTCCCTCGGCTGCAACCCACAGTTCCCAATCGAACTCGTTCTGACTGAACTTCATGCGGTGAACGGGCGTATCCTCTATCTTGTCCTTGCCCGCGTAGGAACAAGAATTCACTCCATCCATGAGCATATCGCTCGGGTTTTCGGCGAGGATGTTGGCAAACAGCATCCCCGTGAGCGTTGGTCCGATGTTTAGCAGGATCCTTCCAACGTCTTCGAGCTTCTCCGGGGCAATTTCCTCGGTGTACTGCTTACGGCTTTTGCCGAAAATGGTGAGCTTCTTCCCATCGGCGATGACGTCAGGACCTTTCGCCGGGTCGCCGTTGACCTGAGTCTTGAGCGAGAGGTGATTGGGCCGTTCGATGTCGTAGACCGCCTTGACCTTGGTATCACGCTTGTCGCTGCCGCTGCCCCCGGTGGTGACGATGTCGGCTTCTGCATGGAAGGACCTGGCGTTCTTGTAGAGTTCCCCCGTCTGCTTCACGATGTCGACGACCTTCTTGTCGATTGCGTCGTCGGCATGCAAGCGGCCTGTCGTCGCCGGAACGAGCAAGGCAAGCCCGATAACAAACGACGATGCAAAGGCAGCGCGGTGGCTCATCTTGGTGAATCTCCTCGTTGGATTTCTGTGGTGCCGGGAGCCGCTCAATCGCAACGAGATTCGCTTGTGGTCTCGTTGCGTGAAGCTCGGCCGCCGGCAGGCTGCTGAGTTGTCACAAGTTCGTCTGCAGGTCGAAGTAAAGGTCGTCGGGACCGGACCGACCGCGCCACTGGAGATCGCGAAATTACGATCTAGACGGCTGCCGTCGCCAGGAGCACGGCTTCCGGCTCGCTCACTTCGTCCTCGAACCGGAAGCATCGCCAACCGTTGGCCTGCTCGATGAGCAGAATCACCGGCTGGCGCCTCTCGGCGATGCGGTCGACCACGGTCCCTATACTTGCGACGCCTGTGTTCATCACGAACGAAACGACTTCGCCAACCGAAATAGAGCGATTCATGGGCTTCCCCTCCCTGGAGACTCGCGCTTCAGTCGAGTCGCGCCCTCCCATCATCCCTGAAGCTATCGCAGTTCGGCGAAAATGTCAGGGGCAGTTCCGAATGTTTGGCGCATTCGGAAATCCTGGTAATCGGCGCAAGCTAGGGGTTGGTGCTGCCATCATAACGACGAGGGCATCAAAGTGCCGGACGTCGCCCTCACGTAGAACTCAGACGAACCGAGCAACGTCACGACGATCGAGCGCAGGAGCACGTTCTCGTTCTTCATTTGCTTGAGGTACAACACGATTTCGGGTTGGGTCGGGTCGCGATTGAGCACCTCGTTGTAGGCGAACGTGAGAAGCGACTGCCTGCCCAGATTCGATTGCAGCACGTCGTTCGCGACGCTGATCCGTGAAACGCCCTCGCTGAGCAGATTCTCGATGTGTCGATCGGGAAACGTTGTCCCGAAGACGGCCGTGAGCAAGCTTTGGAAGTAGGTTGTGTAGGTGGCACCGGCTGCTTCATAGAATAGTTTCGACCCCAGAAGCGCGGCTTGCACGCTGGTGCTTGTCCGCTGGGCCGTCTTCACCACGCCCACGACCTCGCCCTGAGTGCCGGTGATCCCCAGATACAGGTTGAAGGAATCTTGGACGGCAACCAGTTTCGCCTCCTTGCCCTTGGAGATCTCGCTCGCGATGGAATACCGCGAACGTCCCTTGGCGAGTTGTTTGTTCCAGTAAGGGATCTCCGCCGCGGTGATCGGCCGGTCGAGCAGGATCTGGAAGACCTGGTTGAGCCATTGCTCGTTGCCCGTTCCCACCGATACGCTCACGACGGATGAGGTGCTGCTGCTGAAGTTCGAGTCGCCGCTGTACTGGGCGGTGATCAAGTTGACGGCGATCGGCAGGGTGGTGGTGAAGGTTGCCTTGCCGCCGGAGAGCGTGCCCGTGCCGATTTCTGTGCCGCTGCTCAGGAATTCGACCGTGCCGGTCGGAATGCCCGCGCCCGGGCTGGTCGGCGAAACCGTCGCCGTGAACGTGACCGATTGAGTCGCCACCGGGTTCGGGTTCGAGACTGTCAGTGTGGTCGAAGTTGCCGACTGGCCGATCGTGACCGTGCCTGTCGAAGTGTTGGCATTGAAGTCGGTATCACCCGAATAGACCATCGAGATCGTGTCGCTGCCCACGGGCAGGCTTGATGTGGTGATGCTGCCCGCTCCGGCTGAAAGTGTCGCCGTGCCGAGCGAGGTCGATCCAATCATGAAGTCGACCGTTCCGGTGGGCGTTCCCGTGCCGGGGCTGACGGCCACCACGCTCGTCGTGAGCGTGACCGACTGCCCGACTACCGGTGAGCTGGGCGATGAAGTGAGAGACGACAATGTCGACGCCTTGGAAACAGTAATCGTGGTGGCCGGCGACGTCTGGCCCATGAAATTGGTGTCGCCCGAGTACTGAACGGTGATCGAATTGGCACCCAGCGCCAGCGTGCTCGCGGTAACACTCGCCGTGCCGCTTGAGAGCGTCTCCGTTCCCAGCGTTTCCGAGCCATTGAAGAACTGGACCGTTCCACTGGGCGTCCCGGCGCCGGGGCTGACGGCCTGTACCGTGGCCGAGATCGTGACCGACTCTCCGAAAACCGGTGTCGTCGTCGACGGAACGATTGTCGTGCTCGAGCTGGCTTGTCCGACCGTGACGGGCACGGCAGTCGAGGTGCTCGGGGCGTAAGTCGAATCGCCGGAATACTGGGCTGTGATCGAGTTGGTGGCCACGGGGAGCGTCGAGACATCGAGCGTTCCGGTGCCGTTGACAAGCTGGATTGTGCCCAGCGGGGTGGTTGCCCCATTATTGAAGAATTCAACGGAGCCGGAGGGCGGCGTCGTCGATCCCGCGGGGCCGGTGACAGTTGCCGTCAGGGCGACCGATTCGCCGAAGACCGATGAGGCCGGCGAGGGCGAGACCATGGTCGTACTCTGATCCAGCTCCGTCAACACGACCGATTGGCTGTTCGCGCTGCCGGTGTAGCTGATCTCGAACGGCATTCCCGAGATCGTGACGATCGAATCCGGGGCTTGCCCGTTGAATGTGCCGCTGATCGCCGTGCCGCTCGTATTGTCGATAATCGTGTAAGTCGAGCCGACCGAAGGAACGAAATCAGGACCGAGGGTCCCGCTCAAGTTGACACCGTTCAAATCAATCGGGCCCGCCACTTGCATCTGGCTGTAACCGCCGGTCCCGCCCCCCGGAGTCGTGCCGTCGAGCACCACCGAGAACGTCGAATCGTTCGAGCTGGTGTCGGCTTGCAGAGTCAAAGCTCCCGCATCGGTCAAGATCCCGGGCGCCGGATTGCCTGGGCTCACCGTTGCGCCCGTCGCGGTCACCGAGGCGACCGTGCCCATGCCTCCCAGAGTCGCACCCGATTCGACCATCACCGCACTGCCGCTTTGATTACCGTCGACCAGTAATGTCCCCGAATCGACGGTCGTTTGACCGGTGTACGTGTTGTCTGCCGTCAAGTCCACCGTGCCGTCGCCGGCCGTCGTGATCCCATCCGTGCCCGAGATCACACCCCCCAAAACCAGCGACGCTGGCGCTTTGTCCACCGTGATGATCGTCGCCTGGGACAGGGCGAGCGGCACGTCGAAGGTGTTGGGATCCGAGTCCTGCGCCGAGTCGATCGACGTGAACGAAGCCGTGCTCCCGCTCGCGGCAGAGATCGAGTAATCGCCTCCGGTGAACGACAACGAGCCAAACGTGGCTCCCGCCCCCAGATCGTCCACATTCGTCAGTTGCGCCGCACCCCCGGGGAAAATCAGGTTCGTCCCCTGGCCGCTCACCGGCGGAGTGTCCCAGTTCCCCGCCGTCTGCCAGTTCGCATCACTCCCCATGCCATTCCACGTGCTCGTCGAGAGCACCAGCCGCGCCTCGAGTCTCTCAAGGCCGATCACTCTGCGCTGAGTCGTCCGGGCTCCACGATGAGCGGTCCTCGATCCTCTTCGCAAACGTCCAAAGCCTGACTCGCTGAACGACATGACGAGAACTCCGTTTAGAGGACCACCTTCCATGCGCAGTGCGATCGTCACCCCCGCCGTCCCGGTTTGTCAGCTCTTTCGCACTTCTCTTACGATCGACCGAAATCAGCCCGTGACTGTCGACAGAAAACGCTCTGATTTGCCGAGGATATCCAATATTGCCATTTTATCTGCTTTAACAGCGCCACGAATACTGCTGATCGCGAGCGACTTTGCGATTTGGAAAGAACGGGCGAGCCGGGCATTGAGCGATCGTGATTGCGTGCTCGGGCCGATGCGAGAGTGGCGATCAAAATTTGTGCAGGTGGTATGGATCAGGGCTGGAGAGAGGATTGAATCGGATTGCGGCGGGGTGGACGATAGGAGCGACCCAACGGGATGCTGCCTCGAGAATCTGGGAGAGCGCTCATGCCGGACCCGCGTCCACATCAATCGGTGAAGATTGGCGAACGGCCGATCAACTTGACGCAGGCGCTCAAGCTCGCAGGATGTGTGCAAACCGGTGGGGAGGCGAAGTTGCTGATTGTGGACGGGCGGGTTCGGGTCAACGGAGAGGTCGAAACCCGGAAACGGCGCAAGCTATCCGCCGGAGACCGCGTCGATGTCGAAGGAGGGGCGCTCTTCGAAATCGAGACCTGATGCCAGGGAGGGCGAAGCTCCGAGCCTGTTTAGACATCGTCAGTCGAGTGTCGCGTCTCCGGATTTGACGCACGGAAGATCGGCAAGCGAGCTGCAGCCCTTGGGAAGCTCTGCTTCCTGCAAGATCATGTTCGGGATATCGTCTTCGATCAAGAAGCGCGGACCGCACCTTGTGCAGATGAGGACGTCTCCTTCCTGCCGCAGTGATGCCCTGCCCAGCGGGCACACAAGCAGCGATAACAGCGCCTGGTTCACCATGGCCCGGTTTCTCCCTCCTCGGTTGCGGTTTCTGGCGATACGAGGTGTATTATGTAGTGCGCGAGCGTGAGAATCAAAGGCCGGCTTAGTTTGCCCTGGCTCGGCGCGATGGTCTGTTCTTGACCCGGCGCCGGCGGCATAATCATCGCCTTGAATGAGCTGCGCTTCTGCGGCAAGGGGCAATACCTTCATGAGCACTCGCGACGATCTGGCGCGGGTCATCGCCAACGACCCCCGATATTCGATTGAGGCTTATGCACTTATCCTCGAGTCGCTGAGCCAGGCGCGGCAGTTCAAGCTGAAAAACGCCCCTCGAGATCGGGCCGATGCACCTGCTGCAAAATCGCCGGCCAGGAAGGCTCCTGCGGCGCCCGAAGACTCCGGCAAGCCGCGAGTCTCCGGCCATGTCAACGCCCGAGAGCTTTGCGACTCGCTGCGAAGACTGGCGCTGCGCCAGTACGGGCTGCTGGCCGCGACCGTGCTCGCTCACTGGGGCGTGGGGTCCACATCCGACGTCGGCAATATTGTCTTCAACCTGATCGGTGCCGGCGGCCTCGAGAAGACCGAGAGTGACTCTCGTGCCGATTTTGACAACCTGTTCGACTTCCAAACCGTCTTCAAGGCTTCCTCTCACGAGGCAATCGCCGATTCGGGCACGACGCCCACGGGTCGTTCTGATTCCCCCGCGGATTGAGCCAGCCAAGGATTTCGCACGTGAACGTAAAGAGAGCTCGAATGCTCCTGGGCGCGGCCGTCGCCTTGTTCTTGCTCTGGGTCGGAGTACTGGTCGCGATGGCCGTTTACTCGGCCAAGCGCCCCCCCGAACAGATTGTACGGCCCATGCCTCCTTCCCTGGCTGCTCCGGAAAACACGGAGAGACGATGATCGCAAGGGCAACCCCACTTGGAGACCATGGGTCTCCGGCCATCGTGATGATCGAAGCTGGCTGCGCCGCCGATACAAGCTGGCGGGGCTACCCCGCTTCCATCTCGAGTCGCGACGTCCCCTTCGGCAAGTCGAAACACGCCACCAGACTCTGCTGCTCGCGAACGAACATTCCCGGCTTCAGATCCAGCAGCGACCCGGCCGGCGCGAGTAACGTATGAGCCTCGCCGGCAATCAGCCGCAGCCGATTTGCCGGCGGCGGGATTTTGCCCCTGAGTGCCACTTTCACGGTGAACTGGGGGCAGGCGAACGGAGCCGTCAGAGTGATCGCGTCCAGAGCCCCGCGCTCGATCCGGGTTAGCTCGCGAGCGGCCCAGTAACGGGCGATCTCGCCGAGTTTCAGCCACACGAGATGGTTGTACGCCGCATGCAGGCGCTCGACGACTGCTCGAAAGATCTTGAAACCGGTTTCCGCTCCGTTGAAATACATCCCCGGCCAGTGGCAGACCATCACGGCCGGCTCGCCGCGGGCAATCACTTCCGGCAGCCGTCCATGTTTCAGGTCGGCCGTGATGAACTGGTCGACCGTGCCGGCTGAAAGTCCGTCCCAGCCGCCGAACCAGTCGCCCGTGCACCCGATAATCGAGACCACGCATTCTGGGTTCGGGCCGTCCAGGCCCCTTGCCAGCTCGACGCGAGGAGCCACGCTCCGCTCGTCCGTGAAAATATGACGGAAATAGTGCGGGATCTCGGCCCCGAACACATCACGGCAAGCTTCCATCGTTCCGCGCAAGCGCTGGCAACGCACGATTGCCGAAACCGCCCGGCGTCGTGATCCCCCCGCACGAGATCCCTGCATTCTTGAGGATCTTGAGTGCAAAGCCGATGTATTCGCCAAGCTGGTCGGCGCTTTTGCCTGCGCTCCAGCCCCAGTTTTCCATGAAGTCCGACGTCCGCCTGGGGTATGGGCGCCCCGTCTTGGTGTCGATCACCCAGGTGTGACTTACCATTTCGGGGTGGATGTCCCAGTTGGGCATCATCAGGCTTCGCACCAGCTCAAGGCTGTCCTTGAGCTCCTGGCTCGACCATCCGGGCAGCTCGCGGTCCAGCCAGCCCACGCAGGCTGGGTACGGCACCAGGCTGTACTTTCCCTTGATGCCGCGCTCCGCGCACCACTGGCCGAATTTTCGCACGAACGCATCCGGAATCTCTCGCGGCAGTGTCTTCCACGGCTGGTGATACTGATCCGGGAAGACTTCGTGGAACTGAGGAATTCCGAAATGGGCGAGGTTGACCAGGCAGGTCGAGTCATCAATGATCAGGCTGACGGGCACTCGACCGCGCGGGTTGATGACTGCTATGCCTTCGGGACGCTCGGGCGGCCGCTCGCCGCGATCTTGCGGTTCGAGGCTCCGTCCCGCGAATAACATCCGGCTCGACGGCAGAGCCAGTCCCAACGCCCCGGTTGTCCGCAAGAACTGGCGTCGATTACGGAGCAACATGAGCCTTGTTCCTGATTGGGCACTGCGATACGAGCGACGAGGGTGACATCCCCTATCGGTGCCGGTCTAGGCGAGCGCCCACTCTCGACCGTCGGAGTTTGATCCGTCCTCGGCCGATCAGGTTCACGGTGTAGTTCCACGCGATCCCCTGTCAACGCAACATTGCTATGATAACGGCTTAAACCAGGAGACCCACGGCCATGATCGAAAATCAATCGCGCTGGATCGAGATCGAGGGTGGGCGCGTGCATTACTTGATTGAAGGCCCGGAGCAGGGCCGCCCGGTCGTCCTGCTGCACGGCGCCAGCTTCAGCTCGGAAACATGGAAGACCATCGGCACGCTCAAAGCGCTCGCGGAGGCTGGATATCTGGCCTACGCCATCGATCTGCCGGGCTTTGGCAAATCTTCGCCGTCCCACGCCTCGCCGCGCACCTGGCTGCGGCTCTTGCTTGATTTGCTCAAGATCGAGAAGCCCGTCGTCGTCTCCCCGTCGATGAGCGGCCGATATTCGCTGCCGCTTGTGACCGAAGTACCCGGCCGCGTGGCCGGATTCGTCGCCGTGGCACCTGTATCGATCCAGTCGTTCCGCAATCAGCTCAGACAAATCGGCGTGCCGGTGCTGGCAGTCTGGGGTGAAAACGACTCGATCGTGCCGCTTGCGGATGCCGACTTGCTCGTCGCCAGCGTGAAACAAGGCCGAAAGGTCGTGATTCCGGGCGGAACGCATGCTCCCTACATGAGCGACCCGGCGGCGTTCCATGAGGCATTGCTTCATTTTCTGGCGACGGATGTGCCCATCTAAGCTGATTCGCTACCGCCTATTCGGCTCGGTCGACGAAATCAACGGGCTTCGCAGTGCGCTCGTTCACCTCGAGCCGAAATACGTCGGGCCGGGAATAGTGGCCCACCACGTCGAAATCGAACTTCGCCCGCGTGAGCTGCCCTCGATCGAGCTCTGCCACGAGAACGCACTCGCCGCCGCGCCGCGGACCGGCCAGGATTTCGCCCAGCGGACCGACGATGCAACTGCCGCCCCGGATCAAGTCGTGCTGAGACGTCGGGAATCGTTCGGTGGTATAACCGGGTGGAAGATCGGCCCGTGTGAGGAACTGGCAGGCCGAGAGCACGAAGCAACGACCTTCGAGGGCAATGTGCCTGACGGTCGGAAGCCACGTTTCGCGGTCATCCACGGTGATAGCGCAATAGAGCTCGATGCCTTTCGCGTACATCGCCATCCGCAAGAGAGGCATGTAATTCTCCCAGCAGATGACCGAGCCGATCCGGCCGAGCTTCGTCGCCACCACGGGCAGTGTTGATCCGTCGCCGCAGCCCCAGATCACTCGCTCCATCGCGGTCGGCATGAGCTTCCTGTGCTTGCCGAGCAACTGGCCCTCAGGCCCGAACATCAGGGCGGTGCAATACAGCGTTCCACCGTCGCGCTCGATCACGCCGGCAACGATGTGCACCGCGTGATCTTTAGCGACAGAGCCGATGAACTCGCAGGCTGATCCGGGTACGGCGATCGCGCTTTCGTAGAGCCGGCGGAATTCTTCCCGGCCCTCTGGTGTTCGAATGCCGAGACTCACGCCGAAATCGTGTCCCTTCAAGTAACCGCCGATAAACGCCTCCGGGAAGACGACCAGCTCGGCCCGTTGCCCGGCGGCTTCGGACGCGAGGTCTGCAAGTTTCTCGAGCGACCTGGGAGTGTCGAACAAGACCGGCGCCGCCTGGACGACCGCGGCGCGTACCGTACCGGAAGGGACGGCCGGGTTCGCCGCTTGCGTTCTCTCCATTAGTCAGTGTCCGATCTGCGTTCGCTATCGCGCTGACCGTCGTCCGAAGAGCTGGGTCTCCATCATGTAGCTCTGGGTGCCCAGCGGCGTCAATCCAATTCCATACATGGGCGGCATGTATCCCCCACCGTAGAAGCCCGGGTAACCGTAGCCGTATCCGTATCCAACGCCGGGATAGCCGTAACCGCCCATGCGGTAGCCGTAACCGCCCATGCCGTAGCCGCCCATCCCGTAGCCGCCCATGCCGTAGCCCCCCATGGCATAGCCCGGAAAACCGTAGCCGCCCATGCCGTAGCCGCCCATGCCGTAGCCGCCCATGCCGTAGCCGCCCATGCCGTAGCCGCCCATGCCGTAGCCCATGGCGGGAAAGCCGTATCCCGGGTATCCGAATCCTCCGCCGCCGTAGCCCCAGCCGGGGTATGCATAGCCGACACCCCAGCCGACGGCCACGCCCCCGCCCCCGTAAGCCGGAAACTGAGCCCTGGCATTGCCCGCCGAGCCGATCAGGATCGCCAGACCCAGGACCATCGTCGCGCACAATTTCCCGACGTGTTGCAAGAGCCGGCCCATCACGGTGCTCCTCTCGAAGTGAAGGGGGGCGAATTCCGCGGTTCCGATTTGGACCCCGAAAATGCTCCGTCGCCCACGTTTGCTATTATAGATCGATCCGGTCGGAGTAAAATGGTGCAGGCTCAGGAGACGTTCCATGTCGACGATCACGACGACGACGACGATGATCCCGGATCCCTTCCCGGCTCGATCGGTGCACCGCTTCACCGTTGATGAGTATGAGCACATCATCCTGGCGGGCGCCCTGAAGCATCCCGATAGGGTCGAGCTCTTGAACGGCTATATGGTGGACAAGATGGCAAACAGCCCGCAGCATGGTTATTCCACCAGGAAAGCCCTCGATTCGCTTGTGGGCCTCATCGGCCCCGGTCTAACCTGGCGCTCGGAGCAACCCGTCCGCATCCCCGACTATGACGAGCCGGAGCCGGATATCGCGATTGTCCGGGGGACCACCGAAGATTACGCCTATCGAGTTCCCGGCCCCGGTGACGTGGAGCTCCTGATCGACGTGTCCCTCACGTCCCTCGAGCAGGACCGGGGCGAGAAGCAATTGGCTTATGCCCGCGGTCGGATCCCCGTTTACTGGATCATCAACCTGGTCCATCGCCAGATCGAGGTGTTTGCCGATCCGGAGCCGGATGGTTACGGTTCGAGCACGGTTTATCCGGAGGGGCAATCCGTGGCCGTCGTGATCGGCGGGCTGACACTCGGCGAGATCGCAGTGAAGAATATTCTGCCGCCGCCGCCGCCCGTTGCGCCGCTCGGCGGTGAGGTGACGTGACGTCAGCAGCGTTGGGTCGTTCGTCGCGCCCGGTCCGTGGCCAGGTCATTTTTCGTCGATCAAACGGAATCAACCTCGCCGAATACGGCACATACAGCGGATGCCGAGGCTGCCCGTGGCGCGTCAGGCCCAGGCACATCGGCGCGCACAGGTCCGCGATCCAGTCCAGAACCGCTTCGTCCTGAGCCATGAAAGCACCGTGCTCGCCCCAAGCGCAGACAACCCTGCCGGGAATCAGATGTTCCCTCGCTTTCTCGACTGCCTGGCGCACGTAAATTCGATTCTCCGGTCCCACCGGATCGTCGGTTTTCCGCAGCTCGGCCGGATTGGTCGCGCGGAAGGCAAAGAGGTTGACGACGTGCAGCTCGGCGCAGCCCCAGCGAATGCAAAAGCCCAGGCATTTGCGGATAGTCGCATCATCCACCTCATGATCGGCCGTGCTGGGATTGAGCATGATGAACGTCGCGACCGGGCCGCGCCGGTCGTCGATCTTCCGATACAGATGGTAGCGGTATTTGCCGTATCGCGAGATCACCGCTGAGTGAGTGGTCATGATCTGGGTTCGGAAGAACCTGAAATGGTACCCGTGCAAGCACGCACTACCTTCTGACATTGAATGCTGCGTCGCGGACATCTGGCCGGTCTCCCTAGGGCTCACAAGCATGAAACCGTTCCGTGTATTATTGGCCGCTGGCCTGTTCGTTGTCGTTACCTCCGGCCTCTCTTCGTCGGCACGCGCGGCGGAAGATACCCAAGCGCGAGTTGACGACGGGCTGGTCTTCCCACGGATCGATCCGGCCGCGGCGGGGATCAACCTGAAGGCACTCGAGCAGCTCAAAGCCCGGGCCGAGGCGACGAAGTCCGACGCGGTCGTGATCATCAAGGATGGCAAGCTGGTCGCGGATTGGAGCTTCGGCCACCCGCGAACCAGGATCGAAGCGATGTCGGCGACCAAGTCGATTGTGAGCCTGGCCGTCGGGCTGCTTATCGACAAGGGCAAGATCAAGTCGGTCGACCAGCCGGTGTGGGAGTTTTATCCCGAGTGGAACCAGGGCCGCAAGCAAAAGATCACGATTCGACATCTGCTGAACCACACGAGTGGCTTGCAGCACGCAGAGGACGAGATCCTCTACGTGCTTCCCGATTTCGTCCGGCTTGCTCTGGCCGCCGAACTGAGCGAAGACCCTGGCTCGAAGTTCTCGTACAACAACAAGGCCGTGAACCTGCTCGCGGGGATCATCGAGCGGGCTTCCGGCAAGCGCATGGACCGCTTCATCGGCGACGAGATTTTTGCACCGATGGGTATCACGGACTTCGGCTGGTCGCTCGACAAGGCCGGGAACCCGCATGGCATGGCCGGGCTCCAGATCACCGCGATTGACCTCGCCAAGATCGGTCAGCTCGTGCTCGATGAGGGGCGGTGGCGAGGCCGCCAGATCCTGAGCCGGGAGTGGATCCAGGTTTCGACCAGTCCATCCCAGTCGCTCCAACCAGCTTGCGGGCTCCTCTGGTGGCGCATACCGAAGATTTCGCTGGTCATCGACGACAAGACGGTTGCGTTCTTCAAGGAGCAGGGCATGACAGCCGGCTCGCTCGAGCGACTCGAAACGTTACGGGGCAAGCCGCTCGAAGCAACCGCGATGTGGAGCAAACTCCGGCCGATCGTGCAGCAGGACGAGGTGCTCAGGACCAAGCTGGCCGCCTTGAACAAGACCCCGTTCCAGTCGAAGGAGGAGACTCAAGGCAATCCACGAGTCATCGAGGCCAGAGGATACCTGGGCCAGATGCTCACGATCCTCCCCGATTTGCGGATTGTCGCCGTCCGCCAGCGACAGGGCGGGGCTCAAGTTGACCCGAAGAAACTCGATGAATACTTCAGCGAGTTCTGGAGTTTGGTCGAGGGGCTTGTTCAATTCTAGATTTTAGATTTTGGATTTTGGATTGGGGCCGGGGTGCGGCGACGTCGGGGCCGCAAGGCATGGCGCAGCCCGAACCGGAAACCACGCCGTGGGCATCATGCCACGAACTCGGGAACGCCGACCGGAGCTCGCCTTGAGAAAGCGCGGGCATGTTGCAGAAAAGCAACGCTCGCGGCCATAACCCAAGAGAGTCCGCAGGACGATCGTCGAAGATTCGGCCTAGATGAGGTCGATTTCAGGGAGTGGGACGATGCCTGATGCGTTCATGGCCGAGATCGACGAGCGTGCTCCCGAGACTCGCGGCCAAGCGATAAATCGTGAGTGTTGGCATAAAGATATGGATACAGATTGGAACGAGGATCGCGCGGAGCGGGAGCAGATGTATCGGAAGATGCTTGCCGGGAGAGATTCGAAGAAGATCAAGCAGGGGATCGAAGCCTACAAGCGTGATCTTCCGCAATTGCTGAGGGATGAAAAACAACGTTACGTGGTGGCTTATGACGGCAACAGGCGAGTTGGAATCGCGACCACGCGGGAAAAGCTGCTCGTTGAATTGAACCAAAAAGGCATATCGGATTACACTAATTTGTTTATTAAAGTTGTTACCAGGCTTCAAGACAAGAGAGAATCTCTGCTAGCGCAGAATCACCGTTGAATCAAGGTCTTTGAGTCAAAGTGAATCATCTTCTTGGCGGGCCATTTTTTCCCGACGATCGGATAACTGTTATCCATGAGAGCGGGCGCGGTCTCGATAGGGTGGAAGTCCTGAAGCCGAAGATCATTGCTCCGAGGGCGTCCCGGTCTCCGGAAATCGGGCTTTTGCACCGTGGACGAACAAGGCTCGCAGCTTGTCCCAGAACTCGCCACCGAGCACAAACAGGCTGGACAGGAACAGCAAGTCGCACGCCACGCAGCACACAACGCGGTTCTCGTCGAGCCCGGGCATCAGGTGTCCCAGGTAGGGCTCGAGGAAGCCGAGGAGCAGGGGCAGGACAAACAGGACCAAGCCGATGTGGTAGCGCGTCGGTCCCACGACCTCTGGCGGACCATACCGCTTGAGGGCCGTCAGTAGGCGTCCTTTCAAGTATCGATAGCCGGCCTGGCCCAGGACCGCGATCGAGGCCACGATGAGCAACTCGGGGAGCCCGATGAGCAGGGCGCCCGAGGCGGCCGCCTTCCACGCGATGGGCAGACTCGAGGCAGCCACGAGCGGCACAAAAAACGGGCAGATCCACCCGAGCACGAAGAGCGTTCCCCCGACAAGGCGCTCCCTTGCGAGGCATCTCGGCTGGGGTTGAGTCGTTTGTCATGGTCAGTCCGAGTGGTGATCAAAGTCAGAGGCGACGTCGAATCAGGGCGTCCGGGTGGGCCGGGTGCACGAATCTCCGGGCCGACTCCCGCAGCCGGTCGCCGCCGACTCGGCGGCCGTCGATTTTACCGCACGACCGTGCGGCTTCCCAGGACTGTTCCGATGCGCCACCCAGGTTCGGTAGAATTAGATCTGGTGAATCGGTCTTGGTCGGCGACAACCCCGATCAGGAACTGGCAGTGATTGATCCTGATACGGGACGGGTGCTCGCCTTTCTGCTGCCCGCTGCACAGCGACACTCGGTTTTCGCGGACGCGCGCCGGTCCGAACACACCGGCGCAAATGCGCGCCCCCGCGCACGCTGACCGAGCTGCTGGTTGGTGGGGTAAACGAGGGTGTTTTGGTTTGACTGTTTGATTGGGTGAAAACAAGATTATCTCGCGGCCTATCGGCGTTTCCCGTGTTGCTTGGGTTCTCCTCTCGTTGCGGTCATGTTGAATTCACGTGATTGTGATGCGAGCCTCGTCGGGGCATAACGATCGGAAGAAACCCTCGTACTGTTCCGCCAGTTTGTCGCCATCCCAGCGCCTGGCCTCGGTCAGCGAACGCCTGCGGTGCTCCGCCTCGAATTCGGGGTCGTCCCAGAGTCGCTCGATCACGGCGACCCAGGGAGCCACTTCCTGCGCGGTCGGCAACACGTTGCTGGCTGATGTGCACCGGTCGGGGATCGTGAACACGAACCCGGCGTCACCCAGCGTCTCTGGTAACGCTCCGCGATCGCTGGCCAGCACGGGAATGCCATTCGCCATCGCCTCAATCGGCACGCGGCCCAGCGATTCACGCCAGAGCGATGGCATCAGCACCACCCGGCTCACCCGGTAGAAATCGCGTGGGTCGGGCGTATTGGCCATTCGGTGCAGGTTGGTAAGTCCTGAGAGATCGACCGGCAATCCCGCCAGGCCGTCAGCGGTACCGCGACCTTCGACGACCAAGAGCGGAATATCCGGCCGGCGGCGGCCGAGCTCGAGTGCGATTCGCGCAAAGACGGCGGCTCCTTTTTCAGCCTGGGGGTTGATGAACGTGACGAAGGCCCGGCTAGCGCCGGGCGTCAGTGGTCCGTTGTCAGTTGTCAGGTGCCTAGGGCTGTCTGGAACATCGCGCACGGCGCCGCAATGACCCGCTTCCAGCAACTGACCACTGACAACTGACCACTGACCACAATTAACTTTATCGAGCCGGATCGGGTCGGGAATGACCACTCCATCAATTCCGACCCGGCGTGCATAGAGCCGGCGCGAATACTCGGACGGGAAGATGATCGCATCGACGTCTTCGAATGCGCGCCGATCGTTATAGCCGAAATTGTGCAAGTGGAAGACGACCGCGGTGCCCTTGGCTCTGGCCTTGAGCATCAGCGAACGGCTGACCGGATGCCCGCCATAGGTCAGCAGAATCTCAGGCCGGAATCGATCGAGCACCGTGGTTGCCAGGTCGATGTACATGGCGGCCTCACGCGGGTTGGGGGCCTTATCCGCGCGGCTGGACGATGTGGGCAGAAGTGTGACACGTACGCCGTCGACGTCGAGGTCGAAAACTTCGGCTTGGCCTCCGAGGCTGAGGGCGGCCGCCACCGGCGCCGCGTGCCGCTCGATCGCGGCCAGGATGTCTTCGAGGGGTGTTTCGTTTTGATAATCGAGGACGCCGCAAGTGAGCGCGCGGCAGTCCCAGCCGCGCCCCGCGAGGAGCTCGAGCAGCTCGCGGGTGGCCAGGGCGGCGCCGCTGGAGGGGTCGAGGTAGCTGTGAATCGATGCAAAGAGTAAGCGATGAGACATTGGGAGCGTCTCCGGCAACTCGTGTCATGAAGCGGGTGGGGTATGGGGCCGCGAAACCATTGTCGCCCTTCGCTCTGCGAAGGGATTTTCGTGTCGGTCGAATATGGAACGAGTCAGAAACAACTTCCCGGAATCGACGTCGAGCACGCCGCGGAGCGGCACAAGTCACGTTCCCACGCAGAGCGTGGGAACGAGGGATTGCGGCTTGATCTGAAAGAAGGGAAGTAAATCCGGGCCTTTTCCTGTGGGAGTGGGCACTGGGGCACATGATGCCCCATCCCTTCGCGGAGCGATGGGCGACTATGGTTGATCGTTCAAACCGCCCTCGTCGGGTGATCGGGCTGACGGCCGAGGCTGGAGGACGTTCGTCCCGTCCGAACCACGCACTTGACGGGCGTGGTCGAGGGGTTCATTCGCCTCGATCTCTTAAGGGCCTCCACCCCGCCCAGCGCACGGGTCGAGGACGGTCCGCAATGGCGGACCCTACGAGCCGAAATCGCCAAGGCGTTTCGTTGCCTCGCGATCTCCCGGGCATTCCGCCAACACGGCGCGCCACTGGACCTTCGCCTCCTCCATGTCTCCACGCTGCGCCGCCACGGCCGCAAGATTCCGCCGCGTGAGGTGGCCGTAGATTCCCTGATCCAAACTGGCAAACTTCCGCGGGCGCGATAGCGTCAAGATCCGTCGCCAGCATTGCTCGGCCTCAGCCGAATCGCCGCTGCTGCGATGCACAACGGCCTTGCGGAACCAAAGCTCGGCGTCTTTGGGGTCGAGCGAAAGACCTTCGGCACAGCTCGCCAGGGCAGCCGGGTAATCGCGGAGCATTTGATAAGACCGCGCAATGAGGGCATACAGCTTGCGTACGATCGAATCGCTCGGCAACAGCGCGCAGGCTGCGCTTGAGATATCCCAGCGCCTCATTCCACTCGGATTTTTCGATTGCGATCGAGCCCAGATTAAACAGCGTGAATGGATCGTCCGGCCGTTCGGCAAGCTCTTCGCGCAGGATGCGGCAATCCCGATCCAGCTTGCGGAATCGCAGGGCCCGATCAGCGTATCCGGTGTGCCGAACGGTGATATCGGTCCATTCGACGGGTATGCCTGCGCGCTTCAGGGCCGGCAGGATCTGCTCGTGCATGCGGTATGTCCAGCGCACGCCTTCGATCAGCGGAAAGAGCCGGATGTGGTCCACGACGGTGTCGCCGCCGGCTCCATCCGGGCCGGGATCACAGGCGCAGCGCACGACGAATGCCGGCATTGGGCCGCCGGTTCGCAACTGGCCGAGCAGCTCCTCTAGCTTGGCTCGCTGCGGGGGTTCGATCAGGTCGTCGGCGTCGAGCCAGAATGCGTAGTCGCTCTTGGCACGCGCCAGCGCCGCGTTGCGGGCTGCGGCGAAATCATCGACCCAGACGAAGTCGAATACGCGGGCGCCGAACGACCGGGCGATTTCGATGGTGCGGTCGCGGCTGCCCGTGTCGAGAACCACGACCTCATTGAAGAGGTCTCGCACGGATTCCAGGCACCGGCCGAGGTTGTTTTCTTCGTCGCGCACGATCATGGTCAGGGAAACACGCGCGGGGGGCGACTCGCGGGTTCGGGTGCGCCGCGTTTGGGAGTCGGACGGATCGGTCGGATTGGTCGGATCGGGCTGATCGGACGCGGCGGGAGGGGGCGCGGCGAATTTCGCGGTTCCGTTTCCTGGCGCTGGAGAGCGTCGCCGAACCACGCGGATGCCTCACCGCACTCGGCGCCCGACACCAATATGCGCAGTCGCCGCTCAATCGCCTCGGCGGAATGCGCCCATGTGAACTGCCCGCGAATCCACGTCGAGGCAGCGCTCGCTTTTGCACGTGCTGCTGCCGGCTCACGGGCCACGGTTCGCATATGGTCAACGAGTGCGTCGAGATCGGGCTCCCAGAGCCACGGGCGGCCGATCGTCTCGAGATCGCCCACACGAAGCTCGGCGAAATTGCCGCGGCGGGCTGGAATCAAAAACGCAGTTTCCTCGCTCGCATAGTCGGGCACCGGTCCAGCTCCGGTGACGATCACGGGCAAGCCACACGCCATCGCCTCGACGATCGGCAGGGCAAAGCCTTCGCCGCGAAACGGGTGAACCAGACAATCGCATGCGGCATACAATCTGGCCATGTCCTGTTCATCGAGGTTCCCATCGATGTAGTTGACCGAATAGCCTCGCTCGCGCAGCGCAGCCACCTTTGTTTCGGCCGTCTGGCCGCGATAGAAGCTCTTGCTCCCCATGTCCTTGATCACCAGCCCGACGTCGTCACCCGGCTGCACGGCACGTGCAAACGCGGCCAGAAGCACGTCGATTCCCTTGCGAAAGATCGTGCCGCCAACGAACAGGATCCGAAAGCTGGGGCCAGGCGGTAATACCAGAGGCGCCTGCCCGGGCTTGAACACCTCCGGGTCGACGCCCAGCGGAATGACTTGCACCCGGCTTTCGGGCACGCCCGCGTCGAGGTAGCAATCGCGGGTGGATCGGCTATACGCCCAGATCTCATCGACTTCGCGAAGTGCTGGCAGCCAAGCCTTCGGCAGGCTGCCGAACTCCCAAGGCTGCATGAGGACACAGCGCCCCTCACCGGGACGGTCGAGCCTCGGCGGCCAGTGGTGCCGCACAGTGACCTGCGCCGGCCCACCGGCGAGCCCACGCTCCACCCGCGCGGCGAGCCTTTCGTCGAGGACAACCCGTTCGCTTTCCGCGGTCACGGCGGCGTGCGATGAATCCCAGATCAAGCCCACGTCATGCCCGCGATCCAGGAGAGCCCGGCAAAGCGCCCGGTTGACGATCGCGAGCGAATGCAGGCCATGCGGGTCTCCCTCCCAGGCCACCCGCACCGGACCCGAATATGTTGGATTCTCTGGAAGCGGCGGAAGCGGGGCGTGCTTGCGCAGGAAGGCGACTTCCGTTCCCTCGACGTGCACGACGGGCTCAGCAAAGCCCAGGCGCTCGATCGCCTCGCGAACTTTGACCCAGGGTGTCGAAGAATTGAAGTCATGCCATACCAGCCAGCCAGAAGGCAAAAGAGCGTTATACGCTTTCCGGCTGTCATTGAGCGCGTGCTCGAGGTCATGCCCGCCGTCGATGAAGGCGAAGTCGAGCGGTGCCAAACGGCCGAAGTCGTAGAGCATCGAATCCGCCTGGATGAAAAGGACCTTCCAGGCTTTACCGAAGTGGTTCGCGAATTGGGCGAACTGGCCGCGCGTCGGCTGGTCGACCTGTTGTTCGATTGCCCCGGGCGCCGATCGTTCCATCCCCTGAACGATTCCCAGGCTGAAAATCTGGGTATCGTCGAGTGTCCAGCGTGTCAGGTTGGCCGTCATGTGGCCCAACGCGGTGCCGACCTCGAGCACCCGCCGCGGCCGCGCGTAGGCGAGAAGCGCCAGCACCGCGTGAGTATCGGCTTCGCGCGTGTAACCGTACACGGCACCGGTAAACGCGGCGCTGCCGAAACGGCCGGCAAATTCGGAGCGACGCATGGTCAAAAGCTGGGTCGGCGGCGGCTGTCGAGTTGACATTGGTCAAGGCTCCGGGTGGGTGACTGTAAACGATGCGTTGTCACGGCTCGCGTTGCTCTCGGCACAGGTAGAGATAAGTTGGCTGGCCGCGCTTGACGGCCGGTCGCAGCTCGCCGGTCACGGGATCGGGCTCGACCACCAGGTGTCGCGCCGGTTTGTCACGGAATCGCTCGGTGGTGCCGTCGGACTTGTTCAGGACATAGACGCCCGTGGCGGTGTCGTGCGTGAAAGTGAATTGCCAGGGTTCCTCTCCGATCTCGTAGCTGTAGGTCGTGACCTCTCCGCCACCTCCGTCATCGTAGCTGTACCAGAGCATGCGTCTCGCCGGCTGGCCGGTCTCGATGGCGGTGATCTGGGGTGTCCGGTCGCTGTCGGGAGAATCCGAATTCATGGTTGTTCCTCCAAAGGGCATGGGCAATTTGAACAACTCAAAGTCCGAGAACGTGACATTCCGAAAGGCGTGGCGGAGGCGTTCACGGGAATGACACTACCGGCGAGCCGGCGGAGCCCGACGACTACGACCTTGCAATGCTGATGGCCAACGCGGACAGGCTGGCGACTCTGCGCGGCCGGCTGTCGAGTCTATCGTGGTTCATACTGACGTTGCAGGAGACCGACGTCGTTCCCCGAACCGGGCAGGCAGAAGGCTCGCCGGTTGCACCGTCAGAAACGGCTCCGCCGGGCGAACTGATCGCGACCGACCATGTCGATGCTGCGGGGCGTCGGGCGCCTGCTGGCTCTGCTGCCGCGGTATCGACCGTGCCGCTCAAAGCGGTGTTAGAACGGCCGCTCCCTGCGCGGGCATCGGATCAAGGGTTTCTGCCGATCGAAACCAGAAAATACGTCATGCTGCTCGATTGGACTGGCCGGGAGCTACGGCGGGACAAGCGGGGGGCGATCCCCGATGACCTGGCTCCAATCCTCGACCGGCTGGGAGTGGATCGGTCGAATTGGGTGCACACGGTGCGCGACTTCGGTCGCATGTTCAAGCAAGCGGCAGGTCGAGCGAGCTCGCTTGTGCGTGCTGCACCGCGTTGCTCACGGCTCTGGTTTCAGGGCAGGGCGGCCGCGCAAGTCGCATTTCTGTAGGTAAGGCAGGGCGAAAAAATAACCTTTACAACTTGACCTTGGCGATTTCGGCGGAATCTGCGATGACTGCCGTATGCAGGATGCGAAAGTCGAGGCACGGATCCGCCGCAAGTATCGTCTTGTCGCCATCGAGTTGGACGAGCGCCGGCGCCGGCAGTGGGCGGCGGTTGAGGCCCAAGAGATTGGCTGGGGCGGCATTTCGCTGGTGTCGCGAGCCACCGGCCTCTCGCGTCCCACGATTATGGCAGGAATCGAGGACCTGCAAGAGCCGTCGAAGACCCGTGCGGTAGCTGCTGCGCGTGTTCGGCGCTCGGGAGGTGGGCGCCGGGCGTTGACTGAATCTGATCCGGGTTTGTTGGAGGCCCTGGAACGATTGATCGAACCCGCCACGCGTGGCGATCCCATGTCTCCATTGCGCTGGACCTGCAAGAGCACGGCCAAATTGGCCGAGGAATTGACGAAACGAGATCACCCGGTTTCGGATCGCACTATCGCACTGCTGCTGAAGCAGAACGGCTACAGCCTGCAAGCCAACCGCAAAACCCGCGAAGGCTCGTCGCACGCGGACCGGAATGATCAGTTCGAGTACATCAACCGCCAAGTGCGGGCCTTTCATCGGCGGAACCAACCCGTCATCTCGGTGGATACCAAGAAGAAGGAACTGGTGGGAGAATTCAAGAATCCGGGTGAAGAATGGCAGCCCAAGGGCCAACCCGAAACCGTGAACGTCCACGACTTTCCCGACCCAAAGTTGGGCAAGGCGATTCCTTATGGAGTCTACGACCTGGCCTCCAATGAAGGATGGGTGAGCGTCGGGATCGATCACGACACTGCTGAGTTCGCATGCGCGAGCATCTACCGCTGGTGGAACGAAATGGGCTCGGCCCGGTTCCCGCGGGCCAGCAAACTGTTGATCACGGCGGACGGAGGTGGCAGCAACAGTAGCCGTAATCGGTTGTGGAAGAAATCCCTGCAAGCTTTGGCCGACGAACTGGACATTTCCTTGCACGTCTGTCACTTTCCGCCTGGCACCAGCAAATGGAACAAGATCGAGCACCGGTTGTTCTGTTTCATCACCAAGAACTGGCGCGGTCGCCCGCTTACCACGTACGAGGTCATCGTCAATCTCATCGCAAGTACAACGACCAAGACCGGACTGACCGTGCGCGCAGTGCTCGACCCACGGCAGTACGAAACCGGCGTTGCTGTCAGTGACGAAGAGCTTGCCGAACTTCGGATCGTTCGCGCAAAATTTCATGGCGAGTGGAACTATTTCATCAAGCCGCGACAACAGAAATTGTAAAGGTTATTTGTTCGCCCTGCCTAAGGGGCTCGCTCGGTAGCGCTGGTCGCAGCCGCAGACGCTGAGTTCGATTGCCTAAGAGGCCGGTCAGCGTCGTTCCATTCGCCGGCGCGGCGAGCGACGAAGCACCGCCGTCCAAATCGAACAATTCGCAGCAACCGACGCGTGCAAACGCTGGCGACCTACCCAAGCGCATACGCTCGCTGGCCGAGCGTGGTAAAGTACCTGCTGTGCGCTGCGTCTGCCGCGGGGCGCCCAGCAATCGCGGGACGCGAACCGGTTCGAGTCGCGAGAACCTCGCTTCACCCGAAATCCACTCCAGAGAATGGGTGTCTGGGTCCCCAGCAGTAGCGCCAGCTCGGTTGTGGTCAGTTCGATACCGGCATCTCCGGAGCGACGGCCGGCACACGCGGCGGGATCGAGCTGTTGAAAGGTTCCAGCCTCGAGTCGTTTGTACCAGATGACCAGGCCGTCGCGTTCCCAGAAGAGGATTTTGACGCGATCCCGGCGGCGATTGAGAAAGAGGAAGAGATGTCCGGAGAGTGGATCTTGTCCAAGATATTCGCGGACCATGCCTACAAGCCCGTCGAAACTTTTGCGCATATCGGTGGGCTGGGAGCAAAGGAAGACTCGAACGGCAGCAGAGAGTTGAGGGAGCATTAGCGGTCTCCCTGGCCGGAGCCACTGAGCTGCCCGGCCGCGGTGATTGCAGCCTGAAGCAAGCCGGGATCAACCGGGCCTGTCACCCGTACGGTGCATCCGTTAGCCAGCTCGACTTCCAACTGAGTGGTTGCGCGTGGACCGAGGATCGATACAGGCACAAAGGTGGCGGGGGTGCTTGGGGCTGCCGTTGAACGTGGTGATCGCCCAATAGCGATGCGCTTACCCGAGCCAGCGACCTCCAATTTTTGAAGACGCTGCCTCCAGTAATAGAACTTCCGGGTGGTGATGCCCAACTGACGACAGAACTGGGCGAGAGGAATCCGGCCGGCCTGCTGCCGAAGAATGACACGACCCCACCATTCGATCCGCGATTCCTGCTCTGCAGGGAATTTGGTTGTCGCAAGCATGATCTATCTCCCGGTGCCGCGGTAGTGCGTTACCAGGATCAAGCTATCATGCACGGCAATAATGGTTCGGCCGGACGGTTACGAGTGGTTTGAGAAGGACGTTCGCCCTCGCCTGAAAGGAAAAGCTTTCCTGATCCGTTATGCGGACGATTTTGTGATCGGGGTTGCCCGAGCAGACGACGCTCAGCGAATCATGGAGGTCTTACCCAAGCGGATGAGCAAGTACGGTCTGACGGTCCACCCGGAGAAGACGCGCGTGGTGCGGTTTCAGCCGCCCCGGGCCGCCAACTCCGCAACCGAGCAACGGGACCCACCCGAACCGACGACATTCGACTTTCTGGGATTTACCCACTACTGGGGACGATCTCAGCGAGGCGCGTGGGTGGTCAAACGGAAGACGGCGAAGAGCCGACTCAAGCGAGCGCTTGCAGCGTTGTCGGAATGGTGTCGTAAAAACCGGCACGTTCCGGTCAAGGAGTAATACCAAAAGCTCACGCAAAAACTGTCGGGCCACTATGGGTACTACGGGATCATTGGCAACTTCTACTGCCTCCAGGAATTCCGGGAGGCTGCACGCGGGATCTGGCGACGGTGGTTGTCTCGGCGTCGCCGAGGCAAACGAATGCCGTGGTCCAAATTCTCTCGTCTGGAGGAGCGATACAGTCTTCCCCGCGTCCGGGTAGTCCACGGCTTGGTGAGCAACGCAGCGAAGTCATGAGATGAGGAGCCGGATGCCTCGTCGACGGGCAAGTCCGGATCTGTGGGAACCCGGGGCGGGTAACCGCCCTGGGTGACCCGGCCCGTTTCCGTCTGATTGACCCGACTATGCGAGGCGATACGGTTCCGATATAATAGTATAAGCACGAGGGGTCAATCAGTGCTAAACTGACGGCTTAGTGGAGAGCGCAGGTGCGGATCGGACATATTTGTTTGATCGAGTCCGGTGCGATTAGAGCCCTCAAATGAATGCTGAGCGGTGCGCCAACGACGCTAGCAAGAAATGCTCCGACTCGACGGAGTTTTGCGACAGCGGCGCGAAGAACGACGATCTGTTGCCCGACATGAGCAAGGTGCTTAAAGCAGGCGAGTCCGTGCTTTGGATCGGGAGACCTGATCGCAGGTCGTTGGGGCGTCAGGCGTCGCGGATGGCAATTTTCGGTATTGGCTACATTTTATTCGTCGCGGTCTGTATCTGGCTCATACTATTAGGTGCCGGGAAGTGGGATCAGGGAAGGGCTGTGGTGCCATTTGCCAAGCACAACGTCATCATCGCTGCCTCCACCGCTGTGTGGTTCCCGCCGTTTGGCATTTACTTGCTGACGGCTCCGTTTCGGGTCAGTGCAAGGCGGACCACACGTTTTACGTTTTGACACCCGGTCGTGCGATGATTATTCGACGTACTTCGCGGAAAACACGCGTGGCTCACAGCCTCTTACGGGAAACGACTAGCTTGATGCGTCCTAAGGTCTGCTCTGATGGGTCTGGGGACATACTCTTTCTGGATCATTCCGGATGGTTTGCGCGGCCGTACCGAGCGGGCTTCACGAATCTGCAAGATGTCCGAGTTGTAGACGGGTGGCTCCGCGCGCTCTGGCGGCGACCCGCATGAGCGTTTCGTGCTCGGAATGAGCGGCGCTCTGACCGTCAACTGCAACAGACACGCTAAAATATTGGGTGGTGCGCAGCTTTTCCGCGGCTGTGTCGACAGCAGCCAGGAAGTGAGCCACTTTCGCAGCCAGAATTGAGCCACCGCGGTTGTTGCCGGACGAACCGCGAGTAGCGCTGATTAGTGACACCTATGCCGGTGTTCGATGTCAACATCCAACGAGAATTGCAGCGTCGTCGATGTTATCGATCGCATTGGTTGATTCAAATCGGCCTTCACCCTTGGCCTGAGGCTGATTTGAATCAACCAATGCGATCCGACAGCGGAAGATTCGAACGCAGAGGATCATCGTCGTGGATGTCGAAGCTAATTGTCGCCCATCAATAAAGCCCGAGAACGCTCCGCCAGCGTTCCCTGGGCAAACGCACTCGTCGCTTTTCCGGGACGATTTGACCGCGCTGGCGAGTCGCGGCTTGTTTTATATTTACAGATATAATACTTCTTGAATGACAGAATCTGACAAAGCTGAGAGAGCCACTCTGCGATTTTGAATGTTAGGCTCGGGGTCGGCAACCCAGTTTTCACCGTCGTTGCCGGCCGGCAACTCCGGTTGGCATACGCCGACTTCCTAGAGACCAACGCAAAGTGATTCTAGAACCTCGCAAGGTGTCGTCAAGAATATTCCGGAGAAAACGCCGAAAAAACGAATCGATAGAGCCACTCACCGCGATCAACTGATCGCAGAGTGGCTCAAGTGGCGCTGCGATAATGGCTCACTCTCTGGTTGCTGCTGACACGGCTGGCGAACTCAATCTGCCCGTTCACCGTGTACGCAGGCGGAGGCGCGCTGAAATATATCCCACATAAGCGCTGGCTGTGGGACTCTAGTTGGTAGCACCCGGCGATCATCGCGGCTTGGAGGGTGGATTCGAGTCCGTAGGAAGGCCTCCCGCTGTGCGCACAAGCCAAATCCAATAATTTAACGGGTTAACATCTCCAGAAACTAGCCAACCTCCGGCGCTCACTCCGGGAGTCCCAGCGCCGACTTCCCAGAATACCCCGCGGTTACTGTTGACCGGGTTGAACCCGTAGCCCACTTGGCCGCCGAACGGCACAACGGGCAAGAATCCGCCAGCACCTATATTAATTCCCGGTGTCGGCTTCTGATAAGGCGCCACAGTAAGAGACGCACCCGCGGGTAGAGGTGCCGAGGCTTGCAGACCGCCGTAAATGTGGAAGCTAGGGAAATATCCCGGGCCATAGTTCGATGGCCCGACCTGAACTCCCCCTCCAAAGACGCCCCCCGAGAAATTGAGATCGAGATATCCAAGCCAATTTGGCCAAAAGCTCCCAATCTGATTTAGGAATTCCACGAACAGTCCGTCAACGATTGCTCTATCCATTTCTTCGTGCGCCTCAGGCGACCAAAACGTCGAAGCAAGGTTTTCGACGGTGCCCTGTTGGGGCTGATTGTTTACCGGGCCGGTCGGAATAGGCCCGGTTGGCATGGGCCAAGGGTTGCCAGGTTGGGTCGGGGAACCAGCCCAGTAGCCTCCAGCCAGGTTTTCGACCGTCGGCGTTGACTGATCTTGCAGACCGCGTGGGTCCGTCTGGTCGACCGAATCATTATTAACATAGCGATAGAGGTCTACGTCCTTCCCCTCGAATTGCAGTGGGTCTTGGCTTAGAAACCGTCCGATCGCGGACCCGTACCAGCGGGCGTGGTCGAGATACTGCGCGGATTTGGGGTCGTACTCCATCCCGGCGAACTTGAATCGATCCCCGTTGCTTGCATTTGTCTCCGTGAGGATGTTCCCGAAGCTGTCATACACAATGTGATCGAGCTCGGACCCCGATGAACTCACAATATCCCTCACCGAATCCAGCTTGTCGGTCAAATACCACGCCGTCGTACCGCCCGAGCTCGTCCGGGCGAGCAGTTCGTTGACCACGGCACCATTGACCATGCCCGGTCCGGAGACGTAGCGAGTAAGTAGCGTTCCCGACCCGTTGAAATCCCCGTACGGCAAGGCATCCGCGCTCGTGCCGTTATACACGGTCCACATCTGCCCGCCGCCGCTATCGTCAATTCCGATGCGCTGGTTTAGAGCGTTGTACGTGTACGTCGCGATGATCGTGCCGGCCCGCTCCACTTCCGTCAAACGATTCCGATAGTCATAAGTATACGTTGTGATGGTGCCGCCGCTATTCGCGCTGATCATGTTGCCGGCAGCATCATAAGTGTACGTGACTCCGGGCGACGTCAGCGTCTCGTTCATTACCGTCGTCGAATACCCGGTGCCCGTCCTGTTGCCGTTTGCGTCATACGCATACGACTCAACCTGCGTCCCGCCCTCGTACACACTTGTTAATTCATTTGCGTTATCGTAGGTATACGTGTACGTGCCGTCAGAATCGACCATGGTCGTTAAGCGATTGCCATTGTCATAGCTGTACACATATGTTGCAAGCGCCGATCCGCCTGAGACGTAGTCCGTGATTGTCGTCTGACGGTCGGCGGCGTCGTACTGATAAGTGGTATTCACCTCCGTGCCGCTACCGCCGATCGTGCGCGACTGCGCGGAAATCTGATTATTCGGCGCGTAGCTTGTGATGATCTCCGGCCCAGCCGTGCCGCCGTATGACGTCGTTATCGTGGTTAATCGCTCACTGGCATCGTAAACGAACGTCATGAGTCCAAGATTGCCCGTGATGTTGTCGCTCAGGCTCGTCATGCTGTGCAGGGAATCATACCCGGCAGTCAGCGTCACGCTCGGCTGACCGGTTCCCGGGCCGGAGGTAGCCGAGGTAATGTTGTTCCCACCCGAGTCGTAAGTGAAGGTCAACGTGGCGTAAGCGTCGGCGACCCCTGTGAGCTCGTGGTCCGCATCATATGCGTAGGTAATGCGCTCCGCCGGCGACGACCCAACCCACGTTTCCCCCGTCTGATGTAAGCGTTCGAGAGTACCCAGGCTTCCAGGGGGTGATAGCCTGCGAAGGTGACCACTACGTCCCTTCTCAGGAGACCCCGAATGCCAAGAACCGCTTCTCTCACCCGTCGGGCCATCTGGCGTTCTCGCGTCAGCCGGCAGTCACTCAGCGGACTGTCAATCGCGCAGTTCTCGGCCCGAGAACCGTGCTCCGTCTCGGCGTTCTATCGATGGAAAGGTCGCTTCGAGCTCGTGCAGAGTCCAGACCCATGCCCAACGCTACCGGCTCCGTCGACTTTCTTGCCTGTCACTGTGCGTCTCGTCGAGGGTAATGACTACCAACCCACCCCGATCGAAGCCGACCTTCCCAATGGAATTCGCCTTCGTATTCCCACAACAAGCCCCCGCCTGGCCTGCCGGATCATTCGGACTATCGCAGCAGCCAAGACCGAGTCAGGAGGCTCTCAATGATCAGCCTCCCTCATGCCGTCCGCGTGTTTCTTCACACACCAGCAACCGATCTTCGCAAAGGCTTTGATGCACTCTCCGGCTTGGTGACCACCGCCTTTGCTCAAGACCCAACGTCCGGCCACCTGTTCTTGTTCGTCAATCGACGCCGCGATCGCCTCAAGATTCTCTACTGGGATCGCGATGGTCTGGCGATTTGGTACAAGCGACTCGAGAGAGGCTCGTTCCAGCTTCCCGCGGTCGCGCACGGTGCAATATCGGTGGAAATGAGCCCGACCCGACCCAATTGACGCTGATTCTCTCGGGCATTGACCTCAGATCGGCCCGCCAACGCAGGCGATACCAGCCTCCGACGCCCCATGCCGGAAAATCGGTTGGTTCCCTCTTGTAACATCGTATGTTGGCGCTATAATCCTTGCCATGATCACTCTCGAGTCATGGCCGACTGATCCGCAGCAATGTCACGACCTGCTGAGCCGCCTCGCTCAGCAGGTCGAAGACCTCCAAGCCGCACTCGACGAAGCCGCGAAGTTGCACGACCATACCGTCCAAGAACACGATCAACTCGTCCAAGAATTACGCCAGCAGATCGAGCTCTATCGCCGCTACGTCTTCGGCCCGCGACGGGAACGGTACGTGGATGCTCCGGGACAAGGCCGGTTATTCGACGCCGAGGCGATCGATGGTGTTGCATTGCCGCCCGAGCCGCCAGTTCCTGAGCCCAAAATGCCGGCGAGACGGCGGCAGTCGCGCAAGCCTGATTACGATCGGCTGCCACAGGTCCGTATCGAGCATGATGTGCCAGAGGCCGACAAGGTTTGTGATCAGTGCGGAGCAGCGAAGACGTGCATTGGCGAGGACGAGGCACGCGTGCTCCAGTTCATCCCGGCGCGTTTCGAGCTTCACGTGCATGTGTTGCCCAAGTATGCCTGCTCTTGCTGCCGAGACAGTGTGGTGTCTCCCGAGGCGCCTCAGCGTCCCGTGAGCGGCTGCATTGCGGGAGCGGGCGTGCTCGCTGAGGTGGTCGTCTCCAAGTTCGCGGAGCATCAGCCGCTCTATCGCTTCGAGGACGTCTCGACTCGTTACGGGCTCTATCTGCCGCGGAGCACACTGTGTGACTGGGTCCGCTATGTTGCTGACTTGGTCAGACCGCTGTATCAGCTCCAAAAGGAATTGGTACTGACGGCGCCGGTGATCTGGACCGATGACACGTTTGTGACGGTCTTGCACGACGATGAACCTCGAAGCCGCAAGGGGCGGTTTTGGGTTTACATTGGTCCGAGCTCGTTGCCCTATGACGTGTACGACTTCACAGAGGATCGCAAGCGTGAGGGTCCATCTCGGTTTCTGGAGGGATTTGCTGGCTATCTGCAGGCCGATGCCTTCAGCGGGTATGACGCAATTTACGTGGGATCTGGTGGTCAGATTCTCGAAGTGGCCTGCTGGGCACATGCGCGTCGCAAGTTCTACGAGGCGAGATCGTCGTCACCCGCTGAGGCCTCGTTGATCATCCAGATGATTCTTCGGCTCTATGAAATCGAGGATCGGGCTCGCCCGCTCGACAATGATGCGCGACGCGTGCTGCGTCAAACGGAAGCGGTACCGATCCTGGATCGGATAAATGACGAATTGAATCGGCTGTCAGTGAAGCTCTTGCCGAAGTCGGCGTTAGCGCAGGCGGTGACCTATGCGTTGAATCAATGGCGGGCGCTGTGCCGATACACAGAGGACGGGCGACTGACGATCGACAACAACACGTCGGAGCGACGTGTACGAGACCAAGCGATCGGTCGGAAGAACTGGATGTTCCTGGGGAGTGTTGAGGCGGGGCCGCGTGCGGCGATGCTGTCCACGATCATTGCGGGGGCGAAGCGGCATCGCATTGAGCCTTGGGCGTACCTGCACGATGTGATTCTGCAGCTCTCGGTGGAGGTGAGTCCGGAGTCACTGGCGAAGTTGCATCCGGACCGGTGGGCGGCGGCGCACCCTGAGCATGTGCTGAACCACCGTCTTGAAGAGTCTCGAGAGAAGGCGCGGCGCCGGGATCAACGCCGCGCGAGCCGACGCCAGTCGAACTGACGCACGGCGGGGCGATGTTGCCTGAGAGGCCAAGTAGCTGCTAGCACCTCGTGGGCGCGCGGACTACGGCGTGCATGTGCGGCGAACTCGGACGCTTGCTGCGAGAACGAGCAGAGCCCGGCAAGTCGACGGCGGGCGGGCGGGTCCATGCGGCGCGAGCTGGCATTGGTGAGAGTCCTCGGTTGGCTGAGGATGCGGGCGCCCGGCGTTGCGGCGCGCGCCCCTGGTGATCTCGAACGCTTACGAACAGATTGATCTGGTGGCGCAACCTCAAGCGTGTACCCTGAGACACCGAGCCCTCCTTGCCCGAACGAGCCTTGGATCTACTGAACACCCAAGCTCGTCGACCAAGAGGCTGTCTTTTCTTTATCTCAAAAGCGCCGAGTGATTTGCGACCTTATTCAGCGCCATTCAGGTCTGACCCCCAGGAGGGTGGGTCAGTTCCCGTGGCTACTCTGAAAACGATCACGGGATTTCGGTGTGATGATGTAACACACCGGCGCCGCTAACGCTGCAATGAGAAGCACAAAGGTTGGAGGATTGACAACCGCGCTCATAACAGTAACGATAACGTAACAGGAGAAAACCCCGAGATCGTTCGCGCGGATTCTCATACATACCAACACGGCAACTGCGACACAGAGCGCTGTTTTTAGGGCACGCTCGCATACGTTCAGGAATATTGTCTCAACTGCAAAGTCGCGAGCGCCGGCGGATTGCCACGTCGCCCAAAGTGCGCGTGAGAAACGCCCCTCTTAATGCCAAACTGCAAACAAGTTTGAGCTTAGCTTTGCTGTCGTGGGAACGATAACCAGTCTCACTCCGGTTAGTCATAGGCCCTTGCTCCCGCTCACCCACCGATTGTAAGGGCAGCCACGTTCAACCCACAAGCCCATTCCCGGTCACGGACTGTTCGCACTGCAATCGGCGCAACCTCAAAGAGCGGCTGCGGATCGGTGACCAGTTCTTGCGACCCGAGTCGCGAACGGCGAGCGCATCCCGCTGCTACCATGCGTGAGGCATTGTACGTAGTACGTCTTAAGCCCTGAGCCCTGGCCGTGCGACCCGAAGAGCTCCTGAGCGGTGCGTGGTGCATTCTTCTAGAAATGACATCGGCTCCTTCTTCCAGGGGGAATTCGTAGGGCAGACAGGAGGGACCCATAGATGACTGGCAACGCCCTTCCCATATACGGTGCGAATGCAAGGGCCACGTTGTGATTATACCGACGTACCGCCGGAACGTCTTCTACGGGAAGTTGCGACGCGACATTCGCTCGATGCTGCCGGATTTGTGTCGACCACCAGGGCCTCCCTCGGCGAGACCATCCCAATGCCTCGGCCTACGGCCGAGGTCGGTTACTACATCTCGCCGAAAAAATGCGGAATAGTTTACCCACTTTAGCCCGGTGTTCCGGGAGGTGGTGGCGGGTCGCTGCAAGTGTTCATCCCACCATAGACGTCGAGCGGTGGGGGGCTTTCCGGCGAATTCGTGAATTGTTGTAGCGACAGAGTAGGATACGTCTCCGGATCGAGGCATCCGTCGGAGCCATCCAACAGCGAGGGATCCTGCGAGGGTGCCATGAACCGGTTCAGAAACGGAAGATCTGGTTTCGAATTCTGGGTCGAGACATCCGTCCTCGTCATCCGCGGGTAGGGTAGGGGCCTGCGGGTGCTGGACCGCAGGAAGGATCCAGGCGGGGCTGTCGGTGCCATGATAAGCCTGCGGTTGTCCGTCGGAACCGCGAATCGACTGAATCGTCCATTCGCTCAAAGCTGACCACATATCGCCAATAGTATAGATATATTGTGGTATCGATGTTGTGCCACCTAATCTAATGATTTGCTTATTATCAATATTCAGTTCCGGTCCGAATCCGAGAGCCGTCTGTCCAATGCTAACGAGTAGTCCGACTGCGAAGCTCATATAACCGACTGTGACGCAGGCCGAGAGGGTCTCCAGGGAGAGCAATGCGGGAACGGTAACGTTGAGCGCAGGTGGAACCCCTATTAACCCGCACATAGCTCCCATGGCAGCGCCGCCGATTATTGTACTCGCATCTATAGGATCATTATATAACATTAGCATCATGAATTCATATCCGGCTCCTCCGGCCGCCCCTACGACGCCTCCGAGTAGCACTCCGATGGGCGTTCCCACGATCATGCCGGATGGATCCACGCTGTTCAAAGAATCATTGGCCGTATAGCGATAGAGGTTCGGATCCCCCGCCTTGAACTGCATTGGATCTAGTTGTGTGAATCTCCCTGTGATGGGTAACCGTCCGGCCGAACCATTATTGCCGTGCATGATAGCTTGATCCTGGTAACGCACTACCGCGGCACCGGGAGATAGATCATGCTTGCGACAACCAAATTCGCTGCAGAGCAGGACTCGCGGATCGAATGGTGGGGTCGTGTAATTCTTCGGCAGCAGGCCGGCCGGATTCCTCTCGCCCAGTTCTGCCGTCAGTTGGGCATCACCACCCGGAAGTTCTACTACTGGAGGCAGCGTCTTCGAAAATTGAATGTCGCTGGCTCGGGTAAGCGCATCGCCACCGGGCAATCACCACGTTCATCGGTAGCCCCAAGCACCGCGGCCACCTTTGTGCCTGTATCGATCCTCGGTCCACGCGCAACCACTCAGTTGGAAGTCGAGCTGGCTAACGGATGCACCGTACGGGTGACAGGCTCGGTTGATCCCGGCTTGCTTCAGGCTGCAATCACCGCAGCCGGGCAACTCAACGGCTCTGGCCAGGGAGACCGCTGATGCTCCCTCAACTCTCTGCTGCCGTTCGAGTCTTCCTTTGCTCCCAGCCCACCGATATGCGCAAGAGTTTCGACGGGCTTGTAGGCATGGTCCGCGAATATCTCGGACAAGATCCACTCTCGGGACATCTCTTCCTCTTTCTCAATCGCCGCCGGGATCGCGTCAAAATCCTCTTCTGGGAACGCGATGGCCTGGTCATCTGGTACAAGCGGCTCGAGGCTGGAACCTTTCAACAGCTCGATCCCGCCGCGTGTGCCGGCCGTCGCTTCGGAGATGCGGGGATCGAGCTGACCACAACCGAGCTGGCGCTGCTGCTTACCGGCGTCGACCTGGCCTCGGCAAAAAGGCGCAAGCGCTATGCACGCGCCGGCTGATCGTCTTGGGGAAAATTCCTGAAAAATCTCAAGAAATGTCGTCCCATTGCTCCATCTGATACGTATATGTGATCATGATGGAGCAACCTCACCAGATCCCGGATGATTTGCCTGCCTGTCAGGACCTGCTGCGCGGCCTTCTCGAGCGGCTCGACGAAATGGAAGCTCAGCTCGGCGACCTGAAAGCACAGCTTGACGAGACGTGCACGACCAATGGCGAATTGCAGCGCTCTTACGACTGCCTCAAGGAGCAGTACGAGGCAATGAAACGCCTCTGGCTGGGACCGCGGCGTGAGCGGCTGGTAGAAGCACCTGGACAACAACATCTCTTCGACGCCGACGCAGCATCGATCACTCCGGAGCTCCCCGATTCCCCGCTCGCCAACGAGCCTCAAGAGCATAAACGAAAGCGTGGTCACGGCCGGCACAAATACCTGAGCACCTTCCCCGCACCGAAGTTCCCCATGACGTTCCCGAGGAAGCCAAGGTCTGTGACTGCGGCCGGGAGAAGGTTCGTATCGGCGAAGATATCACCGAACAGGTTGATTACATGCCCGGCAAATTGACGGTCTATCGGCACGTCTACCCCAAGTATGCCTGCCCCTGCTGCAAGAACGGCGTGACCTCGGCTCCGCCGGCACCCAGTCCAATTGACCGCGGTATGGCCGGACCTGGGCTGTTGGCATACGTCTTCGTGAACAAGTTCTCTGATCACCTGCCGACTTACCGTCAGCAGGACATTCTGACACGCCACGGATTCTTCGTGGCACGCAGCACACTCTGTGACTGGCTCGCCCAATGTGCCCAGGGGCTGAGTCCGCTGGTTGACTTGATGCGCGAGCGAGCGCTCATGTCGCTGGTTTTGAACGCTGATGAAACGCCGGTGAACGTTCTCGATCCCACCAGGGATTCAACCCGAACCGGCTACTTCTGGGTCTATGTCGGCACCGGTGACAATCCCTACACGATCTACGACTATCGTGATTCGCGCAGCCGCGAGGGGCCGTCCCGGATGCTCAAGAACTTTCGGGGTTACTTGCAGACGGACGCGTACGCATCTTACGAGTCGGTGGTCTTGGACTCAGCCGGCCGCATCATCCCGGTGGGCTGCTGGGCGCATGCGCGTCGCGAGTTCTTCGACGCGCGGTTGAACCAAGGGTACGAAGCGCATTACGTCCTGAGTCTGGTCGGGCAGTTGTACGATATCGAGGATGAAGTGCGTTCCTACAGCCCGGAGGCGCGGTTGGCTGCGCGGCAGGAACGAAGCGTGCCAATCCTGGGCCGGCTTGAGAAGTTCTTGCGTGAGCAGAAAGGCCAGGCTTTGCCCAAGAGCCAGTATGGCAAGGCAGTTGGCTATGCGCTCAATCACTGGGCGGAGCTGTGCCGGTTCACCGAGAGCGGCCTTCTGGAAATCGACAATAACATTGCCGAGCGTACCATGCGGCTGTGTGCCATCGGTCGCAAAAACTGGTTATTCGTCGGAAGCGACCGCGGGGGCGAGACGGCTGCGACCTGCTTCAGCATCCTGGCAGGTGCCAAGCGACACAGGATCGAGCCGTTTGCCTACGTGCGTGATCTGCTGGTGGCTATTTCAACGGGCGAGCCGGATTGGAGGCGCTCTGTTGCCCGATGTCTGGATCGCGGCGCATCCGGAGCACTTCCTGCATTACCGGCGGGATGAAGCCGAGGCCGCGGCACGATCGCGGCGACGACGGCGTGCTGGCCGGCGAGCAAATGGCTCAAAGCGGAGTCGGAGTCCCTGAGGTCGTCGCGGCACCGACGGGAAAGTGCACAAGCGGGACTCAAAAATGATGAAGCGTTCGCCGGCGAGGATCAGATCTGACCGCGGTGCGGGCACGCGCGTCAGGAGTGCCAGATAAGGTCAAGCGGACGCCGTCTCACCACTGACTCCGATGCAGTGGGCGGGCTGCTGTCAGCAGCAACCAGAGAGTGAGCCATTATCGCAGCGCCACTTGAGCCACTCTGCGATCAGTTGATCGCGGTGAGTGGCTCTATCGATTCGTTTTTTCGGCGTTTTCTCCGGAATATTCTTGACGACACCTTGCGAGGTTCTAGAATCACTTTGCGTTGGTCTCTAGGAAGTCGGCGTATGCCAACCGGAGTTGCCGGCCGGCAACGACGGTGAAAACTGGGTTGCCGACCCCGAGCCTAACATTCAAAATCGCAGAGTGGCTCTCTCAGCTTTGTCAGATTCTGTCATTCAAGAAGTATTATATCTGTACATATAAAACAAGCCGCGACTCGCCAGCGCGGTCAAATCGTCCCGGAAAAGCGACGAGTGCGTTTGCCCAGGGAACGCTGGCGGAGCGTTCTCGGGCTTTATTGATGGGCGACAATTAGCTTCGACATCCACGACGATGATCCTCTGCGTTCGAATCTTCCGCTGTCGGATCGCATTGGTTGATTCAAATCAGCCTCAGGCCAAGGGTGAAGGCCGATTTGAATCAACCAATGCGATCGATAACATCGACGACGCTGCAATTCTCGTTGGATGTTGACATCGAACACCGGCATAGGTGTCACTAATCAGCGCGTACTCGCGGTTCGTCCGGCAACAACCGCGGTGGCTCAATTCTGGCTGCGAAAGTGGCTCACTTCCTGGCTGCTGTCGACAGGCTGCACCCGGACGCCGTGCCGGATCAACCGGACGCTACGTCGGCCGACAGACAGAGCACCCGTCACGGGGGCGCTGAGGGCTGGCGGGTCTTTTGAATCATCGCCAATCGTCCCGCGGCCCGTCAGCTCGTGAGGCCTGCGAGCACGCGGGCGCCGTGGGCACCGCCGTCACCACGCGAGCGATGGCGGGCCACTCCATCCCACCGCTGCCCCAGGCAGGCCGCCCGCGCACCGGGTATGGTTTCGCCGGGCGCTTACTGTGATGGCGCTAAAGAATCTCGCTCGGTCGTAGTATTCGCCGCTAAGCCCATCATACTCCATCCCAGCAAACTTGAACCGGTCCCCGTTGCTCGCATTCGTCTCAGTAAGAACTTTCCCGAAGCTGTCGTAAACGATGTGGTCGACGACTGAACCCGAAGAGCTCACGATATCCCGCACCGAATCCAGCTTGTCGGTCAAGTACCATGCTGTTGCTCCACCCGAACTGGTTCGCGCTAGCAGAATCGAAGTGGCCGCGCCGTTTACCATTCCCGGACCAGACAAGTAGCGAGTCAACAGCGTGCCGGACCCGTTGAAATCTGCATATGGCAGCGCGTCCGGGTTCTTGCCGTTGTACACAGTCCAGGTCTGCGAGCCGCCCTCCTGAATGCCGATTCGTTGATTCAACGCGTTATAGAATGATACGGTGTTTAGATGAGCGTTCGCGCGCAAATCATTGGCGCGCACCGGTAGCGCGGGAGCAACGGTGAGCGCAAAAAAATCATTTGCGCGAGGGTGACGAGATGTACTATTCCGCTCGACCAAACTCCTGCGCAAACAGCTTAGCGCGAACATCAATTGCCATGCTCATGAATCGCTGACCGGCGCGCGTCACGCGGTAACGCCTCGAGCGCGGATATTTCGCAACCAAGCCGTGGGCACGCAGCAGGCTGATCCGGCGACTCACCCGCCCGGACCGCCTGCGCCGTTCCACTTCATCTTTTGGTCTGGAACCGTACAACCGTTCGGCCACCTCACCGCTGCGGAAGCCGCGCACGGCGTGTTCACCACGCAGCACGGCTTGAAACAGGGCCTGATCGTCGCGTGAAAGCGGCTGCAAGCCGCGACGTTTCCGCCCTTGAAAAGATACCGGCGCGCATCTCGAGTCTAATTCCCTCTGGCCGACGCCCACGTCATTTACGACCGCGAGCCCCTCCAGATAACGATCGTTAGCCCGCTGGCTAACCTGCGCGTACCGGTACATATTGGCCACACCCTTATTCATCTCAAACCAACCGACGACCTTGCTTCCATCATTCTTGAGCCGGGGTCGGTGCACGAAGAATTCTTTGGGATCGTTGATCACTGTCTCGATCCGCAACACCCGGCCCGACTTGTCGTACATCTTGATGGCGTTGCTCTTGACCCAATGCTTGACGGCCGCACCCGGCTCGCGTCGCCGCCAGTGCGTTCGGACTTCCCCCTTGAACGTCGCACGGTACTTCCGTCCCAAAAACGTCATCATCTGATCCGCGCCAAAACAATGAACTGCGTGCTCGTACAGACCACGGCGCAATGATGACAGCGCCGTCTTGTTGGCAAAAAGCACATCCGTTGAGAACTCGGCCTGGTCGATCACCCAGTAGTAGTTTTGCCCGGCTAGCCAGTCCTTGAGCAGGAGATTGACCCGGCCGGCCAGGCGATCGAGCAGTCTAGGCCAATCGCGCCGCCAGAAGCTCCGTGCGCACTCGTTGGCCTTCTCGACATCAGCCAGTTCCACGAACGCGTTGTCGTGTTTCTCGAAGGCGATCCCGCGAGCGGTGAGCTTCCGCGCCAGCCATTCGTGGCCGTTGACATATACTTGCACCGTGAAGGGAAACCAAGTTTGGAGCTTCACGTGCATCAAGCCAAATTCGCGGTCTATCCAGTAGAAGTAGATGACCAAACAGACGCGTTGGTCCGAACGTACCTTGGGACCGTCGTCGCTATAGTGCACGCGGAAAGTACGGCAGGTTTCCATCGCCCCATAGACGCATACGAGGCCCTCGGTGATGCCGTCTCGCTGGGCCAGTTGGCGAGCGTTCTCCTCCATCGGCTCCGGCCGCGATAGATGACGGTAGGTGCGGCCCGCCTTCTCAGCCAATTCGCGAGCGTGTGCCTTTAAGGTCTCGGCAAACCACGGTGCGGCGTGCTTGAAGTTCCACCAACCGTCCGAGAGCTCCCTCATATTGAGAGCGATCTGCTTGGAGAAGAGCCAGGTCGCAAAGTATCCCACGCCGGCGATGGGAAGATGGCCGCGCAAGATCACGCGGTCAAAACATTCGAGAACCCCGTTGATTTCCGATCGATGCTTGGCGACAAATGAGTTCACGGTGTTGTTCCTTGCTGCTGGTATGGCTAGCCCTCGCAGGCTGGGCCAGTGTCCGTGATCCCAGCGAGGGGCAACACCGTTTTACTTGGTCTGGGCCAAAAACCAAGTGGGCAGGCGCCGGAGATGAGCCCGGCAGCTACGCATCGCGGGACGCGACCGGGTTTGCCCAAGCGAGACAACTTCAACGGGCGATTGGCGCCGAGCCAAGGCGCAGCGACAATCGCCATTGGCCTGGACGGAGGATAGGGCTCTGCTGAGGAGCACCCCGAGCGCCGACCCAGGGGCCAAGACCGGAGCCAAGGCCGAGCCCGAGTGCCCGGCCTTGCTCCCCACATCGCGAAGCTGGCCTAGGCCGCAGCTCCGGGATTGGCACCAATGCGTCAAACCTCCGCGGCACGATGCCGCGGGCTCCGGGTCAGGACGTCCCTCACGCGGCGAGACGCCGCTCGAGCCCAGTGAATCCTTTGGTTGCGGCTATGCTGCTATAAGTATAGGTTGCGATAATGGTCCCGCCCTGCGTGACCTCCGTTAAGCGATTGTTATAATCATACGTGTACGTGGTGATCGTCCCGCCGCTATTCGCGCTGATCATGTTTCCCGCATTGTCGTACAATGATACGGTGTTCAGATGAGCGTTCGGCGCGCAAATCATTGGCGCGCACCGGTAGCGCGAGAGCAACGGTGGGCGCGCAAAAAATCATTTGCGCGAGGGTGACGAGATGTACTATTCCGCTCGACCAAACTCCTGCGCAAACAGCTTAGCGCGAACATCAATTGCCATGCTCATGAATCGCTGACCGGCGCGCGTCACGCGGTAACGCCTCGAGCGCGGATATTTCGCAACCAAGCCGTGGGCACGCAGCAGGCTGATCCGGCGACTCACCCGCCCGGACCGCCTGCGCCGTTCCACTTCATCTTTTGGTCTGGAACCGTACAACCGTTCGGCCACCTCACCGCTGCGGAAGCCGCGCACGGCGTGTTCACCACGCAGCACGGCTTGAAACAGGGCCTGATCGTCGCGTGAAAGCGGCTGCAAGCCGCGACGTTTCCGCCCTTGAAAAGATACCGGCGCGCATCTCGAGTCTAATTCCCTCTGGCCGACGCCCACGTCATTTACGACCGCGAGCCCCTCCAGATAACGATCGTTAGCCCGCTGGCTAACCTGCGCGTACCGGTACATATTGGCCACACCCTTATTCATCTCAAACCAACCGACGACCTTGCTTCCATCATTCTTGAGCCGGGGTCGGTGCACGAAGAATTCTTTGGGATCGTTGATCACTGTCTCGATCCGCAACACCCGGCCCGACTTGTCGTACATCTTGATGGCGTTGCTCTTGACCCAATGCTTGACGGCCGCACCCGGCTCGCGTCGCCGCCAGTGCGTTCGGACTTCCCCCTTGAACGTCGCACGGTACTTCCGTCCCAAAAACGTCATCATCTGATCCGCGCCAAAACAATGAACTGCGTGCTCGTACAGACCACGGCGCAATGATGACAGCGCCGTCTTGTTGGCAAAAAGCACATCCGTTGAGAACTCGGCCTGGTCGATCACCCAGTAGTAGTTTTGCCCGGCTAGCCAGTCCTTGAGCAGGGGATTGACCCGGCCGGCCAGGCGATCGAGCAGTCTAGGCCAATCGCGCCGCCAGAAGCTCCGTGCGCACTCGTTGGCCTTCTCGACATCAGCCAGTTCCACGAACGCGTTGTCGTGTTTCTCGAAGGCGATCCCGCGAGCGGTGAGCTTCCGCGCCAGCCATTCGTGGCCGTTGACATATACTTGCACCGTGAAGGGAAACCAAGTTTGGAGCTTCACGTGCATCAAGCCAAATTCGCGGTCTATCCAGTAGAAGTAGATGACCAAACAGACGCGTTGGTCCGAACGTACCTTGGGACCGTCGTCGCTATAGTGCACGCGGAAAGTACGGCAGGTTTCCATCGCCCCATAGACGCATACGAGGCCCTCGGTGATGCCGTCTCGCTGGGCCAGTTGGCGAGCGTTCTCCTCCATCGGCTCCGGCCGCGATAGATGACGGTAGGTGCGGCCCGCCTTCTCAGCCAATTCGCGAGCGTGTGCCTTTAAGGTCTCGGCAAACCACGGTGCGGCGTGCTTGAAGTTCCACCAACCGTCCGAGAGCTCCCTCATATTGAGAGCGATCTGCTTGGAGAAGAGCCAGGTCGCAAAGTATCCCACGCCGGCGATGGGAAGATGGCCGCGCAAGATCACGCGGTCAAAACATTCGAGAACCCCGTTGATTTCCGATCGATGCTTGGCGACAAATGAGTTCACGGTGTTGTTCCTTGCTGCTGGTATGGCTAGCCCTCGCAGGCTGGGCCAGTGTCCGTGATCCCAGCGAGGGGCAACACCGTTTTACTTGGTCTGGGCCAAAAACCAAGTGGGCAGGCGCCGGAGATGAGCCCGGCAGCTACGCATCGCGGGACGCGACCGGGTTTGCCCAAGCGAGACAACTTCAACGGGCGATTGGCGCCGAGCCAAGGCGCAGCGACAATCGCCATTGGCCTGGACGGAGGATAGGGCTCTGCTGAGGAGCACCCCGAGCGCCGACCCAGGGGCCAAGACCGGAGCCAAGGCCGAGCCCGAGTGCCCGGCCTTGCTCCCCACATCGCGAAGCTGGCCTAGGCCGCAGCTCCGGGATTGGCACCAATGCGTCAAACCTCCGCGGCACGATGCCGCGGGCTCCGGGTCAGGACGTCCCTCACGCGGCGAGACGCCGCTCGAGCCCAGTGAATCCTTTGGTTGCGGCTATGCTGCTATAAGTGTACGTGACGCCGGGCGAAGTCAGCGTCTCATTCATCACCGTCGTCGAATACCCGGTCCCAGTGCGATTGCCGTTCGAGTCGTAGGAGTACGATTCAACCTGGGTTCCGCTCTTGTACACGCTCGTCAGCTCGTTTGCATTGTCGTAAGTGTAGGTATAGGTGCCCTCGGCGTCGACCATCGTAGTGACGCGGTTGGCGTTATCATAGGAACAGGCCGAGAATAAGTTCCCGGCGTTATACGGTCTTGGGTTCGGGGACTGCTCGGTAGTTCCACTTGGGCAGGATCTTGTCGAAGATGATCTTCATGGTCTTCTTGAATCCCGCGGCACACTTGCGTCCTGTCTGATACATCTTGTAGAGGATACGCACGCTGATTGTCAGGCCCGTCGTGGTTTCGGTCTTGGATATGTAGTGCTGCACCGTTTCCAACGTCCGAAAGATCACGCCCCGACACGCTCGCGTCACATGCGGGAAAAGGCGATGCTCGATCGGGTTATACTTCGAGCAGTAAGGCGGGTAGTGGGCCACCCGGATTTCGACGCCCAGCCGGTTCGCTAGCTCTTGGAGCTGCTCCTTGAAGACGTACCTCGACGCACTGTTACTCCCGCCGCCGTCGCACAGCACTAGGATCTTCTTAGCCCTGGGATAACTCACCCGTCCGTGATCCTCCCACCACGCTGCGATACTGTCACAAGCCAGCTCGCTGGTGTCGTGGCTGGTGTTCAGGTGGATGAATCCTCGATTTCGCCCTACATCGTAGACGCCGTGAGGAATTACCACGCCCGAGCCTGCACTACTGAAATCATGGTCGTTGGTTTCAATCGTCTCCTGCGTGTCGATTACGCCGTCACGGTGGAAGTCACCCATCAACTCCTTCTTCTTCGTGTCGATGCTGATGACCGGCAAACCGGCCTTCAGGTACTTCTTCTTGAGACGGGCGATGTTCTCGAACTGGACGTTGCGGTCCGGGTGACGCGGTCCCATCGTCTTCTTCTTCAATGCTTTTCGCCTTCGGTATCCGTGTTTGCGAAGCAACTGGGACACGATGTGTCGACTGGTCGGAGTACCCAAAGCCGTGACCCGAAGCGCTATCTGTCTACGTGACAAGTTCGTCCATTTCACGTCGGTGCGCATCGGATCTCCAGCAGTGTGGTCCTCGAGAACCTTTAAGAAGTTCGCTTCGACGGCAGCGTTGATCTCGATCGCCTTTTTGCACCCCCCCCTTTTTTTCGGACACGAGTCGTGTCCAGCTCATCTGTCGCTTCCAGCTCCGCCTTTCCACGGCGGATCGTCTTTGGATCGCATTCAAGGATCTGGGCAATGTACTCAGTTCCACCATGACCCAGTTTGGCAGCCTCGATGGCCGCGTACCGCCGTCGATCGTCCTCCGAAAGTGACTCATACAGCCGCTTCATCATCCGCTCAATTTCCGGTGCATACGCGTCCATGCTGCCCTCCTTGGCGTTTCCCTACGGACAGCGAGCTTGATATCATACTTCAGGGAAAACGGGAAGTTAATTTCGGCCCGTTCCATAGCTGTAGACATAGGTCGCCAGGGCCGATCCGCCTGAGACGTAATCGGTGATCGTCGTCTGCCTATCTGCCGCGTCGTACTGATACGTTGTATTGACCTCAGTCCCACTGCCGCCGATCGTCCGCGACTGCGCAGAGATCTGGTCGTTTGGCGCATAGCTCGTGACGACCTCAGGGCCTGCGGTGCCGCCGTACGAGGTCGTAATTGTTGTTAATCGCTCACTCGCATCATAGACGTACGTTGTGATTCCGATGTTGCCTGAAATGTTGTCGGTCACGCTCGTCAAGCTGTGCAGGGCATCATAACCCGAGGTCAGGGTGACGCTCGGCTGGCCGGTTCCCGGGCCGGACGTGGCCGATGTGATCAGGTTCCCGCCCGAGTCGTAGGTAAACGTCAACGTGGCGTAAGCGTCATCGGCGCCAGTGAGCTCGTGATCCGCATCATACGTGTACGTGATGCGCTCCGCCGGCGACGACCCAACCCACGTTTCCCCCGTCTGATTGCCGCCCGAATCGTAAGAATAAGTTGTCCGACGGCCATCGGCATCCGTCGTGTCCGTGAGCTCGCCATCGTTATCATAGACATAAGTCACGGTCGCCGAATTGGGCAGTGTCATCGTCGTCACGCGATCATCAGCGTCATAGGCCCACTGAGTCTTATTCCCGTCCGGATCGGTTAGACTGATTTCACGCCCGGCAGCATCGTAGGCGATGACGGTTGTTCCGCCGGACACAGGGCTTGTGATCGTCGTCGCGCGGTTGAGGGCGTCATATTGCGTGGTCGTGGTGTGATTCAGGCCATCAGTGACCGTGATCTGATTGCCGCCGGAGTACCCATAGACTGTCACGTCTCCCGAGATCGGGGTCGTCACCGTGGTTAGACGATTCATGCTGTCATACGCATACGACGTCGTATCATTGTTCGCGTCGGTGACGGCGATCTGGTTGCCGACCCCATCGAGCGTGTAGGTGGTGGTGTCGTCATTGGCGTCGGTTTCCGAGATGAGCCGGTCGTCCTTGTCGTAGACGAAAGAGACGAACGTGCCGCCGCCGCTGCCCGGATAAGTATACGTCTCTTCCTTGCCGGTCGCCGAATATGAGTACGTCGTCGTATTGCCGAGCGAGTCCGTTTGCGTCGCCACCCAGCCACGATTGTCGTACGTGGTCGTTGTGATGCGACCCATCCCGTCGTCAACCTGGATGACCTCGGAGTCACCATCGTAGGTCGTGGTGGTGGCATTACCCAGGGGGTCGATCACGACGATTGGCCGGTCGAGCGCGTCGTAAACCGTGGTCGTGACGCGCCCCATCGGATCTTTGACCGTTACCCGGTTCCCGTCCGAATCATACCCATCAACGGTCTGAAGTCCGAGTGGGTCGGTCACAGTGGTAAGCCTATTCATCGAATCGTAAGCATAAGTCGTGGTCCGGGCGGTCTGGCCGGCCGGGGTCGGCTCCTGGTCCTCGATCAGGTTGCCTCCGGAGTCGTAGGTCAGCGTGGTGATGTCGTTCAGTGCATCGGTCGACCCGGTCTCCCGATTCATCTTGTCGTAGCTGTAGGTCGTGGCATTGCCGGCGTTGTCAACAAACTTGGTGACGTTCCCCTGCGAGTTGTACGTATAGAGGTTGGTTGTTCCGTCCGGGAACTCAATCGTTGTCTGGCGGTCCTGGCTATCGTAGAGATAGGTCGCCGTGTGGTTGTCTGCATCGGTGAGGGTGCTGAGGCGGCCGGTTGATGTGTACGTCATCGTCGTCAGGTTCGTCAGAGCATCCTCAATAACGGTAAGGTTCCCGCCGCTGTATGTATAGCTCGTTGTATACCCGTCGGCGTTGGTGAACGTGAGCGGTTCGGCATCGCTGTTGTAGGTATAGTTTTCCTCGTTGGTGTCTTCGTAGATAATGCTGACGACGTTGCCCTTCGAGCCATAGCCGTATTGCGTGTTCCGATTCACCTGGTCCACGGTCACGGTCGGCAGGCCGTTGGAGTTGTTGTCGAATAGCTGAACATTCCCTAGCGGGTCAATGATATTTCCGGCCTGTCCAAGGCCCATCCAATCAGGCTGGATCGTCGTCGTGTTGCTGTTCGGGCTCGTGTACGTGCTGCCCGCAACCGCAAGTAGCTTGGAAGGGCTAGGGCTACCCGACGTACCGCTGTTTGTCCAGCCTGCCTCTTGATCATTTGTGAAGTCTTCGGTCGCGCTTTCGGGGAGACTAATGCTGGCAACGCGTGACGCTGAATCGTAGCTGACCGTGACCGAGTTCGAACGCGGATCCGTGATCTTGTTAAGCTGGGAACCCGAGGCATATGAATAGCCCCAGGTCGAGCCGTCGGGCAGCTCGGCCTGCGTCAAGTCTCCTCCGCTCTGTGTCAATGTGACGGTGCGACCGGCTGGGTCCGTGATCGATTGGAGATAGCCGCCGCTGTAGCTGAAGGTCGTATCGTTGCCGAGGTAATCCTCGATCGAGGTCAGGTCGCCCCCGCTGTAGGAATAGGTCGCGTGGTTATTATTCAAATCGATCGTGGCCGTCTCGTAACCTCCTGAGTTGAAGGTGATTTCCGTACCATCGGTCAGGGTGCGCGTCCAGCCGCCACCGCTGCCGGCGTTTTTGACGAGCGTCGAGAATTCACCGGCCGGGTCGGTATACGTGCTGCCGCCGCTGCCGCCACTCGCAAACCAGAGCGACCGGCCGTCATCGCCCAGGTCGAGGATCACGCCGCCCGACTCCGAGTAAATGTGCTCCAGACCCTCCAACGTCCAGCCGGCGCCGAAAGCGTTGCTTCCATAGTTCAGCAAATTCGTCCCGCCGCTATAGGTCAGGGTTGCCACGCCTGAGCCGATATCCACCACCTGGGCCGAATAGGTGTAGCGGCCGGTACTGAGAGATGTCGCGTTGGTGGCCTGGAGGTTGATCTGTTGCACATCTCCCGTGTTCAATGTCGATGCACCGGTTGACGTGTTGTAGTAATAGGTCGTCAGCGGGGTGCCGCCATTGAACGTGAGCTGGGCGCTTACCTGGCTTGGCACCGTGGAGGGAGTCGCATTCTCGACCGTGATGATCGGCTCGGGATTGGCCGTTAGCGAATCGTACGTCAACGCGAGCGCGGGGACGTTCGGGTTGTAGCTGGGTAGGTCGATCTCGGTGTCGAGCGACCCGCTATTGGCATCGACACTCGCATCGTCGCTGGAAAACGATGGCGAAGAGTCGAGCTGCTGGCTGGGCGCCAGCGAGGTTGCCCAGGTGGCGTCGGTGCCGCCACCCGAGGAAACTCCAACCGTGCCCGGCGGGAACCAGAAATCGTACAATGATACGGTGTTCAGATGAGCGTTCGGCGCGCAAATCTTTGGCGCGCACCGGTAGCGCGAGAGCAACGGTGGGCGCGCAAAAAATCATTTGCGCGAGGGTGACGAGATGTACTATTCCGCTCGACCAAACTCCTGCGCAAACAGCTTAGCGCGAACATCAATTGCCATGCTCATGAATCGCTGACCGGGGCGCGTCACGCGGTAACGCCTCGAGCGCGGATATTTCGCAACCAAGCCGTGGGCACGCAGCAGGCTGATCCGGCGACTCACCCGCCCGGACCGCCTGCGCCGTTCCACTTCATCTTTTGGTCTGGAACCGTACAACCGTTCGGCCACCTCACCGCTGCGGAAGCCGCGCACGGCGTGTTCACCACGCAGCACGGCTTGAAACAGGGCCTGATCGTCGCGTGAAAGCGGCTGCAAGCCGCGACGTTTCCGCCCTTGAAAAGATACCGGCGCGCATTTCGAGTCTAATTCCCTCTGGCCGACGCCCACGTCATTTACGACCGCGAGCCCCTCCAGATAACGATCGTTAGCCCGCTGGCTAACCTGCGCGTACCGGTACATATTGGCCACACCCTTATTCATCTCAAACCAACCGACGACCTTGCTTCCATCATTCTTGAGCCGGGGTCGGTGCACGAAGAATTCTTTGGGATCGTTGATCACTGTCTCGATCCGCAACACCCGGCCCGACTTGTCGTACATCTTGATGGCGTTGCTCTTGACCCAATGCTTGACGGCCGCACCCGGCTCGCGTCGCCGCCAGTGCGTTCGGACTTCCCCCTTGAACGTCGCACGGTACTTCCGTCCCAAAAACGTCATCATCTGATCCGCGCCAAAACAATGAACTGCGTGCTCGTACAGACCACGGCGCAATGATGACAGCGCCGTCTTGTTGGCAAAAAGCACATCCGTTGAGAACTCGGCCTGGTCGATCACCCAGTAGTAGTTTTGCCCGGCTAGCCAGTCCTTGAGCAGGGGATTGACCCGGCCGGCCAGGCGATCGAGCAGTCTAGGCCAATCGCGCCGCCAGAAGCTCCGTGCGCACTCGTTGGCCTTCTCGACATCAGCCAGTTCCACGAACGCGTTGTCGTGTTTCTCGAAGGCGATCCCGCGAGCGGTGAGCTTCCGCGCCAGCCATTCGTGGCCGTTGACATATACTTGCACCGTGAAGGGAAACCAAGTTTGGAGCTTCACGTGCATCAAGCCAAATTCGCGGTCTATCCAGTAGAAGTAGATGACCAAACAGACGCGTTGGTCCGAACGTACCTTGGGACCGTCGTCGCTATAGTGCACGCGGAAAGTACGGCAGGTTTCCATCGCCCCATAGACGCATACGAGGCCCTCGGTGATGCCGTCTCGCTGGGCCAGTTGGCGAGCGTTCTCCTCCATCGGCTCCGGCCGCGATAGATGACGGTAGGTGCGGCCCGCCTTCTCAGCCAATTCGCGAGCGTGTGCCTTTAAGGTCTCGGCAAACCACGGTGCGGCGTGCTTGAAGTTCCACCAACCGTCCGAGAGCTCCCTCATATTGAGAGCGATCTGCTTGGAGAAGAGCCAGGTCGCAAAGTATCCCACGCCGGCGATGGGAAGATGGCCGCGCAAGATCACGCGGTCAAAACATTCGAGAACCCCGTTGATTTCCGATCGATGCTTGGCGACAAATGAGTTCACGGTGTTGTTCCTTGCTGCTGGTATGGCTAGCCCTCGCAGGCTGGGCCAGTGTCCGTGATCCCAGCGAGGGGCAACACCGTTTTACTTGGTCTGGGCCAAAAACCAAGTGGGCAGGCGCCGGAGATGAGCCCGGCAGCTACGCATCGCGGGACGCGACCGGGTTTGCCCAAGCGAGACAACTTCAACGGGCGATTGGCGCCGAGCCAAGGCGCAGCGACAATCGCCATTGGCCTGGACGGAGGATAGGGCTCTGCTGAGGAGCACCCCGAGCGCCGACCCAGGGGCCAAGACCGGAGCCAAGGCCGAGCCCGAGTGCCCGGCCTTGCTCCCCACATCGCGAAGCTGGCCTAGGCCGCAGCTCCGGGATTGGCACCAATGCGTCAAACCTCCGCGGCACGATGCCGCGGGCTCCGGGTCAGGACGTCCCTCACGCGGCGAGACGCCGCTCGAGCCCAGTGAATCCTTTGGTTGCGGCTATGCTGCTATAAGTGTACGTCAGCGTTTGGGAACTGGTGTCTGTGACCGACAGCGTGACGGAAGTAACATATCCGATTCCGGATTCGTTGGTGTTATCCCAGCGGAAATTGAGCTGGTCTGTGCTGCTGCCGGAAACGGACGTCACGGGCATGCCCGAAGTACTCCAACTGTATGAAGATACAGTTGCCCCCTGAACCTGCGCCTTCAAGTCCATCCAGCCGTCGAGCGTGGCAAGCTGATCGACATTCGGGTACAGGACGACACCGGCCTGATTATCGAGCACGTAAACCTGGAACGGCTCTGAGACATCCGCACCCTCGGTCATCGGTGAGGCATTCCCGGTCACCAGGTCAGGAGTCGAGCCAGGGAGCGGGGTGCTTCCGCCGGACGGGTTCGGTCCTGGGTCGGCATCCGCACTTAACGTCACGCCGCCGCCCTGGTTGCTCGCGCTGGAAGCAGCGCCGGCGCCGGATTGGACGAGCGAGATCCTGGGAACGGGTAGGGCGCCGGCAACGCCGGGTTGAGTGTCGGTGCTGCTCGCGCCGGCGACAGCCGCGAGCAAGGCCGCCGAAGCGCCGCCACCTGTGCTTGCCGACGCACTGTTCGACGGCAATCGTAGCGGGGTGATTGCACCGCGACCTGCCGGCGTGATTCCCCGCGAAGCGCTCGTACCGCCGCGCAGCGCCGCGCCGCGCCGCCGCCTGGCCCCTTGGCCGGGTGCCACGGCGTCGAAATACCGGTCGAGCCTGCATCGGTGGACGGCTTCGCATTCAACGTGAGCCAGTCGTTCGACGAGTCGCCGCTGTCGTGGGGGGCGGACGAACCCGCGGTCGACGACGACGCCACCGACCCCGCGCCACCACCCGCGTGCCGGCTCAATGCCAGTGCATCGATCGATTTGAGCAGCTTTGCTGGGATCGCGTACGGCTTCGGAACCGCGCGGCCCGCCTGCTTCTCGATCTCCTTGGCACGAACGAACGGGCTCGGGGCATTGCTTCCGCCATAAATTGACATGAGCCCAAGTTGCACAAGGCCGCGCAGCGCGCTGATGGAAAGCCCTGTGAAGCTGATCGGCTCGGTGATGGTTGTCCGCGCCTCGAGTCGATCGAGCCGATCAACCTTCTTGGCCAACATGCGGCGGCGACGCTCTGTAAAGGAAAGGCGCAGGCGGAAATTCATGGCTCGCTCCCTGAATGAGGCGCGGGGGTATTGCCCTGCGCGTGTCGTTCCCCTTCCTGAGTGGTACTGGATGTATGAAGATCGAGCTGCGGCGATGAACGGCGAGTCATCGGGATGGAAACGCGAAGCAATCAAGCGAACGTAAATTGTGAGAAACCATGGCGTGGGCGGTGCTCGCGGAATATCGCTGGTCGCGCGCACCGGCCCGTGCGTGTTTGATGTTTTGCAAGCGGCGGTCGGGTTTTGACAACGAGGCTTGGTCAGGTGACGCGACGGTGCCGGGGGCGATGGCTGTGTTTGGCATTCGATTGGTCATCGCGTTGGCTAGCACGGCGTGGCTGAGCAAATCCGGCCGAGGAGTACTCGAGCGTCGTTATCGTGCCGAGGGGATCAATAAGGACGTCCGTCATGGCGTTCCGGAGGGGGTCTGCCGGTGGTTGCTCAGCAGGGCGCGGCGCTCGGCGTGTTCGGCCGCGCAAGTCACTTGGATCGTTTTGCTGATGTCGCTGCTGGTTCATGGTCGTCGCTCCATTGGTCTTAGAACGTTTCTGCGAATTGCGGTCGTGTGCGCGAGAGCCCTCACCCCGGCCCTCTCCCCGAGGGAGAGGGAGCGAGTATTTGGAAGTCGCAGACACGCTCTCAGTGGGGCGAGGAAGTGCAGTGCATAGGGCGCGGCGTTCCGACTGGCGGCCGACGTTCGGAGCGGGTCTCCCGACCTCGCCGTCTGCCTGGCTGAAGGTCTCTTAGAGCGGCGAGTCGTACCTCCGGAGTCTGTCTCACGGGGTCGACGATCGTTGTGATTCGCGGGTATGCGTCGTACACGTACTCGGTCACCGCATCCGGAGATCGATCTGCCTGCGGTCGCTGAGCGGAATGCCGTGACAGACGTTGGGCTCGGCCGCGCGCCTCATTGGTTCGTTCTGCTCTTGGTGTTGCGATTCCATGGACGTCACTCCATGGGTCTTAGCGAGACAAGGAAGTCGAGGCCGTACAGCGCGGTTGCGAATGGCGGCATCGGCGGAATCCGATGGGCCAGCGGAGCCAATGGCTGTTAGGGACGGCTGCGGCGCATCCTACCCACCGGCAGGCGCGGGGAGCGTGGGCGCTCGTCACATGTCGATAAGGTTGCATCGCTTCGCGCTCGCCAACTACTGCACGGTGGGACAGCGATCTGCGACGGCGATTCTCCGAGTGCCCGAGACTCGCGACCAACGGCAGTTTTGTAGCGGATCACGCCGGTTGGTTACTAGCGAAGGATACGCCTGAAGAATCCCGCACTAACCCGGCGTGATCAACTTGGATACCACAGCAAGGGAAGCACATCTGCAATCGGCCGCTTCCTTGTCGATTCGTCTGATGCGCCCCCTATAATATATCTTCAACGACAGACCCTTTTCCGTCAGAGTAGTGGCGTTGAAATCCATTTTTCATCGAAACTACTTTACGGACGGCGTCCGATCCCTCTGGCGAATGAGTTTGCTGAGCCGCTGGCCTATGCGATATAGAGCCGAGGTCACACAATCTGGCGTTAGATGCAATTCGCTGGCGATCTCCGAAACCAGCCGGCCTTCCATCCATCGCTTGGTGCCAATGAGGCGGTCGCGATCGGACAACCTCGGTCGCAGCCTGTCGATCAGACTTTGCAGCTCTTCTCTCAGGTCAGTTTGTCCGGCCTCACGGTCCGAGCCCTGCTCGGCATCCAACAAACGTTCTCGATGTCGGGCGTGATTGTTTGCTCCCTGCGCTTCGAAAAATGATGATCATTACGACCGACCACGTCACGCACGATCCGGCTGACCCACCCCTCGAGTGTGTCGCGCGCAGGGTCGAACGGTAGCCTCCTGAGGCGCTGGATGAGGATGATCCACACAAGTTGAAAGAGATCGTCATCGTCGGTCCAGCCGTGGTGTTTTCCGCCCAGCCGGCGCCTGACGATGCGACCGCACTCGCGATACAGCTCGTCAAAAGCGCGGGCTTCCTCCTCAGTCGCGCAATTTTCGGGTTTGGAAAGAAATGACTTCACCAACCCGACCAATTCCGCCTCGGACATGGTCCACGACATGGGCGCTCCAATCCGGATATGGGGTGAGGGAAGTGTCGACCCGCGCGCAGCCGACCGCAATGCCGATGCGGCAGCGCGGGGCCACGATGGTATGGATGAGCATACCGAGATGTCTTGATGCAATGCGCTGGCGACGCGGAGGGCAGTTTGCTGCCCCGGGCAATTTCTGTCAGCGAAGTGGCGAATTAAAACTCGCCCGGGATCAGGCAACCGGGCGTCGCCAGCCGCGGGGCACGCTTCCCGGAGAAGACCCTATCGCCGGAAAGGCCCGCGCACGCGGTGACGATTGACGTCCTTGAAGTGAGTGAGGATCCTTCGCGCGCGACGATTCTGCCAATCGCGATTTCGAAATTCAAGGGGGTTGTAGAATTCCGTACGTTATTTATGCGCGGACCGGTCGTTGCGATCGCACTTGCAAAGCGACCCGGCTACCGTGCGCCGCTTCCGCGACGCGTCTAAAAGCGATCTTCATCCGCTCAGCGCAGTACGCGGCCGGTGGCCTCGCCGCTGGCGGGCGATCGGATGCAAAGTCGACGGGGACGGGCGCGAGGGATCGGGAATCGAGAAGGCCGCGGGCGTCTCTGGCGGGTCGGCTCGGATCTCCGGCACTCGGATCCCGGTCTGGCAAGTTGTCGAGGCGCGCGACGTCGGTGCGACTGAGGCACAGCTCTGCCCGACTACCCCTCCCTGCGAGCTGAGGACGTCGTCGATGATCAGGCAATGAGGTGGGACACACCTTCGCGGAGCGAAGGGCGACAATGGTCGGCATTCTGCGCTGCGTGCGCCGCTTGCTCAGTTCCTGTGTCCGGCTAATCGCGTAGGATGCAAGTCCTGCGAAAACGCGAAGCGCCACGAGGACCTAGCCATGTTGCACAGTTCGACGATCGGTCACCTCGATCCTGCCGCTGTGCAACGGCGCCAGACGCTGCCTACCAAGGCACTCGAGATGGACGTCGTTCACCGAATCTTGGCAGAACTGGGCGAAAAGGATGCCGAGGGTAACGTGACGCTGGGGGGTTGCAAGGTTCGATTTGAGAATGCTGCGGTTTCGTGCCTGTGGAAGGGTGTTGGCACGAATCGTGTCGCTGAGGAATTTGCGCTCCGGATGCAAAGGAAACGGGATGTCTGATCGCCGATGTCGGCGGGTATCGAGTCGTTGAGCCCGGGGAACTTCTTGGCTTGAACGGTCTTGTGGTTCCGGCCACGGCGGCGACGCGCCGGTAGTGTCTGCGGATGCGGTATCCTCGGGCGGCCACGTCGATCATTCCCGCCGGCGCTCGCTTGCGCTCTGCGCGCTTGCGAATGGCCTGTAGCCAGAATTCAAATCCCTTGGGCATCCCTTCGCGATGGTCGGGAGTGATCAGGCCCATCGCCCGGTGGTGGAGCGTGAGGCGCGTTTTGCCGCCCTCCGCCTTCAAGCGATACTGCAAGTGATTGATGGCCGGGTACGACATGGGCATCGGGCCCACAATCTCCAGCAGCGTTGGCGGCTTGATCACCTGCACGTGGCCCCAAAGGTGCCCCGCGTTGTTGCCCAGGTCGCGGTACCAGCGGCCGCCGGGCCACGCCTCCAATTTGAACGGAAACGGCGTGCCATCGGGCATCTCGCCGCCTGGACCGAGCTGGTCCAGAACCGCCTGGAAAGTCACCTCCATCGAAGCCGCGATCTCGATCTCGTTGCGAATGTCAAATGCAGAAATCGCGTCGGGCGTCTGCGTTTCGGGTGTCATGATCATCCTTTCTTGGGTTTCGGTTGATCTGTGGAATCGAGTCGTTCCCGCATTCGTTGCTCCGCACGCTCCTTGATTCGGTCAAGCTGGTGGGCCCAATGCTTCTCAAAGCCCTTTGCCCAGTCGTAAACGGGCTTCAGCCCGACCGAATTCAGTCGATACATGCGATGCTGACCTTGCTTGCTCATCGAGACGATGCCCACCTTGCGAAGCACCGCGAGGTGCTTCGACACCGCGGGCTGCGCGATCTTGAGCTCCGCGACCAGCTCGCCCACGGCGTGCTCACGACCGCGCACAAGCACGTCGATGATCTCCCGCCGCCTGGGCTCGGCAATCGCGTTGAACACATCACTCGTCGTGGCTGCTCGAGGCATGTGCCAAGTATATTCCCGTGTGGGAATATGTCAAGGGCCGGGGTACACGTTTCCCGTGGGAGCGAGGGGGCGAGACGCACTTTCGCTCTGCGAAAGGCAAGTATCCCGTCCACACGCGGGAGGAATGCCTGGCGGCGCGGGGGCGAAATGGGGATTCTGGAGTTGGCGACACTGGATATCGCATTCGCACCCGGATTTCGACAGGATCAACGATTGCATTGGGAAAGCCATCCGCATGACCGCGACCTGGAAAGATGTGCGACGGGCGAGTATTCCGCTGGCGGACCTGCCGGCGCTTGCCGAGCTGCGGGGTCGCGGGGTGATCCGCGTGCTCGTGGCCGGAGACGTCGCCTGGATTTCCTGGGACCCGGGTTCGGAGCTGATGCAAGAGATGCTCGCGCCGGATCTGGCCACTGGCGGGGGCGGCGCTTTATACCGAGCGCGACGGGTACTGGTACCGATTGGCGGAGCACCTACCGTGCTTTGACGTGCCCAGGGGCGACGACTCGGACTGGCCGACGCTCGAGAGGACGATTTTCCCCGAGCCGGTACAGGCAACGCGACCGCGCGGCCGATTGCACGATCCGATCCGGATCCGGCTGGTGCGCAATGCGACCATGCCGCCGCGGCCGGCCAGCGCGCTGCGCTGCACGCCGCGGACGCTCGCGGCGTGGGCCGAGCACGCGACTTCGGCGGCGCTCGGTGCGGTGACTGGTGCATGGATCAGACCGGAAGCTCCGGATGGGCCGGACGGTCTGGTGCTCTTGACCGGTCCGGCCCGATCGTTGCCGCCGCTGGAAGAGGGCGTGCGGTTCTGGGGAACCGAGCTGCTGTTGCCGCTGGGATTCCGGGCCGAGCCCGACCTGCCGCATTCGGCCATTCGCCGCGCCGCCGGCGCGACGAGCGACGACCTGGCGGTGCTCGACGACGAAGGGATCGAGGTCATCCCCCGGGCGATTTTCAAACCGCTTTCACGCGCGGCGGTGCGGCTCATGCTTTTGGGGGAACGCGGAATTGCCGGCAGGGAGCCGCCCGGATGACATTTTCAAGGGCCGCCCTTTATCTCCAGATCCCGGCTTCGTACTGCCGGTCGATCGGCGGACTGAGGTGGGCACATTATGGCGAAGCGGTCGAGTTCCTCGAGGGACCCTCTGGCGGGCTGACGTTTGCTTTTGCCCCGGAGATCGCTCTGTTCCTGGAAGGCTTTCGCGGCTCGGACGGGGGCGTGCCGGCGTTCGGACATGTCCTGCACTTGCTGTACTTGATCGGTCTGGGGGACCGCGCGGGAGCGGACGCTCGTCCGTCGGCAAACTGCCTGAAGCGCATCGCGGGCCGGTTCCGCGCCGAGGGATGCCCGCTGCGAAATGCCGGCGCACTGTGTGCGGCGATCAGTGCCGAGGTGCCGCGCGCGGCCGATGCGCCCGAGCTGGCCACGATTCATGCCATCTTGACCGAGGGAAACTGGGTGCCGTCGGTGGTGCTTTCTCGGAGCCTGCCGCTGGCGATGAACGCGGCGGAAGAGCCGGCGCTCGATCCGGAGCAGTTCGAAGCGGTCGTCAGCCGGCGTCTCGAGACGATGAGTGACGCCGAGATTCGCCACTGGCTGCGTCACGGGCGCTCTCCGGTGGGCGAGGGCGTCGAGCGGCTCTTACCCGATCGGCCTCGAAACGCACTCGATGCGTTCACCGAGATGGAGCGGCGGCCGCGGCTGGCGGGGACCCTGGCGATGGCCGCCCGGCTCGAAGGGGTGCTCTGGCTCCCTTCGCGGCGGCTTGAGCGGCCGGAGCTCGAGGGGGGTGGCTACACCGACATCACGACCCGCGGCGCGGCCGAACGAATCCTGCCGATTCAGCTTGCCCTGGAAGGCGAGGAGTTCATCCGGCGGTTCGCCGAGGGCGAGCTGCTGTATTTCCACCGGGAGGAGCCGCGCGAGCCCGTGACGGAGGAGCTCATCCTGCTGCTCGATCAAGGTGTACGCACCTGGGGAAGCGTGCGGCTCGTGCTCTCGAGCGCGGTGGTCGCGCTTTCGCGGCAGGCGGAGCGCCGGCGAATTGCCGTCAAGCTGGCCGCCACGAGCAGCGAAGCGGGGCCGGTCGATCCGACGTCGATCGATCCGGCGGCCCTCTCGACCTTGATCGAAGCGAGTGATCTTTCACTCCATCCGGGCGAGGCGCTCCAGAGGCTCGTGACGAGCCTGGGAGAAGGCCGCCGGGACGTGGTGGTCTTGACCCATCCCTTGAACTTGAACGAGCCCGAGGTCATCGCGGCAGCGCGGGCTGGATCGAGCGCCGGCGATGCCCAGACGCGGTTCTTCGCGGTGGCGGTCGATTCGAAAGGACGGCTCGAGCTGGCGGAGCTGCGGCGCGGGCTGCCCATCGTGCTGGCCCGGAGCAAGGTCGATATGGTGCCCGATGTCGAGCCCGTGCCGGCTGCGCCCAAGATTGATCCGGTCGCGCCGCGGCAAACGCCGATGCGGTCCTGGAAAGGGGAATTCGAGCCAATCGGGTTCCCGTTCTGCTGCGGTATGCTCGAAGAGCTCGAGCAGCCCAGAGGAGACAGCCCGGACCAGACGTCTCAAGCTTTCGACTTCGACGAGAGCGGCGAGCGGATTCTCGCGGCCGGAGTCGGCCTGGGCCATCTCCTGTTCACTTCCAGGATCGACGGGACGGAGCTCGAGCATCTGCCGCTGCCCGCCCACGAAGGGCAGACGGTGATCCTGGATCGGAAGGTGATCGGAGTGGCCGGCGGCTTCGTGGTTTCCGGTCACTGCATCTCGGGCGCCTGCCTGGCTCACTACGATTTTCCATCGCGGCGCTGCGTGATCCACCGCCTCGGCAAAGTCGTGACATCGTTGAGCTGGTCGTATTTTCGCGACCTGCATGCGATCGTGATCAAGCCGGCGGAGAAAGACGGCACGTACACGGCGTTCGACCTGTCGGCGACGGGCGCCGATTCGAGGAGCACGAATCGAGCCCGCCGCGCTCTCGAGCGCGCAGAGGCGCGCGAGGATCTCTTCGTCGTGATGGCTCAGCCGGACTGGACGTGCTGGGACAGCGAAACCTCCTGCGACCTGGGCGATCACGGGGTGCAGCTCGAAGGGAATTCCGGGGCGCTTCGCTTCCGGATCGGGCCCCATCAAGAGGAGCTGAAGGTCATGCCGCTTGCGGACGGGCAGCCCGCGCTCAAGGGAGGACAACTGGTGCGGGCCAAGCGGGGCGGCGACGTGCTCGCGCTCCTGGTGCGCGGCTCGGCAGCGCCGGGGCTGTACTTCATCTCGATGTCGAGTTACGCGGTCATCGCAATCGCACAGCAAGGCCGGCAGTCGGCTTCCGGGGCGTTTGCTCTCATCGCGCGACGGTCGACGTTTCGCGGTGCTTTCGCGCACGGGTGATCTCGAGGTGCGGGAGGTTTCCGGCGATCAAACGCCGGTGTTCGTCACGCCGCAGGGAAGCGGTTAAACCTCATTTCCTGTCGCTGGGACGGTCGTGCCTGCTGGTTCGCGAAGTGGATGAGGCGACCAGCATCGTCCACGACCGATGCTTGATCCGCTGGGACCGCGGGCGGATCGAGGTGGAGCGGAACGAGGTCTTTTCGGTGTTCTCGCGGCTGGGCGGAGTGCTCACGCAGTCGAGAACACTACGACCTTACGATCAGTTGACCAGCGGCACCAAGAAACGCTTCGTGCAGGTCATCGAGGAGGGAGCGCTACGAATCGTGATCGATCGCTATAATCATTTTGTGGTGTCCGACGCGCGCGGGAATCTGGTCTGCATCTTCTACGTGATCGGTGATGAAGCGGCTGCCTTGCTCGTGGACGGGACGTACTGGGGATTGCGGAGGCTGATTGGCCGCGAGGCGAGCCCCGAGGCGGCCGAGCGCATCGGCCGGGCACTTTTCGAGGCTGAGCGCGCGCCCTAGCCCCTGACGGATTTCAGGTAAAATCATGACGATTCGAGTTCCTTTGCGGCTCCGGCGAGAACCCCGCGGCTGGGCGGCCGGAGCCCTGTATCTTCCCGGCCGGCAACCGTCCGAGCTGCTCGCCGTCTGCGCACGGCTTGCTCTCGATCCTTGGGGGCGAGTCTTCGCCTGCGATGGCGGCTTCCTGCTCGTGCTCGAACAGCCGGCGACGGGCGCCGTGCCCGGGGCCGTTCGCTTGAGAAGGCTGACCGATGGCTTATATCTGCCCGCGGACGCAGTGCTCGTGCCGCCGTTGCTCGAGGATGAAGCGACGGGAGTGGTCCGCGACAAGGGCCTGGTGTTCCTCCATGGCGGAAGGGTGCTCGAGTTTGACCGTGAGGCCCCGATCGATGCCGCAGAGCTTCTTCAAGCAGCAGTTCGTGCTCGCCGGCCGTGGCGCTCGCTCCCGGAGCCGCCGGAGCAGGCCGAGCGGATCACGCAGGTGGTGCTCGACGTGCCGGATGAGAATCCCGACGAGATTTACCGGGAGATCCGAAAACAGCTCAATCGTGGAGGCCCCCAGTCCTCGCAGTCGCAGCGAGACGAGCGCGGCGATGAGACAGCCGGGGCCGGGCAAGGAGCAGACGGCGACGAGGCAGGGGAAGAAACCCAAGCAGGAACGGGCAAGACGACGGAGCCCGGCTCTGGGTCAGAATCAGGTGGTGCGCGCGGCGGCAAGCGCAAGAGCCTGCGAGAGGCTGCGACGCAGGGGTTCCTGCTTCCTCTGGCCGGCTTGGGCGGTGCAATTTCCGCGATGCGCGAGAAGATCCAGTGGGAGTGGGTCGATCACTCGTCATTGATCAAGAAGCTGGTGCGCGAGTTCCGGGAAGGAGACAAGTCACTGGCGCTCAAGCGAGCAATTCCGATCATGCGACCCGGTGGGGGGCATGCGCCCTGGATTGCAGTGCGAGCCAACTGGCTTCCCTGGAGCCGGGCGGTATATAACCTGGCCGAACTGCTGCGACGGCCGGGCCGCGGCGAGGCGATACCGGTGCGGATGGCCCGCGATGACGCGGTGCGGGAGCTGATGGTGGAATATCGGAAGGCAGCCGAGGAGGCGGTCAGGCTAGGTGACTTTCGCCGGGCGGCGTACATCTACGGCATCCTGCTGCAGGACGATCGCATGGCGGCCGGCGCGCTCGAGCGGGCCGGGCTGCACCACGATGCCGCGATCATCTATGCGAACAAGCTGAATGATCGAGCCGCTGCGGCGCAAGCTTTCGAGGCCGCAGGTGAGTTTGACCGGGCGCTGGATCTGTTCAGACGGCTCGCCCAGCACGAGCGGGCCGGCGACCTGCTGCACAGGATTGGCGAAGAAGAGGCCGCCGGGGCTGAGTACATGGCGGCGGCGCACGAGCTTTCCCGAACGGCGGCGAACCATCTCGGCGCCGGCCGCATCCTTCTGGAAAAGGCGCGGCGGGCGGACCTGGCGATCGAGGAATACAAGACTGGATGGCAGCGGCGGCCTGCCGGGAACTCGACGCAGTGCGGGCTCGAGCTGGCGCGGTTGCACTCAGGCAGTGGAGCGATCGAGTCGTTCCGGCGGGTTCTCGACGAAGCCGACGCGATGTTCGAGGCCCCGGGCTACCCGTTCGACGGTTACTTCTATAATGAGATCGTGCGGATGGTCGACGATCCTGCGCTCGATGAGATTTCCGAGGAAGTGCGCGACCGCGCGCTTCAGGCGACCGCTCGGAACTTCCGGCGCGGGCTCGAGAATCGGCGGACTTCAACCACGATGGTCTCGAAGCTGCTGGGCCGGTCAAGGTTGTGGCCTGCGGAGCTCGTAGCCGACGCTGATTTTGCGGTGGCGAAGGCGCTTGCTCGGCGGCACGTGGAAACCATCGTGCACCGCGCCGCTCCATCGGGCCACAGCCTTCAGATTGGCCGAGGCAGTGTGACGGCGGCGTGCCAGGCCGCGGTTTCCGGAGAGATTTTCCTGGGGTTCGAGAACGGATTGGTCTGCATTTTCCGGCCGGACAGCGAAGAGGTGGTCGAGGTGCCGACGAATCTGGGCACGGTTGTCGCGATTTCGGTCGATGCCCAAGGCCAGACGCTGGCCACGCTCCACGAATCGCACCGAGGGCTCAAGCTTTGCTGCTTGGGAAGACGCCCCGACGGTTCATACCGGTCGCGTCCCGAGATTGCGATCGGCGGTGGCGAGCGACACTGGCTGACGCCGATCATGCCCATGGGCGCCCTGCGGCTCTTCGGTGTGAGTGATGGACGCGAGCTGATCATCTTCGACTCGGCGTCGGGATTGGCAAGGGAGCGACTGCGGATTGCCGACGACGAATCGACCATGCCCTGCGCGGGGGTGCTCCTGGCCGCCGGAGCGAGGCGCAAGCCTTCGGCGACCGGCGTGTCGGTGCTCACGCACGACAATTCGCAGTGGGTCGTGCTCGACCCGTCGGACGATCGTCTTTACCAGACCGGCTGCCGATGGCTGCCGGCTGAAACCGGTGCGCATGCGCTGAAGTCGGTTCCGCTTTCATGCCGCCACGCGGCGCCGTTGCTCGAGCTCGTGGGCGTTGACGGCAGCGGGGCGGTGCACGCAGCGGAGTTCCACGTGGATGAGCTGTCTGTCGATCTCCTGGTTTCCCGCGTCGCCACGACCGACGGGGGCTACGTCGGAGCCGCGCACAGCGGGACCAACACAGTCGTGGCGGTGTCGCGAGCGGGCATTGACTGGCTGAGCTTTCACGGAAACCGGTTCCGCCTCTCGCAACGTGAAGAGTGCTCGCTCCCTTCCGCGATCGCGTGTTTCGCATCCCACTCGCGCGATGCGCTGGTGGTCTGCTCGCGCGGGCTCCTCATTCGCGTGCCGCCCCCGCGCCGCGGTGCGCGGGCCCGAGATGGAAACAATCGCGGCTAACACGCACGTGGAAGTAATTTGGGTAGTCTGGGGCAGATAAATCGCACAATCGGATTGACTTGGGACGGATTGTGGACCGTCGCGCAGGGGGATTGCAATTAGGGCTTGCATTTCCTATGCTTAAACCCTCAAAGAGTAAGTGGATCAATCAGGGACGGCTCTAACAAGGCCGGCGGTATTGGGGCGTGAGATGGCGATCACGAAGGAGAAGAAGCAGGAGATCATTGGCACGTTCGGCCGGGCAGAAGTCGACACGGGTTCGCCCGAAGTGCAGGTGGCTTTGTTGACGGCCCGGATCAATGACCTGACGGATCATTTCAAGACACACGCCAAGGACCATGCCAGCCGCCGTGGGCTGCTGATGATGGTCTCGAAGAGGTCGAGCCTGCTGAAATACCTGCGGCTCCACAATCGGAAGAAGTATCTTGAAGTGATCAGCCGGCTGGGAATTCGCAAGTAGACGGGAGCCTTTGAGGCTTGCGGCCTTGGGGCGCTCCAGTCGGGTATGCGTGCAACGTGTGGTCCAAGGATTCCGGATTCTGCCTTCTCAGACGTTGCAGGCCCGGGTGCCGGTGCGGAGCCTGCGAGGGTTTCGCGTGTTCTTCTCGAGATTCTGGTTGTGCCGTGACCGGAAGCAATGCCCGTCAGGTGTCCACTCACTCTTGCTCTGTCAACAAGCTATTGGGGTGTGATCCGGCCTGCCGAGATCGATTGATCGGGGTCGGGTTGCTCAAAGCAGCTTGGCGTTGAGTCGAAGTGGGACCGCTCATGAATGAGATATTGACGCGGCGACACCAGACCGGGTCTATCGTGATATCCTCAAAAAGCCTCGCTCGGCGCGGCCATGCAGGTAGGGTCCATGTCGAGTACTTTTTCGTCACGCAAGCTTGTCGAGAAGACCGTCGGCGGCAAGCAGATCAGCATCGAGACGGGATTTTTAGCCAAACAAGCCAGTGGAGCGGTGGTCGTCCGAATCGGCGACACGATGACGCTGGTCGCGGTGGTGGCGGGCCCGGGGCGGGAGGGGCTCGATTTCTTTCCGCTGACTGTCGACTACCGTGAAAAGACCTATGCCGCGGGCAAGTTCCCCGGCGGGTTCATCAAGCGTGAGGGCCGGCCGACGACGAAGGAAATCCTGACTTCGCGGCTGATTGACCGGCCGATCCGGCCGCTTTTTCCCGAGTCGTATCGCGACGAGGTGCAGATTCAGGCAGGGCCGATCTCGGCTGACCGGCAGAATGATCCGGACGTGCTGTCGATGATTGGCGCTTCGGCGGCGCTCATGCTCGCACGGGTGCCTTTCTTCGGGCCGGTGGGTGCGATCCGGCTGGGGAGGGTCGACGGCCAGCTCGTTGCGTTTCCGACGGCGGCCGAGCTCGAGGAGAGCGATCTCGACCTGATCGTCTCGAGCACGGAGACCGCGATTGTGATGATCGAGGGCTTCGGAGAAGAGCTTCCCGAGCCGGAGATGGGCGACGCGATCATGGAGGCGCATCGGCTCAACCAGGAATTGATCGCCCTTCAGAAAGAGCTGATCGAGGCCGTCGGTCAGCCGCCCTTGGAGCTGCCGGAACCGCCCGTCGATTCCTTGCGGCAGACGATTTATGAGCGTTACGGCGCCGCGCTGCGTGAGGCAAAGCAGATATTGATGAAGGCCGATCGCAACAGTGCGACGCGTGCGCTGGAAGCAACGATCATCAAGGAGCTGGTCCCGACGACGAAGGCTGCTTCGAGCGAAGCCGCCGCCGAGGCGTCTCTCGACCCGGCCCCCAGCCCCGTTCCCGCAGACGCGGTGGTGACCAGTGCCAGGGTGAAAGCGGCGTTTTCGGCGGTCGAAGAGCGGGTGGTGAGGGAGCTGATCTTGGACGGCACGCGGCCGGACGGGCGCGGTCCCAGGGACCTGAGGTCGATCAAGTGCGAGGTGGGGTTGTTGCCTCGGGCGCATGGCTCGGCCGTTTTTCAGCGGGGCGAGACTCAGGCGCTTGTGACGACGGTGCTCGGCACCGGTGCCGACGAGCAGCGTGTCGATGGGATCATGGACGAATACAGCAAGAAGTTCATGCTCGACTACAATATGCCGTCGTTCGCCGTCGGCGAGGTGAGACCGATTCGCGGGCCGGGCCGGCGCGAGATCGGGCATGGCGCGCTCGCCGAGCGATCAGTGGCACCGATTCTGCCGGGCGGCACGGAATTTCCCTATACGATCCGGGTGGTTTCGGACATTCTCGAATCCAACGGCTCGAGCTCGATGGCCTCCGTCTGTGGCGCGACCTTGAGCCTGATGGACGCGGGCGTGCCGATCAGCGACCCCGTGGGAGGCATCTCGATCGGGCTGGTGCAGGATGGCTCGAGCGGCCGGCATGTTCTGCTGACCGATATCATTGGTGACGAAGACCACTTCGGCGACATGGATTTCAAGGTCGCCGGCACCCAGCGCGGGGTGACGGGCATCCAGCTCGACCTCAAGAACCGCGGGATCACCGAGGTGATCGTGCGCGAGACGCTCGAGCAGGCACGAGAGGCCCGGCTCGAGATCCTGCGGGCGATGCTGCGGGCGATCAAGCGGCCGCGTGAGGAGATCTCGGCGAATGCGCCGCGGCTGATCCAGATCCAGATCAATCCCGAGAAGATCGGGTTGATCATCGGGCCCGGTGGCAAGACCATCCGCCGTCTGCAGGAAGAGACCGGTGCCAAGATCGACATCGACGACAGCGGCGTCGTGACCCTCTCGAGCCTGGAGGCCGCGGGGGCGGAGGCCGCCCGCGACAAGATCGTGGCGATGACCGAAGGGGTGCAGCTCGGGCGGATCTACGAAGGGCGGGTGACGTCGATCAAGGAGTTCGGCGCCTTCGTCGAGATCCTTCCCGGCAAGGACGGGCTGGTGCATATCAGCGAGCTCTCGGAGGGCTATGTTTCGAGTGTCACGGACGTGTGCCGGGTCGGCGACCCCATGCTGGTCAAGGCCATCGCGATCGACGATCAGGACCGGGTAAAGCTCTCGCGGAAGGCTGCAATGGCCGAACGCGGACAGGTTGACGAGCTCGCCAATCGACCGCGGCCGCCCGGGCCGCCTGGCGGGGAAGGGCGAGGCGGCGACCGAGGCGGCCCACCGCCGCGCCGGCCCGGGCCCGGGCCCGGCGGAGACCGGGATCGAGGCCCAGGACCAGACCGCGGCCCAGGACCAGACCGCGGCCCAGGACCAGACCGCGACCGCGGTGGTTACGGCGGCGGAGACCGGGATCGCGATCGGGGAGGCTACGGCGGGGGAGGGGACCGCGGTCCCCGGCGGTCCTGAGCCGAGCGACCTCCGAGGGGCGAGACGTCTCATGGCCAATTCGTCGACCAGCACGGTTTCAAGAAGCCAGGCAGAAGCCAGGTCGACCCCGCGGCGCCGGGTGAGGATGGCATGGGAGGCAATCGAGACCCCGTGCCCCCGACGGAAGCCGCTGTGGCATCGGCGACCGAAACGGCCGGGGCCAAGCCGCTTGAGCCCGAGCAGGATTCGACCCGACGGCTGCGTGCGCAATACGCCGAGATCTCCCAGCTCGCAGGTGGGCTGGCGCACGAGATCCGCAACCCGCTCTCGACGCTGTCGCTGAACCTCGACCTGCTGCTGGAAGATTTTCAGAACCCGGAAACGCCCCGGGACCGCCGGGTGCTGCAGCGGCTCGAACGGCTTCGGCCGGAAGTTCAGCGATTGCACGGAATCCTCGAGAGTTTCCTGCGCTTGCGCGGGTGCAGGAGCTGAAGCTCGAGCCGACCGATTTGAACACCGTCATCGACGAGATGCGCGATTTCTACGAGCCGCACGCCGGGACCAAGGGGATTGTGGTTCGCACCACCTTTGCGCGGGACCTGCCGCCGGTGCATCTTGATCGCGAGTTATTCAAGCAGGCGCTCTTGAACCTGGTCTTGAATGCCGAGCACGCGATGCCCAGCGGTGGCGAGCTGATTCTCACGACTCGCCGGCAAGGCCGATGGGTGCGACTGGACGTGGTCGATACCGGCGTGGGGATGACCCAGGAGGTTCGGTCGCGAATCTTCGACGCGTTCTTCTCGACTCGAGCGGGTGGGAGCGGCCTGGGTTTGCCGACGACCCGGAAGATCATCGAAGCGCACGGCGGCGCGATCGACGTGCAAAGCGATCTGGGCAAGGGCTCGCAGTTCAGCGTGCGGCTACCGGTGTACGAAGGAGGGCCAACGGACCGAAGCGGCTCGCCGGGCGAATCCGTGCGCGCGGGCTCCCAGGGCAACCGTGAGATCCCCGTCTCTTCGAGCGCGAGCAAGACCGATGGATCAGCAGATCCGCGTGCTGGTGGTGGACGATGATGAGCCGCACGCCGTAGCGGTGGCCGAGAGCCTCGAGCGCGTCGGCTACGAATGCGTGGTCGCCACCAGCGGTGCCGAAGGGCTCAAGCTGATCGAGGAACAGGTCTTCGACATCATCATCACCGACCTGATCATGGACGGCGTGGGAGGGCTCGAGGTGCTGGCCAAGGCCAAGCGCGAGATCCCGGACGCCGAGGTCGTGATTCTGACCGGGCACAGCACTATCAAGACGGCCGTCACCGCGATTCAGGCCGGGGCTTCGACCTATCTCACCAAGCCGCTCGATATCAACGAGCTGCGGACGGTCGCCGACAAGGCTTCGCAGTCGCAGCGGCTCCAGCGATCGAACATCGAGCTTCAGAAAGCGCTCAATGAGAAGTTCGGCTTCGAGGGGGTGATCGGGAATTCCGAGGCAATGCATTCGGTAGTCGCCAAGCTGCGGCAGATCGCACCCACGTCGGCCTCGGTGCTCATCACGGGTGAGAGCGGGACCGGCAAAGAGCTGGTCGCCAAGGCGCTTCACGTCAATGGCCCCCGCCGCAACAAGCCTTTTGTGCCGCTCAACTGCGCCGAGCTTGCCGAGAACATCCTCGAGAGCGAGCTGTTCGGCCACATCAAGGGGGCATTCACCGGCGCCGATCGAGACCGGATCGGCCGCTTCCAGTATGCCAACGGCGGAACGCTGTTCCTGGACGAGATCGGCGACATCCCGATGCCGATCCAGATCAAGCTGCTGCGAGTGCTCGAGACCGGCGAGATCGTGCGGGTGGGCACGAACGATCCGATCAAGGTGAACGTCCGCCTGATCTCAGCCACGAACTGCGATCTGGCCGGCGCGATCGCAGAGGGGAAGTTCCGGCAGGACCTCTACCACCGCTTGAAGGTTGTCAGCATCAAGCTGCCTCCCTTACGCGAGCGGCGCGATGATATCCCGCTCTTGATCGAACATTTCCTCAAGGAATTCAGCGCCTCGCACGGCAAGCAGGTGGCGGCGATCACGCCGGCGGTTCGCAAGGTTTTCTTGTCCCACTCGTGGCCGGGCAACGTGCGTGAGCTCAAGAACACGATCGAGAGCATGATCGTCATCGACGTCGACGGCCGGCTCGATCTGGACGACCTGACCGAAGACCTGCAGTCGGCGACCTCCGGGGGCACTGTGACGGGTGCGGCAGGATTCGATTCGCTGGCTGGCAAATCGCTCGAGGAAATCGAGAAGCACTACATTGCCGAGACCTTGAAACTCTCGAGCGGTAACCGCGAGGAAGCCGCCAGGCTGCTGGGCATCGGCGAGCGCACGCTCTATCGCAAGCTCAAGGAATACGGGCTCGGTTGAGCACCTGGATCAGGCGCGAATCACCGGGCGAGATCACCTGGGGCGCGGTCGATTCACCTGCTTTGGCCCGGCAAGTCCGATCTTTCTGAACGAAAGATCACTGTGTATACTGGTGGGATCGATGGGTTCTGGAGTCATTGTCGATGGGAATTATCCGCCAGTTGCCGCAGGCGGTGATCAATCAGATTGCCGCGGGCGAGGTTGTCGAGCGGGCCTCGAGCGTGGTGAAGGAGCTGCTTGAGAATGCCATCGACGCCCGGGCCACACGAGTGGATCTTTCGGTCGAGCGCGGCGGGAAGGATCTGGTGCGGGTTGCCGACAACGGCATGGGGATGGCAGCCGACGATTTGATCCTGGCGTTTCAGCCGCACGCGACATCGAAGCTGGCCGAGGCCGACGATCTTTACCGGGTGCGGCACGCTGGGCTTCCGGGGTGAGGCGCTGGCGGCCATTGCCGAGGTCTCGAAGCTGCGCTGCCAGAGCCGGATCGCGTCGGCCGCGCATGGATCGGAAATCACGATCGAGGGAGGAATCTTCGGTCCGGTGAAGGAATGCGGCTGCCCCACCGGAACGGTGATCGAGGTGCGCAATCTCTTTTACAACATTCCGGTGCGGCGTAATTTCCTCAAGTCGGACATGACCGAGGCCGGGCATGTCGCGGAGATGTTCTGCCGGGTCGCGCTGGCCCATCCGGGAGTGCATCTGAGCTATCGATCCGGGGGAAAGCAAGTTCACGACCTTCCGCCGGTTCCGGGAATGCGCGAGCGAATTGCGGTCTTCTTCGGCCGAGAGCTGGCCGAGTCTCTGTTGTGGATTGAAGGCGAGCTCGACGACTTGAATCTGTGGGGTTTTGTCGGGCATCCGTCGCAGAGCCGCTCGACCGCCAAGGGGCAGTTCTTGTTTCTGGGGGGTCGGTACGTCCGGGACCGATCGCTCGGCCACGCGCTCAATGAGGCCTACCGCGGTTTATTGATGACGGGCCGGATGCCGGTGGCCTTCCTGCATCTGGAGATCCCGCCCGACCAGGTTGACGTGAACGTGCATCCAACCAAGGTCGAGGTCCGGTTCCGGGACCCGCAGCGGGTTTACAGCCATCTGCTCTCGACGCTGCGGCAGACGTTTCTGAAGAGCGACCTGCACACGCGACTTCAAGCGAGTCAGGAACCCGCGATTGCGGAAGGTGGCCAGCAACCGTCGCTCGAGCAGGGGCGGGCAGGGGCGAGCGAGTCATCGGCGTTTGCGTTGGGACGGCTGCCGGAGTCGAGTCTCGGGGTGCTTGATCTGGCGGGCGATCCGAATGATCGCCAGAGGGTGGCATCATGGTTCGAGCCGCAGGGCGGAAAGCCGAGGATTCCGGATTCGGTCGGTCTGCCGCCGCCACGTGCCTGGGCGCAGCCGTTGCCGCTGACAACTGCGATCGGGTCAGGTGGATCGTTTGACGAGTTTTCGAGCGCGCAGGCGAGCGCCGGCGAGATTTCGCAAGATTTCTCGCGGGTGGAAAGCCAGTTCGCAAGAACGACCGATGGCTCCGCGGGTGGGTTTGCCGTCGCGTCAGAGGCCACGACGGTGGAACCAGGTGCCCAGGCGCCCGGTCAGGGGAGCGAGGCGGACGGTGTCGATCTCCCGATGCGCCCGGAACCAGCCTTTGAACAATCGGTCCGGAAGGCAATTCAGGTGCACGATAGTTACCTGATCGCCGAGACGGGCGACGGCATGGTGGTGATCGACCAGCACGCGCTTCACGAACGGATTCTGTATGAGGAGCTGCGGAACCGGGTCGTGCGCGGGACCATTGAGGCGCAGAGGCTGCTGGTGCCGGAGCCGGTGGATCTGCCGGGAGCCGAGGCGGCCCTCGTGATCGAGCAGTCCGAGCTGCTGGCCCAGCTTGGGCTGGAGGTCGAGTCGTTCGGGGGCGACACGGTCTTGCTGAGAAGCGCCCCGGCCATGCTCAGGCAGGTGAATCCGGGACGGCTGGTGCGCGACCTGGCCGAACACCTGCGCACGCAGCCGCTGCCGCCGACCCGGGACGGGATTCTTGCCGAGCTCATGCACATGATCGCCTGCAAGGGGGCCGTCAAGGCGGGCCAACCGCTAACGCCGGCTGAAATCGACGCGCTGCTGGCACGCGGAAGCCTGGTGGCTAACTCCCATCACTGTCCTCACGGCCGGCCGACGGCGCTTGTCTTTACCAAGGCCGACCTGGAAAAGCAGTTCGGGCGGACGTGACCTTCGCTCAGGCGAACTTCGGAAGAACCCCTTTCAAGGGTCACCAGCGCTGACATAGAATCTTTTAGGGCATCGAGATCGGGCGGGCGAATGGGGCTCGCGTGCGGGGCTCCCGAAGCGCGGGAGGAGGTATGCGGAGATGATATGCGTAACGATCGGGCGCGGCCGGCATTCTTCATTGGCGGAAGAATGGAAAAGTGCGGCCGACGCCGGGGTTGAGCTCGTCGAGCTTCGAATCGACTGTCTGCGCCGCGAGCCCGACTTGAAGCGCATTCTCAAGGTGCGGCCGACGCCGCTGGTTTTCACAATCCGGCGGGGCGCCGACGGAGGGCTCTGGCGCGGCAAGGAGGATAAGCGGCAGCAGCTCATGCGCGAGGCGATCGCGGCCGGAGTGGATTACATCGATCTCGAAGTCGACATTGCCGCGAAGATCCGCCGCTTCGGCAAGACCAAGCGGATCATCAGCTACCATAATTTGAAGAATACCCCGGTCGACGTCGAGGATTTTTCCGATCAGTGTGCCGAATTCGATCCCGATATCATCAAGATCGCGACTCAGGCGTCGACGCTGGCGGAGGCTTCCAGGGTTTTGCACCTGGCGACGAAGTCGAAGGCGCCGATAATCCCGATCGCGATCGGTGAGATCGGGGTGTTCACGCGGATTCTGGGCCGCAAGTTTGGAGCACCGTTTACATACGCCGGATTCAATCCCGAGAGGGTATTCGCGGCCGGGATGCTGCCGCACGGAGTTTTGAGGCATGACTTTGCGTACGATTCGATCGACGCGAATACCGAAATCTACGGGGTAATGGGCGACCCGATCGAGCAAAGCCTTTCTCCGGTTGTGCACAACGCGGCGTTTCGCGACCTGGGTTTGAACAAGGTGATGGTTCCCTTCCTGGTGCCAGGACCCGACCTGGAGTCATTCTTCAAGGAGCTGCTCTGGCTGGACGTGAAGGGCTGCAGCGTGACAATCCCGCACAAGGAAGCGATCCTGCCGCTGTTGCAGCAGAAGGAAGGTGCTGTCGAACGGACTGGAAGCTGCAACACAGTGGTATTCAAGGATGACGGCGGGCGGGTTGGTTTCAACACCGATTATCGCGCGGCGATGGACTCGCTCGAAGTCGCGATGAGCGGACATGAAAGCGACGAGTCGTCCAGCCCGCTCTTTGAGAAGCAGGTGCTGATTCTGGGAGCCGGCGGGGTGGCACGGGCAATTGCTTTCGGGCTGGCGAGGCGCGGGGCTCACATCTCGATCACCAACCGCCACGACGAGCGAGCAACAACCCTGGCCGAGGAGGTTGGCTGCCGCAGCGTTACCTGGTCGCAGCGGGCGAGCACCGTCGCCGATGTCGTGATCAACGCAACGCCGGTTGGAATGCACCCCAACGTCGACGACACTCCGCTGCCGCCGGCGGCATTCAGCCGGCCGGGAATGATCGTCTTTGACACGATCTACCATCCTGAAAACACGATGATGATCAAACTGGCGCGGGAACGAGGCTGTAAGACAGTCACGGGAACGGACATGTTCATCCGGCAGGCCGAGGTCCAGTTCAAGCTCTACACGGGTCAGGATGCGCCTCTCGACGTGATGCGCGACGCTCTCACGCTCAAGCTCACCCCGCTGCGCCAGACATGACATGAAAGGCGACCTGATGCCGGGAGAGCGACGAGGCCGGGGTCTGGCACTCGTGGGTTATCGAGGAACCGGCAAATCGACGGTCGGGCGGCTGCTTGCAGGGATGATGAACCGGAGATTCGTGGACGCGGACCTCGAAATCGAGAGGCGATCGGGCCGTTCGATCACGGCGATGTTCGCCGAGACAGGGGAAGCGGCGTTCCGTGACTGGGAAGAGCGAACCCTGGCCGACCTTTTCGAGCTATATCCCGAGGCTGTCGTTGCGACCGGGGGTGGATCGGTGATGCGCGAGAACAACCGGGCCCGGATGCGTGCATTTGGGCCCGTCGTATGGCTTACCGCCGAACCGGATGAGCTGGGACGCAGGCTGACAGCCGACGAGCGCGGAGAGGAGGCCCGGCCGGCTTTGACCTCTCGAGGGGTGATCGCGGAAATCGCACACGTACTGCGAGAGCGCGCGCCGATCTATGAGGCACTGGCCGATGTGGTCATCGAGACCGGCGGCAGGAGCCCCGAGGAAGTCGCGTCCGCAATTGCGCCTGGGTGTCGCGAGCTGGCCCTCATCCTGACCGAAGAACCGATCGCGTTCGCTGTTACGGAGGCCCGACGTGTTCGTCACCTGGCCCGTACTTGCAGTTCTCGGGGCCGGATTCTTCTTGCTGGGTGCCGTCCTGGGTAGTTTTCTGAACGTCTGTATATACAGGATACCGTGGCAAAAAAGCGTGATATGGCCCGAATCTCGATGCCCACGGTGTCTCTCGGCAATTTCGGGCGTCGACAATATCCCGATCGTGAGCTGGCTTGCGTTGCGAGGAGAATGCCGGCAATGCGGCTTGCCCATCTCGCGCCGCTACCCGCTGGTGGAAGCATTTACCGGGGCGCTTTTTCTGGGTGCGTTTGCGGTCGACGTGATTGCCGGACCGCGGGGCATCTGGGGAATGGTTCCTCTGACTCAACTCGCCGCGGCGGCCTATCACTGCACATTTCTCGCCCTGCTCGTGGCGGCGGCTCTCATCGACGCGGACCTCTGGATCATTCCTGACGAGATTACCGTCACGGGCATGTTTCTCGGACTGGTGATTGCCACCATCTCGCCGCAGGTCCGGCCTTCTCCCGCGGTTCCGGGAGGGCACCTGGGGGCGCTTTGGACAGGCGTGCTCGGCCTTTTGGTGGCCGCGGCCATGACGCAGGGGGTTCGGCTGTTCTTTTCATTTGTATTCCGGCGTGAGGCGATGGGTCTGGGCGACGTGACGCTCATGGGCATGATTGGTGCCTATCTGGGATGGCAGGCGGCCGTCCTGACTTTCTTCCTTGGCGCCTTCCTGGGATTGGGGCACGCGCTCTGGAAGCTGGCGCGGTACTTGAAAAAAAGGCTGACCGGCGGCCAATTATCGAGCAGCGATCGCGAACTGCCTTATGGACCGTACTTGAGTTTGGCAGCGGCTTTGCTTTATTTTGCATGGCAGTGGGTCTGGCCGATCTGTTCCAGAAATCTCTTCTTGCCGCTTTACGTGATATTCTGGTGGTCGTTAGGAATCTATGTCGACCAGCCCAACTGAGAGGAGCCTGGTCGCGAGAGAGGGTGCCGGGTCAGTCGCCGGGTAAGCACGGTCGTTTCGCTCGGAGGGTGGCACGGCTCGCCCGGTGGCCTTTTTGCGACGGAGTTTGCCAATGGCCTACGAATACAAGAGGCGCCGGCCCTCGATCGTCCGGAACTTCTGGGTCTATCGCCGCTTGATCGGAACGGCCGTGGTGCTCGGCGTGATGCTCTGGTTTATCATGGTCAACCACGAGCAGGTGACTGTGCACTTTCCGTTCGGGCTGGGCACGTTGACCAGCACCAGCGGGATCGTGATGCTGCTCAGTGCCTTGGTCGGGGCCATCGCCACGATTCTGGTCACCACCGTCATTTTCGCCATACGGCGAATGCGGCGCGCTCAAAACCCGCAAGACCCCCCCAGCCCGACCGCCACGGTGGCCGAACGACCGCCCACAGACTACGCTGCGAAAACCAGGGAAGGCTTTTCCAATGCTCACTGGTCAAACTGACGAAAAGAAATAAGTAACCCGGGCGTTCGTCCGCATCCGTTTACAAGCGGGCAGGATAAGTTGTTGACATCGGCACAAGCGGCAAAACCGGCCGAACCGCCAGGCGCGGTGCGGCGAGCCAGCCTGGCCAAGCTCGCTGGAGCTCGCCGGCGATCGCTGGCGAACATCGCAGCGATCGGGTTTCTTTGCGCCTTTGTGTGCTCCGGTGCGGGATGTTCCGGGCAGTCAAGTTTTTTGACTGGTGGCCCGACGGTGGGCCAGCTCAAGACGAGTCTGAGCCACCTGGAATACGAGAACGAGCAGTTGAAGAAATCCACGGCCAACTCGAGCGCGAAAACCGATCGCTGGAAGACCGGCTGGTGCAGGAGCAGATGGAGAACGGTGACGTGACCGCGCGGCTGGACGACGCCCGGAATCTACTGCGAGACCGCGGGATCGACGCGGACCTGAGACTGGGGTCGCACCGAGCGGGTGAAGGCACCGGGATTTCCGCGAGCGAGCGCGAGGGCACCGAGCGAGCGAGCTCCCCGGATGGGTCGCGGGCGCGGCGAAGGAGAACACCGTTTGCACAGATCTCGGCAGGAGCCGATGATTCGGTGGCTCCGATCGACGTTGGTGATCCAGTCCAAGACGCAGGGCCGCGGCGCAAGAGAACGGGCACAGGGGGGGCCTCGGACGACGACTCGGGCCGGCACTCCTACCAACGGGCGCCCCGGGACTGGCAGCCAGTCGCCGACAGCTCGGACGACTCGACCATTCAGATCCGCTGAAGTGCCCTTTGGAGCTGAGCAAGAGGGAAGAGAGTGGCCGGCGTGTCAGCCCGGGCTGCTTCGTGGTCCGGCAATGGGGAATCGCACGCTGATCGACGTGCCGGCGTTTCCCGCCGATTCCAGCGTGATGGCGCCATGGAGCTGCGCCACCAGCTCGTGGCAGATGGCCAGCCCGAGACCGCTTCCTTCGATTCCCGCGCGCTCATCTCGGGGTAATCGGACAAATGGCTCAAAGACGCGCTCGTGCGATTCGAGCGGAATGCCCGGGCCGGAGTCAGCGAACGTAACGTGCCAGGAATCGGCGAACGCTCTCCCGAAGATGCGAACTCGCCCTCCCGTCGGAGTGAATTTCAAGGCGTTGGACGCCAGATTGCCGAAGATCTGCTGGCACCGCGAGGCGTCGGTGACAACCGCTGACTCGGGATGGGTGGTATGGGATTCCCACCTGATACGACGTGACGAAGCGACCGGCGCGAATTGCCGGTCGATCTCATTCACCAGGGCGCCGATCGTATAATGGCCCAGGCAGAGCGGACGAGCGCCTTGCGCTGCCGACGCATAATCGAGCGAGCTGCGCGTGAAGCGAAGCAAGTCGTCGCAGAGAGAAACCATCGTTTCGAGATGCTCGCGCTGGTCGACGGCGACGGTTGATGGTGATTCCCCAAGTATCAAGTCGAACCCCGCACGCAACGAAGCCAGTTGGCGGCACAGCTCATGGCTCAGGTTTGCCAGGACCGATTTGAGCTGGTACTGGTCGGCCAGCAGTGGCGAGATTCGCTGGCACTTTGCACCAGCGGAATCTGGGGTCAAACGGACTTCCATGACCTGATTGTCCCTGGGCTATTGCGCTTCAGGCGTGCATCGAGGCACCGTTTTCGCGCACTGGCAAGCGCAGTCGGAAGGTTCTTGGCGGTTGGCGACGCACCCACCGGTCGCCTTCAAGAGACCTCGATTTGGTTGGCCAGAAGGGGATGCCCGTCGGTCAGGTCGAGGACGGCCTGCTGCGCCAGTTGTTTGGCGTGGTAAGTGCGGGACCGCCCATGCAGGATGATCTTATCATCCGAATAAACCACGTGGAGATCGCGGATTCGCCCGCTGGCAACGCGGTTGATGTGGCCTTCAATGAACTGCGCGACTTCGAGATGGTTTTTCCCAAATTCGAACCGGCGAAGCTCTGATCTTGTGCTGTACATCCGCATTCCAGTCTCCCATCTGTTCGGGCTCTTCTGCCGGGCCACGGTTGAGCAAACAGTGTGCCGAACCAACGGATTGGGAGGTTGTCTCGAAGGATTGAGCTTCGAAACTGGGAACGATCGAAGTGCTCATGACTAAGTCGAATGCGAGTCGCGATTAGTCGAACAGGAGTCGTCCCATCCTTGATCCCATCCGGCAGTCAGTCGAATCCAAGCGTCTTAGGACGTAGTGCCCGGGGGCTGGATCGAGGCCAGGCATCCGGGCCTGACTTTCTCCACTCTGACAGGCCAGCTTAAAAAGGGCTGACCGACCCTCAGAACGAACTCAATTTCATCGAAGCATCGACAGCGAGAGGGCCGAGCGACTCGCTTGGGGGTGCTCGAAGCAGTTTCAGGGTAGCGAGTGGCGAGCCGGGCGTCAAATATTATTCTCCGTGCGGCATTTCAATATGCCGGCGCAGCGGTCTTGAAGGTGTAGGAGGCGAGTCCTGTTCGGGCGCCTCGAGCAGCTCATCGGTCTGAATGATCGACTCGGCAAGCTTGGCCATCGGTATGCGCCGATCCTGACTCTGGCGCTGGAGCAAGCGAAAAGCCTCGCTCTCGCTGAGCTGGCGCCGGGACATCAGGATGCCCTTGGCGCGCTCGATCAACTTGCGCTCGCGTAGAGTTGACTTGAGCTGGTCAATATCTTCCTGAAGAACTTTCAATTCACGCGCTCGCGCGACCGCGACTTGTATGGCGGCGTGCAAGCTGGGGTTGGTTGCGGGCTTGAGCAGGTATGAGATCACCCCGTCCTCAACGGCCTGGTCGATCAAATTCGGGTGCCCATGAGCGGTGAGAATGATCACCGGAGTTCCGGGATCGACCGCAATCTGCCGCGACGCGGCCAAGCCGTCCAACCCGGGCATCTCGATGTCCATGAACGCAACATCGGGCAGCGTGCGCCGGCACATCTCGATCGCTCGTTGACCATCGCTGACCACCGATACCACGTCGTAGCCCAGCGATTCCAACTGGTTCTGCAACGCCACCGCGACAGACTTCTCGTCATCCGCGATCAATACTCGATAGGGACGCGTCATCGCCGTTATCCTTGGTTACGCGATAAGAATAGATGAAGAACAACCACGCAGATTGAGTGCCATTCCTGGAAATTCAAAGTGGGAAACTCGAGAAAATCTCACTGGTGAATCCCACTGATTGATACCTGGAAATAGCACAATCATTCACCGATTGTTGTACGCCCGAAATCATGACGCTATGCACATGCTCAAACGGGCTTGACGACTTTCAGCCGCCAGTCAGAATGCTGTTCGTGGAAGCAACTCCCCGATCAGCGCACTGATCAAGCTTTGATCTCTAATTAGATTACTACGCAGGAAAACCGCGCACGTGACTCGCCAATCAGTGCCAATCTTGGCTTTCAACGATCTGGCCGTAGGCGATGAGTGGGAAACGGCCCGAAGGACCGTCACCGAAACCGACGTCGTCTTGTTCGCCGGCCTTTCCGGCGACTTCAATCCGTTACACGTCGACCATGTTTCGAGCCAAACCGGCCCCTTCGGCCGGCCCGTGGCCCACGGACTTCTCGGCATGTCAATCGCCACCGGCTTGATCAGCCAGGCGCCTCGAGTCGATACGATCGCCTTCCTGGCAATTTTGGAGTGGAAATTCCACCATCCCATCGCTTTCGGTGATACCATTCATGCCGTCTCGAAAGTCGAATCACTCGCACCCCACGTCAACGGGCGCCGCGGGGTCGTGACCTGGCATCGCCGAATCTTCAACCACAACGCACAGCTCGTACAGGAAGGTCGCACTCAAACTCTCGTGCGAGCACGATCTCGCGATACATCACCGGAACCCACAATCGACCCTACCCTCCCTGAGTGAATCCGGTTCTTTTCGAGACACGCACTCGCCTCACGAACTTACACTATCTTATCATCGAACTCCTAATAAATTCGATGACATTTCACTCAAAAAATCCAGAAGTCTTTTTGCCGAGAACAACGAAATGGAACAGCGGATCTCTGGCGGCGGAACGCTCGATTGCCCTGGTGACCGGTGCGGCACAGGGGATCGGCCGCGGGATTGCCCAGGCGCTGGCACGCGCTGAGTACCGAGTCATGCTTGCTGATATCGCGGACGAGCTGCTCGCGCAAGCAACCACCGAGCTTCAAGGAGAGGGGTTCGACGTCGTCGGCCAGCATCTCGACGTCACCAGCATCCGCGACTGGACCAGCGCGATGGCGGTGCTCAGCTCGAGCTGGGGTGGGCTCGACCTCCTCGTGAACTGCGCCGGCATCAGCCCGCGCGGAACGGTCGAATCGACCGATCTCGCACTCTGGGAACAGACGCTGGGCATCAATTTGAAGGGCCCCTGGCTGGGCATCAAAGCCGCTCTTCCACTCTTGCGACGGCGGCGAGGAACGATCATCAACATCGGCTCGACGCGGGCCACACGGCCGATGCCGGGCCTCTTTTCGTACGTTGTCAGCAAGGCCGGGTTGTGGGGTCTCACGCAGCAAGTCGCGGTCGAATATCTGAACGAGTCCGTCACGTGCAACATGATCGCGCCGGGCTGGGTCGACACTCCGAACGAGCGGTTGATCCAGGCGAAGTTCGGCCGTCCGGACTTCCCCGAGGGTATCCGCAACTTGACGACACCCGAAGAAATCGGTGCCGCAGTGGTTTTCCTGGCGTCGCGGGCGGGCCGCAAGATCAACGGCGTGATTCTCTACCTGGACGGTGGCCTCCAGATCGCCGATGACGCCGGAATGGTCTATCTACCCGATCGCGTCCGGCCGCCATTCGAGCAGCGGATCGACGAGCCCTGATCGGCATTCCCTTGATCATCGCGCGCCGGGGTCCTACATTCAGGACGTCACGGGATGTTCGACGAGCGGGCCGGTCAAGGGGTCACATTCATGAGCGAATTCGTCTATTGCCTCAACACGAGCACCATCCGGCCGACTCCGCTCCTCAAAAAGATCGAGATCGCCGGCAAAGCGGGCTACGTGGCGATCGAACCGTGGAATGACGAGATCACCGAGTATCTGCAACAAGGGGGAAGCATTGCCGAGCTTGCGCGGGCGCTGGCCGACGCCGGGCTCGCGGTCGTCAGCATGATCGCGCTGCACGGGTGGGTCACATCCGAGGGGGACGAGCACCGGCGAGTGCTCGACGACTGCCGGCGCCGGATGACGCAGGCCGCCCAACTGGGAAGCCCATACATCGTGGCCAGCCCACCCAAGGAAGTGGTCGATGTGAATCGGGCGAGCGACCGATTCGGCGAGCTGCTCGAGATCGGCGAGCAGATCGGCGTGGTCCCGTCGATGGAGTTCCTCGGCTTCGTCGACGGCGTCAAGAACGTGGCAACCGCCTGGGCCATCGCGGCAGGCAGCGGCCCTCCGCGAGCGAAAGCGACCATCGTCGCCGACGTCTTCCACATGATGCGCGGCGGCGGCTCGATCGACGATTTGCTCACGATCACGGGAGATCGGCTGGCCTGCTTCCACATCAACGATTTGCCGGCCGAGCCCGACCCGCTCACCCAGCGCGACGAAGATCGCGTGATGGTCGGCGAGGGGATCGCAAACCTGCCGCGGGTGATCGCCAACCTGCGATCGATCGGATATCGCGGCCCGGTCTCGCTCGAGCTGTTCAATCGCAAGCTCTGGGAGCAAGACCCGCTCGAGGTCGTGACCCGCGGGCTCGAGCGAATACGCAGTCTGGTCGGAGGATGAAAAGGAACGCGACGAGGTGGTCACGCCCGCGCTTCGAGAATCGCCCCACAACGGCGGATGTGCGGGATCTGCCTCGGGTCGAGGCTTGCGCCGCGAAGATCCACCAGGTAGAAATCCACGTCATCGATTCTCGCACCGCGGAGGTCGGCGCCGCAGAGGTTTGCCTTGCGGATTTCCTCGGGGCTCTTGAAGTCCTGCTCGCTCCAGTCGTCGGTGTAGAAGCCGGTGCGGCTTCCCTCGCAGGCGATCGGGCTGCCGACGAGGCCGCTGCGGGATGATCCCAGGTGGAATGCGGCCTCACGTAGGTCTGCCCCCCGAAGATCTGCGCCTTCCCACTCGACCTCCGCCAAGCCGGCCGCCCTCAGGCGCGCGCCGCGGAAGTCCGCGCCCGGCATTTGCGAGCCGGTCAAAAGCGCATGCCGCAGGTCCGCATCGGCAAAGGCGGCGCCGGGAAGGACCATACCCTCCAGGTTGCACTGTGCGAGATCAGCACCAGTCAATCGAGCGCCGGTAAACTGCGCGCCTGCCAGCGTGAGCCCCTGTAAGATCGCTCGGGAAAGATCCGCTCCAGAGAAGTCAGCTCCCTCGAGCTTGGCTCTTCGCAAGTCGGCCCCGGCCAGGTTCGCTTCCGAGAGCCGGGCGTCGGACAGGTCTGCGTCCACGAGAATTGCTCGCTCGAGCTTCGCCCTGATCAAGCTGGCGGCCACGAGACGGGCCGACTCGAAGCGGGCACGCTCGGCGCGGACGTGCGGCAGAGAGGCTCGACTCAAATCGGCCTTGTCGAGTGTTGCCCCCTCCATGGACGACGCCGCCCAGATCGGCGCCGATCAAGGTTGGCGTCCTCGAGATTCGCTCTGTCAAGCCGGCTGCCGCCGCAGGTTCGCACCGGCGAGATCCGCGTCTCGCATGTCCGCACCGGCGAGGTCGATTTCCGCCCATGCGGCCTCTTCCAGGTAGGCTCCCGCGAGTCGGGGTGGTGGCCAGTTGGGCTTCCAGCCGAATCGGAGCGCGTGCAGAAGACTCGCGACCATCGGATGGATGCGCACGTCGCCGTCGCTCGATGAGCGACCGAAGCCGGTCCACCGAGTCGGGGTCATCGAGCGATCCGAGAGGCGGCCTCGAGCACGAGGTCGCGAGGTAGAGCGACAGCCAGCGCTTCGCCCTCCGCCCGATCCTTGACGGCACGCGCAAGCCAGTCGGCGGCGAGCAGAAGCTGGACCGGGCGATGACGGATCAGGCGTCGTAACTCCTCGCCCGGGTGATGACGGCGGAGGTGCTCGATGCGGCGGGCCGGGTTGCTCACGGCAGCGAAACAGTCGCTTTCGATGACGCAGGCGCTCGCCGTCGGGCAACAAGTCGGCGACTTCGCTTCTGATCGCGCAGGCCGGGCCCCGCGACCGACGGATCGGCCATCATGCGATCGAGGACCAGCCCCCACAGCTCGGGATTCCCGCCGAGCATGGCCGTTTCTGGCTTCGCGCGCGCCAGGCGAGCCATCACCGAGGAGCAGTGCCGCCGGTCACTCGCGAGCAGGTATTCGATCCACTCGTCCTCACCCCAGGGAGCGAGTTTCAGATTGGTAGCCAGTGCGGTCGGGAAGGATGCGTCTCTGGATGTATACACCACCCAACCACGGGATAACGCCTCCACGATGTCGGACGGACGATGAGGCTCGTCCAGGAAGGAAACGCTCAGGTGCGGAGGCACCACGCCGGCCAGATGGTCGAGCGCAGTCGTTTTCCCCGAGCCGGGCGGCCCCTGAATGCGAATGACCCCGGACCCGCCGCCGGCGAGGATCGGCCCCACGAAGTCGGTCAAGGGCAGGGCTTCGCCAGTCTCGGGCGAGAGCACGCGGGGCCTGACTCGGGCACGCCAGTGCATGATCTCGCCGGGGGTTTCTGCGACAGCTCGCGTGTACAGGAAGAACCACATCGACTTCTGTTTCGCCGGGGGGATTCTGGGCGTCCAGCCACGGGTCCCACAAGTCGCGCACGGTAGTCCGATCGGCTGGGACTGTCCTGGCCCAGTAGAGCGCCACGCACACCCCGACCAGGTCGCCGGCAAGCGACCCCAACAGGCCGGCGAGCGCGAGCTCGCCTGCGCCCAGTTTCAGCGATAGTCCCAGCAGCACCGCCGCAACCGCGCCAATCACGCCGCCAGCGACAACCGCATGTTCCATCCAGGGGAAAACTTCCGCCTCACGTTCCCCGGTGGGCGACGACATGTCCGGACCCCTCGGCAGGGAAAGAACCGATTTGATCCTGCGACTTCAGCTCAATAGGACCTTTCGCTCAAGGATCCTCGCCTGGCCGATCGACGTCTGATCGGGCGCTCAGTATTTGGCCAGCTCGCCCGCTGCCTGGTCCGGGTTGGTCTGGCGCGAGGCGTCAGCCGCTCCGTCCAGCATCATCTTGAGCTCGCTGCCGACCGCAATGAACTGCCAGCCTTCGCGCGCCCGCCGCATGGCGTCGGCCGCGGTGAGAACGTGGAGGCCGCAGGGAAGCCGGTTGCGCTGGGCGGCTTCCCGGATGCGTGTGAGCGTCGACTCGAATAGTTCCTTCCCAGGCTGCGCACCGTCGGGCGCGCGCATCGAATAAGCCAGGTCGTTGGGACCAACGAACACCGCATCGACACCGGGCACCGAGTAGATCTCGTCGGCAATTTCCACGGCCTTGATGTGCTCAGTTTGAATGATCACGAGGATTTCGTCATCCGCCTTGCTGTAGTACTCGGCGGCGGTGGCCCCGAAATTCAGGGCGTGCATGCCTCCGCCGACCGAGCGATTGCCGCGCGGCGGGTACTTGGTTGCGGCGACAATCGACCGCGCTTCAGCGGCATCCATCACCATCGGAGCGACGATTCCCATCGCGCCGCAGTCGAGCACCATCTTGATCAGCTCATGCCGGCCCGTGGGGATGCGAGCCAGCGGAACACAGCCGGCATCGGCGATGGCGCCGAACATGAACGCAGCCGTCTGGATGTCGGTGTGGGTGTGCTCCATGTCCACCGTGAGCCAGGGAAATCCGGCACGGGCCATGAACCGCGCCGCGGCGATGCTCCCGAGCGACAGCCACGTGCCGATCTGAGGCTTGCCGGCCTTGAGCGCCCTCTTGACTGGATTCTCTTTCAAGTCACTTCCTCTTGCATCGAGCGAATGAGCCCACGAAGAAGCTCGGAGGCGGGATTCTCACCACGAAATGAGTCTCTCACGCCCGAACCGCGGAGGCAAGGCCCGGGCCTGAGCACGCTCGTCCGGGCGTCCCTCCAAGCCGATCGTCTTCTCGCATTCTTCACAGTCGCGGCTTGGCCTGTGCCACCCGAGTCGAGCTGGTTAGGATGTCCGGAGCGACATGGCTCTGCACGACGCCCTTTCACTCGCAGATCGACCCGATCCATGCGCATCACACTCGTCACTGAAACGTTCTTTCCCCAGGTCAACGGCGTGTCGAGGACGCTCGGCGAGCTGGCTCGTCACTTCCGTGCTTGTGGTGACCTGGTTCAGCTCGTCTGCCCCGATTATGGTACCGAAGCCGGCCAGGAGGGAGTGCTGCCGGTCCCGTCGATCGTCCTGCCGTTCTATAAAGAGCTTCATCTCCCCAGGCCGCCGTTTGGCCGGGTGCATCGTGCGGTGGCCGCGTTTCGCCCGGACATCGTTCATATCGCGACCGAGGCGACACTGGGATGGAGCCTGCTCCGGCATGCACTCAAATCCAGGATCCCGGTCGTTTCCAGTTTCCACACGAATTTTGACCAGTACAGCACCCATTACGGGCTCGGTTGGGGCAGGAGCCTGATCTGGCGTTACCTGCGCTGGTTTCACAACAGCACGCAAGAAACGTACGTTCCGTCGAACGCGACGATCCGTGATCTCGAGGAACGCGGCTTCGAGCGACTGCGGCTTTGGCGGCGCGGCGTTGATAGCGAGGTCTTCCGGCCGGGCCGGCCGGGAAGACTCGAAGTGCGACGCGCACTGGGCTGGTCGCCGGACGATGTGGTCATCACTTATGTCAGCCGGATCGCGCCCGAGAAGAACGTCGATTATCTCGCCGATGCGCTGGCGATCGTGGCGTCGCGCAGGCCCGACGTGCGGATTCTGTTCGTGGGCGACGGCCCGTCGCGGCCCGCCCTGCAAGCACGGATCGGCGCCATCGCTCATTTCGCGGGATACCGAAGCCGGGCCGATCTGGCCGACCATTACTCCGCGGGCGATATCTTTGCTTTCGCCAGCCGCACCGAGACCCTGGGGAATGTCGTGCTCGAAGCGATGTCGTCCGGTCTGCCGGTCGTCGCGCTCGAGGCCGGCGGTGTGAGCGAGACGGTGCAATCCGGGTCGACCGGAATTCTGGTCGCACCGGAAGAGCCGGTCGAGCGCTTCGCCACGGCCATTCTCTGGTTGATCGAGCAATCGGACGAGCGGCGCAGGATGGCCGAGGCTGCGCGGGCCTATGCACTGGGCCAGACCTGGGAAGCGATCATGGACTCGTTGCGACTGCGCTATCACAGCGTCATCGGCAAGGCGGACGATGTGTTCAGCCAAGCGCGGCCGAGCGTCTGAGCCGCGACAGACAGCCCCCCCCTTTGACAGCATGCTTCGCGTCGGGTACACAAGATAATGTTCGCCGCGACGTCCCTCCTCTTTCAAGACCCGCCATGAACCGTTCCCCACTCGTCGTGGCCAAGATCAACACTGGGCAAGCTCTCCCGACAGGGCGCATTCGCAGCGCAGGCGCGCCAGCTCGTGGTGCGGCTCACGGCCCAGAACCACGATCCACTCGGTTACAAAGGCACGAACAGCGATGACGAGGCGAGCACGATCACAACCTGCGATCCGGCTGCTGGCTGCGGCCGCTCTGGTGTTTTTACACGGCGGTCCCGAGCGCAGCCGCGGCGCCAGCAGCCGCCAAGACCCGATCTGGTGCTCCGCAAGGGTGACCGGATCATCTTGATCGGAAACACGTTCGCCGAGCGGATGCAATACTACGGGCATTTCGAGACGCTCTTGCACGCCCGCTTTCCCGAGCTCGAGCTGGTGGTTCACAACCTGGGCTATTCGGCCGACGAGCTCACCCTGCGGCCGCGACAGGCCCGGTTCAACGACCACGGCCACACGCTCAAGGACGAGAAGCCCGACGTGCTCATCGCCGCTTTTGGGTTCAACGAGTCGTTCGCAGGCCCACGCGGCCTGCCGAAATTCAAGAACGACCTCGAGAAGTTCATCAAGACGTCGACATCGACCAAGTACAACGGCGAGGAGCCCCCACGGCTCGTGCTCCTCTCGCCGATCGCCCAGGAAGACCTGAATAACCCCCACATCACCGACGGCAAGCAGAACAACGTGAACATCGAGCTCTACACTCGCGCGATGGAAGAGCTTGCCGGAAAATACGGCGCGGTCTTCGTCGACCTCTATGGCCCCACCAAACAGCTCTATGGCTCAAGCTCCGAGCCGCTCACGATCAACGGCGTGCATCTCAACGACCTCGGCTATAAACGGCTCGCGCCGATCATGATGGAGGCTCTCTTTGGAACGGCGGCAGAGGCGCCGAAAGCCGATTCAAGCGCTCTCTTTGCGGCCGTGCAGGAAAAAAACCTCCAGTTCTTTTACGATTACCGCGCGGTGAACGGCTGCTACATCTACGGCGGGCGCAAGGCTCCGTTCGGCGTCGTCAACTTCCCCGCCGAGTTTGCCAAGCTGCGGAAGATGATCCAGAACCGCGAGCGGCGAATCTGGGACATCGCGCAGGGCAAGCCGGTGCCCCCGGCAATCGACGACAGCAACACCGGCGAGTTCGTCACGGTGAAGACCAACGTCGGGGGGGCGATCAAGATCACCACTCCCTACGAAGAAGCCAAATCGTTCACGCTCCCTGAGGGGTACGCAATCAACTTGTTTGCCTCGGAGGTCGAGTTTCCCGACCTCGAAGACCCGGTCTCGATGACGTTCGACTCGAAAGGCCGGCTCTGGGTCACCACCATGCCGTCGCTACCCCATGTATCTGCCCGGCAAGAAGCCGAACGACAAGGTCTTGATCCTCGAAGACGCGAACTCCGACGGAATGGCCGACCGCTGCAAGGTCTTCGCCGACGAGCTGCATGTTCCCACCGGCATCGAGCTGGGCGACGGCGGCGTTTATGTCTCGCAGCAGCCCAACCTGATGTTCCTCAAGGATACCGACGGCGACGACCGCGCTGATTCGCGCGAGCTCGTCATGCACGGGTTCGATACCGCCGATTCGCATCATGCAATGCACGCCTTTACATGGGACCCGGGCGGTGCACTGCACTGGCAGGAAGGCACGTTCCACTATTCGCAGGTCGAAACACCTTACGGCCCTCGGCGGTGCAATGAGGCCGGAGTCTTCCGCTGGGAGCCGAAGACGAAGAAGTTCGACGTTTTTGTTTCGTATGGCTTCGCCAATCCGTGGGGCCATTACATCGACCGCTGGGGCCAGAACTTCGTGGCCGACGCCTCCGGCGGCGCCAATTACTTTGGAACCGCGTTCTCGGGCCAGGTCAATTACCCGCAGAAGCACGGCGGCATGAAACAGTTCTTTCCGATGCAGTGGCGGCCCACCTGCGGCTGCGAGCTGGTTTATAACCGGCACTTTCCCGACGACACCCAGGGCGACTATCTGCTCAACAACAACATCGGATTTCAGGGCATCTTGAGGTACCGCGTCAAGGAAGACGGCTCGGGCTTCTCCGGCACGCCGGTCGAGCCGCTGCTCAAATCGTCGGATCCGAACTTCCGCCCGGTCGGCCTCCAGTTCGGACCGGACGGAGCGCTTTACGTCGTCGACTGGTTCAACCCCCTGGTGGGCCACATGCAGCACTCGCTGCGCGACCCCAACCGCGACCACACCCGCGGGCGCATCTGGCGCATCACCTATCCCAAACGGGCCGCTGCTCGAGCCGGCGAAGATCGCAGGCGCCACGGTCCCCGAGCTGCTCGACCTGCTCAAAGTTTATGACGACCGGGTGCGCTACCGCGCCCGCCGCGAGCTGCGGGAGCGGCCCGAGCAGGAAGTCTTGAAGGCGACTCGAGACCTGGATCGCCCACCTCGACACGCGCGACCCCGAATACTGGAGGCAGATGCTCGAGGCCCTCTGGCTGCATCAGAGCCTGGACGCAGTCGACGAGAAACTTCTCAAACAGGTCCTCACCTGCCCGGAAGGAAAGGCCCGCGCCGCGGCTACACGAGTTGTCTGCTACTGGCGCGACCGCCTCGCCGGGCCACTCGAGCTCTTGCAAAAGCAGGTCAACGACGAGCACCCTCGCGTACGCCTCGAAGCGGTTCGCGCCCTGAGCTTCTTCGACGGCCCGGATGCCGGCAAGGCGCAGGTGATCGCGCTGGAATCGCTCCTGCACCCGCAAGACGACTATCTCGAATACACGCTCAAAGAGACCACCAAGACACTCGACCGTCGCGCCAAGGACCAGGACGCGACGAAGTGAACAGGTTCTGAAGACGGGGTAGCGTGATGTTGTCGTTTGTTTTGGCCTTTTCAATCGCACTGACACCTGCGTTTCACGCATTCGCGCGCTCGTCGAGCGAACCCTCCCCGCCCGACGACAGCCCGATGGTGAAGCTGCTCAAGAGCAAGCGCGTGCCCGAAGACCGCCAGGGCACGATTATCGATCTGATCGGCAAGCGGGGAACAGCCGACGATCTAACGTTCATCTTTGAACAGGCGATCGCGGCGGACGGGTTCTCGGCCCCAGTGCGAGTTGCGGCATTGGAGGCCCTCTCCGGAGCGGCCGCCAACCGCAATCTGAAGCCTTCCGGCAACCTGGAGAAGCTGCTACCCCTCGTGCAAGCCGCGACATCGAGCTCGGGCGCAGCCGTCGGAAAAGCCGCGATCCGGCTGGCTGGTCTCTGGAGACTCGAGCCGGCAGCGAAATCACTCGCCGATATTGCCCGATCCGAGCAGGCCGACGAATCACTACGCGCCGAAGCACTCGACGCCCTGGCAACGATCGGCGGCAAGACGGGCGCCGGCCCGATCGAGGCTCTGGCTGCGGAAGATCATCCCGAGGGGACACGGCTGCTGGCGATCACCGCGCTCGCCAAGCTGGACCTCACTCGCGCCGCGGGGCGCGCAGCCGAGGTCCTGGCCAAACCGGCCGGGCCAGGCCGGAACCTCGTGCCGCTTCTACGCGCCTTTCTCGACCGGCAAGGAGGCTCCGACATGCTGGCGAAGGCCATCGGCGGGCGCGCCATCCCGGCTGATTCAGCCAAGCTTGCCTTGCGCGCCGTCTACACTCTGGGCCGATCCGACCAGGCACTCGTGGAGGCGCTGTCGCGTGCGGCCGGCATCACCGAGCTCACCAAATCGCTCACACCGGCCGAGCTCAGCAATATGGTTTCCGACGTCGCCGCCAAGGGAGACCCGGCGCGCGGCGAAGACGTCTTCCGCCGCAGCGACTTGAACTGCATGAGCTGCCACTCGGTTTCAAAGGCCGGCGGCGAAGTGGGCCCGGACTTGAGTGCCGTCGGCCAGATCTCGCCGCCGGACTACATCATCAGTTCGATCCTCAACCCGGACCAGGCGATCAAGGAGCAATACAACACGCTGATGGTCCTGACCGTCGAGGGGCAGGTCTTCCAGGGAATCGTGACCGACAAAGATGAGCAGCGAGTCGTGCTCAAGGACGCCACCGGAGCGACCCGGGTCGTCCCCGCGGCATCGATCGAAGACCAGAAGGCAGGCGGGTCGCTCATGCCCAAGGGCCTGGCCAACCTGATGACCCGGGCCGAGTTCCTTGACCTGGTGCGTTTCCTCTCCGAGCTGGGCAAGCCGGGCCCGTACGCCATTCGCCCTGTTCCTGCCATCCAGCGCTGGAAAGTGTTCAAGGCCGTTCCCAGGGAATTGGCAACAACTGTTCCTGACAGCAGTACCTTGCGCAATCAGGTTCTGCGCGCGCCCTCGGAAAAATGGGACGTAGCCTACGCCAAGGTCGACGGCTCGCTGCCGCTCGATGAGGTAAAGTCAAAGAGCGGCGGCGACGTGCTTTATTTACAAGGTTCCATCGACGTCTCGGCCGCCGGCGAGGTCAAGGTGCAGGCCGATTCGGCCGCGAGAGTGCAGCTCTGGATCGACGAAACCGCCGCGCCGCCGCAGTCGTCGTCGTTGACCTTACCGCTCCCGGCAGGCCGCCATTCGATTACCGTGCGAGTGGATACGTCCGGCCGGCACTTACGCACAATCAGGGTCGAGGTGGCCAAGCCAACGGGTTCCCCGGCGGAATACACCGTGGTCGGCGGTCGTTGACCGACCGTCAGGGAGCCTTTTTCTCTTCGTCCTTCGACTTGGGGATGTCTCCGTCACCAAAGAAGGTCTTGAGCTGAGTTTCGGTGTTGATGAGGGCGAAGTTCTCGAAGGTTGCCGCATAGGGTTCCTGCGAGATATTGCTGGCGCACAAGCCGATCTTGACCTTCGGAATCAAAGCCAACCTCGACCTGTGACAGCGGCCTCGGCGGCGAGGTCAGGTCTCGACTGTAGCCGCACTGGACACGACCCTTCAGGCGCCTCAGCACAAGATAGACCGTTCCCTCGGGTACGGGCGGATACACCTGGTTTTCGACGTGTTTTCCGTCTTTCACGACCTCAAAGAGCACCTTGTGAATCGGGTGCAGGTCGTCGAGGGAGACGCCCGCGGTGCGCTCGAGCCTGACGAAGTTATCCTTGTCCTGATAGAGCAGCAGGCCCGCGCCCTGGAACGTGAATTGCAGGTCGTTGCCCTCGCGATCCCTGGGCAGCTTTGCGCCCGGAGTCATGTCGCCGGTGACCTCGACCATGGCGGCGAAGTCGCCTTCCACGTCGATCAGGGTCATGGGAGCGTTGTGCAACGGCTTCTTCTTGTTGAAGCGCTGGCGGATCGCCGGCGCCAGCGAGCGAATCTTGCCGCCCGGAACGGTGATCTTGATCTTCAGGTCGTCTTCGTCTTTGACCAGCTTGCAGTCGTTTCCGGGATCGACGAGTGGACCGAGCATCGTGATGCTGGCTGCGCTCGAGCTCCTTCAACATTTGCATGACTTCGCGCAAGTCGTGGATCGGGCCGGGCTTCTTGGGCAGCTCGATCTCCTTGGGCTTGGAGTAGATGAGCTTGCCTTCAAGATTGCGGTGCGCCATCTGAACGAGGATCTTTCGCGCCGCGTCTCCTGTGCCGCTGAGTGCAACCTGCACGTCGCCGGCGGCCATCGCGAATTTGGGATCACGCTGGAGCTGCACGGCCGTGGTATTGGGCAAGGGGGGCCAGGAGCCGTCGCCATTGGGACTGATCGAGCCGGCCGAAGCCGGCGCGACGTGGATGAGAACATCCTTCACCTTCGCCTTGGGATCGACGATCTGCGCCTTGATCTGGAGGCTCGCGCTACTCGGGCTGGATGTCTTTGAGCTCCATCATGAGACCACCGATACGGCCCGCCAAGGCCCCGCGCAGCTCGTCAGCGGGTACAACGAAACCGATCGTGTCGACCGAGCCCATCTTGGCCACCACGACGCCGACGAATTTCCCGGTCTTTTCTTCGACAACCGGCCCGCCGCTGTTGCCCGGCTGCATTGAGCCGTCAACCTGATAGAGATCCAGCAGCCCGAAATCGTCTTTCACGAGCCGGGAGATCCGACCGCCGGTGATCGTGACTCCCGGATTGCCCTTGCTCTCATTCACCTTGGAGAGTATCCCGCCGAACGGGAAACCCGCCGCCGTGTAAGTCATTCCTTCCGTCGCATCGGACTTGGTGAGTACATCGAGCGGCTTGGGCGGCCGCTTGACATCATTGATCACGAGGAAAGCCAGGTCCTTGCTGATATTTCCCGAGCTGTCCGCCGCAATGATCTGGGCCGGGTGCGATTCCTCCAAATTCGGGCCCTGCGCACTCCGGAAAACAGCCTCGAGCTCGAGCTTGCTCCCTTTGGGTATAAGCCGGGCTGGCACCTCCGAAAGGTCCACGGCCACGACATGCCGGTTGGTTGCCACAATCACGGTGCTTCCTTTCGCATCGATCACAAAGCCACTGCCCGACGCGATTGTCTTGCCCGCGATCGTGTTCTTGAGGTAGACGGTCGCATCCTTCAGGCGCCGGGCAACCTCAACGCTATCGAGCACAGGAGGCGGCGGCGGAGCAGGGGTCTCGGCAACGGTTGCCGTACGCGTGACGACCGGTGCAGCGGGCTCGGCCGCCGGCACATCCGCTGCTACCGCCGGGCCTTTTGCAGACGTGTTCTCCGCGCCGTTTCCGCGCATGAGAACGACAAGCAAAACTGCGGCCAGGAGCAGTACGGCAACGCCGCCGATTCCAGCGACGACGTAGATCATCGGCGAAGAGCCCGATCCTTGAGCAGCTTGCCCCTTGTTCGGCTGGGCAGCCGCAATCGAGCGGCGCGAGCTCGTGCTCCCCATGGGTGGGAGCTGCTCGACGTCCTCGAGGTCGGAATAAGCTGACGATTTGGGCTTGGCGGCCGGGCGCGGACCGGCGGACGACCCTGGTTTCTTCATCGTGGCGGATGGCGGCCCGCCCGATGCTCCCTTGACGTCAAACATCTCGCCGCACTTCGGGCAGCGAATCCGCGCAGCCTTAGACTCATCGGGAATCGAACCCTTCGACTGGCATGCAGGGCAGATCACGACCTTGGCCACGGCGCCCTCCTGTGATTATCGGAGATGACGGATACCGCGGAGACGCGACTATGCTCGATCCGCTCGCACGAGAAGGGCAGTCGCGGATCGAGGCGAAGATGCACCTTGTTATTTCAACCAGTTCGGCCGATTGGTGCAACCGTCTACTTCCGGAAGTCCTGAAACGGAAGTGAGCCTCGGCGGTTGATTTTCCGGAATGCGCCGAAGCCCTGGCTTCCCGCAAGCGGGCGACGCTATGCTAGCGCATCCATCCACGAAGAGGAACTGCCACCATGGGCGTTACCATTCATTACCGCGGCCGGATGGCCGACCTCTCACGCATTGAAGATTTCGAAGACCGCCTCGTGGACTTCGCCCTCGAGTTCGGCGGCCTCGCAGAAATCTGGCGAACCTGGGCCGACGACGATCCAGCGCGAATGGTCCGCGGCGTCATCCTCAATCTCGCGCCCGGTCAGGAATCGACCAGTCTGCTGATCTCACCCGAGGGGTGGTTGATCGGGTTGACTGAAATTCAAGACGCGGAAGAACGCCGGCTCCCCGAGGCCCCCTGGTGCTGCACCAAGACCCAGTTCGGGCCAGTCGAAGGCCATGTGGCACTCGTCGAGATGTTCACTGCACTGAAGTCCGAATTCCTACCCGATCTCGAAGTCTCCGACGAGGGCGGCTACTGGGAAACGCGTGATTTTGCCGAGCTCGTCCGAAGACATTCGTTTCTGGCGGAAGCCATCGACGCCCTGGGCAAAGGACTCAAGCAATTCGGACTCAGTCCCGAGGCGGCCGAAGATCCCGAGATCCTGGCGCGACACGTCGAGCGGGTCGCGATGCTTGTGCATCGGAACCTTCGCCGGCCGTCGGAACATCCGCCCGTGGCGTTCGACGACGACGACTCGGGCTCCGCGCCGGATGCGGAAGCAGCAGAGAAGCAATGGGATGAGCTTTACAAGCACAGTCGCCGCCAGCAAGAACGATTGCAGCGGGCGATTGAAGAGCTGAGGAGCCGTGGCCTCGACCACCAAACAGCATTCCAGGAGGCCATGCGGGAAATCGTATCGGAGCTTCCCGAAGACGAGCCCGAGGTGCCCGATGAGCCCTGGCGCGACGACGACGACGACGACCAAGCTTCGCTCGAATCACTTGAAGACGACATCGTAGAGCACGGCGCCGGCTTTGACGACGACAGCGACGACGGGCCGTTCAAACGCCATCCTCTGCTCCAGAAGGCGACGGACTTCTTCGTGCGTCTCGATAAGCTCTTCCCCGAAGAGGACCCGCACGCGGCTTCTAATGTACGAGCGCTTTATCACGGCGCCGCCGAAGCCGTGGGCGGCCTGGCCCAGGCCCTGTCCGGTCCCGACGAGGATGCGCTCGACTTCGGCTTGCGCCTGGTCCAGCTCAAGCGGGCACTTCGCGGCGTTGCGTTCGCCCGGGGCGCCGTGTACCCGCTGCGATCGATCTTGGGCAAGGAAGTCTCAGACGAGCTCTTCGACACACTCAAGGAACTGGCGACAGACATCGCTTCCGAAATAGGCAGGATTCGATCCGAGCACGCCGGAGATGAATGATCTAACAGGCACACTCCGTGTGCCGCCTGCCGTTCGATCCGAGCGCGCAAGCGATGGATCTTTCGCCGTCTACCAGATTAATCTGCTCATCCAGCGTGCCTTGACCTCCGTGTAAATCGCCTTCTTGTGTCGTTCGACACCCTTGGTCGTCTCGATCTCGCTCTTCAACTCTTCGATCGTCCGGACTTTCGATGCCTCCACGGTCATCCTCTTCCTTTGCGCTTCGTGCAGTTGCAACTTTGCCCGCCTGAGTTCCTGCTCTTTCGTAGCCGCCTCGGCCTCGACGACGTCGGCCTTTTCGGTCGTGCGCCTCGACCGTTCATGTCGTTCCTCAGCGCGCTTCAAGTCGTCCTCCGCCAAGGCGATCTCGCCCTCCACACGTTCGACATTCTGCTTGGCAATACCCTCGACGAACTCCGCCAGTGCGATCTCGGCCACTTCTCGGGTGAGCTTCGCCTGCTGGTAAGCGGCCTCGGCCGCCCGGACGCGAATGCGGTGAACGACGAGCGCGAGCACGAAGCCGGCGATCAGAACAATGATCATCAGGGCGCGGATACTGATGCGGATCCGGCGGCGATGCGAAGGATTAGGAGTGTCTTGATCTGACATCTCGGCCGAGCTCAAAGGTCCACTAGATCGTATCACGGTCGTAGAGACCACTCTCTTCGTTTTCGTTCGATTCTCTCGCCGCCGGCGATCGTCAGGAGCGCCTTCAGCGTGTCCGGCGGGATGTTCTCACGTAGGTGGGTGACCATGTCGTCCACGCTAAGGACATGCGGACCGGGATAAGCGACCCCGGTTGGGTGATTGCTCGAGACGCTCGGGCGGGTTCGGTCGTTGAGCCGGAAACTCATCATCGTCCAGTCGAGCTCCCTCGGCTCCATCCAGTGAATCCCGGTGCTCGCGACCTCGACGACGATGAGCGTGTTCTCGGGGCCATCAGTCACGTCGGCGAGCCGGCGCGAGGTGCCGTCGCTGGGGAACATGGTTCCCGGCCCCACAACCGCGACAAAACTGGTCTCGGTTGATCCCGCGCCGGCCTGATCGCTCGGGCAATACAGAGAGTATGGGTCCAGTCCATGCAGTGTTCGGTTGTTAGGGCTGTCCCAGGGCTCATCGAAGTGAAACCCACCCGCGAGCCGCCCGCCGAACCAGCCGGCCGTGCGATCTTGCTCTGCCATCAGGAGAACTGCGCCAGCTATAAAGCGGCTTGCCGTCGGCGCCGGCCACGTACGCCGGCGGAAAGCACCCGTACCTCGACTCGTAGTTCAGGAGGGCCAAGCCAAGTTGCTTGAGGCCACTAATACACTGGGACGAGGCGCGGCTTCGCGAGCAGCGGTGGTCGCGGCGCCAGCCACGTTAGCGGCAAACATGCCAGAGCAATGACCCCGATGTAAGCCATAGCGCGACGCACGGTCATTCAAGACTTCCCTTCGCCCGTCACATAACCGGCCTCGTCGACCTGACCAACCAAACCTCCGCTGTCTCAGTATCTTCGGTAGTCGAGCGCCCGACAATCCTTGGGCAATGCCGCCCGCGGAACCGGGCCCGACGCGGGTCGAGATGGTTTGATGGAGCGTCAGCTCGCGCGAGGCCACCGTGCCCACATCCGTCCGTAACATTGGCGGGCACTCAAAAAGGCGTCTATACTCAAGCTCCGTTGGATTGCACATCCGATGATCGGGACTGTCGATGAGAGCGGCCGGGCGCTGATTCGCGCGACGCTCATAACAGAACGCGTCGACTCTAACCGGAACCACCACAATGGACATCTCCCCCCAAGCCTTCGGCGCATCTTTCAAGGGTTTCCTCGACCAGATGTCCGCCGCCGCACCGGCGGAGGAGCCCGTCTTTCGCCGACGCCTGCGCGATCACTTCGAGTGTGAGCCGACCGAGCTCGCCATATTGAGTGAGAAGTTTCCAGCCTACGACCACGCCAACTTGCAAAAGGCGCTCGATGCGGAATTCGAAACCGCCGACGGCTCGGTCGCAACCTTTGGCGTGATCAATCCCCACCCGTTCATGGGCGCCACTCTCTCGGAGCTGGCTGCCCCAGGAAAGGCAGGCTTGATGGGGGGCGGGGGAGCGGCCGAAGGACCCGTCGAGTACGCCAATATCAAACTCGAGGATGACCGCGTCGTGGCGTGCGTCCAGAGCGGCTTGTTCCTCGTCAAACGCGGCGGCGAGCCACTGGCTATTCTGATGTCGGGCCCGGCACGGGAGTTTCATCCCATGGCCCAGGTCACCATTCAGGTGATGGCGCCAAGTCGCGATAGCGCCGAGAAGTTTCTGGCCGGTTTGCGCACCGCGATGCGAAAGCGCAATGTCTATCGCGGTCATGTCATCTCGCTGGCTCAAACGCAAATGGGAAGCACCGAAATCAAGTTCCACAGGTTGCCCAGTGTTCTCCGCGAGAGCATCATCTTGCCAAAGGGACTGCTGGAACGGATCGAGCGCCAGACTGTTCGGTTCTCCGAGCTCTCGGATCAGCTCGTCGCCGAAGGCCGGCATTTGAAGCGCGGCATCCTGCTGCACGGGCCGCCTGGCACCGGCAAGACGTTGACCGCGATGTACGTCGCCCGCGCCATTCGAAATCGGACTGTACTGGTTCTCACGGGTCGCGGCCAGGCAATGATCGAGCAGTCATGCGCGCTGGCGCGCGCCTTGCAGCCCTCAATCGTGATTCTGGAAGACGTGGACCTTGTCGCCGAAGAGCGCACCCGGCCAGGCGCCGCATGCGCCGGACCACTCCTCTTCGAGCTGCTCAATCAGATGGATGGCCTCGCCGACGATGCGGATGTGCTCTTCCTGCTCACCACGAACCGACCGGACATTCTCGAACCCGCGCTGGCAGCTCGCCCGGGCCGCGTCGATCAAGCCATCGAGATTCCACTCCCCGATGCAGCGTGCCGCGGGCGGCTCTTCGAGCTGTATTCGGACAGACTGCCGCTGGGTAACGTGAACTGGGAGACCTTCGTCCGTCGAACAAAGGGCGCCAGCGCCGCATTCATTCGCGAAATGATGCGCAAGGCTGCGCTGTTCGCCGCGGATGAATCCAGCGACCGCGTCGAAGGCCGCCACCTGGACGCAGCCGTTCATGAACTCGTCGTGGAAGGCGGCTCACTCACTCAAAGCCTGCTCGGGTTCGGCTCGGCTGATGCCGCCGTGGAATAGGATCGGTATTGAACCCAAGATCGGAGGTTACGAGATGGCTCATCGAGAAAGACAGTTCTTCCCGCGCAGTCGATTGACGGCAGTTCTTGCAATCTTGGTTGCTGTCGTTGCCGGGGACGTGGCAACCGCCCAGGTTCCGACCGCGCGGCACGTGGTGATCGTGGGTGTTGATGGGCTCTCTCCCGACGGCATTCGGAAAGCACCCACTCCCAACCTGCACCGGCTGATGAAGTCAGGGGCGAGCACGCTTCACGCCCGGGCCGTCATGCCGACGGTCAGATCCAATCAGTCGAACCAGGAACACGCGAATCGACAACAATCCCGCTGAATCCGATGCACGCGTACGAACCTCGCTACGGCTGCAGCAGCTTTTTGGATTCCTCGCGCAATGCAATCTCGAAACACTCCGCGCCATCCCACTTTTCAACGAGCCCTCTGACCTTCTCGTAGTCCAGCTTCGCCTCCGGATCCTGCCCCAGCCGTTTTCGCGCCATGGCGCGCACAAGAATCGATGCCGTCGGGCGTTTATCGTCGGGAGCCTTGACGTTCTCGAGCTGTTTCACCGCCTCCTCGAGGCGGTCCAGACGATACAGGGCCAAGCCGCGCGCAAGGTTGGCCGAGCGGCCCGACGCGATCCATCGGTCGGACCACGCGACCACCAGCTCATATTCCGAAGCCGGGCGATCTCTGCGAACCGCGACCTCGAGTTCCGAGGGCAGTCTACGTCCGTAGCTGCGATTTGCGGGAGTCCAACAAGAAGTACCACGCAAATCGTCCAGCCATTCGCACCGCCGCCAGTTCGTCGGAAAGACAACCCACGTGATCGCCCGGAAGCCTGTGATTTCGTACTTCGGATCGGAGGACGTGGTTCTTGAGTGTCGGGTCCTCCTGCACGAGTCGATCGAGGAGCTCACCTCTGGGAACGATCTCCCTGTAGACAGCTTCTCGCAGCCAGAACAGCCGGTCCGTCAGGTCGACGCCGAGCTGTCGAATAACATCACTCGACGGACATGACGCGAGCTCGCGCCGTCGTTTCTCCCACTTGGATTCATCAAGCTCGATCAGGCGGTCGTCGGGGCCAAGCTCGCCGCGTGCCAGGAGCTCGGCCCAGCCGATCAAGTCTTCGGTGGCGAGCGCCTGTGGTTTCTCCGGAAGCGTCCAGAATCGATAGTGATCTTCCTTCGAAATCCATCGGATGGCCGTCGTACCTGGGGGCACATGCCCACCCGATGCCAACTTCGCCGAGAAATCGGATTCCCGGAGAGTCGAGGACTGGACGATCCACGGCGAGATCAATCAAGCCTTTCGGCGTCCGCAGCCAGCGATCGTCCGCGGCGAAATACCGGGCTTCCTCGGCATACGCTCGGCCTTCTCGTACTGGCAGCCTCCGACCGGAGCCAAGCTCGCGGATGTCGCCGTTATCAGTCAGGACGAAATCCTTTCGAACGGCGATCGGTGCGTATCCCAAGAGCCCGGTGCTCCTCCTGCGGACGCCTTTGCCCTCTTGGCTTTCGTGCCAGTAGAACGGGTCTGGACTCGAACGCAAGGAGAGAAGTTCGTCGCTACCTTCGGCCCAGACCGGGTATTGCATCCCGCCCGTCTCCTGAATGGAGGGTTCTTGGTGCCAGTCGAGCGTTTGAAACCAAACCATCCTGGTTTCGCTCGTGATCACGAGGAACCGCCCGGACGGACTGAACCTGAGGCGGCGGCCCGAGCCGAGGTGGTCGGCCGATGTGATCGGGACATCCTTCTGAAGCGATCCGTCGGTTGCCGACCACACGCGCAATCTGTAAGTATCCACCTCGACGATGATCGAGCCGTCGGGGGAGAAGGCGACGTCATACGCAACCTCCGACAATGCTTTTATTCGCTCACCGGTTCTTGCGTCCCGTAGCGTGCTGTTCAAGAACTGCCCGAACATGCCGGTCTCGCGCGTGACGACGCGCGAGCTATCGGGACTCCAGACCGGGTTGCAGTATGGCGTTTCAAGCTCGCGACCGATCGCTCGTCCCGACGTGGAGTCCCATCGGGAGTATCTCCCTTCCGCCTCCGTCCATACGATCTTGTGCCTATCGAGAAAGCCGAGAGCGACGGGGAACTCCGTCTCCAATTCGAGTCGAGGAGCTCCCACAAACGGGTTGAATTCGCAACGGATCGCGAGCGACGGGTAATCCCGCACCTGCACCGTCCCATCGCTCGTCGCAGTTGCAAGCAATCGCCCGCCTGAGCTGAGCGCGGCTTGCTGCACGTCGAAGCCGTGCCGACCGGGGAGGTCCGCAGGCGGGGCGATGCCACGCCCGGCCAGAATGAGCGTCATGACGAGATGATCCCGCCAGGCGGGCGCATCGTCGGGCACTTCACGCAGCAGGTAGGCCAATCGAAGGAACGTCTCGCGGCGCTCGTCAAACACTTCGCCGATCGGCGAGCCGAGCGCCAGGTGCGTCGCTTGATCCGCAACTCGCTGGAATTTCGCCATGAACACGCGTAAGTCGGCGGCTTTTCTTGCTTCACTTTCGGCCTTGCGGGCGGTCAGGGCGTCATGTTTGAGCTCCATCGCAGTCCGATCCCCGCGCGGCGGCACGATGACCTGCCGGATGCTCACCACGAGCAGCGTCGTCAACATGAGAAGGAACGTGCTGGAGACCAGAAGGGCGGCGCGGTGCCGCACAAAGTACTTTCGAATGCGATACCCGAACGAAGGCGGTCGAGCCAGCACCACATCTTGGCGGAGGTATCGTTTGATGTCGTCCACGAATGCCTCCGGCGAAGCGTATCGCCGGTTGCGATCCTTTTCCAGGGCCTTCATCACGATCCAATCGAGCTCGCTCCGCAGCAACCCGGTGAGCGCCTTCGGCTCGATGCCGCGATTGGCCGCGATGGAGGCAAGCGCTTCCGAAGTGCTCAGCCGCGTGCTCGGCCGCGGGGGCTGCTCCTCACGGACAACGCGCAGCATCTCCAGGATCGCTGCCGTCTTCAAGCGTTCCTTTTGAATGGGCGTCGTCCCGGTGAGCAGCTCATAGAGCAGGACTCCCAGCGAATACACGTCCGATCGATTATCGATGTCGAGTTGATTCAGCTCCGCCTGCTCGGGAGACATGTACTCGAGCGTCCCGACCAGGGCCCCGAATCCAGTGACCAGTGTTTTCTCGGTAAGCAACTGGCCGGTCGCCTTGGCGACACCGAAGTCGATCACTTTGGGCACGGGCTGGCCGTCGTATTGCGCGACCAGGACGTTGCTCGGCTTGATGTCCCGGTGGATGACCCCCTTCTGGTGGGCATGCTGAATCGCCTGGCAGACCGGCACCAAGAGCGCCAGACGCTCGCGAGGCGTCAGCTTCCGCTCGTCGCAGTAACGAGTGATCGGCACTCCTTTGACGAGTTCCATCACGAAATACGGCCGGCCCCGCTCGGTGAGGCCGCCGTCGAGCACCTTGGCGATGCTGGGATGGTCCATCAGGGCAAGCGCCTGCCGCTCGGCCTCGAACCGCGCCAGCACTTGCTTCGAGTCCATGCCGGGTTTGACCACTTTGAGCGCCACCAGACGTTTTACCGGCTCGGTCTGCTGGGCCATGAAGACCGCGCCCATACCCCCCTCGCCGATGCGTTCGAGCAGCTTGTACCGCCCCGCGATGATCGCTCCGGCCTCTTCGCCTCTGGTCAAAGACGGCTGTTCCCGCGTTTGGTCTCCGCGCGGGAATTCGAGGAACCCCCGCGCCTTGACGTGGGCCAGCAATAATTGCTCGACCCGCTGACGTACTTCCGGATCGCCCTGGCATTTCTCGTCAAGATAAGCTGCACATTCTTCGGGGCTCGCCGTTTCGAGGGCAGCCACGAAGATCTCTTCGACGCGCGATAAGTCGCTCACGGCGAGACTCCTTGTGGTTTCCGGTTACACCCAACAAGGCGAGGAATCGCGCCGAAACCCCTCAAGCGTCGGCCGGATTTTTTTTGGCGGACCCGCTGGACCGGGGTGCTTCTGTCTGTTCGTTCAGCTCGATGTACAGCCGGGCTCGTGCGTACTTCCAGTATCTTTCCGCCGTCGCAACCGAGATTCCCAGCACTTCAGCCGCCTCGGGCACTGTCAGTCCGGCGAAGAACCGGAGCTTCACCAGCTCGGCCCGCGCGGGAGACTCGACCGCCAAGCGGTCAAGCGCCTCGTCCAGGTCGAGCAGATCGAGGCTTCCAGCGTCGAAGGCGATCTGGTCCAAGTCGGCGTCCAATCGCCGCACGTTCCCGCCACGCCGGGGCCCGCGCTTCCGCCGGGCATTGTCGATCAGGATTCGTCTCATCGACTCTGCGGCAGCGGCGAAGAAATGCTTGCGCCCGCCCAGTGACGCGTCGCGTCGTTGCCGAGAAGCCGCAAGTAGGCTTCATGAACGAGCGCCGTGGGCTCAAGTGTCTGCCCCGGCTTCTCTTGAGCAAGTTGCCCAGCCGCCAGTCGACGCAACTCGTCATAAACCAGCGGAAGCAATTGCGACGCCGCGGTCGGGTCGCCGTCATCGAAGAGCGCCAGGATTTGCGGTAGCTGACTCATTCCGCCGAGAATATACGACGCGCCATCCGCAGACAATCGTGGTGAGCAACGATTCGGCGGTCAGCCCACCGCCGCTGCCATTCCGAGCGAGCCCTCCCTTGACGACATTTAGCGGTTATGCTAAATGTTATTCGTGTCCAAACGCGAACCCAAGGGCCGCCCGGATGCCTACGAGGCCGTATTCACGGCGCTGGCCCATCCGGTGCGGCGCCGGATTTTACTCACGGTGTACTTTAAAGGCGGGTCAATGACGGCCGGCGAGATCGCCAGCATGTTCGAGCATGCCTGGCCGACGACGACGCGGCACCTTCAGGTGCTCGAGTCGGCTGGGCTTCTGCGGCACGAGCGCGAGGGGCGGACGCGCCGCTACCGCATCGACTGTCGGCGCTTGAATCTCGTGCGAGATTGGCTCGCGTGGTTCTCAAAACCCCCAAGCTGAAACAACTGGAGCAGAACATGCCTGATGACAAGAAGACGACAAAGAAAAGTGGCGGGCCGAAAGAGGTCGACGCGCCGAGCCTCTTCCGCATCAACGTCGAAGTCGGGAACCTCGATGAAGCGGCGAAGTTCTACGGGGCGCTCTTCGGCCTCACCGGCCGCCTCCAAGCGGGCTCGCGCTGCTATTTCACCTGTGGTCCGGTCACGCTCCAGGTTGTCGATGTGTCGTCCGAGCGCGTGCCGCACCCCGCGGCAAAGGCCCTGTATTTTGAGGTCGCGGACCTTGACGCGATCTTTGAGCGGGCCAAGTCGTTGGGTTGTCTCTCGCAGGAGAAAGTTCACGGCGAGCCGGGCGGCCAGATCAGCGTGAGACCGTGGGGCGAGCGTTCGTTCTATGCTGAGGACAAATGGCACAACCCGATGTGTTTTGTCGAGGCCGGTACGAATTATCCGGGCTAGTACTCCATCGCTGCACAGAAGCGTGGATCCAGGTATAATCGCAAGAGTCTCCGGAGACTCAACATGCCGATTCACGACTGGACGCGAGTGGAAGCGGGCGATTTTCATGATTTTCACCAGTGTTGGGTCGTCGCGATTCGGAGCGCCCTGAACGCAGGGCTGCTGCCGCCGGGATACATGGCGATGGCGGAGCAAGTCACCGGGCGGCCCATTCCGGATGTCGTCACGCTCCAGGCACGTGAGCCAAAGGAAGGACCCGAAGGCGGCATCGCCGTGGCGACCGCACCGCCGAGCGCGCGGCTGATCGCCAAGATTGAGCGAGTCAACTATGCAAAACGGGCCGACCGGGTCGTGATTCGCCATGGACGCGGAAAGGTCGTCGCGATCATCGAGATCCTCTCGCCGGGGAACAAAGACAGCCAGCACGCGCCTCCGCACTTTCGTCGAGAAAGCAGCCGACATCATCAATCAGGGGGTGAATCTACTGATCGTCGACCTCTACCCGCCCACACCTCGCGATCCTCAGGGCATCCATAGAGCGATCTGGGATTACTTGGGCGGCGACCCTTTCGAGCCGACCCAGGGCAAGCCGTTGATCGTCGCGTCTTACCACGCCGGCGACATTCCGATGGCTTATGTCGAATTCCTTGGAATTGGCGACCCCCTTCCTTCGCTGCCAATCTTCCTTTCCGAGACTCGCTACATCCCCGCCCCGCTGGAAACGACCTACGAGGAGGCCTGGGCGGTTTTTCCCTCCATGCTCAAGGAGCTCTTCGAGCCGACGCCAGAGTGATTGAGACAGCCTGATATTGTGGCAACCCGTAGGCCTTGAGCGCCTTCGCATCGCCTCCCTGGAGGCATCCTCCCAAGTAAGCTAACCGGGCTTGCCCTGGCATCCGCCTGCTCGGAGAATGTGATTCTAGATTGTGTCTCACGCCCGACCGAATGATCACGATCCCCGCAGGGCAGGGGGCGTGAAAGGCCGAGCGCCGGCTTCGCCACCAGGGGATCGCGATGAACGAAGAAAAGCTGTTGCACGACGCGCTGGCCAAACCCTCCGCGGAGCGCACTGCATTTCTCGACGACGCCTGCGCGGGCAAGCCCGACCTCCGCGCTGTCGTCGAGACGCTCCTGGCTTCGCATGCGGACTCGGTCGGGTTCGTCGTCCTGCCGCCGGGCGACTTCGGTGCGACCGTCGAGTCAAATGCACGGCCGCTTGGCAGCGATGTCACCGAAGTCGTCGCGCCGCAAATTGATCCAGCGTCGATGCTCGCGGGCTCGGCCGTCGGCCAGAAGGGCGCAGAAGCCGGCGTCGTCATTTCGGGGCGCTACCAGCTTGAAGGACGAATCGGCGAAGGGGGCATGGGCGAAGTCTGGGTCGCCCAGCAAACCGAGCCCGTGAAACGCAAAGTCGCCCTCAAGCTCATCAAGCCGGGAATGGACTCGCGGGCCGTGCTGCAGCGGTTCGAGCAGGAACGGCAGGCGCTCGCGCTCATGGACCACCCCAACATCGCCAAGGTGCTCGACGGCGGTCTGACGCCGAACGGGCAGCCCTTTTTCGTCATGGAGCTGGTCGACGGCCTGCCGCTCTTGAATTTCTGCGACGAGGCCAAGCTCACGCCCAGGGAGCGTCTCGAGCTCTTCGTGCCGATCTGCCAGGCGGTGCAGCACGCCCACCAGAAGGGGATTGTCCATCGTGACCTCAAGCCGGCCAACATCCTGGTCGCGCTGGTCGACGGCAAGCCGGTGCCCAAGGTCATCGACTTCGGCGTGGCGAAGGCAACCACCGGCAAGTTGACGGAAGAGACTCTCGCCACGCAGTTCGGCGCTGTTGTCGGCACGCTGGATTACATGTCGCCCGAGCAGGCCGGATTTTCGGGAGAAGACGTCGACACCAGGTCGGACATCTACTCGCTGGGCGTGATCCTGTACGAGCTGTTGACGGGTTTACGGCCGACCGATGCGGCGCGGCTGAAGAAGGCGGGGTTCTCGGAGCGGATCCGGATCATTCGCGAGGAAGAGCCTTCGAAGCCCTCGACGCGGCTCTCGACGGACGCCTCGCTGCCGTCGCTGGCGGCGCTGCGGCAGACGGACCCGCGCAAGTTGATGACGATGCTGCGGGGCGACCTGGACTGGGTCGTGATGAAGTGCCTGGAGAAGGAGCGAGACCGGCGCTACGAGACGGCCAGCGGCTTGGCTCGCGACATCCAGCGCGTACCTGGCCGACGAGATCGTGGAGGCGCGGCCGCCCAGCCCTGGCTATCGGCTGCGCAAGTTCGCCAGCCGGCACAAGGGGCAGGTTGTCGCGGCGGGCCTCGTCTTATTGTCGCTGGTGCTGGGGATGGTGGGCACGACGTGGGGGCTCTTCCGTGCGGCGCGGGCCAACACCGCGCTGGCCGCGGCCAACACCGACCTGACCACGGCCAACATCAAGGTCCAGGCGCGCTACAACCTGGCCGTCGACGCCATCAGAACGTTCCACACCGGCGTGAGCGAAGACTTCCTGCTCAAGCAGAACAAGTTCAAGGAGCTGCGCGACCGGCTCCTCAAGTCGGCTGCTGATTTCTACGGCAAGCTGTCGGCCTCACTCGACAACGAGACGGACACGGGCTCACGGCGGGCGCTGGCGGCGGCGAACTTCGAGCTGGCTGACCTGACCGAGAAGGTCGGGCGCAAGGAAGAAGCGCTGGCGGCGCACCGCGCGGTGCTGGCGGCACGGAAGGCGCTCGAGGCCGGGCCGGCAGCCGGCGCCGAGACCAGCGCCGACCTCGGTCGCAGCCTGACGGCCATCGCGACGCTTCTCGAGGGAGTCGGCAAGACCGAAGACGCCGTGGCAACCTACCGAGAGGCCGAGGCTTTGCTGCAAGCCCGGCTGGCCAGAGCCGCGGCCGCCGGGCAGGTAAGGGCCGCCCTGGCCGACTGCCGGTCTCGACTTGGCTATCTGTTGTACCTGACGGGCCACGCCGGCGACGGGTTGGTGGTCCTGCAGCAAGCCCGGTCTGACCAGGAATTGCTGGCGGCGGTACCCGACGCGACGATGGAGACTCGGCGCGAACTGGCGAACACGATCAACCGGATTGCCAATCTGCTGGGAAGAACGGGCCGGCCGTCGGAGGCCGACGCCGAATACAGCAAGGCCCTGGCCATCTATCAGGAGCTGGCCCAGGAAAACCCGGCCAATTCCGAATTCCGGCGTCGCCTGGGGATCATTTCCAACAACCGCGGCAGCCTGCTGCTGACGATCGCGGGCCGATCCAAAGATTCGGAAGCCGCGTTCCGCGAGGCGATGGCGATCAAGCAAAAGCTTGCCGACGACAATCCCGCCGTCACGGAATTTCGCAATGATCTGGCACTCAGCCACAGAAACCTCGGAGAAGTGCTGTACCAGACCGGGCGTGCCAAGGAGTCGGAAGCCGAACACCGCGAGGCCATGGCGATCTATCAAAAGCTCGCCGAAGAAAATCCGACCGTCGCCGACTTCCGCGGCAACCTGGCCGACGGCCATTCTTCGCTCGCGATCCTGCTGCATCAAACGGGCCGGTCCGCGGAATCGGAGGCTGAGTTCCAGAAAGCAATGGCGATCAGGCAAAAACTCGCGGATGAGAACCCCAACGTCACCAAGCTCCAGAGCGATCTGGCACGCAGCCGCCACAATCTAGGCTACCTTCTCTCTGAGTCGGGCAAGCTGCCTGAGGCGGAAGTGGAATACCGCAAGTCGATGGCGATCTATCGAAGGCTGGCCGACCTCGACCCCTCCGTCACCGCATTTCGAGCCGAGCTGGCGAACAACCACCTCGATCTCGGCATCCTGCTGTCGCAGACGGGCCGGGCCGTGGAGTCGGAGGCCGATCAGCGCAAGTCGATCGCGCTGTACCAGAAGCTGAGCGACGACAACCCGACCGCCCCGGGTCACCGGGTTGGCCTTGCTGGCGCTCTGTACTACCTCGGCGACGTGATCCGCGCCTCGGCCGGCCCGCCGAAGCACGCCAAGATTACGACCGGGCCATCGGCATCCACGAAAAGCTGGTCAAGGAGAACCCCAATCCGTGGTACCGCAGCCTGCTGGCCCACTCACTGCGCCGCCGCGGGCTGCTCCTCGGCGAGCTAGGCGACTCAGCCGGCGGCGCGGCCGACACCCGCCGGGCGCTGGGCCTTTACGACGGGCTCGCGGCGCGGGCCGGCGAGGAGCAGTTCGAGACGGCTTGCTGCCGCTCGGCGCTGGCGGGCCTGGCCGGGCGTGAGGGACTGGGCGTAACGGCCGCCCAGGGAAAGACCGAGGCGGACCAGGCAATGGCTCTGCTCAAGAAGGCGGTCGACACGGGCTACCGCAACGCCGCCGCCTTCGGGACAGAGCCGGCGCTGAGTCCGCTTCGCAAGCGGGAGGATTTCCAGAAACTGCTCGCCGATCTGGACAGAAACTCTCGGGCCAATCCGCAGAAATCACCTTGATCGAGGAGACGCTGTCCCGGGCCTGGCGCTTATTGCCCGGTGAACCCACGGCGTTCAACGTTGCTGCCAGGAATTCGGAAGGCCCTCTTCTGCGCGCGATACTCATATTCCACTTTTTCGCCGTCGTGAACCTGTTGGATGCCCTCGACAATGATCTTGTCGTCCACGCCAAGCCCCTTCTTGACGACAAAGAGGTCGTCCAGTTCATTCTGGATGATGACCTCGCGCAGAATGAGCCACATCCTCTTTGTCGACGACGTAAACGTACCGCTTGTTCTGAACTTCGAAAGTTGCCCGTTGAGGGATGACGATGGCGTCTTTCAGCCCTCGACTGATCAGCACGGTGCCACTCTGACGGTGACGCAGCAGGCGGTCCGGGTTTGGAAAATCCGCGCGGAAGGAGATGGTCGCACTCTCGCTGTTGAAATCGGCCTTGATCGCACCGAACTTGCCGGGCTGCCCGAACTTTTTGCCGTTCGCCAGAATGAGTTCGATTTTGGGAACCTCCTTGGGTTGACTCACGTCGGTCATGAGATCGAGGTACCGGGCTTCGGGGACGTTGAAATAAGCCCACACCAAGCTGTTATCGGACAGAGTCGCGAGAGTCTCCCCCTCCTTGACCAGGCTGCCTTGCTCTTTCAAGAGGTCGACGATGCCGTCGAAAGGTGCTTTGACCTTGGTAAAGTTCAATTCGGCCTCGGCCAGATCGGCGTTGGCCTGGGCCTTTGCCAATTTGGTCTCGAACAGTTTCACCTCAAGCGGGGAGACACCTTGTTTTTCGGCCAACCTCCGCGTGTTATTGAACTCCAGTTGCGCGAGGTCTCGATCGGCCACCGCGGCTTGCCATCTTGCCTTGTAAACGACCGGCACGATCTCGAACATCAGCGCGCCCTTTTTCACCGCCTGACCTTCCTTGATTGCAATGGGCATGAGATACCCGGTCTCGAGCGCGCGGACATCGATGTGTTGCCGCGAGCGGATCTGGCAGACATATTGCTCGGTAATGGTGATAGCCTTTGCCTCAGGGCTCGAGGCCACGATCTGTTCGATGGCCTTTGACTTGCCAGCATCGTTGCTCGCCGTTGCGACGACGGGTCTGGCCACGGCAGACAGTGAAAACGCGAATGCTGCCGCGAAGGGCAGGATCATGGCCACAAAACCAACTGCCCACCAGTTGCCTGCTGCTTCGGCAGGTGCAAGCCCAAGTAAATACCGGATTCGATTCAACAGCTTCATTTTCTTGCCGCCATTGATTGAAGTTGCCATGAGCAGGTTTCCCTGCCCGATTCTGGCGACCGATTCCAGAGACCGGGCATACGACACCCGGTCGAAACACCTGGCTGCCATCTCGTCGCAACACATCTCACGTTCGAGACGGATGCGACTGGACAGCCACCACACCGCGGGGTGGTAGAACAGAAGCGTCTCGATAAAGCGCTGCACGAGATTCACCCATAAATCCCATCTGCGGATATGGGCCAGCTCGTGTGCGATGATCGCTTCGATCATCTGTGGCGTTAATTGTGTCAGCCAGGACGCCGGAATCAAAACGACCGGGCGAATGAACCCGACCGCAACCGCTTGACCAACTCTCACACATGCGAAAACGCGTTGTCGTGCATCCACGCTCAGTCGGGTACCGAGAGCTCGAGCTCGCTGCTCCAAATCATCAGAAAGAGGTTTGACATTCACCCGGCTCCACAAGGTGACACCGAATCCAACCACCAATCGTGTGCTGAGAATCGAGACTCCTGCGAGCCACGCAAAGAGAACATAGACCTCGATGCCCGGGTTCCATGGAGTGGCCAAGCCTTTTCGCAAGTCAGCGACGATGCGACCAGTCGTATTGACGGCGTTCGTTGCGGTGGGTTCCTCGATGATCGGACTTGATTGACCTGGCATTCCAACGAGGGAATGTTGTCGTTGCGAGTTGCCCTGATAGTGCAACATCGCCGTGACGATGGGAGCCATTCCCATCATGAGCAGCGTGCTGACTGAGAGGAGGTATCTCAGTCGAGCCGTCCTGACGTCGAGCAGCTTCACTGCGACGAGCAGAATGAGCGTGAGGACCGCACCCTGCCACACGAAGTGAAAGAGTGCCGTGGTCAAAAGCTCTGCGCACTCTGCCACGAAGTTCATCGAGAACGGATTCATTGGACGTTACTCCTGCCTTCATATTCTTCGATGACTTTCCGAATCTTGTCGAGTTCTTCGCCTGTCGGTTTCGATTGGTCGAGCAACTGAGACACCAGGGATGCAGCGGACCCTTCGAAGGCACGCCCCAGAAGGCTGTTGACCATCTTGCCCAGTGTTTTTTCACGCGGCCGTTTGGCGGAGTATATGAATGCCCGTCCCTGTGGTTTTCTGGTCACCTGGCCTTTGTTCGCCATGATGTTGAGTACGCTCATTACCGACGTGTACGCTCGTTTCCGCTGTGCGGAGAGGACATCCAGTACCTGGCGTCCCGTACTGGGCCCGCGTTCCCAGAGAACTTTGAGAATCTCCAATTCGGCTTCGGTTGGAGTTTCTTGCGGTCGCCTCGCCATCGATCTACCACCTTCCGCAACAAGCATCACGTGCCATACGACCATATAGTACGGATTCTTCCGTAGATGTCAACGGAGGAATCCGTAGATGGACCGGGGCGAGCGGCGCTGGTTCGTGAACCGCCACGGACAGACCTTCGCCACGATCGATGGACCGGTCGAGTTCCGCATCGGGTCACCGCCGACGGAGCCGAAGCGAAGTCACCTTGGAAACTCGGCACCGCGTGACCATCCCGCGCGGCTCGCCATGGCCGCCAAGGAGCTCACAGTCGAGCAGTACCATCCGCCCCCGGATCGCCCCCCGGATTGTGGGTTGGATTGGACATGCCCGCCATGCTAACACCTATCGTTTGCGAACCGACATGTTTCGTAAGATGATCTCGGGGCAGGTGCCAAACCCTCGTCTGCTCCGAGGCAGGGAATTTAACGACCAACCGGGACAATGGACTCCAGGTTGAAGGCGTTGTCGGTTCTGGAGGAGGTCTTCCGTGGAGATCCCGGTCTTTGCTGGAGCCGCTGCCGGGCGGCGGTTTCCGGGCCCGTAGCGGTGACCCGCTCGAGTTGACGGCCCAAGGTGACTCGCCAGATTTGGCCCTGCGCAATCTCCGCGACCTCATCGAAACGCGTATCGCCTCCGGCTCCGTGTTAACGACCATCGAAGTGCCGAACACCCCGGCGGGCCGTCATCCGGGCGCTGGAATTTATCGAGACGAGCCGCTATTCGATCGCTGGAGGTCGGCCATCGAAGCGTATCGTCAGGAGATCGAGGACGACTCGGAGACACCGTGAGTCTCTATGTCATGGATACAGACTTGCTGTCACTCTACCAGCGTGGCCATTCCGCGTTGACGGCAAGGGTCGACGCCCACTCACCACAGGATCTGTCGATCACGGTCATCACAATCTAGGAAGAATTAGCAGGATGGTACAGCCTCCTCCGCCAGGCGCGGCCCAGAGGAACAAGCTCGCGTCTATGAGCGTTTAGCCGAGGCGATCCCGATTCTTGCTCGCTGGCGCATTCTCACGATGACGCACTCGGCAATCTTGCGCTACGAGTCACTCAAACGGATGAACCTCAACGTCCGCAAAATGGATCTGCGTATCGCCGCAGCCGTCCTGGAGCACGGAGGAGTGCTCGTGACACGAAACGTCCGAGGCTTTCAACGCGTTCCTGGCCTCCAAGTTGAGGATTGGTCGTCGTGAATTTGAACTCGTGCGCTCATTCAAGCCGCTGATCTCTATGCCCTCAGGCCACTCAAACTTCTGCGCGGGGTGGATTCATCTTTGTCTGGCCCAGGCAGGCGTAGCTGACCCAGGCTTTGCCCCGGTGACCGGCCACATATCCATGCAGGATTTCCGCGATGATCTCCACCGTCTCGACGATCGTCGTGCCGGATCGGTTGAAGTACTTGTTGCCATCGGCGAAAGCGACTTTCCCTTCACGCACTGCACGCAGGTCGAACCAGCCCGGCAGTGCTTCAAGCACCGGCAACTCGCGCAGGGTGCGATCCAGATTGAAGCCGCAAGGCGCGACGATGAGCCACTCGGGGTCGGCATCGCAGACCAGCTTCCAGTCGATCGCCGTTGAGTATCCACCTTTTTCACCCAGCAAGAGCCGTCCATTGGCCGCGTCGACGAGCTCTGGGCCCCAGTTGCCCATCGCAAAGATGGGCTCGGTCCATTCGAGCGCCACGACGCTCGGCGCCGCCGGTGCTTGACCGCGGCATGAACGGCGTCGATGCGGCTTTTCATCGTCCGCACGAGGTCCGTGGCCGCCGGATCGTGTTTGAGCGCGCGGCCGATCGAGATGATGCCGTCGAAGATCCCCTGCACACTGCCGGCCTGGAGCGCCAGCACCGAGGTGGCGGAAACGCATCCGGCCCGCTTGACGTCGGCCGGCGTGACTGCACATACCTCGCAGTGCTCCTGCGTGATCAGCAGATCCGGCTCCAGGGAATTGATCAGCTCGGTCTCGACGTGATAAAGCGGCTCGCCGGCCTTCAATCGGCGCCGGACCTCCTCATCAATGTCACGACTCGACATTGAGATGTCGAACGCGGGCTTCGTGCACGCGGGCAAGGCGGCCACCCACGGCGGGCTATCGCATTCGTGCGACCGGCCTACCAGCCAGTCACCCGCGCCCAGGCCGCACACAATCTCGGTACCGCTGGCCAACAAGGAAATGATGCGCATGCTCGTTCCCGTTTTTGCTTCACGCCGGCTCCCGGACATGCCAACCTTGGTTACTGTTGTATTGTTCACGCTCATTCACGTCGATTCCAGCCGCCTCGCCGAGATTCTTTGCATGCAGTTGCGTCTGGACCGAACCGCGGCGGCCGCGGCGGCGTATTCCGCCTGTGACGAGACGTGTTCTCGAGGTGATCGAACGGTACCGGCACGAATTGGCGCTCCCGAAATCAGAAAAAGATGTATTATAGCCCGATTGCCGGCCGTTGGTAAGAAACGCTCCAACTGTTCCGGTCTGACACGGAGGTCTGGCGATGAAAGGTCTGCCATGGATTGGGCAAGCGATCGGCCGTCGAGCCGGCCTGCGGCGTTCGAGACGCAGGGCGCACGGACCTGTGTGCGAGGCATTGGAATCCCGCGGTCTGTTGTCAACCTCAACGGCCGTCCTGCCGCTGCCGCCAGCGACCGCCGTGTCGAATGCCGCCGCGATCCTCGAAAACCTCGACGCCCCCATTTTCGCCCGACTCGAGACCGCGCTGGCACGCGCCGAGGGCCATTCCCACGTCAGTGACGGCCAGGCCGGCAATCTTGCCGCTGACGAAAGCGCGCTTGACAACCTGGTCCACGCCGCGGGTCTCGACCCGACGGACACCGCGCGTGAGCTCAACAATGTCCAGGATGCGGTCGACGAGGCATTCCACCCCACTCTCGATCGCCCGGAAACCTGGGCCAGGGACCGTAGCGGTCTCGAGCAAGACCTCGCCAACGTGCCCGGCGCCAACCCGCTGATCGCTGGGACGATCAATCAAGTTCACATCGTTGCGCGGGCCGCCGGCGTCACCGGGCCGTATCAGCGCGAGCTCGCCGCGGACGAGCAGATTCTCACAGCCAGCCTCGGTCCGAATCCGGATGCTGACCTCGGCCCCGGCGCAGTTGATCGCGATCCGCTCGAAGTGTACTACAACGGTCAGGTCAACAACTTCATCAAGTGATGGATGGACCACCGCCTCAGTAAGCGAGTCAGCGATTGTACGGGAGCTCAGAAATCCAGTGGAATCCGCGGTTCATGAGCTCATGATTCTTGTCCGGCGCCCGCTTCAGCGTGGCCGCGATCGACTTGCCGTCCATCACGCCCTCGACCTTGAGCATGTCCGGCTCGGGTAGGTCGTATTTCAAGGTTGTCGACCACTTGGGATCCCGAACCTTCGCTAGCGTGAGCGATTTCCCTGCCGAATCCCAGGTGACGGCGTAGATCACGTTCGGCGGCTTGGGCCCGGCCAGTCTCATATATTTCTTGTTGCTGAAATCGAGCCAGGTCCAACTCAGCGGATCGTCCTTGTCTGGTTCCTTTCCGTCGATCTCCATCGTAACGCGTTCCCACCGACCGGCCACTGGTGCCGGCGGGCCGCCATACGTGTCGTTCCAGCGCTTGTAGCTGCCGTTGATCTGACCATAGAGCATCGCGAGGACGAGCAGCGTGCGCAAAACCAGCGCGATGCGATCGAGTACGGCGCTACCCAAAAGCGGCTTGAACGCCCGAGCCGGAGCGGCCCTGCCCAGCGCCAGCACGCTGATCGAGCGAGGGAGTTCCGGAGCGATCAGAAAAAGGGCCATCACGAGATAGTGGAGCGAATAAAGCTTGACCGGCACGTCAAAGCACATATTGAGCAAAAAGATATGCGTCATCGCCGCCAGCGTGGTGAGCGCACCCAGCAATGTCGTGCGCCGCGTTGTGAGCAGGAGCCCGGCCAGTACTTCGACCGCTCCGGTAAGGCTCTGATAGGTCGGTGAAAAGCCCATGAACGTCCAGAGCAAGCCCATGGGCGACATGTCGCCGAGTTGCTGAGCCAGTCGAAACGAGCCCGGCTCGGGAAACTGAAGCGGGCAAACCTTGGCAAATCCGTAGCCGAAGAGCATCTGGATCAAGAAGAACCGGACCAGCACCCGAATCATCGCGTGCAAGGGCCCGTCCGGATCCCAGTCAGGCTTCTGCCGGTGCACGAGCAGCACGGCCGCCGTCCACAAAAGTGCGGCAACGGCGGCAATGACCACCGCGCAAAGGCAGCCGACGTAGGCGCGCATCGTATCGCCGCTGCCAGTCGGCTGAATGATCACGTCGACGCGCAAGATCCGGCCGCCTACCGACTTGCAGGCGTCGTCCTTCTTGCTGGTAATCCACACATATGCCTCGCCGTATTTCGTGCGTGCGGCATTCATCCAGGCGGGCTGCGCCTGCGGTTCAATGAGCTGGAACGGCAGGGCGATAAGGTCGAGTGGAAAAGGGAACGTGAAGCAGATCCAGTAAAACAGGACGAACCGAAAGCAATAACGCCCCGTCCCGCGGGCCAAAGCTCGTATGGCTTGCAACCTTTTGTCTCCCGGTCGGCGTGAGCGAGCGAGCGATGTCTTACACGCTCTCGAGCATCAGAACGATTTCCGATTCGCCGCGCGCCTGCGCCAGGCTGCGTGCGGTGTGTCCTTGCGCGTCCGCGTCGGGCGAAGCCCCGTTCTCAAGCAGCATGCGAACGATTTGGGCCTCACCCATCTCGGCCGCGCGATGCAGTGTTGTGAATCCCCGCGCGTCTGCGGCGTTTACGTCAGCGCCGCGTTCGAGAAAGAAAGCAAGCTTCTCCGCACTTCGCGCCTGAGCTGCGTTCATGAGCGGTGTCGCGCCCTCGTGCGAGCGCACGTCAACAGGAGAGCCGCGCTCGAGCAATAGACTGAGCATCGAAGTTCCTTCGAGGGCGATCGCCCAGTGCAGAGGCGCGAGGCCGTCACGCGCGAGAAGATCAGCCGGCATTCCAGCATCGAGCAACCGGCTGACCTCGGTTGAATTTCCGCGTGCCACCGCGATGTGAAGAAGCGAGTCCGTTCGCAGTGGCTTTTCGGGTAGGCTCTTTGGAATCGGATCCGATGTCGCGAAGTGCGCACGATTGCCAAAGCATGACATACACCAAAGGGCAGCGAGTGACGGATCGGATTCCAACCCCGCAGGCAGCGGCGCGGGGAATACCATATCAAGGGCATGGCTGTGAACTAGAAATTCCAGCACGCGTGAGTCGTACTCGGGTTCGTCGCCTTCGGGGACGAGCGCGCCGCTAATCTCGGTGACTTCCAGAATATCGCCGACGATTCGAGATTCCGCGACGGCCACAACCTCGCGCAACCAGCTCCGAACGCAGATGATCTTTCCGCCATGGAAATAAAGCGCCCACTTGTGTTCCATCACCGTCGGCAGGAACAGCGCGCCGTCGGCGAGAAAGCGATCGATGCGGAACCTGAGCGCGACCGGGCTCCGCCGTGCAACTTTCGGTTCCACGCCGATGAATCCCGTCCCATCGTCATTCCCGAATGACACCGCGTTGGCTGCGCATTTCATATTGCTCGAAACCGAGGTCACACAGAGCGTGGTCGGCCTGACGTCAAGCACCGGCACTCCCCACGGATTCTCAGCCTGGTCAAGCCACCGGCCCGCCGGCGGCCGGTCGACTTGGGCGCCGTCGGTGCCGGGACTGCGTCCGAACCATTTTTTTAGCGAGTCCCAGGGCACGCGGCGCTTCTCCAAGGACGGGCGCTCTACAGAGAACGAATCGCCGGGTCGCAGCGGTGACGGCGCGCATCGGCTTCGTTCCGGCGATCTTGAACGCCCGCGATTCTATTGGGCCGCTCATCCCCGGAACTTCGTCTTCGGCTTGCTTTCCATGAGCTGGTGAATCGTGTGCATGATGTTGTAGGCGGAAAGCTCGCAAAGAAGGTGGGTGACCTGCTCGTGCAACTTGTCGTCGAGCGCCGGCTCGACGGTCTTCATGAGTGCCGTGACCCGCGCCTCCTGGGATTTCAACTCGCTTGAGTCGATCTTGCCGTCGGCCATGGCATCCATGAACGTGCTCAGGCGCTGGACGTAGTCATCGATGAGCGGCGCGTCGGTTTTTTCATCGAGCCAATGGGTGCGGGTTGTCTTTGTGCTCATGAGTCGGGCCTCGGGTGAAAACCAGCTTTCGGATTGGTTCGGGTCACTCTTCAATCAATTGCCGGATGGCGGCCATTCGTTCTTGTAGCTTGGTGCGGCCGTCGGTAGAGGCGACACGCTTCCGCCAGACTTCGGGCAGAAACGACATGGACGTGCATTCGAGCACGGCCGCCAGTTCTTGCTTCTCTTTTTCCAGGCCCTGGGCCGAAGGAATGAAGTCCTTCACTGCATGGTCCAGATCATCACTCGTGATGACCTCGCGGGCTTGTGTCGAGCGCCATTCGCTTGGCCGAAAGCACGATGCTCTCGATGTCGGCGCCGCTGAATCCGTGGCCCGAGAGGCCCTTGGGCAAGGCCGCCTCAGCCAGGCTCGTCTTGTTCTTGCGGGCGAGCACCTTGATCATGACGGCGATCTCGGCGTCGTCGGCTGGGGCGAACAGGGGCAGGTGCACCTCGGCTCGGCCTTGCCGCTTCAAGTCGATCGGCAGCAGGTCGGGGCGGCTGGTGAGGAGCATCCAGAGGAGCTTGCCGCGATAGCGGGTGTCACCCATCTGCGCGGCGATCATCGAGAAAACCCGGCTCGAGGTGCCCGAGTCACCGCCGGCCTCGCGATTGCCGAGCGCCGCATCGGCTTCGTCAATGACCACGACGACCGGCCCCATGGCGCGCAAGACGTTCAAGATCTGCTCGAGGTTGCCCTCGGTCTCGCCCACGTACTTGGACCGGAAGTTGCGGAGCTTCACGCACGGCAGGCCGACCGAGCCGGCGAAGCATTCGGCCAGGTAGGTTTTGCCGGTGCCCACGGGGCCGCAGATGAGATAGCCCATCGGTGCCGCGTCGAGACGGCCTTTGGTCAGAAGGGCTGCGTCGTCGACGAGCCGGTGCTTGATGGCGTCGTTGCCGACGAAGTCGTCGAGTGTCTGGGGCGGCTCGACGAACTCGACCAAGCCGCGGGCCTGGCGCTCGATCAGACCTTTTTTCAATCGCTTGAGAGCCTGAGCGTCGAGCTTCTGGCCGGACTGGCCGGCGCCTGCGAGCAACCGTTCGATGTTCACCAGGTTCAGCCCGGCGGTGAGATCGGCGAGTTGCTTGGGGGTGAAGTCGGTCAGGTTGCCGAGCCGGCCGTCGCGGTTGTCGTACCAGGTGGCGAACTCATCGCGGGCAGCGGCGTCGGGCATGGCGATTTCGAGCGTCGCCAGATGGGGACTGCCGATCAACCGCTCGTTGATCTCGGCCAGGCGGTCGCAGAGGAGGCAAACGGCGATATTGTGCCGCTTGATGTAGGGGTTCTGGGCCCAGGACAAGAGACGCACCAGCCGCGCTCCCTGGGCGGCGGCCATCTGGGAAAGCTCGGCGGAAGGGATCAAGTACTGGGCGTAGTCGAGGATGATTCCCAGACTGATCCGCTTCGCGGGATCAACCTCCATGAGGATGCTCTGGATGAGCTTGTCGAGGAGTGAGAGGATCATGTCCGGGTCGCGGGGCCAGGACTTGGGCTCGCCGATGCGCTCGGAGAGGATGGCGAGCATCCGGCGCAGGCGGTCGCCGTCGCCGCCGGAGGCGGCCTTCAGTCCCAGGCTCAAGTCGTGCTGGAGGACGACGTCCCACTTGCCGAAGAGCTGGGTCGAGAGGAACTCGGTGACGCCGCCGTAGGCGGGGCTGCCGTCACGCTCCTGGCGGGTGAGGTCGTGCACGTTGCCGTGGAGCAGGAAGACGCAAGTCGTGCCGGCGAAGAACTGGTCGGAGAAATCGCGCGCCCAGCGCGGAAGCCAGGGCAGGGCGTCACCGGCTCCGTTGCCCGAAGGGGGTCGGAGCGTGGTGGACTCACCACCGGGGGGGGTTTGGGGCCGGGTCTCCACGGTCTGCGTCCCTCGATCGATCGATCGACGTCTATTCGGGTGCGGCTCGGCTCAGATCTCGGGGAGCGGTGCGAGTGTTTTGGCCGCCGGGCCCAGCTCTTTCGTCGCCTGCGGAATTTTGCTCGTTTCGGGGGTGACCATGCCCTGGGAGATTTCAAATTCCCGCAACGCGTTGTCGGCCATGGCTTTTTCGACGGCCACCTCGCGCTGGATCTCCTCGACACCCTCGCCCGAGAGGTCGGCCGCGACGCGGACCTTGCGCGCGATTCTTGTCGATCTGGTCCTGCAGCATCTGCTCGGCCTGGCCGAAGTCGGTCGTGACGTCGAAATGGAACTGGTTCGCCAGGGCCGCCATCTCGGCCTCGGCACGGCTCATCTTGAGCTCGGCGTCGTACGTGGCGATCTTGTGCTTCACATCGTCAAGCTTCTTGACCGCGCGCTGAATTTTCAGAAGGTTATTCTGGTATGCCTGTTCATGAAGTCGCGAGCTGCTTTTCGTTTTCGGCCTGATCGTCCTTGGCCCGCTTGAGCTCGAGCGCGATCCTGCCCGCGTTGTCGCGGTCGCCGGCGTTCAAGTAGGCTTTGATCTTGGCCTCGAGCACGGCGACCTGCTTGCGAGCATTCTCCACCTGACGAGAAACCCGCTCGACCAGGGCGCGGTACTGGGCCAAGCCCTCCCGGCCCTCCTTGATCTGCTCGACGGAGCGGTCGTATTCGTATTGCATCTCGGCGATGGGATCCACGCCGCGGATCGCGTTGGCCAGTTTGTTGAACTGCGCTGCGATGGCCTTCCAGATTTTGCCCAGGATCATGTTTGCTCTCGCGTGACGTGACGGCCGACGGGATCAATATGCGACAGACGGCACTATCCTAGCGGAGCCGCGGGCGGGTTTCCACCGGTTGGTGGGACCAACGGCGTCGGGCGAAGGCTCCCTCACGGCCGGACCAGCCGCCCCATGAAGAGGATGCTGCCGCTCGAATTGTCGCGGATCAGGAAGAGGAAGGGATGATCGGCGCGGAAGACGAGCGGAGGACCCAGGGCGAGGGAAGCCCGGGCCATCACGACCCCGGTGGCGGCCGCGGCTTCGGTTCCCTTTTCGTCGACCTCAACGAATGCCTTGTGTACGACGGCCGAGATCGCGAGATCGCGGGACCCGTTCATCCCGGAGAAATCGGCTTCGCGTCCCGAGAATGCCGCCGGCATTCCGAGCGAAGAGAGGGCGTCTTTGAGCTCGCACTCCGCCGTGAGCTTGAAGCGAGGCAGGATAACCTGCACGCGGCGCTCAAATAGCATATTCAGCCAGCCTTCGAGTTTGGCGAGCGAAAGCGAGGCTTCGAGCGCGGCGAGCCCATCGCCGGCCCTGGGCAAGACGACGAGCATGGAGAGGTTCCCGCCCTGATAAGGCAGCTCGAGCGCCTGCGCGGTGGGGTCTTCGGCGTAGCGGAACCGCCCGGTAAGGTTCATCAACTGGGCCTGAACTTTTTCTCCGGCTGTTACCTGGAAATCGCCGGGTCGCGTGAGCTGCGCAGCAAACGGACTGGCCCACAGCGCCTTGAAGTAGATCGCGTTGGTGAGAATGAGGACAGTGCGTGCGTCGATGTGGTGGGGCTTGAGCAGGTCCTTGATTCGTCCCCTGGTTTGCTCTTCGACCCAGTGGTTGATGTACTGCCGCGCAGCGTCCGGCGCGTTGCGGAAATCGACCGGAATGAGCCCGCCCTCGTAGTTTTCCTCGATCAGCTTCTGGAAGTCAGGGAGGATTCGCTCGCCCGACTGGGTCCAGAGCGCGTTGGCTGTGAGAAGCTCTACCGAGCGGGCGGCCTCCTGGTCGGTCGCCGAATCGTTTTGGTGGTTCAGCTCGGCGATCAAGCGATGAAACGCGGGGTGGAGCTGTTGCGGCGGCAGCTTGAATTGCATGGCCTTGGCGATCTGGGCGGCGGTATCGCCGCGGGCGCCGCCGTAGGTCATGGCCAGGGCGCATGAAATCGAGAACGGCGAGAGGAATCGGTTGCCGTCGCCTCGGGCGACTCGTCCATAGAGGTCCAGCGCAAAGGCGTTGTTGCCGCGGACGAGCTCGGAGCTGGCATCCATGGTTGAACCCTCACCGGCGGCGCATCGACCGACGAACCCGGCACAAGAGGCGAAGACGACCGCCGCCAGCAACCGATTCATATCGAGCCTCACTCACTCGCCGGGTTTTCCCTTCGCCGGGGTGGTGGCGACAGAATCCTTCGTTTTGGACCGGCCCTTGGAGCGCGAGCGACGCGCGGGTTTTTCCTGGAATGCGTCGCCGGCCGAATCGGCCTTCTCGAGCTTTTCGAAGATCTTGACGTTGCTCAGGAAGTCATGCGAGGGACCGAGCTTCGGCTTGTCTCGCTTGCCCTTGCCCAGCGCGCGGATGGCATCCTTGACCTCGGTATCTTTTTCAAGTTCGGCGTATTTCTGGGTGATCGAGTCGGCCAGAGTGCGCAGGTCTTGAAGCGTCTGGTGATAGCTATCGCGCCGATCGTTCACTTCTGCGTCGATCTTCTCCTTGGCTTTGGGGTCGGCTTTCTGGCTCTGAAGCTGATTGAGCCAGGCCGATTCCTGGTTGACCTGCATCTGGAGCGAACTGCGATAAACCATGAGCTCGTTGTACATCTCTTGTGCGGGGCTGCTCGCGAGCCGGCCGCGGAAACGTGGAAGCGAATTCATCTGCTGGTTGGCCATGTTGATCTGCGATCTCATCTGGTTCAATTCGTCTCTCATGCCCTGGAGCGCCTTTTGATATTGCTCGGGGCTCATGGTTTGCTGCTGCTGCAATTTCGAGTAGCTCAACTGTCTGAGGAGGCGCCGTGCTTCGGTGAGCTTGGTCTTGAATTCCGATTCGTCCTCGAGGACCTGGAGGGAACCCAGAGCCTTCAGCTTGTGTTTCGCGAGCGTTTCATTCTGCCCGTTATCGGAGGCTCTGGCGCTTGAGCTGATCAAGCAGACCGCGAGCAGGGCCAGAGCCGTCGCGGGAGAGCGGAGGAGAAGGCAGTCACGCTCGTTTCTCGCGCGGTGGAACTGCGAGCCGGTTCGATGGAGATTTGGATCAAGGAACATGGCTGTGTCTCCTGCCGGATCAAGCTCTGTGAAACTCGAGCGAAAATGGTTCGACTTTTCGCCAAGAGGAAGCACGTTCTCGCGCGCCGGCGGCGAGGCAGCCCGCGGCCCGGCCGAGCGCCGGGTCTCGCGGCGGGATCGACAGCCGGCACCGCCGGAGTGTTGTTCGAGCCGGGCTGGGGCTGGTTGCGATGAGCTTTTCGGTCGCGCTCGCCGCTGAAACCGGTCACGACATAGGTGCCGCTTTTGGGGTTGCGCTCGATATCCACCAGCGCCAGGTTATCGGCATCCTCGAGCAAGTGAGTGAAGCTGCGATATCCATAGTAGCTCTCGTCGAATGACGGCTTCTTGCGCTTCATCGTGTCCTTGATCATCGAGGCGTAGATCACCTCATGGTTTTCTCGCCGCAGCGCGTGACAAGCCTCGATCAAGAGGCTGTAGAGCTCGCGCTGCTTCTCGGGCAAGTTCGGGGGCAAGTACGTGTTCAGATCGGTGACGAGCTGCTGCTCGTTCTGTTCCTGGCGTTCCAGGTCTTCATAGTAGATGAATTCGTCGCAGTTATCTCGCAGCAGGTCCGACGTCGAGCCTTTCATCCCCAGACCGATGACGTGCTTGCCGTTTTCCTTGAGCTTGGAGACCAGCGGCGAGAAGTCAGAGTCGCCCGAGACGATCACGAACGTGTCGAGATGGGTCTTGCTCCAGGCCAGGTCCATCGCGTCGACGACCAGCCGGATATCGGCCGAATTCTTGCCCGTCTGCGAGCGTTTGGGAATCTCGATCAATTCGATGGCGGCCTCGTGGAACGGAGCGGTGTAGCTGGGGAACCGGCTCCAGTCGGCATACGCCTTCTTGACGACCAGCTTTCCCTTCTCGACCAGACGTTCGAGCACCTTTTGCACCTCGAAGCGGATCTTTCGCTGGTTCTGGAACCCCATCGCCAGGTTTTCCAGGTCAATGAATACGGCCAGATTGCGCTCGCGCTCGATCTTCGTCATGGAGGTAACGTGCAAGGTATTCGATCCGGACAGCCGGAAGGGTTATTTTTCTGGTGTCGAGGGCGCTGGGGCCAGACGGATCCCCAGCCACTTGGCGATCCCGGAGTACCCGGGCGCGCAACCCGCCTCCTTAATAGCATACGCAAATTCCGTGCGTCCTGCGACCGGAACCCCTCCGCTCAAATGGAAGCGCGGGGAGAGCCCTCCGCCGGCTGGCGAGTGCCTCGACTGCATCTCGGTCCAAGGAGTTGCAGGACAAAAGCGCGTCGTAGCGACCATTGGACATCGAGCTCATAGCGTTATCCGGCAATTGACGTAATTTTCCAAAAGATACCAGACATTTGTCCACATCCGCACCGTGCTGGACAACCAAGGTCACCGCAGCAGCAAAGCATTTATGCAGAACTGAGAAGCTTGCATAGAGTGTGCATTCTAGGTAGTATTGGGTCTTTACAGCAATTTTGCGGGCTAGATCGCATGTTCTAGCTTTGCGTGATTCGAGCTCACCGAGTTGAGGTCATTCGTGTTTTGGAAGGTGGAGGCCACAGGAAATGCAACGACTGATGCGGCAGCGTGTGTTCGTGCGTTCAGGTTTGGTGGCGGTCGGTCTGGTGATGTCGGCCGGCTGGGCAGCGGGGCAAACGGCATCGAAGCAGGAGCCAGCGGCCGGCTCGGCGCAGGCGGGAACACCGGCGGTTCCCACCGCTCAAACGGCTTCCGCGCAGGCGTATGAGTATGTGCAAGTGCCCGTGACATATACCCAGACGCTTTATCGAAATGAATGCCGCACCGAGACGGTTCCCGTGACCCGCATGGTGCGCGAGGTGGTTAACGAAACCCGTACTGTCACATGCTACACTCCGCAGCAGCAGATGGTCACCAAGCCGGTGACGCGAGTTGTGTGCGAGCCGACGACGGTGGTGCAGAAGTGCTGGCGCCCGGTCCCGGTGACCAGGACGATCCAGCGCACGATTTATCAGACGTATTGCACGACCGAGATGGTCAACAAGGTCATCACTCGCATGATTCCCGAGTGCGTGACCGAGACCGTGCCGATCACGAAAATGCGCAAGGTCGTCGAGCCGCAGGTGTGCTATGTCACGCAGCGAATTCCCTCGACTTCCTACGTTCCGGTCGTCACCTGCGCTCACACGTGCGGGCACCGCTGCGGTGGCGGCGGCTGCGGCCAGTGTGGCGGCGCCACGGCCTGCGTGGGCTACCGTCCGGTGACTACTTGCACCTACCAGCAAGTGCCCGTGACGCGTCCCGCGGTGAGATTCGTGCCGGAAACGTGCTACGTGCAGAGAACGCGAACGAAGTTCAATCCCGTGCAGGAAACGGTCACGGTGCCGGTGAGAAAAGTCAATCGCGTGGCGTGCGGGACGGTGAATCAGTGCGTCACCGATTATCAAATGCAGTCTTATGATGTGACGGTCACGAAGATGGTCCCGAGACCGATCACAGAGACGGTCACGGTCTGCGAGACGAAGATGATTCCGAATTCGTCGACAGTGACCGTTCCCGTCGTGAAATGCCGTCCGGTCACGGAGACGGTCACGCGGCAGACGTCGGTCTGCGTGCCTTACCAGGTGCCCGTGACGGTCATGACCACTCAGATGCGGCCCGTCGCTGGGCCTGCTGTTCAGAGCGTTCCCGCTTCTTCCCAGACGGGCTCCAGCCCGCAAGGCGGTCTTTGATCAGGGATGCGAGTCGTCGGCGAAGGAGCGGTGTTCAAGCAATCGAGCAGCGTGGAGAGTAGCGACATGAATTCGAAGATGCGTTTCAGAGCCGGTGCGGTCATCGCAGCGGCAGTCTGTCTTGGTCAGACTGCCAGCGTGAAGGCACAGTCGCCGACACCTGCGACGGCTTCCGGCCAATCGGGAGCGGCGTTGCCATCGGGGCAATCAACCGCGACCACACCGATGGTTTGGCAGGACCAGATCTCCTACGAGACGGTCTACGACACGGAATGCACTCTGGTACCGGAGACCAAGATGCAAACTGAATACAGGACCGAGTACAAGACCGAATCGGTACCGGTGACACGCACTGTGTTCGACCAGGTTTCCTCTACGCGCATGGAAACCCAGTATCGTACGGAGTACAAGACCCAGACCGTGCCCGTGACCCGCACCGTTGTTGATCAGGTCCCATCGACCGAGATGAAGTACCAGTTCAGAACGGAATACAAGAGCCAGACCGTGCCCGTCACTCGCACGGTCGTTGATCAGGTGCCGACGACGCAGATGCAAACGCAGTACCGCACGGAGTACAAGAGCCGGACGGTGCCCGTCAGTCGTTCGGTCCCCGAGATCGTGAACGTGCCGCGCACGTACACGGTGTACGTGCCGCGGCAGCAAACGGTCAATCAGCAAACCTGGAAAACCGTGCTCGAACCGGTGACGAGAACGGAAAAGCAGTATCGGTACACGACGGTGATGAAGACGGTGCCCCGAACTGACTATCAGCCCAAGACCGTGTCGTTCACGACTTCCAGGGTCGAGACAGCGCTCGTTCCCGAGTCGTACACCGAGTCGGTGCCGGTGACCACGTACAGCCAGGTCGTCGAAGAGCAGGGGTGCTACCAGACGGTCTGCGTGCCTTCTGTCTGCCTAGTTCCCGCCGCTTGCGGCCATGGGACGAATTGCGGCGGCGGGTGCAGCGCACGGTCGTGCCGGGGTGGGCATTCCTCTTGCGGGCGATGCACGACCACGGTGACGACCTATTCGACCAAACAAGTCTTCGTCTCGAAGCCGGTGGTTCGGCAGGTGCCGCAGACGTGCTATGTGCAGCAAACGCGAACGCGGGTCGTGCCGGTGCAAAAAGTCGTCGAGGTGCCCGAAACCCGCACCGAATACGTACCCGTGACGGTGAATGTGTCGGTTCCGGAGCAGAAGGTCGAAGAGTATTCCGTGCCCGTGACGGTGATGGTGGCGAAGCAGGTTTCTGAAACCGTGCCGGTCATCACCACGATCAGTGTTCCCGAGCAGAGAACCGAGACCGTCGCCACGACGCGATATCGCCAGGTGACCGAGAATGTCACCGAACAATACCCGGTCAGCGTGCCGTTCCAGGTGCCGATCACCGTGATGACGTCTCGGCAGCGCCAGATCACCGAAACCGTCACGCGGCAGTATCCTGTGAGCGTGCCCGTCCAGGTGCCTGTCACTGTGATCAAGTACCAGCCTCGGCAAGTGACCGACACTGTCACCCAGCAGGTGCCGTATACAGTAACGACTCAAGTGCCGGTCACCGTGTGCACCACACAGCCGCGCCAGGTCACGGAAACGGTGACCCGCCAGGTGCCGGTGTGCGTGCCCGTTCAGGTTCCTGTCACGGTAATGACGACCCAGACGCGGCAGGTGCCGCGACAGATCGCAGTGTGCCGGCGGGTGCTGGTGCCGGCGCCGGCGGCTGCTCCCGCAGCGTCGCCGCAGGCTCCGGCCAAGAACTGAGGTCTATCCAACACAGATCGCGGTGGTTGTGACCTGAATGGTTGCCAGCACCGCGGGAGTACTCGCGACCGATCGTCTTGATCCGGCTCACACCCGAGCCGGTCAGACTGATCGGTCGCTTTTTTTCAGGTTGAGGTCGGATTGATTCGCGCACGGGCTCGACGCGCCGCCCCTTAAACTCAAGAGCCCCGCGTGCCATCGCCCGCGGTCGGCATGATGAAAACGGCGAGTCCTCGGACCCGCATCGCGGAGGATTGAAACAGTTCGAAGAGCATCGAGATCAACAGAGATTAGCAAGCAAACGTGTTGCTACCGCCTCTCCGCGAAGAGTTGTCGCTGTTTGCCCGGTTGCGGCGGTGTCTGCCCGCACAGCGAAAGCGAGTTGCTGGCAGCGCAGCGCAAAAACAAACCCCGGTCGGGGCGGACCGGGGTGTAGCTGGTCTTAAAAATCGATCCAGATCGGAGCCGAATCAACCCTTCTTGATGCTCGGAATCGGAGGCGCGGGAGGCGCTTCGCCAATCGGCGCTGGCGGAGCCAACGGGGCTGCCTGCGAGGCCGGTGCAACCGACTTCGCCGGAGCTTGAGGTGCCGCGGTCGGGATCGTCTTGGACGGAGTCATCGGGGCCTGCCCCGAGACGACAGGCGTACCCTTTCCGGGAGCGGCAGGTGCCTGACCAGCGGGCATCGCCTTGCCGGGAGCGTATGGCGCCTGACCAGCAGGCATCGCCTTGCCAGGAGCGGCAGGTGCCTGACCAGCAGGCATCGCCTTGCCGGGAGCGTATGGCGCCTGACCAGCGGGCATCGCCTTGCCGGGAGCGTATGGCGCCTGACCAGCGGGCATCGCCTTGCCAGGAGCACTCGGAGCCTGACCAGCGGGCATCGCCTTACCAGGAGCGGCAGGTGCCTGACCAGCAGGCATCGCCTTACCAGGAGCGTATGGTGCCTGACCAGCAGGCATCGCCTTACCAGGAGCGTATGGTGCCTGACCAGCAGGCATCGCCTTACCAGGAGCGGCAGGTGCCTGACCAGCGGGCATCGCCTTGCCAGGAGCTGCTGGAGCCTGGCTGGCTGGCCACGTCTTTGAAGGAGCGGCAGGTGCCTGACCAGCAGGCATCGCCTTGCCAGGAGCGGCAGGTGCCTGACCAGCAGGCATCGCCTTGCCGGGGGCATATGGTGCCTGACCAGCGGGAACGACCTTCCCAGGCGCCGCGGGGGCTTGACTCGAAGTCACCGGACCCTGGGCGGCGGGCAATGTCTTTTGCGGCGATTGTGCAAACGCCGGCACGACGATGCCAAGGCTCAGCAACGTCGCTGTGGAAGTACCAATAAACCGGTTGAACATCATCGATGCTTTCTCCACTGGAGACCGTGAACCGAACGACTCGACCGTTAATCCAAGTTCGCGCCAATATTCGCCAACTCGGACCTATCCCCTGCTAATATACAAGACGCAGACTGCGAAATTGGGGAATTCTGCGAATTCTTAGTAGGATAAACCCCCCAAATTATAAAATCCAGCCCCTCTTACCCATTTTTTGAAAAAGAATTTGAGTCGGGGTGGCGTTCCGCCCGGGGTCGAAATATGTTGCCATTATGATCGATATTCCGGCAGGAGGTGTTGTGGGAGTCGTGAGGATTTTGACGGGCTACCAGAGAATTGCTCGGACGTCAGGCTTTCGCCTGACGATTCACCGGACCGCAGTCTGCGCAGGATTGCTTGGATTTGCCGCCGCTCTTGCGAGTGGTTCCGCGTCGCTGGGCCAGGAGCCGGCAGCGAAACGACCCGCGGTTGAATCCACCTCCAGGCAGGCGGCTTCCGACAGCTTGCGGTTTGCGAACGGGCTGCTGCGACAAAAGAAGTTTGAGCTAGCCGCCCAGGAGTACGAGCGTATCTTGAAGGCCGGCGCGGCCGGGCCGGAGCGCGATGACGCCCGGTTCGGGCTGGGAAACGCCTGGCTGTCGCTGGGGCGGTATCGCGAGGCCCGAGGGGCGTTCGACGATTTCTTGAAGGGAGCGCCCGATGATCCGCGGGCGCGGTCAGCCCGATTTCGTCAGGGCGAGCTGTCGTATCTGCTGGGCGATCTGCCGGCGGCTCGAAACGCGCGTCGAGAACTTCACCAGTACGAAGACGAGCCACCCGTCGCTTGAGCTGGCTTGGACTTATCTGGGCGACACGTCGTTCGCGCTGGAAGATCTACCGCGAGCGAAAGTTGCCTACGAGCGGTCGCTGGCGGCGTATCCCCAGGGTCGAACGTCCGATCGTGCCCGCTACGGCCTGGCCCGGACGCTGGCCGCCTTGGGTGATCGGGACAGGGCGCTGGGCATGCTGGATGAGCTGATCAAGCGCGGGTCGCCGGAATGGCTCGACCGCTGCTGGCTTCAGATCGGCTTGATCCGGGAATCAGCGGGGCGTTGGGCCGAAGCGGTCGAGGCGCTGGGCGCGCTCGAGCGGGCGGCGCCCAAGAGCCCGCTCATTTCGGAGGCCCGGCTTCACCGCGCGGTGGCCCTGGCGCGGCTGGGCCGCGCAGGGGAAGCCCGCGAGCTGCTGGGGCCGCTGGCGGCGAACGGGCCGGAATCGTTTGGCCCGCGCGCGGCGCTTGAGCTCGCGACAATCCAGCTCGCGGGCGGGCAATTTCAGGAAGCCGCAGTTACTCTGGAGAGTGCACTCAAGCGCTACGCGAAGAGTCCGGATGCCGTCGCGCTCGAGTTTCGCCTGGCCGAGGCGCTGCGGAAGCTGAATCGTCTCAAGGAAGCCGAAGCGCGGTTCCTCAAAGTAGCGGAGGGCTTTCCAGACGATGCCTGGGCCGATGACGCCATGCTTGGGGCGGCGCAGTCGGCGCTCGAGCGAGGTGACTGGGCGACAGCGCGGCGGCTGGCCGGAACGTTTGCGGCGCGGTTCCCTCAGAGCTCGCGTCGAACCGATATGAGATTGGTCGAACGCGCGCCGCGTTACAATCGGGCCAACCGAAGGACGCCGTCGCAATTCTGGAATCGCTTGTCGGCTCGAATGCGGGAAGCCTGGAAGCGGGCGGGCTGCCCGGGGTGGGTAAGCCCGATGATGTTGGAAAGAAGGGGGCAGCAGCCCCCGCCCCGGCCTTACCGCCAGCCCTGGCCGCGGCAGCCCAGTATGATCTCGCGCTCGCCTACCGGGCCCTTGGTCGAGGGGGGCAAGCCGATGCGATTCTTGCCAAGCTCGCGAAAGCGCAGGCCGGGCCGATCACGGCGGATGCCCAGTTCCTGGTCGGCCAGTCGCTGCTTGACGCGGGAAAGTACGCGGAAGCCGTTGCACCACTAGAAGGATATCTGGCGGCCAATCCGCGCGGCGATGTGGCCGAATTTGCGATGGCACACCTGGTGATGGCCCGTCTGGCGCTGGGCCAGACCGATGCGGCCTGGAAGATGCTGGCCAGGCTGGCGAAGGAGTTTCCCGAAAGTAAGAGTTTGCCGCCGGCACGGCTGCGAGCCGCCGAGGCTGCTCTCAACGCTCATCAGGCCGCGCTCGCCGCGGAGCAGTTCAAGCTGGCCGCCGGCAATCCGAAACCAGGTTCTGGCGGTGCTTCGTCGCCCGCGCTCAAATCCGGCGACGCGACGGGCCGGGCGCTCCAGGTGCGAGCCTACCGGGGACTTGGGAAAGCGCTGGCCGAGCTTGGCAAAACGGCTGAAGCGGCGTCGGCCTTCGGCGAAGCGGTCGCCCTGGCGCCCGACGACCCGACGGCGGCGGAGGTGGCGCTTGCCCAGGGCCAAGTGCTCGAGGAGGGTCGCCAGACGGAGGCTGCGCTGGCGGCTTACGCTCGGGTTCAGGAGCGTTACGCGAGCTCGAGCTCGGCCGCGCTGGCCGGTCTCGCGCGGGCGCGGCTCCTGAGCAAAGCGGGACGGCACGGCGAGGCAGCCGGCGGTTACGAGCGATTGATCGGAGACGCGCTCGGTCGAGACAATCTGGCAAAGGCCGGGGCCAGTCCCGACGGCTTGCTCGCCGAGTGGGGATGGAGCTTGATTGACGCGGAAAAGCCGGCCGAAGCCGATCGCGTCTTCGCGCGTTTGCTCAAGGAGCACGCAGATAGCCCGTATGCCGTGGATGCACGCTTCAACCTGGCTGAATCGGCCAACCTCGAACACAACTATGCCGAGGTGGTCCGGCTGCTGGCTCCGCTTGCCGCGCAGAAGGTAGGAGACGGCAAGAGCACACTCAAAGCGGAAGCGAAACCGAGCGAAGCCAAGGCAAACCCGCCTGACTCGCCGGATTCACTGCGACGTTTGCTGCCCGCCGTGCTCTATCGCCTGGGGCGAACGCAGGTCGAGCTGAAGGATTGGGAGCCCGCGGCCGTAACGCTCGACCGCCTGCTGACCGAATTTCCGGAGAACTCATACCGCCGCGAAGCTCGCTATCTGCGCGCCGAGTGGCGCGCTACAGCGCGGCGATGCGGCGGCGGCGCTGGCTGGCTTTTCGGCGCTCCTGGGCGAAAAACCGGCGGCGACGGACCAGGAGGGCTGGATCTCGACGGTCGGGCTCAAGCAGATCGAGTCATGGAACGCCCTGCGACGATGGAACGACGCACTGGAAGGGGCACAGGCGATGAAGAAAACCCTGGGTGCAAAGGATGCGGTGGCCGTCGAGCTCGATTTCGCGATCGGGCAGGCGCTCATGGGGCTGGCCCGACTCGATGAAGCCAGGGCCGCGTTTGATCGAGTGATCGATTCCAGCGATAAAGGAGACCTGGGCGCCCACGCGCTTTTGATGCATGGCGAGGCTTATTTCCATCAGGAGAAGCTGCACGAGGCGCTGCGCGACTTTCTCAAGGTCGACATCCTTTTCAAAGCCCCCCGCTGGCAGGCGGCCGCGCTGCTGGAAGCGGGAAAAGTTTATGAGCGACTCGATCAATGGGCCGATGCCGCCGAAACCTATGGAAGGCTGCTGGCGCGGTTTCCCAAGGAGGCGCCTGCTTCCGAAGCGGGCCAGCGGCAGGCGGCCGCGGGCCGTCGCGCGTCCTTAAATCGTTCGGCGACAAAGAAATAGACGCTTGATCGGTGGCCGGATGGTGCACGCGGAGGCATCCTCGAGCAAGTCCGATCGAGTCAACAGAATCAATCCGGAAATCTCGGCGGATCTGGTCGAGAATCCGGTTTCTGCGGGAAGGAAGCCATGCGCTGCGGTAAAACGGCTCGCATCGCGGTGAGTTGCGCCATTGCGAGCACTCTTCTGGTCGTCGTCGTGGTGCGCTCTCCGGCAAACGCGCAGGGACCGGAAAACGAAAACCCGATGCCGACAGGCGCAAGCCGGGACAGCGGTCACGCCGGCCATCTCGTGGGCTCGCCGGAAACGGGCAGCGATTTTGAGCCGCGCGTATTCAGCGCTCGATTGGAGAGTATCGCCCGGCGGTTCCAGGTCTGGTACGGGCGGACGCCGCCGGCAGAGCGCGTGACGTGGGGTGGCATGATCGCCTGTGGCGCGCTGGGTGTGCTTGTCATTCTCGAGCGACTGGCTATTCTTCGCCGGCGCGCGATCATGCCTCGGGCGTTCACGGCGAGATTCCTGGACCGCCTTCATGGCGGCAAGCTCGACTGCGGTCAGGCCCTCGACCTGTGCGAGCTGAACCCGAGCCCGGCGGCGAATGTGGCGCTGGCGGCGGTGCGGCGCTGGGGCCGGCCTGCCGGCGACCTGGAGCGCGCGGTTGCGCTGGCGCATCGGGTCGAGACCGATCGACTGCGGCGGAACGTGGGAACCTTGCGCCGGATAGCAGTGCTGGCTCCGCTGCTGGGCCTTCTGGGCACGCTGTTTGCGGTCGAGCGCGTACTGGGGTCGATGCCCGCACACCCCGTCGGGTGGGGGCCGGCGCTTGCGCCAGCTCTGGCGCCACTTTCGGCTGGCGTGGTACTCGCCACCTTGGCACTGATCGCTTACGACGTCTTGTTGATACGGATCGAGAAACTGGCCAGCGGCCTGGACCGGCTGGGTGCCGAAACGATCGACGCGATCGCCGTGACGGTGCCCTACTCGGCACCGACGATGGTTCTGGCGCACGGCGAGCCGCGACCGAGTCACTTGCGGCCGGATGGGGGAAGAACCGGACCGGGGCCGGCGGCACGGTCTCCGCATCATCAATCGTATTTTCGCGTGGACGATGGAACGGGATTGATTCGGCATGGCGGCGAAAACTCGAATGAACCGTGACGGGTTTTCACGATCGTGCACAGGGAGCTCGCGCTCGTGCGCGGCGGGGCTTGGAGAAACCCAGGGCGATGCCCTGGGAACCCAGGGCGATGCCCTCGTCCTTACCCACAAGTCTGAACCAGTTATGGCTCATTAAGTTACGGCGACAGAACGGAGCTTTGATTGGAAAATGTGTACTACATGTACACCAGGTGCATTCAAAAGGCACTCACATGACGAGCCGGCCAATATTGAGAGTTCCCCGGAAAAACCGAGAAAGTGAATAGTGCGCATAACATCACAATTGTGTATGTCGATCGATAATGCTTCCGTATCTTATCGTAAACTCTTGTTAAATATCGTGTTATGACTTGTGGGTAAGGACGAGGGCGATGCCCTGGGCTGGTTTGTTGGGCCCTTTCAGGGCAAAAACCAAATGCGGCTTTCGCGGAGTGAAAGGACACGATGACCTCGCGCTCACACGCGGGGCTCAGGGGCACTGCACTGGATTCGACTCTTGGCTATCATGGTGGGGCATTCTCGCGTGGTCGACCAGGATCAGCGCGGGCGAGCCGGCCACATGGCCGGATCGAAGGAAGCACCCGTCCGTCAATCCGAGACAAATCCCGATGACCGGACTGGATCTAGAGTCGTTCTTGTTGCTCCTGCGTGCCGATCTGGGCGTCTGGTTGATGCTGGCGCTTGCGGTCGTCGGCCTGGCGTTCCTTGTCTGGTCGAGCTGGCGCTCGCGGCGTGCGCTGCGGAATTGTCTGGTTGTCTCGCTCGCAGCACACCTGGCGCTTCTGGTGTTTGGAAGCACTTTTCCGGGAATGCTCTGGTCCCTCAGTCCCAGCCATCGTGATCGGAACGAGCGGCCACATATACGTGAGATTCGAGTGGCGACGCTGGTGGACCCGGCGACGCGCGGCGTTGGGCAATCGCTGGTATCCAATCGGACGACAATGGCAAAGGGCGACGCCCCGGCGGCGCGCGCTCAGGGACCGCGTCTGGACCTGGTTGATGTACCTCTGCCGCTTGCGGACGCGCATCTTGAAGTCAGGCGTCCGCCGGCCGCCGAGCCGATCGCGAGCTTGCTCAAACCGAATCTGGTTGAGCACTCCCCGGCGGCCGCGGCGACGGCGGTACCAAAGCCGGCGCCCCTGACACCCGCGGTTCGCGCGCGGAGACTCGCGCTTTAGCTCAAACGACGAAATCGAGCGCAGACCCCCCCGCGGCCGCGGATCCGCTGCCTCCGGACGCATTTGAGCTGCGAGATGCGCCGGACGAGACGAAAACGGCCGCGGCAGGCGACGGGGGCCGGGCTCCCGACGAAGGATCCTCGCCGTCTTCGCGCCGACCGATCGTGGCGCTGCGACTTGATCGTCGGTTGCGGCCGGATCGGCCTGCGGTGGTCAGCGCGAAAACGGGCGGTCCACCTGAGACTACGCCGGGCGGAGCTGGCCGGGCCAGAGAGCCGCGGACGAGCGGCGGCGGTCAGCCGGTCGCGGCGGGCTCGGCCGGGATCGGAGACGGCGCTCCTTTGCCTGGTCCGCTCAACCCTGACTTGGGGAGAGCCGATTCGATTCCGAGCGTTCGCGCCACGCCGAAGCCCCGTAGCGCGGCAAGCGCGGCTGGCGCGCTTGCGGATCTCGGCGCGCGAGCGCGCCCGTCCTCAATCGAGATCCCCAAGATCTATCAGCCGAGGCTCGAGCCCGACCGTTTTGTGCAGGCGCAGCGGACCGGGGCAAATGCCGCGAGCGAGCTGGCCGTCGAGCGGGCCATTGATTGGCTTACGCGGCACCAGGACAAGGACGGGCGGTGGGATGCGGGGACGGCCCGGTATGGGGATGGTACAGCGGTCAAGGGCGATGACGACTTCACCGTGCACTGTCCGCCTGGAGAAACCTGCTTTGGAGAATGCGCCTACTGGGAGGCCGATACGGCACTCACGGGATTGGCGCTGCTCACGTACCTTGGGGCTGGCTACACGCACGTGCAGGGGCGATATGCGGACAACGTATCGAGAGGGCTCGACTTCCTGCTGAGCGAGCAAAAGCGCGACGGCGACCTGCGGGGCCGGAGCAAGGTTGTGGGGATGTATTGCCACGCGATGGCGACGCTGGCGCTGTGTGAAGCCTACGCGCTTTCCGGGGATGCCCGGCTGCGTGATCCGGCGACGCGTGCGATTGCGTTCATGGTCAAGGCGCGGGCCGCTGACGGGATGGCGTGGCGCTATGCTCCCGGGGCACCGGTTGGCGATACGAGCATTCTGGGGTGGGTGGTGATGGGGCTCAAATCGGCCAGAGAAATTGGTATTCCGATTCCCGAGGAGACTTCGGTCAATCGGGGCACGCTGGATTGGCTCGACAAGGTCGCGACCGGGGAATCCAAAGGCCTGGCGCGGTATCAGCCTGCCGAGCCGGTCACGCCCACGATGACGGCCGAAGCCTGGGTTTGCCGCCAGTTCCTGGGAATCGGCGGACCGGGTAAAGCCAGTAGCGAAGCAGCCGCGTTCCTGCTGGAGCACGAGTCGGATCGTGGTGCGACAAACATCTACTACTGGTATTACGCCACGCTCGCTCTCTACCAGCACGGTGGCGAGCCCTGGTCGCGGTGGAACAGCCGGCTGCGCGACAAGATCGTGGGGCTGCAAATCGGCCGGGGCCACCAGACCGGAAGCTGGGAGCCTGACTCGAGCTTGTACGGATCGAAGGGCGGGCGGATTTACTGCACGGCGCTCGCTGCACTCACACTCGAGGTGTACTATCGCTATCTGCGGCTTTACGATGAGCCCAAGATTCCGCTGGAAGCAAAGGATGAAAGTGGTGGTGCGAGCGCGAAGGGGTGAGGCTTGCGGGCTGGGCCATAGGGTGAAAGAGGCCCGACCCCTCATCTGATCGATCGGCACGAGGGCGAATCATGGACATGCGCGTCTTCAACGAAAACCGGCGGCGGTTCCCACCAGAAAAGTTGCAAAAGTACGCCGGCAAATACGTCGCATGGAGTCCGGATGGCGCGTCGATTATCGACAGCGACGAAGAGATGAGCCGGCTTGATGAACACCTCGAGGTCGCCGGCTATGAGCTATCCGAGATCCTGATTTCCATGGTTCCAGAAGAGGACTTGATTCTCGGGGGAGGACTGGTTGGTTGAGAGTTCCTTACATGCCCGTGCCGGTCCACCAGGCGATTCCCTCTTCTCGCGCCGAAGACCTCCTTCCCGGGGCGGCGCCTCTGATTTCGCCGGTCTGCTGGCCGAAAAGGCGGACGGGAAGCGCGGCTTGGGCTGGAGCCGGCTTACCGTCCGGCGGAACGGCCCCGGAAGGTGGGAAATTTGACGATCACCTCGGCGATTGCGGCACGATGTCGCCGAGGTCCTTGGTCTCGCCCGGACCGCCCGTCACAGCCTCAAGGACGAAATCGCCGAAGGTCGAGCCCTTCCCGCGGATCTTGATGTTGTAGGTCTTCCCCGGCATGAGGCCCTCGGCCCGGAAGCGGCCGTCCTTGCCGACCTTGATGTATTGCCCGAGGGGCTGGAGGTAGAGGTCGCCCTCGAGGCCCCAGGGCTGGCCGCCGGCGTCCACGAGCCGGCCGGTCAACACGCCCCAGGGCTGGAGGGTGATCGATCGAGGCTGAGGCCCATCTCTCTGGAGGACGATCTCGCCCGTCAGGCGCCGCCCCAGGTTGAGGAACCTCAGCGTTCGCTTGTTCCCGAGCTCCCAGTTGTGGATCGTGAAGGTCGTCTCCTCGGGCGCGGGAGATTCATCGAAACTCGTGTCGAACCTCAGCACCTCCACCCGATTGCCGGAGAGGGGTTTGCCGTCGGGGTCGAGCACAGCGATGGTCAACGACTGGCCACGAACGACCGCGAGGTCGCAGCTCATCGACACGGTGCCGGGCGCCGGGTCGATCTCGGCCACGACATCGTACTCCCGGGGGAAGACGTCGATGGGATACGTCGGAAGATAGTCTGTCTGGAGCCGGTGTTTGAGCGCATCGATTCCGGCGCCCTTGATATACCTGTCGGCCAACACATTGGCGACGAGCACGCCCGGGCCTGGGAAGGCGACGAACCGGAATGCGCCATCCCGGCCCACGGCATGGAAGTTCAATCGGGCTGACCCTCGGAAGGCGGGGTAGGCTTCCTGGTGGGGGTTGTCCTTGAAGACGTAGTATGCAACCTCGCCACGGACCGGCTTGCCGGTGGCCGCCTCGATGACCCGTCCGGTCACCCAGACGCCGCGCTTGAGGTCGATGTCCAGCTTGATCGGCCCCGTCCCGACCGGGTCTGGGACCTTGATGCTGACCGAGAGGTAAGGCAGGTGCTCGTCGCGCGGACCCCGGCGCGAGTCGTCGCGCTCGAACGTGTCGACGTCAGGGAAGTCGACCGGAGCCACCGCCTGCACGATCTCCCCGCGGCCGCGAGGCAACCCCACGAGACGGTAATGGCCCCGGGCGTCAGTGATGGCATGGTACCGCGCGGCTCCTCCCGAGTACCCCGATTCTCGCTCGCCATGAACCATGATGCCGGCCAGCGGTTCCTTGGTGTCGATGTCGCGCACGACGCCTTCGATCGGACGAGTCGGGCCGGCGAGATGCTCGAACGTGGCGCCATAAACGGCGTCGGGAAGACCCGGGTTCCCTGGGCCGCCGATCGTCGCGCCGGGGCGGGTCCGGACCTCCACGTGGACGGTCTCGATTGTTGGCCCCTGGATTTCCAGGGTCGCGACCCGCTCGCGGCCGATTCCGGCGATGATGAAGCGTCCGTCCGCGCCGGTCGTCACGGGCGGGATGAACGGCGGATCCGTCTGGCACCATAGCGAGATCGGGAGGAGCACGTGCGGGGGAGGATGAGGATCGTCCGGGTGTTCGATGGACTTGAGCCAGCCGTCCAGCGATTCCCCGGCCGGGCACGCGACTTTCAGGACCGCCACCTTCGCCCCGATGACCGGCCGTCCTTGCAGGTCGATGATGCGGCCCGAGATCGGGACGTCATCGCGAACGAGCCGCAAGGTCAACTCGCCATCATCGCCCGGATACTTCGCGAGCCCGAAGGCAAATCCGGCGGCCAGAGCCAGGACGGGTGCGCGCTTCTCTCTCCCCGGATCATCCCAGAGCAACGGATCGAAATCGGATTTCGCCACGGCGAACCGGAAGCCGCCGTCCGGCCCGCTGGTGGCACGGACGGGCGAGCGATACGGGTGGTTGAACTCGCGCGGGTTCATGTACAACGTGGCGCCCGAGACGGGATGCCCTTCTGTGTCGACGACTCGGCCCCGGGAGGTGATGTTCTCCGCCGGCTTTTCGCCTTTCGTCGGTGGCACCTGGGCGGCCGGTGCGGATGGGGGGCGTTGCATGCGCTTCATCTTCGTCTCGGGAGCCGCTGTCTGGCCCTGCCGATACGTCCCGACCGCCCAGGCGATCCCGACCAGCCCGACGAGGAAGACGATCGAAGCCGCCGCGGCCCGCAACCGGCCCCAGAGCATCACGTGCAACAAGCGGCGCGCGAGGCTCGCGGCGGTCGTCGAGACGACATCGCCGACGGCGATCCGCGCGGCCGTCGAGCTCATCCCGACGGCGGCCTGGGCGGTCGCCGCGACCCACCCCGGGGGGACGCTCGCCAGGGCCGAGCGGCCGAGAGTCGTTGCGAGCGCTCCGGCGGTGAGGGCCACGCCGCGACGGGTCAGCCGGGATCGCAGGAGGTCGCGGGCGCCGGCCAGTCGACGCCGGACGGTCGCCTCGCCGCAAGTTAGCTCGGCGGCGGCCTGGGCGTGGGTCATGCCTTCCAGGTCGCAGAGCAAGAGCGGCAGCCGATGCTTGTCCGAGAGCCGGGCGATCTCGTCGTGCAGGATCTCTTGCCACTCGTCGTCCGGCGCGACGCGATCGCGGGCCGTTACTCTCAGCTCGGCAGCGGCGCGCTTGCGCCTTCGCCGGCGACCGATCTCGGTGCCGGACTGAAGGGCGATGCGATGGCCGACCTGGTAGAGCCAACTGGCCAGCGTGCCATGGCCGCGGATCGACCGCGCCTTGCAGACCAGCACCAGGAACGTGGCCTGGAACGCATCCTCCGCAGCGTCGGCGTCGCGGAGCACGGCCCGACACGTGCCCAGGACCATCGGGCCGTGCCGCTCGACCAGCGCCGCGAACGCGGCCTCGTCGCGCTGGCCGAGAAACCGTTCGAGCAACTCGCCGTCGGCGAGGCTCGCCAACCGCCCCTCGACGAGCAGGTCCTGGACCTGCCGCCACGCCTTGCCCATCGGAGCCGCCGCCATGATCGATGCCCTCCCGAGGTCCTCGCTTCATCTTCACATAAGAGGGCGGCGGCGGGCCAGGGCGATCAACAATCTTGCGGGATGGCTGAAACAGATCGTGTGTCACGTCGCAATCCTAAGTCTCTAATGGCTAACTTTGGCATCAGGATAGCGGCGACGAAGTGCCTGTAACCCTTTCTCTGTCACTGCCGTGCCCTCAAGTTGAATGTCCTTCAGTTTCGCGAGATACGGAAGCGCGACGACTCCGCGGTCCGTGACCTGCCGGCAATCCCGAAGATCGAGAATCTTCAGATTAGAGAAGAGTACGAGATGCTCCGCCAGTTTTTCGAGATCCGAGTCTAGAACAGGATGCCCAGGATCGTAACCCGGGCAATTCGGCCCGAGCGAAATGCGGATTGGGTCGTAGAAAGCCTTCTCGCCGACGCCGGCTCGAGCCAATAGGTGGCGATACCAATCCGGCCCGGTGATCCAGATGCCGTAGCCGCCGTGCAGGCGATCGACGGCCTCGATGGCTCTCTGCCTGAGCAATGCCCGTGACCGCAGCGATATGAAGGCCGCGAACAGGACGGCTGCGACAGCCACGAGAATCATGGCGGAGCGAAGTCTTAACCGAGGCGCTCTCATCTTTCCGCAGATGATTTCATTGATACGTGGGGAATGTTCACCCTTTACACATCGGATATCTGTGAGATACCCCCCTGTGACTGTAATCAGAGGTTCGCAGCTTGGACGATGGCCTCTCTTTGAGGATACCGCAGGCAGGGATTTGTTGCATCATTTGATCGACCGTCGGCAAGATCCCGATCGCATTGGTCAAATCACAATCCGCTCGACTTCATCGAGCGTGATCCGATCGCTGGTGCGGTCATAGAGCTTGTTGTTTTGGGGCTCTCGTGGTTGGCAATTTGCTGGGCGTGCTCGATTCTGCCGCCGTTCTCGAGGTAAGCGGTGATGCCGGTGGCCCGGAAGGTCTGGTTGCAAATGGCCTCGGGCAGGCCGATGGCCCTCGCCCGGCGTTTAATCATCTGCCAAGCGTCGATGCGGTGCATGGGGCGGTCGGTTGAGCGACGGTGACGGTCGATGGAGCGGAAAAGGGGCGTTTTGTTCTCTCCGGCGGTACCCTCTGCCGCGATGTATGCGTCGAGGTAGTCCGCTGCGTTGTGGTGGGCGGGCACTTCGTGCCGTTTGCCGCCTTGCTCGTGCAGGGGGAACCATGCCCGGCGGCCCTCAGACAAAACGAAACCGGTACGAGTTGGAAGACGACTCAAGATGACGACCTTCACTGGTCACGTTGGTCGGGCAGGGACGCGGCTGCGGCGCGGTACCAACGATCGGGTGGTGTTAGCCGGCGTCGACACGGGCGCGGTCGTAACGATTCCGCCAGGTTTGCGGATGGCGGTTTATTCGGAGAACAGGAAAATATTTGCAAACTCGGGTTATGTATCCCATATTATGGATGGCCGATGGAAGATTAGGGATGCTGGGTCCCTTTGCACGGTTGTTCGTGCTGGGGCGTTCCTGATCGACCAACGATGGGCGGCGCACGAACAGGGTTATGGCCATGAGCTTGCACGGTGCGAATTTGGTTAATGGCGACGAGGGTTGCGGTTCACCAAAAATCGGCAGCGCCTCACGTTTGAATGCTATCAAGCATGGGCTCACGGCGAAGACGCCGGTTTTGCCGGGTGAGGATCCGGAGGCTCTTCAGGCCAAGATCGATCGGTACAAGACGGGTTATGAGACTCGGGACGAGGTCGAGCACGATCTGGCCGAGATGGCGGCGATGGCGTTCTGGCAGGCGAAGCGGGCCAACCGGCTCCAAGTCACCAAGGTGACGCGCGACATTGTGACACGACCGCAGGCCGATACACTGCGCCGGCGCTGGACGTCGTAGGGCTCGGCAAGCGATTGCTCTTTGACCGCCGTGGGCCGGAGGCGCTCTATCCGTCGGGAGATGAATATGAGAACGGGCAGCCGCGGACCTCGTCGTCGAAGGAAGCCGAAGACCCTCATGATCCGGAAAAGATCGTGCTCCAGCTTGAGGCAACGCGCGACGGACGTCGCTGGCTTTTGAAACGCTTTGGCGAGCTGCGAGAACCGCTTGAGAATGAGTCTGAATCGGGGTGGATTTCGTGCCAGAAATTCCGATGTGTGCGATTGCTCGGCAAACAGCCTCTTGATGCCATCCACGATAAGGAGGTCGCCCTGGTGTTCCTCGCGAGCCATGCGCTCTCTCCGAATTACGGTGATGCCTTTCACGAGCTACGGTGCGAGATTCACGAAAATCAAGAGGAGAACACGATGGCGGAGCTCGCGCGAGCCGAGCTGGAAGCGATCACGCCCGCCGATGCCGCGACTGGACGGGCTGCGTTGCTGGCGATCGTGGATAAAGCCATCGAGCGGCTGCGGAGGCTGGAAGCCGAGCACGGGGAAGTCGCGGACTTCGTCGATGAGATCGATACCGATATGCCGAGCGACCAGGGGATGAAGTCGGTCGAACAACTCCAGCGTCATATGGGGAGCTGCAACCGGCTGATGCTCCGGAACCTCGACACCATCGACAGAAGACACCGCTATGAGGCGGAAGGGTGGGGGACGACGAGAAAGGAGCGAGAATCGAGGAAAGACAAAGTACGACGCACCAAGGCATCGATGTATTCGTTGCTCGTTTTGGACGAGCACGGGACGGTTCGCGAAGCCGTGGACTACGACGGCAACGTCGAGGAGGGACTGGCCCGGTACAAGGCCAAGCATGGACGGCAACTGTACGAACATATGCTCGCGGAGCGGCAGGGGGAGCATTGCGACGCGGAGCATCGCAACGAGGGGCGAGAGGGGCACGCGGACGAGGGTTTTGTCGTTCGCGGAGTGCGTAATCTCGATGTTGTCGGTCTCGTCGCTGACGATTCCTTATTGCTTATGGGGAAAGAAGAAAAGGCAAATATACAAAACGAAACTGACCCGGCGAGCGTGATGGTCGATCGGGGCGAGCGAGGGAGCCCGAACTTGGTGGGCGCTGACGGGAGATCGGGGCGGGCGGAGGAGGGCGACGCTTTTGGTGCCCCAGGGTCGGAGCGAACGGAGGAGGAGGACGGCGGGGGCGAAGAGGAGACCTTCGGTCATGGGGACGGCGGGGTCAGAGACCCGCGCCGAACAGAGGGCGTCGCGGAGCGGCAGGGGGAGCATTGCGACGCGGAGCATCGCAACGAGGGGCGAGAGGGGCACGCGGACGAGGGTTTTGTCGTTCGCGGAGTGCGTAATCTCGATGTTGTCGGTCTCGTCGCTGACGATTCCTTATTGCTTATGGGGAAAGAAGAAAAGGCAAATATACAAAACGAAACTGACCCGGCGAGCGTGATGGTCGATCGGGGCGAGCGAGGGAGCCCGAACTTGGTGGGCGCTGACGGGAGATCGGGGCGGGCGGAGGAGGGCGACGCTTTTGGTGCCCCAGGGTCGGAGCGAACGGAGGAGGAGGACGGCGGGGGCGAAGAGGAGACCTTCGGTCATGGGGACGGCGGGGTCAGAGACCCGCGCCGAACAGAGGGCGCCGCGGAGCGGCAGGGGGAGCATTGCGACGCGGAGCATCGCAACGAGGGGCGAGAGGGGCACGCGGACGAGGGTTTTGTCGTTCGCGGAGTGCGTGATCTCGATGTTGTCAGTCTCGTCGCTGGCGATTCCTTATTGCTTATGGGGAAAGAAGAAAAGGCAAATATACAAAACGAAACTGACCCGGCGAGCGTGATCGTGGATGGGGGTCAGGGAGTGGGTCCGGACGAGGCGGGCGCTGACGGGAGATCGGGGCGGGCGGAGGGGGGCGACGCTTTTGGTGCCCCAGGGTCGGAGCGAACGGAGGAGGAGGACGGCGGGGGCGAAGAGGAGACCTTCGGTCATGGGGACGGCGGGGTCAGAGACCCGCGCCGAACAGAGGGCGCCGCGGAGCGGCAGGGGGAGCATTGCGACGCGGAGCATCGCAACGAGGGGCGAGAGGGGCACGCGGACGAGGGTTTTGTCGTTCGCGGAAAGCGTGATCTCGATGTTGTCGGTCTCGTCGCTGACGATTCCTTATTGCTTACGGGGAAAGAAGAAAAGGCAAATATACAAAACGAAACTGACCCGGCGAGCGTGATGGCCGATCGGGGCGAGCGAGGGAGCCCGAACTTGGTGGGCGCTGACGGGAGATCGGGGCGGGCGGAGGAGGGCGACGCTTTTGGTGCCCCAGGGTCGGAGCGAACGGAGGAGGAGGACGGCGGGGGCGAAGAGGAGACCTTCGGTCATGGGGACGGCGGGGTCAGAGACCCGCGCCGAACAGAGGGCGCCGCGGAGCGGCAGGGCGAGCATTGCGGCCAAGGGGCACCCCAGGTCGTTCGGTCAGGTGCGGGTCGGGAACAGGTTGTTGCAAGCGAGAATCAACCAGAGTGGCGCCGGGTGCAGACGGAACGGAGGCGGCGGGAGTGGATGCGGAGGCGCGCGGCGAAGGAGGGCGGCGGGCGGGAGCATGCGCCGACCGGGGAACAGCGGTTAACGAATGGCGGGGCGGCGCCGGCTGATGCGGGGACACCGATGGAGTCTCAGGATGCGCGGGGGCCGTGAAATGGCTGCAAAGGGGAGGGGCGCGTCGATCGGATCAGCGGCTCGGTGGCGACATCGCTGGCGCCTCACCCCCCCCTGGCCCCCCCTTTGCAAGGGGGGGAAAGTAGAGAGGCCTCCCTTTGCAACGAGGGGGGAAGGCGCGGGGGGGGGTTGCGCTTGATCCTGGCGTTTCGGGCGGATCACTGGTGTGATTGCTTCACTTTTCGCCCAAGGCATCTTCGATTGCGGTCGTGACTTCCTTGGTTGACGGTTTCACCTTGGGCTCGAAGCGAGCGATCACCTCGCCTTTTTTGTTGACCAGGAACTTGTTGAAGTTCCACTTGATTTCACCCGCGAACTTGGGATTGGTCTCTTTGCTCGTCAAGTACTCGTAGAGCGGGTCGATCCCTTCGCCTTTGACGACGATCTTGGAGAAGAGCGGGAAGGTCACGCTGTACTTGCTCGAGCAAAACTCCTTGATCTCTTCGTTGGAGCCGGGCTCCTGTTTGCCGAATTCGTTGGCCGGAAAAGCCAGGATCTCGAATCCCTTGTCCTTGTTCTTCTCGTACAGCGCCTCGAGTTCCTTGTATTGTGGAGTAAGGCCGCACTGGCTGGCCGTATTCACGATCAGCAGGACCTTACCCTTGTACTTGGCGAGATCGACGTCCTTGCCGTCGATGTCCTTGACATGAAAATCGAGTACGCTGGTCTCTTTCTTCGCCCCGTCGGCGAGCGATACGACTGCCAGCGGAGCCAGCACGAACAGAGCCGACAGGCCGGCGAGCGAAGCGGAAAGGCACAACCGGTTGAACACGTTGCGAGTCCTTTTGCGTGAGTGTCTTTTGGGGGGGAGAAACGGCCCGGCTCGTCCGGTGGCGGTGGAAGTCGATTCCGCGGCGCGGGGGGGAGTGCGATCCCTCTCCAGGCGAAGGCTCGCCGGGCACTACGGTTCATCATGTGGTGCTGCCCGCCGAAATTCAAGAGATGAGGCGCGAGATGTTTGAGTCGTACACGGCCGGTGCCGAGCGCACCTTGAATCGGGCGGGCCGGCTGGCGCGAAGACGAGGCGCGTCCGCCATCGAGCCCCTCGATCTGCTGGCCTCGCTGGCCGCGGAGTCCGAGAGCCGCGCTGCGGAGCTCTTGATGGAATTCGGCGTTGAGCGAGAGCGGCTGTGGGCGGAGCTCGACCCCGAACTGCACGACCTGCTGGCCGAGTTTCAAGCGGGCGAGTTCGACGGGGAAGAGAATTCTTATGAGCCGACCGGAGCGGCGCCGCCGTTTTCCTCCAGTTTGCGGATTGTCTTGAGTGAAGCAACGATGCACGCTCGCGGGTTCGACCGCAAGCGAGAAGTCGGCACGGAGCACCTGCTCGCGGCTCTGCTCACAACGGCGGGCCGACCCGCCGAGCTGCTCGAGGCCGCGGGCCTGGAGGCCCAGTCGCTGCGGGAGCGAATGACGGAAGCCACCGTGGCGGATTCGTCGCCGCTGGCACTGGCGGAAGGAATCACGCCGCTGGACCTGGGGGAGCCGGGCGGAGAGGCCGACCTGGCCCGGATCCTCGATGCTTCGGCCAATCGCGCGAGGGAAGGGCTGCGGGTCGCCGAAGACTATGTGCGATTCGTGCTCGATGACCCCGGGCTCACCAAGCGATTCAAGGAAGTACGCCATCGCCTGGCCGAGGCCGAGCGCGGTCTCGATGCTCACTTGCTCGTGGGAGCCCGAGACACGCGCGAGGACGTCGGCACCCACATCATGACACCGTCCGAGCAGATCAGAGAGAACCCACGCGCGGTCCTGGCCGCGAACTTCAAACGGATCGGCGAGGCGCTTCGGTCGCTGGAAGAATACTCGAAGCTCATCGATATCTGGCTGGCCGGCCGATTCGAGGTTCTGCGCTACGATGTCTACACGCTTGAAAAACTGACGATGACGGCGGTTGCCGCGCACCGCGGGCTGGGAAATGCCAGGCTGATGGTGCTCGTCGGCGGGCTGCCGACGATTGGCGAGCTGACGTGGATGGTGAATGAATCGCTGGCCGGCGGCGCCCAGGTGATCCAGTACCGGGAAAAGAGTCTGCCGGACCGCGAGCAGCTTCGCCGGGCGCGGGAAATTCGAATTCTGACGGCCCAGGCGCGGGTGCCGCTGGTGATGAACGACCGCGTTGACCTCGCCCGGCTCGCGAGCTGCGACGGCGTGCACGTTGGTCAGGACGACCTGACACCTCGAGATGCCCGGCGCAGTCCTGGGGCCGGCCGCGCTCATTGGTGTTTCGACCCACGATCGGACGCAGCTCGAGGCTGCGATCCTGGCAGGCGCCGGCTACCTCGGTGTCGGGCCCGTTTTTCCCAGCGCCACCAAGGAATTCTCCGAACCCGAGCTGGCAGGTCTCTCTTACGTGCGGCTCGCAGCCGAGACGACCTCGCTTCCATGGTTTGCAATCGGCGGCATCGACGAGGAGAACGTCGCCCGCGTTCTGGAAGCAGGAGCAACGCGGGTCGCTGTGAGCGGGGCGGTGCTGCGCTCGCAAAGTCCGCGCCGGGCCGTCGCGCGGCTGAGGGCCATTCTCGACGGAACCGACTCAACCGACCACCCGGACGCCTGAGCCACGCCTCAATTCTTGGCCAGGGGCAGGGCCTCGCGCGCGGCCTCGATCGTTCGATCGATGTCGTCGATGGTATGAGCGGCCGACACGAAAGCCGCTTCGAACTGGCTGCACGGTAGATACACACCCCGTGCGAGCATCTCCCAGAAAAACCGTGCGAACGCTCGAGTGTCGCTTCGGAGTGCGTCGTTGTAGTCGTGGACGGGGCCATCGTGGAAAAAGAGAGTGAGCATGCTTCCTGCCCGCTGCACCACGTGCGGAACTCCAGCGTCGGCGGCGGCGCGGTCGAGGCCTTCGGCAAGGCGAGCCGAGAGCATTTCGAGACGTGCATATGGAGGTTCGTCGCGCAGCGAGCGCAGAGTGGCGAGCCCCGCGGCCATGGCCAGCGGATTGCCGGACAACGTGCCCGCCTGGTAAATCGGGCCGGCGGGCGAAATATGATCCATCACCTTGGCCGAGGCACCGTAGGCCGCAGCCGGCAGGCCGCCGCCGACGATTTTTCCGAGGACCGTCAGATCGGCCTTGATTCCGAAGAGCTCAGAGAGCGCCGCCGTAGGCAACCCGGAAACCGGTCATCACCTCGTCGAAGACCAGGAAGCTGCCGTCTTTGGCCGTGAGGTGGCGGAGGTCAGCAAGGTATTGCGGCCGGGGCGGGACGAGCCCCATGTTGCCGGCGATCGGCTCGAGGATGACCGCGGCAACCTGTCGCGGAAAGCGAGCGAGGACTTCGGCCACGGCTTGCACGTCATTGAACGGGCACAGGATCGTATCTTGCACCGATCCGGGCGTCACGCCAGGGCTGTTGGGAGTGCCGAGGGTCGTGGCGGCCGAGCCTGCCTGCACGAGGAGCGCGTCGACATGTCCGTGGTAGTGGCCCGTCATCTTGATGATCTTCGGCCTGCCGGTGACGCCGCGCGCGAGCGCACGGCCGACATGGATGCCTCGGTACCGGACGAGACGAACCGGACCTTTTCGATCGACGGAAACGCGCCGGCAACCAGCTCGGCGATTTCCACTTCGCGGACGGTTGCGCGCGCCGAAGCTCGAGCCGAGCTCGAGCGCGCCGGCCACGGCCGTTTGCACCGCGGGGTGGGCATGGCCCAGGATCATGGGGCCCCAGGATCCTACGTAATCGATATAGGAGTTGCCGTCGATGTCGTGGAGCCGGGCGCCGGAGGCACGGGCGATAAACGGAGGCTCGCCGCCGACGGCACCGAAGGCCCGCGCGGGGCTATTGACGCCGCCGGGGATCACGCGGTTGGCCCGGGCGAACGCCTCATGGCTTTTCGGCAGCCGAAACTCGGGGCGGGACAGAGCAGGAGTGGGTGGGTTCATCGTCCGTGGCACCAAGTTCGGGAATTCAAACCGCGAAGGACGAGCTCGGATCAGTTATCGTCAATCATCTCAGCCCAGCTCGTGCCATCGAGCACGCGCTCAGACAGCTTTTCAAGCTTTTGCACGTCTGTCACTGCCTGGATCCTCGCCTCGAGCTCGGCAGGGGGGGGCCGAATTGCTTGCGGCCCAGACGGAGACGGAGTCCCCTGGCTTCTTCCGCTTTTCCTTCAGCTTTGCCTTCGGCTTTGCCCTTGGCCTCACCTTCACGAAGGATTGCCTGGTACGTGGTAGAGTCTCTCATGTAACTTTTCCCGTGAAGAAGAGTAATGGCGAGATTCTCGGGGTAGATCAGGCCCATAAGAAGGAACGTCGCTGTCCAGAGTTCTGGCTTCTCGGCGGGGACGGCTTCCCGCTCGATTCTTTCATCAATTCGGTGAATGATGTCGGGCAGTTCGCCGGCGGGAAATCGGCTTATGGGCGCCAGCGGCAAGGTCGCCAGGTCGCCGGATAAAATGTCTTCGACCGCCAGCTCCCAAACCTTGACAACATTGTACCGAAACTGGTGATAAAGCAACCCGTCCGGGAGCCGATCCTCCAGCAGTCCAGTAAGCGCGATCCCATCGGCGCTCTCACGAAGGAGCACGACGACGCTTTGCACCGGCAGACCGTGCCGATATCGCGCGAGGATGTTATATCGCTGGACTCGAAGCGGCAGTCCCACCTCGTACGAGCTTTGGAATTCAACCTTGCTTCAACCACCGCGCGACGTCCAAGGCGTGATAGGTGAGGATCATGTCAGCGCCCGCCCGCTTGATGGCCGTCAAGGTTTCGAGCACGATGCGGCGCTCGTCGATCCAGCCGTTGGCCGCGGCGGCCTTGATCATGGCGTATTCGCCCGAGACATTGTAGGCCGCCAGCGGGAGGCCGCAGGACTCTTTGACGCGATAGATGATGTCGAGGTAGGCGAGAGCGGGCTTGACCATGAGGATATCCGCGCCTTCGGCCAGATCGAGTGCGGCCTCGAGGCAGGGCTTCGCGCGCGTTGGCCGGGTCCATCTGGTAGCTCCGGCGGTCGCCGAAGCTGGGCGCGCTTTCGGCGGCGTCGCGAAACGGACCGTAGTAGCCGCTGGCGAACTTGGCGGCGTACGACATGATCGGGATGTGGGTGAATCCGACGTGGTCGAGACCCTGGCGAATTGCCCCGACCATGCCATCCATCATGCCGGAGGGTGCGATCATGTGAGCGCCGGCACGGGCATGGCTCTGGGCCTGCTCGACCAGCAGTGGAAGCGTCGCGTCATTGTCGACGTCGACCCGGCCGCCGATCTCGGCCAGCGGTCCGCAATGTCCGTGGTCGGTGTATTCGCAGAAGCACAGGTCGGTGATCACCAGGAGATCAGGCGCAACTTGCCTGGCAAGGCGGATGGCCTGCTGGACGACGCCGTCGTCGCGGGCGGCGGAAGAGCCGCGCGCGTCTTTGTGCTCCGGGATGCCGAAGAGGATGATGCCGGGTATACCCAGTTCGGCGACCTCGGCGAGACTTTCGCCCAGCCGGTCGACCGAGAGTTGATATTGACCCGGCATCGAGGGAATCTCGCGCCGGAGGTTTCGGCCGTGATAGACAAACAACGGGTAGATCAGGTCGAACGTGGAGAGTTGGGCTTCGCGAACGAGGTCGCGAAGTCGCGGATGGCCGCGGAGACGGCGGGGCCGATGCAGGGGGTAACCGGCGGCGGGCTGTACGGTCATGGTGCAATCCCCCGGGGTGCGACCAGTTTGACGAATCGAGTGAGGCGAGCCGCCGCCACCCGAGGTGTTTGGACCGCAGAGGGTCGTATCACGCTCGGGCGGGGTGGCTTCTTTCGGTGATAAGTGTCGCGTCAGTGCGGGGCGCGTTTGTGGCTGTGGCTGGGCGACGTCGTCGGGAACGGGCGGACCTCGTTACCGTTTGAGTCATAGCATTCGATTTTCAAATGTTCGGCCGGGGCGTCCTCAGCGAAGCCAATCTGGATCGTCATGTTGGAGTCGGCTTCCAGCTTGGCGATCTGCTGACGTTTACGGTTGCTCAAGTAGGTGGCGACGTGGGGATGGACCGAGACCGCGATCCGGCGGATTTCTTCGCGGTGGCTGGCAAGTGCCAGCAGCCGTGTGACGTCGATGGCCATGCTCTCGGCGGTCTTGGCCACGCCGGCGCCGCCGCAGTGCGGGCAGTCTTCGTAGATCGAGCGTTTGAGACTGGGGCGGATGCGCTGGCGGGTCATCTCGATCAAGCCGAAGGCGCTCATGCGGAGGATTTTGGTGCGGGCCCGGTCACGTTTGATGGCCTCGCGGAGTGCGCGCTCCACGCCGCGGCAGTGCCGCTCTTCGCGCATGTCGATGAAGTCGTTGACGATCACACCGCCCAAGTCGCGTAGGCGGAGCTGTCGCGCGATTTCCTTGGCGGCCCGCAAGTTCATCTCGTAGGCCGTACGCTCGGCGTCATCCTCGACACGGAAGTTCCCCGAGTTGACGTCGATAGCCACAAGGGCCTCGGTCTGATCGATCACGATCGAGCCGCCCTCGGGAAGGGGGACGTGCCGGCGCTGGATCTTGGCGATCTCATCCTCGATGCCGTACTTGTGAAAGAGAGGCACCTTCTCATCGTAGAGCTTCAAGCGATTGACGAAGCGGGGCATCACGACTTTGAGGAAGTCATGGGCTCGCTCGAATGCCGCGGGCTCATCGATCCAGATCGTGTCGATCTCGGAATTGAAGATGTCGCGGATGGTCCGGATGATCATGTCCGATTCTTGATAGATGGGAGTCGGCGCCTTGGACTTCTTGATTCGGCGGAGGATGACTTTCCAGAGCCTCAGCAAGTAGGCCAGGTCGCGAGCGAGCTCGCGCTTGGTGCGTTCGAGACCGGCAGTTCTGACGATGAAGCCCAGCCCCTTGGGAGGATTGAGCTCGTTCATGATCTCGCGGAGCTTGCGGCGCTGGCCTTCATCGACGATCTTGCGTGAAACGCCTACGCGGTTGAGTCCAGGCATGAGTACGAGATAGCGGCCGGGGATACTGATGTAGGTGGAGAGGGTGGGACCCTTGGTTCCGATACTCTCCTTGATGACCTGGACGAGGACTTCGTCGCCGCGGCGAAAGATTTCCTGGATTGGGGGTTTAGCAAGTCCCCTGCCGCGCATGGGGCGTCCACCGCGGGATGGCTCGCCGCGCCCGCGTGCTTCCGCCGGGCCGCGTAGCCCCATCTCGCGCTCGAGCTCGGCAATTTCGTCGATCTCGCGCTGAATTTCCTGTTCGAGCTCGGCGTCGATCTCCTCATCGGCCGGCGAGGGACGCTCGCGCGGGCTCGCGGGGTCCGAATTCGTCGTCGTCGAGCAGTGGGCGTCTTGGCCGTGGTACGGCGCCGGGCTCGAGCTCATCGAGATCGAGCAAGGCATCCGGGCCGGGGTCTCGCTCGGGGCCGAAGGACCATGGCGACTCGACGTCGGAAGGAAAATCCTCGAGCCCGGCGCGAGATCTTCAGCCGGAGCGGAAGGCGCTGGCCCGCGGTCTGGTCGAGAGCGATCGCGATCACGAGCACCATCACGACGACGACCGCGGCGGCGGCGGCGGCGGGGATCGGTCCTGCCTTCGCCGGAGAAGCCGGCCGGGGCCGTGCCTGAGTCGAAGCCGCTGTCGTCCGGGGCGACGTCGCCGCGCGCGATCGGGCATCGCCGGAAGGCCCGGCATCGGTGGCACGCTCGGGCCATTCCGACTCCGGAGGAAAGATGTCGGAACCGAAGCCTGCATCGCTGGACTTGAGCCGTTCGCGACGCGGTACGTATCCTGGCTCGCCGGCACGTGCGTGTGGGAGCGATCGGTCTCGATCGCGGGGAGGTTCGGCCGGGCGTCTTCGTTCGGGTTCAGCGGAGCGCTCAGGCGCCCCGTGGCGGCGGCCAGCGGAATCGCCTCCGCCGGGAGCCGCGTGACCCCGCGCGGGACGCGGCTCGGAGAGTGGTTGAGGATCTCGCGGCCTGTCAACGTTGCCACCTCGAGCGCGAATCGCTGCGCGGCCACCGTGCTCTCGGGGCGACGCCTCGACCGGCGAAGGGCGTGGTCGATCATGACTGCGGTCCTGGGAATCAGGCTCGAAGCCCGGGGGGAGATCATCCGCCAAGGGGGGTTGAGACGCGAACGGTAAATCCTCGGACGGAGACCGAGCCGGAGGAACCGGCGAGCGGCCGCGCGGCCGTGCACCTCTTCGGCCTCTACGGCCACCCGCGGCATCGTCTTCAAGATCCCTGGTTCTGCGCTCGAGCCACTCGCGTTCCTCGGGATGCTCGGAGTGGGGTACGGCGGTGCGGAAGTGGTCCCATTCCGCACCGGCAGGGTCGTCCTGGCGGGCCGGCGGCGGTTTGCGCTGAGTGCGACTGGGGGGCAGGTCGGTTTCGAACGGGTCAAGCAACTCGCGGGCAATCAGATCCGGTTCCGAAAGCTCCTCGAGCGGCGGCTCTGATTCAAGGGGCCGCTCGGGTGGCCAGCCGGGAGAGGACTCATCGCTCCTCTCTTCTGCGAGCCGGTCCTCGGCCCGGTTTTGCCCGGATGGAGGCCAGGGCGGAGGCACGTCCTCGCCTGTTTCGCGGGGGGGCTGGGAAGCGTCCTGCGCGAACGGGGCCTCGTCCTGGAAGGCGACCGCTTCTTCGGGGAGAATGGGCTCCGGCTCCGGCCAAGGCTCGGGCTGCGAGACCAAGCCCTCGCCGAAGCGCCTGGGGCCACGTTCGGAGCGATCGCGCCGGCCCTTGATGGATTGATCGGGCCGTTCACGTTCGCGCGGGCGGTTGCGCTCGCGATCGCGCTGCGGGTCCCTGGGTCTGTCGGGAAACCGATCATCTGCGCGAATGGGCTCGATGTCGGGCGGAGCGAATGGCGGGTCCACAGCCTCGGGCGCCGGCGGACGGCGCCGAGGCTCGCGGCTCCGACCTCGGTCGCCTTCCCGGCGCCCGTCGCGGCGGCGCTCGCGATCGCGCGGGGGCGATTCCGGATCGCCTACGGCCGGCGTAACGCGATCGAAGTACTGTGATTCGACGTCCGAGACGTGGAGGAAGCCGTTGCGGCCGACCGAGAAATCGACGAACGCGGCCTGAATCGCCGGCTCGAGATTGACGATGCGTCCTTTATAAATGTTGCCCGTGAAGCTCTCGTGGCTGGTACGCTCGACGTAAAGCTCTTCGAGAACACCGTCTTCGACGATGGCGATCCGGCATTCTTCGGGCTGTTTCACGTTGATCAGCATTTCTTTCTTCATGCGATCTCTTTCGGGTACTTGCGCCTCTCTAGGGCGCTCTGGTGCGGTGTGGGTGTCGTGGGTTAATCGCTCATAAAGGGTCACGGGCTATGCTTGCCGCAAGAGCGGCCGTGGGTTTCCATCGGGAGCGACCAGACAGATCGATCGTGCTAGGCATCCGAGAGCTCGAGGCCCGTCCGGGTGAGAATAGTGCCGCGGTCCAGGAGGTCGCGCAAGGCGAGGGCCTCGAGCAGTTCCTCGGGGCGGGCGGAGCCATCGGGTGCGACTTTCAAACGAAAACGAAGCAGGCCGTCGGCATTCAGATCGGCGTAGAGCAAGTGCGGGCGCAGATCGAAAACCGACTCCCGCTCGGGGCGCTTGCGGGTCAAAGGCCAGCTTTGACTCTCGAGCAGGGACTGCAGGGTGCCGAGGCACGCGGCGCGGCGATCCTCGTGCACGTAGAAGGAGTACTCGACCGCCCGAGGTCGGGGAGGCCGAGCATCCGCAGGCAACGGACAAGCGTCGGTCCAGTCAAAGCCGGGTGGGGACTCGGCTCTCAACCGTTCCAACAGGTCGGTCGGCTCAAGCGGTGCTGCCAGCTCGAGGTCGACGACCTCGCAAAGGCTCTCGATCCCCAGACCGAGTGCCAGTGCAAAGGTGATTTTGGGTCGGGGACAGTAACCTTGAGTGAGGGCGACGTTGATCTGCGCGCGCGCAGCAATCGCTCCAGGCAGCGCAAGAGGTCGTGATGGCTGACCAGGCGGAGATCACCGCGTTTGGCGAATCGGAGGCGGACCTTGGTAGCTTGTGTCATAAACGGCGGACGTGAAGCCCGCTTCTAACCTCAATCGTCGCGCAGGCTTGTTTTCAAGTGTTGGCCTCGCGAAGCTTGAGAGCGTAACCCATCTCGGGATGCCGATCCTTGGCCTTCTCCGACCGTCAGGGTTCATCTGCCGGCTGCGATCAGAGAGGTTCGGAGCAGGCTGCCCCGAGTTGTCTTGTTATCTGTGACGATCTCTCGACTGGCGATCGATACGCGGAAGGGTGAGCAGGTGTCGGAACGGAATTGCTTGCGCACAGGTTGCCCGGCGCAGGGCAGCACGCGGAGCCCGCGCCGCAGGAACAGGCGGCCGGGAAAACCGTCGCTTGCACCCGCACGGAAGGGCTGAGTCGCTCGGGAACGACCTGGCACAGGGCAATCTGGAATTCGTTTCACTACGGCTTGAGCCGTGCTGAGAGGAACGCGTTTCAGAACCAAGGCTCGACGGTTCTCGAGCTGGGTGCCGATCAAGGGCCGCAAGTTCGCGGGGGATCGCTGCAAAGGCAGGGTGAGCGCTCTCAGAGCAGGACTCAAACTGAGCATCGTATATTGTCGCTCTCCACTCATCGATTCGCCGCCGCACGCATCGATACTGCCGGTGGCTCGTGGACCGCGCTCGCCGCGGGCCAGAGGGCAACGGCTAGCGGGATGCGAGAGATTCCGGCGACGGTTTCGTACGTGCGGTCAATACCAAGCGTATCCGGAAAAGAACCATTCGTACAGATTGAAAAGAACTTCACCTCCTCTGTCCTGTGATCGGCGCTAGATTTCGGCCTCTTCCTGCTCATGAAATTGAGCTTTGACCAGATCGGCCAGAGCATCGATTGCGGCCGCGGCATCGGCCCCTCTCGCTTCAAGATCGAGCCGGCTGCCGCATTCGGCCGCGAGCGATGTCAGCTCGAGAATGCTTTTGCCGTTGTATTCATTTCCGTTGTAATGTACTCGAATCTCTGACTGATATTGCAGGGCCAGCTCGACGAACTTGTTGGCCGGCCGCATGTGCAGCCCGAGTTTGTTGGTGATCTCCACCTGGCGGCGTGTGACAGTCGTGTCATGGCTCATCGGCGGCTCGATCGGCCTGGGCCGGAGACAAGCGACAGAAGACTCTCAGCCCAATGCAACGTTCCAGCATTGTTTTGATTTTTTCAGAGTGTGCCCTGATCGGCTTTTTCCAGGACCTCGATGATCCTCTCCTGAGACCGCGCCTGGCGCAACGAGCTGACAAACCGCTCATCTTTCAAGTGCCGGGAGATATTTTCGAGTGCGCGAAGGTGGTCGCCGGGCTGGTTCTGGGGCGAGACGAGCAGAAAAAAAATATCGACCGGCTCCCCGTCGAGTGCGGCGAACTCGACTCCGCGCCGCGAGAGGGCGACCGTCCCCACCAGGCGCTGGAGCGTGGGATGCCGCGTGTGCGGCACCGCCACACCCATGCCGATTCCGGTCGAGCCGAGCTCTTCACGGCCGAGGATCGCGCGGATGATGCTCTCGACGTCGTCGGTTGAAAGGCGCCCGCAGGCGTGAAGGCTTGCGACCATCTCCCGGATCGCTTGCTCTTTCGCAGTGGCGCGCAGGTCAACGACGATCGACTCACGAGCGACAAAATCCAATAACTTCATCCGCCCACTCCCCACACGGGACGGCCCGTTGCCGGCCCATAGCATCTTGTCCAGTGTACGACGGTCGTCCGCACTGTCAACGACACGAAACCGTCGAGCAAATCGTACGCGGGCCCTTGTGAGAGACGACCGCGACCCAGAGGTGATCGAGGAGGAATCGCTGCGGGCTCAACGTTCGTCAGAATCAGTTTCCGCCGCCTCGTCTCCCGGAAGCTGCTCGGACGACCTGGGAAATGGACCGCCATGCGTGAGATCGCCCTTGTGGTGCTGGACCCGCTCCTTGTAGCGGCGAAGCTGGTGCTCGATTTTGTGAACACACAGATCCATCGCGGCCTCCGGGGTCGAACCTGTCTCCTTGGCAACAAAGTCGTGCTTATGTTCGGCCGAAACCAGAATTTCCAGGTCCCAGCCGTGCTTGCCATGGTCCACCGCGACTTCGATCGACATCAAGCGACCGAAGTATTTCAACAGTTTCTCGGCTTTTTCATGCAAGTACTGATGTTGCGCCGCTTCGAGCCCACCGTGACGCGTCGATATCTCAATTTGCACCCGGCAGCTCCTTGGTAGGTCGTCATGTCATCCTCGTCATCGCGCACGAAGGCGACTACTAGAATTAAACCCATTCGGTTGCTCCGGTCAAGACACCACTTTGGAGCGAAGAGCCTGGAGGCGGCGCACGGTTCTCTTTGCAAAGTCTGCGGTTGCCCTCGCGCCGGAAGGCTCTATTCCGAGAACGAGATCGACCGTATTGTGTGACGACTCCTCAGGCGCGGCCGGGCGGGAAGGCTGTTGCGACGGCAGCCTCCGCGGCGACTGGCGACGCCGGTGCCGAACCGGCCGTGGACCGGCTTGCGCACGGGGAAAACGTCAGCCTCAAAGGCTGACCGACGGGGCGTCTGTGGTGTGGACTCAAAATTATGATCCGCGCGCGGACTGGCGGGTTTCGACCGCGGTGGCAGCCGTGCCGGTGCTGTTGCTGCTGGTCCTCCTCGCTCTGGGCCGCCATAGCGCATGGAAAGCCGCCCTGGCGGCGCTTTTGGCGGCCTGCCTCCTGGCGTGGCGCGAATTTCAGATGCCGGTCGCGATGGTGGCTTCGAGCGTGGGCATCGGTCTGGTGTTCGCGCTTTTTCGCATCGTGTGGCTGATCGTCGCCGCGGTTTTTCTCTACGAGATCACTGTGGTGACGGGACAGTTCGAGATCATGAAAGCCTCCGTCGCCAATCTTTCTGCCGACCGGCGGCTCCAGGCGGTGCTGGTGGCGTTCTGCTTCGGCGCTTTCGTCGAGGGCGCCGCCGGCTTCGGCGCTCCCGTCGCCATCTCGGCGGCGTTTCTGGTCGGGCTTGGCTTTGAGCCATTCATGGCGGCCCTGCTGTGCTTGATTGCGAACACCGCTCCGGTGGCGTGGGGAAGCATCGGGACCCCGATCCTGACGCTGAGCAAGGTGACCGGGCTCGACGTCGAAGCGCTCTCCGCAACCTCGGGGCGGATCCTGCCGTTTCTGTCGGTGCTGATTCCGTTCTGGCTCGTGCGGGTGATGTCGAGCTGGCGTGCGACGTTTGCGATCTGGCTGCCCCTGGCCGCCATCGGCGGCACCTTCGGCGCCGTGCAGTTCCTCTGGTCCAACTTCGTGGGCTTCGAGCTGGTTGACATCGTCGCGGCCGTTGCCAGCGCGGCCGCCGGAGTGACGGCGATCCACCTCTGGAAGCCTCGAGATACATGGCAGTTTGATCGCGAGGCGGCACAGCCGCCGGCCGCCACGGATGCGCGCAGCGACGACGACGCCACCGGGAGCTCGATTGGAGTGCCGAAGCTCTCCGCCAGAGCAATCGCGCGGGCGTGGCTGCCTTACGGCCTGCTGATTCTCACTGTCCTCTTCTGGGGTTTGCCGTCTTTCAAGTCATTGGGCACGCCGGCGGTCAAGGAATGGCTCGACGCCCACACTTCGTGGAAACCCGCCATGCCGGGTCTTCACCTGATGGTTGCGAAGGGGGCGGCCGTAACCGGCCATGTGAGTGTGCAGCCGGAAGACCTGGAAAAGGCACTGCTCGACATCGTTCCGATATCGTGCACAGGGACGGCCGTCTTCGCGGCGGCCGTTCTGAGCGGGCTTTTGCTGGGGGTCTCGCCCTGGACGATGATGCGCCTGCTTTGGCGGGTGGTTTGGCGAATGACCCCGGCGCTCGCTGCGATTTTTTGCATGCTTTCGCTGGGCTTCGTGACCAAGTATTCGGGAATGGATGCGGTGCTCGGGCTGGCGTTCACCCGTACCGGACCCCTCATCTATCCCATCTTCGGCACGCTGCTGGGGTGGCTCGGTGTCGCCCTGACCGGCTCGGACACATCGAGCAACGTTCTGTTCGGCGATCTTCAGAAGATCACGGCGACGAAATTGGGTCTTAATCCGGTCTTGATGGCATCCGCCAATTCCACGGGCGGGGTGATGGGCAAGATGATCGACGCGCAGTCGATCGTGGTCGCCGCCGCGGCGACGGGGGAAGGGGGGCGCGAGGGGAGCTGCTGCGGACGGTCTTCTGGCACAGCATCGCGCTTGCGCTTCTGGTGGGCGTGATCGTCTGGATCTACGCACACGTCGCACCCGGCGCGGTGGCCGGATCGGGTACGCCGTGACGAGAGGGATCACCTGTGCGCTTGCCGGCGAGGGCCAGCGCTCTTTTCGGACGTGAAACTGGGGAAACGAGGGCAAGAGCCCGCGCGGAGCGGAGTTTAGCCGCCGCCGGGATCTCACCCCCGCGAAAGGGTCATGGAAAGAGCGGGCCGTGAGAGCCGTGCGGTGGGACCTCCGGGTCCGTCACAGGCTCGTGGCCCGACCGCTCAGCCCCTACTTCTACCATGCCTGAACTCCCGATCATCATGAGAGAATTGCGGTTCGCCCGCGTCGGGCGCTTCCACGCGCAGTCGGATACTACGCTCCGGTGCCTCGCCATCTTCGAAGGCCTCTTCAAGCGGCTCATATTCGCGGCGAAGCGGCCGCATGTCGTAGGGCGACGGCGATTCCTCGCCAGAGGCCACACGACTCGGCGAAAGGCAGTCAAGAACAGACGAATTCATCTTCTCTGGATTGATCAAGATGGACACGAGACACCTCCCCGCGCGACGCGGGAAAAGCCAGGGAAGTCGCCCCTGATCGTGGCTCAGACCGGATGGTCCGATCATGATGATCACGGGCACTTCCCGCGACCGGCCGTCGTTCGCGACCAGTCGCACGCCCGGCCTACCCGGCCAGACGCCCGGGCCGAGACGCCCCCGCTCACCTCGCGGAATACCCGTTGAACCGGGTTCCGCATGGCGCCTGGAGAGCCTCTCGAGCCCACATAACCAGTGTACCGCCCACTACGGCCAGCGGCCAGCCACCAGACCAGGATTTGACCCGGAATAATCGTCATCCCGATGTGCTGCGTTGCCTGAGCCCAACCATCCAAAAATGCCGTGTTCCGGCCTGCCGGGCTAGCAGCAAGAGCCCGATCCGCATAGAATGCATTGCACACATTCAACATCGAGAGCCGGCATCACCGTCACCCGATTCCTGATCACGGCTCGTTCGAGAATCAGAAGGCACTTTTTCGATCGGACTCCCCGAGCGGGAGTCATGATGCACGGAGGGATCATGCGTCTTTGCCTCGCCGAAGATCACGGAGTTTGCCGGCTCGAGCCCCTCGTGCTGACACGCCCAGTCCACGAGTTGGTCATCGGAGCATCCACGCTTGAAAGCAAGATATCACGCGCGCTTGGAATTGGTCCCGGACCTCAGAGGCGGAGTTGTGTGATCCGGTCGCACCTTGTCGAAGTCGAGCGGCAGCGTGTGCCGCACATGGTGGTCAACGACCGGGATTGGCTGGCGCGAGGGCCGGTGATCGTAGCGAACGGCCGGTGGGTACCGCCGGTGGGGTTCGCGATGCCCGATTGTTACGGGTCGTGGGTGGGTCTGTGTGATGGGTTGCCTGCGCTTGCGTGGGTGGGACCGGAGGATGCGGTGTCGCTCGAACCGCAGGGCGTGGACGTGTGGTTTGAACGGATGGTCTCGGCCCACGGGGGACTCGAGGTGGGCGGCGAATGGATTGAGCGCCCGTGGGACCTGGTCTCGAAGAACGCCGACCATCTGCTGCGGGATTTCACGTCGGCGGGCAAGTCCGGCGTGAGCAACCGGCACCTGGCCAAGCTAGCGCTCGTGGGGCCGGTTGATCGACTGTGGATTCACGAGACGGCGCGGATTGATCCCTATACGGTCTTTGATACGGTGAACGGTCCGATCACGCTGGGACCCAACGTCTGGGTACAGCCGTTCACGCGGATTGAGGGTCCGTGTTCAATTGGCGCCGACTCACAGCTTTTCCGGGCCAACCTGCGGGGTGCGGTGACGATCGGGCCTAACTGCCGGATTGGCGGCGAAGTCGAGGCGTCGATCGTGCATGGATACTCGAACAAGTACCACGAAGGCTTTCTCGGGCACGCCTACGTCGGGGAGTGGGTCAACCTGGGGGCGATCACGTCCAACAGCGATCTGCGGAACGACTACGGTGAGGTGTCGGTTCCACTCCAGGGTGACCCGATTCCGACCGGCCAGGCGAAGGTCGGGTGCTTCATCGGCGACCACACGCGCACGGGGATGGGGAGCCTGCTGAATACGGGGACCTCGATCGGCGTGATGTGCAACGTTCTGCCCGCGGGCATTCTGCTGCCGAAGCACGTCCCGTCTTTCACGGCCGTCTCGTACGGTCGCGTGGCCCCCGGCTTCCCCCTCGACAAGATGTTCGAGACGGCAAGAACGGTGGTCGGCCGGCGAGGGAAGGTTTTCAGCGAAGCGGATGAGCAGCTTTACCGGGCACTTTACGAGCAAACCCGGCTGGAACGCGAACGCGCGCTCCAGCGCACGGCCACCCGTCGCGGCGATTTCTGGCCGATCGCCCATGCAGCGACTCGCTGAGTGTTTGAGCCTTCGACGCCGGCTTCGGGCGAAACCGCCGGCCCGCGCCGGGTACTACCGGGCATGGACGACATGCTGGTGGTCGATAATGAACGGGAATTCATTGCCGAGCTCGACGAGCCCGAGGCCATCACTGAGCGGCCGAGATTGCGAACGAAGCTTTGGATCCTGTTGCGAGCCATCGCGCGGGCTATCGCGTCGATTTTCGAGTGGATCTTCGGCGCGATCTCGCTGGTGCTCGGCCTCTCGTTTCTGGCGGCGATTCCGGTGCGTCAACGTACTGACTCTCGGTTATTTCCTGGAAACGTCGGCGCGGGTGGCCCGATCGGGCCGAATCCGGGACGGGTTTGTGGGCGTGCGCAAGGCTGCGCGGGTGGGAGGAATCACGGCGGGAATCTGGCTCTCACTGGTGCCGACCTGGTTCGCCGGCGCGTATGCGCGATCGGCTGAGGTGATCAGCCCTGGAGGGCGACCGGCCGTGCTCTGGCGTGGCGTATGCGTTGCGGTGACGGTGCTGGCGATGCTGCATATTGGCGTGGCATGCCTTCGAGGGGGGCGGATCCGGTATTTTCTTTGGCCTTTCGGGCATCCCATCTGGCTCTGGCGTCGGCTGCGGCGCGGCGGGCTTTACACGGAGGCCCGCGATGGGCTGTGGGCCTTTGCGGCGAGCTTGCGGCTGCCGTATTATTTTCGACTCGGGCTGGTTGGCTTTGTGGGAACGCTGGCCTGGCTGGCGATTCCAGGCGGGTTGATGGCACTCCCGGAGGAGGCACCGCTGCTGGCTGCGATTGGTGTGCTTTTGCTGGCTATCGTCGTGCCGTTCTTGCCGTTCTTGCAAGTGAGGTATGCGGTCGAGGGGAAAATTTCGGCGTTGTTTTCGCGCCGGGCCATCAGGCAGCGATTCCGCTGCGCGCCATGGGCATTCGCGTTCTCGCTGTTCGTTCTGTTGCTCGCCGCGATTCCGTTGTATTTGCTGAAAATCGAGAAGATTCCGCGCGAGGCCGCGTGGCTGGAAACTTTGGTGTTCGTCATCTTCCTTGCGCCGGCGCGGCTCTTGACCGGCTGGGCGTATGCCAGGTCCGGGCGCGGCGAGCTTCCGCGTGGGTGTAGTCTACGGTTCGTTTCCGCCCTTGAAGATGCCGGTGAGATTCCCACGGAAGGCAAGGGGATGATCGTCGTGGCCTCCCTGAACGACGCGCTCTATTTCCGCATTTTCGACCGTCGCGGCCGGGTTGTGGTGGATACCGCGGGCACACCGCTCTCGGCCCAGAGCGGCCAGATCGAAAGCCTGCGCAAGCATCTGGACGGCTCCAGTTCAGAGCGCAAGCTCACCCGGCGCGAGAAACGTCGCACCATCAAGACAATCTCATCAATCGTCGGGCATACGATCCCGCGGCACTGGATCTTCCGCGTGCTGGGGCGACTGGCGATCGTGGTCACGGCGGTGTTCTATGTGCTGGTGGTCTTCTTTGCCCAGTACACATCGTGGGAAGGCGCGATCAGCCTGTTCGAACAGCACGCCTTCCTGCTGCCGGTGCCGTTTTTTTTCAATATGTGAGAACCAGAGTAACGATTCAGGGCATCATGTCCCAACTGTAGTGTGTGATGTAGAGCGGGACGTTGGCTCCGCAACTTATGTGTCCGACGGCGCCGCAGACGTTGCATCTGAGGTTGGTGCCGACCACGATTCCTGACCCGCCGAAGACGGTGACGGGCGTGAGCCCGCTGTCAGTTCCCAGGTGGTACGACCAGTAGTTAAAGACCTGGGCATAGTGGTCGGTTCGCTGGACATAACGATGGCGTGCCCGGTCTTGAGCGTGGGCTGTGCTGGCGAGTCCGAGTAGTAGCGCGGCGATGGTGAGTGTGATCCTCCTCATGGTGCTTTCCTATGTTGAGGGTCTACCGCGTGTATGAGTGCGTATGACACACGTGAGGGGTCTGGCTAGACTCAGGATGAAACTGATGATAACGCGGCAAATCGCAGAGTAAAGGTCTCGGCAGGTCGTCAGATGAAACTCGATCTCGAGCCGCGATGCGGATGAGTCGCGATCGCCGGTCGACAAACCGCCAGGCGACATCATACGTCGCGCGGCACCGCGGGGTCCCGACTCAATCTGAAACCCAATCCTAAAACTACTGCGTCATCGCAGTGTCACCAGGAATCATAGGGCTATCCACCGAGCGGGCAAGCCCGGGTCACTTTTTTTAAACACTGTCGAACGACACGACTGGCTCGTTCCATCAAATGATTCCAGCAATCCACACACTCTTTGATTCGGTTCACAACTTTGGTTGTAGAACGTTAAGAGTGCGATGGGAAGAGTGCGAGCGGGAGCGCACGGTGCTCGATGCAACGGTCCTGAAGCCGCTTCTCTGGCGGTAGTACAGGTTTGATGAGCTGCTATTTGACCTGCCCAATACGCATTGGGCGAGCTCGATCGAACTCGCGCGCTCGTTCCCATAATAAGGACAACATTTATATGGCGCATAGGCTTTTCCGTACGTGTGTGGCCCTCGGCGTGCTTTCTCTTTGTGTCGTGGGAATGAACCCGGTTGCACAGGCGGGCTTGACGATCTCCGCGTCGGTTGGTGGTGCCCCGACCGGAGTGAACTACGTGAATTTCGATAACTTGACGCTCGGAAGCGGCGGCGGCAGCAGTGGCGGAGTGACCGTCTCTTTTACGAGTGACGGCCAGGCGGTCCAGGGTTCGCTGTCGGATTATTATGCCGCTCCGTATCTCTCGAACGGCAACGGAACGCTCTTCGGTGATCCGACTAACGGACCCGACACGACCACCTACGTCTCTACCGGCGTCGGCTCCGTCACCCTGACCTTACCGGGCCAGGAAGTGTATTTCGGTCTGCTCTGGGGCTCCGTTGATTCCTACAACACCCTGAGCTTCTACAACGGTTCGAGTTTCGTTGGTTCGGTCACCGGCTCCCAGGTCACGTCCAATGCCGACGGAGATCAAGGCGAGCAAGGTACTTACTATGTGAACATTACGTCAACCGAGAGCTTCAATACGGTTGTGGCAACCAGTACGCAATACGCGTTCGAATTCGACAACGTCGCATACAACTCGTCGGCGGTGCCGGAGCCGTCGTCGGTCGTCCTCTCGCTCATCGGAGGAATTGGTGTGTTCGCATTCAAGCTGAAGCGAAGAAAGTGCAGGGCAGTCGGCGACCAGCGCTGAGCCAGTGAGCCATGTTCTCCACGATGGGAGATGCAGCGACGGAGCGAGGGAATGACGGAGCGACGCAGCTCACATCATCGTGTGTCCGGCGGCCCGCGCCCGCGAAGCCAAGCGTCCGGTGCTCAGATTCTCGTCCATCAAAAAACCTTACGGTTCCGTTGGACGATCGCGATGACGAGCTCGGGCGCTGGCGGCTTCGCGGTCTCGCTCAGCTTCGATTAGCGGCAGATTGTTCGCGCCTCAGGCTGAAGCCTGACCTGCGCCGACCGGCATCGTGGGAACTCCGCCGTCTTCGACCCAAACCCAGCCGTACTGCATATTCGTGCGCGATTGAGGATCGTAGCGCCGCTCGCGACGCAGATCGGCGAGCTTGTCGGTCTTTATCGCCTTGCGAGCCGCCTCGTGGTCGACGCCCAGAATCCGCGCGGCATTCAAGCCGAAGATTTGATTCTTCACTTCGGGCGTGAGCTGCGCGTAGCCGTGCTTCTCGATCAGGTCGTCAGAGATCTTCAAACGACGCAGCAGCTCGATCTGGGGTTGCGGGCTGCCGTTCCAGATCGAATCCGTGCCCCAGAGAATGTGATCGGCCCCGGCAACTTGCACCATTTGCCCCAGCATGTGCATGCAGACCTTCGGCGCGTTTGGCGCCAGAATGCCGAAAGTGCCTCCCAGCTCGAAGTAAATGTTCTTGATCTCCGGGTTCCGCTTGAGGATCCGCAAGATGTCGCTGATCCAGGGAATCTCCTGCGGGTCCGTGCTCTTGGGGTCCACAACCTTGATGCCCGTGCCACTGGCAAGCCAGCCGTAGCCGCGGAAGCCGGAGTGATACACGATGAAGTTCAGATCGGGCCAGTCCTTGGCGGCCTTTTCCAGGTCGAGCGGACGGCATGCCTCTTCATTGAAGGCGCCCAGCGGCAACCCTTTGTGAACGCAAAGATTCTTGATGCCCAGTGCCTTGGTTTTTTCCCAGAACGGGTATGCCACTTTCTCGTCGTCCATCCGCCAGGCTTTTTCGCCGATCTCGGCGCCGGTGTACATCTTCCAGGCCTCGATCTTCAATTCCTTGACCTGGCGCTCCATCTCCTCGAGCTCGGGCTTGCCCAGGTTGGGACGCAACAGCCCATGCGAGAGCACACGGCGAGAGCCGGCGAGGTCGTTGACGAACTGGCGAGTGGCCACCATCTGGTCGGGCGGCAGCGGGTTCTTGTCCCATTCGCGACTGGGAACTCCACTGATCACCGCCATCACCGTGTCGCTGTCGCCGAAGACTTCCTTGACGTAGTGAGCCCGGTTCAAAAGCTCGACCGCCTGGGCCATCGACTTGGCCCCAGGTTTTAGCATCAAGAAGAAATTCTTGATCCCACGGCCGGCCGGCGTGTCGTCGTACCACTTGCTGGCGACGTCGACGTGATGCGTCTGCACGTCCAGGATGAACTGATCCTTGGGCCAGCGTTCCTCGAAGGCCTTGGGGTCGTCGACCTCGTCGGCAGCAACCTCGTAGCAGTTGCCATGAACCTGGTTGAGCGCCAGGAGCGCCGCGGCCATACCGCTGCCGCTACGCAGGAAGTCTCGGCGCGAGCGTCCCTGACGCTTGGCTGCGCGCTCGCTGATGGCCGCCAGCCTGTCCTCATACTCCTTCTGCTCGGCGGATTGAGGAGGCGGCACAAATTCCTCGTTGGAGGCAATTCGCGAAGGAATCGGCGGCAGGAAGTCGTTTTCGGCGTCGAGATCACATTTACGGACCCACATCGATGCGACTCCTTGAGGACAGTTTCCTCGCTGACGCTTCGGGTTGGTGTTCGGTTCGCTCCACGCTCCGTACGCAGGTTCCTCGCTGGCGCGTCGGGTTGGTGAAATGATCGATGCTTCGCTGGTGCGTTCCGATGTTGCACGACTTTTAGATTATGCCCCAACGGGGCAGCCGTTAATAGCCACTGGCTTCGGCTCTTGGCTTCCATATACGGCCGCCCTGCTTGATCCTAAACGAGCATGACTGTACGCTGAAAACACTGCGGCCGACGTGACATAAGGTCATGCGGCTTCGCGGTTTACGAAACAGGTGTCCAGCATGGTGGACTCTCGTCCACAAACTCTGGAGTCAGAATGCCTCGGCTGTGCGGAGGCCAGCGACGTTGTTAGCCCACTGGCCAAGGGGCGCTTCGTGTTGCTGGCGGTGGTGGTCGCGGCGGCGCTCGGGCTCGGCTATGGCGGGAGCGCGGCGGAACGATCTCGTGACACGGCTGTCGCCGAGTTGCCGGGGCTGCGTCTTGATCCCAACACGGTTCCGCCGCAGGTGCTGACGGCGTTGCCGCACTTCGGAGCGGCACTCGTGGATCGATGGGTCCAGGCGCGAGAGGAGCGGCCGTTCGAATCACTCGAAGACGCGCGAAGTCGGGTGCGCGGGCTGGGCCCGGCCACGCTCGAGCAAATCGGGCCGTATTTTGAGCTTCCGGACGGCCGGCGTCAGGTTGTAGAGTCGATGGTGAGCCAGGAGGCCGGCGGACCGCGGACAAAGCTCCGCACGGCCAGTCGGAAGAAACTGGGCTCGACCAAAAAGCGAGCCGCACAGCCCGCTGGACTGGCCTCACGACCTGTGCGACCGAGCGATCTGTGAAGAAGATATCGCAAGTGAGCAATCGATCGCGTGGTCGTGGGACGGCGATCGTGCTGGCGTGGGTGGTGGCTTCCGCCTGGCTTTCGCCGGTCGCCTTCGCTCAATACCCGCAGGCGCGGCTCTTGAGCGTATCGCGACCTGGCGTGCGCGGGGGCGAGGCGGCCGAGGTCACGCTGCGCGGCACGGACCTGGAGGGAGCCAGCGGGCTCTGGTTCGATCATCCCGGGCTCACCGCGGTGCACGTCAAGGATTTGACCTTCCGGATCTCGGCCGGGCCGGACGTGCCGCTGGGATATCACGATGTACGGGCTGTCGGCACGTACGGCGTCAGCAACCCGCGGACGATCGTGGTGGGCGATCGGCCGGAATCGATCGAGGCTGAGCCGAACAACACGCCCGAGAAGGCCGGGGTGATCGTCGTCAACTCGGTGATCCACGGCGAAGTCAACGGCGGCGCCGACGTCGACTGTTTTGCGCTCTTGGGCAAGAAGGGACAGCGGCTGTTTCTTGATCTGGAGGCCGAACGGATTGACAGCCGGCTGGATGCGACGCTCCGGATCTTGACGGCTGCGGGGACGGAGCTTGCGGAGAGTCGCGATTACTTCGGGCTGGACCCATTCCTCGACGTGACGCTGCCGGCTGACGGGCGGTATGCGATCAAAGTCCATGACGCGACCTTTGCAGGCTCGCCCGACCACGTTTATCGCCTCGCTGTGCACGATGGGCCGCAGCTTGACGCGGTTTTGCCCGCGGCGGTCGGCCCGGGCGCTGCGCCGGAGTTCACCGTGATCGGCCGGACGCTGGGATCTGGGGCTAATGTCGACCCGCTGCTGGCAACGGACGGCCGTGCGTTCGAGCGATTGATCCTGCCGCAGGCGATTCGCGACGCGGCGCTCCTTGGGAGCGATCTCGCTGCGAGCGCGCGGAGTTTTGTCACGCCGTCCGCGCTCGTACCGCGCCTAGGCGTTGACTTCGGCTTCGTGCGGATCAACCCATCGGGCGGGATGCCCGCAGTCTCGAATCGGGTGTTCGTCGGCAGGGCGATGAACCCGGTTGTGCTCGAGCACGAACCAAACGATGATGATGCGCATGCGCAACGGGTCAACGCCGCCTTGCGACATCACGGGGACGTTCGCCCCACGAGGCGACAACGACGTGTTTCGCTTCGAAGGCCGGAAGGGTGAGATCTGGTGGATCGAGGCGCTGGCCGAGCGGATCGGGTCGATGGCGGACCCTGCGTTCTTGGTTCAGAAAGTGGGTGCCAAGGGACAGCCGCCGCAGGACCTCGCGAGCGGCGACGACCTGCCGGACGCCGGGGCGGGCCCACGATTCAACACGCAAACCGTTGATGGCGCAGTGCGCTGGCAGGTGCCCGAGGACGGGCTGTACCAGATTCTGATCTCGGATTTGTATGGCTCACAGCGCGGACATCCGCGGCTCGTGTATCGCCTGGTGATTCGCCGCGAGCAGCCGGATTTCGCCGTCGTCCTGCTGCCGAACAGCGCCACGGGCGCCGATGCGGTCACGATCCGGGCGGGCGGGCGAGCGTCGGCCTATGTCGCCGCGATCCGGCGAGACGGATTCGCTGGACCCATTCGCGTCGAAGCCCGCGATCTTCTTCCCGGTGTCAGCGCATCCCCGGTGACGATCGGGGCCAATCAGGTGATCGCTCCCATCGTGTTCGAGGCGGCCGAGAATGCACAGAACGCGGTGGGAACAGCCACTGTCGCCGGGCTGAGCCGGTTCGGCGATCGCAAGGACGACCTTCAATTCCTCGCGGGCGTCTCGCCGCAAGGACCGAGCCTCGAGCGCACGGCGATCGCAGGCGGCATGATCTGGCCACCGAGCGGGACGGCACCAACAGTCGCGCCGGCCCGGGTCTTGAACGGGTTCGTGATGGCCGTTCGCGGCGAGCCGGCGGCGCTAGCCCTTGCCGCGGCTCCCGCCTCGATCGTCCTCTCACAAGGCCGGCTGTGCTACCTGAACGTGAGCGTGACCCGCCGCGCGGGCTTCACCGAAGCCGTTTCGGTCGCCGCTACTGACCTGCCTCCCGACACATTGGCGTTGACCATTCCGATCGCCAAGGAGGCCAAGGCTGGATTGTTCCCGTTTTTCATGGGCAAGAATCTGGCGCCGGGCATTTATACGTTCGTCCTCCGGGGTACGGGTGCTTATCCGTTCAACAAGGATCCCAAGGCCAAGGAGAAGCCCAGCATCAACCTCATCGAGCCGTCGAACCCGATCACCGTGCTCGTGCGCCCGGCGCCTGTGAACATGGCTGTGAACAACAAAGGCGGCGCGCTCGAGCAGGGGGGCTCACTCGAAATCGAGGTAAAAATCGTTCGCCAGAACGGATGCACCGGGCCGATCTCACTGTCGCTTGTGTCGGGAGCGGGGCTGAAGCTCAGCGCGGCCGGAGTTGCGGTTGGTGCGGCGCAGACAGACGCCAAGATGATTATCCAGGCCGCTAAGGACAGCCCTGTGGGAAATGCCATTCCGGTGGTTGTGCGCGCGGCGGCGAGCATCAAGGGGGAAGTGATTGAGGCGGATGAGCCTGTGGGTCTGATGATAAGTAAGTAGCCAGCGTCAAATCACACGACTGCCTCAGTTGGCGGCGGACGGCAGTAGCGGTATATTTGAGGTAGTTGGTCGTTTGCGCTCACGGAGCCGAAAGCATGATTCTGACCGTTGAGGCCATCTATGAAAACGGCGTGCTCAAGCCCAACGAGCGCTTGCCGCTCAAGGAACATGAAAAAGTGACAATTACCGTCCGACCGGCGACTAGCCTGGCGAGGCAAACGGCTGGTATGGTCCCCTGGGCCGGCGACGCTGAAACACTTGAGAACACAATGCGCGACCCGGATTCCGGTATTCTGGGGTCGCCATGACCTTCGCCGATATTCAGAGAGGCGATGCGGTATTTGTCGACGCGAATACTCTCGTGTATCACTTCACGAGCCACGGCAAGTTCGGTGCAGCATGCACCGCGTTGGTGGAGCGGATCGAACTCAAGGAGATTGTGGGCTCGACTTCATCACACTGCCTGGCCGACGTCGCGCATCGTGTCATGACAATCGAAGCCATGGGGCGACTAGGGTGGCCTGTCACCCGATTGGCAGCGCGCCTCAAGAAACACCACGTCGAGATTCCCAAGCTCAGCCTCTATCAACAAGCAGTCGTAACCGTCTTACAACTTGGCATTCAGGTTCTTCCACTGATTGGGGACCTCGTGCTCGACGCAGCAAACTTCAGTCAGCAATTCGGGCTGCTGACCGGCGACGCCCTTATAGTTGCCACGATGCAACAGCAGCGGCTGACGAAGCTCGCAAGCGAAGATGCAGACTTCGATCGGGTGCCATGGCTGACGCGCTACACGTCGGTTTGAGTTCCGCTGCATGCGTAAAACATCTTCCCTGAGCACGCCTAACGAGAAGCTGCTCGTGAATCCAAGAGATTTGAACCATTTGGCGGGGTTGGCCGCGGGAATCGCATTGTGGTTCACGGCCGCCGGTGCGCTGCGCAGCGCCCCGACAAGATGAGTCCCGAGCCGATTCTGGTGAACGAGCCCGTTCGACGGGAGAAAGTCAGTTACTCGCGCGAGATTGCCGAGCTGCTCGAAAACAAATGCACCGGCTGCCACGGTTCGGTGCTGGCGGAGAAGGGGCTGAATCTCGAGTCAGTCGCGGGCATGCTGAAGGGCGGCAAGCGCGGGCCGGCGATCGTGCGCGGAAAAGCGGACGAGAGCCTGATGTTCAAGATGGCCGCACATCGCCTTGCGCCGGTGATGCCGCCTGAGGACAAGCCGGCCAACAAGCCGATGACCTCGCTCGAGCTCGGCCTGTTGAAACTGTGGATCGACCAGGGCGCGATGGATGATTCCGACGAGAGCGAACCCCGGAACGCGGCGCCCAAAACGATCGTGCTGGGCGATCTTCCGCCGGGTGTGCACCCGATCAACGCGGTGGATATGACAGCCGACGGCACGCGCGTCGCCGCCGGGCGGGCCAATGCGGTGCAGGTCTATGACGTCGACTCCGGGCTCGAGATCATGTCGCTGGGCGGCCATAAGGACCTGATCCAATCCGTGCGATACAGCCCTGACGGCCGATATCTGGCCGCCGGAAGCTACCAGATCGTCACGGTCTGGAGGGCGCCGTCGGGGAATGTAGTGAAGACCCTGGCTGGCCACAGCGGAGCGATTCTGGCGCTGGCTATCGCGCCGGACGGTCTCACCGCGTACTCCGGAGGCCAGGACAAGACCATCCGCGTATGGAACCTTGCCGAAGGCAGGCTATTGCGCACTCTGAGCGGGCCTACACCTGTCACGTCGCTGGCCATTGCGGTTGGTGGAATGACGCTCTTCTCCGGCGCTCCTGATGGAACCATTCGATGGCTCGATTCTGCCGATGGCCGCGAGCGGCTACTGCTGCGCGGACACAACGCCGCGGTAACGGACCTGGCAGTGCTCGCGAGCTCTGCGGGTGCCGTGCGGTTTGCTTCGGCCTCGGAAGACGGCACCGCGCGCATCTGGAGCGTAACGCCCCCAGCAACCTCGCCACTGGTGCTCTCCGGTCACAAGGGGGCGGTGCGAGCGCTGGCGCTGGTGCCTGATGGGGGCACGATCGTCACGGGCGGCGATGACGGGACGGTCCGACTGTGGGGCGTGAAGGATGGCAAAGAGCGCGGGGCTGCGCTGGCGACCGGTCACGCGGGGCCGATACTTGCCCTGGCGATGAGCCCCGACGGAAAGACGATCTTGACGGGATCAGCCGACAAAACGGCCCGGCTGATTGCGCGATCGGATGGCAAGATCATTCGAGCGCTCACGGGTCACAATGGACCCGTGCGGAGCGTTGCGTTCTCACCCGACGGTGCTCAGATCGCCACCGCCGACGCGAAGGGCGGCCTGAAGGTGTGGGACACCGCAACGGGCGTTGGTGTGATCGCATTCGGCCACACGGCACCGGGCGGGGCTGCGATTCAGCCGCTTCAAAAGGTTGCGTTCCGCGGTGCGGGGTCACTCGTTTCGGCGTCCGGCGATGGCACGCTCAAGACGTGGAGCTTCGCGGGGGACTGGACGCTGCACAAGACGCTGGGGCCGCACGTTTCGCGGGTGCTGGCGCTGGACTTCAGCCCGGACGGCGGAATGCTCGCCGCGGGCGGCGGCGATCCGTCGCGTTCGGGTGAGGTCAAGATCTGGGAGGTTGGCAAGGGACTGCTGGGGCGGTCGTGGCCGTCGCTTCATTCGGATACGGTTTTCTCAGTTCGCTTCAGCCCGGATGGAACGAAACTCGCGTCGGCGTCGGCGGACAAGTTCTTGAAGGTTACGAACATCGCAGACGGCAATTTACTGCGCTCGTACGAGGGGCATACACACCACATCCTGGCGGTTGACTGGAAGTCCGACGGCAAGGAACTGGTGACCGGCGGTGGCGACAATGTGCTCAAAGTCTGGGACTTCGCGTCGGGCGAGCAGCTTCGCACGCTGCAGGCGGCGGGCAAGCAGGTGACGTCGGTGCGCTGGATTGCGGGCAAGGCGGAGGTGGTGGGTGCCTCGGGTGACGCGCAAGTGAGGATATGGAATCCGGATAATGGGGGAATCACGCGCGGCTTTGGCGGGGCGGGCGATTACGTATATAGCGTGGCGTCCTCAGCCGACGGGTCGCGTATCGCGGCGGGCGGGGCTGATAGTATATTGTTCATCTGGAACGGGCAGAATGGGCAAGTGATTCAGAGGATTGAGAGGTGAGCTCATGCGCTGCGAAAAACGGTCTGTTCGGCTCATGATTTCGTTCCTGGCTGTCGCGACTGCCGGATTTCCGGGATGCGGGCAGACGAAACCGGAGGTTGCGGATCAGCCGAAACCGGCCGCCAGCGTGCCCGCGGCCCCGAACGAGACCCGCGTGGAAGCGATCCCTGAGAAAGACTGTCGAGAGTATGCGAACGAGGTCGTGAAGGCTGTTGCATCCGGAAACAAAGCAGCCTTGAACTCACTCCTGGACTGGGAGGCGATCTTTGCGACCGCGACGACAAATCTTGGCGCTCCTCCGAACGTCGTTCAGGGCTGGATCCAGGAAATGAGGCAGGCACTCAACACAAACGTGGGTTTCGCCGATTCGCTCATTCAGAATACCAAGTCAGGCGGCCAGTTCGACTTTCTGCGGACCCGGATCAGCCACGGGCGGCAGGTTGCCAAGTTTCGATTGCTCGGGCCCGCGAGCCGAGGCGTCAACTACATCGAGTTCATCGTGAAGCGAGGCCCGGACCACAAGATTCGCGCAACTGACCTTTATCCTTATGCCGCTGGGGAGTTCATCACCGAATCGGTTCATCGCGCGCTTCTTCCCGCGGCCGCCTCGCAGTCACGGTCGTTTCTCGAGAAGCTTGTGGGCAAGGAACAGGACTTCGTTCTCGACCTACCCAAGATCCAGCCAATCTCCCAGGCGATCTTGCAGGGGAGAAAGAAGGACGCGCTGCGAATGCTCGATGAGCTTCGGCCGGGGACGAAGAAGGCGAAGATGGTGCTGCTGCTGCGGACTCAGGCGGCGCAGGAAGTCGATCAAAACGCGTATCTCGCGACACTCGAGGAGTTCCGGTCGCTCTTTCCGAATGATCCTTGCCTCGATTTGCAGTTGATCGATTACTATACGCTTACCAACAAGCCCGACGAGGTGCTGAAGTGCATCGACCGGCTGGACAAGATGGTGGGCGGTGACCCCTATCTGAATTACATGCGCGCTTCGCTCGCCACCGAGCGCGGCAATCGCGAGGAAGCCAGGCGGCTGTGCAAGCTGGTCGTCGAACAGGAGCCCACGTTCAAGCCGGCCTATTTCTTGCACATCGGACTTTCACTCAAGGATGATCTGGACGATGAGACCCTGGCATGGCTCAAGAAGCTGCATGAGACGCTCGGCATTTCGTTCAAGGACCTGACCACCGTGAAGGACTACGCGCGATTCGTCAAATCGCCGCAATTCAAAGAGTGGCTCAAGTACCTGGCGAAGGAAGCCGGCACAAAGAAGACTGCGCGGAAGCAGACGCAGAAACAGGGCCAGCAGCCGACGCCTGTGCCGAAATAGGCGAGCGCGGCGGTGCCAGGAGGAGCGGGATGCATGGGAGCGTTGAGAGCCGTGGGGCTCGATCGGGAGAACCGCTTCCGTCAGGAAGCCTCCGCCTTCGCCGTAGGTCACCTGGTCGGTGCTGAAGCTGGTCCCGGTCACCGTGATCGTGCCGACGTTGCGTCGCGCCGCCGCCGATGCCGCCGCTGCCGGGTTGGCCGGCGGCCGTATCGTCGCTGAAGCTGCTGGCGGAGACCACCAGCGTGCCGTCGTTCTCGATGCCGCCGTCGTTGCGGACGACGTGATTCTTGGGCGATTTACTCTCATCTGCTCTCATTTACCCTCATTTCTGGCCGGAGAAACGAGGCCAGCTCGGGAACGGTCTACCGGAATTCGCGCTTCCAGCTCGGGGTTGGAACGGGGCAGGCCGGATGTCCGCATTGCTGAAGGAGGAAGCTTCATTTCGCCGCACCGGAGATCGATCGTCTCGTGACGGCGCGATGATGGGCCGAAAAATCGGCGACGGTGCTACGATCCGCAGAACCGATTCGTGTCTGGAAGAATTGCCTCGAGATTGGGCGAGATTGGGCAACTCGATCGAGGCGTTTGTAGATCGTTTGGGAGGAGAGTCCGTTGTTCTTTGACAATTCGGTTGGTGGTAACCAACGTGCCTGTTCGCGACGGCGGAGGGAGGGCGGAGGCGGCCGGATAGCCTGGACCGGTGCCTCCGCCCGCGGCGGCGGCTTCCATTTTGGATTCTAGATTTGGGATTTTAGATTGGGTGGGCACCCCTGGAGGCGAGGCGCATCCGGGTCGGTGCACCGACCGGTCGCGGTGGGCTCGGCGTTCCAGTGGCGAGCCGCATTTGGCAGATGTCGCCGGACAAGCACCCAATCTGTTACCGAGGATTCTATGGTACGCATACGCGCACACGGCGCTGTTCGACATGGCTCACGGCGGGCGAAGTGTGCCCGCTATACCGAGCTCTTCCCGTCGCAATTGGCGCAACGACTTGACAGCGGCGAACCCAAAATGCGCCGAACGAACCCAATCTGGATCAGGTGGCTGGAAATGCATAAGTTGTGCCGAGAATGGGCATTGGAGCGTGAAATGGACATGAATTGGGACTTGACAACGTGGCTGGATTTCGGAAAACGAAGCCAATTTGGGTGTGACGACCCTGACGCGGGACGATCGCCTAGGGGGGAGCGATCCTGACTCGATTTGACCGAGTTCTTTTTTCTTTTGGCAACTGAATCGGGGGTTTTGCTGATCGTACTCGTAGGCGGCACCTACCCCACAAGGGCGGGAGGAATACAGGCGCCCGCCACTGGGCGTTTCTGAGACCGGCCGATTTACACTAGTGTACAGATGCTTGAGATTTTTCCAGGGGAGTGCCAGAAAGTGCCAGAAAGTGCCACCCCTTCGACGGGTGCTCACGGCGCAACACGCGATCTGTAAGTCCCACAAGAGCGGATACATCGGAGGTGCGCCGTGCGTTTTTCGGCGATTCAAAAACCTCGCGCCACCACACACCCCGAAATTGGCACGCTGAAAAGGGGCGTTGTTCACTGGCCTCAGGGGTCTCACTGAGTCTCATTTACTCTCATTTCTCACAAACGCACATTCACGTGCAAAACGCTTCATTCGAGCAGACCTCCGGAAAACCGAACATCGTCGTGACTCGTCAAAATCGGCAGGACCCGCAGAAGTCGCTTGATCTGATCGCGGAGGAAGGAGGACGGGCGGGTGTCGACGTTGAGGGTGCCGCGGCCAGGGTGCGGGCGAGGAATAGGCTCGAGATTGACCAGTGGCTCGCGGTCAAGAATGGGGGCGCCCGTTCCCGTAAGCCTTGTGGCGTAAGGACGCACGACAAATCTACAAAACGAACTCCTCCGTGGGCAGAGACCGAAAGAAGGACCCTCGAGGAGTCGGATTCAGTGCCAATATAGAAGCCGATGTTCCGAGAGGACCTGCTCCCGAGCGCAGGCTCGTCACGCTGTGGTGTTTGAACATGGGATTGTCAGGCTGAAAGCCTGACTTACTTGGAGAACATGGGATCGTCAGGCTGAAGCGTGACCTACTTGGAGAACATGGAATCGTCAGGCTGAAGCCTGACCTACTTAGGGATCGCCAGGCTGAAAGGCTGACGTACGCGGATTTCATGCTTCGAACTCGATTGATTGATCTCGGAATCTGGTCGAACCGAGCGGCTCGTCGAGTTGTCGGAATCGGCGGAGCGACGTAGAGTGGATAGAGAGGTCCGTGGCGGGCGCGATGATCGCCGGGGCGCTTGGGTGTGTGCTTCAAGGGCGGGAAACCGACCCGAAAGCTCATGTCGAAGGACATGCCGCGGAGGAAAGTCCGGACTCCAAAGGGCGCGATGGTGGGTAACACCCACCGTCTGGGGCTGCCTCTTCACGGAAGCAGCACCGGATAGGGATAGTGCCACAGAAAAGAAACCGCCTCGGCTGGGGTGCTTGCGCCACGGCCGCGGTAAGGGTGAAACGGCGAGGTAAGAGCTCACCAGCAGGCCGGGTGACCGGCTTGGCTCGGTAAACCCCATCGGGAGCAAGACCAAATAAGGGGGCAGGGCACCCGAGCCGGCGAGGCGAAGCGGTTCGCCGCGACGCAGCGCCGGCACGATGCACACGGATCGGCCCGATCCGTTACGACTCCCGGGTAGGTCGCTCGAGGCACCGGGTAACCGGCGTCCCAGATAAATGATCATCCGGGTTTTCCAGAGGCCGCGCAAGCGGGCGATGGGAAACTTGACAGAATCCGGCTTAGGCTGCCCGCCACGGCCTTTTTTTAGAAAGCGCTGCCGGCCACGATTCTCACGCTGGCGTAGGGGCTGAATTCGGCGGAGCGGATGATGCCCTTGACCTCGAGCGCCTGTTCCTTGAATTCATGGAAAGGCACTTCGTCGACGTCGGTCTCGCCCACGATTTTGAGAATCTCCTGGTAGATCCTCGGGCTGAAGTCTTTGATCTCCAGCGGGACGGCGATTGAATCGACCACGAGCTCTTCCGTGACCGCGCAGGACGTCGAGCAGGCGCGGAATTCCCGGGGTGAGGGTCAAGTCGATGACGTGGCCGTCCGTTGGAAGCGGGTAGGCGGCATCCACGATCAAGAGCTCGTCGGATTGCCCAAGCTCGGCCAAAAGAGAGCAAATCGCAGGGTTGAGAATGCCGCCCTTCTTCATCGGACTTAATCCTTTGCAGCCAAGCAACTCGCCAATCAACCCCAGCGGAAACCCGGAAACAACCGAATGGTCAGCAACAGGATAGTGGGCTTCGCTGCCTCGCTCGAAGATTGACGGAGCGCGTGTCCCTAGATTCTTTTCGAGTATAACCATTATCCTGGCCCCTCTCTACCCGATCAACACCCCAGGTAGGGAACAAACCAACAGATGACGCCTTGGAAGGAACCGAGCGTGGTGAACAGGTCCGGCCTCGCAAGGTTAGAGATTCTCCCGGGCCGCGTTGAGGATATCCAATGACCAGGAGCGGGTCTCGAGTGGGCTTGTCGCTCGTCATTCCAGCCATTCTGCTGGGAGGCTGGGTGATCGGCAGTGGCATGCTCGCCCGGCAAAGCGACGTGCGTATCAGCCGATTGATCGGTGGGCAACCTGGGGCAACGCCCGAAGCGAAGAATGGAAGGCCTGCCGGAAAGGATCTGGGGCCCGCGGTCGTCGAGCACCTGGATGATCCGCGTCTGGTCGCGCTGCGACAGGCGGCCCAGCGCTGGCAAAGGCCGGCGCTGGCGCGCCGCATCGTGGTCGACCAGGTTTTGCTGGTCCCAGATCTGCCGACGTTTCTCGAAGCGATTGCCGCCTGGGACGAACGGCATTACTTCCCGATTCTGATTGATGAACCGGCATGGACCCTGCCGTTCCTGAGGTCGTTTCGCCCGGCGCGAGTGGTCCGATACACGGGAAAGAAGCAGCAATCCGGCTCGACCCCCGACATGCGGGACACGGGTGCGTCTGCTCGGGGCGAGACGGCTTGGCTGAAGGCGGTCGAGGCGGTCCGGCGGGCGTGCTCGACGCCGCCTGAGGACAGCGGCGCGGCCAAGGGTGCTCCAGGCAGCGAGGGTTCCGCGCCACAGACGCCGGGGCTGGTGCTGGCCGACCCGGAGGCGGGCACCATCGGGGCCGCCGTGGCGCTGGCCGCGGGGCACTTTCAGCCGCTGATTCCTCTGGGGGCTTTCCACCTGCCGCCCGGAGCTCCCGGCGCGGCCGAGAGCACGCGGCGTTTCGGTGACGTGCTGACGCTGCTGGAAGCCTGGGGGTTCGCGCGCGGAGTCGAGGCGCGCGTCGCGACGGCGGTCGCCAGGTACGACCAACCGGGCGATGACTGTGATTTCGTCACGCTCGCCGGAGATTGGCCTTATCGATATGAGGTCGAAGAAGGCGAGTACCCGGTTCGCGGCATTTACGCGATCGATGACCTGGTCGGGCGCACTCTGGCCGGAGGCCCGAGCTTGCGCGGAATGGAAAGGTCACGCCGGCGCTGGGCGTATGCCGGGCGGATCATCGGTGATCCGGCAGCGAGCGTGGCCCGGGCAATGGGGGCCCTGTTTCTTCATCCGAGTTCGGCCGTGTTGTGGAACACGTACGGCGGCGGCACGCCATGGTCGACGTACACCATGAAATCGGCGAGCGCTCAACTGAGCCGGGTGATACCAGGACCGATCGAGCACGTCGAGGGACCGGAGTCCGATCTGAAGCACTGGCACGCGAGGTTCGAGCCGGTGAATCCGTTCGACTTGATCCTCTTGAACACTTCCGGGGCACCGGAGATGTTTGCGATCGGCGGAGGGCCCGGCCGGCCGGGCGACGTGCCGCGGGGCAATTTCACCGCCGTGTCGATGATTCACAGCTTTTCGGCCGTGAACCCGGCCGATCCCCAGACGATTGCCGGCCGGTGGCTGGCACATGGGGCCTACGTCTACTTTGGTGCGGTGCAGGAACCGTTCCTGGCCGCATTTCGACCACCGGGTTTGGTGGCCGAGCTGATCGCGGCCGACGTTCCCCTGGTCGCCGCGCTGCGGCAAGGCGAGAGCGAACCTTGCGGTTTTCCCTGGCGGCTAGCCTACCTCGGCGACCCGCTCTACCGGGCGGGCCGTGCGCCGCGGGAGAACAACGCTCTCGGGGCCACCGGGAACAAGAACGAATCGAAAAGCGCCAAGCCGACGGCATCGCAGTGGAGCTGGTGGTCGAGCCCGAGCCGCCCGTCAACTCCACCCCAGAAAGACGGAGACGATCGCATCGACGCCGGCGGGTGGGCCAAGGCCGCGGCGGCTCACGATCTCTTACCGGTCGTGGCGATCGTGGCAAGGGACGCAGAGGCGAACCCGCCGGTGAGTACGCATGACGAAGGTTACGATGCCGAGAGATTTGAAGTGTGCATCGATGCGGCGATCGCGGAGGCGGCGGCAGCGAACCCGGTCAGCAAGACGACCGCTGGGGCCGCGAGCTCGGGCCGACCGGGCAACGACTGGCGAGCCGTCCTGCGCCAGGTCCGACGGGAGAAACTGGATGAAAGGCTGCGGCATACGTATGATGAATTGTTGATCGATGCACTTGAGCAGGCTGGTCTGACCGAGGAACTGCAGTTGCGGCTGGCGAAGATTCCGGCCGCGGAAGCTGGTCCTCGGGTTTGGCAAGCACAGGAGCTTTGTGCCTTTGCCCGGCTGGCGCACCTGGCGCAGGACCGGACGAGTGAGCCATTCGACACGGCCCTGCGGATCTGGGACGAGATGATGGGCCTCGAGTGGCCCAAAGGATCGCGCTTCCCGGCACAGCTCACCGAGCGAGTGGCGGCCTTGACCGGAGTGGACCCGGGGCGTCGCCTGGCACTCTGGAGGGAACAACTCCAGAAGACGGCCCGACGGCTCGAGGTCGAGCGTGATCGATATCCTCATGTCCGGGCGATCGCCGCCGAGCAGGCGCGTGTGGAGGAACAGCGGGCGAGGCGGTAGAGAGCGCGCACGAGTATCCGGACTGGCAATATCCACCGATAATTGAATTGAGCTCCTCGTGACATGAGGTGTGTTCGTTCGACGTTCTCAGGTTGTTTTTCTAGAACGAGGAGACGCACCGCTCTCGCACCGTCGTCGACAGCGCCGGCGCGGAATGTCCCGCGGCCGAGATCACATTGGCGACTGGCCAGGGGCGGTCATGAGTGGATGCATCAGCGCGGGGTGAACGCGGCGGAAGGTGCTCAGGACGGTTCCGCGCCGACTCCATGATCTGCGTGTTCATGCAGCGCTCTCGAAAGTCCCTCGGCATAATTTCCAATATGAACGGTTGGAAATCCAGCGGTAAGATGGGGCGGCACCCTGGAGAGGGTAAGAGCAATGTCAGACACCGATCGGCTGCTGGAATTGATCGAAGACGGCGTCGTCGCGCACGGCGGGGACCTGGGGGGATGGACGCGACGCGGCGATCTTGGGCTGCAGCTTTTTGAGGGGCGCGTCACTTTGCGGGCTGAGTTGCGCGACCACGAACCGCCGCGCGACGGCGTGGTGCACATACACGTCATCACGACGCTGCACGACCACGACGACGAAGCGCTCGACGCATGCCTCGTGGGTTTGGGCGGCGACCGCGGGAAGGCGCTCGCCGAGGCCGCCGTGATCTGGATTACCTGCGTGGCCGGGCCGATCAAATCGTTCGTCGACGGCCGGCCGGTGTGCATGACGTGCCAGGCCGGTGTGCAGGGGGGCGACGCGTCGGCGGGCTATGTCGAAGGAGACTATGGCCTGACCGGGCTGCGCGCTACGTCGGACCGTCGATCGCGCGCTGGCTTGACGACGGGCGGCTCCGCTCGGCCATCGACGAATCCAAACCTTGGTTTCGGTTCGCCGCGGAATCGGCCGCCCCCCGCCGCGTGCACATCGCCAAGGCGACCATCGTCTCAAAGGGCAAGGATGGCTGGCGACGGGAGCTGGAGGTCGACGGCCAGAAATCTCGCATCACGACGCCGACTGGCCTGCCGGCGTCGAGGGGCCCGAATTCGGCTACCTGACGCGGTTCGCGGTTTTCGAGTTTCCACGGAATACGAGCGAGAACGCGCAGCGCGCCGAGCTCGAACGCACGATGCGTCACTTCGCGGAGCATTTTTCGCGCTACGAATCGGTCGACGGACTGTTGGCCGAGATGGTCGGGCAGGGGTTTGACGCGGGGATTGTGCATGAAGTCGAGTCGATCTCGACGATCGCCTTCGGCCGGGCGTTGTTCGAACAGCATGGCGTGAAGTACGCGTCGACGGTCATTCGGGCGCGTCGCGACGGCTGCGTGGAAATGGACGTTCCGCTCCAGTCGATCCCCGCCTTTTCCCGGCGCGGGTGCTGGCGGAGGAGTTGCGTTCGACGATGCCGGCCGAGAATTTCCAGACGCTGTGCCTCTACAACGCCGAATCGAACGCGATTCTGCAGGCGATCGAAGCCCAGGAGGGCAAGCTGGATATGAGCAATATGACGATGTATCCGTGCGTCGTGCCCGACCGGGGCGTGAGCCAGCAGACGATGGATCGGGCCCTCGAAGCGCTGAATGGTCTGGTGGAGCGACGCCGATCGAAGCCGAAGCCGAAATCAACGGTGCAGAAAAAGCCGTGGTGGAAGTTCTGGTAACGCGTGGGCTATTGCAGTATTTCCTTGATCACATGGCCATGCACGTCAGTCAATCGGCGGTCGATGCCGTTGTGGCGGAAGGTGAGCTTGGTGTGATCGATGCCCAGGAGGTGCAGGACGGTGGCGTGGAGATCGTAGCAATAGGTGATGTTTTCGACGGCCTTGTATGACCACTCATCGGTGGCGCCGTGGGTCGTGCCTCCTTTGATGCCGCCGCCGCAGAGCCAGGATGTGAAGGCGAATGGGTTGTGGTCGCGGCCCTTTGAGCCCTGGCTGCAAGGCATCCGGCCGAATTCGGTCGTCCAGATGATGATCGTGTCGTCGAGCAGGCCGGTTTTCTTCAGGTCCGCGATCAGAGCGGCGGCGGGCCTGTCCATGCTGGTTCCCATGTCGCCGTGGTCGCGGGCGATGTCTTCGTGCGAATCCCAGTTGCGGCGGGGAAATCCGTTGTCGGCGCCGCTCCAAACCTGGACGAAGCGCACCCGCGCTCGAGCAATCTGCGGGCGATCAGGCAGTTGCGGCCGAAATCCTCGGTGGCCGGGTTATCGAGGCCGTAGAGCGATCGGGTCACAGGCGACTCGCGCGACAGGTCGAGCACCTCGGGAGCACTGAGCTGGAGACGCGCCGCCATCTCATAACTGGCGATCCGGGCCTCGAGACGCGAGTCGCCGGGGCGAGTGGCTTCATGGGCGCGATTCAATCGCTCCAGGAGCGCGAGGCCGTCGGTCTGCGCGTTGGCGGAATGCGCACGGTCATCGGGGGGGAAGAGGTCGAAGATTGGGCTTTTGGCGCCGGGGCGGACCATCGTTCCCTGGTTCGCGGCGGGCAAGAAGCCGGCAGACCAGTTAGCCGGGCCGTTGGGCGCAAACCCGCGCGAGTCGGGAAGCACCACAAAGCTGGGGAGGTTCTGGCTCAAATTGCCCAGGCCGTAGGAGACCCACGCTCCCACGCTGGGAAAGCCCGGAAGAACGAAGCCGGTGTTCTGCATGAACGTGGCCGGGCCGTGCACGTTCGACTTCGCCACCATCGCCGGCAGAAACGCGATGTCGTCGACACAGCGGGCAAGGTGAGGCAGCAAGTCGCTGACCCATTTGCCGGACTGGCCGAACTGGCGCCATTTCCAGGGGCTGGCCATGATCGCGCCCGGCTCGCTCTGGAATAGCTCGACCTTGCCGCCGGGATCAAACTTCCGGCCGTTCTGCCGGGCGAGGATCGGCTTAAAGTCGAAGGTGTCGCACTGACTGGCCGCGCCGGACATGAAAAGCTGCACGACTCGCGTGGCGCGCGCCGGGTGATGCAACCCGCCGTTCCACTTGGGGTGCGCTCGCGACGCGGTGCCGGCTGAATCATCAGCGCCCAGAGCCCCGTCCGTGCCCAGGAGGTGCGCCAGTGCCAGTGCCCCGAAACCGCCGCCGGAGTGTGCCAGAAAACCGCGGCGACCAATCGCGAGCGATCCGCGCTCTGGTGAGTCAGTGGCCGGACTCATGGCTTGGCTCCGGCTGCACCAGGCGCTTCTGTCGCTGGCGGAGGAACGGGCAGGGCGGCCGGGCCATTCTTCGTTTGTCCCAACGGCTTGGGGGAGACCGGCGGCTGCGTTTTCGCTGCCTTCAGATACTGGTTGTCTTGCAGGAGCGTCAGTTTCGGGCCACAGGGGACGTCGTGCTCGAGGTTGGCCATGCCGTAGCCGCGGCAGAAGAGGATCTGGCCGTCGCGGGCGAGCAGAACTGTGCCATTGAATTGAGCGTGCTTGACGCTCGAGGTCAGGTACTCCTCAATCCTGGATGTGAGCTTCTCGGGCGGCGGCCGATCGGGTTGTGCGCGGGCCGGGAGAGCGGGGAAGTAGAAGGTTGCGACCAAGCACGCGGCCGAAGCCGTCAGGGCCGACCTCATGGATTCGACTCTCCGAAGGACGGTGGACCCGGCGAGGACTGACGGAATTTCAAGAGCGGCCGCGCCGGTGATTGAACCGCCGATTCCCGAGCTCATTGCGCTCGCGGATCTGAAATTGCCACCGGGCTTCAACCGCGGGAGCGGGGAAAGAGCCTGATCGCCTGACCAGAATTTCTCGCGCGCTGGCGGCTGTCAGATAGATCACGCCGGCGACGGCGAGCCCTGATGGCTGGATTTCGTCGCCTTGCGGTCGTTCGTGGTCGAGACGCGGGACGGTCGTCACGCGACCGGCGTTCTCCACGACTTCTTGAGCCGGCGCACCCGGCGTCGCGACCTTTGGCCCGGTGTCCTTGGAAAACAGGGATTGCACCGCCTTCAGGCTTCCCCGGCTCCAGGTGCCGATGGCGAAATCGATGGCCTCGATCAAGCTGCGTTTGGCCTTGATGATGCGGCCGGCTTCGATTGCGGCTTCCTTCACAAATGCGGCCGGGGCCTTGCGGCCGGCGCCGTCATCGTCCTCGAGGAAGGATGTCCCGGGCTGTTTGGCGCTCGGCTGCTGTTGCTCCTCCCGGAGACGTGCATCGGCCTCGCTGCGAACCCGCTCGATCGCCTGATCGACGCCGGTGACGTATCGGGACCACGAGGGCTGAATGGGCAGACCGGGGCTGGTGATGGGCGGCACCTCACTCATTTCTGTCATTTCGTCCGGGCCGGACGACCGGGAGAGCAGGCTCTGACCGGCGCCGCCGGACCCGCCGGGGGCGGCACTGGCGCCGGCCTCCACTCCTTCTTCTTCGCTGGTTGTGGTCTCGAGCGTGATCGTGAGCATCGTGCCCAGCAGGGCCAGCGACGATTCGTTCAAGGAGACGAGCGAGGCCGAGGCTCCGGAGGTCGCGGTCGAAACCGCGTTTGACTCTTCAAGCTGGAAACCGACGACCGAGGCCGAGGCGTCGCCATCATTGGTGGCGTAGAACTCCAGCCCGTTGTTGCTGAAGGTGGCCAGGGCCAGCGCCGATGGGTTGGGAATTCCGGACGAGGAAATGACCGAGGTCAAGTTAAGCCCGTCGTCACCGACCTGGAAGAGCGAGAAGTTGCCGTCGGCATTGTTGCCAACCACAAGGTCATCCAAGCCGTTCCCGGGGTAGGGCACGGCGAGGGCAGACGTGGGGTCCGTGCCGCCGCTTGAGAGTGTTGACATGGTTGCGGAACCGGTACCGACACCCGCGATCAATGTCAGGTCGTTGGATACCGAATTGACGGTCACCAGGTCGAGGCCCCCGCCGGGGGAGAAGTTCCCGAGCAAGAGCTGAGTCGGGTCGGCGCCCACCGAGTACACGATCGGCGACTGGTCGTTGAAAAAGCCGTTGCCCAGTCCGGGCAACAGCAGGACCTCGTTGCTGCCGCTGTCGGCGACCAGGAGACTGGGCACGGTTTGGCCGGGGAGGGTCATGACTGCGGTCGCAACCGGCCCGATGCCCGCTGCGAACGTGGGACCTTCGACGAAGGTGGGCTGACCGTCCGGCCCGGGCTCGTTGATCAAGGTGGAAACGTTGTTGGAGCCTTTGTTGGCGATGATCAGATCGGGCCGGCCGTTGCCTGTCAGGTCGGCGACGGTGATTCCTACGGGATTCGTGCCTGTAAAGTAGCCGTCACCGTCGTTCAACGGGGTCGTGTTGAAAGTCCCGTTACCCAGTCCCATGTAAATGTAGACGTTGTTGCTGCCACTGTTGGCGACGATCAGGTCGAGGATGCCGTTGCCGGTGAGGTCGGCCAGCGTGACGGCGCCGGGGGTGACCAGACCGGTGGCCGCACTGCCCAGGACGGTCGTACCGCCGCCGGCGGATTGGACGATAATCTGATCGGTGGCCTGATCCGAGTAGATGAAAGCGGCCGGCGTGCTGCCGTTCTGAGCATAGACCGCCAGCGACACTTGCTGGTCAAGGTTCTGAGGGGGCAGGAACGAGCCGTTGCCGGTTCCAATCAAGACCAGCACGTCGCCGCGGGGGTTGCTCACGAGCAGGTCGGCGTCGCCATTGCCGGTCAGATCTGCGACCGTGAGGCCGTTGGGCTCGAACCCCACGTTGATCTCAGTGGGAGGGAGGAAGGCTCCGTCGCCGTTGCTTCGCTCAATAAAGAGTCCATCCGAGGTGAGAATGGCCAGTCCGGCCGGGCCGCCGTCGCCGAAGTCGACGGCGCTCACGACCAGCGGGTTGCCCGGAGTCGGGAAGATTGTGGGATCGGCGAAACGGCCGTCGCCGGTGCCGTCGAGCTCGCCCAAGGTGTTTGAGCCCGGGTTGAGCGTCACGATCGAGGGGGCGCCACCCGACGTGAATATACCGGCGGTGACACTCACCGTCTGCTCGAGGCTCGAGACCGGCGACGGCACGGCCGTTCCGGTCTCGCCATAGGGCCCGGCCCCGGCAGGGAAGAGGATCGGGGAGCTGAATGCTCCCCCTCCCAGGTTTTCCAGGACGCCGACCTCGCCCGCGAGCCGGTCGGTGTAAAGGATGTCGAGCCGGCCATCCTTCTGGAGATCGGCCACTTCCACGTCGGAAGCACCCTGGCTGACGGGCAGATCGATGCGGGGCGTGAACCAGCCGTGTCCGTCGCCGGGGAAGATGGAGATCGTGCCGTTTCCGGCATTGCGGACGATCAGGCTGGTGTAGCCGTTGCCCTGGAGGTTGGCCGCGAGGATCTGGGCGGGCTCGGGCCCGGTGGCGAGCGTTGCCACCTTGACGAAACCGGTTGACCGCAGGGCGAAGAAGGAGACGTTGTTGTCGTCAGCGTCAACGCTGATCAGGACGGGACCTTGATTGGTCACGGCGAAGGCAATATCGCGTGAGGGGTCGCCAGGGTTGACGATGACAGGCGGTGCAAAGACGCCGGGCTCGCCCGAGACGCCCGCGCGAAAGAGGATATCTCCGGCCGCGTCGACCACGCTGACGTCGTTCACTCCGTTGCCGCTCAAGTCGGCTACGACCGGCGTGTCACGCTGGACCAAGTCGTCCACGGAGGGGCTCGAGAAGGTGCCGTCGCCGTTACTGAGCTGCACGTCCAAGCTATCTGGGCCGGTGCGAGTGACTGCCAGGTCTGCGAGTCCGTTGCCGGTGAAATCGCCCGCCGCGATCGCGGTGGAATATCCCCCGGATCCCCCGAAGAAATAGGGCGTCGGGCCCTGAAACGTGCCGTTGCCGTTACCCAGGTAGACGGAGTAGTCGTCGGATCCATCCCCACTGGCATCGGCTGTGGCAAGGTCGAGGATACCGTTGCCTGTGAAATCGGCCGCGACGATTCCGACGGGAAACAACACGCCAGCGGAACCAAGCGAGATCACGTCGGGAGCCTGGAACGTGCCGTTGCCGTTGCCGAGGAGCACGTCGACCGAATCACCCTCGAATATATTCATGGTTGCCACGGCCACGTCGGTGAGGCCGTCGTTGCGGAAATCCCCGGCGACGAGCGACATAACTTGCGGGGGAGTGGCCGCGCCGAACGCGATGGTGGTGCCCTGGGTGAACGTGCCATTGCCATTGCCGAGAACCACGGTGACGGCATCGATGCCCGGCTCGGCCACAACCAGATCGACGTACCCGTTGCTCGTGAACTTGCCGGCGACGATGGAATCTGCGAAACCGAATGAATTGTTGGGATCGGCCGGATTCACCAGCGGGATCGTTTGTCCGACGGTGAACGTGCCGTTGCCGTTACCCAGGAGGATCGTAACCGCGTTCGTGTCCTCGTCAGCCACGGCCAGGTCGACCCGGCCATTGCCGGTGAAATCACCCACGGCGATCGCATCGGGGCCACTCCCCGCCGGCAATGCAACTGTCGAGCTCTGGAACGTCCCGTCGCCGTTGCCGAGAAGGATGGAAACTTCGCTGAGATTGGTGTCGGTGACGGCCAGATCCAATCGACCGTCGTCGTTGAAGTCGGCTGCCACGATCGAGGACGGACCGGCCCCAGGGGGCAACGGCACACTCAGCGATTGCTGGAACGTTCCGTCACCGTTGCCCGGCAAGATCGTCACGCTGTCAGAGCCTTGGTCGACGACGGCCAACCCGAGGCTGCCATTGCCGTTGAAGTCGCCGGTCGCGATCGAAGCAGGCTCATTGCCCGGTGAGTTGCCGGGGGGTTCCTCGAACGATCCGTCACCCTTGCCCAGGAGTACGGTGATATCGGACGAGCCGGCGTTTCCGGTGGCGACGTCCAGGCGGCCGCTGCCAGTGAAATCGCCCGCCACGATATCGACCGGCCTCGTTCCGGCGGCCACGCCATTTGCGCTCACCACACCGCTGCCGGTTGTTGCGCTCGTGATCCCGGGCTGGAAAGTACCGTTGCCGTTACTCATGAGGACCGTGACGGCGTTCGCATTCGAGTCGGCGACGGCCAGGTCAAGCTGGCCGTTGCCGAAGTCGCCGGCCACGATCGAGTAGGGGTTCGGACCCACAGGAAGCTCTGCGACCGGCACGGGCTTGAACGTGCCGTCGCCGTTGCCCTGCAAGATGTCAACCACGTTTGAAGTCGCGTCGGTCACGGCCAGGTCGACCGCGCCGGTGCCGAAGTTGCCAGCCACGACAGCCGTGGGGGTGGTTCCGGGCAGCTCGATGGTCTGGGAAACGGAGAACGGCCCTCCAGCTTGATTGGTGAGGATCGTGACGTCGGTGGAGTCGATGTCGGCAACGGCCAGGAAGTGGCCGCTCTGGCCGAAAGCGCCCGTGGCGATCGAGACGGGACCGACCCCGACCGGGATCGGGCTCGACTGAGTGAAGGTGCCGTCGCCATTTCCCATGAGCACGATGACGTCGTCGCTCGAGCCGCCCGTCTGGGCAACGGCCACGGCCAGGTCTGTCTCGCCATTACCGAAGTCGCCGGCAACGATCGCGTCGGGCATGCCGCCTGGAAGAGCCGACAGGGTAATATTCGTCGCTGGTTGAAAAGTGCCGTTGCCGTTGCCGAGAGAGATTGAGACGCTATCGGCATAAGCCAGCGTGATGGCCACGTCGAGATTCTGATCGTTGTTGAAGTCGCCGACGGCAATCGCCGAAGGACCGTCGGCAGGATTGACGAGCGCATCAGCGGGTGAAGGGGACTCAAAAGTCCCATCGCCGGTTCCGAGGTGGACGCCGTCCGGGGCCACGATGTCCAGGACACCATTTCCCGTGAAGTCGCCGACGGCGATCGGTCCATAGCCCGTTCCCTGGAAGCCTGGGGGCAGCGTCACGGTCTGATTGGGGTCGGATGCCGCCGTGAATGACGTCACGAGCGAGTAGCCGCCGGAGCCCGAGAGGCTCTGCACCTCGAGATACTCGATTCCCGCGGTGACGTGGAAATCGATCGGGTTCACCTTACCGGCCGACTGACCGTCGCTTTCGACGAGCAAGTCACCTTGGGAATCGTACAACGAAAGCTGTAGGTCGAGATTGGAGGCGCCGGCAGATGTCATCGCGATCAGACGGCCGTCTGCCATGGGCTGAATCTCATAGAGATCGGCCCCGCCGCTCGACAGATTTCCCGGTACGGTCGAATTGGTCGCGATCAGGCTCGCAGTCGCCAGGACCGATGGAGGTAGGGTGGAGAGCAAGACCCGGTCTTCGAGCCGCGTTGCGGCCGACGACCAGAAGAAGCGGACATTGCGAACCGATTCGCGCCGGCTCGTCACCGTCTTCGGAGCGATTCGGTGGGACTTAAGGCGGAGCATGTGGGCAGCACCTCATTGTGGGATCGGCGCAAACGGCTGGGCCGCCTAGTTGCCGGGTTTCTTGTTGGCCGCGATCAGCTCGTCGTAGTTGAGCCGCCGCTTGATCACCTTCATGGCCGGGTTGGCCTGGATCTTGTCGCGCCAGAACGCCGGTCGCTTCTCGGGTGGCTCCCGCTCGAAGCACTCCTGAATCAAATGTACGGCGGAGTCCTGATATCCGGACGCGGTCGAGACGGCAGCCCGGCCTTTTTCTCCAACTTCGGACGCGGCGACCGAAGCCGCAATAGCATAGATGCGTGCAGCATTGTACGTCACCCGCGGGTCAGCCTTGCCGCCACGAGTCGCCTGCTTGGCGTCAATAACGGCCGCGAGGTGGTCGCCAAGCCGCGCCTGCGCCGAGCCACGGCCGGTAAGTGCGTCGGGGTCGCCGGGTTTGAGCTTGAGGGCCGTGTCGAAGTCGACGAGGGCCAGCTTGGGGGCGTCGACGCTGAGGTACGCCCAGCCCCGCTCCTTGAGCAACGTACTGTCCTGGGGGCGAAGCTCCAGAGCAAGACCAAAGTCGCGGATCGCGCCGGGGTAATCCTGGTTCTTGCTGAGCGCTAGACCGCGGAACTCGTAGATCACGGCGGATTTGCGCCCCTTCGAGAGTGCAATATCGCACGCTCGGATCACTTCGTCGTAGCTCCGCAACTGGAGTAAAACCTGAAATTGCAATAATGACGCATTGGGGTCCTCAGGAGCAGGCGCAGAGCACGTTTGGTCTCCTCGAGGGCATCTTCGAATTGGTCGTCGAGATAGTAAAGCTTGCCGAGATTGGTGTGGTCGCGGGCGAGGACATCACTGTCCTTGTCCTCGTGGCGGATTGAGAGCTTCAAATCCGCCTGAGCCGCCTGGCGATCGGCAGGGGTGGCGCCCTGGCGGTTGAGCAGGAGGTCGGCCCGGCCGCGATAGAAGGGTGCATAGTCGGGCTTGAGCGCAATTGCCTCACCGAATTCCGCGATGGCCTCCGCGGTCTTGCCCTGCTTCTGATAGACAAACGCGAGCTCGGCGTGAGCGTTGGGATGTTTTTTGGTGCGGATGGCCGCAAGGTAGTCAGCCGCGGCTTCATCAAGGTGGTCACGCTGGTACCGAATCAGCCCGCGGTTGACGAAGAGAACGTAAGACAGGTCGTTATCCGGTGAGCGTTTCAGCAGGTCCTGAGCGGATTGAAAATCGGCCTCGGCTTTGTCGAACTCCGATTCCGCGACATCTTTGAGACTGGACTGGCGCCCGCGGCTGGTCGCTACGTGTTTCAGGTGATCCGCAGCCTGCTTGCCGAGGTTCAAGCCGCGCAGCAGATAGAGCCACGGCGAATTGGGCTCGGCGTCGAGGCAGCTTGTCAGATTGGAATTGGCGGCGTCGAAGTCGTCGGTGGAGATGAAGCAGATCGCTTGCAGGCATCTGGCCCAGAAGTGGCCCGGCTTGTCTCTCAAGGCGGAGCCGAAATCGTTGATTGCGTTGGTCCAGCGGCGGTGTTTGTACTCGTCCTGGCCGACCAGGAAGTAATCGAAGGCGGTGCGGGGTGGAACAACGGCGGCCGCGGCTAGCTCGCGATCGGCGCCGGCACGGTCGTTCTTGGCGGCCAGCAACGAGGCTTTCTTCAAGTAGTACACGCGGGGGTGATCGGGCCGCAATCGGGCGGCGCTCTCCAGGACCCGCAGGCCGCGATCGACCTGCACGGGATGCTCGCGGGCGGCGACGTCCGCGAGGACCATGAGCAGCTCGTAGCAGCCATCGCGGACTTCCGCCTGCTGCTCGCTGGAGAGAAAAGCGGGTAGATCGCCGAGCTTCCAGTTGTCCTGGCTGTTGCGCTGGGCGAAAACGCTCAGGGCTCCCTCGGCTGTCTTGCGTGTGAGCTCGAGATTCGTCGCGGGCAACAAGCCGGTAAAGTCGGTATCGCGATAGAGCGCCTCTCGTCGCTGGTCGAGGAAGCGATCGAATCGGTCCTGGACCTCGGTTTTCGCCTTCTCTTCGGCGGCGAGTGCTGCCGCGGATTTGAGGGAGCTGTCAACTTCCGCGAGCATCTGGCCGGTTTGTTCGGTCAAGGTCGCGAGTTTCGGATTCCGCTCGGCTTGCAGCAGCGTCTTCCGCTCGGTCAGGATCTTGCCGGCGGTAACCCACTCTTTGGCGGCCATGGCCTTGCGGGCGTTGTCGAAGTCCTTTTCGGTGCCATCGCGAACGGCCGCCTGGTGTGTTTCGGCGGCTCGTTCGAGGGTGCGCTGCCGGATCCAGTACCAGGCACCGTAGCTCACGAGGCCAATCAGCCCGGCGGTCGTGAAGGCCAGCGCGGTCGCTTTGGCCGGGCGGCGCTTCGTCCACTTGACGGCGCGCTCGACGGGGGGGTGCGGCGGGCCTTGATGGGCTCGCCGCGGAGGTAGCGACTGAGGTCGTCGGCCATTTCCCTGGCGGTGGCGTAGCGCTTCTTGGGTTCTTTCTGCAGGCACTTCATGCAAATCGTTTCGAGGTCGCGCGGGATGTGAAACTGCATGCGCGACGGCGAAACGGGTTCTTGCTCGAGGACTTGCTTCATGGTGTCCATCGCCGAGACGCCCTTGAACGGCGGCCGGCCGGTGAGCATCTCGTAGAGCATCGCCCCGAGGGCATAGATATCAGCAGGTGGCCCGGCTAGTTTTGTGTCTCCCCGGGCTTGCTCGGGAGCCATGTAGCTCGGCGTTCCCATCACCTGGCCGGTGTGGGTCTGGCCCTCGTCGTCTTCCAGGCGTTTGGCCAGGCCGAAGTCGGTGATCTTGGGGATGCCGTCGGCGCTGAAGAGGATGTTGGCCGACTTGAGGTCGCGATGCAGGATGCCGACCTTGTGGGCCGCGTCCATCGCCATCACCATCGGGACCATCCACTCCGCGGCCTGCTTGGGCGGCACGACCGACCCGCGCATCTTGTCGAGCAGGCTGCCGCCTTCGAGCAGCTCGAGTGCCACATACGGCGAGCCTTTGTACTCGCCGATGTCATATATTTGCAGAATGTTTGGGTGGCGCAGCGCGGCGACGGCCTCGGCTTCGATTTTGAAGCGCGCGATCTGAACGTCGTCGACGTAGGCACCGCGGATCATCTTCAAGGCGACCAGCCGGTTCAGCCGGCGATGGCGAGCCTTGTAGACGACGCCCATCCCCCCCCGGCCGAGCTCGCCACAGATTTCGTAGTCCGGCGGCTCGGAGGGTGCGCCGGAGCCCGTCGTGGGCGGCGGAGTCCGCAAGGTTTTTTCAAGAGAGGAGCCTCCGGGCCCACCGAAATCGGTGGTCATATCGGAGTGCGCGACCTCGGCCGGACCCGGAAGAGTGCCGAACTGCGTTCCGTCGTCGTCGACCGAGCGCTGGCGTGGACGGGGGCTAACGGTGAAAGCGCTCGTCACCTGCGAGCCGTTTTCGGCTTCGGCGGACGCGGAGCCCGAGGCGGAACTATCGATCGTTTCCATAAAAGCCGAATCACGCTGCATTCGCCCGATCGTGCGTGGAGAGTCCGCCTGCGTCTGAGCCGAGTCCAACGGCTCAGCCGGCTGCGCAACGACCGACTGCCCGCTCTTTGCCTGGGCCGGCGTGCGAGTGTCCATGGTTTCATCAGAAGACATCGATTCCATGATCTTTCAGCAATTCGGGCACGAGGACAGGAGCCAGGTGATTTCAGAGCCGTCGATCTCGATGTGCTTCGCAGCAGCGTTGCACGCAAGCCGTATTGAGCCGGCACGCCATCAAGCGGAGATTTTCCCCGAACCGTCCCGTTGGCGCCTCAAACTCAGCCTTTGTTCGCTACCCCCTAGATTACCATGCAGTGTGCGTCAAAATCCATTTCTAATATCAATTTAAAACGGCCTTTATCCTGCCGGAGGCGTCGATTGTTTCAAGGTCTCAACGCGGCCCCGCACGGAGATGAGCCAAATACCGCTCAGATATGCGCTTAACAAAGGAAATCATCGGGCACGGGCGGTCAATTGATTATTTCCGTCAACATACAACTTTTTTTTCTCCAGGCTGTATGAAATGGAAGCGCCAGCCGCTATCTTCGTATCTTATCACGACGCATGCGTTGTACCCGAAGTAGAGAATCAGACAAGAAGACAGAAAGCATGTTATTTCCTCAATGTCAGAGGCCGCTCATGAGAATGGCAGCAAGAACCCTAGTCCACTCAACCTTGCTGGTGGGTCTGTCACTTGCGATCCCAGCGACTGAGACGTTCGCCGGTATTGTCCAGATAAATCCCTTTGCTGGCGCCGTGAACACTGTGGGCGGCACTCCGCCAGGTACCCCGGCGGTCGGTACAGGTGATTCGATCAGCGGTTCGATCTCTTACAATGGTGCGCAAGGGGGTTCAGGCGGCAAATACACTTTCACCGGCACAGGGCCCAATCAAACATTTGGATTTACCGTCATCACCGGGTCGACGACTGAATACAACGATAATTACAGCTCCACGAACACGACCGCGCTCTACCAGATTGTTATCGCGAGAGTCGGCACGACGGCCGGAGCCACAATGACAATCGAGGCGTATACACACACGGGCAACACAGAAACGATCGTGTTCACGAGCAGTAACTACTTCGGGGTAGATGGGCTGGCCCTGCCCAGTACGACTGCAATATTCAATCAGTATTTCGCCAATACCACGGCAAAATTCACCTGGGTCACGGGCGACCCCGGTTCATTTGGAGCCCCAATCACGAACATCAACGGCAATTCTGTGCCTGAGCCGTCGAGCCTGATTCTGATGGGTGCGGCGGTGACAATCGGTGGGGTCGGGTTGGCGATCTCGCGCCGGCGTAAGCACGCCCGGGCTGCGTAAGTTCCCTCTCAGTCAACGAAGATGAACTCATTGGCGTTGAAGAGCACCCGGCAGGCATCGGCCAGGCTGTGCCTCCTCGCATAGGCCGCCAGAGAATCGAGCTCAGATTGCTCGGGTTCGCGCCCGAATGCGAGGTTAAAGGCGGCCACGATTCGGGAACGCATGTCGGCAGATTGCCCTTCCAGGCGGCGTGCGAGCTCTTGTGATTGGCGCAGCATGAACAGGTCATTCCAGAGCGCGAGTGCCTGGAGTGCGGTCAATGTCTGGCTGCGGACCGGCGTGTTCACGTTCGGATCCGCGCAGTCAAGAGCCTCCATGAACGGGTTGGGAACGCTGCGCACGATGAACCGGTAGATCGCGCGGCGGCGCACCTGCGGACCGTCGATCCTCGTCGGGTCGGAATGATCGTAGATCGGCGAGTGGTCGTCTTTGAACGAGAACGGCTCGAAGCCGGGGCCACCCATTCGGCGGTCGAGGGTGCCGGACACGGCCAGCACGCTGTCGCGCACGGCTTCCGCGTCCAGCCGGCGGCGGTTTTGCCGCCAGAGGAACCGGTTATCGCCGTCGATCGCAGCGCACGCGGTATTTTCAGCGGTCGCTTGTCGATAAACGGCGCTACAGACGATCAGACGATGGAGGGCCTTTAGCGATTGCCCGTTATCGCGTATCGTGACGGCCAGCCAGTCGAGTAGTTCGGGATGCGTAGGCCGGGCGCCGTTGCGGCCGAAGTCGTTGGGGGTCTCGACGATTCCTCGGCCGAAGTGGTAGTGCCAGAGACGGTTGGCAATGGAACGCCATGTCAGGATGTTGTTGGCACTGGCGAGCCATTCGGCGAGTGCGGCCCGCCGGCTTCCCTCGTCGTCGGGATTGGGCAGGTTGAACGAAGGTGGAAGGAAAGGCATGCACGCGAGCGCCCCCGGAAGGGCGGAAGGCCCGGGCTGATCGACTTCTCCGCGCCGCAAAACGTTGATCGGGCGAGGAGCATGTTGCTGGATGGAATAGACCAGGTCTCCCTTGGGAAGGGCGAGAAGCTCGGCGTCGACCGCCGTCAGTTCCGCGAGGCACCCGTCACGCTCGCGTTTGAGCTCGCGGTCGATCAAGGCCTCGACGAGTTGAATTCGCTCTTGCTGCGCCTGCTCGAGGTGGAAGAGCAAGTCGTTGCGTGCCAGAGCGATGGAATCGGTGGTGACGGGGCGCAAGTGGCGGCTGTCAAATCCGTCGACCAGGCGTTCTCGTCCCCAGCGGCCGGCCTCGATGGAATCGAGCGAGGTGACCGCGGCCGTGCGCGGCCCGATTCACACCCTGCGAGATCACCTCGAGCTCGCTCAAGGCGAACACGTAATCCTGGAGCCGTTTCCAGAGGCGGGTTGCGGTGACCCGGACGAAGCGCGCCTGGCCCCCGGGGCGGATGATGTAGGGCTCGTCACTGGCGTTCTGGCTGTTGGGGCGCGAGTGCGAGGCGACCTGCTCGGCCCGGGCGAAACTCGCGTCGTCCGAGATAGCGACGGTGAACCGAGCGGGAAATCCGAACCCGGGCGTGTCGGGGAAATCGGTGGGGCGAGCCGGCACCAATCGGATCTCGTCGAGCGGCACGCTCGATCCCAGGTCGAGCTGGACCCAGGCAACGGCGTCGGGATTTTGATGGATCGCGGAGTGGTAACCGTTTGACGGGCTGTCGCGGCCGATCGCAGGCGGAGGCGAGTTTTTCAGGCTGGCGCGAAACGCGGCGATTTGATCGTCGAGCCGGGCCAGGGCCGGGCTCGACGAGCTCTCGATCTTCCGGGAAACCATTGAATATCGCTTGGCGACAGCTTTTCGCCGGTCTTCGAGAGCCCTACGGCGAGCCGTGATCTCAGGGTTTGCGTACGGCCGGTCGCCGCGATCGACGCCGGCAAATACGGCCTGGAGTCGGTAGTAGTCGGCTTGAGGGATCGGGTCGAACTTGTGGTCGTGGCAGCGGGCGCAGTGGACGGTCAAGCTGACGAACGTCGAGATCGTGCTCGAGACCATGTCGTCGCGGTCGAGGAGGCGGGTCTTGAGCTTGTCGATGGTCCCTTCTCGCAGCTCGACGTGGCCGACGAAATCCCACGGGCCGGCGGCGATGAACCCGGTGGCGATCGTGCCGCTCGGATCACCGGGGGAGAGCACGTCGCCGGCGATCTGCTGGCGGATGAACCGGCCGTAGGGAAGGTCGCGATTCAGTGCCGCGATCACGTAGTCGCGATAGGGCCAGGCGTGGTCCCGGCGCTTGTCCTTGTCGTAGCCGTGCGTGTCGCCGTAATGGACCACGTCGAGCCAGTGCCGCCCCCAACGTTCACCATAATTCGGGCTGGCTAGCAGACGATCGACCAAGGCTTCATAAGCGTTCGGCGACTCATCCTGGACGAAGTGCTCGACCTCTGCGGGCGTAGGCGGCAGGCCGATCAAGTCGAATGCGAGCCGGCGGATGAGCGTGCGGCGATCTGCCTCGCGGCTGGGCTTGAGGCCATGTTTCTCCAGTTCGGCCAGGATGAACGCGTCGATCGGGGTGCGCACCCAGGGCGAACGTGGCCTGGGAGGCCTGGAGCTCTCGAGCGGCTCGAACGCCCACCAGCGCTGGCCTTCGAGCCGGCGGTCGGCGAGTGTGAGCCCCGCAGGCCAAGCTGCGCCGGATTCGATCCAATCGCGGATGACGGCCACGTCTTCCCTGGAGAGCGGCTTATCCTTCTGGGGCATCGCCGGCTTCTCGCCGGAGATCATCTCCAGGAGCAGGCTCTCGCCGGGTTTTCCCGGTACGATCGCCGGCCCGCCGTCGCCGGCCTTGAACGCTGCGGTGGCCGTGGACAGAGACAGGTTTCCCTTGCGTGTCGAATCGCCGTGACAGTGGAGACAGCGCCGTTCGAGGATCGGAGCGATTCGCTGACGGAAGAACTGGTCGTCGGCTCCCGAGGCGGATGGCACAGCCGCAGCCGCGATCGAGGTCGCAAAGCCGAAGATGATCACCTTTGTCACGTTGGGCATCGCGATTGGAGCCGCCGACTCAGGCTGGAAGCGGGGATACCGCTCGTGCGGTTTCGCTCCATTCGACGGTAAGTCGATGGCTGGGTCAATAGGCGGGGCGGAGCTGCATCCAGGCCGTCGTCGTGGGCAAGCGCGGGTCATAACATAAGGGTCACGGAACCGCGAGGGCCATCCCAGCTCATTTTGATCTTGATCAGCACATCCATACCGATCAGCACGTCGACGTCAGGCGTCGAAGGCTGGAATTCGATGACCTCGAGAGCGAACGAACGACCTTTCGCAGCATGTCCACCGAACTTGAGATTGATGAAGTAGGTGTCAACCCAGACGACTCCTCCACCGGGAATGTGCACCCGCGCATGCCCGATCGATAACGGATTCAGGAGAGCTCTCACGCTTGGGCTGATTACCGTCGAGGTCGCGCCGGTGTCGATCAGAGCTCTTTTCGAGCAGGGCGATCCACCCCACGGAGCGCGCGAGCTGCCTATATCGAGGCCCACGTCGGTTTGCGGTCCAACCACACGGCCCGCTAACAAAATGCGGTGGGTGGGCATCAGTAGGCGACGTGGCCAAGTTGGACGACTGGCTCGAATTCGACAATCTTTTTGACGAGCACGGGCACAGGCGCGAACTGAATGGCGACCTTCATGGCCGATTCAAGAGTCCTGTACACGCCGAGTATCTTTGAGCCCTTGATCACGACGAACTTGCCCCGGTTGATGAGTAGTGTGCCGAGATTGTCCCTGTAGGTCACTAGCTCTGTCGCGAGGTGATCATTGGCACCGAGCATCGCCGGCCTGAAATCCTTCCAATTCAGAATCGGCTCCGATGGCACTGGCGTCTTCTTGCGTGCCCTCCGTAGCGCGACGACCTTCTTTATCATCGTTCCGGCCTCAGCAGACAACTGGCGAAGCAACCGAACTATTATCTCGTGCCCCGGACCCATTTGGCAACGTGATCGGGCAGATCCTTGCTGGACGGGCAAGATTTCGCGGTTGAGATGCGCGTGGGCTCGCGACGCTTTAATCATTGGGCTGGCTCAACGGCCCGATCTGGTGGATGTTGTTGTTGATCGTCACGCCGTTTCGGCCGGCGATGGCTCGCTTGGGCGACATGATCAGGACGTGTGAGCGGTTCTTGAACTGGATGTGGCCGATGGGCTGGCCCACGATCGACGAGTTACTCACGTCATTGAATTTGACCAGGTTCAAGTTGCCGGTGTCGTTCAGGACCATTCCGGTTGCCGTGCCGCCGCGGATGGATTGCACGGTGCCCTGGATGTCGATCAAGGCCGAACCGACCAGATCGGAACGGAAGGTCTCGGAGAGGCCAGCGAGCGCATTCGGGTAGTAGAAAGTGAACGTACCGTTCTCGGTGTCGACGGTGTTCGTACCGCCCAAAGCGCCCACCACCAGGGCCAGGCTTTGATCGATGCTGCCCAGGGCGGGGCCCGGTGGGCTCGTGGCCGGCTGATCGGCGGGAACGTTAACGAACGCGTTGAACTGCTTGATCGCGGTGTTGGCCAGTGGGCTCAAGACATTACTCAAGACCGAGCCCTGTCCCATGACGGTCGCGACCGATGCAGTGCTGACGGCCTGTAGCCCGAGCTGGGTCATGTTGGGCTGGGTACTATCCAGGTGAGCTGCAACTGTTGCGAAGACGATGTTGGTGCCGGGCGAGCTGGTAAGGCCCCCCAGCAGGGTGAACTGAGCTTGCGGAGTGAACGGCTGCGGATTGCCGGTGGCCGGCTGGGCGATTCCGGAGGCAAGACTCGCAGTCAGGTTGATCGCGTACAGCTCGTTGGTCTGGTAACTGCCAAGCAGGGTCAGAATATCGGTCCCGGCAACCGAGTTAATGGGCAGAGAACCCATGAACGAGCCGACATCTGTGAACGACCCGACGAACGCGCCCGAGGTTGCGTTGTACGTGTACACGGTCGTACCGGAGCTGACGAGGATGACACGTTGTGTGCCGTTCCAGGCCAGGTCGAGACCGGCTGCGGCGGGATCGCCGGGAACATCGATGGGCGTCCATGTGGGATCGACGACACCGGTCTTGCTGTTCAAGTTGAGATCAAATCGGATCACCTCGCCGGTCGTGGGGTCGTAGCCGAATACCTTGGGGTCGGTCTGGAGGTTGATCGGCGCACTCAAATCGCCCTGGATGCGATTGACCTTGAGGATGATACCCGGCGGAGCGGGGGGCACGGTCTGGATCGGGTCGGCGGCCGGCAGCGGCTCGACGATGTTGCCGGCCGAAGTGAATGTGCCCGAGATTCCGGTCAGCGTCTGCGATCCGTTACCGTTGGTGACGTACGTGGTGGATATTTCATAGGGGTTGGTGACCGTTGTGGACTGGAGGGCTTGCAACGTGGTATTGGCCGAGGAGCTGGTGGTCGTCGAGGTCGCGAATTCCCTGAAAATGGTGATGGTGCTGGTGCCGGAAGTCGACGTGCCCACCACCAGCGAGCTCGTGCCAATGGTCGTGGTTGTCGACGGAGGCGGCGGAAGCGTGCGGAGGTTGAGCTGTGTGTCAGCGCCGATCGAGTCCAGGACCAAGGAAGTCACACCAGGAGTGAGGTTGATGCGTCCCCCCGCGACCAGGTCAAATTGACTGAGGAGGAATGCGTCCACAACATCGCCGCCCTGGCCGCTCAAGGTGTTCGAGGCCCCGGCGGCGATGAGGCGCCCGTTCTGAATGCTCTCGAGCGGCGCATGCCCGCCGCCGCCGGTGACCTTGCCAGCGATCTTCGAATAGGCGTTGGTATCGGCGTATACCAGGTCGAGTGCACCCGAGCTCGTCAGAGTTGTCCCCACCAGGTTGCCCAACCCGATCACCTGGATCACGGCATGGCCGCCGGTCGGCGTCGTGTAAGAAAAGACCCGATTGTCCTGCGAGAACACACCGCTCGAAGAACTTGCCGCAGCAGCGGCCGAAGACACGCGGCTGAGGAGCTTGCGCTCTTCCAGTCCCTCGAGAGCGGGCCGGGTTCGTTTCGTCTGCGTTCTCGAACTACTCGACGACCTGAGCGTCATCGCGATCCTCCCGATGACCGACTCGCCAACTTGTCACGTACCGCCGCACCCGGCGGGACATCCCCGTTCGACCTCACTAATCAATTCGGCAAACCGAACCCCCGGCATAACCCAACTTCCGGGATTTCCCCACCCGACGCACACTCCGGTGATCTCATCCCAGGAAATCGTGATCCGGAACGCTCGAACGGCCGAAGAGCGGGGTTTTGCGATGATCGTTGTCTTACCGAAGCGCAAATCTCCCAAGGGCATAAGCACGGTGGGCCAGCGTCTTTACTTCGCAAGAGGCGGGTGTCCCGACGCCGGGCGGCAGGAAGCGACAGGGCCCCACAATCAGCGCGACCGGAAGCGATGTCCCTAGCATACCGGCCGTCGCAGGGGTAAACTCGGCGAAAAGTGCTTGTTCGTAAGCTCGGGAACCGAGAGCCGCCCATCTGCATCAAGGGTATCGCGAGAGCACCATGCCGTGGGCATGGCGTCCCAACCGACGACAAAGAAAAAAGGAGAACCGATAGTGCTGCGCCGTTGTATCACGCTCGCCGTTTCGTGCTGCTCCGTACTGGCCCTCTTACTTTTGCCCGTCGATGTGCTATTTGCGCAGGACGCGGTCAAGAAGGTTGCTGTGCCACCTCCTGCCCAGGCCCCGGCAGTGCAGAAAGAAACAACCAAGACCGACGCACCCAAGAGTGGCGATGCGGCGAAAAAAACGGAACCGGCGCAGGACGACGCCGCCAAGAAGGATGCCGCCAAGGCTGAGCCGGCGAAAGTTGTCGAAAAGCCAATTCCGCCCGAGGTCCAGGCGAAGATCGACGCGGCGCGCAAGGCTGTTGCCGAGATGATCGTCGCCGCTCAGGACGCCGGTCTGGTCGAAACCTCGATCGACCCACCGCCCATCCTCGACATTTTGATCAATGGCAGGGTCACTGACGCACGTACGCTCAAGGCCCCGAAGCCACCAAATCTACCGTATGGCTTGACTCCTGAGATTTTCGGTGCCTGGTTTACGGGCTACGGGAAGATGGACGAGATCAACTACAAGGACGATGTGCGAGTCATGCAGCCGAGCCAGGGGCTCAAGCAGTGGTACGACCAGCGCGCAAGAATTCTGGAGCAATACATTCAGGAAATCCGGAAGACCAAACCGGCTCCCGTGGCAAAGAAGGAAGAGACCAAACCCGCCGATACCAAGCCGGCTGTGCCGGCCAAGCCCGCCGATACCAAGCCGGCAGCACCAGCCGCGCCCCCGGCGACCAAGGCGGCTGCTGAGGTCAAGAAAAACTAAACGGTGGAGTCAAGGGATCGGAGGAGGTCCCGATCGAACGCGGACCGAGGTCGGCGGAGAATGGAATCGCCGACCCCGCGTCCGGGCCGTCCTGTCTGGTTTCGGGCCTGAGAACCGCGCTGTGAGGCGGGCGGGGCTGGTGCTGCGCGCTGGGATCGAGCTCAGTTCAGCCTGCACTTTCGTGAATTCGTGCTTGAAAGACACGCGCCCGTTCACAAGAATGGACCGTGCATTTTTCGGTTCGTGAGCCAACGCGAAGGAATGGGCGAAGATCATAGGGCGGTGTCAGGCCGTGCTCTTGGTCCAGAGCACGCTCGTCCCTCGTTTTACTTTCGTCGTTGTTTGAGCGCACCGACATTCCCCGAGCGAGAACGCCGCCGTGATGCCGAGTGTCGTGTCCAGAGCGACTGCGCCTTTCCCATTCTTATCGCTGGCGTGCGAAGCAGGCCGGCGATTGGGGGCAGTGGGGGTGCTCATCATCGCCGAAGGACAGATGGATTGGGACGTGGTGCGGGTGATGAGCAGCAGCGACCTGCCCATCCTGGTTGCCAGCGATTCCGCGCCAGATCGAAGCGATCCGCAAGGGGGGGCTGGTAGCGATCGACGTCGAGCCGAGTGAGGTGGCGATTTCCGAGAGAATCAGCCTGGCTCTGATCGAGGCGGTTGCCAACGACTTGCTTCAGGCAGGTGCGCGAGTGGTTGTGGTCTACTCGGGATTCGAGGCCGAGGAACTCGACTCACTGACCGTGATCCGGCTGGGTGAGCACCTCGAGCAGCTCACAGCGCGCGATCTGAGGGCACTCGAGACCTCGGTTCCTTTCGAAACGCTCAAGGCCGTGGTCGACAGTGCAATCGAGATCGGCCGGGAAGGGCGCGAGGGCAAGCCGGTCGGGACCCTCATCGTGGTCGGTGATGCACGCAATGTGATGCTGCGGACGCGACAGCTCGGGTTCGATCCGTTCAAAGGATACAAGCGCAAAGAGCGCAATGTCCGCGACTTTCGGGTGCGCGAGGCGATCAAGGAGATCGCCCAGCTCGACGGCGCATTCGTGGTCACGCGAGACGGGACGGTCGAAGCGGCCTGCCGGCTGATCGACGCCCCGATGAGCGGGCTGACGCTGCCGAAAGGTCTGGGCAGCCGGCACTGGGCGGCGGCAGCGATCACCGAGGTGACCAAATCCGTCGCGGTCGTGGTCAGCCAGTCCAACGGCACCGTGAGGCTGTTCCAGAACGGAGACATCATCCTGCGGATCGCTCCCATGCGACACGCCCGGGCCATGAAGTGGCAAGACGCCGAGATCGAGCCGGCGCCGGCATGAACGAGGCTTTTCGGCGGGGCCGTTTCGAGAGGCATGATCGGGCGCTTCCTCAAGTTTGCGGGCACGGGGCTCGCTGCAACTCAAGGTAAGAATTGCCAAATGACTTCGCTCACGTCTCGAGTGGTCGAGCCGTTTCTTCGACTGGTCTATGGGCCACCGCTGCCGGGGAGGACCGCGCTTCCGGCGACGGCCGGGCAAGGTGGGAACAGAACGCCGGGGGGCCTCGTGCTCGTGGCCGACGGCGTGGGCGGGTTCGACGTGTGCGGCACCGCGATGCGTTATGTTCTGGCGGCAGAGAAGCTTCCATATGCCGTCGAGGTTTTTCCTTGGGGCCACGGCTTCGGCCGCTGGTATGCTGATTTGACCAATACCGGCAATCGCGACGAGAAGGCCGGGCTCCTGGCTGAGAGCGTTCGGCAATACAAAGCGGAACGGCCGATGGATCCGGTTTTCCTCGTTGCAAAGTCGGGAGGCGCGGGCATTGTGGTCAAGGCGCGTCGAGCGGGTTGACGAGAAACAAGTGGAGCTGGCGGTGCTGCTTGCGCCTGCGCTTTCGCCGGCATATGATCTCTCTCTGGCCCTCCGAGCGGTACGCCATAAGATGGTTGTTTTCTGGTCGCCGCTCGATGTGTTCATGCTCGGGATGGGAACGAAGGTATTCGGAACAATCGATCGCGTGCGGAGCGTCGGTGCGGGATTGGTGGGATTTCGAGCGCCCCCGACCGGGGGAAAACTGAACGAAAACAATGGCGGGGCATACGACAAACTGCGCCAGATACACTGGCGACCACGGATGGCGGCCACGCTGTATCTCGGGGGTCATTTCGGCACGGATAGTCCCTTATTTCTGCGGAAATACGTGGCGCCGCTGCTTCGGCTTCAAGAGGCTTCGAGAAGTTGAATCGGCGGTGAGTGTCAAGCTCTGCGCGTGCTGGGTCGATATCCCTATTGCCCGGCCAGCGCGAGTCCTTGTGGCTTGCCGCTGTCCGGGATGTCGCTCAGGTTCGATCTGACCCGCTCGCGTCGCAGCCCCGGTGGAGACGTCTCAAAGGCGGTTCCGCTTGGTTGTGTGCGGCCGGGTCCGGTCGGACTTATTTCCTGGAAGAGCGACGGATCGACCCGTCGGGGTCGAGGAGAGCGCCCGGGCCGCTGCCAGCGACGCGACTGCGCGTGTGTCAAGCCGGCTGCACCCCGGGCGCTCGTGACGACGAGGGCCGAGAAAGCGTGTATTTCGCGATCGACGACAAATCGGCGCCCTCAAGAACTGGCACCATGAAGCCGCAACGCGCGGCGGCCTCCGCTTTTTCAGCGGGACAAAGCACTTGACCCTCGCACCAAGAAGGTGCGGAGCCGCCCCGCATTGATTCCCCGGTTGGCGCCGGCTGCCGCCGGAGCGTCCGAACGAGCCGTACACACGGGACGTACACCTCTCGGCGTGATCTAAATCCCGAGCCGCCTGGTCGTTACGCGCCTTGAGGCGGCCACCGTCGCCTCAGGCGCTGCCGGGTCGGAATACGGGCCGCGGTCTTGACCGCGCTCGTCTGGTGCCGGATAACACTTTCATGACATGAGTGGCGGGTCGTGCCGCCTCGATTAGACCTGGTGGAGCGCGATAATAACCATGACGCAGCAGGGAGCATCGATCGCAAAGGTGCGCAGGCGCGAGATTCTCGACAGCCGTGGCAATCCGACCGTCGAAGTGGATGTCGTGCTTTCCGATGGCACATTGGGCCGGGCGGGCGTTCCTTCCGGGGCAAGCACCGGCATTTACGAGGCGGTCGAGCTCCGCGACGGGGACAAGACGCGGTACCTCGGAAGAGGCGTGGCCCAGGCGGTGGCCAACGTCAACGGGGTGCTTGCCAAGGTGGCCATGGGTCGCGATCCGGCCGACCAGGTGGGGCTGGACCGCGCGCTCTGCGAGGCCGACGGAACGCCCAACAAAGGAAAGCTAGGCGCCAATGCGATCCTGGGAGTGAGCCTGGCAGCCGCCAAGGCGGCCGCGGCGGCCCACGGTCTTCCGCTTTACCGCTATCTGGGCGGAGCCAATGCCCGGATGCTCCCCGTGCCCATGGCCAACATCATCAACGGTGGCAAGCACGCCGACAACAAGATCGACTTCCAGGAATTCATGGTCATGCCGGTGGGGGCGAAGTCGTTTCGCGAAGGCATTCGAATGGTCGCGGAGATCTTTCATCACCTCAAGAGCGTCCTGAAGAAAGCCGGCCACAACACCAACGTGGGAGACGAAGGCGGTTTCGCGCCGAATCTCGACAACGAGGAGGCGATCAAGTTCATCCTGGACGCTGTCGACAAGGCCGGATATCAGGCCGGCCGCGACCGCGACGTCGCGATCGCGCTGGATACGGCGTGCTCGGAGCTGTTCGACGAGGGTCAGAAGAAGGGATACAAATTCTGGAAGTCGGCGCCCGATAAGATCTTGAGCAGCGAGCAGATGGTCGACCTTTTTGCGTCATGGGTCGAGAAATACCCCATGATCGTCTCGATCGAAGATCCGCTCGACCAGGACGACTGGGCGGGCTATGCCGCGCTCACGAAATCGCTGGGAAGCAAAATCCAAGTCGTGGGCGACGACTTTTACGTCACGAATACCGAGCGTCTGGCGAAGGGCATCAAGGAGCGGTGCACGAACAGCATCCTGATCAAGGTCAACCAGATCGGCACGCTGACCGAGACCCTCGAAGCCGTCGAGATGGCCAAGCGCGCCGGGTGGACGAGCGTGATGTCGCACCGTTCGGGTGAAACCGAAGACACCACGATCGCCGACATCGCCGTCGCAACCAACTGCGGCCAGATCAAGACCGGCAGCCTGAGCCGCTCGGACCGCATCGCCAAGTACAACCAGCTTCTGCGGATCGAGGAACAACTCGGTTCGACCGCCGTGTACGATGCCGGGGCGCTGAAGCGGGGCTGAGGTCAGGAGCGGCATTCATGCTGGTGCATTTCGCGCCAGTCGAGAGCAAGAACTTGAGTCGGACACTGTCGCTGCCGGGATGGCTCTTCTCATCCGGGCGAGGAAGCGTCATACTAGTGGTGGTTGCGCCGGTTGACGAAAGCGTGCGAAACGGCACCTCGCGCGGATCGGAATTCATGGCCGGGAAAGCCGAGGCCGATGATGACAGCAATGAAACGGATGATGAGCTGTGCTCTGAGTCTTTTCGCGCTCGCTATGTGTCTGCAGAGGCCGGTGCACGCGCAGATCGCTTACACGCCGGAAATCGGCGCGATACCCAGCGGCGTGACGATGACCATCACGCCGGCTGTTTCGGCTGACCGGCGATATGTGCGGCTGAGCGTCAATGCGTTTTTCAACGACCTCAACAACATCCAGACCTTCTCGTTCCCCGGCGGTGCGGTCGGCGGACAGTTCCCGGGAGGAGGATTCGGGGGATTCGGAGCGGGCGCCGCCGCCGGAATGAACGGCGTCATCGGCGACGAAGGTTACGAGAGCGGTGTCCAGGTTGGGAACGGCATGAACGCCGCGGCACAGGCACAGGCACCCGTTCTCCAGGGCCGGGCCGGGCCGCTGCCCGGTGATCAAGCCGCTTTCGCTGGTGATCCGCTGCAGAACGGCGCCGGTTTGGGGCAACACCAATGGGGCGAATTCGGGTTCATGCCCGGATTTGAGGATGAAGCGGCCCTGATGATGGCGATGGAAAACGGCCCGGGACGAGGGGTGCGATCAGCCGGCGGCAGTGCGGGCCGAAGCCCGCGCCGATCGGCTCGCAAATCGACCCGATCGAGCCACCGTCCCAGCGGAAGCGCACACGCGCAAGGGGCGAGTGAGCCCCGGTGCAACGACCGCCAATCCGGAACGATGAGCGTGCGAATCAGTGGGCCGGCTCGACGGGCGTGTCGATCTGGGGCGTGCGCACCGGGTCGAAGTGCTTGACGAGCGTCACCTCGTTGCCCAGCTTGTTGTAGCGGAATTCGTCGACAAGTCCGCGAGCGAGCATGATTCCGAAGCCTCCTTCGCGAAGGCCTAGCTCGTTGCGGATCTCGATATGGCCGATCGGGTCTTCGTCCGAGGCTGCGTGCGGGAGATTGCGCGGGTTAAAACCAGGACCCTGGTCGGTGATGATCAGGGTGATCGAAGAAGGGTTGATGCGATAGGTGATTCGAAGAACGAGATCGGCGTTCTTGCGGTGACCCCACTCGATTGCGTTCCCACCCATCTCCATGATGGCTTGTTTCAGGTCCTTGATGTGTCGATCGGTCAAGGGTGTGTGTGCGAACAAGTCGGCCAGCATGTCGCTGGCCTCCGAAAGGTAGGTGAGCTCGCTGCGCACGTCGAAATTGATTTCGCCTGTGGTACCGCGCTTGTTGTGCTCTTCGTTCCAGGCGAGTGCGGCATCCATGGTCTCGTAGAGCTGCTCTTTTGTGAACGGCTTGGTCAAGTAGCCGTTGGCGCCGACACGCACGCCTGCCGCGCGGTGATGCGCATCGTGCATGGCGGTGACCATCACGATGGGAATGAGATTTGTTTCGCGAGCGCGTTTGAGCCGGTCGCACAGCTCGAAGCCGCTCAAGTCCTCGAGCATGAGGTCCAGGAGAATCAGATCGGGCTTATGCTCGGCGACCGCTTCCAGAGCTTCCACGCCCGTAAAAACCTGGATCGGTTGGAAATTACGCGCCTGCACGAGACCGGCCAGAATGTCGTTGGTGTCGCGCTCATCTTCGACGACCAGAACGGTGCGCGGCATGGGCAAAAACTCGAAGAGCCTACGGGAATCCGACGGCGCTGCGGTGCGGGAAAGCGATCGCCAGTACAGTTAAGACCATTCTCGCGCGCCGGGCGAAGCGTGGCAAGGCTTTAAACAAACGGAGTGACGCTTCACCTGTCGAGGGACGCCTCGTTGGGAACGGTGCATGGTTCGGATACGGGCGCGTCACAGGCAGGCTCAGCCCTTGCCCTCGCGGGTACACCCCGGCACAATAAACTAGAACGAGAGCGGGGTATTGCGTTTGCGCGAACACTCAGTAGCGTGTTGTCGTGTGCGTCTCGTTTTCGAGCTTGGCTTTTCTTCGGCGACGTCTGTGGGGAACTTCCTGCCATGATGGTCACAAAGATAATTGATGCATTCGGTTACGTCATCTACGCCGCGCTTGCGGGCCTGGCGGTTTGGGGCGTGTACAACGGCATTCTTTTGTACCGTACGCTCATGAAAAAAACGATTCACGAGCCGGAGCAATTCATCGACCAGCTTCGCGATCTGTGCGGGGCTAAGCGTTATGACCAGGCGCTGAACCTCTGTCAGAGCCCGCCGCAATGGCATACGGCGCTGGCGCAGCTTGTTGGGGTGGCGCTGCGAAATCGGGGCAAGGGGCTGGCCAAAATCAAGCAATTGGTTGTGACGGAGTTTCATAGCGAAGTCATTGCGGGGATGGAGAACCGCCTGGGTTCGATTTCGACCATCGTGCGGATGGGCCCGCTGCTGGGACTGGTGGGGACCGTGGCCAGCATGATCGCGGCATTCGGCCGCATCGGCGGTTCCGAGAAGGCAGACCCTCATGCCCTGGCCACGGACATCAGTCTGGCGCTCTGGGCCACCGGGGCGGGGCTGTTGATCGCCAATCCGATGATGCTGATTGGCAACGACGTGCACGCACGGCTGCGCCGGCTGCGTGACCGAACCGAGCGCCAGCTTTCCGACGTGCTTGAAATTCTGGAACCCAAGAAATAATAGAGGTCTGGGACCGCCATGCTGTTTCGCCGCGACGACAACGAGGATCGGAACGAACACATCGACATGACCCCGATGGTGGACGTCGTATTTCAATTGATGACGTTCATGTTGTTCTCGGTGCAGATGACCGGCGGCGAGAAGGTGGATGTGCCGCCTGCGCGGCATGGAATCGGGGTCGAGGAGACTGCCGCGACGTTTCTCAGCATGACCAAGCCCTCGGGCCCGGGGAATGAGACGACCCTCCTGCTCGGCATCGGCGAAGGACCGACGGTCACGCTCGAGCAGGCGAGGAAGGCCGTAGCCGACGGGGCGAAGGAAGGTCGGAAGAAGGTGGTCATCCAGGCCGACGGGGATGTTCCGCATGGTGAGATCGTCAAGGTCGTCGGCGCTGTTGGGCAAGTCGAAGGGATCACGGTTCACCTGGGCGTTCAGGAGCCGCGCGGTTGATGGATAACGGCGCGCGGCTCAGATTTCGACGAGATTCGCGGAGGGCCGATTGGCGAACTGGGATGTCTTCCATTCAGACCGTCTCGAGGTCGAGCGCGGGCTCGAGCCGGCGGCAATACGGCGGGCTTTCAAACGCGGTGAGCTAGGCGATGACGACCTGGTCCGTCCAGCGGGCACTGCCGTCGCCTGGACGCGCCTCGCCGACATGCCGGAGCTCACCCAGCCGGCACCGGCTTCCGCTGAGCTCGGCCAGACCGCGCCGGTCTCGACTCCGGTTCCGGTTCCGGTTCCGCAAGCCGCGGCTGGGCCGCCCCCACTCTCCGATTACGAGGTTGAATCGGATGATTTCGGACCGGCGGGCTCGGATTCTCCGGCCACCTCGCGCGCACCGGACTTCGCTCAACTCGGTGCCGATTCCGACGTGGCTTTCCCGGTCATCAACGATCAGTCGCGGGCGCCAGAGCCGCCCGAGCGCGGGCCCAAAGCCACTGAGCCGGAACCTCCGGGAGGGTGGCTCTGGGCGGAAGAAGTCGAAGAAGACGATGACGATTTCGGCGAAGAGGACAAACAGGCCGGGGCTTCCGGAGGCCTCGAGATTCTCGATGACGAAGGCGATCCCGCGATTCCGACTGCACTGGTCGATGACGAGGACGATCCCGCGATTCCGACCGCACTTCTGGATGATGACGATGCGGACGTGGACCTTTCAGCCCAACCTAGCCGAGTGGCCCTTCCGGTCATCGATGCACGAGGCTGGGACGACATTCCGGACGGACCGGAGGAGGAAGAAGAGGGAGACCTCTCGCTCTCGCGGAGCGGGCCGGCGACCGTCGAGGAGCTGGATTTAGCTCCGATGGTCGACGTGGCGTTTCAGCTTGTGTTGTTCTTCATGGTCACGGCAACAACCGTTCTGTACAAAACGCTCGAAATCCCCAAGCCATCGCAGGAACAGGCGCCCACGGCCGTGGCGCAGGGAAGGTCGCTCGATGACCTTCAGGAGGACAACGTTCTTGTCGAGGTGGACGGGACCGGCGGCGTGAAGATCGATCGAGAGCCGGTGGGCAATTCCATGGAAGCGATCGTGGAGCGGCTGCGCACGGCGCGTGATAAGACCGGCCGCAAGTCGATGCTGCTCTCGGCCGACTATGCGACCAAGCACCGCCACTGCGTGCTCGTGATCGATGCCGCGCACGAAATCGGCATGAATATCGTGATCGCCAAGCCCAACGCTCCGCAGGGCCCGGCGCCGGGCATGCTGACGGCACCGACGGCACCGGCGACGCCCGCGGCGCCGCCGTGACACGGGGACGATTCGAAAGTCCAGGTTGGGGATTGCGGCGAGCTGTGCCGGGGGTGCTGGCGGCAATTGGAATCGCGGCGCTACTGGGGATTTCCGCGCTGGCGATCTTCTTCTTGCAGCCGTATGGAGAGCGGGAGTGGATCGAAAGTGAGCGATCAGAGATGCGTTGCCCGAGGGAACCTCACCGCCCGGACCTGGGACCGCTCAGCCGCCGGAGGATCTCCGGGTCGGTCAACGCGCTGAATGACCGGACGGACCCGTCGGCGAACCCGAAATAGGCCCGCTGACGGGTCGGGCCGCCGAACCCTTCGGGCGATTGGTTGATACCCAGGCCCGGGTCGACGAGGTTTGAGGGGTCGCCCCAGGGTTTGAACCTCGTCGCCATCTCGCCTGCGAGGATCGTGTTCGACCTGCCAGCGGTTAGCTCGTCCTCGTGAAGTCTGGGATAACGCCCCAGCACATGAACATTCCCGGCATAATGACTCAGCGCGTACCCCTCCGGACTCCGGACGACCCCAACTTCGGGGTTCAGGAAGCCGGGGACGACGCCCCGGAAGTAGGCCGAGTTCGCCGGGTGGTTCCACGGCCGGGTATTGTCGAGCTCGCCGCCAAGCAGGGAGGGAAAGTCGAAATACGGGAGCAACCGCGTCTGCCAGCTCCGCGCGGGGGACGGCTCGTCAAAGTGCGGGTCGGTGACGTCGGACGATCGGACACAGAACATGGCCGCGTTCCCGGCGATCTCGCGGAGACGGAGATCCGACGGTCGGTTGGCGCCCTGGCCGTCGAGCACCGTACGCGTTTCGACGAGCCGCCTTCTCGAGGCGATGAGCCAACCAGCTTGGTGCGCGATACCAGTTGCCGCGACGCCAACGGCGAACATGAGCATGATGAGCGTGACAATCGCGAGCGTCCGTCGCCACGACCAAGGTCGAGGTGAGATCCCGGATGCCCGGCAGACGCCGGCCGATAGCCAGCGAAGGAACCCGTGCAAGCCGGCCGTGAACAGCAAGAGGCAAACGACCCCGGTGGCCACGCCGTCGCCGTTCACGCGGACCCGGGGCAACACCCGCCGCAGATAGCCGACCCAGCCGAACGCGAGGCCGTGGAACCCCTCCGCATAGACCCCGCCGGCGACCGCAGATGCGGCGAAGGCCGCGAGGAATACGCCGATCCCTACGCGCGAGGCGTCGCCGCGTCATGGCGATGCCCTCTCTTCCGTATTCAGGCGCCGCGCGATCTCGGCCGGCGGCATCCACTGGACCACGCCGTTCCGGAGAAGGACGAGCCGTTCCGGCCCGACGGATTCGGACCCATAGACCCAAATACGAGTGTCAGAATCAAAGCCGTACGGGTCGTCCCTGATGATCAGCTTGGCGGGCACGTGGACGTATCGGCCGCCCTCGACCCCATCGACCCGCAGCCACTCATCGGGGAGCGCGCCTGGGCCGTCCGCCCTGCCACGTCCCGATTCCCAGGACTGGAGACGCTCGCCGAGCCTCTGAATCGACTCGACACGCGCACTGATCTGGGCGGCTACGGGCGGGTTTTCGGGGACGAGCCGGTACGTCAGCCCGACCTTCTCCCAAGCGCCGGGCGTCATCAGCTCGCGAGCCCCCGAGATCATCGTGAGGACGAGCACGAACAGCAGCCCCCAGAGCACGATGACCCCGACCGCCCTGGGGAAGGAGAGCCGGGGGAGAACGAGGAACTCCCTGCGCATCGAGTTCCAGACCCGTTGCACCAACCATGCGCACCCGATCAGCACAAGCAGGAAGAACGAGATCACCTCGAGCCGCTGTCGGCCTACCTCGGTCAGGCCGGTCCGCATCGCCGTCCGGAGGTCGGCGAGCGTCACCGACGGCATCCCCGCCTTCGCCTCGGCGGTCCCGAGGACTACGCAAACAATCGCGGCCCGAATGCAACGACGTGGTGACATGACTGGCCTGACAGTTTCAGTCTCGGCGGCCGGCTTATGACACTTGTCCCAGGTTATCGTCCCTCGGTCGGTCCGTCAATCGGCAGGTGCCAAATCCGTGATCGATGAACGGGCGGTGATCTTCGGGCGCTTCCCAGAAGCCCGCGCCGCAGGAGATCATCCAGACCGGGTGGGCCACAGTTCCCGGCCCTTATTCCCGTTCGTCCCCCCGCTCGCCTCTTGGCCAGTAGGATTCCGACCGTTAGAATCGGTTTTGTGGCCGAAAACTAAGGCAACCCATAAGGCAACCAAGCTGAGAGAAGCATCCGTCTCTTTGACGTAAGTTGCTGTGCCACAAAGGGTTGCGGGCGTAATTCAGTGGTAGAATGCCAGCTTCCCAAGCTGGACGTCAGGAGTTCGAATCTCCTCGCCCGCTTTGAACTGCACGTCACCTGAAGCCCCCTGAAATCCCTTCAAATCCGCTGAAAAGCAGCCGATTCCATCAAGCTGTGCCCGAACCACTACGTTCGTTGCGTCGTCTTGTGCGCTGTCTGGAATTGACGTCGATACGTTGTGCGAAGCGAGTGGACGTCAATCGTTCGTCCCCGGTCGTCTCGCTTCGAGATGCCGGCAAACTTCAAGTCGCGATTGAGGATCTTTACCGCCTCCCTCGGCACGGTGAACAGCCAAGCCCGATCGCGCGACCCGCCGAGAACCGAGCCGGGACTTCTCGGAACATCGGCTTCTACATTGGCACTGAATCCGACTCCTCGTGGGTCGTTTTTCCGTCTCTACCCACGGAGGAATTCGTTTTGTAGATTTGTCGCGCGTCCTTACGCCAGAAGGCTTACGGGAACGAACGCCCCCATTCTCGACCGCGAGCCACTGGTCAATCTCGAGTCTATTCCTCGCCTGCACCTGGCATCCCAACACCACCATTGTCGGCCTTCGATCCGCGAAGGGATTCTTCCCGCCTAACAGACAAAGCTTTTCGCATCGGGACGCCGATGCTAAAAGCCTTTCGGACGAGGTGATTCGCCGCGGGATGGGGGGAGCGTGACGCGGCGAATGGTCGTAGTGAACGGGGCGAGAGCGGTCGATGTGAATTAGCCAGGGAATGGGGTGGGAAATGCCCGAGGATGCGCGCACCGCATGCGCGACCGCGTCCTTTTGGTTAAAGGCACGGCTTACAATGGTTCAGTGAATGCGTCGGGCGGCTCTCCCCCGAGAGGTTACGGTACACCGGAACGTGGATACTCACCGAGGAATCGCGTTCGGCAACTGCCGCAATGTGGACACCGCACGATGGCCGCACCGAGATCGGACACCTGCTTGGGTGGCTGATCGGGCGGTTCCGTTAGCCCACTCAATGCGTCTACCAAGCTTACCGGCCTCAGTATCTGCGCTGTCGACCGGCGTCGCCAGGATCAGGAGCACCCAGGCGCAGTAGGACTGCTCGCGCTTTGAACAGATAGTTCAGCACTGCCTCGCTACCGCGGCCGTGGTGTTTGCAGAAGGAGACCCGACTCCGTCGCCAAACGCTTGCCGGTACGCTGGCGAAAACGGTCGGAGCGGCGGGCGATCGAGCGAAATCATGTAGTAGGCGGCCAGTTGGCGAACAGCCCGGAGGCACCCGTTCTGGGTCCCCTCGACCAACCCGGCGAGCTTCAGGTTCTCGATTGAGAATCCTGACCAGTTCCTGCCGAACGACGAACAGTCGGGTTTCGGCGGGCAAACGGTAAGGGATCGGCTCATCAACTCGACGAGCTTCCGCCTGGAGCGCAGTGCGCTCGTCGGCGAGCCAGGCGCGAAGGTCGGCCGCGAGGTCGTCGCGGATTGGGAACGCGCTGCCTTCCCGGTTCTTCTCGTACGCCGCGTCAAGTTCGGCGAGGGCAACTCGACCGTCGAGCCGAAGTTGCGCGACGACGACCCTATTGCCCCCTGACCCCACGGATCGGTTCGCGCTCCGCTTTGTGTCTCATTCGCACACATCGCTCGGGCTGACCCCCAAAAACGTCGTCATCGTCGTCATCTCCTTGCAGTAACTGGAGTTACGAATGACGACGTTTTTGAGCGCGCCGAGCGGTGCAATGCAACTGTCTATTCGGTAAACACTTGTGGATGACGACGCTTATTCTGGCACGGCGTCTGGAAAACATCGACGTAAGACCTGCGCCACGCGATGATGCATGTCAATTTCGAGGTCGTGGTTGAATGAACACCGCCCGGTCGCATTGCGCCCGCCCGACCAGACTAGCGTGCCCACAATCTTCAATTCACGGTTGTTGGGCGCGGGTCTCCGGGCACCCGAACGGTCGCCGCCCTGCTCACCGACCGAAGGTCTCCAGACGGCGAACCCGTTAGTTGAACCGCCAATCCTTGACGTTCCGATCCGATCGGCGGCGGGTTTCGTATCGATGCTTCGGCGAGGTTCCAACCGCTTCGAGACGAGTCGAATAGGCAGCGACATAGTCGCCGACTCCGTCGACTTTCTTGCCTGTCACTGTGCGTCTCGTCGAGGGTAATGACTACCAACCCACCCCGATCGAAGCCGACCTTCCCAATGGAATTCGCCTTCGTATTCCCACAACAAGCCCCCGCCTGGCCTGCCGGATCATTCGGACTATCGCAGCAGCCAAGACCGAGTCAGGAGGCTCTCAATGATCAGCCTCCCTCATGCCGTCCGCGTGTTTCTTCACACACCAGCAACCGATCTTCGCAAAGGCTTCGACGCACTCTCCGGCCTGGTGACCACCGCCTTTGCTCAAGACCCAACGTCCGGCCACCTGTTCTTGTTCGTCAATCGACGCCGCGATCGCCTCAAGATTCTCTACTGGGATCGCGATGGTCTGGCGATTTGGTACAAGCGACTTGAGAAAGGCTCGTTCCAGCTTCCCGCGGTCGCGCACGGTGCCATATCGGTGGAAATGAGCCCGACCCAATTGACGCTGATTCTCTCCGGCATTGACCTCAGATCGGCCCGCCAACGCAGGCGATACCAGCCTCCGACGCCCCATGCCGGAAAATCGGTTGGTTCCCTCTTGTAACGTCGTATGTTGGCGCTATAATCTCTGCCATGATCACTCTCGAGTCATGGCCGACTGATCCGCAGCAATGTCACGACCTGCTGAGCCGCCTCGCTCAGCAGGTCGAAGACCTCCAAGCCGCACTCGACGAAGCCGCGAAGTTGCACGACCATACCGTCCAAGAACACGATCAACTCGTCCAAGAATTACGCCAGCAGATCGAGCTCTATCGCCGCTACGTCTTCGGCCCGCGACGGGAACGGTACGTGGATGCTCCGGGACAAGGCCGGTTATTCGACGCCGAGGCAATCGAAGGTGTTGCCTTGCCGCCCGAGCCGCCAGTTCCTGAGCCCAAAATGCCGGCGAGACGGCGGCAGTCGCGAAGCCCGATTACGATCGGCTGCCACAGGTCCGCATCGAGCATGATCTGCCAGAGGCCGACAAGGTCTGTGATCAGTGCGGAGCAGCGAAGACGTGCATCGGCGAGGACGAGGCACGCGTGCTCCAGTTCGTCCCGGCGCGTTTCGAGCTTCACGTACATGTGTTACCCAAGTATGCCTGCTCAGGCTGTCGAGACAGTGTCGTGTCTCCCGAGGCGCTTCAGCGTCCCGTGAGCGGCTGCATTGCGGGAGCGGGCGTGCTCGCTGAGGTGGTCGTATCCAAGTTCGCGGAGCATCAGCCGCTCTATCGCTTCGAGGACGTCTCGACTCGTTACGGCCTCTATCTGCCGCGGAGCACACTGTGTGACTCGGTCCGCTATGTTGCTGACTTGGTCAGACCGCTGTATCAGCTCCAAAAGGAATTGGTACTGACGGCGCCGGTGATCTGGACCGATGACACGTTTGTGACGGTCTTGCACGACGATGAACCTCGAAGCCGCAAGGGGCGGTTTTGGGTTTACATTGGTCCGAGCTCGTTGCCCTATGACGTGTACGACTTCACAGAGGATCGCAAGCGTGAGGGTCCGTCTCGGTTTCTGGAGGGATTTGCTGGCTATCTGCAGGCCGATGCCTTCAGCGGGTATGACGCAATTTACGTGGGCTCTGGTGGTCAGATTCTCGAAGTGGCCTGCTGGGCACATGCGCGTCGCAAGTTCTACGAGGCGAGATCGTCGTCACCCGCTGAGGGCCTCGTTGATCATCCAGATGATTCTTCGGCTCTATGAAATCGAGGATCGGGCTCGCCCGCTCGACAATGATGCGCGACGCGTGCTGCGTCAAACGGAAGCGGTACCGATCCTGGATCGGATAAATGACGAATTGAATCGGCTGTCAGTGAAGCTCTTGCCGAAGTCGGCGTTAGCGCAGGCGGTGACCTATGCGTTGAATCAATGGCGGGCGTGTGCCGATACACAGAGGACGGGCGACTGACGATCGACAACAACACGTCGGAGCGACGTGTACGAGACCAAGCGATCGGTCGGAAGAACTGGATGTTCCTGGGGAGTGTTGAGGCGGGGCCGCGTCGGTGTCGTCAGGTGATCGGCGATTCGATCCTCGGCGGCGGTGAGGATCTTCGATCGCACCTTCTTGGCTCGTCGCTCCAAGTCGGCGAGCACGCTCTGAGCCGCGGTCTTGTCGCGGCATTGGGTCGAGACCTCGACAACGTGTCCGTTGCCATCGCGGTAGCGGGCGACACATGTTGACGACTCATCGCGAATGCGGTTGGCCCAGTTGTTCCCGGACGTCACCGATGCGGTCTTCGCCTTCCCTTTTGCGTCGCGCCATCGAGCGAGAGGCACCCCCTGACGAACGATGATCTCGGCGTTCGATGGTAGAGGTCGAGTCACGGAGTTCCTGGACACGCTGCCCGTTTATCTTCGTCCCGAGAAGTAAAAGTAGAGGATCACGCCAATCACGATGATTGCAATCGGGAATAGGAGCCTCCCTGAACATCCGCCCTGGACGTTTGCGCCTTCGAGTTCAGGGTCGTGCCGAATCAAGTCCTTCAAATAGTTCTTAACGTGACGATCGTTCGCTCCGGGTTCGGCCTGAAGGATCAGCAAGCTTGAACCGACCGACTGCCCCTTCCTTCCGCCGGTGAGTTCTTTAACGAACGCGACGAAACGATAGCCCCGCTCCGCTTTCAGCACGATTTCTCTGGCGAGTTCGGCATTCAGATACCCTAGTTGCTGGCCATTTTGGCGGTATACCCGAACTGCGTTCGCATCATGAAGATCATCCTCTTCGTGGTCGAGAACCAAGGTCTCGAACGGCCGACACTTTTGAATGTGCTTCTGTCGATCTGAGCCATCGGAGTTCTCGTAAGTCACTCCGACGATCTTGCTATGAAAATGCCGAACCTTGGAATCGTGCAAGCCAGGCATTTCACTTCGCTCCCTTCTGTCGCAGCTCGAGTCCGAAACATGCGGCCAGCCTGTCCGCCACAGTGTCGCCGGTAGTATTCAAGGGCTAACCAAACCCTCAGAGAGCTTCAGGTCGAGTATCCCCGGGCATCGGGTCTTGAGCTTCCGGTGGCGATTCGCGTATTGATGTCTCCGCGTTATCGCATCCGTTCGCTAACCGTGCAGGAAAGGGCTTCAGTCCGAACAGAATCTCAACCTCTATGCGGTCGTTCGCACGTTGACACTCTGTTAGGTAGCTCTGCGCACCCGGCCGTCCGGCGCTGTCGAATATCGCTCGTTGCACCCATTCCGAGTACTTTGCGATATCTCCACGGTCCAGGCGCATGTTGGCTAGTTCAGCGATTATGGCGACTTCAGTTCGCGCTGGTAGGTGAGTGTTTTTTGCCCCGTATCGTTTCTTCACATAGACGTCGAATTGTTTCTCGCATTCCTCGACGGTCCACGTTGGCTGCTTTCCGGAGACAACGTACGCAGTAAGCATTTCAATAGAGCACGTCGCTATATCTTTGCGCATCCGCTCTAAGAATTCCTCCATTTCGCGCCTTCGCTGCTCGTCACCAACGGCGAAACGAAAAATCCAGTAGATCGCCATCATTGGTCGGCGATCCGCCTGAGCGCTCAGTGGAGCGAGTGTTTCGATTTTTTTCGCAACGAGAGAGAGATCAGGTATTCCCTTCGTCGTGGAGTTGTGCATCTTCGTGAGATAGAGGATTAGTCCGTTGAAGTACCGTGTAGCATGTTCGGCTGTAAACGATGCGTGGTTGTGAATCCAATACTCTGGAGCTGTTTTTAGACGGATTGTACCGGGAAGTTCGCTCGCCCAGTTCGGGTAACTCTCGTTAGTAGTGATTGGTTGCCGGCTGATATAGGTCGATAAAACGTGGTGTACCAAACGAACCAGGCCAGAGAAAGTTAGATAGGGCTGATTGTCCCACTCAAAATAGTTGGAAGACATTAACGCATGTTGGATCTTGAGCTGGTTTTGTAGCTTCTGTAGAGAATGTGCAAACTCCGACCGCGAAGCGTAAAGATTAGTTAAAACCCGATCCATTCGAGATCGTGGCATCGCATCCAGTTCAGCGGCTTCGTGCCCGAAAAAGGAATCGTCGAGATATTCCAATACAAACGATCGAAATCGTGTCATTAACTTAAGGTGTGATCTTTGCAGCAGAATGCTCTTGATTCGTTCGGCCTTCGGGTCGTCGATATCTCGCAGTTCATCATTTAGTTTTTCCCGAACTTCTTGGTCGTAATCCTGCCATTGCGGTTCATAGGTACTCTTGGTCTCAGAAAGTGCTTCGAGCGCGTAGACAAGTAACGTATATGCAAGATCGAAGTTCGAGCCCAGCGCTTCTAGTGCGTCGAAGAAGACCGATAGGCACGACATGACGATGCGGTAACTTTCCCTTGGCATGCTAATCGCTTTGCCGATGAACTCTTTGAGATCGTCCGCTTCGCTTGAAGTTCCGTGGATCACCGGATCGAAAAACCTCTTCACGTAATGCCGCGGTAGACCAGTGTCGTGGGCGCTCCGTGGCGCTTGTCTACACAATACTTCCAAGTTCGTTCGATCGAAGTCGAAAAGCGCCTTAAGTCGGAACGCGCATAGCAACCGAAACTGGTCGACCGCTTCATCGGCGGGGGCAAGAATGCGCGAATCTCCCGGTCGCCTCTCGTAGCGGTTCGTGAACCGCAATGTCCACGCAGTGATTCCGGCCGGGCGACGATCAGTGGGTCGCAACTCTCCTACTTCGGTCTGAATCGGAAAGATCCACGAATAGTTCGTGTAGAGAACCGCGTCCTGCTCCTCTTCATGAACGGGATGGCCAGCGAAAAAACGTCCAGAGATGATCTGTAACATGGAGTCCTCGAATGATGTAATGCGCAAGAAGACCAAGGGGAACGATACCAATTGGAGTTAGCCGACGCAGGGCGATTGTCCGCTGCCAGTCTACTCATCCTTTTGGCGATTTACGAAATCTCACTCTGCTTCCCGCGTTTGAGCACGCACCCCCGCCAAGGGGTCGAGCGTACTCTTCTGTACGCACCCCTTTATGGGGTGCTTCTGGGATGGTAGGCATGGGCGCCTACAGTATATCGGTAGCAAAATGCCTACAGTGCTGTAGGCGCCGGCGCAGACAGGCAGGCGTTCAGTCGAGGTGGCGAACGCGCGTGGGCACGGGTAGGATCGCCAGAAGGATCGACGACTTGCGAGGTAGTCTCACGACTTGAGAGAATGCAGTTCGAGTATGAGGGACCGCAACTCACCCGGAACTCCGCCATGAAATACGCCAAAGCTGTTGCAGATTCATACCGTCGGGGCGGCAGTATGAGTGCAATCACGTTCGTGCGTGCGGCCCGCTTCGTTACCTTGCTGCTCGTTGCCACTTTGACCATCGAGTTCCTCGTCATGGCCGTCGTCTCCCGTGCCGACACGGCCGTCTCGGTCGGCTTTGTTCTCATCTCCGCCCTGATACTCGCCACTTGGATAATCGCTGCCGTGATGGGCACCGTGCTTCTACTCGCCAGGTGGCTTTGGGCAAAGACACAGGACCAAGTTCTGGGAGCCTGGCGCTGGACCGGCGCACGCTCAGGTGTGTGGGACGAATGGCTCGACGGGTGCCGTCGAGTCTGAGCGATCACGAAAGTTCACTCCATCGGAAACGGATAGACGCGATAAGCCGATGGTCCGGTGTTGAGCCCCCCTCAGCGGATGACTTGGAGCATATTGCGCCGAGCCAATCGGCCGACCGCTCGGGATGCCGTTCGTCGATTCATCCCCCATCGCCGAGCGAGGTCGTCGAGTGACGCTCGGGCGACTCCATTCCGTTGAGTGTCACGGTAGAGATTGAGCGAGACCACCAGCTCGACCCGGCTCAGGTCGGCCATGCCAATATCGACGAAGGCGTTCAGCGTCTCGGAGCGAAGCCGAGACTGAAGTCTTGCGCCTTCCGCCTGGCCAGCGCGGCGGACGAACTGACGAATGCCCGCGCGGAGTTTGTGGGCAAGTTTGGAGCGAAGAAATCCTGATTAGCGACGCACTCTCATATTACTTACTCCGCGCATCATCCTTCGCTTACTGTATTTATACAGTATACTTATAGTGTGTACGCGGTATATATCTTGGGGTATACTGCCGGAACTGGTTTGGTCAAGACAGAGCCAAGATCCCGCCAGTGCGCTGTACCCTCGAACGCGGCGCGACTGGTCACTACCGACTCGAGTGTCGCTGGCCCATTCGAGCACCAAAGCAACCGATGCAAGCGTTAAGGGATCGACAACGACCCTGACCCGCGCGAGATCGCTACCGCCTGGTTTTGTGGGAGCGAAACCATGTCTGCTGCCGCACTCTTTCCATCTATCACGCCCTCTCGACTCGGCGAATTCTTTCTCGGCGAGATGCCGAACTACGCCGCCAAACTGGACTCCCCAATTTCCGTACAGGCGACAACGTCGAGGCGCAGGCGATTCTGGAGGTGGACTCGCTGGCTTGAGAAACAGCACGACGCCGTAAGACTTCGGCGACTCGAAGGTGTGCTGGCCGTTGGGAATTGGCTGTATGAATCCTTGCGCCTGGTCGAACAAAATTGGCGATCCGAAGTGCTCGAAGGAAAGACGCTTTACCATCCGAAGGAGGAAGCGTCGATGTTAGAGTCTTACCGCCGGTGGTCCGCGCCCTGCGAGCGGTGTCTTAATGAAATCGCGCACTTTGATGCGGTTCTGGTGGCGGTCGAGGGTGCCGATCAATTTAAGCGCTATTACATCGACGTAAAGCAAATACTCGCGGGAAACAACCCCTTCTTTCACGATGCAAACAATGCCGTTCGCTGGGCCGGAGTTACGGGATTCCTCAATCCGAAACCTCGCGCTGTGCGCGTGGACGAGGAAGGGCGCATGTCGGAGACGACGGGCGAACCTCTCGCGTTCCCTGGACTGGAGCCCGAGAGAATTCTCCTGCGCGTGATGAAATGCGCAGTGGCAAGCGCCGCTCGCTGAAAGAAATCGTTGCCGCGCGGAAGAATAATGGAATATGAGATAGAACTGCTCCCGAGCGCGGAAGCGGAGCTGGACCGCTTGCCTTTTTGGCTGCAAATGGTAGTGCAAGCTCACCTGGACAAATTGGCCGAATCGCCTGCCGGTGTCCCTCAAACTGAACCATGTCCATCGTATCACGCTGGCGGAATGGTTTCGTGGTTTGCTCATGGTCCAATCGCTGGAATGATACATCATTTCGCCATCTATTTTCACTTCAGCGAAGACGAGAAGAGCTTGATTGTCTCAGCAATCGCACATCACCCGTTCGACGAAAACTCGCCTCACGGGCCGTTGCATTGACCGCATGAGCTGTCGGTTGAAAGATGAGATGCCGGTAGGATGCGCTACAAAGTGATTTCTCGATGAGGCCGACTTTCATGATGACCGATTCATGACCGCGACCGCCCTGGGACTCGTAGTCATCGCGGCGGTGCTACACGCTCTCTGGAACCTCATCGCCAAGCAGGTGGGCGGGGGACCGGCGTTTGTGTGGCTGTACGGCACGACTTCGGCTCTCCTGCTTTCGCCGCTGGCTGGCGCTCTCGTTTTCATCCAACATCCCCAGTTTTCGTTCGCGGGAGTTTCGTTCACGTTCGTCAGCGCTCTCCTCCACGCGGGCTACTTCGTTGTGCTCCAGGAAGCTTACCGGGAAGGTGAGCTGTCGGTCGTTTATCCGGTTGCACGCGGCACCGGACCGGTTTTGAGCACGGCCGCGGCGATTGTTGCGCTGGGTGAACGGCCCTCGCCACTGGCACTGTGCGGGGCGCTGACTCGTCGCGCTCTCGGTCTTCGCCCTCGCCAGGCCGGCTCGCGCTTCGGCGGCTGACGTCAAACGCGCCATCACGCTGGGACTCATCACCGGAGTTTTGATCGCCGGCTACACAGTCTGCGACAAACAGGCCGTCGGACCTTTTGGCGTGCCGCCGCTGCTCCAGCAATGGGGAGCCAGCGTGGGGATGTCGGTTGTTCTTGCGCCGGCTGCTCTGCGCCAGGGCGCCGAGATTCACGATCACCTGCGGCATCACGCCAAGGCGATCCTGGCGATTGGCGTCCTGGTGCCGGCGGCCTACATCCTCGTGCTCACCGCGATGAGCTTCACGCCGGTGAGCTACATCGCGCCTGCCCGCGAAGTCAGCATCCTGATCGGCACTATCCTTGGCACACATTTTCTCTCGGAAGGTCAGGCCGGCAAGCGCATCGCGGCGGCTATTGTGATGATGATCGGGCTAGCCGCGCTGGCGCTTGGCTGAGCTGAACACATCACAATCTCGGGTCGACCGGCTCGCTTTCGAGTGCCAGGACGCCGAAGACACATTCGTGGACCTTTCGAAGCGGCTCGCGGCGGACGAATCGCTCCAGAACCTCGATGCCGAGGGCGAATTCCGAGAGGGCGAGGGATCGCTTCCTTCCCAGGCCGCGGTTTCGCAGACGGACCAGGTTTTTCTCATCGGTGTATTCCGGCCCGTAGATGATGCGGAGGTATTCGCGGCCCCGGCATTTGAGGGCTGGCTGGGCGAGCCCTCGGCCGCTCTGGTGGATGAAGCTCAGCGGTTTGACCACCATGCCCTCGCCGCCTCGGCCCGTCAGCTCTTCCCACCAGGCGACAGCCGAGGCTTCGGCGGTGGGATCACTGAGGTCGACGACGAGGAACGGAGTCGGAAGCAGCAGCTCAGGGTCGGCCTCGGTAAGCCTCGCGAGCGTTTTCATGTGCCAGAGATGGTCCTTGTCGACGTGCACGCATCCCTCCGTCGCCAGGAGATGAAACGGAGCCAGCTTCAGATCGGTGAGTGATTCCACTGCGCCAGCAATAGCGGCGATAGGCGTCGACGAAACGACGGACGTCTTGCTCGCGGCCACGGACGGATTGTTCGATCGAGGATGCTTTGTCCTTGTCGGCACCTTCCAAACGCGCGGCGGCATCGCTCAGCGCGGTGAAGGCTTTCGGAAGGGCCGCCATGCCCGAGGCGCCCACCGGTGCGTACTGAGTGCGCAGAAGCTCCTGCGCCTTCGCGGACCAGGGCAAGAGCTCGCAGTCAAGGCATGCCCAGTGCGTGTCAAGCTCCGACCAGAGTCCGGATCGATCCATCGCGGTGGCGACGCGATCCAGAAAGGCTCGCTCAAGAGCTTGATCGCCGAAGAACCTCCTGCCGGTGCGGGTGGCGACCATGCCGATCTCGCCAGCATCGACGCCGAAGCGCTCTCGGGCTGATTTTTCGTCGCGGCAGATGAGCACGACAGACCGCGAACCCATGTGCTTTTCCTGGCAGATCACCGACGTCGCATTCTGGCTTCGAAAATAGGCAAACACTTCGGCCGGGTGTTCGAGGAGGCCGGGGGCCTTGCTGGTTTCGCACGGAGACATGGTCGGCGGCAGATAGATCAGCCAGCGGGGGTCGACGGCGAACCGGCTCATCACCTCGAGCGCGGCCGCCGCGTTTTCCTCGCGGATTGTGACGGTGCCGCGCAGGCGGGTCGCGATGATTCGTTTTCCGAGCACGTCGTCGGCATCGAGCAGGTCGTCACTGGCCTGCTGGGCTGTCAGCGGGGTATTCGATGATTCGTCAGGAAGGAAAGGGCGGGCCGGCTCGCTGTAAATCCTTGCGGCCGGAACCGACACGAACTCACGTTCGGGGTAGCGCAAGGCCGTCAGCTTGCCGCCGAAGACGCAGCCGGTGTCGATGTTGACGGTCTGGTTGAGCCACTGGGGATCAGGAACAGGCGTGTGACCATAGACGACACACGCGCGGCCGCGGTAGTCCTTGGCCCAGTCGCAGCGGACGGGCAGCCCCAGGTCGTCGGTCTCGCCGGTCGTTTCACCGTAGAGCGCGAAGTCGCGCACACGTGCCGAGGCCCGGCCTTGCATCTCGGCCTTCATGCCGGCGTGGGCCACTACGAGCTTGCCATCGTCCAGGACGTAGTGGCTGACCAAGGAGTCGAGGAAATCAGCGAGCTCGACGCGGAACGGGCCACGGACTTCCTCCGGAATGGCTTCGATTTCGGCGAGCGTGAGGGCAAGCCCGTGAGCGATTTTCACGTCGCGGCCGCGCAGCTTTTTCAGCAGCTTCACGTCGTGATTCCCGGGCACGCAAAGGGCGGAGCCGTGGCATGCCATGTTCCGGACCAAGCGCAAAGTATCGAGGATTCGCGGACCGCGATCGACGAGATCGCCCACGAAGACGGCTTTCCGTCCCTGCGGATGCGCGTAGACGGGGCCCGAGTCGAGGGCGGGACCTCCGGGCGAAGTCGACACGATTTCATAACCCAGCCGCAAGAGCAGTGTCTCCAGCTCGTCGCAACAGCCGTGGACGTCACCGATCACATCGAATGGGCCGTGGTCGTCGCGGCGGTCGTTCCACAAAGGCGTGCGCTCGATCGTCGCGAGCTCGGCGTCTTCGGGTCGCTCGAAGGTAAAGACATAGCGGAAGCCTTCCTTGGCGAGTCGTGCGAGCGAGCGCCTTAATTGCGATTGCTGGTTGCGGATCACGTGAGGACCGAAATTGCGGTCGAGACGCGCGAGGTTTCGTTCGTGGCAGATCTTCTCGGGAAGGTCGAAGACGATCGCCACGGGCAGGCAATGAAAGCGGCCGGCGAGCTCGACCAAGGGCTTGCGGGATTCGAGCTGAACATTCGTGGCATCGATCACTGTCAGCTTGCCAAGTTCGAGTCGTGTTGCGGCGATGTGATGAAGGATCTGGAAGGCATGGGCCGTCACCGTCTGGTCGTTCTCGTTGTCCGAGACCATCGCGCGGCATGCATCGGAGGAGAGGACTTCGGTGGGGACGAAATGCCGGCGCGCAAAGGTTGTCTTGCCCGAGCCGCTGGGACCGATCAAGACGACGAGGCTGAGGTTGGGGATTTTGATGTGCATGTGCGGTGGTCTGGATTCCTTCGGTCGCGGCAGGGGCGTGGTCTGGAGACCCGCGCCCAACTGAGAAGAAGTCCCTTCGCGGAGCGAAGGGCGACTATGGGGCGGGGCCTGGAAACCCGCGCCCAGCTAAGGAGGTGAGCAGGCGGCGATCGCGTCTGCCAATTGCTGGTCGTCGATGCCCCAGCGTGTTTGAAGCGCCAGGAGATCAGCGTAAAGCTGGGCATCGCCGAGAAGCTCGGCGGCTTCAACGACGATTGGTTGGACTGACTCGGACTGGAGTTCACGCCGGAGTGCCGGCAGCACCCTGTGGTCGCGGCGCTGGGCGAGTCCGACAATCGCCTCGCACCGGGTGTCGTCATCGGGGTCAGAAATGCGCTCCAGCAAACATTCCCGAATTTCGGGAGTATCCAATTCGAGCAGAGTTCCCAATCCGAAGGTTGCCCAATCCCTGACATGCGCCATCGGGTTTCTCGTCAGCTCGATCAACGGCGTGACGGCGGCTGGCTCCGCGAAAAAGCTTAGAACGAGAACGACTCCGTGACGAACATTGGCATCGGGATGATGACGAAATCGGGATACCGGTGCAATCGACTCGGGTCGATGGAGGTGTGATAGCGCGACTGTGGTCGCGCGAAGTACATCGGCGTGATTCTCAGTCTCCAGCATGCTCAGTAGCGTAAAAAGGCACTCGTCGGGAAAGGTCCGGTTCGGGACACCGAGCTGCGCGATGATATCGGCTCCTGTTCGTCGTTCGACGGCACAATGGCTCTTGCAAAGTTGAAGTGAGCGATCGAGGATCTCTCGAGTGCCGCGGCGTTGCAAAGCCCAAATTGCGTCCCATGCGAGATCTTCGTCGGTCTCGCACAGCGCGACGAGGAACAGCTCGTCGACTGTGCGCGGATCATCCTGAGGTTCGATAGGTCTGGCTTCGGGGGACATCGCGCTCATGATGGAACTGTCCCAACAGTTGACTTGAATGTGAGGAAACGCCCCGGTTCAGACACTCCCGAGACGTCACGGGCTCGCGCTCGTGCAGCGAAAGCCCAGACAGCGGCCGCGGGCGCGAGGAGGCCGTCCGCGGCGGTATGAGCTGCGGCAAAGCGACGCCGGGCCGATCCAGCTTCCGCCGCGCTCGCTGCGCACCTTTCCCGGCGTGCGGTTCACTGCGTTCGGCCGCGTCGCTTCGGGCCTGGTGTAGAACGTGTCGTCGTACCAGTCGCGACACCACTGCCAGACGTTGCCGGCCATGTGGTGCAGACCGAATGGCGACATTCCAAGAGGGTCGTTCACGTTCGCCATCGGCAGCGTCTCGACCTCGTAAGTTGCTCCTTTGAAATGTTGATCGAACCTCAACCGATCGAACGCCGGCGGATCGTCGCCCCAGGGGAATTCATGATAGACAGCGCCTCGCGCAGCGTATTCCCATTGCGCTTCGGTCGGCAGCAAGCTCTCCGGCTCGGAGCCACGATCGCCCCGGTAGTCGCGCCAGCTTCGTCCGTTGGCCCAGAGTGAGTATGCAGTTGCTCCATACCACGAGACGAGGATCATTGGCCACCGCTCGGTGCGTGCGACCGGACGCCACTCTGAGCCGATTTGCTCGATCGGCATGTGGACGCTGCGTGCGTCGTCCGGATCGAGCAAAAACCAATCGGCGAGCATCTCGGTGTCGACACCGCCAATGGAATTCAGGAAGCGACAGTATGCCGTGGTCGAGACGGGCTCGGAGTCGATCAGGAATGCATCGAGTTCAACGAAATGCCACGGCTTTTCATCGGCGAGGGCCTCGGGTGAGTCGGAGCCGATCGATACGATCGCCGACGGGATCAGCCGGCACATCATGCCGTCGGTGAGCCGGCGGTAGGTTCCTGGCGGGTCAAGCGACTCGTGAAGCGCGGAGCGATTGCCGCCTTGCGGATTCCAGCGCCCGCCGAGCTGGGTGAACGGGACCGAAGGTGGCGAGGTAGGCTTCTGTTTCGCGCGTCGCCCAGATTTGCGGTCGGGGGCGCCCGTGCCTTGCTGGAGATAGGCCAGCTCCGCAAAATCGGCCAGGCGAAAAGGCTGGCGCGTAAAGACTGCTTTGTAGACGGGGTTCGGAGCCTTGTCGGGAAAAGTGATGCCAAACGATTGCTCGGTTTCCATGAAGAGCTCGATGAGATCGAGGCTATCAACGTGCAAGTCCTCGATCATGCGGAGGCCCGGCGAGATCTGGTCGCGGGCGATTCCCAACTGCTTGGAGACGATGTCGCAAAGGCGATGTTCCACGTCCTCGAGCCGCAAGAGATCCGCAGGTGTCATCGTCCAATCCTCCTCATGCGGTACGGTTAAAGATCGCCATTTGCGTGGGCGATCCGAGCGAATCGTCCGCCTGACCAACCGAGTGGAACTCGACCGTGTAGCGGTGCAGGGCAGCGACACGCTGGGCCCACGATCGAAACTCGTCGCGAGTCCATTCGAATCGATGGTCGGGGTGCCGCAGCCTTTGTGTGCCGATGTTCTGCCAGGTGACATTGTACTCACGGTTGGGCGTCGTCAGCACAATGGTCGTTGGGCGGGCGAACTCGAAGACGGTTCGCTCGAGCGCGCGCAGTCTGGGCGGGTCGAGGTGCTCGATCACTTCGACCAAGGCGGCTGCGTCATAACCTTCAAGACGGCGATCGCGGTATGTCAGCGATCCATGGATCAAGCGAACGCGGCGGGACTGCGAGTCCGAGACCCGATCGAGACGCAGGCGCTCGCTGGCGCGCTCGAGCGAGCGAAGCGACACATCCAGGCCGACGATCTCTTGGAATTGATTTTCGCCGACCAGCCGCTTGAGCAAATTCCCTTCGGCGCATCCAAGGTCAAGGACTTTTCGAGCGCCACAATTCTTGAGCGCTGTGAGGACGGCTTCGAGGCGCTGTTCGTTCAAGCTGAGCGGCTGCTCGAGCGAGAGCTCGGCGAGATCGCGCTGGTCGTCGCCGACTTCGGCCGCCGGGGCCTCTTCGCCGTCGGCCAGCCGCGCCAGGGCTTGCCGATAGAGGCTGGGCTGGAATTTCAAATATCGGCGTGTGATTTCTTCTTTGTGAGGATGGCCGGCTAGCCAGGCACCGCCGTGTGCCAGGAGCTTTTCGAGCTCGTCGTCGCCGACGTAGTAGTGCTTGTGGTTGTCGAAGACCGGGATCAGCACGTAGAGATGTGCGAGAAGGTCGGAAAGTGCGGCGGTGATGGAGAGCGTCACCGAAAAGTAGGGTCCATCGCCCCACTCGGGGAATTGTTCATCGAGCGGATGATGAACGGCCTGGACCGTGTAGCCGAGCGGCTCGAAGAAGTTTGCGATCAAGCGCTCGCCGCCGCGGACGGGGAGAACGTCGATGGTCGCAGCCAGCGGAATCGGCGTCTGGGCGAGCTCGGGACGGTCCTTGCATCGTCCTTGCAGGGCGGAGCCAAAGACCTGAGCAATGGCGACGCTCAAGAACGACGACGCAGCGTACGCGCGATCGTTTACGTACTGGGCGAGCATGCCGGTTCCGGCGCCCTTGCCACGGACAAGGCCGACGGGGTCGACATCGAGCAGCAGGCAGGCCGTACAGCAATCTTCCGCGACCTGGGGGTAGAAGACATGAGCGCGACCGAAGCTCAGGTCGTAGCTCTGGAAGCGGGCGGGGTGCTTGTGAAGCAGATAGCCGAGGTCCGTCGCGAATGGTTGCCGAGTCGTAATGGAGAGCAGCATCGGCGTCGTTCCACTAGCGGGCACTGAGAAACGTGGACGGTTTGGTGAGCTAGAATCATCCTCGACGTTGACACGGACTCGGCTTATCGGGTTCGAGTGAATCAAACGTCACTGAGCTTGATTTGCTCACTGCTTTGCGCCGTAAGAAGAATCCCTTCGCGGAGCGAAGGGCGACTATGGGGTTCTCGCCGCTAGCCGGCCGGTTTTTTGCGGGCGGCGTGGTGTTTGCGCAGTTGGACGGCCAGGTAGGCGACGATCGCGAGGTTTGCAATCAAAACGGCGATCCGGACCAAGCTGTGTTTCTGAATGATCTCGTAGATCTCGAATGGGATGAGCGAGCTGGTGGCCAGCACGACGAGATATCCAGCCCAGTCGCGCTCGAGGATGAGCCCGATGCCTTCGATCAGGTGCAGAGCGGCGTAAAAGAACGTGCCGGCCTGGATGGCGCGAAGCCGGGTTCGGTCGATGCCGGTCAGTGTGGAGATGATGAGATTGATGAAATGGTTATGCGGATCCAGGCCAAGGTGGGCGCTCCAGCGCTCGATGGACTCACCCGGATTACGGCTCACAAACCGCACGAATACCAAACCCAGGACGACGGCGAGCAGGCCGCTGGCGAGTTTCAGGAAGCCGATCACCCGGAAACCGAGATAACCGCTGCGCGAGGGAAGGTGCATGTTAGTGTTTGCTCCGTCGGTCGAGATTCACCAGCGCGCGGACTTGTCATCGTCGCCGGATTCGAACCGCATGTGTTTGACGCTTGCGCCCGAATCACGCAGCTCGATCAGAGAGTCGATTCCGATTTCGAGGTGCTTGCGGACGAACCGCTCGGTGACCGCCTTGTCGCTTCGGCTGGACTTGACTCCTTCGGGAGTCATCGGGCTGTCGGAAACGAGGAGGAGCGCGCCTTTGGGGATGTGGTTGACGAAACCGACGATGAAGATCGTGGCGGTCTCCATGTCGATCGCCGAGGCGCGCACCTTCTTCAGATATTCCTTGAATTCCTGGTCGTGCTCCCAGACCCGGCGATTGGTGGTGTAGACGGTGCCGGTCCAGTAGTCGAAGCCGTGCTTGACGATCATGGTCGAGACGGCACGCTGGAGGCGGAATGAGGGAAGCGCCGGAATCTCTTGGGGCATGTAGTCGTTGCTGGCGCCTTCACCGCGGATAGCGGCGATGGGCAGGATGAAGTCGCCGACCTTGGTTTTCTTGAGGCCGCCGCACTTGCCCAGGAACAGCACGGCCTTGGGCTCGACGGCCGCGAGCAGGTCCATCACGGTGGCCGCCATTGCGCTGCCCATGCCGAAATTGAGGATCGTCAAGTTCTCGGCCGTGGCGGACTGCATGGGGTGGTCACGGCCCGTGACCTCGACGCCGAATCGCTCCGCGAACATCTCGACGTACTTGATGAAGTTGCTGAGCAGGATGAACTGACCGAATTCCTCGAGCGAGCGCCCGGTGTACCGCGGCAGCCAATCTCGCACGATTTCGGCTTTGGTTTTCACGATCGTGGCACTCGCGGAAGTCTCGCGCGGCTCGAGCCGGCAGTCGCTTGCTCAATCGTGGCGCAAGCCGCAAGGTCGATATAGTAAGGGATCGTCGCACGTCCGGCCTAGACCGACCCAGGAAAACAGACCGAGGCATCGTCATGGAGCTTCAGCAATTGATCGAGGGCCTATCTGTCGCGTCGGCCTATCCGCAGCCGGTCGATTCGGTGGAGCTGCGGCAGACGCACATCTCGCTGGTGTTTCTGGCGGGCCGGCATGCCTACAAGATCAAGAAGCCGGTGGACCTTGGTTTCGTCGACTACACCACGCTCGAGCGTCGCCGACATTTTTGCGACGAAGAAGTGCGATTGAATCGCAGGCTGGCGCCTTCTGTGTATCTGGGGGTGGTGCCGGTTACGCGTGATGGCTCAAACATCCGGATGGAGGGTACAGGCGACGTCGTCGAATGGGCTGTCAAGATGGAGCGATTGGCAGACTCGGACACGCTCGGGGCCAAGGTGGAACGTGGCGAAGTCGACGGTGATTCGATCGGCGAGCTGGCGCGTAGGCTTGCGAGGTTTCACGCCGGCGCGGAGGGTGGGGCGAAGGTCGCACTGGGCGGTTCGTTCGACGCGGTCGCGCGGAACGCGCGGGAGAACTTTGAACAGTCGGCCGATCAGGTGGGCGTGACGGTGAGCAGGTCGACCCACGAACGATTGAAGGCCCTCACCGAGGCTGCCCTGGCGCAGTTGCACGAGATGATTTCAGGTCGTGCAGCTCGAGGTGTTCCTCGCGACACGCATGGAGACCTGCGCCTCGATCACGTCTACTGGTTCCCCGAGAAACGGCCACCGGACGATTGGGTGGTGGTTGACTGCATCGAATTCGGCGAACGGTTTCGCCATGCCGACCCGATCGCAGAGGTTGCCTTTCTGGCCATGGAGCTCGCTGTTGAGGGCCGCGGCGACCTGGCCGTGACGTGTGTGGAGACTTATCTGCACGCATCCGGCGATCAAGAGGGGCGTGCATTGCTGCCGTTCTATCGGGCGTATCGGGCGGCGGTTCGGGCAAAGGTTGAGGGGATGAAGCTCGCGGAGGCGGAGATACCCGAGGGAGAGAAAGTAACGGCGCGAATGAGTGCTCGGGCGCGCTGGCTCTTTGCATTATCCGAGCTGGAATCGCCGGGTCGCAAACCTTGCCTGGTCCTCGTGGGGGGCCTACCTGGAAGTGGAAAGTCGACCTTGGCCCGCAAGATAAGGGAGGCAGCCAGCTTTTCGGTTGTCCGATCGGATGTGGTCCGCAAGGAGCTAGTTGGCAAGCGCGGGTCCGGACGGGGTCAAACGCGGATTGGCGAAGAGTTCTATACAGACGAATGGAACGATCGGACGTATCGAGAGTGTCTGCGCCGAGCCGGGGAAATCTTGTTCGAAGGCGGTCGCGTGCTGATCGACGCGAGCTTTTCCAGTGAGGCACGGCGGCGGTTGTTTCTGAACGCGGGCCGGCGGTGGGGAGTTTCTGCGTGCTTGATTCTTTGTCGTGCGGATGCGGAATTGGTCCGCGAGCGGCTTGAGCGACGGAAGGGTGACGTCTCTGACGCGGACTGGGCGATCCATAGTACTCTGGCGCGGCGGTGGGAGGAGCTGGGGACGGAAACAGCGGCGGCGGCGCGGTGGATTGATACCGGCGGGACGGTGGAGCGTGCGGTGCACGGCGCGCTTGATGTGCTGCGCGGGTTCGGGCTGGTTGAGAATTGAGAATGTCAGGCTAAAGCCTAACGTACTCACGCCAGCACGGGGAGGGGGTCGAAGGGGGTGCCGAGGACCTGGCGGTGGGGGACGGAGAGCCAGCGGTCTAGCACGGTTGCGTAGATTCGTCTGAAGTCGACGGCGTGGCGAGGATCGCCGTCTTCGAGGCGAGTTAGATCGGGGTAGGGGCCGTGCAGACCGGGTTTTACCGGGCGGCCTAGCAGAAAGACTGGGGCCGCGGTGCCGTGGTCTGTGCCCGCACTGCCGTTTTCATTCAGGCGGCGGCCGAACTCGGAGAAGACGAGCACCAGCACCCGGTCGGCTTCGCCGGATTTCTCGAGGTCGTCCAGAAAGGCCGTGAGCGATACGCCGAGGTGGCGCATGAGCTGCGCGTGTTGCTGAAGCTGGGCGCTGTGGGTATCGAAGCCGTCGAGGTGCGTGTAATAGATCGAAGTCGACAGGCCGCCCTTGATCAACTGGGCGATCACACGAAGGCGACGGGCGAGGCTGTAAAAGTCGGGATAGTTTGATGGGGCAGATGCCTGACTCTGTTGCAGGCGCTCGAGTCGTGCGCTGCTGGCATACGTGATGACGGAGCAGCGCTCGACGAACTGGAGCAGCGATCCACTCGCGCCGGAGTCTTGGCGGGCGAGCTGGTCGAGCGCCTCGGCCTGCGCGGCGGGGCCGGCGCTGGAGGGCATACCCAGGCGGCGGCGGAACTGTTCGAGGCGGTCGAGCGACGGGATCACGTGACGGCCGCCAGCCAGCGATTGCGGCAGGGGCATCGCGTCGTGGATGTGCAGACCGGGCGCGTCGCCCTGGGGGGCAGGGCGCGTCGTCGATCGCGCGGGCGAGCCAGCCCGGAGCCGCCTTGTCGTGGTCGAGCCGGGCCGTTTGCCAGATGGCCATGCTTTCGAAGTGCGACCGGTTCGGATTGGGGTAGCCCACACTCTGAACGATGGCCAGCCGGTTCTGCTCGAGTAACTTAGAGAAGGCATCGAGCTGCGGATGAAGCCCGACGTGGTCGTCGATTTTCTTGATTTCGGCTACCGGGATCTGAATTGTAGGTCGTTGCTTGCGATATTCATCATCGCGATAGGGTACGACGGTGTTCAGCCCGTCATTGCCGCCATCGAGCTGAACGACGACCAGGATCCGGCCGCGTGCGGCGGCTTGTTTCTCGTCGCTTAACGCCGCAGCCGATCGGGCCAAGAACAACGGGACTGTCTGCCCGCAGGCGAGCAGTGCTGAAGAGCCGAGGCCGAGGCGGATCATTTCGCGGCGAGTGGGGTGCATGGTACTCTCCAGATCAGGCCAGTTGAAACTCCGGGCAATTGGCGAGGAGCTGCAGTGCCTTGCGCAGGGCAAGAGGGCTGTTGCCGCGCGCGGCTTCGAGCGTGAGGCGGCGGGCTTCCATGCCGAGGTCGTCTTGCAGCAGAAGATCGATCAAAGCCTGGGCAATCTGGTCGACCTTGATCTTGTACCGCGCTGCCCATTCGATGGGATCAAAGGGTGAGAGACCGTTTTCAGCGCGGCCCCAGATGACGTCTGACGACCAGTTGGTTCGTTCGAGGAGCGTGGCGCTGTTGATCCAGTGCCGGCCGCCGCTCCAGCCGGCGACGTTGGGCGGAGCGAAGAGCTCCTGTCCTTGCGCATCGCAGGCCGCCGAGAGAGCCAGTGGGTTCAAGGCGGGACGAGGGATTTCGAGCATGCGGGCCAGACCCGCGCTATGCTCGACGGGCGACTTGATGCGGGTGCGATACGCCAAGGGCGAGTAGAAGTGCCGTGAGCGGAGTATGATCTCGACCACCGGGCCGATGGCGAAGTGATGCGACTTGATTTCGGCGGCGAGGGGCTCGATCAGCTCGCGGGCCGGCGGATCGGCCTCGGCTACGAAGAACCGGTAGAGCTTTTGGGCGAGGAACGTCGCGGCTTCGGGGCGATCGAGCACGATGCGGACGATGTCGGCCGATTGCCAGGGGCCGGTCTGGCCCAGGAAGGTTTTCGTTCCGTTGTTGATTTGCGCGGGCTCGTGGACGAAGCTGGGGGTTTCGCGGTAGCCGCGTGCATCGTGGCGAGCCCAGCCGGTGAATGCGCGGGCGGCTTCGCGGATGTCGCGCTCGGAGTAATTCCCGGGACCCAGGGTGAAGAGCTCGAGGAACTCGCGGGCGAAGTTCTCGTTGGGTTTTTCCTTTCTGCTGGTTCCACCGTCGAGCCAGACGAGCATGGCGGGATCGGCAATGATGGCTTCGAGGAGCGGGGCGAAGCTGCCGAGGGCGTTTGATCGTAGCGTCTCGTTCTGGCCGTCCATGAGCGCGACGGATTCGACCTTCTTGTTGCTGGTGGCGAAGGTAGTGTGCCAGAAGAGAGTGAGTTTCTCGCGGAGCGGGTCGGGGCCGTGGAGGATGCGGTTGAGCCAGCACACCTTGAGCAGCTCGATGTTCGACGAGGTGCGTGCGGTCTGGCGCAGACTGTCGATTGCTTCCTGGGCCTCGGTGGGGAGCTGGGGTGGGTGGAACAGATTCTCGACGCTGCGGGCCGGGCCGGCCTGGAGGTCGCGGAGCAGTTCTGCACGCGTGGCTCCGAAGCCGGCGCGGCGGTGCAGGTGGGCGACCTTGCGGAGATTCCAGGGGTCGGCTGCACTTGGCTCGTAGGGCGACCAAGGGGTTTGGTTCGGCACGGCGGATCTCACCGAGTTTGTGGTTTTTCGACCAGGATGTCACCAAGGTCCAGCGTTTCGCCGGGCTTGACGGCGAAGTCTTTGCGGATCTGCAAGCCCTTCATGTCATTCGCGAGCGACCAGTCGACGATGCGGTACGGCGCGCCGGGGATCAGGTCCGGTAATGTGATTCTACCGTCGGCGTCGGTTACCGGGCCATGCGAACGCAGGTATTGTTTGCGATCGACGCTGGCCACCCACGTCTCATCGGCTGCCAACTGGCTGCCCCGATCGATCGAGCGGGTTTGAGCCGATCCTGGGGTCATGATCAACCTGAAATATGGCCCCAACTCGAGCTTGGCGACTGGTTTCCCGTCGGGGCCGACGCATCGGGCTTTGGCCTGGCCGCAGGGCTCGAGGCGGACTGTCAATTCCTCACCAGCCTGCTTGCCCGAGAATTCGACCGCGGCGCCCCAGCGGTGCTCGGCGTCCAGGAAATAAACCGGCGATTTCTTGTCGGGGTCGAGGCCATGCAGCTCGAACCGGCCTTGATGAGTGTGATTGTAGTGGTGTGTAAGCCACGTGAGGTTGATGGGGTCGATTTGTTGCCGGCTCAGCACCACGGCGTCGTGGACCTCTTCGCCCGACGGGCCGGCCAGGCGGCCTCGCAAGGTCTTGCCGGGGTTCAGAGTCGAGGAGATTGTCAAAGACGAGTTACCAACCTTGGATTCGTAGGCGATGATGTCGTGGGCGTATAATCGCCAGCCGCCGGGTTGACCGCTGGCGTAGAGCAAACCGCCGCTGATCTGCTGGGGAATAAAGTCGAGGGTGGGCCCGACGATCATCAGGTGTCCCTTGCCGGGCGGCACAGCGACCTCGAATGAGCCATCGTCTTTGCTCCTGACGATGGCTTCGAAGCCATCGATGATGCCGGGGGGCGGCTTCACCGGAACGAACTGGACGCTGGCTCCGGCGACGGGGCGGCCGGTCCCGTGCTCGGTCACGTTGCCGTGGATCAAGACGCCGCGGGGGAGCGTGAGCTCGACCTCTTTCTTGACGGCTCCCTTTGTCCACGCGAATTCGTGCTCGCGGGCGAGATAGGGCTGGCCCTCGGGGGGAAAGACGCGCATGCGAAAATAGTCACCCGAGTACGGGCTGATCTTGAACCGGCCTTCGTCGTCGGCCCGGAATTTGGTCGTGAACATTCCGCCAAAGTTGCCGAAGCTCGCCCGGACGGAGATCACGGCGTCCGGGATCGGCCGGCGGGTGTCGGCGGCCAGGGCCCGGCCCTCGATGATCGTCGCCGGGTGGAGGGCGAGCGTGACCTCGTTCGCCGGGTCTCGATCGGCGGCCTGGAAGTCGAAGCGCTGCTGTGCAAACCGGGGGTCGGAAACACTAAGGACGACGGAGAGGCCGCGGCCGATGCCGGGGAGGGTGAACCGGCCCTGAGTGTCGGTCTTGACAGACTTCGGCCAGGCGCGGAACTCGCGCGGAACCCGAGACCAGGCATAGCCGAAACCTGGGTAAAAGGTGTCGAAGCTTGCGCCGCCGGCCAGGGGTGAGACGCTGGGCACGCGATTGAAGCTCACTTCGACTCCCGCGGCGGGCTGACCGCTCAGATCGACCAGCCGGCCGCGAATAAGCTGCTCGGGGCGGAGGCGCAAGTCGAGCGTGGCCTGGCCGGAATCCGGGTGGACGTGCAAACATCCGAAGCCGGAGCCGGGGCCCGCAGCGCCAGCCAGGACATACACGTCGAGGAAGCGAGCCGAAGAGACACGCGCCGCCTCGATGCGGAAGCGGCCGTCGCCGTCGGCCGTGGCCTGGCCGAGCAACACAAAGGCATCCTTTTCCACGTCGGTTCCCGCAGCCGGAGAGCGAGGCACGCCGATCATGTCGAGGGGCACGCCTGAGGCGGGTTTGCCCGCGGGGTCGAGCACGCGACCGGACACGGTCAGGCGGCCTGGCGGCAGCGGTGAGTCAGGCGTTGGCGGGGGACGCTCGTTTGGCGCGATGAGCCTTTGCATCCTGCCCGACGGGGGTGTCAGGCGTTGCTCCTCGATTGCGAGCCGGTGATTCACGTACCCCGCGCCGGTGGCGATGGTGCTGAGCAAGACGATGCTCAGCAAGGTCAGTTTGAGCTTTGTCGCCAGCATGGAACGCAGCACCTCGTGGGCCAGGGCCGCCGCCAGGGAGGCGGCTGGTGCTCCGGCGGCGAACCGGATTGCGGCACGTGTGGTCATTTCGCACAGGTGGGATGACACCGACGCCGAGGCGTAACGCGCGGAAAGGGACGCGGCAATTCCAGCAGCGGGCAGGACGACACCGCGCCGGGTGAGAGCACGTTTGAGCTTTTCACGGGCGCGGGCCATCCGGCTGCGAAGGGTTCCGTGTGAACAGCGGAGCCGGCGGGCGGCTTCGTGGATGGTGAGCCCTTCGAGGTAGCACAAGACGACCGGTAGCCGGAACGCGCGCGGCAGACGCTCGATCTCGTTGTGGAGCATCTCGGCTTGTTCACCGCTGAGGAAAACCTCCTCGGCTGACGGGGCGGCAACGCTCGACACAGCGCTTGACATCTGGGCGGCCTCCTCGTTTTTGCGACGGCGATCGAGCTGGGCCCTGGCATGCCGGCATGTGCGGAGGGCGACGCCGTAGAGCCAGTTCCCAAGCAGATCGGCATCGCGGATCGAGTGCGCCTTCTGAGCCAGGATCAGGAAAACCGCCTGGAATGCGTCTTCAGCAAGGTGGCGATCGTGCAGCAGCTCCGTGCAGACGCCAAGGACAAGCCGACCGTGACGGAGTACGAGCGCGGCGAACGCGGACTCGGCGGCGGTGTCTCGCCGGGCCGTGAAGCGGTCGAGAAGCTGGCGGTCGGAGAGGCCGGCCACGGAGCGGCCCTCGAAGAGGGCTTCGATCTGCCGGACGACTGAGCTGGATGCTAGGGTCGACATCGCCGCAGGCCTCCTCCACCCGCCGTGAATCTCATTCGCACACCAGGTACTGCCTCGCAGTCGACTATCGTATCCCGGATTGTGCAGGAAATCGCGGAGAAGCCGTTCGCGAGCGGAGCAAATCAACTGGCTCGAGTTCGTCTTCCGCGCGCGGCCGTCACCCGACGTGGGGCCGCCCTCTCCTGAGGGAGTCGGATAATTACGAGTCTCACAACGCTCGCGGTTTTTCGATCAAGATGTCGCCGAGCTCTCGCGTTTCGCCGGGCTTTACAGTGAACTCTCTTCGGAGGTGGATGGGTCCGTTGCCGTTGTCCAGCGTGGAGAAATCACTGATTCGGTAGGTTGCGCCGGGGATCAAAGCTGGGAACGAGATCCGGCCCTGAGAATCGGAAATCGGCAGTTTGAAATAGTTGATCGGGTCGATCCGCATCAGCGTATCGGCTTCGCCGGCAAGTTGCTTCTTGTCCTCGGGGTCGCGGCTCAGGTGCTCTGGTCCAGGCGTGATCACCAGTCTGATCAGCAAGAGTGATCTATTACCGTAGCCGGCAAGCGATCTGCCTTGAGCGTCGACAAGTCGAGCGTTCGCGGAGCCACAGGGCTCGAGACGAATGGTGACGGGTGCACCGGACGCCGACTTGCCTGCAAGACTCGCCACGGCGCCCAGCTTGCGTTTGGGCTGAAGAAAAACCACCCGGATTTCGGCGTGTGGGTCAAGCCCGTGCAGTTCGAATTGGCCGTTTGATGCCTGGCCATGGTAGGAACCCGTCCAGCGCCGAATCGCCGGTGCAAACGAATGAGGATCGAGCGCGGCGCGGCCAATGATCCAGACATCATCAACACGCTGATCGTCGGGCCCGACGACGCGGCCGTTCACTGTCGTGCCTCGGCGAAGCGCGAGGTGTACATCGAGTCCGGGCCCGTTTAGCTTTGGGTCGCAGGCGAGAAAAGCGCCGGAATACACCCGTTGGCCGCCCGGTGTGCCCCAAGCCAGCTCGAGGATGCCGATCTCGCGCAGAATGTAGTCGTCGCTCGGTGCCTGGATGGCCAGGTGACCGGCGCGGGGCACGACGGCTAGCTCGAACGACCCGTCGGACGCGGTTAGCGTTTCGCTGTGCCAGCCGGGACGATTGACGTCTGCCCGCGAATGTGTGAGGTAGGTCACCGGTGCGCCGGCGACCGGACGGCCGGTACCGTCTTCGACGACCGTGCCGCGAATGGCCGCGCCGCGATCGAGAGTCAGGTCAAGTGGCTGCTCGCGGGCGCCCTTGGGCCAGTCAAGAGTCTTGTGAGTTTCAACATAGAGCTTCCCGTCGGGTGGCGTGGCGTAGATCTCATAGCGCTCGCCTGGCGAGGGGTTCGCGCGAAATCTTCCTTCGCCATCAGCCTGGAATCGCGTAATCCCGAACAAACGGCGTTCGATCGCATCAGTCCTGGCGAAGAATCGCACGCGGGCATGTGGAACGGGCTTGCCGGTTTCGGCGTCCGTGACCTTACCGATGAAGACATTGGCTGGCTCGAGCGCCTGGTTCACGAGCTTCGGGCCGGGTGCGTCGTCGGTCTCGACGTCGATGTTCTGAAGAGCAAATCGAGGGTCGATGACGCTGAGCGCCGCTTTGAGCCGGCGGCCGACGCCGTGGATAGTGAAGCGCCCCTCCGCATCGGTTGTTGCGGGTTTTGGCCAGGCCGGCATGTCGTTGACACGCGTCCATTCGTAGACGGGACCTTCGAAGAGTCGACCGACGATTGGGCGGCCTGAGTCGTTGCCGACCTGGCGTTCGATCGAGGAGACCGAAACCGCGACGCCCTGAGCAGGCCGGCCGTTCAGGTCGAAAAGGCGGCCCTCGATCACCTGCTCGGGATTGAGGGTTATGTCGGCCGCCGGCTGATCGGCGTCAACATCGCTCTTGGCCCAGCCGACGCCGTAGCCGGGTGCCAACGCGATCGCCACAAACCCGTCGTTTCTGGAAGAGGACGTACGGAGCGAATCGAGGCGAAAGCGACCGGCTGCATCCGCGCCTGTGTGCCCCAATTCCGTCAGCGCTCGACGCTCGAGACCGCCCGCGCTCTCCGCGAATTTGGGCACCGCCGAGGCCGCGACGGTTGCCCCCGGCACGGGTTTACCCTGGGGATCAAGCACACGGCCGACCACGAACATGCGACCGGGCGCAGGCTTCGCGTTCGTTTCGTCCGGCTTCGCCAGGGCAGGCGCTTGCGGAATCGTCGCGCGGCTCTTGGGCTCATCACTTCGCGCCAGAGATCGCGTCAGATAGCCGGTGCTCGTGGCCACCACACCGACGAAGAACAGCGTTAGCGACGCGAGTTTGAATCTGTGCAACATCATCGATCGAAGCACCTCCCGGGCAAGGTCTGCTGCCATCGGCGCGGCGGCTTGGCCAGCCGCGAATGAAATCGCGGCACGCGCGGTTGTTTCGCACAGGTGGGATGAAACCGAGGCAGATGCGGAGCCGGGGGACAAAGCCACGGCGAGTGCGGCTGCCGGCATGATGATGCCGCGACGGGTGAGGCCGCGCCCGAGCCTTTCGCGGGCGCGGGCCAATCGACTGTGGATCGTTCCGGCCGGGCAGCGGAGACGCAACGCGGCTTGATCCAGAGTGAGCCCCTCGAAATAGCAAAGCACGACCGGCAAGCGGAACACGACCGGCAGGCGATCGATTTCCTCATGCAGCGTTTCTGCCTGCTCTCGCGCGATTGCCACCTGCTCGGATGTGATGGTTGAGGCGGGTTCCGAATGAGTCACTGTACAGCCATCTTCTGTCCTCCGCTGCCGAGCAAGACGGTTTCTCGCCTTCCGCGCAATGCGCAGCGCGATCCCGTAGAGCCAGTTCCCTAGCAAGTCGGGATCGCGAATAGATCTCGCCCGTCGAGCCAGAACGAGGAACACGGCCTGGAAGGCGTCTTCGGCGTGGTGTTGATCGCCCAGAAGCTGATTACAAATGCTCAGGACCATCGGCCCATGACGCGCGACCAAGGCTGCGAACGCCGCCTCACCTGCCGAATCGGGCCGTGCGATAAAGCGGTCCAGAAGCTGCCGGTCGGAAAGTCCGTTGACCGCGGCGCCCTCGAACAGCGATCCGATCTGCCGGACGACCGATTGAGGCGTCACATTCGTCATCCCGCGGCGCTCCGAGCCAGCAAACCCGCTACGCTTGTCTCGCGCTCTATACTGCCCGGATACCATTCTACTTGTCCCGCTTTCTTTCGCGAACTCAGGTAACGACCTGCGGTTTGGCAATTTGGAGAAGATTGACCAGAAGGCTACCGGGCTTTATACTTGAGGGGATATCCCCCCAACCACTTTTGGTGGTTGGGTAGCAGGGCCGTCCGGAAGGACGGCCCTTGCTCTTTGACGGTTCGTGCCGATGACCCTTAACGTCTACGTGGACGCCTTCATTTCATAAGCCCGCTGCGTGGTGACGCGGACCGAATCTCCGTTCGGTCATCGCGCCGGCTTTTCGATCAGGATGTCACCCAAATCCAAGGTCTCACCAGGCTTCACAGTGAAATCCTTGCGGACCTGGACGCCTTTGTTTTCGTCATTCACGGTCGACCAGTCGTTAATCCGATAGGTCGCACCGGGGATCAGGCTCGGAAGCGTGATGCGGCCCTCGGCGTCGGTGAACTGGCCATTCCAGTAGTGTTTGCGATCGAGGTTGACGACGGCAGCCGCGTCGGCGGCGAGCTGTGCTTGCGCTTCGGCGGTTCTGGTCAGCGAGGAGGGGCCGTTGCTGCCGAGGATTTCGAGCTGGGGAGAGATCTTCGGGACCGGTTTGCCATCTGGCGTGATAAAGCGAGCTTTCGCCCTTCCGCACGGCAGGAGCTGGACCTCGACGTCTTTGCCGGACTGTTCGCCCGAAAGCTCGACGGTCGGCGCCCCACTGGTGATCGGCGTCGAGGAACGACACGCGGGTGGCTTTTTCCGGATCGAGCCCGTGCAGCTCGAACGATCCGTCGTGCGCATGAATCGTCAGATCGCCGCGCCAGTTCAGGTGGAAGTAGTTGAAATGGAGCAATGCGACGATTTCGGCCTTGTCGACTGTTTGGCCGGCTGGGCCGATCAGTCGCCCCCTGACGATCACGCCCGGGCGAAGCTCGGAATTGAACTCGTGCGGTGAATCACCCGCGTTGACTTCCCAGGGGATGATGTCATGAGCGTAGTAACGTTCTCCGCCGGGCATGCCTGCTGCGAGCATCCGGCTGCCGATCAGTTCGAGAACGTAGTCGGAAGTCGGGCCATAAACGAACAAGTGCCCTTTTCCGGGCGGAACGACAATCTGATAGGAGCCGTCATCCCTGGTGGCAACGACGGATTGCCAGCCCTCGATCACACCGGCCCTTGAACGAGTCGCGAGCCATTGCACGCTCGCGCCGGCGATCGAGCGGCCGGACCGTTTCTCGATCACCTTGCCCTGGAGCAAGACACCGCGGGGAAGCTTCACGTCTTCAGTCTGCTTGACCGTACCTTTGGGGCACGAAACGTCCTGCTCGATTGCGAGGTAGGGAGTGCCGTCGGGGGGAAACACTTCGGCACGGTAATGGATGGCGGGGCGAACGTCCGTCGTGTAGTGTCCGTGCTCGTCGGTGCGCACGTGCGCGCCCGAGGACATCGAGATCACCGCGCCCATAATCGGTTCGCCCGTGTCGGCGGCGACGACCTGTCCGTCGATGATGGTTGCGGGCTCGAGGCTCTGTGAAAACTCCTTGGCACCATCATGATTGTCGGTCTGGATGCGAAAGTTCTGGCCAGCAAAGCGGCCGTCGCGGACGCTGGTACTCACCATGACATCGCGGCCGATTCCGGCGAGCGTGAACCGGCCCAGGTCGTCGGTCGTGACCGGGCGCGGCCAGTTGCGGAGTGCGTCAGGTAGGTGGGCGCTGCCGATGTTGACACCGTCGAACATGCCGGTCTTGGTAGGACGGCCCACGCTCGTGATCTCAAGCTTGACCTTGGGAGCGGGCTGCCCGTTCACATCGAATAGCTTGCCGCGAATGACCTGCTCGACTCGGAGGCGGATCTCGACAGTGGGCGCGCCGGCATTGGCGTTAAGCTCGGCCCAGCCGAGGCCGAAGCCGGGCGCCGCGGCCAGGGCGTAGACTTCAAAGAACCGCGTGAACGAGGTGCGGGACGCTTCGAGGCTGAAGCGGCCGCCGGCGGTCGACAGGCCGTGACCGAGAACACGGTGGCGCTCTTGCCTACCGTCGTGCGCACCCAGGGCTCGCGAAGGCGCCCGATGATCTCGATGGGAACGCCAGCCAATTCGTTGCCGGACGGATCGAGGACGCGGCCGGTGACGAACATTCGGCCCGGTGCGGGAATTCCATCGATCGGCAGAGCCGCGTCAGGGGTTTGAGCGAGGGGTGGTGCGATTTTCGGGTCCTGATTCCGCGGGGCGGCCGGTGCCAGGGACCACGCCGCCCGTGGCACCCGCGGCGATCAGCAGCAACGAGAGAGCGGTCTGCTTCATAGTGCCGAGCGTCCTTTACGGGCGAGGGATGGTGACGTCCGGAAGATCGATTGTCTTGCCGGCCTCGGCCGTGAAGTCGACGTCATGGCCGCGGAGGCGGTATTTCGCACCGGGGATGAGCGATGACCAGGTGATTCGGCCGTCGGCGTCTGTGCGCAAGCGTCGAAGACGCTCGGAATCCAGATTCGCCTGGTACTGCATATCGGCCATGATTTGATCCGGCCGCGCGTTAATATCGGCGCCGGGCGTGATGATCAACATGAGCTGGTCGCCCGTGTGGCCCGCGACCGGGTTGCCCTGGGGATCCTTGTATCGAACGTTTGCCGCGCCACATTTCTCGAGCTGGATCGTTACCGGTCCGTTCCGGGCGGATTTGCCGGAGAGCTCCACGGTTGCTCCGAGCTGGTGCTCGCGGTCGAGGAAGTGAAACGTAAAGGGTTTCTCGGGGTCGCACCCAGGGATCTCGAAGCGGCCGTCTCGCACCTTGAGCTGGGGCGCATTGCCTGTGAAGAAGGTGAATGGCAGGCCGTTCAACTTGTTGGGAATGTAGGTTCGGCCCAAAGCGATCGCATTCGTAACCGGATGGCCGTCAGGCCCGATCACTCGCCCGGCGACTGTCACTCCGCGCCGGAACTGTAATTTCACGTTTTCCGGCGCGGCGCCGGGTTTGATATCGATGTGAGCCAGCGCATCGGGGTACATGCGCGCGTTCGGCAAGGATCGAGTTCCCAGCTCCGCGTTCGTCGTGGTGATGTGCAGATAGTCGGGAGTCGCTGCCTGAACGAGCAGGTTGCCTGGCCCGGCGGGAACAACGATCTGGAATTTGCCCTCGGGATCGGACACGGATTCACCATGCCGCATTTCACCACGTCGAAGGAGCGGGTTGTTGATTGTCGTCTGGCGATAATGGACGAACGCGCCGGCAACCGGCTTGCCGGACGCTGCTTCGGTGATCGTGCCGGGTACGCGCACGCCGCGGCTGAACTTGAGCTCGATCGAATGCGTCACGGCGCCTTTGGGCCAAACGAGATCCGCCCGCGCATCGAGATAAGGCTCGCCCGCAGGTGCATAGGCCGTGATCGAGAAGGATTCGCCGGACGCAGGTATGATTCGCGCGCGGCCCTGATCGTTGGTGGAAGCACCGTTGGGTCGTTCTGTTGATGGGCGCTGTCGGCTAACCCCGCGAACGCTTACCCAGACGCCTGGCAGGGGCTTGCCATCGTCGGCGCGCGTGGTGCGGACCTCGATCGCCTGGGCGGGAGACAGCGTCAGGGACAGCGTGCCCGTCTTCGGCTCGCCAGCGGGATCGATCCGGAACGTCTGCCGGGCGTGGCGGTCGCTGCTGGCTTCAATCATGATCGTCGAGCTTCGACCCAGTCCGCGAAATGTGAAACGGCCCTGTTCGTCGGTCGTCGCCGGTTCGGGCCACGCGGGGGCTTGGCCGGCGCCATCAAACGGAGCGGTGTGATACTGACTCACGCGCACGCGGACTCCGGCGATCGGCTGGCCCTGCACGTCAAACAACCTTCCCCTGACACTACGTTCGGGTTCCATCGTGATCGTTAAAGGCGAGCCAAGGGGATCGTCTCCCAAGTACTTGCCCGTGAGCGCCCATCCCGTCGCCCCGACGACCAGATTCAAGGCGTTGCGATCGGTTGCGATCCGTGGGACATCGATGCGGAAGCGGCCATCGGCATCGGCGGTGGCCGAGCCCCAAACTTCGTAGTGCTCCGGTTCGCGCACACGGCGGACTTGCGGAAGCGGCAGCGGCATGGCCACCACGGCGACCCGGGCGCCGGGTACCGGCTTGCCATCGGGGGCGAGAACGCGGCCATGAATGGTGACCTGGTCCGGATCCGGGCTGGCGGGCGCTGCTGGTTGCCGTGATGCTTGCCCCGAGCGAACTCCGGGTGCGGGCGGCGTGGGCTCGTTGTTCCTTGCCAGAGCCCGCGTCAGGTAGGCGGCGCTCGTGGCGATGGCGCCGAGCAACAGGAGCGACATCGCGAGGAGCTTTGCTTTTTGAAGCAACGTGCATCGAAGCAACTCCCTGGCGACGGCCGTGGCCAGGGGCGCTGCGCACCGGCCGGCTGCGAATTCGATCGCGGCGTGCGCGGTCGTTTCACACAGGTGCCCTGAAACCGACGCCACGGAGGAACGCGTGGAAAGCGCCGCGGCCAGGGTGGCGGCGGGTAGGATGATGCCGCGGCGGGTGAGGGCGCGCTTGAGCTTTTCACGGGCGCGGGCCATCCGGCTCCGAAGCGTTCCGTGGGACCAACGGAGCCGGCGGGCTGCTTCATGGACACTAAGGCCCTCGAGGTAGCAGAGAACGACCGGCAGGCGGAACGTGCGGGGCAGGCGCTCGATCTCTTCGTGCAGCAACTCGGCCTGTTCGCGGGCCAGGAGCGATTGCTCGGCGGACGGGGCCGCGACGCCTGGAATCGCGTCCAGCCTCGAGGTGGCTTGCTCTTTGTTGCGCCCGCGACTGCGCCTGGCATACCGGGCGGTGCGCAGCGCGACGCCGTAGAGCCAGTTGCCGAGCAAATCGGGATCGCGGATCGAGTGCGCCTTCTGGGCCAGAATCAGGAAGACGGCCTGCACGGCGTCCTCCGCGTGATGGCGATCGGCCAGCAGGTCATTGCAGACGCACAGGACCATCGGCCCGTGGCGCAGGACGAGTGCCGCGAACGCGGTCTCGCCGGCAGAGTCGCGCCGCGCGGTGAAGCGATCGAGGAGCTCTTGGTCGGACATTCCGGCGACCGAGCTGCCTTCGAAGAGAGACCCGATCTGGCGGACGACCGAGCCGGATGTCAGTGACGCCATCGACGTAGGCTTCCTCTGTCCGCCGTGGATCTCATCGCCACACCGGGTACTGGCTCGCACTTTCCTATCGTATCCCGAGTTGCGGAAGAAATCGTGATGGAACCGATTGCAAACGAGTCGACGGCTGTCGATCATCGACGCGGTAGGGTCAGGTCCGGCAGATCGATCGTCTCGCCGGCAAGGGCGGTGAAGCTCGTCCCGGACAGCCAGTATTTCGCTCCGGGGACCAACGAAATGAGAGTGAGGCGGCCGTCGGCATCGGAATAAAATCCTCGTGAACGATCGGCGTCCAGGTTCGTGTAGAGTACCGAATCGCCCGCGTGCGTATCGGCGCCGGGATAGTCGGCGGTGCCTGAAAGAACCAGGAGCGCGTCGTTGCTCGGGTAGTGCCCCGCGACCGGTTTTCCCTGGGCGTCCTTAAATCGAACTGTGGCCGAGCCGCACTTCTGTAGTTGGACTGTCACCGGACCGTTTCGGTTGGACTTCCCTGAGAGCTCGACCGTTGCTCCGAGCTGATGCTCGCGGTCAAGGAAATAGAATGTAAACGGCTGCTCCGGATCGCAACCGGGAATCTCGAACCGGCCGTCTCGCACTTTGATTTTGGGTGGATCGACGTAGGACGGTCCGAACGGAAACGCGGTCGAAAGACTGCTCATCGACCTGAGCGGGCTGCTGACCGTACTGTAGGGGCGGTAACTCCAGCCCAAAGCGATCGCACTGGTCACGGGCGCGCCGTCCGGCCCGATCACTCGCCCGGCAACCGTCACTCCACGCCGCAGGCGCAATTTCAATTCGTAGGGCACCGCGCCGGCTCTGAGATCGATCGGTGCCAGCGTATCGGGATACATGGGCGAAGAGCCGCTAATACCCAGGTCGACGCTTCTGGTGACGACGTGAAGAAAGTTGGGGCTTGCAGCCCGGGCCAGGAGGTGTCCTGGACCGGCGGGAACGACAATCTGGAAGTTGCCGTCAGGACCCGTCACTGCCTCGCGTCGTTGAGCCTGATCGCGTCGAAAAACCGGATTATTCCGCATCGTCTGGAAGTATGCGACAAGGGCGCTGGCGACGGGCTTGCCGGACCCCTCTTCGGTGATCGCGCCGCGCACGCGGATCCCGCGGCTCAACTTGATTTCTACGGTGTCCCTCAAGGCGCCTTTTGGCCAGTCGACGCGCGTCTGCTCATCGAGATACGGTTCGTTGCCGGGTGGATCGGCAGCGATCACGAACGATTCGCCCGTCGCAGGGATGATTCGCGCGAGGCCTCGACCATCGGTGCGAGCGCGGGTCACTAGATGTGACGAACTCCGTCGCTGAATCGCCAGAACGCTGACCCAAACGTCAGGGAGCGGGGTGCCGTCTTCGGCGCGTGCGGTACGGACCTCGATCACCTGGGCGGGCGCGAGTGTGATCACCTGCCCGCCAGTTTGGGCCGTGCGCCGATCGACGGTGAACGCCTGGGGCGCATGGCGGTCGCTGGTGGTTTCGAGTTCGACCGCCGCGTTTGGATCCAAACCTCGTATCGTGAATCGCCCCTGCTCGTCAGTCGTCGCCGGGCCGGGCCACGACAGCGCCTCAACCGTACTGTCGAATGGAAGCGCGTGATACCGGCTCACGCGCACACAGACCCCAGAGATCGGCTGGCCCTGCAAGTCGAGGATTCGTCCCCGGACGATCTGTTCGCGATCCATGGCGATCGTGAGATCCGAACCAACGAGATCACCGCCCAGGATTTTGCCGGTGAGTGCCCATCCGTTCGCCCCGGCGAACAAGGTGAATCCGTCACGCTCGTCCGCGTTCCGCGGCAGATCGACTCGGAACCGTCCATTCGAGTCGGCCGTGGCCGACCCCAGCATTTCAGAATGTTCCGATTCTCGCAGAAAGCGATGTTCCGGCCGCGGCTGCGGCTTGGACACAACGGCCACATGGGCGCCAGCAACCGGCTTGCCATCGGAGGTAATAACGCGACCGGTGACGACGATTCCGCCTGCGTCGAGATTGCGGGACGCGGCTGATTGTTGCGCTGCTTGGCCCGAACGGCTTCCCACGAAGGGCGCGCTGGGCTCTTCGTTTCGCGCAGAGCGTGGGTCAGATAGCCGGCGCTGTCGTAATCACGCCGAGAACCCATAGCGAGAGCGCGAGGGCCCTCACTTTTTGGGCGAGAGTACACCGCAGCAGCTCCCTGGCAACAGCCGTTGCCAGTGGCGCGATGGACCCGCCGGCCGCAAACTCGATCGCCGCACGGGTTGCTGCTTCAGAGAGGCGAGATGAGATCGAGGCCGAGGCGGAACGCGCAGATAGAGACGCAGCGATCGCCGCGGCGGGCATGATGACGCCACGGCGCGTCAGAGAGAGCCTGAGCTTTTCACGGGCTCGCGCCATTCGGCTGCGCAGTGTTCCGTGTGGACAACGCAGACGGCGGGCGGCCTCATGGACAGTCAGACCCTGGAGGTAGCAAAGGACAACTGGTAGCCGGAACGCAAGCGGCAATCGTTCGATCTCCTCGTGCAGGACCTCGGCCCGCTCGTGGGCCAGCAGTGACTGCGCTGCGGACGAAGCCACGGCGCATCGAGGTGGCCTTCATCAAGGTGCTCGCGTTCTCCGTTCGGCGACGGTGACGGCGCCGGAGTTTCGCGTGCCGGGCCGTGCGCAGCGCGACACCGTATAACCAGTTGGCCAGCAACTCGGGCTCACGGATCGAGCGTGCCTTCTGAGCCAGGATCAAGAAGACGGCCTGGAAGGCGTCTTCCGCATCATGCCGGTCGGCCAGAACGTCAACGCAGACGGCAAGGACCAACGAGCCGTGACGTACGACCAGGGCGGCAAACGCCGCCTCGCCGGCACTGTCCCGCTCGGAGATGAACCGATCCAGGAGCTGCCGGTCGGACAGGCCGGCGACCGAGCCGCCCTCGAACAGCGAGCCGATCTGCCTGACCACCGACGCCGATGCAAGAGACGCCATAGCCGCGGGCTCCCTGGTGGTGGTTCATTCGAACGCGAGGTACTGCCTCGTACCTGGAGATCGTATCCCGGATTCCGGACAAAATCGCGAGGGCACGAGCAAAGCGGTTGGTGTTGCCAAGCGTCGCTCGGCGCCACTCACCATTCGATTACCGAGGCTTTTCGATCACAATGTCGCCGAGGTCGAGGGTTTCGCCGGGTTTGACGGTGAAGTCCTTGCGGACCTGAGTGCCGGACTGACCGAGGACCGCCGTTCGGTCGGTTATTCGGTAGCTCGCGCCCGGAATCAGAGCAGGGAAAGTGATCCGACCTTGAGCGTCGGACACGGGCGCTTTCGCGTAATTGATTGGATCGATACTGACGACGAGATCCGCTTCGGCAACCAAGCGCTTCGCTTCGGCGGGATCGAAGCTGGGCCTGTCGGGACCTGGGGTGATGATCATCGACATCAAACGCTCATCGCTGTAACCAGCGATCGGCTGGCCGTGAGCATCGACCAGGCGGGCCGTGGCCGCGCCGCAAGGCTCGAGGCGAACCGTGATTGGTCCGCCAGCCGCTGATCTGCCCGACAGATGGGCCGTCGCGCCGAGCCGGCGCTTCGGCTCGAGGAAGTACGTTGGAAGGACTGCCTCGGGGTCAAGCCCCTGCAGCTCGAACCGACCGTTGGTCGCAGTGCGGTGATACCTGCCTTGCCACGTACGCAATGCCGAGGAACTTTGACCGAGTGCCGTTCGGCCAATGATCCATACGTCTTTGAGAGGCTTTTCGTCCGGGCCAATCAGGCGGCCGAGGATTGTCATTCCGCGGCGAAGAACGATGTTCAGGTTCAAGCCGGGTCCGCCCGGCTGCGGGTCGCAGGCGACGAAGCTGTGGGAATAGATTCGCCTCCCACCTGGACTGCCGGTGAGGAACTCGCGATTGCCGATTTCACGCAGGACGTAATCTTCGGTGAGGGCCAGGACCGCGAGATGACCAGCGCCTGGTGGCGCGGCGAGCTCGAACGAACCATCAGCCGCTGTCTCCGACTCATTATGAAGGTTGGCCTGGGCCTCCCGAGCATGGGGCACGAACAGCACCGATGCACCCGCCACAGGGCGCGCCGAGCCTTCTTCCGTCACCTTGCCGCGAACGGCGACACCGCGCGAAAGTGCCAGGTTGATTGTCTGCTCGACCGCGCCCTTGGGCCAATTGACTCTCTTGATGGGGGCCAGATAGGGCTGCCCGGGGGGCGGGAACACTGTTACGAGTAGAGTATTGCCAGACCAGCCATTCGCGCGATACCGACCTTCGGCGTCGGTTTGGAAATTCGTCCAACGGATTCCTAGCTGCCCCCCGCTGCCGCTGATGGCGATCCGGGCTTGCGGGACGCCTCCGCCGGTGTCGGCGAACGTCACCCGACCCGTGAGGATCCGGGCCGGCTGGAGCGAGCTCGAAACGACCTTCACGCCGGGAGTGTCGTCCGTCGCTAGCTCGATCGTCTGGGGAGCAAATCGCGGGTCGACGACGTTGAGCCGCACCTCGAGCCCACGACCCACGCCGTGCACCGTGAACCGGCCGTCTGCGTCGGTCGTCGCGGGCTTCGGCCAGCCGGGAAGGTCGATCACATGCGCCCACCAGAAAATGGGACCTTCGGTGGTGACACGTGCCAAGATCGGACGGTCCGCATCGGGAGCGAGCTCGCGTCGGATCGAGGAGACGGACACCACGACGCCCTGGGCAGGCTGGCCCGTCAGGTCGAGCAGGCGGCCGTGGATGACTTGCTCGGGCTGGAGCGAGATATCGCCCGCGGGCTCGTCGGCGTCAGGGTCGACCCTAACCCAACCGGCGCCGTAACCAGGGGCCAGGGCGACCGCCATGAATTCGTCGTCTCGCGATGAAGAGGTGCGCGGCGCGTCGAGGCGAAACCGCCCCGAGCTGTCGGCCTGCGCACTGCGCAATTACAGTCGCGGCCCGTCCTTCAACACGGTCGGGAGGCCGCGAGAACCTGGGCAGCGCGGAAGCCATCACCGCCGCGCCCGCGACCGGCTTGCCCTGCGGATCGAGCACCCGGCCGACCACGAACATTCGCCCGGGAGCCGGCTTCTGGGTTGCGTCGTCCGGCTTTGATGCAGCGGGCGTTTGCCGAATGGCCGCGGGCCGTTTGGGCTCATCGTTCCTCGCCAGCGAGTGCGTCAAATAGCCGGCGCTCGTGGCGAGGGCAACGAGGAATAGCAGCGACAGGGCGACGGACTTCAACTTGTGGAATAACATGGATCTGAGCACCTCCAGAGCCAGGGGCGCCGCGAACTGGCCGGCTGCGAACTGGATCGCAGCGCGCGCGGTTGTTTCGCAGAGGTGCGAGGAGACGGATGCCGAAACCGACCGGGGTGAGAGAAGGGCGCTGAGTGCAGCGGCGGGAATGACGCCGCGGCGGGTGAGGGCGCGCCTGAGCTTTTCACGGGCACGGGCCATCCGGCTGCGCAGGGTTCCGTGGGACCAATGCAGCCGGCGGGCCGCTTCGTGGACGGTCAGACCCTCGAGGTAGCAGAGAACGACCGGCAGACGGAAGGTGCGTGGCAGGCGCTCGATCTCTTCGTGGAGCAGCTCGGCCTGCTCGCGGACCAGGAGCGATTGCTCGGCGGACGGGGTTACGGCGATCGATCCCGAATTCGACATCGGGGCTGCCTCCTCGTACTTTCGGCGGCGCGCGATGCAGAGGCGCGCCTGGCGGCACGTGCGGAGGGTGACACCATAGAGCCAGTTGCCGAGCAGATCGGGGTCGCGGATCGCGTGCGCCTTCTGAGCCAGGATCAGGAAGACGGCCTGGAAAGCGTCTTCGGCGTCGTGGCGATCGCCCAGGAGCTCGTTGCACACGCCCAGGACCAGCCGGCCGTGCCGGAAGACCAACCCGGCGAACGCTGCCTCGGCGACCGCGTCTCGCCGCGCGGTGAAGCGGTCCAGGAGCTGCCGATCCGATAGGCCGGCGACCGCGCTGCCGTCGAAGAGCGACTCGAGCTGCCGTACCATCGAGCCGGACGCGTCTGAAAGCATCGGCGCTGGCTCCTCACATCATGAATCTCGTTGCCACGCGAGGTACTGTGTTGCCGGCTTCCATCGTATCCCAGGTTGCGGGGGAAATCGCGACGGAATAAAGATCTTGCGTGTTACCGCCGATCGATCGCAATCGGCCGTCACCCGGCCTTCGGGCACCCTCTCCCAGACGGGAGACGGGGTTCAGCTCGCTCGTCATCGGGCTTGGGGCTTCCCGATGAGGATATCGCCGAGGGCGGTGGCTTCGCCGGGCTTGACGGTGAAGTCTTTGCGGACTGGAGCGGCAGGTGGATTGCGGACGACGATTCGATAGTTTGCGCCGGGATCAGCGCGGGGAATGTGATTTGACCGAGAGCGTCGGACTGGGGCGGTACCGGGTAATTGATCGGGTCGATCGTGGCCAGGAATCCGCTTTCTGAAAGAAGGGGGTTCGCGCCGGCCCCGTCGCCGCGGCCAGGATCCGGACCAAACCCGACGATCATCGAGATCATGTACTGGTCGTGGTACCCGGCCACCGGCTTGTTGCCGGCGTCGACCAATCGCGCGATGGCGGTGCCGCACGGCTCGAGGCGAACGGTAACAGGCCCGCCGGCTGCCGACTTTCCCGAGAGGTGGGCCAGCGCGCCGAGCTTGCGCTTCGGCTGGAAGAAATAGACCGGGATTTCGGTGTCGAGGTCGAGCCCGTGCAACTCGAATCGGCCGTTTTGTGCGTTGCCGTGATGAATACCCGCCCAGCGGCGCCATGCGGTGGAGCTTGGCCCGAGTGCGGCGCGGCCCATGATCCAGGTGTCCTGAACGAGTTGATCGTCGGGGCCGACGACGTGGCCCGAGACGGTTTCGCCGCGGCGGAGGGCGACTTGAACCTCAAGGCCGGTGGCGCCTGATTTCGGCGCGCAAGCGATGAAGCTGTGGGAATAGAGTGCCCGGCCGCCTGCTAGACCCTCGAAGAACTCACGATTGCCGATTTCCCGGAGCACGTAATCCTCGCTGGGACCCTGAACGGCCAGATAACCGGCGCCGGGGCCCACGGCGAGCTCGAACGACCCGTCGGCTTTGGTCTCGGCTTGACCGCTCCCACTATTGGCATCGACACCCGGCCCGGAACTCCGGACGAAGATAACCCAAGCGCCTGCGATCGGTGCCTTCGAGCCTTCCTCCGTGACCTTACCGCGGATCGGCACGCCGCGGGGGAGTGCCAGGTCAACCGACTGCTCGGCCGCGCCCCTGGGCCATTCGATTCTCCTGGAAGTCGCCAGGTACTGCTGCCCGGCCGGAGGACTCGCTGCGACGACGAAGAGATCGCCGGGCGACGGATTCGCGCGAAATCGACCGTCGGCGCCGGTTTGAAAGTGGGTTGACCGGAAGCCTCGTTGACCCGCCCCGCCAGCGGCGACGTGGACCCGAGCCCCCGGCACAGGCTTGCCGGAGTCAGCGTATGTCACGAGGCCGGTGAAGATCCTGGCAGGCTGTAGGGCCATCGTGACGGACTTCGCGTCGGGGGCGTCGTCTGTCGCGACATCGATCGTCTGGGCCGCAAATCGCGGGTCGATGATGCTAAGCTGAGCCTCCAGTCCAGGGCCGATGCCATGCAGCTCGAATCGTCCTTCGGCGTCGGTGGTCACGGGCTTGGGCCAGGCTGGAATGTCATTGGCACGAGCCCACCAGAACGACGGCCCGTCGAGGCGGGCACGCAGAAGACCGCGGCCCTGTGTCTCCGGGGCAAGGACGCGTCGGATTGCGGAGACCGAGACGACGACACCCTGCGCGGGACGCTCCCGGAAGTCGAACAGCCGCCCCTTGATCACTTGCTCGGGCCGCAGCGATATGTCGGCCACGGGCCGATCGAGATCGGGGTCGATGTCAGCCCATCCGACGCCGTAACCCGGCGCCAGTGCGATCGCCATGAATTCGCCATTTCGCGTCGACGACATGCGCGGAGCATCGAGTCGAAACCGGCCGGATCCGTCAGCTTCCGCGTGTCCAACCACCATCGGATTCTGTTCTTCGGGTCCGGCGACACGGGCCGCCAGCTTGGCGCGGGCGGAGGCGACCACTGTTGCACCCGGAACCGGCTTGCCTTGTGGATCGAGTACGCGGCCAACCACGAACATTCGCCCAGGAGCCGGCTTCTGGGTTGGATCATCCGGCCGAGCAGCGGCCGGCGTCTGCCGACTGCCTGCGGGACGTTTGGGCGCGTCGTTCATCGCCAGAGCGCGGGTCAGATAGGCGGCGCTCGAGGCAACGGCCCCGAACAAGAGCAACGCGAGTGCGAAGATCTTCAACTTGTGAAGAAACGTGGCTTGCAGCACATCGAGAGCCAGCGCCGCCGCCAGGGGCGCGGCGGATTGGCCGGCGGCGAACTGGATTGCGGTGCGCGCGGTTGTTTCGCACAGTTGGGGTGAGGGCGACGCGGAGGCCGAGACTGGTGAGAACGCGGCGGCGAGCGCAATGGCGGGTAACGCAACTCCGCGGTGGGTGAGAGCACATTTGAGCTTTTCACGGGCGCGGGCGATCCGGCTGCGCAGCGTTCCGGGAGGACAGCGCAGTCGCCGTGCGGCCTCGTCGAGCGTGAGGCCTTCGAAATAACAAAGCACCACGGGCTTGCGAAAAGAAGCTGGCAATCGCGCGATTTCGCTGTGCAGGGCCTCGGCTTGCTCGCGGTCGATTGAAGGCTCGAGCATCGAATCGAGACCCCCGGGCGAGCCTGGATCGTGATGGTGCATCAGACCAGCCTCTTCTTTCTTGCGGCGGCGGTTGAGCTGGACCTTCGCGCAACGGGCCGTGCGGAGGGCGACTCCGTAGAGCCAGTTTGCCAGGAGATCCGGGTCGCGGATTGACCGGGCCTTGCGAGCCAGCACGAAGAACACGGCCTGGAACGCGTCTTCAGCGTGGTGAAGGTCACCCAGGAGCTGTTGACATAGGTCCAGAACCATGGGGCCGTGCCGCGACACGAGCGCGGTGAATGCGGCTTCGCCGGCGGCGTCGCGTGCCCTGGTGAAGCGATCCAGGAGCTGGCGATCGGAGAGCCCGGCGACCGAGCGGCCCTCGAAGAGCGACTCGAGCGATTGGACCAGACACCCGGATGCGTTGCGCGGCATGTTTACCGGCTCTCTCGTCTTGGGCATTGCTGCGCCGGAGAAGCCCGGCGTGAAATTGTTCCACGCTATATACTGGGCGGTCGACCTTCATGTTATCCCAGGCTGCGGTCGAAAAGGAGAAGCCGCACATGAACAAGCAGGCGATCGCCCTGCTTTCGCTCGGGCACTTTTTGATCGACTTTTGCCAGGGGGTGGTGCCGGCGCTGGTGCCATTTCTGGTGGTCGAGAGGCAATTCAGCTACGCGATGGCCGCGAGCCTGGTGTTTGCAATCAGTGCGACATCGTCCATTGTGCAGCCGCTGTTCGGCCAGCTTGCCGATCGGGTCGGCGTGTGGTGGCTGTTGCCGGCAAGCATTCTGCTTGCGGGCGTGAGCCTGGCACTCGGGACGCAGGCACAGAGTTATCCTGTGGTGCTTTCGGCTGTTGGGCTGAGCGGATTGGGGGTGGCAGCGTTTCATCCCGAAGCGGTGCGCAAGGCTCACCTCGCCAGCGCGGACAGGCGCACGACCGGAATGAGCTATTTCTCGGTCGGAGGCGGTTTGGGGTTTGCCCTGGCACCTGTGATTACAAGTGCCGTGGTTGTCTCCTGGGGCATGCGAGGGATCACGGCACTGCTCTTACCCACGGGCTTGGTCGCCCTTTTGATCGGTTGGTCAATGGGGGGAGCGGGGGGGCGATCGCATTGCTCTGGAGGTGGGCCGAGCTTCGCCGGTGAAGACGACTGGAAGGGTTTTGGAATTCTCTCGGGTGCGACGGTGTGCCGGTCGATTGTCTTTTATGGCCTCAATACGTTCCTGGCGCTTTACTTCATGAACCGCTGGGGCCAAACGGCGGCCCAGGGGAACCGGGCGCTGGCAATCTTTCTGGGCACCAGCATCTTTGGAACGCTCACAGGGGGTTATCTCGCCGACCGGCTCGGTCGACGGAAGGTGATTCGCATGGGATTCGCCGGCGGGGTGTTCTTCCTGGCTTTATTCGCGGTCACCAGCTATCGCCCGCTGGCGCTTGCACTCCTGGTTCCGCTGGCTTTCTTTCTGTTCATGCCAACCTCGGTGCTGGTGGTTCTGGGGCAAGAGTATTTGCCGCGACGCGTGGGGATGGCCTCGGGTGTGACGCTGGGCCTGGCGGTGAGCGTGGGCGGGATGTGCGCGCCGCTCTTGGGGCGGCTGGGTGACCGGTACGGGCTGGTCAGCGTGGTCGGTGCGCGTGGTCGCGCTCATGATTGTGGCGACATGCCAGACGCTTGCTTTGCCGGCGCCGGGCCGGCACGATCGAGGCAGGGCTGAGGCAGCCGACGCGCCCGACGGAGGGCACGAGCTGGCGCGCGGCGAGCACGTCGAAGCGCACGAATTGGTTTGAGGTATCAGGGTTCAGAAAGAGACGAAGAACACTGCGACGTCGATCTGTTTGCTTGAGCTGAGCTCGGCCCGCGGATACATTGCCACGATGCCCGTAAAGCGCAAAGAGCCCGACGACCTGGACAGTCCATGGAAGGAAGCGCTTGAACACTTTCTCGAATCGTTTCTGGCTCTCTGCTTTCCGGAAGTCCATGCCGGTATCGACTGGACTCGCGGGTACGAGAGTCTGGACAAAGAACTGCAAAAGATCACACGCGATGCTGCGGCCGGCAAACGACTCGCCGACAAGCTCTTCAAGGTCTGGCGGCAGACGGCAAGGAGGCTTGGCTGCTCATACACGTCGAAGTGCAAGGCCAGCGAGAACGCAAATTTGCGGAGCGAATGTTCAAGTACTACCACCGGATTCTTGACCGGTACGATCGCCCGGTCGTGAGCCTGGCGGTATTGTGCGACGAGCAGCGGAGTTGGCGGCCCGACCGATTCGTGTACAATAATTTGGGCTGTGACCTCGACTTTCGGTTCCCGATGGTCAAGCTGATCGACTATCGCCGGGACGAGGCGGCCCTTGAGCAGTCTGCCAATCCGTTTGCGGCCGTCATCCTGGCGCAGCTCAAGGTTCTCGAGACGCGGGATGCGCCCGCGACGCGCTGGCAATGGAAACTTCGCCTGGTCAAAAGTCTCTATGATCGCGGGCTCAAACGACAGCAAGTGCGGCAGCTTTTTCGTGTGCTCGACTGGATGTTAACCCTTCCGTCGGAGCTCGAGCAATCGTTCCGAACCGACCTCGAGCGTTTTGAGGAGGCACGACGCATGCCTTATGTGACGAGTATTGAAAGAATGGCGCGCGAAGAAGGACACAAAGAAGGACACAAAGAGGGACATAAAGAGGGACATAAAGAAGGCGTCGCCGAAGGCCTGCAGATCGCCATCCTCAAGCTGCTGGAGCACAAGTTCAAGAAAGTGCCGGCCAAGCATGAACGAAAGCTCCGCTCGATCTGCGAGATCGAACGGCTGGGCGGACTGTTGCAAGCCGCGAATGACACCGAGACGCTCGATGAAGTTCTCTCGATGCTTTGAGGAGGCTCGACGCATGCCTTATCTGACGAGTATTGAAAGACTGCGCGCGAAGAAGGATATCGTGAAGGACTTCGGCAAGCAAATCGAATACGGGCCTCAAGTGAGTCGGCTGAATCGCCTTGACCCATGGAGTCGACGTCCTCAGGTGGTGAGCTTCAGAATGATCAAGAAAACTCTCGCACTGGTGATCTGTGGTGTCGCACTGGCGCTGGCTTGGGCCGGGACCAGGGCCCGCGGCGGCGACGATTCGGACGCCGTCGTCCGGGACGTGCGTGCGGTTCTCGATCAGCAAGCCGCCGACTGGAACAAAGGGGACCTTGACGCGTTCCTCACCGGGTACTGGAACTCGCCGAAGGTTGTGTTCATGTCGGGCGGGCAGCGGTTCGACGGGTATGAGGCCATGCGCGACCGGTATCGCCGGCGATACAAAGCGGAAGGCAAGGCGATGGGGCAACTCGCGTTTTCGGAGCTCGAGATCGAATCGCTCGGGCCGGAGGCGGTGTTTGCGCGGGGACGATTCAAGCTGACCTTGCCCGATGGGTCGAAACCGACCGGGCTGTTCACGCTCATCGTGCGGAAGTTTCCCGACGGTTGGAAGATCGTGCATGACCACACTTCGGCCGACGAGACACCGCAGGCGGGTGCAAAAGCCAAAGCCTCGCCGCAGTGAGTCAAAAACTTGCCTCGCCCAGCCGTGCGGCGTTTTGCAGGATTCAGGCCAGCGCTGGATTCTGGGGCTTCGCGGTGGCGCTGGGTCGCACAATTGCGGCGAGCGCGATGCCCGCGAGGAACCAGCCGACGGCATGCTCGATGAGCTGGGCCAGTGTGAAATCGGCCGGGAATCCGTACCAGTTCCAGTATGGCACCAAGACCATGATCGACGCCAGAATGCCGATCAGCGTGACACAGGCCACGCGCACGAAGAAGCCTGGGCGAAGCTGAGAGACGAGGATCGCCGCCAGTAGAGCGCAGACAACGTTCGTACCTAACTGAATTGGCAGTCGCTTCGCCAGCGATGGATCGCGGCCGTTGGGGTAGAGGACCATGAAGCCGTACGGGCCTTTAGAGATTTTTTCCATGTGGGCCTGCATATCCGCTTGCGTTTGCGGTTTGCTTCGGTCGTAGCCCGGCAGGAAGTACAACCCGGGCTCAAGAACGGCCTGTTTCATGGCTGCGGCCATTCCTTCTTCTTGAGGAATGGGCTGCAAGCCCATTTCGCCGATCGGCAGGAGCATGTGCGACACGAAACCCCAGAAGAAGATCACGAGCCCCCCGACAACACCGCCGATCAGAATCTTGGCCATCGCGCTGGCTCCCGCTTTTAGCGACACTCGGGACACTGAGTTCATGAAATGTCGGCCCGAGCGATTGCTTGGGGCCCTGAGTGTACAGCCTGGCGCGTCGCCGAGCAAATCCTTGGTCCTGATCTGGTGCCAGGGCGGAAGACTTACCTGGCCGGAGGACGGATTCACGGCGTCTCGAAATGCGCGATCCGCCCGGCCTCGCCAACGGCCCAGGCGGCCCTGGCTCTCGTCATCGACAGGGCGTGAAAGCCTGCGCTACCGAGTTTCTTCCATGTATCGCCGCCATCGGCTGATTGGTCAGTTCCGGTTGGCCCGGCAGCCAGAAGGGTTGGTCCGGCCGAGCCCGGAACAAAGACAACGGCGGAACGATAGCCGGATGGTTGGGATACGCGGGGGATTCGCCAGGTGCGGCCGCCGTCCGAAGAAAGTGCACAGAGCGACCCCACGGCGTCGGGCGCCTTGTAGTCTCCGCCGACGGCGACTCCGTGGTTGGCATCCCAGAATGTGAGTGAGAAGATTCCCGCGGAGCCATTGCCGGCGCGGATGGGCGTCTGGTGGACCGTCCAGTTTCGTCCGCGGTCGGTGCTGCGGAAGACCCGCCCGGCGCCGGTGGCGAACCAGGCATTGCTTTCGCCCTGAACGACCAGGCAGGTGCCGCTGGCGGCGAATGCGCCTTCGTCGGCAAGCGCCGGGGGAATTCCGCCGGGCGCGATGCGCGTCCAGGTCTTGCCCGAGTCATCGGTCGTCAGAATGACGAATCGCCCACCAACGGGGTCGCCCAGCGCCAGCCCATGGTCAGCGTTCCAGAACGCAAGCGCGTCGAGAAAACCCGTGGGATCGGGGTTGGAATGCTGTAGCGCCCAGGTTGACCCGCCATCAGATGTCTTGTAGATCCGCGAGAGTTTGCCGGCACCGATGGACAGGACGTATGCTGTCCGGGCGTCGAACGCCTCGATATCACGGAAATCACTGGATTCGGCGCCACGGACCACGTTGCGATTCCAGGTTGCTCCGCCATCGACCGTCTTCAAGACGGTGCCGCCGGTGCCGCTGGCCCACGCGACTTTTGAATCCACGGCACTGATTCCACGCAGCCGCGCCGAGCTGCCGGTGCGCTCGACGACCCACTGCGCGCCGGTATGAGCAGCGAGGAAGTGGATCGCCAGGAGTGCCAGCGCGAGTCTCGAATCAACGCGCGGCGCTCATCGTCTCGAGAAGAGCTGGCCGAAATTCGCCAGAACGCGACCGAATCCGCCCGGCGTGGCCTTTGTATCCGGAGTGCATTGCCGGAAGAGATCCTCAAGCGTCCGCCGGAATCGCCAGTCGTTGCTCATCGAGCTGAGCTGGTCGAATTCGGCCTTGCTCATGTAACCGTGGAAAACGAGTTTATGTGCCTCGGCGTCGAATTCGAGCCGGCTTTGGAACTTCGGGGGGACTGCAAAGTCGTCCGGTAACTGGTCCAACATGACGAAGTGATCCATGGGATCATCCATCAATCTCTTTGCGCATTGCGTCCCACTGGCGCGTCCTGGCCCGCGAGGCGCGGGGAATGTGAGGGGCGTCGTCCTCCATCCCGTATCTATATCTACTCTTCGTCGGATGACGGCGATAGGCGTCAGTCGCCGGCCAACTTTTGATTTACTGGCAAGGTGCGGTGCGTTTGTGGCCGGCCAGGGCGGTAGACTTCGCGTTCGGGGTGGGGTTGAATGGAAAACGGCGATGAACCGGCCTTGAACTCGGGAGAGGACAGACCCATGACTCGACGCAAAGCGATCGTGCAAGGCCTTGGGGCGGCGGCTTTGACCGCGGTGGCCAGTGCGGGGCTCGGCCAAGATGGGCTCAAGGTCGGATTCAAGGACACACCGATGCTGCCCGGCGAAAAGTGGCACGTGCACGATGGCGACCGGCCTCGCCCGGCGGTGATCACGCCGGGAACTTGTAGCACGCAGCAGGAGCCGGGACGGGCACCGTCCGACGCGGTGGTCTTGTTCGACGGCACGGACCTCTCGCACTGGCGGGGCCGGCGCGGGCGGCCGGCGGAATGGATCGTGGAGAGCGGGGCGATGGTGATCAAGCCGGGAGCGGGTGAAATCACGTCGACCGATGAATTCGGTGACTGCCAGCTTCATCTCGAGTTTGCGTCGCCTGAGCCTGCGCGAGGCCGGGATCAGGGCCGAGGCAATAGTGGCGTGATGTTCTTCGCTCGCTATGAGATTCAGGTGCTCGACAGCTTCGAGAACATCACATATGCCGACGGGCAGGCGGCCGCCATCTATGGGCAGCACCCGCCGCTGGTCAATGCCTCACGGCCGCCGGGCCAGTGGCAAACCTACGACATCGTCTTCACCGCACCAAGATTCAAGCCGGATGGAACGCTCGAGTCGCCCGCTTTCGTGACGATGCTGCACAATGGCGTGCTAGTGCACAACCACTCAGCAGTGATCGGCGCGATGGCCTACCGGGCGGTCGGGAAGTACACACCGCACGGACCAAAGGGCCCTATCCAGCTTCAAGACCACGGCAACCCTGTGCGGTTTCGGAATATCTGGGTGCGGGAGATTCACGAAACACAATAGCGGCAACCAGTTATGTCTCGTAAGAGCGCCGCGCAGTGCAGAAACCCGGCAAGAAGCGCGCGTGCGCGTCCAGAGGTCCACAAGCCGACGCTTAAGATAGATAGAGAGGACGGCAGGTCGACCAATTCAACCGGTTTGCAATTTTTGTTTAACCGAGCCGCCTGTCCTGGTAGATTACTATGTTGTCGCCTCCTCCGCCGACGACTCTTGCGTACCGCTTCCCTCCTTACTCCTCAAGGCCGACTTGAAAAGTTGGGCAAATGCCATGCGTGATCGGGCGCGCCGGCGTGGTGCGTGTTACGGCGTGGGTGTTCTCGCGATTCTCGTAATCTGCGGGAGCGCGGCCGCGGCTGACGAGAACCCCGCCGTCGCCCGATTTGAGGAGTCGATCGAGCCCATCCTGATCGACTATTGCTACCGCTGCCACGCTGATGGCATGAAAAAAGGCGATCTGGCGTTTGACCAAACGCAAGCAAGCGAGCTTGTCGGAAAGCGAGAGCTCTGGCTGGCCGTGCTCAAGAATGTGCGATCGGGACTGATGCCGCCGGCAGGTAAGCCGCGGCCGAGCGACGCGGAGGTTCAGCAGCTTGCGAAGTGGATCAAATACGACGTCTTCAAGATCGATCCCAATGACCCGGACCCGGGCCGCAGCACGATCAGGCGCCTCAATCGCGCCGAGTACCGCAGTACCATCCGCGACCTGACGGGTTTCGACTTCAAAGCCGAAGAGGAATTCCCACCGGACGACTCGGGCTACGGCTTCGATAACATCGCCGACGTGCTCTCCGTTTCCCCGCTGTTGCTGGAAAAGTACGTCCAGGCGGCGGAGGCGATCATCGCATCCGGCGTGCCGACCGTGTCGAGGTTCATTCCGGAACGCAGCTATCGGGGAATCGAGTTTCGGGCGGTCGACGGAACGGGCAACGGCGAACGGATGAGCGCCTACACGAAGTCAAAGGTCAGACGGCTGATCATCGCCAACAATGACGGGGACTACCGCCTGGGAATCGAAATTGCGGTGCATGGCTCGTTCGATTACGACCCCGGCCGGTGCACGATGACCGCGCGGCTCGACGAGAAAGAATTAATCCGGGAAACTTACGCCTGGCAGGACGGCAAGGTTTATCGTTATTCGTTCACCGAAGCCTTGAAGGCCGGCGACCATCACCTGAGCTTCGATATCGAGCCGATACCGACCCCTGAGCCCCAAAAGAAGAAGGCAAACACCTCGATTGATGTCCGGATCGTCTCGGTGAAGATTCAGGGCCCGCTCGACCCGAAGCACTGGTCGCACCCGAAGAACTACGATCGGTTTTTCCCGAGGGATGAGCCCCCGCAGGGGGACGCCGAGCGGCGTGAGTATGCTCGCGAAGTGCTGGCCCGGTTTGCAACCCAGGCGTTTCGCCGGCCGGTCGATCGACAGGTCCTCGATCGCCTGGTGGCGATGGCGGAGAAGATCTACCATCTGCCTGGCCATCGATTTGAACAGGGCGTGGCACGGGCGATGGTCGCGGTGCTCGCGTCGCCTCGGTTCGTGTTCCGGGTCGAGACAGCCGGGCCCGAGGCAAGCCAGCCTGGCCGAAGATACTTGCCGGTCGATGAATACACGCTTGCTTCGCGGCTCTCTTACTTCCTCTGGTCGACAATGCCCGACGCGGAGCTGTTTGGCGCAGCCGAGCACGGCACGCTCAGGAAAAACCTGACGGCTCAGGTCAAGCGTATGCTGAACGATCCGCGCAGCGAAGCGCTCACGCGCAACTTCGTGGGGCAGTGGCTGCAGATTCGCGATGTGGACGGGTTTACCATCAACACTCGTGCCGTGCTGAGGCAAGAGGGAAGCCGGGCGAGGATCGAGCTCGACGGCCAGACGCGGCGGGCCATGCGGAACGAGACCGAGATGGTCTTCGCGCACATTGCGCGAGAAGATCGCAGCGTGCTCGAGCTGATCGAGAGCGATTACACGTTCTTGAACGGCAAACTCGCGGAGTTATACGGAATCAAAGGCGTGAGCGGGAACCAGATGCGGAAGGTTACGCTGCCGAAAGACAGCCCGCGCGGGGGTGTGCTGGCCCATGCATCGGTGCTGCTTGTCACCTCAAATCCAACCCGAACGTCACCGGTAAAACGGGGCCAGTTCATCCTCGAAAACCTGCTGGGAACGCCCGCACCGCCGCCGCCGGCGGTCGTTCCGCCCCTCGATGATGCCAAGAAAGAATTCAAGGATCGAGAGCCGACCGGCCGTGAGCTCCTGGCCCTGCATCGCGCAGCCTCTGTGCGCGTCGTGCCATGCCCGCATGGACCCGCTGGGACTGGCGCTTGAGAATTTCAACGCAATGGGCCTGTGGCGCGAGAAAGAGCGCGGGCAACCGATTGATTCAACCGGGAAGCTTCTGAGTGGGGAATCGTTCCGCGACGTGCGAGAGCTGAAGCGCATCCTGAAGGAGGGGCACAAGGCCGATTTTTATCGCTGCATCTCTGAAAAATTCCTGACTTATGCCCTGGGACGCGGCCTGGATTATAATGACGTGGAGGCAGTGGATCGGATCGTGGAGCGGCTCGACGGCGAAGGAGGCCGGTTTTCCGCGTTGCTTCTGGGCGTGATCGAATCGACACCGTTTCAAAAGCGGCGGAGTGTTTCCGTTGCGAGCACCGCATCGAGCGGGGGATAGAGAACTCAGTCATCAAACACGGTCAAAGCCATGAGACAAGACCATTCGCGAAGAGACCTGGTGGGAGCCGGCACGGCGAGCGACCCAAGCCGGCGTGCATTCCTGCGAGGCGCGGGCGTGGCGCTGGCCCTTCCTGTGTTCGAGACACTGGCCGGCGGCGCTGCCGCTGCCACAAAGGAAGCGAGCAAGCTCGCGGCGACGCCGACCGGTGCCCCGTTGCGGATGGCATTCGTCTACGTGCCCAACGGCGTGCACCAGGGGTACTGGTGGCCCAAGAAGGAAGGCAAGGATTTCGAGCTGACCAAGACGCTCCAGCCGCTGGAGAAAGTCAAGCAGCATATTCAGATCCTGGGCGGGCTTGACCAGATCAACGCGACCGCCGGTCCGGACGGGCCGGGCGATCATGCCCGAGCCAGCGGCTCGTTCCTCACCGGCGTGCGGGTGAAGAAGACCGCCGGCGCCGACATTCATGCCGGTATTTCCGTTGACCAGGTGGCCGCCGGGCGAATCGGTCATTTGACGCGGTTTCCATCGCTCGAGCTCACGTGCGACGCGGTGCGCAAATCGGGCTCGTGCGACTCGGGCTACTCGTGCGCTTATCAGTACAACCTGTCGTGGAGCGGACCAACGCTGCCGGTGGCACCTGAGCCGAACCCGCGCCTGGTCTTCGAGCGGCTATTCGGCGCCGGTGCTCCGGCGGAGCGGCGCAAGAACCTGGCGCTGCGACGGGAGCAAGAGCGGTCGATCCTGGACTTTGTCCTCGACGACACGCGAAATCTCGAGAAGGAGCTTGGCGGAGGCGACCAGCAGAAGCTCGAGGAGTACCTGGCGGGCGTGCGCGAGATCGAGCGCCGGATCCAGGAAGCCGAACGATTCAAAGACACACCGAATCCCAACGTCGAGTCGCCGACAGGAATTCCGGGCAGCTTTCCCGAGCACATCCAGCTCATGTTCGACATGATGGTGCTGGCATTCCAGACCGATTCGACCCGGGTGGCGACATTCTTGCTTGCGAATGAAGGCAGCAATCGAACTTTCCCGGAAATTGGAATTTCCGAGGGCCATCACAACCTATCGCACCACTTCGGCAAGAAAGACATGATGGAGAAAATCGGCTCGATCGACGTCTGGTACGTCCAGCAACTGGCCAAGTTCCTCGAGAAGCTCGATTCGATCAAAGACGTGGACGGGCATTCCCTCCTGCATAATTCCATGATCGTCTACGGCAGCGGGAACTCCGACGGCAATCGGCACACGCATTCGAACTTGCCCGTCATCCTGGCCGGCAGCGGCGGAGGCAGCCTGGCGACCGGCCGGTTCTTGAAGCTCAAGGGCAAGCCGCTCAACAATCTCTACCTCAATATGCTGGACCGCATGGGCGTCGACCAGGTTGCTCGTCTCGGCGACTCCACCGGACGGCTCGAAGCGGTTTAACCTACGAGCGACATTTCCGATCTCGTCGTTCGGCGCAACGTGAAGCGCGCCGGTCATCGGGATCGCTCCCTGCGCCCGCGGTGTGAGCCCCATATCCGACACCGTCGCGAAATCGTCTGAAGTTTTTAGCATTTTCGCCCAAAACAATTTGCCCGAATTCCCCACGTGGGTGTTGAAACCGGCATCGTTCGTGCTCATCCTAATGGCCTGGATCGCCTCGTGGCGTGGCATGCGGGTTGTGGGTTCTTCGCGAGCCGACTTGATGCCGCAGATTTTTCATCCGAGTGCCAATACGCTGTCGCGGCTGACGATCTTCGGCGCCGTCGGGTTCGTGCTCGGCCTGTTGTTCCTGAGTTACCTGCTTCTGCAGTCTCCGTATCAGACCCAGGTGCGAGTGGTTCGCCCTCAGCCGGTTCCCTTCTCACACGAGCACCACGTCAGCGGCCTGGGGATCGACTGCCGCTACTGCCACACTTCGGTGGAGACCTCGTCGTTCGCGGGATTGCCTCCGACCCATACCTGCATGTCGTGTCACTCGCAGATCTGGGCTGCGAGCCCGATGCTCGAGCCGGTGAGGACGAGCCTGGCTCAGAACAAACCGCTTGAATGGACGAGAGTGCACGATCTGCCGGACTTCGTCTACTTCAACCACGCGATTCACGTTCAGAAGGGGGTGGGCTGTGTGTCGTGTCACGGGCGAGTAGACAAGATGCCCCTGACATGGAAGGAGGAGCCGATGACCATGAGCTGGTGTCTGGACTGTCACCGGCATCCCGAGCGCCACCTGCGCGAGAAGAGCGAGGTGCTCGTGATGTTGGACCTGCCTCTCACTGCGGCGCAACAGGTCGAGCGGGGGCGAGAGCTTGTCAAGCGGAACCACGTCGAAGTCGATCGATTGACGAACTGTTCGGTGTGCCACCGATGAAACAGCTACCCGAGTTGACCGTGCTCGAGAGTGCTCCCGCGGATCGGAGGGCGAGCCCGCCCAATGGCGAGCGATCGCCGGTTGTGTGGCGGAGTCTCGAAGAGCTGGCGGGCGTTGTGCAGGAGCAAGAAGTCTCTGGCGCCCTATTTCTGGCGCGGGTAGAGGAATCGCTGACCGGGCCCAACCGGCGTGATTTTCTGAGGGTCTCGGCTGCGTCGCTGGCGCTGGCCGGTCTCTCGGGATGTGCTTACCAGCCCGCCGAGTCGATCGTTCCCTACGTGCAGGCGCCCGAGGAAATCGTTCCGGGAAGACCGCTCTTTTTTGCTTCGGCGGTGCCGATCGATGGATTCGGCTGCGGCGTGCTGGTCAAGAGTGAGATGGGCAGACCGATCAAGATCGAGGGCAACCCTGCTCACCCGGCGAGTCTGGGAGCGACTGACATCTTCGGGCAGGCAGCGCTTTTGGGGCTCTATGACCCGGACCGCTCTCAACTGATCACGCGCGGCGGACGGGTTGAGAGCTGGGAGCATTTTCAGAGCCTGTGCGCTCGATGTCCGGGAATCACTGCGCGCGAAGAAAGGCACTGGCCTACGGATCCTGACGCAGACCGTCGCCTCGCCGACTCTGGCCGAGCAGCTTCACCGTCTGCTTGCGCAGTTTCCCGAGGCCAAATGGCACGCGTACGAGAGCGTGTCGCGCGACGCCATTCGGGCCGGCTGCCGGTTAGCGTTTGGAGAGGACCTCGAGCCGCTCTATCATTTTGAAAAGGCCGACGTAGTGCTTTCGCTCGAATCTGACTTCCTGGCCTGGGGACCGGCGCGACTCAAGGATGCACGTGCTTTCGCGGCGCGGCGTAACGCCCTGGAGGGCGGGGCAGCCGCGTCGATGAACCGGTTATACGTCGTCGAGTCGACGCCGAGCTTGACGGGTTCTGCAGCAGATCACCGGCTGGCGATATCGTCACGGGACGTGGCGGAGCTTGCGAGAGTGCTCGCTGCTGCGATCGAGCAGGGGCCTGCGGCCGAGCTAAAGCTTTCGCGCGGAATCTCGGCGCATTCCGCGTGGATCAGAGCGCTCTTGCGCGACCTGACCGCGAACCGCGGTAAAAGCCTGGTCATCGCAGGTGACAGCCAGCCCCCCGAAGTTCACGCCCTGGCCCATTTCATGAATCAATCGCTGGGCAATATCGGCAAGACCGTGGAGTTTATTCCGCGGACTGACGCAGGTCCAGCAGACCAGACGGGCTCGGTTGCGGAGCTCGCCCGCGACATCAAGGCCGGGGGAGTCGAGACGCTCCTGATTCTGGGCGGCAACCCGGCGTTTGACGCGCCTGCCGACCTGGATTTCGCGCAGGTGCTCAAATCCGATCGAACGAAGCTGCGCATCCATCTCGGGCTGTACGACGATGAGACAGCTCGGCTCTGTCACTGGCACATCCCTCAAGCGCATTTCCTGGAATCGTGGAGCGACTCAAGAGCGTTCGACGGAACGGCGACGATCCAGCAGCCGCTGATCGCACCTTTGTACAAGGGGAGATCGGCGCATGAGCTGCTCGCGCTTCTTCTGGGCCAGCCTGAGCTGTCGCCGCTCGATGTCGTGCGCGACTACTGGAAGCGACAGGGATTACCCGGCGACTTCGAGGCGGCCTGGCGAGAGGCGCTCGAGGCTGGCTTCATCAAGGGCTCGGAGTCCAAGCCCAGATCGGTGCCGACGGCCAAGAGACCGGAGAGATCCCCATCCGATCCGGACGACAAATCAACGAGCCTCGAGATCGTCTTCCGGCCCGACCCGACGATCTGGGACGGCCGGTACGCGAACAACGGCTGGCTGCAGGAATTGCCCAAGCCGCTTGCGAAGTTCTCGTGGGATAGTGCTGCCCTGTTGAGCCCCGCGACGGCGCGGCGCCTTGAGGTTGCCAGTGACGATGTGCTCGAGCTCTCCTATCGCGGGCGCCCGATCCGGATCCCGGCATGGATCATGCCGGGGCAGGCCGAAGGGTCGATCACGGTATTCCTGGGGCACGGCCGTCGCCGCGCGGGTCGCGTCGGGACGGGGGTGGGTGTCGATGTGTCTGCGATGCGCCATTCAGACGCGCCCTGGTTCGGCAGCGGACTCGAGCTCAAGAAAACTGGCGAGCGGCACCAGGTCGCGTCCATGCATCATCATTTCAACATGGAAGGAAGGGATTTGATTCGCACGGGTACGCTCGAGGAATACCGCCGCGACCCCGGTTTCGCCGGCAAGTCGGAGCACGAAGCCGGGCGCCGCGAAAGCTTGATCGACGAGCCAAAGCCGCAGGCGGAGCATGAGAAAGGGGAAGGGAACGCGTGGGGGATGGTGATTGATTTGAACACGTGCATCGGCTGCGGGGCGTGTGTGGTCGCCTGCCAGGCAGAGAACAACATTCCGGTTGTAGGTAGAGAGCAGGTTCTGGCTTTGCGCGAGATGCACTGGCTGCGTGTCGACCGGTATTTCGAGGGCGAAGACACAGCCAACCCCAAGATCGATTTCCAGCCGGTCCCCTGCATGCACTGCGAAAAGGCCCCGTGCGAGGTGGTTTGCCCAACGGCGGCGACAACGCATTCTGCGGAAGGGCTCAACGAGATGACGTATAACCGCTGCGTGGGTACGCGCTATTGCTCGAACAACTGCCCGTACAAGGTGCGGCGGTTCAACTTTCTGCACTATGTCGATGACGAGAGCCCGACGCTCAAGATGATGCGGAACCCCGACGTGACCGTGAGGTCGCGCGGGGTGATGGAGAAGTGCACGTACTGCGTGCAACGGATCAACGCGGCCAGGATTGCGGCGATGATCGAGAACCGGCCCGTCGGGGGCGACGAAGTGGTGACGGCGTGCCAGGGGGCTTGCCCGGCGAAGGCGATCACGTTCGGCAATCTCAACGATCCGCAAAGTGCGGTGGCACGGGCGAAGGCCGGCCCGCGCAATTACGTTCTTCTGGAAGAGCTGAATACGCGGCCCCGGACAAGTTATCTGACGAAGCTACGAAACAGCAATCCTGAGATCGAGGCGAGCGCACGTGATGAATCGCAACGATCCTGAACCCGCCGGCAGCGCGGCGCGAGTGCCGGTACTGGCGCCGGGGCATACGTACGCCTCGGTGACGGACAAGATCAGTGGCGCTCGTGCTGGTGCGGCCCTACAACTGGCGGTGGTTCCTGGGCATGGCGATCGGCTTCTCGCTGACGATGGTCCTGTTCACGTCGCTGACCGTGCTCGTGTTGCGCGGGGTGGGAATCTGGGGAATCGACGTCCCGGTGATGTGGGGCTTTGCGATTGTCAACTTTGTGTGGTGGATCGGCATCGGACACGCCGGCACGCTGATCTCGGCGATTCTGTTATTGCTCAAGCAAGACTGGCGGACGTCGATCAATCGCTTCGCGGAGGCGATGACGCTCTTTGCGGTCGCGTGCGCGGGGTTGTTCCCGCTGTTTCACATGGGGCGGCCCTGGCTTTTCTACTGGTTGACGCCATACCCGAATACGATGGGGCTGTGGCCGCAGTGGCGCAGCCCGCTGGTGTGGGACGTTTTCGCGGTCTCGACCTACGCGACGGTTTCACTGCTGTTCTGGTACGTCGGGCTCATCCCCGACCTGGCGACGCTCAGAGACCGGGCCAAGAATCGCTGGGCGCAGTATATCTACGGCTTCCTGGCGATGGGATGGCGCGGCTCGGCCCGGCACTGGCATCGCTACAGGACGGCATACCTACTGCTTGCGGGGCTGGCGACTCCGCTGGTTGTCTCCGTCCATACAATCGTGGCATTTGACTTCACGATCGCGATCTTGCCGGGCTGGCATTCGACGATCTTTCCACCGTTCTTCGTTGCCGGGGCGATCTTCTCAGGGTTTGCGATGGTGATCACGCTGGCGATTCCGTTGAGGGCGGCATTCGGGCTCAAGGATTTCATCACGACTCGCCATCTGGACAACATGGGCAAGGTCATGCTGGCGACGGGCATGGTCGTGGCTTATGGTTATATGATGGAAGCATTTTCAGCCTGGTACGGGAACAACCCCTACGAGAAATTCGTGCTGCTCCAGAACCGGCCGACGGGCCCTTATGCCCACACATACTGGATGATGATGACCTGCAACGTCTTCATTCCGCAGTTGCTCTGGTCGCCCTGGGTGCGGCGGCATGTGCAGCTCTTATGGCTGATCTCGATCGCGGTGAATATCGGGATGTGGCTCGAGCGTTATGTGATCGTGATCACGAGCCTGCACCGCGATTATCTGCCTTCTTCCTGGAGCATGTACCACGGGACGGTCTGGGATTACGCGACGTTTTACGGAACGCTCGGGCTGTTCCTCACGCTGATCTTCTTGTTCATTCGTTTTCTGCCGGTGATCTCGATCACCGAGATGCGCGAGCTGGTTTACGAGACGCAAACCGAGGAAGGGCATGGCGGCCAATCCGGGGCACCGAGGGAGGCCGCACCATGAACACGGCGACGCCGGCTCCCGGGGTATATGGGCTCCTCGCTGAGTTTGATAAGCCGGAAGACGTGATCGCGGCAACGCGAGACGCCTACGCGGCAGGTTACCGGTACATGGAGGCGTATACTCCATTCCCCGTGGACGGGCTGGCCGAGGCGCTGGGGTTCGAGCGCAATGGGATGGCGCGGATCGTGTTGCTGGGAGGCTTGATCGGCGGATTGGGCGGCTTTTTCATGATGTGGTTCTCATGCGTGGTTCACTTCCCGCTGGATATCGGCGGGCGCCCTACAATAGCTGGCAGGCGTTCATCCCGATCACGTTCGAGCTGACGATCCTGTCCGCGGCTTCTTCGGCCGTGTTCGGGATGCTGGGACTTAACGGCCTGCCGCGGCCGCACCATCCTGTTTTCAACGTGCCCAACTTTGCGCTGGCGTCGCGCAACCGGTTTTTTCTGTGCTTGCAGGCGCACGACCCGCTGTTTGACGTCGAAGGATCTCGCCGGTTCCTGGAAGAACGAGGCCCGCGGACGATCTCCACTGTACCCCATTGAGTTCACCGCTCGACATGAGTGAATTCCCGATGAGTCGCTTCAGATCGGCCTGGTTGCTTCTGGCCATACTTGCGCTGTGCGGATGCCGCAGCGAGATGTACGACCAGCCGCGCTACAAGCCTTATCATGCGAGCGGGTTCTTTGCCGACGGTACCTCGGCGCGGCCGCTGGTTGCCGGCACGGTTCCGCAGCGCGATCGGAAGGAGCTGGGGAACGCGTCCGCCGAGCATTTCGACACTGGCAAGATTGGGGGGGTGCTGGCGGAGACCCTGCCGTTTCCGGTCGATCGCGCGGTTCTCGAGCGGGGGCAGGACCGTTATCGTATTTTCTGCACGCCGTGTCACGGAGAGCTGGGCAACGGCCGGGGAATGATCGTCCGGCGCAGGATTCAACCCGCCTCCGAGCTTCCACAGCGATGAGCTGCGGAAGAAGCCGGTTGGCCATTACTTCGACGTGATGACCCGCGGCTTCGGCACGATGTATTCTTATGCGTCGCGCGTTCCGGCCAGGGACCGCTGGGCGATCGCGGCATACATACGGGCGCTGCAACTGAGCCAGAACGCGCGGGTTTCGGAGCTTCCTCAGGAAGATCGAGGCGGGCTCGAGGGAGGCGCTCGATGACGACGCACCTTTCCGAAAAAGACATGAGCTGCGGGCCCGAGCTCAGGCGGCGCCTCGACCTATTGCAGTCGCGAGCTTTGGTGCTGGGGGGGGTGGCGCTGGCGCTGGCACTTGGCAGTTGGGTGCTCTGGCCACGGCAGTTTCTCGCAGCCTACCTGGTGGGGTACCTGTTCTGGATCGGTATCGTGCTGGGCTCGCTCGGCCTGACGATGCTGCACCACTTAGTCGGCGGCTCGTGGGGGCTTGTGGTTCGGCGGCCGCTCGAGGCGGGGGCCGCGACGGTGCCGCTCATGGCCCTGCTGTTCCTGCCGATTGCACTCGGCATGAGGGCGCTGTACCCCTGGGCGCGCACGGAGCGGGCGACCACTTGAGGCGCTCACCTACGGGCAGCCTACTTGAACGAGCCCTTGTTCCTGGCGCGGGCGGCCGGCTATTTCGGCGTGTGGACCGCGCTCGGGCTGATGCTGGCCGGGTGGTCGAGCTGGCAAGACCGTACGAGCGACCATCGGCCGAGCGGACGACTCGGGCGAATGAGTGGGCCGGGCACCGTGATCCTGTTCGCAGCGAGTACGTTCGCCGCGGTGGACTGGGTGATGTCGCTCGAGGCGCCGTGGACGTCGACCATCTTCGGCGCGATGTTGATTACCGGAGAAGCCATGGCAACCTTCGCTGCGATGATCGTTGTGACGGCTTTCCTGTCGACAGAGAAGCCAATGTCCGAGATCGCAACGCCCGGTCGGCTCAATGACCTCGGGAATCTCCAGTTGGCTTTTGTGATGCTGTGGGCTTACATGTCGTTCTGCCAGTACCTGATCGTCTGGAGCGGCAACCTGACCGAGGAGATTCCCTGGTATCTGAAGCGAACCCGCGGCGGCTGGGAGTGGGTGGGTCTGGCTCTGATCCTCTGCCAGTTCTTCCTTCCCTTCTTCATGCTGCTCGTTCGCGAGAACAAGCGGCATTCCCGATCACTGCTAGGTGTATGTCTGTTGATCTTGATCATGCACTGGGTCGATCTGGTCTGGCTGGTCGTGCCAGCACGCGGCGACGCGGCGAGTCCGCGGATGGCGTGGATTGAAATCTGCTTGAGCGCAGTGGCGCTCGTGGGTGTGGGCGGTATCTGGGTCGCGGCTTTCGTGGCGCGGCTCAGAGCGCCTGCCGCTTGTGCCACTCAACGATCCGAGCTTGCTCAGAGCGCTCGAGCATGCGGGAGACTAAATAACGTGGAAGACGCGCAACCGCAGGCCCGACTGATGCCTGACTCGAAAACGGCCCATGAAGCCAACAGGCTCAAGGTGCGCGGGCTCGTCTGGTTTGCGGCTGCGCTCGTGGCTTTGACAGGGGTGGCTCTGGGAGTGATGGCGATCGTGATGCGGGGATTCGCGCCCGAAGAGAGAGAACTTGAATTGCTGGCTCCAACGCGATTTGCGGGCGACACGGGCGAGTACCCATCGCCCCGAGTCCAGGCAGACCCGGCGGTCGAGCTGAAGGAGATGAAAGCCGAAGATCTCGGCCGGCTGAATCGGTACGGATGGATCGATCGCAAGTCGGGTGTGGCGCATATTCCGGTCGACCGCGCGATTGACATCCTGGCGAAGAAAGGGCTGCCGACTCCGGAAGAGCGGGGCGTAAAGCCTGGTGACGCTGTGGAGAAGGACGGTTCTGGGGCGCGTAAGGAGCAGCCGAAAACGGGGGCTGGAGGGGAGCCCAGGCAATGAGTGTGTGTGGCATTATATGCAGGCTCTCTTTGCTGTCCTTGGGGCGCCGGCCGTTTCCGCCCTACCCCCACCGCCGTCTGCGGCGGCACTTCGCCCACAAGGGGGGAGGGATACTGTTGATCGCGCTCGCCCTTTTTGCGTCTGCCGCGCACGCACAGCCGGCCGAGTCCGACCTGACCAACAAGGTGGGGTTTGACCAGATGCTCGGGGCCAGGCTTCCACTCGAGGCGCGGTTTCGGGATCAATCGGGGCGCGAGCTCGCGCTTTTCGAGCTTTTCGGTCGTCGGCCGGTGATCCTGGTGCCGGTGTATTACGGGTGTCCGCTTCTCTGCGGCCAGGTGCTCTCGGGGTTAGCACGAGGGCTCAAGCCACTTTCTCTCGAGGTGGGTAGAGATTTTGACGTGGTTGCCTTCAGCATCAACCCCGAGGAGAAGCCCGCGCTCGCCGAATCGAAGCGGACTGCCTATATCGAGCGTTATGACCGCCCGGGAACGGAAGCGGGCTGGCATTTCTTGTCGGGAGAGCAAGCTTCAATCAGTGCCTTGTGCCGTGCGATCGGTTTTCGCTACACCCAGGACGCGCAGACCAAGCTTTACACGCATGCTGCCGGGGTTGTCATCGTGACGAGCGACGGGGTTGTTTCGCGCTATTTCTTTGGAATCGACTTTCCACCGAAGGAACTCGAGCGCGAGCTCAAGCAGGCGAGCGCGGGCCGCGTGGGCTCGCCGATCGGGCGGCTGCTGCTCCTTTGTTACGACTATGACCGGGCGACGGGCAAGTACACGCTGTCGATCTTGCGGCTCATGCGGGTACTGGGCACGGCGACCGCCGTTTCGCTAGTGGGATTTTTGTTCGTGATGGTTCGCCGCGAAATGCGCGGCCGCCGAGTGGTGATGCGGGACAGTGAACTCGACGGGAGCTCGGCGGACATACTGGGCGGGGCCGAGAGGTCGTCTTAGAAGGTGCCGACGATGTGGAATTTCCCCTTGTTTCCCGAGCAAGCGTCGAGCCTGGCAGGTCAGGTCGATGCGCTTTACTTCTTTGAGCTCGCGATTGCCGGCTTTTTCACGGTGCTGATCTTTGTCTTGATCGTCAGCTTTGCCATTCGGTATCGGCGGCGCATGCGGGTGAACCGGTCAAATCCGCCGACGGGGAGCAAGCTGCTGGAGGCGGTCTGGATCGGTGTGCCGCTGGTGCTGGGTCTCGTGATGTGCGGCATCGGAGTCGTGCTTTTCTTCAAGGAGTACGATCCTCCGGGCGACGCGCTTGACATCGCGGTGGTGGGCAAGCAGTGGATGTGGCACTTGCAGCATCCGGAGGGGCGGTCGGAGATCAACGAGCTGCACCTGCCGGTGGGGAGGGCGGTCAAGCTGACGATGATTTCACACGACGTGATCCATAGCTTCTATGTCCCCGCGTTCCGGATGAAGCAGGATGTATTGCCCGGGCGGTACACGACGATGTGGTTCGAGCCGTCGAAGGTCGGGCGCTATCACCTCTTCTGCGCCGAGTATTGCGGAACGAATCATTCGACGATGCGGGGATCGGTCACGGTGATGGAGCCAGTCGACTTCGAGCGATGGCTGTCGGAGGCAGGAGTGGGGCCATCGATGGCGGAGGAAGGGGAGCGGTTGTTTGTGCAGCATCACTGTGCGGGGTGTCACCGCGGGAGCCAGACGGTGCACGCGCCGCAGCTCGAGGGAGTATTCGGGCGGCCGGTGCCGATTCAAGAGGGTCGCGACGTTCATTTTGTCACGGCGGATGCCACCTACATTCGCGATTCGATACTGAGGCCGAAGGCGCAGGTGGTGGCTGGTTATGAGCCGCTCATGCCTTCGTTTCAGGACCAGATACCCGAGCAGGATCTTTTGAAAATCATCGCCTACATCAAATCGATCGGAGCGGAGGGACGAGCGCGATGAGTGCTCCTGCCGCGACTTACCAGGAAGACTATCTGCAGGCTTACACGCTCAAGTCGTGGCTCTTGACCACGGATCACAAGCGGATCGGCCTGCTCTACATGGCCTCGATCACGTTCTTCTTTTTTGTTGGCGGGGCCGCGGCGACGGTGATGCGGCTCGAGCTGATGACGCCGCAGGGGGATGTGCTGCACTCGCCGGACGCGTACAACCGGCTGTTCACGATGCACGGCGTGGTGATGATCTTCTTCTTTCTGGTTCCGTCGATTCCCGCGGTGATCGGCAATTTCCTGGTGCCGCTCATGATCGGCGCGAGGGACCTGGCTTTTCCCTGGCTCAATTTGCTGTCGTGGTACATTTACATGATCGGCGGCTCGATTGCGCTCTATATCTTGATCTTCGGCGGAGTCGACACGGGCTGGACGTTTTACACGCCCTTCAGCACGATGTTCTCGAACACGATGGTGGTGCCGGCGGCGACGGCGGTGTTCATCACGGGATTTTCGTCGATCCTGACCGGGCTCAACTTCATCGTGACGATCCACACGATGAGGACGGCGGGAATGACGTGGTTTCGGTTACCGCTTTTGATCTGGTCGCTCTATGCAACCAGCCTGATCATGGTGCTGGGGACGCCGGTGCTGGCGATCGCCGTGGCGCTTGTTGCGGTCGAGCGGGTCTTGCATGTCGGCATCTTCGACCCGGCACTTGGAGGTGACCCGATCCTGTTCCAGCATCTCTTCTGGTTCTATTCGCACCCCGCCGTTTACATCATGGTACTGCCAGGGATGGGGGTGATCAGCGAGATCGTGCCCTGTTTCTGCCGACGGCCAATCTTCGGTTACAAGTTGATCGCGTTTTCGAGCATGGGAATCGCCGTGCTTGGCTTTCTGGTGTGGGGGCACCACATGTTCGTGTCGGGGCAGTCGATGTATGCCGGCATGGTCTTTTCAATCTTGAGCTTCCTGGTGGCGATTCCGTCGGCGATCAAGGTCTTCAACTGGACGGCGACCATGTACAAGGGGTCGATCCGGCTGGATACGCCGATGCTTTACGCGCTGGGGTTCATCGGCCTCTTTACTCTGGGCGGGCTGACGGGGCTCATGCTGGCGACGCTGGCGATCGACGTGCACGTGCACGACACGTATTTTGTCGTCGCGCATTTCCACTACATCATGGTGGGGGGCGCTGTGATGGCCTACATGGGGGCGATCCATTTCTGGTGGCCGAAGATGAGCGGGCGGATGTATTCGGAGCTACTCGGGAAGCTTTCGGCCCTTGTGGTCTTCGTGGGCTTCAACTTGACTTTTTTCCCGCAGTTCGTGCTCGGCTATCTGGGCATGCCACGGCGCTATTATGAATATCCGGCTGAGTTTCAAGTGCTGAATGTGATGTCGACGGCCGGGGCTTCGATTCTGGCTGTGGGATATGTTCTGCCGCTTGTCTATCTGTTGCTGTCGCTGCGCAAGCCGGCGACCGCGGGCCCGAATCCGTGGAATGCGACGGGCCTCGAGTGGCAGACTGAATCACCACCGCCGGTTCACAACTTCGAGGAGGTTCCGGTCGTGATGTGTGGCCCGTATGCTTATTCGCCCGAAGCTGCCGAGGTCTTGGCTTAGAATGAGTGCCTTATCTCACACCACCGAGCAAGCTGCAGGCGCATCAGGCGACCCGATCCTTTCGCACCAGTTCGACGACGTCGAACAGCAGAGCGAGGCGTCGACGCTGGGGATGTGGGTCTTCCTGGCGACGGAGGTGATGTTCTTCGGGGGGCTCTTGACGGCCTACGCGGTGTATCGATCGACTGCACCGGAGGCCGTGGCGCTGGCGAGCCGGCATTTGAACGTGTGGCTGGGCTGCCTGAATACGGTGGTGCTGCTGACAAGCAGCTTGACCATGGCGCTGGCGGTGCGAGCGGCGCAATTGCGGCAACACCGGCCGCTCGTCTTCTTGCTCGTTGCGACGATGGGATTTGGCGCCCTTTTCCTGGGGATCAAGGCCGTCGAATACACCGCGGATTATCACGACAAGCTGATTCCCGGCTGGAACTTCGAGGTTCCCGAGAAGGACCGGCCCGTGGTCGAGCAAGAACACCTTGACCCGCGGCGCATGGAGATGTTCTTTGTCCTCTATTTCTTCATGACGGGACTGCATGCCGTGCACCTGATCATCGGGATCGGTTTGCTGGGGGTGATGGCTTATCTTTCGTGGAAGAGGTGGTTCTCCGGAGGGGGCGCCGTGCAGATCGAGGTGACAGGGTTGTACTGGCACTTTGTTGACGTGGTCTGGGTGTTTCTCTATCCGCTCTTGTACTTGATCGACGTACACCGATGAAACAGCACGTGGCGAGCGTTCGCACCAATATCGTGATCTTCGCGCTTCTTCTCGGCCTGTTGCTGGCGACGGTGGGGGCTGCGTACGTGCCGCTGGGGCCCTTGAATTTTCCCCTGGCGATGTCGATCGCCGCGACGAAGGCGGTGCTGATCGTGTTGTTCTTCATGCACGCGCTTCATAGCCATCGGCTGACGCTGGTGATTTGTGTTGCGTCGCTCGTGTGGCTGGCGATCATGATGGCGCTCACGCTCAGTGACTATCATTCGCGGGGGTGGCTGAACGTCCCTGGCAAATGATGGCCGGAGTGCGAACAGCGTTGGGTCGCTCGAGGAGGTGGGTTGGTGCGTTCTTCGATGTTCATTGCTTGTATCCTCGTCGCTTCCCTCGCAACTGCTCGCCCGCTTTGCGGGGCTCGTCCGGACAACTTGCTGGCGGACCCTTCGTTTGAACACACATGTGCCTGCGGCCTGGCGCTCGAGGCGACGCAAGCGACCGGGCCGGGGCCCAAGGTCAAGCTCATTGCGACGTTTGAGAGCGGCAACCCGTTCGCTGGCGGTGAGGTCGTGGCGTTGCACGCAAGTGAGGGGCGGAAAGCGCTGCGGGTGGATAAGGGTTACGCGAGCCTGGAACAGGCGCAGGATTGGCTGGGATTTGACTTCCTCAAGGCCGATCTGTTCATGGAGGGCCGAAAGCCGCTCAGTCTTTACGTCGAAATTCGCGACAGGGCGACGGACGGTTACTGGACTCGGGTCAATTATTCGACAGTTGTACCGCCGGGGAAGAGCACCTTGATCATCCCGGTGAAGCAGCTTTACGTTGGTGAAAAAGGCCGGCCGGGCCGGATGCTCATTCTGAATGCGATCACGAGACTCGTCTTCGGCGTCGGCGATCAACCGCCGGCGGCCCTCTTCATCGACAACGTTCGCCTGGAGCGCGATGATGCGTTCGAGAAAGCCAAGTTCGAGGGCCTGCTTGCGTTCGACTTCGGAACGGGCACGAGCCCTGTCATGGAGGGATTCACGCCGATTTCGCCGGCAAGTCAGTACAGTCGCGGCCGGGGATATGGGCTCAAGGATGCGCGGATCTGGCGCGCCTTTGACGCGCTTCAGCCGGAGCCGCTGTATCAGGACTTCATCTGTATCGAAGCGGGCGGGCTCGCCGTTGACTTGCCCAATGGCCGCTACCGCGTGTTTGTGAATATCGACAGTCCATCGGGATTCTGGGGAGAGTACCAGACGTTTCGCCAGCGCTCGGTCGTGGCCGAAGGGATTCCAGTGGTGCGCGAAACGATGGATTTCGAGGCGTTCAGGAAGAAGTACTTCCAGTTCTGGAATGTCGAGGATCTGCCGAGCGACAACACATTCGACAAATATCAGAAGGCGTATTTCCGAGAAAAGCGGTTCGACGTCGACGTGAAAGACGGGCAATTGAACCTGGAATTCCAGGGAGAGAACTGGGGATGCTCGGTGTCGGCGGTGGTCATCTTTCCGGTGGCGAAGGCGGCCGCGGGCGAAGCGTTTCTCAAATATGCGGAAGCCCGGCGCCGATTTTACTTCGACAACTACTTCAAGCGCGTTCTTCCGGAGCCGAGCGGCGAGGCAGTGCGACCGACCGGGGAGGATCGACGCCGGGGTTTCGTCGCTTTTGAGCGCGACCTGATGGCAGACGTCTCGTACAACGACACGCCGAACAAGAAAGAGATCGTTGATCGAGTGAAGGGCGAGGCTTTCGCAGGTGAGTACGAGCCGATGACCGTGGCGCTTGTGCCGCTGCGCAATCTTGGCAAAGTTCACGCCAGCGTGAGCGACCTCGTGGGAGACAGCTCGAAGATTCCTTCTTCGGCGATTGAACTGGGCTACGTCTCGTATCGCCTCAGCCGGGTGACGGCGGAGGGGACCGTGTACACGATCGCCCCGCGGCTGATCATGCCCGGGGGAGACGTGACCCTGCCGCAGGGGCTCACGAGACGCTTCTGGATGACGGTCAGGACGCCCTCATCTGCCCGGCCGGGGCTCTACAAGGGGACGCTGTCGATTCGCGCCGGCGGAGGCGACACTGCCCGCATACCGCTTGAATTCCGGGTGCGGTCGGGGAAGCTGCTGCCGGTGGATGTTCCGGCGGGCCCGTTCGGCTATACGACGAGCATTCCCTGGTTTGGCGATGATCCCAAGGCCGCAGCCTTCAATCAGCAGATGGTGAAAAAGAGCTTGCACGCGATGCGCGATCATGGCTTCACGGCTTGCAGCGGGCTGCCGTCAATCACGTACGGGGGGTTCAATCAAGGCAAGCCGGTGCTCGATTTCACGGTGGCAGATGGGTCGATGAAACTGCTCAAGGATCTCGGATTTCTGGGAGTGAGCAGTTATGGCGGCGGCGTGTCGGGGTTTGATGCCTACCATCAGGATTCGGCTGCAATGGGATCGGCGGGAGTGACGGACTACTCGGCTTTCGTCAAGGCGATCTATTCACAGATCCAGCGGCACGCGGTGCAACGCGATTGGATTCCGGTCTATTACAATCTGGCCGACGAGCCGATCGGCGAGGAGCTGGTGCGCCTGGCAGAAAATGCCGAGGCTTATCGGAAGGCTTTTCCGAAAGGGCCGCCTTTCTTCACCGGGGCCAGCAGTTTTACCGGGAGCAATCGCGACGACCCTCACTTCCGACTGGCGAAGGCGCTCAACGTCGTCGCCTGGAACGACCACGACGAGGCGTCGGTCAAGTTATTGCACAGTCTGGGAGCGGACTGGGCGTTTTACAACGGCGGGAACCGCTGGACTTACGGCGATTACATGTACAAGGCGGCGCACCAGTTCGGCATGAAGTTCCGCCTATCGTGGCACTGGAATGTGGTTGCCGGCGACCCGTATTACGCGCTTGACTGCCGGGAGGACGACTACGCCTGGTGCAATACGTCGCCCGCGGGAGATCTGATTCCTTCAGTCGAATTTGAGCGGCTGCGCGAGGGGCTGGATGATTACCGGCGGCTCTTGACGCTGGCGAAACTCGCCGAGGGGCACGGGAGCGCGCCTGATGCGCGGGCCGCCAAGGAGCTGAACGCAAAGCGGATGGCTGGTTTCAAACTCGGACAGCGCGATCACGATGCGATTTATCCGATCGAGGACTGGGGTCAATTTCGACGGCAGGTCGATGACTTGATCGAGGCAATTCAGAATTAAAGGGCGGGAGTCGCCATGCGAGGAGGGAACAGCTTGATCCTGGCCGCCGTTGTCGCGGCGTGGGCCGGCTCGCTCGAGGCGCAAGAGCGCGCGATCGACGGTGGCCGAATGAACCAGTTGAAGGTGCTCTCGGACAAGATCGATGACGTGACGACGGTCGAGAATATCGTCAAGTCGTTTGCCAAGCCGGGGATGAGCGATCAGGACCGGGCAAAGGGGTTGTGGAAGGCGATCATCCGGTATCGGCATCAGACGGCGCCGCCGAACGAGCAGCTCGCCGGCGACTGGGAGGCGCACGACCCGGTGAAGATTTTCAATGTTTACGGTTACTGCATGTGCTGCTGCTGTTCGGCGCTGGTCGAGGCGCTCAATCGTGAAGACGGACGGGAGGCTCAAGGGCGAATCTTGAACAACCACAGCGTTCCGGAGGTTCGCTACCGCAACGGCTGGCACATGTTCGACGGGTCGCTGATCAACTATTTTCCTCGACCCAAAGACGGCGTGGTGGCCTCGGTCGATGAGGTTGCCGCGGCGGTGGCCGAGTGGTATGCGAAGAACCCCGGCTACCAGAAGAACGGTCAGAAGATCTTTGAACTGATGCGCAAGGACGGCTGGGAAGGATGGCGGCTGGCGGGCCCAGCGCTCCTGTCGAATTGTCCTTTCTATCGGGCGGGTTATCTGCCGGCACGCACACACGGGTGGGATGCGACGATGGCGGAGTACGACCGCAAGAGCGAGGTTTACGAATACGGCTACCAGGTCGGCCATCGAGCCTTGTTTTCGTTGCGCCCGGGTGAGTCATTCGTGCGTGAGGCGGGCAACCGAGGGCTGCACGTGAACATGGACGTCGACCCGAAGTGGGATGGTCTCGAGGCCAAAGCGCCGGTGAACGACCTGGTTTATGTGAAAGAGTACCTGCCGGGATACCGCGGCGGACTCGTTGCCAACGGCGTTCACCGCTACGTCGCCGAACCTGGCGAAGGGGGACCTGTGCGAGGGGCGGAGGTTTACGAGAATCTGATGTCGGGCGGCGCATCGGCGATCCGCGTACAGCGAGCTGGACGCCCCGGGGTCGTGGTCATTCCGATGATATCTCCGTACGTTTATCTGGGGGAAAGCTCAAGCTTGCGGCATCGAGCCGCTCGGGTGCGGATTTGCTCAAGGTTTCGATCTCGACGAACAACGGGCGAACGTTCGTGCCGGTTTATGCGGCCACGCCCGGCAGGGCCGCCATGGCGACGGTCGACTTCAAGGAGAAGGTTCTCAGGCGTTATGCGTACTGGCTGCGGCTCGAGCTTGAGGGTGGCACTTCACTCGACTCGCTCGAAGTTGAAAATGATTTCCAGCATGCCCCGCGGACCTTGCCGTGGCTGGACAAGGGGAAGAACACGATCACGGTTGCGGCGGACCGCGACACCGCGATCGCGACGCGATCGATCGCCTGCCGGATCACGACGGATACCGCGTTCGACAAGAACGAGACGAGCACAACGATGGGAGTTGTGTTCGACAACGTCGATGTGCGCGGCGATGCCTGCTGGTGGAAGGGGGGTACGGGCACCATGATCGTGCCGGTTGAGATGCCGGGCGAACTGGTCAGCCTGGGATTCAGTGCGCAGTTTCGGGCGCGGAGCCCGAAGGACCGGATCCGTGTGACGGCAAGTGGCGATAACGGGCGGGCGTGGCGAGAGGTGGCCATATTGCAGGGGCCGACTCAGGGCCGAACGGAGCACATTCGCGCGGAGAAGTGGCCGGCCAAGACCCGCAAAGTGCTGCTGCGTTTCGAAATGACGGGAAACAATACAGCGGGCGTTCAGAGCTTCCGGATCGATGCCGACTACCGCGACCCGATGGCCGCCCGCACGGTGCGTCCGTTTCGAGTGGTTCATCGATGGAAAGAGGGTGGTCGCGAGAAGGTGCACGCCGAGGACGTCTTGCGCTTGCCGACGAAGTATACGATCCAAGCTGCGAGCGAGCCGGAGATGGTGTCGGTGGGTTATGAGATGGAGGGGAGCCGGTGAGACCGCTGGGGCCTCACCCCCCTTTCTGCCTCACCCCCCCTTTCTAAGGGGGGGAAAGGTGGGCGGGGGGCTTCGGCTTGCACCCTATTCTTTGAGCGGCAGGATCTCGACTTTGCGAAATTCGATGGGGTGGCTTTCTGATTGAAGAGAGATCGTGCCCCCTTTGAGCATCTTGTCGCCGTTCTTGATCAGTTTCTTGGCGTCCGAGTCCGTCTCGTCGAGCTGGGGTTTTTCGTATTCGATCACCGTCTCGCCGCCCACCATGTGCTTGATCAAGCCGTTGCCGTGCACTTCCACGTCGACCGAGACCCATTCGGCTTGGGGATAGGTTTTGGAATGTGAATTCGTGCAGTGCTGGGTGATGAGCTTGCTGCGCATCACGATGTGCGTTCCCGGCGTGCAGACGTTGCAGGTGGGGCGCTCGGCTTTGCCGTTTCCGCCTAAAAACTGGACCTCGATCGAGACCGGGAAGTCCTGGTCTTTTCTCATGGATTCTGGTGATTGACCGTGGATCATCACGCCACTGTTGCGCAACGCCCAGCTCGGCCCGCCCGGGCACTGGTCGCCGACGAATCGATATTCGATGTGCAACTTGTAGTGAGAGAAAGGAGCCTTGTAGAAGAGGTGTCCGAACTTGCCGTCGAAGCTCGCGTACTTGTCGTACGACACTTTGAGAACACCATCTTCGACACGGAATGTGTTGCCGAAGTTGTCGCCGGCTTCGTAGCCGGTGATCTTGGGTTTCCAGCCGTCCAGGTCCTTGCCGTTAAAAAGTGGAATCCAGGCGTCTTTGGCGGGCTGATCCTGGGCCAGTGCGCGGGAAAGCCCAGTGGAAAGTAAGCCGACGGCGGCTGAGAGAGCGAGCGAGCAACTCAGCGTGATTACGATGTTTCTTGCGTGCGGTGGCGTGCGTGTCATGGGTGTTACCCGAGGTTCGGCAGGGTTTGATATCGATCCGGGGCAAGGGGTCATTTTATCCGAGGGCGCGGTGTGAGGACAGGACGGTGTACTTTTGGTAGAGTACAGCGACAGGAGAGTCTGCATTCTTACCTGGACGATGGTGGAGGCTACGATGCTCAGTCTCTTGACGGTTATCGCGCTTCAGATCAGCGCGGCCGGCGCGGGGAAGGATGATCCCAAGATTTCCGACGTCGATTTCCGCGCTTATTTCGAGGCAGCGCGCACGGGGAGGCTGACGATTCCCGATGACGCGATCGAAGAAGCGCGGCGCTACCGTTATGTTTTCGTCGGCGGCTTTCATAACGAACGGCTGCCAGGGTACTTTGCGCAGAACGCACGGGAGCTTCGGGCGAGGGGAGTGCCCAGGGAGACCGTGCATTTTATTTTTCCAAGCTCGCACAATTCGGTGGCCGGCAATGCGCGGGACGTGCGCGAGCGGTTAGAGGAAATTGCTTGCGAGGGTCCTGAAAAACTGGTCGTGATCGCTCATAGCCGGGGATCATGCGACACGCTGGCTTTTGCGCTCGAGAACCCGGAGTTCGTCGCGGAGCACGTGCACGCTATGTTCTTGATTCAAGGACCGTTCGGCGGGACCGCGCTGGCTGACTACGTGGTGGGCGAAGGACCGCCGATGGACGGGCGAATGCCACTGTCGCACCGGGTTGTCGGGCACACGCTGGCGAATGTCGAGGGGTTCCTGCTCGATCACGGCAAGCACGGCGGACTGCCGTCGCTGGCACGACGCGCGTCGAAAGAATTCTGGCAGGACATGCTCGAGGAAAACTCAGCGGCGATTCCGATCGTGAGCCCGAAGACGTTTTACATCACAGCGGAGATCCCGGCTTCAGGGCATCGGTTCTTCCAGCGGCCGATCGCGTCGTACCTGGAGATTAATTTCGGCGAGAACGACGGCGTGGTGGCGCTCGAGGACCAGAGTCTCGCGGGTGTCGGCAACGTGCTCGCCGTGCTTGACGCCGGGCACACTGATCTCACGAACCGCTTTCCGTCGGGCCGCGCAGCGCAGCGGCTGAGGAAAGCCGTGATCGATGCGATCATTATGAGCGTCGGCGACGAAAAGGCGGCCAGGCGGCGCGAACGGAAGAATGAACCGGAGACGAGATCGAGTGCGGAGCGAACGACCGCAGAAGGTCGACCGCGTGGGCTTTTCAATATTGGTCGGCGCTAATGACTTCACCGCCCGAACGGGTGGATAGCGCCTGGTAGACTCCCATCGGCGGACCGGCCGTGAACAGTCCGGTCGAAGAGTTATACGAGACGTTGGTTGGTGCGCCGTTGGCGGGATTATAAGGCCATGTGTTGATCGATTCCTTGACAAAGCGCACTGATCCGTCGAGGAAGGCAAAGTTGCAACCGCCGGGATGATAACTCGAGGCGGCGATGGAGAAGTTATCTTCCTGGGCATCGTAGCTGTAGAAATAGTCGCTGCTGGGATCGTCGCCGATCCGGCCGAAGGGGTTCATGGGATAGAGCGCGGTGAAGAGCGTGTCACCGAAGTTCCCCGAGATCCAGGCGCCGTTATACAAGTAATCGATTGAATAATTGACGTCGGGCACCTGGCTGAATTTGCCGTGCGCCTTTTCGCCGAAGGCGAATGTGTTGCTCAGGCCGTCGGTAACGGAGGCCAGGGTGGCGGGGCGCACGCTGCCGGGATTCTGGGGTGCGATCGGGTTGGGAGAGGCGGGCGGGTTCCAGTCGGGCCAGCCGAGGTAGAAGAAGACGCCGTTGGCCTGGTTCAAGATGGCGAGATGCTGTGCCGGCGAGGTGATCGAGATGGGAACCTTGCAGAAAGTTCCCATGTTTCCCGAGTAACTTGTGTAGGTCAAGACCTGGGTCGAGCCGTCCCAGCCCCATCCGGCGTAGGGGACGTGCAGGCCTGTGATCGAGGCGTCGGAGGGACACCACAAGACACTCAGCCCGACCGCGCCGACGGTGCCGTTGTCAGCGGTCCAGTTGATCAGGCTGTAGTTGTAGGCGTTTGCGATCGACTGCTGTTCGAAGAAGGGAAGCATGCGGGCGAAGATGCTGCTGCCGACGTAGTAGCCGCTTGGACCGTACAAGCAGTTTGGACCGCAATTCTCGCGAGCCATGCCGTAGGGATAAACGCCGTTACCGCTCTCGTAATTGGCGAGGGCGAGCGAGAGCTGCTTGAGGTTGTTAATGCACTGAGCGCGGCGGGCGGCCTCGCGCGGACTGCACGGCCGGCAGCAAGAGCGCGATCAGGACGGCGATGATCGCGATGACGACCAGGAGCTCGATCAAGGTAAAGCCACCGCTACGATGCGATCGGCCGCAGCGTGATTGCCCGCAGCGGTGGCGGTTTTTGGTGAATGACGTGCAGAGCTCGAGCGCGTGGCTCATTCGATCTTCTCCTTTATGATGCGATATTGATTAACGCTGGGATGGGCGGCCCTTGGCGGGAGGTGTGCCGGTCCGTGATGACTTGGCCTTGCCGGGGGTGGCGTCGACTTTCCTGCGGATGATCGCCTTCCTGGACTGCTCGGGAATCTCGCTCACGGCAGTCGACGAGCCACAGCCGGCGAGTGGGATGAGGATGACACACGGCGCAATGCCGCGCGAGACGACGAATCTGGCGAGAGCCCGTGTTGTTCTTTGCCACATGGTTCGCATCTCCGGCTGCGGAGTCTTCCGCTGGCCCTGGCGCGGGGCCACCGCGGTGGCGCAGCACTGCCGCGATCTGTTGATCACGCGCGAGTGATCAAGACTCGAGTCGTTCTCGAGGTTGACGGCGCATGGCGATATCGAAACTGGTTTTCCAGATTCGACAATCGCGAAGACCGCAACCGCATGACGGCCGGAGGCCTACATCGTTGCGTGTAATTTCAATGCCAACTCAATCGTAGGATCAAGGTTTGATCGGGCCACGCCCTTCCCGCGAGGGCGAGAACCACATGGATGCGGGTAGGTCTTCGGACTACCGAGCTGAGGTGTCAAGCCTTCTCGTCGGGCCGCCCGTTCTGGGGCGGACCAACAATGGCAACAAGAGGGGTAACACCCGTAAGCACTCGGTCACCGCGGCGGGGCCGTTCCGGATTCGCACCGGATTCCCTGTTCGCCGGCTTCGGCAGGCTGCCTGGCCGGCCACCAGCATCTCGTGACGTGAGGGAATCATAGCGGTCCGCGCTGAACTTCGTCAAGATAGAGCTCTGGGACGAGTTGCTTGAGCGAGGTTGCAGCCATGAGCGAAGAGTCGTTACTCCAGAAAGCGCTCTCACGAGCACCAGGAGAGCACGCTGTCTTACTGGAGCTGGCGTGCGCAGGGCGGCCCGAGCTGCAGGCGGCCGTCGAGGCAATTCTGGCGGCGCACGACATTTCGGGCGAAGTTCTGGACATGCCCCGGAACGATCAGGCTCGGACCGAGCTTTCTGGCCATGGTCTGGGTCAAGAGGGCGAGAGTGTTCTTCGAACCAGGAGCCGTGAGGAAACGTCGCCGGATGCGGCACCGACGGCCGAACACCGCGCGGCGTGCGAGGCCGGGATGGTCATCGCCGGGCGGTACACGCTTCAAGAGAAAATCGGTGAAGGCGGCATGGGCGAGGTCTGGGTGGCCAAGCAGACCGAGCCGGTCAAGCGCAAGGTGGCGCTCAAGCTGATCAAATCGGGCATGGACTCGAAGGCCGTGCTGCAACGCTTCGAGCAAGAGCGGCAGGCGCTGGCGATGATGGATCATCCCCATATCGCGCGGGTGCTCGATGGCGGCCTGACTCCGAGCGGGCAGCCGTTCTTCGTCATGGAGCTGGTGAGCGGGCTGCCGCTTGCGAGGTTCTGCGACGAGTCTCGGCTCTCGACTCGAGAACGGCTGGAGCTCTTCGTGCCGATATGCCAGGCGGTGCAGCATGCGCATCAGAAGGGCGTGATCCACCGGGACTTGAAGCCAGCGAACATCTTGGTCACGGTCATCGACGGCAAACCGGTTCCCAAGGTCATCGACTTCGGCGTGGCCAAGGCGATCGCGGGCAAGCTGACCGAGGAATCGATGTCGACGCAGTTCGGCCTGGTGCTGGGGACGCTCGAATACATGTCGCCGGAGCAGGCGGCGTTGTCGGGCGAGGACGTCGATACCCGGGCCGACATCTACTCGCTGGGGGTGATCCTGTACGGGCTGCTGACCGGTCTGCGGCCGATCGACGCCAAGCGGTTCAAGGAGGCCAGCCTCGCCGAGATGATCCGCATCATCCGAGAGGAAGAGCCATCGAAGCCGAGCACGCGGCTTTCGAGCGACCTATTACTGCCGTCCATCGCGGCCTTGCGAGGAACCGAACCCCGGAAGTTGATCGCGGCCTTGAGCGGCGAGCTGGACTGGGTGGTGATGAAGTGCCTGGAGAAGGATCGCGAACGGCGCTACGAGGCGGCAAATGCTCTGGCACGGGACATCGAGCGCTATCTGGCCGACGAAACCGTGGAAGCGCGGCCGCCGTCGGCGAGCTATCGCCTGCGCAAATTCCTCAAACGCAACAAGGGTTCGGTGATCGCGGCGAGTCTGCTGCTCCTGGCTTTGCTCGGTGGCATTGCGGGGACGACTTTTGGATTGATCCGGGCCGAGAAAGCACGTGCCGCCGCGGCGGAAAAAGCGGAAGGAGAGCGGCTGGCCAGGCTGCAGGCTCTGGCAGAGCGGGAAAAGGCGGTCGCGGCCCAGAAAGCCGAAGCGCAGCAGCGTGCCCAGGCGATCGTCGAGCGCGACAAGGCGGTCGCGGCCGAAGCGAGATCGAATGCGATCAACGAGTTCCTGGCTGAAGACTTGCTGAGGCAAGCCGAGCCGATGAATAACGCACCCGAGGACCATGTGACGCTCGTTGAGGTGCTCGACCGCGCGGCCGAGAAGGTCGGCAAGCGGTTCGCGGACCAGCCCGATCTCGAACGAACCCTCCGTGCAACGATCGCGTCGGCGTACCATGGACTCGCCTCCTGGGAGAAGGCCGAGAACCAGTGGCGATCGCTGCGCGATGCAACGCGTCGGCGCAATCCACAATCTCCCGAATTCTACTTCTGCGAGGGGCACCTTGCTCACATCCTGAGGCACCGGGGCCGGCGCGACGCCGAGGTCATGAAGATGGCAGAAACGGCCGCTCACGGACTCGAGGGCGCCATGGGCAAGGACCACGGCACAACCTTGCAAATCCTCGGTCTCCTCGCCGTGGCGTACCAGGAGGACGGCAAACTCGCCGAGGCGATCTCGCTGCTCGAACGCGTCCTCAACGCCTCGATCTCCGGACTTGGACCGGACCACGCACTCGCCCTCACCGCGCGTAGCAACCTTGCCGTGGCGTACTATAGAGCAGGGCAGTACGAGAAATCCGTGTCGATGTTCGAAGACCTGCTCAAGCGCAAAGAGACCACGCTGGGCCGCAAGCACCCGGACACGCAGTTGACGGTGGGCAACCTCGGAATGAACTACATCGAAGTCGGCCGGCTCAAAGAGGCAGTTGCACTGCTCGAAGAGGTCGCCGACTCCGCACGCAAGTACCCGAGACTTCGCGTGTTTGGTTTTTGCCTCGCCAATGCCTACGTGAGGTCCGGCAGGCTCACAGAGGCGATCGCGCTCGACGAGCGCTTCCGCGACGCCCAGCCGGCCACGCTCGACCCCGACGACCCCAACGCTCTGGCCACGCTCGACAGCCTCGCCGTGGCCTACTGGAATGCGAAACGACTCGACAAATCTGTGCCCTTGTTCGAAGACATCCTCAAGCGGAGAGAGACCAAGTTTGGCCGCCAGCACCCGGATACACAGGGGACCGTGGGAAACCTCGGGGTCAACTACAAGGATTCCGGCCGGTTCGACCGGGCGATTCCCCTGCTCGAGGAAGCCTACCACTCGAGAGGCACGTTCCCGACCTTACGGGCATTTGGGCCTCCGCTCGCCGAAGCCTATGGGAGGGCCGGCCGGTCGGCCGAGGCCATGAAGGTGGCTCAAGAATTCCTGGCCGAAACCCGCAAGAGTTCGCCGAAGGACAGCCCCCGACTCGCCGTTGCCCTGGTGCAGATCAGCGTCGCGCTGCTGGAAGTCAAAGCCTATGCCGACGCCGAGCGGGCGCTCCGCGAATGCCTTGCGATCCGCGAGAAGACGCAGCCGGATCTCTGGACCACGTTCAACACGAAAGCGATGCTGGGCGACGCCCTCTTGCACCAGAAAAAGTACGCCGACGCCGCGTTGCTGCTCGAGGCCGGCTATCTTGGAATGAAAGAACGCTTCAGCACGCTCCCTCCGAAGGCGAAGGACCAGATGAAGGTCGCCGCGCAACATCTCGTCGAAATCTACGAGGCCACCGACAAGCCCGATCTCGCCGCCAAGTGGCGGAAGACGCTGGAAGATCACAAGACGCCCGAGAAGCCGCTGGAGAAATAGCCAATGATCAAGATCCTGGTTCTGTCGTTCGTTGTGCTCGCCCAGTCCGAGGCTTGCAAGGTGGGGCCTTCTTCGGGCGCTCTGATTGTCGACGGGGGAGGGGAAAATGCAGAGACGATCGAGAGATTCGTGGCGCTGGCCGGTGGGGTGGATTCTCCGGTGGTGCTCATTCCCACCGCGTCGGAGCGCGAGGAGATTGATCTGGCGCGGCAGGGGCAGACGTTCATGCGCCGGTTCGGGTTCAAGAACGTGACAGTCCTGCACACGCGGGACCGGGCGGAGGCGGATAAGGAGGAATTCATCGCGCCACTCAAGGGGGCCCGAGGAGTTTGGTTTGGCGGGGGCAGGCAGTGGAGGCTTGTCGACGCGTACATGGGCACGCGCACGCAGCGAGAGATCGAAGCCGTGCTGTCACGTGGGGGGGTGATTGGCGGGTCATCAGCGGGTGCCACGATTCAGGGCTCTTACCTGTTGCGGGGCGCACGGGAGGGGAATCACATCATGATGGCCAAGGGGTACGAGGTAGGGTTCGGCTACTTGAAGGGTGTCACCGTCGACCAGCACTTGCTCGTGCGCAGGCGGCAGGATGACCTGGTGGGTGTGATCGCAAAGAAGCCCGAGCTGCTCGGACTGGGGCTCGACGAACCGGCGGCGATCGTGGTGCAGAGGGACCGGATGGAAGTGATCGGCCGCAGCGTTGTCGGCATTTACGACGGCAAGGATCACGACGGCAAGCGCTATTTTTTCCTGGCACCCGGCGAAGTCTTCGACCTTGCGGCGCGGAAACGCGCCGAGAAGCGAGCGAGCGCGGGCGAGGCAACCAAGAATGAGGCGGTGGAGAAGAAGTAACCCTCGCGCGGGCAGCCCTCAATGGCCGGTATCGTCGGTCTGGAGGGCGCCGACCTTGCGGTCCTTGGCGAATTTGCCCAATAGCAGATAGATATTAAAAAGCGCTTTATCCATCATGCGTTCGCCGCCGCCGATCTCAACCAGTGAAACGCCTGCGTCGGCGCCATAGCCTCCCTCATAGACGGCTTCGATGGTCGGGAAGTACATGCCGTGGCCGTTGCAGTAGCCGAAGAAGAGGGTGTGCTTGACGTAGGCGCGGGCTTTCAAGCGATTGGCGTGGTTACAGAAGAACTCGCCGGAGCCGCCGACGAGCGCGATTTCGCCATTTAGCAACACGGTGTTCAGCTCGGCGGCCAAGTTGTCGCCGTAGAGTTTCTGGTAGGCGTGCGTGATTTCGGGAAAATAGCCGCGCTCGAAGACGGCGATGACGTTCGGGTCTTTCAGGTCAACGCGAGTCTGGAAGTGGAATGTGTCAACCAAGCCCTTCACGCTCGGATCTCGGGGCGCTTCCGTTTTCACTGAACGGGCCAACGCGATGACGTGGTCGGCCAGGGTTTCGCCGAAGCCCTTGGGGCCGGGTGGGCCCGAGCCGACGTTGGGACTCATGTCGCCTGAGGCGCCTTGCATGAAGACGCATTTGGTCGCCAGCTCGGATTCGACCTTGTTCTTGAGAAAACCGGGGTAGTCAGCCGAGTACTTGAGAACCATGGTTTCGGTCATCACCGGGTGGGCGGCGAAGTTGACGAGGATGGCGATCGGGTTGCCTTCCAAGTCATTGAAGCGCATGACGATCAACTGGGGGTCGGTGACTTTTGGCTCGTGTTTGGTGTGACGGTTTCGATTGAGTGTGACCGACTCGGTCGCCACGCCGAGCGTGGCGGGCTTCCTGGCCTTTTCAGCCGCGAGAATGGCTTCGATCAGGAGATGGGGGAGCTTCTGGGAATATTCGATGGCGAGGGGGAACTTGCCCTGGCCGGAGCCGGGCTCGTCAACCAATTCGATGACCGGACCGTGGTGGGTGTGGCTACCGGTGATCAAGACGTGACGGATACCGGCTTTGTCGGCGATCTCGCGGCGAATGATTTTCATCATGGCTTCGGTGGGCCCGCGGCCGATATCGATGCCGACGAGCGCGACCTTGTCGTCGCCTGCGGAAATCACGATCGCCTTGGCCATCAAGGGATCGAGCGTGCCTTCGGCGGGCTTGTCGTGGCGCGCACCATAACCCCACATGGGGATGCCCGGGGGCGGCGTGATATCTTTATCGGCGGCGCCGACCTGGAAGTCGCCGCCGGCTCTGGCGCTGATTTCGCCAACCAATAGCAAAGCCACGAGCCCCGATGCCCAGATCAAACGACGCATCGTCATGGGGAGTGATCCTTTAGTAGGTCCGGCCCAGGTAGGCTACGATGGCCCGCTTGACTTCGAGGGGGTCGATCGGGCCTGTCTTGCGGTAGAGGACCTTGCCGCCGGGCGCGACCAGGAGGGTGTAGGGAACGGGGCCGGGCCATTCCTGGTCGAGGGCCTCGGCGAACTTGTCGCGGTCGTCGACATTCAAGATCGAGTTGGATGCGGCGACATGATTTTCCTTGAGCACGCGGAGGGCGTCGTCCTGTTTCGCGATGTCGTCGAGACTGATCGTGACCAGCTCGAAGTTACGGCCGCGGTACATGCGGTTCATCGTAACGAGCTCGGGGAGCTCGGCCACGCAGGGGCCGCACCAGGTTGCCCAGAGGTTGATGAGCCGCAGTTTCTTGGTGTCGTTTTTTGCGAGCAGGGCGACGCCGGCCAGATCGATGGGCGCGAGTGAGACGGGCTCGGCGTTCCAGCGCTCGAGCGACTTCTGAGCGTCGGCTTCCTTCTCGGCCCACTTGGTCGAGCAGCCGGGTACACGCGTGGTCTTCACGGCGACTTCGGTACCGGCGAGCAGGGCGTCGACTGCGTTCTTGGCGTCATGGGACTTGACGGGCTTCACTTCGCCATCGTCGAAGCGGCCGGTGTAGCGTAGCTTGCGGCCGGCGTCAAAAATGAAAACCTGGGGGGTTGCGATCACGCCAAAGGCGTGCGCGACGGACTGGGTTTCGCCGTCGTAGAGATAGGGATAGGGGTAGCCATGGTCTTTGGCTCGGATTTTCATTTCTTCGAACGAGTCGCCCAGGTCGGTAAAGCCGAGCTCGTCGAGCCGGACGGCTCGAGGATTGTTGGGCGAGATGGCGACGACGGCGACGCCCTTCTCGCGGTAGTCGGCCCAAAGCCGGGCGATGCGTCCTTCGTAGGCCTGGGCCGTTGGGCAGTGATTGCACGTGAAGACGATGAACAATACCTTGCTCTGGGCGAAATCTGCGAGGCTATAGGTTTTGCCATCGACTCCCGGCAACTTGAAGTCGGGGGCCGGCGAGCCGATTGCCAGAGGGGTCACGTCCGGGGGCGTGGCCAGCGCCATAACGGAGGGGAGCAGAAGGGCCAGGGCGGCCAGTGTCAACTTTGAAGAGAGTCGGTTCATCGCCATCATCTCCGGTTCTTTTTTTGGAGTAATGCGCAGCTCCATAGGGTAGTGTGCCAGGATGGCTGGTCGATTCCAAGGGGGTTAATTGAATCGGGAAGGTGGTCATGATGCGGGCGATTGAAATGACGATGGCTGTGATCGTGGTGTTTGGACCAGTTGCCGGTGCCCAAGAGCCTGACAAGAAGGCTGAGCGCTGGACGTCGTTGTTCAACGGCCGCGATTTGACCGGCTGGTATACGTTCTTGCAACAGCACGGCAAGAACAGCGACCCGGATCACGTGATCGTCATCGAGGATGAAGCGATCCATTTATACAAGGATGCACCCGAAAAGAGCAAAGTGGTGATGGGTTACATTTCGACCGAGAAGGAATATGGGAATTATCATCTTCGCTTTCAGTATCGGTGGGGGACCAAGAAATTTGAGCCGCGGTATGCGCTCAAGCGTGACGCGGGCCTTTACTATCACCTCAACGGGCCGGACGCGGTGTGGCCGCGGGGCCTGCAATTCCAGATCGAGCAGACGAACGTCGGCGATCTGATCACTCTGTACGGATTCGCGCTCGACACGTGGATCGACCCCAAGACGCGCGGCAATGATCAGGCCACGTTCCAGGATCCTGATCAAGGGGGGCAGGCTCGCGTTCTGGGGGGGAAGGGGACTGCGTATCAGAAGCATCTTGCGGGGGAGTTAGAGGTCGATGGCTGGAATACGGTCGAGGTGATCGCGAAGGGCGACACGACGGTTCACAAGTTGAACGGGCACGTTGTCAACCGGGGGCAGAACATCCGATTCACGGATGCTGGGAATCCGGGCAAGGCCGAGCCGGTGACCAAGGGGCGGATTGCACTCGAGATTGAAGCGGCCGAGATCTTCTTTCGGAAGGTCGAGATCCGGGAGCTGGAATAGATTGCCGGGTTTACACGACCGGAAAATCCGAAAGAGTTTCATGTTTGCTCAGCCGGGGAGCCGAAGAGATCAGGTAGATGCTCTGAAACAGGAACTGACAACCCCGCGAGAGAAGACGCAACGACGGACTGCCAGCACCGCGGCGCGAGAAGAATCCGGCAGCGGCTGAGGTATTTCCGTCCAGTTGCGGCTTCGGCTCGATGCCCTTCGGGGGCCTTCTCCGGTGGGCATGACATTCTGATTTGACCCGGCCGTTCGACAGCAGCGTCATCTTTCAGCCTCGCGTGCGATTGGTTCGTGGGCGGTATACGCCTGGGATCAGCGTCCGGCAGGGCGGAAGCGGTGGTGCGCGCCCGGCTCGAGGCACCGACCATGTGCGGACTCATCGTGAAGTGCGCGTTGCTCGCGGTTCTGATCCAGGTCTTCCGCGCGCTGAGCAGGTTGGGCGGGGCGCGGTACAGCGGGCTGGCGCTGGGGCTGCCGAGCACGACAGCCGTCGTATTGATCTTCTGCGGGTGCGAGCGCGGGAGCCTGGCCGCCACGGAAATGGCCGAATCGAGCCTGCTGGGGCTGGTCGCGGCGGTGTCGTTGCCGCTGGTCTTCACCACGGCCGTACGGCTCAAGTGGCCGCTCTGGGGGGCGATTACGCGCTTCGGTCGGTGGATACTTGCTGGTGGCGGCGGCGCTGGGGTGTCTGCCGGCGATCGGGGCTTTGTCAAAGGTGATGGTTGCTGGGGCTGCGCTTGCCGGCGCGGCGAGCTGGATCACACGGATTGAGGGGCGCCAAACGAGCGAAAATGGTGGACGAGCCCCGCTCTCGCGGGTTCGGACGATGGTGCTGCGCACGGCGACGCCTGTCATCTACGTGATTCTGCTGGGGATGTTCGAACGACTGGCGGGCCCGAGCTGGGCAGGACTGATGAGCACGTTTCCGAGCCTGTCCCTGGTTGTGCTGGTGGTGACGTATCTGGAAGCTGGGCCGGGCGAGTCGAGCCGGGTGGCGCAGGTCTTGCCGTGCGGGAATTCGAGCACGCTCGCGTTCCTGGCGGTCTTCCGGCTGGTGAGTTCGCAGGCGGGGGTGGGGTGGGCAACTGCCGGCGGGTATGGGGCGGCTCTGGCGGCGCTCTTGGTGGTTCAGCGATTCCCGAGCTTGATGCAGGTTGCGCAAGCGAGCGCAGCACGCATCAACCCGAGCCGTGTGCTGGGACGGATTGTGTGGCGAAGCGGAGCCGAGGCGGCTCCCTGGCCGAGGGGACTGCACGTTCGATTGCCGGGAGCCCACGTTCACGGGACGAGTCGCGAGCGACTGGCGAGAAGGGCGACTCGACAGCTCGGATTCGCGCCGCTAGTTGAAACTCTGGCGTGGTGAGGACGAGCGTCCGGAGGCAGAGCGCTGCAGCAATTCGTCAGACTCCGTGCGCTTCTGGCCCGATCGGTTCCCATGTCTGCCATTTGGGAAGCCGCCCTGAGACAACGAACTCCCTAATAATCTCCCGCGCCACGTTTGTGGGGATCAAGTTGCGTCGAAGGATGGGGGAGTGGTGGCCCTCAAAATAATAGTCGATCTCGCCGCGCGCCGATGCGTCGCCGACCGTGGTGAGGTAGGGCGTCTCACGGCTGCTGACGAAGCTCATGTCCCCGCCAACACCGTGATAGACGCCATCCTCGTTTGGGCCTTCGACGATCACGATCATTCGCCTCTCCGAGCCGCACTCAGCCGCGAGTTTGTCGAGCAGTGAATCCAGTTCCTCGACGCCTTTTAAGGCGGAGGCACCGGCGTCCCAGGTGATAGACAGCTCGTTGAATGACATGGCTTCTTTTGAGGGGCTAATGACCGAAATCAGACGATTGCATCTGACTCGACTCCACTGCCGGTTAACGTGAAAGCTCAGCGCCGGTTATTGCAGCGAATGGTTAGCCGCCGCGGCAGTCAGGAACGTACTGCTTGGGAATCCACTGGATGTCCGTTTTCCCATCGGAGTATCGGGTGAAGCAACCGCTTTCGTACAGAAAGCCGGGCGGGTCGTTGACGATCGTACTCAAGAACTTTTCGAAGGACTCCGCCACCGCTTCCGTCTTGAAGTCATCGTGATCGCAATAAAAAACTCGTCCCGCCTCATCGCCGGCGGGTTGAATCACGAAGTAGTTTGCGGAATGAGGAATTTCGCCGAACACGACGCCGGAATGGAACCACTCCGGCATGTCGACTTCTTCAAAACCCATCGCGGCCAGCGAGTCACGCATCTCCTGCGTGCGCAAGTGCCATTCCGCTGCCTTGAAGAATTCAACACCCGCCGCATCCGACTTGGAATCACGATAAAGCAGCACGCCGTCATGAAGTTCGACAAAGCGTTTCATCGCCGGCGAAGCAATGCCGCATGTCTTGGCGACGGCAGCGATGGCCTTCGCCGAGCCCGGCTTGCCGACGACGTTCTTCACCGGGGCAAGCAACTTCAGCTTCTCGGAGCGATCACCGCAGGCATAGCAGCGAAAGCCGGGCGCAGGATCACGGAGGTGCGCATCGAATCGGTCTAATGACATCAGAGACCTCATGCGGCTAACGAAAGAGATCAGCGGCCCGCGGGCAGCGGGGCCGCTCGATTGGTTTGCTAGGAATCGAGCTACTTCGACGGCGGTGACGCCAGCCCGCCGAGCCGCTCGGCCAATTTAGTGGCCAAGCGCTCTAGTGCCACATAGTCCTCGGGTCCGTTGCAGCCGGCGGACAACTCGATCGCGGCGGTTGCGCCGTTGACTACGACGTGGACCGGACGGCCGCCGACCCAGACGTCCCAGACGCGGCCCTTGCGCGTTCGCTCGACCTGTTCGGCGAGTGCCGCCAACACGGAGTCGACCTCGTCGAGCAGTGGTCCCCCGTCGGATTCGATCAGCACCTCGCAAGCCGGACCAGCCATCGAACACGCCTCTCTGGATCGGCTCGTCAGGCTCTACCCGTTGCTCGCGCCAGCGGTGATGCGAAGGGGCAGTGCGCCTGATACACAAGATTTTAATCCGCACGTCGGATGAACGGCCACACGCTATGATCACCGGCCTGCCGCCACCGCGCAACTCACCGGCGTATCGCAGCCGGGGAAGGACGCCGGCAGTGAGGAGCGACAGCAGGCAGCCGGACAACGAGACAAGGGCCGGATTGATGAGCCGGATCGGGAGCCCGCAGGATGGTCCGCTGGAGCACCGCGGGTTCGGGTTCGCGGACTCGTATCCATTGTGGTCAGGCTCGGACAGATTGTCTGGGGGCTGGCGCACCGCGCAACAGCCCTTCCGAGCTCAAGTCCTCGTCCACGTCGGGCCAATGGATACCAAAACCGCCGCCGGCGATCACCCATTTGGCCCTCTGCTCTGGGGTGGCGTGGAGCAGCCGTGGATACCAAGCGAGCGGCACGGTGACCGTGCGGCCGTCGAGGAGCTCCACCTTCAGCTCGTCTTCGATGATTTCGACGTTGGTGATCTTTTCACCTGGGGTCATTACCGCGCGCCTCCTCACCCAAATGCTCCTGCCACGCTGCCAGCAGCGCCGCCTCGTTCAACGACACGCTCCATATTAACGAAGCCACCCCGGAAAAATGAGCAACTGGATAACGGTTTCGAGCGTTGCGTAACTTTCAGGCTCTCAAGTTGTGCTCGGAGGAATTCGATCGGAACTTCAGGAATCACCGGTCCGCACCGCGCCGTCTTTCATTCGGATCTGGCGGTCGGCGGCCTGGGCGACTTCGTGGCTGTGAGTGACGATCACGAGGGTGAGCTTGCGCGAGTCGCGGAGGCGGTGGAGGAGCTGGATGATCTCGTCCTGGCTCTGGCTGTCGAGGTTGCCGGTGGGCTCGTCGGCCAAGAGGAGAGATGGGTCGTTGCCGAGCGCGCGCGCGATGGCGACGCGCTGGCGCTGGCCCACCGAAAGCTGCGCTGGGCGGAACGCGCTGCGGTCTGCCAGACCGACTTCCTCGATCAGGTGGCGGGCGCGGCGGCGCGCTCGGCGCGCGGCCAGGGCGCCTCGAACATCGGGATCTGGATGTTTTCAAGGGCCGTCAGAGTCGGCATCAGATAAAAGGACTGGAAGACGAAGCCGACCTGGGTGGCGCGGAACGCGTCGATATCAAGGCGTGAGAGCGCCTTGCCGCGGAAGAATACGTCGCCCTGGGTGGGGCGGTCGAGACCGCCCAAGATGTGCAGGAGTGTGCTCTTGCCGCAGCCGCTGGGACCGGTGATGGCCACGGACTCGGCCTCGTTGATGTCGAGGGAGACGCCGCGGAGGGCCTGCACGTGGCCGTCGGGGTAGTATTTGACGAGCCCCCGGCCGGCGAGTAACGCCTCGGGTGCTTTTGGTTGGTGCGGCTCACTCATAGCGCAGGGCCTCGGTGGGTTCGAGAGCGGCCGCCCTGGCTGCGGGATAGAGGCCACCCAGCAAGCTCAGGCCGATGCCCATGGCCAGCGCGATCAACAAGACCTCGGGCGGGAGATTGGGATTGATGAAGCCGCGAGCGGTGGGCGCGGTCGTGATCGCGCAGGGCCTGCGACCGCGAGAAGCATGCCCAGAACGGTTCCCAAGAGCGCGATGATCATGGCCTCACCGAGGACCATGGCGAGCACACGCCAGCGCCTCCAGCCCACGGCGCGGAGGATGCCGATTTCGCGCGTCCGCTCAAAGATCGACATCAGCATGGTGTTGAGCATGCCGACCGAGCCGAGGATGCAGCGCGACGGCGGCCGTGGTCCACGACATTGCCCTGGCAAGACGAATCTGGGTATCGCTCTGCACGTGGTCGCGGGCGGGAGTGGCGGCGACGCCGGTGAGGGTCGATTCGATGCGATGGCGCAGACCGGCTATGAACTTTGAATCAGACGAAGCGGCTCGCACCAGGAAGCCGGTCACCTGACCCTCTTTGCCCATCATCTGCTGGAGCGTGTGCAGGGGCATGATCATCGAGCCGTTTTCAAACCAGCTATTGCTCTCGAAGATGCCGACGACCGTGAACGGCACGCCGGCGATCTGGAGTGGGTCGCCGGCCTTTTTTTCGAGGGTCATGGCAACGACGCGGCCCAGGAGGACCGCCTTGTCATCGCTCTCTTCGAGCGCCTCTGCCTTCGACCGGGTTGATGCCGCGGAAGAGAACGCTGCCGGGCAACCAGCCGTTGACCAGCACCGCGACCAGGTTTTTGTCTTCGAAGCCGACGGTGTCGACCAGCGAGGGCGACACCTCGGCGACGCCCTCGATTTTCGCCAGAGTGTCGCCCATCCGGATATCCAGGCTGCTCGAGAGCTGGTTGGAGCCGCCGGCGCGGACGACCACCAGGTCGACTCCCTTGGCCTGGTAGATCGCCATGAAGGATCGTTCGAAGTTCCAGGAGATGCCGACCAGAATGACCACAGCCGAGATGGCGACCGCCAGGCCGACGGTTGTCAGGATCGTGCGGACGGGCCGGTGAATGACGTTCTTGGCGACCAGAGTGATGAAGCGCACGGAATGGTCCTTGTGCGGGGCGCAAGAAAGTCAGTCGGGCAGAGGGTCAGGCTGGCGCAGACCCACGAGAACGTAGCCGACGTCGTGCCAGACTTTTTCGAATGTGAATTCGCCCAGCACTCGACCGGCGATGGCCTGCACATCCAGATTGCGGTGACGTTCAACCATGTCCGTGAAAGAATCACCCAGGTGCATCAGGTGTGCGACGATCCAGCGGTCCATGCTGGGGATTCCCAGTTTGTGTCCGAGCATGCGATCCGTCAAGTTGGGCAATTCGTCGGATACGACGATCGGCGCACCCGGGCGAGCGACGCGCACCATCTCACGCAAGGCCCGTTCGGGATCGTTGAAATAGTTAAAGGCACCGATGCTCAAGACGGCGTCGAACCGGCGGCTCTCGAGTGGGAGATCCTCGGCTTCGCACTGGGCCAGCCAGACTGCGCGACCGGCCGCGCGGCGGCGACAGGCGTCGAGCTGGGAGCGGGAGATGTCGACGCCCACGATCTGCCAGTCGCGAGGCAGCCAGTCGAGGTAGACGCCGTCGCCGACGGCGACGTCAAGAAGCTGGAGCCCCGATGTCGTGGGAAGGTGGCGAAGGACCCGATTGCGGGCGCGGCGCTCACCGCCGTTGCAGAGCCAGGTGAACCACTCCCAGAACCGGAATTTGGGCCAGAGGGGGCTGTCGTAGAAGCCCTGGGCGACCTGGTTGTTAGCGGAAGTCTGATCCTTGACGATCAGGATGTCGCCGTCGATCGTCAGACGAGCCGCGCAGGCCGTGCAGCAGAGCGCGGCGCGGGACTTTTCGTAACGCAGCGGGGAGCGGCAGCTCGGGCACTGCCAGGTTCCCTTGCAGTTCCAATGCTGGGCTTGATCGGTGGAATCCATTTCCGGATCGACGATCATCGCTTTTTCGGGGCTGACGGTTGACATGATGGGTCTCCAAGAAACGGACGATCGTGGTTAATTCCCTGGGAACCCAGGGCGATGCCCTGGGCTAATTTGTTGGGCCCTTTCAGGGCAAGATCCAAAGTGCGCAACACCAAGACTCGCGCTTGATTCGACCATGCAGTAACCCAAGCGGTGCCAGATTCGGTGGCGCTGCGCCTCGGGCCAAACGCGCTGGAAAAGCGCGGGCAGGTCGACGTCGAGATTCAGGACCATGTGGGCAAAATCGCGGTCGAGGCCCAACCGCGTGAGCCACCAGGCATCGATTGAGGGGATGCCGAGCAAGTGGCCGAGGCCGGCGCGATGGAGCGAGGGGGACTCGTCGGCAACAACAACCAAACCGCCGGGTTTCGTTACCCGGCGCATCTCGCGCAGGGTGCGCTCGTGATCGCCAAAGTAGTTGAAACCGCCAACGGTCCAGGTGGCGTCGAAGGTGGCGTCGGCGAACGGCAGGTCTTCGCCCTCGGCCCAGGCCAGCCTCCCGGCCATCTCGGGATGACGATCGCGGCAGAGCTCGAGCTGGGTGCGGGCGATGTCCACGCCGTAGACAGTCCAATCATCGGGCAAGAAGCGGAGGTTTTCTCCGGCGCCGATGCCGACTTCCAGGCCACGCGCGGCAGGTTGATTCCGATCATGTAGATGATGGAGGATTTCCATGCGCGCGCGGCGAACGCCGCCCTGGAGGATCAAGAATCCTTGTTCCCAGGGACGGAATTTCACCCAGCCGGGGCCGTCGTAGAACGCGGCGACGATGCGATTGCGCCCGGAGAGGGGGCCGATTGCCTCGAGGATGCCGCCGCGCAATGTAAACTCTCGGCGCAATGGGCGCAGCGCGGCTCTGCTTCCAGGCGATTGCCGCAGGAAGTACAGCGCGCGAGGTGGGCGATCGAAGGAGCCGGAGCAGTCGAAGCCGGTGAGGAAAGGGTCATCGCACGAAATCCGCGGTATTCAGAAGTCGACGTACAGTGCCTTGGGGCCGGCAAGGCGCATCATCCAATCGAAGAACCAGTCGGGCATGTACTTCAGAAACGCCAAACCGCATCTCATGCTGAACGGGAAGACGCAGTTGCGAGGCCTGCGCTCGACGGCGCGCACGAGGTGTCGCGCGGCCACCTCGGGCTCGATCATCTTGATCGGGCCGTGGTACGGGAGATCTGTGCACATCTTGGTGCGGACAAATCCGGGGCAGACGGTGGTCACGGTCACGCCGCGGCGGCGCAGGCCGGGACGCATGGCCTCGAGGTAGGCGATGAGCGCGGCTTTGGAGGCGGAATAGGAGATCATCCAGGGGAATCCGCGATAGCCGGCCATGCTGGCGATGCCGACGATGTGACCGCGCCGGCGCTCGATCATCCCGGGGAGAACGGCCTCGATCGAGTGGGCCACACCGACGACGTTGACTTCCAGCGTCTGACGGAGGATTGTCGTGTCGAGCTCAGGCACCAGGGTGAGCGAGCCGATCCCCGCGCATGCGACGAGCACGTCGAATGGCCCGAGCTCGGTGGCGAGGCGATCGACGGCCGCGATCAGGCTGTTGCGATCGGTGACGTCGACGACGGCTGAGGAAAGGGGGGCAGTGCTGCCAGTTCTCAAAGACTGGACCAGCTCGGCCAGGGCGGGGCCATCGCGGTCGATCAGACCGACCGGCACACCGCGGCCGACGAGCGCGATGGCGGTCGCCCGGCCGATTCCGTGGGCTGCGCCGGTCAATAATGTGACGGGCTGTTGACTCATCTTGCCACCTTGGCCAGCTTGGCCGGAGAGAGATTGGCGATGAGAAACTCGTTGACGATCTGGACGAACTCGGCCCCGTTTTCCTCGGCGCGCGATGCTCGGCGCCGGATACCTTGCGAGCAACGCAGTTGGCGAGATGGAGGGCAAGATACTCGGAGGTGGCAAGGAACGGGGAATGCTCGCCGAAGATGGCGAGCACCGGCTGGGTGACGCTTTGAATCAGCTCTTCGGTCAAGCCGGCGGGAACCTTGGCGTCGTTGCCGCAGGTGGTATCGGCGAGCCGCAAGAGGCGGTTGAAGCCAGGGAGGCCGACAGCTTGACGAAAACGCAAGAGGCGCTCGCCGTCCAGGTGAAGCACCTGGTCGAAGAATCTGCCGAGGTCGTACCAATGCTCATCCGAGAGAGTGACTCCGGCGTCGGCGGCTTCCTGGCGGAAGTTCTGCCAGTGGCCCCACCGGCTCACGTCTTCCAGGTGCCGAAGGGCGGGGAAGCAGGGGTCGGAGAGCACGAGGACGTCGACGCGATCGGGGAAGAGCACCGCGGCGTGCATGGCGATGACGGCACCAAAGCTGTGACCGGCGAGTGCGGCGTGCTCGATTTCGAGAGCGTCCATGATCGCCAGAGCATCGGCAGCCTGATCAGCGGAGGTAAAACCGTCGCGAGAAAGGCCGCTGTAGCCGTGGCCGCGGAGGTCGAACGCCGTCACGCGGAACGAGCGGCCCAGGATTCCCATGGCCTCGCAAAGGAACCAGATCGAGAGGTCGCCGGTGACGCCGTGGATCAGGATGACGTCAGGCCCGGAGCCTGCCTGTTGATAGTGAAAGTCGATTCCGTTGGCGACGAGTTTGGGCATGGCTTCAGTCCACCTCACTCAAAGGTGCGATACGAGGAATGCAACGAGCTCTCCGATCGAGAGATCGCGCGTCGGACCTGCGGCCGACCTCGGCGATCAGCTCATGAAACGGGAGCGTGCGACCGTAGTGTTTCTGGAGGGTTTCGGTGAGGACGACGGCGTCGATCGAGGCGAGCCCGAGGTCAGCGAAGAACCGGGTTTCCTCGGTCAGCGCAGTCGAGAGCGAGCCGCCGGTTTGCTCGGAGAGGATCGCGCTGATGTCGCCCAGGATTTCGAGTCGGGATGGGACGGAAGTCATGAGTCTACTCCTTCCATCAAGGTCCACGCCCAGACGTACTCGCCTCGCCGCTGAGTCATGACATACAGGGACGTGAACGGCTGGACGTCGAGCGGATGATCGGAATGGGGGGCGAGGCTCAATTGCACGATGCCTGATGACTCGTCGACGTCAGTGATTTCACATGGGGCCGGCGCGGCGGGCAAACCCAAGGCTCTGGCGGTCGCTTCCTTGGCGCATTCCAAGCGCGCGATCCATTGGGGCCGGTCTGCCGCATTCAATCCGGAGAGGACGTGCTCGGCAGCCGCGGCTGAGGAGGCGTCGAGGGCCGACGGGTTTTCAGCGATCGACCGGACGGCGATTCCGACCCGGGCGTGAGGATCGGCATGCGCGATGGCGACGGCCACGCCTTCGGAACAGGCGATCGAGACGGCGGCGACGGGAACTCCGGGATTGGCGAGCGCGAAGAGCTTGGTCTGCGAATGAGGGCCGCAGGCAACGGCGAGGTCGGCCGGGTAGACGGGTGGGTTTCCGGCCTCGAGCCAGAGCCGTCTCGCTGCTTCCTTGGCGGCGATTCTGCCCCAGAGCTCGTGAGTGCGATGGCGCTGGGCAGTCACAGAGGCAAACGCAGCGGCTCGCTCGTCCGGGCCGAGCTGGATGTGCTCGAGCACGTCGCGCCAGACGGGGCGGCCCATGTCGGCGGGGGGCTCGAGCCAGATCGCCTTGGCCGCGCATGGAACTGTGCTGTTTTGGCTCGTGAGAGGCAGCTCTTCGCCGAGCAAGAAGTCTCGCGGCTGGCGCATGACGTCGCGGTAGCGGCCCGGCCAGTGGAAGCGCCAATCTTCCCAGTCGCGGATGCGCATCCAGACGGAGCCATCCGGGCGAATGATCTCGGATTGTACGCGCAGGCGGTGGCGCTCGATCTCGGGGACCGCTATGCGGCAAGACACTTCGGTGCCTTCGGGGGGCCGGTCGCCAAAAATCTCGAGCTCATCCATCGAGAGCGGGAAAACCACGTCGCCCTCGCTCAGATAGTCGAGACCCCAGGCACCGAGTAGATGTGTGAAGTTATCAACGACGATACACTCGGTGTGGAACAGGGGAGGCTCGTCCGGCTTGACGAGAGGACCCCAGGGGAGGACGCGAATTCTTCCCTCGATGCCGTCCCGGGCGAGATCGCCGATATGGGTAACGGCCTGGAGCGCGGGGCCGTGAAAGAGCCATTGTTCTTCATAGACCGAGTGAGCGGTGAACTTGCTGGGGCGTGGATTTGCAAGCGACCAGTCGGCCGCCTGAGGGGAGGCGGGAGTCGCGACGTCAAAGACGACGATGGCTTCAAAGACCGGGCGGAGCGCCTCTGAATGGCCAAGAGGACCGCGGTTGAAGATACCGACCCAGAAGCGCTCGTCGCCGCTGGAATTGGCGCGACGGCCGCGAAGCTCGAGGAAGACGGGCTTCTCCTCAAAGCGCACCCACTTGTGGGCGCGGACCTGAGAGAGGCCCGTGAGCACGAGACCAGGCGTGGCGGCCAGGGCGGCGGCCTGCGCGGTCATCTCGGCCATGACAGCGAAGGGAAGGACCGGAAGACCCTTCAATAACGGGTCGAGTGCGGAGATCTTGCGGCCGCCCAAGGTGTGGTGGTGAGCGATCGGGTCGGCGTGGACGTCGAGGATGACGAGGGTCTCGATTTCGTGGCCGGGGACGAGGCTGCGGACCTGGCCGGCCCACGGGCCGGGACGCGGGCCCGATGTGACGCGATTGGCTGCGCCGGAAATTGATGACGCCTGGGCGAGATCGTTCCAGGCTGTCTCGCCTTGCGAAGGCGCACGAGCGGCAGTGACGGCCTCGGATCGGCAAGAGGCCAGACAGTCACCGGCATCCGGAGGGCTTTCCGCGAGCGCATCGGGTGAGACTCGAAGATATGCGGACATGACTTCTTGCTGCGTTTGCAGGAAAGCTTGCATCGTCTGGTGGAAGGCTTGCATGGCGTCTTCGTCGGGCGAAGGAACCTCGCTCGCTCCATCCGAGAGCTCATCGAGGAAGTGCTGCGCGTCAGGATGAAGCGGCGTGCGAAATCGCTCCTCGAGCGAATCAAAACGCGATCCGGCCGGAGAAAGGACCGCTGCGGGTTGAGGCTCTGCATCGTTGTGCCGCGACGAGCCGTTGCGCGTGGAATACTCAAGTGGGAATGGGGCCGGACCGTGGTGCGTGACGGGCTCGTCGCGCTTCTGATCCAGTGCCGGACCATCTGGCTGCGCGAGACGGAGGCTGGCCAGGAGCGGCTCGGAAAGTCGCATCTCCGGAAACCCGATTGCCAGCTCCACGGTCGCGCGCGGTGGCGGATCCGCGGCGCTCCAATCGATTGCGTGAGGGCGTCTGCGTGAGTAAAGATAGTTGGTATTCAAGCAGACGCCGTGAGCGAAAAGCGAAGCCACCAGGTGGTTCAACTGGGCCAGGCCAGTGCGACGAGGCAGGTTTGCGGCGACGGCGAACTGCGGTTTGCCGCGCAAGGTGTCATCGACGAAGCCGGCCAGGTTACCACGAGCGCCGACGTCGACGAAGAGGCGAAGGCCATCGGAATGCATGGCCTCGATCGTCTCACGGAATGCGACGGTCGTGGTCCATTGCCGGACGGCCAGGTCGCGAATCGAGGTCAGATCATCGGGCATCCGCGTTCGCGACGCACACGAGTAAATCGGAACCTGGGGCGAGCTCCAGGTCATGGCCGCGAAGAAATCGGCGATCGGGGCGACAACCGGCTCGAAGCTCGGCGTGTGATAGGCGCGGGAGAAGGGCAAGTCATCGCAGAGGATGCTTTCGGCGCAGGAGGCGGGCGACCAGTCGCTCGAATTCGAGATTGGGCACCGCCAGGACGACTTGATGCGGGCAGTTGTCCATGGCGACGGCGGTGGCGTCGGCGGCTACCGCGCGGCAGATGGCTGCGACGCGGTGGCGATCGGCGGCGACAGCGAGCAGGTGGGCCTCGGGCAAATCGCCCGATGATTCAAAGTTGCGAAAGATCGCCCCGAGCCGGGCGAGTTGCTGCTCGAGAATGCGATCGGCGGGAAAGACACCGGCGGCGGAGAGGGCCAGCAGCTCGCCGCTGCTGTGACCGACCACGGCGTCAGGACGCAGGCCGAGCTGGATCAGAAGCTGGTACATGGCCCACTGGGCGTTCAAGACGACGTTCACGGCGGTAGCCGGAGACCACAGCTTTTCGTCGCGCTGTCTTGCGGGCGCGAAGAGATATTCGCTGGGGGGAACTTGGTCGCCCACGTCGCGGGCCAGGCGGTCGGCCGTGTCAAAGAGCCGGCGCACGAGCGGGAAGTGGATACAGAGGTCGGCCATCATGCCGGGATACTGCGAGCCCTCGCCGGGGAAAAGGAAGGCGATACCTGCCCCGGGGCGGTGGAGGGGCTCGTCCCAGTGATAGACGCCCCGGGCGTCGCGGATGAGACGGCAGGAAGGGTCGCTCAGACGGGCGAGCGCTGCGGAGAGCCGATCGGAGAGCTCGGTGAGCGAAGAGGCGACGATCCCCAGGCGGACGCTGCCCTCTGCGTGCTTCTCAACGCTGTTTGCGGTGTAGGCGACATCCTTGAGCGTGACGCGCCGGGGGCGGCTGAGCCAGTCGCAGAGCCCGCGGATGCGCTCGACCAAGGCGGGACGATCGGGCGCGGAGAGGAGGACGGCTTCGGAATCCCAGTTGAGGAGAGCGCCTGGGGCATCGCCGTCGGCGGAGGGGGTGTGTTCCTCGAGCACCGCATGGGCATTGATACCGGCGAAGCCGAAGGCATTCACGCCGGCGCGGCGTGGCGAGAGAGGCTCGCCGTGAATCCAGGGGCGAGCGGCTGGATTCAGCTTGAAGGGGCTGTCCGGGTGATCGAGCAGCGGGTGTGGCTGATCTGCGTGCAAGGTGGGGGGGAGGACGCGATGGAAGAGCGCCAGCGCGGTCTTGATGAGCCCGGCCATTCCGGCGGCCGGCATGGCGTGGCCGATCATGGAAGAAACGGCGCCCAGGAGGCGATGGCCGTGCTCGGGCCTTGGGAACACGGCACGCAGCGCGCGGAGCTCGGCGCGATCGGCGGCGGGGACGCCCAAGCCGTGGCCTTCGACGAGCGCGACGGTGGCCGGGTCGATTCCGGAGCGGCGATAGGCACTGCGGATGGCGCGGGCATGGCCGCGGGCGCTGGGCGCGGCCAAACCCTGGCTGCGGCCGTCGCTGGAGACTCCCACGCCCTGCACGAGGGCGTAGATGCGATCGCCATCGCGCTCTGCGTCGCGGAGGCGTTTGAGGATGACGACGCCCGCTCCTTCGCCG
>CAVXHV010000017.1:0-141745 GCA_963761445.1 uncultured Planctomycetota bacterium | reverse complement strand
AAACTAGGTGCGCCCTTGTTTTGCTCCCTGTTCCTGTTTCGCTCCGCCACCCGAGGGACGCCGATCCGCCCAACTGCGGCTCGAGCGATCTACGCCGTATCATCGGCTCGCCCAGAGTCTTGCGTAAGTCCCGACTTTATGCGAACCTCTCTCGGACGGTATTATCATGCAACGTTGGTCTACGATATTCAATCGGTTGATCCGTCAAGACGAGAGTCGTGCGGGTCTCGCTCATTCGGCCTGCGCCTCACCTTCCGACGCTCAACCTGAACAGGCACGTTCCGTCCCGCTGTCGTACTGGAATGCCGCTGAGGGTCCGTCCGATGCCGAGGAGACCCGTGCCGCTGCCGCAGACGCCGCCCGCCGCCACGATCCAATCCGACGTCGCTCGGGGGTCGAGCAGGCGATCCTGGACAGGGTGGCTCCGTGCGTGCCTCGCCATCGCCCAAGGGTTCCGAGCCGAGCCGGCCGTGTTCGCCCCCGGGGCGAGCGATGGCGCGAGTGGCTCTGGTGATGACGCGACTCTCGAGCACCTCGGCGGCGAGAAAACCCCAAATTCAGGAGTCCTTGCTCCTCGAAGCGCTCGAGCTACTCGAAGACACCGACCGGCGAGCAATCGCGGCCCACCCGCCCGGGGGCCCATACGAAGGCCTGGCCGGAGCAATGGGCATCAGCCTCGAGGCGGCCGGCCCACGCTACGCCGCGGCGGTTAATCGGCTGCAGGAGCGGCTGGTCTGGGTCGGGGCCCGGGAGCGGCTCGGTGTGTCGCCTCCGGAGCGCTGGGCACTCGGACGAGCTCGATTTTTCGGGACAAGCGCGCAAGAAACCGCCCGCCAGCTTCGTCTCCCAGTGGAGGCCGTCGAGCGATGGATTCAAAGGGCTGCCTTGCCGTTCCGGCTCGAGGAGTGAACGACGCCATGACCACCCCGTCCGAGCCGCGGCCCGGTCCGCGGACTCCGGCTTATCCTACGTCGGGCATGAGCTCATCGACGCGTACGCCCTTGCCCTTGGGCGCGGCGAGGGAGGCGACCCGGCGCTCGCTCCGGGGCTGGTCGCCAAGTTGCTCTGCAGCCTCGGCGGTCGCGGCGCTCGGGCCGTCGACCTGATCGTCCGCCATCGGTCCGCGACGAGGCGCTCCTCGCCGTGTTCGGGTTCAGACGATACGACCGCGCCCATTCGGGCCTGGCGATGTCGGACCTGTCGGACCGTGCGGCCGATCGGTCCCGTAGGCTCATGGACAACGAACAGTGGCTCCGCGCGAATCAGCTCCAGTGGCTCGGGTTCCTCGATGTCGGCGGCGGCGGGATGGGCGAGGTCGCCCTGGCCTGGCACCTGAAGCTCAAGCGGGAAGTCGTCTTGAAGATGGCCCGCGAAGACTACCTCGAGCAGAGGTTCCACCGCGAGATCGAAGTGCATGCCAAGCTCGGCGGACATGCCAACATCGCCGTCGCGCGTACGGCGCTGAGTTACCGCGAGGCGTCCGTGCTGATCGTCGATTACGTCCCAGGGCCAAGCCTGAAACGACAGGTCGAGTTGAGTGGACCCATCCCTGGCGCGAGTCGTGCGATTTGATCTCCCAGGCGGCGCGAGGCTTGGGGCACGCTCATGCCAAAGGAGTGGTGCATCGCGACGTCAAGTCGTCGAACCTTGTCCACGCCAGGACCGAACGCGCCCTGTGCGTGATCGATTGGGGACTCGCACTCGACCGCGATCGCGTGCAGAGCGATGAGTCGGTGACCAGGGTCGGCTCTGCCCTGGGCACGCCTGCGTACTGCTCGCCCGAGCAGTCCGCGGACGCCAGTTCAGCGACCGCGCGAAGCGACCTCTACTCGCTCGGTTGCGCATGGTACGAGCTGCTGTCGGGAAAACGCCGTTCTCCGGGTCCACCGAAGCTCTGCGCGCCGCTCACGCTGGGGCAGCCGTCCCACCCCTGCCCGAAGAGCTTGGCGTGCCCGACGAGGTCGCGCTGCGTCCTGAGAAGCTCCTGGAGAAGGACCCACAACGCCGATACGCTTCCGCGGAGGACCTCATCCGGGCGATCGACCAAGCCCAGCCTCGAGCGGAGGGGCCTCGAGCCTTCTCGCTGAGAGCCAAAGTCGCGGGCGCCGTCGTCGTTCTGCTCGCCGCCTGGAGCATGTGGCCGATGCTGAGGGGGCCGACCTCCCCGCCGGCGGTGCGCGACCTGATCATCGAGGTCGTGGATCCACAGGGGCGGCCGGGGCGGACCGGCACAATGGGATCGACGGTATTCAGAGCGACCGAGGGGGACGAAGCGACGATTCGGGCCGACCTGACATCGCCGGGATACGCATACCTTATCGCCTTCCTCCCCGACGGCCGGATGGAGCTTTGCGCCCCGGAGGACGAGTCTGCGCGCCCCGACCGGGACAGCTCGCCGACCTATCCGCCCGCAGGGAAGTCGAAGTCGGTCTTCGGCTTTCACGATGGCACTGGGCTCCAGGTGTTTGCGGTGGTATTGTCCCACTCTAGACTCCCTGCGTTCAAGAACTGGAAGGTCACGGCTGGCCCTCCTCCGTGGCGCACCGTCAGGGATGTTGATTCGGGCGTCGTGTGGTGGTCCGACGGCCGGACGATCGATACCTTCCAAGCCGGGAAGAAGATCGACGACCGGAACACCGGCTACCGGTCTCGCGGCGCCCGGGGCGCCGTCGCCGACCTCGCCGAATGGTTGAAGGGCCTCCCCGATGTCGACGCCGTTCAGGTCAAAGCGTTCGCTGTCGTTCTCCCGAATTCGTGACGAGAGCATTCCGTTTCGAGGTGCCTGATGCCGTTCCCCAGACGATTCCGGTGCCTCAGGGTCGCGTTTGTCGCGGTTGTGGCTCTCGTCGCGTTCCCGGCGGAGTCCCGTTCTCAGCTCTCGCCGGCCGAGCGCGAGCGGATCAGGAACGTGCTCAGCGAGGCCGAACAGCTCAAGAAGCAGAAAAAACACGAGGAAGGCATCAAGCTCCTCGAGGAGACGCTCGAACAAGTCCGGCGCTCGGCCAGGCCCGGTGAGGATGTCATCGGGGCCGTGGAGTCCTACCTGGGCGCCGCATACCACGACGCCGGCCAGTTTGCGAAGGCCGAGCCGATTCTGCGCGAAGCGGTCGAGATCGGGCGAGCCCAAACGGGCACGGCCGGAGACTTCCGGTACCCTACTCTCAGGGCGCTGGCCGCGACTCTGGTGAAACTGGAGAAGTACGATGAGGCCGTGACGGTCTCGGAGGATTCGCTCAAGGAAGTCGAGGCTCGTTACGGTGTGGACGACTGGCGAACCAATATGGCCCGCGACCAACTCGCACTCGCTTACTTCTTAACCAAACGTACCAAGGATGCCATCCCACTCTCTCGCACGTGTTTGAGATACGCCGAGGCCCGGTTCAAGGCAGATGGCCCCGATACGATCCGCTTCCGAAACAACCTGGCCACAGCGCTGCTGATGTCGGGGGAATATGTCGAGTCAAAGAAACTCTTTGAACAGTCGCTGGCGATCGCCCGAGAGCGATTGAATCCCGAACATGAGGATGCGGTTAACGCCTTGAAGGGGCTCACCTCGGTCCTACAGGCCGGCGACAAGTCCGTCGACTCGGTTGAAGAGGCGCGGAAGCTGCTGGCAGCCGTCGAGGCGGAGCGCGACCCGAAGCCTGCCGATCTCGTCTTCGCCCTGAACAGACTGGCCGGGGCTTACCAGAAGACGGGACGTTACCCCGAGGCCAAGGACGTCTACCTCCGGGCCGTGGAGGTTGCGCGGCAAAAGCTGCGCCCCGACGATCCCAACACGGCCTCGGCCCTCGCTAACTTCTCGACGATGCTGCACGCCCACGGAGAGTTCGGCGACGCGGAGCGATACCTTCGAGAGGCGCTCGAGATCACCGCGAAGAAAGAGGGTCGAGAGTCCGAGACCTATGCCACGCACATCTCGAACCTGGCGGCGATATATGTTGCCACTGGTCGGTGCACGGAGGCCGTTCCCCTGTTCCGGCAAGCGCTTGGGATCATGGAAGCGCGGCTCGAGAAAGGACATCCCAGGATCGCCGCTATTCGGCACAACCTCGCCACTGTTTCCTGGGCCACCGGGAATAACAAGACAGCCGTCGATGAGGGGGAAAGGGCGTGGCGGAACTGCGAGAGCGCCTGGGCGGCGACAGCCATAGCACCGCGCTCGTCCTGGTCAACCTGGGACAGTCGTACGTCAGGCTTCGGGAATTCGATAAGGCCGAGGCGCGGCTCAAGAGGGCCTTGGAGATTCTGGAAGGCGATCGCGGGACGCCCATGGACGAGTTGATCAAGACCAGGCATGCGATCGCCGAGCTCTACATCGAGACCCATCGGTTAGATCTGGCCGAGCCAATGTGCCGGAAGAACGCTCAGGACAGCATCGCATTTCTTGGGCTGGGCCACCCCGACACTGGAACAATGATCGATGATCTGTTCATCGTGTTAAACGACCAGGGCCGGCGTGCGGAGGCCTTTGACACGCTTGGAGATTCGCGGAAGTCGAGGCGGGAGTTCCTCCTCCGGACGTTGCCTGGTCTGTCGGAAGGTGACCAGGTCGCTCTGGTTGAGGAGGGCGAGCGAATCAGTCGCGATCTCGCACTTCTGGTCGCCGTGCAGCGACGAGCCGAGCCGGGGGTTGCCGCCCGATCGGCTGAGTGGGTTACCAACGGCAAGGCGCTCACAGTCCGTGCCCTGGCCGTGGCCTCGGTCCTCGCCCGGGATGCCAAGAACGCCGAGGCGGTCCGCATCCTCAAGGACTTGAACGCGACTCGCAGTCGACTCGCCCAGTTAGCCCTGTCCCGTGACATGGATGCCAGCCGGCTCGTCGCGGGGCGGGAAGACTACAAGAAGCTGGCCGAGCGAGAGCTTGAGCTATCGCGTCAACTCGGCCTGGCGTTAGGGACCCCGGTCGTCGATGCTTGGACGACGCTATCGGAGTTGAGGGCCTCGCTGCCGGCCGACGCCGTCCTTGTCGAGTTCGCGAAGGTCTTCGTGACGGAATCGATGCATCGGGTCGAGGGTTCGACGACGCCGAAGCTGGCACGATACGCAGCGTGGGTGATCCCGCCGGCCGGCCAAGGCGAAGTGAGTCTCATCGACCTCGGTTTCGCCGAGACCGTGGAGCAGGCGGTCGCCGACGCACTTGTCGCAATCCAGCCCGCTGGCGGGCGGCCGGTCGAATCCGAGACGGAGCGTGACGCCGAACAGCGGTGTCTCGCTGCACTCCAGGTGCTTGCCGACCGCCTCTACAAGCCGCTCGCGGCGCACCTCGCTCCAGCCCGCCGCTGGGTCATGAGCCCCGACGCCGCGCTGTGGCTCGTCCCCTGGGCAGCCCTGCCCGAAACCGCCGGCCACTACGCGGTCGAGGGCCACCTCATTCATCTGGTTGTCAGCGGTAGCGACCTGCTTGATCATCCGGTGGCGGTCCGGTCCGGTGCGCCGGCCATCTTCGCCGACCCCGACTACGATCTCGCCCCGGGTAAAGCATTGGCGAAGGCCCGGGAGCTCGGCCGCGTCCGAGGCGAGGCCCCCGCCTCCTCGACGCCGCGCGGCCGCATCGGAACCGCAGCGCTGCCCGCGGCCTTCGACCGGCTCCCGGCGACAGCGGCTGAGGCCAGAGCGATCGCGCCCTTGATGAAAGCGTTTGCCGGCGCCGAGCCCGACGTCTTCCTGGAAGACGCTGCCTCCGAGACCAACTTGAAATCCCTGCGGTCGCCGAAAGCGCTGGTTTTGAGCACACACGCTTTCTTCCTGGATGCACCCGAGCTCGCCGCGGGTGGCGGGCTTCCAAGCCCCGGTTCAGGGTCGGTCCCCGCCAATCCCCTGCTCCGCTGCGGCCTGGTCCTGGCCGGCTACAATCGCGCCCGGGCGTTGCCAGCGGTGAGATTGACGACGGGCTGATCACGGGGCTCGAGGTCGCCGGGTTCGACCTCCGCGGGACTGACCTGGTCGTCCTCTCCGCCTGCGAGACGGCCCTGGGTCAGATCCGTGCAGGCGAGGGTGTCGCCGGGCTCCGACAGGTCTTTCAGCTCGCCGGCGCTCGGGCGGTGGTCGCATCGCTCTGGAAAGTCCCTGATGTCGAGTCGTATCAGCTCATGGCGGCTTTCTTCCAAGGACTGGCCGGTGGACGGGGGAACGCCACGGCCCTCCGCGAGGCGCAGCTCGCTCTGATTGCCGACCGCCGCGCCCGCCTCGGTTCCGCCCATCCAAAAACCTGGGCCGCGTTCGCGCTGACCGGGTTTCCGGGCCCGGCCTGGCGCGACGAGACGCTTGCCTCGCCCTTATCCAAAGAACTACCGTCGCTCCCAGAACTGCTCGACGTCAGCCAGAACTCGGCGGCGCGATCCAATGCCGCGCTGATCTCGCCCGTAACGGGACGACCCGATGCGGGAAGCGGCTGGCCCGACGCGGTGCTCGTCATCGTCCTCGGCTCCGCCGGCGGTTTTGGAGCGCATCGCTGGTGGCGTCGGCAGAAGCCGTTCAGCTCCTGATTGTCTCACGATCTTGTCGGCGCCGTGGGCTACGTTAAGGTTCCGCAGTCGTCCAACCGGAGGTGGCTCGATGTCGCTGAGACGGCTTGTCCATCGATACGGGATGGTCGGCGGGGGGTCGGCGTTGATCGGGTGGGTGGCCTCGGAGTGCCTCGGAGTCCGGAACGGAGTCGTGTCGGGGTTGTTCGGTGAGGCGCTGAACGTGCGCGCTAATCGGCGCGGCGATCGGGGCGGGCATGAATCTCGTTGCATACCGGTCCGGCACGAGTCGCGTGGAGATGGCCAGGCGCTCCCTGGCGGGGCTGGCGACCGGTGGGTTCGCCGGCGCGATCGGGGTGAGCGTGGGGCATGCCCTCCTTGGTACTTTGTACGGTAGCCGTGCCTTGGGCTGGGCGATCATGGGCGGCGGCATCGGTGCTGCTGAGGGGTTGTATGAGCGGTCCAGCATGACGCTCCGCCGGGGTTTGATGGCCGCCGCCGTCGGCGGTCTGGCCGGCGGGATACCGTTCGGCCTGATTTACTCGCTGCTGTCGCGATTTTCTGAGACTGGGAGCCGGGCAGTCGCGTTCGCGCTTTTGGGAGCATGCATCGGGGTTTCGATCGGCCTGTCCGAGGTCGGATTTGCAAAAGTGATCCGGTTCAACGTCGAGTCCGTCTGGCTCGACGCCCGGAAGCGGCGGGTGGCGTCGAGCGAAAAAGCGGGCCGGCCGCTCGTTTCCCGCGGGCCTGTCGCGCAAGCAAAGCGCAATCCGGTCGCCGCGGGGCCATCCCGGCCCATCGCCACTAACACCGTGGGGAAGCGGCAGCCTACGGGCATGTCGGCCTGCCCCAAATGCAACCGGCCCGTTCCGGGCACGCGGCCCTATTGCGTGTTCTGCAAGATCTCCTTCTGACTCGGAAACCCCGCCCAACGCGTGCCCGGTTGTCATACTCTTCGAACACACCTCGCGGTGCTGTTTCATCCAGCCAGCGTCACTTCCCGGTGATCCGTTTGATCCTTTCTGCTGCAGTTTTGGCTTGAGGCAAGGCAGGATACAGTGTCTTTATTTGGCGGTAAAAGTCGAGCGCCCCCTCGTAGTTGCCTGCGAATTCGAGGTTATCGCCCAACTTGAGAAGCGATGTAGCGTGAGCGGCGGGGTCCACCGGCTTATCCGATTTCTTGGCCGGCGCATTACCGGGGCTCTTTCTCTTTTTCATTTCGTCCCTCGGCACTATCCGTGCCGTGGCCGGACCTGCGGTGTTCGACCCGTTCGGACGTGGGGTCTGCTTTGTAGCCGCGGGGGCCGGCGCTGCGTCAGTCGGCCCAGTGCCGCCTGCTGGCGTGCCGCGAAATCCACCGGATGGGGAACCCGGTCCCGCGGTCGGGACAGCCTCGCCATCGCTGGACTTCTTCGTTGAATCAACTGAGGCCGGTGGAAATGTGACCCCTGCGCTCGTCGCTTTGCCACGCGGACCAGTGCGCGAGTCGGATCGCGACCCCGGCCCGCCTAAACCCGTTTTGAATTCGGCCTTGCGCTTTGGCGTCGAGGCAGTGCCGGCCGCGTCCTTCGCCGATCGGCCCCGGACCTTTGAGAGGCGTCGCGGCGCGTCGTCCGACTCTGTGTGTGTCGCGGTGTCTTCGGGCTCGCCTGCTTGGGCGAGTTTGACCGGCGCGTTGACATCCCGGCTGGCGAGCGCTGGCATCAGCATGAATTTGATCAATCCCAGGGTCACAATGCCGGCGCCCCCAGGTAGACCAGTCCGAACCACTTTCCGCCGCTCGCGGCGGCTTCAGGCGGGGCCGCGGTACGAGACGAGCGGAGCCGCCTCGTCAACCGCAATGCCGACGGCGGGAACAATGGCCGTGACACCACAGGAAGGACAAACGATTCCCTGCCCGATCTGGTCGTCACCGTGGACCTTGAGCAGCATGCCGCAATCACAAGGGAAGACGATCTCCGCCATCGCGACGTCTCCTTTTCGCTTTCTTCATCGACCCACGCTCGGGGGAGTCGATTCAAGGAAAGACTGTACCATAACGATTGTTGGTTCCAGGTAAGAGCCCCGGGCGTTCACGCTCGTCACCGGGAATCCTCGATGAGCAGGAGGTGGTTCAGTGTGAGTAGGCATTGATCAACGCTTCGTCCCCGGTGATGCGGCGGTCCCCTTGCCGATGCTGACGCTGTAAGCGAAATTCTGGTAGGGAATCCTGACCGCCGTGACTGAGTAAAGCCATTCACCCGCCGGTGCCCCGGTGGCTTCCACGAGGATGGTCTCGTTGGTCTCGAAATCTCGCTTGGCACCGCCGGGAGCGACGAGGGTGAGGCGAAGAGTTGCCCCTCCACCGCCGAAATTGAGTGAGAATCGAAGCGGGTCGCCGCTCGTACTCTGATACGTCTTCGCGATGGAATCCAACCCGACCGCGTGATTAACCTGTCCTTGCTTGACGGGGGAGAACCCGCCCGACAGCATCGTCTGCTGGGTGAGGGCCTCCTCCTTTGCCGTGACCGCAGAGAAGACGAGGTAGCGGAGCAACTCCAGCTCCTGCTGGTTGTTCTGCGCCTCGTTGTGAAACGAAGTGAAGATGACGGTCCCGCGTTCCCGCTGGAATCTCACGAGCAGTGGGGCCTCGATCCACTGGCTGTCGACCGATTTGTAGGTGCCGCGAATCAAGACCTGGACGTCGTCTCCCGTGAACCGGCCGGGCAGCCACTCGTTGTCGGGGAACCGAAGGCGGATCGCTGCTCCGATTGCTTCCTGAAGTCCTGAGTCGACGACAACGGCGTTGACGGATTGCTTCTCACGGCCGTCATAGTTGATCAGGAGGCGAACCCGCATGTCGTGGAGGGTCGATGCCGCTTTGTTTATCGGTTCAGTTATCTTTTTGATCTTCTTCCCGCGAGCCTCGTGCGCATCGATGAGAGCAATCCGGCGTCGTCCGAACGCATCGGCAATCGCCTCGCAGTCGGCCTGCGTGGCGGAGACGCCGTATTTCGCCGTCCTGGTCAGAATGGCCTCCAAATCGTCCCTGTAGCCCAACTTTCGATCCATGTTGATGAGTACCGAAGTGTGAACGACGGCAAGTAGCTCATCGCGCCGGGCCAGGAGGTTTTCACTAAGCTTTAACGTGTCCACCGTCTGGGCGACCGTTTTAGCTTCGGCCTGGGGCACGGCGAGTTCAAGCCAGTGCTTTTCGGCACTTTCGATAGCCGGCAGACGTTTCAGGTCGAGGTCTGGCTTTGGAGTTCGATCCGGAAAAGCGACTACCAGAGCGGCGTACTGGAGGTCTGAGACGTAGAGTGTCCCGCCCCGTCGGACGAACCTGTTCAGAGTTTGTTTAATCAGCTCAAGAATCTCAGGCCGAAATTCCCCGCGACCGAGGCCCGGCCGGACGAATTCGTTGGTAACGGTCGATGTCCAACTGGTTGGCCAGCCATTGCATGTGAGGAAGAATACGTCGAACGGGTCCAAATCCTTCGGCCGAATGAGGACCTCGTCCTTAACTTGGGTATATCGATAACCGTCCCCCAGTGCGCGAAGGAGCTTGCCCATGTCGTCGTACCTAGGTTCGCTCACGGCGATGCGGAGCGGCCTGGCCTGTTTCACGACATTTTTGTTTCCGAGGTTGACCAACTCGAACCGGACGTTTCCACCGGTGGCGACGAGGGCGCGGTTCATCCTGGCGGATGTTGAGTCGGACGGGTCGCCGGACGTCCCCAAAGCCACGACGGCGGGGAAGGACGGGTACGGAGTCGACTCGGCCGAGGCGCGAAACTGCCAGCGTCCCGGTGAGGCGGTGGCCAGCTCGATTGTGAGGGTCGATTCGCCCCGCTTCGTCGTTGTCTTGCCGTTGGGATCGACGACCTCCAGGCGGAGCCTGGCACCGGGTCTGGCGGGATCGAGGCTGAATCTGAGGGCGCCGGTCGTTTCATGCTGATAGGTATGGTAGGCAGGATGCTCGCCCGCACTAGCCGCGGTGGCGGCGATGGCTCTGGTCGCGAACCCCGCGTCGGCCAATGCATCCGTCAGGCGGACTTCCGCGACGGACGTCACCGCCTTCAGGACGAGAAATTTCAGGAGCTTGGCCTCGACGCCGCTGACCCGGCCTTCGCTGTGGAATGAAGTGAATATGACCGTTCCCTTGCCGATCGGGAAGCGAACGGCCAGCGGCGCGTCGATCGGTGCGCCCGCGGTGGTTTTCAATTCGCCCTTGATCAGTATTGAGACATCGTCGCCGCGGAAGGCGGCGGGGCGCCGGCGCTCGGACTTGAACTGGAGCGGGATCACTGGCCCGACCAGGTCTCGAAGCTCGGGCGAGATCACGTCGCCGCGGAGTTCTTGGGGGACCCCGAGTGCAATCGAAGCGCGATCCCGGACTTCGGAGAAGGCCGCGACGACGGTGTCGTACCGCAAGTCCGACGCGTAGAGCGTGCCGCCTCGGCTGACGTAATCGTGGAGAACCTTCGGCAAGTCTTTCAGCGGCTCTACGGCGTCGGGGCCTGCGCACGTAAGGAAGAAGAGCTTCGAAACGTCGCAGCTTGGCCCGGTCAAGCAATGCCTCGTCATCGATGATTTCGTATCGGTAGCCCGCGCCCAATTCGTCGAGGATGGTGCTGATTCGGTCGAAGCCGTCGGCGGAGACGGCGAGAACCTTGGTGCTGGCAGATGACCCAGAGCTCGGTGCGGCGGTTTTATCGCGGAACTCGGGATGCTTATTCGTTGCGGTTACCCCGTTGACGTCCGGATGCGACGGCGACGGTGAGAGCCCCCGGCTGACAACGATTGCTGCAGCGACCACGACGATGGCGAGCGGGGCGATGGTCGCGACTATCAGGTGCGATCGTTTGATGTCGATCATTGGCTGAATCCTCGGGGGGCGGCACGCCGGACGTCGCAAAGTTGGGCGCTTAACGGGAGGGCGTCGCCGGCGCGGCGGTCCCTTTGCCAATACTGACGCTGTAGGCGAAATTCTCGTGAGGAACCTTCACGGACGTGACGGTATACAGCCATTCGCCGGCCGGGGCCCCGGTGGCTTCCACCAGGATGGTCGCGTCGGTCTCGAACTCCTGCTTCTCGCCGCCTGGAGCGACGATGCCGAGGCGGAGGATGGCCCCGTTGCCGCTGAAATTCAGCGAGAATCGAAGCGGATCACCGCTCTCGCTCTGATACTTTCTTGTGATCGAGTCCAACCCCTTCGCATGGTTAATCTGTCCTTGCTTGACGGGCGAGAACCCGCCAGACAGCATCGTCTGCTGCGTGAGGGCTTCCTCCTTCGCTGTCACCGCGGCGAAGACGAGGTAGCGGAGTAGCTGCAGCTCCTGTTGGCTGTTCTGCGCTTCGTTGTGAAACGCCGTGTAGATGATCGTTCCGCGCCCTGTCGGAACCTCACAAGCAGGGGGGCCTCGATCTGCTCACGTTCGTTCGAGTCGTAGGTGCCGCGGATCAGTACCTGAACATCGTCTCCTGAAAACCGGCCAGGATCCCATGCGCTATCGGGGAAACGCAATCGGATCGTCTCGCCGATCGAGTCTTGGAGTCCGGAGTCCACGACTTGAGCGTCTACGTCCTGACGCACCGCGCCTTCGTAATTGACAACAAGCCGGTCTCGCATTTCCTTGAGTGTTGAGTCCGCTTGAAGAATCTCTCGGTGCGTCTTGCTGACCTTTGCCGTGTTTCGGGCCTTGTACGATTTCAGGATCACCTCGCGGCGGCGGCCGAACGCCTCGGCAATCGTCGCGCAATCGGCCTCCGTGGCTGGCAGGCCGTGCACTTCGACCCAGGCCTGGATGGCGATCAGGTCATCGAAGTCGTCCGGCTCTTTCTCAATCTTGGCCACTTCCGAGACGTTAATCACGGCGAGGATTTCATCGCGACGGGCCAAGAGCTTGTCCGAAAGCTTTAGACTATTGAGCGTCTCGGCGACGGTCCCTACCTGGACCAGGGGCGCGGCGAGCTTGAGCCACTTCCTTTCGGCGGCATCCACGTCCGGCAAATGTTTAAGGTTGAGGTCGGTTGCCGGAGCTCGCTCGGGGAAGGCGCATGTGAGTAGTCCGTATCGCAGGTCCGAGGCGTAAATGGTGCCCCCGCGTTCGACGAACCGGTTGAGCGAAAGCTTGAGTTTCTCGATAATTTCGGGTTTCAGTGCACCGTACGTCACACCGGGGCTGCGCCTCGCGGCCGCTCGACGGCAGTCCCCATTCGATAGGCCAGCCGTTGCAGGTAAGAAAGAGAACGTCGTAAGGATCCAACGCAAGCGGCGTGATGATGTCGCTCTCCTCGATCTCGGTGTATTGATAACCGTTCCCCAAAGCGCCGAGGAGCCGGCCCATGTCATCAAATTTGGGTTTGGTGACGCCGATGCGAAGCGGCCGGGCCTCTTTCACGAGGTTCTGGTTGCCAAGGTCAACTTTTTTGAACAGGACGTTGCCGCCGGTCCTGGTGAGCGTCGGGTTCATTCTGCCGGAGACCGAGTCGGATGGACCGCCGGACGTCGCCACTACCAACACAGCGGGGAACGACGCGTAGGGGGCCCTCTCGGCCACGGCGCGAAACTGCCAGCGGCCGATTGCGGCGTTGGTCAGGTCGATCACGAGGGTCGAGTCGCCCCGCTTCGTCGTCGGCTTGCCGGCGGGATCGACGATCTCGAGACGAAGCCCGGCGCCTGGCCTGGCCGGCCCGAGGCTAAACCTGAGCGGGCCTGGGGCCTCATGTTGAAAATCGTGAAATTTGGAAACGGTACCAGGGTGCAGAGCAGCAGCCGAAACGGCACTGATTGAGAATCCGGCATCGGCCAGCGACTCGGTGAGTCGAACCTCCGAAGCGGACGTCACGGCCTTCAAGGCCAGAAACTTGAGCAGCCGGGCCTCGACGTCGTTGACGCGGCCCTCACTGTGAAACGAAGTGAATACCACGGTCCCTCGACCGATGGGGAACCGAACGGCCAGCGGCGATTCGATCTCGGCCCCCGCGGTCGTTTTCAACTGGCCCTTCAGGAGGATCGAGACGTCTTCACCACGGAACGCGGCCGTCCGCCAGCGTTCCGATTTGAAGTGGAGCGTGATCTCTGGCCCGAGCAAGTCGCGAAGCTCCGGCAAAGTCACTTCGGCCCGCAGGTCCTGCGGAACCCCCTGCGCGACCGAAGCGGGATCGAAAACTTCCGGGAATGCCAGGGCCAGGGTGTCGTAACGCAGGTCCGACGCGTAGAGCGTCCCGCCGCCGGCCACATAGTCGCGAAGTGCCTTCGGGAGGCTTTCCGCCGGTTCCTCGACGTCGGCGCACGTAAGGAAGACAGCCTCGAATCGTCGCAGCTCGGCCGAGTTGAGCAATGCCTCGTCGTCGATGATTTCGTAGCGGCAGCCCGCGCCGAATTCGTCGAGGCTGGTGCTGATCAAGTCGAAGCCGTCTGCGGTGACGGCCAGGGCCTTCGCGCCGGCCGTGGTCGTGGCTTTCGATGCCCGGTCTTCATCACGGAATTTGGATTTCTCGTTCGGCGCGTCCGAAACACTGACATCTGGCTTGCGCGCGGAGCGTGAAGGCCCTCGGCTGACGTTGACAGCGATGGCGACCAGCATCACCGCGAGCGGGGCGGCGGTCGCGGCGATCAGATGCCATCGTTTGATTTCAATCATCGGCCGAATCCTCTGGCGCGGTGCCGCTGGAACTCCCAAACTCTTTGAAAGCCTATATCAGTCAGACTTGATCTGGTTGGAGATCGACTTCGCGACTTCTTGCAGGATTGACTCGAAGGGAGCGTCTGTGATTCCGTAGAACTTGCCGCCGTTGACGCAAAGCGGGCTGTATAGCCGATTGAGAATCCGCTGAGAAATCACATACGTGACGACCTTGTTCTCCTGCAGGCTCTTGGCGATGTCACCGATCCGCTCGTGGTGGTGGCACCCGGCATCGGTGATGTGAACAAAGCAGATTCGCGTGTGGGGCCGGTACGCGAGCTCGAGTGCTCTCTCGAGCGCTTCGACGCTAGACTCGGGCGGGTCGCGGCCGTCGGTCAATTGGAGGGAGGCGACCGCGTCCTGAAATTCCTTGGCGTTCGCGTTCGGCTCGAACACTGTGATCGGCTCGTTGATTTCGACGTCACCAAAACCGATCAGTCCGAGGCGGCAATCGATCCCATCGCGGCGGATCTCGTCGGCAAAGGCAATGCACTTCTCCTTCAGGCCGTCGATATATTTTTGCATGCTGCTGGTTACGTCCATCAGGAAGACGATCTCGACTCCGATCTCGCTCCTGGTGACCTTGAAATGTTTGTCCGTTCTGGTCCGGAACCACCCGCCGCGAGATATGACACTAAGATCGATCCCCGTCTTCGGGTCGGATGGCCAGGACCACTCCGTTTGCCGATGTTCGGCCACGGTGATCAGGTCGAGCTTCTCGGTATGACCGGTCCCCGACTGGCGGTCGAACGCAACCTTGCCGGGGGTTTTGACATCGAACGAGATAGTGATCTGGCTCTCGGCGACCGGGTCTTGTTCAAATTCGATATTTTCGAGAATGGCGTAGGCGAGAACCGTTCGTGAGTACACGGAGTAAATCAGGATCAGGATGGCCAGCGCAGCGACCAAGCTGAGGATGCCCAGGATGCGACCGCGTTTCACATTCTTCTGCTTGATCTGTTCGAGTTCAGCGATTTGCCCCGCGAGGGTAAAGGTTGGCGCCCTGGGCGGAACGGTCGGTGCGCCGGGGATAGGAGCCGAGTGGCGAGACTTCGGGGACGGCGGCGGTTTCTGACTTGTCGCAGTCGACGTTTGGGATGCCGCCGGGGAAGGTGCGGTTGGTTTGGCGGCTGCGGTGCCGGCCGATCCGAATGTAGACAACGGTTGTTTGCATTTCGGGCAAACCGTGTCTGCCTCCTTCCCCGCGATCTTGCACTTCTTGCAGTATTTCATGATGGTTCATCCGAGGTCCATGGCCGGGCGTAAAGCCGGGAAATTCGTGCCGGGGTTAGTCCTTGAGGGCGCACAGGTGCAGGAATCTGACGCGGTCACTTACTCCTTCGAGCCTGGCGGGGCGAGAGGAAGTTCTTTGGTAGTCAGAAAGAGGCCACTCCGATAGGACACGTGGAGGGAAGACTTTTCCTTTTCCTTCCCGGACCACGTGAATTTCCCGTTTGCCTTGCCGGAAGACGGGTCGCTGGCGTATTCCGTCAGAATCTCCACGAGACCGTTACTCTCGCGGACAAATTCGATCTTGCCCGACGACGCGGGTTCATACACAATCTCGGCCACTCCTGGTCGACCCGCGACGGCAACTGCCTCGACGCTCTTGACGCTGGCGTACTGCAACACGTGGTAGAGGTGAATCGAGATCATCAGGACGATCAAGAGAATGACCAACAGGACGGCGAGCCAGCCGAGCCAGCGGGCGAGGGTGGCGCTTCGTTCGACTTCGTGCTGAAGGCCGTGGAGCTGGAGGCGGACCTGTTGTTCGGGGACGCTGCCCGGTTTTGCCGAAGGCATGCCTTGGCTCATCGCGCTCGTCTCCCTTCCGCGGTGACGGCCCGCGCGTGGTCGAGCGAGAGGTCGATTCTGCAACCGGGCCAGGCGGCGCCCGTCCGGCTCGCGCTCTTCTGGAGTGTGTTGGCGTTCATGGACGAAATCCTCGAGTTACATGCAGGCAGCGGGGCTCTGGGAGTCTTCAAACGTGTGGGGCGACGAACAGGCGATGCCGTCGGTCAGGCAGACGCCAGGGGTCCGGAATTCTCCATCCGGGCCGTCATAGAGGCACGAGATCCGGTAGGTATGCACCATTTTCTCGCCGAGGCCGTCGTCGAGGAGGCGGCCCTCGGCAGTCGCCGGCAAGATCACCGCGCCCAAGCCGTGGTCGTTCGGGCCGCCTGGCCACCGTTCGATCAGGACCTGCCGTGCGCCGGTCGGGATGAACCAGGTCAAGTCGATCGCCCTTTCGCGGCGGGTGCTGCGAAGGTTCATCACCTCCTGCCAGATCAAGACGCCGTTAAAGGCCGCGGGCGCCGAGACTGTCTCGTATGTCCGAATCGTCGTTCCTTCAACCTCGATTCGTCCGCGGCAGACGGCGTGTACCATGTAGCGAAGGATGACCCCGCCGTGCGCGACCTCGTCATCGCTAAAATACAAGGCGTCCCCCTCGTAGATCGTCTGGAAGGGAGGGTCGACTTGCCGGGATGCCGGGCGGGTAATTGACCGTTGGACGACGTATGAGGTGGGCCTTCTGCCTGCGGCGGCCGGCCGCCATGAGAGCACCCGGCGGTTGCCTTCGCGTCGGACCGTAAGGCATTCAGGCGCGGCCGGCGGTTCGATCGGAATGCTCTGGAGTGCCAGTAGGGCCTCGCGGCAGTCGCGGCAGCGGGCCAGAAGATCGAGGTAGCGGGCGATGAGCGCTTCGCCCCGTTCTGACTGGCTGGCCTGCTGGCGCAGCTCACCGAGCTCGCGCTGGACTGCCGCGATCTTGCGGCGGAGGTCGTCGGCACCGGCAGGGGTCGGGCCGGCGTCGGCCGTACCTTCGAGTCCCTGGAGTGCCCTTTCGGCCGCATACAGGCGTGACTCGCGGAGGGCGGAAAAGTAATCCCGCTCCGCTACCTTCCGCTCGGCGTCGCGGAGCTCGGCCTCTCTTGCCAGCGGTTCGAGCCGCAGCGCGGTCGCCTTGAGGTCGGCGTCGGCCGGGCGTAATTCCAGGAGTTTTCCGGCGACCTGCAACGCACGCTTGGGGTCGCGTTCGGACTCGAGCCGCGTGCAGATCTGGCGTAGCTTCTGGAAGGCCTCCTCGCAGTCGATCCAGCGGCGCAGGGTCGCCAGGTAAACCCGCGCTGCATCGATGGTGGGGGTGTCGGGGGCAACCGCCCGGAGTTTTTCGGTCCTCTCGGCCATGAACTCCGCAACCTTTTCGATAGTCGGAACGCCCGAAACCGTCATCTTGGGAGCGACGGTGGCGAGTTCCTTCAAGGTGGCCCTGACGGCGGTCCAAGACTCCGCCGCGGCCTGGACGCGGGCCGCAGCCGCGAGCACGCGGATCCGTGAGGCTCGGACGAGCCGGTCGTCCACGGCGGGACCCGGCAGGATTTGTTCGGCGGCCTGGCAAACCGAGAGCGCCGCCTGGTGGCTACCCGACTGAAGGTAGGCGTCGGCCATTCGGAGCAGAGTCCGGTACTTGACTCCCCGGACGATCGGCAATCCGCATTCCGTGCAGGCCTTGACGTCGACGGTCATGAGACCACCCGTGCAGGCCGGGTTCGCGCACTTGTGGTGCAGCGACGACCCGCACTCCCGGCACTTGCTCAGCTTCTGTCCGTTCCATGCTCCGCACCGACGACACCGGATCTGTCCCTGAACCTGGACGACGATGGGGGCTCTTTCTCCGGAAGCCACCTTATTGTGGGCCATTCGCGCCTTCAGGCACTGCTCGACGATTGCCTCGCTAAAGCCGAAGTCCTGGACTCCGATCCGCACCAGGCTCGTCGCCTCGTCGATAGTGAACGTCGATCCGGCAAGGACCAGGTCGATTCGCGAGACGAGCCGCTGAACACGTGAATTGAAAAGGCTCCGGTCGTACTTGGCCTTTGACTCGGCGTCTTTCAGATACGTCAGGCTCGCTTGCAAGGTTTTTTCCCAGGCGGTACTGGTGTTCGTTTTGGGGAGCACCTTCGACCAATGCGCGAACTGCAGTTGCGCCTGTGAAGTTAGCCGCGGCGGAGGCGTGGTCGTCGGTAGGTCTAAGAGCTCGTAAAGCGAGCCCTTCGACAACACCTTCAGCCAGTTCTGAATGTCCGCGTAGACGATACCGTCGAGGGCCGGCGCCTGGAGCGGCAGCTTGACATGCTCCACGGGTTCGACCGGGCGTGCGGCCTGAATCGGAATCGCCCGGCTTTTGAGCACCTCGTCGAGCAAGGACGGGAGCAGGCCCTCGCTCTTGACCTCCTTTAGCAGCAACTCGCGCTGGGTGGTGGTCAATTCCCTGCGGGCCCCGCACGCGAGGGCGATCAACGCGACAAGCTTGGCCTCGTGCTCGGCGCGCAGTGCCACCCGGCAATCTTTGACATGATGAACGTAGGCCGCCAAGGCGTCCGGCTCCGCCAAGACCGACTCGAACTCGCGTGCGCCGTTCGAGGTTTGACCGGGCGGCTTGCTGGTACAGCGGATTCAGCGCCTGGGCGGTCCACTCCTTCTTCTTGACCTTGACCTGCTCGGCCAGGGCCGCCGGCGCGCCCAGGGCGTTGGCCGGATCGATCCCCAGCAGCAAGAGATAGTCGAAGTCGTCGTCGAATTTCATGATCATCCACGCCAAGGATTTCGCGGTACTCGACTCACCGCGCGGTCAGGATCGCCAACTTGTTCCCGGCCTGTGCGACCTCGGCGACATCCATGACCCCGGCCCGAATGAGCTTGACCTCACACTCCTGGTTCGACGACACTTCGCGGGCGCGGAGCTTGATCGTACCGTCTCCTTCGTAGTCAAAAAAAATCTTCACCTCGGAGTTTTTCGGTACTCCCTTGGGAAGCTCCACCGAGCCGCGGCCGATTTCCTTGCAAAAGGCTGGGTCGAGCGACTCGCCCTCTGCCTCCATCAAGGTCAAGTCGATCGTTTTCTGGTTCGCCACCGCCGTCCCGAACTGGCCGTCTTCCGACTCATAGGTGTACGGGATCTCGGTGTTTTGGGTGAGCAGCGGCACGACGATTTCGTCGTCGCCGGCGAACGCCTTGATGCCATAGGTGTGGGATGAGACATTTCCCCACGTTTTACCGGGCATTGTGAGGCCCTTGTAGACGTTCACGTTTTTGACGCCCTCGAGCTCTTTGCGGAGATCTATGTCGAACTGGTTCTTGTTGCCCGCGCCACTCTGGATGTCGTAGCCGGCCTGCTCGGCAAGGCCGTCGATTTTTCGCTTGACACCCCAAAGGGCCGCCCCCTTGGCGACGCACTCATCGGGGTCGTACTTCTCGGCGTCGACGGCGAACTCGCGGTCGATGCGGACCTTGACCATCGGCATCCGACTCGACCCACCCACGAGGAAGAAACGGTCGATCTTGCGGTTCCCGATCTTCGCGTTCAAAGCGTCGAGGGTCTCGTGGGTCACCTGGACGGTCAGGTCGAGAAGGTCCGCGGTGATCTCCTCGAACTTTAAACGTTCAAGCTCGAGGCGCCATTTGAACCCGGCGAACGCGAACATGAACGGGACCTTTTCTTTCGATGTCAGCGACTTCTTGGCGATCTCACCTTTGGTTCGCAGCTCCTGGTGGGCGAACGGATCGGTCAGTGGGTTGACCCCGTTCTCCTCCTCGAACTTCGCCGCCAGATAGGTGATCAGGCGGTCGTCCCAGTTCTTACCTCCGAGGTCGTTCTTGCCTCCCGTCACGAGGATCTTCACCCCCTCCTTGCCGACCTGGATAACGCTGACGTCGAACGTGCCGCCGCCAAGATCGTAAACCAGTATGGTCTCCTCTTTATTTTGACCGCCGGACTGCATTCCGTACGACAGGGCGGCGGCGATCGGCTCGTTGATGATATCCAGGACGTTCAGGCCCGCCATGGTTCCGGCATTGCGGGTCGCGACCCGCTGAGCGTCGTCGAAATACGCCGGGACCGTAATGACGACGTCCTGGATCTCGCTGTCGAGGTTTTGCTTCGCCTTTTCGACGAGTCCCTTGAGGATGATGGCCGAGATTTCCTCGGGCGCGTACGGCTTGCCGTTGTACTCGAACAGGAACTCGTCCTTGCGTCCCATGAACTGTTTGACGAATTGGACGACGTTTTCGGGTTCCATCTCAGCCATATTCTTGGCTTCGGTGCCCACGACAGTGTTCGAGTCACTCTCGAAGTAGACGGCTGACGGCGTGGTAGGCTCGTTGATGTCGTTATTGACAATCACGGCCCGGTCGAATTCGTCGATCGTCGCGACCGCGGAATAGGTCGTGCCGAGGTCGATCCCAAAAACTTTCTTGATATCCGCCATCATCGAACTCCTTCATCCGTCGCTGTAAGGGACTCGCAAATGGGTTTGTTCCGTTGAAGCAGGGGCGTTTTGCGCGACGAACGACACTCATGCGTGGAGGCCGGGCCGATTCGAAGGCCTGCCGCCGTCGGGCGCGGTGTACTTGTAAACGGTCACTTGTTCCTTGCGGACGATCAAGTCTGCCAGGCGAAAACCAATCGCTCCGACGACGGCGATCTTTTTCTCTTCCGACTCGACAGTCGTCGGCACCGTTCGGACACACTGCTGCTCGCGGCGGTCAAACTCGGGCCCTTCGGAGCGGTAGGGCACGACGTCGTACTTGGCCAGGACGTCGGCCACCATTTGCCGCAGGTGATCGAATGCCCGGGCCGTCTCCTGAGCGGTCGGCGGAGGGCCCGAGCGATTGGACCGGTCGACCTCATCGGCCGCGTAATCATAGCAGTAGATGAGGTCTCGCAAGAGTGGCTGCATCTCCTGGCGGACGAAATTCGTCTTGTACTCGCGAACCTGATCGTGAAGACGCTCCAAGGCCTTAGCTTGAACCTCGTCGGAGCGAATTCTCGCCTCGAAGAGTTCTCGGAGCCCGTCCTGTTTGGCGGAGAGGTCCTGCAATCCAATCGCAACATCGATCAGCGCCGTAGCCGTCGTAGGGTCCTGGGCGGTCGCCAGCGGCGCGCTGGGCTGGACTTCTCGAGACGGATCCGCCCCGGTTCCAACGTCAATCGACGCCAACGCCGCCGAAACGACCTGATCTTGCTCAAAAAGCGAAGGCCGATCCGCCACGCCGGACTCGCCGGCCGAGTCGGGGCCCTCATACGCATCCACCATGGGGACCTCCTCTCACGCCCAATCATCACCAGGAACGGATGGATCGTCAAAGTTGGCTATGCCGAAGCCAGGATTGCGATCGGGATCAATGCCTTCGTCATATGCGCAGCGAGTCGGCGCACAAGCTTGGTCTCGACGTCGATATCACCCCGAACACCGGGGAGTGGACTGGTCGATCCCGCCTCGCTACCGGGGGAAACACGGTAAAACGGTTCAACGCGCAGAACACAACAGCCTGCAGTTCCGATTCCGTATGACCAGGAATCGGCGGTTGCAATATCTCCCGGACATCCCGGGAAGAACCACGTCTAAGTGTGCGGACCGCTCGGTACTTCAGATCATTCGTCGAATAAGTGCTCATAACGCTACCGACCCCCGACTCCGCGGTCAATTAACCACAAGAAACATTTGTCAAGAATCCCAATTTGTCGGGCCGAGAAACGACGCACCTCATGATTTAAACAAGGCTTGCGTCCGCCGAAATTTTTGGACGGCGGCGGTAGCGAAGCGAGGGCACGATATGCTCATGTACCTAAAGAACTCCTGAGCCTTTCTGTCCCAACCGCCGCACATGTTGTTCGCGGGTCACGACCGCGCTTTCGACGGCCATCTTTGTAACTTCCAATTGTGAAAAGGTGTGCGTGGACGCACAGCGGCAGGCCCCTTTACGATGGGTGGGTCCGGAGATCTCAAGCCACGGTCGGGTCGGGCTCGATGGAGTTGGTAATGAGTCGGAGGTAACGTCTCCCTCGGAAACCTCATATTTATGACGAAGGCAATCAACGTGGCCGGGCATTCTTCTCGTGATCCCCAATTGTCGAGGGGGTCGGGCGATCGCTTAATCGCCATCGGACAAGAAAGCAGGCCGTCTCGAGTCCGGCGGCATCTGCTCCTCCTGTAAGACGTCTGTGTCGCGCGGATGTTGCGCGCGGACCGCGCCAATCTGAATTCCTATGGCGTTGCACGCATCGGCGGAAGCCACTCGGCGCCGCTGGTCGTATTGGGAAGCGCGGCGAAACAGGCGAGCCGACAACGACTCAGCAGTCGGGACGACTGCCATGCAAGCGCGTCGGGTCAGTTGCAATCGCGGCCTGGAACAAGTCGCGAATCCGATCGTCGATCCAGGGCTCGTTGAGGAATCTCCTGGCGTTTCCGATAAGCGATTCGTGCTCTATCGAGTGCAAAGATACTCCCGATCGCGTCATCGCCAGGACGCTGCAGATCGTGTAAAACAGTGGCGCGAATATCGCCGGGAGGGTATGGTCAGTGCGACGGTGGAGCTGCTTCGCGTAGGACTTCAAGCTGGCCAGGAGGCCGACGACGTCTACCGCGGCCAACGCCTCTTCCTCATCGTGGCTCGGGTCCAGAAGGGTCAGCAAGCAGATCGGGCGGGTCGGTCGCGCCGAGGACGGGGCCGGTGCTGCTCGCTCGCGGCGGGTCGGCCAGAAGACGCTCGACCGGGGAATATAGCGCTGCAACTCCGTCCCGTCGAGCATCTCCGTCAGCGGGAGCTCCAGGCGAAAGCTCAGGAGGATGCCCATCTCGTCGTTCGAGGCCGAACGTAACTCCTCGACGGAGAGCGCCAGGGTCGCGGCTCCATACGTTCGACGGCCAGCTCGTCCGACGGCGCCTGGCTCGCATCTGCGGTCATATACGGAGCCACCCGATACGCAAGCTGCAGGAGGTCGAATTGCGAGGCGTTCGCTCGCCCGAGAATCTCCATCCATTCGACGAACCGCTCCGAGGGCGCGACGCCGTTGCGAAGTCCGAGCGGTATGACGTCGAGGATGATCCGGCGGAAGGCACGCTTGGCCGTCGTCAGCGAGTCGTCCAGGTATGACATATCCTTTCCGGGGAAGTTACGGAGGAGGTCGGCCCGGGTCTTGCGGGGACGGCCCCGGAATTCGTTGGCCAGGTGCGTCTCCTCGAAAATGGTCCAGACGTGTGGCTTGCCAACGCGCTCGCAGTGCCTTCGTAGCGACTGAATCGCTTGGTGAAGGACATCGAGGGCGTAGAGCGCGTCAGGATCCAATGCGGAATCGTCCGCGGGGTGTAGGGCGGCGGCTTGGTCGGTAATTAGCGTCTGGCCCAACGACTCCCTGCGGCGCGATCGATATGAGTCGAACACGTGGTTCTGTAGAGTGCGATAAAGGTACTTACGGAACCGGGCCCGCCTGCCCGCCTGACCCTCCCGGTCCCGGTGGGTCCGAAAAGCCTTGAGGAAATCCCGCTCGGCGGCCCTGAGCAGAAAAGCATGCGCCTGGTCGGCGATGTCTTCCTCGGGCACTCGAAGTAGGCGCAGGACTCGCAGGATCGGCTCGTAATAAGCGAGGCAGAAAGTATGCCAATCCGCGAGGTCGCCCTCGCGGGTCAAATCGTCGTCGGATCGTCTCGTTTCGGCGCTCATCGGGGGCCCCATTTCGGCTCTAGAGGGTGTCATTGATTCTTCTTCTATGTCTAAGGTAGGTCCAGGCGTACGGGCGCGGCGACCCGGCGGGTATTTGCCTCGCCCCCAGCGTCCTGCCAGGCGGCGAGGAGAGCAACTCCGTTGTCGGCAACGTTCGATCCGTCTTTGTCTAATCGACGGACGGAAGTCCCGGTACTTGCGCGGAGTCTCATCCGATTTCTTGGAAGTTGGCCGCGCGGTGGCTCGGATCGAGCGGTTGGGCGGCAAGGTGTCGGAAAAAAGCCGGCCTCAACCGACGAGCCGCCCGTGCTTTCCATCGAATAATAAGACCATCCCCTTGTTCCCGTCACCGCATGCGGCCGACCAGGCCGCCGGCACTGTCGCAAAATGACAGTGCAGCAACAAGTAGCTTCCTGGCGACGAATATCCTCGGTCTGCGCCGTCCGGCGAGCGTCGCCGGCTTCGGCGGCGACACCCGGCTCGGGTGCCGGGTGTCCACCGCCTTGGCCGGTCGTCCTGTCCGGGTGCGTCTCACCAGGAGACCTTTCCGATCACTGGGGGGATATCGCCATCATCCTGGCAGGAGTCGCCACCCTGGTCGTCGCTGGCGACGATCACGGCCGTACCCGCCATGTTCTCCCCGATGCCCGTATTAACAAAGGCATGGCTTGCGACCACGGCACGATTGGGGGACGAGGAAGCGTGGGCGACCTGAGCGTCAACCGCGTTTCGGGGCAGCCGATGGATCTCGGCCGCGGGCATCGCCACGCTCAGTAGCCGCCTCCGCTCGAACGACTCCAGGTCACCGAAGACCGTGCGCCATGATCGTCGCCGCGACGCGGGAATTCCGCCGAAAAGCTTGGTGAAGGACCACATTCCTAATGCCTCCGGAAATGTGTATACGTACATTATTTGTAATGCTTGTATGTGGACGCATCTTGCCACGCGCACCGGGAGCGTCCCGTCCTCAGAGAGGGCGCTTGGCGAGAGGCCCAGGGTTGGTCGGGATGGCGTGCGGCGACCGAAACCGCCGCCGTTGGGCCGGCGGCGTCCTCGCGGCGCGCTCGGATCGGCCGGGTTGGGGTCCGGCTCTCAGGGACTTCGAAGGGCCGTTCGCCAGCGGGATCGGCCGCAGTTCTTCCGCCGGATCGACCTGCTAGGTCGCTTTCGGCTTGGCGTACTCAATGGCGACGGCGCTCCCGGGCGTGCTCCCGCTGACAAGGATCAGCAGGCTATCGACGTGCGGGCGCGTGCTCGGGTCACGCATTCTCCGGTCGGTCTTGGCAGCATAATCGTTTCCTCGCAGGCGGCTCGGGCGACTGCCCGCGTCGTGCCTACTCTATGAATGGAAACGGGGAGAAATTCTTGCGCACTTTCCTCTTTGCAGACCCGATTTCGCGGGAAATGGGGCTGGTTGCCTTCCGCGAAGCCCCGAGTCGAGTGCCGTGGGCAGCTCGCTCACCGTTGACGACCGCACTTGGGAAACGAGCCCTCCAGGTGGCGTCGATGCGCGGCGCAGACCGGCATGACGCCGGGGATCGACTTTAGTATCATTGAAATGATTTATGTTCGAAGGGGGGCCGCACGACAAACGGGGTAAGCTGAGATATTGGGCTTCGCCGACCGGGGTATGGAAGTCGTCGGGGGCGTCCCTCGATTGTCCTCGTCGTTTTTCGGGGGTCGGACAGGTGGACGATGAGTTGATGAATGACGACGAGATCCGGGATCTCTTGGATCGCCTCCGGGCCGGCGATCCGGTCGCGCGGGATAGAATGTTTGCGTACGTCGCCGAGCGGTTCCGGCCGCTGGCCCACAAGCTGCTCCGCGTCGATTTTCCGAACGTCGCGCTTTATGCCGAGACCGACGACATCCTGCACGATGTCCTTTGTCGCCTGATCCCTTACCTGAAGCGCAATGAAACGCAAGGCGGCTCGAGCCGGGGGCAATTCTACACCCTCACGGCGACAGTGCTGCGCCACACCCTGATCGACCTGGCCCGCAAACACTTCGGATCACTCCGGGGTCACCCGATTACCGATGGGCTGCAGGCGAACCATCCGTTGCTCCAGGAGTCGAGCGGCCTGGATGATTGGAGGGAAAAGCTCCGCGTGCATGAGATGATCGAGAAGCTCCCCGAGCAGGAGCGGACGGTGATCCAACTTTCACTCTACCTGGGATATGGCACAACCCAGATCGCCAAGTGCGTTGGCATCCATCCTGGCAACGTCTCGAGGCGCATGGCTTCCGCCAAGGAGATGCTCGGTCGCATGCTCCGCGCGACGACGGTGGGGCGAATTGATGCGCCGGGATTTTCCGACGGTGTGCGCACGATTCGGGGGTTTCTGTGCGCCTGTACGTATTGGCGGTCCCTTGGCATGTCCCCTGGGACTGGCCGCGCGGCGCTGCACGAACCGAGGCGCCGGCAGATCGACGAGGAGGCGAAGCGAGATGACGAGTCCGGAAGGTCAGTGTACTGCCGAAGAGCTGCTCGCGCGCCGCGAGACGCTTCGGGAGCAAGGCATCTTCCCGACGATCGAAGAGCTTTGTGAGGGTGTGACCGCGGAAACCCGGGACGAGGTCGCTCGACGACTCGTGGACGTGGTCGCCGCGGAGCGGGCGATCGAGGCCTCCTGGGGTGGACTGGCGGTTGCGTGCGATCGGCCGTTCGTTCCGCGGGGCCGCGCTGGGCGGTACACCAGTCCGAGGGTGCTGGCCGAGGGGGGGATGGGCGTGCTCTGCGTGGCCGAGGACGTCGAGCTACGACGGACCGTTGCCTACAAGGTCATGAAGCCGGGCCAGGATCGCGACCCGGTGGCGCTAACGCGATTCTTCAACGAGGCCGAGATCACTGCGAGGCTCGCCCACCCCGGTATTGTCCCGGTGTTCGGCCGTGTTGTCGACGATTCGGGGCTCCCTGCGTACGCGTCCGAATATATCGACGGCCACACGTTGGCTGCGGCGATCGAGCGGCTCTACGCGATCAAATCCACCGACTTCGCGGCGCGGGCGGAGGCGCGCGCCGAGCTGCTACGGGCGTTTATCTCGACATGCCGAATTGTTGCCTACGCCCATTCGCAGGGCGTGATCCACGGCGACGTCAAGCCGCTCAACATCATGATCGACGGCTTCGGCGCGACGCGGCTCGTCGACTGGGGAGTGGCGAGGGTTGCGGCCCAAGCTCCGTCCGGGCCCAGGCCAGGGACGCCGACATTCATCAGCTCAGTCGATAATCCGGCTTCGTTCGCGAGCGACATCTATTCCTTGGGCCTGACCCTGATGTGGATCCTCGCCGAGCGACCGAGCGACACGGCCGGTCCGCGGCTGCGTGCCGCCGACACGCCTGCGGCGCTCTGGGCCATCGCCCAGAAGGCGACGAGCGTTGAACACGGGGCACGCTACGGATCGGGGGCCGAACTTGCCCGGGATGTCCAAGATGTGCTCGACGACAAGCCGATCGCGGCGTACGGAGACCGCTGGCCTACGCGTTTGCGACGCGGCGCGACGCGGCATCGCCCAGCCGTCGTCTCGATGCTCGCCCTTCTCATTGTGGCAGCGTTCGTCGGCCCCCTCGCCGGCGCCCGCGAACGGCAGCTTCGCCAGCGCGCCGATATCGAGCGCCGTCGCGCGGTACGACTGATGGGGGAAATGCTTGACGAGGCCGAGCTTGTCGGCAAGTTCCAGGCCACACTCCCTGGCTCGAAGGCCATTCTCGATCGGGCGGTTCGGCTCATAGACCAGCTCGCTCTTGACGGTGAGGATCAGGCGGCCGACCTCCGGCCGGCCGCTGCGAACTACTACCGCGCTGGGTTGATCCACTTCAATCTCAACCAGCTTCACGAGGCAGCACACTGTTTTCGACGCTCGGCCGATCTGGCGGCCCGGCTTTCCGTGGCGACGCAAGTCGATCCGGAGAACCGTAATCTCTGGGCGGCCGCGCTCCGCGACTGGGGTGTTACCCGCTTTGCCCAGGGCAACGCGGACGACTCGGCCCGCGCCTGGGCCAAGGCGCTGGAGGTCATCGGGCCGGTCGCCGATGCCTCGTCCGAGGCTCGCTGGACGCTCGTCCGAATCCATAGTGCTATCGGGAATCTGGCGATGCTTGGTCGCGACCAGACCGGGGCGCAATCGTCGTTTCAGATGGCGCTGGATTTCGCCTCAAGACTGGTGCACGACGCGCCCGCCGACCCTCGCTTCATGAAGGCGCTGGCCGACGTTTACAGCAACCGAGGGATGTCCCTCCAGATGGAGGCCCTGCCTGATGGCCGGCGGCTTGTCGCGCCGGACAAGCTGGCCGCGGCGACCGCTTCGCACCGTCAGGCGCTCGAGTATAGGCGGAAGCTCACGCGGCTGGAGCCCGGTAAGCCCGAGCACCTCGCCGACGTTGCGGCGAGTCTGAACCACCTGGGGAACGCTTCGCTCTCGGCCGGCGAACTGGGCTTTGTGAATGCCGAAGCTTTCTACCGCGAGGCCCGCACGATCCTCGAGGCGCTGGCCATCGCCTACCCCGGGGTTCCGAGCAATCGCCGCGAAGTCGCCATGGTATATTCCAACCTTAACGTCTTGCTTACCCGCCAGAACCGCACCGATGAGATCTCGGCACTCGGTCGTTCGGCCGTCGATCTGTTCACCCGGCTCGTCGCCGATTACCCCGATTCGCCGGACCTTTACACGGAGCTGGGCATCGCGCTGGAGCAACTGGCGACCAACCTACGGCGACGGGGCGAATTTGCCGATGCCGCCGGGCGATCATATGACTCCTCCGTCGCGTTCGCGCGCGCCTATAGCCTGACCGATGAAGCGAATCGACGAGCGAATCTGGCCAAAAAGTCACTCGCTCTGCTGCGCGTTCTGGAAGGGGAAGGCTACTTTCAGACTCCTGACCACGCCGCGGCGCTCCGCGATGAGCCGGCCTTCGCGGGTCTCCGCGACCGGCCTGGGTTCCCGGGCGGGGATGCAAGATAAGGTGCCAGCAAGGGTCAGCCGCTGCGATGCCATGCATGAGGTCTCGGGTTTCGCCTAGCTTCGCCGACACATGGGGGTGTCTGTGCCCCACTGCCGCAGGACGAATATCGGACATGTACTGGCGATTGCGCGCGTCGCGAGCCGCTCTCGCGCGGCGGAGGACGGGCGGGGGGAGCACGGAGGGCGGGAATCAAAGCGGAGCAAGAGAATCAGGAGTACGACCACGAATAGAACTCAAGCTGACGGCGTTTGCGTGTCTCATTGGCCGGCAGGGGGAGGAGTACCGACTCGAAACAGACGAATTCTTTTTTCTTTTGCGCAACTGGATCGCGGTTCTTGCAGATCATTCTTGGTGGGAACAAATGTCAGTTGTCAGTTGCAGAATGCATCGAAACCTAGGGGCGATTCTGGTTGAAACGGGAGTAGGGCGTACGCTGTCGCACGCGGCACAGAAAGCGAGCACATCATTCTAAAAGGACCATTAGAACCGGCCTGATCGTTAAAACCCGATGTGGGCCCAAAAATATATAGACATTCTTCGTTGCCGATTGCTGTCGGACGGCGTATACTCAACGTAGGGAGAATGTATGCGCCTCATTGTCAGAGGCGTTGCCTCATTCTCTTTCCCACCATCTTTGCCCTGCTTTGACTAGGGGGCTTCAACCATCGACCTTCCCGTCTCGAACAAGTCCGTTCCTTGGCCTGCGCGGCGCGCCAGAGCAGCCTCGGCGATGCTGAGATCCGCGAGTGGGGCCGGATGGAAGTTCGCTGGAAAGTGATCACGGATTATCATTTGTTATCACGGCTGGTGAAGCTTTTGACCGCAAGGAAAGCCAACTCGGTGTTGGACTTGCGCAAGGAGCTTCGACTTTGGCGCGGGCGCGATACACGTAAGGCTCCGAGGCCGTCGTTTTATCGGTGGGCGCGCGCTCCGATCGCGATGTTTCCTGAGCGACATTCGACGATCGAAGGTTCGCTCGTGGGCGGCGGGGGATCGTGGGGATGAAAGCCTGACCTACTTGTGGGGGTGGGTGCGGGGGATTGTCAGGCTAAAGCCTGACCTACTTGTGGGCATTTTCAGCCGGGCGTGGGGGCGGGGAGATTGTCAGGCTGAAGCCTGACCTACTTTTGGGCATTTTCAGCCGGGCGTGGGGGCGGGGAGATTGTCAGGCTGAAGCCTGACCTACTTTTGGGCATTTTCATCCGGGCGTGCGGGCGGGGAGATTGTCAGGCTGAAGCCTGACCTACTTTTGGGTGTTTGACAGTCCGGTGAATGGCGCGATGCGCCAAACGAAGCCAAATTTGGGAAAACATGCTCAAGACGTAAAATCAAGAGATTGTTGAGCTTTGAGCGAATAGAGGTGTCGATCGGGGACTTGACAAAGTCAAAAACGAAGCCAATTCGGTCGAAAACGAAGCCAAATGCGGTGGAATGCAATAAGGCGCCAGGCAAATGCGTGCGACAGCTTGGTCCGAACCCCTCACCCGGCCTTCGGCCGACCTCTCCCACACGGGGAGTGGAATGCTGGGTGCGGGTTCTGCATCAGGAGCGTGGGGTCAACGCGAGCCCGCTGTTCAAGGCTACGGCCGCTCGTATGGCCCGACACGATGGCCGGGAGTACTCAAGGAAGGGCTCGACTTCCCAGTCACGCTGTGGCGCTCCCCAGTTAAATCACCACGATTATTGCTCTTTTTTGAGCGTGTTCATAATTAACAAAGAAATCGCGCAAAGCCGGATCTCCTGACATTGCAAACACATCGATTGAGTGATTGCACTTTTTTTGGCGGTGTTTTTTGCCGAACTGAGAAAATCGGCGCATATTATTACATAGAGGGAGATTGATCGCGCGATGCGGGCGCGATGGATCAAGTTCCCCAAGGCGATGCCTCGGAAACCCAGGGCGATGCCTCGGAAACCCAGGGCGATGCCTCGGAAACCCAGGGCGATGCCTCGGAAACCCAGGGCGATGCCTCGGAAACCCAGGGCGATGCCTCGGAAACCCAGGGCGATGCCTCGGAAACCCAGGGCGATGCCTCGGAAACCCAGGGCGATGCCCTGGGCTGATTTGTTGTGCCCCTTCAGGGCAAGAACCAAATGCGCAACGTCAAAACTTGCGCTTCGGGTTGGTGTGGTCGCCTAGGTGAGTGCGCAGAGTGTTTCCGAAATGGCCAAACGGATGAACCAGGCCGCGAAATTCGCCCACAGAATGCAAAAAAGCGCAATGGGTAGAGACGCTGAGACTAATACCGAAAGTCAGGAAGGGCTTGCCGTTGTGCGGAGTGGCTCCGTCGCCCTGGCCGCTTTGTACTGTCGTCGGTCGAGCGCGGGGTTCCCTCCCCGGACTCTCAACGGGGAGGAAGGGGGGGATTCTCGATGGATTGGCCGCGCTTTGGCATCATTTCGCGCCGGGGGGTACGAAGCTGGTGGTTCGACTGAAGGTGTTTTCGCATATGCGATTGTGGAGAGCGGCCAATCCGGATTTGGGGGTGGGCCAGGTCGCGGGGCCGCGCCGTGGCGATTCGGGTCGAAAACCAGGTGATTTCCGGCGAGGTCTTCGGCTTCGAGTTCGGATTGAAGGAGCGAGAGCCGACAACTCCAAATTACCCCGCGCGAATTTTGCCAATCACGTTCTCATTTTCAAACTACCAACCTAAGGGCGAAACGAAGCACGGTGGCCGGGGCGTTCGGAGGCGATCCATTTACACTGAAGTACGAGCACGAGCAGGACTCGAGCTGGCGACGTTCGCTTGTTTCATTGGTCGGGCGGAGGGCAGAAATTGTCAGGCTGAAGCCTGACCTGCTTGCGGGCATTTCCAGTCGGGCGTGGGCGCGGGGAGATTGTCAGGCTAAAGCCTGACCTACTTCTATCAGCTCTGAGGAACACGATTTTCTTCGCACCTTAGCCGCGAGCCAAGCCCTCTGGGCGCACTGATTTACGACCGATTCAGGGTTTTCACCATTTTGCGCCTTCTTCGCACTTCCCACTTTTGGGCCATTTGCTGGTAAGCTAGGGTGCTTTTCAGTTAGCCAGCTCGGAGGCACCCGTGCGAGTCCCACGTCATCCCACCAATATTCGGCGGATGCTCGAAAGCCGGGTAAAGCAGGTGGCCGCTCGTAAACCTGCGCTTGCTGCCAGCCTCGTTTCGTTCGAGCGCAGGTGTGGTAAGCCCGGCTGCCATTGCGCCTCTGGCGAAAAGCATCGTGGCCATCAGCTCACCTTCAACAACCGTGGCAAGACGCGGCACGGTTTACGTTCCAGTCGACTTCACGGAAGAGGTTCGTTCATGGATCGACGAACATCGCCGACTCAAAGCTCTGCTCCAGGAGATCTCTCAACTGAGCCTGGCACTGGTTCGCAGCCATGCCCAGGAACGAAAACGGCGAAAGGGCCGGTCGTAAGCCTCGGCGAGACGTTCGCCACAACATTCCACCACTTCTGGCCCGAGTTTAATCGGTGGCTGGATGGCGTGCCCGATACCCGGTTTTTGCCGCTGGTCATCTATCACAAACGATTCCTCATCTGGTGGGGGATCAGCCTGTATCTGTTTCAGCTCGGCAGTCGCAGGCAGTTGGATTTCGATCTCGATGACCGCGGCACCGAGGTCTTGAACAACTTCAACCGATTCGCTCAAACCGAGCAGGAGACCCGGCCGGTACACGACACCCTTGATCATTTCCTGGAACACACTGGCGCTGCTCCTTTCGCCGAGTTGCGAACACACATGCTGCGTCGCCTCATTCGCATGAGGTCTTTGGACGCCGCTCGCTTGCAGGGGAGGTTCGTCGTGGCTCTCGATGCCACTGGTCATCTGGCTTTTCGGCGGCGGCATTGCCCGCATTGCTTGGTCTATCGTCACGCGACCCACACCGCTTACCTGCACCAGGTCCTGGAAGCCAAAATACTCGGACCGGCGGGTTTGACCCTGTCCATGGCCAGTGAGTTCATTGAAAACTCGGACAGCAACGCCGCCCTTTCCGGCGAGGCTCGTAAACAAGATTGCGAGCTCAAGGCGCTGACCCGTTTGCTTCCTCAACTTCGTCGTGGCTTCCCGCAACTACGCTCGTGCCTTTCCGGTGATAGTCTCTATGCGTGCGGCCGCACCCTGCAACTGGCCAAGGATTACCATTGCAACTACGTATTAACATTCAAGCCGGGCCATATGCCTGCCGTATGGAAGGACTTTCAGGCGCTATTGAAGCTCTGCCCCAGCAATGAACTGACATGCTCTACGCCCCAAGGTGTGCACCAGGTCTATCGCTGGGTTCACGGCTTGTCCTACCAGGATGACCAAGGCCGAACCTGGCACTTTAACGCGATCGAATGCACGGAAACGGTCGACGGCGAAATCACCGTATTCGCCTGGATCACGGACCTCAAGGTTGACATCCGCACGGTAGAGGAGATTGCCACGAAAGGAGGACGACATCGCTGGCACATTGAGAACCAAGGATTCAATCGTCAGAAGAATAGCGGCCTGAACCTGGAACATGCTTTCAGCACCGACCCGGAAAGGCTCAAAGCCTACTATTACTTGCTGCAGATCGCTCACATCATCATGCAGGTCCTCGAGGTCGGCAGCTTGCTCCGCAATGCGGCGGCGGAGTTTGGGCGGACACCCATGCAGTTGTTCGGTAGCCTGAAGAACCTCGCCCGCCGCTTGTTGGAAGCCTTCCGATACATCGCCCTGAGCGACGAAGCGTTTGACCACTCCCGTGCCGGTCGCATTCAGATTCGTTTCGATACCTCCTAGTCCAAGCGGAGCGTTTCTCGGGTCACCAGGTGCCGGCCGCCGCAGAAATCACAGGACATTCGCTCGCAGCGCTGCGCGAGCCCGCTACCCGTCCGCGCGCCGTCGCCCGCTCAAGTCGACCCTTCGCGGCCGGAAAAACTCACGCAACACGTATTCCTCACGGCTGTACTTCTATCTGGGTCCGTGCATTCTCGCTTTGACGCCTTTATAATCATCGCACCCGAAATCCTGCCTCACTCCTTGACGAACATCCGAGGAAGCACATCCATGAGACCGTCAGAGCGATCGAGCATCGGTTGGCGCGGCCTGGCCCTTCTGTTGGGAATGCTCGGCGCGGTGGGCCTGAGTGTACCGGCGGCCTGGTCGACGGCCGCTCTGCAGGACGATGCGTCAAGGCTTGGCACGGGGATCTACCCGGTTGCCTACGCCATCACCGGCGCGAAGGTGGTGGCCGCTCCGGGTAAGGTGTTCGATCCGGGCACGGTCGTGGTGCGGCAGGGTGTGATTGAGGCGGTCGGGCTGGCGAAGGACGTGACGGTCCCCTATGACGCTGAAACGATCGACGGCAAGGGCCTCGTGGTTTACCCGGGCTTCATTGACCTTTACTCGACGGCCGGGCAGCGGGCCGGAGTCGAACGGTCTGCGACTGGCAAGGGCCGGCCGGTTGACCTGGCCGAGGCGCCTCTCTCGTCGACTCCACCGGATAATCGGCGTGGCTTGACGCCCGAATTCCAGGTCACGGGAGCGCTCGAACTTCCCAGTACGCTGGCTGAGCCAATGCGGCGGCTGGGCTTCACCGACATGCTCTCCGCCCCATCTGGCGCGATCGCGACCGGTCAGAGTGCGCTCGTGAGCTTGAGCGGCCTGCCGCGGCGCGAGGTCATTGTCTCATCCCCGGTGGCGTTGCACGTGAACATGGCGCCGCCCACCGAGGGGGGTTCGTCCGCCACGCCCGGGACTCCCGGGCCTGTGACCACGCCTACCCCGGGGCTGCCGCCGGGTGTCACGCCCGGGGAGACGCCGGGGCAGACTCCAGGGCCAGGTCAATTCCGGCGCCGCGGGGGACTCGGGGCCGGCGGGGGAGGCGAGAACCCGTATCCGCGCGTGCTGATGGGCTCGATCGCCCATTTCCGCCAGGCAATGCTCGATAGCGAGCACCTGGAGAAGCTTGATGCGTATTACAAAGCGCATGGCGGGGCTCATCCTCCAGTCGATCCGGCGCTCGAAGCGCTTCAAGCCGCCAGGGCCAAGAAGCTGCCGGTTTGGTGGGAAGCGAACACTCGCGACGAAATAAACCGAGCGCTCGATCTTGCCGAGGAGTTCGGTACCACCGCGGTCATCGTCGGGGGTCGGGAAGCGGGCAAGGTCGTGGACCGGCTCAAGGCGTCGAAGGTCCCGGTTGTCCTGCGGCTGAATTTTCCGGTCGAGCCCAGGGTTCCGACGGACGAAGAGTATCAGAAGAAGCCGCGGGCCGAGCGGAATGAGCCGTTGCGGCTCCTGGCCCATCGCAAGGCCGAATGGAAAAAACAGGTCGGCACCGCGGCCGAGCTGGCCAAGGCCGGCGTTCCCTTCGCGTTCTCGGCCGAAGGAATCGATCGGATCGATTCGTTCCCGGGGGCAGTGCGGCAGCTCATCGCGGCTGGACTCTCGGCCGACCTTGCCCTGGGCGGCCTCACCAAGAACGCGGCGGAAATCGGCAGCGTCGGCCGACGGTTGGGCACGCTCGAAAAGGGCAAGCTCGGACACTTGATCGCCATGACCGGTCCGTTTTCCGAGGAGAGATCCAGGGTTCGCTACGTGCTGGTGGATGGATTGAAATTCGAGATCAAACCCGAGGAACGCACGCGCACGAAGGGCCAGGGCCGCTTCGCCGGTGGAGACTTTGGGGGGCCCGACGGTGAATTCGCCGACCGCTCAGGCCCTGCCGGCCGCGGTGGATTCGGCGCAGGCCGGCGAGCCCGCGGGGAGGCGACCGAAACGGGGCCGGCTGCCCCCGAGAGCGCAAAGAAGAGCACTGCGGAAGTGAAGAAAGGCCCGGACGCCGTCAAAGGCCCCGATCGATCGACATTGGCCGGCACGGATCAGACGAGAGGCCAGGATCGTGATCGCATCCCGAAGAAATCCGCAGATCAGCAGAGCGGCACGGCCGACGACAAGAAGCCCGTATCGCCGCGAGACGACAAAGCGGCGGGTCAGGCTTCGCCGAAGGCCGTCCAGACGGCCGCCGCCGATCGAGCCAGCACCAAGAGCGACAAGGCGGCTGAGTCGTCGAAAGGGGCGACTCAAAAGGCAGCGCCGGGCAAGGCGGACGCTGTTGCGATTCCGGATGTGGTCGTCGAGCTCGACGAGGACCGGAAGCCGGCGCTTCACACGGGTGGAGACGTGTTGATCAAGGATGCAACGATTCTCACGGTCACACATGGCACGATCGCCAACGGGTCGATTCTGGTCAGGGGCGGCAAGATCAAGGCTGTCGGTGCGGGCGTTTCGGCTCCTGAAGGGGTGAAAGTGATCAACGCCGCCGGGATGGTTGCCATGCCCGGTATCATCGACACGCACTCGCACATCGCCGTGCAAGGGGGCGTGAACGAGGGAAGCCTTTCGATCGTGCCGGAGGTTCGCGTCAAGGACGTAGTGACCGGCGACGACATCGCGATTTACCGGGCCTTGGCGGGCGGAACGACGACCGCACGGTTGTTGCACGGTTCCGCGAATACGATTGGTGGTCAGGATGCGGTGATCAAGCTGAAGTACGGCAAGGCCGGGCGCGACCTGATCATCCGTGACGGCCCGCAAGGCGTGAAGTTCGCGCTGGGGGAAAACGTGACGCGGTCGCGAGGGCGATTTCCCAACACGCGGATGGGCGTCGAATCGGTCATCGATCGGGCCTTTGAGGAAGGCCGTGCCTACCGCGCGCAGTGGGATGAATACCGCAAGGCTCAGAAGACGAAGAAAGCCGAGGAGCTGGGCCCGCCGCCGCGGGTCGATCTGCGGCTGGAGGCTCTGGCGGCCATCCTGGACGGCTCGATGAAGGTGCACAGCCATTGTTATCGCAGCGACGAGATTTTGATGTTGTTGCGCACGGCCGCGCGGCACGGCGTGCGCGTGCAGTCGCTTCAGCACGTGCTGGAGGGATACAAGGTCGCCGCCGAGATCGCCGCACACGGTGCCAGCTCGTCGACCTTTTCGGACTGGTGGGCGTACAAGATCGAGGCGTACGACGCCATCCCGTTCAACGCTGCCCTGCTCACGGAGGCCGGCGCAAGTGTCTGCATCAAGAGCGACGACGCCGAGCTGATGCGCCACCTGAATCTGGAAGCGGCCAAGATGGTGAAGTACGGCGGGGTGTCGGAAGCTCAGGCGCTGGCGATGATCACGATCAACGCGGCGCGGCAGCTCGGGCTGGACGGGAGGCTGGGCTCGATCGAAGTCGGCAAGGACGCGGATATCGTGCTGTACAACGGTCATCCGTTCGACGCGTTCTCCCGCGCCGAGATGGCATTGATTGACGGCGAGGTTTTCTTCCAGCGGTACGAGCCGGGGGGCGGGCTGGGGCGCGGTCGGGCAACCACGCAGCTATGCCGGCGGCGCCGGAATCGCTTCGCAACCGGACGGTCGAGATTGCGGCTCAGCCCAAGAGCCTCTTCGCGCTGGTCGGAGCGAATTTGCACCCCATCGCCGGGCCCGAGATCAAGGGAGGCACACTGGTCATCGCCGGTGGGAAGATCGCGGCGATCGGCCCGCCGGGTACCCCTGTTCCACCCGAAGCCCAGACCGTCGAGTTGAGCGGTCTGGACGTTTGGCCCGGCATGGTTGACTCGAGCTCGACGATCGGCTTGTTCGAGATCGGCAGCCTGACAGAAACGCAGGACTACAGCGATTCCGCCCAGTATCAGCCCGAGCTGCGCTCGAGCACGGCCCTGCACCCCGACAGCGAGCACATACCGGTGACAAGGGCCAACGGCATTCTCACTTCGTTCATCAAGCCCACGGGCGGCGTCATTTCCGGACAAGGCTGTCTGATCGACTTGAACGGCTGGGTGCCCCGCGAGATGGTGATTGCCGATTCGGTCGCGCTCAACCTTCATATTCCGGCGTACACGTCTCGCTCACCCGAAGATCGGCGTCCGGGGCCTGGCCCCAACGTCGAGCGCCCCGGCCCCGGTGGGCAAGGTGGTGGTGGCGCCGATGCGGCCGCGGAAGCTCGCAAGGAGCGTCTCGAGAAAATCAAGGAGATTTTCCGTCGTGCGCTGGCGTATGACACGGTTGTAAGAAAGGCCCGCGAGCGGGGCCAGGCCCCGCCGGCGCCGGACCTCCGCCTGGAGGCGCTGGTTCCCTATGCGCGAGGTGAGAAGCCGGTGCTCATGCACGCCGATCAGCCTGTCGAAATTCTCGATGCGCTTGACCTCGCTCGCGAGTTGAAGCTCAAGGCCGTGATCGCGGGCGGCTCCGAAGCATGGAAAGTAGCCGATGCCATCAAGAAGGCGGACGTGCCGGTACTGGTCGCCGGCACTCTCAACCTGCCGCGGCATGCCTACGATCCATACGACTCCGCCTACACGAACCCCGCGAAGTTGCATGCTGCCGGCGTGACACTCGCCATTTCCTCCCGATCCGGAAGCTCTGGTGGCGGTGAGACCGCCGCGCGGAATCTTCCGTTCGAGGCGGCGACGGCGATTGCATTCGGGTTGCCGGAGGATGTTGCCCTCAAAGCCGTCACGATCACGCCGGCCCGGATTCTCGGCGTCGCAGACCAGATCGGGTCGCTGGAGACTGGTAAACGAGCCAATGTCGTCGTGACGGCCGGGCACTTGCTCGAGCCGACGACGCCCGTGCTCGCCCTCTTCATCGACGGCGAGCCGGTACGGCCCGAGAGCCGTCACACGCAGCTCTATGCAAAATATCGCCACCGGCTCGACGAGGTCCGGGCCGGCCGCGCGCGACTCGGAATCGACGACGCACCCACGAAGCTTTCCGGCGCGGGCGTCACCGTACCAGCAAGTAGAACCGCAGCCCAGGACGACTGAAACTTTCAGACAACCTGTGCAGTCGGAGCCGAGATGCCGTTGCGAGTCCAGTCTGTGGCACTCTCATCGTCCCGACCTGCTCGGACCGTCGCCGGGCGCAAATATGCGCCCAGCACGTCCGCAAGCCCGTCAAGGTGATGCTTCCGGCTGATGTATTCGGATACGCCCATGCGATACATCATGGTTGCCTGATCGATACGGTATCGCTCGGCGACCACCACAATTGGGGTTGGCCGCGAGACGACCGAGGTTGCCCAGAGGAGCTGGTCGAGTTGTTCGTACCGTGCACTTTCTCCGGTCAAGTGGACCACAATAAGGCGTGGGCGAGCTGTTTTCAGAAGGGGGCATGCCTCACCGACCGACGCGGCCACGACGATCCGGCCTTTCTGGCCTAGCTCATCGCGAATCGTCGACCGCAGCGCACCCAGTAACGCCTCATCATTCGTGATAGCAAGAATTGGTGTGGCTGACATGTACTCAATCTCCCTGTGCACGAGGAGCGCTGATCCATGCATTCCAACAGGGATGCGAAGAGGATTGCCCGACGGCGTGAACCAAACGCCGTTGGTGCTAGCGCGTAAGTAGACCCGGAAGAAGGCTTAGCGTACAGACTGAAAAACGAGAAATCGCCTGACGCACGACAGGGTTCCGGCAGCCTGCAATTGATTTGTCCGCCGGATCGCATCTACAGACAAAAACCATTATACGAAATTTTCTGTTTGTGGAGAGCCCTCTCTTCTCGAAAACTTCTCGACTGTATTCTCTAAGTCTTCGTAATCAAGGGACTTTGAGTTCTCAGATGTTCCCGAAAAAAATTGGTCAGTCATGAAGGAAACTAGAACATGCCGCGAGAAACGGCGCCTTTTACCGCATCGAGGAGTCAGAAAGTATGAGGTTCTTCGCACGACTGTTGCTTTTTGTCGTCATCCCGTCGGCTTTGGTAAACAGCCGGGCGGCCGCTGCCCCGCAAGAGGACCGTCCGCTGGAGATCTTCTTTATCGATGCCCAGGGGGGCGCGGCGACGCTGATCATCAGCCCCCAGCGCGAGTCGATCCTGGTTGACTCGGGTTGGCCGGGCCTGGGAGACCGTGATCCCAAGCGAATTGTTCATGCCCTCAAAGACCTGGCGGGTTGTGACCACCTGGATCACCTCGTCACGACGCACTGGCACATGGACCACTACGGCGGAGTGCAGGGGCTGGACGCCTTGGTGCGGATTGACCGCTTCTGGGACCGTGGTTTGCCCGACGACCCGGATGTCCGAGGTGAGTTTCCGGACGGTCCTGCCGCTGGTGATCCCCTGGGCAAGGCCTATCGGAAGGCGAGCGCCGGCAAGCGCAGGAGCCTCAAGGCGGGCGATGTGCTTCCGTTCAAGGGCTTGAAAGCTCTTGTGCTCGCATCGGGGGGCCAGGTTGCCGACCGTGATGTCGCCAGCCGGTTCCGGGGGATCGCCCCGATCGAGGCTGCCAATCCCCTGTGCGAGACCGCGCCGCGGGATGCGCCCGTCGACACGTCGGATAACGCCCGCAGTCTGGCGATCCTGTTCTCGCTGGGCCGCTTCGAGTTTTTCGACGCCGGCGACCTCACGTGGAACGTCGAGAAGAAACTGGTGTGCCCGGTCGACCTGATTGGCCGGGTCGATCTCTATCAGGTAACTCATCACGGAATGGACATTTCCAATCATCCCACGCTGGTGCGGACGGTGGCGCCCACGGTCGCCATCATGAACAACGGCCCCAAGAAGGGAGGCGCGCCGGGAACGGTGAAACTGCTCAGGTCAATTCCGTCGATCCAGGCCGCCTACCAGCTTCACAAGAACGCGGCGACAAGTGCCGCGGAGAACACCGAGGCGGACTTGATCGCCAACAAAGACCCGGCGGGGGGAGAGTTCATCCGAGTTCGAGTGGCGGCCGACGGCTCCAAGTTCACTGTGCAGCTCGGTGAGCGCGGGCCGGAGAGGTCATTTGAGTCGCGCTAGTCGTTCGTCTCCACGCCCGCCTCGGTCGCCTTCGCCTTTTTGCGCGAGGGTTGCGGCTGGTGCTTCCAGCGCCGGTGCAGCCACAGATACTGCGTCGGATCCTGGCGGATCAGCCGCTCGAGCGCGCTTGTGTAACGCTGAGTGAGAAGTCGAACGTCATCGGCGCTCCCTTCCAGTTCAGCAGGATCAATCACGTCTTCGCAGAAGAACTCGTACCGGAACCCGGGGCCGATCCGACGGGCGACGCCCACAATCACCGGCGCCTGATGCTCGATCGCCAGGAGCGCAATCGCCTTGTGGGTGGACGCAGGTCGACCGAAGAAGTCGACGAAGAGCCCCCGCGCTCCGGCGTCCTGATCGGCCAGGAACGACAGCGCGCGATTGTTCTGCAAGACTTCAACCATCCTGTCGAATCCACCCGTCTTGGGAATCAGCTCCTGGCCGGTTCGCTCGCGAAACGAACGAAGGAATCGCTCGAGATAGGGATTGTCGAGCGTGCGTGCCACCGCCACGGTGGGAAACCCGAACATGCCGAAAACGTATCCCGCCATCTCCCAGTTCCCATAGTGTCCCGTCAAGAAGATCAGCGGTCGTTTTCCACTCATGAACATGTCCAGGAGCGGCCCATGCCCTTCGAGCTCGAAGAAATCACGCCAGTTGGACCAGTTCAGCTTCCTGGGAAGATGAACGATCTCCATGAGCATCATGCAGAAGTGACGATAAACGCCGCGCACGACCTCGTCGCGCTCCCGGTCCGACATCGCATCGCCGTAGGCATGTTTCAAGTTGTCCATCCCCACCTGCCTGTGCCGCTTGTCGGCGAGGTAGAGCAAAGCGCCCAGGAATCTGGCCAGCTCATACGATTGCTCGATCGAGAGCATCTGCGCAACGGCGACCAGGGCGCGAACGACGACGTACACAAGATAATCGAGCCAAGGGCGGCGAACCTTCAGCCGCGGCATTTCGCTGGGCCTCCCCGTTGCCTACTCCGCCAATGGCAGCCCGACTGCTTGCCCCGAGCCCGCCGAGCGATAGATCGCCCGGATGATCTCGACCGATTTTCGCCCTTCGCGGCCGTCGACGACCGGGTCGCGACCGGAGTCGATCGCCTCGAGAAAGTCGATAAGCTGGTCGCGATGGCCGACGTGGGTGATCCCGCGCGGATCGCTGGCACCAGCCTTGAAGCCGGATTGGGCGGCCATCGCCGCATAGACCTCGTTGTCACTGGGGACTTTCTCCTGGAACTCCCAAAGTGTGATGTCGTCCTGCTCGACCCGGGCCGACCCGCGGTCGCCGTGGATCTCGGTGCGCTTGAGCAATCCCGGATAAGCGCTCGTCGCGGCCTGGATCACACCCAGCGCGCCGCTCTTGAATCGCACCGACGCAACCGCCGTGTCCTCCACCTCGATCCGAACGTGGGCCAGCGTTGCGGTCTGCGCACTGACCGACTCCACGTCGCCCATGAGCCAGTACAGCAGATCGACGTTGTGAATCGCCTGATTCATCAGCGCCCCTCCGCCGTCGAGCTGCCATGTGCCGCGCCAGCCGCCGGAGTCGTAATACTCCTGGCTGCGCCACCACTTCACATGCGTGTCACCCAGCGTAACCCGGCCGAACCGCCCCAGCGCGATCGCCTCTTTCAAACGCTGATTGGCCGCCGTGAACCGCGACGGAAAAATCGTGCAGAGCCGTACGCCGGCTCCTTCACAGGCGTCGATGATCGCATCGCATCGCGCCAGCGTGATCTCCAGCGGCTTCTCGACGACCACGTGCTTGCCCGCCGCCGCCGCACGCACCGCCGGCTCCATATGGGCGCCACTAGGCGTGCAGATAGAGACCACGTCAAGACCGGGTGCTGCCAGAAGCGCCTCGAGATCGCCATAAACCTCGCAACCGCCGTCGGCCAGCCTGGCAATCTTGGCGCCGTTGGCCGGGTTGCGGCTAGTCGCCCCGACCACCCGCGCACCGGCGATCTCGTTGATCGCGCGGGTGTGGAACTCCGCGATCATGCCGCAACCAACGATGCCGAAGCCATGCTGTTTCATCGTTGTTCCATCACGTTCTTGGACTGGCAAACCGTCGACCGATCATACCAGACGCACGCAAGCGATCTTCCGCTTGCCGACCCGCACGATCAATCCGTCACGCACGTGAACCAGCACCTTCGGGTCAGTCACCGGCTCGCGCCTCGAATCGAGACTGATGCTCACACCCCCCTGCTCGATCACGCGCCGAGCGTTGGATGTGCTCGTCTCCAACCCCAGTTCCTTGACCAGAACGAATGCCGGGAGCCGTCCCTCTTGGTCGAGTTTGCCCGCGTCGATCGCGACCTCGGGAATCTCGTCCGGGTCTTCACCGGCAGCCCGTCGGCGAAACTGGAGGGCAGCGTCGTTTGCAGCGGCGTCCCCGTGGTACTGGGCCACGATGGCTTTCCCCAGAACTTCCTTGGCGTCTCGCGGATTGACCCCGTCCGCGAGCAGCCGGTCGATCTCCTCGGGCCGAATTCCGGTCAGGAGAGTGAAATACTGCCTGAGCGGTTCGTCCGGCACGCTCATGATCTTGCCGAACTGATTCTCGGCCGATTCGCCCACCCCGATATAATTCCCCAAGCTTTTCCCCATCCGGCGCACTCCGTCGGTCCCCACCAGGATCGGCATCGTCAGCGCCACCTGCGGCTCCTGCCCCTCTCCCTGCTGCAAATCGCGTGCGACCAGCAAGCTGAAAAGCTGCTCGGTCCCCCCGAGCTCGACGTCCGCCCGGATTTCCACCGAATCCCAACCTTGCATCAAAGGGTAAAGACATTCATGAAGATACACCGGCTTCTCCGCGGCGATCCGTTTGGCGAAGTCTTCCCTCGCCGTGATCTGGCCCATGGTCATCTTCCGGGTCAGCCCGAGCACGTCCAGAAAGCTGAACCGCGAAAACCAGTCGCCGTTGTGATGGACCTCGGCCCTGTCCAGGTCAATCAACCGCCCGACTTGCCTGAGATAATCGCGGGCGTTGGCCGCGACCTGGCTCTCGGAGAGCTTGGCGCGCGTTTCATCACGGCCCGAAGGGTCGCCCACCAGTGCCGTGTAGTTGCCGATGATGATCACCGCCGTGTGGCCCAGGTCCTGGAATTGCCGCAGCTTGCGCAGCGGTACCGTGTGCCCCAGATGCACGTCGATGCCGGTCGGGTCAATTCCGTACTTCACCCGCAGCGGGCGATTCTCGCGGACCGAGCGCTCCAGCTTCTTGATGAACTCGGCCTCCGGCACGATCGCCTCGACGCCTCGCTTCAAAATCGAAAGTTGCTCCGCGACTTCCCTCATGCGAAAACCGGCTCCCAGGTAGGTCAGGCTTCAGCCTGACAATTCGTCGTCATTCAATTGCCAGCGTCACAGAACGCATCGCCGCCAGGCGCCGGCAAAGCCAACTGAACGCCAGAAGCATGCCTTATCCGTTGTTATACCCTTTTACATACCGCGACGCCAAACCGACGCATCCATCACCGAGCCGCTGGGCACTCGGACGCGTTCAGTCCTTCCTCGCAACCCCAACGACATGCGGGCTGACCGCCATCAAGCTTCGCTCGCTTTCAATCGCTCGTATCAACGACAAGACCTTGTGACGCTCCTCGAGGTCTGCCCAATGCTTGTCAAAGTCCTTCCGCAGCCATCCCGGCCCTTGGACCGCGAAGACTCGGGCGCCCCGAAATCCAGCCTCTTCGAGCTCGTCCTCCAGCTCCTCCGGCCGGTGAAAATACGCTGTTGTGAAATAATTCGGGTTCCCCGTCGGATTGCGATGCTGGCCGGTCGACAGGTCGTTCCCGAGAATATCGAGGAATTGCGGGTCATCGATGAACCCCCGGGCCAAACCATCGAGCAACGAGGCGAACCGCGTGATGGCCGCGGCCACGACCGTTCCGCCAGGTTTGAGCAGCCGATGGGCTTCGCGTAGCGCCATGATCCGTTCGACCCGGTCGGTAAGATGATACAGCGGACCGAAGAGAAGGTAACCATCAGCGCTTGATGCTGCCGAGTCGAGTTGCCTGGCATCGCCCACACGGGCTTCAACCGGCGCGCTCGCCGCATGCAGCATCCGTTGCCTTACCTGTTCGACATGCAGGGGCGTGAGGTCGAACAGGTGGACACGATAGCCCCGCTCGGCGAGCGGGAACGCATACGCGCCAGCCCCGCCGCCCACGTCGAAAATCGTGGCCGGCGGCTCGGGCAGAAACCGGTCGAGGATCTCGAACATTCGCTCGCGTTCCAGCAGACCGATGCCCGCGGTGAGCCGCTCTGATTCAGTCCCTTCGCTGTAGTGACTCACGATGTCGTCCATTCATCCCCCCCATCTCCGACGTCGGTGGTTGACCGCCCGCAATCCGAGTACGATAACATCACGTCTCGCTCGCGCGCTCGAGAACACGGCGGACACATGCAAACGATAGACACGAACGCGATCCTCCTGGCTGCACTGAATCTGGTCTTCATTTACGTCATCGCCGCGATGCTCGCTGTCGACGGGTGGGTGCTCTACCGCTTACTCACCGGCCGGCCGATTTTCCCTCCTGCCCCGTTGGTCCCCCACCAGTCTGTTCCCTGGGGAGCGTTGACTGTTTTGCTGATGTTTGTACTGAGCGTATTTATGCCCCAAGTCTTCATCATTTCCTACCTGTTGGCGAATGGACTGATGTCGGATCGCTCTCCCGCGGCTCCCGCCGCCGCTCGGGTCCACGCACCCGCTGCCGCACCCGACGAAAAACACGCGGCACAAGGAAGTCCCCTTGCGACCGAGGCGAAGCCACCCGATGTACAAATCGCGCCCGACCTTTCGCCGCCGGCGCAGAAGTTGAAACAGTCCCAAACAGAACCGAACGAACAGCTTGCGAAGCCGTCCGATCAGCTTTCCTCGAAGCGCGGGCCGCTCCTCTCGCACACTGAGCTTCTGGCGCTCCACGCAGTCGGTGACCTCGTTCTGCTCGCCATCGCCCCCCTCATCCTGAGGATGACGAGCCGTTCGCCCTTCCGCGATCTCGGGCTGTCCTTCAACCGATGGTGGCTGCAAGTGGGCGTTGGCCTCGTCGCCTTCCTTGCAATCCAGCCGTCCCTGGTGGCAACCCAGATCGCCATGACGAAAATCTGGGAAGACCAGCCCCATCCTCTCGTCAAGTTGGTGAAAGACGAGTTCTCCCCGGGCGTGCCGCAACTGGCAATCCTCCTGGCGGTGATCGTCGCACCGATAGCAGAGGAGTTGGTCTACCGCGGCATTATCCAGAGCTGGCTCGTCAACCGGACGGCGTCGGCGTTGAACGGCGTGAGCTCGTTGATATCCCGGGGCATGACGACCGAGAGCTCGCCCGTCAGTTCGTGTCAACGTCATGACGATGAATCGCCGTCGGTCCCATCCGAGAACCCCGCCAACCCCGGCGAAACACATGCAGCCGAGCCCGTGGCGATTGACTCGAGCTCGCGGCCACCGGAATTCCACCGCGAAGGCGCAGCGCCGATCGAACTGCCCACTCAACCGGAAAATTCCGCTCCGCCGAACACCCAACTCGCGCGCCGCGCCGCCGCCATCATGGGTATCACGATCACCTCCCTCATCTTCGCCGCCCTGCATTTCGATCAATGGCCCGCCCCCATCGCCCTGTTCCTCCTCTCCGTTGTGATCGGATACGTGTACGAACGAACCGGTAGCCTGATTGCAGCCATGTGCATGCACGCTGCATTCAACGGGTTGAGCACATTCCTCCTCTTGAGCCCGCTGCTTGTCCCGCAATCTGCCCACCATCCCAAGATTGAAGAGGTCAAACAGCCTGCCGCAGTCGCCGAGATTTCCAGTACTCGCGACTGTGCGTGCATTCACTCTGGAAAATGAGAAATCACCGGGGGATTTTTGTAGACTCATGATGGCTGGCCTGCTAAAGTTCTCATGGTGTCGTGCCTGATTGCCGGCGGGTCAAATTCAAGCTCGCGTGTTGGATGCGGTCCCTTCGTAGTTTGTCGTGATGCTTGAATCGCTAAAATGTCGCGGACGAAAGTTGAATCACGAGTTATCCGATGACATAGAGACTTGGTTTGGCGATCGTTAAACGGCTTCTAGCGATTGTTCCAATCGCTGACTTGGGCGTGCAATCGCAAGACTGGCTTTCTCTGAGCCCAGCTTCTTGGCGAGACGATCCGCGGAATCGAGAACTGAGTGCTGCGGATCGGGCTGTGTGAGCGATGCCAGGGACGGCCGTGCCGGGCGGAATTCGGGTTCCTCTCGGGCCAATGGAATGGTGGAGCGTAGACCTGGTGTCTAGGTCGCGTTTCTACTCCGGGGGTCTTGTCAGATGAATGAACCGAAACCTAAGAAAAACGCACCTTTGCATGATGGGTTTGAATGGGCCGGGGCAGTCGCCCGAGTGCGGCGCGGTGCTCACTCGAGTCGTTCCGGTCGTCGTGCAGCCTTGCTGGGAATGTTGACCGCCGCTTATGTCAATTCAAGCCGCGGAACACGAAACACCGATCGCACCGGCGGCGAGCGCTCTTGATTCTCCTCGAAAGCCACGCCGCACCGGCTGTTTGCCTCGGCAAATAACACTGCAACTGGACAGAATTTGAGACTGAGCCTGTTCGGGATTCACGCCCGGAACAGGCTCATTTTCTTTACAGGCCTCTCTCACGCCAGGATCTCCCGCACCACGCGCCCCGCGACATCGGTCAAGCGGAAGTCACGCCCCTGGAAGCGATAAACCAGACGCAGGTGGTCGATACCGAACAGCGCCAGAATGGTCGCATGCAGATCGTGCACATGGACGACATCCCTCACCGCTCCGTACCCCAGGTCGTCCGTCGCTCCGTGCGTGATTCCGCCTCGGATGCCCCCGCCTGCCATCCATATCGAGAAACCCTTGATATGGTGGTCCCGCCCATCGCCCTGGGCCATTGGCGTGCGACCAAACTCACCCCCCCATACCACCAGAGTCTCGTCGAGCATCCCGCGCTGCTTGAGGTCTTTGACCAGAGCGGCCGCCCCTTGGTCGACCTCCGCCGCCGTCCCCTGCGTGTGCTGCTTGACCGCACCGTGGTGGTCCCAATCACGATGATAAAGCTGGATGAATCGCACCCCTCGCTCCGCCAGCCGGCGGGCCAGCAGACAATTGGCCCCAAATGAGCCGTCGACGCTCTGCGCCCCGTACAGCTCCAGGATGTGCCTGGGCTCGCTTTGGAAATCAATCAACTCCGGTACGCTCGTCTGCATCCGGAACGCCGTTTCGTACGCCGCGATCCTCGTGGCAATCTCCGGGTCCGCCGATACCTCTTCCTCGAACGAATCAAGCGCCCGCACCGCATCCACCACGTCGCGCTGGCGGTTCCGGTCGACGCCGGCGGGGTTGCCCATGTAGAGCACCGAATCCCCCTTGGAATAAAATCGCACCCCCTGGAACCGGCTCGGCAAAAACCCGCTGTGCCACTGCCGCGAGGCAATCGGCTGTGCCTGCCCGAAGTGCCCGTCGGAAGTCAGCACCACAAACCCGGGCAGATCGTCGCTCTCGCTGCCAAGGCCGTATGTGAGCCACGACCCCATCGCCGGCCGGCCGGAAATGGTCGTACCCGTGTTCATAAAAGTATGAGCCGGATCGTGGTTGATCGCGTCGGTCACCATCGAGTTGATGATGCAAATCTCGTCCGCCACCGTCGCCAGCCGCGGAAAGATCTCGCTCAAGTACTGCCCGCTCGCTCCGCACCGCTTGAACGTATGCTGGGGCGCCAGGCACACCAGCTTGGCGCCTTGAAGCTGCGCGATCGGCATTCCCTTCGTGAACGACTCCGGCATCGCCTGGCCCTGCATCTTGGCAAGCGTCGGCTTGTAGTCGAGCGTCTCCAGGTGCGAGGGTCCACCCGCCATGTACAGGTAGATGATCCTCTTCACTCGCGCCGGAAAATGCAGTGGGCGAACCGCTCCCTCCCATTTTCCCGGCGAGCGCGCTCCGCCGCCGGCTTTCCCACCCTCCCCTGCCCGCAAGAGCGCCGGGTCAAGCAGCGAGGCCAGCGCCAGCGTCCCGATTCCCCCCGCCGCGCGCCCAAGAAAGGCCCGCCGTTGCAGCCGGCGAAGAAGAAAATGACTGCGGTCGTTCATCACCACTCAGCTCCGTGATAGGGTCTCTTGCAAGTTGAGCAGAACGCGGGCGACCGACGTCCACGCAGCCAGCTCCACCGGATCAATCTCCGCCGGGGCAGGCGCCAGCCCCGTGGCCAGCAAAGCCGCCGCCGCCCCCGGATCAGCCCGGTACTGGCCGTAATGATGCGCGAATCGCGCGACCAGCACCGCCATTTCCCCCCCTCGCGGCGCCCGCTCGAGCGCAAGCTGAAATCCGCGCTCGATCCGCGACTTCGCCTCGTGTCCACCCTCCCGGATCATCCGTGCCGCCAGCGCTCGAGCCGCTTCGACATAGGACGGATCATTCAAGAGCACAAGCGCCTGCAGCGGCGTATTCGACCGCGGGCGCTCCACCACGCACTCTTCGCGAGTCGACGCGTCGAACGCCAGCAAACTCGGATGCAAGAACATCCGCTGCCAGTACGTGTACATCCCCCGCCGATACCGGTCCGGCCCCTTGTCGGTCTCCCAGTCGCGCTTGGGGAAATTCAGGAAAATCCAGTAGCCGGGCGGCTGATACGGCTTCACGCTCGGACCGCCGATCTTGCCGCATAACAGTCCTGAAACAGCCAGCGCGTTGTCGCGCACCAGTTCCGCATCCAGCCGGAACCGGCTCTGCCGCGCCAGCCAGCGGTTCCCCGGATCCCGCAGCCGCTTCTCCTCGGAAACGCTCGAGCTCTGCCGATACGCCTCCGACATCACCATCCTCCTGATCATCCCCTTCACATCCCAGCCGCTGTCCGTGAACTCGCTCGCCAGCCAGTCCAGCAGCTCCGGATGAGAGGGCGCCGCCCCCTGCGACCCGAAATCATCCATCGTCGCCACCAGCCCCTGCCCGAAAAACATTCTCCACAGCCGGTTCACCATCACCCGCGCCGGCAACGGGTTATTCCCCGACACCAGCCACTGCGCCAGGTCCAGCCGCGTCGCGCGAGCATTGTTCTTCACCGCCAGCTTTGGAAGTGACTCAGGGACGCCCGGCTGCACCACCTCGCCCGTCTCGTTGAGCCAGTTCCCGCGCGGCAGCACCCGCATCATCCTCGGCTCGACCTTCGTTGAAACCAGCGTCGTCGGAATTCGCTTCCGCAGCTCCGCCAGCCTCTTCTCCAGCTCGGCCAGCTTGCGCTTCTCTGCGTCCGAAGGCTTCGTGATCGCCTTGAGCGGCGCGATTTCGTGACTGAGCCGTTTTTCTTCCGCAGCCTGCTCCGCATTCGGGAACTCGCTCGGCTCTTGCACCCCGATGACGGTCTCTTTGATGTCCGTGAAGAACGCGGCCATGCTGTAAAACTCTCGGGTCTTGAACGGGTCGTATTTGTGGTCGTGGCACTCGCAGCAGCCCATCGTGCTGCCCAGCCACACCGCCGAAACATTCCGCACCCGGTCCGCCGAGTACTTGGCCATGTATTCCTTCGCCTGCGCTCCCCCTTCTTGAGTCGTCAGCAGCAATCGGTTGTAACCCGAGGCAATTCGCGTCTCTTCACTCGGAGACTCGACCAGGTCCCCTGCAAGTTGCTCCACCGTGAACCGGTCAAACGGCCTGTTCGCGTTGAACGATCGGATCACGTAGTCACGAAACAGGTAAACGTCGACGTGATTATCCCCGTGATACCCGGTCGTGTCGGCGAATCGCACGAGATCAAGCCAGAAGATCGCCATCCGTTCGCCGAAATGAGGCGACGCAAGCAGCCGGTCGACCACCCGTTCGCAGGCATACACGCTCTTGTCGTTCTCGAACTCTCGAACCTCCAAGGGCGCCGGCGGCAGCCCGATCAAATCGAAGCTGAGCCGGCGGATGAGGGTCCTCCGATCCGCCTGCGGCGACGGCTCGAGCCCGTTTGCTTCAATCCCCGCGCGAATGAACCGATCGATCTCCCCGGCGGCCCGCCCATCCGCCTTGGCTTCCGGAGCTCGTGTTCGCGCCGGCGGAATATACGCCCAGTGCCCCTTCCACTGGGCTCCTTCTACAATCCAGCGTTTGATCAATTCAATTTGCTCGCGCTTCAGCCCGGCTCCGTGTTTGAGCGGCGGCATCCGCAGCTCGACAGCTTGGGATGAAATCCGCAAGAACAGTTCACTTTCCTCTGGCTTCCCCGGCGCGACGATGGTCGTTCCGTCTTTCGATTGGAACAGCCCCTCCCGAACGTCGAGCCGCAGGTCCGCCTTCCGTTTGTTCTGATCGGGCCCGTGGCATTGGTAACACGTCTCCGAGAGGATGGGCCGGATTTGCCGGTTGAAATCAACGCGCCCGGCAACATCGCCAGCCCGTCCCGTGCTCGAAAGCATGACCAGCGTCACCCCGCCAAGAAACCACGGGCCTCTTCGTTTCATTCGCATCAGCGGCACCTCAGTCGTCTCGTATCGGGCTGAGCCGGTTCGTGGGTGGGTAGGCTAGGCATAGGCGAGAGCAGCCATTCCGTGGCTGCCAGGGCGTGGACAGTCGAAGCTTGCAATCGGTGGGTCGCCGCCGCCATTTCCGAGAGCACGGGGCCGGCATGACACCGTCCAAGATATCCAGATGATCGGCCAGTTTCAAACCGCCGGACCACCAATCGCGCCGATGTAGGTCAGGCTTTAGCCTGACGATTCTCCTCTCCTGGAGGAGTTTTTCAACATCCGTACAGTAGTGTAAATTGGCGGCTCGCGGAAGCAAAGGCGAACGCGAACGCGGCCATTCGCCGTCGGGCGTTGCTTGTGTATCGAAACTGGCTCGACGAACTTGGAATCACGCGGTGTTCTCGCAACGAATGGATGGAAATCAAACGCCGGTGCTCACTCCGCCTCCGCCGGCCACGGCGCCAGATTTCTGGTTCGGCAGAGAACCAGAGCAAAGGCGCTCATGAACAGAAGAAAATGCGGCCGCGTCTCTCGCGAAGAGACTCGCGCATTTTCCTCTGTACATATAATATGTAACATCCGCCGGCAAAAGGCAACGAAAAATGTCTTAAGGATAAATATATTTTCGCCCCAGCTTCGCATTTTAACGATAAGCGCGGTAATCACGCTCTGAATCGCTCGAAACGCGCCACCAGCCGAATGTCCACGGGCTCCGCCGCTCGGGCGGCTTTCCGACAAAGGCGCCGGCCGAACATCATCGTCGCCTTTCGCTCCGCGAAAGGGTGTCCGAATCGGGCATCCGACAACGAACGCCCTCTCTTTAAGAATGATCAGCAGAAACGCCGATCCAGTTGCCAAAAGAAGGAAGTATTCGTCCAAATGCATGTCCAGCCACCCGATCCGCTCGGGTTCGTTCGTCACATTTTGATCCTTTGAAGATGAGAACGTTGTTGGCAAAATGGCGCGCGGGGTAATTCGAAGTCGTTGGCTCTCGCTCCTCCAATCCGAATTCGAATCCGAAACCTCGCCCGAGAGCACATCGCTTCGGTCCCGAATCGCCACGGCGCGGCCCCGCGACCTGGCCCACCCCCCCAAATCCGGATAGGCCGCTCTCCGCAAGCGCACATGCGAAAACGGCTTCGGTCGATCCATCAGCTTCGTGCCCCCCGGCGCGAAATGATGCCAAAGTGCGACCAATCCATCGAAAATCCTCGCCTTCCTCCCAGTTCAAAGTCCGGCGAGGAAACCCCGCGCCCGACGGACGACAGCGCAAAGCGGGCAGGGCGACGAAGTCACCCCGCGCAACGGCAAAGCCTGCCTGCCTTTCGGTATTGGTCTCAGCGTCTTGGCCCATAGCACTACTTTTTGGACTCGGTGGGCGAATTTCGCCGCCGGGGTCAATCGTTCGGCTGTTTGGGTAACGCGTTGCGCCCTCGCCCCGGCCACCACACCAACCCGAAGCGTAAATTTTTGATGTGGAAATCTTCTTGTCCTCGCCCCGAATGGGGCAGCCACAAACTAGCCCAGGGCATCGCCCTGGGTTTCCGAGGCAACGCCCTGGGGACTACGCCGATCACGCCCGCATCGCGCGCTCGATCTCCCTCTACAGTATTAATATGCGCCGTTTCTGTGAGTTCGGCAACAATCACCCCCCAAAAAAGTGCAATCACCCAATCGATACGGTTGCAATGTCAGGAGATCCGGCTTTGCACCATTTCTTTGTTAATTATGAACACGGTCAAAAACAGAGCAATAATCGTCGTGATTTACCTGGGGAGCGCGCCGACTGGGATGTCCAGCCCACCCCTGAGTAATCCCGGCCATCGTCTCGGGCCATTCGAGCGGCCGCAGTCTTGAACAGCGGGCTCGCGTTGGCCCCAGGCTCTTAGTCAAAACCCGCAAGCAGCTCCGCGTAAGTCGAGTTTCGGATTTCGAGCTTCGAGCTTTCGGAGGCTCTTAGTCAGAACCCGCAAGCAGTTCCGCGTAAAGGAAAGGGCCACGTCCTGACGATCCGGTGATCCTGTTTTCCGTGGCGGTCCCCGGCGAAGAATCGCCGCCGCGTCCACAACGCCAGCCCAACAAGCTCGAAAGCCTGGTTCGACCAACGAGACAAGCGAACGCAGTCAGCTTGAGTCCTACTCGTACTCGTACTCGTACTCGTATTCGTATTCGTATTCGTATTCGTATTCGTATTCCTGATTCCAGTCCTCCGCCCTCCGTCCAGATTCCCGTCCTCCGCCCTGCCCTCACCCCCCGCCCGACCAACGAGACAAGCGAACGCAGTCAGAGCCGAATCCGGTTGCACCAATCGCAACGATTTTGCCCGCCTAGTCGAATGTTGTGGCAGTGCGCCCGCCGCCGCCCTCGGTTGTGATCTCGGAAGTCTGCTCCGCTCACTCGCCTGGGAAAAACCCAGTGCTCCGAGGATAATGGCGAGATGGATTTACCCATTGGCGTAGAGGGCACTGAGGAATCGTCCATCACGAAGACGATTCACGGCAAGATCCACGGCAAGACCATCGAACTGGACGAAGACCTCGGTGTGGCCGACGGCCAGGAAGTCGAAGTGCAGGTGAAGGTGATACCCAAGGCCGCCCGGACGCCCGGCGAAGGATTCCTGCGCACTGAGGGGGCTCTGGCCGACGATACCGAATGGGATTCGATCATGGAGGAAATCCACCAGGCCCGTACGCGGGAGCGCCGGCCCCAGTCACCGGACCTGGGAGAGCCATAAACTTCCTCCTCGACACCGAACCGACCTGATGATCGCTTCAGTGGCCCTGGTCCACAACCTGACCCTCGTCACCCACAACACCGCCGACTTCCAGAACATCCCCGGCCTCAGGCTGGAGGATTGGCTCAAGCCCTGAGCCGACCGGCACCTCATGATCGAGCCCTCGTTGATCGACGATCTCAATCATCTGAAGGGCGAAAGCCTCATCATCCTCGCCGATCCCCGCGGATGATCCGGTCCGGCGCCAACGCCGACGCAGTCGATGGCCGGGCCAAGGCGATTGGATTCACGGTGCTTTTTCGAAATGTATGCGGCGTTCAAGATTACCGATCCGACCGCCGACATTGGATTCGATCTCGCCGAGGAGTACGCCCTCGCGAACGAAATGAGGCGAGACCGGAAAAATCCCTAGGATTGCATCCTCCGCGTCTCAGAAGGTTGCCAGTACGACGTTCCCTCGCGTCTCGGTACCAGCACAGATGCAAATGAATAAACCCCGTTGCACCGCTGCCCGGAATGTGCAACAGCGACTTGGGCGCGCCACCGGCGTTGGCAAGGACGAATCCCAGGGTCGAGCCTCACCCGCCACATCCTCCGAAGGGTGAAGAAACAGCAATCTGGCGCAACAACGACTCCGGCCCAGCGCATCGGCAAACATGAAACACGTGCGCCTAGAGCCCCGCCGCGCGCGAAGCCACACCGAAACGCACCAGAGAGTCAGTCTGTAACGTATTCGAAATGTGCGTCCGGCTCCAAGACATTCGTGGTCCCTTGAGCCGGGCACTGCCGAGTTCGCCCACGCGCCTCGCGGCGCCATAGCTGCGACCCGCCGCCTATTCGCGAATTCAGCGCTCGGTCGACGCGGAAACCTGCAGATTGATCCCGGACCCCACCGGTTACAGCGATAAAAACGACCGCGATGAACGGAGGTAGAAACCGGGCAATGCACATAAGGTTCGATTGCTGCGTCCTACTGCTCGCTTGTTGTGCAGTCTATCGCTCCATTATCCTAGCGAACGCAAACTGCACGCGGCAGGCGATAACCTTCACGCCAGGAACGACACCCGTCCAACCTTGGCAATGCCGGGCTCGCCCCGTTTCCCGCGACCCTGTGACCTAACAGTTAATGACTCGGCGGCCCGAAGCGATACGGCGAGGTATCCCATATGATCCGACGGCAAGCGGCTGCGAATCGAGCATGGACACGCTTGCCAGCGGAAGTTTGGCCACTCCAGCGCAGAACAGATGTCAATATCGACCAACAAACATGGCAAGTCTAGAAGACATCACTCTATCGGCTTTGCTGGCCCAGGAACGGGAGCCGGCATGAGCAAGCCCCCCAAGAAGACATTGAAATCCATCGTCGCCAAGCGGGCTTCCGCGCCCCGACCCCCGCCGGCAGATTTCGACGTGGTGCTCGACTTGATCGCCGCCGCGCGCTCGCGGGCTGTCGCCGCCGTCAACACGACCATCATCGAGCTTTACGGCAACATCGGCCGGTACATCAGCCGGAAGATCGCCGAGGACGGCTGGGGCAAGGGCACCGTCAAGGTTCTATCCGAGACGATTCAACGCCGCTTCCCCGGCGTGACCGGCTATTCCGCCCAAAACCTCTGGCGGATGCGGCAGTTTTTTGAGACCTACCAGGACAAACCAAAACTCTCGGCATTGCTGAGAGAATTGTCCTGGACCCACAACCTGATTGTCCTCGGCAAGTGTAAGCGGGACGAGGAGCGTGAATTCTACCTTCGTCTATGCATCCAGGAACGCTGGCACTATCGCCAGCTCGAACGGCAGATCGCCGGAGCCTTCTTCGAGCGAGTGGTCCTGTCGCCGGCAAAACTCTCAGCACCGCCGAGAGAATTGCACCCCGAGGCCGCGACGGCCTTTAAGGACAGCTACCTGGTCGAGTTTCTCGACCTGCACCAGGGTCATTCCGAACGCGATCTTCAGCAGGCGCTAATCGAGAATCTGAAGCGGTTCCTGATCGAGCTCGGCCGCGACTTCTGCTTCGCCGGTAGCCATTACCCGCTCCAGGTCGGCGGGCGGGACTTTTTCCTCGACCTGCTCTTCTTCAACCGGGCGCTCAATTGCCTGGTCCTGTTCGAACTCAAAATTGACGAATTCCAGCCCGAGCATCTCGGTAAGCTGGAGTTCTACCTGGAGGCGCTCGACCGGGACGTGAAGAAGCCGCACGAGCGGCCGTCCATCGGCGTGCTCCTCTGCGCCACCAAGGACCACGAGGTCGTCGAATATGCCCTCAGCCGGGCCATATCGCCCGCGCTGGTGGCCGAATACCAGACCCGCCTGCCGGACAAGGCCCTCCTGCAAGCCAAGCTCCACGAGTTCTACGAACTGGCGCACCAGCAGGCGGAGCTCCCGAGCATCGAGCCGAAGAATCCGGCGACTCGCCAACCGAAAAAGCCCCGAAAGGCCCGCAAGAAATGAAACCGATCGACCGCACGGCGCGGAGACCACCAGCGCAGCAACCATGACCACAAAGACGCCAGCAGCGAAATTGCAGAACGCGGGCGTGAGCGGCTCAGCGAGATAGCCCAAAAGATCTTTCGCAGCAAGATGCCTGACGTTCAACGCATGGACGCCGTCATATACCTCGTCGGCGCGATCGAGAACTTTGCCGGGATGTCGAACCAAGAAGTCAAGAAGATCGGATTCGAGGTCGCAACGCTGGGCATGCAACGCTTCGACGTCAACGACTCGACTCAGAAATACCAGCTCCGCAGCATGCCTGGACGTTACAGCGGCTTGTACATGGTCTGCCTGATGTACGCGGCGTTCAAGATCACCGATCCGACCGCCGACACCGGATTCGATCTCGCGGAGGGGTACGCCCTAGCAAACGAAATGGGCTCTTCAGCAGAATTTGTGGGTATGAATTCAGCAGAAGGACTCGGGTCCGGCTCGACAGGAGGGTTCACCCTCCCACCTTCACCATCACCCCGCCCCGCTAGGTTGAGGGCGACGTGATGGTGAAGGCGGGAGGGCAGGTCAGAGTTTACGGTAGGACAAAACGTGATTTACCAACCCCGATTGATCTTCTGCCGCATTATCCGTTGGTGTGGGAGCAGCGGACGATTTGAGCTCCGGAGGAAATATCGCATCCTGAAACAGCCCCTGGCCAAGATGGAGTTACCACACGACATCGAAACCGGGAGTGCCTCAGGATGCGTATTCAGACGATCCTCAATCGGGTGGAGAAGTTCAAGTCGTTTGTCTACGGCAGGGCGAGCCTTGAGAAGCGATTGGATGGCTTTACGCTCGTGATCAGGGTGAGACCCCGCAAGAATAGTCGCGTGTTTTGTGCTGGCTGCGGGCGTCCATGCCCCGTGTACGACCGCTTAAAGGAACGGCGGTTCGAATTCATACCGATTTGGGGGATTTTAGTGTTTCTGGTCTACCGGATGCGCCGAGTGGACTGCAGGCGTTGTGGTGTGACCGTCGAGATGGTGCCGTGGTGTGATGGCAAAAATCAACTGACAATTACATACCGATGGTATCTGGCGACCTGGGCCAAGAGGTTGAGCTGGAGCGAGGTTGGCTCGATTTTCCGCATCTCTTGGGATAGCGTCTGCCGGGCGGTGGAGCACGCCGTCAACTGGGGGCTGGCGCATCGAGATCTGAGCCAGGTGACGGCGCTGGGAGTGGACGAGATCGCATGGGCTCGTGGGCATACTTATTTCACGTTGGTGTACGACATCGGCAGCAAGACCAAGCGACTCTTGGCCATAGAATGCAACCGGACGGAGAAGAGCTTGCGGTTAGCTTTGGAAAGTCTCGGCGAGCCGGTCTGCGAGCAAGTGCGATACGTGTGCAGTGACATGTGGAAGCCGTACCTGAACGTGATCACGAAGCGGTTGGGTGAGGCGGTCCATGTGCTGGATCGGTTCCGCGTGATGCAACAGTTCGGTAAGGCGTTGGACAAGGTCCGTGCAGAAGAAGCAAAACAGTTGGTGCGTGACGGCTACGACCCGGTCCTGAAAAAGTCGCGTTGGTGCTTATTGAAGCGCCCGGAGAATCTGACGGACAGGCAGACGGTGAAGTTGTCTGAGATCTTGAAATACAATCTTCGGACGGTGCGTGCATACCTACTTCGCGAGGACTTCCAACGGCTTTGGGAGTACAGGAGTGCGTGGTGGGCGGGGAAGTTCTTGGACGAATGGACGAGCCGAGTGATGCGCTCGCGGCTGGAACCAATGACGAAGATTGCCCACAGTATTCGGAATCATCGCCCGCTGATCCTGAACTGGTTCCAGGCACGAGGGCAGGTCTCGGCAGGGGCAGTCGAGGGTCTCAACAACAAGGTGAAATTGGTAACGAGAAAGTCATACGGTTTTCGAACGGCGAGAGTCGCAAAACTGGCTCTGTTACACAATCTTGGCCAGCTCCCTGAGCCGATTCGCCCTCACAGATTCTGCTGAGGAGGCAATTATTTGAAGATGGCATTCAGCTCATTCGACAGGCGCACGGCAGCCCTCGCCATCTGTTTCTTGAGGATCGGCTCCGCTCGCACGACGTAAGACTCGCCCAGCTTGTAGCCCCGGGGGATGATCCTGGGGGCATCGTCGAGCGGGCGGTAGGCGAGCTTGGCGACTTGCAGGCTCTCGTCGGCCCAGTCGTCGACCGACCCCTTGGACCACTCCTTGATCGCCTCGAGCGTGATGTCCCGCTCGACCCGGGCGGCCCAGGCCCGGTCGTCGCCGCCGATCCGGTGGATCAGGTCGGAATCCCAGAGCCTGTGGAGATTGGTGCCCTCGTCGAAGAACCGGATCTGGGTGTCGTTGCCGCCGTGGTCGTCGTGATCGCCGACGTGCAGCGGCTGGTGGATGTCGGCGACGAAATGGACCAAGAACAGGAGCGCCCGCTGCCGTTCCTTCTTGGGTTTCGATCGGTCAGATAGAACCTTTCGGTATTGCTTGATCTTGACGACCACGTTGTTATCGTCGCGGATCAGGCGGGGATCGAATTTGGCATCGCCGATCGGTACGTTGATGAAGTGCCATCTGGCGCTCCCGGGTACGGCGTCGTGCCCCTCCTTGTCGGCCCAGCCTGCCACATCGGGCAAGGTGTCCGGCGGGATGAGCAACTCCCCGATCGCGGCCTTCGCCGCTGGGCTGAGACGCCCCTCGGCGACCCGGGCGATCACCCGGTGCCCTTGCGGCCCCCAGGCGAAAGCCGTCGCGGTCCAGGCGACTGCCACCATCGAGCATGCACAGAGCCGGACGGCACGCGTCGCGATCATTGGGGCGACCTCGCTTCTATGGACGGATCGACGATGAGGACGGACCGCCCGCCTGGGGCGGCACTGGCCGGTCGTTGCGATTCGAGTGCCTCGATGACCGCGTCACGACGGATAAGCCCATGATATCCCGACCGCCAAGGGGCCGCAAGTTGGTCCAGGGGCGTCCGCGCCAGGTGGTCAGTCATTCGCGCGCCCCCCACGACCAGCGCTGCCCGCTTTCAGCACGTACTCCTTCGGCGGCTCGGCGCCCAGCAACCCTCGGACGAAATAGTCCCAGCGGCGCCGCATCACGTAGCTCGATGCGCCGCCGTACCCGTGGCCGGCGTTGGGAAGGATGATCAGATCGAAGTCCTTGTTCGCCTTGATCAGAGCTTCGACGACGAGATAGGTGTTGTCCGGTGGGACGTTGGTGTCCATCGTGCCCGTCATGAGCAGAAGCTTGCCGCGAAGATTCTTCGCCTGATTCTGGTTGGCTTCTGCGGCATAGTTGTCCGTCCCGTCACCGCTGCGGATGAGAGGTCCCTGATAACGCTCACTGAAGTCTTCTTCGTAGAGTCGCTGATCGTGGTTCCCCGACTCCGAAATGCCGACCTTGAAGAAGTCTCCGTAGCGGAACATCGCGTCTGCCGCAGCGAATCCACCGCCCGAGTGACCGTAGATCCCGACACGATCGATATCGATCCACGGATAGCGCCCTGCCAGGTCCTTCATTGCGGCAACCTGGCTCGGCAGCGTGTTGTCACGGCCCATCGCGCCGTAGTAGGCATCATGAAATGATTTGGAACGCTGTTCAGTTCCCATGCCGTCGATGGCAACAACCACAAAACCCAGTTCGGCCAGCGCCTGCCGGTCCCCGCGACCTGCGGTGAACCTCCGGCTCCCGACGCTCGCTCCAAACGGCCCCGGATAGATGTTGTTGATGATCGGGTATTTCCGGGACGCGTCGAAGTTCGTCGGGCGGAACATCATTCCATAGACATCGGTTTTCCCGTCTTGCGCCTTCATGGTGATCGGGATCGGCGGTTTCCATCCCGTGGCGACCAGGCGGGAAATGTCGGCCTTTTCCAGCGGCATCACCAGCTTGCCGTCGCGATCCCGCAGCGCCACGACAGGCGGCATGTCGGGCTTCGAATACGTGTCCACAAGGAACTGGCCTGAAGGCGAGAGCTGGATGGTGTGGTCACCGTCATCGGGAGTCAGCGACACCTGGTCTCCCCCGTCGAGACCGATACGGTAGTAGTGCGCAAAGTACGGGTCCTGACCGCGCTCGCGTCCCTTGGCCTGGTACCACAATGTCCGCGTCTTTTCGTCAATGCGGACAATCTGCGTCACCGGACCTTCGCCCGAAGTAATCTTGCTCCAGCGCCCCGGTGTTGAGATCGTACAGATACAACTGGCCCCAATCGTCGCGCTGGGAATACCAGATCAGTTCATTCGTGGCCCAGAGCACCCGCCAGCCCGTTCGCGACTCAAAGTGGGTGTTGGTGGTCTCCGACATCACCGTCCGGACTGCTCCAGTTGCAACGTCGGCCAGCTTGAGCGTCGCCGTCCGGTGGTCTCTCGTTACGGAAGCGAGAGCCAGACGGGAACCGTCCGGGCTCCAATTGTAGTCGTTCATCGAGATGTTGTCGGAATACGTCGCGCGGTGAAAGTCGGGTGGCATCTGCAACCGGATCACGCGCCCGGCGTCGACATCGATGATCACGCGATGGATCATCGGAAGGATTGAGTCGCCTGAGAAGGAGTACTTCCAGGTGTGCAGAATCGGTTGACCGACGCGGGTCTCAAGCAGATACATGTCGGCGACTTGCCGCTCGTCTTGTTGTTGCGTCGCAATCTTTCGAGAATCCGGAGACCACTTCAGCATGGCGCGGTTACTCTTCACCCACCCAGCGTTGTCCGTCGCGTAGCCGAAGTTCTTGACGCCGTCGGTGGTAAGCTGGCGCTCCTGCTTCGTGGCCACGTCCCGCATCCAGAGATTCCACTCTCTGATGAAAGCCGCGCGCTTCCCGTCGGGTGAGAGCACTCCTGCTGCGCCGCCGGTTCGCGGACCACCGCCGCCGCCGCGCGTGGCGATGCCACCAGCACCCTCGGTGCTGCGCGCCCCGGTATCCGCCGCGGTGGCTTTGGCGCGGGTGCGCCGCACCGGATCGATCACCACCTGCTCGGCGCCGGAGAGCGTGGTGCTGGTGTACCAGAAGCGGCCGTCGGCGAGCCATCTCGCCTGCACGTTCCCACCCACAACAAGGCCGCCGAGATTCCCGCCCAGGAATCGCGCGGCGCGGTCGTAGTCAGCCGCGGACACGACCCGAGGACTCTGAGCGGCAATCGGGCCGTTGACCTGAATGCTCGCCAGTATCACGGCCACTCGCACAAACGCTCCGAACGAACGATGCATGGAACCTCCCGAAAGTTTCGGACGATCTGAAGGCAGAACTTTGCCAAACGATGGCTCGACGCGTTCGTTGCCGGGGCAAGCTGAGAGGAGCTTGTCGTCGCTTGGAGTGCTGGCGCCGGCTAACGACCTGGATCAGCGGGCCGCCGGCATGCGGGCGGGTCCGCTGGATCGCCTCGTTAGCCGGGCCGCCTCCCGGCCTGGCACGGCGCGAACGGGTTCTGGCGGGCCGACGACACCAGCATGCCGCGCCCGAAGGCGCCTCGGCAAGCGGGCGACGCGACCGGGTTCCCCCATTTCGCGGTTTCATCATTTCGCTTCTGTTCAAGACTGGTTCTGCACCGGCCATGGCAAGCTGAAGTCGAGGATATCCTCGCTCTCTCCAATCCGCCGCACTTCACCGCCTGTCCGAACCCATTGCTCAGGACTGCTCTCGGCAGTTCTTCGCGAATCCCGATCCAGCCTCATCGAGAAGCTGCATCTCCTCGATGACAGCACAAACACCCCTCGTGCGCCTTCAACCACGACGTTGCGAACGCCTTTTTCCGTGCCGGAATGATCGAAGCCCGGGGACGGGGAATCGAACTCATTTTCGATGCCTGTCGCGCGGCCAATGTTCCCGAGCCGGCACTGCGATACGAACCGTCCGGATTGTGGCTCGAGTTTTCCTTTTCGCAACAGCGCGGGGAAAACACTACCCCAGAGACTACCTGACGCGGCGAGGCCGCAATGTTGGGCGCGGGTCTGTGACCCCGCCCTCAGCGGCGACCGTAGGTCTCGCAGATGCGCGCACTGCGCAGAGATCCTACAAACGAAGACTCTAAAGGCTCTCCACCAACCGTGCCTGCTCCGTCGTATCATCGACGATTACTAAAGCAACATCACTTGAACAAGCGACACCGTCCTCTTGTTCAAATGCGAAACGCACAACCCACTCGCCACCGATGGCTGACGGACCTGATGGCAGCGGACGAGAAAGTCGCTCGACCGATTCGAGCTTGCACGGATCGAGTTCGAGATGGGCCACGAGATCGCAGGCGATTCGTTTGACTTGGTCCTCACTCATGTCAGGCTCTCTCCTGGTTGGGCTACCACACATTTCCACCCAACGAGCGGACGTAGTCCTGCGCGTGCTGGATTTCGGCTGCGGTAAAGCGCCTCCAGTGACGACTCCTTCGCAGCGCGTCGTACACGAATTGCTCTTGCTCCAGACGAGTCAATTTCCGGAACGAATCAGCTCCGATGGCCCTGAAGTGTCGATAGTGTCTCATCTCGTGAACCAATTCGTATCGAGTGCGATCCGACCGCAGGAATATCGTGGCGCTCCCGTCCTGAAACACTCGAAAAATGCCGGACGCCGCCCTGCGGGCGAGCATCCGGTCCGCATTCTTGGAGACCACAACTCTGTCTTTGAGGAGAGACGGCTCCAATCGTTCTAACACATCGTCCGGAACAACCGTTCCGCCCCGCCGGCCAATCGTGGATGCGTCCAAAGCGACTAAAGCAAGAGCGTCGGCGGTAACCGCCCCAGCTTTGCGAGAGCCGATCAATCCGCCCTCGGCCGTACGTTCCGTCGCTACCAGCCGCCTCGGACCGACTAGAAAGCGTGCCGCTTCACCAATCTCCTTGGTAACCTTCAAGTCTAACACACGTTGCTGCTCGAGTCATGGTCTCCTCAACACGAGGACTAATGCGCCAGCAACCAATCTGCCCAGACTTGGAGCGAAACCGAGCCCGCAATCTTCGGGCCAGCCCCACAAGCGGGCAGCCCCCGCGGCTTGTGAACGTTGTCGTGTGCCGACGGTAACCTGCCACGGGCTGAGATGAAAACCGGCGACGATCCAGACGAATCACCTCTTGACAATAAATGTCTGATCTGATCATTATAACAAGAGATTATTCGCTCACGGTGGGCAGACCCAGGTAGGCTGAATACCAAGCGTCTCGACACACCCAAAAGGGAAACGGCAAGAATGACAAACGATGTGTACCACGCAGAAGCGAACAGAATTCGGGAGGCTTACAAGCTGACCCAGATCTTTCCACCCGACGCATCTGCCCTGGCACAATACGCCAGATCCTTCCGGGAACTAAACGCTCGTAGAGATGCCGAACGCTTGCTCGAACCGAAACCGACGAGCAAAATGTAGCCGGTCCCGGACGACCAGTGGGAGACACTTGATCTGTCTGCAATAAAGGTGCCAGGAACCGATTGTACTCGCACCCCCATCCGCCTCGTACTCGTACTCCCACCCCTGCTCGTACTCGTACTCGTACTCGTACTCGTACTCGTACTCGTACTCGTACTCGTACTGTACTCGTACTCCCACCCCTACCCCTACTCCCATCCGCCTCGCAGTCCCACCGCCACGTTTCATCCCCATCTATACCGAAACTCGTTCCCTTCCCACGCCAGCCGGCACAGCCGTGCTCGCAGCAGGTCGCGGGCCCGTGACAGCCGCCCCTTGACTGTGCCCACCGGACACCGAAGCAGCCGGGCGACCTGCTCGTTGCTCTTCCCTTCCAGGTAGCTGTGCAGCACAAGCGAGCGATACTTCGCCGGCAAGCCGTCGACCTCCGCGCGGAGAATCAGCCCCAGCTCGGTGCGACTCGCAGCCTGGTCAGGACCCAGGTGAGACTCTTCCGCCTCCTGAATCTCCATCCGCGGTGTGGATCTTGCCCGACGGCCCCGCGCCCGGATCGCGATCCGGCAAGCCACCGCGTGTAGCCAGCACGCCAGGATCTCACGATTGTGGATCGTACCGGCCCTGCGCGCTAGCGCCAGGAATGTTGCCTGAAAGGCGTCTTCGGCATCTTGCTCTCGACGCAGTACGCTCCGGCACACCCCGAGCACCATCGGACCGTGCCGCTTCACCAGCGCCTCAAACGCGGTCTCGGAGTCCTCTTTTTCCCCGGTCAGGAACGCATCAATCAATTGCCCATCAGATCGATTCGGTTTCATCGGACTCGTCAACTCCATTGTGAAACTTGGAGCAACTCAGCGATGTAGGAAGAACAGCCCACGACCTGCGCACCACTTCGAATCAGTTCTCGAAGCAACGCTGCACCCTCCTCATCCGCGAAGGTCAAGCCCGTGAGGTCCAGACAGGTGCGAGACACCTGGGCCGCCGACTGAGCGTGGGCGTCCTGGGCCTCTCGAACCCACGGCCCCTGAAGCTTCCCTTCGAGCTTGAGGGTCTCCACTGAGTCATGGCCAACCGTTCGCGTGATCCGCAGCATCATTCACTTCTCCAAGGGCCGTGCTGCGCAATAAAGCGACCCGCATGCCAATCGCCGGCGCGATCCCAATCTCGCCGATGTCCCGGGCAAGACAAGGTTTGCACAATCCCGATCGATGCTCGAGCGCCGCTGCGCGCCGAACCGCTGCAAGCAGCCAGCGCCACCGCCGGTGGTGGCCGCTACCGCCCGCGGTGGTTGCTACGCTCGATGCCCAGCTTTTTCAAGCGATGCCGCAGGGTGTTCGGGTGCAGTCCCAGCACCTTGGCAGCGCCGCGAGGACCCTCGATAACCCAGTTGGTCTCGCCCAGAACCGAGGAAATGTGGTCCCGCTCAACCGTCTCCAAACTGGGCGCTCCCCACTCGGTGACACCGCGCCTGTCGCCGGCAGAATACCGGGCTCAATTTCGAGGACGCTGTCCGTCTCGAGGATGACCGCCCGCTCGAGCACGTTCTCCAGCTCGCGGACGTTACCCGGCCACCGATACGCGAGTAACTGCTCCATGGTTCGCTGGCCCACGCTCTCGATCCGCTTGCCAATCCGAGCCATGAAATTATTAACAAGAAAGTGCGCGAGGAGCGGGATGTCTTCGGCGCGATCGCGGAGTGAAGGGAGATGAATGGGGAAGACGTGGAGCCGGTAGTAAAGATCCTCGCGGAAGCCTTTCTCCTGAACCGCTTTGAGCAGGTCGCGGTTGGTTGCGGCGATGACCCGGACATCGACCCGAATCGGGGCGTGGCCCCCGACGCGTTCAAATTCATGCGCTTGCAGAACGTTCAGAAGCTTGGCCTGTACCTCCTGGGGAGTCTCGCCGATCTCATCGAGGAAGATGGTGCCGCCGTCGGCGAGCTCGAAACGGCCGATGCGCTTGGCGATGGCGCCCGTGAAGGCCCCTTTCTAGTGGCCAAAAAGCTCGCTTTCCACCAGGCCCGTCGGCAGGGCGCTGCAATTGACCTTGATGAACGGCTTGTCGGCACGCTTGCTCGCAGAGTGAACGGCCCGCGCGATCAGTTCCTTCCCCGTACCGGTCTCACCAGTGATGAGCACGGAAGCATCGGTCGGCGCCACCCGCCGCACGTCGTCCAGCACCGCGCAAGGCGCAGGGCTCTTGCCGATGATCGCCTCGAAGTTGTGCGTGGCCTTCAGCTCGTCCTGCAAATAGAGGTTTTGCTGCTGCAAGCGGGCCCGTTCGGCCTCGGCGAGCACACGGTCTGTGATGTCGACCCAGATCGCTCGGCTCGCTTGAACCCGCCCATCAGCACCGCGAATCGGCTTCATCCACAAGCTGACCCACAACGGGCGGTCGTGCGCACGATGCATCTCCACTTCGATTCCCGAGAATTCCTCGCCGGCCAGAAACCGGCTCCGCAAATCGGCCGCCGATCCCTTGGCGGCCGGCGTGTGCGCGAAAAAGTCGAAGAGGACACGACCGTTCATCTCGTCCTCTCGATGACCGATCATCTGCGTCGCACCGCGATTGATGCTGAGAATTCGCCCCTCGCCGCTGACGGACAGGTAGCCCACCGGCGCCTCTTCATAGAGATCGCGATAGCGACCTTCGCTGTCGAGCAACCGTTTCTCGGCGCGAAGTCGCTCCAGCTCCGCGGTGGTCCGAGCGGCGAAGATCCGGAAAATGAACAACCGGCGCGGTTCCGGAGGCATAGGCCGGTCGTCGAACACCGCCAGATGACCAAGAACGTTCCCCTCGCCGTCCAGAAAGGGCACGCCCATGTAGCTGTCGATGCCCAGACTGACCAGGGGGCTCGCGTTCGGGAAGTTCGCCGACACACCCGTCGGGTGATGGACGAATCCCCCGCGCGCGACGGCGTCGCACGGAGTGGCGGCAAGATCATATTCCATGTTGTCCATGATCCGATCCGCGCCCAGAAAGCCACGGTCCGCACGCGCGTATGCACATCGGCGAACTCGGCGACCACGGCGTAAGGGACGTCGATGGCCGAAGCCAGTCGCCGCACCAGCGACCGGAAAAACTCTTCTCCCGTCCCACGCCGCCGTCCCTTCGACGATATCGCGCAGTGCGCGGAGATCGTCGCGAACTTCCGGCTCTTCCGAGGCTTCCCAATCAGCAACTCCCAAACCAGCCTCGTCCACCTGTGCAGGTAACCGTTTGCTGCCACTCGGCTTGACGCCCATCGGCGACCTGACCAATTGACTTTCCTTGTTCATCAATTCATGCGCGTGGCGCAGCTCCGTTACAGTTGTTCTCAGGATGTCTCGTTTTTGGACTGCGCTCGATCTAAGTCCCTGTCGGACAATCCCTTGAGTGAAGGACAATTTGGGCGAGATGCGGGGGCATGATTTCGATGGTGGGACCTTCTTCGTGATATGGACGAACCGCGAGTCGTTTTTGTTCGGTCCTGGCAACGGAAGCTGTTCGGCGGCCGTTGCCAGAGTGACCCGGCGGTCATCCGGCGTCATGACAAAACCGATCCATCGCTCCCCACGATCCCGCCGCAGACAGGACACACACAGCATCTTTCCGACGCGACCTGCCTGAGCGCCTCATCGAACTCTCGATCAGTCACGTCGCTGGTCAACTTCTCGTTCGCGTAAAACCCAGACACATCCCGCGCCTTGGACGCTTGCTCCCCGTCCGTCTCGATTCCCGGGTACAGCCAGCGCGGGTTATAGCGCTGCGAGTGACGATCAAAGCTCATGGTTGATGTTCCGGATGGGTTTGTTCGTCCGTGCGTCGGTCGCCGTCTCGCCGCCGCCGACCACGATAGCGGCGCCATGGGCCCGCGCGAGATGGACTGCGAGGACAGTCGAAAGAGTCACCACCGTGACCGACAGGACGACGACCGCGGCGACGAGGCTGGCGACGCAAGGGTTACGGTGGCAACGGCGGCCGAGGTACTCGACGGCGGAGATCCGCCGGGCGCGTACGCCCCGGCCCAGCTCCTCGAGAATCGCGAAGCCGGGGACGACCGGCCAGCCGGCCGCCCGCGTGGCTCGCGGACGAGCCGCTTCCTGCACTGCGAGCACGCGCGTCGGCATCGAGAGATCGACCCCACCGGAGGACGACTCGCCGCCCAGACCCTCTCTCCTGCTCGAGTCCGAGGCTAACCCGCCGCATAGCGGCTCGGCCCCGCCCGCCGCGGTGAGCCGGGCAGGGTCGTCCCGGCCCGGCCGTTTGCACCCGTACGCGTTTGTCTGCGCATGTCCCGGCCCTCCTCTCAGAATAGAGTCTCGATCGCTGCGCATGGTTCTCACTTCACCGCACGAGCCAGGCTCGAACCGTGGGCACTGACGATCGGCAGAGCGCATGGAATCGGGCGGTTGCGTCTCATCGCAACCGCCCGACGATCATCAAACACGGCCAGCGCGAGGCCGCGAGACTCACATCATGATCTCGCCGCCATCGAGCACGGCTTAGTAACGGGGCGAACCCCCTCCGCCCCCTGTCGACGAACCCCCTCCCCCTGTCGACGAACCCCCTCCGCCTACGGGCGGGGTCGTGGGTATGGGGTTGACCACGGGCGGCGCGGAGCCTGTGGGGTTGAACAGCCCGGGTGTGACGGGGGCTCCTGGAGGAACCACGGGCGGGATGGGGGCTGGGGGCACATTCGCGGGCGGTCCGTAGACGAACGGGTCCTTCGCGGCGCGGGCCACGGGGTTCATGGCCACACCGCTGCGTCGGATCAAGGCAACCGCATTCGAGCCCGCCTGACCATCGTCGTCGCCGTCGATCAACTGCCCGGAGCTGTCCTGCAAGCCGGAAGGCGCAGTCCCGTCGATCGTGAGCTCGACGGCTTTGGTCAGGGCAAACGCCTTCTTGGGAGTGAGCGTGACCGTATCGTTCGCCGGGTTGAACACCGCCGAGCGAAGCGTGAGCACCGGCGAGTTCTTGGCAGTAAATGACCCATTACCGTTCGCCGTCGCCAACCGATAGGTCGCAAGGCTGTCCGCTTCGGCGGCGTTGACCGGGCCGCTGATCTCCACGACGATCCCGGTCACCAGGTGCTTCTTGTTCTTCACGTCCTGGATGCTGACTACGGTGACCGGCGGCGCGGACGTGGGCGCCGGCGTGGGCGTCGTCGCGGGTGTCACGACGAATTGATGTCCGGCGTCGCTGAATGGGGCGCCCGGATAAGCGACCGCCGTATCCACAGGCGCACCCGCGTAGTCTACGGAGTTGCCATTGATCGATGCGGGCGAGTCTGCGCTCACGAATGAAAAGCTCAGCGAGCTGCCCGGCTGCACGTCATAAGCCGAATTGCTCGCGACAAACTGAATGCCGTAGCCGTCGGACGGCCCGATATGCGTGATGGTGTCGGTCCAGCCGGCGGGCGCGGTGACGGAAAGAGGGCTCGTGGCGAGAAAATCCTCGCCGGCGGGCACCCAGGAGTACCAGAACGTACCGATGCCGGAATTGCTCGTCCTGGAGTTCGCCAGTTGGACTGTGTAGTCGAAGTTGGGTCCGTCGGCCAGCGAGCTGATGGTTGCACTGGCGTTGATCGTGGCCATGAGAGCGCGCCCCTCCAGGGATTCCAACTGGGGGGATCGACGCACTCTGGGCCGACGCTCTTGGCTGCGGCCCCCGGCCGTGAAGGCGCCGAGAATTCGATGTAACCGGCTTCCGAAAATGGATCGCGACATGTTAATGCCCTCCGTACTGATTCAGTTTTGAATATCTGGATGTAACGACTTTCGAGGGCGTGCGGAAACTGGTGCCCGGAGCCCCGCGCCCAGCGGCTCGCCCCGGCGCTCACGACAGCTCGATGCTCTTCCCGCCCTTGGAGATGGCAAACACCGCGGGCCCGCTCAGCGTGCCGCCCGCGGCGGTCGTCTCGCCGCCAAGGACCAAAAGCCGGCCTCCGGTCGGGAACGTCTCCGCGGCCCCCAGCTTGATCTCGACTGCGTTGCTCGCCGCGACATACGAGACCGTGAATTTCGTGATCGGGTGCAGAATCGTTTCGGACTTCTTCTTGACCCGCTTGGTGGTGACGGTGTCCAACTGGAAGTCGGCGCGGTTCGCGGCACCCGCGGCGTCGAGCGGAACGCCGAAGTCGACCGTGAAACCGGACAGCATTGCCTTTCCGATGGGCTTTCCCTTCTTGTTTAGCTTGCGTTCGAAAACCGGTTGCTCGCCGATAATCACCGTCTGAGTTGGCGTCGGAGCTGGAGTCGGGATCAAGACCAGGAGCCCGGTCGATCCGGTGTGGCCATCAAAGGCCGCGGAGATCGTCACCGGGCCCGCGGACACCGCCGTAGCCAGCCCTGTCGGGTTGATCGTGGCCCAGGTGGTGTCCGAGGAAGCCCAGGTCACCTCGCCCGTCAAGTTCTCGGTGCTGCCGTTGGACAGCGTGCCCGTGGCGGTGAACTGCTCCGTTTGCCCGGTGTCCAGGCTGGTATTGACCGGGGTAACCGCGATCGACTCGAGGACCGCCGGGGTCACCGTCAGCCCGGTCGAGCCTGTGATGCCATCGAAGACTGCGGAGATCGTGACCGGTCCCGCTGACACGGCCGTGGCCAGCCCTGTCGTGTTGATCGTGGCCCAGGTGGTGTCTGAGGACGCCCAGCTCACCTGGCCGGTCAGGTTATCGGTCGTGTTGTTGGACAGAGTGCCAATTGCGGTGAACTGCTCTGTTTCCCCGGACGGCAGGTTGGTATTAGCTGGCGTCACCGTGATCGACTCGAGGGTGGGCGCGGCCACCACCGTCAGCTCTGTCGAACCGGTAGTGCCATCGAAGGCCGCCGAGATCGACACGGAGCCTGGTTGCACGGCCGTGGCCAGCCCTGTCGCGCTGATCGTGGCGAAGTTGGGGTCCGTGGAAGCCCATGTAACCTGGCCCGTCAAGTTCTCGGTGGTGTCGTTGGACAGAGTGCCCGTTGCCGTAAACTGCTCCGTCTTTCCGGTGGCCAGGCTGGTATTGGACGGGGTCACTGTGATCGACTGGAGGGTCGGCGCGTCCACCACCGTCAGCCCGGTCGAGCCGGTGATGCCGTCGAACGCCGCCGAGATCGTCACCGGGCCCGGTGACACGGCCGTGGCCAGCCCAGTCGAGTTGATCGTGGCCCACGTCGTGTCGGAGGAAGCCCAGTTCACCTGGCTTGTCAGATTCTCGGTGGTGTCGTTGGACAGGTTGCCCGTGGCGGTGAACTGCTCGGTCTTGCCGGTGGCCAGGTTGGTATTGGCCGGAGTCACCGTGATCGACGTGAGGGTCGGCGCCGCGGCCGCTGCCACGACAAATTCGTCGGCGATACCTTGTTCCGGGCCCTCAGAGTAAACGAAGGACTTTCCTACCGGCGTGCTCGGGTAAAACGCCGAATTGCCATTCACCGATGCGGGAGCGTCGGCACTGGTGAAATTAAAATTCAACGAGCTCCCCGCCTGAACGTTATAAGCCGTGCCGGAGGAGACAAATTCAATAGCGTAGCCATCCGTGGAGCCAATGTTGGTGATCGTCTCGGTCCATCCGGCGGGCGGACTGACGGAAACTGGTTTGGTGGCCAGAAAATCCTGAAAGGGCGCGGGCGTCCAGGCGTACCAGAAGGTACCGATGCTGGCGGTGCTCGAACTGGAATTCGTTAGATCGATCGTGTAGTCGAAGTTCGAGCCGGCCGGCGTCGAGCTGATGACCCCACTGGCCGTGATGCCCGACATGAGGGCACGCCCCTCCATCACCTCCAACTGGAGGAACCGGCGTAGCTTGGACCGAGGCTGCTTGCGGCGGCTTCCGGTCAAGAAAGCGCCAAGAACCTGATCTAGCCGGGCTCCGAAAATGGATTGCGACACGGTAATCTCCTCAATAGTGCCCTATTCGGCCATATGTGTATGTGGCAACGCGAACGTCGCCGTTGGTTGATGAACAGAGTGATTTCGCAATCCATCGGATGAAGCCTCTGTTGCCTTTCGACAACGATGCTTCAACCTGCTGAACGTGATCGCGACAGTCGTCCGTCATCGCCCCGCACTATTTGAGAGTGCCCCGAAGCGGATACCCGGGTTACACTTTTTCCGGCGCAGCACCGACATCCTGCCGGGGGGGCGACAACCAGGCTCGCCACTTGGTTCGTCACATCCCGTGAGCGTTACTCGAGCGAATAGTCGATCCAGGCAGGGCCGGCGCCGCCGTGAGCCTCTGGACGCAGAATATGGCTCTCCGGCCAGACTTGTTCGGCGCGAGACTCCTGATCACCCGAAAGGTCGCCGCCCCATTGTCGCCCTTCGCTCCGCGAAGGGATTTCTGCTCTATTGGGCGTGGGTCTCGGGCACCCGAAGGGTCGCCGCCCTCCCGCTAGACCGAAGGTCTCCCTGGGCCCGACGCATCATTCGAAAATCGTCGCCGCACTGGAGCTGTGCGTGCGCCCTTGAAAGGCCATCCCGGCGTACGGAATAACAGTGCCGCGATCTGAATGCTCGGTTACCGATTTTTTCCGCCCACACGATGTGGCGGGGAATCCGCTTCGATGCTCAGATGCCCTGTTCGCTTGATTTGCGCCCTCGCTATCACACCAACCGGTCCGCCTCCCGCAGCCGCGGAAACAGCCACGCCCAGACCGCCGTCACGGCCATCGCCCCCGCCCCACCGAAGGCCACCGACCCCACCGGTCCCAGCAACCGGGCCACAAACCCGCTTTCGAACTCCCCCAGCTCGTTCGACGCCCCGATAAATAACGTCGCAACCGCCGACACCCGCCCCCGCATCGGGTCAGGCGTCGCGATCTGCACCAGGCTCTGCCGCGTGAAGACCGACACCATGTCGGCCCCGCCCAGAACGGCGAGGGCGAACACGGACAGCGGCACCCAGCGCGAGTAGGCAAACACGATCGTCATCAGCCCGAACAGTCCAACCGCCAGCAGCATCTTCACGCCCGCTCGAGCTCGGATCGGCCGTCGCGCCAGATACCCGGCCACCAGAAGCGCCCCGATGGCCGGCGACGTGCGCAGAATGCCGAACCCATGTGGGCCGACCCGCAGCACGTCTCGAGCAAACACCGGCAACAATCCGGTCGCTCCACCCAGCAGCACGGCAAAAAGGTCCAGGGAGATCGCCCCCAGCACCAGCTTGTTCCCCCACAAGTACCCGAGCCCCTCCCTGATCTGGGCGACCCGCGACCGGCCCGCCTCCAGTCGCGGCCGGGTATCCGCGCGGATCGAGATCGCACAGATCGCAGCCGCCGCAAAAAGGAGAGCGCTGACCCCATAACCCGCAGTCGTCGACCACGCCGCACAAGAGCCCTCCCAGCGCCGGCCCCAGAATCTGCCCGAGCTGCGCCACCAGCGAATTGGTCGCGATCGCCTTCGGCAGCAAATGCAGCGGAACCAGCATCGGTCCCAGCGCACTCGCAGTCGGCATGAAAAACGCCCGCGAGCAGCCGAACAGGGCCGCGAGCCCAAACAACGTCCACAACCCGCCGCCAAGCGTCGACCTCCAGGCGAATGCCGCCGATATCAGAAAATTGCTCACATAACAAAGCGAGAGTATCAGGCGGCGATCGTGGCGGTCTGCGGTCTCACCCGCGATGAGAGAAAGTGCAAACAGCGGCAGGAACTGCACCAGCCCGATCATACCAACGGTAAACGACGCCTCCGCCATCGACATCGTCTCTCGCGCAATCGCATACACCTCCCACGCGATCACCACCGACTGCGAGTTCGTGGCCAGCGTGCCCAGGAACCGCCCGGCGAGAAACCTCACATACGGCTGGCGCGACAGCAGCGACGCAGAATCATCGTCGAGTAAAGCCCGATCACGTCCAGCAGACATTCAATTCATCCAGAAAGCCGTTCCGAAGCCAGCGCTGTAGCAGGCACACGCCGTGTGCCGTCCGCCGGCAAGAGCGACCGATTAGACCAACTTGGCGTGAACTCCGCCACCCGCGCTCCGAATCACAAAATGTAGGGTCCGCCATCTTCGGACAGGATCAACAGCCTTGCCTTCGCGCACCGCCGCGGTTATTCTTTCTCTACTGTTCAAAAGACCACATGAGAAGCGCCATGCTGTCCCATACCGCAAAAGAGCTGAAATTCCACGCGACGCCGGAAAAGGGCGAGGTCTCCGCGCTCTTGCTTCGGCCCAAGAACGCCACCCACCTCCTCATCCTCGGCCACGGCGCGAGCACGAACATGCGGCACGCCACGCTCCAATCGATCGCAGATAATCTGGCAGAGAAAGCCATCGCAACCTTCCGCTATAACTTCCCATACATGGAACACGGCAAAGGCCGAGACTCCCCGGAAGTCTGCACCACGACCGTCCGTTCCGCCGTCGCAGCCGCTGCGCGCGCCGCCCGCGGCCTTCCACTGCTGGCCGGCGGCCATTCCTTCGGCGGTCGCATGACCTCAACGGCAGCCTCGCAGTCGCCCCTCGCGGGCGTGCACGGCCTGGTCTTCTTCTCGTTTCCGCTTCACCAACCCGGCAAGCCAGACACAAAACGGGCCGACCACCTTCGCGACGTCACGATTCCCATGCTCTTTCTCAGCGGAACACGCGACGATCTCGCCCATCTCGACCTGCTCGAGCCCGTCTGCAAGAAGCTCGGGCAGCGTGCGACGCTTCACCTCGTTGATACGGCGGACCACGGTTATCACACCCTGAAACGCTCGCGCGCCAGCGACGAAGATGTCTTCGTCGAAATGGCCCGAGTCGTCAGTCATTGGGCAAAATCGCTCAGTTGAAAAAACGAAGGAATGCCCATGTTTGACCGCTTGCTCGCCAAGGACCAGGTCAAGTTCTTCTCCGTTCTGCCCAGAGCCGATCGCCCGCTCGCGCTCGCGTGGTGGTCCGTGCTCGCGCTCCGCGGCGTGCTCCCCGCGGTCTTCGCGATCGCCATCGGCCTGCTCGTGGGCGCCGTCGAGCGGAACGAAAGCCTGACTCTGCCCTTGCTCGTCGTGGCCGTCGTGTTCATCCCCCTCCAGGTTCTTTCCTCGATTCACCGCGCCATTGGTGCCAATCTCGGCAGCCGCACGGCTTCATGGCTCTACGACCGGCTAGCCGTCGCGTGTGTCCGGCCGCCCGGCATGGGGCACCTTGAAGACCCCAAGCTCACAAGCGACTTCTCGATGGCGCGCGACTTCGACATGGGCATCAGTGGCCCGCCGATCTGGATTTCAATGGATTTTATCGCGTCCGGCTTGGTCGAGATGATCGCCGGCCTGACTTCGGCGGCCTTGCTCGCGGGCTTCGCCTGGTGGGCGCCGCTCGTCCTGGCCGGCGCCTGGCTCGCGACTCACTGGCTTCTCAAGGAAAGCGCCGTCTGGCGCGATCGCAATACGGACGAAGTGCGCGGAGCACAACGACACGCCGACTATGCCTATCGCCTCGCCGTCGATGCACCCGCAGCCAAAGAGCTCCGCCTCTTCGGCCTGGCGGCCTGGACCGTTGATCGGTTCCGCTCCAACCGCCGCCGGCTCTTCGAGCTTCAGTGGAAAGCCACTCGCCTGCGCGAGCGGCCCGTGGCCTGGAGCCTCGTGCTGGTTCTCGCCGCCAACTTTCTCGTCTTCGGAGCCCTCGCAGTCGCCGCAACCAATGGCACCCTCGCCCTCGACCGAGTGGCAACCTATGCCACCGCCGCCATCACCACCAGCATGATCGCCTTCGGCGGCCTCTCGTGGGCTCTCGACAGCGCCTCCGCACCCGTCGCCGCAACGCTGCGGCTCGAGGAAGCCATGGCCCCCGCCGGCCGCCTCTCCCCCGGCTCGCGATCGGCTGCCGGTCTTCCGGCCCGCGAGGTGCGATTCCGAAACCTCACATTCGCATACCCGAATTCCACCGAAAACGTGCTCGAAGGACTGGACCTCACGATTCCCGCCGGAACGTCGCTCGCCATCGTCGGCCAGAACGGCGCCGGCAAGACCACGCTCGCCAAACTCCTCTGCCGCCTTTATGACCCCCAGTCCGGCGCAATCGAGGTCGACGGCATCGACCTGCGCGACCTCGACCTCGACGCCTGGCGCAGCCAGATCACCGCGGTCTTCCAGGATTTCGTCCGCTTCGAGCTGCCGCTCCGCGACAACGTCGCACCCGCCGGAGCCCCTGACGATGTCATTCGCGCCGCGCTCGCCGACGCAGGCGGCGCCGATCTTGCCTCCCTCGATACGATCCTCGCCCGCGGCTACGAAGGCGGCACCGATCTCTCCGGCGGCCAGTGGCAGCGTGTGGCGCTGGCGCGAGCGCTCTGCGCCGTGCTCCAGGGCGCCGGCCTGGTGCTCCTCGACGAGCCGACCGCCCAGCTCGACGTCCGTGGCGAGGCCGAGATCTTCGACCGCATCCTCACCGCCACCAGGCACACGACCACGATCCTCATCTCGCACCGGTTCTCCACCGTCCGCCACGCCGATCGCATCTGCGTGCTCGAAGGCGGGCGCGCCGTCGAGCTCGGCACCCACGACGAGCTGATGGCCTCAGGTGGCCGTTACCGCACCATGTTCGACCTTCAGGCCCAGCGCTTCGGCTCCGAAAGCGGCGAAGGCGAAGAGGAAGGGGTGACCTACGATGTCCTCACGTGACGGCTTGCCCCCCGCCCTGCCCTCGATGTGGCGAGCGTTGAAACGGGCGTATGAGGCCGAGCCCAAGCTTCTCGTCGTGGCCTTCTCGTTCTCGCTCCTCTCGGCCTTGCCCGACGCCCTGCTCGCCCTCTGGCTCAAATTCCTCGCCGACGCCGCGCTGGCCCACAACCGCGGCCTGGCCGTGGCCGCGGCCCTGGGCCTGGGAGCATCCGCAACCCTGACCTGGTTCTTGCGTGTCGTCAGCGATCGCACTCAGCGGCGGTTTCGTGACCGCCTGACGATCGCGCTCGAATCACACGTGGCCCAGCTCCAGGCCTCCGTCGCCACGATCGAGCACCACGAGCGTCCGGAATACCTGAACCGGCTCGCTGTCCTGCGCAACCAGGTATTTGTGCTCGATCACATGTACATGTCGCTTTTCGCAACCTGCGGCTGGATCTTGAGGCTCGGTGTGACTTTGGCGTTGCTCATGTCCGTTCATCCGGCGCTCGCGCTTCTGGCAGTCTGTGCGTTGCCGACGGTGCTTGCCTCCGCGTGGCGGCCGGGGGTGGAGCGCGCCGCCGAAGAACGCGGTGCCCCGTCCGCCCGGCTGGCGCGTCACTTGTTCGTCACGGCCACCACAGCAGCGCCCGGCAAGGAAGTTCGGGTCACGCGGATCGGCGACCGCTTGATCTCCGGCCGCCGCGCGGCATGGGACCGCTGGTATGGCCCCATCGCGCAGGCCCGCCGCGATACCGCGATCTGGAACACGCTCGCCTGGGCGGTCTTCGGCGCCGGCTTCGTGTCGGCCGTCGCGTTCGTCGCCGTCGGAGTCCACGGCTCGCCCGGGCAGCTCCTCCTGGTGCTCGCGGCCGGCTCGCGGCTCTCGGCGTATATCGGCGCCACGGTCGGCGAGATTGGCTTTCTGCGCGGAATCTGGCTCGACGGTTCCATCCGCATGGCCTGGCTCGAAGATTACGCGGCCGCCCAGTCCGAGCACGCCGATGTGTCCGTCCCCGAGCGACTTTCAACCGGGATACGCTTCGACCACGTGTCTTTCACCTATCCTGGAACCGAAAAACGCGTGCTCGAGGATGTGTGCCTCGACTTGAAGCCAGGCTCGGTCGTGGCGATCGTCGGCGAGAACGGGGCCGGCAAGACGACGCTTGTAAAGCTCCTCGCCCGGCTGTATCACCCGACCGAAGGTCGCATTCTCGTGGACGGTCGAGACCTCGCGCGAATGCCGATCGAAGCCTGGCGTTCGAGGCTTGCCGGCGCATTTCAGGATTTCTTCCGTTTCGAGTTCAGCGCCCGTCAATCCGTGGGTCTCGGCGATCTCCCACGCATCGACGACGGCCACGCCGTGCAATCGGCCGTCGAGCGTGCGGGTGCCCTCGACGTGATCGACAGGTTCGCCGCCGGCCTCGATACGCAGCTCGGCAAAACCTGGCCCGATGGCGTCGAGGTGAGCTTCGGCCAGTGGCAAAAGCTCGCCCTGGCCCGCGGCTTCATGCGCGACCACCCGCTCCTTCTCGTCCTCGACGAGCCCACCGCCGCCCTCGACGCCGAGACCGAGCACGCCCTGTTCGAACGCTTCGCCGCCGCCGCGCGAGGCGGTAAATCCAACGGCGATACCGCGAACGCGGACGGCCGGATCACGATCCTCGTCTCGCACCGCTTCAGCACCGTGCGGATGGCAGACATTATCGTGGTCCTCGACGGCTCTCACGTGGCCGAAGTGGGCAGCCACGAGGAGCTCCTATCCAGCGGCAAGAAGTACGCCGAGCTCTACGGAATCCAGGCATCTGCGTATCGCTGACGTGGTCAATCCGCCACAAACCGCGTCGCACGAGCACGCCACTAGCAGTGGTGCCGCAGCAGACCGCTGAATCGTAGGGTCCGCCATTGCGGACCAGATCGCGAGAGCACCAAAGATCAAGCACCGCCCCGCCAAGCACCCTGCAGCAGGCACACGCCGTGTGCCGTCCGCTCCGTCTGAATTGTAGGGTCCGCCATTGCGGACCAGATCGCGAGAGCACCAAAGATCAAGCACCGCCCGCCAAGCACCCCGTAGCAGGCACACGCCGTGTGCCATCCGCTGGATATCCCATCCCGCAAGTCACAACCGCGACCCAATCACCCCCAGCGCCTCCGCCGAAGTCCGAACCGGAATAACCTCGAACTCAACAAGATCCTCCCACTTCTTTATCCATTGCGAAATTAACGTCTCGTCCTCGGTCTCCATGATCTGAAAACACGTCGTGAAATCGTGGTCGACCGAGCTCGAAACATACGCCAATCCATCGGGCAACAACCGCCCGTGCTCGCGCGCACGTCGATAAACCTCAACGGCGGCCCCCGGCTTGAACCGTTCCACCACCATGTAGAGCATTTGAATCTTTAGTACACGTCGCCCACGATGACTCGAGCATTAGCGGCCGGCGCCGGCTTTGGCGGCTGCTTGAATTGCGGGGCAAGCCACTTCGCCAGTCCCAGGAGCGCCGCGCAGCCCGCAATGACGGCCATGATCGATCGTAGTGTGAACTGCCAGGCTCCCCGCACGCCAGCCGGCGCCGGCTCGCAGCTCGACGCCGCGAGCGAGCCATCGTGACGCTTGTACAAACGGAGGCACCGTCTCTCCCCGCGATCACGAATCGCCGAGACAACCGAGGCCGCCTCGGCCCTGCTCATCGCGGTGAGGTTAAAGACGTGCTTGCCGCACCCCGCGCAGAACCGCTTGCGGTCGTCATCTCCGATCATGCTGTCCCAGTCCATCAAGCACGGCGTCCGGATCGCAAATTCCTTGGGAATCGGATCAGCAGCCATCGATCAGCTCCCTTATGAACCACACCGCTCGCCCTCATGCGCCGATTATCCTCCTCGACCATGATCGTTGCAAGAATCGATTCAGATCGCGTGGTCAAGAGCTCCCCGCCCACCTAATTCGCTTGACTCCAAATGATGCCCCCCGGAGAATCGGCATCGGCACAGTCCGGGCCAGATTCAGTCCATCCCTCGCACGCACCGGCGCAAAGATCGAAATGCCGAACTTGATCGAGAACCCGAAAGACGCCAGGTCCATCGAATACAGCTACCGCGACAGTCCCTTGATCGTCACCCGCGGCAGCCCCATTCCCGCCGGCGCCGTCGCCACCCCCACCGGCATCAATTTCGTGCTGCTTTGCCGGCATGGAACGAACGTCTGGCTCATCCTGTCAGAACCGTGCGACGGCGAGATCCACGCCGAGATCCCCCTTGACCCCGTCCACAACCGCACCGGCGACCACTGGCACGTCCGCGTCGACGGCCTGCCCGCCGAGTTTTGCTACGGCTATCGCGTCGACGGACCCAAGGACAACGGCCACCGCTTTGACACCCGGTTCATTCTGCACGACCCCTACTCACGCGCTCTCTCCTGCGGTCGGCCCTGGGGGCTTTCCGGCAACCTCCCGCGCCGCTGCCTCATGACCGAATCCATGATCGAACGCCCCCGCGTCGACAGCCCGCGCATACATCGGGAAGATATGATCATCTACGAGCTACACGTGCGCGGTTATACGATCGACCCCAGCTCCGGCGTGCGCTATCCCGGAACCTACGCCGGCTTGGCCGAAAAAGCCCGCGAGCTCGCCGACCTCGGAATCACCACCGTCGAATTGCTCCCCGTCGACGAGTTCGACGAAAACGACTGCCACTTCGTCAATCCGCTCACCGGCGAGAAGCTGCGCAACTTCTGGGGTTACAACCCCGTTCTCTTCTGCGCTCCCAAGGCGGCTTACTCCAACAACCCCGAGCGCTACGCCCCCTGGCACGAATTCTGCGCGATGGTCGACGCCTTCCACGCGGCGGGAATCGAGGTCATCCTCGACGTCGTCTTCAATCACACCGCCGAAGGGGGCGAAGGCGGGCCCACTCTGAGCTTTCGCGGCATCGACAACACCCTCTATTACATGCTCGACGACAAAGGTCGCTACCTCAACTTTAGCGGCTGCGGAAATACCTTTTCCAGCAACCACCCCATCGTGCGCAATTACCTGCTCGAATGCCTGCGGAACTGGGTCGTCGAGGGAGGGGTCGACGGGTTTCGGTTCGACCTGGCCTCGGTCTTCGGCCGTGACCGTCACGGCAACGTGCTCCTTGAGCCCCCCGTGATCACGCGCATCTCCGAAGACTCACTCCTTCGCGACGTCAAGTTGATCGCCGAGCCCTGGGACGCCGCCGGTCTTTACCAGGTCGGCACCTTTCCCGGCGAAGGCAGGTGGGCCGACTGGAACGGCCGCTATCGCGACGACGTTCGTAAATTCTGGCGCGGCGACCCCGACATGACCACCTCGCTGGCCACCCGGCTCTGCGGCAGCGACGACCTCTTCCACGGCCGCGGTCCGCTCCACTCAATCAACTTCCTGTGCTGCCACGACGGTTTCACCCTCTACGACCTCGTCTCCTATAACCACAAGCACAATGAAGCAAACGGTGAAGGAAACCGTGACGGCAACGACGCGAGCTGGTCCTGGAACTGCGGCGCCGAAGGTCCCACCGACAACAAAACCGTCATCGCCCTGCGGCACCGTCAGGCGCGAAACCTGCTCACAACCCTGATGGTCTCCCAGGGCGTGCCGATGATCCTGGGCGGCGATGAGTTTCTCCGCACCCAGCACGGCAATAACAACGCCTGGTGCCAGGACAACCCGGTCTCCTGGGTCGACTGGACGCTCCGCCAGCGAAACGCCGATTTCGTCCGCTTCGTGAAGATGTTGATCGCGTTCCGGAAAGCCCACCCGATCCTGCGCCGGCGCACGTTCTTCACCGGAGACCGCGGCGGCCTCCCGCCCGAAATCATCTGGCACGGCATCGAGCCCGCCAAGCCCGACTTCTCGTATAACAGCCACTCCCTCGCCTTCGCCCTCGACGGCCGCTGCTCCGATCGGCCGAATTTGATCGATCGTGACATCTACGTGGCCATGAACGCCTACGTGCGACCGCTCGAGTTCCAGATCCCCGCCGCCCCCTCAGGACGCCCCTGGCGCCGGAAGCTCGATACCGCACTCCCCGCCCCCGACGACATCGCCGAAGACGATCAAGGCCCCCGTGTGCCCGTGCTCGGACGCTATCGCGTCGAATCCCACGCAACGATCATCCTTGTCTCCGAGTAACGCTCTTCGCGCTCGCCGCATTGCTTTCTTTGGCCGTGGCGCGCGCCGTTACCTGGCTGTATTTTACCAGCAGTTACCGCTGATCGCGTTCAATCCGCAGCCCGCGAGCCGGGTGCCCGGCTGGAAACACATGTGTGCTCGCGAGTGCTGCTCCATGCAATGGCGCTAGTTTGCGGGCGACAACGCGACGCTCGGCTGGTTTTCGGTCTGGCGAGACAACCGATTACCACCCTGTTGAACCAATCTTCGTCAGCTCCCCGACAAGGACTCGAACCTTGAACCTAGCGGTTAACAGCCGCTCGCTCTACCATTGAGCTATCGGGGAAAGAATACTTCGAAGCATACCGGCGCCGCCCGCCTCGCTCAAGGTCACACGACGCTGTCCCGTTTTTAACGTACAGGCCGGGTCCTCGGGCGCTTGACCGGGTCAACGAACGGGACCGCTTGCATGAAGCGGCCTCTTGCCAGGGGAGGAACGACCCTGAGCCCGGTTTGCAAGAAAGGCCGGTAGGGCCGGTCAGATCACTCCTTATGTGCGACGGATTTCTCGTGCACCTTGATGGCGTCTTCGAGGATACCGACGATCAAGGCGTTCAAGGAAGCTTTATCTTCCTTCGCCCAGCTCGCGAGTTGCTCGTGCAGCACCGGGGGCATGCGAATCTGGAAGTGGACCACGGTTTCAGGCATTGCAGCGTCTCCTCAGATCTGAAGTCAGCCCCGGACTTTCGAAGCGATCTGCCGGGGACCTGGCCCGGCTCCGTGCGTACGCGGATCGGGGCATGCATTGGTATTGTACCCGAAACTCCACGCGAACTTTCATTATTTTCTCGGAAATGATACGGTTTGACCGACCGAACACCTATGCGGCCCATACAATCGCTCCCCATCGCCTCCCTTGATCCCATATTAAGCCGGAGTCTCCAGTTGAACGCTCCGAAGGAGGAACCCCGGCACGCACCCGAACACCAGCCTGAGCCGGCCCCGTCGTCCGATGCGCTCATCGACGACTTCGTCGCGCACTGGGGCCTCATGGCTCGCACCTGGGGCATCAATTCCAGCATGGGCGAGCTGTTCGCCTTGCTCTATATCACCGGGACCGATTGGACAGCCGACGACCTTCGCAAATCGCTCGGCGTCTCTCGCGGCAACGTCAGCATGAACCTACGTGAGCTGCTCGCCTGGGGAGTCGTCCACCGGGTCCATCGTCCCGGTGAGCGCCGCGAGTTGTTTCGCGCCGAGACCGATGTCTGGACGCTCTTCCGCCGCATCCTCTCCGAACGCAAGCGCCGCGAGCTCGATCCTAGCCTCTTCGTGCTCGATCGCACCGTGCGCCTCGCGGCAGCTCGCCCCGAGCTCGCCGACGTGCAGGCACGGGTCGAGTCACTGCGCCAGTTCTTCGGCCTGATCGACTCGCTCGCCGTGCGGCTCCTGGCAATGCCCTCCGCCCAATCGGCCGGCAATGACTTTCCCAGCCCCGAAGACCCAACTTAGTCATGGAACACCCGGGCCGATTCGTCTAGACTAGACTGGTCAGGAGATCCTCGAAGGAAATCGGGGTCGCTCGTTCGCGCCCGTCGGCCCAATCCCTGCTGATCGGGGCCGTCCGGGCTCCCGGCCTGTTGTCGTGCGTGGTTTGGCGATCAAATTTCTGCGGAGTTCTTTTTATGAGCGGCGTGTCTGCAGCGGACGATTATCATCCCGGCCTGGAAGGCGTGATTGCGAACGAGACGGCCATCGCCAACATCGAGGGAAGCGACGGCTCCGGCGGGCTCGAGTACCGCGGGTACCGCATCGAAGACCTGGCTGGCCATGTCTCCTACGAGGAGACCGCGTTCCTCCTCCTGCACGGCGATCTCCCGACCCGCGCGCAGTTGAGCGAGTTCGACGCCCGGCTCAGGCGCACCCGGGCGATTCCAGAGCCGCTGGTCGCGCTCTACAGTCAGATTCCCCACAATGTCCATCCCATGGACGTGCTCCGCAGTTCAGTCAGCGTCCTGGCTCATTTCGACCCCGACAACCTCGCGCCGCCAACCGACCATGCAGCCAACGTCCGCAAGGCCGAGCGCCTGCTCGCCCAGATGGCGACGGCCGTCGCCGTTCGCGAGCGCATCGTCAAGGGCCTGCCCGTGATCGAGCCCCGCGCCGATCTCGATCACGCCGCCAACTTCCTCAACATGGTCAACGGCAAGGTCCCGTCCCCGACGATGCGCGAGGCGTTCGACCTCTCGATGGTCCTCTACACCGAGCACGAGCTCAACGCCTCGACGTTCGCCGCGCGAGTCACCGTCTCGACGCTCTCCGATATCTATTCCGGCATCGTCGCCGCCATCGGCACCCTCAAGGGCCCCCTCCACGGCGGCGCCAATGAAGAAGCGTGGAAAGTGCTCGAGCGCGTCGGCTCGCCCGAGAATGCCGAGCAGTGGATCGCGGACGCGCTCGCACGCAAAGAGCGAATCATGGGGTTCGGACACCGCGTCTACAAACACGGCGACCCGCGCACCGCGATTCTGAAGCCCTATTGCATCGAGCTGGCCAGGGAAATTGGCGACGACCGCTGGGAGCGAATGGCCGAGCCCATCGAGCGGGTCGTGACCACCCAGAAGCACCTGCCCCCCAACGTCGACTGGCCCAGCGCCCGCCTCTATCACTACATGGGACTGGACACCGACCTCTACACGCCGATCTTCGCCATGGCTCGCGTATCAGGCTGGGCCGCTCACGTGATCGAGCAGCTCGACCACAACCGCTTGATGCGCCCGCGGGCGCGCTACATCGGCCCCCCTCACCGCCTGGTGAAGCCGATCAACGATCGTTGATCTCGCGACCGACCGAACGGCCGCCAGCGAACAGCCCGTGATCAATGAAATGACCTCGTTCCCACGCTCCGCGTGGGAACGCCTGTGTGCCGCTTTTCGCCACGCTCAAGGTCGACTGCCGGGAGGAGAGGTTCGCTTCCTCCCGGACATCATCCCTTGCGACGGCCTACTCGTCGCCCTCCGCGGCTTTCTTGGCAGCCGCCTTGGCCTTGGCCTTCGGCTTGGGCTCGTCGTCATCCCCCGCGTCGTCCTTCTTCGCCGCCGGTTCGTCCTTCTTTTCGGCCGCGTCATCGTCTTTCTTCATCTCGTCGGCGCCTTCCGCCTTGGTGGCCGGTGAGGCTGCCTTCGGCTGGCCATCCGGTATGCGCCGTGGCGCGACGAGCCGCCTCATGGCCGATCGAGTTCGAAACCTCCGTGCGGCCCAGTATGGGTGTGTTCAGGTCGTAGCCGAGATAAGCCAGCAGCTTTCCGATCGTCATCGGCCGGATGCCGTTCAACCGGCATTCCTTGACCGCGTCCGATGTGGCTTTCGAATCCTTGGCTGCCGACGCAATCATCGCGTCGGTCTGCTTGGCGAAGACGTCGCGGAACGGTGGCCGGTCGTCGATGACGTACCAGTCGATTCGCGGGTTGATCGCACCCAGCGGTTTGCCCAGGTCGTTCGGCGGCAGATCAAAGTCGACAACGCCTCCCGATTCCTGGATCATCCGCTTCAGTTCTTGCCGGTCGTCCCGGCTGTCGCGATTGACGTCCATCTTGCCCACCAGGGCAAACCGCGTTGGCTGGTTCGGCGACCATGAGGGCGAGTACACGATATCTCCAACCCGGATCGGGTCGATCCGGCTGTCGGTCTTGATGATTCGTGCGTGGCTGCTCGTCTCGCCGACCGAAGTCAGCTCGATGTTGCCCTTTGGCTTTTCAGTCGGAATGCCCGGTGAGTGCGCGTCGAATATCGTCATTTTCATCTGCGGCTGTGCGCCCATCTGCCGGTTGATGCTCACCAGGACTTCCTTGGTCTCGTAATCGACATACAAAACGTAACCGTCCGGCCGGTCGAGGATGTTCTCGTTGTTGCGCTCGACCTTGTCGCGCAGCTCTCGCTGGATCGTCAGAAACGTCTCGCGCTGGCGGGCGAAATCTTCGCCCTGGCGCGTGATTTCCGTCTTGGCCGCGAGCAGCTCGTTCTGGACCTTGTCGAGTGCAGTTTGAAGCTGGTCGACCTTCGTCAAGAGCGTGCTCCGCTCCTCTTCGTGCCTCTTCGTCTCTTCAACTGTCTCGGTATGGGCCTTGCTTGCCGCACCGGTCTGCACGTCCACTTGCGCCTTGGCGACGCTCTGTGGCCGACTTCGAGACTGCGCCTGAGGTTCAGGTAATTGAGGGCCATCTCGGTGGTGAGCATCGAGTAACTCTCAAAAATCTCGGCCATCCGGTCCATCGCCGACATGTAGGTCTTGTTCGGCTCGGATTGAAACGACGCGATCGCCTTCTGCACGTTTTGCCTGGCCTCGTCGAGCTCCGGGCCCTGCGCGCCGCTTTGCTGGGCCTTCGACACGGCCGCATTCGCCGGCTCCAGCGTCGCGCCCAGCCGCTCGCCCATCTTCTTCATGTGCCCGGCCATCTCTTCGTTCACCGCGTCAATCTCGCTGACCTTGGCGCCGATCCTGTTCCGCAGTGTCTCGTACTGTGTGACCGCGAGATCCTGCGCCGCCTTGGCCTTTCGCAGCGATTCCTGCGCTGCGTCGTTCCGGGCCGTCTCCGCTGCCCCGTTGCTGTAAAGGAAATACGACGAGACCATCAGGATGACCGTCAGCGTGATGAACGCCGCGACGGCAATCTTGAGGCCCTGCGACTCATTGGCTGCGGCCATGATACTCCCCCCCGAGCGGTCGGTAGCGACCCGCTCATAGCAATCCGCCGGTTTGCTGATACTATGTCACACGCGAGAGGAAACGACGGAACCATCCACCAAAATCCCCGTCGACCTATTCGTCGAGGGTCGCTTAATCCGTAGAATCCGTCTGATTGAACTTATTGTAAGATCCGTCAAGATGCCGGTCAAACAGGCAGCGAAACTCCGTCCAGATTGTCGTTGTCGCCCATCGCTCCGCGATGGGATTCCGCTTGCCGTCCCCTGCGGGGCCGCCCTACCTTGGATGCTCCCAGGATCCTCGAAGTTCCCCCGGAAAAGAAACCCAGCCCGATGCCGACACGCCCCACGTTTTACATCCTTGACGCATTCTCCCTGATCTTTCAGGTTTTTCACGCGATCCGCGGGCCGCGCGATTCCAGCGTGATGACCAGCCCGGCCGGCCAGCCGACCGAGGCTGTCTTCGGCATCTTCCGCGACATGCTCAACCTGCTTCGCGACAAGCAGCCTGATTTTATCGCCGTCGCCTGGGACGGCCCGGGCCCGGTCTTCCGTTCGGAAATCTTTGCCGAGTACAAGGCCACCCGCAAGGAAATGCCCGTCGACCTGGTCCCCCAGATTCCCGTGGTCCGCACCCTCTTCGAAGGCTTCCGCGTGCCGGTGTTCATGGAGCCCATGATGGAGGCCGACGACGTGATCGCCACCCTCGCCCGCCGCGGCGCAGGAGCGCGGCCTGGACGTTTTCATCGTCACCGCCGACAAGGACGCCCGCCAGTTGATTGGCGACCAGATCCGCATCTTTAACATTCGCAAGAACACCGTGCTGGACACCGCGGGCCTCGAGGCCGACTGGGGCATCCGCCCGGGCCAGGTCGTCGATTACCTCGCCCTGGTCGGCGATTCCGTCGACAACGTCCCGGGCGTGCCCGGCATCGGCCCGGGCTACGCCAGTACGTTCCTCAAGGAATTCGACACCCTCGACAACCTGCTCGCCCACCCGGAACGGGTCAAGGGCCCCAAGAAACAGCAAGCCCTGCGGGAGCACAGGGAGACGGCCCTGCGCGCCCGGCAGCTCGTGGCCCTCAAGGACGACATTCCCCTCGCGCTCGACTGGGACGCGCTCAAGAACCCAGCCGCCCGACGTCGCAGCCTTGAAGGCCCTGTGCGATCAGTGCGGGTTCCATCGATTTCGCCAGGAGCTCGGCAAGGACGAAACCCCCTCACCCGCCGCCCAGAAGACCTGGGAGGCCCAGTACCATACCGTCGATACCCCGGAGCGCTTCGCCAGTTTCCTGGCGGAGCTCCGCGCCCAGCCGCGGTTCTGCGTCGACACCGAAACCACCGCGATTGACCCCCTTCGCACCAGGCTGGTCGGCCTGTCGTTTTCATGGAAGGCCGGTGAGGCTTATTACCTGCCCGTGCGCGGGCCCTGGGGCGCCACCCTGCTCGAAGAACAAGCGACTCTCGATGCCCTGCGCCCGATCTTGACCGATCCGGCCGTCGAGAAGATCGGCCAGAATATCAAGTATGACCTGCTTGCACTCGGCCGCGCCGGGGTCGATCTGGCCGGTCCCTTCACCGACACGATGGTCCTGAGCTATCTGCTCGAAAGCGGCGAGCGCAACCACAACCTCGACCAGCTCTCCCAGCGCCTGATCGACCACGAGATGATTCCGATCTCTGACTTGATCGGCAAGGGAAAGAACCAGTTGCGCATGGATCAGGTCAGCGTCGAGCAGGTCAGCCGAATACGCCGGCGAAGACGCAGACGCGACCTTGCGCATCGAAGAAATCCTGACCGCCAAGGTGAAGAGCGAAGGGCTGTGGACGCTCTACGCCGAGCTCGAGCGCCCCTTGATCAGTCGTGCTGGCGCGGATGGAGAAGGCCGGCATCGCCGTCGACTCCGCGCGGCTCAAGCAACTGTCGCGCGAATTCGCCGAGCGCATCACCGCCATCGAGACCCAGATCTATTCCATGGCCGGCCACACCTTCAACATCAATTCAGGGCCGCAGCTCCGCACGGTGCTCTTCGACGAGCTCAAGCTGCCGTCCTTGCAGAAAACTCCCGGCGGCGAGCAGAGCACCGCTCAGGACGTGCTCGAAGAGCTCGCGCTGAAGCACCCCTTCCCCGCGCTCCTGATCCAGCATCGCCAGCTCTCCAAGCTCAAGAGCACGTACCTGGATGCTTTGCCCGAACTCGTGCATCCCGAGGACGAGCGAATCCATGCGTCGTTCAATCAAAGTGTCGCGGCGACCGGCCGGCTCAGCTCGAGCGACCCCAATCTCCAGAATATTCCCGTACGCACCGAGGAGGGCCGGCAGATCCGTCAGGCGTTCATGGCCGAGCAGCCGGGATGGCTCCTGCTCGCCGCCGACTACTCGCAGATCGAGCTCCGCATCCTGGCTCATTACTCCGCAGATCCTGCCCTCTGCCGGGCCTTCGAGCAGGACCGCGACGTGCACTGCGCGGTCGGCATCCAGGATCTTCGGTGTCACCGAGTCGGAAGTAGACGAGGCCGCAGCGCCGCGTCGCCAAGACCGTGAATTTCGGGGTGGTCTACGGCCTTTCCGCCTTCGGCCTCTCGGCGCGGCTCGGCATCAGCCAGGCCGAGGCCGCCACGTTTATCGAAGCCTACTTTCAAGAGTACGCAGGCGTTGATCGTTTCATCACCCGGACCCTGGAATCTGCCCAGGCAAGAGGTCGGGTCGAAACCATCCTGGGCCGGCGCCGGCCGATCATCGGAATCAAGTCGACCACGGGCCGCAGCCGCAACCTGGCCGAGCGCACCGCGATCAATACAGTGATTCAAGGCTCGGCGGCCGACCTGATCAAGCGGGCCATGATTCTCCTGGACGAGCGCCTTATCCAGGGAAACTTCCAGGCGAGGATGCTGCTCCAGATCCACGACGAGCTCGTCTTCGAAGCGCCCGAGACGGAAATCCCACGACTGGCTGCGCTGGTGCGAGAGACGATGACTCGAGCGCTCGATTTGAGCGTGCCCCTGGCAGTCGACATCGCCGCCGGCCCGAACTGGCTCGACGTGGCATCGATCCCACCGGAAAATCCAGCTCACTAAAATAAAGGGATGCTCGCGGTCGAATTGATTGCAGGATTCGCGCTGCCTCGATTCGCTTGCCGCTCGCGGATTTTTGTTGAATCGCCGGGAGACCCATTGCAGCAGTCCGAATGATGTCGTATAAAGTGAATAGCGAACCTCATCAGATCGACTCCAGATGATCAGGCCCGTCCTTTCGCCTTTCTTCCTCCCTCACGGCCACTGTTGCTAGACGTGAGCCCTGGATGAGCGACGGAGGCGGCATCACCCTCAGGAAACCCACCTGGTTTGACCGAAATTTACCGCGTTGCGTGAATCACGTTTCGTGCCGCCAGCACACTCTTCCAGTTCTTGAACTCAGCACGGTCTCGTCGCTTGCTGGTTGACTGGGCGGCCCATCTTGTGATCATGTTTTCGTAGTCAAATGCGGTTTCGTCCCGTTGGGTCAGGGGATGAAGAACCGCAGGTCGAGGCAACTGGACATGTCCTCGGCTGTGCCCGACATCGATCTGACCTCGGTGCTAAGGAGCACCTCCTCGATGACTCCAGGCGAGCAATCTAACCAGCCGCGCGCAGTGTGCTGGAAGCACCCAACGGCTCCCGTTATCGGCCTCACAGGCGGGGTCGCCAGCGGCAAGAGCTCGGTGGCCGGCCTGTTCGCCGGAGCCGGCGCCGCCGTGATCGATGCCGACTCGGTCGGGCACGCGGTGCTCGATCTTCCGGCCGTCCGGGAGCAGCTCGTCGGCCGTTTCGGGCCCGGCGTCGTGGCTCCTCGGGGGCCTTCCGGCGCCGGTGAGCTCCGGGTCGATCGCAAGGCTCTGGGGTCGATCGTCTTCGCAGACCCGCTAGCTCGGCGAGCGCTCGAGTCGATCGTGCACCCTTTGATGCGGGCGCGGTTCCTCGACCAGATCGAGAACGAGCTCGGCCCCGGCCGCCCTGCGGGCCGCCCGGTCGTGCTTGATGCCGCAATCCTCCGCGAGGCCCTCTGGGATGACCTCTGCGATCTGGTCGTGTTCGTCGACACGCCTCGTTCCGAACGCCTTCGCCGCGCCCGAGAGAACCGGGGTTGGTCCGAGCAGGAGTTCACAGCTCGCGAGCTCGCTCAGTGGCCCTGCGAGCGGAAGCAGCTTCCTTCCGATTTCGTGATCTCCGGCGACGCCCCGCTCCCCTCGCTTCGCCTCGAGGTCGAGCGGTTCCTCGCTTCGCTCCTCCGCTCGGCCCCGCCGGACGCAGCGGCCGCTGCGCCCTGCGCAATCGCTCGCCGGATCGCGGCCCGGTGGCCGCCATTGCAAGGACGGAACGGGCTCCGGCGCCTGGCAAGATCCCTGCCCTGTATCGTGAACATCTCTTAATAGAAGTGGTTTTTGATCGTACAAGACTGAAATCGTCGTCCCACGGTTTCCTCTTTTTTTTTCAGCATGCTTGCCCTTGCGGTCTGCTCCGAGATCGCTCTTTTCGATTGAACAGGAGAACGGTTCCCATGGCCAACGAGACTCGCCCGCGCCGAGAATCATCAGGCCCCTCGCGCATTCGAAAGACCATCGGGTCGTCTGGTCCGCAGACGCCTGACGAACACGTGGAACCCGGCTCTCCGGTACCCGTGCCGGGGTATCCCGGCTCGGCTGATGCTGCGCCCGGTGTATCCGATCCGCCGCGCGATCGAAAGGACCGCGAGCCCCATCGCGAAGAGGCACCTGCCGATCGCGAGCCCATCCGGTTCATTCGTGAGCGTGACCGCGAACCGGTCCGCGAGCCGGTCCGCGAGCGATCCGATCGCGAGCCCGTAATCGTCGGTGCGCGATCGCCTCGCCCGCGATCGCGCCGACCGCGACGTGGGGCCGATTCACCGCGACGGAATCCCGTTAGCTCGTGACCGCGACCGTGACCGTGACCGCGACCGCGACCGGGAAAGAGAAGCGCCGGCCCCGTTGGTGCCGCGCGACCGCCCTCTCGAGCTCAGCGGAAACTTCCGCGACCGGGTCGAACGCGGCGAGCTGTCAACCCCGGCTCGCGATCGCGACCGCGACCGCGATTACGCTCCGCCGCCGCGCGTCGAGCGCACTCCTCCGCTGCCGTACACCGACTTGCCGGCCGACTTTGTCGAAGAAGAGGAAGATATCTTCGGCGACGCCGCACTGCACGATCGCTACGAGGATATCAAGCGCGGCGAGATCCACCTCACCGAGCTTCAGAAGATGACGATGCCTCAGTTGATCCGCACCGCCAAGAGCGAGGGCATCGCCGAGTACATGGGTCTCAAGAAACAGGACTTGATCTTCAAGATCTTGAAAGAGCGCGTCAAGCAGAACGGCCTCATGTACGGCGAGGGCACCCTCGAGGTCTTGCCCGACGGCTTCGGCTTCCTGCGCAGCCCCGACTACAATTACCTCCCCTGCCCCGACGACATCTATGTCTCCCCCAGCCAGATTCGCCGCTTCGGGCTCAAGACCGGCGCCATCGTCTCTGGCCAGATCCGCCCGCCCAAGGAAAACGAACGCTACTTCGCGCTCTTGCGCGTCGAGGCCATCAACTTCGAAGATCCCGACAAGCTCAGTGAGAAGGTCTGCTTCGACGATCTGACCCCGCTGCATCCCCAGGGCCGGATCCGGCTCGAGACCGCGAGCGAAGAGATCAACATGCGGGTCGTCGATCTGATCACCCCGCATCGGGTTCGGCCAACGCGGCGTGATCGTCGCACCGCCCCGCACCGGCAAGACGATTCTGCTGCAGAAGATCGCCAACAGCGTTCTCACCAACCACCCCGACGCTTACGTGATGGTGCTCTTGATCGATGAGCGGCCCGAGGAAGTCACCGACATGGAGCGCTCCGTCAAGGGCCCGACTGCCGAAGTGATCAGCTCGACCTTCGACGAGCCGGCCTCGCGGCATATCCAGGTGGCCGAAATGGTCATCGAGAAGGCCAAGCGGATGGTCGAGTTCGGCAAGGATGTGGTGATCCTGCTCGACTCGATCACCCGGCTCGCCCGCGCCTACAACACCGAAGCGCCCCACTCCGGCAAGATCCTCACCGGCGGCATCGACGCCTCGGCACTTCAGAAGCCCAAGAGGTTCTTCGGGGCCGCCCGCAAGATCGAGGAAGCCGGCAGCCTCACCATCCTCGCGACCGCCCTGGTCGATACCGGCAGCCGCATGGATGACGTGATCTTCGAGGAATTCAAGGGCACCGGCAACATGGAGCTTCATCTCGATCGCCGCCTCGTCGACAAGCGAATCTGGCCGGCGATCGACGTGAACAAGTCGGGCACCCGCCGCGAAGAGTTGCTCATGGATCCCGAAGAGCTGCGCCGCGTCTGGATCCTCCGCCGGGTCCTGAACGACATGAATCCGGTCGAGGCCATGGAGCTCTTGACCGGCCGGATGCGCAAAACCAAGGTCAACGCCGAGTTTCTGATGAGCATGAACCTGACGTGACGATATGGCCGAATTCATCGGTAACCTGTCTTCGCCGGCCGGCCGGTTCGCCCTCGTCGTCGGCCGATTCAACGCCCTGGTGAGCGACTCGCTCTTGGCGCGTGCCGCGACACGCTCGTGCGCCACGGCGTGCCCCATGATTCCATCGACGTGGCCTGGGTCCCCGGCTCGTTCGAGATTCCATTGGTTGCGACCAAGCTGGCCGAATCCGGCCGGTATGCGGCGGTCATCTGCCTCGGCTGCGTCATCCGCGGCGAGACGGCCCATTTCGACCACGTGGCTGGTCAGGCTGCCTCGGGTGTCATGCAGGCGTCGCTCTCGACCGGCGTTCCCGTCATCTTCGGCATCCTCACAACCGACACCGTCGAGCAGGCACTCAACCGCGCCGGGCTCAAAGGCGGCAACAAAGGCGCCGACGCCGCGCTGGCGGCGATCGAGATGGCCAACCTGATGGCAAAGCTCAGCCGGTGAGCGACATTCAAAAATTGCAGGGTCCGCTATTTGCGACCGGCCGCCTGAAATCACGCCAAGATTTCCCACCCACCACCGAAATATAGCGCAGGGAGGTCACGCGATTGGTCGCGGGAAACGGGTGCTTACGTGGAGTATCCCATTCCCTCGCCGCGTCGAAGGGGGTCAGGTTTCGTGATGCAGCTCCGACCACAGCAAGCCCACACGTTCACCGGCGGAGTATGGTTGATCGGATTCGGTGTGCTGTTTGCAACCGGTTTCTGGTGGCCGGGAATCTTGATTCTTGCGGGAATCACGGCGATGGTCGAAGGTTGGGCCGCTGGCCAGGGCTGGTACGGCACACAGGGAGGTCTCTGGCTGATCGTCTTCGCGGTCTGGGCCATGCTTCATTACAATATTGCGCTGCTCTTCATTGGTCTGGGAATCTCGGTGATCTCGACCGCCTTTGTGAAACCGGGCTTCATGGCCAAGCCGCAAATGGACAACTCACTCGAGTGAAGGATGACGCCCGCCCCCTCGGTTGGGCATGAGGAAGCAGGATGGTCACCAAGCCGCTTTTGCCCCAAGCATTCTGGTTCCGCTTCGCCACCTACTGTACCCGCGTTGAGGGGATTCCCCGCGCGAGCTCCTCGGCCAGTCTGCTGGCTTTGCCGCCATCGTGCACGCTGCCGGACTTGAAGCCGCTCGAGGGCGGCGCGAGGTGGGCCGAGGTTCGAGCGGGATGGAATTCGCTCGGCCTGGGGATCACCGTCATCGCCGAGGGGGTCACCGCCCAGCAGCTTTCCGAACGGCGGCCCGAGGGTTTCGCCAACGCTCAGTTCTGGATCGATACGCGCGACACGCGTAACGTGAGTCGTGCCACAAAGTTCTGCCATCGCTTCGTCGCTCGAATTGATCGCAGCGGATCGCGCGGGCGATTGGAGGCACAGGTCGCCCAGCGTCCGATCGTGCGCTCTGTCGCCGACGCGCCCACCGGCTGGTCTGATGACATCCCCGTGCGAGTCGAGCTCAGCCGCACGAGCTGGATTCTGGAGCTTTTCCTGTCGAGCCAGGCGCTGAGCGGCTTTGACCCCGACACGAATCGGCGGCTGGGATTTGCCTATCAGATCGCCGATTTTGTCCACGACGATCAATTTTTTGGCGTCGGACGTGATTTTCCCGTCGGCGAGAACCCCAGTTTGTGGTCAACGCTCGAATTACGCGATTGATCGCACGAGTCACGACAGGGATCTCCGCCCACGCCCACGATCATTGTTCTGAGTGCGTTTGAACTCGCGCTTCATGGACTCGCGGCGAGCGAGTCGGCGCGTACAAACTCATCGTGGGCCGCGGTCGCGACGCGATGCCACGATTTCCACGCGCGGTCGAGCTCACGAACGTTGCTGAGCTCGTAGTGAACACGGGTCGATGCATCCCAGCCGTCCTTGAGCCCGTCGCGCACGAATTGAAGAAACCTCGGCCGGCCGCCCATCTCGATCAAGAATCGTGAAATCGAGTAACCCTGCCCGTAGAAGCTCATCAAGTCCTTGGGGTATTCCTCGATCACGAACAGTCGAGACAGCGGAATCTCGCCGCGGCGGCCCAGCAAGTCGACCACGATCTGGTCGTGCCGGCGCAGCTCGCGGTTGTCTTCGCTTAAGAGCGACGCCCCCTCGTCGGCCCATCGCGGCATCGGGCCCCCGAAGTAGCTCGCGAAAATGGTGTGGGTGACCTCATGCGGTATCGCGGACGCGAGGATGCGGTCCAGCCGTCCCTCGACGGTCATACGCTGATCGGTCACCCGTCCCTGCTGGAATCCGAACGACGTGATGCCCCCGCCCTCCCCCTTGGTGATCACCACATGCACCGGACAAGGCGTCGCCCACGCCGGTAACTCACGTCCCAGCCAGGCCTTGGCCACCGAAACGCGGCATCCTTCCGCTCGCTCGGCCACGCGCTGAGCAATCTCCTTCGTCGGGGCATCCACAACGAAGTTCGTGCTCCGAAACGAAGCGCCCGCAAGTAGGGGAAACAGACCCATCGCCAGCAGCGGCGCAGTCCATCGCCGATAGACATTCCAATCGGAATGAGCATCCATGCTCTCAATCCCTCCGTGATTCACCGGTCACCCAAGGCGGAGCGGGATCTTAGCAGAACTCGCGGTTCGTGTCGCTACGTTTTGCCGGCAGTTTGGTCCGGTTCCTCCATGCGCAACGGAGCGCCCGATCGATTGTCCGGCGATTTCCCTGATCTTGCCTCCCGGTTTTATCCGATGCTTAGGCAGGTTCGATCTCAGATGAGGAATTGAAGTCTTCCAACCACCGAGGGTCCATCGCTCCGAGTCCAGGATCGGAATTCGAGCAGATCGCACTATTTCGAGCTGCGATTGTCTGCTCTCACGGCAACAGAACGCGGGGAGGAGGATAGCCCATGGCTACCGCGCAACTGCGAGTTTTTCCCCATCCCGAGGAAGAACACGAGGATTCGAACAACCCTTCGATCACGATCAGGCTGAGCGAGTTGTACCCGCTCCTGGCGCAAGCTTATCGCGACAACTACGTATGGCTGCGTGATTTCGAGGACGACGAGCTCTTGGTCAGCAATGATCTGTACGAGGTCGTCCGAGCGTTTTCGAACTGCCGCCCGTCGGCATGAGTTCTGCTCAGGTCTTGCCTGGCAGCGCGGAAAGGTCTACTGTTATAAATCGTTCGCAAGTCCCCCGAGTCTCACACACGCTTCTAGCCGGCCTCCGAGATCCGAGCCTCCGCGATATGGCCACCGAGGATTTCGCTTCTACTGGCGATGCGTTTACATTCGAACGCCATGGTGACCTGACGGTCATCACGGCGACCGAAGCGATCGAGCGCATCGACTTCAGCCTGGCCGAAGAAGTCGCCGAGCTGATTCTGAATCCTCTCAAGCGCCAGGAAAACCCGTTGATTGTTTTCGACTTGAGTCGTGTCCAGTACTTCGGCTCCATGTTCCTCGCGCTCTTGATCCGCTGCTCCCGGCTGGCGATCTCTCAGGGCGGCTCGATGGCGCTCTCCGGAGTCACCGATCGCACGCGGGAGTTGCTCCGCGTGACCGCTCTCGATACAGTTTGGCCGATCTATGACTCGAAGCGCGAGGCCATGGACGCCCTTCTGCTCGACTAGAATCCGCGAGCCGTTGACAGCTTCGACTTCTCGTCCGATGATGAACACAAGGGTTGGATGATCGCTTCCTTCAGGCGCGATTCGCCCGAGGCGGGTGCTCGATCGGCGTCTCCCGGAGCAGGGCCGACATGGGCATCTACGACCGCGAGTACTACCGTGGCGAAACACAAGGCTCCGCGTGGTTCAGCGGAGTCTCGCCCATCTGCAATGCGCTGATCGCAATCAACGTCGCCATCTTCCTCTTTCAGCAGCTTGCCAAGCTCCCGCCCGAAGGCGAAGTCATCAGCACATACTTCGCGGCGTCCGTGGAACAGACCTTCCACAACTACAAGCTCTGGCAGTTGCTCACCGCCGCGTTCTTCCACGGCAACCCCTGGCACCTTCTCTTCAACATGTGGTTCTTCTGGATCGTCGCGCGCGAGATGGAACCCCTCTACGGCAGCCGCGACTTCCTGGCCTTCTATTTGAGCGCCGCAATCTTCAGCACCTTGATCTGGCTGATCTTTGCCGCGCTCTCGGGCCAGACGCTACCGATGATCGGAGCCTCCGGCGCCGTCACGGCGACCGCCACGCTTTTCACGTTGTACTACCCCACGCGCGAGATGATATTCATCATCTTCCGCCTGCCCATGTGGTTGCTCCTGGCGATCATCCTGATCCACGACCTCATCCCCGTCTTGAGCGGCGTGGCCACCCCGGTCGCGGTTGAGGCTCACCTGGCCGGCGCCGGCTTCGCATTCCTGTTTAAACAGTTTGATCTCCGATGGTCGCGCTTGATCCAGGGGCGGTTGTCACGTCCGCGGTTGCGCATATTTACTCCGCCGCCGCGCGAGCCGAGCCGGTCTCGCTCGTCAAGCCCGTCCCGCTCGGCGGCCAGCATCGGAAGCGTCCCTCGCGCCCCTCCGTTTCCGTGCTCCCCGAGGAGCAACTCGACGCACGCCTGGACGAAGTGCTCGCCAAGATCGCCCGCGAGGGCCGCGCCGGCCTCACCGAGGAAGAGCTCCGGGTGCTCCAGGAAGCCAGCCGCCGCGCACGCATCAAGCGGAGCGACCGGCCGTGAGTGCCCCCCAACCGCCTGATTCGCTCTCAATCCGCCCGGCCCTTGAGAGCGATTTGCCCGCCATCGTCGAGTTCAATCGCCTGCTCGCGCTCGAAACCGAATCCAAAACGCTCGACCCCGACGTTCTCGCTCTCGGTGTCTCCCAGGCGATTGCCGACCCCGACCGAATCCGCTACTGGGTCGCCCTCACCAGCGGCTCTGCGCACCTCGCCGGCCAGGCCGCGATCACTCGTGAGTGGAGCGACTGGCGCAACGGCTGGATCTGGTGGTTTCAGAGCGTTTACGTCGCTAAAGCCTTCCGCCGCCAGGGTGTCTTCCGCGCCCTCTATCGCCACATCCACGGCATCGCCCGTTCGCAGGTCGATGTCATCGGCCTGCGCCTTTACGTCGAAGACTCGAACGACCGCGCCCAACTGACCTACCAGTCTCTCGGCATGAAGCCCGGCGGCTACTCCGTCTATCAAGACCTCTGGATCCCGGCGCAAGCTCTCTGTAGCGCGAGAGCACGGCCGCTGCTGCCCCCGAGTCGATTGCTCTCTCAGCCAGTGCCGCCCCCTCGCGCAGCGTACACTGCGTGGCCGCCAAGAGCGCTGCCGCCGCATTCGCGATCACATAGTCGCGCGGGGCACCGAGTTCTCCCTCGAGGATTCGAGTGAGCTTGAGTGCACTGTCAGCGGCATCCCGAATGATGAGTGAGGTGACTCCCTGCGGCAAAAGCCCGAAATCCTCCGGCGTCCAGATGGTTTGCTCCACGCGTCCCGGCTCGACCAGTCGGACCATCGTCGGCCCGCCCAGCGTGATCTCATCCAGGCCGTCACTGCCGCTGGCGACAATCGCCCGCCGGATGTGTGATTGCCGCGATAGACACTCGGCCAGCAGACCGGCGCTTGAGTCGTCCGGCACGCCGATGAGCTGGTGCGGCGGGCTGGCAGGATTGCACAGGGGGCCAATCAAGTTGAATACCGTGCGAAACGGCAGACTGCGCCTCACTGCCGCCAGCCGCGAAAGGCCCGGGTGATACCTCGGCGCAAACAAGAAGGCGAGTGACGCCTCGGCCAGGCAGCGCCTGGAAACCTCCGGCTCCGGATCGATCGCAACACCCAGAGCCTCGAGCACGTTCGCACTGCCGGCACGGCTCGTCGCCGCACGGTTTCCGTGCTTCACGACCGGAATTTCGCACGCCGCCGCCACCAGAGCCGCCGCCGTCGAGATGTTGATCGTGCCTGCCAGGTCGCCGCCGGTCCCGCACGTGTCCAGGATGCCGTCGCGCGCAATTCCGCAATCCCACGCCGTCATCCGGTCGCGCACCGCGCGGACGGTCCCATCAAGCTCGTCGGCCGTCACACCCTTCTCGCGCCAGGCTGTGAGAAAATTGGCCGCGAGGTCGTTGCCCGCCTCGCCGTCCAGGAGTGCGCCGACTGCGCCCTCCGTTTCTTCCACGGAGAGCGCCGTCTTCGCGCTGATCCGCTCGAGGGCTCGACTGACAGCGCGCATCAAGGCACCCGGACGGTGTGTCGTTCCATCTTGCCTTGGTTCATCCGGTCAAGCCCCATCATGATCTGGCGGTGGTCGGCTCGCCCGTTGAGGATCTTGACCGTCTGCTCGGCCGTCTGAATGACTTCGTCGTCAATCGCCGAGATCACGTCGCCTCGCTTCACCAGCCGCGCCAGCGGGCTCTGGCTGTCGATGGAGAGCACCAGAGCACCGCGCCACGACTCAGGGAACTCGATGCGTTTTGCCAGCTCAGGATTCAGCGTCGCCAGCTCGAGCCCGAGCACGTAGCTTGATAGAGCACCAGGGCGATTCGGTCGCTTGAAGAGCCCCGAAGACGGATCACGCCCGACCGCAGGTGCACCCGTCGTCTGGCTGAGCGTTTCGTCCCGCGCGCCGACGGTCACAGTCAGTTTGTGCTCGCGGCCGTCGCGCCAGACGATCACGTCGGCGGTCTGACCCACCGCAGTCATCGACACCAGATTGATCAGGTGGTTCAGGTCGGTGATGTCCACTCCCGCGTATCGCACCACGACGTCGCCGTCGCGAATCCCGCCCTTCTCCGCCGGCGATGAGACGTGAACCCGCCCGATCCACGCTCCTCTTGGCTTGTCCATGCCCAGCGCAACCGCGTCTTTTTCGAGGAACGGCGAGTTAAGATCGACGCCCAGCGCACCCCGGGTGACTCGCCCGTGAGCAATCAGCTCGTCCATGATCCATCGGGCCAGATTGATCGGGATGCTGAATCCGACCCCCTCGTTTCCTCCCCCGTTCGAGGCGATCGAGTTGTTGATGCCGATCACCTCGCCTTTCATGTTGACAAGGGGGCCCCCTGAGTTGCCGGGGTTAATCGCGGCGTCAGTCTGAAGGAAGTCCTGGTTGATCACATCGGGAAGCTCTTCCATCTGCCGCCCGCGAGCGCTGATGATTCCCTGGCTGACCGAGTGCATCAAGCCGAACGGGCTCCCCAGCGCCATTACCCAGGTTCCAACCCGGGCATCGTCGCTGTTCCCCAATCGTGCCGCCGGCAGATCATCTCGGTCGAGCTGAAGCACCGCCACGTCAGCCTGGGAGTCATTCCACACCTTGACGGGAAAGATCGAGCGACCGTCGTACAGAAACACTCGAATGCTCGAAAGTTTGGCACCGTCGACAACGTGATGATTCGTGAGCACATACAGCCCTGGGCCCCGGCTGCTGCGGATGATCACGCCCGAGCCGGTCTCTTCAAAACGCCGGCTGCGCCGGGACTCTTCAAATTCAGGTCGGGCGACCTTTTCGGCGACGATGTGCACGACCGCCGGCGAGACAGCCTTCGCCACAAGCTCAAATGTGCGATTGATCTGCTCGAACTGATCGTACTGCCTGGCCAGTCTCTCGTAAATCGCGTCGTCGGCTTCCCGTTGACGCCGCCGCGCAGCGTTATCCGGCCGCGCCCCCTCCGGCACTTGACCGGGGCGCGCCTTCCCGGTCGTCGCCTCGCGCTGCGCCCCGCCGGCCACCTGCGCAGAAACCACCGGCCCACCTCGGGCCAGGAAGATTCCCAGCACGATTCCCATGACGAGCGAAGTCACCGAGACAATGACCGCGGAAGATCGCGACAGCATCAAACGTTCTCCGCTCCCGCGGCGGGAAGGAGGCGCGGGCACCAACTGCTGCACAGCGAAGATCCATCTCTATAGCACGTGCAGTTTCACCCTAATATACTGCCTTCCGCGCGATCATGTCAAAGATCGATCTCGTTCGCGCCTGACCCGCAGCGTCAGCGAGGGTGATGGCGATCGACAGCGGTGTTCCCACACCAACCCCAAACGTGAGCGCCGGCGCTCGCGATCGACAGCCGTGCCCCACACTCCCCGTTGCGATCAGCCCCGTACTGCACGCACGCATTTGCAAAAAGGGTGACAATCAACCGACGATCTTTCAAAATCCGCATGCGCCCCAAACCAAACAAAAAAGCCGCCGGATTGATTCCGGCGGCTCGTGTCGAAGGATATGTGTTCAGCCGAACCCACGCTCAGCGGCCCGTCTCACTGAAGTCCATTTCAAAGTCGCTCAGGTTGATCTTCGAATCGCCCTCGGCGTCTTCGCTCGGCTTATCGTAAACCTTCGCCCATCGTTTCGATTCGGGTTCGAGCGCCCGTGCCTGGCCCGATCGCTCATTCTCGCGCTGACAATCGATGCAGCTATTCGTGTAAGGCAATGCATTCAACCGCGGTTCGGCAATCTTGCCGCCACAGTATTCGCATCGGCCGTAGACACCGCCGGCAATCCGCTGAAGTGCGTGCTCGATCTGCCCCAGCTCGCGGCTTTCAATCTCCACGAGCTGTGAGCATATCTCATCGTTCGCACAATCAACGGCCGCATCGACATTATCGCCAACTGCGTTCAGCTCTGAAAACTTGCGAAAACTGTCGAGATCACCGTTGAGGGCTTTCCGCAGGGCATCGCGTCGTGCCATTAACCGCTGCGTCAATCTTAGTAAAGCGTCTTTGCGGGCCATTAAACACCTCCTGGTGTCGTACTTCGCGTGTGATGTTTCTGTTCGTGGGTGTCGGGCCGCCAATCTCGGGGTCTGACCGCATCCTAGTCGACAAATGGAATCGAATGATGGTTCAATTCAAATTGATGATGGCTCGACTGGATCGAGATCAATCCCGAGTTCGGCTGCTTGTCGCGACGCGCTCGGCCCGGAGCGAAAACACATCGCTCCTGTACAAGGGGTCTAGCACATTATGCGCCATCGACAAGTGGCGGAGCCCGTTTTCCTCCGCTCAACAGGAATATTACGTTCTGTTTGGCAAACGGGTTGCCGGAATTCAAAAAAAATCTTTTCGGTGCTCGGTCAGTAGAGATTCCAGGAGACGGCGCATCCATTCCCGTCAGGATTGGCCTGGTTCGAGCCGCGACGATCGGAAGATCATGGTGGCGGGTGAGGCCGTTGGCGGGTAGTCAAGGCTCGAGCCTGCGTTCGCTCGACAAGGCTCTCAGGCGAGGCAGAAGACGAGTTGCCGGATCATCGTGACTGGCCGAGCCCCCCCTTCACTTTGAGCGGAAGGGTATAAAAGGCCACGACCCTCGGTTTCGATTCGCCAGGACTGTGCAGAAGGTTTACATAACGCACCCCCTGCGTGTCAAGATAGATCCACTGCTCGACCAATTGTCCTTGCGAACCGAGGTAACACACCTGGTTCGGTTTTCCTCCCATTCGCTGCCGTACCTCCTCCGGCGTCATGCCCGTCAGCCCTTTCGCTCGGCCAGTCTCTACTCTGGCCTGCCGTCCAGGACCGTCGCCGCCAGGAGCCGCTTCGACCCATTCGTTCTCAACCTTCCGATATCCGCGATTTCGGAAGGCCTCCGCAATCTCCTCCGACTTCGGGTCGATTCGCCAGGATTTACGCAATAACTCCACGGCTGTGACCGTGTCTCCAAGCATTTCTTCGTACAGTCGGGCCAGCGAAAGCGGGGCAAGGGCGTCGGTGTCGTTCAATCGATTCTTGCGAATTAACAGCCATTCACGCGTCACGGCCGTCGCCTCTTCGGGCCGGTTCAGCTTGTTGCGCAGCACTTCCGCCAGCTCTTTCACCTCCGGTTGGCGCAGCGTGGCCAGGTGAGCTCTCGCCTGGCCCACGGCCTTCTCGATCAGTCGAGCAGCAAGATCCTTCCGTTCCGGCAGAATCGTTGTTGCCCGCTCCGCCCGGGCCAGCGCCCCGGAAACGTCGCCCGTTGTCTGCGCATTGATCAACCGCTCGCTGGCATCGGCCCACAGCCGCCGGTCAAACGCCTTCCGCGCATTCTCCGATGCGTCGCGATACGCCGCCGCCGGGTCCTTTGCATACAGCTCCTCCCACCGCGCGACGTTTGCCCGGGCGGCGCCTGGCTCGGTGGCCGCCGCGGGGAAGAACTTCTCGATCTCTCCGACAACATCCGCGAGCTCGGCTGAGTCTGTTGCCGCCTGGAGCTTGGCCCGCAGCGCCCGGTGGGCCAGCGCCGCCGGCTCCGGCTCCGGCACTCGCCGGCGTCTCGCATCCTTCGCCATCGCCAGCCATTCCGACGGAGCGTCCACTCCCAGCCGTTTCATCGCCGTCTCGACCCGGAATGCCTCGGCTTCCACCTCGCGCGCCCGTTTGAGCAAAACATCGTCCTTGAATTCACGCGCGCCGCTTCAAAGCCCACCGCGCCCACGCTTGGCGTGTTTCCGAGTCCTGGCGCTCAAGCCCTTCACTCCATTCTCCAGCCGGTCGAGATCGCCTGCCATCGCCCTGACTTCGGTCACGTCGCAAACCAGGCGCGTCCCGTCCCGCCTCAGCACGCCGTGCACCAGTGCCGCGGTCGGCTTGCTCTCCCATGGCAGCTTCCCCGGAACCAGGAACGTGACATTCGTGCGCTGAAGCTGTAATTCGTCCGGCTCCTTTCCGGGCCGCTTGACGTAATACTTCACGTGGTCGTCCAGAACCACCTTCTTTCCCACCAGCTCATTTCTCCGCGCCAGCTCGCTTGGCTCGACAGCGGTTTCTTCGTCCTGAAACGCACCCGCCGCCGTGTGCAAGACGAGCGCGAGGCAAAAACAGCCGGTCCGCCAGATCCAGTGCCTCATGGACGCCCCTCCCCTGCTTCCTCCCCGATCAAATTCGAATCGGGTCGCCAGTGCAGCGAGTCGAGCGCCTTGGTGTGTGTGATGAAAACACCAGACTTCGGCATGAGCCGAAACACCCACAATTCCAGAGCCTCGTCGTATTCGAGCGACTCGAGCGCAGCGCCGAAAATCACGCGGGTGCCCACTTTAGGTGAGGTTAACTCGAACAGCTTGAAGCCTGTCAGATCAAACACACCGACGCGGTCCGGCCGGCCCTCGCGATTGGCGGCTTCCCCCGGCGGCAGGATGCGGAACGCCAGCTCATACCTGGACGAAGCCGCGCCGTCCGGCGCGGCCGTCACAATCGTGTCGACGAAGATCGACCGCCCCTTGTAAAGAGTTTCGAACTTCGATTCCCGCGCTGACTTGCCGGCACGTCCTAGCTCGTCCAGCAGCTCACCCAGGTCCACCGTGATCAAGTTGACGAAAATAGCGGCTTCGTCGGCGGCTTGACGGATTTCGTCCGCCCCTTCAACGGCCCCGCCCAGCCCATCGACGGCTGTTCTGGCGGCGGACAGAATCTGATTGGCCTTGTCGAATTCACCCGCTTCGAGCGCCGCGATTCCCTCTTTACGCCCTTTCTCCGCGACGAGCGGATACCCTTGCAGGACGCGCTGCCGGTAGCTCCAGGCGACCGTTGCGACCACCACGACCGGCACAAGCACCACCAGCAAGCGGTGAAGCAACCGCTTCCGGCTCGGCGGCTTGATCTCCAGCACCACTTCGGGCCCGGCGGCCACGGCCGCCGCGGACGCAGGACGCGAAAGCCGATCGTCTTTCGCCGCGGTGCGCCGATCTCGTTGGGCCTCCGGATGCACACGCGGCCGCTCCCGCTGACGGCGCGCCCGTGACTGCCCGCCCCCGGCTGCCGGCCTGGCGCTCGGCGTCGCCCCGGCCGCAGCCGGCGGTCCGGCAACGCCCAGATCGACCGACTCCTCCGACGACCGCACGGCCTTCCTGGGTGCCACTGGCGGAGCTGGCTCAGGCTCCGGCAGCTCGTCATCCCAAACGATGTCGGCTCCGGCATCGCCGCGCTCGTCGCCGACTAAGTCGACGGAAACGCTCGCTGGATCAGAAAGCGCGACCGGTTCCTCTTCGACCAGCCGTTCGACCGTCCGCCCCGGTCTCGCACTCTCGCCCCGCTTGGGTGGCGCCGGAAACGGCAGCGGGCTGCGCGGTAGTACGAACACGCCCTCGCCGCAAGCCGGGCACCGCAGAGCTTGATACCCCTCGGTCCGTTCTCCGCGAACCCGGTGGCCCGAGACGCACCTGACGTTGAAATACTCTGCCTTGGTCTCGGGCTCCGTCGCGAGCACGTTGAAGAACTTCTTGGCTTGCCCGAGAAACTTCAAGGATTCACCTCAATGAAACGAGTCGATCGCGGTCCTCTGATCGCGGTCGATTTTGAACAGACGATCAAGGTTCGAGGTGCGGAAAACCTGCTGGATGATCGGCGTCATTTCGCACAGCCGCAGCTTCCCGCGAGTCGCGTCAATCCGCCGCTGGAGCAGGATCAGTTTGCTGAGGAATGTGCTCGAAATCAAGCTCACGTCCGAGAAGTCGACCACCAGCCGGATCGGGCTGCCGTCGTTCGGGAGCGCCTCGGCGATCTGGTCGGCGATTTCGCGAACCGTCCGCTCGTCGAAAAGCTGATGATCTTGAAAACGGACGACCTTGATCCCTTCGGAATCGTTGACCTGAATCCTGGTTGTCGTGGACATCGTCGGCACCCCGATATGAGTTGCAATCAATCCATTGGCCGCCGGCTTCTTACGTCGGTCGGGCTCGGGCACTTAAATTGTAGAAAATTCGATATCAAACAACGAGAGTCTGGCGCCTTCGGAATTATCTTTTCCTGGCAGCGTCCACGGTGGATGCTCCCTGGAACGCCGTCCGATCCGCTCATCATGTGGCTCCCGGGTCTCGCGGCCGGCGTCGCAAGGGCGCCGGCCCGCTCCGCGGCGCGAGTGCCGGTCTTTCTCGAGGAGCAGACCCCGGTGTCGCACCCTGGTGATCGCCATCAGTCGCCGCAGCCGGCGCCGGAGGCGTCTCCTTGATGACGCGGAGCGCGTCGGCCCGGTCGCCGGCAAACTCGAAGAACACGTCGAGCTTGCTCGCACGCAGCACTTCTCTCACCGTCGGATCGACGTTGCATAGCACCAGCCGCCCGCCGCGTTGCCGCGCCGCTCGATGCAACGCGACAAAATTCCCTAGAGCAGCCGAGCCGGCGAAGGCGACACCACTCAGATCGACGGCTACCTCGGGGCGCCCCCCCATTCTGCACGTGCTTCTCGTAAGCGCCGCGCAGATCCTGAACCGGCGCGGGTCGAGCCGCAAACAATCCCAGAACTCCCCGACCAGGATTCCGTCGACATTATGCGTCTCGAGAGCAGGCTTCAGCATCAATCACCTTGCCGCCAGGTCGAACGTTTGGGCGAGGAACAGCGCGTCTTGAGTATCGCACCGCAACCCCTCACCCGGCAAGCCGGTCGCGCACGCCTGCGGTGCAGGCTCGTCAAAATCCGCGTAATCGGCCCCGGACGTTCGCGCTCTGGCGCCCGAATGGAACAGTAATGGGATTGCATCATCCGATTGATAAAGGAATGATCGACGGAGTTGAAGGCGTCTTGCCACGTCGATCATGGAAGGAGTCAGCTCGATGCGGCGGTTTCTGGTCTGGGTGGCCCTGGTCTCGAGCACGGTCTTCTGCGGCTCCCCCGCGCTCGCCGCCGAGCCCGACTGGGTCACGCACGTCTTCCCGGAGCGCACCCACGATTTCGGAGTCGTCGCCCGGGGCTCGCAGGTGCGCTACACCTTCCCGGTGATCAATCGAACCGACATGGAAGTTCGGATCGTCGACTGGAAGACCAAATGCGGGTGCACCAACGTGCGCGTCGGCTCCAAGGTGATTCCTCCCGGCACCCAGACCACGGTCGAGGCCACCATCGACACCACGCGGTTCTCCGGCCCCAAAGCGTCGGGCCTCACCCTGGTTCTCGACCGCCCGGTGGTGACCGAGATCGACCTCAACATGAACTGCTTCATCCGGGCCGATATCACACTGACCCCGGGACTCGTCGATTTCGGCATCGTCCGCCCGTCCCAGAAGGTGGCCTCGACGGCTTTGACCCTGAACTACGCGGGCGGCCGCCCGGGCTGGGAAATCGCCGATATGAAGACCCAGTCCGCGAGCGTCAAGGCCGTCGCCAAGGAGCTGGGCCGAACCGCTGACGGGCGGGTTCAGTGGCAGGTCACCACAACCCTGGAGCCGGGGCTTCCGAATGGCTTTTTCCGAGACGAAATCTCGATCATCACCAATGACTCCCCCCCGCAGACCATTCCCATCTCGGTCGTGGCCAACGTTCAGGGAGCCGTCTCGGTCACCCCTTCAATCATCAACTTCGGTCCACTCAAGCCCGGCCAATCCGCGAGCAAGGTCGTCCGCGTCCGGTCGTCCTCTCCGTTTGTGATCAAGAACCTCTCCGGCAGCCAGCCGTCGCTTACCGCCGCCGAGGAGAAGCCGGGTTCCTCGCCCGAGCACACGGTCAACATCACCCTCAAAGCCCCCTCCGACCTCTCCGGCCCATTTCACGCCGTACTCGAAGTCGAAAGCGACCTGAAGGACGAGCCGCCGGCCAAAATCAAGACATTTGCAACCATCGTTGCGCCACCCTGAGCAGGCGGGGAACCGGTCGGACACGACTCTTCAGGATCTGGCCGGCTCGCCATTTCACGCTGAACCAACACAAATCGGCGTCATCCCGGCGATCACCCCCTTGACAATGGCCGTTGAACGTTCCTGAAATAGTTTTGCTGATAGCTTGAATCGGGCGATGAACGCGCGCGGCGGGGCGTTGCCCGGAGTTCCCACGGTTGACCCACGTGCACACGAGGTTGACGATGCTGCGACACCTGCGATTACCGCTGGCCCTTCTGATGTTCTCCGGGTTCTTCATCGGATCCCCGGTGCGGGCGGGGATGGTCACGTACCAGATCATGAACTACCCCGGCGTCCAGGAGGGTTGGGTGATCACCGGGACGATCACCGTCAAGACGAACGCGGCCAGCGGCACGCTGATGGAGAAGGACATTGTGTCCTGGATGTTTACCATCACCAACAAAAAGACGATGGGTTCCTTCACCGTTAAATCGACGGACAAAGGTGCAAGCCTGGACATCGAAGGTAAGCTCTCGTACTCGCCCACCCAGCTTTACTTGACTCCCGGGACGAAGGACTCGCCGAATTTGCTCGCGCTCAACGGCGACGACGCTTTCAGCCAGTTGTTGTGGCGCAACGCCGGCGACGACTCAAGATACCAGGCGCGCATCGCGTTCAGCGGCTACAAGTGGACTGACGACAGCAGTAAACTCGGGGGGAAGAAAAACTGGATCATCGCCACCGCCGTCCCTGAGCCTCCGGCCGCGATCATGGCGGGCATCGGCTTCCTGAGCGTCTTGGCCTGCACGACGCTGCGCGGGCCGCGTCGCGCGTTTTCGGCACGCATCGGGGTCGAACGCACCTTGATCCTTGGTACACCAGATTCGATCGTCAGTTGACGTTCGCCCCGATCTCCGCTATAGATCCGTCTGCTGGAACAGGATTACGTCGCACCGGACTGGAGCGCGACAGCCACAGGACTGGCATCGCGGTGCGCAGCGGCTGGGATGGAGCAACATGTCGAGCGCGACAATTCGCGAGGCCCGCTCGTTCGAGCGCGGCCCATGCCGCTGGAGCGCGCAGGCCTGGCCCTGGCGGTCGCCGACGTCGGCTGGTTCAACACCGAAAACCTCTTTCGTGAAATCGATCGCGATCGCGTTTCGGTCTTGCTCCTGAAATGCCACGATTACCTAAATGGTTGGCGCCGCGGCGTTTACCCCTGGTCCAGTACCTGCCGGCTGCGCCACAGCAGCCCCGCGTTCTGGGAGCGGGAGTTCGTGCTCCCCTCCGGCTGGATGAAGCGATATCCGCGCCTCGGAATGCGGCCCGTGGCCCGCACCATCCGGCGCTGGTGGAGCGCTCAGCCGGCCAGCCCGCGCCGCGGCCTGGTGATGTCGTATCCTCACTATCTGTACCTGTGTGAGCTGCTCCGTCCCGATGTCTCGGTCTATTACAACATCGATGACTACACGCTTTACTGGCCCGAGTCGGCCCAGCGCGTTCGGGAGCTCGAGCGAGCGGCGGTGCTTGCCGCCGATGTGACGGTCTGTGTCTCGCGCCTTCGCGCCGACGAGCTGATCGCCACGATCCCAGAAGCAGCCGGTCGAATTCACCACGTGCCCCATGGCGCTCCCACTCCGTTTCTCGCCCGCGAGCCGCTCAGGCGCCCGGCTCAGCCGCCCGCTGACCTGGCCGGGCTTCCCCGGCCCTATCTCGGCTATGTCGGCTCCTTGGAGGATCGGGTGGACTGGGAGCTTCTGGATAAATTGAGCCGTGACTTTCCTGAAGCGTCCATCGTGGTGGTGGGTCGAGTGCGCGACGCGGCGGCCGAGCCCTGGTGGCCGGCCTGTTCGCGTTTCCTTGCGCGCTCGAATGTCCATGCGCTGGGCTGGCGCCCGCAGGACGAGATCGCCGGTTATTATCAGGCGTTCGACGTTTGCTTGATTCCTTACAAGATCGACCACCCGTTCAACCGCGCGTGCAACCCGACCAAGATCATGGACGCGATGGGCTCGGGCCGCCCGATCGTCGCCACGGCCCTTCCGGAGTGCCGTCTGCATGCCGAGCGCTTCCACGTCGTCGACAACGCCGACGAGTTCACCGCGGCCGTCGGCGAGATCCTGGCAGATGATTCCGATGACGGCCGCGCCGGCCTGCGCCACGAATTCGCGCTGGCCAACACCTGCCACGGAATGGCCGAGCGGATCCTGGATCTGATCGACGCTGGGCGCGGCTGATCCCTCGAGCACCTTTGGACCGGTATCCAATGGCAACGAGCCGCGCCACGCGGTAAAGTCGTTCGCTGTGCTGTGCCGCCCGATGATTCCGGACCGTTTGCCGGCCGCCGGCCCATCTTTTTCAACCCTCAAAACCGAGCAACTGATGAACCCCGCGATACGTGCCAAGCTCTCCGTGATGATGTTCCTCGAATACGTGATTTATGGCGCGTGGCTGCCTCTGCTCGGTCTTTACCTCGGTGAGAAGTACCTGAAGTTCACGCTCGACGAGCAGGGCTGGGTATTCAATGCCTTCGCTCTGGCCTCTCTCACGGGCATGTTCTTTGGAGGGCAGCTCGCGGACCGCTACTTCGCGCAGGAAAAATTCCTCGCTTTCAGCCACCTGATCGGCGGTCTGGCGATGCTGGGCCTGGCCTATCAGAAGACATTCTGGCCCTTCTTCGGCTTGATGCTCCTGCATTGCTTCTTCTACGTGCCGACTATCTCGATGACAAACGCGATTGCGTTTGCCAATATAAAAGACGCGCAAAAGGATTTCGGGTTCATCCGCGTCTGGGGCACGTTTGGCTGGATCGCAGCGGCTTGGCCCCTTATCTTCATCCCGATCGACTGGGCGAATGTCGCCGCTCAAGCCCAGGGTGAAAGCTGGGTTTCCTGGCTGGGCAGAGCGCTTGGCACCTTGAAAACCGGCCCGGCGATGGAAGCCGCGCTGGCGAGTACGTTCACGGTCGCTGGGATTGCGTCTCTGGCTCTGGCTGCATTCTGCCTGATCCTGCCGCACACCCCTCCCTCGCGGGGCTCGGGTGCGTCGTTCGCTCCGTTCAAGGCGTTCAAGCTCCTGCTCGTGCCCAGCATCGCGGTGCTCTTTGCGGTAACGTTCCTTGATTCCCTGGTGCATTACTCCCACTTCTTCTGGACGGGACGTTATCTCGGCAAGCTGGGCCTGGCCGAAAACTGGATCTCCCCCGCGATGAGCATCGGCCAGGCGGCCGAGCTTGCGACCATGGCGATCCTCGGGCTGGTTCTCAAGCGGCTCGGCTGGCGAACCACCATGATTTTCGGGATCCTCGGTCACGTCGTCCGTTTCGGCATCTATTCCATCGCCAACGAGAACCTGCTGTGGCTCGTCATTCTCAGCAACGTCGCTCACGGCTTCGCTTATGCATTCTTTTTCGCGACGGTTTATATCTTCGTCGACGAAACCTTTCCGAAGGACATTCGCACCAGCGCCCAGAGCCTCTTCAACCTGCTGATTCTGGGGTTCGGCCCGCTGTTGAGCAATTTCCTCTCGCCGCTCTTGGGGACATATTTCAAGAACGCCGACGGCGGTTTTAATTACAATCAGTTGTTCCTGGTTCCTTTGGGCCTGGGGCTTCTCGCTGCTTTGATCCTGGCGCTCTTCTTCCACCCCCCAGCCAAGGAGCCCGTCCCCGAAGAGGTTCCCGTTCTTGTCAACTAAGACCTGGGCTTGCTTGATCGTTCTCGCGGCCTGCGCAGCCGCTGCGGCCGCCTCGCCGCCGCCATCCAGGACACCGCCCTGGACTCCGAGATCGACCGCCATCTGGCCACCGTTCGCGAACAGATCACCGGCAAGTTCCTCGAGCTCTCTCGCCGCGAAGACCTTCTGCTCGAAATGGCCGCCACCCTCGATCGCGCCGCCCAGGCCGCCACCAACGCCGAGAAGCGGCGGCGCGCTGGGCGCAGGCAATCGAGCTCTTCGACGGATTTCTCGAAGAAAATGTCGAGCCCCCCCGCGCCCGCGAAATGCGCTTTCAGGGCGGCGTCTATCGCTGGGCACAGGCTCAGAGCTGGATCGCTGCCGGCGAGGCTTCCCCCGGGAATCCCCTGCCGCGCAAGGAAGCCGCCGCCGCGCTCGATGACGCGGTTGCGCGTTTTCGATCAGTCGGCTCCGCCACCGATAAGCCGGCTCTGGCCGAAAACCTTCGCTTCCGACTGGCCGAATCGCTCGCCGACCGCGCCCGCCTCGAGCCTCCCAATTCCCCCGGCCGCCACTCGCGCGAGTCCGAAGCAATTGACTTGCTCGCCCAGCCGCCCGGCGATACCTCCGCACTCGCCGGCTTCTGGCTCCTGCTCAAGGCCGACTTGCTCCGCCGCGTGGGCAAGCCGGGCGAGGCCGCGATCGCGGCTCGACGCGGCCGTCAAGTCAGCCTCTGCCCCCCCATTGAGCGAAGTCGCCGAGGTCAAGCTCCCGCTCCTCCTGGACCGCAAGAAATACCAGGAGGCGATCGACTTCCTCAAGACCGCTCACATCGATCCGCCGGCCAGGGAGCTCTGGATCGTGCGCACCCGCCTGGCCGAGCTCGCCGGAACCGGGCTTCCCGCAGGTGCCCCACGAATGGCCGCCGAAACCGACTTGTTTCGCGCCATAAGCGAGCTGAGGAAGAGTCCCTCACCCGAATTGCGCGCGGCCCTGCTCGAGCTCTCAGCCAGCGGGTTGAGCCCCGACCCGGCCCAACCGCCTGAGGTCTGGGAGGCGCTCGCCCTGGCTTTTAGCGTCAAAGGAGACTCGCGCGGGGCCGGGGCCCAGATGGCGCTCGCCGCCAACCGCGCGGCCGCTCTCGGCCAAACCGACACGGCGGCATCCTTTCGCCTGAAGGCCGGCGGTTTTCTGTTTCAGGCCGGCAAGTTCGCCGAAGCCGACGCGGTGCTTTCTCAGCTTGTCGATTCCCCCGGCCCGGCTGCCCGTCGCGCCAAGGCCAGCATGCTGCGAGCTGTGGCCCGCGGCCGGTCGGCCGCGCTGGGGCTCCCCGGCGCCTCGACCGCCAGGTACATCGCCGCGCTCGAGCAGCAGATCAAGGACTTCCCCAAGGATCCCGCCACCGACGAAGCTCGCTGGCTGCTCGGCAACGCGGCCGTCGCAGGCGGCTCCCGGCAGCGCGCCGAAGAGCTCTGGTCGGCCATCGACCCCCTTTCGCCCCACTGGCTCGAATCACGCCAGGCCATCCTCGCCCTCGATCGCGATCTGCTCTCGAACGACGACTTGAGCCCCGATCGCAAGCGCGTGGCCGAGATCCTGGCAAGAGCGCGGAATTCGCCATCGAAAGCTTCCGGCAGGCGCGCACCGAGACGGATAAGGCCGAGCTGCTGCTCGAGCGCGCACGGCTCGACCTCTCTCCCAGCGCAGGCTCACCGCAATCTGCGCGCGACCTGTGCGATCAGATCAGCCGCCTGCCCAGTACGCCCGTCCAGCTCTACCGCGCCCGGCTGTTCTGTCTGGTCGCACAGGTCGAGCTGGGCCGTTACATCGAAGCCGAGCGCGAAGCGCAGAGCCATCATTCCTGGAGAATCCCCACCGAGCTGGACGTCTACTTTGATGCGATCCGCCTGCTCGACCAGTGCGCCTCCACCGCCGATACCGACCTGCGCCGGCGCCGGTTCGGCCTGGTGCTCAGGCTCTTGGTCGAGCCCGTGCTCAAGAGCGATGAGGAGATGCCACCCGAAAAACGCAGTGAGCTCGCGTTTCGCGAGACCCGGGCTCTGCTCTTCACCGGCGCCGATCGCGAGGCTCGCCTCTCGGTCTCGGCATGGAAAGACCTCGATACCTTCACCTCGAGTGACCGTCTGCTCCGCGAGCTGGGCGACACCTACAACCGCCTCGAAATCTACTCGCTCGCCATCGACGTCGAGCGGCTGCGCATGAAGAACAACCCGGCCGGGTCCCTCCCCTGGTTCGACGCCCGCTACGCCCTGGCCCTGGCCTACTTCCACACCGGCAAGCTCCGCGAAGCCGCCCAGTTGATCGACTCGACTTCCATACTCCGCCCCGAGCTCGGCGGCGCCGTACTCCACGACAAATTCATCCGCCTGAGACAACGCCTGGGCGTGAAGCCCTGATCTCAAGTAGGTCAGGCTTTAGCCTGACGCAAGCCATCCCAAGGAAGCCCCATCATGGCAGCAGCGCCCACAACAACCAAGATCATGATCATCCGCCACGCAGAAAAACCTCCATCCACCGGCGCGCCCTTTGGCGTCACCGCCGATGGTAGCCAGGACGCAGAGTCACTCATCATAGAGGGCTGGCAGCGCGCCGGTGCGCTCGCCTGTCTCTTCGCCCCGTCACGCGGCGCGTTGCAAGACGCGCAGCTCGCGACGCCCCAGTTCCTGTTCGCCTCCGAGTCCAAAAGCGGCGGCGGCAGCAAACGGCCCGTCGAGACGATCACTCCCCTGGCGAGCAAGCTCGGCCTGACTCCAACGACGCACAAGAAGAGCAGCTTAGACAAGGTTGCCGCCGACGCCATATCCTGCGGCGGCGTGGCGCTGATCTCCTGGCAGCACGAAGACATCCCATCCATCGCCAACATCATCGTGGGAGACAGCACCACCGTCCCCCAGTCGTGGCCGGGCGATCGCTTCGACGTCGTCTGGGTCTTCAACCTGGATGGATCGTCAAACTCATACTCCTTCAAGCAAGTCCCCCAGCGCCTCCTGGCCGGCGACTCTCCCAACCCGATCTCGTGAGCGCCCGTAGGTCAGGCTTTAGCCTGACGATTTATCCACTCTCACGATTGAGCACCCATCACGCGATCGAAATCGTGACAAGGACGCGAAACGAAATAAAAACAGCATCCTGGAGCGGAGCCGGCTCCGACCCGAGCTTGTGACGGTAGTGCATGGAATCATCATGCGCGGTATCGTTGAGGCCAACCAAGTCCGTCGACGTGCCCGATCGCGTTCTCAAAAGTCATTTTCCAATGAGTGACCCGCCCAGCCCGACGCCGGAAACGGTCAGGCAGAATACGTCTGGAGCCTCGGGCGAGGAGCCGGCACGTGATTCGTTGGAGATGAACACCGCGCTCGTCGACGGCGCCCCGCTCGCGACCCCGCCCGCCGCCGCTCCCGCTCCAGTACCGGGCCCGCCCCCCGCGCCCGCCGAAACCGTGTTGACCTTGACCGAAGACCCCGGACGCCCACCGCGCGAAATCCTGCCCCCGACGATCCCCGACTCGGCGCCGCCGTCACCCGTCGATAGCTCCGACTCCGCAACCTTCCAGCTCACGCCCCGAGACTCGACCGGCGCCAGTTCTGAGCCCGACTCCGGCGGGCCCGCGCTTCGGCTCGACCAGGTCGCCGGCTACAAGATCCTCAAGGTGCTCGGCCAGGGAGGAATGGGCGTCGTTTACAAGGCCCGCCAGCGCGGGCTCAAGCGAATCGTCGCGCTCAAGATGATCAGTGCGGTGGGACGTCACGCCCCGGAAGACCTGGCGAGGTTCCGCAGCGAGGCCATGGCCGTCGCCGACCTCCAGCATCCCAGCATCGTCCAGATCTACGAGGTCGGCGAAGACAATGGGCATCCCTACTTCTCGCTGGAATACATCGCCGGCGGCAGCCTCGCCAAGAAGATCAGCGGCACGCCCTGCCCGCCCGGCGACGCCGCACAATTGGTGAAAGCGCTCGCCGGCGCCATGGAATATGCCCACGAGCGCGGCATCGTTCACCGCGACTTGAAGCCGGCCAACGTGCTCTTGACCGAATCCGGTGGGCCCAAGGTCACCGACTTCGGCCTGGTGAAACGGCTCGAAGACGACGCCGGCCAGACCCAGTCCGGCTCCATCCTGGGCACGCCCAGCTACATGGCGCCCGAGCAGGCCGAGGGAAGAATCAAGGATATCGGTCCTTGTACAGACCTCTATGCACTGGGCGGCATCCTCTACGAGATGATGACCGGCCGCCCGCCGTTCCGCGCCGCATCGGTCCTCGACACGCTTCAGCAAGTGCGCACCCAGGAGCCGATTCCGCCTTCCCAGTTCCAGCCCAAGATACCCCGCGATCTGGAAACGATCTGCCTGAAGTGCTTGCAGAAAGATCCTGCCAAGCGTTATGCCTCGTCAGCCGCGCTGGGCGAAGACCTCCGCCGTTTCCTCTCGGGCGAGGCCATTCTGGCCCGGCCCGTCAGCCGCGCCGAAGGGCTCTGGCGCTGGTGCCGGCGCAATCCGCGGGTAGCCTTCCTGAGTGGGGCACTCGCGCTGCTGGTAGTAGCCTGGGCGGCGACGTCAACCTTTCTGGTACGGCTCGCCCGGTCCAACGAGCGCACCGCGCTGGCCAACGCCGCGGATGCCAGAAATAACGCCGCACTCGCCGACCACAACGCCAAAGAGGCCAAGTCCAAGGCCCAGGAGGCGCTGACCAACGCCCAGCGCGCCAGTGCCAACGAGACGCGCCGCCGCAGCCAGGAACAGGCCGCCAAGAAGATCGCCCAGGATGCCATCGTTCAGATGATCCACTTGGGCGAGCAGGTGATGCTCCGGCTAAGGGTCAAGCACGAGCCCGCTCGCGCCGAAGCGGAATGGCTCCGCCTCCGCAGCGACCTCTTGACCATGCTCCAGAAAGAAATGGTCCCCCTGGCCGAGCGCATCGAGGCCCAGGGCGTCAGCCCGTTCGCCTTTGCAACCCTGCATCAACGCCTGGGCGACTTGCTTCGAAAGCTCGGTCAAGTCGACGATGCCCGCCGGGAATTTCAGCAAGGCTATGACAGCATCGCTCGGGTCGCGCACGACCACCCTGAGAATGACGTGGCCCGCGCCAATCTGGGTCTCATGCTGGTCCGCCTGGGCGAGATGGCTCTTGATCAGGCCGGCGATGCCGCCCGCGCTCGCGACGAGTTCGGCCGCGCCTGGAAGATCCAGGAAGAAATCGCGCTGCACCCGCGCAGCGGCAACTACAAGGAAGCCGACAACCATCGAATCCTCTCCGGAATCGCAATCAAACAGGGCACCGCCGAGCTAGCCTTGGGCCACGCGGCCCTTGCGCGTGAACGATTCCAGAAGGCGCTCGACCTGCGCCGGGCCTGGATCAAGCTCGAGCCGCGCAACGCTTCGGCGATCAGCTTTGCGTCGGAAGCCCTGCTCTGGTTGGGCGTCGCCTGCAGTCAGCTCGGCGACTGGCAAAGCGCTCGCGGCCATTTCGATCAGGCCCTTCAGATCTGCACGTCGCTCTCCTCGCAGCACCCACAGCACTTACCGTTCCACGGCGACTTGGCCACCGTCTACGGCGAACAAGGCGCAGCGCTCGCGCGAAGTAGCCAGGACGACAAAGCCGAGAACGCCCTGAACCAGTCCCTCGCTTTTTCCCGCGACGTGTTCGCCCGCGACCCCGAGGACACAGCCCAGCGCCTGGTGACCGCCAGCTCGAGCGAGTTGCTGGCAGCCGTTGCCAGGAAGCACGGAAAGCAGCCTGAGGCCGAGCGACTCTGGCGTATCGCCCTGGAGATCCGCGCCGATCTCGCGCAGCTCGAGCCCCACAACGTGCCGGCGCAAGCGGCGTGTGCCCTCGCGCTGGCGCATTCCGGTCGTGGCGACGAGGCGCTCAAGAAGGCTGAAGTGCTCCTCAAGACCAGCGCCGATCGAATACCCGTCGTTCTCTCGCTCGCGCACTGCTTCGCCGTCTGCGCGACAACCGCCACGAGCCCCGAAGATCGCCGTCGCGCCGCAGTCACTCGCGCAGGACGCCCTCGCCGCCGCCATCCACAACGGCTATCGCGATCCCGCCCCAATCCGCACCGAGCTCGACTTCAGCCAGTGTCTTTCCGAGCCCGCGTTCAAGAAGCTCGTCGACGGGATCAAACCTTGACTGCCAATCAATCGCTCGGATGAGCCGGCATCTGAGGCAACCCGGTCACTTGAGCTCCGCGTCCCGCTCCCTCATTTCGCGAGCGGCGTCGAAGATGGACCGGAGCACGCGCGTACCTTCCGGTTTTCGGGCGTCGGCACCGGGCTGACGTGCATCCGGCGCCACCCTAACCTCGCGGCCTCGAACCGTCACCGTCACGTAACCCGGCAAAGTCGGCTGCTGATTTCGGTCCGTTGCGGAACCCATGGTTACACCCTTCTCGCAAACGCGCGCGACAGAGGCCGGCCGATGTCGATCGAACAGGCCCACAGTAACGCAAGTATAGACTTCATTCGCACGTCGGTCAACGCGGTCTCCGGATCGTCGGAAAGCAGCAAGTCGTCGTAAGGAACAGAACCGTCAACGTTTAGAACGCCCAAGACGGCGCCGTCCCGGTCGACCGGCAATTCTGTCCACACGGCGTCGGCCTCCGGCCGTGTTCGCTCAGGCAATTCGTCGAGGAACCAGGAATCTTGCGGATCAAATATGGGGACATTAATCAACACTGTGCGGTCCGCGGGTAGCATGAGATGCTCATGCGGTGTCATTCCCAACTGCGTCGCCTGGGGATCGGTGTGCGCCGCCGATATGGCCCACTCTCGAAGTATTTCTAGAATGCAAAGATACGGTCGCCGACATGCGTAGCATGTTCCCGTCAGTCCCTGATTGCCCTTCAGGACCATCCCACGGTCCGGGTGACCGTCCATGTTGAATGCGTAAGTGAGAGCCAGGCCGTCCCCTCGCGGTATGAAAACGTTTGCTCTGAGAGCGTAGGCGTCATTATCGTGGCGACCCAGAACCAAATTCACTTGTTGCATCAGGCGCTCGAGTGGTCCACGTATGTCATCGTCCTCGTCGGGAAGCACAAACCGGACCCGTTCAAGTTCGGCGACCGCAAATTCACGGCCGAGCGCAAACATCGCGTGAATTTTGTCATGATTCAGTTGATGGATATCCAGAACTTTGTCAGGCGCCCTGACCTCGTACGGGGCTGATCGATCGTGAGCGTTCGCGGCAGGGCGTCAGAGAGCGCCTTCTCGAGCTGGTTTCTGATCTGACCTCGGGCCATATCGAACATTGCGCGAATGAAACTACCCGGTGTGGTGGCGCTGACCGCGGCAGTGTCATTCACAAGTCGGAGCCCGATGTTCAGCCACGGACGCGTGGCAAGGTCACGATACGTTGCCGTTTCGGAAAGGCTTCTCCGGAGCTGGCGCGAGAAAATCCACGCGGGATAGTTCGCGATCACGCCACCATCGACGTAACACCCCGCCAATGACCCCGAATCGACATCGATGGGCCGGAAAAAGACCGGAAAGCCGGCTGAGGCCCGCACCGCCTTCGCGACAGGCAAGTCCGCGAATCTCGAATCATAGGACGAGATCAGCACCAATTCGCGCTTGGCCAAGTCAGTGACCGTCAGAATCAAGGGCACGAACTCGAGCCGCGGGTCGTCCGGATGGGCGGCGCGCAATTGGGCGACACGGCCAAAAGTGAGCGCCTGTCCCTCCAACTCCGCCCGAAACGGCGCGAGCTTCCGGGAGCTCCGCAACTTCTCGCAGATAAATGTCTCGAGCCGTTCGCCGGCGAAAAAGCCTCGGTGAGGCCACGCATAGACAATCACCTCCCGTGCTATCTTCCAGAGGCTGAACGCCACTTGGATAAACCGACGGCACGCGAACGCGGCGATCATCACCGACGTGAGGACGAGGATCAAGATGACAGTGCGCGCACCAGTACCCCGCCCAATTCCAAGCAGCGAAGCCGAGCAACGCCGAAAGAAAAGCGATCGCCAAACCGCCGCTCAACTTGGACCAACCGACCGAGCTGATGCGCGACTCGGGAAGCCCGCCCGGGGGTTGCACGGTCGCGTCGGCGAGACGGACGAACCGGCCGGCATGATCAACTATCGATTCAGCGAGCGAGCGGAATCGATGATAATCGTATCGCGATGGCGAACTCGCACACGGCCCCACCAGGTCGACGAGCGTTTCGTGCGATGACGTTTCACTCGAGTCCTGGCCCACCCTGAGAGCCAATTCGACAAAGATGTCGCGGATTTCTTTGGGACTGTATCCCGACCAAACCAGCGCCGCGATGACCGCGCCGGCCGATGTGCCCGAAAGGCCGATGGGAACGATGCCGGCCTCGAGGACTGCCGAGAGCTGACCAAGCATGCTCAGCCCATAAACTCCGCCACCTTCAATTGCAACGACCGCTCCACGATCAAATTCCGGCGGCAGCGATGCACCTGTCAATGACCGAGATCGTCCGCTTGCGTTCGATGACGACATCGACGTCGTTCGTCCTGATGCACGGTGAGTTAAAACTCGCGAACGAGTAACCACGGACGGAATTAATCCGAGCGAATATGCTCTTAGTATCGTCTGCGCCGACTCGCCAAGTCGAGCGAAATCTGCCAATCAGGGTTAGATTGACTCACAAGCAGCACGGCTTCTGCCGATCCCAGTGGCATGCGCGCGATGATTCTCTCGCGACCAATGCGGCGCACGAGCGATCCAATCGTCGCGGCACCATCCATACGACGCGAACGGCGGGAACGCCGCAACAGCTCATGGACGGAGCAGCAAGCCATGCCATTGCGTATCGCGCAGGCGTGCAAATCATCCAAACCCGTGGCACGGACTGGGGCCGGACTGCTCCGCATCTTTCCGGCCGTAAGTCTATTAGTCTCGCTCGGCCTTCTGAATACCATCGGTGCACCGCCAACGCACGGCGCAGCCTTCAGGCGAGTGGCTCGGCAAGCGAGTCATGGAGAGTCATTCCGGCTTCCATTTGAAGATCGAGAACCAGGTCTTTCACCCGATAGTCTTGACCGCCTATCGAGTCGAGCACGTCAACGGCAATTGGCTCTGGCTGGAACCCGAAAAAGCCGGTCCAAGCGGCTGGGTGCCTGCGGATGCAGTCGTGTCGATCGACGAAGCCGACGCATTCTTCACCGAATGCATCCGGACCAATCCTGGCGACAGCTTTGCGTATTCAAGGCGAGCCTTCATCCGGCACTACGTGACGCACGAGACCGGCAGCGCCCTGGGCGACTACAATGAAACGATTCGTCTCGCTCCGGCAAAAGCGTACGCCTATTGCAATCGCGGCCTGTTCTGGACCGACGCGAAGGAATACGACAAGGCGATTGCCGATTTCGACGAGGCCATCCGGCTCGCCCCGAGCGACGCCGGTGCCTACCATGACCGTGGCATCGCCTGGTCGGGAAAGAAGGACCACACCAGGGCGATCGCGGATTACAATGAGGCAATCCGGCTCGAGCCCACCTACGCCGTGGCCTACGCCAACCGCGGCATTGCATTCTCTTGCATGCAGGATCACGAACGCGCGATCGCCGATTTCACTGTCGCAATTCAACTCGATTCGAAGCTTGCCAAAGCCTACAGTGGTCGCGGTCGCGAATTACTTTTAAAGAACGACTACGACCGCGCGATAGCCGATTTCGACGAAGCCATCCGGCTCGATCCGAACCACGCCATGTACTTCAACAACCGCGGCGGCGCATTTTTGTACAAAGGGGACCTCGATCGCGCAGTTGCCGACCTGAGCGAGGCGATCCGGCTCGACCCGAGGAACACCGCCGCGTTCAACAACCGCGGTGGCGCCTGGTGTTACAAGAAGGATTATGACCGGGCGATCGCCGATTGCACCGAGGCCATCCGGCTCGATCCGCAGTACGCCGCCGCGTTCAGGAACCGCGGTGTTACCCGGCATTGCAAAAAGGAATACGACAAGGCGATCGTCGATTACACCGAGGCCGCCCGGCTCGATCCCAAGAATGCCGTGAGTTACCTCAAGCGCGCCGACGTTTGGTACAACAAGAAGGACTACGACAAAGCAATCGCCGGTTTCAGCGAAGCCATCATCGTCGACCCCAAATACGCCTTGGCCTACGCGTATCGTGCGGATGCTTGGTGCCATCAGAAGCAATACGACAACGCACTCACCGATTACGAGGCAGCCATCCGGCTCGATCCGGATAACTCGACTGCCTACTGCGGCCAGGCATGGCTCTGGGCGACCTGCGTGGATGCCAGATATCGCGATGGAAAATAGGCGATTGAGTCAGCCACCAAGGCATGTGAAGTGACCGAATGGAAAGAAGCTTGTTCCATCGGCACATTCGCCGCGGCCCAAGCCGAAGCGGGCGACTTCGACGCGGCGGTGAGGTGGCAAATCAAGGCGAATGCGCTGTATTCCGACGCCGAAGACAAACAAAATGGCGACCAGCGGCTCAAGCTCTACCACGAGAAGAAGCCCTACCGCGAGGAGTGACAAGAATCCTCGTCTCGGCCAACCGCGCCGTGACCACGGTCTCCCGTGGTTCAGACGGGGAACCTCCAACCTCGCACGTAAGTGCGACCGCCCCACAGGATCGAGCTTACGCCCGAGGCTGGAGGACCTTCGTCCCGTCCGAACCACGCTCTCACGAGCGTGGTCGAAATATTGACGCGCGACGCCCCCCGGCGCCGATTTTCAAGAATCTCGGAACTCCCGCCGCCCCACGGTACATTACCTGTATGCGGGCCAATTGACGCGCCTGCCGAGCCCGCTCTCGTAGGGTCCGCCTCGACCGCCCCTGCCGCGGAGAAGCCCCACCAATGCAGTGCGACCAGAACACGGCCCTGGTTCACGAGCTCAAAACGCTTTTCAACGTCGGAGTCGTCCGCGACCTGACCGACGGCCAGCTCCTCGAGCGCTTTGCCAACGACCGGAGCGAAGCCGCCGAGCTCGCCTTCGCCGTCCTGGTCGAGCGCCATGGACCAATGGTCCTCCGCGTCTGCCGAAGCGTGCTCTCCGGCGATTTCGAATCGGACGATGCGTTCCAGGCTACGTTCCTGGTCCTCGTCCAGAAGGCGCGCGGTCTGTGGGTGCGCGACTCGCTCGGCCCGTGGCTTCATCAAGTCGCCTTCCGGACGGCCTCCCGCGCCGTCTGGCCGCGGCCCTCAGACGCCGCCACGAAGAGCGCGCGGCTGCAACGCGGCTGGAGATTCACACCGTGAAACCCAATGATCTCGAGGGCGCGCTCCACGCCGAAATCGAAAGGCTCCCCGAGCGCTATCGGGCGCCCGTCGTCCTTTGCAATCTCGAAGGGTGCAGCCACCAGCAAGCAGCGAGGCATCTGGGCTGGCCCGTCGGCACAGTCAAGAGCCGCCAGGCGCGGCGGGAGGGAAAAACTCCGCGACCGCCTTCGCCGTCATGGAGTCTTACCAGGCGTTGCCTCACTCGGCAGCGGCCCTCTGTTCAGGAGCCCCAATCTAGTTGTCTCGCCCGCATTGGTGGAATCAACCACCCGCTCGGTCGTTCAATTTGTCACGTGGCAGACCGCCAAGAGCGCGTCCGCTCTCTCACTCGCGCAGGGGGTTATCAAAGCCATGTCATTCGCCCGTTGGTTGAAGACCGGTTCCGTTCTGTTCGTGCTAGCGGCGACCGTTTCCGGCGCCGGAATGTTTGCGCAGAGGCAAGCGCCGCGGCGCGACTCGACGCCGGAAACCCTGCGGAAAAAACCCGACCCGACGAGCCGCGCATGCTCTGGGTCACCCCGGGCCGTCTCGATCTGACCATCATCGAGCCTGCCCGGCTCGAAATGGCCCGCGCGAACGACGCTTTCTGCCGTGTCGAAGGAGGATCGACGATCATCCAGATCGTTCCTGACGCCACGTTCGTCAAGAAGGGAGACACGATCTGTGAGCTTGACTCGGCGGCGTTGCGCGATCAACTGACCAACACCCAGATCGCGATCAAGAGCGCCGAGGTCGATTATCGAAACGCCACGGCTATTCGAGAAATCGCCGAGATCGCGGTCCGCGAGTTTCTCGAGGGGACTTACAAGAACGAGTTGAATGCCATCAGGGGCGAGGCAGCTCTCGCCGAATCAAATATCCAGAAAGGGGAGCGGCGGCTCGAACGAGGCCGGCACGCCGGCAGCAGCTTGGCGACTTGCTGGCTGCGAAAAAGGGTGCGGTCGCGCCCTCGGACATCCTCGCCGGGCTCGACATCGAAGATCGGCTCGACGCGACCGAGCAGACCATTGCGCGCGAGAAGTCGGCGCTTGAGCTCGCCAGGTCCAGACAGAGCGTCCTCGAGAACTTTACCCGAGACCGGACGCTCAAGTCGCTTTCGCTCGAGGCGCAGGGAAAACGGCCCGACGAGCTGGCCAAGCGCAACCGCTGGCAGGTCGAGCAAACCAAGGCGAGGAAGCTCGAGGCTCAAATCGCCGCGTGCGCGTTCAAGGCGCGCCGTGGATGGCACCGTGGTCTACGCCAATCCTCCGCGCAGCCGTCCAAACCAGCTAACCCTGTCTCAAATCGAGGAAGGCGCTCTCGTCCGCGAGCACCAGAAGATATTCAGCGTGATCGACCCGAACGGCCAGAAACGCGCAACCGCCAGGGTGCGCGAATCACAAGTCGACAAGATTCGGCGCAGGATGAAAGCCCGGGTACGCGTCGACGGCTTTCCGACCCAGTTGTTCTACGGCATCGTCGATGAAGTCGCTGCCTTGCCAGACGCGCACGCCGACACCCGGGTGTACTCGAAGGTCTACACGACCCACGTCCTGCTCGACAACGAAGTCCCAGGCCCTGCGCCCGGGTATGACGGCAGAAGTCGAATTCCTTCTGGCCAATCGCGAAAACGCGATCGCCGTGCCCGTCCAGGCAATCCTTCGTTACGAGGGGAAGCCGCATGTCGCCGTTCGAAAGCCCGGCGGCGATATCGACTTACGCGCCGTGAGTGTGGGCCTTTCCAGCGACAAGCTCATCGAGATCACCCAGGGAATCGCCAGCGGCGACGACGTGATCTTGAATCCCACCGCATTCTTGAGTGAGCAGCCCAAAGCGCCCGTCGCTCAACCTTCCACATCTTCTGAACCATCGCGTATCCCACCCGATCGTAAGCCTTGATTCCCCAGAATCTCGGAACTCCCTCCGCCCGACGGTACATTACCTGTATCTGAGCCAACCGGGTCACCCGCCGCCGCCGGCTCTCGTAGGGTCCGCCATTGCGGACCACACCTTCGCGGAGAAACCCCACCAATGGAATGCGACCAAAACACAGCCCTGGTTCATGGCCTCAAAACGCTCTTCAACGTCGGAGTCGTCCGCGACCTGACTGACGGCCAGCTCCTCGAGCGCTTCGCCACCGACCGCGGCGAGGCCGCCGAGCTCGCCTTCGCCGTTCTGGTCGAGCGCCACGGACCGATGGTCCTCCGCGTCTGCCGAAGCGTACTGGACAGCGACCTCGAATCCGACGACGCGTTTCAGGCCACGTTCCTGGTCCTGGTCATGAAGGCACGAGGCCTGTGGGTGCGCGATTCCCTCGGCCCGTGGCTCCATCAGGTTGCCTTTCGCACTGCGTCGCGCGCCCGGCGCGCCGCCACCTGCCGGCGAAAGCACGAACAACGCGCGGCAACAGCCCGGCTCGAGGCGCACACCGTGAAAACCGACGATCTCGACGGTTTAGTCCACGCAGAAATCGAAAGGCTCCCGGAGCGTTATCGCGCACCCGTCGTCCTCTGCGATCTCGAAGGATGCACCCATCAGCAGGCCGCCAGGCATCTGGGCTGGCCCGTGGGCACGGTCAAGAGCCGCCAGGCACGCGGCCGCGAAAAACTCCGCGATCGGCTTCGCCGCCAAGGCGTCGCTCCTAACCTCGCCCTGCTCGGTGCTGGTCGCTGTTTCACCGCTGCCAATCCCGTGGTTTCGCCCGCGCTGGTGGAATCCACGACGCGGTGCGTCGTTCAATTTGTGACCTGCCAGCCCGCCGTCAAAGCGTCGACTCTTGCACTTGCTCAGGAGGTCCTCAAAGCCATGTCTTTGACACGATGGTCCACCGCCGCTTGCATCGTCTTCTTCGTCAGCGCGACCGTTTCCGGCGCCGGCTTCCTCGCGCGCTCTCGCCCGCCTGTGGCGCCACGGCCGCCCGAAGCCAATCGCGAAACCACCAACCCCGATGAGCGGATCACGTTTCAGGTCAAGCCCGGCGCTCTTGCATTCACCTTGACCGAACGGGGTTCCCTCGAATCGGCCCGCAATATGGACGTGTTCACCAACGTCAAAGGCAGCACCACCATCATCCAGCTCATGCCCGAGGGCACGCGCGTCAAGAAAGGAGAAACGGTCTGTCTCCTCGACTCGGCGCCACTGCGCGATCAATTGACGAACGCCTTGATCGCGGTCAAGAAGGCCGAGGTCGCCTACCAGAACGCAAAGGTTGCCCGAGAGCTTGCCGAATTTGCCGTCACCGAATTCCGAGAGGCGACGTCCAAGCAGGAGCTGGGTGCGGCCAACGCAGAGATCGCCCTGGCAGAATCAGCCGTTGGGCAGTCCGAGCGCAGGCGCGATCGTACCAAGCGTGCCCGCCAGCGCCTCGCCGAGCAACTGGCCGCGAAGAACGGCATCGTTGCGGCGTCGGACATCCTGGCTGAGCTCGATATCGAAGACCGCATCGACGCGACCGAACAGTCCATTTCGCGCGAAAAGACCGCACTCGAGCGGGCGAAGCTCAAACGGGAATCCTTCGAAAAGTTTACGCGAGAAAAGACGCTCAAAGCGCTGGCATTGGAGGTCGAGCGAGCGCGCCCGAAGAGGTCGCCAGACGCGACATGTGGCAGCTTGAGCAAGGCACGGCCACGAGCCTCGAAAGGCAGATCGCCTCGTGCGAGCTCAAGGCCCCCACCGACGGCATCGTCGTCTACGCAAATCCGCCCCGAGCCACCGCAAATCGGCCGGCGCTGGACCAGATCGAAGAAGCGCGCAGGTCCGCGAGCGCCAGAAAATCCTCAGCATCTTCGAGACGGACGGTCCGATGCTAGTTAATGCCAAGGTGAGGGAGGCAACAGTCCACATGGTGCGGCGCGGGATGAAGGCAAAGGTCCGCGTCCACGCCCTTCCCGAATCCTTGTTTGACGGCGAGGTTGTCGAGGTCTCCCCGAACCCAGACTCACGGAGTTCGAGCACCGGCGCGAAGGTCTACACGACCAAGGTGATGATCAAAAACGGAGTTCGCGGCATGCGCCCGGCATGAACGCCGACGTCGAGATCCTGCTCGCGAATCGCGAAAACGCCGCTCGCCGTGCCGGTCCAGGCCATCCTTCTCCTGGAGCAGAAGCCGCACATCGTCGTGAGGAAGTCCGGCGGCGATCTCGAGGTCCGCGCCGTGACCATCGGCAGTTCGAGCGACAAGCTCCTCGAGATCACCAAAGGATTGGAAAGCGGCGACGACGTGATCTTGAATCCCGCCGCATTCCTGGGCGACAAGCCAAAAGTGCCGCTCTCTCGACCTTCCACATCTTCCGAATCATCGCGTGTCCCACCTGATCGTAAGCCTTGATTCTCCAGAATCTCGGAACTTCGAGCGCCCCGCGGTACATTACCTGTAGCGGGGCCGACCAACTCCCCCGCGGGCACACGCACTCGTAGGGTCCGCCATTGCGGACCGCCCTCGCGACGGAGAAACCCCGCCAATGGAATGCGACCAAAGCGCGGCCCTGGTTCATGAGCTCAAAACCCTCTTCAACGTCGGAGTCGTCCGCGACCTGACCGACGGCCAGCTTCTGGAACGCTTTGCGACCGACCGCGGCGAGGCCGCCGAGCTCGCATTCGCTGTCCTGGTCGAGCGCCACGGACCGATGGTTCTCCGCGTCTGCCGAAGTGTACTGGCCGGCGAGTTCGAATCCGACGACGCTTTCCAGGCCACGTTCCTGGTCCTGGTCCGGAAGGCGCGCGGCTTGTGGGTGCGCGACTCGCTCGGCCCGTGGCTCCATCAGGTTGCCTTTCGCACGGCGTCGCGCGCCCGCCTGGCCGCCGCCCTCAGGCGGCGCCACGAAGAGCGCGTGGCCACCACCCGGCCGGAGGCGCAGACCGTGAAAACCAAGGATCTCGATGGTTTGGTTCACGCAGAAATCGAAAAACTCCCCGAGCGCTATCGGGCGCCCGTCGTTCTCTGTGATCTCGAAGGCTGTAGTCACCAGCAGGCGGCAAGGCATCTCGGCTGGCCCGTCGGCACAGTCAAGAGCCGCCAGGCTCGGGGCGCGAAAAACTCCGCGATCGCCTCCGTCGCCACGGCGTCGCGCCGAGTGTCGCCCTGCTGGGCGGCGGACCGCTTTTCACCGGCACGAGTCCGGTGGTCCCGCCGGCCTTGGTCGAAGCCACCACCCGCTCCGTCGTTCAATTTCTCACGTGTCAGTCCGCCATGCGGGCATCGACCCTCGTGCTCGCGCAGGAGGTTCTCAAAGGCATGTCATTGACAAGCGGGTCAAAAGCCGCTGCGGTTCTGCTCGTCTTCGGCGCAACCGTCTTGGGCGCGGGCTTGCTGGTCCACAGCCGGGCACCCGCGGCGGCCTTTCCCGCCAAAACCGATGTCGAAACCACGCGAGCCGATGAGCCCGTCACATTCCACGTCAAGCCGGCCGCGTTCGAGCGCACCTTCCTCGAGCCGGGTCAGCTCGAATCGGCGAAAAATCAAGACATGTTCAGTAACGTCAAGGGAGCAACGACCATCATCATGCTCAAGCCCGAAGGAACTCGGGTCAAGAAGGGTGAGATCGTCTGCGAGCTCGACTCGGCTGCGCTCAAGGATCAACTCACCAACGCCCAGATCGCGATCACGAACGCCGAGGTCGATTATCAGAATGCCAGGGCCGCGCGCGAGCTCGCCGAGAGTGCCGTTGCCGAATTCGTCGATGGTCGTTTCAAGCACGAGTTAAGTTCCGCCAAGGCCGAGGTGGCCGTCGCCCAATCGGCCATACAACAATCCGAGCCGCCGGCGCGATCGAGCCCGCAAAGCCCGCCAGCGGCTCGCCGACTTGCTGGCTGGCAAGAACGGAGTCGTCTCGGCTGCGGATATCGTGGCCGAGCTCGAAATCGAAGACCGGCTGGATTCGAGCGAACAAACCATCGTTCGCGAAAAAGCCGCGCTCGATCGCGCGAAGTCCAGGCAGGAGATCCTCGAAAAATTCACTCGAGACAGGACCGTGAAAGCGCTGGCGCTAGAGGCCCAGCGAGCGCGCCCCGAAGAGCAGGCCAAAAACGCGCGCTGGCACCTCGAACAGAGTAAGGCGCATAGCCTCGAACGGCAAATCGCCGCGTGCACGATCGTGGCGCCGTCAGACGGACTTCTGGTCTATGCAAACCCCCCGCGCGTCGGCTCGATCCGGCCGCAGATTCGCATTGAGGAAGGCGCGACGGTCCGCGAAAGGCAGAAGCTCCTTTCGCTGCCCGATCTAGCCCTGATGCAGGTCGTCACCACGGTTGCCGAGTCGCAAATCGCGGGCATTCGGCGCGGCATGAAGGCCAAGATTCGCGTCCACGCCTTCCTCGAGCGGTCTTTCGACGGCGTGGTCACCGATATCTCTTCCTTGCCCAGCTCACAACCTCCGCATCCCGGCTCAAACCTCTACACCACCAAGGTGAAAATCAATGAGCCTATTCCCGGCCTGCGCCCGGCATGTCCGCCCTGGTCGAGTTCGTGATCGCCAATCGGGCAGACTCGCTCGCCGTACCTCCTGGCGCGATCCTTCGCTTTGAAGGAAAACCCCACGTCGCCGTGCGCAAGCCCCGCGGTGCGATCGAGCTCCGTGAGGTCAGCGTGGGCCTGACCAACGAAAAACTCGTCGAAATCACCCAGGGACTCGCCAGCGGCGAGGACGTGATCTTGAATCCCGCCTCATTCTTGAGCGACCAGCCAAAAACGCCGCCCCTCACTCAACCTTCCACATCTTCTGAATCATCGCAAATCCCACCGGATCGTAAGCCTTGAGCTGCCTTTGATTCGACGGCTCGTAGTTGCATTTCACAAAATACATGCACGAGAGCTCGGCGAAGAATTCAAGCTGGTTTCCCAGCGCATACGCCGAAGGCAGTCTCTTGCCGGTTTCCACGTCCCGCACATTGAGATAAAGCTTGTTGTCCCTGGCATGCTCCCAGGCGGCGAGAATGTCCGGCTGTTTCTCCGGCCACTGCTCGAGCTGGTAGGCATGAGCAAATTCGTGGAAGAGCGCCTTGAGCGCCCAGAGGTCCGTGAGGTCGGCGTAGTTCTGGGCGCAGTAGATCACGATCGCATCGGCCCACCTTGGGTCGAGCTCGGGGTGATTCTCGGGCGCAGTCTTCTGAAAATACTCGAGCCCGTTGTTCTTGCCGCTATTTTTCGCCTTCGGCCCGTACATGACAAAAAACGGTACCTTGGCCAGCCGCTCCCGCGCCGGTTTCGGCATGGCCGCGACGCGCCTTGGCCCGCATCGCCTTGAGCCGGGCCAGTGCGCGTTTGGAAATGGCTGGCGCGTCGGCTTTCAATTGCTTCTCAACCGAAACCGTGACATCGCCGTACTTGGCATCCACAAGCTTCACACTCTCATATTTCCGCTCAGGCTGCCGGAAATCGATCGCGCCGGCCTGCTGCGCCCGCGCGGTCTGCCGTAAACCGGTCGCGACCTGTCCGCTGCCGGCGCCCAGCACAACCAGAAACGACCCGGCCAGCAGCGTCGCGCGACGAAGTCGCCGAGCGATAAGTCCGAACCGTCGGGCCCCCATTCCTGCGCCATGTTCACTCCCCCCCAAGAATGCGCCACGATCAGCCGTTTTTGTAGGGTTCGCCATTGCGGACCGTTCAATCCGGAAGCCTCCGTCCCTCGCAATCGTGCCATTGTCGCGACTTCAACACGGTCTCTCAAGCGGTCGTTGCCAACCGCCTCAAGGCAATCCCGCCGCCACGTCGTTACAATTGCTGACGTGCGCCGCCGGTCCCTTGCGATATAAGGTATGGCGCCGGAAATGCCCCGATCGAAAGGTGACATTCGTGCCCCGTTCTGTCGATCCATCCCGAGACCTGCTCTTCGGCATGCTGACGCTCCAGATCGGCCTGATCGACCAGGGTCAGCTCGTCGCGGCCTTCGAGTCCTGGTCCCGCGACGGCGACCGCCCGCTCGCAGAGCACCTCGCGGTGCGCGGCGTGTTGGACCCCGAACAGCGAGCCGCGGTCGAGGCGATGGTTGACCTGCACCTGAAGAAGCACGCCGGCGACGCCGAGCGCAGCCTCGCGGCCATCCCGGCCAGTCGCTCTACCCGCGAAAGCCTCGCCAGAATCGCCCTGGCTGAGACCGAGGGCTCCGTCGAGAGTGTCGACCTGGCCCCCACCCTGCCCAGTGACGGTTCCGTCGGCCCGGCCGCAGGCTTCACCGTCGGGTCGCCCACGTCCGATTGCGAGCGATTTCGCATCCTCCGCACCCACGCAAAGGGCGGGCTCGGCATCGTCTCCGTCGCTCTCGACACCCAGCTCCACCGCGAGGTGGCCGTCAAGCAGATCGTTGACAACCACGTCGACAATCCGGTCAGTCGTGCCCGCTTTCTGCTCGAGGCCGAGGTCACCGGCGGCTTGGAGCACCCCGGAATCGTACCGGTCTACGGCCTGGGAACGGACTCGGGCGGCCGCCCCTACTACGCCATGCGGTTCATCCGTGGAGACTCCCTCAAGGACGCGATCGACCGTTTCCACGGCGACGCGGCGTCGATTGGAGATCCCGGCAGTCAATCGCTCGAGCTGCGAAAGCTGCTGGGCCGATTCACCGGCGTCTGCAACGCCATTGACTACGCTCACAACCGCGGCGTCCTGCACCGCGACATCAAGCCCAGCAACATCATCGTCGGCGACTTCGGCGAGACCCTGGTGGTCGACTGGGGGCTGGCCAAGCCGCTGGGGCGACTTGAGCCTCTCTTGAGCTCGCACGAACGGCCGCTCGCGGTTTCTAGCTCGGGCGGCTCGACCGCCACGTTGCCGGGCTCGGCGATGGGTACTCCGGCCTACATGAGCCCCGAGCAGGCCGAGGGTGACCTGGATCGCCTGGGCCCGGGCAGCGACGTCTACAGCCTGGGTGCCACGCTCTATTCCATTCTGACCGGCAAGCCGCCGTTCCAGGGAAACAACATCATCGCCGTGCTCACCGCCGTGAAAAAGGGCGAGTTCCCGCCGCCGCGCAAGCTCGACCCTTCGATCGACAAGGCCCTCGAAGCCATCTGCTTGAAAGCCATGGCCCTGAAAGTCGAGGACCGCTTTGCATCGCCCCGCGGCCTGGCCGGAGACATCGAGCGCTGGCTGGCCGACGAGCCGGTCACGGCTTACCCCGAGCGGCGAATCGAGCGACTCGGGCGCTGGCTCCGCCAGCACCGCACGTGGACCTTCGCGGCGGCCGCCGGCCTGATCGGCATCTCCGTGGCCGCCACCGTGGCTACCGCGCTCATCGAGGGGGGTAGACGCCGTGAAGAAACGGCCCGCAAGGATGCCGAGACCAACTTCCTCCTGGCCGAGCGCGCCGTGGACGACTACCTGACCAGCGTCAGTGAAAACACGCTGCTCAAACAACAAGATTCGCTCGATATCCGCAGCCTCCGCCAGGAGCTGCTCACGTCCGCGCTCAAGTACTACAAGAGCTTCATGAGCCAGCGCCGCAATGATCCCCGGCTCCGCCGCCAGCTCGCCAACGCCTACTTCCGCGTGGGCGAGATCACCATGGTCATCGGTTCGCGCGGCGACGCAATCGAGGCCTTTCGCTCCGCCCAGTCCCTGTGGGAGCCGCTCGCCGCCGCCGAGCCGGCAAACCACGAGCTCCGCGGCCGCCTGGCCGAATGCCACCTGGAGATCGGCAAGCTCCAGTCCATCGGCGACGACTTCCAGGCGGCGCTGACCTCCCTCGGCGAGGCGCGGAGCATTTTCGAGGCACTCAGCGAGGCGCACCCCGACGTCGCGTCCTACCAGGCAAGCCTCGCGTCGTGCTTGTTGCGCACGGGGATCATCCAGGGCGACCTCAAATCCTCCGCCGATCTAGCTCTGGCCACGCTCGAAAGAGCGAAATTAATCCAAGAACGCTTGATCGCTCAGTTCCCAAGGCGACCCGCGGACCAGAGGGTGCTTGCCGAGATCATTCTTGCCACGGGAATTCTTCAATACAACCGCCGCGACAATCCCGCCGCGCTTCAGTCGTTTCATGAGACTCAGCATATTTGCCAGTCCCTGGTCGATGGCGTCACGTCGGGCGCGAAGCCGGTCATTCTCCTCGACCTGCTGGCGATCAGCCATTACAACGTCGCGACCATCCACCGGGACACCGGCCGGCTTGATGAGGCTCTCCGATCGTTCGAGCAGTCACTCGAATATCGATCGATGCTCGCAGACGCTCACCCTTCCGTGACCCAGTTCCAGGAGCACTTGGGTAAAAACCTCGCGGAGATCGCCGTCCTCGAGCACGAAGCGCACCACGACGACCAGGCGCATCGCCTCGATCAAGAGATCGATCGCGATTCTCGAGAAGCTCGTGCAGGCACAACCGGATCAGCCCCGGTACCAGCACGATCTGGGGCGGAGCTGGAACATCCAGGGTTATTTTCTCGACGAGGCGCGGCAGAACGAACCCGCGATTCTGGCATTCGACCGCGCCATTGCGGAACAGTCGAAAGCGGTGGCCGCCTCCCCCGACGTGGACTTGTACAAGACCGAGCTCTGCTCGCAGCTCGACAATCTGGGCGAGCAATTCGTCGACCTGGGAAAGGTCGGCGACGCGCTGCCGCATTATCGCCGTGAGATCACGATACTGAAGGAGCTGCTCGCCGGCCGGCCGCGGAGCCAGACGTACGCTCTGAGCGTGGCCGAGGCTCTCGGCAAGCTGGGAAACATCCAGCGCCACGCCGGCGACTCGGCCGCCGCGCAGCGTGTTGTTCTTTGATGCGCGTAGCCTTCTTGATGACACTTCGGCCCGCGCCTGGCAATGATCTGGTCCAGGTCCGTCTGGGCGCCGCACTGATCCGAGAGGCGTGCGCCCTGGCCGACCTGCGCGAGCCCGAAAAAGCACGTCTCTTGCTCGAGCGCGCGGTGAAAATCCTCTCGGGCGTCGCGAAGTCCCAATCAACCGAGGAAGCGGCGCGTCGCGCGTGGCTCAGCGACGCGCTCTGGGAGCTCGCCCGTATCCTCCGCGTTCTGAGAAACGAGCCCGAGGCGGAAAAGGTCGATGCCGCGCGTGTGGCCTTGTGGCAAGATCAGTCGCCCGAAGAGCTGGCCACGCTGGCGCTCAAGCACACGAGCTTGGCCGCCTTGATCGGCTATGGAAAAACCCCTGTCCCACCGGCGGCGCTCTCCGTCCGCATGCTCGATCTGGATCAGGCCGCGGCCGATCTCAGGCTCGCCGTCGCTCGCGGCTTCCGAGACCTCCGCATGCTACGTTCGCATCCGGATTCCCCGATCCTGCTGGCACGGGATGACGTCAAGCTCCTGATGATGGACATGGCCTTCCCGAATCAGCATTTCTAACGGATTTCAACCGATCCGCCGGCGCCGTACCTCTTGATGCACCCGGCGTAGATTTCTCGAACCTGGGAAACGGAAACGGCGTTCCCTTGGGCATCGACCGAATCCACAATCGCAAGCGGCAGCGGAGCAATCGCCGCCGCCAGGTCCGGCAAATCATAGGACGCAAGCACCCCGGGCAACACGCTGCTGAGCTGATTTCGGCTCAGGCCGCGCGCAACGATATTCGACCACGACACCAGCGAATTCTGAAGCGTCACTTTCTTGATTAACCCCCCTCCGTCGAGCAGTGCCGCGTGCAGCACAACCGGCCCTGCCGCACCAACTCCCACCAGATGGAACCCCGGAACGAGCTTCCGGCTCTCTACGAGAGTCTCCAGGACATCGAGAAGTTCAGCCGCACGCTGTCCCAGCAACGGACGATCGATCGACAGTGCCACGAATGCCTCTCGCCAATCGGCGCCAAAGGGTGATTCCCGGCCCGGTGGTGCAGGCGCACGGTTCGCGGTACCCAGGCCACGCAAGTCGAGCGACAGTACCCGGTGGTATGGCCCGCGTTGCATATTCCCGATGAAACCGCTCGCAAAATCCAGCCTGCGGTCTGCGCCAACGATCACGAGCGTCGGGCGATCGGGGTTCAATCCGTCGTCCTGGATCTGAACCCCGGAAATCGTTAAGTCCGGTTCGACACCAAATCGAACCACATTGGCCGATTCTCCCCGCTCGGTCCCCACCGGCAACCGCCGCGCCTCCCACTCCCGAAGCCCCAACCGCTTCTTCACCTCTGCACGGAATTCCGCAAGCGACCGCTTGCCACCAGCCGCCTCCCGCGCCTTCCCCAATTCCTGCTCCCGCTCTCGATTGAGATCAAAAACCGACACGCCGTGGAAATCCGTAAGCACCTGCCCGCTGCGGGTGCATTGCAGCTCCTGGTCGGTCGCAATCGGAAACTCCGGCTCGTTGAGTGCCTCATCCCGCTTGAGCAGCCACCGGCTCATCCATCGGGCCGCCGCCATCCGCCGTGGTTTGGTGAACCCGTGCTCTTCATCCGACTCGAACAGATCAACGCGCTCCCCGAATCCCATCCGCCCAAAAATCAGCTTCACCTCGCGGTACGTATCCCAGCTCCCGCGAATGTCGAAAAAATCGCGAGTGCCGACGGACAGCAAGGTCGGCTTGGGTGCCCGCATGGTGACGTAGTCGGCGTGTTCCATCCCGGCGGCCACCTGGCCGTTGATGTTCTGCTCGGCGTCCTGCGGCCCGATCGTGGCAAAAAGCCGCTCGAGCGACGTGATGTAGCACGAGGGCACCGCCACGCTGATCCGGTCATCGAGCGCCATCAAGTAAGCGGTCATCGTCCCGCCACCGGAATTTCCCGTGCAGCCCAGGCGTTTGGGATCGACCTCGGGCCGACTCGCCAGGTAATCAAGTGCGCGAAACCCATCCCAGATCCGGTAGCTGGCGAGCTGCCGTCCGACTAACAACGCCCCGATGCCCGCCATCGTGTGCTCGGTCGTGTTCCGGATCACGGGCTTGCCGCTCGAGTCCAGCATCTGCAATCGCTCGCCCTGCCCGATCGGGTCAAAGCAGAGGACGACCATGCCGTTCTTCGCCAGCAGAATGCAGATTCGCTGATAGGTCTCGCCCGCCTTGCCGTTGTCAATGTGCCCACAGGGAACCAGCACGCCGGGAAAGGGCCCCTGCCCTTGCGGGACGTACAAGTTGCTCGTCACGTGATGCCGCGGCCGACTCTCAAAAATGACTTTCTCCACCCGATATCCATCACGCTCGAGCTTCCCCACCACCTGCGGGTTCAGCGGCGTTCGCTCGGGCAAATTGCCCAGCGATTTGAGGAAAAACGCCCGCAGCTCCTTCTGCCGCCGCTCCACGTCCGCCGGTGTCTTGATGGCCGCGATCGCCGTGCGCTGCGCGTCAAAGTGACCCTTCGTCTGGCCAAGCAGATAACGCTTGAGCGCATCCGCAGGCGCGGGCTCGCCCTCTCTGGTGCCCTTCAGGAGCGGAGTGCCAGCCGCTGTCTGAGCGTTCGCCTGACCCGCCGCAATCGATCCTGCACCGAGCGCAACCCCCACCAACCAACCGCATGCTCGCATCGAAAGGCACTCCAGCCGGGCACTCACCTGCTCGCGACTCATGTCCGCCGCCGGGTATCGTCCAGGATGCGCAAGGTCAAGGCAAGCGAGTTGAGCCGCGTCTCGGCCGAATCGGCCCGGGACATGAAAACGACCGGCGCCGACGTTCCGCGCAAGACACCGCCGAATCGGCATTCGGCCGTGTACATGATTGCCTTCACCGTCAAGTTGGCCGAGAGCAGGTTGGGAAAGAGCATGATGTCGGCCGCGCCGCCGACTTCGCTTTCGATGTGCTTCCTGGCACCGGCGTCTGCGGCATAGGCCAGGTCGAAGGAAAGCGGTCCTTCGATCACGCAGTCGCCGAACTCGCCCAGCCGCCCGCGCCGGGTAAGCTCGGCCCATTCCACAGTCTCGGGCATCGAAGCCTTGACGGTCTCGGTCGCGGCCATGAGCGCAACCCTGGGTTTGCTTGCACCCAGCATCCCTGCCAGCTCAACCATGTTGCCCAGAATGTCGATCCGGTCGTCGAGGCCGGGTTGCACGCAGATGCCCGTATCGGCCATGAGAAACCCTCGGCCGTCGCGGCCGATCTCCATCATGACGATCTGGCAGATCACACGATCGGTGCGCAGCCCATCCCTCGAATCGAGTACGCCTTTCATCAAGTCCGGCGTCGGAATCTGGCCCTTCATCAGCGCCCGGGCGGCGCCGGACCGCACGAGGGCCACCGCCTTGGCCGCAATAGCCGAGCCCTCGGCGTGATCAATCACGAAGCCGCCGAGGTCGATCCCGGCCGATTCCGCCAGCGATCGAATTCGCGGCTCCGGTCCGACCAGCATTGGTCGAGCCCACCGCCGCGAGTGTGCAACGCTCATCGCTTCCAGAACGGTGGGATCATCGCCGCCGGCGACGGCGATGCATTCCGGCTCGCGCCGGTTATCAGCCCCGCGAAACAGATCATCAAATCGTTCGATCGGCATGATGTCGGGCGCTTGGCGGCTACTCCAATCGATTCGCGAAAAAATCCGTCCCCACGATGTACGACGACTCCCCCAGGATCAGCACCGAGAGGTTCTGGTCGCCATCATCCCAGCGCCGGTTTTCGTCGTCCCACCAGTGAGGCGCCCGCGGCGCATAGGGAAAATACGGCTCGAGGTCGCTTTCCTTGAGCACGGCCGCATATTCGTGCAGCAATCGGTCAGGCCCGTCGGCGAGAACCCCGCACCCCCCGGAGAGGCGGTTCTCGAGCAACGCCGGGTTGATATAACGCTCAAACGGGATCCAGTGCCCGGCGACTTCCCGGTGACGCTCGAACAGGTCCCAGAGAATCTCGCCGTGGCTCGAGGCCGGACCCCGGAAATTAAGCTGGTTGAATGGCTCCTGGTCGTCCCAGAGCAGCACGTGATCGTCTGAGATGGTCCACGCTGTGAACTCAAACTCGACCAGCGAAAACACACGCGTATACCGCGTGCCCACCTCCCAGACCTGGTCCGGCATATCGTCCAGCCCCGTGTGCACCCCCAGGCGCAGCGTGAGAGACCTCCCGTTGCGCAGGGTGTCGAGCCACGTCATGGACCAACATTCATGACAGTCCTGCGAATGGACCAGGTCGCAGAACTCCAGAAACGCGTCGACGGTACGCATGGCTGCCTCCGCATCAATAAGCAGCAGAAGCTCGAAGCTTACCATTATAACAAAACCGTCGCCCCGCAATTGAGGTATTCGAGGGCGACGTTGTTCGGACACCCCTCCATCTGTCGCGACCGCCCCAATTCGTAGGGTCCGCCATTCCCGACCGCCCCTCGTTCCAACCCGCTCGCCGTTCTCCCCTGTCACGAATTCGTCCACCGCGCCGCCCGTTTCTGCAAAAACGCCGAGATCCCTTCCTGTGCATCGGAATAGAGCGCGTTGCTCGTCATGATCGGCACGGCCCGACCATACGCGGCGGCTTCGTCGAGCCCCTCAATCTCGTAGAATGCATGCTTGCCCGTCCGGACGACGAGTGGGCTCATCGAAAGAACGATTCCGGTCCACTGGGCGATCACCGCATCCATTTCGCCACTCGGAACCACTCGATTCACGAGCCCCAGCTCGAGCGCACGCCCCGCCGGGATCGGCTCACCCGTCAGCAGCATTTCCATGGCAGCCTTGGCCGGCACCGCGCGCACCAGCGGCACCATCGGCGTGGTGCAAAAGAGCCCGATCTTGACGCCGGGCGTGGCAAACGTCGCTTCCTGGGCCGCGACGGCCAGGTCACACGCTGCCACAAGCTGGCATCCGGCTGCCGTCGCGACCCCCTGCACGCGTGCGATCACCGGCTGCGGCAGCCGCCGCAATCCCAGCATCACCCGCGTGCACGCGTCGAATAACTCGCGGTATTCGCGTTCCGATCGCCCGACCATCTCACTCAGGTCATGCCCCGAGCAGAACACGGGCCCGCGCGATCCCAGCACGACCGCGCGCGATTCCGAATCGACCGCGATCCGTTCAATCGCTTCTTCAAGCCACGTCAGCATCTCGAGCGAAAGCGCGTTCCGCTTCTCGGGCCGGTTGAGCGTCAAACGGACCACGCCGCCTTGGCTTTCAACAAGAAGTATGTCGTTCATTCGAAAGGGTCCACGTATTGTTGCTTGAACACCGGTGAGGGCTTCCCGAAATCGGGCTTCCGCGACAGAAAATACGGATTCATCGACTTGTGCGCGAAGTTCGGCACTCTCGTCCGGAGACAAACGTGCGCGACAATCGCCCACGCTAACATCGAGAATAATGCGGCGGTTGGCCTCGTTGAGACAAAGGACTGAAACCACGATAACCAAGGCTGCCGAACTCCGAGCGCACGTGTCGTCCAGGCGACTGCGTCATGCAAGATCGGAAAACCAAGCCAGCCACTCCCGGCAGCCAGGCCCACGCTCACTGCGCACAGAAACATGAACCAATCGAGCTTCGCGTTTTGTGGAAGCGGCGCTTCATTCGCAGCGCCAAAGACGAGGTTGAGATGCTCTCCCGGTTGCACCACGACCGCGAGCGAGGCCGTGGCTCGACCTCGATACCCTCCGACCCGAGACCGCCTCTTCAAACGCACCGAGACCGTGTGCTCGCCGGCCTCAACCCGGAACACGGTGCTCCGCCCGTTGTGCATGTCGCTGCGCCAGCGCCCGTCCATGATTGCGACACCCAAGAATTCGGACGCTTTGCCCGCAGCTTCAGCCGGCTCGACGCTGATCATCGACCAGTCGGTCGGTTCCTCATTCCCTCGGCGTGCAAGCGCGTGCTTGCACGCCTCACCGAGCGTGGCAGTCATCGAAACCTCCCGAAGACCTGTCTAACGCCGAATCTGATCCGCCTGCACATAAAGGTTCGCCGGCGGTGTTTTGTAGTACTTGAACATCGCCGGGCAGATCCATCCTTCAACCGACGGGTCATTCAGCATGTAAAAATTTCCAGTCGAATCCCCCCGTAGCCAGGTCAGCTTCTTCTGGAATCCTGGGAACGGACTCGCCGAAAACGTCAGCCGAAATCCGTCCTTGGCGTCCGGGATATCTTGGACCAGCGCATCGATCATGGCCGGAACGCCCGCGACAAACGGCTCTCGCTTGAGCCCGACGGCCGGGTCGTCGAAGACCCACGTGCCATTGTACCGGTACGGGGCGATCACCATGATCGCGTTGGCAGGAACGCCTCCGCCGCCCAGGCTCGGCCGGACGACAACCTGCCAGACCGCAATTCCCGCGCCGGAAATCAGCACCAGTGCGGCGAGCAGACCCCATCGTGTCCTGAGCGCTCCGCTGGGCATGTGTACATCCGATCATTGCTTGGCCGAACCGACCCGTCAGCTCATTGGCCTCGGCTGATCAACCTCGGGCGCGCGATCGAGCACGTCGCGAAGCTGGACCGGCCTGTATAACTCCGGATCGGCCTGCCACGAGAAGAACTCATCCACCCCCGCCTGGGCCGCGTAGGACCAGGACGTCTCGCCCGCCGTCGCCTCGACGCCGAATTCGACTACGCGCAAGCCGTCCATCGGCGGGATCGACAGTTCCTGGTAAAACAAACTGAGGGCGACCGCTTGCGCCTGCTCCGGAGTCAGCCCGCGTTCGACGGCCAAGCCGCTGATCCCACCAAACAGGAACACGAAAAACGCCTTCCGCTTTCGCGTGGACTCATTCAGCTCGTCCGCATATGCGTCCAGCAGCCGGTCCAGATACGGCGACAGAGTTTGAACCGCTTCTTGCTCGATTGAAAGATCCGGCATGACGATTGGTCCACCACCACGTGACCACGGTCTCCCGTGGTTCAGACGGGGAACCCTCACCTCGCACTCCGATCCCCGTCCCTATCATTCTACCGAAGAATCACTTCCCCGCGATCTCCCGATCCGGAACTCCCAGCCCACGCAACACACCAATCGCCATCAGGGCATCGCCGGGCGGGCTCATGTGCACCCCGTCCGAAGTCAGCCACTTGTCGCCATGCCCCTGCCCGCTCGGCCGCTTGGCGATCGCCGTCAGAAACATGGCGTGCAGATCGACGAACGTACACTTCCGGTCTCGCGCAACCTGCTTCTCGGCCTCGACGTAAATCCGCAGCCGCTTGTTCGCACTCTCCTCGGCGTTCTCGCCAATCACCGTGGGGGCCAGCAAGATCACCTTGATTCCCGCCTTTTGGGCCATTTCCACCATCTTCGACACATTGGTCCAGTACTGCGCAAGCACACCAGGATCATGCGGATTGCCCGCCCGGTGCCAGACGTCGTTGATCCCCACGCTGATCGTGACGACGGCAGGCTTCTTGTCCACCACGTCCCGCCCGAATCGCTGCACAAGATCCTCGGCCTTCTGCCCGCTGATGCCTACGTTGTGTATGGGCGGCAGCTTGAGCTCGGGGTAGGCCTTGGCGAGAACGGCGTCGACGTCCTTGAGGTAACCACCCGCCTGGGTGATCGAGTCGCCGATGGCAACGATCTGGCTCCCCGGCTTGAGAATGAGCTCGCGGGGCATATTGATATTGGGCTCGCCCAGGGGAGCCGGGCCGAGCAGCCCAAGCAGCATCGCGTACGTCGCCATCAAATCCGGTGACATCAAATGGTTCCTCGTTCTCGGAGTGTTTCAGCGAGTCAGTGATTTATACCGGAGCCGATGCGGCTGATCCGCCTCGAGCCCGAGCCTCTCGTGCTTTTGTTCTTCATAAGTCTGGTAGTTGCCGTCGCACCAGACAACCTTGCTCTCCCCCTCGAAGGCGAGAATATGGGTGGCGATCCGGTCCAGAAACCAGCGGTCGTGGCTGATGACGACGGCGCAGCCGCCGAATTCGACCAGGCCTTCCTCGAGTGCACGCAGCATCTCGACATCCAGGTCATTGGTCGGCTCGTCCAGCAGCAGCAAGTTCCCCCCGCTCTTGAGCAGTTTGGCAAGATGCACGCGGTTCCGTTCGCCGCCTGAGAGATTGCCCACCCTTTTCTCCTGGTCGGGCCCCTTGAAATTGAACTGGGCGACGTAGGCGCGCGGGGGTACCTTTCTCTTGCCGAGGACGATCGGATCTTGCCCGCCGGTGATCTCCTGGAAGACCGTGTTCTCGGGGCTCAACGCATCGCGGTTCTGGTCAACGTACGAGATCATCACCGAGTCGCCGACGCGAAGTGTTCCTCGATCCGGCGTCTCTTGTCCGGTGATCATGCGGAACAGCGTCGTCTTGCCCGCACCGTTGGGGCCGATCACGCCCACGATGCCGCCCGGCGGCAGCCGGAAGTTCATGTCCTCGAAGAGGAGGTTGTCGCCATACGCCTTGACGAGGTCTTTGGCCTCGACGACCAGCGTACCCAGGTGCGGCCCCGGGGGAATCTGCAAGACAATCGCCTCATCCCGTTTGTCCCCATCCTGGCTGGCAAGCTGCTCGTACCGCTGCAATCTCGCTCGGTTCTTGGCAACGCGGGCCCGCGGCGACATGCGCACCCATTCGAGCTCGCGCGAGAGTTGTTTCCGGCGTGAGCTTTCCTGTTTTTCTTCGAGGGCCAGCCGCGCCTGCTTTTGTTCGAGCCAAGACGAATAGTTGCCTTCCCAGGGGATGCCTTTGCCGCGGTCGAGCTCGAGAATCCACTTGGCGACGTTGTCGAGGAAATAGCGGTCGTGAGTCACCAGCACGACAGTCCCATGATATTCCTGGAGGGTTCGTTCCAGCCAGGCGACGCTTTCGGCGTCGAGGTGGTTGGTGGGCTCGTCGAGCAGGAGCACGTCGGGCCGTTCGAGCAGGATCTTGCAGAGTGCGACGCGCCGGCGTTCACCGCCTGAGAGCGTGCTGACCTTCGCATCGCCCGGGGGCAGGCGCATGGCGTCCATGGCGATCTCGATGCGGCGGTCGAGGTCCCAGGCATCGGCGGTCTCGATGCCGGACTGGACGTCGGCCTGTTCGTCGAGCAGCCGGTCCATCTCGTCAACGTCGGGCCCTTCGCCCATGCGGGTGTTGATCTCCTCAAACCGCGCCAGCAGCGCGCGAATCGGCGCCACGGCCGTTTCCACATTCCCGCGAACGTCAAGATCGGGGTCGAGCATGGGTTCCTGCGGCAGGTAACCGATGCGTGATCCCTTGCGCAGGCCGAACGGAACCGATAAAATCCGTCTCGATTCCCGCCATGATGCGCAGGAGCGTGCTCTTACCGGACCCGTTGCCGCCGATGACGCCGATCTTGGCGGCCGGGTAGAACGAGAGCCAGATATTCTGAAGGACCTCCTTCTTGGCGTAGGCCTTGGAGAGGTTTTCGATGGTCATGATGTATTGCGGGGGCATATCGTCTCGCTTGGTTG
>CAVXHV010000016.1:0-19207 GCA_963761445.1 uncultured Planctomycetota bacterium | reverse complement strand
ACTTTTTCGATCCTCACTGAATAAGTCCAAGGGGTTGGCACAGCGGTTCACGCCTTCGCTCTAGGCAGCGGCTGAGATCCGTAAACACTGTAGGATACTTCGGTGAATTCCATGATGGTACTTTGCTTGTGGCGATTAATGTCGGCCTACGACGCACGGGGTGCAGGGTTACCTCGCGGTTTCGCTTGCTCGCAATCGCCTCCCGCCGCGGTGCCGGCGCGAGATGCTTTGCACGCGGCGTCTCTGGCGGCGGCCGTGCTGAGTCTCTTTGACCAAGAAGCCTGAAGAATCCGATAATCTCCAACTGCCCACGGGATCGGGGGGAATGCCAGCCAAGACGGCGCCGGGGCAGTTTACATTTGGTGGTAGAGGTTGTCTGACCGATGTGGTATGATGTCTGACGCTAATCTGGTTGGGGGGGAAGCTAAATGGAACGCATTAATGTCCGGGTTGATCAGCGGCTCAAGCAGGAGCTCGAGCGCGAAGCGAGGGCGAAAGGAATCAGCCCGTCCGACATCGTGCGGCAGGCGCTGGAAGAACACATGCGCCAACGAACGCCACGCCCTGATTGCCGCGATCTCGCCGAGCGCCCTGGGTATTCTAGGCTCTGCTAAGGGCTTACCTGCGGACCTCAGCACGAACCGCGAGCATATGAAAGGCTTCGGGCGTGATTGAGCGGGTCCTCATCGACACCGGCCCGATGGTCGCCCTCTTCTCTGAGGATGACGAGTACCACGAGCGCTGTGCCGACGCCTTGACCGGCCTGATCCCTCCCCTGTTTACCTGCTGGCCGGTAGTGACCGAAGCGGCATGGTTGTTGCGCAAGCGGCCCGATACCCTCCAGAAGCTCTTCGCTAGCTTTGCCGGCGGGCTGTTTGCCCTGCTTACACTCGACGCCACTGACTTGCCCGCCATCGCGGTAGTCATGAAACGCTACGAATCCACCGGCCTGCAATTCGCCGATGCCGCGCTGGCGCATCTTGCCGAGCGGGAAAACATCCGTAGCGTCTTTACGACGGACCGCCGAGATTTCTCCATCATCCGCCTTAAACGCAACCGAAGTCTCAAACTTCTGCCGGAGGTCCAATGAGCGACATTGCCCTCCTGCCCGCTGGCCAGATCCGAGCACTCGTCGATGGTGGTCTACCCAATGACGTCCCTCGGCCTGCCAGGCAACAATAAACCCGCCCAGGACACACGTTCGGTTCTCTGCGCGTCCCGCTCTCTCTACCTGAAACGATCTACAAAAAGGCCGAACCTGTTGCGGCAATCTGCGAAAAACTCGGCTGCTTTGATCGACCGAGATCCGATTCTGCTGGTCATAGGGTGGATCGCGAAAAAATGGGCATCCAACCGCGCGAGATCCACGTCGAACGCCACGCGAGTCCGGCGTCGGGCTCATTCATGGTCTCACGTGCGAGCCGACGGCGAGTAAAGCCCAAAGTCGCCCTTCGCTCCGCGAAGGGACCTGTCCACTCCACGATCCCGGCTCATCGTCGACCGCGACCAAAAACCATTGTCGCCTTTCGCTCCGCGAAAGTGCGTCCCCCCATTCTCTTGATCGGTGGACACCACATTTAGCTTCGTGGTGTTCCGATCCGTCTGGATCGGGCGACACTACACTAAGCTTCGTGCTGTTCCCATCGTTCCCGGTTCCCGCTCAACGACTTTGGACCGCGGGACACTGGCCCTTTCGTTAGTAACCTCTTCTCCTGAACCTCCTGTCCCCTACGGTTTGTCCAGAACTCCGTGAACTGATGATGTGCGGCACCGGCAAAATGACAGTGACTTAGAGCGGTTGGGATTCCACGTTGTATCCGTTCGGCCAAGCACACCAACGCAGAGCTCGCAGAAACGCGGTGCCGGTCAGCGACGATCGAAAGCGTGACCGCCCCGGCTGGCAAGGTTGGTAAGCGACGAGCCCAAGAAAGAGCCAAGGCTACGCTACCCTGATCAGTCGAGCAAGTTCGCGATCGCCATGACTCGAGGCTGGCTCCGCCGCGTCGTATTCGTGGACGGGGAAATGAGTTACTTGCACGGCGGTCCCGCATCCGCTAGCATCTAACCTGTCAGTCGTCCGCCGTCGCCGGCGTGAGATGCAGAATCGCTGATGTAAAGATTTCGTCGACAAATCGTCGTCAGATTGCGTGGAGTCGTCATGAGCCAAGACGACCGCCGAAGTCCGTTAGCCAGGCTCGCGCTGAAATTCGGTACGGTGGCGACCGCCGCCGCCGCTCTGCTTGGGGATGGCAGCGCAAGCGCCGACGAGAGCGATGTTCTAAAGGGGTTGCTGGATCACAGAAGCTTCGTTCCCGCCGCGTCACGTGAAAGAGAGGCGCCGGATGGGCGCTTCCCACCCCTCATCCTCAGGCCCAACCATGCCGACCCGAGTTGGCTGCTTGCCGGGCATAGGTCGCACTCCTCGCATCGCTCGCATAGTTCACATAGTTCGCACACCTCAGGGAGCAGTCACTACTCTCACTTTTCGAGTTCGATCAGTTCCGGCTCCGGGCTCACCTCTTCGCGTAGCGGTTCCGTTACATCTCCGAGCACGCTTCGCCTGTCGCCGGAGCCGGTGGAAGCCCCGGCGCCGGCCGAAGCACCGGCCCCTTCTCCTGCGGTGTCTCAACCGCCAAAGACAAAAAACGCCCGAAAGGTAGAAGTCGCTCCGCCTGTCGATCGGCACGATCCATTGTATCGCTACCAATTAGTCTCGCTGGGCACGTACCTCGGAACTGACAAGGCTTACATTAAGGATCTCCTGGCTCGATCAGCGGAATTAGTCGCGGCGGGAGAAAAGATCGGGGACTGCAAGCTGATTGAGATTTCGTTCGAGACTCAGTCGATCCGCCTTAAACTGCCGAAGGGGCCGGATTTCATATTTAAACGCGGAGCGAAAGCGGGAGTCGAAGCTCCTACCGCTGTGGATCGGAGCGATCCGTTGAACCGCTTTCAATTGGTCTCGGTGGACACGTACCTCGGAACTGACAGGGCCTACATTAAGGATCTCCTGGCCCGATCAGAAAAAGTAATCGCAGTCGGAGAGAAAATCGGGGATTGCGTGCTGACTGACATCTCGTTCGAGAGTCAGTCGATCCGCCTCAAACCACCGAAGGGGCCGGAATTCACAGTTAAACGTGGCTCGACAGCGAAAAAAGCGGATCCTTAAGACGCTCGACGGATGCTCCGGCCAGAACACAATGAGAGCTTATGGCGCATGCCCGACATCATCATCTCCGTTGACGCCAGCGTTTACCGATTGTCGGCGGTGAAGAAAGCCGCCTATCGATTCGGCGACCGCTGCTTCGTGCAAATCGAAGCGCTCGCCGGTGAGCGAATTCAAGTGAGACTGACGGCCAAGTCCGGGACAATGCCGCTTGACACGCTGGAGGGGGAATTCCAAAACGAGCTGTTGGACCAGGACCTCCGCGAATCCATCGCCGAACAGACCGAGCGCGTTCGCAACCTGATCTTGGCTCAGGCGTTTACGGGGGCGCCAGTTGCCGACGCCGTCGCTGAGACGGCTGACTATCGCGATGATCCGCTCGGGATTGGCCAGTCACAGGCCGAAAAACACTGATCGATACGGAACGCCTTTTACGACAGTGATCGGGCGGATGATAGCGGAATTGCCAGTCCTCAACCAGCGGTTCAGAGACAGCGAATCTTTTCGGGCCCTTACCGGGCCGAGCTACGCGTTGTTGCCGATGCGGCTGATTTCGCTCGACGCGGGCCGGTATGTCCTCACGAATCTCGCTGGTGAACACATCGTGCTGCCGAAGCAGACGGCGCACGATCTCGTGCATCATAAGCTGGACATGGCATCGCCAACTTACGATGAGCTTAAATCCAGGCACTTCGTAATGGACGGCGATTCGTCGGTCGCGCTGGACCTGCTGGCAGTGAAATACCGGACAAAGCAGTCCCTGCTGGCCAATCTCACGTCGCTCTTCATGTATGTGGTCACACTTCGCTGCGATCACAGTTGCCCGTACTGCCAGGTCTCCCGGCAATCGGCTGACCGTCATGCCTATGACATGAAGCCTGAGGACGCTAACAAGGCCATTGACTTCATGTTCCGCAGCCCGTCGAAGTCCATCAAAGTCGAATTCCAGGGCGGCGAGCCGCTACTAAACTTTCCCCTCGTTCGCCACATCGTTGAACGTGTGGAAAGCCGCAACGGATCCGAGCGGCGCGACATTCAGTTCGTGATTGCCACGAACCTGGCCCCTCTGACCGACGACATCCTGACCTATTGCCGGGCGCACGGCATCTTAATCTCAACCAGTCTTGATGGGCCGAGAGAACTCCATAACCTGAACCGCCCGCGTCCTGGGGGTGATAGCCACGAGCTCGTGGAGCAAGGCATTCGCCGCGTGCGCGAGGCCCTGGGACCCGATCGGATCGCCGCCCTGATGACAACCACGGCCGCATGTCTTTCTTGCCCCCGGGAGATCATCGACGAGTACGTCCGGCTGGGTTTTTCCTGCATCTTTCTGCGACCGCTCAGCCCCTATGGGTTTGCAGTGAAGACGGGAATTGTAAGGAAGTACTGCATGGACGAGTGGCTGGAGTTCTACCGGGCGGCGCTTGCCTACATCATTGAGCTTAACCTGCGCGGGGTCGCCTTCCGCGAGGAATACTCGAGTCTTATTCTGCGCAAAATGCTGACCCCCTGGCCCACAGGGTACGTTGACCTGCAATCGCCGGCCGGGATTGGGATTGCCGGCCTTGTCTTTAACTATGATGGTGACATCTACGCCTCCGATGAGGCCCGAATGCTGGCGGAAACGGGAGACCGTCGCTTTCGCCTGGGGTGCCTGGCCACTGACTCCTTTGACGATGTCATGTTCTCCGACAGACTGGTGGATGTGCTGGCGGAGACCATGACGGAGAGCGTGCCGATGTGTGTGGACTGTGGGTTCCAGCCTTACTGCGGAAGCGACCCGGTCTATCACTACGCGACGCAGGGCGACGCGGTAGGCTTCAAACCGTCGAGCGATTTTTGCCGGAAGAACATGGCCGTCATGCGGCACCTAATCCGGCTGCTTGAGGACGATGAACGAGCGGCAGCGGTTCTCACGGAGTGGCTTTGAGGGAGCCGATCCATGATTACACTGCATGCCCGGCTTGCCAAACGCTCTGATGCCGAACCCTTTATTGCGCGGGTCGTGCGGGGAAGCGTAGCCGGTGTGCCAGATGGTGAGCGCGAAGCTCTCTACGTCACGCATGGGCTGCCTCCGATCCCCGGCTACCGGGCTTACCTGTTCGCCAGGGGAGCCGACGAAACGGTGCCGCCGGCTCATCCGGACGTGTGGGAGATTCCAGAGTGCCTGCACCACCTCTCGACCGGCGACATCATCCGGATCAGCCCGCGTTCGGGCGACCTATGGGTCATGTACCGCCGGGAATCCGCATTCAACTCCATGCTGCTTACCGAGCGTTGCAACAGTTACTGCATCATGTGTTCGCAGCCTCCCAAGCCTGGCGACGACAGTTATCTCGTGCGGGCGTATCTGGATGCCATTCCGCTCATGTCAATCGACACGTGTGAACTGGGCATCACCGGGGGCGAACCGACTCTGCTGGGTGAAGGATTGCTCGACATCGTCCGAACGTGCAAACAGTTCCTTCCGAACACCGCGCTGCACATGCTCTCCAACGGCCGGATGTTCAACTATCTGTCACTCTGCCGGGCGCTGGCGGCGATCGAGCATCCCGACCTGATGGTTGGCATCCCGCTTTATTCGGACATTCCGCACCGTCACGATTTTGTCGTGCAGGCCGATGGATCGTTCGACCAGACGATGCGCGGCATCATGAATCTGGCCCGCTGCGGCGTCGCGGTAGAAATCCGCATGGTACTGCATCGCCAAACCATCGACCGGCTTCCGCAGTTCGCGAGATTCATCGCCCGAAATCTTCCCTTCGTGGACCACGTGGCCCTCATGGGGCTGGAAATGATGGGTTTCGTGCGGATGAACCTGGATGCTCTTTGGGCAGACCCGGCCGAGTATCAGGCAGCGCTTAAGCTCGCCGCTATTCACCTGCAACAGCACGGCATGAACGTTTCAATCTACAACCACCAGCTCTGCGTCCTCGACCGTGATCTCTGGCCTTGTGCGCGCAAGAGCATCTCGGACTGGAAGAATGAGTATCTGGACGAATGTGCCCGTTGCGCCGTTCAGGATCAGTGCGGGGGATTCTTTGCATCATCCTCGTTGCGGCGCTCGGCTCACATCCGACCGATCGCTCCAGAGATGGTTGCCTCCGAATGCGGATTGATTTCGTCACCATCCTGACCCTTTGAAGGAAGAACCGTCGATGTGGACCTCTCTACTGTTCGCTTCGTGTTTCGGCGTGCTCGGAATCATTTTGGCTTCAATCGGGTATAAACTGTTCGATCTCATCGACACGAAAGTCGACTTCGCCGACGAGATTCGAAAGGGGAACATGGCCGCGGCTGTTGTCGTGGCGGCTTTCCTGATCGGAATTTGTTACATCATCGGTAGAACCGTTGGTAGCTGAACTGACGTTCCGCACATCTGCCCCTTATTATCTCCGAATTACCGCCGCCTGAGCCAGTCGACTATGGCTGAGTAGCCCCGAACAGACCGAGCTTGGCTCATGGGCGCGATGACACGCGCGGCCTCACGGCTATCGCCTCGCGCAGGTTGCCGGTCTGATCGTTGCGGATCGCGCCGGCTCAGCGGTAGGCGGCTACACCAAGACTCATTGCCTGACATCGACATCTTCTCGTCAGGTCAAGTCTCACCGCAGTGTCCGATTCCCCGAGCGGGAATTTTTGAAATTCTTCAATTGGCTGCTCTTCGACGTAAGTCTCGCCGAGTGTGACAACCCAAGAATCCAGTCGAGCACTTCCTTGCCCTCCCTCCAGGGAAAGAGCCGTTTTTTCTCGGGAATATCGCTTCTCCAAACCACCGAGCGCGATTTGACACACCGTTTGTTGAAATCGAGCCTCCACGTAGGGCTAGTTCGACGCGACTTACGACAAACTACAGCATCATAGTTCATGTAGAGCAATCCGTGGATGCCTTGAAGATTTCTTTTCCAGGACAATGATGTCCCCAGGAATCGGGGCGACGGAGCCGCTCTGCTTCATGTGTCCAGAGCGGCTCCAGCGTATCTTGTGTACGCCGCTCACACTCGTTCGTCAGGAGCAACTCGGATGCAGAAACCCAAGAAACGACACGTCCCGTCTTCGACTACTCCCCCACGCCCTGGTGAGATCGCTCGCGCCAAGGGTCAGGCTCTTAGCTCGTATCGCATCGATGCCTTGCCGATCATCAATCAACTCCTCGCACGCATGCGGCTCGACAATTTTCTCCGGTCGTATCTCCCACGCGCCGATCGCCGCTGCCGGATCGCTCCCGCCCTGGGCATCTCACTCCTGCTCAAGAACGTGCTCCTCTCCCGCGAGCCGTTGTACGGCATCGGAGAATGGGCGGCGAGGTTCGCTCCCGAAGTACTCGGCTTCGCCGAAAGCCAACTGCCATCTCTCAACGACGACCGGATGGGCCGCTGTCTCGATCGCTTGTTCCAAAGCGATATCACCTCGTTGGTCCTGGCGCTCGTGGCTCATGTGATCAAGGAATTCGATGTCGACCTCGATGAGCTCCACAACGATTCCACTACTATCACCTTTCATGGCGCCTATGCTGACGCGGCCAAAGAAGAAATGCGGGGCAAACGGACCAGGATGGCAATTACCTGGGGTTACAACAAGGACCATCGCCCGGACCTCAAGCAACTGCTTTATATCCTCTCGAGATTTACTCGGCAGTGGGCAGATCCAGTGGCGGCGCATCCATGACAAGCGAAATGACGACGGCAAGATTGTGGATGAGTACTCGATCTCCGAGCAGGCTTCGCTGAGCGTCGAAGGATACCGACTGGTTTGGTACCACAGTACACGCAAAGCCGAGCAGGATTCCCATGCGCGTCATCAGCAGGTCGAAAGGGCCTTGATCGAATTGTCGGAGCTGCGGTTGAAGCTGTCATCTCCGCGGACACGGTTTCGCCAAGAAGCGAAGGTTGCGGAAGCCGTCCAGGAAATCCTCCGGGCCCGCGGTGCTGAGAGTTGGATCGTCACGGAAATCAAGGAGCGAACTGAGGAGAAGTTCCGCCAGGATCGGCGAGGTCGACCGAATGATAAGACGCGATACCTCAAGAAGACGAGCACTCGCTACGAGCTGGCGTATCACATCGATCACGAGCGACTCATCGCGGAAACGGCGGGTGACGGTGTCTTCCCTTTGATCACGAACGACCATTCACTGTCGGGTCTGGAAATGTTGCTAGCTTACAAGGGCCAGCCGGCACTTGAGAAACGATTCTCGCACTTGAAGACGGACTTCGAGGTTGCCCCGGTCTATCTCAAGGAGGCCAGCCGGATCCAGGCGTTGCTCTGTGTCTATTTTCTGGTGCTCTTGGCCGAGTCGCTGCTTGAACGCGAGCTGCGTCGCGCCATGGACCGCGAGGCGATTGAAAGCCTGCCGATGTACCCCGAAGGCCGGAAGTGTCGGCGTCCCACAGCCCGACGGCTGATTGACCTGTTTGAGGACGTGCAACGACATGCGCTGCAAGTTGAGCGGCGATCACCTCTGGTCTTCACAACACAATTGAGCCGGCTTCAGCGTCGGGTATTGCACTGCTTGGAATGTCGAAAGTCTACGACGTCTGACCTGGCCCGCCAGCGTGCCGCTATTCTCGACCACGTTGAAGCACCAGGGGTGAGCGTGGGAGGTCAACAGCCGTTGCGATGACTAAACCGCCTGACGATGCGACCGCACACGGGTTGCAAGTGCCGCCCGTCTACCGGCTCCTCGCGATAGTCCCTCCGCCTGAACGGTTTGATACCGAGCGAAATTCCGGGATAATCAGGGGCAGATGTGCGGAACGTCAGTTGTCTGGATCACGGAACCGTGATTGAGCCAATAACCATGTTGCGAATGACTCGACTTTTAGGGGATGCCCCTCCGAGGCTGGCGAATGGTGAATAATTCCCCCCTCGAGCTTCGAAATATCCTCGATCTTGAAAAGTTCCGCAGTCAATCGCGAAAGAGCAGACGGAGGGACGGTCACGTGGTGCAAGCGCGGCTGTTGAAAGTCGGAGGAATCGGACTCATATCCTTCGATGCCTTCAGGGTCTCTTACCGAAGGCAGGATTTCATTGATAAGCCTGATGATGTCAGCATTTTGGTCCATAGTTAGGCCAAGCAATCGCATTGAGCCTACACCATCGAGTTTAGACACGGTTAAGATGTTACGGTTCGCATTCACCCGAGGCAACGCTGCCTCCGGACATGGGTGGTAGTTGGGGTTTCTGACGCAATGGAATGCACCGGCAGCGCATTGCGCAGAATTCGCGGAAGAACGAGATGCAATTCAGCCTATTCTAACGCTGCTGGTTTCTACAGAACGGCGCAAACGCTTGCGGCAGCATGCCATCAGGGCCTAGATGGGCACAGCGGTCGCTCATGGGCGAACGGTACGCCCGTCCCATGCCGTGGCCGTTCAGGATCGGGAGACACCATAGGATCGGGGAACACCATACTTGTATGCCGTGCAAAGGTGCTGATCTTCAGTGGGTGCAATTCCCACCCGCCAACTGGGTCGCTCCAGCCCTTAGCTATCGAAGCGACGAGCGGCGGAAACGAAACCTGGCGTTCGAGACAAACGAGTCGCTTTGGCGACTCGGCAAGCTGACAGGCCGTAACGCGAGTGAACGTCCGGTCTCGAAACGTCCAATGCGGTCGCCGACCTTGCGAGTATATGGGGAAGGCCGCCACCACTGGGTACAGGGAAATGGTTGGAATAGGCCGTCCCAAGAGCGATCAAGGCCCAGCGGCCCACCGCGGTATTGACGACGGCACGCCTGCGATTCACCCCGCTCGGCCCTTCGAGGCGCACGCGGGCGGCTTCTTGGTTGCGCCACTCCACCTGATGGGCTAGAATTCACCCATGACCGAGGAGCCGCCGAAAGACCCCGCCGATCATGCGGAAGAGTTCGCCCAGCGGTGGTCCGATAAGCTCGACGAATATTGCGCCATCCGTTCATAGCCCCAGTACGTAAGCCGATACGCCGCCTCCCGCCCCCCGACGAACGAATGTGCAGGAATCATGATCCTCGCCGCGACCAGTTCGCGGTAGGCCGGGCGATTCTCATCGGTCACCTTGCGATCGCCCGCCAAGTGGAGGCGCAATCGTTCTCTGGCCGCCTCCGACAGATTGGCATCCGGCGGCTCGTGCCGATCGCGCTCGATCCGCTCCGCTTCCCGGTCGAGAATCTCCTCACGATGCTTCATGCCGTCTTCGGTGAACCGGTAGTCGGTGTCCGAGCCCGGTACCGGCTCCATGATCCCCGCGGCAGCCAGCTCGCGGTAGGCTGGCAGCCGGCTGCCCGGCACCTTGGACCGATATCCCTTGATTTCGAAGCGCAGCACGGCGACGGCGTCGGGTGATAGGGCGATCTGCATTGTGACCTCCTTGGGGCGAATTCTAGCCGAACCACCCCGGGCGTGGAACGCCAAGCCGCATCCGCCACCGCCGCCCCGCTCAATCCGCGGTGAGTCCGACTCGCTCGAGATACGCGTCTAGCTCGGAACAGTGCTCAGACGACACGATTGCGCCGACATAGCCGTCCGGCCGCACCAAGACCCAGTCGCCGGGCCGAACGGCGTAACCGTCACGGAGATTCCCAGATCCTCGAACACCTCCTGGGTCCGCGGCTGAATGTCCTTGCCCCGCGAGCCGCGAAAGGGGTCCGGCAGCTTCTCGATCAGGCGGAAATTCACGCCTCGGCGGGCAAGCTCTACGGCGAGGGTTAGCCCAGAGGCTCCCGCGCCGCAGATCAAGACGTCATTGGTGAAACACTGGGTTGTTGCCATCCACAACTCCGTCCTCCAGTCGGCATCAGCTCAATAACGAGCTCGCCTTCTGACCCCAGAGGACCACCGCCCGCGCCTGCGTGACCACGGGGCGGTAGCTCACCGCGGCAGCGCTTACGGATGGTCGCCATGCCGTCGAGGACGAGGTTCCCCGGGATCCCGGCACGACGCCCATCGGCCCGGCGGGTGTGGCCGATCCCGCCGTGGTGTTGGTGTAGCCCGACTGTCCGAGCGCCACCGCGGCCGATCCCCGCGTCGGGCCGGCGACGCCCGCCGTCCTGGCGCTGGCCACTCGAGCTGCCCGACGGCGAGAACGCGACATCGACCCAGAAGTTCGCGTAGTACTGGCTCGCCAGCGGGAACTCCCCGCCGTAATTGTACACCCCGTTGTCGAGGATCCCGCCGTTGATCGGGCTCGACTGCGGCGCCGTCAGGTTGCCGTTGGTCACCCCGCCCTTGGCGAAGTACTCCGAGTCGTAGTAAAACAGCGGACTGCCGGTGTCGTACGAGACGATATAGATCGTGTTGGCCAGAATCGCCACGGGACTGGAGAAGCTAACCTCCTGCCAGCCGGAGCTCGTCTCATTGGTGAAGGTCGCTGACGCCAGCAGGGTCCCGCTCGAGGACCAGAGGTGGCCGACATTCGTGCCCGTCGTCCCGCGCTGCTTGTAGAACAAAACACCCGTCACCTCGCCGGTCACGTTCGACTCGAACTGCACGCCCAGCTCAAAAGTTTGCCCCCGCTCGCCGTCATAGTCGGAATTCACCGTGGGGTGGTACGAGGTGCCCCAGATTGATTCGGTGGACGGCGGCGGCGCGGTGCCGGTTGTGGTGGCGCTGGCGGTGTTGCTGGCCGCCGAGGAATTACCCCCGCCGGTGGCGATCACCCGGTAGTAGTAAGTCGTTCCCGCCGTCAGGCCCGTGTCGGAGTAGCTCGTCTCCGTCGCCGTCCCGACCTCGGCGAAACCGGAGCTGGCGCTGAGGCTGCGCTCGACCTCGTAGCCGGTGGCTCCGGCCGCGGCGACCCACGTGAGATTGATCTGCGACGACGAGACCGCGGTCGCCGCCAGGCCCGTCGGTGCCGCCGGGGAGACACTGATCCCCGACTGGGTGGCTGTCAAACTCGCGTTGGCGGTGTCGGTGACGGAGAGCGACTGCGTCCCGGCCGTCCCGAAGGTGACCGAGAACGTCTGCTGGCCCGCATTGGCCGAGGTGAACTGCGTGTTCCCCGGCAGGGTCGCCGCAGTGTCGGAGCTGGTGAACTCCACGGTCCCGGTATAGCCGGTGGCCACGTTGCCGTAGGCGTCCTCGGCCGTCACGGTGAAGCTCTCGGCCGTCCCCACCGTGGCGGTCGAGAGGCCGGAGATCACGAACTGACTCGCCGTCGCGGGGCTCACCATGATCGTCGAGTTCACCGACCCCGACGCACTCGTCTCGGTGATCGTCTGCGAGCCGGCAGTCTCGAGCGTGACGGTGAAGCTCGCCACTCCAGCGTTGGTCGTGCTGAACGTGTAAGTGCTTGGCAAGCCCTCGATCTTGCTGTCGCTGCTGGTGAAGCGGATCGTCCCCATGAAGCTGGTGTCCACGCTGCCGGTGGTGGGGTTCTCGGCTGTCACGGTATAGGTAAACGAGTTGCCCGCGGTGGCACTGCTCGGCGCAGGAGACGACGATCGTGTCGGGCGGGGTCGTGGGGGTGCCGCCGTCGAGCGAGCCGACGACCAGATTGACCATCGGGCTGCCCAGCCCGGTCACATAGTCGTAGCCCGGCCCGGCCGAGTAATCCGGATCACCCGTACTGGTCCCGCTCGTGATGTCGTGGAAGGCGCCCGGGTTCTGGTACAGGATGTCCATGACCTGCTGGGCGCTGGAGCTGTTGAGCGGCGACAGGCCGCCCGCGACCCGACCTTGATCGGCGATCGCCAGGATCGCCGACCACTGCGGCGCACCGGCACTGGTGCCGTAGACCGCCACCCAGTCGAGCGTTTCGCCTTCGTCGGGATACGAGTCGTACACCGCGTAAGTGCCGGTCGACGAAGCATCGTAGGCGACGTCGGGTGTCGCCCGCGCCGTTGAGGTCTGTGTCACCACGCCGGCCTGGTAGGACGGCTGGGGCTCGTAGGCGCTGGGGCCGCCACTGCTGCCGCTCCAGCCGGTCTCGCTCCCCCAACCGCCGCCGCTGCCCAGCACGAGCGACGTGCCGCCGACGCCCAGGACATTCGGCGAGGCCGCCGGCCATTCGGCCGGTGCGCCCGTATCACCCGAGGCCACCACGAAAGCGACGCCGGGCACGTTGAAGTAACTGTCGTACGCCGTCTCGCCTGAGAACTCGCTGCTGCCCCAGCTCATCGACACGATGTTCGCATGCTTCGATGCATAGCTCACGGCCGTCAGCAGGTTGGAAATGCTGCTGGAGCTGGCTTCCACCAGCATGATGTTCGCCCCGGGCGCCATGGCATGCGCCCATTCGACGTCGAGCGATTCCTCCACCTCCCAGCCGCCCGTCGGGTCGGCCGAGGGGAGCTTGCTGCTGCCGGTCTGGCTGACCACGCTGATCGTGATGGACGGTAGGCTGAACTCGCTGTCGAACGTATTGAGGTCCGACTGGATATTCGGGTCGTTGTAGGCGTCGACGATGGCGATCGTCTCGTCCGACCCGTTGTCGCTGACCTGGTTGAATTGATACGCCTGCTGGATCTGGGCAGGCGTGAAGCTTCCTGACGGCGGGCCGCCCGGACCGCCAAAGGGCACGATGCTGTGCATCGGCTGGGCCGCCGGAATGGAACTGAGCAACTCGCGGGATTCGAGTCGCTCTACCAGAGACGTGAAGCTCCGTGCGTTCGCGGCGCGCAGATGAACCGGACGTAGAACCCGTAGCGAGTTCATGGCTGTCACTCCTCAGTAGTGTGAACAATGTGTGAAGAGCGGCCGGCAGACCCGGCAGAAAGGCAGAGGGGACCGAGCGAGTGCCTGGCATTCGTACCGGCAAGGCCGGCCCGTATCGGCATTCCTGACAGAATCTGGCCCGGATGATTCCGGCGGTTAGTATACGTTCGCGATGCGCCTGTCAAAGTGGTGCCGGCATTATTTCACGATCAGATCGTCTAGCAAGAAAGGTTTGATGACGTTGGAGATTTCGAAGCACGTTTGGCCGGCGCCGAGCAGGCCATGCCATGGTGAGAACCATGCCTGAGTTTTCAGTTAAGCCTTTGCTGACTACGCCGACCGTTTCGATCCGCGACGTCTGTTGTCAGGGCAGCAGCCGGCACCAGAGTGCGGAAGAGTGCGCAACCGCCACGCAACTGGTGTTTCCCTATCGCGGCGTCTATGTGCGTCATCTTGGACGTGACCAGGCTGTAGCTGAGGCAAACCAGGTGCTGTTTTTCAACGCCGGTGAAGGCTACCGGGTCAGCCACCCGGTGCCGGGTGGCGATGCCTCTCTTACGGTTGTTATCAGTGAACCGCAGTTGCGTGAACTGGCCCCGCTTAACCGTCTGCGCGATAGCGCCAAGCTGGCATTTCGGCAACAGCGGCTCCGGATCGATGCTCGGGCTCAAGCGCTGGCGGCGCTACTGCGACACAGCCTACGCGAGAACATCGCGGAAACTTTGGAAGCCGAAATCCTTGCGCTCACCCTGGTGCAACGGGCGCTGGGACCGCGCACCACGCACGCAGCAGGCGCTAGCGTGGGACGACAGCGGCTGGCCGATCGGGTCAAGCTCGTGCTGATGAGCGATCCAGGGCAGCGACTGGACGTTGGCCGAGATCGCCGCTGAGGTGCGCGGCTCCCCGGTCTATCTCACGCAGGTCTTCCAGCAAGTGGAAGGCCTGCCATCACCGACTGTGACGCTCACGACAACTGGCCGCCCGAAGCCTTCAAGCCGTTCCTGGCGATGGCAGCCTCGGGCGGTCTGCGTGGAACGCTTGACGCCATGTTGGCGGACAAGACGATCTACCGATCACCGCAAGCTCTGGGGCCGGCGTATGAACACCCGGAACGCCTGACAGACGCCAGCATCGAAAAATACCTGCGGCCGCTCGTCAAAAACGCGCAGCGGACGCGCGACCTCGAGCGCTTCCTCGCAGCCTTCGACAACAAGCATACGCGTGCCGTCGAAGCACGGCTGAAGACGCTGACTGCGCCGACGCTTATCGTCTGGGGAACGGATGATGTCTATTTCGACGTGAAATGGTCGCGTTGGCTGGCCGACACGATCCCGGGCACGCGGCGTCGCGTCGACTTCGAAGGCGCCAGGATCTTCTTCCCCGAGGAGCGCTGGGCCGAGTTCAACGAGGAGCTCCGCGCACATTGGCTGGCGGCGCAGCAGAAGCCGCGATGACGCTTCTGTTCGCCTGCACGCTGCACAGGTGCCTGGCCGACCGATGTCGGCCAGAGTTATGATACGATCCGGGCCCGTCTGCAGAGCGCTTGGCAGCGGCCAAGCCGGCCGGTTCATCCCGACGACGACGCGGTCTGGGAGCCTAACATGCGACTTCGCGCCGACGCTTCTCGCGACATGCTTTTTGGATTGCTCGCACTGCACAACGGGATGGTCAATCGCGACCAGCTCGTGGCGGCCTTCGGTGCCTGGACGGGCGGGGCCGGCAAACCGATGGGCCAGCTTTTCCTCGAGCAGGGCGCCCTGACGCCGCCCCGCAAAGCCCTGCTCGATGACTTGGTCGCCGACCATCTCGTGACACACGGCGGCGACCCCGAGCGCAGCTTGGCTGCGCTCGATATCAACCCCGTGCACCGCGACGGCCTCGCCCAGCTTGCCGACCCCGTCATTGAAGCGTCCCTGGTTCACGTCGGTACCAGCGCCTCGGAGACACGCCAACAGTAACGCTCATGACGACCCCGACCGCACCGCCTCGCTTTCCGCGGCCAGGGCGCTGGCCGACGGCCAGCGGTTCCACATCCTCCGGCCCCACGCCCGCGGTGGGCTGGGAGCGGTGTTCGTGGCGCTCGATACCGAGCTGCACCGTGAGGTGGCACTCAAGCAGATCCTGGACGCGCACGCCGAAGACGCGGGGAGCCGCCAGCGGTTCCTGTTGGAAGCCGAGGTCACCGGCAACCTCGAGCATCCTGGTATCGTCCCGGTCTACAGCCTGGGAGCATTCCCGGGCGGCAGGCCGTACTATGCGATGCGGTTCATCAAGGGCGACACGCTCAAGGAAGCCATCGACCGATTCCACGCCGCTGGCGCGTCGAGGCACGACGCGGGCCGGCACTCGCTTGAGCTGCACAAGCTGCTGCGTCGATTCATCGACGTGTGTAACGCCGTCGATTATGCCCACAGCCGCGGAGTGCTGCATCGGGACTTGAAGCCGGGCAACATCATCGTCGGCCGGCATGGCGAGACTCTGGTGGTGGACTGGGGACTGGCCAAGGCGGTGGGCAGGGCCGACCCGGCCGCGGGCGAGCGGACCTTGCTCCCCAGCTCGGCCAGCGGTAGCTCCGAGACACTGCCGGGCAGCGCGCTGGGCACTCCGGCCTACATGAGCCCCGAGCAGGCCGAGGGGCTGCTCGGCCGGCTCGGCCCCAAGAGCGACGTCTATAGCTTCGGCGCCACTTTGTATTGCCTGCTCACTGGCAAGCCGCCGTTTGCCGGCGACGTCGCCGAAATGCTCCGATCGGTGCAAAACGGTACCTTCGCTCCACCCCGGGAGGTCGATCCCTCGATCGACCGATCCCTCGAGGCAATCTGCCTGAAGGCGATGGCGATCGCCCCCGAGGATCGATACGCCTCGGCGAAGGCACTCGCCGACGACGTCGAGCGCTGGATGGCCGACGAGCCGGCCTCGGCCGTCCCGGAGCCATTCTCGCGCCGGGCGCGCCGGTGGGCCAAGCGGCACCGGACGGCCGTCACGGGGGCCGTGGCGGCGCTGCTGGTTGGCGTGATCGGCCTCGGCGCCGTCCTCGGCGTCCAGGCCCGGGCCAGCTCCCGCCTGGCCGCCAAGAACCGACAGCTCGAGCAGACCAACGCCGAGCTCGCCGACGCCCGCGCCAACGTCCAGGCCCGTTTCACCCTGGCGATGGATGCCATCAAGGCATTTCACAGCGGCGTCAGTGAAGACGTGATCCTCAAAGAGCCGGAGCTGAAGGAGCTGCGCACCAGCCTGTTGAAGTCCGCTTCGAACTTCTACTCGAGGCTCGCCCCGCTTCTGGAGAAGCAGACCGATCGAGCCTCGCGCAGCGCGCTGCGCAGGCCAACTTCGAGGTGGCCGAACTGGCGGACAAGACTGGCGAGACGGCCGAGGCGCTTGAGGCTCATCGACACGTGCTCGCGGCGCGCGAGGCGATGGCCGCGGAGCCAGGCGCCGATATCGAAATGAGGATCGACGTCGGCCTAAGCTTGGTCGCCGTTGCTGGGCTACTGAGATCGGCAGGCCGGGCCTGGGAGGCGGAGGCAGCGTTCCGGAAAGCCGAGGAGCTTCTCTCCGCGCTAGTCCGCTCCCAGACCGCCGGCCCGAGCCCAGCGCGCGCGGCTCTTGCGAGATGCCGATCATCCCTGGCCCCGCTCCTCGAGGAGACCGGCAGGAGCGACGAGGCCCTCGCGAAGTTGCGACTGGCCGAGGAAGATCAGGAGGGGCCGGCCAGCACTCCCGGAGCCACAGCCGAGGAGCAAGAAGATTTGGCGGGGACGCATTACAGGGAGGGCGTTCTGTTGACTCAACTTGGTCGCACGGACGAAGCGCTCAGCGAATACCGCGCAGCTCTGGCCCTTAGCGGGAGGCTCGCGCACGACCATCCCGCGGTAACCCGTTTCCGCAGATACCTGGCGAAAATGCACAACGGCCTGGGATGGGCGTTGCGCGATATCGGCCGAACCGAGGCGGCGCTTGGTGAGCAACGGTCGGCCCTAGCGGTTCAGAAGGAACTCGTCGATCATCACCCCAACGTCACGAAGTTCCGGTCGGATCTGGCCTGGAGTCACGCGCAGATCGGCGCGCTGCTGGCGGATGCGGGCCGCACGGAGGAGGCGCTGGCGGAATACACCGCCGCGCGGCTGAACGCCCAGCGGATCGTTAATGACCATCCCGATGTCGCGATGTTCCGCGATTACCTGCAAGGCATTCTTCACGATCTCGGAATAAAGCTTGCGCGAGCCGGGCGCTGGGCCGACGCGATTGCACCGGCGGCATGCACTGGCAATCGAAGACGAGCTTGTTCGGCAGAGCCCGGACAACACTTACTTCCGGGGCAACCTTGCGAACGCGTTGGCCCTCGAGGCGAACATCCTGGTAGCGACTGGGAACTCCGCGGAGGCGAAGGCTCTTTGCGATCGCGCGATTTCGATCGCTGAGGAACTGGTCCAGTCCGAGCCAGAACGTGCCATTTATGCTGCCTACCTCGCCGACGCCTTTCTCGGGCGCGGACAGGCGCAGCGGGTCGAGAAGGCGAATATTGAGGCGGCGAAGGATTCGGCGCCGTTCGGCCGCAGTCCTTGCCGGGCTCAAGTCGCCGTGGGGCGAAGTTTACGTAATGGCGGCCTGCTGCCACGCAGAATTGTCTGGCTTGGGCGGACTGCCCGGCTCTGGCGTGTCCGCCGCGGAAGGCCAGGTCGAGGCCCAGATGGCGATGGAACTGCTGCGTAAGGCGATCGCGAAGGGCATGCGCGATGCCGCGTGGCTCCGCACCGAGCGGGGTCTCGACCCGATCCGCGGCCGGGACGACTTCCGGCTGATCATGATGGACATCGAGTTCCCCGCCCAGCCGTTTGCACGCGCCGATTGACGGTCGACTGATCATCTCCAACGCCTCGACCAGAGAGCTGAAGGTCGAGGGTGTAATTCCACCCGGCCACTGTATCGCTCCAGCCGGCAAGCTTTTCGAAGCGACGAGAGGAGGAAACGAAACCCAGCCTTCGAGACAAACGGGTCGCTTTGGCGATTCGGCGAGCTGACAGGTTATAACGCGAGTGAACGTCCGGCCTCGAAACGTCCAACGTGGTCGCCGACCTTGCGAGTATATGGGGAAGGCCGCCGCTGCTGGGTACAGGGAAACGGTTGGAATAGGCCGTCCCACGATGGATCACGGCCCAGCGGGCCACCGGGGTATTGAAGACGGCGCGCCGGCACAAGGAAATCCAACGCAACACGGGAAACCCATGCGGTAAAGGGACGTTTCCCCTCAAACCGGACACCCGCGAGGGATAGGCCGGGCCGCTTGGGGTGTCGGGTGATCGGGAAAACCGATGGGACGAAAAAACCTCGGGGTGTTCGCGACGTCTCGCCTTCGCTACCCAAAACGTATTCGGCCGAACTAATGGCGAAATCCGCTTGTATCCAAGACCCAG
>CAVXHV010000015.1:0-12378 GCA_963761445.1 uncultured Planctomycetota bacterium | reverse complement strand
GGAGGAAGTCATGACAGATCACCTAGCCCAGCCCGGCCTGCCCACTGCCGTCGACCGGGCCACCTTCCAGGCCGAACTGGACACGCTGCGGGCCCGGGAGAAGGCCCACACCCGCGAAGGCGACGCGATCGCCGCGGCCCGTCGGCGCCTGCCCATGACCGAGCTGGATCCCGCCATCCCGCTGACCGGCCCGGATGGCCCGGTCACGCTGCTGGAGGCGTTCGAAGGGCGCCGGCAGCTCATCGCCTACTACTTCATGTGGTGGCCCGGCCACCCCGCCGCCGACCAGTGCGAAGGCTGCACGTACTACACCTCTCAGGTCGGCGAACTGTCCCCCCTGCACTCCCGGGACATCACCTACGCCGTCTTCTGCCAGGGTCGCAACGTCACCTATGACCAGACGCCGGCGGTCCCTTACGAGGAGAGCGTCCGCTACCGCGACTTCATGGGCTGGGACATGCCCTGGTACTCCGCGCACGACTCCCTCGACGCGCTCCTCGGTGACCGCGAGCAGGGCCTGTTCCACCTGGTCTGCTACCTGCGCGACGGCGACCGCGTCTTCGAGAGCTACTGGACCACCCGCCGCGGCGTCGAGGCCATGGACTACAGCTACGCGCTCATGGACCTCACCGTCTACGGCCGCCAGGAACCCTGGGAGGACTCGCCCCAAGGCTGGCCCCAGCAGTGCACCGGGACACGCAGCGGCGGCGGCCCACCCGACTGGCCGCCAGTGCCAGCGGGGGCGAATGGCCGCCCCATCGCCCAATGGCCCCGCCTCGAAGCAGGCCACCCGGAACCTCTTTAGCGGCCAAGCACGAACCAGGTCACCCAGCCACCCGCACCCGGCCGGGTCCCGCACTGAGCCGACAGGGCGCGGAGCAGGTACAGCCTATGCGGACTCTCGATTTCGCCGAATCGTCCGTGCCACGAGCTGCCCTGATCTTCCACCTCAACCCGCACCCAGCCCTCGACGCCCACCACGATCCGGACCTCGAAAGCGCCACCCGGACGCCCGCTGGCACTGTGCGCGCAGGCGTTGGCCGCCAGCTCACTCATCAGCAGCACGGCGTCATCCGCGCCCGGGTGCGCCTCCAGGAAGCCAGCGACAAAAGCCCGCGCCCGCCCCACCTGATCTACACGCCCAGGAAAACGAAAGGTGCAAGCGCGAAGCGGCATATGCACAACACATTCCGGCGGCATCATAAGCCCTCACTGATCGGCTCCTTCATTGACGCCCATCAGAATGTCGCCTCCGCGAGTACATTCGTAATAGCCACAAGCTGGATTGCCGGCCACCCGTAAGAAGCACCGGGCCTGTGTATATCCTGCCTTAGATCTGTATGTGTTTTGTACGCGGAGGGCAAAATGGTGTCGCGTGAAACCGCCCGGACCCCACGCCAGGTCTTCGGCGCCATGCTCCGCTACTACCGCGAGCGAGCCGGCCTCACCCGCACCGACCTGGCCCGCCAGATCAGCAAGTCCGTCTCATTAATCCAGGCCATAGAGCTAGGCCAACGCGCCGCCACCGCCGAAGTCACCGAAGACCTGGAGCGGGAGCTCTCGGCCGACGGTGCCCTAACCCGCCTCCGCGAAGAAATCGGCGACGGCCTCGGCCACCAGGCCTACCCCTCCTGGTTCCAAGAGTGGCTAGTAAGCGAGCGCGCGGCCAAGAAGCTCCGCTGGTTCGGCTCGCTGCTGATACCTGGTCTGCTCCAGACCGAGGACTACGCGAGAGCCATCTTCCGAACCCGCTTCGGCGTAACGGACGAAGGAGTCGAAGAGCAAGTAGCAGCCCGCATCAAGCGACGGGAGATCCTGGCCCGCAACGATCCACCAGCCCTGTGGGTGATCGTTGATGAGTTGGTACTGTGCCGTCCCATCGGCGGACGGCACGTCATGCGCGAGCAGGTCGGTCACCTGATCGATGCAGCCCGACGTCCGAATGTGTCCGTGCAAGTCATCGCCTCCAGCGTTGGCGCCCACCGCGGCTTGTGGGCTGGCGGCTTCGCGATCGCCGACTTTGAAGGGGCACCGGCCGTCGGCTATCAGGAGACTGCGTGTCAGGGCCAACTCGTCGACCACCACGAAGACGTCGAGACCCTCCTCGATTGCTGGGATACGCTCGTTCGCGAAGCACTACCGTGGGCAACCTCGCAGTCCCTACTGGAGGAAGCAGCAAAGTCATGGACAACAGCCACCTGACCTGGCGCAAGTCCACCCACAGCGGCGGCAACGGCGGCGACTGCATCGAGGTAGCGTCTGTCGCTGAGACGTTCGTCGCCATCCGTGACTCCAAGCGGCCGGGCGGTCCCAAATTGGTCATTACTTCGCCAGCGTGGCAGTCGTTCGTTGGACTGGTCCGAAACACAACTTGAATCCGGGTTAATGCCAGCAGGGCGTTCATTATCATCGGTGATGAGCTCCGGCTCCGCGTTGAGATCGCAGCCCTGACGCATACCGGCCTCTTCGTAAAATCTTCTACGAGCAGTAGGCGAGAACTCGTCCTCTTGGCCTTGCCAACTGGGCGGACGCTTGTGTCAACCAGTCATTGCTGCTAATCGGTATGTTTCTCCAGCGCACCGCAAAGCTTCTCTTGGTGAGCGTGGAACTCTCCGTTCGAGGCACAGTGTCCGCCCGATGGGAGAGGGGCGCCAGGTCGGCTCTGCCACGACAACCTACCTAATGCAATAGTTCCATGCTCGCGGGAAATGCGTCGAGGCTACTGGACGCGCCGGTTACTCTGAATAGTGGTTTTGACCTCAGGGTCCCGCGTGTGGCTAACTTGGGAAGGCGATAGTCGATGACAGTCCATCGTCTCCCATCGAGTAGCACTTCTGCCGGATTTTCCAACCGGCCACAGCGTCGCCCCGCGGGCATTGCACTCGGAGACCAGCGCTTTGGTCCACTCGTGGCCTCACCATGGGCAGCGTCTTTGATCGCGCTTGGAGCACGTCTTGCGCGACAGATTCCTTCGTCTGAGGATGGCCAGCTGGTCGTCGCGCTCACTGTGCCGGTGCGCGACCTGGCAGCAGTCCTCGTGGCCTGTGGCTGGACTTTGACTCGCCCGGCCAAGGCATTGAGCAGTCCGAGTGACGTCACAGCCACGATCGCTTATGGCACACCGGTTCGCATGGTGACAGACCGTCACGTGATCGCTGGACCGTTCTATGGCATTCAAGACGATAAGAGCGGTTCTCGCATTCGCGCGGGTGGCACCTGGGACCTTGCGCGCGTCCGCGGCATCGTAGCCGCTCCGGACCTGGGTGAAGTCCGATATGGCAAGCGAGCTATTGCGGTACCAGGAACCCTCGTGGATAAGACGGGACAGTCGGCGTCGTGGGCCTCCCGTCAATGCGACCCACGACGCGACCTCGCGATTTTGGGTACCAAGTCGTGGTTGGCAGACGACATGGCGGCCTGTATCGGATGGGGATCGGCCGGACTGGCCGATGAGATCAATGCCATCTTGCTGCCGGACACTGACACGTCACCGACATGGGCGACGCGCGTCTACTCGGCACAACTCCTCCAGGAGCTGAATATGCCGACCGACCTGTCACTCACTGTCCTCGATGGAGCCAGTGCCATCCGCTGGCTTCCGTTGGTGGAGAGTCCTGTAGTAGTTGCGATCATCGATCGACGGACTGCCGATGAGGCGGCATCTGAGATGGTCATGCAGGTCCGGGCACGCAGTGGGTTGGAGTCACTCGAAAAGCTAGGTTGGCATCCGGGATCGGGCATCGAAGCGGTAGCTTTCTGGGTGGGACAGTGACCCGCTTCGAACGGCTCAATGCGCGCTATGCCGCTGCAGAATCGGTCTCCGCTAACGGCGTCGAGATGCTGACGGTCGGCGACTCCGTCGGCGCCCACCTTAACGCCGCCATCAAAGAACTCATCGTGCTGGCTCGAACCGATGGTCCAGAGCTCTGGGCCGACCTTCTTGGGGCGTCGCGCCAGCTGCGCTGGCGGCTTGTCACGGAGCCCCAGCCGATCGAGCTGAACTCAGGACTCCAAGAGATGGCCCGTGCAGTCAAGTCGCGGGCCGAAGTTCTCCATGCAGCTGTCGACGATGACGCACGGACGGTACTTCGTCAGCTTGAAACCGCTGCGCTTGACGTTGGGCATCGAGACCCCGTCATTGGGTCAGTGCTCGTGCGCAGCATCCAGGAGGTCGGTCCCGAATCGTGTCGCGTGCTGGCCGCGGGGAGCCGATCGGCGGCCGGGCTGAGTCGCTGGTTCGGTGAGATTGGTCTCGGCGGGGTGGCCGTCAGCGGCGTTGATAGGCGCGATGATGACGTTGTCGAGCAGGCCTACGCTGTTGGGCCGCCACCCATCTTCCCGCCGTCGGCAATCACTTCACCGACAGCTGACGCGGTGACGTTCATCTTTCCGTCCTGGCAGATTAATCGGTCCCTCCCCCGAACGGTGCTGTCCACCCAGGCCGAAGGCGCCATCCGGCCCCGCAGTCGCACCTTTACTGAGGGCGACGAGCCGGTCCTCCTCCGCCCGACACCAGACGCCGCAGACGATCTAGTGCCGCTGCCCATCTGGACGGTTCAACAAGGGCCAAACCGAGAGCCGGGCGTCGATGAGGTAGTCGCCCACAAAATATTGCTGAGCGGTGGGCTGTCTATCTACCTCGACCGCGACGGGGAACACATACGGTCACTTGATCCAGCACAACCAGTCGGCGAGCGAGTGATGCATAGCGACGTCCAGCTGGTCGGTCCTGGGACTTACCTGGTGCTGAGGGAAGGGCAGACCGAACGGCAAGCTATTTATGACCGCGCGATCGCGCTGCTCGGCGATCGCGGATCAGAGGCCAAGGCATCGCAACGGCGATGGAAGGAGGCGTTGCAGGTAAAGCTATGGCAGGCGGGACGCCGAGAGGTCGGGCGTTCCTTGGCTCAGGTTGGCGTTCACCGGATTGACCGGGCGACGGCCTGGATAGAGGAGACACTGGCGCGCCCGCAGGATGATCAGGACTTCGTCCGTCTCCTGGCGTGGCTTGACGTGCCACTGCATCCCACTTTTGAACTCGCTACCGAGCTCCGCCGTCTCCGACTAAAGGCGAGCGCGGACGTCCGTGAAGCACTGGAAAGAGCGCTGTCGGCTGCCAGCATGACCTCGCTTGAAGAACACGGCCATCTTCACCTTGATCTCGACCTCCCGGGATTCCGGGGGATCGTCGCGACGCGTGTCCTTGCGATCTCGCCACATGCCGAACTGGTCGCTCGTCACGACGTGCGTGTCGCCATTCCTGATCGGAGCGCGCAATGGCTCGAATGATGCCGCCGTACTGTCCTGACTCCGCGCCGCCCGGCGAACGCGCGCTATTTGACACCCTTGCACCGCACCCGGCCACTGACGACTGGGTCATCCTGCACTCGTTGTGTATTGCTTCACACGTCCGACAGGTGCAGGGTGAGGCCGACTTTGTGATCATCGTTCCAGGCCAGGGCCTAGTTGTGATCGAGGTGAAATCACACCTAAGAGTGGATCGTCTCGCCGATGGCCGCTGGAAGCTCGGAAGCCAGCCACCAACGTCACGCAGCCCATTCCAGCAAGCTTCTGACGCAATGCATAGCATCCGCCACTATCTGGCGAGCCGGAAGTCGATCTCCATCGGGTGCCGCTGGTCAGTGCTGTTTGGTTCACCCATGTCCGCGCACGATCTGGCATTCCGACCACACCGGAATGGCATGACTGGCAGATCCTCGACCAGGAGGACCTACTCGCGGACCCAGCCGGTGCCACACTGCGTGTACTCGCAGCGGGCCGAGCGCACCTAGCTGAACGCCTGCCCGTACTGCTTCAGGCACCCGTCAGCCCAGACTTGCCGACATCCCGAAGCATCGCCGCGGTGCTCCGCCCGCGATTCGAGGTCGCCACCATCCCAGCTGATATGCGCCAGGACCGCGAGACCCAGCTGCAGAGCTTCTTGGATGAGCAGTACGACGCTCTTGACGCGATGGTTGAAAACCAGGCCGTACTCTTCACCGGCCCGGCCGGTTCCGGCAAGACCTTGCTTGCGGTGGAAGCTGCGCGCCGCGAGGTGGCTCCTGGCGGCACTGGGCGGCTGCTCTGCTTCAACCGGCTGCTGGGCCGTCGGCTTAAAGAACAGACGGCGGATATCCACGGTTTGCGGTTCGCAACGTTCCACCAGGAACTACTGCACATCGCCGACATCGCCGCGCCGTCGAATCCATCCGCCGACTTCTGGGACCACGAGCTCATTGAGCAAGTGCTTGAACGACTCCTCACCCATGACGAGACTGACGACTTCTTGATCATCGATGAAATGCAAGATCTGGCTCGGCATGAGTACCTTGACGTTTTGGACCTACTTGTGCGCGGCGGCCTGGCCGGTGGGCGGCTGCTCTTGTTTGGTGACTTCGAGCGACAGGCAATCTTCGACGTTGGTGATGGCCGTCAGGCGCTCCGCTCTCGCATACCGAACCTGGCGACAAATAGCCTCAGTGTGAATTGCCGGAACCGGCCCAGGATCGGTACCGTCGTCCAGACGCTCAGCAACATGGTCCCTGGCTACCGTCGCTTCCGCCGCCAGGATGATGGCATCGACCCGGCCTTCGTGACCTATAAGGACAACAGCGAACAATCGGCGCTGCTAGCCCAAGCGGTCCGTGGGCTTCGGGCGGATGGCTACCAACTTGAGGAGATAGTGGTCCTGAGCCCGCGTCGCACCGGCTCGACCGCGGATTCAACCGCCGATACATGGCTACGGCAGGTCCTGAGTCCGGAAGACGGCCAGCTTCCAGGGCGGGGCCGCCTCCGGTTTAGCACCATCCATGCGTTCAAGGGTCTAGAGGCACCAGCTGTCATCCTGACCGACCTCGATGACCAATGGGCGCCGACGTTTGATTCCTTGCTCTACATCGGGATGACTAGAGCCACCGACCGTCTGATCGCCGTGGTCGAGTCCAAAACACTCCGCGCAGCTCTAAGGGGAAATCATGACTGGACGTGAAGGTCGCGCCATTATGGAGTCGGCGGTTCGGCGCGAACTACTAGGCCCAGTCAACGACATGCCCCGCGGCAAACCGTTGGCGTGTACTGGTGGCTTGGCCCGGTTCGAATCTAAGGAAACGGCGAGGGGGCTGTGGCACGACAGCGAGACCGGCCAGGAAATATTGACGGAGTCCGATCCGCTGCGGCGCTACGGCATCGGCGTCCTGTACAACGGGGCGGCTGATGCAGGTGACCTGACCTGGGTGCCGGGCCTGCCGGACACCGACGAGACTTCGGATGCGCCGGTCACGCCGGCGCCGGCCTCGCTTCGCCACGACGAACCCGACTCTGACGACTTTGATCTCACCGACGCCAATGCCTTTAAGCCCCGTGCGATGGCCGTCTCGTTCAAATGCCGGATAGCGGAGCCCGGTTCGTTGTCACTCACGATCACCGGTGCCTACTACGACCGCTTGGCTGTGCATGTCGGCGGTTACTCGAAGCCATGGGAGTGGTGGGTGCGTCGCCCATTCATCCTCCGCGGCGTGGTGCCCGGTGAACTAGTCGCGAGCCGTACCCGGGCGCTCCTTGAGATTCCTACAGAATCCAGTGCCGCCCTGCGTATACAGCCGGACGTGCGCGTCTTCAGTCGGCCGGTTCCCGGTGAGTCCGATCCCCATCTGCGGCTCGTCACGGTAGCGGTGGTCAACACAGCATCTGGCAGCGGACCGAACGCCGCGCTCTTTCAGGTCGGCTTCGAGGTCCAGCCGCAGAGCGGTCTAACGATCGAGCCCTATCCCGATGTCGAGCAGCCAGATGATGACGAGGAGGAGCAGTCTATTGCCCTGCTCTACCGAAACAAGCTCACCTTCGCCATCGGACACGGGTGTGCTGCTGACTGGTCAGATCCCGTCGCCGGCACGACTCCGGTCGTTCGGGCAACGCCTATGCCAGCTCATGAGGTGCCGAGCCTGACGGCCAACGTCTACATTGGTCAACCGGACGGGAGCCGTCGGCCTGCGCTCGTCAGCATGCGCGCGCTCGCCGACGACACTGCGGAGGGTCAGGCGCAGGTCGAAACGGTGCTGTCGTTGTACGAGAGCTGGATTGCCGAGCGCGAAGCAGAAATTGATTCGCTGGTCGAGCGATTCCGCGCCGCTGCAGTTAGGCACATGGTGCTCTGCCACAACGCCCTTGCGCGGATGCGCGCCGGCTGGCAGATGATCGCCGATAACCCACTTGCGGCTCGCGCTTTCCGCCTCGCGAATGAAGCAATGCTGTACCAGCAGGTGAGATCGCGTTTGGAACTTCGTCCAGTCGAGCATAAGAGCAACGGCACCAATCGAGTCATCGGCTCCCATCCTCTCGCTGAGCCTGGCGTCGGCACCGGTCTCTGGCGGCCGTTTCAAATTGCCTTTATCCTGGCAAGCCTGCCCGAGCTCGTTGATCGCACTGCTCCTCACCGCGATCTGGTTGATCTCATATTCTTCCCAACTGGGGGTGGCAAGACTGAGGCCTACCTCGGTGCGTCCGCCGTCAGCCTGCTCGCCCGCCGCCTGCGTGACCCGGATGACGTCGGTACCGACACGTTGATGCGGTACACCCTGCGTCTACTGACGGCGCAGCAGTTCCTCCGGGCGGCGGCCTTGATCTGTGTGCTCGAAGACATCCGTTCTGAACAGCCGGATCTTGGCGAGGCCCCCTTCGGGATCGGCATCTGGCTCGGCGGAACCTCAACGCCTAACAACTGGAAACAAGCAATCGACGTGCTCAACGAGCTACGCCGAAAAAGCGATGCCCAGAACAAATTTTTGCTGCTGCGCTGCCCGTGGTGTGGCGCGCAGATGGGGCCAATACCTAAGGGTCGCAGCGGACAAGAAGTCATCGGCTATGAGCAGGCCGGGAAGAAGGTCGTCTTCCGGTGCGCGGACAACGCCTGCCGCTTCGGTGGCCGGGCAACATTGCCGGTCCATGTCGTCGACGACGACATCTATGCCACGCGCCCATCATTGGTGATTGGCACCGTCGACAAGTTCGCCATGATGTCCTGGCGTCCCCTGGCACGCCGTCTCTTCGGACTGGGTGAGGACGGCAGCCGTGAAATCTCTCCACCCGGGCTCATCATCCAGGATGAGCTGCATTTGATCTCCGGGCCGCTCGGCTCCATGGTCGGCCTGTACGAGCCGGTGATCGAGGATCTTTGCACTGACAAGAGATCCGGCAGAGCCATCCGCCCGAAGATCATCGCTTCAACGGCCACCATCCGGCGCTTCGAGGATCAGATCCGTTGCCTATTCGGACGTCAAGAGGTGGCGCTGTTCCCGCCCCTTGGGCTGGAGGAAGGGCACTCTTTCTTCGCCGAACCAGCCACACGTGATGACGGAACCCCGTCGCCCGGCCGACGTTACCTCGCGGTAATGAGCGCCTCGCTGGGCTCGATGCAAACGGTGCAGGTTCGTGTTTCCGCCGCCACTCTGCAGGCGGGGATGGAAATACCCGAAGCGGATCGCGACGGGTACTGGACGAATCTCAACTTCCTCAATAGCTTGCGGGAGCTTGGAAATACCGTTTCACTGTTGCAGTCTGACATTCCTGACTACCTCACGGGTCTGCGCCGCCGCGAGCAAATGGGAACCGATCCGCGATGGCCTCGGACACTCCTCGAACTCACCAGCCGCCGCCGGAGCGACGAAATCCCAAAGGCTATCGAGCAGTTGCAGCTTTCGTACGGACAGTCCGGCTGCGTTGACATTTGCCTCGCTTCGAACATCATTGAGGTCGGCATTGACATTGACCGTCTGGGCCTGATGACTATCGTCGGGCAGCCCAAGACGACGGCACAGTACATCCAGGTAAGTGGTCGAATTGGCCGTAGGCCAGACGTCAGCCCGGGGCTAGTCATCATTGTTTACGGTGCCGCCAAGCCGCGCGATCGCAGCCACTATGAGCGTTTCCGCAGCTACCATCAGCGTCTCTATGCCCAGGTAGAACCCACTTCCGTAACGCCATTCGCTGTGCCAGTCCTTCGCCGGGCAATGCACGCGGCAGCTATTGCCCACATTCGGCAAGTCGGTCCGGACCTTGAGCCGTATCCGTTCCCGGAGGCTGAGTACAATACAGCAATCGACCTGCTGCGCTATCGCGCCTTGCTCGCCGACGCAGAGGAGATGCCAGCCCTTGAACGGATACAGCGCCAGCGGGCCGGGGAGTGGCGGAACTGGGACCGTACGGAGTGGAGCGGCAACGCTCTTGATGGCGACCCGCAGCAAGGCCTTATGCGCTTTGCAGGCACCCTGCCTGAACTCTCCAGCCGGGTTCCGATGTGGGACATTCCTACTAGCATGCGGAACGTTGACGCTGAATGTCGACTGCAGATCAGTCTGGCCTACAACCAGCAGGACGCGCTCGACGCGGAGACGGACTCATGAGCACCGGCAACGTGCGGCGTGCCCAGCTAGTCAGTCCGTTCGGGGTCGGCGCCATGAGCGTTCTGGTGAACGGCACCTCGGTCATCACCGCAGGGCTCGACCACTGGTACAAGGCCGACCACCACAGCAGCCTGGCCATAGAGGAGTACACCGAACATGATTGGCGGCTCGAAGAACGGCTCGGCGTGCGGGAGTTCCGCCTGCCGCCTGACTACCGTTTCGCAAGCGGCGCGGGCGATACTCGCAATCTTCGGCTGACCGTCCCCGTCCTCCGATTTCCGCGCTGGTGTTTCTGTATGTACTGCAAACGGCTCAAGTTGAGCACGCTTACCCTCCGGCAGGCCGAGTACTGCCCCGACCCGATCTGTACAGCACGCTCATACAAGTCACGCATGTCGCAGGTGCCGTTCGTGACGATTTGCCCACGAGGTCATCTGGACGATTTCCCGTTCGACAAGTGGGTGCACCACTCGTTGTCCCCGTCGTGCCGCGGACCCCTTCGCCTAGTCTCACGCGGTGGCGGGGCGCTGGCCGGCCAGTACGTTGTTTGTGAGGGGGAGGGCTGCAAGCAGGAGCGTTCGCTCGGCGGGCATTCTGGATGCCAGTCGGCCCGCTGGTGGTGAGGAGAAGACGACGCTCACAGAGCGGCTTGCATCAGGCGAGAAGTACGAGTGCCCTGGTACCCGACCCTGGCTCTCAGACGACGGCAGTGGGTGTGGGGAAGCGATTCGCGGTGCGCTACGGTCCGCCGGCAACGTCTACTTCCCGAAGATCGAATCGTCCATCTATCTCCCCCGTCACGAGGGCGCAATTAGTGCCGAGCTACACGACCTGATGCGCCGCCAGGACGTCGGGCCCGTCTTGAAAGTGCTGCGAACCGCCTTTGGTGACGCGGTCACCGTCGCGCAGTTGCGCGAGTCTTTGCCTTACGACTTGTTCGCCCCAATCACCAATGATCAGCTTATGGCGGCATACCGCGAGCTCTTCGGTATCGGTGAGGAACCATCCGCGGTCGTCAATGATGAGCAAGAAGAAGTGCTCACGGCCAACGACGAATGGCGGCATCCTGAATACAAGCTGCTGCGTGAGACGCCGCAGGATGACTACCTCACCGCCAGCGATCCAGGCGTCCCTCCCGATCTAGCTGACGGGCTCGATCGCGTCCGGCGAGTGGACGTTGTACGGGAAACGCGTGCGCTGCGGGGCTTCACCCGCGTCCGGGATGGCGCTCTGCGCCTCAGTGACGGCAAGGCGCTGTTGCGACGCCGATCTCTCCCCGTACAACATGACTGGCTTCCCGCCTACGTTGTGAAGGGCGAAGGCATCTACCTTGAGCTAAGTGCCTCGGCGTTGAGTTCCTGGGAAGTTCGGCAGGCGGTCAAGGATCGCGCCGATCTCATCGCGCAACGCTACGGCGTTGCTGCGCACAGGCGAGGTCTCGAAGACCGGAATCTAAGCCCGCGGTTCGTCCTGCTTCACACATTGGCCCATCTGCTCATCAACGAGCTCGTCTTCACCTGCGGCTACAGCTCAGCCTCCCTTCGCGAACGTCTCTACGTATCTGAAGACGCACGCAAGGGTATGGCCGGAGTGCTCATCTATACAGCGGCAGGAGATTCGGAAGGCACGATGGGTGGGCTTGTGCGGATGGCCCGTCCTGCGAACCTATTGACGGTATTCTCTGGAGCGCTTAGTAACGCCCGCTGGTGTTCAACTGACCCCGTATGCATGGAGGTAGGTCAGGCAGGACAGGGCCCCGATTCGTGCAATTTGGCTGCATGCCATGGTTGCGCATTGCTACCGGAGACCAGCTGCGAGGAGTTCAACCGTTTCTTGGACCGCGGGCTCGTGATTGGAACGTTTGACGCACCAGACCTCGGCTTCTTCTCCAGCTAAGAGATGGCGTCTACGCGCATTTGGTGGCAGGGCGACCGGCTGCGTCCGGACCGGCCTCGTCAGGCTTGGTCGTTCTCCTTCAATG
>CAVXHV010000014.1:0-9810 GCA_963761445.1 uncultured Planctomycetota bacterium | reverse complement strand
GGGTGATCAGCGACAATTAGAATTCCCTGCCAGCGACAATTAGAATTCCCTCCTCCTCTCGCCTGCCTGTTCACTATCTGGTTCCCTCCTGAGCACAAGGAGGGAACCTTCATGATCAAGGACGCTCAAGTTCGCCAGCTTCGCCAATTTCTCGGCGAAGGGCATCCACTCTATCGTGCGGCGTTGAAGGTGGACATAGACGTGAAGTCAGCTCGAAAGTACCGGCATGCCGAGCGGCTGCCGAGCGAATCGGTGAGCCCGAGAACCTGGCGGACGCGGGAGGATCCGTTCCAGGATGTGTGGCCCCAACTTTGTGGCATGCTGGAGCTCAATCCCGGGCTTCAGGCCAAGACCCTCTTCTCCGATCTCCAGCGCCGCTTTCCAGGCCGGTTCCCCGACATCCAGCTCCGCACCTTACAGCGCAAGATCAAAGCGTGGAGAGCCACCGAGGGTCCACCCAAGGAGGTTTTCTTCGATCAGATCCACCGGCCCGGCCAGTTGGCTGCCTCGGACTTCACGCACATGAACGATCTGCGGATCACACTCGCTGGCCAGCCGTTTGATCACATGATCTATCACTTTGTCCTGACCTACTCCAATTGGGAGACCGGCACAGTCTGCTTTTCCGAGAGCTTCGAGAGCCTCAGCCAAGGGCTTCAAAACGCCCTCTGGGAACTGGGAGGGGTTCCCCAGATGCACCGCACCGATCGGCTCACCGCCGCGGTGAACAACCTTGGCGATCGTGAACTGTTCCAGCAACATTACCGCGCCTTGTTGGCCCACTATGGCTTGAAAGCTCAAGCCATCAACGCCCGCCAGGCCCATGAGAATGGAGATGCCGAGCAGAGCCATAACCGATTCAAGACCGCTGTCGATCAGGCGCTGATGCTCCGCGGCAGCCGCGACTTCGAGGATCGAGCGGAGTATGAGCAGTTCCTCCGCGAGCTCATGGTCCAACGCAATAGCGGACGGACCGAGCGGTTCGGCGAGGACCGAGCGGAACTGCGAGGTCTACCCACGCGGCGCATTGACGCGTGGCATCGACGCGAGGTGCGGGTTAGCCAGGGAAGTACGATCCGCATCAAGTTCAACACTTACTCGGTGCCCAGCCGACTGATCGGTGAACGTGTTGATGTTCATGTCAAGGTCGAATGCCTGGAGGTGTGGCACGGCTCGGTGTTGGTCGAGCGACTTCCCCGGCTCCGCGGCCGCAACAAACACAACATCAATTATCGTCATGTGATTGATTGGCTGGTGCGCAAACCGGGAGCGTTCGCCGGCTACCGCTATCAGGACGCCATGTTCCCGACGAGCCGGTTTCGTCGGGCCTACGATGTCTTACTGGAAAAGAGCCCCAGCCGCGCGTCCAAGGATTATCTGCGGATTCTCGAGTTGGCGGCCAAGGAATCCGAATCCGGGGTCGACGCCGTACTGGGCCGGCTCCTGGAGTGGAATGTGCCGATCACGCCGACCGTTGTCGCCGACCACTTGGCTCACGACCTGGGCCTGCCGCGCGCGATGGAGGTCGTGATCACAACCGTGGATTTGTCGATGTACGATGGGTTGCTCGAGACAAAGGAGGACATGCCATTAGCCGACCAGCCGACCTGCACGAGTCCCTGAAGAACAGCCTTCGGGACCTCCATTTGCCGGCGATGAAGGACGAGTACGAATCGGCGGCACAACGGGCTCGTCAAGAGTCCCACAGTTACGAGCGTTACTTGCTGGACCTGGCCGAGCGCGAGCTCGAGTGCCGGCGATCAAACCGGGTTGAGCGGCTTTTACGCGAGTCGAGGTTGTTCATGGAAAAGAGCCTGTCGACCCTGGACTTGAAACGGCTGCCGCCAATGGCGGCGCAACAGGTCCGGTTCCTGCTGGAGGGAAAGTTCGTCGATCGCCACGAGAATGTGCTCGTTTTCGGCAATCCGGGTTCGGGAAAAACGCACATCGCCTGCGCGCTTGGCCAGGAATTGATCCGGGCGGGAAGGAGGGTGATATTCACGACCTGCGGTCTGATGGTTCAGGACCTGTTGGCCGCGAAGCGTGACCTGAAGCTTCGCGGTTTTCTCAAGAAGATTTCTCGATATCACGTGATGATTCTTGACGATATTGGATACGTCCAATACAGCCGAGAGGAGATGGAGGTGCTGTTCGCGCTCTTGGCAGAGCGATACGAACGGGGAAGCGTGGTGCTCACCAGCAATCTGCCGTTTTCCGGTTGGGAGTCGATCTTCAAAGACCCGATGACGACTGCGGCGGCGATCGATCGGCTGGTCCATCACAGCGTGATCATCGAGCTTAACGTCCCGAGTTATCGGGTCGAACAGGCCAAGAAGCGACAGAGCAACCATCAGTCCAAGGATGCAAGAAAGGAGGAATGATCGAGAGCGGTGTTTCGCCGGGCGAAAGCGGTGTGCAACCGACCACAGTCAGGGGCCTTGTACACTAATGCCCGAACAGGGAATTATAATTGTCGTCATCAGGGAATTTTAATTGTCGCCAATCAGCAGGGATTCAGACACCCATCCTCCGCAGGGGATTCAGGGGATTCAGACACCCATCCTCCGCAGGGGGATTCAGACACCCATCCTCCGCAGGGGATTCAGGGGATTCAGACACCCGGGGATTCAGACACCCGTGCTCCGCATGGGGATTTAGACACCCGGGGGGATTCAGACACCCATCCTCCGCAGGGATTCAGACACCCATCCTCCGCAGGGGACTCAGACACCCGGGACTCAGACACCCGGGGATTCAGACACCCGGGGGATTCAGACACCCGTGCTCCGCATGGGATTCAGACACCCGTGCTCCGCATGGGGATTTAGACACCCGTGCTCCGCATGAGACCAGAAGAATCAAAGTAGCGCCGCGCGCGAGGTCTTTTTTCGTGGGGTACTTGACACCGCCGGTTGATTTGATACTTTTGTCTACTACTGTCTTTGTGGACATAATCTCCATCGTGAATGCCCGCCGCTGTTTCAGGAGTCTCACTGATGCCCACATACGCCCGGCGCCAGATCGTCGTTGAAGATGAGGTCGGCGTTTATCATTGCATCGCCCGATGCGTCCGCCGGGCATTTCTCTGCGGCGTCGACCCATATACCGGGCAGGACTTCAGTCACCGCAAAGAGTGGATTCTCAATCGGATGCGTGACTTAGCGGGGCTCTTCGCCATCGAGGTTTGTGGCTACTCCGTGATGAGCAACCATCTCCATCTGGTGCTGCGCAATCGACCGGACATCGCCGAGCAATGGTCGGCCGACGAGATCGCTCTGCGATGGCGCAGACTTTTCCCGCCCCGCGACGATGCCACGGGTGAGGCCGTCGAGCCCGGCGAGCCCGACTTGGCCATGATCACGGCGAACTCCGAAAGGCTGGCGGAACTGCGCAAGCGTCTCGCCAACTTGTCATGGTTCATGAGGTGCTTGTGCGAGAAAATCGCCCGAACCGCCAATGACGAGGACGAATCAAGCGGAAGATTCTGGGCCGGCCGTTTCAAATCGGTAGCATTGCTCGATGAAGCGGCGATCTTGGCGTGCAGTGTTTACGTCGATCTCAACCCGATCCGGGCCGGGCTCGTCACGACGCCGGAGGAATCGGCATTTACTTCGGGCCGCGACCGGATCCGGAGCATGCCCGAGACCTCGAGCAGGTTGACATCGAAGGATGAACACGGCTCTTTGGAAAACTGCGATCGCCCCGACGCCTGGCTCTGTGAGCTGACACTGCAAGAGCGGGCAACCGAGCCCGCGTCCACGACGGCCGTCAGTGGAGCATCCCCACCGCGAGAGTCGGCGTCACAAGCCGGGCCAATCGAGACGGCCATCGCGGACGCGATCGGTGGCTCGCAGCCTGCCGCTGATTTCGGTGCAACCACTGGCGTCGCCGCCCCAGTCGAGGCCCCGCGGCGTCTGCGTGTGAGGGCGTCCGACCAGGGGTTCCTGCCGATCCCGGTCGACCACTATGTCATGCTGCTGGATTGGACGGGGCGGGAACTCCGCGCGGACAAACGCGGGGCGATTCCCGACGACCTGGCCCCGATCGTCGACCGGCTGGGACTCAATCGATCGAACTGGGTGGAAACGGTGCGCGGGTTCGGTCGACTCTTCAAGCAGGCGGCGGGGCGTTCGAGCTCGCTCGTCGATGCCGCGGCGCGGCGTTCGCGGCACTGGTTCCAGGGCAAGGCGGCGGCTCGAGCCGCCTTTGTGTAGGCCACTGGCTCGACACCGAGCCGTCAACAGACATCTCCATTACGCTTTCAGAACAGAAGAGCGTGGCCGCCTCGCGCGCTGAACTCACTGGCCGGCACCGTCTCGACAGGGCAAACCGCTCAACCTCTTGTGTCCACTGATCACACCCACAGACGCACACCCCATCGTCTCGATACGCTCGGTCTCGGATCGCCTCACGTCTGCGAGCCCGTATGCCCTGGCCGAGTGTTCCGACCAACGAGTTCATGGGTGTCTGGATTCCTCTGACCGCGAATGCTCGCCTCGGCATGATGCTGGTTGCACTCCTGTGGATCACAGTGTCCGCGAGCGGGGTGCACGCCCAGGAGCAAGCCCCGGCCCTACCCGCGCCTGGTTTCAATCGACCCGCCCCTCCCTCCGCGGAACAGGGTGAGAGCCAGGCACCGGTGGCCCGCCAGATGCCCGTGGCCCCGCGAATTGTCGATCGCGGCGAGCCGGTGCGGGCAACCCGAATCTTGGTGAGCTGCCCCCATTGCGGCGCGAGGTACTACGTTGTCGTCGCTGCCCCGGCCAGCGCGCCGTACCGGCCCCGGGCGACGTACCCGGCGCCGCCGCCACGTTATCCGGACATGCCGACTCAAGTTCCGGCCCGATCCGCCCCCCGCCCCGCGCTGGACGATGCCGAGCTTCAGCCCGCAACTCAGCCGTTGCCGGCTCCTCCAGCCGCCCCGGACCGGGTACCGGCCGCATTCCCGGGCCGGTGAAGATTCGGTCGCGACCTCGCCCTCTCGAACCGCCCCCGGACCCCCTCTGCGGGGCGGCTTGAGTTTCGCCTTACCCTCGGAATAATCCACGATCCGTTCGACCGAGCTGAGCTTCGGATCGGATCGCGGAGAATGACTTGGGACCGTGACCTTGACTTCGGCTCTCCGACGCGGACCGGGTCCAGGATTGAACTGGTGCAGCGAGCGTCGGGAGATCAGCGGCTCGCGCTCCTGATCTCAGTCATGATGTCCAGCCGATCCACACGAGGTTCGCTGGAAACGCCATGTTTCTGCCCACACCGCTCTCCAGAAAAAAGACGGAAGTTGACGATGAGCCTTGCTCACATGCTATTCATCCTGGCTTGTTCCGCTGGCCAACTCGGCAACGGCAGCCAGGCGGACGACGGCTACACGTACCGGATCGGGGAGGTCAATCCCTACAACGACAACTCATGGTATCGCTATTACCGGGGTGTTGGTTCGGGCAGCAGGATCAACAAGCTGTACAATGAGATTCATGCGCGATGGAGGCAGTCTCAGGCGGATCTTCGCTACTGGGAAGAATGCGGGCACCGGTACGACGAGGGCCGCCGTAGGTGGTATTCACTGAACACGGATTACCGCCGAGAATTGACAGCGTATAACACGGCCGCTCGCGCCCTCGAAGACGCGAAACAGACCAAGGAAGGCTGGAACGACCGCGATCGTACCCTGTACGACATGCTGACTCGCCCCAACGCCCGTCAGTATTTCGACGCCGAAGGAAAGCTCATCGATGACAAATACATCGAGGATCTCAAGGAGGACCTCGATGCGCGGAAGACGAAGCTCGACGGCATGAGCGCCGAGCTCGACAGGATTGCGCTGGAGCTCAACCAGTTCGCCGCGGATATGAACATGTACGTGCAGGGTGCCGAACGCAACAACGCGGCGATCAAGGCCATGTCCAATGACTACCAACTCCTGGTACACGCCGAGCAAGTGAGGTCGCGCAACGCAGACAGCTTCAACCGTACGGTCAGCCAGTACCAGAGCCTCATGGGCTGGATGCACGCATACTGGTCACAGTTCCCGGGCTACGGCGGGTACGGCGGCTATGCGGGTGCGGGAAACGGTGCGCCATCGTACGGTTACGGGAGTCGCGGGAGACTCTGGGGGCTCCGATCCGAGGCAATTGGTCATGCCCGACCTCGGCCCGAAGCGCTGAATCCGCGACGAGCCCTGGTTTCGCGGCCGGCCCATGGGGCCGGCCGCACGATTGTTGACAGGCTCCGCCGGGCGCGCCGCACCCGGGTCAGGTCAGTGGGTGCGCCCAACCGGCGCACCTCGATGCGGCGTCTGGTTCGACCCTCACGCCGCAAAGCCGTCGCCACCGGCGCGTTGCTGGCTAGGGGTTTCGGACGCCCAGGGTTTCGGACACCCATGATCCCCATGTACCGTAGGGTTTCGGACACCCATGATCCCCATGTACCGTATGAGACCAGAAGGATCAAAGTAGCGCCGCGCGCACGGTCTTTTTTCGTGGGGTACTTGACACCGCAGGTCGATTTGATACTTTTGTCTACTAATGTGACTATGGACACGATCTCGGTCGTGGATGCCCGCCGCTGTTTCAGGAGTCTCACTGATGCCCACATACGCCCGGCGCCAGATCGTCGTTGAAGATGAGGTCGGCGTTTATCATTGCATCGCCCGAAGTGTCCGGCGGGCCTTTCTCCGCGGCGTCGACCCATACACCTAATGAACACAGGTCGCTGGAAAGCTGTGATCGCCCCGACGCCTGGCTCTGTGAACTGACACTGCACGAGCGGGCAACCGAGCCCGCGTCCACGACGGCCGTCAGTGCGGCATCCCCACGGCGAGAGTCGGCGTCACAAGCCGGGCCACTCGAGACGGCCATCGCGGACGCGGTCGGTGGCTCGCGGTCTTCCGCCGATTTCGGTCCAACCACTGGCGTCGCCGCCCCAGTCGAGGCCCCGCGGCGTCTGCGTGTGAGGGCGTCCGACCAGGGGTTCCTGCCGATCCCGGTCGAGCACTATGTCATGCTGCTGGATTGGACGGGGCGGGAACTTCGCGCGGACAAACGCGGGGCGATTCCCGACGACCTGGCCCCGATCGTCGACCGGCTGGGACTCAATCGATCGAACTGGGTGGAAACGGTGCGCGGGTTCGGTCGACTGTTCAAGCAGGCGGCGGGGCGTTCGAGCTCGCTCGTCGATGCCGCGGCGCGGCGATCGCGGCGCTGGTTCCAGGGCAAGGCTGCGGCCCGAACGGCCTTTCTGTAGGCCAGCGGCTCGATGCCGAGCCCTAAAACAGACATCTCCATGACGCCTTCACTCGAAGGGTGTGGCCGCCTGCGCGCTTGACTTGTTGCGCGCGCGGTCTCGACAGCACGAATTGTATAACCTCTCACTCGAAGCGATCGCGCACTGCGCCTGTCGTCTCGAGGAGATCAGCATTAGACCGCCTCACATCCGCGACCGCGGATTCCTGGACGGATTGCTCCGACCAATGATTCGGTGAGTCGGTGGTGAGTCACTGGGTGTCTGGATTCCCCCGGCGTTTGCCGTGGCCGGCGAGTATACCTTAAGCGGCAATGAGTGAGACATCCTCGAAAAAGGGCAAGGGGGGCGTACCCGTTTCGGTCAGCGTGTTTCGACCCGATTCTCGCTTGGCGCACGCCGGGATCGGTTCCCGGGGCCAGTGCTGTTGTGAGCCAAGACCGGGCGTAGGCCCATTCCCGAAAGGCGGTGGCGCGCGAGAGGCCAAGGGCCAGGGCGGCTTCGTCGATGCTCATGCCGGCAAACAGGCGAAAACGGGCGACGTCGGCCGACGAAGGATCCTCGGCGGAGAGGCGAGTGAGCGCGGCGTCGATGTCCAGCAGAGTGTCGGGATCGGCGATGATCACACGGTCGCCTTCCTTGACTGTGAATTGATGGGCGTAGCCACCGCGCTTGGCGGCGCGTTTGCGGCGGGCGTGATCGACGAGGATGTGCTGCATGGCCACGGCCGCGGATCGCAGAAAGCGCGCTCCGGTCGGTAGACGCGGCGTCGCCGAGCCGGAGATACACTTCGTGTACCAGGGCCGTCGCGTCGAGCGTGTGCCCGGCCGGTTCGTGAGCGAGCTTGGACGCCGCAAGCCGGCGGAGCTCGTCATAAACCAGGGGGAAAAACCCGCCGTCAGGAACAGGCTCGCTCATTTCTTCTCCGGGTTCGGCTTCGGAGTCGAAGCACCGGGCCGTGTCGTCTTCTCATCTCGCCATTTCTTCGCATCCGCGGCGTTACCCGTCGCCTCCGCCAGCTCAATCAAGCGGTCAAGGGCTTCCGTCAGCCGGATCTTCGCTCCGGGCGGGATCTTCGCGGCCCGCTGCTTCATCCCTGCGTACGCGACTTTCAACAGGGGCTCCGATTCCGCATATTTCTTCTGGCCGAGCAGGGCAGCGCCTACCATCGATTTTGTGTTGAACGTTGTCCAGGCATCGGGTTCCTTGGCCTCGCGGATCGCGAGGGCTTCGCGCAGAATGGGCTCGGCTTCCGCCGGGGCTTTGATCTTCAGCAATGAAAACGCGACCTGAACCATCATGCCCGCCAGTTGCGGGCTACCGGCCGGCAGCTTCGCTCGTCCTTCCATGAGCATTTCTTTGGCGAGAGCGGCTGCCTGATCGTTCTTGCCGACCTTGATATAAGCATCCAGTATCTGCCCACGAAGGTAACGGAGCGCGGGGTTTGCGCGGGACCGCCCGATTCACGTCCTCGAGCAGGGGCAGGGCCTGCTGTAGTCGGCCCGTGGTCGCGTAGATCCCGGCCAGGTTCAATGCGGGCCACGCTGCTTCTGCGTGGAACGGGCCGAGCTTGGCCTTGCTCAGCGCGAGCGACTCTTCAAAAAGCGGAACCGCGCGATCGAGCTTTCCGGCATTGACGTAGGCCTCCGCGACGCGGTTCATACTCAGCAGTGTATCGGGGTGGTCTGGCCCGAGCTTCGACCGTCGGAGACGCCAGCGCCTGGTCATAAAGCGGCAGCGGCACGATCAAGCTTACCGCCCGCCTGGTAGCAATCCGCGAGGACGACCATGTTCTCGAGAGTATCGGGGTGGTCGACTCCAAGCTTTGACTTGCGCGAGTGAGCGTCTCCTCGAGTAGCGGCAGCGCCTCGGCGAGCCGGCCGGCGCTGGTGTAGTTCACGCCCAGATTCGCCTTCAATTTGAGCGTGTCCGGATGGTCCTCTCCGGACTTGATTCTCTCGACCTTGAGTGCTTCCTCGAACAGCGGAATGGACCGGTCTAGCCTGTGGGCTGCCCAGTAAGCCATCGCCAGATTGCCGATGCTGGCGAGAGTGTCGGAGTGGTCGGGGCCGAGCTTCGACTTCCGAAGCGCAAGCGTCTGCTCAAAAATGGGAGTCGCCCGATCGAGTTTGCCGGCTTCATAGTTGGCCATCCCCAGGTTGTCCATGCTCTCGAGCGTATCGGGGTGGTCAGCGCCCAGAGTGCGGGCCAAACCGTCGGCGGCTTCGTTGGCGAGCGCCAGCGAATCGGCGTCGTACTGACCGCGATGGCGAAGGATGTGGCAGAGCTACTCTGGGCTAGAAAGCTGGCCGCCGATTCACGATTGGTTTGGGCTCGGCTTCGAGCACCGCCCGCCACTGCGCCTCGGCTTTCGGCCAGGCGGCCAGGCCGTGGTAAGTCTTGGCGATCGTCTTGCGCAACGAAACGCCGATGTCGGTCCGGTCGGCGAACCGGGTCCCGACCGTTCCGGCCTGCGCGGTCGAGGACCTCGAGGAGCGTGACCTTGTCTTCAGCGGCATGATTGGCCGGTTCGGCTTGCGTCAACAGGTCCTTGGTCAGGAATTCGTTCAT
>CAVXHV010000013.1:0-24301 GCA_963761445.1 uncultured Planctomycetota bacterium | reverse complement strand
CTGGTCAGAGGATTTTGATCTTCCTCTAAACGGTCAGTGGGAGCCAGCCTGGGAGCCAATGGTTTCTCGGGTTGGGCTCTACGCCAACTTCTTAACGTTGGCCTCGAGGATCCGGTTCATGGCCGTGGCACCCTTGGTGAGGGCGGGCCGGATCTCGTGCCGGTACACCGTCTCGGTGACCGACGTGCTGCTGTGCCCGACGAGGTCGCTGATGTCTTCCAGGCGGACGTCGTGGGCGGTGAGGATGGACACGAACGAGTGCCGTAGCTCTCTTGGTGACCACTCCGGACCTAGCCGGGCGGCCTTGGTGATCTTGCCGAACTCCTTCCGGACGTGCCATCGGTCGAGCGGGGTGCCGTCTTCGCGGCAGAAGACAAGGTCGTGTTCCTGCCAGCACTCCCCCGCGGCGAGCCGTTCGGCGGCCTGGCGGACGTGGTGGGTGCGGAGTGCCTGGACGGCGCGGGTGGGGAGCTCCAAGACGCGGCGGCTCTTGCGGGTCTTGGTGTCTCCTCTGGCGCGCACGGAGCGGTAGACGGCCACGGTGCCAGCGTTGAGATCGACCTGGCCCCATTGCAGGGCTCTGGCTTCCTCGGTGCGGACACCGGACAGCAGGGACAGGACTACGTAGGCGGCGAGGCGGTGGGTGCCGGACTCGACGGCCTCCAGGAGCATGACGGCCTGGTTGAGCGTCATCGCGTTTGATGGCCGGCCTTCCTGGCCCTCCTGCACGTCGACCAGGCTGGCTACGTTCCGGCGGACCTTGTCGCGAGCCTGGGCCTGGCGAATTGCTCGTTCGAGGATCTGGTGGATCAGGCGAAGCGTCCGGGTGGTCAGCTCTTCGGCGCGCTCGTCGAGCCAGTCGTCGAGTTGGTCGGCGGTCAGTTGCTTGAGCTTGATCCCACCGATTTGAGGGATCACGTTGTGGTCCGCGAGCGAGCGGTAACAGTCGATAGTTGTTATGGACCTTCCCTTCAGTCCCTTGGCCAGGAAGTCGTTCACGGCGTCCTCGACGGTGTACTTCGCGTCCGTCGTGACGCCGGCTTCCAGGTCGGCTACGGCCTCTTTCAGCTTGTCTTTGACCTGGGCCTTGGTCTTGGCTCTGCCTTTGACGCGCTGGCGCCTACCCTTCGCGTCGAAGCCCAGGTCAATGGCACCTCGGTAGCCGTTGCCGTCTGGATAAATCGAGCCTTCGTACTCACCGATCATGATCTTGGCCATTAGCTCCCTCCTCTGCCGCCAGGCGGTTTGCGTCCTGGCCGGCGTGCCCTGGCCCGCGTTCGAGGCGTACCACCGCGGTTCGTGGTGGCCAGGGCTGGCGATCGTCCGTCGCCGACATTCCTGGCAGTGTGCAGCCAGTGCCGTGATGCGGCTACCGCGTATCGGGACTCTGTGGAGGACCTCTACGGACGTCCCAGCGAACGAAGTCGTCCTTGCGCGCCGCACATAGTTGTGATCTAGGATGCGCGCCTTCCGGGCAGACGGCTACGAACGCACAGGCAGCGAGTGAGCCGCCCGGGCGAGGTCATAAAGCGCGCAACTCTCTCCAAATATCAGCCGGGTCGGAGCTGATCAGCGCGTACGGACCCCCGCCGTCCCGATTTACGGCTTCGATACACAGATGGCCACTGGTCCACATCTGGACCGCGAACCCCCAGGCCGGGAACGCGCGTCGCAGCGCCTCCGCCTGGAGATGGAAGCGGACGCTCTCGGAGAACGGCAGCCCGGTCGTCACGGCGCAACCTCCCGCGGGACGGGCTGATCCTGATAGTCCCGCAGCAGCAACTCGCGGAGCCGGTCGGGGCTGTCCGCGTTGAGCAGCCTGCCGTTGTCGCGCCGACGCGCCACCCATGTGCCCCATGCCCCCGTGATCCCGTACGCCGACCCCCAGGACCACTGCAGCTGGCCCAGTGCGTCGGCCGGTGGCTCATCCACTGCCACGTCCATCGTCTCCCTCGCCGCTCGTCACTGTCGCGGTAGGACCCACGCAAGCAGCGCGCCCTCTAATCTGCAACCTTTCACTTTGAAAATCCGTCTGGAATCGTTAAATTCAGTTATTGCATTGCGGAGCAAATGCTGGAGTGCTTTCAAATCGCGGATTTGCTAGCGTTCAAACTGCAAGAGCAAGGGAGCGATCGAGGATGGCGACAACGGAGACGACCGGTTCGACCGTGCCCCGGCGGCAGCTTGGCCGCTACCTCCGTGACCTGCGCAACCGCCAGCGGATCACGGTCAAGGCCGCTGCCGAGGAAATGGAGTGGTCAGAGACCAAAATCTGGCGCGTGGAGACCGGCCAGACCTCACTCCGGTCGCACGACGTCGCCCTGATGTGCTCGCTGTACGCCGCCCCGCCGGACATCACCGAGGCCCTGATGGGGCTGGCCAAGGAGACCAAGGCACGCGGCTGGTGGCACGCCTACGGCGACGTCATCCCCGAGACCTTTGACTTGTACCTCGGCTTGGAAGAGGCCGCGTCCAGCCTGTCCTGGTATGAGGCCGAGCTAGTGCCGGGCCTGCTCCAAACCGATGGCTACGCCCGCGCCGTCATCTCGGCGGACAAGCCCGACACCGACTCCGCCGAGATCGACCGCCGCGTCCAGCTCCGGATCGAACGCCAAGCCCTAATCCGGCGCAAGGCCGCGCCGCTGGTGCTGCGGGTAGTGCTGAATGAATCCATCATCCGCCGGCGAGTGGCCGGCCGGGAAGTCATGGCAGAGCAACTGGACGCCTTGGCCGCGGCGGCCGACCTACCCAACGTCAAGCTGCGCGTGGTGCCGTTCACCGCCGGCCTGCACTACGGCGTCATGTCTGGCCCGTTCGTGCTGCTTCGGTTCCCGGCCAACGGCGACGGACGCGACAGCGAACCGCCGACTGTCTACGTGGACGGATTCACCGGAGATCTGTACCTGGATAAGCCCGCCGAAGTCGAGCACTACTCCGACGCCTTCGAGAGGATCTGGGCCGCCGCAGCCAGCGAGGCCAGCTCCACCCGCCTGATCCACCAGGCCGCCGACGACTTCCGATCGACAGGGAGACGATGAAATGGACACAGCTAGCCGCTCGCCATGGCGGAAATCGACCTACAGCAACAGCAACTCGAACTGCGTCGAGGTCGCCAATCAGCCCGGTGCAGTCGCCGTCCGGGACACCAAGGACGCGGCCGGCCCAAAGCTGGCCGTCCCGGCCGGCACCTGGCGCGCGTTCACCCGCCGCGTTAAGAGGATGTAGCAGGATCTGGCCGATTACACCCTGGGACGTCTTTAGATATCCAACGGAGATGTTAGTCAACCTCCGCAGACAGCCGCGCGTCCCACAGATGAGTTGTCTCCGCGACAGGAGTATCGCGCGGGCGGCGAAGCCGAAACGGTTCGCCGTGCGCCTGCGCTTGGGTGCCCTCGCCAGCCTCTGAACTGGCTGGCTTTGGATAGAGGAGTGCTCGTGCCGAAGTGGTTTCGCCGGTTTGGCGACATCCCCGGAGTCGTCTATGAAACGCCCGATCAGATCGACCGGGGTTCGCTGCCGGGTTGCGACGACGCCCCGGAAAACCAGCCTTGGGATCAGACCGGGGAGACTCTACGGTGGCCGTCGGGCGACGGTACCCGTGGAGGGTCGGCCTCACCAGTGCATTACCGTGCCTTTGCCGGGGCGCCCGATCAACGGGAGGCGCCCGTTGAGGCAATCGTCCGGAACGTTAATGAGGGTCTTGAGTTGCCGGGCGAGGCCGCTGACTATCACTTCCTGATCCAAGGCTCAGTCGAAGTTCTGTGGGGTCGCCGACGCAAGGAACCTGCCATTACTGAGCACGTCGAGCGGCTTTGCAGACTTGATGTCGCACTCATCCAGGCGGATCCTGATGCAGCCAGCGACATCGTCGACAGAGATCGGCGTTATTATGCAATCACAAGCCTCTTGCATCTGATCGAGCTCTATGAGGACCGGGGCGACGATACCGAGGCGCTGAAAGTCGCTAAGATCGCTGCAGGCTTCGGGCAATACGAGGAAGCCCGGCAGCGGCTGCTGTGGAAGACCGGCGTCAGGAAAACCGAACCGGTCCCCGAGCCGATCAAAATTCCGCCCCAGCACCCAAACGGGTCCCAGCCAGCCATCCATCCATGGTCCGATGGCCGGATCAGCGACTGGGCATTCCGGTCCGGCGAAGCGGATGGGCCATTTGCCGGTAGCTGGTCCCGCCAATTCGGCTGGTGGGACGACTGGTGCCAGCGCCGGTTTGACGAGCTCTGGACCGGTGAGGCTGATCGAGTCGCCGACGATCTGGCCGACGAATACTGGTTTCACTGGCCGTGGCTGATCGGGAAAGCCCTGCCCACCAGCGCTCCGAACGCCTACGCGCGCATCATGGATTTCGCGCGTGACGAGCAGCGACCCGGCCCTGCTCACGTGGAATTGAACCCGGACGTCGTCCCCGAGCTGATTGCGACTATCGGGGCCTTTCGCCTCGTTCGGCACCGCCGGACCTGGCAAGAACCCGCAGCCGCGGTCTGCCCAACGTGCGGGCAGGATTTCTGGAACGGCGACGTGCAATCATCAGCTATCCAGGCTTTCGGCCCGGTCCGTTATTGCATGGACTGCTTGTCTCAGATCCGCTTTGGCGACCCACGGCCGTCTTGGTCTCGCCAAGAGATCAAAACTGCGCTGTGCAGCCTCCGGGACGCGTTCGGCGCAATCCCGGCGCAGAGCTTCTCGGTAGGCCGGGTACCGCACGACGGTACGCCCGAACAACGTGACCAGCGGATCCGCGCGCTACTGGCTATGCCACCCGTCGACACTATCAAACGGGTTCTCGGCGCAAAAGATTGGCTAAGTGCACTGCGAGCCGCCGGGCTCGTCGGAGAGACCTGGCGCCCATCCCGCGGGACTTGGTGCCACGCCAACGACGGTCACCGGTGCCGGTCTCTCCTGGAAAAAGCAATGGATGACTGGTTTACGGCTAACGAGATTTCTCATGAATGCGAACCCAGATGGCCCAGACATCCCGAGTTCAACCCGTCGGGAGCAAAGCGGGCTGACTGGCTGCTCGACGACGGCACCTATGTCGAATGCGCCGGAATGCTACAGGATAAGGACTACGCGAAGAAGATAACACTCAAGCAACATCTGGCCAAGGATCTCGGACTATCGCTGATCGTCGTCGGCCCAACCGACATGCACCGGCTGAACCAAATCTTTGCTGAACGGATCCGCAAGTAGTCTGACCTCGCTGGCATGGACGCACGGCCGAACATCACTATCCAGGTCATCCCCTTCAGCGCCAGGGCGCATATCGGGTCGCAGGGGGCCTTCATCGTCGCCGAATTCGCCGACACTCCCCCGGCGGGCGCTCCTGGCCACGGCCGCTGATGGGCAGACAATCGAGGACGCCTCAGCGGCCGCCAGGGCACTGCTCACGTTCGATAACCTCAGGTCCGAAGCCCTACCCCACAAAGCTTCCAGGGAGCAGATCCAACGACTGGCGGAGGAACGATGGACATGACCCCGCCCGCTTGGCGTAAGTCCAGCTACAGCGGCAGCAGCGGTGACACTTGCGTCGAGGCCGCCAGCTCGGCACAGTCGCTGTACGGGACACCAAGGACCCGAGCGGCCCATCCAGCCAGCCACCTGGCGCGCATTCACCCGCCGCCTCAAGAGCACGTAGGTCGATCTAGCCGATCAAGCCCAAGGGGTGTCTTCAACTCGCAGCATCCCTTTTCAGTAGGTGTACCATTCTCGACATTTAGACTGAATTAGGCCGTAAGGCGACACTGGGAACGATTTATACCGGTTCAGTCATGCCGCAGGAAACCCGCCGAAAGCGACACCCTGGTACGCAATCCCACGAAAATGATCTTGCTAACCGCAAACTGACGCACTGCCATTGTCTTAACTTTCCTGAAATCGCCAGACGCCGCCGGTACAGTCGCGGTGGTCGGGGGCTTACCTGGCCCCAGCAGAGGGGGCTAGTCGGCGATAATGGCCAGCAATTGGGCTCGGTTTTGGGCAGTTGACCTCCATGTGCATACGCCCGCATCAGGCGATGCCAGGGACGAAGATTTCGGGACTGCGGCAGACATCGTCCAAAAGGCGCTCGACGCCGGGCTCGATGCCATCGCCGTGGCGGACCATAACACCGCAGCGTGGTGCGCTCAGATGGCACAGGCGGCTGAGAGCACTGACCTAGTCGTCTTGCCTGGTTTCGAGCTCAGCACACCCCAGGGGCATCTCTTGGGTATCTGGGAGCAGGGAACCGCCTCATCGACCATCGAGGATGTTCTCATCCGGGTCGGGATTGAGCGCGCCTACTTCGGCGACATGAACGTCATAGCGTCGAGGAGCATATCCGAGTGCGCTGCAGAGATCCGGGCCATGGCTGGTGTTGCGATTGCAGCCCACATTGACAAGGAACGCGGCATCCTCACGCAGCCAGTTCAGACACATGTGAACCAACTCTTGGCCGATCCGAGGATCTCAGCGTTCGAGTTTGTGCGCGCGGAAACACCGGCCAGGGTCGCCGCGAAGCTCGGCGGGACCCGATTCCCAGCTCTGCTCCAAGGTTCGGACGCCTACGACGCAGCGCTAAGCCGACACTCCGCGACAGGGATCGGGGTCCGCCGCACATGGATTAAGGCTGCCAGGCCAGACTTGTGCGGGCTCCGCTACGCGCTAGAGGACCCGGATCTGCGGGTGACACTGTTTAATCCCACGGTTGCCGCGCCGCACCCGACGATTGACTCAGTCTCCATCTCGGGTGGGTTCCTCTCAGGTGCTTCACTCGAATTCAGCCCTGACTTGAACTGCCTCTTGGGCGGCACCGGCGCCGGCAAGTCATTGGTGCTTGAGGCGCTCCGGTTCGTCCTCGACCAGCAGGTCGACAAGGTGCTGTTCGCTACCATTCGCGATGAAGTTGACCGGCGGCTGGAGTCCGCCCTCTGCGAGGGCACGGAAGTGGCGGTCGAGATCAGCGCGTTGTCCGGCCGCTACCGCGTCAAGCGAACGTACTACTCGGCTGGCTCCAAGCCGTTGGTTCAGCAGGACGTCGAAGGCGAGTGGGTACAGGTCGGTCATACCGCATCTAGTCTTATGGCTATCGCGGCCTTTTCCCAGGGCGAGATACTTGAGTACGCCAGGCAGCCAGCTGGCCGGGTAGGTCTGGTGGATGCGAAGCTCGACCTGACCGAGAGCGACAAGCGCATCGCCAGCACTGAGTCCAAGCTGCATGTAAACGGTGCCGATCTGATCGCCGCTCGCCGCAAGGTCCAGACCTTGACCGAACAGGCTGGTGAGGCAGAAAGACTCAAGGAACGAGAACTAGCGCTGTCGGCGCTTTTCGACGGCGATCTGGTTAAGGCTCAGGGACTATGGGCTACCGAGCAGGCCGCTATGACCGTCCTGGCTGAGGCGGTCGACGCGATCCGTTTCGACAGACCGGGTTCGCCGGAACCAGCCACGCCCAAGATGAAACCCGAGCACGACGCACTGTTCACACGGATTCGGGCCGCCCAGGACGACTTCAAGACTGCCGTCAACGAGGCCGAGAAGCAGGTAACCGCTAGCCTTGCCAGTCTCAAAACTGCCGTGAAGAAGGTTAAGAGCGAGCTCGACGCAGAGTTCGAGAATTTCAAAAAACAGCTCGACGAGGCTCTCGAGAAATCAGGCGATACCTCACTTGCGAGACTGCGGCGCGAGCTGGAGACTGTCCAGACCAACCTGAGCAAGGCCGAAAGCGCCGCTCAGACGCTGAAGAACGAAGCTCAGCCCGAGCACGACCGGCTAAGCGAAGAGCGCGAGACGCTCTTGGCTGCGCTGAAGCAGGCACGCGATGACCGGCGCATGCTGCGCAGGGCTCGCGTAGAAGAGCTCAACAAGAAGATGTCGGGCTTCGTCAAGATCGACATACCGAATAAGGGAGATACAGCCGAATTTCGGCAGGCGCTTAGTGTCCTCAAGGTCGGTTCACACCTACGCGAGCAGGTCCTCGACCTCATCGCCGACAATGTGCGGCCATACAAGCTCGTTCGCGCCCTCTGGAGCGGTGATATGTCGCATACGGGAACCCTGCCCCAAGGCGTGGCGGCGACGGACATTTCCCGCCTGCACACTAACGTAGCCGATCGCGATCTCTGGCAGTTGCTACTCGATGCCCAGTTCATCGACACTCCCGATGTCCTGAACGTTAAATTCCGAAAGCCGGAAAGCCAACAGTACGCCCGTATTGAAGACCTGTCGCACGGACAGAAAAGCACCGCAATCCTCGTAATTCTGCTCGCGGACGGGGAGAACCCAGTACTTATAGACCAGCCCGAGGACGCGCTTCACGCGCCGTGGATCGAGGAATATCTCGTTGACCGGCTCCGCGATCTCAGAGGTACGCGCCAGTACATGTTCGCAACTCGCAGCCCAGGGCTCGTGGTGAGCGCTGACTCTGAGCAACTGATCACCATGCGCGCTACTGCCGACAACGGCGAGGTTGAGGCATGCGGCTCGCTCGAGCGCCACGACCTTAACAGACTGGCACTTCACCACCTCGAAGGCGGCAAGACTCCGTTCGCGCGGCGAACCCGGAAGCTAGAAGTTTCGCTGACCGATGCGAACACTTGATGCCACGACTGACACCACGGCAGAATACGACACATTGGCATCAGTGCGGGACTTATGGTAAGCCAGACCCCGGAAGTGATCCGTCAGTCCAAGATTCATACCGTTTTGCGCTGAATCGGCCTTGGCCTGGCAGCTGCCGAGGTTCAACCATTATAAGTCCATCCGCATCATTGTTTAATGCTTGAGGCGATTAGGCGGCCTGATTAGATGGAGAGCGACAGTACATCCGTGACCCCTAGCACCGATTTGTCAGCAAACTGTGTCGGCAGAGTACAGGGCCTGCTGGATTCCACCCCTCTGCTATGGCATGTCGCGGTGCAGGACACGGCTTACCTCCAGCTTGATGATGTTGTTGTAACGGTTCGTGATGTACCCGGCCGCGGTTCGGTCACGACTTCTGGAATTGTCACTGATGTCTCCGCGCGGCACGAAGGCGCTAGCTTCGGCAGCGACGTGTTTCTCATATCAGACGGGATACTTCCCGCCGCGGTTCAGGAGGTCGCCGAGGTTACGACCACCCGGGTCGACCCGGAGCTCTACGTTCCGCCACGGCCTGGGGAGACAGTGCGCCGGGCCACCGGCGCTGAACGCGCCCGGGCATTGTACTTCGACCAGATGGAACACCGAATTCCTGCGGGCTCCGGCCGCGATGGCGAAACTATTTATATCAATACGGAGTTCGTTGACGGGACTCGCGGCGCACACATATCAATCTCCGGAATTTCGGGGGTCGCCACCAAAACCTCATTTGCGCTATTCCTGCTGCATGCTATTTTTCGCGGGGACGCTCTGCGTAATTCGCACAATGCCAAAGCGCTTGTCTTCTCGGTCAAGGGCGAGGACCTGTTGTTCCTGGATCAGCCCAACCGCCGTTTGTCGGGTCCGGATGGAGATGCAATACGCGAGGATTACGCCCGTCTTGGCCTTCCGGCTGAGCCGTTCGCCTCAGCCGCGTTCTATGCTCCGCCGACTCCAGGAGACCGGACCGGACGTCCCAACGTAACCGGCAGGACCAGTGGCGTCACGGCATTCTGGTGGACCCTGCAGGAGTTTTGCGCCCGGCAGTACCTGCCGTACGTGTTCGCTGACGCCGAGGATGACCGGCAGCAATACACGATGGTTGTCAACAACGTCACCAGCCGCCTGGCCCGGGAGGTCCAGCCAGCCGGTGAGGACGGCGCGGTAGCGATCGACGGTGCCGTCTGCCGGACCTACAGTGATCTAGTCGACCAAATTGCCGACCTGGTGACCGATGACGCCACGATGGCTTACTGGGCGGGCAATGGAATAGGCATCGGCACGATCAATGCGTTCCTGCGGCGGCTGCGATCCAGCCAGCGAGCTCTCAACGATTTGATTCGCGGCGACTTGCCGGACCCGTCTGGCACCAGCGGCCCCGCCGGCGCGGTCCGAGGCCGGGAAATCACCACCGACGGTCAGCAAGTCACCGTGATCGACCTGCACAATCTGCCCGAGCGTGCGCAACGCTTCGTCGTTGGCGTCGTACTGGCTGCCGAAACCGCCCGAAAGGAGGCAGCGGGGCCAGGCAGTCTCCTGTTCACCATGATCGACGAACTCAACAAGTACGCGCCGCGCGAGGGGTCCAGCCCGATCAAAGAGGTACTACTCGATATCGCCGAGCGCGGGCGCTCGCTAGGCATCATCCTCATTGGGGCACAGCAGACCGCAAGCGAAGTCGAACGAAGAATTATCGCCAACTCATCCATCCGGGTTGTGGGCCGCCTGGACGCCGCCGAGGCGACCAGGCCCGAATACGGATTCCTTCCGGCAGGCCAGCGGCAACGGGCCACTATTGCCAAGCCCGGCACCATGTTCATCTCCCAGCCGGAGATCCCGGTCCCGCTCGCGGTCGATTTCCCCTTCCCTGCCTGGGCGACGCGTGAGGGCGAAGCCGACACGGCCACGATTAGGGCCCCAGGGTCACCAGAGAATGAAACATCAGTGTCACCGGGGCGCATGCTGTCACGGGTTCCTTTCGCCCCTGACGATGACCAGCCGCCATTCTGATGCTGCCCGACACATCGATATCAATGACGTGCACGGCCCCGATCAGGATCGCTTTAACTACAGCGACGGGCAAGCTCAGGAGGCCATCATGAAGTTCCTGCACACCTCCGACTGGCATGTCGGCAAGACTCTCAAAGGTCACAGCCGCCTTGACGAACAAGAAGCGGTCCTGAGCGAAATCGTCGGGCTGGCCAGAAAGAATCAGGTCGACGCCGTCCTAATCGCCGGTGACCTGTACGATTCCGCCGCGCCCAGTGCCGACGCGCAGCGCGTCCTCATCAAGACGCTGCTGGCCCTCGCCGACAGCGGGGCAGAGGTCATCGCCATGGCGGGCAACCACGACTCACCTGGCATGCTCGACGCCTACCGGCCACTTGCCGAGCACGCCGACATCACTTTGATCGGTCAGCCCCGCGCCGCCGACCGCGGTGGCGTCGTCACCTTCACTGCCCGAAGTACCGGTGAAACCGTCAACGTGGCCGTACTGCCATTTCTGTCACAGCGCTGGGCGATCCGGGCCGCCGACCTGCTGACCCAGACTCCGGCCGAAGCCGCCAGCAGCTACGACCAGCAAATCCGGGAATTGCTCGCCCACCTCAAAACCGGATTCACGGCCGACGCGGTCAATTTGGTCATGGCCCATCTCACCGTCTCCGGAGCGGTGCACGGCGGCGGAGAGCGTGCCGCGCAAACCATCTTCGAGTACTGGGTGCCTGCTTCTGCCTTCGGGACCGAACCGCACTACGTCGCGCTCGGTCACCTCCATCGTCGCCAGACCTTGCCTGCGAGCTGCCCTGTCGCCTACTGCGGATCGCCCATCTGCGTTGACTTCGGCGAACAGGACAACACCCCAGTGATCGTCCTGGTGGAGGCCACACCAACTACTCCCGCTCGCGCCATCGACTTGCCAATAAATGCCGAGCGCCGGCTCCGGACCGTCCGTGGCACCATCGACGCGCTCGCGGCTGTAGCCGAGGAATTCGGCGATGCGTTCCTGCGCGTGTATGTGACCGAACCGGCGCGCGCCGGGCTGCGTGATGACGTCCTAGCGCTGCTGCCGAATGCGCTGGAGATCCGTATCGACCCAGAGTTCGCCGAAACTGTCAGCGCCGCTAGAGCTGCGCCCAGGCCCGACCGATCACCGAGTGAGCTGTTCAGCGACTACTGCGCCCACAGGGGTGTCGATGACGCTCGTGTCCGGGCCTTGTTCGACCAGTTGCACGATGCGGTAACCGGCGCCGACGACGCCACGCTCAGCGAGGGGACCGACGCCTGATGCGCCCCATACGCCTGGACATGGACGGGTTCGCCTCGTTCCGAGACAAGACCATCCTCGATTTCACCGACACCGACTACTTCGTTCTTGTCGGCGCGACCGGTGCGGGAAAGTCCACAATCATCGACGCGATCACCTTCGCCCTTTACGGCACCGTGCCGCGCTGGAACGACCAGCGGATGATCACCCCTGCACTCGCTCCGACAGCCACCCGAGGCGTCGTCCGGCTTATTTTCGACGCCGATGGGCAGCGTTACGCCGTCGCCCGCGAAGCGCGCCGGAGCGGCGGGAAAACCTCGCGCGTGTCCATGCACGCCTCGCGCCTTGAGCGACTGCATGACCCCGGCGAACTTGATGGCGAAGGCGACGTGCTCGCGGCCGACTCCGAAGTCACAGGAGCCGTTGAACACCTGCTCGGCCTCAGCTACGACCACTTCACTACGTGCGTCGCTCTGCCACAAGGCGAATTTGCTCAGTTCCTGCACGCCAAGGCCAGCGAACGGCAGGACATCCTGTCCAGCCTGCTCGGATATCAGCTTTATGACCAGCTTCAGTCACGCGCCAACAGTCTCGCCCGCGACAGACAGGCCAGGGGCAAAGCGCTGGAGGAGACCCTCGCTACCTACGTCGACGCCACCGAACAGCAGGTGAGCAAGCTCAATAGCCGCGCCAGCCAGCTGACCCAGTTGCAGACCTGGCTTTCCGACGTCGGGCTCGTGAACCTGGCAGAGGCCGCTCAAGCGGTCACCGACACCAGTGGCCGTCTTACCGAACTGACCACCCAGCAGCAGGTCCTGGCCACCGTCCAGGTACCGCCCGACGTCGGTTCCCTCGATGCGCAACTCACCTCCGTAACGAGCGCGCTCGCTGAAGCGGCCAGGAATTATCAGGCTGCAACGACATTGGAAAATAAAGCTGCACAGAAAGTCCGGATTTTCCGGCCTCGGCATGAGCTCCTCGCGTTGCGCCAGCACTGGGAAGAGCTCGCCAAAGCTGACTCCGATCTACCCGGCCTCGGAACCGAGGTAAACGAGGCAAAGATCGCCCACAGCCAGGCAGAGGAAGCGACGGCGCGGGCCGAGCAGACTGCTGAGCAGTCGCGAATAGCTTCCGATAAAGCCGCAGCCTCAGCAGATCAGGCCCTGCAGGCCGTCAGTTCGGTGTCCGAGCAGGTTGCTGCCCTGGCCGCTATCAACATCCCCGATGACTTGGGGGAACTGAGCACCGCACTCGCCGCCCTGCGCACGCGCCGGCAGGAACTGCAAGCCGAGACGGACGCTGCCGAGGACGCCTACGCCACGGCCAGTGCTGTGCTGCAGTCCGCACCCTCGGAAGCCGCACTCAGCACCGGTAGGCAGCTCTCGACTGCCATCCACGATGCCCTGACCACCGACCAGGCTAGCTGGGATCAACGCGACGAAACCGCCAGCGCGCTTGCCGCAGCAGACGCTTCAGCCGTCACCGCTGCCGCCACACTCAAGGAGGCCCATACTGCCCTGGAAGAAGCCCGGCTTGCCGACGAAGCCGGAGCCTTGCGGGTCCACTTGGTAGCCGGCCAGCCGTGCCCGGTCTGCGAGCAGCCGGTCGCTACCATCCCCGCGGGGCACGACACCAGTCACGTCGCCACTGCGGAACGAGAGCTCAATGCTGCCCAGTCCAGTTCCAACCAGGCGGCGAAGAAGCATGCCGACCTAGACCGCAAGTACCAGGCAGCTACCGCAACGCGAGCCGAGACGTTGCGGCATGTTGACTCTGATCGCGTTAGCTTGTGCACTGCTTTGCGCGATATCCGTTCCGCTGATGATCAACCCCAGGCGACGGCCGGTCCCGACGCGGCGACGCTTCTGACGACGCTCAGCAGCCCGATAACCCCCAGCGTCACCCGTGACGATCTCAGCAAAGCCGCTGCCGCCGCCGCGCAAGCTCAGCATCTGTTCAGGGCAGCTCAAGAAAGCCGCGCGGCATTGCAGCAAGCAGTGCGCGCCGCTGATACTCGCAGAAGCAACGCCAGCGGCGCCCGCCGCGCTTATGACCGGGAGAGCGTCGAGCTGGATGGCCGCAGTCAGGCTGCCGGCACAGCGCTCCAGAAGGCCAGAGACACTGTCGCCAGCCTCGGCGCGCCCAGTGCCGATACCGCCGATCTGACTTCGGCCTGGGAATCCCTGACGCGATGGGCTTCCGCCGAACACGCCACCCGGGACGCTCAACTCCCCGCGCTGCGCGAAGCGGTGTCGTCCGCGGCCAAGGCCGCGGACGCAGCGGAAGCAGAGCATGCTCAGGCTTCCCGCGATCTGAACCAGCTCCGGGAAAAGCAGCACACTGCCGCGACCGAGCTTGCCCGGCTTACTCAGATCCGCAACCAGCTAGTGATACGCCAGCAGGATCTGAGGGCCTTGGTCTCGGCGCAGCCGGATCGCGAGGAGGTCGCAGGGCTTATCGCCGAGCTCGATAACCTTGAGACAGCTGCTAACACGGCGCGAGACGCCCTCTCCGAAGCCCGCCATGCTCACGCCCAAGCGCAGGAGACGGCGGACGCAGTCAGTTTGCTTGCCCAGGAGAGCCGGACGAAGCTGGGCGCCATGCGGGATCCACTGATTCAATATGGCGCGCCGACGATAACTGGGACGCTCTCGCCGCGGCATGGGCCCAGCTTGACAGCTGGGCCAAAACAACGCGGGAAGCACTCGTCACCGATATCGCCAACACCAGAGACGTTGCTAACCGTGCCGAGGTGAAATATCAGCAGGCCGTCACAGCGCTCAACAACGCCATCGCACAGGCCGAACTGCCATTGCCGAACGTGGGTATCTCGGCTAACGATCTCCACACTGGCGTCATTCGAGACGTCGCCGATTCGGTCGCGACCGCCCGCAGTGCTGCTGAGAACATCGCTGGCCGGTTCCACGAGCGCGAGCGCTTGGTAGAGCAGAAAGACGCGGCAACGGAGCAAGCACAAGTCGCCAGCACCCTCGCCAGCCTGCTCCGCTCGGATGCCTTCCAGGCGTGGCTGCTGGAGAGCGCCCTCTCCTCCCTGGTCGCCGATGCCTCCGACCTGCTCCTTGAAATGTCGTCCGGACAATTCGAACTGCGGGTTCGCAATAAAGATATTGAGGTCATCGACCATAATGATGCTGACTCGACCCGGCCAGTTCGAACGTTGTCTGGCGGAGAAACGTTTCAGGCATCTTTGGCACTTGCGCTCGCCCTCAGCAGGCAGGTGTCAGCCCTCGCGGCGTCGGGCGCTGCCAAGCTTGAATCGATCTTCCTGGATGAAGGTTTCGGCACCCTGGACGAAACCAGCCTGGATGTCGTTGCGGCCACACTAGAAAACCTGGCCGCAACCGGAGAACGGATGGTTGGTGTCATTACGCACGTTTCTTCTCTCGCCGACCGAATACCAGTTCGCTTCCAAGTCACCCGTACCGGGGCTAAATCACATATCGAGCGGATCAGCGCATGACTTATCCCGCACCGCCGACAGCCGCCAAGGCAAACCGGGAGATGAAATTCTCAGTCGATGCTTGGGACGTAAGTTATGGTACTGCCCTAAATCTTGAGGAAGAGGATCTGCCTTCCTCTGTCGCTCGAGTTGAAACAGACGTAGAGGTACCCGCAAGTCAATGGGCCCCCATCCCAGTGCGGAGCGACGTGCCGCATCCGTCCACAGTGTTGTTCGTTGATGGAGTCCGCCGTATCGACGCTCGCGTCTGGATCGACGACTCGCCCGTGATCGGTAACGGTTCTTTGAACTCAGGTCAGGTGTCGACCGCGTCGATGGCGGTGTGCGCCTCCTACGCTGCCGGAGTCGTCTGCTGCTGCGAGAACGCTGGTCGCCGGCAGGCGCACCTGCTTACCGAAGAGATCCGCCGGGGCTTGTTCACCACCGCCCCCCACGCCACCAGTATTGCGACCACAGCCGGTACCTATCAAGCTCGGCACACGGTCGGCAAAGACACTGTCCCCCTGGGGCTCACTCTCTCCAACGCACTGCAGCAGGCTCTGGGAGAGATCGAGGTAATTACGGCCGCAGCCGCTCGTTCGTCACTCTCCCAGGCTGCGGAACACGCCGAATTCATGCCTCACGACGGGCACCGATTCAACGACGACTTGCTGGTTATCGACGGACCTTTGCGTAACCGGACTCATCTATCTCGGGCAATCGGATTTATCAAGAGTCACCGGGCTGGTTACCTTCCACCTGAGCTGAATCAGGTCGTCGCCTCGCTCACCGCAGGGGAACGCACGCCCGTATTCTTGATGGGCACCTCATGGGAACGCCACGCCTGGTACCTGCGACTGCCGTCCACTCCCGATGTGCCTGGCGCACCTTGGGCGGGGGTCGTACGCTGCGAGGCAGCGACCGATCTGTCGGTCACCCAGCTCACTGCGCTAGCAAACCTGTCTCAGGCTGTACTGTGCCGCTATGCGTCCGTCGCCTACAAGGATTCCCGTGCTCCACAAAATTTGACCCCGATCGCCGGGCTGGAGAAAACACTCCGGCACCGGCTTGGCGATACGAGGGTTCTTTACCGTGCGCTATGCCAGGCGGCTTACTAGAGGTTCGTCAGGCGTCAGCTCATCAGCAGAAAGAGCGGCCGCGGCACGCCAGGCTCCGGGGCAGTCAAGGGCACGATGGGCGTAGTCGACGGCCAAGAGATTGTCTTCGATCCAGTCGTCATATTTGGCTGTTGCCTTGTTCGCAATGCCGACGGCGAGCACGACTGGATCGGCAGGTCCCGCAGCGGCGAGTCGCTGAAGATGGCCTCGCACGAGATCAGTAGTGGCTTTGGACACCGTGATAACCAAGCCATCATCGCTGGCATCAAGGCCTGCTGCGCACAGCTGGGCAACTAGCGTCGTCGTGGCAGGGCTGCCAGCCCAAGGGAAAAGCACCGTATCCTGGCCTGCGTAGAGGATGCCATGGTCGGCTAGGCGGTAGCGAGCGTAGGCAGCCCTTGCTTCGCTGAGCAGGCTAACCGCGGCGGCGGATAGGTAACCCGGATCCCTTTGCGATGCGAGCACTGAGCGCATTTCGGCTCGGACTCGGTCATGTACGCCAGCAGCGCCTCCGCCGAAGAGAGGTGGCCGACCGCCTGCCGCTGGCGCTACTTCGACTATTTTGTGAGTGTGGTCGATTGAGGAGACTTTCCAGCGCCGACCGCCGAACACCAGAAGCACGCCAACGTAAAGCGTACGGTCCACTGGGATAGCGCCAAGCTGACGGCCGTTCATGAACAGCCGGTATTCTTCGGCGGCCGCGAAGGCTGCGTAGAAGCTGTAGTGGTTGACGGTACGCTCGCCGATTGACCCAAGCAGCAAGGTGCCATCTGAGGCCTGGCAGAGGACGTCATTGGTGCCTAGGCCACGAAGTAGCGTAACGAACTGTGTCTGCGATACCGCGGTAAACGGGCTTCCTGGCCCGCACAATGCGTCGTAGGCCGCTACGGCGGTGACGCCGCCGTGCTGGGCGATAGCTGACAGCAATTGCTGGATCAGCGTGGAGAAGTGAGGTGCGTCCTGATCGGGCGGCTCGCACCATCCGGCCAGCAAGAGATTCAGGGTCGCGATGCTCTGGATAAGTTCGGAGCGAAGCTGGTCAGGGAGCGACAAGCGCTGATCGACCGCTGGCTCGGTGATGTAGATGCGCAAAATGGCGGGTTCGTCTCGTCGGCCGGAACGGCCTAGGCGCTGACGAAGCGCCGCCACGGACGGTGGTGCGTCTACCTGGGCGACTGAATGGACGCTGCCGATATCGATGCCCATTTCCAGGGTCGTGGTGGCGACAGCGGTTGTGGGCCGCCCGGAGTCTTTCAGGGCGGCTTCGACATCTTCTCTGAGCTCTTTGGACAGGCTGCCGTGATGAGGCAGGAATTCGTTTGGTACTCCGGCTGCCTCGCTCATGTCACGCAGCCGGGCCGCAAGTAGTTCAACCCGCGACCGAGCGTTGGCGAATACGAGGTTGTCGTTACCTCGCAGCGCCCGGTAAAGGTCAACAGCGACTTGCTGATCATCCGGCTCTTCATCGTCTTCGTGGCTAGCCTGTGCCGGGCTGCTTAGATAGCCGCGGACTTGCACCGCTATCTCCTGTCCGCCCTGAGCAGAGCAAATGCACTGAACTGTCGCTGCCTCACCGGGGCGCAGCGCATCGGCGGCTAGGCTCATGTCGCCGAGGGTCGCTGACAGCCCGACGCGGGGCACCCGGCGGCGGATGGCAAGCTCCACGCGGTGCATCAAGCTGCGCAGCTGCGCACCTCGCTCGGTGCCGAGGAATGCATGCAATTCGTCAACTACCATGTATTGCAGGCCTGCGAGTAGCGAGCCGACTGCCCGGCCCCGCACAACGAAGAGTGCCTCGAGAGATTCCGGCGTAATGAGCAGAATTCCATCTGGGTGCTTCAGAGCCGCAGACTTCTTCGAACCCGGAACGTCACCATGCCAGCGATGGACTGGGATATCGAGCTGCTCACACAAACTGGACAATCTATTGAACTGATCATTGATCAAGGCTTTAAGCGGTGCAACATAGAGGACGCGGATACCCGGCTCTGGGGGTGCGTCGGTGGCCAGACGCGAGCAGATTGGCAGGAAAGCCGCTTCTGTTTTCCCGGCGGCCGTCGCAGCGGCGATGATCACGTCATCGACGCCAGCGAGCAGGACCGGGATGGCAGCCTCCTGAGCATCGCGGAGAGATTGCCATCCCTGGTTGTACACCCATCGGCGGACCGGTGCGGCCAGCAAGTCAAAGGCTTGACTTGCCGCAGGTGGACCGCTAGAGACGGAAGGTGGTGAGCTCATCGTCGGTGCCGCCGCCTGGACGCAATACAGAAACCGGCGCAAGCGCATGGCCCCCGTCGGCGTCGTCAGCAAGAGGCTCAAGGTCTGGATTGCGCTCGGTGACCAGCTCGATCTGGCCGACAATGCTGCGCCAATCGGCTTCTGGATTCTGGTCGAGCACGGCGAGCAGGTTAAGAAATTCCTTGATAGTGGTCCGTGGGGTCCGGAAGTAGGCGTCACCGACACGGTTAGCGCAGTGAGCCATAAAGGCAGGCAGTGCTTCGTCGGGAATCAGATAACGCGACGGGTCGCCGCAGGCGTAGACGTGTCTCAGCTTGCCCAGTAGCACGTACATGTCTTCGGGCGTGAGATTCGGTAGCCGCAGCACAGGGCCGGTATGGTCCGCGAGCCCACCGACCGCGAAGCTGTTCTCCGCAAGGCGGCTGCGGAGCGCGTCGTAGCTGTACAGGCCGCGCCGCGTATCCATCAGCAGTTCAGACGTGCCGCTGAACACGACACCGAGCCCGGCTGCTCGGCCCTGCAGGCAGTCATTGACCATACGCAGCACCTGCTCGTAGTTACCGTTGCGCGCCACGGTGTTCGCGAGCTTGTACAGGTTGACCATCTCATCGATGCACACGATGAGGCCGCTGAAGCCGGCCAAGCGAACGAATTGGGCTAGCAGCTTCAGCGAGTCGTAGACGTTAGCGTCATCGATGATGGTGCGAACGCCGAGCGCTTTGCGGGCGTCGGTTTTGGTGGAGAACTCGCCGCGCAGCCACCGGATCGCATCAGCCATCAGTTGGTCGTTGCCAGTGTCATGACCGGCCCAGTACTCGCCAATGACCTGGGCGAAGTCATAGCCGCCGACCATCTGCGACAGGTTCTCAAGCCTGTCCGCGATGACCGCACCGGCGCTGACACCACGACTGCGGGCAGCGGACTGCGCGGTGGTGACGAATCGGTCGACGACGCCCGGCAGGGCACCGCCGTCAGGAGTCGAGCGGGTCGCGAGATTCCGCATCAGCTCGGCATACAGTCCGCGGGCCAGGCCGCTGGTTGATTGCAAGCGCCGGTCTGGGGTCAGGTCAGCCGTGGCTGTGACGAGCTTTTTCTCCGCCGCGATCGACGCGGTCAGGCGAAGAAAGAAGGTCTTCCCGGCGCCGTAATCACCGATCACGAACCGAATCATCGACCCGCCGTCCGCGACCCGTTCAAGGTCATGGGCAATGGCAGCCACTTCATCGGCCCGGCCCACCTGGATGTGCGCGAAGCCTCGCGGCGGGACGACGCCTGACCGTAGTGAGCTGATGATGGAGTCACGGTCACGCGGCCGCAGCCGCAACGGCGCCACGGGCGCGGGGTCGGTCATCCCAAAATCTCCTTAAGGGCGTAAGGGTTGATCTCAATCGGGTCGGTGCCCTCCCAGACCGGTTCACCGACGGTCTCGAAGGCGACTTCATTAATGATCTCGAGCGCGCCATCGGGCAGCAGGCCAAACTGCATCGCGATAGCCTCCAGGTCACCACGGGACCAACTCGGCTTCTCAGCGAGCTTGCCCAGGAAAGTACGGTGCGGTGCATCTAGCGCAACCGCACCCTCATTTCGGTTGTCCCGGACGTCCGGGACAGAAGAGACGGCCGACTGGGCCGACGTGTCGTCATCTGCGAAGATCTGCGCAAGGTAGGACGATGCTCGCACGGATTCTGCCATCCGGGCCTCGATCAACTGTGGATCCAGGACCACGGTGGCGACGTTGTGATGCTCCTCGGGTTGCGTACGCGGAATTGCGTAAGGACGAGATGGCGCGCCTGCCGTCCGCAGGCGTGCCAGGTTCTCATCGTCGGTGACGTGAAGCTGGCCATCCACAGCCGATCGTGAAAGACCGAGGGCATCAAACCAGCGCGTCAGGCGATCGGTCTTCGCGTGGGCGACACTCCCACCTGAAGCAGCCAAAGCCCACAGCAGATCCCTTACATCTCGTCGCTGAGCCTCAGGAAGCTGGTTCACATGCTCGCGCAACGCCTCGAAGGCGGGCGGCTCTGCAAGAACCCACATCAGATGCGCCCGCAGGCGCTGACGCTCACTGTCAGTCAGGCCGGGAGCCAGAATCACCCGACGCTCTAGCACATCCCGCTCAGCTGGTGCAAGCCTGCCATCGATCGAGGCAACTGACGCGCTGAGCTGAATCAATGTGACGGCGGCCGCGTACTCGTCACTCGGAGTACTAATGCGGTCCACCGCATGACGGAACAGTACGACTTGCACGTGGCCCGTTGCCGCCGGGCCGCCGAACCTAACATCCGGTTCCATCCCGATGCCGTGCGGTTCAAAGGCGCGGGCTAGAAGCAGAGCGTCTGATTTCCCCGCCCAGTTGCGGGCCGTTGCTGCCGACCATCGCGCCTGAAGCTCCGCGGCGGCCACTGTCGCGAATTGCAACCGCTCTAGTGTGTCCTGAGCCCAACTCAGCATTCCTTGCGCGGCCGCGGCTATCGGGCTCTCGATCCTGTCAGGAGGCGGCGCCGAGGCGGCAGCCGTCCCGGCGGTATCTGCTTGCGGTTGAAGGGAGCGGCTCAAGGCATCAAGATCCGCACGAACCTCACCGGCCAGATCGCGGAGCTTAGCCGATTCGGTCTGCACCGCTTGCAGGTATGCCGTGGCCTGCACCGTCTGCCGCTCAACGTGGGCCAGCTCAGCTTCGACGGCCGAGAGCCGTGCCCGCAGCTGTGCCTGAGCCCGCTCAATCTCCGCGGTGCGCTCAGCCACGTCCGTTCCCATCGGGGCCATCAGATGCTCGCGTGGCTGTTCACTCTCGCCGACCAGGGCATCATGCGCCTGGGCCTGATCCCGGCTAGCTCCCGGGACGACATCCAGTCGGTTGTGACTGTCAAACCGGCCGACCTCTTCGTCCAGCGCTGAGTGGAGCGGCCCGGATGCTGGTCCTAGAGGGAGCGAATGCTCAGCGCTGACAGTAGGTGTATGGACCTCGGGGACGATGTCGACTGCATCGTCCGAAATTTCCCTGCGGTGTTTGCCTCCCGTCTCCAGCGATGTCGCGGCGGGGTCAGGATCATCGGCAAAGCGAGTAGTAGCCCACGTATCGTCAACCCACAGCTGCCATCCTGGAGGAGGTGCTGGCCATTCAGGCGGAGGCCGCCATCCCGGGGTCGGTACCCAGCCCGGCGGTGGGGTAGGCCAGTTCGGCGGTGGATTGAACCGGTATCCCATCCCCATCTCGCAACCCGCCAGTGCGGCCTCAGACAACCCCCCGTGTCCGATACGAAGACCACGGCATTAGGTGATTATGCACCTATAAGGCGAAGCGCCGCAGCACAATCAGGCAGTACTCGGGCACACGAGCACGCGAGGCATGCATGCGTGCGTTCAGCCACGTGGACGATCTACCGTGCGTCAGTTCGCTTCCGGTTACATGAACTGCCAGTCCCGGACAGCGCCACCTCGGTTCGCCCTGTACATGAGTCCGACGATACCGCCGACATCAGGACGAGGACCGAAAGTCATGATAAGTGACACAAACTCCTTTAAGGTGCTTTGATTCGCCATTAGCTAACAGCAGTAAATAATTATGATTACCGACGTTGCTGTAACTCGTGGTAGACGCCTCAGGCCTGTATAGGGCCGAAAAATAGCCGGGACGTCGCTTCCTACGTCTGCCAGGTAGCGCGGATGGATCCTCCCGCTAGTCTTCCGCCGACGGCAGGAGGCCAAATGGGGTTGTTGGACCGCCTGAGAGGCGGACACGGTGAATCTTCGCGGCACGTCGAAGTGGAGGCGACCACCCAGCCGGTGTCCTTGCTGGATGGGCATGATGATCTTGAGGTTGTCGGCGAGAGCTGGTATCAGGACGTTCTGTGGCGCCTGTCTGGCGGAACTGTTGGAGACCGCATCCGTCACGACATTGTGGCTGTGCTAGTGCCAGAGCCGACAAACCCGCACGATACAAACGCCATTTCCGTTCAGATCGGCGGGCACATTATCGGCTATCTGTCCCGGGCAACTGCGCAAGAGTATCTACCAGGCCTTCAGCGGCTGATGTCTGTGCGCGCCAGTCATATCGGCCTACGCGGCGTCATTGTGGGCGGCGGGTATTACGACGATGGGCCAGGGCGCCTGGGAGTGTGGCTGGACCACAATCCTGCCGACTTTGGTATCAAGCAGCCTCCACGCCGACGCCGCCGGGGCACTCAAGTGCCGACGGTGTTATGCGAACCGGCTTTACCGAGGCCTGGCTTACCGATGCCGAGGATGACTCGTATGACCTGTCGTGGTTTAACGACCTCCCGGAGGCTGACAGGCCCGCGATTGCGAAACTCCGCGCGTTGCTCGCTGGATCCCGATCTCATAGATCGCCACTTCCAGTTCGCTGAGCTGGAGGCACGGCTATACCGGTCACGTGTCCTGTATGAGTCAGCTCAGGCCGAATATGATGACGCCTGCGAACGCCATGACGCGGAGATGGACGGCATCTGCGCCGCTGCTATGCTTGGCCAAGTGGGGCAAGATCCCGTTGCTGGATACGTACCGCCAGATGGCAATACGCCAGCAGAAGAAGCAAGACTGGCAGGCCTGTGAGTGGGTGGGCTGAACGCGGGCTGACGTTGTACGGGCAAGGCGCGGCACAGGAAATGGCTGTCGAAGATCTCGTCAAGCGCCGTAACCGAGCAATCGCGAAACTTGATGGGGCTGCCAGGCCAGAGAGCCGGGTTCGGGTGGAACGCCGCCAAACTACCGTGGTGGCCAGAAATCCGACGGAGGGCATGGCCGGTTCGGTCGGTCAAGATGGCGAGCTTGAAGTCCTTGTCTGCCAGCAATGCAATCGCCGCTTCGAGCGCATGCGAGTCAGCGGCCGCAAACCTACGCTTTGCCCGACATGCCGCACGATAGCTAAAGCTTGACGAGGATTTCTGGCTTAGCCGCATTGTCGTAGCGGCAGTCGGCGGATGCGATGAAGCGGCCGCCAATGTCCAGGATATCGAGTCGTTGTTGATCTTGGTTGGTCTGGGAGCCATGGGAGCCAGAAACGGGAGCCAACGCAGGTCGACTCCCCCAGACTGGCCGCGACGCGCTTAGGGCGTTGTCGCAGCTAGCAGGCTCTTTGGCCGACTCCCTCGGACCTGGCCAGACGGGGCGTTCCTGCCTGGGGATCAAGGGGTCGCGGGTTCAATCCATACATCCCCGACTGGTCAGAGGGTTGAAAGGTCTCTCTAAACGGTCTTCGGGAGCCCAGGGTTTCTCGGATCAGGCTTACGTCGGCTTGCCGGCGTTCGCCTTCAAAATGCGGTTCATGGCCGTGGCGGCCTTGGTGAGGGCGGGCCGGATCTCGTGCCGGTACACCGTCTCAGATCGCTGATGTCCTCAAGGCGGACATCGTGCGCGCTGAGGATGGACACGAACGAATGCCGTAGCTCGCGAGGCGTCCAGCTCCCGCCGAGCCTCGCGGCCTTGGTGATCTTCTGAACTCCTTCCGCACGTGCCAGCGGCCCAGCGGTGTGCCGTCCTCACGGCAGAACGAGATCGTGCTCTTGCCAGGTCTCCCGCGTTGCTGCGCGCGCTGCTCTCAATCCGGGGCGGAGGGGCGGAGAAGCCGGGAAGGCGCCGTCGTTGCGTGGTTGC
>CAVXHV010000012.1:0-22094 GCA_963761445.1 uncultured Planctomycetota bacterium | reverse complement strand
CGATGTTGGGATGGTCGATCATCGCCAGCGCCCGACGCTCCTGCTCGAATCGCTGCAAGACAGCGCGAGAATCCATGCCTTGCTTGATCAGTTTGAGCGCCACTTTTCGTTTCACAGGCTGGGACTGCTTGGCGACCCAGACTTCGCCCATACCGCCTTCGCCGATCTTTTCTCGCAACGTGTAGCGACCTGCGATCTGCACGTCTGGTTTCGCCCGGCGTGAAACTCGGCGGTCACCGTGCCGGAGGCGGGACCGCCTTCGGGCTCCGGAGTGTGCACTTCGGCGGCTTCTGTCACCGGGTGTCCAGACGCGGAGTTGGTATCGTCGGTGAATACCTGACGATGAGAGGACGTTCGAGCCGATCATCGCTCTCGAAATGAGCGCGAAGTAACGCCTCAGACATCGCGGCCCCTACGTGAAGGCGTTATCGCTCGACCTGGCGCACACACGACGTGCGACGATATTCTCAGCAATGGTTGCCGCGCCAGCAAGCCCGCTCCGTCCTAGTTGCGCAGGACGTGAGTGATTTGTAGGGTCCTGCTATTGCGGACGATCCGCAGCGCGACTGAATGCGTGCGGGAGGGTCGAACGTTGCGATTCTTTCTGTTAGTGTGATGTGAGCCCATCGCCCCGGGCAGCCGAGCGAAGGCTCAGAGGTCTCTGCAATGACACGAATCACGGTTAATCTGCCAGAGGACGTAGTCGAGGCGCAAAGCATCTCGCGGAGCGATCCGGCCGACCCGTTGAAGATTTGCTCGCGGAAACGATTGAATTGTCTTTTCGACCGCTTGGGATGCAGTCTAGCGGTGACGGCCCAAACGCCGATTGGTCCGACGAAGAGGTTCTCGCCGCGGCAGCAAGAGAGTTGCCGCCTGCGGACGACGTGCGCCTCAGCGACCTCCTCGAACGCCAGCAGGCCTCACTGCTTGCTCCTGCGGACCGCGCCGAGCTTGCGGTTCTATTGGAGATCTACCAGTCCGGGCTCCTGCGTAAAGCCCAGGCGCTGCGGGAAGCGGTCAGCCGTGGGCTACGGGAGCCGCTCAAGCCGTGAGCGCCGACCAGATTTCTGAAGACGTGCGCGCGCGTATCCGAGAGCAAGCCGACAATCGCTGTGGGTACTGCTTGAGCCCTCAGCATCTGGTGCTCGGCGTGCTCGAGATCGACCATCTCGTTCCGAAATCCAGAGGTGGGACGGACGACGAGGACAACCTCTGGCTCGCGTGCAGGCTCTGCAACGGGTTCAAAGCAGCTCAAACGCAGGGTCGCGATCCGGCTGGCGGGCGATTGGTCGATCTCTTCAATCCGCGTCGACAGCGGTGGCAAGCACACTTTCAGTGGAGCGAAGATGGGGCACGCGTTGTCGGAACCACGCCCTGCGGCCGGGCGACGGTCATCGCACTTCAACTGAATAACTGGATCGCTGTCATGGTCAGACGCGAATGGATAGCTGCCGGCTGGCACCCGCCACGCCATGATTAGACCGCTTTGCAACCGCGAGGATATTCCGACGTTCGTCGAGCCGCTGCTCGATCCATTTGTTGCGGTCGTGGGGTTCTTCGCCGACCAAGAGGCGCAGCGACCCACCCTCGCGAAAAGAAACGGATGGCCCGGCCTTGAACGCCACTTTAACAGCTATGGCTTTTTCTCTGGATTCTTCTCCGCGTCCTGGCGAGCGTGCAGTTCCTTCCGCCACTTCGCGGCCTCGTCGGGCTTGTTCGTCGCCTCGTAGAACTGGACGAGGCGTTCGACGGCTTGGTTCAGGCGAATCCTGGCTGGGAGCGGAATCTTGTCTTCCTGTTTCTTCATCCCCTCGTAACCGCTCACGAGCAGCGGCTCGGCTTCGGCGTACTTTTTTTGACCCAGCAAAGCGCCGCCGAGCATCGACCTGGTGTTGAACGTCAGCCACTCGTCGGGTTTTTGCTTCTCGCGGATGGCCAGGCACTCGCGGAGGAGGGGCTCGGCCTCGGTCCACTTTTTCTGCTCGAGGAGACGTGAGCCAAACTGGGCGAGCGTGGCGGCCAACTGTGGGCTGTCCTTGGCCAGTGCTTTACGAGCGTCGGCCAATTGCTCGCGGAGCAAATCGGCGAGCTTGGAGTTCTCACCCGCCTTCGCATAAGCATCGATCAACGGGATGGCGACCCAGCGAAGCGTCGGGAATCTTTTTGCCGCTTGATGGGCTTCTTCGAGGAGTGGGAGCGCCTCCTTGAGCCGGCCGGCATCCTTGTAATTCACCCCGAGGTTGGCCACCGTCCGCTGCGTTTCCGGGTGCTGGCGGCCGAGCTTGGCCTCTTGCCGCTTGAGCACGTCCTCGAACAGAGGCACCGATTTGTCGAACTGCTTTGTACTCCCGTAGGCCCTGGCGAGGTCGTTGAGCGTCGTCAGGGTATCGGGGTGGTCGGGGCCGAGCTTGGCGATCATGCCATCGCGGACGCGCTCGAGCAGGGTGATCGCCTCGGGGAGCCTGTCGACGGCCTGGTACGCCCGGGCGAGGTTGGCGAGTGTGACAAGCGTATCGGGGTGGTCGGGGCCGCGCTTGGCGATCATGCCATCGCGGACGCGCTCGTACAGGGCGATCGCCTCGGGGAACTTGCCGGCGGTCAGGTACGCCCCGGCGAGGTTGGCGAGCGCGACCAGGGTCTCGGCGTCGTCGGGACCGCGCTTGGCGATCCGGGCGTCGCGGACGCGCTCGAGCAGGGCGACCGCCTCGGGGAACCTGCCGGTGGCCTGGTACGCCCTGGCGAGTTTCATGAGCGTGAAAAGGGTGTCGGGGTGGTCGGGGCCGAGCTTGGCGATCTTGGCGTCGCGAACGCGCTCGTAGAGGGCGATTGCCTCGGGGAGCTTGCCGACGTCCTGATACGCCCCTGCGAGGTTGTGGAGGGTGGTCAGGGTGTGGGGATGGTCGGGGCCGAGCCTGGCGATCTTGGCGTCGCGAACGCGCTCGTACAGGGTGAACGCCTCGCGGAGCTTGCCGGCGGCCTGGTACGCCTGGGCGAGGTTGGCGAGCGTGACCAGGGTGTCGGGGTGGTCGGGACCGAGCTTGGCGATGTGGACGTCGCGGACTCGCTCGAGCAGGGCAATCGCCTCGGGGAGCCTGCCGACGTCCTGGTACGCGCTGGCGAGTTTTGTGAGCGTGATCAAGGTGGCGGTGTGGTCGGGACCGAGCTTGGCGATCTGGTCGTCGCGGACGTGCTCGAGCAGAGCGATCGCCTCGGGGAGCTTGCCGGCGTATCTGTACGCCGCGGCGAGGTTGCCGGACGTGGCCAGCGTTGTGGGGTGGTCGGGGCCGAGCTTGGCCGTCATGCCGCCGCGGGAGCGCTCGTACAGAGTAATCGCCTCGGTGAACTTGCCGACCGCCTCGTACGCCCAGGCGAGGTTGTTGAGCGCCATCAGGGTTTCGAGGTGGTCGGGGCCCAGCTTGGCCTCACTGAGCTTGAGCGTCTCCTCGCCCAGCGGCACGGCCAGGTCGAGCTTGCCGGCATACCTGTAGGCCCTGGCGAGGTAGCTCGTGCTGTTGAGCGTCTGGGCATCATCGGAACCGAGCTTCGTTCTTCGGGTTTCGCGAGCCTTGAGAAACAGGGGAATAGCCTGATCGGCGGCTCCCAAACCAAGCAGCGACAGTCCAAGCGTCATTTGCATCTCGGCCACGGCCAGCGGATCGCCGATGGCAGTGCCTTCGAGGTCCTGGATGGCGCGGCTCAGGTTGGCCTCGAGCGCGTCGCGCAGCTCAGACACCGTCGCGTAATCCTGCGTCGGGTCCAGATTCTCGAAGACCGAGCCGAGCAGCTCGTTGGCCTTTTTGGCGTGGCCCAGGTTCGTCTCCGCGTCGCGTCGCTTCTGGTCGGCATCGAGCTTGGCCAGCCGCTCCCCTTCGGCCCGCGCCGATTCGGCGTTCCGCGCCTTGATGGCCAAACCACGCTGAAATTCGGCCCGGACCAGGCCGATCGACGTGCCGATGATGCCGGCCACCAGCGCCAGCAGGACCAGGCCCGCGGCGATCACCCGGCCCTTGTTGCGGCGCACGAACTTCTGGAAGCGATATCCGGCCGACGGCGGCCGCGCCTCCACGGCTTCATCGGCCAGGTAGCGCTGGATGTCGCGGGCCAGGGCGCTTGCCGTCTCGTAGCGCCGCTCGCGATGCTTCTCCAGGCACTTCATGATGACCCAATCGAGCTCGCCTCGGAGCAGCGCCATCAACTTCGCGGCTCGGTCTGTCGCATCGCCGCCAGCGAGGGAAGGGAAGCGTCGGTCGAGAGCCGCGTCGATGGCTTCGACGGTTCCTCTTCACGGATGATGCGGATCATCTCGGTGAGCGCGGCGCGCTTGAGACGAGCGGCGTCGAAAGGGCGAAGGCCGGTGAGTAGCTCGTAGAGAATCACGCCGAGTGAGTAAATGTCGGCCCGAGTGTCGATGTCCTGGTTGGTGAATCCGGTCTGCTCCGGAGACATGTACTCGAAGGTGCCGACGATCGCGCCGAACTGGGTGGAGAGCGATTCATCGGTGAGCTTGCCGGCCGTCGCCTTGGCCACGCCAAAGTCGATCACTTTGGGCACGGGCCTGGCATCGACCATCGTGATCAGGATGTTGGCCGGTTTCAGGTCGCGATGCACGATTCCCTTCTGATGCGCATGCTGAACCGCCTGGCAGATCGGCACGAAGAGCTCAAGACGTTCATTTGGCGTGAGCTTCAACTCATCGCAAAACTTGTTGAGCGGCAAGCCGCTCACCAGCTCCATGACGAAGAACGGCTGGCCGGTAGGCGTCAGACCGGCGTCGAAGACCTTGGCGATGTTGGGATGGTCCATCATCGCCAGCGCCTGACGCTCCTGCTCGAAACGCTGCAAGACAGCGCGAGAATCCATGCCTTGCTTGATCAGTTTGAGCGCCACTTTTCGTTTCACAGGCTCGGATTGCTTGGCGACCCAGACTTCGCCCATGCCGCCTTCGCCGATCTTCTCCTGAAGCGTGTAGCGACCTGCGATCTGCACGTCTGGTTTCGCGTCGGCGTGAAACTCGGCAGTCAGCGTGCCGGGGGCCGGAACGCCTTCGGGCTCCGGAGCGTGCGCTCTAGCGGCTTCTGTCACCGGGTGTCCCGAGGCGGAGTTGATGGCGGCGTCGATGATTTCTTGATCGACGAGAGGACGTTCGAGCCGATCATCGGACTCGAAATGAGCGCGGAGTAACGCCACGATCCTTTTCTTCAGGTCTGGGTTATCGGCGCAACACTGGTCAAGGTAGGCCGACCGCTCACTTTCGTTGGCGATCTGCAAGGCGGCGATAAACAGCTCGCGTTCGTTCATTTGAATGCTCCCCGGGCGGAGGATTCCCAGACTTCTCATAACTCCATGCGCCGTTGGAAGCGATATCGCGCAAAGCCTCTGGAAATCTTTTCGCCGGGATCAGAATTTCATTTCCTCGGGCAGCCAGGCCTTGGCGTATTTCCAGTGGAAAACGGCTGTTCTGGGGGAAATTCCCAGCACTTCGGCCGCATGCGGAATGGTCATCCCGGCGAGCTGTTCGTCTCCGTGCTCGATCGCGACAAGGATGACGGTGACGTCAGACATCGCGGCACCGGGAGGAAGGCGTTATCGCTGGATCCGGCATACACACGACGTGCGACGATATTCTCAGCGATGGTTGCCGCGCGGGCAAGCCCGCCGCACCGAAATGGTGTCTCCGGAACATGAACCTAGAAGCTCTCGATCTCCTCCGGGCGCACATCCAGCCGCAACGCGAGAAGTCCCAGTGTCTTCGCATGTGGCTTGGCCACTTCATTTCGCTCGATGCGGGCGATTTCCTTGAGGGAAATCGGCGCAAAATCACTCCTTTTGAGTCGACGCTGTTTCCGCAGCCTCATCAGCGAAGCACCAAACGTCCTTTCATTTTGCTGTCGCTGCTTCCTGAGCTTCCGCCGGTAGTCAGGGTCAAGCTCGTAAAGGATCGCGTCAGCCGACGCTTCATACTCGCCCAAGGCGATGGTGCGGCCAAAGTCGATCAGCCTGAGGCGGGTGAAGTCAGGGGCTGTTCCATCTCCTGATGGAGGGAAGATCGAGAACGGCGCGACCACCGCCGTTATGTCGCCGCGCAGCAGCGTCAGCGCCTTCGCCTTGAGATCAACACTTCCGCCGATAAACCGGTCGGCTGCGTCCGCCATCACAATGCTCTCGACGAACTCAACTTTGGAAAGCCAGCGGAATCCCTCGACCAGGCCAAATACCGGATGGAACAGGCCCAGCAAAGCCGGGATGCTCTCCGCGCGCGGTGGCGTCAGCGTTATTAGATGTGACCCTCGAAGGTCGGCGCGGGTATCGACCGCTTCCTTCAGCAGGATGTCGGTGAAATCACGGGTGAAGGATATCCATGTTGCGCTCTGCGCCGGCCGACTCATCGCCGCCTCCACTTGGGAGCGGTCGCGGCAAATAAAGATGCGACGCGGTACGGGCTTTTTGAAAAGTCCCTTCTGAGATCCCAGGAGAATAAATCTCTGCTCGGCGCTCAGCATCATTCTTCATCTCCATCATCTTCATCCGCGGCGCTGGATACCGGGTTCTCCGGGTACTTGGCGTCCCAGGCCGCTATCAACCTCTCCCAATGCTCCTCGATGATGCGCATCACGCCGTCGTCGATATCCTTGATGCGTCCGCCTGGCGGCACGAGCAACTCCTTATTGCGGAGACCCAGTCGCCATTCACGCTCCTTGTGCATGACAGTGACGTGCGGTGGCTCGACGCGCTCTTTCTCCCGAATCTTTACCTTCCAGCCTTCGGCCTTGAGCTTTTTCGGAAGTGGCAGTTCATAGGGCATCCATGCGCTCCATGCATTATGTCCTTTTGTTTTGGCAATGTAAAGGGGACATTTCTGCCGGGGCACGTGTTGCGAGGCATAGTGCCCCGATTGCGCTGCGAGTGCAAGGTCCTACTCTTGCCCTGGGATATGGGAGTAGTCCTTCGGCCTATTCTGTCAGAGAATACAGGTCTTGCCACTCTTTGAACCTGCGACTGCTTGAACTTGGGAGAAAGGTATCTTTCATGAACGAAGAGGGATGGCTCAGCAGTTTCGAGCCCAAACCGAAGCTCGATTACCTGCGGGGCCAAAGAGTAAGCGACCGAAAGCTACGGCTGTATTCGGTTGCATGTTGTCGCCGCATCTGGGATTACATGATCGATGAGCGAAGTCGAAAGGCCGTTGAAGTTGCTGAGGAGTACGCAGACGGTTCGATCGATCGGGAACGCCTTGTTGTTGTCAGGGACGAGGCCAGGGAGGTCAAAGGGATCTTGAGCGGCCCCGCGCAAACGCCATATCAGCGAGCCGCCAATGCCGCTTTCGATGCGATAGTCGAGGATGGTGTTGATCGAGCTTGAGGCTGGGGTCGATCGTCCAGTGGCCCTTCCTGAATTTGTGCCCGTCCTGGACATCCACGATCGTCGAAAGAGCCTTGATGACCGGCCATCCATCCTCTGCCCTTAATACCCGAGGCGCGTTAGCAAGCAGGACCACTGCCACGAGAGGCGTGGCGATGCGGAATATCGGGATTCTCATCATGAACTGGACCTCAGTGCTCTAGTCCCAAAACAAGCGGGATATTTTATTCGAGATTTTCCAAACAACACGTGATCCTAATATTATGTAATGACGTACCCTCCACGCTTCAGGGCCGCTTAGCCCCGAACCAGGCCCTTCCTCCATCGGCATCGCTCACCCCCCCGTTCTCTGCTAGAAGACCTACACGGATCGGGGCATCCGGACCCCGACTTCATGCCACGACCTCGTATCAACATAAGCGGCGGCCATGGAGCCGCTCGACGAGCCGAAAGAAGGCGTCTTGCCATGGGTTCCAAGACAACAATCGGTAGATTAGCCTCCGTCCGCCCCGCACAATCTGGCATGGCATCTGGATAAAGGCTGCGCAAGAATGTGGCGAATTCCATTCGAAGCAACTTGTTCTTCTCCACCGACTGCTTGGCTGTGTGGCGGGGCTCGACCGGGATCAACATGGCGCTCCATGCCTTCAGGCTCCATGCTAGCGAGGCCATTACCATGTATGCCCAATTGCTGACCAGGTTGTCCACCGGGGCTCCAAGAGCGTGCACTCCCCCCTTGAGCTGGGCGATCAGGTTTTCCTGATCGCACCGGTCATTGGACGAGAACACGACCTCCTCGGCCGACATTTCACGATCGTTGGTAATGTAAAAGAAGTAGCGGTACTCGTTGAAAAACCGCAATTGACCATCGTTGATCTCCAGTAGCTTGCGCAGGACGACCACCCGGTAGCTCTTCTTGCAGGCGGTGGGACGATATTCAAATTCCGCCACGCTCTCCTCGATCAATTCGATGTTCTTGTAGCCGCGCTGAGAAACAATTAAGAACAGGATACGCGTCGATCCCGAAGAGAAATGTGACATCTCCGCTGCCGTCCCAGCGATCGAGATGTTTGGTCTGGGTGAAGTCAGTATCGCCCCGCAACGTAATTCGCCGGAAACCCGCCTGACGGCACAGATCGATTGCCTTGTCGAGATAGACCGGAGCTTCTTCATGCGACGGCCGGTTCCCGCTGCGATTAAACAAATAAAGCGGCTCGGCGGTGTTAGCTAACGAGATCAGCAACGGGTGGTAGCCCCAGACGCCTTTGTGGTTGATGTCGACGCCCTGCTTGCACTCGGCGTCGGTCGGCACCATCGTGCCATCAGCCTCGATGACTGCATGCTCGAAGAAGTCGGCAGGCTGCTGCTTCCAGACTCGGAGCCGCACCACATTGATAAGATCCATCAGGATCTGGACGTCAGCCACAGAGAAGCGGCGGCAGAAGTCACCTGCCGTAGTGGGATCCGGGATGCGCGTGGCTCCCAGTGCATCGAGATAGACTTCGTCGTTGCGCCGAAGCTCGAGATGCTCGATTCGTTTACCGCCGGCAAGGATATTGAATGCAATGTTCAGAACGTGGTCGGACTCGTGGTAGGGCATATGCCGCTTGAGAACATGCAGCGTGCGGTCAATCTCGCCGATCAGGTCTACATATTGCGCCAGCAGGAACATGGCACCGATCCCGCCAGCACTGAGACCGCGAACGCGATTGGCGGACTCGTAGTGAATCTCGGTCGCAGACATCATAGGAGAGGTCCGCTCGGGCTCTGGCGTATTGGCCAATCGCTTGGCGATTCGCCGTGCTTTTTCCAAAAGTCGCTTCTTGCGTGCCGCACGTTTTTCTAGGACAGTAGCGCTCACTCGAAAGCCTCCTTGATTGGAATAGTGAGGATGTGTTCTTACCTACATTATTCCAAAATCACGGGGGCTTTTCGAGTCCTTTTTGGGAATTTTCGCCGCTCGATTTTTTTATCACGCTTGTCTGAGGACTAGCGGTGACGGTCTTCGCCGCAGCGGCGTCCTTCACGTCGATGGCCCATTCCCAGGACGATAAGGCGGATGCCGAGGGCCGCAACGGGCAGGTGACGGAGCTGCTCAAGAGCATCGAAACCGGCGACGCGAAGCCTGTCGCCGTCATCAATCCGAAGAAGTACATCCAGCACAACCTGGCCGTCGCCGACGGGCTCGAGGGCTTTGGGGCGCTGCTCAAGCAGCTCCCGCCGAACTCGGCGAAGGTGAAGACGGTCCGCGTGTTCCGCGATGGCGATTTCGTCTTCGCACACACCGAATACGACTTCTTCGGCCCGAAAGTCGGCTTCGACGTCTTCCGATTCGAGGACGGCAAGGTCGTCGAGCATTGGGACAATCTCGCCGAGAAGGCGAAGGCCCCCAACAGGAGCGGGCACACGCAGACCGACGGGCCCACCGAGGCGAAGGACCTCGACAAGACCGAGGCCAACAAGACGCTTGTGCGGGCCTTTTACGAAGATGTGCTGATGAAGGGAAAGAAGGAGAAGCTTGCCGACTATTTCGGGGACAATTACATCCAGCACAGCCCCGGCCTGGGCGACGGGGTTGAGGGCTTCAGCCGGCTCGTGGGGATGGTCGCCACGCCGAACAGCCCGATCAAGTTCGACAAGATTCACAAGGTGCTGGGCGAGGGGGATTTCGTCCTGGTCATGAGCGAGGGGGCATTGCGCGGCAAGCCCTCGGCCTTCTACGACCTCTTCCGGGTCGAGGGCGGCAAGGTTGTCGAGCATTGGGACGCCATCGAGACCATCCCGCTCAGGTCGGAGTGGAAGAACGAAAACGGGAAGTTCTGAACCCGAACCCTCGCTGCCCCCTCGGAGAGGCCCGCCATGCTGCTCAACTGTCGACTTCGGAAATTATCGCGCGGATCGGTGGCCGTGCTCGTGATCTTCAGGGCTGGGTGGGCCTGTGAGCGATTTTGGTGGATCGCGCGCTCAGGCCTTCGAGTAGCAGCGCGTCCACGGGCGCCGCGTTGATGGACGGCGGCCTCGACGCGGTGGTGACAACATCCGTCGTGCTCCCCTTACTGGCCGCCTGCGCACGCTGACGGCCTGCTGCCATCGGGTTGACCGCTGTTACGGTGTCCGCATCGGACAGGACGAAGTCCAGGGCCATGAGGCCGATGCTCGAGCTGAGGGGAGTTGAGATCGCCGAGGCCGGGATGACACGCGGGTGATGTGCCGCTCTGGTCACGCCGAGCGGGTGGGTCTTGCCTCCTGGAGAGCTCGGTCCCTGGCCAGGTAGGTGATCCGCGGCGTGGCCGAGCCCGTGGCTGGTTACCGTCACGGAATCGAACACGCTGAACACATCGATCGTCCCGTCGCCATTGGCTCCCGAGTTGACCAGGCTCGCACTCTGCAACGGGGCGACCGCTCTGCCCGAGGCTACGAACGTGCCGGATTGGTAAGCGACCAGGTCGGACACCAAGCGGTTCGCCACCGGCGTACCGAGCCCGGTTACCAGGTTGTAGCCGGCGCCCGCGGTGTAGCCATTCGTGCCGCTGCTCAAGACGTTGTAGTCGTTCTGCGGCAGGCTGTAGAGGGCTTGCTGGGTTTCGGTGGGGCCAGAGCTGTTCAACGCGGGTCCACCGGCGGCCGCGCTCCCCTGGTTGACCAGGGCCAAGAGCCCAGCCCAGGCCGGGGCCGACAAGCTCGTGCCGCCCACGACCTCGAATGGGTTGCTGGGATCCAGGTTATACGGGTCGGCGATCCACGCTCCGGTAGCGGGATCGGCAACGAGCGAGACGTCGGGTGTGGTCCGGCTGCCGGTGGACTGCACACCCTGCTGGTAGGCGGGCTCGGGTTCGTACAAACTGATGCCGCCGCCCGAGCCGATGAAGGTACCGAGCGAAGCGGAGTTGTAGCCCCATCCCGTCTCGCTGTTGTAGAAGTTATCGGCGCTCACCGTGAGGGTCGTGCCGCCGACGGCCACCACATTCGGCGAGAACGCGGGATACTCGGGATCGGCCGCGCCAAAGTCGCCCGTGCTGGCGACGAAGGTCACGCCCGGTACGTTGAAGACGCTGTCATAGGCGGCCTCATCGGCGGCGAAGACGGCCTGACCTTCGGGGAATCCCCAGCTCATCGAGACCACCGACACACCGGGCTGACACGCGGCGGTCGCCACGCTCGCCATCAGGTCGGAAAGCGATTGGCTGTTGGCCTCGACGAGGATGATCTGCGCGCCCGGGGCGATGGCATGGGTCCATTCGACGTCGAGGGCCTCTTCCACTTCCCAGTTGTCGGTGCCCGGGCCATTGGGGTCGGTTGATGGCAAGGACGTGGCCTGGCCGTACTGGTTGAGCACCGTCAAGAACGACGATGCCTGGCCGTACTGACTGTAGAGTGTCGGCCCTGATGAAGTCAGTCCGAACTGGGAGTCGAAAGCGTCGAGAGCCTGGTCGATGCTCGGGTCGTCGTAAGCGTCGACGATGGCGATGGTCTGGCGGGTGCCATCGTATGCCACGCTGTTGACGCCATACGCGGCCCGGATCTGGGCCGGCGTGTAAGCGACGGTCCCGGTCGGTGAGCTCAGTGTCACGGTATTCGAGACCCCGTTGCCGCTGATCGACAGCGTGTCGACATCGATCGAGGCGCTCAACTGCGCATTGCCGCTTTCGGACAGCGCGGCGGCCGGAGCGTAGATCACGCCGGTCATTCCCGCGGCGTTGCCGCTGATGGTGAGGGCTTTGGTGTTGTCGCGAGACTGGAAAATCACGATTCCGGCGTAGGTCCCGGTGGTCGGCGGGGTCAGGGTGTATGACCCGTTGCCGCTGAGCGTGATGCTGCCGTACGTTCCGCCCGTGCTCGGGTACTTGCTGCCCGCGTTGAAGATCGTCACGCCGGAGCCGGTGATACTCGCATTGCCCGAGATGCTGAAGCCGCCTCCCTCGATGATGTAGATGCCGCCGCTCATTGTGAGCTTGGCATTTCCCGAGACGCTGATCTGGCTGTAGATGCCCTGACGGATGGTCGCTGACGAATTGCCGCTCAGACTGACGGAGCCATAATTCGTCAGTCCCGTCGTGCTCGGTTCCGCCACGGGGGCGTATGGGTCGGCAGCGACCGCGGCCCCGGTCACCGGAGCCGGGCTGAAGCTGGCGTTGCCACTCTTCTGGACGCCGCCGTGGATGTCGATCACGGTTGCTTTGATCTGGGCGTTGCCGCTGGCCGATAGTGCGGTCGACGAACTCGAATCGACGTAGATTCCTCCCGGCAAGTTGATCGACGCATTGCCCGAGAGGCTGAGTGCGCCGCCGGCGGAGGGGTCGAGGACGATGATTGACTGGCCGACCGTGACCGTGCCGGCAGTGCCGTTGCTGGTGACGAAGTTGCCGTCTCCGGAATAGGTCGTCTTGATCGTGTGCGGGCCGGCCGCGAGGCTCGTCGTTGCGAAGGTGGCTGTTCCCGACGAAAGTGCGACACCGCCGGGCGTGAGATCGGTGCTGGTCGTGGTGTCGTAGAAGTCGACGGTTCCGGTGGGAGTGCCCGAGCCCGGCGAGTTCGCCGTGACTGTCGCGGTGAACGTGACGGTCTGGCCCAGGTTAGCAGAGGTGGGTGAGGCAACTACGGTCGTCGTGGTGTTGTCCTTGTTGACGACCTGGGTGATCGCGGGTGAGACGGGGCTCGCATTGAAGTTGCCGTCGCCGCTCGAGTAGGCCGCGGTGATCGAGTGCGTGGCTGTGCTGAGGGTGCTGGTTGTCAGCGTCGCCTGGTCGTGGCCGCTCACGACACTGAGAGTGCCGCTTCCGATCGAAGTCCCGCCATCGTAGAACGTGACGGTGCCGGTGGGATAGGCGACGGCCGTGGTGCCCGGGCTGACAACGCTGACCGTGGCGGTAAAGATGACCGACTGGCCGTGGACCGAGGGAGTTCCCGACGAGGCGACTGTGGTGCTGGTGTTCGCCTTGTTGACCACCTGGGTCACGGGCGTGGAGGTGGGGCTGGGAATGAAGTTCGTATCGCCGCTGGTGTAGGCCGCGGTGATCGAATGGCTGGCGGTGCTGAGCGTGCTGGTCGTGAAGGTGGCTACGTCGGTGCTGGTGCCAGTGAGCGAGCCCGCGCCGATGGCCACGCCGTTGTTGTAGAAAGTCACGTAGCCGGTGGGGATCGGATCGATCGTGGTCGGCGGCAGGGCGACGGTCACCGTCGCTGTGAAGGTCACGCTCTGGCCGGAAACCGACGGCGAAGGCGGAGCGGCCAGAGTCGTCGTCGTGACGGCGGGCTGGACGGTGAGCGTCAAGTTCGTGGGATTCAGCGTGGGATCGAGGATCAGGCGGTTGCCGAGGACGATGCCGTTATAGAAGCCGAAATCCCCGGCGTACGAGGCGAAGGTGAGGGGCTGGAACGTGTTTCCCAGGGCGGGCTGGAAACCGTTGATCAGGGCGACATTGAGCGCCCCGCCAAGAGAGGCAGTGCCCGAGACGGCGAGTTGGCTGTACTGGCTGCCGGCGGTCGCGCCGCCGATGTCGATGTCGAGGGCGCCCGTGGCCGTTTGAGTGTAGCTGCCGTTGATCGCGAGGACGCCCGCGGAGCCGGCGCTGCCGGGGATGACCTGGCCGCCGCTTGTGACATTCGCATAGAGGGTTCCCGCGCCGGAAAAGGTGCCCCCATTGATGCTGAGAGATCCACCGTTGATGGTTCCTCCGCTCAGAACAGTGGAGCCGGCGGACTGGGTGTAGCCACTAGAATTGCCGGAATTACTGAAGTTAAGGTTGCCCTGCGCCACAGCGACCGTCCCACTGTTAAAAACCGGGAGCTCGAGCCCGAGCGCAACGGTGGTACCTGTGGCACAGGTGAAGCCGCCGGCATTATTGAACGCAACGTTGCTGCCGTCGCCAATAAGCTCATTGTTGCCGGTCACGCTGCCGCTGGCGGAGATGTTCGCTTCCGCCAGGTTGTTGATCACCGCGCCGTTTTCGAGGAAGTCGGCGCCGCTCTGGCTGAGGTCCCAGGTTGCCGCGGCATGGTTGTTCAAAGTAGCCCCGCTGATAACCACGCCGGCCCCACTCAGGTACAGCCCGCCGTATGCATCGACCGTGCCGCTGAGGGCGAGCGTGCTATAAGCATTCAGGGTCAACACCCCGTTGACCGCGAAGCTGTCCGTCCCTGCCAGCGTTCCGCCCCCCTCGATTGTCAGGTTGCCCGTGCTCAGCGTCACAGGCCCGCCCGAAGCCGGCGCGAAGGTCACGTCACCCGTGGCTTCCAGCGACGTGCCCAGTTGGACTGGACCCGTGAAGGCGGTACTGGCGGCATTCATGTCCCCCGCGACGCTACAGCTCCCCTCCTCCGTACAATTCTGAAGAGCCCCCGAGCCGGCCATTGAGATCACAGATCCAGCCGTGAGGATCTGATTATCCACCTCCAGGTAGGTCCCGGCCGCGGAGGTGAACGTGCCGCTGCTGACCGTGGTGGCATTTCCGGCAATCACGAAGCTCCCCTGCTGCACATCGACTGCACCCGTGTTGGTAAACGGTATTCCGATGCCCAGCCCGATTGCGCTCGGCGTGAGAGTGGTGATGGAGGTGACGAACGTCCCCGCGTTAAAGAGTGCCACCGCCGATCCGTCCAGGTTCGCGATGGCGTGGTAGCCGGCCCCGGCATCGGTACCACTGACTGCGAAGGTCGCGCCCGAGAGGTTGTTGATCACGGCGCCACCGCTCAGCACGAGGTAGTCGTTGTTGGTTGGGCTCAACTGCCAGGTGGCCGCACCGTGGTTGTTCAGGGTCGTGCCGTCGATCGTCGTGCCATTGGTAGGAGCAATCGATATTCCGCCATAAGCATCCACCGTGCCGCTGAGGCCGAGCGTGCTATAATCGCTCAGGGTCAACACCCCGTTGACCACGAAGCTGTCCGTCCCCGCCAGCGTTCCGCCCCCCTCGATTGTCAGGTTGCCCGTGCTCAGCGTCACAGGCCCGCCCGAAGCCGGCGCGAAGGTCACGTCACCCGTGGCTTCCAGCGACGTGCCCAGTTGGACTGGACCCGTGAAGGTGGTACTGGCGGCATTCATGTCCCCCGCGACGCTACAGCTCCCCTCCTCCGTACAATTCTGAAGAGCCCCCGAGCCGGCCATTGAGATCACAGATCCAGCCGTGAGGATCTGATTATCCACCTCCAGGTAGGTCCCGGCCGCGGAGGTGAACGTGCCGCTGCTGACCGTGGTGGCATTTCCGGCAATCACGAAGCTCCCCTGCTGCACATCGACTGCACCCGTGTTGGTAAACGGTATTCCGATGCCCAGCCCGATTGCGCTCGGCGTGAGAGTGGTGATGGAGGTGACGAACGTCCCCGCGTTAAAGAGTGCCACCGCCGATCCGTCCAGGTTCGCGATGGCGTGGTAGCCGGCCCCGGCATCGGTACCACTGACTGCGAAGGTCGTGCCCGAGAGGTTGTTGATCACGGCGCCACCGCTCAGCACGAGGTAGTCGTTGTTGGTTGGGCTCAACTGCCAGGTGGCCGCACCGTGGTTGTTCAGGGTCGTGCCGTCGATCGTCGTGCCATTGGTAGGAGCAATCGATATTCCGCCATAAGCATCCACCGTGCCGCTGAGGCCGAGCGTGCTATAATCGCTCAGGGTCAACACCCCGTTGACCACGAAGCTGTCCGTCCCCGCCAGCGTTCCGCCCCCCTCGATTGTCAGGTTGCCCGTGCTCAGCGTCACAGGCCCGCCCGAAGCCGGCGCGAAGGTCACGTCACCCGTGGCTTCCAGCGACGAGCCCAGTTGGACTGGACCCGTGAAGTTTGTGCTGACGGCGTAAGTGTCCCCCACGGTGCTGTAGCTTCCCGCTACGGTGCAGCTCGAAAGGCTGACGGACCCGGCGGAGGAGATCGTGGAACCGGCCGTCAGGTCCTGATCGTTGATGCCCAGGTTCGTGCCCGCAGCGCCTGTGATCGTTCCGCTAGTTGTACCGCCGCCGATCAGCAAGACGTTGCCTGCGAGGACCTGGAATGAGGCACCGCTGAGATCGAATTGCCCCGAAACCACTGAGCCGGGTTGCGATGGCGAGCTCGTATCGATCCCGAGCGAGCCGCTCGTGATGTCCAGGCTTGCTGCACAGTTCAGGGTATCAATCGTATCCGATGCCGAAGTATCGTGGGTGACCGTGATGTCCGGGAAAGTGATCACGGCGTCGTCGCTCGGTCCCGGAACAGCGTCGCCGCTCCACATCGAAGGATCGTCCCAGTCGCCGCTTGCGTCGTTGGCCCAGGTGATCGTCGAAAGCAAGGTCCGATGCTCCAGGTCGGTCACCAGCGGCCGGAAGCTCCGGGGGTGCGAGCGACGAGCTTTCGGGGCCCTGAGCTTGAATCTGAAGCGAGGTGATGAGGCCTGAACGGTGTGGAGCATCGAAACATCTCCCGGGTTGAATAAATCAGTGAATCTGCGGCCTGGGCGCGCACAGCGAGCGCCCAGGCTAAACTGGCTTGACTACCGACGTGGACTTACGGGGCCTCCTCGAATTCAAGACCGCGGGGCAGCGACGTCGAAAGCAGGTAGAGCCAGGTCATGTCTCCACGTTGCGCGTGAAAGCCCAGAACACGGCCATCGGGAGAGAAACGAGGCTGGCTCGGGGTGACGCCGTCCGGCCACCGGAGTCTGAACAGTTCTTCGCCCGTCCTCACATCCCAGAACCTCGCGGTTCCGTCCGCACTGTCGGAGACCAGGGTCGTATCATCGGGCGAAAAGCGTAGTTGACGGATGCCGTTTGAATGGCCAAGGAGAGGTGTTCCTCGTAGCTCAAGGGTGTGCGCATCCCGCAATTGGATTACTCCATTCCCGGCAGAGCCAATGGCAAGGAGCGACCCGTCGTTCGAGAACGTCACGGCGTCGGGTGAGAGGTTCGACGCTTGCCGATTTACGATGCGATTCGTTGCTACTTCCCACGTGACCAGCATCGTATTCTGCAGAAGCAAAATGACATCGCCTTTTGGTGAATTCGCGAGGAACCCAGACGGCGGTAGAATGCGGCTCGCCTCTCCGGTGGTCGCATCGACGAGCTCGTACGGCCGACGTGGGTCCCTGGTCACGACCAGTCGATTGAGCCCGGCGTCGTAGATTTCATTATTCCGGCCGATGACAGACTGACGTTTTCCGGTGGCGACGTCCCAGACGACGGAGCCATCCGCGAAATGAAGGACCACGAATTTCCCCGACGAGAGGAGCTGGAAGCCCTGAACAGATTTGTCCCTGATCAGAACGTGATGGAACCGCAAAACCCCTGTTCTCTGATCGAAACCATCAACCCCGAAGTCCGTGGCGGTTTGCCGTGCAACGATTATTGTCTGTCCGTCGGGCGTGAAGGCGAACTGCATTGTTCCCTGCTGGGGCAACGTCAGGGGCGGGATCGCGTGCTCCAGCCGCGGCGGCCGTGCATCCCAGAGCTTGACGGTGCCATCGGTGCTCGTCGTTGCCAGCGTGGTGCCATCGGGCGAGACCGATATGCTCCAGATTTTGCGTGTATGGCCGAGCAGCGTGCCAAGCAGGTCTCCTGTCGTCGCATCCCAGAGATTCAGCGAGGGAATATCACCTGACGAGGCAATCATGCGGTCCGCGGCCAAGAAGGCCACAGCGTGGATATCTCCGGTCTGTTTTGCAAAGGGCGATTCGTTTCGGACTTTGCTGCTGGAGAGTTCCCAAACATGCAGTTCACCGGCGGCGTGGCCTGTGGCGAGGTGAGTGCCGTCGGCCGAGAAGGCCACGCTATAAACGAATTTTCGCGGGACCAAAAAGCTCTTCTTGAGAGTCAGGTCCGCAAGATCCCAGAGGCGGACTATTCCACTTTCAGCGTTTGTGGCTACGGTCTTGCCGTCGGGCGAGAATGCAAGGTATTCCAAGGTTGTTTCACTGGCCTTGACCGCCTTCAATTCTTGATGTGTTGCCACGTCCCAAAGCTTGAGCAGACCATCCAAGCGACCGGCCGAGATCAGGCGGTGACCGTCGGGTGTGAAGCGGGCGTAGGCGTCCCCTTTGTGTGCGTCGATCGTTACCTGGAGACTACCGGTCGCGATGTCCCAGAGCCGGAACTTCCCGTCATCACCGGCCGTGATAAGGGTATGGCCGTCGGCCGAGAACTCGGCCCAGTTGACCTCATCTTGCCGGCCAGGCGTGGTGAGTATACGGAGCGGACGGCCCGTCGCGACGTCCCAGAGCCGGACTGTGCCGTCCTGACCACAGGAAACCAAGGTGCGACCGTCCGGAGAAAAGTCAGCGTGATAAACGTCGCCCTGGTGGCCGGCGAGGCTCAGGCGTTCTCCATGGCAGAGGCGCATCAGGTAATACCAGGCGAAGTTCCGGATGTCTGGCTGACCCGGGGATGGATGGTACTTCCGCAGGAGCTCGATGGCCTTGGGGCCCTGACCGCTTTCCACCAGTTGGTGGGCCTGGTGAATGTCGCCTGCATAGCGATGGTAATGGGCTTCGATCGCCCAGCGCTGGACCTCGCCCCGAGACTCCGCAACGGCTTTCCTTGCGCGGTCAAGCCCCCCTTTGAACCAGACCCACATCCCGCCGAACGCTGCTGATGACAGGAGGATCATCGTGGCCATCGTCAGCGCCAGACGATGGCGCCGGGCGAACTTTCCGCAGCGGTACCAGGCCGAGGGAGGGCCGGCCTCGACCGGGTGGTTGTTACGATAGCGGATGATGTCCGTCGCAAAGGCGCCGGCGGTCTCGTAGCGGCGGCGGCGATCCTTCTCAAGGGCCTTCATCGTGATCCAGTCGAGCTCCTGAAAGGATGAACGATGAAGGATGAAGGATGAAAAGGGCCAAAACCCAGAGCGGCTCTCCCGGTTCGGTTCATCCTTCATCCTTCCGCCTTCATCCTTCCGAATCCGCGGACTCGGCGCCGGCGGATCGTCCTCACGGATGATCCGCCACACTTCATCCGCTGCGGCGGTTCGAAATGTATCTTTATCAAACGGAGTCGTCCCGGTCAGAAGCTCGTAGAGCAGGACGCCGAGTGAATAGATGTCGCTACGAGCGTCGACGTCGATTCCGGAGAGCGCGGCCTGCTCGGGGCTCATGTACAACGGCGTTCCCATCAACTGGGCAAGACCGGTGAAGAGCGTCTTGTCGGTGAGGCTTTGCTGGCCGGTCGCCTTGGCAATTCCAAAATCAATGACCTTGGGAAGGGGCACTCCGTCATGAAGTGTGATCAAGACGTTTGACGGCTTCAAGTCCCGATGAATGATCTCCTTCTGATGCGCATGCTGCACGGCCTGGCATACGAGCACGAAGAGATCGAGCCGGTCGTCAATGCTCAGCCGCTCCTGGTCGCAATAATCGGTGATCGGGATGCCGCGGACGAGCTCCATGACGAAGTAAGGACGCCCCGACTCGGTCGCCCCGGCATCGAGGACGCGCGGCAATGTTGGGGTGCTCCATCAGCGCCAACGCCTGCCGTTCGGCCTCGAAGCGGGCAATTACGTGGCGCGTGTCCATGCCGGGTTTGATGATCTTGAGCGCGACCTTGCGCCGCATGGGTATCGTTTGCTCGGCCATGTAGACGACGCCCATGCCCCCCTCGCCGATTTTCTCGAGCAGCTTAAACGGGCCGATGACCGTGCCGGGCCCGTCCCGGATCGGCTGGTCGACGGGCGGCGCAACGAGCCCGGGCGGAGGCCGGAGCAGGAAGCCGCTGGCCCCCACGTTGGCCCGCAGCAGGGCCTCGACCGACTCACGCAACGCCGGATCGCCGGCGCACGCACGCTCGAGATACGCCGCACGCTCCTCGGGGAGGCTCAGGGCCAGCGCCTGGAGGAAGACCTCTTCGTCGTTCATAGGCCACCTCGCGGGGCGGGCTGTCCTCGCCTCCAAACCTCTATGCGAGAAAAAGCGCCGGCGGCATCAAAATTTTTCGGTGCACTCAACTCACGGCGGCGGTTATCAGCCCGGCGCGCCGAAACCGAGCTCGCGGCGCAACCAGGCCCGAGCGTAGACCCATTGCCGGTCGGCGCGGCTGGGGGAGATGCCCAGGACGGCGGCTGCCTGGTCACCCGTCAGCCCGGCGAAGTAGCGTAGCTCGACAAGCTTGGCTTTCGGCGGGTCGACTTCTGCGAGCCGCTTGAGCGCCGTGTCGAGCGCCGCGAGATCCACGTCCGGCTCGGGGTCGGGCTCGGTCGGCGCCTCGGCGTCCACGGAGTCGACGTCGCAGCGGCGCCAATCGCCGCCATGTTTGAGACTCTGTTTGCGGCGGGCGTTATCCACGAGGATGCGGCGCATCGCCTCGGCGGCGGCCATGAAGAAATGACGGCCATTTTCCCATTGAAGGTCGTCGCCCCCACCGACCAGACGGAGGTACGCCTCGTGCACAAGGGCCGTGGCCTGGAGCGTCTGCCCCGGCCGTTCGTGGGCGAGCTTCGCCGCCGCGAGTTTCTTGAGGTCATCGTAGACCAGCGGCAGGAGCTCCTGGGCCGTGCGCGGCTCGCCCTGCTCCAGCGCGGAGAGGATGCACGTCACTCCGGTCATCGGCACGGCTACCGGCCGCTCTCGCTCATGCACAGTGCCCAGCCTCGCGCCTTCGTGGAAGCCCATCCGGACTGACATGACATGATCGCATGTGAATCGTGCCAAGAGCCTAGCAAAAGCGAGGAGGGAAAACCACGGGTTGCAAATTGGCAACATGGGCCTGGGAATCAGCGCGTCTTGCCCAATGTTCAGGGGATGCGAGGTGCAGCCCTCGCGGCGACGCGACGGCGTCCGTGGCGCAGAGCCACCGGCTTCCGTCTCCTCCGCCTCCAGGGAAGGAGAAACGGGGCCTGGTGTCGGGGGCAGACCGCGACGGCCATGGGCCGTCCACGCTGTGCTGGAACGCGAGGGACTGCAACGCCGGCGGTGAGGCGAATGCCGACTCGAAACGGACGAATTCTTTTTTCTTTTGGCAACTGGATCGGGGTTTGTGCAGATCATTCTTGTAGAGAGGGTATTCGTTGTCGGATGCCCGATTTCCATCCTCCCTCCATCAGCGAGTTACAACCTTTGATCGTCAGGTCGCGAACACCGCATTTCTTTGCGCCTTCTCGGCGTGCCGGCCGGCGATGGCCCCGGTATCAGAGCCGCTGGTCGGAAGCGACGTTTTTTGGGCGAAAACACCACGCAGGACCGCCACTGGGCGCTTCTGAGACCGGCCGATTTACACCGGTGTACGGATGCTTGAAAAACACCCGGATCACTGCCATTTACTGCCACATTTTGTTGTGTTATTTTGTTCACTGGCGACGCAGAGCCTCGTTCCGCATGTCGAATCGGCATGGGAGGATCGGATCTGACGCGGGCGTTCTCCGGCGAGTGCAAAACCTCGTGGCAGTGATCGGCCCAAAGCTGCCATCACCAAATTCGTCTCTTGTTCACTATGTCTATAAAGAGAGGGCGGAGGGCGGAGATCAGGACGGACGCAGGGCGGGGATCAGGAGTACGAGCACGTTTACGAGTACGAGCAGGACTCAAGATGACGGCGTTCGCTGGTCACATTGGTCGCGGAGGGCGGGGATAAGACTATGGTATGGATCGGACGCACTTTCGCGGAGCGAAAGGCGACACTGGTGGGTAAGGCGGTCCAGGCTTATTGGCGCCGTGCCGCACAATCGGATGGAAACACCGCGAGCGTGCGGTGGGTTGCACCCGCCCAACAACGTCGCCATGGCGTCAAAATGTCGTCATGCGCAAGTGTTTACGGCCGCGAGAGTTATATTGAATCGTCCGGCGAGCTCAA
>CAVXHV010000011.1:0-155791 GCA_963761445.1 uncultured Planctomycetota bacterium | reverse complement strand
CCTGAGCCCTACTCGTACTCGTACTCTTACTCGCGCTCGTACTCCTGATCCCCGCCCTCCGTCCTCGTCCGGAGTGAGTTCGTTTTGTATATTCGCCTTTTCATGTTTCCCCGTAAGCCTTAACGGAACGCAAAGTAGGTCAGGCTTTAGCCTGACGATTAATTCTTGGCCCAACCCCGGATCGATCTCCACCAGGGCCGCCTCTCGACCAAAACGGGCACCGAAATCCGGGCAACCCACTTCGGTCAGACATACTGAACAACATCGGACCATGGTGGCACCACGTTCGGGGGGTGCTGAGGCAACAGGTTGTTCGATCGCCGGAAGACACCCCGGTCAGGTCCGATCACTCTGTGCCCATGCGACTTGCAGAGCACGTCGGTCGCCCTGAAATATGAGCCGTGCATTCCGAAGTATGGCACTTTCTGGCACTTTCTGGTACTCCCGGAGAGATTTTCGAGCATCCGTACACCTGTGTAAACCGGCGGCTCGCGGAAGCCGAAGTGGCCGCGGCTGCGGCCGCCGCCATTGGCCGTCGTCCGTTGGTTGAGCATCGAAACTCGCTCGATAAATTTGAAATCACGCGATGTTCTCGCAACGAACGGATCGAAATAAAACACTGGGGCACACTCCGCCTTCGGCGGCCCCATTCGGCCTCTCCCGGGCAGCCGGCGCGGGCTGCGGACCCGGCCCATGCTCGCGACAAGCCCGGCTTGCCCTTCGCAAGCCCAAGGCCGAGTATTGTTTGCGTCCTGCCTCGAGGTTCTTGCGCCATGGCGCGAAATGATGCCAAACCGCTGCCATCTCCGTTGAATTCATCTTCGCCCCACTCGGCGTTTCGCCCCCGTATCCCACGCTCATCCGGCGCTCCCGTCTTGAAACGAGGCGCAAAGAAACCAACGGCCCGCCAGGACCGAGAAGCGCCGGCCAAAACCGCCCCAAATGACCTGTTGGAGGGAGCTGCGCCTCCCGACCCCGGGGCCTGGCCCGATTTCGCGCCAGGGAAGAAATGACGTATCAAATACCGCACGCTCGACGGTCGAATCTCGCTGATTGAAGAAAGAATGATGCGTTGTTCTCGTGACGAAAGGAAATCGTTGAGCTAGGACCGGCCGCACGTCCGCTCGCGCAGCATCGCGCGCTCTATTCTTCGTCTACGTATAATATGGGCCGAGTTCAGCGGTTCGGCAAAAACATGCCCCAAAAAAGTCCAATCACTCAATAAACACGTCTGGGTGATTAGCACTTACGGCTTTGCGCGATTTCTTTGTTAATTGTGAACACACGCTCGCGTACCGACCAATTCGTGCAATTATTTGTTGCCTCCGCTCTGATTTCCGCCATCCGTCGTCCGTATCTGTCCTCCGACCTCCGTCCTCCGCCCTGACTCCCGCCCCTCCTCCCTCCGTCTCCGCCGGCCCGAGTTTGTTTGAAAGATTTGCCGCTTGTTCTTCCAGCCCTTCGAATTTCGGATTTCGAGCTTCGGGCTTCGGCTTTCGAGCTTCGGATTTCGAACTTCGGACTCATCTCACATTTCTCTCACAAAGAATGATCTGCACAACGCCTTTCCCAGTTGCCATATGAAAAAAGAATTCGTCCTTTTCGAGTCGGCATTCGCGGAGGCGCCGCCGCAGCGAGCGGTGTGTGGGCCGGCGCACAGGCAAGCCCGCTTGATGTCCTCCACCCTGATGATCGGGGGAGTTCGTTTTGTATATTCGCCTTTTCTCCTTTGCCCGCAAAGATTACGGGAACAGTTCGACGTGGCTCCGATCGCAAGAATCGGTTGTCGATCAACTGCGGTTCGATCGATCGCAGGGATGAACACGGTCTTACTCAACACCTCAAGAAAGACGATGAGGCCCCCGTATGCCGACGCGACAGCCGCGAACACGGCCTCTACTGGAATGATCAGCACAACGGCATTCCCAGTTGCCAAAAGAAAAAAGAATTCGTCCTTTCCGAGTTGGCATTCGGGGAGGGCCGTAGAAGCCGTCGGACGGCCCGCTCTGAGCTTGGTCGAAGGGGGGCCGGCGCACACGGGCGGCCGCGGCCGACATTCGTGCTTCCGCCAGTCCTCAGCCCTTATTCCCGCTCTCCGCCGTCCGCCGTCCGAATCGTCGTCTATCGCCCCTGTCCCCGCCGCCTCGACAGAAGCCTCGGATTCAACCGTGGCGCGAACGGTGCGGGTGCCGGCGCAGACGCCGCGGCACTCGGCTCACAACAAACCTCGCTGACGTTGGCAGCCGGTGCGGCGCTTTCCTCTTGCTGGATGCGCACCATATACCGCCCCTGTCCGAAGCTGGCGGCCTTGCCGACATGCACCCACTGCCCGACGATGAGATACGGCCAGAGCGGCTCGGCGATATTCGTCACCAATGCGCGGCCGGTGAGCCCGGCGAGCGGGTGTTTGATTCCTCGCTGCACGCTCAAGCGTTCCCACTCGCGCAGACGCACATCCTGGTCGCGTACGACCACCTGCTCGGCCATTGCCGCAAGGGCTCGGTAATCGGGCTGAGGCGTTCCATCCGGAATGGTGCAATAGCTTTCGGCGAGTGTGCCGACACGGCGCATGAGTCGTTTGAATAGCGTGGGCCCATCGAGCCGGTCCATCCGCTGCCGTTTGTGCTTGAGGTCTGCCGGCGTGACGAACCCAATGATTGCTTCCCGCGCGGCCGGCGCGCCTTGGCGACGATTTCAAGCCCGGTAACTTCGGGCACGTGGCTGCCAATCCCGCGTGTGGGCGGATCGATGTCCACATGCGAGCCATCAGCCATGCCGGCGAAGATAGCACCAACGCAAGTTTCTGTCGTTCGACGCCGATCCCGCGTTCCCCGAGCCTGGCCATCGTGGCAACAATCCACGGATACCAGGCCCGTGCGCGTCCGACAAGCGTGAGCACCAAACCGAATCTGTTCACCCGCAGCATACGTCCCGCGCTCGCCCGACGGCGGAATAATCAAATACGGCCTCGGCTGGTCAAACCCCGTAGGCCCGGTCGTGCCCGCAGCCCTGCCGTTGTCGTGCCCGTTGCCCATCGTCGCCTTTCGCTCCGCGAAAGTGCGTCCATCCCTATCTCGCCCCCTCGTTGTCGTCCCCAGCACCGGCAAGCTCGGCGAAATCGTATCAAAAGCGCCCCGCCGCGCATCGCTCCGGCCGACGGCACACAGAGCACGGGCCGCCGGGCTCGGTGCAACAGACATCATGAAGCTCGCGCCCGAACGCCCCACGAAACGTCGACCCGAGAAACTCCGGCAGCTCACACGCTCGCTCTGTGCGGTATTCCGCTTGAAGAACGGTCAGGCTCAGATGTTGCCACATCGCAGCTCCGATCGAGATGAGATTTTCAGCCACCGCGTCGTCGACCAAGGTCCCGCATGCCACATTCGAAGCAGAAAATAGTGTGTGCACCGGCGAAGCCTGCGCCGCAAGCACTCGACGAACAAACCGGCACTGGTCGTTCGTCCCAACCCCGATTCGAGCGAATCCCTTGGCGATGTCTCCACATCCACTCACGGCGAGCATGATAACATCATATATCTTAAATATTTTATCATATAATAGTAAGAACACGTGCACGTTCGACCCGAACGGACATCGGCCCTGTTCCGGATAATGAGCCAAGGCCGTCGTTCAGTTGCTTCAGCTGGCACCCTGGGGTTGGTGCAGCGGCACGGCAAGATCACCTGGGGACCACCGGGAAGGGCCTTCTCCCGGTTGGAGCACGCGTCCTAACCACGGTCACTTCAGCACGCTTATCGAAACGCCCTTGAGCTCTTCGTCATCGTGGAGACCATGTATATCCTCAACATCGACGCCCATATCAAGCAGCGAGCCAAATATTCCACACACTCGTCGGTGATGACCTGCCCCGGGACGAGAATGGGATAACCGGGCGGATAAGGACTGACGAACGTCGCGGCGGTCTTCTTTTTCTCTTTAGCGCGGTCAAGCAGCACACGTTCCGAGGCTCCCGACTGAAACGCTGATAGTACGCGGAAGCGAGATTCCCCGCCCCATCGATCTTCCCTTCATAGCCTTCGGCGAAGCCGGAAAACCGCGGGATCCTGATCTTGGAAGGTCGCTTCGCACCCTCCGCCGGCCGCCAATCCCTGAGCGATCGCACCAGATGATCCGCCATGCTATGCGTCGTCCCAATCGTCACTAAAATCATCACAGTATTATGCGAATACTTGTTTATTTGGATTCCTCGCTGCTTGTAGAGAACCTCATCCCGAAACTTCATTCCCGGGATGCCCTCGCAACAGAGAGTGATTTTGAGTGGGTCAAGGCCCACCTCTGCAGTATCGACCAGCTCCCGCGCCAGTTCCTTGAGCGTAAGCGGCCTCACTGCACTTGAAGAGAGCCCGTCCCGAATCCGCTCCGCAATCGAACGCGCAGTACGAAGACGATCGAAACCCTCCATCTGAACCTGCATTCGGGCGACATCAAGCGAGGCTAGGAGATGAACATTTGGCGATGTCGTTGTGTGCGATATAACCGATTCTTCGAGGGCCGGATTATCCAGGAAGTCTTTTGGCCCTAACATATGGATCATCGAGGCCTGCCGCATCGCAGACAGCGTTTTGTGGATCGACTGCGTCACGTAGACGCGAATCGTCTTGGTGCCCTCGCTTCTGAGCTCCCTAGCGGCAGCCATCGTCGAGTACTTCCGGAAATCCGGGTGGAAAATCCCGTACGCAAACCAGGCCTCGTCGAACAGGAACACAATGTTTTTATCGAGCTGGTGCACCCTCGCCATGATCTCCTTGGGGTCGTAGCACAATCCGTCAAACGTCGGATGCGTGAGCACAAGCATCTTTGCTTTATCTTTGTGCTCCTTGACCTCGTTTAGATCTTTGTACTTCTTGACTGCGCTTAGTATTGTCTCCATTGGCACCAGCGCCGAAATCCCGTAGTCATCAACATGCAGGGGCTCCATGTACACAACCTCCGCACCGGTTTGTACGGCCGCGTAATGATGCGATTTATGACAGTTGCGATCCAGGAGCACAAGGTCGCCCGGCTTCAGAGTCGCCTGATAGACGATAGAATTCGCACCAGTCGTGCCATTGGTCACGAACCGGGTGCGATCGGCCCCAAAGGCCTCCGCCGCCAATTCCATCGCTTCGCGTAAGTGGCGTTTGGGTGAAAAGAGAGAGTCGAGCGGTGCCATCGTGGAAGAAGTCTCGCCCGCGAAATAACCCTCCCCATAAAACTCCGCAAATTCGCGGGCCCACTGGCTGCCGGCCACCGATTTTCCGCGTGAGAGAGGAAGTGCGTGGAAAACCGCAACCGGACTCTGTGCATACTCTCGTAACGCCGTGAAGAAGGGCGCTTCGAACGCGCGGCGCACCGACTGAATCACCGCCCAGAACAGCTCATTTGGCTCCGCCGGATCCTCCTTGAAGAAAACACGGTCAACCATCCACGTCTTATCGATGAGATCCGCAGATTGACCGGTTAACCCAAATATCGGCAAATCGCGCCGGCGAGCCCGGATTTCGCCAGCAAGCCTCAGGGCTAACCGGCCCGGCGCAGGTCCCCCGCCATAATCAGACCGCTCGAGAAATAGTCGAGCACGATCGCCTGCAGGCCAGCGTTCTCGACCGCTGACACCGCGTTCTCCGGTTCCACGAACAGCACCTCGAGCCTCATAACCCTCGATCCCCCGGTTGAAAGCGCGCTCGTCTTCTCAGACGCTCCCACCAACGCTCCTGGTCATCCACCAGAAGAATCCGTACGAGCCTCTTTGGCACAGCCGTCGAGCCGCTCGTCGAAGCAAGCGCCGCATGGCCAACGACCCGCGACGAGCGGTCCTGACATGCTTTCAACTCTTGTTCAAACGCGAAGTCCCTCGCCTTCTCGAAGTCCTTCGACTTCTCAGGGTTGTCTCCCCATATCCTTCTGTACTGCCGCGCCTCGTCCCGGAAACCCCGCCGCTCGAGCTCCGTCAGGATCTCCTCCCTATATCCATACTTCAAGGAGTGCCAGAGCCATACCAGACTTCGCTCTTTCATACGAGTCCCGTCGAGCTGCTCGTCCGCCAAGTCGCAGCGCGGCCTCAATCTCATCGATCGTGTCCTGCCACTCCTCTCGGTTCTGCGGACGTTCCTTGTCGTCGAGATCCACCCCGCTCGCAGAAGCCGCGTGAGCGCGTCCAGCACCCCCCGCAAAAGTCCCTGAGATCGCTGCCACCGCAGACTTGCAGCGACGCCTTGAAGAAGCCAGAGCCAGTCGCCATACTCGAGAAGGAGTCGACGGGCGCGGCGCGATCCCGCCCGCTCTTCTCACTCTCCCCGATCTTTCCCTCCGTGGTGAGAATGTTGCCGTCCAAACCGGAGCGAAGGACGACCTCGCCGACGCGCTTCAGAAATCGTTCCTCCGCAGACTCCGGCGCGTACTCAATTGGCGCTTCGTCCCGCCCAGTTGGAACCAGCGCCCGCGCCGCCTCGGGTCGCCAGACGTCGAAGCTGCGCCACGCGTTCCAATGACAGCCCGAGATCGAGAGAGTGCCCAAGCCACGCCGTAGGTCGGGCGTCACCCATAAGCTCCCGGAACCCAAAAGTATACCAGCGCCGCGGAGCATGTCGCGCAGGCAGGCCCGTGATGAGCTTCGTGTAGTCGCGGACGCCCCATCTGCCCGAATAAACTAGAATCTGTCGTCGCGGCCGCTTTCCCTCGCCCGTCGAATCGCCGTCGAGCCAACCGTTCAAGTCGCCAGACGTCAACATCTTGAGATCAACTTCATGTAATAACAAAATGACAGCTCCCTCTTTGGGAGCATTGTCGAGCTCGTCCAGGAACTGCTCAGTGCGCCCGGCACGGACGATAGTTTCCGTCCAGCCACGGCGCCACGGTGCCATATTCGTGGGCTGCGACGACGGCTCGAGGTCGAGTTTGAAATCACGGTCAAGTCGGATAACACGCAAGGCGTCCCAAGCAGCCTGATCACTCATCGCTTACCTCGCTACGTCACTTTATTGAAGAGGAGACCGACAACGAAATCGACCGGCCGCCCTTGATCCGGCCACGGCTCCAACCGCGGACCAACGAGCTCGATGGCCCCGCCGGTTCGCTCGACCGTGCGAGCGACAGTGAACAGACCGAGCCCATCGCCAGCCTTTTCCTTCCCCTCGCGCTCCTTCGGAGACGGCACGCTGCGGAACGGCTGAAGCAAGAGCGGCATCCCACCATCGTCGCGCACATACCGCAGAAACACCCTGTCCCGGACGCGCTCCTGCGGTACTCGGTTCCGGCACGTCAAACACAAAGCTCCGTTTGCAGCCTCAAGCGCTAGCCTGACTTCAACCTTGCGATCGTTCCAGTCGATCGCGCCATGTTTCCAAGCGTTGGCGAAGACATTCCGCAGCACCAGAAGCAAAGACTCCCTCGGAATACCACCAAGCACGCATTGGCGGTGTACGTGCCACCCAACCCACTCAATACAGAACTCACCCATACCTGGGATTGCGAACTGCCAGCGCGGATCCCGCATGACCGACAATCGACTGTCCCAAAGCCAGGGTCAGCCCCTGGTTGCAAAGATCGGGCATTTCATCTACACGCGTCTCTCTCAGCGACCAGTCCGGTGTGTCCTCGTCAATCACTTCCCGCAAACCCACGAGATATTGGTCCAGCGCGACCAGGCGAGCGTCGCACCCATCCTTCGGCACGTTCATCCGCAAGTCGTCAACCAGAGCCCGAAGATCGTGCGTGAGGAAATGAGGCCCAACACCACACGCCAGAGCCTTATCGGCAAACTTCTTCGTGTCTTCCGCAATCGTCTTCAAACCTTCCGTTAGCAGCGGCAAATCCGGGTCTTCCACCGGCCAAGTTTCAACCTCCGGCAGGTCGTAGCGCTCCCAGCCGTTTAGCTTGAAATTCTCCGCGATCAGCCCCGGCCGGGATGCAAATCACACCAGGGCTTTTCCAGTAGCCGTCTCCACGGACTCCGCTCGGAGTTCGTAATCACCGGGAAGTGCTCCGCCCGCTTTCTGCGTATCCCGTCGAGCTCGGCCGGCTCCTTTCCGTCCTCGCCTGCGAAGACCATCTGCAGAACGGAATCGACCTCGAAAAACGTGGCGGCCCGTTGTAAGTCCCCAGACATCGTTTTGCGTCCCCCCGTGATGCTGACCGAGAACTGGCGAGCCGTTTCAAGCTCATTTCGCCACCCCTCGCCAAGCAGAACCAACCGGTAAATGACTTCAGCCATCCTGTCGGCATCGCTGGTCGACTTAATTTCTTCCACGCCCTTAACAAGGAAGACCCGCCAGCTTAGCCCCGAAGCGAGCTGATCATTCTCCGCCCTCGCAGTCTGGAACTCCCGTTCCAACGGACGGACTGAATTCTTCAGAATCCAACTGTGCGAAGTCGTAACCACCCAGAGGTCAGTCACCCGCGGCAGCGTGGGCGCCGGGCGCCCGTCACTAACCCAACCCTCGGGCGCGTTTAGCCAGTCGACCAGACTCAGAACCGCACCGGGCGACTTGCCCAGCGGAGCCAGCAACAGGTGCTCCACGTCACTCTCCTCGCTACGGATTCGTCACACTCGCCACAATGATCATGGATCACATTCATCTAACGACATCGCGGAATCGTAGTCCGATCAGGAAGTCCACGGGGCCGCCGGCCCACGGCCACGAATCGCGCCATTGCTCATCCCAAGGCTCAATCCACGGGCCAATGACGGCGACTGCGCCGTTGGTCCGTTCAACCGCACGGTAGACCGAAAATAGGCCCAATCCATCGCTTTTCTGGTCCTCGGACGGAGCCTTCACAAACGGTTGAAGCAAAGACTCCATCCAGCCGTTCGCTTCTACGCGGTCTCGGAATACCCGGTCGTTCAGCCGATCCTTCGGCAACGGGTTGCGGCAAGTCAGGAGCAAACTCCCCGGAAATGACCCGTCAGTATCAAAAGCCAACACCGCGCTGGCTTTTCCCTCACTCTTGCCATGCTTCCACACATTGGCGAAGACATTTCGCAAGACGGCCAGCAACGCTTGCTCGGAAATACCACGCAACCGCCAGTTTCGATGCTCGTCCCACCGGTCCCATTCGACGAAAAACTCGCTGCCGTCAACATGCAACCGCCACTCGGGCGGATCGTCGGATCCGCGACGGACCGCTTGGCCTAACGCGAGCGTAAGCGCCTCGGTCGCACAGGTCTGGGAACCGAGCGGCAGCGAACAAACCCGACGAGCCCAGAGGTTCGTCATCAATAACTTCGCTCAGGCCGACCAGGTACTCCGACAACGCGAAAAGGCGAATATCGGACCCATCATCCGGTATCTTCAATCGCAAGTCGTCGACCAATTTCTGAAGATCGTGCGTAAGGAAATGGGGCCCCACGCCGCAGCTCAGAGCCCGGTCGGCAAACTTCTTCGTGTTGACGGCAATCTTCTTCAGCCCCTCCGTGAGGGCGAGCGACTTCGCATCCTCATGCGGAAACGTCCTAATCCAATCATCTTCCGTTTTGTCCCAGTCCCGCAAAGCGAAATTCCTGCGCCGCCAAGGCCCTCCGGGGATACTCATCCAACCACGGCTTGTCCAGCAGGCGGGCCAAGGACTGCGCTCCTCGTCCATGAATATCGGGTAATACTCCTCTGTTCTCCTCTCGATCGACGGCAGGTCATCCGGCGGTGGCTTACCGCCGACGGCGTCGAACAACAGCTGAACAATGTAATCCACTTCAAAGAACGTGGCAGCTCGGAGCAAGTTGGCTGCGAAGACGTTGCGAGCCCCCGTCAAATGGATCGAGAAGCATCGTCGCCCACCAGGGGTGCTCCGCCATCCCTCGCCGTGCAGCACGAGGCGATACAGGAGCTCAGCTATCTTCCTCTCGTCGGTTGTGGAAAAAACACTCTTCACGTCGTTAGCAATAAACACTCGGCGTTCGGCCAGTTCTCCGAAATGCGTCTTCAGCGGCCTGATTAGCCTCGTCGGAAGCCTCCTGATCGTGTCAGCATCGTCGGCCGTCACCACCCAAAGATGTGTCACCGCAGGTAGCGAGTCCGGCGGCCGTCGATCTGGGGGCTCCCACTTGTCACGACAGTTGAGCCAGAACAGCGCCTGAGGACGTCACCAGCGTTCTCAAAGTTAGTCTCAAAGTAAGTAGCGAGCAGCAAATGCTCCACGTCAGCCCTCCGTCCTCGCTATGCTACGCCAGGACTTTCTCCAATCGGGCGCGGATGGAGGTCTTATTCGCCTCCTCGATGTAGAACTCGGCAGCAGCGCCATCTGCCGTTTGGGCGGGCACCCTGGCGGGGTTGGTCACGACGCCCATCCGGTTATGGGCTTGAAACTCCGCGTGCCATTTCCCGTCTCGTAGACGAAGCACGCCCCTGAGCAACTGGCCCTTGTTGATCGGCTTCATCGGAGGCGCTGCAGGCAGTGTAGCAACCGCCGTCCGCGCGTCGGCTGGTCCGGGGGGGCGAACCCTAGGCGGGTCCCCCGTGACCGGAGCATTGAGCTCTCGCAAGAACTCGACAACCGCCGACCAGTCCGGCGCGAAGAGCGACCGGGTGCTCGCGGCTGGTGATGTCTCCTTCGGTAAGTTTCGCGCGGAGCCAAAGGACTACCGGCACGAATTCTCTGCCGAACCGGGAAATGTGGATCAATACGGGCGACGCTCGTCGCGAGCGGCTGCTGCCCTTGTCCCCCTCGAAGGTCGTCTTTCTCTTCGAGCCGCGGAAGAAGTAGTTGTGGGGCAGGCCGAATGCGGCCCGGAAAGGGGCATGTGCGAGACGCTTACGCTGATGGAGCATTTCAAAAACGTTGTCGTGGTCCCACACCCGAGGCAAGGTCTTTGGCTCGCGGTGACGATCCGGCGCGTTACTTCGCGCGCGTAACATGGAGCGGCCGATGCGGGCCTGAGCCGCCTCCCAGGTGTCCGCCCCTGCGTCGGGCATGTGAATGTACGCCGACCCCAAATGCGAAAAGCCGGGCTCCCCATCCAGCCGGGTCGCGGCCTCCTCCGACGGATCGGTTCCAGGTCCAATGGACAACCCCGCCCCGTTTAAGAGGGTGGACCCGCCACCGGCCAGAGCCCCGACTCGATCCAGCAGTTGTCGCCGCACATCAATTACTGAGCGAGGAGTGTCGGCACTGGGAAACCAGTCCTGCCAGATGGGCCGCTCTGTCGCATCGATCGCCTCCCAACCATCGATCCGATTCACGATGATACTTCCCCAGCCGCGCCGGCACCGAGAGCCCAGCCCGCCAAACGTCTGCCACAGCCACAAGGCCACACGAAGGTCGGCCCACACCGAGGTCCTCGATGGCACGCGCTGCGGCGCACCGTCACCTCGATCGGCACCACCTGCCCCGCATCCAGCGCCGGTCTCGTCAGCCCCGACTTGAAGTCGAACAACCCCTGTCCGAGCAGGTAGCTTAGCGGATCGATCGGGTTGCGCATCTCGTCTTCCTGAAACAGAAACGGTCGGGGGGCTGAAAAACGGCGGCCGGCGGACACCGTCTTTAGAGGCGGCACAGGGTAGCCAGGCCTGACCCATACACAACCTTGTCGCCCGCCGTCATGCTGGCTGCCGAACAGAATCGCCTCGCGTTCGCCCCAGTCGACGCTGAGTGTCGCTCCCAGGCCAGCGCGCAGGCCAGTGAGCGCCACTGTCCGATAAGGCTCGCTGGTCGCAGGCCTTCCTCCCTGACCGCGTCCTCGAGATCCTTCTTGTTCTCTCCCTGGTTCTCAGAGCCGGCCAGAAAGCACGGCGTGACCAGCTCCAGGTGTAACGTCAACCAGCGCATGGCTCAACTCCCATTCCGCGGCGCGGGGACGAAGTAGCCGTAACCCTTCGCCGTCTTGCCGCCGACACCCATGTCCTCCAGCGCCTGCTGGCACACGTCCGCCGCCGCCCTGACGACCGCCTCAGGTGTTGCCTTTCGCCTCGGCGCCACCGTCACCCGATAGTCGCCGCCTGCCACGACCAGGAACGGGATCGGAGTCGGATCCTCCACCTCCAGCGGCTGGTCCGTTCCCCCTGATAGTATCGGGGAAAGTGCGGCGTCATGACATCGACCACAAGTCGGGGCGGTGATCCTCCGTCCTCTGGAACTGCTCCCAGGAAAACCACATCGCCGGCCGCGTGCTCCGTCTCCGTTTCCTCGGTGGCTTGCTCTCCGAAGATGGCTACCCGCAGCCCTTCGTCGAGGCCCTCCGGCGGCTCTAGCTCGACGAGCGCCTGCGTGAGCCCTTTCAGTGCCGTGCCGGGAACATACGGGACACCGTAAGTGTGATGCAACGTCAGACCGGTTTCCAGGATCGTCTCATTCCCGAGGCCGACAACCCAGCGCCAGCGCGGCCGCATCACGAAGCTTACAGTACCCTTCCAGCCACCCACCATCTCGCGATTCCGCCGCGACCACGCACGCCAGGGGGCGGAATGATCACGGTACGCTTTGTTCGCGGCCTGGGATAATGTCCGCAGAAACGGGCCTTTCTGCTCCGAGTCCAGAGCGCGCGGACCGTCGCTGAACTCAATGGGCAGGTAACGGTCCAGTACCAGGCCGGCGTGGAACACTGGCACGTTCTCGAGGACGTACCAGGCCAGATCCCTGTCCAGCGTCTGCGCCAGATCCCTGTAAACCGGTGTTTGCAGCGGCATTGTCAACGCTCCTCGTTGTGTGGCTCCTTCTTCGTGTCGTCCGGTTCCTTCAATTGCGACTCCGCGAATCGCCGTGCCCACAGCAGGAACGCTAACGCTTCGCGCGTCGCCCAGATGACCTGCTCCAGAGTCGCTGCCTCCATGAGAAAACGCAGCGGATCCTGGTCAGGTCCAGCCGTGGGCTTCACCGCGTCCGCTCGGGGCTCGTTCACCTGCACTGCGGTGGCCTTGAGCAGCCAAGCCCCCAGGTGCTGGTACAGCAGCCCGTCGGCGTGATCCTTGGGTTTAGAGTCGCGAGCCAGTTCACCACCGTTGAACCCGCTCGCCGCGAGAAACGCCAGGAACTGCCCCAAGCCATTGCGCTGGATCATCGCGGGCGCTCCCCGCACCTGCGACCGGTAACGCTTCTGAATGCCGTCATCCTTCTCGCACACCTCACGCACACGCTCCCAGGCACGCCGAGCGCGATCAGTCTCCAACATGATGGTCAAGGCTCACCCCTTTCCATCGGCGCAAAGTCGAACGGTCCCACCCACGCCAGGTGACAAACGCCGTAACCCACCGTCTCGTTACCGCCGATCTGCACGCGGCCACCCAGCGCCTCTTTGAGCGACTCCAGTAACTGGTGGCCGCGTAAATTCCGTTCCTTGCGGCCGTCGGTGCAGAGCAAAAGCGCGACCAGAACGCTCTCGGCCGGCAGCAGCTCCTCTGTCCACAACTGCCCGCTCTTGACAGTCTTGGTCGCATCCTCCAGGTGAACGCGAGTGACCACCTCCGTGCAGAAGCTCACGAAGTTCTGGAAGTGGTCGTCGCCCATGACGACCAGCCGGCCTTTTAACTCCTCCTCATCGAGGCCCAGGCCCGTCAAGTCGGCGGCAAGACCATCCACCTCGGTAGAGAGCGCCGCGTCGAAGCCGTAGTCCTCGACGACGACCACTTTACCGTCGCTCATCGGCTTTGGAGTGCCCGCCGCTCGCGGCCCGGCCGTGGCCGGTTTGTTAATGGCCACCCACGAGTCGGTCGATGCGACACAGACCTCACGCGAATCCGTGCGCACTTTCGGGATGGCGGCCGGCGACTGACCCACGCGCAAGCTAAGGCCGGCGTCATCCAGGTCCCGCTTGAGCCGCCGCAGCGCGAACGGACAAGTCGTCCATGCGAACGTCCCCTTCAGACTGCGCATCGGGAACAACAGCAGCCGCGCATCCCCCACGCTCAGCGCACCGGCGTGCTCCGGCGCCTCACGCGTGTCCGGCCCAAAGAGCGCGACGATCTCACCCCCGTTCAGGCCGGCTTCCAGCGCCGCCTGCCGCAGCACCCCTTTCAGCGAAGGACCGCGCACCACGGCGAAGTTGGTCACGCCGCTCCCGCTGAATCGGCAGGTCAACAGTTCCCACCTCCTGCCCAGCACCGGCGTGAATGCCCGTGTGCGCCCGCAACACAAGCAACGCAACTGCCCTTCCCATTAACAACCCCCCTTCGCCCAAGCGCCAACGAAACTCAGACCGTAGCCGGCGTGAGCCTCGCCGTCGGACACGCACGACCCCTGTAAAGCCATCACCGCATCAAAAACTTCTTCACCTGCGTCCGCCCCGGTCTCGAAGAACCACGTCGACCCCGCGCCGAGATACGTCCGGACTGGCTTGGGGCAGGCGCAGGCCAGGTCCCAGCCGCTCCGACACGCAGGCTCCGACGCGACGAAGCCCCGAAGACGCCCGGCAGACGTCGTCTGGCCGTCGCGTCCCGCCAGGACGGCCTCGTATCTGTCCCCCCTCTGCTCCACCCAACTCGGATGCCATCCACTGGCGAACCAAGCCGGAGTCATCAACGACAACCACCAACCCCTAGCCTGTGCAATCGCGCCTCGAACCGAATCAATCACCTCGTCGTCGAACCACGGCTCGGCTTCGCGCACACGACCCCATGCCAATCGTTGCTCACCACCCAAATGAAGCAGAAGCGGCTGCGGAAACGCCTCGACTTCCACGTTCTCCACACGCCCGACCAGGCCAAAAGTCTCACGCCGTCCGAAGCGAGTGCGGCTGCTCCAGCGGTGCACCCCCAGCGAGTAGAGCTGGCCATCCAGGACCCTCCTCGTCTCAATCTCTCGCGCGATGCCAACCCGCGTCTCCAACTGGGCCAGCTCGCCTGCACGGACGGGCCTGTCCCGGAAATCCTCTGGGCCCTCCCCCTGCATCAACATGTGCAGGTCCCGCCCGCCCACAAAGAGGAGCCGCGACTCGCCTTGAAATCCTTCGCCAACTTCACCGTTGGCCGCGGACGGCGGCGTAACCGGCCATAACCCCGCTCGCGTTCCGCTGAATCCGCCAGCCAGAGGGCTCGGCCCGGCGGGGCGCAGATGCTCGCCCGGCTCGACATCGTCGCCGGCATCCTTATTTACAAGCACAAACGCCGGCAGCGGAAAAAGCGGTTCTGCGTGCGCTCCATCAAGCCGCGCCGGCAAAAAGCCGACCAGACGGACGCTCTCCTCCGGCCAGTCACGCTGTCCCTGATCGATCCGCGGCCGGCCCAGCCCCAAGGCTGGTTGTGACGGCAGCGCCCCACCGCAATACCATTTCTCCCAGTCCGACAAATAGACATCCCAGCTCCATCCGGGGTCCCGGTTCTGAGCAGCTTCGCCGAGGCAGGCTCGCAGCGCCCCAAAAAAAACCCCAGGCAGAGGCAACATATCGGCCTCCCCATCAGACGCCGCCGACTCCGCCGCGCCGAATGACCGCGAGGTGCGAAAGAACCAGACGTCATGCGCCTCAAGAATGATTTGCACCGCCATCAGCCGATCTCCCTCGTCCCGAGGCTCGTGACCGCGAGCAAAAGCCCGGTCACGTTTTCCCATTCAGCGCCGGCCTCACACCGGTCCCTATCCCGGACAGAGCCGGAAAGCAACAGTGACTGCAGCCGCCATTTCATCGCCTCGACGATGCGCCCGCATCACATCCGCATCATCAGGCGGCGGCTCTCCCAGGAACGCGGTGAACCATTCGAGAGCGGACGCGGAACCGACGAAGATGCCTCCATTCCAGCCCCGTCGGAACTCACGCGCCACCTCCACGTGTCGACTCGCCAGCCGCCCGAATTCGGCAAGAGCCACCCCGTCCACGCCGCCCTCCGGGAGGAATTCGTCCGGAAACGAAACCGGCCCGCGCTCTGATGACAAAGAGGGAAGCTCAAAGATCCGAACCCATTCCCGGAATAGCTTCGCAGAGACTCGAACCCCGACGGCCTCGGGAAGAGCGAATAGCTCCGCCAGCGGCAGCAAAATATCCCCCACCGCCCTGCAGCTCGCGATGGCGCCCCGGATGTTCGTGTCGTAACGCGGCACCTCCAGCCCAACCACCCCGCGCTTGACATTTCCCGAGCCCGGAATGATCGCCAGACCAAAGGCGTTCCGCTTGAGCGCCGCCCTGGGATCAGACAACCATGGGCCAGGGCGACGCAGCCTTTTTGCGTGCTCCAGCAGCTCGTTCAAGTGCCCGATGGCCAGCCGGAGTGGCTGGTGGGCGGCAATCACTGTGACCGCCACGCTCGCCGTCAAACCCGGAAACTCCGCTTTCGCCGCCTCCTCGCTGTACGCAAGGGCAACCTCCTCTGCCGCGCGTAGAGCGTGGATCGCCGGCAACATCGCTAGCAACTCATCACCGTCGGCAAAAATGACTTTGCCCCGACAGCAACCCTCTACCCGCTCGATAGCTCGCCGCATCGCAACTTTGGAAAGAACTTTCGAGAGCTCCCCCGCACGGTCTAGATTGCCCCGTGCGATTTCGTTGCTGATCCGCTTGCCAAGCCGGTCCGCGTCGGCGCGAAGCAGCGCCAACGTCGGCGTGCGGCTCAGATTCACGCCATCTAGCTTGAGCGACCCGACCTCCTCGCAGCGCCCGCGCACCCTGTCTAAACTCGTCCAAGCTTCAGCGGTATGAACGTCACCCACCAGCCGCCCGGTTCGCGCGGTCCATTCGCGGCCTTGAACAGTGAGCCAGGAGCCGTCCAGCTCAAGAAACTTCCGGAAAGGCTCCCGGCGACTCACAGGAAGCTCGTTGAGCGCTGGTCGTATGCACCAAACCAGTGCCGGCCGCGTGCCAATCCAGTCAGGTCGGCACACTCCTCCACCGCCTTGCGGAAATCCCCAAGAAGGCCAACGAATTCTGAGGAGCTGCGGAGGTCTGGGAGGCCAGTCTCTCCTTCTGATCCACCCAGGCGATGGCGGTTGTCGAAGGAAAGCGAAGCGGCGACTCTGAATCGTCCGGCTCCCAGCGATATACGGGGGCGAACACCAGAACAGGGGCCAATCGCTTGGTCAAGCAGACGGCACAAATTCGCTCGTTATCGGCTGCCCGAAGCCGCGCGTTCACAGCCGCATAGAGGTCGATTGCCCTCTGACCTCCCTCCTCCATCAATGACGTACGTAAGTATCGTCGGCCTTTGTCGTCTCGCAGTCGCCGCAAGCGCGTTGGCAGCGTGTCCCCGACAGCGCCCTGCCAGAACTGCCGCAACGTCGCCATCGCCGCCTCGTCGGGGTCCGGGAACGCCGGGCCCATTTGCTCCCACTGGCCGCATAACGTGCATTTCGGCCGGTAGTCCCCCAGGTACGGTTCAACCGTGCGGCACTGCTTGGCACCAGCGACAAGCGTCTGTAGCCTCTCGAACGACCGAGCGGCGTCCGACGCTCCAGTCTCCTCCATCATGGGTGCCGCCGCCCACACAACACGAAACTGCGCCTGCGCTTGTTCATCCCAGAGCCGCAGTTCCTCCTCTCGGAAAAGACCAGCGTCAACGAGGCACTGCCGAGTCCTTCCCGCGACCTCGTTCAACCACCAACCGCGCGTTTCTTCGGCCGCTTCAGCTCCCAGGGCTCTCGCCGTTTCTTCGCTGTGCGCACGACCGCCGTCACTTCATTGGTCAAACTGGGGCGGTGCGGCTCCGCCGGCCCTCCCAGTGGGTCGAAGCCGAGGTGCGGCAAAATGACCGTCGCGCCTTGCGTCTCTGCGAGTGCGCGACATCCGGACTGCCATATGCGACAGGATCAAGCTCGAGCTCCACAGATCCTGAGCCTTACGCGCCTCGCGAATAAATCGCTGGACGGGAGTGACCGCCAATGCGACGAGCTGTTGAGTGCTTATGAAGAGCCTTCGAGCCTGTTAGCCGTCCTGGCGGTTGCGTCTGGAGCCCGGCCTGTTCGCTGCCCGTCCACTGCTGCCGCCGGATAACGCGCTGCGGACTGGCGGCACAAATTTCAGTATTCTAACCGACCGCTGGCCCGGTGAAAGTACCTCGATCGACATTCCGATAGAATCGAATCGGGAAGGCAAACAGCGTTTTGCCAAACCCGTCACATCCGCCGCCGAAGAATTCCCGGCCAGTTGAATCGGCTACACCAAGCACCGGCAGCCGGAACGCGTGTGACCGTCCGCCATCGGAAAGACCACGTTGCGGGCTGGATCGACCTCGCCCGCGAGCCCATCGACCGCCAACGCGACGCCGTCTAGCGGCTCGATCGCTTCCGCCCGCCACCCGCCTGAACATTCCCTTGAGCGTCCGAATCACCAAAATATTTTCGAGAACCAAAACATCGTTGCAACTGCACGCACAGCCTGTTTGTACCTTGCGTACTCTATCGCGGCCCTGCTTCAATTGACTCTGAGCTCGCCGTGCAGCTGCCCTAGTTCGAAAGCAGTTGCACTGAACGGCCATAAAACATCGGCCCGCCCAATGACGATCCTCCTCTGCCTCCTCTTCGACCATCGCTTCCCCAACCTGCTCTCAGTGCATCACTCTCGCCCAGACCGCTTGTGGCTCCTCGAAACCGCCGAGATGAAACGCAAAGACGTCACCCGCCACTGCGCGTCCTCTCCGCGACACGATCCGCACCCTGGCCCGGGGACCGCCGCCGTTTACCTGATCCGGGCAACGCTTTTCAGCCCCAAGCCCAAGAGCCCGTAGGAGGCACCGTCAATGACCAACGTCGTCTTTTACTCGATAGGCGTGACCGAACCAATCACGCCCGCAGAGCCACTTCCCCCGCTCCCAGCGATTCCTCGACGTGCACTCGTAGTTCTCGAAGGCCTGTGCCTCAATCTGGCGATACGCCATCGCCTTCCACCGCCTGCACGGGTCCCCGGCCGGAGCAATCGCCGTATACGACCCACGCCTCGGCGCCGTCGTGGTCGCCTCGCACAATCCGGAATTCCGCGAAGCTCAGGTGCTCGACGTCTCACCGCCGTCGACTGGCCAGCCATAGAGGGAATCTCGCGAATCACCGGGAATTCGCCCGCGCTGACCGAGCTCCGCTGTGCCCAGTCCCCGCGGCCTCAGCACGCCCTTTCCACGCCTCCCCGGATGTTCAACATTTATCAAACAACCACACAGTCTTCACAAATCCTTCACGCTCCCCTGATACAGTCGCCACTGATCGGAACCCGTGCACTGCCCGATACCTACGGTGCTTCGATCAACTGCTTGGTTCATTCTCGGAGCTCAACTAGCTCCCACGTCCTTACCCGCGGAGACGGGCCTTGTATTTCAACCTCAGAAGATCAAACACCACTCGCATGCTCCCCTACCGTTCTACAACCAACCGTTACTTCGCTGGAGGCCCACCGCCATGAGTGCCGAACCGGGCCGGCCCCAACCCGGCCCCAACAACGATGATCTCACATCGCTCATCCAACAAATCGCACCCCGCCTGGCGGTGTATATTCGCTCCGCCACATGCGGCTCCGGTCTTGGTCACGCCGACGCCGACGAGATTCTGCAGAATTCCCTGCTCAAGATCACCGTCGCCGTGCGGGATCCCAGTCGGTGCATCGAAAACCATCAGGCCTTCTGCATCACCGTCACCGCAAACTGTATCCTCGATCACTTCCGCAGAAATCCGCGGCGCACCGTCCCCCTCGACGGCGACTCCCTGCTCGCCGACTCGCGATCACCGGCCCCCGACCACGCTGCCGAGCAATCCGAGGAACTGGAGAAATGTCATCGGCGGCAGCAACAATTGAACCAGTGGATCGGGCGAGTCATCCCGCTCCTTGATGGCTTACTCGCCGAGTTCGTCGAGCTGAACCGCATCAAGGAGAACCTGCCAGTCACCGGCAATGATGTCGAACCCGCGCCACCGCGACCCGGCAGACCGACCAACATCGAAAAAGCTCACCAGATTCTCGAACAACTGCCGAATCAGATTTCGTGGCTCAGGGAATTCCTACGGGAGCTGCGATAAACAATAGGATGCATCACGATGACAGAGCACGGAAGTTCGAGCGTCCCGACCCCAATGCCCTCCTGGAAGCAACTGGAAGACTGTCTCGCCGGCCTGGACGACCTCGCCGATCTGATCGACCGGTTGCGGCCGCCAGGCTCACACGAGCCGGGTAAAATACCATCGATTCTCGACGTAATCGGTCCACACCGCGAAGAAATCCTCCGGCATGGACTTTCCACGGGATGCCCGCGAGCTCTTGGATACACTCGCCGGGCAACCCGCGCTATCGCGCGAGCTACAAGTCTTGATCTTCGCCGCCGGCGGCAATTACTGGACCGAACGGATCGACCGCGCGGCTGCTCTGCTTCCGCCCGAATACCAGGCAATGGTCCAGCGAGCACGGGCAAGCTACACGCCGCACACCAACGACCATTGACAGCTCCCGTACGGGAAATCGCTTGTTCACTTCAATGAGCTCGACATAGACTCCGCCAGAATTCCGCCGAATTCCATTTCTGAAAACCCCCGTTTTTCTTCGATCCGCGTCATAAAGATAGGCCCAGCATTTTCGCCGGGCCTCAGTTGCGAGCCGTCGCGGCAAGAGCGTGATCATGCGCGCCTGTGCGCCGAGCAGCCGTATTCTCGACTTACGGCCCCGAGTCCGCGCGCAATGATTTACGTTATCGCCTACGACGTCCGCAAAAACAAAGCCCGCCGCAAGGTCGCCAAACGGCTCGAGGAACTGGGCTTCCGCCGCCAGAAATCTGTCTTCGAGGGCGAAGCCTCGCCCACCGAAATCGCCACGCTCCTCGACGAGCTCGCTCAAGCTCATCCAGCCCGATCATGACGCCCTCACCGCCTGGCCCATGACCGAAAACGGCCCGGCGCGCATCGTGCACCGCGGCAGCCCCAGAGCCGAAGTCGAACGCGACTGGCTCGTCCTTTAACACCCCTGACCACTGGGATCACCTCCAAGCACTGACCACTGACCACCATCAAAGAGGACCCACACCCATGAGCCAAGACATCCGCCGAATTCGAGCGCCATCTTCACCAGCACGCCCGCCGCCAGCCCGCGAACCGATCGAGCAGGTGATGCGCTTCGTCACCGACTGGGTCGTCATCAACGAAGCCTGGCGCCTGGTGCGCTGCCGCCCCGGCGCAAACACACCCGGCGCCGACCGGCTCGCCGTCAGCGACCTGGCCGACGACCCCGCCGCCGTCACCGCGTTCCTCCAGAACCTGGCGGACCGCCTCCAATCCGGAACGTACGTACCCGGCCAGGTGCTGCGATTCGAGATCGCCAAACCCGGCCAGCCCGGCAAGACTCGCACCATCGCCATCCTCACGCTGGAAGATCGGGTGGTGCACATGATATTCAAGATCATCCTCGAGCCCCTGATCGAAGCCCACCTGGGCGATCGCAGCTTCGGCTTTCGCCCCAACCGCAACCGCTACGATCAGCTCCAGGCCGTCCGCCGGCTCGTGATCGTCCGGCCCGAACAATTCCGAGCCGCCGTCTCGGCCGACATCGCCTGCTGCTTCGACGAGCTCGATCATCGGCTCGTCCTCGAAGACATTCGTGCCCTGGTCGCCGACGCCGCCGTCATCAAGCTCTTCAACCTGGTGTTGAACCAGGTCGGCAACGGCAATGCCGGCTGGCTCAAAAACCGGCGGCCCGTCGGCGTCTTGCAGGGCAGCCCGCTCTCGCCGCTTCTGGCCAACTGGAACCTGGCGCGGTTCGACCGAGCCTGGTGCGGCCTGCACGGCGACCTGCGCCCCCCTCTTCCGCTATGCCGATGACCTCCTCATCCTGGCCCCCGACGTTACCGGCGCCCGCCGCCTGCGCAGCCAGGCCGCCGGCTGCCTGCGCCAGCCGGCCGCCTCGCGCTCGCCCACGACAAGACCCAAATTCGCACCGTGGACGACGGACTGGCCCTCCTCGGCCTGGTGCTCAAGCCTCTCGCGACCCATTCCTGAACCGACACGACGTCCAGATCTTCACGGATCCAGCGAAGTTTCAGAGGTCATCGCCGAGACCGACCGCTGGGTCGAACAGCTCGATCCCGACCGGCCGCTCTGCGGCCAGTTCGAGCGGTTCAATCAGCGGCTCCGCGGCTGGTTCGAATCGTACCAGTTCGCCTACGACGCTCCCCAGGCATTCGATGCGCTCGATCACCACCTCTTCGCGGCGCTGCGCAGGCGGCTCAAGCACCTGCGTGACTGCACCGTCGCCGCCCTGCGGCAAAACCACTACCACCGCCTCAAGGACGGCCACGAGACCTGGCAGGCCGACGGGGTTCCCCTGCTCGTGCTGGCTTCCCTGCCCCGCCGGCGCTACCGCCCGAGCGAAGCGCCTTTGCCCTGGGACGCACCCGAGACCACGCTCAAGACCGAGACACCGATTACGCCGGCAGCGCGACGATCATCGACCCGCGGCCGAGCGATGCGACCACGCGGCCGCCCCGGGGCCAAGGACCACGGACCCAGTGCTCGTCGCTTCACTCGACCGCGCCGCGCCGCGGGTCATTCGTCGCGACCACGGCGCCGAAGCCCCGTCACCCCACGCCCCGTCCACCAACGGTTCGGCCGCCACCCAGCCCCCGCACGAACCAACCGCGGATGTAGAACAGCCGCCCTCGGCTGTCGGGCCTGAAGGCTCTGCCCGCGTTCCGAACCAACCTTAGTGTCGCCCTTCGCTCCGCGAAGCGATTTGAGCCGGCCCCGACGACAGCCACAGTTCGGCGCGGGTCTCCAGACCCCGCCGTCCGCCTGACCGAAGGTCTAGCCACAGCTCGGCGGGTCTCCGGGCTCCCGAAGGGTCGCCGCCGTCCGCCGGACTGAAGGTCTCCCGCCCTTTCCGAGCAAGTCGTGAGAATTCGAGGAGGTTATTCCCGCGTTCCTTAGTGTCGCCCTTCGCTCCGCGAAGGGATTTGATCCAGGCCTGCTGAAATCCGCGGGCCGCCGAACCAACCAGCCAGAGTGTGACGCAACTTACATAACATCCTTCACTGGAGGAACCCGAAAATGCCTCGAAAGAAGCGTGAAACCTGGATCGATCGCCGGCCGACCCCGTCGTGCCAACTGGGCGTGTTGCACGCCTTTGGTCCGGCCGTCTGCAGGCCCCGAACCACATCCTGGAATTCAAAGGCAGCGAGTGCGTCGGTGGGCGGAGGCTCAAGGTGAAGTTGCGCGGTGAAGCTCGTCTGCATTTACGGCTCGGTCCAGGTGACGCCCAGGCGATCCGGCTGATCACCGACGCCGGTGCCGCGCTGGCGTACATGTCGTCGAGCGGGTTGAAGACAAACGCCAGCTTGCAGCCGTCCGCCGATGCCTGGAGAGGCAGGCGCTGACCGGCAGTTCCTGGCGTCGCAGGATGCGTCCTGGATGCTTCCCCAGGCCCGTCGTGTGGTCGATGAAAAGCTCAAGAGCCAGGAAGCCGTGCTGGAGAACGCCCGGCGGCAAGGCCGCGGCGACAGCCGGGTGTCGCGTTCCTGCGTGACCTGCCGCGCATGCGGCGGGCAGTCGAAATCGCTCCCGACCAGGCGGCGCTGCTGGGCTTGGAAGGCATGGCCGGCAGGCGGTGGTTTGAGGTCTTCGACGGCCTCTTGCCCACCGGCTGGACCTTGCCCGGCCGGCGCCGGCGGCCGCCGACAGATCCGGTGAACGCCCTGTTGTCGCTGGGCTACACGTTGTTGCACAACCGTGTGCGGCGGCCTGCGAGGCGTGGGGCCTCGATCCCTCGCTGGGTTTTTTTCACGAGTATCGGGCGGGCCGTCCCTCCCTCGCGTGTGACTTGGTCGAGCCTTTTCGGGTCGCCGCCGTTGACCGATTGGTCCTTAGCATGTTGGCCCGGGATCGCTATAATGAACTGACTTCATTCAAGACGACCGGGATGGCTCGGTGAAGCTGGTCGAGGAGGCGTTCAAGCGGTGGCTCATGGATTTGGAGGCACATTTCCACGCTTGCGACGAAGATCATCCCAGCCTGCAGGTGCTGCTGGTGGAGCGGGTGCGCAAGTTGGTCGACGACCTTCCTCCCTGGCCCGGCCGTTTTCCGAGCGGGTGGCCCCGACAGCGGTGACGGCACGCGCACGATGGCTCGAACGGCTTCCGCGATGATGGTGGAGATGTACACTACCAAACGCGAAAAACCTCGAGAATTTCGCTCCCTTGGAGGCTCTGAACGGCACCCTAATGGGTACATCTGGGCCTGAGTCGTAACGTGAGGCAATCCAGCACCTTGCGGCGTGCCCATCCGCGACCAAGCAGTCCCGGAACGCATAAATCCCAATTGATTTCGAACATCCGGGCTTGTGCCCCTTCCAAACGATTGCGACGCATGGTGTTATGGAGAGCACTGCCGTGCGCGGCATCGCCCGCATCAAGGGCTTTGAAACGGGGCGTGAGTTGAACGGTGAGGTGCGTTTACCCGCCGCGAGCGGCATCGCCCGCATCAAGGGCTTTGAAACCGTTGTAGATTTCTCGTCCCGGAGCCCTCGGTCCCCTGCCGCGCGCGGCATCGCCCGCATCAAGGGCTTTGAAACCCGGGCGGATTCCGCCCGTAAACTCGTGCATCGCCCGGCCTCGCGCGGCATCGCCCGCATCAAGGGCTTTGAAACGTACGCCCAGAGAGCGAGACGCGTCGCAGCCTCGACGGCCGCGAGCGGCATCGCCCGCATCAAGGGCTTTGAAACTCATATCAATCCGTTGGTAAGCGCCATCCGTTCCGTGCCGCGCGCGGCATCGCCCGCATCAAGGGCTTTGAAACACCGTCTTCTATTGTGTTAATCCCTAACTGAAATAAGCCGCGCGCGGCATCGCCCGCATCAAGGGCTTTGAAACCAGATGGCTGCAATCGATTTGGCCCTGTTCCTCCTCGCCTGCGCGGCATCGCCCGCATCAAGGGCTTTGAAACCTGTAAACATCGTGACGGCATACTCACAGACCGGCACGCCGCGCGGCATCGCCCGCATCAAGGGCTTTGAAACGATCAGCAAACCCCACATGGGGCTGTTCATTCGCCAGCCTGCGCGCGGCATCGCCCGCATCAAGGGCTTTGAAACAGGCGATGTCGGCCTTCTCGAGCCCCTCGTCGCGGAGCCGCGCGGCATCGCCCGCATCAAGGGCTTTGAAACCGTTTGTCACCTCAACGATGTAGCTTGCAACGGCGGGCCGCGCGCGGCATCGCCCGCATCAAGGGCTTTGAAACGGGAAGCTTAATTACTCAGTTTTTCTCGAAATGCACGCCGGCGCGGCATCGCCCGCATCAAGGGCTTTGAAACTGCCTCCTTAGTTCGCTACTCGTTAGCGCCCATCATGCCGCGCGCGGCATCGCCCGCATCAAGGGCTTTGAAACGTGTAGTCGAGGATGACCTGGAAGACCAGGTCGCCGGCCGCGCGCGGCATCGCCCGCATCAAGGGCTTTGAAACAGGCGTCTCCGTTGAATCGGTGGGTGCATGCCTGCCTGCCTGCGGCGGCATCGCCCGCATCAAGGGCTTTGAAACGAGGCCGCCAGGTTGCTGTCAACCAGCTCAGGCCAGGCCGGCGCGGCATCGCCCGCATCAAGGGCTTTGAAACGCGTATATAGATCTCTAACTGCGAAGCACGTGCCAACGCCGGGCGCGGCATCGCCCGCATCAAGGGCTTTGAAACGACGTTCTTGATGGCGCTGGTGCGGTGGACTCTGCACGCCGCGCGCGGCATCGCCCGCATCAAGGGCTTTGAAACGCGCAATGACTCCCGCACTGACGCACGTCGCTACCAGAGCCGTGCGCGGCATCGCCCGCATCAAGGGCTTTGAAACGCGCAGCGGGGGAACGTTCCCTCGGGTCGACGAAAGGCCTGCCGCGGCATCGCCCGCATCAAGGGCTTTGAAACATTTTCTTGGCTTTCCTATCCAGCACATAATCCAGTCGCCGCGCGCGGCATCGCCCGCATCAAGGGCTTTGAAACTGGGTGGTCGTGATGTCGGTCGAACCACCGTAGACGTGCCCGCGGCGGCATCGCCCGCATCAAGGGCTTTGAAACGCATTGCGCCAGGGCCAATCTCCTTCACGAGCGAAGGCCTGGCCGGCATCGCCCGCATCAAGGGCTTTGAAACGTGGACACACGTTGCAAGCTAGTCTTCGATATCCCGCCGTGCGCGGCATCGCCCGCATCAAGGGCTTTGAAACGACGATCGTCGTCGGCGAAGGGCGCGAACGGGGACTGCGCCCGCGAGGCATCGCCCGCATCGAGGGCTTTGAAACATGGCTGCGTTTAGACGCGAGGACTCTTTCTTCGGAAAGCCGCGCGCGGCATCGCCCGCATCAAGGGCTTTGAAACAGGCACATGGTCATGTCGTCAACTAGCTGTCCCAGAGCCTCGCGCGGCATCGCCCGCATCAAGGGCTTTGAAACCCGAAAGTCGTCGACATCCTGGCCATCCATTGTGGCGCCGCGCCGCATCGCCCGCATCAAGGGCTTTGAAACGTCGGATGGACTAACAGCAGGCCCTGCCCGCCGCCAGCCTGGCATCGCCCGCATCAAGGGCTTTGAAACACTAGCACAGCCGCTCAACCAACTCTTCCGGCCGAGCCTGCGCGGCATCGCCCGCATCAAGGGCTTTGAAACTCCATGCTTCCGGCCCACTGTAACCATAACCACTGGGCCGTGCGCCGCATCGCCCGCATCAAGGGCTTTGAAACTGTTGTTCACCCGGCAGTACACGGCCATGTGTGCGCCGCGCCTGGCGGCATCGCCCGCATCAAGGGCTTTGAAACGATGATCATGACGTGTGGCGCGTCATAGCCGCGGGCCGCGCGCGGCATCGCCCGCATCAAGGGCTTTGAAACCTGGTTAGGGCCGTGACGGTTGACCCGTTGCCGCTGACAGCCGGCGCGGCATCGCCCGCATCAAGGGCTTTGAAACCTTGTCCTCAGCTATGCAGCTCGACAACCCGGTGGTTCGCCGTGCGCGGCATCGCCCGCATCAAGGGCTTTGAAACTGTCAGTTGTGCAGGGACGAGGGGAGATCACCCACCGCCGCGGCGGCATCGCCCGCATCAAGGGCTTTGAAACGATAAAGATCCCAGAGAAACCAGCCATCCTCCCAACGGGCCCGCGCGGCATCGCCCGCATCAAGGGCTTTGAAACTGACAATTACACGATTGGATACATGCACCGGCATCAGGCCTGCGCGGCATCGCCCGCATCAAGGGCTTTGAAACGTCGAAACGAGCAGTCGGCTTAATCCCGGAAAGCTCGCCGTGCGCGGCATCGCCCGCATCAAGGGCTTTGAAACGGGGAACCTTACTCGCGTCGGACTGGCTGGCCAAGCCCTGCCGCGGCATCGCCCGCATCAAGGGCTTTGAAACGCGATTATTTTCCGAACGAGGCGATCTTTAGTTCCTCGGGCCTGGCGCGGCATCGCCCGCATCAAGGGCTTTGAAACGTCAGGTCCAGCAGCATCTGGGCTACTTAGCCCGGGCTGCGCACGGCATCGCCCGCATCAAGGGCTTTGAAACGAGTGCTCTCGTATAGGTGCGGGTCATCGTAACACTGCCGTGCGCGGCATCGCCCGCATCAAGGGCTTTGAAACCTTCGTTGCGACGGCCTCCCAGTAGATGGGTTGCCAGGCCTCGCCGGCATCGCCCGCATCAAGGGCTTTGAAACGTGGTCGCCGACTTCCTCCTGGGATCTCGCCCGCGCGCGGCGCGGCATCGCCCGCATCAAGGGCTTTGAAACGGTTTCCCGACTGGGGAAGCTCGTCTGGTCGAGGCACCCGCCGCGCGAGGCATCGCCCGCATCAAGGGCTTTGAAACGGGCGGGCGTCGTGGATGGGGCTGCGGCTGAGCCCGAGCCGCGCGGCATCGCCCGCATCAAGGGCTTTGAAACCATGTTGCGGCTTCTACCTCCAGATAATTGAGGATCAAGCCGGCGCGGCATCGCCCGCATCAAGGGCTTTGAAACGACCTGCTCCACGGTGGGTGGCCGAACTTCGCCGGGCCGCGCGGCATCGCCCGCATCAAGGGCTTTGAAACGGATGACGTCCGTTTGGAAACGGTGGAGGAGGGCTAGCAGCGAGAAAGCGGGGTCAGGTCCGGTATCGGCAGAATACGTGGTCTATCGGTAACTCGGGTCGATGCCAAGAAGAACAGAGATCACCCCAGGCGGCATGGTGTTCCACGTCTTGAATCGATGCGTGGTGCGCATGCAGTTGTTCAAGAAGCTAACGGATTGCGAGGCTTGAACACGTCTTGCCGGAAACACTAACGGACCTGTACCGAATTCGTCCGAGCGAAAAAAAGTGTCACAAAACGTGCCTTGGCCGCTTCTTCCTGTTGGGACGCTGGTTGTTAACTTCCTCTAAGATTTCGGAGAACGGAATTCCCCCGCCCTTCTTGGTTCTGCGACACGCCATCTCCATTAGCCGACGCAAAGACTTGTCCCGACCCAAAGAGAATGATTCCCGGTCGAAGTGCTCGTCCAGGCCAACCAGCGCGGCACATGGCCGGCCCTTGCGCAAAAAGTACTACCGGTCCCTTCTTCAAGGCCGCAATCAAGTCATTCAATTGTTTGTGACGTCATCTACAGAGACCGTTTTCATAGCTCAAACTCCTTACCTTCGACAATGAGCTTGTTCCGTTTCTTCTGCCGATCAGGGCCACAATGACCTTCGTCGTCCCTTCCTCTTCCTCTGCTCGATATAGGACTCGAAGGTCGCCAACCCTCAGTTCGTAGTCGGCGAATCGGGCGGTGGATCGAGGGCAAATTTGTTTCGAGTCTCCATTCTCGGATCCGCCTGCATCAGGTGTTTGCCAATCGCGTCCACTAGTGCCGCTTTTCGAACACGCTCAGTCGCAACAGTTGCCGCCGGGCATCGGGTGAGAAGACTAACTCCGATTCCTGACGGGGCATACGCTCGATCCTCGGAGGTCGCGTTGAGTCGTTGTACAGTTCGACGACTCGCACATCTGAAGCTCACCCACGATCAAGTATAGCAAGCAAACCCACCCGCGAGGGTGGCTTAATTCAGAAGCCGGCCAACGACAGTAGCATCGAGCCCAAATCGCGAAGCGTGTCCCCTCCCAAAGAAATCACAAGCGAGCACACGCGTTCGAGCCGGCCGCCCGGCTTGATATCCCCCTCATCCCGAAACACAATGTCTTCAAACGGATAGCATTTGGTCCCGGCTATTTTGGACCGTCCTGATCAGTCACCCTGGAGCAACCAATGCTCGGCTCTCCCGAGCCAGAATCCCCACCTTCTGACTCAGTCACAAGGCTGCTAGACCGCCTCAAGGCCGCAATCACCGAGCTCGGCTACGACGCCGTCATCGAAGACCTGTCTTCCCCAGACCTGATCGGCGGCGAAGACTCACTCCTGGCATCCCAAGACGTCATGGTCATCCCCGGCTATCTCGAAGACGCCGCGCGCCCAATCCTGCTGGCGGCGACAAAAGGCTGGGCCGGCAACGCCCCTCGGTCTTTCACCAAGATCATGCACCAGATCAAGGCCCGACTCATCGAATCCCGTGGCGCCACCCAAACCGTCGTCGCCTTCTGCGACTGCTGGGATTCCGCCTTGTTCGAAGAAGAACACGCCGAAGAGCTCCGAGCCCTCGCCAACACCGGCATTCGTTTCAGCTTCTACCTGGTAGGCGTCCCCGACAGAAATCTCGTCCCGGCACCGTGGGTTTCGACGACCCCAAACCCTGACGCGGAGCGAAACCGGGACGCAGCTAGTTTAGACCTTCCATGGACACCAAACCTAACCCTGTCGCTCCGAGTTCCGAGACTTGAGTTGCGGGCACACCATGCCTAACTCCCCGCCACGGTGCCCACTCTTCACCAGGCCCGCGATGGCTCGGCATGCCGCAGGTACAATGCGCCGGAAGCCGATCCATCGGACCGAACACCGCCCATATCCTCGACCCGTTCGGTGACATCAAACAGAAAGAATCGGTTCCAGAACCCATTATAATCACCAACCAAGTTCCGGGAATTCGCACTCACGGCGCGCTAGTGAGCCAAGCACGTATCCGTATCAGAAGAAACTCATTCAAGTATGTCCCTGCGCGAATCCCGCTTCCTTTCCTCATGGATCTGCTCGAGAATCCGGTCATCTTCCTCAGTCCACTCCCCGGAAAGCGCCCCGGCACAACGACGTAACCCTTCACCCCACGGTCGCTTGACTTCAACGAGCTTGATGGTGATTTCCACGTGTTGGCCTTCAGCCACACCGGGGTCTTCATCGAGTTCGATGGTCCTGCGTTAACCGTGCCATGCATCGTTCTCGTCATGACTGATCCTCCTAAGGAGCGAAACCGGACCGCAGCTAATTTTTCATCCAAAAGCGGCCGGGAACGGCGGTTCAGTTCGCTTGTCATCCCATACATTGCCCTTCCACGGGCCGTACATTCGATCAGTCCATTCCATCTAATTCAGCAACCGCCCAAGCACGGCAGCAGCGCAACAACCAATCCGCCTCCAACCAATTCGAAGATCGCCGGAACCTGGATTCAACCCTCACGCCGCTCTCATGGCTGATCAATCGGAAGCGCGATCCCCTTCGCCTTGGCGTCGGACAGGATCTTCTCCGCATCGGCCTCCTTGTTCAGCATTCGGGCTCGCAAGTAATTCTTGAAAATCACACTCGGGGAGTGCGGCTTGAGCCTCAAATCAATCTCGTCTGTGAGCATCTCGACCTCATTCCCGGAATACGATTTCGCGACCGCTTTGGCAACATCCGGATGCCGGGCGCGGAGCATCATGTACGTCGTTGCGGCCGTCGTGTAGGAAGCGCTTGCGTTAAATGACTCGCGTGTCAAATCCACCGCGCGGCCGACGTCGGCGTCTGCGAGCGCGAGCTTCTTGAGCGGCCCTTCTCGTGAAAGCACGCCGGCAACCAGCTCCAGGCACGATATCGACCGCTTGGTGCGATCGCGCAGCGCGGCGAATCTCTGGTCCGCCCGGGTCAACCGCTCGGTCGCGCGAAACAGCAGCGACTCAATAAGATGCCACCGGCCCGACAGCGAGGGCGCTGCGGCAAAGCCTTCTTCGGCGACGGCAACCGTCGCGTTTGCGTCGACCGGAATGCCGAAGGCCGCTGCCCCCATCCGAGCTTTGACCAGCTCTGACGCAGCCACCGCGAGCGTCGCGCCGCCTTTGGCGCGGCCGACCGGCAGCGTGACCTCAGCGTACTTCAGCGCGACTGAGCCGCGGTTTTCATCAAACCGTCCAGCTTGCCTTCCTGAAGCTCCGCCGCCCGCTTCGATTCACTCGCGAGATCCAGCTCTGTCCGAGAAAGAGACGCAAAAAGCTTCCTCAGGCCCTCGGCATCGCGAACGAACGCCAGCAACTGCTTGCAACCCTGGTACGTTCCCGGATCGCGTGAGGAGAGCAGCAAGACCTTCTCCATCATCGACCTCGCCCGATTCACGCTCCGGTCGGCTCGAACGCGGGCCGCAAGAGCTTGCAGCGAAGACTCGTCCCTGGCGAGGAATCGAATCAGATTCACGTCGGCTTCTTCCTTGAGAGCACCCAGATCGATCGCCCCGCCAATGACCTCTCGCAGACCGTCTTCGAGCAATGACGCCGCGGCGTTCGAGAGAACCAGGCTATCGCCCGGTTCGAGAGCCGCTGCCTTTTCGATCATCGTCGTGGCACGCCGGCGCACGGCTGCATCGCCCGTCAGCTTGGCGAGCTGTTTCAAGGCGATCCATTCGTTATTGAGCGCGCCCGCCGATTCGGGCATCGCGTCGTACGCCGCTACCAGCGATTTGAGCCGTGTGATCGCCTCGGCTTCGTTCCCATTCTGAATCGCCTGAGCCGCCAGGTCCTGGTTCAGGATCGCACTTGTCTGCGGGTCGCTCGTGTCACCCCGCTTCAGCCAGGTAATGCGCTCGTCCAGATCGTCGCCCAGCAATCCGCGGATCACAGCGCAGCCGTTTTTGGTCGCGCCGGGAGCAGATTTGTTGAACCCCTCCTCTGCGAGCACGCGTGCTTCCGAGTGGCTGCCGACGGCGCGGAGCACGTGCGCTGCCTGAAGCAACAGCTTCGGGTCGCGCTTGCCCGCGGTGAGCGCCTCGTCGACGATCCGGCGGCCCTCTTTGTGTTTCCCTTGCCAGTAATACACCTGCGCCAGGCTGAGCTGATAGTCGGCCCGGTCACCCGCAACACGGCTGACCGCCAGAAAGGTCGCTTCGGCCTCATCGAGCAAAGATTTACGAGCTTTTTCGTCGGTCTGCTTCTGCGCGTGTTGAAGCAATATCAGGCCCAGCTCGAGAGCCACCGGCGTCACGCCTGACTCGGCCATGAACGCTTGTTGCGCCGCACTGATCTCCGGGTCCTGCTTGAACTTTCCGCCGATGTACTCGAACAAGATCTTCTGGCGCTCATCCGCACTTGCTCGCTCATATCGGTGATAGTCGAAGTCAAACACTCGCTCGTTCTCGAGCCGTTTCAAGATTCGCTGCTGGCCTGACTGGTACAGCGATTCGAGCTTTTCCTCGGCCTTTCCCAGCCGCCGCAGACGCCCCTGCGTGTAGGCCCGAAGCAACCGTAATGCCTGGTCGGTGTGATCGCTGTGAGCATCGGCCAGGCCCAGCAGCCGCGCCCCTTCCGAGTCACCCAGCCGGAGGCGCAACGGCTCGAGGAGCTTCTGGCAGCGGTCGAGCTCTCCCTTTGATTCGTAGCAGAGTGCCAGCCGCGTCACCCAGTCCGGGTCAGACGGATTGGCCGCCACGATTTTCTCGAGCAGATCTTGCCGGGTGTCTGCGATCGACTGGTCGGTCGGAGCCAGCGGCGCGACCAGGTCGAGGATCGCTAGCGCCCCGGTCGGGTCGCGCGCCGCGATCTCCTTCGCGATCTCCACCCCGCGCCTTTGAAGGCCTTCCGCCGTGCCGTGCCAGCGGTTTGCGCGTTGAATTCTCACCGCAGCGCCGAAGATCTCGGCCAAACCCTCCTGATTCTTGAGGGCTGTTCCGCTCGCGAGCAGCTTGGCCACCTGCTTGGCGGCCGCCTTGGAGGAGTCCGCCGATGGACCGACGGCCACATCAGCCAGAAGCTGCACGGCCGCTCGGTTCTCCCCGCGCCAAGCAGACGGTCGGCTTCACTCATCTTTCGCGCTGCAAGCCGATCCGGCGCGTTCCAGTAGGCGTCTACCCCGGCGAACCCACCACCGCCCAGCAGCACCGCGGCCCAAACCAGGCTGTACAGCCGGGCGCTGCCCGACACCGGCACCGTTCCCAGGTACGACCAGCCGTCATCCGTCGGAGTCACCCGATACGATCGCAGGGCGACGACCGGAATGTACAGCAGGCAGAAATAGAGCGTTCGCACGAAGCTCTGGGTCTCCATGTCGAGATCGCGGTCGCCATAGAGGTAAAGGCCGAAACCAAGGAGGTGGCGCAGCCGGGGCCGCCGCGCACCCTGTTTCAAATCGGGAAACTTCGCGGACAACTGGGCGCTCTCCATCGTCTCCGCCTCCGAATTCAGACTCCGGCCTGTCGTGCGTCTCGTACATTACGGGCGCGACCGCATTTTCTTTCAGTCCGTTCGCCGATTTTCTCAGAGCCCCACCAGGACCAATCGCTTGAGCCGGATTGATTCTCAGCGGCCACCGAATTGTTTCTATTCCAGATCCGAGTCGCTATCGTTGATGTAACTGTCACCGATTCAAGCACGTATAGCAAGATGCGAGCTCGGACCTCATCCGGCGGGGCTCGTCCTGGCGACGAAGAACAGACTCTTCCGGATTTTTTTTGAAAGATCTGAGCTGCGCTTGCGTACCATATGCGGAAACACTCGCCGTGACATCGGGTGCGCTCGTTGTTTCGAATGCGGTCTGCGGGAGAAACGGGGATGTTGAAGACACCGCTGGTTGGCGACGAGGTCAAAGCTGTGCTGGTCGTCACGGCGCTTGTGCTGCTGGGGGTCACCGCGTTCATCGTGCACACGCGGGGGGAATGGCTCGCGCTGCGGCACAGGCTCTTCAAACGCCTTGAGGCCGCCGAAGGCGTCTCTCATCCCAGCCGTGTGGCCGGCGGCTCCTGTCGCCCCGCTGGGATGCGGCGTTCCGCGAGACGCTGGAACGCTCGGTTCGCGACTTCGACGCCGAGGGCAACACAGCCGCGGCGGCGATCCTCCGCGCCGCTACCGATCGAGACGAACCGTTCAGGGAAATGGCCCGGGAGATCGCGATCCGGGCCATGACCGACGGCGACTTCCGGTCTGCACTGGTTCGTCTCGAGCAGGGAATCGTCTATCTGCTTGTATTCCCGGGCAAGCACGAGGATCGCCGCACCTTGAGGCGTTATCCATCGCTTGAAAAAGGTTGGCCTGCTCACGCGGCGAGCGTGCGCGCCTCCGCCGGTGCCGGCAGCGCACCGATGGTCGCCTTGCTTTATTTCCTCGGCCTGGACGCCCACGACGGTACGCTGCTGGTCGCATACGAGGGGGACGACAAGCGCCGGTTCGCCGTCGAGATGGCCGAGCCGCCGCAAACCGCGCCCGCAGGCGCCGGTCTCAGCTACGATTTCGCACTGTCGTGAGAGCCAATTCTCCGGAGCAGCCGCGATGCGAGCAACGATCGATTTCGGAATCGACCTCGGAACGAGCAACTCGGCAATCGCCGTCCAAGACGGTGCCAGCCCGCGACTGCTTGCCGGCGACGATGGAACGGTGCTGCTTCCCTCGGCCGTGCACATTCGTGCCGACGGCACGGTTCTCCTTGGTGCAGCGGCCCTGGAAGAGGTCGCCAGCCACCCCGGCGACACCGCGCTCGAATTCAAGCGGCAGATGGGAACCAGCCAGGCAACATTGTTCCCGGCCTCAGCCCAGAGCCGGTCGGCCGAAGAGCTTTCCGCTCTCCTCCTCGGGCGCTGGCCGATCGCGCCGCTCGAGCCGAGGGCCGGCCTCTGCGGGCGGCGGTGATCACCGTGCCGGCGATGTTCCAGCTCGCGCAGTGCGAAGCCACACGCCGGGCCGCCGCGCTCGCCGGCATCGAGCACGCCCCGCTTTTGCAGGAGCCGATCGCCGCAGCCATCGCGCACGCCGGCTCTGGCTTCACCCGCGACGGCCACTGGTTGGTTTACGACTTCGGTGGCGGCACATTTGACGTCTCGCTCGTCCGGTCTCGAGCCGGCCGGCTCCAGGTGCTCGACCACGATGGCGACAATCATTTAGGAGGCAAGGACCTCAATCGCGTGCTCGCCCGGTGGGCCGCCGAGCGCGTGCGCGAAGAGGGTCGTCTCGGTGATTTCCGCCGCACTGACCCCGCCATGAGCGCGGCGTTCTCGCGGCTGGCAGCCGAGGCCGAGCGAACTCGAGTCGCCCTCTCTGAACAGGAGCAAGTGACCTTCGAGGTCGCCGATCTTGGCAGGGGCAGCGACGGCCAGCCCGTCAGCTTCAGCCGCACCGTCGACCGCGAGCTTCTGGAATCTCTCATTACCCCGATCATCACCAAGACAACCGAACTGTGCAAATTGATTCTCAGTCGCAATCGCATGACAAGCAGCAGTTTGAAGGGGATCGTCCTGGTGGGCGGGCCGACGCGCACGCCGGCTCTTCAGAGGATCATTCAGGCGGAGCTCGGTCTCGACGCCAGCCACCATATGGACCCGACGATCATCGTCGCCGCCGGCGCCGCGCTGTTCGCGTCGACACAGAAGCTGCCGGCTGCACTGCGGCCCGCGGAGCATTCCTCCGCGACGGTCGTGCTCGAGCTCGAGTACGAATCGATGACGACGAACCCCTCTCCGCTCCTGATCGGCAAGACGGCGGCGGGGTGCCGACCAGACGGGCTTTCCGTGCGGATTCTGGGCGACGGCCGGGACGGGCCGTTTGATTCCGGGGCCCTTGGCCCTCGCCGCCCAGGGTACGTTCACCGTGCCGCTGCCGCTGCGTGCCGGCGCGCTCAACGTCTTCCGGATCGAGGCTTCGCGTCAAGGTTCCCCGCTGGAAACGCACCCTTCGCGGTTCACGATCCTGCACGGGATGAGTGTGGCCAAGCCGCCGCTGTCGCAGTCCGTCGGCGTGATGCTTGCGGACAACTCGGTCTGCTGGTACTTGCAGAAAGGGACCGTTCTGCCCGCCCGGAACACGGTGACACACGCAACGGTCGCCCTGCTCAAACGGGGCGAATCCGGTGATGCGATCAAGGTCCCCGTAGTGCAGGGTGAAAGCGATCGCGCTGACCGGAACAAGATCATCGGCATCCTCTGCGTGAGCGCCCAGCACATCGCCCGCGATCTTCCGGTCGGGACCGAGATCCAGGTCACTTTATCGGTGGACGAGTTCTCAAGAACCGAGGCCCGCGGCTATGTTCCCTTGCTCGACCGCTGGTTTGACGAGATCGTCAAGTTCGAGGCCGAAGAGAAATCTGCCGATGAGATCAAGAACAGTCTGGTCGAGCAGCAAGAGCGGCTCAGGCTCCTCGAACAGAAGGCTGCTGAGCTCGAAGCAGGCGGCGCGGCACCTCGGTCGGCGCACGTCGAGCGCGTCTCGGAAGTCGAATCGTTGATTGCCGAGGGCGACCGCGATTCCGTAGAGCTGGCCGACCAGATGGTCCGCCTCATGACCCGCCAGATCGACATGGTCGAGGCCGAGACTCGAACCGAGTCGGTGCGCGTCGAGTTTGACAAGCGAGTCAGTGGGGCACGCGAGCTGCTCGAACAAAAGGGGCGCAAGGACGAGCTCGCCGCGCTCAGCCGCGAATTCGCATCCGCCATGGAGCGCGGCGACATCGGCACGGCGGAGGCCAAGCGCGATGCACTGGCCCAGCTCACACAGAACGTCTGGATGCAGACAATCGACTACTGGATCGGCCTGCTTCAGTTCCTCCACGGCCGCTTCCAGGAGCTCAACCTTATGGCACTCGCCGGCTCACGGTTCGAGCAGGGCGTCGCCGCAGCCAACGCAGGCGACATTCAATCCCTTCATGATGTGTGCTTCGAGCTGATCAACCTGCTGCCGCGCGAGGAGCGCGGCAAGCTGATCGTACCGGAGCAGCAAATCCTTTCCAACGTGCAATAGCCAGGATGCAACCATGATTACAGCCGGTAAGACAACTGAGCGAGTTTTAAAGCGCCAGGAGGTGGCCAGCAAATGAGCTCCGTGGCGACCGAGACGACTGTGGTCCATCCGCCGGAGCGCTTTGCCCAGGCAAGCCGCTCGCCGGTGCTCAGCCAGTTTCGCACCAATCCGTTCCGCGTGCTGCGCGTTCCGCCGGATATCGGCGCTCAGGAGGCGGTCTGGAAGTCAGAGGAGGCGCTCTCGCGGATTCGCGCCGGGCTTCCGCTCTCCGACGGCGAGCTCATTCCCTGGCTGCCTGATCCGGAAGAGCCCGAAATCCGCCACGCAGTCCAGCGAATCGAAGAGCCTCTGCGAAGATTGACCGATCAGTTGTTCTGGTTCGATCCCGAGCACGACGGAGACGGCACGCGGCTGCGCCGAGCGTTAACAGCACTCGATGCGGATTTGCTCGAAGGGTATCTCGGCGGCGGCCTGTGCGAGGTTCGTTCGGAAGGCTCCAGGGCGCCGAGCGATCAAAACGGCGGCTGCGCAATCGGCGGTCTCGACGCAACCTCCACCGAGGCGGCCGTGCAAGAGGGTGGTGGAGCGCCGGGCGACGAAGTCGCTTCCACTGATACGACTGACGTCCCGAGACTTTTGAACCATGCGAACCTGAGCCTGCTGCTTGCCGGCCTTTCGCTTCATGATGTCCTGCCCGACGGCGGAGGCCTTTCCGAGCCGGGCGGCAGCGACGGCAAGGGCTCCGACACGATCCGATGGGGAAGGACAAATGGCCTGGACGTGTCTGACAACCCGCACCTGCTCGATCTCACGATGGGTGGCAGTGCACGGCGCGCGCGGCAGACAATGGACCGTTGGACCGCTGCTCTTGCCCGCTGGGTGAAGCTCGTCAAGGCACCGGCGTTTCTCGCATTCGTGCAGGCGAACATCGCCCGGCTCGAGGATGACGTCGTGGGCGCTGACGACGCGGAGGTGGTCGTGAATTCCGTAACGACCCGGCTCACAGATCTTCTGGTTGGAGAAGTGAAGGTCCAGCTCATGGCTGGACGGATCGACTCCGTTCGAGCCTTGATGGAAGCTGCCGCCAGGAGTGAAATTGAGCCGCGTCGCTGGGGCATGGCGTTCCGATCACTTCGGCCTCTCTTCCGCACCGAGGCGGCCGAGCTCGAGCCGCTTCTGGCCCGCGAAGGTCTGCACTTTGACGACTGCGCGCTTTACTTTGCGCGACTGAAAACGCTCCGCGCTCGGTGGGCCTCGGTTGACAGCGTCGCAATGGTGGGCCTCGACGAGCTCGCCGACGAAGCGGTGTTGAAGGGCTGCGAGGCGCTCGCGTCGCTGGAAAGCTTCCCCGGCATTGACCGGCTCAAGACGCTCTATGGAACGGCCCTGGGTCTGGCCGCGGCAGATTCACTCAAAGAGCGGATCTCGGCGATGGTCACCCGCGTCAATGGATTCGAGCATTACGCCTGTCACTTCTGCAAGTCTCGCGAGATGAAGCTGGAGAGATCGGTCGTGATCAAGGGCAAACGCGAGTCGCACCGGACGCACGGCTTCAATTCCACGACCGTTCACTACCTGGTGAAAGCCAACATCGTCCCCCGCTGCGCACGTTGTAGCACCCTTCATTCGTTCTGCTGGGATTGCAGCTCAACGATACGTAAGGCGCTGGGCGTCGTGCTGGCCATTGCGCTGGTCTACCTGGTTCGCGTGAAGGCGTTCGGGGCGGATCCGGAGCTGGGGGGTTTTCTTGTTTTCGGGGCTGCTGCGGCGCTGGTAGTGTGGCTGTCAGGGTTACTGGCCCGCAGAATTGCGGCGATGCTGGCGACTCCACGTGGCGAGCGGCGGTACTGGAGGGCCTCCGCGGCGAAGTCGTATCAAGAAATGAAGTCTGAGGGGTACAACTTGCGTGTCGATTACCGGCCCGGCGCGTTCGCGGACTTGAATACGCATTAGCGCGGTCGAGGGTGGCGCCGCCTTGCTCTGCTGCCGTGCGAACCGGGCGGCGCTCGATGCGGTCGAAGACAACCAGACGGGCCGATGTGCTTGCGAGGTACGTGAATGCCCGACGACGCAAACGAGCTGGATGTGCACCTGGCGACCGAGGCAGAAGCGCCAACCCCCTGCCCGTCTCGCCCTGCGCTGGCTCTTGCCGCACGAGGCTCGATCTTCATCGCGACCGATTCCGGAGCGTGCTTCCGCGCGAGCCGCGGCAAGAGTTTTCTGATTCACCGGCTGCCCGATCTCGACGGGGCTTCGGCGCCGGCCGTTGACTCGAGCGGAACGCTCTGGATCGGCCTTTTTGACGGCGTGATCGCCACGCCGCGCGACGACGAGTGGGCTTACCACGCCACGGACGCAGTTGTGCTCAGCCTGGCCGCGACACCGTGGGGTCTGGCGGTCGGCGATGCGTCGGGCACGGTCTCCCTGCGCGAGCCGCCCGCGCCTCCGATCGCGAAAGTCGTGCTCGGCGAACCGGTCGTCGAGCTCATGCCGTTTGATCAGGGCATCGTGGCGCTCGGGGCCTCCGGCGGGCTCTGGCGGATCGAACAGCCGAGCGGGGTCTTTTCCGCGGCTGCGATCAGCACACACACGGCGCTGGGCCGTCCCGTAGGGCTTTTCAGCACCGGCAACGGATCGAAAGTCGGCGTCTTTGGCCCGGAGCGACTGGCGCTGACTCGAGTCGCGGCGCCAGCCGGCTGACGGTCGGCATCCGGCGGTTTGCCGACGGCATCGACAAGGTCGTGCCGCTGGGCGCCATCCCCGGCAAGGCGGATAGCCCGCTGGGACTGCTCACCGATGCCGGCGATATCTGGCTGGTTGACGCTGAGCTGAAGGCATCCTCCCGCGTCGATCTGCCTGGCGGCGCGAACAACGTGGTGGGGCTGGCGGCTGGGCCGCTCGGGAGCCTGCTGGCCTGGACAGCCGGCGGCAGCCTGTTCTCGATCAGAGATCGTTCGGTGCAGGTGCTCGCCACGGCCGACGTCGCAATGGCGCTTGCCGCCCCTGACGCTCCCGATCAAGTCGTCGTCTTCTTCTGGGTGAAGAAACGCACCTTGAAGGTCAGTCGTTTCCGGCCCGGGTCAACGAGGTAAACCGTTCGTGTCGGCTCTTCACGTGGAATTCGACAAGCTGGACTGGGACGCCGTTGCGGCCAGCGCTGACCGCGGCGACGGCCCCGCCCACATCTGCGCGGACGCCCTCAGCTTCTCGGCCCTGTTCACGAATGAATTTGAAGCGGGGGTCGCGCGGGTGACGAGTGCCCGCGAGTCCGACCCGTTCAATCCGCTTCATGCTTTGCGCGAGGTCTTGCTGCTGCTTCGATTCGGCGAGTCAGCCCGTGCGCTCGGAGCTGGCAAAGCGCTGCAGGAAGAGCTTCCCGCGCAGGCGCTGCCGGCCTATCTTCGGGCGCTGGCGAGCTATCACGAGGGTGAGTTCAAGCGCGCGGCCAACGCGGCCGCCGAGATCATCACCGATCACCCCTCGTTTGCACCGGCGCGGTTCCTTCAGGCGCAGTCGCAGTTGCGATTTCAGTTCAAGGGCCTGCGGAAACTGCTGACCGGGTTGCCGCGGGGCGCAGCACACGCCTCGAAGTGGCTCGAGATCACCGCGACACTCGTGCTTGCCGGCAGCGAAGAAGGCAAAGGGCTGGCCGCCGAGGTCGCCGCGGACTCGACGATTTTCTCCCCGGGGTCGTGCGAGCAGGCGCTTGCCCAGCAATTGCTCGAGCTCAGCGGCGCGGCCCTGGAACAGCTCGAGACACGGCTCGCTGCGACCCGCCCGGGTTCGCGGGCCGAGGAGCTCGTGTTGCTCTTCTTTAGCGACCGGCTCGACCTGGCCGGGCTGTCTCGGGAACAATCCCTGGAGACTCTGCGGGGCTGCGTAGCCCGGTTTCCCGACCGGCCCGCAGTGCGGCGTGTGTATGTCGTGCGCCTCACGCGCATGGCGGTCGACCTCGCCAGCCGCGAGAAGTTTGTCGACGCACTGCGCCTGATCGAACGCTGCCTGCAGCTCGAGCCGCATGAGACCGCGCACTACCAGAACCGCGCCGCGATCTTCACGTTGCTGCGCGAGCCTGGCGCATACCACGATGCGTGGTTCGAGCTGGACCGTCATCAGTTCCGCCGGGCGCTGCTCGGCGAGATCACGGCAAAGGGCGGCGACGATCTCGCCAGGTCACATCGCCTCTTCGCCCAGCAAGCGAGGCTCTCAGGCGCAGGGGCCACAGGCTCCCTGAGCAGTGGGGGCCTCGGCTTTCTGGTGGAGACCACCCGGACCAACCAGGCCACGGGCGCGGTCGAGTCAATCCTGGCCGTGAACAACGAGCGGCTCGAAGACGACCCGGAGCTGCTCAGGCAGTATATCCATCATCGCCGCGCCGAGCTGGTGTTCGGCCACTGCGCGCTCGGCCACGATGCGCGGCGGTTCTTGCTCGATCCTGAGAGTGTCCCGGCGGCTCGCGCGCGCCTGGCGTCGCTGGAATCCACCGCGCGATCGCTTCAGGTGCTCGTTCCAGAAGAAGGGCGACTGCTGGCCGCGCGGCTCGCCGCCACATGGATTGCCCAGACCGCCAGGATCGAGCCGGCCTACGCCGCTTTGACCGACGATGCCGACATCCGGGCGAAAGAGCGGCTTCATCTCGAGACCTTTGCCGATCTGGCGCTCCTGTGCCTGACCTGGAAACTGGGCGGCCACTGCGCCGGGCTGGTCGAGGAGGTCCTCGCCTTCCTGTACGACGAAGCGCCGTTCTTTGACGACGAGTCTCTCACGCAGGCCCTCAGAGCAACGCAGACGGACGCCTGTTATTCCCTCAAGCTTCTGGCGGGCTTCATCAATGATGCGCTAGGGCTCGACCCGTCGCGAACCAAGCCTCTGAATCCAGAGCAGCGAGCAGCCCTCACCGGCCGGCTGGCGGCGGAATTGCTTACCCGCATGGCTTACCGCAGCTACGACGAGCAACGCAGGACAGACTCCGGGGCCCGTGGTGCCTTGGCCTACATCGAGCGCGCCTGCGCGGCCGATCCCGATAACGTTCAGACCGAGCTGGCATTCGCGCGGTTTCTGTTGATCGCAGGTCGTGACCAGGAGTCGCGAGCGATCCTGACCCGGCTCCAGCGATCGGCCCGCGCACGAGAGCCGGAGGTTCATTCCCAGATCGCGGAGCTGCGGCGAATCCTCGACGAGCGAGCCGGCGGCGGCACCGTCGCCAAAGGCGCCGGGCGCCTGGCTCCGCTCCGCCGGAACCGGCCCGCGAGAGTCCTTCCCCGCAGGTCGCGGAGCTCGAAGCCGAAATCGACCGCTTCCCGACCGCGGTCCAGGCTTACGAGGTGCTCGCGCGAAGCTCGCGGCGGCCGGCCAGTTCACCGACGCGATCGAATGGAGCGACCGGGCCATCACCCAGTGCCTGGGCCGCGACGGTCAGCTCAGAGCCCGGTCACTGAACATGGAGCTTCTGGGCCTGGGGACGCTGGGGCAGCGCGACCAGCTCGCCGTGCAGCTCTACGTGACCGGAGCTCATCGCCCCGCCCTCGACATCCTGGAACAAGTCATTGCGGACCACCCGGGCGATCACACGCTCGAGTTTCTTCTCGGCCAGTGCCGTCTCGCCCTGGGCAGCCCCGAAGATGCGCGGCTCGCGTTCGAGCGGGCGCTGGAGCATTGCGGGCGGCAACTGCACCGGCCCGTGCTGCGCAGCCTGGCCATGGACGTTGACCAGTCGTACCTCACGCTCGCTCGCCGCACGATCGCCGACGAGATTGCCGCCGGATCGTTCGAGGGTGCCCTGCGTGAAGCCTGGGCGATGACCGCCCGCCTGCGCCGGCCCGAGGCCGCCTTCGTCGACCTGGCGCAGATCCACCTCGACGCCGTCTTGAAACTCGCCGGGGCGGACGACGTCGCATCCCTTCCAGCGCCCGGGGACCGCGATCGTGAACTTGCCGGCGGCCGCCTGGCAGAGGCCTACGCCGTCGAGCTCCGACCTCGAGCGGGCGCGCCGGATAGCCCGGCTGGCGATCGAGACTCACGAGCCCTCGCGCCGCAAGGCCCAGCTGCATCCTCCGCAAGGCCGACGCACTCGAAGAACGAGCCGAGCTCGCCGGCGTGCTTGGCCGTTCCGGAAGCTTGCTCCGGGAGGGAAAATTCGTTGAGGCGATTGAGGAGCTCGACAAAGCGGGCGCGTCCGGCGTTTCCGAGCCGCGCGTCGTCCGCCAGAAGCGCTGCTCCTGCTCTTGAAGCTCGACCGATTCAAAGAGGCCGAGGCTGCCGCGGCTCTGCTCCAGGGCTCGAATTCGAGTGTCGCCGGGGAGTTCCTCGAAAGCTTCCCATCCCTTGTGTTTCGCCAGCGCGTCGCGGCAGCCTGCCGGATGATTCGCAACGGCGAATCCGCAGAGTCGCTGGCGCTGCTCGAAGAGGCCGTCGCCGTCGACAGCGACCAGGCCCTCGAGCTGGCCTACTGCCGCGGCTTCGCTCTGACCATGGATGCGTTCCGGTTGCCGCCGCGCCGGGACGAGGCCGGTGCCAGGAAGAACTTCACCGCCGCGATGGATCACCTGCTTCCCCATGTCGCCGCCGCACGTGCTCGGGGCCATTCCCGCCTGATCGATCTCTACGAGACCCTCGACAAGGAGCTCGATCACGAATGAAAGCAAAATCACCTGAACAACCATTGGCAATGCCGGACGCGAAGGGCGGCGGGCGGCCTCGGGCGAAGTCGATGGTGCAGCTCGACCTGCACAATGCCTACGCCCGGCTGGGCGTCTCGCCCTTGATGGCGACCGACGAGATCAAAGAAATCATCAACCGCAAGCGCAAGGAGGTGAACCGCAAGCGCCGGGCCAGAGGCGAGCAGTTCTTCGGCGAGGAAGAGGCCGAGATGACCCGGCTCCAGGCGATCGAAGACGAGATCGGCAGTCCCAAGGTCACGCGCGCGGTACGATCGGCTGAATCCGCAAAACGCACTGCTGACCGTTCAGCCAGGCCCGCAGGACGCGGCCATGGATCCGAAGCGCCGCGCCGGGTTGGCCGCAGCCTGGGTTGTGGAAGAGCTCGGCCGGGAAGGCTCGCTCTTGTCTCCGGAAAGCCTGGCGCTATGGGCGCCGCACGGCCTCGACCGAGATCTTCTCGAATACCTGAACGCGTTCGCGCCGCTTGGCGACGCCGGCCAGGAGACAGAGGATGGTAGCGCCGCGGCCTTGCCCGACATCGCCGAGCTCAGTCGCATGGGGCTTGCCGATTCCACGCCCAATGGCGCTGCCGGGGCACAAGAGTCGTCGCATGAGGAATCTACTTCAGAACGGTTGCGAGGGGGCTCTCCCGATGGCTGAATATCACCGCGTGATCGGAATCGACCTGGGCACGACGTTCTCCGTGGTCGCTGCGTACAGCTACGACAAGAAGGACGTGAAGGTCATCCCGAATCGTCAGAACGAGCCGACCACACCGTCGGTCGTCTACGTCGCGCCCGATGGCCGCGTGAGCGTGGGCAACGCGGCCAAGGAAAAACTGGCGCGCGACCCGAATCGGGTCATCCACGAAGTCAAGCGGCTGATGGGTGAGCAGCAGGATGGCCGAAAGGCGATGGTGCACGGTGCCGGAATCGAGCTCGACCCTGAGGTGGTCTCGGCGCACATTCTCAAGGAGCTCAAGGCCAGTGCCGAGAGGGCCATCGGCGAGCCGATCCATGACGCGGTGATCACCGTTCCTGCCCGGTTCCGCGAGCCGCAGAAGAACGCGACGCGCGAGGCCGCGAAGATCGCCAAGCTCAATCCCAGGCTGATCATCAACGAGCCGACCGCCGCGGCGGTCGCCTACGGGCTCGACCGCGGCGAGCCGCAGACATTCGTCGTGTTTGACTTCGGCGGCGGCACGTTCGACGTTTCGGTGGTCCGGATCATGGAAGACCAGACCGTCGAGATCCTCGGCACCGGCGGCGACCCGCACCTGGGCGGCGGCGACATCGACCGGCAGATCGTCGACTGGGCGCTGGCCAGGATGAAAGCCCAGTTCGGCCAGGATTTCCGCGGCAACGCCCGCTTGCTCGGGCGCCTCAAGCTCAAGGCAGAGCAAGTGAAGATCCACCTCTGCAACGAGCGCCAGCGTCAAGACTTCTTCCTCGAGTTCCCCACTCCCGAAATCGAGGAGATCAACTATAGCCTGAGTCCGGCAGACTTGGACGCGATGATCGCGCCTTTGCTCGAGCGCGCGATCGCCGAGGTCGACGTGGCCCTGGCAAGCGCCAACGAGCTGCACGATCTAACGCTCGACGACGTGGACGCGTTCATCCTGGTCGGCGGGTCCAGCCGCATTCCCCAGGTCGCCGAGGCACTCGCAGGCCGCTACAAGAAGCCGATCAAGTCGAATTTGAACCCGGACGAGATCGTTGCCATGGGCGCAGCCAGGATGGCGCTGAACTTCGAGCCCAGCCTCGAGTGGGAGGGCCGGGACGATGCGCCACTGCGCATCGACACCGAGGCCGCACGGCCGCCGGAAGAGCTCGTCGACACGAACATCAAGGACGTCGTCAGCCACACGCTGGGAATCGGCCTGAAGGACGATATCTACGACCCGCTTATCCCCAAGGATCACGTGATTCCGCACAAGGTCGTCCGCCGCGGATACACCACCGCGCAAGACAACCAGATGAGCATCTACGTTCCCGTCTACCAGGGCGACAATCCCAAGGCGAGCCTGAACTTTCTGCTCGGCGACGTCGTGATCGACAACCTCACTCCGGCGCCCGAAGGGGACGCACCAGTTCCAGGTGACGTTCGCGCTCGACGCTGACGGGATCTTCGTGGGCGAGCTGCTGCACCAGCAGACGAGCCAGGTCACGCCGATCAAGCTGAGTCGCGGACAGGGAGCGATGACCGAGAAAAAACGGATTGCGCTGGCCGACATCGTCGAATCGGGAATGATCGGGCCTGGGCCAACCGCGGCGGACGGAGCGGCTCCGGCAGCAGGAGCCGAACCGCCTGACCCCGTCGCGCAGCTCGTGCAAGAGGCCAACCGCCGGCTGCCGACCCTTCCCGCCGACCAGCAGCGCGAGATCAGCGATCTTCTGGGCAGGCTGCATGGCGCGCGGGCGACTGCCGACAATCGATCCGTCTCGGTTCTGGTCGCGCAGTTGACCATGTTGCTTGTCCGGAGTCGCGGCTCGTGACCAAGAAGTCGGAAGATCTCACGCGCCCGGTCGCTCTACCCAAGGGGCAGCTCGTTGTCGACGCTGATGGCCGTCTGGTTGCCGAAGTGTGCGCAAGCCGGACGACGCGCAACGACGTGCGCGCCTGGTTCGACCGTCTGGCACTCAGGCGGCCCAAAGATGTCGTGGCACAAACCAGCGTCGAATTCACCGGTCGCGGCGTTCTTGTCCGCTTCGAACGCCAGGGCCCGGAAGCCGTGCCGCTTGCCGCGGCGATCGAGCCCTGGCACACGGATGCGGCGGTTTCGATCGGGCCGATTCTCGAGCTCGGGCGGTTTGTCCTGGAAGTCGCGGGCGAGCTCTCCCGCGGCGGGTTTGCAGACGCGCTCGTGTCGGCCTCGACCATCCGCGTTGTGCCCGGCACGCCCATTCAGTTCCGGCTCGTTCCGCTCCCTTCGACCGGAACCTCGCTCGCCGATTGGGCCAGGGCCGAGCCGGAGACGTGGCTCTGGGTCACGCGCGAGACAGCCGTGAGCGCGGCCGGGCTGGATCCGGCGTATCTCATGGGGGCCGCTCTGCACCAGGCGATTGCCGGGCCGCTCGTGCCCGAGGGATTGACCAACCGCGAGAAGTTCTCTCGCCTGCTCAGAGGCCGGATGGGCCTTCCCGCGCGACTTAGAGCGGCCGTCAAAGCCGCTCTGCCCCGCACGCTGCTGGACGACGCGACGGAACTCGAGCGGTTGATCGTCGACTGCCTGGAGCCGAATCCAGGCTCGCGGCCGACTCCAGATTCGGCCCGTGCGCGGCTTGCAGCGCTCGAGGAAAAGCTGGCGACCGAGCGATTGATCCGCTACTGGGGATTTGAAAACCAGCCGGCCACGGTCGCGCGGCTCGAGTCGTTGTTGCCGCGGCCACCAGCACCGCCCGCCGCGTCGACGGCGGATGAAACAGCGCCGGCCGCGCCGGTCGTTCCCTGGGACGAACAGATCCCCAAGCTCGTCGCGCGCGGCGACCTCGCGGGGGCACTCGAGGCCGCATGGAACGACATAGAGGAGAACGGGCCGGCGCGAATCCGCTTCTACCTGGCTGTTGTGCAGCGAATGGCCGCGCGCGTGCCCGGCCCGTCGACCGATGTGGCTACGGCAATCGACCGGCTCGTCGGCGCGTACTCCGGGAAACTCGACGAATCCGACACACTGCGCCTGGCGCACATCCGGATGCGGCACCTGGGAGAGAAATCAGACCGTTTCGGCACGGCCAACCGCAAGTTTGCCAGCCGCTGGAACGATGCGACCGCTCAGCTCATGCTTGCCCGGCGCATGCTGGCCACGGGGCAGGCGTTTAACCATGTCAGCCGCCTCTGCAAGGAGGCCCGAGCTCTTTACCAGGCGATGCCCGAGCACGGCGGCAAGGCCGGCCAGTATGCGACAGCCTACCTCGAGCTGCTCGATGGCATCGCCCACGTCGGTGCGGTGAGCCTTTATAAGAATGACAGCTTCTATAATGATGCATTTGAGCATTTTGGCCGCGCGCTCGAGCTGGCGAGCCGGGGCGGAGACGATGCGCTCATTCAGGCTTGCCTGCGCTGGTTCGGCTGGCTGGGCCAGTTCGCAGTCTCTGCGCCAGGTCCACCGCTGTCGCTGCTGGCGACGGGAGTCGAGGCGGTGCTGGGAGCACACGGGCTCAAGCTGTCATCGATCGCCGCCGCCGGCGTGCCCGAGATTCCCTGGTACGATGAATTTCAGCTCTTTCCCGTTTGAACAGTTCCAGTGGAGACGTCCGTGGGAACCGTTTTCGAGCTCTTGATCCTCTGGCTACTGACGGCAGCCACTGTGGCGATGGTGGTTTTCTCGGCGCTCGCGGTCAAGCTCGAACGACAGGAAGGGCTGGTGTCTTCTGAAAAGCGGTTGATCGCCGTCAGCCTCGTGTGTGCCGTCGCCGTCCTTTTCGCAACGTTCGCAACGATTTCGGCTGTCTTACCGCCTCGCGCCGCCCTACCCATCGAAGCCTCGCAGCCTGAGGACCCGGCTGACCCGGTCACCGCCGCCCAGCGCGCGGCGCTCGGCGAGCGCAAGAGCGAGCTGCTCGCCGAGCTCGGCCGGGTCGAAGCCGAAATTGACAAGCTCTCACCGGCTGTCGCATCGCTCCCAGTCGAGGAATCGAAGCCGTTCTGGCGCCGCTTCGATCTCGGCCCGCTGGCGCACTATGTTGTGCCGCTCTTGGTCGCGCTGGGAACGGTTGCGCTTGTCACGCTTGGCGACCCGGCGACCCTCGTTCGCTCGAGCTGGGCGGCAGAGCTACCGGCAGACGCGCCTGAGGTGCGACAGGCCGCATCGATGCTCGACAGACTGGCGCATCTCGCCGAGACCGGCGAGTACCGCGAAGCTTTGACGGTGGCCGGCACGATCGACGCCGGCCTTCTCGACAAGCTCGACCGCCTCGACTGCGGTTACCTGAAAAGCTACTGTGCGGTGCAAATCGCCGCGACCGCGCCTTCTCTCGAGCGCGAGCAAGAGGAGCTGCTCGAAACGGCCGTGCGCGACCTCGGCACGCTGCTCGAGCAGGCGCCGAATCGTGGCGAGGCGGTGTATCTGCTGGCCGTGGCGCATGGCCTGCTGGGAGCATGGCAAAAGTCGCTCGACGGCTTTGGCAAAGCCCCGGGTCTGCTCAAAGGCCAGGGGTCGAAGCTGCCGTTCGCGCACAACGAAAGCGTGTGCCTGCTGCGGCTGGCAGAGGAAGCACTGGGCCGCGGCGACGCCGAGGGGGCAGCCAGGCTCTTCGACCAGGTCACCGCACGCGCGGAGCTCGTCGGCGAGATCCCGACGTCGCTGGTGAAGGTGCGGTTGCTGAATGTGCGTCGATCCCTTCAGGCCGGACATCACGAGGAAGCCGCAGCGGGTATCGAGGCGGTGCGCAAGGTGGAGGGTCTCAATGCCGAGCAGCGGCGCGGGATCGGAACGGTGACAGACGCTCTCGAGACGTTGATCGCCGTGCGTGAAGGCGACCCGCCGGCGATCTTGCGCCACACCGACGCGTTTCTGGTGCGGCACCTGCCGCCGGGCCTTCCGAAACCCGACGAGGAGATTGCCGAGGAGTATCTCGAAGCGCCGGTTGCGGGCATGACGCTCGGGCTGGCGCCGCAGGTCTTCCGCGCATTTCTTTTCCTTGAGGCCGAAGCCCGGAGCAAGATTTTAGCAAAAGAGGGCAAGCCGCTCACTGCGGATCAAGTCGGAGCAATCACTCGACCCCTGTTCCGTGCGCTTCAGCTCGAGCTGCGGCAGCGCGACGTGCTGGCAGCACTCGGCGGGCTGTACTACTGGTTCGTCCCCGAGCGTCGCAAGAAAGGAATCCAGTGGCTCGAGGCCGCCGTTGCGATGGGAGTCGAAGGGCGGATCGCGCGGCGGCTGCTATCGGAGGCGCAGGCGCTCGACACAGAGCACCAGGACGCGCTCGAGTGTTTTCGCGGCGTGTCGGTCCGTTTCCTGCATGACCCCACGCTCGCCAGGCCTGTGCGTGAAGCGTTGATCGAAGAGCTGGGAAGGTTTCAGGAGTTTCAGCCGCTGTTGCTCGGTATCGAGTCGAGCGTCAAAGCTGCGCCGCGCGAGCCCACACTTCGCCTGCTGCGGCAGCGCAGGGCTATCTCGAAAAAGCGGTGGCCGAGCTTGCGGCAAGAAAATCTGCGACCGCGGGACCGCGGCTGCATGAGCTGCTCAAGAGCTACCAGCAATTGATCTCGAGCCTCGATGATTCCGCGGGCCAGATCGGCGATGTCGAGCGCAAGCTGGTGCAGGAGCTTGGAAAGATCGTCATGTCCTCTTGACTGATGAGGATCGCGATGGGCACCGAAGAACCCGACGACGAAAGACCGGCGACAGCCCCGGAGGGGGAAATGCCCGACGATGCGAAGCCGGAGGGGGCAGCCGTGCGAGAGCGCAAGCGCGATGCCGGCTCGCGGATCCGTCTCATCGAAAAGCTTCCCAAGCTGGGCTTTGCGAGCTGGTCAGCCAAGGAAGATTTCAAGGCGGATGAGGAATGGGCGGGGATCGTCTCGCTTCGATCCGACGCGGTGCTCTCTCCGCTGGAAAGCCTTGCCCCCTCGCGCCGCGGCGAGTCGCGATGACGAGCCTCGTTGTTGCGCTACTTCTTTGTGGTCGATTGGAGCCAAGCCATGAGCAACGACGCCGAGTCGCGGCCGAAGCCTGAAGGGAACCTGGCGTTCGATACCTCGGGCGCGATGGACCGGATGGTGCAGCAAGACCTGGAGCGCATCCGTACCGAGTCACTCCTGGCACGTCAGGATTCCGCGCAAGAACTGACGCGTGCGCTGGACGCGTCGCTTGCTGAGCCACTGGCGCTCTGCGAGCTCAAGGAAGGGCTGGACAGGCTGGAGGCTCCGGGTCTGCCGTCGTTCTCGGAGCTCGAAGCCCTGATGAGTAGCCCGGAGTCAGGAGCGCTCGCCATGGAGCGGAACCTGCTGGCAGACCTGATGAGGGACGGCGGCGAGACGCAGACCATCTTGAAGAAAGGCCTTGTCTTCCTCAAGCACAGGCGATTCTCCGAGGCGCTCGAGTGGTGGTCGCTCAACCGCCAGAGCCTCGACCCGTCATCGAGCCGGTTATCTCTTCTGCTCTTGGTGATGGAGACCCTCACGCACCTCTGGGCAGGCCAGCCAGACAAAGTCGCCGCCGTGCGCGAGCAGGTCCGACGGCACCCGCTGTTCGCAAAGCATCGGCCGGGGTAGGCCTTGTTTCATAGCCCACTCGGTCTTGGCCGCAACCGATTCGGCATCGTCGTAGCCGATGAAAGACCCCGCTTCCTACCTTCTTGCCTTCCTCGTTCTCTCGCTCCGCGACGACGAATAAAGTTCCCTGCCCAGCCGCGATCGCCGCCGAGCCGCCGGCCGCGATCCGATAGCCCGCTATTTCTTCGGAACGCGTTCCCCCGTGCGCGCCGCATCGGCCGATGACCTTGTCTTCGAAACTCTACTTGACGCTGCATCGACCATTTTCTGGAACGCGCCGCCGCCGGCTGTCGACTTGGCTTTCGCAGTCACTTTGACCCTATATTTCACGCCGTGCCTCCTGGGCGGTAGAGTATTCGCGCTTGCAGGCTTCCGCGCAAGATCCTTCATGCTTCCGCCAAGAGCAAACAATCCCGTAAACAGTGCGTCGAGCGACACATCCAAGGACGCAGCCTCCATCCTCGCGACGCGCGACTGACTTGTCCTTAGCTTCTTCGCCACGTCCTGCTGGGTGAGCTTGCTCCGCTTGCGCCGGTAATGCATAGCCTGGCTAACGGCCAGTCGCAATTCAACTAGAGACCGTTCCTCCGCACTGAGCTCGAGGAAGTCCTCGGCGTCCCCGACGGTCCACCCGGCCGCGGCGAGCGCGTTCTTCTTCCGCGTATTCATAATCATCTGTCCTATGATCGTGATATAATCTCGTCGTACTCTCGCAAGCGCTTTTTCGCGTTGTCCACAACCGAGTCGGGTGTCTGCTCGGTCGTCTTCGGGAACACCGCCGCGACAACGATCGCGTCGGGGTCGATTCGGTAGATAAGCCGCCAGTTCCGATTCTCATCGCGCACTCGCAGTTCATGGCAACGCCTACCGACAGTCGGCATGGGACGCGAGTGCGGCATCCCGAGTAACTCGCCTCTTTGTAGGCGACGGAGTAACATTCCCGCCTCTACCCTGGCCGCCTTCGAGAACGGGGGCGTTTTGACCCCGGTCTTAAGCCAAGCCACGGGTTTCTGGGCGGGCGCTTTTGCCATCACTACAATATACTATGTATGGCATAACGCACAACTCTGATTTCTCGGCCATCGTTTCCGAAGTGCCTCTGGCTCGACAATTTCGGAGCCGTAACCTGTACCGCGTCCGTCAACGGTCGTTCAGGCTCGCATCCAACTTCGCTCGCGCGGCTTCCTGCAACGGGTTCGTGTCGTCCGGCATCAGGTCGGCGCCGATTTCCCAGAAAAAGACGCCGCGGAACCTTTGTTTCATGGCCCACTCGGTCTTGGCCGCAACCGATTCGGCATCGTCATAGCCGATCACCGCCTTGTGGTCGGGCGCGATCAGCCAGGGATTCTTCGTTTCGGCGTCCCACGTGCGCGTCCAGTTCTTCTCTTTCACGAGCTTGATCAGATTGTTATACCCCCCGCCGGGCACTCGGGTTCTGGGTGCCCCTTTCGTCGATGCATAAGGCTCCGAAACGGCGAAACCGCGGCCGTAGAGCGGGATGCCCACCGCCAGGCGATTGGCGGGCAGGCCGCGCTCCGTAAGGAGATACTTCATCGAGAGCTCGGTCGAGCGGCGTGCGCCCGGCTGCTTTGACGACGCGAAGAGCGGTGAATGGTGGCCCGCGTAGTCGGTCCAGTTGCCCGTGTAGTCATAGGTCATCACGTTGATCCAATCCATGTTCTCCAGCAGGAAATCCTTGCCCAGCCATTTGAGCGTCCCCGGGTTCGACGATGCGGCCATGGTCAGGAACATCGGCCGGTTCTTGGCCTTGCCGATCTCGTCGATCTGCTTGCGCAGCCGCCGCGTCAGCCGCTCGAAGCCGGTGACCTCTTTTTCCTTGTCGGGGTATTCCCAGTCGAGGTCGATACCGTCGTAGTCATTGTCGCGAACAATGTCGATCACGGACTTCACATAGCGGTCTTCGGCCTCAGGCTTGGCCACAATCGCCGCGAACTGGTCGTCCCAGCCCCAGCCGCCCAGCGAGAGCAACACCTTCACGCCCGAAGCATGAGCCTTGGTCGTCACATCGAGGCTGGGAACGTTACGGTCCTTACGAACATTACCCTCTGCGTCGGCGACCAGGAACGCGTGGCAAAGATGCGTATAAAGTTTGAAGTTGATGTGGCGCGGATGGCCGTACAGGTAGCCCACAAAGACCTTGGCCGGTTCCTTCGGTGCTGTTTCTTCGTGCGGGGTACTGACGATCAAGCCGCGGTCATCAATCAGGTTCAGGTAGTAGACGGTTGCCTTTGAAGAAAGCATCGCGGTCGCGGTGTGTGCCGACTGGTCAATGGCTGCGGGCGCTGTTTGCCAGCGGCGGTTGGTCCAGGGGCCCGCGTCTTCCGTGTAGAGCAGCTCTGCCTTGGTGACCGGCGCCTTGCTCTGGAAGCGGGCCCAGACCTTCGGGCCGTCGCGGCCTTGTTTCTCGACGGTGGCGAGTGGGGCCCCCTGCCCCACGATCGCGTTGGCGAACGCCAGGATCTCGGGCGAGTTTTCGCCCGGGCCGTTGTGGCCGTGCGGCATTCGCAAGCGGATGCACAGCGTGCTCATCCCGCCGGCAAGGCGATACGACTTTTGCAATGAGTCCATCGGGTAGGCGAAGTCATTCGTGCCGGTTACCCAGAGGATGGGCATCTTCGCGTTCTTGAGGTAGTGCGAGGGATCCCACATCGCGAGCCAGCGGTCTCCTTTGGATCCGAGTCTTTTGAACTCAGGCGCCCACGCCGAGTTGTCACCCAGGAAGCCGCATCCATAGACCGGAACGGCGAACTTGAAGCGGTCGTCGAGGCCCGCGGCGATGCAGGTGAGATATCCACCCCAGGAGATTCCAGTGATGCCGACGCGATCGAGGTCGACCTCCGGCATGCCGCGCAGCACCGAGTGCGCCCGGATGACGTCGGCAACGGCTTGGTAGGGCCACTGGTCGGCCATCGGCTCATCCGTGTGTTCGAAGGCACCCCAGCCTGGTGGACCGCCTGCGTCGTGCCGCTGCCATTTTCCGTAGGTTCCCTTGGGCACGCAGCCGCAGGTGTCCGTGGCGATGGCCACATAGCCCCGCGAGACCCACAGCCGGACCCAGGCGTCGAACGCGGTGCCGCCACCACCGTGGACAAGCACGATCCCGGGCGCTTTTTTGCCTGGTTCCAGCTTGGGAACTCCGACCCAGGCGAAGACTCGCGTGGGTTTGCCTTTCCAGGGAAGACCCTCGAAGAAGATTGCCTTGACGCCCTCGGCCTGGAATTCAGGCGCGGGTGTAGGCTCCGGAACGGAAAACGCGAGCTGCGGCAATGTCAGAGGCCGCGGCTCATCCGCTGCCTTGATTCGCGCAGGGATGAGGGAAACTGCCAGCACGAGCGCAACTGTGAATCGATTCATGGCCTTGCCCTGCCGAAGAAGACGCAATTCGTTTGCCGTGTTCGATGCCGTGCTCGATTATCATGGGGTGCGAGGGGAGGGTCAACCAGGCTGACAACGCCGATTGCCGCGGCCCGACCAAGACGCTAGGGCTTTTCGATCAGAATGTCACCCAGGTCAAGTTTCTCGCCGGGCTTGACGCTGAAGTCTTTGCGGACCTGGATGCCCCTCGTGTCGACATTAACCGTCGAATAATCGCTAATGCGGTACAACGCGCCGGGGATCAAGACCGGAAAGGTCATTCGTCCGCTGGCGTCCGTGAGGTGACGATCTGCGTAGTGATCGCGGTCGATCGCGGCGACGGAGTCTGCGTCGGCGGCAAGCTGGGATTGACCGTTCTTGTCGAAGGTCATCCAATGCGGACCGGGAGTCACCAAAATCTCGAAGATCGACAATTGCCTCAGGTCGACCGAGGCCAGCGGCCTCCCGTCGGGCCCGACGAACCGCGCGATCGCCGTCCCGCACGGCTGGAGGCGGATCGTCGTTTCTTCCCCGCTCTGCTTGCCGGAAAGCTCGACGGCGGCGCCCCACTGGTTGTGGGCGTCGAGGAGGTAGACCGGCACCGCTTTCTCGGGGTCGAGGCCATTCAACTCGAAGACGCTATCGATCGCTTGGCGCTTGACGAAGTCGCCCCTCCACTGCGGACGGTAGTGCTCGATGTGAAGCCTGGAGAGGATCCTTGCTTCCTTGACCGCTTGTCCCTGCGGGCCGATGACCCGGCCGCGCACGGTGTTACCCCGCCGCAGCGTGGCGTCGATCGTCTGGGTCTTCGCGCCGGCCTGGACTTCATAGGCGAGGATCTTGTGGGCATAGTTGCGGCGACCACCTGGTTGACCGTCGCGGAGCATTCGGTCGCCGATGGATTCGAGGATGTAGTCGGGGCTCGGGCCGAAGACGAGCAGATGCCCTTTCCCGGGAGGGACGACGATCTGGAAGGAGCCGTCGTCCTCGCTGGCGACGATGGAATTTGAACGGCCTTGATTGCGGCGCGGGGATTCATCGACAGGAACTGCACAGTCGCGCCCGAGAGCGGGGTGCTCGAGCCAAGCTCCGTGACCTTGCCGCGGATCAAAGCGCCGCGGGGTAGCGGGATGTCGAGGTGTTTCCGCACCGCACCTTTGGTCCACGCGAATTCGAGCGGCGGGGAAAGGTAGGGCTCGCCATTGGTCGGATACGCGGTCACGCGGAAATAATCACCTACGGAAGGGTTGGCCTCAAATCGGCCTTGCGCGTCGGCACGGAAACGCGTCGCGAACATGCCGCCGAGCGCGCGCTCGCCGGCCGCTACCACGATCGTCGCGTGAGGAATGGGCCCGCCGGAATCAGCGGCCAGGACCTGGCCTTCAATGAGTGTCGCTGGGCGGAGGGAAAGCGTGACGTCCCTCAGGCCTTCTCGATCATCGGCCAGGAGATGGAGACCCATGCGCGCGTCAGCGCCGGTCTCGGGCATCGAACAGGACCTCATCGCCGGCGGCCAGTCCGGCGAGCACGAAGCAGCCACGATCGTCGGTGCGAAGCGGCGCCGGCCAGACGCGCATCCCATCGGGAGGCAGATGCGAGAAAGAGAGCCCGTTGATCGGACCAATGCTGTAGCGGTGGCGAATACTCACGACATGAATCTCGACATTCGCCGCCGGCCCGCCACTCACGTCCACCAGCCGGGCGCGGATGGGCTGCTCGGGTCGAAACCGGAGCTGGACGGACGGGTCGCGGTCATCGGGGTCGAGCGCTGTCCACGAAAGCCCATAGCCGGGGGCTTTGGCCAGGGCGTAGACGTCGAAGAATCGAGCCGAAGAGGTGCGAGTGATGTCGACGTGGAACTGGCCGTCGTCGCCGGTTGCTCCCTGGCCAAGGAGGGTGTAAGCATCGAACTTTTCGACGGCTGCCACGTACGCCACGCGGGGCCTTCCGACCACGTCGACAGGCGTGTGCGCCATAGGTTTGCCAGCGGGGCCAAGGACGGAGCCGGTCACGGTCATCCGGCCCGAGGCGGCATCGGCGGTGCGTGCTTTCGGGTGCGACTGGTTGTCGGCGCGGCGCTCAGGCGCGGCTGAAGCACGTGGTACCTGGGCGGTGCGAGCCGTCAGGGATTCATCCTGCGCTGCGGGGGAACCGGCGGCGAGATAGTGAGCGGCGGCGGCGATTGCGCTCAGCGCCAGCAGCGTGTATACGGTGACGCGCAGTTTCATGACGATCATCGACCGAAGCACGTGGTGGGCCAGAGCCGACGCGGAAGTCGAAACGCACCCCGCGACGGTCCGTCGGCTCACGAACTGGATGGCCGCGTGCGCCGTTGCTTCAGAGAGTTTGCTTGAGACGGATGCGGCGGCTGCGGAGCGCGGTGCGAGGGCAGTGACCATTGCGGCCACGGTGATACCCCGCCGCGTGAGTGCCCGGCGAAGCTTGGTACGTGCCCGCGCCATCCGGCTGCGAACGGTCCCGGGTGGGCAACGCAGTCGCCGGGCCGCCTCTTCGACAGTGAATCCCTCAAGGTAGCAGAGCACGACCACTCGTCGGAACGCCCACGGCAGCCGGTCGATCTCTTCGTGAAGCGCCTGGCAATGCTCGCGGCTGACGGCCTGTTGCTCGGGTGACGGTACCGGTGAGCTGGTGTCGAGTGCCTTGTCGATCAATTCATGAACCTGTCGTCGGACGTGCCTGACTTTTGCCTTGCGCGCCGTGCGAATCGCCACGCGATGCAGCCAGTGTGCCAGCAAGTCGGGTTCGCGGACGGAGTGCGCTCTGCGCGCCAGTACCAGGAAAACGGCCTGAAACGCGTCCTCTGCTTGGTGCAGGTCACCGAGAAGCTGTCGACAGACCAAGAGAACCATCGGCCCATGACGAGAGACCAGCGCGGCGAACGCGGCGTCTCCAGCCGTGCCGCCGCGGTCGATGAATCGCTCGAGCAACTGCCGATCATCAAGCCCGGCGATGGAGTCACCTGCAAAGATTCGTTCGATCTGCCGGATACTCGACTGTTGTGCCGTTTGCGTCATCAGCGTGTGCTCGCCTGGGACGACCTGGTTTCGCTCTGTAGCCCCCACTTGTAGCAGGCACACTCCGTGTGCCGTCCGCCGAGAGTAATAGAGCCCTGATGCGACTCATCGTATCCCAACCTGTGGCGAATGATTCATCGCGGAGGCCCCGGAAACGTGGTCCGTTCCATGTTATGTTATGATCGACTTGGCCCCGCTCGCGAGCGCCGGGGTGGATTTCGTCGATGTACCCGCAGAGGTGCGCCATGCCGTCGCCGTTTCCGGGAATGAATCCGTACTTCGAGCGGTCGACGATCTGGCTCGATTTCCACACGGAGTTTTTGACGTCCCTGCGCCGACTATTGGTCCCACAAGTGACGCCTAGATACGTCGTGCAGCTTGACGAGCACGTTTACATCCACGATGCACCCGCCGAAGAACGGCGGTGGGTCGGTAGATCGGATCTTTCCGTGGCTCAAGGTGACGCATCCGCGGCGGAACATCGAGGCATCGGGCTGCTGGAAGCGCCCGCGGAGGTTTTTCTGCCCGAACAGGATCTCGAGGGCATCCCATTCCTCGAAGTCCGCGACCGAGAAAATCGCGAGCTGATCACCGTGATCGAGCTGCTCTCCCCTTCCAATAAAAGACCCGGCCCGGATCGTGAACAATATCTTGCGAAACGGCGGGAGTATCTTCACAGCGCGGCCCATCTCGTCGAGGTCGACCTCCTTCGAGGGTGGAAGCCCATGCCGGCTCTTGGCCGGCCCGAGTGTGATTATTCGATCATGGTAAGCCAGGCAGAAAAGCGCCTTGCTGCCGATTTCTGGCCGGTGAAGTTGCGAGAACGACTTCCGGTCATCCCGATTCCGTTGCGGCAAGGAGATGGCGCAGCCCACGTCGATCTCCAGGACGTGCTCAACCGCGCGTATGACGGCCCCGGCTATGAGCACGTCATCTACGCCGGCACACCAGAACCACCCCTCTCGGCAGAGGACGACGCCTGGGCGCGGCAGCTCATCGCGGCCCAGAAGAGAGCGTAGCCCGTCCACCAAACGTCGCTCCGGCATGACACGTGCGTGCCTAAGTTCGTTCCAGGGATCACTTTCGTACCGCTATTATCTTGACAACGGCGCACCGATCGGTTAGCCAGAGGGGATGCTTGCAAATCTCCAATCGCCGCGGGAACGCGTGCGTGGAGTCGTAGGCTGCTGCACCCACCATTCCTCGCTCGGAAGCCGTCGTTCAATCATGCTGTTACTGAATCATGGACGTGTCGCGGCCTCGGTTTGCCGCGACCGAAGTTGTTTGTTTTGTGTAGGATACGGCTGGGCGAAATGCACCGGTGACGTTCGACTGGAAACGAGCGAAGGCGAGAACGCTGTCCATTAACTCACGTAGAGAGCACTGGAAGGGACCACTTTGGCTGAACGTGCGGGCGACGGCAAGGAACGGCATCGCGTGATCGTGATCGGCGGCGGCCTGTCTGGTCTGACGGTCGCGCACCGCGTGCACGAACGCGCGCGCACGCTGCGCCGCGGGGTCGAACTGTTGGTGCTCGATGCTCGGGACCGCATCGGCGGCGTGATCTGCACTGAGCGATTCGACGGCTTCACGCTGGAACGTGGTCCCGATTCGTTCATCACCAACAAGCCCTGGGCGCTTGATCTCTGCAACAAGCTCGGCCTGGCCGATCAGTTGATCGAGACAGATGCCGGCAAACGGCGGTCGTTCGTGGTACGAAATGGCCGGCTGGCGCCGGTGCCGGAAGGGTTTGTGCTGATGGCGCCCAACCGGCTGCTGCCGATCCTGACGACACCCATTCTGTCGCTCCGCGGCAAGCTGCGGCTGCTGCTTGATCTGGTCATTCCCAGGCGGAGCGACGAATCGGAGGAGAGCCTGGGGTCGTTCGTGCGCCGGCGGTTCGGCCGCGAGGCGCTCGATCGACTCGTGCAACCGCTGGTGGCGGGAATCTACACGGCCGATCCCTATGACCTGAGCTTGAACGCCACATTTCCACAGTTCCCCGCGATGGAACGCGAGCACGGCAGCGTGATCCGCGCGCTGCGCCGCGAGGCACGCCAGCGCGGGCCGCGGCATCTGGAGAAGCAGGCATCCGGGGCCCGTTACGGCCTCTTTGTCACGCTGGCCGATGGTATGGGCACGCTGCCTGAGGCACTCGCCGCCGCGCTACCGAAAGGGACGGTGCGCACCGGGACCGCGGTGCGCCGCATCACCCGGAACGAGCCGGTTTCTCCCTGGCTGGTCGAGCTGCTGGACGGGCCGCCGCTCGAGGCCGATGCGGTCGTGGTGGCAACAGAAGCCCACGCGGCGGCACGGTTCCTGGATGCCCAGGACCCGGCGCTGGCCTTGCAGCTCCGGGCGATTCCTTATGCCTCGTCGCTCATCGCCAATGTTGCCTACCGGCGCGACCAGATCAGCCATCCGCTCGATGGCTTCGGCGCCGTCGTTCCCGCGACCGAGATGCGATCGATCCTGGCGGTCTCGTTCCTGAGCGTGAAGTTCCCCAACCGGGCCCCTGCCGGTACGGTGCTCCTGCGGGTGTTCATCGGCGGCATGACCCAGCCCGAACAGCTCGAGCACGACGATGCCGCCGTGACCGCGCTCGTTCAGCAGGAGCTGGGCGGCTTGATCGGGGCCTCGGGAGAACCGATTTTCACGAAGATCACCCGGCACCCGCGTGCGATGCCGCAATATAACCTGGGGCACCTCGATCGAGTCACCGCCATTCGCCGCAACCTCGCCAAGTACTCACGTCTTTACCTGGCCGGAATCGGGTACGATGGTGTCGGAATTCCGGACTGCATTCATGCCGCCGGAGACACCGCAGATCTGCTGATCGATGCACTGGCCAAACCGGCTGCGTCAGCCGCGTGACCGCGGAGTCACCCGGTAAAGCAATTGCAAACTCGGAAGAGCAACCTTGGAGTAGAGTGGAGAAGACATGCCACGCACGATCGCTTTGACGAACGGGAAGACGACCTGCACCGCCCCGTTTCTGTTCGCAGCACTTCTCGCCTGCTGGCACACGGCCGCGGCGCCCGATCCGGTGCTCGCACAGACGCCCAAGGCAGCCGCGACGTCGTCGACTCAGGACCAGAAGAAGGCCGATGCGCCAGAGGCGAAGAAGGCCGCTCGCGCGGCGACCAAGAAGGCGGCTGGTCCGCGAAGGCCGACGCGGGCTGATATCGTGCGCGGCGATTACGGTCCGTATCGCGCCAACAACGACCTTTTGTACTACCACCTGGACGTGCGCGTCGATCCCGAGAAGCAGACGCTTTTCGGCAAGAACACGATACGATTCCGGATGCTGGTCGACTCGCGCAAGATCCAGCTCGACCTGAGCCCCGCGCTGGCGGTCGACAAGATTCTCCTGGGCGAAAAGCCGCTGAAATTCGAACGGGAGGAAGGCGCGGTCTTCGTGACATTTCCGGAGCCGCTCGAACAAGGCAGGGAATACTCGATCGACTTTCACTACTCGGGAACGCCGAGAACCACGGGGCGATTCGGTGGCTTCACCTTCGGCAAGGACCCCGCCGGCAAGCCCTGGATCTATACGTCGTGCGAGGGCCAGGGGGCAAGCGTCTGGTGGCCCAACAAGGACCAGTGGCGCGACGAGGTCGAGTCGATGGACTTGAGCGTGACGATACCGAACGACCTGGTCGACGTGTCCAACGGCCGCCTCACGGGCAAGAAGGAGCTCTCCGACGGATTCACGCGCTGGGACTGGCACGTGAGCTACCCGATCAACAATTACTGTGTTTCGCTCAACATCGGCAACTATGTGCATTTCGATGAAAAGCTGGGCGAGCTGACCCTCGATTATTACGTGCTGCCGCAGAACCTGGAAAAGGCCAAGAAGCAGTTCGCGCAGGCCAAGCCGATGATCGAAGCGTTCCAGCACTACTTCGGCGAGTATCCGTTTCAAAAAGATGGCTACAAGCTGATCGAGGTGCCGTATGCGGGCATGGAGCACCAGAGCGCCGTGGCCTACGGCAATCACTTTGCGAACGGCTATTACGGGCGCGACTTCACGGGAGTCGGTATCAGCTCGCGGTTCGACTTCATCATCATTCACGAGAGCGGCCACGAGTGGTTCGGCAACAGTGTCAGCGCCGTCGACAAGGCGGACATGTGGATTCACGAGGGCTGGACGACCTATCTCGAGTGCCTTGTATGTCGAATACCGATTCGGACACGACGACGCGATCAAATACGTGAACGGATACAAGCGAATGGCGCAGAACCGCCGGCCGGTCGTGGGCAAGCGGGGGACGAACATCGAGCCGGACAACGATCAGTACTTCAAAGGTGCCCTGTTCTTGAACACGCTGCGCAGTGTAGTCAACGACGACAAGAAGTGGTGGGCTCTCTTGCGCGGGTATCACGATCGGTTCAAGTACAAGAGCATCATGACGGAAGATGTGGTCGAGTATTTCAACAAGGAGACCGGCAAGAACTTGACGCCCATGTTTGATCAATACCTGCGGCACCCGGCGATTCCGGTGCTCGAGCTCAAGTTTGACGAGAAGAAGGGGGCCGTCGCGTATCGCTGGAAGGCCGACGAGAAGTCATTCGCGATGCCCGTGCGGCGTGGGAACGAAGGAAAAGAAGGAGATCATTCAGCCGACGACCGAGTGGCAGGAGATGAAAACGCCTCTGAAGAAGGATCAGTTCGAGGTGGCGACAGATCTCTACTACATCGCCGTGCAGAAGACCGAAGGTTGAGCGGTGCGGCCGCGTGCGGCAGCGAGCGATCTCAGTGCCGGACCTGGCTGATCAGGTCGGGCTCGACCCACTTGACCAGGTTGCTGTCGCCGATTCGCTGGGCGGCGGCGAAGACGTCGGGAAACGGCGTCTGATGCGTGAGCCTCAGGCGATATTCATCGTCTTCCTGACCAATGACCTCAAGGCCGAATGACTTGATCAGTTGTTGAAAGTTCTTCTCCTTGACCGAGCTGACTGCGCACGAGAGAGTTGGCGTGGGGATGACGAGGGAGCCCTGGTAGTTGTAGACGGGAGTCAGGCATGGCAGGAGCCCGCGAACGGCCAGGTCGACCAGAGTGTTCCGGTCGTTGAGCTGGTCGCGGGGCAGCAGGAAGACGTGATGGCCTTCGGTGCCGGCGACGGCGGGGCCGAGTGGCCACTTGGCGGGTGAGGGCGAAGCCAGGCTCTCGGCTGCCGCGCGGGAAAGGACGCTCGCGAGCGTCTTGCGGAGATTCACTTTTTCCGCTTCGCTTGTGCGCTCGTCGAACGGATTCTTTTCGAGTGCGATCGAAACCCATTTGCTGTTGGGGGTGACGGCGATTTCCTTGCCGTCGACCTTGTAGCGGGTCCGGGTCGGCTGGAGGATCGCGTCAATTCGCTGCTGCTGCATCTGGCGGGCGGCCTCTTGCTCGCGGTCTCTGGTGGGCCTTTGCCGCTCGGTCGGCTGGGCCGGCGCCCTAGCGGACGGGTTCTGGACCGGGGCGGGGGCAACAGGCGCAGTCGGTGGGGCTTGTGGGCCGTTCTTCGCTGCGGGGTCGGCCTTTTTTGCCTGTGCGAGCTTCTGGGCCGCTTCGAGGGCTGCGCGGGCGTCGACCTTGCCGAATCCATAGGTCTTGCTGCGGTCGTTGGTCCATCCGCCGTTTGTTGGATCGACCTTTGTCGCGGTGTCTTCGAGGACCTTGCGAATCTCTTGCGCGGTGAGCTCGGGGTAGGTGGACCAGACGAGGGCGGCGACACCGGCAACAATGGGAGCGGCGGCGGATGTACCGCCGAACCGGCTGGTGTAATCGCCCGATGCCTCGTCGTCGGCCGAACCGCCCGGGTTCCAGCCTGCCGCGCCGGTGATATCCAGCGTCCAGATGTCGCCGCGGGAATCGACGTCGCCGCTGGGACCGACCAGGTCCAGCTCGTCATTGGGGCCGAAGCAACTGTAGTACCACCGCAGGTTCTTGCGGTCGACCGCACCGACGGCAATGCAGGGAGCCGCTCGGGCGGGGAAACCGACGTCCTGGGGAGGGTCGTCGGCGTCGTCGGGGGGCCGGGCATTGCCGGCCGCGGTGATCACCAGGCAGCACTCGTCGGGCCGCGCCGGATCAGTCACCTGCCGGAGAGCCCGCGTGATCTTGTTCGATGGCGTGCATCCCCAGTTGACGCTCACGATTCTCGCGCCGTGTTTCTGCGCGTGCAGAAGCGCTCGCGCCATGTGATCTGGGTTCACGAACCCGGTCGGTCCATAAACGCGCAAGGGCATGATCTTCGGCGAGCGCGAGACACTGGCGATTCCGATCCCGTTATTGGTCGCCGCGGCGATCAGGCCGGCGCACGCGGTGCCATGAGGGTCGGTGGCTGCCGGCCGCGCGCTGTCGTCTTGATCGACGAAGTCGTAGCCCGGCACGTATTTCGCCGCGAGCTCCTTGTGATCCAGGTCGACGCCGTTATCGATGACCGCGACGATCAGCTTGTCGGAGCCCAGGGACCGGCTCCATGCCTCGGGGACGTTGATGCCCGCGGGCCCGGAAAGCAGGTACCACTGCTTGGTGTAGAACAGGTCGTTGACCGGATCCGCCGCGGCGGCGGCGCCTTGCTTCATGTCGTCGCTGGGGGCGACCTGAGACAGCAGGTCGGGCTCGGCCCATTCGATTTCCGGGCGAGCGCCAATCGCACTGGCCACGGCGAACGCCCGCATCGGATTGACTCTGGTCGGGCGAAACCGGATCGAGTGTGGGTCGTATTCATATTGCTCGACCTTTTCGACCCCGGCGGCCTCGCTCAAGGCGCGAATCGCGGCCTCGTCGGGCCGCTCCTTGAACCTCGCGGTCACCGTGCCTTGCACGATGGTGGGCCGACCGTTGTAGTCGAGGACTTCACTGACCTCGTGCCCCTCGCCCATCCGATTGGCGGTGAAGTCGAGCTCGTCAACGGTGGAAGGATACTTGAGCCTCGGCACGATCATGCTATTGGGAGATGGTACGGCCCGGGTCTTGGATTCCTCAATCAACCGCATGAGCTGCTCGACCGTCCGCCGATCATCCGGCGAAATCTCCCGCTGCACTCGGATCGACTCCGTCATGATCTGTAAGGCCCGGTCCGTGAGCCCCCGCTCGCGGAACCTCTCGCGTGGGAACTTGACCAGAAGGCTCTTCGGGTCGACCTTGAGGTTGATCGTTTTCCCATCGACCTTGAAGCTGTATTTAGCCGGGTCTTGAGCGCATGCGGCTCACGCACGCAAGCAAGATCGCCGCGGCAGCGGAGAATCCAGTTAGGAGTATCCTGGGCACGAGCCATCTCCGAAGCGCCATCTGTTGGGCCATCAAGGCACGCAGGTTGACACCCTGCCCCTCATTATAACGCGGCACGAGCGTTGCCGTGAGGATTTCGTGCGCGCCTCTGGCGATCCGTGAGGAGAATTCGTTCCTCGACTCAATTCGTGTGGCCGAAGATGCGCGACAGGATTGACTTATGCGGAGTGGGCGCGGGCGTTGCCGGCTTGGGCGTGGTGTGCTTCGTTTTCGAAAGAAGGGATGGCCGCGGGCGAGCGGCGGCAGCCGCGCTCGAGCGCGTGGAAGCCGGCACAACCGCGGGGTCTTTTCGTCCGTGAAACGGGGGCGGAATGTGCGTCGCCCGAGTTTCCGCCGCACTCATCGCGCGGCCGGTCGCGGCCGCCGGTTGGGCGGACATGCGGCTGGAGCTCGGGGTCGGCTGGAGTGGGGCGCCGAGACTGGCCTGGCCGCCGGCTTTGCCCCCGGCAGGAGTGGTGGCCGGCGCGGCGGCGGGTGCGCCGGCGGCAGCCGGAGCGGCCTTGGGTGCGGCGGACTGCGCTGGGGCGGCGGCCGAACCGGCTGGCAAGGCGTTGATCGTGGTTGCCCCCGGGGAGACGAAAGTCGCACCCGCCGGGAACGGACTGTTGATCGGGAAGAACGTGCCCGGTGGCAGGATGCCGGGAGTCGTCGTCTGATAGTTCGTTGTCGTCGTGATCGAACCGTCCGCGGCATTGGGTTTCACGGACGTCGTCACGGTGACGGTCATCGGCTTGGCGGCTGGTCCTGCCGGGCCGGGCTCGGGCACTTCGACGAGAAGGTGATTCGAGATTCCGTTTGACGAAGCGACGTGGATATCGACAACCCAGCGCTGCTTGCATTCGCAGTCCGAGGGACCGGGCTGGACCTTTGCGCTCGTGAGTGCGGCTTGGGCCTGGACGAGGGTGGCATTGGCCTCGTTGACGCCATCCTCCGCGCTACGGACGACCTGAATGGCGGCCCCGAGCTCGGTGGAGTTTGGCTTCAAGGCTTGCAGGTTGTTCCTGTTCTGGATGGCGTTGTTGAGTGCGTGCTGAGCCTTCATCACGTCTGCCTGCCGGGCGGTGGCGACCGCCGCGTAGGCAGCGATGTTGGCCTCACTGGGTGCTCTTTTCAGCTTGGCGCAGTCGTCACAGCCTCCGTCGGCCGTCTTGCCGTGTCCGTGATCGAAGCAAACGAATGACGGGTCCCTGAACACGACCGGTGTGCGAATCGCCGTGACGTTGGGCGGAATGTCGACTCGCATGATGTTGCGGCTGACAAGTTCATAGGATGGGGACGCGCCGCCTGCGCTTTGCGACTGCGGGGAGTCTCCCACCGTCACGCCGCCCACCACAACCTTCATGTCCCGGACGGTGAAGCCCGTTCCGAGCAGAAAAACCGATCCACCGGGCCCGCCGGGCTCGCCGAACCAGGTCAGGAGCCGGGGTCCCAGCGCGGCGTTGAACGACGTGAAGATCTCGGAGCCGGTAAGATCGGCCTCGAAGGGAAGCTCGACGTCATGCGACTGCATGGGCAGCATCGCCTCGAGCTGCGTGAGCCGGTCGCCCAGGAGCTCGAAGTCAACCGGACGATAACGGCCCGAGTCGCAAAGTTTCTGCATCGCGCTGCGGGCGGTCTGGACCTTCCGGCTGAGGTTGATCATGTCGGTGGTGCGCAGCTCCTGGTCGGGGTGGCAGGTCTTCAGGTCGAACCAGTTGGTGATCGTGGTGAGCTTGATCTGCGGGGCGAAGCTGGGCACGAGCACCAGCGCGTAGCATTCGCGCTGGCCGGGCTCGAGCCTGAGCTTATTGAGCGTGTAATCCATGCTCGGGCCGTTGTTCACGAGTGTGCTCAAGATGCGCCGGGGATTGCTCTGGGTGGGAGGCGCCTGATACCGCGGGTAAAATCGCCAGCCATAAGTGGCCTCGCCGGCGCCGAAGCCGATGGCAGTGCGGTTCAGATTGATCGCCGCGAGGTCACGTTCTATTCGCCGGGCGTACGAAGTCGCATTCTGAAAGCTGACCTGGCCCGACGCCACCGCGGTTGCCAGCGCGAGCTGAAGCTCGGTGCGCTGGCTGAAGAGATCGAGCTGGTTCTGCTGTTCGATCACCGGGTCGAGCGAGAAGACGTGGATCGGCCACTTGCATTCGACGTACTTGTTGAAGGCATGCTTGGCGTCGTCGTCCGGCCAGAGGTCGAAGAAACAATACTGGTAGGGATCGCCGATCTCGCAGCCCTTGCGCTGGCAGATCACCTGCATGTCGAATTTGAGCTGGCGGTCGACGCCGACCGACTGCACCGCCAGCGCGAAGGCGAGTATGTCGACCGGGCGCACGCGATGTTGCGGATGCTCGCAACCGGTCGTCGTCTCGTTGCGCTGCGTGGCCAGCGCTTGCAGCCAGCGATCGCGATAGACTTTGAGGTTTGTGTAGTCACGCGCAGCGCCAGGTTTCCCAGTTTCTCGAATTCGGCAGCCTGGAAAAGGGTGTTGCCCTGGCGCGCTTGTTCACGCATGTAGTCATATGCCGAGGTCAGCTCGGAGAAGAGCCAGGAAACGACGCTGGGATCGTGGCGAAACCACGATTCCTGATCGGCTTTCACTGCGCAGACGAGCTTGCTCAGATTCTCGGGGCCGTAGAGCGCCACAACTTCGCTGGCGGCGGCGGTTCCCGAGGAACCGGACCGCATCGAGCCTGGCCTGCCTGAGCTGAGGCTATTGTATGGCTGGACCCGGAGTTGCTTTTCCTGGTTGTCGCAAGGCGGTTTCGCCGCGGGCTTCGTACTACAGGGATTGGTGAGCGGGGGGCTCGAGCGATAAGGGGCTTTCTCGCAGGCACAGTCTTCACCGTCGCCGATCGGCAGATACTGGCCGCGGGTGACGGCATCCATCAGTTGGTAGGCCGTGTCGAGAACCACGACGCTGCGAAACGTGTTGGCCAGCAGGTCGCTTGTGAGGTTGTGCTTTGCCTGGACGGTCACGCTGGCTCCCTTGCCCGTGATCGACTGATCGCCGGGCAGAACGGAGATCGGAGTTCGAATCAGATAGAGACCATACCCGGGCATGTCGGACCGGTCATCGCCGCTGTTGTTGCGGCGGAGCTGGTGAAGATGGTTGAGAAAGTCGGAACGTTCGTCGAGAAGCGTGGTCGACTCCAGGCCAATGCCGGATCGGGCGCCCGTGTTCGACAAGGCCAGCGAGGTCAAGTTGCTCGGTAAGAGCAACGGCGACATCGTGCCGATCAAGTTGTTGGCATTGTTAACGAGGCCGGTCGGCCCCAGGAGTGCAACGGCCGAGGGAATTGTTGAAGGAGCGCCTTTTCCAGTCGGTCCGACCGAAGCACCAATCGACGTCCCGCTTGTCAAGGCGGCGAGGTCTGCCCCGCGCTGATACGACGAGAGAATGACCTCGAAGTTCCCGAGCTGCTGCTTCATCTGGTCTTCGTATTCCGCGCGGTGCTGAGTCAGCCGATTCTGACCCCAAACGTCGGGGCTCTTGACCATGACCTGGCCTCGATAGTGGAGGCTCTTGTCGACGTGGTCGATCAGGCAGGCCAGTTGATGCATCGAGATGACCTCGGCGTTGTCCGGGTCAACGTAACCCCAGACGCGCTGGACCATCCCTCGAATGGGGCCGGGTTGCTCCGTTTCAAAGGGAGCCGCGAGCTCCGCCCCCTGCATTTGCGGAGGCTGATCGACAGGCTGGGGGGGGTCCTGGGCCGGCGCACGATGCGGCAGAAGAACGATCGCGCCGGTCAACACGGCGACTAACCAATTGCGAAGTGCACGCCAGCCGTCCATGGCTGCCTTTGCCTCCTACATCATCGACTGGGAGAGTTTTCCGTTATTACCACATCGTCACAATCGGGTTGATTCTGAGGTTTAATACGTTCCCGCGGCAGATCGACCGGCGATTGGGATGCGTTGGCGCCGGAATAGTTTAGCTAGATTGACAGGCTGGGTTCAGTTGTCAGTTGTTGGTGGTCAGTTGTGAGTTGTCAGTCTCGGACGGGTATGATGACGAGCGTGGGTGTTGTGGGTCGACGCAGGCGAAGCCAGACGCGGACGCGAGTATGAGCCGGGACGGCGATGTGGATCGGGAGTCGCCATCGAGGGCCTCTGACGAGCGGGAGCCCGCGGGCACGGCCGTGCGCGGGTCGTTCTGGACGCGAGGGGCTGAACGCGTGCGCGGAAAGCGCGCGGCGATTCGCGTCGCAGTGGTCTCGGTTGCCTGCACGCTGATTGTGATGGCGGCGGCGGTCGTCGGCTGGCGGCTGTACGCGCAGTGGCGCACCGGGCGGGTCGAGTTGACGACCGAGGGACAGCCTGTCGTCGTCCAGGTGCTCGCCGAGGATTCAGAGACCCCGATCGGCGAGCCGTTTGATCTGGCCACACGCGCGGTCGTGGAGCTTCCCGAGGGAGATTACCGACTGCGGGTGAATGGTAAGGGGCGGTTGGGGCGGACGTTTCGGTTCGCGGTCAATCGGGGGGAGACGCTGGCGCATTCGGTTTCGATCGATGAAGGGCGGTTGCTGGGTGGTGAGCCCGCGGGCGAGGAACCGGACGAGGAGAAACAGGTCGCGCGGATGCTCGATCCGGAGAACGCTGAGGATGCGCGGCGCCGCCTGGCGCCGAGTCCGTTCGTGAAGGTGACCGGGGCGCTGGAATTGACCCCGGGCCGGGCGGATTTGATCGAGTGGACGGAAAAAGCTTTGATCCGCCGCGATGGCACGACCGGCAACGTGATCTGGGATACGTCCCATCCAGGCAAGCCATCCCAAGATGGCCGCGATCCGGCGAAGTTGCTTGAGGAGCATTTCGTTTCCGGAAAATATCGTCGAGGCGGTTTCGTGGAGCTCGCCCCCGACCTGGACGGCGATGGCACGGGCGACGTCGTCTTCTTCGATCGTGGTTCCGCGGCCATCGTCGCGCTTTCCGGCAAGGATGGGTCGATGCTCTGGGTTTTTCTTGCGAATGACGGCGGAAGTGGAGGACCCCCTCACGATGACGTCAACAAATTCAACAGATTGAAGAGAATGCTCCGATTCGGCCTGGGATCAATTGCCGGTGAGCCCGCCGTGGCCGACGTGGATGGCGACGGCACCCTGGATTTGATCGCCACGTTCTGTTTTTCCGATGCGTCGAACAAGCAGCCGGGCGTCTGGATCGTGATGGCGATTTCGGGTAACTCGGGCCGACGGGTCTGGAGTCACTCGATCGAAAAGCCCGCGGGCGCGCGACTGTCCGATCGCGAAAATCCACCCGCTGTGTTGCTGCGAGGCCCGCGATCGACGTTGGTCGCGTGTGTCGACGGCTCGGAGTGGATCGGGCTCGACCCGGCGACCGGCAAACCGCTGGCCGGACCGATCGACCTGGGCGGTAATCCGGTCGTGCCGGTGCAACATGCCGACCTCGATGGTGACGGTGAGCCCGAGATTCTGGCGCTTGGGCCGGGGCCGGGCGGCAAGCAACGGACGCTGCAAGCGTTCTCGATCAAGAGCGGTCATGCAATTTGGTCGGCGACCGTCGGTGCGGCCCAAAGGGGACTGGAATTCGACGCATCTCCCCGCGACCGCCCGCTGATCGCTGATCTCGACGAAGACGGCCGCGCAGAAATCTTGGTTCCTGACTCCGGACCGATCACGCCGAGCGCGACTTACCGTGGCGTGCGGCTGATTGACGGCCGAACCGGGGAATCGCGGTGGCGCCGGCCGATGGGACGAGAATCAATCGAGGACGATGGGCTTGCCGAAGCCGTGATCGCACCCGATCTCGACGGCGACGGCGTGCGCGAGGTCGTAACGGTGTCGGTGTGCAAAGCGGACGCTCGACCGGCGATCTACGTGGACGCACTGTCGGGAAAGGACGGGCATGCTCTCTGGTGGTGGAAGGCTGACATGCCAAATGACTTGACCCGGATCGCCGCGCCCGTCTGGTGGGGACATGGACCCGACGGCTGGCCGCTCCTGGCGCTGCCGCTGGGAGGGGAGAGTCGCGACGAGTTGTACAACCTGATTGAGACCGACCCGGTTGCTCGGCCAGTCGTCCACTTGCTCGAAGCGTCGACCGGGCGGCAGCGGCACACGGTGATCGGACTCGCGAGGCCGAGATTTGCCGACCTGGACGGCGACGGACAGACCGACCTCTGGGGTGAGGTCGACGGCGAGCTGCGGGCGTTTCGCGGCGAGGCGCCGGAAGCATGGCGAGCGCTGGGCCGGTTCGAGCCGGCGGGTTCTAGGGGTGCGGCGGCGGAAGCGGTCGCCAGGAGCAAAGTGGATTTTGACGGCGACGGAGTTGCCGATACGTTGATCGGATACGTCCCGGCGCCGGGGAGTTTTGACCCTGAGACGACAGGCAGCCACACCGCGGTCGTTCGCTCCGGGAGAGACGGGCGGCGTGATCTGGAAGTCGATCGTCGACCCGATCGAAACCTGGTTCAGCCCGACGAGCGGAAACGCGTACACCCTGAGTGCCTTCCCATTGCCCGTTGGGGATTTCGACGGCGACGGCGTGCCTGATGTGATCGTCATGAGGACTCGTGGGAGCTGGCGAGGCGTGGCGCAGCGGCGCGCTGCGACGTTGCCCGTCGAGCTTCTCTCGGGCCGGACCGGAGCCCGCCTGTGGTCAGCCGGCGCGTTGCCCGCCGGGTCGCATGTCAAGCGAGTCGCCGACGTCAACTGGACCGATGCGCTCGTGCCGGAGCCGGGCGGTCAACCTGACCTGATCGTCAGCCACGGAGCACTGGCGGGCTTTCACCTGACGCGCGTTTCGGGACGCGACGGGCGAATCGTTTGGGACACGCCCATCTCGAACGATATAGGAGGCACCCTGGTTCGGGGCAAACCGTTGCGTTTGTGGGACGACCTCGATGGCGACGGTGCGCTCGATCTCCTGGTGTTGATGCCGAAGTTTTCCGGGTTCAACGTCACGGCTCCGGCTGATTACACGCTGCTCGCCATTTCCCTTCGCGACGGCAAGCGGCTCTGGTCCAAGATTCTTCACTATAAGATCCTCTCGACGGGCGAGGTGCGCGTCGGCGACCTCGACGGGGATGGGCGGCCCGAGGTTGTGACGTTCGAGGAGTATTCCGACAACTCCGACCAGATCGACCCAAGAATCCGCGCGCTCGATGGCCGCGACGGCAAAGTGCTCTGGACCTGGAGGCCGGCCGCCAGGCGGCTCGGTCGCGATGGCGCTCGCGAAATTCGACGGAAAGAACAAGCGAAGCGTTTGCGTGAGCTACGAAGGACCCGGGGCGAAGCGCCGGATCGCCGTTCTTGATGGGAACGGGAAGGAACGACTGCATCGAGACGGCATCGAACTTCAGAGCGCTCAATTGACCGCGGCTGATCTCGACGGTGACGGGTGCGACGAGCTGCTGCTCTACTACGACGGTTTTCTGCACGCGTGGGACCACGAGCTGAAGGATCGGTGGTTCTGGCCGGCTCGATCCGCGACGATCGATCACGTGATTCCGCCGTCGCGCGGACTGCCGGGCATGGTCGTGCTTCAGCCGGCAATGGCTCTCGATGGCGCGTCGGGCCAGCCGCGCTGGACGGGACAGGCGCCTCTGGTGGAGTCGCGGCCGCAATTCATGCCCAGGCTGCTCGATCCGGGCGATTCGACGCGCGGAGCTCTGTTGCTGGCCCAGGGGCTCGGCGCGACGGTGTGCCGTGCAGCCATGCCGACCCTGGCGGATGGCTCGATCGTGTCGCTGCCGGGTGAGCGGCTTCGGCCTGGCGGTGTTGCGGTGGATCCGCGCTGGACTCGGCCCCTGCCCTGGGTCAGACGGCTGACGGGAGCGCTTAGCCCGGCGAACTTTTTCACAAGCGGCGGACTGGCGCTTGTGAATGTGGTGCTGCCTCTCTGGGTCGTGCGGCGAGTGAAGGGCAAACTGCGGTTCTTCCACATCCGGGCGCTCATGGTGCTGCCGCTGGTCGCCGCGATTCCCTTGATGACGTATTTGACGCTGGCGCCCTGGATGCCCAGCGATCTGGGTCGATTGCTGTCTTCGGAGACGAGGATCTTTCTGGGCGGAACACTGGCGGGTCTTCCGGTCGTGTATTTTATGGGTGTGCTGGGGGCGAACGTGGTCCGGCGGCGCTGGAGGGCTTTGATTGAGCTGGTGGGCGTGACGGTGATTTCGGCCGTGGTGGTTGCGGCGGGGTGGATCTGGCTGGATCGCAACTCGATGGCGGCGATCGAGCATTATGGGTGGGAAGGATGGGAGATGGTGGTGTCGCCGGGGGTGTATCTCGCGGCGGTGTTGTGGGGGCTGGGAAAGGGGATTTTGGGAGGTTACGACTGGGTGCGCAGGCGGCGGTTCGGTGGCGGTGGTGGGGGCTAAATAGCATTGCAAGATCATGCGACAGCGGTGGCGCCCACTGGCTTCGCCAGTCCGGTGTAGCAGGCACACTCCGTGTGCCGTCCGCCGCAGTTGCCGCTCGGAGGGTATTCACGGCTGTGTGGCGGCTTGGGATGAAGATTGGCTACGCACTGGCGTGGGTCGCGATCACGCTGCTCGTGATCGCGGGATGGCGGTTTTATACGGGATGGCGCAGCGGGCGAGTCGAGCTGACCACCGAGGGAGAGCCGGTCATCGTGCAGGTGCTCGCCGAGGATTCCGACACTCCGGTCGGCGAGCCGTTTGATCTGGCCACACGCGCGGTCGTGGAGCTTCCCGAGGGAGAGTACCGATTGCGGGTGAATGGGAAAGGGCGCCTGGGGCGGACGTTTCGGTTCGCGGTCAATCGGGGGGAGACGCTGGCGCATTCGGTTTCGATCGATGACGGGCGGTTGCTGGGTGGGAACGCTTCTGTTTCCAACGATGCGAAGAGATTGGGCCCGCTCGAACGGCTGCTCGAGCTCCAAAGCGGTTTCAAACCGAAACGCCGTGCGCTGCCGATTCCATTCGCCGAGGTCGCCGCCGCACTGGAATTCACGCCAGGACGGGCCGATTTCGTCGGTGTGGCTGAGAAATCATCGATTCGCCGCGATGGCAGGACCGGCATGGTGATCTGGGATGTTCCGCGCCCGGCCAGGCGGCTTGGAAAGGACCCTGGCCCGGATGGCTCGCCCGCGCTTCTTTTCGGTTCAACGGTCGTGCCAACGAGCGTTGTTAAAAGTGCACCCGACCTGAATGGCGACGGCACGGGCGACGCGGTTTTCTTCTCTGCAAGCGACGCAGCCGTTGTGGCGCTTTCCGGCAAGGACGGCTCGTTGCTCTGGAATTATTTTGCCAATGAGGAAGGAAGCGGAGCACCGCTTGGCGGTGATCCCTTGGTGGGAATCACTCAACTGCGGGGGGTAATCACTGCCAGTGAACCGTTGGTCGTGGACGCAGACGGCGATGGCACTCTCGATGTCATCGCCACGTTTGGATCTTTGGACCTGATCGGGAGACGTCAGGGCAAGCGGGTCGTCTCAGCGATTTCCGGCCGCTCGGGCCGTCGGCTGTGGAATTACGCGATCGATATGACTGCTGTCGGTCCACGGACACTTCCTGGAGAACAGCCGGTTGTGCTGGTGCGAGGCATGCGCTCGTCGCTCGTCGCCGTGGTCCGCGGCTCGGAGTGGCGGGGGCTTGATCCGGCGACAGGGGAGCTGCGAGCCGGACCACTTGACCTGGGCGACGTTCCGGTCGTGCCCGTGCAACACGCCGATCTGGATGGAGATGGCGATCCCGAGATCCTGGCCCTTGGGCCGGGAACGACCGGCAAACGACAAACGTTGAGTGCGTTTTCGATCAAGAGCGGCCGCAAGATCTGGTCAGCGGCCGTCGACTCGGCCTACAATCTGGCACGCGGACCTGTCGGTTTTCCCCGCGATTGCACGCTGATCGCCGATCTCGACCAGGACGGCCGCGCTCTGATCTTGGTTCCTGACTCGGGACCGATCATACGCGGCGCCACCTACCGGGGCGTGCGGCTGATTGACGGCCGAACGGGGCAAACTCGCTGGCGCCGGCCGATGGCACCGGAGTTCGGAGAGGATGGAATTGCCGAAGCCGTGGTCGCGCCCGATCTCGACGGCGACGGCATGCGCGAGGTGATGACCGTGTCGATGTGGAACGTGGAGAATCGCAGGGCAATTTTTGTCGATGCACTCTCGGGAAAGGATGGTCATGCTCTCTGGTGGTGGAAGGTCGACACGCAGAACAAATTGTCGCAGATTACCGCGCCGGTCTGGTGGGGGCATGGTCCCGACGGCTGGCCGCTCCTGTCGTTGCCGCTGGGCGAGGACAATCCGGACCCGTTTACCAATGTGTTTCGAAAGGACGCTGCCGCGCGGCCGATCGTCCATTTGCTCGAAGCCTCGACCGGACGAGAACGGCATACGTTGATCGGGCTCTCCAGTCCGAGATTGGCTGACCTGGACGGTGACGGACTGACCGATATCTGGGGCGAGGTCGACGGCGATCTGCACGCGATCCGCGGCGAGGCGCCGGAGGCATGGCGAGCGCTGGGACACTTCGAGCCGGCAGGGTCATCGCATACGACCGAGGATATCTTCGCAAAAGCCCGGCGAGCGCTCGGCCAGTTCGAATCGGCAGGTTCGTCGAATGAGAGGGCAGTCCGCGTCGCGAAAGAGGGCGCGGACTTTGACGGCGACGGAATTGCCGACACGTTGATTGGCGGAGTCCAAGCGCCGGAAATCCGGGAGCCGGAGATGCCGGGAAGCCATACCGCGATGGTGCGCTCCGGGCGAGACGGGCACGTGATCTGGAAGGTGATCGTCGACCCGCTCCAAACCTGGCTCGCCCCGACGGGCGGAAACGCGTACAGCCTGAGCGCCTTCCCGCTCCCCGCCGGCGATTTCGATGGAGACGGCACGCCCGATGTGGTCGTCGCGAGGACGACGACGGGTTTCGGAGCCGTGGCTCTTCGCCGGAGAGCCACGCTGCCAATCGAGCTGTTCTCCGGCCGGACCGGGGCCCGATTGTGGTCCGCGGGCACGTTGCCGCTCCATTCGCGCCCGGGGCCGGTCGCGGACGTTGACTGGACGGAAGCGCGAGTGGTGGAGGCGCATGGTAGGCCGGACCTGATTATCAGGCATGGGGGAAACACCGGTTTAGACCTGGCGCGGGTTTCGGGGCGCGATGGACGAGTCGTTTGGGAGACGGTCATCCCGGACCTTTTGGATGTCGTGCTTGATGACGGCAAGCCCGTGCGCTTGCTGGACGACTCTGCCGGCGAAAGCGAGTTCGATGTACTGCTGCTGTGTCCGCAGGGCGGTGGTATGAGCGCAAACCGCACCAACCCGACTGACTACACGCTGCTCGCCGTGTCCCTTCGCGATGGCAAGCGGCTCTGGTCGCGCGCCGTCAGGTCTGACTGGGGCTACGAGTGCCTGGTCCGCGCCGGCGACCTCGACGGAGACAAGCAGCCGGAAGTCGCGGTGATGGCTTTGCGCTCAAAAAGGAGGAACATCAATCTCGAGCTTGAAGTGCAAGTGCTTGACGTCCGGGACGGCACGGTGAAGTGGACCTGGAATGCGGGCGATCAATTCTCCGCGAACGGGCCGATACAGCGCATGACGCTCGCCAATTTCGGGGGCAATGGAGCTCGAGACGTCTGCGTGAGCTTCATGCTGCAAGGGGGCGCTCGCCGGATCGTGGTGCTATCGGGGGACGGCAAGGAGCGAGTGCGCCGTGAATTGGCAAAAGGCGAGACTTGCGAGCTCGAGGCGACGGATCTGGACGGGGACGGTCGTGATGAACTGGTGGTGCAAGATGAGGGGACGCTGTCTGTCTGGAACCGCGATTTGAAGGATGTCTGGTCGTCCCCGACGCGGGGAGGATCTGCTCGGCTTCTTGTCTCGAGCTCACGAGGGGTGCCGGGCGCCGTGATCATTCCGCCGGCGCTTGGTCTCGACGGAGCGACGGGAAAGCCCCGCTGGATCGGCGGCGGTTCCCCTATCGAACCGGCGAGTCCAGGGCCGCGACGAATGCTCGACCCGGGAAATGCGAGCCGGCTTCCGCGATTCATCGAGAATCGGTCGCAAACGACGATTTGCCGTGTGGCGTTGCCGGCGAATCCACAAGGGAGCATCCCTGCACCGAGTGGCAAGCTGGTGCGGGCACGTCGAGTCGACGACGATCCGCGCTGGGCGAGGCCCCTGCCCTGGGTCAAGAGGCTCACCGGCGCGCTCAGCCCGCGATACTTTTTCGCAAGCGGCGGGCTGGCGCTCGTGAATGTGATCCTGCCGCTCGCCATCGTGCTGTGGGCACGGGGGAGACGGCGGTTCTGGCACATCAGGGCGCTCATGGTGCTGCCACTGGCAGCCGCGATTCCGCTGATGACATATTTGACGCTGGCGCCCTGGATGCCCAGCCATTTGAACGCGTTGCTGTCTTCGGAGGCGAGGATCTTACTGGTTGCGACACTGGCGGGTCTTCCTTTCGTCTATTACGTGGCCGTGATGGGTGCGAGCGTGGTCCGCCGGCGCGGGAGAGCTTTGATTGCGCTGGTGGGCGTTACGGTGCTTACGGCCGTGGTGGTCGCGGCGGGGTGGACCTGGCTGGATCGGAAGTCGATGGCGGGGATGGAGCATTATGAGTGGGAGGGATGGGAGCTGGTGATGTTGCCGGGGGCGTATATGGCGGCGGTGTTGTGGGCGGCGGGGAACGTGGTTTTGGTGGGTTCCAGGAGGGTGCGCAGAAGGCCTCTATGATCATCACCAGACTGCGTGCGATCGCGGATCGAGCTCGCCGGCTGCGCTGGGAAAGCCGGCCAGGGATGAAGATTGCTTACGCACTCGCCGGGGCCGCGATCACGCTGGTGCTGATCCTGGGGTGGCGGTTTTATGCGGGATGGCGCACGGGGCGAGTCGAGCTCACGAACGCGGACGATCCGGTGATCGTGCAAGTGCTCGCGGAGGATTCCGATACCGCGATCGGCGCGCCGTTTGATCTGGCCACGCGGGCGGTCGTCGAGCTTCCGGAGGGGGATTACCGGCTGCGGGTGAACGGAAAAGGGCGGCTCGGGCGCACGTTTCGGTTCGCGGTCAATCGCGGCGAGACACTGGCGCATTCGATTTCGATCGATGACGGGAGGCTGCTCGGTGGTGATCTGGTCGAAATGGGCTTCATGGGTTACGTGCACCACGAGTTGCGAATCCCGTTTCCGCCGGTGGCTGCGGCACTGGAGCTCAAACCGGGCAAAGCCAGTCTCGTCGAATGGGCCGAAGAATCCTTGATCTGCCGGGAGAGTGATACGGGAAAGGTGGATTGGGACGCGTTTCACCCGGTCCTGGCGTTCGATCGGGCACATGATCCGGTGCCGGTCTTGCGCAAGCTCTCCGGTAATCACAGCGAACGCCGATTTCTCGAGCGGGCACACGACCTCGATGGCGATGGCACAGGCGACCTGGTCTGCTGCTTTCCGGGCACGGCCACATTCATTGCTCTTTCCGGCAAGGACGGCTCGATGCTCTGGAGTCAGCTTGCGGCGGTCGAGGGCGATCGATCGCCGGGCTCGCTCCCGGAGACCAATCGCGACGCGGGCCCGGCACACGAGTTGGACACGGTCGTCGGCGAGCCCGCGGTGGGCGATCTCGACGGCGATGGGGTTTCCGACTTCGTCATCACCACGGCGTCCGCCGCCTGGCGCGACCAGATCGAGCCGTCCTCGGTCGAGCCCCCGGATGACACGACCGAGAAGGACTTGAACCGCTACCGCCGCGCCGTGGTTGCGATTTCGGGCAGGACGGGCAGCGGACTATGGCGATATTTGGTCGATCCCAGGGGTCCCAATCTGGTGTCCGCGGCATTGGTCATGAGCCAGCCTGCCGTGCTTGTGCGCGGCCGGCGATCCGAATCGGTTGCCTATATCGATGGGATGAAATGGCTCGGGCTCGATCCGGCAACCGGCAAGCTGCAAACCGGGCCGATCGAGCTGGCGTGGAGTCCGGAAGGGACCGTTCAGTATCCCGACCTGGATGGAGATGGCGAGCCCGAGCTCCTGGCTGCGGAACCAGGCCCCGCCGCTGGGCAGGTCAGGCTCAGAGCCGTTTCGCTCAAGGACGGTCGGGAGCTTTGGGCGCAGCTTGTGGACGAGGGATATGACCAGTCCCGGATCGGTGTGCCGCTGGCCGATTATCCGCTGATTCTGGATCTCGACAGCAAGGGAGAAATCGGCATCGTTGTGTCAGACTCCGGCGCGATGCCGCCGGGCGGGGGCTATCGAGGCGTGCGGTTGATTGACGGTCGCACGGGCGCGACCCGCTGGCGCCGGCCGATGCGACCGCAGAGGGCCGGGGAGGATGGTATTGCCCAACTGATCGCCGCGCCGGATCTCGATGGCGATGGGACGACTGACCTGGTGACGGTCTCGCTCTTCGCCGGGACGAATCCGCCGACCACCTTTCAACCGGCGCTGGAGGAGCCGCGCCGGGTTTACGTCGACGCGATTTCGGGCCGCGACGGCCGCGCGCTTTGGTGGTGGAAGGTCGAGATCTCGGCGGTGGGCGAGACCCGGCTATGGAAGCCGGCTTGGTGGGGATTTGGACGGGATGGCTGGCCCTTGCTCGCTGTTCCGCTGGGTGGACCACCCCTCGGTGGACCACCCCTCGAAGGGCTAGCGAATCAGGTGCAGCTTGACGTACCGATTCCGGCCAACGTTCACTTGCTCGAAGCGTCCACGGGGCAAGAGGTGCATCGCGTGATGGGGCTTGCACGCGCGAGGTTTGCCGACCTGGACGGGGATGGTCTGGTGGACCTCTGGGGAAACTCCGACGGCGAGCTACGCGCGTTTCGCGGCGAGGCGCCGGATGCCTGGCGGGCACTGGGTTTGTTCCGCGCCGCGGATTCGACCGACTACGCCGTGGAAACCTGCCGGGATGGAAGCGTCGATTTTGACGGTGACGGGATCACGGATACGTTGATCATCGGTGTGCATGCGCCGGCGGCTGGGGAAACGAGACGACCGGAACCCATACCGCGGTGGCCCGGTCCGGGCGCGACGGGCGCACGATCTGGAAGACCGTGGTTGACCCGCGTGAAAGCTGGCTCGAGCCCAACAGCGGCGATTTTTATCAGGTCAGTGCATTCCCATTGCCGGAAGGCGATTTCGATGGAGACGGCACGCCCGACGTGATTGTCAACCGCGTGATTCATCCGGCAGGGAGCAAGGGTGTCCGCCGCGACGATTCGAAGCCGGCGCTCAAGGTTTTCTCGGGCCGCACTGGGGCGAGGCTGTGGTCGGCAGGAGCCTCACCGCTGGGATTCCAGACGCAGGGCGCGACGTGGCTCCAGATGTATGCGCGCACGGTCGAGCCCAAGGGCAAGCCGGATTTGTTCGTGAGGCACACGAGCTCCACGGGGACGGTCGCTGTGGCGAAGGGGAAACGGACCGCGATCGGGACGCCGTGCCTGGCGCGGATTTCGGGGCGCGACGGGCAGGTTTTGTGGGATGTGGCGTTTGAAGAACAACTGGACGCGGCGTCCCTGAGACCCGGCACGGAGATTCGGTTCGATGACCTCGATGGTGACGGCGGGCTCGACATGCTGATTGGTCTGTCGCGTTCGCTACGGGATCGCGGGGATGAAAACACATTGATCGCCATCTCGCTGCGCGACGGCAAGCGGCTCTGGTCGCGAACGACCAAGTTGAATTGGATTTCCGAATTTACAGCCTGCATCGGCGATCTTGATGGCGACGATCGGAAGGAAGTCATGCTCGCGGATGTTGTCGAAAGAGAGGGCAGCAGCCCCGGGAAATTGCGACTCCAGGCGCTGGACGGCCACGACGGAAAGCCCAGGTGGGAATGGAACGCCGGCACCGAGCTTGTGGGACAGGACGAAGCCGTTCGATTGGTGCCTGCTGATTTTGAAGGAGTTGGCAAGAAAGAGGTGTGCGCGAGTTTTCAGATAAACGATGAAACTCGCCGGATCGTGGTGCTCGACGGCAACGGCAAAGAGAAAGCGCGACGCGACGTGAGCTCGGGCCGGTTCCGGATGCTCGAGGGGGTTGACCTCGACGGCGACGGACGCGATGAGCTGGTGGTGCAGGTAGAGCAGTTGCTCAGCGTCTGGGACCGCGAGCTGAAGGATGTTTGGTCGTATGTGGTGCGCGGGCCGGGAACGGTGCAGCGCGTGGTACCGGGCCGGCGGGGTGAGCCGGGCATCGTTGTTGTGTCACCGGCCGTTGGTCTCGACGGAGTGACGGGCAAGCCGCGATGGGTGGGCCAGGCGCCGCTGCCACACTCGGGGCCGCGATCGGCGCCCAGGATTCTCGACCGCGGAAACCTGGAGCGGCTGCCCCTCTTCATCGGGGATCTCCCAAGATCAACCGTGTGCCGGGTGGGGATGGCAACAACACCGGAGGGCGGCTTGCGTGCTCCTGGAGGCACGGTGGTCAAGGCACCGCCGATTATTGTGGATGACCCGCGGTGGGCCAGGCCTTTGCCGTGGGTTCCGCGGCTCAAAGGGGCGTTTGGTCCCTGGGGGTTTCTCGCTGCGTCAGGGCTTGCATTCGTCAACGTGGCGCTTCCGGTGTTCGTACTTTGGCTGGCAGGTGGCCGGCGGAGGGCGTTCCGCATTCGCACGCTCATGGCGCTGCCGGTTGCGGCCGCGATACCACTAATCGCATTTCTGACGCTGGCGCCGTGGCTTCCCGTGGGACCGGGGCGGTTGCTGGCGAGCGAGGGGCGGGTGTTTCTCACCGGGACTTTGGGTGGTGTGCCGATCGTGTTGTACGTGGCGTGGACCGTGGCGAGCGTGGTCCGGCGACGCTGGAAGACTCTGCTGGCACTTTTGGGGTTGACGGTGCTCGCGACGGCTGCGCTTGCTCTCGGGTGGATCTGGCTCGACAGGAAATCGATGGCAACGGTCGAGCATTATGAGCTTGAGGGGTGGGGATTGGTGGTGATGGTGGGAACATATGCTGCTGTGCTGTTGTGTGGAATGGGGCGGGGGTTTGCGGGGGCGTACAAGCTGGTGCGGCGGCGGGTGTGATTCTGGGAAGGCGCGGGGCGATGAAAAGAGGGGCGTATTCGCGAATTTCGAGGTGAACGATCCGCCGTTTTCTGTTGCGCGACGGTTTTGTGATGGCAGCCGCCCGAACACATCCCCCCTGGCCCCCCGTTCTAAAGGCGGGGAAGCTGTGCGCAACATGAACGGGGGGAAATCACCGTTCGTTTGATTGCGAGTTTTCGACTGACCACCCAGGCCCCCGTTTCTTGAGGGGGGGAATCAGAGCGCAACTCATGAGCGATCAAAACAACATCGATGCGGGGGTTTCATCCAGGACACGGTCCGCGGCGACTTTGTTCGATCGGCTAACTTGGGTGGTCCGGCGGCGGCGGCGGATTCGCGATGGAATCGTCGGTGCGGTGCTCATGCTGGTTCTCGTGGTCATCGTGGTTGTGGGATGGAAGGGCTACTGGCGGTGGAGAGCGGGCGAGATTGAGCTGAACACCGTGGGGGCGCCCTGGTGGCGCAGGTACTCGATGAGAGCTCGGACTCGCCAATTGGAGAGGCATTTGATCTGGCCGATCGGGCGGTCTTGACGCTTCCCGAGGGCGAATACCGGCTTCGCGTCAATGGCAAAGGGCGAGTGGGGAGGACGTATCGGTTTGCGGTGAATCGGGGGGAACGGCAGTCGCATGCGATCTCACTCGACGAAGGACAGTTGCTCGGGGGCGAGCCGGAACCGCCGCGACCGATGGAAAAGACAGAGCGATTCGTGCCAATCCCCTTCGCACCGGTGACTGCTGCCGCAGCGCTCGAGGGGGCCAAAGTGGATTTCATCCAGTGGTCCGACGGCTCGCTGGTCCGGCGGGACGGGGCGCGCGGCAAGGTGATCTGGGATGCGTTTCACCCGGCCAGCGCATTCGGACGCGAACGCGATCCCGCGCAGTGGTTTCCCAGCAAAACGCCCGACGAACAAAGTCCAGTCGATCTCATGGAGACCGCTCCTGACGTGAATGGCGACGGCACGAACGATCTGGTTTGGTACTTCCGCGAAAAGGCGATGTTCTTTGCGCTCTCGGGCAAGGACGGCGCGCTGCTCTGGCATCACGCCGAGCTCGAGAAACCGCGCGGCGTGGTCCGCGTGGGGCGGGGTTCAGGATCGGCCGGAGCGAGAGCGATATCGCCGGCAAGCCGGCGATGACGGACGTTGACCGTGACGGCGTCCTGGACATCATTGCGACCATCCTGTTCCCTGAATCGGCCGAGGAGAAGAAAAAGCGTTTGGCGGAGTCGGGAACGGGATCGGACACGAACGGGCAGGTGTTCTGCCGGAGGGTTGTCACGGCGTTCTCGGGACGATCGGGAGCGCGGCTCTGGAGCTACACGATCGACCGCGATTTCACGTTCCCTCGCGACGAGCTCCTGAACGCGAGGTCACCGGCCATGCTGGTGCAAACCGGGCGCTCGAGCTTGATCGCGGTGGTCGACGACGACAAATGGTTCGGGCTCGACCCGGCCAACGGCCGCGTGCGGGTTGGTCCGATCGACCTGGGGTTCTCGCCGGTGCGGCCGCTCGCCCACGCCGACCTGGACGGGGACGGGGAGCCCGAAATCGTGGTCCTCGCACCGGGGGCCAACGGTGCGAAATCGAACGCGCTGCACGCGTTCTCGATCAAGAGCGGGCGCGAGATATGGGCACAGGAAATCGGCAGCGCTTACCAACTGGGCATTGTGCAGATCTTTGAAAAGCGATTCAAACGTCGGCCGGTATTTCCTGATTGCTCTCTGATCGCGGACCTCGACGGCGATGGGAAAGCCGAAATCGTGGTTGCCGACACGGGGGTGATGCCGACGCTTCTCGGCAGTCGCGGTGTGCGGCTGATGGATGGTCACACCGGCAAGACTCGGTGGGGCAGGCCGATGCGGCCGGAGACCGCGGCGGAGGACGGATTGGCATTTATCGTGGCGGCACCTGATCTCGACCGTGACGGCACGCGCGACATCATCACGGTTTCTCAGCTCGACGGCTTGAGCCCGTCAATAAACTTGCCAGACGAGCCGGATGAGCCGGAGCGAGTTTTCGTGGATGCGTTCTCGGGCAAAGACGGCCGGCCGCTCTGGTGGTGGTCTGTGGATCTGCCCGCCGCAAGATTCACGAGGATCAGTGCACCCCGGTGGTGGGGACGCGGAAGAGACGGATGGCCGCTCCTGGCACTGCCGCTAGGCGGACCCGATCCCGAGCAGCCCGAGATGTTCAACCAGGATGACCGCGTGGCCGAGCCGGTGTTGCATCTTCTCGAGGCATCGACCGGGAGGGAACAGCACACGGTGCTTGGACTCACGAGTGCGGGCTTCGCCGATTTGAACGGCGACGGGCTGACTGATCTCTGGGGGGATGCCGGTGGTGAGCTGCGCGCGTTTCGCGGCGAGGCGCCGGAAGCCTGGCGGGCTCTGAGCCAATTCAAGCCGGCAGGGGCGATCGAAGACGGTCGAGTGGCAAGCGGGCGCAGTGTGGTTGATTTCGATCGGGACGGTGTGGCGGATGCCGTGATCAGTGACCTGGAAGTGCCCGGCGCCCGGGAGCATCGCACGACCGGCAGCCGCGCAGCGATTGCACGCTCGGGCCGGGATGGGCATGCGATCTGGAAAACATCTGTCGACCCGCGCGGGGCCTGGTTCAACCCGAGGAGCGGAGCCCAATTTGAGCTGAGCGCATTCCCAGCACCCGAGGGTGATCTGGACGGCGACGGTATTGCTGACGTGATTGTGACGAAGCGCTTCGGGATCACCGATTGGGCGAGCAGTGGGAAAACCACCCTCACGATGGAGGCGCTATCCGGCCGAAGCGGTGCGCGGTTGTGGTCTGCATTCGGGCTGTCTGCCGAAGTTTCTTTCATCACTGTGACCGGCGAGTGGCTCGAGCCGCGGGTGATCGAGATCGCGCGGCGCGGGTCACCCGACCTGATTGTGAACCGATACACTTCGGCGGGCGGGCAGTTGGCGCGGCTTTCCGGACGCGAAGGCCGGACAGTGTGGGAGACCCGCGTTTCGGATAAAACAACGGGCATCAATCGCGACACGCGGCTGCGATTCTATGAGGATCTGAACGGTGACGGGGGGCTTGACGCGCTCGTGGTGGTTCCCCACGCCACTCAACGTGGCACAAAGGAATACACATTGCTGGCGATCTCGCTTCGTGACGGCAAGCAACTGTGGTCGCAGAAGCTTCGGTTCCAGGACAACTTCAAGCTCATCGGGGATTTGCGCGTGGGGGACCTTGACGGCGACAAGAAGCCCGAGGTTGTTGTTCTCGAGGCGTATGGCGAGGACGAGAAGTTCGAGCTGAGCGTGCGCGTCTTCGACGGGACTGACGGCAAGGTTCGCTGGACATGGAAATCGGGTTTCGTGCCGGCGGGAACGCCTGGAGAAGAATTCGTCGTGCTGGCGAATCTCGATGGAAAGGAGACGCGACAGGTCTGCGTTAACTTCCCGGCGCGGCGGATGTTCGGGCTCTTTCGCCGGGTCGTGGTGCTGGATGGCAGCGGCAAGGAACGGGCGCGTCGCGACATCGGGACGTCCATGCATAGCGGGCTGGAGGTGATTGACTGCAACGGCGACGGGCGAGATGAGCTGCTCGTGCTGGAAGGCGATCTGCCCGAAGGCAGGCTCTGCGCTCGACCGCGAGCTGAAGGATCTCTGGACGTGGCCACCTCGGTCAAAAACGGTGAAGCGAGCGAGTTTCGACATGGACGATTTCCGGCGGGACATGATGCGAGCCAGGTTGATTGACCGGGTCGTAGCGGCGTCTCGCGAGCGCCCGGGCGAAGTGATCATGATGCCGCCGATGGGAATTGATGTCACGACGGGACGGCCGATCTGGGCGGGGCTGGGGGCGCTCGTGCCTGCGCCGGCGCTCGATCCCTGGGAAGCGACGTTTGCGCCGCGGTTGCTCGATCGAGGTGATTCCGCTCGCCGTCCTCTGCTCATTGGAAATGGCATGGGCGCGACGGTGTGCCGCGAAGCGATGCCGGTTGATGCCGAGGGGGGAATTGCGGCGCCTTGGGGGCGAGCGTCGGTGCCGCGGGCTCGTCGCATAGAAGACCCGCGCTGGACCAGGGCGCTTCCGTGGCGCGGCTGGATGAAGGGATTGTTTGGGCCGAGGGCGTTTGTTGCCGCGGGGGGACTGGCGCTCGTGAATGTGGTGTTGCCGCTTCTGGTCTTGCGGCTGGTGGTGGGGCGCAGGCGGGCCTTCCGGATGTGGGCGCTCATGGTGGTGCCGGTGGCGGCTGTGGTGCTGCTATTATTTACTGTGTCTGCTGCCGAGCTGCTGCACCTGTTCTGCTCTTGCGTGCGGTCGTGCTTGGTGTGGTGGGTGTTTTTTGCGGTGGTGCGGCGGGGGGTGGTGGCGATGGCTGGCTCGTAGGTGGCGACGCTCGCGGTGGCGGGCCTGGATCTGGGTGGATCGGAAGGCGATGGCGGGATCGAGCGTTATGGGTGGGGGGTGGGGTCGGTGGTGATCGTGGGGGCGTAGGGGCGGCGGTGTGTGGGGGGTGGGGTGCGTGGCTCTGCGAGCGTACAGGCTGGTGCGCGCGCGCGTGGGGGGTAGGTGGGATTTTGGCTTTGGGATCTATTCTGCCTCCGAAAAAACGAACAATCCCGTCCCCCGTTAAACTACTCTGCACACAGGCCCGAGATCCACGCCATGCCTGAACGCATCAAACACCCACAAGTGCAAGTCATCACCTTCGTCCTTCTAATCCAGCGTCCACTTCCACGTAATGCTCATCATCCCCCAGCCACACCCTCCCCGCCACACCACCCATGTGCACCCTTCCACTATCGCCACCACACCAAACCTCCACACCTCCTCCCCCCAACCCCTCAACCACCACTCACCCTCCCACCACCCCCCCCCCCCACCCCCCCCCCCCCCCCCCCCCCCCCCCTTTACTCGTGGGGTGGCGGTGGTACGCGGCATGGCGCAGCGGGCGGGTGGAGCTGACTGCTCTGGGAGAATCGGTCGTCGTGCAGGTGCTCGATGAGGCGAGCGAGCAGCCTCTGGGCGAGCCGGTTGGCCTGGTCGACCGCGCCGTCATCGAGCTGCCGGCGGGGGAGTACAAGCTTCGGGTGGATGGAAAAGGAAGACTCGGACGCACATTCCGGTTTTCTGTGAATCGAGGAGAAACGCTGGCACACACAGTCTCAATCGATGAAGGACGGCTGCTGGGAGGAGAGCCGGCGCCCGCGGAGACCGATCAGAAAAGGCCATTCCCGATGCGGGTTCCCTTTCTCACGGCGACGGCCGCGCTCGAGCTCAATCCGGGAAAGGCCGACCTGATTGGGTGCACGGAGAAAACGTTGATTCGCCGGGATGGAGCGACCGGGAAGGTGATCTGGGAGGTCGAATCGCCGCACATCCTGGCGGCGAGCGAGTCGGCACGGGAGCGGCTGCTCTGGCGGGCCGAGCAAGCGAAGGTCCCTCGAACCCGATTCGCCGCGCCCACACCGGATCTCGATGGTGACGGCACGGGTGACTTGCTCTTGAACTTGCAGCGGGACGCTGCGTTCGCGGCGTTTTCCGGCAAGAACGGCGCGATGCTCTGGAAGTACTTCGCCACCGCGGACGGGCAACCGGGATCGCCGCCGACCGAATCGCGACGACGCTTTCCATCGCTGAACCAAGGCGCCGTTGCGGGTGAACCGGCGATAGCCGACGTCAATCGCGATGGCACGCCGGACTTGATCGCCACATTGATTTTCTCCGAGTCGCTCGGGCCGCAACGACGGATCGTGGTGGCCATCTCCGGCCGGTCCGGCGCGTGGCTCTGGTCTTACCCGATCGATGAGTCGGCAAGAACTGCATTGGGCACGGACTACGATCGACCGGCGGTGCTGGTGCAAGGCCGGGAATCGAAGCTTGTCGCCTATGTCGACGGCTCGGAATGGATCGGGCTGGATCCGAAGACCGGAAAACGGCGAGCCGGGCCCGTTGATCTGGGGCTCAAGCCGGTCGTGCCGGTGCAGCACGCCGATCTCGACGGCGACGGTGAACCGGAGATCCTGGCCTGCGGGCAAGAGCCGGGAGGAAAGGAACGGATTCTGCGGGCGTTTTCCGTCAAGAACGGCCGCGAATTGTGGGCCCTGAGCCTCGATGCCGCGTTTGATCAAATGTTGAAAGACGATTCCTCTCGCGGTCTACCCGCGCTGGTCGATGTCGACGGCGATGGCCGCCCGGAGATTCTGGCGCGGGATGCCGGGCCAATGCCGCGGCTCAAGGGCTATCGAGGCGTGCGGTTGATCGAGGGAGCGACGGGCGCCACACGCTGGCGTGTTGCGATGAGCCCGGCGAAGGCGGATGTGAACGAACGGATCGCGGAGGTGATCGCCGCGCCGGATCTCGATCAAGACGGTGTTGCTGAAATCGTCACGGTCTCGGCAGTGGAGGCAGGGAAACGGGCGGCGATTTATGTCGATGCGATTTCGGGAAAAGACGGCCGCCGGCTCTGGTCGTGGAATGTGCTCACGCAAGACGAATCGACTGGAATTGCGAGGCCGGTGTGGTGGGGCCACGGGCCCGACGGCTGGCCGCTCCTGGCGCTGCCGCTGGGAGGTGAGAGCTCCGATCCGGCGCCGATCAATTTAGAAGAAGAGTCCCTTGCTCAACCGATCGTGCATCTGCTGGAAGCTTCAACCGGGCGAGAGCGGCATCGGGTGATCGGTCTGGAGAGGCTGGGATTTGCCGACCTGGATGGCGACGGGCTGAGCGATCTCTGGGGCGAAGTCGACGGCGAGCTGCGGGCGTTTCGCGGCGAGGGAGCAGAGGCCTGGCGCGCGCTGGGGCGATTTGATCGGGCCGGTTGGCCGCATGGCGAAAGGAGCCGCATTTTTGGGAAAGACGAATGTGCTTCGCGCTTTCGGTTTCAACGAAACGCCCGACGATCCGGCCCGGACCGGAGGGGTCGACCTCGATGGCGACGGCGTGGCCGATGTGCTTTTCGGTGATCTTCAGGCCCCGGGACGCGCGACGCAGGTGCACAGCGGCAGCCACATCGCGGTCGCGCGGTCGGGACGAGACGGGCACGTGATCTGGAAGACGGCGATCGACCCGCGGGGAAGCTGGTTCAACCCGGACAGTGGCGTGCGCTACGAGCTGAACGCGCTGCCGCTTCCTGGTGGCGATCTGGACGGAGACGGCACAGCCGACGTGATCGTGAACAAGGGCGTGACAGCCAGCCAACTCGCGACGGGCCGGGGTAGTACACTTGAAGTCGAGCTGTTGTCGGGACGGACGGGGGCGAGGATATGGACCGGCGGTCGACTGCCCAAGCGCTCAGTTGCATTAGTGAACGTGGGCGCTGATTGGGTAGACGCTTGTGTGGTCGAGCCGAACGGCCGTCCCGACGTGATCGTTGGCCATGCTGCGGCTCTTCAGTCGTTGTAGTCTGACGCGAGTTTCAGGACGCGACGGGCGGGTCTTGTGGGACGTCGACGTGCCTGCCCAGCAGTTTGGCTTTGGTGAATGGCCGCATTTCTTCGGGGATCTTGACGGCGACGGCGCGACGGACGCGCTCTTGGTGATGCCAGACAACTTTGAACACTCAGCGGTCGCGATCTCGTTGCGCGACGGTAAGCAACTGTGGTCCGTGAAGCTGGCATCGGGATCTTCCCAGTTGGGAAGGGTTCGTGTCGGAGACCTCGATGGGGACGGACGGCACGAGGTCGTTGTGGTCGGCCACACTTCCGATCGGCCGGATGCTGAGCTGGGAGTTCGCGTGCTCGACGGGCGTGATGGAAAGGTTCGCTGGACGTGGGCGCTCAAGGAGCGTTCTTTTACCGCTGTGCAGGCGAATGAAGTGGCCCTGGCGAATTTCGACGGTAATGCAACGCGAAGCGTTTGCGTGAGCCTCGGCGGCCTGGACGATGGGCGCGAGATCATCATTCTGGACGCAAGCGGTAAGCAACGGGCTCGTCGCAGCCTGGGGGGTGGGGCGATTCCCCGATCAGGCGATGCCCGTATTGATGAACGCCTTAGCAAGATGTTGAGTCGCTTGCGGAATCTTGGTCCGGATGTGTTGAGCCAAAAGACGGCGACACTCACGGCGGCTGATCTCGATGGTGACGGCCGCGACGAGCTGCTGCTCTATCAAGGCGAGAAGATTCACGGCTGGGACCGTGATCTCAAGGAGCTCTGGTTCTGGCCGGCGCGTTTTCGCAAGCTCGATCAGGTCATTCCGCCGGCGCGAGGACGGCCGGGCATGGTGATTTTGCCTCCCGGTATTTTTCTCGAAGCTGCGAAGGGCCAGCCGCGAGGATGGGGCAAGGGCCTGTGGATGACTCTGTGGCGCAGCTCATGCCCAGGATGCTCGACCCGGGTCATTCGGGGCGAGCTCCGTTGCTCATTGCCAGCGGGTCAGGGGCGACGGTATGCCGCTTGGCGATGGCGACGACTCCGGATGGGTCGCTCGTTCCGCCGCGGGGCACAAAAGTGTTGCCGGGGTTATACCGAAACGACGGACGCTGGGCCAGGCCCTTGCCGTGGGTGACCAGGATGGTGGGATCGCTTGGCCCGAATGGGTTTCTTATGAGTGGATGCCTTGCTCTGGTGAATGTGTTCTTGCCGCTCGGGATTCTGCGGCTGGCGACCCGGCGGCGGCGGTCGTTCAATATGTGGGCGCTTCTGGTCTTGCCGGTGGCGGCCGCGGTGCCGCTCGTGGCGTATCAAACGGTTCTGCCCTGGCTACGCACGGAGGAAAACCGGCTGCTCTCCACCGAAACGCGGGTGTTCTTGACGGGGACGCTAGCGGGGATTCCTGTGGTTTATTTTGTGGTGGTCCTGGGTGGGATGGTGATGCGCCGGCGATGGAAGCGCGTGGTGGGGTTATTGGGGCTGACGGTGGTGGCCACGCTGGTGATTGCGGGGATTTGGGGTTTGGCTCGACCGCCGAACGATGGCGGTGAATATGGAGCATTATGGGTGGGAAAGATGGGAGCGGGTGGTGATGCTGGGGGCGTATGGGGCGGCGATGTTGTGGGGTGTAGGGCGCGTGGGTCTTGGAGCGTTCAGGCTCGTGCGGCGGCGAACGTCGGTCGTTGATCGTTGATGCAGTGTCCCCGCTCAATACGAATCGGAGCTGACGATCTCCCCGCCGGCGCGCGTGATGAGAGCCGCGAAGACGCCGGGGCTGATTGTCGTCTTCAGAAACTTGACGGAACCGTCTCCAAAGCCGGTGTTCGACCCTCCCGGATGCATGCTGTAGATCTCCCAGTCGTTCGTACAACTGATCATGCACGAGCCCGGTTTGCCGAGACCGTCCGCTGTGCTTCCTGTAGGGCCAAGGTTTTTGAGGTCGGAAGCCCACGGGCCGCCGAAGATGATGAGTCCCGTACTGTCGGTGGTGCCGGGATAGCCCCCGGCCACCGGGACGGAACTGGCTCCTCTCTTCACAAAGAGCGTCGGCCGGTTGGCGCATTCGGTGACCGCGATCGTGTTCGACAGACCGTCGGTGATCACGGCGAGGCGATAGCCGGGAGTGCCTCCCGCCGGTGGGGGATATTGGTTGGGTTGAGTGATCATGCCTTGCGGGTAGGAAACTCCGGGGGGAGGCAGACCGTTGGCGGCATAAAGGCTATTGTCGACGAACGCGGTGTTTGCGTAATCGGATGTCGAGGCCGAGATCGGGTTGCCGCCCAGATAAAACAAATCGTCGATCACGCCGCTGGAACGGTGATCGCCGATCGCGGACGGACATTGATACACGTTGATCGCCGTACTCACCACTGTCTGGTTGGCGCCGTCATACCAGTTGGCGGTCATGTTGTACTGATTAAAGGCATTGCTCTGCTCGGTGAAGGGAAGAATGAATGTCATCCAACCGTGGTTAAATGCAGTGCCGTCATTGAATGGACCAACTCCGGAGGCCGGAAAGTAACTGTAGGCGCTTTCAAAGTTGACCAGTGCCAGCCCGAGCTGCTTGAGGTGGTTGACGCATGAGATGCGCTGGGCCGCCGCCCGGGCCGCCTGCACGGCGGGCAGCAAAAGCGCGATCAAGACGGCGATGATCGCGATGACGACCAGGAGTTCGATCAGGGTGAACCCCGCTCGAACGAAGCGATAGGGTGTGGACACGGGCACAGACCTTTCCACCGGGACGGGCGAGAGGGTTGTTCGACCCCTCCCCGCGCGCATTCGGCCCAGGGGCACCTGTCGAGAGATAGAGTAGAACCCTTTCTGTTCATACGGGTCAATGGTTTCCAGGAACTAGAAATCCCAGATCCGCGTAGCGGCTCAAGGGCGATCGGTTCCCATCACCGCGGCAGCTCGCCTGACGATGGTGCCGCGACGCGTGTCCCGATCGCGGCACCCATTCTTTGGGCCAGGGTAAACGAAGTGGCAGTTTCGGCCAGCGTCGAGAGCCCCAGGCCGCAGGTGGCGGTGACCAGTGATCGCGCGGCAACGGTCGTGAGATCGCCAAGCGACGACGCGAGGGCGAGCCAGCGTGCTTCCATCGACTCAACGGTCGCGGACAACGAGCCGGTCGGGGCGAGGCCGAAAGCCAGGTATCCGCCCCGGTCCAGGATGGAGCGAGCGAGGTCCAAGAACCCGCCGTCGGTCGGGAGGTTGGCGTCGAACGATAGGAGATCGAGGCCAAGCTCGCGGAACGCGGCTGACGGAAGCGGAGCACAACAGTGGATGCCCGCGACTGCACCCTCGCGTCGGGCTGCACCGAGAACGCGGCGTAACGCCCCCGCGGCCGTGGCGGCTACCCGACCCTTCTCGTCGAAACAAGAAACGGCCGGCTCGTCGACCACAAACACGACGGGCAGCCCGTGCTCAGCCAGGCGCCGTACCTGCCAGGCTGCCTGATGCTCGAGGAACCGGGCCAATCGGTCCAGCCATCCGGCAACGCGGGCGATCGGGACACCGTCCAGGAAGAGGCAATGTGCGAGGGTGGCCGGACCTTCGAGCTGGGCCTTCACGGCCTTCGCTTGGGGGAACCGGCCCGCTTGGATCGCCCGTTCCAGGGCGAAAAACCCCGCGGCGGTCTCGGGGTTGAGCCCGGCGTCACCCCCCTCAAGTGCGGCCGCGAACGCGGCCGCAACTCCACTCCGCACGGCCCAGCAGAACGGCCGCCCGGCGGGTTCGAGGAACTCGATCAGCGATCCCAAGCCCTGTGCGATCACGCCTTCGCCGGCCGCGCTCAAGGGCAATTGCGGCCAGAACGGCAGCTCCGGGCTGAATTCCGCCACGAACGCGACCGCCTCTTGGGCGTCGATAAAGGGAAGGCTGCCCACCCCCGTCACACATCCCGGAGAGAGACCGGCCTGTAGGAGCGACGTCATTTCGGGCCTCTCTCATCAGCGGCGAGTCAAATCACAAGGCCTGGCCGTGCACCCAGGAAAATGCAACGGCGCCTCCTTGGGCGAGGCGGCTCTCGATCTCGGGCGCGAGGTTCTCGTAACGCTCCGGCTGGCGGCAGAGATAGTCCTGCGCCCTGGCCGCCTTGCCCGTAAACGACCGGCACTCGAGCCCCAGGCCGAGTTCAGGTGGCGGATGATGGAAGCGTAGTCGCACGTGGTGTAGACGCCGGTACGCTGGGCCACTGCGGCGTAATGTTCGAAGAGATTCAGGTCACTCCCGTCCGTCATCCGATCGCCCGGCATCGCGATCAACCGCCGGAGCATGGAGCGGTAGGCGAAGAGCGTCGCCTCCGAGTCGCGCTCGAACAGTTCGGCGACAACCTTGGTGTAAAAGACCTCGTGGCGGGTCTCGTCGGCCGCGATCTTGTAGCAGATCCTCGCGAGGTTCTCTTCGCCCTGCTCCAAGGCGAGCCTGGCAAGGTTTCCATGGCTGATCCGAGTGGCCCGCTCCTGAAAAGCGGCATAGATTAGCCCGGCATAGTCGTCGCCTTCATTGCCCGGCGAGAAGCCGTTGCGGATCAGGTGATGGATCGTACACTCGACCGCCCTCATGTCCACTCGACCTGAGAGCCGCAAGTAGGCATTGAGCAGGTCGCCGTGCCGGTTCTCCTCGGCGGTCCAGCCGCGGAGCCACTGCGCCCAGGGTGTATCGGTCGTACCGGTGGGGTCCTTGACGATGTGTTCGAGCGAGATCGCGTAATTCGGCAATGCCTCTTCGGTGACCATGTTTCCCACGAGGACGACGAGTAGCTCGTCAGGCAAGCAACGCGCCGTTTCGCGAAACCGCCCGAGCTGCTCGGACCAATCTCCGGCTGTGAGGTCGGGCAAGTAATCCGTCGGCTGCCAGATCCGCTCGACCGGAGTGAGCAAGTCCAGATGTTCTGCTACATGACTCTGAAGGCTCTCGATCACGCTCATCTAAATCTCGCATTCTTGCCGGTCCGGGCGGAAGTGTGGTCGCACCGACAACGCGGGCGGTGTCTGCGCCCCTCGCCACTTCTGGAACGGGGGCACCTTTCGAAAGCTAAAGTAGAATCGGTCCTGCGTGAACGCGTCAAGGGGGGCGAGCAATCCTCTCTTTCGCGGGCACGCCATCGCGTGCAGCAGAGCCCACGCCTCGGCATACGTGCGTACGAGCAGGGCCGGAGGTCCGTTGTCCGCGTCTTTGGCGTCGGCTAAGATACCTGGGCGCAGGCTCCGCCAGATTCTCGCACTGGCATATCCCAATCACGTCCGGTTGTGCGCCGGGCCGGTCTTCGGTTCGGAGGTTGGCAATCGTGACGGAATCGCAAAACCGGCGCCGGGTCTTGAGGAACGACGGGAAGACGGTTCACATCGCGCCCAAGCGAGGTCATTTGCTTGTCTGCGCCCGGGGTTGCTGTTGTGGGCGCGACGATCGGGGCAAGCCTTCGGTGCCCATCGATTTTTACAAGCAGGAATATAAGCGGCGGCAGATTCGCGATCACGTGCAGCTCACGATGAGCGGCTGCCTTGGGCCGTGTCCGCTCCTGAACGTGGTGCTCGTGCTGTTCGACGGCAGGCGGGTCTGGTTTCAGTCGATCAATCACGAGTCGCAGATCGTGTCGATCTATGACTACATCGACCGCATGCTCGCGGCCGACCGGTACTTGCCGCCCTTAGCCGAGCTGGCCGACCTCGCTTTCGACTATTACTCGTGGCCTGTGGAGGCGATGCTCGCAGGTGCCGCGCCCTCCGGCACAGCCGAGGGGACGTTCATCGAGCCGACGTCACAGCTCGTCGACGAAATCTTGCTGCTTTCGCACGCGGACACCGACCTGCTGACGATGCGCCGGGTGCTTGAAGACCTGCCCGATGGCTTCCCCCAAATTCGAATGGCCAGCTTGAATCGCGTGAAGGCCGAGGAACACCTGGCTGCGCTCGTCGATGATGGCGGGCGCGTTGCCCGGGTCGTGGTTGCGCGCATTCACGGCGGGCCGGATGACTTGCCGGGTTGGCGACGGCTGGCGCAGTACGCACGGCAGACTGATCTACGGCTTTTGCTCTTGAACGCGGTGGGGCCGCTCTTCCCCGAGTTTGCCGCGGGCTCGACCGTGCCGGTCGCGGTCGTCGATCGGGCGGCGGCCTATCTTCAAGCCGGGGGCTCGGTGAACGTCGAGAACCTGGCGCGGTTTCTCGCGGACGAGCTCTTGATGACCGCCTTCGGCTCTGCGCCGCCGGTCGGCCTGCCGCGGCATGGCATCTACCATCCGGACCTGCCGGCGGAAGCCCGCGTCACCGAGTGGCTGGCCCGCCGCGATCCGTCACGGCCGACGGTCGGCATCTTGTTTTACCGGGCGCACTGGCTGAGCGGGAATCTGGAGTTTGTGGATGCGCTCGTCGACGCGCTGGACTTGGCCGGCGCCAATGCCCTGCCGGTTTTCACCGACTCGCTCCGGGAGAATTCGGCCGAGAATCGCGGCGGTCGGCGGCGGCGTGGCCGGGGGCGTTTGACTTGTTCTACCGGGGTGACGAGCGGCTGATTGACGTGCTGGTGACGACCATGTCGTTCGCGATGGCCGATGTGCGCGACTGGACCCATGGCGGCTTCTCGCAGGCCCATGAAGCTCTGGACGTGCCGGTCTTGCAGGCGATCGCGAGCGGATCGCCGCGGGCTCAGTGGCACGCGAGCCCGCGCGGCCTTGGCCCGCTCGACACGGCCATGAACGTGGCCGTCCCCGAGCTCGACGGGCGGATCATCACGGTGCCGATCTCGTTCAAGGAAACGGCGGCTTCGACCTCGAGCGGCAAGAATGGCGAGGCGCCCCGGTATGTTCCCGAGCCCGACCGCGTGGCGCGCGTTGCCGGCCTGGCCGCGAAGACGGCGGCCCTGGGGCGGAAACCGAACGCCCAGAAACGGGTCGCGATCATTCTGACCAATGCCCCCGGCAAGGCCGCGCGCATCGGCAATGCCGTCGGTCTCGACGCCCCGGCCTCGTTGATCCGGTTCTTCGAGGCGATGCGCGGGGCGGGCTACAGGATCGAGGATGTCCCGACCGACGGCGACACGCTGATTCATGCGCTGATCGATCGCTGTTCGTATGACGAGACGATCTTGACGAGCGAGCAACTGGCCACTGCCGCCGCGAGGGTGCCGGCGGACCGGTACGCCGCGTGGTTCGACGAGCTGCCCGAGACGCTCAAGCGCGGCATGACCGAGAAATGGGGTCCGCCGCCGGGCGAGGCCTACGTTCACGACGGGGCGATCGCGCTGGCGGGTCTGGAGCTGGGAAACGTGTTCCTGGCCTTGCAGCCGCCGCGCGGCTATGGCATGGACCCCGACGCCGATTTATCACCAGCCCGACCTGCCGCCGCCGCACAATTATTATGCCCTGTATCGCTGGCTCCGCGACGACTGGGGTGCCGACGCGATCGTCCATTTCGGCAAACACGGCACGCTGGAATGGCTGCCCGGCAAGGGCGTGGGCCTGTCGGCGGAGTGCTCTCCCGACGCGTTTCTGGGCGACCTGCCGTTGTTTTATCCGTTCATCCTCAACGACCCGGGCGAAGGAGCCCAGGCCAAGCGCCGGGCTCATGCGGTTCTCGTCGATCACCTGGTTCCGCCGCTGACGACGGCGGGCGTGTATGGCGAGCTCGAGCAACTGCCCAGCTTGTGGACGAGTATTACCAGGTCGAATTGCTCGACCCGTCGAAGCTGCCGCTCCTTCAGCGCCAGATCTGGGACCTGATCAAGCGTGCGCCGTCTGGACGCCGACCTGAAGCGGCTGATGACGCAGGACCACGGCGACCACACCCACGAATGGGACGAGGGTCTGACCGCCGAGGGCACGCCGGTGTCGCTCGCGAGCATGCAGGGCCGGGAGGTCGCCCACCTGCTGGAAGACCTGGACGCCTACCTGTGCGAGCTGGCGGGAGCCCAGATCCGCGACGGCCTGCACATCTTCGGGCAGGCGCCGAGGGGGAGCAGCTGGTCGAGCTGCTGTTTGCCTTGACCAGGCTGCCGAACCTGGACGCGCCCAGCATCCGGGCCGCGGTCGCCACGTTTTATGGTCTCGCGCTCGACGATCTGCTCGACGGCCTGGGCAAGCGACTGGACGCACTGGCAGGCGCCGCGCGCGAAGGCGCCGGGCGGCTTGGTGACGAGGCCGGCCGGCCGCTCGTCACGAACGGTGACGCCGTCGAGGCCATCGACGACCTGGCCGGGCAGTTTTTGCGTGCGCTTCAGAACGGGGGATTCGACCGCAGGGTCGATCGGCGCGGCAATCGCGGCGACGTTTGGCGCCGCAGCCGGGCGACGACGAGCAGCCTGGTTGCCGTCGCGGGCTTTGTCTGCCGCGAGCTCGTGCCGAAGCTGGCGCGTACACGACGACGAAACGGCCAACCTGCTGGCCGCTCTGGAGGGCCGCTACGTGCCGCCCGGGCCCAGCGGAGCGCCGACGCGCGGCATGGCCCACGTCCTGCCGACCGGGACGGAACTTCTACGCCGTCGATCCGCGGTGCCTGCCGTCGCATTCGGCGTGGCAGGTCGGGCAGGCCCTGGCCCGCGAGGTGATCGAGCGGCATCGCGAGGCGACGGGAAGCGCTGCCCGAGACCGTCGGGATCAGCGTCTGGGGCACCAGTGCGATCCGCACCCAGGGCGACGACGTCGCCGAGATCCTGGCGCTGCTGGGAGTGCGCCCGACCTGGCATCGCGAGAATCGCCGGGTCCTGGGGTTCGAGGTCATCCCGCTCGAGGAACTGGGACGGCCGCGGATCGACGTGGTGATCCGGATCAGCGGCTTCTTCCGCGACGCCTTCCCGCACCTGATCGGCCTGCTGGACGAGGCCGTCGAGACTGTCGCGAAGCTCGACGAAGGTCCCGAACAGAACTTCATCCGCAAGCATTACCTGGCCGATCTGGCTGCCGGGCTCGAGGAAGCCGTTTGCGAGGCCGAGGCCGAGCGGAACGCGCGTTATCGCGTCTTCGGGGCCAAGCCCGGCAGCTACGGCGCGGGCATCTTACCCCTGATCGATGAGCAGAACTGGGAGGGGGCAAGCGACTTCGCCGAGGCCTACGTCAACTGGGGCGGCTACGCCTACACGGCAGACGAGCAAGGGGCCGACGCGCGCGAGGCGTTTCGTCACCTGCTCTCGGGCGTGCAGGTTGCGCTGCACAACCAGGACAATCGCGAGCACGACATCTTCGACAGCGACGACTACTTCCAGTTTCACGGCGGCATGATCGCCACGATCCGCGCCCTTTCGGGCCGGGCACCGCGGCAGGAATTCGGCGACTCGCACGATCCGAGCCGGCCCCGGGTCCGCGATTTGAAGGAAGAGGCGCTGCGGGTGTTTCGCACGCGCGTGGTCAACCCGAAGTGGCTGGCCGCGATTCGCCGGCACGGCTACAAGGGCGGGCTGGAGCTCGAATGCCACGGTCGATTACCTGTTCGGCTACGACGCCACGACCGGCGTGGTCGACGACTGGATGTACGAGCGCCTGGCCGAGAGCTACGCCCTGGACCCGACGATGCGGGCTTTCCTCGAGCGGAGCAACCCGTGGGCGCTGCAGGCGATTGGCGAGCGGCTGATCGAGGCCGCCGAGCGCGGGCTCTGGGTCGAGCCCGGACCCGAAGACGTTGAACGCCCTCAAGGAGACGCTGCTGGAGACCGAGACCGCGCTCGAGAACCGGTCCGAGCGTCCGGCGGCGCAGATCCGATGATCGTGCCCAGCGGCTTTCAAACAGGACTTCGCGCATGGATCAGGAAACCGATGATCGGGACGAGCAGCACAAGCAGCGCATGACTCGGCTCAAGGAAGCCCACGACTCCCGGCTGGCCAGTGCGACCCGCGAAAAGGGTCTGATCATTGTGAACACGGGCGCCGGCAAGGGGAAGTCGTCGGCCTCGTTCGGCCTGGTCGCCCGCGCGCTGGGCCACGGGATGCAGGTCGGCATTGTCCAGTTCATCAAGGGAGCGATTGCCACCGGCGAGGCGGCGTTCTTCGGCCAATTGGGCCCGCAGGTGACGATGAAGACGCTGGGCGAGGGCTTCACGTGGGATACGCAGGACCGCCGGCGTGACATCGAGACGGCCGAGCTGGGGTGGGCCGAGGCCGTCGCGATGCTTCGCGACCCGGCTTTCGACCTCGTCGTGCTTGACGAGCTGAACATCGTGATCCGCTACGAGTATCTGGCTCTGGATGAAGTGCTCGACGAGCTCGAGCGCAAGCGCGAGATGCTCCACGTCGTCATCACGGGCCGCAACGCCCGGCCCGAGCTGATCGAGCTGGCCGACCTCGTGACCGAGATGAAGCTGGTCAAGCATCCCTATCGCTCCGGGGTCATGCCGCAGAAAGGGATCGAGTATTGAAAATGGAATGACGCTTCATGGGCGACTATCGCGGCGTTAAACTTTTTCCTGACGCGGACCCTTCGGGCGACTTCGTCACGTCGCCATCGAGAACTTCGGCAACGGCTTCGAGCCCCTCGACGAGTCTTGGCCCGGGCCGGGTGATCAAGTCCTCGTCAACGAATGCGATGCGATTATCACGAACGGCCGGGATCTGCGCCCATCCTGTTCGCGACCGGATGCGTTTGCGGCGGGCCTCGTCGTCCGCGCTGCCTGAGTTCATGTCACCGTACGTGCCCAGAATGACCTCGGGGGCCCGGGCCAGGATCTCTTCCTCGCTGGGCCGGGGATAACGAGTGGTTACGTCTCCAAAGATGTTGCTTCCCCCGGCGGCTTCGATCATCTGGCCGATGAACGTTCCCGGACCAGCGGTCATCACGGGATCCTCCCAGAGCAGGTAGAGAACCTTGGGGCGGGCGATTGCCGCGAGGCAACGCGACGGCCGACTGCGGCAACTCGGTCGAGGAATTCGGTGGCGAGCCGGTCGGCACTGCGCGGTGTTTCCGGTGAGGCGGCCAACCAATCGGATGTTCCGTGCCACGCCCGCGAAGTCCGTGGCGTCGAGCGCCACGACGGTGAGTTTCAGGCGTTCGAGCGACCCGATGATCGGCTCCTGCACGCCGCTGGTGGCCAGAACGAGGTCGGGGCGCAGCGCCATGACCGCCTCCAGATTGATGCTCTTGGGCGTCATTCCTCCAATCGAGGCGATCGACTTCGCGTCGGGCGGGTAATTGTCAAACGACGTTCCGCCGATCACCTGGCGGCCGGCACCGACGGCGAAAAGAATTTCCGTGTTGGACGGCGCAAGCGACACGATGCGCTCGGGAAGCCGTGCGACGGTCACCTTGCGACCCAGACTGTCGACAACCTCGACTGGCCAGGTCTCAAGAGTACCCAACTTCTGTTCGACTGGAGCGGTCCCTTGCGTTGGTGGCGCTGCTTCAGGACGCTCGCGCCTGCACGCCGGAAAGAAGGCGGCAGCCGAAATGAGCAGGAATGAAAGCACACGTTTACGGGTGCAGGTATTCATTGGCTGACCTCGCGATCAAGTGAGGGTTCGGGTCGTGGCACGACGGCTGTGGCGGCCGCGAGGGCCTTGCAGTCGACGGCGATCCCCGCCACGAGCAAATAGACATGTGCCGAGGTCGCCGCCAAAACCTGGTTAGCCGTGCCGAGCAGGTCGCGATAACGCCGGCCCAACGACGTGGGCGGTACCACGCCCCAGCCGACCTCATTGGTGACGACGATCACACGCGGGGCGATGCGGCGCAGACCGCGCTGATCGCCTTCGCTTGCTGATCGACGCGTGCCGAGGCGCGTCCTATCCTCGCCGCCGTCGCGACCGAGCAAGAGATTGCTGACCAGCATCGTCAGGCAATCCACGAGGATAACCCGGGGCGGCATCGGCCTCACGGCAGCGTCTTCGATCGCCGCAGCGACGTCCAGGGGGGCCTCCACAGTACGCCACGAGGCGGGCCGATCGGCGCGGTGGGCGGCGATTCGCTGCCGCATCTCATCGTCGAGCGGCTCGGCCGTCGCGATATAGACGACCCGATCGCCGCCCAGCTCGCCCGCAAGTCGTTCGGCAAACCGGCTCTTGCCGCAGCGGACGCCGCCGGTGACGAGAATCAAATCTCCCATGGAGTTCTACCCTTTCGGCGTGCGAACGAGTGCGTGGCTCATCGCGGGTTTGCGAGGAAAAGCCGGAGTATAGCGATGGGAACGAGCGCCAGGGCGAAGGTTCCGAACAACAAGCGGATGGCCCGTCTGATGTCGGCGACCCCGGGGAGCCGTAGCCCCGCGCCCAAGCGGTAGTTCCCGATTTTCTCGAGCTCGACGCCCAGCGCACCGGCGGCCGCGCTCATGGGGTGCCCGGCGTTGGGACTGGCGGTTTGGCGCGCATCGCGCCACCAGGTGCGCAGCGCCTGCGACCGAAGACCGCCGGCGAAGGGCGCCGCGAGAATGATCAAGAGGGCCGTCAGGCGCGCGGGAATCAGGTTGGCAAGGTCGTCGAGCCGTGCGGGCACTTTGCCGAGCCACTCGCGGTCGGCGTCGCGATAGCCGAGTACCGAATCGGCCGTATTGATCAGGCGGTAGACGAGCGCTCCAGAGAGCCCGCCCACGCCGTAATAGAGCAATGGCGCCACGATGCCATCGCTCGCGTTTTCGGCGACCGACTCGATGGCCGCCGCCGCGATGCGGGGGGCATCCAGGTCATTGGTCTTTCGCCCGACCAGGTGCCACGACGCCAGCGCCCGCGCCGCGCCAGCTCGCCCCGGTTCAGTGCCGACGCCACAGCCCTGGCCGCGACGGCAAGGCCTTTGATCGAAAACAGTGATTTCAGCACGATCGCCTCGACGACCAGTGCAAGCGGCAGGGGCACGAGCAAGAGTCCCTGGTCGATCCCAGCGCCGATGGCCACGGCGACGGCAACCCCAGCGCCCATCAATAGTGCTCCGCAAAAAAAGGGCAGCAACTTTCCCCGTTTCGGCAGACGATGCCGGGCCACCGTGAGCGCAGACCCCATCCAGGCCACCGGGTGGTACCTGTTCGGCGGGTCGCCGAACGCCAGGTCGAGACCCACCGCCAGGATGATCGGCACCACGGTCACGGAGTTCACGATCATTGGGCTGCCTCTCCCCTTCCCTCGGACGATTTCTCGCGTGTTCCATGGTCGCGAATGCCGCCGTCGCGGGAAGACCGTCGATGAGGCAGGACCATCGGCATGCCCGAGACCGGGTGGCGTTCGACCGTGACCGGACAGCGGTAGGCCACGCCGAGCAGGTTCGAAGTCAGGACGTCGGAGGGTGGTCCGGCGGCCAACAACCGTCCCTGGGCCAGGAGCGCGATGCGATCGGCCCAGATGGCGGCCTGATTGATGTCGTGCAGGCTCATGACGACGGCCAGGCCCTGGTCGCGTGCCAGCGACGTCACGAGCTCGAGGATCTCGATTTGATAGTTCAAGTCGAGGTGGGCAGTCGGCTCGTCGAGCAGCAGAGCTGCGGGCTCCTGGGCGAGGGCTCGCGCGAGCAAGACGCGTTGCCACTCGCCCGCAGACAACTCGGCAACCGGGCGGTTGCGCAGGTGCTCGAGATCGGTGCGGTGCAGGGAGCTGGCGATCACCGCGCGGTCGTTGTCGGTCATGGGCGCCACCAGCCTCGATGGGCGGCGCGACCGAGCCTGACGACTTCTTCGACCGAAAGGGTCGAGTCGCCCGCATCGTCTTGCGCGGCGATCGCGACACGGCGGTGTGCCCACGTCCGCCCCCTTGCCCACAGCGATTCCCCGTCCAGGTACACCACGCCCGCGCGCGGCCGTAAGAGGCGGGCGAGCGTTCGGAGCAAGGTTGTCTTGCCCGAGCCGTTCGGGCCCAGGAGTGCGAGCACCGTCCCCGCTGCGATGCCCAGGCTCACCCCGGCGAGCACCTCAGCACGGCCGTAGCCGCAGGCCAGGTCATCGATCTCCAGGCGATCGCGGAACAGATTGGGATGGCTCATCGCGACCTCGTGCTCAGGACGACAAGGAAGAAAGGGCCTCCGAGGATCGCGGTCAGGACCCCGACGGGCAGCTCGACCGGGGCGGCGACGGTGCGGGCCAGGTCGTCGGCGAGCAACAGGAGGATGGCGCCGGTGAGCCCGCTCGCGGGAATGAGATAGCGGTGGCGAGCGCCCACGCACGCCCGGGCGAGATGGGGCGCAATCAACCCGACAAACCCGATCACGCCCGATACGGCGACGGCGGCGGCCGTGGCTAGACTGGCGGCCGCGACCACGGTGCCGCTGGAGCGTGTCAGCGGAAGGCCCAGGGATTTTGCAGGCTGCTCGCCGAGCGACAGGGCGTCGAGCGGACGCGCGAGTGCGCAGAGCCCGGCAATGCCACACGCAATATAGGGCCCGCCGCCAATGACAGCCGCCCAACCATGACCGGAGAGGCTGCCCATCAGCCAGGCCACGATCCGCGCCAGATCTTCGTCGTGCAGGACCATCAGCAACCAGACCAAGGCGCCCAGACAACTGCTCACCGCCGAGCCCGCCAGCAACAGGCCGACCAGGGGCATCTTGCCCCACCAGGCTGTCGAGAAATAAACGATCGCGGCTGCGCCCATGGCCCCGACGAAGCCGCCGAGCGGGACGGCCGCAAAGCCGAGCGCGGTCGTGTTGCCCGCGGTGATAATCACAAGTGTTGCACCGAGGGCCGAGCCACTCGATGCCCCGATCACGAACGGATCTGCCAGCGGATTGCGAAAGAGCCCCTGGTATGCCGCACCGGCTGCTCCCAGGGCGAGCCCGACGAGGGCCGCCAAGGTGATCCGGGGCAGCCGCAACTCCCAGACGATGGCTGTGGCGTTCAGGGGTTCGCCGGTCTGTCCACCAAAAAGCGCCGCGACGATCGCCGTGGCCGAGAGCCGCACCGGCCCGATCGCCAGGCTGGCAATGCCGATCGTGACCAGCAAGAGCAGCAATCCGAAGATCCAGAGCCCGCGGCGCTTCATTCGATGCGGCTCCCTTCGGGTACGAAACCGCGCTCGCCGATAATGCCGGTAAGCCGGACCCACGCGCCGGGCTCTGGGATGAGCGGGACCCAGTCGACGGGCGCCTTGCCCGCGAGCGTGCCCCGAATCGCCGCGATCGGGCCCCCGTGCGCGATCACCAGCGTCAGGCCCGCGCGCGGCGCCGCTCATACCACGCCATGACTCGATCGCGCAGCTCGAACGTGGTCTCGCCGTCTGGCGGCCGAAAGGTCTCGGGCTCATGGATCAAGCCGCTCAAGGCGTCGCCGACCTCCTGATAGATCGAATCCCAGCTTCGCATCTCCCATACGCCGAAGTCACGTTCGAGGAGGGCAGGCTCGATCGTGATCGTGAGGCCCGTCCGGGCGGCGATTCGCTCGGCCAGTGCCCGCGCCCGCGCTGCCCCGCTGGTGATGAGATACCGGATCGGCCAGCCGGACATGAGCTCGGCGAGCCCGTCGCTGTCTTCGATCCCCTCGGGACCAAGCGGCACGTCGCTGCGCCCGTAGCAGATTCCGCGATAGCAATCGGCGACGCGGGCGTGGCGGACGAGGATGAGATCGGAATTCATCGCGCGCCCTCCGCCGGCCAGGGCCATCGCGCCGCGGCCGCGAGGAGCACGGCGACCTGCGACACGTAGCATAAGAATCCCAAGCAGTCGCCGCTCATACTTCCAAGCCGCCGCCCGACGTAACGGACCAGGCCGGCGATGAGCACAACAATCGCCGCGCAGCCGATTGCCAGGCGGCCGGGGCTGATGAATGCGAGCCAGGCGCAGCCGGGTATGGCCATCACTGTTCCCAGTAAGAGGCGCTTCGGGCCAATTTGCCGGCCGATGTCGCGGCTCAGGCTTTCGCGATCGGCAGCCGGGGGGAGCGCCCACATCGCCGGCAGGATCGCCCAGCGTCCGAGCGTGGCCGATGCCGTCACCGCGGCGATGATCCGGTCGGTTTCCAGCGTGGCGATCGCGCCGCCACGCAGGGCCAGCGCAAGTCCGAGCCCGAGCACGCCGAAAGTACCGGCGCGGCTGTCCTTGAGGATCCGTACGATATCATCACGCGTCCAGCCGCCGCCGAAGGCGTCGCAAAAGTCGGCCACGGCGTCTTCATGAAAGGCTCCGGTCAGCAAGGCCTCAAACGCCAGGCCGATCACGACCGCCAGGCCGATCGGCCAGACCCGCCCGGCCAGCAGGATCGTCGCGCCGGTCAAGACCCCGATCAAGGCGCCGACCAAGGGGAAGTACGCCGCCGATCGCCCGCGGATGGTGCGCGTGGAGGCCTCGTCCCCGATCGCGACGGCGGGCATCGGCAATCTGGTCAGGAACTGCACCGCGGCAATCAGGGCCTGGCAATGATCGAGCACCATTGAGGGGATCGAGGATTTCGCCCGATCTTTGGGTGCGTCGTGATCGTCGTCATGTTGCGTCATCGGCCGGCTCCGTGGGTAGGATCCCGAGCGAGTCGAGCGTGTCCATCCGCGTCACCATCGCGGCCGCTGCGTCGATCAGGGGCACGGCCAGGAGAGCTCCGGTCCCTTCACCCAGGCGAAGTTGCCAGTCGGTCAAAAGCGGCTCGAGGCCCAGATGCGCGAGCATAAGCGCGTGGGCGGGCTCGGCGGAGAGGTGGGCTGCGATCATGGCACGAGCGGTGCCGGCGGATAGGGTTTCGGCAATCAATGCGGCGGCGGTTGTGATCATTCCGTCGAGCACGATCGTGAGGCCGAGCCGACGAGCTTCGACGAAGAAACCGGCCATCGCCACGATCTCGAAGCCGCCGACCTCGGCGATCGATCCGCGCGGGTTTTCGGCGAGGCCTGCGCGGCCCGGGCGGCCGCCTGCTCGACGACTCGCCGCTTGCGTTCCAGGGTGGCGTCGCCGGCACCCGCCCCGCGCCCGACCGCCCGCTCGAGAGAGACGCCTGCCAGGAGTACGGCCAGGCACGACGCCGAGGTCGTATTGCCGATACCCATCTCGCCGGCCGCCACGAGTTTCATCCCGTCGTCATGCGCCCGCCGCGCCTGCTCGAGCCCGACCGCGAACGCCTGCTCGAATTCGGATGAGCTCATGGCCGGCCCGACGGCGAGGTTGGCTGTCCCCCGCCCGACTTTCCGCACATGGTAGCCGGGACTGGGTGGAAGCGGCTCCGATCGAGAGCCGACATCGACCAGGATCAATTCGGATTCGCACGAGGCGGCCAGGGCAGTGCAGGCGGCCCCTCCGCGAACGATCGATTGGATCATCACCGCCGTGACCGAGGGGGGCCAGGCTGATACTCCCTCGTCGACCACGCCGTGGTCAGCGACGAAAATCACGACCCGCCGCGGCCGGGTGCGCGGTGAGAGCGTTCCCTGAATCGTGCAGAGCCGAGCCGCCAGGTCTTCGAGCCTTCCGAGGCTGCCGGGCGGCTTGGCCAGGCGATCGAGATGGCGCCGCGCTGCCTCGCGATGCGCAGGCGACATGGCCTGATCCGCAGGAGGCAGCGCCGTCGATCCCGGCACCGGCAAGTTCCCGGATTGCTCCAAGTCGCGTGGCCGTTGCATGTGCCGGGTGTCTTCCGATGAAAGTTGTGTTTTCACGAAGTAGCTACGGTGGCCGAGCCCGAACACACGTCCGTCTCGGCCGGATCGGCCGCCGGATAAAAGATCCCGCACGGGACGAGGGCTTCGGGAAGCTCCAGTCCGGGGGGCATCTCCCGGCCGACGGCCAGGTGGATCGGCAAGAAGTGCGTGTGCGGGCCATCGGGTGAGCGGCCGTTCGGCAACGGGATCGGCGTGAAAACCTCGACTCGACCGATGGGGCTCAGGATCACTCGCGGGGGCGACACTCGCACGATGGCGCCCCCGAGCCGCGCCAGGAGAGCCGCCCACCCCAGGCCGCTGCACGCCTCGAGCTCGCGGGAGAGCTCCTGGTCCGAAGTGCGGACGCAGAACCCCGCGGCCAGCGTGCCGAGGCCCAGGTCGTAGAGCCGCTCGTCACGCTCGTGCGAGCGGATTGCGTCGCGGTCGGGCCCAAGGGCCGTCAGGCGCTGGTTCGCTGCCCGGCTGACACGTGCTCGGGGAACGGCCAGGACAACGACCTCCTTGGCTCGAGCGCCGAGCTTCATCGTCATGGAGAGTGCGCGGACGTGATCCGTCACGTCGAAGCGAATGGCCCCGCGATCGGTCTGCGCGGTGATCCGGTCACCTTGCGTGACGATCTCGCACGTCTCGTGTAAACCGATGCAGAATTCCCCGACCGCCCCGAAAATGCCGTGAACCCAGGTCCCGTCGCCGGCTCGAAACGTTTCCGTTATGAACGCCCGGATCTCGTCCTGTGTCCAGGCCAGCCGGTGCAGGCGGATGCCCAGCCGCGCCCGACGCCCGGGCAGGTCGGACCAGATTTGCTCCAGGATGGCCGAGGGTGCAACCTTCCAGCATGCGATCTCCTGGCGCGACCGCGCGCACCCGACACAGATTCCTGAAGAATCGTCGAGGCGGCAGAATCCGACACAGGGGCTGGGCATCGACACGAGTCGCCCTCCTTCCTGCCCGGCGGGGCAAGGGAGGATGCGTCGGCCTTCCCGTCGTGTGCCCTCGGCTGTCTGCGAGGGAACTCGCTCGGATGCCCGCGGCCGGAGCATCGCAGCAGAAACTCGACGGGCAGGTCTTCTGGCTCACGGCTCGTGACGACCCCGGACGGCCTTCCCGCCTGATGGCAGTGGCATGCGTGTCCAGGGCCTTGGCCGATTACAGCGGCGGGCCCGCGACGGAATTGCACCGTCTTCCCTATTATCCCCCCAGCTCGGGAAGTCCGGCTGGGGGCACCTGTCGAGGAAGGTTATTAGAGCCGTCGGTCAGGGACATGTCAAGAATGGCATCGGTCGGCCGGCCGGGGCTGGAATGGATGTTCTTGGGATCGGGGTCGTTAGCCCCCTGTCCGGTCCGGGCGAGCGGGCGGGGCCGTGAATTTGGTAGGATGGCCGTAGGAAGGGGAAAAGGTGTCAGGAACCGTTCGCCGGGACGGCCGATGGGGTGCTTCGCACAAACGGGTCCTGACACCTTTGCCGCGACAGGGATCCGGTCGCATCGGGCCGGTTATCGCAGGCCCGCGATCCAATTTCATCCGTGCCGCGGGGTGTCGCCCGACCACGGCGATGGTTCGCTGCCGAGTGGCTCGCGAATGATCCGGTCCAGCTCTTTCATGTCGAGCGATTCTTCCACAATGCGTGCGAGCCGATCGATTGATTCCTGGAAGCGGTGCGCAGTCGAAACTGGCGGCTGCCGTGCCCGTCCGCCATCGAGCGATGCCAACCAGGCGCGGCGGAATACGTCATTGGCGAAGAGGCCGTGCAGGTAGCAGCCCCAGATACGCCCGCGTTCGTCTGCAAGTCCGTCGAACGAGGATTCGCCCGATGCATCCTCACGGTCGATGCGGAGCCAGGGCGTGTCGCCGCGCGTTTGGCCCATGTGGATCTCGTAGCCGGCCAGGGTCTGGCCGGCGAGCGCACTCAGCCAGCCGGCACCTCCGAGAATTTGCGCACGGACGCGGTGCGTGGACTTTTCGCGGGCGAAGGTCGTGTTACCGGGCAAGAGGCCCAGGCCTTCGACATCACCACCTGTTGATTCGACACCCTCAGGGTCCCGGATCGCGCTGCCAAGCATCTGGAAGCCGCCGCAGATCCCGACGACGCCTGCGCCGCGATGGGCCAATCGCACGATGGCGTCGCATAGTCCTGTCGCCCGAAGCCACGCGAGGTCGGCCGCCGTGCTCTTGGTGCCGGGAAGAATCACGGCGTGGGGTTCGCCCAGCGCATCCGGGGAATCCACGTACCGCAGTTCCACGCCCGGCTCGGCCTGAAATGGGTCGAAATCGTCGAAGTTTGCGATCCGTGGGAGTTTGATCACCGCCAGGTCGAGCGTGCCCTGCCCGGGCGGTGCGGCCACCGAAGCCCCAAGGTCGGCGGCGTCTTCCTCCGGGAGCGAAAGACCACCGACGAACGGGACGACCCCCAGGACCGGCAGCCCTGCCCGCTCTTGCAAGATTCGCTCGCCGTCGTCGAACAGCGAGCGGTCGCCGCGGAACTTGTTGACCAGCAGGCCGCGGACCATTACTCGATCGGGCGGCTCGAGAAGCCAAAGGGTGCCAAGCAACTGGGCGAAGACGCCGCCGCGGTCGATGTCGCCGACCAGGAGGACCGGCGCGGGCGTGGCGCGCGACGGCCATATTCACAATCTCGCCGCGCGCAGATTGAGCTCGGCCGGGCTGCCTGCCCCCTCGATGATCACCAGCTCAAACTCCGTTCTTAGCCGTGCGAGCGCCTGCACGACCTCGGGCCAGAGCTGGTCGCGGACGCCGAAGAATTCGCGAGCGCCCAGCGTCTTCCACGGGCGGCCGGCGACGATGACTTGCGACCGCGAGTCGGCCTCGGGCTTGAGCAAGATGGGGTTCATGTCGGCGGTGGGCTCAATGCCCGCGGCCGCCGCCTGCAGCGCCTGCGAGCGGCCGATCTCGGACCCGTCGCGACAAACGGCCGCGTTGTTTGACATGTTCTGTGACTTGAACGGAGCCACACGCACTCCGCGGCGGGCGAAAATCCGGCACAGGGCCGCGGTCAGCAAGCTCTTGCCGACCGACGAGCTGGCCCCCTGAATCATGAGCGTTCGAGCGGTCATTCCCGTCCCTCTCTCGTAGCCGCGTGCCAGGATCTCCAGCTCCGGCACGCAGCGACGAATCGAGACGGCAGTCCGGGCAGGCCGTCGAAGTGGAGATGCACGTACGACGCCCACAAGCTTCGCTGGCACGCACCTTCGGGCCTCTCCGTAGTATCGCCGTCGCGGCCTGTCAGACGAAGTGCTGCAGGGAGGCCGGTCGGTCGGTCGACCCAGGACGAGTAATGGAACTCGTGACCCCGGATCGCCTCCCCGGCCCTGAACAGCCACGAGTCGCGCGCCGCGCGGCCCAGGCGGTAGCCCAGCGTCAGGCGGCCCGACATCGTGGAGCGACCCGGCAGCAGCCCGACCATCGGATGCTCGCGCTCCTGGTCGTCGACGATGGCCTCGGTCAGGTACATCAGGCCGCCGCATTCGGCGTAGATCGGCATTTGGCCGTCGTGTGCGTCGCGCAACGCCGCGCGAAGGAGGGCATTCGCCGAGAGAGCCGGCGCGTACAACTCCGGGAATCCCCCGCTAAGCATTAGACCCGCAGTCCGCGGTGGCAGTCGGTCGTCGTGCAACGGGCTGAAGAAGGCGACCTCGGCTCCCGCGGCTTCCAGCAGTTCGAGATTCTCGGGATAGGTGAAATGAAACGCCTCATCCCGCGCGACTGCAATCACGGGCCGGTCGAATTCCGCGAGTGGTTCGGGCGAATGGATCGCGCCCCCCGGCGGGGCAGCGCACGGCGAAAGCGGCGGCGCTTCGCGCGCGACCGTGAGCAGCCGGTCAAGGTCGAGGTATTTGGTGACGATTTCGCCGGCGGCGTCGATATAGTCGGTCCACTGGCCCGGCTCGCTCGTCGGGACAAGGCCCATGTGCCGCTCTGGGATTGCCAGGCGCGGGTCGCGGGGCAGCCAGCCGAAAACCGGCAAACCGGTGGCGCTGCTCATAGCCGATGCGACTCCCCGGCCGTGGCTGTCGCCGCCGACGCGGTTCACGATGAACCCCGCGAGGTTCAGATCGGGGTCGAATCGCGAAAAGCCGAGCGCGATCGCACCGGCGCTTCGAGCCATCTTGGACGCATCGACAACCAGGACCACGGGTGCATTGAGAAGCTTCGACGCGGCGGCCGTACTTCCCGCGTTGTCGGCGTAGTCGAACCCGTCGTAGAGACCCATCACCCCCTCGATGATGGCGACGTCGACTTCGCGCATCGCGCGAGAAAACGAGGCTAGCAGCCGATCGGGCGGGACCATCCATGCGTCGAGGTTGCGGCACGGACGTCCGGCCGCGAGTGCGTGGTACGTCGGGTCGATATAGTCGGGGCCGACTTTGAACGGTTGGACTTTGAGTGCCCGGCGGCGCAGGGCCGCAACCAAGCCGACCGTGATCGTCGTCTTACCGACGCTGCTACTCATCCCTGCGACGATCAAGCGCGCCATCGGCGTATGCTTCACTCCTGCGTTTGTTCGCGCTGCCGGCGGGCGAGTGCCGATCCTCTTCGTTGGTGAACTTGCAGGACGAGTGACTCTGCCGTCAGGTCGTCGAGGCAGAGATGCTCGGCCCCGAGCGCATCGGCAATTGCGCGGGCGCGGCCCAGCCGGACGTAGCTATCCTCGGTGTCGAGGACGAGTGGGGCGGTGCCGAGCTCGGCCAAGTCGCCGGCTGCTTCGAGCGCCTGCTGCCACGGGTCGCCGGGCCGATCCGGCAGTGCGACATTGGCCTTGCCGTCGGTCAAGAGCACCGGCATTGGGATCAGTGCGGCGCTTCCCGTTGTGCAGGCGCGGCGGATGGTCTCGGACGCCAGAACGAGGGCGTGTGCCAGCGGTGTCCGGCCTCCGGTGGGGAGCAACCGCATGGCCTGTTCGGCCAGCTCGACGCCGTCTGTCGGAGGCAAGAGCAGCTCGGCCTGGGGCCCACGAAAGGCGATCACGCCGACGCGGTCTCGGCGTTCATAGGAGTCGCGCAGCAAGCCCAGGACGGCTCCTTTGACGGCCTCCATGCGCCGCCGGGCCGCCATCGAGCCGGAGGCGTCGACGATAAAGAGAACAAGCGTTCCCGCCCGGCCGATTCGCTCTTTGCGATGGAGATCGGACCGCAGGATGATCGGTCTGCCGCTGTCATCAAGCCCGTTGCGGGCCGCGGACCGAAGCGTGGCGTCGACGGCGAGCTGGCGGGGCGCCGGGTCGGCGACGGCGCGGGTGTAGGCGCCACGACCTTCGCCGGCCGTGCTGCGCTTTCCCCGGTCAGGTTGCGGCAGGCGGGCCGACGAGACCACTTCGATCGGCCGGGTGAGACTGGCTGGCCCCGCGTCGAAGAACTGCACGCCGGTCTGCTCGCCCTGGCCGTCCATTTCGTCGGGGCCCTCGTCTGGCTCGGCCGCGGATGGATCCGGTTCCACGTCCGGAGCGGGGGCTTCGGCCTGGCCTGACCGGCCTTCGGCCATCAGGTCGTCGAGACGCTCCTGGTCGAGCCCCGGCTTCTCGAATGGCCGCCGGCGGCCGCGATGGCGCAGCACGAGCGCGGCGGCGGAGCGGATGTCGTCATCAGCGACGATCGCCCTTCCCGCAAGTGCCGCCGAGGCTCGCGACGCCTTGTGCAAGGCTATATCCGCCCGCATCCCGTCGGCGCCATACTCGCAACAAAGGCGGCTGATCAAGATCAGCCTTTCGTCATCGAGAGTCACGCCCGCCAGCCGGCCGCGGGCGGCGGCGATCTGGGTGCGCAACGCGGACTGGCCGGCTTCCCACCGGCTGGCAAATGTGACCGGGTCGGCCTCGAAGGCAATCCGGCGGCGGACGACCTCGGCACGTATCGCGGGATCGCGCGGGCCGGCAACCTCGACCATCAAGCCAAACCGGTCGAGCAACTGCGGCCTCAGCGCTCCTTCCTCCGGGTTCATCGTGGCAACGAGGAGGAATCGCGACGGATGGATGACTTCAACGCTCTCGCGCTGGACGACGTTGACGCCCGATGCGGCCACATCGAGCAAGACATCGACGAGGTGGTCGGGCAGAAGGTTGACCTCATCGACGTACAGAACGCCGCGATGCGCGGCGGCGAGCAATCCAGGCTGCACGGCTCGCCGTCCTTCACGAAGCGCCCGCTCGAAGTCGAGCGAGCCCACGACGCGGTCCTCGGTCGCTCCGAGTGGAAGGTCCACGAACGGCACGGGGACCTCGGCCGCGGGCCGCTCGAGGAGCGCGCTGCAATGCGCGCAACTCGGGTCCGGAAATTCGGGATTGCAACGGAACGGGCAGCCCGCCACGACTCGTTGGTGTGGTAGGAGCGCCGCCAGGGCTCGTGCGGCCGTGCTCTTCGCCGTCCCCTTCTCGCCGGAGATCAAGACCCCGCCGACGCCCGGGTCGACGGCGCCCAGCAGGAGCGCCAACTTGAGCGACTCTTGTCCCACGAGGGCGGCGAACGGATAAATCATGTTTTTTCAATCGCGAAAAAGAGATTCACTCGCGTGCCCCCATCGATCCTCGAAGACAAGCTCCCGGAGAGGAATCCTGTCGGCCCAGCCGACCTTCTCGAGCATTGGCCGGTCGTCGAATTCGACCGGATAGCCGACGCAGAGATACCCTACCAGCACCACCGCGTCGGGAATGCTTAAAAGGCCCTTGACGGCCGTGGGGTCAAAGATGCTGACCCATCCGACGCCCACGCCTTCGGCCCGGGCCGAGAGCCAGAGGTTCTGGATCGCGCAGCAGGTGCTATACATGTCGGTGTCGGCGATCGTGTTCCGCCCCAGCACGTGTGGCCCGCCACGGCTGCGATCGCAGGTAACGACGATGTTCAGCGGAGCGTCGAGGATGCCCTGCAACTTGAGCGAGTCGTACAGCGAGCGCCGATCTCCCGAATAGTTCTCAGCCGCGCGCGCATTCTCGCGATTGAAGACCTCGAAGACCTTGGTGCGGACTTCGAGGGACCGAAGGACGAGGAAGTTCCACGGCTGCATGAACCCGACCGAGCCCGCGTGGTGGGCGGCGTCGAGGATGCGGACGAGCACCTCGTCTGGGACGGGATCGGGACGAAACTTGCGCACGTCCCGCCGGAGGCGGATCGCCTCATAGACATTCATGACGCTTCCTCGCCGGTGCGGCGAACGGGTCAAACCGGGGGCGCACTTTTTTGATGTTCCTGTTGATCAAGAACGAAGTCATCACCCAGCCAATCGCTCCTCCCACCAAAAAGAGGACGATCATGACCGCCACGTGTTCAGGTTCAAGGTGATGGGCGAATATTACCGGCATTTTGGTCTCCAGGATTGAAGGATAATTCGACACACGTTTACGCCCCCGAGCGAGTGACGTCTCAGGACCCGGACACGGTCCCCTTCTGGCGGTACGCGCGGGTCAGGCGAGCTGCTGCCCCCACGGCGAGCCCCAGGAACAAGGCGATGACGTACGCCCCTTCCATGCCGTCGCCAAGCACATGATGCATAAAGTCCATCTTTCACGATGCCTTTCTGATGGTAGAATTCGATTTGAAAGTGACAATGATTACCGGGAAAGCACGGCGTGCATGCGCGTGGCCACGCCGGCGGCCGCGACCGCGCTCACGATGCGGGCGACAGCCCCCCACCGTCTCAACGACTTCATCTGCCACCACTGCAATGGGTTGAGGAACCAGATGAGCGATTGGAAGGCACGACCGCGAACAGGGGGCTCGTCGTCAATGTCCGAGAGGTGCGCTTTCCAGCGGACCGCTCTCACATCCATCCCGAAGCTGGGAAGCTCGTGAGACTGATTCTGGCCGTGCGGTGGATGCACCAATGGCAAAATTCGGCCTCCCTTTCGCGAGGTGGTCGCAACAGGAGATAGAGGCGGGCGACCTGGCTTCTCGACTGATTCCGCGCCGGCTCATTTGGCCGGGAGTGCGACAAATCGAGTTACAGTTGCGCGTCAGCGCCGGACTTTAACCGGCTTCGCCATTATGCCTCGGCATCCGGGCCGGTGGGCACCTCTACTCAGAACTTTGGAACCGTGTTGAAAGAACACTGTAGCAGACTATCGTACGCCGTTGCAAATCAGGCGGTCTCAAAGAACCGGCGGACAGACTGGCCTGAACAGCTTCTCGATCACCGGGAAGGATGTCCTTTGTGACGAACAGGAAGCTTATCCTTGCGGCCATCGGAACCTCGGCATCGTGCGCGCTCATTTGCCTGCTGGTGATCCGCGGTCAGAGTGCGCGGAAGACGGCGACTGTCTCTGTTCAAAGGACCGACAAAGCGCCGTTGCAAAAGCGATTCCAGTTTCTGGGGGACTTCGAGCGGTGTTCCTGGGTTGGGGGGGCGGTGCACGTTTCCGTCCCACGTCGAGGACTTGCCCCGGCTATTTCGGATTCGACTCCGCCTTCTTCAGCAGCGCTGCCACTTCAGTCCAGAGCTGGGTTAACGCCTGCTGCTCATCCGTGGGGAGTTTAGCCAGGGCATTGGCGTCGCGGATGGCGGCGAGGTCGGGATCTTTCTGCCAGTGTCGGAGGGACTGCTGGGCCGCGGCGCGATCGGCGGGTTTGGCGGAATCGAGTTGCTGGATTCGCAGGGCCAGGTCGGCGCGGAGCCATTCGAGGGTCTGCTTCCGCAGACGTGCGCGCCGCCTTTTGATCGAGCTTGGATGAGTCGTCGCCTTGGCCGGCGGCAGCCAGCGCCGCGTAGCAAGCGGCGTTGTACCGGTGTCCTGCTTGCAGGTCGGACGCCAGCTCGAGGTCGGCGGCGAAGACGGTGGCGTACAGGCCGGCCGCCGTGTGATAAAGCTTCTTTCCCTGGCAGATTTCGACCAGATCCAGGCGCTCCTGGTTGCTGGCTGGCGTATATCTGCCCGCCAGTAGGGGGACGAGTTTGTCCCCGGCCGCAACTTTTCGCTCCGTCTCTACGAGCTGATTCCGGGCTGTTGGTGAATTCGGTTGGAGCTCGACGACCTTCTTGTAGCAGGCTATGGCCTCGTCCCACTGGCCCTTACTCCTCCGAGCACCGCCGAGGTTGTCCCAGGCCACGACACGCTTCGGGTCGAGTTCGATGGCCTTCTTGAGGCAGGCGATGGCGTCGTCCAACTGCCCTTTAGCCCTGCGAACAAGGCCGAGGTTTTCCCAGGCCAAGCCATTCTTCGGGTCGAGTTCGATGGCCTTCTTAAAACAGGCGATGGCTTCGTCCCACTGGCCCTTGTTAGCAAGCATAGCGCCCAGGTTGCCGTGGGCGACGGCGCGCTTTGGTCTCGAGTTCGACGGCCTTCTTAAAATGGGCGATGGCCTCGTCCAACTGCCCCTTACCCGCCAGCGTAATGCCCAGGTTGTAGTGGGCGGAGAAGTCCTTCGGGTCGAGCGCGACGGCCTTCTTGTAACAGGCGATGGCCTCGTCTACCTGGCCCTTACGACCCAGCGCATTGCCGAGGTTGAGCCAGGCTGCGCCGAATTTCGGGTCGAGTTCGATGGCCTTCTTGCAACTGGCGATGGCCTCGTCCAATTGACCCTTGGTTGAAAGCGCGTTGCCCAGGTTGCTGTGGGCTGCGGTGTACTTCGGGTTGAGTTCGATGGCCTTCTTAAGACAGGCGATGGCCTCGTCAAACTGGCCGTTGTCAGAAAGTGTAGCGCCCAGGTTGGAGTAGGTGCTGGCGCGCTTCGGGTCGAGCTCGATGGCTTTCTTGTAGAAAGTGGCCGCCTCGTCCGCCTGGCCCCGGAGCTTCAGCGCACAGGCCAGGTTGTTGAGAGCCGCGGCGCTCGCGGGGGCGGCGGCAACGGCCGCCTGATACCAGCGTAACCGCTCGTCCGCTCCCTGCCGCGGGTTGTTCGCGTAGCTCCCTCCCAGCGACGTCAAGAGGCCGAGATTCCCCGGCCGCCGAGTCACCGCCGCTTCCAGCAATTGCCGCCGCCGCTCAAGTGGGATCGCTCCGCTGTCGCCCAGGAAGGCGGCGAATGCCGGTGGTTGCACCAGGGCGGCATTCTGGCTCGCCAGTTCCGCGAGCCTCGTTGCATCATTGGCGAGGATCGCATCCCGGACCGCGTCACGATACGGGTCGATATCCAATCGCCGGAGCACCGCACGAACCGCGGCCGTCTTCCAATTCCGCAACAAAACATCGAGGGCCGAGACGATTCGTTCCCGAACCACCGACTGGGACGCCCGCGCCGCCACGTCGTCTGCTGAAGCCGCGTCGGGGTCGGCCCCGAACCGGTCGAGCGCCGCCAGGGTCCGCGTCACCACGGCCGCCTCGGCCGCCGCGTCCGGCACGTTGTCGAGGCCCGCCGTCCAGCGGAACTGGTCGATGGCGTCCAGGTCGCGCAGCAAAGCCAGGTCGGCGAAGAGCTGCGTGAGCCGCTCCCCTTCCTTCTCAGCCCCTCCTTCCGCGGAACGTTGCTTCGCCGCCTCCAGCGCCACCGCCGCCCTGGCCGCGTCGTCGGATCTCAGCGCCGCTTCGGCCTGGGCCAGGAGCCCGCTCACGGCCTCGGCGTTGCGGGCGAGACGGGCAGTGTCGGCGGCCGCACGCTGCTCGTCCGCGAGTTGACGACGAAGGTCGGTCTCGCGCCGCAGATTCGCCTGCTCGTTTTGCCACCAGGCGAAGGACCCGCCTCCCAGGACCAGACCCATCACCGCCGCGGCCAGGGCGAGTTGCACCTTTCGCCGCTTCCGCTGTTCGGCTTCGCGCACGACAGCCACCGCCCGCTCGCGCTGCGCCGTTTGCAGCCGCTCTTGCACGCCGTCAAGGTAAGATGTCAAAGCATCGACCACCGCCTGGCCCTCTTTAGGCCGGTCAATCGCTTCGGGAGACAGGCACACTTTCGTCAAGGCGATGAGTTCCGCCTCCGCCCCGCAGGCGTTGAGCCGCGCCGTCGCGTCGGCCAGGTCGCCGTTGGCCGCCTTTCGGCGCACTTCCTCGCCCGAGCGGCCGACGTACGGCGGCTTACCCGTCAGGATCTCGCAGAGAATCGCACCCAGCGCGAACACATCGGCCCGGCGGTCCAGATTGGGGATATCACCGCCGGCCTGCTCGGGGGGCATATACGCCGGCGTGCCCAGGATCGAACCGGCTTCGGTATCGGTGCCGAAGCTGCCCAAGGAGCCCGTGCTGCGGGCCGTGCGAATGACGGTTTCTTGCGGCTCTTGAAAAGCCCGGCTGGCGCGTTCCTCGTCGGCGACGCCCCCTTCGGCCAGCACCTTGGCCAGGCCCCAGTCCATCACCTGCACCTCGCCGAACGCCCCCACCATGATGTTGGCCGGCTTCAGGTCGCGGTGGATCACACCCTTGGCGTGTGCATATGCCATCGCCTGCGACACTTGAAGCGCGATGCTCAGCAGCCGCGGGCGGTCGGTGCCGGCGTCTGTTCGTTCACTTAGAATCGCCGCGAGTGTTTGCCCTTTCACCAGCTTCATCGTGAAGTACGGCCGGTCGCCAAACCGGCCGATGTCGTAAACTGGCACGACCCCGGGATGCTGTAACTGCCCGCCGATCTGGGCTTCCTCGATGAACCGCCGGGACACATCGGGACGATTGGCGTACTTCTCCAGTAGCACCTTGATCGCCAGGTCGCGGCCCAGGTCGACGTCTCTGCCCCGCAGCACGGCGCCCATGCCGCCGCGGGCGATCTCGCCGTCGAGGCGGTAACGATCGCCAGCCTCTTTCTTCGACGGCATGGCATCGGACTGTGGCTTGACGACGAGCGAACTCTCCCCCTCGGCTTCTCTCAGCAGCACCGGCGGCGTGTCGCTGAGGGTGGAGCGGGCAGATGACCGGCCAAACGCCGCGGCCAGCCCGACGTCGAGCGAGTCGACCGGGAACGACGGGGCGTCGCTAGTCGGTTTCCTATCCTTGTCGTTAGCGACGGTCTCGTTCGGGTCATGCGGCTCGTTCATGGCTTGGGACTCCAAATCCGGAGGAAGCTGTTTACCCAGGATCAGGCCAGTGGCGATTTTCGCGCGAAAAAAATCGAAAAAATCACGAAATGGCCTGGATCAGGCTCGCCGCCTCCTCCTCAAACGACTCGACCACGAGACCCGCAATGCATCGCTCGTGCAGCAGTGAATATAATGCAGTGCGGGTGGCCATCGTCGAAATCCTCTTCGAAGGGCCTTAAATGCACTGCACCGATCAGCGCGTGACTCAGCCGGAAGCAGAGATTCTCGTCAACCACGGGGCTACAGGATAGCCTGCTGCAACTCGCCAGGGCCACACCAATGACAGACGCGAACACCGACGGCGCCCGCATGGTCGCCGCCTGCAACAGCGGCGATCTAGTGACGGTGCGAGAGCTGCTGCGCAAGACGCCGCTGCCATCGAGCTCCCGGACGACCAGCTCTGGACGACACCACGTTTTTGGGCCAAGCACCTGCAAGAGCCGGCGATCATGCAGGCGCTCGCTGACCAGAAAAACCGCTTGTAGTCCCGCACCGCCAGCGAGGTTCGGTCTATCCCCTCGCATGCGTGCTGGTTAGTCTTGAGGGGGGCACCGACTCGCGCCTCCGGGCGGGGTTGCGCGGCGAGCGACTGCGTGAAGGCCGGGGCCCTGGGACTAGTGGCCCCGATGAGCGACGTCACACGCATCCTCTCGGCGATCGAACAGGGCGAGCCGGGCGCCGCCGATCGGCTTTTGCCGCTGGTGTACGACGAGCTGCGCAAGCTCGCCGCCAGGCGGCTCGCCCGGGAGAAGCCCGGCCAGACGCTCCAGGCGACGGCCCTGGTCCACGAGGCCTACCTGCGCCTGGTGGGTGGGGATGACCCGAAGCCGTGGAACGGCCGCGGCCACTTCTTCGGGGCGGCGGCCGAGGCCATGCGGCGGATCGTTGTCGAGAACGCCCGGCGCAAGGCCCGTATCCGCCACGGCGGCGGGCTCCGGCGGGTTGACCTCGACGAAATCGACCTCGCCCGCGACGAATCATCCGATGACCTGCTGGCGCTCGACGCGGCCCTCCACCGACTGGCAGAGGAGGAGCCGATCGTCGCCCAGGTCGTGAAGCTCCGCCACTTCGCCGGCATGACGATCGAGCAGGCCGCGGCGGCGCTGGACATCTCGGTGCGGACCGCCAACCGGCACTGGGCCTACGCCCGGGCCTGGCTCTTTCAGCAGTTGAACCCTGCCGACGATGCGGCCGGTTGAGGCGAATCTCGGCCCGGGTGGCACGATTCGCGCCCGGGCGTCGCACTGAGCTTGGGAGACACCGATCAAGGCGAGGACCCGAGCCATGCACGCCGGACAACTCAGTGTGAAAGCCATCTTCGACGAGGCCGCGGAAATCGTCGACGACGGGGCACGACGCGACTACCTGGAGCGGGCATGCGGCGGCGACGACGCGGTGCGCCTCAAGGTCGACGCCCTGCTCCGGGCCTATGTCGACGCCGGCAGCTTCCTCCAGCAGCCGGCGGCGGACGCCGAATTGACCGACGCATTCACGCCGTCCGACGGCCCGCGCACACCGGCGGAGGCCCGACCGATCGGCGAAGGGCCCGGGAGCCGGATTGGCCCATACAAGCTGTTACAGCCGCTGGGCGAGGGGGGCATGGGCGCCGTGTACATGGCCGAACAGGAGCATCCCGTCCGCCGCCGGGTCGCGCTCAAGATCATCAAGCCGGGGATGGACAGCCGACAGGTGATCGCCCGATTCGAGGCCGAGCGTCAGGCGCTGGCGCTCATGGACCATCAGAACATTGCGCGGGTGCTGGATGCGGGGACCACCGAGACCGGCCGTCCGTATTTCGTGATGGAGCTGGTGCACGGCGTGCCGATCACGAAGTACTGCGACGACGCCCAGCTCACGCCGCGCGAGCGGCTGGAGCTGTTCGTGCCGGTGTGCCGGGCGATCCAGCACGCGCACCAGAAGGGGATCATCCACCGGGACATCAAGCCGTCGAACGTGCTGGTGACGATGTACGACGGCAAGCCTGTGGCCAAGGTGATCGACTTCGGGGTGGCCAAGGCAGTGGACCAGCGGCTGACGGAGCGGACGATGTTCACGCAGTACGGGTCGATCATCGGGACACTGGAGTACATGAGTCCGGAGCAGGCCGAGATGAGCGCGCTGGGAGTGGACACGCGGAGCGACGTCTATGCGCTGGGCGTGCTGCTGTACGAGTTGTTGACGGGGACGACGCCGCTGGAGCGTATGTCGCTGCGTGAGGCGGGTTATGCGGAGATCCTGCGGCGGATCAAGGAGGAAGAGCCGCCCCGGCCGAGCACGCGGCTGAGTGCGTCGCGAGCGGCGCTGCCGTCGATTTCGGCGCAGCGGAAGACCGAGCCGGGGAAGCTGGCGCGGCTGGTGCGTGGGGAGCTGGACTGGATTGCGATGAAGTGCCTGGAGAAGGACCGGACGCGGCGATATGAGACGGCCGTTGGGCTGGCGCAGGACGTCGAGCGGTACCTGAACGACGAGCCAGTGGAGGCGTGCCCGCCGTCGGCGTCGTACCGGCTACGGAAGTTCGTGCGCAAGCACCGGGCGCCGATCGCGGTGGCTGCGAGCTTCGTCGTGCTTCTGGTGACTGCCGCCATCGTCAGCGCGCTGGCAGGCCGGGGTGGCGCGGCGGGCCGAGTGGCGGGCCATGGCGGAGCGCGAGCGGGCGCTTGCCGCCGGGCGTGAAGTGACGTCGCAGCGCGACCTGGCCACGGCCGGGCGCAAGGAGGCCGAAGCCTCCCGGGAGGCGCTGCGGCGTTCGTTGTACGCCTCGGACATCCAACTCGCCCAGGCCGCGTGGAATTCGGGCAGCATTCTCCGGATGCGCGAGCTGCTGGATGGACATAAGCCCCGGCGAGGCGAGGACGACCTCCGCGGCTTCGAGTGGAATTATCTGCGGCGCCTGGGGTCGGGCTTTCGCATGCTCCAGCCGTTCCCGGCAGCGGGAGCCGGGTGGTTGAGCCGGGACGGTAGGCGGCTCGCCTTCACCGAATATGTTCCGGCCCGGTCCGGCGAGGTCGGCCGGGAATTCCGGCTGAGACTCTGGGACACGACCTCGGGGAAGGAGCTGCGCGGCTTTACTCCGTTCCCTGGTGCGTCGGACGTCAGCCCTCTTCTCCCTGGGCTGGACACAGGATTCAGCCCGGACGGCCAACGTTTCGCCTTCCGGGCCGGCGTTCGCGACGCGGCCGGGCGATGGAGCGGGCGGCTCAAGATCTGGGACTGGGATACCGGGCGCGAGCTGTTAACGTGGCCGGGATCTCGCGATTCGCCGGTCGATCCGCGCTCCCTCGTCGGTCCGACGTTCGACACGACGGGCCGACGATTCTCGGCCGCCGTCCCCCGACCGGGAGACGAAGGTCAGTTCGACCTGAAGGTGTGGGAGGTTGATGGGAGCAAAGAACTCTGGACGATCCCGATCACCGTCATCGACCGCCGCGGGACAGATTTCCGGTGCCTTGCGTTCAGTCCCGACGGGGCTTGCATTGCCGCCCTCGTGCGTCCCGGTGGCTCCAAGGCATCCGTGGACGGCAGGGAAGTCCGGATTCTCGCGTCCGACACAGGCAAGGAGCTACGGCGGTTCGCGACCGGATCGGGATCGCTGCTGGCCTACAGCCCTGATGGCAGCCGCCTGGCCGTGGCCCGCGGCGGCCCGATCGGGGTCTGGGACACACGGTCGGGCAAGGAACTCCTCCGATTGAAGAAGGAGCGAGGGGAATTCGACGACACATTCGAGTGGATCGCCTTCAGCCCCGACGGCTCGAGGTTGGCGAGGGCATCGACGGACGGAAAGCTGCGGATCTGGGATTTCGCCGCCCTTCAACCAGGCGGAGACCACGCGCCGGCTCGGATCCTGGAAGAGAGTGGCGGCCCGCTCGGAGGGATCGCCTGGGGGACCGACGGACGATCCATCGCCGCCTCCGATTGGGGCGGGAGATACCTGAGCTGGGATGTCACGACCCCGGAGACTCACGATTCTATGAGCGGGCCGGTCTCTCCGAGGTTCTCCCCGATATCAGCGGGAGATCCCCCGCGATTCTGCGCGGGCTTCCGGGACGCCTCTCCTTCGAGTCAAGAGATCGAGCTGAGAGTCTGGAATCAGGCCGGCAAGATCCTCTTCAGGGTGAAGGGCGCGGAGTTGAACACCCCGCGCCCGGTCGCCATGCTCCGAAGAACGCTGAAGCTCAGCCGCGATGGCGCTCGCCTGGCGTACTGCTCGATGAACCCCGGAGCGATCCGCGTCTGGGAGATCGACACGGGTCGGGAACTTTTCCGTCGCGATGGCGAAGGAATCTTCGAGCGAGGAGGGAACTATTACGACGGGATCGCGTTCAGCCCGGACGGTCGGCGCCTCGCCTCGATCTGGGTGGGGAACCGGGACTCCGACGGCACGCGCCGCTCCTTCGCCTGCACGTGGGATCTCGATTCGGGCAAGGAAGAGCTGAGGATCAAGGCCAGGTCGACGGCCCTCGATTCGGGCCTGGCCTTCAGCCCGGACGGACGACGGCTCGCGGCAACCCTTCAGTGCAATCGCCAGGAGGGTGTCGAGAGCGAGCTTCGGGTCTGGGACACCGCCACGGGCGAGAAGATCATGTCTCGAGCCTGGCCTTCCCTCTCCATCTCCGCGCCCAGCTTCAGTGCGGACGGGACGTTGCTCGCCACGGCCGTCACCGACAGCTATGGGCCGAGCGTGGTGAAAGTACTGGACGCCTTCAGCGGCGTGGAGCGGCTTTCGCTTCCCGGGCATCGCTACCAGATGGTCTTCGGGCTGGCCTTCAGCCCGGACGGACGACGGCTCGCCTCGGCGTGCGGCCTGCGGGACAAGGCCGAGGTCAAGCTCTGGGACGTCACCGGTGGCCGTGAATTCCTGACCCTGCCGGCGATCGGCCATGGCAACCTGGTGTTCCTTCCCGATGGCTCGCGTCTTTCTTATGTGTCGGCGACCAGGAGCTTCGGAGATGCCGAGGCCAAGGTGCAGGTCTGGGATGCCACGCCGATGCCGGACGAGCCGGTCCGGCCGGTTGAGACGAATCTCGGCCCGGGTGGCACGATTCGCTCCTGGGCGTCGCACTGAGCTTGGGAGACATCGATCAAGGCGAGGGCCCGAGCCATGCACGCCGGAGAACAAAGCGTGAAAGCCATCTTCGACGAGGCCGCGGAGATCGTCGACGAGGGGGCACGACGTGACTACCTGGAGCGGGCCTGCGGCGACGACGACGCTGTGCGCTTCAAGGTCGACGCCCTGCTCCGGGCCTATGCCGACGCCGGCAGCTTCCTCCAGCAGCCGGCGGCGGACGCCGGGTTGACCGACGCGTTCACGCCGGCCGACGGCCCGCGCACTCCGGCGGAGGCCCGTCCGAACGGCGAAGGGCCCTTGAGCCGGATCGGCCCATACAAGCTGTTACAGCCGCTGGGCGAGGGGGGCATGGGCGCCGTGTACATGGCCGAACAGGAGCACCCCGTCCGCCGCCGCGTGGCGCTGAAGATCATCAAGCCGGGGATGGACAGCCGACAGGTGATCGCCCGGTTCGAGGCCGAGCGTCAGGCGCTGGCGCTGATGGACCACCAGAACATTGCGCGGGTGCTGGATGCCGGGACCACGGAGACCGGCCGGCCGTATTTCGTGATGGAGCTGGTGCACGGCGTGCCGATCACGAAATACTGCGACGACGCCCAGCTCACGCCGCGTGAGCGGCTGGAGCTGTTCGTGCCGGTGTGCCGTGCGATCCAGCACGCGCACCAGAAGGGGATCATCCACCGGGACATCAAGCCGTCGAACGTGCTGGTGACGATGTACGACGGCAAGCCTGTGGCCAAGGTGATCGACTTCGGGGTGGCCAAGGCAGTGGACCAGCGGCTGACGGAGCGGACGATGTTCACGCAGTACGGGTCGATCATCGGGACGCTGGAGTACATGAGTCCGGAGCAGGCCGAGATGAGCGCGCCTGGGTGTGGACACGCGCAGCGATGTGTATGCGCTGGGCGTGCTGCTGTACGAGTTGTTGACGGGGACGACGCCGCTGGAGCGTATGTCGCTGCGTGAGGCGGGTTATGCGGAGATCCTGCGGCGGATCAAGGAAGAAGAGCCGCCCCGGCCGAGCACGCGGCTGAGCGCGTCACGTGCGGCGCTGCCGTCGATTTCGGCGCAGCGGAAGACCGAGCCGGGGAAGCTGGCGAGGCTGATGCGGGGGGAGCTGGACTGGATCGCGATGAAGTGCCTGGAGAAGGATCGGACTCGGCGATACGAGACAGCCATCGGGCTGGCGCAGGACGTGGAGCGGTACCTGAACGACGAGCCGGTGGAGGCGTGCCCGCCGTCGGCGTCGTACCGTCTGCGGAAGTTCGCCGCAAGCATCGGGCACCGATCGCGGTGGCGGCGAGCTTCGTCGTGCTTCTGGTGACCGCCGCCATTGTCAGCGTGTGGCAGGCCGGGGTGGCGCGGCGGGCCGAGTGGCGGGCCAGGGCGGAGCGCGAGCGGGCGCTGGCCGCCGGGCGTGAAGCAACGTCGCAGCGCGACCTGGCCACGGCCGGCCGCAAGGAGGCCGAAGCCTCCCGGGAGGCGCTCAAGCGGTCGCTCTACACCGCCGACATCCAGCTTGCCGAGGAAGCCCGCGAGTCGGGCGACATCCTCCGGATGCGCGAGTTGCTCTACGGCCAGAAGCCCCGGCCGGGCGAGGCCGATCTCCGCGGCTTCGAGTGGCATTACCTGAGACGGCTCGGCGCGACGATTCGCGCGGTCCGGCTGGCCCGCGGCTGGCTGGCCGGGGCACTCAGCCCCGATGGGACTCGATACGTCTGGCTCAGGGACTCCGGTCAATCGGGGGGGGCGGACGCGGGCCCGAGGATCGAGCTTCCGCTGATGGACGTGGCCTCGGGCCGCGAGGTGCGCAGCATCGTCCCCCTACCGGGCGAGACGATGACCAATTATCAGTTCCCGCGCGTATTCAGTCCCGACAGTAAGCGGTTCGTGTTCGCGTTTCGCGTCCGCGCCGGGTCCGGTCAGCAAGCCTGGCGGCTCAAGGTCTTCGACTGGGAGACCGGTCGCGACGTGAGCACTCTCGGCGACTTCGCCCGCTGGCCACATTCCGTGTCTTTCGACAACCCGGGCCGACGGTTGGCCGTCGTGACCGACCGGCCGGAAGATGGGACAGGGAGCGACCTGAAGATCTGGGATCTCGACAGCGGCGAGGAGCGGCTGCTGATCCCCCTGCCGGGCCGGCAAGTCCCGTTGGGCTTGGGCCTGGCGTTCAGCCCCGACGGTACCCGCCTGGCAGCCTTCACGAAGCCCGCCGGTCCCGATGTGGCCGGGTCACAGGGCGAGGTCCGCGTCTGGGACGCCGGAACGGGCGAGGGGCGGCTCCAGTACGCGACGCGACCGGGGGCCTTGGGGCTGGCGTTTAGCCCCGACGGCCGTCGCCTGGCGGAGATCGGCGGTGCGGGGGCGTCGTACCGGCTGCGGGATGCCGGCTCGGGCCAAGAGGTCCTCGAACTCGCGTCGGCCCCGGGCGCCGGGGCGTCGGGAGCGATTGCCTTCAGCCCCGACGGCTCGCGCCTGGCCGGCATCGGGGCGGACGGCCGGGTGCGGATCTGGGACGTGACGACCGGCGGGGCGGGGGGCGGCCGCGCCCCCGAGATGATCCTGGAGGGGAGGACCGCCCTCATGATCCAGATGGCCTGGAGTGCCGATGGCCGGCGCGTCTCCGCGTCCGGCGACGGCGGCACGGTCTTGACGTGGGAGATCGCGTCTCGAGAGCAGCGAGTCGTCGTGAAGGGGTCGGAGCGTACCGGCAGCATCGCGGCGGCGGCGGCCGCCGCTGGCTCGCGGTTCGCCGCCGCTTTCAAGGACCCCGATGGGACGACGCTGAAAGTCTGGGACGAGGCGGGCCACATCCTTTTCACCGTGACGGACGCTTCCGCGGGCCACAAAGCCTCTTCCCGAAGTTCCATGAGGGTCGAGCTCAGCCGCGACGGCACCCGCCTGGCATACTCCGCCTGGGAAGACGCGCAGAGTGGCGGCCGAGGAAACGGGGTCGCCCGGCTGCGCGTCTGGGATCTCGCCGCGGGCCGGGAGGTGCTCCGTCGCGACGACGAGGGCGGTTCCTTCCATTCCTTCGCCTTCAGCCCCGACGGGCGACGGTTGGCGACGGCATGGTGGGGGTACTTGAACGATTCCCGATTGGAGCAGGAGCACCGGGTCTTGTCATGGGACCTCGAGACGGGCCGCGAGCGGCTGAATCTGGACGTGCCGTACGTGGCCAACCTGGCGTTCAGCCCCGACGGGCGTCGGCTCGCGGTCGGGATTTCCGCCACGCCCGGTCGAGAGGAAACGGGCGAGCTCCGGGTCTGGGATGTTGCGTCGGGCGAAAGGGTCGTGACGCGGAAGTTCGCGCACCGTTATGTCGGCGGCCTGGTCTACAGCCCGGACGGCACGTCGCTGGCCATAGCCGTCGGTGACGTGGGCGAGGCTGGGATGATCGAGGTGCTCAACGCCGATAGCGGTCGGGAGCGGCTCGTGCTCGCCGGCCATCGCTACATGACCTGGATGGTCGCGTTCAGCCCCGACGGGACGCGGCTGGCCTCGCTCGCCTCGGACCCGACGCGGGCAGCCGAGGTGAAGCTGTGGGACCTGGCCGGCGGCCGGGAGGTGTTGACGCTCCAGACGACCGGCGTCGACCGCATCGGCAATAACGAGCTGGGACGGAGCGGCCTGGCCTTCAGCCGCGACGGTCACCGCCTGTCGTACATCCCGGGCGGCTCGCGGCGCGAAGCGGAGGTCCAGGTCTGGGACGCCACGCCGATGCCAGATGAACCGGCCAATGCCGCTGGAGGGCGATAACCGAGGGGACCGAGGCAGCGAGATGATTACGCGGATTCCATCCAGCGCTTAGAATCATGGGCACGCGAATCGCGTCTCGGCTTCCGGCCCGAAATACAGTATCACCCGCATTGGCAGGGAGGTGCAGTTGTGACGAAGACGAAGCTTATTCTTGGGGCCATCGGAACCTCGGCCGCTTGCGCGCTCATTTGCCTGCCGGTGCTCCGCGGTCAGCGTGCGCGGGAGACGGCGACCGCTTCTGTTCAAAGAACCGACAAGGCGCCGTTGCAAAAGCGATTCCATTTTCTGGGGGACTTCGAGCGGTGTTCGTGGGTTGGGGGGGCGGTGCACGTTGATTCACGGAGCTCCGTGCCATCGCCCCCAGAGTTCTTTATTCGGGCCTACGTGGTGCTTACTCCTGCGCAGACAAAGGAACTACTGGATCGATACGAGTGGCGCAGTCGAACGGAGACGTGATTCCCTCGCCATTACATCCCCCGGGGGAGGGTTTTCCGGAGATCCACGGCCCCTTCTGGACGTCTGATGCCTTGAATCGAGCCCTACCGTCGATGACGCGGTTCGGCGGCGCCGTGCTCCTTCAGCCCGATGGCCGCCTGCTGTACCTTAGCGTGAGAAGCTTCTAAAAAAAGGGGCCCCGCGCCGCCTGGCTAGCCAGGCAGGGCCTCCTGGCGGGCCGGCCTCGCATAATGGAGGATGCAACAGCGCCAGGTTGCAAAATCGAGGTATGCAGCATGCCAGCAACAACGGGGATGAAGGGCGCGGGATACTATGACCAACATTCGGGGGCGCAGCTTTCCTCAATCCAGGCCCTCCAGGGCTGGGTGGAGGATGCCGTCGCAACGCTGCCGCTGCCGCCCCCCGGTCAGCCAGTCACCGTCCTGGACCTCGGCTCCGCGGAGGGGGGCAACGCGGTCCGCCTGATGGGGGCCGTCGTGGCGGGGCTGCGGGGGCGCACCGGGGGGCCCGTGCAGACGGTCTACAGCGACCTGCCGGGCAACGACTTCAACCGGCTGTTCGCCAACCTGGAGGCGGGCCGGGGCGCCGGCCTCATGGACGCGGGAGTTTACCCCGCTGCTGTGGCGGGCTCGTTCTACGGCCCACTGCTGCCGCGCGGCACGGTCCACCTCGCTATCTGCTTCAACGCCATTCACTGGCTCGACCGGCTGCCCGCGGTGCCCATGCCCGATGCTATCATCTACCGCCGGCCCCGGCCAGGGCGGGCCGTGTCGTCGCAGGTCTCCCTGGCGTTCACACAGCAGGCGGAGCAGGACTTGGTGCGGCTCCTGGAGTGCAGGGCGCGGGAACTGGTGCCGGGAGGCAAGCTGTTGCTGGCGAGCCCAGGCGACACCGAGCGGGACCGCGTCGCCGACGGGGTCGCGGAGCTCCTCAACGACGCATGCCTCGACCTGGTGTCTGCCGGGCGGTTGCGCGCGAGCAGTATGAGCGCCTGACGTTGCCGTGGCATTTCCGCACGGTGGAGGAGTTGATCGCGCCCCTGGAGCGAGAAGGCTCTCCGGTGCGCGGCGCGTTCGCGGTCGCGTGCGCCGAGGCGCTGGAGGTGTCGACCCCCTTTGGGGTGGAGCTCCGGCGCGGCGGCGACGTGGCGGCTTACGCCGCGGCCTTCACCGGCTTCTTGCGCCCATCTCCGAGCCGGTCGTGCGGGCGGCCTTCAGCCAACCCGACGGGGAAGGCGGGGCAGTTGAGGGACTCTATGAGCGCGTGGGGGCCCGGCTGCTGGCCGAGCCGCAGCGCTACCTGTGGCGCTACGTCCTGGTGGCCGCCCTGTTGACCCGCTGCTGAACGTTCAGCGGGCCAGGGCGTTGGCCTGACGAGCCAGACACCCAGGCACGGCTGTGGCGGCCGGCATCCATCATCGAAATGTCGGCACCGGGCGCGTCACCCCGTAGCCGCGGCGGCGGCCTGGAGAATTTCGATTTCATTTATCGGGTGCGCCCCATTTCTGCCGGGGCGTCGCCTTCCATTCTAGCGAATCAAGTCGCATTCTCGCTCGCGCACCATCCGGGGGATGTTCGGCCCGCGCGGCCGTCCGCGACCTGGCGATTCAGTTCGGGATGCGCAGTTCTCATCGATTGTCAAATTCCGTCTGAATTCATCCATGCGCCGTCTTTTCAGTAAGGGATCATCACCATGCAGGTTCTTCGTTTCGGCGGGTTCTCGGGTCGTTGGTCGGGCGAATCACAAGGTCACCGGCGGCGACAGTCGCGCCGAGCAGCGCTGCGGACTCAGCCGTGGGTGGCTGCACTGGAATCGTGCGCGCTCTTGAGCACGCTCACGGTCACCAACGACAACGACAGCGGTAGCGGTTCATTGCGCGGCGCCTTAGCTGCGGCGGTTGCCGGCGAGTCGATCAAGTTCGCTAAATCCGCTTTCGGGACGATCTGGCTCTCCAGTGGGCCGCTCGAGGTCCAAACCGACGTGACGATCAACGGACCGGGGGCGAAGAACGTCACGATCAACGGCAATAACACTTTTCAGGATCTTGTGGTCGCTGCCAACGTAACTGCCTCGGTTTCGGGTCTGACGATCACGGGAGGCAAAGGAGGGACCGGCTTTGGCTATGGGGGCGGCGGAATCTCAAACTATGGGACGCTCACAGTCGACGGTTGCACCATCACTAGCAATTCGGCCGCCTATGATGGAGGAGGGATTCAGAACGACGGCACGCTGACGATCACGAACAGCGTGGTCAGTAATAATACGAGCAACGTGGGCGGCGGAATCCTGAACAACGCCGGCGGAAGCTTGAGTATCAGCGGCAGTTCGATCACGAACAATTCGGCCGTCAGCTTCGGAGGCGGCTTTGAGAGTCTCGGCACCGCGACCGTGACGGGCAGTGTCGTGAACAACAACTCGGCAAGCAGTGGCGGTGGCATCCTTATCTTCATCGGTTACGGCTTCGTAGCGGGCGAGTTGAACATCACGAACAGCAGCGTCAGCAACAACTCGGCGCCCTACGGCGGCGGGGCCATCGAGGACAGCGATTGCCCAATGACGATCACCGGTAGCACGTTCGCGAACAATTCGGCCGGCAACAGCAATAATACGTACGGCAGCCTGGGTGGTGCGATCGACGCCACGGGCCCGGTGACGGTAACCATCACCGGCAGCCGGTTCACGGGAAACACGTGCGTGGGTGCGAATTCGGGCTTCGAGAGCTCTGCGGTGGGCGGAGCAATCTATATGAGCAACTTTGATGATTTCGACCTTGGCGAGGGCAATCTGGACATCTCGAGTAGCACGTTTCAGGGAAACTCGGTGTTTGCGGCCGTCGGATTCGGCGGGGCCATTTTTTGCGACATCGGTATTACAGCCTCGGTTACAGGGACGTCGTTTACCGGTAACACGGCCAGGGGCGACTATGATGTCGAGGGAGGGGCCGTGAAGATCAACGTGGACTCTTCGTTTGGACAGTCGAACTCCTCGAGTTTCACCGGTTGCACATTCCAAGGTAACGCGGCCGTTGTGCCGGCAACGTCGTCGGACCCGGGTGGCGCTGCCCTGGGAGGAGCGCTGGCCAGCGAAGGATTCGCCGGGACACTCGCCGTGACCGGCACTAGCTTTATCGCGAACCAGGCCGTCGGAGGGCCGAACGGCGGCTTTGGAATCGGCGGCGCGATCTTTGCAGTTGGACAGACCCCTGTAAGCTTGTCAAACAGCTTGCTCTTGAACAACACGGCGAGCTGCCAACCCGGGGGCGCCGTTTCGGTCGGTGGCGGCCTGTTTGCCCGTGTCGCCGTGACGGCCGAGCAAACCGTCTTCATGGGCAACAAGGCAATCGGCGGCGCCGCATCCGGAGTGGGTAACCAGGGCGGCCTTGCCGCAGGCGGAGCCATTCAGAACTTCGGGCCTCTCAGCCTTACGAACTGTACGCTTGCGGCCAACGAGGCCGAGGGTGGCCAGGGGACAGGCGGCGCGGTAGGTGGCATCGGCCAAGGAGGCGCTATCGCGAATGGTGGGGCGCTTTTAATCACGCGTTCGGCGATCATCGGCAACCTGGCCGAAGGCGGGGCCGACGGTGGAAACGGTAGTGGCGGTGGAGTTTATTGCAGTGGCGGCACGGCGACGCTCATCGATTCGCTGGTTAGTTTGAACCGGGCCGATGGCGGCAACGGCGGTGGGCAGGGAGTCGGCGGTGGCATTTACGTCGCGAGCGGCAGCTTGACGCTTGTGGGTGCGACGTCGGTGAAGCTGAATTATGCTTCCACTTCCAATAACAACATTTTCGGGCCCTAGTGGGTCGTCAATATCTACGGACTCGCATCCCAGATCGTAACCGTGCCGTCCCAATCGTTGGACGCCAGGCGCGAGCCGTCGGGACTGAACGCCAACCGGGCAGTAAAGCCGTAATGCCCGCTTCCCCGGGGGCCAAAACCCCGTAGCGATTGGAACGCATTGCCGTTGGCTGCATCCCACAAACGGACGACGCCGTCCATGCCGGCCACGGCCAGCCGACGGCCATCGGGGCTGAAGATCACGCTGGTCGGCGAGCCAGAGTTGGTTGCCGCGCGAAAGACCGCACGTCCGGTGTGCGCGTTCACCATCTGTAATGTGTTATCCAAGCCGACGGACGCCAGGCGATTTCCATCAGGACTGAACGACAGGCACATGCACGCAGCTTCGTGGCGAATATCGAGAAGGAGGGGGGCCTGCCGGCCGATCACATCCCAGATGTGGACCAAGGCATGAGGAAGCCGTGAGAGCTCGCCGTTTTCCACGACTGTTGGGCGGGTCGACACGGCCAGGCGCCGGCCATCGGGGCTGAAGGCCAGTTGCGTCGGCACATGGCCGGCAGGCAACCCGATGGTTCGAAGCCGCTGGCCAGTGTTCGAATCGCGGATGGAAAGTTCGGTGCGCAAGATCGGTTCTGGCCCCGATGTGACAAACCTCCATCCCGATAGAGCAAAGCTTGCGCCATCATGAGTCATTGCCACTGCGTTGATACTCACTTCGGGTGCACGACTGCTTGCGATCGTCGAGCCGTTCGCCGTGTCATAAACCCGCACCGAATCGTGATCGGCCCAATCAAGGCCGCACAGGCGACGCCCATCGCCGCTGAATGCGAGAATTCGATGCAATCCCTGGTTATTGAGGCGCGGCTGGAGCGAGAGCCGGCCTTTCATAAGGCCCGTCGACGCGTCTCGAATGTCAAGGTAATGGTGGTCGGGAGCTTCAAGGTCGTCGGCCACGGTCAGAATGCTTGGGCCGTCCGCCGAGAATGTGAGCTGGCCAAGATACTCGCCCTGTCCGCTGCATGAATTAAACGCGACGCCCCCGGGATTCTTGTGCGAGTCCCAGAGCTTCACCTGGGCAAGCTTGTCGGCCGAAGCCAGGTACCGACCGTCCGGGCTCACGGCGAGGCACAAGATGCCCATTTCATGGCCTCGGTACTCGGCCTCGACGCGCCCCGCGTTCACGTTCCAGATCCGCACGGTTCGACCTTCGCCCGCCGATACCAACCGGCCGTCAGGACAAAACATCAGCGAGCTGATGTCTTCGGAATGCCCCGACAGGTGACGAATCAAGCGTGAACCTTCGGCGTCCCAAACCTGGATCCGGTCGCTGCCGTCGGCTGTCGCTAGAAAACGGCCGTCGGGACTGAAGGATAAGCCGGCGACCGGCCCAGGGGAAACGTGGTGTGAGACCGGGAGTCCGGTGCGGAGATCCCAGATGGCCAGCCCTTTTTCGTTGGTCGCGAGTGTCCAGCCGGCGGCCAGCCGATCTCCTTGCCGGCTGAACGCGAGCGCGAGATTGCCGCCGCGGACGGGCGTCGGCAACGTGTACCGGCGGCACTTGTTCGTCAGGTCCCAAACGATGACCGACTCGTGATTGCCGATTGCGAGCGACCGGCTGTCCGGCGCAGAGCGCACACATTGAACATAGGCATTGACGCCGGGAATCGAAGAGTGGAGCGCAAACGTCTCTCCATTCCAGAGGCGGACCGTGCCGTCGGACGCGCCGGTTGCCAGCCAATGACCGTCGGGACTAAAGTCGGCTGACTGAATCGAAGCTTGGTGTCCGGTGAGAGTGGCGAGACAGCGTCCGGTCGCGATCTCCCAGATTTTCGCTTCACCGGGTGTGATTCGTTGCGCATCCGGCGGTTGACCCGTGAGTGCTCCGCTCGGTAGTCCGCCCGCGGAGACAAAGTACGTGTTCTTGGGATGAAAGCTGAGCGCGAAGATCCAGAAGTCCGTTTTGTCGCTGTGGTTGATGCCGGAGACCCGGTCTGCATGGCAAAGCCGATTCAGATAATACCATTCCCAATGGCGCAAATCCGGCCGGCCGAGAGCGGGCATGCATCTGTCAAGAATCGATCGGGCGACGGCCACGTGGCCATCGTTAATGGCGTGGTCCGCAAGATTGATGTTGTCGGCGTAGACGGCGCTTTCTAGCTCGTTGCGAGACCGACCGACCTCCGCCAGCGCCGCGGTCGGCACGGAGCCAGAGAAAAAGCACTAGCGGAAAACCCAGCACGAGGACGAGGAGGGTCAAAGTCAGCAGCCCCGCGAGTGCCGGCCGCCGGCGGGTCCATTTCCAGCTTCGTTCCCAGACTGGCGTGGGCCGGGCCACGATCGGTTCGGTGGCCTGGAAGCGACGCAAGTCCTCCGCCAGGTCAGCGGCGCTACCGTAGCGTCGCGCCGGGTCCTTTTGCAGGCACTTGAGGCAGATCGTTTCCAGGTCGCGCGGCAGTCCCGGCTGAATTCTGCGAGGGGGGACCGGCTCGCTCTCACACACCATCACCAGAGTCTCGAGCGTGTTTACGCCTTGAAGCGGCACGCGCCCGGTGACCATTTCGTAGAGGATCACGCCCAGGCCATAGATATCGGCGGCGGGACCGATCTTTTCCGACTTGCCGGCGGCCTGCTCGGGAGCCATGTAACTGGGCGTGCCTATCACGTCGCCGTCGCGCGTGGCGCCCGCCGGGGCCGCCATCCGCTTGGCAAGGCCGAAATCGGCGATCTTGGGAATGAAGGTGGCGAGCTCGGTGAGCGCTGCGTCGCCCTTTTCGCCCGCCGCGTGCCGATCGTCACTTAACAGAATATTGGCCGGCTTGAGATCTCGGTGAACGATGTGGCGTGTGTGGGCATGTTCGACGGCGCGAGCCACGGTTTCGAGCAAGCGGGCCGACTCAACTGGCGGTAGTGGCTTGCCGCGCATGTGCGAGGCCAGAGAACCTCCTTCAACCAGTTCCAGAGACAGAAAAAGATTGCCTTCGTGGTCAACGATCTCATGGATCTGCACGATGTTAGGATGGTGCAATCCCGCCAGGGCCTGCGCCTCGATTCGAGATCGGGCGTTTTTCGAGCCGGTGCCCGCTTGCAGGTGTTTGAGCGCCACGACACGGCTGAGCGCCACATGTCGTGCGCGGAAAACCACGCCCATCCCACCTCGGCCCAGAACGTCAACGATCTCGTAACCCGGCAGCCTCGGCCAGTTTTCCCTGGCCGTCGGGTCTGGTTCCGCCTCCTCGGCTCGTTCTCTTACCGCGTGCGTTTGTGGCCAGTCGATGGATCGCACCGTGGAATGGGACTGGATGTGCATGCGCATCACATCGACGAGCGGATCCGCGCATTGGTCAAGGAGACGGATAGCCGCCTCGCAACCTGGGCAAAATTCCAGGTGTTCTGCCACGACATCGACTTTGCCCTCGGCCAGAGTGCCACGATGAAACGCCAGGAGATCTAGCTCGGAAGGGCACGCGGATAACACGTGGCGTCCTCGTTCGAATCTGCGGGATGCTGGGCCTTTGCATCTTGTGCCCAGCGCGCCATACTACTTTATTCATGGCATGAGCGTGACACGACTTCGGGCCAGCTCGCAAGTCGAGCATCCGTTCGCCTGGAGTGAAGCCGTGGCCCCGCCGGAAAAATCAACTTCTCTCAGTCTCCTTGAGCGGGTACGTGACCAGGATCAGGAAGCGTGGCGACGACTGATTCACCTTTACGGGCCCTTGGTCGCCCGTTGGTGCAGCCACAAGTGCGCTCGTCCCCAAGACGCCGAAGACGTGCAGCAAGAGGTTTTCCAGGCCGTCGCGACCAGCCTTCACAGATTTCGCCTCGATCGGCCCGGTGATACGTTCCGCGGCTGGCTGCGCGGAATCACAAGGAATAAACTCCTGGACCACTACCGCCGGCGGCACGGACAGCCGATGGCCCAGGGGGGGTCCGACGCTCACGAAGGGTTGCTCGAGCTCGCTCAGGAGGACCTGCCGGAAGACTCGGCCGCGGACCTGGGCGCACTTTATTGCCGGGCACTCGAGCTGGTCCGCGGTGAATTCGAGGAGCGCACCTGGAACGCCTTCTGGCGCGTCACGATCGATGGTCACGATGCCAGTGACGTGGCGACTGACCTGGGCGTGACCTCGGCTACGGTCCGCAAAGCCAAATCACGCATTTTGCACCGACTCCGCGAAGAAATCGGCGACCTGCTCGCCTGATTGCCCACCCGCGGTCAACGACCGCACCATTTCACTTCTCAGAAACTGCTGTCACACGCCTGGCGATGTAGCAGGTAGCCGCCACTACCCGAGACGCGTGTCCATGTCGCGCCACCGAATTCTTTCTCAAGGGGGAATCGCATCATGTTCGGCTCGCATTTCTGGTGGCCCTCTGAACGAAACGACGACGGCGCTGGGAGGCACTCCAGAGGGCAAAGAAAGGGGTCTTCGGCTCGAGCCGCGGGCCCGAAAAGTGGAGCCGCTCTCGCGAAGCGACGAAGGCTGGCCTTCGATCGGCTTGAAAATCGACTGCTGATGAGCGGCGACCTTGCCCAGGAGATCGCGCAACTCTTATCGCAGGGAATCCCCAGCCAAGTGGTCACCGAGACCAACGTCACAGTCGGCAGTTTCCTGTCCGCGAGCACGGTCCAGCTCACCTTTAGCGTCAGCCAGGGGTCGCAGGGTCTCTCGGGAACCGTCGAGGTCTCAGCCGCTTCGGCCGCTCTGACAGCCGGGCCCGCTCTCTCGGCGCAGATCGAAAATCTCCAGGGCACCTACACGCTCGCCGGAACAGGCGGTGGCCAAGGCGCGTTCGCACTGACCGCCGACCAGGCAATGATCACGGCGTCCAACCTCCTGACCGGCACTGCGTCCAATGTGCTGATCGATTTTGACACGAACGGCGCGACGAACCAGCAAATCGCTCAAGTTGGGTCTTTCGCGGCGACCATCGTTCCGTTTGACACGACCGCGCAAGTGGACAACCTGATCATCGACACCGATGGATTCAGCTTTTCCGATGGATCCATCTCCGCGGGCTCATTTTCGATCGGTACAGTCCTTGCCGTTGACAGCCCGAGCTTGAGCTTCAGTGGCGTCAGTGACATAGCAGGCTCGCCGATGGCGGGCTCAATCGCAGTTTCGGCGAAGTCGGTGTCGCTGTTCAACAGCCCGAACTCTAACAAGAAGTCGCCATTCAGCGCATCGGTCGACAATCTTCAGGCCAGCTACGATCTCAGCACACAGGCCTTTTCGCTTACCGCCGACGACATCAAGCTGGGCTTCGGGCAGATTCTCGATGCCGACGCCACCGGACTCGACTTCGAGTACGACCCGAGCGCAGGATCGCCGCTGGCCATCTCGTCGAAGACCATCGCCCTGACTTCGTCGATCTTCCCGAACGCCAGCGCGACGGCTACCGACCTGGAGATCTCGTCCAGCTCCTTCTCCCTCGGAGGGGCGACGCTCTCGGATAACGTGACGGAGGATATCGGTGGAGTCCTGGAAGTCGCATCGCCCACCATCACCGTTTCTGATCTGATGTTCTCGACAGCGACCAACACGTTCTCACAAGGCTCGATCGATGTCACCGTGGGCTCAGTATCGCTGTTCAAGGCGCGCCCGACGGGTACCTCGCCACCGTTTGACAGCACGGTCGACAATCTCAGCCTCAGTTACGACCTGAACACTCAGGCTCTTTCGATCACCGCCGATGACGCCCAGGTCAATTTCGGGTCAGCTCTTTCAATCACGGGCACGGGCCCGAGCTTCACGCTAGAGCCGCAGCAAGGCGGAGGCGAGCTCGTCACCGTGGGCGTCGTGACAGCCGCCGTGAGCGTACCGGAATTGCACCTGCTTGGTACCGTCAACAACCTGACGATCACCAACGACGGTTTCAACGTCGGCGAGGCGACACTGGGAGTGACGGACTCTAAGCCCATCAAGATCGGCCCTGTCACGATCAAGGACCCAACACTTTCGCTGACGAACTTCGGGTATAGCTTCAGTCAGGGGGCGAGCTTCAACAGCATACTATCGGTCGGCGTGGAAGAGGCCGATATCGCTGTCGGACCGGTCACTGTCAAGGCGACGGGGGTCGCGGCGGGCCTCAGCCTGCAGCCGGGAGACGCGGGGCACTTCACGTTCCGGGCCGACACCGTCACGGTCGCGCTGGGACAGTATGTCGAGATTGACGCCTCGAACATCGCCTTCGACTCGTCGCCGGCGCCGGGTCAGTATCTGGCGGAGTTCGGCACCGGTGGCGACGGAGAGAACGGTTCCTTGAGCGTGTCGGTCACGCTTCCCCATGGAATCGACGTGATTGGAACCGCGCAGGACTTTGCCATCGGCAGCGACGGCACTTTTGTGGCGCTGCCGGGATTTGGTATCTCCCTGTCTCTCACCGACGCAGGTTCACTCGATTGGCCGACGTGGCTGCCGATCCAGGTGACGAACCTGGGATTGAGCTGGCCTGATTTCAGCGACGACCCCGACGATTTCGTTCTCGACCTGTCGGCGTCGGTGAACGTCCCGAGCCTGAGCGGGACCGGCCTCGAGCTGAGCGGGTTTGTCCAGGACGCGATCATCGACGGCGGACTGCTCGAAAGCGGGAAGTTCCCGATCACCTCGATTGCGGGCGCCGGAATCTCCGTCGGCGGCACGATCTTCGGTGTCGAGGTCAAGGGAAGCCTGTTCGTTGCGACGCTCAAGACCGATTCCGGCGGCAACCCACTGCCGGATGACGCGCCACAGTCCGAGGTGGCCAACGAGTATCTGTACGGAGGGATCGATGCCGCATTCAACTTGCTTGGCGAGTCCGGGTTCGAGATTCGACTGGGAATCTCACAGTTCGGACCACTCGACGCGTACGTCAACGTGGCCGACACGCAAATCCTCGACCCGATCAGCGGCCTGGCGATCACCAACTTCCATGCCGGGATCGATTTCGGCAGAACCCTGCCGGACATTACCGACCCCCGAAGCCTGCTGACTGATCCGGGCTTCAGCCCCCCCGCGCAGCAGACTCTGACGCAATGGCAAGCGGAGCTCAAGAATCAGGTGGCCAACGTCGCTATGCTGGCAAACGGTACCGTACCGATGAGCGCGCTGGCGACGCAGGTGACGATCGACGGTGGGGCCACGCTCTTCGACGCCTATGCAACCTCTGACGGCTTCACGCTCGACGGCGATGTGCTCTTCAGCACCGATGGCAAGCTCGAAGCGGTCGGTGACCTGACCGTCGGTTCCGAGCTTTCGCTCAAGGGGGCGGCATTCATTGATCTCTCCAAGGTGGCCTCGGGGAAAGCCCAGCTCTTGATGGCAATCCAGGCCCCCTCGCAAGCGCCGATCGCGACGATCTACGGTGGCATCACGTTCCAGTACGCCACGCAGCCGACCCCTGTCACCCAGGGTTCGGCACCACCACAGCCCGCCACAGGGCTCAGCTTTAGCGGCGGCAGCCAATCGGCCTCGGCGGGCGGGATCGATCTGAACAACACGTCGTACACGGTTGAGTTCTGGGCGAAGCGGACCGACACCGATCGCGCCGAGACGATCATTGCCCAGGAGGGCAGTTCCGGGACTGGACTCCAGATCGGCTTTGACTCCGCCAACGACCTCGTCGTCACGTCCGGCGGCAAGATGATCGACGAGACCACGACCGACAACGACTGGCACCACTGGGCCGTCACCTTCAATGCGAGTACCGGGCAGCTTGTGCTCTTCGAAGACGGCAACCAGGTGGCCAGCGGCGCGTCCCAACCGATCGAAGGGGCAAGTACCACACTTTTGATCGCCACGTCGGGCTCCTCAGCGAACGTCTTTGTGGGATCGGTCGACAACGTCCGCGTGTGGAACGTGGCACGTTCCGCGTCGGACATCCAGGGCGACTATGCACAGGTCGCCCCCACGACCAGCGCGGGTTTGGTGGCAGAGTGGGACTTCACCGAGGACCAGGGAACGACCGTCGCCGACTCGTCGGGCAACGGGCACACGCTCGCGCTCATCGGTTCGCCAACCTGGCCGGTGGCCGCGGCCAGCACGTTCACGATTACGATCAGCGGTGGGGTTAACCTCACGATCCCGCACCTCCCCGCCGCCTTGACCGTCACGGGAACGGCGACCTTCGTGATCAGTCCCGACCAGGGGACACTCGACCTGAACGTCAACGGGACTGCCGGCATCTCGCCGCTCGGCAACTTGCTGGGCCTGGACGGGACCGTCCATTTCGGCCCGACCAATGGTGATGGCACGCCCGACATCTACGGCGCCTTTGCCGTGCAGCCATCCCAACTGTCGCAGCTCCAGAGCCTGGGCCTGAATGTCAGCGGCATTGCGATTTTCCGGTTCAACCTTTCGGATCTCAACGAACCTGTCACGCTCCAGGTTCCCGGGCAGCCTTCGCCCGAGCGGTTTGTGCTTCCGGCAGACTCGACCAGCTTGATGGTCCAGGGATCGGCTGGCTTCGAGCTCCAGGGACAGGACTGGTTCCAGATCGACGGCGAGGTCGACCTCTACTTCGGCGCGTCAAGCGCCGGCGCCACGTTCTACGCGTACGTCAGCGGCGACCTCGTGATCGGCCCAGCTTCGTCGCCGTTCGTCGAGTTTGCGACCACCGGTTTCCTCGAGATCTCCAGCCAGGGGCTCGCCGCCGCCTTCGACGTGACGCTGGCGGGCAGCCAGGCCCTGGCGGCCGCGGGGATCGACGTCGGCAACGACTGTTTCGTCCTCAACCTGAACACCACTCTTGAGACGGTCAACTTCACGCCGCCGGCCGTCTCCGACCCGAGCCAGCCAGGCCAGGGCAATCCGGTCACGATCCCGGCCGACCCGACCGGATCGACGACTCCGCAGCCCTATCTCGAGATCGATGGTACGGGCACGCTCAGTATCCTCAGCAGCATCGATTTGAGCGGTACGTTTGACCTGCTTGTCGCGCCGAACCTGGTAAATATCGGACTGGACATGGACTTCAGCCTCGGGGTCGATGGGGCGGCGCTTGCAACGTTCCAGACTCAGGGGGGCCTGATCCTCAGCCACCAGGGCGTCACGGCGGCTATCGGTCTCACCACGGAAAACTCGGCCTTCTCGAGTTACGGGATCGGCTTCGCCGCCTCGTTCCTGCTCGAGGTCAACACCACGGGAATCGCCCAGAATGTGGGCGGGATCAGCTTGCTGGCAGGTGCGAACGGACCGTACGCGATCGTTGAGGCGACGGGCCAGCTGTATGTCGGCCCATTCGACTTGAACGGAACTTTTGATTTCTCGAGCGAACGCGGCCAGCACAACGATCATCGCCTCGGCGGCGACCACGCTGGGGCCCCTCGGTTCGATCGCCGTCGACGGCCAACTGACGCTGATCACAAACGGACCATCATCGGGCGCCTACGGCATCCTCCAGGCCTCTATTGGAACCCCAACGTTCGACGGCTTTGGCTTCGCCGCCGGGTTCCAGTTCGAGATCAACACCACGAACGCCGACCAGCAGGTCGCGGGCTTCACGGTGAACACCACCACGGGCGAGGTTGCGATGGGCCAACAGCTCGTCGTTCAACCTGGAATCATGGTCGAGGCCGGCGGCCAACTCGATCTGACAAACAGCTTCGCCATCTCGGGTGAGTTTGATCTCACGATCGGGACGTACGGGCTTGATGTCGAGCGCCAATGCCACAATCTCGGCATTCGGACTCAATATCGCGGTCAGCGGGTCCGCCGAGATCTACGCTTTCGCGGGGGGAGCCGGGTTCGTCTACTACAACCAGGGATCGGCAAACTTCGATTATGACAATGGCCTGTTCCAACTTCAGGGAAGCTACATTGTCGATATCAACTCGAACGCCGGTCTCTACGAGATTTCGATCCCCAACGCCTCCGCGAGCGTGCTCGGCCTCTCGGTTTCCGGATCGGCCAAGATCACCGACGCCGCCGGCGATCTCGATTTGAACGCGAGCCTCGACCTGGTGATCCCCGGCGTGACGGAATTCTCTCTCGTTGGCGACCTCAATTCGGACGGCGCGTTCAGCCTGACGGCGGGCGCCGGCTTCACGGTCGGTGCAAATCCCTTCAGCTTCGGCGTCGGCGGCAGCGTCACCATTGACAACAGCGGGTTCGCCGCCTCGGTGTATTCCTATGCCGACATCGCAGGCGACCTGGTCTACGGATCAGCGTCATTGACGCTATCGGGAAGCGATTTTCACGTCTCGGCTAACGTCGACAACACCAACTTCTTTAATATCTACATCGGTTCCTCCGCGACCACTCCCGTCAGCCCTGAGATCTACAATGTGGTCGTGCCGGCCACCGCCACCGAGGAATCGCCCGTCGCCCTCTCCGCCCAGATCTTCGACTCGCAGTTCTACACCTACGACTCGAGCGTCACGATCGCCAAGTGGACGATCTCGAGGAACGGCGGAGTGTACCAGACCGTCACTGACGCAATAGAGAACGGCGAGGGCACCGCAACAGACAGCTTCACGCCCGACGACGGCGGGACATACACTGTCTCACTATATGCATATAAATTTATTTATTTTTCAGATGGATCCTCTGAGCTCGTCACTCCGGTACTCACCACGGCGACGATCGTCGTGCCGGGCATCGCTCCGACCATCGATTCCGAATCCGTTCCCCATTTCGCACCGGCGGGCCAGCCGATCACGCTGAGCGCGGGCGCCCACGACGAGAGCACCGTGGAAGAGGCCGCGGGCCTCTCTTATTCCTGGAACATCACGAAGGACGGCAAGCTCTTCATTGGTGGCACGGGCGCGTCGTTCTCGTTCACGCCCGATGGGCCCGGCGTTTTCGGGAGCACGCTCACGGTCACCGACGCGGCCGGCCGGTCGACAGCAGAGACCAATAGCATTCTGGTCGGCTCAAGCGCGCTGGTGGTCAATCAGCGCCCTCAACACCGAGGGACTGTCACCCGGGCACCTCACGCTCGAGGAGGCTGTGGAGTACGCCAATGCCATGCCCGGAGCTTACACCATCACCTTTGCCCCGTCACTCGCCGGCCAGACCATCACCGGGCCCGGTGGACTTTCGATCGATGGCAACGTCACCATCGACGCCACGGCCGCTCCCGGATTGGTCCTTAGCGGAGGCACGTCCCCCGGCACGCTCGGCTCGCCAGTCGTGACCGTCACCGGTGCGGGCAATGCGACGATTCGCGGCTTGACGATCACCGGCGGCAGCTCGACGCAAGGCGGAGGTATCTGCAATCTCGGAACGTTGGTGCTCATTGCGTCGACTGTCGAGAATAACGCCTCGGGCTTTGGCGGTGGAATCTTCAACTCCGGGACATTGACGCTTCTTGATAGCACTGTCGCGAACAACACGACCTTCCCGGTGCCGTCCTTCTTCGAGAATTTCGGCGCAGGGATCGCGAACTTCGCCGGCACCTTGACGCTTCTCGACAGCACCATCGCCGACAACCACGCCGCTTCCGCCGCGGGGGGTGGCGTTGGCTTTAACTCGAATTTTGGGGGAACCGTCGCCATCCAGAACACGATCATCGCGGACAACACCGCAGCTTATGGTGACCCCGACGTCCTGGGCGCGTTCACGTCGCTGGGAAACAATCTCATTGGCAACACCACGGGTGGTTCCGGTTTCGTGGCCAGCGACCTGCTCAACGTCGACCCTGAACTCGGGCTACTGGCGCTCAACGGAGGACCGACCCCGACGTTCGCCCTGCTACCGGGCAGCCCGGCCATCGACCACGGTAACGACAGCACGGCCGCCACGGTGAACCTGCCGGGACTGGTCGGCATGTGGAAAGGCGATGGCAACGCCAACGACTCCGTCGGCGGCGACAATGGGACAGCCTACGGCGTCGCTTACACGGCCGGCGTCGTCAACCAGGCGTTCCAGTTCAACGGCATTAACAGCCTGATCGTCGCGCACAGCACCCCTGCGCTCAACTCATCCAACTTCACGATCGGCGGCTGGTTCAACCTGGCGGCCGCCCCCGGGGCGGGCTCGGAGTTCATCCTCGCCAGCAAGTACGGCGGCAATTACGACGGCTGGATCCTGCGCATCGGCAGCAACTTGTTGCCCGGTGTGTCGGTCGACGCGTCGGCGACCAGCAACGTCAGCCTGTATGCCTCGGCCCCGATCTCGCTCAACGCGTGGTACTACATTTCCGCGACGTATAACGGCAGTACCGTCGACCTCTACGTCGACGGCACCCTGGCCGGCAGTACGACCCTCGCGGGGGGTTACACCCCAAGTGCGACGGCGCTTTCTCTCGGAGCAGCGATCTGGTTGAACGGCGACTTCACCGATGGGTCGATCGACGAGTTCTCGTTCTACAGTCGCGCCTTGAGCTCCAACGAGATTCAGGCTCTCTACGCCAGCAACGGCGAACCCGCCGTCTCGGCCGGCACGTACGTGACCACCGACGGGCGGGGCTTCGCACGCGTGTACAACGGAACGGTCGATATCGGCGCTTTCGAGAGCCAACCGTACGTCGTCACGAATGCCGCCGACAGCGGGCCAGGCTCGCTCCGCCAGGCGATCATCGACGACGTCGGTGGAAGCGAGCCGATCACGTTCTCGCCGGCGCTCGACGGCCAGACGATCACGCTGAGCAGCGGACCGATCGAGATCGGCCAGGACCTGACGATCATCGGACCGGGTGCCGACCTTTTGAACGTCAGCGGCGACGGTAATTCGGGCGTGTTCGTGATCGACGCCGGCGCGGATGTCGCGATCTCAGGCCTCTCGGTTTCCCAGGGAGTTGCCGCGGCGGGGGGCGGGATTGACAATCGTGGCACGTTGACCGTCGACGATTCGGTTTTCAGCGAGGATCAGGCGCAGGCTCCTGCCAGTTTCGGCGGGATTGGTCTGACGACGGAGGGGGGCGCGATTGCGAACGAGCCCGGCGGCAATTTGACCGTCACTCGGAGTACCTTCGCCAACGACTCTGCGATCGGCGGAGACGGCATCCCGGGCCTCGCGGGATCTGGGACAGGCGGCAACGGCTACGGCGGCGCGATTTTCAATGCGGATAGCGCCACGCTGTCAATCAGCGACGATACCTTCACATCCGATCTTGCCCGGGGCGGAATGGGCGACGACGGCGGTGGCCTCCTGGGCGGGCCCGGCTTGGGAGGCGGCGGCTACGGCGGTGCGATTGCTAACTGGGGCGCCGCTCTCGTGATCAGCACGACCATCGCCGGCAACTCCGTGACGGCCGGCGCTGGCAATGGCGGCCAGTCCGGGCTTCCCACAGATGGGGCGGGCATTTTTAACGGCGCCGGCTCGTCACTGGAAGTCGTCGACACAATCGCGGCGAACAACACGGGCGGGCATGACATCGCCAACCTGGGCACGATAGCCGGCAGCAACGACCTGGTCATGACCGGCAAGAATCTCGCATCCGGCATGGTGAGTGTCACGGCTGACCCTGAACTCGGCCCGCTTCGCGACAACGGTGGCACGACGCCGACCCTCGCCCTCCTGCCTGGCAGCCCCGCGATTGACGCGGGGAACAACAACCCGACATTCTCCGGGTGGAACGTCCCGCCGACCGACCAGCGCGGCTTTGCCCGCATCGCGAACGGCACGATCGACATCGGCGCTTTTGAGAGCCAGCCTTATCTGGTCACGAACACTGACGACAGCGGACCGGGCTCGCTCCGCGAGGCCATCGTCGACGACGCCGACAGCAGGCCGGTCACGTTCGCGCCGGCGCTCGTCGGAATGACGATCACGTTGTCCAGCCCCCTGGTCATCCAGAGCGACTTGACGATCGATGGTTCGGCCGCCCCCGGCCTGATCGTCAGCGGGGGTGGGATCACGGGGGTCATTACCGTCGCGCGCAGCGCCCAGGTTACTCTCCGCGATCTGAGCGTCGAGAACGGCAACAACGTCAAGGGCGGCCCAGGCGGCATCTTCAATGGTGGCACACTGACACTTGACTCGGTAACCGTGGCCCACAATCGGACGAGCGATAGCGGCGGCGGAATTGAGAACCTCGGCACTCTCACAATCATCGACAGCACCATCGCCGACAACACGGCGACGTCCGCGTTCGGTGGCGGCGGTATCGCGAGCCTGGGGAAGCTGACGCTACTCGACAGTACGATTTCCGGGAACCTTGCGTTCACCGGCGGCGGCCTCTACGTCACTGACGGCACCACCACGCTCCGGGACACCATTGTCGCCGGCAACAGGGTCACGGTCGCCGACCCCGATATCGTGGGCGCAGTCAATTCGCTCGGCCACAATCTCGTGGGCTACACGAACGGCGACGTCACGGGCCTCGTGGCCAGCGACCTCACCGGCGTCGACCCCGTCCTCGGCCCGCTTGCGGCCAACGGCGGGCCGACCTTTACCCTCGCCCTGCTGCCCGGCAGCCCCGCGATCGATGGCGGCGACGCGACCGGCGCCCCCAGCTTCGATCAACGCGGCCTCCCCAGGATTGTCAATGGAGCCATTGACATCGGCGCTTACGAGCTACAGGTGCACGCGCCGGTGGCGAATGCCGGCGGAGCGTATGTGCTGGACCCGGGTCAGCCGTTGACCCTGAACGCTTCCCAATCGTCGGACGCCGACAACCTACCGCTCACCTACACCTGGGACTTGAACGGGGACGGTGTTTTCGGCGATGCCACCGGCGTGAGTCCCACGGTGAGTTGGGCCCAGCTCCAGGCCCTGGGCATCACTCCCGGGAGGTACCAGGTGCGGGTCGTGGCCAACGACGGGTACGGCGGCACCCACGCGGTTGTCTCGCCGCCGGTGACGCTCACAGTCTTGCCGATCCAGCCGACATCGATTGCGCCGGCGAGCCCCGGCCCCCGCAACACGCCGCTAGACTCGGTGGACGTCACATTCACGTTCCCGATCGACCCGGCCACGCTCAATCCCAGCGATGTGTCCTTGACCCGCGGTGGGGTGCGCAACCTGATTGACATTCCGTTCCAGGTTCTTGCCGTGCCGAACACGACCGGGACGTACGAGATCAGCGGGCTCGCCGGCCTGACGACGGCGCAAGGCACGTACGTTCTGGCGATTAACGGCGCGGGGGTCGCCGACCAGTTTGGCGACCTCGCCACGGGAACGGCCTCGATCACCTGGCTGATGGATACGACACCGCCCTTGAGCCACGTCGTGGCGCTGCCGACCCGCGAGTCGTCACTTGCCTTCACTGTCAGGGCGACTGGCACCGACCCTGCCTCGCCGCCAGGCGTGCCTGTCTCCGGGATCGTTTCCTACGACCTCTACGTGTCGGTCAACAACGGCCCTTTCAGCTACTGGACCAAAGTGCCCGCCAGCAATCCGACGGCCACGTTCCAGGGGCAGAGCAGCGCCATCTACGCTTTTGTCAGTCTTGCTCACGACGCGGCGGGCAACGTCGAGACGAAGCCCATCAACCCGCTGAACCAGAGCATGTACCCCGACACGGCCACGTTTGTCCCCGACCTCACGGCGCCGGTCACCAAGGTCACCTCAGCCACGCTCGTCGCCGGCTCGACCGTGCCGACGCTCCTGGTCGCGTTCTCGGGTACGGAGACCGGCGGAAGCGGACTCTCGAGCATCAGCATAAGCGTCTCGGTCGACGGTGGGGCCTCGTCACTGCTGGGCACGTTCGCCGCCGGCGGCCCCGTGGGCGGCGTCTACTCCGGATCGCTTACCTATGAGCCGATCGCCGACGGCAAGACGCATACGTATGCCTTCACCAGCCTGGGCACCAACGGCAACGGCATTGCCGAGTCGAAGAGCGCCGCGGACCTGACCCTGACCGCGGCGTATTCCGCGCCGCCGGCGCTAAAGGCCACCGGACTCACCGTGCAGCACGGAGCCGTCGAGCGGTCGTTCGTGCGCTATGTCGACATCGACTTCAACGAGACCGATGCCCAGGCCGGCGGCCTTCTGAGCTCGATCATCGCCAGTCTCTCGACGGCATCGCCCGACATCCAACTCATCCACTATGCCTACGGCACGACGCCAGGGGCCAGCGGTGCGGCCGGCGCGGTGGTCCCGCTCTCGGCAGCGATGCTCCGGGTGGTCGACCATGCGATCGAGATCGACTTCGGCCAGTACGGGCTGGGCGGCGTCTCCTCGGCCGGACTGAGCCTCAACCAGTACTGGACCGAGGAGAGCCAAGGCGACGGCTACTACGAGATCGCCTTGAACCTCACCGGCAAGACCTCCGACGAGTACTTCGACCGCCTGCTGGGCGACATTGACGGCGACGGGACCGTCAGTGCCGCCGACGTCAGCGCCGTTCAGGCAGCCGAAATGAAGAATCTGATCGGCATTGGGGCCGCAGCATTTGATGTCGACGGCAGCGGCGCCGTCAACAGCGTCGATCTCTTCCTCGTCACCAAGTCAAAGGGACGCAAGATCTCGGGCGGCGTGACGCTGAGCGGATGACCCATGGTATTTTTACGAATGATTTTCTAGCGATATCTACAACTAGCAATCCTGAAACGAAACTCCGATCCTTCTTTTCGACAACCAATTCTGAAAGGGATTCCGATGATTTTTCGCACGAGCTGGGCGACTGTCGCACTGATCTTGGCGACCACGACGGCGAGCGCCCGAGCGGGCCTTACCCTCGATATCGGCAGTACTACGATTGCCTCTGGAGGGACGGGCTTCGTTGACCTGACGATCACGACCGACGGCACCGACACGTCGTTGGGCCAGTACAACTTCGACGTCGTGATCGACGGCGCGGGAACTCATAACGCGCTGGGGCTCGCCTTCACGGGTAACGACGACGTCAGCGGCAATTCCAGCTACGTCTTTTTCAACAATTCGAGCGGCTTCGTCGGCGGCTTCTCGACGCAGTCGGGGATGGGCGGGCCCGACCAGGAGTACGCGGGCGGCGATTTCGTATCAGGAAGCAGCGACACGACCGTGAGCGGGACAACCCGGTACCTGCTCGCCCGGTTGGATCTCTCGGCAAGTGCGAGCACGGTTCCGGGAGATACGTACCAGATCAATGCATACGTCACTCAGGATGCTACGAATCCGACCTTTTACTCCGGCGTGAACTCAGATACGCCGTACGGGTCCCTGTTCACCACGGTGGGCCCTGGGACGGTGACGATCGCCTCGGCGGTTCCCGAGCCATCGGGGTTGGTCAGTGCCGCCGCCGGGCTGGTGGTCGTCGCCGGCTTCTTGACGTGCCGCCGTCTTGGTGGCGGCAACATGCGATCCATCTGGTGTCGAAGTTTCCGCAGATGATCCAGAGTCGTGGTTCTCCGCCGGAGGTGTGGGCCGCGAATGCACGGACGCGGAGGGCGTGACGAAACGGATGCGTGTCTGGATTTCCGTGGGACGCCGCCGAACGGGGTTGGCCGGTCAGGAGATCGGTTTCAGGACCATCCGGCCGTACGCGATGAACGCCATGAGGAGGCCCAACACGCCGCTCAAGATGATGGGCGTGATCTCGCGGTACTTGACGTGCACCCCGATGAACACGAGGCTCTCGATCGCCAGGACCGTGGCGGCCACCACCGTGAGCGCCGGCTGCCAGCGAAAGGCAGCGGGGACGATCAGCCCGACTGTGCAGACGAGTTCGAGGATGCCGAGGGCCATCCAGGCTTGCCGCGGCAACGCACCAAAAGACGGGACGCCCTCGCTTGCCTTGTCAAACATGAAGACCTTCATGACGCCCGACGCTCCGTACAGGAGCGCGCCGAATGCCTGCAGGACCCACAACAGGATGTTCATCGTGTGCCATCTCCCGGTTTCCGCGTCGGTGCGCGCAGGGTAAAACGTCCCGGACTTCATCCAGTGACCTGGACCTCGTCGATCAAGGCCGTGTTGTTGCTGACGGTCGGATTCGTGCCGGCGATGCTGAGGGTGTATGTGCCCGCAGAACTGACCTTGATGGCGTTGCACGTGAACAAGACATAGCCGGCGCCGCTCGAGGCGCTCGGCGTGAAGTTGCCGATCACCGTAGCGCCGAGCTTGACCTGGAGCGTCTGGGAGTTGATGCTTCCGTCATCGAGCTGTTGCTCGGCCACCAGGAAGCTGACGGCGTACACCTTGTTTGCCTCGAGCGTCACGGACTGGCTGATTCTGCCCTTGTTCGTTATGAAGGCAACCTGCGCTCCGATCGGCGCTGGATTGTTTTTCGTGTAGACGCTGCCGCTTCCGGCGATGCCGGCGGAGCCCGCGAAGGTCCAGAAGGTTTTCGGATCTGTCGGGGCGACCGTATAGTATGGGGGGATGGTCTGCGGCGGTGCCGCGAAGCTCGGGTTGGCGACGGGGACCCTGGGGATGGTCATCTGCGCGGCATCGATCGTGACGTCGATGGGCGTGGCGGTCGATATTGCATTCTGACTCAGGGTAATCTCCGGACTGGTTACCCCGTTCGGAAAGAAAGTGAGAGTCGTTCCCGGCACGATGTATCCCGGCGCCAGGATATACGCTCCAACTTGTCCGGGGCCTGGTGTGAAGATCTGGTTGTGGAGTCTGATTGCATCCGGATCGGTCAGCGTGACGATCGACTGGCCGTCCTGCTGACTGATCGTCGCGGTGGTTTCTATGCTGCCCCACCTTGTGGTCGGGAACCATTCCTTCTGGTTGCCCAAGGGTTTGGCGTTGCTCAGATCGCCTGTGCCGTGGATTCCCGCGAAACCAATTTGAAGATTGCTGGGGGAATGATTGCTGCCATCGTCAGGCCCGGTTGCGGAAGGATTAGCGACGTCGTCGTCGATGGAGAAGGCGTACCCCGACAATCCCTCGATCTTGTGAACGAACCACACGTAGGGATCAAGGTTAAAGACGTTGAAATTCTGGCCGCCCGTGTGCGTACCGGGGTCGGGATACCATTTCGTTTGATCAGGAACCTGATAGTAGTCATATACCCCGCGTAAGATGGATTTCACCATGTCACGGGCTTCACCGACAAGGACCGTACCCCAGCCCAGGTTGTAGGTCGGAATGTTCGCATAAAACTTGATCACGTGGTCCACCACATTCATCGTGTTCGGAAGATACGCGGGCGGCGGAGTGTTGACGGCCTGGACCGCCATCGATTCATAAACGGATCCTCCGAATGATGTGGCGTTAGGCGTGTCCTCGCGGCTGAACGAAAGCGTGTACGGCTTTGTGTACAGCGCCGACGTCGCGTCGATGGGAAGTGGTTGCGGCGGGCCGAATGTAAATTGCTGAGTCATCGGCGTGGTTGCACCAGGGATTTGGCTCAGGTAGACGGTGTTGCCGACGATCTTGAGGATCGTGGTTTGTGCAGGAATGCCTGCAGGGGCATTCACCGTCATTCCCACCGCCAGAGGAGTCGCGGGAAGGGAAGCAAGCGTGATCTGGTTCGTTGTTACAACAGGCCCAGCGCCGATACTGCTTTTGACGAGAGTGCCCTGAATCGACTCCGGCTGGAAATTCGTGAACTGGTTGACATAATACTGCGCCCATGAATACCAGAGGTTGGTGATGGCGGTGGACGCATAATCCGTGGCCGTCCGTTTGAAGACATAGGATAGGCCTACGCCGGTGGGCAGAGTGCGGCCGTCCGCGAGTTTCACAATGGCCGTTCCCCCGGTGATGTCAGCCGTGGCTTCTGCGCCATGGCCATTGCCGGTGGGGTCAATGATCTCGACCGTCGGCGCGGAGGTATATCCGCTGCCAGCGTGATCTGGATTGAGGCCGATACTCATGATGACGCCGTTTTCAACGTGGACGTCGCCCTGCCGCCGGTGCCGCCCCCGCCGACGATCTCGACATAGGTCTGGGGACTATAGTCCATCCCTCCCTGGATGACGTTGTAGGCTTGTACCACGGATGAGGGATCGTATTTGATCAACGTTCCCAGCACTCCCTGGTAGTCTGGATTGCTGGTTGAGATCGTGAGGTTGATGGGCTGGTTGCTTGCCTCCATCGAGGTCACGTCATTCACGAAGACTTCTCGCTGGCCCGGACTGAAAACCAGAGGAAGCTTGGTCGCGGTGGCGTCGGTCAACACGGCTCCCCCCGCCATGGCCTGGATCGCTCCCCCGCCGCTACTCGAAAGGAGCCATCGGTTCGAGTCAAAGTTGGACGTATGAACGACATTCCCTTGGACATCAAGCGGGCTGTCGTCAAAGATGTTGGCGCCGGAGGGGATGCCGAGGTCATCCGGATCGGGATCGTAGAAACTGGGCCAGCCCTGCCCGCCGAAATACTTTCCGATGCTGGCCTTCCCCGTGTTGTTGACGAAGCCCGTGAGCAAGTCATCGAACGACTTCACGCCTTTGTCTGAACCGTGCCAGCCGAAGTCTTTGGCAGGCGGGTAATACGCAAGGTTGCCGGAACCAACAGCTCCGGATGTGATGGGAACATCGCCGGCCTCCATGGACGCGGGGGCCTGGAGTTTGTTGACATTGGTGACGTCGTAGTTAATGAGAGGGAATGTCTGAAATGGATCAGTGATGAAGTTTTTCAGGTAGGGATCTCGAAACGTCACTTCCGCGGGCTGCGATGGGGCGTCGTCCGACACAGTCGCGGCCGTGCCGGCATAGTAGAACATGACGAGCGCAGTATCGCCCTTGGGGTAACTGGAGCTGTCTTGCACCCAAACGGAGTTACTCACCGGAGCGGTTCCGGCGATGGTGATTCTCGCATTGTGATCGTAGCCGAAGAGCGTCGAGGCAGGTGAACCCTGAGGAGCGGTCAGGTGTTTGCCGTTTGTCACAAGGCTGATGTTGTCTCCATCCCAGAGGACCAGCGGCACCTGAAAAGTGATCGACGCGCCTCGGGGCAGACCCAAGTACTGCTGTCCATCGGACTCGGTGTAGCCCACGTACTCGCGAAACTCTCCGGTGTGTAGATCCTGCGGGTCATAGTAGCCATCGTTGGAATCATTCGGGTCCTGTCCCGTATTCGCGGTCCTGAGAAATGGATAGATGGTCGTTTGCGCGTAGTTCGTGATCGTGATGGTCTTGGCCGCGCCGGCAGCTTCCGGGGACGAAATACCGGTCTTGCCGGCCGGGTTCAAGGGAGTCGCCTCGCCGTTCCAGAAGATCGTCGACAAGGGAACCCTTGGATTACTTGTCGGGATCAAGACGGTCAGCATAGAGCGCTCTTCCAGCCGCAAAACCGCGGTGACGAGCTGCATGCGGCGGTTGACCCGGCGCCCTCGCGACGGCTCAGTCTTTCTGAACCGCAAACCAAGACTGAGCCTGGACAGACGATCGGCGAGGAACATGGGGCTCTTCATGGTGTCGATCTCCGGTTCAGCGGGGCTCCGTACAAAGGGCCTCGCGTTTGATCGGGGTTCCGCAAAGCGTGGTTGGTCGAGAGCCCACGAGGGACGCTGTTGCAGAGGGGACCTCAGCGCGGCTTCCGCTGGGCCGCCGGGAGCAAGCGCACGTTCCGAAATCTAGCGATGCGCCGGCTTCTCTTCCTTTCACTTTATGAACATCTGAGCACGGCGCTCATCGTGGGGCAAGAATAGCGAACATTATTATGATGAACGGAACATACAAGAAGAGGATGACCCAATATCCTCTGGGCCCGCGGTTCGCTCTTGAACGTTGGCGTTTCTGAGTTGATGAACGTTCGCGTTTCTGATCAGTGTATCGTTTCGCGGCGAGGAGAGCGGTGGTTGTGCGGACACCGTCCACGGGAGCCCTACGTTCGCAGAAATCGTAGCCGCTCGCCAGGTTATTGTGCCGGGAATTCCTGTTTTGTGCATCCTGGGCGAACTTTCGTTCTGGCTGAGCGGACCGGTCTCGATGAAGACTGGACGTTCCTCGTCGAGCCTCTCGGCTCCAGCCACGACCGCGCAAGTTTCTCGTGCGGCGTCCCAGCTTCGGACGGGTATTTCCAAAAGCAGGTCACCCAGGATGTGCGGCGCCGCGTGACGGCATGCTACGTTGCGATCGAAATCGAGCGGTTGGCAGCAACCGACGCGTGCAAGTGCCGGCGACCTACCCGAGCGCACACGATTGCTGACCGAGCGTGGCGCAGCGGCTGCCGTGCGCGGCGTCGGCCGCGAAGCACCGAGCGATCGCGCGACGCGAACCCGTGCGAGTCACGTGTGCCTGGCTGCCCCCGGAACCCAGTACAGAGAGGGGGTGTCTGGCTTCTCCCGGCTCCTCTGGCTCCTTGAGAGTGGGTGTCTGGCTCGTCTCGTCCTGGGCGTAGGTTAGCTGGGTTGGGCAACGTTGTGGTAGATTTCCTGCACGTCATCGCAATCGTTTAGCATGCCCAGTAATCTCTCGAACGAGGACAAATCTTCCCCGCTGAGAATCTTGCTAGCCTGCGGAAGAAAAGTGATTTCCTGAACTTCCAGCTCAAGGCCGGGATACGCCTCTAGTAAGGCCATCTTGGCTTTGTAGAACTCGCCGGGAGGTGCGAAGATCGTCGTGTTATCGTCCTTGCATTCGACGTCTTCGACGGCGACATCCGCGCCGAACATCGCCTCGATCACTTTCTCCTCGTTGCCACCATTGAAAGAAAGTACCGCCAAGTGATCGAAAGACATAACAACGGATCCATTGGCAGCCATTTTGGATCCCGTCTTGTTGAAACAACTGCGGACATCGGCGATGGTACGTGTAGGGTTGTCGGTCAAGCAATCGACAATAATCAAGGAGCCGCCGGGACCAAACCCCTCATAACGCACGGATTGGAAGTCCTCGCCTCCCGCGCCAGCCGCTTTCTGGATCGCCTTTTCAATCACATGACTCGCCACGTTTTCGCGCTTGGCTTTTTCGACGAGACTGCGCAAATTTGGATTGGCATCAGGGTCAGGAGCGCCATTCTTGGCCGCCATGTACAATTGTCTTGCATATTTGGAATACAGCTTTGATTTCTGAGCGGAGGTTTTAAAAATCGAAGCTTTGCGCTTCTCAAAGATTCTTCCCATGCGAATGCTGCCTTTTTATTGTCGCTAATCGGGGATTCTCTAGGGCAAAAGGCCCTTGATGAGTTTCGGTTTATAAAGCCTGTCAAAGAGAATGCTCAGCAGATGCTCGTCACGACAATTGTACCGAGGCTCTACGCGGAACGGTATGTCGCCCTCCCGGTGGGTGTCTGACATCCCAGTGCGGTATCTTGGAGAGTGCGCTGGTAGTATCCGGTAGTCAATTGAGATTGTGTTTTTCGCCACTGGCCAACCTTGGTCGTCGAGAACTCGGGTAGGAACGTCGCCGAACCATGCGGAGAATTCTGCTCATCGTGCCAAGAACAAGAACCAACGGACTGTCGACGCGAGGCCAATCTCATGCTCCTGAGCCAAATGAAGGGATCATTCACTGGCACGCTTTCTGCTAACGGACGGCTGCTTACCGATCAGGCAACCGGAGCCGCGGGCGAATACCAAAGCGATGGCTTTCCGTGGAGAGGCTACGTTCGTTACCCGACCGCCGTACATGAATTGGAGTATTTCACGTGGTCGATTCCGTACTCGTCGATGCCCCGACTACGCCGACCACCTATTCCACGGCCAGAAACACAGGCGCAAGAGCACAGCTATCAAGCCTCCTTGTTCGGCGAGGTCGTCGGTAACCCGTTCCGCTCGGTGACGTTTGGCCCGGCTGGATTAACTCCCGCGATCGAGGCGCTTGCCGATGCTATCTATGGAGAATGCGCCTTCGATCGCATGCCAGTGCTGGGCGATGCTTTGGAGGATGCGGGTTTGAACTCGATCGAGGTCTTGGGGCATTGCCGCGAGCCCGGCGAGCATGTGCGGGGTTGCTGGCTGCTCGATGCCCTCCTTGGTAAGGCGTAATCTGTGCGCATCGGGTGGTGTATGAACGGCGCTTTACAACTCCGAATAATCTTGGTGATGGATTCGGGCGAACATGCCAGGTTCGCTTGGCCTCACATTTCGGCCCCGGGGGCCGGTCGATGCGGTTGTATGCGGGGTGACAAAGGGAAGTCAGACACCCGCCGTTTGCCGAGCGTCGGGCACTGGCCTTCTGCCTGTTCGAAATGACCACAGGCCGTGGTTTTGTGCCGAACGTGCGAGCCGCGAATGAATGGATGCGGGGGCCGTGAGGCAAAGGACGGGTGTCTGGATTCCTGGATTCCCTCCTGGCTCCTCGGAACCCAGTCCAGAGAGTGGGTGTCTGGCTCCTCCACGCGACTCCGTCGGAGACTATATGTTGCCGAGCGCCGCTGCGTTCGCTCAAAAAGGCGGGCGATTGTGTCAAGCCGTTTTTGCTGATGGAACGGCAATTTAGGCACCGCCAAAACGGCTTCGCCGCGCCAGCCAACGCCGCAAGACTCGGCGGACTGCCTCGTGAAACTTCGCGAAGTTGTAGAAGTTACCCGTGATCCCGAAGTGCCCGTAGTGGCCCCGCAGCTTCTGCTGCAAGGGTCTGGTGTAGTTCCTTGATCGGCAAGCTCGGCCTTGTCATCTCATCTGCGTCACATCCACGCCATCTGCGGACAAATCTCTGGTCCCACATCTCAACGCCCCCGCACCCGGAGGAATGCCAGAGGCTCACGCATTTCCGCGGGCTGAGTTCCCTCCGCCACAAATCCCGAAGGTTCCCCTGCCTTATAACTGCGCGCGCGCCACCAGCGGGTGCCGCGTCCGATCATACTGATCGGTCCAATCCGTCCGATCCGTCCGATGAGATGCGGCGCCCCCGACGCCACTTCAGCGCGACCGCCACTGCGGCCTATAGCGGCGGGATGATGGTCACAGCCG
>CAVXHV010000010.1:0-27558 GCA_963761445.1 uncultured Planctomycetota bacterium | reverse complement strand
ACCGCCCAGCTCGTAACCCAGCTTCACGCAGCAAGCACAGTGCCCGCTTCCCCGACATGATTGACCGCATGACGCACGACGGGCAGGAGGCGCCGCATCGCCCGGCTCGGACCGCAGCGCCAGTGCCCGTTCGGGATGAAGAAGTTCTTTTCGCCGAACGGCCTGTGGTTCAGGCCGTTCCGGATTTGGTCAGCGCCCGCAAGATATTCAGCCTACCTTGCGGTCGGAACTGGCGGACGTGCTGGAGGTTCTGCAGGCGCTGGCCGCTGCATGGCATGAGCTAACTGTCCGTCTGGTGCCGCCTGCGCTTCGCCGGCCTCCTCCATCAGCTTCGCCCGCAGCGCCGCTAGGTCCCCGGCGTGATCCAGCGCGGGCAACGGGCTGACCTCCGCCCGCCTCGATGATGCGCGGTATCCCGTCCCGGACCAACTTGTGGTAGTCGAGGCGCAGGGGCCGAAACGCTACCGCCCGGTTGCCCTTGCCAAGATGGCACATGTTGCCATTTCAGGACGCGGCCCCGACCTCTGCAGGTGACTGGCGGCGTCCGCTTCGGCCGGATCGTAGCGCACCACAAGTTCGTCTCGGCCTGGCGCTGCTGAATATGGCGGCGCAGCAGCAGACGTTCGTCCGGCTGGAAGACCTGTCCGTCCCGTACGCGGCCGGCATCTGCGAGCATCTCGCCGAGACCGGCAGAGTACATCGGCCCAGAACCAATTCCTCGATGCCTGCCGCTCTGTCGGCGCTCACGCAACCACGGTAGGCTGAACGCCACTCAGCTGGCCGAAGCCACGGTCCGGCTCGGCTTCACCAACGTCATCGATGCCTCTCACATCAGCCGCGGCGGTGAGTCCGCACAGACTCGCTTCTTTATCGACGAGCGGGCCGCCCGGTACGACATCACGCTGACCGACGACCTCCTCAACCTAGCCAACGGCCTGCAGGCCCATGCGCTCGGTCAAACCGGCCTCGAAGATCGTGAAGAGCGTGGCCGCCTGGTCAGCAGCAGGCACCTGCGGCGATCGAACCACAACAGGTTCGCGTCCCAATCGGACGTCACTCACTCTGGTAAAGCTATGGGACCAGCCTTCTTCCTTTCGGGCGGCCCAGTACAGGCCTCGGCCTGGCCTCGGCCTGGTTGCGCGCAGCCCCGGAGGCGTTGCTGGGCGCCTTGTTTGGTGAGTCCGTAGCACTGAGCCAAATCGGGTCATAGCGTCGGTGTTCGTTAGTCGGGGCGGTCCAATCCTTCGGGCTCGCCTTTGATGCAACGACCAGGGACGTGAAAACACCCAGATCTCCCGCTCGACCCGACCGGACAGGCCTGAATCCTTATGTGCAATCGCCCACCTCGGCGTCTCAGGAAAGCTCGCTCTTTGTGCTACCGGTGCCCGTTGGCTCTCTCGCTTCGATCAGCGATTCGATGCGACCCACGACACGATCAGCAGACTCGCCCGGCCGCAGCTCGTGCTCTTCGGCGTCCTCGTTTCCACCGGATGTAAGAGCCCCTCCGTAGAGGGCGACTCGCAGGCTCTTCGTTGGCGTGATCTCCAACGTCGCGAGGACCCGAGCAGGTTCGGCTGTAGAGACGGCTCGAACGCCGTCGCTACTCAACTCGGCGCGCGCGCCAAGGCTCGCGAGGCAGTAGATCACGTCCCGATATGCGATCCCTAGTCCCAGGCGGTTGAGCAGGTGCTCGAACTCACGCACGTTGGAGGCGCCCGGCCCGGCGAAACTATCATGCATCGCGGCCTGGTCGGGGGTTTGCGATGTACTCTCGCTCTCGGCGCCTTCACTCGATTGTGGAACAGCCTCTCCGCTTAGATATCCGTGCAGGCTTCGGCCATCTAGATATGCAATCTGCTCGAGGATGGGGCGGGACGGACGCCCCGGTACCGCAAACGGCAGCCGAACCCATGAGCTAATCTCACTAAGACCATCGGTTCGAGTTATTGAAACGCTTTCCTGCACACTCTTGTAGCGCAACGAGTGTTCGCCGATCCCGTCCAAGAGATAGAGACCGAGTCGTCCGTCCGAAGCGCGTGGCTGATAGATCAATCCCGGCGCGAGTGGAATAAGACCGTAAGGTGTGCATAGGTAAGGGGTCTCCCATTCGTACAGGGCATCTCTTAGCTCGAGCTCCTGAGGAATTGGTTCGCCTTCGCCCACAAAGAAAGCGAACCGACCTAGAAGTCGGCCACGCCGATGTTCTTGCGCGAGCAGTACAAGAAGAGGACATGCAAGGAGACTCTCCAGACCTTCAAGAAGATCAATTAGTCCACCGACAGGATCGTCGCGCTCGAGAACGGCGCGGGCGCGCGCGTCATCTGCCGGGGTGATGGAGTGACCCAATTCGTTCCGCAGCTCGACGAACTCCTGTAGCCGTCTTCCTGCGATAGCCTTGCGCTTCTTCGCGGACTTGAGGCACAGGCGGAGTTGTTCACGTAGCGGATGTTCCCAGGCGACGACGGCGGTGGCGCGCACAGCATTCTCGAATACGCCGAAGGAGAGATTGCCAGCGAAGTTAGCCACCTCTGGTGGGTCAATTCCGCTCGGCCTCGTCGCGGCCGCTGATGCGAGTGATGCAACGGCGATATATCGAGCGATAACCTCGGCAGCCTTGATGCAGGCGTCAAGGTTCACTGCAGGACCAACCGCCCTCACAACTCGGCCCGTCGCTAGAGCCACAGGCTGCGGGGTCTTGTCCATCCACGGCTGAAGATCCTGCGCGATGTGCATCGGTCCTCGCTCCGTGGGTGTCAGTGTCGCCTGCCTCAGTCTGTCCCTTGAAGTGTCTCTTCAACAAGCGATCGCAGGAAGTTTGTTAGCGCCCAAATTGGTTCTGTCTGACCGGTCATTGTGTCGATCAAAGTTGCTATACCAGTCGCAGCGTATCTGTTCGCTATGTCGATTACCTTACCGGGTTCTTCCAGCACACCCGGCCCATTTTCGGCGATTGCGATGAGTTCGAGATGCCGGATTCGCCAAGGGTCCTGGTTGAGTACCGCGCCTGTTACGAAATCGTGCCACTTGGGCGGCGTCGATTGCCTTCCTTCTCGAACCCCAAGGCAGAGGGCTCCCCACCAGAGATCCACGAAGCGGTCAAAAGGGCTACGGTCGATATCCACGGCCGTACCGTCTTCCGGTCGGAACGTCGTCGTGAACCGGCGAACAGCTTCCCATTCATGATCTGGGATTCTCAGCTGGAGATTCACATACGGGTTAGCAATCGCAACCACAGGCGGACTCGCTTCCTAGACGATCGGTCGTTCGACCAATCCATACTCGTGATCGTTGCGCCGGGCACACACGCGGCACCACTGCCGATGACTGCACTCGCACTTCAGGATCTCGGGGGTTTCGAGCCCTGGATTACTGACGACGTCGACGGGGTAGTGGTCGCTGTTGGTGAAGGTGATGATCCGGCCGGCCCGTGCGTCTACGACGGACTCAATACCGCGAATCTCATCGCGGGTAAGGAAAAGGACAACCTGCTTCTCGGCATCGCTTGCCCGGGACGGCGAGGTGATCAACTCCAGTACACGCCTTTTGACGAGGCCCGACATCATGCCGAGAGGAGTATCTATGATACGGGGCGCAACGACTTGGGACACCTCTGTAAGTGCCCAGATGAAAGCGAAGGTCAGTGCTCTTTTCTGGGCTCCGCTGAGCTCATGATCCGGATTTAGCGTCGTGTTGTGGTTGCTATTCACTACGATCTCATAGTTGGAAGTAATCGCAGCACTGGCGATCACCTGGCTGGCTTTCCTATCACCGTCGTCCTTAGTAAGGTGCGCCATACTCGCTGGATCGGCTCCGACCATTTCGAGGAACAGGCTATTTAGCCGTTCGGAGACCCGCGCCAGGTAGATCTGCTGAAGATCTTCGAGGGCGCCGCGCACGACCAGGGCCATGTCTTCGGTGACCGTAAGACGGCTGTTCAGCTCGGCGAGCTTCTGGTCTTGGCGCCGCAATTGGTTTTGCTGAGGTGTGAGTTCATCTATCGTCGACTGCCATTTGTCGATGTAAGTTTGAAGGTCACGGCGCTCGTCTTGTTTCGCAGTCGTGCTAGTGAGCAGAGAATCCCTGTCCTTTCGAGCCTCGTTTATTTTCGCCTTGTCGATCCGCCGAATCTTTTCCTGGCAGACCTTAAGCTCATCTTCCGCAGAGGCCATCGCTTTTCGGTTGTTTAGGCGCGTCTTCTCGAGGCTGTTAACTGAGACGATCCAGGAGGATGCGGCGTTTTCGCCGCGTTGAAGGTCGACCTTGGCAGCGTGATGGAGTTCGGTGAGTACTTTTCGTTTGTCATCAACCGTCCGTTGGGCCGAGATGAGATGCTCGACATGCTGACGCGCCTCGCTGCCCTCTGCGAGTGGAGTGCCGCAGATGCAAACTCCAAGGTCTAGCCGTTCCTCGAGGACAGGGACGGAGCCGCTCGGAATGACGCCTGCGTCGTGAAGCTTTGCGAGCTCGCCGAAGCCCTTATCAAGGACGGACCCGAGCATCACCAGGGATAGTCGCTCGTCCTGTAGGAGCTGCTGATGTCGTTCCTTCAGGGGCTGCTCGTTATCCTTTGCATCCTTAAGCTGCGCGCGCGCACGATTTTGCTCCCGTACAACCTCCTCATAGTCACCAGCTTGCAGAGCGAGTTGGAGACGTTTGTCAGCTTCTTCGTATCGCCGTGCGAGGTCCTCGATCTGTCGCTCGACGTCGCGCAGACGTCTGGTATCGCGTGATTCCCCATCTTCCGCTTCGGTCAGCCGACGGGTGATGTCCGCAAGCTCTGCGGATCCAGACAGCTTCGAGATTCCGCTATTGAAGCGCTTCTTTGCCTCCGCAATGTGGGAGCCGACGTTCTCGAGAAGGCCTAGCCCAAGCAGAGACCGGATCGCTTCCCGAACCTGGTTGCTCTTAGTAGCCCTGCCGAGTTGCGGCGAGATGAACGTCAGCGCGGCATCTCCATCCGTGAAGAAAATATCCTTCATCTCGATAGGCAACATGTCCTCGATCAGCAATTCTGGTGCATTTTTCTTGTCGAGACCACTATCTCCATATTGATACAAGGTTGGACGGTCAGCTCCCCGGTTAGGCCTGTTTCCCTCTGGCCGTTCTGTGACCGATCGGAGGAGCCTGTAGTCGGTTGTTGTTCCCACGCTTTCGCCCGCAATGACGCTGTATAGTGTGTGGCTGAAGTCGAGCTGGACGGATACCTCGCAGTCCTGGCCGCTTGGCCAGCTCGTGGGGCTCAGCCTCATGGTCGGGTCACCGAGACCCTTTTCTCCATAGAGCGCCCATCTCAGCGCCATCAGCGTTGACGTCTTGCCGGATCCGTTCTCGGCCCGGATGACAGTAAGAGGCCGTCGTGGGTCGTCGGAGAACTCGATTCGGACGTCCCGTAGAAGCTTGAAGTTCTTGATCTTCGCTGACTTCAGCTTCATGACCCAGCTCCCCCAGCTGACTTACGATGGAAGAGATCCCCAAAGGCCTCGAGTTGGGCCTCGACCCGCTGAACGACATTGTGCGGCGCCGCCCGCTCGATGCTCAGAACATCGGCGAGGTAACCTACGAGGTCCTTCCGGTAGCCGACATAGCGTTCATCGAGTTCTTCGCACCGTGCGCGGATGCGCTCGATGACCAGCTGCTGGGGTACGGGCATCTGCGAGGACCTCCTAGGTCAGCGATCACCGCTATGGCTCAAGCTACTAATTGTTGCAAATGGACCGTCTGGGCTGCCCGAGTTGGCCGCAAGTTCAGCGAAGGCGCGGGCTCGGTCAAGTTCCTGCGTGATGATTGCTCTGCCTCCTGAGCTGTTCAGGTCGTCTGGTACCACCAGAAAGTCGTGCAGATCTGCGATGGTCTTCCCGATGGCGTCGCACCGCCGGAGGATGCGGCCCCTCCTCTGTACCCACTGCCGACGCACGGTGCTGCTCGCAAGTAGGAAGGCTCGACATACCTGAGGCAGGTCGACGCCTTCGTCGAGCACGCGCTTGCAGGTGATCACCTGGTAGTCGCCTCTGCCGAAATCCTGGAGGATGTCGGCCGTGCGGCCCCTGTCGGCGGTCTCGGCGGCCGTGAGCTGTCTTACAAACAGGCCTAGATCAAGCAGCTCTCGGTTGACCGCATGCAGCTGCTCGGGCCGCTTGTCGGAGCAGTACACGAGCGTATGCCGGACCTTGTCAATGCCTTCGTCTTCGAGTAGTTCTCTGAGCATGTCAACCTTCGCAGCTGCTGCTTCAAGTACTGCTCGTCGCTTGACCAGCAATACGAGCACTTGAGGCGAGAGGCTCCCGTCCAAACCTTCATCATGGCCGACGAAACCGGCGCGTACAAGCTTCTCCGTTAGCTCATCCCATTGAGCCATCTCGTCCGCAGCAAACGGCACCGGATGGAGGAAATAGTTATACGGTACGAGGCACACACCAATGGCCTCGGCAAGCCCAAACTCGAAGACGGTGTCGCCGAAGAAGTCCGCGATCGCTTGAGTTCCTGCCTCGTTGTACTGAAGCACGGGTGTTGCGGATAGTCCGATCCGATACTGGAACTGCTTGGGCGGGCGGGCCAGGAACCGGGGTCGGCCAAGATTGTGAACTTCGTCTGCTATCAGCAAGGTCCTGACAGACGTCGGAATCGAGTTCAACACCTCCGAGAAGCCATCGCTGAGAAGATAGTCGTGTGTCACGACCGCAACCTCGACGCTACTGACTTGACGATCTAGTCGGCGGACGGCTTCGCTAACAACCGAGTTTCGGTCAGCGCTGCTAAGGTGTCCCGAGCCAAGCGGGGGGACGCCGAAGAGGCCAGCCTCCTCTCGCCACTGCTCTACAAGGGGGCGGTAGGGCGCGGCGATTACTACGAGTAGAGGCTGGTCAGAGCGATCTTGAAGCCGGGCCGCACAGATTAGCGCCGTTACTGTCTTGCCCGAACCAGTCGCCATCGACAGGAGGCCGCGACCTGCTGCCTCCTCCCACGCGCGTACAGCCCGTCCCTGATGCGCGAATGGGCCTGACTCCCAGGCAAGACCGCGTGGTATGCGCAGCGCTTCGTGAGATGCGTCATCGGGGGTCGGCGTGGAGACAAGCCGTCCGCTTGGCAACGGTGGCGCCAGTCCCCGGGCCGCATCCGCATGCCACGCTCGCCAGAAGTCCTCGATGGTAGGAGGCGTTGAGGGGACCTTACGGGCGAGGTCGAGTCCTGCCGAGAGATCGAGCGTCAGGGTGTCGCGTTCGCTACCTGACCAGAGACGCTCGAAGAGGTCGCGAAAACGTACAGTCCGTGTCATCGCCTCCTCGCCTGCCCAGCTGCGCTCGACCGAGACAGCTTCAAAGTTGGAAAGCAGACCAGCAGGGGTGATGTTGCTCGAACCGTGAGCGACTAGGAGGTCTCGCCCGTCGTGGAAGACCCATACCTTCGGGTGGAACATGCCGCCGTCAGCCATGAGAATGAACTTGATCTCGAGTCGGCCGGCGGCAAGCAGGTAGCTCAGGCAATCGAGGGTGTGCTGCTCCAGCGCGGACTCGCTCAGCCTTGCTCCCTCAAGCAGGATCTCAGCCGCTCGCCGGAGGGCATCCTCGGGACGTACTAGGGCTGTTCGGATTGCTTCTCGATCGGCCTCGTCAAGTGCCGGGCTAATCAGGAGTCGGAAGATCCCCTCGGTTGCGTTGATGAATGTCGCAATTCCTGGTGCGACGTGGCGGAACGCTGCTGAACTGAAGAACCCGGCCATGCATCTCAGCGAACTAGCGGCTGACATCGCTGGGATCAAAACCTCGCCGACGAGGTCGTCACCAGGAACCGTATAGAGAGGCTGCAGTGTCGCGATCTCTCGGAGCGCAAGCGTCACAGGACTTCCCTCAACCGCTCCATCGCGGCGTCGAGTTCCGGCGAACTCTCCGCCCGTACGAGTATGGCGAGCTCAGGATCGCCACGGTCACGACACCGCCTCCGTGTTTCGGCGGCTGACGAGGCGCCCACGGCTACCGCGAGCATTTGCTCGAATTCTATTCGATTTCCTGCGTCGATCCCTGTAAGGAGCGTCCCTCGCAGCCACCCCGTGGCTGCCTCAAGTTCCGATTGCCGGACAAGCATCACCTCGACTTCATCGCTCGAACGATCCAACTCGAGCAGCAGAAAATCACCCACATCGGCAGATCGAGCGAGAGCCTGACGGCGCAACGAGCCTAGCGCCGGGCCGAGAAGCGCGCTATCCGGCCATGAGATCAACAAAACGTCACCGTCCCGAAATCGAAACTGCCGTCGGGTACCGGGATGCACACCAAGCCAGACACCTACACCTTGTGGCAGGGGCCTGCCGCTGCCACGCAAAATGTCGCGATCGACGCGAACACGGTAGCTACATCGGTCCTGGTCAAGCAAGAACGCGTGGGATTCGTCGAACAGCGTTTTATTCGGCACGAAGGGTTCGTCTGCCCGTCGGACGTGGATGCGGCCCTTGTCTACTACGAACCTGGGTACGGTCGTGTAGCTAATGACTGAGCCACCCCGCAGATCGAACTGCTTCGTGAGCGTCCGTACAAGGTCGTCGATGTCCGCATCGCCACCACATCGCTCGATCTCCTGTTCGATCTCGTCGACGATGCCGGTGTACTCCTCGAGACCCCAGCGGCGAAGACCCACGCGGAAACGATCCGCCCGGACGAAACGGTCATCCTGAAGGAGGCGATTGCGAATACTGCGAACGCTGTGTCCCTCACCGATCAGATCGTCTAGTTCGTCGGCGGTTGCTGGCCGCCTGAGGATGCCAAGGAGCGCGTCTGCCTTGTCCGCCACGTTTCCGTGCCACAGAACCAGCGTCCCGTCGAAATCCCGGAACGGGCACAATGCGATCCAATCATCTATGGCATTAGCGACAAGTCCAGCTGTTGCCGCGCGGCTCCGCGCGGCTGCAAGGTCGACAACTCGGTCGTCGCTGGTAACCCCGTGGAGGAGCGAAGCGTGGGGTGGAGGGCCGAGTTCGCTCAGGGGCCCAACCTTCCCGCCAAGATACTCCGCCTCAAGGAACATCCAGCCGGTTTGCTTGTCAAGCCTGTATGGGCCAGCAAGCCAAAGCAGCAGCGCCTCAGCAGCTCCGGTCTCGTCAGGGATGCCCCGTGTCGCTGCATTCAGCGCCTTCCGCATGGTGGGGCTTGCCTGGGATATGGCGGTGCCAAGTTCCTGACGAAGCTGGACTGAGCGCCAGCGGATCTCCGAGCCCTCCGGCCGCTGAAGGGCGGCCGAGACCTTCGCCTCGGCAGCTTTCTGAATTTGACGAACCCGCTCCCGCGTGAGCGACATCTGCTCGCCGAGATCCTCCAGCGTTGAAGAATTAAACAAGGTCCGGCGTCGAAAGATCTCCTGATGACGCTCGTCACCACACTGCGCCCATAGGATGTCGACGGCCTGTCCGACCGCAAGTGTCGCCCCTTCCTCCGAAAGTGCTTCAAGGGGGGTTTTCTTCAACGCATACAGATCCCGCGCCACATCTTCCGGGAGGACGCGAGACACCGCGAGCTCAAGTGCCTCACCGATTGTTGTCGCGCTGTCGACACACATCGCCCACCGAGCAAGCGTGTCGAGCCCCGGAGGACAGGCATGGGCCAGTCTGCCTGACTCACTAAGCCCAGTCTGGTGTGGGGCAACAGGAGTCGAGATGTCAGGCTCAGCCTCCTGGACATTTGACTCCCTGGGTTCCGCCACCGACAGCGCCGCCGCCGTACCGTTGAGACCGAGGACCAACTGCATCGCCGCTACGTAGAGCGCAAGCGCTACGATCTCGGCCACCGATTTCCGGCCGAGCGCGGGCAACCTCAGAAGGTCAGTCGGCGTCAGACATGCGAGTTCCTGCCAAGTAGAGACTTCATTTCTCCGCAGGCCGTTGGCTGACCTGGTTGACAAGACATGAAGTGGTAGCAGCATCTGAGAATTCTGGTCCACGCCCGGCGCAATGTCGTGAATGCGCCGGTCTGGAACACCGTCGATGAGGTAACCCGCGATGACCGTAAGAACGCCCGACGCCCCAGGCGAGAGAAGATCAATAATCGGACGGCTCGGTGCGAGGCTGAAGTCATCCAAGATGACGGCGAGGGTTGACGCTGGGATCGCCGGGAATGCTTCTGAGATCGACGTATCTGCCATCCCAATCCCTGTATCTGCCACAACCTGGCCGGACGTCGCATCAAGCGGGCGTCAGCCGACAGACGAGATCCTTAAACCGAAGAGACTCGGAGTCCGAGATGACTACCGAGGCGTCTAGGAACTCGAGGCTGGTACGGCGTGACTGACCATAATCTTAGTCCCAACCTCGAGCACCGTGGGTTAGACAAGGCGGATGGCCCGGGCAGCAAGCCGGTGCTTGACGTACCCTCGCCAGACGCCGGACATAGACCCTTAAGTCATACCGAGATCCGTCGTAGCAGTTCAGCCTGAGCGGCTGGGGGTGCGACCGGGGAGCGAGGGCCCGGCGTCGTCCCCGATGCCCAGGAACCGGGCAGCAGGCCTGGGCGGGGTTGAGCTGGTCGCAGAGGCCGGCGAGCGCCGGGGTCCGGCGGGCGCGGTGAGCGGATCGAGCCGGATGAGCAGGACGCCAGGTCTGGAATGGATGTCGCCGAAGACGGTGAGGGCCCCGCGGATCAGCGGGTAGGCCTCGTCGCCGACGCGGGCGTAGTGCCCGTCAAGGGCGCGGGCCGTGTTGTACTCCTGGTCCTAGCCAGCGACCGCGGCCTGGGCCGCTTCGAGCGGTGCTACGGCCCATAGCGCGTTTCCGCATGTCAACCACCCAGATTCAAATGAAGGTGGTGGATCGGCGTGTCGGTGCTGACAGTGATACCTCTAGGCCCATAGCGTTGGGGCTATGGTTGACAGTGGGTCCGCAGGTCGCCTGCGTTGGGTGTGCCCTGGAGAACCGAACGCGATCGATGAGCCGAACTTTGGCCTGGCCCTTCGGAGGATGAGGTTGAACGCTAGCCTCAGCCAACGGGAGCTCGCTGAGCGGATAGGCACTACTCAGTCGGCCATCGCACGCATGGAGAAGGGGGAAGCGGAGCCCAAGTTCTGCACGCTGGAGAAACTCGCTGCCGCTCTCGGCCAAGATCTCCTTGTCTATGTGAGGGCGGTGGAGCAGGTATGAGGGACATTTACCTCGACAACAACGCCACCACTGCGCTTGATGAGCGCGTGCTCGAGGCCATGCTCCCGGCGTTGCGGCATGTCGGGAATCCTTCGAGCAGTCACCTCGCCGGGCAGGCAGCTCGAAGGTTGATAGAGGATGCCCGTCGGCAGGTAGCCGCGCTGCTTGACGCCAGTCCGCGCGAGATCGTATTCACGAGCGGTTCGACGGAGGCTAACAACCTCGCCCTCCAGGGCCTCATTCACGGCGGGGATCGTCGTCGGCGCCGAATTGTCAGCGTGACCACGGAGCATCCAGCCATCCTAGAGACGCTTCGGGCGCTTGAGGCGGAAGGCGCCGAAGTCGTCTTGGTCCCAGTCGACCGTTCGGGCACCGTCGATCTTCAGCGGCTAGGTGATGCCGTTGACGATCAGACTCTCTTGGTGACCGTCATGGCTGCCAACAACGAGACTGGCGTCCTAGCCCCCTTGTCCCAAATCGCGGAGATTGCGCACGTTAGAGGCGCATTGCTTCATACCGATGCCACTCAACTTCTCGCCTGGGGTGGGGTGGAGGTTGACCAGCTCGGAGTAGACTTGCTATCGCTTTCTGGTCACAAGATGCACGGACCACAGGGAGTGGGTGCCCTGTACGTGAGCCGGGAATGCAGTAGGCGGCTGATGCCGGTCCAGCATGGAGGCGGCCACGAGCGGGGCATACGCAGCGGGACGTTGAACACGGCCGGAATCGTCGGCCTCGGTGCCGCGGCGGAGATTGCCGCGAGTGAGGGTCCGGCGGCGGCCAAGAGGGTACGGACGTTGCGTGACCAGCTGCACGTTCAGCTGGAGGAGGCCGCCGCACCGATCCTTCTCAACGGTCATCCGGTCGACCGGCTACCCGGTACGCTCAACCTGTCATTCCCAGGGGCGGACGCGGACGCCGTGATCGCAGGCGCCCCGAGAGTTGCGGTCGCTACGGGAAGTGCCTGCAGTACGGGACATCCTGGACCCTCGCACGTTCTTACGGCTATGGGGGTGGATGAGGAGCAGGCGGCATCTTCGCTTCGGTTCGGGCTGAGCCGGTTCACAACAGCGGAGGAGGTCACCGGGGCAATGTCGTTGGTGGCTGCTAGCGTGGCGCGGGTTCGGCAGAGGCAAGCGGAGGAGGCATCAGCGTGAGCGGAACTCTTCTGGCGAATGCCGCCTCGGCATCATTCGCACGTCACGAGACTTTCCATCCGCGTTTCGGGTGGCTGCGGAAGGCGGTCAGTGAATCGGCAAAGTCGGGTGGCGTCTTCACTGATGCTGAGGCAACAGTCAAGCTTGGCGTCGGCAAAAACATGGTGAACGCTATCCGCTACTGGGGGCTCGCATTTAAGATCCTCGAGCAGAAGCCCAACCCGGAGCGCCCTCGGCTGCCGCTGACTGTCCCCAGTGCCTTCGGATTGCGGCTGCTTGGTGACGACGGCTGGGACCCCTTCCTAGAAGACCCTGCCAGCCTGTGGCTGTTGCACTGGAAACTGCTCAGCCCGAAGTGCCATGCGCCGGTGTGGTGGGTTGCCTTCAATGACTTCACCGCTATCCAGTTCACCGAGTCCCAGCTCACGACTCATGTTCTAGAATTGGCCGCGGCAGCGGGCTGGCCAGCGGTAGTAGAAGCATCGGTGAAGAAGGACGTCGACTGCATGATCCGCACCTATACCGTCCGTCGGCACGGGCGGCAGGGCCTGGATGACATACTGGACTGTCCATTCCGGGAACTCGGTCTCATGGAAGCCGCCGTCAGTGAGGAGGGCCGCAGCTGGCGCTTCGTCGTAGGAGAAAAGCCAGGCTTGCCCGACGATATCGTCGCACACGCGGCCCTGGAATTCGCAGCGCTGTCCGGAGCTGGGGCTCGGTCCATTAGCATTGCCCGGCTTGCCCATGATCCAGGCAGCCCAGGAGCGGCTTTTCGTTTGAACGAGACGGCTTTGTTCGACGCCTTGTCCCGCGCCGCTGCAACCGAGACGGCTCTCAGGGTTGCGGAGCCGGCTGGACTGCGTCAGCTGTTGTTTAATGACGATCCCGCCACGCTGGCAGAGCAGGTGCTCGCCGCCTACTACGCGCGATGGGATGTCCACGAGACGATCGGAGCATGATGGCGGACTCCCTACCGCTCAGCACTTACGTCAAAGTGCGCCAGCACCATCTGCGCTCTGCCCATCTCGAACACCACGAAGGTCAGGTCATCGAGTCCTACGTTCCTACGGGGCGTGCCCTTGAAGTCCTACACCGTGTCGGCCGGGCCATGACAAGCAGTGACGCTGGCCGTGCGTGGTCGCTGACTGGCCCCTACGGGGCAGGAAAGTCGAGCTTCGCACTTTTCGTCCACGCCCTATTGGGTCCCGATGGGGACGCCGCGCGTATCAGGGCTGAGGCTGCGCTTGAGGCTGCTGACCCAGAGCTGCTGTCCCTGATCGAGGCTGGCCGCAAGGCTTTCGCTGCGCACGGCCGCGGGTTTATCCGCGCCGCAGCGACAGCACAGCGTGAGCCGATAAGTGAGACGATCGTTCGGGCCTTCACCGCTGGTGCGTACGGCTATTGGCGCTCACGCATGCCCAACGACATAGCGATTGCCCTAGCTCACGCTGGCAGGGAGCACACACCGCGGGCACTCGCCGGGGTACTCGAGACGCTATGCGAGCATGCGCCGGTTCTCATTGAGATCGATGAGTTCGGCAAAAATCTCGAACATTTCGCGGGCAATACTGCTGAGGACGACCTCTTCGCACTTCAGGAACTCGCCGAGCGGTGCACCGGGAAGCACGGTCTGCCCGCCTTGCTGCTCACTCTGCAGCACATGGCCTTCGATGACTATGTCCGCGGAGCTAGTGCCCTGCAGCGCCGAGAGTGGGGCAAGGTCCAGGGGCGGTTCGAAGACGTCCCATTCATCGAAAGTCCTGAACAGTCCCTTCGGCTGGTGGCAGGTGCTTTCGCGCATGTCCCTAACTCTTCCTTTGAGTCGAATCTGCAGTCCTGGGCCTCGATCGAGGCTGAGACTTGCGAGCGTCTAGGTCTCACGCGCTTCCTGCCGGGCGGGCACGCCACTCTGGCGAAATGCTACCCATTGCATCCAATAGCACTGCTCTGCTTGCCAGAGATGTGCGCGCGATTCGGCCAGCACGGGCGTACGCTTTTCAGCTTCCTGACGAGTCGGGAGCCGCATTCCGCAGCCGAGTTCCTGGAAACCGGAACGCTCAGCACCCCATTGCTTACGGTAGGCCTTGACCGAATCTACGACTTCTTCGTTACTACGTCTCCAAGCTCCGGTAGCCGCCACGCGGCTCGGCTAACCGAAGTTGACACTACGATCCGTGAGGTAACCGGCCTCACCGATGAGCAGCACAAGGTTCTCAAGGTCATTGGAGTCCTCAATCTGTTGTCACAGGGGGGTCCCCTTCGCGCTTCCGCGCCGATCATCAGTTACGCCCTGTCGACTGTTGCACCAGTAACCGATGAAGCAGTCCGCGGGATCATCGCCGAACTTGAGCAGCGGGGTGTTCTCACCTACCGACGATTCGCAGATGAATATAGACTGTGGCAAGGGAGCGACCTAAATCTCACGGTACTAATTGAGCAGGCGCGAGAGGACTTGTCGTTGGCCTCGCCTGCGCTACTCCTAGCTACGCAGCATCGTATGCCCCCAGCAATCGCTGCCAGGCATAGCCAGCGGGTCGGTATGCTGCGTTACTTCGACGCAGTATTTGCCGGTCCAGGTACAAAAAACATCACGGGTCCGGGCGTGGAGGATGCAGCTGACGGGTTGCTTGTGTATTTCCTCGGGGCACCCGAAGAAGCCGAACAAGTGCAGGTTTCCTCACATGGCAAGCCCGTGGTGATCGCTGAAACCGTCGAATACACCTCGATCGTTGAAGCAATCTACGAGCTTGCGGCGGTACTGCGTACCCTCGACCGTCCCGATGTTCAGGCCGATCGCGTGGCCAAGCGGGAACTCCAGGACCGCGTCTCAGATGCACGACGGCGACTTCTGGATCGGCTATCGGTGCATTTTCATCCGGCTGCATCAGGAGTGCAGTTCCGGTTGGCCGAAACCGGTGCGGCCCTGCCGGTAGGTCGTGGCTTGTCGAGCCTGCTCTCCAACGTATGCGACATCGTTTATTGCGCTAGCCCTGAGATCTCTAACGAAATGCTAGGCCGTCGAGAGCTAACTTCCCAAGCGGCCAAGGCCCGACGCGAGCTGCTTACCGCAATGGTCGAGCGTCATAACGAAGAGTGGCTCGGCATGGAGGGATTCGGCCCGGAGAAAGCAATGTACGCGGCGCTCCTGCGGTACCCGCGGATCCACCGCGATAACGGTGATGGAACGTTCGGTTACCATCAGCCTGGCCGGGGCAGCATGAACAGAGCTTGGGGCACGATGACCCAGATGATCGACCGGGCCACGGGCGACCAGCTGACTCTCGACAAGGTCTACGCAAAACTAATGGCACCTCCGATTGGCCTCAAGGAGGGACCGATCCCTGTCCTCCTCACAGCGCTGTTGCTGCAGCGGCTCGACGACGTCGCGATCTATCAAGAAGGCACCTACCAGCCGATCCTTAGCGCAGAGTTGCTAGAGCGGCTCGTAAAAGCCCCGGGCCGCTTTGCAGTAAAGCGCTTCAAGCTGACGAACGACCGGATTCAGTTCCTCGAGGCTGTCGCTCGAGCAGTGGGCAACGTCACTGGACGGGCACCGACACTCGGCCGCGGCCGAGGAGTCGCCAGCCGCAATCCCCAGCTGCTCGGCGTTGCAGGCCCGCTGCTGGCTATCATCCGTAGCTTGCCGGCCTATACCTTGCACACCAGCGCCGTGTCTGAGAGAGCACGGTCAGTCCGGGACTCAATCATGACTGCCCGCGAACCTGATGAACTCATATTCATCGGCCTTCCCGAGGCCCTCGGCATGGAAGGACTAGGAACCGGAGCAGGCAGTGAACGGGCTCAGTTCGCCGTCTTCAGCGCGCAGCTCGAGGGCGTGCTCATGGAGCTTAACGGTGCTTACGGCGCCCTGCTGGAGAGGTGTCAGGATTCTCTGGCGGCCGAACTGCGACTGGCATGTGAGGATCTCTCCCGGCTTCGGATTGCATTGAGGGAGCGTGCCTCTGGCCTCGCTGACACCTTGCTCGAACCGCGGTTGCGCTCATTTGTGCTTCTTGCCTGCAATGACGACCTCGACGATGAGGCCTGGCTCGAAGCCACCGCCAACAACATCGCTGGTCGGCCTGCAGCTGGGTGGCGAGACCAGGACACTGAACGGTTCCAAGCCGAACTCCATGGCATCGGCGGCGCGTTCCGCCGCTATCAGGCGCTTCACTTTGAGGCACTTGCTAGCAATAGTCATGCTGGATTCGATGCACATCGAATCACGGTTACCGGGCCTGACGGCACAGAGTACAGCGACGTGGTTCTGGGTTGATGATGAGACCAAAGCCCAGCTGTGGGACGCAGTGAAGGGAGCTGTGGCGGCAGCTGAGAACCTGCTCGGCGCCCGTGGGGGGGAAGCCCTCCTAGCGTTGCTCGCAGGAAATGTCACAGGCACCGGGCATGATGAACCTGTTCGTGGTGCACACACAGCAGTAAAACGAGAGGTACGCGATGCCTGACAGCAAGACCGCGACGGCAGCACTCCGCGACTCGACAAGGAAGCCCGTACGTCACGTGATGGGTATCTCCGGAGGAAAGGACAGCTCAGCACTCGCAATCTACATGCGAGGCAAAGTCCCGGAAATGGAATACTTTTTCTGCGACACCGGCAGTGAGCTGCCGGAGACGTATGAGTATCTTCAACGCCTCGAGACGGCACTCGGGAAGCCGATCACGCGACTCAACTCAGAGCGTGGGTTCGATCACTGGCTGTGGGTCTATCAGGGAGCTCTCCCCAGTCCCCAGATGCGCTGGTGCACCAAGGCGATGAAGATTAAGCCACTCGAAGAGTGGATCGGGATCGGCGAGACCTATAGTTACGTCGCAATCAGGGCCGATGAGCACCGTGACGGATACATCTCGCACAAGCCGAATATCCACCCCGTATACCCGTTCAAGGAAGACGGAATCACTAAGGATGACGTCATGCGCATTCTTGAGGATGCAGGCGTCGGGCTACCCGATTACTACGAGTGGCGGACGCGTTCAGGCTGTTATTTCTGCTTCTTCCAGCGTAAGTCCGAATGGGTCGGCCTAGCCGAGCGACACCCAGACCTCTTCGAGCGGGCGGTCGCTTACGAAGACAAGGTCAACTACGAAGCGCAGGCAATGGAAGGGCGGCAATATACGTGGAGCAACGGCGAAACGCTCCGGGAGCTAGTTCAAAGAAAAGAGGAGATAATGGCCAAGCACCGGGAAGCCCTTGATCGGGCCGGCAAGAGACGCCGTAACTTGCCGCTGATCGAGGTCTTGGGCGAGGTCCTTGATGACGAAGATGACACCATGCCCTGCCAGGTTTGCCATCTCTAAGCGCTGATATATCCCAATGCGCTTTGATGAGCTGCTGTCTAGGGCAGACGACGAGGTACTCCAGGAACTGGTTGGTGCGCACACAGTTCGTCTACTGAACATGCTGGACCCACTGCTGGCGCGGCCCACTCGGCTGCGCGAGCTCCTCACGTCCTTCCGGCCGCCCGAGGAACTGCTCCGGGACGCGAAAACGCGACAAACCCTGCTCGACCTACTGCCTGCGGAGGCCGCTCGGTCCCTCGCCGTAGACCTGGGACTGAACACCGACAAGCCTTACGACAGTTTGCGTAGATTCCGGCCACTGAAGGGTTCGTTGGGGGAGCGGAGGCTGTTCTCCGCCTTGGGGGTGGTGCCTGTCGAGCTGGACGAGCCAGAGCTAGCTCCAGCAATTAGTGAAGTCACTTCCCATTACTCTTTGTTCGCCCATCAGCGACTTGCATCTCGCGGAGCACAAGCCCTCCTTGACAGCGCACCAAACCGGGTATTGCTACATATGCCGACGGGATCGGGAAAAACACGCACAGCCATGCATCTCGTTGCTCGCGAACTACGCCGCCATGAGCCCTGCCTAGTTGTTTGGCTCGCTTACAGCGAGGAGCTGTGCGAGCAGGCAGCCAGCGAATTCGACGCCGCTTGGCGACATCTTGGTGACCGGTCGCTCAGCGTATACCGATTTTGGGGTTCGCGGACGCTGGACATCAGCCAGGTGCAGGACGGTTTCATGGTTGCTGGGCTTGCCAAGACTTATCAGCGGGCACAGCGTGACATGGATTTCCTCATGCGTCTTTCGGATCGTTCGGCACTCGTAGTCATCGACGAGGCCCACCAGGCCATAGCCGAATCATATCGGTTCGTTCTGGATGTACTCGTTGACCGGGTTCAAGGATCCCGGCTGCTTGGTCTAAGTGCGACGCCCGGACGTACGTGGAACGAGCCCGACAAGGATCGTGAACTAGCAGCCTACTTCGGAAGGCGCAAGGTAACCCTCGAAGTGGAAGGCTATGCTAACCCCGTCGACTACCTGATCGACGAAGGCTACCTTGCTCGTCCCACGTTTGAATCGCTACCATACACAAACACGCGAGAGCTACCAGCCGGGACTCTTGCGTCCCTTGCGACAGCTCTCGACATACCGGAGAACGTCCTCGCTGAGCTAGCGGTAGACGAACAACGTAACCTGCTGATACTGAACCGTACCGAGAACCTGGCACAGCAGCATGAGCGAATCCTTCTTTTCACCGCAACAGTCGGTCACGCCCGACTTCTGGCAACAGTGCTCCATGCACGTGGCATCGAAGCCTACAGCGTCACGGCGAACACGCCTCCGGGAGAGCGAGCACGCATCATCGCCAGGTACAAGTCGCTCAGGCATGGCCCGATAGTGCTGTGCAACTACGGCGTGCTGACTACGGGGTTCGACGCTCCCCGCACCAGTGCTGCTGTCATTGCACGCCCTACGACATCGCTTATCCTCTACAGCCAGATGGTTGGTCGTGCAATGAGAGGTCCGAAGGCCGGCGGCCACAAAGAGGCGCAAATCGTCACAGTGGTCGATACTTCTCTGCCAGGATTTGGTGAGATGAGCGATGCTTTCCGCAACTGGGAGGACGTCTGGTGAGTACCCCTAACGGCGACGCCTTTGACCTCGTGCCCACGCACCTCGCAGTCCAAGCGATGCGTGATAACGGGTACCGGAACACCGCTTACGCAGTCGCGGAACTCATCGATAACGCGATCCAAGCGGAGGCAACGCAGGTTGAGCTCCTCTGCTGTGAGTCAGAGGAGCTTGTCCAACAACGTGTTCGCAGGCGAGTGAAGTACATTGCGGTACTCGACAACGGTACCGGGATGGATGACGCGCTTCTGCGGACGGCGCTGCAGTTCGGCAACGGCACCCATCTCCACGACCGTTCAGGAATTGGGCGCTTCGGGATGGGCCTCCCCAGCGCTTCGATCTCTCAGTGCCGCAAGGTCGAGGTGTGGTCCTGGCAAGACAGACTAGACAAGGCTTCCTACAGCTACATCGATCTCGCGGCGGTTGAGCAGCAGACGATGCGTGAGGTACCCGCGCCTGAGTACCGGCCGCTCCCGGAGATGTGGGTAAAAGCGGCAATCGCTATCGGAGCTACGGGGACCCTGGTGGTCTGGTCCAACCTGGACCGGGTCATGTGGAGGACAGCAAACACGATCATCAGGAACTCCGAGTTTCTAATAGCCCGCATGTACCGCAACTTCCTGAGCGAGGGTAAGGTCGCGATTCGCATGGCGACCTTCTCCGAGGAAGATCCGGGGCGGCGCGCATCCGATGACTATGCAGTGGCTAATGATCCGGGTTACCTGATCACCCCGAGTTCGACTCCTGCACCGTACGACTCAGAACCGATGTTCCAACACGATGGCGACAGATGGGAAGTGAAACGGACGATACGGTTCCGTGACACTGAGCATGAGATTGTAATTCGATTCAGCTACGCAAAGGAAGAAGCTCGCGATCGCCCAAACGCCGGTTCTACCGATTACGGTAAGCACGCGGGTAAGAACGTTGGGGTTTCTCTGATTCGTGCGCAGCGCGAGCTTGATATGGACCAAGCGCTAGTTATTAGCTACGACCCAAGAGAACGGTGGTGGGGGGTAGAGGTTGACTTCCCGCCCTCACTTGACGATCTTTTCGGAGTCACGAACAACAAGCAGTCTGCGCGGAATTTCAGTGAGGTTGCTGCCAACTTCAAGAGCATACTAACCGGTGAGTCCGGGACGGCCCGGGAACAGCTTGACGAGCTTGCGGAAGATGAAGATCCGTCAGGAGCGCTCTTGGAGATGATGACCCTGATCGACCGTCGCCTAACAGTGTTGCGTAAAGCCATCGAGGTACAGCGCAAAGGTAGTGGCAAGGCCCGTCGACGCTTCGATCCAAATGCACCGGAGGTTCAAGCTACCGAGGTGACGCGAGAGCGTCAACAGGAAGGCCACCGAGGGCAGAGCGACGCCGGTGAGGGTCAGCCAGAAGGCGAGCGAAAAGAAGCGCTGAAGCAAGAACTTGTGGATGCAGGCCTGTCAGATCAGCAGGCCGGAGACCTGGCAGCTAAGACGATTGAATCAGGCATAAAGTATACCTTCGCTGAAGCCGACCTGGAAGGACGTTCATTCTTTACTGTTCGACCGGTCGCAGGCGAGATCGTAATCAAGATAAACATCAACCATCCCGCCTACCGGAATCTCGTTGAAGTCCTCGAGGAAGAACAGTTGGATGAGGAGACAACAGAAGCGCAACTGCGGGATCGGCTGCAGAGAGCAAACCGTGGCCTGAAGTTGCTTCTCATGGCATGGGCGCGCTATGAGGATGAGCAAATAACTGATCGCGAGCGAGAGCAGATACAGGATATCCGAACGGACTGGGGTAGAGTCGCATATCGGTTCCTGCGGAACGACTAACTAGCTCATGAAACGCATTGCAGACGAGCTCGACAGTCTATGTTCCAGTGCTCATGACGAGATCCTCCTAGTGGCGCCATTCATAAAATACACGGTTCTCGCCAGATTGGTTGGCCTGATTAAGCCGTCAGTTTCAGTACAGATAGTAACTCGATGGCTTCCGCAGGATATCAAGTCCGGTGTCACCGACATTGAGGTTTGGGACATAGTGAAGGGAAGGAGGCGAACACGTCTTCTGCTACGCCAAGACCTTCACGCGAAGTACTACCGAGCGGACGGTCGCTGCCTCATAGGATCCGCCAACCTGACTCTCTCCGCGCTGGGCCTGTCGGCAGCACCGAACCTTGAGCTGCTCATACTGGCAAACGCAAGCTCTGCTGACTTGGCAGGATTCGAGGATCAGCTGTTGGCAGGCGCCATTGACGTCGACGACGACCTAGCCAGCCTTATGCGGACTGCGGTTAGTCGGCTCCCCATGCTCCACGAAGTCCACGACTTCGAACAGATCGATTCAGCTCAGCCAGTACCGCTGACTAAATGGGTACCCACACTTCGTCAACCGGACGATCTTTTCATAGCTTATGTGGGCCGATCGGAGGCGCTCAGCAGCGTTGCTCGTCGTTGCGCTGTAGCGGATCTCAGCGTCCTGCGCATCCCGCTTGGTCTCGATGAAGCTGCTTTCCGAGCCGTCGTCGGCGTGGCTCTACTGGGCATGCCCGTCGTGGCCTCTGTCAGCCGCTTCATCACGCAACCGCGCCGGTTTGGGGAAGTGCGCGACCTGCTGACGCAACTCCTCGAATCGCCCGAAGCAGCGAGTCGCGAATGGCAAGTTTTGCTACGCTGGATGGTTTATTTCCTCGGAGATCGCTTCGAATATCGCCTGCCTCACCATTCGGAAGTCATCATCCGACGGCCCGAGTCACTTAGCGATACTTAAAACTACTAATAGGTATTTGTTATTGCAAAAAGCTGTCTATAGACATTTTAAGCGACGTTATATGATCGCATTCATATTATTCTGGTCTATTCTATTCAGACTACTGTCAAACCGGCGTCATGCAGACCTAGCTAAGTTTCGTATCAGGCGATGTCCATGCAACCGGACGCCAGCTGCATCAAGAGCAGCTTCCCAGCCACGCTCGTTCCCGATCAAGTGAGGTTTCCGGTATAGGCCAGCGCGAACTTCTTGCCCGGTCAACCGACGGTATTTAGCTACCATGGGATCGTCAGTGTTTAGGAACTCATGTTTGCGATGTAGAAGTGGACGATTATCGCTATCGATATAGGAGCGGTACGAACCTTCCAGGGTCCTCATGTCGACGTTGTAGGACCATGCCAGTCGCGGATGTGGGTCTCGGTCAAAGTCAGGGTACGCCAGCCACGATAGGGACCGGCCTTGATGGGCAAGCTTGACGAGGTTCCAGTCTGAGGGTCTGCCGACTGCGACAGCTCCACAATGCTCATAAAGCTTGAGCAGAACTGGCATGTGCTCGGTTGCTCGACGATGAATGTAAACGGCGGTCGGTGTCATCTTTCCTACGCTGTTCTGCATTACGTTACGCACGTATGTGTCGTCACGGAGCTTAAGAAGAAGTCGGTCAGCCCGTCGACATGCATCCTTGTATGAGTCGAAGAACGCGCGAATATCAGTCTGCACTGACAGCGGAAGTGATACCATGGGACTTCGGCCGTTAAACACCTCAATCCCTAGAAGAAGCAAGGCATTTAGAATTGAGCGTCTGCGTCCCTCTGCGACGCACTCAGGATCAGCCGCTTTAATAGTCAGATTGGACAGCTGACGTTCTGTCAGGTTTCTCAGCAAAGGCAGAAGGGCATCCGGAGTTTCCTCAAGCGTCGGCATTCGTCCGCGTTGCTGAAGAAAATTTACCACCGCCGCTATAGCGGACTGCGGATCTGTACCTTCTTGCCAAGCCTGATCTGGTGATGCGCGGCGAGCGAGGTAAGCTAGGCGGTCGCTGTCTTGCCGGAATGCATATACAACTCCGGGAATGGGCGAGATAGCATGGACTCTCGTCGCCGTTTCGACAAGTGCACGTAGTTCGGCCGGGCTGAAGAGGTGCTGGAAGGTATTCCGTTTGGTAAGAGTACCGTCACCGTGTGCTTTCCCGGCTAGGTTGTTGCGTTCCCAGACGAGACGGGTGCTCACGACCAGACAACGATCCGTGAGAGACCATGCGTCATGCAGAACCGCTTGGCGTTCGGCAGGGTCTTCGATGACGTTGATAACGTAGGTAACAGTCACTACATCACGCGGCTTGTCCGGGCGCGTACCGCCGTGCTGAGGATCCCACCATGCTACCGGGATCCCCATCTGGGTCAGACGGGCTACATCGCCGCCCCTGCCGCTGCCGTAGTCGAGCGCTGTGAACTCCGGGCGCAATACACCGTCAAGCAGGGCCTGCCGGGCAGGCATGGACAGCGACGACCGCCCGATTGCAGTTCGATGACGGTCGCTAAGCCACTCGTCCGTGCTCATGGTCATGTCATACCACCGGCCGCTTAGCCTCGATCCACCGGCCGGATTTGAATGGTGACCGCGCGATCTGACGGCTGGTTGATGGGATCTTGGCAGCGAATGTGGCCGCGTGCGTTCTGCCGCTGACTCGTCTTGCGGCTTGTCCTGGTTTCCTGATTCGGGGGCGGGGTCTGGGTGGCTGTGCGGCCGTGAAGGTGCGGTGACCGGGTCCGGGCTGGTCAGGCCACTGTCGGGGTGGGCCGCAGCCGGCGGTGAACAGGGTTATCCATTCGTGTTCGCGGTACCATCCTTCGGGCAGGTGCAGCATTATGTGGCCGTGGCCGTGGCCGTGGCGGGCGGTGCGGGCGGCGACGTCGATGAGGTCACGGCGGATGGTGGCGCCGCGGGCCTTGCCGTAGGTGAGGCTGGCCAGGGATCCGGCGGCGTGCAGCAGGTTGTGCGCGATGGCGGCGCAGCCCAGCCAGGCCGCGTTGGCCGGGAAGACCCCGGCGACGGCAGGTGGGCCAGCGGGGCCGTCGGTCCAGTCGGCGAAGACCTGTTCCACGATCGCGTGGTCACGGCGCTGGCCTTCGGCCTGGACCAGCTCGAACGGGGAATCGGTGAAGACCGCGTGGTAGCGCCAGGCCGGGAACAGCTCGTCCTGCCCGGTCGGACCATGGTGGTTGAGGTCGCGGACCCGGCGCACGATCAGCCGGGCGGTGATGGCCTGGCCCTTCTTCGCCGAGGTGAACGCGGTGTATTCGGTCTCGGCGACCTGGGCGTCGGAGACCCAGCACCCGAGCTGGTCATCTCAGATCGCGCGGCTGGCGGATCTCGGTCCAGGCCGTCTCACCGATGGCGGCGATGGCCGCGGCGACCTTGGAGTCTATGTTCACCGTCTGCTCTCCGCCGAGCAGCCACCCCAGTCACCCGGGCAATGGGAACGGTGGTGGCTGCACGTCACCCGCAGGGCGCTAGCCGCCAGCTACCTGACCCACCACGGCAGACCCGGCCCGCCGGACGGTGACCAGACCCGCCTCGTGCACTCTTCCTGCCACCGCTGGCCCCAGGCCCGCCAGAGCAGGAAACCGGCATTTCAGCCCGCGACGTCCTCGCGGCTTGCTTGAGCCGTGTGCTGGGTCAACTGGCACGCACGGTTCTGAGGGGGCCCCGGCCTTTGCCCAGAGTTCGCGCGAACCCAAGGGCTCGCAGCAGGAACTGAAGGGTCGTCGCGCTTCACGGGCCGTTCTGGTCCTGGGGTTCGCGGGAGCCGGAGGAGCGGTGCTGTTCGGCGGGGGTCTGCAGGAGCTGGCGGGCGACGGCGGCGTACTTGATGGCGGTGGTGTCGCTGGTCCCGAACACGGCGGCGAGGTGCAGGGGGTCGGCACCGCAGGTGAGGGCTTCTTCGAGCTGCCGGTCCACGCGGAGCCGTTCGAGGGTGGCGGTCAGGCCGCGGCATGACCCGGTCAGCCAGGTCTCGCTGACCGGCCGGGTGGTCATGGCGGTCTGCTGGTTGATGATCAGGTGCGGGTTGGCGGTGCCGGGCCAGCGGCGGCCGCGGTGCTGCAGCCAGGCCAGGAGCAGGTGCCTGGTCAGGTCATCGAGCGGGCGGGCCTGGCCCGCGATGACCAGCCGCCGGCCGCCGAGGTCGATGTCGCCGAGATGGAGCTCCCGGATGGCCCTGGGCCTGGCGGCGTGGACGGCGGCCAGGGCGACCGCGAGGCGGGCGGCGGGGGTGAGGGCGGCGGCTGTGGCCTGGCAGATCTCGGCTGGCTGCAGCGGCTGGATGAGGGTCAGGGGCCGCTGGCCGTCGCGGACGCCGCGGGTGGGATCGCGGAAGGTCGTGCCGTTCTTCTTGGCGTGGCCGAACAGTGAGCGCAGGGCGGTGAGGGTCTGGCGGCGCCGGCTGGGGGCAGGAGCCCGGTGGCGGCGATGACGTCAGCGGGCGTGACCTCGCGCAGATACGCGTAGTGCCTGCCCCATTCCAGCAGCAGCGGATGGACCCGGTTGAGGTTCATCCGGGCGGTGTGCTCGTCACGGGGGCGGCTGCGGGGCCCGCCCTGGCTGCGGGTGCGCAGCCAGTCCCGGACGGCGGCGGCCATCGGCGCTGGCAGCAGCGCGAGCCGTTCCTGCGCCAGGGAGGTGAAGGACGGGATCCGGTCGTCGTGCAGGAGCCCGGCGAGGCCGAGGATCTCGGCGGTGCGGGTGATGCTGAGGTCCGGCGGTGCAGGGCCGCCGGGAGCTGGGACCAGGCGATCATGTCTGCGGGCTGGTGGCCGGCCAGCACGACGGCCAGCGCGCGGCTGGTCTCGGTGATGATCCGGTCGTTCCACCCGCGGGCAGCGGCCAGTCCGGCGGCGATGTGCCTGGCCTGCTCCAGGGCCGGGCCGGTGATCGCCGAGGCGGCCCAGTGCCGCTTGTCGAAGTCCAGTGATTCGCCGGGTCCGCTCAGCTGCAGCTGGGTCCAGCCCGGCGCGGCGGCCGGGCAGGCGGCCCTGGCCGGCGGAGCCTGCGGGGCGGGGCCGGTGCTGCCCAGGCGGCTCATGCCCGCCAGGGACAGCTGCCAGTATCCGGTGCCGGTGAAGTCTTCGGGGGTGAGCCAGCGCCGGCCCGCGGCGGCGATGCCGGCCTGCAGCCAGCACAGCCGGCAGTGGCCTTTCTTGACCGCGATGACCCGCTGGCAGCCGGCGCACTGGCCGCGGTGGTAGCGGCGGGTGAAGTCATAGCAGGCCCGGCAGTACGACTGCGAGCCGTAGGAGGCTCCCCAGGACAGGCAGTCCGGGCAGCTGCCGATGGGGGTGGCGGCCCGGATCCGCACGGCCATCAGGCGGGCGGGAGCGAGCGCCCGTCCCGGCGCCTGGGAGTGACAGCAGGCCTGGCCTGCGAGGGGGCCGCGTCCTGCTCGGCGGGCTGCCCGCAGGCGGGCCGGGGGATCTTGCCGGGCTCGGGGATCAGCAGCTCCTCCACCCCGCAGCCCACCACAGCGCAGATGACGTCCAGGTCGGACAGCTTGATGCTGGCCGGGCGGCCCGACCACAGCCCGGACATCTTCCCGGCGCTGATCCTCAGGCCCGCCTCGGCGAGCATCCGCTGCAGCTCGCTGGCCTTCCAGATGCCCCGGTTGGCGGCGGCCAGGCGCAGGTTCCACTTCACGGGCCCAGTCCCTTCAGCCGCCCGGCCGCCCGCTGCTGGCCGGCGATCCAGGCATCCTCGACATGGGCGGCGTGGACGTGAAAAAAGAAGAGGAATGTAATTCATGGTCGTCGCGACCCACGCATGACCCAAAGTCTCCTGGATCGCAACCAGGTCCATCCCGCCCAGGTAAAGCTGGGAGGCGCAGAAATGCCGCAGCACATGCGGCGTGACCCGCTCCGGCCAGTCCGGCAGGTGCGCCGCCGCCGCAGCGGCCAGGTCAGACCGCAGCGTCTCGTTGCCGGCCCGCGCCGCGCTCCCGTCGGCGTTGCGCCGCTCGGAGCAAAAAAGAGGGGCACCAGGCCGGGCGTGATCATCATCGAAGCACGACCACACGTCCTGGATGAACCAGCGCAAGGTCGCGCCGGCGCCGTTGATCAGCGGCACCATCCGCTCCCGCGGCCGGACCCGCGGGCGCCCTTGCCGATGCGGACGTGCAGCTTGCCGAACCGGCCCAGGTCCCACTTCACGTCAGCCAGATCAAGGTGGCTGACCTCGTTCACCCGCAGCCCGACATCGGCCATCAGCCGGGCCGCCGCATAGCTGCGGGCCGCCGGCGGAACTTCCGGCAGACCCCCAGCTCCGCCCGCCACCCGGCGAACAGCACGCCCGCCTGCACCGCCGACGGCGGGATCCGCAGCGCCGCCCGCCCCGCACCCCGCGGCCGGTTCATCTCATCGACAGGGCACTCAGCCACCCGCCCGGTCATCTGGTGGATCGCCACCTTGTGCCGGATCTCCAGGAACAGGAAATACGTCTTCAGCGCCTGCGAGCGAGCCAGCCGGGTGCCCTTCGCGGCATCCCGCAGCACCTTGCCGAAGTACGCGTCGGCGTCAGCAGGCTCCATATCCCACAACGGCGGGCCGAACTGA
>CAVXHV010000009.1:0-1280653 GCA_963761445.1 uncultured Planctomycetota bacterium | reverse complement strand
GTTGGCGACCGTCGCACTCAACGGCTCCGGCAAGGCGACGCTCACGACCACCGGTCTGGCCCTCGGGTCGAATTCGATCACGGCGACTTTTAGCGGCGACACCAATTTCCTGGGCGTGCACACGCAGACGCTGACCGAATCGGTCGCGCAGGCCCGCACGCAGGTGGTCCTGGTGCCAGAACCGGTCTTCAACCGCAAGCACAAACTGGTGTCGATCGGCCTGAAGGCGGAGGTCGACCCGGTCTCCCCCGGCGGCGGCGTACCAACCGGCATGGTGACATTCGAGACGGTCACGTCGACGAAGAAGACGAAGAAGCTCGGGACCTTGGCCTTGAGCGGCGGCGAGGCGACGCTTTCGCTCAACGCCAAGCTGGTGCTCAATAAGCCGATCAAGATCATCTACAGCGGCGATGCCGATTTCACGTCGAGCACGGGATCTCCGCCGCAGCTGACGCAGTCGGGACTCAAGAGTCTGGCGCGGCCGATGATCAGTCTGGTCAATCGAGGGCGACTGCTTCGGGACGCGGCCAGGACGGCGCGGGCTAACCCAGGACTGGGGCTGGCGGCCAGGGCGGGTGCATTTCCGCGGCCGATCTCAGGGCTTGGCGGGCGGCTCGGGCTGGCCGAGTAGTTTGGCGGCCTCGCGCCAGGACGCAAGCAGGGAGGCGTTCTCAGGATCGTTCTTTTTGGTCCAGGAGACGGCCTGCTCGAAGGACGAGCGTGAATGGTCCTTGTCGCCTTTTTGCCAGAGTGCCATCGCCAGGACGAACGAGTTGGAGCCGTCGACTTCTTTCGTGAGTGCAAACGACTGCTCGGCGGCGGCGATCGACTCGGCCCAGTGTCCGGAACGGTACTCGGCCAGGGCCAGCGTGGCCTGGAAGCTGGGATCCTTGGGGCCAAGCCCGACTGCCCGGCGAGCGTGCTCCAGTGCCTCCTTCCGCTCCGATTCGCTGCAATCGGGCTTTTTGAGGATGGCCCGGGCGATGCCGTTGTGGGCATAGGCGTCGTTGGGCTGGAGGCGGGCGGCGATGCGGTATTCGGCGATGGCCTCATCCCGCTTCGCCTGGAACTCGAAGATTTCGCCGAGGCCAAGGTGGGCCTCGCCGAGATTGGGCTGGAGCTGGCTGGCGGTGCGGTATTCGACAATCGCGTCGTCGAGCTTTCCCTGCTGCTGAAGGGCGAAGCCGAGGTTGTTGTGATAAGGCGCGGATTCGGGCTGGAGTCGAATGGCCTCGCGGAATTCGGCGGCCGCCGCGGCGTAATCGTGCTTCTTGTCGCTGAGAATCTGGCCAAGGGTGTTGTGGGGGAGCGCGAAGTCGGGCTGGATGCGGATGGCGATTTGATGCTCGGCGATCGCATCGTCCAGCTTCCCCTGCATACCCAGGGCCTGGCAGAGGTTGTCGTGGAACATGGCGTCCTCGGGCTGGATGCGGATGGCGGTGCGGTATTCGACGATCGCGTCATCGAGCTTCCCCTGCATGAACAAGGCAAAGCCGAGGCTGAAATGTGCATACGCGTCGTCGGGGCTTTTGCGAATGGCCTCGCGATTGGCCCTCGCGGCCGCATCGAGGGTTGCCCTTGCTTCTTGCAAGCGGCCCTGGCTCAGCAGGGCCCTGCCCAGGCAGCCGAGGTGGCGGCCACCGCCGGGGCGTAGCCGCTTGAGGTCCTGGAAGACCGCGATCTCTTCGTCACGCTCGCCCTTGTCGCCCAGGGCATGGGCCAGCTCGTGGGCCGTTTCGGGGCGGAGTGCCCGGGCTGCCATGTAGTAGCGGATCGCGTCGTCCCGCCGCGACAGCTTTTCGAGCGCGCGGGCCAGGTCGTAGTTGATCCACACGTCGTCGGGGTGGCTCTGCTCGGCGCGACGCAGCAAAGCTTCGGCCCCGACCGGGTCACCCGCATCCTTGAGTGCGCGGCCCAGGAGGTCGAGGCTCACGGGGCCCAGCGATTCGAACGGAGTGTCCTTGGCCAACCCGCGAAGCGCCTCAAGGCGAGCGGCCTGGTCGGGCAGGTCCAGAGCCCGGCGCAGGCCGAGGCGCCAGGGGTCGGGGTCAAGGGCGCCCGCCAGGGTGGATAATGCCTCGGCGCCGGCACGGTTTTTCCTGCGCTCGCGCCGGACGGCGGCCCAGTCGTCGATCGAGGTCGCTACGGCCGTCGCAATCGCTGGCGGTCGGTCGCGGATGAGCTTCGCGGCCTCGTCCGCGGACAGCGTTGCGACGTCCAGGCCAGCTTCGCGGAAAGCGTCTGCGTAGGCCGCGTCGGTTCTCCAGCCACCGCGGTCGTCGGCCTCGGCGCTGCGAATATCCACCAGGCGGTCCATCAGTTGCCGGTCGAGATCGGCGGCCATGGCCACGGACTCGGCCCGGCTCCGCTCAACCGCCAGGTCAGCCTCGAGGTTTTGCACTTCTTTGCGCAGCACCGGGTCGACGCCAGGGTCCAGCAGAGCGCGCGCCTTTTCGGCGGCGCCCAAGGCGAGGTCCCATGGCCCCAGGTCGCCCACCGCCGCGCCCTGCGCCAGGCCCCTCAGCCGGATCGCGCCCTGGAGTGCGGCGTTGACACGCGCCGAGGCCACCCGCACGCGCTCGAGCCTCTGAAGCTCGACCCAGCGCCAGCCGGCGGCGACCAGCACCCCGGCGAGGATGACGGTGCCGGCCATGGCGGCGGTCAGCCGCCGCGCCTGCCGCTCCGCAGCGGCTTTGACCTCGGCCTCGTGCGCGCGGGCACTCTCCGTGGCGCGGGAGAGCTCGGCTGCGCAGGCGGTCCTGCACACCAGCCAGGTAGGCGGTCACGCGCTCGGCGACCACTCCGGCGTCAGCCGGCCGGTCCCTGGCCAGAGGGGCCAGGCAGTCGCGGGTGATCCCCTGAAGCTCAAGATCCGTGCCGCTTTGCGCCAGTCGCTCAATTGCCGCAGCCGTGTCTGCCCGCGCCGCCAATCGCAGGACGTCGACCGCCGAGCCGCGCGGGAACGCCGGCGCGCCGGTCAGCATCTCGCAGAGGATCGAGCCCAGCGCGAAGACGTCGGCCCGGCGGTCGATCGAGTCGGTCTCGCCCCTGGCCTGCTCGGGGGCCATGTAAGACGGCGTGCCCAGCACCGAGCCGGTCTGGGAGAGGTCGCTGTCGGCTGCAATCCGGAACGTGGCCACAATCGTCTGGTTGGCTGCCGGCTCAACTTCATCCTGCTTTGGTCCATCCTTGGGCAAGACCTTGGCCAGGCCCCAGTCCATCACCTGCACCTCGCCGAAAGACCCGACCATCACATTGGACGGCTTCAGGTCGCGATGGATCACGCCGCGGGAGTGGGCGTAAGCCATCGTCTGGCACATCGCCTCGAAGATCGACAGGAACCGGGGCGGGTCGGGCTCGGCCCCGCGGTCGGCGAGGAGCGCCGCCAGGGTCTGGCCCTTCACCAGCTTCATGGTGAAGAATGGCCGGTGGTCTGTCAGCGTGCCCAGATCATACACCGGCACGATTCCGGGGTGCTGAAGCTGGCCGCAGATCTGGGCCTCCTCGACGAAGCGGTCGACCAGGTCGGAGCGGTCGCGATGTTGATCGAGCAAGATCTTGAGGGCGAGGTCGCGGCCCAGGTCCGGGTCGCGGCCCCGCAGCACCAGGCCCATCCCGCCGCGGGCGATTTCGCCCAGGAGCTGATAGCGACCGGCCCGGGCGTGGGGGCGGCGCGGCCCTTCGCCGCTGTCCTGGTCCGTCTCGTGCAGCACGACACGCGAGATGATCGTCCTCATCCCGGCGCCGATACCCCCCAGGACGATGCTGCCGTCTTCACCCTCCGGCGCGACATCGAGGTCGAGGGTCCGATCGCTACTGGAGTCGACGCGAGCGCCAAGCGTGGGCAGACCGGCAAGGCTCTTGTCGAGATCGCCGTCCTCGAGTCGGGCCAGCTCGCGCGCCGCCAGGACACTCGTCGGGAGGGCGGCCAGGCTTCCAGCCGTGCTGCCGCCATGCTTCTTCACGTGCAGCCCGACCATCGAGTCGATCACGCCACGCTGGTCGGCATCCAGGGCGCCTGAATCGACCAGGTGATCGGCCAGCGGCCGGTCTTTCTGGAGCGTCCAGGCCTGAAACGCGGCGACGAGCTGGAGCTGGTCGATCAGCCCATTCTGCAGCGCCAGCAGGCCGAAGAGCAGGTTGCGGTCCGCGCCGAGCTATCCATCCGCCGAGTCCCCGTGAATTGCGTGGAGTGGTGCGGTTTCGCCGCACCGGGAGATCCCGGCGGCCCCAGCCACACGACGATTGAACACGATTATCACGCCCCGAAGTCGACTGCCGCAAGTCCCAGCAGCGTTCCAACCTCGAGCCGGACACCGAGGCCGATCGAACTGGCTTGCACTTTCCGGATAGACGGCGGTCTGTTCGAACAGTTAATCTGCAAGTTAGAACAACTTAATTCTTGCACCGCATGATCGTTCGAGAACGATCGGAGTTCAAGGCCCGGCAGGTCGAGCCACGAGTGGGCTCGCATCGTCGACGCCGGTTAACGGGCCTTCGATTCGCGCATTTCGACAAAATACCAACCAATCACATTCGATGGAACCGGACAGCGAGTTGCTGGCCGCGGACTTCGATCGAAAGAGGAGCGACAGGAATGAGATCCGTCTGTTTTTTGCTGGGCACGCTTTTGCTCGTGACTTGCCCGGGCCTCAGTGCTCAGGAATCGGCGCGGAGGGAAAGGACTCGTCCAGAGGCCGCAAAGTTGGCCGAAACCGGCGAGGACGGCAAAGCGATCGCCGCTCTGGTCGCGGAATTCACGAAGGCATTTGATGGGGGCGACGCGGCCGCGGCCGCGGCGACCTTCGCAGAGGATGCCTTGGTCGTTGACGAGCATGGCGAGCGAGTTGAGGGCCGCGCGGCCATCCGCGCCGGGCTGGCGGCGTCGTTCGCCGAGAACCCCGGCACCAAGATCACAATCAAGGTAAACTCCCTGCGCTTCCTCGGCCCCGACACGGCCCTCGAGGAGGGGCGGACGACCATCACACCGGCCAAAGCCGGTGCGACGCCGGAGATCACTCGTTTCACGGTCGTCTACATCAAGAAGAACGGCCAGTGGCTTCAGTCCGCGGTCCGCGACGAGCATGTCCATGATCTGGGTCCCCACGAACACCTGAAGGAGCTGGAATGGCTGGTCGGGGACTGGATCAACGAGAGCCAGGACGCCGTCGTGAACACCACTTGCAAGTGGAGCGCAGACGGCAACTTCCTGATTCGCGAATTCACCATGAAGACCCAGGGGCAGCCGGTCCTCTCCGGCACGCAGCGGATCGGCTGGGACGCGGTGAAGCGGCAGTTCAAGACATGGGTCTTCGACTCCGAGGGCGGGTTTGCCGACGGGTACTGGACGCGCGACGGCGACCGCTGGCTGGTCAAGGCCGAAGGCGTGCGCCAGGATGGCCAGCCCGCGTCGGCCACGAATATCATCACGCGTCTGGGCAAGGATCGGATCGGCTGGCAATCGGTCGAGCGCACCCTCGGTGGTGCCGCGATCCCGGGAATCAACGAGTTCACCGTCGTGCGCAAGCCGCCCGACCCCAGCAAGTAAAAACGCACTGCCTTCTTGGGAATTCCATTCATCCTACGTCTTCCTACATCTTCCAGGACACACTTCATGACGCGCAGACTTTCGGTACTGTTCTACGGGACGGCTCTGGTGATCCTCGCCGGCCCGCCTGACATTTTCGCAGGCCGCGGCGGCGGTTACGGTGGTGGTGGCGGCGGCGGTTACCGCGGTGGCGGCGGTTACCATGGCGGCGCCGGCGGTTACGGTGGTGGCGGCGGTTATGGCCACGGGGCGGGCGGAACGCCCTCGTTCAGCCAGCCACACCAGTCAACGGGTCAATCGGGGTACGGCAGCGGCTCGGGTGCGGCGAATCACCCTGCGGGTACCGCTGCTGCGGGCGCGGGCTATGCGAATCACAACCAGAGCCAGAGCTTGAATCACCCGGGTGCCGCGGGTGCCGCTGCGGGCGCGGGCTATGCGAACAATAACCAGTCCTTGAATCACCCCGGGGCTGCGGGTGCCGCTGCGGGCGCGGGCTATGCGAACAATAACCAGTCCTTGAATCACCCCGGGGCTGCGGGTGCCGCTGCGGGCGCAGGCTATGCGAACAATCACTCCGGCATAAACGGCGCCTGGGGTAACGGCTACGGCGCCTGGGGTGCGACGGGCTACGGCGGGGGCTACGGCGGGGTCGGGGCGTGGGGAGTCGGCTCACCGATGTATGGCTTTGGATATTCGGGCTATAGCAATCCCTACTCTGGTGCTGCAGGGTTGGGCGGAGTTGGGCAGCAGGCCGGCGGCGCCGCACAGCCGGGCGCCGGGGCGGGCTACAATTACTCCCAGCCGATCAGCACGACGGCGGCGCCGCCCGACCAGGCTGTCGCGAGCCAGGCGAACACGGGATTTGACCAGGCCCGCGACGCGTTCAAGGCGGGTGACTACGCGAAGGCCCTTCAGCTCGACCAGCAGGCGCTGGCGCAAACGCCCAATGATCGGACCTTGCACGAGTTTCTCGCCCTGGTGTACTTCGCCCTGGGCAAGTACGACCAGGCCGCTGAGCCGCTCTACGCGGTGCTTTCGGTCGCGCCCGGCTGGGACTGGACGACGTTGAGCGGAATGTATCCCGACGTCAATACCTACACCGCTCAGCTTCGTACGCTCGAGGCGGCCGTGCGGGCGAACCCGGAATCGGCCCATGCCCGCTTCGTGCTGGCCTACCAGTATCTGTGCCAGGGGCACATCGAGAACGCGGTCGCGCAGCTCAAGGAAGTGGTGAAGATCCAGCCGGCCGACACGCTCTCGGCGCAGCTCATCACCTACTACCAGCCCGCCGGAAGCGCTGCGCCGCCGGCCGAGCCGGCCACGAACGGTGCGCCGGCCTTCGAGGGAAAGCTGGCGGGAAGCTGGGTGGCCACACCCGCCGCGAACACCAAGATCTCGCTGAAAATCAAGGACGACGGCAAATTCAACTGGAATGCTTCGAGCGCGGGCAAGCCGCCCACCGAGATCGCGGGCGCATCGACGCTCGCCGACGGAGTCCTCACGCTCGCGGCCCAGGGAAGCCCGAACGGTGCACTGGCCGGCAAGGTGGCCTGGCAGGATGGCGACCACTTCACGTTCCGAGCCGTGGGCGCACCGAGCTCTGACCCGGGGCTCAAGTTCGCGCGCTGAGCTGTTGCAGAGAGGAAGGCGGTGAGGACCATCCGATGAACCCGGACTCACCGCATTCCATTGACCCACACGAGAGCCTGTCGCGTGACCGGACGGGGTCGTCGGCTTTCGCGACCCAACTGGCGGTGGACCGGACGACGTTGGTATGGGTCAGAACGACTTTGGCCATGGCGAGTTTCAACTTAAAGAGGAGCATTCCTGCATGAAGATCGGCGTGATTCAATCACTGGCGCTCGTGGGGTTAGGGGCGATTCTCGGTGTTCTCGCGGCGACGAGAGGTATGACAGCCTCTTCGGCGGCCGAGGGGGCGGTGCCGCGACCAGTGCGCCACGTTGCGGCGGAGACGCCGGTCACCGACCCGGGTATCAGCCGGCCCGCTTGCGGGCCCCAGGCACCGGCCATCAACTTGTTGGTTGCTAACGCCGCCGCCACGAACGCCGCGGCCCAGGGCGAAGGGACCGCTTCGGGAAAAAAGCCCAACATCGTTGTCATCATGGGTGACGACGTCGGCTGGTTCAACATCGGCGCCTACCACCGGGGCATGATGGCCGGCAGGACGCCGAACCTCGACAAGCTCGCCGCGCAGGGGATGATGTTCACTGACTACTACGCCGAGGCGAGCTGCACAGCCGGGCGTGCCAACTTCATCACCGGGCAGCTTCCCATCCGCACCGGCATGACGACCGTCGGCCAGGCAGGTGCCACGATCGGCCTGCCCGCACAGGCGCCCACAACGGCGACGGTCCTCAAGTCGATGGGCTATGCAACGGGTCAATTCGGCAAGAATCACCTGGGCGACCGCAACGAATTCCTGCCGACCGTGCACGGCTTCGACGAGTTCTTCGGCTACCTCTACCACCTCGATGCCATGGAAGACCCTGCGCATCCCAATTACCCGCAGGAGCTCAAGGACAAGGTCGGCCCGCGAAACATGGTGCATTCGTGGGCAACCGATCGAGACGACCCGACCGAGGAGCCGCGGTGGGGCAAGATCGGCAAGCAGCGAATCGAGGACGCGGGCACACTCTATCCCAAACGGATGGAGACCGTGGACGACGAGGTCCTCGAAGCTTCGCTCAAGTTCATCGACAAGGCCAAAACCGACGGCAAGCCGTTCTTCCTGTGGCTGAACTCTACGCGCATGCACATTGTCACCCATCTCTCAGAGAAGTACGAGAAGCTGCGCACGCCGCAGAACGGCTGGTCGATTCATGAAGCGGGAATGGCCCAGCTCGACGATATCGTGGGCGCGGTGATGAAGAAGCTTGACGAGATGGGCACCGCGGAAGACACGATCGTGGTCTTCACGACCGACAACGGCACCGAGAACTTCACCTGGCCCGACGGCGGCCAGACGCCGTTTGCGGGGGGCAAGGGGACGGTCATGGAGGGGGGCTTCCGCGCCTCCGGCGATCTTGCGCTGGCCCGGCAAGGTCCCGGCTGGCAAGGTCGAAAACGGGATTTTTTCCGGGCTCGACTGGCTCCCGACCTTCGCCGCCGCCGCCGGTGATCCCAGCATTGTGGAGGAGCTGAAAGCAGGCAAGGCGCTCGGTGAGACGACCTACAAGGTGCATCTCGACGGCTACAACCAGCTGGACTTGATCACGGGCAAGGGGCCGTCGAAGCGCCACGAGATCTGGTACTTCGCCGAGGGCACGCTCGGGGCGGCGCGAATCGACGACTTCAAATACCGGTTCATCGATCAGCCGAACGGCTGGTTCGGCGGCACCGTCAAGCCCGACATCCCGATCCTGGTCAACCTGCGGCTCGATCCCTTCGAGCGAACGGGATTGACCGGATCAGTCGAGAACTTCCAGTGGTTCAAGTTCGAATTCTGGCGATTCGTGTATGTCCAGGCGGAGGTGGGGAAGCTTGCCCAGACCGCCATCGAGTTCCCGCCGATGCAAAAGGGCGCGAGCTTTAACCTCGAGGCCGTGAAGGAACAGATTCAGAAGGCCGCCCAGTCGCGAGCGGGGAAGTGATCTGGTTTCGGGCCGGAGCGCAGCGTAAGGCCGGTTGATCGTGGACGAGACGAATCAGGATCAACCGCGTTGCTTGCCCGATTTCGCAATCTCTTCGACCGGGAGGATCTCCACGATCGTGAGCCCAGCGGAGATGGCTGCGCTTCTTGGAAGCGCCTCGAGCGTGCTTGCGGGGGGCATCGGCCTTTTCCGACCTGACAAGGTCGCGGAGATCCTTGGAATCGACCGTACCGATCGATTATGTCTCGTGGAGCTGCGCGGGTTGTTTGGCGGCATGCTCACGACGCTCGGCATCTCGTGTATCGTTATGCGGCAACCTCAGGTTTACCTCGTGGCAGGCTTGGCTTATGTGGGGCTCGCCTTTGTGAAGGTGATCGCGCTCGTCGTGGATAAGCCCGCGCCCGCGAAGGTCGTCCCGGGCCTCGTGGTCGATGCGTCAATCGGCCTCTTGCTGGTTGCCGGTTTCTGGGCGTGACGTATCTGTCGACCTCAATTCAGCGACCCGACGGCGTCACTCTCTACCGGCGCGTGTTTTTCGGCTCGCCAGCTCCGCATGCCATCTCGCGCGGTTGATGCTGCCGACGGGAGTGTTCTCCGGTGAGGAGTGCTCGGTGACGTCGATGTACATCGAGTCCGATGCTTGCGCAGAGAGCAGCGATCTGGGAACGAGCGTGAGCCGGCCGACCTTGTGAAACGGCGATTGTGTCTCCTTCCAGAGGGCGCTCGCATTCTCGATCCAGAAGCTCGCATCCCGGCGCCTGCCGCGGTGGGTCATCTTCTCCGTATCCAGGAACTGGAGCGCAAAGTCGAACGAGCTCATCGTGGCGTCTTCGTTCAGGTGCCGGGCCAGCTCGTCCTGCAGGGCATTGGGATTGTTCTTCGTGAGTGGGCGTGCGGGATTGGCGGCGCTGGGGATAGCCGAGTACTTCACGACATCCGCCGATCCGTGACGGAACGGCACGTTGCTCCAGTAGCGCAGTTGCTGATAGGGCCGAATTGCTTGCCGTGTTTGCAGCTTTCCTTTGATCAAGCTCGCGGCGAAGATCAACTTGTCCCGCAATGGCGATGACCACAAGGCCCTGGCCGGACTGGATGCTCCGAGCACGCGTGCCAGCACCGCAAACGCGTGCACGTCGTTGATGGGGAGTGTGGTCGCGCTTTGCAGCGAGTAATCCTGCCGCGCGGTGCTCGAGGCAGCAGCCACGAGATCACCCGGCTCGAGCTCGACGGAGAACGACAGCGCACGTACGTCGGGTTTGAGATCGGCGTTCACCTTGGGGTCGGAGTTCGAGAACCGCAGCGTGGCGGGGTAGATGCCGGGCCTCGAGTAGATGCCCTTGGCGAGCCGCGCCGCCAGCGCGGGATCGCGACCCGCGGCAACGTCGAAGACCTCGAACTCAGCTCGGGCGCACACGCCTTTCGCGTGAGTCGCCCGGCGGCGGCGCCCGTCCGGTCCTGCGGAGCGCGCCTGCAGCGCGAGAAATCCCTGGACAATTTCGGCGATTTCAGCCTCGAGGGCGGCGAGATCTTGCTCAGGCGACTGTCCGGTCAAAACCGACATGATGGTCCCTCGTCACGCTTGTCATTTCATTCCAGTCCGGCGATGAGTTTGATCGCGGTGATGCTCGGCAGGAAGCAATAGGCCGCTGCCTGCGTGGTCGTGAAGCTGGAAAAGCCGGTGATTTTGATTGGTGGCGCGCCCGAGGCTTGCGGGATCACGAAAACGCTTTCGGCAGGGTTCTGCGTGCCGATGATCGGATCTTTCGCCTCACGATTCAGCCGAACGGCGCCGGCGAACTCGCTGTCTTGAACCCACTGGCTGAGCACGAATTCATACTGGTTTTCGATATGCGAGTTGATGAAGTACCCGAGGAGCCCCCGCTCGATTCCGTCATGGGGCTGGGTCGGATCATAAGCAGGGCCGTACGGCAGACCGCGGCGGATGAGCCGGTGGGAGTTGTTGCTGCCGCCGGGCTCTCCCTGGCCGCTGATGGGCTGGCCGCGGGGATTAATCCGGCGGATGTGCGCCCGACCGGACAGCGCAGGCCTTTGGGGTCACCCGATCCGTCGGCATTCACATACTCGAAGTTGTTTAGCTGGTCGGGCGAGATCCCATCGGGGGGGCTATCGGTATCCGGGGAGAGCGCCAGTGGAACGCCGTTGCGCCATCGTCCGCACATCTTGGCGGCGAGCAGCTCGGGATCGATCCGGTCCTTGTGCGACTGCAGATAGTTCTCGAAGCCGACCACATCGGTCCGGATCATCTTGAACACGGCAAAGCTTCCGTTTCGCCCGAGTTCTGGAGGTTCAGGTACAAGGTAATTCTCTGCTTCGTCGAGCAAGACGAACAACCAGGGTTCACACGGTTCTTGGTGGTCAGGTTTGTAGCGTTCCGGGCCGCCGCGAATGGTCGTCATGCTGATGCCGTCGACAAAACCGAAATGCACTTTGAAAACCGGCTCGGATGGGCGTTCCTGCATCTGCATGATCGCCATGCCGTCGCCGCGCCAGATTTCCTGGAACGCTCGATCCTCGATAAAAAGCGCGGACAGGCGTGCGCTGTAGGCCGCCAGGGCCTCGGTGTTTGCGGCGTGGAGCGTCAGCATGACGTGATCGCTGCCCGTCCCGAATCCACCGAGCCAGTGCTCCGGGGCGCTGGCGCCGGTGTCGCCGACGAGTTCCGCCCGGGTGGCTGCTCCGCTTTCGAAGGCCCTGAACGACTTGAACGAGAGGTTCTTAACACGGTCCTTGACTTCGAGCGCGAGCAATCCGAGCCAGGTGATGCCCAGGTTCAGGCAATAGTCGGGCTTGCAGCGTGGTGCATCGTTCAGGTCATCTGCCGGGCCCGGCTCGAGCCCGACGTGCCAGTCCTTGGCCGTGGTGATCTGGGGCGTATCGGTTTCGTCGCCGCTGGCGAGCCGCCCGAGCAGCTTGCGTGCCGCCGCCGGCATGTCGACTTTCAGCAGGAAGTGCCGCACGATCGGCATGCGGTAGGTGCGGAGAATGATGCCCTGGATATCATCGAGATTGAGCGCGTTCTGGCCGCGGTCGTGCGGCTGCGAATCCCGGAGCGACCCATGAACCCGGCCGAAGAGCCGGTGGAGCAACCCGTGGCTTTCGGTCTCTGTTGCCGTACTCGGGTCGATGTCCTTGCTCATTGCGAATCTCCGTCCCGATCTGCGATCTGCAAATGAATTCTGCGGTCCCGACTCAGCGGATTCCGGCCTTTGGTGCGGGCAACGCCGGAGGGCTTATCCGCCGCTTTCGGCGATCAGGGCCTTGACGTCCAGGACGGTCAGGTCGGGATAGGCCTGGTAGAAACCGATTGGTGCTCGGTTGGCGACTGCTGCGAAATCGATGAACTCCTGGACAAATTTTCTGCACGGCGATGGGGGCGGGTTCTTGACGAACTTGAACAAGACATCGAAGAGTTCCCCTATGTTGCGGGTGAAGTCATCGATGTACTTATCGAACGAGCCGTCATAAACGGTAAAGAACCCCATCTGCCGGTTCCCAAGCGGGATGAATTGAGCGAAGTGGGGAGTGCCGACTTTGTCCAGGTCTGCCGGAATGCTGTGGCTCTTCACCCGCAGGAGGAGCTGGAGCTCGACATAGGCGAGCGGCGATTTGGTGGGCAAAATCACCAGGAATACGTTCGGCCGGCTACGCGCCTTTGACGCCAGCGGCCGCCGCCAGGGCCTTGATCTCCTTGGCGGTGGCGCCGGGGTAGGCGGTGTACGTGAAGGCCGAATGAAGGAGGTGATCCGCGGTCCATTCGACGAACGCTTCCGCGTTACTGTCCACCGGGGTTTGGGGCGGGTTGTCGACGTGCGCGAGGATGGCGTCGAACACCGGTCCTGAGTGCCTGGCCAGTTCCAGCATGAGCTGCCCGAACTCGCCGTCAAAGTCGCCGAGGAAGAGCAGGGTCTTGTCGGAGAGCTCCGTGAACCGCGAGTAATGCATCGTGCCGATGGAGTCTAACGCCTGGAACATGCCCGGCAGAAGCGCCGGCAGTTCCTGTGCCGCCGCTGCCGCGTCTGCGGGTGACTTCATGGGAAAGGCCAGTGTGAAATGGTTTTGACGCAGAGGACGACTCATCGGAGGTTCTCCGGCGGTGTGCAGACACCGGGCGCAGTTAAGAGGAGTTCGCCATCGAATCGATTGTGAGTCACCACCGACCATCACGGGATCGGATCAACGCCGGCACGAGCGCCTCGATCCGAGGCCCGAAGTCAGGTATCTTGGTGCCGAGCAGTTGGTTCCAGGGTACGACTTTATCGATGGCCGGAGGTCATGACTATCCGAAATATGCAAGCGGATTCGCCGGCGGCTGGGTCGTCGGCGATGGCCGGGCCGTTCCGACCCGATCTTCAGCTCGTCTTCTCCTGCCGCGACCCGGACGTGATGAGCGAACGGATCAAGTACTGGGGGCTCGAGCAGTCGCAGCTCGGTCAAGGTTCGTTTCAGGGAGCGATTCGAGGCACTCACTCGGCGCGCATTCAGTTGGGCTGCTCGTTTCGAAGTCCGGGACTGCTCATCCAGGGGGTGATTCCCGCCGAAACGGTCGTGCTGTCGAGCATTGTGCGGCAGACATCGCCGATCATCTTGAACGGCTCAAAGGTTGCCGCCGATCAGATGATGTGGGCCAAGGCCGGGCATGAGCTCGACTTCCGCACGCTTGGGGCGAACGAACTGATCACGGCCGCCGTCCACGCTCCACTGTTTCACAAAATGGCGCAAGCCGTGCTGGGCCCTGCGTTCTTCGACCGTAAGCCCGCAGATCGTCTCGCGCTTCGAGGGCCAGAATCGAGACCGGACGTCAGCGCGCGCCTGCGCGATCTGATTGAACAAGATCTCGCCCACCCAGGACGTTTGAGCGATCCCGAATATGCCAGCGCGTGGGAGCATCAAGTTCTTGACACATGGCTCACTCAGGTGATCGCACCCGATTCGGGGGCATCGCTGCCCGTGCGTTGCCGGGCCGTGCGCCAGGCCGAGTCGTTCTTGCGGGAGCATCGCGACCGGCCGGTGTCGGTGTGCGAGCTATGCATGGTGACGGGCGTACCCAAGCGTACACTGATGCTGGGCTTCTCTGATTTATTCGGCCTATCGCCGGCGGCCTATCATCGGCGCATGCGTCTGAACGCGGCCCGGCGCGATCTCGTCCGCGCCCGGCCGGGCGAGACGTCGGTGACCGTCACCGCACTCCGCTGGGGCTTCGGCCACTTCGGCCGGTTCTCGGTGGACTATCGCCGCATGTTCGGGGAGTCGCCGATCGCGACGTTGCGGGGGGTACCGGATCCAGACGGCCGCGGCTTCGAATCAAGACGACGACTTCGATGACTTCCTCGTTTTCGTTGCTCGCACTCGTTTTTCCGCTGGGGGAGGAACAAAAGAGGGCAGCGTGCCGTCGAGCGCCTGCTTGACCCATTTACCGAAGGCCGGCGTGGGGGTGCAGCGGAAGTCGGAGATCAACCGCGGGCCGGCGGCGGGGTGCATGTCCCAGGCCGTCCAGCTCCATTTGTGGTCTTCGAGTGCCTGGAGCACCTGGCGGACCCATCTTTCGTCCGCTTCCACGGGCTCGCCCGGTCGTGTCTCGGCCCCAAACTCGCCGACAATGATCGGCAGTTTCTTGGTCGCGGTCTCCATCTTGCCGATCCACCGCTCGACCGTATCACCCTTGAACGGATAGGCATGATTGTCGTAAAGCACGCCGTTGCCATCCGGGTCGGAAAGCTGGCGGCCTTGCAAGATTCCCGTGAAGTCGTAAGACCAATCGAGCCCACCGACGATCACCACGTTCCTGGCACCAGTGCTGCGCACGGCCTCGAGCAGCGTCTGCATGCCGGCGGCCCTGTACGACTTGATCGGCGTCTTGCGCGTCGCCTTCTCGGTGACGAAGCCCCCCTTCAGCCAGATGTCCCAGCCGACGTTGTGGGGCTCGTTGTACAGGTTGAACAGTACGGCCGGATGGTTCTGATACGCGGCAGCGACGTCCTTCCAGAAACTCACGCTGTTCTCGTCGGGCATCAAATGCTGACCGATGTTCTTGCCCCACTCGCCGGCATTGGACCAGTGCAGGTCCAGAATGATGTAGCATCCCGCCGCGGCCACCTTGTCCACGACCTGTCGCACCAGAATACGATAATACTTGCCATTGTCGTCCTGCTGGGGCGCCTTGCCGAACCAGCGATCCTGCGAGAGAGGCAGCCGGATGACGTTCGCATGCCAGTCGCGGATCGCCGTCTGCACGGTTTCCAGGATGTGCCCCTCGCCGTCATTGGTCCATTCCATGCAGGCCGTGTTCACGCCCCGCAAACGCACCGGTTCGCCCGCACTGTTAAGTAATTTGGTTCCTGACACCTTTAAGGGGAGGGGCTCGTGGGGGCGGGGGGTTCGCTCCTGGGCGGCGGCGGCTCCAAGGAGCAGGAGGCCGGCACTCGCCAGGGCGATTGTCAGGCGTTTCATCGCGGAGCTCCGCGGTTCAGACGGCTCGCAAGACCAGGCTGGTGTTGCTGCCGCCGAAGCCGAATGAGTTTGACACAGCCACGCGAACGTCATGGGGTCTGGCCTCGTTGGCGACCAGGCACAAGTCGACGTCGGGATCGTCGAGATTAATCGTAGGAGGAATGGCGTGGTGCCGTAAAGCGGTCAGGCATGCGAGCGCCTCGAATGCGCCGGCGGCGGTGAGCAGATGGCCCGTGAGGCTTTTGGTCGACGACACGGGGATGCGATCGGCGTTTGCACCCAGCACGAGGCGCAGGACGGCGGCTTCGGCGGCGTCTCCGACCGGCGTGCTCGTCGCGTGCGCATTGACATGGTCGACCTGGTCGCAATTCACCTGCGCGTCCGAGAGAGCGCTGCGCATGGCGGCGGCGGCGGGGGCCGGGTTGGGGCTGGGAATGACGTGGTGGTGGGCGTCGCTGCTGGAACCGCAGCCGGCAACCTCCGCGTAGGCGTATGCCGAGCGCCGACGGGCGTCGGCCGATCGTTCCATCACGAAGGCGACCCCTCCTTCCCCCAGCACGAAGCCGTCGCGGTCGCGGTCGAACGGCCGCGACGCGGCGGATGGATCGGAATTCCGGCGCGACAGCGCGCGAAGGTTGCCGAAAGTGGCCAGCCCGATCGGCGAGACGGCCAGGTCGCAGGCGCCGGCAACGCAGAAGTCGACCAGGCCCAGCCGCAGCCACTGGCGGCCTATCTCGAGGGCGTGGTTGCCGCTGGCGCAGGCAGCAGAGAGGGCCAGCGCCGGTCCGGTCAAGTCCAGCCCGCGGCGTACGCGCTCGACGGTCGATTCGCAATCCTGCTGCGGGTCATAGAGCCGCGAGCCGCCCGCGAAGTGATCGACTTCCCAGAGCAGCATCCACTCGGCGCCCAATCCGAGCACCAGGCCGACTCGAGACTCGAGGTGAGGGCCCCACAGGCCCGCGTCGCGCAGCGCCTTTTCGACGCACCAATGCGCGAGCTGCTCGAGCCGGGGCCGGGCCGAAAACGCGCGTGCATCAGAGCCGGGTGGCGTCGCGATGTTTTCAAGCTGAGCCGCGATGCGGCTGGGGTAATCGGCGGTCGGAAACCGCGTCACGAGCGAAACGCCCGAGCGCCCCGCGAGCAAGCTCGATTCGATGTCCGCGAGCTCGGAGCCCAGCGGTGTTGCCGCCCCCACTCCCGTGATCCAAACCGATTCATCCCTGTTCATTTCGGCTTATCCCTGGCCTGTTGGCCCGTCGATCAAATCGATGCGCAAGCGCCCCACCGGATCGGTCGCGATCGTCCTGGGCTCCGGCCCCGCAGGAACAGCCAAGGTGTCGTCGAGTGCGACCAAGTCAACCGGCGCGGCGGCATGATAAGGAACGGCGCCCAGGCTCGCCCGAAACGCCGATCGGCCCCCCGTTGCGGCCAGCGCGATTGCCAGCGCCTGGCATTCCCTGGGCGCGGGTGCTTCTTCATTCCGCTGCGGCACGAGCTCCGGCGACCAGCCGCTGAGCACCAGCCAAACTCCGGGCACATTGCCGATCGACAACCAGGTCAGAGCGGCGAGAAAGCCCTCGGCCGCAGCGTGAAGCCCGCCGCCGGCCCCAAGATTGGGACCATGCAGTCCCAGGCCCAGGCTGATCGTTCCCGACGCGGAATGAAGAGCAAAGTGCGGGATCAAGTGCGGCGACGTGCCCCATACTCCCTCGGCCAGGAAGCTCTCGAGCGCCCGCGCCAGATTGGCACGGCCCAGAAAACGTGACGCGGCGATCACGCCCCAACCTTCATAACGATCGCGCGGCAGACCCATCTTGCTGATCGCCGTGAACACAGCGCAGAGCCCCGCGATGGTCTGCTCATCCGAGTTGCGCAAGAGCGACGATGGCACCGGCGCCCATCCCTCCGGAATCGGCCCCGGCTTGCGGCGCACACCCGCCACGTCTCCGGGAAGCATCCGGAAAACCCCGTGCCCGATGACTTTCCCGTAGAGCGCCGGCCCGGAATGGACCGCGACGCTCGAGAACGCCCGTTCCTTCGTATGACCCGTCACGTTCGAGAGTCTTCCTTAACCTGGCCGCACGTCCTTCGAATTGAGCTAGTTGGCGCCAGAGTGTAGCTATAGAATTGGTTTCTTTACAATCGCACTCTCCACCGGAGATCGCCGGGCTGCCTACCGCAGATCACCGTGGCCTGGAAGTCTGGGTAATTTGCCAAGGATTTGACGAGCGGATTTCGAGCGAGCAGGATAAGAGCGAACGGGCTTGGTGTGCGATCTGGCTCATGTTTGCCGAGCGAGTCGAGGGAGACGACAACGCCGTGTTGTGCCCGATGGATAGACTGGGTGACGCGCTGCGGCAGAATACGCTCGTGCGAATCATCGAGCGGTTCAGCGACGAGCACGCCGACGTGCACCTGAAGGACCTGGTGATCGACGAGGTTGGGCCGGGCCGTGAAATTGTCGTTCAGGGGCGCCGGGTGATCAACTTTGGCTCGGACAGTTTCCTGGGGTTCGACCAGGATCTCCGAGTTCAGCAAGCCATTCGCGCGGGTGTGCGCAAATGGGGCACGCACAACGGGTCATCCCGCGCCTTCGCCAGCGTGCGTGCGAACATCGTGGCGGAGCAGAGGCTCGCCGACTGGCTTGGAGTCGAGTCGACCCTGATCTACCCTTCGGTGATGCTGGCCAATCTGGGGGCGATACCCGGACTGACGGGCCGCCAGGATGCCATCGCGATGGACGAGATGGCGCACAGTTCGATGCAAGAAGCTGCCAAGATTGCGCGGGCGGGTGGGACGAAGGTCGCGACGTTTGCGCACAGCGACCCTGCGGCGCTTGAGCAAACGCTGGCGGGTCTGCAACCGTATCGGTGTGCGCTGGTCTGCATTGACGGCGTGTATAGCATGAGCGGCAAGATTCCACCGATGCAGGAGCTCGATGCCGTGGCGCGGGCCGCCAAGGCGGTGCTGTACATCGACGATGCGCACGGAACGGGTGTTCTGGGCGAGAACGGGCGCGGCACGGTGCTCGAGGCTCTGGGCAGCTACGAGAATGCGTTTGTCGTCGGCTCGCTCTCCAAGGCGTTTTCCTGCGCGGGGGGGTTCATCGGGTGTTCGGCGGGTTTTCAGCGACTGCTCAAGATCCGCTCCAGCTCGTACGTTTTCGGCGGGCCGGTCGTACCATGCTATCTGGAAGCCATCGGCACGGTCATCGACATTCTCTGCTCGAGCGAATACGAGGCTCTGCGCGCGCGGCTGGATCGCTCGATCGCGCGGCTGGCGCGGGGACTGGCCGCGCTGGGCATGGAAGTGATGGGCGGAGCGACGCCGATCATCTCGGTCAAGATTGGTGACGAGGCCGATACGTTGAGAGCGGGCAAACTCCTTTTTGATCAAGGATACTACGTTCAATCGGTGCTTTTCCCGGCGGTGCCCTACCACGCCGGAGTGCTGCGTGTGCAATGCAACGCCAATCACGATGAACGCGCAATCGACGGGCTGATCGACGCGTTTGCGAGCCTCACGAGGGCAATGGGCTTGCCTGTTGCCGCTGGAATCTTGCCGTCCGGCGGAGCTGCGCACTGGAACGGCCGGATTGAACACGGTGGCAGAAACAAGGACAGCATGTGATGGCGGCCGGGCGCGGCGTGGTCCTGCTCATCATGCTGGTCGCGGTCGTCGCGCTCGCCGCCGGCGAGACTGCGCTTTCCAAGGGTATGAAGCAGATTGACCGGCTGCCAGGCGGGTGGATCGCCCAGGCCGTCGGGATAGCCGGCAACGGCTGGGTTGTGGCCGGTTTACTGCTACTCGTTGCGCATCTGGGGCTCTATATGCTGGCCCTCAAGAGCGCTGATCTGAGCTACGCGCTGCCGCTGACCGCAGCGTCGTATCCGCTTGCTGCGCTCTGGCGCGATTTTATCTGCACGAGCAGATCGGCTTCTCACGAATTGCCGGCACGCTTTTGATCACGCTGGGCGTCGCCATTGTCGTGCTGGGGGAGGGGGGAGGGAAGCGGGCGGAAGGAGTCGTCGAGCCAGGTGGGGCATTGTCGAGGCCGGCTCAAGCAAGTCCGTCGGCGGTGCCCCCGCCCGCGGCACCAGCGCCTGGTCCGCTCGAGACGGGCTGAGTGGCTGCGGACAGCTTGGCTTCCATCAGGTCGAGCAGGTCGCCGACGCGCTTGACGGCGCCGAGCTCCTCGGAGGCGAGGCGGACGTGGAACTCGCGCTCGATCCGCATCACCAGACCGACCAGGTCGACCGAATCGAGGCCAAGGGTTTCGCGCAGGTCCTGGTCGTCTTTCGGCAGCTCATAGGATTCACCCATTTCTTCCTCGAGCAGGGCCAGGAGCTTCGCGCGAAGCGATTCCCTGTCTGACATCTGGCACGGCCCTCGGAGAGTGCTTTTTTGCGGGAGGCTTGGTTCCTCCGAACTTTGCCAGAATACCAAGATTTGTTGCTTTTGAGCCAGGCGAAACGCTAGAACGTATCGAGCCAGCATCCGAGCCGTGGTGCCAGCGTCACGGACGGGGCGCTGGGTGGATCTTTCCGAGAGTCGACCATGACTCGTGATGAACAGTTCGCGTACATCGAGACTGCAAAAGGGGACGTCCTGGCGTGGGCCAAGAAGAAAGGCATCCCGCTGGCTCGAATCGAATATGTTGTTCCGTTCGTCGATACCAACTTCAGTCTTTCAGCGTGGTTTTTCTACGAAACGGACGACCAACTGCAGCGTTCGGAGGAAATGGAGTGGCCCGTTCGACTTGTTTCGGAGTTGAGACAGGTGCTGAAGCGGCTCGGGTACCCTGCAGCATGGCTTTCGAAAATCACCGGCTTCTTCGATTCGCACGAGAACGTGGTCCGCAATTACGAGGGGAGCTACTTCTATCGGCTCCGATGATCAGGTCCGCTGCTTGCTCACTTCGGCTCGGCAGGTGCATTGCCTGGCGGCGGACCGCCGCGTCCGCCGGGAGGAGGCCCGCCCATGCCCGGACGGCCCCCGGGGGGAGGCCCGCCCATGCCGGGGCCTCCCATGCCCCGACCACCACCCATCATGCCGCCTGGTCCGCCGCGGTGCTGACGGTGGCATGCCATGCACGATGACGCGAGCTCTCCCTGGGCGGCGGTGGCCGCGGCTTTGTCCTTGGCTTGAGCGGCTTTGTCCAGCTCGTTTGCCAGCTCGGTGTATTCGCCCGACAGCTTGGACCAAGATTCCTTCGAGCCCTTGGCGGGCTCGTGTTTGCCCATGTCGGCAGCCAACTGGGCATATTCCTTCGTCTGTGGGTGGATCGTCTCCCAGGCCGGCTTTTCGGCCTTGAGCGCGTCACCGATCAGCGTGGTCAGTGAGGCCGGCCCCTTGTTCAACTTGACCATGATCGCCCGGATTTCCGGCGACGATGCGGTTTTTCCCGGCGCGCCGCCGGGACCTGGCCTTCCAGGGCCACCCGGGCCTCCACCACCGGCGTTGCCCGGCACCGGCGGTGCATTGGGCTCGTTGCCACCGGTTCCATCACAGCCGGGCGCAAGAGCAAGTGCGGCCAGGCAGAGAGAAAGCACACAGAGATCGCGGCATCGCGGTTTCATGGGAAGTTCCTGCGGGTGCTCTTGTCTTGGGTCGAGTCGGTACTACACTGTGCCGCGCCCGAGCCGGCCAGATGCGCCGATTTGAAGGAACGATCGTACGATTCCCCGGCGAAGTGAGTCAACTTCAGACTTCGTAGGTCGCGTAGAGCTCGGGTGTCTGGACGGGTGTCTGGACGAAGGGTTGTAACAGGGGCGCGAGCGCTTCCATGGATTCAGGCTCGCCGTGCACGAGGAAGGCCTGTTCGACTCGCCCGCCCAGTTGCTCGTACCACCAGGAAAGGTCGCCGCGGTCGGCGTGGCCTGAGAATCCGTCGAGCACGTAGACCGCGGCGTTCAAGTCATACCACTCGTCGAAGATTTGAACCCGCTCGACGCCGTCGGAGATCTTCCGGCCCAGTGTCCCTTCGGCCTGATAGCTCACGATCACGATCGCGTTGCCGGGGTCGGAGACAACGTGGCGCAGGTGATGGCGAATGCGGCCCGCATCGCACATGCCCGCGGAGGAGACGATGATCATCGGTCCGTTCAAGTGATTCAGCCGCCGCGAGTCGTCCCAGCCGCCGCAGAATTCGACGTACTTGGAGCCAAAGTAGAGAGGATCCTTGTCCATCAGGCTGCGCGCAAACGGCGTGTAAGCCGCGGGGTGCTCACGGTGAATCTCCGTGAGCCGAGTCGAGAGCGGGCTGTCAACGTAGATCGGAATCGGCCGAACCTTGTGCACCGTGAAGAGCTCTTGCAGGCAGTAGACCATCCGCTGGGTGCGACCCAGGCTGAACGCCGGGATCACGATCTTGCTCTGGAGGCGGGTCGCACGGGCCACGATGGCGTGCAACTGCTTCATCAAGCGGTCGTACGTATCCAGCTCGCGATTGCCGTACGTGCTCTCCGAGACCAGAACATCGACGTTTTGAACGGGTGTGGGGTCTGGCAGGAGATGCGTGTTGCGGCGGCCCAGATCGCCGGTGAAGACCAGCCTGCGCGACTGGCCGTTTTCGCGCACGTCGAGCTGGACGATCGCGGAGCCCAGTATATGCCCGGCGTCCTGGTAGGTCAGCGTCACGCCGGGTGCGACTTCGTGCGGCTCCTGGTAAGGCAGGCGTTTGATTCGCTCGACCATCCATTCGACGTCAGCCAGCTCGAAGAGGGGCTCGGGAGCTTCGATGTGCGGGTGGCGGAGATGGGCGTTTCGCACTTCTTCGCGCTGGATCCGCGCACTGTCGCGGAGCATGATGTTGGCGATATCGCCGGTGGCGGGAGTGGTGTAGATCGGCCCGGTATACCCTGCGCGGACGAGGCAGGGCAGCCGCCCGATGTGGTCGTTGTGGGCGTGCGAGACGATCACCGCATCGAGCGAGCGGGGGTCAAACTGGAACCGACGGTTCGGCCCGTTGGGATCGATGCGATCCGAGTCAAACAACCCACAATCGAGCAGAATTCGCGCCGAGCCGATCTCCAGAAGATGGGCACTGCCCGTGATTTGCCGGGCCGCGCCGTGAAACGTGATTCGCAACCAGGCAGCCTCCCTGACGATCGATCAGTTTAAAAAGATGCTAACACTTCCATCTCCATCATACACGAAGGGCCAAAAGCGACAAGTCAAAGCGCAATCGCCGCGCATGAACGTCGCCGCCGAGCTAGTGGGCGCACGACCACTGTTTGGCCGGTTAATATGCCAGGGGGAACGGGCTGGCCGATGCGGCGAGTGCTGCGTGGGAGACTCTTGCGGAGCAAGAGGCGGATTCTGGAAATCAGGTTACTGTGCTGACCACAGTGTGCTACTTCGCGGCCAAGTCGACGGCGAAGGCGATGACGCGCTCGTCGCGCGCCAGATTCGCTTGAGCCGGGCGGGTTTTGGGACGGGTGTCCTCGATCATCGCGATTACTTTTCGCGCCTGACGGCGGTTCAGGCCCATGCGCTTGAGGATCCGCGCTACCCGGTTCACGTTGGAATCGCTCGCGGACCAATCGGCGAGCACGGTGTCCAGGGCAGCGATGTCGCGGCTCTCGTTGTTCTCAGAAACCGCTGAGCTGCCGGAGGTGATTTTGCCACCGGCACTTCCAAGTGCGGGTGTCGCATCGGTCTCACTGCCGATCGAGAGTGCGTTCGGGTGACCGGCGGCCGGCGTCACACTGCCGCCCGACGCGGACGGGGTAAACTCCACATCGACCCAGTAATTGCCCGTCTGGTGAGTGCTGTTCGGGTACAAGCCGCTGGTACCGAGCAGGTAAACCCCATTGGGGCTCTGCGCGCTGCTGTGCGGCGCGGACAACGGGGCGTTGGTCACGGCGCTGCCAAACCCGTTCGGCGTATAGGCGACGTAGCCGGTGGGCGAGAGGTACGAGGCGACGTAGGGGGTGTTGGCGGTGATGGCCACCGGGTCGGGGAAGCTGACCTGCTGCCAACCGCTGGCTGTCTCGTTGGTGAATGTTGCCGACTCAAGCAGTGTTTGATTGCTGGCGGACCAAAGGTAGCCGACGTGGGTGCCGGTGTTCGAGGTTCCCTTGTAGAAGCGGATGCCCTGGATGTACCCGGGCTGCGACGATTCGAACTCGACGCCGACCTCCAGGGCAGTACCAGCATTCTGCGACGTATTCACCGGAGTTTGTAGGCTTGTGAAGATGGTGTCGATGGCGGTGCTCGCGGCCGTGGTGAACGACCAGGAATAGGGACCCGTCATCCCCGAGCCAGTGGCGTTCACGGTTGCCCAGTACGTGGTGGCGCTAGCCAGCGGAGAGCTGGGAGCCCAGGAGGAGGTGTCGGTCGCGCTGTTGTAGGACGAGCTCCCGGTGACGATGCTGTTACCGGGGCCCTGGACCGTGAACGAGATTGTGCCGCTCTGGACGGCGCTGCTGAAGGTGGCCGTGATATCGGGGGCGGTGGGGGAGACACCGGCCGCCTCACTGGTGGGCGTCGTGTGCAGTGCGGCGACGAACGCCACATCGACCCAGTAGTTGCCCGTCTGGTGAGTGCTGTTCGGGAACGCACCGGTGGTACCGAGCAGGTAAACCCCATTGGGGGTCTGCGTGCTGCTCCGCGGCGCGGTCAACGGGCCGTTGGTCACGGCGCTGCCGAACCCATTGGCTGTATAGGCGACGTAGCCGGTGGGCGAGAGGTACGAGGCAACGTAAGGGGTGCTGGCGGTGATGGCCACCGGGTCCGGGAAGCTGACTTGCTGCCAGCCACTGTCTGTCTCGTTGGTGAAGATAGCCGACTCCAGCAGTGCGCCGGTGGCCGACCAGAGGTAACCGACATGGGTGCCGGTGTTCGAGGGTCCCTTGTAGAAGCGGATGCCCTGGATGTACCCGGGCTCGGACGATTCGAACTTGACGCCGACCTCCACCGGGCCCCCGGCGAACTGCGACACGTTGAGTGGAGTCGCTGAGCTGGTGAAGATGGTGTAGGTGACGGCCGTCGCCTGGTTGACCGTCTGGCCGCCCGCGAGCGTTCCCGTGCTGGGAGCGTACTGGTTCGCACTGCTAAAAGTGGCCGTGACGGTGTGCATTCCGGTTGTGAGCGTGGTGATGGCCGAGCTGGTTGCGACTCCGTTTTCGAGCGTGACGGGCGAGCCGAATGGGCTGCCGTCGATCTCGAACTGAACCGAGCCGATGGGGGTGGCGAGCCCCGACGGCCCGGTCACTGTGGCCTGGAAGGTCACTGACTCGCCCACAGTGGAGGGATCTGCGCTCGACGTCACCATCGTGCTGGTCGCGGGGGCAACCACGGTCGTGGTTGCCTGAGCGGCCGCCGGGGTCGGCTGGGTGTTCCCGATGTTGTCAGTCGCCACGCTGTAGAAGGAATAGGTTTGCCCGGTGGCACCGTTGTAGACGGCTGAAGTCTCGGTCGTGTTCGTAAGGAAGGGCATGAATGGTCCGCCGTCGTCAGAGACATAGATGGTGAAGAAGGCGATCCCCGATCCATCCACTTCGTCAGTGCCGGACCACGAGACGGTGAATTGCGGCGCCGATTGAGCGGGGAGCGGCGCCACCGAGCTGGTGGGGGCACCGCTGTCGACGGTGTTGCTGAAAAGGGGAGTGACGACCGGCGCGTTGCTGTCGAATATTACACTCGCCTGTGCGGTGATCACCGTCTCTATAGCCTCGGTTCTTCGAGGCGAAACAGTGAAGGAGACAAAGCCCTGGCCGGCGCCCGAGCTGGTGTTGGGCGGAAGGAAGCCGGTGAGTGAGTTGGCGGGGACGGTGAGCGTGGTGGGATCGATCGACGTGAATGTGACCGTCACGAGGCCGCTGTTCGGGTCGAAGTCCGCGTGCACGTCGACAAACAGCCCGACCGTCGCGCGGGCGTCGATCTCGGTCGAGAACGACGACATGCCCGCGGGCACCTGTACCGAGTCGCTGCCGAAGCCCAGGCTGTTCCACTCGAAGCTCTGCCAATCGAGACCTGGACCGAGCTGTTCGCTCACGGTGACGACCTGCGCGGCTGCTGCCGAGGCCGGTTCATTTACGAACGTGATCGTGTACGGCAAGACCGCGCTTGAGGAGATGAACGCCGGCGCACCGTAGCCCGCAGGGCCAGCCAGGCTCGCGCCGGCCTGGGGCACGACGGGCGCGGTACCCTCGATATTCGCCGACGCGACCGGCAGCGAGTCGGCCGTGTCGGTGGCCGTGACGGAGAGCGCCCCTTGCGCACTCACAGCGGCGGTGAATGAATGCGAGCCCGAATCGGTAGCCACGAACTGATACGAGGCAGGCAGCCCCAGGGCGCCGCTCGAGCCGCCAAGCTCCACCAAACCGGTGTAGCCTGGGATCGCGTTGTCGTATTTGTCCTCTGCCGTCACGATCACCGCGAAGTTTTGACCCACGCTGGCCCTCGAGGGTGCGGTGATCGCCAGGTGGTTGAGGGCCGCCGGCGCGACGGTGATCGGGGCGCTCGTTCCTTCGAGCGAGGTCGTAGTGCCGTCCTGGGTGACCTGGGTGTTCTTGTCGAGGGCCTGCACGGTTGCGCTGCCGGCGACCTTGAACAGGGCCGAGAACGTGGTCGTTCCGTTTGAGAGCTTCACGCTCGCCGGCAGGGTCGCAGTCGAGTCGCTGCTGGAGAGGCTGACCGTGCCGTTGTAGCCGGTCGCGACGTTGCCGTAAGGATCGAGCGCCGTGATCGTGATGCCGATGGGAACCCCGGCGGTTGCCCCTTCCTGAACCATCATCGAGCCGGCCACCGGCATTGCCTGTGGGACGATCGCGAATTGGAGCGATGCAGGCGCCGCCGGCTCGACCGTGAGGCGGGAGGTTGCCGAGAGGGAAGTGTCTGTGGTGTCACTGGCGGTCAAGGTTGGGGTTCCAGCCTTGTCGAACGTGACCATGAACAGGTGCGTGCCGGCGTCCGCGGCGGTGAACGTGTAATCGGCGGGCAGTCCGGCGGTGACGTCGCTGCTCGAGAAATGGATGGTGCCGGTGTAGTCGGTGATCGGATCGCCCGATGGGTCGAGGATGCTCACGGTCACGGGGGTGGGCTGGCCGGCGGTGACACTACCGGCTGTTTGCATCGCGAGGGAGGGAGGGACCGCCGTCCAGGCCGAGCCGGTGTACTGCCAGGCGTCGCCGTTGGTGAACACGACGTCGACCGACGTATTGCTGGGATCGAGCACCATCGACTGGATGCCGGCGCTCTGTTCCGCCTGGTTGGTCAGATTCGCCCAGGAATTGCCGCTTCCGACGCCCCCGGGCAGCTCGTTAAGCGATCCGTCCTCGAGCGCGTAGACATTCCCATTGCTGTCCAACGCAAATGACTGAACGTTGCCGGCGATCTGCTCCGGAGTGCCCCCGTTCGTGGCAAGCAGGCTGCCATCCGACAGGGCGTAGAGCCAGCCGTCGGCGGAGAGCCGCGGCATTGATTGAACGTCGGTGGCCAGCTCAGCCGGCGATCCTGCGGTCACTGCCCACAGGTCCCAGAGACTACCGTCCGGGTGGAGAGTAAAGACGGTATCGTCGACCTCACTGATAATGTCGGACGAGACGCCGGAATCCAGGGGCTGGCTGTCGTCGGTGATGGGCCCGTTAAAGAGATCTCCGCCGCTGAGCTCCACCCCGCCGGTGTAGATCGTGGTGCTGCTGGTGGCGGCGCCGGCGGGGTCGGCAACGGTCACGGTGACGGCGTAGGTCCCGTACGGGAGGACGTCGGAGCCTTCCGTTTCCCATTGGTCATTAAAGGAGTCGTACACGACGTACTGCGCGGGTAAGGTGGTTCCGTCGCCCCACGAGATAGAGACGCCGGGATAGGCGGTCGCGTAGAGGTCCTGGAAGTAACCGCTAAAGATCGTATTCACCCCATCTCCCGCGCCGGTGACGGAGGTGGAGGTGAAGTACGCCGGGCCGCTCAGGGGCCAGGACGTCTGCGGTGGCTGGGAGTTGTTGACGCTGGCGGGACTTCCGGATACGAGGAAGTACTCGATCTGGCTGACACTGCCCGGGTTCTTGGAAACGCCGTTGACAATCAGCCCGCTCACGCCGAACGCGATGACGTCGCCCGGGTTGGCGGGGTAGACGAGCGTGTTGTCCACTCCGCCACCGCCGTCAAAGGTGGACCCGGTCCCGCTGTAATAGAGCGTGTCGTCGCCGGCCCCGCCGAGGAGCGTGTCTGGACCGCTGCCGGCCCCGCCGTTCAAGGTGACGGGCATCTCCATCTGAGAGGCGTCGAGCAGGTTATTCCCGGTGCCGCCCATCACGGAAACGCTGGTCATGTTCGTGGCGGACCCGGTCATCGTGCCGTTGATATTGATGGTCAAGCCGTCCTGAATGAGCTGGACGGTGTCGTCTTTGGCGTCGGTGAATTCGATCGAGAGCGCGTTGAACCCTCCCGAATTAAAGACCGGGAAATTCCCGCTGGGGACGGTCACTCCGAACCCGTTCACGTCGTAGGGGGTGATCTGGATCTGCACGCTGGGGTTGGTGGTGCCGCCCAGGTCGTGCGCGGTGTCCCAGACGAACGTATGCGCCGTGCCGGAGGGGCTGGACGTCAGGTTGCTGGTGCCGGATCCGCCCGCGGCCTCGGTGGCCGGCAGCCACGGCCCGCCGTTGACGCTGTACTGGACCAGAATGCTGGCTGGGTTGGATGCCCCGTTCTGCCCGATCAACGAGTAGTCAATGGTCGTGTTTCCGGTGGACGGGCTTGACGGTGTCGTCAAGGTGACTTCCGGCGGGAGCGTGAAGATATTTACAATGCTGCTGTATCCGCCGCCATAACCCCCGGCGAAAAGGGCCTGGGTGCCCACGGTCGTGGCGGCCAGGCCGAAGCTTTTGAGGGAGAGCGTGGTCGTGGACCACTGGCCGCTGCTGGCGTTAAAGATATCCACGACGTTGCTGTATCCGCCGCCGCCATAACCCCCGGCGAAGATGGCTTGTGTGCCCACGGTCGTGGCGGCCAGGTTAAAGCGTGCCTGCGAGAGCGTGGCGGTCGACCAGGCGTCGGTGCTGGCGTTGTAGATGTCCACGACGTTGCTTTGTGTGCTCGTGGTTGCACCCCCGGCGAAGAGGGCCAATGTGCCCACGGTGGTCGCCGCCAGGTCTGCGCGTGCCTGTGAGAGCGTACCGCTGGACCACTGGCCGTTGCTGGCGTTAAAGATGTCCACCACGTTGCTATTTCCGGTGGCGGAAAGGCCTCCGGCAAACATGGCGAGCGTGCCCACGGTCGTGGCGGCCAGGTTGGCACGTGCCTGCGAGAGCGCGGCGGTGGACCAATTGCCCGTGCTGGCGTTGTAGATGTAGACTGCCTTGCTGGTGCGCGCCATCTGAAAGAACACCACCGGCGAAGATGGCCAGATTGCCCACCGTCGTCGCGGCCATGAGTTGGACCGGCTGCGGTAGCGCGGTGGTAGACCACTTGCCCGTGCCGGCGTTGTAGATGTACACCGCGCCGCTGAGTCCGGTCGAAGTATCGCCCCCTGCGAAGATGGCCAGGTTGCCCACGGTCGTGGCGGCCATGTTAAGCAGCGACTGCGAGAGCGTTGTCGAGGACCAACTGCCCGTGCTGTCGTTGTAGATGTCCACCACATTGCTGGGTCCGGTCGAAGCTTCGCCCCCTGCGAAGATGGCCAGGTTGCCCACGGTCGTCGCGGCCGCGTCTTCCCGTTCCTGCGAAAAAAAGGAGGTCGTCCGGGTCATCCCGGACGGGGCCGTCGGGCCAGTGGGAGTCGACGCCTCCGGCGAGGCCGGGGCGATGGCCGGCTTGCCGTCGACCGTGTAATTCCCGGGCCCGATAAGGTAGTAATTGTTGGGCCCGGTACCGCCGGTGATCTCGCTCGTGCCCCCGTTCACCGTGTAGGTGTTCGTGGCATTGAGGCCGCCGGTGAGAAAGCTGGTCCCCCCGGTCGCCGTCAGGATGTTGGTCGCATTATCGCCGCCGATGAGCGTGGCCGTCTCGGTGGGCTGCGTCATCGTGGCTGTCATTTCGTTGGTTCCGCTTCCGCCTTGCAGGATCACGTTTGCGATCGAGCCGTCGGTTGTGAAGTCGTTCGTCCCCGGGCCGCCGGTAACCTCGAGGTTCTGGAAGTTTTTCACGCTCTCCGGCACGCCATCGGCGGCAGACAGTGAGCCTCCGGAGAGCGTAACGCCCTCGACGGTCTGCTGGCTTTTGGCGATCACACGGCCGATCGACAATGTGCCGGCATTCACGGTGATGTCGTCGCTCTGGTCCAGTGGCGAGCATTGGATGTCGAGCGTGCTGTCTCCCATACCACCGTTGTAGACGTTCCCCGCGGGGAGCTGGGTGCCGATCTCGATGGTGTCGTCACCGGTGCCGCCCAGGAGCGTCGCCTGGGCTTCAAGACTGGAGGCGTCGATCGTGTTGTCGCCGCCGTCGAGCTGCACGAAGACCTGCATCGGCGCGGCCTGGCCGAAGTCAACGGTCACGTCATCGTTGTCAGCAACCGCCGTGACTCCGATGGCGTCGATCCCCACGATCTCTTTCCAGTCGTAAGTCTGCGTCCCCATTTTCACCTGGATTGTGCTATCGCCCTCAAAGTTGAGGCTGATGTTGTCGCCTTCGGTCGGATCCTCGAACATGACGGTCTCGAGGCCGCTGGTGCCTCCGAACCACGAGTCGTTCGCGATCGGGACGGCTGAATTGTAGTAGAACGTGTCGTTGCCGGTGCCACCCTGGAACGACGTTGCGATCGAGGCGCCGTAGAGTGAATCTGTGCCCGAGCCGGCGATCAGGCTGTCCGGGAACACGGTCGCGCCGAGTAACTCGTTGACCTGGATCAGCTCTTCGAGTACGAAAGTCTGCACGTTCAGAAGCGAGGTCAGCTCGCTTTCTTCGGCGGAAGTCAGTCCGGGATCTTGCTCGACCGAGAGCAGGGCCTCGATCTGGCCGGCGAGCGTGGCATTCTGGGTTTCGAGCTGTGCGTAGTCCTGGATCGGCGGGCCATTTGGCACGAGGCTGGCGGTCTGCGACAGGAGCACGCCGTCGGCCAGCGCCGCGGCCTCGGCCTGCGCCCAGTACGAGGCGACCTGGGGTAGGCGGTTGTCGGCGTACAGCAGGTCGTTGCCGGCGCTGTCGCCGTAGAGGATGTTCTGGCCCGAGCCGCCGACGAGCGTGTCGCTGCCGCCGCCGGTGGGGTCGCTGAAATCACTATACATGACGTTCCCGAGGTTGCCGCCCAAGAGCAGGCTGTCGCCGTCGCCGCCGTCCATGACGTTGAAGCCGTTGTCGCCGACCAGGATGTTGCTGCTTTTGCTGGTGCCGCCGCCGTATATCTGGTCTCCCAGGCTGCCTGGCCCGGCGATCAACAGGTTATTGCCCGCGCCCCCCATCAGCAGGGCGTGCCCCGGACTGCTCTGGGGCACCCACAGGCCGTTTTCCATGACCGCGGCGCCGCCGATCAGGACATTGTTGCCCGGGCCGCCGTAGAGCTGGTCGTCGCCACCGCCGCCGATCAAGGTGTCGTCGCCGGGCGCCACCGGACCCGGGTTTGCGAGCCCCCCCTGGAGCTGGAGCTGGCTATCCTGTGACGGCTGGTCGCCGCCGTAGAGGACGTCGTCGCCGGAACCCCCTTCGAGAAGGTTGTTGCCGCCGCCGCCGATCAGCAGGTTATTGCCCGAGCCGCCGATGAGCGTGTCGTTGCCTTCGCCGCCCAGCAAGGTCACGTTCATCAATACGGCAGGGGAGACCTGGATCAGGTTGTTGCCGGTGCCGGCGTAGATCGCCAGACCCTCGACATCGGGCGGAATCGTGAGCGTTAATGCGCCTGTGGGAGCTCCGGTGTCGAGGTTCGACATCGAGGCCGAGTAGGTATCGGTCGCCGGGTCGAGCGGAGCTAACTGGATGTCGTCGTTGTTGTTGTCACCCATGAGGAGCAAGGTGTTGAAGCCCGGACCACCCGAGATACGATCCGGGGGCGGAAGTGTGCTGCCGGGGGGGTTGAAGTGTTCCACCAGGGTATCGTCGCCAGGGCCGCCGATCAGGACGTCGTCGCCCATGCCGCCGTCCAGGTAATCGCCGCCGGTGCCGGCGTAGAGGGTGTCGTTGCCGGCGCCGCCATAGAGCGAGTTGTGTCCGCTACTGTCGCCGAACACCAGATTATCGCCCGAGCCGCCGATCAACAGGTTGCTTCCGGTGCTGGTGCCGTCGCCGTTGCCGCCGTAGAGGACGTTGTCGCCGGCACCGCCGTAGATCGTGTTATCGCCCAAGCCGCCGTAGATCGTATTGCCGAGAGGCCCGCCGGTGATGAAGTCGTTGCCGTCGCCGCCGTAGATCAGGTTGGGTCCGCCGGTGCCCCCGCTGATCGTGTCGGCGCCGGTGCCTCCAAAGATAGTGTCGGAGCCGTTGTCGCCGAAGATCTCGGCCGGCGACGTGGGGCCATAAATGAGAGCGGTGCCCGGGCCGTTCTTGGTGAAGCCTGCATGGATCACAGGGTAGGTCATCACACCGTTTTCCATCTCGGCGGCGTGGCCGGCCTGGCCAAAGATCACGTCGTCGCCGCCCCCTCCATTGACGTAGTACAGTCCCGATCCGGCATAGATGACGTCGTTCCCCGCGCCGCCGACCAACGTGTCATTGCCGCTGCCGCCGACCAAGGTGTTGTTGCCGTCACTGCTGCCAAAGAGCAGATCGTTGCCGCTTCCTGCCTGGATCGAGTCATCGCCGCCGCCGCCGCCGTTCAAGGTGTCGGGGCCCGCGCCGCCCAACAGCGTGTCGTTGGCGTCGCCCCCCTCGAAATAAACCGGATTGCTCACGGCGCCACCGGCCTGGTTCGAGACGGCGGTCGCGTAGATGGGAATGTCGAAGCCCTGGGACGTGGTTATTTGGTCGCGCATGCCATCGCCGTAATAATCGAACTGGCGCACATTCGAAAAGTTCTCTGAGTCGGGCCCGTTCGAGCCGGGATCGGGGCTGGCGTGGCCGGCCCAGGTGATGGTCATGGACCCGTTCTGACCGCCGGAGAGTGCGAGGCTGTCACCCTTGGATGTTCCCTCGAAGACGAGGATGCCGTTTGAGCCCTGGGTGACCGGCCAGGGTGGAGGGTTCGGCTGGCCGGCTCCGCTCGCGCCGGGCTGGGGGGGCCAGTGCGGCGTGGCGATGGGCAGATTGAAGATCGGGACGGTCGTGCTCCAGGTGAACGTCTTGTGGACAAACAAGAGGCCGACTGTCGCAGACAGTTGAACGCCGAACGAGCTGGAAGCCCCAACCTCGAGGGCGTCGAGGAAGTCGGTTCCGAGGTTGGGCCCAAAGGCCATCAGGTCTTTCAGGTAGTCGCGGCCGGGCGTTGGCGAGTAGGGATCCGGCGACAATGACAGGTAAGGAGTCAGGTTTAACGTGAACGTACCTCCGGCCGAGACCAGGTCGACGCCGGCGACCTCGACGTCTCCGCTGACGGTGGCGCTGGCGCTCAACGTAAAGCTGAGCATGTTTCCCTGGGCCGACTGGCCTTGGGGCGGCGTTTGGCCGGGCGGGGTCGGGCCCGGAGCGAGGTAAACTCCGTTCGTGTCCACGCCCAACGTCAGGCCGTAACCGAGGGTGCCGCTGACGTCGTAACCGAAGTTGAGGTCGATGCTGCCGATGTCGGAAATGCCCAGGCTGAGGATGGGCGAGGGGTCCGCACTTTCGTCGAATATCTGGTCTGTTCCCCCGTACGTAAAGGAGATTATATCCTGCGGCTTGCCGTCGATCAGGTTCGTGACCATGTTGGTGATGTCAGTCACCGTGGGCACGCTCTGGGCGAGGTCCATACCATCGACCTCCGTCACGATCCCCAAGCCGTTGAGCTCGTTGGACAGTGTGGACAACAAGGCGAGGACGTCGCTCGCGTCGTAACCGGTCAGATCTTTGATGGTCGGAATCTCCGGAAGGTCATGGAGACCCAGGATGTCCGCCAGCGACTCGTCAATGTAAGGGACGTTGTAATTCAAGACATTCTCGAGCCCGCCCAGGACGGCGAAGTCCGACCCGATTCCGTCGCTTCCCAGGATGGAGTTGGCAATCCCTTCCAGAAACTGCCCGGTGTCGGGCGGCGTGAGGGTCACCGACGCTCCGCCCCACTGATTGCCGGAAGTCTTGATGTTGAAGTCCCCCGACCAATCCACCTCGGGGAGGACGGGCAGTTGCGCGGAAAATGATGCGGCGAGGTCGACTGATCCGCTGAAGCTGCCCGTGACGAGGCCGGCCATGGTCTGGGCCGACTGGAAATCGCTGAGCCGGAGCTTACCATCGTTTTCCGAGCTGTTGGCGTGGAAGCTCATGCCGGCCTGAAGGTTCAGATTCAAGGTGGCGTTGTTGACAGCCACGTTGCCCAGGCCGCCGATCGAGATTCCCGACGCGCTCACACCCCCCATGGCGTTGACACCGGCGAAGGAGACGGAGCTGGCGCTCGGGGAGAGGAAAAACTGAGGATTGGTCGAGCCCGGCGGCACGTCGACGCCGAACGTCAGCACAACGGTGGCCGTCTGCGAGCTGCCGAATATCTGGCCTGGGTCCAGGGATCCCGTGGCGTTCTGGAAGTACGAAATGGCGGAAGAGAACCCCGACAGGCTGCCCAGATTCGCCTGGACGGGGGAAGAGTTGTCGGTCTGGGAGTATTGGAGCGCGAAGAGGTCGTTGGTACCCGGATACGGGGTTCCGGTGAATGCCTCGTTTTTATAGATGGATAGGCCCGGCATTTCGTCGATCTCTTGCACCACGTCGCTCCAGTCCGAGCCGCTGAGCTGGAGGCCGAGCGGCCCGGAAAGTAAATCAGAAACGCCGAGGAAATCAGCCAGGTTATCCGCGAGCAGGGGCACAGTCTGAGTGCCCAACGCCTGCGTGGCGATCGACTCTGCGTTGCTGGCGAGCTGCGAAACCTTGTTAAACGCGCCGAGAGCAGCCTGCAGCGAATACGGCGGCTGTGTCAGTAGAGTGCGGTCTTCGAGCGCGAACAGGCCGGGGCGGATTCGCCGGGTGTCTCTTCCATGACGGGAGCCAGTGGACTTTTTGTTGGTTGGTCTCTGAGGCCCTTGCGCAATTGGCCGATTCGACATGGTGCACATCCCCGTGTTGTGAAACTCAGCCGTCGATCAAATAGGGCAGGTGACCGCGCCAGGATGCAGCATCGCGTGCGCCGGGCGCAGTCGCCGCTATAGAACGGGACGTGTGAGATCGCGAAAACTCACGGGCGCGGTGCGAATTCTTTGGGAACTGATCCGAGACGAGTGCACGAATGAATCAACACGATGCCGCGAAGGATGGTTCGTGGCGGCGCGAAGCGTCGGGCGCAGACCCACACCTGGAGTGCGTGGGACGAAGAACCCGCTTCGGCCCTGGTTTGGCGATCAGCGCCGAGCGAGCCCTCCCTTAATAGATTCCGGTCATCAGCGAGTTCTGAACCTGCGCGAAAGATTTTTTTCCGGACTTCTTGGCTTGAGATGATCAAATAGATGCGGCGGCTCGCCCCGAGATCTGGAAGGCGTTCCAGTTCCGTGCGATCCGGACCGAGCGGCATCTCGTCGCCTGGTACGACGCCGCGACGGGCGGTGACGAAATGCCACCGGGTCGAAACTCTGATTGATCGATCTTCGAGTCGCGCGTAAGATTCTCCTGGAAGACGTGAAGTCCTCGCCGCTCTCCCCGATTCGCCAGCCGGATCATCATGTCGTCCGAGTCGGTTTTTTTCGTTCCTTCCCAGATAAAGTTCCTTGGGGCAGGAGCGCCCTCGCATGGATAATCCGCGCGCGATTCCCGAATCGCATCCGCTGCACAGGCTGTTCCGGGGCCTCACCGAGTACACGTTCATCAACGAGCTGGGCATCGGCGATCCCTCCCTCGTCGGCTACGTCGCCGAGCTGCTGGCGAGCTTTGTGCCGAGCCAGGGCGTATGGCACTTGCGTGATGCGCAAGGGAAACGGCTGTTTGAAGTTACGGCGATGGTCGCCGAGGCCGAGGCGGCCGGTGATGCGGCGCGACGGCGAGAGTGTCATCGTCATGTCGGCGATTACACGCTGTTCTGGACCGGAGTTTATCCCGAGGCGCTCCAGAAGCTCCAGGGGGGGAACTCGGCTGACGCCTTGATCAGCTATCAGCGCCAGGGCAAGCGGTCGTACCATCTGGCGAGTGTCTTGAGCGCCGGCAACGATCGGCAGACGGTCTTCCGCCGCTTAAGCGAACAGTTTGAGTTGTGCGCTTTCGGGCTATCGCACGTGCGCCGCGAGTGGGAAAAAATCGAGCTGGAAGGGCAGGGGCCCGTCGTCGTCTGACCGGCAATAATTGTGCTTGCCGCGGAAGAGGGCTCGACGCTCTGTTTTGTGCGCTCAACCGGTGCGTGGGGATGGCGCGGCGCCGGTCGAGGAGGTATTATTGCAGCCTCGCTGACGCGTCGGGTTGGTGTGGAGAGGTGTTTTTTGAGGATCACGCTGCACCATGGTTTTTCCGCTTGGCGACTTGCAGCGCACCCGGATTGTGCCGGTGGTCACGTATGCGATCATCGCGCTCAACGTCGCGGTGTTTCTGGTCCAGTTGCGGCAGGGTGATGACTTCACGCTGGCGCTGGCTGCGACTCCGTATGAGATCACGCACAACGACGACCTGGCGGAGCCGGTCGCGGTACCGGTGCGCGTGAAGGTGCACGACCCGTTCGGTGACGAGCATTGGGAGGAAGAGCGCATCGAGCGCGCGCACGCTCCTTGCCCCGTTCCGGTGCGGTTCACGCTGCTCACCGCGATGTTCCTGCACGCGAGCTGGCTGCACTTGCTGGGCAACATGCTTTATCTGTGGATCGTGGGCGACAACGTCGAAGAGGTGCTGGGATCGTTCGGCTACCTGGTCGTGTACCTCGCGTGTGGGCTGGTGGGTTCGCTGGCGCAGATCGTGGTGAATCCGGATTCGATCACGCCGACGCTGGGCGCCTCGGGTGCGATTGCGGGAATCATGGGGGCCTATGTCATCTGGTTCCCGCACAATCAGATACGGGTGCTCGTCTTTCGAATCATCACCGTGCTGCCGGCGATCCTGGTGATCGGTCTTTGGATCGGGCTGCAGATCTATCTGGGCGTTTTTGCCCTGCGCCAGCAGGGGGACGCAGGCGGAGTCGCGTATCTCGCACACGTGGGCGGGGCATTGACCGGGATTGTGGTGGCCTTTCTGTTCATGGACAAGGCCAGGTACGTCAAGACCCGCAACTCGGCCATGGAGGGGTGGTCGGTGTATGAGCATCCGGTGTGAGTGGGGGGTTGGCTCGGGCCGCGCCGCGTCTGGAGAGTGACCGATGCGGATGCCGTTTCTGCGATGGGTGATGGGAGTGATTCTGGCGGCGCTCGCCGGCGGATGCGGCGCGTCGCAGGAGCCGGCCGGCCCACGACCGCCCTCCAAGCCGACCTCTGTCGGTCCGCCCCGCCTTCTCCATCGTGGTTCGGGGGGTCACCATCGTGGTTCGACCGGACATCAATGGGCTGGCGAGGACGTCATCCTCGGGTTCGAGATCGTGGATGACGGTACTCGTGCGCCGATCGATGGCGCTTCAGTGGAGATCATCAATCCGTATTCTGAGCAGATTGCCCCCACTCAGTCGACGTGGACCGACGGTCGGACACGGTTGGTGGCTTATAATTGGTGGATGTATGCGCGGGAGGAAGGGCTACCGCCGGAATCGTACTTCCTCGGTGATCTGTGGCTGCAAGTAACGGCTCCGGGGTACAAGCCGGTCAAGGTGTCGCTACGGAAGTTTGTTGGCGAGCGGCGGGCGATTGACGAGGTACCCTGGATCAAGTCTCGCCCAAGGTTCAGTGAATCAATTCCGTCGCCGCTGATCGTCTCGTTGCGCAAGGGCGAGCGCAAGCCGCCGCAGGGCATACACCTGATCGCCGGCAATTACCGGGGAGATCGACGTGGCTTGGTGCTCGACATTTACGGTGACGGCACATTCCGCATCTACGATCAACATCAACACGGCCGCAATCCGGCGGGGTTCGGATTTGCTGAGATCCTGGATGGCAAGCTGAAACCGACTTATGCCGAGAGTGGGTCGCGATCGGAGGGCAATCCGCAGATGACGGCTCTCGTGGCCGAGGTTGATTCTGTGATCAAGGAACGATCGCCGTAGCCGATGAAACCTTCGTTCGGTTTCATGGCGCAGATTCTTCATGCGTCCGGACATCCGTGCCCGACGAGCCTCACTGGCGCGTCGGCTCAGTGTGAGGCAGATTTTGGGTCTTGATTGGGGGACGTCCGATGGGACAATAGATGGGGCCAATCACTCGCTCATCCGGTCTCGTCCAAGCAGCGGAAACTCATGAGAAGACGTGCTTTAGATGGAACACCATCGCGGACATACCACGAGACACACCCGTGGATCACTTTCGGGTTGGATCTGCGGGACGCGCCGGCCCGGTTGTGGCTGTTGATTGGAGAAGCAAAGTCGACGTGTCAGCACATCGCTGGTGTGCCGCTCGAGCCCAGGGCGGCCGAGGAATTGTACAAGGTTTATTTGAGCAAAGGGGTCCATGCGACGACCAGCATTGAGGGAAACACACTCTCGGAGGGCCAGGTCAAACAACAGATCGAAAAACAACTCAAGCTGCCGAGCTCGCAGCAGTATCTGGCACGCGAAGTTGACAATGTGCTCACCGCGTGCGACTGGGTCATTCGAGCTTTCAGCGATGACCCGCATCTGAAGTTGACGCCGGAGCAAATTTGTAAACCTAATGGAATGATCCTCAGTGGGTTAGAAGTCGAGGACCATATTCGCCCAGGGAAGTATCGGAAGGCTTCCGTCGGTGTCGCGGGATGCCGGGGCGCCCCTTGGGATGATTGCCCGTACTTGATGGAGCGACTTTGCGAATGGCTCAATACCGGCTTCGACGCGCCAGATGAAGATTGGAAATTTGCTTACGCCTTGCTGAAGGCGATTTGCGCGCACCTGTACATAGCGTGGATTCATCCCTTCGGTGACGGGAACGGCCGCACGGCCAGAATGATCGAGTTCTTGTTGCTGGTGCAGTCGGGCGTTCCCTGGCCCGCGGCTCATTTACTGAGCAACCACTACAACAAGACGAGGGATCGCTACTATGCCGGGCTCGCGAAGTCGAGCAAGGTAAAGGATGGCGCGATCGAGTTCGTGATCTACGCCGCTCGAGGTTTTGTCGACGGCCTCCAGGAACAGGTGGATTATATTCGCAACCAGCAATGGGGAGTCACCTGGGAAAACCATGTTCACGACCTTTTTCGAGACAAAGATTCGCGGGCGAGCAAGCGCCAGAAGCTTCTGGTGCTCGACATGCCCGAGGGCGTCACAGCGCGAAAGCTTCTGACCCGTGTCTCACCCCGAGTCGCGATGGAGTATGCCGGCAAAGGTGACAAGGTGCTGACGAGAGACCTCAACGCCCTTATCGAGATGAAGCTGGTCATGAAGACTGGAGGTGGATATCTGCCGAATCGCGAACTGGTTTTGGCGTTCTTGCCGCCGCGTCGCGGCGAACGGCCCTCAGCCGGTTAACTCGGCATTCTGCTGCCAGCGTTCGCGGTTTTCAAACCATTCTGTAAAGCAACGCCTTTCACGCTGCCCCAGCCGGTGCATGCGTCCCATCCCTTTACGACCGGATAGCCGGTGACGTTCATGAACGAGTTGTCCACCGGGCCGGGTGGGCTGACGGTGTCGCGGAATGCCGTTTTGCCGAGCCCGTAGATGGTCTGGTTGACAAAGCCCACTTTGACCCCAAGGTTGGAATTGATCCGGGCGAACAGCCCGGCATAGAGCGGGGCGACGGCACTGGTTCCACCCACCGGTTCAGGTGGTCCGGGGGCGGGATCCTGCATATACCCGCTGTTGGCGCTTGCGTTGCCCGCGAGGTCTGGAATGCCGCGCCCCGGTTTGTTCGTGAAGTTATGCTTGGGAACGCCCGCCCCGTTCTGGTAGCTCGGAACCGGGAACTTGGCGCTGATGCCGCCGCCGCTAGCACCAGGATGCCCCTGTACCGAGTCGTTCCAGGCGTATTCATCGAACGTCGAACCCTGCACGTTGCCCACGGTCGTGCCGCCGCAAGCGATCACCATCGGCTCGGTCGCTGGATAGCTCGCCTGGGCGTGCTCGCTTCCGACCTGAGTATTGAGGAAGCAGCCCGAATCTCCCGACGAGATGAGCACGGTGATATCCTGGTTCGCCGCGTCCTGGAACAGGTCGCCGATTTGTTGGAATTCGTCGGGGGAAAACCCCGCTTGATCGTTGTCGGGGCCCCAGCCGTAGCTGATCGAGATAACGGTTGGGACCGGATCGCTGTCCCCCGGATGAATCATTTTCTGGAGCGCGTGAATGATGTTCTGCGTTTCGGCCCCCGTGAAATACACAGCGATGGTCGCGGCCTGCGCGATCGCACCCGCCACTGTGATATCGAGCAGCGTTTCGCCGTCGTTCACGCCCGCATTCTGTTTGTCGTCGACCGGCACGTCGATGAGCGTGGGGACCGACAGGCCGCCGCCAAATCCTTCGATCGTGTTTTGCACGTCTTCGGGTAAATAGCCGGCATCCTGGAGTTGCTGCGTATCCTGGTTAAAGGTTGTCATTTCGTAAATCCCGATCGTCTGCCCGTCGCCGTCTCCGTCGGGAAAGTCGTACAACTGGGCGATTTGCTGGGGCGTGACCGGTTGCGTATTCGGTGGGTCGGCGGCACCTCGCCGACGAAAGGTGTTGTGCGCCGGGCGTGGATGGGCCGGTTGTGCAGGCCGATCACCGCCTCGACGATCGTCGCGATCGTGCTGGGCAGTTTTGCCGGCCCGGTGTGGCTGTGATACTTCGCAATGGTTCCCTGGTAATTCTTCAGCTTGACGCTGAACGCCTTGTTCATCTTCGCAGCCGTGCCGCGAACCACGACCGATCGCGCAGGTACGTTCGTTTCCACGACTTCGAGGCCGTTCGCTTTGGCGAATTCAACGACCTGGGCGATTTCCTTGGGATCGGGTCCATGGTTGGCGATGAACTGGGCTCGATCGACGGGCGGTCGCACGGCTTTCGCCTTCGCCGCGAAATCGGCTACGCCGCGTAACTTCGGGCCACCTTTTCGCCTGCGGACGATGAGCGTCACCGTGATCATTTCTCGCGGTGATGTCTCTTTCAGAAGCTTATGCGCTTTGGGAATGGCATGCACGCTACCGGGGAGCGGCTTGTAAGCGCCGAACGATTTCATCGCCGATCGTCCTTCCTGCTAATTAACACGTCGAGGTTTGTGCGTATGGTGCGATCGCTTTGCGCGTTGAATTCAACCATCGAATGTCCGTGGGCACGGCTGAAAACCGGCTACAACCCTATCATCAACGCTCGAGGAAATCGCCCGCAGAGAATTTTCGCGGGAATTCGGACGACGGGTCAGCCGTCTGGAGGTCTTCGGTCGGTGAGGAGGGCGGTGTCAGCAGGCCTGCGCCCAACAAGGTGGACCCGTCCATCAACCAAAGACTGTCAGCACACTGGCCGACGGCTTGACTATTTATATCCGGGTGATATTATTGCATTATATCCGGGTAAAATCTGGATGGAAGGGGGTGGGGACGTGGATCAGCGAGATCGGTTGACGTGCACGGCGTTCGAGGGTTTCCGGCGCATTGCGTCGGGCGCGGTGGCGGATGCTGCATTGAAAACGAAGAAGGTCATCGATCGGGGCGCGCGGGGGCCGATTCTGATCTTCGACGACGTGACGGGCGAGCAGCTTGAGCTGGATTTCCGTGGCACGGTCGCAGACGTGTTGAACCGGATCGAGAAAACGGCGAGCGGGCAAACGCCAGAGGCGGAGTCGACCAGGCCGGCGGATGAGGGGCCGCGGGGACCGGGGCGGCCGAGGCTCGGGGTGGTAGCGCGCGAGGTCACGCTGCTGCCGCGACATTGGGACTGGTTAAGCGATCAACCAGGGGGTGCATCGGTCGCCCTGCGAAAGCTGGTGGAGGAGGCGAGACGCGCGAACGAGGGCCGCGATCGCCTGCGACGGTCGCAAGAAGCGGCTTACCGGTTCATGTCGGCGCTGGCCGGGAATCTGCCGGGATTCGAAGAGGCGTCGAGGGCGCTTTTTGCGAGGAACCCGGATCGTTTCGAGGAACTCACTCGCCGTTGGCCGAAGGATGTTCGAACGCACCTTGCGCGGATGGTGCAGGGGTTCATGCCAGCCGAGACGGCGAGTTGACGCAGGAGGGACGAATGGGCTTGTGGCTTCCCTGCTGTTGATGATTATTTCGACGATCGTGATGGCTGCGCACGCGAGGCGTAACGTGAAAGGACTGGACGTCATGGGGCAATGTTAGCCCACGGTAAAGCGGTAACGAAGCGATTCAGGTGGCCGGGGTTGGCTGTTGCGACAACGACCGGCGAGTTCAGGATCAGCGCCTGGGCCGCGAGAATCACGTCGCCGTCGAGGGCTGGGTCGGGGGCGGTGGGCTTACCAGCGCTCCGTGCCAGGGCCCAGAGCTCGGCGGCCAGTCGCATCGCGTCTGTCGTTAGCGGGAGATAGTTGAGCAGGACGCAGAGGGCGTCCAAGTTGGCGAGCGCAGAATGGCTTTGGATCCGGATCAATTCGCGGCGGACTTCATAATCGGTGATCTCAGGCACATAAACCTGGCGACCCACCGCCGTTAGCGAGGCGAGCCAAGCCCTGCAGACGATCGCGTGGGAATTGTTGTTTGGATTCGTCAGGAGTCCCAGCGGTCCGGCGTCGAGAAGGACGGCTGCACTCAAGGCGAGCTCCCATCGTCAGTTTCGGGGAACGGGAGTCGTTCGCCGGTCGCTTTTCGGTTGGCGTTGAGCGATTCGGTTAGGTCGTAACTCTCTGGCAACCTGGGAGCCGTTGCCATGATGGCGTACATTTCGTCCAGCGTCTTGGCGGACTTGATCCGTCGCCTGTAGTCTTCCTCCTCCGGGGTCGGCGCTCGTAGTGATGGCGCGGCCACCCGCGTCGTCGCGATGGTCACATCGACGGCCTCGCCTTCGGGGAGTTTCAGTGGCTCTACCGGGCGAAGAACGCCGTTCTCGTAAATGGCTCGAACGGTGATCGTCATCAGATCGTTCTCCGGAAGACCAACTCGCCGTCCTATCAGAACGCCAACCCTTAGTGTACAGTTTTGTCCGATCCGAGGGATGCCTCGAGTTCCTGCGGGAGGACCTGACGGTGCGTCACGAGATCCTGTATCAGCCGTCGTTCAGCCTGGCGGTGGTATCCCTCGAGCGGGGCGAGTCGATCATGGCGGAGTCGGGGGCGATGATCAGCATGTCGCCGACGATCAAGCTGGAGGCCCACATGTCGGGAGGCGGGGTCTTCGGTGCCGTCAAGAGCGCAGTTGGTGGCGAGTCGATTTTCCGGACGACCTTCACGGCCGAAACCGGCCCCGGCGAGGTGACATTGGCCCCCTCGGCCGTGGGCGACATCTTGTCGGTGCGGATGTCGGGCAATCGCTATTTTGTACAGCCCGGCAGCTATCTGGCGGGCGACCCTGGGCTGAACATCGGGATTCAGGGAAGCGTGCGCGGCATGCTTTCGGGTGAAGGGCTATTTTTGCTGACGGTCGAGGGGAGCGGGCTGTTGTTGCTCTCGTCGTTCGGCGCGATCCATACGAAGCTTCTTGGACCAGGCGAGGAATACATCGTCGACACGGGCCACATTGTCGCGTTTGAGAACTCGGTGCAGTATCGCCTCGAAAAAGCGACGGGCAAGACGCAGGGAATCGGCGGTTTCTTGAAAGGAATGGTCCAATCGGCCTTTTCGGGCGAAGGGTTCGTCTGCCGCTACCGCGGCCCCGGCCGCATTTACATCCAGACGCGGCAATTCCCCAGCTTTGCGCGGCAGCTCATTCCGTTTTTGCCCAAGACGGGAGGGGGCTGAAGGTGGCCCGGTGAAGAGTTGATCAAATCATGGGCGACGATGTTAATGAGGAAGTCAGGAAGCCAGGAAAGGGGTTTTGTAAACAGCCTGATTAGATTCAGATGCTGAGTTGCAGAAGCAGCGATACAGAAAGCCACACGGCGGCCAGGACCTCCACGAAAGCGTCGAGCCAGTCTCGGTCGCGCCGTCGGCACCATCCCCCGGACAGGGCGTACGAAAGACACGCGCCCGCGATCACTGAGGCTGTGTGGTCGATCATCCGATGGGTCATGAAGCAGAGAAAAAGCGTCATCCTGATTTGGCCCGGCGGCCTGAACATCTCGTACAGGAAAATGGTCAGCAGCGTGATGGCCAGGCCCAGGATGAACGAAGCCAGGATGATGAATGACGATGACCGGAGGAGCCGCCGACGGGTCGGCCGAGGTTTGAGGAACCGCAAGACGCCAGCGGCGAGCATCAGTGACGCGAGGAACGGGCCGGCGAGCGTGAAATATCGCATCGTGATGGACCACGTGACGGATAAGACGCCAGGTCTCGAGTTGGCGAAATTGACCATGCTCTGTTGATAGTCATGGACCCATTTCGAGCCGACTCCCACCGCGGCCACGAGAACCATGCTATCGAAGAGCGTGAACCTTCTCTGGCTGGCGGGGGCAACTGCGGTCATGATTCCGGCTCCGTCTATCATTCGGGGGCTTGGTGTCGGTTCGACGTTGGGTTAGTCGAGCGGCGATCAAATCATGTCGACGCCGCGTTCGCACGGTAAGCTTGGTCGATAAGCGACTTGGGATTGAACAATCCGACTTCATAGAATACAAATGAACAGTGCGTCGCATTGAGCGGGAACTAACCGAGCGGGGATGAACGATGAACATGCTCGATTCGGATCGAGCCAAGCAAGTGCTTGTGGAATTGATACGGGCCGCCGGAGGGGAATGGACTGGCAAGACACGACTCTACAAGGCGTACTACCTGGCACATCTTTATTTCGCCGAGAACGAGGCGGGATACCTGACAAACTGGCCGGTCGTCAAGATGCCGTACGGGCCAGGGATCGAATGCGGTGAGGAACTCTTGAACGAGCTCGTCCTCTCTGGAGTGCTCGCCCGCGAACATACAGCCCTCGGTCCTTACACGGCAACCGCGTATCGCCTGACTCAAAAGCCACTTCCCGGTGAAGTTCTTTCCGCACAGGCACTGCATGCAATTGAAAAGACCGTCAGCTTCGTCAAAGAGATGGGCGCCACGGAACTGAGTGATCTCACGCACGAGTTCTCTCGCTCGTGGAATCGCGCTCAAGACGGGCAAGAGCTCAATATCTACGTCGATCTGATCCCCGACGATGAATTCGACGCACGCGAGCAGCGTTTGAGCACGCTCAAAAGCGAGCTCTTCGCCGCGTGGAACGCCGCCCAGTGACGCCAATTGTTCGGACGTTTAAACGCGTGGCGGTACAGGTCGCGCAACACACCAACTTCAAAAGGACCTTTTCACGCTCCTGAAGAGCGGGCCAACGCTCGAGTGCGTAAAGGGCTGGGTCGAGAGCAATTACCGCTGAGCAACGCGTGCAAGTTGCGGCTTTGCCGCGTTGGGCGGGAAGCCGAGGCGTTCGAGTGGGGGTATTGCTCACGCTCCCTTGGATCAGCTATGTTAAATGCCCCATCGACGCAGCCGTCAGGGCGGAGATCAGAGGGCCGGAGCGGAGGCGTCCCATGAGCGAAGCGCACGACCCTCGAGCGGGCGACACGATCTCGATCACCCCCGACAGCTCCCAGGCTGAGACGGTCAGGGTCGACTCGGCGGGCGTTGAGTCCGGATCGAGTGCGCCGACCCTGGACCTGAACCCAGGCGAGCGCGGCCCGAACGTTGCCGAGACGAACGTCGCGCCGTCGCCCAGCGTGATGGAGACCGTGGATACTCCATCGCCCAGGATTGCCGAAACGCTCGATGCGGCCTCTGCATCGACCCGAAGTTGACTGGCGGAAGTTACTCGACGGACGCGGGATCCGGAGCGTTCGAGGTCTTCGCAGGCGACGAATCAACGGACGAAGGCTCGCCTAGGCCGGTCGCGGCGCGAGGCCGCCGGTCAAATTCCGTCGGGCTCGCCGTGCCGGGCTACCAGATCATCGAAGAGATTGGGCGAGGCGGGATGGGCGTCGTCTACCAGGCGAGGCACATCCGGCTCGATCGCCTGGTCGCGCTCAAAATGATCCTCGCCGGGGCACACGCCTCGGCCGACCAGATCGCGCGATTCCACATCGAGGCCCGCGCCGTCGCCCGGATCCAGCACCCGGGAATTGTCCAGATCCACGAAGACGGCGACCACGAAGGGCTCCCGTACTTCTCTCTGGAGTTCGTTCCCGGGGGCAGTCTCGCCCAACTGATCGGCGGCAAGCCGCAGCACCCGGGAGCGGCCGCTGCGATGGTGATGGAACTCTGCCGCGCGATGTTCGTGGCCCATACGGCGGGCATCATCCACCGAGACCTGAAACCTTCCAACGTGCTGCTGACGCTCGACGGCAAGCCCAAGATCACGGACTTCGGCCTGGCCAAGCAGTTGCAGGGAGACTCCCAGCAGACCCAGACCGGCGCCATCATGGGCACTCCTTCCTACATGGCGCCCGAGCAGGCATGGGGCCAGACCCACGAGATCGGGCCTTTGAGCGACCAGTACTCTCTGGGAGCGATTCTTTACGAGATGCTCGTCGGCCGGCCCCCGTTCCAGGGGGCGACCACGCTGGAGACGCTTGACCTGGCAAGGAACCAAGAGCCGGTACCACCCACGAGACTCCAGCCCAAGGTGCCGGCAGACCTGGCGACGATCTGCTTGAAGGCCCTCCAGAAAGACCCCGCCAAGCGCTTCCCCGATGTCGCAGCGATGGCCGGGGACCTGCAAAGCTTCCTCGAAGGCAAGCCAATTCTCGCCCGACCCGTCGGCGCCCCCGAGCGGCTCTGGCGATGGTGTAAGCGCAACCCGCGAGTCGGCAGCCTGGCTGCGGCAGTCGTGCTCATGGGACTGGCGATCACGGCCGGGTCGGCAGCGTTTGCCGCATCGCTCAAGTCGCTCAACGGAGAGCTAGAGAAGTCGGTCCGCGACGAAGCCGACGCACGCGAAAAAGCGCAGGCGAACGAGCGGGCGGCGATCGCGGCCAAGAACGAGGCGATCGCGGCCACGAAAGCGGAGGCCCAGGCAGGCGAGAAGGAGAAGCAGGCACGCGAGAAAGCCGAGGCGCTGGTGGAGGGGGCATTCGCCCAGAATCGAAACGCGCTTGAGGCACAGAGAGTACTCAGCGTCCTGCTGAACCAGAGGCTGGGCGCAATCCAGGGCACGCAAGCCGTGCGCGAAGAGTTGATCAATACGACTCTGACCGGACTTGAGGCCACAATAGCCTCGATGGAGCAGCTCGGTACGGTGGCTCGCGACAAGGAGGGATTCGCTCTTGGCACTCGCACGCTCGCCGGGATCAACCAGCGCGGGTCAGATCGCAATCGAGTACGGTAAGTACGACGAGGCAGCGCGCTACTACCGCCGCATGGACGTGCTCGCCGAGCAGTTGGCCGCCGCCGACCCGGGCGCGCTTGAGCCGCAGAAGGTCAAGGCCAGCGTCAAGGCCACCCTCGCCGACTTCCAGTTGGACCAGATCGGCGACGCCGAGGCCGCCCTCAAGTTCTTCGAGCAAGCCCTCGTCCTTCGCCGCCAATGGCTGGCACGCGAGCCGTCGAATGACGACGCGAAGCGCGGCGTGGCCAATATCCTCGGCGCCATCGCCCGTGCCCGGTTGCTACTGGGAGACCCGGCCAGGGCCCGTGACAATTATCGGGAAGAGATCGAGCTGCGAGACCACCTCTCTCCCAACCTGGTCGATCAGGTCGAGGCACGCCGCGAACGCGCCGGACTGAGCGACAAGCTGGGCGACCTGAGCATCGCGCTTGGCGAACCAAAGGTTGCCCGGGAGCATTTTGAGCAGGGACTGGCGCTCCGCCGGGAAATCGCGGCGCAGCACCGCGAGGAGACCCAGGCCCAGCGTGACGTGCTTCTTTCGCTCCAGAAGGTCGGCAACCACGAGCTGATCTACGCGCGTGACCCGAAGACCGCCCGCCAGTATTACCAGGAGGCCCTGGACGGGTTTCTTCTGCGCGAGCAGGCTGAGCCGGCATCCGTGCGGGAAAAGGGGGACGTGGCCCTCGCGCATTACTACGTAGCCACGGCCTACCTTCGCGCCGGGGACCGCGACTCCGCGATGGCGCATTACCGCGACTGCCGCAAAATCCGCGAAGAGCTCGCAAAGGACGCACATGCCAAGGTCAGCTCGCTGGACTTGATGCTCGCCCTGGCCCGGACCGGCGAACATGGCAGGGCCTCGGAGATCGCCGAGGAGATGATCAGGGAGGCTCCGCTCGACGCCCGCATCTATTTCCACTCCGCCTGCGGATTCGCTCTCTCGGCCGGTGCCGCTGCCTCGTTGGCTCCCTCTGCTGAGTCGGCCCGACTGGTTCGCCACTACGCGGACCGCGCCGTGGACTCCCTTCGCCTGGCCCTTAAACGCGGCTGGAGGAGTGCCGAGGAGGTCGCGACGGACCCCGATCTCGACCCGATTCGCGCCGATCCCCAGTTCGTGGCCTTGCTCGATCAGTTCCGGAAAGCGGGGCCGTGAGGGCTGCGGTGCCGATACCAAGGCGCCATTCACCGGCGATTTGACGGCCCGGCAGACCCTGCGAGTGAACCAGACGCACGCCTTCCGCTTCAGGGAGACGCAAATATACGGCCGCCTCCGCTAGCGTCAGCACTTCGCCCGCACAAAGGAGCGACCGAAATCTGGCAGCGTGAGGCAAGGCAGGGTCGGGGTAGAATCGTTAGAATGGGTTACCGAGGGTCAAACTTCATCCGCAAGAACACCTCGCCATGGCGATTTGGCGGCCGGACGGCTGGGGCGAGTCACGGCTCGTGTGACGAAAGAGGGTCCTTCAATGTCTGCGACAATTACCATGGAAGAAGCCCAAGCCCATCTTAAGGAGTTGATTGGCAACCTCGCACCCGGCGAAGAGTTGATCATTACCGAGGGGCAGCGGCCAGTGGCCAAAATCGTCGGGGAGGGCGCCACGGCCCGTAAACGCCGCCGCCCCGGCAGCGCGAAGGGAAAATTGGTCATCCTCAAGGAGGATAACGAACACCTGAAAGACTTCGAGGAGTACATGGGGTGAGGCTGCTACTCGACACCCACGCCTTCCTCTGGTTCCTACTGGACGATCCGCAGTTGAGTCCCGCGGCCCAAGGCGCGTATCGAGGACCCTGTCAACATCGTCGAGGTCAGCCCGGCGAGCTACTGGGAGATCGCCATCAAGATCCGGCTCGGGAAGTACGCGTTGCCCGAGCCCTACCAGACTTTCATGGAGCGTGAGATTGCGGAAAATGACTTCCGCATCCTGCCCATCGAGCCGAAGCATACGGCGCTGCTCACGACCATGCCTCTCCACCACAAGGACCCGTTCGACCGCCTGCTAGTCGCCCAGGCAAACGTCGAGGGAATTGCTCTTGTCAGTGGCGACGCGCAGCTCGATGCCTACGGGATAACGCGGATTTGGTAGACGAATGTGTAGATTCCTCGACAGCCAGCCGTCTTTGCTACATCTTATGCCTTAACCAGTGCTCCGGCATCTGCTCGACCCACTCCCGGAGCTTGTCGGCGCCGGCTCTTGTGTGCGTCGTGGTCCCCGGCGAGCGGACCTCCGAAAGGTCGGCTTCAGTGAGGACTTCACATTCGTTCATCGGGCCCGCGTTCGGCGAGGTTCGGCGTCTCGCGCCTGGACAGTCGGGGCTGTTTCAACTTATCGTGGGAGGGGGTTGTGACACCGGATTGAGCGAGTCACGCTGGAGATTCTTGGGGGACGAGCGAATCGTGGGTCGGAAAAGGAGCGAGGGCTAATAATGGCGTCGCGCCGCCTCTTGCTGGTGGAGGATAGCTCCACCATGCGACGGATGCTCTCGTCGATGCTCGCGGATGCGGGCTATGCGGTCGAAACGGCGAACGACGGCCTGCAGGGGCTGGCGAAGGCGCGGATGGAGCCGCGGCCGGAGTTGATCCTTTCCGATTACGAGATGCCCGAGCTGGATGGCGCCGGGTTTTGCCAGGCGGTCAAGCGCGACCCGGAGCTGCGTTCGATCCCGGTCCTGATGCTTACAACCCTGGGCGAATCGCGGGACAAGATCGCCGGGCTCAAGGCGGGCGCGGATGATTATATCGAAAAGCCCAAGGGCGCTGACGAATTCCGCGTCTTGTGGCGCGAATTGACGCCCACCTGCGAATTGCCGACCTGCACCTGGAGCTCACGGAGCGGAACCGGTTGCTGGAAGCGGCCAAGAAGAAGTTCGAATTTGAGCTGAAGCTGGCGAGGCAGGTGCAGTTCGCACTCATGCCGCGGCCACCCAAGCCGCGCGGGGTGGTGAGGGTGGCGGTGCGGTACACGCCCGCGAATGAGCTGGGGGGCGATGTCTACGACTTTTACCGGCTGGAGAACAACCGGCTGGGAATTCTGGTCGCGGACGTATCGGGCCACGGGGTGAATTCGGCGATGCTCTCCGGGATGGTGAAGGCACTGGCGGCGGCGCTTTCGATCGCGGTGCTCGAGCCGGGAGAGCTGCTGGCGGGCCTGGACGTGAACGCCGAGCAGTATTTTCCCGAGGGTTACTTCTGCACGGCCTTTTACCTGATCGCCGACGAAGAGACAGGGTTGCTGCGGTATGCGGGGGTGGGGCACCCGCCGGCGATCATCGTGGGCCCGAACGGACCGCGGACGTTGCTGTCAAACCCGGGAATGATCGGGATCGGCATGGTCGACGGCACGGCGGGGAACGTGGACCGGCTCGAGACGGGCGAGTCGCTGGTCATTTATACGGACGGGTTGACCGACGCGATGGACCCGTCGGACACGCTGTTCGGGGAAGAGCGGCTCAAGACGCTTCTTCAGTCGTATCATGGTGCCGATCCGACCGAAATCCTCAAACAAGTCGATGAAGCGCTGGACAAGCACACCTCGCCCGGGCGGCCGGCGGACGACATCAACATCATCGTTCTCCAGCGCGTCGCCAAGTAATCGCTCCCCAAGGCAGTTACGGCGTGTTAAACTATTCTGGAGGGTCAGGGCCCCTTCAGCTCGGCGATTCGTGCGCCTCTGGCTCCGCGCCGCGTCAGCTCCGGCTCGCGTCAGAACCCACTCAACTCCCGTTCTGAAGAGGAATTAGAGCGGGGTTGCAACATGGCGATCGAAGAAACCGTGATCAAGACGTTGGTGCTGACCGGGCCGATCACGCTTTACGAGGTATCGGCGGTGTGTGAGTCGCTGCGCGTCGCCTTGTCCGAGGGCAAGTCACTGCGAATCGATTTGAGCGACTCGGGACCGTGGGACCTTTCCGGCTTGCAGGTCCTGATTTCATGTGTGCAAAGCGCACGGAACCGCGATCTCCAGGTTCGCCTGGCGGGAATTCCGGAGGTATGTGCCCAGGTAGCCGAGCGGTCCGGGTTATCCGGCTGGCTGCATTCCGTTCGCGAGTGAAGGTGAAACGAACCAGAGCAAACCCGACAATCCTCATGAGCAAAACAGTCCTTCATGCTGATGATAGCGCCGCGGTGCGGCGCTGGGTGGCCGAACAGCTTGCGGAGATGAACCTCAAGGTCATATCGGTCGCTGATGGCGAGGCTGCGCTTGAGGTTTTGAAAGAGTCTCCGTGCGACCTTTTGCTGACGGACCTGGAGATGCCCAATCTGGATGGATTGTCGCTGGTAGCGGCTGTTCGAGACCTGCCGATGCATCGGTTTCTGCCGGCGCTGGTGCTGTCGTGCCGTCATCCCAACGAGTTTCCGCCGGAGAACCGCCAGGGTGTGACGGGCTGGCTGGTGAAGCCAATCGAGCCGGAATCGCTGCGACGATGGGTGCGAAGGGTGCTGCCGGGGTGATCGATCACGGGGAAAGCGCGAAGATAGGGGAAGATCTTGAAGGGATAAAGGGGCTGGCGATTGAGCGTGAGTTCGGACGATCGATTTCGTGAGATGTTCTACGAAGAGGCGCGCGAGCTCTTGATCGGCCTGGAGGAGGGGCTGATGGATCTCGAGCGGCGCCAGAGCGACCGCGCGCACCTGGACCGCACGTTTCGGGCAGCCCATAGCCTGAAGGGTGCTGCGGGGATGGTGGGGTTGGGGGCGGTCGCCGAGTTCACGCACGGGATCGAGGCCGTCCTGGACAAGATCCGCGGCGGGACTCTCGCGGTTGACTCGGACATCATCACGACCTTGCTCGAGGCGCGTGATCATCTGGCGATGATGGTCGAGTCGGAGGCGGTGAAGTCGCCGATTCCCCCATCAGGTGAGCTGTCACAGCGGTTGAATCTGCTATTAGGGGGCTCGGGTCGGGCGCGAGCTGGAGCGGGGCCAAGCGATCGAGCCGCCGATTCGAGTGCTGCCGATTCAAGTGCCGTCGAGCCTGCGCCGCCGAGCAAGCCCAAGCGGAAGCGGGCGCCTCGAAAAACAAAGCAGATGGCGGCGGACGAGGCGGCGATTGATGAGCGATCGCAGCCGGCGGAGGCCGAGGGTGAGCCGGTGTACCAGATCACGCTGGTGCCGGGCCCTGACGTATTGAGGCGAGGGGTGAATCCGCTGGGTGTGCTGGACGAGCTGCGCGACCTGGGCGAGACGACGATCACCACCGATCCCGATCTCGTCCCGCCCCTGGAACAGCTCGACCCGGAGCGGTGTTACCTGAACTGGACGATTCAGGTGAAGACCGGGGCGTCTGCCGAACGAATCTCGGAGGCCTTTCTCTTCTTCGCAGAGGATAGCGCGCTCAGTATTGCACGGCTCATGCCGGACGGGACGCTTGTACCGGTTCACCTGGGGACCGCGCCGGCTGGAGATGCGATTTCGGCGCCGCCGCCCATCGGGTTTGAGACACCGGCGCCGCCGGCAGTCGCCGCGCCGGCCGCCAATGCTCCGTTGCCGGAGGTTGCTCCGGGAGCGCCGGCGGCGGCAGCGAAGCCTGCTCGCGGAGCCAAACGCGACAAATCGGGTGTCCCGCCATCTCGGGCGAACGGGCCGGCGGCGGCGCAACCGGCGGGCGCGGCGTCGGGCCACGGAGCGACCGGGGACGGTTTTCCAGTCGCCGCCCCATCTCAGATGAGCCCGCTGGCGGCGGGCGTTCCTCAAGCTGCCGCTGCCCCGGGGGCGCAAGGGCCGCTGGCAGCGCCTTCGCCGTCGCTACCGCGGCTGCATGCGAGAATCCGGGTTGATGCGGGGCAGCTTGACGACCTGGTGGGGCTGGCGGGCGAGCTGGTGGTAGTCACCGACAACTTGCTCGGTCTGCGTGAGATACCGGGTGTCGAACGCTGGACACACGCGATCGAGGCGCTCGAGCGGGTGAGCCGGGAGATCAGGGATACGACGCTCGACCTGCGGATGGTGCCGGTCGACGAACTGTTCTCGCGGTTTCCGCGGGTGGTGCGCGACCTGGCGGACCGCTCGGGGAAGGAAATCGAGCTGCGGATCGTGGGTCAGGACACGCGGCTGGACCGAACGATCGTGGAACGGCTCTCCGATCCGATGATTCATCTGATCCGCAACGCGGTGGATCATGCGCTTGAGCGGCCGGAGGAGCGGGTGGGCAAGGGCAAGCCGCGGGTGGGCCGGATCACGCTTTCGGCCGGGCACGAAGGGGACCGGGTGGCGATCCGGGTCGAGGACGACGGCCGCGGGCTGGACTGCGAGAAGATCGTACGGAAGGGTATTTCGCTGGGCATGGTTCCCACGGGTACACCGGCGGATGACCCGCGAGTGGTCAGTTTGATTTTTGAGCCTGGATTTTCGACGCGGGACACGATCAGCGAGCTTTCGGGGCGGGGAGTGGGGCTGGACGTGGTCCGCGATGCGGTGCGGGCGCTGCGGGGGAGTGTGGCGGTGGAGAGCACGCCCGGGAAGGGGACGGCGTTCATTTTCCGGCTGCCGCTGACCCTGGCCTTGATCGACGGGCTCCTGGTCGAGACCGGGGGCGGCAGATATGTGGTTCCGATGGCGCAGGTCGAGGAATGCATCGAGCTGGACCGGATGGGGATGGCGCTGTCGCGCGAGCGAAACTGCGTCTCGGTGCGCGGGGATCTGGTGCCCACGGTATCGTTGAGGAACTTATTTCGCGCAGACGGGATGGCGCCGGAGCGGCAGGAACTGCTGCTGACGCGGCATGCGGGCCAGCGGGTGGGAGTGGCCGTGGACCGTCTGGTGGGGCGTGTTCAGGCGGTGATCCAGTCGTTGGGCGAAGGGCTGCATGGGGTCAATCGTTTCTCGGGGGCCACAATCCTGGGGGACGGCACGGTATCATTAATCCTTGATTTATCAGCCGTGGTGTCCGAGTCGCGGTTCGCCGAGCAGCGATCTCGCAGCACCACGTCGGACGGCGTGAGGGCGGAGAGCATGCGATGAGAATCACACTCATTTGGAAAATCACACTGATCCTCGTGCTGGTCGGCCTGGTGCCGGCTGGGATCGTCGGCTGGTTTGCTTATAACGCGAACGACGATTACAAGAACAAGCAGGTCCTGATCGTCATCAAGACGGCTGAGGCCATCAACTTCCGCACTGCCGTCATTTTGGGGCAAGACCTGAAGTCAACCGAAGGGGTGATCAGCGGAACGGCGCCGATCCCCGAGAAGGAGCGGCTTCAAATTGAGAATCTGATCTCGGAGGAGCTGAGCACCTCGAAGATCCCTTCGGCTTCGGTCCACATCGTCAACTCCTCGCGCAAGAGATTGGTGTCGAAGAATGCGGCCGGGAGGATCGAAGCGAACGTCGCGAACACTTCGATCGACTATCGCTACGACGACGCGGTGAAGGACGCGGTCGGCGGAAGACCCACCTACAGGTTTCTGCCGCCCGCCGATGAGTCCAGCGGCGAGACCGAGCTGGTCGCGTCCGCGTCGCAGCACCTGGAAGCAGTTGCGCCCGAGGCCAACGGGCTTCGGAGTCTGGTGACGCTCGTCGTTGTTCCTCGCAGAGTGGTCTTCGAGGCGATCTACAAGAACCAGTGGTTCACGATCGTCGTGTTGCTCGCGGTCGGTTTGTCGACCGTGGTCATCGGCTTTCTGCTGGCGCAGTGGTTCATCAGGCCGCTCTTGAAAATCATCGAGGTTACGCGGGAGCTTCACCAGGGCCGTTTGTGCGATCGCGTCCGGATCAAGCGAGGCGACGAATTGGGGGACATGGCCGCGCAGATCGATTCGACCATGGAAAAGTTCAGCGACGTGATCAGCCAGATTCGGGACATGGTCGGGTCGGTTTCGATGGCGGGCAACGAGCTGAAGTCGAGCTCGCACCAGCTTTCCCAGGGGTCTCACGAGCAGGCCGCGACGCTGCAGCAGATTTCCGGAAGCCTGCAGTCGGTCGACTCGTCGGTCGGGCGCAACGCCGAGCATCGCGCGGGACACCGCGCGGATGGCGAATGAGGCGAGCGGTCAGGCCGAGAAGGGGGGCGAAGCCGTTCGGGAGACGGTTGTTGCCATGCGGGAGATCACCCAGAAGATCTTGATCGTGGGCGACATCGCGTATCAGACCAACCTGCTCGCCTTGAACGCAGCGATCGAGGCGGCGCGGGCGGGAACGCACGGCAAGGGATTCGCGGTGGTTGCCGGGGAGGTCCGCAAGCTGGCGGAGCGAAGTCAGGCGGCGGCCCAGCAGATCAGCGATCTGGCGAAGAAGAGCGTGGCGGTGGCCGAGAATGCCGGCTCGCTGCTGGATCGCACGGTTCCGATGATCCGGGACACGTCGAACTTGATCCAGGAGATCGCAGCGGCCTCGCAGGAGCAGATGGCGGCGATCCGGGAGATCAACCTGGGCGTGAAGCAGCTCGAGGAGGTAGTGCAGACGAACGCAGCGGCGAGCCACGAGCTGTCGGCAACGGCGGACGGGCTGGCGTCGCAGGCTTCGACGCTGCAGGAGCTGGTGGAGTTTTTCCAGATCGACACATCGGCGTTAAACGGACAGGTTGGTGGGGGCGGAACCGGGGTTGTGATGCGCTCGCTCTCTGGGGCGGCTGGGCGAGCGCAGGCAACACCGGTCAGGCCGCTCTCGCAACCGCCGCGTCGCGCGATTCATCTTTCTCGCCCCGACGGGCTGCACGGGGGCGCGGGTTCGGCGCCTGTTCCGAGCTTGCCGCCGGCACTTCCGGCGCAACACGGGCCTTCCGGTCCGGGTTCGCCGGGCTCGTCGAGTAATTCGGGTGGAACGCCGCGGGGTGGGGTGATCGTGAGCCTGGACGACGACGACAACAATTTCGAGCGATTTCCGTGATGAAAAGGGGCATGAGACGATGCGAAGCGCGAGGGGCCCGAGCGATTGTGGTAAATCAGCCCCCGCAGGACGGTGTAAGATCGAGCCCGGAGTTCATCGAATCGTGAGGGGCAATGATGGTTGATGTCGTGATGGAACCTGGGGCGGTGGCCGATCGAGAGCGGGTGCAGTCGTACGTGGTGTTTCGGCTGGGCGGAGAAGGCTATGCGCTTGAAGTGATGCGGGTGCAGGAAGTTCTCGACATGCAGGCGCTCACCGAGGTTCCCGGTGGGCCGAAGTTCCTGCTGGGCGTCATTAACCTGCGAGGACACGTGGTCCCGGTGTACGATCTGCGACTTCCTTTTGGTTTGACGAAGGAAGACCGTTCGGGTCGGGCGCCCTGCGTGTTGATAGTTGAGTCGAGCTCTGGAAGTGACGTTCAGATCACGGGGCTCCTGGTGGACAGGGTCTCGGACGTTCTGGAGTTCTCGCCTGAGGACGTACAAGCCGCACCGCAGCTTGGACTTGGGAAGGCCACCCCGTACGTTCGCGGCCTGATCCGTCACCAAGACGCCTTCCTGCTCGTATTGGACGTGGACCGAATCTTCTCGACCCTCGGGTCATTGAACGGTGACGGAGCCTAACGTGGAACCCGAGCCGTGGTCTGAGAAGGACTTTGCCCCCATCACGGCCTTTCTGCGCCACCAGGTCGGCATCACCCTGGAGGCCCACCGGATGGGCCTGTTGCAGGCGAGACTGCGCTCGCGGCTTCAAGTCAAGGGGATCGGGAGCTTTACGCAATTTTACGAACACGTGCTCAAAGTGGATCCCGGCGGCTGGGGCGCCCAGCTTCTGGTCGATCTGAGCACGGTGAATCACACGTCGTTCTTCCGCGAGCCCGCGCATTTCACTTTCATGGCCGAGCGGATCGTGGCATGGCTCAAGGAATCACCGGGAATGCCGGTCCGCATCTGGTCCGCCGGCTGTTCGTCGGGCCAGGAGCCGTACAGCATGGCGATGGTCTTGGCGGAAACGATCAGCGGTGCTTTGTCGCAGAAGGTGGAGATCTGGGCCAGCGACCTTTCGCTCGAGATGCTGAAGCTTGCCGCTGGGGCGATCTACACCACCCGGGACGTTCAGGGTGTTTCGCCGCCACGGCTCAGGCGGTTTTTCTTGCTGGGGCGAGGCCCTCGCGCGGGCTCGTTTCGCGTCGTGCCGGAGATCCGCGACCTGGTGAAATTCCGCCATCTGGACCTGCGGAACCCGGTCTGGTCCGTGCCCACCGATTTTCCGATTATCTTTTGCCGCAACGTGTCGATTTATTTCGCGGAGGAAGAGCGATTCGCGCTGTTTGACCGGCTGGCGCAGCACCTGCCGCCGGGAGGCTGGCTGGCCATGGGCAACGGCGAGATTCTGCCGGAAGTTCCGCCGAGCTTGCACAAGCACTCGCCGTCACTGTTTCAGAGAGAGGGTTGAGGGCCGATGGCGCTGCGGGATCGTCAAAAGACGGGGCAGCCACCCGGACCGCTCGAGCCGATTGAGGTCCTGGTTGTCGACGACAGTGCGCTCGTCCGGCAGAAGCTCAAGTCAATCATCGAGACGGACCCAAGTTTCCGCGTTGTTCTGGCGGCCGATCCTTACGAGGCGGTGGCGGTGCTGTCGAAGTCGGTCCCCGGCGTGATCGTGCTGGACGTGGAAATGCCTCGAATGGACGGATTGACGTTCCTCCGCAAACTGATGCGGCAGCATCCCCTGCCGGTCGTCCTCTGCACGGCCCAGGCTGAGCGAGCCGTGACGGCGCTCGAGATGGGGGCGATCGAAGTGATCGCGAAACCGGATTGGAATAATGCGGGCCGATTGGCCGATTGGTCGCAGAACCTGCTTGAGAGCATACGCAGCGCCGCCAGGGCCGGCCGGCTGGCATTTCGCGACGATCGACCGGCGACGGCGACCGATCCCAGGCATTCGGCCGACGTGATCTTGCCCAAGGTTCCCTATGCGCCGCGGGCGGGTCCGAGCGAACGGATCATCGTGCTGGGCGTCAGCACCGGCGGCGTGCAAGCCTTGCAACAGCTTCTGGTCGGCTTCCCCGTGAGCACTCCGGGGATCGTGATGGTTCAGCACATGCCGGCCGACTTCACGACCGCGTTCGCCAACCGGCTGCACAACGATCCCCGCATCGACTTGGAAGTCGTCGAAGCGCGGCAGCACGAGCCGGTGCGCTCGGGTCGTGCACGTTCTGATCCCCGGTGACGTGCATGGCGTGATTCGACGCTCGGGAACTGGCTACCGGGTCGAGCTGGTCGAAGGGCCTCCGGTTTGCCGGCATCGCCCAAGCGTGGAGGTTCTCTTCCGCTCCGCTGCGCAGGCGGCTGGGCCTTCCGCGGCCGGCGTCATCATGACGGGCATGGGTGATGACGGCGCAAGCGGTCTGCTGGAGATGCGCGAAAGCGGCTCGTTGACGGTCGCGCAGAACGAAGCGACGTGCATCGTCTTCGGCATGCCGCGCGAGGCGATTCGCCGTGGTGCTGCCAAGCTGATCACGCCGCTCGACTCAATCGCACCGACAATCCTGGCCTGGGTTGCGAGTTCGGAATCGAGCTCGTGGCATTGAACGGTTGGCGCAGGGAAGCGGAGACCTTCGGTCGCGGAGACGGCGGGGTCAGAGACCCGCGCCGAACGAGTGGCGTTGAACGGTTGGCGCAGGGAAGCGGAGACCTTCGGTCGCGGAGACGGCGGGGTCAGAGACCCGCGCCGAACGAGTGGCGTTGAACGGTTCGCGCAGGGAAGCGGAGACCTTCGGTCGCGGAGACGGCGGGGTCAGAGACCCGCGCCGAACGAGTGGCGTTGAACGGTTGGCGCAGGGAAGCGGAGACCTTCGGTCGCGGAGACGGCGGGGTCAGAGACCCGCGCCGAACGAGTGGCGTTGAACGGTTGGCGCAGGGAAGCGGAGACCTTCGGTCGCGGAGACGGCGGGGTCAGAGACCCGCGCCGAACGAGTGGCGTTGAACGGTTGGCGCAGGGAAGCGGAGACCTTCGGTCGCGGAGAGACCTTCGGTCGCGGAGACGGCGGGGTCAGAGACCCGCGCCGAACGAGTGGCGTTGAACGGTTGCGCGCAGAGAAGCGGAGACCTTCGGTCGCGGAGACGGCGGGGTCAGAGACCCGCGCCGAACGAGTCAGAGACCCGCGCCGAACCAGCGCACGGTTGCGCAGGCAAACGGCGACGTTCGGTCGCGCGGACGGCGACGAACTCTTCGGGTGCCGGAGACCCGCGCCCGACGAGAGGCCAGATTGAAACAGCGGCCGGACCCATTCGGACCTGGCCGCCACGACGGTACAGAAAGTTTCTGTTGCTGTGGCTGCGAGCAATCAATACTGATCGGCGCTGATGACCTCGCCGGCATTGATCGACCCGAGCTGGACCCACGTCATGGGGTTGACGCTGCTCTTGATGAAATGGACTGAACCATCTCCGAAGAGTGCGTTTATACCACCGGGATGCCGGCTGCGCGACCCGGCGAATTCGCTCCCCTCGCTGCCCTGGTTGTAGCAGCCCAACTGCTGGCCGGGTTGGCTGTCGCAGAGGGAGCCCGGGCTAGCGGGACTGGTGCCCGGCCCCGACGAGCCGAACGATGCGATATTGTCGAAGTTGGCGGTGCCGACCAGCGTACTGCCGATCACGGACCAAGGTGCAATGATGGCGGTGTAGTCCTGGTAGCCGTTGGGCGTGAACCTCGTAAAGTAGGAGCCGGCGCCGGCGTTGAGGACCCAGATCGTTCCGCGGATGTCGTCGGGTGCTCCCTGCAAGAGCTCGGCCACGAAGTGGGTGTTGCTCAGCCCATCTGTGACCGAGGCGACTTTGCAGAGGAAGGGCCCATTTCCCGTTCGACTGAAGCCGAACGGGGCCTGCAACCAGAGTTGGGGGGCGGACGTGAACTTGCCACCGAAGAGGGCCTGGCCGTCATCCAGGTTTCCCCAGTTGCAGCCGTAATTGCCCTTCGTTGCCATCCAAGGAAGGCCGAACAGTCCGGCCAACGCGTAGGTCGAGGAGACATCGCTCGGGCACTGGAACGAGGCGATCCTGGTCGTGAAGATCGTACTGTTGATGATGAAGCCCGACGGCAGAGGCCCTACTTGCGGCCCCTCCATGCCGATCGATGCATTGAACGCGTTGTACAGGGTCGTCTGCTCGATGTATGGAAGCATGAGAACGAACCACGGCGTGTTCTGGCAGTTGTTTCCGAATCCCGGAGACGAGCAGAGCGCACCGGCGAGCCCCCGTTGAAGCCAAAGACGACCCCGCTCGGGTAACAGTTGTTGCCCGATTCGTAGTTGGCGAGGGCCAACCCCAGTTGTTTGCAATTGTTCATACATTGCGCACGCCGCGCGGCTTCGCGCACGGCTTGCACCGCGGGCAACAACAGCGCGATTAATACCGCGATGATCGCGATGACGACGAGAAGCTCAATCAGCGTAAAACCACGACGCCGTTGTGACATGGCTTCACCACCCCCGATGAGAAAGTGTAGTTTCGTTAGTGCATGAACCGGGCCGCACACCCGCCCGGGTATGAGACAGGTCGCAGCATCCAAGGCAATCCTGCCACCTCAAACGCCACTACACTCACACTAACATGCCCGCGAGCGCTTGGCGATAGGCCAGTTCTAAAAAATGCGTTTTGAGCGAAAGCCAAGTTCGCGTTGCGGGTTACGGGGCGATTAATACTGATCGGAGCTGATCACCTCGCCGGCATTGATCGACCCGAGCTGAACCCACGTGAGGGGGTTGATGCTGTTCTTCATGAAATGGACTGAGCCATCTCCGAAGAGCGTGTTCACGCCGCCGGGATGGCGGCTGCGTGAACCGGCGAACTCTGACCCCTCGTGACGTTGTTATTGCAGCCGAGTTGCTGGCCCGGTTGGCTGTCGCAGAGCGACGTCGCCGGGCTCGCAGGACTAAGGATTCACGAAAGGCAGTCTGCCAGGAGCTGCATCGGCGCTCTGGCAAGGAGCCCGGCGAGCCCGTGAAGTTGCGAGCGGCATGAAAAACCCGGGGCAATGAGGGCCGCCGTCGGGTCAGCTTGCGCTGCGGGAATCAACACGCGGTTCGCCAGGGCAGCGCTCACCTCGAAGTGCCCGCTTTCATAGCCGAATGACCCGGCCATGCCACAGCAGCCGGAGTCGATTTCGTTGATTTCCAGTCCTTCGATTCGACGCAAGGCGGCAAGCGTTCCGGCCGTGCCCAGCACGGCCTTCTGCTGGCAATGGCCGTGCAAGAGCACGCGGCCCGGCCGGGATTTGAGAGGAAGATCCGGGACCCGCTCCGTGTCTGCGACGAACGCGTCAGCCATGACGGAGGCGCGGGCAACCACGTCGGCATCAGGCCCCAGCCGAAAATCGCGATACTCGTCGACGAGCGTCACCAGGCAGCTCGGCTCGCAGCCTAGAATCGGTGTACCGGCCCGCGCGAAAGGAAGTAGTTTCTGGACGTTCGCCCGAGCGAGCTCGTGGGCCAGCGGCAAGAGACCCTTGGAGATTGCAGGGCGCCCGCAGCACTCGAGCCCGGCCAGGCGGATTTGGTAACCCGCAGCCTCCAGGACGCGCACCGTCGCGATGGCGACCTCGGGCTCGTTATAGGTTGTGAAACAGTCGTCGAGCAGAACAACCTCGCCTCGCGCGCCGGCACCGGAAGCAGGAACGTGCCGGCGAAACCAGCGCCTGAAGTTCTCGTGCGCGAACGTGGGCAGGGTGCGCCGGCGGTCGATGCCGGCTGTTTTCTCGAGCACCCACTTGAACGCGCGGCTATGCAGCATCCGGTTGGCCAGAGGCGCCGTTGCGGAGGCGATGGGGTTCAAGCGAAAGATGTAACCCATCAGCAAATGACCGAGCGGGTAGGGCCGGTTCTGATACAACTGATGAAGCACTTCGACCTTGAGTTTGGCCATGTCGACTTTTGACGGACATTCGCTCTTGCAAGCCTTGCACTGCAGGCAAAGGTCGAGCGCCTCGTGAAGGTCATCGTTGTCGAAGCCCTGGTCGCGAGAAGGCAGGTCGCCCGTCATGACAAGCCGGAGCAGGTTGGCTCTGCCGCGCGTCGTGTGCATCTCGTCGTGCGTCACCATGTAGCTGGGACACATCGTGCCGCCGGAATTCTTGCGGCAGGCGCCGACGCCCGAGCACATCTCGACCGCGCCGGCGAATCCCCCCTGGCCGGAGAAGTCAAGCAATGTCGAGCCCGGCTCGCGGGGGTGATAATCGGGCCCGATGCGGAGGCTCTCTCCCGGGTCGGCAACGCCCACGACTTTGCCGGGATTGAGCAAGTTTTGCGGGTCGAATCCGTGCTTGATGGCCTGGAACGCGGAGTAAACCTCGGGGCCGAAAAGCTTGTGATTCCAGAGGCTCCGGGCCAGTCCGTCGCCGTGCTCGCCGCTCATGGAGCCGCCAAACTCGACCACCAGGTCCGACACTTCGTGCGCGATTGCTCGCAGCGTCTCGACGCCATCTGAGGTCTTCACGTTGATGATCGGGCGGATGTGGAGACAGCCGACATCGGCGTGACCGTAGCACGCCGCGGGCACGCCGTGCTTCTCGACGATGGCACGGAAGCGAGCATAGAACTTGGGGAGCACGCGCGGATCGACCGCCGTGTCTTCCACGAATGCGATGGGCTTGGCGTCGCCGACCATGCCCATCAAGAGCGAAAACCCGGCCTTGCGCACCTTCCAGAAATCGTCCTTGGCCGCGTCGACCAAGCGGGTGCTGACGCCGAGCACTCCCGGCTGCTTGTCGAACATCGCCGCGAGGCCGGCTGTGCGGTCGATCAGCTCTTGCTGTGAGCCGGCATAAAACTGAGCGGCAAGCACTGCCGCAGGCCGGCCCTCGGTGAAATTGAGATACCCGGCGTAAAGCGGGTTTTCGGCCGCGAGGTCGAGAATCATCCGGTCGAGCATCTCGACCGCGACGGGCCCGGTCTCCACGATTTCACCGAGGCGGTCGAGCGCTGCCGGAATGGTCGCGAACGAGATCACGACCAGACCCTGGGCCGCCGGCAGCTTGACCAGCTTGAGCACGGCCGCATTCGCGACGGCCAGCGTTCCCTCCGAGCCGACGACCAGCTTGGCGAGGTTGAACCGCCAGGGCTCGTCGGGGAAGCCCATCGGCCGGACGGGCAAGCCCGGTACGAACTCATCGAGGTTGTAGCCGCTGACCCGGCGCAGAATCCTGGGGAACCGATCCCGGATTGCCTGCGCGTGCTGGGCCACCGTGTCGCGTACCAGGCGATGCATGGCACCTACGAAATCGCCGCGGCGGCTGATGCTTTCGAGTTCTTCCTGTGGAAGGGGGCCCAGGCTGGCGGTCGTGCCGTCGGCCAGCACGACCTCGAGTGCATGCACATGATCGACCGTCTTGCCGTAGCGCAGCGAGCGAGCCCCGGCCGAATTGTTGCCGATCATCCCGCCGATCGTCGCCCGATCGCTGGTCGAGACGTCGGGGGCGAACATCAGCCCGAGCGGCTTGAGATGGGCATTGAGGTGGTCAAGGACAACGCCAGGCTCGACTCGCACGGTCATCGCATCGCGGTCGACGATTCCGATCCGGTTCAAATATTTTGAAAAGTCAATGATGATGCCCGGGCCGATGGTCTGCCCGGAAAGGCTGGTGGCGGCGCCTCGGGGAACGATCGAGACCTGCTCTTCGGCGGCGATCGAGACGGTTGTGACCACGTCCTGGGCGGTTCTGGGCACGACCACGCCCAGCGGCTGGATCTCATAGAGACTGGCGTCGGTTGCATACAGGCCACGCATCCCGGCGTCGAAATGGACCTCGGCGCGTGATTCGCGCGTCAGTCGCTCGGCCAGTCTGCCCAGCACAGCGGAAGGAGGGTTGTTGGTCGTTGGCGGCATGAAGTTTGTTGCTGCGAAGGAATGTGATTCTGGGGCGTCTGTCGAAACCGAGCTGGGGCCGGCCGCGAATTCTATTCGGGATCGCCTTCAAAGAGTGAGGCCAAGGGAAGCCGAAAGCCGGGGATCAGATCGCCGCCATCGAGCTCGTCGCCAACCTGGAGACCGTGGATGTCTGTCCTCGAAGTGTACACGTGGACGCTCTTCTGTTTGGGATAAATCACCCACACTCTACTCACGCCGGCATCAAAATATTCGTGGATTTTCGCCTGCACGCCTTCCGCTGTGTTCGTCGGGCTGACGACCTCAATTGCGAGGTCCGGAACAACGTCCCAGGCCGCGGTGTCGGGAGCGAGCCGTTTCATCGGCCAGCGCGAGCGGAAACGAACGCTACGTCAGGGCGGCGCTCCTGACCCTTGCTCTTATCGATTCGAAAGAGCACCTCGATAAGCGCTCTGCCTAGCCGATGTTGGCGAAGGAACATGAACAAGAAGCCGTGGAGCAACGACGCGATCTCGCTTTCCCGAACTCCCACGATCTTCTCCTTGATCTCACCATCGATGACCTCGTACAACATATCGCCGGGAACGACGATCGAGGCATCGCGTGCCGCCGCTTCCCCGTCGATCATTGACGATCCGCCGGCGCTGGTGGTTGTGTCGGTACTCATTGGTTTTTCTCCTCCCATTCCCGTTCGCGGTGCGTCGAGGTTTCGCGCATCGTACCGTAGAGTCTGTCGAAACCGAGCTGCGGCTGGCCGCGAATTCTATTCAGGATCGTCCTCGAAGAGTGCGGACAGGGGAAGCCGAAAGCCGGGGATCAGATCGCCGCCGTCGAGCTCGTCGCCGACCTGCAGAACGTGAATCTGGTTCGTCGAGCTGTAGATGTGGATATTCTTCTGTTCCGGGTAAATGACCCAGACCCTGCCCACGCCGGCCTCGAAGTACTCATGTACCTTCCTCAGCACCTCGGTCGCCGAGTTTGTTGGGCTAACGACTTCAACGGCGAGATCGGGAACGAGATCCCACGCGCTGACCTTGGGGGCTCGGCGGTTGGACGGCCACTTCGAGTGAGACACGAACGCCACGTCTGGGCGTCGCTGAAGATCTTTAGGACGATCGATTCGGAAGATGGTTTCGCCGACGACTTTACCCAAGCGATGCGAACGCAAGAACGGGGCGAGAAATCCGATCAGCAACGACGCGATCTCGCTTTCGTGAACTCCCACGATCTTCTCGTTGATCTGTCCGTCGACGACCTCATACAGCATATCGTCGGGCACTGCGATCGAGGCGTGGCGTGCCTCCGCTTCTCCATCGATCACTGACGATCCGGCAGCACTGGTGGTTGCGGCGGTGCTCATTCGTAATTCTCCTCCGATTCGCGATCGCGGTGCGTCCAGGTCTCGCGCATTGTACCACAGATCGACGTCGAACCGACCCCTGTCAGTCTCCGGGTCTCCGGCGCGCCATTCCGAAAAATGTGCCGGGATTCGCTCAATAATTGGTCTGAATCCACGAATAGACGATATGGTGGGCTAACCCAGGAGCTCGGTCGACACCCAGGCGCAAGCTTCGTCGCGAATTGAGGAGCGTATCGCATGTCTCTCCATTACCAAACCGAATGCCGGATGGGAACCCGTCGCATCAATCGCTCCTACAGCGGATATCAGGCGTTCGTCGCAATCCTCTTCGATCTGGTCTTCGGCCTGTTCTTCGAGCTCGTTGCAACGTTCTTGAGTTTGACATTCCGGCTCTTCATCTTCTTGGCCCGTCTGGTGATCCGGGTATTGAAGGGCTCGTGGAGAGTGGCCGTGACCGCGATGGCGGCCCTGGTCTTTACACTGACGCTCCCCTTCGTCTTCTTGCATCGCGCGATTGCCCGGCTCGCACCGGCGAGCCGCTTCTGGCCGCGCGAGGGGTTTGCTCAATCTGCACAGAAGCCCGACTGGGCCTTCAGCCGCGAGGTCTGAACCGAGACGTTCACGGCTGGTGTGGTCTTTCTCCGGGACCACACTCTCTTCCCGCTGCTCTACCGTGTGAGCGGTCGGCGTGGAAGCGACCACCAGACGGAGTTGAATGCCGCCCGGGCCTCGTCGTCGAACATGAATTCGGCGCCGTCCAGCGTGGTCTCGAGCTGCTCGGCACGGCTGGCGCCGACGATGGCCGATGTGATTCCCGGCTGTGCGAGGACCCACGCCACGCTGGCGGTTGCCAGGTTCCAGCCCCGCCGCTGACAGTACGTCCTGAGCGTGTCGACCGCCTCGAACTGCGCGGCGTGCCAGTAACGGTCGCGGTAAAGCTCGCCGGTGGCACCGAGCGTGAAACGGCCGCCCGGTTCCGGGCCTGTCGCGGACTCGTGCTTGCCCGTGAGCAGTCCGCCGGCCAGAGGATTAAAAACGATCACGCCGACACCCTGGTCGCGGCACAGCGGCAGAAGCTCGTTCTCGATCTCGCGGTACAACACGTTGTACCGCGGCTGGACGCAGTCGTAGCGCGCCCAGCCATGCCGCTCGCTCGCAGATAAAGCGAGCGCGAGCTGCCAGGCCGGATAATTCGAACAACCTACATAGCGAACCTTCCCCGAGCGGACGAGATCATCGAACGCACGAAGGGTTTCGTCGATCGGCGTCTCCGCATCGGGAAGGTGTGCTTGGTAAAGATCGATCGTTTCGGTCTGAAGGCGGCGAAGGCTGGCCTCGCAGGCGGTCAGAATGTGGCGCCGCGAAAGCCCTTGATCATTCGGGCCATGACCGACCCGAATGCGGCACTTCGTCGCCAGAATGATCTGGTGGCGCCGCCCCGGCACGCTGCCCAGCCACCGTCCGATCACTTCCTCGGTGCGCCCGGCGGTTTCGGGCTCGGGCGGAATCGGATACGCGTCGGCCGTGTCGATGAACGTAACCCCGCGCTCGAACGCACGGTCGAGAATCCGAACCGAAGCCGCCTCGTCGCTTTGCCCGGCGAAGGTCATCGTTCCCAGACAAATCTCCGAGACCTTGAGCCCCGTGCGCCCCATCCGGCGTTGTTTCACGTTTGATCTCCCCTATGAGGCGATTCATCCGCGTAATCGATATGTCCGGCTCGACTGGAATTCCGCACCACGATGAAAGAGCTTCGCGGTTTTCCCAGATTACCAAAGCGCATGTTAGACTTCAGCATCGACGAAGCCCAGTCCGCCTCGACCGCGGCGCACCGGGAGTTCACACCTGTGGTTTGAAAGTTGAGGTTCGTCACTGATGGCCGGATCCCCGCCGAGCGAGCCGAATGCAGCCGCCAGCATCTTGAATGGGGAGGCAGCCCCACTCGACTGGAACGCCGCGCTGCGCCGAGCTTGATCGAGCAGTCGTTCAAGGCAACGGCCGCTGGTCGCGTGCGCTTGCGGCCGTGGCATGGATTCATCTGTGCACGTTCGTTGCTTGCCAGGTACTTCATGACCCCCTTGTCGAGCGCGACGTGAGACATCTCGTCCTGTGGATCATCGAGCTGGCGGTCGTGATCTTGACGATGCGCCGAGTTGCCGGGCTCGGGTGGTTCTGGTCGTCGCCGGCGATCAATGTCATCGCCCGGTTGTGGGTCACGTTCTTGATCCTGTCGTTCAATGTCGCGACCCTCAACGCACTCACCGGCTGGGAGTCGCTCTGGTTCAAGGCGAGCTGGGGAACCTTGAGCACGTTCCTGTTCGCCGCACTGGCCTGGCTGTTCACCCCCAAGTTTTTGATTCCGGCCGTGCAGATGTACTTCACAGCGCTCCTGATGGCTCGCTTCCCCGACTGGAATAACCTTATTTACGGCGTGTCGTGGTGGCTGGCCTTGCTGGGCACCGCTCGGGTTGTACGCAAGCGCGAGCGGGCCGGTGGCGTGGTCGGGAGTTCGCATCGCGAGAGCCGCAACCATCATCCCGTCGGAGCCGTCGCCGAGTAGCTCGCGTGCCCGTTGGGCACCGGCTTGCCGAATAGGCTTGGCCCGCCACGGGAAGCTGAGGTCAGGGACGGTCGCTCCCACGCCGGCAGATCGCACAGTCCGCCGCCCAGAAAGATGTGGTGCCAGAGCTGGGTGGCGACGACGCAAGTCAGGCTGAGGTCCATGACGATCCGCTTGGGTGTAATTCGCGGAAACCGCATCTGCGCCGAGCGCTCGCGAGCCACGGCCTGCGGATCGAACCAGCCCGTCGATTGCAGAGATTCCGGGCTGAGAAGCTGGTCGATCCAGGCTGGTCGATCCGGTCCCAGAAACGCGTCGGACCGGCTGGCCTGAAACATCGTCTTGGGCCGATTCGCGATCTTCGGTGGCAGCGTGCGGGCCGCCACCTGGCGCAGCAGCCATTTGTCCTTCAATCCGTGCAGCTTGTATTCCGGTGCGATCGAAGAGCAGAACGCGATCAGGTCTTCGTCCAGCAGCGGGTATCGCGTCTCGACGGAGGAGTTCATCGCCACTCGGTCGCCCTTGCCCAGCAGCAGCAGCCCGGCCAGCATGACCTTGTAACCGACGTAAAGCGACTGGTTGAGCGGGTGCCACCGCGCGAAGCGGTCGTTGGGAAGGTCGAGGTCGTCGTAGGCCGCATGCCCCTCGAGCAGGCGCCACATCTCGGGCGTGTAAACGAGTGAGCGCGCCTGACCCATGAAATCGTAGACGTCTTGCTGAGCGGTGCGCACTCCCTTGATGCCGAGCAAGCTCGCTCGATGCGCCGTTCCGCCGCCGATCGAGGCCAGCGTGAGGCTGCGCGCCCCCTTGAGCAAGCTCATCACCGGGCCGACACTGAGCATGTTGCGAATCTTCTCGGTCTTGAACCAGGCGTATCCGGCGAGGGCCTCATCCGCCCCCTCCCCGGTGAGGACGACTTTGTACCCGTTCGAATGCACGGCCCGAGCGAGCCGCATCAGGCACGCAGCCGATGAATCCATCACGGGGCCTTCGGCGGCACGGATGAGCTCGGGATACGCCGCCACGATGTCGCGGCGATTCATGGTGACGGTCACCAGCTTCGATCCGAGGGCCGCGGCCGATTCCGCTGCATGCGAGCGCTCGTCAGGGCCCGCGCGGTCCAGACCGATGGTGAACGACGGCACCGCGTAGCCGCGCTCGCGGGAGCTCAAGCCCAGCACGACCGTCGAGTCTAGCCCGCCGCTGATGTAGCTGACCACCGGCACATCGCCGCGCAGCCGCCGTTCGACCGAAAGTCGCATGAGCGATTCCAGCTCGTCGACCAAGGGCGTTGGGTGATCCATTCGCCGCTCGTCGCCGGCATCGGGAAAATCGAGGTCCCAATATTTCTTCACCTCGACCCTGCCGTCGCGAACTCGCACGTAATGGCCGGGCGGAATCGACTTGACGCCGCCGAAAAACGTCCGCGACGTGCCGGCGGTAAACGTGTTGAAGAAAAGGTCGATTCCCTTGGGATCGGCCTTGGCATCAATCATCCCCGAAGCGAGCAGTGCTTTGACTTCCGAACCCCAGAGGAGCCATCCATCGGCCTGTGCATAGTACAGCGGACAGATCCCCACCCGGTCTCGGCCCAGAATCAACTTGCGCTCTTTACGGTCCCAGACGGCGACCGCAAACTGGCCGCGTGCCTTCTCGAAAAAGCCCTCGCCGTGATCTTCGTAGAGATGGGCCCAGAGCTCGGTGTCGCAACGGGTTGCCAGCCGATGCCCTCGCTCCAGCAGCGATTTCTGGAGCTCGGGGTATTCGAAAAGCTCACCATTCTGGGTGACCCAGACCGAGCCGTCCTCATTGCTGATGGGCTGGCGTCCGCCGGCCAGATCGACGATCGAAAGTCGCCGCGCGCCGAGCGCAACTCCCGGCTCGACGTGAATCTGTTCGTCGTCCGGACCTCTGTGAGCAATTGCGGATGTCATTGCCAGCAGCCGCGACGCGGCAAATTCGCGCCGACCCTTTAAATCGATTGCTCCAGCAATTCCACACATGGGGCTGATCTCTCCACCCGGCCGGGGTCACACGGCGTCGGCGGACCGCAGCCAGCGGAGCCATCCCGTCGACCCGAATGCGGCGGTCAACTATACCACGCGCGGCCACCCGTCCACGAGCGGCGATCGCGCCGCACGCGCGGAGCCTTCGACGTATAACGAGGTGGGCACAGGCTTTGTGTCCGGCGACCGGGTCGGATGGGTGTGGGGCGAAAATGGGAGGGATATGCCAGGAATGCGACCAACCGAGGGCACAGTGGTCGCTGAGGAATGCGGTATGAGGGTGAGTTTCCAGGGTTACGGGAATTTGGATCGGATTTCCCGATCACGGAACGTCTATGACGCGAAGCGCCCTGTGAGGTTCGACGCTAGGCTCGAACGCCCGCGGCCAAGCGCGCAATCCTCGCCAGCTCGCGTCTTGGCCCCGGTTCGTTGGGCGCCAGCCGTGCCGCCTGCTCACACGCGGCCTTGGCCTCCGTCAGCCGGTGGCCATCGGTGAGGGCGTAGCTTAAATTGAAAAAAGTCGGCCAGAAATTCGCCCGGTACCGCAGCGACTGCCGATACACCGCCACCGCTTCCTCGTGGAAGTTGCCTCAGCCAGTCGGCCCAGCTCGTGCAGTACACCGGCTTCGCGAAACCGAAGCTCCACGTCGCAGGGTTGAAACTTGAGGCCCTGCCGGCAAGCCGCCAGGGCCTGCTCGAGCCGGCCAAGCCGCATCTCGGCCGACGCCAACAACGCGAAGGCCTTCTTCACGTGGGAATGGTGAGGCGGAGACACGGCAAGGCTGCGGCGCAGGTAGTCAGCCGCATCGCCGGGACGGTTCAGGTGAAGCTGCGTCATCCCCAAGTTAAAGAGCGTAAACGGGTGTTTGGGCCGCTCGGCCAGCTCCAGCAAGAGCAGCCGCATATCGCGCTCAAGCTTCCTCGCCTGCCCTGCGAGACTTCGATCAGACCCGGAGTGAACGACGTGCAGGTTGGTCACGCCAATGCGGACATGGCCCTCCATCCTGTTGATCGCGGTCAGAATCTGCTCGTGCATTCGCCCATCGAACCGCAATTCCGGCAGATTGCGAAACAGCTTGACGTGGTCGACGGCCTCCAAACCCATCCCGGCCTGCTCTTCCTCCAGGGAGCCCAGGCAGTGAACCTGCATGACATACGCAACGATGTTCGGGTCATTCTGATTCTCGACGAGCTCCCGCAGCCCGCGCCCGCACTCGGGTGGGATCGTGTCGTCCGAATCCATCCAGAACAGCCAATCGCCCGTCGCATGCCGCAGCGACTCGTTGCGAGCCGCCGAGAAATCATCGCACCACGGAAAGTGATAAAGCTTGGCGCCAAATGATTCGACAATCCGCGGGGTCTCATCGACCGAGCCCGTGTCGACGACGATCATCTCATCAACCCACGGCCGGATGCTCTCGAGGCAGGGACCAATCGTCCGCGCGTTGTTCCGCACGATCATGCAAAGCGAAAGCTTCGTCCGCGCCAAATCCAGCCGCAACCGAAGCCCGCCGTCGGGCGCGATGTCGACCGCGAACGGGCCCGGCCCGACGCGAGCCGGCGCGATTTCAACCGTCGCCCGGCCTGCCGGGAGAGCGTGGCCGAAGAACAGGTGGGGGTCCGGCCCGTAGCCGTTGCCCGAAGCCCCAGGAGCGGCCGCACCATTCCCGTTGCCACCCCACTTCTCCAAGAACCGCGCGTGGTTCTCGCGCAGCAGCGCAGCGAAATCGATCCCGCTCCCAGCAAACGTCCGGCTCCCAAATGGTGCACGAACGCGTCACCCACAATCACAGCCCGAAATCCCGCCGCAACTGCCCGCAAACAAAAATCATCATCGTCAAAACACCCGATGCCGAACCGCTCATCAAGCACCCCGATTGCGTCGATCACTTCCCGCTTGATCAACAAGCAAAAACCAACGAGCCGGCTCACGTCAACGATGACGCCATTGTGGGCCTTGCCGAAATCCCACGCAAACCCGTCCAGCTCGGCAATGTTCTCGTATCCCACTTCAATCTGCTGCGGACCGCTCACAAAGTTCGATCGCGGCCCGACCAACCCGATGCTGGCGTCGCCGCCCCGAAGCGCCCGCAGCATGCGGCCCAGCCACCCGGTCGTCACAATCACGTCATTATTCAGCAACAGCACCTGCTTGCCCGCCGCGACGGCCATCCCCTGATTGGCCGCAGCCGGGAAGCCCCGGTTGCTATCATTCTCGATCAACCGCACGTCGCCCATCGCCCGCAGGTATTCGACCGTGCCATCGGTCGAGCCGTTATCGACGACGATCAGCTCGTACGTGGTATCGGTGAGTAGGCGGATGCTATCCAGGCATTGCCGCGTGAATGCGATTTCGTTGTGTGTGACGATCACGATCGAGGTCAGCCCAAAATCCGGCACTGGCAGCGGCAGGGCGCGGACGAGGAACTGATACGTGTAAAACTCATCCACGTCGCTTTGAGGGAGGCCGTCGATGCGCAGTTGGCCCAACTGCACGAGGCCGGTCGATCCGTTCCGCTTCGAGTGATCATCCCCCGGCTGGTTCACCGACCACATGCCGTCGATCGCGAACCCTGCGCGGTGAAACAGCTTCTCGATCTCGCGGCGAGTAAAGAACCGCAGGTGCGTCCGATCGAGCAGCCCTGCTGATTCGTACGTCCAATTGCCTTGCAAGATCGAGCGAACCACGCTGTGGTGCCTCACGTTGGGAATGCTCGCGACGATGCACCCGCCAGGTTCAAGCCAATCGCGTATCTGTTTGAGCACCCGCGCCGGCTCGCGCAGGTGCTCAAGCACATCGGCGCAGACGACTGCATCGAACGAGACGGCTGGAATCTCAAAGTCGAGCTGCTCGACATCGCCAGCCCAAACATGGTCCAAGCGCTCTCGCGCGGCGGCGGCGGCGTGCCCATCGAGCTCAATGCCCGAAACGGTCGCCTGTTGCCGCTGCTTGATTGCCTCGCCGAGCCGCCCCGCGCCGCAGCCGATATCGAGCACGCGGCGGGCGGTCTCGGGGACGAGCGCCACGACCTCGGGGCGCGGGTAGCCGAAGTAGAAGGGGTCGGGAGAGGCTTCCGAGTGTGGGGTCGGGGAGACCTGCGGTCCCGGGGACGTCGGGGTCGGGAGACCCGCGCCGAACGCGTGCGGGCCGACGTGGACCGTGCTTTTCGAGAGTGCCTCCTCTGCTCGCCGCAAGATCGCCTCCATGCGATGCCCGTACGTATGCTTGGCAATCACCTCGGCGCGCCCGGCGGCTGCAATTCGCTCACGTAGCTCCTCGCGCCCAGATAGAACGCCAGCTTATCGAGGAGGTCATCCCCCTCCCGGTAGGTCGCCAGATGCACTCCGTCGCGGAAGAGCTCGGACAGGCCGTTGTCGCTCAGACAGTTGGTCATGAGCATTGAGCCGCAGGCCACCGCCTCGAAAACGCGCATGTTCACATCGTTGCGGATACTTCTGTTGAAAGTGATTCGAGCCGCGGAATAGGTGCGGGCCATGTCGTCGAAATAGGCCTGGCCGATGAATGTGTTTTTGTACCGGCGCTGGATGAGAGCGAGGAGGTCAGCGCGCGGGCCGGGGAAAATGTTGCCGACGAACGCAACGTCGAATTGCTTGGCCGCGCCTTCGTGCTTGCGGTGGATTTCGGGGTCGCACGCGAGGGGAAGCCAGGATGCGGAGTGCACGCCGATGCGTTTGAGAAGATCGACGCCATCGCGCTGGGCTGCGAAGACGAGGTCGAAGCGCGGCGCCTTGTCGCGGCAGCGGTCGAAGTCGAGGTGGGTGTCGACTGCCCAGAACGCGCTCGGCCGGCAATCGGGAGGGAGATGATAGCGCAGGCCATCGTCGATGTTCAGGTAGAGATCGAAGCCGGTGGTCGGGATCTGGTCGAGCTCGTGGGGTTGGAAGTGTTGAACCTCGACATGGCGCTCGAGGGCGCGCTTGCAGTAGACGCCACTGGTTTCCGGTCGGAGGGTGGTGTCGAAGATGATGGCGATGCGTTGGATGGGCATGGCTCAGGTCCAAAGAATGTGGTCAACGGGAAAAGACACCTGTGCGCATATAGGCGCGGCACGTCCGCCGCGTTGTAGCAGGCACACGCCGTGTGCCGTCCGCCCCCATGTAGCAGGCACACGCCGTGTGCCGTCCGCCCCCATGTAGCAGGCACACGCCGTGTGCCGTCCGCCGCGTTGAACGTGTTGTCCCGCCAGTGCGTCAGAGGGCCACCGGACGTGCTCCAACGAACGGGACAGGCCGTCCAGCCCTATTCGTCGGTTACGGCACACGGCGTGTGCCTACTACACCAGAGCACGCGCCATCGTCCGCGAGCAGATCTGAACCCGGCACTCACGCGCGACACGAGGACGCCCAAGTGCGCGAATCATCTACCGCACACTCGCGCGCTGCGGAAGCAGTGGCCGCCAGTACCGTTTGATGACATCCGGCCACATGAAGTCCTCCTCAAACCGCCTGCGCCCCGCCATCCCCATCTCATTCCGAAGCCGAGGCTCGTCCAGCAACCGCCCAATCTTCTCAGCCAGATCAAACGCATTCCCCGGCTCAAACAGCAGCCCAGTCAATCCATCGCTCACCGTATACGGCAACCCCCCAATCCGGCTGGCGATCACAGGAATACCCGCCGCCATCGCCTCAACCGAGGTGATACTCAGCGCATCCTGAGCGATCGTCGGCACCAAGCAAATATCCGCGGCTCGATAATGCCCAGGCAGTTCATCCTGCGAGCACCAGCCAACAGAGCGAGTAAATTCATCGATCGACCCCAGCGGGTCAAACGTCACGACGAGCTCAAAGTCACTCCGAGTCTCCCGCAAAATCCGGCAAGCCTCATGCGCCACATGAAACCCCTTGATCACCTCACCTGCAACCGCGGCGATGAAGAGTACGGCCTTGACGCCCGCGCTCCCATTCCGGGTGGCACTGGCCATGCCAGTGTCTTCTCGAATCTCCGAGTCATCGCGCAGTTGGGCGCCGGTCTCGAGCCACGCCTCAGAGTCGCCTTTCGCTCCGCGAAAGTGTGTCCTTGTTGGGCGCGGGCCTCCTGACCCCGACCTCCAGACAGACCGAAGGTCTCCCGGATCCTCCACGTCCGGGAGGCCAGCAGCGACGTCTTCTGTGCCATTGGTTATGCCAGTGTCTTCCGCGCTCCCGCCACCGCCCTCCGCCGGCCAAGGAAAGCGTGCCGGATCAATCCCCCAAGGCACAATACACACCCGCCGAGCAAACGGTTCCACCAACGCCGCCGTAACAGGATTGAGCACCAGCACCGCCTCAGCGTCAAAGAATGCCCGCCGCATCAACCCGTCGTATTCGGCCGTGCCCACCCCAGCCAGCGCCCGTTCAACTTGATGCAGCGCCACCCGACTGATGCCCGCGTTCACCCAAGCACTGGTGACAAACCTGCGGCGTAGCAAACTGATTCCGCGGGCATTGCTCGGCCTTGACCGGACCGATTCCCAGCAGCCGCAGATTATTGAGTGGGCACAAGCACTCCTGCGCCTGCATGAGAAGGATCGTCGGGTACCCGCGCATGGCCTCGGCTAGGTGGGGCTTCATGTTCCAGGCATCGGAAATCACCACGTAATCGGGCGCGAACGATTCGACCGCGGCGCAAAAGCGCTCGCGAATCGTCCGTATGCTCCATTCGCTGTCGGCAAAGTCGATGGCCTCGCTGGCGAGCAGGCCTTCGCCCGTCGCTCGCCCAATCCCCCAAGCCGGATACCGCGCGTAAAAATGTCGCACCTCGTACCCATCGCGGCCCAGGAAATCGACCAGCCCGGCGGTATGCATGTTGCCGCCGCCGGTCGACGGCCAGTTGAACAGGAAGCTGAGAACCGCGACGCGTGGCGCTGTATATGCGCGGAGCGCGAGGCCGTCATCGATGCCGGGCTCTCGGACCCCGGGTTCCGGATCCCGGGCGACGACCTTTGGGGAAGAACTCTGGATCTGCCCGGACGTATGGTCGAGCTCGGTCGCGCCTGGCGCTCGCGCCGTGGCCGCAGCCGACCAGCTCAGTTCGGCCTCGACCAGCGCGAGATTTAGTCTCGCCGGCAGGCATCCAAGGTCGCCTTCGACCACCGCCCGCCACTCGGCGCGTGCCTCGTCGAGCTTCCCCTCCATCGCGGCGAGGACCGCGAGATCATTCTGAACGAGCGCCCGAAGGCGTGGGTTCGTATTCTTCGAGAAACCCCGCGCGAGCCGGAGATAGGCGGCCCGAGCGTCCTCGCGCCGTCCCTCGCGCGCCATCTCACAAGCGTTCCAATACCCAGCCGGCAAGCTACCTCGAGCGGTGGCCCTCCTACCATCCTCCCCATTCGAATTGCGAGTTTCGGATTTCGAGTTTCCTGCTCCGCCCTTTCGAATTTCGAGCTTCGGATTTTGGACTTGTCCCCTCGGCTCCTTCGCTTGCTTTTTGTCCAGCCCACGTGCCTTCCCGCGCTTAGACATCGCAAGGTTCCTTGCGGAGCAAAACCCATGGTCTATCCCTGCTTGTCACTCCCCGATCCATCTCAAAATCACTGAACGCTGCTATCGACCGTTTCTCCATCGTTTTCATCCGCGTACATCTGCGAAATCTGCGGATAGTTCCGCTCTCCCCTGCCATCCCAGCCCCCGGGGCCGTCGCAAACCGACTGGGTGCGCCATTCCTTCCCCGAATTCATTCGTGAAGATTCGCCCCATTCGGGGCCAACAAGCATTTCATTCCCCGCAACTTCCCAACGCCCTCGCGTCCTCATCGCCCCAGTCGTCCCATCCGCGTCCCATCGGCGTCATCTGCGGACAAATCTCCGGGGCCTCATTCGTTCTCTCATTCCCGTCCACTCACTCATCCGCCATCTTTCATTCGCTCAGGTCGCTTCCCCTGGTGGATCAGGCCATTTCGCCAGCGCATCCTTGAGCGCCCCGATCGCCAGCGCCGGGCAATGGAGTTTATCCGGCGGAACCCCATCCAATGCCTCGATCAGATTCTCGACCGTCAACTCGCGGCATTCCGCGATGGACTTCCCAGCGATCATTTCCGTCAGCATCGATCCACTCGCGATGGTCGGCCCGCATCCAACCGTGTGATACCTCGCCGCCGCGATCCGGTCGTCTTCGACGTTCAGGAAGAGGATCATAAACGCACCGCGACCGGGTGAACCAGCATGACCCGTGAGGTCAGCGTCTTCGATAACGCCGCCGTTCCGCGGCGCCATGACGTGCTCGGTCAGCGTTTCGGAATATTTGGCCATACAATGAACTACCTATTTTGCCAAAACCGTACCTGTCCCGGTTTCCCCTGTCCCGGTTTCCCCTTATCTTGAGGTGAACGCTCCGCGTCCCGGCGCGCCAGCGTGACCGGTCAGATCGGCGTTCTCGATCACCCAACCGTTCTGGGGGTTCATGACGTGTTCGGTGAGTGTCTCTGAGTACCTGCCCATTGCGAAGCCCTAAAACACGCGAACCAGCCGCACTATCGGGTCATGAAAGCGCACAAAACAACCCGATATTTTGTTCCGAGCCGGATCATCTCAAAGCAAAGGTGGTGCAAATTCCGGTAACGCTGGTTGCGGAACCGGTGGCTACCTGCGGACTTGCACCAGATTGATTCGGTCGAGGTTGTCTGATTTGGCTCGGCGTTTACGGCGATTAACCTCGATCGATGCAGAATCGACCACGAGGTTCCCGATCTTCTTGGATTCTAGGAATCGATGGAGCCAGAAACCGTCGCGGCCCGCTTCGTAGCAGGAGACGACCGGGGTGGTCGCAGGCAAACGAAACCGTCGTTTCGCATCGCCGATTTCCTCGATCACCTCGGCTAGTTCACGAGCCGCGATGGTGCGGATTCTGGGCTTCTGCGCCGAACCGGTTCTGAAAACGAACTTCCGCGAGTTCCAACCGAGCTCGAAGGCCAGGTAGAGCACCGGGGATGATGTCGTGTTACTATCGATTGCGTGAGTCGCTGTCATGGGTGAGCTCCGGAGAAGCGAGTTGTAGATATCCACACCTGGACCCTAACAGCAGCGACTGACATTTGATACTTGCCCGCGTTCATAGTATCTGTCCCGGTTCCTTCTGTAATGCCAAAACCGCACCTGTCCCGGTCTCTTCCTTACACAACGTTTGATCCCGTTGCCTACGCTTCGCAGGGAGGGCCATCCCTCCGCCGCGCAAGAATCACTTCTCCGCCTGAGGCGGACTGGCCCGGCTTTGCCGGACGGGATTGGTTGCCCGCAGGGTTCCGAAAATCGGTTTCACGTTGAGATGATCCTCCTTTTCCGAGTTTCTGGGCGCAACGTCAGCCCCCCCGTTAAACGAACCCTCCTCCAAAATCGAGAGAAGCGCCCCCGCCCTAGCTCTCGGGTGCGTGTCCTTTATCTTCAACAGCACGATGCCTATCCCTTACTTTTGCTTTCGTTCGGCAGAACGTCTAGCTTCTCCCGATCAATCGCTTGCGGGGAAACGGTCTGGCGCCTCGTGCTTTCGTTGCTGTACCAATGTAGCAAACGGCCGTCTTTTGCGGGCTTGTCCGCTTTGCGGATATGCGTATTAACCGTTCGCCGGTCCAGTGGGACGGAGTCGCCCCGAATCAGCCCGTGAAGGTGATAACATAGCAGCGCGTAGCCGGCTATGAGCGCCGAAGTAATGACCGCAAACACTCGGAAGCGGAACGAAGGCACGCGCAAATGCTTTGACGTCATGATTCGCCTGTTGCTTTCGCAGCTTCCTGCGGTCTAAACGGCGCTAGTCCTCGCTTAGGTCACGCTACTAGCAGCGTCAAGGACATCAGGACGAACCCGCTGTCTGAATCGCTACAGCACCGGGAAAATCGGGGGCAACTCTTTCGGGCATTTTTGGGCAGTGGGCACGCTCCACCACCAATTTAAAAACGCTTGCTGTGGAATTCCAGCCTGAAGTTCGCCAAGGCTGCAAGTCCCAAGGGGACACACGCTTCTTAGTGCCTCGATAAAGCATTGATTAGGCGTCTTACAGTCACCCTCGCAGAAATATGCAATCGCCTCGTTGAGCAGGGAGCTCTCACACGCGGTCAACGGCGTCCGCAGCAGTACCGGCAGCTTGTTCGATTGTATTAAGTTTGTACAAGCCGCCCAAACATGCACCAGCTCGTGGTATAAGGTGTACTGCAGATCAAGCTGGGTTGGCGACTTGTCAATGCAAAGTACAATTGCCCCAAGCTCACCGACGTTGAAGGTCGCGCCATCGAAAAAGTCGCAAGGCGGTGGACAAAGGGCGCACGTGATGGGCGGTATGCCACCGCATTCGCGGAGGATCGTGTTGAGGGTATCCGAGATCAACGGAAAGGTTCGTATGAGTTCGAGTTCGTCGCACTCGGGATCCTGATCGAATTGCACCCCACAGAGCATGGGCTCCAGCTCGTCCTGCGGGATTATGTCGCCGTAAACGCAAGGGGGGCCTGGCTTTCCACCACGCCTTGGAACATCGCAATCCACCCTAGCTTGGCCGCCGGTCGGCAAGGGAATCGTTATTGCATCAAGCCCCGATGGGTCAGTTAATATCGATGGATTATTCAAGCAGTAAGCGTAAAATAACCACGGTTTTGGCCAACCTCTCGGGTCACGGCTCAGGAATAGGCCGCGACTCGAGTCGAGGTAGCGCGCCCGGGCGAAATATCTGGAAGCGAGGTCCGCATCCCAATAGTAACCGGTTCGCCCGACGTACCTAAAGGGGTTGGATGTAGTTCCGCTTGAAGCAACAAGATTTCCGAACGAGTCATATACGTAGCTGTCAGTCACCGTCCCGGACTGGTTCGCTAGTTGCCTCGCGGAACCGAGCGCGTCGCACAGGTAAAAGGAGGTCACGCCCCCGCGATTTTGTGACAGAAGTGATCCGAACGTGTCAGGGGAGAGCGTGTACGCCGCTAGCGTGGTACCGCTTGAATTCGTCTCGAGGGAGATATTTTGCATATCCCAAACGTGATTCGTCGTGCCCCCGGAGTCCTGTTTCTGCACCCGCTGGCCGTCCCCGTTGTACGTGAACGTATCCACGGTGCCGGACGGCAGCGCCACGTTCGTCAGTCGATTCTCCGCGTCCCACGTATTTGTCGTGCGCTGGCTTCCTAAGACGAGTCCGCTGAGTAAATTGCCATCGCCGTCAAAGGTGTAGGTTGTGACGCCTGAGCTCGTCTGGCTTGTGGACAGTTCATTGGCAGCGTTGTACGTTTGGGTTGTCAGCGCGCCATCGTTCACCATCAGAGTTCGATTCCCAACGGGGTCGTATGCATACGTGATGTTGTAGCTTGCGGTGCCTGTACGGTTCTCGTTGGTCAGTTGAGAGGTTCGGTCGTACGACCATGTCACGGCCGAACCGTCCGCCTCGACGACTTGTGTTCGGTTCCCGACGGAATCGTAGGAGTATGCGAAGCTCGATAGTGTGGTGCCGGCCCCGAGGTTTGCCAACACCAGCAGACGATCAGCGCTGTCATACGTATACGACACCGTCACACCATTCGCCATGGCCTGCCGCGTATTGCGACTCGCGGCATCATAGGACCAGCTCGTGACTTGGACCTCGGGGTTTGTCAGGTTGCTGATCCTCCCGTCGGGGTCGAACACGTACGTAAAGGTTCCACCTGGCTGCGCCATCGTCGCGCCTGTCCCGCGACATCATACAATGATACGGTGTTCAGATGAGCGTTCGGTGCGCAAATCATTGGCGCGCACCGGTAGCGCGAGAGCAACGGTGAGCGCGCAAAAAATCATTTGCGCGAGGGTGACGAGATGTACTATTCCGCTCGACCAAACTCCTGCGCAAACAGCTTAGCGCGAACATCAATTGCCATGCTCATGAATCGCTGACCGGCGCGCGTCACGCGGTAACGCCTCGAGCGCGGATATTTCGCAACCAAGCCGTGGGCACGCAGCAGGCTGATCCGGCGACTCACCCGCCCGGACCGCCTGCGCCGTTCCACTTCATCTTTTGGTCTGGAACCGTACAACCGTTCGGCCACCTCACCGCTGCGGAAGCCGCGCACGGCGTGTTCACCACGCAGCACGGCTTGAAACAGGGCCTGATCGTCGCGTGAAAGCGGCTGCAAGCCGCGACGTTTCCGCCCTTGAAAAGATACCGGCGCGCATCTCGAGTCTAATTCCCTCTGGCCGACGCCCACGTCATTTACGACCGCGAGCCCCTCCAGATAACGATCGTTAGCCCGCTGGCTAACCTGCGCGTACCGGTACATATTGGCCACACCCTTATTCATCTCAAACCAACCGACGACCTTGCTTCCATCATTCTTGAGCCGGGGTCGGTGCACGAAGAATTCTTTGGGATCGTTGATCACTGTCTCGATCCGCAACACCCGGCCCGACTTGTCGTACATCTTGATGGCGTTGCTCTTGACCCAATGCTTGACGGCCGCACCCGGCTCGCGTCGCCGCCAGTGCGTTCGGACTTCCCCCTTGAACGTCGCACGGTACTTCCGTCCCAAAAACGTCATCATCTGATCCGCGCCAAAACAATGAACTGCGTGCTCGTACAGACCACGGCGCAATGATGACAGCGCCGTCTTGTTGGCAAAAAGCACATCCGTTGAGAACTCGGCCTGGTCGATCACCCAGTAGTAGTTTTGCCCGGCTAGCCAGTCCTTGAGCAGGAGATTGACCCGGCCGGCCAGGCGATCGAGCAGTCTAGGCCAATCGCGCCGCCAGAAGCTCCGTGCGCACTCGTTGGCCTTCTCGACATCAGCCAGTTCCACGAACGCGTTGTCGTGTTTCTCGAAGGCGATCCCGCGAGCGGTGAGCTTCCGCGCCAGCCATTCGTGGCCGTTGACATATACTTGCACCGTGAAGGGAAACCAAGTTTGGAGCTTCACGTGCATCAAGCCAAATTCGCGGTCTATCCAGTAGAAGTAGATGACCAAACAGACGCGTTGGTCCGAACGTACCTTGGGACCGTCGTCGCTATAGTGCACGCGGAAAGTACGGCAGGTTTCCATCGCCCCATAGACGCATACGAGGCCCTCGGTGATGCCGTCTCGCTGGGCCAGTTGGCGAGCGTTCTCCTCCATCGGCTCCGGCCGCGATAGATGACGGTAGGTGCGGCCCGCCTTCTCAGCCAATTCGCGAGCGTGTGCCTTTAAGGTCTCGGCAAACCACGGTGCGGCGTGCTTGAAGTTCCACCAACCGTCCGAGAGCTCCCTCATATTGAGAGCGATCTGCTTGGAGAAGAGCCAGGTCGCAAAGTATCCCACGCCGGCGATGGGAAGATGGCCGCGCAAGATCACGCGGTCAAAACATTCGAGAACCCCGTTGATTTCCGATCGATGCTTGGCGACAAATGAGTTCACGGTGTTGTTCCTTGCTGCTGGTATGGCTAGCCCTCGCAGGCTGGGCCAGTGTCCGTGATCCCAGCGAGGGGCAACACCGTTTTACTTGGTCTGGGCCAAAAACCAAGTGGGCAGGCGCCGGAGATGAGCCCGGCAGCTACGCATCGCGGGACGCGGCCGGGTTTGCCCAAACGAGACAACTTCAACGGGCGATTGGCGCCGAGCCAAGGCGCAGCGACAATCGCCATTGGCCTGGACGGAGGATAGGGCTCTGCTGAGGAGCACCCCGAGCGCCGACCCAGGGGCCAAGGCCGAGCCCGAGTGCCCGGCCTGGCTCCTCACATCGCGAAGCTGGCCTAGGCCGCAGCTCCGGGATTGGCACCAATGCGTCAAACCTCCGCGGCACGATGCCGCGGGCTCCGGGTCAGGACGTCCCTCACGCGGCGAGACGCCGCTCGAGCCCAGTGAATCCTTTGGTTGCGGCTATGCTGCTATAAGTGTATGTGATGGCAACGCCCGCTGGGTTCTCTACCGAGCTTAATCGCCCGTCGGGGTCATACGTTGAAGTGTAACTACCCGTCCAGTCGCTCAGGACTGTCCGCCGGCTGCTGGCGTCGTAAGTGAACGTAACACGGGTGCCATCTTGGTACTGCTGCCCCGTGAGCCGATTCGCAGCATCATAAGTGTAGCTCGTGAGCAAGCCGCGGCCGCCGATGCGGACTATTCGCCTGCTCGCAGCATCGTATTGGAGCGTAACCTGGTTGCCGGGAGCGTCTATTGTACCCGTTTGCCGGCCGTTGGCATCCCAGGTAGAGCTCGTCCGGTTTCCGTTTGCGTCGACGATGGCAACGCGCTGACCAACGCCGTCGTAGGCCTGCGTCGTTATGAACCCGTTTGCGTTGATGCGAGCGACCTTCCGACCAACAACATCGTAAATCGTCGTGTTGACGTTCAGCAGAGCGTCTGTTTCCGATACCTTGCGACTGTTCGCATCGTAGGCAAAACTCGCGCGGTTGCCTAGCGGGTCGACCGTCGCAATCAATCTGTTGGCCGCGTCGAGGACATTGGTCACGGTGTTGCCGAGCGGGTGTAAGCACCGGCGAAACCATACCCGGTGCGCGGGCGGCCTGCCTGGGGCAGCGGTGGGATGGAGTGGCCCGCCATCGCTCGCGTGGTGACGGCGGTGCCCACGGCGCCCGCGTGCTCGCAGGCCTCACGAGCTGACGGGCCGCGGGACGATTGGCGATGATTCAAAAGACCCGCCAGCCCTCAGCGCCCCCGTGACGGGTGCTCTGCCTGTCGGCCGACGTAGCGTCCGGTTGATCCGGCACGGCGTCTGGGTGCAGCCCGCCCACTGCATCGGAGTCAGTGGTGAGACGGCGTCCGCTTGACCTTATCTGGCACTCCTGACGCGCGTGCCCGCACCGCGGTCAGATCTGATCCTCGCCGGCGAACGCTTCATCATTTTTGAGTCCCGCTTGTGCACTTTCCCGTCGGTGCCGCGACGACCTCAGGGACTCCGACTCCGCTTTGAGCCATTTGCTCGCCGGCCAGCACGCCGTCGTCGCCGCGATCGTGCCGCGGCCTCGGCTTCATCCCGCCGGTAATGCAGGAAGTGCTCCGGATGCGCCGCGATCCAGACATCGGGCAACAGAGCGCTCCAATCCGGCTCGCCCGTTGAAATAGCCACCAGCAGATCACGCACGTAGGCAAACGGCTCGATCCTGTGTCGCTTGGCACCTGCCAGGATGCTGAAGCAGGTCGCAGCCGTCTCGCCCCCGCGGTCGCTTCCGACGAATAACCAGTTTTTGCGACCGATGGCACACAGCCGCATGGTACGCTCGGCAATGTTATTGTCGATTTCCAGAAGGCCGCTCTCGGTGAACCGGCACAGCTCCGCCCAGTGATTGAGCGCATAGCCAACTGCCTTGCCATACTGGCTCTTGGGCAAAGCCTGGCCTTTCTGCTCACGCAAGAACTTCTCAAGCCGGCCCAGGATTGGCACGCTTCGTTCCTGCCGCGCAGCCAACCGCGCCTCCGGGCTGTAGGAACGCACTTCATCCTCGATATCGTACAACTGCCCGACCAGACTCAGGACGTAATGCGCTTCGTACCCTTGGTTCAACCGCGCGTCGAAGAACTCGCGACGCGCATGCGCCCAGCAGCCCACCGGGATGATGCGGCCGGCTGAGTCCAAGACCACCGACTCGTAAGATGCGTACGCGTCCGTCTGCAAGTAACCCCGAAAGTTCTTGAGCATCCGGGACGGCCCCTCGCGGCTGCGCGAATCACGATAGTCGTAGATCGTGTAGGGATTGTCACCGGTGCCGACATAGACCCAGAAGTAGCCGGTTCGGGTTGAATCCCTGGTGGGATCGAGAACGTTCACCGGCGTTTCATCAGCGTTCAAAACCAGCGACATGAGCGCTCGCTCGCGCATCAAGTCAACCAGCGGACTCAGCCCCTGGGCACATTGGGCGAGCCAGTCACAGAGTGTGCTGCGTGCCACGAAGAATCCGTGGCGTGTCAGAATGTCCTGCTGACGGTAAGTCGGCAGGTGATCAGAGAACTTGTTCACGAAGACGTATGCCAACAGCCCAGGTCCGGCCATACCGCGGTCAATTGGACTGGGTGCCGGCGGAGCCGAGGTCACGCCGTTCTTGCAGCAGGGGCAGGCATACTTGGGGTAGACGTGCCGATAGACCGTCAATTTGCCGGGCATGTAATCAACCTGTTCGGTGATATCTTCGCCGATACGAACCTTCTCCCGGCCGCAGTCACAGACCTTGGCTTCCTCGGGAACGTCATGGGGAACTTCGGTGCGGGGAAGGTGCTCAGGTATTTGGCGCCGGCCGTGACCACGCTTTCGTTTATGCTCTTGAGGCTCGTTGGCGAGCGGGGAATCGGGGAGCTCCGGAGTGATCGATGCTGCGTCGGCGTCGAAGAGATGTTGTTGTCCAGGTGCTTCTACCAGCCGCTCACGCCGCGGTCCCAGCCAGAGGCGTTTCATTGCCTCGTACTGCTCCTTGAGGCAGTCGTAAGAGCGCTGCAATTCGCCATTGGTCGTGCACGTCTCGTCAAGCTGTGCTTCAGGTCGCCGAGCTGAGCTTCCATTTCGTCGAGCCGCTCGAGAAGGCCGCGCAGCAGGTCCTGACAGGCAGGCAAATCATCCGGGATCTGGTGAGGTTGCTCCATCATGATCACATATACGTATCAGATGGAGCAATGGGACGACATTTCTTGAGATTTTTCAGGAATTTTCCCCAAGACGATCAGCCGGCGCGTGCATAGCGCTTGCCGCCTTTTTGCCGAGGCCAGGTCGACGCCGGTAAGCAGCAGCGCCAGCTCGGTTGTGGTCAGCTCGATCCCCGCATCTCCGAAGCGACGGCCGGCACACGCGGCGGGATCGAGCTGTTGAAAGGTTCCAGCCTCGAGCCGCTTGTACCAGATGACCAGGCCATCGCGTTCCCAGAAGAGGATTTTGACGCGATCCCGGCGGCGATTGAGAAAGAGGAAGAGATGTCCCGAGAGTGGATCTTGTCCGAGATATTCGCGGACCATGCCTACAAGCCCGTCGAAACTCTTGCGCATATCGGTGGGCTGGGAGCAAAGGAAGACTCGAACGGCAGCAGAGAGTTGAGGGAGCATCAGCGGTCTCCCTGGCCAGAGCCGTTGAGTTGCCCGGCTGCGGTGATTGCAGCCTGAAGCAAGCCGGGATCAACCGAGCCTGTCACCCGTACGGTGCATCCGTTAGCCAGCTCGACTTCCAACTGAGTGGTTGCGCGTGGACCGAGGATCGATACAGGCACAAAGGTGGCCGCGGTGCTTGGGGCTACCGATGAACGTGGTGATTGCCCGGTGGCGATGGCGCTTACCCGAGCCAGCGACATTCAATTTTCGAAGACGCTGCCTCCAGTAGTAGAACTTCCGGGTGGTGATGCCCAACTGACGGCAGAACTGGGCGAGAGGAATCCGGCCGGCCTGCTGCCGAAGAATTACACGACCCCACCATTCGATCCGCGAGTCCTGCTCTGCAGCGAATTTGGTTGTCGCAAGCATGATCTATCTCCCGGTGCCGCGGTAGTGCGTTACCAGGATCAAGCTATCATGCACGGCAATAATGGTTCGGCCGGACGGTTACGAGCGGGTTGACTCTGGAAACTACGCGGCTGGCCGCGTCGTATAAGAGGGTGTTTGTGTTGCCCAACGGGTCAACCGACGCAACGGCCCTGCTGGCGTTGTCGAACACGGTGGTGGAGACGAAACCGAGCGCATTCGAGGTCGTGATCGGCCTGCTTGCGGCATCGAACCCGTAACTTGTGCGGCTCCCGAGGGCGTCAACCCGGGCGATGACACGGCTTGCGCTGTCGTAGGCCGTTGAACTCGTGTTGCCGAGCGCGTCAGTCTGCGCGATCGCGCGGCCCGCGGCATCGAACGCTGTCGTAAACGCATTCCCGAGAGGGTCAACAGTCGCCACAGGACGGTTGGCCTTATCGTAGACGATTGATGATGTGTTCCCTAATGGATCTATCGAGGCGATCTGTCTGCTCGCGGGATCGTATACTGTGGTGCTGGCGTTGCCAAACGCATCAATCGAGGCCACACGCCTATTTGCGGTGTCGAAGATTGTGGTAAACGCGAAACCAAGCGCATTCGTTCTGCTGACCGGTCTGCCGGCCATATCGAATGCGAAACTCGTTCGGTTCCCGAGGGCGTCCACTGTGGCAACTACTCGCCCCGCGTTGTCGAAAACGGTTGAGCTCCGATTTCCGAGGGCGTCGATCTGGGCAATTCGGCGACTGGCCCCATCGTAAACCGTCGTGAATGTGTTTCCGAGTGGATCAATGCTCGCCACCGGCCGATTCGCATTGTCATATGAGGTTGAAGAGGTGTTTCCCAGAGGATCAACGAAGGCAACGGGACGACGTGCTGCGTCAAACGCTGTGGTGCTCGTATTGCCCAGTGGATCGATGGCGGCCACGCGCCGATTCGCGGCGTCAAACACCCTTGTCGACACGAAGCCCAGCGGGTTCGTATTTGTGATTGGCCTGCTTGCCGCGTCGTAGCCCGTCGTGGTGCGGTTCCCAAGTGGATCGACGGTCGCGATCATGCGAGACGCATTGTCAAATACGCGCGTTGACGTGTTCACAAGCGGATCTGTCGTGCTCACCAAGCGGCTGGACGCATCGTATCCCATGCTGCTGGTGTTGCCGAGCGGATCAACGGTGGCCACGAGTCTGTTCGCAACGTCAAACGCGTTGGTGCTGGTAAAGCCCAGCGGATTTGTTGAGCTCACGCGCCTGCTGGCCGCGTCATACCCCAGGGACGAGCGGTTTCCCAGCGGATCAACCGACGCCACGAGACGATTGCTCTGGTCAAATACACGTGACGATATGTTGCCAAGTGGATCGGTCTTGCTAACCGGCCGGCTCCCGGCATCGTACCCGAACGACGTGGTGTTGCCCACCGGGTTCACAGTGGCCACGACGCGTCCAGACCGGTCATAAACCCTCGAACTCACGTTGCCCAACGGATCGGTGAAGCTGACCGGGCGATTGCTCGCGTCGTATCCGATGCTCGATCGGTTCCCCAGTGGATCAACGCTGGCGCTGGGCCTTCCCCCACCGTCATAAACCGCGGTCCAGACGGCCCCGATCGGGTTGGTCATCGAGACCGGATTGCCGGAGCTATCATAAGAATAGGAATTCACGTTACCAAGTGGATCAGTCGACGCAATCCGGCGCTGCAACGAGTCATAGCTCGTGGTCCAAACGTTTCCGAGCGGGTTCGTGATCGCCGTCGGCAAGTTCGCGGCGTTGTACGAAAACGAGTTGCGATTCGAAAGCGGGTCCACGCCGGCGATGCGCCGGTACTGACTGTCGAACACTCCAGTCATCCGATTGCCCAGCGGGTCAACCCGCGCAATCGGGTTGTTGGCCGCGTCATAAACGTATGAAGTCGTGTTCCCAAGGCCGTCCACCCTGGCAATGAGCTTGCTCGTAGCGTCGTAGACCGCTGTGCCGATGGCACCCAGCGGATTGGTCGTGCTGATCAAGTTTCCGAGCGCGTCGTAGCCGTAGCTCACGATGTTCCCCAGCGGGTCCGTCTGCGCGATCAATCGCCCGCTCAGGTCATAGCTCATCGACCAGGTTGCACCCAGCGGGTTGGTCACGCCGATCAATCGACTTTTCGGATCATATTGATATGTCGTATTATTACCGGCCGGATCGATGTAATTGGTCAGCCGGTTCACCTGGTCGCTGAGGTAAGTCGCGATCGCCCCCAGCGGGTTTTGGACGGACTGGACGATTCCGTTGGCGTTATACGTATAGCTCACCCGGTTGCCCAGCGAATTGACCAGCGCGATCTGCTGGCCGAGCGAATTATATACGAGGGTTGTGAGCTGCCCGAGCGGGTTCTCCACGGATACGAGCTGACCCATGCCGTTATAAGAATACGACGTCGCGTTCCCCTGCGCATCGATCGCCGCGCTGCGCAACCCCGAAGCGTTCCACGTGAGCGTCGTGGTCTTGCCGAGCTGGTCCGTGATCGACGAAACCTGCCCACTACTGTTGTTGGTGTAGGTAAAGATCCCGCCCAGCGGTTGCGTGATCGAGGTGAGGTACGAAACCTTGTTCGTTGCGTTCTGCGCGTAGCTGAAGCTCGTGACGTTGCCCAAGCCGTCGCCGATGCTCGGCAGACGACCGTCCGAGTCCCAGCCATAGGTCGAGACGTTGCCCGCCGCGTCAGTCGCGCCGATCAAGTTGCCGTTCGCATTGAAGCCGAGTGTTGTCACATTCCCGAGCGGATTAGTGACGCCCCCGCCTCCGACCCCCACGGCCATATTGAGCACCGTGGTTTCCGCCCCTAGCGGCGAAGTCACCCCAACCTGTGTGGCAGTATAGGCATAGCTCGTCGTGTCCCCGAGCGGGTTAATCCATGCAATCATGCGGTGGCTCGAATCGTAAACCATGCTTGAGAGACACAGCTCAGGGCTGAGCAACTGCACCAAATTGCCCGAGCTGTTAACAGTGATCGTCGACAGCCTGCCAAACGGGTCCTGGATGCTGCTGAGCTTGCCCGAAGTTGCGTTATACGCCAGCGTTGTGAGGCGTGTGAGGGGGTCTGTAACAGTGCTCACACGTCCACTTCCGTCATACGTGACCGTCCACCGTGCGCCCGCCGGATTCTGAATGTACTGTAACGACAGAACGCCCGACACCGGGGCGTATTGATACACAGTTCCATCGGGTTGAATCTCGGTGGCGGTGCTCGCGTTCATCGGTGTTTGCAGCGAGTTTACTGTGTTCGATGTTGGGGCATTGAAGCCACCGAGCTCGGTTCGGGCATACGTAAATGACTGGCCGGCGCCGGTGACGACGGTCAACGTGGTGCGGGACGTAACCTGAACCTGGCGTTTGAACGTGTGAAACCAGCCCGTGCCCAGTTCGTTGACGGTGGCTGTGTTCAAACTGCTGTAGGAAAGCACCGGCCTGATGTAAAACAGATCTCCCGCCGGAGGCGAAATCTGCATCGCGACACTGGGATTGGCCGGATTGATCACGCACGACCCGCCCAGCGAATTGCACCCGCCCACGGCAAACGTGAGCGGCGGCAGAGCGCCGCTACGAGCAATGCCCGGCATGCTCGCCGCTCGCTGGAGCGCGGCCTGGCCGCCGCCGAACGGTGTCATCACGATCGGGGGCGTGAGACCTCCCTGGCCGCCACCACCGGTACGCTGGTTGATCGGCGGCCAGAACGCCCCTCCCCCCGGGAGTCCGCCTGGTGCAGTACCACCGCCGGTGCCAGGAGCCGGACAAGTGCCGCAGCTCCCGGCGCCCGAAGCGGTTCCCGAGCCGCCGGGGCCCGTTCCAGTTCCCCCGCTAGATCCGCCCGATTTCCCGATCGGGCCAATGGGTCCGTCCATCGGCGACATAATGATGCCACCCAGGCCGCCTCCCGCGCCGCCGCTGCCCCCCAGGGTCCAGACCGGCCCGCTTCCGATCGGGCCGTTGCCGCCGCCACCGCCTGGCGAGCCGCCGCCCAGCCCCACGCCGCCACCGGGGCCCCCACCGCAGCCGCAACCGGCGCCTCCCTGCCCAATCGGGCCAGGCATCGGCGCCGGGCCGATCGGTCCATTCATCGGCTGCATCTGGATATTCAGCGATCCCCCCATCCGGGGTGAAAGGCCCCCTCCACCCGGTCCGCCGAACGGCGTCATCCCCTGATTAATCCCGCCACCGCCCGCCGTCCCAGCCCCGCCGCCCCCGGCCGTTCCTCCACCCCCACCGTCCCCCGTCGTGCCCCCGCCAGCCGTTGTGCCGCCGCCACAGCCGCAACCGCCCCCAGCCGCATTTCCTCCGCCAGCGGTCGCCCCGCCGCCGGCCGTGCAGCCCGAACCTTGGTTCGACCCGCACGATGAAACCAGCGAACACTGCCCCATCAGCGTAACCGGCGCACTTCCATTGCCGCCAACCTCGCCGGTATTGCCCAGCGCGGGCGTCGCCGGTTTGGTGTTATCAGGCGTGAACACATTGGCCATGGCTCAACCTCACTCTCGATCAAAGTATCTGTGTCTTACATTTGTCGTTTCTTGGTCGAAAAAAAATCGTCCTGCGTGATTTCGCGGATAACCTGCTCTGCCGTTTCGATTCCAACGAGCCGACCTAATTCCGCCTTGAAGGCGGTCGGCGTGAGCGAGCGGGGCAGGCCGGCCGGCATCGGCGGTAACGTGCCCCAGAGCCCGGTAGTCCCGCCAGTGCCCGTTTCGCATTCCCGCCTGTCCGTAAACGTGATTTGTCCGTTTTTGCGGCGATGGATTCGGAACCGCACAGGCTCGCAGCCCCCGTGGTGGACCTCCACAAATCGCGACGAGACGACAATTGAGTCCTTCAACGCATCCACCTCTTCAGCCGATTTGCCGTCCCTCCTCGCGCGTTCTCGGCGCTCGGCCTGCTGAGCCTCGTCAAAATGCACATAACGCTTCTGCGCTGTGATGCAGGCGTGCCAGCGAGGTCCGGGACTTACGCACGGAGCAGAGCGATCCCGAGGGCAGCGGCGATCCATCTCCTGCCCCAGGCTCGCGCCCACCGCACGACGGCGCCGGTTGCGGTGCCGGTAAAAGCGAGCTGTCCTCGGTTGAAGGTTTGGAGTTCTGTCGGGCGGCTGCCATCGAAGCCTGTCCTCGTGCGCCGAATATACACGAAAATTTTGGGCGTGGAATCTTGGTGCCTCGAGACTTCGTTCGTCTCGCGGTTTACCGAAGTCAAGCAACGATACCCGCTCGTGCAGGCTGCCGCGCCAGCAGCCAGACGATCACAGCGTTTCGCTCAAAACACGACGGAACCAGCAACGGCCCCCACGGCAAACTCCGACTTCCATGCCAAATCGGCCGCATCCCCGGCGCGGCTCCCCGCGCAACGAAGCGACATTCAAACACATCCAACAAACTCTTATACAATTGCCATTCTAAGCTACTAACCAGGAGATGCTACCTTCGAAAACGCGAAAGTCAATATGCTGCCGCCGATCGTGCCGGTTTTCCTTGATTTTGGGGCTTTCCAGGCGTTTCGACCCAGGAATCGTGAAGGCCGAAGGCAACGTCGCCGGCGGATGGGGTGCCTGGCGAAGATGTAACGAGCCGCACAACTCGCGCCGTACCTGCGAGCGCTGGCGCCACGGTCTCAATTTTCATGAAGTCGCGCCTCGTTGAGCTCTTTCTCCGGTTCAGCACAGCCATTTTGCGACCCGCGCCGGACGAACTTCCGCGCCCCGATGACGAACGTAATTGCCTGCTTACAGCTCATATGCTCGTAATCGAGTTGTTGCCGTGGGAAGCCCATACCGGCAATGTCTCTCGAACATCCCGCTGCATGCCGATCTCGTCCGAGTGGAACCTTAACAGAGCCTGCGGTTTCGGGTAACTTCGGACAACCACGCCACGGGATTCAGCCGCGACGGATCACCCATCAAGAGTTGGCAGCCATTTTCTGTACCATGGATCCTCAGTTGGGATTGAAGTCTTGAAATGACACCGCACGACTCGACCCCGAAGCCCAAACCGTATCTTCCCGTGCTGCTATTGCTCTTCGTGGGCAGCGGCTGCGCGGCGCTCATTTACGAGGTCGTCTGGCTCCAGGTCTTGCAATTGGTGATCGGCTCGACCGCCCTCTCATTGGGCGTGCTCCTGGGCACGTTCATGGGCGGCATGTGCGCAGGCAGCCTGCTGCTGCCGCGCCTGGTGTCGCCGCGGCGGCACCCCCTGCGTGTCTACGCCCTTATCGAGCTGGGCTCGGCCGCCGCCGGGCTCGCGGTGCTCTTCGGCATGCCGTACGTCGAAGAGGTCTACGCGCGGTACGCTGTCGTCGGCCAGGCGGGCATCCTGCTCCGCGCGGCGGTGGCTGCGGTGTGCCTGCTGCCGCCCACGCTGCTCTTCGGCGCCACGCTGCCGGCGATTGCGCGCTGGGTCGACACCGACGCTGAGGGCGTGTCATGGCTGGGCTACTTCTACGGCGGCAATATCGTGGGAGCCGTGTTCGGCTGCCTGCTCGCGGGCTTCTACCTGCTGCGTGTTTTCGACACGGCCACAGCCACCTATGTCGCGGCGGCCCTTAATGTGACCGTGGCTGTGATCGCCCTGGCCGTGGCGGCAGCCTCGCCTGAGCGAGAGCGGCCGAGCCCTGCGCTCGAGGCGAGCCCGCAGGTCGCCGCCGGCGCATGGGCCGTCTATGTGGCAATCGCCCTCTCCGGGATTTCGGCGCTGGGCGCCGAGGTGGTCTGGACCCGTTTGCTCTCGCTGTTGCTCGGCGGCACAGTTTACACCTTCTCGTTGATCCTGGCCGTGTTTCTGATCGGGCTGGGGATCGGCAGCAGCGTGGGCGCATTCCTGGCGCGGCGGGTCCGGCCGGGGCCGCTGGCGCTTTCCGCCTGCCAGTGGCTCCTGACCGCAGCCATCGCCTGGACCGCGTTCATCATTTCTCGGTCACTGCCGTACTGGCCGATCGTCCCCAGTCTGTCACCGGGCCCTTGGTTCATGTTCCAGCTCGACCTGGTGCGATGCCTTTGGGCTATCCTGCCGCCGGCGTGCCTGTGGGGAGCGAGCTTCCCGCTGGCGCTGGCGGCGGTTGCCGCGCGCGGTCAAGATCCCGGGCGGCTGGTCGCGGGGGTCTACGCCGCCAATACGCTCGGCGCCATCGCCGGCGCCTCGTGTTCAGCCTGCTGCTGATTCCCGCCATCGGCACGGCCGGCGCCGAGCGAGCGCTGATCGGGCTTGCCGCGGCGGGCGCGCTCGTCGCCTGCTTTCCCGTGCTCGTTTCGGTGCCCCAGGCCGTGCGCCGGCGCAGCGCGGCGGCGGTGGCCGCCGCGATTGCAGTAACCGCCTTCCTCGCCTGGTGCGTCACACCTCTGCCGTGGACGACCGTGGCGTTCGGCCGCGACGCTGCGTCCTGGCTTGGAAAATCGGCGCCCGGCATCGTCAAGAATGTCCGCATCGGGCCCGGCAACCCGGATGTCTACTGCACCTACGTCGGCGAGGGGACCAACGTCTCGGTTGCCGTGACCGTGACCCAGCAAGGCGTTCGAAGCTTCCACGGCGCCGGCAAGATCCAGGCATCAACCCTGCCCCCCGACATGCGACTCCAGCGCATGCTGGGGCACATCCCCGCCCTGCTGCACAAGGAGCCCCGCTCCGTGCTTGTCGTTGCTTGTGGCGCGGGCATCACGGCCGGGACATTCGTTGTGCACCCCGACGTGAAGCGCATCGTCATCTGCGAGATCGAGCCGCTCGTGCCCAAGATCGTGACGCCGATGTTCGGCAAGGAGAATTACCACGTCGTCGACGGCATTGCCCGCGAAAACCCTCACACGGTAAGCGGCAAGCAAGTCGAGGTGATCTACGACGACGGCCGGCACTTCTTGAGCACCACCCGCGAAAAGTTCGATATCATCACGTCCGACCCGATCGACCCCTGGGTCAAGGGCTGCGCTGCACTCAATACGGTGGAATACTACCAGATGTGCCGCGATCACCTGAAACCGGGCGGGAGCCTTTGCCTCTGGGTCCCACTCTACGAGACCAGTCTGGAGGCGTCCAGGAGCCTGATCGCCACCTTTTTCAAGGTCTTTCCCCATGGCACGCTGTGGAGGAACGATCGCGACGGATTCGGCTACGACGCCGTTCTGTTCGGCCAGGTCGAGCCGACCGTGATCGACGTCGACGAGTTCGAGCGCCGACTGGACCGTCCCGACCATCAACTCGTGAGACAATCATTGCGCGAGGTCGGGTTCGGCGAACCGGATACGGGAACCAGTGAGGTTGCCGTGCCGGATGAGGGGATCGACCTGCTCGCCACCTACGCCGGGCAGGCTTCCTCGCTCGCGGATTGGTCGCGTGTCGCCCAGATCAATACCGACCGCAACCTGCGGCTCCAGTATCTGGCCGGCCTGGGTTTGAATTCTCAGATGGGCGAGCCGATCATTGCCTCCATCCTCGAGCACTACCAGTTCCCCGACGAGATCTTCGTGGGCTCAAGGGAGCGGATCCAGGCCCTCGAGCTGCTGCTCCTCTCGCGGAATATCTGGCGCAAGTCCGCCTTTCCGGAATAAAGGTGTCAGGAACCGTTCTCCAAGATTCCGCCCGGAGTGCGAGTCTTATTCGCACTGGGCATCGGCGCGCGGGTGGGCCGGCGGTCGTGACGGAGCAGGGCAGCAGGCCTCGGGACAGACGTCAGGAGCCGGACCAAATTGGCCGATCGTGCTGGGTGCGTGTTGCGGTGACGCGCCCATGCGCTCCTGCACGAGCATGCGAAGCATCGTCACGAAGCGCGGATGCGTGCCCACCGTCCGGCTTCGAAGCATCTCGATGCGAAGCTCCTCGCAAAGGGCCTTTGCCTCCACGTCGAGGTCGTAGAGAACTTCGAGATGATCGGAGAGAAACCCAATGGGGTGGATCAAGACCCGAGCGACATCGCGGCGCTTCAAGTCCCTGAGATGATCGAGGATGTCGGGGCCAAGCCACGGGTCCTCGGGGCGCCCGCTTCGGCTCTGGTAGACGGCAGCCCATCGCTCCGGAGCAATGCCCGCACTTTGCGCCACGAGACGGCACGCTTCCTGAATCTGTTGTGCGTAGAGAGAGGTCTGCGCCATGGAGACGGGAATGCTGTGCGCGGTAAACGCGACGTGCAGCTCGAGGGCGCCTTCTTCTCCGGAGTATCGCTCGACGGTATCTCGCACGCGTTCGGCATTGGCGGCGATGAACTCGGGGTGGTTAAAGAAGACACGGACTTTATCGACTTGCGGAGCCTGCTCAGCCGAGCCGGCCCGCGCGCGCTCAATGTCTTCGCGATACTGGCGGCAGCTTGAATACGAGCTGTAAGCGGCCAGGACGATCGCCAGCGCTCGCTTGACGCCGTCGCGCGTCATCTGCGCCATTGTGTCGGGGAGCATGGGATGCCAGTTTCGATTGCCCCAGTAGATCGGCAGCAAGATTCCGTCGTGCGCCAGCTCGGGCTCGAGCGCCGCGATCAAGTCGCGAACCTGGGCGTTTATCGGGCTTGCGCCGCCGAAGTGGTCATAATGCTCGGCGACGGCCAGCAGCCGTTCTCGGGGGACGCCTCGGCCGCGAGTGACGTTTTCCAGGAAAGGGATGACGTCATCCGGCTTCTCGGGCCCGCCGAAGCCGACGACGAGGATTGCGTCGTAAACGGTCGAATTCGGCGTCGTCCGCCCGATCACCAGGCTCGCTCCAGGAGATCTTCCAAGTCGGTCTGGCTGCACGGTCGAGGGTTGGTTGCGTGGCAGTGGTCGAGCATGGCCAGGCGAGCGTATTCGGCGATCCGGTCGCGCTTGAGCCCGTCGAGCTGCCCGAGGCGGCGAGGAATGGGCATCCGAGCGAGCACCAGCTCGGTGAGTGTGATCAAGTGCCCGGCGGCATCGCCGCCGCGCCCCAGCCCTAGCCGTGCGCCCAGATCGGCCATTCGCGCGGCTGCCGCCTCGCGGTTGAACCGCAGTGCGTGAGGTAAAAGGATTGCGTTGAGTGTTCCGTGATGAGCGCGACCGGTGGCGCCCAAGGCGTGCGACAGCGAGTGCACGACGCCAAGGCCCTTATGAAAGCTGATTCCGCCCATCATCGCACCCATCATCATCGCCGTGCGGGCTTCCGGGTTGGCCGGGTCGCGGACGGCGGTTTCCAGACCCTTGGATATGTACCTGAGACCCTCGACCGCGATGCCGTCGCAAATCGGATGAAACGTGCTGGAAAGGTAGCTTTCGATGCAATGGCTGAATGCGTCCATGCCCGTTCCCGCAGTCAAGGCCGGTGAGAGACCGGTGGTCAGCTCGGGGTCGCAGATTGCCACGCTCGGCAGCAAATGCGGGCTCAAGACCGCAGTCTTGCGACCGGTCTCGGGAAGCTGGATCAACGTTCCTCGGCCGACCTCGCTGCCCGTCCCCGCTGTGGTGGGCACAGCCGCCATGGGAGGAAGCGACGACGTGATCTTCTCCTGACCTCCGCGGGTCAGGTCATAATCGGCAAGCCGGCCGGGATGGGTAGCCAGAAGCCGGATCGCCTTGGCGGCATCAATTGCGCTTCCGCCGCCGATGGCCACCAGGCCGTCGCACCCTAAGGCGCGATAGCTCTCCAGGCCGGCGAGCACGTCGTCCTCGGTTGGATTGGCCGCGACGTCGCGGAAGAAACCGGCCTGCTTGCCGAGCGGGCCGGCGACCATTGTCGCCAGGCCGCTGGCCATGAGGCCGGGATCGGTCACCACCAGCGGTCGAGTCATGCCCAGCCGCGCCACCTCGGAAGCAAGAAGCTTGCGGGCCCCCCAGCTAAACAAGATGCGATTCGGAAATGTAAACGTCGCCACCGCCAGCGCTGCGGGCGCGGGAAAATCTTCAAGCTCAGCGGCACGCACGGATGCCTTTGTCTCGTGTGCTTTCTGCACGGCGATCGTCATCGAAGAGGCCGGTGTCACGACCAACTCTCCCCAGCAGCCAAAGGTGAAAGTGCGGCGCAAGAGTCCCGTCTAGAATCGTGAATGATTCAAATCAGCATCGCGATCGCCTGTTCCATCTCGAGGGCCGCGTGAGAGTCGCCGATCGCGCGTGCCTTCTCGATGCCGGCCAGGAAAATGCCTCTGGCAGCCTCGGTCTCGCCCGTCTCCGCGTAAGACTGACCGAGCTGCTGGTACGCAGCGACCTGATCGAAAGGCCGATCGGCAATCAGGTCCGCAAGCCGCTGGCGACCTTCTTCGATATCACCTTCGCGCAGGCATTGCATCGCCAGGCCATAACGAAGGAACAGATCAGCCGGATCCTCCGCCAAGCTTTGCTCCAGCATCAGCCTTCGTTTTGACTTCTGAGCCATCGAGACCCTGAAAAAAGTTGAGACGCTAACCCTGGTTCGATGCTCTGCCCGGTCGCAGGCACACCGCGTGTGCACACCGCCGGAAAGAGTCGAAATCGCCAGGCTCGTTACCGATCCCCGCGGACGGGCCAAATCTCTGCAATAAACGGTACGCCCGCGTCAAGCCGAAAACTCAGGCCAACCCACCGCCGCAACCAGGACCCACCGGCTCTACCAAACAATTAATTTACGGGCGTCCGCGTGCGACTGTCAATGCAATCTTGCTTATCCGATCTACTCGCGGGAGTCGGTGCTCGTGACAGTGGGGCCCGAAATCCTGTGCGGAAGAAGTGAATTTGCATCACATTCCGCTTGTTCTCGCTGCCCGGACTCACCAGCAAGACACCGGTTCTGGCGCGCGATTCCGAGTTACGAAGTTCAGGAAGAATAGGGAAACTTTTTGGATAATTACGAAATCAGGGAAAGCTAGGGGAGATCAGGGGGAGTGGGCTCAAGCTGGGAAACGGGGTAAACCGATCCAAAACCAAGCCGAAAGTAGCCCGTGACCATCGCAAAGAGGACGAGCGCCGTGCTAACGAAGTTGAAGTGTCGGAGAGAGGGAGTGCTCGAGAGAATTGCGATCAGTTTGACGGTGATGGCAATTCTCGCCGGGCCGCCGGCGGCTCAAGTGCGCGCCGGCAGCGACTCGCGTCGGACGGTGGTGGTTGACGCCGTCGACAAGGTGCACAAAGCGGTGGTGAGCATTGCGAGCGAGAAGAAGGCCGGCTCGCACAGTCGCTGGCCTTTCTCGGCGGAGGAGAGCCAGGGGCCGCTGGTGAGCGGAATGGGCAGTGGCGTCTTGATTGATGGGCGGGGCTACATCCTTACGAACCATCATGTGGTCGACCACGTTCAGGGCATCGTGGTGCAGTTGTACGACGGCTCATCGTATTCGGCGCGGGTGCTTCAATTTGATCCGGTGATGGATCTTGCGATCATCAAGATCGATCCCGAGCGGTCGCTCGCGGCGGTCAAGGTCGGCACCTCGTCGGATTTGATGGTGGGTGAGACCGTGATCACGATCGGCAACGCTTACGGCTACGAGAACACGGTCTCTGTCGGCATCGTGAGCGCGCTGCACCGCGATGTGACGCTATCGGATGACCAGGTCTATCGAAACTTGATTCAGACGGACGCGTGCATAAACCCGGGGAACTCGGGCGGGCCGCTCATCAATGTTGACGGTGAGCTGATTGGAATCAACGTGGCGGTTCGTGCCGGAGCCCAGGGCATCGGGTTTGCGCTGCCGATCGACGAAGTGAAGCTGGTGGCAACCGAGATGATCAGCACGCGCCGGCTGTCGTCGGCCTGGCACGGTCTGGTATCGAGCGAACAGTGGAGCGGCGCCAGACGTCGGGTTGTGGTTTCCGAGGTGCAATCCGGAAGCCCGGCCGAAGCGGCCGGCTTCAAACCCGGAGACGAGCTGGTACGGGTGGGCGATCTGGCCGTCGCGAACAGCCTGGATCTGGAACGGGGGATGCTTGACGTGCGCCCTGGGCGTCCAGCCCAGGTGGCGATCCGCCGCGGCAAGACGGAGACCAGCATGCCGCTCGACGTTCGGGTGGCGCCGCAGGCGGTCGCGAACCCCGCGGCGGTCGATCCCGAAGAAGTCGTGTGGCGCGTGCTGGGGATCAAGACCCAGCCAGTGGCGCCCGACTACGTCGCCGCGGTCTCGCCCAAGCTTCGGGGCGGCCTTTATATTCAGTCGGTCTCACCTGGGAGCCTGGCGGCGCTGGCGGCCATCCAGCAAGGCGACATTCTGGTCGGCATGAACGTTGGAACCCGCCACTGGGAGACCATCCGGGCAGACAACATCCTCTACGTGCTCAGGCAGCCGGAGATGTCCAAGTCCAAGAGCGCGCTGCTCTACGTCGTCAGGCGTAACGGTCTTCAGCCACGCCGCATCACCTTCGCCGAGTCGGTTCTCCAATCGAACCTGGGGCGATGACATATCTCGCCTTGCACGGCCCTCGCCCCTCGTGCGCCAGGTGGCGCGCCACCGCGTCGCCAGACCCGGGCTTGAGAAGGGCTGCCGCGCGTCTGAAAGAACCGGCATCGACAGCAGCGAGAGAAAGCGATAGCTTGATTATCTGCGCTTGTGATCATCGTTGCTCTTTGAGCGAGTAAAGCCCGGCGCGATTGCTGTGACAGTTGCCGCGAACCCGCGAAACAGGAGCCTCTCTTGGAGGACCACCTCCTTCAGGAACCTGAGGAAGATCGCCCGGGGCGGGAAGTGATCGTCACGCTCGCCGTGTTCTTCGAGGCGGGGCTGGCGCCCTTGTCGCTGGTGCTGGGCTGGCTGTTTGGTCATCCGCCGCTGGAACACTTCGCCTGGAACCTGGAAGACGCCTTGATCGGCGTCCTCGCGACGGTTCCTCTCGTCCTCATGTTCCTGGCGATGCTGCGCTGGCCAATCGGCCCGCTGGCGCGGGTCAAGAAATTCTGCGACCATGAAGTCGTTCCGCTGCTCAATAACTGCTCCTGGTCGGAAATCGCCCTGATTTCCCTGTCGGCGGGCGTTGGCGAGGAGATGCTGTTTCGGGGCGTGATCCAGACTGCGGTCGGCAGTTGGCTGGGCTGGACATGGGGTCTGGTGCTGGCGAGCATGCTCTTCGGTCTGTTTCATCCAATTTCGCTCACTTACATGATCATCGCATCAATACTTGGTCTCTATCTCGGGGCGGTCCGCCTGGCCGAGGGCAACTTGCTGACATCCATGGTCGTTCACGCTCTGTACGACTTCGCCGCGCTCGGTTATCTGCTGCGCATTCGGCCGGCGCTGGAGAGCTCGGACAACTTGCAGTGAATTCACCGGGTCTCCCGCTGTGGCCTCGGGTGCGAGTCCTCCTCACGCGCGGGGGAGGGTCGTCTTGCCAACTCGTGATGATTTTGCCGCGGCCGACCGCTATGCTCTAGGTCGGATTCGAACGGATTCTCATTCGCGAAAGGACCGAAGGATGTCGGATGCGGTACACCGGAAGCCAGGCGGGCGATCGAGCAGTCGCGTGACGGCACAGGCAGGCTGGATCACGATTGCGGCGCACATTTTCTTGTTCGTGGTCGCGACGAGCGTCGCGGGTCTTCCCCAGGCTCGGGGCCAGGAAACCTTGAGCTGGAGTTTCCGCAAAGGGGATGTTCTCAAATACACCAACGAGCAGTCAACCACGCTGAGCTTCAAGGCGATGGGCAAGCTGAGGAAGCAGAAGCGCTCGCATAGCCTGACATACACGTGGTCGATCAAAGGCGTTTCCTCGGCCGGTGTCGCCGACATTACCCAGCGGATCGAACGAGTGACGATGAAGATCGAGGCGCCCCCCTACATGACCTTTGAGTATGACTCGAGCGCACCTGCCACCGACGTGCCAGAGCCGTTTGAGGGCGAGGTCAACCAGTTGAAGGCCGTCCCGGGCGTTGAATTCGCGTTCAAGATGAAACCCAGCGGCGAGATCGAGAGCATCAGGTTCCCCGAGGCGACGCTCAAGAAGCTGCGCGATGGCTTGCCGCAAGATGAGCGTGTGCGGGGGGATTTTTCGGAACAGCGCCTGAAGGACTCTTTGGTCCAGCAGAGCCCCACTGTGTTCCCCGAGGGCCCGCTCGAGCCTGGCAAGAGCTGGGCCAGCAAGACCACGCGAGTCCCGCTACCGCTGGGGACGATCGTCCTGGACCAATCGTTCACGTTCCAGGGTCGCGACGCCAACGACCCCAATCTGCTGCAGATTACCATGGAAGGCCGGGTTGGCCTCGAGCCGTCTTCCAATGTGACGGCCAAGATCCGGGCTCAGGAGGGAAAGGGAACTCTCACATTCGACAAGCAGGCTGGCCGCCTGGTGTCTAGCCGCGGTACGCAAAGAACCGAGATTGGCTTCGTCGCGCAGGGGGAGGAGGGCGACCAGACGACCGAGTCGACCTCGGTCTTGACGCTCGTTCCGTAAGGCCGTCAAACCACCCCGTGCTTCTTCATCTTGCTGAAGAATGTGCTCCGCGGCATGCCGAGAAGTCTGGCGGCGACGCTTTTGTTGCCGCCGGCTTCGTCGAGCGCATCGATGAGCCGCTGCCGCTCATAGGCGTTGTACTCGGCATTCCAATCTTCGCCGGCTCGTGGTTCGCCGGCGGTTGCGGTGCCGCTTGCGGCCGAGGCGCCGGCGGACCCGGCCAGAGCCGGGAATCTGCCCGATGCTGTGGCCGCGGCGCGGGCAATTCCCGCGGCGAGCCGCGGACGCAGTCGTCTGCGAGCGGGCTGGCGGAGCTCGAGCGGAAGATCGTCGAGCGTGACGCTGGGCCCGTCGGCGAGCACCACGGCCCGCTCGATGGTGTTCTCGAGCTCGCGGATATTTCCGGGCCAATCATGGACCATGAGGGCTTCGACAGCATCGGGGTCGAGATGAGTGACGAGCTTGCCGGTACGGCCGGCGTGCAGATTCAAGAAGTATACGGCGAGCTCCAGGATATCTTCGCGGCGCTCGCGGAGGGCGGGAGTGGCCAGAGAGATGACGTTGAGGCGATAGAAGAGGTCTTCGCGGAATCGTCCGGCTTTGATCAGGGCTTCGAGGTCCTGATGTGTCGCGGCCAGAATCCGGACATCGACCGTGATCGGCTGTGAGCTTCCCACTCGCTCGAACGACATCTCCTGGAGCACGCGCAGCAGCTTGGTCTGGACCTCGAGGTTGATATCGCCGATTTCGTCGAGGAACAGCGTGCCGCCGTCGGCCTGCTCAAAGCGGCCGACTCGATCGCGGTCCGCCCCGGTGAACGCGCTTTTGACGTGGCCGAAAAGCTCGCTCTCGAGCAGGCTCTGCGAAAGCGCCGCACAGTGCAGCTTGACGAACGGACGCGAAGCGCGCGGGCTGGCCTCATGGATGGCCGCAGCCAGGAGCTCCTTGCCCGTGCCGCTCTCGCCGCGAATCAGCACGGCGGAGTGGGTGACGGCGACCTTGCGGGCCATGGCAATCATCGTGCGGACCGCTGCGCTTGAGCCGTTGATCGTCTCGAAGGGCCGGAGGCCGGAATCTTCAAGGCCGTCGTGAGCGCGCGCCAGGGCGGTTCCTGCCGTGTGCTGTCCGCGGTCGCGGTCGCGCTCGCGTTCCGCGCGATCCTTGAGCTGATCTTGCAGGATCAAGATCCGTCGCTGCTGCTCGGCGATCTTGTCGACCTTGCCGCGCAGCTCTTGATTGAGCGTTTCGAGCGTCTCCTGGATATCGGCTGAATGCAGGACCAAAGTGGCAACGGAGCCAAGGGCCCCCAGGAACGCCATCTCCTCATCTTCGTAGGGCATGCCGCTGCGTTTGGGGCCCAGGACCAGCAAGCCGGCCACGTGCCCCTCGCCTCCGAGGGAAGCGGTGGCTTCACCGCCGAGCGCGATCATGGCGTCGGAGGCGGGGTCGCTCGAGCCGTCGAGGGCCATCGCGTGCGAGAGCCGCAGGGTGGCTGCTTGTTGCAGGCGAGCCACCAGTGGATTGTCGGCATCGAGCGACTTTTGCTCGGGCGGCGGCCCGTGGGCCGCCACGAGTTGAAATGCCTTTCCAGGCGCGTCGGCCAGATACAGGGCACCCCACTCGAGCCGCAGGACCTCGGAAGCAGCCTCGAGCAGCCGCCGGCCGAGTGTGAGCCGGTCGACCAGGCTCCCGACCGCCAGGTTCATCTTCTGCATGGCGCGGTCGAACTTGTACTTCTCACGGAAGAACTGCCGGTCGATCACGCGCTGGAACCGCCCGCGCACGATTTCCGAGACGACGAGCACGGCGATGACCGAGAGCGCCGCGGCAACGGCTCCCCGAGTTGTCGAGTGATTCGAGAAGAGCTGGTCGCCGATCAACTTGCCCGTGACCAGGAGCACACCCGAATAGATCAGTCCCGCAGTGCGGCTGAAGGCGAAATAGACCGCGCTGCGATTGATGATGTTTTCGACCTGCATGAGCTTGTAGCGCGTGATGCTGAAGGCATAGGCCACGGTGTAGAGCAGCGACACGCCGAACATCGGCCAGGCGGCGTTTCCACGCCCGAGCGTGGCGGGGTCAATCACGGCCTGCACGAGCAGATGAGCGATCAACACCACGGCCACGAGCGACGCCCACATGATCCAGCGCACCTGATTGCGCTCGCCGCGTGTACGCGCATTGCGGTAGCTGAAGATCACGCAGTAGATGCAGAACCCGTAGAGGACAGCCGCCAGGGCGATGTATCCTTCCGCCAGAAATCGCAGCACCAGAAACGCCAGGGTGGTCTCCGGACTGTCGTGGTGCAGCGAGAACCACCGGGCCGCGAACATGCTTCCCCAAAGCGCGAAAAGATAGGCCGTGGTCACGCCGTAAAGCGCCAGGAGCACACGCCGCTTGTGCCGCAGCATCACGGGATTCGGTCGCGGAAAGACCAGAAAAAAGTGCAGATTGACCACCGGCACGAACACGGCGAACGACGCGAACGGATAGATCAACCCGGGCTCGGTCACGATCTCCGTCCAGTGATAGCCCCCCATGAATGCGCCGACCGTGACGATGCAGACCGCGAAGAACAACTGCGCCGACTCATCGTGTGGCCGCTTCCAGAAGACGCGGGCGCCGATGGCGAAGATCAACATCTCCTGCAGAAACCACACGAGCGATCGATAATAGGTCCACGACGGCGGCCGCTGAACCAGGACGCTCGCCGTCCGGACGGCGTCCGTATTCTGGTCGCGCCAGCCCACTTCGACCGTGGTGCCGATCTGGTCGCTCAGGCCACGCAGCGCCCGGATGTAGTCGCCGTAATTCCGCTCGTGGATCTGCAAGGGACCGATCGAGAGCAGCCAATCACCGATGTGCGGACGACTGTCCTTCCAGACGTAATCGGAGGGAATCTCCTCCTCCACGCGTGTGCCGAACATACAGCGCACGCCGATCGTGCCCATCGCCGCGACATGAGTCAACACCGCGACCGAATAGACCAGCACAAGAAACGAACACGCCATCCAAATCGCGCGCGAGAGCGTGCGCCGCCCGGGTGAGACCGGACGCCCTGACGACGATCGCAACGCGGGTTTGCTTCTGTTGTACTCGCCTCCAAACGGACGAGCACCCCCAGGCGTACCGGGCCGTGACAATCCGCCGTTGTGGCTCGAAGACTGATCCATGCTGTCGTCACACAGGTGCCAATCGCAGAGCGGAACGTTACAAGGTCACGGGTGGTCGTCGCACACGCAAGCCCGTTTCAACGTCCACTCTACCCTATCAGTTCGGCGCCGAGAGGCAAGGATTTCGTTAACGAAATACGGGCGCCGGGCGCCGTTGACGTGTGACGACGCCTCCTTGCGCAGATTTTTATTCAAACCGTGCACTTTACACAATCGCTTGGATCTCACGTCCATTTGCCGCCTTGTGCGGCGAGTGAACGAGGGGACTCGATAAATTGGGATGATTAAACAAAATGATTTATTGTGGTCTCCTGCGCCACTTGCCACGTTCGCCCAGTTCGGCGCCGAATTTTCGACGTGTCCAGCGAAGAACTGGCATGAGGGAAACTGTCGGCGGGGCGAATTCGTGTCTGGGCGATTCGAGATTCTCGATGGGCATGGCACGTGCTTTAGCGATCTGGAGCCCGGCGGCAGATGGCTGCGCAGCGTTGTTTGGTATCACTGCTCTTGGGCGGCCGATCGGGCGGATTCATTGAACAACTGCTTCTGTGTGGTGCACCGAGCCGATTTCGACGAAACCGGCTCACTTGAGGAATCAACATGCGGCTTTCGGCGAAGTGGCGCGACTCATGGTCGATGGACACGGAAGGAATCGACGGCCTCCGAATTCAGGCATACGGAATTGGTGGCGAAGTCGTCGAAGTTGTGCGACTGGGGCGGGGCGATCCGCTGGTCGTGATTCCGGGTTTGGCGGGCGGTTGGAAGCTAGCCTGGCCGATGCTCCGGAGCCTCGGGCGGCATTTCGAGGTGATCACGTTCGGACTTCGCGGCGATGACCGCGAGTGGGACGCTGCACCGGCGGCGTTATCGGCGAAGGCTCGCGGGATTGGCGAATATGCGCAAGATGTGATCTGTCTGATCAATCAACTGGGCCTCGAGGCGCCGGCGGTCCTTGGTCTTTCGTTTGGAGGGGCGATCGCACTGGAATTAGCGGCCGAGAATCCTGACCGGCTGGGTGCGCTCATCGTGCACGGGGTGGAAGCGACGTTTCGTCCTTCGATCGGCTCCAGGATCGCGCGGCGCGTGCTCGAGCGGTTTCCGCTGCCGAGTGACAGCCGGTTCATCAACCAGTTCTTCCATCTTCTGTTCGGGAGCAAGCCGGATTCCGGGCCGCTCCTGGACTTCGTGATCGATCGGATCTGGGAAACCGGCCAGACGACGATGGCGGAGCGTCTGGCGGCGCTTGAGTCGTTCAATATTTCGGATCGGCTCTGGAGCATTGGTGCACCGACTCTGGTACTTGCGGGTGCTCGCGACGTGATTGTGCCTGCTGCTCGCCAGCGTGCCCTGGCGACTCAGATCTCCGACGCTCGGTTCGGGATCATCGAGGAGGCAGGGCACATAGGTTTTCTGACGCACCGGGCCGAAGTGGTTCGTTGCGTACGCAAGCACATCAGAAGGGCCAGCGCGGTGGTTTAGCCGTCTGGGGAATCCCTCTTGACCGCTCGATCGAGGATCGGTAGAGTCCCCGCCGGCTGACTGGTCTGTCTCGACCGCTGGCCGTTCGTCTCACAGGGAAGTGGGCGGATGGGGCGTGACGCATTGATGCAGCTCGGTTCTCGGGCTGCGTCCGGGGGTTCCCCCCGCTGCGCAAGGAGGCTTTTTTGATGTGGCTCAAGCTCCCCGGGCGACCATGGGCTTACCCGGCCGTGGCCGGCACAGCCGTTCTGGCACTTGTTCTCTTGGGTGCCGGTCCGGGCAAGAAGAAAAAAGAGGGGGCTCCTCCAAGCGTGCAGGAGACGGTAGGCGACCTCTCGTTCGTCGTCAGTCGCGGCGAATGGAAGGTGGAAGGCGTCGGTTTGGTGCGTGGGCTGGACAACACTGGCGTTGACCCGCCGCAGTCCTGGTATCGCAAGCAACTGGTCGACGAGATGAGCAAGGCGGGGGTCGAGCACGCCGAAAAGTTGCTCAGCACACCGCAGTGGTCGATGGTGATCGTGCGGCTGACGATTCCGGTTGGCGTCACCACGACGGACCGGCTGGACGTGCAGGTGGAGGTTCCGCCTGCCTGTGGCACAACGAGTCTAGCCGGGGGCTACTTGCTACAGGCACGGCTGCGCGAGGTGAACAGGAGTGCCGGTACGCCAGGGCCGTTGTCCGGCCCCGAGATGGCTTTTGCCCAGGGCCCGATCATGATCGGCACGCCCGCCAAACCGAACGATCCCAAGGTTGGCCGCGTGCTTGGCGGAGGGAAGGTCAAGAAGGATTATCCATTCACGCTCGTCGTGAAGGAGAACCGAGAGAGTTATCGAACGGCCAAAATGTTGGAGACGGTGGTCAACGAGCGGTTCCACCAGACCGAAAGCGGGCATCAAACGGGGGTGGCCAAAGCCAAGACACCGAGTTATCTCGAGCTCAAGGTCCCGACGCTCTACCACCAGAATCAGCAGCGGTTCTTCCGGGTCGTCCAGCTCTTGCAAATGATTGATAGCCCCGACCTGCGATCGCGCCGAATGGCGGCATGGTCCAAGGATCTGCTCGACCCCGCGACCGCGGGCGTCGCCGCCATGAGGCTCGAGGCGCTGGGAGCGACCGCGATCGAGCCGCTCAAGGCCGGTCTGAAGAACTCAAGCGCGCAGGTTCGCTACTTCAGCGCCGAGGCACTTGCGTATCTCGGGGACACGGCGGGCGTGGAGATTCTCGGCGAAACAGCCGTGGCGCAGCAGAAATTCCGGGCGTACGCGCTGGCGGCGCTGGCGGCGCTTGATGAGCCCGCCGCTCACATGAAGCTGCGCAAGCTGATGGACGAGCCTTCGGTCGAGGTTCGCTACGGAGCGTTCAACGCTCTGCGCACGCTCGACCCCTCCGACCCGTTCCTGGGTCTGGTACGCGTGATGGATGCGCCGAAGATTGATGACGACGAAGACCCGCGTCCGGAATCGATGGCGCTGGCGATCGCGGTGGCCTCGCGGCGAAAGCGTGCCGTGGTGGACGATCCGTTCGGGCTGTACGTCGTTGATTCCGAAGGTCCTCCCCTCGTCCATGTCTCGCGCACGCGGCGCTGCGAGATCGTTGTCTTCGGGCGAACGCAGAAGCTCCTGACGCCCGTTGTCCTGGGGACGGGGCCGATCTCGCTCAACGCGGCCGACAACGACGAGAAGGTCGAGATCAGCAAGATCGTGCCCAGCCCGTACAGCGACGCCGACACCAAGCTCACGTGCACGCTCGATCTTCCCGAGGTAGTGCGAAGGCTGGCCAACATGGGCGCCGGCTACCCTGAGGTTGTATCCATTCTCGAGACGGCGAGCCGCCAGAAGAACCTCCCCGGCAAGCTTGTCGTCGACGCGGTTCCCAGCGCGAACTCCAATTATCTCGAAGCCGTTCTCGGCAAAGACGCCACCGGCAAGCGCGACGACGCCTTGAAACGAACGTCAGGTGAATCATCACGGTCGCCCCGCCGCTGGTTCTTCGGTCTCTTCGGCGGCGACGAGCCAGACCCAGCGCCGAAGGATCGTTCGGCCATGCGAGGCGGCTCGCCCAAGACCGTCGCCCCGCCACTGGAGATTCCCCCCTTGCCCAGCGATATGACTACTTCCAGCGATAGCGACACCACCACCAAAGCGTTGAGCGAGGACAATGCCAAGAAAGGCGACGCAACGAAAGCAAATGCGGCGGGCCGAAGCGACGACCCAGTCGATCAATCGGCCGACGACGACACGCCACCCCCCCGGCGCCGGTTGTCCGACTTATTCCGAAAGGGCGATGATTTCTGAGAAACGGTGCAAATGCACGCACGCACGGTCGTGAGGGAAGATTTGTTGGTTTCATCCGGAACCGCGCACTTTTTGTCTCATCTCGCATTTTGGACGTAACTCGTACGCTCGCCAAGCAATTTGCAAACGAACCAGGCCCGATGATCGGCTTCTGAGGTCGAGCTAGTCGTGGGCGCTTTTAAAGTCCCACGCCGCGCGGTTCGAATATTAGTCTTGACGGTCAGGTCCGCTACCGCAAGGAGGCGAGCGACACCTCCAAGCACCGGGCCAGATCGCTCCCCGTACGCACCTGGGCGGGGGGGTCTCCGTGCTTGACCGGAGTGGAGTCGGGTTTCCGATCCGTCAGTCACTCCCTGGTAACGGCGACGGCTGCCTTGACACGAACCAGCGGTTCTATCGTTGGTTTTTCAGGGGGGTTTGTTGCAGTACTGGACAGGATCGAGAACGGGGGCGGGGTCGGAGCGTCTTGCATGATTGCCGTCTCTCGCGGTGTCTGCCACGCGTGACTAGCGCGCGGGCCCTCCGCCGAGCCGGGACTGTCACCGCGCCGACATGAATGCTATTCGGAGGGAGGAGGAAACCTCCGTGGTCTCGCACCAAACTGGGCGAGTGGAGTCCTCGAGATGAAAAAGGTCTTTACAACCGGCCAGGTTGCGAAAATCTGCAAAGTCGCACCCCGGACCGTCAGCAAGTGGTTTGACTCAGGCCGCTTGCGTGGTTACCGCATCCCCGGCTCGCAGGATCGTCGCATTCCGCGGGAGCATCTCCTGCGGTTCCTCAAGGAGCACGGAATGCCCTTGGGCGACCTCGAAGCCGAGGTTTATCATAAGGTACTGGTGGTCGGGGCAGACGGCCCGCTCCAGTCGATTCTTCGTGACCATCTTCGTGAGAACGACGATTTCCGTATCGAGACTGCCGCTTCGGGATTCGAGGCAGGAATCCGTGCCGAAAGCTTCCATCCCGACTGCATCATCATCGATATGGCGCTGGGCCGCATCGAAGCCGGTCAGATCGCGCAGAATCTTCGCAAGAGCCCAGACCACGTGGGCACGATTCTGCTTGCTCTTACCAGCGACGAACCGGGCGAAGAGACCTTCTCGCTTGGGTTCAACGATGCATTCAAGAAGCCGTTCGATGGAGCGCTCTTGGCCGAGCGGGTCCGGCGTTTAATCTCGCAGAAGAAGGCCGACGAGCCCTGAGCCCCGCTCGCGAAGGGAACCCGACGACTCAAGCAAGATAGTCTCCGAGACGAACGAGCCCGCAACGAGCGGCCTCCTCCCGGATAAGACCGGGGTGGGGCCGCTCGGCGGGCTCGTTCGTTTTTCCATGCGCGGGCCGGAAAAGGTGTCAGGAACCTTTCTCTTGAAAGGTTCCTGACACCTTTTCCGGTGCTACAGCGGCGGTTGACACCATTTTCATCTGTCGCGGTCGGGGTGGCAGGTCGAGCTGCCGCCGAAGACGCGGGCGGGAAGAAGCGACGAAAGAGCCGAACCCAGGCCCGCAAGTCCTTTCGGGGTCGTTGCGGCCAGGCAGACGCCGACCGACGACGTGAGCACCAGGAACAGGATCAGCAGCCACCTCGTGTGCCACCAGGCGCGTCGAGCGCGAAGCGCCGACTGCGAAAGGGCCGCGATTTGAGCCGGCAGCTTCCTGCCGGATGCGGGCTCGGGCTCGCCCGAATACACTGCGAGGCCGTGCCCGCGCGGGCCGAACCTGCGGGCCAGGACCACCGTGTTCTTCACGAGCTCTGCCGGTACCATCTCGGCGAAGACCCTGCCGCGCGAAAGTGCCGTGAGCAAGAACGTCGCCGAGAGCACGAGCCCGCGCCGCATCAAGCGCGTGCGCAGGACATCCCTGGCACGCGACAATCGGCCCTTGACCGTGCCTACCGGCCAGTGCAAGAGCTCGGCCGCTTCTTCGTTCGTCTTCCCCTCCAGGTAGCACAAGATCACCGGCAGACGGTATTTTTCGGGAAGCCTTCCCACCTCGTCGTGCAGCACGGGGCGGAGCTCATTCCACGCGGCCGCCTCGTTCTGCCCGTTCGATTCGATGGGTGCGGGCGACATCGCCATGACCTGCCTTTCCAGTGTACGTCGTCGCTGAGCGCTGACCCGCGCTTTTACCGCGATACGATGCGCAACTTCATGGAGCCATCCAGCCAGGACCAACCGGTTCCGAATCGATCCGGCCTTTTGCGCGAGCACCAGGAACGTTGCCTGAAACGCATCTTCTGCGTCGTGCTCTTCGTTCAGGATGTGGCGGCAGATCCCGAGCACCATCGGGCCATGGGACTCGACCAAGGCCCGGAAAGCCTCCTGGGACGCGGCCTCGTCTCCGGTGAGAAACCGCTCGAGTAACCCGCCGTCCGACAGATCTTCAGCGCGCCCCTGGGCGTCGTCCTTGACTCGTGAGGGCGCTAACGCACTCGCCATGATGATCTCCTCGATGCCCTGATTCTCATGTTCCGTCCTAACATAAGTGCGGTCAACTTGCCGGACGGTTACGATTTCGTTGCGATTGGTTATCGTACGAATCAGCCGTAGGGTCGCCGAACTGGGGTGTTTCGACAATACGAGGGCACCGCGGCAGCGAGTCCAGAAACATCCGGCCGTAGGGTTTGATGAGCACCCGCGGGTCAAGAATCACGACGATGCCGCGGTCGGTTTTGGTGCGGATCAGGCGTCCGAAGCCCTGTTTCAGCTTGATGACGGCTTCCGGAAGCTGATACTCGTTGAACGGGCTGCCTCCCTGGCTGCGGATGAACTCGAGCCGCGCCTCGAGCAGGGGATGGCTGGGAACGGCGAACGGCAGCCGCGTGATGATCACATTCGACAGCGTGTCGCCCGGTACGTCCACGCCCTGCCAGAACGTGTCGGCGCCGAAGATCACGCTGTTGATGTCCGACTTGAACAGCTCGACCATCTTGGACCGCGGCATCCCATCGCTCTGGGCGTAGAGCGCGATTTTCCGCGAGGCCAGCCAGGGGCCCAGAATGCGTGCGGCTTCGGCCAGCATCCTGTGCGACGTGAACAGAACGAACGCCTTGCCGTGAGTCTGCTCGAGGTAAAATGCGATCGCGCGAATGGCCTCGTCTTCGAATGCCTCGGGCTTGCTGGCCGGGTCGGGTAAGTTTTTCGGCAGGTGAACGGTTACCTGGCGGGCGTAGTCGAACGGGCTACCCAGGGCCAGCGTCTCGGCCGAGTCCAGGCCCAGCCGTGACTGGATGAAGTCGAATCGTGGTGGTGAGCCCACGCAGAGGGTGGCCGAGGTCAAGACGCAGGTGGGAACCCGTTTGAAAAGGAGATTGCGAATGGCCGGTGCGACATCCAGGGGCGCACAAGCGAGCCGCACGCGCATGCGCGACCTCGACTTGTCCTCCACCTCAACCCAGTAGACGGCCTCCGAGTTATCTTGACGCAACCAGCCGCTGATCTCCGCCGCAAGCCCCCGGCACCGCTTCTCGGCGGCGTCGAGCTCGATTCGCTGCGTCTTCTCTTTGATCTCGTGCGCCGCCTCACCGATTGCCGAGGCTAGTTTGTTGAGGTCTTCGGCAAGGATTTCCGGGCAGCCGATCGGCTTGCGAACCCGGCCGTTAAAGCCCTGGGGCTGGCCATAGTACCAGTGCATGACCGTGTCGAAGAAGTCGTCCGCGGCCTCGCGGGCCTTCGCGACGAGGGGTATCGCTTTCTCGACCTTGTGCACCGCGAGAAGTCCCCGGCTTGTTCGCGCGTTGTAAAGCCGTGACAACGTGTAGTCGATGCCGAGGCTCGACAGCTTGAGCCCGAGGTGCTCGCCGGCGACGGATTCGAGTGTGTGCGCCTCGTCAATGATCGCGACGTCATACTTCGGAAGCAGGCCGTACCCCGCGTCGCGCATGGCCAGGTCGGTGACGAACAGGGCGTGGTTCACGATCAGGATATTCGCGTTCTGGGCTCGCCGCCGGGCCGCGTAGAAAAAGCACTCCGCATGGCGCGGACATTCTTTGCCCAGGCAGTTGCCGTCCTCGCTCTGCACGGCCTCCCAGACGGTGGGGTAAGGTTGATAATCGAGATCGGCGCGGCTGCCGTCCTTGGTTCGCTTGGCCCAGCCTCCGATCGCGTTCAACTGGTCGGAGTCTCGCCTGTCGGCGAAGAGCCCGAGCTGCTGCTGAAGGGCGATATCCAGCCGCCGCAGACTGATATAGTTCGACCGGCCCTTGACCAGAACCGCGGAGAATTCCTGCCCCATGACCGAGCGCAGAAACGGGATGTCCTTGGCGACAAGCTGCTCTTGAAGCGCGATTGTATGCGTCGAGATCACGACCTTCAGCTTCTGCTCGACCGCGGCCTGAATCGCGGGCACCAGATAGGCAAAGCTCTTGCCGACGCCCGTGCCGGCCTCGACAACGAGGTGGCTCGGCTTTTCGATCGCACGGGCGACCGCCCCGGCCATCGCGAGCTGCTCGTCGCGGTGCTCGTAGGACGAGAGTCGCTTCGCGATAACGCCGTTCGGGCCAAGGATGGAAGTTGGGTCCATTGGTCATCGTGACCCAAGAAATGCGGGGTCGACGGATTCGAATTCGGCCGGAGTCAGCGCGGCGATCGCGAGAATGTTGCGACGATCTTGTTTGGAGAACCGTACTTTGGAATTGCGCAGCGCCTGATCGATCAGCGTCTGACGGTCCAGCGCCGACATGCCTGCGAAGTCGGCCGAAATGATCAATCCCGAGATGCCGTCTTCGTCTTCCAATCGAAGCCGAGCACCGGAAAATGCTTCCTTCAGGGCAACGGTTACCTTTTCCTTGAGATCCACGGATTGAGTGTCCCCCGTTTTTCGAGAATGACTTCCACCGGAAGTGTGAGATTCTCCAAGTGTGCGCCCGCAGAAGAAATTGCGCGAGAAGGGCAATGCTGGAGCGGGGGAGTCAGGCTAAAGCCTAACCTACTCAATGCGGTTCCGCTGGTCCACTCAGACTGTCGCATTCGCTCGATTGCCGCCCGATAGTACTCCTCGCCTGTGAAGCTCATGGGGTTCGCTGGAGAAGCGTGTCTCTCCTGGCCGTCATCGCTCCCCAATGACTCCGTGCGTTGGGCTCGACGCCGTCGCGTAAAGCTTGCGCGAATTCGCCCCGCCCCAGCCGCCAGCCATCCCGATTCCACCGCCAGCCGCATTGCGTGCGCCATTCGCAGCGGATCGCTTGCCCCGGCGATCCCCGTATTTAGCAACACGCCGTCGCAGCCTAGCTCCATGGCAATCGTCACGTCGCTCGCAGTGCCCACTCCGGCGTCTACGATCACCGGATAAGACGGATCTGTCCCCTTCAAGTCCTCGAGAATGATGCGGATATTGTTAGGATTGAGCACTCCCTGGCCGCTGCCGATTGGGCTGCCGGCCGGCATCACGCTCGCTGCTCCGGCCTCCTTGAGCCGCCGGGCCATGACCGGGTCGTCGCTCGTGTAGCAGAGGACTTCAAAGCCTTCCTTGACCAGGACCTGGGTGGCTTCGAGAGTGGCGAGCGGGTCGGGCAGGAGGGTGCGCGTGTCGGCCAGGACTTCGAGCTTTACCCAGCTTGCGCCGGGGTTGTTCAGCCCTTGCAGGAGCTCGCGGCCCAGGCGGGCTGTCCTTAGCGCATCTTCGGCGGAAAAACAGCCCGCCGTGTTGGGGAGGATTGTGTATCTGCGGGGATCGAGATAGTCGAGGAGGTTTCGTCCCTGTTTGTCGAAGAGCCGCTCGCGACGCACGGCCACGGTCACCACTTCGGCGCCGCTGGCATCAAGGCAGTCGCGCATCAGCTCGAGCGACGAGTACTTGCCGGTCCCGACGAACAGCCTGCTGCGGAAAGAGTGCGTGCCGATTGTGAGGGATTCGAATGGTTGGGACGCGGCCGCCCCGCCTCCGACGAGCGTGACAAGTTCGAGCACGTCACCATCGGCGACGGCCGTTTCGGCCTGGCGAGACCGGGTCACCAGCCCCTGGTTGAGCTCGACTGCGACGTGCTCGGGCCGTAGCCCGAGGTGCTGGATGAGCTCCGCCACGGAGATCGGACCGGGCAGTTCCTTCTGTGCGCCGTTAAGGGTGATGCGTACCGACCGTTCCACCGAGTCAGCTCCGGCAAGGGGGGCGACTTTTTCGAGACTTTGCGACTAGCCGTTCGCCGTAAGTCCAAGTGTTGATGAGATATCAGGAATATTACGCCGATTGCGTCTGTTCCTTGGTCATCCTATCCCCACGCGCCGACTCGGGTCAAGGCGTCGACGGCACTGCAATTGCACTCAGGTCGGGGAGTCATAAACAACGAACGGAATTTGTGTGAGGAGTCGCACCGATGTTGATTCTCAAACTCTCGGCGATCGTGGCGCTCGGCAGCCTGCTCGGCTCAATGGCCATCGCGCAACAGGCTGATCCACCCACGAAAAGAGCGAACAAGAAGACGACACCCGAGTCGCTGGTGGGGCGTTACACGATCACCTCCGGCGAAAAGGAAGGCAGCAAGGAGCCGGAAGAGCGAATCAAAGGGACGACGGTGACCTTCACCAAGGAAACGGTCATCGTCGCGGATAAGGACAAGAAAGAGATTTATTCCGCGAGCTACAAGCTCGACACCAAGACGACACCTTGTCAGATCACGATGACCAGCAAGGTGGAGGGCTCGGCAGGTGAAATCGCCCGAGGGCTGATCCAGCAAGACAAAGACGATGAGAACGTTGTCCGGCTGGTCTATGCACTGCCGACGGGCGAGATGCCGACCGAATTCAAGACCAAGGAGAAGCAATTGATGTTTGTCATGAAGAAAGAGAAGTCCGACTCCTGACTCCGGCTCAGTTCGACGCGAGTCACGGACGTGGCGACACGCCCGTGATCGGCCCGGCCTTTGGCGTCGTTGAAGATGTGAATCGGAATCAGTGCGCTCATCGGGCACGCTTCCCAGCTTCGCGTACACCCAGAATTCGGCGCCGGCAAGTGCGCCTCGCCCCTGTGTTCAAGGAACCGCTCGAGCAATTGCCCGTCGGTCAGGCCGCCGGCTGTGCCGGTGCCAAAGAGTGTTTCGATCTGCTTGGCGAATTCCATCGCGGGCCTTCGGGTTAGGCACGTTGCACGTTTGGAACGACCTAACCTTTCAGTGCAATGTGCGCCGGGCTTTGTGGCATTCCCGAGTTAAAGGATTTTCGCGCGCGGCTGTTCCGTCCGATAAGCGAAGCGCCGAATCCGCCCAGCTTGAGCCGTGCTCGAGCGCGGGTTAAAGTGCCATTATGTCGTCACAGCGCAAAGAGTCGGACGATCTTGACAGTCCGTGGAAGGAAGCGCTCGAGCACTTTCTCGAATCGTTCCTCGCGTTTTGTTTTCCGGAAGTCCACGCTGGCATCGACTGGTCGCGCGGGTACGAGAGCCTCGATAAGGAGTTCCAGCAGATCGTCCGCGACGCGCGTGAGCGGAAGCGGCTCGCGGACAAGCTTTTCAAGGTCTGGCGCAACGACGGCACCCAGGCGTGGCTGCTGGTTCATGTCGAGGTGCAGGGGCAGCGCGAGAAGGACTTCCCTGAGCGAATGTTTGTTTACAGCTACCGGATTTACGACCGTTACCGCCGCCAGGTGGTGAGCCTGGGCGTGCTGTGCGACGAGCATCCGGCCTGGCGGCCTGACCACTTCGGGTACGATAATTGGGGTTGTAAGGTCGGCATTTGGTATCCGGTCGTCAAACTGATCGATTTCCGAGAGGATGAGGCGGTGCTGGAACAGTCGCCCAATCCATTTGCGGCAGTTATACTGGCGCAGGCTAAGAGTCCTCGCTACCCGGCATGAGCCAGCAACGCGCTGGCAATGGAAACTCCGACTGATCAAGGGGCTCTACGATCGAGGGCTGAAACGAGAGCAGGTACGGCAACTTTTTCGCGTGCTCGATTGGATGATGGCCCTGCCAGCGGAGCTAGAGCAGTCGTTTCGAACCGAGTTTGCGCGTTTTGAGGAGGCACGACGAATGCCTTATGTGACGAGCATTGAAAGACTGCGCGCGAAGAAGGACTCCAGGAAGGACTCCAGAAAGGACTCCAGAAAGGACTTCAGAAAGGCATTGCCGAAGGGTTCCAGGCCGCCATCCTGCAGCTCCTGGAGCTCAAGTTCAAGAAAGTGGCCGCGAAGCACGCGCGAAAGGTTCGCTCGGTGCGCGAGATCAAACGGCTCCAGGCCGTGCTAGGAGCCGTCAGCGCAGCGAGCACGCTCGACGAAGCGCTCTCGCCGCTTCGAGATGATTAACCGGTGTCTGCTCCGGCTGAGAGACCATCTTCGATCGACACTTCGGCCGTCTGGAACCTTCGGCCGGACAAGAGGGCGGCGACCCTTCGGGTGGTCAGGAGACCAGCGCCCAACAAGAACAAGACGCACTTTCGCGGAGCGAAAGGCGACACTGGGTCGGCGAGCCTTCGGGTGGTCAGGAGACCCGCGCCCAACAAATTGTACGCTGGCGGGCGTCAAAGCCATGATTATTTGCAACACATCATGGTTTTGTTGACTTTGTGGCGTTTTGGGTCATCATGATGTTCGTTCGAGTGTTTTTCGATCAGATTGACTGGCACTCATTCGGATCGGAGCGGATCGATGATGAATCTGCGTACGGGTTTGTTGCTGGCTGCGGTGCTCGCGAGCCATGCGGGTGGAGCTGCCGGCGGGATGACGCTTACGTTTGAAGGGCTGAAGAATTTTGAGGCGGTCGAAGACTACTACAACGGAGGGAAGGGCAGCAAAGGAAGTGGGCCCGGGACCAACTATGGCGTGACTTTCTCGTCAAACGCATTGGCGTACATTCCGGGTGAGTTTCACGGGAAGGCCAGGCCGTATCCCGGTGACCCATCTCCGCCGACGGTTCTCCTGCTGGGCGATCTGGGTCATCGATTCCCGGGAGGCCACCCTATCTCCATGACGATGGATGTCTCAGGCGGTTTCGTGGGCGCGCTCACGTTCTACGACATCGACATCGAGAGGAAAGCGACGGTGACGATCTGGAGCGGTCTCGACGGCACCGGCACCAAGCTTGCCACGCTCACCCTTGCACTGACTGCTGAGGCGTTTGGAAACGCCGAGACGATGTCCTTCAAGGGCAAGGCGCGCTCTGTGGTGTTCAGCGGAGGGAACGACCAGCTTGTCCTCGACAACATTAGCTTTCAGTCTGTACCCGAGCCGGCGTCGTGGTTGCTGGTGGCTTTGGGAATTGGTGGGGCGTACTTGGTTCGGGGCGCACGGCGTCTGGGGGCCGCGGGAGCGGGAAGTGACTCTGGGCGCCCGTGCGTGACGGACTGAGAAGTTGTGAGCGCGGTACGGTGAAGCTGCGGCCAGATCGACGGCGGCGTCACCTGGGGCTCATCATTTTGGCTCCACGCCGGTGATCGGGCCGGCCTTGGCGTCGTTGAAGTCGGCGATGACGGCCGGATCGAGCTCGTCGCGGCTAAGTCTCATGTCTTGTGCGCCCGGTTCGAGAAGGAGCGTCAGATCAGTGATGTCATGATCAAGTCGACCTTCGATTTCAACCGGGATTTCGGGATTCAAGCAGCGGTTCTTTGCCGAGAACCGATACGGACCTGGGCCGAGGAATGGGCGATTCCGAAAGTTGATGCACAAGCTAACCGGTCCCGCCGGGAGTCCAGTGAATTTGAACCGACCTTCCGGCCCGGGCTGTTGCTTCATGTCACCCGCGACGTTCCCTGCCAGAACTATCAATTCCAGATCATCAGGAACTGGCTTGCCGTCCGAGCACACCAGTCGCCCGGCAAGTGATCGGCCAGCTCCGATGAGAAGCTCGCCGGCGTCGATTGCCGAGCCATCGCCGGTCGTCCGCACGCGACCCGGAATCAGCGTGCTGCCGTCGTCGAAACTCGCGAGCTTGGTGTAGACCCAGAAATCTGTCTCGGCGAGGACATGGGAGAAGTGGAAATACCCATCGGCGTCCGTTCTGGTTTCCCGGCGCCGCAATGGAGTGAGATCCGACTCGAATTTCGAATGCTTGAGCCCGATGACAACGCCCGCACCCGGTTTCCCGTCTTTGAGCACCCTCCCCTTTACCTCGACGCCAAGACCCAGTTGCAGCGAGCGGCGGATGACGCCGGATCGGTCGATCGACGAGTACTGGAAGTCCGCTGTGTTGTGATCGTCCCCAACGAACATTTTGAAGTCTCGCGGCGCAAAGCCAGATGCTTCGACCGAAAGGTGGAAGTACCAAGCCGGTTTCTTCGCGCGGATTGTGAACTCCCCATTCGGTCCGGATTTCACGGCCGGATCCCTAGGCGAATCGAGCAGGCCGTCCGTGACCGTCGCTCCCACGATTGGCTTGCCTTCGAGGTCCGCCACCTTGCCTGTAATAACCGTGAGTTCGGTTCGCAATGCGGGCACGAAGCCGGGCACTTCCGGTTCTTGAGCGGGCGATCTCGGCAGGCCGAACTGATCTTCGAGCGCCCACACCAGCGAGTTAAACGCGACTTCGGTCGAGAGCTTGTGATCCTTGTCGACGAAGAATTGGTGCGCCTTGATCACGGAGACGAGCGTGCCCGATTTATCGATCACAAATTCCGTGCGAGTAGCCCAATTCTCGTAGAGATCCGCGGTGCGACCGGATTCAACCTCGCCGGCGTCGCGCCCGTTCTTTGTGCCGATCGGGGGAAGATCGAGAAGGATCCGGATCGAGCGCTGACCGGCTTCGTTGCCCATCGTCTCCAGAGCCTTTTTGAGGCGATCGGGTGAATCTGCTGATGCGTCGTGCAGCGCGAGAATCGCCAGCGGCTGGGTTTTGAAACGCGTCTGGATTTCGGCCAGATACCGGATGGTGGCAAAATCTTCCTCGATTCGGTCGTTGGTCGACCAGAAAACGATGACAACAACCTTCCCGCGAAAGTCGGAGAGCGTGACCGCAGCTTGCGCGCGCAGCTCGAACGGAAAACTTGGGGGAGTTTTGGGGGGTTCTCCTCTGGTCTGCACGTAACCGTCTTGCCAGGCCATCGTCTCCTCACCGCGGGGGTCACGCTCTTCTGCCGCGGGGTCGTCTCTCTCGAGGTGCCAAGAGATTTGCCACAATCCCGTGCGGGAGCGGATCCATTTTGAGGCGATCCTTCTCGACACAGATCTCGAACACTTCCTTTGCTTGGGCGGCTGCGGCACGATTCGCGTCAAATGGTGACTGGCTGCGAAGTTGAGCGGCCCTGATCTCGAACGACTCAGATGGTCTGATGTCGTTGGGATCAATCGGCTGCCATTTGCCGTCGGCGTCGCGCAGCTCATAGTACTTGCCGAGCACTCCCGCCGGGACGATCTTGCCGTTGCCGTCACGGAACGGCTCCGTGCGCTCTCGAATGCGGTCGGCAAGCAAGATGGGCTGCCAACGTCTGGGCCTCGGCGAAACTCCGAGGCCGATCCAGGCCTTTGCGACCGGACGGCCCTGTTCCCCTGGCCCCCCTTTGCAAGGGGGGGGGGAGGTGGGCGGGGTTACTTTCGCTTGCTCGTGGCGCGTCGACCGGAGCACTGGCGTATGCCGGCGTTCACTCACCTGGCCCCCCCTTTGCAGAACAAAGGTTCCTGACACCTTTTTCCGAAGATGGGAAGCGGAGAGCGGAGCGTCGAGGAAATTGGTCCGCAATGGCGGACCCTACATGTCGGGGCGCGCCGGATTATCGGGTCGTTCGCGCTTGTCTACCGTGCTCGTCCTGATCGGTCGGTCAGGGCCGGTCCGCAATGGCGGACCCTACGTGTTTGCGCTTTCCGGCCGGTTTGGGAAGGATCGTCCGCTGGGGCACACCGGGACGTCAAAACGCGCTTTTGCATGGGTTTGATAGCCCTGTTTCGTTACACGCCGCATATCCGGACACGACGCGAAAAAAGATCTGGGATTGTGCAGAACTATTTCGGGATTTCTGAAGATCGTTATGGTTGGAGAGGCTTGCCGGATTGTCAGTCCTGGGCTGACCAAGGATTGTGGGCAAGCGTTACCGCACACTTGTGAAGCGAGACGAAACGAAAGAGAAGGGCAGGATCATCATGAGCTCCGAGGCGAGAATTGCGGCGAGCCGGGCGAACGGACAAAAATCTCGAGGACCGATTTCTGCTCAGGGGCGTGCGATTTCGTCCATGAACGCGCTGCGTCATGGCCGGCGATCCAAGCGGATGGCGCTCGTCGAGGACATTTCTTACTCGTACGAGGAACGCCGGCGAAAGTGGATGGCTCGGCATGACGCCAGTAATGATGTTGAGGAATTCCTCATGTCGCGGTGTGCCTCGATGGCGTCGAAAATCGAACGCATCGAGCGCGCGGACGCGGAAGCATTTCGCACACAGATCGAGAAAGCCGACGAAACGGAATACGAGGAAGTGCTCGCGCTGGGGAAACGCCTCTTTTTTAATCGTTGCGGATCCATGGGGACCTATGGACTGAAGCCGAGCATGGCACTCAAGGTCAAGACTTCCTTCAGCGGGCAACCACTCGAGCCCGAGGAGCCGTTCGCGATTGTCGGGAAACTGATTTCAACGGAGCTGGGGACGAGGTTTCTGCTGGATACCTGGGGCGCGCTGCGCACGGCTTGAGCCGGGGAAATTCTGGCAGGCACCCGATCGGTTCCAAGCCGTCCGCTTGCTCGGACATCAGCCGATCGACTCGAGGTTCGATGATGCCTGCGCCGCCATCTTCTATGCCAGCACCAAGCTCGAGCGGGGGAAGCCCGAGCCGTTCGGTGAACTGCGCAGCGATCTTGATGCGGACCAGCTTACGGAGCTGCGCAAGCAGGTCGCCTTGCGGTGTCCCGAACTGGCGGCACTCGAGGATCGGACCGAGTGCCGGCAGATCTTGCTCGACATTGTCGATCGGAATGTCGAACAGCTTGAAGAGATCTTGAAAACGCATGAAGAGAACGCGGACGCTGAGGACGAGCGAGTGGTCGCTCGGGAGGGATTTGATACCAGCCCCCGATGCAAACAACTGAACGATTACGAGCTCAAGTACGATCGGGCGGTTCGCCAATCGCTCGTGGTGTACGAGAAGCTGACGGGGGGTAGAAAGAGGGATTTGGACGCAGCGCGGGTGGGCGAGCCGAGCGCGCGGCTTCGTTCGGCACGGAAATCCATCGTTATGGGCCGGGGACGGCAGAGGCTGGAGGTGCACGGAATCGGGCTGCGGCTGGCGACGCCGGAGCGCATGACTGTGCGCCTTCGACGAGCCATGCGGCGGACGGCACACGGAGTGTGCCTGAGATCGGCTGGACGGAGCGAGCGTGGGACTCGGTCGAGGTTCAAGCTGCGGACGTTCTGGCGTGTCAGGGGTTCCTTCCGGAAAGGCGCACTGGCTTGGCCACTGCCACACAAGATGAGGACACTGGCTTGGCCACTGCCACCTCCCTCACAACGGGGGAGGAATGCCAAAATGCGACGAGCGAACCCAAGATAAGTGATGACGTGCTCTCGTTACAATACAAAGATCATGTTGAAGTTACGGCGGATCTGGGCGGCGAACCGGGACTTGACAAGCTACGAACGAACCCAACGCCGGCCTGCGGCCGGAAAGAAGGCGAAGTCCGAAATTCGAAAGCCGAAGGGGATCGAGATCCTGGCGGCGAAGGCCGGGATCGGGATGCGGGATGCGCGAATGTTATGAGTCGCATGCCTGCGGCGGGTGCCGTCAGCCCGGGGCTCTCCTGCGGCGAGAGGGAGAGGGAGAATGGTCCGAGCCGGGGCGCTGTGGCGGAGCCCGGCGGATGGGCTCCTGCGCGCTTGCCGCCACGGGCGATTCCGGCGGAGATGCTCGAGGAAGCCTGGAACACAGCGAAGCAGTGGCGACCGCCAGAGCAACGCGAGATTGGGCGAGGGGAAGAGGAACGTAAGCTTTGAGCGGAGTAGAGAGAGATTGGCGGGGGGCGCGGAGTCTACGGGTGCGCGAACCCTACAAAGGAAGCGGCGCGGGCGAAGTCGGGATGAGGTGTTAGTCAGTTGTCAGTTGTTCGTTGGGTCTTTCGCTCTTTGGCAATTTGGACGATTGGTGAGAACGCCGACTTGAGTGGCGGCCGTGAACGGCGAGGCGGTTCGCGGCGCGCCATTCGGGTCTCGGCAGATTCGTTGGTTCCCGCTCAGCGGCGAGCGGGGAAGAGCTTGGGATTCTCAAGCGCCTTGCCCACGGCCCCTGGATCGTTTCCGCTCATGTCGTGGGCCACGATTCGCCCGTCGGGACCGATCAGGAACGTCAGCGGGATTTGCCTCTTCTTTTGATCGGGACCAATGATGAACTGAGACTGGTAAATCGCGCGGATGTCGTAACGAGTGGCGGCGCCCGTGACGAAGTCGCCGGCGAAGCCATGTGACCAGTTCAGCCCGTCTTGCTTGATTGACTGCTCGGCCTGCGCGGCATTCTCGCCGCAGGCAAGGCTGATGAGCACGAAGCGGGGGTCGTGGCCGAAGCTCGCCTGGACCTCCTTGAGCACGGTCATGTCATTCTGTCGACCGGCTTCGGCTTGCCAGAAGTTGAGCAAGACGAGCTTTCCTCGATAGTCGCTCAGCTTCAAGCGCTGGCCTTTGTTGTCTGCGCCGATGCACTCCACGTCGAAATCCGGCGCACGGTGGGAAAGAGAATCGGCCGTCGGGTCCGGTCGATGCTTTGGGGAAATTCGCATTCGGATTGAACTTGCCAAACCGCAGAAGCACCTGCGTCTGCCATGTGGAGAGTGCGACGTCGGCGCCGCCTGCGGGCTTCCCATTGGGGAGACAGACAATCCCCGTGATGCCCGAGGCTCGCTGAAGAGCGAAATCAAGAACCTGCCGGCCTTCCTCGGGCTTGAAAGCCCGCGACACGGCCGACGCGTAACCGGGGGCGTCGATTCTCACGAAGTGCGCCTCGCGCGCGGAGTTGAACGAGCACGTAAATTTGCCGTCCGCGAACTCGACACTGCGGTTCACGTCCCAGTCGACGTCCCTTTCCCAGTCGCCGGATCGCCAGCCTTTGACGATCCGAACCTTCGGCACCGGTCGTCGAGTCTCGGCGTCGGTCACACGGCCGGTGATCAGGAGCTCGGGGTAGAGAACGAAGGTCTGCTCGCGCTGCGATGCGACGAGCGGAGCATCAATCTTGCCCTCCACGATTGATTCCGAGCGCGCCGACGTTCACCGCGGCGCCTGCGACCGGATGGCCGGCTTCATCGCGCAGAATGCCGCCGATGGTTGTGCCCGGCTCGAAACGCAGTTGCTCCGTCACCGGCAATGCCACCGGCCCGCGCTCGTGTTCCCAAAGGATGTCGATCGGCACGCGATCGGGTGCGCGGGCAGTGATCCAGAGTCGCCGGACGACCGCGCCGGCGGGCCATTCGATCGCAGCGGTCCCATCTTCTCCCGTGAAGATCGTCGCCTGCCGGCGTTCTTCGCCGAAGACGCAAACGTATTCAATCGACACGGCTTCGATCGGCTTACCGGTCGAGGCATCGATGGCCTTGAGCGCCAGCTTCGCTGCCGGCTGCTCGTTCGCGGGTTGGAAGTTGGTCGCGACAGCGGACGGCGCATCGGATTTGCGTTCGTGAATAGCCCATGCGGCGGCGACGACAGATGCTCCAGACATCAAAAATGCGGCTGCCACTTTCGCCTTGGCCAGGACGATGGTGCGCAAGACCTGTTCAGCCAGCACGAGCGACGCCGTGCCCGCTCCAGCGATTGCGGGGGCTTTGGCCTGCACAAACTGCATGGCCAGCCGCACCGTCGCCTCGGCCCATACCTGCGAGGGAGGGCCGCTCTCCAGAGTGCTCTGACCCGCGCCCACAAACATTCCTGATAAGCTGACTCCCCGTTTTTCGAAACGGGCCTTGAGCTTTGCGCGGCCGCGGGCCAGCCTGCTTTGAAACGTTCCGAGCGGGCATTGGAGTTGTGCGGCGGCCTGCTCCTGGGTCATGCCGTCGAGATAGCAGAGGATAAGCGGCTCGCGGAAGGACTTCGGAAGCTGATCGAGCTCTTGGTGAAGGGCTGCCCAATCGTCGTGTTCCTCGACAGCTTGCAGGTCGCGCTCAACGACATGTCCTGCGGTACGCATTTCTCCCCCTCGCTGCTCGTCGGCGCGCCGGCGAGTCGCGGCGGTGCGTGCCTTCGCGGCCACTCGCAGCGCGACACCGTGTAGCCAGCATGAGACTGACTCGCGCCGGCCGATGGTTCCCGCCCTGCGCACAGCACGAGGGCGGCGACCCTTCGGGTGCCCGGAGACCCGCGCCCAACGCGGTCGGCCAAAGGGGCGGGGTCAGGAGACCCTCGCCCAACAGAGAAGAAATCCCTTCGCGGAGCGAAGGGCGACAATGGGGCGGGGTCAGGAGACCCGCCCTCTGCCAGCCTGGGCTGCACGCCAACGGTGCCAGTTCACGGTCCGGCCGATCGCATAGCCCCATGCCGGCAGCAACGCGACGCTCCCTGCCAAGAAGACGAGCTCAAGAACCATGGCCACCGCCAGCCCCTCGGCATCAGACGCCGCCCACTGAAGCCACGCGAACAAATTCTTGTCGGCGAAGAACGCCCAACCCGCCATCAAAACGGGCAACGAGCACAGCGTGAGGACGACCAACATCCGGGTGGGTCGGTCATGCCGTGAAGGCCGCATTCCGAGAATGAACGCGGGCGCCCAGAGCAGCAGGCCCACGAATAAGGCGGCTTCGACCACTGACGAGTATTCCTGAGCAATCGTCAGAGACTTTTCAGATGAGCCAGGACTTCGGCCGTCGTGTAAGTCTTGCCCTTTTGAGCCATCCGGCGCTGCCATTCCTCTCTGCTTATTTGGGGCTCGCCAGTGTCAACCTCCGTCCCAATCACTGGGACTAGCCGGGCAAGCACATGGCCGGATTCATCGCACAACTCGAGCGCTGTGGTCAGATCGTGCAGCTTCTCCCGAAGAACGGCATCGCAGATGACCCTTGTCATGGCTGTCTCCACACACTGAGGCGGTAAAGGCGAATCGACCTGCGTCTCCTCATTCTATGCACGCCTGGTTCTTCAGGTAAACGCGAGCCGTTCCCGTGACTTCAATCCATCTTCAACCCGCGGCGATAGCGATTGATATGGAAGTGACACAGCGCAACCGCGCATGCGTCCGCCACGTCGTGCGGCTCGGGAATCTCGTCGAGCCCCAGCTCGGTTTTGATCGCGTGCTGAATCTGTTCCTTGGGAGCACGCCCGCTGCCGGTCAGGGTCTTCTTGATTCGCGTGGCCGCGTAGCTCACCACCGGGATTCCCCGTTGCGCAGGCTGCCAGCACGATCGCGCCGCGGGCATGGGCCATCAAGATGGCGGTCTTTGGGTGCTGCACGTGACTGTGAAGCTGCTCGATCGCAAAGGAGCCGGGCATGTGCTGTTCGAGAACCTCGACGATTCCCTGGTAAATCGCGCTGATGCGCTGGCCCAGTGTTGCGCTCGGCCATGGGGACGGATCACACCCGCCTCGAGCACATAAGGACCGCGCGACGACGGCTCGACGACCGCGTAGCCCGTCACATTCAAACCTGGGTCGACCCCGACGACCCGCCCCGGCACTGGAACACTTCTAGGCCCATCCTTGCGAACCGAGATCGTCGCCATCCGGATCCTTCCTTTCCTGACTCGATTGGCGGGTCGACCGTCTGGAGACCTTCGGTCACTCGGGAGGGCGGGTTCAGGAGACCCAACAAACCGTTTTCAAGCTCCTGTTGCAGCCCAGCGCTCGGCGCTTGGGCTCCACTCGCCACCGCGTGCCATCAGGCCTGTCTTCCAGAGAAACCCCCAGCTCCGACAGCCGCTTGCGAACCTCATCAGCGAGTGCGAAGTTCTTCTCCTTGCGCAGCCGTGCTCGCAGCTCGATGAGCAATCCCATCAGCCCATCGCTGAGCTCGCTATCGGCGGGCTTGCCCGCTGCCAGCGGGCGCCGGAACAGGCCCAGGATCTGACTCAATTCCTTCAGAACGGCCATCCCGCGCTTAAACTCGGTAAGCTGGTCCGCGCTGACCGCCCCCGCGCCGGCAGGAAGTTGATTGCCAAATCGATTGAGCGCGTGCACGATTTCGAAGAGCTCGCCGATCGCCCCGCCGGTGTTGAAGTCGTCATCCATGTCGCCCAGGAACTGCTCGCGGTGCTCGGCGATCTTCTTGAGCAGGGCTGAATCGCCCGGATCGAGCTCGCCGCGGCGGGTCGGCGCAACGAATCTTTTCGAATGGCTCTCCGGTCAGCTCGGCATATCTTTCAAACGCCCGGTAGAACGTTTGCAGGCTGCGATCGATCTCGTCGAGCCGGTGCGGGCCGAAGTCGATCGGGCGGCGGTAGTGGCTCGAGAGAAGCAGGGCACGCAGCGTGTCCGGTTTGTGGGCTTTGAGCAGGTCGCTCATCAGGACGATCGTGCCGGGGTCGGACTTGGAGATCTTCCGGCCCTCCTTGGTGAGCAGCCCGTTGTGAAGCCAGTATGTGGCGAAAGTCTCGCCCGTGTAGGACTCGGATTGCACCAGCTCGTTTTCGTGATGGGGGAAGACCAGGTCGAGCCCGCCGCCGTGGATGTCCAGGTGGCGGCCGAGGTACTTCATGCTCATTGCCGAGCATTCGATGTGCCAGCCGGGGCGGCCGGGCCCCCAGGGGCTCTCCCAGGTCGGCTCGCCGGGCTTGGAGCTTTTCCACAAGGCAAAGTCGCCTGGGTGCCGCTTGATCGATGAGGGCTCGATGCGCGCTCCGGCCAACAGCTCTTCCGGGTCGCGGTGGCTCAGCTTGCCGTAGTCGGAGGCCTTGGCCACATTGAAATACACGTCGCCGGCCGATTCGTAGGCGAAGCCCTGAGCAATCGAGCGCCTCATTGATCGCGATGATCTCGGCGATGTGCTCGGTGGCGCGCGGCATCTGGTCGATTCCGTCGACTCCGAGGGCCTCGAGGCAGTCGAGGTAATCGCGGGTGACGTGCTGGGCCAGCTCGTGCACCGTGGTGTTGTCTTTCTTCGCCTGCACGATCAGCTTGTCGTCGACGTCGGTGATGTTCACCACCCACGTGACCTCGTAGCCCAGATAGACGAGATATCGCTTGATGGTGTCGAAGATCACCGGCCCGACCATGTGCCCGATGTGGCTGGGCGAATAGACGGTGGGCCCGCAGACGTACATGCCGACCTTGCCGGGGTGCACGGTCTGGAAGGGCTCTTTGGTCTGGGTCAGTGTGTTGTAGACACGGAGGGGCATCGAATTCAGAGACTCCGTCATTTGGTTATCGTCGCTTCGATCAACACGACCGCCTGGCAAACCATCACCTCTCCACGCCCAACCGGTCCGGTGTGCTCTCCGGTCTTGGCTTTGACGTTCACTGCCCCTTCTTCGAGACCGAGCAGCCTTGCCAGGTTCGCCCGGATTGCCGGCTTGTGCGGGCTTAGCTTCGGTTCCTGCGCATGAATGATGACGTCGCAATTGGCCGATTGCCACCCAGCCCCTTTGATTCGCTCGACAACCTCGGCCAGCAGCTTGGTGCTATCCATCCCGCGCCATTTCGGATCGGTGTCGGGATAGTGCTCGCCGATATCGCCCATGCCGGCGGCTCCGAGCAGAGCGTCGGCGACGGCGTGGCAGACGACGTCGGCATCGGAGTGCCCGACCAGCCCCAGAGGATGGTCGATCCGCACCCCACCCAAGAGGAGAGGGCGTCCCTCGCTCAGCCGATGCGTGTCATGCCCGATTCCCACCCGCACCCAAAGCAACTCCCGTTTGTAACAGGGACACTCGGCCGTCCGCCTGATCACAACGAGGATGTTATCTTTTTCCACGCGGCCCGGCTATCCCGGCAAATGCGCGCCGGCCTTCCCCACTTGCGGCAGGTCATTTCCTGCCAATCAGGCAAAAATTCTTTCAAGACCGGCAGCATCTTGACAAGCGTACCCCTGTGATATTAGATTCACTAAGGCAAATTAAGAGCTGTTTGCAACGAGGCTTCGGGCGAATCGTGCGCTGGCACGGTCACGATGGCATCCGACATGCAGTAGAGCTCATTGCAGAAAAAAAACGGTGCATGGACGAGCCGGGCAGCAACCCGATCCAATGGAAGATCGGGTATGAAAGGACGCAGGGGGCATCATCGGAGGTCGACCCCTCGAGCCAACATTTTGAGACGAAGGAGCAGGCGATGCTGGTTCTCAGCCGGAAGCTGAATGAGAAGATCGTCATCGACGGTGGAATCGTGGTGACGGTGGTGAAGATCGATCGCAACCAGGTTCGGTTGGGGATCGAGGCGCCCCGAACGTGCGCATTTTCCGCGAGGAAATCGTGGCCGACGGCCACACGTCATCCGAGCGACCCGTTGAAGTTGGTGTCTGACGCGAACGGGTGCGATCGTCTTTGCCAGGGGCGGGCGCGGCCACCGCGCGGCGAAACTCTGGCGGGTGATTTCGCACGTTCAACGGCCCGTGTCCTCCGTCGCCGATCAACCTGACGTCGGTTGATCGACGCTCGGCGGCAGTGTGCCAACTGACCGACGGCCGCGGACCAGGTTACGCTCGGATCGTCAGTGGCACCGTTGATATCGGTGCCGATGAGTTCCAGAATCAGCCTGCACCGATCGTGTCGGGATTCGTGGTGCTCTGGGGTAGCAACGACGGAAGCGATCTCGAGAGCGAGCGCGGCGGCGGCTTACTTCCTCAGGGCCGAACAAATGTCCTGCCGGGCGATGTCAATGGTGACGGCGTGGTCAACTCGAAAGACCTTGCTGCCATCCACAAATGGGCGAACGTCTACTTGGGCCCACCGTCGGTCGTCTACCGGGACATCACCGGCGACGGCAAGGCCAACGGCAGGGATTACCTTGCGGTGAAAGACCGTCTCGGCACGATGCTTGCGCCGCCACTTCCGAAGGCCAAGCGGCTGGACGCCGTGCTCGATCGCGCACATTCTCACTCGACAACACATCGATCGTAGAGTACCTTTCTGGGGTGTTTGACCGTTGTTTCACGTTGCCGAGCGGCGCCACGGCGAATTCGCAAGAGGGTGACCCGTCATGACCGAGCATCGTCACAGCGAAGCGGGCGAGGCGTGTTCGATCAACCGTCGTGGGTTCCTGGGCGCCAGTGCCGGAGTGGCGTCCGCGGCGTCGTTGGTCCGCAGCGGTGAAGCGCGGCGCAAACTGCTTCCGGGGTAAAGCAAACGGCGGTTCTTCCCAAGCGGAAGCTGGGCGCACGGGGGTCGACGTGTCGATCCTCAATCTGGGAACGTGGCGGAGCGTGGGTCTGGATCGGGTTCTTCGTTTCGCCTGGGCTAACGGCGTCCGCTATGTGGACACGGCCCAGAGCTACGGTTCTGAGCCGGCGATCGGGCGCTGGCTGCAGGCCATGCCCGAGGTCCGCAACGAGTTGTTCCTGGTTACCAAGGACCATCCCGGCACACCGCGCGAGCTGATCAAGAAGCTCGACCAGCGGCTCGAGTCGCTCCAGACGGACTACGTCGATTTGATTTTCATTCATGCGTTGTGTGACGAGCACACCGAAACGCAGATCCAGTGGCCCGCGAGCAGAGAGTTCATGGAAACGGCCGAGGCGATTCGCAAGTCGGGGAAGGCGAAGTTCGTGGGGTTCTCGACGCACCATGCGCGGCGGCCGGAGATACTCCAGGCGGCCGCTCGAGGCGGATTTGTCGATGCGATCATGCTTCAAAATAATCCCTGGACGGCCAAGGAAGATGCGATGAATCGGGCGATCGACGCGTGTCACAAAGCGGGCATCGGCTTGATTTCGATGAAGCAAGTGGCCGGCAATCTGCGGAACGGCAACCTGACGATCGATGAGGTCGCGCGGCGCCTGCCGGAACTCGCCCAAAAGGGCCTCACGCCCTATCAAGGGCTGTTGCACGCGATCTGGACGGACGAGCGTTTTTCATCGTGCTGCGTCTCGATGCGGAATACTGAACAGGTGAGGGAGAACACGGACGCGGCCCGCAAATTCAAGCCCTTGACGTCGGCCGAGATGATCCGGATGCGCGAGGTCTTTCTCGCGGCCGGTCCAACGCTTTGCGCCGGCTGTGACGGGCGGTGCAGCCAGGCCGGCGGCACAACGGCCGAGCTGGGCAATCTCACGCGTTTCCTCACGTACCACGAGCATCACGGGTATCGCAGCGAAGCTCGGCGGCTTTACTCCGAGATGTCTGATGCTGCCCGCGACTGGTCGGCGGCCGATCTGGAAGCCGCGCGGCAGGGGTGCCCGAGCAAGCTCGACTTTGCCAGCCTTCTGCCCAAGGCGGATCGGCTTCTGGGCTGACCCGCGGGCAGTCGACAGTCCGAACAATGTCGGGTACCTTAGTTGGTGCCTGTTTCGTTCGAACGCCGGTGCGCAGAAAGACGCCGCGATTCCACAAGAGGAGAATCCGAGATGAGCGACCACCATGATCAGGCCTCGAACGGGGCCTGTTCGATCGACCGTCGTGGCTTCCTGGGGGCAAGCGCGGGCATCGCCGGCGCGGCATCACTGGGGCAGGGGAGTGAAGCCCAGGCGCAGACCGCGTCCAAGGCCAAGGCGTCACCACCGCTGCTCAAGCGGAAACTCGGCCGCACGGGAGTGGAGGTCTCGATCCTCAACTTTGGAACGTACCAGCCCGATAGCCTCAATCGGCTGCTCCCATTCGCCTGGTCTCTGGGCGTCCGCTACGTCGACACCGCTCACAGCTATGGGTCGGAGCCGGAGATCGCCAAGTGGCTGAAGACGTCGCCCGCGATCCGCAAGGAATTATTCCTTGTCACGAAAGACACGCCAAACACGCCCCGAGAGCTGATCGCCAAGCTCGACGAGCGCCTCGAGGCGCTCGAGACCGACTACATTGACCTGATCTTCATTCACGCCGTCGGAGATCGAAACACGAACGCTCAGGTCACCTGGCCGGCGAGCCAGGAGTTCAAAGAGACCGCCGAGGCCATCCGCAAGTCGGGCAAGGCGAAATTCGTCGGGTTTTCAACCCATCACTTACGCCGTCCGGAAATCCTGCAGAACGCGGCGAAAGGCGGCTTCGTCGACGCGATCATGTTGGCTAATAACCCTTGGAGTGCCAAGGAGGACGACATGAACCGGGCCCTCGACGCCTGTCACAAAGCGGGCATTGGCCTGGTCTCGATGAAGCAGGTGGCCGGGAACGTCAACCTCGCCTATGTCGAGCGCGAGCTTCCCGAGCTGAAGGAAAAAGGTCTGAAACCCTACCAGGGGCTTTTGCACGCGATCTGGACGGACGAGCGATTTTCCGCGTGCTGCGTGTCGATGCGGAACACGGACCAGTTGCGCGACAACGCCGAAGCCGCCCGCAAGTTCAAGCCGCTGGAAACCGGGCTCATGAAACGGATGGGCGACGTTTTCGTCGCTGCCGGCAAGATGCTATGCAGCGGCTGCGACGGCCGTTGCAGCCACGCGGCGGGCACCACGGCCGAGCTGGGCAACCTCACGCGCTACCTCACGTATCACGAACATCATGGTGACCGGCGGGAAGCTCGGCGGCTTTATGGGGAGATGTCTGAGGCCGCACGCAACTGGTCGGGCGCCGACCTCGAAGCCGCGCGCAGGCTTGCCCGAGCAAGCTCGACTTCGCCAGTTTGCTTCCCAAGGCGGACGAGCTTCTTGGTTGAGCCGATGGGCGCACCATCTCGTGAGGATCACAAGGCCGGGTGGTCCGTCCTGCTCGGGCGGACTGCTGGCCTGACCCCGCGACGGTCCCACCCGCGTTGAGCTGCTGCACAACGTCGCCTGGGCAGCAATAATGTCGTCAATTGCAAGTGTTCATGGCATCAAGAGTTACATCGAATTGCCCGGCGGGTCCAAAATGTCGTCAATCGTAACTCCGCTTGCTGCAAGGAGTAGACGCCATGACGACATTTTTGGGGGTCAGCCCGAGCGATGTGTGCGAATGGAACACAAAGTGAGCGCAAGCGATCCAGGGGTCGGGGAGCACCCACCGACGGATTGGCAGTCCCATTCGGGGGTGTAGGCGGGCGGGGCGGTATCCGGCATGCGCGGCCGCGGGCAGCACGTGCGGGGAAGCGAGTAGGGGGCGAACCTTCTGGCGTGGCTCGGAGGCCAGATTCCGGGGTTGCTCGTGGGTGACGAAAGCTGTCCGCTGGCGCATCCGCCGCTGCCAGTTGGCTATCGCGATCATCGGGGCAGGCGGGGGCCCGCCCGCCCCGACGCTATCAAATCAAAATAGTTTTCTCTTGGCTTCCTTCGCGTCCGATTGTAAGATTTGGGATTCCGAACCGCTTCGGCGCTCCCGTGCGAGTGGGGACGATTGATCGCCACGGAAAATGAGTTCCGAGTCGGCGATTTTCAGGCGAGGCGCGGTTTGGATCGGGCGGCGTATCGCGGTCACGAGTCGACTGGCTCGGGCGAGGCGAGCGTCCGGCGTGAGTGCTCGTGGTCCCTGCGGGTCATTTTTGAGAGGAGTAGGAGTTTCGGCCTATGGTGAAGTTACGGGTTCGTGCCGGTGAGTCGATTCAGGAGGCGGTGCGCCGCTTCCGCAAGCTTTGTGAACGCAGCGGATTGCGCAAGGAGATGCGCCGCAAAGCCTATTATGAGAAGCCGAGCGAACGAAGGCGCCGCGAAGAGCTGAAGCGCTTACGCAAGGCTCGCCAGCACATGACCTCCCGGGTCTGACCGACGAAACGGCCGGTTCCTACCCAGCGCCCGACACACGCTGAAGAGATCGAGTTCGAGGCGACGGTAGGATTTCGCACCGTCAAACTCGCACTGCACAGTCCTGGTCTTCCCGCTTGCCCCGACGGGGGTAACTCTGGCGGATCGGCTCGATCACCGTCGCGATGAACTCGTCGACCTGCTGAGCCGAACGGCCTGTGTAGCGGCTCGGGTCCAGAATTCTGTCGAGATCCAGGCCAGGGAATGCTTGGTCGCTCCGAATACGGTCAAACAGGTCGTTGCGCTGTGCTCCTTCCTTCAACTGCTCGGAAGCAGCGAGCGCGTGAATTCTGATTCGTTCGTGGAGAGCTTGGCGGTCGCCGCCGGCTTGCACGGCTGCCATGAGCAAGTTCTCGGTTGCCATGAACGGAAGCTGCTCGGCGACATGCCGTTCGATCACGGCGGGATGAACCACGAGACCAGAGGCGATATTCAAGTAGAGGTTGAGGATCGCATCGACCGCCAGAAACGCTTGAGGGATCACGAGCCGGCGGATCGCACTGTCGTCGAGCGTGCGCTCCAGCCACTGGGTGGCGGCTGTCTGGCTCGCCGCCGGGGCCAGGGCCAAGGCAAACCTGGCCAGGGAGCACATCCGCTCAGCTCGCATCGGGTTGCGCTTGTAAGCCATCGCTGAGGAGCCGATCTGCTCAGCCTCGAACGGCTCTTCGACCTCGCGCTCATGGGCGAGCAGGCGAAGATCGGTGCCGAAGCGGTGGCCGCTCTCGGCAAGGCCGGCCAGGGTGGCAAGCACCTGGGAATCGACCTTCCGCGAATACGTCTGCCCCGAGACCGGGTACACTTCGGGAAATCCAAACGCCGCCGCCACCCTTCGATCGAGCTCGACGACCCTGGCATCGTCGCCGTCGAAAAGCTCGAGGAAGCTGGCCTGAGTGCCCGTGGTTCCCTTGGCTCCGAGGAACTTGAGTCCGGTGAGCCGTCGCTCGGTCTCCTCCAGGTCCAGTACCAGCTCATGGCACCAGAGCGTAGCACGTTTGCCGACCGTGACCAGTTGGGCGGGCTGAAAGTGGGTGTAGCCCAGGCAGGCCAGGTTCTTCCAGTTCTGGGCAAAGGCAGCTCAGCGCATCGATGGCGGCGACCGTTTTATCGCGGCACGAGCGTCGAGCGCTTCTCGCATCAGGATCAGGTCGGCGTTGTCGGTGACGTAGCAGCTTGTGGCGCCCAGGTGAATGATTGCCCGCGCGGCCGGGGCGGCATCCCCGAAGGCGTGAACGTGCGCCATCACGTCGTGCCGGAACCGCTTCTCATAGGTATCCGCGCGATCGAAATCGATCGCCTCGACTTGGCTGCGAAGCGCAGCGATCTGAACGTCGGTGATCGCAAGACCAAGTGCTCGCTCTGCCTCGGCCAGGGCGACCCAGAGCCTGCGCCATGTCGAGAACTTGGTCTGCGGCGACCAGAGCCGTGCCATGCCGCGGCTAGCATACCGAACAATCAATGGGTTATCATAAATATCATTCTGGCTCATTTTGAGACGATTCCCTCGCTGGCGATCCTTATCATAGCGCATGACGGGCCACTGCGGCAAGTGGCCGCCTGGGGCTCGAGTTGACACAACGCCATGTCACAAAAGGGGTTCGAGATAAGCTACTTTATTTTTCGCAATTATTCTTGTGAAAAAAGCGAAAAAGGGTTCCTGCGCGATGGACGGCGCGGGGTTTGGCTCTCTAGAATAAGGTCGTCGAGCCTTTGCCAGAGTGGTCTTTGGCGGGTGGTTTTTCGATGGTTCGACGCGGAGGTTCCGATGTCCGAGTCGTCGGATCGAGAATTACTGGATCTGATCCGCCGGTGCGGGCCGCTCACGGTAGTGGAGATGGGCGCGCGCCTGGGTGTGACGGGCACGGCCGTGCGGAACCGGCTGGCGCGGTTGCGGGGGATGGGTCTGGTTGAGCGGAAGGCCGAGCACCAGGGGCGGGGACGTCCGCGGCACACCTATGAAGTCAGCGTGCTGGCACAGAAGCAGCTCGGTCAGAATTACGCCGATCTGGCGGTCGCCCTCTGGGACGAGCTGATGGGCACGATCGTTGACCGCAAGCTGCGCCGGCACTTGTTTATCCGCGTGACCGAGCGGATGGCCGAGGTGTATCGGGCGCAGGTGAGCGGCCAGGAGTGGGAGGGGCGGCTTGTCCAGCTCACCGGGTTGCTGGTCGATCGGGGCGTCGAGGCTGAAGTGGCCGAGGGGGCACGCGGGGCGATCCCGCTGTTGCGCCAGCATTCGTGCCCTTACTATGAGCTTGCCGAGGCCGATCGAACGATCTGTGCGCTCGAGCGGAAGATGTTCGAGAAAGTACTGGGACGAAGCTTGAGGCTCAGCCAGTGCCGGCTCGACGGCGACCGTTTCTGCGACTTCGAGGCGAAGCCCGCGCCTTCGCAAACCTGACTGTCAATGAAAGTATGACCGCCATCGCACACATGACTGCCGAACGGAAAGAGAGAGTGATGACCAAGGTCCTTTCGATCGAGAACCTGCACGTTGCCATCAGCGGCAAGGAGATCCTGCGGGGTGTGAACCTGAAGGTTCGCCAGGGTGAGGTGCACGCGCTCATGGGCCCGAACGGATCGGGCAAGAGCACGCTGAGCTACGCGCTCGCGGGGCATCCCAATTACGAGGTGACGGAGGGGTCGATCAGTCTGGACGGCGTCGATCTGCTCGCGCTCGAGCCCGACGAGCGGGCCAAGGCGGGGTTGTTCCTGGCGTTCCAGTACCCGACCGCGATTCCCGGCGTCTCGGTGGCAAACTTCCTGCGGCACGCCGTCACCAACGTGCGCAACCCTCTTCGCAAGGAAGGCGAAGACCTGATCCCGATGCGGGATTTCCGCAAGGAGCTGCGCGAGCAGATGGACGAGCTGGGCGTCGATCAGGAATTCGCCAGGCGTTACTTGAACGACGGCTTTTCGGGCGGTGAGAAGAAGCGGGCCGAGATCCTTCAGCTCGCCATGCTTCGTCCCGGGTTCGCGATTCTGGACGAGACTGACAGCGGGCTCGATATCGACGCCGTGCGGATCGTCTCCGAAGGTGTGAACCGCGTGGCCGGGCGGCATGGCACCGGCGTGCTGGTGATCACCCACTATGAGCGGATTCTGACATTCATCAAACCCCAGTTCGTGCACGTCTTGTTCGGCGGCAGGATTGTCGAGGACGGTGGTCCGGAGCTGGTCAAGACGCTCGAGGAAAAAGGCTATGACTGGGTGCGCGAGAAACACCCCGAGGCCGCGCAGGACGAAGCCGATTTGACTGCCCCGGGAGCAGCCGTGGCGCAGCCCGCCCGATCATTCTGATTCAAGGAAACGCTTACCAAGGAATTCATGCCATGTCGACCGATCTGAACCTGCAAGTGGCGGGCATCAAAGACGACTACAAGTACGGCTTCCGCGACTCGGAGGAGAACTATTCATTCAAGAGCGGCAAGGGATTGACGCGCGAGATCGTCTGCCAGATCTCGGAGATGAAGAACGAGCCGAGCTGGATGCGCGAATTCCGCCTCAAGGCGCTCGACGTCTTCAGCCGCAAACCGATGCCGAACTGGGGGGGCGATCTCGTCGCACCTCAATTTCGACGATATTCACTACTACATGAAGGCGGCCGATCGCCAGGGCAAGAGCTGGGACGACGTTCCGGCCGAGATCAAGAGAACGTTCGACAAGCTGGGGATTCCCGAGGCCGAGCGCAAGTTCCTGGCCGGCGTCGGCGCGCAGTACGAGTCAGAGGTGGTCTATCACAGCCTGCGTGAAGACCTTCAGAAAAAGGGCGTGCTCTTCACCGACACCGACACGGCGGTTCGCGAGCACCCCGACCTCGTCCGCGAGTATTTCGGCAAGATCATCCCGATCGAGGACAACAAGTTCGCCGCGCTCAACTCGGCTGTATGGAGCGGCGGCTCATTCGTGTACATTCCGGCGGGCGTGAAGGTCGACATTCCGCTTCAGGCCTATTTCCGCATCAATGCCGAGAACATGGGGCAGTTCGAGCGCACGCTGATCATCGTCGAGGAAGGGGCCCAGGTCCATTACGTCGAGGGCTGCACGGCCGCCGATCTACACCTCGGAGAGCCTGCATTCGGCGGTCGTCGAGATCATTGTGAAGAAGCAGCGGGCGGTGCCGGTACACGACGATTCAGAACTGGGCCAACAATATCTACAACCTGGTCACCAAGCGAGCGGTGGCCCACGAGGATGCCTTGATGGAATGGGTCGACGGCAACCTGGGGAGCCGGCTGACGATGAAGTATCCGTCGGTCTACATGGTGGGCAAGGGGGCTCGCGGCGAGATCCTGTCGATCGCCTTTGCCGGCAAGGGCCAGCACCAGGACGCCGGCGGCAAGGTCGTGCACGCCGCGCCTTATACCAGCTCGCGGATCATCTCCAAGAGCATCAGCAAGAACGGCGGCCGGGCCAGTTATCGCGGGCTCTTGAAAGTCGCGAGCGGGGCGGTCGGCTCGAAATCCAACGTCGTCTGCGACGCCTTGATCCTGGACCAGCACAGCCGGTCGGATACGTATCCTTACATCGAGATCGATGAAGACGACGTCAAGATCGGCCACGAGGCGAGCGTCTCCAAGATCGGCGAGGAGCAGCTCTTCTACCTGATGAGCCGCGGACTCTCCGAGGCCGAGGCGTCCACCTTGATCGTGAGCGGTTTCATCGAGCCGCTGGTCAAGGAGCTGCCGATGGAATATGCCGTCGAGATGAACAAGCTCATTCAGCTTCAGATGGAAGGCTCGGTGGGATGAGAGGGGGTTTGGCATGAGTTCAGGGGTTCAAGCACTGATCGACGCTTATGATCGACTGACATCTGAAGAGCGCCGTGAGGCGGTTTGCGAGATTCTCCGCCGGGAAAGGATCGGAGATTATCCACCACTTGACGACGAAACAATCGATCGAATTGCCGACGAGGCGTTCCTCGAATATGACGTGCGCGAGTCCGTTCATGTCGAGTCCTGAGCGTGGCGAAGTCTGGATGGTCGACCTGGGATATGTTGCCAAGTATCGCCCTTGCCTCGTCTTGAGCATTCTTCCATTGGACACGGATCGGGCGCTCACAACAGTAATTCCTCACACGACGAGTCCTAGGGGCACGCGATTCGAAGTTGCGATTGATGTGCCGTACCTCAAACCTGGTGTCTTCGACGCTCAGAATCCTGTTACAACAGCCAAGGCCAAGTTCACTCGGAAGCTTGGAACCCTCTCAAAAGATCAGTTGGCATCTGTCGAAGATGCGGTGAGACACTGGCTCGGATTGTGATGAGAAATAGAAGGTTATGAAGAACGAAAGCGTTTCCACAATATCGAATGCGAAGGTCGGCTTCACCGCAGCCACTTTCGAGGCGTTCCTGCGTGATCGGGATGAGCCATCGTGGCTCCTCGAGCGGCGGCGCGAGGCGTTCGCCCGCTTTCAAGCATTCGCCTGGCCCAGCGCTCGCGATGAAGAGTGGCGGCCGTACCGATATCCGGGCGCTCAAGATGGATGCCTTCGCGCCTCCGTCTGCGGGCGAGCCGAGCGTTTCTGACCGCGCTTCACTCGAAGACCTCTGGCAGCGACAAAGCACGCATTATGCGACCGGCATCGCCCACATTGCGGGGGCGCTGGCACGGCAGGCCGATCCCTCTCGGCTGGGACGCGCCGTGTTTATTGACCTGGACCAGGCGGTCAAAGACTATCCTGAGCTCCTGGAGCGATATCTTCTCACCGCGGCCGTAACGCCCGGCACAGACGTGCTTGCGGCGCTGCACGCGGCGTTCTGGACGGGCGGAACGCTGCTATATGTACCCAAGGGGGTCGCGCTCGACGACCCGCTCTTGAGCCTGGCCGCGCTGGGTCAAACCGACCGGGTCGATACAAGCCATACGCTCGTCGTGCTCGAGGAAGGGGCGCAAGCCACACTGGTGCGTGAAACAAGCGGGCAGGGGGGGAGTGCCGCAACTCCGGGGCTGCATGTAGGGGCTCTCGAGGTGTTCCTGGCCCAGGGAGCCCGGCTTCGCCTGGTGAACATTCAGAACTGGGATGAACAGACCTGGCACTTCAGCCGCGAGCGGGCGATCGTGGGGCGGGATGCTTCGTTGCAGTGGACCGTGGGCGGGCTCGGCTCGCGTCTGAGCAAAGTCAACCAGGAGGTCGCTCTCGCGGGGCAAGGGGCGAACGCCCAGGTCAACGGGGTAATGTTCACGACGGGCCGCCAGCACCTCGCCTATTTCACCCGGCAGGATCACATCGCGCCGCACACAACGAGCGACCTGCTCTACAAGGCCGGCCTCAAGGACAGGTCGCGGATTGTGTGGAAGGGAATGATCCGGGTCGAGAAAGATGCCCAGCGGACTGACGCTTATCAGAAAAACGACAACCTGGTCCTCTCGCACTCGGCCCGAGCCGACTCGATTCCCGGGTTGGAGATCGAGGCCAACGACGTTCGCTGCACCCACGGTGCGACGGCGGGCCGCGTCGACGAGGAAATGATCTTCTACGCCCAGGCACGGGCGATTCCCAAGGAGACCGCGATTCGGCTCATCGTCGAGGGCTTCTTCGCCAATGTCTACGATCGGATCACGATCGATCCGGTTCGAGAAGCTCTTCGCCAGGCGGTCGAGAACAAGCTCGCTTGATTTCAGCCAAGTTTTCCACGGAGTGCACTCATGGGAGAACCTTACGTTCATCCGGAAGTCCTGGTTTCGGCCGATTGGGTCGCAGACCACCTGAAAGATCCCAAGGTCCGCATCGTCGAGAGCGATGAAGACCTTTTGCTCTACGGCCAAAGCCATATCCCCGGCGCGGTCATGATCGACTGGCAAGGCGATCTTCAGGACCAGCTCGTTCGCGATTACATCAATGCCGACAAATTCGCAGCTCTGTGCTCGAAAGCAGGAATTGGAAATGACACGACGGTGGTCTTCTACGGCGACAAGTCGAACTGGTGGGCTTGCTATGCGTTCTGGGCGTTCAAGCTCTTCGGTCACCCCGACTGCCGGGTCTTGAACGGCGGCCGGAAGCTCTGGCTCGACCAGAAGCGCACGACGAGTACGGAGACGCCTCATTATCCCGCCACGCAATACAAGGTGCGCGGCAGCGACGAAGATCGAATCCGGATCTTCCGCGACGCGGTTGCCGCCCATGCCAAGGCGGGGCTGCCGCTGATCGACGTCCGCAGCCCCAAGGAATTCACCGGCGAGATGCTGCACATGGAGGCCTATCCGCAGGAGGCGCACTTCGCGGCGGCCACATCCCCGGCGCAAAAACGTGCCGTGGAGCCGTGCGGTCAATGAAGACGGAACGTTCAAATCGGTCGAAGAGCTGAAGGCGATCTATGAGGGCGAGATCGGGCTCAAGCCCAGCGACAACGTGGTGGCCTATTGCCGGATCGGCGAGCGATCGAGCCTGACCTGGTTTGTATTGACCTACTTGCTCGGTTATGGGAGCGTCAGAAACTACGACGGCTCCTGGACAGAGTGGGGCAACCTCGTGCGAGCCCCGATCGCCAAGGGGGCGTGAGCCAAGGGCATCGATTCGAGGAAAACATGCCGACTGCACTCGACGCGATCGTGACTGACTTGAAAGGAAGTGACCGCCAGGAACGGATCGACATCCTCCTCGACTTTGCCAAGAGTCTGCCCGCCTTGCCCGAGCGGCTCGTTGCGCACAAGGACACGTCGCACCGTGTCGAGGAATGCCAGTCACCGGTTTATCTGTTCGTCGAGATCGACGACGGCCGCGTTTCCTTGAACGCCGATGCGCCGATCGAGGCGCCTACCGTCCGCGGATTTGTTTCGCTGTTGCTCGAAGGCTTGAATGGTGCGACGGTCGAGGAGGTTCTTCGGGTGCCCGCTGACCTGGTGGATCAATGCGGCCTGGGTGAAATCCTGGGGATGCTCCGGGTGCGGGGCCTCTCGGGCGTGCTCAGGAGGCTCAAGGCAGAGGTAACCCGGGTGGCCATCGAGAAGGCCGCCTCGGTTTCGAGCTGAGAAAGGGAAAACCCAGGAGATGCCATCATTCGTCAAGGTCGTCTCTGCCGCTGAGTTGCCGCCGGGCAGCAAGAAACTCGCCGAGGTCGATGATCGGCCGATTGCGGTGTTCAACGTCGACGGATCGTTCTACGCGATCGACGACGTGTGCACGCACGACGGCGGCCCGCTGGCCGAGGGCGAGCTGTCCGGATGCGAGATCATGTGCCCGCGCCACGGCGCGCGCTTCGACGTCCGGACCGGCAAAGCACTGTGCATGCCCGCCGTCGAGCCGGTCGCCGTGCATTCCACCGAGCTTCGCGGCAACGACGTTTACGTGGCGCTTTGCGACGACTGAATCGCCGGGACGGGACTTGAGCAACTGACAACACTGCGACACGAGGGAGATGACCCATGCCTGATCAAGACACGTTGATCGCTGCCTTGCGCAAAGTGAACGACCCCGAGCTGAATGTCAACGTCATCGACCTTGGCTTGATCTATTCGATCCAGAGCAAAGACGGCGAGGTCGACGTCGAAATGACCCTTACCTCGCCCGCCTGTCCTGCGGGCCCGGCCATGCTGCAAAGCGCCGTCAAGGCGCTCGAGGGGGTCGAGGGGGTCAGCAAGGCGAACGTCAAGCTTGTCATGTCGCCCCCCTGGTCGCCGGATAAGATGTCCGATGCGGCCCGGGATGAATTAGGGATTTTCTACGCGCGTTGTGCCATGCAACTGAGCCCGATCGGCCTGACCATCGATGAGCTCGACACTCCTGCGCTCCTGCTCGACCTGGAGGCGCTCGCGCATAACATTGCCAAGATGGCAGGCCACTTCCGCGAGCGAAACGTGCAGTGGCGGCCTCACGCCAAAGCATTCAAGTGCCCCGCGATCGCCCACATGCTGCAAAAGGCAGGTGCCATCGGCGTCACTGTCGCGAAGGTATCCGAGGCCGAGGTCATGGCCGCCGGCGGGATCACCGACATATTGATCGCGCACTTGGTGGTCGGATCAAGCAAGGTGGCCCGGCTGGCCGCCCTGCAGAGACAGGCGGACGTGAAGGTGACCGTCGATCATCCCGAGCACGTGGCCGAGCTCTCCCGGGCGGCGCGCGCTGCCGACGTCACGATTGGTGTCCTTGTCGACGTCGACCTCGGCATGAAGCGCACGGGCGTTCCGACCGCCAAGGATGCTGTGGACCTTTGCCGGCAAGTTTCCGCCAGCCCGGGCTTGCGGTTCGATGGACTGATGGGCTACGAGGGGCATACCCTCATGATCGCCGACCCTGCCGAAAAACGCGCAGCCATCCAGTCGGCAATTACCAAGCTTCTCGAGACGCGCGATCTGGCCCAGCAGTCGGGCCACAGATGCAGAATTGTCTCCGCGGGTGGATCCGGTTCATACCAGTACACGGCAGATCTAGCAGGAATCACCGAGATTCAGGCTGGTGGCGGCATCTTCGCCTGCCAGTATTACACCCGCGTATGCCAGGTACAGGGCCACCTGCCCGCAATTCGCGTTCTGGCGAGCGTCGTGAGTCGCCCTGCCCGCGATCGAGCCATCCTCGACATCGGCCAGAAGTCGATCAGCCAATACCAAGCTCCGCCAGTTTTACTGGACTATCCAAACTGCCGCGTCACCGGACTTTCGGCCGAGCATGCCACGATCGCGGTCGATTCGCAGATTAGCCTTCCAATTGGAGAAAAGGTACAGGTTTTGCCTGGTTATAGCGATTTTACTTTTGTGCTTCATGAGCGGGTTCTCGGTTTCCGTCGCGGGCGGATTGAGGCCGTGTGGGACTTGCCAGGCCGCGGAAAACTACAGTAAAGTCTATTGAGTGAGGCACTTAGCAATGGTCCGGTGCCCATTTGCTTGCCGAAAAAGATCCGACAGCCTAGTCACGTGATTGCATGCACTCTATATTTATGGTGTGGGGATGATTGGGCGACGGACGTCGGGCTCAGCGGAGGCTAGGCGTGGTTGGAGAAGGGGGGTCGAGGAGCGTGTGGAAGGAATGAATTGGACTCGATGACGGTTTGAGTTTCGATTAACTTGGCGCACGAGGCAGACTTTGAATTTGTTGTCCTATAGAAAATTGACGGTTTAGTGTCCCATTTGACGGTGTTCGTCAATAGCTTAATGGGGGTTCCGATTCTGGAGTTTCGATGAACGGGAGGATACGGGCTTGGGTAGCGCACGGGGGAACATGAGGCGAAAGCCGAGGCGTTACAGCCCGACCGTCGAGCTGCTCGAAGCCGTGCGCCTGCTTTCGAGCGCCACCGAGGCGCACCCGCTCGCGAGCTTGGCGGCGGAGCACGACCTGCTGGCCGACCTGCCCGGCGCGGTATCGCACCTCGATGATGACGCAACGCCCTTCTCGACAGCGACGTGGGATGAGGCGCTCGTTCAGACCGAGCTTTCCGACATCCTGGGTTCAGCCGGCGCATCGAGTTCCGCTTGCACGGTGGCTCCCTCCGCCACGAAGTCTTCGCCCACGGTCTTGACCCAGCCGGCCCCGACGGTCGACTTCAAGGATCTAACGTCGGGGCTCAGCCAGTTGAACAAGTATCTGAGTCGAGCCTGGTATCGCGCGGGCATCTCGCCCCAGCTTCACGACGATAGCACTCAGGCGGTATATGTCACGTTGCTTCAGCAGCTAGGCCGTGGCAGTTTCGACTCGCTTATTGCGGACGTCGGCCACTCGGGAATCAAGGACGTCTTCACGCGCGAAACCTCCGAGGGCCTCGCGTTCTTCCGGGCCGTTGACATGGTCAAGAAGCGGGCTCAACGCGAGCGGGTGCACCATTCGCTTGACGCGCTTGACGTTGCCGGCCCGGCCGATTTGCACGGCACGAGTGCAGGACGGCGGCAAGCCCTGCTCGAGGCCATCGAGCACACGCTCACTCCGCGCGAGGCCGCCTTGATCCGGGCCACATTGATGGGTAAGACTCCCGCCGAGATCGCCGATCAGTGGGGAGTCGCTCCCAAGACGGTGAGCAACGAAAAGACCCGCGTCCTGCAAAAACTGCGGCTCGCACTCGCCGACCACGAGATGAACTGATCAAGAACGGGTGCCCATCACGCAAAGGCGCAGTTGCCCGTGCCCGCGCCTGTGTTAACTTCTCGCGAAAGCTTGAAGAATCTCCAGGCAGAATCAACTCGCCTGAACTGGAGCCGCGCGATGATCCACTCAGCTCACAGCTCCGCTTGCCTGCTGGCAACGGTGAACGGTCTGGCGCTCTGGCTGTTCACAATCGGCGTCGTTTCTTCAAGTGTTTGCCATGCGGCGGAAACCGTACCGGCTCTCCCGGAGTCGGCAATGTTCCGGGTTTACGTGGGAACTTACACCAGCGGCGGCAAAAGCCGAGGAATCTATCGGCTCGACCTGGACCCGCGCTCGGGCAAATTGAGCGCACCAGATTTGGCCTGTGAAGCGACCGACCCATCGTTCCTGGCCATTCATCCCAGTGGTAAGCTCCTGTACGCCGTGTGCGAGCGCAACGAAGTCGATGGTCGACCGGGTGGTGCGGTGCTGGCATTTGTGATCGACCAGGATACGGGAAACCTGGGCTTGATCAATCACCAATCCTCGCGAGGCGCGGGGCCCTGCCACCTGATCGTGGACAAAGCCGGCAACAACGTCCTGGTGGCGAACTACGGCGGCGGCAGCCTCGCCTCGCTGCCGATTGCTCCGGACGGGCGGCTCGGCCCGAGCAATTCGTTCATCCAGCACAAGGGCATGGGAAGCGATCCCGGCAGGCAGGAGGGTCCGCACGCGCACTCGATCAATCTCGACCGCGCAGGCAGCTTCGCCGTGGCGGCCGACTTGGGGCTCGACAAGGTCTTCATCTACCGGTTCGACGACGTGAAAGGAACGCTCACGCCCAATGATCCACCGTTTACGGAGGTGGCGGCCAAGTCCGGTCCGCGCCACTTCGCGTTTGCCCCCGACGGCCGGTTCGGCTACGTGATCAGCGAGCTGGCAAACACGCTGACGGCATTTGAGTACGACGCTTCCGTGGGATCATTGAAACCGATCCAGACGATATCCACGCTGCCGGCCGATTTTCGGGGGAAGAGCTATACCGCGGAGGTCCAGGTTCATCCATCGGGCAAGTTTGTGTACGGGTCGAACCGGGGGCATGACAGTATCGCGATTTTAGCCGTCGACCCTGCGACAGGCAAGCTGAGCTCAGTCGGCTTTGAGCCGACGCAGGGCCGAAATCCGCGCAATTTCGCGATCGATCCCACCGGCGCGTATCTTCTGGCGGAGAATGGCGATTCGGGCACGATCGTCGTGTTTCAGATCGATGCAAAAAGCGGCGCGCTTCGGCGCACCGGCCAGAGCGTCCAGGTTCCCAGCCCGGTTTGCATCAAGATGGTTCCGAAGCCTCTCGGGGCGACGCGTTGAGATCCGCTGGTTTTTGACGGTGTAGTCGCGATGAAAGAACCTGCCCGCTACATGGATGGTCCGGGTCCTGACCTCGAGCGTCAGGCCAAGCTGTTCGTCCTTCTCTATTCGGCGCCGGAAGTCGAGGCCCGGAAAGGTAGGATCTACGAGTCGCTCCTGGCCCAGTCGCCGCAGGTGCGCGACGGGAATTTCCGGCTGATCGGCACCGACGACCTGGAGCGTCTCTTCAACTGGTATGACCGGGAGTTCTTCGCCGGGCGGCTCGGCGAGATGCTCATGGAAGACGAAGCACACCCGGTCACGTTTCGACTGTCTCGCCGGCTGGTCAGGGCTGCGGGTCAGACAATCCGCCAGGTTTCGCGCGTGCACCGGCATGGCAAGCCGTTCGCCAAGGTGGAATACGAGATCACGATCTCGGCAACGCTTCTCTTCAACACGTTCCAGGACGTGGATCGGCCGGTGACGGTCGGTGGCCTGCTCTGTCGTGACCGGGTCGAGGCGTTGCAGCGCATCTTCGAGCACGAGCTGCTGCACCTGGCCGAGTTCCTGGCCTGGGGCCGTTCGAATTGCCGCGCCGATAATTTCCACAAGCTTTCCAGACGCATCTTCGCGCACGAAGGTGCCTTTCACGACTTGATCACGCCGGGTGAGCAGGCCCGGGCGGCGTATGGCATCTTGATCGGCGATTACGTCAGCTTTGAGATCGAAGGTAGGCAGCATGTCGGGCGCGTCAATCGCATCACCCGTCGCGCAAGCGTGCTGGTCGAAGATCCGCGCGGCGTGCTCTTCGACGACGGCAATCGATATCTCACGTTCTATGTGCCGCTGCCGCTCTTGAGGAAGGAATCGCGAGCGGGGTGACGGTTGATCGCGGAAGCTCTACAATCGGTCATCATCGGTCTAGCCAGTTTGTTTGTTGTCAAACGCTTCGGCCGGGGTGGATTCGGAGTGGACTACGCGCGAAACTGGCGAATTCTGCACATGCTACTCACCTCGCAACTCGCCTGGACGAAGTCGAGCCTCCCGCCATGAGACGAGTTCGCCCCCGTTTCAGAGTGCGTACGATGATGATCTTCGTCGCATTCGTGGCCGTCGCTTCCTTGGGCGGGCGGGAAGTCTGGCAGCGTTGGCTCCGCCGGGATTACCGAAATCCAGTCTACCCGTCGTACGTTGCTGCCCGCGTTGGCTCGGACGATGGGATCCGCCCGGCATGGAACCCGGACCAGCCGGTACTCGTCTCCGTCACGTACGATTTCAAATTCGGCCCGGCGAAGCCTCCGCCGGGTCTGGCCTGCGAGTTATTCGCCGAGGTCTGGCTCGAGGAGGTCGCGACCGGCGCGGCCGTGGAGACATACACGTTCGACTCGCTCCTGACCGCCGGTACGCGCGACTCGGCGTCAGGAACCTTCACCTGGGAGGCGTCGCTTCCGCACCCCGGACGTTATTTCCTTCGATGCTTTGTGCATTGGAAGACTCCCACCGGTGAGCTTCGAGGGATGAACGGGTCCGGCCGCTTGTATATCTTCGGCCCAGACAACGTGTCGACTCTGCCACGAATGGGAGCGACACCTTGAATCCGCTAGGCTCGCGACTTCGGAAGTCATTGCTCGCCCTGGGGTTCCTCGCCATGATGGCCGGCGTGTACTGCGGCGGCCATTACGCTGGCTATCGGGCCGGCCTGAGCGACCGGGGGCCGGAACGTCGCGTGCTCGTGGTCGTGCGGCAGACCCCGGGCAACAATGGCTCGAGCAACTCGATCGCCGGCTGGTTCGACATCAGCGATCCTCGAGACGCCGCGAAACTCGCGAAAGAAGAACAGCGACTGAAAGCCCTCGGCGCGGACTACTACGTCGCCAAGGTACGCGCCGAGACGACGCTCAGTCCCGAGCCTGATCCCCGGCGAGTCAATTCACATCGTTAAGTGCGCTGGCGATTTCTGACGCGACAGTTTGCACGCGCGACCGCAACAATCGATCAGTCGGGCTCGGAGGAACTCCACCACACCCATTTGTGTTCGATAGGCATCTGCCAATGCCAGGTGGTCGCACCATTGTTCCAATCAACGGTGACCAACGGCCCGCGAATGCGCCAGCGGCACGGGCGCGAACCCGCTAGCCTTGCCTCCGTCACCGCATCTTTCGACCACGAGATGAACGCGTGGCCGCCACGCTCCTCTTCTATGGCGAATGGGTAGGGACGAGCCAACCACGCGACAGCCGCCGCGACCGCGACGGCCATCAGGAGCGTCCGGAGGCGGAAGCGGAGCAGGCGCATGCGGTTAACCCTGAACGTGTCGAAATGCAACCTTTCGCCATATCGCTATAATGAGGAGCAGCGGCGGCGACGGAAAGCCCCACTCGCGGTCCTCGCTCGCTTGGCGTCCTGAGCAAGGCGAGGAGGAACGAGCCGCCCCGTTTCACGTCGAGCACCACCGCGAACTCCCCGCTGTGGTGCCGATACTGCGGCGACCGGGCCCTTGCCTGAGCGATCGTTCCGGGCCAAGATGACAGGCCGCGACGGGGGAGCCGGCGTTCGGCTCGACCAACCCGGCGCGGATGGTCAATCATCTTCTTGCATGCGAGGAGTCGAGATGTCCAGGACGAGGAATTTCGCGATACTCGGCGCGCTTATGGCCGGCATTGTCGTTTCGTTCACCGGCCCGCCCGGCATCGGTGCCACCAGGACTGCCGCCGGCCCCAAACTCGCGCACATGGTTTACTTCAAGCTCAAGGACAGTTCCCCCGGTAATCGCGCCAAGCTCGTTGCTTCCTGCAAGCTCCTGCTTTCCGGACACGAGGGCGTTGAGTACTTCTCGACCGGCAGCCTGGCGGGTGACCTCAAAAAGGAATTCAACGACCGCGACTTCGACGTTTCCCTGAACCTGGTCTTCGTCGACAAGGAGGCTCACGACAAATATCAAGACAGCGACCGGCACAAGAAATTCATCGAAGAGAACCTGGATTCAATCGAGAAGGTGCGCGTCTTCGACTCGTATCTCTCTCCGGCGCCCGATGTGAAAACCTCAGCCGTGGAGAGGTAGAGAACGGCTCATTGCTCGAACAGCAAGCCGGGGCGGCGACTGCGACCCGCGGCGCGGGGGCGGGCACTCCGGTCATTCTGGTCCCGCCTGAGCCGGGCCGCCCGGCTTCGGACCCCCTCCTGTGCCTGGGTGGGCAGAGTCTCCGTTCCGTTGCGAGGCGTCCCGGGCTTCGCTCTCCCCCAGAGCGTCTCCGTTCCCATTCGCAGCGTCTTCGGACCCGAGCCGATCGAGCTCTTCCGAAGCCTCGTGTGTTTCCTGCATCGTTTGTTTGGGTCGGATCACGAAGCTCAGGATCATGATCAAGACCATCCCGGACCAGAACACGACTTCCGGGATGTGAAACGGACGGACGTTTTCTTTGCCGAAAAACTGGGTGGCGGCGTCGGAGAGACCGCTGATCGTCAACTTCAGCCCGATCCACGCAATCAGGACATAGGCACCTTCAGCCAGCCCCGGGAAGCGATCGAGCAAGAGCACGAAGTAACGCACCACGAATCGCATCGTGATGATTCCAAGGATGCCCCCGGTCAGCACGATGAAGTATTTGCCTGTATCTCCGAACCGCTCGGGAAAGTCGTCGGCCATCCCGACGGCGGCGACGATCGAGTCGATTGAAAAGGCGATGTCGGTCAAAGTGACTGCGGCCACCGTTCCCCAGAACCCGCGAAACCAGGCCCGTAGCTTCGATTGCGGCGGCCCCGTCCCATCTTCCGCCGTATGACGCCGCGACCAGAAATGAGAGATCGCTAGATAGAGAAGATAACCGCCTCCGATCACCTTGAAGAGCCAGAACTTGAGCAGGATCGCCGACAGGAACACGGCGACGACACGAAAACCGATCGCGCCCCAGATCCCCCATTGCAGGACCCGGCGACGATCATTACGGGCAAGATGCCGGACCATCAAGGCCAGCACCAAGGCGTTGTCGGCGCTCAAGAGACCTTCCAGGAACACCAGCACCGCGATGTACCATGCGACTAGGGGAACGTCTCCGGCCAGGGGGGCCATCATGAGGCTCTTACCTCCGGCTGTCGTCTGGACACATTGTTGCGGGGCTCCATCGGGCTCATGCGGCCGACCAAGGGAAAAGAAGACCGGCAATGAAACGAAGGAATTATCTTTACCACAACGGTGAAGCCGGGGCGACAGCCCGCACCCGCTCGCTCGAGTCGCCATGACAACCCAATCCCCCGCCAATTCGATCGTCACCCGATCCGACTGCCGATCCGTCCCCAGGCTCGCGCTGGCGATGGGTCTGGCCGCGGGGCTGGCGGTCGTGCTGACGCTGGACGGGCCTGGGCTGACAATCGACGAACCATTGGATGTTCGCCCCGGCCGGACTTATATCACGGCCATTCGCGACGAGGGATTCCGGTTTTTCGGTGCCAAGGTGGTCTACCGCGTATTTCGAGACAACGCAGAGCACCCGCCGCTGGGCCGGTGGCTCCTGGGCATCGCCTCCGCACTCGGCGAGCCATTCGAGGTGATCTGGAAGGGGCCCGACCCGACTGGACAGTATGTCCTGGCCGGTCGGCTCGCACCCGCGGCCGCGTTTGCCATACTGGTGTGCGTCGTGACCGGAGCCGCGGCTCGCCGATGGGGTTTGCCCGCTGGCGCGGCCGCCGGCTTCGCGCTCGTCGCGATGCCCCGCGTCTTTGCCCACGCCCACCTCGCGGCGCTCGACACATTCCTGAGCCTCTTCTGGACAATCGCGCTCCTGGCGGCGGAGCGGTCGATCTCGTCCCCGCGGCCTTGCCGAAACATGGCGATTGCCGGCGCCCTGTGGTCGCTGGCACTCCTGACCAAGATCCACGCCTGGTTTCTGCTGCCCATTCTTGGCATCTGGGCGTTTCTCCGGTTGCCCGCGCGGCGCGCTCTGGCAGCCGTCGCGAGCTGGGCGCTCATCGGAATCAGCCTGTTCTGGCTCGGCTGGCCCTGGATCTGGTATGCCCCGATCTCCCGCCTGAGAGCCTATTTCGGAACGGGAGTCGCCAGGCCAACCCTGTTTGTCCAGTATTTCGGTAACGTGTTCGCCGATCGAGACGTGCCGTGGCATTACCCTTGGTTCTATTTCGCCGCGACCGTGCCCCTGGGCCTTCAGCTTCTGGGATGCCTCGGTCTCGTCCAGGCCCTCAAGAATCGCCGAAAGGACGCGCCTCCCTCTGCTTCTGGCCGGCACGATCACCGCATTTCTGATCCTCTTCAGCACGAACGTCCCGGTCTACGACGGCGAACGCCTCTTCTTACACATCTTCCCGGCATGGTCGCTCTTGATCGGTCTGGGCTTCGGCACGCTCTGGAAACGCTTTCGATCCACCGCCGGGTGGTCGAAGCTGAGAATCATTCTGACCGGCTTCCTGCTGGCCCAGGCCTATGGAACCGTGTTGATGCACCCATTCGGGCTGAGTTTTTACAACGGCCTGGTCGGCGGCCTCTCCGGCGCACAGCGGCTCGGGCTCGAGGTGACCTACTGGAACGACGCCGTGGACCACGTGCTGCTCGATCGCCTGGCACGAGAAGCCCGACCCGGTGCCAGCGCCGCGCTCGTGCCGACGCTTTACCCCAACCAGGGTCTGCTGACGACCAACCAAGCCCTCGCACTCGCCGGGATCGTCTTGCAAGACGAGCAGGAAGGCACACGCGCGGAATGGGTCGTCTTGTCGCGGCGAACCGCTTACTGGACGCCTGAGGTCCGAAAGCGACTGGAACATGGAGGGGGCAAACGCATCGCCGTCCGCGCACGACAAGGCGTTTGGCTTTCGGCACTCTGGCACTTTCCCCCGCCTGGAACCCGGCCGCCCTAGCACACCCAACCATTTGCAGCTTACCAAGGGAGCGTGCAGCCACGCAGTCACGATCCGGCCTGCAGATGAGCCGCGAATGGCTTGCGGATTTCGCGCTACCCTCTAGCCGTCGCAACTGCGATTCGTAGAATGTTTCAGAATGATTTGAACGAAACGTGGGGCTTGGCAATGGCTGAATTGTCTCATTTCGATGAAGCCGGTGGGAGCCGGATGGTGGATGTGACGGACAAGGAGGTGACGCTTCGGACGGCCCGGGCCAGCGCGGGTATGCGTGCAACCTTCGACGCTCGCGCTCGTACGGGATCGGCGGCTGGCAAAGGGAGACGTTCTGGAAGTCGCACGGCTGGCTGGGATCATGGCGGCGAAGCGGACCGGCGAATTGATACCCCTTTGTCATCCGCTTGGAATCGACAGCATTGCGCTCTCGCTGTTTCCAATCGAGCCCGACGCGATCGGTATCGAGGCGATTGTGAAGGTGCATGGCCGTACCGGAGTGGAGATGGAAGCGATGACGGCCGTGAGTGTGGCGGCCCTCACCGTCTACGACATGTGCAAGTCGGCCGATCGCGAGATGACCATCGGTCCAATCCAGCTCGAGGAGAAGACGGGGGGGCGCCGGGGGCCGTTTCGCCGCGCGGGCGCTCCGCCTGAAGTCGGATCCGAGCGCGGGCACGGCTTCGGCCAAGGGCGGTCGCCAGCTAATTCGTAGGGCGAACGGGGGGAGTTGGATGTCGTCACGACCGTTGCTCGAGCTCGGCAAGTCCCGGCAAGGTCTCTCCTCGTTGTACGAGTTGATCGCCGCTGAGCTCGCCTCGGCCGAGGAGATCTTTCAGAAGGAGCTCAGTAGCCGCTTCCCGTTTGTGCAAGCGCTGGTGGACCACTGCGCCGATTTTCAAGGCAAGCGGCTTCGGCCCGCGCTCGTGCTCTTTTCGGGGCGAGCGTGCGGGTCGCTTTCCGACGACCACGCCCTGCTCGCCGCGGTGGTCGAGATGATTCACACCGCCACGCTCGTGCACGACGACGTCCTCGACGTAGCCGTGATTCGCCGCCATGCCGCCACCGTCAACGCCGAGTGGGGCAACCAGACGGCCGTTCTGCTGGGCGACTATTTATTCACCCACGCCTTTCACCTCGCCGCTTCACTCGAATCGACTCTCGCCTGCCGCTGGATCGGCGCCGCCACGAACCGGGTCTGCGAAGGTGAGATGCAGCAGGTTTCTCATCGCGGCAACCTTGATCTCGATGAACGCGACTACTTTGAAATCATCGAAGCCAAGACCGCCGAATTGACGGCCGTCTCCTGCCGTCTGGGCGCCTATTACGCAGGTGCAACCGAGCCCACCGTCGCCGCACTCGACGCCTACGGCCGCAACCTGGGAATCGCATTCCAGATCGCCGACGACGTGCTCGATATCTGGGGCGAAGAACGAGCCACCGGCAAGAGCCTGGGAACCGACCTCCAGCAGCAGAAGCTGACTCTCCCCGTGATCAAGCTCCTCGCCCTCGCCGATTCTGAGTCCGCATCCAAGATTCGCAGCCTGCTTGAAAGCGCCAAACCCGACGCACCGCGCCGGCTCAAGCCTCTCCTGGAAGAATCAGGCGCCTTGAGCCTCGCCTGGCAGATCGCCAAGCAGCACGTCAGGCTCGCACTCGAGGCTCTCGACTGCCTTGCCGATTCCGAGGCCACCGCGGCCTTGCGCACACTCGCCCAGTATGTCATCCGGCGGCCGTCCTGACGATTCCTGGAAAATTGCTGTCGGCTGCCCCTATCCCGCACGCCGTTCATTCGAGAATGTTCCCCGCCTCCGAGATCGCCCCGCGACCGCACCCGCGGTATCCAACCGCGCACCGCCGTCACGATCCCAACGGTTTTTCGAAACCGAATTGAATCTCGGCCGTGATCCGTTATCATGCAGCGATGTCGACCTGCGAATGCACTCTGAAGAATCGATCCACGGTCAACTTCCGGCATCTGTGCAAACCGCTCCGTTCTCGACACTCTTGCATTCGCGGGAATCTTTTGTAATCTGGAGAGAAGTTTTCATCCCCGTATCGGGGAGAGATTGCACGGTCGGCCATGATACTCAAAGACAAGCTCCAGATGCTGATGGCTCGCTGCGGGTTGAACGGGCAGAAGCTCGCTCGGCTCTCGCAGGTGAGTGATTCCGAAATCTCGCGAATCTTGCAGGGCAAATCCCGTCCCGGGCTCGACAACGCGTTTCGGCTCGCGAAAGCGGTCAACGTCACGCTCGATTACCTCGCGGACGACAGCCTGGACACCGAGCCTCCGCAACCCGCCGATCACTTGTCGCCTGACGAGCGCAGACTCCTGAGTATCGCCCAGAAGATCGGCCAGAGCGAGGTGTTGACGCTGCTCGAAAACATCCGCTTTCTAGGCTACGACGTCGCCATGAGCCGCTTGGTCGGCGGCAAGCCCGTGATCGAGATCGAGAAGGATGCCGCTGAGCTCCGCCCCGCCGTGGCCGTGGCACCAGCGACCATGCCCGTGGGTCCTGCGCCGCGGGCAAGTTCCGCAAGTGCGTGAGAATCGCCTGAGCAAAGTTGCCGCGGCCTGGTCGGACGCTCGACCAAGCTGCAGCGGGCTCGACTGGCTTCCGTACTGCCTGACCCGCTGAACGTGGTACACTGGCAACCGTTTGCCCGCTCAGGCAGAGCCTCACCAGAACGCTCGTGACGCATGAATCGATCTGCTTGGTTCGGTGCACGCAGAGGAGGACATTGATGGCAACTGCCCCACACCGCCCAAGAGTCCGGGAGGTCAACTACCCCACTGCGGACGGAAAACCGATGGCGGAAACCGATCTCCACCGCGACGAAATGGTCGATGTTATCCAGACGTTGCAGAACTGGTTCGTTGTAGAGCCTATGATCTACGTCTCCGGCAATCTGCTCGTGTTTTACGAGAAAGGCAATCGTCGAAAGCACGTCTCGCCCGACGTCTTCGTTGTCCGAGGCGTCAAAAAAAAGAGACGCCTCAACTACCTGATCTGGGAGGAAGGGAAAGCCCCCGAATTCGTGCTCGAGCTGACCTCAAAGTCGACGAGACGCGAAGACCAGGTGAAGAAACGGGTGCTCTATCGCGACATACTGCGCGTGCGGGAGTACTTCCAGTTCGACCCGACCGAAGACTATCTCAAACCTCCCCTTCAGGGGTTTCGACTGGTGGCAGAGCAGTACGTGGCGATCGAACCGGTAGACGGCCGGCTCCCCAGTGAGGTTCTCGGATTGCACCTCGAGCAAGATGGCGAAGAAGTTCGTCTGTACGATCCCAAAACGCAGTCTCGCTTGCTAACGCCGGAAGAGCAAACAATCTCGGCCAAACAGCAAGCCGAATCGGCCAAACAGGAAGCGGAATCGGCCCATCGGCGTGCCGAAACCGCCGAGCAGCAAGCCGAATCAGCCAAACAGCTCGCACAGGCCGGACAAGCGCTCGCTCGAAAGGCAAACGAAGAGATCGACCGGCTTCGCCGCGAAAACGAAGCACTCCGGCGTCGATTCGATTCATCGCAATAACACCGTCGGCTCCCTCTGCCCCGGATCAGTTGCGCTCCGCTTTGTGTCTCATTCGCCCACATCGCTCGAGCTGACCCCCAAAAACGTCGTCATCGTCGTCATCTCCTTGCACCAACAGGAGTTACGAATGACGACGTTTTTGAGTGCGCCGAGCGATTCGATGCAATTCGTGACGCCATCAACACTTGCGAATGACGACTCTGCTTTTGCCATCGCGTCCGCAGACACGTTCTCGAAACAGCTTCCGCTGCCGCCTCGTAGCAGGCACACGCCGTGTGCCGTCCGCCTCTTCTATTCCCGACGTCAAAACTGCTTCCGCTGCCGGCTGGAGGGAATCAGCAAATTCTGCCGGTACTTGGTGACCGTGCGACGTGCGACCGTCACTCCTTGGCGGGCCATCTCGTCGACGATTTCCTCGTCGGACATGGGGTTCAGCTTGTCTTCCTTGGCGATCACTTCAAGAAGCTTCTGCTTGATCGTATCCCACGCGATCTCATCGCCTTCCGCGGTCTTAGTCCCGCCCCCAAAAAACCGCTTGAGCGGGAAAATCCCCCGCGGGGTCTGAATCCACTTGTCGTCAACCGCCCGGCTCACCGTCGTGACGTGCACGCCGACCCGGTCGGCGATCTGCTGCATCTTCAGCGGCTCGATGAACTCCGGGCCGCGGTCGAGCACGTCCTTCTGGTGCTCGATAATGGACTTGGCCACGCGCAGCAACGTGTTTCTCCGCTGCTCGATCGACTCGATCAGCCAGCGGGCCGACTGGATCTTCTTCTGAATAAAGTCGCGCGTCGCCTGATCGGTTTCCTTGTTCCGAAGTTGCTTCAAGTAATCTCGCGAAATCGCAAGCTGGGGCGTGTTCTGATCGGCCAGCCGCACTTCGTAAACGCCCTGGTCATTCGCTTCGACGATCAGGTCGGGAATGACGTAATGTGGGTCCTCGACCTGGAACCCGGCGCTCGGCCTCAAATTGAGTCTGCGCAAGTGTTCGAGCGACTCCTTGATCGTCTCCAGCGGGATCCCCGTTTTCTTCTCGATCAGCGGCAGACGGTTGTGCTCCAGATCATCAAAGTGCTGCGAGATGAGAATCTGCAGCACATCGTGGCCGGGTACCTCGGGGTTGAGCTGCAAAAGAAGGCACTCGCGCAGGTCGCGTGCGGCAACTCCGGGCGGGTCGAGCCGCTGCACCAGCTTGAGCGCCTCGGCCGCTTGCTCGGGGGTTGCCCGCCCATTCAATTCGCGGATCACGTCATGCAAGTCGTGCGGGTAAAGTCCCCGTTCGTCGAGGTTGTAAATGATGTACTCGGCCATCTCACGCACAACCGGTGCGCAGTCGAAGAAGCCGAGCTGATCGGTCAGGTCGTCGTGAAATGAACGCGGCCGCGAGGCCATATTCTGCATGGCCTCCTGCTTGCGGTCCGACTGTTCAGAGAGCGATGCCCGGCTCCGCCTCGGCCCCTCGCCATAGATCTCGCTCCAGTTCTCGTCCAGCGAAATCAAATTGTCGAAATCGTCGGAATCCGACACCGGCTCTTCAGGCGCCGGTGCAGGCACGTCGTCATCGCCGGGCTCAGACGAGGGAGTATCTCTCAGGTCCTCGAGGATCGGATTCTCACCAAGCTCCTGCTCGATCCGTTCCTGCAAGGCCATGACCGGAAGCTGCAGAATCTCCATCGACTGAATCATCCGAGGCGCCATCCGGAGGCGCATCTCGGTCCGCATCTGTTGAGACGTGTCAAGCCGCATTATCCCTGCTTCCATCAGTTCGCAGAACTCGACGCTAAAGCACCGCGCCTTCCTCCGCCGCGCCGTTGCGCGTCGACTGAGATCCCCTCTCCAGCAACTATTATGCCACAACTGCGGGCAAGACAAGGGGCCGTTTCTCGGATTCGACTAAAACGGCTGGCGGCCGGCAAATGCGTCGGCAAGCATGTCGCGATTGGCGAATTCAAGCGTGCTGCCGGATGCCAGCCCCCGCGCGAGCCGCGTGATGCGAATCTGAGCGTTGCTCAGCCGATTGGCGATGAGCAGTGAAGTGCCGTCCCCTTCAAGGTTTGGGTTGGTCGCGAGAATGAGCTCGCGGATGGTCCCTTCCTCGACACGCGTGCAGAGCGCGTCAATTGTCAATTGTTCCGGGCCCTGCCCGGAGAGTGGGGCGAGGCGGCCCAGGAGGACGTGGTAAACTCCCTGGAATGCGCCGGCTTTTTCCAGCGCCATTAAATCGCGCGAATGTTCGACAACACAGACACTCGTGTGGTCGCGTTTGGGGTTGCGGCAGATGGCGCAAATCGGCTCTTCGGCTTCGGTGAGGTGAAAGCATACCTGGCAGTGGCGGATCCGTTGCTTGGCCGCGCGGATGGCCTCCGCCAGCTCGAGAGCTTCTTCCTCCGGGCAGCGCAGCAGGTGGTGGGCCAGCCGCTCAGCAGTTTTGACGCCAATTCCCGGCAGCTTGCCGAAGGCGGCAACCATGCGATCAACGGCGGCGGAGAACCCCGGCCCGGCCATGTTCAGCTTTCCTTGTTGCCGAAGGCAGCGCCGAGATCAGGAAAAAGCCCCGCGGGCAGCCCGCCTGTGACGGCGGCCAGCGACTGGGCCGCCGCGTCGCGCGCTTTGGCCAGCCCCGCGTTCACAGCCGCCACGACCAGGTCTTCCAGAAGCTCGGCATCGCCATCGGCCACCAGCTTGGGGTCGATATGCACCTCAAGCACCTCGAGCCGGCCGCTGACCTTGACGGTCACCGCCCCGCCGCCCGCATCGCCTTCCACTTCGATCTGGCTGAGCGATTCCACAGAATCGCGCGAGCTTGCCGGCATTCTTGATCAATTCCGCGAGCATTCCCAGTTGATTGAACACAGCGTCCTTTTTTCCCTGCCGGGGGGGTTCGAGTTTCGATGCTCCGGCCTTGCCCGAACCGTTCAAGCAAGGGTGTCTCTCCCTGAAAATCTTTGCGCGGAGCCACCGTTTTCCCGTGGCCTCTCAGTTCTCGGGCGATGAGCCATCCTCGTCGTAATCCATCTGGACGGGCCGGGCCTCGAAGAGCTCGAGGCACGCGCTGAACCAGCGGATCTTTTGACAAGGAATCAGCCCGCTGCGCCTCATTTCGCCGTGCTCCAATCTGTCCCTGCTCATCGAGGAACCGACGTACATATTTGACGCGCACCGGCCGATGTACAAGACGTTGCAGGGCCTGCGCGATCTTCGATTGGGCCTCGGGAGAATCGACATCAGCGAATGTCGAATTATATCCCGGCTTGGCGGCGATGACCAGCACGTCTGTCCCCTCGAAGTCGATCGGCTCCACCTGCGTGAGCGTCAGCGCCAATCTCTTGTCCACCTTCTTGACCAGGTCGGGCCAGAGTTTGCGGATCGCTTCCAAGTCGAGCGGACCCCCCTCCCTTTGGCGCCCACCCCCCGGTGACCCCACCTCGGCCGCCGCCGCCGCCTCCCTCGCCGCCGGCCGCTCCTCCGTCGCAATGCCGCTTCCGCTGATATCGAGAGCGGCTACCGCCCGCTCAGGCACGGCTCGATCCGCAAGACCGTCGACCGCATCCGCTCGAGTCCCGGCATCCTCGGCCCGCGACTCGGTCCCCGCCGCGACAATCTGCCGCGTGACCTCATTCGAAAGCGGGTCCGATGTCGCGCCGGCCTCTGCGGGCGCGACGAAACCCCGACTCGGCTCCGAAGTAGCAGACACACTCCGCGTGCCGTCCGCTCTTGAGGCGGGCGCGGCCATCGTCGTGTTTTGCGCCTCCGAAGTAGCAGGCACACTCCGTGTGCCGTCCGCTGTTGGAGCGGATGCGGCCACCGTCGTGTTTTGCGCCTCCGATGTAACAGGCACACTCCGTGTACCGTCCGCTGTCGGAGCGGATGCGACCGTCACCGTCGTGTTTTTGCGCCTCCGATGTAACAGGCACACTCCGTGCGCCGTCCGCTTTTGCGCAGGTGCTTGTGCCTCGGCCGCACTTGGCTTGATCTTGACGCCGCTCGGTTCGGCTCTGCGCGGAGCCGTGCCCGACTCCAGTGCCTCGAGCCGCTCGACCAGCGAGCTCAGCGACGTGAGTTCCTCGAGGAAGGCAGCACGAACCAGGGCCGTTTCCAGCAGCAATCGGCCATGAACGCTGCCGCGCATCCGGCTCCGGCATTCCCCGAGGATCTGGAGCGCAGCGATGATCGGCTCGCGCGTCCATCGTTCGACGATGCGTTTCAACTGGCTCCGATTCCTCGGTGAAATCGACAGCAGCAGCGAATCGCCGCCCCCGACGGCGAGGATCATGGCGTCGCGAACCAGGTCAATCAACCCGCTCAGCAGCTCAGCCGGTTGAACCCCTTCGCAGGCGCTCTGCTCCAGCAGCGTCAGAGCAGCCGCAGGTTCATGCCCGGCGAGGGCCTCGAGCATCATGAGCAAGCGTTCATCGGAAGCGGTGCCCAGCAGGCTGTGGACGACGTCGACGGTGAGCTTGGGGCTTCCCGATGCCAGCAGCCGGTCGAGCAGCGACTGCGCGTTGCGCAGCGACCCGCCCGCGCGGCGCGCGACGAGCTGAAGTGCTTCAAACTCGTATTCTAACCCCTCGCGCGTGCAGATCTCGCCCAGCGTCCCGGCGATCGCATCGGGTGTGATGCCCGCAAAATCATAGCGCCGGCACCGCGAGAGGACGGTGATTGGAATCTTGTTGGCCTCGGTGGTGGCGAAGAAGAACTTGACGTGGGCCGGCGGCTCTTCGAGTGTTTTCAACAGCGCATTGAAGGCCCCGGTCGAGAGCATATGAACTTCGTCGATGTAATAGATCTTGTATCGAGACCGGCTGGGCCTGAGCGAGGCATTCTGTCTCAGCTCACGCACCTGCTCGACGCCATTGTTGCTGGCCCCGTCGATTTCGATGACGTCGACATCCTGCCCGGTGGCGATCGCCTGGCAGATGTCGCAAGTCTGGCAGGGGCTTTCCGTGGGTCCCTGCACGCAGTTGAGGCACTTGGCAAAGATGCGTGCGATGGAAGTCTTACCGACCCCGCGTGTTCCGCAGAAAAGATAAGCTTGAGCGATCCGGTTGAGCCGGATGGCGTTTCGCAGCGACTGAACGACATGGTCTTGGCCGACGACGTCTTCGAACCGCTGCGGCCGGTACCGCCGCGCGACGACTGTGTAGGATGAAGCCGCGACCTTCGTCGCTCGAGGAGGTGTTTCCGAAGCACGCTCTCGCGGCAGCGGCTCAGCGCTTGCCGCCGCCGTCGTCGTCGCGGTTACTGCCGCCGCCGCAGGCAATGCTTGCACGGGCGGGTCCGAGGGCACCTGGTCCTCGGTCGCGACGGCCGCTTTGGCTGCGCCCTTTTTCTTGGTCTCGCGGCGTACGGCCAACTTAGGATGCTCCCTCGTGCCGCACCACGACGAAAGTGAGGAAAGGAGAAGGTTCCGCCCAGCAGGTCAAACGAACTCGAGTCAACTCCGCGCAGAGGTCCGGGAGAACCGGGGAGGTTCTCCCGCGCACATGAAGGTGTTGTTTATGGCTGCTGCGTTCCCGCCCTGACCAGGTTCACAAACCCCCATTGCCCGGGTCCCCCCCGGCTCACCCGGACCCCCGCGTGTTTGTTCGGTCCGCGCCGGCATGAGCTTCTGAACCAATCATTTTCGGTGAATTCAGTCGCCGCTTCAAGGGGATAACGCGATCGCTTGTTGGGCGACGGTCTCCGCATTGTCGCCCTTCGCTCCGCGAAGGGATTTCTGCGTTATTGTCGCCCTTCGCTCCGCGAAGGGATTTCTTCGTTACTCGTGTGTGACGGGACCCCGCCCCGAGCGCCGACCGCAGGTCTCCATACGCTGGCCCCGTCACTTCTCTCGACATGTTCGCGGGCTTCCCCAAAAAAATGATAGTAAATGACAGTCAGTGATCACGACTTCGAAGAATTCCCACCTCTCCCACTCAACGTAGGTCAGGCTTCAGCCTGACGATTCCGTTCAAGAAAAAATGTTGGGCACCGGTCTCCCGCCCGCGCCCACTCCGCGCCTGCGCGTCTCCCCTTCTTCGTCCTCCGTCCTCCGCCCTCCGTCCTTCTCTCGCGAGGTCCCCCGCTTCTGCGGGCGACCCCGGCCACTTGGTTCCGTGCGAAGTCCCGGGGTACGCGAAGCGTCTTGACTGAAAACTCGCCTTCGAGTTTTGAGCCTCGAGCGTCGTTTTTCGCACAGGTCTAACTTGCAGCTCAGAATTCACAACCCGCACGGAACACCTCCCTCTCCGCCAGCCCCTCGCTTACCTTCACCCGGTCCCGCCCGCCGGCACACCAAGATTATACAACGTCCATCCCGTACATGAAAAGTAAATCCCGAGGATAATTTGCAGATGGACTCGCGATCGCAGCGCTAGCGATGAGAACGACCACCCGGAATAAACCGGCGAATACGACCAAGGCAAGCATCACGTGGTCCCACGGTTCGGCGAAGAGGATTGCCCCGGTCCACACGCGACCGACCTCCCGCTCGTCCTCCTCCTCCGTCCTCCGCACTCCGTCCTGCTTTCCCGGGGCGAGTTCGTTTTGAACATTTGACCGTGTTCCTTTCCCTGTGAGTATTAAGGGAACGGTCTCAGTCGGGCCGCCCCTCGAAGTTTTACCCCTCCGAAAAGCGCTTCGCCGCATCATCGATCTCGTCGATTCGCCGCCATACGCCACGCTCTCGCCCTTCGTTTCGTTCGCGCCCTTTTGTTCAAATCTCTTATGCATTGAAGCACTCTCCACCGCAGCAACCTCGCTTCTCGTTCCAATTGTTTCCTCCTGTTCAAGGCACGTTTGCACAAAGCAGGCTGAGCCACCCGCGTTCCCGAGTCCGGTCCACTGTCCGCGCCCCAACATAGTGAACAGCGGCGAAGATTATCCGTGGCAGTTTTGGGCGTTCACTGCCACGGGTTTTGCAATCGCCGGAGAACGCCCCCGTCAGGTCCGATCCTCCCATGCCGATTCGACATGCGGAACGAGGTTGTCCACATGTAATGAACAAAAGAACACAACAAATTGTGGCAGTAAATGGCAGTGATTCAGGTGTTTTTCAAGCATCCGTACACCAGTGTAAATCGGCCGGAACATTCCTCCCCGTGGGGGAGGTGCCGCCGAAAGGCGGCGGTGGGGGCTGGCGCACAGGGGCGGCCGCGGCGATCTCCGCCCGAGTCGTACTCGTGCTCGTATTCGTACTCGTACTCCTGATGCTCTCCCTCCGCCCTGATCGTTGGGCAGGTGCCATCGCAGGTGGCGAAGGGGGGCTGCTGCAAAGGAAGGCTAAAGAACCGAGTTGTTCGCGACCGGACGATCAAAGGTTGGACCTCGCGAATCGAGGATGAAAATCGGGCATCCGACAACGAATACCCTGCCTACTAGAACGATCAGCAAAAACCGCGATCCAGTTGCCAAAAGAAAAAAGAATTCGTCCGTTTCGAGTCAGCATCCCTCCTCCCGGCCGACCAATGAGACGAACGAACGCCGTCAGTTCGAGTCCTGCTCGTACTCGTACTCGTACTCGTGCTCGTACTCCTGATTCTCTTCTTCCGCCCTGATTCCCGTCCTCCGCCGCGCTCCCCGCCCTTCGAATTTCGGATTTCGAACTTCGGATTTCCTTCCCAAGTTCGTTTTGAACATTTGACGGTGTTCCCTACCCTCTAAGCGTTAAGGGAACGACGTCAATCAAGCTGAGCGACGACGCCGGGCAGAGCTTCCGACATGTTGGAGCAAGCTCCGCCTCCCGACTTTGCGCTCCTAGGTGGGAGGGAGGAAGCGCCGCCTCCCGGCGCACACACGATTTGCGGCCTCCCGACTCCGGGACGTCGTCTATTGTCACGTCGTCGAACGAAGAGTGTCTTCGAGACCTGACTTTCGATAATGGGAATTGTCTTATCGAAACGAAAAGGATTAATGCTCGCTTTCTCATTGACGAATCATTCCGCATTCTTGTACGCGGCCTGAAAGGCCACAACAAAATAGCCCAACGGCAACGCCTTGGGTTCCGTCAGGGCAACGCCTTGGGTTGCGTCAGCGCCACCGCCCTGAGCTGCGCCAGGGCAAAGCCTCGGGTGTCCGATGCATCGCCCTGGATTCCCGTCACGCTCCCGGTGTCGCCCATGGGCACACCTACAATATGCAACATCTATCCCGGAATAGCAGATTCGGTCCCGGGATAATTCCCAGGTCCATCCGTGATCCCAGCGGTTACAGCGGTAAATACGATCGCAACGATTCGACGAGAAATACGGATAGCGCGCCCTGAGCAGCAATCACGCAGTTTCACCGCCCCGTTAAGAGAACCGATCCGGGACACTGCTCACCGGTATCCGGGCCTGCTCCCCGTCCCGATCATGGCCCAGCGCGCTGCCGAGCGAATCCCAGTTCCTCAACGTATTCTCAGAAAAATCGTTGCCGCCTGCACGCGGCGACCAACTCGCGTACATTCTAAGTATGAGGTTCTCGGAAAACTCTGTCAGTAAGCGCTGTGAACAACAGCCAAGACCCTTACTATGACAGGAACCAACGAGATGAGTTCTGCTACCATGGAAGTTGCGGCAATGGATCCCAAGCTGCTGACCGAAATCCAGCGCCAGGCGGCGGCCCTTGCCGATCTCCCAGAGGAGTACGAATTCCCGCTCTTCGATGGCCGGAGGGCTATCGAGTCGCAGAGAAAGAGCGGCTACAAGAACACCGCCCGCGCCGCGCGCGAAATCATCGACAATGCGATCGAGGCCGGCGCAAAAACGTCTGGATCACATTCAGGCGGCCCGCTGAGGAGGAGCGTGGCAAGCACGAGCGCCGGGACGCCGCATCCGCGTTGGCTTTCCTCGAGGACGGCATCGGGGCGTCGAGATCCGATTCGGCCCCAAGCTGGACGAGCCCTTCGGCATGGGGAACGACAAGCAGACTGTGAGCCCCATCGGGGATTTGCGCGGTTCTTGCAAATAGCGGAGGTCAACGCGGCCGTGAGGTGCACCGAGCAAGCTCAGCGCGAGGTTTGTCGCGAATCTGTCAGATTCTTTAAGATACTTATCGCCTGAGAAACCGGCAACTTTGCAGACCGCAACAGAAGATAGCTTTGTGCAAATGAAAGATACCTATACCCAACACCCATAGGGTAGCCCCATCCAAGGGCGCGGCCGTAGTCTTTGAAGGTCACAGGTTCGGGCAACTCGACGATTTCGTCCATCACGAACAAGCTTCGTACCCCGTGCTGGCTCTCCCAGAACCCATCGAAGTCAGATTTCGAAGGCGGATCAAGGGTGGCTTCACGATAATCGCGCCAAATCCGCTCCCGCTCCGCGATTCGCTCGGCCTCCGCAACGGTGGGCTTATACCCCGCGACATACTGAGCTTCTCGGAACGTCGCAATCAAACGTATCGTTTTGTTGGAATGAATGAATACTGGGGCACCGATCTCCAGTGCAGGAGGCGGATCGTACAGTAGGAAAGCCAACGGCTCTCGCTTCTCCTTCCAGTTCTTGAGGAAGTAATCTGCAAACACACCGTCATATTTTGTCCAAAGGCTACAAGGTGCATCTGGAGACTGGGAGGACAACACGACGCGGTCGAAAGCCGCGCTCAATGCCTGTTCGTCAGTCGAGCTCAGAAGCCGCATGGTTTGAAGTGATTGACCTAAGCTAGCACCATGCTCTACGGGCCGCCCGGTTTCAAACTCTAGCGCCCTGAGCAACCCCTCGGCCGGAAAGCGCAAACCGAGGTCATGGCTGCGGGATCGGTCTGCGATTATCGCGAACTCACCGAAGAGTCGTCCTTCGCGGCTCTCGGTCGGATTGCGCTTCTTCTCAAGGATCCATAGCGCACCTACGAAATAATATTGTTGATTGGTCGGCGAACGAGACACGAGCCACAACCGGTCACCCTCGGCGAGCTGGTGCAGCCGGTCCTGCTTCGAGTTGTAGGTCAGTGAGTCGCCGGCAAATAGCGGTGGTGTCGCTAAATCGCCTGATTAACTGTTCCACTGCACGAACACCACAGCGCTCGCCATCGCTTCACCGATCATCAAAGCCCAAATCTCTTGACGACACTAAGCTATCGCGGTGGCCCGAAATCGTGCCCCAAGCCGCTTCCCCGAATCTACGACGGCGGGCCATTCCTCACGACGCTTAGACTGATCTCATCATCCTCGGAACGAAAAGCAGTACTCACTTTGGCCTCATCCTACGGCCACTCTACGCTGATCAACAGCACGCAGACAACTGGTTGCGCATCCGGCATTCCAGAGCATCGTTCCCCTTCACGGCTTCCTGGGATAGGTGCGAATTGAACGCGGTTTGAGCGAAGACGGCAACCCACCAAACCGTCATCCACATCGTCCCTACTTCGTGCAGCGAGCCGCCCGGTCAGCAAGTCCCGCCTTGCGGTGGGCAGTTCCGGCAGGTGTTCCTCGGCCATCAATTCCGCTCCGACCTGATGCTCCTCCGCATTACGCTCGATCCGCCCTTTCAGGGAAACACAGCAGATCGGGTCTTTCGGGTCGCGTTGGAGGACGCGATGCTGACCCTCGCGGAGGCCCTCGTCCTCGGCGCGAGCCGAGCTCTCGACATCGATCCGTCGGAATTCAACGCCGCACATCGCTTCTGGCACCACACCGAGGACGGGCGGGTGCGATTCGACGTCTATATCTTCGACACCCTGGCCGGTGGCGCCGGCTATGCTGAGGAGGCGGGACGTGACCTTGATCGAGTTCTGGAGGAGACCTCGCGAATTCTGATCGACTGCACGTGCACTTCCTCCTGCCAGGACTGCCTTAGGCATTACGGAAACAGGATTCACCACGAACGACTCGACCGCTTCCTCGCCGCCCAACTCCTCGATTTCGCGCGAACCGGCCGCTCGCCAACGACGCAGGATCTCGACCTTCAGGGTACGAAGCTGCGACTCCACCCGCCAGGCCAACCAGCCGGCCAGCGGGACCTACACCTTGCGAGCGAAGTGAACCGAAACGATGCGTGTAGCCTTGGACGCGATGGGCGGCGACTTGGCTCCCGGCCCGATCGTCAGCGGTGCCTGTGAAGCCGTCATCGATCACTCCGAGCTGACCCTCGTACTGGTCGGCGACGACGAACGAATCGAGCACGACCTGGCGTGCGCACGCGGAGCCCCCACGGCTTCGGCTCGAAATCGTCGACGAGAATGATTCGAACGAGATCACCGCCTACGCAATCAACGCGGCCTCGACCGAATCATACCACGACACGATCGCCTCAACGACTTGATCCAGAAGTTCGTTGGTCAACTCGACGCAGTTTGCCTTGTCGTGATGGACCAGCTTGGGCACGCCGCAGTTTACGACCGGCTCGGCCAGCCAGGAGAAGAAGGCCTGCTCTTCACGCATGGCGAAGAAGAAGAGGCAGACCGGATAAGTGAATTTCCTCATCCCCTGGAACTGTCCCAAAGTCGGACCGAGGACCTTGTCCGCCTGGTCGATGGTGACCGGTGAGGGCACTCCTCTGAGGAGAACGCCGAACATCAGACGCATCGGCTTGTCTTCCCGGTCGATGTAGACGTGGAAGTCGAGGCCGGTGTCCTTCTTCGTCTCGACGACCGACAAATCGCCGCGCCGCGTCAGGACGACCGTGGCCAGCGCCCTAACCCGTTCCCCAAGGACTTGCTCTTTGGAATCGTTCGTCACGTCGGCACCTCAGTATGTCTCGCATTTCTCCCCCAGGAAGTGCGGCCAGAAGTAGGGAAAGTCCGCGTCCGTCCTGCAAATCTTGGTAAGGCGAGCGAAAGCAATTGCCTCGCCCCGTCCACCAAGGTAGTCCGTAATCCCCATCGGCTCGCCTATCCAACCCTCTCGCGTCACCACTCTCACGATCTTTACTTTACCAATTCCTCGTTCGACGGACATCCTTGATAGGCTGCCGGCCTGCCGGCCCTCCTGGCTCCCGTTGGCGGCGAGGTTGCGGAGCCCGGTGGAAGGCTATCCGGCGGGCTACGCCGTTCGACCGAAGCGTCACCGACAGCCTGCCGCCTTGCGCCTTCTCCTTGACACCCCCCCCACACCCTCTCCTACTATGAACCTACCCGCTCTGAATCATGAATCCGCGAAGGGCCCGGTGCAGCGGGAACGAGCCTCCCACCTGGATTTCCAGCGGCCTGGCGCCTGTTTTTTGTCGTGCGACCCTACCCGCCAGGCGAGCCAGCCGGCGGGATCAACACCTTGCGAGTGAAGTGAACTACTGCGACGCACGCAGCCTTGGGCGCACAGCAAGGACATGCGACGCGATCTCGACACCGCTCCCGCTCTCCGCGCCGGGATCGCAACCAAACTCCCCGTTCCTTCACAGCGTCATTCAACTGGCCAGCGCGGTGCCCAGTTTCGCTCGGACAGCCAACCAGTCCTGATCGGAGAGATGGCCGCCGACCTGGTAGACGGCTGTTCGTTGCACGGTCACAAGGAAGCTGCGAAACAGCGAGGGAAGCCGCAAGCCGGCGGCGGCCCAATCACCGAGCGCGTAATCGGTCGGGCCGATTGAGCCAGCGACCGACCTGGCTGGTGATCAGGCCAAGGATCGTGTCAGGCCGGGCAGCATGGTACGCGTCGGAAGACAGCACGACTGCGGGCCTGCGCTTGAAACCGGTCACGCCAGGGAAATCGACGACCACAACGTCACCGGCTTTCAACAAGGTCGTCTTCCTCCGGGTATCGCGCCGCGAACAGCCGCGCGGAATAGGCGGCAAGGTCCCTCATGTCTTGTTCATTCCACACGTCGCGCACGTCTACGACGCTCTGCGGCGGAATCTCGTTCAAGATGAGCGTGGCCAACCGGAACCGCTCTGACGGCGACAGCGGTTTGATCGCTTCGTTGTAGATCTCTTCGATCGTCATTTCAAGCAGTCTCTCCATGCGCGAAGGCATGCACAATGAAATGAAGTCCCTCCGTTCACGACATTCTAACGGTTCAGCCGCATCGAGCCAATGATGGCCGCCTAACGGCCCAAAACCCCGCGCTGAAAAGGGGACATAAAAGGGGACATAGCGCTTTAAAAGGGGACATAGCGCTTTAACACAGCCGCATCCATTCCAGCCACGTGATCAACGGGTCCACGGCAGGCGAGCTCACACGCCGTGCCCTTTCACAAGAACACAGGCAATCAAATGAGATCCCACCAGAGCGGTTGGCGACGATCTCATCGTCGCTTAGCACCGGGGCACCGACGATCCCCATCTCGCGACGTCCCTGTCCGGCGCTTGTGTTCTGTTCTACACAGTGGTACTATAACTCTTCTCAGTGATCATCTAGCTCGGCTAGGAGGCGCGACGGTTGGCAACGCGAAATGGGCATTCTTCCCGAGGCTCTACGAGGGTAACTTGGGACGCGTCCGAATGGCCCACATTCCTCCATCTGGACCTCTTTGACTCGGAATGGTCGGATCTCGGGCTCGGCGATGACGACCTTCAGGAACTTCAGAGCGCCATCCTCGCGTCGCCCGAGCGCCATCCGGTCGTCCCAGGCGCCGAAGGATTACGGAAGATCCGCTTTGCCCCAACAAGACAGGCACGAGGCAAAAGCGGGGCTTATCGTGTTGGGTATGTGCTGTTCCGGGAGTTCGGGTTCATACTCCTGGCCACCGTTTGGGGGAAGAAAGAGAAGGCAGACCTATCCGCGGACGATCGAACTGCCATTGCGACGATCGTCCGCAAAATCAGAAAGGCGCTGGCCGCGAGGAGAAGCCGATGAAACGGAGACCATCCCTTACACCGAAGGGCGCAAAGATCGTAGCGGCCCTCGAGCGTTTTCACGACGCCATCAAGGACGGCAAGTCGATCGAGCAGCGCTACACCGTTAGACGGGTGAAGCTAGACTTCACCCCCATGACGTTTGGTCCTGACGATATCAAGGGAATCCGCGCATTGATGGGCGTTAGCCAGCCCATTTTTGGCCAGTTCCTGGGGGTCGACGTCAAAACCGTCCGATCTTGGGAGCAGGGGCGCAGACTGCCATCGGGTATGGCCCGCCGATTCCTGGAAGAGATTAAAGCCTCGCCCGCGCACTGGCGCCGCCGCCTCGACACCATCATCGGCTCTAGCCAACGTCCAATCAGTTCTGCTCCTTGACACCCTCCCACACCCTCTCCTACTATGAACCTACCCGCTCTGAACGAGTAATCCGCGTACGGACCGGTGCAGCGGGAACGGGGCCTCCCACCTGGGTTTCCACCAGCGGCCCGGCACCTGTTTATTGTCGTGCGAGCCCAACCGCTAGGCCGGCCAAACGGCCAGCCGGCGGGATCAACACCTTGCGAGTGAAGTGAACCGAAACGATGCGTGTAGCCTTGGACGCGATGGGCGGCGACTTGGCTCCCGGCCCGATCGTCAGCGGTGCCTGTGAAGCCGTCATCGATCACCCCGAGCTGACCGTCGTCTTGGTCGGCGACCACGAACGGGTCGAACACGAGCTGGCTCGCGCCCCACACCCCATCCCACGCGAACGCCTGCCCATCGTTCACTGCGCCCACGTAATTGGCATGGAAGAAAAGCCCGTCGAGGCCCTGCGAAAAAAACGCGACAATTCGATCTCTCGCTGCTGGGGACTCATGGCCGCCGGTGAAGTGAACGCCGTGGTCTCAGCCGGCAACACCGGCGCGATGGTCGCCTCGGCCCTGCTCAACAACAAGATGTTCCTCCCCGGCGTGCGCCGCCCGGGCATCGCCGCAATTTTCCCGTCGCATCAGGGCCCGATCGTCATCATCGACGTCGGCGCCAATATGAGCCCGAAACCCGAAGACCTCTACCAATACGGGATCATGGGCGCGATCTACGCCGAAACCATCCTGGGCGTCACCTGCCCGCGCATCGGCCTCATGAACGTCGGCTCCGAGGACGCAAAAGGCACCGAGCTCACCCGCGCCACCCGCGATTTGTTTCAGCAAAGCGCATGGTCCGCCCGGTTCGCCGGCAACATCGAGGGCCGCGATATCTATGAAGGACGCGTCCGCGTGGTGATCTGCGACGGATTCGTCGGCAACGTACTGCTCAAAGCCGGTGAGGGAGCCGTCGAGTTCTTGTTCTCGACTCTCAAGGAAGAACTGGCGCGATTAATGCCCGATCTACCCGGCGACGCCGGCCCCAAGATGGCCAATAGCCTGCGGCGCCTCAAGTCGCGGTTCGAATACGAAGAATTCGGCGGCGGCCCGCTCCTGGGCATTCGAGGCGCCTGCATCATCTGCCACGGCAGCTCCGGCACGCGGGCCATCAAGAACGCCCTGCGCATCGCCGGCACATTGGCCGAAGACCGCCTCGCCACCATGATCGTCGAACAACTCGCCGGTGCGGCCCCGCCCGGCAGCGCCAGCGTCGACGACTCCGCCGTAGTAGAAGCACCGCCGGCCCATGCCCCGGTCAAAGGCCGGGGTCATAAGGCGACGCGATAGCCAGAGAAGAGAAGGGACACGCACCCATGCCCAGGTTCGCCTTCTTGTTTCCCGGCCAGGGTGCTCAGTCCGTCGGCATGGCACGCGAGCTCCACGCCGAGCTGCCGTCGGCCCGCGCGCTCTTTGACCGGGCACGCGAGATCCTTGGCATCGATCTGGCCGCCCTCTGCTTCGACGGTCCGGCCGAAGCGCTGAATGCGACCGACGTCAGCCAGCCCGCTCTCTTTGTCGCCAGCCTGGCAGCGCTCGAAAGTCTGAAAGCAACCAACCCCGAAGTCGTGGCCGCGTGCGAAGGCGCCGCAGGGCTCTCCCTCGGCGAATACACGGCACTGGTCTTCGCCGGCTCGATCGAATTCGAGGCCGGTCTCAAGCTGGTCCGCCTGCGCGGCGAAGCCATGCAGGCCGCCGCCGCGGCAACCCCCAGCGGCATGATGAGCGTCCTGGGCCTCGAAGAAAACAAGGTTGACGAGCTCTGTGGACGCATCGAGCCATTCGGCCAGCTCTGGAAGGCAAACTTGCTCGGGCCCGGCAACATCGTGGTCTCGGGCGATTCCGCCGCGCTGGAACACGTCGAATCGATCGCGCAGGAGCTGGGCGCGATGAAGGTGATCAAGCTGGCGGTCTCCGGCGCCTTCCACTCGCCCCTTATGAAGCCCGCCGACCAGCAGCTTGCCCAGTTCCTGGCCAGCACACCGATCTCACCGCCGCGAATTCCCGTCTACTCGAACGTGGACGCAACCCCGCATAACGAGCCGGACGACATCCGTGCCACGCTGGTCTCTCAGGTGCTCGAAGGGGTGCGGTGGGAGACGTCGATGCGAAGGATGATCGCCGACGGCTTCGACACGTTCTACGAGATAGGCCCCGGCCGCGTACTCACCGGCCTCTTGAAGCGCATCGACCGCAAGCTCCCTTGCACGAGCGTGCCGGCGCGTTAAAAAAGTGCCTGCTGAATGCGGGACAGCCGCCTTTCCATAGTCGCCTTTCGCTCCGCGAAAGTGCGTCCCCTACTCACTCCCACGCCAAGCCTTTGAACTTGCCCCCGCAAGAAACGCCGTCCCCCAAAGTCGCCCTTCGCTCGGCGAGGGTGTGTCCCCTCCTCCCGCTCACGCCAAGCTTTTGGACTTGCCCCCTAGAATCAGCGCCGTTTATAACCGTGTCGGCGGCGAAGCGTAGGAACAGGCCGGGAATAGCTTCCCGGTTTGACATCGCGGTCGAGTCTTCGTAGTAGGCACACGCCGTGTGCCGTTCACCAGTTACCGCATACGGCGTGTGCCTACTACTAAGGAACGTCGGCCTCCCAGGAAGTTATTCCCGGCCTATTGCTTAAGATGCTTGAGACGGACCGACCGAATAAGCTCTCTTCTCACGAGGATCCACGATCATGGCCGAAGGCCAAAACGCCGCAGCTCCCGCGGGCTGCCGGGTCGACTTGACGGGGCAAATCGCGCTCGTAACCGGCGCCTCCCGCGGCATCGGACGTTCAATCGCCGTCGGCCTGGCAGCCTGCGGGGCCTCGATCGCCGCAGTCGCCCGCACACTCGAGGGCTTGGAACAGACGCTGAGCGCCATTCGCTCTTCCGGCGGCACGGCCCAGGGATACGCCGTCGATGTCTCCAAATCAGAAGAAGTCCAGCGCGCCGTCGAGGAGATCGAGTCACAATTCGGCAAGATCCACATCCTGGTCAATAACGCCGGGATCACGCGCGACGGCTTGGTCCTTCGCATGGAAGACTCGGCCTGGGATGACGTGGTCGATACGAACCTCAAGGGAACGTTCCTCTTCTGCCGCGCAGTCGGTGCCTGCATGATGCGCGGTCGTTACGGGCGAATCATCAACATCAGCAGCGTCTCGGGCTTGATGGGTAACCCCGGCCAGGCGAATTACTCCGCCAGCAAGGCGGGCGTCATCGGTTTCAGCAAGACGATCGCGCGCGAGCTGGCGTCGCGAAACATCACAGTGAACGTGGTCGCGCCCGGCTTCATCACCACCGACATGACCAACGTCTTGCCCGAGAAGATCAAGACCGAGGTCAAGGAGCGAGTGCCCCTGCGCCGGCTGGGAACGCCCGAAGATATCGCAGACCTGGTCCGCTACCTGGCAAGCCCCGGAGCCAGCTACTTGACCGGCCAGGTCATCGCGGTCGACGGCGGAATGACGGCGTGACGAGAGTTTGCGCAATCCTCTTTCCTCGTTGATATCAGCCCGCCCGTCTGTTACGAAGGAGGGACCACGATGCGTTCCCTGCTTCCCCGAGATGCCCGCGCATGGATTTCACCGGCCTTTATGAATTGATCGAACGATTTCATCGCTCCAATCAATTGCCGGCATTTGTCTTCGGGTTCTTGGCCGCGCTCGCGATCACGTTTCTCTTCCTGTGGAAGTTTCGGCTTCGAAACTTGAGCAGCGGGGCAGGGGACCGCGAAATCCGCGCCCTGGAAAAGCAGGTAGCCGAGCTGACCGCCGAAAATAAGCAAAACCGCAGCGGCCTGGACCATTACCAGAAACACGCCGATGCGCTCAAGGCTCGCCTTTTCGAGCTGACCGGAGGCGTTCAGGCGCAAAAAAGCGTCACCGTGGTCCTCTCCGCCGAATGTGAACGGCTCAAGGCCAAACTCCTCACAAAACGCCACGATCACCAACTTCTATTTGGCCGCCATCAGCTCGCGAAGCGAGTCATCGCCGAGTTGAAAAACAGGCTGAAGGCGATCGCGCTCTCCGATGGACGAATCTGGGAAGCAGCTCCCGGGAATGGCGCTCCCCCCTTTCGGCCTCTGAATCAGCGCCGCACGACGATTCTATCGCTCGTGAACTTGAAGGGCGGCGTGGGCAAGACGACGATCGCGGCAAACCTGGCCGTCGCCATGAGCAACCACGGCTGGCGCGTGCTCGTGGTCGATCTCGATCATCAAAGCTCGCTTTCCCAGCTTCTGCTTTCACCCGACAAGATGGACGAGCTGGTCGTCTCGCGACGCTTGGTTCATACTGCGCTCAAGGACGCAACCGAAGGCTTCGGAAGTTTTCGCCAGGCGATCGAGCGTGCAACCGCCGTTCCTGACTCCGAGATCTTCGTCGTGGCCGCCGATGAAGAGCTCGGCAATGTCGAAACGGCCCTGGGCCATTCCTGGCACGCGAAGATGACCGACGATGACGTCCGCTATCGGCTCCGGGCAATTCTTCATCGCCCGGAGGTCGCGGACCGATTCGACTTCATCTTGCTCGACTGTCCCCCGCGGCTCACCACCGGGTGCGTCAATGCTCTCGGGGCGAGCGACTACGTGCTGATCCCCGTGCTTCCCAACGCCGTCTCCGCCGCCGCGGTTCCTCGCCTCTTGCGCTGGTTGAAACACCTGCGCAAGGCAGCCTTTCCCGAGCTCTCGGTGCTGGGCGTGGTCGGAAACAAAGCGAAGTACCTTCGAGACCTGCCGGTCAAGAATCAGCAAGCGGAGCTCGCCGCACTCGCCCCGCTCTGTCAGGAACAATGGGGCGAGCCGATCCGGTTCTTTCCGGCCGTGCGCATGCACGACCCGATCGCATATCCTTTACCCGCTCTCGATCCCAAGCTAGGTGCGGCCTATCTCGACCTCGCGGACCAGATCAACAAGGAACTGCCACACTATGCGCGTAGCCGATCTCCAGAGCTTTCTCAGAGCACTCGCGACCCCGTTGGCAGCGTCCGGAGCTAAGAAAGAAATCCTCGACGATCTCGAGCGCGCATGCGACGGGCTGAATCCATTCGCGGAGCATCCAATCAAGGATTTCGCCGGCTTCCTGGTTCGCGCCGAAGAGTACGCGCGCACGGGCGTGCTCCCAGTTCAAGCCAAGCCGGCCCGCGCCCTCGAGCGGCGAAACCAAAAGCGCCGGCGATCACGCTCGAAGACGCGAACACGCTGGTCGCGTCACTCTATGACCGATGCACGTCCGACGACGTGACCTACGAATTCATCACCGCCGAGGTGCAAAAGCTCGACAACCTGAACGCCACCGACCTGAAGGAGGTCGCCAAGCACTTCGGTGTCGTTCCGGGTAAGACGAAGAAAGCGTCGCTCGACGCGATCGGCGAGAAGATCACGCGCCGCAAGACGACTCACGTCCGCAACCTGTTCTGACCGCGTGAGATCAGGAAGCCTCACGCTCGCGCTGATCGCCGCCCAGCGCGGCGCGTCGGGCGCGCCCGTGGCTGCCATACCAGCTCAACGCGCGGACCAGCGAGCCGGCTCGATAGGTCGTGGAATCGGCAGCCCGGCGACTCGACCGCCGCTGGCTCCCGGCGCCCTTATCGGGCACCTCCGAATCGCGATCGCTGATTGCCGGCTTACGCGTCCAGCAGTAAACATGCCCGGCCATCGCCAGAAGCGCGGCACAACCTATCGCGAGCCAGTCGTGCCTCCAGAGCCCCACTCCCAACCCCGCGCCCGCCGCGAGAGCCAGCACAAAGTGCACAGGGTTCGCATGATCGAGCACGCGCCTCTCGAGCCAGGTGGCTCGATGCCCGCACTGGTAATCCGTTACCCGGTCTTCAGCCCATCCCATGATCGGGCCCTCCGATCTGGATCCGGATCGGGTTCACCGCCGCCGGTCTTGCTGCAACTGCGATTCTCCCAAAGATTAATCGCATAAGCTAGCTTGAATCGGCGATTTTTCCACGTTGACCGGCCACACGGATAAAACCCCAGTGTCGGCAGCCGAGAATCTTCGAAGCAAATCCCGTGCCGGCCCGGTGCGGCGTCCTCTGAAATCCCCCCAAACCAGTTGACGGAATTCGACTGCAGTGGGTGACACCGGGTCCGCGGTTGGTCGGGTGTAGCAGGCACACTCCGTGTGCCGTCCGCCGAAGTTACCGGCTGGTTGGCGCTGGCTTTGTCAGTGCTCCACGCCCGCGCGAACCGCCCTCCCGGAATCGCGAGCAGCCATCTAACGGGCTCGCTCGCGCTCAATCCGCGCCTCTCCCGGGGCGCGTTAGATCTGCACCCCGAGATTGATCCACATTCGCTGTCGCTAACGTCTACGCCGCGGCGGTCGCCAGCTCATTTGTTAGTGGGCGTCGAGACCTTCGTTCCCGCCGGAGCAGGGCTCGCCAGGCTCGACATCGGGGAAACCGCGCCGGTTGAGTTGGAGATCACGTGCGATAGCGGGATGGGAGCGGGTTCAATCGATCCCGCGTATGCACCATCGCACCCGCACGCATCATAATTCGTGGATGCATAGTCCTGGTGGTGCTTATGGTGCCACCAGTGGAAGTGACAGCCGCTCAAGCACAGCAGCGCAAGACCCGTAAACAGCAACAGTGAACGTCTCATTAAACACCCCTTCCTCAGAGTGATCCGGTTACCCAGCACCCAAATTTGCAATATGGGTAGACTGAGTGACTGGGGAATTATGAAAAATAGTTTGAGGATCGAAGGGGTTTCGTATATTGGAAAAAATGCGTAAAGATGGAGGGCCCGGCCTACGATCAGTGAAACCCGCAGGGTTTCACTCACCGGTAGAGTCTCTGGCCAAAACCGGGTTCCACCTTCCGATTTTGATCACGCCCGTCAGGGCGACAAAGCCCCCGTTGCGACGCTCTGCGTATGACCGGCCTCCGCACAGTCGCCTTTCGCTCGGCGAAAGGGCATTTCCCTCTTCGTACTCACGCTTCCGCGTGGGCCGGCTTCTTTGAGAGTCGCCTTTCGCTCCGCGAAAGAGTGTTTCCCTCCTGGTTCCCACGCTCCGCCTCCGTGGGAACGGCCTCCCGCCCCGCGGCGCGCTCAATGTCCGTCGAAATCGTTCCTGACCCAGCGCTTAGTGAACCCGTGTATCAGCCATCGGCCCCAGATCAGGCCCAATCAAGGCTCCTCGTCAATGTCTGGCTTCAATCGCTTCGCTTCCGCGAATTCGGCCTCGGCTTCATCCTCGTTGCCATTTTTCAGAAGCGCCGTCCCGAGGTTGTAATGCGCGTCGGCGAAGTCGGGCGCGAGCCGAATCGCCTCTCGGTAGGCGGCGATCGCATCCTCGACTTTCTCCTGACGATGAAGCGCGATCCCGACGTTGTAATGGTGCCCGGCCTTGTCGGGCTCGAGTCGGATCGCTTCACGGAAAGCGGCGACGGCCTCGTCGAACTTTTCCTGGAGCAGCAGCGCGCAACCGAGATTAGTATGCGCAGAACATAGCCGGGCTTGAGCCGGATAGCCTCTCGGTAGGCGGCGATCGCGTCATCAACCTTCTCGTGGCGCTGGAGGGCGAAGCCCATGGAGTTATGGTAGGTGGGTTCGTCGGGCTTGAGCCGGATCGCTTCACGGTAAGCGGCGGCCGCCTCGTCCAGCTTGCCGGTTTCCGTCAGAACGTAACCAAGCCCGCAATGAGCGTCTGCGTCACCAGGCGCAAGGCGGATCGCCTCGCGATAGGCAATGACAGCCTCCGCCGGCTTGCCGGCTTGTCCAAGTGCATAGCCAAGGGCGACCTTGGCCTCAGCGTTATCGGGTGCAAGCCTGATTGCTTCGCGAAGCGCGGTGACTGCCTCGTCCTGCTTGTCTTGCCTGGCGAGGGCACGCCCGAGGTACAAGAAATTCTGCCCGTCGCGCGGACCGAGCCTGGCCGCCTCGCGATAGCAGGAAACTGCTTCGTCGAGCTTGCCGGACATCTCCAGTGCATGCCCGAGGGCAAGCCGATGGTATGCATCATCGGGCTCCAGGCGGGCCGCCTCGCGCTTCGCCGCGATGGCCTCGGCATGTTTCCCCTGTTGCAAGAGCGCCGAACCCAGGTAGCCGTGAGCCTGGCCTCCGCCGGGATTGAGCCGGATCGCCTCCCGAAACATCGCGATGGCTTCGTCCAGTTTGCCGGTTTCTAAGAGCTCGTAGCCGAGCGTGACTTGGGCATCTGCGGCGCCAGTCGCGAGCCTGACCGCTTCGCGAAGAGCCACCAGGGCTTCGTCGTGTTTCCCCTGCTGCGACAAGACCCCGCCCAGGAAGTCGTGAGCCTGGGCATCGTCGGGTTTGAGCGGCAGCGCCTCGCGATACGCGGCAATCGCCTCGATCGAAAGGCTTGCCGGTCTCTTCGAATGCATAGCCGAGAGCAAGCTCGCTCTCGGCGCTCTTGGGCTTGATTCGGATCGCCTCATCGAGCGCGCGCGCGTCGCATCGGCGGTCTTCCCCTGGCGGTGCAGGGCGATCGCCAGATTCGCGTGCGCCCCTACACTGCGGGGCTCAATCGCCGCGGCCGCGGCGAAGAAGCGGGCGGCTTCGGCCGGATCAGGTCTTGGCGCTCCCTGGAGGTTCAATGAACCGTGCATCATGCAGATCCAGAAATCCCGAGGGAACCGTCGTCTGGCAGCTTGCACGACCACGCCGGCTCCCTCTCGGTCTCCGGCCTCGTCGAGCATCCGAGCCAAAAGCAGCAAGCTGAGGGCGGGCTGCTTTTCGAGCGCCTGAGCATCCGCCGCTCGCGCCTTGAGCACCGGCAGCCCATCCGAGGGTGGCTTGTCGGCCTGCTCGCGCACCGAGTTGCGCCAGGGATCGCCGTCCGCGGCGCACGCCACATCGGCCAGCCGGCGCCAGGAGGAGCCTTTCAAGGCCTTCCGGCGCCTGCGGGACCACATGTCGATCGCCGCGGCGATTTCAGGCGTCTCCGGGTGACCCGCCAACCGCGCTGCGGCAGTCTTTCGATCAACCACGTCGAGATCGAGGCCATAACTGCGAAAGGCCGCCGCCAGCTCTCGGTCGAGTCGCGCAGAATCATAGTGATCGGCATACGCTCCGAACGCCGTCGCCAGATTGCCCAGCAGCTTCCGTTCGGCCTCGCCGTCGCTCGCTTTGCCGGCTTTCTGAAGCCCGCCGGATCGGGCGCCGGACTGCTCGCGTTGCGCGCCGAATGCGGGCGCCGACTGCCCGGCATCACTCGCCAGAGCCACCCCGCCGCCGATGACCAACAACGTCAACGCGCTGCCGAACGCCGCTCGACGACACCGCGCATTTCTGATCGCGAATACATCAGGGTGGAACATGCGATGCCCTCCTCAGCGGAGGCGATTCTCGATCGATTTTCGCCAAACCATGACAGGCCAATCAAGGCTCTGCGTCGATGTCAGGATCCAGACGCTTCGCTTCCGCGATTTCCGCCTGCCCTTCATCCTCATTGCCGTTCTGTACCAAGGCCGTGCCGAGCGCGAGATGGGCGGCCGCGTGCTTGGGCTCAAGCCGAATCGCCTCACGGAAAGCGGCGATCGCATCGTCGAGCTTCTCCTGAAGCTGCAAAGCATACCCCAAGCTGAAATGATAGTCGGGATCTTCGGGCTTGAGCCGGATCGCTTCTCGGAAAGCGGCGATTGCCTCGTCGAGCTTTTCCTGAAGCTGCAGGGTGAACCCCAAGCTGCTATGGTAGGCGGCCTCATCGGGCTTGAGCCGGATCGCTTCTCGGAAAGCGACGATTGCCTCATCGAGCTTTCCCTGAATCTGCAGGGTGAACCCCAGGCTGCTATGGTAGGCGGCCTCATCCGGCTTGAGCCGGACGGCCTCGCGGTAGGCGGCGATTGCGTCATCGAGTTTTTCCTGACGTCTCAGTACGTGGCCCACGCTGCTGTGGTACGACGCTTCGTTGGGCTTGAGCCGGATGGCCTCGCGGTAGGCGGCGACTGCGTCGTCGAGCTTCTCTTGACGTTGCAGAGCATGGCCCAGGAGATTATGGTACGCGGCCTCATCGGGTTTGAGCCGGATGGCCTCGCGGTAGGCGCCAACCGCTTCATCCAGTTTGCCGGTTTCCAAGAGCGCGTAGCCAAGGCTTTGACGGAACGAATCGTCGTCGGGCTTGAGCCGGATCGCCTCTCGGAAAGCCGTGATCGCATCATCGAACTTCCCTTGACTCGAGAGGGTGCAGCCCAGATTGAAATGGTGGGTGGCATCGTCCGGCTTGAGCCGAATTGCTTCCCAGTAAGCAGCGATCGCTTCCTCGAGCTTTTCTTGGCGCTGGAGAGCGTAGCCCAGGCTGCCATGGTAATGTGCTTCGTCAGGTTTGAGCCGGATTGCTTCACGGTACGCGGCGACTGCTTCGTCCAGCTTGCCGGTTTCCGAGAGCGCGTAACCAAGCCCATGATAAGACTTCGCGTCATCAGGCGCAAGGCGTATTGCCTCGCGATAGGCCGCGGCCGCTAGAGCCGGCTTGCCGCTCTCTCCGAGCGCATAGCCAAGGGCGGCCCTTGCCCCGGCGTCATCGGGGGCGAGCTTGATCGCCTCGCCCAGAGCCACGACTGCTTCGTCATTCTTGTTCTGCGCGGAGAGGGCTCGCCCCAGGTACAAAAAATTCTGCGCGGCGCGGGGATCGAGCCTTGTCGCCTCGCGATAGCAGGCGATGGCTTCGTCAAGCTTGCCCGACATCTCGAGTGCGTGCCCGAGGGCCAGCCTGCGGAATGCGTCATCCGGCTCGAGGCGCACTGCCTCGCGCTGCGCCGCCACGGCCTCCGCGTGTTTCCCCTGTAGCGAAAGCGCGCTGCCGAGGTAGCCGTGCGCTTGGGAGTTGGCGGGATCGCGTCCGACCACCTCGCGATACTTGGCGATCGCTAGGTCGAGCTTGCCCGCTGTTTGCAGGTCGTAGCCCGCCATCAACTGCGCGGTCGGATCATCCGGATTGAGCCGTCTCGCCACGGCAAATTCTGCTTCCGCCTCTTCCTTCTTGCCCTGCTGGAACAAGGCCGTGCCCAGGTTGTAGTGGGCATCGAAGTCGTCGTGCTTGAGTTTGATCGCCTCTCCGTAAGCCGCGATTGCCTCGTCCAGTTTTCCCTGCCCTTGCAGATCAAAGCCCAGCCTGAAATAAAGCTCCGCGTCCGGCGCGATCCGGATCGCCTCGCGAAGAGCCGTGATGGCCTCGTCGTAGTTCTTTCGGCGTGATAAGACGTTGCCGAGGTACGCATGACCCTCGACATCGCCCGGCTTGATGCGAATCGCCTCGCGGTACGCGGCAATCGCTTCATCGATCTTCCCGGTTTCTTCCAGGGCGTAACCCAAAGTCAATTGAGTACGTGCCGTGCCCGGCTTGAGCCGTCTTGCCTCGTCCAGCTCTTTGGTCGCGTCGTCGAGCTTGCCCTCGCGGTGCAGCGCGATCGCCAGATTCGTGTGCGCCGCCACGCTGCGGGGCTCAATCGCGACGGCCAGGGCGAACCAGCGGGATGCCTCGGCTGGATCAGGTTTGGGTGCGCCCTGGAGGTTCACGGTTCCGTGCATCATGCAGATCCAGTAATCGCGTGGAAACCGTCGACTGGCGACCTTCAAGACGGCGGCGGCTGCCGGCCGGTCGTTGGCCTCGTTGAGCATCCGAGCCACGAGCAGCAAGCTCATGGCGGGCTGTTGTTCGAGCGCCTGAACATCCCCGGCCCGCGCTTTGAGCACCGGCAGTCCATCGGCGACTAACTTGCCCGCCTGGTCGCGTAGCGCATTGCGCCACGGGTCGGGATCGCCGGCCCGCGCGATCTCATCTAACCGGCGCCAGGAAGCGACCTTCAAGCCCCTGCGCCGCACGCGCGACCACATGTCGATCGCCGCAGCGATCTCCGGTGTCTCTGCATGCCCGGCCAGTCGCGCTCCAGCCGTCTTGGCATCAACCGCGTCAAGATCCAGCCCATAACTCCGAAAAGCCACCGCCATCTCTCGATCAAATTGCGAATCATCATAGTGATTGGCATACGAACCGATCGCCACGGCAAGATCCGCAAGCAGCTTCCGTTCGGCCTGGCCATCGCTCGGTTTGCCATCTTTTTGCAGCACGCCGGGCACTGAGCCTGGCTGCTGCAGAGTAGCGCCAGAAGCGACCCCTCGTCGCTCAAGGCAACACGCACACGCCAGGGCAACACCCGCGACTGCTGCCAGCGCCGCCGAAAGCTTCGGCCAGCGCCGCATTTCTTTCGCAGCGCGCACATCAGTGTGGAACATAGGATGTCCCCATGTGGCCGAGCGGCCCGGAATCGAGAATATCGATCAATACACTCTAGCAAGATTCCGATTCGGCCACGAGTGTCCACGCATCGAAGGCCACGCCCACGTTTCAAGGCTCTTCGTCAATCTCGGGATCGAGACGCCTGGCCTCCTCGAATTCCGCTTCCGCCTCATCTTCATTCCCGTTGGCAAACGGCGCAGTGCCCAGGTTGTAGTGCGCCTCCGCGTAATCGGGCTTGAGGCGAATCGTCTTGCGGTAGGCCGCGATCGCCTCATCGAGCTTATCCTGGGCTTGCAAAGCATAGCCCAGGCTGAAGTGGCCCGAGGGGTCGTCCGGTTTCAGCCGTATTGCCTCTCGAATCTCGGCGATGCCCTCGTCAAGCTTCTCCTGGCCTATGAGAGCGTCTCCGAGATAGACGTGGGTCCTGAAATCGCCCGGATTGAGCCGCACCGCCTCGCGATAGGCGGCGATCGCTTCGTCCTGCCTGCCAGCGAGTTCCAGGGCGTAGCCCAGGCCCAGACGCCATTGTGGCTCATCGGGCGCGAGCTTGATCGCTTCACGCTGGGCCGCGACCGCCTCATCGTGTTTTCCCTGCTGCGACAGCACGCTCCCCAGGTACGAGTGCGCGGTGGCATACCCGGGATTGAGCCGGATGGCCTCACGATACGCGGTGACGGACTCGTCGAGCTTGCCCATCTGTGCGAGCACGTAACCAAGGCCGACGTGGGCTTCGACGTCAAGCGGCGCGAGCTTGATCGCCTCGCGAAGCTCGGCGGCCGCCTCGTCGTTCTTCTTCTGGCGAGAGAGCAAACGCCCCACGTACAAACGAGCCTGAGCATCGCCCTGATCGTGCTTGATCGCCTCGCGATAGGCGGAGATCGCTTCGTCCAGCTTGTCGGACATTTCGAGTGCATGGCCCAGCGAGAGCCAGGCGAATGCCTCATCAGGCGCCAGGCGCGTTGCCTCGCGCGAGCTCCAGAGCAGCCTCGTCGTGCTTACCCTGTCGCGACAGAATTCCGCCCAGATACGAATGCCCCTGCACTTCGCCGGGATTCAGCCGGATCGCCTCCCGATAGCTCGAGATCGCCTCGTCCAGCTTGCCTTGAAGCTGAAGCGCATAGCCCAGGCTCACGTGGGAGTACCCATCTTCGGGCGCCAGCCGGACCGCCTCGCGAAGCGCCAGGACGGCCTCGTCCTGCTTTCCCTGCCGCGACAAGACCCCGCCCAGGTACTTGTGAGCGGGAGCGTTGCCCGGATTGCGCCGGATCGCCTCGCGATACTTGGCAATCGCTTCGTCAAGCTTGCCTGCCGTTTCCAGTTCGTAGGCGATCATCACCGGGTTCTCCGGGTCATCGGGCCTGAGCCGTCTTGCCTCGGCTATCTCCGCGTCGGCCTCTTGCTTCTTGCCCTGCTGCAACAGGGCCGAGGCGAGATTGTAGTGGGCCTCGGCATAGTCGCGTTTGAGCCGGATCGCCTCTCGTAAGGCGGCGATCGCCTCGTCGAGTTTTCCTTGCGACTGCAGATCGAACGCCAGCGTGAAATGATTCTCCGCGTCCTCAGGCTGGAGCCGGACCGCCTCGCGCAGAGCCGTGATCGCCTCATCGTACTTGCCCCGGCGCGATAAAAGGCTGCCCAGGTACGCGTGCCCCTGGACATCACCGGGTGCCAGCCGGATCGCCTCGCGATACGCAACTATGGCTTCATCGATCTTCCCGATTTGTTCGAGTGCGTAGCCCAGACAGAGCTGAGTATCTCCGGAAATGGGCTTGAGTGCTCGCGCCTCGCCAATCTCCCGCGTCGAGTCGGCGAGCTTCCCTTCATTGTGCAGGGCGATCGCCAGATACGTGTGCGCCGCCACACTGCGGGGCTCAAGCGCCACGGCGGCAGCGAAGGCGCGGGCAGCTTCGGCCGGATCAGGTTTGGGCGCTCCCTGGAGGTTCAGATTTCCTTGCAGCATGCAGACCCAGAAATCCCGTGGGAACCGTCGCCTGGCAACCTGCAAGACCGCGGCTGCTGCTGCCCGGTCGTCGGCCTCATTGAGCATTCGGGCCAGAATCAGCAAGCTGCCGGCGGGCTGCTTTTCAATCGCCTGGACATCGGCCGCCCGTGCCTTGAGGGCCGGCAGTGCCTCCTTGGCCGGCCGCTCGTTCTGATCGCGCAAGGCATTCCGCCAGGAGTCGGTGTCGGCAGCCCGCGCCACTTCGGCCAGCCGGCGCCACGACTCGACTTTCAAGTTCTTGCGGCGCAAGCGGCTCCAGGCGTCGATCGCCGCGGCGATTTCGGGCGTCTCCGGGTGACCGGCCAGCCTCGCTGCGGCGGTCTTGGTATCAACCTTGTCGAGATCCAGGCCATAACCGCGAAAAGCCGCCCCCAACTCGCGATCGAGTTGCGCACACTCGTAGTGTTCGGCAAAGGAGCCGAGCGCTTCTCGAGATCATCAGCCAGTTTTCGTTCGGCCGCGCCGTCGCGGCTGCCTGCAACCTTTTGAGCCTCGCCGGGACGACCGCCTTGCTGCGCCTCGACGCCGAAAGTGGCCGCAGACCACCCCAGGCAACACGCGATCGCCAGCGCTCCCCCCTTGAACAAAGCCACCGCGCTGCACGGCGAGACTCGACCACATTGCGGGTTTTTCGACGCGAAGACATCAGAGTCGAACATGCGGCGCCCCTGCCTGGAACCGGCAGCGCTTCAGAAAGTTGTACCCAAAAGATTAGCAAATCTCCCGCGCCGTCACGAGGGTCCGGAGGCGGGATCCCCGAACATGCACCGTCAGTGCAATCGAACGTACTGGTGGAAGCTCAGGATAAATGGGAAAACTGCGGTGACTACAATAAGATGCACGGCGATGCCGGCGATTCGGTTCCGTCCTTTGCGGGCCTACGGTAGACGCTCCGCATCAAAAATTGGGCCTTGTTTTCGGCGCGATTGGGGGGAAGAATTGCGTCCAGGATGGAATACGATGTCCAATGGACATTTAGGTAGGATGATGCTAAGTTGAGTCGTGTTCTCAGGGATAGGGGTTCCGGGGGGTCGTGGGGTTCGCCGGCAGAGGGAAGCTCGTTCGGCGGATTTTTTGACCTTCGGTGCCCGTTCCTCGGGTTCTATTTTTCGGTCTCACGGCCTGTAGCGCCATCGCCTCACGCCGGATTGGCTCGCCTGATTTTCACGGCCGGCGTGCCGAGAACGTAAGATTTTGTGTTTGCGGGAATGCCAGTAGTCGAGACGAGGAGGTTCGCCCGTGTCCGTGGAAGAGCGTGTGATCGAAATCGTGAGCGAACAGATGGGTGTCTCCAAGGACCAGGTCACCAAGGAGACCTCCTTCGTCAACGACCTGGGTGCCGACTCCCTCGATACGGTGGAGCTGGTGATGGAATTCGAAGAAGAGTTCGACATCACCATTCCCGACGAGGAGGCCGAGAAAATCCAGACAGTCGGCCAGGCGATCGAGTACATCGAACAGCATGCGCACGCCAAATAGATGAGAGAGGCGCGGTCTCCGCAGGTATCGCGGCGGAGATTGCGCGGCGGCGCGATTATTCATTCCAGGCGACGGTGTTCTAACTATCAGTGACGCTATGGCACATGCACGCCGTGTCGTGATTACCGGCATGGGAGTGGTCACGTCGCTTGGTGAGGATCTCGGGCGGTTCTGGGAGGCCCTCTGCGCCGGTCAGAGCGGCGTCGGAACCCTCACGCTCTTCGACACCGCCGAATTTCGCGTGCATTTCGGCGGCCAGGTGCACGATTGGGACCCGGCGGCCCGGTTCGGCGTCAAGGAGGCGCGGCATCTCGATCGCTTCGCCCAGTTCGCCCTGGCGGCGGCAATCTCCGCGGTGAAAGACTCCGGAATCGATTTTTCGTCGCTTCCCGCCGAAAACTGCGGCGTCTTGATTGGCTCTGGCATCGGCGGGCTCAATGAGTTTGAGAGCCAGCACACGATCATGATGCAGAAGGGGCCGTCGCGGATCAGCCCGTTCGTGATTCCCAAGCTCATGGTCAATGCCGCCAGCGGCCAGGTGTCGATCAAATGGGGGCTCCAGGGCCCGTGCTCGGCAGTGGCCACGGCCTGTGCCTCGGCGGCCAATGCAATCGGCGACGCGTTCCGGCTCATCCAAGCCGATCATGCCGACGTCATGGTCACCGGCGGCAGCGAAGCGGCGATCACGCATATGGGCCTCGGCGGCTTCGCCTCGATGCGGGCGCTCTCGACGCGCAACGACGACCCGACCCGCGCCAGCCGGCCTTTCGACCGCGATCGCGATGGGTTCATCCTGGCCGAAGGCGCGGGCATCCTGGTCCTCGAGGCCGAAGAGGTGGCCCGCCGCCGCGGAGCGAAGATCTACGCCGAGTTGGTCGGCTACGGCATGTCGGCCGACGGGTCGCACATCACGGCACCCGATGAGGAAGGCCGCGGCGCGATGCGGGCCATGAACGCCTGCTTGAAAGACGCGCGGCTGGGTCCCGAGTCCGTCGACTACATCAACGCGCACGGAACCAGCACCCCCCTGGGCGACCTGGCCGAAACCCGCGCCATGAAGCAGGTCTTTGGCAATCAAGCGTCGAAGCTCCAGATCTCCAGCACCAAGAGCCAGCTCGGCCACCTGCTCGGCGCCTCGGGTGGCGTCGAGCTGATCATCTCCGCCCTGGCAATCCACAACGGAGTGCTTCCCCCGACCATCAATCTCGACCACCCCGGCGAAGGCTGCGACCTCGACTATATCCCCAACGTCGCGCGGGAATCCCGCGTCGACACCGTGATGTCCAACAGCTTCGGTTTCGGCGGTCACAATGCCAGCCTGTTGATCCGCCGCTACGAACGCGCGACCGGGACGGTGCACAACGCTTGACACCAACTTCACGTGCCAGTTTTGATGTTGTGCTTTTTTCCGTCCTGCCCTGAAAGGGCACAACATACAAGCCCAGGGCAACGCCCTGGGATCTAAGGGCGGCTCTTTACCGAATCGACCCGAATGAACCTACCCGACTGGCGGACTTTTACATTCGAATCCGGAATTCTCGCCGAACCGATCTCGGACGGCAATCGACTGGTCCTCTGGATCCCGGACGACCGCGACGCCGCCTATCAGTACTGGCAGCGCGTGGGCAACGTCATCCGCGGCGAGATCGTCTCGGAGCAGGGCTTCTTCGCCACGGCCGCCACGTCGGTGCGCGCCCGCCAACGGCTCAAAACAGGGCTGAGCCGCCTCTGGGACGGGCTGCGCAAGTCAAGCAAGAACCGCGATTTCTCGCTTCCCGACGGCTCGTCTTCGGAACAGTGCGGTGAGCGTAAGTCCGACTTGCTGCTGGTCTGGTCGCCGGTAGGCGAGACCCCGATCGACGAGTCGCTCGTTCAAGCCGCCTGGCCCCAGGCGAAGCTCTGCCGCCGGCTCTGCAAAGAGCTTTACCTCGTCTCCGGAATCGAAACCCGCACGACAACGAGCCTCGAGCGCCCCGCCGCTCCTCAAGCCGAGCCGCTGGCGGGCAGCCCGCGAGAACAGGCCGAGCTTCTGCTGGCCGCGGCCCGCAAGGCCGGCAATCGCGCCGCCGAGGCCACGGCCCTCACCGACCTGGGTGTGACGAAGTTGAGCGAAGCCGACCATGCCGGCGCCGTCGCTGCGCTCGAATCGGCGCTGGCGATCACTCGCGAGCTCGCCGACCGCGAGCGCGAAACCGACGTCATCGGCAATCTCGGCCTGGCGATGCTGGGCACCGGTCAGGCCGCGCGGGCCCGGCAGATGTTCGAGCACGGGCTGGCGTACGCCCGCGCCAAACGCGACCACCTCGGCGAAAAAACCGCAATGGAGCGCCTGGGCCTGGCGCACTGGCATCTCCGCGAGTTCGCCACCGCCTTGAGCTGCTTCGACCAGGCACTGCGACTGGCGAACTTGGTCGGTGATCGAATGCAGGCGGCGAACCTGCTCTGGTACCAGGGCATTCAGTACGCCGAGCTCGGCCAGCGCGACCTGGCGATCGCCAAGGCTGAGGAATCGATCGCCCTCTTCAAGGCAACGGGCCGGCCGCAGGCCGCGTGGTATGGCTCACACTTGCAAAAATACAGGATGGGATTGTACGAAGACGCCCCCGCCGCCGCGCCGGCCGGAGTCAGCGCCTCGCCGCACTCGTATCTGGGCGGCGCCATTGTCGCCAGCGTGATGGGCGGACAGAGTTCCGCTCCGGCAGCCCAGGGCCCCGGCGCCGCCAAGCCCAACAGCGGTCCGGGCCTCCTGCGCATGGCGATGTCGGCAACCAAGGCGATGGCCACCTTCGTCGGATCCGGCATGAAAACCACGCCGAACGATATTCAGGCCAAGCGCAGTCAAACATGCGCATCATGCGAGCACCACACCGGCATGCGCTGCAAGATCTGCGGCTGCTTCACCCACGTGAAAATCAAGATGGCGCACGAAGACTGCCCAATCGGAAAGTGGCCGGCATAGCGGGTTGATCAGTTGACGATCGACTCGGCGGGAATCGTGTACCGCTCGCAACCGCCTTCGAAAATCAGCTCACGCCTCGCCTGGTTCAGCTCCAGCATTCCGATATCGGTGGCCTTTTCCTTCTTCTGTTCGCCCCATTTGGCCCGCGGCACGATGCCGACGAACCAGAGATGGAGTATTTCTCACCGCACGCCCCATTCCCAGAGCCCGAAGGCGGTTTTTTGATCGAGCGGTCGCCCAGCAGCTTTGAGCGCCCAGCCGGCCTGCCCCCGATGATGCGATTCGTGCGAGATCAAGTATCCCAAGAATGCAACCGCATGCGGCTTGAACCCTTTGACCTTGCCTCCGGCAGCTATCGCCTGGCGCAACAGCGCCTCGATTGCGCGGCCCGACGCTTCGAGCTCTTTGCGCAGCACGCGTTTTTCTCCAACCGTTTTCGTTTCCAATTTGTTCAGACCCTCGAGCAACGCCGGAGCGGCCGATTTGAGCCACATCAGCCGTACGTTGTGGATGTGCGCGAACAAATCGTAAACGCTCCGGCTCTTGGTCGGAAGGCAAGAGCCGAGCGCGTCTTCCGGGATCGCATCCAGCATGTAGAGATTGATCCGGTTATGGATGGCCCACGTCTCGATAATCTGATCGTCCACGTCAATCGGCAATTTTTCCGGTGTCCGCCGGCGAGCCGAACGATCCGGCGATTTGCCGCCTCTTTCTGTATACAATGAGGAATGTAACCGCCTGCTGAACGTCGAGGATGCAACCATGATTATACCGGACTTACTGGGTGATCGCGTCTCGTCCGTTTCCTTGAATCCTGCCCAGGTACAGCGTTATGCCCGGCACCTGATCATGCCCGAGGTCGCGATGGAGGGGCAGAAGCGGCTCAAAGCCGCCAAGGTGCTCTGCATCGGGACCGGGGGCTTGGGGTCGCCGCTCTCCCTTTATCTCGCGGCGGCCGGAGTCGGCACGCTCGGGCTGGCTGATTTCGACGTCGTCGACCTCTCGAACCTCCAGCGCCAGATCATCCACTTCACCAGTGACGTCGGCCGGTCCAAGATCCAGAGTGCCGAGGAGAAGCTTCAGGCGCTCAACCCCGACCTGAAGATCATTACCCACGAGCAGACGATCGACAGCTCAAACGCCCTTCAACTCTTTGCCGATTACGACGTCATCGTCGACGGCACCGACAACTTTCCGACTCGCTACCTGGTGAACGACGCCTGCGTGCTCTTGGGGAAGCCGAATGTCTATGGCTCGATCTTCCGGTTCGACGGCCAGGCGACGGTGTTCTTCCCACCCCAAGGCCCCTGCTATCGCTGTCTCTATCCCGAGCCCCCGCCGCCTGACCTCGTGCCGAATTGTGCAGAGGGGGGAGTGCTCGGCATCTTGCCGGGCTTGATCGGCGTGGTGCAGGCAACCGAGACGGTCAAGCTGATCTTGCGCCGGCAGGCCGCTGGTCGGCCGGTTGCTGCTCTATGATGCCCTCGACATGTCCTTCCGCGAGTTGAAGGTGCGCAAGAACCCGCGCTGTCCAATCTGCGGTCCAGATGCGACGATCCGCGAGCTCATCGATTACCAGGAGTTTTGCGGAATTCATCCTCCATCGGCGCACGCGGTCCCGGCAGCAACAAACGGCAGCGGCGAAATCACGCCGACCGAGCTCAAGGCTCTTCTGGAACAGGGCGTCAAGACGGTGATTCTGGACGTGCGCAACCCGGAAGAGATCGCCATCTGCCGGATTGCGGGGTCGAAAGTGATCCCGCTGCCCGAACTACCCGCCCGTCTTTCCGAGCTCGACACGGGCGCCCCGTACGTCGTCCATTGCAAAAGCGGGATGCGCAGCGCCAAGGCGATTGGGATCATGCAAGCCGCCGGATTCACCCACCTCAAGAACTTGACCGGCGGGATCCTGGCCTGGATCAAAGACGTCGACCCGAGCCTGCCGCCGTACTGATGATAGGAGGCAGCAGGGAGTTGCCCTCCCTGCTGCCAGGAAAATCCGATCAGTAGCGGTAATGGTCAGACTTGAACGGGCCTTCCTTCGCGACGTGGATGTACGCGGCCTGTTCGGGCGTCAATTCGGTTAGCTCGACGTTCAGCTTCTTGAGCTGCAACCGGGCCACGTGCTCGTCCAGCTTCTTGGGCAGGACGTAGACGCCGATGGCGTACTTGGCGTTGTGCTGCCACAACTCGATCTGGGCCAGAACCTGGTTGGCGAACGAAGAGCTCATCACGTACGAAGGGTGGCCGGTGCCACAGCCCAGGTTAACCAGCCGCCCCTTCGCAAGCAGGATGATCCGCTTCCGGTCGGGGAAGATGACGTGATCCACCTGCGGCTTGATCTCCTCCCAGGGGTAGTCTTCCAGCGACGCCACGTCAATCTCGTTATCGAAGTGACCGATGTTGCAGACGATGGCCTGATTCTTCATCTTGGCCATGTGAGCATGTGTAATGACCTTGTAGTTGCCTGTGGCCGTCACGAAAATGTCGGCCTTGTCGCAAGCGTAGTCCATGGTGACGACGCGGTAGCCTTCCATGGCCGCCTGCAACGCGCAGATCGGGTCGATCTCGGTAATCCACACCTGGGCCGACAAGGCGCGCAGGGCCTGGGCCGAGCCTTTACCCACATCACCATAGCCGCAGACAACGGCGATCTTGCCGGCGACCATCACGTCGGTGGCGCGCTTGATCCCGTCAACCAGCGACTCGCGGCAGCCGTACAGGTTGTCGAACTTGGATTTGGTGACGGAGTCGTTGACGTTGATGGCGGGGAATTTCAGGTCGCCGCGCTTGTGCATCTGATAGAGACGGTGGACGCCAGTGGTGGTCTCCTCGGTGACACCCTTGACCGCGGCGAGTCTCTCGACGTACCAGCCGGGCTTCGAGGCGATACGCTTCTTGATCGCCGCATAAAGGACACGCTCCTCCTCGCTGGTGGGCTTGTCGAGGACGTGGATATCCGCCTCGGCACGGGCGCCCAGGTGAAGGAGCAAGGTCGCATCTCCGCCGTCGTCGAGGATCATGTTCGAGTGGCCGCCATCGGCCCACTCGAAAATCCTGTGAGTGTATTCCCAGTACTCCTCGAGGGACTCACCCTTGTAGGCAAAAACGGGAATACCGGCGGCCGCGATTGCGGCAGCGGCATGATCCTGGGTTGAGAAGATGTTGCACGAGGCCCAGCGGACCTCGGCACCGAGCGCCTTGAGAGTCTCGATCAGGACGGCTGTCTGGATGGTCATATGGAGCGAGCCGGTGATGCGTGCGCCTTTGAGGGGCTGGCGCGAGGCATACTCCTCGCGGATGGCCATGAGGCCCGGCATCTCGGTCTCGGCAATGGCAATCTCGCGGCGGCCCCAGGGGGCAAGCGAAATGTCGGCGACGTGGTAGTCGCTGGAAGTAACAGGCTTTTGCGAAACGGCGGTCACGTTCAAAGTCTCCTGAAACGATGAACGGGCGCCGTTGCACAGTGATAATCCACCCCAGCGAGCCTGGCAGGAACGCCCATGCGTGCCGTCGCAGCGCCCCTCGACGAGATGGTGTTGCCTTGTTGACTCTAGGCAAAGCTCCGTGGCAGAAGCAATTTCGAAATCACTCTATTCATAGCAGAACGAGCGGATCGGAGGCAAGGTGAAGGACTCGATCGCCGAGAGCGCCTGCGGTCGCCGGGCACCGCGCTGGTGGCCAACTCGTACGCGCGACCGATCGACGTTGAGACAAAGCCGTCGCCAACGGCAAGATCATATCGGACTGGGGCTTGTGTTTGACCGTTGTGTCTATCAATGGCGGCAGTGGCGGGGCCAGCTTGCCGCGCACGGCCTCGTCGACCGCGACTTGGTACCGGAAAACGCCAGGCCAGGAATCCCAGCACCGCGACCACAACGCCCACTCCCCCGAGCATGGTCAGGGTCTCTTGCAAATCAAAGAAGCTCGTTTTCTTCCGTTGCTTTCTTTTCGCCTTCTTCGCCTTCTCCGCGTTTTTCGTTATCTCCGCGGCCTCTTGCCTGGCGGTCTCCTGCTGGACTTGCTCCATCATCTCGCCGCGCGAGGTCAGCACCACGGCGGCCTGCTCACGGCGAGTCAGGCCCCCGATTGCCTCGAGCTGATCGTTCGACAGCAACGCGTCGCGTTCCGTCTGTGCCCCACCGTCCCGCAACGCGGCGCCGGGCGCCGGAGCAATCGAATGGCTGAATCCGGAATCACCTTCGAGCGGAGCGCGCCGCGCGTTCGCGATGGAATCACCCGCCGGCGGCCCCACCCCACTCCTGCGCTCTGTCGTCGGACCCTCGGAGCGGCTACTGCCGGAATCGCCGTCAAGCGGAAAGTCCCACGCGCGCGAGTCCGACATGCGATGCCCCGCCGGCGGCCTCACGCCGCTGGAAGACCCGGTTGTCGGAGCGATGGCGCGGCTGCTGCCGGAAAGTCCATTGAGCACGACGCGCGACGCGTGCTCGACAGGGAACGAATTGGCCGCCGGAACCCTCACACCCGCCTTGCAGCCACTGCATCGGATCTTCTGTCCGGCGAGCGCCGGCCTTGTGGCGAAGCTGCGCCGCAAACCGGGCATGCAAACCGAACGGCGAATTCCCCGGTGGACCCACCCTCGAACGGTTCCATCGGCGCCGGAACGATCGCGGCCCAGCGCCGCCACGCGCGAGCGACCATTTTCTTCGCCAAAAGCCTATCCCGGACAGCCGCCTGATGCAATCGTTTTTGGACGAAAGGGATGCGCGGCAGCGCTCGGGTCGTTACTTCTTGAACTCCCCCTTCTCGTACCGAGCCCAGAACTCCGCCGCCGGCCAGGCGAATTCGTGGTGAACGTCGCTGCCGATGATTTTAAGGCTTTTCATGTTGCGGAGAATGTCCAGCCCCTGCTTGGAAATGTTCCTGGGCTTGACGCGAATCTCTTCGAGCGACATGTCTTTGAACGCCAAGAGGCCCGACACCTTGGTGTTGACCAGTTGAAGTAGCTTCAGGTTCTTGTATTGCTGGAGGTGGGTCAGCCCCGCGTCGGTCCCTGGTCGCCATTCAGCAAAAGCACGCTCAGGTCCTTACAGTCCTTGAAGCGAGCCAGGTTCGCGTCGGTCACCTTGGAGTAAACACAGTACAGGTGAGTGAGCGGCATCCCATTCAGAGGAGACAGATCCGACACCTTCGTGCTGGAACATGAAATCCACGTCAACTTCATGCCCGCGAGCGGCGACAGGTCGGACACCGGCGTTTGCGCCACATTCAGAATCGTGAGTTTCATTCCCTTCAATTGCGAGAGATTGGAAATCGCCGTCATCGAGATATCTAATTCCTCGATCCCCATGTCCTTCAGGACGGTCAGATCTTTGACCTTCGTGTTGCTCAGGTGCAATTTATCGAGCTTCATGCCCGCCAGAGGCGTCAGGTCTTCGGCCTTCGTTCCGTCCAGGTCCAAAGTTTCCAGCGGCATTCCCTCAAGTGGTGAGAGGTCAGATACCCTGCCGGCGTTGGCGCATTTGAGATGCCTCAGCTTCATTCCCGCGAGCGGCGACAGGTCGTCCACCAGGGTCGAATAGGTTTCAAAATGGATCAGCGGCATTCCCTCAAGCGGTGAGAGGTTGACCAGTTCCTGGTACACGATTTTGCCGTTCTTGCGAGCCTTGACCGTGTAGCTTCCGGTCCGTAAGCGGATCTCCTTGACCCCCGCCCCCGTGATGACGATATCCGAGCCGTCGATCTTGACGCTGACCGCTGGGTCGTCGACGACGATGACCAGCGTCCCCTCCGCGGAGAACAGGCTAATGACCGTTCCCTGCACGTCGGTGACGCCCGTTGCTTCCGAGAGGCCCAGAGATCCGAAGAGCGTCGCGAGTACGGCCCCGGCGAGCACCGAGCGACGATTAAAAAATCTCAGCCATCGAAACAGCCCTCCGGGTTCCGCGGTCTCTGAGGGCGGCGGCTTCACATCCACCGGCCTCGGGACATGCGCGACCACGGGAGTTTTCCCCGGCCCCTGGAGCTCCGCCAGCCGTCGCGCCAGCAGATCGGCCACGTCTTCCGCCGTTACGATCCGCTCGGCCGGGTTCTTGACGTGCAGCCCCGCGATCAGCTCGCAGAGCCAATCCGGCACCTCCGGGATGATTTCCTGTATCGGCCGGGGAGTGTCTTCCACGACCCGCTTGAGAACGGCGATCGTGTTGGCGGCGCGAAATGGCGGCCGGCCGCTGCACATCGTGTAGAGCACGCTCCCCAGGCTGAACAGGTCGGCCCGCCAGTCGATCGTCTCGCCCAGGGCCTGCTCGGGGGCCATGTACATGGGCGTGCCGGCGAGGAATCCCGACTGCGTGATGCTGGCGTCATCGGCCGCGCGGGCCAGGCCGAAGTCGGTGATCTTGACGTGTTCCACGCTGTTTTCCAGCAAGATATTTCCCGGTTTGATGTCGCGGTGAATGAGTCCCATCGCATGCGCGGCAGCCAGACCGGCGGCTGTTTGCCCGCCGATGCGAAGCACGTCCTCCAGTTCCAGCGGGCCGGTTGCGTCGATCTTCTGTTGCAAGGTTCGCCCGGCGATATAATCCATCACCAGGTAAGGAATGGGCCCGTCCTCGACGGCGTAGATGGCGATGACGTTCTCGTGCCGGACGGCCGCGGCGCAGCGCGCTTCGCGCACGAACCGCTTGCGCGGCGCCGAAGTCGCGGCCAGGAGCGGTGACATGAGCTTGATGGCCACGAGCCGGTGCAGCTTCTCGTCGAACGCCTTGACCACGGTCCCGAAGCCGCCGCTTCCCAGAACCTCGAGCACCTCGTAATGCGCCACCCCGCCGAGGGAACCGGGCTTATCCGTTGGCTCGAGCAAGCCCATGATGCTTTCCGCATTGTCACCCCGCTCGTCGTCGAGCGTCGCGCTTCCGTCGATCGCTGCCCGGGACTCGCGCGGGCCGTCGCCCGGGCGAAAGGTCGGAGCGAGATTCGTCATGAGCTCAGCCGCGATGTCCAGGCCGACGTTGTCGCGATCGACGGCGGGTCGGGACAGGAAATCTTTCGCGTGCGGATGGGATTCGAGCAGCTGCTCCACTCGTTCCCGCAGCGCGGCGTCATCGCCGCAGGCCTGGTCCAGATACTCCGCCCGTTCCGCCCCCGACTTCTTCTCTAGCGCAGCAAAGAAGATCGATTCGACCTGCGCCGGATTGTTCATGGCATCGCTCCGATCCCGAAGGGTCTAACCTTAATGCGACGAATCCCTTCGGAACCCCTCAATCACGTCACGGATTGTCGCGCCAGGAGCGCTCGTGGCTGATTCCGCGCCACATCATAATCGTTACGGAGATCGCTCGCCGGAAAAATCTCGACCCGCCATGAAATCAACGGCCGATACAACACCGATTTTCTCAGAGGTGAGTCACCACGCCGTAGATGTCGTTGTTGCTGGTGGAGGCGGTGTTGAGCGCAAAGCTCGTTTTCTTGAGGGTCACCACGCCGCCGGTGGTGACGTAGAGGCCGCCGCCGATACCAGTGCCGCCGAAACCCGCGCCGGCAACCGAGTTCGCGAACAGATTCGTCTCGTCAAAGCTCGCCGAGCCGGCCGCTCCGACGAAAACACCGCCGCCAGAGCCGTTGCCGGCGCTGGCGCCCGAGCCGCCGCGGCCGCCCTGAGCCACATTGCCGGTCAGCAAGCTGTCGGTGATGGTGAGGGACGACGCGTCCGACGCACCGCCGACGCCAACGGCAATGCCGCCGCCCATGCCGTCGCCGGCGCTCACCCCCGAGCCGATGGCACCACCCTGCGCCAGGTTGCGCAGGATGATGGTGTCGGTGATGGTCGCCGTCGCGTCATCCTCGAGAGCGACACCGCCGCCCATGCCGGCGCCACCGGCGCCACCGACCCCTGCGCTGCCAATTGCCGTGTTAGCTGACAGAGTGCTGCCGCTGATCGCGACATTCCCGCCGCTGCTCAGGATGCCTCCACCGATTCCAGCGCCTGGGCCGCTACCCACCACGGCCTTGTTGCTGTTGAGAATACTGGAAATGACGTTCAGCGTGGCCTGGTTGGAAATGCCACCGCCGCCCGCGGCGGAGTTGCCGCTAACGATGCAGCCAGTCAGCGAAAGTGTGCTGCCGTCGCCTTCAATATTATAGTTGGACAGGCCGCCCCCGCCGCCCTCGGCGGAGTTGCCGCTGACGGTGCAGCCAGTCAGCGTGGTCGCGCCGGCATACGGTGTGCCGGTATGAGAAGTGGTGTAGCCGCTGGTGAACACGCCGCCGCCGCTGCCGTCGCTGCCGTAGGCGGCGGAGTTGCCGCTTACGGTGCAAAGGGTCATCGTGGTCACGTTACCGAAGAGTCCCAGACCGCCGCCTCCGCCGTTCGGGGCGGAGTTGTTCTTGACGGTGCAGTTTGTCAAGTTGGTCGTGCCGAATTCGAATTCCGCGCCGCGCCTGCCACGTCGGTGGCGGTTCCTGAGTTGCCGCTGATGGTGCATTTGGTGAGCGTGGTTGTGGCGTATTCGGCGTCCAGGCCGCCGCCATTGACGGCGGTGTTGCCGGTGATTGTGGTGTTGGCGATCGTGAGTGCGCTGCCAAGAACGTCAATGCCGCCACCGTTCTTGGCGCGGTTGCCCGAAAAGCTAGAGCCGGAGATCGAGCCGCTCGCGCCGAAGGAGTTCGACATGCCGCCGCCGGTGGTCGCGGCCGAGTTTCCCGTGAAACTGCTATCGAGCAAGTCGATATGCCCAGAGTTCAAGAGCCCTCCTCCGAATTCGGAAGCTTGATTCGCGACGAAGTGGCAGTCATCCACCGTCAAGGAGCCGGAGTTGGCCACACCACCGCCGGAGAGTACATTGCCACCCCCAGTGATCGTCATTCCCGAGATCGACGCCGTGACACCCGTGTCGACCTGGAACACCCGGCTGTTCCCGCCGCCGTTGACTGTCACACCCGCCGGCGGGCTCACAATCGCTTCTGTCCCGGTCGTATCGGAGAGCTCGAGCTGGCCACCCGTCAGGTTGATCGTCTGCGGTGTCTTGAACACTGTCTTGTCAAAGGTGATCGTCTCGGTCCCACCGTTCGTATTCGCCTGGACGATCGCCTGACGCACGTCGATCTGGCCTGTCACGGGCGTGTCGGTGGGGTTGTTCACGACGATTGTGGACAGCAGCTTGCGGTCCTCGAGCGGCAGCAATGCCGGCTGCATCCGCAACTCCCGCCGTTTCCGAGACGCAAATGTTCCCCGCGCGCGACTGCGCCCATCAATCAATTGAATGTGAATCATTGTTCTGCCGCTCACTTGTGTTGAATAACGGAAAATCCCTGCCTCCAGCGGCCGGCTGTTTCCCCTGGGGTCGGACAGCGACGACTGTTGCTGGCTCGTCCGTTCGCTCGCTTCATCTAATGCGCCAAACCGGCGCCAAACCCCTCAATTGCATGGAAGTATTCTCAGGATTTCCCGGAATCGGCCTGGTCTTTGAGCTCAGTTATAGAGCCAGGTGCGGGCGTAAGTCCAGAGGCGCGCGACAGTTGCCAGCGAGGGTTTCATGACCTTGGCGATCTCGTCAGCGTGCGAAGGGGTCGGCCGGGAAGATCGGGTCAAAGAGAACCACGGCTTCGGCCTCGGCGCTGTGGATTTTCATGCGTTGCTCTTCCCAGAATTTGATCGGAGTGTTGGCAGCCTTGAAGGTCGGTAGCCGCTCGAGCCATTTCATGGCCTCCGCGTGATTGCCCATGCGCTCGTGTGCCATCGCGAGGAATGCCCAGTCGCGGGCTTGGCTTTGCCCGCGACGCAGCCGGATGCTTTCGTCGATGCGGGCAATGCACTCGTCGAACCGGCCGGCACGATAGACGCTGCCCCCACCGCGCGCATGAACAGAGCCCTGGACAGCTCGTCATGAACCTCCATCATGAACCTCTCGCCGAGCCGAACCAACGCGTCGCGGTCGCCCACGGCGTCCGGTGCCAGGAGGCACTCCCACAAAAAGTCGAGCGTATACACGTTGAGCCTCCCCTCCACAACGCGAGCGAATCGCGGGCCCTCGAACGCCCGATACCCGGCTTCGTCGCCCTTTCGCAGCAAGGTGATGGCGTAATTTGCGGACGTCGCGCTGTAGTCCACAAAACGACCTTCGTCAGGAGAGGAGTCGTTCCGCAACAGGGCGCCTGCCAGGTCCCACCGAGCCATCGCGGCGCATCGGACAGCAAATTCCGGGATGCGCGCGCTGTCGAGGTCGGCGATGCTGCCCGTGGTCAAGAGCCACCGAGAGAGGGCGCGGTTCTCGAATTCCTTGACGGGATCACTTTCCGGCAATGTGTGAAGAACCCTGAGGACGATACCCCACTCGGTCGGCCGCCTCGGGTCGAGAGCCAGCACCCGTTCCAGGTCTGCCAGCGCGAGCGCCGGGTGCCCGAGCCGGGCGTGAACATCGGCCCTCTCCAACCAGTACGTTGAGACGTCCGAGCCGCCGGCGAGCGCGCGGTCCAGGTGCCAGAGCGCAGCGTAATCGTCCCGGCTGATGACGCTGGTCAAGGCGATCGCCAGGTGCCGGTCGCCCTCAGCGGCTTCTTGCGAAGAGCAGTCGGCCGGCTCGTCAATGCCGGCCGGTAGCTCCTGCCGGCGGCGATTCCATTCCGCGGGCTGCAGCCGGGCCACTGTCCCGGCCGCATCGGTCGCCCAGCCGGTCCGGGCTTCGGCCCAGCGGCGCACCCGCACGAGGTCGCCCCCAATTCCACCCGGGGGCGGGACGAGGAAGGTCAGCGAGTCTCATGCCATCGCCAGATGGTCTCCGCCGGGAAGGAACGTGAGCCGTTGTGCGGCATCTGCGGCCAGTGTTGCGGGTGGCCCCAGCGGCAGGCCGGACAGGGCATCCCAGAACCGGACAATTCCTTCCCTGGTCGCTGTCGCCAGAGTCCGGCCATCCGGGCTGACGACCGCCGCAAATAAACGTGCGTCGTGTTCGATCGGTGGTCCCAGCGGCCGAGCTGATTCGATGTCCCAGAGCCGCGCGGTTCCCTCGGCCGACAATGTCAGGAACGTGCGGCCGTCGGGATTCACAGCGAGTCGGTGGATTCCGAGCGGCTGAATCAGCCTGGGTTCGCCAAGTGGTTTGCCATCGTCGATCGCCAGGCGCGTGATTCGTCCTTGCCGATCACTCTGGAGCACGAAGGTATCGTTCAGGCTCACGGCCGTGTCGGTCGTGTCAGGGCCGCCGGCAATGTCGCGTCCGAGGTTCTTGCCAGTCTTTACATCCCAGAGGCGCAGCGTCTTGCGGTCTTCGGTTTTCGTATAGAGGATGGTACCGTCTTTGCTAAAGCGGTACGGCGCTGCGGTTGGCTCACCGAGCTGAATGGGCGGAGAAGTCCGCTCTCGTCTGACCGTATCATAGATCCAGATCTCGGCATTGGGCCGCCCGGAGCTGGTGCTGAATGAAAACCCGACGCCGATCGCCAGTGTCTTGCCGTCGGGACCAAACTTCACGCCCCAGATTCCCCGTCCTCTGGCCCGAGTCAAGACGGAAAACCGGTCGCTTGCGGGCTCGGCCACCAAAACCTCACCCGAGCCCGATCCAATCGCCATCCGGCCTTCGGCCGTCGCATCAAGAGCGGTCGGCCCCGCGAGAATATCGATCGGTTTCCCAAACGGGTTGGCGTGGGGCAATGCCCGGATCTGCGTGCTGCCATCGCTCAGACCGATCGCGACAGTTTGGCCATCGGGACTGAATGCCAGATCCCACACACCGGTCTCAAACGCCCACTCGGGCCCCACCGGCGCTCCGGTTCGGTTGTCGAGCAACCGGATCGACGCGGAGTGGTGCTGGTCATTTGTTCGCGCCGACGCCACAACCGCGATCGTCGTGCCATCGGGGCTGTATTTGAGGATGACGACCTGCGAAGACATGTTGCCCGACAGGCCCTTCTGCGACCCGGTGCTACCGTCCCAAAACCGGAGGATTCGGTCGTGGCCGCCCGTGGCCACGGTTTTCCCATCGGGGCTCCATGTGATCGCGTAGATGTGAAAGCCATAGTGCTCACCGGTCGCGAATCGTTGTTTGCCGGTTTCGACGTCCCACGCGACGGCTGCCCGGCTCCCGTCCGTGGAATCGTTCGATTCGCCCAGGGCAAGGGTTCGGCCATCGGGACTGAAAGCGACGTCGAAACCACCGCTCTGGTGTTTCGGGTCGACGAGCACGGGCCCAAGAGGCTTTCCGGTGACGCGGTCGATGACGCGCACGGCACTCAGGCCGACTCGCAGCGCAATCGCTCGACCATCGGGGCGGAACGCTACGAACTGGCCTTGAAATTCGGCCGGCGCGCCGAGAGGCTTTCCGGAAATCAAATCCCAGGTCCAGATTTGTGACGGTCGGGTCGGAACAGCCACCGAGAGCTCTTTGCCGTCGGGACTGAAGCTCAGGGATAAGGGCAGGAGCGATTCTCTCTTGTGCTTCAGCGGGGGGATTCGCTCGCTGCCGTCGGCGACGTTCCACAACCGCACCAGGCCCGATGCGTGCGCGGTCGCCAGGCTTTTCCCATCCGGGCTGAACGCGATCCTTTGCACCCATTCAGCCGAGGCTTTCCGGGGTTCGACGGGCGCGAGCCCCGCGGGCCGGAGTACCAGCCCCGGCACCGAAAGCTGTTCCCGGGCGGTCTGGAGGAGGTTGACCCGGGCAGCGTGGTGGATGCCCGAGGCGTTTTCGGGATCCAGTTCCATGGCACGCACCAGCCAGAGCATTCCGCGGGCCGAGTCCTTCTGGTCGATCAGGGCCAGCCCGCGCGCTGCCGCCTGTCGGGCGGACTCGGCTCGGCGCGGTGCGCGGCCAGTGCCTCGGCTGCGGCGCTCTTTCGCGCCTCGGCCGCCGCCCGGGTGGCCTCCTCCGCGGAGGCGCTCGGCCCGCTCGGCATAGCGATTCGCCCGGACCGCCATCACGGCTGAGGCTACGGTTCCCCAGATCAGTGCCAGGGCCGTGACCGCGAGCGCCACCGCCACTCCGCGATTTCGCCGCCGCCAGCGATTGAGTCTCTCGATCGAGGATGGCCGCCGGACCTGGATCGGCTCGTCCTCGAGGAATCGTTCCAGGTCTGCCGCCAGCAAGTCGGCCGAGGCGTAGCGATGCGCGGGGTCGCGGTCGATCGCCTTGTGCACGATCGTCTCGAGGTCGCGGGGGATCTCGACGCGCACCTTCGACAGCCGCGGCGGCTCCTCGTGCGTCACCTGGCGGATGAGACTGCCCCGGTCCTTCTGATCGAAGGCCGGGCGCAGCGCCAGCAGCTCGTAGAGCGTCAGGCCCAGCGAGTATATATCGCCCCGGGCGTCGTACTTTCCCTCAAAGGCCTCCGGCGGCATGTAGCGGATCGTGCCCAGGATGTCGCCGGTGTGAGTGATATTCTGCTGGTCGTCGGCCTTGGCCAGCCCGAAGTCGGTCACCCAGACCGTGCCGTCGGATTCCATGAGCAGATTCGACGGCTTGATGTCACGGTGCAGGACGCCCTGCTTGTGCGCATATTCGAGCGCATCGGCCACCTGGAAGCCAACGCGGGCAACGCTCTGCCAGTACGTGGCCGAACGCGATCGCTTCGAGCGGCCGTCCCGGTTCGCGCCCTGAAGCAAGCTCGAGGACGACGAGTGGGCGGACGGTTCGCGTGGCGCAGTTCGTGGAGTGTCGCTGCGAGCGACGACTGGCGGGGAGCCCTCTGCCACGGTCGCCAGATCCGTGACCGTCGCCCCGAACGGCTCACCCGGTGGCGATGGAGAGCTACGAGGCGACAGGCTTCTGGCGGTCCCATCGCCGGGCAAGGCGAGCCCCTGGCCGTGCCCAGAGCCATTCGCCCGGGCTCTCTCGAACCGCCCGGTCATGAGTGATCGAGCCACATCGGCCGCGGTCGCGTCCCGAAGCTGCACAGAAGTCCGTTCTGCGATCCCGGCAACCTGGCTCTCCAAACGACCTGACCGCATCCGCTCAAGCTCCTCGATGACGTTGTCGAGGCCCTGGCCCTGGATGTATTGCATCACGTAGTAGGCGTTCCCCTGTTCTTCACCCACGCCGAAGACCGGCACGATGTTTGTGTGGTGTAGCTTCGCCGCCGCGCGGGCCTCTCGCTCGAATCGCTGAAGCTGGGTGTGGTCGTGTACCATCTGCGGCGGCAGCACCTTGAGCGCCACGTGCCGGCCCAGCGAGACCTGCTCGGCCTCATAGACCACTCCCATGCCGCCGCGACCAATCTCGCGGATAATCCGGTAATCGCCAAGCTGCTCCAGACGTGGACCTCTCGCCAGCTCCACGCCGCACGTCGCGTCGGTCTCCTCGCCGGAGGGCGACTCGTCGCGGATCGCGATGTTCTCCATCATTGCCATCGCCGGGAAGACGTCGCGTATCTCGCCGGCGAGCTCGGGGTTCCGTTCGACGTATTCCTTGAGTCCGGGCCGTTCTCCCTTGCGATAGCGCTCCAGAAACTCCTCAGCAAGCTCCAGGACGACCGCCGAGCGCGATTCCGAGGTGGACATCGGACATGCCTTCCTGAAAGTGTGCAGCCGGACAACCTTCGCTCAACCTGCATGATCGGCACACGCGATCGTTGACGCCGCCAGCGTCGCCCTATGTGCGATCCTCTTGAATCGCCAAGGTAGATGATCTCGTGCGGCAAGCGGGCACGTTCGCTCGCTTCACCTAATGCGACGAACCGGCGCCAAACCCCTCATGCGTCGACAAGATTTTTCAGGAATTCGAGGAATCGCCCTGGTCCTTGAGCTCGGCATAGAGCCAGGTGCGGGCGTAAGTCCAGTGGCGCTCGGCGGTCGCCAGCGAGATTCTCATGACCTTGGCGATCTCGGGCATGGTGAGCCCGGTGAAGAAGCGGAGCTTCACCACCTCAGCCTTCACCGGGTCTTCCCCCGCCAGCTTGCTGAGCGCCTCATCGAGAGCTTCAAGGTCCTCGGATGGTTCCTCCGCCAGGGACGCAGCAGCGTCCAGGTCGACACGCCTGCAACCCCCACCGTGCTTGTGACGGTTCCGGCGACGCGCCGTTTCGACCAGAATCCGCCGCATCGACTCTGCGGCCGCGGCGAAGAAGTGACCGCGGCCATCCCACTCCCCCCGGGCTCCGTCACCGACGAGCCTCAGATAGGCCTCGTGTACCAGATCGGAAGACAGCAGGCATTGCCCCGGCGCCTCACGGGCGAGCCTCTTGGCGGCCAGCCTGCGCAGGTCCTCGTAGACCAGTGGAAGGAGCTTCTCAGCGGCTCCCGGCTCGCCTCGCTCGATCGCCGACAGGATATGAGAGATATCACTCATCGCAGAAACCCGCCTCAGGCCAGCAAGCCCGCTGCCTGGACATGAATCCAAGCACCGTCGCTCGAATCACCCCTGAGCCCGGTCCGGGCAAGTGGGGGATCTTTCCTGAAAAGAATAACGCCCGAGTGTGCGAGGAGAAAGGGCCAATCAGAGGTAAATCATGGCACCGTAGATGTCCTTGTTGTTAATAGAGGCGACGTTGAGCGCAAAGCTGGTTTTCTTGGAGATTGCTGACCTGTCGGTAGAAACCAGGCCAGCAACCCCCAAGTTGATCGCGGCAAGGGCGAGTGTCGTTAGCGCCGTTGCCGGAAATACACCGGCCCCATTTGCATTGTCGGAACGATCCGCCAAAGCTGCTCAGACCAGGCGGTTCAGGCACCGTGCAGGATCAGGTCAAAAAGACATGGACTATCACATGCTCATGCCGCCCATGCCGCTCGAGCCCATGACTCCCGACATCGTCAACTCGGGCGGAGTCACCGAGCTCGACCCGAAGTGACTATTTCCCTTGTAGATAATCTTGAGCTCCATGTCGAGCACGTTGGAAGACTTGACCTTGAGCGTCGCGTCGCCGCCCTTCAGGGTCACCGTCCCGAGCTGGTTGACTCCCGCATGCATCCCCTTCATTTTCATTCCGTGCGGCATGATCATCTCGAAGTCGACCTTGCCGGTCGGAGTGCCCATGGTCATGCCGCTCATCGGCATCGCTCCGACCTGGGCAATCAGGGTCACTTTGGCACAAACACGTGTCTCCAGCGACCTGCTGTTTCTCCAGGGGTCGGGACAGCGACGATTGACGCGGGCTCGTTCGCTCGCCGCCATGTAATGCGACGTACCGCCGCGAAACCCCTCAAGCTTTAAAAAGATTTCTCAGAAACGCGCGGAGTTACCCCGGTCTTTGAGCTCGGCATAGAGCCACCTGCGGGCATAAGTCCAGTGTCGCTCGGCAGTTGCCAGCGAGATTTTCATGAGCGTGGGGATCTCGGCCATGGTCAGCCCGGCGAAGAGGTGATGACTCAGGGAATTCTTCGGCCTTGCGCGGCTTCCCAGAGCGCATACCAGTCTTCACGTTCCAGCACGATGGCATCGGCCTGCGCGGCCGATTGCAAACGCTCGAGTTTGTTCGTGCCGATGACGGCAAGCGGTTGACTCGGGTGCGCCAGAATCCACGAGTACGCAAGCTGTTCCAGCGGTGCTGCGTTGTAACGGGACGACATGTTCTTCGCCGCGGCCGCCAGACGGACTGCCGCGGGATTGGTTGGATCAAACATTCGCCCACCTGCGAGCGGACTCCACGCCATCGCGTGCACGCCAAGTTTCTCGCACTGATGCAATGTGCCGTCGTCGATCGGCTCCGGGTGCAGCAGGTGAAACTCGATCTGGTTCGTCACGAGTGGTTGTTCCATCCGCGAGTAGAGCAGATCAAACTGCGAGGCACTGTAGTTGGATACGCCCGCTGCACGAATCTTTCCGGCGCAAGAGCTCATTCAATCCCGCCGCCGTGTCGTCGGCTCGCGTCAGCCAGTCGGGGCGATGGACGAGAAACAGCTCGACATGGTCGGTACCGAGCAGTCGCAAAGATTTTTCGAGGCTCTTCAACAGACGCGGGCCAGTGGCGTTGTAATGAGCCGTGCGGCGTTCGGGATGGCGCGAACAAGGCACATAAATTCCGGCCTTCGTGACGAGCTCGAGTTGATCACGCAATCCCGGCGACAGGGCGAGCGCTTGACCGAGCTGTTGCTCCACCTCGTAGAGGCCGTAAATCTCCGCGGTATCGATGGTCGTGATGCCCAGTTCGACGCAGGCGTGGAGCCGGCGGTTGATTTCCTGCGAGGTCGGCCTCATCTCGAGCAGCCGCCAGGTGCCATAAACGATGCGCGAGAACTCCGGGCCATGGGTCGCTAGCTTGATTCGCTTCATCATCTGTTCGCCGGCTTGAATGATCTGACGAAACCATGTTGCGAGTATAACCGATACGCTCCGCAAGACCATTGCCGGTCCTGCGACCGCAGCACGATCGCCGTGTTCGGGATCGCATTCGCGCCCGTACCACCGAAGCGGACACCCGCGCCGCGGCCTCGTCCGCCGACACCGACTCGGAGTCGGCCCCGAACCGCGCCAGCACGTCCCGGGTCCGCGTCGCAAGGACCGCCGGGTCCGGGAATTTGCTCTCCGAACAGCTCCAGCGAAACTGGTCGACGGCGTCCAGGTCGCGCAGCAGGGCAAGGTCCGCGACGAGGCGCCCGAGCCGTGTCGCTTCTTTATTGGCCCCGCCCTCAGCGGAGCGTTTCTGGGCCGCGTCGAGGGCGACGGCCGCCTTGGCCGCGTCCCCGGCCTCGAGCGCTTCCTCGGCCTGGCCCGCGAGCGCGTCCCCGGCCTCGACGTTGCGGGCGTCGCGCTCACGGCCGGCCTGGGCCTGCTCGTTGCGCCACCAGGCGAACGCCCCGCCGCCCAGCAACAGCGCCACCACCGCGGCGGCCAGCGCAAGCTCTGCACCTTCCGGCGCTTGCGCTGCTCGGCCTCGCGGGCCACCGCCACCGCCCGCTCGCGCTGTGCCGCCTGAAGCCGCTCCTGCACGCCGTTCAGGTAAGCCGCCAGAGCGTCGGCAAGTTCCTGCGCGTCCTTGGGCCGGTCGTTGGCTTCCGCCACCAGGCACGTTTTCGTCAAGGCAATGAGCTCCGGGTCCGCCCCGCAGCCATCGAGTCGCGCCGTCGCGTCGGCCAGGTCGCCGTTGGCGGCCTTGCGACGCACTTCCTCGCCGGAACGACCGAGGTAGGGCGGCTTGCCGGTCAGGATCTCGCAGAGGATGGCGCCCAGGCCGAAGACGTCAGCCCGGCGGTCGAGGTTGGCGAGGTCGCCGCTGGCCTGCTCAGGTGGCATGTAGGCGGGAGTGCCCAGAATTGAGCCGGCTTCGGTGTCGGTGCCGAAGCTGCCCGCCGAGCCAGTGCTCCGCGCCGTGCGGATCATCGTCACGTCCTCAGGCACCTGATGCGCTCGGCTGGCCTTTTCTTCGTCGGCGATGCCCCCTTCGGCCAGCACCTTGGCCAGGCCCCAGTCCATGACCTGAACCTCGCCGAAGGCGCCGACCATAATATTGGCCGGCTTGAGGTCGCGGTGGATCACGCCTTTGGCATGAGCGTAAGCGAGTGCTTGCGCCACCTGCAAAGCGATCAAGAGCAGGCGAGGTCGATCGGCCGAGAGTTCGGTGCGTTCAGCCAGGAGCGCCGAAAGCGTCTGTCCCTTCACCAGTTTCATGGTAAAGAACGGCCGGTCGCCGAACCGTCCGATGTCGTACACCGGCACCACGCCCGGATGTTGCAACTGCCCGCCGATCTGCGCTTCCTCGATGAATCGCCTGGCCACGTCCGGGCGGTTGGCATATTTCTCCAGCAGCACCTTCACCGCCAGATCGCGGCCCAGGTCGACATCCCGCCCGCGCAGCACGGCCCCCATGCCGCCGCGAGCGATCTCGCCCGAGAGCTGGTAGCGGTCGCCGGTCTCCGCCTTTGACGGCATCGCGTCAGACGCCGGCTTGACCACCAGGGCGCTCTCCCCTTCGGCTTCCTTGAGCAGCACCGGCCGCACGGAGCCGAAAGTGGATCCGAGCGCTGAGAGAACGCTGGCAGGCCCTTCGACTCGCCTCCCGAAGCCCGCTGCCAGCCCAGCGTCGAGCGAGTCGGCCGGGGTGGAAGATGCCGTGACGGTCTCGTTGGGATCATGCGGCTCGTTCATGGCTTGGACTCCTTCGTCGCCGGGGTCTGTGCCTTCTGCAACAACGCGGCCACGTCGGCCCAGAGTTGGGTGAACGCCTTCTGTTCATGCGCCGGCAGTTTGGCCAGGGTCGCCGCGTCGCGGATTCCGGCTAAGTCGGTGTCCTTCTGCCAATGACTCAGAGTCTTCACGACGGCCGGTCGATCTTGGTGCGGGCCGGAGTCGAGGCGGTTGCCCCACGCCGTCAGGTCGGCCTTCAGCCAGTCGAGGGCCTGCTGGCGCAGGCGTTCGCGCTCCTTGTCGTCGAGCTTGGCCGCGTCCTCCCCCTGGCCGGCCGCGGCCAGCGCGGCGAAGCAGGCGGCGTTGTAGCGGTGTCCGGTGCTCAGGTCGTTGGCCAGCTCGGGGTCGGCGGCGAACTCGGCGGCGTAGAGGCCGGCCGCCGTGTGATAGAGCTTCTTGACCTGGCACCACTCGGCCAGGTCGAGGCGCTCGTCGCTGCTGGCCGGCGTGTAGGTACCGTTCTGGAAGGCGGGGAACTTGTCCCGAGCCGCTGTTTTCCGCTCTGCACGCGCGAGGTTGTTCCGCGCAGGGCGGACTGCGGGTTGAGCTCGATGGCCTTCTTGAAGCAGGCAGTGGCCTCGTCCAACTCGCCTTTGTTCAAGAGCGCAAATCCCAGGCTGGAGTGGGCTCCGGCGAGCTTCGGGTCGAGTTTGATGGCCTTCTTGAAGCAGGCGATGGCTTCATCCAACTGGCCCTTGGCCCACATCGCAGTGCCCAGGTTGTAGTGGGCTCCGGCGAGCTTCGGGTCGAGTTTGATGGCCTTCTTGAAGCAGGCGATGGCCTCGTCCAAACGGCCCGTGTCATACAGCGCGATGCCCAGGTTGTTGTGGGCTGCGGCTAACTTCGGGTCGAGTTCGATGGCCTTCTTGCAGCAGGCGATGGCCTCGTCCAACTGGCCTCTGTTCCTCAGCACAAATCCCAGGTTGGAGTGGGTGATGGCCACCTTCGGGTCGAGTTCGATGGCCTTCCTGTAGCAGGCGATGGCCTCGTCCAACTGCCCCTTGTCCTTGAGCGCATTGCCCAGGTTGCCGCGGGCCGAGACGAGCTTCGGGTCCACTTCGATGGCCTTCTTGAAGCTGGCGATGGCCTCATCCAACTGGCCCTTGGCCCACATCGCGATGCCCAGTCTGTTGTGGGCCTTGGCGTCCTTCGGGTCGAGTTCGATGGCCTTCTTGTAGCAGGCGATGGCCTCGTCCAACCGGCCCTTGTCCTTGAGCGCATCGCCCAGACCGTTGTGGACCGGGGCGTACTTCGGGTCAAGTTCGATGACCTTCCTGTAGCAGGCGATGGCCTCATCCAACTGGCCCTTGTCATACAGCGCGATCCCCAGGTTGTTGTGAGCGAGGGCGTACTTCGGGCCGAGCTCGACGGCCTTCCGTTGGCAGGCGATGCCCTCGTCCAACCGGCCCTTGGCCCTCATCGCGTTGCCCAGGTTGGTGTGAGCCTTGGCGTCCTTCGGGTCGAGTTCGATCGCCTTCTTGATGCACGCAACGGCCTCGTCCAACCGGCCCTTTTCCATCAGTACGACGCCCAGGTTGGAGTGGGCGGCCGCAAATCTCGGGTCGAGTTCGATGGCCTTCTTGCAGCAGGCGATGGCCTCGTCCAACTGGCCCTTTTCACGCAGCGCCATTCCCAGGTTGTTGTGGACGATGGCGTACTTCGAGTCGAGTTCGACGGCCTTCCGCTGGCAGGCGATGGCCTCGTCCAACTGGCCCTTGGCCGACATCGCGGCGCCCAGGTTGGTGTAGGCCTTGGCGTCCTTCGGGTGGAGTTCGATGGCCTTCTTGTGGCAGGCGATGGCCTCGTCCAACTGGCCCTTGTCCCTCAACGCGATGCCCAGGCCGTTGTGGTGATTGGCGACCTTCGGGTCGAGTTCGATCGCTTTCCGCTGGCAGGCGATGGCCTCGTCCAACTGGCCCTTGTCATACAGTGCGATGCCCAGGCTGCTGTGTGCGACCGCGTTGGCCGGGGCGGCGGCGACCGCCGCCTGATACCAGCGCAGCCGCTCGTTCGCCCCGTCCTCCTGCAGAATCGGGTAGGTAGAGCCCAGCGTCATCAATAGGCCCAGGTCCGCCGACCGCCGACTCACCGCCGCCTGCAACAATTGCCGCCGCCGCTCCACGGAAATCGTCCCGCTCTCGCCCAGGAAAGCGACGAAACCCGGCGGCTGCCCCAGGGCGGCCGCTTGTCCCGCCAGTTCCGGAATTCTCTTCGCCGTGTCATCGGCGAGGTAGACATCTCGGACCGCGTCCCGGTACGCCTCGGCATCCACCCGCCGGAGCAGGGCCCGCACTCCGGCCGTCTTCCCTTGCCGCAGCAGCCGATCCAGGGCCGACACGATTCGCTCCCGCACGACCGACGCAGATACCCGCGCGGCCGCATCGTCCACCGGCACGGCGTCGGGGTCGGCCCCGAACCGCCGCAGGGCTTCACGGGTGCGCGTCGCTACCGCCGTCGCGTCCGGGAGTTTGTTCTCATCCGGGATCCAGCGGAACTGGTCGACAGCGTCCAGATCGCGCGACAGAGTCAAGTCCGCCTCCAGCCGTCCGAGCCGCTGCGCCTGATCTTCAGCCCCCCCTCGGCCAACCGCTTGGTCGCCGCCTCAAGCGCAACGGCTGCCTTGGCCGCGTCACCCGCCCGCAGCGCTTCCTGGCACTGGTTCAAGAGGGCAGCCACGGCCTCGGCATTGCGGGCATCGCGCTGACGCACGAGCTGGGCCAGCTCGTTCCGCCACCAGGCGAACGCCCCGCCCCCCAGCATCATCGCCAGCACCGAGGCCGCCAGCGCGAGCTGCACCGCGTGCCGTTTCCGCTCCTCGACCTGACGCGCGAGTGCCACGGCCCGCTCGCGCTCGGCCGTTTGCAGCCGCTCCTGCACCCCGTCGAGATACGCCGTCAAGGCATCGACCACACCCTGCGCATCTTTTGGCCGGTCGACGGCCTCGGGAGACAGGCACTGCTTCGTCAATGCGACGAGTTCCGGATCGGCTCCGCAGCCATCCAGCCGCTCCGTCGCCTCGGCAAGATCACCGTTGCAAGCCGCGCGACGAACCTCTTCAGCCGAGCGACCCACGTACGGCGGCTTGCCCGTCAGGATCTCGCACAAGATCGCGCCGAGTCCGAAGACGTCAGCTCGCCGGTCCAGATGGGCGATGTCGCCGTTGGCCTGCTCGGGCGGCATGTACGCGGGCGTGCCCAGCATCGAGCCGGCTTCGGTGTCCGTGCCGTGGCTCCCCGCCGAGCCGCTGCTGCGCGCGGTGCGGATGGTGGTCACGTCCTCCGGCACCTGATGCGCCCGGCTGGCGCGCTCCTCGTCGACGACGCCCCCTTCGGCCAGCACCTTGGCCAGCCCCCAATCCATCACCTGCACCTCGCCGAAGGCCCCCACCATGACGTTCGCCGGCTTCAAGTCGCGGTGAATCACCCCCTTGGCGTGGGCGTACGCCATCGCCTGCGCCACCTGCAGCGCGATCCCCAGCAGGCGTGGCCGATCCGCCGCCGCCTCGGTGCGCTCGCCGAGGATGGCAGAGAGCGTTTGGCCCTTGACCAGCTTCATGGTGAAGAACGGCCGGTCGCCGAACCGCCCGATGTCGTACACCGGCACCACCCCGGGATGCTGCAACTGCCCGCCGATCTGGGCCTCTTCAATGAATCGCCGGGCGACTTCGGGGCGATCCACGTACTTTTCCAGCAGCACCTTGACCGCCAGATCGCGACCCAGGTCGACATCGCGACCCCTCAGCACCGCCCCCATGCCGCCGCGGGCGATCTCGCCCGAGAGTTGATAGCGGTCGCCGGTCTCCTGCTTCGACGGCATCGCGTCGGACTGCGTCTTCACGACGAGCGCGCTCTCGCCCTCCGCTTCCTTGAGCAGCACCGGCCGCAGCGATCCCACTGTGGAACGCGGCGCAGTTGCCTTGCCAAAGCCCGCTGCCAGGCCGGCATCGAGTGAGTCGGCCGGGGCGGAACGAGTGTCGACGGTCTCGTTGAGGTCGTGCCGCTCGTTCATGGCTTGGACTCCTTCGTCGCCAGGGTCTGCGCCTTCTTGAGCAACGCCGCGACGTCGGTCCACAACTGCATGAACGCCTTTTGTTCGTCCGCCGGGAGCTTGGCCAGCATCGCCGCATCGCGCAGACCGGCCAGGTCGGTGTCCTTCTGCCAGTGACTCAGGGTTCGCACGATGGCCGGTCGAGCCTGGGACGGTTCGGAGTCGAAGCGGTTGCCCCAGGCCTCCAAGCCGGCCCTCAGCCAGTCGAGGGCCTGCTGGCGCAGGCGTGTGCGCTCCTTATCGTCGAGCTTGGCCGCGTCCTCGCCCTGGCCGGCAGCGGCCAGCGCGGCGTGGCAGGCGGCGTTGTAGCGGCGGCTGGTCCCGAGGTCGGCCGCCAGCTTGGGGTCGGCGGCGAACGCGGCCGCGTACAGGCCGGCTGCCCTGTGGTTCAGCCTCTTGATCTGGCAGACACCGGCCAGACCCAGGCGTTCCTGGTTTTCACTGGGCTGAAACTCGCCTTTGAGAAACGCGGACAGCTTCGGCTCCATCGCGGCTCTCGCCTCGGCCTCGCGAACCCAATCGGCCGAGGGGTAGCGCCAGCCAGGCTGTTTCATCCCCAGCTCGTGGCCCCGCTGGTAGGCCGCCAGGGACTCAGCGAACCGGCCCTGAGTCGCCAGGAGTTGACCCAGGTTGCAATGGGGCTCGGCGTACGTCGCGTCGAGTTCGATCGCCTTCTTGTAGCAGGCGATGGGCCCATCCAACTGGCCCTTGGCTCTCAGCACAACGCCCAGGTTGTAGTGGGCTTGGGCGTACTTCGAGTCGAGTTCGATCGCCTTCTTGAAGCAGGCGATGGCCTCATCCAACTGGCCCTTGGCCTGCAGCGCATTGCCCAGGCCGCTGTGGGCCCATGCGTACTTCGGGTCGAGTTCGATGGCCTTCTCGTAGCAGGCGATGGCCTCATCCAACTGGCCCTTGGCCTGCAGCGCGAGGCCCAGGTTGTAGTGGGCGGCGGCGTACTTCGGGTCGAGTTCGCTGGCCTTCTCGTAGCAGGCGATGGCCTCGTCCAACTGGCCCTTGTCCTTCAGCGCAACACCCAGGTTGTAGTGGGCGGAGGCGTTCTTCGGGTCGAGCTCGATGGCCTTCTTGAAGCAGACGATGGCCTCATCCAACTGGCCGTTGTGCACCAGGGCAATGCCCAAGTTGTTGTGGGCGGCGGCGTACTTCGGGTCGAGTTCGATGGCCTTCTCGTAGCAGGCGAAGGCCGCGTCCAACTCGCCCTTGTCACAGAGCGCGAGGCCCAGCTTGATGTGTGCAGTCGCGTTGGCCGGGGCGGCGGCGACGGCCGCCTGGAACCAACGCAGCCGCTCGTCCGCCCCGTCCTCCTGCTGAATACGGTAGGTATCGCCAAGCGTGATCAGCAGGCCCAGATTCCCCGACCGACGACTCACCGCCGCCTGCAACAATTGCCGCCGCCGCTCCACGGAGATCGCCCTGCTCTCGCCCAGAAAAGCGACGAAACCCGGCGGCTGCTCCAGGGCGGCCGCTTGTCCCGCCAGTTCCGAGATTTTCTTCGCCGTGTCATCCGCGAGGTAGGCATCTCGGACCGCGTCCCGGTAAACCTCGCCGTCCACCCGCCGGAGTAGGGCACGTACGCCGGTCGTCCTCCATCGTCGCAACAGCCGATCCAGGGCCGACACGATTCGCTCCCGCACCACCGACGCGGATACACGCGCGGTCGCATCGTCCACCGACACCGCGTCGGGGTCGGCCCCGAACCGCCGCAGGGCGTCCCGGGTCCGCCTCGCTACGGCCGTCGCGTCCGGGAGTTTGTTCTCATCCGCGGTCCAGCGGAACTGGTCGACGGCGTCCAGATCGCGCGTCAGCGCCAAGTCCGCCTCGAGCCGCCCCAGCCGCTTCGCCTCTTTCTCGGCCCCCCGCTCGGCAAACCGCTTCCTGGCCGCCTCCAGGGCGACCGCAGCCTTGGCCGCGTCACCGGCCCGCAGCGCTTCCTCGCACTGGTTCAAGAGGGCCGCCACGGCCTCGGCGTTGCGGGCGTCGCGTTGACGCACGAGCTGGGCCTGCTCGTTCCGCCACCAGGCGAACGCCCCGCCCCCCAGCATCATCGCCAGCACCGACGCTACGAGCGCGAGTTGCACGCGCCGCCGCTTCCGCTCTTCGACCTCACGCGCGATCGCCACGGCCCGCTCGCGCTCGGCCGTTTGCAGCCGCTCCTGCACGCCGTCGAGGTACGCCGTCAAGGCATCGACCACCCCCTGCGCGTCCTTGGGCCGGTCGATCGCTTCGGGTGACAGGCAATGCCTCGCGAGCGCGATGAGTTCCAAATCCGCGCCGCAGCCATCCAGCCGCGCCATCGCCTCGGCGAGATCACCGTTGCAAGCTTTGCGACGGACCTCTTCAGCCGAGCGACCCACGTACGGTGGCATGCCCGTCAGGATCTCGCACAGGATCGCGCCGAGGCCAAAAACGTCAGCTCGCCGGTCGAGATTAGCGATGTCGCCGTTGGCTTGCTCGGGCGGCATATACGCGGGCGTGCCCAAGATCGAGCCGGCCTCCGTGTCGGTGCCGAAGCCTGAGCCCGAGCTCCGCGACGTGCGGATCAGCGTGCCCTCGACCGGCTGATGCTGCCGGCTGGCCTTCTCCTCGTCGGCGACGCCCCCTTCGGCCAGCACCTTGGCCAGCCCCCAGTCCATCACCTGCACCTCGCCGAAGGCGCCGACCATGATGTTCGCGGGCTTCAAGTCGCGGTGGATCACCCCTTTGGCGTGGGCATACGCCATCGCCTGCGCCACCTGCAAGGCGATGCCCAGCAGGCGTGGGCGATCGGCGGCCGCCTCGGTGCGTTCCGCCAGGAGCGCCGAAAGTGTCTGGCCCTTCACCAGTTTCATGGTGAAAAAAGGCCGGTCGCCGAACCGCCCGATGTCGTACACCGGCACCACGCCCGGATGCTGCAACTGCCCGCCAATCTGCGCTTCCTCGATGAATCGCCGGGCGACTTCGGGGCGATCCACGTACTTTTCCAGCAGCACCTTGACCGCGAGGTCGCGGCCCAGATCGACATCCCGCCCGCGCAGCACCGCCCCCATGCCGCCGCGAGCGATTTCGCCGGAGAGTTGGTAGCGATCGCCGGTCTCTGCCTTCGACGGCATCGCGTCGGACCCCGGCTTGACCACCAGGGCGCTCTCCCCTTCGGCTTCCTTGAGCAGGACCGGCCGCAGGGAGCCCAGGGTGGACCCGAGCGCCGACAGAACGCTGGCGGGGCCTTCGACTCGGCGGCCGAAGCCTGCCGCCAGCCCAGCGTCGAGCGAGTCGGCCGAGGCGGAAGAAGCATCGACGGTCTCGTTGGGATCGTGCGGTTCGTTCATGGCTTGGACTCCTTCGTCGCCGGGGTCTGTGCCTTCTTCAAGAACGCTGAAACGTCGGCCCAGAGTTGGGTGAACGCCTTCTGCTCGTCCACCGGGATTCTGGCCAGGGCCGCCGCGCTGCGGATGCCGGCTAAGTCGGTGTCCTGCTGCCAGTGACTCAGAGTCTTCACAATGGCCGGTCGATCCTGGGGCGAACCGGAGTCGAGCCGGTTGCCCCAGGCCGCCAAGTCGGCCTTCAGCCATTCGAAGGCCTGTTGGCGCAGGCGTGTGCGCTCCTTGTCGTCGAGCTTGGCCGCATCCGCGCCCTGGCCGGCAGCGGCCAGCGCGGCGAGTTTGGCGGCGTTGTAGCGGTGTCCGATCTTCAGGTCGTCGGCCAGCTTGGGGTCGCCGGCGAACGCGGCGGCGTAGAGGACGGCAGCGGTGTGGTTCAGCTTCTTGATCTGACAGAGATGGGCCAGAACCAAGCGTTGCTCTGTGTCGTTGGGCTGGAACTCGCCCTGGAGGAACGCGGAGAGCTTCGGCTCCATCGCGGCTCTCATCTCTGCCGAGCGAACCCAATTGGCCGAGGGGTAGCGCCACCCGGGCTGTTTCGTACCCAGTTCGTGGCCCCGCTTGTACGCCTCTAGGGACTCAGCGAACCTCCCCTGAGTCGCCAGGAGTCCACCCAGGTTGCAATGTGCCTCCGCGTTCTTCGGGTTGAGTTCGATGGCCCTTTTGTGCGCAGCGAGGGCTTCGTCCAACTGGCCCTTGGCAGCCAGCGCAAGGCCTAGGCCGTTGTGATACACGGCGTACTTCGGGTCGAGCTCAATTGCCTTGCGGAAGCAGGCGATGGCATCGTCAAGCTGGCCCTTGTTTCGCAGCGCGTTGCCCAGGTTGTTGTGGGCGAAAGCGTGCTTTGGGTTGAGTTCGATGGCCTTTTTGTACGCAGCGATGGCCTCGTCAAGCTGGCCCTTGGCCGAGAGCGCATTGCCCAGGCTGTAGTCGGCATTGGCAAACTTCGAGTCGAGTTCGATGGCCTTCCTGTAGCAGGCGATGGCCCCATCCAACTGGCCCTTGTCCGTCAGCGCATTACCCAGGTTGCTGTGGGCGAAAACAGACTTCGGGTCGAGTTCGATGGCCTTCTCGTAGCAGGCGATGGCCTCGTCAAGCTGGCCCTTGGCCTTCAGCGCATTACCCAGGTTGTTGTGGCCGAAAGCAGACTTCGGGTCGAGTTCGACGGCCTTCGTGAAGCAGGCGATAGCCTCGTCCACCTGACCCTTGTTATTCAGCGCATTGCCCAGGTTATAGCGGGCCGTGGCAAACTTCGGGTCGAGTGCGATGGCCTTCGTGAAGCAGGCGATGGCCTCGTCCACCTGGCCCTTTGTACTCAGCGTATTGCCCAGGTTGTTAAGTGCGGCGACGTTGGCGGGGGCGGCGGCCACGGCCGCCTGACACCAGCGTAACCTCTCGTCCACCCCCTCTGTCTTGTCAACCGGGTAGGTCTTGCCCAACGTCATCAGCAGGCCGCGGTCCCCCCACCGCCGACTCACCGCCGCGTGCAACAATTGCCGCCGTCGCTCCACGGGGATCCATCCGCTCTCGCCCAGGAAAGCGACGAAACCCGGCGGCTGCTCCAGCACGGCCTGTTGGCCCACCAGTTCCACGAACTTCGGCCGGTCCCCGGCGAGAATCGAATCCCGGACCGCATCCCGGTATGGTTGAGAGTCCACCCGCCTGAGAAGGGCACGCACGCCGGTCGTCTTCCCTTGCGGTAGCAGGCGATCCACGGCCGACACAATGCGTTCTCGCACCACCGACGCGGACACACGCGCGGCCGCATCGTCCAACGACACCGATTCGGGGTCGGCCCCGAACCGCTGCAGGGCGTCTCGCGTCCGTATCGCCACGACCGCCAAGTCCGGGAATTTGTTCTCGACCCAGGTCCAGCGGAATTGGTCAACGGCGTCCAGATCGCGCGACAACGTCAAGTCCGCCTCCAGCCGCCCGAGCCGCTGCGCCTGGCCTTCGGCCCCCCCCTCGGCCAACCGCTTCCTCGCCGCCTCAAGCGCGACGGCTGCCTTGGCCGCGTCACCGGCCCGCAGCGCTTCCTCGCACTGGTTCAAGAACGCGGCCACCGCCTCGGCATTTCGGGCATCGCGCTGCCGCACGAGCTGGGCCTGCTCGTTCCACCAGAAGGCGAACGCCCCGACCCCCAGCATCATCGCCAGCACCGACGCCGCAAGCGCGAGCTGCACCGTGTGCCGTTTCCGTTCCTCGACTTCACGCGCCAGCGCCACGGCCCGCTCGCGCTCGGCCGTTTGCAGCCGCTCCTGCACGCCGTCGAGGTACGCCGTCAAGGCATCAACCACGCCCTGCGCATCTTTCGGCCGATCGCTCGCTTCGGGTGACAGGCAATGCCTCGCGAGCGCGATGAGCTCCGGATCGGCTCCGCAGCCATCCAGCCGCGCCATCGCCTCAGCGAGATCCCCGTTGCACGCCTTGCGACAGACCTCTTCACTCGAGCGACCCACATAAGGCGGCTCGCCCGTCAGGATCACGCACAGGATCGCGCCGAGTCCGAAGACGTCAGCTCGGCGGTCGAGATGGGCAATGTCGCCATTGGCCTGCTCGGGCGGCATATACGCCGGCGTGCCCAGCATCGAGCCGGCTTCAGTGTCCGTGCCGAGACTGCCCAGGGGACCGCTGCTGCGCGCGGTGCGGATCGTCGTCACGTCCTCCGGCACCTGATGCGCCCGGCCCGCGCCGCTCCTCGTCGGCGACGCCCCCCTCGGCCAGCACCTTGGCCAAGCCCCAGTCCATGACCTGCACCTCGCCGAACGCCCCCACCATGACGTTCGCCGGCTTCAGGTCGCGGTGGATCACCCCCTTGGCGTGGGCATACGCCATCGCCTGCGCCACCTGCAGCGCAATCCCCAGCAGGCGAGGCCGATCGGCGGCCGCCTCGGTGCGCTCTCCGAGGATGGCAGAGAGCGTCTGGCCCTTGACCAGCTTCATGGTGAAGAACGGCCGGTCGCCGAAGCGGCCGATGTCGTACACCGGCACCACCCCGGGATGCTGCAACTGCCCGCCGATCTGGGCCTCTTCAATGAATCGCCGGGCGACTTCGGGGCGATCCACGTACTTCTCCAGCAGCACCTTGACCGCCAGATCGCGGCCCAGATCGACATCCCGCCCGCGCAGCACCGCCCCCATGCCGCCGCGGGCGATCTCGCCCGAGAGTTGATAGCGGTCGCCGGTCTCTTCCTTCGACGGCATCGCGTCGGACGCCGGCTTCACGACGAGCGCGCTCTCGCCCTGCGCTTCCTTGAGCAGCACCGGCCGCAGGAAGCCCAGGGTGGACCCGAGCGCCGACAGAACGCTGGCGGGGCCTTCGACTCGCTTGCCGAAGCCTGCCGCCAGCCCGGCGTCGAGCGAGTCGGCCGGGGCGGAAGAAGCATCGACAGTCTCGCTGGGATCGAGCGGTTCGTTCACGGCTTGTCGCTCCCTATCCACGGGGGTCTATTTTCCCAGGATCAGGGCAGAGGCGATTTTCGCGCGAAAAAAATCCAAAAAAAGAAAAAAATCAGAAAAGCGCCTTCAAGAGGCTCGTCGCTTTCTCTTCCAATTCCACCGGTGTGCCGGGCTGATGGAACGCGACGACCTCCATAAGGGCGGCCTTAAACTCCTGCCGGGCCAGGGCATAGGCGTTATGATAGGCTTGACCAGATGCTGTTCACTCGTTCGTCGAGCCGGTTCAGAATTCAGAGTGCCCCGAAGGCGACAGGAAGCAATTCTAGCCCAAGTTCGTTTTCATTGCAGACTTGCCGGGTATCAAAGCATTGCGCCAGCGCGCACCGATTCGCTGTCTGATTGAAGCGATCAAGGCCGCGGTCAACAAAGCGTGCAGACACACGCAAACGGCGCGGTCCTGCGACCAGTCGCATTAGCCAGCGCGCTCAGAAAGATGTGGCCCGCTTACTCTTGGCTCGTCGGACGGAAGTTCGCCATGGAACGGTCAAGCCCCGTTGCCGCCGGCCGCCGGCTCGAAGAGCGGCACGATGTCGGCCACGGCCAGTCGCCCCACCTCCATCCCATCAATCGTGACGGGCACTGATTGCCCCACCCCGAAGACCCGGGGCCTGCCGTAGCCGGAAGCCCCCCGCCGCTTCAAAAGTGAATAGACTTCGACTTGGCGGGCCTTTAAATTGACGATCCAGTAAACGGGGATGCCAGCCGGACCGTAGACCTTTGCCATCTGGCGATCCTCCGAGACGCTCGACGCGGCGATTTCGATGACCATTGCCAGATCGGCCGGCCCAGGATCGCGATCGGCGTAGTCTTCGATGTCTCCGCGCGCGATCGAAACGTCGGGCTCCGGCTTGGAAAACGCCAGTCGTATCGCATCCTCGATCCGGAAATCCCAGCCGGAGCCGACCAGCCTCTGGAGTTTTCTTACGAGATTCTTGGCGACGAAGGTATGGCGTGGGCTCTTCGGCACTTTGGCCACCAGGAATCCGTTAATGAGAGTAAACCGATCGCGCTTGGTGAACACCCCGGAATCGACCATCGCCTCGTACTGCTCGACGGTTAACCGCGCCAAGCGTTTTGGGACCCACCTCGACTCCAGGGGCGGTCTCGTGATCGTCGACATGCTCGTGTCTCCTTCGGTGCGTGCCCAATTATACTGCCATGAAGGCGCGGACAATACTCCGTGAGCCGCTCCGCTCCTTGAGCAACACCGGCCGCAGCGAGCCCAGGATAGAACCGAGCGCCGACAGAACGCTGGCGGGGCCGTCGACTCGGCGGCCGAAGCCCGCTGCCAGGCCGGCGTCGAGCGAGTCGGCTGGGGAGGATGAAGCATCGACAGTCTCGTTGGGATCGTGCGGATCGTTCATGGCTTGTCGCTCCGTATCCACGGGGGCCTGTTTCCCCAGGATCAGGGCAGAGGCGATTTTCGCGCGAAAAAAATCCAAAAAGAGAAAAAAATTCAGGAAAGCGACTTCAAGAGGCTCGCCGCTTCCGCTTCCAGTTCTACCGATGTGCCAGGCTGGTGAAACGCCACGACCTCAAGAAGGGCGGCCTTAAACTCCTGCCGGGCCAAGGCATAGGCGTGATGAAGCGATCTCGCGTCGACGCCCCAGCGCTCGGCAATGGCGCGGATCGGCAGGTTCTCCTCGAATCGCAGCCGCAGCAGCTCGACGCGCTGGACCGCCTCGGGCCGGCGCTCGTCCGCCCGCGCTCTCTGCAACTGGGCCGCCTCGGCCATGATCGCCCGCGCCCAGGTTCGGTCGAAGAGGCGGGATTGGCTGGACTCATCCGTGGCGGCGTCGGGCGTCGGGCCGGCGGCTCGGACAGGCCGGCTCTCGAAGCGGCGGGCCACGTTGCGGACGACGCCGTAGAGGAAGGCGCGAAAGCCGGCCACCCGGCCGGCCCCGGCGGCTTCCAGGGCACCACCCCGGCGAAAACATTCGACGAACACCTCCTGCGTGGCGTCGTCAAGATCGTCGCGCAGCGCCGAGCCGCGCCAGCGGGCCGCAAGGTACGCGCGGACGACGCCGAGATACCGGCGCGCAAGTTCCTCGCGGTCCGCCGGGCTGCCCGCCGCCGCGGCGCGGATGACGGTCCAGCAAGTGGATTCGGAGGTCGGCATGGTCTTCCTTTCAGTCCTTGCGCTCGTCCGTTTTCTCTGTCAATGGTGCCAGTGGTTTGGCTAGCTTGCCGTGCACTGCCTCATCGACCGCGATTTGGTAATCACGGTTCGACTTCTCCGCTTCCGTGAAGGTGGGCGACGTTCTGAACACGCCCAGACCGATCGCCACGATCATCAGGCCGGACACGAAGAACGCGAAGAAATCCTGCGTGTCCCTCCAGTGCGTGAGCACGTACCACAACTGGTACGGGGGAAAGAATCGGAAGGCCATCGACTTGAGAAAGCTCTCATTGTCGGCGACCCGACGTAACGACATTGCACCCAGCAGGTACATAACGGCGCCGATCACGACCAGCAAACCGGCGAGCGGAAATCGAAATTCCGGAAAACGCCAGGCCAGGAATCCCAGCACCCCGACGACGACGCCCACTCCCCCCAGCATGGTCAGGGTCTCATTCAGATCAAAGAAACTCGTTTGCTTCCGTTGCTTTCTTTTCGCCTTCTTCGCCTTCTCGGCGTTTTTTGCCGTTTCCGCGGCCTCTTGCCTTGCCGCCTCCTGCAGGGCCTGCTCCATCATCTCGCCGCGCGAGGTTAGCACCACGGCGGCCTGCTCACGGCGAGTCAGGCCCCCGATTGCCTCGAGCTGATCGTTCGACAGCAACGGGTCGCTTTCGGTCTTCGGCCAACCGTCCCGGACCGCGGCGCCGGGCGCCGGAGCAACGGAGCGGCTGCCGGAATTGCCGTCATGCGTGTCGCGCCAGGGATTTGGGCCCTGGGTTGAACGACCTGTCGACGGCCTCGCCCCGGTCGTGGTCTCGGTCGCCGGAGCCATCAAGCTTCTGGTGCTGGAATTGCCGTCAAGCGTGTCGCGCCAGGGATTTTTGCCTGGGGTTGATTGACCCGCCGACGGCCCCACCCCGCCCGTAACCCAGCTCACCGGAGCGATCGCGCGGCTGCCGCCAGAAAGTCGCGTTCAGCACAACGCGCGACTCGTGCCCGAAGGGGAACGAATTGGCCGCCGGAACCCGCACACCCGCCCCGCAGCCACTGCACCGGATCTTCTGCCCGACCAGTGCCGGCTTCGTGGCGAAGCTGCGCCGACAAATCAGGCATGCAAACCGCACCGCGAATTCGCCGTGGGATCCACCCTCGAGCGGTTCCATCGGCGCCGGAACGATCGCTGCCCTGCTGCATACACGGCAGGAGACTCGCTGCCCGATCTGCGACCATTCGGCCTTGTTTTCGTGACCGCAGCCGAGGCAATTGAACGGGAAATACATGCCCGGTTGAACCTGTCGGGAACTCAATTGCACCGGCGCGAGATGCAACGGATAACGCGACAAAGGGCAGACGGAAAAAACGGTGCCCAACGCCGCCGCGCGTGAGCGATCATTTTCTTCGCCGAAAGCCTATCTCCGACCGCCGCTGGATGCAATTCTCAAATGCCGCCGGCATCGCTGAATTCCGGGATCCAAACCTCGTAGCCGCGGTGGTTGTCGTAGAGCGAGAATGTCTCCATCCGGTGCAAGGGCGGCGAATAGACGTGCAGCGTGACGAGGTCTGCCCCCTCGGCTTGCAGGTTCGAGACTTGATGGATATCCGTGTCTTCGCTGCCGATAAGACTCCCCTGGGCGAAATCGCGCGAGAACGACGCTTTGACATGGCCGTTAGGCGCGCGCTCGAACAATGTCTCCGTCAGCGTGCCCCGCAGCACGCGGCACCACGCATGCCGAGCCGCTGTGGTCGTGAATCGGCGACCGCTGGCCGTTCCTCCAGCACAACAACCAGGCGTGATAATTGGGGGCCGCGCGAACCAGGTTGCGCTTGTACCCGGTTTCGGCGAAGTGCAAATGTTGCGACAGACAGTCCAGGTCGATGTCAAAGCGGGACAGTTCTTCGACGAGCCGGGCGAGGTCCGGCCGGCCCTTGAGCGAATCAAGATGGCGAAACATCGCCTGCAATTCATCGTTCACGATCGAGCTCGCTGTTTTAAACTCGGGAGCTGGTTCTACACCGCACCGGAGACCCGAAGGATCAAATCCCCCCGCAAAACAATACTTTCCCCCTGGCCGGGGTTGACGTCAACCGCTTTTCGCGTGCATTGATCCTCCCATTCGCGTTCGAGTGGCTCATCGAATATAATCCGGGTCGCCGCCGAAACCGACTGCGCGCGCCCCGACGCCTTCCACGAGGACAGGAGTCCGACCATGCGCAGTGTGCTCCGAACAATCGGGCTGTTCTGCCTGCTCGCCTTCTCACCGTCGCTCCGAGCCGACGAGCCAATCCCGCTCTCGATCCTCTACGCCGGTCCATCCGGCACCGAGCGCGAGAAGGAATTCACCGCGTTTCTCGAGGAGAGTTTCCGTAAGGTGGACCGCATTCCCCTGGTATCGTTCACCGACGAGAAGGCCGACGGCCACGACGTCGTCATCTTCGACTGGGATACGGTTTTCCCGCGCGATTCAAACGGCAAGATCATCGAACCGATCAGAAGTCTGCGAGGGCCCAAGGGAGCGAAGGTTTCCGACTCGTACGATCGGCCGACAGTCTTGATCGGCGCGGGAGGCCAGATGGCAATCCGGAATCTCCGCCTCAAGATCGATTCGTGCTGCATCTGCCTCGGCATGTTTGCCCACGGGATCGCCTCCGGGCACGAGGTCTTCCGCTCGCCTCTCCCGGTGAAGCTATCGCTCGAAGAGCAGCCCACTCCGCCTCAATATCCAGGCCTGTCATCCGGCCGGCCGATCGGCAAGTCCATCAAGGTCTGGCGCGTTCAGACAAAGGATCACCCGGACGTCGATTGGGGACTGGTTTCCAGCCCCTGGGATTTCGACGCTTCTCCCGACGCCGAGGTCATCGCCTCGGGCATCAACACGAAGACGCCCGGTTCCGTCGCACTGGGGCGCCAGGGCAACTTCTTCCTTTGGGGCTTCTCGGCGTCCCCGCGCGACATGACGCCCGAGGCACGCAAGTGTTTCTTGAACGTCGTCTGCTACATCAAGAAGTTCGACCACCAGCGGCCGATCGTCCGCAAAGCCGAACGCGAACTCACCCGCGAATGGGCGCTCATGGTCGCCCACAACCTGAAGGTGGTCTTCGACGAAGACGCCTTCGTACGCTCTCTCCCTGAGTCCGTGGCAAAAGATTCCGTCCGGGCTAAAAGGCTTTACCAAGGATCGCTCAGGCTGGTCGACCGCTTTTTCTCCGAAGACGTTCGAAAGCAGTGCGGAACCGACGCCGAGAAGTACATCGCCTGGGTCCGCGACAACTACGAATGGATCCGCCCGGGCACCGCGGAGACCGACCTTCCGCAGATCGCCGTCGATAAGGACGCGAAGTCACTCGGCCTGTCCAACCGGAAGGTCGAGTCGCTGGACGCCTGGATCCGGATGCTTGGGCGAGAAAACCAGGCCAACATCGCGCTTCGCCTCCTCATTCGCTACACGGGCGAACGCTTCGACGACGCGAATCTCTGGCGACGCTGGCTTGACTCAAACCGCGACCGACTTTTCTTTGACGAGGTCGGCGGTTACGTGTTCCGCGTAGCGCCCAAGGACCTGAAAGCTCCCCCGCGGCTCCCTCGCACACCGCTTGGCATACTCGAGCCCGACACATCGCAATCCCGTGGCCGCCGAGGCCGAATTCCGGCCCAGCCGAGCTCGTGCCGGCGAGGTCGTGACGTTCATCGTTCGCGTCGCCGCGGCACCGGGCTGGCATATCACTGCCGCGAAGGGCTCGACTGGTCCTGAAGTCGCGACGAGCCTCGAATTGAAGACTCCCGAGGGCTTTGAATCACCAGGCGATTGGACCCTGCCCGCCCCGACGCCCGCCGCGGAAGGCCGTCTGATCTACGACGGCACGTTCGAGTTCCGCCGCCGCTTTCGAGTTGCCGGGTCCGCTCGTCCTGGCCCGACCGTCGCCGCCTGCACGCTCCGCTTCCAGGCATGCGACGCCTTCTCCTGCCAGCCGCCCAACCAGGCGAGCCTTGAAGCAACGATAGAGGTGGTTGGGCCCTGATTCGTCAAAGACTCTCGAGCTCACGCTCATCCAGCTTCAGTGATGCCGCGGCGGTGTTCTCTTCGAGGTGCTTGATGTTCGATGTCCCGGGGATCGGGATCATCACCGGCGAGCGCCAGAGCAGCCACGCTAGCGCGAGTTGCGATGGCGTGACGGATAGCTTGGCGGCCTTACGATCAAGTTCTTGCAGCTTGCCCGTTGCCAGGGGATACCAGGGGATGAACCCGAGATTCTCTCGCGTACAATAGTCGACGACATCATCTGCGGCTCGATCGGTGACGCTATATCGATTCTGCACGCTCACAATCGGCACGATCGCTCGCGCGTTTTCGATCTCCGAAATGCTGACTTCGGAAAGACCGATGTGCTCGATTTTCCCCTCCGCCTGAAGACTCTCAAGCGCACCGAGCTGATCGGCCGCCGGCACGCTGGGATCGATGCGGTGAAGCTGAAAAAGAATGATGCGATCGAGACGCAGCCGCCTCAAACTCCCCTCGCAGGAGGTTCGCAGGTGTTCTGGTTGGCCGTTCATCGTCCATTGATTGGGCCCGGGACGGACGAAACCCGCCTTGGTGGCGATCACCAGTCCCGGCGGATAAGGATGCAATGCCTCCGCGATGATTCGCTCACTGACTTCGGGCCCGTACGAATCGGCCGTGTCAATGAAATTGATTCCCAGCTCCACCGCGCGGCGGACCACTCGAATAGCTTCATCATGATCAGGCGGCTCGCCCCAGATTCCGCTCCCCGTGATCCGCATCGCGCCGAAGCCCAAGCGGCGCACGGGTATTTTGCCGCCAATGCGGAATTCCGTTGCGCTTGTCGTCGTGCTCATTCCGGTTTCCCTCGCGTTTCCCCGTTTCGTTAGCCTTTGGCTTATCGATCGTGCAGGGTTCATCTCTAATGGCTTTATCGTCCTGCCGCAAGAACCAATTGGTCATTGCCATCAGGAACCATCAAAGGCCGTGTGCCTGCTGTCGGAGTCCAAAAGGATTTTTCCTGTGACTCGCGAAGGATTTCGCCCGCTCGTGGCAATACTCTGTGTGCAGGAGAACACAATACCGAGGCCGTCAGACGATGGACGACGAACCCCGCCTGATCCGGGCGATGGCAAAGGGCGACCGCTCGGCGTGGGCGGCGAATGTACGATCGCCACGTCGGAGACGTCTTCGCCGTGGTCTATCACCTGCTTGGCGGAGATCGCAGTCTGGCCGAAGACGTGAACCAGGAGGTCTGGCTGCTCGCGATCGAGCAGTTCGACCGATTTGACCCTGGACGCGGCAAGTTCCGCGACTGGATCCTCGGCATCGGCCGCCACCGCGCACTCAGGCGGCACCGTCGCGGTGTCGTGGCCGGCTCTGATGAGTATTTTGACGGACCCGCAACGTTGTTGTCGCCGCCCGACCTTCTAGAAGAGGTCGATGCGCACCGATTTGGTACGGGTGGCGCTCCTGCAATTGCGTGAAGACCATCGCCGGGTGCTTCTTTACCTTATCGGGCTTCCCTTCAGGCGGTCTGCGACGGTGAAAGAGTCTATTACTACAAAGAAGAAGACAACCGCTTCGACGCCAAAGCGAAACAACCGCCGATCCTCAAGTTGTCGGGCACGCAGGCGATCAACCCGTCCGACGACCCTTTCATGCCCTGGCCACACCTCTTTGTCGAGCACTTGAGTCACCCGAATGTCTGGCCGCCGACTCCCGAACGTGAGTTCATCCTGGATGCCAAGCCGGCCGACGGCCCGCCCAACACCATCCGGCTGCGCGTCCACGACACGCGATTCGCCGACCGAGCTCGGCCCGACTTCTGGAAGCTCTGGATCGACCCCGCGCGCGGTTACATTTCTTTGCGTACGGAGATGAGCGTCTTCGAGTCGCAAAACCCGCCTGAAATCGCTTTCGTCGACACCATGTTCATGGAAGATCTACGGCAGTCCCCGAACGGGTTCTGGTATCCCGGGAAAGTGCGCCGAATGTCCTCGAAATTCAAGATTCAGCAGCCCGCAAACTTTAACCCTGAGCAGGTCTGGAAGTACCACCTGCAATTCGACGTTCCGATGCCGGATGACTTGTTTCGGCCATTGTAGTGTTTGACGCGCGTCCACTTCGTCGCCATCGCATGCCGAGTGAAACTGTCCGCGCGTCCAGGCCTATTCCGGCAGTGAGTACCACGGGTTGAAACGACACTTGCTTACCAGGTCGTCGGAGACGAAGGCGCTTTGTTTGAGAGCGCTGCGCCGGAAACCCGGACAAAATCGACATGCCAGTAACCGGACGGGGTTTTGCGCACGCTCTCGACTCGATATTGATGCGGGTTCACCCCTGATTCACCGTAGCGTTTCAGCACGGCCTCAGCCGCACGGACCGTCGCCGGCTTCGCCAGCGGTCGCGCCAGGGTGAAAATGCCAGCGAGCCCGGCGATTGCCATTATCATCGAGCCGAGCGTGAACTTTCTTCGCCAGCGGAGACGTGACGGTTTGTCTTTCATGACCTGACTTTTCGTGAATAACGACCGCTCAAGAACCGTGGCCGAGACGCCGGAGCGCTTCTTCCAGTTCACGCACGCGTGCTTCGGATTGCAGAGTCTCCGCCTCGGCTTTCTGGCGTGCGGCGGCCTCGGTTTGGGCTTTCTCCTCGGCTTTCTGGCGTGCGGTGGCCTCGGTTTGGGCTTTCTCCTCGGCTTTTTGGCGAGCGGCGGCCTCGGTTTGGGCTTTCTCCTCCGCTTTCTGGCGTGCGGCGGCTTCGGTTTGGGCTTTCTCCTCGGCTTCTTGAGCTTTTTCCTCGGCTTTTTGGCGAGCGGCGGCCTCTGCCTGAGCTTTGGCGGCAACAGAGCTGTAGTCGCCGATCTCCTCCCCTGTTTTGCCGTCGAAGCAGGCCAGGCGGTCGCAGCCAAGCCGAGGGTCTTGCACGACCCCGAGCCACAGCCCGAGCGGATCCAGCCAGATCCACCCCTGCGCATTCGGCGCGACCCGCTCATAGCCCTCCGGCGCAAACCGATACCCCACCAATTCCAACCGCCGAGCGTCACCAGATTCTTCGATCACGTCCGCGATTACGTAGAGCGGCACACCCGCGCAAAATAATAATCGGGTTTAATATCGACGTCGTTCGTGCGCGTGGTTCTGGACGTTACTTCCACCACCAGAGCAGGCCGGGCCCCTTCCGCCGCGACGTTCAGTGTCGCCCAATCCGTGCGCCGTTTCATGCCAAAGAACACCGCGACGTCCGGCCCCAAGGGGCGCACTCCCGGCAAGTTCCAGTCCACCCGGCAGTCAGACACGGCTACGGCCTGTGGATCCGCTTCGAGCCACGCGTTGAAGACGTACTTGAGATAGCTCGTGTCAGTGTCGTGGAGGTCCGTCTGCACAATGAAATCTCCCGTCTCGGGGAACAGCACGTCCTCCAGAGTCAGTGGAATCTGGTCAATTGTGACCTTTCCATCCGGCCCGCGGACGGTGACGTACCGCCAGCCGTATCGGAATGGATCCGACTCGTCCGGTGGCCGCTGCGCGGGCCGGGACGTTGAGACGGTGCTCATGCGGATAGCCTCCTCGTCAGGATCTCGTTCGAATTTCGATCGGATCCGAGCCCTCCACGACCCATTCTAATGGTGCGGTGAAAACTCGTCATCGCTATGAACGCGGTCGTCGCACGTCACCAATCGCGAAGCTCACCTTAACAAATCTGGCCGTTTCCTGGCCCATTTCAGTAAGAGCATAACAGCTTCGCCTGCTGACATGCCCGCTCGTTACGAGGCCAGCCTTTCGCAGCAGCGAGAGATGACCTGCAAGTGTCGTCGATTGAAGGCCCAGGTCGGTAACTAACTCCGTCATCTGCCGCTCCCCGCGCGAGAGCCGCAGAAGTATCCCAAGGCGGATGGGGTTCGACATCGTGCTTAGCGTGAACGCCGCCCTGCGCAAGCTCGTCGAATCTTCACATACCTTACCCGTTGTGTTTACGAGTAACCAATGTTTTGCGTTCCCCATGTATGCACTCCGTCGAGTTAACGCAGAGACGGCTCCGCATTTCCTTCAGTGTGCACAACATCAATACTGTTCCCAGGTGCTTTGAAGTATTGCTTTTGAACTCGCAAGGCGACGCTCACAAGCCCGATCATCACTGGCACTTCGACCAGCGGGCCTATGACAGCCGCGAAGGCAGCCCCCGAGTCGATGCCGAACACAGCGACCGCCACGGCAATCGCCAGCTCGAAATTGTTGCTCGCCGCCGTGAACGCCAGCGTCGCCGTTTTCGCGTAATCAGCTCCCAGCCGCCAGCCCATGAAAAACGAAACGAGGAACATCGCCACGAAGTACAAGAGCAGCGGCAGCGCAATCCGGACGACATCTAGCGGATTGCTGAGGATGAAGCCGCCCTTGAGCGAAAACATCACGACGATCGTGAACAAGAGCGCGATCAGCGTGAGGGGACTGATCCGCGGGATAAACCGCTTTTCATACCAGCCCCGGCCTTTTGCCCGCAACAGCGTGAACCGCGTCACCATCCCGGCAAGGAACGGAATTCCCAGGTAGATCATCACGCTTTCGCCGATCGCACTCACCGTGATCCGCGACAGGTCGACATCGCCGAAATGAACACCGAAGAGCGGCGGCAGCAACTTGATGAAGATATAGGCGTAAACCGGATAAAACACCACCTGAAACAAGGAATTGAACGCCACCAGCCCGGCGGCATATTCGGCGTCCCCCTGCGCCAGCTCGTTCCAGACGATCACCATCGCAATGCAGCGTGCCAGGCCGATCATGATGAGGCCGATGGCGTACTCCGGCCGGTCGGCGAGGAATGCCAGAGCCAGACCGAACATCACGAGCGGCCCGATCAGCCAATTCTGGACGAGCGAAAGCGCCAGTACCCGCGTGTTGCGGAACACTCCCCCCAGCTCTTCATATTTCACTTTGGCCAGCGGCGGATACATCATCAGAATCAGCCCGGTCGCAATCGGAATCGACGTGGTGCCGATCGACAGCCCCGTGATGCCGCGTGCGACCGAAGGGCAGAAATAACCCAGCCCGATGCCAGCCAGCATGGCGAGAAAAATCCACACCGTCAGATAGCGGTCAAGGCAGGCGAGGCGTTTAGGCGAAGCTCCGTCCATGCCGTCAGCGCTTCCTTTCCGTCGGCGCACCTACCGCCGAAACACGCTGACGCGCCTGCATCATCACCGACAGCATGAGCCGCCCGATGTCGTCACGACGTTCGGCGTATTTGGCCGTTTCATACGCCCCGCCGTCGTAAATCTTGGGATCGAGATACGGCATCGAAACCCGCAAAGCAGCCCCCTTGACGAACGGACAAGCAGCGTCAGCTTCGCTGCACACCATCAGGGCGGCAAACCCCTCCTGAGGATTGCCCGGATCATCGTAATGCTTGGAAAACTCGGTCGCTTCCATCGGGGGGCTTCCCGTTTCACCTGGCGTTCCCCAGCAAACGCGATACATCGGATTCGCCGTCTGCGGCTCGCCCCTCGCCGCTTCCTTGCCGGTCGGCTCGATCTCAAAGCCGATCTCCTTGAGCGTCTTCACGGTACGGGCATTGCAAGCGGTCGGAGCCGTGCCGCCGCTTTGAAAACGGATTTCCGGCATCCCGTAATAAGCGGCCGCCATATTGCCCATCGTCGAGCCGAGGACGCTCCGCCGGGAATTTCCCGTGCAAACCACAACGACATTCAGCGATTCTCCAGGCCGGTACATCTTGGCGATCCAGTCCGCCAGCTTTTGACCGGCCAGCCGGTGCGTTTCATCGATCAAGTCGAAGGACGTAGTCAGCCTGTCGGCATGCTCCTTGACCTTGGGCAGCAGTCGCATCCGGCTTTCAGGCACGGCTGCTTCTACTGCGCTTGCAATTTCCTCCGAGGTCATCCGCTCATCGGTCCCGGCCAGCTTCTTGAACGTTTCGGGCTCCATGAATCCACCCAGTTCTGAAAGCGTAAGCGCTCCGTCCTTGCCCAGAGCTTTGAACAACGCGCCCTTGACCCGCTGATCGTTGCTCGGATTGACGGCCTCGGCCGTGCCGTACCGCTGGACAAGCCAGAGTGCTCGCACCAGCGGCCCCACGTCGTCGCCCGAAGCCGGGGCGGTCGCTAGAGCCAGCGTAGCGATGAGGGAAAAAGACATCGGTGTTACTCCTCATTTGGTGGCCGTGATGTTGACGCTGAGCAGATGCTCGATGCCAGGCGGCGGTACCACCCCCGACACCTCGACCATCTTGCGAACCGCTTCCGTGTGCTTCTCAACCGCGACGTGACCAAAACCCGCGTTCTTGAGCCGTGCCACGTAATCATCCAGTACCAGTGCCCCGCCGATGCAGCCGACCATCGCCTCCATGTCCCGTCGCAAGGCTGCCGGAGGCTCGGCCTCCCAGGCCATGTCCGAAACCGCCAGCCGCCCGCCCGGCTTCAAAACCCGGTGGATCTCGCGGAATGCCCTATCCTTGTCGGGCACGAGATTCAGCACGCAGTTGCTGATCGTCACATCAACGGAATTGTCATCGACCGGCAGGGCCTCGATGTCGCCCTTGCGGAATTCCACATTGCCCAGGCCGGATTTCTCGGCATTGGCACGGGCTTTCTCGAGCATCGCGTCGGTCATGTCCACACCGATCACCCGGCCGGCGGTTCCAACCTGGCGGGCAGCCAGGAAACAATCGAATCCAGCCCCGCTGCCAAGGTCGAGCACGGTTTCCCCAGGTTGCATCGCTGCCACCGACTGCGGATTGCCGCAGGAAAGGCCAAGATTCGCCCCCTCGGGCAGCGTCGCCAGCTCAGCGGCGGAATAGCCGAACGTGATCGCCAACCCTTCCGCGTTTTCGGTACAGCCGCATAGTGAGCCGCATGTAGCTTCGCCTTTGGCGACCTTCCCATACTGATCCTTCACGGCCGCCTTGATCTGAGTACCCTCCATCGCGTGTTTCCTCTCAAGTGCATCCGTCAATACGGATATATTTGGCCAAAAAAACTCTAGGTCAGTCGCCACAGCAAGAGCTGTGATCGAGTCTTTGCCGGTCGAACTTCAAGCGTTCGAGTTCCTTCGAGCACACGCTCAGGCACCCCATCAGATGCCGGTGCAGCTCGCCCGCTGGTTTCGCCAGCCGGTAATGCACCCATAGCCCATCCTTACGGCCCAGGACGAGCCCCCTTTTCCTGAGATACGCCAGGTGCCGGGAAACAGTGGATTGCGGCAGGTCCAGAGCTTCGTGCAGATGGCACACGCACACCTCGCCGTCGGCCAGCAGGTTCAGCAGCCGTAACCGCACCGGATCGGCAAACGCCTTGAAAAGTTCGATTGAAACATCCAGAGGTTCAGCAGTTCGTGCGCTCATCCGCATAGCCGAATATAGGTGGCGAGGCCGGTCAAGTCAAGTGGCCGCGGTAGCGGACAGGCGGTCCGGTGCCGAAAACTGTCACCACAGGCACGCTGATGAGCGAAGTGCCGTTGAGTGCGCTGAACAATCAGTGGACTTGGCGATCCCGTGCTCTTTGGAGATACTATGCTGCCTTTGCACCGGCGTGATCACGGTGGCGCAAGGCCACCGTTACGCAAAGCCTTCGAGCCGGTCGAAGGCGCGGGGTAAACGAGGCAAGGGGAGCGAGACCATGGTCGGTCAGACCCAACTGGTCGATAAGCTGCGGGAGCTGGCCCGGAATCTCTGGTGGACCTGGCAGCCGAACATGATGGCGCTCTTCCGGGAGCTCGATCCGGCTCTCTGGCGGCGAGTCGACCACAACCCGGTTGAGTTCCTCAAGCTGCTGCCGGTCGATCAGCTCGAGCGGCGGGCCGCCGAGCTGGCGCTCGACTCGCGAATCGATTACGCGTTTCGCCGGCTCTCCGAGTATCTGCGCGACACCGATTCCTGGGGCTCGGTGCACGCGTCGGTCTTGCGGCCCAGGCCGGTTTGCTACTTTTCGGCCGAGTTCGGACTGCACGAGAGCCTGCCGATTTATTCGGGCGGTCTGGGCGTCTTGGCCGGCGACCATCTGAAAAGCGCCAGCGACCTGGGAATTCCGCTGGTGGGGGTTGGATTGCTCTATGCCCAGGGGTACTTTCGCCAGACCCTGGACTCAAACGGCTGGCAGCAAGAGCTTTACTTGAACGTTGACCTCGAGCTGCTGCCGATCGAAAGCGTCGCCGGGCCCGATGGCCAGCCGCTCCTGGTGGCCGTCGAGACCGCGACCGGCGTGTTGCACGCACGGGTCTGGAAGGTGGAGGTCGGGCGGATCACGCTGTATCTGCTGGATTCGAACGTGCCCGAGAACTCGGAGTCGGACCGCTCGCTGACGGCGCGGCTTTATGGCGGCGACGCGCGGGTGCGCATCCGGCAGGAACTGTTGCTCGGGGTCGGCGGCGTCCGAGCGCTCCATGCGCTTTCGATTCAGCCCGGCGTGTTGCATCTCAACGAGGGCCACAGTGCCTTTGCGACGCTCGAGATGGTCCGCCAGATGATGGAGGCGTCCGGGCAGCCGTTCGGCGAGGTGATGCGCGACGTGTCGGCGATGACGGTGTTCACGACCCACACGCCGGTCGCCGCAGGGCACGATCGATTCCCGGCCTCATTGGTCGAGGAGCACCTGGGAAAAATCCGGGAATCGCTGCATCTCTCCTACGAGGACTTCATGGGGCTGGGCCGGGTTTATCCCGGCGACCCCAACGAGCCGTTCTGCATGACGGTGCTGGCGCTGCGGCTTTCGCGATATGCCAACGGCGTCAGTGCACTGCACGGAACGGTGTCGCGGCGCATGTGGCAGCCGCTGTTCGTGAACACGGCCGAGGAAAACGTGCCGATCGGCCACATCACCAACGGCATTCACGTGCAGACGTGGGTCGCCCCCCAGATGCATCTCCTGTACGACCGAAACCTCGGGAGCGATTGGCCCAAGTACCAGCGGCTCCCCGAGACCTGGGCGAGCATCAGCCGGGTCGAAGACGCCGAGATGTGGGAGACACAGCAAGTGCTCAAGGCCCGGTTGATCAATTTCGTGCGGAACCGGCTGGTTTCGCAGGCCCGGCGGCGAAACGAGCCCGATGCGGCGATCGAGCGGGCCATGGAAGCACTCGACGTACATGCCCTGACTATCGGTTTTGCGCGGCGGTTTGCCACTTACAAGAGATCCGGGCTCGTGCTGCAGGACGTCGAGCGGCTGCTCGACCTTGTCGAGCGCCTCCGACCGGCCGATCCAGATCATTTTCGGCGGCAAGGCCCATCCCGAGGACCGGATGGGGAAGGAGCTGATTCAGGGGATTGTGCGGCTGGCTCGGCGAGACGGAGTTTGCGTCGCGGATCGTCTTCGTCGAAGATTACGACATGAACGTGGCGCGGCAACTGGTGCAGGGGGTCGACGTGTGGCTGAACAATCCGCGGCGGCCCCAGGAGGCCAGTGGGACCTCGGGTCAAAAGGCGGCGCTCAACGGTACGCTCAATTTCTCGATTCTCGACGGATGGTGGGCCGAAGCGTATGATGGCAGCAATGGTTTTGCCATCGGCACCGGGCAGACGCATGCCATCCCATCAATCCAGGACGAACGCGACCACAAGGCACTCGTCGATACGTTGACCAACGAGGTTGTCCCTCTCTATTACAATCGGGACCAGTTCGGGCTTCCGCGTGAGTGGATCGCCCGGCAGAAGAACGGGTTTCGGACGCTGGCCTGGCGGTTCAACGCGGACCGGATGGTGATGGACTACGTGCAGCACCGCTATTTACCGGCGGCCGGCGGCGTGTCGTGCTCGGTGCGGCGAACCTGAGTGAATCAGCTCCGCGTTCCACGAGCTCGTCGGGAAGCTCTCGAATATGAGCCAGGGTCAAAGTTTGGTCGGCGAGAAGCTCGGGTCGTTCCGGATCGAGTCGGTCGTCGGCTCCGGCGCGATGGGTGTGGTCTATCGCGCCACCAACGAAAAGACCGGGCGGGTTGCCGCGGTGAAAGTGGTCAGCGCCGAGTTCGCCCAGGGGGGCAAGATCCGCGATCGATTCGAGCGAGAGGCCGAGATTCTTCAGCAATTCCGCCACGCAAATATCGTGCGATTCCTGGCGGTCGGCCGCTTTCGGGGAACCTCCTATCTTGCAATGGAATTTGTCGACGGCTCAACCCTCGAAAAGAACATCAACGAGCGCGGCGGTCTACCCTGGCTCGAGGTGGTGGACCTGGGCATCCAGATCTGCGATGCCCTCCAGTACGCCCACCAGCACGGAGTCGTGCACCGGGATTTGAAACCGTCGAACCTGATGCTCTCGGCCGACGGAAAAGTCAAGTTGACCGACTTCGGGATCGCCAAGGACCTGGATGCCACCCAGCTCACCGGAACCGGCCGCACGCTGGGAACGGCCGCTTACATGGCTCCCGAGCAGATCAGGGGCAACCCGCCCGTAAGCCACAAGACCGACCTTTATGCCCTCGGCGTGGTCCTTTATCAGTTGCTCGTGGGCAAGCCCCCGTTCGAGGGGACCACGCCGGTCGTCCTGATGCACAGCCACTTGAACGAGCCGCCGCCTCGGCCCAGCGCCCGCGTTCAAGAGATTCCCAAGGTGCTCGACGAGCTGATCGTCAATCTCATGGCCAAGTCGCCCTCGGACCGGCCCTGGGATGCCGCGGTCGTCGGCATGAAGCTCAGCGAGCTCCGCGATAAGGTGAGCGCGGGCGGGCACATCGCAATGGTCTGGCCCAAGCAAACCCCCGGGGAGAAACCCGCCCGAGGTGCGTCCAAGGGGGCTGCCGATGGCGCCTCCGCCGCCGACTCACGCGGCACGACGGCTCGCAAGAAAAAGACGCGCAAAACTCGAACGCTCTTTGGCATTTCCCCAAGGGACCAGACGGAAGTCGCCAGCTCCTCCTGGCTCAATCGCTCGGTGCTCGAGACGGGTATGCTGGTCGCGGCACTCGTCGCCATCGGAGGATTCATCGCCTACTGGCTCTGGCCTCCCAGCGCCGATTATCTCTATAGTAAGGCCGAGGCGCTGATGGCGTCCTCGCGGCGCTCCGACTGGCGAGCGGCAAACGAAGACTACATGAGGGAGCTCGACGACCGTTTCCCCGATCATCCCTATCGGCAAAAACTCCGCGAGTGGCGCGACAAGATCCTGCTCGAAGACGCCGAGAATCGAGGCGTGAACCTCGCGAGCGGTCTGAATATCAACCTGACCAAGCCGTCAACCGACGCCGAGCGTAAGTTCGTCGTGACCAACGGGGTTGCAGCCGCCGCATCGGAGCGAGGCGACGACCTGGCCGCAATCGCGCAGTGGTACCAGATGGCGGAAGGGCTCAAGGACGCTGCCAAGCCCCTGCCGCGCGATGATCCAGAGGAGCGGCAATGGTATCTGCTGGCCCTGCGCCGGGTGGAACAGCTTCAAAACGCGATCAAGGACCGCCGTGAATTCGTCGAGAAGCAGATCGGCCTTGCCGACTCCGCCGATCGCGCAGGGCGCCCCGTCGACGGGGATACAATCCGCCGCAAGCTCTTCGAGCAATTCGGCAAGTACACGGACCTGGCGGATATTTTCCCATCGCCTGCGCCCACTCGCGGCGAGGCTGGCACTCCTCCGGCTCCCGCATCAACTGCGCCATCGGCAGAGTCTGACGCCGCGACTCCACCGAAGACGGCCGGCGAGCCCAAGGACAAGAATGCCGAGCAAGAGTCAAAGGGAGAGCCGGAACCCGCGCCCAAGGTCGATGCCCCGCCGCGACAGCCCGATTCGAAGTCGGGGAAAGTCGATCCAGAGCCCGAAAACGGAGCGCCGTCCCGGTAGATGCCAGCCTCTTTTCAACACGACAGCCGTTGACGCCTTGCAATGAGTTAGCTACTTTGTTTATGCCCTTCGTATCGTGAGGCGGCTCCTGTCTGTTCGCCTCCAATTGTTCATGTTCTGGGCCGATCTTGGCCCCGAGGAATCGATGCCGCAGTCTCGCGTTCGCTTCATTGGTAGTCGCGCGCTTCACCGAGACCTTCCCAAGGTTCTCGAGACACTCGAAAAACCTGGAGCCCGATTCGTTCTGACCATCCATGGCAAGCCCAAGGCGGTTCTCATTGGCGCCGAAGACTTCCTGGACATCGTGCGCAACCCCGGTTCGGATGACCGGTTGCTTGCATTGCAGCTTGGGGCCCTCGTCCGGGGTCTCGAATCATCTTCCACCACGGCCGAAATCAAGGAAGGGCGGGGAGCTCTGGTCGAGGTGTGAGCCCGCGCGGGTACGGTCGCTCCCTCAGGGCCGGGACGGGCTGATCGAGCGCGCCGGCCTCCCCGGTCGTTTGCGCGCCCATAGTCCGCCCTCCGCTCCGCGAGGGGATTCCCTCCATCGAGCACGCCGGGCTCGGTTCATCGTCTGCGCCGGCGTGGCTCCAGTCGAGTCGAAGATTTCTTTCCGGCCACCGGCGACGGTAGAAGGTCGGCGAGCCGGCGCGAATATGTTAGAGTGCGCTTCTCGCTCGCGCCGCGGCGCGTACGGACGCGCGGTACGCGACGGGGACGTTGGGATGGACCCGAGTCCCCCGCAGTTGGCCCGCGGCGCTAAAGCGGCCAGAACTCGAGTGACATCACGATGTCCAGCCCGCCATTTGTGCATCTTCATTGCCATAGCCATTACAGTCTCCTGGACGGAGCCAGCAAGATTCCCGATCTGGTCGAGCGCGCCAGGCTGCTCGGCATGCCGGCGATTGCGCTGACGGATCACGGCAATCTGTACGGCGCCGTCGAGCTGCTGCGCGAGGCCAAGGCGGTCGGAATCATACCGATCGTCGGGCTCGAAGCCTACGTGGCGCCCGGGCATCGAGCCGAGCGGGGCGGGGGGGGTGTCTCCGGCCAGGAACACTCCTTTCACCTCACACTGCTCGCACGCGACGCGACCGGCTTCAGAAACTTGATGCGGCTCTCGTCGCTCTCGTTTCTCGAGGGGTTCTATTACAAGCCCCGGATCGACAAGGAGATTCTCGAGCGCCACTCTCAAGGACTCATCTGCCTTTCCGGATGCGCGTCGGCCGAGTTTTCCGATTACATCCTGCATGGCAAGACGGCCGAGGCCGAGGGGCTTTGTGCGTGGTATCAGAAGGTCTTCGGCGAGGATAATTTCTACGTCGAGATCCAGGACAACGGGGTTGGAATTCAGAAGGAATGCGCCTCAGGCGCCATCGACATCGCCAACCGCATGGGCCTTCCGCTCGTGGCCACCAGCGACGCCCATTATCTCACCCGCGACGACGCAGCCGCTCACGACGTCCTGTTGTGCATACACACGGGCAAGACCGTCGATGACCCGAGCCGGATGCGGTTCGACACGGAGGAGTTTTACGTTCGCAGTCCGGAAGAGATGTACGCGGCGATGCCCGAGCACGCCGAGGCGCTGGCCACCTCGGCCCGGATCGCGGCCATGGTCGAGCCGCATTACGAGAGCTTGGGGTTCGGGCGCCGTTGTTTCCCGTCATTCCAGCCGCCCGATCAGAAGACGCCCGAGAGCTACCTCCGCGAGCTCTGCGAGGAAGGTTTGGCATTGCGGTACGGCCAGAACCCGCCCGAAGGGGCCTGGGAACGTCTGGACCATGAGCTTTCCGTGATCAACGGGATGGGCTTCGCGTCCTACTTCCTGATCGTGTGGGACTTCGTGCGCTACGCCCGGGAGCGGGGCATCCCGGCTTCGGCTCGCGGTTCGGCTTGCGGCGCACTCGTGAGCTACTTGCTTCAGATCAGCCACGTCTGCCCGATCAAGTACGACCTACTCTTCGAGCGGTTCCTCGACCCCAAGCGCTCCGAAGCGCCCGATATCGACATCGACCTGTGTCAGGACCGGCGCTACGAGGTGATCGACTACGTGCGCAACAAGTACGGCGATGCCAATGTCGCCCAGATCGGCACCTTCGGCACGCTCAAGACCAAGGCCGCGATCAAGGACGTCGGCCGCGCGCTCAATATTCCACTGGGGCGCGTCGAGCAGATCAACAAGCTCGTGCCGGGCCGGCTGAACATCACGATCGCCGAAGCGATCGATGAAGAGCCCGCGCTCAAACGGATGGCCGAGGAAGACCCCGAGGTCGCCAGGCTGCTCGATTTTGCTCGCCGGATCGAGGGGATGAACCGCAACGTCGGCACGCACGCCGCGGGAGTGGTGATCGCCGACCGGCCCGCTCGAGGAGCTGGTGCCGCTTCAGAAGCTACCCAACAAAGACAAGGCCAAAGAGGTCGTGACGACCCAGTGGGAAATGGGCGACATCGAGAAGGCCGGCCTGCTCAAGATGGATTTCCTCGGCCTGCGGAACCTGACGACGCTCGAAACTGCCGTCAAGCGCATCAACGAGCGGCATCCCGATCCTCGCCGATCGACATCGACAACCTTCCCTTGGACGACGCCAAGACGTTCGAGCTCTTGCAGCGCGGTGAGTCCAAGGGCGTGTTCCAGCTCGAGTCGTCCGGCATTCGCGATCTCTTGATCAAGATGAAGCCGGACCGGTTTGCGGACATCATCGCGACCAACGCGCTTTATCGCCCAGGGCCCTTGAACGGGGGCATGGTCGACGAATATGTCGACGTCAAGAACGGACGCAAGCCGGCGACTTACCTTCATCCGGTGCTCAAGGAGGTCCTCGAGGAAACGTACGGCGTGATGGTCTATCAAGAACAGGTGATGCGGATCTTGAACCGGCTGGGGGGCATCGAGCTCTCACAGGCCTACGCCACAATCAAGGCGATCTCGAAGAAGAAGAGCGAGCTGATCGCGCAGAGTCGCGACGAGTTCCTGAAAGGGGCGATGGAGCAGGGGCTCGAGCGCGAGAAATCGGCCAAGATCTTCGATTTGATCGTGCACTTCGGCGGCTACGGCTTCAACAAGTCGCACAGTACGGCTTACGCGCTCGTCGCCTTTCAGACGGCCTATCTCAAAGCACATTATCCGACCGAGTACATGGCCGCCGTGCTCTCCTCCGAGATGGACGGCGCCGAGCGCGACAAGTTCCTGATCGAACACATCGACGATTGCCGCCGGCTCGGGATCGAAGTCTGAGAAGCCGAATATCAACGAGGGCAACCTCGACTTCCGGGTGCTAGAGGTCGGGTCGATCCATTTCGGTCTGGGGGCGATCAAGGGGGTCGGGTTCAAGGCCGTCGAGGCGATCGTCAAGGCGAGGGAGCAGAAGGGGCCGTTTCGGAGTCTCGACGACTTCTTCGAACGTATCCCGACCAGGGAGGTGGGGGCAGGCTGTGTGGAGACGCTCATCCGGGCCGGTGCGTTCGATTGCCTCGATGAGTCGCCGGCCCAATCTCCTCCGCAGCCAGCTTCTTGAGCGTGCTGCCGCGCGCGATCCAGTCCGGGCAGTCGAAACAAGATGATCGCCGCCGAGGACAGCTTGGGCTTTTCGACGAGATCGAGACCAAAGGTCAGAAGACGCACGCAAATGGCGGAAACGGCCATGCGCCCGCCGCCAGCACGCTGCCCGAAGTCGCAGAGATGTGCGACGCCGATCTGCTCGCCGGCGAAAAGAAAGCGCTGGGCTTCTACCTCTCGAGCCACCCTCTTACGAGGCATGCCGGGTTGCTTCAGGCACTGGCCACCCACCGCGCGGCCGAGTTGCCGTCGGTTAAGGAGAAGACCGAAGTCCTGCTCGGGGGAATGATCACCAACATCAAGGAACGCAACGTGAAAAAGAGCCGGTCCGGGCTCACCCGGATGGCGAAGCTCACCTTCGAGGATCTGAGCGGAACCGCCCCGGCCATGCTCTGGCCCGAAGAATTCGCCAAGATGGCTGAATTCGTCAAGGACGATCAGATCGTCTTCGTGAAAGGAACGCTCAATCGCACGCCGCGATCCGGCCGAGCTGGTCATCAGCCGGATCATTCCGCTTGCGCAGGGCCCGGCTGAGCTCGCGCAGCGGAGTCGTCGTGCGGCTGCAAAAGGGCGTCCATCAAACCGAGCACCTCGAGCGCTTGCTTAGGCTGGTCCGAGTCAGGCCCGGAAATCTCGACCTGTACCTCGAGCTCGTCGGCCTGCGAGCACGTCCGCCGCGCCATCTACCGGGCCGGCCCTTCACTGGCGTTCGCTACGACGATCGGCTGATTGCCGACCTGGAAGCCGTCGTGGGAACGGGCAATGTTCGCGTGCGCGGCGCAAGCGGCGCGACGGCCCGAGTCGACGGCGGAGACACGCCCGCCGTTCGTCCCCGCGAAGCCCCCCGCGCCGGATCCGGCGGCCCTGGAGACCAACGGCGACTCCGACGCCGACCTGGCACTGCTCGAGCTGGCCGACGAAGTGTGACGGCGAGCTCTCCGAATCGCTTTTCGCGATCAGCCGACCGGCCGGATGAATCCGTCCAACCGCTCCGCGCGCCCGGCCGTCTCCCGTTTCTTCGCAGTGTTTTCATTGAATCTTCACAATAATCGCACTTTACTAGACGCGTGCCCCGCCTATATTTCCAGCAAACGATTCATCAGGGTTTTGGTCGGGCGAATTTGGCGAACTTCACCAAATCATCACACGAGGGAATAGCCCCTCTTTATAGAATTTCGCTTTCTATTACAGTTGGGAAAAGCGCGGTCGTGCAGCGCCTGGGGCTTGAGTGAGCTTCCGGCGGGATCGCATGAATTCAGGGTTAAATGAGCAACGATGAGAGTTTTTTCCGGTTGTGCCGCGCACAGTGGGATCTTTCGCGCCGCATGGTTCGTGACGGCGGGGCTGGCGGTGGCGATGGGAGGTTGCGGTGAACCCAACCCGCTTGCCGGGGCGAAATTGTATCCGGTCAAGGGAAAGGTGTTGCTGGCGGATGGGAAGCCTCTGACGGCGGGTCATGTCGTGTTTTCCGGCAGCAAGTCGACGGTGACCTCGACGGCGACGATCGAGAGCGACGGCAGTTTCACGTTTAAAGGTGCATCGGGCGATGGACTGCCTGAGGGTGACTACAAGATACGCATCGAGGCTGGTTCGGCGTCTGGCGCCAAGTCAAGCAACGATAAATCAAAACCGAGCCTTCCCTTCGCCGACCAGTTCCTCGACGAGGATGTTTCCGGGCTCACTGCTACCGTCACGAGCGACGATGCGAAGAACAATTTCGAGCTCAAGCTGACGCCCACGAAAACGCAAACCTCCGGCAAAAAAGACCATGGCGACCGGTGAAGTAGACGGCTCGCATTGTGGCGGAGTCGAGAGCGGACAAGGACGCCTGAGATTCTTGTGCCACAACGCACTTTCGCCGCAGCGAAAGGCGACAACTGGGTCGAGAGCGCAAGGACGCTTGACAATGATCTGTCAGTCTGTGACTCCTTCCAGGGGTCATTTCAATCAACCTTACGTTTACGTGTGTTAGCTTCCCTCGCTTCTCATTCCCGGAATTCTTCCCAAGGAGACATAGACCCATGAGATCTCGGACGAGATCGAAGTATCTTCGACCGGCATTCACGTTGATCGAGCTGCTGGTGGTGATCGCGATCATCGCCGTCTTGATCGCGCTGCTTTTGCCGGCCGTTCAGTCGGCGCGCGAGGCGGCCCGCCGCGCTCAGTGCACGAACAACCTGAAGCAGATCGGCCTCGCGCTCTACAACTACGAGAGCAGCATCGGCGCGTTTCCGCCCTCAGGCGAGTCGACGAATTTCTCGGTGTCGCCTCCCGCGAGCCAGTTCGTCGACGGCGGGTACAGTGCCCTGGCCCGAATCCTGCCTTACATGGAAGGCGGAAACTCGTTCAACGCCATCAACTTCAACATCTTCTGGTACAACGACGCAGCCGGGATCAACATCACCGGCAGCTCGCAGGTGGTGAACGTCTACATCTGTCCGTCGTCTACTCGCAGCCCCGACGGCGGCCGAGACGGCGTTGATCCGTTGGACGGCGGCATCTCGGCGCTGACGAATGGCTATGGATACAACGACTACGGCCCGACCGTCTACACCGACATCGACCCGTTCGGGCAGGTCGGGCAGTTGGGCTCGACTGTGGTCACGCCTTTCCGGAACAAGAATTCGCGGGTCAACGGCTTGCTCCATCAGGGCAAGACGAGGATCGCGGAGATCACCGACGGTACGAGCAACACGATCATGATCGGTGAGGATGCCGGTCGCGACCCGCGTTACTTGAGCCCCTACATCCAGGACGTTTTCAACGGCACCGCATCCAACGGGATCAGCTACGCAACCACGACCTCCTATCTGGCCGTGAACTCCCCCCTTGACCCTGGTCCGGCCGGCGGTGAGGGAGTTTATCAGGGCTTACTGGCGGTGGGCCGAGCCCGACGAGGGTTATGGCGTCTCGGGTTCGCCAAACAACAAGTATCGTCCGGACCACGAGGCTACAGCCTGGCTGACCGGAGGGACGTTCGTCGCCCAGGGCAACAACGCGGGCAACAACGACGAAATCGCGTCCTTCCACCCCGGCGGCGCCAACTTGCTGATGGGGGACGGCAGCGTCCGCTTCTTGAAAGACACGGTCAACCCGGTGACTCTCCGTTGGCTCGTATCGCTGAACGGCGGTGAGGTCATCTCCGCCGACCAGTATTGACAAAGTACGTCCGCTGCGGCCGCAGCCCGAGGTCAAGACAGCAGACTTGACCTCGGGCTTTTTGCTGCGACCGCGGGATTGTTCGAGGCTCATCTCTCGAAGAGCGGGTCGCACGGAACCAACCGGGCTTTTTCTCCGTCGTGCACGGCCATCCTGGCCCCGGGATAGATCGAACCGCCCGCGTATCGGCCATCCTTGCTGACGGCATAGAACGACACGTTGAATGTGGTCCTGCCGTCGGGCCGGCGCCGCTTGGGGTCGCGAATGCTGGTGGCGGCGATTCGCTTGCAGGTTTCCATGATGGCGTCCTTGGGGGCGAGGCCGCGCCTCATGCCCTCGACCACGAGGTAGCTCGAAAGGTTCAAGAGATTGGCTTCGCCGACACCGGTGGAACCCGCCGAGCCGACTTCGTTGTCCAGGTAAAGCCCGGCGCCCAGGATCGGCGAATCGCCAACCCGGCCGGGAATCTTCCACGAGAGGCCCGAGGTCGTCGTGGTGCATCCCAGATCACCGTGAGTGTCGAGCGCGGAGCAGTGAATCGTGCCGGTCACTCGATTGGCCACCATGTCGCGGATGAACGCGGCGACCTTGGCGTCGGGAGGCGGTAGCCAGTCGTCCTTCGCGTCGCGCGTCTCTTTCCAGTGCAGCCAGATGCGCCGCGCTTCATCGGTCAAAAGCTCGACCTCGGGAAAGCCGTGTGCGCCGCGCGAACCGGAGCGCACCCTCGCCGACGATCAGACAATGCCGCGTGCGCTGCATCACCACGCGGGCCACTGCGGCGGGGTGCATGATGTTGCGGATCGACGCAACCGAGCCGCCGCCGTGAGTCGGCCCGTGCATGACCGCGGCGTCGAGCTCGACGACGCCGTCTTCATTCGGTAAACCGCCATATCCCACCGAGTGGTCTTTGGGGTCGGCTTCGACAATCGCCACCCCTTCAATCGCTGCGTCGAGTGGATCATGGCCGGCCTTGAGCAGCTCCATTGTCTTTTCGATCGCGCGCAGCCCGTTGGCACTCGATACGACAATCGGTCTCTTGCCACCGGCAGGCTTCTGGCCCATCGCACCGATCGCGAGCGTGGTTAGACTGGCCGCCGCCGTTGTGCCCATGAAGCCCCTCCGGTTCAACGTGCCTTGCATGATCGTGTTTCCTTGTTCGCTAGGACGCCGCCCGCGGCGATGACCCGCACCAGACAGCCCCCGACGATTTTTGAATTTGTGAAGATGCAATCATGCACGGTCGATCGCGGCTCGCCTCGATCGACGTGCTCAAGAAGGATTGATCCTAACTCGCGCACGAACTCGGTTCCAAGAAAATCGCAGCCAACTATCCAAATTTCATAAGTAGATTTTCAAAAAGCGCTTACGTCTAACCGCCGCGACGTCGGTCGTTGCCGCCAAGGCAGGCTCGGACGACTTGTTCAGTGTGGAAAGCGATTGTAGAGCGCCATCGATGTGCCAAAAATCACCGGTTCAAGAATCTCGACTAGATCGACCGACATTATACTTGACTTGTTCGGTCGAAATTATCAGACTGAGATTCGCATCGAGCCGACGCGTATACAAAAAGACTTTTTCTGGGCAAAGGAGATGAATGAGATGACGCCGAGGTCGTATCGACGAGGATTCACGCTGATCGAGCTTTTGGTCGTGATTGCGATCATTGCCGTTCTGATCGCGCTTTTATTGCCGGCAGTGCAGTCTGCCCGAGAGGCGGCGCGGCGTGCGCAGTGCACCAATAATCTGAAGCAGTTGGGTCTGGCTCTGGCGAATTATGAGAGCAGCCAGGGTTGCTTTCCCCCAGCGTGCAAGTCGATCAATCTGACGACGGTTCCACCGTCGGTCCAGTTTGCCGACACGGGATTCAGTGTTCAGGGCCGTCTTCTGGCGTACATGGAAGGCACGAATCTCTTCTACGCGACCAACTTTTCTTACGAATACAACGATGCCGGCGGCGGCAATTTCACGGGTAGTTCGGCGGCGGTTGCCGCTTTTCTGTGTCCGAGCACTCCTCGCTCGTCAACCCGAGACACGTGCCAGGCCGACCCGAACGCCTCACCCTACGAGCAGACCCAGACGCTGGGATACGGGTACATGGACTATGCTCCGTCCGTCTACACCGACATCAACGTGATAGCCGGTGCGCTTCAGATCGGTGGCGTGGGTGCAACCTCCGTTGTCCCTTATCGCAACAAGACCGTGGCCGTCAACGGGATGCTGAAGGCCGGCAAGACCGCGGTCGCCGAGGTCGTCGATGGTCTCAGCAACACGATCAGCATCCTCGAGTGCTCAGGGCGAGACGAGCGGTTCGTGAGTCAGTACTTCGAGGGTATGTATCTCATCATCCGTGGGCAGGGGCCGGCCGGCGGGCCAAATGCCAGGCACAGGTTCTGGAGATGGGCCGACCCCGGCTCTGCGTTCGGCACCTCGGGTCAGCCCAACAACAAGGGACTGCCGACCAACGAGGGCGTGCCCTGGCCCACCACATACGTCACCGCCGGCAACCAGGCCGGCGCCAATGAAGAGCCGTTTTCGTACCACCCCGGCGGTGTGAACGCGCTCTTCGGAGACGGTTCCGTCCATTTCCTCAAAGACACCACCAACCTGGTGGCACTCCGCTCGCTGCTCTCACTCAACAGTGGCGAGACGATCTCGGCCGACCAGTACTGAGGCCGGCCGATCAGGCTCTTACTTGTGATGACCTGGGCTGGCGGACGGAACCCGATCCTTGTCCGCCGGCCCGCTTATTCTGTTCATGTTAATCAGGAGTCGCAGTTTCTCATGAGCGTTACACAGGCGTCGAAAGTTGTCCGCGGGCGCATGGCCGCGGGTTGGTCAGGCGCGGTCTTGCTGGCGGCCGTGGCGGGTCTCTCAGGGTGCGGTCAGTCTGACCGCTTGCCCAAGCTGTCGGTGTACGAGGTAACCGGTAAGGTCGTGCTGGCCGACGGCAAGCCGCTCTCGAGCGGTGTGATCTCATTCGTTCCCAAAGGCGACCTGGCAATCACACCCAGCGCGAGCATTTCCTCGGACGGAACGTTCAAGGTGGTCACGGGCGGGTCGGGCGACGGAGCGCCTGCGGGCGATTACAAGGTTCGCGTCGAAGCCCCGGAGTTGTTCCACCCGGACCCCAAAACGAAGAAAGCGATCTTCCCGATCAAGTACACCGACGAAGATAGCTCGAACATCATCGTCACCGTGCTGCCGCAGGAAAACCACCTCGATCCGATCGTCTTGAAATGAAGGGCGTCCGTCCGCCGAGACGTTTGCGCTTCATTCGCGACGCCAAGGCTGCCGGTTATTCTCCGCCGGAGATTGCTTGCTCGATCCACCGGCAGGCCTCTCCCAGCGGAGTTTCTTTTTGAAGGCGCTCGCTCGCCCTCCGGCACGCCGCGGCAACCGACGACGAACCAAGCAGTTCGCCCAGGAGCCGTGCCACGGCACGGCCCCGAAACTGCTGCCGGGAAAGCGATCGGGCCACGCCCAGTTGCTCGAGGCGCCGGGCATTGTCGTGCTGGTCGAATGCCATCGGCATGATGAGCTGGGGAACCGCCGCCTCAAGCGCCAGCGAAGTCGTGCCAATGCCACCATGGTGAATGACGGCGGCTGCCCGGTTGAACAAGCGGCTGAACGGGAACCAATCCAGCGCGAGGACGTGCGGGGGCAGCTCAGTCGGAATGTGTTCCCGAAACGGTGACACAAGCAGGCCGCGAGCCCCCAGTAGCCGGCAGGCTTCCACGGCGGCCCTGAAGAAAGTCGAAGCGTGCCTCATGGCAGACCCCGGCGTGAAGACCAGGGGGGCCGCGCCGCGGCCAAGGAACTCGATCGCCTCTGGCGGCAGGGGGGTCTGATCACTCGCGTCGTAGAGGGGAAACTGGCAGAGCCGCACCGGCTCGGGCCAGTCGAAAGCCTCCGGCGCAAAACCAGTCGGGAAAGAAACCGAGGATCCGCGACGGTGACAGCGACCAATCGGTGAAGCTTCCCCGCACGCAAGCGAGCCCCAGCTCCTGGCGAAGCGCGTCCGTCGGCCGCCGGACGAGCCGGTCGAAGAAGAGGCGGTCGGCCACGCCGAAGCAGAGTCGATTCCAGGCCGCGGGCAAATGCCGCGAGAGGGGTAGCGGCTTGATCACCGGAGGCATCCGCGTGCTGCGCAAGGCCGACGGCTGGAGACAGACCGACACGAGCGGAATACCCAGCCGTTCTTGAGCAATCCTGGCTCCGAAAGCGGTGAATGGACCGGCGATCACGGTTTCTCCGGGCACGTTCTTCGACTGCACGATCTCGTACGTCCGCCTCATGTTGCTCAGGATGAGGCCACCCGCGATCAGCCGTGCGCCGGCAATCGGGTTCCAGAGCGACGGCTCCAGGGTGATCGATTGAAAGTCGGCCTCGGTACCAAGCTCCACGTAATCGAGCCCGCGCTGCCGGATTGCCGTCTCGAAGTGGGAGTTGGCCAGCAGCGTGACGCGGTGGCCGCGGCCCAGCAAAGCTCGGCCGAGACCCAGGAACGGGAACACATCGCCCGATGAGCCGATCGCGATGAGCAGCACGTTCAATCTGGCAGGTTCCTTTCCGGTGGTACTCTATAGAGGCCTTGTGCGCCCGCCATCGATCTGATCATGCCGGCTCGGCGTCGACCCAGAGCGGCCGGGACGGACTGGAGACGATCGCCACGAGCGTAACCGGATTGTCGCGCCGATCACAAAGGCGAAATCGAAATCTTTCGAATGCGGCCGCGAGGACCATCTTCTGCACAAAGAGGTAAAGTGGACCGGCGACGCAGCCCCGTCGTCCGCCGCCGAACGGCAGATACTCGGTCCGCGAAGGCCGGGAATGGAGGAATCGATCGGGCCAGAACCGGTTGGGATCCTCGAAGCTGGAAGCTCGCCGATGGGTCAGGTAGATGCCGATGCCCAGCGTGGTGGCCTCGGGCAGCCTCCATCCGCCCAGGTCAAGCGGGGTGGTCGTCCTGCGGACCGCGAACGGAATGTCGGGGCAGAATCGCAGGATCTCCTTGCATACCGAGTCCAGAAATGGTCTGCGGGCGATCTCGAGAGCCGAGGGAAGTGCCGCCGCTTCCTCTGCCCTGAGCCTCAAGCGAGCCTGGGCGCCGGGCGATCGCAGAATCCAGTAGAAGGCGTGTTTGAGCCCGCACGAAAAGCTGGCCATCATCGCCACCAGCACCGTCATCATCTCGTCCCGAACGTCATGGCCGTCGAATCGCACTGCTCCGGCCCGCGTGCACGCCGCCGCCATGCGCGCGAAGACGCAGGAATGAGGTGTGCCAGATCGCGGCTCCACGCGCTCGAACCTTGAATCGATGTAGGGCTCGGCGACGTTTCGGAGAGTGCGAAATAGCGATTGACCGCGCGCCGGCAGCGCCTGGCGAAGCAGACCCATCGGCCGTGCGGCTCGATGTAGGCCCTCGAGCGTGCCGCGATGCCGTTGCGATGAGCTCTTCGGGCGCCACGCCCAGCGCGAGATCTGACACCAGCATCAAGGCGAGCTGATCCGCGGCCTTGCCCAGGTCGAAGCGTTTGCCGAGCGGCCACGCGGCGACCGCCTGGCGAATGCGCCTGAGTGTTGCCTCACCGCCCTCGGGCAGCTCCGATGGCCTCAGGGCCTTCGCAAGGATTTCACGATGGCCTTGGTGGGCCGCGCCATCGAGCTTCATGAGCGATCGATCGCCGGCAAAGTCGACAAGCGGGGCCTGTGCTGCTCCGCCCCACAGCGCGGCGCCGTCCAGCTCGAAGATGCGCTCGATGTGGTCAGGCCTGGTGAAGATGGGAACAGAACCAACCGATGGAATCTTGAGGGTGAAGGTCTCGCCATATCGCGCACGGCACCACTCGAGGAAGCCGAACGGCCGATAGGTCAGCCAGGCGCCCTGAACGGCCGCCGGATGTTTCGGCCCGGGGGGCAGAAAGGGTTTTTCCATGTTCGGTCCGTTACCGAGAACGGCAGCGTCCTCGTTTCGCCGTGACGCGATGGACGAGCAACCTTGCTCGTCCAGGTAGGTCAGGCTTTAGCCTGACTCTTCCAAGTAGGTCAGGCTTTAGCCTGACTCTTCTGAGTAGCTCAGGCTTCAGCCTACATGTTCTTAGCTCACGAGCTTCAATCTTACTTGCGAGCCCGCGACTCTTCGGCCTTCGCGACCTTCGACGGAGAGCTCAGGTAGCAGGTAAAAGTCGGTGCGGCCGAGACGGCCTCCTGGTCGTTCTTGTCGGGTTTGGTCTTGAGCCGGAAGCCGCGGTAGAACGTCTTGGCGGCCTGGCCTTTTTCGCGGACCGTGATGGCGACTGTGATCGTCCGGTCGGCGCCTCGAAGCTCGATGTTGCGAAGCTCAACCCTGCCGTGTCCATCGGCGGCGATGAACTGATGGTTTTCTCCGCGCTTGCGGTAAACCGGGCTGAACTTGCAGCTCGCGTTACCTGGCTTGACTTCAACCTCGCAGCCTTCGTCGCCCAGCCCGGCGACAACCAGATCGACCTGAATTGATGAGACGCGAGTCCCTGGCGGCTTGGAATCTGGGCTCTTGGAAGGCGATTTGATTTTCCCGGCGTCCTCGGTTTTTCCGTTTTCGGGGGCTTGACTCATCACCAATGCCGGCATCGCGCGCCCGACGGCGATCGACATGCCGACGACCAGGGCGAGAGCGGCCATCCATGACCTGGCTCGCATGGCTGTACGACTCCTTCTTGCGTCTGCTCAACGCATCCTGTGAGCACCTGTAAGCAGGGAATTGCCGCTTCCCGAGGGACCCGAGGTGAGCCGCAAGGTACACCGGAGCGAGAATTCACGCAAGGTCAGGACCGGCTATTTAGCCTGCGCCAGGCCGTCACGAGATCTCGTCGCGGGCAAGCCATCCTGTTGCGCCACGGGGCGTCGCTGGGCATTGATCTCTCTGGCGGTCGTCACCGACTGCACAACCCGGTCGACCGAAGGCGCCATCCAGTCCAGGATCAGCGGCTGCGGGAACATCCCCATCGCGATCGTCAGCACGACCAGGGGAACGGCGATCACGATCTCGCGCAGGTTCAAGTCGGGCAAGCCCTTCCACGCCTCGCTGCGGCCGAGAAACACCCGCTGAACGGTCCATAGAATGTATCCGGCCGTCAGAATCACGGCTGCCGCGGCCAGTATGGCCAGGAGCGGGCTATAGTTGAACGCAGAGATCACGACGAAAACTTCGGCCACAAATCCGCAAAGCCCCGGCAAACCCATCGAGCCGAAGAAAATGACGTACGAGATCGCCGCATACAACGGCATGATGTTGCCCAGACCGCCCAGTTTATTCAGATCGCGTGTATGGGCGCGATCGTAGATGACGCCGACCAGGAAGAACATGCCGGCCGATGTGATGCCGTGGGCCAGCATCATGTACATGGCACCGTTAACTCCGTACGCGTAATAGCGAGGATCGAGGGCCGACCCGTCGCGGGCGAAGATGGCCATCACGGCCATTCCCAGCGTGACGTATCCCATGTGGCTGACGGAGCTATACGCCACGAGCTTCTTGAAATCGGTTTGCGCCATGGCAACCAATGCGCCGTAGAGGATGCTGAAAACCCCCAGGACGGCGACGTACATCGACCAGTCGTAGGCACCGGCCGGGGCCAGCGGCCAGGCAAGGCGAATCAGGCCGTAGCCGCCGATCTTGAGCAGAATGCCTGCCAGGATCATGCTGATCGGAGTGGGGGCCTCGACGTGAGCGTCGGGAAGCCACGTGTGGAACGGGAACGAGGGGAGCTTGACGCAGAAGCCGATGAAGAAGAGCAAGAACACCCAGCCCTGGACCGAGCGGGGGTAAAAGCTCGTGTTGCTGGCGATCGTTGCAATCGCGACGGCGTCGAACGACTTGCCGCTGAACCCCTGTACGGAGACGCTGCTTTGCCAGAAGTAAAGGATCAGGATCGCAACCAGGATGAACACCGAGCCGAAGAGCGTGTACAGCAGGAACTTGATGGCTGCGTATTCACGCCGGGGGCCGCCCCAGATAGCGATCAGGAAGTACATCGGCAAGAGCATCACTTCGAAGAAGACGTAGAACAGGAACAGGTCCAGCGAGATGAACACGCCGAGCATGCTCGTCGTCAGCAGCAGATAGAGTGCATAGTATCCCTTGATATGCTTATCGATGTTCCATGAGGCGAGCGACGCCAGCACGCTCACAAGCCCGGTGAGCACGATCAGGCTGAGGCTGATCCCGTCGACGCCAACGTAGTACTGGATGTTGAAATGTGGGATCCAAGGCCGGCGAACCAGCAAGTCTCCGTCCTGCTCCTGGACCACGGTGAAATAGCCGTTACTGTCAACGTCCAGCCTGTTGGCCGTCGCCCGCGCGGCCAGCGGAGCGCCAGGCCCGGTGCTGCGGTCGCTTCCCATGTAGTAGTTGAACAGGAGGATGAGCGTGATCAGAAACGTGACCGTGGTGAACCCCAGCGAGACCCACTTGGCCGTGTGTTCAAACCGCTTGGGAAGGCAGAGGACGGCGACCATGCCGATCAATGGAACCAGCCATAAGGAGGTCAGGAGCAGGTTGTCGCTCAACATGGGGCAGTCACCCGTTCTCTAGAATGTCTAGCTTCGAATCCAAATAAAGACCCCGGCGAAGAGTCCGACCAAGCCGACGGCCAGAATCATCAGGTAGTTCCGCAGCCGTCCCGTCTGGATCGAGCGGCTCCAGTCGCCCGCGGCATAGACCGCCTTGCCGGTCAGGTTTACCAGCGAATCGACCGCGATCACGTCGAACACGCCTTCCGCCTTGCTGAGCATTGCGGTGACGGCCGCCGAGCCGTCAACCAGGCCGTCGATGAGAATCTTGTCGATCAGCAGGCAGAAGCGCGAGGTGTAAAGGCACGGCCGCACGAAGAGGGCCCGGTAGAGCTCGTCGAAATACCACTTGTGCACCAGAAATCGGTAGAGCCCCCCCAGTCGCGCTGCCGCATGGGCCGCGCTGTAGCGGGTCGGGACAAAATAGGGCAGGCCCTTGGGCGCGTAGTAGAGCAGGCCGGCGCCGATCCCGACGAGCAAGATCAAGGCCGACGCCGCCATCGCTCCATAATGGTGCATGTCCTGTATGTCGACCGCCCGATAGGGCTCGCCATATTCGATCATGTGCTCGAGCACCGGCGCGCCGATCGGAAGTCCCAGCCAGACAGTCCAGCCGCTGAAGATGCTGCACACCGCCAGAATGATGAGCGGCCAGGTCATGATCGGCTCGCTCTCATGTGCGTGGGCCACCGGATTCAAATCGTGGCTATGCCCGTGCGGATGCGGCGGCAAGGCGTGCTCGTCGTCATGGACGTGGGAGTGCACGGCCTGGGCCGCCGACGGGAAGCCGCGGGGCTCGCCCGCGAAGGTCAAGCACCACATCCGGATCATGTAGAAAGCCGTCAGCACCGCCCCGACCGCCGGCAGCAAGAACAGCAAAAAATGCTCGGGACTCTGACTCACCCGCGCCAGGGCCGCGGCCAGGATCGCATCTTTCGAGTAAAACCCGCTGAAAAACGGCACTCCCGAGATCGCCAGGGTTCCCACCAGCATGGCGTAGCCCGTGCGAGGCATTTTCTTGAGCAAGCCTCCCAGGGCCGGCATCTCGTACGTGTGCACGCTGTGATAAACGCTGCCGGCGCCCAGGAACAAAAGAGCCTTGAAGAACGCGTGTGTGATCAGGTGAAACAGCCCCGCGGCCCATCCCCCGACCCCCAGGGCGAGCATCATGAAGCCAAGCTGGCTGACTGTCGAATAAGCGAGCACCTTCTTGTAGTCGGATTGCACCATGGCGATCGTCGCCGCGATGAACAGCGTGATGCCGCCCGTGTACGCGATGTAGAGCAACACTTCGCCCGTGAATACCGAATAAAACCGCCCGACCAGATACACGCCGGCGGCCACCATCGTCGCGGCATGGATCAACGCGGATACCGGCGTCGGACCGGCCATGGCGTCCGGCAGCCAGACGTGGAGCGGGAACTGTGCGCTCTTGCCCACGCAGCCGGCAAAAACCCCAAGACCCGCCAGCGTGAGCATCCAGTAGGGGATCTGGCGATCCTTGCCGGGTCTGAACGGATCCTTGGCGACCTCGACGCTCGCTGGGTTGAGCCTGAGCTGGACGACGTCCTCGCCCTCTCGCACCGTTGTGACCCTGTTCAGCTCGCCGCTCGCGTTGCGAAGCCCCTGGTTGATGTCCTGAAAGCTGAACGTTCCCAGGCTGCTCCAGAGCAGCCCCAGGCCCATCAGCATCCCGACGTCGCCCACGCGATTGACGATGAACGCCTTGTTGGCCGCGTCGCAATTGACCTTCTCCTCGTACCAGAACCCGATCAAGAGGTACGAACAGACGCCGACCAGCTCCCAGAAAATGAAGATCATGAAGACATTCGGCGAGGCAACCAGTCCCAGCATCGAGAAGCAAAACAGTGAGAGATACGTGAAGAACCGCGGGTATCGGGGGTCGTCATGCATGTATCCCATCGAGTAGATGTGGATCAACGTCGCGATGAATGTGACCATCACGAACATGATGGCGCTCAAGCTGTCGATCGCGATGCCCAGTGGAACGACGAGGTTGACCCGGGGTACCGTTGCGGGCGCGGTATCGGGGATCGCGCTTGCACCGAGGACGACCCAGTCGAACTCGGCCGACCAGACAAGTGGTTTCTGGTGGCCCTCGCCGGCGGAAGCGGCACCGTGCTCCTCGCCCGAGGCGTGCTCGGCGCCGGCTTCGCCGGAATGTGATTCGTGGGGACGGTAGAAAAAGCTGCTCTCCCACGTGTAGCTCAAGAAGCCGATCACGGACAGCAGGCACGAGAACGCGATCGCCCCAGTCGCGATGTATGCATTGAGCCGCTTCAATCGCCGGATGAAGATCGCCTCAACCGCAAAGGCGGCCAGTGGGATCAGCACGGCGGTCGCGTAAAGACCCACCTGCCATCTCATCTCGTCTTTTCCCCCGATCGTGTGCTCAAAACCTCAGCCACTTCGCGTTGTCCCGGATTCGCAATCGATCGGGCCGCCGACACCAGACGGCGTGCGCCTGCGAGCGACACCCCGAACACTCGCCGGGCCATGCTCTCGACCCGCCCTCTCGATCAAGATCCCCTGGTTGCCTGCACGCGCTGCGCACGATCACGGGCCTGGGGGAGAGTAGATCGTGAAATATGGCACAGCTTACCGTGCATTGCAAGACCCTGCCAGGGGCGCGCTGCCACGCGCATTCGACACTCCACGCAAACGTGCGTGATCACGATTTAATGTGAAGGAAACATCAACCGACTTTAATCGGTGCTTCACGACCCCTTCTCAGTCGATCGCCATAATCGCGACTCTTCTTTTTGTGAGCGGAATTGCGTGTTTGTCGGCATTCAAGGAGAGTCCACATGGACGGTGCTCTCTCAGTTCAATGGCGTGATCTACAACGACAGTGCGGTCCGGATTGCCGCCATCACCGACGGCACGAGCAATACGTTCATGTTCGGCGAGCACAGCAAATACCACTTGTTCCTGCTCGATCCGGGGTACGCCGTCTCCGACAACGCGTGGAACTCCGGCCGCTGGTACGACTCGCTCTTCGCCACCCAGTATCCCTTGAACCTGGCGATCGGCAACAACGCGGGCATTCCCAATAGCGCGTACAGCTACTACTACCCGACCGCGGCGGGCAGCAATCACCCCGGCGGTGCCAACTTCGCATTCTGCGACGGGTCGGTCCACTTCGTGAAGAACTCGATCAGCTCGTGGACGTATAACACCGGAAATGCCGACAGCTACGGCGACGCCATGCCCGACAACACGACCTTTACAACCGTTTCCGCGACCGCACCCGCCATCAAGTCGGGCAGCTACCTGGCCAACTACGGTGCCAACGGCAATGCGATCCTAGGCGTGTATCAACAACTCTCGACCCGAGCAGGCGGCGAGGTCACGAGCGCCGACGCATACTGATCCATTCTCATGAGTCAGGCGAAAAACGCAAACTCGATCAAGGACCACTTCCTGAACAGAACGTCGCGTGTCGATCCCTCCCGGCGCGGTGCCGGGAGGGATCGCTCAATTCGAAAGACACGAGGTTCACTCATGCGCACGACCATGCGCGCCGCTGGGCTGCTTTGCATCGGCTTTTCGATCGGGTGCGGCAGCGGCCCGCCCTCGACGTCGAATCCCGGGGAGCCGCCTCCCCACGGCGGCGTATCGGTCTCCATGCCGGGTGGAACTGGCCTGGTGGAGATTGTGAAGAAGGATACTTCCGAGTCTCAGCAGTCTGTCACGTCGGAGGTGTCGTTCTATTTCTTCAAGTCCGCATACACACCATATTCCCCAACCCCTGACGCGGGCACGCTCACGCTCGGCAACGGCAAGAAAGTCCAGCTCAGGTCGGATGGCGATGCGCTTGTCACGCCGCCCGGCCCCGTTCTGTTCAATAACGGTGACGTGGATGGGACGCTCACTGTCCAGCTCGACGGCGCAAGCCGAACCATTCCACTGGGCGTGCGCTCAGCCGCGCCCGATTGAGGGGGGGGATTTCCACTTCGAATCCGTCTGAGTACACTGGGACTCCTGCCGTATCTAAAGCGAAAAGAACAGGAGTCAAGTGAATGCCTACCGTGACGGTTGATGGTGAGAAGTCGTTCGACGTGGAAGCGGGGAAGAAGCTCGTCCTGGCGATCGAGGACGCCGGCATCGACATCATGCACCGATGCGGCGGCAACGCCCGCTGCACCACGTGCCGTGTTGTCATTCTTGCGGGTGACGTGCCCCCGATGGAGCCACTCGAGGAAGGGCGGTTGGCGCAAGAGACCGATCTCGAGCCCAACACGCGGCTCTCCTGTCAAATCCGCGTGCAGAACGATCTCTGGGTGCGCGTCATCAACCGCTCCTCGGTCACGGGAGTTCCTCCCGGCACGCGACCGATGGATTGAAGGAAGACCGCCCGCTGCGGCAAGCAACGAGCAAAGTGCCGCCGTTCGCTCCGCGAAGGGATTCCCACTCGTTAGTACGTCACCCCGCGCGGCATCACTTGTGCTTCTGCGGCTCGGCGCACTTCTTGCAGCGCACAGAGCGCCGGCGAACCTGGCCGCCGCAGCGCGAACAGCGGTGAAACTTGGTCTGGCGAAACTTTTTCTTGCGGGGACGAAATGGCACAGCGAACCTCACGAGGCGCGGGCTGGAACCGCAATAAAGAGGAAAAGTCCTGAGTCTCAAATCGAGAATCCCAAAGCCCACGCTCAGAGATTCGAGACACGTCAGTCTATCCGAAGGCCGGTTGATTCGACCAGAGCAAGCACTCGACGCATTTCATCACCCGCGTGCGCGGCCTCGAGCCGCGCGGCGGTGTCAACGTCCGAAGTAGGTCAGGCTTCAGCCTGACGATCTGGCACGTGCGCGGCCTCGAGCCGCGCGGCGGCGTCAACGGCTGGTCTTCGCAGGCAAAATCACAAGTCCCTTCGCTCCCGGCAGATCCAGCCGAAAAAGGGCACCCGGATCGCCTCCGGTCGTGTAAAGCTTATCCATCGCCGGTCCAGCGAAGGCGACGTTGGACGTCGTCAAATTGCCCCCGGCGTAACGCCGAACCAACTTACCCTCGGGGCTCACAACCTGGATCTGCCGCATGCCGTAATGGGCGACATACAGATTCCCGTCGGCATCGAGTGTGATCCCGTCGGGCTGATTGTCGATCTGTCCCTCGCCCTTCTGCGGCAGGTCGATCAGCACGCTCGATTCACCGAGCTTTCCCGGCTCGAGTACAGGGAACTTCAAGATCCGGTTCCGGCGGCTCTCGCCCACGAGCAGCTCTTTGCCGCCGGGGCGGATCACAATCCCATTCGGGAACGCAAGCCGCTTGGCCACCGTGTGGCAGATGCCGCTCTTGTCGAGATAATGAATGGAGCCGTTCGGGTTTTTGTCATCCGAGCTGGCCGGGTCAGTAAAGTAGACGCCGCCAGCGTAGTCCAGCGTCAGGTCGTTGGGCCCGCGCAGCGGCTCACCGTCCGACTCGGTCGCGGCCGGCTTGAGCTCGGTGCCGTCGGCCGCCAGGTGCAACAGAGCGTGCCGGCTCGCGTCGCAGATCAGGTGCGTGCCGTCGGCTAGCACCTTGTGACCATTGGGAGACCCAGTCTGCGCCCACGTCGATGTCTTGCCGTCGGGCGTGACCTTGGTCACGATCTTCGCGTGCGAAAAATACAGGTTTCCGTCGTGGTCGACGACCACGCCCTCGGTGTAATCGTTCGTGCGCACGACCTCGACGGGCGTCACCGCGGATTCGCCCTGGCTGGCGTCCGCACGGGCTTGCCGGAGAGCAACCACGGCCGGCGATGACACGCAGACCGTTGATACGAGCACGACCATCATTGTCCGGGCTGGAAGTCGCATGTTAACGGTTCTCACGAAAGACGCATGGAGAGGAGAGGAACGCACTCAATTGGCGGCCGGTCAGTTTACGCTGGCTACCGTGCTGCCGCCAAAGGAAATTCCCTGCCGCCGGAGGATTGTCGGCGACCGCGATCGCAACCAAAATAGGACCACGCTCGGGATCATTCTCAAAAGAAGGACGAATCGTGCCATGCAACTGCGATTGGGTTTCGGTGGATGGGTGCGACCGACGGTCTCTCTCGGTACGGTCGTGGTCTTTTCCCTGGCTGCGATCACCGCGCTTTCGGCGATTCGTGCCGATGAGCCGGACAAGCTGCCGCCGATCTCCGAGCGCGCCCGCCAGGTTCATGCTGCGGGGATGCTTTTCGACGGGCACAACGACCTACCCTGGCGTCTGCGCACCGAGAGTGACTTCGGTTTGACCAAGTTTGACCTGGCACAGCGGCTCACCTCGGGGCAAACGGACGTCCCGCGCCTGCGCGAGGGAGGCGTGAAAGCGCAGTTCTGGTCGGTTTATATCCCCAGCGAGCACCCGAATCCGGCGCGGACGGTGACCGAGCAGATCGATCTGGTGCACCGGATGGTCGAGCGCTATCCAGACGTCTTCGAGCTGGCTCTCTCGGCAGATGACGTCGAGCGAATTGCAAAGGCGGGGAAGATCGCGTCGCTGATCGGCATCGAAGGGGGCGTGGCGATCGAGAACAGCCTCGCGCAGCTTCGCGCGTTCTACGCGCTCGGTGCCCGGTACATGACACTTACCCACAACACGACCCTCGACTGGGCCGACGCCGCGACCGACATACCCAAGCACGATGGCCTCACAGCATTTGGTGAGCGAGTGGTCAAGGAGATGAACCGGCTCGGCATGCTGGTGGACATCTCGCATGTATCACCGGCCACGATGGCGGACGCGCTTCGAGTTTCCGAAGCACCGCTGATCGCCAGCCACTCCAGTGCCTTCGCGATCTGTCCATCGCCTCGCAACGTGCCCGACGAGATCCTCAAGCTCGTCAAACAGAACGGTGGCGTGGTCATGGTCAATTTCTACTCGGGTTTCATCGTCCCGGAATCGGGCAAGAAGATGCGGGCCAAGCTCGAGGAGCTGCGCGCCAAGTATCCCGACCGGGCCGAACGCACCAAGGCGCTCGAGGCGTGGTACATGTCGGATGCCGCGAAATTCTCGCGCGGATCATATCGCGATGTCGTCGACCACATTGATCACATCGCGAAAGTCGCCGGCATCGACCACGTCGGAATCGGCTCGGACTTTGACGGGATCACGATGTGGCCGGTGGGGCTCGAGGACGTCGCCTCGTACCCCCGCTTGACCGACGAGCTGCTGCGCCGCGGGTACAGTGAATCCGACGTGCACAAGATCCTGGGAGCCAACGCTCTGCGGGCGTTCCGCCAGGCAGGCGAGGTTGCAAAAAAGCTCAGGGCGACGCGGGCACCCGAGGTTGATGAGATCAAGCCCGAACCGCGGCGGGGTTGAGGGCGAGCTTCCATCCCTCCGAAGGGTAACGACATGGCCAAGGAATCGACCACCGCACCAGCGCAGCCTCCCCTTCACGCCGCCATGCTCGGAGAATTCGTCGGGACTACGCTTTTGATCGTACTGGGAAACGGCGTGGTCGCCGGCGTTTTCTTGTTGGGCAGGAAACCCGACAACATGATGATCACGACGGGCTGGGGTCTGGCGGTGGCGCTGGCCGTCTATGTGAGCGGACGTTTGAGCGGCGGACACATCAATCCGGCCGTGACGCTTGCCCTCGCCTCACGCGGGGCGTTCCCGCTGAACCGATTGCTTCCCTACTGGGGCGCGCAATTGGCGGGAGCCTTCGTGGCGCTCTCTTGGTCTATGCAGATTACGGCGATGCATTTCAAGCCTTCGAACGGGATGAGCACGTGGTTCGCGGGCTGATGGAAGGCGGCAAGCTCGTCGGCCCGGCGGCCGGCGGAGCAGGGGTCTTCGCGACTTATCCGACGTTCGACACAACCTGGCGGAACATTTTCAGCGAGTTCCTCGGCACGGCGGTTTTGCTTCTGGGCGTCCGTGCACTGACCGATCGCCGGAATGCAGCGCCCGGCGGGTTTGTTGAGCCGCTGGCGCTGGGCGGCCTGGTCTGGGCGATCGGCCTCTCGCTCGGCGGACTCACCGGCTATGCGATCAACCCGGCCCGCGACCTGGGCCCGCGACTGGCCTCGGCTCTCCTGGGCTGGGGCCCGGCCGTGTTCCAGTCGCACGGCAACTACTTCTGGATCCCGATCGTCGCCCCGCTCGCCGGCGGCCTCGCCGGTATTGCTTTATATGATTTCGCTATCCACCGGCATCTGCCGCCGGAAGGCGCGCCGAGCCCGCCCGGTGAGCTTTCGCCGTGATCACTAGAGCCCCTTGAGATACTCAATCACTTCCATCCGCTCCGCCTCCGACAGCCCATCCCCAAACGTATGCCCCTGGTTCCCCATGCCGAAGCGGGCCGTGTCGACGATGAACTTGGCCTGGAATGGCGAGCGCTTGGCTGTGGCGGCCAGCTCTTCCCTGGTCACTTCGTTGAACTTCCAGCCAACGTGCCCCGTATCGTAATTGGAAAAGTCAGTCGAGGGAGGCCGAGTGAACAGCTTGGGGCGGGTCCCGGAGTTGAGCAACGCGTGTAGCGTCGGCACCGAACCGTTGTGCAGATACGGAGCCGACGCCCAGATGCCATCGAGCGGCGGGGCCTGATAGCCCACGCGCTTCGTGTCGACAGGGTATTCGGCGCCCAGCCAGGTCGAATTGTAGTGGGCGACCAATTTGTCAGAGAGGCCATGGGACCGCGGGGTCGGTGCCGATTTTTTCAAGCGGAATGATCTTGTTGGGATAGCGGCCATCCGGCCCATACGTCCCGTGGCAAGTCGCACAGTTGGCCTCGAAGACAACCCGTCCTCGCTCAGCTTTCTCGGCATCGATAGAGAATGGGTATTTTGGGGCCTCGATGCTGCGCAAAAAGGCCTGCACGTCGCGAAACGCCGGCTCGAGGGCCTGCAAATCGGCGAAGCTCTTCTCGCCCAGCATGAATTGCATGTTGGTGCGGACAGAGCGTACGTCGGTGCGGCCGTCGTAGTACATCGTGCGTTTGCGTTTCAGGTGCCACCAGGGCGGTGTATCCATTTCCGGCAGGTTGACTGCCAAGGGCAGCGGGAACGATCGCACGCTAAGATCGTGATTCCGAAGGCTGAGGAGGGCAGCCGCGACCTGGCCGGCATTATTGGTGCCGCGTGACGAATTGAGCACGAACGTCGAGAACGGCGGGCGCTTGCCGTCGGCGATGGTCAGCTCGAACAGCACGGCCTTCAAGTCGAGCTGGGTGTTTCCCAGGCCGACGTAACTCTGGCCGCCGATCGAGCCGCCGTGACAGAGCATGCAATCGATCTGAAGGCCAGTCTTCACACCGGCGGGCCCGAGTCCCCTGCGCAGGCCCATCGGCAGCCCATCGTTGGGATACGGGGCGGGATGCAAGCCGTAATGAAGACGGAACGCGGCGTCGTATGCGGCCGGATCTTTGTCGGGGTCGGGGACAGGCCCCTCCCACTGTCGGCCCGCATTCCGGTAGGCAGCCGCGCTCCATTCGGGCTTGAGAAAACCTTCGAGAACCAGCGCCGTTCGACCTCTCTCCGCGGCCGCCCGATCCAGCGGAGTCGACCAGCCGCTTGGCTCGCCGGAACAAGCTTCACGGGAGGAATTCACCATGGAAAACGCGATCCCGACACCAATCGCCACCGTCGCGGCCAGCCGCACCTCTGCCGATCTTGCCCGCATGGTTCCCTCCCCGGTTTGTGCACCCGACCACTGCGATTCGCGCCGGATGCCAGACTCATCCCATTATGAGCCCTCGGGTAACTACGGAAAAGGGATCAGCCGGGCGAGCGAGAACGAATGCACACCGACACCACGTTGATTCTCCGCAAGCGCGACGCGTGGTCCGGCTCACGAGGATTCGGGATTCCTCGGCAGAGATGACGGGCTCGCCGTCGCGGAAGCGCATTTAAGAGATGCTGCCCTGCGTCATCTGCGTCATCTGCGGAGCGCACGGCGATCGAGCGGGATCGGCAGGCCCCCAAGGAATGGGAGAAGGCGAGCTTCAATGAGCACGCCGCGCGGCTGCGGGAGGTCTGGGATTGAACGGCTCGATCTTTACGGTTCCCGTGGGGAACCTCGCTGAAACCATAGTGACCCTACTACCATGGAGAACCTGACCCCGTTTCCCTCCCATGCGGTTTTCGACCCGCCCCGAGGCCTCCTAATGCTCGCCGGTGTCGCGGCTGGCCGGCGGAGCGCAGAAGCAGTCGGGCTGATCAGGATCACTTCTCGGCCTTTTCCACCTCGGGTTGACGTTTCAAGGTGAATACACGCTCACCATTCTCGAATCCCTTGGGATACCTGCCATCGAATCTGTTGCAAAACAGAATGGTATTATCGTCGATAAATGTGTAAATGCTATGCACTTGGCCAGGTCCGCTTCCTATCCCTCCATTTCGTTTCATGTCGTAGAAGTGTATTCTTCGACAGGGTTCGGCTTTCTCATCGATCTCAAAACGAAAGGTGGCCCCAGCTACTTTCCTCCCATCCGGCGCAGTATTCTCAAAAGCACCGGTATCCCTCTTGAACGTCTCCACAAATTGCAAGCCCTTGTCTCCCCCGGTGTCAGCCTTCCAGGTTCCTTGAATTCTCGCCAGATCGCCGGTAAGCGGCTCGTCGTCCCGGGTTCCACGTTCTTCACCGGGCCGCGCTGGCTTTCCTGAAGCTCTTCCAGGCTTCTCAGGATGCTGTTCAATCGGTTCCGGGCGTTCCGCGCGATCACTCGCACCTTTCTCCAGGGCGTGGAGGATTCGATCGACCTTGTGCTCGAGGTCCTCGATCCGGCGTTCGGCAGAGCCCGGGGAGTTGGTGCCGGACAGACGAGGTCGAGACTCCGCGACAGGTTTCGGCGAATGTCGGGGTTGGTCCTTTTCGGTCCTTCGACGGTAGAGCAGTGCCTCTTGCCACTCGAGAGCGACCTCCGCGCTCGTGCGCAAGTCGCGGATGGCCCCGTCCCAGTCGCCTCTTGCTTGCTCCTGGCGGGCACGCTGTACCAGTTGCTCCACCCGCGCGGCATAAGCGTCCAGCTCATTGGAATTCAGCCCCCCGTTGTCGGCTTTTGCCTGCGGCGTTACCGGGAGCCCTTGAGCTGCGCCGGTTTCGATTCCTTGGCGAGCATAAAGAGCCGCGCCGGAGGTAATGGCCGCGACCGCAAGCAGGATGACGGCGGTCACCGTCAACTTCGAGACGAACATGGTGCGTAGCACTCCTTCCGTTAGCGCAACGGCGGCAGCCGAGACCAACCCGGCCTCTCCCGCGTCGCGCGCCGCGAGCAGCATTGCGGCCCTGACTGTGGCGTCGATCAGTCCGTCCGGTAGCGAAATCCTTCTGAACGCAAGCATAGGCAGTAAGTCGGCATCGGGAGCAATGCCCCTACGCGTCAGGTCAACTCGGAGCCGGGCTCGCGCGCGAGCGAGGCGGCTACGGACGGTTCCGACGGGCCACCCTAACCGTCGCGCTGCCTGCTCGTGGGTCAATCCTTCGAGATAACAGAGCACGACCGCCGCACGGAGGTCCTGCGGGAGGTGCTCGACCTCGTCCCTGGCGTCAATGCCGGGCGGCGACGGCTGGTAAGTGATCACTGATCCGGTCGCCTTCTGTCGTTCGGCCAACCGGCAACGCGCGAAATCGGCTCGTGCGCGTGCAGAGACCCGGCGCGCCACACCGTGGAGCCAGTCGGCGATCGATTCCCGCTTCCGAACGGTGCCGGCTTTGCGCACCAGGACGAGGAATGTGGCCTGGAATGCGTCCTGGGCGTCGTGCGGGTCATTCAGGACGCGGCGGCAGACCGCCAAAACCATCGGCCCATGACGCTCCACCAAAACGTTGAATGCCGCTTCGGCGCCCTCGTCGTGACCCAGGATGAATCGATCCAGAAGTTGACCGTCCGACAGGCCAACGGCCGACCCGGCGCGGAAAAGCTGGTTGATCGGTCCTGATACCGCATGCCTGGATCGTGGTACCATCGGCGCCCCCCATGGTCTGCTTGCTATCTTATAGTGCCTTGGGGAGGCGTTCACCAATCTCCAGACCAAGAAGTTAACAGCCAACTTCTATCAAATGTGCGACTTCCTCGCTGTTCCGATTGGAATTGACATCCCAGGCGAGGCGCGTCATCTGCGTCATTTCGCACCCTCAAACTTCCGGATTGTAGCGGTCGTTCCTCTAATGCGCCTTTGAACTTCGCGCCTGATTTCGATTGACCTTCTGTCGCCGCGGCGAGACATCGACGGCTAATTAGCATGGCACAATCATGCGACTGCCGTAAGGAGTTTGAGCTATGAAGACCGTCTCTGTAGTTGACGCTCAGAAACAGTTGACTGACTTGATTGCGGCCTTGAAGGAAGGACCGGTCGTCCTTTTGCGCAAGGGCCGGCCATGTGCCGCCCTGGTTGGCCTGGATGAGCACTTCGACCGGGAATCATTCTCCTTGGGTCGGGACAAGACTTTGCGTCGGCTATTGGACATGGCGTGTCGCAGAACCAAGAAGGGCGGGGGAATTCCGTTCTCGGAAATCTTGGAGGAAGTCAACAACCAGCATCCCAGCAGGAAGAAGCGGCCAAGGCACCTCTTGTGACACCTTTTTTCGTTGGGACGAAAGCGGGGCAGGTCCGTTTATGGCAATCTATACAACCAGTCCAATCTTCTCGCACTTCGATCCGATCGTTTCCCACCTTCCGCGGCCGACCCGCCGAACGATCGCACATGAGTGATCGTCAGGCGCTGCATGATCGCTGCCAACTCCCCATCGCTCGCCGGCCACACCAGAAGATGCCAGTGGTTCGGCTTGAGCTAGCTGCGTTCCTGTTCCGGATCCCGTCCCTGTTCCAGGTCCTGCGCCAGGACCTTTTGTCTCAACGCCTCCATCAACTCGTGTTTGACTTTCAAAACTGGCTGCGACGTCAAATGAGCGTCGACGAACAGACCACTGGGTCGATGTATGAGACGCAGGTATCCGCTGCGGTCAGCGAGCCGCTCGTGTTGAAGCAGAATGTCGTGTTCGTTGAATTCGCTCATGGTAAAACCCCACGGCCTCCAACAGCCTGAGTCGAGAGACGGGGAAAGGTCCGTTCATGGCATCAGCGCAGCACAGACCCGCATCGGCGATTCATCGGTCAAAGATCCGGCGAAGCTTACAATGCCCACTTATAGCGAAAGCCACCCTGGTCTTCGCTCTCGACAAATCCCATGTTCGCAATGGATCGCTCGTCGGCAGGTTCGCGCATGTATGAATCCAAAAACCTCTCGAGATCTGCATCCCTGAAGTCTCCGGTCGGCGAGAGCGCCCGGCCCGGGTCCAGACCAAGTTTCTCGGCACTTCTGTAGAGCAAACTGACAATTGGTAGAACTTCCTTGAAGTAAAGAAGCTTCATTTTCTCTTCTCTGGATTTTGCCATACTCTTGGGAAGTGGTCTGCCAGCAGAGGCAAAATGTGCAAGATGGCCTTAACTGTCGACCGCAGACCAATCCACGCCGAGAGTTATCTGTTGATCATCAAAATATTCTATTGATTCTGTGACTCCTATTCGACTAGCCCAAACATTGCGATGCAAATTTAACTCAAATCTCTGCGAGTAGCCTCTATCGCTTCATCGGCGTCATAGAGCAGATCATCATCGGGATAGAAGTAGATGCCGTCGGTGAGCTTCGCGAGGGCGGCGGCGGCCGACATTGCCGCAGCACATTCGGTCAAGTCGCTGCCCCAGCGAAAAGTCACGCATTTGCCGCGATCACCCACCCTTGGGGTGATGTGCGCGTAAACCGACAAAACGGTGGCTGCCGGTTCCAGGTACAACTCGAAGCCGGTTGTCTTGCCGTCGTAAGTCGTGGGTATGAACCCGGTGTCTTCGTGGAGATCGAGAGACGGATCGAGAACTGCTGGAAACCCCAACTGGTCGATCGTACGTTGCCAGGCCTCCGGGCTGGGGACCCGTGAATCATCAAGGAAGATGTGAAGTTCGATGGACATTGAAAAAGTCTTGCACTACAGGACACACCAGAGATTCAACCTTATCGTCGGAAAGTTCGCCACCAAACCCAGACCAACCAGCGATGGGAGAAATTGCAGCGATATCCGCGCCAAACGCCTCGTGAAAACACTTAACACTAATGATTTTACAATCCTTGCGACCTAGCAGTTGTTGAATGCGACGAAGCAGTGCAACGATGTTTTCGCCTGCCGCTGCCATCGCACGAAGCTCATCGATGACAGTGCTAATCTGCTCACGTTCATTCATCGATTATATTCTCACAAAGGCTGGAAGCGGGGACAGGTCCGGGAAGAGGTCCGTTAATGGCAATCCAGACAACCAGCCACAACTTCGCCGACCGAAAACCGCCGACCGAACATCTGGACAGGCCCGTTAGAATCCCGGAAGATTGAGCTTTCTACGAAAATAACCCGCTCGAGGGGATTGGAAAACCCACGAGACACCGGCCCCATCGAGGGAGCGCGCCAATGGGAACCGCTGAGATTGTCGCGAGCCTGAAAGAACTTTGCGAGGAGAAAGGTCCCCGGCTTCAAACCGACGACATCGTCAAATGGATCGAGGAAATCCGCGGGTTTGAAACCAATGCCAGCCTGGTTGCCTTCGCCAAGAAAATGAAAGCGCGGCACTATGCACGCTTGCTCGAATACGACGATGAAGACACCGGCATGCGGGTCAAGCGCTTGTGGAGCTTCCGCGATCCCACGACCGGCGAGCGGTATTATGTCGACATCCTCGAGATGCCCGAGGCCAACCGCAAGCGATTTCTCCGTCAGTACGCGAAGTTCCAGAGTCAGTTGCGCACCGTACGCAAGGCAATGGCCGACTACTTCGCCGGCCAGCGGTTCTTCGACTTCTACACCGAAGAAGCCGAAGACGATGAAGCCGATCGCAGGAAACCCGAGCCCGCGCACGCCAAGGCTCGTTGGTGGTGGTGATTCGATTCCGTCCCGAAAATAGCGAACTGCCAGCGCAAAACCCACGAGGAATCACCATCCGATGACGAGACTCATGACGACAGGCAGGCCTCACGACACGGCGCCCGAGCCCCTGCCGTATGACGTTCCGATCACCGGCCCAGACGTCTTGGGGCGATTCGGCCCCTTCGGCGGCCGGTTCGTGCCCGAAACGCTGATGAACGCGCTCAATCAGCTCACGCTGGCGTATGAAGAAGCCCGGTCCGATCCGGCCTTTCAGAAGCGCCTGGACAATTACCTGAAGCACTACGTCGGGCGCCCTTCTCCGCTGTTTCACGCCCAGCGTCTGACGAAATTCGCCGGCGGGGCCGAGATCTACCTCAAGCGCGAGGACTTGAATCACACCGGCGCCCACAAGATCAACAACGCGATCGGCCAGGTGATGCTGGCCGAGCGGATGGGCAAGAAACGCGTGATTGCCGAAACCGGCGCCGGCCAGCATGGCGTCGCCACGGCGACCGCTTGCGCCCTCTTCGGAATCGAGTGCACCGTGTACATGGGCGAAGAAGACATTCGCCGGCAGAAGCTGAATGTCTTCAATATGAGGACGCTTGGGGCGAGTGTGGTCGCGGTTGCAACGGGCTCGCGACACCTTGCGCGACGCGACCAATGAAGCGATGCGCGACTGGATGGGCTCGTCGGCCACCACGCATTACACGATCGGCAGCGTCGTCGGGCCGCATCCGTTCCCGATGATCGTTCGCGACTTCCAGTCCGTGATCGGCCGCGAGACGAAGGCTCAGTGTCTCGAGCAGATCGGCCGTCTACCCGACATGGTGGTGGCCTGCGTAGGGGGCGGCTCAAACGCGGCCGGAATCTTCGCCCCATTCATCGACGACCAACAGGTCGCACTCGTTGGCGCGGAGGCCGGCGGCCGGGGGCCGAATGCAGGCGAGCACGCCGCAAGCCTTTCGCAAGGCCAGCCGGGTATATTGCACGGAAGCTATAGCTACGTGCTCCAGAATGAGGACGGGCAAACCTCCGATGTGCACTCGATCTCGGCCGGTCTCGACTATCCTGGCGTAGGCCCCGAACACAGCTTCTGGAAAGAGATCGGCCGCGCCCGCTATGAATCGATCACAGACGCCGAAGCCCTCGAAGCCTACAACGTGACCGCCCGGCAAGAAGGCATTCTGCCCGCCCTGGAATCGAGCCATGCAGTAGCCCAGGCGTTCAGGGAAGCGACCCTTCTCGGGCCCGGCAAGGTCGTCGTGGTTTGTCTCTCCGGCCGGGGCGACAAGGATGCGTACGAGATTGCGCGGCTCCGGGGTGAATCGATCTGAGTAGGGTCCGCCATTGCGGACCGATTTCTAGGACTCTCATGCAATAGGGAAGACAGTCCGCAATGGCGGACCCTACACATGAATCGCATCGACGCTTTGTTCTCCAAGCTCCGGAACGAAAAACACCGGGCGCTGATGCCGTTCGTTACAGCGGGTGATCCCGACCTCGCGACGACGGCATTGTTGATTTCCGAGGTGGTTGCCTCGGGTGCGCATCTGGTCGAGATCGGCTTTCCGTATTCCGACCCGATTGCGGATGGCCCCGTGATCGCGGCGAGCTACCATCGCGCTTTGGAACGTGCTGTGAAGCTCGCGCGCATCTTCGAGATGATACGCACACTTCGCGCCGGAGGGTCGGCGCCGCTCAACGCGACGCCACTCGTCGGAATGGTCTCCTTCGCGATTGTGCATCGCCAGGGTGTCGAGCGATTTCTCGATGACGCCGCGGCCGCCGGGCTGGATGGTCTGATCGTTCCCGACTTGCCCGTCGAAGAGTCAGCGCTTCTCAGAGAGATGGCGACTGCACGCGGCCTCAAGCTGATCCAGCTCATCACGCCGACGACGCCCAGAGAGCGGGCTGTCGAGATCGCCCGCACGACGACCGGTTTTATCTATTATGTCTCGGTCGCGGGAATCACGGGCGAGCGCAAGGCTTTGCCGGAAGAGGTAGTCGAAGCGGTCTCCTGGCCTGCGCACCCAGACCGACTTGCCGATTTGCGTCGGGTTCGGAATCAGCGGTCCGGACCAGGTGCGGCAGCTCGTGCCGGTTGCGGACGGGCTGATCGTCGGCAGTGCGATCGTGCGACGGATGGCGGAAGCGCACACTCGGCCGCACGGCGAGGTCGTGCGTGAGATCGGGCAGTTTGTTGCGGAGCTGGCGCGGGCGATGTTGCAATAATTACCAAACGGCTATGGAGATTCGGCACCGCGAAGGGTGCCGAATGACCCATGAAAACCTGCCCCGCCTGCTCCGCCCTGAACAACGCTGACAGCAAGTTCTGCTCGGCCTGCGGCGGCGTGCTCGTGCCGGGGTCGGAGGCAACGATCGATCTCAGCCGTCCGAAGAACGCAAGCGATTCCCCGTCCACTTCCGACACGGATTCGTCCCCTCATGGCCGGTTCCTGCCGGGAACCAAGATCGCCGGCCGCTATCGCATCGTGTCCCTCGCCGACCGGGGCGGCATGGGCGAGGTCTATCGCGCCGATGACTTGAAGCTCGGTCATCCGGTGGCGCTCAAATTCCTGCCGCGCGACGTCGCCGAGAGTTCGAGGCGGTTTCAGTTATTTGTGAGCGAGGTGCGCTTGTCCCGGCAGCTCGCTCATCCCAACGTTTGCCGGGTATATGACATCGACGAGGTGGATGGCCAGCACTTTTTGTCGATGGAGTACATCGACGGCGAGGATCTGAAAGGCTTGCTGCGCCGCATCGGGCGTTTGCCCAGGGACAAAGGCATCGAGATCGCCCAGCAGCTTTGCGCGGGTCTGGCGGCGGCTCACGAGAAGGGGGTGTTGCACCGGGATCTGAAGCCGGCCAACGTCATGATCGACGGCCGGGGCCAGGCGCGCATCACCGACTTCGGCCTGGCACGCCTGGAGGGCAGTGCGAGTGGCGTCGGCGAGATTGCCGGCACGCCGGCCTATATGGCGCCCGAACAACTGGCGCACGGCGAGACGACGATCCAGAGCGACCTCTACTCGCTGGGGCTGATCCTCTACGAAGCGTTCACGGGCCAACCGGTGCACAGCAGCGGCTCGTTCGAGGAGTTGAATCGAGCGCACGCAGCATCGGCGCCGCGTTCCCCGGCCGAACTGGTGGCCGACCTCGACCCGGCCGTCGAACGCGCGATCCTGCATTCCCTCCAAAAAGACCCGCGCCAGCGGCCCGCTTCCGCGCGGGCTCTGGGCGATGCGCTGGTTGCACGGGAAACCCCGTCGCCAGGATCGCCGCCGCGCGAATCGCCACCGGAAGGCAAGCCGTCCCTGGCCGTCCTTCCGTTCGTGAACATGAACGCCGACCACGAGAACGAGTTTCTCAGCGACGGCATCACCGAGGACCTGATCATGGCCCTCTCGCGGCTGAAAGACCTGCGCGTGCCGGCACGCACGTCGTCGTTCGCCTTCAAGGGGAAGAACGAGGACATCCGCCGCATCGGGCAGTTACTCAACGTGGAGACGGTGCTGGAAGGCAGCGTGCGCAAGTCGGGCAACCGGCTGCGCGTGACCGCCCAGCTCGTGAAGGTGCGCGACGGCTTTCATCTCTGGAGCGAGCGCTACGACCGCGAGATGAAGGACGTCTTCGACATCCAGGATGACATCAGCCGCGCCATCGTCGCCGCGCTGGAGATGCAGTTGGGCGGCCAGGCAGACGCGAAACTCGTGCGGCCCCAGACTGCCAGCTTGGAGGCTTACGAGCTCTATGTCAAAGGCCGCGGCCATTGGAACCAACGCGGGCTCGGGCTAAAGAAGTCGCTGTATTATTTCGAGCTGGCACTCCTGGAAGATCCCAACTATGCGCTGGCCTGGAGCGGCTTGGCCGATGCCTACTTCATGCTCGGTATTTATGATTTCCTGCCGTGTCGCGAGGCTCTTACCAAAGCGAAGACCACGGCGGAGAAGGCGGTCGCTTTGGACGACAATTCCGCCGAGGCCCACTGTTCACTGGGCGTCGTGCGTGGCTGGTGCGACTGGGACTTGAACGGGTCCGAACAGCACTTGCTGAAGGCGCTGGAATTGAATTCGAACTACAGTTGGGCCCGTTGCTGGTATGGGTGGCTTCTGATCGTGATGGGACGTGACCAGGAATCTATCGTCCACAATCGACGTGCCGTGGAAGGCGACCCGCTCTCCAGGACAGCCCACCTTTACCTCGGCATGTCGTTCAACTCCCTGAGATCGTTCACCGAGGCGCTCCCGCCGCTGCGCCGCTCTCTGGAGCTCGACCCGAATTTTCCCATCGGTCACCAGCAGCTTGGCCGGGCATACTGGTTCCTGGGAGATCGCGAGGCTGCGCTCGTGGAATTGCACCGGGCCGTTGAGCTTTCCGGACGGTTGCCCATGTTCTTATCCACACTGGGTCAGGCGCTGGCGTTCACCGGGGAGGTAGGCCAAGCGCGGCAGATTCAACGCGAACTGGCCGATGCGCACTCTCCCGGCCCCCACACGTCCGTATTACCTGTCTCATCTCCATGCCGCCCTGGGAGAAAATGACCTGGCCTTCGCCGCCCTGGAACAGGCGCTCGTCGAGCGTGAGCCCTTCCTGGCTTGGTTTCCCGGTCGGCGCAGCCAGGTCGAGCTCATGAGCTCGGAATCGGACCCACGCTGGCCGGTGTTCATCGAGAGAGTGAAAGCGGCAGTGCAGGCTGGTGCCAGCGCGACGATCTGAACTCTCACCGCTCTGCAGCAGGGAGCTTTCCGGTGAATTGCATACTTCGATTCGCAGGAACCACGGAGCGGGACTCCGCCATCGACGCCTGGCTGGAACTACAGCCGGGCGAATTAGGTGAGATTGCGCGAAAGTGGTTTGCGGCGTTCCGCGACTGCGGTGACGACGTGCGAGAGTTGATCCACGATGGTTGTCCTGTCGCGTGTGTCGAGGATGTGCCGTTCGGCTATGTAAACGTCTTCAAATCTCATGTGAACGTCGGCTTCTTCTTCGGGGCTGAGCTGAAGGACACAACCGGGTTGCTCGAGGGGAGCGGCAAGCGCATGCGTCACGTAAAGCTCAAACCTGGCCGCGAGCTCGACTCGTCCGCCCTGCTTGCGCTGATCGATGCTGCGCACCGGGATGTGAAGGCACGCTTGTAGGTAGGGTGTCGTGATGAGCAACGAGTGGTTTGCGCGGCCGGTGCTGTTCGTGGCGGACATCGACAGATCTGTCGATTTCTACGTGAAGCAGCTTGGGTTCAGCCAACCGTGGCGTTATGAGGAAGAGGGGAAGGCTTGGGTCGCTCAGGTCGAGCGGCAAGGCTGCGCGCTCATTCTCTCTTCGCAATGGCCCGACAAGGTTGGCAAGGGCCTCATGTTCATCTCGCTCGATGTCGAAGTGCTGAATGGCTTGCGCGGAGCTGCAAAGAAAGGGCGTCGACGCGAAAGATGGGCACTGGGGATACAGGCTCATGGTCATCGTGGATCCCGACGGCAACGAGCTTTACTTTCCTTACCCGTCGGACGCCAAGGAGACATGAACTGGTCGCGACAACAACCCGCTCACCGCGGCCACAGCTTGTCCCGATTCATCCGGTCCGTGATGACAAATCGGGGGACATTGAAACGCCGGGCGAGGTCGCTCTCCAGGATGCGCCGCCCGTTCTCGGTCGCGAGTACTCGTCCCAGCGTCATCCCGCGCGCCTCGACTTTCTGGCGGTCGGTCTCGAACTCCCTCCTCAAGATCACGGGCGGCACCAGGATCAGCGCGCCGAGATCGTGCGCCTGGCCATCGTAGACGGCACGTTCATCCACATCGACGTCCAGGATGAGCGTCTTCCACTCGACAATCGTCGCGAATTCGAACTGCTCGACGATGTCGCCGTGGATCAGGACGTGGGCGAGTTCGTGCGCCAGGGTGTACCGATAGTGGTCGGACCGCGACTCCTGGATGTACTGATCCACCGAAATGTCGCGGAGATTCTTCGAGACGTAGCCGTCGATGTCGAAGTATCGGCGCAGGCCTGGCACTGGAATGATGTTGAGCCCGAGTCGGAATTCGATGATCTCCTCAACGGGCACTGGGGTGGTCCCATCCGGGTGGTGCTCCGCCAAGAAGCGCTCCGCGATCACGCGGAGCTGATCGTAGCTCCGGTCCGGTATGCGGAGCGCGCCGCTCGACATCGGGTCAGCTCCGACGGACCAGTTCGATGAACTGATCCAGCTTGGCCGGGTCCATCTCGCGCATCGCCTGAAACATGACCGGCAAACGCTCCATCACCTGGGCGTCAGACAGAAGATCGGCAGGAATCTCTCCGCGCCTGCCGAAGCCAGATCGAAGAATTCGAACCACTCGCTCGACTCGCGTTCCAGGCCGAGAGCCTCTGCGTAAACGCTGAGCCTGTCGTCCCCGTGCGGAGGCGCGAGGACGCCACGCTCCATTTTGCTAAAGTTACCAACGTCAAAGCCATGGGCAGCGCAGAACGCTCGAAGCGTCTGACCCGTCGCCATCCGTTTCTGCTTCATAAACTCACCGAACGACTTCGTCACCCTGGTTTCTCCTTCCCCAGAAATCGCTTCCCCGAATCGCTGCGACAACCCCGCGTGCTTCGTCCCTTCCCTACTTGCGTTGTATGAATTCTACAACAGTTTGGTTCGCAGTCAATGGCGAGGAGTCAGGCGGCCTACTGGGAAAGGCTCTTTGGCCGTCCCCCCGATCCCCTACGATCCCCAGGAGAGGGGAAAAGTCTCGAGGCATGCATTCAGCGCTCTCGCCGCGCGTCGTCCCCTGGGAGTTTTGTCTGACGACGCGAGACTGTGCCCAGATCGCCCTGGCGGAGATCAAGACATGATCTCCCGGAATTGCTTCGCCAGCCCATATTTTCGGCTCTTTTTGGCAGGATCGGCGATGAACAGTAAACCATCGCCCACCCATCTGCTCAGGAGATTCCGGGCTGCGCGTTGCGAGATTCCAAACAGCCGTTCGACGTCACGACTTGTGATCATGTCACGCTCGCTAAACAGCTCGAGCGCCGTGCGCTGGCGCGGATCGAGCCGACGCAGCGCAGCCGAACGGTCTTGGGCGCCGCTTTCGGCAGCCTCTCTCGCGCGCTTTCGGACGTTCTCGAAACTCTCCGCCATACCGTCGCAGAAGTATTCGAGCCACTTCGTGATATCCGCTTCCGCCCGCCCTTGATAGTAGTTATGCGACGGGCCAATCGCGAGGGCTTTGTAATAGGCGCCAAGGTTGCGAGCATAATACTCTTCCAGTGAATAAAGCCCCTTCAAGTCGTAACCACCCAGGTGTAGGATCAGGGTCGTCAGAAGGCGTGCCGTTCTGCCATTGCCGTCGTAATAGGGATGGATCGTGGCGAACTGGCAGTGGGCGATCCCGGCGCAAAGCGGGCATGGCAGGCCTGCCTTCTCTTGGGCCATGATCCATGCGGCCAATTCGTGCATCAGCTTCGGCACGTCTCGGGCCTCGGGCCGTATGTAAACAATGCCGCGGCTCTGGCTGTCACGGATGACGTTCTGCCCGTCGCGGTACTGCGTTGGTTTGGCAGTCTTGCGCCGACCAGCCATCACCAGGGCGTGCAGGAGCTGGATGTGCGGTTCCGTCACTGCGGTACCGGAGCCGGCGATCGCTTCGGCTTTCGCCAGGGCGGTATAATAGCCAAGCACTTCCTTCTCGTCGCACTCGCGTCCGGCCAAGTGCTGGTGCTTGCCAATCACCTTGCCAACCTGCTCCTGGGTCAGCAGATTACCCTCGATCATCGTCGAATAATGTGTCGAGACCAGGCGCGAGGTCACGCGCAAAGTGGCCAGCACCGAGGGCGTGATCGGCAGGATATTCAAACGACGCCATCCTGAGTCACTCCCCGTTTTGCACGGCGCATTAGTTCGGCGTGCAGCTTTTTGGCGCCCTCCATCGGGAGCGGTGCGACTCGGTCGAGGAATGCGCGCAGAGCCTCCTGCAGTTTATCGAGCTCCGCCGATTCTTCAGTCGAAATCGTGTTTTGGATCTTCCGATCGATCAACTCGCAACGGCGGGCGTTTTTCGCATCCGACCATTCTGGATCGCCGTTCCAGTTGTGCGCCACTTGTCCAGCGTGTTCTAGATGTGCGCCTTCTGCTCGCGCGTGCGGCGATTGGGCGACCGAAAGAATGAGTTTCTGCCCGTCCGACTCAACAACCCAGCAGGAAACTGAAACCGGTACGCGGAAGCCTTCCTGGTGGAGAAATGCTTCCTCGTATGGGCCAAATGCGCCCTGCTCCGAAAGCTTTCGAAGCTTAATGGCCTCTTGATGCTCGAATTCTTTCGGCACAATATTGAAGTAAGAAAGACCGAGAACTTCGCTCTTGCGTCGGCCAATCAGGTCAGCGAATGCCTGATTGACTCGAAGAAACGTGCCATTCATGTCGCAAAGGGCGAAGCTGAGGGGCGACGTACTGAGCAAATCTTCAAAGGTCGTCAGTTCGGATCGCGACATCCTCAGCCTCTCGCACGGGTTCTAATGGAACGAGCTTGCTCCGACAATCGATTCGCGAAGCCTCTTGCCGACCACCATCCGGATGAGGACCGTTATCCATGCAATTCGTGCTGCTCGGCATCCGGCCGGCACGTCTACACCGATTCTCCCCGGAACCCGCCGGATTGGCAAGCGAGTCCGAGCCGGTACTCATCGCGGTGTCCAGACTTGCGCAAGTGACTTCGGCTCGCATCTTCTGCACTCTTCCGAAGGCGACAACTTTCGGTGTAACGTCGTCAGTCAAGCCAGGGCTTCTGCATCCAGTTGGTTCCAAACAGGTCTTTCGCCCTTCGTGGAAAAGGAGCAGCTTCGCAATGCCGATGACGAAAATGCCTCGGTCGTGGTCTCGAGCCGCGCTCACCGCCTGTGCGCTCGCCGCAATCCTGTTCTCGGCCAAGGGAAGCGATGCAGCACCCGCCGAAGTACCCGGATACCAGACCGTCGAGGCGATGGTCACGATGCGGGACGGGGTCAAGCTCCACACGCTGGTGTATACGCCAGAGGGCGCGCGCGATGGTCTGCCAATTCTGTTCATGCGGACCCCCTACGGCATCGACGGCCGCGCCGCGATGTTTCAGGCAAGCCTCAAGGAGCTGGCCGACGACGGTTATCTCTTCGCCTTCCAGGACATCCGAGGGAAGTTCCGCTCCGAGGGGGAGTTCGCCATGATCCACGCCCCACGCGACCCGGCCGACCCGAAGGCCATCGACGAAGGCACCGACGCCTACGACACGATCGATTGGCTGATCAAGAACGTCCGCGGACACAACGGGCGGGTCGGCATGCTGGGCGTTTCTTACGACGGCTGGCTGACCGTCATGGCCCTGCTCGAGCCGCATCCGGCGCTCAAGGCCGCTTCGCCGCAGGCGTCGCCAGCCGACATGTTCCTCGGCGACGATTTCCACCACAACGGCGCATTCCGGCTCAGCTATGGGTTCGAATATGTCGCGCAGATGGAAAGCGTCCGGGGCATGCAGCTCTTCCAGTTCGATCGCCATGATACGTATGAATGGTTCCTGGCTCTGGGCCCGCTCTCTTCGGCCAACACTCGCTATTTCCACGAAAAGCTCCCGACGTGGAACGACTTCGTCCACCACCCGAATTACGATCGATTCTGGCTGAAGCAGGCGGTCGCGCGGTTCCTCACCCGGCCCAAGGTTCCGACGCTCAACGTCGCCGGCTGGTGGGACCAGGAAGACTTCTACGGCCCGCTCAAAATCTACGAGACGTGGGAGAAGCAGGATACCGGCCGGCTGAGCACGCTGGTCGTGGGACCCTGGAATCACGGAGGATGGAGCCACGGGGCCGGTGACCACCTCGGGCCGATCAAGTTCGATGCGCCCACGGCCCAGCAGTACCGTGAGAAGATCCAGCTCCCGTTTTTCGCCCACTTTCTCAAGGACCGGCCGGCCGGCCTCGACAAGGAATTCGCCGGTGGGCGGCCCAAGGTAGAGGCCGGGTCCGCCGGTCGCGACGAGTTCCCGGAGGTGTTGAGCTTCCGGACGGGAGCCAATGCGTGGCAGTCGTACAACCGCTGGCCACCGCAAAGCAGCTCGACCCGCCGGCTCTTCCTGCACGCGGGAGGCCGCCTCGCCTTCGAATCACCGCCGGCCAACGACGGTCAGAAAGGCTTCGACGAGTTTATCTCCGACCCAGCCCGGCCCGTGCCCTACTATCCTCGACCGATCTCGCCGCTCTATTCGAATCGCCGGTGGAGCGAGTGGCTGGTCCAGGATCAGCGGTTCGTCCACCTCAGGCCCGACGTGCTCAGCTATGAGACTGAAGCCTTATCGCAAGACGTCGACGTCGTCGGCCCGGTCGTCGCGCAGCTCTTCGCCTCGACAAGCGGCACCGACGGCGACTGGATCGTCAAGCTGATCGATGTCTATCCCGATAGCCCCGATGATTCACTCGCCGGCTACCAGCTCATGATCGCCAGCGAGGTCTATCGCATTCGGTTCCGCAAGAGCTTCGAACGCCCCGAGCCCGTCGCGTCCGGGCAGGTCGAGCACTATCCGATCGATCTTCACTGGGCCGACCACCGCTTCAAAAAAGGGCACAAGATCATGGTGCAGATCCAGAACACCTGGTTTCCCTTGATCGACCGCAATCCGCAGAAGTTCGTGCCCAACATCTTCGAGGCCCAGGCGTCGGACTACAGCGCTGCCACCCAGCGCGTCTACCGCGATCGCGATCAAACGAGTCACATCGATCTCTCGGTGTTAACACCTGTTCATTGATGCCTCCTTTCTCCGCTTTCGAGAGTGGCTTAGAGAACCTGGTGCGCTGAATTGCTAGAATCGTAGGCGTTCGATATCGGGCCGATGTCGCATGATCGCCCCCCAAGTCTGAAGTGAACCAAGCCATGATCTGCATGACGATGCTAAACCAAGCTGCCCGAACGATCGGGTCAAGCTACGAGGTTCAGTCTGTTCTGGCCGTGAGAGGCCGGTTTTCACCTCGTCGTCTGGCGGTTGCACGCCGGAAGCGCTTCCAGATGCACCCAGCGCTGCTGTGCCTGGAGCCCAGGCTCAATCTTTCAACCATCATGGTGACCAGCGCAGTTGATTCGATGAATCCCGGATCGCTCCGCTGGGCGGTGGACCAGGCGGACATGGTGCCGGGTAGCACGATCTTTTTCGATCCAATCCGCTTCTCGAAGCCGACAACGATCGCTTTGGACCCCAACCTGGGCCAGCTTGATCTCACGGCGTCAATGACCATCCTGGGGCCGGCCGCGCGGCTCACCGTCGACGCGCACAAATTGAGCCGCGTTTTCGAGGTCGAAAACGGAGCGACGGTAACCATCTCCTCGCTGTCCTTGGTCGGTGGTAAGCCCTCACCTTCCGCCGGCCCGAGTGATCCAGCAGAGTTCGACGCTGACTTCGGCGGCGGCATCGAGGTTGACTCTGGAGCGACGCTCGAGCTGGACCATAGCACCATAAGCCGATGTGCCGCTGAAGCGGGGGGTGCCATTTACTCCAAAGGCTCGACTTCGCTCTATGACTGCACGATCAGAAACAACGACGCGTCGCAAGACTACGCGGGAGGGGTCTTGGAGAACGGCTCTGACATCCACCTCGCCGGTTGCACTTTGACAAGGAATACTGCGCCAAGCTCTGGTGCGTTCAACGTTTATCATGGTTCGGGGACCGTTGTCGATTGCACCATCTCGGGCAACACTGCGACATCCCCATCGCCGGGCTTATACGGCGGCGGCGCGATGACGCTGAATCTGACTGACGGCACGGTGACGCTCGCGAATTGCACGATCACGAAAAACACCAGTGCACGCATCGGGGGCGCGATCTCGGTGCATGCCGGCTCGGTTAACCTGGAGAGTTGCAATATCTCGGGCAACCGGGCTGCCACGTCGGGTGGAGCGGTTTCTGTGGGCTCAGGCACCGTGACGGTGTTCGGAAGCGTGCTTTCGCACAACAAAGCAGGCACATCGAAAGGCGGGGTTGACGTCGAGGGTGGCTCGCTCGTGCTTTATGCGACGAAGCTCTCACACAACAGTGCCGGCAAAACAAGGGGCGAGCTCAGTGTCTCCGGCAAGTTCACGGCTTGACTCGTCTCGACCGCGGTCTCCAAGAACCACGCGCCAAGCTGGGCGGTAACTCAGCGTTCGTCACTCACCTTATCGACGCTTTCCATGAACGCCGGAGGGATTCTTCGTACCGGGGTTGGCGTATTGCATGAGATTGGAGACGGTCACGCTCGAGGTTGAATTCGGCGTCGTGCTGGTGAGCGCGAACTTCAGATCGTAGGTCGCGATGCTCCTGGAGCCCAGGCTGATCGTCCCTTGAAGCGCGTCGGTCTGCGCTGGGACCTGGTTGGGGTCGATGACGAACGCGAGCTCATACTGACCGCCGGGCGTTTTGTCATAGATGTTGAGCATGTCTCCTTGCACATAATTCGTAAAGTTATAGTTGAAGGTAAGCCCGGCGGACCATTTGTGTGCGGTCTGGAAGCTGCCGATGTAGGACTGAGAACTGCTGTTGTCCTGTTGCGTCAGGGTCACAGAGTTTTTCGTCGTCGAAGCTCCCGGCGTTTTCGAGATTGTAGTCAGGTCTACCGGATCGTAGTTTCGGACCCAGGTCTCGAAGCCCGGAGCGTATCCGTGGACGAGCACGTAGACATCGGTGTCAGGGTTTTGGAGCTTGGCGTCCACGGCTGAGAGGAATGGTTCCTGGTCGAGCTGAACGAAGTGAGGGACGAAGTTCTTTTCATGATCGATGTTGGTGGTGAGGTAGTAACCCAGGCGTGCCAAGGGCGGGATGGACGGGAGGGGTCTGACGAGTTGGTGGGGCGGAGAGTTTGCCCGGATGGCGGGTCCTGATTCCTTCACGCGGGCGGTCGCCGCCAAGAACGCATCATGACTTGTCCCGGGCGCGAGCGCCGTCGACATCAAGGTGCGGTCCTCGAGCTTGAACACATCGAGCCGGGCCGAGCGCCGCCGCGGCGTCTGCTTTCGACCCGGAAAGGAACCATGAATCAGGGAGTTATGCATGCTTGATCACTGCCGGAGTTAATGTGGTGAATTCGTTTGCCGTCACGAGTCAGTACAACCCGAGCGCCGATCAGTCTCATGACGGCAAAGATTGGAAAAGCCAACGAGTGTCGATCTCACCGCGGCTTGCCCGCCTAGATTATCGGCTCATACTGAAACTTCGTGACGATCACTGAGGTGGCAGACGGGGCGGGCTGCGATCCGTTGTAGTTAAATTGCCACAAATTCAGGTGGAACGTCTGTTGCTCCGAGTTCGGAACATAGATGTTCTGGTTGTCGGGAGTCGTGTATTCCAGGAAGGGCGTCGTCTTTTCGGCGTCCTTGATGCTGCTGAAATTCCCTTCGTACAGTTTGAACACGACGGGAGTATGTGGGCCCTTCCAGACCATCACGGTCGTGAGCGCCAACGCGCTGGGAGGCAACTGGAAGCCCTTGACATTGTTCGGGCTTCCACCCTGGGATGTTTGCGAAGGCTGCAACACGAACTGGGCGTTGTTCGGGCTGGCCAGGCCACCGAACTGACTGACCTCAAGCTCGTCGATTTCGCGATTTCTGTTTTTCAGACTGTTGTCCGTGAAGTAGATGGTATGTTGTCCGCCCACTGAGTCGCTATTGGCGGCATTCGTCAAGACGACTGTATCGCCGCGAATATCTTTGACAAAGGTCGTATTCGGATAAACCGGAAAGACCGGTTGGCCATCAACACCACTCGAGTTCTGCGCGTTGGCGGTGACATAGAAGTTCTTCGCTCCCCGCCGCTTCAACTCATCGAGAAGTGACATTGGGAGACCGGTGATCTCGTCGGAGCCCGGGCTCGTGCTGCCCGTGTCGTGCAGGTTTTCGTAGGTGAACTGTCCGAATATCGCGTACTGGTAGTTCGTGAACTGACTGAAGCTCTCGCCGCCTGCTGTCTTGGCGGAAACCATGTAGGTTCCATAGCCGGGATTGAACTTCTGGCCGTCCGCCTTGCCCACGATCTCCGCGTCTGCGGACGCGAACATCGATTGGCCGTTGATATCGGCGTTCCTCAGATAAAGTTGCAGCTCGTTTCCATTGACAACGACATTGTCCGGAGACCACAACTGGTTGTTAATGTAGGGGCCGCTGTCCTTGCTCCAGTTGTAATTCGTATTCCACTCATAGCCGTCGAACTTGATGATGACGGGCGCACCGTCCTGTTCTCCGGTGAGCTCGCGTCCGCGGTGACCGCCGGCCACCACATTGCCCGACATCAGGCAGCGGGGTTCTAGCAGCAAAACCTCGGCTGCGGCTGGTGACGGGTGATTGCCCGGGCGCTGGCGCCGGCGGGAATGACTTCTCGTGCGCAAGCGACCACTCAGTCCTGACAGTGCCCCGTGAACGAATCCGGTGCTGATCATGGTGTCGATCTCCGGTTCTGGTCAAAGTCGACGAATTTTGGCCCCTGAGGGCACGTTTTGCTTCACCCGCCCCTATACTCATCTGAAAAAGGCGCTGCCGGAAGGCCAAGAATTGTGAAAGTTTCTCGCTCATGATGCCGCGAGAGCAGGGAGAAAGCAATTCGCTCTCGAATCTCCAATCGAAAGTTCGAGCCGATGCGCGGCAGTTGGCCGGCGTGACTGCCGACGAGACGCAGTTGCCGAAGGTTGCGTCGAGCTCGCTCAAGCAAGCGGATAACTACAATACGGAATCGCTGACGCCATCCGAATCGTAAACTGGCTGCGGACGCGCTCGGATGTTGATCGGAGCAAGATATCCGTCTATGGAAAAGGCGGCCTGGGAATGGTGGCGTTGCATGTCGCAGCCATTGATGGGGGTGTCGCGAGGGTGATCCTGGAAAACAGCCTCCTCTCCTATCGCATGGCGCTCAAAGCCGGACTACACAAGAATCTTTCCGAAAGTGTGATTCCAGGGATGCTGACTCGATATGACACGCCCCAGTTGATGCAAGCCATTTTTCCGCGGCCTATATTGCTCATCAACCCGGCGGGCGCGATGGGACAGGAGCTCAGAAGTCGATTCGTGCTGGAAGCGTTATCGACAGCAACTGCCACGGACAGGGCCTTGGGCGAGCCCGATCGAATGAAGCTCATTCATCGAGGATTCGGCGATCCGCTGCCGTTCGAGTAAGTCTCGGAAGTTCAAGTCTCATCGCGCCGACCCAGCGAATTCAGCAAAAGCTCATCGAGCAAATGACGCTCGCGATAGCCGATGCGCGCTTGCGCAAGATGGAAGCTGATCGGACGTGTTCGCCTGTAGGTCACCGCCTCCGCGAGCGCTTCAAACGCTGCTGCAGAACTGTAGTTGTCGACAATTGTTTCTGTCATTTCCGGGTACGAATCTGCGGGAAGACGCTCCGCGGCGGAATACGTGAGCGCGCGCAGATCATCCGCATGCCGCCAGGCGGGATCCATACGGCTTTCATGGATCGTGTCAAAATCGAACCACGATGCATTCGTCTGGGTGTGATCGACGATCACGTTTTCCACGGTCGCGTCGCCGTGGCTCAGTGGCGCTTCTGCCCGTCTGGCCAATCGATGACGACACCGTGAAGCCTGCCCAGCGCCTCGACCGCCAGCCGGATGGCAAAGAGTTTCTCTGCTTGGCTGTTTACCTTTGATTCGAGATATGTTGCCAGACTGATGCCGGACCATGCGGGTATCAAGAGCCGTCCACGTTCGTCGGTCGTCAGCTCGACGTCGTAGACGAGCCGATATACCGCAGCTTCCCAGCGACGCCATTTGCGATCTGACAAAACCCGAGCGTGAGCACCCATCAGCGTGAGATAGACATTTCCCGCGGCCACGAGCGGAGCGACGAACCACCGCCGCCGTTTGGCGAAGTATGCTTGTCGATTGATGTGCGTTGTGGAGACGACATTGAGCTTAACGTCGGACAACACGCGTCCCAGGCATGACTCGAAGGCGTATCTCAACTGGGCGAGTGTTTCCATCAGCGACAATCCCTCGCGGGTGAATCAGAATTCCAGTGGGCCGACTTTGCATCCCGGAACGCCGCGGTGCGATGTCGAATCGCGGCGGAGTAATGAATTCGCCCCCGATAGTCGAGGATGGCCCAAACATACTTCAGGAATAGTCGTGTATAGCCAAATGAAATGAGCTCCATTCGACGGCTCGACGTCCACGCCGTGACGGAACGCAGATAGATGAACTCGCGCCGCCGCGATCGGTAGAGCCGGGCGAGGATCGGCCATTCTTCACCGATCGCGACATCTTCGTCGAATGGCCCCAGGTCTTCAAACGTCCTCCTCGTACAGAACATGAATGCCGGCATCGCTTTGGCCCGTGGCAACGGAAGCCTGCGTACGGAATTCCAGAAAAACCACCAGCAACGCGCACGAAATCCACCGTCCCGCGGAGCGAGTTTTGTCATCCCCGCAGTGACGCCGTTTCGAGAGCACTGCTCAACAATATCATTGATCGAGCCTTCCGGAATCGTCGTATCGGCATCGAGAAAAACCAGAATGTCGCCCCGCGAGCATCTTGCCCCGAGGTTTCGCGCCCGGGCTGCACCCTTCGACGGGCAATCGAGCAATCGAACGAGACCGCTGGCTCTTTCGACGACTCGCCGCGTGTGATCCGTGCTGCCGTTGTCGACAACAATGACCTCTGCCGCGACGTCGAGCGGCAGGGCGCCAAGTGCTCTCTGCACGCTTTCGAGGGTCTCGAGGATGAGAGCTTCTTCGTTCAGCGCGGGGATGATGACGGACACGGTCATTGGCATGGCGCGAGCGGCTCCAACACGTACAATTCGCGACTCACGTGCAGAGCCGAGGCGTTCAACAGCCGAACAGCGCACACACGAAAGCCCGACCTGGCCAGGAGTTGCTCGAGGCTCTCGCGGGTAAAGAATCGTTCCGGGCGCAGAGCACACGCTCTGGTAGAAACGAGTGCAAAAGTGCCAGCGACAAGGAACGCGAGTCGACCCGTGACGAAATCCCAGGCTCTCAGGGCTGAGTGCCCGACTCTTCCTGAATAGGTCGATTGCAAAACCATGACCCGGCCGGAGGTCACCCGGCGCGTCTCCTTGAGCAGTGATTCGGGGTCAGTGGCGTACTGCAACACGAAGAGCAGAATCGAAGCAGAGAACTGTGCGTCAGGAAAGGGCAACATGCTTCCATCGAACAGAACCGGACCGCGGCCGACCAAGTGCATGTCCACGACGTCTGCTTCAACGACCACGAGCGGCGAAGTGCCGGCCAGGCACTCTGCGTTGTGCCCCGTACCCGAACCGACGTCGAGTACAGGACCATCCGCGGGCAGCTCCGGTCGGATGAAGCGGACCAGCCGTTCTGCCCTACGCCGCAATAGCCTGTCGATGATCCATCTCACGATGCAGAATCCTCGTGGGCGAGATACAGCAGCTCGCTGGGCAGGATCGGTGTCCACCCGGATTCAATCCACGAATTCACAGTGCGGACGATTCTGGGCAGATATCCCCGCGAAACATCGACGGGATGAGCAGCCAGGCAGCGCAGGCCACGACCGCGGACCATGCACTGAGCACGTCCGACGCCCTCCGCGAGATAGCCCAACTGCGCGAATCGGCCGACATCCCAGGTGATCGTTGATACGGGAATCCGCGTACCGTCGACAAATTCAATCGCCATGTAACCAAATAGAAACTGCAGTCCGTGCAAACGAAGGGCTTTCCGGTCGATACATCCTCGTTGCCACGCCGGCGGAACGAATCCCGCACTTCGGTGCCCGAACAACCTCGTCAGTTGATCTTGCCCGCGTCCAAGTCGTGAGCTCGTTTCGGCGTGGCCGAGTCCACTGAACTCGTCGGACCCATTTGTGCAGTACGATACGACCCCGCGACCCGCTGCACGCTCATGTGTCCAGCCATGAAGAAGGATCTCGTCAAATTCACGCGCCACCCACCTGGTAAAATCGAGCTTTGCATCAACAAGTGTCCCATGCCAGTTCGGTACAACCGCCGCCGAGATGGTTTTTCCCACCAGCGGCTCCAGAGCAACAAGAACTTCCTCAGTTCCATGCCAGTGCAGCGGACAAACATCGTGGATGACGACAGCGAACCGACGCTTTGCGGCGTTCGTTCCGAGAGATTGCCTTCGTTTGAAGATGCACATGAGCAACCCACGGCCTGACGTTCGGACACTTTGTATTGCAAAGTAGACATGATACAAGACAACCAACTGGCGTCAAGTCTTTTTCGCCGGCCCCACGCTTCGAGCTGTTGTTCGAAAGGTGTTTTCATCTATCAAGTCGATCAGATCGAACGACTGATCGGGACCGTCACAAGCGTGTACCGTCTGTCGCCCGACGGTGCATGGTCCTTGCGCCGGCTGGTGGTGATGTGTGAGATCGGTATGGAGATGACGATGGGAGAGTGGTGTACAATCACCGAATCGAGCGTTCCGAGTGCAGAGGCACGGGCCGTGCCGCAGTGATGTCCACGCGACGGCGCATTCGGAACGCGTCGATACACGGAGCATGATGGATCATGGCCATGGGTGAAGTGAACCGCAACTTGCTGTTCGGCCTGCTTGCGCTGCAGAACGGGCTGATTGACCCATCGGACTTGGTCGCCGCATTCCGCGTCTGGGTGCGCGACAAGAACCAGTCGCTCGCCGGCTATTTGATCGGGCGGGGCCAGCTCGAACAAGATTGCAAGACGGCGCTCGATGCATTGGTGGAGCTTTATGAGAAAGACCTTGGTAAGCACGTCGAGCGCGGGGTAGCCGCGACGCTGGAACGCCACCATGGCGTGCGGGCCGAGCTCGAGGGAAGCGTTGACCCGGATGCCCAATCGCTCGTGAGCTTCCTCGCGAGCGTGGGGTTTCCAGCCGGCGATCACTTGCGCGGAAGCACTGTCGAGGCGAACGACGCAACGACTTCGTACGAGCCCGAGGCTGCCGCGTCGTCCGGCGGACGATTCCGCATTCTGCGGTTTCACGCCGAAGGTGCGCTGCGGCGCGATCTTTGTCGCCCGCGACGAGGAGCTGAATCGCGACGTCGCACTCAAGCGAATGAAGGATGAGCCCGCGTGTGACCCGAACTGTCGCGCGCGATTCGTAAGAGAGGCTGAGATCACCGGGAGACTCGAGCATCCGGGCATCGTCGCCGTGTACGGCTTGTGCCGGGTTGCCGACGGCCGGCCCGAGTACGCGATGCGGTTCATCGAGGGCGAAAGTCTCAGGTCGGCGATCGCCCGGCACCACGCCGGCGAGGGCAGTTCGGCCGGGGACGCGCCGGCGGCTCTTGCGCTGCCGAAGCTCGTGAGGAGGTTCCTGGATGTGTGCAATGCCATATCGTATGCCCACCATCGGGGCGTCGTGCATCGCGACATCAAACCCTCGAATATCATGCTTGGGCCGTATGGTGAGACGCTGGTTGTCGATTGGGGACTGGCGAAGTCGATCGGCCGGCCCGAGGAAGCGGCGGACGACCTGGAGACAACGCTGCGACCCTCGAGCCAAAGCGGCGAGGGGACACCAACCGTGGGGGCAGTCGGCACGCCCAGCTACATGAGCCCCGAGCAAGCCTCCGGCCTCAATGACCAAGTGAGCTTTGCCAGCGACATCTATGGCCTGGGTGCGACGCTCTATTGCCTGCTCACCGGCAAGGCCCCGTTCCAGGGTGAGTCCGATGATGCCCGGGACATACTTCTCAAAGTTCGCTCGGGTGGGTTCCGCAAGCCGCGAGAGCTCAAGGCGGCCGTTCCGCCGGCGCTCGAGGCCGTGTGCTTGAAGGCGATGGCGCTCGAGCCCGGAAAATCGCTACAAGACGGCCCGAGCCCTGGCTGAAGATATCGAGCGATGGCTCGCCGATGCGCCCGTCTCGGTTTATCGAGAGCCGCTGCTCGTTCGAGTCGGCCGCTGGGTCAGGCGCCACAAGCCGCTCGTTGCCGCCGCGGCGGTGCTCGTGGTCTGCGTGGTGATTGCCTTAAGTGTCGATGTTGTGCGTATTGGGCAAGAGCGCGCGGTGGCGGAGGGTAATCTCACGATGGCTCGCGAGGCGGCGAATCGAGTGCTTTCCGACACCGCGGAAGGACCGCTGGCGGCTGTCCCGCAAGCGGAGGAGCTGCGGCTCCATGTGGCGAAGGACGTCTCGGAGTTCAACGAACGCTTTCTCAGCCAGCGACCGCACGACCCGGCGGTCATTCGCGACGCGGCTCTGAGCTACCGCAAGGTGGCGAACATTCAGCGAATGCTCAACTTGCCCAAGGACGCCGCCAGGTCCTACGGCCAGGCGATTGCACTGGGCGAACGAGTTCTCGCCGAATTCCCGGGGGATTTCCGCGACGAGCTCAATCTCGCTCTGACCCTGGCGGACATGGGTGAATTCGAGCGCACGGACGGCGATTTGCATGCCGCCGAGCAATCCTGCCTCCACGCCGTGGCGATCGCCGAACGGCTGCTCCAACAGAAGCCCAACGACCGACGCTGCCATCTGGCGCGCGGCCTGGGCCTCTTGTACCTCGCCCAGGTACAGACCGACCTGCGAAAGGCCGACGATGCCTGTCGCTCGGCGCAGGACGCGATGACGATATTCCGCACCCTGTCGCAGCAGCTCGTGGATGGACCGCGTAATGCGACCCTGTTCTTACGGGCGCTCAACACCTGGGGGCAAGCGCTGCGCCAATCAGGCAATGCCAAGGACGCCGAGCAGCGGCTCCTGGAATCGATCCGGAACGCGGGCTCGCTTCTGAGTTACCTTGGCGGGGAATCCATGCGGTCCCAGAAAGGCGTTTCAGCGATGCTCCCGAACATAAGGTTCGCACGTTCGCAGGCGGAGCTCGAGCTCGGATTGCTGCTTGCGTCGGACCCCGCGCCGATCCCTCGCTCGAGATCGCTTCGAGAGCGCCATCACGGAATTGTCCGACCTGGCCAAGGCCTTTCCCAATGTCGCGGCATACCAGAAGACGCTCGACGCCGCCATCCGCGGTCGTGACGAATCTGGCCCCGCGGACGGTCCCAAGCAATGATCAGCTCAGGACCACGCTGTTGAATAACGCAGTGACCTCACGAGATCTCGGGCGATCGAGCAGTAACGGCGGCAAACACCGAATCATTATCGCCACACGTTCGCGACTCTTAAGCGTATGTCAGCGTTTGATTAGGCCAGGTCCCGCCGCAAAGCGTGTAAGTTCCGTCAGTCAGCGTTACTGTGATCGTGATCGTGTTGCTGGTGGTGTTCGACTTTGAGCCGGTCTCGCTCGCGTAGAAGGTCAAAACATCGTAGGGACTGCCGTCAACCGCGTTCGGAGCGGGGGTAGTGGAGGTTAGCCAGTTCACGGGGTATGTGTAGTCTTTGACCCCGCAGATGAAACTGTTGCCGGCCTGCTGCCAAGCAACAAGACCCGTGCCAGATACGGTGAAGGCGTACCCGGTATATTGCGAAATCCTTGTCGAGGGGACGGTACAGTCTGGCGACCACCCGAAGTTGGGGGGGCATTGCATGGTCGAGTAGAATATAGTCGGATAGATGAGTCCGGTCCGAGCGCAACGACGGCGGCGAAAACAGCATGCGTTTGAAATGCCCGGCACGAGGAGCGTGCCCAGGCCTGATGCCGCAGCAACGAGAAGACGACGTCGATCGGGTTCCATCGGAAGTGCTCCCAAGAAAACCAATGGGAAGTGACCCACTCAGCCTGAATGAAGTGGAGGCCTGGCCTCGGCCGTTACACCACACACACGCACATCATAAACCGGGCGATGTTGGTAGTCGAGGAAAACTTTGCCGATTTTATCGGAGCCACAGCGTGGGGAATGCGGGCGCTCGGGTGCACGATCCGTGCACCGTCTGGTGCTGCCGTGTGACATTGGAATGGAGATGCGAATGCTGGGGTGGTGTACAATCCACCAATCGAGCGTTCCGACTTGAGAGATGCGAGCCTTTCCGTATGGCCGCGCGACGGGGCAATCGGAACGCGCCCTTTCCCGGGAGCATCACCGATGATGTCCAAAGGCGAAGTAAACCCCGAACTGCTGTTCGGTCTCGTTGCGCTTCAGAACGGGTTCATCGACCAATCGGGCCTGGTCACCGCGTTTCATGGTTGGGAGCGCGACAAAAGCCAGTCGCTGGCGGCTTACCTTGTCGCTCGCGGTGACCTCGATCAGGACCGGAAGAGTGCGATCGATGCACTCGTGGCGGAACATCGGCAAGACGACGGCCGGAAACTGGAGGCGCTGGGTGGTGGCAACGCTGGGCCTCCACGATTGCCTGCGGTCCGAGCTCGAGCGGAGCCTTGACCCCGATGCTCAGGAGACGCTCGGCCTGCTCTCGACCGTGAGGTTGCCAGAGGACAGTGACGACCCACTTGCGACTATCGATGCGAGCGATGGCACGATGTCGTTTGAGCCGGACTTGGCCGTATCGTCCGGCGGCCGATTCCGCATTTTGCGGTTCCACGCCGAGGGGGCCCTGGGCGCGATCTATGTCGCTCGGGACGAGGAGTTGAATCGCGACGTCGCACTCAAGCGAATGAAGGATGAAGCCGCGAGCGACCCCAATTGTCGTGTGCGATTCGTCAGAGAGGCGGAGATCACCGGGAGACTCGAGCATCCGGGCATTGTCCCCGTGTACGGCTTGTGCCAGTTTCCCGACGGCCGGCCCGAATACGCCATGCGGTTCATCGAGGGCGAAAGTCTCAGGGCGGCGATTGCCTCTCACCACGCCGGCGGGCCCGGCTCGGCCGGGGACGCTGCGACCGCTCCTGCGCTGCCGAACCTCGTGAGGAGGTTCCTGGATGTGTGCAACGCCATATCGTATGCCCACAATCGGGGCATAGTCCATCGCGACATCAAACCCGCGAACATTATGCTCGGCCCGTATGGCGAGACGCTGGTTGTCGATTGGGGACTGGCGAAGTCGATCGTCCGGCCCGAGGAAGCGGAGGACGAACTCGAGATCGCATCAGGACTCGCGAGCCGAAGTGGTCAGGGGACCCCAACCGTGGGGGCAGTCGGCACGCCCAGCTACATGAGCCCCGAGCAAGCCTCGGGTGCTATCGATCGGGTGAGCTTTGCCAGCGACATCTACGGCCTGGGTGCGACGCTCTATTGCCTGCTCACCGGCAAGGCCCCGTTCCAGGGCGAGTCAGACGATGCGTTGTCCATACTCACGAAGGTTCGCTCGGGGGGGTTCCGCAAGCCGCGAGAGCTCAAGGCGGACGTACCGCCGGCGCTCGAGGCCGTGTGCCTGAAGGCGATGGCGCTTGATCCGGATCACCGCTACAAAACGGCCGCAGCCTTGGCTCTCGATATCGAGCGATGGCTCGCCGACGCGCCCGTCTCGGTTCATCGAGAACCTCTGGTCGTTCGCCTCGGCCGCTGGATCAGGCGCCACAAGCCGCTTGTGGCCGCCGCAGCAGTGCTCTTGGTGTGTGTCGTGATCGGCTTATGTGTGGATATTGTGCGTGTCGGGCGAGAGCGCGCCGTGGCTGAGGATAATTTCGTGATGGCTCGCGAGGCGGTGAATCGAGTGCTTTCCGAGGCCGCGGAAGGACCGCTGGCGGCCGTCCCGCAAGCGGAGGAGCTGCGGCTCCATGTGGCCAAGGACGTGTCGGAGTTCAACGGACGTCTTCTCCGGCAGCGACCGCGCGATCCGGCCGTGATTCGCGAGGCGGCTTCGACCTACCGCAAGGTGGCGAACATCGAGCGCATGCTCAACTTGCCCAAGGACGCCGCCAGGTCTTACGGCCAGTCGATCACGCTTGGCGAACGACTTCTCGCCGAGTTCCCCGGCGATATCAAGGACGACCTCAATCTCGCGTTGACCCTGGCTGACTGGGGTGAACTCGAGCGCGCCGAAGGCGACTTGCAGAAGGCAGAGCAAACCTGCCTCCGCGGCGTGGCCATCGCCGATCGGCTGCTCGAACAGAGGCGCAACGACCAAAACTGCCATCTGGCGCGGGCCATGGGCCTGTTAAACCTCGCTCAGGTGCAGATCGACCTGCGGCAGACGGACGAAGCCCGTCGCTCGGCCGAGATCGCAGCGCAGATCTTTGCCGGCTTGGTGGGTCATCCGACCGATGGAGCGCGTAACGCGACCCTGTTATTGCTGGCGCTCGACAACTGGGGCAAAGCGCTGCGGCAATCCGGCCATCCCAAGCAGGCTGAGCAGCGGCTGCGGCAATCGATCGAAGTTGCGAAATCGGTCCTGAAGCAACTCGGCGCCGCCCTCCTCGGTGTCCCAGAAAAACGTCTCTGCGTTGCTACCGAGCATATCGTATGCACGCTCGCAGGCGGAGCTCGAACTCGGTCTGTTGCTCGCGTCGGATCCCGAGCGCCGATCCCTGGCCGCGGACCACTTCGAGCTCGCCATCGCGGAGTCGTCGAGCCTGGTCGAGGCCTTTCCCCGCGTCACGATGTACCGGAATCTGCTCGACGCCGCGACCCGCGGTCGGGACGAGATTCGCGCGGCGGACGGCCCGAAGCCCTGATCATTCCGTGCCATAGACCGTGAAGTGAAGCGCTATCCGTGTCGGCGGCTGCGGCGATAGAATGTGGGGCGACAGATCGTCTGAGCACGCAGCGCGCCGGGGCCTGCGCTGGCGATCCCGTGATCAATCGCTTGGGGCGCACGATGGACTTCACCATTCCCGCATCGATCCAGAACGTGCTGCCCAAGGTTCGCGGGATCATCGAGCATGATGTAATACCGCTTGAGCCCGCGCTGTTGTCGAAGCCATTCGCGGAGATCGTGCCCGCACTCAATCTGGTTCGCCAGAAGGTCAAGCAGATGGGCCTGTGGGCGCCTCACATTCCCCGAGATTGCGGGGGGATGGGGCTCAATTGCGTCGAGTATGCCCTGGTGGGCGAAGAGCTCGGCCGCAGTCCGCTCGGGCATTTTGCGTTCAACGCCCAGGCGCCGGACGCCGGCAACATGGAAATCCTGCGTGAGTTTGGCACACCCGCGCAGCGAGATCGCTGGCTGCTGCCGCTGGTCGCGGGTGAGTTTCGCAGTTGCTTCGCCATGACCGAGCCCGACCATCCGGGCTCGAACCCGGTCTGGATGGGCACAACGGCACGCCGCCAGGAGGACGATTACGTGCTCGATGGCCGTAAGTGGTTTGCCTCGGCGGCCGATGGGGCGCGATTCGCGATCGTGATGGCGGTGACCGACGCCCTGGCCGATCCCCACCGCCGCGCCAGCATGATCATCGTGCCGGCGGAAACCCCTGGTTTCCGCCGCGTCCGCAACATCTCGTGCATGGGGCACACCGGCGACGATTGGGCCAGCCACGGCGAGCTTGTTTTCCAGGACTGCCGCGTGCCTCGCGAGAACTTGCTGGGTGAGGAGGGAGCGGGTTTTGCGATGGCCCAGGCCCGGCTTGGACCAGGGCGAATTCAGCATTGCATGCGCTGGATTGGCGTGTGCCGGCGCGCGCTCGAGCTCATGTGTGCTCGCGCGGCGACGCGCGAGCTGGCCCCGGGCGAAAAGCTCGGCAACCGGCAGATCGTGCAGAGCTGGATCGCCGAAAGCCGGGCTGCCATCGACGCCGCGCGGCTGCTTGTTCTGCACGCGGCCTGGACGATCGACACCTCGGGCATCGCCCAGGCCCGCGAAGCCATCTCGCTCATCAAGTTCCACGTCGCCGGTGTGATGCAGGAGGTGGTTGACCGCGCGGTACAGGTTCACGGGGCGCTGGGAATCAGCGACGACACGGTCCTGTCCTGGTTCTATCGCCAGGAGCGTGCGGTGCGCATCTATGATGGTCCCGATGAAGTTCACAAAGTGGTGGTTACGAAGCGAATCTTGAGAGAATTCGAGCGAGGTGGTCCATGAGCTTCTCGGTCGACCAGGCCCGGCCGGTGCGCGACGGCGAGCAGCTCGACATCGAGCGCCTGAGCGGTTATCTGGCCACGCACCTTCCCGGCGCCAATGGGCCCATTTCGATCGAGCAGTTCCTGCACGGGCACTCGAATTTGACGTACTTGATCAAGGCCGGGGCCGATGAATGGGTGCTGCGCCGGCCTCCATTCGGCAACCGGGTCAAGACGGCTCACGACATGGGCCGCGAGTATCGCATCCTGTCGCGGCTGCACACGGTTTATCCGCTCGCCCCGCAGCCGGCGCTTTATTGTGAGGATGAATCGATCCTGGGGGCACCGTTCTATCTGATGGAGCGCCGGCGCGGCGTGATTCTGCGCGGGTCGCCCGCGGTCGATCGCCCGATGTCGCCCGAGCTGGTTCGCCGGCTTTGCGAGACCCTGGTCGACCGCATGGCCGAGCTGCACGCACTTGACTACGGCTCCGCAGGCTTGGCAGACCTCGGCAAGCCGCGAGGATACGTGGAGCGCCAGGTGACGGGCTGGATCAGGCGCTACCAGGACGCCCGGACGGAAGAGATCGCCGACGTGGAACGCGCCGCGGAGTGGCTGGCGGCGAACATCCCGGCGGAATCAGGCGGAGCGACCTTGATTCACAACGATTTCAAGTTCGACAACCTCGTCCTGGATCCGGCGGACTTGACGCGCATTGTGGCGCTGCTCGACTGGGAGATGGCCACGATTGGAGACCCGCTCATGGATCTGGGGACGACGCTTGCCTACTGGACGCAAGCCTCTGACCCGGAGCCGCTTCACTTTCACATCGTCGGGCCGACGGAGCTGCCTGGCAGCCTGAGCCGCCTTGAGATCGTCGAGCGGTACGCCCGGATGACGGGGCGGGATGTCTCCAATATGCTGTTTTCTTACGTTTGCGGGCTGTTCAAGGTTGCTGTGATCGCGCAGCAGATTTACGCGCGCTATGTTCGAGGAACGACCAGAGATCCGCGATTTGCCGGGTTCAACAAACTGGTCGCGGCGCTAGGGCTGGGTGCCGTGCGCGCGATCGATACCCGGCGTTTCTGACGGTTGGGCAGGGCAACGAAGGAGCCACGATGAGCAATGCCATTGATTTGAAGGGCAAGGTTGCGCTGGTAACCGGCGGTGGCCGCGGGATCGGCAAGGCGATTGCGGGGCGGCTTGCGGATGCGGGAGCGGATGTGGTCATCGCCAGTCGCAAGAAAGAGAACCTGGATTCCGCGGCGGCTGAGCTGGCCCATCTTCCTGGCAAAGTGCTCCCGATCGCTTGCCATCTCGGACGAGTAGAGCAAGTCGAGGCGCTGGTGAAGGAGACCGAGTCGCGGCTGGGCCCCGTGGACATTCTGGTCAACAACAGTGCGACGAATGTGGGGCAGGGGGCAGCGCTTGATGTCACGGACGAGATGCTCGACAAGATGATCGAGATCAATATCAAAGCGGCACTGCGGCTAGTCAGGCTGACGGTGCCGCGGATGATCGAGGGGCGGCGTGGTGGGTCGATCATCAACGTCAGCTCGATTTCCGGCCTGCGGCCGCAACCGTTGGGGATGCTCTACAGCTTCACCAAGGCGGGCCTGAACATGATGACGCGATCGTGGGCGCGCGAATTTGGCGCGCATGGCATTCGCGTCAACGCCCTGGCACCCGGACTGATTCAAACGGATTTCAGCGCCTATTTCTGGGAGGACGAGTCGCGCCGCCAGCAATTGGTGGTGCGCAGCCGATCCAGCGGTTGGGCCAGCCTGACGATGTCGCGGTTTTGGCGCTTTTCCTCGCTTCCGACCAAGCTTCGTTCATAACCGGTCAGGTCTTCGTGGTCGATGGCGGGGCGACGGCTTGATCGCGATGGCAAATCGATCTTGTCGCACTTGGCGGAAAGCGGGATAACCGGGCTCGGCCGGTGCGTGCGACGCCTGGTTCGGCACAGCGTACCACAAGGCCAACGCCCGCGCGGCTCGGCGGGAGTCTCGTCCTCCCGGAAGATGAGCGCCGAGATTGGCGCATTCGTGATCTTCCCAGGGCGCGACCTGGCGCGCCTGATCCCGGACAAGGATCATGAAAAAAACCAAAAAGCAAAAGCTGCGTCACAAGGAAGCGAAGCGGCGGCAGGCTGACGACCGCAGGTACGAGGTCATCGAGCGGCTGCTCGATCTATTCGGACTCAAATCGATCTTCTCACCGATCGATTGGGTGCCGAAATCGGCGATCATGTTCGTGATCGCTCCCCGGCTCGATGTGGATATTTCCGATTGCTCGCAGGAAGACCCCGAAATCGAGGACATCAAGGCGTTATTCGAACGGGCGATCGCGATGCCTCTCCGCGTCTCGCTCGACGATCGCGTCTGCGAGGTATCGCTCGATGACATTTATCGGGGGCTTTTCACGGTTCGGGATCTCGTGTACTTCGTTTGTGAGCACGGGCCCAAGCGGAAAGACCCGGTCAAGCCGGTAATGCTCGAGCGCCTTGGGGAAGCGAAGAGGCAGATGGCTCACTTCGAGAAGCAGCACCTGAACGCCGTTTTCTCGAGGCTCGCTTACCAGTTGACCAAAGCAGGCGATCTCTTTCTGCGCATCGACGAGAGAATTGTCTGGTATCGAGTCGAAAACAACAGCAGATATCCAGACCGGCCCGCGTTCCGAATTGTTGTGGGACGGAAACGGCCGCTTCCGGTGTCATTGCCGGTGGCCGAAGGGCGGCGAAAAGCATACGCCTGCGAACGAATCCGCGGGTTGACGGGGGTTCCGCGTCAATTGTTGTGGAACCCGACCAAGCTTGGAATCGGCAGCAACGATCGCGACCTGCCGGTGTTCGTGAGCGAACATGCGATCCGAAGGCTCCACGAAAGGGTACCGGTCGTGATGGACCATACCGTGCTGCACCGGGCGATGTGCGAAGCATTGGCCTGGCCGGTATTTCATCCGGCCGAAGGTGTCGAAGCTTTTCTTGTCGAGGTGGGCGAGCCCGAGAGGAAGGTGGGGTACTTTGTCGTGGAGCTCTATCCCGATTTTGTCTTCGTCAAAACGTTTCTGTTTCTCACGATGCAAGGAACGCCCGAGGCCAGATGCCTGCGCCGGAAGCTTGGCCTGTCACGACGGGACATCGAGTACTTCAAGCTCGACCACTTCTTCACACTCGCCTGCTCTGACCTGGGCGACGATCCTGAGCTGAGGAGTGCCCTGGCGGAGTGCGGCTGCGACTATTTGCTCGATTTCTCCGATCCCGAACGGCGGCTTTCCTGGCTCAAGCGGTATCGCGATCCATTGCGCCAGGAGCTGGGACTGCCGGTCGAGGGCGCGAGCTTCGCGGACCAGATTCCAGATGCATCGGGGCAGATCGAAATCGCAAGTATGATTGAATACTGTCAGAAGGCGATGAAGCGCAAGGAAGGGTGGACGTTTTGAATCTAGAGGTCAGAAGCGATCGAGCATGAAATCGCGGACGTTCGGGTTAAAGATCGGTTCCCAATTAGTGAAGCTCTTGCGCCAGCGCTGGTCGTGGTCCAAGGCCAGCTTCTCAACGACGTAGATCCAGAGCCGGTTGTCGTTGGGGTTGGTGCTCTTCATCGGGATTTTCTCGAGACGGGCGACCGCGGCGCGGGGGTCGATGAGCGTCCAGGTCTCGAATGCCCAGTCCCATTCTACGAGCTCGGCATCGCTGATCTTGTCCATCCGCGCCAGAGTGGGCGCGAGGAGTGCGGCGCCCAGCGCGCGGTCGTACCAGGCGATGCGCTCGACAAGCGGTATCGGGGAATAGGCTCCGGCAACGCGGGGATTGCCGGAAGCGGGCCGAGAGGCGACCAGGCGCCACATCACCTCGGGCGCCAGGCCGGGGTCGATCGCCTCGGCGATCGCCAGCACCGGCCCGCCGTACTGCTGCAGCATGTACGGTTCCTTGTCGAGCACGCGATCGAGCTCGTGCAAGCCGGCCTGGATTGCCGCGTTCATCGTGGGCTCGTCTCGTCCCTTCGCCCCCAGCGCCACGCAAAACTCGTGCTGCACATAATCGGGCTCGCCACGCTGGGATTCGATCAGTTTTCGTGCACGCGCAGGGTCGAGCGTTGCGATCTTCCAGGCTATCACGGGCCGTAACCAGGTCGGCTCTTTATCGGGAGGATACAGGCTCAAGAACCGATCGGCCTCGGCCGGCTTGTCCCAGGGCAGCCCGAAGGCGACGCTCGAGAGCGCGAGCGACCCGTAGAGCTCTTCGTCGGCAACCTGCTGGGCCAGCTCAATCGCGCCGGCGGGGTCGACGCGAGCAAGCAGCGCGGTGAAGGCCCTTCGTCCGAACGACACATCCTTGGCTTGCTTCGCGTGCTCGAGGCCCTCGGCGAAGAGCGCTCTGGCCTTCAGCGTCTCACCGAGCTCGTGCAAACGGCCGGCCACCTCGCCCGACTGGTAAACGCGCGCGGTCGGGGTGCTCGTCGCCTTGGCCTGGATCAGGGCACGCTCGAGGATCGCGAGCTTTCGTTGCTTTTCGCTCGCGGGGATCAAGTCGGCAAGATGTGCGAGCGTGCCAGCGCGGATGCCTGGGTCGGCGATCGACTCGGCCAGGGTCTCGCCTTCCTCGAAATCCGTACGGGCCACGGCGCGGGCGACGAGGCTCTGAAGACGGCCCCGCGCTTTCTCCGAAGGGAAGTTGACGGCGCTCATCTTCTGCAAGGCTCCGAGCGGATCGGCTGGGAGCAGAAACTGAATGACGAAGAACTTGCCCCCCTCGTCTTTTTTTTCGACGGCGGCCTTCCACCAACGTTCCATGATCCGGCGGGCCATGGCGCGCGATTCCTCGATTGGAATCGGGTCGGGGAGCTTCGTCAGCTCGCGTAAAGGTCGCTCGCTCGCTCGCGTCAGCTCGATCGTGATCTCGCGATCGCCCGGCTTGAGTATTTGACCGTGAAATCGGAATTCCTGGTCGCGGGCGAAGATAAAGACCGTTCCGGTCTGGAAGCCACCGAGAGTGAAGCGGCCGGATGAATCAGACCGCACGCTCGTGCGATTCGGGCCATCGCCGGATTGGAAGACCTCAACGCCCAAGACGGGTTTTCCCTGGCGGTCGACCACTTTGCCAGAAACGGTGCGCAGCGCTCGTAACTCGAGAGCCGGAATCGTGACCGATTCCTCGGCGGCCGGGAAGAAATCGGAGATGATCGGCTCGTTGCCGGGCTCGCGAACGACGACTCGGTACGATGAGCCGAGCAGGAGATTGGCTGGCGTCTGGAACGTGCCGTCCGCGGCCGTTCGTAGCGGGCCGTTCTTGAAGCCGACGGGATTGGGAATCAGCCGGCCGGATGCTCCCCTGGACCAGATCTCGACGGCCTGGCCGGCGATGCCGCCGCCGGCGTGATCGACGATGCGACCGGAGAGCCGGCCCGTCTTCTTGAGCTTGATCGCGAAAACGGAGGCAGAGCCCTCCCGTGTTTCCTCGGACACCAGGAGGTCTTGCTCGCCGATCAGCTCGGCGGTGACCCGCGCGGCCGCAAGGCGATCGCGGCCGCGGAGGAAAGCCAACGCTGCCGTGCCGTCGGCGCCGGTGGACACGGCCAGCGGTGAGGCCAGTGAGGCCGGGATATCGGCCATGCCTGTTCCGCCGGAGAGAAAGATCAGACGCGGTACGACTTTCGCGCCTGAGACAGGCTTGCCGTCGGGTCCTTCGACCCGCACGGTTCGCGTTTCCGGATTTCGCAGCACGATCTGATGCGGTTTGTTGATGCTGTACGGCACAGCGCCGATGGCCAGTCCGGATTTGAACGCCCAGACATGGACGCCGTTCGTGTAGATTCGGCCGAGCGGCGGGGCCTCGAGATCGAATCGGCCATCGCGGCCGCTTTCGGCTCGAGCCTCGGCCGGATCGCCTTTGAAGTTTCCGATCGGGGGAGCATAAAGCACCACTTGGGCGCCGGCGATTGGCTTGCCTTGCTCGTCAAGAACAGTGCCGGTGACTCGGTGCTCGGCCGGATTTTGCGCCAGCAAGATTGCGGTCAGGAGCGGGGCAGTAAAAGTCAGCATGCGTAGGCATTCCTTCAGAAACGGTCGAACATGACATCGCGGTTGGCCGGGTTGAACACGGGCGCCCAGTCGAGAAAGGTCTGCCGCCAGCGCTCATCGCGATCGAGCGCTAACCTTTCAACCACGTAAATCCACAACCGGTTGTCGTTTGGGTTGGTACTTGTCATCGAGACCTTTTCGAGCCGGGCGACGGCGGCGCGGGGGTCGATCAGCGTCCACGTTGCGAATGTCGGTTCCCAGCCGACGAGCTCGTTGTCGGCGGCCTTCTCGATCCGCTGCACTCGCGGTTTTAGCAGCGCGGCCGCTACCTCGCGGTCGTACCAGGCGATCTGTGCCACAAGAGGGCCAGGCGCTTTACCCTCGATAACCCGCGCGGACGGCAAGCGGGCAGCGATTGCGATCCACATCACTTCGTCGACGAGAGCCGGGTCGACGGCTTCCACGATCGGCAGCATGCGGCCGCCGGACCGCGTCAGTACTTGCGGCCGTTTTTTGAGGGTCAGATCGAGCGCTTTGATTCCGGCCTCGATTGCGCCGCTTGAAATCGTCTCGTCTCGCCCCTTTGCGCCCAGTGCGAGGCAAAACTCGTGTTCGAAGTAATCTGGCTGATCGCGGCGCGTGTCAACGAGCTCCCGTGCCCGCCTGGGATCGAGAGTGGCAACCTTCCAGGTGACGGTGGGAGTTAGCCAGCGCGTGCCTCCGGCCGGTGGATGCTCCCTCCAGAATCGATGCGCTTCGGCGGGCTTGTCCCATGGCAAACCGAAAGCGATGCTTTGGAGAGCAAAGGCTGAATAACGCCCGTCGCCGGCCTGCCTGGCCAGGTCCATCGCGCCCGGAAGGTCCGCCCGCGCCAGAAGCCCAGTGAAGGAGGCGCGGCGGAGCGATTCGTCCTTGAACTCGATCGCAAGGCGCACGGCCTCGGCGAAGAGCGCCTTGGCCTTATCTACCTCTCCCAGCTCGAGCAACCGCCCCGCCACCTCGCCCAGCGCATACACATGGTCCGACGGCATGCTCGTCGCCCTGGCAGAGACCGCCGCTCGTTCGAGGATCGCCAGCTTACGCTGCTTCACCTTGTCCGGCAGCAGGTCGGCCAGGTGAGCCAGGGTTACCGCGCGGATGCCTGTGTCGGCGATCGATTCGGCCACGGTCTCGCCTTCTTCAAAGTCGCTCCGCGCCAGCGCGCGGGCTGCCAGACTTTGATGGCGGGACGGCTCGGTGGCAGACTTGACGGCGCCGATCTTCTGCAAAGCTCCCAGGGGATCGGCCGGGATGAGAAACTCCACGGCGTAGTACTTGCCGTTCTCGTCGCCTTTCTCCACGGCCGCTTTCCACCATCGCTCCATGATCCGACGGGCCATTGCGCGCGACTCGTCGAGCGGGATCGGGTCGGGCAGCTTCCTTCGCTCGCGCGGGGCGCTCGGTGGTTCGTGTCAGCACGACCGTGACGTCCTGATCGCCCGGCTTGAGCATTTGACCGTGGAACCGGAATCCTTCGACCCGTGCAAACAGGAACACGGTCTCACGAGGCAGCCCCTCCAGCGGGAAGAGGCCTTCGCCGTCCGTTCGGACGGTTTGGGCCGGCCCGTTGACTGATTGGAAGACCTCGACGTTGGCGACAGCGTTCCCTTGCCGGTCGATCACTCGGCCCATGACCGAATGAACCGCCCGCCGTTTGAGCGGGGCGAGTGTCACGGGCTGTTCCGTGATTCCGATCCAATCGGACATGATCGGCTCCTTGCCCGGCTGCGAACCACAACGCGGTAGGATGAGCCGATCATGAGGTTATCCGGAGTTTGAAACGAACCGTCTGCGCCGGTTCGCACTGGACCGTTCTTGAAGCCGACCAACCCCCACGCAAGTGGGCTGTCTTCGACTCGGCACCAGATCTCAACCGTTTGACCGGCCACACCCTTCCCTGCCTCGTCCAGAACTCGCCCAGAAAGCCAGCTCGTCTTCTTGAGCTTGATCACGAAGCTCGGAACGATTGCCCCATTGCGTAATTCCTCCGCCACCGGGAGGTCTTGCTGAGCGATCGCGTCGGCCGTGACTCGCGCGGCGACAAGCCGGTCTCGGCCTGCGAGGTATGCCACTTTTGCGGTGCCGTCCGGTCCGGTGATCATTGCCAGTGACGAGGCCAGCAAAGCGGGAATGCGAGCGCGGGCCGTTCCGCCGGAAAAAGAGATTAACCGGGCTTCGACCCATGCGCCCGCGACCGGTTTGCCGTCGGGTCCCTCGACCCTCACGGTGCGAGGCACAGAGTTCCACAGGACGAGTTGAGGAGGCTTCACAATTTCATTCGGCAACCGCACGATTGCGACGGCCCGACCCGGCTGATGAGCCCAAAGTCGGGTTGTGTTCGTCAAGATTCGGCCGGGCGGAACCTTGAGCTCGAACCGGCCGTCGCCATCGCTCAAAGCCATGATCGTTCCTGTCGCCTCGGCCTTGGCCGGGTCACCCCCGAGGTAGGGATTGGCTGGCGCCTGAATTTCGACCGTGGCCCCGGCGATCGGTTTGCCTTCTTCGTCAACGACTGCGCCGGCAACCGTGCGATCGGCCTGGGTCGGGGCAGGGGCCTGGGCCAGCAAGACCACAGCCAGCAGCGAAGCGAGCAGCGGCGTCATGGATGGGTCTCCACTTGAACGGTCATGGTCGCGTGCAACGGCCCGGCGAGCGGGCCGGAATCGAATTCGGCGGTGATCGTGACGGGCCCCGGCGGCTGCGACGAAGGCACTCGGACCGAGGCCTGGCAGAACGTGCCTCATGAAAAGCCCGAGTGGGCCGTGGCCATCGTCCGGCCGTCGTGACTCAACAAGTTCACCTGGGCAGCGAGAACTTCCTGGGTCGCGGGCGATACCGGCTTCCCGCAGTAGCCGACGATGATCAGGAGGCCGTCGCCCGTGTACAGGGCGGGCCGCACGACGACGTCCTCGCCGGGCCTGCCCGTAGCGTTGGTATCGAATCGCACGAGCTCGAACCGCGGCTTGCCGACCGGGTCGATCGTGACTGCGGCGTCCTTTTCAACCTTGTACCAACGGGGGGCGCCACTCCAGAGGCCGTCTGAGAATACGAACGTCCAGGCCTCGCCACTCTTGGCGTGTTCGAGCGAAACGGTCAAGTTTCCCAGCCGGTACTCGCCGGCCGGCACAATCGCCGGGTCGCCGCCCGATAGGGCGAAAACCGACCCGTCGCGGCCGATCGCCGTCGCGTGCATCTCGAGGGCCTTTGGAGGGGGCGACGGACCATTCCCCTTGAGAGCCAGGCGCAGGGTGCCCGTGCCCTCCAGCGGGTCGATCGCCAGCCGGTTTCCCAGCTCGTCGGATCGGACGATGAAGCGCGCGCCCTCGAGGTTCAGCACTGTGGAGAAGAGGAATTGTTCGACCCCGGGATCAAAACGCCCATCGCCGTTTGAGTCGATGAACAGGCGGTCTTGCATGTCGGCGAGGAACCCGTTGCCGTCGCCGTCGACCCGCCGCGCGGCGAGCACACGGCTTTGCTTGCGTTTGTCCTTGGCGTCTTCGTGGGCCCGCACGGCGACCGTGCCCTCGAGGTATCCGGCCGTGGCATAACCGAGTGTCTGCCCGCTGGCGCCGAGGCGGAACACAACCGCGCGCGGAACCGTGCGCACAGTCTCGTTCTCGACCACGGCGACGTCGAGGGGGAGCCGCCAGACGCGAGCGTTTCGATCGGTAGGGCCGGCGGCGGCAGTGACTCGGTCCCGGTCATCGATTCGCAGGTTACGGTCGGCATCGGCGTAGAGGTCGACCTCTCCTTTTGCCGTTTCATCGAGCACGATGCTCACCCTGATCGAGCTGGGACTGCCAAATCGGATGCGGGCGTAGCGGCGGCGGGACTTTTCGCCGCGATAGGCTGCGTGTTCGACGAGTTCCTCCGGCTTCTCGCGGGTCAAGACCAGGGCGCGGAACGGGGCGTGATCGAACGGGTCGCCGGGGGCGGGCAGAACATAGCGCCAGCCTGGCTGGGAAGCAGGGACGGCTTGGGCTTGCGCATCATCAGACGGAAGAATCGTTGCCAGGGCCAGGGCGAGTGCGGCTGCATTCCATTTCATCAGTGAAGTGAAACCTCCCAGATTATTGTCGCCCGGGGCATTCTTAAAAGTTCCGTTTTCCACCAAAGATGATTTCTCGCTCGTCGCGTTTGGCACGCCAGCGCTCGAGGCGAGTTCGGGCGAGCGACGCACCGACGGCGATACGAGCGGCGTTGCCGCCGTAGTTGATGTCGGTGTCCTGAGCGACCGGGATCTTTTCGACCCGCGCGACGGCGGTGCGGGGGTCGATGAGCGACCAAGCCACGAACTCGGTGGGCCAGTGAGCCAGATCATCTGGACTGGCTTGTTCCATGCGTGTGAGCGTCGGCTCCAGGAGAGCCGCGGCCACTTGCCGGTCAAAGTAAGCAATCTCGGCGATTTGCAGTGAGGATGTTTCTGACAGAAGTGCCCGCGGGTTTCCATATGGCAGGCGTGACGCGACGTGGCGCCAGAGGACCTCGGGCACGAGCGCCGGGTCCGTGGCCTCGACCACCGGCAACGATGTTAAGGCCTCAAACGCGTAGCTCTCCGGACGTTCTTTGATCATCTGGTCGAGATGGTGCAAGCCGGTCTGAAAGGCTTGACGAGAGATGGATTCGTCGCGAGCGCGTGCGCCCAGGGCGAGGTAGAAGTAGGCCGCGGCGCCGTAGCCGGTTTTCCGGAACGCGTCGAGGACCCGGAGTGCGCGGGGCGGGTCGACTCCCGCGAGCTTCCAACCAACGATCCCGTCCCAGATGCTTGCTGACCGCCCGCTTGTCGCAATCTGACGCCACAACCGCTCGGCATCGTCAGGGCGCGATTGAGCCAGCACGAAGGCCATGTTGTCGACTACACGGGCCTCACTGCGGTTGCCCTTGAAGTCACCGGCCAATTTCTCGGCGGCGGGGAGGTCAACGAGCGCGAGCCTTGCGGCGAAGATTCCGCGCTTGAATTCGGTTTTGTCGGTGAGCTGCGCGGCGATTTTCAAGCCTTCCGCGAAGAGAGCCTTTGCTTTGTCCAATTGTCCCAGCTCGCTCAAGCGGAGGGCCACGTCGCCTAGCCGAGCCAATCGATCCGTTTGGTGGGCAGTGATTCTGGCTTGCTGCAACGCACGATCCAGCAGTGCCAGCTTGCGCTCGCGCTGCGATTCCGGGACGCGATCGGACAACAGGGACAGCACGAGCGATCTGGTGGCCGGGTCCGGGATCGACTCGGCGACGGACGCGGCTTCCTCCTGGTCACGCTCGGCCAGCGCGAGCACGATTTCTTGTAAGAGAAAGAATGCGCCAAGATTCACTCGTGAACTTGAGCGTCGCCAATTTGTCGAGTACGCCCGCAGGGTCGGCTGGCACAAGGGCTTCGAGGAAGCGGCCTTTCTTCGGGTCATCGGCTCCTTCCAGAACTTTCCAGCACGGCTCGAGCAAACGCAGAGCAAGCGCCCGCGACTCTTCGACGGTGATCACGTCGGGGAGCGTCTTCATCGGCCGCGACGGTGGCTCGCTCTCGCGCGTCAATTCGGCCGCGACATTCACGTCGGTGGCCTTGATCGACTGGCCGTGGAACCGGAACCCATCTTTGCGGACGAGTAGGAACACCGGCCCTTGACGGAACCCGCCCAGGGAGAAATGGCCGTCCGCGCCGGTTGTGGTTTCCGTGCGGTCGGGGCCGTCGCCCGACTGGAAAACCAGGGCGCCTGCGACGGGTTTTCCTTGCCGGTCGACCACTTGGCCGCGGACGGTTCGCAACGATCGCTGCACCAGAAGAGGCAAGGTGTGTGGCTTGTCCTGAATTGTGATCCAGTCGGAAAAGATCGGGTCTTTGCCGGGCGCGCGAATGGCCACGCGGTAGGCGGAGCCTTGCTGAAGATTTGCCGGGGTCTGGAAAGAGCCGTCGGCGTTTGTTCTGGGCGGACCGTCTTTGAAACCGACCTGATTCGCTATAAGCCAGCTTCCGTTTCCCCGCGACCAGACTTCGACCACCTGGTCGGGCACGGGGTGCGCATTGCCGTCGACCAGGCGGCCAGAGATCGAGAAGGTGCTTTTGAGCTTGATGGTGATGACGGGCGGCTCGGAGCTGCGGCCTGGCCGTTCGATGAGCATGAAGTCTTGCGAGCCGATGGAATCTGCCGTAACGCGAACGGCGACGAGCTGGTCGCGAGCCGCGAGGTAGCCGATTGATGTCGTGCCGTCGGGGCCGGTCGTGGTGGCCAGAGGATCGGCGAGGGATTGGGGAATCTCGGCCTGCGTACCGCCAAAGGCGTAAAGAACTCGGAGCGCCGACCCGCGCCGGCGATGGGCTGGCCGTCGGGTCCTTCGACCTTCACAGTGCGCGAGTGTGGAGCTTGCAGCACAACGCGAGCACCGCGAAGGATCGACGTGGCGCCGATCGCCAGTCCAGGTGCATAAGCCACGAAACTGATGCCGTTGACCACTGCCCGTTCCAGGGGAGGCCTGATCAGGCTGAACTGGCCGTCGGCGTTGGTCTTGGCTTCGACCTCGACGGGATCGCCTTTCAAGTAAAACACGGGCGGGGCATAGAACACGACTCGCGCGTTCGCGACGGGCTTACCATCGCCATCCACGACGTCGCCCCGCATCGGCCGGGGCGAGCCGATTTGAGCGATCAGGGTCAGGAGGAGTATCGAAAGAGGGAGGGCTGTCACGGTTGCACTCGTTAGTTGTCGTACGCACTCGAAAACGGGGACTGCGTTGCGTCGTGTCTAGAACCCTCGTTTGCCGCCGAAGATGACCTCGCGCTCGTCAAAGTTTTCATTGCGCCAGCGCTCTCGGTGAGAACGGGCAAGCGAAGCGGCGACGACCAGGCGAGCGGTGATGTTCCCTTTCCGTAAGTCCGGCACCTGCGGCACGGCGATTTTCTCGAGCCGCGCGACCGCGGCGCGGGGGTCGATGAGCGACCAGGCCACGAACTCGCTGCCCCAGGAGGCCAGCTCGGTTGGATCGGTCTGCTCCATGCGGGCCAGTGCGGGCTGGAACAGCGCCGCCGCGACTTCACGATCGTACACGGCAAGCTCCGCGACCCGGACATTAAAATGGTCGGCGCGATCATCGCGCGGGTTGCCGTAAGGTGCGCGGGACGCGATCGTGCGCCAGAATACGTCGGGCACCAAGGCGGGATCGATCTGTTCGACCAGCCACAACAAATCTCCGGCGGGAAGTCGGTTGCCCTCCGGCCGTTCCTCCATAAGCCGGTCGAGCCCTTGCAACGCGGTTTGTACGGCCTGGCGCCCGGCGGCTTGGTCGCGCGTCTTTGCTCCGAGCGCGAAATAGAGCTCGAGCTCGGGACGAGGGGTGGTTTTCCAACGCGCTCGCAAGACGCGAAGCGCACTGCGCCGGGTCGACCGTGGCGAGCTTCCAACTGAGTATCGGGTTAATCACGCTGAGCTTGCTCATCGTTGCGGTCTGATTCCAGAGTCGCTCGCAATCAGCCGGCTTCTCGGCGGCGAGGTGAAAGGCCATGTTGGCGAGAATACGACCTTCCTGGGGGTCGCCCTTATAATCCCTGGCGATTGCCTCGGCCGACGGAAGATCGACTAAAGCCAACTTGGCGGCGAACATGCCGCGATTGAAATCGGTCTTGTCGGTGAACTCGGTGGCGATTTTGAAGGCATCGGCGAAGAGCGCCTTGGCCTTGTCGCGCATTCCCAGCTCGTACCAGCGCTCGGCGACTTCGCCCATCTGATTCAATCGATCGCCCTGGTCGCTCGCGATTCGGGCTTGCTGCAGGGCTCGGTCGAGCAGCGCGAGCTTGCGATCGGCGCGGAATCCGGAAGCTGGTCGCTCAAGTGGACGAGAGCCCAGGACCGCGTGGCCGGGTCGGTGATCGACTCGACCACGGTAGAGGCCTCTCTGGTCCAGACCTCGACGACCTGTCCCGCGACAGGCTGGGCGATTGAGTCAACGAGCCGGCCGGAGATCGAGCCGGTGCTTTGCAGTTTGACGGTGATCACGGTTGGCTCGGAGGCGCGGCTTGGATGTTCCACGAGCAGGAAGTCTTGCGACCCGATCGAATCGGCCGTGATCCGGATCGCCACAAGCTGGTCGCGTTCCGCCAGGTAGTCGAGGGTGGTAATGCCAGCGGGCCCGGTGCTCACCGCCAGTGAATCAGCGAGTGACGGCGGAACTTCGGCGATCGTGCTACGGAAGACGGAGAGAAGTCTGATCGCGACACGGGCACCCGCGACCGGCTGCCCGTCGGGCCCCTCGATCTTAATCGTTCGCGTGCGTGGCATTCGAAGCACCACTCGGCGCGGCTGTTCGAGAAACGACACAGCCCCGATCGCCTGGCCCGGCGAAAAAGCCAGGAAGTTGCCGCCGATTAGCCGCTGTGTCTCCACGCGAGGACCAACCATGCTGAATCTGCCGGCCTGATCGGTCGTGGCTTGAGCCTGGACGGGAGTGGTGCGCCGAGAGGCCGACGCCGGCACGTAGAAAATCACGCGGGCATCGGCCACGGGCTTGCCATCGCCGTCGACGACTTCGCCGGAAAACGTTCGGTCGGTCGGAGCTTGTGCCGGGGTTTGAGCCGCGGCCAACACGGCGACCAGCATCGGGCCGAGTAGTGACGTCATGATTGCAATCTCAGCAGGGAGGGTGCCGAGCGGTTTCAGGTTGGAAGCTCGGGTAAGTCGCCCTACTTCCTAAAGAGCGATTTTCTGACCAGGCTGGACCAATACTACGGGGTCGATTTTCACCGATCGCATCGAGAATTAGCGATTGCCGGAGGGCCATCCCGCCCGCAGCCTGACAAAAGATCGAGTCACGGGGTCCATTACAACGATCAGCCAGATCATCGATGTCGGCTTGGACTTTGGGATCGATGCGAATCGCGAGAATCTGCTCGGCCGCTTCAGAACCGAGCGATCGGCTCAGGGGTTCAAGCAGTTGGTTCAAGGCCGAAGCTGCCGAGTCGCTGACTGGATGCATGGAATCCTCGCTGCCGCTTCGGGTTGGTATGGGGACTGGGACCTCGCTGGCGCGTCGGGCTAGTGTGGTCGCTGGGTCGGGTGCGCAACGTGTTAGCCGGTCAGCCGCGCGCGTGAACCAGGCCCGAATGAGTTGCGTAAATCTTCCTGGTGAGAGCTGAACCCGCGCTCATTCTGCCTTTGCCGGCAGCCACGCCATCCCGTCGGGACCAGGGCCGGTCTTCAAGCGGTCGATCTCCTTTAGCTCCTTGAGGTCGATCACCGCGACCGCGTTGGCTCCGGTGAGAGCCACATAGGCGCGAGAGCCATCAGGCGGAATGAGGATACCGCTGGCGCCTCCCAGCTTCAGGCGCTGCTTCACGGCTCGCGTGCCGGCGTCGAGAACGACCAGACCGCCTCCACCCCCGCCAAGCTCCGAGACAAGCACGAGCTTTCCGTCCGGCGTGAATTTCAGGCGGTTGGGACGGCTCGTGTCTGCGTTGATCGTCTGCACGACCTTCTTGGTGGCGACGTTGATGACGGAGATTTGCCCGTCGCCCGAATGGGCAGCCCAGATCTCCTTGCCATCGGGCGAGAGGTCGAAGCCCTCGGGACCGCGTCCCACCGGGACTACCGTCTGCCTCCAACTCGGCCCCATGGGCGGTGGTCCACCCCGCCTGCCACCCCCACCCCCAGGCCCACCTGGCGGAGGTCCACCACCTGGGCCGCCCGGAGGAGGCGGTCCATCTGGCCCGCCGGGAGGAGGCCCGCCTTGTCCGCCAGGAGGCCCGCCGCCGGGGCCACCGGGTCCGCCCGGCCGTCCGAAATTGCCACGCTCGATGATGCTGATCGTGTTGCCGCTGACATTCGAGGTGAAAATCGTCTTCTGATCCTTGCTGACCAAGATCATGTGGGTCCGATCTTGACCCAACCCGAGCAGCCAATCGATCTTGTTGCTCTGGGGGTCGTAGCGCGCGATGGCCATGCTCCCCTCGGCGGTGAAGTAGAGCTTCCCGTCGGAGAACCACAGGCCGTGCGGCCGGCTGAGCGGGGCCAGATCGACTCGGTGCAGCTCCTTCCGCGCGGCGATGTCGATGACGGATAGCGTGTTGCCACCGCGCGGCCCTGGACCTGCGTAATTGCTGGCGAAGGCGAGATTGCCGTCGGCGGAAACCGCCAGCTCGTGCGGATCTTGCCCGGTGGGGACACTGCCAAATCTCTTCCCGGTCGCCGGGTCGATGATCGCCATCGCGTTCTCGCCCTTGTGCAGGACGAGCAATGCCGGCGACGGCAACTCCTGCCCAGCGGCGAATTTGCCGGCGAGCGATAGGGCGCTCAAGAACATTGCCGCAAAAACGATCATCAAGCTATGCTTTTTCATGAATTGCCTCTATCGCGTCAAGGTTTTGGGGGAATGCTCCGCAGTCTCGCACTCAGCGTTTGTTCTGTCGAACGAGGATCATTCACCGTCTAAACCGAGTAACGCAAGGGACCAGCTCTTCGAGACACGCTCGATCAATGAATGTGTTGGCTTGCCTGGACGGCTTGAGAGTCGAGCCATGTCGGCTTCCCTTGAGCGGGACCGTCGCTTATCCTGTTGTCTGAAACCCGAAGATCGAAGATCACGCAGCAATCGTCGCAGCGCGAACAACCAACAATCAATAACGAACCACCAGCAATCCATGGACTTCCGTTTCCCAATACCGGATACGCTCACGCTATCCGTCGTGATTCCGGTCTATGACGAGCGGGCCACCATTCAGGAAATCTTGCGGCGGGTGCGTGCGGTCCCGGTCAAGACACAGATCATCGTGGTTGACGACTGTTCGCGGGATGGGACTCGCGAGATCCTGCGCGAGCTGGAGAAAAGCAGCGACGGCGATCTGAAGGTCATTTTTCAAGAGAGAAACCAGGGGAAGGGGGCTGCGCTTCGCGCCGGATTTCGCCACGCCACCGGCGACATCGTCATCGTGCAGGATGCCGATCTCGAATATGATCCCGAGCAATATCCGGACCTGATTCAGCCGATCGTGGGCGGCCAGGCCGACGTCGTCTTCGGGTCACGGTTCATCGGTGAGACGCACCGGGTGCTGTACTTCTACCATTCGCTGGCGAACAAATTCCTTACTCTGCTTTCTAATATGTTCACGAACCTGAACCTGACCGACATGGAAGTCTGCTACAAGGTTTTTCGCCGCGAGGTGATCCAGGGAATCAATCTGAAGAGCGACCGGTTCGGATTTGAGCCCGAGGTGACGGCCAAGGTGGCCCGGTTCAAGCTGCCGGGTCAAAACGGCGAGGCGCCGCGGCCGCTCCGCATCTACGAGGTTCCCGTCGCCTATCACGGCCGAACGTATCGCGAAGGAAAGAAGATCGGACTGAAAGACGGGTTCCAGGCACTGTATTGCATCATTCGCTACGCAATCGCCGACTGAGGACAAAACCATGCGCGCGACAGAGCCCTCTCCCTCGAATGAGCCTGGCGCCCGTCTTGCTCGGCGCGCTCCTGGCGGCCCTTGGACATCCGCTGGCCGCACAGACGCCGCCAGCAGGAGCGCCCGAGGGAAAGCAGGAGAGTCAGCCGGCCAGCGACGAGAAGACCGGGCAAGATTCCGACGATGCGAAGGCGAAACCGAAGTCCAAGTCAAAGAGCAACCGGACCAGGCAGGCGAAGGCGCGGCGCGACCGACCCGGCTTTTACATGGGCCGGCCGATCGCGGACGTGATGTCCTGGGAGGGGGCTGAGTGGCTGTTTCGTGAGACGCGTGTCGAGGAAGAGCAGCCCGAGGCCATGCTGGACGCACTCAAGATACCGAAGGGCGCGACCGTGGCGGACGTCGGCGCCGGCGCGGGCTATCACAGCATCCGCCTGGCGCAACGAGTCGGCCCGATGGGAGTGGTCCTCGCCACCGACTTGCAGCCGGAAATGTTGACGATGCTCCAGCGCAACGCCGCGCCAGGCCAGGGTGACGAATATCAAGCCCGTCCGGGCCAGCCAGCTCGACACCAAGCTGCCCAAGGCCGCGGTTGACCTGATTCTGATGGTCGACGTTTATCACGAGTGCACGGACCCCGAGATCACGCTCAAGGGGCTCTTCACTGCACTCAAGCCCGGAGGGCGGCTGGTGCTGGTGGAATTTCGAGGCGAGGATGACACCGTGCCGATCAAACCCGAGCACAAGATGACTCTCAAGCAAGTGCGGCTGGAGGTCGAGCCCCAGGGCTTCAAATTCAAGGACTCGCTCGAATTCCTCCCCTGGCAGCACGTGATCATTTTTGAAAAGCCCGCCGAGACCCCCAAGTCTGACGCACAAGGGAAGACCGGTGGAGGGGAAGGCCCAAAGCAGAAAGCCGCGGAGCCCGCTGAAAAGTCAACGAAGGATCGCCCGCAGTAAGAAGAGGCTAACTGGAGCGCATCACGATGCCTGTCTCCGCGGATATGGAAACGACCGACTACGAGATCTCGATTTCACCGTCGGCGTCCGAGACCGGCCGCTTGAAGCCGCCGACATCGGATATCGGCTTCGAGTTTGCCGCGGTGAGCGATCCCGGCAAGGTGCGGGTGAAGAACGAGGACCATTACCTGGTCTCGAAGGTCAGCCGCAAGCATGAAGTCCTTTCCACGAACATCACGGACAGTCACCTGCCGCTCCAGTACGAAGATGACGGCTATACGATGTTCATCGCCGACGGAATGGGGGGCATGGCGGCCGGCGAGGTGGCGAGCCGGCTGGCGATCACCACCGCGCTCAAGCTGGTCAACCACTCGCCCAAATGGGGATTCCAGATCAACAAGAAAGAGGCGCGCGACCTCTTCGAGCGAGTGCGGGACCACGTGAAGGCCATCGATGAAACGATCACGAAGAAAAGCGAGGCCGACCACCGTCTCTTCGGGATGGGCACGACGCTGACGGTCGCTTACAGCGCGGGGGTGGACCTGTTCATCATCCACCTGGGCGACTCGCGGGCGTATCTTTTCAGGAACGGCCGGCTCCAGCTCTTGACCAAGGACCACACGGTTGCCCAGGCGATGGCCGACGCTGGCTACATTGCACCCGAGGAGGTCCGCCACCACCGGAAGCGGCATGTGCTCACGAACTTCCTGGGGGGTCATTCCGGGAAGGTCAAGGGCGACGTCCGCTGGCTGCGTCTTTCCGACGGCGACCGGCTCCTTTTATGCAGCGACGGCTTGACCGATATGGTCGATGACGCCGGGATCAGGGAAGTGCTGCTGCACCACGTGCAGCCCAAGGAGGCGGCCCAGACCCTGCTGGACGAGGCCTTGCTGCGCGGAGGGACCGACAACGTGACGGTCATTGTTGCGGCATACCGGATACCGGGGCCGAAGTAGGTCAGGCTTCAGCCTGACAACGGAATAGGATAATCTGTAAATCAGAGGAGCGAAGAAGGTGCATCGACATCGCTTTCGCAATCACGGATTCGAGCATCAGGCGATCCAATTCTCAGAAGAAAGGTCCGGAAGCGCCTCGAAGTCGAGGTCTGTCGTAAGCAGCGTCAAGTCCATCAACCGAGCGAGTGCGGCGAGCATGATGTCTACCTGAGACTAAACACGTCCACGGGCCCGCAAATCAAGATACAGCTCGCCGTATACTCGGGCGACCGGCCGGTCTATCGGCCAGATGCGAACCCGAGTTAACAGATGGCGCAGGCTTCGGCCGTGGCGTGTGCTCCGTGGGCTCGATTGAATCGCCACTTCAAGTTCGCAGAGGACCGGGACGCAGGTACCCACGCGACGTCCCGCCCGACGCGCTCGTCGATCCGCTCGCGCACGCGGGAGACGGGCCGGATCGCTTCGCTCAGATGGTTGGTGTCGAGGAGGTACCCGCTCGTCCCGGCAGCCCCATTTCGCGCCGAACGTACGCCTTTGCGTGTGCGTCGGCTTCTGCCAGGGCCGCCTCGACGCGAGCCCAATCCTCCGGATCATCCGCGTCGGCAGTGAGCGCGTCCATTTCAAGGGCCCAGGTGTCCATTCCTTCCGGACCCTCGCCCGACTCCGCGTCGAGGATGCGCAGTTCGCGGCCCTCGACCCAGTCTGACGGCAGAGGCTCGAGCAATCGGATCTGTCCGTGCTCGACAACAGCTCTAATGACCATCGGAAGTCTCCAGGTAAACTTGGAAGCATCATCATTATACTCCACGTACGGCGATATTTGCCATTTCGCCACGACGTACCGCGAGCACTCACGCCATCGAAGACGGCCTGTTCGCACGTCCCATTTCATCATCAGCAAGGCAATGACATAATCAACGAATCGTAGACCGAAGAAGGAGGCTGACGTGTCCACCTCAAGGCTGCCCACACCCGCCCTGCTCACTGCTGGACAATTCGCTGAACGGCCGGACCCGGGATATCCAGAGGAGCTTGTTCGGGGAAAGATCGTGCCCACGTCGGTCCGCAAGCCGAGACACGGTGAAATTTGCAGCAAAGCCGGACGCCTCGTGGGGAATTACGTCAAGGAACGAGACTTGGGGCGCGTGCTCAGCAACGCGGGGGTCATCACGGAGCGTGGTCCCGACACCGTGCGAGAGGCTGACGTCTCGTTCTATAGCTTTGCGCGTTCCGGAGGGCCCTTTGCCCGACCGCTATCTGGACGTCGCTCCCGACCTGGTTGTCGAGGTGCTGTCGCCTTGCGATCGATGGCCCAAAGTCCTCGCGAAAGTTGCGGAATATCTCGAAGCCGGCACGAGCGTTGTTCTTGTGCTGGACGACGAACGTCGCATGGCACACGTTTACCGCGGCGATGGGGCGCCGCGTTTGCTCGGCGCCGATGCGGAGTTATCCATCCCCGACTTGCTCGGCGACTTCCGCGTCCGGGTCAGCCGATTCTTCGAGTGAACGATCCGATCGCTCACCGATCCGATCCAAACCGCTCGCGCAGGCCGGCGATCAGATCTTTCATGTCGGTCGGCAGCGGGGCTTCGATGCGCAGGGCTTGATCGGTCATGGGGTGGACAAACCCAAGCGCCTGGGCGTGCAGGGCCTGGCGGGGGAAGGAAACCGGCAAGCGGGCCCGTCCCTGCCGGCCGTAGACGGGGTCACCCACGACCGGGTGGTCGATCTGCTCGAGATGAATCCGGATCTGATGGGTGCGGCCGGTCTCGAGCCGGCAGACGAGAAGGCTGGCGCTGCCGCCGAACTGCTCGATCACTTCGTAGTGCGTGACGGCCGGCACGCCATCTTCGTCTCCGCGGGCAACGCCCCGGCGGCTGTCTCCGCGGTCCGCCACGAGCGGCAAGTCAATTGTTCCCCTTGAGGGCTTGACCACGCCCTCGACCACCGCGAGGTAGGAACGCTCTATTGCGTGATTGCGAAACAAGGATTGAAACGGCCGCAGCGCCCGAGGCGAGCAGACCAGAAGGATCACACCCGATGTCAGCTTGTCGATCCTGTGCACGATCCCGACATACGGGCGGGCAATGCCGCGTTTGTGGGAGAGATACCGCCCGGCCCGTTCCAGAAGAGTGTCACGCTCGCGATCGGGAGTCGGTTGGGTCAAGAGACCGGCGGGCTTGTCGATGATGAGCACATCGCGATCTTCAAAGAGGACCTTGATCCGCCGCGCGGCCGTTTCTGGCCTCGGGCGGTTCGGGTGTAAGGCCAGCGGCGTCACCGGCTCAACCTCGCGCGCGGGTCGAAGCACGTTTGGCCGGCGATGTCGACCTGTCCGCGGCGGACCGCAGCACTCGCCGCCCGCCGCGACAGACTGAACTGCTCGGCGATTCGTTTGTCCAAGCGCATCAAGATTCTCACATTACGAAGGAACTATGACGACGTATTTTACCAACGAGATCCGCCGGATCCCGGAACGTTATCGCGAATTCCGAGCGATTCCATGGTTTGTTGCAACAATGCAAGCACTGCGTTATAAACGTGCGAAGTCGCGGGAGTGTTGCGATCGTCAAGGGAGATTTCTTGGAATCGCGAGGAATCATTGTTCCAAAACGGTCGATCCGGCCGATTCCTTAACCGAGTAAATAACCCGGCGCGCCATGAGGGTGAGAACGCCGGAGACGCCAAGGAGGGTGGAAGATGGTTTTGCCCCGGATGAGATCGCCGCGAGGGTCCACGAGGCGGCGCGTGGCGCTTTGGTCGGCCTTGGCGATCGGCGCGATTTTGCCTTCGGTCGGCTGCCAGGTTGAATATGCAGGAATGACGTTGCCGTCGGGCCGGTACATGCACGACGACGTCCAGTATTTCCCGTCCGGGCCCGATTTTCCGTGGGCGAACTCGCAGGCGGCGACGCAGCGAGCCCGGATGCGACAGATGGGGATCGAGCCGCCGCCGGAGGTGGCCCCGGTCGGTCGAGGTGCACTTGACCCGATGCAAGGTCAGTTGCAGATGCAGGGCCGTATGCCGAACGTGAACGTGCAGCCGGAAGAGCTGCCGCCCGGCGCCGCCCCGGGTCTCGCGCCTGGTGCTCCAGTCCCCGGTGCAGGTGTTCCGCAGCCGGCGCCTCCGCCTCCGGCGCCTGGCGACGTGCCGGCCCCCGGCGGTGCCAAACCGGAGTAATTCAAGCGGCTTGATCGGGTGATCCGGTCGCGATTGATCGATCAGAACCAGCACGGCGAGAGCGGCGGCGCACGCGAGCGCGGCCGGTCTCGCCGTGGTGCTTTCGAAGGCTGTGTCCACGCCCCTGCCGGCCGTACCTACTGTGCTTGCTGCTTCGAGGAAGGTTAACGTCCCACAAGTGGTCGTGACGCCGATCGCTCGGTGTGAATTCCTCGTTACGCGGGACTTATTCGCGCGATTGGGAATCATTCCATTTCGCCGACTTGTCCGCGACGTTAATATCTATGACAGCAGATTGGCGAGCCACTGATGCCAAGCGCAACCTAGGCGCGGCGAATCAAACGCCGGGAGAATCGCCGTGAAGACGGTAACATGGACGGAAAACGCCTCGTGGGACGAGGTGCTGCGGCAAGCGGGCGAAGAAGACGTGGTCGTTCTGCGCGACGGACATCCGGTCGTTCTGATGACTCCGTTCGATGACGACGATCTCGCCTGGTACGCGCGAGAGCGCGACCCCGTATTCCTGGAGTCACTTGCGAAAGCCCGCCGACAGGTCGAGCACGGCAAAACAGTCAGCCACGAAGACTTGAAGCGTGACTTGGGTCTGAATTGAACCAAACGAGATTCCTGCACACCCTTCTTTGAGACGTATCACATGCTCGGATCGAACCCGCTCGTCGCACCGATCACCCTGGGAATCTATGCCGTTCTCCTGGGAGTCGGCGGCATCATCGGGTTTGTGAAGGCGGGGAGCCGGTCGTCATTGATCGCCGGCTCGATCAGTGCGTTGGTTGCACTGGGGGCGCTGGCGCTATCCCTCGCCGACAAGAATCAGAACATGGGAATCGCGCTGGGGCTGATTCTCTCGATCAGCCTGTTCATCTTGTTCGCTTATCGCTACGCGGTCAAAACCCGGAAATTCATGCCGAGTGGTTTGCTCGCTGTGGTCAGCCTGATCGTCCTGGGTGTGATGTTTCTCATCATGGATTGGAGTGGCGGCTGAGCAACTGTCCCGCGAGCGAGACCTGCGGTCAGTCCCTGGGCGGGGTCGTGAGACCCGCGCCCTGGAGAAGAAGTCCCTTCGCGGAGCGAAGGGCGACAATGGGGGCGGGGTCGTGAGACCTGCGCCCTATAGTGAAGAAATCCCTTCGCGGAGCGAAGGGCGACAATGGGGGCGGGGTCGTGAGACCCGCGCCCAACGCGGGGTCTCTGGATCAGATCGCGGCAACGATTGTGTGGTCCTTGCCGTCTTTCATGGTGCGGACGACCAATTTCAGCTCGCTGCCCGGGGTTGCATTGGCGATGATCCAGGCCAAATTGCCGCGCTGCTCGGTAAGGTAGCCGTTGGCGGAAATCAGCACATCGCCGACCTGCAGCCCTGCCGTTTGTGCACCCGTGTTGCTGTAGACATTGGTGATCTTCATAGCCTTGCGGCCGTCCGTGAGGACGACCGGCTCTTCGTCGATTCCGAGGATCCGACGGCCGTTCGCCAAGATCGGCGATGCCGCCTGCCCCGGCGCGACGTACGCGGGCGAGTAGCTGAAGCCGGTGCCGATCGCGGGAGATGCGGAAGCGACACCATACCCGTAAGAAGGATAGCCGTAGTTGGGATAGCCCATCCCATAGCCGGATCCGTAGTAGGGATACCCATAGCCGAGACCGTAACCCCCGTACCCGTAACCGCCTAACCCGTAACCGCCTAACCCATAACCTAACCCGTAACCACCCAACCCGTAACCGCCCAACCCGTAACCCAGTCCAGAACCGTACCAGGGGTAACCGTATCCGTAGCCGTACCACGGATATCCCCAACCGAATCCGCCGAGCCCGAATCCACCATAACCGAAGCGACCGAATCCGCCGTATCCGAGTCCGCCGTATCCGATGCCGCGGCCAAAGCCACCGTATCCGCCGCCGAACCCGCCGTATCCGCCGCCGAACCCGCCCATGTGACCGCCACCGAATCCGCCGCCGAACCCGCCCATGTGACCGCCACCGAATCCGCCGCCACCAAATCCACCGCCGCCGTGGCCGCCGCCACCGCCGCCACCACCGTGAGCAAACGCCGTCACTCCGCCGGCGAGCCAGATTGTGAGGGCCAGGGTTAATACCATCAAGGAAAGCTTTGCACCAATACGACGCGTGAGGCCCAACATGGCTGATCTCCTTTGGGTGTTCGGTTCTCGCGTGATGCGCGATATACTGGTCCCCGCGGCCTTCGGTTGATTCAGCATCACGCGTGACACGATTTCCCCAATTGCATCGTACCACAATGTAGCTGAATCGTCTTGAGATCTGGGGGGCAAAAGGCGTGCCGGGTGCCGATCCGTCAACTTTTCATCGAAACCTGCGGCGGATTGGTGGGTTCAATCTGGTAGAGCTGTTCTAGAATGAGAGCAGGGGCCTGGAACGAGGGAATCTGCATGATTTGCTCACGCACCAGCCAGTGCGGTTCCGGTTTGTGGGGATTTGCGCGAGCCGCGGCGGGTTGATGGCGAGTGTGTGTGCCGGCACGGTGCTGGCTTCTTGCACGGTTGTCATGTCATTCGAGCCTTCGCCGCGAGATGACGGCAACCCGCCGGGAAAGTCGGGCGACAAGAAGCCCGGACCCAAAGCAAAACAAGGGGCCGGGAGTGCAGCGCGAAAGAAAGAGCAAGCGAAGGGGAAAGCGGCTCGGAAGCAGAATCGGGCAGACTCCGGCGGCGGGGAGGGGCCCACGGGCCCGCTACCTGAGCGGCCGGTGCGGTCGGTCACGCCCCCGTCCTTGACTTCCGCGGACCTCGATGGGCTGGTCAAGCAGTTCCTGACGTCGACGGCGCCGAAGGTCGAGCCGGCAACCATCACGACAGACATCGAGTTCGTGCGCCGCGTCTATTTCGATGTGATCGGGCATCCACCAACGCCGGTTCAGGTCGACGCGTTTTTGCACGACCATGGCAAAGACAAGCGTGCCCGGTTGATCGAAACTTTGCTGGCGAGCCCTGAGTACGCGCGCAACTGGGCCAACTACTGGCGTGACGTGATCAGCTTTCACGCGACCAATGAGAATTTGAACCGGGTGCGGTTCGACGCGCTTGAAGACTGGCTCACCAAGCGGTTTCAGGCGAACACTCCGTGGGACACGATCGTCGCGGGAATGATCACGGCAACCGGGCGCAACGATGAGAACGGTGCGGTGGCATTTGCACTGGCGCACGAGGTGCGGGCCGTGGAGATGGCGGGTGAGGTCTCGAGGATATTCATGGGAGTTCAGATCCAGTGCGCCCAGTGTCACGACCACAAGACCGACGCATGGAAACGACGTCAATTCCATGAATTCGCCGCGTTCTTCGCCGGCAGCAAACAATCGCAAGTGGTGAAGGGGGGCGGCGGCGAGCTGCCTGTTTTTTCGGTCGTCACCGGTGGTCAGCGCCGGTACACGATGCCGGAGCTTGAAAACCCTCAAAAGCAGATCCCGATCGCACCCAAGTTTTTCCTGGCGAGCTCGAAGACCAGCTCGGCGCCGGCGCTTCCGGAAGCTCTGGCCGTGAAGGAGCGGCGGGCGATAGCGGCGTCGTACGTCACGGGCCAGGACAACCCGTGGTTTGCGAAGGCCTACATCAACCGGGTCTGGTATGTCCTCATGGGAGAGGCTTTCTACGAACCGATTGACGACATCGGGCCGGAGCGCACGCCGCGGCGCGCCCGAGGTGCTCGAGCCGCTCTCGTCGCAATGGCAGAAGGGGGGATACGACATCCGCTGGCTGTTCCGGACGATTCTCAACACCGACGCCTATCAGCGCCGGGTGCGCTCGACGTTCAACGCGGCGGGCAAGACGCCGTTCGCATCGAGCTGCCCGAGCCGTTATCGCGCCGACCAGGTGTTTGACGCGCTTGTCTATGCTCTGGCGATACCACTGGATTCCAACGGTAATCTGGCACCAGGCGGAAACGGCGGCGGCAAGCGAGGCCCCGGCCCCGCAGGAGCCGACCCCAGGAAACTGGCCGGCCAGGCGGCGACGAAGGGGGGGGCGAAGAAGGTGGCAGAGTCGGTAGGGCTGGCGTCGCTGGCGGCCAAGAAACCTGCCGTCGCCAAGCGTCCTGGGGGCCAGCGGCTGCTGTTTGATCGACTCTTCGGGATCGATCCATCGGTTCTCAATGAAGACGTCGTGGGAACGATTCCGCAGGCACTCTGGTTGATGAACGGGCCGCTGGTGAACGGCCGCACTCAGGCTCGGCCGGGCACGGTCCTGGGCGACATCATGAGCATGGCGCCGAACCCGCGCGCGGCCTTGAGCACGCTTTACATGCGAGTCCTGTCGCGCCAGCCCACGACTCAGGAAGTCGAGGTCTGCAGCAAGTACATGATGGCTGTCGGCAAACCGGGCGAAGCCTTCGAAGACATCTACTGGAGTCTGATCAACTCGACCGAGTTCCTGACAAGGCGCTAGAAACAGAAAAGGGGAACGGAGATGGGCTGGGAAAAAGAAACGGTCCGCGTGGTGATGAATGGAGAAGGCGTGATCGGCCGCCGCCATTTCCTGCAGACAGTCGGTGCGGGAGCGGCGGGCGTGGCGATCTCGGCCGGAATTCCGGTCAGTTTCACCGATTGGATGGCGCTCCATGCCGACGATCTGCGCAAGGGGCAGCGGGCTTGCATTCTCCTCTGGATGGGCGGAGGCCCCAGCCAGTTCGAGACGTTCGATCCCAAGCCGGGCACGCAGCACGGCGGAGAGACGCGCGCGATCTCGACTGGCGTGCCTGGCATATCGATTGCCGAGGGCTGGAATCAGGTGGCCAAGTCGCTCAAAGACATTGCCCTCGTGCGGTCGATGACCAACAAAGAAGGCAACCACCAGCGCGCGACCTATCAGCTCCACACGGGTTATATTCCCTCCGCCACGATCAAGCATCCCCACATCGGCTGCTCGATTGTCAGCGAGCTGGGCGAAAGCAAGTTCGAGCTGCCGCACATTGTCAGCATCGGCACCTCCACGATCGGCGCGGGCTTCCTGGGCGCTGCTCTGGAGCCGTTCGTCGTCCAGAATTGCGAGCGGCCGCCGGAGAATACCCAACCGAAAGTCGGCACCGATCGTTTCCGGCGTCGCATCGGTCTGCTCGATCGCCTGGAAGCCGCCGGCTTCGAGCGCACAGGAGGGGCCGACCGTGTCAAGGACCACAGGGCACTTTATCATCAGACTGCCAAGATGATCCTTTCGCCCAACATGAGGGCCTTCCATCTGGATGAGGAGCCTGCGCCGATTCGCGACGCCTATGGCCGCAATCCGTTCGGGCAGGGCTGCATCCTGGCACGCCGGCTCGTCCAGGCCGGCGTAACGTTCGTGGAAGTGCGCTCCAACGGATGGGACACACATGGGCAGAGCCACGCGAAAGTCGGCGAGCTCGCCCGGCAGGTCGATCCCGCATTCGCGGCGCTGATTTCTGACTTGAAGCAACGCGGCATGCTCGAGAGCACGCTGGTCGTCTGGATGGGTGAGTTTGGTCGCACACCCAAGATCAACGCGACTGCGGGGCGCGATCATTTCCCCAAGGTATTCAGCGTGGCGCTGGCCGGCGGGGGCGTCAAAGGGGGGCAAGTGATCGGCGAGTCCAACCCAGATGGCACAGACGTTAAAGACCACCCGGTCAGCGTGCCCGACCTGCTCGCTTCAATTTGTCATGCCTTGAAGGTCGACGGCACGAAGGAGATGTTGTCGCCGATCGGCAGGCCGATCAGGATCGTGGACGGGGGCAAAGCCGTCCGAGCCCTGTTCTGAGGCGTTGTTCGGGCCGAAGGCGGTACTCATGCTTCCGCTTTTACTCCTACTGGCAATGACCGTCGCAATCCTGTGGGCCTTGTGGTCGGCGTCTGGTCAGCGGCCTTTGTTCGTGGTCAAGATCGCTCGAGGCGAGCCGCGAGTTGTGCGGGGAACGGTGACACAGGCATTCCTCCAGGAAGCGCGTGAGGCTTGCGGACGTCACGGAGTCGAGGATGGTCGAGTGCGGGGCGTGGTCAAGGACGGCCGCATCGCACTCGAGTTTTCCGACAGCATGCCGGCCCAGTGTCGCCAGCAACTGCGGAATGTCTGGGTTTTGTCGGGTTGGGCTGCGGAGCGTGGCAGGACGACGTCCAGGTGATTTCCCGACAGGGGATGGCAGTCAGGACAACCCATCGTACCCGTACGATCTGCACCGTCGCGCGATTCGCCACAAGCCGCGAGCCAGGAACTCAAGGCATGTTGGCCACCTCGATAAAACGCGGAGTGACCGGCTGAGCCGCCGATAGAATCAACGAGGAAGGCCACACAACCGGAGTCGTCCGAGATCGATTCCTCTTGCACGCTGGTAAGGATCCGGCGCAGGCGAGGGGCCGTGGCGAATTCCGATGATCCGCTCGAGCAGAGCGGTCGATTGGGATCGAGCGGAATACGCGGGCAGCGGTTGTCTACGATCAGGAGGATCGTCAGATGAAGAATTCGCGCACGACCGCCCGAAGGGCATCTTCGCGCAGCATTTCCGCCCGGCGCTCGACGGCCGGCTGGAAGAGCGTCTTCTGCTGTCGCAAACCAAGTTGATTTATGTGGCGCACGGCTTGCTGAAGCACACCAAGCCGCGAGCGGCGTATAACGTCAATCAACCGCGGTTCATCGCCGGGGACGCGCCCTACTTCAATCGCAGCCCGGGTTTCAGAAAGATCAACGCGGTCGGCATTCAGACGGCCCGAGGGGGTCAGAACGTCGAGATCACGGCGACCGACGGGTCGCATTACATGATCACCCTGGATTACAGCTCGAATACGCTGGCGACCAACGCCGCAGAGGGCGCCAACGGGCAGAACGGAGCCGCAACGACGCAGATGCCGCCACGCAAGTCAGCCAGCAGTCGGCCACCTACCCGCAGCCGATCGGCACCGTTCGAGCGTATCCGATGTCGGGCGGGCGTGTGGGAATCATCGTGGACGGCTCGACCCAGAACACCGAGCTGGCCATCAACCCGCTGGGACTGCCGCAGAAGAAGGGCTTCGCCCACAGTTTTGCGTATGGCGAGTCCAACCGAAGCCACGTGCTGAACGTCGGCCAGATCACGATCAACAGCGGCGAAATCGGCGCGATTCTGGGCTTCCAGGACGCCGATCTTTCCGGACCTCTGGTCTCAGACGGTACCGGTGGGATCGACCGGATTGCCTTCGACAACCTCTTGCCCGGCGCATCGATCACAACCGGCGGCGACCTGAACACGCTCGACGTGCTCGGCAGCATTGACCTGAGCGGCGCGGGAACCGGTGTGGTCATCGGACGAGACCTGAACCTGCTCAACGTCGGCGGCAGCGTGACGCTCTCCAGCGGCGCCGTTTTCTCGATCGGGCGTAATCTTGGGCTCGTGAGCCAGCCGCCCAAGGGAACAGGCACGGGCTCGAACGTCCTGCTGCTCAATTTCAACACGCTCCAGGACACGACAGTCACCGTTTCGCTGCCGCCATCGGTCGGCAGCTACATCCAGGGCAACGTGGTCATCGACACCGCGGCTGGGAGCTCGTTCTTGATCGGCAACCAGATTTTCAACACGATGTACATCGAGGGCGGAATCATCGGGTTCTCCGGGATGCTGATCACGACGGCGACATCGCCCACATCGCCACCGTTCCAGAGCAAACTGCCGGCGCCTGGAAGCACGAGTATCGGGTTCGTGACGGCGCTACAGGGTGAATCCGGCTGAGAACGATGCCGGGCCGTCAAGCAAGGTCGAACGGGCAGTAGAGCCGCAAAACGAACTGGCACGGCACGCCGCGGGAAAGAGCCGAGGGCGTGCCGTGCCGCGTTTGATCAGTTTGGAGCACCGAGACTGGCGAAGTCGCTCCATGTCGCCCAGCTCACCTGGTCGGCCCAGTACACATTTCCGTCGGTACCAATTGCGAAGATGAATGGTGCGGCCGTTGGCGCGGATGTGGCGTTGAGAGCGACCGCGCTGACTCCACTGGCGAGGGTTTGCAAGGGGAAAAACGGCCTGAAATGTCCGTAGACACCGAAGGTGGAATAGAGCTGGCCGGTGGAGTTGAGGGCGAATTCGTAGTTGTTGAAGCTGGAGACGATGGCCGTCTGTGCGTCAGCCGGCGTGGCGCCCGATCCTGTGCCCGTGCCGACGGGCGACCATCCGAGCCACGATCCCGTCGACGACTGTGTGTTGATGTAGATGTTTCCGGCGGTGTTGAGCATCGAGACGCTGGGCTTGTTCGCGATTGTGGTCGCGGAGATCGACGCGGCGCCGACGCCGACGCCGACTGGGGACCAAGTGCTCCAGGACCCGTTTTTTTGCCGGAGGGAGTAGTAGACGTTGTGCGCGGTATTCGTCATGAAGACGTATGGCTCGTAGATGGTCGGTGAGAGCGATGTCTGGATGACCCCGGTTGAGATCGACACAGCGCCGACATTGCCGCCGACGGGCGTCCAGGTCGCCCAGGCGCCGCTACTCACCTGGTAAGTGTAGTAGATGTTGTCGTTTCCGTTGATCATCACGACAAACGGAGTGTTCGTGAGGGGGATGGTCCCCGATGAGATCGAGACTGCCCCGACATTCATTCCGACCACCGAGAGTCCATTGAAGCTGCCGCTGCGGTTAAGCGAGTCGTAATAGACGTTCTGGGCGCTATTCACCAGGAACACGTACGGCAACGGAACCGTCGAGCCCGATACGATCGCTGTACCGCTTGAGATGGAAGTTGCGCCGACTGCGCCGGGTACCTGCGTCCATCCATTCCACTGCGGCTCGCCGCCCACGATTTCGAGGAAGTTGTAAGACACGTTCCCGGTGTTGCCGATCGCGAAGACGGACGGAACGCCAAACTGTTGCACCGCGGAGAGCGCGATTGCTGCGGCCGGCAGATCTCTACCTTCGAGCGGCTCGGTGGCCGGCTTGAAATCGCGACGCGGCCCGCTCTTTGATTTTCGATGGGCTAACAAGCTGCCTGCCCGGAACGAAACGCGCTGATTGAACATGGTGTACCTCGACTTCGTCATTTACCGCCCCAACGCCTCGCAATTAGCCGTTATAGCGGTCGCGGGAACCGCCTGGCAACATCCGGTTAACTTTCCCAGATTTGCCAGGCTATATAATCGATAAACTTGCTACAACCGGACCGGGGCGCGGAGGATGAGCCGGTCGATGTTGAGACACTGGAACTGCCGGCGGGATTGAAGTCGCGAGCTGGCGGTGGATATTGCTCGAGCGCGGCGTCAGCTCGTGATGCCCTTGGTGAGGTGCATGAAGGCTGTTTCGAGGTTGATCTCGTCTTCCTTGAAGAGGGTGAGCTCGTAGCCCTGCTCGACGAGGCGATTGGCCAGGAAGCCGTACTGGGAAACGCCTTCGTTGAGCTTGACGATCAAGACGCCGTTCTTGTCCTGTACGCTTTCGACTTCGGGCTGGTTTTCGAGCAGGCCGGCGGCGTCAGTCAAGCGGTCGGCGACGGCGACGTTCAAGACGATGTCGGTACGGACTTGCTTCATCACCTCGCTCACCTCGCCGTTGACCAGCAAGCAGCCCTGTTCGATGATGCCGATCTTGTTGCAGATATCGGCGAGCTCGGGGAGGATGTGGCTGGAGACCAGGATGGTTTTGCCCATGTTCCTGAGCTCTTTGAGCAAGGCCCGCATTTCGATTCGGGCGCGGGGGTCAAGCCCCGAGGCGGGCTCGTCCAGGAGCAGCACCTGGGGATCGTGCAGCAGAGTGCGCGCCAGGCCCAGTCGCTGGGTCATGCCGCGAGAGAGGCTGGTGACGAGCGCATCGCGCTTGTAGGTCAGGTCGACGAGCTCGAGAACTTCCTCGCAGATCTTCCGCCGCGCAGCCCCCTTGATGCGGTAGGCCGAGGCGAAGAACTCGAGATATTCGACGACCTTCATGTCGTCGTAGACGCCGAAGAAGTCAGGCATGTAGCCGATGACGCGGCGGATCTCTTTCGATCCGGTGTAGATCGAATAGCCGCAGACGGTGGCCTCGCCCCAGGAGGGGTTCAAGAGAGTGGCCAGGATGCGCATTGTGGTGGTTTTGCCCGCGCCGTTGGGGCCGATGAATCCGTAGACATCCCCCTGCTGCAGGGTGAGGTTCAGCCGGTTCAGAGCGTAAAGCTCACCGTACATTTTGGTCAGGTCATGGGTTTCGATCATCGCTGTGCGCCTTGAGATTTCTTGAGCGGAAGAACGAGTCGGACCAACGTCAATTGATCGATCTTGGGGGGTGAGGGAACCTTGTCGAGCACCAGACGAGCGCCGGTGCGATCGATGCGGGCGACCAGCATGGGGTGGCCGAGCGCCATTTGACCGGAGAGGTCGATACGGTGGAGCGGGGAGTTGCCAAGCACGCGCTCGTTCGCCGGTGCGGTCTCGCTTTCGTGAAACATGATGGCTTGCATCAGGGCGAACCGATCGATCTTGAAGGCGTCGCGCTGCCATGTCGTTTCCGAGGTGTATTTCGCGGCCTTTGCCTTCAAGTAGCCCGACAGGTTCCGCTGCTTTCCCAGCTCGATGCGCACGGCGGCCCCCGGGCTCAAGGTACCCAGATCATAGACATCTTTGCCGTAGGCGAGGATGGCGTCTTCAAGCGGAATGCTTTGACGGTTGGTGATGGTTCCCTCGACGCGGTCAGTCCCGGCCTGGATCAAGTCGGACTCGACCAGGGGGGCGGCGGGAGAGAACCACTGGGCGGTGACGCACTTGGTGCTCCAGATCGGGATTCGCACGTTTTCCAGGTACTCTACTCCTCCCGGGGGTTCGTACGCATAGCCGCTGCCGCTGAAGCTGAACCGGCGGCTCGAGTTTCCCATGGCGGCGAATCGATCCTCGGGGCGCTGAACCAGCTCATCACGACGTCGGTTCCCGCCGGCGCGCGTGGCGGTTCGCCGCCGGAGCTGGTCGCGGCCGAGCTCGAAAGGTCGCTGTGCAGGGGAGTCGGGATCGCGTGGATGGTGTAGTCGCGGTTTTGAGGGCTGAACAGGCTGATCCACGTGTTGCCGCGGGCGATTCCGGCTTCCTGGTCGATGTCGACCAGATCGACCTTGTTGACCAGCAGGTCGTTTCCTTTGAGCACGTAGGCGGCGTAATAGGCGACGAGGCTCACCGTCACCACGATCGTCGGGAACGTGATCCAGGTGAGCTCCATCCGCTTGAGCACTTTCTTGAGGAAGAAGTAATCGCCCGGGCCGATCAACAGGATGTAGAGAAAGATAAAAAAGGCGACCCATCCGAAGGGTATCAGCTTCACTCCCGGGTACTGTTCGAGCGACGCGCGGAGCTGGCTCGACAGGTCGGAAACGCCGTACCAGCGCGGGGCGATGGGCGAGCCGGCGCCTGAGGGATCGATCGACGGGCGCCGCAGGTCCAGGGCCTTGACCCAGAACAGCGAGCGGTCGGGCCAGTCGGAGAACGGCTTCTGGTCGACGTCGAGCGTGATCAGGGTGACGCGGCCGAAGCCATGCGTGCCGCGCACGACCAGAGGCAGGTTCGACGCCAACGCCATGATGGTGCCTCCTCGCTCCTTCACTTCCTGGAGCTTGGTTACCATCACGGCGCCGGTGCCGGGTGGTGTGATCTGCTTGGAGGAGCCGGCGAACTGGTCGAGCGCCTCGAGCGACGTCACGCGCTCCTGCCCGCTGGGCAAGCCGGGGAGGATCGGTGCCAGGACGCTGTCACGCACGATCTGCCAGTTGGCGCCGACGGCAACGACCAGGTGCCCCCCGCGCTCGACCCAATCGACCAGCGGCTGGCCGCGTAGAGCGTCCAGCGCCGTGAGCGCCTGGCGGTCGTTGGTATCAAGCACGATGGCCCGCGCGGCGTCATAGCCGATCCATCGGGCAGGGACCATGCCGGCCTGGGCATCGATCCTTGCCGTGACGATCTCGTCGACGGCTGAGCCGTTGGGTCCGCTCGCGGGGACCTTGAAACCGGGCAGCTCCACCATGGTTTCGATTCCCTGCGGGCGGCCGAGCGTGAGTACCAGGGTTTCGTTGGGCATGATTGATCCAACGCCTTGCGGGATCAGCGTGTCTTGCCTGGCACCGCCGGCGTGCCTGCCGTTTGCGTCGATGAGCCGGATCTCGATCTCGGGCTCGCGCGCACCCGGGCGAACGTATGCGGTGTAGCGCTCGCTCTTGTTCGCCTCGACCTTGACCGCCAGAGAATAGGCTACTGGCGTTCCATCGTCGTCGGCGACCATCACCTGCATGATTCCGTTGAATGCCTCGGGGCCTGCGCGAAGCTGCACCCACACCGGCGTCCAGGTGCCGATCTTGAATGTATTCGACGTCTTGGTCGTGGAAAGCGATGCGTCGAAGCCGATGCGGATGTTCTCGACCTCGATTTTCGCTGGAGGAGCGGCGCAATAGCCCGGCGGGCCGCTAAGGGACAGCAAACCGAGCCAGACGATCGCCCACACCCCTACGAGAGCGGACGCAGTCGCGGTCTTCGAGCTCCGATCCAGGTCGAGTTTCATGGTGATCGCCGATTCCTCTTCCGAGACATTCTCGTACCAGGCCCGATGGCGGTTATTCGCGCGGGTTGGATCGATATTGAGCATGGTGCCGGCGACCGCCCGGAGGGGATCGCCGGTTTAACTTCACCGTACATTTGTAAGATCATCCGGTGCCGCCGGGAACGTGTCAAGCTGGGGACGGAGCGGGATTGTGCATTCATGGGATGATCTTATCAGTTGAAGGCGGTTCGTCGCCAATCAAAATCCTACGGAGGGAATGGTCTTCGGAACCTGGCGCGATGGCTTCCGGGGCCCTGCGCTCGAGGTAGGCGCCCCTTCTGCTGGCGATCGGATGTGAGTAGTTCAAGAAGGCCGGCTCTCCCGCGTGAGTGAACATCACCGCTCTTCCACCCGCCACCACTTTTGAAGCCGGCCCGTCAGCTCGATCACTTTTTGCGGTTGTTCCATGGCCAGATTCCTCTTCTCCTGGGGGTCGTGAGTGATGTCGAAGAGTTCGACGACACCGGCCGGCTCGTTGCGTCGATCGGGTACGATGAGCTTCCAGTCGCCCGAGACGACCCAGCGGAAGCGCAGACTCGAGGCGGGAACATCGATGTCCACCGCGTTATGCGTGAAGATCTCGCCGAAAATGGCGCTGCGGGCGGCGACGGCCTTCTGGTCGAGCAGGTCGACGCCTTCCAACGCAATAGAAGATTCGAGGCCCGCTGTTTTCAGAACGGTGGCGCGATATCAATGGCGCTGGCGAGATTGTCAGATTCGCGGGGCGACACTCTGGCCGGCCAGCGGAGGAGGATCGGCGTCCTGAGCCCGCCTTCGTAGGGCGATTGCTTGGACCGCGGTGCGTAGCGATCGGCGGAGGGGTCCTGGATCCAGCCGTTATCTGCCAGGAAGATCACGAGCGTGTTGTCGGCGATCTTGCGATCGTCGAGGAAGTCGAGCAACTGTCCGCACGTTTCGTCGAACCATTCGCACATCGCCCAGTACCTGGCGACTTCGGCGGTGGGTGCCGTGGCGCGGTACCTCGCGACGAGGCGCTCCGGCGGGTTGTGGGGTGAATGGGGCATCATCGGCGCATACCAGAGGAAGAACGGTGCCCGGCGCTCCTGGGCCATGCGGATGAAGTCGAAGACGGGCTGCATGCCCTGCCTCCCGATGGCGAGCCCGAGATCGCCGTGGCGGCCGCCGCGAGCCGGGTCGCCATGGGTCATTCCGTGCGTGAACCCGCCGCGGGTAAATGAGCCACCCCACCACTTGCCCGCCTGGAAGCTCAAATAGCCCGAAGCGGCGAGAATGCGAGGCAGGGCCGGCAGCTCGTCAAAACGACGGATCATCTCGTGCCGCGCAGCCAGGAACGCTGGATGCTCTGCGGCGGCTGCGGGCGGGACTCCCCGGGGCAGGGGAGGGTCATTGCTGGTGATCTTGTGCTGGTGGGGATAGCGCCCGGTCAGAATGCTGGCCAGGCTGGGGGAGCAGAGACTGCTGGTGACATAGCCGCGGCGAAAGGTCAGGCTCTGTCGTGCCAGGCGGTCGAGTCTGGGAGTCTGGATCTGGGGGTGGGCCATGAAGCCAAAGTCGCGGTAGCCCATGTCGTCGGCGATCAGGAGCACGACATTGGGAGCTGCGGCGGGGGGCAGGGCGTCGGAACCAGGCGTGATGCCGAGGTATGATCCGATCGCGAGAACGGCGAAGGTGGCGATCATGGCCGCTCCAGGGAACCGTGCTCCATCTCGGTCTTGAGCGCCTTGCCCTCGGGATGGTCCGGGTCGGACTTCAGGACGGCTTCGAGGGTATCCTTGGCCTGGTCTTTCTGGCCGCGCGCCCGAGAGTGCCCGCGCCAGCTTGACCTTGATATCGTCTGGCCTTTTGGGCTTGAGCGAGAGTGCGGTCTGGTACTCTTCGGCCGCTTGCGGGAATTTCTTGATGGTCACTTGCGCGTCGGCCAGCAGCACGTGGATCGTGGCGTCATAGACGTTGATGTGCAGGCATTCGCCGGCCCACCGCTCGGCTGAGATTCCGTCTCCCGAGGCGAGGTAGCGCTCGGCCAGTGCGCGGCGGACGTCGATGTTGTCGGCGTCGAACGAAGCGATCATGACCAGATCAGAAAGGAACTGCGACGTCTTCTTCTGGCGCAGGTGAATTCGGGCCAGCCACGAGATCCACTTGGTGCGGAACGGGTCATCCTTGCGAGCGAGCTCGTAGAGTTTTTCGGATTCGTCCAGGCGCCCGGCCTTCATCAGGAGCTCGCCGAGGAGGTCGATCACACGTTCGTTCGGGTGTTCCGGGTCAAGTGCCGGCTCGAGGATTTGCAGGGCGGCATCTTCGTCGCCGATGGTGACCAGGAGCTGGGCCTTGACGTAGGTGGCCAGGGGGTGATGCGGTTTGAGCTCGAGGGCCTTGTCGGCGAAGGGCCGGGCCTCTTTCAAATCGCGGCGGGCCCAGTGCTCGTAGGCCATCTGGGCATTCAAGTCAGGGTCTTCCGGTTTCGCTTTGAGCTTCCGCTCGAGCTCGGAGAACTTCACCGGCTCTTCGCTCACGCGGGTGCGAATCGTCTTGATCACGTCGTCGAGATAGGCCAGGTAGCCCTTTTCGAAGTCGGGCTTGGTGACCTGAAAGCAGTTCTGGATGGCGAGGTCGGTCGTCAGTCCGCGGCGGTAGGCCATGAGCATCTTGATCAAGGCTTCCGAGCCGAAGCGCTTGAGCATGTATCGGGCGTAGAGCTGGGCCTGACAATAGGCCATCTGGCGATCGTCGGGCTCGTTGGGGCGGATGAACCCGAGGTTGATGGTATCGAGATTCAAGAGTTTGTTTCGCTTGGGAACTCGCTCGAGGAGGAGGCGGTTCCACTCCTGCGGGCGGGGAAAGCCCTCGCTCTCGACAGCGAGAGCCTCGGTATACCAGTGCGGGATATTGAATTCGGTCTGCTGGAGGGTGATGACGTGAACGACCTCGTGGGCGAGCACTCTGGCCCAGTTAAACGGGATCCGGGTCGCTCGCGGGCTGGCGAGCGCGACGACCTTGCCGGTGCAGGCACCGACCGTGGGGACGAACGGCTGGCCAAGGGTGCGCCCGCTGAACCACTCATGGTTCTTGAGGATCTCGATCTTGGTCTTGCCCGGGGGGACATAGCCGAATCGCGTGGTGAGCGAAGGATAGGCCGATTCGAGATACTTTGACATGTAACGACCCAGGAGCTCATCCTGGGTGGGATCGATCACGACGCTGAAGTGTGGCGACTCGATGCTGGAATACGAGGCCATGTGTTTGAGCACCCTGATCATGTTTTCGGCGCGGACGTTGAACGGGTCGGCGGCGAAGGCGGTGTCGAAGAGGCTTTTGGCCTCGGTCTCGCGGCCGATCTGCATGTAGAGCATGCCCAGTCCGATGGGAGCGTCGGCGCGGAGCGGGTCGGCGGCCGAGGCCATGATGAAGGCTCGCTCGGCGGAGTGGTATTTGCGGCGATCGGCGAGGCGTTCAGCCAGGGCGGCGTAGAAGCTTGCCGGCCGGGGATTATTCGCAAGCGTCACGAGCTCGGCGGCGGCTGCTCCCACGGGGTCGACGAGGAGGCGGCAGGAAGCCGCGAGGCGGGCCAGGGCGTCTTCGTCGCGGGGGTTTTCGGCGACGGCCTTCTGCGCGGCCGTCTTGGCGTCGACGAATCGCTCGTCCGAGATGTTGAGGTCGGCCAGGAGCACGAACGCCGGTCCAAAGTGGGGGTTCGTGGCCAGCGCTCGTTCGGCTTTGGCGCGGCCGGCCGCCAGCCGGTAGCCCTGGAGATCGGCATTGCCGATTGCGACTAATATCTCGGCGCAAGCGGGTTGATCTGCTGAGCGCGCGCGAGCTCCTTGAAAGCCGCCCGCTCGTTGTATCCCGAGAGGAAAAGCCGGCCTTCGAGCAAGGGCGCCTGCCAGCAGTTGGGGTCGACGCGGATGGCGGCTTCGTAGATGTCGTTGATCACCGCATTCAAGGAGTCGGCGAGCTCCTCGCCGCGGGCGCGGGCGCGGTAGTATCGCTCGGAAGCTTGACCGACCAGGATCAGCGACTCGGCCGACGTGACGATTTCGGCCTGCTTCTCGTTGTAGCGATCGACGAACCATTTGAACGCGTCGACCGATTTCTCGAGCTCGCCCTTGAGCTCGAGCAGCCGCGCCTGGACGAACCGCGCCTGCAAGTGGTTGGGGTCGCGGGTTAGGGCGCGGTCGGCGGCCGCGGAGCCGCCCGCCCAATCGCCGCGCCAGACGTACAGATCGGCGAGTCGCGCCGGAATATCGGCGTTCTTGACGTTCTCGAGCTCAGCCGCTTTGAGACCCTCGATCGCCTTGGCGTATTCGCCCTGGCTGGCCTGGCTTTCGGCCAGGTCGAGGGCGAGCGTGATTCGCAGTGGCTCAGTCAGCCCCTCGGGAGTTTTTTTCGATTGGTCGCGGGTTTCGTTGAGTTTTTCCTCGGCTTCGGCGTACCGGCCGTTGCGCAAAAGACGGTGCGCTTCTTTGAGGCGCTCTGATGGGTTCGTGGTCGCCGGTGGTGGTGCGGTCACGGCCTGTTTTGCAGGCGGGTCTTGCGCGAGCGCGAGAGTCGTGGCGATCCAGAGCAACGTGCCGTATGCCATAAAAAAAGCCCTCCTGGGGTATTTTATTTAGCATACCAGGGGCTGGAAGCCCCTGGCTATTGACCTTCGGCCCGCTGGGGCGAGCCGTATTGCGAAATAGAAGGTATTTCGCGGCGAATGGCTTTGCGCGGATATCGTGGTGAAGGTCACCGGGAGCAGTGGACGTGGAGCGATACGAGGGGAACACGAGCCTGGCTGCGTTTTTTGGGCTGACGGGGATTTTGCTGCTGTGCTTCGCTGTATTTGTCATCAGCCAGGCCATTCCGCAAGTTCATACGTTCAACCTCCTGGAGGGCGCTGCGGGGATTCTCGGCATGGGGGGCCTGGGGGCCGCCGGGGTTTTTCTGCTTTGGGGGGCCGGTGAGGCAAGCGCGAGCTTTTCGCTCGAAGATCAGGGGATTACCCGGCGATCATGGGGGCGGCGAACGTTCCTGGCCTGGGGCGATCTGGATGGCTTGGAGGAGTCGAGCCCGACCGGTCACAAATGGATCTCGGACGCGTTCGGGCGATTATTCCTGTATGGACGGGATGGCCGGCGGATGGCGATCCGATTTCATTTTGTGGTTGATGGCTCGCAGCTTCGTGCCCGGCTCGAGCAGCGGCTCGTGGGTTTGCGCGAGGAGAGCCTGCGCACGCTCGCCAAGCACGGCGGATCGTTCCGGCCGAGCAGGTCGGTCGGATTGTTGATGATGACGACCATGGTTCCACTGTTTTTGATCGGCGGTGTGTGCGGGCTCGACCTGGCGGAGAGCGGTCGAGCCAAGGATTCTCCGGCAACGTGGTACATCGGTATCCTGGCCGTGGCCGCGTCGCCGTTCCTGGCGATGCTCGCCCTTGAACTTATGTCGCGAAAGTTGACGGTGAGCCCGACCGGGCTGGCGCTGCGGAGCATTTTTCTCGATCGTTTCATTCCGTTTGCGGATATCGCATCAATCGACGTGAAGATGAATCACGGCGGGGATGGACCGGCGGTCGAGTCTGCGCGGATTCGTGCTGTTGACGGACAGAAGATCGCGCTGGATTCGACCATGCCGGGGTATCGGGCGGTGGTGGAAATTGCCCGCAAAAGTGTGGGCGCCAAGTCGTGTGTTGCTGGAGTGATCGATCCCGAGCTTTGTTAGCGCCCGCTCGTCGCCGGGGCGTTCTTGATCTTGATATAGCGGTCGGCGAAGGCGAGGAACGTCGGCCAGTTCGGGCCGGTGGAGTGGCCCCCCTTGTGCTGCCGGAAGGCCAGCTCGCCGTTGATGAGCGGCGTCTCCACTTCGGGGAATTCCGAGGTGCCCAGGTCCTTCTTGCCGTGCAGCCTGAAGACCGGGCCGGCCGCCACGGCCGCCAGGAAGCTGCCGCGCTGGTCGACCCACTGGCCCTCTGGAGGCATGCCGTAGCCACCCGGGCCGGAGGCTGCCCCGTAGCTGATGAAGGTCGGCCGCGGTGCGCACAGGGCGATCAGCTCGTGGGCGTCGACCGGCAGGTCATTCGGGGTCAGCGGGCCGCCGTACTTGAGGAAGTTCCCGGCCATCCAATGATACTCGCCCGAACCGGTGAGGTTCTCGACCAGCTCGCCGAAGTTGCGGCGGTGTAGCTTCGCCCCGCCCTCGCCCGAGGAGCCGATGAAGCCGATCACGAATCGCTGGTCATAGGCCATCGCGACGAGCGCGGCCTTGCCATACCGAGAGAGCCCTTCGATTCCGACTTGCCTGGCGTCGACATCCTTGTCGGTTTCGAGGTAGTCCACTGCGCGGCTGGCGCCCCAGGCCCAGGCGCGGAGGCGCCCCAATCGTCGGGCTTGCGCCTGGCCCTTGTTGCAGAGGCCGATGATTCCCTTCGTCAGCCCCGCGCCGCTATCGGCCTGGATGGTGTTGGGGACGATGATCGCATAGCCCCAGCCCTTGGCGAGGACCAGTTGCTGCCAGGATGGTCCGCCGCCGCCGAAGCCGCCGCCACCGAAGGCGCCGGGGCGAGCGGCCTTGGGCATTGCCTTTGGCGCGGCCCCCTTGGCCTGCGGACCACCGGGCCGGGGGCCGAACACGAACCCGAACTCCATCATGAGCGGCACTGGCCCCTTGGCGTCGGCCGGCGTGGTCACCGTGAGCTGGATGTTCACGCTGATCTGCGGGCATTTTGCGTTGTCAACGTGGCCGACGAGCCTCTTGGTGATCGCCGGGATGTCGCCGATCTTCTCCTCGGTCGTGCCCGTGACCTCCCACGTCACCTTGGGAACGTTCTTGGGAACTCGGCCGTAGACCTCGCGGTCGAAGTCCTCGACGATCTCGGGCCGGCGCATGCCCCACCATTGCTCGGGGGTCTCGACTTTGGTCCCGTCCTTGCAGACGAGCGGCTCGGGGAGCGTGAACGGCTTGACTTTCGCTTCGTCGTAATTGGCAAAATTGGGCGCGCTGCGGTTCATGCCCTCGGCGCCCTGGCGCAGCGACTTGATCCCGAGCGCCTCCATCATCAGCGCGTGGTCCTGGCGGGCCGACAACGAGAGAGGGGCAGGATCGGCGGCTTTCGGCTCTTGAGCGGCTGCGGGCAAAGCGAGAGCGGTCAGCAACGCGGCGAGGGCGGCTCTTGGCATCGGAGAGGCTCCTGGACTGGGAGAATAACGGGATTGCTGGGATCTTACACGACCCGCGTGTGTAACGCTCGGGCCTGCTGTGCTGGATAAGGGGACAGGGACGCACTTTCGCGGAGCGTAAGGCGACAATGCGTCACGCCAGGATCGATTTGTGCACGACGCCCTTGACGTCAGTCAGCCGCATGTCGCGGCCGGCGTAACGGTAGGTCAGCCGCAGGTGATCGAGGCCGAGCAGGTGCAGAATCGTCGCGTGAAGGTCGTGGACGTGCATCGGGTTCTCGACGGCCTCGTACCCCAGCTCGTCGGTCTGACCGTAGGCGATCCCGCGCTTGACGCCGCCGCCGGAGAGCCAGAGGGTGTAACCCTTGTTGTTGTGGTCGCGGCCATCGGCGTTCTGTCCATGGGGCGTGCGGCCGAACTCGCCGCCCCAGATCACGAGCGTCGTGTCGAGAAGGCCCCGGCCGGCAAGGTCCGCGAGGAGCCCTGCGATCGGGCGATCGACGGCCCGCGCGTTGCGGGAGTGGCCGGCCTTGAGTCCGCGGTGCTGGTCCCAGTCGCCGTGCGTCAGCTCGACGAAGCGCACGCCGGCCTCGACGAAGCGCCGGGCGAGCAGGCACTGGCGGCCGAAATCGGCGGTTGACGGGTCGTCCAGACCGTATAGGTCTTTCGTCGCCGCCGACTCACTCGCGAGGTCCATGACGCCCGGGAGCTTGCCCTGCATGCGGAAGGCGAGCTCGTAGGACTCGATGACCCCGTCGATGCCGGGGTGGGCGCGCTCGCGCTCGATCACGTCCCGGTTCATCGCCTGGATCAAGTCAAGCTGGAGCCGCTGGGCACGGGCATCGAGCCGGGGGTTCTTGATATTGCCGATTCGGGCCTGCGCGACGGGCTGCGCCTCGTTGCCGATGCGGGTCGCCTGGCAGGCTGCGGGGAGGAAGGCGCTGCCGTAGTTCTGGCGCCGCCGTTGCGCCCGTGGGTTTGATCGCGATGAAGCCGGGGAGGTCATCGTTCTCAGTGCCGAGGCCGTAGAGGGTCCACGCGCCGAGAGAGGGCCGGATGAACTGCGAGCTGCCGGTGTGCAGCATCAGGTAGGCTTCGGGGTGAGCAGGTAGGTCGGTTTGCATGCTGCGGATCACGCAGAGCTCGTCGGCGTGCTTGGCGACCTCGGGGAACAGCTCGGAGACCCAAAGCCCGCTCTGGCCGCGCTTCTGGAATTTCCAGAGGGAGCCCATCAGCTTGGCGCCGGGGATTCGGCCCGGCCGGGCCGACGCCTTGCCGTCGGCGGAGGCGAGCTCGGGCTTGAAGTCGAACGTGTCGACGTGCGAAGGGGCACCGTTCATGCAGAGGAAGATCACACGCGTGGCTCGGGCTGGGAAGTGCGGGACCTTTGGGACCAGAGAGGAGTCGCTGGAGGTCGCTCCGGCCGACATCGACGACAGCCCGGCGAACGCCAGGTAGCCGAACCCGGACGAGACACCCTTGAGCAGGTCGCGACGCGAGAGGCCGAGGGTATTCATGGGATCGATCCTCCACGGTGTGGTGGTGCGCTCGTGCTCACTCAATCACGATAGCGGAACTCGCCGCCGGCGAGGAGGGCCTGGCAGAGCGCACACCAGGCTTCGCGTGCTGGGTCGCGCCCTTCTGCGCGAGCCGCGAATTCACGGAGGAAGGCGAGTGCGCGGTCGCGCTCCACCTGAGTTGGACTCCGTGCCAGCGCGATCCGATAGGCCCGATCAACTCGAACCGCCTCGTCGCCCGCCATGGCGGCTGCGCGATCGGCGAGGGCTTCGGCCTGGCGGATCACGAGCGGTCCATTCAGGAAGTAGAGCGCCTGGGCTGGGCCGGTCGTCGTGGCGCGCTCGCCGGTCACGAGGCTGGGGTCGGCGAAGTCGAACAGGGCGAGCGACTCGAGGACGCGGTCGCGGACCACCGGCAGGTAGACCGACCGATGCGTGTCGGACGCGTCCAGTCCCTCGACGCGGACAAAGAACGCCAGGCCCTCGCCCGCCCGCGCCACCGCCAGAGCAGCCGGCGGCCCATTCGCCAGCCGGCCCCCGACGAAGAGCAGGGCATCGCGCACGGCCTCGGCTTCGAGGCGAAGCTTGCTCATGCGCCAGACGAGCGTGTTGTCGGGGTCGGCCTCGAAGTTGCGGGGATCGTGAATCGAGTCGAGCCCGTAGGCCCGGCTGAGCACGATCCGGCGGATGAGCCGCTTGATCGACCAGTCGTCATTCATGAAGTCCACGGCCAGGGTATCGAGGAGCTCCGGATGGCTGGGCCGTGCGCCGGCCGAGCCGAAATTGTCCGGAGTGGGCACGAGGCCGCGGCCGAAGAGGTGCAGCCAAACCCGATTGACGATCACGCGGGCGGTGAGCGGGTTCGAGGGCGAGGCGAGCCAGTCTGCCAGCTCGCGACGGCCGCTGCCCGAGGGAATCGATGCGGACGAATCGGTGCAGAGCACACGGACGAGCCCGCGAGGGACGACCTCACCGGGCTGATCGAGCTCTCCGCGGATGAAAAGCGGGCTGTCGACGGACTCGTCGCGTTCCCGGACTCCCATCGCGAAGGCGCGGGGCGAACCGCCGGGGCGGTCGATGAGCAGGCGATGGCGCAGGGTCGCGAGCATGGAGTTGGCCCGGCGAAGGCGGTCGCGGTTGGCTTCGCCCGGGGGGATCGCGTTGCGCTCGCGGACCAGGGCGGCGAGGCGTTCTTCCATCGTGGCCCGCTGCTCGGCGCAGCGCCGGGACGGCCGCGGGGACGTTCGCGCCGGGCGGAAGCTCGATCAGGGGCGATGCGTTGAAGTTCGGGAAGACGCCCGCGAGCGTGCCCGAGCACGTTTGTGTGCTCCGGAAGATTCCGGAGAGGGCGTAATAATCGCGCTGGGGGATCGGGTCCATCTTGTGGTCGTGGCAGCGGGCGCACGCGACCGTGAGGCCGAGGAAGGCGCGGGTGGTCGCCTCGATCTGCTCGTCGACGACATCGAGGACGAACTGCCCGCGGTTCTCGGCGTCGTGGGCCTTGCTGCCCAGGGCAAGGAAGCCGGTCGCGATGATCTGCTCGGCCCGCTCGCGGTCGTCTGCGGCGGGGAGGAGATCGCCGGCGATCTGCTCGCGGACGAACCGGTCGAACGGCGTGCCGGCGTTGAACGCGGCGATGGCCCAGTCCCGATAGCGCCAGGCCTGGGGATAACTGAAATTCGTCTTGCCGCTGGATTCGGCAAAGCGGGCCACGTCGAGCCAGTGCCGGCCCCACCGTTCGCCGAAGCGGGGCGAGGCGAGGAGCCGATCGACGACCATTGCAAACGCCAGGGCGTCGGGGGAGTGGTCTTCAAGGAACCCATCGAGCTCGTCGGGCGTGGGCGGGAGGCCGGAGAGGTCGAGAGTCACCCGGCGGAGGAGCCTCGCGCGGCCGGCATCGGCGATCGGAGCGAGTCCGCGGGCTTCAAGCGCCGCCAGGAGGAAGCGGTCAATTTCGCCTCGCGGCCAATGGGCGTTCTTCACCGACGGCGGACTGGATTTCTTGGGTGGCTGGAATGACCAGAACTCGCGTGCTTTCGCGAGATCCTGTCGCGGGTGCCCCGGAGCGGGGCTGGCCGGCCCGGTTCGCGGGTCGGGAGCGCCCATCTTGATCCAGGCCTCGAAATCCGCAATGACTGCGTCGGGGAGTTTTCCCTTGGGGGGCATCTGGAGGTCATCGTCGAGGTAGCGGATCGCGCGGAGGAGCAGGCTCTCTTCGGGCCGGCCGGGAACGATCGCCGGGCCGGAGTCGCCGCCTTTGCGAAGCCCGTCGCGGCTATCGAGATGCAGCCCGGCTCGCAACTTCTCGGCTTTGCTGGAGTGGCACTTGCCGCAGCTCGTAACGAGGACGGGCCGGATCTTCGCCTCGAAGAACTGCTCCTGCTGGGGCGTGATAAGAGGCTCAGGCGCCGTGGCCGGTGGCTTCGCTTTCTGTGCGGCGGTCTTCTCTCTTTCGCCTCCGGGCCTTTGCGGGAACGACTTGCGGTATTCCGACAGCGAGAGGTAGCCGTCGCGATCGGTGTCGAGCCGGCGGAACATCGGCTCGATCGTCGCCGCGGCGGCGTCCCTCATGCGAGGCGAGCTGCGCAGGAAGTCGCGGTACTCATCGAGCGAGAGCCTGCCGTCGAGGTCGGCATCGCCCAGCATGAAGATCCGTTCGGGGTCGAACGGCGCGAAGCGCTGGGCCGGTGCTTGGGCTTTTTTCGGTGTCTGCTTCTGCGTCTGTGCCTGAATCGGGGACGCCAGGAGCAGTAAGACCACCGGCATCATTCGCATCGAGAATCCCATCATCAGCGGGCTCCTCTGCCGCATCGGTCGACCGGGGATGATTCCATTCAGGGAGTCAGGGAGCGGAGGTAAGCGACGAGGTTGGCCAGGCCCTCGGGCGTCAGGTTCGCGACGATCCCTTCCGGCATGACCGACGCCTCCTGTCTGCGCCGCTCCTCGATGGCCGACCGCTTCAGTTCCTGGAGTGTACCCGAGGACTCGCGGATCTGCACCGCCGTGGCCCCCTCGCTCACGACGAAGCCCGTGAAGACCCGGCCGTCGGCCATGGCAATCGTGTAGGCCTCGTAGCCCTGGGCAATCTTCAGGCTGGGCTTGAGCATCGACTCGACGAGCTCGGCGGGGCTGTAACGCTTGCCGATATCGACGAGGTGCGGCCCCTTGGGCGTCTGGCCGTCGGCGTCGGTGTGGCAGGCTCGGCACGATTGCGCGTTGAACAGGACTTTGCCTCGCCCCGCGTCTCCGCTGGCCTGGATCGCCCTTCTCGCCGCGGCTTCATAGCTCATGTTGCCGATCTGGTTGGGGTTGTTCGGGTCAGCCTTCGTGAGGAGGACGCGGACCTCCTCCTCGGCCTTCGCACGGTCGGCCGTAGCATCGGCCGGCAGATCTTTCAAGCGGACGCGCCGCCGGGCCAGCTCAGAACGGAGGAACTTCGCGGTCTCGGTGTCGCCGTCGATGACGGCCGTCTTGATGACCGAAGCGATGCGCGGGCTGCTGGCCCACTCCCTCGGGTCGAAGTACGGGCCGTTCGTATCGGGCCGGATGCCCCACCAGCTTCCGTCATAATCGGCCTCGCGATTATAGAGGCGCACCAGCGTGACTAGAATGTCGCGGCGCACCTGCGGGGAACGGGCCGTGGAGAGCTTTCTGATGAGCCCATCGACGGCCTTGGGATCATGCATCGACCGGAGGGCGCGGAGGGCCCCCTCGCTGTGTGGCCCGTCGATTGCGTCGAGACAGGCATCGACCGCGCGGAGCGCGACCAGGGCCCGCGTGGCCAGGTGCGGCACGGTTCGGTCCGGGTCGGGCTGGGCGTTGACCGGCTTCTTGGACGGCATCGGCGCGCCCTCGGGGCGCGAGGTCAGGGGAATGATGGCAGGGGCTGCGCCGACGTCTCCGAGGCGCCCGAGCGCGATCAAGGCCTGCGCGGACGCGGGGCGAGGGATCGGCCAGCGCGGCGCGGAACGGCGCGGATTCGACGCCGGCCAGCTCCGACTTGCGGTCGGCCAGCGCGCGGAGGGCGAACTCGCGAACGGCCGCGTCTCCGGCGAGCTTGCGCAGCAGGCCGTGCGAGGCGGCGCCGTCGAGCTGCTTGAGCGCGAAGAGCGCCGCGACTCGCCCGGGCAGGGGCCGGGATGCGTCGGACGCGAGATTGCCGAGAGCCTGCGTCGTTTCAGGAGACGGACCCCGGCGGAGGATCTCGCGCTGGCAGTGAAAGCGCGAGGCCGCATTGGGACCGCACAAGCCGTCGATCAGCTCGGCGATTGCGAGCCCCCTGGGATCGAAGGGTGAAGCCGGGCTCCAGCCGGGGGGCGCGACGCAGGCGAGGAAGCCGACCTGCGGGCCGACGTAGACGGCCGCCTCGCCTCCGCGCCAGCTCGCCACGTAGAGTCGGCCGTCTGCGCCTAGATCCATGCCGGTTGGCCTGGGGATGGAGAGGAAGACGCTCGAATTGGCCCGGAACGAGGCACCGGCGGGCTTCAGATCGTGCAAGTAGACCTCGCTGCGGCCCCAGTCGCCTGTGAGAAGGGCGCCGCGGTAGGCTTCGGGCCAGCGCTCGTCGTGCATGGAAAGGGCGCCGGTACCTCCTCCCTGGCCGTAGGCTCCGAGGGCCGGCATGATCTCGTCCGGGAAATTGGCGAACCGCTGCGAATAACCAAAGTCGGCCGTCTGGATGAGGTGGCTCACGCGCACGTCCCAGCCGGCCCCGTCGTTGGTGTTGTCGCGGGTGAAGAGGTTCATATACGGGTCGATGGCGATCATGAACGGGTTGCGCAGGCCGATGGCGAAGACTTCCAGCTCGGTGCCGTCGGGCCGCACGCGGAGGATGCCGCCGCCCTTCTGTGACAGCGTGGTGCCGTCCTTCCCCTTCGCGCCGTGGAATCCGTAGTCGCCCACGGCGATGTAGATCCAGCCGTCCAGGCCCATGCGGATGCCGTTGGTCGTGTGGTCGCCGCCTCGCTCGTCAATCAAGCTTGTCGTCAGGCCGGAGACCAGCACTTCGTGGTGATCCGACGTGCCGTCGCCGTCGTCGTCGCGGTAGACGCTCAGGGATGGTGGGTGCAAGACCCAGACCTTGCCATCCTGCGCGATCACGCCCCGGGGGTGTTCCATCCTGGCGAAGACATCGATGCGGTCGGCCTTGCCGTCGCCGTTCTGGTCGATGCAGCGGACGACGCGGCCTCCTCCGGGTGAGCGGCCGAGCGATCCTTGCTCGTCCACGGCGACGTAGACTGCGCCATCGGGCGCGACGGACAGGGTCACCGGATAGCCCAGCTTGGGCGGCGCCGCGAACAGGCTGACCTTGAAGTCGGGCGGCGCCTTGACGATCTCGCCGATCGTCTTGTCATCGACGGGCTTCGGCGGCGGTCCGCCGCCCGGCGGCCTGAAGTTGAATTGCGGGCGATAGCCGTCTTTTTTGCCGGCGAGCTGATCGGCGATCGAGAGGGACCGCTTGTCGGCGAAGGTTCGCAGGTCGGGGGCCACCGGGCCCCCCGGAGGGCCGAAGCCGACGGGGGGCTCGGCCCGCTCGGCCCGCGCCGTGGCCTCATGTGCGAGGATCGCTTTGGTGCGCGCCTCGAGCGCTGCGGCGTCGGCCAGGAGGCGATCCTTGCGAAAGACGGTTGTCGCCAGCTCCTTGACGACCTTTTGATGGGCTTCGCGAACGTCCTTGATGGCGAGCAGCCGGTCGGCCAGCTTGTTCTGGCCCCCATACGGGCGGGCGAGGCTCATATCCATGAGCTGATCGGCGGACCCCATCATCATGAAATTGGCGAACGATAGCTCCTGGTCGCCCGGGATGAAGACGAACCGGTTTGACTTGGGGTCAAGGAACAGGGAGTAGTTGTACGCGAGCGTGAAGAAGCCGTCGGCATTGGCAATCAAAGCCTGGACGGCCATGAACCGTAGGAACTTATCGACGTCGAGGTAGGAGGCGATCTCCTTGCGGAACCGCTCATCGTCGCCTTGCTGGACGAGGCGGAGGAACTCGATCAACCGCTTGGACTGGTCGGGCGTGGGCTCGGCCAGGGGGCGGTAGGGGCCGCGGTATTTTTCCCAGTCGTCGCCGAGGAAGTCGAGTCCGCGCAGTCCCTGCGGCCTGAGGAGCAGGGCCTTGTCGGTGCCGAGCTGGTTAGTCAGGAACGATTGATCCATGGGCTCGACGAGCGTGTAGAGCCCGAGATATGCCTTCTCGTGCTCGCCGGGGACGGTGAGCGTCACCTCGGCCAAGGCCGTGCGGGGAGCGGGGACTCCGGCCTCGCGGAAGAGGGCGAAGGCGAGGGACTCGCGCGCCTTTGCAGGGTCAAGCGCCCCGCTCTGGAGCTGAATCGCGCGCAGGCCATGGAACTGTGCATGACCGGCTCGGTCCAGATCGACCAGGAAGGAGCGTTTCAGACCGCCGGCCGATGCAAAGTACGAGGCATTTCCCGAATAGCGGATGCTGATGCCCTTGTAGGTCTTGCCCTCCGCAGTCAGCGTCCCGACCGCCCAGCGGAACTCGACGCCGAAGAGGTTTCGTTCGCTCTCGCGCTCTCCCGGCTGCTTGGGACGGGGGGCCTGGGGAGGTGCGCCCGGCCCGCCGGCCGGGGCAGGGGGCTGCATGGCCTCAAATTCTTCGGCCGGGATCTCGATGTGGATGTTTACGACCTTGGTGAGGCCGAAGAGGTCTGCGCCGGCGGCTTTTGCGTTTGCTTTCGCCTTCGCTTCGCCGTCGTCTGCGGTCCTCGATTGCAGTATTGGCGGGCCGGCGAGGAGGATTGCAGAGCAGGCTAGCGCGGTCGCCAGGGCGAGGGCTCGTCGACGCATGGAATGACCTCAACAGGAGTTAGGCGAGAAACGGCTGGTGCGATCACAGGGATGCCGAGAGCTGGTGCGTCGTTGCGCAATTGTGATCGCGCGGACGCACCTACTGGAAGAGATGCAATTCGGGGGCATGTATCGCGCGCCGGCCGAGCGAATTTTTTCGAGGGGCCGCGATGCGTTCGCTGGCGAGGCATCCAGAGGCGCGGTCAGCGGGGCGTGCGCCGTGCGTCGCGGCGCGGTTCGGACGGGCTGTTTCGCCCTTTCAGGGCGATACGCTGTTTTGTTGACGTAGTCCCCCAGGGCGTTGCCCTGGGCTGTTTTGTGACTGCCCCGTTCGGGGCGAGGAGGAGAACAGCGCAACGTCAATACCTGCGCTTCGGTTCGCGGCGCGGCTGGAATGGCGTGGGGAATGTGTTCAGGGTGCCCTGGATGGGCTCGCCGGCCATTTCCGTCCAGCGTCGCGCCTGCTCGGCGGTGAGCACGGCGCCGATGCGCTCCATTGGCGGCTTGGCGTCGTCGTCGGGGGCTTTGCCCGATTGCATCTCGCGCATGCGGCCGAAGAAGATGTCTTCTTCGATCGCGCGGATGCGGTCGCGCTGGGCGGGCGTGAGCCCGAGTGCTTCGACGACCTCCGGCTCGCGGAAGGCGGCCGGCCCCTCGGACTGGAGGGCGATCTGGCGGAGGCGGACGCGCTGGGAAGGTGTGAGGATTGCGTGCACTTCGGCCTGGTTGTCGCGGGCCTGCTCCAGGGCGAGCCGCACGCGCTCGGCCGGTGGCGGCCGGTGGGCGGGGTCGCCGAAGGCGTCCATCCAGCGGCGGCCGGCGCGGGAGGAGAGGTCGGCCACCTTGCCCCGCTGCACCTTGTCGAGCCGCAGGTCGTCGAGCGCCGAGGGCTGGGCGAGCAGATAGAGCTCTCCCGCGGCGCGCAAGACTGCCAGGTCGGCGAGGATCGTCTCGACCCGGCGCGTGGTGTCGCGGAGCTCGGCCTGCGCACCGGGGTCGTTGCGGCGCTGCTCGATGAACTCCTGGTAATAGGCGACCGTCGAGGAGAGGAGTCGCTTGCGCAGTCCTTCCATGCCCGGCCGCTGCGCCAGCTCTTCCTCGCTGACCTGGATCAGCTCATCGACGGCGCGGCGAGCCAGGCGGAACCGCGCCTCGGCTTCCTCGGCGCGCTGGCGCTCGCGATGGTATGCCGCCTCGGCCGTGCGCTGTGCGAGCAGCGTCCGGTGCTGCTCGCGGCGGATGAGGACGGTGCTGATCAAGGACGCCGCCGAAAGGAGGATCAGAGCGACGACCGCCACCAACGCGATCGACGGATGGCGGCGCGACCAGATTCGCAGGCGCTCGGCCGGCGTCGGGCGTCGGGCCACGATCGGGCGCGCGTCGAGGAAACGCTGGAGGTCGTCGGCCAGATCCTGCGCGGTGGCGTATCGATCGGCCGCCTCCTTGCGGAGCGTCTTCAGGACGATTGTCTCGAGCTCCGGGGAAACTCCGGGAACGATCGTGTAAAGCGGCGGCGGCTCGTCACGCTCGATTTGCCGGATGAGCTCGTTGCGATCGCGGCCCTCGAAGGGGGGGCGGAGGGCCAGAAGCTCGTAAAGCGTCGCGCCCAGCGAATAGATGTCGCTACGGTGGTCGACGATTCCGCGTCGGGCCTGGATTTGTTCCGGGCTGGCGTAGCGGAGCGTGCCGAGCAGCTCGCCCGTGATCGTGAGCCCGGCGTCGCCCGAGACCTGGGCCAGGCCGAAGTCGGTGACCCAGAGCTGCCCCCGCAGGTCCAACAGCAAGTTGCCGGGCTTGACGTCGCGATGCACGATGCCCGCCTGGTGGGCGTGCTCGAGGGCCAGGGCCGCCTGGCGGGCGAGCGCGGCCACTCGCTCGTCGTAGCGGCGGCGATCAGAGAACCGCTCTCGAGATAGAGTTGTGGCCACGCCGCGTGACGTCGGTCCCCGACCGCGGCGATTGCCCTTCCCCGTGCTCGTCGCGGAGGCGGCGCAGCTCTGCCAGCAATGCGGCGAGGCTCTGGCCGTCGATGAATTGCATTGCGTAGTAGTGGACGCCGCGCTCGCAGCCGACGGCATACACCGACACGATCTTCTCGTGCTGCATGTGGGCTGCTGCCAGGGCTTCGGACTTGAATCGCTGGAGGCGGCGGGGGTCGATCGCGGCGGCGAACGGCAGGACCTTGAGCGCAACGCGCCGTCCGAGCGAGATCTGGTCGGCCTCGTAGACGACTCCCATCCCGCCGCGGCCCACCTCGCGCAGGAGGCGGAAATCGCCGAGCTCGCCAATTCCGGGAGGGCAGCCGGCCGGTCCTTCGCGTGGGGGATCGAGCAGGCCTTCCAGGTCAATTCGCCCCGTGACGCGGAAGGGGGCCGTGAGCTCCTGGAGTTTGTCGTGGCCATCGAGGAATGCCTCGAGGTCGTGCCTCAAGTCGGGGTGTTCGGCCAGGAGTGCGCCGCGGTCGGGCTCGCGGCCTGCTTCGAGTGCCTCGACGTAGGCCAGGAGGACGTGGTTGCGCCGCTCCTCGCGGTCGGAGTCGGGATCGCCGGTGAATTCACGCTCCATCGGCGGGCTCCTCCGGGTCGCGCAGGATCTCGCGGAGCCGCTTCAGCCCGCGGAAGAGCAAGCCGACGGCGGCCGGACGGGTGCGTCCGATCTGCTCGGCCACCTCGGCGACAGTGAGCCCTTTCAAATAATGCAGCTCCACTACGGAGCGCTGGTCTTCCGGCAGCTTGGCGATGGCGTTGGCGAGTCGCAGCAGCTCTTCGCCGCGCACGACCCGTTCGCTGGGGGAAGTCTGATCGGCTGCGAGCTGGCTCTCCATGCGGGAGGCCGAGCGCTCGAGATCGGCCTCGAGGGAGCGCTCACGGGCGGGGTCGCGCGCTTGCGCGTGCAGCCGTCGCGACGCGCCGGCCAGGGCATTCACGAGTATTGCGCGGAGCCAGGCCAGCCACTCTCCCTCGGTCACGCCCCGGAACTGGCTGCGCCTTTCGTGCGCGTGGAGGATCGCTTGCTGGACGATATCGGAGGCATCGAGCTTGGCGCGGAGGCCCGAGCCCAACTGAAGGCGGACTAACAGCAGGAGGTAGTCGCGGTAGTCTTCGATCGAGCGGATGGTTTCGCGAGCGGTACGTCCCATGGTTACCTGCCGTTCCTTCGTCGCAATCCGGGGCTGGGCCCTTCGCGTCGAACTGACATTATACAGCGAGCCTGTCGCGTGCTATACGATTCAAGCGGTAGGCTGCCTGTTCGAGTTGATCTTCCGTGTTGTAGAAATGAGGTGCTATACGGAGATAACCTCCCTGGACCGTACAGATCACGTTCTCAGCGCGGAGCTCCTGTCGGAGAACGCCCGCATCGATCGGCACTCGAAGCGAGAGAATCGATGACCTTTGCTCGGGTTCAGGGAAGACCGGCATGACGTTGCTTTGGTCTAGTACCTTCAGGAAGACGTCCTGGAGCCGCCACACCTCGGCAGCGATTTCCTCCATCGGGCAGTTCAAGGTCAACTCCCGGATGCAACACTCGAGAGCCGCAGCCAGTGAAACTGGGGACGTGCTATATTCGAAAGCCTTCGAGCAATCATGCGGATTCCAGGTGTGCTCAAGGTAGTTCGCTCCTTGCTTCATCGTGTCAGCTCCAACCATGACGAGGTTGAGTTTTCGCCGGAACTGCTCCGAAGTGTAAAGCAGTCCTGTTCCGATCGGTCCCATCAGCCACTTCCAGCCTGAAGACACGACAGCGGCGACACCAAGTTCTTCCGGATAGACAGGCAAACAACCGAGGCTCTGGGCTACGTCCAGCACAAAATCAACTTCATGGGCACGGCAGAGGTCGGCGAGAGCTTGGAGGTCAGCGCAATATCCGCTTGTGAATTGCACGTGACTCAGTGCGACGACGCGCGTTTGCTTGTGCTTCTCAAGACACTGCTTGAGGTCGCTGAGCGCCCAGGAGACTGGTGGATATTCGAGAGCGGTATTGGTGAGGTCACGGTTCGGGAGCTCAACAACTTCAGCGCGGCCACGCAGCTCCTGCAACTTCCAGGGATAAGCATTCGCCGGATACTCGTGGACGTAAGTGATGATCTTGTCGCCGCTTTGAAATGGATAGCCGTTGGCGATGAGATTGATGCCTTCCGAAGCGTTTTTAACGAACGCCACATTGCGCGACGAAGTTTTCAACAAATCGCCGGCTGCATCACGCAGGCTGCGAAGAATTGCGCTGTATTTCTCGAAAAGGAGCCAGGGTGTCCTGGCTTGTTCCTCGGCGATCTGGTGTTCCTTCCGCATGGCCGCGTGGTAGAGGGGTGACGCGGCACAATGTGACAAAAATATGTATTTGTCCTTGATTGGAAATCTTGCGTTGGTTTTGTCAAGCACGGTGTTTTCTCCAGGACGATCTTACTGCGATTCAGTAAGACATCGTCACACGGCGCTTTGGCCCGTCGTACGTGAAGCGACATGTCGCGAGAAGGTCCTGACCGATCAAGACGAGTACTCCAGGCGAAACGACGCTGACACCGACAGCGCGAACGATCCGCCACTGCGGCGCGTCTTTAGCTTCGAGGGAGCCGAACGTCATTCTGACTTGATAGACCGGGGCTGCACGAACTTCGTTCCCGAGCGCGGATGAGGTGATCATTACCCAGTCGTGGATTGGTAGCCCCATACCGTCGGCCAGCGCTCGTTGAATTGCGGTGGCGCGGGCACCGGTATCGATGAGTCGGCGGGTCGAGAATGGTTTCGGGCGCGGCAGTCCGCGCGATCGAAGGGCGTTGTCGTGCTCGATGCCGATCCAGCACCTGACGTCGACGATCGGGCCATCCTCGGCGATGGGTGCTTCCAGCCGCGGCATGGCTCAGGGTACTACGTTGGGAAGATAGATCACGGGGTGGTTGTCGGAGATTTCCCTTACGAGAAAGGACACGATTCCGAACCGTCGGTATCCGTCCTCGAGTGCGGAAGAGCGATCGGGGAAAATTCCAACGACCTCATCGCCCTTGATCAAGACAAACTGGCCGGAGTGTTCACGTAGCAGTCGGGGCAGGTGGGCGTGATACGCGGCTGTCTCGTTGGTCAGAGCGGCCAGGCCAGCGTGGTTGGACTGATCCCGACGAGTCGAGCCAGTTGGCCGTTTTGGTCGTGCCCTTCGACCGTTTTTCAACTCGCGCATCGGGAATCGTCCGTATTAAAAAGTGCTGTGGCGCGAAAGAAAAGAGGCATCCCCAGTTCGGGAATGGCGCCCACCTTACTCGAGGGGATACACCGATCTCATTGTAGCTGTCGCCGCTGAGGATGGAAAGCGGTTTCGGGTTTGGCTCTCGGGTGATTCTGCGCTCACCCGCTGCGGTGCCAGAACAACACGTCGCGTTCACCGCGGTCGCGCTGACACCAGCGGTCCACTTCTCGAAACCCAGCGGCCCGAAACGGACCCTCAAATGATTCTCGCTCGTGGATATTAATCATCTCGACAAACGCAAAGCCACCCGGTCGAAGCCACCGATAGAACCGGCGCGCTAGTTCTTCTCGGCGATCGAGCGGCAAGCCCTGGTATGCTCGCCGCGAGAAGATGGCGTCAAATGGCTGGCTCGGCTCGTAGTTGAAGAGATCTGCGGCGATGATCGAAACGCAGCCGCCGGGCCGGTACTCCGCGTCCACGAGTTCGAGGCTCTTCTCGGGGCTTGGCCTACTCACCCGCATGCGCAAGTCGGGGTCCAACACTTTATCGTACACCGTAAACATGTGTCGGAGCAGATCAGGGGTCACTTGCAGCGATCCAAGGAATCGGCAAGCTACGCCGGAGACTTCGACGACCGTCACGTCGCAGCCTGCGTGTGCGAATCCAAACGGCTCGGGCGCGATGCCATTGCCGGCAAGCAGCACGCGGTGGTTCTCACGCTGTTCAACCTCACGCAGGTACTGGAGGCTGGTGCATTCGAAAAACGACGTCTCCATGTTGGCCGACTTCCAGAACTCGTCGGCCAGGACCTCCGACCAGTAGCGGTCCCAGTCCGGGAGGTACATCCAGTCTGTGGGCGTGTTTATGGAGGACATTTGTGCCCGGCCTACGGCTATCGCGCCGTGTGGAAATCGCGAGACGTGAGATCGGAGACTGTCTTTGATGCCTGACGTGGAGCTGACCGGCGCCGGGATTGCCGCGAAGCGGCATGTAGGGAGCTTCGGTGTTGCGCGGGGTTCTACGCTCGATGGCTACGAGATATTTTCGGGTTCATCGGTAGGAGACGACCACTCGGCATCAAATAGTTGCTTGATACGTGAAAGGGCTTCTTGTTCTGTTGCCTGACCGGCGCTACCGTATGCCCTGGCAGCATGCCGGGCTATATCGACCAACAGCAGACCCCAAGCACCAGGATCATCCCATGTTGTCCTGATGGCGTATTGCTTGGGCAGATTTGCGCCACCCCAAACGCGGAGGATTTCAAATGAATCCCTCTCTCGTGAAATAGGTGGCCTTTCAAGTTCTTTATTTGAGCGGCCAAACATCACAGAGCCCCGTGCGTGTAACGCCCAAGATCAGCGGCCCTCCGCAGGCGGGTCCGCTGCAATAGCGATGTCAGGCGGTCGCGCTGCCGAACCGCCTCAATTCGGCCTTTATCTGGGCCTGATGAGACTCGTACATCTCCTCGATACCAGGGGAAGCGTCCAGGGTGGCGAGGAAAGGATCGTCGGAGTCCGCGATGATGCGATCGATCGCGGCGATGATGGGTCCCAGGCTCGGCACATCCTCGGCCGACCAAGATTCGCACAGGGACCGCCATCTGGCAAGGCCGTGGTTGCAGAAGAACTGCGACACGCCTCCTTTGCGGGTGTCCATGTCGAAGAGCCACACCTCCATGGCGGGGAGGGCGACTGCCTTTCATTCTTGTTCGTTCGAGAGTCGCGCGGCCTGTGTGAGAAGGTAGCTGCGCTCCGGGAGGCTGCCGGTCTTGCCGGCGGCCGCCCGGTAGTGCGCGACGGCGCCCTGGTGGTTTCCGGCAAGTTCCATTAGATGTGCTTGAACAGCGTCCAGGCGGTGATGGTCCGCAATGCGGGGGTCCGCTTTGAGCGGCTCCAGCAGTTCCAGGCCCTTCGCCGCGCCGTGCACCATCGCCGCCGCAATCGCGTGATTCAACGTGACCATCGGGTTGTCAGTCATGCGCATGAGCAAGTCGTAAAGAGCCAGGATCTGCAGCCAGTCCGTGTCTTCGGTCCGGGCGGCTTCGTCGTGAACGGCGGCGATTGCGGCTTGCAATTGATATGGGCCTACTGAGCCTTTGGGCAACGTGTCCGAAATGAGCGCGACTCCCTCAGCGATTTGTTGCTTGTCCCAGAGCGCCCTGTCTTGCTGCCCGAGCGGAATCAACTCGCCTGCGGGGGTCGTTCGCGCGAGACGACGAGCGTCGGTCAACAACAATAGTGCGAGCAAACCCGCGACCTCCGTTTCGTCCGGTTGCAAATTGTGGATGATCCGCGTCAAGCGCAGTGCCTCACGCGATAGATCGCTTCGGCGCAGATCGGGTCCGCCGCTGCTGGTGTAGCCCTCGTTGAAGATGATGTACAGCACGTGTAGAACCGCGCAAAGGCGCTGGTCTCGCTCCTCGGTACTCGGCAACTGAAAGGGTATGCCCGAATTGTTGATGCTGTGCTTGGCCCTGCTGATTCGCTGGGCCATTGTTGCTTCAGGCACGAGAAAAGCGTGGGCAATCTCCGCTGTGGTCAAGCCGCCCACCGCCCGCAAGGTGAGCGCGATCGCCGAAGCCGAAGTCAAGGCGGGATGGCAGCACATAAAAAGAAGGACCAGCGTGTCGTCTTCCGGCGGCGAGCCCTCGATGGCCGGTGATTCTTGTGTGTAGGCAGCCTCGAGGGCCAGTTCGCGCTCGCGACGGCGGCGAGCAGATTCGCTACGAATGTGGTCCGCCATCCGCCGGGAGGCGACCCGCGTGAGCCATGCGCGAGGATTATCCGGAGGTCCCTCGCGTGGCCACTGCATCGCTGCGGCAAGCAACGCCTCTTGAACGGCGTCCTCCGCTGCCGCAAAATCGCCAAACCTTCGGACAACGGTCCCGAGCACCTTCGGCGTCCATTCCCGCAGAAGGTGCTCGATCGGAACCTCCTTGGGGCATTCTGTCATAGCAATTCTTCCGGTGGACCGCTCATGATCTGGCGCACCTCGATGGGTAGGTTCTCCGCGATCCCGCCGGTCCGGTCGTGCAGCGGATGTGGCGCCACCGAAGCCCGCGCGGCGATCCTGTACGCCTCATCGGGACTTTCCACGTCAACGATCCAGAATCCCGCGAGGAACTCCTTGGCTTCCGGGAATACTCCATCGGTGATGGGCTCCCCGTCAGTTCCAGCGCGGACGATCCTGGCCTGGTCGGGGAATGCGAGTCCTTCGGCCGCAATGAACGCGCCCGAATCCTTGAGCTCCTTGTTGAAAGCGTGCATGAACGCCAAATGTGCCTGGAGGTCTTTCTTGGGCCACTTGGCGTACCAGTCAAAATCCGCTTTTGTGCCCGACATCATCAGAATGTACTTCATGGTTTCTCGCTCCATTCGATTCTTGGGACCGGGTTGATAGGTTTTCAACATGTAGTCGGATCAAAGCTGGGACTCTCTACATCGACCGCGACCGATTGCGTCGCAATTGGATTGCTTGCCTGGCGACGGTCACCACCCACGCACAATAAACCATTACCAAGAGCCGATTCGCCCACCCCACGACTGCGAAAAAGCCCGGGGTGTTACCGGCCCCGGCGTAAAGGCGAATCATGATGATCAAAGCGACTGCCATCAGCACCTGACTTACCCAGGTGAGATTGGCTGTCCAGAGAAGCACGTACTTTGCGGTGGACCACGCGTCGGTCCGACCAAGGCGGCACGCTGATCAACATCGCGGCGATTGGCAGGCTAATGACACCAATGATTCCAGCCAACCCGTGGAGAGGGTGGTTAATGTCGAAGACCGATCCCATCGCCTCGCCCACGCCTGCGGCAATCAGCAGACCCAGAGCGATCTTGCCCCCCATTCCGTTTCTGGGCTAAGCACGTGCAAACTGGCGAGCAAAAGGAGGACTGCTCCGACTGCTGCGATTGCCACACGAGCCGCCGGTACAGAGATCGTTGCTGTATCAGTGACTGAGACTGCTGTTTCCATGGAATGCCTCGCGGTTCGGCCAAATCCGGCACCCGACTGGTGCGTTTTCGCAGGATAGTCGGATCAGATCCGGCGTTCTCTACATCTCTCGAGGATGTTTCTTGCGGCGGCGGACCAGACGAATCTCGATAAACGCAAAGCCACCCGAACGAAGCCGCCGATAGAACCGCCGCGCTAGAGCTATCGCGCCGTGTGGAAATCGCGGGACGTGAGATCGGAGACGGTCTTTGATGGCTAACCGCGAGCTAACCGGCGCCGGGATTGCCGCGAAGGGGCGTGTCGGGCGCTTCCGTGTTGAGCGAAGGGTTCTGCGCTCGATGGCTAAGAGATTCTTTCGGGTTCATCGGTAGGAGACGACCACTCGGCATCCAATAGTTGCTTGATACGTGCTGCACCGCAATGTTAGATGTCGGCTCCCGGCCGGATGTCCGCCCAGGAGTCGGACGCCAGGCCCAACGCGCAGCCCGCCCGATCAATCAGGGTAAACGCCTCTCGGGAGATCGGCAAGGAAGGCTCGCGGACCATGTAGATGAGGTGCTCGAGGGCGACGCCGAACTCACCGTGGCGCAAGTAGTCGGAGACTATGCTGGCACCGTCGCGGAGCCCCTGCTGGTCCAAGGCGCTGCCGGGTTCGGCCGAGTGCCTGACAGCCGCGAAGGCGAGCGCGATCAGGGCCTCAACTTCGAGCAGCGCCCGGCGGATGTCATCCTCGGCGTTCGGAGCTTGATTGGCCATCGTTTGAAGTCTGACGACAAAATTCAGCGGTCCGCCGCAGGCGGGTCCGCTGCAGTTCCGGGTTAGACATCACTGGGCCGCGAGCACGCGCTCGTACTCATCATGGGGGCTGATCCAGAACCAGACCAAGCCATCCGGCGCCTCGGCGGCGAGGGCCCGATACCCCGGACTGGCGCGCACCGACCATAGCCGCCCGACCTTCTTGAGGTGAAGGGATGGGTGCCGGGCATCCGCCCGCAGCAGTTCGTAATGCCGATCGGCCACCCGCTGCACGGGCTCGGGAAGCAGAGCGTAGCATTCCCAGAATCCGGCCGTGGTATGGTGATTCACAGCGGGCGGGTCCGCCCGGCCCGGTGCTCCTCCAGCGCCCGGTCGATCAACGCATCGAGTCGGCCGGCCCGCTCGTCGCGCTCGATCTGCTCATCCCATCGGCGCTCGGCGTATTCCGCCAGCCAAGCCCGGACGCGGGCTACATCGCCGGCGGGGAGTCGCTCGATCGCGGCGGTAATCTCGTCGACTGTGCTCATCAGCACCTCAGGTCCGGCGGGTGAGCGGCTATTCGGGTATGATATCACCCGCCCGTTGTCTCAGCAACCGGCTGCGTTAACGGGAACCCCCGAGACCCCCGACTTCTAACGAACCAGCGCAGCGGCCCGCCGAGCATCAGCAATGATTTTACCAGCAAGCGCCGCGGCGGGCCGGGTTCGCTGCGGCGCGAGGTCAGGCGGCTCATCCTCCGCCCGGTGCCGATTGCTTGAGGACTCGCACATCATCCGGCGGAGCCGGCCACAGCACGGCCCGGTAGTGGTCGCGGCCATCCAACCCGGATTCGTCGATGGCGGCCAAACCGCCGTGCGGTGAGCGGACGCGATACCAGCCCGGCTCGACCTCGAAGTCCGCGACGGGCCCGCCCGTACATTCGTGGACCTGAAGACGCCCCGTAGGCAGGTGCAGGCTGGCCTCGGCGATGTGGTCCCACTCGGCGGGATCGAACCCCGGGTCGGCATCATGGACTTCGACCTCGACGGAAACGGTCATGTTTCGCTCGGGCTGAATGACGACCACATGCGGCCCGGTCTTGATCCGGCAAGTCACATCCTCGTCGGTGTAGTCCTGCGCCTGAGCGGTCATGCCCCGATCCCAGAGGTAGAACTGGTGGTAGTCGGCGAACAGGTCGAACGCTCGGTGCTGCGATTGCACGACGCCCCCCTGGAGCGTACGTTAACGCTCAGCCGTGCGCCGCGAGGCAGGTCGGCTGGAATGCTTCGTTAGCCGTCAGCCTACCGCGCCGCCCTCGATTTTGGCACGGATCTTCGCGACGATGCCCCGGATGTAGGACAGCGCCTCCTCGTCTGGCTCCTCCCCGAAGTGCTGCCACCGCTGCCGCTCGAAGAACAGGCAAGTGCGCAACTCGTCGAGGGACCCGTGACGCTCGGCGTTCGCAATTTCGGCGCACTGCTCGAACGACCCCCAACGCTTGTATCCGTTGAAGGAGAGCGCGAATTCGGCGATGGTGCCCCATTCGGCATCCGGAGGTGGAATGCTGGCTGGTGTCAACTCGTCGTTGGCAAGCTCCGGCATGGCTCCCCTCCTGACGGGCTAACTACCCAGATCAGCGGCCCGCCGATAGGGTGGGCCGCTGGGCGGCGGTGCGGGGCCGCCGCTGCGCACGGTTAGAGGGCGCTACCAGAATATCCACCAAGGCTTTTCTCTCCGCGCTGGCGGCTGACTTCCAACGAGGGGCCGGTGGATTCGACCAGTCTGCCCGTCTGCCACAGCAATATTCAGTTTCGAGGCCTGCTCGATGATGAACGGGACAACGTCATCTACCCTTGAGAAGACAATCGCGAGCATTCCCATTTCGCTGGCGAAGTTACCGAGCATGGGTCCATCGGCCCATGGGCTTTGTTCCATTGCCGGGTCATCATCGGCATAGCTGCACAAACAGGGATATCGGTTGGTGAGTTGCTCATGAAGTTTCACGAGCGCCGGCGCCTTATCGCTCTTGTCCTCGTAGTAGCGCTCTCGTCAGCGCCTCAACCGCTCGCCATGCCTCGGCGTCACTGGCTGGCAACGAGCCCACGATTAGATCGACCGTGTAGCTCATACACGCTCTCTCACACAATGTCAGGGGGTTTCCCCCTCAGGCGATCGCATCTCGTTCACCGCTTCCCGGACCAGCATATCGTATCGCGCACGGTTCTCGTAGGTGGGTGCATATCGTCCCTGCAGGTCTTTGAGCGAGCGGAGCACCCGAGCCCGGTTGCCTGCCTCCAGTTCAGTGACCGCCGCGTCGATCAGTTACTTCGTGGCGTTACCGAACCAGGCGTTGGAATTGAACCGCTCCAGCCATCCGACCAGGGCCGCGACACCGAAGGAGAGCAGGATGGCCAAGGTGCCCAAGGCGAGGCGCAGCCAGCGCCGGTCCTGGAACTCCGAGGCGAACCAGGCAATTGGGGCGGCGACGACCAGTAGGAGAACCAGCAACCCGAGAGAGTTCATTCCTTCGCCTCTCAGTCGGTGGCCGTGATAGCCAGCAGCCACCAGTCGGGTCCGTTGCGCACCAAGACGGTCTCATCCAGTATCCCATCGCCGTAGAACCAATCGCACCATGCGCCGCGGCTTGAATATGCCATCGCGCATCGATAATCGCGGCGGAAGAAGTTATCGAGAAAGCCCCGTGATTCCGCCAACGCGGCCTCGAAGTCGTCGACGAACTTGCGGTGGACGCCCCCTCGGTCGAGCAGGTTTGCCACGGTGCCTATGACTTCCAGCCCTCGGGCGGTGTGGAAAGGAATGTGAGGCGGAAGCGACGAGATGCCGAAAGCGTCGTACACTGATGGGCGAGCGAGGACTTGCTGGATCAGAAGCCAATCGTCCTCGCCCTGCCAAGCCGACCGGGCGTCGCAATGAATCTGAAGAAAGACGACCTGCTCCGGCTCGAGATCCCGATAAAGCGCCGCGAGTACGTTGGTCGGATCAGCACCGTTGGAAGGCATGAGGAGAGCCGCCTAACAAAAAGCTCCGCGGCTCGGTCCGCCAAGCAACCGCCTTCGAGTGTACCAGAAGCGAGCGCGGTGGGCCGGGTCCGCTGAATGGATTGTCATCGCGTCAGACGCTGAAGGCCCTCCTGTAGCCGACGGGCCAGATCACGGCGAATCCGGCGATCGCAGTTCTTCGACGTCGGCATCACCGAGCGGAAACACGTGATACCCGCAGTGCTCCGTGAAGACGATGACCTCGCCGGCCTCGTCATCCCGGATGGCGAACGCATGTCGAAAGAGGACGTGGGAGCCATCGGGGAAGCGGATGAGGATGCTCTGCCCCGGTGGGAAGTCACCGGCTGAGAGGCGGTCGCGCTCCTCGCCGCGCCGCTGGCGGAGATACTGCCGCAACCGCGGCTTCCAGGCTTCGGGAACGACCGGGGACATCGACTTCCTCGCTGCCTAACGCCCAAGGCTCAGCGGACCGGCCCGCCGAGCGGAGCCTTGATTGCTCAGCGGGCCCTGCCGCCGAAAAGGCGATGATACCATGAAACGCGCGCCGGCGGCCGGACGCCGCTGGGGCGGAGATTCAGGCGGTCGGCGGCTGGGAGCCAGCCGAGCCCGCCGCACTCCGCGCAACCCAGCTCGCCGGAGACGCACATCGGGATGGCGCGGCAGGGGCAATCGACGGCGTCCGGACCGCGGACCGGCAGGAAAGGCCGGAGCTCGGGGTAACGAGCGGCGCCGGCCACCAGCGCGGTGAGCGCCCACGAGCGATCCTCGACCGGCCGGGTGCCGACGAAGAAACCTTCAGTGCTCCAGCGGACGAACTCGCCGTCGGGGCGGATGCCGATGGTCTCGGTCCAGCCAGAGTAGAGCGGCAGGGCGCCAAACTGGGCGGCGTAAGGCACCAGCCAGTGCTTTTCCTTCGGGGCCTCGGTGGGGAAAGCCGCGATGCGAGCGGCGATCCAGTCGGAGACTTCGGCGGAGTCGGGAATCTGTGTGGTCATGGCGCGACTTTGCCTCATCGATTCCCAACGCCCTGGCAATGGCCGCGGCCGTGTCAATCCTCGGCGGACGCATGCGAAGCATCACGGTCCGAGCCGAGGCTATCGTCTTCTTGAGGCGGCGGCGGGGTGTTCGTGCGGGGCTCCGCAAGGTAGGCACCGAGGAGGAGGCAACCGTACGACAGTGGTATGTTGATCAGCAGCATGAATACCACGACCATCGCCAGAAAGTTCGAGCCCTGCATGAAACCAATCCCGATCGCTGCGATGGCACCCAGCGCGGCCAAGCCCCAGAGCTGGCCGTAGGAAGGACCGAGCTTGCTGATCGCGCCGGCCAGCCATCCGGAGAAGAACGAGCCGATGGCCAGGCCCCCGAAATTGGCCAGTACAGGCAACCGCGTCAGTCGGATCAAGAGGTCTCCGGACACCTCACGCAATACGATCAATACGATCAAGGTGATGGCTAGCTGCCAGAGCTTCATGATCGGCCTCCCATGATCACAACTCCTCCTCCGGGCTCGGCGCCTCCGCATTTGTGATTGAATACTCGGGCATGCCCCCACTACCTCCGTCACCACCAATACTTCAAGGCCTGAGAACGAGCCCGCATGTGACGGTCCGCCTGGGCGTTCCAGCGGTTGACTTCCTTGAAATGACTGGCGGCACCGGTTCGGTCGCCGATCGCCAGCGCGTGTCTGCCGGCCTGGTCCTCCCTCGCGGCCACCGCCTCGCAGGCCGCCTGCTGGCGCGCCTCTGCCTCGGCCAGCCGTAGGGCTCGGGTCCGTCGTACCGCGAGTGCCCCGGCGAGAATGGGCACGAGGAAGAACGCGGATACGAGGACACACCAAGCCGGGCGGAACCGGCGCCGTCGTTTGTCTGGCCGCGCAGCAGAAATCACGCCTTGCATCAGGTGCCACCATCTGACGACGAAATCAAGCGGCCGAGCGCCAGGCGGGTCGGCTGCAGCCGAATGTCAGGCTTGACGCCTACCACCCTTCGGGCCAGCCACCAGGCGGGGCCTCCAACTGGCTTCGGAAGAACTCAAGATACTTGAGGTTGTCGTGCTCGAACAGGGCTCGCCCCTGGGACAGGTACGCGGGTACGAGCCAATTGGCCGCCTCGCGCTCATCGCCCAGTTCGTACAGGCTCTGGCCGAGCCTCAGCCGCAGGAAGGGATTATCCAGATCCGCCCCGCACCGGAAGGCGTGTTGTACGGCCCGGCGGCACTCCTCCCACTGGCCCAGGAGGAAATCACAATCGGCGATCGCACCCAGTATGCGAACCGCCGGATTCTGCTGCTCTCGCGGTTCCCGCAGCGCCGACCATGCCGCCTGGAACCGGCCGAGCGCCTCCGCGTGTTTTCCGGCGTCGGCAAGGTCATTGCCAGCGGCGAGGAGCCGCTCAGCTTCGTCCAGCGCGTCTGCCATTGTTTCGCCTTCGCGGCTTGAGGACCCAGATCAGCGGCCTCGCGCAAGCGCGGTCCGCTGCACCGCCATGTGAGAGCATCGCTGACACGAAAGACCTTGTGGTTGGATGTCGGCATCAGGCCCGCTCTCGTCGTCCACGGTTCGCCCTCCTGTCTAACGACCAACCTCAGCGGACCCGGCCCGCCGGGAACACGGTTGATGATATCTGGAACCGCCGCGGCGGGCTGGGTCTGCTGCATCGCGGGGTTAGACGCCGGACCTATCACTCCAAGCCGCAACGGCGGCAGCACCCACTGAGCGGCGTCCCGTACAGACTGAGCAACGAAGTCAGGGAGCGGGGGTTTACGGCACCTCGTCGATCTCGCCATTCACGACCCGATATTCCTGAACCAGATGGGAATCGTCGCCGGCTCCCCCGCTCACGCCGTCCTTGCCCAGACTGGAAAGAGAAAACCTGGTCTCGGAATCAACGGTATACCGGAGCTGACGGCCCCAAGCGTCAACCGTGCTATTCGCGTAATTCTCCCGGACGGGCAACACATCCAGGTTCGCCGGCAGCTTCTTGTTCTGTTGATAGTAGAGGCCGACGCGGACATACGTCTCGGTCATGGCCGAAGGAGTGATTGCACTTTGCGGAGTGGCATCAATATGACAACCCGCGAGCGTGATGAATACGAATATCGGTACGTATCGCATGAAGATTTCCCCAGATGCGGGACGCTCAGGAGCGCGAGCTGTGTTCATCCGCTCCGCCAGCCGAGCAACTAAGCTCGGTGGACCGGCCCGCCTGACCGTCCCCGAAGCCAGAACGGCACGGCGCCCCACTCCGCTGCGAGCGACTGGCTCATCTGGTGCTCCCACAGCGGCGACCGGAGGGCGGCGCGCCATGCCCGCTCGAACTCCTGCGGCTCAACAGGCACCGCGCCGAGCCGCCCCTGGATTGCCTTTCTTTTGAGGCTGAACAGGCAGCCGAACAACTGGCCATACCGGTCGCACCAGTGGCCCCGATCGTACCGCAGCACTCGACTCTCGCCGTAGTCCTCGACCTGCCGCGACGCGTAGCGATCGTCGGCGATCTCGACGTAGCGCGCGCACTCGCCCCACTCGGCGGCGAGGGAGTCTTGTCGTAGGGGTCGACCACGCTCTCTGAAGTATCGCGGCATCTGATTCAGCCCCCGCCGACCGACGGCCGGCACAGCCCATCCGCCTCAACTGTGTAACAACCCAGATCAGCGGCCTGCCGCAGGGCGATCCGCTGGATCGCCTAACAAACGCCTTGTTAGCCTTCGTCTGAGAGCCGCCGAAGCGCGAACGAGACATTCTGGCGAACCCACTCGGATTCGTGGTCGCATAAACTCTTAAGCGGAAGGGTGGCTCGACGACAGCCGAGCTCGCCGAGAGCCCGAGCGATATCACCCAGGATAAGCCCGCGCTCGCTGCCGAGCAACTCAAGGAGCTTGGCCTCGGCCCGCGGTCCGCCGATATTACCGAGTGCCCGCACGATATGGCGCCGATTCCCGTAGGTCTCGCGGCCGTCGAGCTGGGCGAGGAGCTGCGGCAGCAGGCTCGCGTCGCCGGACCGCGAGGCATCGATAATCTTCCAGCGACGCCGTGTCTCGTCGCCTTTGTGAAAGTGCTTCGCCATCCTACCCCGCCGGCTAACGCCAAGGATCGGCGGCCCGCGCCGCGGGGGCCGCTGGATCGCCATCATAGCCGTCGGCCTCTACAAAGTGTCGAGATAGCCCCACTCTTCACCCAAGTGAGCGGAGGCCAGCGCACACAACGCTGCGCCGATATCCTGCCTGGGGCCCCAGGATTTACCCCAAGCCCGGCCGCACTCTTGGGCCAGCATACGCCAAGTATATTCACGCTGCACGCGGAGTTCAGCGACGAGGAGCGCTCGCTCGTCGGTCATGTACGGCGCCAGCCGAATGGCTAGCGGATCGGTGATCACGCGGCCGTGGATCACGAGGGGCTTGAGACGCTTGAACATGGCGAGATACCGGCGCTGGCTAACGACCAGACTCAGCGGATCCACCCGCCCGAGCGAGATTGAGATTACCAGAAACCGCCGCGGCGGGTGAGGCCCGCTGCGACGCCGGGTTGGGCGGCCGCATGGCGCGCCAGGCAGCAACCGCCGTAGAAGCTGAGCGCGAACAACATCACGAGGCAGCCGCCGGCCCCACGACGATGCAGCCCGCACGAATCTTCGAGAGAATGGACCTTCTCCTTGTCGGCGGGGAAGCCGCAGGTGTGCGGACCCATCTCGGAGAATCGGACTGCCCCGCAGGCATGGCAACGGCCGCAGCCTGAGCAATAGGGGACGCCGCAGGCGGAGCATGTCGCTTGCTCGGAGAGCTCGCGCTTCGAGACCCGCCGATCTCCGCAGTAGGGGCAACGTCCGCAGCCCGGGCATGTGGGTGACGTGGAGTCGTGGACCGCGTCGCAGCCTGGGCATTCGACCAGAGTCATTTTCCCGTCCCTGTGCTCGCCTCGGATGAGCCGCCTGACGACCAACCTCCGCGGACCGGACCGACGAGTTCAGGCATGATACCACGAGAGGCGCCGCGATGGTGCGGCGCCGGCAGCAGAGCGCGGTCAGGCGCGATCCGCTCGGCCGACGCGCTCGGCCAAACGGATCGGGAAGGCTCCCTGCTCGCCATCGAAGGACGCCCCGATAACCTCAAGCTCGGCCTCAGACGCATTCTGGCGCAGGTTGTCGAGGGGGGCGAGCAGGAGGTGGACCACGCCGTTGAAGTCATACGGGGCCGGGTCGCCAGCGCAATTGACGAACTGCCGCAGATGGTCTCGCAACTCCTGATAGCTGGCAATGAACGGCATCGAAGTGCCCCGCGCTCAGCGGACCGGCCCGCCGAGTGACGTGACGGTCAAGGTAAATCGCCGCGGCGGGCCCGGTCCGCTGCAGCGCGAGGTCAGGGGCGGTCCACCGACCCCACCTCGGAGCCGACCGGCAGATCCTCCTTGCTCAAGCCTTGGAGCAGGATGGCCACGTCATCCCGCGGCCTCGGACGGGTGCAAGAGATCATCTCTAATCCCCCGATCTTCCACTCCAGGCACGAGCCGTCGGGGCGCTTGAGCAAGATCGGGTCGCCGATGCGGAATCGCTCGTCGTCTTGCGGGATGATTCCAGGGACCGGGACCAGGCCACGGCCTGAGATGAAGAAGGTGTCCTGGACGGTGAACAGGCGACGCGCCATGATTTTCGCCGGCTGACGACAAGGCTCGGCGGACCGGCCCGCCGAGAACACGTTTGATGATACCAGGAACCGGCGCGGCGGGCTGGGTCCGCTGCAGCGCCGGGTTAGACGCCGGACCTACCACTCGAAGCCGCAACGGTGGCAGCACCAACCGAGCGGCGTCGCGTACGACTCGCGCGTCCGCCCGTCTGGCGTTCGAGTGATGAGGCAGCAACGAAAGAGTCGGACAGTCTGGCCGGAGAAGCAGAGCGGGCAGCGCATACCTGTTGTGTAGCCGATAAGTGAGCCCGAAAGCGGGCAGGCGATGGCCGTCGCCAGCATCAGACTGCGGATCGTGAATCTTGGCAGGAACCTCCGCATGGCCGCTGGACCTCATTTTATCGCCGGCCTAACGGCGAAGATCTGCGGCCCGCCGACAGGCGGGGCCGCTGGATCGCAATGTCAGGCTTATTTGCCCTATGATTCGAGTGGGGCTGCATTGACCGTGATGATCTCGAGGGCCTCCTCGCACCAATTTGGGATGCCCAGACGAACGAGATGGAAGCGGACCAGCACTTCATTCGGCCGACGATCCCTGTAGATCCGGAATTCCCAATCCGGCCAGCGGCGGCGCAGCTCCGCGGCCCATCCATCGACGATGCGGCCAGCGGTGGCCAGGTGGTCGTCTCCGGAGAGGTGGAGATGATTGACGAACGCCTCTCGTCCGACCGGATCGAGCGATTCGAAGCCGTGAGATGACCGGAGTTGCTGTTCATCGTAGATACAGCCATCGAACTCGACAAGGGCCATCGTCATCCCACCGCCTGACGTCAAAGATCAGCGGGCCGCCGCAGGCGGGTCCGCAGCATCGCAATGTTAGCTGCCACCCCGCCGCCAACTTGGTCCAGCAAGTGGGGGAAGACAAAGATTCACCTGCTGGGGAAACCACTCAGCGCCCAACCAGTTCGACGTTGGCAGACGAAGAAACTCGACGCACTGCTGCGCGATCGCTTCCGGCGACTTCTCGCTCGACGGCAGATAGACCATGATCTGATAAGGGCCTGGCTCAAGCTTTACTGACACTGAGAACGCACCTTTGCGGACCCGACCCCCAGGTAAAAGTCAACCCGTGGCTCGCCAGGGGTTGGTGGTCAATTTGGTTTGCCAACAAGCGAGCCGCGGTGCGATCGGGAGTCTCCCAGCTCGTGTCCGTGAGTGCGCGGAGTTCTTCATCGTGACTCGCCTTCCAACCTACCGCGCTGGCCGATCAGCGTTGATGCGCTCCAGGGAGCGCAGCAAAGGCTCCAGCGCTTCGGTAGAAAAGGCTGGCTGAAGACGCAGATAGAACCTATTCCGGAGGACCGGCGGCGGTTCGACATCTCCGATGACAACTGGCATTACGATGAGCGCTTCTCGACCTCACGCATTACTGCCGAATTAATCTCGTGTTGCACCCAACTTGATTCCATAGAGTTGCTCGATAGCAACACGATGAACACATCGGCTGCGGCGATACCCTCGGAGATTACCTGACCAATATTGTCTCCGGGCAGAAGCTCCGCATCAGCGACCCACGGTGTGTAGCCGTGCTCTCTTAGCGCCGTCGCGATCGTTCGAACGATCTCGGCGTCCGCCATAGAATGGCTGATGAACACGGTGAGCTGGCTCGACTTTCGCGCGCTCTGCGCCTCGGTTGTGGGCCCTCGCTCAAGCTGAGCCACCAACTCGTACAAGAACGCACCTACCTGGGAGTGGCTTTTGTCAACTTCGTACTCGATAACCTCGAGTCGACGATCCAGCGCCAGCCGGCGCTTCTCTGTCGTATTCAACCGCTTCGCAGGGAGGAGGATGAAGTGACGATCGAGGGTCCGGGAGTATATCGAGGCAAGTCGATCGAGTACGCCATCGAGATTTGGATCAGAACCTCCGAAACCGACAAACAGCACAGTATGCGTCGCGAATAGCGTTTCGAGGAATTGCCGGTAACCTGGCGTACGAAAGAGAAGATCTTGATAGTCTCGGCTTCCGAGCACGACAGAATTAGGGCGGTCCAAGTGCCCATGAACCTTGAAGACGAAGAAGCCCGATCCGCGAAGCGGCGAAGGCCGGAACGACAGGTCCTCTTGCGTCCAGACAGGTGGAAGGCTGCCGCCGTTCTCGATGCTGTACGCACCTTCGATGAGAGAATCGTAATTCGTGGTCAGCACTGCGCGAAAAGGTATGTGCGGGAGCAACCGGTGAGCGCTCGACGGCAACACAGTGTTGTCGCGGAATACCCGTTCGAGGAACTCACCGAGTGCCGCTGTCTCGAGTCGGTCTTGGAGTTCCTGCGCGGCCATCGGCAAATTCCCTTTCTGTATCATCGCGCGGATGTCCTCAGGATCCCCCCAGAAACGCACCTGCCGCGAGATAGCCCAGTCGAGGAACTCCAAGAGCAATTGAGACCAATTCGGTAGCGGCGAACCGTCAGAGCGACTCACCTGAGCCGATAATCCGGCACCAACGAACAGGATGCAGCGTTTCGTTCGAATCGCATCAACCAGCTCTGCGGGGACGATGCCCTGGAATTTCAGTTTCGTTTCGTTCATCAACCAAGTCCACGAACTGCCGGACGGATGGCGGCTGAGCTGCCGAAGAAGCCGGTTTGCTGCAGCGGATTGTTCAAGTAAGCCGCTGACACGGCAGAGGATCCAGTCTCCGCTCTCGTAGCGTGAGGGTGGACACGATCACCTGGATTCTCATCGATTCCCAGAGCTCTGGCAATGGCCGCGTCCGTGTCTGATGGTTCATTGCGGAGGCTGTCTCATCGCACTTTGCATACGGATGATGGCATGATCACGGCACTACTTCTAACGAACAAGCTCAGCGGCCCGGCCCGCCGAGACAGCGATGAGAGCACAAGATGCGGCGCGGGGTCCGCTGGAGCGCGAGGTCAGGCGATGCCATCGGGCCAGGCAGCATTGATCGTGACGTGATATCCGTCTCGATCTCGAAGCGAGAACTCCATGGTCCGTGTATTCGGGTTCAAGTGGGGCTCCTCCTCGAGCTGAGAGACGAGAGCCCGTGCCCTGGGCAGGGCTGTGTCGAAATCGTCTACACGGAAGAACAAGAGGAGGCCATTGCCCGGCTTCCCATGATCGGGGCTCATCAAGGAGGGATGCTCGTGGGCGCCCCATTTGTGAAGGCATAGCAAAACCGTGCCATCCGAGTCGCAGATTTGCCCGAAGTCGTCATGGGCGGGAAGCGTCTCTGGCTGGCCAAAGAGCGACTGGTACCATTTGAAGCTGCTGGCCACATCGGCTACCCCGATGATCGTCCACGAGCGCTTCATTTAGGGTTCTCCTGGGGCCTGACGACTGCGTTGGCTTGCCGGGCGGCTTCAGGGAACGTCAAGCCGCGAAACACCGTATTGCATGCGCTCCACGAGATGCGCCCGATTGGCGGGCGGATCATACGGCTCGGGCCAGAACTCGACCAGCCGCGCGATCTTGTCGGCGCTGACCTCGCAGAACGATTTGACCCTTGCGGTTTGCACTCCGTCGGTGAGCGTGACGTCGGAGACCGCTTCGGACTGACCACCAACCAAGCGATTGACCGTGAAGGATCAGCGGCCATGGGCAGAGTACTCCGCATTCATCCGGACAAAACGCTCTGCGCCTCGAATGCGCTCGCGCACTGCGGCCACTCCAGGACGAACTCGGGCGCCAGCACGTCGAGGCGGTTTCGGACCGGACGCAATCACACACACTGCACCAGCCATCGCCACGGTGACATCTCGCAGCAATGTGAAGCAGCCCATAGTCACCGGCCTCGTCGAGAATGGCCTGAATCCGGGCCGCGTCGCCGGATCGGCCGAAATTGATCACGTTGATCGCCGGTTCGTTGTCCAGAGAGATCGCATCGGCATCAACCCAGTAGCGAACCTTGTGGCGGTCGAGCACTACGAGGACTGCATCGAGTTGGCCAACCGGCACGATGAGGTACGGTCCAGCCGTACCATCGCTTGCGACCCGGAGGTTGCTCTGAGTCATCTCGTCGATCGTGGTCGAACTCCTCGCGAGGAGGCGGAACTCGTATTTTACGCAGTTCGTCTTGAACCTTCCGGGCGGCCATATTTCGGGGCGTCTCGCCAACGAGACACCCTCTCCCGACAGCCCGACGAGGTCTTCTCCGCACAACATTGGCGCCGTCCAATTCCCACCGGCGTATGCCTGACTGATCGTTGAGCGATCCTGCCGCCGAGCGTTTCCCATGCTCAGAGCTATGCGCGGTCATCGGCGGGCTTCTTGAACTTCGGTTGGAGGTCCGGCTTCGCGGATTTCGATCGATCATGGTTAGCCGACGATCGTCAGCTCAGCGACTGCGCACAGATGGATTGCCATACGGGGATATCCGTCACCATAACGAACCTCGGATCGACAACATCGCCGCTCGCCGGGTTGGGGCCACCGAGGGCCGGATGCGGCGCGAGGGCGTAGCACTGGCCCGGCCCGAGGACCTTGCCCGCCTCATGAAGTTGGTACACCAGCTCGCAGAAGAGGTAAGCCTCCTGCCACCACGGCTCGTTGACCTCGCGGATAAACTCGTCGTAGTTCTCGGCCACCCGCTGCAATTGGCCCGTGAATACGTCGAGCATCTCGACGTGCCCCTCCGGTCGCCGGAGGAACCAGGAGCCGAATTTGTTCATGAACGCAGGGGCGATACGACCGCTGACGACTGCGGACCACGGGGCGATCCAATCGCGGAACTGGTCGGGAGTGATGTCCTCGATGAGTAGGTCGGCCCAAGTTAACCGTAACATCGCATCATCCCCGCCTCCCAAGGTTCAGCCGCCCGCCGCCAGGTGGGCTGGATCGCCTTGTTAGCCGATCTGCAGCCCAGGTGCCCTGTAGCCCAAGAGCAACCGCTCGACGCCCACATCGAACGACTCGCCGATAGCCAGGAGGCGACCGTTAGGGACCATGTACGCCAACAGCCGACCCCGCGCATCCAGGAATACTTCCATGTGCGCGCGGCACGCCGCCCCGAGCGGGAACAGGTCATCTCCCGGCGATTCCCGATCGATCACGCACCGTCGGCCCTCACGGGACGGGTGAGTTGTGAAGAGGATGTCGCACGTGGCGCAGTCGCGGCCGGGGCCACACTCCCCGACTTGGAGGCCGCCGAATGCCCTGAGTATCTGCGCCGCGTACGGGTATGAGCGAAGCGCTTCGAGCCCGTCGCACGCGACGGGCACTTCGCGGCCAGGACGCCGGCCTGCCGCGAGGAAGAGAGGTCGGACACTTTCGGGCACCTCGATCACGCTTGTTCTCCGATGGCTAACCCCAAAGCTCGGCGGCCCGGCCCGCGGAGGCTGCGCTTCATCATAGCGGGAACCGCCGCGGCGGGCCGGGTGCGCTGCACGCGCCAGGTTCAAGTCCGCCGACCTGGTCATCTGAGGACGTTGAGGTGCTCGATCGTGGCGGAGCCCAACCGGACCGGCTGACCTCAGAGCGATGCTTCGAGGATGCCGCGCAGTTCCTCGTCGGAGAGCTTCACGGGGTTACCTTGCATGCTGCTGGCACGCTGGGCGAGCGGGATCAGCCGGCTGCAATCCGTGATCGTCAGGCCTGCCGTCTGCAGGGGCGGGATGTTCATCTCGGCGCAGAGGCCATGCACCCAGGAGACTCCGCGCCATGCGTCGGCCTCGGGATCGCCGGTCAAGACCCGGGCGATTTCGATGTACCGCTCGATGATGGTCGGGTCGCCCCGTTTTTCGAGCGCGCGAATGTTGGCTTCCATGACGAAGGGGAGGAGCCGGGCGCAGATGGCACCGTGGGCATGGCCGGTGGCTCCGCCCAGGACGCTGGCGAACCCGTGCACCGCGCCCAGCCTGGCATTCGCCAGGGCGATCCCGCCGAAGAGGGAGGCGAGGGCCATGTCCTCGCGGGCGGCGAGGTCGGCGCCGTTGCGATAGGCCGTTGCCAGCGATCGTGCCGCCCGCGTGAGCCCCTCGCGGCAGACGCCATCAGTCAACGGATTGGCGGCGTGGCTGACGAACGGTTCGATCAACTGTGTCAGCGCATCCATGCCAGTAGATGCGGTGATCGCGGGCGGGAGCGAGAGGGTGAGCTCGGGATCGACGACGGCCAGCCGGGCCAGCAGGTGAGAGCTCCTGAGGCTCGCCTTCACCTTGTGCTCGGGGACGTCGAGCACGGCGTTGCGGGTCACCTCGGCGCCCGTGCCGGCCGTGGTGGGAACGGCGATGAAGGGCACTCCACGGTTCTGCAACGGCTTTGCTGATCCCGCCAGCTCCAGGTAGTCGCGGACCTCGCCCGGATTCGCGAGCATGCCCGCCACGGCCTTGCCGGCGTCGATGACGCTGCCTCCGCCGACGGAGATCACCAGGTCGCATTCTGCCGCGCGAGCGATTGCGGTCGCCTGATCCACCAGGTGGGTGGTGGGTTCGCCGCTCACATTGAAGACCACCGGGCGGACGCCGGCTTCGAAGAGCCCTTCCGTCAGCGCCTCGCGTCCCCGGTCGGAGCTTCCCAGGACCACGAGGGCGCGGCGGCCGAGGTCCCGGGCCAGGGTGGGGATTTTCTGCGAGCTGGCGCGTCCGAAGAGGATGCGGCCGGCGGTAGCGAACTCGAAGGTCATGGGAGCCCCACGTCAGGGTAGACCTTGTCGAACTTCACGCTGGATCGCGGTACGGCCATCATGTCGGCCACGGTCTGGGCGCACTCCTGGTAATGGGCCGTTTGCTTGTGGGCCGCTGGGGCCTCGGCGGAGCGGTAGACTTCGACCAGCAGGAACCGAGTGGGATCGTCCTTCTGCTGCAGCACGTCGAACCGCGCGATGCCCGGCTCTTGCAGGCTGTTCCGCGAGTTCTCGACGCACGCGGCCTTGAAGGCATCCACCTGATCGGGTTTTACCTGGATATGGACGTGGACGATGAGCATGTTTGAATCGCAGCGACGGATGAGGCGGATCGGCTTGGAGCATCGCGAAACATTGGTCAGCCAGCTCGCGAGTCTCCGCCGGTAGGTGGCGATAGTGGAACCAAAACTCCGGGGTGGCAAAGTGGTTCACGGCGGGAGCGGCGAGCAGCGGCCGGACTCGAAATCTTCGTCGGCGCGGCGACCTGCGGCCTCAAGGCGGCCGGCCAAGATGTCGGCCTCGATTCGCCGATTCCACTGGTCCGCCAGGAACTCTTCTGAACCAGTGCGAAAAACGATCGAGCTCCTCAGTGGGGAGCTGTGCGACGGCGGCCTGAAGTTCTTCTACGCTCATACCTTCGAGACTACAGCACCCTGCCCGCGGCCGACAAGAGGGCATCTGGCCAGGGCGCCGGCCGGGGCGCGCTGCAGCGCGAGGTCAGGCGGTCAGGCCAGCACGGAGAGCACCGCCTTGTGGCGAAGTGGCTTTCGAGTTCGCACCGGTCTCGTTGCGCTGGCCACAGGAGCGCCAGGACCAACGCAATCCCGAGCGATACACGATTATGGTCAGGCGCCCCTTAGGGCATCGGGGTGATCTCCACCACACCACCCGGGACCACCACGATCCGCAACTCGTGCCCGGCCAGGAGCCGCATGCCCACCAAGGCCTCGTCGCCGACCGCTGCAACCATCACCGACCGGCGACTGCCGTCCCACTCTACTTCCGCGGCGTAGATGTCAAGCCGCTGAACCGACCCATCAGCCAGCACGGCCCGACCGTCTGATTGATGGGCCAAGCCGAGCGCGGCGATCACTGCCGCGGGCAGCGTGAGCGACCCGGTAAAACCCGAGTCGATCAACGCCTCCACGTCTAGTTCGGACCCGTCCGACGCCCGCAAGCGGAGCCGGATGGTCGCCTCAACGCGGGCGTTGACCACGCCTTGGATCATCGACCTCGCCCGAGCCGGTATGCCGCCGGCTGTCCGGCCCGCTCAAGCCACACCTCGGCTGCCGGCTGGCGGGCCCTGAGGCGCACGACGGCCGTATAATCATCCTGATCGATCTCGTAGTCCCCACTCCCGACATCGATGGCGACGAATTTATTGTCATCCTCCGGCCGAAGTGCCGGCCGGACCCGACGGTCGAAGACCTCGGCGCCGAAGCGAGCGAGTTCCTCCGGGCTACGACGTGAGTCTATCGCCGGCATTCTTCACCTCCAGACGGATTCCCCAACTCCTCAATCTACCCGTTCCCGGAGATCCTGTCACCGCGTCCTCGGTGCTCCTAGTGAATCGCCGGACGCGACGAAGGTTCCTTGACCGTTTGCGGAAACGCGGGATATCGTCTCATTTCACACGGCCCACTCTGGAACGGAACGTGGCCGCCTGAGCGATCGTGCGGCTTTCTCCCACCTATGTGTTCAAATCAGGGACCGATCTATGGACGTCAGCCGAGCCGATTACCAGAGCACGACCCACACCTCCCCTCGCAAGAACGTGCTCCTTTTGAGCTGCATGGACCTGAGGTTGCTGGACAATCTGGTGAAGTTCATGAATTTCGAGAACCTTGAAAACCGCTTCGACCAGTTCATCCTGGCCGGAGCGGCGGCCGGAGCCATGCAGATGCCTGCCTGGCACAAGGCGTTCTTCGATCACCTGGTCCTGGCCGTGGGGCTCCATCAAATTAAATATGTATATATTATCGAGCACCGAGATTGCGGTGCCTACATGGAGTTTTTTGACAAGTCGTACGTGATATACGACCCGGTTGCCGGCCACAACGTTTATGACCTCGAGGCCGAGCACAAGGATCACAGCCGCCAGGCGTTCTTGCTCAAGGCCGATATTGACAACTATTGCCGGGAGCGTCGAGTCGACCCGTACCCTCCCGACCAGACGGACCCGGTCTCCAGGAGATTCCGGGAGATCGTCAATCGTTCCTACGGCAAGAACCCGGATCTCGAGTCTCTGAAACATCTCTGGGACATCGAGGTTCGCTGTTTCATGATGAACCTCCGCGGGGGTGTGGACTGGCTCAATGAGTACGTCGACACGATCAAGGATGAAAAGCGACTGAACAAGTTCAAGAAACCAGGTCGCAAGAACAAAAGCCCACGCGAGGGTTGATCGCGAGTGTCAATCGCGATCAGGTGCGACAGCCGGTTATGGCGCGCACTGGGTCAGAGGCCGAGTTGCTTGCGAACCTGGCTGACATTCAGGCCGCAGTAGTCGGCTTGATCGAGCAGCTTTTCCGCATAATCCCGATCCGGCACGACACCGTCGCCCGTTGCAAAAATCACAGCAAGGCCAACCATCGCCGATGGGTTGCCGGCGTCAGCGGCGAGCGTGTACCACCTGATCGCCTCTTGAGTATTCTTGGGCATGGCCCGACCGCTGGCGCTCAAGGCGCCCATGTTGTACATGGCTCTTGAGTGACCCGCTTCGGCAGCCCGCCTGCAAGCGTCGAGGGCCGTGTTCTCATTCGCAGCGACGCCCAGGCCGTTGGCGTAGTGAATGTATAACTCAAACATGGCATCTGCATTGCCAAGCCCCGCTGCTTTCTGTTGTAGCTTGAAGCCTGCCTCGGGCGACGCAACGACGCCAAAGCCATGCGTCGTCAGAATCGCGAGGAAGTAAACGCCCTCCGCGCATTTCGGATCGGCTCCGACAATGCCGGAAACCAGCTCGTATGCCTCCTTCTTTTCGCTTGCTGTGGCAGTCTCGCGCTTGAAAAACCAGCGGATTTTCGCCAATTCAAGAGCGGCGTTTTCGGCTTTGGCATTGATCGCCGCCCTGAGGGCTTGCTCGGCCGCCAGGAGATCAGGTTCGCCGAACTGCGGATTCGCGTGCCACCAGGCGAGTGCTATCCACGCGGCAGGATCACCCTGTTGCGCAGCCGCATGATAGGCTGCTGGAATCTTTGCGACCTCATCGGGTGTGAGGATGCCGACCGTCATGTCGCCGTGCGACGATGCGATTACGAGTGGAGGCCGCCCACTCGAGGAGCTGGTGTGCCACCGTTGGCGATGGCCTGGCTTTCAGCAAGGTGTCGATGTCCACCGGTTCGCTCATCGCCTGATCCGATCGGAAATCTGCGGCGTAACGCCAGAGACAGCGGCCCGCCGCAGGCGTGTCCGCCGCACCGCTTCGTTCAAGTGAGCCCCTCACGCGACAGTTGAATCAGTCTCCACTCCTCGGTGCTCCAGTCCCGGGGGTGCGGGCAATCAGTGACCAGGACCAGCACCGCGCCGCGGCGCTCGGCCAACTCGACCGCGACGTGGAGTTTACCGCGGCCGTAGTCGGCCTGGCAGCTCGTGGCACGACGGCGGATCCGCCAGCGGTAGGCCACGCCATCGACGACGATCGGCCGGGAACCCGTCCTGCGAGTCGCCATCGGAAAAGCCTCTCCGCCGGCTAACAACAATTCTGCAGAAACCAGGGCCAGTCTAACACCACTGGACATTGACCGTCTGCGGAAACGCGGGACGAGCGTCACTTGCCTGCGGTGCGATCCGCGACCTTCGTTCCCTTGGGGAATTCGAGTTTGAAGGACTTCTCGCCGAGCTTTTTCCGCAAGCTGTGTGAAGCCGGTGGGTTGCACCCACCCTACGACCGCACCGTCAGTGGCGCGCCAGGTCTGTCTCGCGCGATCACAGCCTCCCAGGCGGAGAGCTCGATTCAACGTCGCAAGTGCTGGGTTCCACCGCGCCAGCTTGGTGTTGGCGCCGGATTTTTGGGTAATTGCGATTTTGGCGACTAAAACGCTTATTAAAGCTTTTCTGAGGTCCGATGAATAAGTGCAGGAGAGCCGGTGCGGCGAATCCGGGGCCGGATTACCGGGGCCGTGTGCGAACAAGGAGGGTCGCCGATGATCTCCAGGATGGGACGACGAAGTCTTTTCTACTCAGGGGTTTGCTGTTTTGTGGTGCTGGGCGTGGCCGGTGGGTGTTTGCACCGGCAGCTCGAGTTCACGGCGCATCGGACTTTGAGCAGGCTGCCGGAGCTCCAGTATCAGCAGGTGGTGGATAATCTCGCTGCGGTGGCGGCGAACCCCGCGCATCTTCCTTACCTGGCGGTTGTTGGCCAGGGGGCGATCCAGGTCACGGACAACGGGACGAGCACACTGGGGCTCACGATTCCGATGATTTCTTCGAAGCCTTACGGGCTAAACATCGGGACGACACGCAACGTCACCGGGACGCTCTCGCTGGGCACGATCACCAGCCCGGATAAGATCCGGGCCATGCAGGCGGTTTACCAGCGAGCGGTTGCGGGCTCGGCGCGACGGGAGCCCGAGCATTTATGGTTGAAAGTCGGCACGAAACGCGAGGTTCCGCGTGGGGCGCGTTATAGCGGCCAGCATGGGGATGTCTGGGTCTGGGTGATGCCGGAGGATGTCGCCGGTTTTTCCGAGCTGACGCTGGCGATCCTTGATATCGCGACGCGAGTGGACGACGCGGATACGGGGGTCGTTCCGGACCGGGGCGGCAGGCGCGGCGGGGTGCCGCGGCGGAATTTCCAGGTTCCGGCGAACGGGCCGGTATTCACGCCGGGCGGGGCGGGATGAGGGACGAGGGATGAGGGATGAGGGATGAGAGGAAGGGAGCAGTGCCATGTCAGCGCACTCGATTGATGAGCCGTGCGCGGATGAATCTCCGAAGTCCAGGGCCGTGGTCGAGACATTGTTGGAGATCGCTTCGACCGCGCGTTTTTTCCGCTCGGTGGACGGACGGCTTTATGCTCAGGTGCCCGTCGACGACCGGCAGGAGATTTTCGGGCTGAAGTCGACGGCGTTTCGCGACTGGCTGATCGAAGGCTACCGGTGCGAGCACGGCGAGGTGCCGCCTAGCGGGGCGGTGAAAACCGTGGTCACGTCGCTCGAGGCCCGTGCGCGATTTGACCGCAGTGTGCCGGCGGTGCACGTGCGCGTGGGCCGCGATTGCGAGCCGAGAGCAGGGGACTTCTACATCGACCTGGGCGACTCGAGCGGGCGGGCCGTGAAGATCAACGCACGGGGATGGATTGTGGTCGATAAACCGGCCGTGCGATTCCGGCGCCCTGACGGACAGTTGGCGCTGCCGGCTCCCAGCCGCGAGGGCTCGATCGAGCGTCTGCATGCGTATGTGAACCTCACGCAGGAAGATTTCCGACTCCTGGTCGGCTGGCTGGCTGCGGCGCTCTTGCCCGAAGGGCCCTATCCGGTGCTGGCCATCCACGGCGAGCAAGGCTCGGCGAAGAGCACGCTGGCGAAGATTGTGCGGCTGCTGGTTGATCCACAGGCCTCGCCGGTGCTGGCGCAGCCGGGCAGCACGCGCGATCTGATGGTGACGGCCCTGGGCGGCTGGCTTCTTGTGTATGACAACATCAGCGTCTTGCCCAACTGGCTTTCCGATAGCTTCTGCCGGCTGGCGACCGGCGGGGGCTTCTCGGCGCGAGCCCTCTACTCGGACGACGAGCGGAGGACGATGCACGCCGAGCGTGCCGTCGTATTAAACGGTGTTGATGAATTTGTTCGCCGGGACGACCTGGCGGACCGGTGTGTGTTTTTGCAGCCTCCTCCCATCAGTGTGACGAGCCGGCGCGGAGGCTGAATTCTGGCAGTCGTTTCGCGCGGACTATCCGCGGATTTTCGGGGGGCTGCTCGATGCGATCGTGGGCGGGCTCAAGGTGCTTCCTTCGGTCAATCCTCTCAAGCTTCCGCGAATGGCGGACTTTGCTCGATTTGGAGAGGCGGTTGGCCGGGGGCTGGGGTGGCCGGCGGAGACGTTCCTTACGATTTACGGCGACAACCGGCGGGAGGCTGCGAGTGCATCGCTCGAGGACTCGCCGGTGGCCCAAGCCTTGCTTGAGAGTGCGGCGCTCGGGGGGTTGCGGCAGGAATGGACGCAGTCACCAACGGAAATGCTGGAGGAGCTTGGCCGGGAAGTGTCGCGCAGGATACGGGCGTCGGCGAGGTGGCCGAAAACGGCCCGGTGCTTCAGCGACGAGCTGCGTCGGATTGCTGCCCCGCTGCGTACACGCGGAATCGGTGTCAAATTCAGCAGAACCCGGGAAAGCCGTTTCATCACGATCAGCTCGGAACCAACTTCCGATTATTCCTGCGTCACACCTAAATAGGGCCGCGATAACGAGTTATGGCTATTCCGTGCGCGCTCAATTTCCCTGCGTCACACGTAAGTCCAAGCGCCGCAAGGGCGTGACGCTGTGACGCAGTGTCGAAGGCTCGGCCCACTTGTCGGCGCGGTTTGGCGGATGAATTGGTCTGGTGGCGGGGGCGGCTTCGTCGAATAATCGCGGCGTGTTTGATGACATATGCAAGCGGGGAAAGGTGTGCGGGGGCTTTCGCGATCTCAAGTCGCAAGGACACTCTGGCATGTCGGTGAATTTGCAGGCCGGCGATCCTGTGCTCGGATCGTTCGAGGATTCGGGATTCGCCCTCATCGAGCGCGTCTTGTCGCCGGGGACGGTCGTCGGGTTGCGTGAAGCAACGGAAGCGTATTCGGCGGGCGGGCATGACGGGGTGCTCGACCGTGGCGGCGAGGTCTATGGAGGTCGTGACCTCTTGTGGCGCGTGCCCGAGGTTCGCACGCTAGCGCGGTCTCCCGAGGTGCTTTCCGTCGTTCAGTGCATCCTCGGGGAGGCGGCTTTTCCGGTTCGCGGGCTTTTCTTCGATAAGACGCTGGAGACGAACTGGAATCTTCCGTGGCACCAGGATTTGACGGTCGCCGTCTCGGCGCGCTGCGAGGTCGCGGGATTCGGGCCTTGGACACGCAAGGCGGGGATTCCGCACGCTCATGCACCCGCGGAGCTACTGGCGCGGATGGTGACGATCCGGCTGCAGCTCGACGACTGCGGGCCGGGGGATGGACCGTTGCGGGTGCTTCCGGGGTCGCACCGGGAGGGGCGGCTGAGCGGGGCGGCTACATCGGCATGGGTTGGCCGCGCCGGTGCGCTGGCCGTCAACTGCAACGTGAATGCGGGCGGGGCGGTGCTGATGAGGCCGCTGTTGCTGCATGCCTCGGCATCGCGAACGTCAGCGGGACATCGCCGAGTGATTCATCTCGAATATGCGGCCGAGGACCTGCCGGGTGGTCTCGAGTGGTACTGGCCGGCGGATTGGGCGGCACCGGTTGATCGTCCGATTCGTGTCGGCGCGTAGGGGCGGCAGATACGGGAGAGCTTGGGGTGGCTCGTTCCCTTAATCCTTATGGGGAAAGGATGCGCGTCAAATATACAAAACGAACTCAACCGCGGAGGAGGACGGAGGGCGATACTCGGATGTCATCGCTGAGCGCGTCGTGGAGCGGCACGGGGGACGTTCCGACGCGGAGCATCGGAACGAGGGGTGGGTCAATCTCGAATTTTCGCGGGCTAGTTCTCGCCGTCTTCTTCGGATCTGGGCTCGCGTGGTTCGGGTTCAGGCTCGTCGCGGGTCTCGCTGAGCAGATAAGTGGTCTTTGCCTGGGACTCGTAGTAGGTGCGCATGACCAGTTCGGCCAGGATTCCCATGAGAATGCAGTAGAAGCCGGCCAGAAAGAACATGGCTGCCATGGTGGGCAGCGGCGTGGCGATGAATGACTTGGAAGGCTTGTCGGCGCTCCAGAAGAGGGCGGGCCAGGGGAAGATGTACTTGAAGTAGAGCATGGCGAAGATCGACAGGATTCCCAGGGCGAATGACCATAGCCCGAAACGGCCGAAGAAGTGGAGCGGTCGCTGCGAATAGCGCTGGAGGAAGCGAATCAGGATCAGGTCGAGCACGACGTTGAAGGTTCGGCCCAGGCCGTACTTGGTTTTGCCGGCGGTTCTGGGGCGGTGATTGACGACGAGCTCGATAACCTTCGCGCCTTGCCAGGAGGCGAAGATGGGGATGAAGCGGTGCATCTCGCCGTAGAGCCGCACTCCCTGGAGCACGCGGCGGCGGTATGCCTTGAGCGTGCAGCCGAAGTCGTGCAGGGGTACTCCGGAGAGGCGGGCGACCAGCCGGTTCGCGAGCCAGGAAGGGACCTTGCGTGTGAACAGGGAATCATGGCGTTGTTTTCGCCAGCCGGAAACGACGTCGTAGCCTGAGTCGATTTGCTCGAGGAGGCGCGGGATGTCGGCGGGGTCGTTCTGGCGGTCGCCGTCGATGGGGACCAGGATCGCGCCCTTGGCCTGGTCAAGGGCCGCGGTCAGGGCCGCGGTCTGGCCGCAGTTGCGAGCGAGGCGGATCAGACGCACGTGCGCTGGATCGCGGCGCTGGATCGCTTCGAGCTTGGCGCGGGTACCGTCGGTCGAGCCGTCGTCGACGAAGATCAGCTCATACGTCGACGGCCGCGAGGAAAGGACGGCGTCGAGCTCCTGGTGGAGCGGCTCGACGTTGTCGACCTCATTGAAAACGGGAATCAAGACTGATAAGTCGATTTTCGTTGTGATCACGTCACCACGGTCTCTGACGGACGAGCTTCGGAAACGCTTCAATCCTAGCCAGCGAGATATTGAAGCAAGAATCGGCGGCTGATTCTGAGCGAGCTTTGCCGCGCTTCGATGGAACCCTCGAAGGCCCGGTCTTCGACTTCGATGGCGACGTGGCCATCATAGCCGGCATCGCTCAAGCCGCCCAGAAATGCTCCCCAGCGAACGTCGCCCATTCCGGGGATCTTGGGGGTATGCCAGAGCTTGGGATAGGACAGGAGCCCAAATTCGTTGAGCGCGTTCTGCTCGATCCGGGCGTCCTTGGCGTGCACGTGAAAGATCCGGTCCTTGAATTCGGCCAGGGGCGCGACGTAGTCCACTTGCTGCCAGAGGAGGTGAGATGGGTCAAGATTCAGGCCGAAATTGGGGCTGGGGATATCGCTGAACATCCTGCGCCAGATGGCGGGCGTGGTCGCCAGGTTCTTGCCGCCGGGCCACTCGTCGGCGCCGAAGAGCATCGGGCAGTTTTCGATGGCGACCTTGACGCCCCTGGCCTCGGCGTGGGCGATCAGGGGTTTCCAGACCTCGAGGAAGCGCGGCCAGTTGGCCTCGACGGAGAGCGCGGGGTTGCGGCCGATGAAAGTGTTCACGAGCCCGATCTCGAGCGCCTTTGCGGCATCAATGACCTTTCGCAGGTGTGAACCGGCGAGCTCGGCTTCGGTGCGATCGGCCGAGAGCGGGTTGGGATAGTAGCCCAGGCCGGAGATTTCGATGTTGTGGGCGGAGAGCAGCTCGCGAACGGCCGCGACCGAGGCTGGGGAGACGTTTGAGACGTCGAGGTGGGAGACACCCGCATAGCGGCGATCGGATTTGCCGACCGGCCAGCACATGAGCTCGACGCTCGAGAAGCCCTCGCGGTGGGCGAAGCTCACCAACTCTTCGAGCGTGAAGTCGGGCAGGATTGCGGAGACGAATCCCAATTTCATGATGAAAAGCCCCGGAACGATACGAATGTGATGGGCCCGGCCCGATTACCTGGGCGGCCTGGTTAATAACGGAGCACTCCCAGGGCGACGCCCACGATCAGGCCGACGACGTGGGCTGAGTTGGCGATCGGACCGAAGACGCCGGTCATGCAGAGGACGATCCAGAGGAGTCCGAAACTGACACTGTTGGGGTGAAGGGCCATTCCTTGTTCGGGCTCATAGAGTCCCTTCATCCAGATGTAGCCGAACAGGCCGCAGATGACACCGGACATGCCGCCGAAAAGGTGGTGGGCTTTGCCGGGCTCGCGCTGCTCCCAGAAAAGAAACTCACCGATGTTGGATGTGACCGAAAGGATGAGAATCATGAGGGCCAGCCGAAGCGACCCGCGCCTGATCTCGATGAGCGTGCCCAGCGCGGAGAGGGCCATCATGTTGAGCAGAAGGTGCAGAATGCCGAAGTGAAGAAAGCTGGGGGTCACCAACCGCCAGACTTCGCCGCGTGTGATTTCTTTTATGCCGTTATTGTGTTCATCGCCGTGCGCGTTGACGCTGTTGGTGGAGAACCGCAGCGTGTTTTCCACTTTATGCCGATTGGCCTTGGTCTCGAGGCAGGAAGAAGACGGCGACGCACACGACACTGAGCAGGACCGTGACGGGCCGGCGGCGGACGCTGGGGTAGCCCCAGATGTCTGCGGCTTCGCGGAAGTTCTTGCGGAACTTCTGGTCGAGCTCTTTTTCCTCGCGACGGATGGTCTTGGCCGAATCGACGGCGCTGTGGTAGCGCGGGTCATCGGGGCGCTCAAGTAGCCAGTGAGCTCTTCACGAGCACGCGGGAGGTGGTCCTCGTTGTAGATCCAGAGGCTCCAGCCGTCAGGCCGCTCATCGACGTGCGTCTTCATGCCGAGGGTCAAGAGGTAGTCGACGAAGACCTTGGGGTCGAGTTCTTTCGGCAGTGATCCGAGCTGGCGCACCGCGTGAGTTCCTTCCAAGTGCTGGTTGCCGGCGGTGTGGGCTCGAAGCTGGCTCCTGCGGCAAGGGGTCCGCCGGTGCGCCACCGGACGCATTGGCGCTAGAGACTACCACAAGAAGCGGGTGAGGCACACCCTTGCTGTTGGCGTGGTTTCGCCACTCGGGGGCTGGACGCAGTTCTGCTGCGGCGATTGGCTTGCTGTCGGAGGGATGTTACGATGATTCCAGCTCTTCTGAAAGACATGTGGTGGGACCGAATCATGACGACGCTCAGCACGGGCGCTTTGCCCCGGCGGAAGGTCTGGACCGTCGCCGACCTGTACCGCCGGTTCGGCCCGATCGCGTTTGAGCGCATTCGCCAGAACCCGCCGCCGGGTTGTGGGACTGTCGACGATGTCGTCCGGCTCGATGATCATGAAGACCGCCTCTGTGAGCTGGTCGATGGCATCTTGGTGCAGAAGACCGGGGGTTTTACGGAATCCGTCATTGCGGCGTACGTCGGATCCCTGTTGGTCGAGTCCGTTCAATTGAAGGGGCTCGGAGTTGTCGCCGGTGCCGGGGGGACCATCCAACTCAAACCCAGCCTCGTGCGGATTCCCGACGCGTCGTTCATCTCATGGGAGCGGCTACCGGGAGGTAAGGTTCCCAAAGAGCCCGTTCCCCTCGTCATTCCCGACTTGGCGGTCGAGGTCATCAGCCCGGACAACACCCGCAAGGAGATGGAAGAAAAGCTCCGGGATTATTTCGAGGTTGGAGTGCGCCTGGTCTGGTTCGTTCGGCCGAAAAGCCGCGTCGTCGACGTCTACAGTGCGCCGGACGAATTTACCCGGTTGACGGCCTCGATGCGGCTCGATGGCGGCGATGTCCTGCCCGGTTTCTCGGTTCTGGTCGGGGAATTGTTTGAACTACCAAAGCGACCCGCCGCCAACGGCGGACAAAAGAAGAATGGGCCGCAACCGGGGAACAAGAAGAACGGGCGAAGGCGCGGTCGCTAGGGAGTTGTGCACGCACTGCTTGAGCTTGATGCCGGGAGCCTGCGCCGATCATGCCCAACACGCCCAAGCGCTACCGCCTGGTGATTTTCGACGCGATCGACGATCCGCAGGCGCTGCGTGAGCTGATTTGCGGGGTGACCGGGATGCACCCGACCGACGCCGTGGTGTGGCTGGCTCGGCGCCGGGGGTCTGGCCGCAGCCGCTCGAGGACGCAGACGTGCGGAAACTGCTGGACGGCCTTTATGACGCGGGCGTGGCGGCCGAGGCCTGGCGTGCCGATCAGTTTCCGGAGCTCTCCCCGGCGCGGACGGTGCACCGGGCCGCGTGTCTGAGTGACGGATTCCGGATCGAGGGCTTGCGGGGCGAGCCGACGCACTGGGTGCCGTGGGACCGGGTTGAGATGATCTGTGCAGGGCGGATCTCGACCGATGATGAATACCGTAAGGACCCGAATGCGCGATGGCCCTCGAGCGTCGTGGCCGGTATTCGTGCCCTGGCACTGATGAAGCCGCGGCCGATGGGCCGCCATGCCCGGGCGCAGCGCATCCCGCGCGACCCGGTTTGCGAAGCCTTGATCGTGCGGCGTAATCCGCGGATCGCGTTCCGCGTGGTCGAAAACCAGATGAGCTACGCGTATCTGGGCAACCGTCTAAGCAACTCGGCCGCCGAGAACTTTCCTGTGTTCCTCGCGGACCTGTGCGCCCGTGCGGATCTCGCTTACATCACGCCGTCGACCCGTGCGCTGCTCAAGATGAACGAGCCCGGCGACTGTGAATTTCCGAGCTCGCACGCGTTGCTGGAGTACGCGACCCATCGCCTGCTCTGGAGCTGGTACAGCCGCGACCGCGAGGCGCAATCATCGATTGCGGGGGAAGACAACCCGAGCGATTTCGAGCCCGAGCTGCCGGAACCGGACGATACCGATGACGACATCGAGACGCGCGAGGACTAGTCGCGAATCGGGCTCGCCGGCGATTGGTGCCCGAGGCCCCGCGGCCCGGACAGACAGCGAACGCAGAGACGAGTCGCTGACTGAGTGATGCCATCGGGCAACACGACAAGACGGTTCTTCTCATCGATGTGCCGGTTTGTTAGACTCAAGCACCATGATGCCTTCCCTTCGGTAGGTACACGACACACACCTGGGCGGCTTCCGTCTGCCGGAACAGCCGTTCTCCAACAACGACGCTCGACCGCTAGGAGACTTCCTTCCGTGCCTGATAACGATCGCTATCTTTTCACCAGCGAATCTGTGTCCATGGGCCATCCCGACAAGATGGCGGACCAGATTTCCGATGGCGTGCTCGATGCCATACTGGCGCAGGATCCGTACGCGCGTGTGGCCTGTGAGACGCTGCTGACAACCGGGCTGGTCTGCCTCGCGGGCGAGATCACGACCAAAGCGCAGGTCGACTACCCCGCGATCGTGCGCCAGATCGTGCGCGAGATCGGTTACACATCCAGTGACATGGGGTTTGATGCGGCGACGTGCGCGGTGATGGTTGCACTGGGCAAGCAATCGCCCGACATCGCTCAGGGCGTCGATGAAGACAGTACACGAGGGAAGGACATCGGAGCCGGCGACCAGGGGATGATGTTCGGCTTCGCATGCAATGACACTCCGGAATTGATGCCGTTGCCGATTGCGCTTGCGCACCGGATCATTAATCGGATCACGGACTTGCGGAAAAACGGTACCATCAAGTGGCTTCGGCCGGATTCGAAGAGCCAGGTGACGGTCGAGTACGAGGGCTTCACGCCGGTGCGAATCGACACCGTGGTCGTCTCGACGCAGCACCACCCGGACGTCAGCCATGCCGAGATCGTGGATCGGGTCCGGAAGGAAGTCATCGAGCCGGTGCTGCCGGGTGACCTGGTCGACTCGTCGCTCACTTACCACATCAATCCAACCGGCAAGTTTGTGATCGGCGGGCCGCATGGAGATTCGGGTGTGACCGGGCGCAAGATCATCGTTGACACATATGGCGGCATGGGGCCGCCACGGTGGCGGCGCGTTCAGCGGCAAGGACCCCACCAAGGTCGACCGGTCGGCGGCATACATGGCCCGTTATGTCGCCAAGAATGTTGTTGCGTCGCGGCTGGCGGAACGCTGCGAGATCCAGTTGGCGTATGCGATCGGCGTTTCCGAGCCGGTGAGCGTGCACGTCGACACCCAGGGAACCGGCACGTTGCCCGACTCGCTGATCGCAGAGGTTGTTCGTCGGAGCTTCCGCTTGAATCCGTCGGGGATCATCAAGCAGCTCGACCTGCGCCGCCCGATCTACCGCAAGACCGCCAGCGGCGGGCACTTCGGCCGCTCGGAGCCCGAGTTCACGTGGGAGAAGACGGATAAAGCCAATCTTCTCCGCGAGGCGGCCAATACGTTTGCACCTTCGACGCTGGCCTGATGTGGTCGGGTCCGCCGGGGTTTGCGCGTCGTCCCCGGGGTTTACACGCCTTCCCCGGGGTTCTCGCCCCGGGGTATGTGATGTCGCCCCGGTTGGGGCTCGGCTCCCGGAGTGCGCATGACTGCCGCACGGAAGAGTCCCCTGGAGCTGGCGGTCGCCGCATTTACGGCGCGGTTCGGTGGCGAGCCGGCGGTGATGGGCTCGGCACCGGGTCGTGTCGAGCTTCTTGGTAACCATACTGATTACAACGGCGGTCTGGTCATTGCCGCGGCGGTCGATCGCCGTACGGTATTTGTCGGACGGCGGACTCCGGGGCGTCAGGCGAGAGTCGCCTCGGTTCAGTTCAACGAGGTTGACTCGTTTTCGCTCGATGACATCCAGCCGGGAGAGCCGGGCGCATGGACGCGGTATGTTCGCGGCGTGTGCTGGGCGCTCAGTACGTGGCGTGGTCCACTCACTTGCGGGTTTGAAGCCGCGGTTGCAGGGGACGTACCGCTTGGGGCCGGGCTGTCGAGCTCGGCGAGCCTTCAGGCCGCGTGCGCGATGTTCCTGATCGAGCTTGGTGTACTGCCGGGGCGGTCCAGCTCGGACTTCGAGATGGCTACAGGAGACACACTCCGGCTGGAGCTGGCGCAGGTGTTACGGCGATCGGAAAATGAGTTCGTGGGCGTGGGCTCGGGTTTGCTCGATCAGTTTTCGAGTCTATTTGGACGCGAAGGCTGCGCTCTCTATCTGGATTGCCGGACGCACCACTTTGACCGGCTTCCGCTGGGTGATCCTGGCCCAGCCATTGTCGTGTGCGACTCAAAAACCTCACGTCGACTGGCGGACGGGATGTACGATCGCCGGCGCGCCGAATGCGAGGCGGTGGCGGGCGCGTTCCGGGATGCTCTGCCCGAAAGCGGCGATGGGCAGCTCTCGCGCCTGAGCCTGGTCCAGCTCGAGTCGCGGTGGGATCGTCTCGACCCGGTTGCACGCAAGCGAGCCCGGCACGTTCTGAGCGAGAACGAACGCGTGCGAGAGGGGGCAGGGTGTCTCAGATCCGGCGATGCAGCCGCATTCGGCCGCTTGATGTCGGCATCACATGCGTCGAGCCGCGACGACTTCGAGAACAGCTCGGAAGCCCTCGACGCCCTGATCGAGGCCGCCGCTGGAGCCCCCGGCTTTCTGGGAGGAAAGCTATCGGGGGCAGGGTGGGCGGGGTGCACCGTCAATCTGGTCCGCGCGGAGTGCGCCGGTGAGTTCTCGGAGGCTGTTGCGAGTGGATACCGGAAGCGTGTGGGGATCGCGCCGGAGATCCACATCTGCCACGCGGCTGGCGGTGCGTTTGGTGGCGCGTTGCCACCGGGCGGAATGTGAATCTCCGTCGTCCTTTTGCCTACTGTGATGGCTTTGCGGCGGGCGGATCGGCGGCCGGCTTGGATGAGTCGGGCTTATCGCTCGCGGGTTTCGGGCTGTCTTTGGGAGCTGAATCCGCTGGAGCCGCCGGTTTGGAGGGCGCAGCGGCCTTGTCGGTCGGCTCGGATTTGGGCTCCGCGGGTTTATCGCTTGGGGCTGCCGGCGCACCAATCGAACCGTCCACGTTGCCCAGCGGGGGTGACCCCGTCGCGGCACCGCCGCCTTTGCCTTTGCCTGACCCGCCTTTGCGTCCCGAGCCTCCTCCGCCCTTGCTTGTCGTCTTCGTTGCTGCAGCGACGGGGGCCGCGCCCGGGGTCGGGGCTGGTTGCTGCGGAATCTCTGCGCCTTCCGTCTTGTACTCAATTAAATGCGGTTCTTTTTCCTTCGAATAGTGTGCAGTCAATGTGTAGTGCCAAAGCAATCCGTTCCACGTGTACGTTTTCTTGGCGAGGGTCCTGCCTCCCAGTTGAAAATCGACCGCCGAGCCATCGGGGTCCTTGCCGATCAGCTTCTCGGCTTCCTGCATCGTCATGAGGTCTTTGTTTTCTTCAGCAGTCCGAGCTTCGAGCTTGCCCACGGCCGAGGTGTAGCCCCATTTCGGTATAACCTCGATGCAGCCGAAGACGATCACTCCCGCGAGGACGATGAGGCTGGTCATTCTTCGCGGAGGTGAAATCGGTTTTTTCGCAGCAGCAGTTTTTTCAGGTCCAACAGAGCCGGGCTCAGACATGGCGATCTCCCTTTGATCGCTTGGAGACTTAATTGCAGATTCACACACAGAAACCGAGCATCAGTAAACCACGTCCAGAGCCAGCGAGCAACGTCCTCGAACGAAAGCCGACGATTTCTGCACGAATCGCTCCGAAGACGGTATGATGAGTGGCGGAATTTCGGCAGCGCGTTTGAACGAACGGAGATGACCGATGGTCTGGCGTGGAGTGCTAGCGGATCTGATCGTTGTGGCGCACGCAGCGTATGCCAGCTTCGTTGTTCTGGGGTTGGTTGCGGTCCTGGTTGGGAGTGCGCTTCGCTGGAGATGGGTGCGGAATCCCTGGTTCCGCTCGATACACATCGCGATGATTGGAATCGTAGTCGCCGAGGCTTTCGCCGGAATTCCGTGCCCGCTCACGGTGTGGGAAGCGCGGCTCCGAGAAGCCGCGGGGCAGGTCGCCTATCCGGGGGACTTCATCGGGTACTGGATTGACCGCTTGCTCTTTTGTCACACGGAGCGTTGGGTTTGGACGGTGCTCTACGTGACATTTGGTGTGGCTGTTCTGGCGGCGTTCATCCTGGCGCCGCCTCGCTGGAGAGGGCGTGCGCTCGATCGTCCGGCTGCCTAGCGGAGAACGGTTCGACCGGGTATCTTACCGCCATCTCACCGTGACCGTTCTTGGGCGAATGTTGGGGAGAACAACATGGCTCGGACATGCTCGACGCGTTCTGGTGTGGCTCTGGCCTGGTCACTCATCGGGGTGGGTCTGGCGCTTCTGATTTTGCCTGTGGCGCATTCCGAGACGTGTCTGTCGCCTTTCGTGAAGCGACTCGAGCGCCCGGAGAAGGTGCTCTACCTGTTCTGCGTCGACGTCGACGGCAAGGACAACGATTTCCTGGCGGTGATCGATGTGAACCCGGACAGCGCGGCTTTCGGATCGATCATCAATACCCTTGACCTGGGTACCAAGGGCAACGAGACGCATCACTTCGGCTACACGGACGATCGCCGACGGATCTGGGCGGGTGGGTTGTTCTCGAGCCGGATCTGGCTCATCGACGTGGCGACTGATCCAGCCAAGCCGCGGATCGAGAGAACGCTCGATAACATCAAGGAAGTTTCCGGGCTTTCCGGACCGCACAGCTATTACGCACTTCCGGGGCGGATGTTGATCACGTTTCTCGGGTCGGCAGCCGGCGGATTGCCGGCCGGCATGGCCGAGTTCACGAACGACGGCAAGTTTATCCGGCGGATCGACCACCCGAGCGAAGCGCCTTATGGATACGACGTTGCCGTGAAGCCCAGGCTGAACCGGATGGTCACTTCGAGCTTCACGCCGCTGCGCAACTACCAGAAACCGCTGGCTCAAATGGACCTCAAGGACTTCGGCAGCGAGCTGGTCATCTGGGACTACAAGAATCGCCAGCCGCTGCAAGTGGGAAAGGCGGGTCTGGCACCTCTGGAGGTGCGCTGGAGCTTGAAACCAGAGAACAACTACGGGTTCACCAACTGTGCCCTTGATAATTCAATCTGGTTGTTCAAGGGGGGCGACAACGGCGAGGGGAACTACTCGTTCAAGAAGGTCGCGGACACCGGTGCGCTTCCGGCAGACCTGCGGCAAAGCCCGGATGACAAGTACCTTTACGTGAGCTGCTTCGGCGACAACGTTATTCAGCAGTGGGATGTCTCGGACCCTGAGCATCTCAAGCTCACGAGCACGGTATCGCCTTGCGTGCAGCCGAACATGATGCACGTGACCGGGGATGGGAAGCGGATGTATGTGTCGAACTCGCTGCTGTCGACGCTGGACCACTCGGGGCGGTTTTACGTACGGCTGGTGCACATCGGGCCGGATGGGATGAAGGTTGATCCGTTTTTCAACGTTGATTTGAACAAGCTTCCGACGGGGGCGGCCCGGGGGCATGATATGCTGATTAATTGATTGAAAGCCTAACCAAAGCGCGGACTTGAGAGGTGATCGCTGTCGGGGATACAATCCAATCAGGACAGACTGCAAACGATTCTACTGGTCTAGGATCATTCGACCCGGCGGAGACGCGATGTGAGCGACGAAACCTCTACGGCCCAGGTTCTCACTCCAGCGGAACTAGCCCGTCAAGTCGAGCACCTCGACGACGAGGATTGGTACGACTTCCTTGACGAGCTCGATGAAGTCTCCCGTCGCCGTAGCAAGCGCGAACCCGAGCCGCCAGAGCCGGCAGGTAAGAGTCGCGACGAGGTCGCTGCGTGGGTAGCGAAGAAACACTTCATCGCGGATAGCGGCATCCGAGAAGTCTGGCATTTGCCGAAGGGATCGCCGCCGGGCGAGATCCGCTTACTCGATGTCTGTGACCGCCTCGCGGGCCCGGACGGCAAGGTCGAAGCGATTGACTTCGGCCTGAATGTTCACGGTGCGCCTTTTTGTTTGCTGGTCGCGGATGTTACTCGCGATCAGCTTGAACAACTCAAACGTGATCCGTCTCGCTTACCGCCGGGTTGGTCCCTCGAGGGAAATCAAATCTGGAGGCGGCGGAGGTGACCGAGGTCCAGCGGTTGTTCCTCGTCCAGGCGCGCGCCGACTTCGCCGTCTTCGAGCTCCTCCGAGACCAGGTCGACTTACCCGCCTGCCACGCGCTCCACTACCTGCAAATGGCCACCGAGATGCTCGGAAAAGCCCACACGTGGAAACACGGCACCGCCGCGAGTTCGCACCGTGCGTTCGTCGGTTGTCTCAGAAGCCTCATCACGAGCCGACAAGCACAAAAGCGGATGGGTTATGAACGACGAAACGAGAATTGGGAGCACCTGATCCGGAAGAGCGTTCCGTTGGCCGAACGGATAGAAGACCTGGCACCGGCGCTTTCACTGGATGCTCCCAATCCTGAATACCCTTGGCCCCGCGCTGCCCCGCATACCGCACCGGTGGAATACACGTTTGAGATATGGCAGGATCTGGAGAATACGCCCGCGGGACATCGGTTCATCAAGCTGGTCGGGAGTCTGTTCGCAGCGGCCGAAGTCTTCCTCTGAGGGCCAACAGAAATTCAACGCCGCTGGGGCTCTGGTATTCGAGTATACGGGCTTGGGCTTCCAAACGTCGGGGAATCCACCGATGCCGAGTGGCCCGACCAGCACGCAATGATAGAAAGGACGGCTTCGCGATGATTGCACGAAAACGCCGCGTCGCATTGGTTTTCCTCTTTGTCGCCGCCGTCTCGGTGGTCACGCAGCGATGCCCCGCGCAGGATGCGCCACCCGGTGCCGCCGCGAAGATCGCCGCCGCCTTGCAGCCGTTCGTCGACAGGCACGCGCTGGCCGGCGCCGTCACGTTGGTCGCCGACAAAGACAAGATCCTGAGCGTCGAAGCGGTCGGCTTCACCGACGTCGCGGCCGGCACGCCAATGCACCCGGATGCCGTGTTCTGGATTGCCTCGCAATCCAAGCCGATGACCGCGACGGCCTTCATGATGCTCGTGGATGAAGGCAAAGTACGCCTGGACGACCCGGTGGAGAAGTATCTGCCCGAGTTCAAAGGTCAGTGGCTGGCGGTGGAAAAGGATAACAAACATGTGCTGCTCAAACGGCCGGAGCACTCGATCACGGTCCGCGAGATACTCAGCCATACAAGCGGCATGCCGTTCAAGTCGGCCATGGAAGAGCCGACGCTCGACCTGCTGCCGCTCAGGCATGCCGTGCGCAGCTACGCGATGACGCCACTTGAGTTCGAGCCGGGTAGCAAATATCAGTATTCCAACGCCGGCATCAACACGGCGGGGCGCATTATCGAGGTCGCAAGCGGGATCGGTTATGCGGAGTTCATGCAGAAGCGTCTGTTTGAACCCCTGGGCATGAAGGACACAACGTTCTGGCCGAGTGCGGAGCAGCTCTGCGCCTGGCCAGATCTTATAAACCGAACGCGGCGAAATCCGATCTTGAGGAGACGACCGTCACTCAGCTCCGGTACCCGCTCAGCAACCATGAACGCCAGCCGATGGCCGCGGGCGGCTTGTTCTCGACGGCCCGCGACGTCGGGCGATTCTGCCAGATGATCCTGGGACATGGCATTTTCGAGGGAAAGCGTTATCTTTCGGAAGCGTCGGTCGAACTGATGACGAGCAAGCAGACGGGCGAACATCTCAAGGACGGCTACGGCCTGGGCTGGTCGACCGGCGGCGGCCGGTTTGGACATGGCGGAGCCTACGCCACGAACATGACGATCGACCCGGCGAGCGGACTGATCACGGTGTTCATGGTCCAGCACGCGGGCTTTCCGCGCGACGGCAATCGGAGCCAAGCCGCGTTCGAGAAGGCCGTCCTGGCACAGTTCGGCAAGTCACGCCAGTAAAATCCCGCGAGGCTGTCGGGTGGGAAGCCCGTCTTTTGATAAACTGGGAGGGATCGTCGTCCGGCGGTGATCGCCACGATGTATAACTGACCAGGAGAAATGGACCATGGGCCTCCATGGCTCGGTGACGCGGCTGATCTATGACCTGCGATCCGACGACTCGGCCGTCCGTGCCGAGGCCGCGCGGCTGATCTGGCAGCGCTATTTCCACGGATTGCTCGAGCTGGCGCGCAGCAACCTCGACAAGCGGGTTCGTCGCCGCACCGACGAAGAAGATGTGGCCCAGAGCATGTTCAAGAGCTTCTGCTCGCGACAGCAGCGTGGGGAGTTCGAGTTATCCGGTCGTGATGAGTTATGGCGGCTCCTGGTGACGATCACCCTTCGGAAGGCCCGAAACGCGGCCAACGCGCATCGGCGCAAGAAGCGCGACGTGGCCCGGGAGGTCACGGTGTCCACGGGTGATCGGTCGGCGCCGGCGCATTGGATATTTGAGGAGATGGATGCCGCGGCGCCGACTCCGGAGGAAGCGATGGTGCTCAACGAGGCGCTCGAGCTGCGCCTGCAGGCACTGCAAAATCCGGAGCTGCGCCAGATCTCGCTGTGGCGATTGGAAGGATACACCAATCGTGAAATCGCCGAGCGACTCAAATGCACCGAGCGGGCGATTGAGCGCAAGCTCGGCCGGATTCGTAGTCTTTGGACCTCGCTCGACGACAGTGTTCGCTGAGACCGCACTTTCCTCCTCTCAGGGTGGGTGCCGCCCCCCCCGGACTTGACGTAGGTTAAGCTTGACCCGCCGCACCGGAGGCCGACGTGCCTGACATCCCAACTGCGGACTGGAGCTGGATCGACGCGGCGGCCGATCGCTTTGAGCGGGCTTGCAGCCTGGGCCGTCGACCGCGTATCGAGGACCACTTGCACGAGGTGAGCCCGGGTCGCGTGTCGGCGACTCCTCGACGAGCTGATACGTGTCGAGTGTGAGCTCCGCCGGCGGGGAGGCGAAGAGCCAACCGCGGAAGAGTACCGCGCCCGTTTCCCGGATCATGTCGGGGTGGTCGACGCGATCTTCGCCGCGAATCCGCCCGAACCTGCGAGCGCGGACGTCGGCGCTCCTCGGCGAGAAACCCAGGCACCCACTGGTCGGGAAGAACCCCGCGAAAAGTCGCGTCCGTTCCGCTCAACCGTTCCCGACGAGCCAGGACGCGGCGCCGGCGCCGGTCTACCGCCATTGGTGCCCGGTAAGAAAGTCGTCTCGTTCAGCGATGCGGATACGTCTCCGGCGGCACGATCCGCACGGAACAACGGTGACGGCTCCGTCAGGGGGATCAGCGCCTGTGGAACCACCCGGTCCGGACATGCCGGGGTGGCGGGTGGGTCATTACCTGCTGGTGGAGCGGCTGGGCACCGGCGCGTCAGGGCCACGTCTGGCGGGCCGTGCAGTTGGAACCGATCGTCCGGACCGTGGCTCTCAAAGTTCTGCCTCCCGGGATTGCCCCAGACGACGCGCGAGTCATCCGCCTCAGCAAGGAGGCCAGGCGCGGCGGCGGCTTGTCGCACGAGGCGATCCTTCCGGTCTATGATTTTGGCGCCAGCAGCGGCTATAACTACCTGGCGATGCAGCTCGTCGAGGGTTTTCCGCTCAGCAACCTGCTGGCGCGGCGCCGCGCATGGCTGACCGGCACGGCTCCGGCCGATCTGCATCGTCTTGCCATTTTGCCCGAGGCGGAATACGTCCGGGAGATCGTTCGGCTGCTCGTTCGCATTGCCCGAGCTCTTGAGCACGCCCATGCTCACGACATTGTGCACCGCGACGTCAAACCTTCCAACATCTTGATCGAGCGCGAGAACGAAGAGCGGGTCTATCTTTCGGATTTCGGCCTCGCACGCGACTTGAACGACCTGTCCACCTCCCAGTCTTCTTCGTGGGTGGGAACGCTTCCCTACATGGGTCCCGAAAAACTGCTGGGTGCCCGGGTCATCGACGAGGTCCGTTGCGATGTGTTCGCGATGGGCGTGACCTTGTTCGAAGCGGTGACGCTCTCTCGCCCGATCGAGCTTCCCGAAACCATGAGCGGTTTCGCCGCGGCGGCGCTGCTCTCCACCGCGCTGCCGCGCCGGCCTCGAGCACTGAGGCCCCGTCTTCCCAAAGATCTCGAGGCCGTGATCCTCATGGCGATCGACAGGAACCCGGCCTTGAGGTATCCCAGAGCAGGCGAGCTGGCCGACGATCTCGAGCGATTCTTGAACGATCAGCCGGTCCGTGCGCGGCCGCTCGGATCGGCGCGCAGGACGTATCGACGCGTGGCCCGGCACCGCATCGCGATCGCGATACTGGGCGCTGTGGCGCTGATCGCGACAACGGTTCTGCTCGTGCGCTGGGCGACCTCACTCGAGCACGCCTACCGAGCCGCCCAGCACCGCCAGGTCGCCGAGATCCGCTTTCGCGAAGGCCGATTGGACGAAGCAGACGAGCTGGCCGCCGTGGCCGAGAGCTTGAACCCAGGAGACGCGACGACGGCTGAGCTTCTTGCTGCGCTGGGACGCGAGCGTCGTCAGAATCTGGATGAAGAGATCGATCGCGGCGACGTCGTCCGTGCATGGCGCGATTGGAAAAAGCTCAGGCCCTCCCGAGAAGGCGAACGCCCCATGTTCGACAGATGGGTTGGCGTCCAGCCGCTTCGGGTCGTGTCCGAACTTCCCGGGACGCGGGTGACCTTGCATGCCGTGCAACCCGACGGGCGGCCCCGGCAGGGCCCCGCGCTGTATGAGCTCACCGCCGGTCCGCTCCTTTCTCCCTCTGAAGATCTAGGCCACACGCGTCGAGCCGACGTGATGCTCATCCCCGGAGCATACTGGGTGACAGCGACCGACCCAAGCGGTTCCGCATTCGTCGAGCGGCCGTTCGATATCGGGCGAGATCGCGTTACGGACGGCTTCTTCAGTCACGTACTCCGGCTGTATCCCAAGACGACCCGCGACGCTTCAGCCGGAATGGTTGAGATTCCGCCTGGAACGCTGAATATGGGGAGCAACGATATGTTACCCGGGGAGGGGGAGGTGACATTCTTGCCGCCCGAGTTCCCCGAGCACAAAGTCTCAATGCGCGGGTTCTTTCTGGATCGGACAGAGGTCACGAACCGTGCGTTCATGCAGTTCCTGGAGAACACCGGTCGCAAGAGCTGGGGAGCGAACATCTGGCCCGGGAGCGGCGGCCGGCCCGAACCGGGAAAACTCGACTGGCCAGTGACGCAGGTGACCTACGATGAAGCCGTCGAGTTCGCGGCCTGGCGCGGCTGCTGCCTGCCTGATGAGTCGCAACTGGAATGGGCAGCGCGGGGGCCGAACGCACTGAAGACACCGGCGAACGCTCCCCCCGGTGCGCCCCCCGAGCGGTGGCTGCAGCTTCACGGCGTCGAATCTGACCAAGTCGATCAAACCGAGATCGGGTCCCAGCGCGTTTGTGGCCTGTACGGAAATGCCGGCGAGCTTACACTGTTCCGCTTCCGGCCGTACCCACACCCGCAGCGACCTGTCTCCGGATCGACTGCCCGGACCGGTTTCGTCGTCCGCTCGGGTGCGTTTCACGATTCGCTCCGCTTGAAAACGCTGTCGCTCGGCTACCTGAAGCGGGCCTCCCTGATCCCCGAAGCGCGCGATAGCCACGTCGGCTTTCGTTGCGCCCGGCCGGTCCAGACTCGGGTCACTCTTTCCCCCTAACCCCCTCTCCGAGGAGTAGCCTATCGCCAAAATCAAGTTCTACACCATCGGCTACGGCGGACGATCGCCCGATGAGCTCGCGAGGCTTCTGGTCGCGCATGGCGTTCGGTCGGTCGCCGATGTGCGGATACGCCCGGATCGCGCCAGCATCGGCGCTTTTGTGAAAGCGCGCACGGCCGATAAGGGCATCGAGAAACTGCTCTCCGAGTGCGGAATCGCCTACCATTCGTTCCTCGAGCTCGGGAATTTATTCCGCGAGCTCGACGACTGGCGCGGCCCCTATCGCGATCTCTTCGATCGCGCAGGTGACTTGCTCGTCAGCCGGCTGGTCGACGGGCCGGAATCGTTTTGTCTGCTTTGTGCCGAGAAACGTGTGTCCGAGTGCCACCGTCTGGTCATCGCCGATTTCCTGGTCGCCAGCAGAGGTTGGACGGTCGAGCATATCGAGTGACAGAAATCCGCGGCACCAAGCTCTTCTCGGCACCACGGTAAAACACCATCGCGGACATGGCCGCGTCGCCTTCCGCTGCGACCCCTCAATCATCGACACCCAGCTCAGTCTTTTTCGTTCACACCTTGCAGAGGAGTAATCAACCGATGGCTACGAAACACAAGCCCATTACCAACCGTCTCACGGAATCCCTCGGAAATCATGCACGAAGCGAGCCCAAGATCGGGCGGCACGGCGAGTCGACCAGGGCACTCGTCGTGAGCTTTCTGAACTGGGTCGCTCCGCCAATCGGCATCAACTTGAGCGGCATCGACCCTGTGAACCCGAATTACAAGGTAAGCATCATGACCGCCCTCAACAGCTTGACCGGTCAGATCTACCTGATCCCATACGCCGAGCCCATCGCATGGAACCCGCTCAGTATTCCAAGTTTCGTTCAATACGACCTGACCAGCGGACTACCAGGCGACAACTCCGCGACCGCGTTGTATTACGAGACGATGACGGTGTCGCAAGCGTCGGGGAACCAGCTCGCAGTCCGGAGCCGGGTCTTCCTCACCCCACAGTCGACGCCCTTCACGAATAATAATGTGACGACCAGTACGGCCAGCGCTGCCAGTCCGGCGATCTTTCAAGTCACCGGAATTGTCAATTCGTTCAACCAGGTGGTCAGCGTTTACTACGAACATTTTCTGCCGACCGACCTGGGTCCGACCGATTTGTTCCTCCAGCAGCCGTGGTGATGAATTCCGCTTCGCAACGAATCATCATCCCGCCTGCAGCAGCTCGAGCATCGCCCTGTCGAGCTTGCGCCCGTGCCACTCTTCGTAGGCGACATCAAACCGGCCGCTGTCGCACACGCCGAAGCTGCCGGTGAAGTTCCAGAGCGCCCACCCCAAGCTGGCTTTCTTGAAGGCGTTCAGCGTGTCATTGATCCATGACAACACGTAACGATGCGGCGTCTGATTGTGACAGCCGAATTCACCGACCATCACGCCGACACCTTTGGCCTGGAGATCCTGAAACGGTTTGATCAAGTCACGCTCGATCGTTGCCCGCACGACATACTTGCCCGTGTTGAGCTTCAGCGGCCAGATCGGCTCGGGCCAGCTTTCATCCCAGTTGACCCAGGAAGCCTTGTAGTGCGTGAGCGGCATCGGGTTGTAATCGTGAAGCGACGCCGCGACGTCCAGGCCGAGCAATTCCGTCGGCGGTTGGGTCGCCCACGCACGCCCGTCGCAGACGATCAATCGCTTCGGGTCGCGGTCGCGAATCGCGCCCGCCAGTCGCTCGACGACCCGCCGGTGTTCTTCCGGCTTGACCTTGTCGTCGGGCTCATTCAGCAAATTGAAGCTGACCTCGTTATTCGGCCGTCCCTGATACCGATTGGCGAAGGCTGACCAGTGGTCCGCGCAGACTCCCAGGATCTCGGTATCACTCCAGATCGACTTCGGCTCGGCCGGCTTGGCCACGGTGAAACCCGGAGCGCGGTGGAAGTTGATCTGCACGTGAATGGAGTGCTTCTTCCCCAGTTCGACAGCGTGGTCGATCTCCTTGAGGATCGGCTCTTTGAAAGATTTGGGTTCTTTGGGCGAGGTCCAGCAGCGGTAATCCAGCGGCAAGCGCACGAAATCGAACCCGAGCTCGGCAATGTCGGCGAAGTCGCGCTCGTCAAAAGGCTTCTCGCTGTCGACCATGAACTTGTTGAGAAGGTTGAAGCCACGCCACCGCGGCAGGTGTTTGGGAGTGGCCTCCGGCAAGGTCTTGGGTGCATTCGAGGCGCGCGCGGCCGGGCCGGCTTGCAATCCGAGGCCGGCCGCGGCAACCCCCAAGCGGAGTACGTCTCGTCGCGTCACGGGCACAATCAGGCTCCTCGGAAAGACCCTCATACTACAGGCCGGCCGCGGCCACCTGGCGAAGAGCACGGGCTTTTCGGACCGCGCTCGTGCGGACCTGAACCGGCGAGTTCGGGCGATTCAGCCTGTCGTAAATCACGAGAGCCTCGTCCGTCTTGCCATCTGCGACCAGGCGTTCTGCACAACGGAACAACCCTTCGGAAACGGCCAGACGCAGAGCTGGTGACGTTCCATCCAGGTTCTTTTGCAGCGCTTCGGGGGCCGGTGCGGCCCCGATACGGCCAAGTGACCGCGCCGCCGCTCCGGCGACCGCGGGATCGGCGTTCTTGAGGAACGCGGAAATCGGTTCAACGGCTTTCGTATCGCGCCGGACTCCCAGGCTGCCGATGACGCCAATGAGCGGCCGGCCCTTGAGCGTCTTGAGCGCTGCGCGGAATGCCTCGTCAACGGCTGGATCCGGGTTCGGCTCGAGCGCGTATCGGGCCAGGTGCGATAGCTTCTCGTCGCCCAGAAGCCCTGCCAGGGGTGCGATGCACTCCTTGGTGCCGACGAGCGCCAGCACCCGGCACGCATCGGCCTTGTCCTTGATCGTTGCATCCGACTTGCCGAGCACGGCGATCAGCTTGCCTTCTTGTTCCCTGTCCGCCGGCGGCGCGGCCCAGGCGGCGCCCGTAATGCAAGCAAACCCGAGCCAGAGCGCGGCGAGCCAACCGACGCGATGATGCATCTTTCCGGTCATGGGGAGGTCTCCAGGAACAGGATGTGTCGGGAGTTTCAATAGATCCACGGCTCTCGCTGGGCGCGAGTCAGGAAGCGATTGGCTTCCGCGTCATCAACGAATTTCTCGCTGATGGGATCGAATTTGAGGTCGCGCTTGAGCCACATGCAGATGTTGGCTGCGTGGACCGTGCTCATCGTGCGATGCATCACATCCGGGCTAGCCACGGTGGTTTCACGCGACTTGACGCAGTCGAAGAAGTTGCGCACGTGGTTCAAAGGCCGCCCGGTGCGATCGATGTAGTCGGCCAGCAGCTTGGCGCCGTCTTCGAGCAATCCGGCCGACGACGTCTCGGGCTGCTTGTAACCGTCGGCGCACGCGACCCACCCTTCCGTACCCTCGAACCGCATTCCGCACGACCCGTGCCAGTACTTGTCCCCGCGCGAGAGGATCATCGGGATGCCGTTGGCGAATTTTGTGACCATGCCGTCGCCACTGGAGTTCTTGACGTAATGGTATTCAACCGCCGAGGTCGTCAAAGCGCCGATGCCGGCCTGCGATTGCGCGAAGGTGTGCGCACCCCACTCGCCGATGCAGCTCGTGTGGAAGTCGTAATGCCCGCGCCAGCCGCCCCGGACGTATGTCGAGTTATACGGCCGCCAGGGGCAGGGCCCCAGCCAGGCATCCCAATCGACCTCTTCCTTGGACGGCTGCGGCTCCTCGGGAAGCCACGCGTGGCTCATCTCGGCGGCGTCCCATGGCGCGATGTGCGCCTGGACGGCTTGAATCTGACCCAGCCGTCCGGTCCGCGCCAGCTCGATCGCCGTGAGGAACGGCCCCTCGCTCAGCCGCTGAACCCCGGTCTGGTAAACGCGGCCATATCGCCGCGCCGTGTCGATGACTGTCCGCCCTTCGGCGATTGTCATCGAGGAAGGCTTCTCCGAATAAACGTCCTTGCCGCTCCGCATGGCCAGACAGGCCGCCAGCGAGTGCCAGCGATCGCCGGTCGCGATCAGCACGCCGTCGATATCCCCCCGCGTCGCCAGGAATTCGCCCATCTCCGGGTACATCTGGCAGTCGGTAAAGCCATAATTCTTGTCGATGATCTGCTTGACAGCCTCGCGACGCGTCTTCCTTGCATCGCAGATCGCCACGAACTGCACGTCCTTTTCGCGGAGCATCCACTTCAGATCGAACTCGCCCCTGCTGCCGATTCCGATCGCACCCATCACAATTCGCTCGCTGGGGGCGGTCGCTCCGTCACGCCCAAGCGCCCTGGCCGGGATGATTGTCGGTGCCAGGCATAACGCCGCGCCGGTGGCCGTGGTCTTCTTCAAGTACTGCCGCCGGTTCAGCTTCTTCGAACGCGGTGCGGTTCGAGACATGGTCTTGTCTCCGTGGTGAAGGGATTCGAGAAACCTGAGTCGACACGAGATCGCTTCGATGGCGGCCGGCGCCACACGGCCTCTGGTTGCTGGCGCACGCGCGAAAAGGTGGCGGGATCGACAAACTCTGGCGGGACAGCCCCTCTGGCTGCCGAACCTGGAATGTAATGCTCGGCGGGCTCAGGCACAAGGGCCTGCCCCACAAATGGATCAATCCTGCCGGGGCGGTGTCTCCGTGTTATGGCGGACGATCACGCCCTCTTCAAGGTAGACGACGGTCTGAGCGATACCCGTCGCGTGATCGGCAATTCGTTCAAGATGACGGCCGATACTCATCAACTGAAGCCAGGCGTCGAGCTGTGTGGGATCATGCCGGAGCGACTCCTTCATTTCGCGGCGGAATCGGCGATACCCGCGGTCAATCTCGCGCTCGCCCGCGATGAGCGCCCGCGCGCCCGCCGAATCTCGCCCCGCAAGGGCTTCATAGCTGGCCCGCGTTTGATCCAGGACATCGCTGCCGAGTTTTTTCAGAGAGCCTGGAACCACCACGGCCCCTTCCCAGCCGCGAGCAAGCTTGCGAGCCCGTCGCGCAATCCGCGCCGCCAGGTCGGCAATCCGTTCCCAATCGCGGCTCACCTTGAGGATCGTCGCCATCCGCCGCAGATCCGAAGCGACAGGCTCGAACAGAGCAAGTATCCGAAGGCAGCTCTGCTCGATTCGCACTTCCTCGCGGTCGGAGCTGCGCTCGAGCTCCTTCACCTCGGCAACCACGTCGACGCGCCCGTCTCGAAGCGCTGTAACGCTCTTTTCCAGCGAGTTGACCACTGTCTCACCCATCGCCAGAAACTCGGACCATACCGCTTCCTGCTCCCGCAGCGCGTGGCGCCCGGGAAACGCTGGCAAGGTTGACATCGCTTGAGCGGTAATCGGCCTGTCGACGTGCGGCGTCTCGCGCATGAGGAATCTCCTCTCGGCTTCGCTGTTCGGGCGAGGGTGTCGAAGCCACAACCCCGTGGCATCAAACACGCCCACGATCCATCTTCGCCCATTCTTCGCCCTTTGCGTTCCAGAATCAAGGCCAGCAGGCACGCAAAAAACAGCTCGACTCCGAGCCAGCCCCCGGAATTGACACGCCAACGAGACTCTCCTACCATCCACCGCTACGCTCGCGACGGGCCTGCGATGTGAGGATCGAGCGTTCATTGACGGGAATCGGATACGTGATCGAACCGGCATTGAAACCACCGATTGCCAGAGCACCCTCGGCCCCGCTGCGCATCGCTCTCTTCTATGACCTGGATGCCTGTCATGGCCCGACCGGCGTCACCCGGCACGCGCTTGCACAGCTCGAGCGCCTCGCACAGCGGCCCGACGTCTCCTTGAGCGTCATCACAGGGCGGATGATTCATCCCGACGGCCGGGCGTTCTGGGAATCCCTCGGCGATCAGGTTCGCCGCGAGCTCGCCGTTCGCACCCGCAACATCCTGCGCTGGTGGCGGCTCAACCCCTGGCCGCCCATCGATTGGTGGACCGGGCCGGTCGACTGGGTCTATTGCCCGGCCGAGTACTTCGTCGCGACCAGGCGCGCCAAGCTCGCTGTCACCACTCATGACGTTCTGCAAACCTTGAGATTCGAGCCGGCCAGAAAGCGCGATCTCCTGGGCAGGATATTTGCCCGTTCCGATCTCATCCTGTCTGTGTCGCATTACAACACCCAGCAGCTCCACGGCGCGTTCTCGATCCCCGATGATCGCGTGGCCTACGTTCCCAACGGCGCGGAAGACCTGTTCTACCAACCCGCCCCTGACCACGAACGCTCGCGAATCCGCGCCGATCTCGGCCTTCCTCCCGGCATCCCGTATTTACTCTCCGTGGCCAATTTTCAACCGCGGAAGAACCTTTTGCGACTGGTTCGAGCCGCCGCGCGGATAACCGAGGTCGCCTCCGGCGAGCTCGGGCTTGTGCTGATCGGCTCCGGCGCCCGGAAGACGCCATTTCGTTGCGCGAGGCGTCCGCCGCTGCAGGCCGGCGCTCTCTGATTTGCATGCCCGGATACCGCCAGGGCAATGCCCTGCGCGCAGCGTATGCAGAGGCGACCGCGCTCGTTTTTCCGTCGCTCTGCGAAAGCTTCGGTATTCCCGCCGTCGAGGCAATGGCTCAAGGGACTCCCGTTGCACTCGCCGACTCGACGGCCTTGCCCGAAATCGGCGGCGAGGCCGGATGGTACTTCGAACCGACAGACGAGGATGCCATCACAGACACGCTGCGCCGGCTCCTCGATGACGGCCAGGAGCGATCCCGTCGCGCCCTGCTGGGCCGGTCGGTCGCCGCGGGATTTACCTGGCAAGCGGCGAATGCCCGCCTGTTTGAGGCGCTTCTGTCACGCAGTTAGTTGTTTAGTCCGTCAGCCGCGAGCTCAAGAGCCCTTGCCGGCCGCGGCCGGCGTTTCGTCGCGATAGCGGGCATACCCCGGGCCCTTGTCGGCCAGCGCCTCGAGCGCCTCCGGTCGAATGCGTACTTCGGCTTCCAGGTGGGTTTTGAAGCCCGTTCCTGCAGGCACGAGGTGGCCCAGAATCACGTTTTCCTTGAGACCGACCAGGAAGTCGACCTTGCCGGCCAACGCCGCCTCGGTGAGCACCTTGGTGGTCTCCTGGAAGCTGGCGGCCGAGATGAAGCTGTCCGACTGCACGGCCGCTTTGGTGATTCCCAGAAGCTGCGTGCTCGCCGCGGCCGGCTTGGGGCGTATCCATTCGGCCTTCTTCGACCCCGCGGCCTCGGCGCGAAGGTTCTCCTGCTCGAAGTGGTCGCGCGGCACAATGTCGCCGACGCGGAAGTCGACGTCGCCCGGGTCTTTGATCTTCACACATGTCATGAGATCTTGATTGACCCGGCGGAATTCAAACTTGTCGATGACCGACCCCGGCAATAGCGGGGTGTCGCCGACGCTCTCGACCCGCACCTTCCGCAGCATCTGTGCGATGATGATCTCCAGGTGCTTGTCGTCAATTTCAACGCGCTGCGAACGATACACGTTCTGGATCTCGCGGAGGAGATAGCGCTGAACCGCCTCTTCGCCCGATATTCGCAGAATATCGTGCGGCACCAGCGGCCCTTCCACCAGCGGATCGCCGGCCCGAACCCGGTCGCCGCCGTGCACGCGCAGATACTTGCCGTGCGGCACCAGGTGCTCGCGCTCGATGCCGCTCTCGTTGCGGACGATGATGGTTCGCTTGCCGCGCCGCTTTTCGTCCAGCAGCTCGACGCGGCCGTCGATTTCCGCGATCACGGCGGGCTCCTTGGGCCGGCGAGCTTCAAAGAGCTCGGTCACCCGCGGCAGACCGCCGGTGATGTCCTGCGTTCCGCCCACCTCGCGCGGCGTCTTCGCCAGCAGCGTTCCGGCCGAGATCATCTGATCGTTGGCCACCTCGATGCTCGCACGCTCGGGAATGTACTTGTAATCGAGCGTCTTGCCCTCGGAGTCGACGATGATGACCTGCGGGTGCAGGTCACCCTTGTGCTCGATGATCGTTCGGCGCTGGTGGCCGGACGGGTCGGTCTCGATCTTCATCGTCTCACCCTCGACGATGTCGTCGAACCGCACCTTGCCGCCGACCTCGGCGAGAATCGGAATGTTGTGCGGGTCCCACTCGCACAGCATCTGGCTCTTCGCCGCAATCTGACCGTCTTCGACGAGCATGATCGCACCGTCGGGCACGTCGTATTTTTCGAGCTCGCGCCCCTTCGAATCCAGGATCTGGATTTCACCGTTGCGCGACAGCGCGATGCTCTTGCCTTCGTCGTTGATCACGATGTTCAAGCCGACGAACTTGACCTTGCCCTCCCGCTTGCACTTGACGTCTTTCTCTTCCACACCGCGGGTCGCAACACCACCGATGTGGAACGTGCGCATCGTGAGCTGCGTGCCGGGCTCGCCGATCGACTGGGCGGCGATGATCCCCACCGCCATCCCCACTTCGACAAGCTGACCCGTCGCCAGGTCCATGCCGTAGCAGCAGCGGCACACCCCCAGCGACGCCTCGCACGTCATGGGGCTGCGCACCTGAATCTTCTCGATCTGCATCTCCTCGAGCTTCTTGGCCGCCGCCAGCGTGATCATCTCGTTCTCGGAGACAACCACCTCCTCCGTCAGAGGATCGACGATGTTCACGCGGCTCACCCGCCCGCGGATCGACTGCACCAGGCTGACCTCGACCTTCTCTCCCTTGTAGATGACCCCCTTCGTGATCCCCTGCGACGTCCCGCAGTCTTCCGCCGTGATCACGACGTTCTGGGCCACGTCGGCAAGCTTTCTCGTCAGGTAGCCGCTGTCGGCCGTCTTGAGTGCCGTGTCGGCCAATCCCTTCCGCGCACCGTGCGTCGAGCTGAAGTACTCGAGCACCGAGAGCCCCTCGCGGAAATTGGCCTTGATCGGCGTCTCGATGATCTTGCCCGAGGGCTTGGCCATCAGGCCGCGCATCCCGGCCAACTGGCGAATCTGCTCCACGCCGCCGCGGGCGCCCGACTCGGCCATCAGGAAGATCGGATTCAGATACGACTCGCCCTCCCGGCTGTCGGTCCGCAGCGCTTCCATCATCTCCGACGTGATCCGCTCGCGAGCGTGCGTCCAGGCGTCGAGCACCTTGTTGTACCGCTCCTGGTCGGTGATGATCCCGCGCTGATAGAACTTGTTCTGTTTCGCCACTTCCTTCTCTGCCTCGGCGATGATCGCGTCTTTCGAGAGCGGCGTCTTCAGATCGTCGGTCGCAAACGACAGACCCGACCGCGTCGATTCGCGGAAGCCCAGGTCTTTCATCCGGTCCAGCAGGCCGATCGTCTCGCGCCGGCCCAGAATCTGGTAGCAGTCGGCAATGATGCCCTGAAGCTGCTTCTGCCCTAGCGTCAGGTTGTAGAACGGCATTCGCGAGTGCAGGATGTCATTGAAGACGACCCGGCCCACCGTCGTGTTGATGATCATGCCCGGCTTGAATTCCTTGTCGCCCTCGCCGCGCAGCCGCCGCGAAGCCGGCAGCCGCAGCTTGATCATCGCGTGCAGCGCAACCTTGCCCTGGCTGTGCGCCAGAAAAACCTCGTTCGGCGTCGAGAAGACCATGTCTTCTCCCAGCTCTTTACCCCGGCCCACCGTGAGGTAGTAGGCCCCCATGACGATGTCCTGGGTCGGACTGATGATCGGGTTGCCGTTCGCCGGGCTGAAGATGTTGTTGGTCGCCATCATCAGCGTCATGGCCTCGACCTGCGCCTCGATCGACAGCGGCAGATGCACCGCCATCTGGTCGCCGTCGAAGTCCGCATTGAACCCCTTGCAGACCAGCGGGTGAATCCGGATCGCGTTCCCTTCCACCAGCACCGGCTCGAACGCTTGAATGCCCATTCGGTGCAAGGTGGGTGCCCGGTTGAGCAGCACCGGGTGGTTGCGGATCACTTCTTCGAGAATGTCCCACACCTCGTCGCTGCGCCGCTCGAGCATCTTCTTGGCTGACTTGATCGTGTCGGCATGCCCCAGCTCTTTCAGCCGCCGGATGATGAACGGCTGGAACAGCTCAAGCGCAATCTTCTTGGGCAGCCCGCACTGGTGCAGCTTCAAATCGGGCCCCACCACGATCACTGAACGCGCCGAGTAGTCCACCCGCTTGCCCAGCAGGTTCTCGCGAAAACGCCCCTGCTTCCCCTTGATCATGTCCGTAAGCGACTTGAGCGGCCGGTTCGAGCTCCCCAGCACCGGCCGTTTGCAGCGGTTGTTGTCGAACAGGGCGTCGACCGCCTGCTGCAGCATTCGCTTCTCGTTGCGAATGATCACCTCCGGCGCATTCAGGTCCACCAGCTTCTTGAGCCGGTTGTTGCGATTGATGATTCGCCGGTACAGGTCGTTCAGATCGCTGGTCGCGAAATTGCCCGAATCCAGGAGCACGAGCGGCGCAGATCCGGCGGAATCACCGGAATGCACTCGAGCACCATCCACTCCGGCCGGTTGTCGCTGTCACGAAGCGCTTCGACCACCTTGAGACGCTTCGTCAAATCCTTGACCTTCTGCTTGCTCGACGTTTCCACCAGCTCTTGCCGGAGCTGCTTCGATAAGGCCACCAGATCGAGACGCAATAACAGCTTCCGGACCGCCTCGGCCCCCATGTCGGCCTGAAACTCCTCGTTGTACTGGCCGCCAAGCTTGTACTGTTCCTTCGCCTTGCGAAATTCGTCCTCGGTCAGCAGGTGCCGCTCCTTCAGCGGCGTGTCGCCCTGCTCGACCACCACGTAGTCCTGGAAATAGACGATCCGCTCCAGGCTCGTCGTCCGCATGTCCAGCAGAGTCCCCAGCCGGCTCGGCATCGCCTTGAAAAACCAGATGTGCACCACGGGCGCGGCCAGCTCGATGTGCCCCATCCGCTTCCGTCGTACCCGGGAGTGCGTCACCTTCACCCCGCAACGGTCGCAGATCATCCCCTTGTACTTCATCCCGCGGTATTTCCCGCAGGCGCATTCCCAGTCTTTCTCGGGGCCGAAAATCCGCTCGCAGAAAAGCCCGTCCTTCTCCGGACGGTACGTCCGGTAGTTGATCGTCTCCGGCTTCTTCACCTCGCCGAATGACCAACTGCGAATGTCATACGGGCTCGCAAGCCCGATCTTGACCGCGCCATAGTCGTTGATGCGATCGTAAGCACTTTCGCCCATACTCACGAGACACTCTCCTCTGCCGGCCCCCGGTTGCACGGTTGCCCGCTATTTTGGTGGGTGAAAGCGGCGGTTCCTCCCATCCGTCGGACACGGGAAGACCGCCAGGGTGTTCGTTCAGCTCGATTCAGCCAAGACTCATTCCGCACGAAACGGTTGTTGCCGGATTCATTCCCAAGTCGGCTCGATCGATGGAAACAAAAAAATCCGCGATCAACCCCCAGGCGAAAGCCTCGAAGACCGTCGCGGCAAAATCGTCGTCTTGACGAATAACACCCAACCGGTACCCTCCTCGACCGGGCTCGATGAGTGACTCCAATCTCCCGTCCCGAATCCTTCACATCGCAGGCGAAAACACCGCCCAAGTCGTGGCGCATTCGGCTTCCGATGGAGTCGCATCCAGTCATCCTACGCAACATCTGAACCAATTCCAAGAAAAATCTCATCTTTTCACAAAGTTTTTCTGGGGCCTTCACTCGTTCACTGTACGCTTGTGCTAACTCGAGCAGGCACACGCCGAGTGCCGTCCGCCCTTTATTGCAACTGGCACTTCCACCTGTAGCAGGCACACGCCGAGTGCCGTCCGCCTGAGAAAACCCCTCCACGTGCTCCCAACGATCACTTCCACCCCGCTGGCACCCCTACAGAAGCATTTAAACGCAACGTCAGCACACGCGTGGTCCCGCCCGTCACCTTCACCCGCTCCGCAATCCGATGCCCGCCGACCCAGATAATTCCCCTCTGATCGCACAGCAATGGCGTTCGCACCCGCCTCTGCGCGCAACCCGCCGGCCGCGAAAGAAGTCGGCCAGAGCCGTCGTCCTGCCCCCCATCCCCAGCGGTCCGAACCGATCGCCGGCCCTGGGCGCCCGGATCGAGATCTCCCCCGCAACCTGATCGAAATCGATCCGCTCGTCCGTCCCCGCGTCCGGGAATCCGTGCGCCGACGCGTCCACGCTGCAACCCGCCCACGGCACCTCAGTACGCCCCGGAATGGCAAGCGGAATCTCGACTTCCAGCCCCGAGCAAGCCGCAGATTCCTCGGCCTTCGGCAACCTTCGCAGCACGACGAACAAACTGTCGCTCCGCACCTCGACCCGCGCGCCGATCACCTGGCCCTCGATCTCGTCCTTTCTGCCGATCAATGCAGCCAGACGGCGCCAGCGCTGGGCCGACATGCTGCCTTCCGGCCAGCCCGCCCGCCTCCAGACACGCCGCAGAATCTCCGTCCGCATCAATCGGGACGCCGACTGCACGGGCCCGCGCTTGAGCACCACGGTGTCGTCGCTCGTGGTGACCGTCGCACTCCGCGCCTCCGCCAGAGCTTCCCGCTCGACCACGCGAGCCAGCGAGCCGGACAGCTCTCCCAGACGCACCAGCGCCCCGCTCACCGCCGGGTTAAATTCCGCTGACAGTTTGGGCAGCAAGTCGTGCCGGATGCGGCTGCGCGTACCCTTGAGTGCGGCGTTCGTCTCGTCCTCCCGAAACTGCTGCTTGATCGAGGCCAGAAACTCGCGGATCTCCCGCCGCGAGACTTGCAACAGAGGCCGCACCAGCAAGAGCCGCGGATCCTTCGCCAGCAAGCGCCGCGCGGCCATGCCCGAGAGCCCGCGCGGACCCGTTCCGCGCAGAATGCGGTGCAGGATCGTCTCGGCCTGGTCGTCGCGCGTGTGGCCCACCGCCACCACCCCCGCACCTCGCGCCCGGGCGACCTGCGAGAGCCAGTCGTAACGCGCGCGACGCGCATCGGCCTCGAAGTGACCGGAACGTCCGGGCTGCCACCGGGCGAGATCCACTTCCAGTTCCATCGATTCTGCCAGCTCCGCCACGAAGCGTGCATCCGCCCGCGCGGCCTCGCCACGCACCCCGTGGTCCAGGTGCGCGACCGATAGAATCAGTCCCAGCGTCTCTTTGAGCTCGCCAAGCACGCGCAACAGACCCACGCTGTCGCTTCCTCCCGAGACCGCGACCACCCACACCCGGCTCGCGCCGTGTGCAATGGAGCGTTCGACAGGGCGCTTGATGCGCTCGATCCAAGGCTGCTTCACAAGGGGATTCCACCAGGGAGGGGAGAGAATCACACCCGCTTCTTCTCGAGCTGCATGTTGAGCCCGAGTCCGCGAATCTCGTTCGTGAGCACGTCGAAGCTGGCGGGTGTCCCGGCTTCGAGGGTGTTTTCACCCTTCACCATGCTCTCGTAAATCTTGGTGCGCCCCTCGACATCGTCCGACTTGACCGTCAACAGCTCCTGCAGGATGTAAGCCGCGCCATAGGCCTCGAGCGCCCACACTTCCATCTCGCCAAAGCGTTGACCGCCGAACCGTGCCTTGCCGCCCAGGGGCTGCTGCGTGATCAGCGAATACGGCCCGGTGGCGCGCGCATGAATCTTGTCGTCGACCAGGTGATGGAGCTTGAGCATGTAAATATAGCCCACCGTCACACGCTGGTCGAACTTGTCCCCGGTTCGGCCGTCATAAAGCACGGCCTTGCCGTTTTCGGGCAAGCCCGCATCCTTCAGGCACTTGCGGATCGTGTCCTCGCTCGCCCCGTCGAAGACCGGGCAGATCGCCTGAAAACCGAGCTTGGCCGCCGCCCATCCCAGGTGGGTCTCGAGGATCTGGCCCACGTTCATCCGGCTCGGCACCCCCAGCGGGTTCAGCAGGATCTCGACGCCCGTGCCGTCTTCCAGGAACGGCATGTCCTCTTCGGGAAGGATCTTGGCGATCACCCCCTTGTTGCCGTGCCGGCCGGCCATCTTGTCGCCGACCGAGATCACCCGCTTGGTCGCGATATACACCTTGACCATCTGGAGAACGCCCGAGGGCAGCTCGTCGCCGCGCTTCAGGCTGTTGATCCGTCGCTCCTTCTCGTCCTTGAGCGCCTCGATCAAGGGCGCGTGCTTCCGCACGACCTCGCGCGCCTTCGCCAGTGCGGTCGGGCTGCGCAGGTCCAGTGCCTCGAGCTTGAACCGATCGGCCTCTTCAATCAGGTCCTTGGGGTCCTTGGCCCGGCCCAGCGGCTTGCCGGTCGACGGGTCGGGAACCGGCCCGTCCAGGAGCTCCTCGAGCGCCTTGATCATCTGCTTGTATTCGTCGGCGATCCGCACGTTCTCGGCCGCTTCCGTGTCCTTGAGCTCTTTCTCGAACGACTTGCGCTCTTCTTCGCTCAGGCTCATCCGGCGGCTGAACCGCTGGGTGTTGATCACGATCCCCTCGACCCCGGACGGCACTTCCAGCGAATCGTTCTTCACGTCCTCGCCGGCCCGGCCGAAGATCGCGTGCAGCAGCTTCTCTTCGGGCGTCAGCTCGCTCTTGCTCTTCGGCGCCACCTTGCCCACCAGCACGTCGCCCGGCTTGACGTAGGTGCCGATCTGCACCACGCCGTTATCGTCCAGATTGCGCAGCGCTTTCTCGGAGACATTCGGGATGTCGCGAGTGAACTCCTCGCGCCCCAGCTTGGTCTCGCGGATCTCGATCTCGAACTCTTCGATGTGGATCGACGTGTAGACGTCGTCGCGCACCAGCTTCTCGCTGATGATGATCGCATCCTCGAAGTTGTAGCCGTCCCAGGCCATGAACGCCACCAGCACATTCCGGCCCAGCGCGAGCTCCCCCTTGTACGTCGACGCACCGTCGGCCAGGATCTCGCCCTGCTTCACTTTCTGCCCGACCTGAATCACCGGTTTCTGGTTCAAGCAGGTTCGCTCGTTGAGTCCCACATACTTCCGCAGTTTGTAAATGTGGTTCTGGTCGATGATGATCTTGGTCGAGTCCACATAGGTGATCGTGCCGTCCTGAGCGGCCTTGACGATCATGCCCGAGTTGATCGCGACCGCCCGCTCGAGCCCCGTGGCCACAATCGGCGGCTCCGAGACCAGGAGCGGCACCGCCTGCCGCTGCATGTTCGAACCCATGAGCCGCGGTTGGCGTCGTCGTGCTCGAGGAACGGAATCAGCCCCGCCGAGACCCCCACCATCTGCTTGGGCGAAATGTCCATGTACTCGATCTGATCGACCGTCACGCTCACGAAGTCGGTCTGATACCGCGCAGTCAGGCTCGAGACCTTGAGCTTTCCGTGTTCGTCGACCGGTGTGTCCGCCGGCGCCAGATACGCTTCGCTCTCCTCGTCGGCTCGCATCCACTTGACCTTATCGGTCACCTTCCCGTGATTGATCTTGCGATACGGCGTGATCAGAAAACCGTATTCATCCACGCCGCCGTAGATGCCCAGCGAGCTGATCAGACCGATGTTCGTCCCTTCCGGAGTCTCGATCGGGCAGATGCGGCCGTAGTGCGAGATGTGCACGTCGCGCACCTCGAACCCCGCCCGTTTGCGGTTCAGCCCCCCGGGCCCTAACGCCGAAAGCCGCCGCTCGTGCGTGAGCTGCGCCAGCGGGTTCGTCTGGTCGACCACCTGCGACAGCTCGCCCCGTCCGAAGAAATACTCGATCGCCGCGCTGATGCTCTTGGGGTTGATCAGCGACCGCGGAGTCATGTCCTCCGCGTCCTTTAAGCTCATTCGCTCCTGGACCGTCCGCCTCAGCTTCAGGAACCCCTTGCGCAGCTCGTCCGAAGCCAGCTCGTCGATCGTCCGCAGCCGGCGGTTGCCCAGGTGATCGATGTCGTCGATGTGCCCCTTGTTGCGCCGCAGGTTGAGGATGTAGCGAATCGCGTTGACGTAGTCCTCCGGATCAAGCGTCATCCGGTCTTCGGGAACCGTCTGATCGAACTTGCGGTTGATGCGAAACCGGCCGACCTTGCCCAGCCGGTAACGATTGGTGTCGAAGAACTTCTCGTGAAACAGCTCGCGCGCCTTCTCGAGCTGAGGCGGGTTCCCCGGCCGCAGCCGCTGGTAGATCTTGAGCAAGGCACTTTCGTGATCGGTGGTCGGGTCTTCCTGAAGCGACTGAAGGATCAGCGGGTCGCGGTTTTCCTTCAGCGTCAAGATCTTCCCCAGGTTTCCCGCGTCGGCAAGGATTTTCGCCACAGCCGCGGTGATCGCGGCGCCCGAGTCGATGAGCACCTCGCCCGTCGTCGGGTCGACCACGTCTCCGCAGGCAATCCGCCCCTCCAGCTTGGCCGCGGCCTTGGGATCGGCCGTGTCGATCGTGTCGGCCTCATAAAAGGCCTGCAGGATCGACTCATCGCTCGAGTACTTCGGGCTCATCGCACGCAATAGCGTCATCGACGAAAACTTGCCCGACTGGTCGATGCGCACCCCCAGCGTGTCTTTCTTCGTAACCTGCAGCTCGATCCAGCTTCCCCGCTCCGGAATGATCCGGCAGGCGTGAAGCTTCTTGTCGCTCGACTCGATCTCGACCACGAAGTCGACGCCCGGCGACCGGTGAAGCTGGCTCACGACCACCCGCTCCGCCCCGTTGATGATGAACTCGCCGCCGCCGATCATGATCGGCATGTCGCCCAGGTAGACCGATTCCTCCAGCGTCGTCTCACCCTTGTTCAGCCGCAGCCAGACGTGCAGCGGGCGGCCGAACGTCAACCGAAGCTGCCGGCACTCGTCCGGGTCGTACCTCGGCTTCCCCAGATCGTACCGCAGAAATTCGAGCTTGAGCGTCTTGTCATAACTCTCGATCGGGAAGATCTCGCGAAAAACCCCCTCCAGCCCCGACTCCTCTCGCTTGTTGTCGGGCGGGTCGGCCTGAAGGAACCGTTCGTAGCTCCTCGTCTGGATCTGAGTCAAGTCCGGCACCGGAAACTCATCAGAAATCCGGCCGAAGTTCCGCTTCTTGGCAGGCAGGATTCTCCGCACGGCAGTCGTGATGGACATGGGCTCGCGCTCCAGAAGGCAAAGAAGTAGAAGAGGCCGTTCGAGCTGACACTCTCACCCGGTATGACTGCGCTGCGCGCGCCACCCGCTCTCGATGCCAGAGCTCGCGCGCTAGACGGCATCAAGATCGTCGAAAAACGGCACGCAGGTTCTACCCCGCGGATCACTTGATCTTCACGGTTGCGCCGGTGTCTTCGAGCTCTTTCTTCAGTTTTTCAGCATCCTCCTTGGAAAGGCCGGTCTTGACATCCTTGGGAGCGGCTTCGACCAGGTCCTTGGCCTCCTTGAGGCCGAGCTGCGTGGCCGCGCGCACCACCTTGATGACCTGGATCTTGTTGGGCCCGATCGCTTCCAGCGACACGTCAAACTCGGTCTTGACTGCCGGCGGTGCTTCGCCTGCGGGCGCACCACCCCCTCCGCCGGCCGGCGCCGCCACAGCGACCGCAGCCGCCTCGAGGTTGTACGTCTCTTTCAGGTACTTCGTGAGCTGAAGCACCTCGAGCACCTTCATGTTGACCAGTGAATCGCCCAGGCTCTTGATGTTGTCGGCGAACGTGGTTGCTTCCGCGGTTGACATCGGTCGAACGGTCCTTTCCTCGTGGAACGTAATCGTAAACAGTGAGAGTCTCTGCAAGGCCCAGGTTCAAAACGACTGTTCAAAGTCAACCGGCTGGAATCAGGCGGGCCGTCCGTTCCGACCGGTTATCATCACGACATATCACATGAAATGTCAATAACTTCCGAGTGAAGCTCCGGCGGGCTCACGTCGTTCCGGCCGCCGGTTCAGGCTCCTGCGCCGGTGCTTCGGGCTCCTGCGCCGGCGGTTCCGCCTCCGCCGCCCGCTTCGCCAGGGCTTCGAGCTGGCCGATCACCGTCGAGGCCGGCGAGGTGAGCATCGAAAGTACCTGCTGCGCCGGTCCCAGCACGAGCGATAGCACCTGGCCGATCAGAACCTCGCGGCTCGGCAGCTTGGTGATGTCCTCAACCTGCTCGGGACCGACAATCACCCCGTCGACCGCCCCCCCCTTGATCAGCGGCTTCTTGAGAGCCTTGAACTGGGTGGTGATCTCCTTGGCCAGCTCTGATGGACCCTCGCCCCCCCAGACCACGGCGGATTGCCCTTCCAGATATTTCGAAAGGCCGTCCATCCCCATGTCCGAGAACACGCGCCGGGCCAGCGAGTTCTTGAGCACCCTCAGCCGGATCGACTTCTTGCGCAGGTCGCGGCGGAAACCGTGCTCGGCGATGGCGTCCAGGTCTTTCAGGTCGACAATCAGCAGCGATCGGTTCCCGCCCAGGTCCGATTTGAGCTGATCCATCATCAGTTCTTTGACGTACTTGCTCATGGCTTCGCTTCAAGTCCCCGCGTCTACGTTGTTTCCTCTGATGCAAGCTCGCCTCGCTCGAGCCGTGCCGTCGCAATCACGTCCATCCCGACCCTGCATCTCCTAGCCCGTGATCCGGATGCCCGGGCTCATCGTCGCCGAGATGGTGATCGAGCGGATATATGTTCCCTTGGCCGTGGCGGGTTTGAGCGAGCGCAGGTAGTTGAGAAACGCGTTGATGTTATCGACCAACTGCTCTTCACTGAACGCCAGCTTGCCCACCGGCACGGCGACGTTGCCCCCCTTGTCGTTGCGAAATTCGATCTTGCCCGCTTTGAATTCACGGACCGCGGAGGCGATGTCGGTCGTGACAGTGCCCGACCGCGGCGATGGCATCAGCCCCCGCGGACCCAGCACCCGCCCCAAGGGGCCTACCACCCCCATCATGTCCGGCGTGGCCAGCGCCACGTCGAAGTCCATCGTTCCGCCCTTGATTTGTTGCGCCAGATCGTCGCCGCCGACAATGTCGGCGCCGGCCGCCCGGGCCTTCTCGGCGTTATCGCCCTGGGCGAAAACCGCCACCCGCTTGCTTTTCCCCAGCCCGTGCGGCAGCGCCACCGAGCCGCGCACGTTCTGGTCGGTCTGTTTGGGGTCGATCCCCAGATGAGTCGCTACCTCGACGGTCTGGTTGAACTTCGTCGTCCCGAAGCTCTTCAGAATCCGCACCGCCTCGGGCAGAGCGATCGGGGCCGGATTCTTCACCTTCTCGCCGAGCGCTCGAAATCGTTTGGAATGCTGCGTCAAAGTCTCTTGTCCTTTCGCTCTCTCGAGCTGCCGCCGTTGGTTTCGCTCAGGTCCCCGGCGGGCGGTCGCGCCGGGCTTTACGTTACCCCTTGATCTCCACCCCCATGCTCCGCGCCGTTCCCGCAATGATCCGGCACGCATGCTCGATGTCGCGGGCGTTCAGATCAGCAAACTTGGTCTCGGCGATCTTCTTCACCTGGTCGGGCGTGACGGCCCCCACTTTGGTCTTGTTGGGCTCGGCCGAGCCGGCGGCGATCCCCGCAGCCTGCTTGAGCAGCACGGCCGCCGGCGGGCTCTTGGTGATGAACTCGAAACTGCGGTCCGAGTAGATCGTGATCTCGACCGGGATCGTCGTCCCCTTCATCTCCTTGGTTCGTTCGTTGAACTGCATCACGAACTGGCCGATATTCACCCCGTGCTGGCCCAGCGCCGGTCCGACCGGCGGGGCCGGCGTGGCCTGTCCGCCCGGGCACTGAAGCTTCACTTTCGCCGTCATCACCTTCGCCATCGTCGATTCTCACACATCTTCTAATGTTAAGTTGTGGATTCAGTCATCTTCCGCCGTTACAAGCGCCCAACCCGTTCATCCCTCATCCTTCATCCCTCATCCCGTCGCTCAAATCCGCTCGAGCTGCCAGTATTCCAGATCGACCGGCGTCGGCCGGTTGAAGATGATCAGCATCACCTTGACCAGACCCCGGCCCTCGATGACCTCCTCGACGGTCCCCTCAAAGTTCTCGAACGGACCGTCCTTGATCTTGACTCGATCGCCGCGCTCGACGTCGATCCGCACCTTGGGCGTCTCGGCAGTCGTCTTCTCCTCTTCCTGGTTCAGCATCTGGTTCACTTCGGTCTCCGTCATCTTCGTCGGAGTCCCGTGCGCGCCCACGAAGTCGCCAACTCCGGGTGTCTCCCGCACCGTGAACCATGTCTTCTCGTTGAGCTCCATCTGAACCATGATGTAGCCGGGATAGGTCTTGCGCTCGACGATCCGCTTCTTGTTGTTGCGGATCTCCGTGATTTTCTCGGTGGGCACCACGATCTGGCCGAAGTATCGTTCCAGTCCCTGGATCTTCACCCGGCGCTGCAGTGCGTCCCGAATCGTGTCTTCACGCGAGCTTTGAACCTTGAGCACATACCAGACCAGCTCCGGCGGGGGCTCCTCGTCGTCGTCGGCCGTCGAGCCGGACTTCTGGGTCGAAACGGCGGCGCTCTCCGCGACTGCCGCCGGCGCCGGCGCAGGTGCAGGTTCTTCACCCCGCGGCCGCCGCCCCTTGGCGGTGGCATCTCCATGGCCGCCGTCGGGCGTCTGCTCGTCGACCTCGACCGCCGCCGCGGCGCGCTCCGCCCGCGCCCCCGATTCCTCGGCTTCGGTCGGTTCATCCCGCTCTTCGGTCGATTCGATCATTGTGAAATCTCAAGACTCTCAATCGCTTGCGTGGCGCTTCAAATCCACTCCGCACTAACCAACCCACACGAAATCAGCTTCTCGTCTTCGCTCTACCCCGCTTCACTTGCCGCGGGGCTGCAAACAGACACGCCCGGCCCCAATTCATCCGCTCAGCCCTGGCCGAGGGCTCCCCCGCCGGAGAACGTGAGTACTCCGAGCAGTTTCAGTATGAACGTCCAGAGCGTGTCAACCAGGAACAGAAAGACCGCCATCAGGACAACGGTCGTCAGCACCACGGAAGTCGCGCGGATCAGGTCGTCCTTGCTGGTCCACGAGACCTTGTTCATCTCCGCTTCCGTCGCGATCAAGAACTCCGCAAACGGCGGAAAATGCACGATCCGAAAGACGATCCATCCCAGTATGGCCGCGAAGAGCGCCGGTATCCCGAACCGCCATTCCACCTTGTACTCGAGACTCGCCTCGTAAATCTTGTACGCTCCCGCCGCAACAACCACTCCCAGCCCGATCGCGGTCCACAGCCGCGCGTACCAACCTTGCATCGGCTTGAACATGTCGGCGCGAATCAAGTTGGTCAGGAAAGCGGCAAAGAGGCCCCTGGATGAGCCCCCCGGCTTCCCCTTGCCCGCCTTCGATGGCGTCGACACCGAGATTCCCTCTTTTACTTTACCCATAACAGGTGATTCTCAGTCGTTCGGGAACGAAACCAGACCAGATCAGACAACCCCACTGCACGTCCCGTCACCAGCCATTCCCCGTGGGTCCGGCATGACCTCTCGGTCGATCGATTCATCTCATCAACCGCGCCAATCCCGCCACATCCCCTTGCCCCCGCCAGGCCGCCTCGCGACAGCACGAGCGGAGGGAATCGAACCCCCAACCGCCGGTTTTGGAGACCGGTGCTCTCCCAGTTGAGCTACGCTCGTAGATCTTCTCGACATCAAATCCACTTTCAGCCCTTCAATTCCCATTGGATCGGACAACACCCCCCTCGAAACTCGCAGCAAACCGCTGACCCCGTTGCAAACCCCGCACCTTTTCCCCCCCTTGGAAAGGGGCGGCCAGGGGGGGGTGCGGCCCAGGCGACCGCTCACGAAATCCCCTCTCTTCACGACACCCTTCCTTTCCTTGGAAAGGCGGCGCCAGGGCGGGTAGGCGCCCAATCGTAATCCTAATCTTAATCCTAATCTTGATCCGAACCCGCCCCGACAAAGGGAGGGCAGGGGGGGTGAATAGCACCCACCGCAGCCGCGCCCGGTGCCTATTTCTTACGTGACTCCTTGTGTGGCGTGTGCTTCCGTTCCCGGTTGCAGTATTTCTTCAGCTCGAGCCGGTTCGCGCCGCGCGTTTCCTTCTGCACACGGTAATTTCGTTCGCCGCACGAGCTGCATTCGAGCCAGACATATTCCCGCATCTGCGTTCTCCTGCCCCAATTCCCCTCGCCCGCTCTCAGCCCTGCAAATAGAAACTCGACGAGCGGAAGACTCGCCTTACTCCCACTGAGATTTCGATGGACCGTAGATAGCTCGGCGACTCGACCACCTTTCGGGGACCGAGTCGCCATCTCTTCGATTGGTATGGTATGCCGATCAATAAAACGCCGGGAAGCGAAGCGGCCAGGTCATTCAAGTATCTTGGCCACAACCCCCGCTCCGACCGTCTTGCCCCCCTCGCGGATGGCGAATCGCAGGCTTTCCTCCATCGCGATCGGCGTCTTGAGCTCGACGGTCATCTTGATGTTGTCGCCCGGCATGCACATCTCGGCCTCCGTGTTGTTTTCAGACAGGAGGTTCAAGATCGAGCCGGTCACGTCCGTGGTACGGAAATAGAACTGTGGGCAGTACCCCTTGAAGAACGGCGTGTGCCTTCCTCCTTCATCCTTGCTGAGAACGTACACCTCGGCCTCGAACTTCGTGTGCGGCGTGATCGAGTTGGGCTTGCAGACGACCTGACCGCGCTCGAGGTCCGTCTTCTCAACGCCTCGCAAGAGCACCCCGACGTTGTCGCCGGCCATTCCCTCGTCCATCGTCTTCTGAAACGCTTCGACGCCGGTGATCGTGGATGACTTCTTCACACCGAACCCGACGATCTCGACCGCGTCGCCCACCTTGCACTTGCCGCGCTCGATCCGGCCCGTACCCACGGTGCCGCGGCCCTTGATCGAGAAGACGTCTTCAATCGGCATCAAGAACGGCTTGTCGACCTCGCGCACCGGCTCGGGGATGTACTCGTCCATCGCCTTGACCAGGTCCAGGATCGGCTTCGCGGCCTTCTCGTCCTTGGGGTTCTCGAAGCGCCGGCCGGCTGCTGCCGCGGACGATAGGGATCTCGTCTCCCGGGAACTTGTAGTGCGTGAGCAGCTCGCGCAGCTCCATCTCGACCAGCTCCAGGAGCTCCTCGTCGTCAACCAGGTCGATCTTGTTCAGGAACACCACCAGGGCCGGCACACCGACCTGACGCGCCAGCAGGATGTGCTCGCGTGTCTGCGGCATCGGGCCGTCGGCCGCCGAAACGACCAGGATCGCCCCGTCCATCTGGGCCGCACCCGTGATCATGTTCTTGATGTAGTCCGCGTGCCCCGGGCAGTCGATGTGGGCATAGTGCCGCTTCTCGCTCTCGTACTCGACGTGCGATACCGCGATCGTGACCGTCTTGGTCGAATCACGCACCGTGCCGCCCTTGGCGATGTCCTGGTACGATTTGGTCTTGGCCTTACCGCGCTCGGCCAGGACCGCCAGGATCGCGGCCGTGAGAGTGGTCTTGCCGTGATCGATGTGCCCGATCGTGCCCACGTTGACGTGCGGCTTCGTTCTGGTGAAAGTTTCCTTGGCCATCGTTTCTCCCGTCGTCTCCTGGAAATAGAAGCATCAGGCTTTCTTGGAGGCCCATCATCCGGCGAAACCTGCCGCACTTGCCATGCCGGCCCAAGACAAGCGCGATGTTACGATTGTATTCGACGAAACCCAGTCCCCGCGGACCAAACTGGCCCAGGCTGAAAAACACCAGAGCTGCCTCTGGGATTTGAACCCAGGACCTCGTCCTTACCAAGGACGCGCTCTACCAACTGAGCCAAGGCAGCATTTTCCTCAAGGAACCCTCATCACCATCTGGTCTGACCCGTCCTGTCGCTTCCGCGTTCGCTGCCTTTACCTTGATTCGGTGCCTCTACGTTGATCGTTACCGTGACACATTCTTCCACACACCCCGGTCCAGAGCGGGTGATGGGAATCGAACCCACGTTGCCTGCTTGGAAGGCAGGTACTCTACCATTGAGTTACACCCGCGGTTACGTCCCATCGAGCCGCCCTTGTCGAATCCAGCTCTACCCACTCGGATGCGACATGGGTGGAGCAGGATTCGAACCTGCGAAGGCATTGCCACCAGATTTACAGTCTGGCCCCTTTGGCCGCTTGGGTATCCACCCGAAATCTCCGGTTTCCCCAGCACAACCCAGTGAAACCGACAACATGCTAAACACGCTGAAAATCTTTTGATCCGGCAAAGCTGGCGGTGGGACTCGAACTCACAACCCTCGGTTTACAAAACCGATGCTCTACCGGTTGAGCTACGCCAGCAGTCCGCACCGTGAAACCGTCTAATATAATCCCGGTAGTCGCCGATATGCAATGGCTTTCCCACGCCGACCACGTAATCGCGTGAGCAAACCGCAAGCGCACTACCAGCGCGGCAACTCAGTGTTCACAATCATACCGCGGCCCCGACTGTTTCGGCAAGTGCCTCGTCCGCGAGTCGCCCTTCGGCCCGCGCAGAGGCACTCCTGTTCCTCGTTCCGACGCTCCCGCGTCGGAACGGTCCGACTGCCGCTCTGCGGCGCGCTTGACGTCAATATGCGCCAGTCGTTCCCGACCTACTCCCGCCTCGTTGCGACGCTCTGCGTCGGAACGGTCCGAGTGCCGCTCTGCGGCGCGCCTGCTGTTGACTTCCGGGCCTCATCCCCTTATCGGTTTCGATTCCGTATCTCTCGCTGCCGCGCCCGACGCTCACGGCGAAAGCGCCCCTGTTTCCCTTCACGCCTGCCGCAAGGCTGAATCGGGTAACAGTCGCCGAGCCCACTTGACGCTTCTCAATGACTTCAGTCTGCGCATCACCAGCGAGGTCAGTTCGGGCGCCAAGCCCGTTGGCTTCGTTTCGTCGTGGCATGACCTCGTCCGTTACGACCGTCACAACCCCGCTACCATGGCCGTTGGCTTCGTTTCGTCGCGCCGCAATCTCCTCCGTGACGATCGTGGCAACCCCGCTGCCATGCCCGTTGGCTTCGTTTCGTCGGGACGCAATCTCCTCGGTAACGATCGTGGCTACCCCGCTGCCATGGCCGTTGGCTTCGTTTCGTCGTGGCGCGAAGTCCTCATGGCTCCGTGAGGAATCGCTCCCGCCCTCATTGTCGCCCTTCGCTCCGCGAAGGGATTCCCGCCCGCCATCGTCGCCAGTCAGGACGGGCACGGATTCAACGCCGCCCCGAACCCCGCCATTGGCTTCGTTTCGTCGGCAAGCGATTTCCTTCTCCCTCGATGCCGCGAGCGAATCAATCGCCATCGTCGAAGCAAGCGTGCGTTTCAGCAAGCCCGGGTTCATTCCGCGGTACGCGCCGTACGCCGGGCCAAACTGCTCGGCACTACGGCCCACCCGGTTCCTCAGCTCGCGCTGCAGCCGGTCGATGGTCCGTTGAGTGTCGCGCTCGTATCGCCGTATCTTCTCGCCCCGCGGGCTGGAGTCAAAAGTGTGCAGATCAGGCCCCAGAATCTCCAGGATCTCGGCAACCTCTTCATGTCGCTCGAGTCTCGGCGCCAGGCGCTCAACCTGCTTCCGCACGATCGAGCGAAGCTCTTGCCTCGCACTCTCGGCATCCGGCTTGAACCCTTCGAGTTCCAGTTGCACGCGCAGCAGTTCCCATCCGTCCTCCGCGTCAGGCGGAGCAAGGAGAGCCCACGTTTCCTTCGCGAGCTCGATTTGTCCGCCGGCGAGTGCCACGCACAGCCGCAGAAATTCGGCGAGGTCACCGATTTCGATCACACTTTCGGGCTGCATCCCGAGCAGCCTGGCCGCCTTGAAACACTCGACCGCCTGCCAGGCTCGGCCCTCGTCCAGAGGCACCGACAGCTCACTCCATTGCCCGTTTAGCCAACGGCACCCGTCCCGCTGAAACTCCATTCGGATTACGATGAAAGTAGGGTGCTGAAACCCCGGTTCGCGCAATCCGTGTGCTCCCTGACCCTCACCGGCCGTATTGGAACTACTGGTAATCTTCGAACCGCCCCAGCGAGCCTCCCGGCCCGGCATCAGAAGTTGGTGCGTTAACTCGTTGAACTCTCTCGCCTCACGCGCTTTTGTTTCACTTTCGGCAGTGTGTGCATGAGCGCAGAGCTGGGCCGATTGCGCACGCCCCACCCGCAAGAGCTGCCACCACAAATAAGCAGTTCGCTCGACCTGAGCCACCTCGACGCCATTCCGCGGCTTGTACATCTCAAAAAAATCCTCCCGCCGCGCCTCATACTCCGCAACATCCTCCTCCGGCAGCATCGCGATCCGCGCAGTTAAGCCGTGACTCAATGCATTCAATCTTGCGATTTGCTTGCCACCTTCCGTTTTTGGACCACAGCTTTTCGTGGCGTTTCGGCGGTTGGCCGCAATCTGGGCTTCGCTCACCATGATGTTCTCTCCTTATTTAACGTGGTATCTTTTGTAACTAAACGTCTTGTTCGGAAAACCTCAGTAAGGCGTGGGCCCATCAGGCTTTAGCAAGCCTCCGCGTCCAGCCTTATTAAAAATGTCGTCCAGAAGTCCCCGTCTGCTAAAGCCATCTTGGATTCCGCGGAGGCCGCAGCCGTTGGAACTGGCGCAATCGGCAGTGTCAACCCGATCGTCGCCTTTCACGCGGCAAAAAAGCGCTGTCATTCCCCTCGCTGCGACGCTCGTCGCCTTTCGCCCGACCCACCACCCGCCACCATCTGATTCCGCTCGTTCCGCAGATCGTCGCCTTTCGCCCGACTCACCACCCACCACCATCTGATTTCCCTCGTTCCGAAGCTCCCGCGTCGGAAACGCACCGCGTTGCGCTTTGCGGCGTGTTCGCGTTCGATCGCGCTGGAGCCAGCCATGAGGCTCTTGTGGGGTCCCAGCCGGAATCGTGCTACGCTAGACTCTGATAGTCCGCGCTTCCGAGCCCGATAGTTCGGCCCGTGTGGAATCATCTCGATGCCATCACCATTCCCCGGAATGAACCCCTTCATCGAGCAGGATGCGTTCTGGCACGACTTCCACCTCGAGTTTCTGCCCGCGATTCGCGCACGGCTGGTAGCTCAGGTCCGGCCCAAATACATCGTTATGCTCGACGAACATATGTATGTTCAGGAAGTTCCCGCCGAGCCGCGCAAGTTCGTGGGCCAGTCTGACGTTTCGCTCGCCGCGGCCAAAAAGTCGCGACGCAAGGAAGGTAGCGCGAGCGTCGCAGTTCTTGACGCACCCACACAGGTCCATCTCCCCGGTCAAGAAGTGCGCCGCGTCCCCTTCCTGGAAATCAGGGATCGCCTCGGTCGAGAGTTGATCACGGTCCTCGAGTTGCTGAGCCCGTCGAACAAGCGTGCAGGCGCGGACCGGGAACAGTTCGTGGCGAAGCGCGAGGAATTGCTCCAGAGCCCCGCGCACTTCGTGGAAATCGACCTGCTTCGCGGCGGCCGCCCGATGCCGCTGGAGAATCGCCCCGAATGCGATTACTCCGTGCTGGTGAGCCGCGCCGAGGCCCGCCCCTGGGCCGGTTTTTGGCCGATTACCTTGCGCCAGCGCTTGCCCATCATCCCGATCCCGTTGCGTCCCGGCGACCCCGACGCGCGAATCGACCTCCAGGAGGTCCTCGATCACGTCTACGACGCAGCCGGCTACGCCGATTTCATCTACGCCACCCGCCCCGAACCCCGCCTCTCCCCCAAGGATGCCGCCTGGTCCCGCGCCTTCGTGCCCCCCAAGTAGGTCAGGCTTTAGCCTGACGCATTCCTATTATTTCATCAATTAGGTCAGGCTTTAGCCTGACGCATTCATATTATTTCACATGGTCACATGAAAAAACAAAGCCCACGACGAGCGGCCGTGCTCAGTCGTTCGCCACGCCTCTTCTTGAAATCCTCCCGCCCCCGAATAGGATCAAGATCCGCGTCCTTGCCCATGCGTGCGGCGTCATTCCACCCGCCCTTCACAGCCGTTCGCAGCAGTTCCATCGCCCGGTCGGCGTACTCCTGCCTCTTGTCCGCGCTCTTGCCGCTGGCAATAGCACACACACAGGCAAAATCGTACCACTGACGGAAATTCCAGTTCGAAGACTGCCTCAGCCCGGCGTTACTAACTCGAAGCGTCAGCGAGGAGCACCCACGGCCCATACGGTGACTCGAAGCGTCAGCGAGGAGCACTGATGACCGCCAACCCAAATCTACGTTCAAACTCCTGGCGGGCGCGTTTTGGTGGTGCGCGGTTTGGTTCTTGCCCTGAAAGGGCACAACAAATCAGCCCAGGGCATCGCCCTGGATTCCGAAATCCAAACCATTTTCAAGCCCTGTAAGGGCGGCACAATCTGCTAGACTCTTCATGATCAGGAGGGCAACCCGAACATGGTGGAACGTGACCGTTTCGAGTCGACCGCCGGCCGCTCCCTCGACCCCGGTCCCACTCCGAAATCGACTGCTCCAGCCCGCCCGCCCGCCAGGACGCCCCCGATCGACCCGCCAGCAACGGCTGCTCTGGTCGGGTCTACGATTCCCAACACCGTCCTGCCGAGCCATCCCTCCCTCGACCCCAACCCAACCGACGCTGCCACGCTCCCGGATCCCGAAGACTACGAGATCCTCGCCGAAATCGGCCGCGGCGGCATGGGCGTCGTCTTTAAGGCCCAAAGCCGTCTAGAGCCCGGTGAAGTCGTGGCGCTCAAGTGCGTCCTCTCCGCCACGCCTTCCTCGTTGTACCGCTTCAAACAAGAATTCCGAGCCCTCGCCGATGTCGTCCACCCCAACCTGGTGACCCTGCACGAGCTGAAGGCGGATGGGCCAGCCCTTTACTTCACAATGGAGTTCATCGACGGGACCGACCTCTCCAGCTACGTGCATCAAACACCATGCATCCCCGCGGATGAGACCGCCGGCGCCCGCACGCCGGCGCCACCGCCATCGCCACAACCATCGCTTGTAGAGGGGGACTGTTCGCACGATTCGGGGCGTGCGTCCGCGTTATCCCCAGCGCAGCTCGATCGCCTCCGCGACGCCCTTCGCCAGTTGGCCTCCGGACTCACCGCACTGCACGCCGCCGGCAGGCTGCACCGCGACTTGAAACCCTCCAATGTGATGGTGACGCAAGAGGGGCGCGTGGTCATCCTCGATTTCGGCCTGGCCGCCGAGCTCGACCGCCATGGTCGACATCATGATGCCAGCGGCGCCTTCCAGGGCACCCCGGCTTACGCGGCGCCCGAACAAGCGGCAGCCTCGCCGCTCTCCCCCGCCAGCGATTGGTACAGCGTGGGCGCCATCCTGTACCGGCTCTTGACCGGGCGTCTCCCGTTCGAGGGCGGTACCCTCCAGATTCTCCGCGAAAAGCAGCGGTGCGATCCGCCACCGCCGTCGTCACTGGCCGACGGGGTCCCCGAGGATCTGGATCGGCTATGCGGCGACCTGCTTGATCGCGATCCCTCGTCACGGCCAGACGGACGCGAAGTTCTGCGCCGGTTGCATTCCACATTGCCGCACTCATCACGCCCCACCGCAGCGCACGCCGAGCGGCCCCTCGGGTGGTCTGCCGCGAGTTCGCCGCGCGGCCACCTCGTCGGGCGTGCCTCGCATCTGCAAGCTCTTGGCGATGCTTATCACGCGATGCGCGGCGGCCAGACCGTGATCGCCCTGGTTCACGGTCCCTCGGGGATGGGCAAGACGACGCTGATCGAACGGTTCTTCGACGGCCTGCGCGACCATGAGCCGGCCGTGATACTCACCGGCCGATGCTACGAGTCCGAATCGGTTCCATTCAAGGCCCTCGATAGCCTGATGGACCGCTTGTGCGAGTACCTGACACAGTTACCCGATGCGCTGGTCAAGAGCTTCCTGCCGCAAGACACGGTTTCGCTCGCGCGGCTCTTCCCGGTCTTCCAGCGCGTGGAGGCAGTGGCGCGGTTGCCCGTCCGAGCCGATGCCGCCGACGAGCGTGAGCTGCGCCGCCGTGCGATCGTCGGCCTGCGTGAGTTATTGACTCGGCTCTCTCGCGTGCCGCTCGTCCTGTTCATCGATGACTTGCAATGGGGAGATCTCGACAGCGCGGCCGTCCTGGCAGACCTGCTCGAACCCCCAGACCCACCCACGCTGCTCTTGCTCGGCGCATATCGGACCGAACTGGCGAAATCTAGCCCGTTCTTGCAAGCCTTCCGGCATGTCGGACACGGCTCCGCCGCGGCCCTCGAGCGACGCGAGTTCGTCGTCGCCCCGTTGACCGAGTCCGAAGCGCACGAGCTGGCCATGAGCCAGTTGACGTCCGAGTGCACGACCGCCGCCGAGGAACCGGCCAGGGAGGCGCGCGCCCGGGCCATCGCCCGCGAGTCACTCGGGAACCCGTATTTCGTCCACGAATTGCTCCAGCACGCCCAGGTGCCGGTATCGTCGCCTTCGGAACTGCCCGCGGTTCATTCCCTTCGGCTCGATGAAGTGCTTTGGGATCGCGTGCAGCGACTGCCGGCCCCCGCGTGTCGTCTGCTGGAGGTCGTGGCCGTCGCCGGCAAGCCGTTGCCGCTGGCCCAGGCCGGTGAGGCAGCCGGCCTGCCCGCCGATGGATCGCACGCGGTGCGCACCGCCTGGACGACCCTCCGTTCGAGCCGCCTGATCAGAAGCACCCGCTCCGCCGGCCACGACCTGATCGAACCATTCCACGACCGGATCCGCGAGACCGTCACGGGCCGTCTTTTGCCCGCCGCGCTCAAGGAACACCACGGCAAGCTGGCGCACGTGCTGGAAACACGCGGAGAGGCTGATCCCGAGACGCTCGCCATCCATTTCCAGGGCGCCGAAGACCCGGTCCGGGCCGCCCGTTATTATGCCAAGGGCGGTGATCAGGCGGCCGGAACCTTGGCCTTCGACCACGCTGCCCGCCTTTACCGCCTGGCCCTGGACCTGGGGCTTTGGACAGCCGCCGAAGCCGCCGCCTTGCACGCACGGCGCGGCGAACGCGCTGGCAAACGCCGGCCGCGGGCCCGAGTCGGCCGCGGCCTATCTCAGGGCAGCGGACGGCACTGACCAGGCTCGCGAGATGGATTTGCGGCGCCGTGCCGCTTATCAATACTGCGCCAGCGGCCATACCGCCGAAGGCCGCTCAGTGCTGGAGGGGGTCGTCGGCTCCGTCGGCATGTCGATGCCCCGGACCTCGTGGCACGCGATTCTCTGGTGGCAGTGGTACCGCTTCCGGCTCTGGGGCCAAGGTCTCAGGTACCACGAGCGCGACGCCGCCCAGATTCCCCAGCGCGACCTGCACCGCATTGACGTCACCTGGGCCGTCACCGCCGGTCTGAGCATGATCGAACCCGTCACTGGAGCGTCCTTCCAGGCGCGCAATCTCCTGTTCGCCCTGCGAGCCGGCGAGCCCCACCGGCTGGCCCGGGCCATGGCCTGGGAGGTCGCCGCGCTTACCATACCGGGCCAGTCCGGTTGGCCACGCGCCGCACGGTTCCGGGCTATGGCCCTCTCGCTGGCCCAGCGGCTGGATGATCCCTATGTCCTGGGGCTCGTGCATCTCACCAGCGGCATGGGCGAATTTTGTGCCGGACGAAATTCGAGCGCCTGTCCTTCGTTCAAGAAAGCCATCGCGACTTTTCAGGATCGCTGCCAGGGTGTCTCGTGGGAGCGTGGCACGGCCGAGCTCTTCTTGCTCCGCGCACTCGTCATGATGGGGGAATTCGTTGAGGCAGGGCGACTCTCAGTCCCGTTGCTCAAGGACGCCCGCGAGCGGGGCGACCTGTACTCCGCCGTCATGAATGGCGCCTTCATCGGGGCCAATGTTCACCTGGCGGCCGATGACGTCACCGCGGCACGGGACCTCGTGCGCGAGCTCGTGAGCGAGTGGCCTTCCCGCGAGTTCAACACCCAGCAGTTGCACGCGCTGTGGGGCGAAACTTGCATCGACCTCTACGCCGGAGCCGGCACTGTGGCCTGGGACCGCCTCAGCCGCGCTTGGCCGTTGACCCGTGAGCCCCAGTTCGTCCAGATCATCCGCGTCTGGATGCTCTCATATCGCTGCCGCAGCGCACTCGCCGCCGCCCGCGAGGCATCACTACCCAGCAGGCTTGCCCTCTTGAACGCCGCCGAGGCCGACGCCCGCCGCCTGGAACGCACCAGGATGCCCTTCGCCGTCGCCCTCGCGCAACTCGCCCGGGCCGGCGTCGCCTCCAGCCGAGGCGACGAACCCAATGCACGCGAACGCCTCGCCCAGGCCATCCCGGCCCTGGACGCCGTATCCGTGCACTCCTTCGCCGCCGCCGCGCGATGGCGCTTGGGCTCGTCTTTGGGCGGCCACGAGGGCGAAGCCCTGGTCGAGCAGGCTAAATCCTGGGTGCAATCCCAGGCGATCAAAAACCCCGCCCGGATGCTCGCCATGCACGCCCCCGGGTTTCTGAAATGACATCGTACTCCAGCCCTTCCCTCGTTGCGACGCTCCGCGTCGAAACGCCCACCATGCCGCTCTGCGGCGCGCACGGCGTCAATCGCAGCAAGCCGTCTTGAGCCATTTCCCGCCGGCCAACGAACCATCGCACATCCGATCCAGATTTCCGATCGCGTGAAAAGAACGGCCCGGCCCCACGCCGCACCCTCTTGCCCCGCACGCCCTCCCGTGCTAAATTCACCCAAAAGGGTGAGCAATAATGACACGATCCCCGCGAGATCAGGCGCTCGACCACACGCTGATCGCACTCGCCGATCCAACCCGTCGCGAGATCCTGCGGCGACTCGCGCGGGCCGAAGCGCGAGTGACCGACCTGGCAGCCCCCTTCGAGATTTCGCTCAATTCCGTATCCAAGCACATCAAGCTCTTGGAACGTGCGAAGCTCGTCGAGCGGCGAAGAGTCGGCCGCGAGCACATCCTGCGATTCCGCCCCGATCCGCTCGCGAGAGTCCAGAAATGGGTTGCCGATCAGCAAGCCTTCTGGCAAGCAAGCCTTGCTGCAATTGATGATATGTTGAGCGCGGAAAACCAGACCAAGGAGCGACGTCAATGAGTTCAAAAATCGAGGCAAAGGTCACCCATCGCTTCAAGGCAACGCCCGAGCAAGTCTATGACGCCTGGCTGAATCCAGCCCAGGTACGCTTGTGGATTACCGCGGCATTGAAAGGCTTCGGGCTCGCCGGTGATATTCAAAGAATTGAAATCGACGCGCAGGTCGGCGGCAAGTTCTTCTTCTCCGATCTCCGCGACGGAATCGAAGCCCGGCATTGGGGCACCTACCTGGAATTGGACCGCCCGCGCAAAATCGTCTTCACCTGGATCATCGACGAAAGCGCGGAGGCGGATCCCTCGGTGGTGACTCTGACCATCGATGCAGAACCCAACGGCTGCGTCGCCACCATCGTCCACGAGATGGACGCAAAATGGATTGAATACATTTCCCAGACCGAAAAGGGATGGTCGGGCATGCTGCACGCGATTGAAGATCTGCTCGGATGAAGCTCTGAAGTCGGTAGCGGGTCTCCGACCCCGCCGGCAGCAAGCGCAAGCCCCGCGCCCACCCTTCCCCCCGCGCAAACGCCCCACCCTTTCCCCCCCTTGGAAAGGGTGGGCCAGGGTGGGCCGTTGAAAACTCGCGAACTAACGAACGATGATTTCCCCCGCGTGTGTTGCGCAAAGTTTCCCCCACTTTAGAAGGGGGGGCCAGGGGGGGTGCATCGCGGTGGCCTCCGTAACGCAACCGTCGCGCAACAAAAAGCGCCAATTCGTTCACAGCGAAATATATCAACAAGGCCCACTGTTCAACAGCCAAGGGCCAGGGGGGGTGGGGCGCAAGCGATGTCGCGGCCAAGCCGCTGATCCGACCGACGCGCCGCGAGCAGGCGCAAGCCCTCCGCCCATCGACCCGCCTCTCGCAAGTGGGAGCCCCTGACTCGGACCGAAGATCTCGCGTGTTGGGCGCGCCTGACCGCTCGACGCTGTGTCCCAGAATCACGAAAACCCATTTCCTTTGACTTGACCGCCTCCGGTCAGTGAGAATTCAAAACGCGTCGATCGGAGAGATCACAGCTGATGAGCCCGAATCCCGCACCGTCCAGCAGCGAACCAGCCCGCGCTTTGCGGCATCTCATCTGGGAGCCGCTGGAACCCGACCTGGAAGGTGCCACCTCCGTGCTCATCTCCCCCGACGGCCCGATCGGCCTGGTTCCCCTGGCCGCCCTGCCGGGGAAAGACGCCGGCCATTACTTGATCGAGGAGCGATCGATCGCCGTGATTCCCGTCCCGCGAATGATGAGCAGTGCCGACTCGGAAGTTACGGACCACACGATCACCCCACAGTCCAAATCGGCCCTTCTACTCGCCGGCGACATCAACTACGGCGGCAAAGCGGGAGGAGCGACCAACCGCGGCGATCAGCGATCAGCGGCCGTCGGCACACGCGCCGACGCGCCGCTCGAGTTCAGACCACTCGACTCCACGCGCGACGAGATTCTCGAAATCCGCGACTCATTTGAAGAGCATTTCCCCCATGCCCCTCGCCCCCAGGTGCTGCGCGGAGACAAGGCCACGGAAGAAGCGATTCGCCAGCTCGCCCCCAAGTCCCGCTACCTGCATCTGGCAACCCACGGTTACTTCGCCCCCGCGTCGCTTCGATCGGCGCTCGCCCCGCCCGATTCACACACCAAACGCCCGGGAATCGACGTACTGGGCGGAGCCGGCGTGGCCGGCTATCATCCCGGCGTGCTTTCCGGCATCGCGCTCGCCGGCGCCAACGTCCGCCCCACGCCCATCGGCTATGACCACGGCATCCTGACCGCCCTCGAGGTCGCCGAGCTCGATCTCTCGAGCGTCGAGCTGGCCGTGCTCTCCGCCTGCGAAACCGGCCTGGGCCAGGTCGCCGGCGGCGAAGGCCTGCTGGGCCTCCAGCGCCTTCCAGGTCGCCGGAGCCCACTCCGTCATCGCCAGCCTCTGGAAAGTCGACGACGAGCGAACGCGTGCGCTGATGGCCCGCTTCTACGAAAACCTCTGGCGCAAGAACCAATCTCCAGCCCAGGCATTGCGTGAAGCGCAGCTCTCAATGCTGCACGGCGACCTCGGCCGCAGTGGTTTGAAGCGCGAAGACGAACCAAAGTCCGACCGGCTTTCGCCATATTTCTGGGCCGCATTCGTCCTGAGCACCGACCGGCCGTGATTTACTTGGCTTCATCGGCCACGTCGAACAGCTTGTGCTTCGATTCAGCATCCTGAACGACTGATGCGCCCTTGCCGTTGGTTGTGAGCACAACCGGATCGCGCGCCTCTTCTGAGGTCGACCCACGATTGCAATGAAGCCGAACGACCACTATCTTCAAGGAAAGCCCATGCTTCGGCCTCACGAGAACCGCGGCAAGCAGCATGCCGTGCGCGCCCGTTGCTCGCAGCAGGCGCCGCAACTCCTTGTCGATCCGCGTTACGCTTATTCGAGAAACACAGATCACTTCGATGTCTTTAACAGCATGGAAGCCGATCCTGGTTCCGAGCGACGCCGGCTGGAATGGTGCGATCCGCCCCCTTCCGGATCGGAGAGACGTCCGTCGTGCAGCCACCTGTAGCCCAACGCGGCACCCGCTCCGAGGAGTAGCCGTCGATGCTTGAGTATTTGAAGCTCTCAAACGTTGGGCCTTCCCCCAAGATGCAGATCGAATTCAAACCCCGCATGAACTTCCTGACGGGTGACAATGGTCTCGGCAAGACGTTTCTGCTGGATATCGCCTGGTGGGTTCTGACGCGAACATGGGCCAGGTCCCCAGCAACTCCTCCCCGTCGAAGTTGGAAGACGCCAGAGGGTACAGCCAGAGGCACGTCGTCGATCGAGTATGGCTACGAAAAGTCATCCGGCGGCGTCTTCAGGAATGAGTCGATATTCAACCGTGCTGAGCAGTACTGGCCGTTGAAACCAGGTCGTCCGCCCATCGCTGGAATGGTGATCTACGCGCAGGTCGATGGCGGTTTCTCGGCCTGGGATCCCGCCGCAATTATTGGAAAGACAAGGATCCTGAGATACAAGACCACCCGCTTTCCGATTCAAGCCGGAAGAGGTCTGGGATGGACTGCCGCGCGACAGCCCCGAAAAGCTTTGCAATGGCTTGATACTCGATTGGGCGAGCTGGCAGCGCGAGAACGGCGACGCCTACAGCCAGTTAATCCGGGTGCTGCGGGCAATGAGCCCTTCTTCCACGGAGTCGCTAAGCCCCGGCAAATTGATGAGGATCGGTTTGGGGGATACGCGAGATCAGCCCACTCTAATGCTTCCCTACAAACAGGAGGTGCCGCTCGTCGTGGCATCAGCCGGAATGAGGCGGATTGTCGCATTAGCCTATTTATTGGTCTGGACCTGGCAAGAGCATCTAAGAGCCTGCGAGATCCGCGGGACGAAGCCCGCCAAAGAAATCGTCTTCCTCATCGACGAGATCGAGGCCCATCTCCATCCCCAGTGGCAGCGCCGGATTGTGAAGGCGCTGCTGGATGTCATGAAGGCCCTGACGGAAACTCACGTCGTCTCGGTGCAACTGATTGCCACTACGCACTCACCGCTCGTCCTCGCCTCACTCGAGCCCGAATTCGACAACCAGAAGGATGCCGTGTGGGAGCTCGACTTGGTGAATGACCGTGTCGAGCTGCGACAGTTTCCATGGAGGCGTGTCGGCGACGTTAACAATTGGCTCACGTCGACGGTCTTCGACCTATCCGAACCCCGTGGAATCGAGGCCGAAGAAGCCATTCAAAAAGCACTGAATCTGCTGCGTAGATCGCCAAAACCGACGTTAGGAACAGGCCGGAAATAAGTTCCCGATTTTAAAGCTGGCGACAGTTCGGCGCGGGTCTCCGACCCCGCCGTCCGCCTGACCGAAGGTCTCCCGCCCTTGCGGATCCGGTCGCGAGAATTCGAGGAGATTATTCTCGACCCATTCCTTAGCGGAATTCGAGAAAGCGGATCAGGATCTGAGGCGGGTGCTCGGCGACATCGATCCCTTCTGGATTCGCTGGAGCTACCATCTCGATCAAATTCGGGGCAAGTAATGATCCACGTTGCACCAGCACCGGAGCCGCCGTCCTTCGATCGGAAGGTACGCCAGCCCGGGCGGAGCGCCATCGCCGAGCTGGTCGGCGAGCCACCGCTCGTGAGACGTCCTGGCCGCCGTCGCACGAAGATTGCCCAGCGACGAGATGACATCCCGCCAGACAAATTCCCCACGTTCTGGAGAGACGCGCTCGATGACATGATGGAGGCTTACAATCAGATTTGCGCGTACATGGCAGTCTACATCGAGAAAGTGACAGGAGCCGCGACCGTCGATCACATGATTCCCAGGTCGGTGGACTGGCGGCAAGTCTACCAGTGGAGCAACTACCGCCTGGCATGTTCGCTGATGAATGCGAGAAAGAACGAAGCAATCTTCGTTCTCGATCCTTTCAAGGTACGGTCAGGTTGGTTTGAGCTCGAATTCGTCGGCTTCCAGGTCAAGCCGGCCGCGAAGCTGTCGCCATTCATTCTGCGCCGGGTAGAGAAGACCATTGCTCTGTTGAAGGTCAACTATAAACAATGCCGGAATCTGCGCCGAGATTACGTGGAACAGTACGAGCCACAACAAATCTCATTGACACACCTCACGCGTCGCGCTCCCTTCATCGCCATGGAACTACGCCGGCAGGGGCGGCTCAAGGATGGTGACGTGTGAGTCATTAAAGTATCGTGGTCCGTTAATATCACGCTCGAGCTCAGCGGGTATGAGACTCAACGTTCACTGCGTGGTCGCGGACCGGCGGGTTGTCTCAAAACACCCGGGTTCCGTCTCAGAGCGTTAATCACGCAACGCGTCGCCGGGCCGCATTCGTCCTGAGCACCGTCCGTCTTTGAGCCGCGATTGACTCGAGTGACTCCGGTCGATGAGAATTCAAAACGCATCGATCGGCGAAAGATCCCATGGGCCGCGCCGCCTGCATCGCATCGCGATCCCATCATTCGGGGGATAAACCATGAGCCAAAGTCGGCATTCTCGGATTGGGATCCTTGCCATCCTCGCGCTCTTGGCGTGGCAGGCCCTGCCCGGAGCAAGAGCGGCCGCATTCACCCAACAGCCGTCAGACCAGGCCGAATCACTGGTGAAGGAGTTTGTCCGGCTCGCGAACGAGAGTAAGACGCTGCGCCAGCAGGGCAAGCTCACCGAAGCGATCACGGCCGCCGAGGCGATGATCGCGATCGAGCGCAAGATCCTGGCCGCAGACGATCCCGTCCTGGCCGTCTCGCTCGGCTGGCTCGGGCAGCTCAATCTTGAGAAGAATGACTTCGCGGCCGCCGCAGCCGCGCGACAAGAAGCATTGCAACTCGTGCAAAAGCGGTTCGGCGAGGCGCACTGGCAGGCAACCAACGCTCGCCTCGCGCTAGACGACGTGAAGCTCCAGGCCTCGCTCACCGGTGAGCAACGGAAGCAATTGGAACACGCCAGTCGCTTGAACCAAAACGTCAACGCTCTCTATAACCAGGCAAAGTACGCCGAAGCCGCGGAATCCGCGCGTTGCGCGCTGGCGATCCGCAAGGAGGTACTTGGCGAGCGTCACCGCGACTACGCCGCCAGCCTGAACAACCTGGCCTCCGTGCTCCAGTTGCAGGGAGACTACGCCGCCGCCCGACCGCTGTTCGAGCGGGCGCTGGCGATCCGTAAGGATGTCCTTGGCGAGCGGCATCCCAACTACGCCGACAGCCTGAACAACCTGGCTCAATTGCTCCACTCACAGGGAGACTACACCGCCGCACGACCGCTCTTCGAGCGGGCGTTGGCGATCCGGCAAGAGATACTTGGCGAGCGTCACCCCGACTTTGCCCTGAGCCTGAACAACCTGGCCGCAATGCTCGGATCGCAGGGAGACTTTGCCGCCGCACGACCGCTCTACGAGCGCGCGCTGGCGATCCGCAAGGACGTCCTCGGCGAGCGTCACCCCGACTTTGCACAGAGCCTGAACAACCTGGCCGTATTGCTCGAAGCGCAGGGAAACTACGCCGCCGCACGACCGCTCTACGAGCGGGCGCTGGCGATCCGCCAGGATGTCCTTGGCGACCGGCACCCCGATTACGCGGTCAGCCTGAGCAATCTCGGCTTTCTTGCCTGGGCCCGAAGCGATGTCGCCGCGGCAGAACCGCTGCTCACAAAAGCCCTCGAAATCGCCCAAGGCAACCTCGACCTGTTTGCCGCCGTGCAATCCGAGCGCCAGCAACTGGCCATGGCGCAGGACCTTCGGGGCTGGCTCGATTCCTACCTGTCGTTGTCGCCGCTGGCCAAGATTTCGGCCCGCGACGTCTACCGCCACGTCCTCGCCACCAAGGGAGCCGTGCTCGAGCGCCAGCGCCGGCTTCGGACCCAGCGTCGCCTCCACCAGGCAAGCCCAGGCTCCGAGGCCGCGAAACACTTCGCGGAGTACACTCAAACCGTGACCCAACTCTCGTCCATGGCGCTGTCGGCGCCCGATCCGAAGAACGCCGAGAAATGGAAATCGCGGCTCGAGGAATTGTCCCGCCGCAAGGACGAGCTCGAAGCCGAGCTTTCTCGTCTCGATGCGAGCTTCCACGCCGCACAGACGATCGCAACTCGCACCCCCGAGCAGCTTCAAGCAGCTTTGCCGAACACTCTGACAGCACTCGTCGACTTCTTGGTCTATACCGCATATCAACCCCCCGCCGCAGGCAAGGGCACATTCCAGCAAGAGCGCCGCCTCGTAGCGTTTGTGCTCAGGCAGGCACGTCCGATCGCGCGCGTCGAGCTGGGGCCGCTCGGGCCGATTCAAAAAGCAACGGACGCCTGGCGCCCCCTCCTGATCAGCCCGAATCCCGCAACGCCCAGCAGCGAACCAGCCCGTACTTTGCGCAATCTCATCTGGGAGCCGCTGGAACCCCACCTGGAAGGCGCCACCTCCGTGCTCATCTCACCCGACGGCCCGATCGGCCTGGTTCCCCTGGCGGCCCTGCCGGGAAAAGATCCCGCTCGTTACCTGATCGAGGAGCGATCGATCGCCCTGATTCCCGTCCCGCGGATGATGTGCAGCGCCGAGCCGGAAGGTTCGGACCATACGATCACCCCCCAGTCCAAACCGGAGCTTCTACTCGCTGGCGACATCAACTACGACGGCCAAGCCGAAGGGGCACCGAACCGCGGCGAACAGCGATCCGCGGCCGTCGACACTCGCGCCGGCGCGACGCGCGATTTCGGACCACTCGACTCCACGCGCGACGAGATTCTCGAAATCCGCGACTCATTTGAAGAGCGTTTCCCCCATGCCCCTCGCCCTCAGGTCCTGCGCGACGACAAGGCCACGGAAGAAGCGATTCGCCAGCTCGCCCCCAAGTCCCGCTACCTGCATCTGGCAACCCACGGTTACTTCGCCCCCGCGTCGCTTCGATCGGCGCTCGCCCCGCCCGATTCACACACCAAACGCCCGGGAATCGACGTACTGGGCGGAGCCGGCGTGGCCGGCTATCATCCCGGCCTGCTTTCCGGCATCGCGCTGGCCGGCGCCAACATCCGCCCCACGCCGATCGGCTACGACGACGGCATTTTGACGGCTCTCGAGGTTGCCGAGCTCGATCTCTCCGGTGTCGAGTTGGCCGTACTCTCCGCCTGCGAAACCGGTCTCGGCCAGGTCGCCGGCGGCGAAGGACTACTCGGCCTCCAGCGTGCCTTCCAGGTCGCGGGCGCCCACTCGGTCGTGGCCAGTCTCTGGAAAGTCGACGACGAGCGAACGCGTGCGCTCATGGCCGGCTTCTACGAAAACCTCTGGCGAAAAAACCAGTCCCCAGCTCAAGCATTGCGTGAAGCGCAGCTCTCAATGCTGCACGCCGACCTCGGCCGCAGTGGTTTGAAGCACGAAGACGAACCAAAGTCCGACCGACTACCGCCATACTACTGGGCCGCATTCGTGCTCAGCACCGACCGGCCGTGAGCGAAACGCCCACCATCACCTCCCCAGCAACTCCGCATTCCTCCGATCGCTCGCCGCCTGATTCGCCCACCCCATGCCGGCATACGCCGCGCCGCGCAGCCGATACGCTTCCGAACTTCCAGGTTCAAGCTGCAGCACCATCGAGAAGTCTTGAGTCGCTCGCGCCGCGTCCCCCAGTGCCAGCCGCACCGTCCCCCGATTCAAATACGCCTCCGAAAACTTGCCATCCAGCCGGATCGCCTCATCGAGATCCGCAATGGCGTGCGCCATGCGCCCCGATTCGAAAGGAGGCCATGCCCCGGCTGTTGTAGCTCTGCTTATCATTGGGCTCAAGCGCGATCACCCTCGTGAATTCCCTGACCGCGCTCGGAAAGTCACCGCGCAGGTAGTACGCCGTGGCGCGCCAGGTAAGTGCCTCCACATCATTGGGCGCCTGCCGGATCACCCGTTCGAGGTCCGCGATTCCCGCCGAATAGTCGCGCTTGGCGATCGAGTCCACGCCCCGGCGATAAAAAACCGACAGGGCTTCTGTCCGCGCCGCGCCGGCCTGCCCCGGCTGACCCTTCCGCGCAAACACCTCACTACGGATCAAATGCGCCTCAGCCAGTGTCGGTTCCAGGCGAATCGCTTCTTCGGCGTCGCTCATCGCCCGGTCCGTCGCTCCCTTGCCCAGGTAAGCCCAGCTCCTGGCAAGAAACGCCCGGGCGTCGCCTGGCCCCAGCCGGATCGCGGTCGTGAAGTCGCCGATCGCCTTGTCGAACTGCTTCTGCGAAGCAAAGCAGTCGCCTCGCCTCAGATAACTCGCCCGGACCTTGGGATATCGCTCGATCAGGTCCGAATAAACGCGGGCCGCGTCCTGATAATTCCCCGCACGGTAGAAATCGTCGGCCAGTTTGGAGAAGAACGCATAATCCGGCCCGGGCTCGACCGGCGGCTCCGCATCGGGATCAGCCAGCCTTGGGCGAATCTGGTCGGCACCCTCCTCGGCCTCGCCGGGAATATCAGCAATTCTCATGTCGGGGAGCACGAGTCGAAACTTCATGACCTGAACCGGCTTCGCCCCACCTTTGGCGGCAACCGGCTCTCGCTTGGTCTTGGCGATCTGGTCCGCCATCCGCTCGAGCCACTGGGTGTGTTCGGCCACCTGCCGGTTGGTCTCCTGCTTCTGCTGGTCCAGAGCGGCCGTCAGTTTCGAGAGTTTCTGGTCTCTCTCGCGCTCGATCTCGCTGATTTTCCGCGAAAGCCCCTCAAGCTTCGCATCGGCCTCCGCTTTCTCCTGAAGGTGCTTTTCCGTCAGCACACTCTGCTCTCGCTCGCGCTGCTCGTGCTCGCGCTCTCTCGCTCGCGCTGCTCGCCCTCGTGCTTCTCTCGCTCGCGCTGCTCGCGCTCCTGCTGCGTCCGCATCACAGCGATAACCCCCGCCGCACGGGCCACTTCCTCTCGTGCAACATCCTTCTCTGGCTTGAGGTACGTCGAAAGTTGAATCGCGATGATCGCAACCAGGATCATCACCACCAAGCGATTCAGCCATCGACTGCCGACGTCTTTCTGGACGAGCACGTGCATCGGCATCGCTCCTGGCAGGGGTGTCTTTTCGAACGGAGGCATTCCGGCTCATGTGCGCGCATTCTCGACCGGCGCATCCGGCATGTGCCATAATTATGACATACTTTGCCCGACCAGGAGACTCACCTGGTGGCACTGGCTTCGCGAGTGTCCCCTGTCCACAATGCTGATCGATCACGATTTTGACTGGGACCCGGATCTCGAAAACTCGCCCCGGCCTGGAGCGGGTTCGGCCCCTGGCAACGGCGCGGCCTCTGACCCCGCGCTGAGTCGCGCCGGTCCTGGCCAAGACCGGCCAACCGAGCAGATCGTGATCATCGAACGGCGTCGCGGTTTTTCGCGATCAACCCTCATCCTCGCGCTCATCGCCCTGGTTCTCTCGGTGGCCTCGAGAATTCCCAGAGCCCCCCACCCAAGCGCCGCATCAAAAACCGATCACCCGCAACGTCAGCCCGACCGCGGCGTCCCTTCGCAAGCCGGTCCCCCAACCGGTCCGATCAACGATCGGAACGCTCGTCCCTGACTCCGCCAGAGTCGCCTTTCGCTCCGCGAAAGTGTGTCCCCGTCCCCCGTGATGTAGTATCCTCAATTTGCATCCAGTCCCGGAGTGCCGATGACCTTTTATGAGGAGCGGCGATGCCTCTTCTCCGCCCGACAAAGCCAGCCTGGCTGGCCCTCTTCCTGGGGCTCTCGCTACTCCTGAATCTCGCCCTCGTCCTGCTGTTGGTTCTGCTCCGCAACCAGCAACCGGCCCAGATCGCTCAGCATCGAGCGGACGACCAACCTGCTGACCCAGCCGACGCTCTGAAAAAAGCCGCGGATTTAGCCCGCGTCCACACCAATGGCTTGCCTGCCGGTTACTCGATGATCCTTCGAGGCCATCCAGGATCGATTTCCGCGATTTGTTTCGCACCGGACTCCACCAGGCTGGCGCTCACGACCAATCGGGGCTACATCGCAGTGTGGAATCTGGGCTCCCCGGCAATCGATTGGGAAACAATAATCCCCGGGGACCAAGGCTACGGGCTCTTGAACCCACTCGCGTTCTCGCCGGCCGGCGATCAGCTCGCCTACGCTGTCGCCGTCCCTGTCGCAGACGGCTCACGCGTCCGGACTTCATTCACAGTCCATATCCGCGACCTTCAGACGGGTCGGGAGAAGACGATTCGGGACGACCAGGCCGCACTGGGTCTGGGGGGATGCCTGAGTCTGGCCTTCTCCCCGGACGGACAGACCGTAGCGGTTGGCTGTTTGAGAGGCGTGGCAGTGTTCGATTCCGGCGGCGGACCCGTCCGTGGCATCCTTCGCGCCGAGCGACGATTCTATTACAAGGACTTGAATTACTCCGCGAACGGCACCTCCTTGCTCGCCGCGACATTGCCAGGCATCAGCCTGTTCGATATTCGTTCGGGGAAGCTCATCGCAGACCTGAAGCTCACCTCGCAGAACCGGGGCGTCCGCAAAGCCGTCCTATCCCCGGATGCCAGCCGAATTGCCACGGGCTCTTCGGATAACGGAGTCACTCTTTGGGACACCAGCACCAGTCGAGAGATCACTCACATCACAGAAGGTGCGGCAACGGGTTTTAGCGCGGGGTCATGCTGGATCGAATTCACGTCCGACGGCAAGTCCATCATGACCGCATCTCGTGGCGATGACTCGTCCCGGATCTTCGCCCGCCGTCGAAACCCAATGGATGGTAGCCTCGTGAGCAAGGTCGAGGTCCCTCGGCCCGGCGAAGCCTTTTCTTACTTCTATCCCAGGCTCTTTGCCCCGGACGGCAACAAGCTGGCCCTGATCGGCGTCAAGACGGTCGACCGGCATATTCCGCAGCCGGATATGGCGTTCATCACCGCCGACGAAGAGGTCGTGGCCATCTTCGACACATCGCAGCTCTTCGATGGTCGACCTCCCACGCTCTCGTCGCGCCATCCCGTTCGCCGCAGTCGAGACAGCGCCGCGACAATCACAAACTATTTTTTCCCCGCCGCCCCCGCACGAAATCCCCGCTCCACCGAGTCATTCGGGTCGGTCGACACCGGCCCATCCCGCCACAGCCACCGCATCATCTCCGGCATGATCGCCCCGCCGAATTTCTGCCCATGCCGGTTCATTCCCCATGAGTAATTGACGTCATATCCCTTCTGCGCCAGCGCCTTCATGAGCCGCACGTTCTGATAAAACCAATCCCGCGTCTCGTCATACCGGCCGCTACGAACCCCGCGGTTGTCATTTCGTCCATCGCAAAGATACACGCGAATCGGCTTCTTCTCGCTCGCGAGCACCTTCTCAGGGTAAACGTGCCCACCGCGCAGGTTCACGAAGCTGCCGACATTGGACAGCACCTTCCGAAACTCGTTCGGCCGCTCCCACGCAACGGTGAACGCCGCGATCGCCCCCGAGCTCGACCCGCCGATCCCGTGCATCTCCGGATCCTTCGAGATGTTGAAGTCCTTGCGCAATGCCGGCATTAACTCTTCAGTGATGACCCGCGCATACTTGTCATCGAGCGAGTTGTACTCGGTCGGCCGATTGGTGTTCCGGTCTCCCCACTCACGCGGCGTGGGCTCCGGCTGATCCGGCCGTCGTCCGGGGTTGATGAACACGCCGATCATGACCGGAATCTCCCGCCGGTAGATCAGGTTATCCATGACGTTCTGCGCCCGCATGTCCCCCTTCTCGTCCTTGAACGCCTGCCCGTCCTGGTAAACCATGAGCGCGGCCGGAACAGCCGGGTCATACTGCGCCGGAACATACACCCAGTAAGTGTGCTGAGTGCCGGCGTAAACCTGGCTGGGCAGCGTGAACGGCCCGCGGATCTCCCCGCGCGGCACTCCCTCCTGCGGCAGCGAGTCCGGCCCGAGCCGGTACTGAGAATCCGGATTTGCCGCCTTACCCGTTTGCCCATTCGCTTGCGGAAGTCCGACGATCCCAGTAGACACAAAGAAAAGACCCAACGCGAAGCTGTTCACGTTTCTCATCCGACAACTCCCCGTGTTTGATAGAGGCACGGATCCGCAATTGCCTATCATACATGTGGCCTCGACGCGCGTAAGGAACCAGCCGGCATGAACTTCAAGATTGCCCGATTTGACGGCGCAGGATGCGGTTGGGCGTTCGGAAATCCGATCGGAGAAGCAGCAACGGCTGGTGACCGAGCCGCTTTACAGCTCTCGGGCGAATCGGCTGGCCGCGCAGTTGTGGGAACTCGGCTCCAATCCCGACAACGACCGACGGTCAGCGTCGCCAGCGTGCGCACATCGCCTTGGGAACGAGGCCCCAGAGATAAATGGTGTCAGTTCATCGGGGCCTTGGCGAGTCGACGCATGGCAGTCGATCGTTGGGCAATCCCAGTTGCCACCCCGGAGCACTCGCTTTGAACCGCGGTATGACGGACAATTTCCCGAACCGACGAGTCCTCTCGCGTCTCGAGAGCGCTACTGCCGCTACACATTGGCCACCAGTCCGCAACGCACAAACCGGGAAACCCACATGGCAACCGTGCCGCCAGAATACCACTTTATATTACCGACCGCACTGAGGTATGGCACGGATGCCATGTGGCTAGTTAGCGCGACCGACGAGTACATGGACAGTCTCTCTGAAACGGATATGGTCCACTTATATATTACATATAATGATTTGAAAGCGCGCGGTGTGATTCCCGAACTGGGGCGATGGATAACAGGCGTCGAGTGGCGAAACCGGTTTCGCGGAGAATCGGGCAAGGTCTGGCGGCTGTTGCTCTTGTTTAGGCACCTGGGCCGTAGGGACATCTCCCCATTCAACGATGGAGAGCTCAACTGCATCGACTTCGTCGGAAAAATAAAAGTTGCCGATTGGTCGCGGCTGCCGGATGAGTTCTCCTACATCATAGAATCAGCCGAACGATTCGGGAGGTATGAATTCGTCGACGAAGTCGACGATTTCGTTTTCAATGCCACTCCGGTCGAGCTTCAAGAACTGAAAGACGCGTGGGAACAGATCACGGTTCGTGGGCATGAAGATTCACTTGCCGAATGGACAACGGCCAATATGAGCGAGGAGGGCGACTCTGGGGCTTGGCTTCTTCATTGGATGTACGGACTGATGGAAGCAACCGGAATTTGGTACTAGCTCCCCGATAGCTCGAATCTCTTGACGTTCTCTTCATTCTACTCGCCCAGGAGCGCATCAGCGCTTTGCTCGAGGGCGTCGCCATGAACGTCCTTGAACCGAATGGTCCCTTTGCCGTCGAGCACATAGATCGCCGGTATAGCTTGAATATGATAACGCGTCATGATCGGCCCCGGTTTGTTCGCGATCATGTCGCACACATTCGGCCACTTAATCCGTTCCTTCTCGATCGCGGCCTGAGCCGCCGCCACGGTGCGGTCCATGTTGATTCCCAGAATCGTGAAGGGCTTGCCCGCCATGCGCTCGGCCAGCGCGACCTCGTGCGGAAGCTGCTCCACGCATGGGCCGCACCACGACGCCCAGAAGACCAGAACCACGACATGGCCACGGTAGTCGCTCAACTTGAGCGGCTTCCCATCCATGTCGATGCCCGCGATCTCGGGTGCGATCTTGCCCACGGCGAGCTCGCGATGGGCGGCCAGCCAGGTCTCGGCAATCGGGCGGATGGTCCGGTCATCCGCCGGGTCGGTCGGCAGGAGCTTCACATCGGCAAACTCGGATAGCACCCGCTCGTGCAAGTTCTCCGCCTCCGCGACCATCACCTTGACATCGCGACGGTCCAGATCGTCGAGCAGCGCCTTTCCATAGTGGTGCTCCAGGCCCACGGCCATCGCAAGGTCCTGGGCCCGATAGCGCGGAAACTCGGCGCGAAACGCAAGCACCTTGGCCAGTGCCAGGCAGGCATGCCCCTTCGCCGTGTGGTCCGGGTTTCGAACGAGCACCGCGCGCAGCAGCGGCTCGACCTTCGCACTGGTAAGCTCGCCGAGCTCGCGACAGAACTCGCCGATCTTGGGATGGCTCGCACAATCGCCTCGCAGCCGCTCGAGCGCGATTTCCACCTCCGGCCCGCGAGACTCCGCCAGCGCCGCTTTGCTGAGCGCCTCGACCGCCGCCGCGCTGCCCGGTACAAGGTCGGCGAGAGCGATGAACTTCTTGGCATAGTCGGCACACAGTCGAAGCTGCTGGTCAGCAAGCGATCGGCGGCGCTACCGGATCCTTGAGCGCACGCGCGAGCGCTTACGAGCGACTTCTCCTTGACATCGAGCTCCCTCGAAAGCGATGCAATCCGGGCTTCGATCGACTCAGGCCCAGCCGGCTCCTGGGCGCGTCTCGCGCCGGCGCCCAGGCCGAAATGGGACGCGAGCACGCCGGCGAGTGTCGTTCCGATGACCCTGGAAACGCATTTTTTCACGATGACTCGCGCCTGCAACAGTGGCCGGGGCAGAAAGGCCTGCCATGGGTCGATACGACTATCATCGTAGCCGCTGCAGGCAACGCGGGCGAGTCCGTTGGGTGTGGACGCGTGCCTGACCGCCCCTTACACTGACAGATCATCGTGCCGCAACCGCCGCGAAGTCGCCACCGGCCCCGCCGTTTACTGGTGAAGCCATGATGGGCGGACTGACTCCCGACGACGACCTGGCCCACCGGCTTCCCCTGCCGCTGGCGCAGATCTATCGCCGCGCCAATAACGCCAAGACGCCGCTCGACCGCCACAACGCGGCCTATTGCCTCTGGGAGGCATCGCTCAAGCTGCTCGGCTCGGTGGCGATCGTCGCCCACGCCGAGCGCGGGGCGGTCGCGCCCGAGTTGGTCGACCGGCTCCAGAACCTGGCCCGGCCCGCCCTGGGACACTGGTGGGAATTCGTCCGCCTCCTCGTGCCGCCTCTGGCCGATTCAGGCGACGCCGGCTTCCGCCAGGTGCGGGACCTCCTCCTCGGCCGCCCGCGTGACGGCCTGCCCCGCGCCGCCGGGCTCGTCGCCGCCCTCCGCGAAACCCAGGATGGCACCACCGGCGGCCAGGTTACCGTCCACCTCAGCGAGCTGTTCGAGCGCATGGTCCGCTACCGCAACCAGGAGCTCGCCCACGGCGCCCCCGGCCAGCGCGACGCCGCGTTCTACGACCGGATGGGCCGAGCTATCCTGCTCGGCGCCGGCGAGATCCTCGGCCGGCTCGATGTTCTGGCAGGCCGTCGACTGCTCTACGTCGCCGACGTCCGCCGCCAGGCTTCCGGTCACTGGCTGGTCGAGCGCTACGAGCTGGCAGGCGAATCGTTCCGCCGCCTCGAATCGATCGAACGGCCCGAGTCCGAGGCTTCCGTGCTCCCGCATCCCGGGCGGCTCTACCTCGACGCGCCGGGAAATCCCGATCCGGATCCCACCCCAGGCCCGGGCTGGTCCCTCCACCCGCTTGTCCTCGTCGAGTTCGAGACGGCCGAGGTCTTCTTCCTCAACTCCCGGCGCGGCCGCCGCCGCACCGAATACCTCGGCTATCACCCCGGCCGCGTCGTCGAACGCACCGATCTGGGCGATGAACAGCGGGAGCTCCTGGCACGCGTCCTCGGGATGGAGGTCGACCCTGCCAAGCTCGAGCGCTGGGCCGCAAGCTCACAGGCCGAGGACCCACCACTGCCCCCCGCCGCCCCCGACGAGGCTCCGCGCCGGCGCCTGGGCGAGTTCGAGCTCCTGAGCGAGCTGGGCCGAGGCGGCATGGGCGTTGTCTACCGCGCCTGGCAGCCGTCGCTCGGCCGGCAGGTCGCGCTCAAGTGCCTGCTCAAAGCCGGCGACTCCAAGGCCGACGCCCGCTTCAACCGCGAGATCCACGCCCTGGGCCGCGTGGAGCACCCCAACCTGGTCAAGGTCTTCACCTCGGGTGTCGAGGCCGATCGCTGGTTCTACGCGATGGAGCTGGTCGACGGGGCAACGCTGGCGGCCATCTGCGGGCAATTGCAGAGCACAGGCTCGGGCGCCTCGGACGTCAACCTCGCAACCTGGCACGCCTCGCTCTCCACCGCCTGCCAGGCGGCACGCGACGCCGAGCGGCCCCTGAGCACCCTCGACGACGAAGATAACGACTCGCCGTCCGCCGGGCCAACTCGAACGGTTCCCTCGCCCCCGCAGGCCGGCGACCGCGGCTACGTCCGGCACGTCGTCGAGCTGCTCCGCCAGGTCGCCGACGCCGCGCACGCCCTTCACGAGGGCGGCGTGATCCACCGCGACATCAAGCCCGAGAACATCCTGGTCGGCCCCGAGGGGACAGACGCGGTCCTGATGGACCTGGGCCTCGCGCAACTGGCCGACGAGTCAACCGGCCGCTTGACCCGCACCCGCCAGTTCGTCGGAACCCTCCGCTACGCCAGCCCCGAGCAAGTGCTCTCCGTGCCGCTCGATCGTCGCAGCGACGTCTACAGCCTGGGCGCCACGCTCTGGGAGCTGCTCACGCTCCGGCCGCTCTTCGGCGCCACCGAGAGTTTGCCGACGCCCGACCTGATGCTCATGATCCAGCACACCGATCCCGATCCCCCGCGGCGGCACAACCCGCAAGTGCCCCAGGACCTGGAAGCGATCGTGCTCAAATGCCTGGAAAAAGACCGGGCCCGGCGCTACGCCACGGCGTCCGACCTGGCCGCCGACCTGTCGCGCTGGATGCGCGGCGAGCCCGTACTGGCCCAGCCGCCGACTCTGGGTTATCTGCTGGCCAAGGCGATCCGCCGCAATCGAGTCCGTGTTGCCCTGATCTCATCACTGCTGCTGGCCGCGCTCCTGGGGTCCGCCGCGGTCCTGATCGCGCGCGATAAGCTCCGGAGCGACAGCATGCGCAGCGTGGCCGAGAATGCCCTCAAGATCACGGAGAAGGCTAAAGGCGAGGCCGACCTCGCGCGCACGATCGCAGAGAAAGCCAAAGGCGAGGCCGAGATGGCGCGAGATCGTGAGTCCAATGTGCGCCGGAAGATCGAGGACTTGGAGGGGGAACTGCACCTCCGACTGGTACAGAATGTTGATATCGCCAACGGTTTTCGCCGGGTCGACGAGGGCGATACGCTTGGATCGCTCGCCTGGTTTGCAGACGCTCTTCGACTGGACCAGGGTGATCCGCGGCGCGAGAAGAGTCACTGCGACCGGCTGGCGCTGATCTTGCGGCGTTGCCCCAGGCTCTCCCAAGTTATCTTCCACGATGACGCTGTAATGAGCGCGCTGTTCAGCCCGGACGGCCGACGCGTCGTCACCGCGAGTCACGACAATATGGCGCGGGTCTGGGACGCCGAAACGGGTCAGCCCATCACGCCGCCGTTGAAGCACGCGAAGCAGGTGAATTTCGCCGCGTTCAGCCCGGACGGCCGACGCGTCGTCACCGCCAGTCGGGACAATACGGCGCGGGTCTGGGACACCGAAATTGGCCAGCCCATTACGCCGCCGCTCGAGCATGGGCAGTGGGTGAACCACGCGGCGTTCAGCCCGGACGGGCGACGCGTCGTCACGGCCAGCTTCGACCACACGGCGCGGATGTGGGACGCCGGGTCTGGCCAGCCCATCACGCCGCCGCTGAAGCATCAGTGGGCAGTGCAACATGCGGTTTTCAGCCCGGACGGCCGACGCGTCGTCACCGCCAGTGAGGACAAGACGGCGCGCGTCTGGGACGCCGAGACAGGTCAGCCCATCACGCCGCCGCTCAAGCATGAGAAGTTGGTGAGCGACGCGGAGTTCAGCCCGGACGGGCGACGCGTCGTCACCGCCAGTGAGGACAACACGGCGCGGGTGTGGGACGCCGGAACAGGCCAGCCCATCACGCCGCCGCTCAAGCATGATTCTGTCGTTTACCACGCGGAGTTCAGCCCGGACGGCCGACGCGTCGTCACCGCCAGTGAGGACAAGACGGCGCGGGTGTGGGACGCCGGAACAGGCCAGCCCACCACGCCGCCGCTCAAGCATGACGGTCGGGTGAGACACGCGGCGTTTAGCCCGGACGGCCGACGCGTCGTCACCGCCAGTCACGACCAGACGGCGCGCGTCTGGGACGCCGAGACAGGTGAGCCCGTAATGCCGCCGTTGAAGCATGAGGACTGGGTGCAGGACGCGGAGTTCAGCCCGGACGGGCGACGCGTCGTCACCGCCAGTGAGGACAAGACGGCTCGGGTGTGGGACGCCGGGTCTGGCCAGCCGGTCACGCCGCCGCTGAAGCATGACGATCGGGTAAACCACGCCGCGTTTAGCCCGGACAGCCGACGCTTGGTCACCGCCAATGACGACAAGATGGCGCGCGTCTGGGATGCCGAGACAGGTGAGCCCATCACGCCGCCGCTCAAGCATGCGCAGTTGGTGAACCACGCGGCGTTCAGCCCGGACGGGCGACGCGTCGTCACCGCCAGTTACGACAAGACGGCGCGGGTGTGGGACGCCGGAACAGGCCAGCCCATCACGCCCCCGCTGAAGCATCTCGATTGGGTGAACCACGCGGCGTTCAGCCCGGACGGGCGACGCGTCGTCACCGCCAGTCAGGACAAGACGGCACGGGTGTGGGACGCCGGGTCCGGCCAGCCCATCACGCCGCCGCTGAAACATGACGATCAGGTGAACCACGCCGCGTTTAGCCCGGACGGCCGACGCTTGGTCACCGCCACTGACCACATGACGGCGCGCGTCTGGGATGCCGAGACAGGTCAGCCCATCACGCCGCCGCTGAAGCATGAGGAGTGGGTGACCCACCAGGCGTTCAGCCCGGACGGGCGACGCGTCGTCGTCACCACCGGTCACGACCACACGGCGCGGGTGTGGGACGTCGAGTCAGGCCAGCCCGTCACGCCGCCGTTGAAGCATGACCTGTTCGTGAAGGACGCTGAGTTCAGCCCGGACGGGCGACGCGTCGTCACCGCCAGTTTCGACCACACGGCGCGGGTGTGGGACGCCGGAACAGGCCAGCCCATCACGCCGCCGCTCAAGCATGACGATTGGGTGAGCCACGCGGCGTTCAGCCCGGACGGCCGACGCGTCGTTACCACCAGTGGGCCCAACGCGTCGCGAGTCTGGGACATCGAAACCGGCCAGCCCATCGCGCTATTGAAGCATGAGGACCGCGTGAACCTCGCTGAGTTCAGTCCGGACGGCCTCCGCGTCGTTACCGTCACTCACGACACGGTGCGAGTCTGGGATCTCCCGATCAGCGACGACCGGGAATCGGGTGACTGGATTCGTCTGGCCCAGATGCTAGCCGGGACACGAATTGACCGGGGTGGTGAAACTGTTCCACTGACTCCGGCGGAGTTCCGCAACGCCTGGCGGGCACTGCGACAGAAATACCCGAGCGACTTCGTTCTCTCACCTCGAGAAGTCCTGGCCTGGCATCGCCATGAGGCCAAAGACTGCGAGGCGAAGGCCGTCTGGAGCGCGGCGATCACGCACCTCGATGCCTTGATTGCTCAGGCACCCGGCGACGGAATCCTCTACGAGCGCCGGGGCGACGCGTACGCCGAACGGGCACAGTGGGATCGAGCTTCCGCCGATTTCTCGAAAGCCGTGGAGACCCAGCCGGGAAATCTGGAATTGTTTGGGCTGCACTGGCGGCTCGCGTACGTTGCGCTGGCCGTGAACGACACGGGTGCGTACCGTCGGGCGTGCGCCAGGCTGCTCGACCTCCAAGGCCGCCCGCCCGACCCCGAGGACACGGTCTCTCTTGTGGCCTTCGCCTTTGTCCTGGCCCCAGACGCCGTCGCCGATCGCGAGGCGGTGGCGCGGCTGGCCCAGAAGGAAGTCCAGGCCGCCAAGTCCGACGATGACCGTCACGCTTTGCTCAGTTCCCTGGGCGCCGCAACCTATCGCGCCGGCCGTTTCGAGGAGGCAGTCAAGCACCTGAACCAAGCGATCAAAGCTCAAGCCGATCAAGGCGACCCACTGGACTGGCTCTTCCTGGCCCTGGCTCATCAGCAACTGCACCATACAGCCGATGCACGACAATGGCTGGACAAAGCCGCCGCTTGGATCGATTCATCCACCAGGGACAAGCCGAAAGATGACTCCTTCGGCGCCCGAATCGAATGGGGGACGTGGCTTATCTTGCAAGTCTTGCGACGCGAGGGCGAGTCTCTGGTCAAGAGTGCGACCCCCGCAGCCGCGCCGGCAAAGCCCTGATCGTCCGCACATGCGAAGGGTTGCCAGAATGTCCTTAATCCCCATACCGCCCCCGCAACCGCGGCGACAGCCGCAGAATAAGCTGCGCCCGCTCGAATTCGTTCAACCACTCCGTCGCAATCGTCTTGAGCACTTCCGCCGGCGGCGCAAACGTCCCGCTCGGGCACGCCGCACCGAATTCCTGGGCCGCCATCTGCCGATAGGTCGACAGCGGTCGATCGCCATACCGCGACACCTCGAACCAGTCTTCACTCAAGAACACATTCACCGGAACTCGCTGCCCCCCGTTGATCGCCAGCAGCGAACGAACCTCCGGCCGGGCATCACGATCCAGAAAGCGAAGCTCGATCTTCGGTTGAGCCCTGGCGAAATGGTCGAACACAGGGCAGTGATTGATGCAATCCCCGCACCACGCTCCCGCCAGGCAAATCACCGGCATCCGGCGCGAAAACCCGGCCAGTCGACCAGACTGTTCCGCATTGAGCGAAAACAAACCGTGCATCGCATCCCAGCGCTGACGCTGGGCCGCGCTTGCATACCGGTCAAGGAATGAAGTGTATTCAAGCGCTCCCGCAAAGACTTCTGACCAGGCAGCCATGGAGATCCTCGAGCCGACCAGCTCCCGAGTCGCGTCGCGCCGGGAGCCGAATGATAAGTTCCGTTACGACGCCAGCTCGATTCTGTCAAATCCAACCGAGGATGGACAGTGCTGTCACGCGCTCGCAACCCAGGTGAACCCTGATCCGTAGGGTCCGCCATTGCGGACCATCCACTTCACATTCCGCCGATCTCTCTCGAAATCGAACGCCACGGCTTGCCCCGGCGCGGCGTCGCGCGAGTAGCGGTCTCGACGGCTGTCTCGCCCCGCTTGCCGCCCGGGCCCGGCCCGCCCAGAACTGCCGCAGGCCAAGACAGCCGCGCCCGGCAGCAGCGCCGGCGCCTACACAATCGTGGTCGCAACAGGCAGCTACCCCATCACCATCGGCGGTGCCAGCTCACCCAACTACACAATCACATACGTGCCGGGTACACTCACCGTGTTCCGGTTGCCGGCGACCGTGGAAACGGTCTCGATCCAACGGATCAAGCTGAGCAAGCACAACAAAAGTCCGGTACCAGCGTCACGAGCGCCAGGCCGCTGCCCCTATTCGGCAGACTGGCGCACCCGCGTACTAAACGGGACATAGCACATTAAATTGATGACGCACTAGCACGAACGGTAAACCGAGAGTCGCTCAGGTCGCCGGCGGAACATCGGGTCCTTGAATCGAGAAGCGACCATCATAGCCCTTGCTCGGCGTCCCGTGAACTTCCTCGAAGATCAACTGGCAAATCCGCAAGCCTTTGACCAGCCGGACCGTCAAGGGACCGACATTCCAGATCTCGAGTTGGATCGGATTACCCCGATCGGAAAGAATCACGAGACCGTCTCGGTGATCTCACGGATGATGCCAGCGATTCAAAGCGTCGTCACCCCACAAGCCTCGCCGCCACCGCCTCGATCGTCGACGGCGCATTGCCCTCGAGCCGGTTATTCACGAACAGAAACGCCGGCATCCGCGCCTTGCGAGCCTCCTCGGCCAGCCCCTCGAGCGCGATCCGCGTGGAGGGGTCGACTTCCTGCGTCATCTGATAAGGCTCGAATTGCTTGACCGCATTTTCATAAGTTCTTCCGCATCGTAACAACGCACGAGCGGCGACGAAGTCTCCCGTCACCGAGCCTGCCATCTTCGCCTGCATGCCAATCTCCGGCATCCGCGTCCACGCGTTGAAGACATGCCCGACCCGGTGGCGGGCGAGCATCCCGAAGAAGTCCGGAACAAGATACTCCCGGTTCCTGATCTCAACGGCATAGCGAAAACCGCCGGGAAGGGCACCCAGGAACCCGTCGAGCTGCTGGCAGAACGCCGTCACGTTCGGAAAAGCCGCCTTCGAGAACGTGCCGAACTCGAACATCAGCGTGGCAATCCGATCGCGATACGGCTCCAGCGGCCGCGCGAACGCAGCCTCAAAGAGGTGGTGGTCCAGGAAACTGGCGTTGGCCTGGCCGGCCCGCGCACCGTACCGCGCGTGCCCCGGCCACTTGGCCACGGTGATCTCTTCCGGCACCTTGAGACCAAAGAGCAGTGATCGAGGAGTCGATCCGAAAAGTCGATGCCAGTACTCGGCCGTCGGGAATTGATAGAAGCTGAAGTCGCCGCCGACCGCGGGAAATACTTCGGCATACTCCGCCAGGCACTCGTCCTCGAATTTCCGCCGCGAGAACTTCCCACGCGTCAAGTACCGCTCGGGCGTATAGATCGAGCCCAGCCATCCTTCGTACTTCCACGAGCTGGTGCCGAAGTAAATGCCTTGCGCAGCCAGCGTCTTGAGCATGGGAGCCAGCCTGGCGGCCTGCTGGGGACGGTCGTGTTCGGCAAAAAGCGAGGGCTGCATCAAAAGGCTCGGCCGTGAATGTTCATTCGTCGGATTCGAAGAGCTCTCGGACCGCAAGCCGGAATCCCGGCAGCACGCTCCCGCCATCAAGCCAATCATCCAGGCCGAGAACCACAAACTCGTCGGGTGTCGTGTGCACTCGAACGGTCTGCCGCTTGGGCTCGACCACCCAGGCAAGCTGGCTGCCGGCGGCGAAGTACTCCTTGAGCTTGCGGGCGATCTCGGGCTTGGTGTTGCTCTTGCTGACGACCTCGATCACCAGGTTACCCACGAACGGTGCGATGGGACTCGCCCCATGCTTGGCCCGCGTAAGCCTACCGCGTGCAAAGTACGAGACGTCCGGAACGCGGACTCAGCCCCGGGACGAGCCGCTGCATCCCGTCCGCACCCAGCACCTTGCCCAGCTTCCGAGGCCGCGTGAAGGACAGAATGGCGTGGATGATCAACCCCGCGATCTCGGAGTCATTCCATCCCATCGCCTTCTCCACCAGAGTCCCATCCACCAGCTCGCAGATCGTCGTCTTGAGCTTGCTGTCGTTGTGGCGGACCAGGTCGCGCTCGGTGGCAGTGCCGGGCGGCGGCTCAAGGCGAACGCGGAAGGCGGGGATGTTCCCCAGTCGTCGCAGCAACTGCGCCACATTTTCAGGCCGGCTCGCGACGGCCCTCCTCACGCGTGTGGAAGCGGTGGCCATGACAGGAAACCTCAAATCAGGCGTGCGCACCGGCGAAGCCCGACACATGATCAGCTCGCATCTGCTCCCGGCTACGCCGACATTCACCATATTCACGGTACAGCCCGGTGCAGAGCGATGCAATCCGTCGCGCATCGCCAGCATTCACGAGGTCCGCGCCAACGAAAACCGGGGCGACCCCGGCTAGTTCCCCGGGCCATCACAGCCGAGGATCCCCGGGGTCGCCCCGGTTAGTTGCATCGTTCGAAAGAATTTGCCTTCGTCTCATTGCTTACAGCATCGGCAAGTCGAGTCGTTCCTCGCTCGCGATCTTGCGCAGCTTTTCCTGCGCTCGAGACTCGATCTGCCGCACCCGCTCCTTGGTGATGCCCAGCTCGCGACCGAGCTGTTCGAGGGTTTGCTCGCTCACGCCGCCCAAGCCAAACCGGCTGATGATGATCTTGCCGCTCCCGCTCGTCCAGGTGCCCGAGCATCCCCTTGACGGCCTCTTGCATCCGCTTGAGGGCGCTTTCATATTCGTGCTCGTCGGTCCGATTGTCGGCTGCAGCCTCGAACATCTCTTCATGCCCGGTGACGAAGCGATCGCGGCGATAGTTCTCCTCCGGAATCGTGCGTGCGAAATTCTTCATGATCGCCCACGACGCATATGTGCTGAACTTGTTGCCGCGCGAGAAGTCGAACTTTTCCACGGCCCTGATCAGCGACATGTTGCCGTCGGAAACCAGCTCGAAGAAGTTGTTCGAGGGCCCGACGTGCCGCTTCGCGATCGAGACGACCAGCCGCAGATTCGAGCGAATGATCTGGTTCTTCACGCCCAACGCCTCTTCCTGAAGCCGCTCGATCTCGTCCAGATCGGACGTCTTGGCCCGGCTGGGATCGACCTTCTGGCGAAGCTGGAGCGCCAGATACTTGAAATAATTCATTTTGCGGAACAGGTGTTTTTCCTGCTCGCGGTCCAAGAGCGGCACTTCATACAGGCTGCCCAGGTAAGGAGGCAGCCCCTTGGGTGCCTTGGGGCGACGCGGCGGTTTGCCGTCGGCCGGCTCAGGCACTGGCGCCATGATCTCTGCGGCCTTCTCCGGGTCGGCGAAGCTCTCGTGGTCGATCAGCTCGAGCTTGGTGCCCAAGATCCGTTCGGCCCGCACTTCGTTGATCAGCCGGTAAATGCTCGACCGGGTGCGCCCATATTGCCGCGCCAGGACCTCGGCCGAAACTCCCAGCCGGAACCGCCGGTAAATCTGAGACTTGGCGTCCTCGTCCAGCGACGGAGCCGCGGCCGGGAAAATCGCCCGATCCGGATGACCACGGTCGTAGGCTCGGAGCGTTAATCGGACAGTTTCTGTTGATCGTGACATCTTACGTGCGATCCTCCGCGCAATTTCAACCAGGCTCGATTGCCCGGGTCGAACCAGCGCCATGCGGCGAGCGCGTCTGATGATCTCGTCGCGCTCCGCCTCTGTGAGTTGCCGAAACCTTGAGCCTCGCTCGACCTGCCCTTGATGGGCCGTGACAAATCGTTGCAAGCTCGATTCAAGAAATCCCACCTTCGTCCGGCCGCCGATCACAAACCGACGGGCCACCAGCCCCTGGCGACGCCATCTCGTCACGGTGCGAGTCGTCACGTTGAATCGCCTGCTTACCTGATCCACCGTGAAAACAGCCTCCTCCACATGCTCCACCGGTTGCCGTGCCGTCGCTGACAAATCCTCTACGAACATCCGAAGATCATGCTGAACATCCACTCCATCAAGTACCAGCGCCGGCCAACCGTCGGGGCGAAAACCCGTGATCCTGTAACAAAGGTATTCGTATGGATAACGCTTGCTCCCATCGATCTCGCCCAGAAGCTGCTCCGCACGCTCGACTTGCTCCAGCCGCCGTTCCCTCGGCGCGTACCGCGTCTGCTGATCTTTCAATTGCTTCACCGCAGGATGGCGATACGCCTTGCCCATCCTCACTATCTCCCGTTATTTGATAACTCTCCCACAAGGCTGAAAATACCCGATCATCTAGACGATCGAATTACCTCTAACCCCGGCGACTAACAAAATAGGACTCGAATCGGTTCGTTTCTCCCGCCTACACCTTTTTTTTCATGAGGCTGTTCGCTGTTTCAACTCATTTTATTGCAGCCTTTTCCGCCGACTCCCTTTCAACCGGCGACCCCCGCACCAACTCCTCGGACCACCGCAGCCCTATCCAACACAAGACCACTCCCTTGCCTTTTCTCCCTATCACCTATACGCATTACCTCTAACGTTTGATCGGTCCAGGTTGTGACGCACGATTGCAACCATGCTTGCATGGTATCATGCTAGCCGGGTCGTTAGCGGGGAGCCGCGAACAATCGAAGGACTCACCCGTTCGCTCCTCACGCCATCTTTAACACTAGCATCATCCAACGATAAAGCTTCATTTCCGTCCTGACATCAAGCAACTCTCACGCCAGATTCTCAGCCAGATCTCTCCCGGACGCGCCCGACTCCTCTGTCTGATCCCTGTTCGATCCATCGCACCAACTTCGAAAGCGCGTGCCATAGACAGACGTTGCTGCTCCCTGATTTGTTCGCGGAAATTACCCCACACCTGAGATGTGCTTAGTTAAACAGAGAGATCGTCCGTCTGGGTTGAGGTCTATCGGAAAAGTGGGGCAAAGAGATTGACAAGATGTGGGCTTTCGCCGAAACATCCGGTTTTCACGGATGAGCCAGCCCGAAAGCGGCTTGGTGCGACGGCAGCGTTTGATCGAAGCCCCGGAAGCAGAGGCGGAGTGCAACGGATGGCGCGTAAGCGGCTTTGGTGTTGGGCAGTGGCGGCGGCTCTCGCCTCGAGCCTCCTGGGCGGCATCGCGCGTCAGCGCGATCGCCGCGCGGCGAGCCCGCGCGCCTGGTCGAGGCCGAGCAAGCGGTCGAACTGCGAGAGGTCATGAAGAGCGGCAGCTCGACGCGTGTCCAGATCGAGCTCAAGGCCCAGGGGCTTTATCGGCCGGGATTGCCGCCGGCCTCCGGCGGCGACGGTGCCCAGATGCCCAAGCCGCGCCAGCTCGAGGTGCAGACGAGGCTGATCTTCCACGAGCGGGTCGTGCCGGTCGTTTCGGGCGTTCTGGCCCCTCGGTTGGACAGCCGGTCTGCAAAGCCGGCGAATCCTCCCGAGGTGGGTTCGCTCACGGTCGTAAGGCATGTCGTTCAAGCGGCCGCGGCCATCAACGGTGAGGTTCGCCCGACCGCCGCTGTGCTTCGGGGCGAAGTGGCACTTCTCGTGGCCGAGAAGCACGATCGTGGCTGGCCTGTCGTTGTCTGGAGCCCCGCGGGCCCGCTCTCCTGGTCCGAGCTCGAGGTGGTGCAGGGGGTGGGCGATCCGCTCGCTCTTGCCGATCTCCTGCCCGACCGGCCGGTGGCCTCGGGCGATCGCTGGAAAGTGCGCGACCGAGCCGCCAAGGTGATGAGCGGTTACGACATGATCACATCCAGCAATCTCGAGGCAATGCTCGAATCGCTCGACCAGAGCAAGGCCCGCATCCGCTTGAAAGGGCGCGTCGAGGGTTCGGCCTACGGGGGCTCCGGCGTCATCGGCTGCGACGGGTTCGCCACCTTCGACCGCGAAGTAGGCCGGCTCGATCGCCTGGACTTGAACCGGGTGGAAACCCGCCAGGCCGGCCCGGTCGAGGCCGGGCTCGATATGAAGAGCACGCTCATCGTCTCGCGACATACCGCAGAGCCCCCCGAAGCTCTGTCCGATGCCGCTCTTGCCGGCGTTCCCCTGGGCTCTAGCCGCGACAGCGAGCGATTGCAGATCACTTGCCCCGGCGGTCGATCGACCATGCTCGCCGACCGCAACTGGCATATCTTCTGGGAAGATTCCCGGACTGCCATCTTGAAGCGCCTGGACGGCGGCCGGGTCATCGCTCAGTGCAACCTCATGGCCGGGCCCTCGGCCGGCAAGGGTTCTCATCAGGATCCAGCCCAGTTCCGCGACGACATTCGCCGCGGCTTGAAAGACCGCTTCGTGCAGTTTTTGGGCGCCGGCGAGGTGGGCGGCCGGCCGGAGGGAGGCTTCCGATACAAGGTCGGCGTGGAAGGGCGCGAAGGAAACCTCGGCGTGCTCTGGTATTATTATCTGCTCGCCAGCCCTGCCGGCGAGCAGCTTCTTGCCACGTTCACTCTGGCCGTCGACAACCAGCAAACCTTCGGCGAGAGCGACCTCGACCTGATCGGGTCCCTTCGCTGGCAGCCCGCGCCTCCGGCGTCGCGCTGACGAAATATGGCGGAGGCGGTTACGGCCGTACTCAAGACAGGCTGTTGTATGGTTTAATAGATTCTCTGGCGGCGAGCTGTCGAACGAGGGTCGAATTCTGACCCGCATCGCTCAATTCAAACCGAGAATCGAGAAGATCCGGAGGCGGTGAAACATGGGCGACGTGAGAAGCCGTTGGGCGAACCAGCCTGCTGACGACCGCGGCCGCCGGCCTGCGCCCCCGGGCGAGGCGAGCGGGGTTGGCATCGGCCTGGTAGGGCGGCGGGCGATGCTGGTCCTGGCGGTGGCATTTCATCTGGGCACGATGGCCGTGACGGCCGCGGCCCAGGACGAGCCCCCCAAGGTGGAGGCACCCAAATCAGCGCCGCCGCCACCTCCGGACGTACCGGCGACACTGGAAAGCGCACCGCAGGATGTCCAGAAGAAAGAGTCGGCGCCCGCCCAGAAGAAGGGCGCCCCTCAGCGCCGGATGACCAGGAAAAAGGCAAACCGGCTCCGACCGCGCCTGACGAGACGCCGAAGCCGGCCCCGCCCGCGCCCGACGCGGCCGAGAAGAAGTCCGAGCCCGCCTTGTCGGACGCCGATCGCATCGCCGCGTTCGATGCGGCTGAGGCGCTGAGCACGAGCTTCAAGTTTGTCGAACGCTATGCCCTCGAGCCCGAGCCCGCGCACCCGCAAGTGCTCACGCAGTATCGCGTCGGCATGCTGGAGACCACCAAGTACGAGATCGAGCGGGCCCAGGGCGCGCCGGAACGCACTCAGCGGAGCCGGACCATCCTCTATGCCGAGCGCGCGGCAAAGGTCGGCAAGCTCGGTAACCCGATCGATCTGGTGCGGCGCTACGATACCGTCATTCTCAGGGATCTGGTCCAGCCCCGTCCTCTGAACCCACCGCTGCTCCAGGGACTGACCATCTGGTATCACCTTCGCCCTCCGCTCCGGCCGCAGATCGTCAGCGTCACGCCCGATCGCCGGATCCGCGAAGATGAGTACGCGATGATCGAGCTGGAAGTGAGTATGTCCAGTCTGAGCGCATTCTTCCCCACGGCCACGAGGCGGGTGAGCGAGACCTGGGACGTTCCGTCCAGCGCCGTTCAGATCGTCTCCGGGCGGGCGCCCGACGCTGACGGGTACGAGATGACGGGCACGCTCGAGAAAGTGAGCCGCACGGCGGACCAGGGTGGTTTCGTCGCTCAGATCGGTATCGCGGGCAAGTTCGATGTCGCGGGCAACCCTGGTGCATTCCACGCCCAGATCGAGTTCGCCTTCGTACCTCGGGGTTTGTCGGTTCCCCCCCGTGGCTCAGTCACAGGGGCCTCCAGGGTTGTTATGGCGGAAGGCTCGATCAAGCGGGCCTTGCTCTCGTTCATCAGGGTGGGAGTCCTGCCGGAAAGCGACGGGCGATTGAAGCACCGGCACACGATTGAGCTCACGCTCGAGCGCCGGCCTTTGGCCCTTCTGCCCGGGGAGCGCGGGCCCGCCCCCGAACCGCTGGTGTTGCCCAATCCGTCCCCGACCCCGACCGAGTCCAACTCCTGGGTCGTCTTCGATGACCCCGAGGGACGCTTTCGCTTCGAACATCCCCAGGAGTATCTGCAAGTCCACCCGGCGATCCCCGTCCGCTCCCGATTCGAGTTCGTGGACAAACGCCCCGGCTCGGGCGATGCGGCGCTGATCGTGGGAATTCCGGCCAAGACGGGCAGTCCGACCGCGGAACAAATCTTCCGCGATCCCGCCGCGCTTCAAAAGACCCTTGACGCCGAGTGGGCCACCGAGCAATACGACGTCACGCGCGGCCCGACCGGTTGGCTGGACGATGCAGCCTGGAACGATTCGAAACGACGGGTCTACCGGATCGAAGCAGCCTTGAAGCTCCAGGAAAAGAAGCCGCTCTACGCCGATGTTTACTTCGTCGAATTCAACCAGACCCAGCGCATCATCGTCTACTCGTACACAGAGCGGGCTGACCATCTCGTTATTCGCAACAACGTCGAAGAGGTGATCAAGTCGTTTAAGTGGGCACAGCGTGCTCCGGCCGCTGCCGCGGCGCCATCCACCCCGGCGCAGGACGGCCCCCCCGGCGCGACACCAGTTCGGCCGAGCCCGGAAGCACCCCCCAGCACCGCAAATCCACCGGCCGAACCGGCCGTGCCACCCCAATAAACCACACGAGCCACCTGAATCGAACCATCGATCGCCGTACAATGAATTCCGACGCCCAGTGCCTCGTCATTTCGTTGTTATCTTCAGAGGCGCCTGGCCGGGCCCTTCACCAGTCGTGCGTGCTTGCTCATTCGCAGCTTGATTGGTTGCACGGCCCGGTGGGGTCTCCTCAAGGTTTTTTGCCGCGCGCGCCACATTCTTTGCATCTACAGCGTAGAACTCCTTGAAACCACCAAGAACGGACGTAGCACTTGAAGGGTGCGGCCTCTCTTTTGCGGCTGGGCAACTAACACCGGATGGTGCAGCCCGTCGCTCCGAGGCCGTGAACCAGGCGAGATGATACGATGCGTGTGATTCTGGATGTACTGGAAGGCCCGCAGAAGGGCCGGTCGTTCGTTTTCGAGCGTCACGACACCTTCATCGTCGGCCGGTCGCGGTACGTGCATTGCCCGATGCCTGAGGACATGGCTCTCTCTCGCGATCACTTCATGATTGAGATCAACCCCCCGCAGTGTGAGCTGCGAGATCTGGGCAGCACCAACGGCACGTTCGTCAACAATCAGCGGGTCGAGCGGGTTCGGCTCGAGTCGGGCGACATGATCGCCGCGGGGCAGAGCGTCTTTCGGGTCGGGGTTCAATCGAACCAGATGCTTTCCTCGGCCGATGACGTGGCAGCCAAGGAGAAGCGCTCGGGTACGACGGCGCCGATCCAGATTCGTTGTGCGGGTTGCAACTGCCTGGCGCCTCAAAATCTGACGATCGCCGGCCCGTCCGGCGGGCCGCTCGAAGCGGTCGAGTGGTGGTGTGTGCTGTGTCGCTCCGAAGCCGCGTCGCTGCCCCAGCCCGTGCCGTATTACAGCACCCTGCGCGAGCTAGGCCGCGGCGCGATGGGCGTGGTCTACCAGGCCCGCCACAATCTGACCGGCCAGATGGTCGCGCTCAAGCTCATCATGCCCGAATCGGCGACGACCCGCGCGGCCATCGACCGGTTTCAGCGCGAAATGTCGGTGATCAGCCAGCTCAGGCACCCCAACATCGTGGAGTGGTACGAGCAAGGGATGACCCGGGGGCAGTTCTGGTTTGCGATGGAGTACGTCGCCGGTACCAATCTCGAGACGCTCGCCAAGGCCAACCCCGGCCGCTATCCCGTCAAGCAGGCCTGCCGGCTTACCTCCCAGGTGCTCCGGGGTCTCGAGCAGGCCCACCAGCACGGATTTGTGCATCGCGACATCAAGCCCGAGAACATCCTGATCGCCAACACGCCCGATGGTCCCGTGGTTAAGATCTCCGACTTCGGTCTGGCCAAAAGTTTTCGGGGTGTCGGTCTTTCCGGTCTGACCTTCTCGGGCGAGATGCGCGGCACGGTCCCGTTCATGCCACCCGAGCAGATGCTCGACTTCAAGACCGTCACGCCACTGGCCGACCTGTACGCCACCGCCGCCACGCTCTATTACCTGTTGACCTGCCAGTACGTCTACGACGAGCCGGCCGGAGGCGGCGACCTCATTCGCATGCTGCTCGAAGAACCCTCGGTTCCCGTCCGCACCCGCCGCGGTGACATCGATCCCGGCCCTGGCCGAGGTGATCGAAACCTGCCTGGCGCACGACCCCAAAGTCCGATATACCGACGCCACCTCGATGCGCCGCGCCCTGAAACCTTTCTGCTAATCCCCCAACAGCCCCCGCACATCCTCGAGCACCGTCTCGGCCTTCAAGAATTCCAGGTTATAGATCTCGCGCTGCCGGCCGCGGCCGTCGATCAGGAAGATCCGCGACGGATGATCGAGCACGCCTTTCGCATCGCTCTTGACCCACATGTCCCAGGCCGAGATCACCTTGGCCACATCCTCAGGCGCTCCGGTCAGAAAGTGCCAGCTCGCCGGGTCGGCATGCCAGACCTTGGCGTACTCTTCCAACACCTTCGGGGTGTCCCGCGCCGGGTCGAGCGTGATCGACACAAACTCGACCGACTTCCCCCACAGCTTGGCTTCCTCGAGCTTCTTTTGCACGCCCGTGAGAGCCTGCGTCGTGAGCGGGCACACGCCGTTGCATGTGGTGTAGATGAACGAGACGAGAACAACCTTACCCCGCAGCTTCTCGAGGTCGAAGGCCTCCTTCCGCGAGTCGATCAAAACCGTGCGCGGCGCAGGCCCGATATCAGCCAGCCGCGACCCGCGCCCTTGTAGCAGGCACACGCCGTGTGCCGTCCGCCCACCAAACTCTGGCCGCGTGGCGGCCGACGATGCGGCGTCGACGGTCGCGGCCGCAACAGCCAATGCAACGATCCACGACGAAAGCACGATGAAGTCCTCGTATGGGATCCGCGAGTCGCGACCCGCCTTCATCCCGGCGGCACTCAAGGCGTGGGCACCCTGCCGGCGGGCGTCGACTCGACCACGATCAGCACCCGGTTTTCATTGTAATCCGTGCCCGGCTCGGCGACGACGCGTGTGACGGTAAATCAATATTATGTCAAAATACGCGTGGTTCGTTGCCGATCTCTCGAAACTCAGCTAAGACCGATCTTGGTATCTGGATTGTGCTTCTTGCTCTGAGCGAGAGTTCTCCGACCCGGTCCGGTCCGGAAATCCGTCCGCAAGCGACGGGGGAGTCGCTTTTCACCATGGAGGCGCAATATAGGCTAGTCGACTTGCCTGAACTGCACCCGCGTCTGCTCTGGGACACGGCCATTCTGGCGGCCCAAGCCGTCTGGTTGGACCGATTTCAGGATCGCCCGCTCCGAATCAGCCTCGATGTCCGGAATGCGCCCGGCTTTGGATCAGGCGAGCTGGTCTTATACCTCGACAACGCCGGGATTGACGACGATCGGTTGGCTCACCTGCGTCGAACGTACGAACCGACCCCGTTCTACGCTCCCAAGAAAGCCCAGCAGCCTCAGGCCGAGCAGGGCCCGGCCCGTTCTGCTAAAGCCAAGTTCAAGGATACCGCGGACGCCGCCGGCGAGATCCTTCGCCGGCTGATGCAACTCAAATTGGCGTCGATCGCGATCGCGGGACTGGCTCTGCACCATGCGGGCAACCACGAGCTACGTGACGTTTCCGTTCACGGCGGCGCCGTCGATTGCCTCGGCGGCGAACAAGGCTACCCCCTCGCAGTTGACGGTGTTTGGCGTCGGGTTGACTTCGCAGCGGCTTGGGGGCGAAGTTGGGACCGTCTCAGCGAACACGTGGGGTCGGGATTCTTCGTGTGCGTGGTCGAGTTCGAAAACCCCCGCAGGGCGTTTGTGGTTCAACGTCTCGTAGGGTCCGCCATTGCGGACCACTCTCTCTGGTTCCCATCGAACCTACAACTCCCGCCCAATACTTCACACCACCCGTCGAATCTCTTGTTAACATTCCGCCGAACAGGAATTACCGCGCGCGGTTCCGCGCGAAGGCCTGTGTTTCGCATGCGGGTGCCGAATCAATCGAGGAGGTCCTGGACCATGAACTGTCCACATTGCCATGAGCCGTCGCTCGTCGAGACCATGACCAACGGAGGCGTACTTGTCGACGTCTGCAAGAATTGCAAAGGGGTTTGGCTCGACCGGGGCGAGGTCTTCTTCTTCAGCCGTAAGCCGAAAGAGCTCGAGCAGATGCTCGCCTCCGACGAGACGCCTCCGCTGCCGTCAAGCCGGAGCTGCCCGCGGTGCTACGTCGATCTGGGCGAAGTGCCGTTCTTGCACCAGAATCTCAAAGTCGACCGCTGCCCGGAATGCGAGGGCTACTGGTTCGACTCCGGCGAGCTCGAGAAGGCGCTCCAGCAGGATCGCTCGTACTTCGCGCTTGAAACCGGCGATATCAATGATGCATTCGACGCCGACCCACTTGCCAAACCCGCAATCGACCCGCTCGCGGCCGAGCACAACGAGAACGTCCACCTCCGCCTCCAGGATCTGGCCTCGGGAATGCTCCCCTTGCCCAACCTGTGGCTCCGCTCGGCAGGCATGATTGTGTTGCTATATGGGTTCCTGGGCCTGATCTTGCTCGCAATCGCCGAGCTCGGCTACTTGCCGATGGGCGTCGCCGTGGCGATCGGAATGGGCATCATCATCATGCAGTTCGCCTTCGGCCCTTGGTTGATGGACCTCTCTTTGCGATGGGTCTTCAAGTTCTCATGGGTCCCGCTCGAGCAGTTGCCCACTCACCTGGGCGAATTCGTCGCACGGGTCTGCCGCGAGCAGAACATGAAGGTGCCATCGATCGGCCTGATCCACGACGGCGCACCGAACAACTTTCCCTACGGCCATCACCCCGGCAACATGCGCATCGTGATCACCCAGGGCATTCTCGACCTGCTCGAGCCCGAGGAAGTCGAGGGCAATGGTAGCCCACGAGATCGGTCACGCCAAGAACTGGGACATGCTGCTCATGACCGTCGTGCAGCTCGTCCCGCTCATGTTGTACTTTCTGTATCGCACCGCCATGCGACTGGGTGGCCGCGGCAAGGACGGCGGATATCGAGTGCGGTCGCGCTCGGCGCGTATGTGCTCTACATCGCGAGCGAATACGTGGTGCTGTGGTTCAGCCGCTGTCGCGAGTATTACGCCGATCGCTTTGCCGGCAACGTGACAGGCAACCCCGGCGCAGTGGCCTCGGCCCTGGTGAAGATCGGCTATGGCTTGGCGGCCCGCGGCCAATCGCAGGGCGAGGACGAGCAGGAAGCGGTCGCGGACAAGAAGGGCAAGAAGAAGAAGAAGGCAGAGCCGATCTTCGGAATCGACGCCATCGGCGCCCATGGGCATCTTCGACCGCAAGGCGGCCGTTGCGATGGTCGCCAGCTCGGCCGCTCTCCGGTTCGACCGCTCCAGCTCGAGCGCACGGCAACGGCCACGGTTTCCACCTCGGTCAGCAAGGAAAACCTCAAGAGTGCGATGCAGTGGGACCTGTGGAACCCCTGGGCGACATTCTACGAGCTGAATTCCACCCACCCGCTGATCGCACACCGTCTCCAGTACCTTTCCGACCAAGCTGTGACGATGGGCCAGGAACCTTACGTCGTCTTCGACCGCCGCAAGCCCGAGTCATACTGGGACGATTTTGCATTCGACGTCGCCGTGATCCTGCTTCCGCTCTTGCTGGCCGCGGTGGGCCTGGGTGTGGCGTTCGGCGTCGCCGCTGGATTGGGCATATTTGCGGGCGCGGCGAACATCGCCGGTCCGGCGTTGCTGATCTTCCTTGGCCTGCCTCTCCTGGGCGCCGGGATCGGCTCGATGATCAAAACGATGCTGGTCTATCGAGGCGATCACTTCGCGCCGCTTTCGGTCACGGGTCTCTTGCACAAGGTGAAGGTCTCGAACGTTCGTCCGGTGCCGGCCCGGCTGCGGGGCACGATCATCGGCAAGGGCGTCCCCGGCCTGATCTGGTCCGAAGACTTCGTGATGCGCGACGCGACCGGAATCCTGTTCCTGGACTACCGCCAGCCGCTGCGAATCTGGGAATGGCTCTTCGGCCTCTTCCGCGCCGGCAATTTCACCGGCAAGGCGGTCGAAGTCGTCGGCTGGTTCCGGCGCGCCCCGGTGCCCTACCTGGAGCTCAAGTCGATCACCGTCGACGGCGTGACTCGCAACAGCTACGCCCGCCACGGCCGCTACGTGCTCGCGGGCTTCCTCGGTCTGGCCGGTCTCGGCCTGACGATCGCCGCGTTTTTCGTGCACTGAGCGATTAAGTGTAAGACTCGACCCATCCGTGACCACGCACGTGAGTGCGTGGTTCGGACGGGACGCCAGTCCTCCAGCATCGGGCGTAAGCCCGACGACCGCGACCGCGATTTCCCCGGCGTGCGACGTTCGAGGCTCCCTGTCTGAACCACGTTTCGTTGCAGAGGCGATGAACACACTCGCTCCGTTCGAGCCATTGAATACCAGCAAGCTGACCGCTCGCCCTCTCGAAACCCTCATTCTGCCGATGAGGCCCGAGCTCCGCCGGTCTGCCGTTTACGTCCTGATCGGGACGATGCTGATTCCGGTCATACGCTGGGCGCTCCGTGATTTCTTCCCATTGGCCCAGGGCGAGCCATGGCGAATGCTCACCCTTTGCTCGCTGCCGGCCATTGCCGCAATCGCCGCGCTTCGCTGGCGATTGCGGGTCGATTCATCGGGCATCGCGCGTCGCCGCTTCATCGGCTGGGACCTTTGGCCCTGGGAGCATTTCAAACAAGGGAAGGTGCTCGACGTTGAGGGCACATCGACGACCTACATACTGAAGGAAAAGCCATTCTGGGCTCGCAAGCTCACCCTCGAGCTGCTTGACGATGAGGACCAATCGCGTCTCGAAGCGATCGTCGAGGGGCTGCGGATGCGGCCACCTCTCGAGCTGCCCGGCGAGATGGCGGTGCGTTTCGGCTTCCGGAAAGAGGTAATGCTCACGCCCGGTGGATTGCTGTTACGTGATCGCGGCGAAGAAACGCGGTATCGTTGGCAGCAGGTGCAGTCGATTCGCATTAGCCGTCTCGATCACAGCCGGCGCGACTTCGAGAGCATCGAGATCGTCCTGCCCGATCGAACCCTCACGTTCTCCGTGCGGCTGAACGACCACGGGCACTCGATCCGATCGTGGTCAGCAACAGGAGGGGGCAAGACGCCCAGCGCGGAGATCCTGGCCGCGTTTCTCCAACGGTTCAGTCCGCACGATCGCGTCCAGATCGATTCCTTGAGCGAGGCGCCTTTCACTCTCGACCAGTGGCGGGCTCGCCGTGCGGTAATGGACAAGAAATCAAACGAGCTCAAGATCCTCAGGCGAATCTTGTGGGTGCGCCATCGGCTTGCTGGTTTTGGTCTCGTTCTGGGACTATCGCCGCGGTATGTTCGCCGTACTTGCGATGATCGGCTTGAACGCCATCGCGATCGGTATGTTCTTTCTTCTCGCGCGGTATATTGAGGGCGATCATCGAGAACGACTCGCCGCGCTCGAAGCCCAGATGCCTGAGCAATGACAGACCCGCTCGAAATCGAGGGCCGGAGCAGTGCGCTCGCGGCGGATCGAAATCCCCTCGTTTCGCGATCGAATCCGAAGTGCTAAGATCGTTCTCATCAGATCGTTCGACTACGTCTCTGCGGCGCACCAATCGAGGAAGCACGATGCCGGAGCCAGGGCCCACCGATTGAGGATGACGACGAAGGTGCTGGCGCCGACGCAGGCGCCACCGAGCTCCAGTTCGACGAGGCTGAGCCGATCACGCCCGCCCCGAGCCGCCCTACCTGCGTCCGCTGCAATCGTGCGATCACGGACGCGTATTTTGAAATCAACGGCAAGGTGTTGTGCACGTCCTGCCGCCAGCAGATCGAGGTTGCCTTCCGCGGTGGCTCGGCCGTCGCACGGGTGATCAAAGCGACCGTCTTCGGCGCCCCGGCCGCCATCGTCGGAGCCGTTCTGTACTTCGCGATCCTGGTCGCGACCCACGCGAATATCGGACTTGTCGCAATCGCCGTTGGCTACATCGTCGGCCGGGCCGTGCGCAAGGGTTCTGAGAATCGGGGCGGGCAGTTCTATCAATTTCTGGCGGTGTTCCTGACCTACACGTCAATCGGACTGATGGTTTTCGCCGCTCGAGGCGGTGTCCTGGAAGTGGTCGCGCCGGTATCGGCATGGGACGTCTTGCGGAGGGTCGTTTTCGAGATCTTTAGCTTGCCGGTGACCAACGCCATGGAGCGGCCGATCTCAGGTCTGATCTATTGCTTCGCCCTCTATGAGGCCTGGAAGCTTAACGCGCCAGCCCGCCTCGTCTTCAACGGTCCGTTTCAAATCAGCGCGGCCCCCGCGCCATCCACTCCAGGGGCATCGCACGATGGCGAATGACCACCTGGCGCAATCGCAGTTCCCGCCCGCGTTGACTTGCCCGGGATGTGGCAGCGAGGTCGCCCCAAGCTTGCTCGCTTGCCCGTCGTGCCGGCGTTTGGTTCACACGACCAGGCTGAAGGAGCTGGCCGAGTCGGCCACAGAGCACGAACAGGCAGGCGACTTTGCCGGAGCACTCGCCGCATGGCGCGACGCGACCGAACTGCTGCCGCAAGACACCCGCCAGTACACGATCATCGCCGGGCACATCGAGCGCCTGGGCCGTCTGGCCGAGTCGCACCCCTCGCCGGCCGGCCGGCCCCAGGTCACGCAGCTCGGCCAGACGCGCGAGCCGCCGCCTCCCTCGCGCTGGTCCGGCGGTGTGATCTCCGGGGTGATCGGCACGGTTGCCCTGGCCATCTGGAAGTTCAAATTCATCGCCGTGGCATTGCTCACAAAAGGGAAGTTGCTCTTGCTGGGTCTCACGAAGGCCAGCACGTTGTTTTCGATGTTCGCGATGATGGGCGTGTACTGGACGGTCTTCGGCCCCTGGCTGGCGGTCGGCCTGGTGCTGTCGATCTACGTGCATGAAATGGGGCACGTCTTCGCCTTGATGCGCTACGGCGTGAAGGCGAGTGCCCCACTATTCATCCCCGGCCTGGGCGCGGTCGTACTCCTGAAGCAATCCCTGGTCGACCCCAAGCAAGACGCTCGCGTGGGCCTCGCCGGCCCGATCTGGGGCACCGCGGCCGCGCTCGCGTGCCTGGGCGTCTACGAGTTGACGTCAGTGCCGATCTGGGCGGCCCTCGCCCGGTTGGGCGCATTCATCAACCTGTTCAATCTGCTTCCGTTCTGGCAGCTCGACGGCGCCCGCGCTTTCCGCAGCCTGAACCGCTCGCAGCGCTGGCTGGCCGTGGTCTCGGTAGCAACGGCCTGGGCGCTTACCGACCAGGGGTTGCTGGTTTTGCTGCTGGCCGTCGGAGCCTGGCACACAATCGCCGACAAACCAGCCAAAGGCTCCGACGCCCCGATCGTCGCCCAGTACGCGATCCTCGTGATGATCCTCTCAGCCCTATCACAACTGCCGGTGCCGATGGGTCCGTAGGTCAGGCTTTAGCCTGACGATTTGAGTAGGTCAGGCTTTAGCCTGACGATTTGAGTAGGTCAGGCTTTAGCCTGACGATTTGAGTAGGTCAGGCTTTAGCCTGACGATTTGAGTAGGTCAGGCTTTAGCCTGACGATTTGAGTAGGTCAGGCTTTAGCCTGACGATTTGAAACGTGACGATTCGCCAGGTGATCGACATGGACGATAAACCGGCGGCACAAGAAATCCGGTTCGAGGCCGCGGCATACGCATACACAATCGGTAAGTTTGACGAAGCGTACACCGGATTCGCGGATCTGGTTCAGGAGCAATACGCGCCCGCCGCGACCTATCTCGCTCAGATGTACCTACGTGGTGAAGCGGTCTCGAAGGACGTAGGAGAAGGCGTGCGGCTGCTGCAACTTTCCGCGTCTTGGGGTCACGATACGGGAGCCTTCAGCCTGGGTGCACTCCACTGTAGCGGGGACTACGGAGTGCCGATAGACCGCGAGAAAAGCAGACACTATTTCCTGCTTGCGAAACAACTCGGTTGCAAACTACCTGTTGAAGATTATCTGTGGTAGGAGAGCGGATCGACCTGCGCCACCTGGCACTGCAGGAATGAGACGTCGAGACCGCAAATTTTGCTGCATGCGACGCGTGTGATTTCGAAAAGGCGGCGATACTCTTATGATCGCAAGCGAAGCTCGAACCAGACGTGAGAGCGTTGGGTTATAGAAGACGTGGAAACATTGCTCGTTACACTCGCGCCATGCAACGATTCCGCTTCACGATACGAATGCTCCTCCTCTGGGTCGCGATCATTGCGGTCGTTCTCGCGGCACTGAAGTTGATACCTCCGTGGTGGCAGCACTGGCAGTCCCTCAGGACTCTGACCGGGTGACTGCCTCAGGCGGCCTGGGAGTTGGAGTAGGTCAGGCTTTAGCCTGACGTTTCTCGTCGACTAGTAACGACCCTTGACACTCAACCCGCAAGTGGTGTATCAGAGCTCTGGCCGCGTGGAGACGCTGAATCCGGGATGGGTGGACCAGGGAACACACCTGATGCCGCCACTACAACGACATGGACACCCATGAGACACCGTGCAATCCTGGTCGTCCTCTGTGCGGTGATCGCACTCCATGCTGGAGCGCGCCCGGCCCTCGCGGGCGAGGACGAGGCCATCGCGGCGATCAAGAAGCAGCACGGCTACATTCTCCACAAGGATCTCGAAGACGATCAGCCTGTCATCGCAATCGCCTATTGGTTCTACACCGGGCTCACGGACGGTGGCCTGAAGGAGATCGCCGGCGCCCTGGAGCAGCTCCCCGCCCTGGAGATGCTGAGCCTGGACTGCACGCAGATTACCGATCAGGGCTTGGCCCACCTGAAGGGCCTGACGCGCCTGAGCGAGCTGAGCCTCAGAGCCACGCGAATCACCGACGCCGGCTTGAAGCACCTGGAGAAACTCACCTCCCTCAAGAAGCTCGAGCTCAACTTGACCGTGGTGAGCCGGCGCGGCGTCGAGTCTCTACGGAAGGCCCTCCCCCGCACCGTGGTCACTCACAGCCGGTTCGACGAGCCGCCGGCAGACCTGGCGAAGTTGCGCGGCAGGTGGCAACTGGCCTCGGCCCGCGGAGAGGCCGTTGATCCGCGCGACGAGGCGACACTCACCCTCGTCGTGGTTGGCGACGAGCTGGCCGAGATCAACAAATGGAATCTGCTTTACATTTGCAAAATGGAGCCCGAGCCTTCCAGGACGCCGAAGACCATGCTGCTGATCATGATCGACACGGTGCCGGGCTTCAACAGCCGATCCGACCGGTTCTGGGTGATCTACAAGGTCGAAGGCGACACGCTCACGATCAGCAGGGGCTCGCCAGAGTCTCCGCCCGCCGGCTTCTCGAGCAAGCAAGGACGTGTCGAGGTTTACAAACGTGTCGATGACCTGAAGCCTTGAAGCCGGTCGGCGTTTGCCACGGGGGCGGCCAGATTGACGACCGGCACTCCCGAGCAGGGCGAACGCCGTGGACTACGAGCAGATAGTGGGCAGGCCACCTCCCGAAGGATGATTGGCGCATCGCCTGAACTTCAGTTGGCGCGGACCGCCGCGCGCGGGACGATGTCCAGACGCGGCAGGATGTGCGAACATGGAACGGTTCGTCCGTAGGGTTGTCGGCAAACGCACATGCAGGTCACGTCGCCATGACCGCATTCTACACGTGGCTTCTGAAAATGACGGGCGGCGATGAGACGAAGGCGACCGTCGTTGCGGTCTCGATCGCACTGATCGGCGCGATTGTCCTCGGCGTCGGGCTTTACTTTGCCATGGGGAATATCATGATGCTCCTTCCCTCGATCAAGGAGCGGTGCCCGCGCTGCCGACGGCGAAGCCTGATCGTGGTCTGGTTCGACGAGAACGACGAAGACGAAACCGAGTACGTGTTCGGTCGCTGCGTTTCCTGCGCGGCAAGGTTCAAGCAGCGCTCTTACGACGCTTGGGAAGACGCGTCGGACCCCAAATTCGATTTGATGTTCAACGGCGTAAATGCAGAGCAGCGAGCTGATCCTCTCTGGGACGGCGATCTGGACGCATGAATGAACTCGGTCGTCGAGATCGAACCGGGAACCTCTCGACAATAGTTGCAACATAAGGAGTCGTGATGGATATCCGTATGATGCGACTCACTCGTGCGCAGTTCGCGTTGTCGAAGTTGCTGATCACCGGGTTGATCGCTGCGGATCTATTCGCCTTTTGGGTCTGGGCAACACGGCCGCCGCGCATTTATTCCGGCATGTTCGGGTTGGGCGATGTCCGCTCAGAGACCCCGTTCTCCCGAGTCCTCAACTGGGCTCATTGGCACGATGGGCCGCGGACACCCTCCGGCTTCATGTTGTTGTTCGACCCGGGTGAGTTGGTCTTCTGCGGCGTGCTCCTGCTGGCGCTCGTCCTCCTGATCCTCTTTCTGTTCGCACCGCGCCAGGCCGAAGCCCCGATGTGGCGCCGATTGTCCGCGAAGTTGGGCGCGCTGCAATTCCGGATGGGCATCGCACTCGCGCTCATTGCGATCATCGGCGTCTACCTGGGCTGTGAAGTCCAGGCATGGCGGACGTGGCGATTGCGCAGCCAGTACCAGCGTTGGTCCGACCAGGCTTCAGTTGCCGTGACAAGCAACCTGTCCACATTGCGGTCATTACGAAACGAGCGTCCCTATGTCCGTGGTTCAGAGGGAAAGGATGAATCGGCCCGCAGGGTTCGCCTTCGTTCGAGGGCCGCGGCTGCCAGCGGTGTCGCGGCCAAAGACTTGAAGAAGCAAGAAGTGGACCTCCTGCTGGCCAAGCTGGTCGCCCATACCGAGAGGAAGCTCAAGTACCGACAGGCGGCGGACAATCCGTTGCGCTCCCTCGCACCTGACCGGCCGGTGCCGCAATCGGAAAAGGAGGCAGCCGGCTGGCTAAGCCTTGGCGACTATCGGCGTGCCCTCGCCGTCTACGACGAGCTCGCCCGCACGTACCCGGAGTTAGTCGAGGCACATTCCCGGTCTGCGTGGCTCAGGGCCACCTGTCCCGACGCCCAGTTCCGCGACGGCAAGCTCGCGGTCGAGTCAGCCGGCGCGCCTGCGAGCTGACCGGCTGGCAAAAAGCGGGCGAACTGGAAGTCCTGGCTGCAGCCTGCGCCCAAGCCGGCGACTTTGGATCGGCCGAGAAATGGCAGTACAGGGCCTTGACTCTGATCGTTGAACCTGCCGACGTGGAATCCTGCCAGCAGCGGCTGGCCCTCTACCGTGCGGGCAAACCCTTCCGGCAACAGTGAGATACATTCGCCAGCGAAACGCACTGGACGATCTCGAAAGGAGGCTACATGGTTCGATTTCACGACGGCAGCACGATCCGCCGGTTTCTCCCGTATGTGCGCTCGGGCGTTCTCACCCTCCTGTGCATCCTTGGTGGATTTCTTCTCGTCGCCTACTGGTTCAGCGAAGGCCACGGCGCATCACTGGCCAAGCTGGAGCAAGTAAAACCGGGAATGACTCGGAACGAGGTTCTCAGCCTGCTCGGGAATCCAGGTACCATCGATGGAGATCAAGACGGCCCGCAGAGTTGGTTCTATACGAGGGGAACCTTTTGCCAGGTTAAGGTTTACCTGGATCGAAACGGCATTGTTCTCCATACGGATCACGATCACTGAATGGATGAGGCAGGGTCCACGAGAGTCAGGCTTTCCAGGATCGAGCCATGCGACCGCCCAGATTCCGACTGCTGACGCTCATGATTGCCGTGATCGTGACTGGCCTCTTGATCGGCTCAGCCGTCGAGGGCAAACGTCTGCTCGAGCGAAGGCGGCACTTCTGTTACTTGGCGAAAATGCACGACATTGCGGAACGCCGAATGCGCGGGATGTTGACTCGGACCGAAGGAGAGATTCTCCGATGCACGGACCCCGCAGCCGTGCGTGCGCGATGGCAACGGTCCGGCTTTGCCGCCGCCGACATGAAGCTCTTCGTCAGGGACCCCGGTCCTCCGACCCGAAGAGCGGCGGTCCAGCGTCGGGAGGTCGCGTATCATGCCAGGATGAGAAAGCGGTTCGAAGTGGCGTCGTGGCGTCCGTGGATTACCGTTCATCGCGAAGAAATGCCCGACTGAGAACGTCGAATCGCGTGAGTTAGAATTGAGGTTGTCCAGTCACGCTCGGTCGGAGATTCTGGTATGCGATTGCCCTCCTTTCGGTTCACGATCCGGCGGATGATGACCGCGGTGGCGATCGTGGGCCTGTTCCTTGGCCTTGTCGCGTACAGCCAGAGACTTCGGGTGACGGCTGCCCGTCACGAATCGCAGGCGTTCCAGTTCTTCAATCCGCTCTCGATCAGCGGAGGACCGGTGCCTGTCGGCACGATCGGCCGTAGGATCCCTGGCCTAGCAGGCGTGTTATTCTATCAGCCGACATCGCCAGGCATGAAACAATTGAAAGTCGCCGGAGAGTACGAACACTCAGCCGCCAGGATTGAGACGATCCTCGCCGCCTTGGTTCTTGCCTTGATCATCTTCGCGATTGGCCGTTTCCTCGTGAACAGGAGCCGCATAAGGCGTCAGAGAAGTTGACTGGAAAACAGATTCTCCAGATTCTTGGCACGGCAAGGCCGGAGAGTCCGGGAATTCCAACCTGCACTGCGTGGCACCGGCGCCCGATGGGCGCCAAAGGCCAGATTGAGAGGACCAATCGAGATGGGGATCTCTGAACGGAGGATTCCGAGCCTGACCGTAATAATCTGCGTGCTCGGGCTGGGGGCTGTCGAACCTTTGCCCCGCCAGTCCGCTCGCCTGGATGAAACTCAACTCGAGGCGGCCGCCAGCCGCAATGACCCCCAGGCACATGACCGCCAGGTGCCAGAGAGGTTCATGGTCAGGTACCGGGGTTGCAGCCTGCTCGGGCCGGACGGAGAAGAGAGGGAACGCCTCGAGTCGGTCACCAATGGGGCGGGGGCGATCTCGCCAGACGGACGCTGGGCCGCCTTCAGCAGTTCCGAGCCAAACCCGCCACCGGGCAAGGGGCTTGGCCGGCTCGTGATTCAGTCACGCGCCCGCCCACCGGATCGCACGACCGTCCCCTTGGTGTGGGGGACCACTGGGTCAAGCTTCCTGCCCCTCTGGTCATCGGACAGTCGGCGAATCCTGATCTGCGAGCAGGGATTCAACGACGATCGTTCTCGTGGGTCTGCGTACAGGGTATACGACCTGGACTCGAAGGCCTTGACGGCACTCAATCTCCCGGCTGAATGGTGGCCGAGCGATTGGTCGGCGGACGGCAAACGTATCTTGACGAGCCTTCGGTCCGAGAACGAAAGCATCCGAATCGCGTGGGTCCCGATCGATGGCATCGGCAGGCCCGAGTTCCTTACCTCGGATCAAGAAGTCGCCTTTGGCACCCGGTTGTCACCCGATAACAAGCGGATTTTGTGCAGGCTCGGTGCACGAGCTCCAACGGATGAGCGTCGCACGAGGCTCTATGTGATCGACCTGGCCACGAAGAAAAAAACTGTGATCGACAAGCCCGGCCATACGCACGGTTACTGCTGGTCCTCCGACGGGTCGAAGGTGGCCTACACATGGCAGATGCCGCTCAGACAGCCGGCTGAAGCCGCGGAGAGGAAAACCTACCTGATCACTTGCGACCCGGACGGGAGCAATCAAAAGACCGTCACGATGCGGAAATACGAGGTCCCGCCGAACAGCTCGGGCAGGGAAGGTGTGATCAACTTCTTCGAGGTCCTGGCGTGGTGGAGGTAAGTCAGGGCCGGCATGATCGTTCGTCGCCGCATCGGGGAACTCGAGCACGTCACGGTTGCTCAGCCTGGTCTTTTGGTCTTTCGAGCGCGCGAATTGCGCAGAGCCTCGATCGTAGGTGCCATGAGACTGGACTCCTGTTGGAAAACACACCGGCCCGTACCGAACTCCCCCAGGTCTGGTGCGATTTCAACGCTTGCGGATGGAGCGGCGAGCCTGGGGACTACTGCTTCTATGCCTTCGATCGCGCAGGGCTGGAGGCCCATTCCCCGCACCCAGGCTTACGAGTCTTCGCTTACGACTACTCGGGCAATGGTGAGGAGGTGTTCGGTTGCGAGGCGACACTGGAACGCTTCGATGAGGGCTGGCGGCTCCGACCCGCGTCCGGTTGGCGCAATGTCTGATCCATTTTTGAAAGTTGACGCTCATGATGCTCTCGTCTGCTCGGGTATTGGAAGTGGATCATCTTCAAGAATGACAAAGTCCTGGAGTTGGTCAAAAAATTGTATGATGATTGGCTGGCCTGCTCTTCCGCCCACGTAATCGTAAAGCATGGACTATACTCGGCGCGAACTCTTAAGCGCGGGTCACGTCGCCATGACTGCAATCTACACGTGGCTTCTGAAAATGACGGGCGGCGATGAGACAAGGGCGAGCGTCGTTGCGGTCTAGATCGCGGTAATCGGAGCGGTTGTCCTCGGCATCGGGCTTTACTTTGCCATGGGGACCTTCCTGATGCGCTTCCCTCGATCAAGGATCGATGCCCACGCTGCAATCGGCGAAGCCTGATCGTGTGCTGGTTGGAAGAGAACGACGAAGAATGTTACGAGTCGTGATGGATATCCGTATGACGCGACTCACTCGTGTGCAGTTCGCCTTGTTGAAGTTTCTGATCACCGGCTTGATCGCCGCGGATCTATTTGCCATCTGGGTTTGGGCGACAAGGCCGCCGCGCATCTATTCCGGCTTGCTTGGGTTGACCGATTCCCGCTCAGAGACCCCGCCTCCGTGTCTTCAATTGGGCTCATTGGAACAATGGGCCCCGGACACCCTCTGGCTTCGTGGTGTTGTTCGACCCGGGCGAATTGGTCTTCTGCGGCGTGCTCCTGCTGGCACTCGTCCTCCTCATCCTCTTTCTGTTCGCACCGCGCCAGGCCGACGCCCCGATGTGGCGCCGATTGTCCGCGAGCGTCCGCACGCTGCGATTCCGGATGCGCATCGCACTCGCCTTGATTGCGATATTCGGCGTCTACCTGGGCTGGGAAGTTCACGCATGGCGGACCTGGCGATTGCGCAGCGATTACCGGCGTGGGGCCAACCAGAATTCGAGAGGCGTGGAAAGCGACCTGGCCACATTGCGGTCATTACGAGAGGAGCGCCCCTATATCCACGGTAAAGAGCGAACGGATGATTCTGCACGCAGGGTCTTGCATCGCTCGAGAGCCGCGGCTGCCAGCGGCATCGCGGTCAAAGAATTGAAGAAGCAAGAAGTGGACGACCTGCTGGCCAAGCTCGTCGCCCATACGGCGTGGAAGCTCAAGAACCAACGGGCGGCGGACAACCCGTTGAACCCCGTCGCACCTGACCGACCGGTTCCGCAATCGGAAAAGGAGGCAGCCGACTGGCTACTCTCGCGCGACTATCGGCGCGCCCTCGCCGTCTATGACGAGCTCGCCCGCGGGTATCCGGAGTTGGTCGAGGCACATTCCCGCTCTGCGTGGCTCAGGGCCACCTGTCCCGACGCCCAGTACCGCGACGGCAGGCTCGCGGTCGAGTCCGCCCAGCGCGCCTGCGAGTTGACCGGCTGGCAAAAAGCGGGCGAATTGGAAGTCCTGGCTGCGGCCTGCGCCGAGGCCGGCGACTTTGAATCGGCCGAGAAATGGCAGTACAGGGCCTCGACCCTGATCGTAGAACCTGCCGACTTAGAGTCCTGCCAGCAGCGGCTGGCCTTGTACCGTGCGGGGAAGCCCTTCCGGCAACACTGAGGAGATTGGGAGCATGAAACTCGTTATTCGGGCGGCACTGGTGGGGATCGTCATCGTGGGCGGGGTGCGTGCGGGCGAGATGCGGGACATTCATGGGCGGGTGATCGACGAAAGTGGCATGCCCGTCGCGGGTGCGGACGTCAGTTTCTTCTGGACAGCGAACGGGCCGCTCAAGGATCCCAGTGGCAAGCCGTACGAACTCGAATCGGTTGAAGGTCGCAAGGTTTTCTCGGCCAATCTCGGAAAGATGTTCCCCTTGGGAGACGTGGAGAGACCTACCAGAACGGGGCCCGATGGCCGGTTCTCGATCAGCGTTCCCGGCGATCGCCATCACCTGCTAGGGATGGATCATCCCCGGAACGCGCAGGATTGGCGGTATTGGCCAAAGGAATGGGAACCAACGACGTAGTGATCCGTCTTGGCCCTTTGGTGCGTGTCAGAGGCTCGATCGAAGGTCCTGGAGCAGGCGAACATCCAGCATGGGCTACCATTCTCACGATGCTACCCGACGATCCCACGCGACCGCTTGACTTCACGGCCCTTATCCTGTGCGGGTCAATCGAAGACGGCCGGTTTGAGATGTCGCTTCCGCCGGGTCGTTATGTGCTCAAGACGTACACGATGAGGGGCAACGGCAATGAAAAGACTGCGGAGGTCATCCTGGACAGGGATTTTCTAGCGACGGGCGAGACCTCGGAAGTCGACTTGGGAGTATTGCGTCTTTCCCCGTTCAAGCCCACGATTCAGGGGAGGATCGAGCACGCCAAAGCCACCGGTACCTGGGGTGATTACACCAAGCATTACGGTGAAAGACCGCCTCAGTGGCACATCCTCGATGCTCGCGGCCTGTCAAAGGACGCGCAGATTTCCGACTTCAAGGGGAAGTGGCTTCTGGTCTACTTCTGGGGCCTCTCGTGCTCTCCGTGCCTGAAGCATGGAATGCCCAATCTGATCAAGTTCTACGAAGAACATCAGCCCCAACGAGACCGGTTCGAAATCCTTTCGCTCTGCATCGATGTCGAGGGCGAGCTGAAATCCGTCGCCGACCTCGACAAGAGCTTGCAGTCCATCATCAAGCACGTCTGGCGCAAACCGCTACCGTTTCCCGTTCTGCTTGATTCCAGCTTTACAACCTGGGAGCGATTCGGCTTGCCCGGGTTGGGGACAGCCATCCTGATCGATCCGGAAGGGAAACTCATGAAGGGTGATGAATCCGTACTGGCGGAAAAACTTACGGAGCGGGCCGCTCGTCCGAGGTGACCAGTCGCCCGAGTCCTGGCGAAGCTGGGCCGCCAGAGAGGCGTATCATGAAGCCATCGAAGCGGTTCTTGGCCGGGCAACCCACTCGACGCCCCTGGCGGCGCTTCGCGCGGTTCAGCGTCCGCGGACTTGTTTCCCTGATCTTGCTGATCGGGGCAGTCCTGGGCTGGCTGGTGCGGAGCGCTCACATCCAGCGTGATGCAGTTGCCGCGATTCGCCGGGCGGGCGGCAGCGTGATGTACGACTGGCAATGGAAGAACGGCGAGCCCAACGCCAATGGCAAGCTCCGGTGGCCGAAGTGGCTGGTGGATTTGATCGGGATCGACTACTTCGGTCACGTCACTCGCGTAGAGTTCGCCGAACATGGATGCGATGCGGACCTGGTCCAGGTCGCCCGACTTGGCCGGCTTGCGAGCCTGAATCTCGCCCGATCGCCCGTGACCGACGTCGGGATCTCCCACCTCAGTGGACTGTCCAGCCTGGAAAGCCTCGACCTGTCTCAAACGAATATCACCGACGCGGGTCTGGCGAGCCTGAAGGGGCTTGTGTCGCTCAAACGGCTTTCCCTTGACGACACCAAGATCGGCGACGCCGGATTGGTGCATCTACGGCATATAGCGAGCCTCAAGCGGCTTAATCTCGATCGGACCCAGGTCAGCGATGCCGGCATGGAAAGCTTGAACGGCCTCACAGCTCTCTTTACGCTTTCGCTCGCCGGTACCCGGGTCGGTAACTCCGGGATGGAGCATCTGAAAGGCCTTGTCGGTCTCGGAAACTTGAGACTCGCAGGCAGCCAGATCGACGATGCCGGATTAGCGCCCCTCAAGGGCATGACGCGCCTGGGCATGCTGGACATCGACCGGACCGCGATCAGCGAAGCTGCGTTGCCCCATCTCAAACGATTGAGCAGTCTCAAATAGCTGTACCTGACCGGTACCCGAATCAGCCATGACGGAATCCAAGAGCTGCAGCAGACGCTGCCCAAGACACGCATCCTCCGTGGACATTTCAACTCAGTCTTTCTCGATCCGGCGCCCCCGCGCGCGGACAACCCGCAAAAAATAAGATTACGATCGCGCAGGCATGGATGCGATCTCCCCGCGCCCAGGCTTACGAGTCATCGCCTGCTGTCCAGCGCGGGACGATGCCGCAATCGCACGATCACGAGACCCGCGTGGCTGGCACTGGCTTTGCCAGTGCTCTTCTGTAGCAGGCACACTCCGTGTGCCGCCCGCCGATTCCATCGTGGAAGTCACCGTCTCGCCTCTGCCAGTGCTCTCTTCTCGGGTGGCACGTGGCACTGGCTTCGCCAGTGGCCAGTGCTGCATCCCCGGCCGAACCGCCGTCCTGGAATCGCGAAAAGCCATTTAGCGAGAATTCGACCACGTCTTGGGATAAGATGACGGCCGGCGGGGCACTATCAAGCGAAGGGACGAGTTTGAACGAAGGTCTTCACGGGAGCCCGCGACGTGGCGCATCTGGCAACGGCATCGATCATCCGGCAGATCGAGTCACTTTTCGACGGCAGCTCGGTCGCCGGTTTAACTGACCGCGAGCTCCTCGATCGGTTCACCAGTCGGCGCGATGCCGATGCGGAAGTGGCCTTCGCCGGTTTGGTAGCACGGCATGGGCCGATGGTGCTCGGCGTCTGCCGCCAGATCCTGGGCGACCGGCACCATGCCGAGGATGCTTTTCAGGCCGTCTTTCTCGTCCTGGCGCGCAAGGCTCGCTCGATCCGCAACCCCGAGCTGGTGGGGAGCTGGCTCTATGGGGTGGCGCGCCGCACGGCGGGTAAGCTGAAGACCCGGCTAAGCCGCAGGCGCAAGCATGAGGAGGGCGACGCCATGATCGAGCGGACTGCGGTCAAACAGGTCGAGGCGACGCTTCCAGCCGCTGAAGTGTCGGCGATCGCCTGCGAAGAGGCCGAGATCTTTCACCGCGAGATCGCTCGCCTGCCGCAACGCTTCCGGCTGCCCGTCGTCGTCTGCTATTTCGAGGGCCTCAGCCTCGAAGAGGCCGCGCAGCGCCTTCGATGGCCCGGTGGCACCGTTGCCAGCCGTCTGGCCCGGGCGCGAGACCGGCTGCGCCGCGCCCTCACTCGTCGCGGAGTCGCTTTGCCATCCGTCGCGCTGGAGGCGGCCCTGAGTCCTGGATCCGCACGGCCACTCGTCTCATTCAATCTTGGCGAGGTCTCCACGCAGGCGACATTGCGTTTCGCAGTTGGTCGGGCCGCTGGCAACATGGTGCCCCACGGGGCGGGCGCCCTCGCTCGTGAAGCACTCAAATCCATGATGCGGCAAAACGTGAGGGCCGCCGCGCTGACCCTGCTGCTTCTCGGCACCATCGCCACCGGCGCAGCCTTCCTGGCCCGTTTGCCCGCGACTCAGAATGACCCCAAGAAACCGTCCGTTCCTCTGTCGCCGCCGGTTGCGACCAGCTCACAGCCAGCGGCCCAGAAAACCGCGGCGGGACGAATGCTCGTCACCGGCCGCGTGCTTGATCCGCAGGGCAAACCCATACCAAACGCCACTGTGATGGTCCACGCAGGCACCAAGCTTGGACGAGCTGTCGGTACTGGAGGGAGGAAACCTACCCCGATCGGTCAGGCGCGCATCGACGGATCTGGCCGATTCCGGATCGATGCCTTGCGCACCACGTCGGCGCGCGATGAAGTTCTTAGTGCGGTCGCAGTCGCACCGGGATTTGGCGCCGGTTGGGTTTTGCTCGACCCCGATGCCGAAGAGCCCGCCGCCGAAATCACCCTCCGCCCCGAGCAGGTGATCCGAGGCCGCGTGTTCGACGTGCACGGCCAGCCCGTTCAGGCGGTCACGGTCACGGTCCGGGCTCTTTTTCGCGTGCCTCGGCTCACTCCGGGCTTCCGTGGCGAATCCGAAGGCGAGGCCTTCTGGATGACGCAAGCGAAAGACCTGACGGGTTGGCCGCTCTCGACCACCGACGGTGACGGCCGATTCATACTGAGGGGTGTTGACCGGGGCACGCACCTCTATCTCGAAGTCAATGACCCGCGATTCGCCCGGCAGCGTATCGATATCGACACCAACACTCTATCCGATTCAAAGCCTCTGCCCCTGGTGCTCGATCCCGCCCAGATGATCACCGGCCGCGTCACGTACGCCGATAACGGCAAACCGGCTGCGAAAGCCTGGGTCACGGTGAGCTCGATGCGAAAAATGCTCGGGGCTGGTGGCATCGAGGATTTCCAGGCCGACGCCGAGGGACGATTCCATGCCAACCCCTTTCTCGGCGATCAATTCATCGTCGTCGCTCATCCCCCGGATCGCCAGCCCTATCTGAGCATCCGCAAGACGATCGACTGGCCCAAAGGCGCGATCCAGCAGTCGATCGACCTGGCCTTGCCTCGAGGCGTCCTGATCCGGGGGAAGGTCACGGAGGAAGGGTCCGGCCAGCCGATCGAGGGTGCGATCGTAAGGTACATCGTTCAGTCCGAACAGGTGACAGGTCCCGACCTGACCTTCAGGTGCCCGGCGGAGACTTCTGCGGACGGGTCGTTCGAGCTCGGCGTCGTACTCCGCCCCGGTTACCTGGTGATTCGAGCGCCCAGTGAAGACTACGCAAACCAGGAGATCGGCGATCGCCTCCTCTTCGAGGGCCAGCCCGGGGGCCGGCGAGTCTATGGCCACGCCTTCATCGCGTGTGACCCCAAACCAGGCAGTCCGGGACAGCCCGTCAACGTCGTGCTCCGAAGAGGAGTGGCCATCAACGGCAGGGTCATCGGGCCTCAAGGCCAGGCGCCACGCGATACCCTGATGTTCAGCCGGGTCATTCTCGGACCGGGCATTTTGGGTTGGGCAAGATGGATAGCCCAGAACCGCGCCCATGCGCGTGACGGCCGGTTCGAGCTGCATGGACTCGACCCCGCCGCCGACAACCCCGTTTACTTCCTCGCGCCGAATCAGGAGCTCGGCGCGACAGCCTTGCTCTCGGGCAAGTTGGCGGGCGGTCCGCCGGTCACCGTTCGGCTCGAGCCCATGGGCGCGGCCCGAGCGCGACTGGTGAACGCCGAAGGAAAGCCGATCGCGATCCGTCTGCCGCCTGCGTTCGTCACGATGGTTGTCACCCCGGGTCCGCCCGCCAGCCGCACGGAGTCCAATTCTGGACAACTCTTCGCCGATGAGGGTTCACTGAGCCAGGTCGATCCGGTGAATCATGCCCAAGCGCTGGCATCTGACGCGGCGGGGCGGGTCAAGATTCCCGATCTGATTCCGGGTGCAACCTATCGCCTGATTGACCGCAGCGCGATGCGAGGCGCCGTCGGCGCACAGTTCGTCCGCAAGGAATTCCGCGTAAAGTCCGGCGAGACGCTCGACCTGGGCGACATCCGGATCGAGAATCCGCAATCACCCCAGATCCGATAGGTCGCGCGAGCGCGACAATAGGCACGCATCGCGTCTCCGGTGAATGTCATGAGCCATAAGCGAGTGAGTTTCAAAGTCCGATCGCTGATGCTCGCGGTAGCGCTCGCCGCCCTTTGCTTTGGAGCAGAAAGGATGTGGCGGCGACGCCAGTTCTACCTCGAGCAGGCAGCGCCACACGCCCAGATGGAGGCATTCTATTCGGACCTCGCTCTCGATCTCGCCGGGGTCGAGCGTCAGCCGCCATTCCGGATCGTGAGTGCTCTCACACCCGATGGCAAAGGCCTCCAATTCGTGACCCACGGGCCCTCGCCTCGAATCTACTACCCGTTGGGGACCACGAATCTCGCCGATGACGCGACGGTCACGCGGTTGATCGCCATGTGCAAAAAGGAAGCGGCAAAGGAAGGCGCAATCAGCGCACGTACGAGCGAATGGCTGCGCGCCCTGGTTACTCTCCAACCCCCCGCCGTCTTCCGACTGAGCGCATCGCTTGATCTCAGTCTCCAGTGAATGTCATGAGCCTTAAACGAGTGAGTTTCAAAGTCCGATCGTTGATGCTCGTGGTGGCGGTCGCCGCCCTTTGTTTCGGAGCAGAAAGGATGTGGCGGCGACGGCAGTTCTACCTCGCGCAGGCGGCGCCGCACGCCGACAGGGAGGCGTTCTATTCGGACCTCGCTCTCGATCTCGCCGGGGTCGAGCGTCAGCCGCCATTCCCGGTCGGGACTTATTTTTTTCTTTTGCCCAATGGCAAAGCCGTCAAATTTGTGACCCGCGGGCCGTCGCCTCGAATCTACTACCCATCGGAGTCCACGAGTCTCGCCGATGACGCGACGGTCGCGCAGTTGATCGACATGTGCAAGAAGGGGGCGGCAAAGGAAGACGCAATAAGGCGGATGTTCGAGCGAAAGGCTGCGCGCCCCTGGTTGCTCTCCGATCCGTCACCGTCCTCCGATTGATCGCTGATCTCGGATGCGATGCGCGACACAACAAAGGAGCTCAACGATGAAAGGTGACCGGCTCTTGTCCGACGGAGCTCGGGGAACCCTTCCATGTCCGCAAAGCTGATCCGTCGTGGCTGGCTAAAGCGCCGTATCGAATTCTCGCTGTCCGATGGCGTCCACGTCATCGAGTACAGCGGCCGGAGTCTCGGTGATACAATCTCGGTTGATGGCAACGTGATTCGCAAGTGGAGCTGGTGGTGGTTCGTCCCCCGGTTCGAGTTCGAGCTGGGCGGAGAACACGGCGTCGTCGAAGTCCGCGTTTGGCCTTGGCTTGTGCTCCGGTCGTTGGTCATTCGAGTGGGCCATCACGTAGTCTATGCGGAGAGCAACACCCGCGTGCAATTCACGGTGCGAGGGATGATGGCTGCGGTCGCGGTTGCGTCGCTAGCATGCTTTGCTCTTGTGCAGGTCGCGCAGTTCCTGCGGCAGCCTATAGGCTCCATCAGTCAATGCGGCGGCGGTCGGGCGGTGCCGATCACGTTCGTCGTCGTCGATGCCGAAACAACGGTTCCCGTTCCGCGCAAAGCTCGCTCTATCCGGCTGGAATACCCGGCACAACCTGGAAACCGGACCAGACGGGCGGGTGTCTCTGACATTCCAGCCGGGATGCGACGAACTAATCTACTGGTTCCAAGACCTGGTCTACACCGTGTACTACTCGAATTGGGAATTGGAGATCGAAGCCGAGGGCTACGATCGAGTCAAAGAAAAACTGACCAATTGGAGAGCGGACACGAGCTACGCAGACACTGCCGTGCCACCACCCTTCGTGATCCAGATCACGAAGCGCGCGGACACGCTGTAGCCAGGGCACGCTTCCCGATGGCCCTTCGTGTGTTCACGATACCGGCACTTGAAGCCTCACCTCGGACTGCCATTCGCCTTCAGATTCCGAGGTGCACGATGGCATCGCCCAAGCTGTCGAAATAGGTCATGTTCACGGCAGCAAAATCGGGCCGCAGATCGGGGTGTGGCTGTAGCGCGTCCGCCGGCCCGTAGTCGTTCTTGTTGGCGCTCGCGAAAGTGATTTGTTCTGCGAACCCTTCGAGCCGAATCCGCCGCGCAGCTCCAGGCAGTGCTCGAGGTGAATGGAATCCTTGACTTCACGCTTATGGGACGGACGCCTTCTGTCGAACACACGCTGGACCGCCGCGTTCACGCAGGCCTGTTCCCGCTCCAGCGCCGAGCAGACATCGAACAGCATCTCGGCGGTCACCTGAAGGTCCGCGCGCAGGCCTAGCGCAGCATAGGTGGTCGGGGCTGGCAGCGGTACGCCGAACTCTTGCCGCACCTGGTGGAGTCTCGCGACCTGCGCGTCGATCACTCCGAGTTGGTAGGTGACCTCGTCAGGGGGCATCCTCTTACCGATGCTGTCTTGGATGTACACCGGATTGATCGGGTCCGTCTTCTGGGCGAACTCAATTGCCGTGACATAGGTACCCACAGGCTGGCAGCGCTGCGGGTTTGCGGCGAGGGCAGCGAGTAGCCGATTCACTGCCCGCAGTTCGGGCACGGGCACCGTTGTTAGAACCTGAAGTAGGTTGACAAGGTCACATGTGTCTAGAAAAAGCAAAGGGCGCTGGTTGGCCATCAAACTGTTAGTCGCGCCCGCGAGCGTTTGATTGATCATTCACCGTCCCCGAACGCATCGTACCGGATCAGCAGATCCTCTGAACGCTCATAAGCGTCGAGGAGCTGTCCGATGGCCTCGGGGCTGAACGTCTCCGTCTTCAGAGCCCTTTCAAGGGTCTCGCGCGGCGGAGTGGCCCCGTCGCGATGGAGCTGGATGAGAAAGTCGTACCAGCGAGGCAGATCGAGGCCAGCATGTGGCACCGCCTTGTTGGCCGTATGGGCAAAAGCCGTGAATCGGGCCTGGGCCTGCGGACTGATCAGTTCTGACAACCCGGCGGAGCTGAGTCTGTCTGTTAGCTGAAGCTCGTCGCCCCTAGGGGCAATGAGCGCCGTCTGGAAAGCTTTCAGAACCGCGGTAATGTCTTCGGGGGCAAGCTCCCCGCGGTCAAGCGCCACGAGGCTCATCACGCCGACCTCGGCGTCGGAAATGGGCTGCAGGAAAACCGCCGTCCGGGGATGGACGCCGCATCCCGACCAGACTAAACAGATCGGCCAGCGGCTGTTGCGCTTCCCTCTCGCTTTTTGTTCGATGTCGGCCGCGCGCGACCAACCCTCGGTGATGGGCCCGTCCAGCATCTGGAGCCACGCGGCGATGGCCGCGGGAGCACCGCGTACCGTCACCTGCCGTTGCCTGTTCATGGCGCTCCTCCACTTGGGGATTACGAATGCCGTTCGACGGCGTCGCTGACTATCCCCGCAATACAAATGTGTCAAAACCCCTGCCAGCCCCGGAGCATCCGCCATTCCGACAGAGGCCCATTGCTGGAAGGAATCGTGCGTGTAAACACGGATAGTCCCTTGAGATTCATTCTACAGAAACTGGACCCAAATCGCACCAAGTCTCCTAGGCCCTTGACAGCGACATCTCGTAACGTTACTGTTTGTAACACACAGTTGGAACGCATGGAGCGACCGTGGCCAAACGCAAGCGCATCGAGTCAGTATTGAGTCCACTCGAAGACGAGATCATGGCTGTGATCTGGCGTCTGGGAGCGGCGCGGGCTGAGGATATTCGCGAGGCACTGCGGGGCAAGCATGACCTTACCGATTCCACGATCCGAACGCTCCTGCGGCGGATTGAAGCGAAGGGAATACTCGCCCACACCACGGAGGGCCGCACGTTCGTTTATCAGCCCCAGGTGAAGCCTGCCGAAATGGCCAATCAGGCCGTGCGACGAGTCGTCGAGCGATTTTGCGAGGGATCGTTACCCAGTCTGCTGATCGGAATGGCAGACGACCGCATGATCACCGCGGAAGAGCTCAGGCAGCTCGCCGCGGAGATCGAGAGGAAGCAAAAGAAACGGAAGTGAGAACAATCATGCTGGAACGGATTTCAACACCGATTGTGTTCATGCTCTTCGACGCGTCTCTCAAGGCGATCCTGCTGTGGACGCTGGCCATGCTGGCGATTCGCACGTTTCGGCGGATGTCGGTTCATGAAGAGCACCGCGTCTGGACGGTCGCGCTGCTGGGTTTAGTCGTGCTTCCCATCCTGGCTCATGCAGGACCATCCTGGTCGCTGCCGCTTGGAGTGCCTTCGGTCAGTTCCGATCAAATCAAAAGCCGGCAGTCGTCCGCCGATTCCGGGGCAGGGGGTTTGAACGAACAGATCACGGTCTTCCCCGGGCAAACATCGAGCGCCCGCGGCGAAGATTCGCTCCGCGCGCCAATCTCGGGCGCGGGTGCTCACCACGCCCTAAGCGGCAGCCTGCCATCCGCAGGAGCATCCATTCCTGTCGACGGCCCGGTGTCATCGCCTGTCGACTCCGGCCGTTTTCGTTGGCTCCTCCGCCGGTCATCGCTATTGGTGCTGGGATCGATGGCCTGGCTTTGCGGCGTGCTGATCATGCTGGCACGGTTGTTGATCGCAGTCTTGCGGACGTTGCGGATCGAACGAGCCGCTCGACTGGTCACAGACCAGTCCTTCCCCCCCGGGCTGGTCGTTCGCGAGAGCGAACAGATAAAAAGCCCCGTCGTTGCCGGCTGGTGGCGGCCTTCGATCCTGCTGCCTTGCGCGTGGAGGGAGTGGACCGATGCTAAGCGCGCGGCCGTGATCTCGCACGAGCAGACTCATCTTCGCCGCCGAGATACGAGTTTGAGCTTGCTCGCGGAACTGGTGACACTCTTCTACTGGTTTCACCCGGTAAGCTGGTGGACACGGCGAGAACTGAGCCGGCTCGCCGAGCTAGCCTGTGACGAGGCCGCGGCGATCGCGACCGGCGATCGCCTGCTCTATGCCCAGTACCTTCTCGAGATCGCCTCTGCCAATCGGAAGAACGCGAGGCTTCAACCGGGGCTCGCCATGGCCAGGAGCAGCGATGTCGGCCCACGCGTGCGGGCCCTGCTGGATCTATCCAGGCCGCTAACGGCAAGTGTCTCTCGGCCGGCTCGCGCAGCAATCCTGCTGGTGGGAATACCTGCTCTGGTTCTGCTCGGAGCGTTCCGTCCGACCCGAGCCCACACCAACGAGCAGAGAACAGCGTCTCCAGCAGTAGCAGAACTCAAGCAGACCCCCGCCGCCGAATCGACGGCAAAGCTTTCCGGAGAGCCGACGCACATCGCTCCCGCCGCGGCCGACCAGAAGACGATCCTTACAATGACGGGCACGGTGTTCTTGCCCGATGGTTCCGTGGCCACAGACGCCGTGCTGGAAAGATCACCTGACGATGAGCCTGACGATGTGGTGAGCGTCAAGATGATCGAGGGAGAATTCGAGATCAGATCCGCCGGCACGAGACTCATGCCGGCATCCATTCTGTTTCGAACTCCTGACTGGAGTGCGCAGGCGTTTCTCGAAATGGAGAGCCGCACGCTCCGAAGCGAGTGCGCCGCTCCGAAAAGAATCACGCTCGCCCAGGCCAAGCTCATCCGGGTCAAGGTCACGGATGGCAAACGAGCCGTCGCCGATTGCCATGTTCAGGTCTCTTCGGGTCACAAGTACATGGGCGTCACCCGCTCGGACGGCGTCGCCCCGTTCAAAATCGCGAACGACGCGAGCGGATTCTTTATCGTCGCGTGGTCCGACGATCATCGGATCGGTGGATCATCGATCACTCCTGGGTCCACCCTGAATCAAAACGGCGGCGACTTCCAGGTCGAAATCAGTCATGGTGATCCGGTACGGGTGCGAGTGGTTGACGCAAAGCAGCAGCCCGTCGCGAATGTACCGCTCTTGCTTAAGGTCTTCGCCAGAGGACCTGGCGCGCTGTATGTCGGGGACAACCCGACATCGCGCCAGACCACGAATGCCAGCGGTGAGGCTGTATTCTCGTGGGTACCCAACTGCCCGAAGGAGAGCCTCTCCGTCCGTCTCGCGGACGACAGTCCGTGGCGCGAATCGCACGACCGTGAACCCGCGCAAGCGCCGGACGGAGTGCGTCAACTGGAAGTCGCCCCTTTACCCAGGTCGCTCACGAACAAACGGGTGGCTGTGAACGGACAGTTATCCGGTCTGACAGCCGAGGTTTCGGAGTTGCTGATCGAGTTCTTGTGCGACCAGGGCGACGACGAAGACGATTGGGACGCGTTCTATACGCGATGCGATGCGAGCGGCAGGTTCACAGGACGGATAATGCCCGGAAGACGATACAAGGTCTTCGTCGAGGATCGCGACCTGGTCAGCAATCTTTGGGACGGCATCATCGCCGACAAGAAGGATGCCACAGTCCGGCGCCGGAGCTAACGCTGAAGAAGGGTGTGCCCGTCGAGGTGCTCGTCACGAAGGGGCGCGACGAGCGCCCGATTCAAAACGCTTACGTCCTCTTCGAAGAATCGCAGACGCGCAAGATGGGTCCTGGATTCTACGGCAAGACCGATGAACATGGCCGGTTCGTCGCATCCGTTGCAGCCGGTGAGCTCAAGCTTCGAGTCAGCGAGGGAGATTGGAATCTCGAAAAGACGATTCCCATCGTCGATGGCAAACCCGCCAGTATCCGCCTTCATCGACAGGTTACGGATAAGCAAACGATCACCGGCAGGCTCGTCCTGCCCGCCGGCGTGGGCGTGGATCTGAGCAATACGACGGTCACGATCGCGGGGATGGATGGCGAGTCCCAAGACACGACTACCGTAACGTCGGATTCAAACGGGCACTTCAGAGCCGGCATCATCGCAGGCCGCGTCAGCATTCTGGCGACGTCGCCCGAGGAGGGTTTCTGCGGATGGGCAATCGTCGACGTTCGCGACACCATGATCGATATCCCCATGCATCCGACGAAAAGCTACGAAGGGCACGTTCTGGGATCAGACGATCAGCCGCTCGCTGGTTTGACGGTCCGGATGACGGCGCGACTGTGGGATCGCGGCGGCAAGTATCCACCTGGAACTCCGGAGTTTCGCAAGCAATTCGTCGAAGTATTCCGCGATCGGACTGCCGTCACCGACGCGAAGGGTCATTTCGTGATCCCCAAGGCTCCACAGCGGGTGGAGCTCACGGTCTGGGTGACTCGACCCGGTCAAACGATCATGGAGGGCTACTCGCAAAAGTACTTTGAGCCCGGGCAGACGCGACCTCCGGAGATCATCCGGATTGGTCCGGGCAAGGCGAAGCCGCTCGAGCTGGAGATGGCGGAGACTCTGCGCGATTGTCGCCTTGCGGGAATCCATGCGCTGGTCATCGTCGTCGGATCAGCCAAGAGCGAGCAATCATTGAAAGAATCATTAATCAGTCTCCATTTACTCATGCCCGAAGAGACCGGGGACGACGAAACTGATGAAGAGAATGAGGACATCTATTCCTATCTCACGATATTCAAGAGCGGATCAGAAGCCGCGAAATTGCCCGATCGGCGGGCCTACTTTGCCGCCCACAATTGGCCGTTCCCGGAGCCGGGCTCGCTGTTCCTGGCCGCGCTGAGTGGCGACGGCAAGGAACTGGGCCGCCTGAATGTGAACTCGAGCGACGAGCAAGCGGCCGCGAAGAATGTGACCGCCTTCATCAAGATGCATCTCCCCGAGAAACGCGATGCGAAAGCGGGATTCGAAGCGGCGCTGGCGGAAGCGAAGCGATCGAACCGCCGGGTGTGGGTGCGGGTGAGCCAGACTCGTTGCGCTCCCTGCTTCACCTTTTCGCGCTGGCTCGATTCGCAGCGCGAGTTGCTGGCGAAGGACTACGTCCTGTTCAAGTTCGACGATGGCCTCGATTTGCACGGAGTAGAGCTGAGCCGAGCTCTCAAGTTCCACGGCCAGGGTGTCCCGTGCCACGCCATTCTGGATGCCGACGGCAAAGAGCTGATCAACAGCATCGGCCCGCTCGGCAACATCGGCGACCCTGCCGGAAGATTTGAAGGCACCGAGCATTTGCGAAAGATGCTCAAGACCACAGTCCGGAATCTCTCGGATGCCGACATCGAGTCGCTGATTCGCAGTCTTCCCAAGGATTGAACCGGATGCCGCGCCGAAAAGCGCTCCACTATACGAGCGTTGGATGCATAGTGTTCGTCTCAGGTTTGAACAGAAGGAAACAAAGGCGACGAAGTTAAGAGGGATTCACTGAGCGGGCAGCGGTTGTGAGTGCTCGGCGCGTGGATGCGGAGGGACAGTCGGTTGTCAAGACGATTCTGACTCTTGCGTGGCGTGTCCTGTCTTGTGTCCGCTGCCGGCTCTTCGCTCCCACTTCGTTACCTTTGTTACCTTCTGTTCAAGACTGGTTTTGCCTTGGCCAAGACAAGCCTTTAGAGCCCGTCAGCGCTGGCGAACAGGAATTGGATAGTAGTGGTCTCAGCTTTGAACAGAAGGTAACAAAGGCAACGAAGGTAAAGCGGAATTCGCTGACGCGGCAATCGTTTTGAGTGCCTCCTGTCGAAGCCTCCGCCCCCGCCCCATAGTCGCCCTTCGCTCCGCCAAGGGATTTCTTCTCCGTCGCGCGTGGGTCATCGCCCCCGCCCCATAGTCGCCCTTCGCTCCGCGAAGGGATTTCCTCTCTGTTGGACGCAGGACACGAACACAACGAATTCGAGCCGTACACCGAAAACTTCGCGGCATGCATCAAGCGGTTCGAAGGCGAGCCGCCTTTGAGCCACAGGTCTTTCACTCAAGCTGGCCGCCAGCTCCGTGAACGCCCACTCCCGCCTCGCGAAAGCGTTTGGTCGCCTCGGTCTCTCCGAACTCCTCGAACTCGAAGAACGGACGGATTTCGCACTCGCTCTCTCCGCCAAGGCGCAACGGGGCATCAACTTGCACGAACCGCTTCGTCCACTCGATCGCTTCGGCCTTCGTCGCGAACTGGAGGATCGCATAGCCGGCGATCAGCTCCTTCGTTTCCGCGAACGGTCCGTCGGTCACCGTGCGGCTTGCTTCCGTCGAACTGGACACGCGCGCCCTTCGATGTCGGCTTTAGCCCCTCGCCTTCGAGGAATACGCCGGCCTTGAGCCCTTCCTCCAGGAACGCTCCCATGGTGGCCAGACCCTTCTCGTCCGGGAGCGCGCCCGCTTCCGTGTGCTTGTCGGCCTTGATCATGCCCATATAACGCGTCGTTCCGGGCTTCCGTGCCGGCGGGGTGGCGCGCGCCTGCTCCTCCTTCTCCCGCCAACCATCGGGCTTCTCCGCGGGATCGACCGGGAAGTCGAACAGTTCGTAGAGCGGTCGAATCTCGATCTCGCCTTCCTGAAACGGGACCCGCTTGGTCCATTCGATCGCTTCATCCAACGATTTCGCGTGGATCAGGCAGAATCCGGCAATCAGCTCCTTTGACTCGGCGAATGGCCCGTCGGTCAGCGTGAACTTCCCTCCAGCGTAACGGACGCGCGCGCCCGTCGAGCTCGGCTGGAGTTTCCCAGCCTCCAGCCGCGCGCCGGCCTTCATCAGCTCCTCTGACCAGTTGGCCATCTCAGACAGGAGTTTCTCGTCAAGCGGATTTCCCGCCTCGAAGTCCTTCGTGGCTTTGAGCAGCATCATGAATCGCATGGTTGCAATCTCCTTCTGACTTGAAGACGGACAATCATCACAGTTTCGCCCGGGGAAATCGGCCCTCGCTCCGCTCTTAACACGCAGTAGTCGTTCGGTTGAGGCGAGATTCGACTTCGCGAAAGATTTTTCTCCGAATTCCGATTCCAGTGGCAGCTTATCATTTCGGCGCTTGCAAGAAGCGGCTTGCCCGCGGCCATTGGTCGCTAATCAATCTTTGCAAGATCGACGAAAACGATGCTCGACGGATTGCCGACGGGCGAGTAATGGCCGGTGAAGTTCAGGCTGCCGGTTTTGCGATCCACCCGGAAGACGGTGATGTTGTCGGCTCGCTGGTTGCAACAATAGAGGAACTGCCCGCCGGGCCCAAAGTTGAAGCTGCGCGGATAGTCCCCGCGCGTCCATTCTTCCCCGACAAATGCCAGCGTGCCATCTGGGCCTATGGAAAAAATCCCGATGCTGTCGTGCAGCCGGTTGCCGGCATAGACAAACCGGCCATCGCTGGAAACCAGGATCTCGGAGCAGAAGTTCGTTCCGGCAAACCCAGGTGGAAGGGTGGAGATCGTCTTGCGTGAGGTTAATCGACCGCGTGCAGCGTCGAGGTCAAACAAGACGATGGTAGAGGCCTCTTCCTGGATCGAGTAGAACCAGCGGCCATTGGGGTGAAAGTGGAAGTGCCGGGGCCCGTCTCCGGCTGGCAACGTAACGCCGGCCGGTTCACCCGGAGTCAGCACACCCTTCTCCTCATCGAGCTTCCAGATGAAGATTTGGTCGAGCCCCAGGTCCACATGCAGCACGAAGCGTCCTGAAGGGTCGGCCTGAATCATGTGCGCGTGCGTCCGGTCATGTCCGCTCTTCGCGAAGCCCCCTGGTGGAGCATTCGTCGCCTTGGTAGGCCCAACCTTGCCGGCGTCGTTCCTGACATCGGTGGCCGCGCCCAGACGACCATCGCGAAGAATCGGCAGCACGGCGACGGAGCCCCCGAAATAGTTGGCCACGAGCACAAACCGGCCGGACGGAACGACGCTCACATAGGTGGGGCCGGCGCCGCCGGAACGGACGCTGTTGAGCAGCTCGAGTTTCCCGTCGGCTCGATTGATGGCGAATGCACTGACCGTGCCTTCCTTGTGTTCGCCCACCCGGTCCGTTTCATTGGCGGAATACAGGCGGGTGCCCGCGGCATTCAAAGCCAGGCAGCTCGGGCTGGTGCCCATCTCGAAGACGCCGGCGGGCGTCATCGCGCCGGTGCCGCGATTGACCTGAAAGAGGTGAATGCCGCGACCATTGCCGGGCGGGAGATCCACCTGAGTTGGTAACACGTCCCTCAGCGGAGAGCTGAAGGTTCCGACGTAGGCGATCAGTGGTCCGGGCGGTTCTCCCGCTTGCGCTTGGAGCAAGCTATCCCGGAGTTGTGTCGTGCCGGCAAGCGCGACCACGGTTTTCAAAAGCGAACGTCGGGAAGTCTCGGGTGGACGCATGGTGAGAACAGCCTGGTTGGTTGAGGGTATGGTCAAGGGCTGTTGAGCCGCAGCCAAGGTCGGAGAACGCGGTGCAGCGGAACGGCGGTGGGGTGAGCGCACGAAGTCGCGACCAGTCCGCGAGCCTGCAAGTGCGTGAGTGCCGTCTGAGCCGCGCTTCGAGACAGGCCCGTGGCGGAGGCGATCGACTGATGAGAGAGTCGAACCGACCAGTTCGCTTGCCCGGATGCGTGACGATAGAGGTAGAGATAAACGATGAATGAGGACAAGCGTCGATCGTGCCCCACAAGGTCGGGCAACAGGCAGTCCACCAGATAGGCGTCGAGGCTGATCTGCGTCATCGCCTACTATAGTACCAATCGGTATAGTGCCAGCCAGCACCACTTGTAAAAAAATGTCGCTGTGCGGCTTCTGATCGGGGCAAGCCGCGCGTATATTTGGGCCAGTTCGTTCCCGGAAAACGCGTCAGTTGAGCGAAAGGCGAGCCATGATCCGCAAGATGAAATTCACCGGCGTTCCCGTTCGTGATCAGGACCGTGCGCTGAACTTTTATGTCAATATACTCGGATTTATACTTCACACGGATCAGCCGATGGGGCCTGGACAGCGCTGGATCGAGGTTCGTCCTCCCAGGGGCGAGACGGGGATCGCACTGTTCACCCCCCCGGGCTTCGAGGATCGGATCGGAACGTTCACGGGGATCTCCTTCGAGTGCGACGATGTGCAGAAGACCTTCGAGGAATTGAGCGCCAAGGGAGTCGAGTTCGCAAAGCCTCCGAAGGTTGAGTCGTGGGGAGTTTCGGCGATCATGAAAGACTCGGAAGGGAATCAAATCGTGCTGGGGTCTGCGCACTGATCTGGGAGTGGGTGATTCGGAACGCCAGATTGAGGCGCCCGCGATTGTGCAATTGAGGAGAGCGCCATCGAGATGACATCAACGCTCCGGATCGATCAGCACAGCAACTCCAGTGCGAAATGTGGTACTCTGTACCACAGTTGCGGACACCGATCTCGGGATTTCAGGAGAAGGCCGGATTGCCGGAGAGTCGTTCGGGCAAACTGTTGCGATTCGTCCAATTCCCAACGTTCTCGCGGGATTGGCAACGGTTGAGACTTGGTGACGACGCCCTTCGCGCGCTTGGTAACGGGAAAATGATGAGGACTACGAACGGAAGAGTTGCAACCCGTACCGGCACGAAGAAACCCGGGCGAACTCCCGGGAAACCGCCTTCCAGCGGCTCGAGAATTCTATCAGCCATCACCGAGGCGACCGAAATCCTCCGGACGGAAGGGTTGCAGGGCAAACGGCTAACTGTCCGCACATACAAGCTGCCAGAAGCCCCGCCCATTTACCGGCCTCAAGACGTGAAGCGCGTGCGAGCGCTGCTCGGTGCAAGTCAGGCGGTGCTAGCCGGATTCCTCGGGGTCAACATAAACACCGTGAGGTCCTGGGAACAGGGCAAGCGCCCACCCCAGCCGATCGCGTGCCGCTTCCTCTTCGAGATCGAATCCGACATCGCGAAGTGGCGGCGCCGCGTCATCGATGAGATCTCCCCGATCAACATCGACGGGTAGGGGAGATCTGTTGGGAACCGTGCGCACTCGTTAATCCACGACCTCTCGCTCCGGACAATCCCTTCGGTTCAGCGTTGGTGGATGGAGGGGGCGAGCATATAATCGGAAGCGGTTCTCAATCCGCTGAACCGGCGAATTCGAAGAATCTTGTCTGGCTACCTTCCACGGACCTATCGAATCTACTCCTCAGGGGAAATTTGCCGATATTGGACTTCTCATGATCGAACGCCTTTACGTCCACAACTTCCGATGCCTGGAGAACTTCACCCTCGACCTCGCCGGTCAACCCTCGGCGGTGGTAATCGGTAAGAACGGGGCGGGAAAGTCGACGGCGGTGAAATCAATCCAACTGCTTCAGACTATTTGCCGCGGCGCCGGACGCACCAGGGATCTGGTCTTCCCTAGTGATTTCACCCAGCACCGCACCGACCACCCTATGCGGTTTGAGGTGGTCGCGACGCTTGGGACCAGGCGGTTCAAGTACGCAGTTTCCTTCGATTGGCCAGCGCATTTCCGCGAGGCGCGTATATTGGACGAGAGCCTGTCGGTCGACGGAGCTGCCATCTTCACGCGTCAACAAGCGCAAGTCCAACTCTCGGGCGGATCCGCGTTCGGGCTCGACTGGCACATCTTCGCGCTACCGGTCATCAACGAGCGTCCTGGCGAACGGGCGATTCAACACATCAAGGCATTCTTTGCGACAATGATCTTGATCGCGCCGATTCCAGCAAACATGACCGGATTTTCCAAAGAACCGTCGATGGAACTGCAATTCGACGCCGCGAACTTCGCCTCGTGCTTGAGATACCTGCTCGGGCAAAAGCCCGCGGCATATAGCGTGTTCGACTCGTACATCAAGACGGTTATTCCCGACTTTTCGTCGATCGAAAATGTTGAACGCGGCGAGAGCGGCACTCAGTTAATCGTCAAATTCGAACATCAAAATCCGCAGCGTGCCCTCTCGGTCGAGTTCAAGGCTCTTTCGGATGGCGAGAAGTGTTTCTTTCTCAGCGCCTACATCATCGCATCCAATATGGTCGGTTCTCCCGTCGTCTGCATGTGGGACGAGCCAGACAGCCATCTTTCGCTCTCAGAAGTGGGCCAATTCATCACCAGCCTGCGGAAGATGACAAATCGAAGCGGTCAATTCATCGCAACGACGCACCACCCGGAAACCGTTCGCAAATTCTCCGACGAGACGACCTTTGTGCTCACGCGTGCGTCTCATCTGGATCCCGCAGTCGTCAGATCACTCGCTGACTTCACTTACAAAGGCGACCTCATCAACGCTCTGATTCGCGACGAGATCATCGGCTGACCATGAACAAGCACGTGGAATGCATCTTCGTTATTCCCGAGGATGATGCGGATCGGCAAATCGCCGATGGTTTCGTCCTGCATCCCTCCGTGAAGGACGTGAGAATACAGGTTCTGCCACCCGCAGGAGGCTGGTCCAAGGTGCTCAAGACGCTTCGGGATGAATATATCCCAGTGCTGCGCGCTTACCCGAAAACCCACGTCGTCATGCTCATTGACTTCGATGACCAGGTCGAGGAACGCAAAGACAGGTTTGAACAGGCGATACCAGATGACCTCAAGGCTCGCGTGTTTGTGGTCGGGTCAAGGTCCACACCAGAGATGCTCAAGAATTCACTGAGGTTCGATTTTGAGAAGATCGGAAAGGCTTTGGCGAACGATTGCGACGCCGACGCTTTGGAATACTGGGGTCACGAACAACTCCGCCACAACGATGCCGAGCCGCAGCGTTTGGTTCAGACAGTCAAGCCGTTTCTCTTCTAACACGTGCATCAAACCGGAGTGGCCGCCGCCATGCTGGCCATACCGCTCCCGCCCGCCGCACCCGAGCCGCTTGACAATTCTCCAAGGTGCTGTATTCTAAATGCTTCGGCATTTTGTCGATGCACGCGCGCCGGGTGACGGCGGGCGAGGATTGCGGCCGGGTCGGACCGTCTGGCCGCGCATCGCATGCCAGCGAGATTGTGCCGGGCCGGTCTCCTCGGATGAACAGGAGGCTCGCCTCCTGATCGACTGCGTCGGCGTGAACCGCCGGCACCTTGGTGTTGAGCCAACATCAGATCAAGCCGCCGCCTGGAGCGGCTCCAGTGGAACGACGAACTCATGCCCACGATCAACCAGCTTGTCCGAAAGCCCAGACGCCCCGTCAAATACAAGACAAAGGCGCCCGTGCTCGAATCTTCGCCGTTCAAGCGAGGAGTGTGCCTCCAGGTCAAGACGATGACGCCCAAGAAGCCCAACTCGGCCCTTCGCAAGGTCGCCAGGGTTCGGCTCTCCAACGGCAAGGAGATCACGGCCTACATCGGCGGCGAAGGGCATAACCTCCAGGAACACTCGATCGTGCTCGTGCGCGGCGGCCGCGTGCGCGACCTGCCCGGTGTCCGATACCACATCGTGCGCGGTGTGCTCGATTGCCAGGGCGTCGCCGAGCGAAAGCAAGCCCGCTCCAAGTACGGCGCCCAGCGCAAGAAAGCCGGTGCTGCGCCCGGAGCGAAAAAGTCGTAAGTGATACGAGGCCCAAGAGGCGCGGCCCACCGCCCCGGTGGCGGGCCGTTTCACCAATCTAAAATCCAAAATCCAAAATCCGAGGGTTCTGGTTCATGGCCCGGAAATTCACAGCGAGCAAGACGCATCTTCGTCCTGATCCGCGATTCAACTCGAAGCTCGCGGGCAAGTTCATCAACTGCGTCATGCACAACGGCAAGAAAAGCGTAGCCCAGCGCATCTTCTACGATGCCCTCGAGCTCGTGCAGAAGCGGTTGCCTAACGAGATGGCGATCGAGGTCTTCACACGGGCCGTCGAGAATGTCAAGCCGGCGATCGAAGTTCGCTCGAAGCGCGTCGGTGGCGCCACCTACCAGGTGCCGATGCAGGTCAACAAGACCCGGCAGCAAACGCTCTCGATCCGCTGGATCTTGATGGCGGCCCGCGAGAAGAAGGGGCGGCCGATGGCGATCAAGCTTGCTGACGAGTTCGTCGCCGCGTTCAATCGCGAAGGCGCCGCGATCACCCGCCGCGAAAACGTGCACCGCATGGCCGACGCCAACAAGGCCTTCGCCCACTTCGCCTGGTGAGGTAAGCGGCACCAGCTCGGCTGTAGCGAGTGCTTCTGTTGTAGCAGGCACACGCCGTGTGCCGCCCGCTCCGAGTTGAATGGGTGCCACCGGCTTTGCCGGTGCTCTGCCGTGGGTGTCGCCAGAATGCCGCAAGACCCGCTGCATGTGCTCTGGATCGAGCCGCACTTCCCCGGCCGGCTTGGGGCGGTGGCGGACTGGCTGGTGCGGCGCCGGGGGTATCGCTGCACGTTCTATTGCCACCGGCTCGAGCCGCGGCAGACCTGGCCCGCATCCGTCGGCAAGGGCCTGGAAGTCAGCGTATTCGGACTGGGAGGCATCGCTCGCGACCAGGCCGTGACCTGGACGCGCACCCTCGAGCGCAGCCTGTGTTATTCATATGGCTGCTGGGAAGTGCTCGAGAAGAACCGGCCGCGCTCGATCGACCTGGTCGTCGGCCGCTCGATGGGGCTGGGCTCGAGCTTGTTCGCCCCGGTTTACGCGCCCGCGGCTCCCTTGGTCTCCTTTCTCGATTACTTCTATCACGCTCACCACCACGACCTGGCCGGCGAGGCCGGCCCCGATACGGCACCGGCCTATTTTCACTGGCGGCGATCGATGGCCGCGATCGACCTGCTCGACCTGGAACAGGCTGCCCTGGCGTGGACGCCGACATCCTGGCAGCGCGGGCTCTTTCCCGCCGAGTATCGCGACTCGTTCCTCGTTCGGCACGACGGCGTCGACACCTGCCGCTTCACACCGTCTTCGCGGCGGTCGAATCGTTCCGAGCCCCGCTCGATCGCGGGGCGAGTGATTCCGGGCTCGACGCGCGTCGTGAGCTTCATCGCCCGCTCACTCGACCGCCTCCGTGGGCTCGACCGATTCCTGAAGCTCGCCGGCGTGCTGCTGCGATCATCGCCTGATGTCGTCTGCATCATCGTCGGCGACCGGATCGTGCGCCGGGGACTGGACGTCGTGTTTCACAACCGCGATTTTGCCGCGCAGTTGCTCGCAGAGGATCCACCGATTGACCCCAGCCGGCTCTGGTTTCTGGGAATGTCGACTCCGGCTGTGGTGGCCGAAGTCCTGGCCGCCAGTGACCTGCACGTCGCCCCGGGGCGGCCTTATCCCGTGCAGCGATCACTACTCGAGGCGATGGCCGCCGGTTGCGTCGTGCTGGCTTCCGATACCGAGCCGCACCGCGAAGTGTTGAGCCAGGGGCAAACGGGCCTGCTGGTCGAGGAGCACGACGACGACACCCTGGCGCAGCAGGCGCTCGACGTTCTGGCCCGCCCCGCCGATTTCCGGCCGCTCTCGCGTGCGGCCAGTGCATGCGCGCGCGAGCGTTATTCCCAGGACGCATGCTTGCCCGGGCTCGCGGAGGAATTCTCTGCGCTGGCAGCCGCCAGGGGAGGGTGGTGGTGAACGTCCTGTTCATCCACGACGCTTTCCCCGCCCAGTTCGGTCGGCTGGCTCTCGAGCTTGCCCAGACCCGTGCCTGGCAGTGCCGCTTCCTCGTGCAAAGTCTGTCGAGCTGCCCCACGCCCACGCCTGAGATGCTCAAGGCACTCCAGGTGAATCTGGTCCCCAAGTCGGCCGAGCATCGTTCGAGCGAAGGCATCCCCTGGCCCCAGATCTATGGCCATTATCTCGACCAGTGCCAGACGATCCACGACGCGGTCAAGGCGATGCCGCACCCGCGCCCGGACCTGGTCGTCGCCCACGGCGGCCGCGGCGCTCCCAGCTTGTTCCTGCGCGAAGTGCTCGACTGCCCGATCATCATCTACTGCGAATACTATTTCGCCCGGAGCCACCGCGACATCTCGTACCGGATCGACCTGCCCCCTGCCGAGCCCGCCCAGTTTTTTCCTCGCTCGATCAACGCGCCGACTCTGGCGACGCTCGTCGATTGCGACGCCGGATACTCGGCAACCCAGTGGCAGAAGCAGTCGTTTCCCGAGAGGTTCCATTCCAAGATCGAAGTCTACTTCGACGGCATCGACACCGCGCTTTACAGCCCCGGGCCCGCGCCCCGGCAGATCGGCACGCGGTCGATCTCAAGCGGCACCAAGGTGGTGACATTCGCCTCGCGCGGGCTCGAGTCGATCCGCGGGTTCGACATCTTCATGAACGTCGCCCGGCGCATCTGCAAGGCGCGGTCGGATGTGATCTTCGTCGTGGCCGGTGGCGAAGAGATTCACTATGGCTGGGACAAGCTTCACACCGGCAATCCCAGTTTCAAGGATTGGGTGCTCCAGGGCCAGGGCGATGATCTCGACCGTTTCATCTTCACCGGCAGAGTTTTGCCCGAGCACCTGGCTTCGATCTTTCGTCTGAGCGATCTGCACATCTACCTGACGGCCCCGTTCGTGCTTTCGTGGTCCCTGATCGATGCCATGGCCAGCGGCTGCGTCGTGCTTGCAGCGGACGTTCCGCCGGTGCGCGAAGTGGTCGTGCCGGGACAGAACGGCCTGATCGAGCCCTTATTCGACGTCGACGCCTTGACCGAAACAGCGCTGCGAGTGCTCGAAGACCCCGCAGCCTTCAAACCACTCGGCGTCGCCGCCCGCACGACGGTCGAAGAGAAGTACTCAGTCGACGTTTGCATCCCGCCCCTGGCTCGATTCCTCGAGCGAGTCGCCGGCCAGAAGTAGACTCTCTTGCAGGCCTGGTGTAAGCTATTCGGGGCGACCGAAGCGGGTGAATTAGCGTATGACGCCGCATCACGATACAGAGAAGGTGCACTGGCATTCGTTGCGCGCACCAGTGGGAGTACTTCGGCCCCCCCTTGCGCCCATCGCCGGAGGACGTCGAGTTTGTCGCGCGGTCACTGAAAGAGCAGAGGGCTCTGGCGCACGGCGGAACGTTTGCTGCCTTGTTGCTGGGAGTCACTCCGGAGCTCGCGGCCTTGCCGTGGCCGGAGGGCACGTCGCTCACCGCGGTGGATCAAAACCCCGAGATGATCGAGCTCGTCTGGCCGGGCTCCACGGCCGCGAGCGAGCGGCTCGTTTGCGGCGACTGGATGGCCACGACGCTCGAGCCTCGATCGTTTGACCTCATCATCGGCGATGGTGTGTTGTCGACGCTGCCGTTTCCGGCGGGGTACCGGCGTCTCGCATCCGCCATGGCGTTACTCGCCCGCGCGGGCGCGACCTGGTGTCTTCGCCTGTATGTTCGCCCCGATCACGCCGAATCGCCGGCAGCGGTGATCGACGATCTGCTGGCGAGCAAGATCGGCAGCTTCCATGCTTTCAAGCTGAGACTCGCCATGGCACTTCATGGCGCGGACGATTCGAGCGGCGTGCGCGTCGACGATGTCTGGCGTTACTGGAATAGCGCGCGCGTCGACGTGCAGAAACTGGTCGAGCGGGGATGGCCCCCGGAAGTCATCCGGATGATCGACGCTTACCGCGATTCCCCCGCGTCTTACTCGTTCCCGGCTCTCGCAGCGGCCGCGAGCGTGATCGGTGAATTCGCCGATCTGACCCGGATTTCCACACCAACCTACGAGCTGGGCGAGCGCTGTCCTTCCGTCTCATTCCGCTTCCCAGTCTGAATGCGGCCGGTGCTTCCGCGGCGGTGATCCCCGTCGCCCTGATTTCTTTCGCAGGAGAATCGTGTGGCGATCCTCGTGGAGTGGAACCAAACCGCAACAAGCTATCCTCGAGACAGATGCCTCCACCATCTCTTCGAAGATCAAGTGACCCGCACTCCTGATGCCATCGCCGTCGTTAGCAACGACGAAAAGCTCAGTTTTTCAGAGCTGAACGAGCGCGCCGACCGCCTCGCAAACCGCTTGAGAAACCTGGGCGCCGCCGCCGACGTGCCCGTCGGTCTTCACGGCGATCGATCAATCGGCACACTCGTGGGGCTCCTGGGCATCCTCAAGGCGGGAGGGGCCTATGTGCCGCTGCCGGTCGACGCCCCGCGAAAGCGGTACGATGCGGTCGCGCAGGATGCCGGAATCCGTATCGTGGTTGCCGGACGGAAGGGCCTCGACGTGCCCGAGACAGATTCGTACCAGGTCGTCTTCGCCGACGAGGCGCCGAACGACCCGCCTGCACTTCCCGGCGAGCGGGCGCCAGGCGACGCGCGGCCCGAAAACCTCGCGTGCATCTTGTATACGTCCGGGTCGACGGGCAAACCCAAGGGGGTCTGCGTCGAGCATCGCGGCCTCGTGAACCTGATGACGCACCGGCTGAAGCGCCAGTTCGACCCCGCGCACTTTCAGGTCGCCGCACTGACTGCGCCGATCACGTTCGACGCCAGCATCACGCAGATCTTTTCTCCGCTTCTGACCGGGGGAATGCTCGTCATCACGTCGGGCATCGAGGAATTACTGGCCTCCCAGTGGTACGATCGGTTGACGGCGTTCACCGGGGCCGCGACGCTCATCACCGATCTGGCCGCGCGGCGCGGGCTTCCCGCGTCGGTGCGCCTCGTGGCTGTCGGGGGCGAGCCCGTTCCGGCGCGACTGCGCGAAATGGTCAAAGACCACCCCACCGCGCTCCGCCTGGATGTCCTCTACGGCTTGACGGAATGCAGCGGCTACTCGACCACCGCCACGTTGTTCGACCGCCTGGCGTCGCGCGATCAATCGCCTGCGGATCACGCGCCTGATGGTCTCACTCGCGATCTTCGCGTGATCGGTCGCCCCATCGCCAATACTCAGGTCTATATCCTCGACGATCGGTTGGAACCGGCTGCGATCGGGGTGCCCGGTGAGCTCTACATCGGGGGCGAAGGTGTCGCTCGCGGCTTCCTGGGCAATCCCGAAGACACCGCGCGACGATTCGTGACCAACCCGTTCATCGCGGGCGGCCGCATGCATAAAACGGGGGACCTGGCCAGATGGCGGCCGGACGGGCAGCTCGAGTTCCTGGGAAGAATCGACGAGCAGGTCAAGCTCCGCGGCAACCGTATCGAGCTGGGCGAGATTGAGGCGCTCTTGTGCACACACCCCCAGGTCAGCGCGTTGCGCGGCGATGTTGCGGGAAGGACAGGCGGGTGCGCAGCGACTGGCGGCGTATCTCGTGCCGCGCCCGGGCGTGGAGCCGTCGGCGGCAGAGCTTCGTCGTTACCTCCGTGAAGGGCTGCCGGAGTACATGGTGCCGTCGACGTTTGTGATGTTGCCCGCCCTACCGCTCTCGTCCAGCGGCAAGGTCGATCGCCGCGCGTTGCCGGCCCCGGACGACACTCGCGAGAGAATTGGAGCCGAGGAGGCCGTGCCCCGAAATGCGATTGAAGAACAGCTTTTCGACACCTGGAGCGACCTTCTCCAGGTTCCTCGCGTCGGCATCCATGACGACTTCTTCGAGCTTGGCGGGCATTCCTTGCTGGCGGTCGAGCTTTTTGCCCGGATCGAAAAGCGGTTTCAGAGACGGCTGCCGATGGCTTCACTCTTGCGGCATGGAACCGTCGCGGCCCAGGCGGCTCTCCTGGCCCAGCCCGAACGGGCCGAACCCCCCGTGCAGGTCGTGGAATTGCAGCGGGGCGCTCCGGGCCGGCTTCCTTTGTTCCTCCTCCCAACTCTGGCCGGCGACCATCTTCCCGTTCGTCACCTCGTCCGCGGCCTTGACCCGGAAACGCCCGTTTTTGGCCTCCAGCCCCGACTCGCTGCCGGCGACGGCGATGCCTGGCTGAAATTCGATACGACGGTTGCCCACTACGTCCAATCGCTGCGCGAGTTCCTACCAGGGGGTCCGTACTCACTGGCGGGATACTCATACGGCGGTTCGCTGGCCTACGAGACGGCTCGTCAGCTTGTGCAGCACGGCGCCCGGGTGGATCTGCTGGCGATCCTCGATACGCGCCCGAGATCTCGAATCGTGGACCGAAGTTTTCTCCGATCGGTCCGGACGCTTATCGCCATTCTGGGCAATCTGCCTTTCTGGATCCGCGACGATGCCCTCGACGCTTCACCCATCGCACTGCTGAAGCGGTCAGGAAGGCGACTGCGCCTCACGGCGCGGCGCTGGTCGGGCGCCTGACTGGCCGGACGGCGGTGACCAAGCTGGAAGAGGCTGTGGATGTCGACGCACTTCCCTCGCAAGTCAGGGAACGAATGGCGAGTGCCTTTCGGGCATACGAGTCGTACCAGGCAGGTTTTTACCCGGGTCGTGTGACGTTGATTCGCGCGCGGACTCGTGCGCTGCTCTGCTCGCCCGAGCCCGACCTGGGATGGAGCCGGCTTGCGCTGGGAGGCGTCGATCTGCGCATCGTTCCCGGTTATCATCACAACATTCTCGAGCGTCCGTGCGTGGAGAGGGTTGCCATCGAGCTGAACAACGCGCTCATGGCTCGTCCCGGCGTCTCGAGTCAGGATTCTCCGGCGCCAGGTGCCAGCAGTCCGAGACCGGACCGGCATAGTGTTGGGCCGGACTGACCGATCTTGTCGTTGTTTGGCGAGGCGATCCCATTTCAAGGCGAGGAGCCGGCCGTGTCAGGACCATCTGTTGCGGAGCAACTTTCCCGGATGATCACCGGGTACTGGGTGTCCCAGTCGATCTTCGTGGCAGCGAAGCTCAAGATTCCCGATCATCTCGCAAGCGGGCCCAAGACCGTCGCCGAGCTCGCCATTTCGACCGCGACGCACACTCGCTCGCTGTATCGATTACTGCGCGCGCTGGCCAGCCTCGGGATCTGCTTCGAGGAAAAGGACGGCCGGTTTTCCCAGACGCCGATGTCGGAGGCACTGCTCAGCCAGAAGAGCGGTTCGCAATGGGCGCTGGCGATCATGATGTGCGAAGAGCAGTATCACGCCTGGGGCGATCTCCTGAACAGTGTCCGGACCGGCCAGTCGGCCTTTGAACGGCTGTATGGCAAGCCGCTCTTCGACTTCCTTTCCGAGCATCCCGAGCAGTCGCAAACGTTCGACGCCGCAATGACGGGTGTTCACGGCCGGGAGACGCAGGCGATGCTCGATGCCTTCGACTTTTCGGGCATCCGCGTTCTCGCCGACGTCGGGGGCGGCAACGGCACCAATCTGACCGGCGTGCTCGGGCAGAACCCCCACATGCGCGGCATTCTGTTTGACCTTCCTGACGTCGTCGAGCGCGCAAGGGCGACGATCGACGCGGCGGGGCTCACGGGACGTTGTGCCGTGGTGGGAGGAAGCTTCTTCGAGAACGTTCCCAGTGGCGCCGACGTCTACATGCTGCGCCACATTATCCACGACTGGGATGATGAAAAAGCGACCGCGATCCTTCGCAACGTCCGGTCCGCGATGAACGACGGCGCGATGTTGTTGCTGGTGGAGAGTGTGATCGCGCCGGGCAACGATCCCTCTTTCGCCAAGTTGCTGGATCTGACGATGCTGGTTGCCCCGGGCGGCGCGGAGCGGACGGCTCAGGAATATCACGACCTTTACGAGTCATCCGGCTTCAAGCTGACGAGGATCGTACCGACGGCCGCGGAAGTCTGCGTGATCGAGGGCACGGCAGTTTGACGCCTACGGAGCGCCTACGACGCATTTCTGCCGCCCTGTCGAGGGGGTGTCACGAGATCCGGCAGACAACCTTGAGCTCATCAGTCGATGCGATGGGATCCTTCAGGACCGCGAGTAGCTCATCCAGGCCGTCCAGACTGCGTGTCAGAAACGTTTCTGGCTCGAGGTCGAGGTTTGCAAGCCGTTCGAGAGCCGGCGGCACGCAGCCGACGTGGCCGCGCGATCCGATCACCGCGATGCCGCGGGTGATCAATGTGTCGTTGCTCAACCGCATGTTCTGTCCGGTGCGTGCAACAGTCACGATTGTCCCACCGGGCGCCAGACCGGCCACGATCGGCGCGATGTCGGCGCCGCAGGCGTCGAAGACAACTGACGGTCCGAGGCCGAATATCTCCTGATTCATGCTGATGTCAAAGTCATCCGGATGCAGAGCCAGATCCGCGAACTGACCGGCGCAGGTGCGCCGCTTGAGATTGGGCTCGAGCACAACCACCGGGTCGAACCCGTTGCTCCGGGCCTGCCATGCCAGGAACGCTCCGATTGGACCGGCGCCCAGCACCAGCGCACTCGGGTGCTTCTCGCTGAGCCATCGCCGTGCCTGCTCGATTGCATGTAAGGCCACGCCGAGTGGTTCCGCAAGGGCGGCCATCGCAACGGCAAGGTCGAAGGGATATCGGCCCAGTAGCGGCGCGATCGAGTGCACGCTAGCCGCCGGGGCCACCGCAAATTCGCCAAAGGTCCCGTCGGTCTCCAGACCGATCAGGAACGCGTCCGGGCAGTAGTTCCAATGCCGCGCGGCGCAAGCCCGGCACTCCGTGCGGCGGCATGGGACCAGCGAGTCGATGGACACCAGGTCGCCGATTTTCCAGTCGGTGACGGCCGATCCGATTCCGACAACGCGTCCGGCCATCTCATGTCCGAACTGAATCCCGTGCTCCCAGTTCCGTGCGGGCACCGACGAGCAACTGTAGCCGTCTTCGTCGGTCTGCAGCACATGGAAATCAGTGCCGCATATGCTACCGGTGATCACTTCCAGAACCACGCCATCTGGCGCGGGCTTGGGGCGGGATCGAGTCGTGATTTCGACTCGGGGCTGCCTGTACAGCCCGGAAGCACCCGGCCGCTCCGGATCCCGCCGGTCTTTCCGGCCCTTCAGCACGATTGAACGGTAATCCATAAGGCTCTTGCTGCGCCTCTCGCACTGGTCTTCGTCACCCGTTCGGCGTCGTCCTCGAATCGTCCCCGACATCGGCCAGTGCCATGATCCACTGCCGCCTTGCAGAACGGTAGAGGGTTCCTTCCGGCGTGTTGAAAAAAAGAGACAATGATTACGGGCTTCGCGATACCCGCCCCAGCGCGGCGCGGCAGCACGGGGGATGCCGATTCCCGGGTGGAGAGTCAACCCGTTGCCAGCGGCGCGGGAATCTCCGAAAATCAGGCGCCGCGACCCGGAGAGCACGCTTGGCTCGACCATTTGCCAGGATTCGCCGTTCATGAAATTCCCGGTCCGATGCCCCCACTGCCGCGAGCAGGTCGATATGACCTTCGACCTGCTCGGCACGGACGGGAATTGTCACGCCTGCGGTGCCGATTTCGTACCGGTCGATGCCCCCTTCGGGGCCCAGGGCCGTTACTTGCTCAAGCGCTACCTGGGTGGCGGCGGCATGGGAATTGTGTTCGCTGCGTACGACACGGCGCTAGCGCGCGACGTGGCGCTCAAAGTTCCCTACATCGACTTTCGCGAGCGGCGCCGTCACAAGATCATCGAGCGGTTCAAGACCGAGATCCGCGCAGTCGAGCGGCTCAATCACCCGCATATTTGCAGCATTTATGACAGCGCAACCTGGGAAGACCACCTTTACTACACCATGCGCTTTTTGACTGGAGGAACACTCGCCGCGCGGATCGGCGGGGCTGGGCCGCTTGACTGTGACGTGGCCGCTCGCTGGGTCTTGACCGTCGCCCGGGCGATGGATTACGCGCACGGCATGGGCGTGGTCCACCGTGACTTGAAGCCGGCCAACCTGATGTTCGACGGCGACGGCGAGCTTTTTATCACCGATTTCGGTCTGGCCCTTTTCATCGACGATCCCGATGCGACTCGACTGACCCGCGACGGTGATCGCCTTGGTTCACCTGCCTACATGGCACCCGAGCAGGTGCGCGGCTTCGCCGGCTGGCAGGGCCCGCCGTGCGACATCTATTCGCTGGGCGTGATCCTCTACGAGCTGCTCACCGGAATGTTGCCGTTTCGAGGCACGCGCTACGAAGTCGAAGACGCGATTCTCAAGGGGAAGCCGGCGCGACCTTCGCGGCTGCGCGACGACGTCCCCCGCAAGCTCGAACGGATCTGTCTTAATGCAATGGCGCGATTGATCCGTGATCGATTTGAGTCGATGCACGAATTCGTCGGTGCGCTCGAGGAGTACCAGGGTACCTCGAGCCCTTCTCTGCCGGCTGCCGAGATCGTCCCGGCCGTGCAGACCGGCCGCCCTGGGCTAGCCCATCATGGGCGGCTTGGCATCGCCATGGTACGAGTACCTGCCGGCGAGTTCCTGATGGGCTCAAGCGAGGCCGAAGATGAGCGCCCGCAGCACAAGGTGTTAATCCCGTCCGATCTCTGGGTCGGCGCATTCCCGGTCACTCAGGCCGAATACCGTGCCGTGCTGGGCAGTCTGCCCGAGAGCATCTTTACGGGCGGAGACAGGCGTCCGGTCGATTCCGTTTCCTGGCTCGACGCGGTGATCTTCTGCAATCTCTTGAGCGCACGTGATGCCCTGGATCCCTATTACAAGATCCAGGGCGAGCGGGTGCGCATCGAAGGGGGCACCGGCTACCGGCTTCTGACCGAGTCGGAATGGGAGTTTACAGCCCGTGGCGGCAGCACCGACCGCTATGGCATGACCGATGACGCCGCGTTGCTTGACCGGTTTGCCTGGTATGCTGAGAACTCGGGTGACCAGACGCACGACGTGGGCCTAAAGGAGCCCAATGGCTTTCACGTCCATGACATGCTTGGCAATGTTTGGGAGTGGTGCTGGGACTGGTATTCGCGGGATGGTTACCGCGGCCGATCCGACGGCGATACCGACCGCGGCGGCTCGGCGCACGGAGTCGAGCGCGTGCTGCGCGGCGGGTGCTGGAGCTCTGATCCGCAATCCTTGCGCTGCGCCGCCCGAATTCAGTTCACCCCGACGGATTTGCCGCTGTATTACTTCGGTTTTCGGTTGGCGCGTTCGATTATTCCGTAGGTCAGGCTTTAGCCTGACGCGCAGTGTGCGATCGACACTTCAACACCCGATCGTCCCCAATGGCAAGGCGATCCTCATTGGGGTTCACGACGGTCTCGGGCATCAGTGGACTTGCCCCATTCTGCGACCCTTCGTTCGGCTTCCTCTTGAGGGACGATCCGCCCTTCATCGACGTCGGCTAAACCCTTCCGGACCTTCCGGACGATGTAAAGATGATATTGAATGTCCTCCAGCGAGCAATGGTCCGGCAGGGACTCAATCAGTCGGATCGCTTCGGCTTTGACTGCGCTCATCATCTGCCCCGTTAGATCTGCCAAAAGTGCGCTCCACGGCCATTGGAACCACGATTCTCATGTGCCGTGCGTTGGGAGTGTACGCCGAGATTGCCGTCGGTTGCGCCACACACTGTGTGCTTGGAATTGTACGCCCTCTCTGTTCGAACGGAAACCCAAATCACGCTCGGATGAAGTTTCGTGGATCGGGTCCACGGCACCTCCGTTGAAGCAACACGGCAAGCCATTTTCGCTGAACAGATGGGCCAATACAATTCCCGCCGACGCTGGGCGTCGAATCCGACTTCTTCTCGATGACGCTACGCGCGCCGCTCGGGCTTTTTCGCTTCGCTTTCGAGCCGCTCTCGCAATTGCAGAAATGGCTGCTGAGCGAGCGCGCCGAAGAGCGGGTGTGACGACAGCTTGGACTTCGTCAAGGCCGGCGATGCAATGCCGCAGAGCCAGCGGGCCATGACAACCGGGTCAGCCAGAACCGAAAGATTCTTGCGGCGCACGGCCAGAGCTGCTGTGAAGATCGCTTCGTCCAGCGGGGGCGCGATGCGGTCAGGTGGCCTCGGGCCGCGATCGTGGCCGAGGCATCGCGTGCAGTGCCCGCACGGTTTAACCTGCGTTTCGCCAAAGTACTGGCAGAGCATGGCGACCTGGCAGGCTGGATGCTCGGCCAGCTCGACCACTTGCCGAAGGCGAGCGATTTCCTGCTTCTGCCGGGCCACGCTCCGCGCATGGAGCGACTCGGCCAGCGCCGCGTAGTCAGACGGAGCGCGAAGTCTGCGATAGCGATGGCGAGTTCCACTGACGTCGACCTTGAGCCAGCCGCGCTCGCCCAGATAGTCGAGCGCACGCACCACCCGATCGCGAGGTTCGCCGAGCGCCTGAGCGACCTCGTTCAAGTCGATTTGAAACCAGGTGCGACCCTTCCGCGCACGCTGGAGAATCCGCCGCACGAATTCCTGGCGCTCGCCCTCGAATTCGGCGAGAATCAGAGCCGAAGACCGCAAGGGTTGAAAGCGATAGCTCGCAAAAAAGGGAGTGCCTCCTGCCAGGTAGCCATCGAGTTCAAGATAGGTCAGCAGCGTCCGGACGACGAGCGGGCGAATGTCGCACAGGCCCGACAGCTCAAAATAACTCACGTCGAATTCCGGCCCCTGGTCAAAGATCTCTTTGACAAGGCGATCGACGGCGGCCCGCGATGGCGTGTCTCCAAACGCGAAATTCTCGAGCGGGCTCAGATCGTCACGGCAGAGCAGCATTTCGCAGACAGCGGGTCGCCCGTCGCGCCCGCGCGACCGATTTCCTGCGAGTAGTTCTCCAGGCTCTTGGGCGGATTAAAGTGGTAAACATAACGAATGTCGGCCTTATCGATCCCCATGCCGAAGGCGATCGTTGCGACGACGATCCCGCCCGTCGAATTCATGAACCAATCCTGTACCTCAGAGCGCACGTTGGCTTCCAGTCCGGCGTGATACGCACGGGCGGGGAACCCTTCCTTTGAAAGCCGCGAGGCGAGCTCTTCCGCCGAGCGTTGCAAGGTCACATAAATGATCGTTGGACCAGCGGGCCGCTGGCGCAGGCGCTCTAACAGCCGCGGCTCGTGTTCCAGACCGCTGACCGCCGTCGTCAGCACGGTGAGGTTGGGACGATAGCAACTGTTGCGGATGGCACACTCCGGCTCGATATTGAAGGCACGGCACACGTCTTCGAGCACGTGCGGTGTGGCCGTCGCGGTCAGCGCCAGCAGACGCTCGGCGCGGCATTGGCGGGCGAACTCGACCAGCTTGAGATAGTCGGGCCGGAAGTTATGCCCCCACTCCGAAATGCAATGCGCCTCGTCGACCGCAAAGAGTGCCACGCGGATCCTGCCGATGGCCTCGCGAAAGCGCTCATTCTGAAACCGTTCCGGGGCGACGTAAAGCAATCGTAGCGATCCATTCCGCGCCAGTCGCATTGTCTCGGCGTACTCGTCGGCGGAGAGCGTCGAATCGAGCCTGGCTGCGGCAATTCCACGACGCAACAGGCCGTCGATCTGATCCTTCATCAAGGCGATGAGCGGAGAGACGACCAGCGTCATGCCGGGCAACAGGAGCGCCGGCAACTGATAGCAGAGCGACTTGCCGCCCCCCGTGGGAAAGACCGCTGCGGCCGATTTTCCCGCAAGCAAATGACCGACGACCTGCTCCTGGCCGGGAAGGAATCGGTCGAAGCCGAAATGCGATCGTAAGGCCTCGTGCAAGACGTCTGTCATCGGAGGTTAACCCGCGCCACGCGTGGCCTTTCTGTCCAAGAGCAAAACGCGCTCGAAAGCGGCGCCAGCACATCCGGCGCATCATCGGCCCCGGCCAGAACCGGATCGGCCAGCGGCTTGTTCCACCAGTTCGCGTCGACCGTCTTCAAGTATCCGCTATTCCGCAGCCCGATCAGTCGTTGCCTGTATTCGACGGCCATCTGTGCGCCACAGGCAGGGCAGGGGGTTCTTGGTGAGGGCCTCGCGAAACGCGTCGTGATCGACCCCGGGACGGAGCTGGCTCGAGTCGCGGAAGCGGTCTTCACTCTCGCGCAGGAACTTCAGAAAGCTGATCGAGCTTTCCACGCGGGCCGGGAAGTCTTCCGGGCGGTCGCCGCGGGTGCGATACATCGACTCGCGTGCAGCTGCGGTCAACCGGCGTCACGATCGCCACGTCGTCCAGGTACGCCGGCTCGGAAAGAAGCTGGAGGTATTCGCCGATGACCGCGTCGTGCAGCTCATACTCGATCAGCCCGCCCCGGCTCGGCACTTGATGCAGCACGTTGAACGTTCCTAGCCCGGCGACGACGTGCTCAACGTTTTGCTCCGAATAGCCCAGGGTATCCAGCGAGTCAGCCAGCGCCCGATGCGAGCGCACGCCTTGATGCATCAGTTTGAGAGCGTGCGGCCCGATCAAGATGTCGCGCGGCTTGGCGTGCGCATGGCCCAGCGCAAAAAGGTTGGCCACGCGATGAAAGCCGTGGTTGAGCGACGTGAAGGCACCCACGATCAGCGCATCGAGCAGCTCGTAGTCGTAACCTCGTCTCGACCCCGGCGCGGCCTGCGCGTGCCGCCAGATGCTGTAGGCCCCCTCGCTACGCAGGAAGCCGTCCCAGAGCGCCAGCGTCAGCCGAAGGCTGCCGTGAGCCAGCCGCTCGATCCGCGGCAGGATGCGCTCCTTCGCCAGCGCGGTGATCTCGGCCAAATATTGCGACGGCCTGCCGTTCCAGCGACGAGCTCGATGCGCTCAATCGCTCGATCGCCGCCCGATCGTAGTTTTCCATGAGGAATTCGTGGTGGATCGCGCCGATGCGGAAGACGCTCGCTCCGCGCAGGAGGTTGAACCGGTGGTTCCGCAGCGAGTTATACGTGCTGGGCCAGAGCGGCAAGAAGACCCGCCAGAGCTTGATCGTCGGCGTGAGCAGCCACTGCTCGACCTCGGTGATCGCGCGGATCTGCACGGCCGGCGGAGTTTGATCGAGGTTGTCGACCACCAGCACGATGTGGTGGAACGGAGCAGCCGGGTCGCGCTTGTCGGCGATGCGCGTCAGCTCTTCGAGGGCAGCCCACACCCATTCTCGCACGTTGTTGGGCTGCGTGGGCCGCCGCTTGATCGCCACGTCGATCTCAAAGCCCTTCTGGCTGCACTGATAGCGGATCGACGACTGGGCAAACAAGAAAAAATCGTGATAGAAGTCGGTGTTGTCCTGAATGACCTTGGAATCAAAATGGATGATCAGCTTCTTGTCGAATTCGGCCCGGTTGCGGCCCTTGGTGCCGCAATAGCACCGCAGGTAGTAGTCGACGAGGGTTGATTTCCCCGAGCCGACGGCCCCAAGCACGCAGATGAGCCCGTGCGCGACATCCTTGCTCCAGAACAGCTCGTCGAGATACAGCTCGTGGCGGTCGGGTGCCTCCTGGGGTGGAAAATCGACTTCATCGACCCACTGCCGGTCGGAAAGATAAAGGTTGGCAAAGACGTCTTCGTGCTCGAAGCTGCGCGGAAACTGAGAGCGGCTGGGCAGGATGTCGGACCCGTAGCAGCGGTTGAACAGGCTGTTGATCGCTGGTGAGCGAGCGAACGGGTTCGCCTGGCTGGCGATCTCAGCGGGGTGGACCAGTGGGGCGTACGACATCAGGAAACCTCTAGCGCGGACCGGCCGTTGCCTTACTGGTGCTGCTCAAGTGTTTCCAGTCCATGTCCTTGAAGAAATCGATCGCCGCGGACTTGAGGCCCGCGACGGCCTTGGATCCCGCGCTCTCCGGGAGCTTCCGCGGCCGGCTCGTTGGCGGCGACTTCGTTTGCACCCCCCTGCGAAGCAGGCCCGATTCGACCGCTCACTTGCTCGAGCAGCATCGGATAGAGCTTCATGTAGATTCGCCGCTGGCGAAAGGAGTTGGCCGCCGCGAATCGTAGATTATAAGCGTGCATGAAGGCCAGCAGCTCGCCCAGCGTCGTGCCGCCGTAGTCTTCGAGCTCGGCCAGGATCTCCTCGATCTTGGGGCTGTAGAGCATCTTGGCCAGCCCGGCCATCGCCTTGATGGTGTGATGCGCCGGGATGTAGTCGGGATCGGTTGGCGGCACCAGCTCGTTGAACTTATTGCGAAGCCGATCGATCGCGGCTTGCACGTTCTCGACCGTCCTGGGCTCGAGCTCCCCCTTCTTGTCTTCTTCGAGCGCCGCGATCACGGCCTTGCGCAGCCCCTCACGCTCGGGCTTGAACGCCTCTGTCCGAAGTGCCAGGGGCCACTGCTCGTTCATCGTCATCTGGTCAATGCAGATCGTCACGCCTTCGGAGGCGACCCGAAAGGGGATTTCCTGAATCAGCTCGGCCTTGATCGGTGTCTTGATCGTCGAGAGCGACACACCGGCCGAGGGGTTCAAGAGTGCGTCGACCAGTACGCTCAGGGCATCGCCATCGGTAATGTCGCGCTCTTGGGGATGGTTTCTGAGCCGGTCTTCGATTTCGGCCGTGGCCTTATCGACTCGCATGTGCTCGGCCCTCAGGCGCCGCTGGTACAACGTGTTCGCATGTTGCTGCGATAGATACATATACTGATTCCATCGCAGATAGGTGTCGTTATTGATCGAGCGGGCCACGGCGGTGTTCTCGTTGTAGGCGCCCCGGCCCATGTTGAAATAACCGAGCCCGGCCGCCGTGCTGCCTTGAATTGTCGAGCCCCAGCCCCCCCAGCCGTAACCGCCGTAGCCGCCCGGATAGCCGTACTGGGCGCGGGCGGCTCCGGGGGAAAGTGTTGCGATCGCCATCGCGATCGCCGCCACGGTAGACCTTCGCATCGGGTGATTCCTTGGTCGAGTGAATGTGATGGAAAAGGACGGGGACGGGGATCGGCGCTCGAGCCCTGTTCCTACGCCTTCTTGAGGACTTTCAGCAGGAACAGCAGGATGACGGCGCCGACGGTTGCGCTCAAGAGCTCGCCCAGTGTGCCGCCGGCGCTCACGCCGAGCTGGCCGAAGACGAACCCGCCGATCAGTGCGCCGATAACGCCGACGATCATGTTGGCGAGCCATCCGAAGCCACGTCCCTTGACGAGGATGCCGGCTAACCAGCCTGCCAGCAAGCCGATCAACAGAAACCAGAGGATGTGCACGGTTTATTTCTCCGGGGTGAATGTACAAACTATTAGAACCCTTCCGGCGGTGCGAAACAATCGGAGGGCGAGGAGAACTGGCGATCCCGGTCGAGGCACGTGTTCCAGGTTGCGACAGGAGGATACACCGTGGAATCAGAGCTTGGCCCGGGCTTGCCGGATTTCAGCCCGCCGGATACGAACGGCTTGACGGCTCCGCTGGGCCCGCCTGAACCGGAGCCCGCTCGCCGGCGTTTTCCATGGGGTTACGCGGCCGCTCTGGCCGTGGCATCGATCATCGGCTGCGTGCTGGTCGTCCCGTTCAGTGCGGCGATCCTGAGGCAGATGAAGAACCAGCCGCAAATCGTTCTTGATCTGATGCCGGTGATCATGGTGATCCAGGTCGGGATTGAGAGTGTCTTGTCGTTCGCGATGATCGCACTGGGTCTGGGCCTGGGGTGGTCGATGGGCCTGGTGTGGCCGCCTCTTGATGGGGCCGATGCCACCACGGATCGGGTGAAGCGAATGCGGTCGGCGCTCGTGTTTGCAACCGCCACCGGTGTCTTTCTGGGATCCCTTTTCATCGCGCAGGCGCAGCTCATGGAGGGCGCCGCCGAGAACAAAATCGATGTGAAGCTCCCCCCCTGGTGGTCCTGCCTTATTGCGTCGTTCGGGGCGGGCGTCCGTGAGGAAGTGTGGCTCCGGCTTGGGCTCATGACATTCTTCGCCTGGGTCATCACCAAGCTGGAGCGCCGCAGCGCGCCAAGCGCGTGGGCGGTCTGGACCGGGAACGTGCTTGCCTCGCTCGCGTTCGGGGCGATGCATCTGCCCCAAGCGTTTGGATTGTTCGGTGGCAAGCCCGCAATCGTGGCTTTCGTGATGATTGGCAACGGCGTTCCTGGGGTAGTCTTCGGGTGGCTCTTCTGGCGCAAGGGACTGATCGCCGCCATGGTGAGCCACACCGCCTTCGACGTCGTCATCAAGGTGATCATTCCGCTCGTCATGGGTGGCTAGTCGTGACCATTTCGCTGCGCAAAATGTTTGCCCGCCTACGACCCGCGCAAGTGGCAGAGCTCGTGATCGTACTCGCCATCACGCTGTGCGCGTGCGGTTTCATCGCGGTCGCCATCGGAGTGAAATCGGGTGCCACGCGGAACGTCGACGAACAGTTGCTTCGCGCTCTGCGCGATCCGGCCGATCCGGCAAGGACGTTGGGACCTGCGTGGTTGGAAGAGATCGCACGCGACCTGACGGCGATCGGCGGAATTGCTGCGCTTTCGCTTGTGACGGCAGCCGTGAGCGGCTACTTACTGATCTCTCGCAAGTACGGAGCGCTTGCTCTTTTGGTGGCTGCCACGGTGGGCGGCCTGCTCTTGAGCGTTTTGCTGAAGGAGCGCTTCGAGCGCCCCAGGCCGCAGGTTGTCCCCCATCTGTCGCTGGTAATGACTTCCAGCTTTCCCAGTGGCCACGCGCTGAATTCGGCCGTGGTGTACCTGACGCTGGGCTCGATGCTGGCCGGGCTCTCCCGAGAGCTGCGCCTGAAAGTCTATTTCTTCAGCGTGGCGGTGATTTTGACGTTCCTGGTCGGCGTGAGTCGGGTCTTCATGGGGGTCCACTACCCGACGGATGTACTTGCCGGATGGTTCGCGGGGCTGGCCTGGTCACTTTCGTGCGGGTTGGTTGCACGCAGGCTGCGGCGGCGCGGCCTGGTCGAGAGGGTGGACAGCTAATTCAAGCGATTGGCACCAATAGGAGTCAGAAAAGTGGCATACCTCATCCTGCTCGCGACAATCGGGTTTCAGCGCTCGGAGGCCATGGAACAGGTCGACCTGCTACGCACGTCGTTCAAGGCGAACAGGGACGCATTCGCCTTCGGCACGTTTCATTTTGAATATACCACGGCGACGTGCAAAGGCCCCGCCGACGCGGAAGCCGAGGTCTTTTCCAAATCAATTACGGAAGACGGCCTGTACGCTTTTGACGGCACGAACGCGAGATACGATCTGCTCGCGGAGCCCGCAGCCCTCGCCGCTGTGACGATTCGACTCGACAAAAACAGAACGTCGACGTTCGCGATGGTTGTCCGGATGCTCACTAACGGCGAAGCCACGCTCTTCGATCGTTTGTTTCTCGACGACTCCAATAACACCTTCTACCGCCGTCCTCATATCGAGGCCGGAACGACGACGTTTTGCAACGGCGCGTATTTTCAATTCCCGTTGTTGATCGGGAGCTGCGATAAGGGCGGGGGCGATCTCTATCGAGACCTGAGCGCACTCAAAGACGGACAATATACTCTCACATCGCTTGATTTCGACTCTGAGCTCGATGGCGTGAAAGTCTGCAAATTATCATACACAACTAAAGGTGGAAACACCACGTACTGGATCGATCGGAATCGCGGTTGTCTGCCCGTTCGAATTGAAGAAAGGGGCGATAAACCGGGTTTCGACAGCATTTACCGATTTGCCGACTTCGAGCCTGTCGCAGGCGCCGGCTGGCTACCCCGGCGAAGACACCACGCCTTTGGGAGCGGCCGGCGTGCCGACCGAATCCTTGTCACGAAAATCGACGTGACGAACCGCCCGGCCCGGACCATGTTTCAGCTCGAGTTTCCCGAGCCGGTGGAAATGCCCGATCGCACAAAACGCGTTTTGTACCCGAAACAGAAGACCTGGAGCCTGCTAGACCTTCCGGATCCGTCGTCTCCGGGCACGAAGCCGTTCGGGGGGCCAGGCAACTAACCTGGCGAGATGCGGGGGGATCTCAGGTCTTCAGCTCACTAACACCTCGTAGAATGAGGTTGTACCTCGTCCCGCTACGCGATCGCCGCGACCGCAGCGCGGCCGGCCGCTCTGCCGGAGAAGATGCAGCCCCCCAGAAACGTTCCCTCGAGTGCTCGATAGCCGTGCACGCCGCCGCCGCCGAAACCGGATGCTTCGCCCGCGGCATAAAGGCCGGGGAAAACCGCTCCGCCGGATGCGAACACCCGGCCGGAAAGGTCGGTTTCCAATCCGCCCAGCGTCTTGCGAGTCAGGATGTTGAGCCTGACGGCGATGAGCGGTCCGGCTTCCGGATCGAGAAGCCGGTGCGGTTTCGTCGTCCGGATCAATTTGTCACCCAGGTAGTTTCGCGCCTGGCGAATTGCGGCGATTTGCAGGTCCTTGCCGAAGGGATTGTCGAGCTGCGCGTCGCGACCCTTGATTTCACGTTCCACTGTGGCGCAATCGACGAGGTCCTCCCCGGTCAACTCGTTCATGCGCCTGACCAGGTCGTCGAGGCTGCCGGCGACGATGAAATCGGCGCCGTGTTGCTTGAACGCTTCGACGGGCGTCGTTGCGCGCTTGGCTCGTCCGCGGGCGATGACGGCCCGCCAGTCCTTGTTCACAAAATCGGGGTTCTGCTCGGAGCCGGAGAGCGCGAACTCCTTTTGAATGATCCGCTGATTGAGGACGAACCAGGAATAGTCATGGCCGCTCTTCATGATGTGCTCGAGTGTGCCCAGATTATCGAAGCCCGGGTAGAGCGGAGGCGGCAGGCGCTTGCCGGTGGCATCGAGCCAGAGCGACGACGGGCCGGGCAGGATGCGGATGCCGTGATTGGTCCAGACCGGGTTCCAGTTGCGCAGGCCTTCGGTGTAGTGCCACATGCGGTCGCCGTTGATCACGCGCGCCCGGCGGCTTCGGAGATCGTCAGCATCCGGCCGTCGACATAGTCGGGCACGCCTTGCACCATGAACTGAGGAGGCGTGCCAAGCCGCTCGGGCCAGTGCTTGCGCACGAGATCGATGTCGCCGCCAATGCCGCCGGAGGCGATGATCACGGCTTGCCCGCGCAGGGAGAACTCGCCGATCTGCTTTCGCGAGCTTTTCACCCCTCGCTCGAGACCTGTGGGCTCGAGCAAGGCGCCATGGACGCCTTCGACCGTGCCATTGGTCACGATCAGGCCGTCGACTCGGTGGCGAAATGCGAAGCGGAGACGGCCGGTATTTTCGGCGTCGCGGGCTCGTCGAAGGAACGGTGCGACCACGCCGGGGCCTGATCCCCAGGTGATGTGAAATCGCGGCACGGAGTTGCCATGCCCGAACCCGCCGTATCCGCCGCGCTCGGCCCAGCCCACGACGGGGAACCACGTCATCCCCTGCTGTTTCAGCCACGGGCGCATTTCGCCCGCGGCGAAAGCCACGTAGGCCTCGGCCCACTGGCGCGGCCAGAAATCCTCGGGGCGATCGAACGAAGCCGTGCCGATCCAGTCGCTCAGCGCGAGATCATACGAGTCTTTGATCCGAAACCGGCGCTGCTCGGGTGTGTCGACCATGAACAGCCCACCGAGCGACCAGAACGCCTGGCCGCCCAGGTTCTGCTCGGCTTCCTGGTCGACCACGACGACGCGCTTGCCGGCGTCGGCAATCTCCGTCGCGGCGACCAGTCCGGCGAGCCCGGCGCCGACAATGATCACATCCGTTTCTGCGTTCATGGGGCGAATCCGAAAGAGCACTGTTCAGCCGAAATGGCGAATGTGGGTGGATTGACTTGAACAGAAGGAAGCGAAGGCAGCCAAGAGTGAGAGTTGAGTTCGAGGCAGCGGCTGGACATGGAAACAGCAACGCCTCGGCATACGGGTCGCGGGAATGGTATCGAACGATCGTTGTGTCTGAACTCGCCTATCCGTTCGGCTCGAACTCGTCACGCGCTGTGTGGCGCACATAGAGGATGTGAACCACATCATTGCGGATGGTGAAAATGATCCTGTGCTTGTGTATCCGTTTGCCGGACCTGCCGTAGAGCAGTTCCCGGATCTCCTCCGGGAATTTATCGTTCTCGGCTGCCAGCGGGCAACGTGACGGGTGCCGGCGGAGCGTGTCGATTCGTTTGAGCAGGCCGTTATACCAGTGGGCGGCTACGGCAGGGGAAGCGTTTTCGGTCTTCCAGCGTACGGCAGAACGTATCTCGCGCTCGGCCGTCGGCTCGACAATGATGCGATAGGTCATGCCTCAGGCGGAAGGTTAAAGTCTCGCCGGATGTCGGCGAACACCTCCTCGGCAGGGCGTCCTCGCCCGGCCCTCATGTCCGCCAAGCCCTGGCGTATGCCATCGAGCACGCGGGCTTCCTCGGCTTCCTCCCGTTGGCGGAGCAGACGGACGGCCTCGGCAATAGCTTCGTCGGAGGAAGTAAAGCGACCGCTTCGCACTTTCGCCTGGACGAATTGCTCAAGGTCGGCTGGTAAATGTGTGGTCATGCCGGGCAGCTCCTTGACTAAAAACCCTAACATGACAGTGACGATTTGTCGAGAATTGCACCTTGACGAATGAGTGTCGATTAGCCACTCGAATGTGCGATTCGGGCTCCATCAGGATCGGCCCGTCAAGCTCAATCGACCCAGAATTCGGCGATTCTCTCTCCACGACGCGTTCACCGGAATCGTCAAAAACGAGCCACCTTCGATAAAAGTTGTCGGTGTCCGTTCTGCTGCGAGGCCATCGAACACGCGGCTCGGCGGGAGCCTCACACTCCCTCAATTAAAGATACTGATCCGCGGTAGGGCCCGCTTCAGCTCTTTTTCTCCTTCTTCGCTGACATGAGTGCTGCCCAGCATTACGGTCGTGAGTTTGCTCAGCGCCATAAGATGCGGCACACCGTCGTCGGTTATCTGAGTGAGCTGAAGGCCAAGGAAGGCGAGTTCTTTGAGCCCTGACAAGCGCTTGAGCCCTGCATCACTGACACCGGTGGCGTCCAGGCCAAGGGAGACGAGATGGGTCATTCCGTTCAAGTTCTCAAACCCCTCGTCGGTAACCGCGGTTTCGTTGAGGACGAGATACTTGAGGCCTGTCAGTCCTTTGAGATGTGCGAGCCCCTCATCACTCACGTGTGTGCCGGTCAGGTCGAGGGAGTTGAGTTTGACAAGGCCCTTGAGGTGCACAAGCCCCTTGTCGGTGATCTGGGTGTTGCTGAGGTTGAGGGCGCTCAGATTCTGAAGACCCTCGAGATGTGAGAGCGCCTCATCGGTGATCCGTGTGTGGCTAAGGTCGAGCACGACCAGGCTCGTGAGCGTTCTGAAATGTGCGAGCCCGCCGTCCTTAACCGAAGAGCCATCGAGTATCAGACGGCGTAGCCGGGTCAGATTCCCAAGCCGTGCGATTGCGGCATCCTGTGGTTTCGACGACTCGGATAGCGTGACGGTGGTGACATGATCGAGATAGTCGATTCCGATGAGATCCGCGAGCCACCCGGGCGCCGGAGGTTTTTGTCCCCGCCGCGCGTTGCCTTTGCGCCAGTCAAAGCGATATCTGACGCCACCATCGGCCTGTCGAATCGCCGCGACCGCATCGCGCTGGACCTGCGCGCTGCGGACCATCAAGCCGAGACCTGCGCCGATCAAAAGCACGAGCGCGATCATTCCCCGCACGCTCACGCGCAGGAATCTACGCCAACGTCCTGACACCGGTCCGGCCGGTTCGGCCAAGGCGGTCTCTCTCGAGCGGGCCGTTGATGTTCTTCCCATGGGTTCACTGTACCGCCGAGCAGCGCGCCATTGGAGGGATCGCTGAAGAAGGAAAGTTATCGGCGCGGCCGACCAAGCGACCATCAAGTCGCGATTAGCCGGCATCACGATTTTTGTTCGAGGGTATTGACAAAATAATTTGTCAACGGGAAACTCGCCTTTCGGCGGTTGAGCCGGCGGGATGGAGTAAGATCGGGATGTCGGGCTGGAAGCCAGACCTACGAGGTGCGGCAGAAGAACGTCAGGCTGAAAGCCTGACCTACTGAGGGAGCTCGGCTCGATGTCGGCAGTGGTCGCGGTGGATGTGTTGCGGCGGGCGGACCAGGCGGCGAGCTTGTTCAGTCATCCGCTGCGGCTGAAGCTGCTGGAGCAGTTGATCGAGCCGGATTCGGCCTCCGGGCTCTCGCGAAGGCTGGGGGTTTCCCGGCAGGTGCTGAATTACCATCTCAAGGCGCTCGAGGCGGCCGGGCTGTTGCAGTTCGTCGTCGAGCGTCCGCGGGGAGGTTTGAAGGAACGGGTCATGCGGGCGGCGGCTTCCGCGTTTCTGATCAGCCCCGAAGTGATGGGCACCGTGGCGCCTGACCCGAAGCGGCTGCAGGACCGGTTTTCCTGGGCGTATCTGGTCGCGGCGGCGGCGCGGGTTGTTCGCGACCTCGGCATTCTGCGCGGCCGCGCCGATCGCGCTGGCAAGAAGCTCGCGACTTTCACGCTGGAAACCGAGGTGCGATTCGCAAATGCCAGCGCCCGCGACGCGTTTACTCGCGAGCTGGCCGAGAAGGTGGCGGAGCTCGCCATGCGGTATCAGGATCAACAGGCGCCGCAGGGGCGCCTGTTCCGATTCGTGCTGGGCGCGTACCCGGCGATTACAAAGACCGACGAAGAGGCGGCCGCGGAGGCTGCCTCGCTTCCCATCGAGGAGCCTCGACCATGAGCGCGAAGAAGGGCCGTTTCTACGAAAAGACGTTTGAAGTCGCCGCGCCGCCGGAGGTGGTCTGGAAGGCGATCACCGAGGGCGAGGAGCTGACCCGCTGGTTGTGCCAGAAAGCGAGCTGCGAGAGCGGCGTCGGCGGCCAGCAGCACGTCGACTGGGGCGGGGGCGCCGAGGGCACGCACACGATTGTCATCTGGGAGCCGAACGTCCACCTGCGCACCGAGGCGGCCCGAGCGGAACTCGCCGAAGGGAGAGCGGACGAGCCGTATGCCACTGACTGGTATATCGAGAGCGAGGGCGGAATCACCCGGGTGCGAATGGTCGCCTCAGGCTTCGGCGAAGGGCCGGGCTGGGACCACGAGTACGACGGCACGTTCCACGGCTGGGACATGTTCCACAGAACGCTCAAGCACTACCTGGAAAACCATCGCGGCAAGCCGGCCCAGAATGTGGTGATCTTCGCAATGCTCGCCGTGCCCAAGGAGGAAGCATGGGCCAAGCTGATGAGCGCGGAGGGGCTTGTGAAGGAAGGCCGGCTCGATAATCTCACAATCGGGGCACCGTTCCGGTTCGTCACGGGGGGTGGCGACGTCTTTGCCGGCGAGATCCGGGGCTACGTACCGGGGAAGACTTTCACGGCGCTCGTGGAAAGTCTGAACAAGTCGATTCTGAACATCGAGCTCGCGAACATGCCCGGCAGCGGAGATTTTCTGTATCTGTCGCTCTCGACCTGGGGGATGCCCAAAGCGGACGTCGATGCGCTGGGAGCGAGGATCAAAGCGATTGTCTACGGGTTGTTTCCGCAGCAGACGGGCGAGGCGAAATCGGGATGTGCTGCCACGTAGGTCAGGCTTTAAGGTGACATCAGGCCGTCGGCACACCTCAGCGGTTCGGCAGCCGAGCCTCGATCATACCCCGCGCACGGCCTTTCTCGTCTTCCAGCATTCGGAGCAGGTATACTATTGACGAGGCGACCTTGGCGCCTCGGCCTGGATGTCGATCGAATGGGGCTCTTGTGAGCGGGTGAGACCGTGATCCGCGGTATTTATCGCATGAGCGCAAGTCAATTCCGCAAGGCGATTGACGCCGGGGTTTTCGGAGAGCGCCATGTCGAGCTGCTGGGGGGAATTCCGTTTGTCGGGTCGGACAATCCACCGCACATTCTGGCGTCAATCCGGTTGTTTGCCTGTTTGAGTGCTCTGGCCGTCTCGCCGCGATGGGTCGTGAACAAGGAGCACCGTCTGGAGCTGGGCCAGTGGTTGCCGCTTCCGGATGGAGTCGTGCTCCGCGGTCCCGATGCGACCTACGGAACGCGATGGGCCCGCGCTGACGACGTCGCCCTGCTGGTCGAGATCGCCGACACATCGTACGCGAAGGATAGCGGAGTGAAGCTGCGACGGTATGCAAGCTTCGGAATCCCCGTTTACTGGATCGTGGACCTGAACCGCCGGCTCGTCGAAGTCCGCACGCTTCCATCCGGCAAAGGGAAGCACGCCGGATACGCCCGATGCGATGTCTATCAAGAGTCCGACCGTGTCCCTGTCGTACTGGACGGCCAAGACGTGGGATCGATTGCCGTCGCTGCGCTCTTGCCCTGACCTACGAGACGTCTTTGACATCCTCGAGACGTATGCCTTTTCCCTTGCGCAGCCCTTGCCGCGCTGCCTCGATACGGCGGAGAAACCTTGGATCATTCACGAGACGATACTCGAACCAGTCGTCTTCCGAGCCAAATCCGATCAGGACCCCGGCAGGTTTTCCATGCCGGGTAATCACGATTTGCTCGGTCTCCGCTAGACGCAGAAACTTCGAGAGATCATCCTTCAGTTCCGAAAGCGGCACGGTCTTCATCGCGTTTCCCCGCCTGTTCAAGCCACACCGCGGCGCCGGCCTTGGCTAAGATGCCGTCATCGGTTAGCAATCCAAGCCTGCACAGTCCTCCGGGCACGGCCCTGCTCGCCGTCCAGAATACGGTCATCATCCGGTTCGATATGCACAAGAAGATTAACATCGGTCTGGAGGGCGTCGTAAAGCTGAAGAGCCATGAAATTCTCGGGGTCGGCTAGCTTCTGCAGAACGAGCGGCAAAACCGCCGGGCCCAAGGCAATCAAGTCATGATATTCTTTGCCGCCCGCTCGATCGCTGGGGTCAGAACTTATCGAGAGCGGCCCCTGGAACCACGTCTCCTGCCAGGCGGCAAATGCCTTCTCGAACGACGATCGTACCTGTTCCGGCACTTGCCGCACGACTTCTCCGAGCGCCTTCTTTTGGGTTGGAGAAAGATATGATTTTGCCACTTTTTCGTTCATGACTTCGTCTTCCTCGGTCGAGCGATCGAACAGTCGGTCCAAAGTACGTCGCTTGCAATAATAGGCGACCACGTGCCCGTAGCTGCTTCCGGCGAGCTCACCAGTTCATGCTGAATTCGGAGGTCCGCTCCGCATTTAGATTCCCAGCGGGGACCGTGGCCTGGCCCAGTGACGGAACCATGGGTCATTCGGGAGGGAGAAAATCCCCAAACGGCGATCGGTCCATTCGAACACCTAGATAGACCAAATCCGCGGTAAAGAGCATCAAACTGAGCGAGCGTGTTTCCTGGCCAGATCCATCGCGTGCTTATACCAACCGTCCACGCAATGCAATTGTACAAGTTTGTCGCTTCACCTGTCACCACCGCTGTGTTGACGTTCAAGCCGGGGAAATACCCGTGGAACCTAGTCTTTTCCGCAGGCGTCATGCGACGTCACATGAAGTTGGCTCGCTTCTGGACGGCCAAGAACTCGGATTGATCGTCGTGGCCGCGCTGTAGCCCTGAAAGGGCGCGACAAATCAGCCCAGGGCATCGCCCTGGGTTTCCAAGGCATCGCCCGTGGGCCCCTTCGGCTCCTTCCCCGGCTTCACAAACCCTTCCAGCAACCCCACCAGCTCCGTCGCATTGGGAATCTCCTTGAACCGAAGCACCGGCACGTTGAATTCTTGGAGGGCATCTTCGTCGACTTTCAGCCGCTCCGAAATCGCCAGCACGAACCGCGGCGGGCCGTGCAGCGGCAGCAGCCTCATCAGCCGCTCGAGGCTGGATTTCTTCCAGTATCCTAAAACCTCGATGAACACGTCGGTGCCTGTCGCGGTGTGCACAGCCCGGTAGTCGGGCACCCACACGCCTTCGCGGCCCAGCTCGATCAGGCTGGTCGCTTCGGAGATTTCCCACGCTGGCGCGACCTGGCGAAACCGCTCGACGAACGCAGCCAGTTCGGCCGGCACGTAGATTCCGGTGTCTTGCCCGTGCCAGACCAGTCCGTCGCGTGAGTCGAGATAGAAGCTGCGCACCTCGCGGCGCGGGCCCCAGCGCAGCTCGGCTTCGAGACGGAAATTCGAGCAGGACAGGAGTGCGGGCAGGAAGAGCGCGACCTGCATGCCGTACTTGGTGGTCGCGCTGAAGAGCGAGAGCGGTCCGTCGATGTGGAACACATAGCCGTCGGTCATGTTGCCCTCGACGCGGTGGAGCAGCCGGTGGAATTTCAACCGCCGGAAGAGCTGGCGGTAGCGCGGCGGGCGCTCATGCCTGACCTCGACGCGCAAGTTCACCGACCGGAGCAAGACCGCCTGCGCCAGCGCGACGTTGTAGCGGTCGATCAGCCGCTGCGCCGTCAGATCGTCGAAGCGCAACAAGCGGTTTTCGTCGCGGAGGTCGGCGAAGAGTGCGTTCATCACCGCGTCGGGAGTCAATTTCAGGTCATCGGCGACGGCCTTGATGATCTCATCACGCTGGAAGGCATTGCGGGGGCCGGGGCCGGTTCGAGCGGTGCGCATCTGAAGACGGTAGTCGGCGGCTGCCGTGAAGACCTTTTCGCGCAGCTCTTCGGGAGGAACCTCGGAGACGACCTCGAACTCCGCGCGATCCTCGAGCACCTTGGCGAGCCCACGATAGACCTGCGTCGCCTTGCCGCCTGCGCCGAAAAGCTCGTCGACCTCGCTTTCGATCTGGCCGCGCGTCATGCCGGTCCCCTCGCGGAACAAGAGGAGCAGGCTCTCGGCCACTTCCAGCCACGGCTCGGCCGTGCGGTCGAGGTAAATCGGAATCACGCGCTGCTTGGTAGTCCGAACTCGAACCAGGTTACCGGTGAGCATAACAGCAAAGCACGATGTGTTGCGGTGGCTCGCGGCTCAACCTCGAGCCGCCCTTGACTTCGGCCAGGGCATCGCGATAAGCCTGCGAGCACACCATGGAGCTTTTCCTCGATCGAACGAAGATCGAGAGTAACACGATGGGAAGGTCGAACAAGAGTGATCCCACTAAGTACGAGTATTCTCCCCACCAGTAAATAGTGCACGCGCCAAAAAGCAAAGCCAGGGCAACGAGCAGATAAGCCTGTATCACCGTGAGCCGGCCACGGCCTGAATCGCCACAAACCGATTCCGATCGCCACGTTCAATGCCCCGAGCGAAAACCCACCGAAACCGATTGCGAACGCTTCGAAGGCGTGCCGCCGATAGTTGGCCGCCACGAGATCCGGGCGCGCGTACTCCCGCAGATCGCCCGTCGACGAGCGCCACGACGCGACGCCACGGACGAGCTCGGTGATCCCCATCGCTATCAAGTACAGCGCGAACAGCAGGTGCAACACCGCGACAGCCCGGAGCAAACGAGCCCGAACTCGATGCGCTGTGTACATGACTTGGGCTTCGGCGCTCGCCGGGGCGCGGCGGACCTCGACTGGCGGAGCGTAAGGGTTCTCTTGCATCGGCGGCTCGGGCATGGGTCACGGCGTCCCCTGGTCGTCCGGGTTCCCATCATACGCATCGTGCTTGCGGCGCCGGCTGGAGGTGAATTCCTCGGCGGTTCCGCGCGTGATCACTTCGTAGAGCAGGGCGTCCTTGTTGCCCGACTTGCGCAAGATCCGCCCCAGGCGTTGGACGTGCTCGCGAACCGAGCCTGAGCCCGAAAGCACAATCGCCACGTTGGCCTCGGGGACATTCACCCCCTCGTTCAAGACACGCGACGTGGCGACGATGGGGTACGTCCCCGCGTTGAACCGCAGCAAGATCTCGCGGCGCTCCTTGGTCTTGGTCTGGTGGGTGATCACGGGCACCAGGAACTGGCGGGCGATCGTGTAGACGGTCGCGTTGTCGTGCGTGAAGATCAGGACGCGGTCTCCGTTGTGGCGCTCGAGCAGGTGAGCCAGCAGACTGAGCTTTGCGGGGGCGGCCAGCGCCAGCTCGCGCTGCTCGCGATAGGCGTGAAATGCCTCGCGACCCTCGGGCGAGCGGTGCGCCAGGAAGAGGAACTGGCCCCAGCCATTGGGCTGGCTCATGTTGATGCCCGAGCTCTGAACGAACGAACGATAGACGTCGCGCGCCTGGTCGTAGCGGATGCGATCCTCCTCGCTGAGCGAAACGTACAACCTCTCGACTCGATATTCGGCCAGATAGTCGCCGCGAAGCTGCGTGATCTCACGGCGAAAGTTTTCCGGTCCGATCAACTGGTCGAGGTGCGTGTGAGCGTTATCTGCTCGTTCCGGCGTGGCGGTGAGGCCCAGCCGGAACGGAGCGATCGCGCAGGTGGCCGCCAGGCCGTAGGTCGGCCCGGGCAGGTGGTGGCATTCGTCGAAGACGATGAATCCAAAGCGATTTCCCAGCCGTTCCATGTTGAGGTAGGCGGAATCATAGGTCGTGACGGTGATCGGCTTGATGTCGTAGGACCCGCCGCCCAAAAGTCCGATCTCGACGCCGAAGCTCAGGCAGAGCTCGTCGTACCACTGGTTCAACAAGTCGATTGTCGGGGTGACGATCAGGGTCGGCCGCCCGGCGCGCTCGATTGCCATGTTGGCCAGGTGCGTCTTGCCGGTTCCTGTCGGCAGCACGACCACGCCGCGGCCCCCTTTATCCCACCATGCTTTGAGTGCTTCGACTTGATGCGGAAACGGCTCCTTGGCGACCTGAAGCCGCCACTGGGCCGGCTCATAGGCCCGCGCCGCATCGGTGTACGCTCTCTTCTCCTGGCGAAGTTGCTCGACGACGAAGCGATAGCGCATCGCTTGACCGCGGAATTGCTGCGTGCGCGGGTCGAATTTCACGCCCGGCAAGTTCGGGTCCTCTGCGGCGGAGGGGCCCTCGACGACCAGCGTTCCCGCGTCGAAGAGCAGCCGTAGCGACGGGGACTGCCCGTTGGCGGACGTGGCGGCCGCACTCATGGACGCAGTCCTCGTGGAAAGGTCAAGCTCGATTGCATGGGAACGCAGGTCACCGTGATCGCTCGAAGAAGCCTTGTCGTGAACGTTGCAGAGAATATCCAGTGTACTCTAGTAAATCATCAAGCGAGAGGCGATTTGCGGCTCAGTCGTTCGAGCGCTGCGCGTTCCGGGCGCTGGCCTCGCGCCACTGCCCGGGTGTGAGGTTGCCCAGGGCAACCGGACCGACGGCCACGCGAACCAGGCGGAGCGTGGGATGCCCCACGGCCGCGGTCATCCTGCGCACCTGGCGGTTCCGCCCTTCGGTGATCGAGAGCTTGAGCCAGGCGGTCGGGACGTTCTTGCGAAAGCGGATCGGAACCGGCCGGTCGGGCAGGGGGGGCTCTGAGTCGAGCAGCTCGACGCCGGCAGGGCGGGTCTGGCCGTCGCGCAGCACGACGCCCCGCCGCAGCGCTTCGATCGACGCGGCATCCGGCACGCGCTCGACCTGGACCAGGTAAGTCTTGGGGTGCTCGAACCGCGGGTCGGTGAGGCGATGCGCCAGGCGGCCGTCCTCGGTCAAGAGGAGCAAGCCCTCGCTATCGAAGTCGAGACGTCCCGCCGGATAGATTCCTGGAATCGGCACGAGCGGTGCGAGCGTGGGCCTGCCGTCGGAGTCGCGAAACTGGCAGAGGACACCATACGGCTTGTAGAGCGCGATGGTGCGGAAGCGCTGGGACATGGTCGGGGTCTGCGATGGGGTTGGCGGGTCGAGTTCGAATTTGTGATAATGCGCTATTCGAACCATGCGGAGTCGTCCATGTCCACAGCGACTGTTTCACCGCCGGATCTCCTGACGGCCGAGGAATATGGCCGCCGTCCGGATTCAGAGTATCCCGACGAACTGGTGGAAGGGAAGGTTGTCCCGATCACGGTGCCCAACCGCCGGCATGGTCAGATTTGCAGCAAGGCGGGGCGAATTTTCGGCAACTTTTCGGAAGAGCACGACCTGGGTCATGTGCTGAGTAACGACGCGGGGGTGATTACTCGTCGAAACCCTGACACGTTGCGCGGGCCGGATGTGGCTTTTTACAGTTACAGCAGGCTACCGAAAGGCCCTCTTCCGCAAAGTTACGGACCAGAAGTTCCCGAGCTGGTCATCGAAGTGCGGTCGCCCAGCGATCGCTGGATCGATCTTTTTGCGAAGGTTGCCGAATACCTGGCGGCCAGCGTGCTGGCGGTGTTGGTGCTCGACGAAGAGTCGCAAACGGCACTGCTCCAGCTCCCCGATGCGATGCCGCGCCTGCTCAGTTTCGACGAAGAGCTCACCCTTCCCGCGATTTTCCCGGGATTCGCCGTCCGCGTACGAAGGTTCTTCGAGTGAGCGATTGACGTTTTCGAAGGAAATGCGGGCCGCCCGCATCGAATGTTGCGAGTCGGCCCTGCTCCCGGCACGGGATTACGGATCAGCCGCCCCTTGAATCAGACGGCGAATCTCGCCGCTCTTCTTCGCTTCAATCCCGCATAAGCGCACGCTGCGCAGAGCCCGATGCCTCCCAGTACCAGCGTGGATGGCTCGGGAACGGATGCGAACTGCACCTGGAAGGTCTCGGTCGCACCCGAGAACGGACCGCCCTGATACACAACCGACGTCAGTATGGCAGTCTGATACGGCGCCGAGAGACCCATGAGCGTGGTCGGCGAGTCCGGGCTAGTGAACGTGAATCCAGAGAGCGAGCTTCCGGCGCGAGAGCATTTGCCACCGGGCTTGCCTCCCACCGGATTGCGTAGCCGTCGGGAGCCGTGCCATGGGTGATCGCATTGACATCCCAGCCGGTTGGAGCCTGGACATTGGTCGGACTGTCGGGCATGAAATCCTCGCCCGGGACCCAGGCAAACCAGAACGTGCCGATCGGGGCGGTGCTCGTGCCCGAGTTCGTGAGCGTGATCGCGTAATCCCAATTGCTGCCGTCGGCTGTGGCGGTGATCGTCGCGCTGGCGGTTATCCCCGCCTCGAGCGCGGGGCTCGTGCCGAAACCGATGGCAAGCACGCCGCAGAATAGTAGCCTTCTCATGTGATCTCCTCTTAGAAGTTGGAAGCGCACCGGCACTGAGCCACACTCCGCCGGTTGCCACGCCGGAAATCGCGCGAGGTGTGCGCGTGTTCCGGCGCGGCTCAGGGCGGCGCGTGTGGAGCAGCACTGACGTGAAATTCGCCGCTGGTATGAGCCTCAAATGAGCAGCGAGCCGGCTAACAGACCCCGGCCCGAATCGCTTCAAGCGCCATCCTGCTCGTGCGACGAGAACTCTCGCCGCAGAAACCGAACGGAGATCTTTGCAAGAACAGCAAAGAACATCCCTCTCGTTGTTTCTGTGTCAATCAATGCCGCGTTTGGTTGCGGACAGTAAGAAGTGCTTCGATCACGCTGCGCGGTTACAGCTTTCCGGATAAGTGTTCCCAGGAAAGATGGCCGCTTCAGCGATGGTGTTCTTCGGTATCGTCATGGATCGCCAACCTTCGGCGGATATCCCGAAGGGTCATGGCAACGCCCAAGAGGGTAACGAGCGAAAAAGCCAAACCCAGGGTTAACTGTATTGCTACGTAGCTGTTGTTAGAGTAGAGCGGCGCGGGTAGCAGCAATGCCATGGCCTGGGCAGCCCACCAGAGCAGTGGCCCAGCCTGACCGGCGATCCAAACCCAGATCCATCCCGAGAGCCGGCGATTGTAGAACAGCACGCCCAGAAACGCGCAACTCAATCCCGCACTAATCAACGAGAAAAACGTAAAGCTGCCCCGGCTGATGAAAATCGTATTCGCCGTGAGGAGAGCCGAGATCGCAATGAAGGCCATCAGTTGGCCGAGCGAGAAACGGAATCTATAGGGCATCGGCAGCATTCTCCTTTCTCGTGACTCTCGCCTCCGCAGCCGCGATCGGAGACGGGCCTAACGAGGGTTTGCTGTCATCGCCTCCACCGCCCGCCGGACCCCCACGGCTACGTCCGTCCACGCTTGATCCCGGTTGGCCCAAGACGTTACCGCCGTGCCGTCTTTGGGCAATGCCTGGAGCTTGCCGAGCGGAGCCCCGTGCCAGTCACATGGACGAAGAATGATCGGGATAACCTTCGCTTCGCCTCTGTCGTGGCGTTCGACGGCTCGCTTGGTCTCAACGTCCCAGCAATAGTCCGAAGCGAGGAACGACGAACTAACCAGCAGGAGGATGACATGGGCCTCCTCCAAGTTCTTGTCAATCGCCCCTTTCCATTCGTCGCCCGCGCCGATCATTCGGTCGTGCCACCCAGAGATTAGCCCCTGCCGTTTCAGGAGCGCCAATGACTCCTCAAGCTGATCCCGCAACTCCTCGTCCTTGTGGGAGTAGGAGTAGAAGAGGCGGATCGGCCTGGACGATCTCGTTGCGACAGCCGAGGGATTCGACGTGTGTGAGGAATCAGGCAACAACAGAGCGGAGACATTCGACGCGCCCGAAACCGTCGTTCCCGACATCGAGCCGGAGAAATTCGACGCACCCGAAACCGTCGTTTCCGAAATGGAGCTTGCAATCGGCTCGGTCATCCTCAGAACCTGCTTGCCCTTGGCTGTGACATAGGCGCTGAACCCCTCGGTTCCCCGAGCCCGCTCAACAAACCCCTTGTCCTCAAGCGTCTCGAGCCAGTCCCGCACGTCGCCGACCAGCATCTTGGCAGCCGCCGCCAGGCGGATGTCCTCGACGTAATCACTGGAGTCTCCCTGGAGATCAAGGAGATTCTTGAGCACGAGGCGTTCGGCGCCTTCGAGTTTCATGGAAGCTTCCCGGTTGGATCGTTGGTCTGGATAGCCTACGCAGACGCGTATATTCAACAGCCATGTTAGTCTAAGATGTGATTAGCCCAAAGAGTTTAGCAGAATCAGGCAAGGTGTTCATCGATGGCACTTGAAGGCTCCGAACGCAAGGTCCTGGATGCTATCTTGCGGGAACAAGGTGAGGCGCTCGCGGGTTATGTCGATGACTCCAAGATCGCTGAGATCGCTCATCTGGCCATCGACGAGGTCCGAGATTGTCTGGAGACTCTCGAAGGGAAAGAGTGCGTTCAACGGTCCCTCGGGGTCCAGGGATACAGTGCCTATATCACCGCAAACGGGCGCCAGCAACTCCGCCGGTCGTCGGTCACTAGCGGTAATGAGAAAGCCGAGAGTCCAGTCAAGATCGTGCCGAAGGGTCTTCGGTCATTCGATGCCGAGGACAAAGACTTCTTTCTCGACTTACTTCCCGGTCCTCGCCGTGGCGATGGGCTCCCCGAATCCGTCCACTTCTGGAAGGTTCGGATCGAAGAAATGGACCCGGACAAGACCTTCCGGGTAGGCTACATCTTCGGCCCGAGCGGCTGCGGCAAGTCGTCCCTGGTCAAAGCAGGATTGCTCCCTCGTCTTTCCAGGTCCATCATCGCCATCTACATCGAGGCGACGGGCGAGGAGACTGAAGCCCGACTGCTCAGAGGATTGCGGAAGCAATACCCCGACCTCCCTGCCGGCCTCGATCTCCGATCCGCTCTGGTCGCCGCGAGGGAGAGAATCCGGGAGAAATCAAACAAGATCCTGCTCGTCGTCGACCACTTCGAGCAGTGGTATCATGCCAAAGGAGCCGAACCGGCGACGGAGCTCGCCGAGGCTTTAGCTGAGTGCGACGGGGGAAGAGTCCAGGCGATCATCCTGGTACGGGATGATTATTCGATGGCCTTGCACCGATTCATGGCGGTCATCGGAGTCAGAGAGAATCAAGATCAGAACTTCGCTGTCGTCGATCTCTTCGATCTCCAACACGCCCGCAAGGTTTTAATTGCGTTCGGACGTGGCTACGGGACGTTACCGGACGATCACAAGGAGATTTCCGGCGCACAAAACGAATTCCTGGGTCGCACGATCAAGGGGCTGTCCCAGGAAGGGAGGGTGGTCTCGGTCCGACTGGCGTTGTTCGCCGAGATGCTCAAAGGAAAGCCTTGGACTCCCGAGACCTTGAAACAGGTCGGCGGGGCGGAAGGGGTCGGAGTCACATTCCTGGAGGAGACCTTCAGCGCCGGACAGCCCCGCCATCGTATCGCATCCACGAGAAGGCCACTCAAGCCGTCTTGAGGGCACTGCTGCCCGAGGCCGGATCCAATATCAAAGGGAACATGCGGTCGTACGACCAACTGCTGACAGTCTCCGGCTACGGCTCCCGCCCGAACGAGTTTGATGAACTGCTTCGCATCCTCAACAACCAACTGAGACTGATCAGCCCAATCGAGCAGGACGGATCAGATGGCGATCGTCAGCCCAGAGCGCAGGCGGGTCAGAAGTTCTTTCTGCTAACCCATGACTACCTGGTCCCGTCGATCCGGGAGTGGCTGACCCGCAAACAGCGGGAGACACGCCGGGGTCGTGCCGAGCTCCGACTCGCGGAACGGTCTGCGATCTGGGCCACCAAGCCCGAGACCCGGCAGCTCCCCTCCCTTTTGGAGTGGTCCAACATCCGGCTGTTGACAAAGTCGAAGGACTGGACCGCTGGGCAACGGCGAATGATGCGAAAAGCAGCGAGAGTCCACCGCCTCAGGGGCCTGGGCATGGTGGTTCTCGTTGGAACCCTGGTCGCCGCAGGCTCGTACGTCCGCAACCAGGTCGCCGAGTCGAAGCAGATCACGAAAGCCGAAGCGTTCGTAGCCGAGGTGCTCACCGTGAAGACGGACAAAGTTCCGGGCATCGTGGCCTCGATGAAGCGCTACAGGCACTGGGTCGATCCCGCACTGAAGGAAGCACTGAGGAAGGCCAAGAAGGGGTCGCCCGAGGAACTTCATGCCCGCCTCGCCCTCCTGCCAGTCGACGCCGCTCAAGTGGAACCGCTCTATGACCGGATGGCGGAAGCCGAGGATCCGGATATTGCGACGGTCATCGGTCAATCCCTGGAGAGGCACCGTGAGTCCGTGAAGTCGAAGCTCTGGACGGCCGTCGAGCAAGTCACGACGGGCGAGAAGCGAATCCTTCCGGCGGCCAGCGCTCTCGCCCTCTACGACCCCACGAACCCTCGCTGGGCCGAGGCCAGTGACAAGGTGGCCCTGGCGCTCGTGTCGGTCAACCCCGTCTTCCTCGGTGACTGGCTCGACGCCCTGTTTCCTGTGCGACACAGTCTGATGGCTCCGCTCGCCGCCATATTCCGGGACAAGGATCGCCTCGAGAGCGAACACAGCCAGTCGGCGAACATCCTCACCATGTACGCGAGCGACGATCCGGATCTGATCGCCGATCTCCTGATGGATGCCGACCCCAAGTCGTATGCAGCGTTCTTCCCCATCGTCCAGCGTCAGAAATCGATGACTCGACCGTTATTCATGGCGGAAATCGCCAAGGCCTCCAACTTTTCATGGAATGATCATCTCCTCAATACATCCTCGGGCACCGCAGACCCGGCAGGCACCGCAAGGATCGAATCGGCACAGGGGATACTCTTTGAGCGATTCGCCTTCTGCCAGACAATGCCCCTGGACGAATTCGTCACAACCGCCGAGGGGCTTCGCAAATCGGGTTATCGTCCCACCCGGTTCCGCCCATACGCCGATGGGCAGGTGATTCGTGTCGCGGCGGTCTGGACCCGAGATGGACGAAACTGGCGAATATCTCCAGGTATGACTGCCGAGCAGGTCCGACACGAGGATGACCGGAATAAGCAAGACAAGTTTCTCCCTGCCGATGTCGCTGGGTATGTCGCCGTGACCTCTGATGGCAAGCGGGATGACCGGTATGCCGCAATTTGGGTCGAGAAAGCGGCGACCGAGGATGATGCCCGGATGTATGTCGGGGAGATCTCCGAGGGCCATTTAGCGGTTACGAGTGAACTCAAGGCGAATAACCTGACCCCCCGGACCATGCAGGCCATGAGGGGGTCGGATGGCCGGTTGAGGTACTGCGGCATCTGGGGTCCGTCACCTGTAGCCAATCCGGCAGGGCAATGGTCCGTGGACCAGTCCCAGCCTGGCTTCGAGAGGAGCCAGGCGACCCGGAGCGACAAGACCCTTACGGACGTGTCGGTAAGTGGTTCCGAACATGCCCAGCCAACCCGAGAGCGTGCCGCGGTTGGCCTTGAGACCGCCATGACGGACTTGAAGGGCAAGCCAGATGATCTCAAGGCTCGGTTGGATCGGGCAATTGCTCACTTCCGGCTTGGCGAGTATCAGCAAGCGATCGACGACCTGAGCGCCGTGATCGAGAAGAAAGCGCCGGAGGCTGTCATCGCTTATCAATACCGTGCCATCGCCCACGCCCGGCTGCGCCACAAGCACGACGCGAAGGTTGATCTGGGGAGTTTCCGGAAGGGCGACGCCGCCGAGAGGAAGAAGCTCTACCTGGCGGTGATCGTGGCGGCGGAACTGGGTGAGGGAACGGACGAGGCGTTCGAGAAACTCGAAGCCGACCTCAAGAGCCGGCCCCAGGATATCGGTTTGCACTACGATGCGTCCTGTGCGTACGCCCTGGCATCTCAGGCTGTTGCCCGGAAAGAAGAAGCGAGGAGTAGTTCGCTGTCAGAACGAGCCCTCAGCCTGCTCCGCAAGGCGATCGAGAACGGCTACGTCGACTACAAGCACATGCAGGAAGACGCCGACCTGGACCCGATCCGTGATCTTCCGCAGTTCGCCGAGATCATGAAGCCATTGCATCCGGACCGCTGCTACGCCGCCATCTGGGCGAACGATCTCCGGTTCGATGCGAGTCCGATCCTTGGTCTCGACCCAACCGCTCACCTCCGCCGTTGTCGGGAACTGGCAGCGCAAGGGTACCGAATGGTCGCCATCTCGGTTGCCCGGACTACCCCCGAGGCACCGTCGATCACCGCCTCGGTCTGGCACCGCCCTACGGTCCAGGAGGACGTCAAAGATCGACTTGCGGAACGTCAGGCTCGAGCGGCGATTGCCTTGGTTCGCATGGACAAGGCCAATGAAGTCTGGTGGCTGCTGCGCCATCGCGCCGACCCCCGATTGCGGAGCTTCATCGTCAACTGGCTGAGCCCCCTGGGCGCCGATCCGACGCTGCTCGCGACTGAACTCGACAGGATCGACCCCAGCGCCAAGCCCACTGCCGCCCACGGGCAGCAGAAAATGGACGCCATCCTGTTCCACCCCGAGACGTCGCAGCGTCGGGCGCTGATCCTGGCACTCGGTGCGTACGGGACGGAGGGGCTGTCTGCCGCCGAGCGGGAACCTCTCATCGGCAAGCTGCTGGATCTGTACCGCAACGACCCCGACAGCGGTATCCACGGCGCGGCGGAATGGACCTTGCGGAAATTGGGACAACATGAAAAGCTCGAGGAAATACATGTCAAGTTGACCAAGCTCAAGGACTGGGGCGACCGCCGATGGTTCGTGAACAGCCTCGGTCAGGCGTTCACGGTGATCGATGGTCCGGTGGAGTTCCGCATGGGTTCACCACCAACCGAGCCGGATCATGGGAGCGAAGAAATACAACACCGTGTGGTCATCCGCCGTCGGTTTGCCATCGCCGCCAAGGAGGTTTCGGTCGAACAGTATCAGAGGTTCATGAAAGACAGCTCGACAGCGCAAGCGCATCATATCTCGGTGACCCGGCACAGTCTCGATCCCAGGGGGCCGATGAACGGCCTCACCTGGTATGATGCCGCCGCCTTCTGCAACTGGCTCAGCGATCAGGAGGGGTTACCGAGGGACCAGTGGTGCTACCTTCCCAGCAACGGGAAATACACGACGGGGATGACGATCCCCGCCAATGTTCTCAGGCGCACGGGCTATCGCCTACCGACACAGGCGGAGTGGGAGTACGCTTGCCGGTCAGGCAGCTTGACGAGTCGCTACCACGGTCTCTCGGTCGGGCTGCTCGACGGGTATGCTTGGTCCCGGGTAAACGGTAAGGACCACGCCTGGACGTGCGGGAGTCTCCGACCGAACGACCTTGGGTTGTTCGATACGCTTGGGAACGTGAGTGAATGGGTGCAAGACGAGCATCAACCGTACAACGGAGGCCAGGCTCAGGCTGCTTTAGATTATAGAAATCATATTTCACATATAACTGAAAGTCCTCGAATACTTCGGGGTGGGTCGTTCGAGAAGCTACCCGCGTCCGTCCGCTCGGCGTACCATGCTTGGGACGCGCCGTCGTTCCACTTCACGAGCGTCGGTTTCCGCCCCGCCAGGACTTACCCCTGAGCAACATTGACACATCTCGCCGAAGTGCCGGGCCCAACCGCCTCGAAGCCGACCGGTTGACCATGTTCTCGAAGCTCCAGCGCCAGAATTGTCATCATGACCACGGCGACCCTGATCTCGAAGCGGAGACTACGCCAACCAAAGAATGCGCTTGACGATCCAAATCATCGTGTTTCTTGAGATCCTTATCTCTTGTTTTCTCGGATTGGAGTTGGTATGGTTGGTGAAGTGGGTGAAACAGCCGACATGAACCCCGAGAAACCACAACCTTCTTGGGTAAAGAAGGGAAGGGGTTGTCAGGCTGGTTGAGGGCATGCGAAACGATTCGCCCACATGGTCGCAAGGGTAGTCGGAGTTAGTAAAGAGCCGAACGCAACGCCGAGAACTTCGGGCTGGATGAAGAGTGCTCTGGGCGACAGAGTGTCGTTCGCCTCGGAGAGACCTCCCGGACCTTGAAGAACGGCAATCGAGGCTCTCACATCACAAGACGTGCTGGTTTTCCTCCAGCGCACCATTGGCTGGTATCGGACCAGTTCGCCGCCGAAGCCCGCACGACCAAGAGTCATCGGTTGGGATGCCTCGAACGGACTGCCCAACTGGTTTGACGCGGCATGCCCTACAGAAAAACGGATCTCCGTTTCCCCCCGAGGTTAGCCTTGGGGGGTTTCTATTGATGAGCCACGGAGCTTTCTTCGAATCGAGCCGCAATCTGCATGCTCATCCAGCCCGTCTCGGAGAGTCAAAGGCACGGCCGAGATCTGCGGTCTTTGACCGTGAGCGGTCAGCCGTGTCGCCGGGCTCACGCCGTCCTCGCCGGAGGTGTACATGTCCAAGGTCACGGTCCAGGGACCGACATGAGCCCGCACCTTACTTCTCCCCCAGAACCCGTCCTCGAGGAACTCAGCCGCAATTTCATGGCTGAGTTGCCGCCACACCTCGACTGTTGCCTTACTCGGACCAAGCCAGCTCATCGTCCGAGCAAACGGCTCAACTCCGCCGTGAACTGTGGGCAATGGCACTCCATCTTGCCGATCTCGTCAATCAAGTAGGCGTCCACAGTTCCTGGGGTTCGGACCATCTCCTCATTGATCAGAGGAATGAGGCGATCCGGATCCACGCCATAGCGCCCCACCGAAACAAGAGACAGAAACCGGACGTGAGCGAGGATGGCACGTTGCCCGCCCAGCCCAACCGCCTCGAAGCCGACCCGCTGACCATGCTCTCGAAGTTCACGGGTCAGGAATCCAGCCAGTCGAAGATCTCCGAGATGCTCCAGCACCCTCTGCAGCACGGTGGTCTTACCGCAGCCGGGGGAACCGGTCACGAGCAGGTTCTTGAATCCGGTGAGTGACGGACCGCTCATCATGATATACCAGTCAAGAAGATCGACTTGCCGATCTACCGTGTCATCATGACCACGGCGGCCGTGATCTTGAAGCTACCTGCGTGAGAACACCATCGCAAACCGCATCTCCGTCTGGTAAACATCCAGGTTGATGTAAGACCGACTGCTGAACTTACGAGGAGAACGGCGATGCATCACTTCCGGGGAACGCTCTTCCAGGGGGACAAGCTCTGTCTCGATCCCGCAAACGTCTATATCGACTACGATCCGACGGAGGTTGGTGTAACCTCGTCGTGGTCTGGCTACCTCCTGGTCAAATCGGAGACGGATGTCGTGCCTGGAGGCATTTACACGCTGAAGTTGGTGGACGGGCGGGGTGGCCAACTTCGGATCGACAGCCTCACCCCAGACGACTCGGATAAGGTTCGAGCGATGTTCGTCGGCGAGGGGTCGCTGGGGTAAGCTGATCCACCTCATCCCAGACACGCGGTCATTTCGTGTGGGGCTGCGCCGCCGCGGCGGGGGTCGCGCCAAACTGGATCATGACTTTCGCTTCCTTGTAGGCCAGCCACATGATCAGGTCGTCCGTCGCGTCGGCACCGCCGAGAAGCGGTTTCTGCTCGTCGACGGGCGGCGGCTTCATCTTGGCGGCCGCTTCGGTCGCGAGCGTGCGGGCAAGGTCGGTCTTGCCCTGTCGAAACAGGCCCATCGCGCGGTAGAACGCGGAAGTGCTTGATACAGTGTGATTTTTACCCGGATCATTCATCGCCGCGGTCAAAGCGGCGTCGGCTTCCGCGAAGTGTCCGCTCCGGTATTCTGCCATGCCGAGGGTCATCTCGAAATAAACCAGCCAATGGGAACCCTTTTCATGTTCCACCGCGCGACGGGCGAGAACCAGCGCGGTTTCGCACCGCTTGGGGTCGGCCTGGCGCAGGCTGCAACACTTCGCCGCCTTGTCGGCGATCGCGGGATCTTCCGTATCTTTCGCGAGCGAAAGAAGTCTCTGACAAGTGGAGGAAAGCCCCTTTTCTTGCCCAAACCACGCCTGGCGGGCAGCTATCCTCAAATAGTCGGAGGACAGTTCATCGCGGAGATCGATGTCAGAGGGGTTGTCGTCGACCAGCTTCTGCCGGATCGCCACCGACTTGCGGTACTCGGCCTCCGCCTCCGCTGGCTTGCCCGTCCCCGACAGCAGGATGCCGAGGTTGAAGTGGCGGAACGCCAGGCCGCTGCGGAAGCCGGTGTCGGCGGGGTTGTCGTCGGCCAGCTTCTGCTGGATTTCTAGCGCCTTGCGGAACTCGGCCTCCGCCTCCGCCGGCTTGCCCGTGTTCGACATCATCTCGCCGAACCTGTAGTGGCCGGCCGCCAGGCTGCTGCGGAACAAAGTGACGGCGGGGTTGTCGTCGGCCAGCTTCTGCCGGATCGCCAGCGCCTTGCGGAACTCGGCCTCTGCCGCGACTGGCTTCCCCATGTCCGGCAACACGAGGGCGAGGACGAAGTGGTTTTGCGCCAGGCTGCTGCGGAACAAAGTGACGGCGGGATTGTCGTCGGCCAGCTTCTGCTGGATTTCTAGCGCCTTGCGGAGCTCGGCCTCCGCCTCCGCCGGCTTGCCCGTGTTCCACAGCAAAAAGCCGAGGTTGTTGTGGCTCGTGGCCAGGCTGCTGCGGAACCAAGTGACGGCGGGGTTGCCGTCGGCCAGCTTCTGCTGGAGCGCCAGCCCCTTGCGGTACTCGGCCTCCGCCTCCGATGGCTTGCCCGTGTTGTGCAGCAGCAACGCGAGGCAGTCGTGGCACCAGGCCAGGCTGCTGCGGAAGTCGGTCACGGCGGGGTTGTCGTCGGCCAGCTTCTGCCAGATCGCCAGCGCCCGGCGGTACTCGGCCTCCGCCTCCGCCGGCTTGCCCGCGTCGTGCAGCAGGACGCCCATCCGGCGGACCGTGTCCGCCAGGTCGTGGCGGGCGTCGACCGAGGCTTCGGGAGCGGCGGCCAGCGCCTCCTGGTCGGCCCGCGCCAACCGGTAGGACGCCAGGGCGTCGGCGGACTTGCCCGTGGCCCTCAGGAGCCCACCCATTTGCGACCGGCAGGCCGCCAACGCGGCCCGCGCCGACGGATCGGCACCCGCCGGGCCGGCCAGCAGCGACTCCGACCGCCGGTAGGTCGCCAGCGCCTCGTCCGTCTTGCCGGTCCCTTCGAGCAGCCCTGCGACCGCGATCAAGCTGCGCCCGACGTCGACCTTGGCTAGGGCGCCGGCTCCCGGCTCGGCCGCCAGTGCCTCACGCGCCGCCAGGACCGCACGATGCGCCGCCAGGGCGTCCTCGTTGCGGCCGACCTTGCCCGTCAGGTCACCCAGCTCGAAGTTGGACTGCGCCAGGGCCCGCCGCGAAGCGATGTCGGTCTCCTTGCCGAGCAGGGCGCCGAGCCTGCCGTAGAAGTCCGAGGCCGATTTCAAGAGCCGGTCGCGCAGCTCCTTGAAAGTCACCTCCTTGAGCAGGAAGTCCTCACTCACGCCGGTGTGAAACGTCTTGATGGCATCGACGGCCAGGTTGTAGCGGGCCTCGATCTTGGCGTTGGCGTCCAGAAGCGCGGTGTTCTTGTCCGCGAGGGCTAGATTGGACCGGGCCTGCACGGCCAGCACGGCCGACAGACCGACCACGCCCGCCAGCAGGGCCGCCGCCGCGCCGGTTACCTCGGTGCGGTGTCGCGTTAGCCAGCGCGACAGTTTCCGCGTCCAGGGCTCGGCCCAGGCCGAGACCGGCTCGTCGGCCATCCAACGCTCGACGTCGTCGGCCAAGGCCCGGCACGAGGGGTAACGGTCACCCGGTTGGTTGGCCATCGCCTTCAGGCAGACGGCTTCCAGGGCCGCGTCGGGCGACGATTCGAGCTGCCGGGGCGGGACGAAGTCACCCTGCTGGACCTTGCGGAGGATCTCGCCGAGGTCGGCGCCCTCGAATGGCGGCTTGCCGGTCAGAAGGCAATAAAGGGTGGCGCCCAGCGAGTAGACGTCGGAGCGGGGAGAGAGCCGATCGAGATCGCCACAGGCTTGCTCGGGGCTCATGTAGGCCGGCGTGCCCATGGCACTGCCGGGCATGGTCTCCGATGACCCGCTCGACGACACAACGATGGTCTGCTCGCCGACCGACGGATCGGCCCGGCCCACGGCCTTGGCCAGCCCCCAGTCGACCACCAGCGTCTCGCCGTGTTTGCCGAGGATGATGTTGGCGGGCTTGATGTCGCGATGGACCACGCCGCGGGAGTGGGCGTAATCGATGGCGTTGCAGACGTCGAGGAAGCGGCGGAGGAGCTTGCGGAGCTCAAAGGATCGACGGCCGGGGTCGTTCTTCAGGGAAATGTCGGTGCGGAACTGCTCGATCGCCTCCTTGAGGCTGTCGCCCTTGATGAACCGCATGGCGTAGTACGGGCGGCCGCTGCCGTAAGTGCCCAGACCGTAAACCGGCACGATCCCGGGGTGCTCGAGCCCGCCGGTCACCTCGGCCTCCAGCACGAACCGCTGGCGGCTCACCGGGTCGTCGGCGTGCTTCTCGAGGATCTGCTTGAGCGCCACCTCGCGGTGCAGCTCGCAGTCGAGCGCCACAAACACCTCGCCCAGCCCGCCCCGCGCGTGAGGCCTTAGCAAGCGGAACCGCTGGCCATCGCCGGTCGACGCGCCGAGGGCCAACGTGCCGGTGCGGTCGGGGTCGTGATCATCGTCGGCCTCGGTGGCGTGGCCGTTCTTGGTCCGTGCGACCCGGGCGAGCGTGGCCTCGATCTCCGGCTCGCCCAGGTCGGCCAGGCCGGCGCGGGTCGATTGGTTGGCGGGGATGGCGGCCAGGCTCTTCTCCACATCGCCACCGTGCGTTTCGACGTGGACCGCCGCGAGGGCCTCGAGGACGGCCCGCTTCGGGCCCGTCAGGTCGCCGCGGGCTTCGAGGTGATCGGCCAGGCTCTGGGATTTGTCGCGGGTCCATGCCTGAAAGGCGAGCATGAGCTGGCCCTGGTCGATCAGGCCGTTCTGAAGCGCGAGCAATCCGAAAAGGAGATGCCGGTCAGCGGCGGCGGTCATGACGTGTCTCCGATCGTCGGTGGTCGATCTGGCGTCGCGGAAAAGGTGTCAGGAACCGTTTGCCGGGACGGCCCATGGAGTGCTTCGCACAAACGGTTCCTGACACCTTTTCCGCGACCGGTCCGGGAGTCGAGTCGCCTCGGCTGGATTATCGCAGGTCCGACACGCATTTGCATCCAAACGTGGACGTGCTTCGGCGTTGCGCCCAGGTTCCATTTTTCAGGCGGCCTCCCCTCTTGAAACTGACCTCGTCAGGCATAGTGTTCTTTGGTATAGTATTCTTGTCTTGTATAGAGTGGCGGGTCACCCGGCGAAGAACTGGTTCAAGAGAGGCGAGGATTCGATGAACGAGCCGGACGTTCCGCTTCGTCGCGGCCGGGGGGCGCGGATCAACCCGCCCAACCGGTTCGAGGCGACTCATCGCGAGCTTGATCTCGAGCAGGTCGAGGGCGACGACGATTACCTGGAGAGCCTGGGCCGGCCGCCGACGGAGTATCTGCCGGATACGTCGCGGAGCATCATCGCTCAAAACGACAGCCCGGATGTCGGCTTCGAGGTGAGCTTCAACCCGTACCGAGGGTGTGAACACGGCTGCATTTATTGTTATGCGCGGCCGACGCATGAGTATCTCGGTTTCTCATCGGGACTCGACTTCGAGACCAAGATCATGGTCAAGCACGATGCGCCCGAGCTGTTGCGGCAGACGCTCTCATCGCCGCGCTGGCAGCCGCGGGTTCTAGGGCTCTCGGGAGTGACGGATGCCTATCAGCCCGTGGAGCGGCGGCTGGCGCTGACGCGGCGCTGTCTCCAGGTCCTCGTCGAGTTTCGCCAGGCCGTTGCGATCATCACCAAGAACCGGCTGGTGACGCGCGACGTTGATGTGCTTGGCGAGCTGGCCAGGCACAGCGCGGCGGGGGTGTTTGTCTCGATCACATCGCTTGACGATGAACTCGTCGGCCGGATGGAGCCGCGCACCAGCCGGCCCGCGGGCCGGCTCAAGGCGATCACGGCTCTGGCCGATGCTGGAGTGCCCGTGGGGGTGATGGTCGCGCCGTTGATTCCGGGGCTGACCGAGCACGAGATGCCGGCGATCCTCAAAGCGGCTGCGGAGGCCGGTGCGCGGAACGCGGGTTATACAATCGTACGTTTGCCGATGGAGGTCTCGACGCTTTTTCAGGACTGGCTCGAGAACCATTTCCCCGGCCGAAAGGAGAAGGTTCTTGAACGGATTCGCGCGATGCACGACGGGCGTCTCAACGATTCACGCTTTGGAATGCGGATGCGCGGCGATGGGAGGGCGGCCGACCTGATTTCCCGGCTCTTCCGGGTGACCTGCCGGCGGGTGGGGCTGAACAAAGAGCCCTGGCCGGTAACGCCGGCGGCGTTCCGGCGGCCGGGCGAAATCGGCTCTGGAAAGCAGCTCCGGCTCTTCGAGTGATTTGTAGGGTGGGTGCAACCCACCAGGACATGCCGAAATCTTGGTGGGTTGCACCCACCCTACGCGGACGCTTGTTCTTGGTTGAGGGCCATGCCCGCGCTGGGTACAAAGGACGTAGGCGATCGTGCTCTCGAAGGGATCTAGTCGGTTCGAGCGTTCGGACGAGAGCGAGTAGGAATCTTTCCCGACCAGGAGCGAACCCGGTGGCGGAGGTTGATCGACTCACCATTGAGCAGTTCGACCGGATGGTTCGAGACGGGACGCTCGATGAGGATGAGCCGGTCGAGCTTCTGAACGGGGTCCTGGTCACCAAGACGCCCAGGAATCCACCGCACCGCGTTGCGACGAGGAAAACCGTTCGGGCCCTGGAGCGCGTTCTCCCGGCTGAGTGGATCGCGCAGAAAGAGGAAGCGCTGGTGATGCCACCCGGCAACAAGTGGGAACCGGACGTGGCGGTCGTTCGTAGCGAGCTGGAGTTCAACTCGGCGCGCGACGCCACGGCGGCCGACTGCTGCATGGTCGTCGAGGTTGCGGAGACCAATCTCGCCCGCGCGCGGACCGAGAAACTTCCGGCCCATGCGGCGGCCGGAATCCCAGTTTACTGGATCGCCAATCTGTCGGGCGGAGCGACGCCCGGTCAGGCAATGGTCGAGGTTTACACCGACCCGGACCAGGCGACGGGCCAGTACCGATCGCGGGTCGATTTACGGCCGGGCGACGACGTTTCGGTTGTCATCGACGGGCGGGAAGTTGGGCGGATCGCTGTTGCGGATTTGGTCCCTTGAGTGCTGTGGCTGGAACAACAATGCAGGCAGAATCCCTTCGCGGAGCGAAGGGCGACAATGACCGGAAGCTGGGCGGATCGCTGTTGCGAATTTGATCCCCCGAGTGCTGTGCCTGGACCAACCCTGCAAGCAGAGCGCACTTTCGCGGAGCGAAAGGCGACTATCGTCACTTGCGCGCGATGGCGCGCTTTCGCCGAAATCGAAAACACGCCGTTGTCGCCTGCGATGCCCTCGTTGTTTCCATCGAGCAAGACGCCGGCGGTGCTACTGACTCCGCCGGGCCGTGTGGCGACGACCGTGATCTGGCCGCCGTCTGCGAATGCCTGTTTGCCCTTGAGCATCAGGTCAACCGAGTCGGTCGCCGCGTTATAGTCGACGGTGATCGCCAGGGGGTGGAGAATCTGCGTCAGTTTCTTTTTGACGCGCTTGGTGGAGATCCAGTCGACCTGGTAGTTGATCGCGCTGCCGGCGGTGGCCGGGTTCATTGCCGTGCTGTACTGGATCTCGAAGCCGGTCAAGACCGGCTTGCCCACCGGCTTCTTGTGCTTGTTGAGCTTTCGCGCGGTGAGCACGATCTCGCCGATGATCGTGGGTGGCGGCGGCGGCGGAGGCGGCGGGGCGATGACATTGATCGATACCGGCTGCGACATCGTGCCGCCGCTGGTGGCCTCGAGCTGGTAATCGCCGGCTTCGTTGATGCTCAGACCGGAAAAGATGGCGACGCCTTTCGTAGCGCGCAGGGTGGCCGTTCCACCGACCGTGGCACCTGTGGGGTCGGTCGAGAGAATGATGGTGATGGCGCCGTTGAAATCGGTGTCGACCGTGCCATCGTCGGACTCGACGGCGGCGGTCAAGCCGAAGCCGGCGTTCACGTCGACCGAACCGGGAGGAGGAGCGGTGATGACGATCATGAGCGTATCTGTCGGCTGGAGGCCACCACTGGCGCTGTCATCGTCGCCGCTGGCCGTTCCCTTGTTGCCGTTCGTTCCCTTGGCGCCTTTGTTGCCAGAGGCGCCGGTGTTCCCGGCGGCTCCGGCGTTGCCGTCGTTTCCATCAGGAGCGGTACCACCGTGCTGTTTCGCCGCTCCGAGCCCGCCGCGGCCGCCCAGTCCGCTCGCGCCGCCGGAGCCACCGTTACCGGCTTTTCCGGTGCCGGCCCCGCCGGCTCCGCCTGAGCCGGCGGTTACGTTGTTACCTTGATAAGAGACGTTTCCGAGCACGATTGCTCCGCCGCCGACGTAGATGCCGCCGCCGTTGGCATTGCCGCCATTGCCGCCGGGCCCGCCGGTGCCTGCGTTTCCGCCACGACCCGCGTTGGAGCCCTCGCCGCCATCACCGCCATCGCCGCCGGCGCCGCTGAATTCAGAGCCGTCGCCGCCATTACCGCCGTATCCACCGTGTCCACCGCTGCCTCCAATGCCGGTGCGTACGCCATGCGAGAAGTAATTGCCTGCGTCGGAGCCGCCGTTGCCTCCTTTGCCCGCCGGACCGCCCGTCGCCGCGTTGTTTTGTAGCAGGTCGAGCGTCAAGGTGACGGTGCCTGAAGCGACGGCGATGCCGCCGCCTTGGGCGATGCCGCCGGCGCCCCCCGTGCCGCCATTGACGGCGTTGCCCGCAATGCCACCTTCCCCGCCATTGGCCCCGTTTCCACCTCGTCCTCCAGGCGCGCCGGTCATATGACCCGATACCGGAGCGCCTCCGTGACCGCCCTCACCGCCGTCGCCGCCGCCGCCGCCGCCGCCGCCGCCACCGCCATAACCGAGGCCAAGGGCAAATTGTCCGCCGTTTCCGCCGTCGCCTCCGTGAGCGGTGTTTCCCGTGATGACCGAAGAGGTCAGGGTCAGGGAGCCGCCGTTTATGTAGATACCGCCGCCAGCACCTGTGCCGCCATCAGCGCCGGGATATGTCCCGCCGCCGTCGCCGCCCGCGCCGCCTTTGCCTCCGGGCGCTCCGGGCCCGCCCTTACCACCGACGTGGTCCTTGTGGCCTTCTCCGGCTGGGCCGCCTGCGCCGCCGTGGCCGCCCGCACCTGCCGGCCCGCCCGGACCTCCGCCGGCGTTGGTGGCGAAGGCTTGAGAACCCTGCTTGGTACCCGCGTCGGCCCCGGCCGCCGTATTTTGGGTGATTCTGAGGGCTGCGAGACTCACGGTCCCATTGGCAACGTAGATGCCTCCTCCCTCCCCAGCCCCGGCGGAGCCCGCCAACCCGCCATCACCGCCGTTGCCGCCGTTGCCGCCGTTGCCGCCCTTGGCGCCACTGCCACCAACGATAGAAAATCCATTCGTCGCAACGACGCCCGCGCCGCCGCTGCCGCCCTTGCCGCCGTTGCCGCCAGCGCCGCCGAGCCCGCCGAACCCGCCGATTCCATTGTGACCGCCGCGAACAGCGTTCTGAGCGACCAGGCCGCCCGAAAAGATCATCGTACCGCCAGCAACGTAGATGCCGCCGCCATAGGCGTTGCCGCCGTTGCCGCCGTTGCCGCCGTTGCCGCCATTGCCGCCAGTTCCACCCGCGATGCCGGCAACCCCGGCGTCGCCCGCTATGGTCGCATTGGAGCCTGTGGTGCCGTTGGCGCCAGCGGAGCCGCTGCCGCCGTTGCCGCCGTTGCCCCCCGCGCCGCCGACGGCCCCATTGTTTATAACGGCCATGCGGAACGCACCCGAGGCGCCGGGATTGTGGAGGGTCGACGAGCTCATGATCAGCTCACCGCCAGCCATGTACACCCCAGCCCCAGCCGCTGACCCGCCGTTGCCGCCGTTGCCCCCATTCTGTCCCACAGCCTTCTTACCATTGCCGCCTTTGCCGCCCTGACCGCCTTCGTCGTAGTTGTACTGGATGACCGTATTGAAGAGCGTCAGTTGCCCGCCTTTGACATAGATTCCCGCACCCTTGGCGGCGGCGCCGTTGCCGCCATTGCCGCCGTCTGGCGCGCCGGCGGCTCCGGAGGCTCCTGTGGCGCGATTCCCGGAGATCGCCACCTTGCTCATCTCGATGCTGCCGCCGCTCACAAAAACCGCGCCGCCATCGGCCGCCGAGTCACCCAGAATCCCGGTCTCGCCTTTAGCGTGGCCACCCGTGATCGTCAGGTTTTTGATGATGACGGTGACGCCCGACGTGCCCGCCCCGACCACTTCCAGGACGCGGTTGCTCAGAGAGGAAGAGCCCGAGAGAACCGTTTGCGACGGCTTCGATCCGGTGCCCTCGATGACGAGCGTCTTGGCCGCGGTCGTCGCGTTCGTGACGTCGAGGTCGCCGGCAGCGGCGTCGGTCAGCGTGATCGAGGACGTCAGGTTGATCGTATTGCTCGCGGAGCTGTTGCTCTCCGCGGCGGTGATCGCGCTGCGAAGCCCGGTCTCGGTGTTGACGTTGAATGTGCTCAGCACAATTCGCGGTTCGAGCCCCTCGAGCAGAAATTGCAGCGGCCGCCGGCGCTCTGGCGTTTTGCGATCCGACAGTCGACGACACGTGAGCTTCATGTTCGTCACCTCGCGCCAGGAAACCTCTAGGCGGGACCACGGGACGGGACGGGCTCGGCTTGCAACAGCCTGCGCTCGCGCCCTATATATAGAAAGGCGCGCTCGGCCCAAGTCCTTTCATTCGACTCGAACCTGCTCTATACGCCTCATATCATGCTAGCATGGATGTAGTGTCGAGGCAAGGAGTGTTGAGATAAGGGTTCAAGGCGCTGCTGTTAAGTATCGACGAATTCGACGTCGGGAAATCGCACCCAGTCTCCGTATTGGTGGGCGAACCAATGGCGGCTGGTTTCAATCGCGTCTGCGACGCCGCACCAGCGGCCAGGCGAAGAACGCCAGCGTGGCGAGGAGTCCCAGGATCAGCAGCCCCGCGAATTGCAGTCCTTCGGTTGCGAGGTGTTCGTGTTCGACCTGATCGCGGAAGTAGTGATGGAGGGCGGGGCTTGCCGCGGGGACGACGTGGACATCCGGCAGGCCATTTTGGAGCTGGGCAACCCCGCGCTGGGTGAGGTTTGGGCCGCTGGTGTGAATTTCGCGGGCTGTGCCCAGCATTCTCAGTCGTTCGATGGCGAACGGCACCTGTTCGTCCTGTAAACGTGCGCAAAGAAACACGGTGGGTCGCTCGAGCCAGCCCACGCCGATACGTGTGCGCAAGGCCCGCTCGTATGTGGGGCTAAACTTCATGACGATCATGTCTAGCCCGGTGGGCTCGTCCAGGATGGAGATGACGCCGACGCTCGAGAGCTCGGCAACGAGCGCCGTTCGCCGCTGGGCCTGTCTGTACTCGCGGGTGAACCAGGCGAGGACGAGCGCGGCAAGACAGACCGTCACGAGCAAGAACCTTAGCCCGATACGGTATTGCCATCGGTGCGGTGTTGAGCCGCGCGCAGCGGGAGTAGACTCACCCATCGTTGAGCTTGCCGTTCGAAAAGAGGGCTTGAACCGGCTCGGCGGAAGCGTATTGCGGTTCCAGCAAGCCGGTTCAGGGTTATTCGTCGGCGACGTTTGAAGATTCTATGATTGGGCCAATTGACCTGGTCGCGGGAAACCGCGCCGAACACGCCGGCATGAGCCGCTCCAGATCATCGTCGTAACTGGTCACCGGACGGATTTCTCCACGGGTTCGGCGGACAACTCATACAGGGCCTCTGGCGCGAAATCCGCGCCATTGGGCCAGACGACAGTCCCGCAAATCGGGTCCAGCTCGACAGCCGCAAAATAGACGGGCTCTCGCAATGGTTTGAAGATCTCTCCATCAAGCAGCGGACGTACGTTGACCTCCTTGGTGGTTCCGTCATTGAAGGTCAACCGCAAGGAATGCGGCCCACAGACTTGAGCCTCACAGATGCGAAGGATCATGGCTGCCTCGTTGCTTCATTCCAGCCCTGGGATCTTTGGCAATGGCTGGTTAGCGCGCGCCATGTCCCAGGAAAGTTGTAGATCGTCCCGATGGGCCAGCGCCCAATCCGCCACGAGAATCCGCGCGCGCCTTGGCAATTGCCCTTCCAACACGTCTCCGGTTTCGATTGCCACCGTCGCCTCGTGGTCGCCCTAAATCGCGTGGAAGTGAGGCGGCGCGTAGTCGCGATAATACATGTAGATCGCGATGCCATAAAACTCCGATATGCGGGGCACGCGGACCTCCTCAATTTGGACTATATAGTAGCGAGAATTATCTTGGAATAACCGATCTTCGGCGCCACAATCTTTCGCGGCTCCGTCACGCGACCCGACGCGCGCCCGCATCTGTGATCGAGAGCCGAAGCTCGGCCCCTTCCGGTTCGCCAGCAAGCACTCCTCGCCACAGCCACCGAGGCAGCACCGTTCCATCGGAGTCGACCAAGCTCACTTCACCGGCGTCGAGCATGGCGGCGATTGCTCGCACGAACCGCTCCCGGTTTTCGAACAGTCCGCGCACGAGGGTGAGCGTCATATCACCACCTAGCAATTGATCAAGCGTCTCCATCTCAGGCGACATTTGTCCTCCTCGAATCAGCCAATCCGATGATCAAGCACCAGACGGCGGCGGGGCCGCGGGCGGATCGTGTCGCTTGTCGAGCGGCCCGCCGCGGAAGGTGTTGAATCCCAGGAGGTCGAGAACGCCGAGCCCGATAAAGAGATAGCCGATCCAAGAGGCCGGAACGCCGTTGATACGCCAGCCTTCGAAGCCCCAGATAAACAGCAGGCCGGCGCCGAAGGCCCAGAACGTCATGACGCGCCGCCCGATTCTTCGCGCGCGACGCTCGCGATCTGTCGCTGGCAGCGGCGTTGCAGTTTGCCCGCCTCCGTCGTTGCTGGTGCAGATTCGCAACAGGAGATCCCCTTCGCCATCGGACGCCTGGCCCTTGAGGCGCAGAATCGCCCCTTGCGGCATGACAGCGTGGAGCCGCACCTGGATTTTGCAGCCGCCCGGAAGCTCCACGGGAATCTCGCGGCCTTCCGCGATCCGCTGCTCCTGGACCGAAAGGCCGGCGTGAAGATCTTTCCCTCGCCGTTCGACGTTGATCCGTATCGGTTCGCTCATTTGGGGTCTCGCGCAGCGAGCGGATGGCCGATCTCCCAGTGATGGCCGAATGGATCGACCAGGCGGCCCAGGCGCCATCCGTAGGCTTCCTTCACGGGGACGACTTGTTTCGCGCCTGCCGCGAGTGCCCTTGCGAAGGTCGCGTCCGGATCGGGCACAGTCAAGATCATCCGAGCGGTGCCACCGCTCAGGGATTCGGGGCTGAAATTCGCATGCTCGGGCGATTCATCAGCCAGCCAGAACTCGGCACCGTCAATTGACATTCGAGCCACGACGGAACCGCCGGGATCTTCCACCCGGTAGACCTCGAGCGCGCCGAATGCCGACTTGTAGAACTCAACCGCTTGGCCGCCGTTGCGAACGGACAGCATGGGCGCGAGCGAAGTCACGATGGAGGTTCCGGCGCCTGCGGTTTTCGTCATGTGGATGTCCTCATCCCGTGTCTAGTACCAAGCGAAGGCCAGCGGTGCCCGCCGGGGCTGCAGTCCCGCCGGCTATCGGTTGTTGCTCGAGGACGAACGGAATGATCCGTGCGCGCCCACAGGAGAGAGGCGCCGTTCAACGGTCGGAGCCACATAGCCAGCGGAGGGATATCTCAGATCTGTTGCCGGTTCGGGTTCCATGTTCACCTGGCCAATTCTTTCTCCTTGAACCATTTCTTCTGCGGAAATCTGGCCACCGACTCTTGCACCATGACCTTCCCGTCAGTGTCTCGAAAGAGCACAACCTCGCCGCGCGAAGGCATCTCGGCGGAAAGGTCGCCATGGCACTCGACCAACTGATCCACGAAGCGTATCCATCGCGACTTCTCGTGGTCGTAGTAATACGCATGAAGATAGCAGGCGGCACGCCCGGAGAACGGGCAATACCAGACCGCGAAAACCTGGCGCCCCGAGCGACTGAACTGGGCTGACTGAATACAGCCGAAGCCCTTGAATTCCTCGACGGCAGTGGTGATTTCCTCAGTCGTCTTCGCGAGCCGTGGCGCCCGTGACGGCCCGTCTGGCGGCGGCGAGTCGACGAGGAACGACGCGACGCAAACGATCATGAAATATCGCATGTCATGTGACCTTTTTCACCGGTTCCTTCGTCCTCGAGGCCGAGCAATCGAAGCGTCTTGGTGTCGACGCGGCCCCCATAATACCTGGCGAGCAATTGATGAAACACGGACCCGTCGGCTGAGGCAAACGCGAACAGCGTCGCACAGGATTTCAGCTTCATGTCGTCGGGCGAGCCGAAGATCTGTGACGCAGTCCGGCCGTCGATGCGGATAACGGCTTCGGCGCACGCGAGCAGCCTCGATCCCAGCAGGTGGTGTTCAAGATACGCCCTGGCTTCGTCAAGATTCTTGATCCCGTAGAACCTGGAAGTCGAGCTGAATCCCAGGCCGTCTAGTTGCGGGAAGATGTACCACATCCAATGTGAGCGCTTTCGGCCGCTGTTGATTTCCGAGAGGGCTTGCTCGTAGCTGCCGTGCTGCGCTTCCATGAAGCGGTTCAGGTTATACGGATCGTTCGTGCCGGTAGCGTTCTGTGTGATGCTCATGTCAACCGCCTGCCTCACGGCAATCTTCGGTCTCATGCCCCCCGCGACGAGATCTTGCTCTTGTACACGCCAAACACGAGCAGGGTCCAGGCGGCAAAGCCGCATTGGCGGCGAGATGGGACGAGGCTGCGAGGTTTTCCGGCATTCTATCCGTGACGCGGCTCATGTGTCACTCCGTTGACGATTGGATCGCTCTGAATCATGAAGTATTAATTACCGTCGCGGCGGTTAATCGTGCAATATCCCCCACGAGAAATCGAGTCTAAAGGACTCGTCTCCCCGGCGATACTTCAGGAAAGCCGCGCGCACCTGGTCGAGCCCGATCGGCGCCTCCATCGCATGATGGCATTCGCCTGGCGTGCCATCCACATAGGCCAGCCAGAAGCCATGCGGCGGCTCGTCTCGAACCGCACACTGGATGTAAGTGTGCGGGCCTTGTGCGAGGGCGGCGTAAACGATGCCTTCGACCACATAAGCCATGATGTCGTCGTCCGTCGCCGATGAGATTAGCCGGGCTTCCTTGACTCGTGGATCGACGACGCCGAGATCCATGCGCGTTCCCTCGATATGATCAACCCTCAACGCCGTGGCTCTTTCAAGTTCGCGCGGCTTTATACCGGTTCATCAAGTCAGCCAGCTCACCGGCGCAGACCGTAGCAATCAGGCAGCGCTGCTTCATAGCCGGTTAGTGCCGAGTTGACCCATCGGATCGGAACCGCTCTCTTGTACGAGTCCACAAAATTGAACATAACCATCGCGTTTGGCCCGATCCGGCCGACGCCAAAGTCGCTCACGTCCTCCCAGCGAGTTTTGCCTGCCCGGAACAGCGATCGCACCGTGAACCCTTCCGAATTCAGTTCCAGGGAGCTCGCATTGGGAAGCATCGAGATCAAAGCGACGGGTATGCCCAAGCCAAAGAACCCGCAGCAGAACCAGCCGGCCCATTCGCCCCGCGCGATCATCCATACGCCGATTAGAACGAATGCGAGGCATATCGCCGCGAGCAGGAGAAACTGCGGGCGCTTTGGTCGAAGCAGGATGGGTCGAGTCGTGACCACGATGGTATCCGAAGCAAGTGTCCGCGGAGGCGGTCTGCCGAGTTGTCGCTTCGCTGCTATCAGACACAGCGCGGCGGTTTGAGTTCGTTCAGCTCTTGTCAAGCCAATATCCGATGTTGCGCTTGAGGTCGGCAACCGAACGGTCGTAACCAATCAGGCGCTTACCTGACCAGTTAACCCCCACGTGGATGTTTTCTTCTTCGAGCTGGGCCAGCGTCTTATCGAGGAATTCCGTGAGCGGGATCTCAGAGATCGGGAAGCGTGCATACTTCGGATGGGACGACTGAACCTTTTTCACACGGTACCGGCTGGACCAGAATGGGATTACTTCGGTTCCACGGACGAGAAAAACCAAGAAACTGTCATCGTCCAAGACGGTGAACACGCTCCCGTCCTTCACCACTTGCTCGTAGAAGGCGCTGGCGTTCGACGCGGCGTTGGACAACGGTGGATTCCTGTTGGGTCGGGTCGAATTGTCGTTCATCAACTTTTTCTCACCCGGTGAGCTCTCGACCCGTGACAATTCGATCGATTCCGCGAGGGACCAGGAAAAAGGCCATCACGGCGTGGCTTGTGGTGGGCCTCACGAGAGCGGAAAGTTGGTGGACCTTGCTTCGCATGACGACGACACGCCGCTTGCGGAAGTACTCGTAGCACGAGACGCTGTTCACAAGGACATACAACGCGAGAACACCATACCATGGGTTGACTTCAGGCAGGACCAGCGGGGTCAGGATCGAGGCGAGTGGGAGGAAAATCGCAAGTTGAGCCAGGAGACTCAGAATGATCATCACGACACCGACAAAGACGCTCCAGAGCCGCCAGAACAGAGTGCGCATTTCCGAAGACTCCCGCCATGAAAACCATCTGACGAGCAACGCAAGCGGAACGGACCGCCGAGCGCAATGGCGAATTCTATCAAAATGATCCGCGGTCGGCCTGGCCCGGCTGAGCAGGCGGTCAAGAGGTCAATCGATGGGCTCCTCGCCATAAATCCACCGCACCACGGCCCTGATACGATCGGCATCGGCGGCGACGACGTCGATGGGCATCGCGCAATGATAGCGCAACTTGTCGATCAGCTCGAAGTCGAGTGGGTCTTCGACGGCTACGGTCAGCGTGCCGCCGCAGAGAGATATGGGAGCGACGTTGTCGCCGCGCGCAGTGCGGCCGGGAGTGATGCGACGGCTGCACACGGAATAACCAGCACGCATGGGTCGATGAATGGCACACCGTGTCGCGTTTCCATCGGCGATGACTCACGCTTGGTCACGCGCTTATCCGTCAAAGCGCGATACTGCCCACTCTACCTCGTTACCGCGCCGTTCGCTCGGCTTCGCTCAGTTTGTCGTGCAGGCGAGTCACGGCTCGGACTGACCTGGAAAGGGGCGCCGCGGACTGGCTTTCGATCTCTCGACTAACGCCCGGAACGACGGATTCAACTCTAGCAATCGATCGACCAGGTCGTCGTCTTCGTCCGACATCGAAAGGTACTCCGGAAGGACCGAATCCGTCAACCAGACCCCATTCGCCGAGAGCAGGAACTTGTGTCCGTCCCGGCGCATGCAGCCGGCATTGACGGTGAGGATCACCGGCTGACCTCTACGCGCCCCGACCCTGCGCACCGTTTCGACGTCATTCGACAGGTGGACGTGATGCCGCTTCCCTTTGACCAAGCCCTCCTTCAATATCGACGGCAGGAACCGCTCGACTGTGCCGTGGAATAACATCTCGGGGGGCTCTCGTTCTTGCAGTTGCAGATCGACTTCGACGCTGTGTCCCTGATTGGCACGAATCCGTTCTCCCGATGCGTCGAAGGCGAACCGCTGCTTGTCGTTGGTCTCGACGCATTCGAGGAGTTCATCGTAGGAGATGGCGAATCCCGCGCGTCCGGCTGCTGCGAGCAAATCGTCCACGGGCACCCATCCGCCGGGCTGGAGGGTAAGTCCCAGCTCGTGAGGGGCGTGGCGCAGGTGCTTCGCCAGGTATTTGCTGGTCTGGATCAGCCGCTTTTGCATCGTCGCCTCCTATCGCTGCGACTTGATCCACTGGTCGATTCGCCGCTCGAGCAGATCAAGGGGTAGCGCTCTGTCGTCGATCAGGGCGTTGTGAAACTTGCGGAGGTCGAACCTGGCACCAAGCACCTTGCTGGCTTTTGTCCGGAGTGCCTTGATCTTCAACTCGCCGATCTTGTACCCGAGTGCTTGCCCCGGCCAGACGATGTACCGGTCAATCTCCACCACGATGAAGCTTTCTGAAAGCCCGCCGACGCAATGCTTCTCAATCTGCGGTAGAACCTTGGCGAGAGGTATTGCCGGAGGCACCCAGCCGGAGGCCATCCCGCGCTTCATCAGCTCGATCACCTGGTCGATCTGCCGCGGATAGGCCTCGAGCCGGGCCAGGAAGTCGTTGTAATCCTTTGTGTTCCGCAACGGTGCAAGGCGCGGCAGCTCCGAGATGCTCGTGTGAATGCCGCCCATCTGGGAGATCGGCATCCATTCATAGGGCATCAAAAAACCCATGACAGGAATGGTTCCCGCTGGAAAACGCTCGAGCGCCAGGCAATTTTCGGCCTCTTTCAGGAACAGGTCGTAGGAGAGAACATCCTGGCCCGTCAGACTGCCGCGATCGATTGCGCGAATGCGCTTGAGCACGTCCTGCGTGAGTGCCTTGCGCCTTTCCATCGCGGGAGGCGACAGATCGGTCAGCTTGTCGTTGTACCGGTCGTCGCCGATCCTGGTGGCGAACTCCGGGTACTGTTCCAGGGTCCATTGCCACTCATTGTCGAAGAGCGTGTGGAGCTTGCTCGCTTCCTGAATTGCCAGGTCCGTCTCTGCCCGGCTGGGTGCCGCCAGTAACACGATCAGCGAAGTGGAAAAGAGGGCTGCACTCATCCGTCCGATCGTCGTCGTCATGGTCAGTCGCCTCGCGCCAAACGACGAGGCCCTTTGTAGACAAGGGATAAGATATCAACGAAGGCCACGCATTTATTTCGAGAGACATTGTACAAGAGCCAGGCGACCGGCGGCGCGCGCCTGCCGCGAGGCGTATTGATTCTAACGCAAGCTCGCATCACTGGGAGACCCGGTCGCGGGGCGGCATCTGGCGCCCGGACGGGTTGCGGCCTGGTCATGGAAGACCGGACACTGTGAGGTCCCGGAGCGGCCGGGCCCGGTCACTAGAGACAAATCGGTCTGCCCAGGCCATAATTCCTATAGCATTCACCCTCTGTGGCGAGGACCACTTGGTGTCGGAGTACGGACAAATGGCGGTTCTGGAACAGGTGACAGGAGATCTTGCGGGTACGGTGGTTACTTTGAAGACCGCCGTGACGGTGATCGGCCGCTTGCCGGAGTGCGACATCATCATGTCTGCCAACGGTGTGAGCCGCCGGCATGCCGAGATCCGCAAAGTCGGGCCCGCCTTCTGTGTGGTCGATCTCGAGTCGCGGAACAAGACGTTCGTCAACGACACCGAGCTCAAGGGTGGTGTCGAGCAGCCTCTGAAGGACAATGACCGGATCAGAATCTGCGACATCGAGTTCGTCTACCGCAGCGAGCTGGCGCCGAAATCGAAGGAGCCCGAGCCCGACGCCAACGTGATGACGGTAACCGACGCCGACGCGAGCGCAAGTCAGGACTTCCGGACACTCGAAGCCTCTCGGTCGACCACGATGGCCAGCGCGGTTCGTCCCGAGGCGAAGCTCAAGGCGATCCTGGACATCACGCGAAGTCTCTCGAACGAGCTGCGGATCGACGCCGTCGCCCCCAAGATCCTTGACTCCCTGATGGAAATCTTTCCCGGTGCCGAGCGGCTGTTCCTGCTGCTGCAAGATCCCGCGACCAAGCGGCTGGTGCGCAAGGCCTTTAAACACCGCATCCAGAAGCGTACATCGTTCAATCGAGCCGTACCCGAGGACGAGGTCCCGACGAGCATCAGCCGGTCGATCGTTGACTTCGTGCTGGGCCAGAAGAAGGCGGTGCTCTCCCAGGATGCCGGCGCCGACAAGAACCTCCCGAGCAGTGCGTCGATATCCGACTTGAAAATCCGCTCGGTCATGTGCGTGCCGCTGCTCACGCCGGACAACAAGGCGCTTGGCATTATCCAGCTCGACACGAGCGACCGCCGCCAGTTCAACGAGGACGACCTCGACGTGCTGGCGGCCGTCGCGAGCCAGGCGGCGATCTCGATCTCGCACGCTTCGATGCTCGAGTCGCTCCTGGAGCGCGAGCGGCTCAACCGCGATCTGAAGATCGCCGAGCAGGTGCAGAAGCGGTTTTTACCGCAAACGGTGCCGTCGGTCCCAGGGTACGAATTCTTTGCGCATTACCAGCCGACATATCAGGTCGGGGGCGATTATTACGACTTTGTTCCTCTGGCTGGCGACCGCATGGCCGTGGCACTCGGGGATGTGTCAGGCAAAGGTGTGGCGGCAGCACTCATGATGGCCAAGTTCTCTGGTGACACGCGGTCCTGCCTTCTGACCGAGAGCGGCACGGCGCCGTCGGCGAATCGTCTGAACAACCTGCTGTGCGCCGCGGGGATCGAGGACAAGTTCATCACTCTCGGCCTTTGCGTGCTTGATGCTCCCACGCGCAAGCTGACCTTGACGTCAGCGGGCCACACGCCCGTGATCGTCCGCCACGCCGACGGGCGAGCGGAGGAAGTCGGGCAAGAGGTCTCCGGGCTGCCGCTGGGTATCATGGAGGATTCGGAATACCAGCAGACCGAGATCCAGCTTGAGCCGGGGGATGTCGTCATTCTCTACTCCGACGGTGTGACCGACGCGCGGAGCCCGGGCGAGGAGCTTTATGACTCCCAGAGCAACCACCGCCTGATCAAACGTGTGGCGCAAGCGTCCGGCGGACCGGTCGCTGTGGGCAAGGCGATTCTCCAGGACATCCGTGAATTCTCGGCCGGGCATTCACAGGCCGACGATATCACGTTGGTGTGCTTGGGGCCGACGGCGGAGTAGACCGTCTTGAGCTCCAAGGTGAGATCGCTGGCACGCGGAATGCCCTGAAGGCTGGCCGTGAACCGATGAAAAAGAAAGCTCCCATTACGAAACGAGCAGTCCTGGTGAAGGGAAAGCGCGACGACCTCGCTTCGCTCATCGCCGAGGTTCGCAATCTCATCGAGTCGGCGCGCCGCGCTGCTGCCAGCACGTTCAACACGCTCCAGGTGCTGACGAACTTCGAGATTGGCCGGCGCATCGTGGAGCACGAACAGAAGGGGGAGAAGCGGGCGGGGTATGGCGCTGAGCTGCTGAAGCAGCTTTCGGCCCGGCTCACTGAGGAGTTCGGAAGAGGGTTCTCGCAATCGAATCTCGAGTACATGCGGAGATTCTTCCTTGTCTGGCATGATCGAGTGCCGCAGATTTCCCAGCAGCCTGTTGGGAAATTGGCCGGTTCCGAGATTTCCCAGAAGGCTTCTGGGAAATTGGCCGCCTTGGAGATTTCCCAGAAGGCTTCTGGGAAATTGGCCGGTTCCGAGATTTCCCGGAAGGGTTCTGGGAAATTGGCGATTTCCGCGAACGGTCCCCGAAGATTTCCGTTCACTCTGAGCTGGTCCCATTACGTCGTGCTCCTCTCGATCAAGGACCCAGACGAGCGCGGGTTCTATGAGATCGAGGCCACCAGTGAAGGCTGGTCGGTGCCCGAACTCAAACGCCAAAAGGCCGCCTGTTTGTTTGAGCGCCTTGCGCTGAGCCGCGATAAAGCCGCTGTGAAGCGGCTCGCCGAAAGAGGCCAGATCATCGCTCGGCCCGAGGATTTGCTGAAGGAGCCCCTGATCCTGGAATTCCTCGGCCTCGATGAGAAGGCCGATTACAGCGAGACGGACCTCGAATCGGCGCTGATCACGCACCTTGAGAAATTCCTGCTGGAACTCGGCAAAGGCTTTCTCTTCGAAGCAAGGCAGAAGCGGTTCACATTTGACGGCGACCACTATTTCCTCGACCTCGTATTTTACAACCGGCTCCTACGCTGCTACGTCGTCGTCGACCTCAAACTCGATAAGCTCACGCACCAGGACCTTGGTCAGATGCAAATGTACGTGAACTATTACGACCGTGAGGTGAAGCTGCCGGACGAAAATCCCACCATCGGATTGCTGCTCTGCAAGGAGAAGAAAGACGCGGTTGTGAAGCTCACCTTGCCAAAGGACGCCAACATCCACGCGCGGGAATATCAGCTCTACCTCCCCTCGAAGCAACTGCTCAAAGCGAAGCTTCTCGAATGGTCTCGCGAGCAGAACGGCCAACCGTGACGGTGGCGTCCTCACGACTGGCGACGATCCCGGCGCAGAGGTTGGGTTGGTAGCCGGCAGTACCGGCCGGTGTAGCTGATTTTGCCCAGGGCGTGGGAAATCGGGCAGGTGCGAGTCACTGGCTGGAGAGTGCACCCAAACTCACACGGAAACCCTTAAGCGTCTCCGGCCGATCCGGGCTCGTAAAGAAGCGGGTTGCGCTTCGCACAAACTGTCCGGGGTGTAAAACAGTCCCGCCCCGGAACATGCGCCCTGCTGGTTGTTCGGGCCCGCGCGGATCGCTCTCGGGCGATTTTGAATAATAGTCTGATTGGAAGCCGTCCCAGCACCACTCGACGACGTTGCCGTGCATATCATGCAGACCGAACGCGTTTGGCTTCAACTCGCCGACGGGATGCATCGTTTTCTTCGCGTTCATTCGATACCACGCGTATTCTTTCAGCAACTTCTGCGCGTCGCCGCATGAAAATCGCGTTGTCGTACCGGCCCGGCAGGCATATTCCCATTCCGCCTCCGTGGGCAGGCGATAGCCGGCGCTACTCCAATCGGGTACATCCACCATCTTGTCTTTGATTCGATAAAACGGTGGCAGGCTCTCGATCGCGCCGAGCGCGTTGCAGAAGTCAACTGCATCGAACCACGAGACGTTTTCGACGGGAAGACGATCGTCGCCCGAGTTGGAACTCGGGTTCTTGTTCATGACCTTCTCGTATTCACCCTGGGTGACCGGGTAAATCCCCAGATAAAACGGGCGGGTGATCACGACTTTGTGCTGAGGCAGCTCATTCATCTCGCAGCCTTTAGCGGGTGAACCCATCTGGAAGTCGCCGGCGGGAATCAGCCTCAGCGTCATGCCGATTGAATTGACGAAGGGGTTTTCCATCTTTTCACTTTCCTCAGTTAATCAGATGACCCGTCGTCGGATTTCTCTTTCTTGGGAACGATGGGGTTGGCGAAATCCGGCAGGGGGTCGTTCCAGATAAAGTGATTGAACCAGGCGAGGTTGTGCTGGGCGACGGCCCGCACGGACCGGGGCTTCGTGATGCCGTGGCCAAAGCCTTTGTAGACGACCATCTCGACTTTGACGTCACAGTCTTCAAGGCCTTGACGCAACTCGTAGGCGTTGGCGATCGGCACGCGGCGATCATTCTCGCCATGCTGAATCAGTGTCGGTGTCTTCGCCTTCGTGATGTAAGACATGGGCGAGGTCTTTTGATAGATGCCCGGGTCGGCGATCGGGTCCTTGCCGAGATACTGGATCGTAAAGGGGGTGATATCCGTGTTGTAATAATAAGTCGCCCAGTTGGAGATGCCGGCACCAACGGAGATGGCCGCGAAGCGATCCGAGGAGGCGGTCAGAAACGCGGAGATATAGCCGCCCTGGCTCCAGCCCATGCAGCCGATTTTGGAAGGATCGACGTAACCGAGTTTGATCAGGTGATCAACGCCGGAAAGGACGTCCCACGCATCGCCAACGCCCAGGTTGCGGACGTTGAGCTTACGGAACTTCTCGCCGTAGCCAGTGCTACCGCGATAGTTCACACGCAAGACGAGCGCGCCACGGGCAGTCCAGATATCGGCCGGGTAATAACCGTCGACCAGCAGGGTAGGGCGATCGATGCCGGTCGGACCGCCGTGGATGATGCACAGGAGGGGCCGTTTCTGCGATGGATCGAAGCCGGCAGGCTTGGTGAGCACTCCTTCGATCGTTGTACCGTCCTGGCTTGTCCAGGAGATGACTTCAGGCGAACCCAGGATGAAGGGCTTGGTTTGCTCGGTCATGTCAGTCAACTTGCGCGGTGCGAAGCTGGCAACTTCCGTGAGGAAGACCTCGCCGAGCGAGGTGGGCGAAGCGGAAGAATAGGCCATTGTGCGGCCGTCGTGTGTCAACGAGAAGTCGCCAGCCATCAAGTTATCGGGGCTGGTGATGCGAGTGTACTTGAGGGTGGCCGGATCGACTCGGAAGAGGTGGGACGCTGTCTTCTGGAATCCAGAGAAGTGGATGCCGTCCGGCTTCCAATCGATCAGCGACGGTGATTCATCGAATTCGTCGGTTACGGAGCGCGGGTTGCCACCGGTCGAGGGAACCACGGCGATGCGGGCATTACTGTGGAAGAAGTCGAGCTTACCCAGCGCGGTTCGGAAAGCGATCTGGTTGCCGTCGGGCGACCAGTGTGGATTGCTGTCGGGGCCGGGCTGCGCCACGATTTTCGACACGGCGTCGTCGCCCATGTTCAGGACGTAGATATCCGCGGTGCCACGCTGGATCAGGTCAGGATTGATGCTGGCGTCGAAGGCGATCTTCGAGCGATCCGGCGACCAGGAGAAGCTGCCCACGCTGTACTCCCGGCCCTTGGTTCGTTGCTTTCCGGTCTGCGGGGACTTGAGGGCTTCGGCGACGTCGATCGTCCAGAGATGCTGGTGATCGTATTCTTTGCGTACGACCTCAAAGTCGCCCAAGTGCTCCTTACGGCTCTTGGTGACCTCTTTCTTTGATGGAGAGGCAATGAAGGCGATGCTCTTACCGTCGGGCGACCACTCGAATTTGTTGACCCCGGTTTCGACCTTGGTGAGCTGTACGGCTTCGCCACCGTCGGGGGGGATCGCAAGGATCTGGTCCTTCTCACCGGCGCGATTGCTGGTGAAGGCGAGCCACCGGCTATCGGGCGACCAGACCATGTTGCCGGCTGATTTCTGGCCACGGGTGAGCTGAAACTTGCGGCCGCGTGCGGGATCGGCAATCCAGATATGTTTGATAAAGGCGTCTGCCTTGAAATCGGCCTGGCTCACGATGTAAGCAACCCATTTACCATCGGGCGAGATGGCGACGCTGCCGACGGATTGGATCGAGAGCAGATCATCGATGGTGGGCACGCGGCGGTCGTCGCCGGCGTCGGCACCGGCGTCGGCGGGTGATCCGACGAGAGCAAGGATGAGCATCATGAATAACGTCGAGCGTGGTAGCGTGGTCATCGGGGGAACTCGTGATGGGAAGAGAAGGCTACTTTGACGTAGGAAATCATGGCGATTCACCGGACTCGCGGCAAGATGGCATCAGACAATCACGGGCTCACGCCGCGAACCGGAATCTCCATTTGAGGCTGAACCAATACAGAGAGCGGAGCTCAATGGCGAGCGACGGGGCATGAATAAACGCAAACGGCGTGTCCGTTTCATTTCCCCGGCGGCGGCGGTTCGCTCTTGGCCGCGTTTTTTGCCTTCTCGAGCTGGGCGAGCCGGGCGCGGGCCGCGGCCAGCACCGGTGCAGGGGGCTTGAGGTGGGACTTTTCCAACCGCTCGACGGCGGACTGCAGGTTCGTGGTCGCCTTGTCCTTGTCTCCCATGCGGAGCTGGTCGCCACCGATCAGGCTCCGGAGATGAGGCAGCAGCCAGTCGAGTCGTGCTTCCATGCGGGCAGATTCGTTGTGCACGGCCTTCAGGAGCTCGATGGCGGCCGTCGGGTCGCCCCGGTCGGCCAGCGCGTCGGCGAGCGCGGCGGGGAGACGGTCGTCCGGTAGGGGGAGGGGCTGCTTCTTCGCGTGGGAGTGCAGGATCGGGAGGAGCGACGTCACGACGGCGTCGTCGTGGCCGCGAGACATCTCGACGCGGGCCAGGCAGGCGTGCAGCACGGCCTCGAGCTGGTCGCTGTCAGTCCTGCCCGCGAGCCGCTTCGAGAGGATTGCGAGCGACTGTCGGTACTGCGCAAGAGCGCCATCGAGATCACCCATCGCCTCGAGTACCAGGCCGTAGTTGCGCAACACGGCGACGCGCTGGAAGTGGTCTGGGCCGAGCACCCGCGCCGTGGCATCCGGGAGCGGGGCGAGAACGGACCGGGCCTCCTCGAGTTTCCCGCGGTTCGCCAGGATTTCGCCCCGTTCCGCGAGGGCGAACAGGGTCTCGGGGAATTCGGGCCCGTACCTCCGCACCCACTGCTCGCAGCTCTCGCGGGCCAGGGACTCCGCCTCGTCAAGGTCGGCGTCGGTCTGACTGTAGCTCAGGGCGATGACCAACTGGCTGGCCGCACGCAAGGCGAGCTGGTGGTCGGTCCCCAACCGCCGGCGCTGGATCTCGAGGTTCTCGCGGAGGAGCGTCATCGCCCTGGGTTGCCGCCGCATTAGCTGCGCCAAGGTATCCGCGGCGTACACCGTCTCGGGGTGCTCGCGGCCGAGCCGTGTCTCGCTCTCTTTGAACGCCCGATCCGCCCGGTTTAAGACCGAGTTGCCTCTCATGGCATCGGCCCAGATGGCGCGGTTGCGCGCGAAGATGATATCCTCCAGGGGGGCGCCGCCTTGATACAAGAGGCGGTCGGCCCTGGAGAGTTGCTCGGCGGCCTGCGGATATAGCGCCAGCTCGAGGTAGACGTTGCCGATGGTCGAGCGGACCGCGCCTTCCACAGCGGGCTCGAGGGCGACAGACCCGGCGGCGGCTAGTGACGCGGCGGTCCGGTCGAGCAACTGGCGCACGGTGAGGTCCGCTCCGGCGGGGTTGCGTTCCGGGTCGGCCTGCCCGAGCAGGTCGTTGACCAGGAAGTTGTTGATTGCCTGGGCCCGCGCCCTGGCCGACTCGGCGGCCCGGCGCGCGCGATCGACTCGCGCCCGCGACTGACCGAGCAGGACCGTGCTGACGGCCAGGACGACTGCCGCCGTCTGAAGCAGTCCGGCGCCGATGGCGACGCCGGTCCGGTGCTTGCGCGCCCAGCGGGCGATCCGAACGTGGGCCGGGGCGCGGTAGACCGAGACCGGCTCGTCGGCCGCCCACCGCTCGACGTCGTCGGCCAGCGCCCGACAGGACTGGTAGCGGTCCTCGGGCCGCGTTGCCATCGCCGCGAGGCAGACCGCCTCGAGCGCGGGGTCGATGCTCTGGTCGAGCCGGCGGGGCGCGGGAACTCGCCGCGCCCGACCTTGCGGAGCACCTCGGCGACGTCGCCCTCGAACGGAGGCTTGCCGGTCAGAAGGCAGTAGAGGGTGGCGCCCAGGCTGTAGACATCGGATCGCTGCCCGAGGCGATCCAGGTCGCCGACGGCCTGCTCGGGGCTCATGTAGGCGGGAGTGCCCAGGGCACTACCGGGCAGGGTCTCGAGGCTGCCGCTAGCCGAGCTGGGCAGCAGAGTCCGCTCACCGCCGCCGTCGACTGACGCGTCGGACTCTCCGAGCGGCTTGGCCAACCCCCAATCGACCACGAGCGTCTCGCCGTGCTTGCCGACGATCACGTTTGCCGGCTTGATGTCGCGATGGAGCACGCCCCGGCTGTGGGCGTACTCGACGGCGTTGCAAACGTCGACGAACCGCCCCAGCAGGTTGCGCAGCTCGAGCGAGCGGCGGCCGTGGTCGCGCCGAAGCGCCGCGTCGGCGTGGAATCGCTCGATTGCCTCCTTGAGGCTTTCTCCCCTTATGAACCGCATCGCGTAGTACGGCCGCTCGCCGTCGTAAGTTCCCAGGCCGTAGACCGGGACGATGCCAGGGTGCTCCAGCCCGCCGGTGATTTCCGCCTCGAGCACGAAGCGACGGCGGCTGTCCGTGTCGTCGGCGTGGCGTGGGAGGATCTGCTTGAGGGCGACCTCGCGGTTGAGCTCGGCGTCGAGGGCGACGAAGACGGCACCCAGCCCGCCGCTGGCGTGAGGCCGGAGGATGCGGAACCGCTGGCCATCGGAAGTGGCCGCGCCCACGGCAATGCTGCGGGTTCGCTCGGGGTCGTCGTCGACGTCGGCTTCTGTTTGGATGGCCGGGCTGATCATGCTCCGCGCGACCCTTGCGAGCGTGGCCTCGATGTCGAGCTCGCCGAGTGCGGCCAGGCCGGCGCGGGTGGATCGGTTCGCCGGGACCGCGGCCAGGCTTTTCTCGACGTCGCCGCCGTGCCTTTCCAGATGGGCATCGGCGAGCACCTCGAGCGCCGCACGCCTGGCACCGGCCAGGTCGCCGCGGGCTTCCAGATGATCGGCGAGGCTCTTCGACTTGTCGAGCGTCCAGGCCTGGAAGGCGGCCAGGAGCTGGCCCTGGTTGATGAGACCATTCTGAAGAGCGAGCAATCCGAAGAGAAGATGGCGGTCGGCGGCGGAGGTCATGGAGAGGTTCCGGGCGTGGACGTCGCCGCCCGCATTCCTGACCAGATGCACGACCATGGCGCCCCGCGCGCGGGGAGCTTTGTGGCTTTCCGGATCGTTCGAGAGCGGCGCCCGGGCGCGCGGGGAGCGTCGCATGGGAGTATCATTGCATACAGCGAGCGACCCCGCCATCCCGCCGGTTTGCTCATGTCACTTCGCCGCATCGGGCGCATACTCTGATGTGGACGAAATACTAGCTGCGTCCCTGTTTCATTTCCCCGATTTCGACCGCCCTGAGCACACGGAGCGGGTGGTCGGTCTGGATCAAGTCGAGGCCCCAGCCGATCGCACGGCGATACTGGCTCACGGTTTCGTTCTCGCCAAGCGCGTCTGAAAACACCTTGATGGCCACCTTATGACACTCGGCGATCAGTTCCTTCGATAACGCGCAGCCAGCTCGCGTCTACTCCGAAAGGCCTCAACTCGACCAGGTTGGCAAGATCCGAGGCACGCCTGAGAGGAGGGAGGGGGCGGAGGCGGGCGTCGAGCGTCTTCAACTTCGCCGCGTACGCGGCCGACTGGTACACGACGTGGCGGTCGAGCAGGTCGTGGTTCTTCAACACGGACAGGAGCGCCGCGGGCGGGATATCCTTGGCGTCGAGATACACCGCAGTTCTGGGCCCGAGCGCCGCGAGCGCCTCGTCGAGGGTTGCCACGCGGGTGGCGGCGAACGGTTTGCCGAACCACGACCCGGCGTCGAGCTTGCGGATCTGGCCGAGCGTCAGCTCATTCACCCGGCCCGTGCCGTCGGTCGTGCGGTCGACGGTCGTGTCGTGCATCAAGACGAACTGGCCGTCCTTCGTGGTGCGGATGTCGATCTCGACGTAGTCGGCTCCGAGCGCGACGGCTGTCCTGATTGCCGGCAACGTGTTTTCGGGGGCGTAGCGGTTGGCCCCGCGGTGGTGAGCGATCATCACCGGCCAATTCGCGAGGCGCGTGCGGGCCGCGGCCGAGAGCACACCGGCCGGGTTGTCGGTCAGGAGCCAGTCCACGCCAGCGGCGATCATCTTCTGCCACGAGCCGAGGTTGTCCCACTTCGCGCCGAGCACGTTTGCCTGCACCATCACCCCGGCCGTGTGGAACTTCTTGCACAGATCGGCCGTCACGTCCTCGGCGTCGATCTCGACGGCGTGCGCGGGCACGTCACGGAGGAAGGCGTCGAAGTCCATGTTCGGGCGGTATTTCGCCATGACAGGAACGGTGCCGCCGCTCGCCTCGTGGACAGCAGCAATCATGGCCGGTGTGTCGTACACGATCACCTGGTGTTCCATTCTCGCGGCCCGGACCTCCTTGACGAGCAGCTCGGGGTCGACTGTCTTGCAGTCGAGGTAGAGGTTTACCTTGCCCTTCGCAAGTTCCAGTATCTCCGGGAGCGAGAGCAGGCGGCTGCCTTTGAATCGGGGGGCGAACCAGGCACCGGCATCGAGCTTCTGGAGCTCGTCCAGCGCAAGCCCGGCGAGGAGGCCCTTGCCGTCGGTCTTCTCGTCGAGCCGGCTGTCGTGAAAAACGACGTGTTTGCCGTCGCGGGTTAGCCGAACGTCGACCTCGGCCCACTCGATGAAGTCTTGGACACAGGCCTCGATTGCGAAGCGGGTGTTCTCGGGCGCAGGCATTGCCATTCCGCGGTGGGCCATCGCCTGCACCGGCCGCGGTGGGTCCACCGGCTGGAAGAAAGGGAACGGCTTGCGGGGCGTGGCGGCAGGGGCGGAGGCGACGGCCAGCGCGGCGGAGGTAGACGCCAGGAACTCGCGGCGGGTGATTCTGGGCACAGGAAGAATCTACTCTCGGTCGGCTGTATTTATGGTTGTTGCATCCCTGGCACGAAAGTGCCAGGTTTCCGAGCCGTTCGTCGCCTTTGCGGCTGCGGGGTCGGATATGCTCCAGCGAGAAACTCTATGAGCGAACGCTGCCGGGCTGCGGCAGAACTCGCATAGGGGTTGAGCGCGCCTAAAGACGAGATCACGCACGGCTTTTCCTCGGCAGACAGTTTGTCTGCCGTTGGCTGGTCGCGCAGCAATAGTGCTTTCTCGATGAATTCGTCGAGCTCCTCCGGGGCGAGGTGCTGCACCGCTTTCAGCAATTCCGGGCCGGTCACTTCGATGGTTGGCATGTTGGTAACCCTTGACGGAAACAGTATTCTACTTCGCGCATGAAGCAGGCACAATTCGACGAACCGAGCTCCGAGACCAGACCACAGCATGGGCGGCATCGCCGCAATGCGTCTTCCGGGACGCCGTGGCAGAGAGACGATTGCGTCAGATTCCTTCGATCAAGGTTTCTTGGCCTCGGGTCCCTGCGAGCGGTCCTGCGCAAGTTTTACGGGATCGGTGAACAGATATAATAGCCATATCGTATAGATAGACGTACTGAACGAGGTAAGCGTGATGCCAGCTAGAGGAGCGCAGTCATGCTAACCGTGACCCAGCTTTGTTACTTGGCGACGGTCGCCACCATCGGCATTCTGCTTGTCGTGATCGGGCAGGCGAAAGCCTATACAGGCGCGAAGTGAATCTGCCTACCGCCGGCCGCGGCCTCTTGCATGAGGGGCTTGCGGCTGGTCTTGTTTCTGCCGATGCTGCATCCATTCGCCGGATCTCGCGCAAGCGGACTCGCTCTCGGTATAACGAGTCGGCCACTTCGAGGACTTCCAGGTAATACCGCACCCAGCCGCCCCCGACGGAGCCACGGACGGATGGCAACGCGTTTTCCACCTTCCAGGTCTGGTCGAGCCTCAACTTCGTTCAGGGCGTTCAGACTCTTGTCGCTTTCGTTGAGCGGTCGAGCTGCGAGCCACGGTGCAAATGCTTATGCAGTTCGCGCGGCTGAAATCGTCCTAACCCATTAAGCCATTTGGAAGTTCGCTGATTGACAGGCCGACTTTGGCCTGTCACTATCCATTCGTTTTCGTGAGAGCGTCACAAGTTAGCCGCGTGAACGAGGGGAGTCGATGAAACGCGGAGATGTCTTGGCCGCTATCGCCGACTTGACCGGCGACGACCCCGCGCGACGCGAATTCGCAATCGGCCTCCTGCAAGCGATACCGAAGGGTTTCCTTGAGGACCATCCGCTGCCCCGGAAGAAAGTGGCCGCCTACATCCCGCGGCTGGCACAGTTACTTGGGTCCGATGTCCCGGTTGTTATCAAGTGGTGGTGTGCCCAGCTCGTCGGCGAATCCGGCATCCAATCGCCTGAGATACTGGACGCACTGCTAGGTGCGCTTGGCAACGATGATGATGGCGTCTTGGTGTCGGTTCTCTGGGCGATTGGCCGATACCAAGCGAAGGGAAAGGCAGCGCTCGATGCGGTCGCCCGTCAAACGACGAATCGGAACCGCGAAGTGAGGTGGCGAGCCGTTTGGGCGATTGTCGAGATGCGGCCCACCGGGCAGCAGTCTGCCGAACTGTTCGCGAGCCTGTTTGACGATCCTGATCACCTCGTGCGCGGGTATGCTGTGCTTGGGTTTATTTCGGCCGCAGCGCCCTCGGCATGGGCGGTAGCTCAGTTGCAGCGTGCGGCAAAAGACGTGGATGACATGCCACGGATTCACGCCCAGCGCGCGCTTGAGCAATGGGCAAGAGAAGGCTTTGGTTAAGCAGACGCAGAAGCAGAGGGCGGGGGCAGTTCGGCTTCCCGTGGAAGAGAGCTGGCATGCCTGTCGACAAAACGATTGAAGAGCGTCTCGCGGCACCGCGGTGATGGGAGTTCGGGAATCATGGATCGACTCGGCCGGCGTCAGGTCGCGTTCAACGCAACTAGCCGGCACCAATGGGAGGTGTTTGCGGAGCATCGGCGATGCCTCACGGCCGCGCTCGCCCGCGAGGCGACGGCGCAGCGATCGCGCCTCTGCGTCCTGGGAGCCGGCAACGCCAACGATCTGGACCTGACGGCTTTGCTGTCCGTCCATCGCGAGGTGCATCTGGTGGACATCGACTCCGAGGCGCTCTCCCGCGGCGCGGAGCGGCAGGGAGTTGCGAAGCACCCGCGATTGCGGCTGCACGGCGGGGTGGACGTCACGGCGACGCTCGGCATCCTGTCGGAGCGGACACCGAAGTCAGAGCTGGGGCCTGCGGATTTCGACGCGATGGCTGCATGGCCCGGGTCACGAACTGCGCTCGTCTTGCCCGGCGGGTTCGATCGGGTGGCGTCGACCTGCGTGTTAAGCCAGATCCTTGAGACGGCTGCGTACTCGCTCGGCACGGGCCACTGGCAGCTCGCCGACGCCAGGGCTGCGTCTTGGCCGGGCACCTACGGCTGATGGCCCGCCTGGCCGCTCCCGGTGGCGAGGCCGTGCTCGTCGCCGAGGTCACCTCGTCCGAGATGCTCGCTGAGCTGCCGGGCCTGGCGAACGAGGAACTCGCAGGGCAATTGGCGGAACTGGGGCGTAAAGGCGACCATTACCGCGGGGTGCACCCTGGGCAGTTACTTGCGGCCTTGCGCACCGACTCGTCTATCCGGCCGCTCATCGTGGACGCGAGCCCGCTCGTGCCTTGGCGATGGCGGCTACACGATCGGACATACCTCGTCGGGGCGATTCGCTTCGGACTCGCGGCCAGACCTCGTATCCTTGACGGGTGAGGCCGCCCTGCTCGCTGCTCGCTGCTCTCAAGCCATTGCCGCCGGACTTCGGCAAGCGAATCGGTTCAAAGGTTGAACGGAATCAGCCGTCGCAGCTTCGGGTAGCGGAGGAAGAGCCCGAGCCAGGTGAGAACGCCGATAATCACGAATGGGACAATGGCAAAGTCACCGACGCGAACGTGCGTGGCAATGATGCCGCCGATGTAACCGGTTACCAGAATTGCACCGAGCACGGCGGTCTGCGGAATCAAGTAAAAGATCACGCAGGTCAACTCGAGGATTCCCAGGCCGACCAATTGCTCGAGCTTCCAGCCGATCGGATCCAGATATTTGGCCGCCTCTTCCGGCGACCCAGGCTGGATCAACTTCATCACTGCGCTGAAGATCAGTCCCGCCGCCGGCAGGATGGTAAGCACCCAGCCGGTTACGAACGCGGCCGTACCCGGACGGTTCGGATCGACGAGCGTTGCGGCGCGGTTCGCTTCGGGCGATTGGCTCATGAGTGAAGATCCTTTCAACGCCACGGTCCAGGTTAGCGGCAGTAGCAGCCAACTGTAGCGTGGCGAAGGCCGGCGATCAATGCCGGGCGAATGTTGAGTGAATGCCCACTGCCACCTTTTGCGGAGTGTCGGACACGCGCCTTCTGCGTGTTCGAAATGGAGACGCCGTGGTTTTTCCCCCGAACACCCGGGCCGCGAATGAATGGATGCGGGGGACCGTGACAGAAGGATGGATGTCTGGAATCCCGTTTCCAGCCCCAGTAGGTGAAATGAAAGGCGAATTCAGCGCCTCCGATGAACGAATGAATGGGTATCATGATCCGCGCCGCTACCAGCTCGTGGTAGTGCGGCAAGTTGGCCTCCGTCACCTCCCGATCACCCGCCAAGCGACGGCGTAGCAGATCCTTAGCGGATTCGGATAGGTTACTGGCGTCAGGCGGCTCGAACCGTTCGCGCTCGATCCGGTCTGCCGCCTCGCGGAGCAATTCTTCCCGGTGCGCCCAGCCTTCCTCGGTGAAGCGAAAGTGATCACCGTCGGGAGCCATGACGCCGGCCTCAACGAGTTCTCGATATGCCGGCAGATCAATTTCCCTGACCTTTATGGGCCACTTTTTTACGCGGTACCTGAGCAGGGCGACCGCGTTTTCGGACAAGGCAACCGCCTGCATGGGATTCTCCCGGTGGCATGTTAGCAGGAAGGTGCACCGGCGGGAGTGCGGATCGCCTACTGCGCAGCACCGCGGATTGCTTCTGGAAAGTCGCAATCCGGGTGATCTGTCGATCATTAAGAGTCTTCCACTGTAGGATCTCTGCGCCGTGTGCGCATGGCGGAGACCTGCGGTCGCAGCAGCGGGCGGGGTCTGGAGACCCGCGCCCAACGTTGCGGCGGCGCTGCGCAGGGGGTGGTATTCTTGGCACCGGAGGAAGCAATCAATGCCCTTCGATCTCCAGCCTGTTTTGAAAGGCGAAATTCTTGAGCTCAGGCCGCTTCGGGCGGAGGATTTTGATGACCTTTTTGCTGTGGCCTCAGACCCGCTCATCTGGGAACAACATCCCGCGAGCGACCGCTTCACACAAGCTGCGCTCGCAGCGGGCGATGGAAAAGATCGGCGGGGTTCGTGCGGGATCAAGGATTGACCGGAGTGGGCGAGATTGCTTCGTCATGACTGAGATTCGGCGCATTCCGCCGATGAGTCTACGCAGGGCATTCGCCCGTAACTCGTTGTGATTGCTTCAAGGAAGCAGGATCATGCCGTCGCGCGGGGGAACGAAGAGCTGCAATTCCGCTCGGTGAGTCAGGAAAAACTCGAGTCCGAGCAGGACCGGGACCGGTGGACCGGGTGGGTCGCTCCGAGCGAACTTGGCGAACATCGAGATGGGCCCCCGTAGTTGCGGGGGATGAACCGTCCCAAGCCAAACTTCGACGCGGCCAATATCACATCTTTGGCCGGACCAGGTCGTCTGAATGCCCGGAATCTGTTGCCAATCCAGCCGCCGGTGGTGGACGTGAAATGGTACGATTGAGATCGGGGCCCCGGTGTCCAACCAGCAGGCTTCCTTGGTAGCCTCGGGCGGGGGGCGGGGTACCGAAATAAAGGGGTACGACAAGTTGCGCCAGAGGAAATGAAACTGCGCGAACGGGGGCGGGCTGGATCAACCACTCCACTGGCGTCCTGGCCGGACCGGAGGCAGCCGTCATGCTCCCCTCAACGCGATTTGTGCGTTCAATGAGGGGTCTCGCACATCTCGGGACTTGGAACGATGACCACCACAAGATGCTGGGAGGGCGCCCCGCTTTCTTTTGCTGCTTCCTTGACCAAGGCTTCCCGGTCTCGACCGACGGCCAGAACCCGCTTGTTGTGCACAACGACGAACTGTCCAAAATGCGCGGGGTTTTGCTGAACGTCTGGTGCACGCTGAGCCCAATCGAAGTCCTCAGTCATTCGCTGTTCCAGCTCGGTCATTTTACGCACTTGCATGGCGCGGCCTCCACGCGTAATTGTAGCGAGACCATTCCATCGTACCAGAAGGCGGCCGGGGAGGAGAGGCTCCCATGCATCAGTAACACCGGAGCGAAGCGATAAACACCGACCGTCGCGAATGTCTGTGCCGGACACTCGGCGTGAAGCTGGCCGCTGGTGCGGACTGGCTCAGGCGGACCTTTGAGGAACGAATCAATGCCCTTCGATCTCCAGCCTGTTCTGAAAGGCGAACTTCTTGTGCTCAGGCCGCTTCGGGCGGAGGATTTTGAGGAGCTTTTCAGTGTCGCCTCAGACCCACCCATCTGGGAACAACATCCCTCCAGCGACCGCTACAAGGTTGAGGTGTTCAGAGAATTCTTTCGCCAGGCGATGGAATCTGGTGGTGCGTTCGTCGCCATCGATTTGCGCGACGGCCGGGTTATCGGATCGTCGCGATTCAATGGGTACGATGAAACGCAGGGCGAGATCGAGATCGGCTGGACGTTTTTGGCGAGGTCGCACTGGGGCGGGGTGTACAACAGGGAAATGAAACGGCTCATGCTCCAGCACGCCTTCCGGTTCGTGGAACGCGTCATCTTTCTGATCGGGCCACACAATCTGCGCTCGCAGCGGGCGATGGAAAAAATCGGCGGTGTTCGTGCGGGATTGCGGCTCGACGGGAGTGGGCGAGAGAGTTTCGTTTACGAGATTCGGGCGGCGGCACCGGACGCGCGGCTCGGCGGGAGCCTCGCCACTCCGGAATCGTGATCGAATCGATCACGCAGCACGCGCCGCAAGATCCGCAGAGCAAGCGGAAAGCATACAAACCGCACCCCCTGGGACCAGCGCGGTCGCACAGGCGGAGGGCGGGAATCAGGGGGGCGGGGGGAGGCGGGGGGAGGAATACTGACTCGAAATGCACGAATTCTTTCTTCTTCTGGCAACTGGATCGCGGTTCTTGCAGATCATTCTTGATGGGAGCAAATGTCAGTTGTCAGTGAGTCGTCGGGAACGCATTGGGGAATTCGTGCAAATGGACGATTCGTTGCGGTCAATGACGGCGATCGCGGTCGGGCATATGAGGGGTGGGCCTCGCGACGCTCAAGGGAAAAAAATGTGACGAACGAACCCGAGCGGATCAGGTGGCTTGAAATGCATAAGTTGGGATCAACATTGTGATTGCATCAGAAAATCAAAGCGAACTGGGACTTGACAACGTGGCTGGAATTCGCGAACGAACCCAACGTGCCGACCTGCGGTCGGAAAGAAATCCAAATCCGAAAGAGCGCGCTTGGCGGGGCGAAGACGGTCGAAACCGGACGCGCGGCAGGCGCGTCGATCGAATGAGCGGCTCGGCTGCGACATCGCTCGCGCCCCCCTGGCCCCGCCTTTGCAAATCAGGACTCAAGGTCTCGACGTTCGCTGGTCACTTTGTCGCGAGGCCGCGCGCCGGCAATCGCCTGCGCGCTGCGAGCGATTCGGAGCGTGATTACCGGTCTCATCGTTGAAATGCGAAGCCGGTACAAAAATATATTTATACTTAATACATTTTTCGGTTGCTTTCGGCCGGCGGATGTTCCACATTGCTAGAGACGAGAATGCGCGAGCCTCCGCGCGAGCGACGCGGCCGCATTCTCTTCACTTCAAGAGCGCCTTTGCTCGGGTTCTCTGCCGAACCAGAAATCTGGCGCTGTGGCCGGCGAAGCCGGAGTGACCCTGCAATTGATTTCCATCCATTCGTTGCGAGAACGCCGCGTGACGCCAACTTCACTGAGCGAATTTCGATACTCAACCAACCGACGACGGCCAATGGACGCGTCCGCTTCTGCATCCGCTTCAGGTTTCGCGAGCCGCCGGTTTACACTGGTGTACGGACGCTTGAATTTTTTCCCGCGCGAGTGCAAGAAGCGCAAGAAAGTGCAACGTGTTCGACAGGTGTCCACGGCGCAATACGCGATCTGTAAGTCCCACAAGAGCAAATACATCGGAGGTGGGCCGTGCGTTTTCCAGCGAGTCAAAAACCGCGCGCCGCCACACCTCCGAAACTGGCACGCTGAAACGGGGGCGTCGTTCACTAGGCTCAGGCGTTTCACTGAGTCTCTTCTACTCTCATTTCTCACAAACGCACATTCACGTGCAAAACGCTTCATTCGAGCAGACCTCCGGAAGCCAAACATGATCGTGGCTCGTCAAAATCGGCAGGACCCGCAGAAGTCGCTTGATCGCATCGGCATGGAATCAAGTTCCGATTATTCCTGCGCCACACGCAACTCACAGAAGGACATGACGTTATGTTGAGTCCGTGCGCGCCCGATTATTCCTGCGCCACACCTAACTCCAAGCGGCGCAAGGCTGTGGCGCATGTGGCGCAGAATCGGGGGCCTCGCAAACTGTTTTTTGGGTTCTCCGACCTTGAAACAGCGAGTGTCCCGCTCTCAGGTGGCCGTTTCGGTGGGCGAGCCTGGCGAGCACGTAGTCGAGGGCAAGGTCGTCGTTGCCGAATGGCTCATCGAGAACGTTGCACTTCCCCGGACCGAACGGCAAGGAAGTCTGCCGAGCCGTTTTCAACGAACGAGAGGCTGCAGCGTGCTGTTCCCTTAACCCTTGCAGGGAAAGGACGCGCGTCGAATATACAAAACGAACTGCGAGATTTGAGGGGGACGCTCAGCGCGGAGGGGCACGGGCGGGTGTCGACGTCGAGGTTGCCGCGAAGCGGCACGGTCCCCACAAGGGGGGAGGAATGCAAACGCCCGCCCCCAACATGAAAAAAACTGCCGTTGGCCGGATTATCGATTTTGATTAAAGTTCCGCCTCCTGAGTTTCGACAGGGGCTGTCGAGCTCGGGGTCAGACCTCTTTGCGTCCGCACATCGGTCAGGCTCGACGCACTCTTTCTTTCGATCTCTGGCGCTCAGGTTCGCCGTACCGCATGATTGCCGGGCAGACGGCTGGTCCTTCTCAGCCTCAAGCCTCCGGCGGCGGTTACAGAACGCGAAGGTTGAGTCGCGCCATGCCACGCCACGGGAGGCTTGTTCGCCATGTGGAAAACCCCCTGCCTTACGGTTGGTCAGCGCCGGAAGCGCGTCGCCATCGGGCTCATTCTGGCGTCGGGATTGGCCTTCGTGGGCCCGGGATGCCACCAACACTACCACTACTATAATACGACCGACCCGTGCGTGCCCGGGGCGGTCGTGCCGAGCACCGTGCGCAGCTCAAGCGCCCCATGCGACACGACGACCTCGATCGTCGATGGTGGAACCACCGTGGCCGACGGCTCGACTCGCTCCACCACCGTTACCGGCGGACAATCGAAGTCACCGCGCATCGTTACAAGTAACCCGGACAGCTCATCATCAAAGTTCTCCTCCTGGCGACGCTCCGACTCGGACGGACTGGCACAGACCAGCGTGCAGGGCTCGCTCGACGACAACAAGGTTAATCGGTGAATCGTCAGTTGTCAGTTGTCGGTTGAAATGCCGATGCTGGGTGGGGCGTGGGCATTCGCGCTGCATCCGGGGCGGCGGGGCGGTAAGCTCTACTTGTTGAGAATGAACACCGACGGGACGACTTGAGAAGAGCAGCGCAGCCGGCGCGAATGGTTGGACGAGCTAGGCGCTTGGCGGCGGATTGAGCAGGAATGACATCATCATGGGCAGCGATCCGTCCGAGCGCGATTTACGATCGATTCGCAACATCGGCATTATTGCGCACATCGATGCCGGCAAGACGACGACCACCGAGCGCATCCTTTATTACACCGGCGAGATCCACCGGATGGGGGATGTCGACAAGGGAAACACCACAACCGATTACCTTGACGAGGAACGCGAGCGGGGAATCACGATCGTCGCGGCGGCGATTACTTGTTCGTGGAAAGACGCGGATGGGCATCCGCTGACGATCAACATCATCGATACGCCCGGGCACGTGGATTTCACGGCCGAAGTCGAGCGGTCGCTGCGGGTGCTGGATGGCGCGGTCGTGGTGTTCTCGGCGGTGGAGGGGGTCGAGGCGCAGAGCGAAACGGTATGGCGGCAGGCGGCCAAGTATCGTGTGCCGAGGATCTGCTTCATCAACAAGATGGACCGCATCGGCAGCGAGTTCGAGCGGGTGTACCACGAGATCGAAGAGCGTCTGGTCGACAGCCATCCGATTCCGGTGCAGATCCCGATCGGGGCGGGACCGGAAGGAACGATGGGCGAGTTCAAGGGGCTGATCGACCTGATCGCGATGAAGGCGCTTTATTACAAGACCGAAGACATGGGCTCGACGATCACCGAGACGGAGATCCCCGAAGATTTGCTGCCGGGCGCCGAGCTGTGGCGGGAGAAGATGCTCAACAGCCTGGCGGACAAGGACGAGGGGTTCACCGAGGCGTTCATGGCCCATCTGGAAGGGGCCGAGCTGCCGGCAAGCGCGATCGATGCGGCGCTGCGGCGCGTGACGCTCACGGGGCAGGCGCACCCGGTTCTGTGTGGGTCGAGCTTGCGTTATGTCGGCGTTCAGCGGCTTGCTGGATGCGGTCGCCGGCTATTTGCCGAGCCCGCTCGACAAGCCGCCGGTCCAGGGCCATCATCCCAAGAAAGGGACCGAGATCACGCGCAAGCCGAGTCCGGATGAACCGTTCTGCGGGTTGGTCTTCAAGATCACGAGTGACGCACACGGGGACCTGTCGTTTATTCGGATCTACTCGGGCCGGCTCAAGTCAGGGAGCCGCGTCTACAATCCGGGCAAGGACAAGAAGGAGAACTGCTCGCGGCTTTATCACATCCGGGCCGATGACCGCGAGCAGATCACCGAGGCGCTCGCCGGGGATATCGCGGGGATTGTCGGGCTCAAGGACTCGGTGACGGGAGACACGCTCTGCGACGGAGCCCATCCCGATCTTGCTCGAGCGCATCGAGTTTCCCGAGACGGTCATGAGCATGTCGATCGAGCCGGTGAGCTCGGCCGACAAGGGGAAGCTGGCGGAGACGCTGGGCGCGCTGCGCGCGAGAGGACCCGACGTTCACATTCCGCGTCAATGAAGAGACGGGGCAGACCTTGATCTCGGGGATGGGCGAGCTGCATCTGGAGATTCTCAAGAACCGGATGACCCGCGACTTCAAGCTGAACGTGCACGTGGGCCGGCCGCGGGTGAGTTATCGCGAGACGATCAAGCGCGCGGTGAAGCGCATCGAGGGGACGTGCATCCGCCAGACCGGCGGGTCGGGTCTTTATGCCAAGGTCACGATCGACGTCGAGCCGGAGACGCAGCCCAAGGGAGCGCCGGTGCTTCACTTCGCTGAGCAGGCTGAAGGGGGGCGTGATTCCGGGCGAGTTCTTGTCGTCGATCGAGATGGGACTGCGCGAGGAGGCGAAGTCGGGCGGGCGGACCGGTTATCCGCTGGTGGACCTCAAGGTGTCGCTGGTCGACGGCGCGACCCACGACGTCGATTCGAACGACCTGGCGTTTCGGTTTGCGGCCTCGGACGCGCTGCGGAAGGCCGTGCAGGAGGCCGGCTCAGTCTTGCTCGAGCCGATCATGCGTCTGGAGGTGGTCACGCCGGAAGACTATGTGGGGGGGATCACGGCCGATCTGTCGAGCCGGCGGGCGCTGATCGAGCGGACCAGCAGCCGGGGCCGGCTGATGGTGATCGATGCCCGGGCGCCGCTGGAGAAGATGTTCGGCTACTCGACTGCCGTGCGCAGTCTGAGCCAGGGACGGGCGGGTTATACCATGGAGCCGCTCGAATATGCGGCGGCACCGGAGAGCTTGCTGGAGGCGATTGCCGGGATGTAATCAATCCAATTACAAATTCCTCATTGAACTACGTTGACTGCTCAATTATCGCTTGCTACACTTTTACTTTCCTACGTGAAGTGCGAGGTCCGCTTGAGAAGGGTCTCGTTGATACGGTGATCGTTTTGGTTTGACCGGGAAGGATGACAGCACGGTGGCGGGAAACAGCAACGAGCGGATCAGAATCAGGATGGAGGCCTACGACCATACCATCCTCGATCAATCCGCCAAGGACATCGTCGACACCGCGAAGCGGACGGAGGCGATTGTCCACGGGCCCATTCCGCTGCCGACTCGTATTGAACGCTACACGGTGCTCCGGAGCCCGCACATTGACAAGAAGTCGCGGGAGCAGTTTGAAATCCGGACCCACAAGCGATTGATCGACATCGTCCAGCCGACCAACAAGACGATCGACGCGCTCAACAAGCTGAGCCTCCCCGCGGGGGTGGACATCAAGATCAAGGCTTCCCCAGCGGGAACTTGATCGAGCTTCAGGACCGCGGTCTCGAGGCAAGGCGGGTTTGACGGTTTCCTGGACCGCGCATGACTTTAACGGTCGTGCGTGATTAGTCCGGTCGCGTCGGATGCCTCAATCGGCATGGCCTTTACCGGCCGCCGTGCGACAGCTCCGATGCCCGGGTTGCCGTGATGCCTGGCGGCAATCTGTGATGAAACCTCACCTAAACACCCCAGGTGCATGACGGCATCGAGAACGCCGGTGGTCGAGCCGCCGGTTGATTCCGCCAGAATCCAACATTCGTGAGAGGGAGTCGGGCGATGCGTGTCGGGCTGCTCGGGCGAAAAGTGGGCATGACGCAGATCTATCAGGAGAACGGTGTCGTTGTGCCGGTCACGGTCCTGGAATGCGGGCCTTGCACGGTGCTGCAGGTTCGCACCGAGGATCGGGATGGTTACCACGCCTGGCAGCTTGGCTTTGACGACAAGAAACGCAAGAAAGCCAACCAGGCTGAGCGAGGTCACGCCCGGAAGGTCAGCGGCGAGCCGAAGCGATTTGTCCGCGAGGTGCGCCAGGACGGGCCGACCGAGATCGCCGAAGGCCAGACGCTCACGGTTGATCTGTTCAACGCGATCTCGAGCGTTGACGTGACCGGCACGAGCAAGGGGCGGGGTTTCGCGGGCGTCATGAAGCGGCACGGGTTCCGTGGGCTGCGGGCCAGCCACGGCGTCAAGCGAATGCACCGGCACCCGGGCTCGTCCGGCCCCAGTGCCGACCCGGCGCGCACGCAGAAGGGCATCCGGAAACCGGGGCACATGGGCAATGCGCAGGTCACGGTGCGCAACCTCGAGGTCGTCCGGGTCGACCCGGACAATAACCTTCTTCTGATCAAGGGGGCTGTGCCTGGCCCCAACGGCGGCTATCTCACAATCAGGCAGACCAACAGGGTATAAACACGGACCGAGTCGAGCACGTGTGAGCGGACGTTGCCGCCGCCGGGCTCGAACGAACGAACCGCAAATGGATCGAACGATGTTGACAGTACCCGTTTACAGTGCAACCGGCGAGGCGATGGGCGAGGAAACGATCGACCCGGCCGATTTCGGCGGCACGATCAACAAGCAGCTCTTGCATGAGGTTGTGCTCATGCATCTGGCGGCCCGCCGCGTGGGGACGGTGAACACGCGCGGCCGGTCCGATGTGGCCGGCTCGGGCAAGAAGCTTTTCCGCCAGAAGGGGACGGGCAACGCCCGCGTGGGGCCCAAGCGGACCAACAAGCGCAAAGGGGGCGGCGTCGCCTTTGCGCGGCGGAACCGCGATTACCGGTACTCGATGCCGAAGAAGGCCGTCCGCACGGCCATTCGCATGGCATTGCTTTCCAAGTTTCAAGACCGCCAGGCCATTGTGCTCGACGGCCTGAAGCTGACGAAGCCCCAGACGAAGGAAGTCGCCAGCATCTTGCGCGCCATCAGGCGCCCCGATCTGGGTGAAGACGAGGTTGAATCGGTCGGCGAGACCAAGACGGCGGCCCGGCGGCGTACGCTCGATCGGCGCACCATCTTGCTCGGCCTGCCTGCTCACGACCTGGTGCTCCACGCCAGCGCTCGAAACATCGAGGGAGTGATGGTGGCCCCGGTGACCGAATTCAACACGTATGACATCCTGAAGCAACGCTATCTCGTGCTGACCCGCGAGGCGCTCGAGGCGCTCAAGGATCGCGTGAAACAGCAAGCACGACGGCGCGAAGCGCCAGCTTCGACAACGGCGGCCGCGCATCAGCCAGCGGCGCCTCACACGGAGAGCTGATCGACCATGGTTACCCTGCGCCGACCGCCGCAATCCCATACGGTCCGGGCCTGTCCTGGAGCCCTACCAGGTGATCGTCCGGCCGCTGATCACCGAGAAGGCGACCCACGTCTCCGAGCGGGACAATGCCTATACGTTCGAGGTCAATCCACTGGCCACCAAGACCGAGATCAAGACGGCGATCGAGACGCTGTTCGACGTCAAGGTCATGGGCGTGCGCACCCAGAACCGCCGGGGCAAGCCCCGCCGCTATCGGGTCAAGCTCGGCCGCATGCGGCACTGGAAGAAGGCCATCGTCACACTATTTGAAGAATACCGGATCGACTTTTATTGAGAGGCTGACGGATGCCGGAAGGCCTTGCACATTGGCCCATCTAGGATGAGGAAACGGTTCGATGGGTATTCGCACTACAAACCGACCAGCGCGGGCCGGCGGAATTCCTCGGTCAGCGACTTCGCCGAGCTGACGGACAAGAACAAGAAGCCCGAGAAGAGCCTGACCGAGCCGCTGCAGAAGACCGGGGGCCGGAACAACCAGGGCTTCATCACGGCGCGACATCGCGGTGGCGGCCACAAGCGCAAATACCGAATCATCGATTGGGTGCGCAGTGATCGCGACGGCCAGGCGGCCGCCGTGACTCACATCGAGTACGACCCGAATCGCTCGGCCCGGATCGCGCTCATCCAGTACGAAGATGGGGAAAAGCGGTACATCCTGGCGCCCGATGGCCTGGCCGCCGGCATGAGCGTCTCGAGCGGCCCCGATGCCGAGCCCAAGGTGGGCAACTGCATTCCGCTGGCCAAGATCCCGACCGGCCTGACCATCCACAACATCGAGATGCAGCCTGGCGGCGGCGGCAAGCTCTGCCGCTCGGCGGGTGTCGGCGCGATCTTGACGGCCCGCGATGGAAACTGGGCGCAGATCACGCTGCCGTCGGGCGAGGTTCGGCGAATCCCGGCTGAGTGCCGGGCCACGGTGGGGATGGTCGGCAACCCCGACCACATGAATGTCCGGCTGGGCAAGGCCGGCCGATCGCGCTGGAAGGGACGCCGGCCGCACGTTCGCGGCGTTGCCATGAACCCGGTCGATCACCCCATGGGCGGCGGTGAAGGCCGGACTTCCGGCGGCCGCCATCCGTGCTCGCCCACCGGCGTGCTGGCGAAGGGGGGCAAGACCCGGCGCCGTCGCAAGCCGTCGAACAAGGCCATCATTCGCCGCGCGCCGCAGCGTGCGGTACGGACAGCTCAAGATCTGATCGACCCGGGCGACTTTGGACCAGATGATCGGTATTGCTCAGTGATTCACGATTTCGGCAGGAGAGGAGCAGACGGGCATGGGAAGATCGCTAAAGAAAGGCCCTTACGTTGTCGAGCGGCTGCTCGAGAAGGTGATGAAGGCCGACGCCTCCGGCAGCCGCGAGCCGATCAAGACCTGGGCGCGCGCCTGCACGATCGTGCCCGAATTCGTCGGGAAGCACTTTGCGATCCACGATGGGCGGAAGTTTGTCAAGTTGTACGTCACCGAAGATATGGTCGAGCACCGGCTCGGCGAGTTTGCCCCGACGCGCACGTTCCGCGGGCACGGCGGCAAGGCATCGAAGGCACCCTCGGGCCCCGGCGGAGGTCCGCCGCCCAAGAAGTAAATGATCTTTGCCGCGGCAGCCAAGAGCCGCGGCGGACCGATTTGAGACCGGCGTCTTTCAAATTTTAATTTTCGAGCACGCTCTAGAGACAACGGACACGGATACGGACATGGGCTATGCCATCCAGCATCACGCGACACACCGCTTCGCCCGGATCTCGGTGCGCAAGCTCCGGCCGCTACTCGACCTGATCCGGGGCCATTACGCCGACGATGCGCTCGATTTGCTCAAGTACATGCCGCACCGCGGGGCGCGGATGATCGAGCAGGTGCTCAAAAGCGCCATGGCCAACGCCGAGGACAAGGGAATTCGCAACGTGGGCGACGCTGATCATCGTCGACGCCCGCGGCGACGGGGGCCCGATGTTCAAGCGGCTGATGCCCCGCGCTCGAGGCATGGCCTACCTGATCCGCCGCCGGACGGCGCACATCAAGGTCGGGCTGGCCGATTCGCTGGCAACTGGGTTCCCGAGGGAGTGAAAGAGGCGGCAGAGGCGGGCGAATCCAAGAATTAGGGCTGTCGGCGCTTCGGAGCCACAGGGGTTCCGAGGCACGTCGGGCGGGCAGAAATAGACGGGAACACGCGGCTGAGCGAAGAACAGAAGCTGAAATAATCTAGAGGGAATCATGGGCCAAAAAGTTCGACCGACAGGCTTTCGCGTGGGAATCATGGAAGACTGGCGCAGCCGCTGGTACGCGTCCAAGCACGAATTCGCCGACTTGCTGGTCGAAGACTTCAAGATCCGCGCATTCATCAAGAAGAAGTACGGGTTTTCGGGTATTCCCAAGATCGAGATCGAGCGCACGCGTGATGCGGTGACGGTGTTGCTCTCGACCGCGCGGCCGGGCGTGATCATCGGCCGGAAGGGGGCGGAGGTCGAGGTCCTGCAGAAAGACCTTCAGGAGCTGACGGGCCGGCGGATCGAGATCAAGATCGTGGAGGTCGCGCGGCCCGAGATCGACGCGCAGTTGATCAGCGAGGACATTGCCGAGCAGCTCCAGAAGCGGTCGAGCTTCCGGCGGACGATGAAACGGGCCATCGAGCAGACGATGGACGGCGGGGCCAAGGGAGTGAAGATCCAGCTCTCGGGCCGCTTGGGCGGCACCGAGATGTCGCGGACGGAGGCGACTGCTGCGGGCTCGGTGCCGCTGTCGACGCTTGCGGGCGCGGGTCGACTACGGGTTCACCGAAGCCAAGACCGCGCAGGGTCATATCGGAATCAAAGTATGGGTCAACCAAGGTGACTATTTGAAGATGGAGGCCGGCGATGCCCTTGATGCCCAAGCGGGTCAAGTATCGAAAAAGCCAAAAAGGCCGCGTAAAAGGTAATGCCACCCGCGGCAATTATGTGTCGTTCGGCGAGTACGGGATTCAGAGCCTGGAGCCCGGCCGGATCAGCGCGCAGACGATCGAGGCGGGGCGTATCGTGGCCAGCCAGGCACTCAAAGGGGGAGGCAAGCTCTACATCCGGATTTTCCCGCAGAAGAGCGTGACCGCCATTCCCGCCGAGACGCGGATGGGGAAAGGCAAAGGCGAAATCGAATACTGGGCGGCCGTTGTCAAGCCCGGGACCATCTTGTACGAAGTCAGCGGTCTGGGTGAAGAAGCGGCACGTACGATGTTTGCCCGCGTCGCCCAGAAGATGCCTGTAAACTGCCGGTTTGTGCACCGGCGGCCGATCTAGCGGAGGAACGAACGATGTCCAAACCGGCCGAGCTTCGCGAACAGACCGACCGAGCAGCTTGAACTGGTGCTCAAGGACGTGCAGAGCAACCTGTTCCGGCTGCGGCTGCAAAGCGAAACCGAGCGGCTCGAAGCGCCCAGCGAGATCGTCAAGGCAAAGCGCGAGGTCGCCCGCATCAAGACGATCCTGCGGCTGCGCGAGATTGAACAAACGAGGATTCCGATGGGTGAGATGAACCGATGACAGAAGCCAGCAAAGCGATCGACAAGATTCCGGCCCGCACGCCTCCGCAAGAGGGAAGTCGGCATCGTGGCGTCCGACAAGATGACCAAGACCAGGCGGGTCATCGTCGAGCGGCTGGTGCCCCACCCCAAGTACGGCAAGCTGATGCGCCGCCGCACCGTGTGCCACGCGCATGACGAGGCCAACACGTCGCACAAGGGCGACGTGGTCGAGATCATGGAAACGCGCCCGTTGTCCAAGCTGAAGCGCTGGCGAATCGTGCGAATCGTCCGCGCCGGCGCCCAGCAGGCCTTGGCCGGCGAAGACGAAGCCGCCCGGACCTGAAAGAGGTTATTCTTATGATTCAGATGCAGACGCGGCTCGACGTAGCCGACAATACCGGCGCCAAGGAAGTGATGTGCATCAAGGTCCTGGACGGCAGCGCATCGCGATACAAGCGCCGGGCTGCCGGACTGGGTGACACGATCATCGCCAGCGTGAAGAAGGCGAGCTCCGGCGGAGAGGTCAAGGCCGGCGACGTGGTGCGGTGCGTGATCGTCCGCACGCGAAACCAGACGCGGCGCCCCGACGGGTCGTACGTCAAGTTCGATCGCAACGCGGTCGTCCTGATCGACGCCGAGAAGAACCCGCGCGGCACGCGCATCTTCGGCGCGATCGCCCGCGAGCTGCGAGAACGGCAGTTCATGAAGATCATCAGTCTGGCGGCGGAGGTCGTCTGAGGGAGCCGAGGTTCCAGCCGAACAAGAGAGCGAAATCGCGAGCAGACCATGAACATACGAAAAGACGACCAGGTGGAAGTGATCGCCGGCGACGACAAGGGGACGAAGTCCGAGCGGAGGATCGCCAAGGTGCTGCGGGCGATTCCCGAGCGAAACAAGATTGTCGTCGAGGGGATAAACCGCGTTTACAAACACTTGAGGCCGAGCCAGAAGAACCCGCAGGGGGGCCGGCTTTCCAAGGAGATGCCGATCGACGTCTCCAACGTGAAGCTCTACTGCGCCAAGTGCAACCGTGGTGTTCGGTTCGGCCGCCGGTTCACCGACGAGGGGCAGAAGCAGCGCTACTGCAAGACCTGTGGGGCCAGCCTGGGCAACATCGGCCCGCGCAAGGCGGCACATGCCAAGAACCGGACCGCTGCCCCCAAAAAGGCTTGAAAACATCCGAACCGACTTGAGTTGAATTGAATCGAAGGATCACGGGAATGGCTCGCTTGCTCGATCTGTACCGGAACGACATCGCCAAGGCGATTGCCGCCAAGTTCAATCATCAGAACCCGATGGCGATTCCGAAGCTGACAAAGATCGTCATCAACATGGGTGTGGGCAAGGCGACTCAGGACAAGGCCCAGCTCGAGTCGGCCGTGGACAGCCTGTCCAAGATCAGCGGCCAGAAGCCGGTGGTCACCAAGGCCAAGGTTTCGGTGTCGGGATTCCGGCTCCGCGAGGGAAACGACATCGGCTGCAAGGTGACCTTGCGCGGCCGGCGGATGTACGAGTTCCTGGACCGCTTGATCTCGATCGCTCTGCCGCGAATCAGGGACTTCCGCGGGGTGAACCCGAACAGCTTCGACGGGCACGGCAACTTCAGCCTGGGACTTGCCGAGCAGGTCGTTTTTCCCGAGATCGACGCCGACAAGATGCAGCACAGCACGGAATGGACATCACGATCGTGACGACAGCCCCGAACGACGAGCAGGCGCGCGAGCTGTTGCACCAGTTTGGTTTGCCGTTCCGCCAGCCGGTGGCCAAGGGGAAATGACCAATGGGGAGTGTTCGAGCCCGGGAAGAGAGAGCGAGGGTGGTGGCTCGAGATGGCGTGGAGCGAAGGGAAGTCGACAGTCCGGTGGAACAAGACCGAGCGTTTTTTTGAGGGTTAAGAGCAGCTTATGTCCACCAAGGCCCAGAAGATCAAATCGGAAACCCCGCGCAAGTTTGCGGTTCAGCATCGCAACCGCTGTCGCTTGTGCGGGCGACCTCGTGGCTTTTACCGCAAATTCGGCGTCTGCCGGATCTGCTTCCGGAACCTGGCTCTCCGCGGCCTGATTCCGGGTGTCAAGAAGGCGAGCTGGTGAGCCGGCTTGCTCGAAGCGGCCGATGTCGCTCCGTGGCGGCGGGTGAAAAAAAGCCTGCCGCAGGCTCGCAGAAAAAGCTTGGTTCCCGGTTCCAGTCGCGGCCAACCGCGTAACCCGCAACGGTTCAAGAAGGCTCCTTCGCCATGATGACCGACCCGATCGCCGATATGCTCACCCGTATTCGTAATGCAGTCCGGATCGAACGGACCGTGCTCGAGATGCCCGCTTCGAACATGCGGCGCGGCATCGCGCAAGTCCTGAAAGACGAGGGCTACATCTGGGATTATGAGGAAATCGACACGATTCCGTGCAGGACGCTGCGTTTGCAAATGAAATACGGCCCTAACGGCGAGCGTTTGATCAACCGCATCGATCGGGTGAGCAAGCCCGGGCGACGAGTTTACATGGGCTATCAAGAGCTGAAGCCGGTGCTGGGAGGAATGGGAATCCAGATTCTGAGCACGCCGCGGGGCGTCCTGAGCGATCGCCGGGCACGGACCGAGAAAGTCGGCGGTGAGGTGCTCGCCTTGATTCATTGACGCGAGGACCGGTGGCGGCGGCGCGTCCGGTCGTCCGTCAGGCGGCCGTCTGGCAGTAGACAAGAGATTCACATTCAATCGGATAGAAGGAAGATAGAACGATGTCGCGGATTGGACGCAAGCCGGTTCCGGTGCCGCCTTCGGTGAAGGTCTCGATCGCCGATCAGACGATCGAGGTCGAAGGCCCGAAGGGCAAGCTCCGCTTCACACACCGGAGCGAGATCGAAGTTGCCTTCGACCAGGCCGCCGGGCAGATTCTTTGCAAGCGACACGATGATGAGCGAACCAATCGTTCGCTGCATGGGTTGACTCGCAGTCTGGTTGCCAACATGGTGCAGGGAGTGACGACGGGTTATACCAAGAAGCTCGAGATTGTCGGTGTGGGATATCAGGCCCAGCTCAAGAAGGCGAATACGATAGCCCTGCAGGTCGGGTACGCAAACCAGGTTGTGCTCGAGGCGCCGGCGGGAGTGAACGTACAAGTGGTGGATCCGACGCACGTCACGATCAGCGGGGCCGACAAGCAGGCTGTGGGGCAGTTCGCGGCGGTGGTCCGCAAGGTGCGCCCGCCCGAGCCCTACAAGGGAAAGGGCATTCGCTACGAAGGGGAGTTTGTTCGCCGCAAGGCCGGCAAGGCCTTTGGCTCGAAGTAACCTTCCGGTTTTTAAGCATGTTGACCGAAGAGACGAGGATGGTGTCGTGAATATTGCCAATCAGCAGCGTATGGTTCAGACTCGGCGGAAGCGGCGTCAGCAGCGCGTCCGGAACCGGCTTTCCGGAACGGCCGCAGCGGCCTCGCCTTGCGGTATTTCGCAGCTCGAAGCACATTTACGCACAGATGGTGAACGACGAGCTGGGGGCGATTCTCGTCTCGGCGAGCAGTCTGGACTCGGAGTTACGTGCTCAGCTCAAGTACGGCGGTAACAAGGCGGCGGCCGCAGCCGTCGGCCGGGCGGTAGCCGAGAGAGCCAAAAAGGCCGGTATTGACAAGGTTTGCTTCGACCGCCGAAGCTACAAGTATCATGGGCGGGTCGCGGCGCTGGCCCAGGCCGCCCGCGAGGCTGGGCTCTTGTTCTAGACTCGATTCCTTCAAAAGACCAATGTCTGGGGAGTTCGTCCGTGGCGAACGAGGGACGTGACCGTGACCGCGATCGAGACCGCGACCGCGGTGAGTGGAACGAGAGTGTGGTGTCGATCCGGCGCTGCGCGGCGGTCGTCAAGGGAGGCCGCCGGTTCAGCTTCAACGCATTGGTCGTGGTCGGCAACGGCCGCGGCCAGGTCGGCTGGGGCTATGGCAAGGCCAACGAGGTGCCCCCTGCCGTCGAGAAAGGGGTCAAGGATGCCCACAAGCAGATGCACCGGGTGAACCTCAGGGGATCGACGATTCCACACATGGTGGTCGGGAAATACGGCGCCGCGAAGGTGCTGCTCATGCCGGCAAGCCCGGGCACGGGAGTCATCGCAGGTGGGGCGGTACGAGCCGTGGTCGAGTCTGCCGGGGTCAAGGACATCTTGACCAAGAGCTTCGGCTCGAATAACAAGCTCAACCTGGTCAAAGCGGCGCTCGACGCGTTGCTTCAGCTTCGAACCAAAGATGAAATTGCTCGTTTGCGAGGAGTGCCTCTCTGATGCAACTTCACGACGTACACAAAGGTATCCACAAGCGTAAGAAGCGCAAGCGCATCGGCCGTGGCGTCGGCTCGGGGCACGGCAAGACGTCCGGCAAGGGCCACAAGGGGCATTCGTCGCGGCAGGGGTTCAAGATCAGCCCGATCTTCGAGGGGGGGCAGATGCCGCTGGCCCGGCGCGTGCCCAAGCGTGGGTTCTTCAACGGCGCGTTCAAGAAGAGCTACGTGGTCGTGAATTTGTCGGCTCTCGAAGAGCGGTTCCCTGCCGGCTCGGTCGTGGACGAAAAGACACTTCGTGCCTGCGGTCTGGTCAAGGGTCAGGAGCACGATGGAATCAAGATCCTGGCGACCGGCGCGCTTTCCAAGCCGCTGGAAGTGCACGCGACCAAGTTCAGCGCGTCGGCCGCTTCGAAGATTGCCGCTGCCGGGGGTAAAAGCGTCATCGTGCCCTATCGTCCCCATGCAGTCTCCGGTCGATCGGAGAATGCAGCAGCCTCGGGCGATTGAGCAGCCTCGGGCGATTGAGCCGTAAAGGAGCGATTGGCGTGCAGCCGCCGTCCTATTCTAAGCGAGCGTGGCTTTGTGGGTGGTGCAGCCTGGGCGAGCCAGGCCCCGAATGGGCTTGCCCACGATACCCGGAAGCGGTTGAATTCGAGGAGGGGATCGCTCGTGGATAAGTTCATCACCATTTTCAAGGTACCTGAGCTCAGGCGCAAGATCCTCTTCACGTGCCTGCTGCTGGCGATCTACCGGATCGGCTTCTACGTGCCGCTGCCGATCGTCAATCAGGCGCAGTTGAAGAACTGGGAGGACCAGCAGAGTGGTCACACGGCCGGCAAACTTTTCGGTACTGTCGCGATGTTCGGCGGCACCTCGATCGGGATGAGCACGATCTTCGGCCTGGGAATCATGCCGTACATTTCGGCTTCGATCATCTTTCAGCTTCTCGCCAGCGTTGTTCCATCGCTCGAAGCGATGATGAAGGAGGGCGAAAGCGGACGGAAGCGCATCAACGAATACACCCGCTACGCGACTGTGGTTCTCTGTGCGGTTCAGAGCGCCTTCTGGGTACAGTACATGATGAGTCCGCAGATGAATGTGGTGCTGCAGCGATACCACACGTTCTGGAACGGGTTCGTGTGTGTCTGCATCATGACGGCGGGCACGATTTTCCTGATGTGGATCGGTGAGCAGATTGACGAATACGGGATCGGCAACGGGATCAGCCTGCTGATCATGGCGGGCATCCTGGCCCGACTGCCGGTTGCGATTACCGGGCCGAATGGCCTCTGGTACAACTCCACGTCGAAGCTCAACGCCGAGCCGGGCAAATACGGGATCACGACGATTTTGATGTTAATCGGGCTCTTTATAGCCGTGGTCGTGGGTGTGATTGCGATCACGGAGAGCCAGCGGCGCATTCCGACGCAATCGGCCAAGCACGTCCGTGGCCGCAGGGTGTATGGCGGCACCAAGCAGTTTCTGCCGCTGAAGGTGAATCAGGCGGGCGTGATGCCGATCATTTTTGCTTCCAGCCTCTTGATTTTCCCATCGTTCGTTTTCACCAGTCTGGAGCGGGCCACCAGTAATCTGCAGTCCGAGCAGTGGACGATCGGATCGGTGTTCGCCGGGGTTTTCCGCGATCTCTCGTACGCGTTTCAGCGCCAGAGCTATATCTACACTGTCTGCTACGTGATCTTGATCTATTTCTTCTGTTATTTCTGGACAGCGATCACGTTTAACCCCAAGGACATGGCCGAGAACCTCAAGGATCTGGGCAGCTTCATTCCGGGTTACCGGCCCGGCCGGCGAACGGCCGATTATCTCGAAAAAGTGATGTTGCGAATCACCTATGTTGGAGCGGCCTTCCTGGCGCTGGTCGCGGTGATTCCGTCGCTCGTGCAATCGGCACTTCAGGTCGACTGGACAGTCGCGTCATTTCTAGGCGGGACGGGGCTGCTGATTGTCATCAGCGTCTGTCTTGATCTTGTGCAGAAGATCGACGGCCATCTGGTTGTGCGAAGTTACTCAGGGCTGGTGACCCGGAAGTGAATCGTGAAGCAGGGAGTGCGCACTTCCAGCGCCGATGGCGTATATTGATAGGGAAGTCGAAGCCAGTGGGCGAGACATCATCTGGAATAAAGAGGACCCCCGAAGTGTCATCCCACCGAAGCATGGTCGGCCGGCCATCGCTGCCATCAATCTTGTCGGGCCTGAGGCGGCCGAAACCGGGTGGCGCGGGCGGCAGGCGCGGCGATTCACCCCCGGTTATCAAGCTCAAGAGCCCGCGCGAGATCGACATGATGCGGGAGGCCGGGCGGGTCGTCGCCAAGGCGCTTGAAGAGGTACGGCGGATGGCCGTTCCGGGGGCGTGCACCGCGGCGATGGATGAAGCGGTCGCGGCGATCTTTCGCGAACATCAAGCAACTCCGCTGTTCCTGGGTTATCCCTGCTCAACCAAGGGAAAGCCTCCGTTCCCGGCCGTGATCTGCGCCAGCGTGAACGAACAGGTGGTGCATGGCATCCCGAATCGCCGTCCGCTGCGGGAGGGCGACGTCGTTTCAATTGACACCGGATGCCGGATCAACGGCTGGTGCGGCGATGCCGCGGTCACGCTGGCGATCGGGCCGGTACGACCGGAAGTGCAGAAACTTCTGGACGTGACGAACGAGACGTTGAACCTGGCAATTCGAGCCATGGCCCGCTGCAACACGTGGCTGGAGGTGGCTAGTCTCATGGAACGCTACGTGAAGAGCCAGGGAATGTACGTGATCGAGAAGTTTGTCGGTCATGGTATCGGGCAGACGATGCACGAGGACCCGCAGGTCCCGAATTTTGCGAGTACCGCGTTACGGCAACACGACATCAAACTCGAGCCGGGTATCGTGCTGGCGATCGAGCCGATGGTTGCGCTGGGCACGAAGGAGGTTCGAACTTTATCGGACGGTTGGACGGTGGAGACCAAGGATCGCCGAGTGGCCGCGCACTTCGAGCACACGGTCGCCATGACTCCAGAAGGGCCTCGCGTGCTGACCTATCTGGAAGATTGACGGCGACCGAAGGAAAGCGAGGCAAGAAAACGGCATGCGCGTCTGATGTACGCATAATCACAACCACGATCTGGCGGGCTCCACTCTTGCGGATTGGCGCCGGCGTGAGTATAGTTACTAAATTCGGCCTTATGCTCAGCGGTGTTGTTCTGGAGATCGAGATGGCCACGACGTTGGCCATTCGATGTGGTTGAAGACAATATGAAAGTTCGATCGAGCGTGAAGCGTATCTGTGAGAACTGCAAGATCGTGCGCCGCGCGGGCAAGGTGTACGTGATCTGCACTAACCCCCGCCACAAGCAGCGGCAGGGCTAACCGGCCGATGCCGGCTCGCCAGCCCCGGCCACTTGCGAGCCGAGCGGAAATGAACCTTCGGAGATCGTACGGATGCCTCGTATTCTCGGCGTCGACATCCCCAACGACAAGCACACGTTTTATTCGTTGCAGTACATCTTTGGAATCGGCCCATATCTGGCCGGGGTCTTGTGCCAGCGCACGGGTATTGACCCGGACAAGAAGGCGCGCGACCTCACCGAGGATGAGCTAGCGAAGCTGGCGTCGCTCTTGGACAACGACTTCACGGTCGAGGGTCAGCTTCGCCGGAAGATTCAGCAGTGCATTACGCGGCTGCGTGACATCGGCTGTTATCGGGGTCTTCGGCACCGCAAGGGTTTGCCGGTCCGAGGTCAGCGCACGCGTACCAACGCCCGAACCCGGAAGGGTCCGCGGAAGACCGTTGCGGGCAAGAAGGGTGTCAAGGAACTGCGTTAAGGCAGTTGGTGCTCATCGCGTATCGGGTCGGTGCGGTGGTGCATCAAAGGAATTACGGACTTTTGCCAACTGTCATCGCGGTTCTGGCGGGAACGGCGCGACTGGATCGGCAGGGCTCCTCTGGTCGAGGCGAGGATTGGAGAGCTTGGCGGTCGGCTCGTTGCAATGGACTGGCCTATTCGAGAAGGCTCGCCAGGAATGTCATCATTGAACTGAGCGGCACCGGATAACCGAGGAGCGAAGGAAAAGTGGCCAAGGCGAAGAAGCGGAAGACGCGGCGGAACGTGAGCCGTGCGGTCGTGCACATCAAGGCGACCTTCAACAATACGACAGTCACGATAACCGACCCCAACGGCGATGCGTTGTGCTGGGCGTCGTCTGGAACGGTTGGATTCAAGGGAAGTCGGAAGAGCACACCGTTTGCCGCACAACGGGCGGCGGAGACGGCGGCGGCGGCGGCGACGAAGTACGGTGTCAAGGAGGTCGAGGTCAAGGTCAAGGGACCGGGGTCCGGTCGCGAGAGCGCGATCACGGCGATCCAGTCGTCCGGATTGTTGATCAAGGCCATCGAGGACGTTACACCATTGCCGCACAACGGCTGCCGTCCTCCCAAGAAGCGTCGGGTGTAGCGGACCAATTTGGTTCGGCGAGGCGACGACGGGTTTTTCGGATCGAGCGATTACGAGTGATCCTCAAGGTTCCACACGATCAAGGGTTCTTAATTCGCCATGGGACGTAATATCGGGCCGGTTTGTCGATTGTGTCGCCGCGAAGGCGCCAAGCTCTTCTTGAAAGGGTCGCGGTGCGACACACCGAAGTGTGCCGTGGACCGTCGAGAAGGGGTGCCGGGCATGCATCAGTTTCGTCGCAGCAAGGCGAGCGAGTATGCCATCCGCCTGCGCGAAAAGCAAAAAGTGAAGCGTTATTACGGGATCTTCGAACGTCAGTTCCGGAAATACTACGAAGAAGCCACGCGGCGGCCGGGAAATACCGGTGACGCGCTCATGTCGCTCCTGGAGCGGCGGCTGGACAATGTGGTCACTCGGCTCGGTTTTGCGGTGAGCCGCCCGCAATCGCGGCAGCTCATCACACACGGACACATCATGGTCAACGGACGGAAGCTCGACATTCCCAGCTACCTTGTTCGCCCTGGAGACGAGATCCAGGTGAAGAATCGAGAGCATTCCCGCAAAATCGTGGCGGAAAACGTCGCGAGTGGAGGCGGGCCCCCAATCCCTGACTGGATAGACCGGATTAGCACCGACCCGCCGGAGGGGCGCATCAGCCGCATGCCGGTTGCGCAAGATGTAGGGCTGCCGGTGACGCCCCAGTTGATCATCGAGTTGTTGAGCCGCTGACGAGGGAAGGTTCCGCGAGTTCTGGATGGGGGAGACTTTTGATGCGTATCCGTTGGCGTGGCCTCGAACTGCCCAGCCGGGTGATCTGCAACCGCGAGACGTTGACCGATACATTCGGCGAGTTCCACGTGGAGCCCTTCGAGCGTGGCTTCGGCCACACAGTCGGCAACAGCCTGCGCCGGATCCTGCTGTCGAGCCTGGAAGGCAGCGCGATTACGAAAATCAAGATTCACGGCGTACATCACGAGTTTTCTTCGATTCCCGGCATGGTCGACGACATCACCGACCTGGTGCTCAACGTCAAGCTGCTCGTCGTGAAGAACCACTCCGAATCGGTGCGGACGATCCGGATCGACCGCGATCGGCAGGGGGTGGTGACGGCTGCTGACATTCTTCACGATGAGTCAGTTGAGATCATCAATCCCGACCATATCCTGTGCTCGCTCACCGCGGACGTGCCGTTCCACCTGGAAATGACAGTCGAGAACGGCCGCGGCTATCGCACGGCGGCTGAGGGGCACACGGAAGATGTCGAGATCGGGGTCATTCCGATCGACGCGAGTTTCAGCCCTGTTCATCGCGTTGAATACCACGTCGAGAACACGCGTGTCGGCCAGAGGACAAATTATGATAAGCTGATTCTTCGAATCTGGACGACGGGCGTTCTCGGCCCCGAAATGGCGCTGGTCGAGGCTGCGAAGATCCTCCGAAAGCACTTGAACCCGTTCGTCCAGTACAATGAGCCCGGACCCGGTTTGCCGTCGGAGGCCCTCTCCGGCGACGGGTCACAGCACATGCCGGTGGATGCCGAGCTCGAGCGGAAACTCGACATGAGCTTGGCCGAGCTCGAACTTTCTGTCCGCGCGACCAATTGCCTTGAAAGCGAGGGAATCACTACCGTTCGCCATCTGGTGACACGGAATGAAGACCAGCTTTTGAACGTCAGGAACTTCGGCGAGACAACCCTCAAGGAAGTCCGCGCCAAGTTGCACGAAATCGGTTTGGATCTCGGAATGAACGTCCCTGCGAAGGCTGGCGGCTGAGCCAGAAGGCATTCCACGAACAGAAGTCGCTTTTTGGATGCCGGCGACACGACTCTTTCAGCCGCCTTCACTCACGACTAACCACGGACCGTCGTCTCAAATGCGTCACCAGAAAGCCGGCCGTAAATTCAAACGGTCACCATCTCATCGCCGGATGCTCTTGCGCAACCTCGCCACCGCTTTGATCGAACACGGTAAGATTCGGACGACGCTGGCGAAAGCCAAGGAAGTCCAGCCATTTACCGAGAAACTCATCACTCTGGCTAAAGACGGCTGGAATCTCGATCATTTCCGCCGGTGTTCGGCCGTACTGACGAGCAAGAAAGTGGCATACATGTTATTCCACGAGATTGGTCCTCGTTACAAGGAACGATCCGGGGGGTACACTCGCATCTACAAACTCGCCAAAGTTCGCCAGGGAGACGCGGCTCCGATGGCCGTTATCACTCTCCTGGGTGCAGACGAAACCATCAAGGCACCGACCAAGCCCGCCGTCGTCGCGAACTGACGCGGCTCGCCTGGGTGCGATTCTCGCGTCAGGACCGTCCTCTCGAAAACTTGTGGCAAGCTGCCGTGAAATGAGCTTGCGAGCTGTCAGCGCTGGCATCTGTGACCGGCTTCGTTCGCTACCGAAATGTTGGAACGCGCACTCGTGATAGCACACGACTCTGATTGCATCTTTTGCAAGATCGTCCGCGGTGAGATTTCGTCGGCCCGCGTGATCGAGACAGATGAATCAGTCGCATTTCTCGACATCAACCCGGTCATTCAGGGCCACACTCTGCTCGTACCGAAGGCACATTATGCCAGGCTGGCAGACCTTCCCGACTCACTTGCCGGCGCAGTGTGCGCTCTCCTGCCGCGACTCGCTCGGGCGGTCGTTGCTGCCACCGGTGCGCAAGGTCTTAATGTTATCGTGAACAACGGGCACGCCGCGGGGCAAACGATCGACCACTGTCACTGGCATCTCATTCCACGCTTCAGTGGCGACCCCGTGAACTGGCCTTGGCCCCACAGCGAGTACGTGGGCGACGAACTCGGCCAGATGAAGTTTCGCATTCAGAGGGAGTTGAGCGAGTAGCTTTCACTATCGCTGCGGTGCTCGGTGGACGCGCTGTTCTGGCACGTCCTACTTCACTTGGTCTTTGCTCGCGTGTAGGCCAAAGCCAAGAGTGCGTATGCCGTCACCAGATTCGGGTCTCCTTCCATGAATCGGTCCGCTGGGTTGACCCACCCGCCTTCGCGTTGTTGCCGCTTTGCCAGGGCCTCGACAAGCTCGGCGCGCCAATCATGGCTGTTGCCGGCAGAGTCGATCAAGGTCGGTTCACCCAGCACAAACATCGTTTTGGCGAAGGTGTGGTAGAAGTAATAAAGACCTTGCTGACCGAGCCCGGGGTTCTCGTCCAGCGTGTAATGGTGTTTGATGTAATTAAGGGCGGCCTTCACGCGCGGGTCGTCGTGGCCGAGACCAGCGTAGATCATGCTCTTGAGACCCGCATAGGTCATGCTGGCATAAGACCTCAGCCCGCCATCAGCCTCTTTGCCCGCCATGGTCTGGCCGCCGTTGGCGGCCGTATAGATGAACCCTCCGTCGTTGACCTTGCCGGCCCACTCCTGATCGTTGAACTCGCTCTTCAAGTTCTGGCAGCGGGACACGAAGATCAGTGCTTTCTTCAAGCTGGGATCGTCTGCGGGCAGCCCGGTATCGCGAAGTGATTCAATGAAGAACGCGGTGTTCGATAGGTCAGGCCGGCTGTTCGACCCGCCGTAGCCAGCGCCCCCGTAAAATGCATTATCGCGCGACTTGTTCTCGCTCTCATCCCACTGCATCGTCGTCAAGAATTTCTGGCCAGCCTTGATGATGCGGTCATACCGGCCGTTCACGTTGGCTTGCTGGAAAGCAACAAGAGCGATCGAGGTCGAGTAATTTGCGTGAGGTGCCTCCGACAATCCACCATTGGGCCCGATGAATCCCTCGAGATAAGCCAGCGCCTTGGTTACGGCTGGGTCGCTCGGCGCGACTTCCCCCGAGCGGACGAGTGCCGTGACGACAAGAGCAGTAACGCCGGGTTCGCGCTGGGTCGACCACCCACCCTTGGCGTCCTGCCGCGGCCGGAGAAAGGCAATGCCGCGCTCGATCAGTTCGGTGGCTTTAGCAGGACGCGGCGCGGTCTTGGTCCCATCAGACGCGGTCTGAGACCGCGCGGGGCTGCGACCCATGAACGCAAGAATTCCCAACGTCTGCGCCGTCCGTCCGACAAATCGCCGGCGATTAGTCCTCAGAGCCATGTCTCTTTATCCCTTTCTATAAATCGCTGGACAGATGCTCGCCCACGCGGCCTTTACTGCCGTCGACGAGCCCCAGATTTTCATCATCGCCGCCGTCTCGATTATAGCAGCAGTGCCTCACTTCATCATCGGCTTGGCCTCTACTCTTGCGTCTGGGGCTGTGTGCTGTGAAACTGAGGTCATCGCTCGCCGCCGGCGAGCGGCAAACCATCGATTCAAAAGCGGTTCAATCATGGATACTCGACGTGCGACAATCAAAGCCTCGCTCGCGCTGGTATGCGTGCTGGTCCCGACTGCGGCTCAGGCGGACGATGGACCGCCCAGGATGGCCGCGACCGCGCGCTTCGACCTGACGGGCGATGCCGCCACCGGTTCGCTTGAAAATGGTCGCGTGGTCGCGGGAAACGGGACGATCGCGCGGATGAACTGGCTTCCCGAAGCGGAAAAGCCGCGGGGCTACACGATTGGCTTTGCGGTGACCTACGTCGGCTGGCGATCCCTGGCAATTGAGTTCACACCCACTCATTCGGGCACCGTCACCTTGACTTTGATGGGCCCGTGGGAGGAGGCCTCCAGGGGCGTTGTCTACCGGGAGGAAGTTCTTTGGGACGAAATCAGAGCAGAGGGCGCGACGCTCACCGGCGGTGGATTCGAGGCGCGAATAGGTGATCAGTCGGTCGCGTGGCAGAGCGGCGGCGGCATCATCGTTCGCCAAACAAACGATGCTCCCGCCGTTGCGGGATCGCACTATGCGCGAAGCTGGCACAACCAGACGCTCTTCACCCGCTTTCAGGTCGCGGGAGGGCGCCCGGTAACCATCAGCCTTTTTGGCCGGGCAGCGAAGCCGGCCGATTTCCGCGAGATGCGGCGGATCGAAGGGCGATCGTCGCCGGCGCACCGGGCAGCCAAGCGATTTCTCCGCGGAGCTAACCTTGCCAATAGCCTCGAAGCGCCGCCGGGCCAGGATTGGGGGGGGCACTATAGCGCCTCGGATCTTCGCCTGATCAAGAACGAGGGATTCGACCATGTTCGTATCCCCATCGCCTGGCATCATTACACGGGCCCCGCGCCCGATTTCCGAATCAAACCCGAGTTCTTTGCGCGTGTTGATGAGCTCGTCGACGCCGGCCTGCGCGAGAAGCTCGGCGTCTTGATCAACATCCATCACTTCGACGACTTCACGAGCGACCCCAAGGCCCTGACCGCAAAGTTCGAAATCGATCTGGTCGCAGCTCGCGGCCCACTACGCCAGGTCGCCCGAGTCGCTCTCCTTCGAGCTCTTGAATGAGCCCAAGGACGCTGCGACCACAGAGGTGATAAATCCCATCTTCGCGAACACGATCAAGATCATCCGCAGGACAAACCCTTCTCGAACAATCTTCCTCGGGCCCGGCCGATGGAACAGTATCGGCGAGTTGCCCAACCTGCGGCTGAGCGACGATGACGAAAACCTGATCGTGAGCGTCCATAGCTATGAACCATTCTACTTCACCCACCAAGGTGCGACCTGGTCTGGCCCCGACACAAAACTCACGGGCATCCTCTTTCCCGGACCGCCTCTGCATCCCCTGGTGCCCGCTCCTTCGCTCAAGCTGAGCCCGTCGGTGATCAATTGGTTGAAGGACTATAACAACGAGCCGAAGGCGACCAATCCCAGCAGCCGTCGGGCTTTTGCTCTTTCCATCGATCAAGCCCGGGAATGGTCGGACTACTATGGACGTCCGGTTCATGTCGGCGAGTTCGGCTGCTTCACCACGGCCGACGGTGCGTCTCGTGCTCATTACTACCAAGCATTCCGTGAGGCTGCCGAGGGAGCTGGGATCGGTTGGGCCATCTGGGATTGGAAGGCCGGGTTCCGCTACTGGAACGAAAACGCCGGACGCCCGGAGCCCGGCATGCGGCAAGCCCTCTTCGGCAAGGCCGGCGTGGGCTCTACCCGCTGAACGGGCGGTTCCAGCGTCGTTCTCCGACTTACAAACATCGTGCTCGTCACATCTTTCGCGCCTCTTTTGGCCAGGAAAGTCGATCTGTGAATTCACCTCCCCAGAGCTCGGCGTCCGCTGCAAGTCCCGCAATGAATCGCCTCGCCCGCGAGACCAGCCCGTATCTGCTCCAGCATGCGACCAATCCCGTCGATTGGTATCCCTGGGGTCCTGAAGCTCTCGAAAAGGCTCGATCGGAAAGCAAGCCGATATTCTTGTCGATCGGTTACTCAGCATGTCACTGGTGCCATGTGATGGAGCACGAGAGCTTCGAGAACCTCGAGATCGCCGCCCTCATGAACAAGCACTTCGTCAACATCAAGGTCGACCGCGAAGAGCGACCCGACCTCGACCAGATCTACATGTCCGCCGTCATGGCCATGACCGGACACGGCGGCTGGCCCATGTCGGTTTTCTTGACGCCCCAGTGCAAGCCGTTCTTCGGTGGGACTTACTTTCCGCCCACCGACTCGCGCGGCATGGCCGGCTTCCCGCGCGTGCTGCTGAGCGTCCACCGCGCCTGGGAAGAACGGCACGAAGAAATCGCCGAATCCGCGCACGTGATGACCGAGCAACTGCGCGGCGTTCGCTTCGATCAGCAAGGCAACCGGTCCGCTCGACTGGACGCTGCTCGACCAGGCGGGGCGAACCCTGATGCGAAACTTCGACGCGATACACGGCGGCTTCGGCCGGGCCCCGAAGTTTCCGCATCCCATGGATCTTCGCGTTTTGCTGCGCCATTACCTGCGAACCGGCGACGCCCAGGCCCTGCACGCCGTGCGTCACACGCTCCAGAAAATGGCGCGGGGAGGAATCTACGATCACTTGGGCGGCGGCTTCGCACGCTATTCCACGGACGAACGGTGGCTTGTGCCCCACTTCGAAAAAATGCTCTACGATAACGCCCTTTTGAGCTCGACCTACCTCGAAGCCTTGCAGGCGACCGGTGATCCGTCGTTCCGCCAGGTCGCCCGCGAAACGATGAACTACGTGCTCGGCCGGATGACCGGCTCCGATGGCGCATTCCATTCGACCGAGGATGCCGACAGCGAAGGAGTTGAAGGCAAATTCTACGTCTGGTCCCAGGCCGAAGTCACCGACGTCCTGGGTTCCGAACGCGCCAGGACTTTCTGTTACATCTACGACATCACCGAGGAAGGCAACTGGGAGGATCACAACATCCTCAACCTGCCCAAGCCCGTCGAACAGGCGGCCAAACTGCTGGGCCGCGATCCTGGCGACCTCGAAGCCGAGCTCGCGTCTTCCCGCGCTCTCCTTCTGGCCGTGCGCGAGAAACGCGTGCCGCCGGCTATGGACACCAAGGTTCTCGTTTCCTGGAACGGCATGATGATTGCCGCTCTGGCAGAAGGAGGCCGCGTCCTCTCTCATGAACCCTACCTCGAAGCCGCCGGGCGTGCCGCCGCCTTCATACTGGACCGAATGAGGCAAAGCGACGGCCGCTTGCTCCACACGTTCAAGGACGGTCAAGCCAAGCTCGATGCCTATCTCGACGACTACGCGAGCTTCATCGACGGTCTGACCCGTCTGTACGAGTCGACCGGCGAACCGCGCTGGGTCGAATCTGCCCTGGCGCTCTCGGCGATCATGATCGACGAATTCGGCGATCCGGAGCAGGGGGGGTTCTTCTTCACCGGCCGCCGGCACGAGGCGCTGATCGCTCGCCAGAAAGACATCCACGACAACGCAACTCCCTCCGGCAGCGGTTTGGCAGCGACCGCGCTTCTGCGACTCGGCGCCCTGACCGGCCGAGCCGACTTGACCGCCTCGGGCAAACAGGCGCTCGAAGCCATCGCCTCCGTACTCGAGCGCGAGCCCGCTGCGTGTGGACAGAGCCTGATCGCACTCGATTTCCTGCTCGGCACAGTAACCGAGTTCGCCGTGATCGCTGGCCCTGACCCCGCTGTGACACGCGCCGTCCTCGACACGATTGCCATCAAGTTCCGCCCGCGCAAGGTCGTGGCCGTCTCGACACCCGAACAAGCCGCGCTCCTCGCGGGCATAGTCTCGAGCCTCGCTGATCGGCCGCTCCGTGAAGGGCGGACGACGACCTACGTCTGCGAGAACGGCACGTGCCGCGAACCGCTCCTCGGTGTCGAAGGTTGGGAGCATGTCCCGTGACGATAGCTTGATCATCTTGCGTGGGGACTCGCGTTCTGATCGAAGTCAGCCACCGCGGCATCACCCAACCGGTGGATCGTGTTGTCAATCTCGCCGATGACTTGCAAGCCCGTAGCACCCCTGATTGCATACTTGATCGCCATGCACCACGTTGGTGCCAGGTCTGCAATCCCAAGCTCCACAGTTCGTCCATCGGCTGATAGGTTGGCTGCACGGATCAAAAGCGAGCGCTCGTCAATGTGCTCCGAACCGTAATTCACTGATCGTTTCAGCCCCCAGACCCGCACCGAATAGCTGCTCGAGTCCGTCGCCGATGAGCGATCGAGCGCACCGCTGAACGTGATCGCCACCCCGTCGCGTCGCGCCGTCAGGCCGACGGGCACCACAAGCGGCTTGCCAGTGTAGCGCACTCGGTAAAATCCCCCGGGTTGCGTTTGATTACCGGCCCAGGCGTACATACCACAGGTATAAAACTGATGGTCGCGCGGATAGAACCGTCCTCGCATGATGCCGGTCGGAAACTGCGGAATCGGCAGTGTGGCCATTCCGCCCTGCATCTTCTCGCCCACGCGCTCGCCCAGCACAACGAAGATCTTGCCGTAGCCGTAAGAAAGGTTGAGCAGGCTCCCCTCGAGCGCACCCCAACCCTTGCCTTCGACCCGGACGATCTCTCCCGGCGAGCGGTCAAAGCTGTTGGTGATCCAGCATAAAGGCGGCTCCATCGCCGAGTCAGACGAGTCAGTCACACCATGATATCCCCACATATTGCCGTGGAAGCTTCCCGGTTTCACCCAGTTGATCCGGTTCTTGGGCAGCCAGAAGCCTTCCTGGTCCGTTACAAAGAACGTACCGTCTGGATTCACGCATACGCCGTTCGGCGCGCGAAAGCCGGTCGCGAGTATGTCGGTCCGGCTGCCATCGCGACTGACTTTGAGCAGCGTGCCGTGCTGCGGGACCAGGGCGGGAAGACCGTGGCGGGCGGCTTTCGCGTAATAGAAGTTCCCCGCCGTGTCAGTCTGCAAGCCCATCGCAAATTCGTGGAAATGCTCCGTGACTTGATGATCGCTGTTGAAGTTTTCATAAAAGTCGGTCTCACCGTCACCGTTAAAATCGCGCAGAATCACAATTTGATCGCGGCAAGCGACGTAGATCTGTCCTCGCACCACCTTGATCCCAAGCGGTTGGAACAGCCCCGACGCAATCCTTCGCCACGAGAGATTCCCGGACCGGTCTTCGATTCCTTGAACTTCCCAGACGTCACCGTCCCACGTGCAGAGCACAGCCTTGTTGCCGCCCGGCAGGAAATCGAGGCCCGTCGAGCGTATCTGACAAAGCCACGGATTGCCCTGTGGCTGGGTCAGCACGTCAACCGCGAACGGGCCGTCATCGCGACCGGCCTTGGCTCGCGTGGCGAGAGCGGTTCCCCACATCGGCGCGCCTCCGCGCACGAGCGCGGAAAGCAAGGGCGCTGGCTGGCCGCGTTTGATCGTATCGGCCGCCGCGAGCGCATCCTCTTCCTTGGAGGCTCCGCATATCCAGAGCGTGAAACGAATGGTCTCGTCACCTTTCGGAACAGTCAGGCGAAGATTCCCATGCCCGGAGGTGCTCCATTTGAATCCGCCCGAACGGCTGGACAGGCCGGCCGCGACGACCCGGGTGTCCCGGGACGGCACGTTTTCTCGCCGGATCGAACCGACATGCCCGCGTCCGGATGTGTCTGGGACGGTTCCGTTTTGCACGGACTCGAGAGGCCACGAGGCGACGAGGCTCGCCGGTCCGGGCGCAGCGATCTCGCTCTGGCTGATCTTTCGGTCGTAGAAGCTCATTCGCGCGATTCGGCCGTTGAAGTACGACTGCGGCTCCGGGAAATCGGCAGCGCCAAATCCGAGGTGGACGACGTGCCCTTGCCGATGTCGGGCGGATTTGAGTCGGCCCTCACCGTCAAGCCGGCCGTCGACAAACAAGCGAACCCGGCTGTCCGCGTGCTCAAACGTGATCGCCACGTCATGCCAGCGGTCATCATCGACGCGCCCTTGCGATGAGACTGCCCCCACCCACCCCACATCGAAAACTAGCCTGCCTTCTCGGACAAACCATGCCTTCCCATCGGGCACCCACACCCTGCCGGGCTCCGTCTTGGCGAGGAGCGTTCCCCCACGCCTGGTCTTGATCCGGGCGCTGATCGAATAGTCACGGCGGAACATCTCGAAGTCTTCCGGTCGCGCAACCTCCACACGCGTGCGGCTGTCGAAGAGCGCCGCTGCCGCCGCACTGGCGCCGGCGCCGTCATCGGAGCCGAACAACACGACCTCGCCCATATCCTCGTTCTTCACCCTGCGCAGCAGTGCTCGCGCACCCGGAAGCTGGGCGACCTGCAGCACCAGATCACGCTCGCGCGGGCCGATCTCGAACGACCGGGTGAAAACCGGCGTCGCTCCGAAGCCTTCGAGCCCCGGAGTTTCGAGCACTGCCGTGGTGCCGACTGTGTAAGACAAGATCGCCTTGCCGCCATTGTGATATAACCCACGATACTGACCCCAGCGCCGCGGCAGCGGGCCATACGGTCGGCCATCCCGGCCCCTCGGTCTAGGGTCATCGAAGCTGCCGGTCTCCGGGTCGCCCCAGCCTGGGCCTGACGGATTCGCAACCCGGACCAGACCCACGACCCGAGGGTGTACCTGGTGCTTGCCGTTGAAGTTGATGCCTTCCCAGTCAATGAATCCCTCGCCCGTCCACGAGGCGGCCAGCCGCAATGTGTCGTGCTCGAATAGCGACCACGCCCGCCCGCGCGAAACGCCGCCAGGCCCCGGATCGAGCCTTACCGCGATTCCCTTGTATGCGATGTTTGACCCGTCATCACCGGCTTCCACCGTGGCCATCAAGCTCGGGCCGTAATCCATCGCGATCCACGGATCGATGGCCAACGGCGCCGGGCCCCGCGTTCTTCCCTTCGGCAACTGGCCCAGGTAGCGAGGATCAATCCGCCCATACTGCGTGGGATTCGCGGTCTTCAAGTACTCTTCGCGGATGTAGTGAATGACATCATACTTCTGCACCGGCACCATCCAGGTCTGGGGCGGCATCTGGCCGAAGCCCAGCGTGAGCGTTTGATACATCCGATACGGATCAGACCCGTTCTTGAACACCCCCGACGCGAACCGCAGCGACGAGGGTAACGAGCCGGGCCGATCCTTGGTGCCGTGACAGTTCGCGCACACCCGCTCGTAGATCCGACGGCCACGCCCGAAGCTCACCGCGCCCAGCCCCGCGATGATTCCGGAATGGTCCAGGTCGGCCTCGTACTCAGGCAACGGTGCCAACCCGACCGTCGCAGACTCCGGCCGCAGTTCCCGCGCGCGGGCCGGCCCACGATCGGCGATCTCCATCAAATAGCGAACTAGGTCCAGGAACTGCTGCCGCGAGCCAAGCTGATTCACCAGGCCCTCAGGCATGAGCGACGGGCCGGTGTCGCGCCGCTCATCAATATCGCCCCGCGCAATCGTGATCGACTTGCCTTGCGGTGCAGACTCCCGCAGCACGACCGCCTCCGGGCGATCCTCCACGAGTTGACCACTCAGCGTCCTCCCTTCCTTCGTCACGACTGTCACGGTCTCGTACCCTTTTCGGATCGTCTTCGAGGGCTCCAGAATCGCCTCCACAACGAGGGCGCCCGCTGCGGTCTTGCCCACGGCCGCAAGGTCCGGACCCAGCCCTTGCCCGGTCTCTCCCTCGCGGTGACACGTCGCGCACAAGAGTTGTGGCTGATAAAAGACGATCGCGCCTCGGCGCGCGTCACCATTCGACATGGCCGCCCGGGCCAGCTCGGCCGCACCTTCGCGACTGAGCTGCTCTTTGAGCGTCGTGCCCCCATCGAAAACGGCGAGTCCCAGGCCTGCCAGGAACACCGGAATTCCGACCAGATGCATGGCCTAGCCTCCGGCTTACGCCAGGCTCCAAGGCTTGCGATACTCGTAGTGCAACAGTTGATTCGCCTGCTCGCTGTTCGTGAACCGCTCCGCCTGCGCGTCCCACTCCAGGCGCTGCCGCGCAGCCAGTGCGATATTCGCCAGATGGGCGAACGTCGTCGAGCGATGCCCTTCTTCAATATCCGCATTGGGACGTTTGCGGCTCTTCACGCAGTCCAGAAAATCCCGGGCGGCCTGCCGATCGAGGTCGCCGTCGCTCGCTTTGACGATTGCTTCTCTCCGCTTCGGCGCCGGGTCCTGAAACGCACCCCCGCGCTCCGGCACGATCTCGTACCGGTCACCCGCGACATACAGCGTGCCGATCGTTCCCTGCAGCTCAATTTCGGCACGGCGGCCCAGCATCGGCTGACCGTTGGCCTCATGATGACTGAAAAGAGTGAGCATCCGTGACGAGTGCTCAAAAATCACCTCCGCCGTGTCCGGAACCGTTCGATCGTCTTCCACGGCGAACCGCCCGCCGTGAGCCGAGACCGACTCGGGCGCCAGCTCACCGGTCAGCCAGCGAATCGCGTCGAAATAATGCACCCCCCAGTTGGCGATCTGTGACGAGTAATGACTCCACCAGCGAAACTTGTACGGCATGATCGTCGCCTGGAACTCTCGCATCGGCCGAGGCCCCAGCCACAGGTCCCAATCGAGCCCCTCCGGCGGCGCCGATGGCGGGGAATGGCCAATGCCCGCCGGCACCATGTTACTGCAGAAACAGGCACGCGCCACGGTTACCTTGCCGATCGCCCCCGAACGGACCATCTCGGCAAGCCCTGCATACATCCGCGATGAGCGGCGATGCGTGCCCACCTGCACAACGCGATCAAACCGTCTGGCCGCTTCGACCATCGCCCGGCCTTCCACGATCGTCATCGACAACGGCTTCTCGATGTAAACGTCCTTGCCCGCTTTGCATGCCGCAATCGTCTGGATCGCATGCCAGTGATCAGGCGTGGCGATCACAACCGCATCGACGTCTTTCCGATCCAGCACCGCCCGGAAGTCTTTGACCCGCGCCACCTCGCCCGGCAGGCTCGGCATCTGGGCGATGCGCTTGCCCAGCCCCGCGAACCGCCCGTCCAGCCGATCATAGTGACCGCTCAGATACGGCTCGTAGACATCGCAAACCGCGACGATCTTCGCGTCCGCATGCGGCAAAAACCCCCGCAAGAGTTGGCAGCCCCGATTACCCACGCCGATGAATCCCAGTCGAACCTGCTCGTTCGCCCCCACTACCCGCTCAGGCGCAGCACTCGCCGCAACGGCAGCCGTGAAAGCGCCCTTGGAGAATAGCCGGCGATTGATGCCCTGCGACATGGCCTTTTCCTCGCTTTCTTCCCTCGCCTTCAAATCGCTCCGGGATTCCCCGCTTTCCCGAATCCCGCGGCACCCGCAGTACATAGCGTTCATCAGACTGCGAAAAAGCCCCGAAGTCAATGGACCGACCCATCGACGTTTGCATGAGGCATGGTGAGACGTGCCGTCGACATCCGAAGGGCGTATAATGGTATCGAGGTCGAGGAAGGAGGCAAATCGTGTCACACCAGCGTTTGCTCACATTCGTGTTACTAGCAATCTGCGTGATTCCTCGTAGAGCGCAGGCATCGTTCGGCCCCGGCGAAGCCGCAGCCCGTTCCAGCTCGCGTCCAGCCGGCCAGCGCGTCGCCCAGCACGCCGATTTCAAAGTCGCCGTGTGGTATCGCAAGAAAGACTCGCTCGGCACCTTCAAATACCAGATCTACGACGTCCAGAAGGGAGAATACACCGCAAAGGTCGACGAGTGGGCAAAGGACGTGCAAACGAAGTACCCCGGATACTATGTCGTCGTGCGAGATGTCGACTTGACGCGTGAGAAAGGCGAGACCGACATGCTCAAGGTGGGTGCGGTCATTGACCGCGAGCTGGCCGTCGCCGCGAGCTTCGCCGGCATTGAGTACCGCCCGGGACGCAGATCCGAGCCGACGCCGTACTTCGGTCTCGGCCCCGGTCGCCAGAGCACCACCACGAACCGGGCTCCTGGCCTGATCCAATCTCCGAGCCGCGATCGAGACTATCTCACGCCGAACCCTACGCCATTCCCGGTTCCCGTGCCTTACCCGCATCTGCCTCGGTGACTTGTGATCGCCGGAGGGCGCTTCGCCCCCCGGCTGGGTCCTCTCTGCTTCATGTTGTCGCCTTCGGCGGTATGGTCTCCCGCGCCGCCGTGAGGACCGGTGATTGCTGTGTCTTGACGGTCGGCGGGCTTGTCGCACCGTTACCCCGATGAGCGGCATCGGTCTGACTCGTTTGCACCGCCTTCTGGATCGCGTCCATCGCCTGCTTCGCGACAGTCTCCGTGAACTCGCGCAAGTCCGCGCCACCGGGCTGATCGACGAGCTGGAAGCCGGATTTCTCCGCCACGAGCATGTTGAGCAGCAGCCCGAACACGCCGTTGCCAGCAAGCGCCCCGACGTTCGTAGATCCGTCGCTCGGACCGCCAGTCCCGGCGCCGCCGCCCGATATGAACACTCGCTCGGGCACCAGCGGTTGGTTGCATTTCGAGAGCCCCTGGGCCACGATCGAAAGCGCGTACAACCGCGGGTCGGAAAACGACTGGATCTTCCGCAGCAGCACCGACGCCTCGGAAAAACCTTCCTGCAAGATTCTCGCGCCTTCACCACGCCCGGCCAGAATGCGCTGTTCGCTCTCGGCCTCGGCCGTGACCACAACCTGCTCGGCCTGCTTTCGCGCCCGGGCGAGCTGGGCCTCGGCCTCGTTCTCGGCAATCTTGATCTGCACCATCGAGTTCGAGAGCTGGGTCTGCATCTGGGCGTGCGCCTGGGCCTCGTTCAGCGTCCGCAAAGTCTGGGCCGCCACCACTTGCTTCGAAGTACGTTTCCACCTGCTCCAGTGAAAGCTGACGCAGCCGTAGCTGCTCGAGCAGCGTCTCGATCTTGCCGCCTGCCTGCTCGGTATCAGGCTTGCCGATCAAGACGTCCACGCACTCGATGTCAAAGTTGCCGAACTTCCGCCCAAGCTCGCCGCTGGCCTCATGCTGGATCGAGTCGCGGTTCTGCAACAGCTCGAGCATGGTCCGCTTGTGGGCCACGTCGCGGAAATACGCGGAAAGCATCGGGTCCAGCGTCTGCGTGATCAGCTTCTTGACATCCCCGAATCGCTGAATGACGTTGGGTGCTTTCTGATAGTCGATGTGAACGACCACCGAAAGCGGCAGGCTCGGCTCGTAAGCGTCCTTGGTGACCAGGTCGATCGAGCGCAGACTCTCGTCGTACCGATGCGCCTCCGTCCGTCCGGTCACCCAGTGCAGAACGAAGTTCGTGGTCGGCACCAGCACAATGTTGCCCGCGTAGGTGTTGAAGGCATACTTACCCGGCCCCAGCGGCTTCTCCTGCACGCCGCGCTCCCCTTCGGCAACTCGCTCACCGTGGCGGAACGACTGCCCCGATATGTCGTTTCCGCTTCGGCCGTAGTAGCTCACCACCACGCCGACGTATCCAATCGGCACGATCATCTTGGGGATCGACTCGATCGATGCAAACCAGCGGTTGATGAAGTACGTGCCGTCGGTCAGCGGAACATACTGCAAGCCCCGCCGTCCCCCCGCACGCAGAAACGCCTCCGGATCCTGGAAGTTGTTATGGAAGTCCTTGACGTTGCGGTCGCAACCCACAGCCGGCGCAATGATCTCGCCCGGCGGCAGCGAGGGACCATCGTGCACCGTCACGATCCCCAAGCTGTCGACGATCGTCTTTTTCTCGGGATTGAGCGGATCAGGCGCCTCGATCGGGCCGCCGATGATCACCGGATCAAATGCCTCCACTTCGCTCAGGTCATTCTGCCACTGCACCAGCGCCTTGAGCTCCTTCGCGCCCCCGGCTTCCAGCCGATAAACCATATCTTCGGAAATCACCGTGAAAAGCGCGACGTTGATCGCATAAACGCCTTCTCGCAAGATGGCCCGTTGCCGGCCCCGCTGGCCCCGTAATGGCTCGTGGTCCGGGCTGCTCGACTCGCCGCTCAAGAATCCGCGGGCATCCTGAAAATTGTTGCAGAGAATCACCTGGCCCAGCGTCTGGCTCGGCGCCAGCGCCTCGCCGTCCCGGGCGTACACATATCCAATCTTGCCCTGCGGAATCGATACCAGCGGCATTCGATGGATCCGAAACTGCCATCGCCAGTATCCGAAGTGCAAACCACCACGCAACAGCTCCGCTTGAAACCCGGCCTCCCCGTTCAAAGCGATGATCCCGCCCTCAGGCACCGACCCCTTCCCGGACCACAGCTTCTCCACGACGCCAACGCGGTTGTTCGCGATGTACCGCAAGCCCGCAGCCTCCCAGGCCGCAATCGCGAACAAGACCAGACCGACCAGCCAGAACACACCCCCAGGCACGTCCCCCAGCGCGGCAAAAACCGCCCCCTGTGCGGTCAGACTCGGACCCAACAACCAAGATGCCACGTCCCCCACCAATGGCGCGACCACGGGAAAGCTCCTCACAAAACGAACGCGATGCGGCTGCTCGAGTCGCAACAACCCGGTATGTGATTCAGCCTCATCGCAGTTTACCCGATCAGCCGGGTCCCCAGGGGTTCGTTCAACCCCCGAAGCAGTCGGTTATTCGTTGCCCCCAACGAATATTCACCGAAATCGAACCCGCTCTCACCCAGTTTCCTCGCATAAGACAACCCCCCGACCGTCGAAGCACTCGAGAACCGCAGTTCCATGCTCGCATTCACGCACACTCGTTTCGACGCTCCGGCGTCGGAACGCTCCCCGAGCCGCTCCGCGCGTGCGCAAGCGGTCGATACGTGTGGAACCCCCAAACCCATCCGTCCGCGTTCGCGCCAGGTAAAAATCAAACCGATCGCGCCACTCCACGGGTTGACCCGCTCGATCAGCCGGTCTAACGTGACGTCCATGGGCTATGAAGTGGAAGTCAAGTACCGTTCGGTAGATCACAGCCAGCTCAAGCAGCGGCTGACGGCACTCGGCGCGTCGCCGGTGCCTAGTATCTGTCAAATCGATCTCTATCTGAACCACCCCTCGCGTGACTTCGCCGCGACCAACGAGGCGCTTCGAATCCGCTCGATTGGTGAGGAAAACAGAATCACCTATAAAGGTCCGCGCCGGCCGGGCCCGACCAAGACCCGCAAGGAGATCGAGATTCGCTTCGCCGACGGGGATGCCGCTGCCGCGCAGTTGTTCGACCTGTTCAAGCTCCTGGGGTTCCGCCCGGTTGCGACGATTCGCAAGACGCGCACTTCGTTTCTGTTGCAAAGAGCCGGTCTTTCCCTCGAAGTTGCGCTCGACCAGGCTGAGGGTCTGGGCGACTTTGCGGAAATCGAAACGCTCGCCCCGTCGGAGCCCGACCTCGCCGCCGCCCAGTCCGCCGTGCTCGCCCTGGCCGCTGAGCTCGGCCTCACCGAAATCGAACCCCGATCGTATCTCCGAATGGCCCTGGAGTCCCCGTAGGTCAGGCTTCAGCCTGACACTCCCCCTCCCAAACCCGCCTAGCCAGACCTCACCCGTTCTGGTAAAAACACCCCGTTCCCACGGACGGGACTCGGTCGCATTTCTATTCGGGCATTCGCTCGAAGCTCGTTGCTCAATCGACCTGATCCCTGCTGAAACCGGCCGGGAGGATCCCGCTGTTCCTCTCGATCGGCCGGAGGGCGCTGCGGCGGCCCTCGCTTTTCGCCTTTCACGCCCGCCGCGGCCAGTCCCGCTCGCGGACTGAGCATGCCGCCTCTCAAGGAGATCCGCGCGATGGACCGCCGCCGCCGGTTTATGCCATCTCATGATTCCCTCGAACTCCGCGCACTCAATGCCGTCAACCTCACCAACATCTTCGGCGCCCAGGTCACCTCGAATCTCAATATCCCCATCACCTATGAACAAAAGGCAATGCGAATCATCCGCTTGCCTTACTATCTCGACCAGATCTCCGAACACGGCCGCTTTCTCCCCAAGGCCGAGATCAAGCAGATCCAGAACTCCCTCTTTGCGATGCTCGACACCATAAAAAAACCTCCCTCGGAAGCGATCAATAATTACAACTACCAGCTTCGCCACGTCGTCTCCCAGCAGTCCCTCTCGCCGGACGACATCAAACGCCTCGATTACTCCTTCGGCGCCGTTCTCAGTGCGGCCAAAACGCCGCAAGGCTCGATCAACGGGCTGCAGTCGGCCCTCTACACGCTCACCTCCCAGGTCGATACCGCCAGCGTCTTGCCCGTCAACCTCGCCACCAACGATTACTCCCTCGTGCTTCAGACCGCGCTCGGCATCGGCCGCCCCATGCCGCCGCCGATCGTTCCCCGCATCAAGAAGAACAACGGTCTCATGGCCGGCGTCAACCACATGAAGACCCCGCTCGCCCGCCCGAGATTGGCCGGCACTTACCATTTCCATACGTTCATCCGCGTGGTCACGCCCGACGGAGAAATCGTCGGAGCCGAGAGGGTGAAGAAGGACAACAATTACACGGTCCAGATCGTGGTGCCGCAGACCGTCGGCATCCACGAATTCCGCCTCCAGGCCGTCGACGATGTCGGGAATGTGAGCAAGCTCAGCAGACCAATCTTCATCAAGGTCGTTCCCAAGAAACAACATCACTACGCGCACAACACCTGCCGCCGCGCCAATCCGCGAAACGGCTTTGCACCAGACAACTGACCACTGACCACTGACCACTGATCACTGACCCTCACAACATCTGCCGCCGCGCCAGCTCGCGAAACGGCCCTGACTCATCGAGAAGTTGATGGTACGGCCCGGATTGAACGATCCGGCTGTCCTTCAAGACGTAGATGCGATCGGCCTTGATCACCACGTCGAGCCGGTGCGCGATCACCACCCGCGTCATCCCCCGAAGCTGGTTCGTCAGGCTGTCGCTCACAATCGCCTGCGTTGCGTTATCGAGTGCACTCGTCGCCTCGTCGAGCAGCAGGATCCTGGGCCTCCGCACAATAGCCCGCGCAATCAGCAGCCGCTGCCGCTGCCCACTCGACAGGTTCCCCCCTCCCTCTCCGACCAGCGTATGCATTCCCATCGGCATCCGCCTGATGTCTTCCTCGAGGCCCGCCAGCCGTGCCGCCTCCCACGCGTCGTCGATGTTCAAGAGCGGTGCAAATCCGATGATGTTGCCCACGATGTCCGTGGGCAGAAGCTGCGCTTGCTGCAGCACCACGCCGATCTGCCGCCGCATGTCCCGCAAGTCCAGCGTGGCCAGCTCTCGGCCGTCGTACGTCACCGACCCTGAGTCAGGCGCCTCGAACCCCAGCAACAATCGCATGATCGTCGATTTTCCCGCCCCCGATGGGCCCACGATCGCCACGAATTCGCCCGGCCGCACATGAAGGCTCACGTCATCCAGCACCTTCGTCCCCTGGTCCTGCCCCGGATAGCGAAACGAAACATGATTGAGCGCGATCGCCCCGTAAAGCCGCACCGGCTCGATCACCGCGGCTGCAAATTCCGGTCGCTCCTCGAGAATCGGCCTCAGCCGCTCGAACGTCGGCAGCAGCTCGAGCAGCCCCATCGAGCTATACCCCACCGCCAGCAGCGCAGCCATCAAGTTCGCAAACGCAATCGAAAACGCCAGGAAAGTCCCTGGCTTGAGCAGCCCCGTGTCCACGTAAAGCGCCCCGACATACACACACATCGCTGTCAGAATCGGATACACCGCCAGCCACTGATGCAGCCGGTTCGCAAACCGCCTCGCCTGGATCGAGACCACCAGCCGCTCGGTGTATCGCGCCGCCCAGCGCGAAAATGCCCGCCGTTCCGCACCCGCCGTCCGCAGCGTGATGATTCCACCCAGCAGCTCCAGCAGTAACCCCGATATCACGCCGTCGATGCGGTGGATCGACTTCTCGTACCGCAACAGCCCCGCCAGCAGCACCCCCGTCACCGCCAGCATCACGCCCAGCAAAAGCACGGTGCAAAGCGCCATCTTCCAGCTATAGAAAAAAAGCAAGCCCAGGTTCAAGATCGCGAACAAGCCCATCATCAACGTGGTGACCGTTGCCCCGGACACCTTCTTGAAAACCTTGCTGAATTCCATCGCCCGGAACGCCAGATCGCCCGAGCTGAACTTGGCGAAAAAACCCGTGGGAAGCCGCAGCAATCGGTCCCAGACCGCCGGGATGATCGTCGACGACACCCTCCCTTCGATGCGCAGCACCATGAGCCCTTGCACCGCGCGGCATGCCGCGGCCGAGAAGGCCAGAACGACCAGGAACACACACATCACCGCCAGGCCCGGGCGATCGGCCTCCGGAATCACCTGGTCCACGAGCACCCCCGCCGCGACCGGAATCGATAACCCCAGGAGTGCCGCGAAAAGTGCCATCAAGCTCACCATCCAGAGCTCGCGCTTAAGCCCCGGAAGGCTCAAGCTGAATCGAATCAGGTCGAACTTCCGCTGCGGCTCATCCGGCAGAGTTCGGTAAATCGCCCAGGCTCGTGACTCGAGCTTCTGCGCCAGACGCTCGTCCACGGGCCGGCTCCGGCCTTCATGATCGAATAGCTTGTAGGCTGCTCCTCCCCATCGCAGGCCCCCCTTCGCCGGGATCAGCGCGACCGGCACACGACCCGAATCGCCCAATCGACCCAGGAGCGGCTCGCTCCCGCTCTGGCGCCACCAGTCCGGCGGCAGCGTCACCGGCCGCACGTGAAAACCCGAGGCCCGCGCCAGATCGCCCAGCGGGTCGCTCGACGGGCCACCTCCGTCCGTTCCAAGAGTCCGCGGCGCACGAACCTCGATCCCCAGCGTCTGGCCCAACGTCCGGCACGCCGTCACCAGCGCGTCCCCACCCGGATCAATCGGCGAGATCGACGAATCGGTCGCCACCGCCGCCAGCTCCGAAGTCACTGATTCGACCAGCGCGTTCTCGTGTTCGATCGATCGCTGGAACTCGGCCCAGCCAGACTGCGATTGCTCGTCCTCCACTCCCGAAATATAGTCGAGCATCGTCCGATGAAATTCATCCAGCCCCGCCCAGGGATCGCTGCTGCGAATCATCGTCGCCGTGTCGCACGCCGTCACCCTGCCCTCGCTCGCCGCCGACAGCCAGAGGTTCTCGCTCAAGGGAAACCGAGCCCCCAGCTCCGACTCCGGCAGTAAAACCCGGTCCAGGAAGCGAGAGCGCCCACTCAAATGCCGCACCCATCCCACTCCCTGGCGCACACCGAACCGCGCGCCCGGATCAACCTCGGTGCACGTCTCCCACTCAAGCTCCCGATAACCCTCGATTCCGGCCAGACGGCTCAAGGCGCGCCCGACCCGCAGCAGCCAGTCGTCGACCAGCACCGCCACTTGCTCCGAAAGCCCCTCCTCGAAGCTCAGGCGAATCAGATCGCCCCGGCCGAACTTGAGGAGCTGCGCCGGCCCCGCCCCCACGGCCACCAGCCCACTCCCCAACCGGCCGCGAACCCCGCTGATCGCAAAGATCGAGCCCCCTTCCTCGACCCGGCACAGGTGCCGCCGGTTCCCCTCCGGCGCACCCGGCTCAAACTGCGTGAAGAACACGTCGACCCCTCCGGACGAAACCCACCAAACCGCCTCGGGATCGTCCAGCGAAAGCGGACGATTCGCCGCCGTGCTCTCCGGCTGACTGTACGGCAGCAGCTCCTCCACGATGAACCGCGGCGAATCCGCTTGCTCCCCCCCGCCGCTGGCACCGCAGCATCCGCAACCAGCTCGACATGGCCCGTCGCCGAATTCCCGATCGTCTCGGAACGGCCCTGAACCGGAACGATCGCCTCGGCCGCTCGAGTCCTGGTAAACAAAAATCGCCCGTGCCGCATCCCCGGCAGCACCTGAAAAGCAAGCAGCCGCGCATACTCGCCCGAGCTGTCCTTGATCAGCTCGTCGTGTGTCCCGCGCTGCACCACTCGCCCCGCGTTCAAGACGATGATCTCGTCGCAGTCCCGGATCGTCGTCAGGCGGTGTGCGATGATCAAGCACGTGCAGCCTCGCCTGCGCAGATTGTCGTCGACGATCCTCTCGGTCCGGGGATCAAGCGCGCTCGTGGCCTCGTCCAGCACGAGCAGGCTCGGTTCCCGCACGAGCGCCCGCGCGATCTGCAGCCGCTGCCGCTGCCCGCCCGAAAAGTTCCGCCCCGCCTCGCTGACAGCCGCGCCATACCCTCCCCGCCGCTGCAGCAGATCGCGGTGAATCGCCGCCTCCACGCCCGCCTGGGTGAGCTGATCCATCGGCACAAAATCATCCCACAGCGTCAGGTTGTCGCGCACCGTCCCCTCGAACAGGCATATCTCCGAATCGACCAGCAGGACGGAGTTCACAAAAACCTCGCGAGGGATCTCCTCGCGCCGATGGCCGTCGTAGAGAATCTCGCCGCTCCAGGGCTGATACAACCCCATCGCCAGCCGGCCGATCGTCGATTTGCCGCTCCCCGAAGAGCCCACCAGCGCAATCCGCTGCCCCGGCACAGCAACAAATGAAAAGTCGTGGATCAGCGGCTCTTCGACCGTCCGGTTGTATCCGAAAGTGACGCTGCGAAACTCGATGTGCCCGGAGAGCCGGTGCCGGCTTGCGGCGTCCGTTGCTTCCTCGCCCGGCCCCGAGACACCAGTGATCTTGCCCCCGAACGCATACACCGGGTCGACCGGCCGGTTGCGCACGTCGTCGATCCGATCGAGATCGGCCCGCAGCTCCTGAACGTCGGCACCGAGCCTCGCGAGATCCAGAAATGGCTGATTGAAACCCGCCAGCAGTGCCTGAAGCGCCAGCAGCACGCCGATCCCCAGCCCCCCGGCCATGACCTGGTGCCCGCCTAAGCCCAGCACCACGATCGTCGTCAGGCTCCCCAATAGCGGTGGGATCACGAACAGCAGCGTGTCATAAGCCCCCAGCGTCTGTTCGGCGTTGATCATGCGCGCCTGGTCGCCAGTCCAGCGCACCAGCATTTCCGACTCCGATCCCGTCGCCTTGATGCTCTCGACGATCTGGATCGCCCCCATGATCCCGGCCAGCAGCTTGCCGCGAATCTGCTCGATCACTCGGTTCTGATCGGTTCTCCAGCGGCTGAACATCTTGAGCGCCAGCAGATTCAAGCTGCTGATCGCCAGGCAGACCACCGCCAGGAGCGGTTCGTACGGCAGCATCACGGCCACATAAGCCACCAGGGTCAGCAGGCTGACGGCCGTGGTCGCCAGTTCGCCCGAGAGCAGTCCGGCCACCCGCGCCGTGCTCGAAACCCGCGCCACGATATCGCCCGTATATCGGCGCTGAAAAAACGTCACCGGCAGCCGGAGCACGTGTCCCAGGAACTTGAGCGACTCATCGAGCGTCAGCTTCACCTCGAAGCGTGTCAAATACAACTGCTGGAGCGCGGCGGCCGCAACCCGCACGATGGCGGTCAGCGCCATGGCCATGAGCAGCGGTGTGAGCCAGTTGTGGTGTTCCTGGATCAGAATCTCGTCCATGAACACACGCTGGAATGCGGCCGTGACCAGATTCGGGATCACCAGGGCCAACCCCGCCAGGACCACGAAAGCGATTGCGGTCCTGGAGCTCGCCAGCCGCCTCGCCAGACCGACGAAGATGCTCGGCCGTCGCCCTTGCTTGACGAATTGCGGTCCGGGCACGAACGTGAACCCGATCCCGGTATACCCCTCCCGGAACTCGTCAAACCCCATCGTCCGCCTGCCACTGGCCGGATCGTTCAAATACACCTTCCCGTGCCCGAATCCTTCGACGACGAGGAAATGGTTCCACTGCCAGAACACGATAAAAGGAGGCCGCCACGATCGGATGCCCTCGGCCGATTTCCGCCCCGCTTTGACTTCCAGCCCGTATCGCTTGGCCGCCTCTCTGATGTACAAAGCATTGCTACCGTCGCGCGAGACGCCGCAATCGTCGCGCAGCACGTCGAGCGGGATATACCGGCCGTAATACTCGAGGATGATCCCCAGCGCGGCGGCGCCGCACTCGGCCGCCTCCATTTGCAGGACGGTAGGGGTCTTGACCCTCCGCCATTTGCTGGGACTCGAATCCGCCATGCCGCCGCACCTCGATGATCCCGCCCTGACCCACGAAAGCCGGCCACCTCGCCAGGTGAACCCGGCCACGCGCAACACCCCCCGCAGACGTCAATCTCAGGTTCAAGTATGCACCAAGACAAGCGCAAGCTTCGCCATCGGTCCCCAACCGCGCCGTAATAATCGGACGCGTTCCCCCGAGCCCGACCGAGTCCCAGCGAAACCATGAGACGATCCCTTATTTCTTTGATCCGCCTCATTGCTCGTTCCTCATCGCTTCCGCCGGGGAAGGACTTCGTTTTGGGTAAACATTGACCGTATCCCTTTCTCTCCAGCATTAAGGGAACGGCTCAAGCGCGCCGGCCGCTCTGAAGATTCGCGCTCCGAACGCCAGCGGGCGAAGGTCATCGGTGTGTCCTTCCTGAAAACTCCTCGCGCGGAACTGGGGAGCTGCGTCGCGCCACAGAGTCGATGGCGGAGTTCGCTGCGCGACGTCCCACGGCATCGGATCAAGTCGATCCGACTGATCCGTCGATTCAAGGCGGCGCGAGGCTAGAGCAACCTTGCAGCCGGCGTCATCTCGAGATGCCGCAGACACGCGAAAGCCATCCCGCCGGGCAACTCCCCGCCTTGCAAAAGGGGGGACGAGGGGCGGTGACGGCCGCACCCGCCAGTGATCCGATCAAAGAAACCTCAGATCCAAATCCAAAATCCAAAATCCAAAATGGTGTTCTCCCGGTGACGAATAAGGAAAGAATCCTCATGACTCGTTAGTTCAAAATCGTCTTCCCGCCGACACCACCCATTCTCTAGTGAACAACGCCTCGATTCAGAGTCTCATTTTGGGGCGAGTCGTACGATGAGGGATTTTGCGATCGCTGGAAAACTCGCACCTCTTCTCCGATCTATTAATCTCTGTCTCTTCGGTCTACAGATCGCAAATCGACACCTCTGGATGCCCGGTTTTGGACCTCGCACATGTGGTACAAAAGATGGTAAAACTGGCACTCCGGAAAATTTTGCAGCACCCGGTAGACTGGTGTAAACACTCCGCACTCGATCTTATTCCAATCTTCATCTGTATCTCATTCGACCCTGAGAACCCATCCGCAACGTTCGCCCACTGCGCCCCCTCCCGCGCTTCTCGCGGCCTGTTTCCGCCGCACCTGCCGTCGGATCCTGCGGTGCACGGAGTACGCACATGCCGAGATCGGCAAATCGACCATAGTCCGCGCGTGATGTCAGTTCTCGATTCGAGTCAGTGTTCGATCCCTTCATCGTGCCAATCAAAGTGATTTCCTGGCTCGTGAATTCCTCGGAGCTCGCTTTGCGCCTCCCCGACGCGGGTGGCTGCCGCGCCAACTCCCGCCGGCTGCATACAAAACGGCCCCTCGCCATCTTCTCTCATGTATAATATGTGCCGACTTTACGGAATCGGTGCGTGGTCGGCCGGGAACTTTCCAGAAAGATTCCGGGTTACAGCGACGAGATCGATTAAGGAGCAAAAATCATTCTGCATGCGCGCGCGGTCTCCCACGAAGGGCACGCTGTCGTACGTGCGTCTGCCGCTCTGCCTCATACGAACGCGCCTTCATCAAAATCCGGCGACACCACACTTGACTTCGTGGTGTCCCCATCAGTCGCGGTTCCCGCTAAACGGAGCCCGGACCGGCGGACACTGGCCTCTAAGGAACACGCCGGGAATTAACCTCCCGATTTGAGACCAAGCCCGAAAACCCTCGTTCCCACGCTCCGCGTGGGAACGTCCGTCGTGCCGCTCCGCGGTGCGCTTGACGTCATCTGCGGGAAGTTATTCCCGGCCTGTTCCTAAGTCTCGAACCTCTTCTCCTTGAACCTCCTGCACTCGTTGGCGATCCTCCGCCCGACCAACGAGACAAACGAACGTCGTCAGGCTCGCAGTCCAGCTGGCGCTCGTGCTCGTAATCCTAATCCTAATCCCCGATCAAGAATGGCCGCAGGCCGCGTTCGATCCTGCACGCTCCGCCCTGTTTCCCGTCCTCCGCCCTCCGTCCCGATTACTGCCTTCCGGCCATGTCTGCGGGTTGCGGTTGCACTACGACAGTAAAACCATACGCCTGGATCAGGAGCCAATCGCACCGGACGTACAGCCTGGCGCCGACCCTCGCGTCTTCACTCGATCCGCACCCGGCTTGGCTCGACCGATTTGTGGTGGATGCGTCGGTCATGCCTGGCAAATTTGTGATCAGGGGTACGCGACTTCTCGTTGACGACTTGGTGCAACTGGCGGTGGGTCGAACGGACGATGGGCTACGGCAGCTTCACCCGGAACTGACAACCGCAGACCTCGAACCCATCCGCAATGATGCTCTTGTACCCGAGGGGTTGAGGCGGTCCTTCGGCGGTTGGGTTGAAGACGTCGATGCGCTCGACAACGATCTCGAATGGACGCGACGCCAGCGGAAGCTGCCCGCGTCCGGAGGCCGCGGATTGAGCGCGCTGCCACGGATTGACAATGGTCACGCACAACACTGCGGACTACGCGGCGATTCCGGGCCTTGCTCTCGCTGATTGGATCACGTAACAACACCGCCTAGGGCGTGGCAGCAGGTGGTGCTCGCCGCTCGAAAGACTCGTGTATTCTTCCAGATCGCAAAATCGGATGACGTGGAGTGCCACGCGTGGACCTTATCTCACGATCACGTGGCAAAACCCACGCAGCAGGCGGCGGAGGGGGGCTGCCGCCCCCGTGAGTCCGCGAGACCGCCGCAGGCAGCATTCGGTCGTCCGTCTCCGCCCGACCAACGAGACAAGCGAACGTCGTCAGCGATCAGAACCGACTCACAGTCCGGCTTTGCTCGTGCCGAAAAATCATCTAGAATCAATGAACACACACGACGCACGCCAGCGGAAGATCCGCACGCCGAAGGAAATCACACTCATCGATCGCGGTCTCCCGAGGGGTTTGACCATGGCCACGGAACGATTCAATGACTTACGGGCATTCAAGGGGTTCATCGAAGAGCAACTCTCAAACGGGGGAGCCGAGCCAAGCCTGGACGAAGCCCTCGTTAATTGGGAAATCGAAAATCAGACCGACGAAGAGCGTGAGGATACAATCCGGGAATTCATCAGGGACTTGCCGACGTCGAGGCCGGGCGGACAAGACCCTTGGAAGACTTTGATCGCGACTTTCGCCTGAAGCATGGACTCCCACCTCGGTCATGAGCTACCGCATTCAGCCATCCGCCCAAACCGAAGCGGACCTTGACCGCATTTTCAACTGGCTTTCCGAACGGAGCCCAGACGGCGCCGCTCGTTGGTATCAGTCATTTTGGGACGCGACGGAGCGTCTTAAGAGGTTTCCGAAGTCTTGCAGTCTGGCAGCAGAGTCAACGCGATTTCCTGAGGAAGTGCGCTGCATGCCCTTCGGAACGAAGAGGGGCATGCCTTATCGGGCCTTATTCGTGCTTCGCGACGACGCTGTGCATATTCTGTGTGTTAGAGGGCCTGGCGAGAAGTCCGTGAGGCCAGAGGACATCCAGAAGTAAAACACGGTGCGACGTCGGAATATCACCTCCGCGCCAGCCTGATCAGCGATGCGACCCTTGCCACATTTGTCGACGGATTGACCAGAACTCGGTGAATCAATGATCTCCGAAACGGGCAAAGAGACCGTGACTCAGAGAATTCCGGGCGAACCTATTGCTATTGCCACCGCTTCGAGGCCAGAGGCGTCCACCACTAACGATCGCCCGTCTCCTTCCATCGACGAGGCTTTCAAAGCCTTTCGACGCGACCTTCCTCAGTTGCTTCGCGAACACCCGCGTGAATGGGTAGCCTATCACGGTGATCGATCCATCGGCTGTTGTAGCTCTCAAGTTGACTTGTACGAAAGCTGTCTCCGCCGCGGTTATACGGAGGGAGAGTTTCTTGTGCAGTGCGTCGTGAGCGAGCCTGACGTTTTTGATCTGAGGGAATTTCAGGGTAAGTGAGCGTGTTCACTCGGCGAGAAATTCGGGGCAAACATCGTTGAGAAGCTTGCATTCTTCAGTCGCGATACCGAGCCAACCTACGCCTTGACGCGCGAACGACGGTGCCCGCCACGCCAAGTCCCCTCCGGCGAATTTCGCGCGAAGGGAGGTCAGGCCTTCAGCCTGACGATTCCTCCTCAAGCTGCGCCGGCATCATGAGTCGATCTGCCGCGCCATCCCAGGTCGCTCCCCCACACTCGAGCGGCTCCCTGCGCCATGCGCGACGATTGGCCCAATCGTGGCTAGGCGGTTGAGTCATGCAACGATTGCGATAAAATACCGTAACATCCTCGATGACCGGCTCCGACCACACAGTTCGGTGTCGATGACAATGGCAAGGCATCACCGCGAAGTCGATCTTCCTGTCACGTCCCGAAGGCGAATCCCAGGGCCTACGCCAAAGGACCCGTCCCAGCATCAAGACGAGCAAAGGCCCAATGCATGGTTCGGCTTCTCCGCGCCGCCGTGTCGGCCGACCTGGAGCTCCGCGGCGAGACGCCCGACCTGACCGAAGATGAGATCCTCGCCTGGGCTGACAGCTTCCACGCTGCGCACCGGCCAGTGGCCCGTGCCGGAATCGGGACCAATTCCCGAATCGCCCGGTGAGACCTGGCTCGCCGTGGAAGCGGCGCTCTCCTTCGGCCTACGTGGTTTCTCAGGAAGCTCGACTCTACTGCGACTGCTCGCGGCGAAGCGTGGCCGATACCATCGCGATGATTCAAGGTTCACCATCGAGCAGATCCTGGCCTGGGCCCACGCCTGGCACAAGCGAACCGGCGAGTGGCCGACTAAAGAATCAGGGACGATCCCGCACACCGGCGGAATGCGGTGGATCAGCGTGGAACTCGCTCTGGTAAATGGCAGAGGCGATATCCCCTCCGGCTCCTCCCTGGCGCGTTTGCTGGCCGCTGAGCGAGGCGTTCTCCATCGCTTCGACCAGCCCTGCCTCACCGAGGAACAAATTCTGGCCTGGGCCGATTACCACCATGAACGAACGGGATCGTGGCCAAAACGCGATCGGAATGTGATTGCGGGAACGCAGCCGGAAGAGACCTGGGAAAAGGTGGACATCGCCCTCAGACGCGGCACACGCGGACTCCACGGCGGTTCGTCCCTGCCCCGCTTGCTCAGTGAGCATCGCGCGGTACGAAATAAGCAGGCCCTACCTCCATTCCACGTGGAACAAATCCTTGAATGGGCGGATGCGCATTGCTCGCGCACTGCCGAGTGGCCCACCTACCATTCGGGCCCAATTCCCGAGCGCCGGCCGAGACCTGGCTGGCGGTGGACTCGGCTCTCAAGGAAGGACTAAGGAACCTACCCGGCGGCACATCGCTCGCGCAAATCCTGGTATCGCATCGCGGAGCCAGGGATCGAGCCCACCCACCTGCCCTTGACGTTGAGAAAATCCTCGCGTGGGCCGACGCCACCTGCGCGCACCGGAAAATGGCCAACGGCGCGCTTGGGCACTATTGCGGGAGCGCCACGAAACTTGGGGTGCAATCCATCTCGCTCTCTATAACGGCTCGCGTGGTCTGCCGGGCGGATCGTCCCTGCCATGCCTCCTCGCGCAGAACGCGGCAAGCGCAACCACATGAGCCTTCCCCGCTTGACCATTTCGGACATTCTCCGATGGGCCGATGCGTATCACGAGCGACACCGCAAGTGGCCGAAGTCGATCAGGATCAATTCCCGATGCCCCGGCGAAACTTGGCTTCGCGTCCACTACGCCCTAACGGACGGGCTGCGGCTTACCCAGCGGCTCATCGCTTCCGCGACTGCTCCAGAACGAGCGCGGCGTTCGCAACCTACAGCACCTCGATCCCTTCACCGTCGACCAAATCCTCGCCTGGGCCGACGCCCACCACGCTCGCACAGGCCGCTGGCCCACTTGTAAGTCGGGTCAGATTTCGGACGCGCCTGGTGAGAACTGACGGAGGTTCCTAACGCGCTTTACCTGGGCCTTCGCGGGCTGGCTGGCGGATCGTCCTTAACCGGCGCCTCGCCCAAAACGAGGGCGGCACAATCTCGCCTCCGTTGACATCCCAATGGCTGACGACGCGCCATCGCGCCGCACGAGCTACGTCCGGACGTACCCCCCAGGCTCCAGCACCCCGCGCCTGCCCGAGGGAGACGAGCGTGTCCAGCAGTTCCCCGACGAGCTTGCACTCCCGGGCTGAACCTGCCGGGCCGGCCGCTCGGGCGTCGATCCATCCGGGTGCCCGGCAACGACCGACCGCACCGCCTGGGCTTGCTCGGGCAGAGTCTTGGGCCACGAACGCTTCACCGCCTTCGCGACGGCGGGCTCTGGCTCGCCCTCAGAAATCGGCAGCCCTACCTGCGTCGCCGCAGCAGGCTTCGCACCCCCAGGATTCTGATATCCCGGTCGAAGCCACCGAATCAGGCCGCGCTCCTCTTCCGCCTTTCGTTCGTGATTAACCCGACCGAGTCGCTGCAAGATCTCCTCGTCAGCGAGATCGTGAGGCCAGCCGTAAGCGTCAAAAACCGCCGCGTCGAGCCTCGTCTGGAGTTGCTTGAAAACGGAGACTACACCCTGCTCGTGAACGACCCTCTCCTACCGAGAGCGTCCCCCGAACGCAGTTTCTCGACGACGTTATACATGTCGGTGATTTCGATCTCGGGGTACAGAGCCTGCCTCTCCTTGCGATCGTCGTCAATACGCTCCGCTTGGTCGGCGAACATGTCCCCTCTGCTCGTCGGTGCACTCCGGAAAGGGAAACCATCGAAACACCGCGTTTTGTTGTAACGCGGATCATCTCCACACCGAGGCGTCCGCCCGAAGGAGCCGAACAACGTTACGTGAACACGACTCGACAACACCAAGGAAGAAGGCGTCCTCGAACGCCTCGTGATCAAGAGCCCTCGGCGATGACGAAAATGTGAAGAAAGACAAAGAAGCGATGCTTAGATGTCTCCCGCGTGACGATGTTCCGTCGTAGCCCGACCAGCGCACCGCGAAAGACGGCCCCGGTTCGCCGAACACCCACCTGTCCCTGTAGGACTTCCCATTGTTGTGCTCGCGCTCCGGCTTCACGTGCTGAAGAACCCACTGAAACACCTCCGGAAACTTAGCCCGCACGTCCTTTTCGGGGAGGCCAAGAGGTCGATTACAAGGACGTCGCGTCCGGTCTGCGTGATATCGCGACCATTTCTGAACGGCCGAATCGTCAGCAAGCTCAGGGGCGGCCGCCGAGACCGACCTGAACCGCCTCATCCCGCGAAACGATGAAGCCACCTCCGAAGAGTTAACCCCGGGCAGCTGAGCTTGGAATTCGCCTCCCGCGCACCGGCGCTCGCAACATCGGGACCGACGGTTAAGTCAGCATACAACTCGCCCGCGCAGGCAGAAGCGGACACAGGCCACGCTGCCTCCCCATCTTCCTCGCTCACAACCTGTCGGTAGCGGTCAGAAACTCAGCCATTATCAGGCCAATCGAGCCGCCGCGTCTTGCTGGGTGAAGCTACCGTGGGGTGATCGGGGAATTACAGAGCCGGAGAGGAACTCGCGCATCGCCTGAAAATCTTCAATGATCTGCCGGCGCAGCTCCGTCGGACTGGCGTCACCGGACGCGGGTGGGTGGTTTCTCGGCATCGTGGGGTTCCGACTCGCAGAGGTATTGGTAGACCGACGTCGGCCGGGGAGACACCAAGTCCTCACCCAGCCAGGGGGGTATCTGCCGCCGTTCTTCTTCGGCCAGCACCTCCAGGATGGTTCTAGGACGGCTTGAGCCGAGAGGATCGTTCGACGGCCGCGTGGAAGACGCGCCGTACCGCACGGCTCGCTCCAGCGCCGCGATCAGGTCCGCCTGGGCGTAGCTTCCCAACAAGGCCAGCACCCGCTGCGCTGGTCCTTGCCGTAACGCTGAACGCGGAACAAACCCTCCAGGAATCGACAGCCCGGCTCTCCCAGTTCGCCGAACCGTTCCTCCAACTGTGCTTGCCGCCGTCGAGCATCCTCGACGGGTCTGTGCTCTTTATGCACAACCCGTTGCCCAGTGGCCGTGGCCGGCAGCAGCACGTGTCGAGCGATCTCCTCGACCTGCGGACCGTAGACGATCAGTTCCTTCTCGGTGATCCGCACCGGCAGCATGCTGCCGATGTAACGCCACGGCACCGAGTATCCGTTCTGACAGTACGTGACCAGCCTCGACGTTGACCATGCGATAGACCACAGGGGAAACGTCATACGGTTGGGCTGGCAGCGGGATCAGATGAGGCTGCTCTTCCGCATGCAACTGTAAGGGTGTCTTCTTGGCTTCCCGCAGTCGGCGCACGTCGGCGACATGGGCCAACCACCACACGGTCATTTCATTTAGGTGATCGAGTGAGGAGAAAGTGCGGCCGTTGAACAGGCTGGTTTCCACATAGTAAAAGGGGCGTTCCGCCTTCCCTTTCGTCTGGGCCGCCGGGGTCGGCAGGCCACCGGTCGGAAGCCGTAGTGGGTGGCAAACGCCAGGAACCGCGAGTTGTAGACCGGCATGTCATCCTCGTAGCCCGTCACGACGACTTTCATATTGTCATACAAACAGGTGGCTGCCACGCCCCCCAAATGCTCGAAGGCCCGCAAGTGCTCACGGAGAGTAGTCGTCATGTCCTGGGACTCGACGAAGCGGAGGTACTGCCGTCGCGAGTAGCCCAAGAGGTAGCTGAACAGATTGATGCGACGTCGGCCTTCACTAGTGAAGTCGAGGTCGTAGACGGCGTAATCCATCTGAGCCTGGGCACCTCGCGCCGTCTCGAAGCGGACCACCGGAAGCGGCGTAGAGCGGGGACGCAACACCCCGAGCCGCTGGCGGACCAGGGTATATCCACCCGTGAAACCTCGCTCGCGCAGCTCTTCCAGGAGCCGCACGGCGGTCAGGTCGGGATATCGACCCAGCAGTTCCTGGATGAACGGCTCAAAAGGATCGAGACGGCTGGGCCGCCTCCGAACGGGCGAGCCCTCATGACCGGTCCGCTGGGCTTCGATCTGAGCCAGCACCCCGCTAACAGTGTTCCGGGCCATTCCCAATTCACGGGCGATCTTCCGGATCGAGGAACCGGCTCGCCAGCGACTGATGATTTCATTGCGCTTGGCTCGGTCATGGGTTTGGAGCTCCCCCATCAAGTCTTCCGCAAGAGTGGCCACGTTGTGAGCATCGCGAGCCAGCCGGGAAAAGGCCGGCGTCAGCACCAGACGATCGCAGGGCGTCAGGCCGGCGCGGCCCTGACTTTGTAGCCAGACCTCCATGCGGCCCAGGCCGTCCAACACACCGGTAGCGTCGCGCAACGCGATTGCCCGCGATGCTGAGTCGAGGGTCCCAGGCCCATCCCTCCTGCTGCCGCGCTTGCTGCAAGGCAGGCCGCGGTTGGTCCAGGATGTACGCTTCCTGTGATTGGCTCCGCGCGGCGAGCACCAGCTCCACCACTCCGTCGAGCTCGGCGGCTGTCAACTCGTCGTAACGCCTGGCGGCATGAGCTGGAACAGAAATGCTGATCAGGAGAACGAGGCGAGGGCAAGAAGAGGACGTAGCACCCAACGCCGACGACGGATTAGGGTCCTCACTTCGGGGAGTTGTTTGCTGGCAACGGCTTGGAGCCAGCCCTCGTTGAGGAAATTGGCCTAAAACATGAGACCGTCTCCTGTCATCATGGGTGCGGGTCTGGACAAACCCCCCATGAATACAAGGACGGTCTCATGGCTGCACAGTGTTCGGCTTCCGCGTCGGGCGCAACTGCCAAACGGGCAAAACAGCGAGCAGAGCGTTCCAAGTCGCTCTCTGGTTCGATGCGACAGTTTCTCACCCCCGGTGTTTGGAAACAAGTCAAACAAGCCGCAAGCGAGCATGGATGCCGGAAGGGGGTTCGCTGGACACTGCAACCCCTCATCGTGATTGGCACAATCATGACTTGGTGTGCCGGGGAGACTGATGCCGACCGGTTCGTGCTCTCCAGGGCCTTCTACGTCCAGGTCCATTGCCCCAAGCGACAGCGACCGGGAAAGGCATACAGCGGGTTTTGCAGGGCGATTCTGCGTTTGCCGATGCCCGTCTGGTGGGCATTTTGCGATGCCGTGCGTGGGCAAGTCTTCCAGCTCTTGTACGTCCGCATGACCTTGGGCGGTTGGCTTCCGTTGGGGTGTGACGGGTCGCGGATGGAATGTCCTCGCACCGTGGAGTTGGAACAGAACTTGGGAAAATCGAGCAAGGACAAATCGCCACCGACGCTTTGGGTCATCGCGTTGGTCAGTTTGACTACCGGGGTACTCTGGTCCTGGCGATTGGGGACATCCAAAACAGGGGAACGCCGCTACTTGATCGAGCTTTTGGAGACTCTCCCCCAAGCGGTTCTCAAGAGCGTGCTTTTGGTCTGCGACGCCGGTTACGTGGGTTACGAGGTGATCAGTAAATTGCTCAAGCAGGAGTGCTCGTTTCTGATCCGGCTCTCTTCACACGCACAACTCTACAGCCTGAAAATGGTCGAGCTGACGGGATTCGCCGAGGGAGAGTTCTGGTACTGGACTGACCAGGCCGAGAAAAAGAGCCAGCCGCCGTTGCGAGTACGAGTCATCCGAGTTACGGGCCGGAAGCGCAAGAACGACGTGTGGTTGGTCACCAACGTCATGGACCCCGAGCGATTGCCCGTGGAATTGGCGGGTCGCCTCTACCGGATGAGGTGGGAAAGTGAATGTTTTTTCAGAACATACAAGCGGGTAGTTAAAGATGTGCGACTGGTGAGCCAGACCGCACCGATGGTCGTGCGAGAAGCCGAGATTTCCCTTTTGGCGTGCCAGCTCTTGTTGGGGCAAGGGGCGTTGGCCTTGAAGGTGGGAGGGAAGCGAGCGGGTCGGGATGAATTGAAATGCGGCGCGGCAGAAGTGCTCCGGGAGATTCGCCGAGAGCTGGACGCGGCCAGAAGGCCGGTGTTTCGAATCAGCTTCGCCGAGCGGTTGCAACACACTGGACGAGATCGTCGGGCGCGAACCAGTGCCAAGATGAAGAGACAGCCACACCGTCGAAAAAAGCATGCGGCTCCCCACCCGCCGCGACTGAAGATTTTCAGTGGCAGCAAAAGCAGCAGATCGAGGACTCGCAACTCACGGTCGAGGTGGCCTAAGTTATTATGCGAAGAAGAGATAATTGAAGAATCAATCGAATCAGTGATCGGCGTTGCGTAGCACCCAGGCCTGCCGCACGGTAAACCGCAAGATTCTGGAAGAATTTCGTCTGGGCGCTGGCCTACGCTCTGGGTGCCTGCGGGGATAATCGGTATCGAATCGGAGGTGGTCTGGGCTTCGATCACCGGTAAAGTCGGATCGATGGGAAGTGTTGGCGCCGCCGACTCGGCAAGAGCTGATTGCTGCCGTTGCCGCTCGCGACGACGTCGGGCCTGTTCTCGGCGGCGTTCCTTGCCTTGGCTGGTAGCTCTGTAAGTCTGGCCGGCGTACCAGGACCGCCATTGCCCGGCGGCTTCTCGACAAGCCGGTACAGTAACCAGCTTGTGGCCGAGGCGGCAGGAACCAGCGTTCGCAATCTTTAAGCAGGCACCGACGACAGCAAGGGTGCCAACGGCGACAGCCGCCTGGTTGACCCGGCGCCAGCGCGCGGGGAAACTCAAATGGGCCCACGGGAGGATTAGCTCCCGAGCGGTCAGGCGGCGGGGAGGTGGTACTTCCCGCTGCCACTTTGCGCCGACGACGTGAACGCCACTCGTGCACGCTTCGGCGTCAGATACATGCCAGCTTACTTGCAGCATTTCACAAGTGCGAGCGGATGCACTGACATGAAGTGAGGGAAGGCCAGTCCCGCGATCGACCAATCGCGAAATGACTCAGGTGGCTCTGCGATAATGGCTCAGCTCTTGGCCGCCGCTAACAAGGCGCGGCTCAAACTTCATCACGATGAATTCCCGTTCTTCTTCGCGATCGCGGTCGCGGGCGAGCACCGGAGGAACGAGGACGGCGACCCTCAGGATGCATGATTGGCGAACCAGGCTGGACGGCGGCTCCTTGCGACTTGGACGCTCCCGGAACGCTGGCCGCTGCCGCCCGGGAAGGGCGGGGCTGAAACGACGGATCTCCCACAAGCCGTTTCACCGTCGGGCGTCGCTCGTTTCGGCCCTTTGGACCGACTCACGATAAGTTGACGCAGGCGATCCTTCCAGTAGTCAGGGCGTACGCAGATTTCGTCTAGGAACCGGCGTACCACGCCCGAAGGTGTTTTCCCGCCGTTTTCCCACGCACGCACCGCGTGCAGTGACACCCCAAGGAATTGCGCAAAGAGCGCCTGGCCGAGGCCCAGCATGCGTCGCACGCTCTCGACCTCTTTTCCGGAATAAAGCTGAGGTTCGAGCTTCAATTCCACCGTGCGCACAGTGAACTTCTTTTCGACAGCACGGCTCCCCTCCCTAAGAGCGTCGCGGAATTCAGTTAGTGCGCCGACGATTTCGGCTCCGGCTGGGGAGAGCTTTTCGTCTCGCATCATTGGATAATTCCTTTGTCAAGTTCGTGTTCAATGCTGGACAGGATCGCGGAGATTGCGCGTTTGTCTACCGCGTTCAGATCGGCCGTCTCGTTCTTGGCGAAAATGGTAACCAGTACCGCAATTCCAAATGCCGGAAAGTGAGAGAAGCAAACACGAAAACTCTCCCGTTTGCTCAGATTGGAATCGTCACCCGCAAAGCGAAGCTTACGTAGACCTCTGGTGCCCTGGATTACCGGGAACCGCTCGGGCCCTGCCATTATGGCAATCTGCAACGCATTGAGGTCCCTATCCGTAAGCTTGAATCGCGCCCACTTGTTATCGAACGGCGGCAAGTGAATGAACCGCAACCAATCCGCAGGTTTAAAAAGTTCCGGCGGATACTGCACGGTGTGCGCTTCCTTGCGATGCATCCTCGCGGTTCATCGTTTCTACCCCACCTTGCACCAAGCGTTTTCGGCGCCTGCATACTGACGGACTCGATTTCAAAATCGGCAATTCGCGCTCCGGATCTATAGTAATCAGTAGCACACTAATCGCCGAAAGTCTACTAACGAGTAGTACGCTTCGCAACACTAAGTCATCGAGACATTCTGAAATCGTGCGAAAATGAAGGCACGCACCGCGTCACAATACCGGACAGTCTAAGACCACGTGCAGACGGTCGCAGGGCGGAATTTGGGATTACTCGCAGTTCATGAGGCGCCGTTTCAGCGGTGTTCGCTCAGGCGGGCATTTCCGCCAGCTTCTTCCTCGCCCGCTCGGCCTGCCGTTCGGTCATGGCCCCCGCTTCGACCATAAGCTCAATCTTCCTCAGCGTCGACATCTGCTTCAGCTTGGTCTTCGCCTTGGAGATCTTCCGGCTCGACGTCGGCAACGCCAGCTTGTAACGCTTCACAGACATCGTTCACCCCCAAGCCGGTCGGATAGTGAGGCCAAGTTCCCAGAAGCTCGCGGGATTGCGGAATTCGCCCATGAGCGAGGCGCCGCCGAAAGACCCCGCCGATCATACCGACGATCCGCTCCGCTTCCCGCTCGAGAATCTCCTCACGATGCTTCATGCCCACTTCGGTGAACCGGTAGTCGGTGTCCGAGCCGGGTACCGGCTCCATGATCCCCGCGGCAGCCAGCTCGCGGTAGGCCGGCAGCCGGCTCCCCGGCACCTTGGACCGATATCCCTTGATTTCGAAGCGCAGCACGGCGACGGCGTCGGGCGAGAGGGCGATCTGCATGGTGACCTCCGTGACGCGAATTTTAGCCGAACCACCCAGGGCGTGGAACGCCAAGCCCTGTCTCTGCTCAAACGAATAGCACGGCCACAGGCAGCATTCGGTCCCTCGTCTCCGCCCGACCAACGAAACACGCGAACGTCCTCAGCTCGAGTCCTGTTCGTACTCGTACTCGTATTCCTGATCCCAGTCCTCCGTCCTCAGTCCTGACTCCCGCCCTCCGCCCCGATTCAGAATGGTCGTAGGCAGCGTTCGGACCTCCGCCGTGCGCAACCCGGCGCAAATTCTCGGCCGCGTACTATCGGCAAAACCCGTTCAATCGATCGAAGAATTCGCGTGGGTCAAGTAAGCCCATCCGGCCACAGGCCGTTTCTGCGGGTTGCGGTTGCACTACGACAGGATGGTGCATCTCAGATCGGTGTACTGCGCAAAGCCCTTGTCGAACGTGACCAGTTCAAAGTCGGCAGTCCGGGCGAATGCGGCCAGAAAAGCGTCGTTCCAAACTTTCGGTGAAAACACCTGCCGTTGTGTGTAGGCGCGCCAGTGCGTCTCAACATTCGGCGGCTCGGCCGAGAAGGAGATTCGAGGATCGACCAAGAGCTCGTCATAGATGCGCCACGCGTTGGGCAGCGTCACCGCTTCCTCACCGAATGCCTTAGGGTTCGTGGCCAACCGCAGAAATCCTTGCTGCGTCAAGCGGCAGAAACAACATCCCGCGTTCGTCGCGCCCTCGAACCAAATCTTGGCTGCACCGTGATGAACATGGGATTCGAAGGCCAGTGCCAACCACAAGTTGATGTCAGGAAGAAACATCGTCGTCGTCCAAGAGTCCCGCGACGCGATCCGCATCGAGCTCGCGACTTCCGGGATGATCAGATCGCACCAATGGCAACCGAACTCGCCGGCCCAGAGCGGGCGGCTTCGCCTCAGGCGGGACGGCGTAGACAACAGTCACTAACGTCCCATCCGGTAACAAAAGTTCTCGTTCCGGAATCACAACACCGTTATGAACCCGCCCCTGAATTTCCATGTCGCCATTTTCTGCAACAACGCCACCGGATTCAAGTCGGACTCATGGGTCATCGAGGGCAAGACCAACAAAAATGCCGAGCCGGGTAAACGCTTTACTGTCGATCCCACGTGCATCGCTCCAGTGCCACGGCGGCGGCCCTGAAGCATCTGCCGCAGTGTGAAGCCAAGCTGTTCTGATTCATCTTCGGCGATGGGATGCCGTTTGGGAAACGCCTTCAGCTCGGCGATGGCTTTCTCGAGTCCGACATACCGCGGGCGGCGGCGTCGGGGGATTGGTCCGCAAGCCCCTGGAAGGCCCTGAGAGCGTCCGACCTCGCTCTGGCGGTTACGACAATGCGGTACTTCACCGAGCCGTTGATCGTGAGCATTCCCAGCGAGGGCGTCCAGCGTTCGCCGATCCGGCCGCTCGTTCACCGCGGCTTTGCGGCCGCACGTAGCGTGCCGAGCGGCAGGAATAGGCGCATGCCATCGTCGGTCAGCGGCAAGAATCCGAATCCCTGATAGAACGACTTTGCCTCCGCGTCGAGTGCGTCGACGACAACCGCATGGATCCCGACTTTCTCGGCCAGGTCGAACGATCGGGCCAGTGCATCCCCAAGCAGGAAGCCGCCCACGCCTTTTCCGTGGGCGCCTCGGTCGACCGCCAGCCGCGCAAGCAAAATGACCGGCACGGCGTGCCGAGGAAGTTTCCTGGCTTGTTTCGCAGGCAGGTTTTCCGCGCCGATCGCCCCGCTCGTCAGCGTGTAGTAGCCCAGCACGCGCGCACCACCCTCCTGCAAAGCGACATAAGTCCGTCCCTGATCGCGCTTCTCGTACTGGCTGACGAGCGAAAGCAGGAAGTCGTTCAGCGAGGGCTTACCGCAGTCGAAACCCTCTCGCACATGCCCGCGGTCGAATCGTTCGATCCGCCACTCACCCACGCGTTGACGAGATCGTCGTTGCCGCAACAGTGCCCGCGTGCGATCATAGCCCGGAAAGCCCCCATCACGGACTCGAGCCCGATTGAGACCACCGGCCCGGCGACGCGGATGCCGATGAGGAGCCCAACGATTGCAACGTTCGACCGCCGTCCGGGCCGCGCAGCAGTCGGCGAGAGGGTTCGTCATACAAGAATGTCTGTCAAATCCTTCCGTTACTTGTTATGCTTTTGTCGGTTGGTCTGACGATCGAGTGGAACCGCTGGGTCTTCCCGATCCGGTCGATGCTTCTCCCCTGTCTTATCCACCCAATGGGCTTCAACGGATGCCCCTTTCTTCTCGACCCTGAAAGCATCTCGAGGGTCGTCAACCTTTCGTTTCGGAGTTCGATCGTGGGTAAGAAACTGTATGTGGGCAACCTGACTTACAACGTCAACGAGTCCGACCTGGAGGCTTTGTTCATGCCCTTCGGGACGGTCCAGAGCGCACAGGTCATCGTCGATCGGGATACCAACCGATCAAAGGGGTTCGGCTTCGTCGAGATGGGATCCGACGCCGAGGCTCAGGCGGCGATTTCTGCACTCAACGAGCACGAGCATGACGGGCGGCGACTGACGGTCAACGAAGCCAAGCCACGCGAAGAGCGTGGCGGCGGCGGTCGTGGCGCCGGCGGTCGTGGCGGCTACGGCGGCGGCGGTGGCGGTGGCGGTGGTTATGGCGGCGGTGGCGGTCGCCGTTATTGAGCGAGCATTCGACGAGGCCGCACGGTCAAGAAGCCCCTTGAGCGGGGCTTCTTGATCGACGCGCCCCCACCATTGCTCACCACGACCCATGCAAATTCAGTAAATGCAAATGTGCTTCTCCCTTGGAAGATGAGCCACCCGTGGCCGCCTGCCAAGGTAAGGGAAAGCACCGCTCTGAAGCGAGAGGCCTGGAGCCTGATCAGGCAACTGGGGAACAGCACAGCTCTTCTCGTCAACCCGAGAAATTTGCAAGATTAGTGATTCCTTTTTATATTAATTTTGGTTATACTTCGATAGGTTGGTCTGACGATAGAGCGAATGCATCGGGTTCTTCCCGAGTCACTTTCTGTTTCCCCCTCTCGCCTTTCCCACCTTCTGGGCTCCTTTGTGTGCCCCTTTCTCATCGACCCAGTAAGCAAAGGGCGGGTCGAAAAGTCTTTGATACAAGGAAATTAGCGTGGGAAAGAAATTGTATGTTGGAAATTTGACCTACGCCGTGACTCATTCCGACCTGCAACAATGGTTCACCTCTTTCGGAACTGTGCAGAGCGCCCAGGTTATCCAGGACCGTGAGATGGGACGAAGCAAGGGGTTCGGCTTTGTCGAGATGGACACCGACGAAGAGGCTCTGGCTGCGATCCAGGGACTTAATGACCATGAACACGACGGGCGGCGGCTCGTGGTGAGCGAAGCCAAGCCGCGGGTAGCCCAGACCACAAAACTCGCCGGTGGCAGCGCCTGATTGAACCACCAACCATGATGCGGAGCCACAAGTGACCAGTTACCCCGCCAGCGAACAAAAGATATCGGAGGTTGAGAGAGGCCTGATCTGCGATGCTGTCCTTCCGATGCCTTCCGCAACAACACTGTCCGTTGGCGATTCCGTCGTATTCGCCCTTGCTTATTTTCATGCGGGCCAAGACCCCTTTTACGTTAAGTATGGAGATTCGGTCTGCGTCTCGCTAACCGAGGTGACTGATCTCGAAGCAACCGATCCCGCCACGGGACAAGCTCTCTTTCGATTCTCCTGGCAGCCGCTTGGTCAAGGTAGTGGTGCGCAAGCTCAGGCGGTCGCAAAAAAGCGGGCGCGCGATGTTTAAACATCAAGCGGGACGAATTGACTTCGACGAGCCCCTCTTGAAACTCTTGCAGCGAGGGTGGCGGTTCCGGGAATTGGGCCCGATCATGGGCGCTCGCGATGGCGGCTGCTGGGCCGTCACCGCGGTTCACGGTTGGGCTCGCTTCCAGGTCGGCCGCGTTGAGCGAAGGGACGCCTGGGCCGAGGCCGTGCGCCTCGCCTTGGCGGCTGCCGTCAAGCGCAGGGGCCATCTGGCCGCCCCTCGCTCCGGCACCACCCCGAGCTCGCCCGATGATCCCACGGTCCGTGACGAGGAGTGCACCCGGCTGACCGCGCTGGGATGGTCGTTCTCCGAGCATTTGACCCCTCACGAGAGCGGCCGCGAGGGATGGGTGGTCAGCGGGACTCAAGGGCTACGCAAAATTCGAGCAGTCGACGACGATCGCTTCGACGCGTGGGGCACGGCCCTGATCCTGGCCGCCGTCACGAGCTCGCTGCATCCGGCCAATACCTCCCCTTCCAAGCTCCTCCCGACCGGGCAAGAGCCTGCTCACTTTTAACCACGATGGCCCTCAGGTCGTCCGCTGGGACACGACGATTCGGACCGCCGTGGACTCTTGCCCGTAGCAACAACGACGGTCCTGCGCCCGCTCGACGCAACCTCGTCGAAGAGGTCGAGATACTCCCGGCCGACATTCGGCCAGAACATCGGCTTGGCGTACTCGTAAGCCTTTCGTTGCGTCTCCAGCCGATAAGGGGTGTCGCTCAGGTAACGCACCGTCGCATCCGCCAGGGGAACGCTCTGGGAAAAAGGGACAATCTGGCCCCGTCCCTCTGCCAGCACTTCCTCGGCGTACAGGTAGGGTGTGCTCACGATGGCCCGTCCGGCCGCCATCGCGTAAGCCAGAGTGCCGCTGGCGATCTGGTCCTTGCCCGGATAGGGCGTCACGTACACGTCGCATGCTTGCAAGTAGACCATCAGCTCAGACAGCTCGAGATACCGGTTTACAAACCGGACGTGCGCGCCGACTCCCAGCGCTTCGGCCATCGCGACCAGGCTCTCCCTGTAGATCTCCCCTTCCTGGCGTTTGACCTCGGGGTGGGTTACTCCGACGATGATGTAAATCGCCTTCGGACACACGGCCACGATTCGCGGCATGGCCTGGATCATGTATTCCAGCCCCTTACCGCGATTGATGAGTCCGAACGTGCAAATCAGGCGTTCATCCCTCAATCCGAGCCGCGTCTTGCTGGTCTCACCGCTTTCAAACGCGACTTCGGGTACTCCATGCGGAATCACACGCACACGGCCCGTCGGAATCCGATACACGCCCGCCAGAAGCCGCGCAGCGCCCTGGTCATGACCACAATGCCTTGGCTATGGGACGCTAAGGTTCTGATGATGTGCCTGGGCAAGGGCGCAGGCTCTGTCATCAACGTGTGGAACGTGGTCACGATCGGCTTGCGGCAAGCGCGCACGAAGTCCAGAACACCCATGCCCCACTCACCGGGATAAAGACCGAATTCATGCTGCAAGCTCACGAGGTCGCAAGAGCTTTGATTGGCGAATACAGCGGCCGATCGGTAGGCATCGGTTCCCGCGTTCCCGATGACATGGACAACTCGAGGGTTTTGGTATCGGCAATGACACGCTTTGATCTTGTCGATCGCGATCACCGAAGACACGCCCTCCATCGCCGCCCTGTCGACCGCATCGGCTGAATCCTTGGTAAAAGTGGCGAGCCCACACTCCGCGGGCGGATAGGTCGATACAAACAAAGGACGTGCAACCTGCAATCACCACCTCCAGATTTTTCCGCTGCTGTCGTGAATGTCGAAGTTCAGCACGCATGAGCCACCGGTACGACGGTTCGGCGAAGGGGCTCCCCTCGCTCTCACCGGACTTTCGCGGTCCCTTCTCGCGCCACCTATGACGCGGGGTTCCGCAGCGCCCCGTCCGCTCCATTGCCCTCGTGCATTCGTTCCCAAACCTCGGAGCGATGAACAGGTACGGAGGCGTCGGCCTCGAATCCCAGTCGTACGCTCCCATTCTTGATCTCCAGTACGGTCACTTTGAGCACTTGCTCAAAGCGGCCGGACCCTCCCACCACGACCGATTCCATACTCTTCCTCGTAAGAACTAACATCGTTGTGCTCCTTCCTCATGATCGATCGGTTGTTCCACTGCCGCTCCAGGTCTCTGCGGGTATGCCATGGGCAAGCAGAAACACCTGCACCATCGTACCAGTCGTGAATACATGCACGACTGTGCCCGTCCTGGTCCCGACTTCGGCTGTCGCTTCGGTTCGACTCTGGTTTTCGTGATCATCCGTCGCGAGCGCAACAAAAAAGCCGGCGTGGTCGAACACCTCGAGGTGCTCGACCACGCCGGCTTACCCGTCAACGAGCCTCCTGGCAAAGCCAGGTTGCCCTTTACCTAGTCGTCCGGCGACGTCAAATGATCATATTGATAGCATCGGCCTGCTCGTTTGCACAGTCGCTCCATTCGGCCTCATTGTCCGGCACCGGAGCATAAATAGCAAGCGATAAGCGTTTATTCTTGGTAGGATGATGATCAGATACCGTGGGAAGAACGTTGACTCTCGGCAAGGTCGCCACCGAATCATCCCAGCGCGAAGCACTCGGCCGGGTGACCGGCGCACTCGGGGCCGCCATGAGAACCCAAGGTGAAATCGAGGCCGCCGTCTGCGACGGCATCGCGCGGTTCGAGCAGGAATTCATGGGCCGCGGGCCCACGGACATCCGCGCCACTTGATCGACGACATTCTCGTCGTCCGGCTCAAGGGCGTCTTGACGGCCGCGGAACAGCACCTGGTCAAGACACTTCCCGCCGAGAAAGGACGAGACTTGCTCAAACAAGTGCGCACACAGCTCCTCGAAACGGCACGACCGCTCCTGGAGTCGATGATCATGCAAATCACCGAAAGCTCGGTCGTGAGCATGCACCACGACATCAGCACCATCACCGGCGAAGAGATCGTGCTTTTCACTTTGGCCGCAGCACCAAGAGTCCGAGAAGTGAAGAAGAAATGAACGTGCGGACGACGTCGTCACCCTCGCACAAACGGCTCCCTCGGAAACCCCACATCCAGCAGAATCGCTTGATATTCCCGCGTTCCCCGCACCGGCGCGAGCAACGGCTCCGTACCCAGCGCCTTGGCGTCTGCAAATCCATCCGCCACGGCCTCCCGCAACATGGCAAAAATGTCCCTCACAATCCCGCGCCGGCGATCCTCTCGCACCCGCGGCGCAACCTTGCTCGGCACCCGATCAAATCAGCGCCAGCATCCGCGCATATTCCAGCCCAATCTCATATAAAAGCCCAGGCTGGCCGCGAGCGGTCAAAAGAGATTGAGCGCGAAAGCGCGCTGCCTCTTCATCCTCACCGCGCTCCGCCATCTCTTGCGCAAGCCTGCGCCGAATCATCACAAGGAAACCGCACGCAGCCATGTCCCCTGGCACATCACGCCGAACCCCTTCCCACAGCTCTTCGGCCTGGCGCAAGAGCCCAAGATCGACAGCTCCCCCGTCGTCTTCACAAAAAAGAGCCGTGTTCAGGCAACCGTCGGCATACACGCGGCGCAGCTCCCGCGAAAGCGGCTCAACCAGGGTCAGCTTGTCGCAGATCTCATACGCCTCGCTGATCGCCTCTCTCCGCCGCGCCGCGTACCGCGCGACGTCCTCGTCGAACGCGACGCGCAGATTGTAATCCACCTGCGCCTGGGCCCCCAGAATCTTCGCCATCGTGCCCACCGTCCGTCCGCCGCTCGCGGCCATCTGCTTCAGCGTGCGCCGCGCCTCCTCGAGCAGGGGCAACGCCTCCTTGGCTCCTCCGCCGCCGTAAAGCTGAAACAGCCCGACCTCCTGAAAAGCCAGGTAAAGCTGCCAGGAATAACGGAGGTCTTCAGGCTGATCGTGAACCAGACCCCGGTAGATCTCGATCGCCCGCCGGCCCGTCTGAAGCGCGTCCGCCCCGCGCTTGCTCGCCGAGTAGGCTCGGCAAAGGTACAACTCGGTCCCAGCTTGATAACTCGAGATCTCTGGAGTTGGGCCGAATTCCTTGACCAGCCTTTCCCATGTCGCGCGGGCCGCCAGAAACTCGGTGATGGCCTCCGAGATCCGGCCATTCCCCCACTCGCGGTCGCCTGAGTCGTGATGGTTCAACCCGATCATCTGGATGTACGCCTTTCGATCGCCGCGCGGGTAATCCGCCACCAGCCCCTCGAAGACAGCAGTCGATTCTCGGTGGGCGCGCAAGCAAGTTTCCCGGTCCGGAGCGATCGAGCCCAGGTACAAGAGCGACGAGCCCAGAAGTCTCCCGGCGTTCTCTGAGTGCTCGGTCTCGAGCAGCGCCCGTCCCAGCTTGATGCCCTTCTGCGCGGTCTCGATCGCCGCCGTCCGGTCCCCCCCTTCGCCCTGCGCACGCGCCAGCGTTTCATATGCTTGGACCAGAAGCCCCCTCGCGTGCCCGTCGCTTTCCAGCTCGCGCACCAGTTCCTGTGACTCGTGAATGCCGGCGTCGATGAGCGCCTTGCGATACAGCCGGGTCTCCTCGTTCAACTGTGTCCTGTCGCCCCGCTCCTGAAGTAACAGGCCGGCGATCGAAGTGATCGCCCGATTTCGCGCGCGCTGAGCATGATCGCTCTCTCGCCGCGCCACGTCCTCGGACAGCCGCGCCGCGCTCTCCGACGCCGTCGCGCGGATCGCCTGCCACGTGCTTCCAATCACGCCCAGGGTCAGAGCGACCAGGAACGACGCAGCCCAGGGATTCCGACGGCACCACCTCCAGGCACGCTCAGGCGCCGCAGCCCGCCTCGCCTGGATCGGCCGGTCTTCCAGAAACCGCCGCAAGTCGCCTGCGAGAGCTGCGGCCGTGCCGTACCGCCGCGCCGGCTCCCGCGCGATTAGCTTGTGGATAATCGTCTCCAGATCGCGCGGCAGCCACGACGCATGCTTCCGCAACGGGCCAGGGTCCTCGCGGCGCATCCGTTCGATCAGCTCATACCGGTCAACAACCTCAAACGCAGGCTTTAGCGCCGACCAGCTCATAAAGCGAGAGCCCCAGACTGTAAAGGTCCGACCGCGCGTCGCATTTCCCCTCGAAACGTTCCGGCGCCATGTAGCGAACCGTGCCCAGCACATCCCCCGTGCTGGTCAAGTCGTCAGCCTCGATCGTCTTGGCCAGGCCAAAGTCAGTAACCCAGACGTTCCCCTTCGAATCCAGCAGCAAGTTCGACGGCTTGATGTCGCGGTGCAAAACGCCCTGCCGGTGCGCATGTTCAAGCGCCTCGGCCACCTGAAGGCCAATCCGGGCCAAACTTCGAGAAGCCACCCGATCCTGACCCGTCATCGTCGATAGTTCTTCCGTCGTCGCCCCGCTCGCCGGCACGGCCCGCAGCCGCCGCAGCTCGCGCACCACCGCGTCAAACCCTCGGCCTTCGATGAACTGCATGAAGTAATAATGATGCCCGTTCGCTTGCCCGCTGCCGAAAACCGGCACGATGTTGCTGTGCGAAAGCCTCGCCGCCGCCCGCGCCTCGCGCTCGAACCGCAGCACATGCTTGGTATCCATGTGCGCGCTCGCCGCCAAAACCTTGAGCGCCACCCGCCGGCCCAACCGTTCTTCCTCGACTTCGTAGACCACCCCCATCCCGCCGCGTCCCACCTCGCGGATCATCCGAAAGCCGTCGATCGCCGGATACGCTCGCCCACCACGGTCACTTCCACCGCCGGCCGCGGCAGAGTTGATCTCCGTGCCCAGACTCGAATCGGGTTCCTCACTGCCGTCATTCCGCCGTTGTTCCGGAATATCCCCGACGCTGCGCCGCGGCCCGCCGGCTTTGAGCTGGTCGAGCAAGCGCGCGTCTCCCTGCGCCGATCTCCGGGCCTGTTGCCCTGGGCCGCTCGTCCGGCGACGCGCGTGTGAGCTCATCGAGCACCCCCTGGCAATCCGCGCATCCCTCAAGATGCTCCGCCACCGTCTCGAGATCGCCCGCATCCAGTCCGTCGCAGAGAAATCGTTCGAGCTGCTCACGCGTCGCGCACCCCCTCATTGCCCGGCCTCGATTCCTCAAAAGAGCACTTCGTTCAGCCCCCATCGCCGGCTTCAAGCTTGCGCACCTCTTCCTGAAGCATGCGCGCCACGCTGCTCTTGGCCTGATAAACCGTCCCCAGACGCATCCCCAATCGATCGGCCACCTCCGGAGCCGGGCAGCCCTTGCGCAGCCGTCAGGTTGTAGGCCTCCCACGTCTTCGGCGCAACCCGGCCCACCACGACCTTGGTCGCCGCCTCGAGCAGCTCCAGGTCGAACTCCTCCTCCAAGCGGGCAACCAGGTCCTTCCTCGCCTCCAGGCTCGACAGCATCCCCGCGCTCCGCTGGCTCCCGCCTCGGGCGGCCCGGCCGCGCGCAGACAGCAGATCGAGCACGGCCCTCTCGACCAGCGTGCGCAGCCAGTTCCGGAAGCTCCCCGCCGGATCATACCGGAATCGACCCATCTGCGCCGCGAGCTTCGTCAGTACCGCCTGGCTAGCATCCAGCATGTCCGCCTCCTGCAAGCCCCAGGCGCGGCACCACTGCAGTATTCTCGGCCCGTAACGGTCAACGAAGTCGCACCACGCCGCTTGGTCCGGCGGCAAGCTTGCCAGCCGGGCAAGGAGTGTGATGCTCGTTTTCGAGTTGTCGCGTCCCGCCATGGCGATGAAATAAAAACGGGGATAACCGGGATATTCCGCAAGACCCCGACGGATGCACGAATCAATCACCGCCCGCGCGAATCGCCCAGCAGCCATGACGGCCGTCGATCTTTTTGAACCTCGACTGAGATTCGGCCGCGATTCGGCGGTACAACTATTAACCAGCCTAACGCATCATGGCTCTACAGCAAACACCATGCCATGCTCGCGCGGTTGCCCCTCTCGGCTCCCGGAGGCCGCCCGTGTCCCGGAAATTCGCTCTCCCATCGCCACTTGCGCGCCAAAAAATCCGGGGCCATCGCAGCCGGCCGTCGTTCGAGTCCCTCGAGCAACGTTGTCTCTTGGCAACATTCAACTGGGTGAGCGGCTCCGGCGGCGATTGGAGCACGGCCGCCAACTGGCTCAATTCCGACGGCATGCCCGGCGTACCCGGTCCCGACGACGACGCGGTCGTCAGCGTCGCCGGAATCACGGTCACCACCTCCGGGCCAATCTCGGTCAATAGCCTGACCCTCGCTTCCGGCTCGACCCTTGACGTCACCAGCGGATCGTTCTCAGTCGCCAACTCGGATGCCGCACGCACCCAGGTCGGCACGCTCGACCTAGCCTCGGGCACGACCTTTCAAGTGCAAGCCGGAACCGCCGCGCTGACCTCCGGCGGCTCCATTGCCGGCGACTTGAGCGTCGCTTCCGGCGCCACGCTCCAGTTCAGCGGCGATCTCACTGCGGCCACGCCGCTTGTGCTCGCCCCAGGCGCCGTGCTCTCCGGAGCCGGCCAGTTCCAGGTCGATGCGGAATTCATGTACCTCGAAATCGACACCGACGTCTCGCTCGCGAGCTTGAGCCTCTCCGCCGGCACGATCCAGGGCTCGGGCGGCGTGACCGTCACGAATGCCTTCGACTGGACAGGCGGCGATTTCAGCGGTTCGGGCACGCTCTCGATCCCATCCACCGCAACACTTTCGATCGACAGCGCCACCACCATCGTCTTGACCGGCTGGACGATCGATAACTCCGGCAGTACCACCGTCGCCTCGGGCACGATCTTGAACGGCCCCGGCACGTTCAACAACATGTCAAACGCCCAGCTCACGCTGGAAGGAAACACCACGTTCTTGAATTCCGGCCCGAGCACTTTGGACAACGCCGGCACGATGGTCGTAAACGCCGGGACCGGAACCACGACGATGCGCGCGACGACCTTCAACAATACCGGCTCGGTGACCGTCGACTCAGGCACGCTGGCGCTTCTCTCCAGCGGCACCAGCAGCGGCTCTTTCGACGTGGCCTCTGGCGCCCAGATCCAGTTCAGCGGCGATCTTACTACGAACGCGCCGTTTATCCTCGCCCCAGGCACCGTGCTCTCCGGAGCAGGCCAGTACGAGGTCGATGCGGAATTCATGTACCTCGAAATCAACACCAACGTCTCGGTCGCGAGCTTGACCCTCTCCGCCGGCACGATCCAGGGCTCGGGCGGCGTGACCGTCACGAACGCCTTCGACTGGACAGGCGGCTATTTCAGCGGTTCGGGCACGCTGTCGATCCCATCCACCGCAACACTTTCGATCGACAGCGCCACCACCATCGTCTTGACCGGCTGGACGATCAACAACTCCGGCAACGCCACCGTCGCCTCGGGCACGACCTTGAACGGCTCCGGCACGTTCAACAACATGTCAAGCGGCCTGCTCACGCTGCAAGGAAACACCACGATCTTGAACGCCGGCCCGGGCACCTTGAACAACGCCGGCACCAGAACCGTTTCGATCGCCGCGGCGACCTTCAACAACACCGGCTCGGTGACCGTCGTCTCAGGCACGCTGGCGCTTCTCTCGAGCGGCACCAGCAGCGGCTCTTTCGACGTGGCCTCTGGCGCCGGGCTCCAGTTCAGCGGCGATCTCACTGCCAACACGCCGTATATCCTGGCCCCAGGCGCCGCGCTCTCCGGAGCAGGCCAGTACCAGGTCGATGCGGAATTCATGTACCTCGAAATCGACACCGGCATCTCGATCGCGAGCTTGAGCGTCTCCGCCGGCCAGATCACCGGCACCGGCAGCCTCACCGTCACCGGTGCCATGAACTGGTCGGGTGGAGTATTCTACGGCACCTGGACGCTCACGATCGATCAGGCAGCGACTCTCTCGATTGACCCCCCCAGCTCCGTTAACCTCGGCATCCTCATGGATAACGCCGGTATCGTGACGTGGAGCTCGGGAGCTTTCAATTTCCTCTATAGAGCCTATGCGGGCGAGTTCAATAACTTTGGCACCTTCGACATCGGTGATGTCACCAGCAATGACGAGAACGCCGGGCAGATGAACAACTACGGCACTCTCGCCAAGACGGCCGGCATCACGACCCTATTCGGACCGCCGCTCTTTAACTCAGGCACGGTCGACGTCGATTCCGGCACACTCGACTTCGCCTATGACATGAGCAACCCGATCGCCCAGTTGTCCGGCACAACTCTCACCGGCGGCACGTGGAACGTCTCGGGCGGTTCCGCGCTCATCTTCCCCTCCGGCTCGAATATCACGACGAACCAAGCGTCGATCACGCTCGAGGGTCCCGGCGCATGGTTCAGCGCGCTCGCAGGCCTGGCAACCAATTCCGGCAGCTTGACGCTCACAGGCGGCGCGACGTTCACCACCGCCGGACCGCTCGCCAACGACGGCACGATCACCGTCGGCCCCTCCAGCGTCCTCTCGGTGACCGGCGCCTATTCCCAAAGCGCGGCCGCAACGCTGGGCATCACGCTCGGCGGTCCGTCCTCGAGCGGCCAGTTCGGCCAGCTCCAAAGTACCGGTCCCGCGACGCTCGACGGCACGCTCGACCTGAGCGTGACCACCGGCTTCACCCCGACGGCCGGAGATACCTATCCGATCCTCACGTACCCCAGCCAAACAGGGGCCTTCGCCGCCATCGATCGCCTCTCATCGGGCGCCGGCCAGTTCTTGAACGTCTCGGCCAACCCAACCAGCGTGACAGTAGCCTCCTCGGCGAGCGCCTCGGACCTGGCCGTCGGGTCGATCTCCGTGCCGACGGTTACCGAGTCGCCCGGTCAACCAGTCTCGATCTCGTTCCAGGTAAACAATCTCTCCGCGACGGCGACGCCAGAGAACCTTCCAAGCTGGACTGACTCGGTCTACCTCTCTCTTTCGTCGACATTCGACGACACGGCCGTCCTGCTGGGCCGAGTAACTCATCAGGGGACCTTGGCCGGCAATTCCAGCTATTCGGAGACCGTCACCGATCCCCTGCCGGGCCTGGCCCCCGGCAGCTACTACGTCTTCGCCGTCGCCGACAGCCAGGAGCTCTTGCCAGACCCGAACCGCGCCAATAACACCGGCGTGGCTCCCACGTTGCTCACCGTCGGCTACCCCATCCTCTCGCTCGGCCATCAGGTCACCGGCACGATCTCGAGCGGCCAGAACGCCTATTTTGAGGTCACCCTCCCGGCCGGCGCATCCACCCGGATCATGGCCGGCTCCACGGTCGAGGGAGGCGTTTCTCTCTATGTCGGCTACCTGTCGGTTCCCACCTCATCCACCTTCGATGAATCCTCCGCCCAGACAACGAGCCTGACTCAGTCCGTGCTCCTTCCCGGCACCCAGGCTGGCGTCTATTACATCCTCGTGCAGGGTAGTACCGCATTGACTTCCGCCCAGCCGTTCACACTCGAGGCCCAGTCGTTGCCGCTGGAAGTCCTCTCCGTCAGTACCGCCTCAGGCGCGAACGTCGGCACGACCACGCTGACAGTGACCGGCTCGATGTTCACCGCTGCCACCACCTTGAAGCTCATCCCGCAAGGAGGAGGAGGGACGCCGATCGCCGCTTCCTCCGTAACCCAGGAGGATACCAGTACCCTCTTCGCCAGCTTCAACCTGACCGGAGCTGAGACGGGAACATATGACCTCGAGGCGATTGACGGCTCACAGAAGGCCACCGACGCCGGGGTTTTCACCGTCACGAGCGGTACACCCGGCCAGCTCTCCGTCACGATGAGCGAGCCCAGCGCCATCAGGCCCGGCCGCACCGGCACCGTCATCGTCGACTACTCGAACACCGGCGGCAGCAACATCCCGGCCCCGCTCTTCGTCTTGACCGCCGTCAACGCCTCGCTCCAGTTGCCAAGCTCCGTGATCCCCTCCGGCGCGACGCTCGATTTCCTCGGCATCAACCCGACCGGGCCCGCCGGCGTGCTCCCCCCGGCGCCAGCGGCACCGCCGTGATCGACTTCACCCCCACGTCCCTGATGTCCGGGGAGAACAGCGGCGGGCTGATCACCTTCAACCTGGCCGAGGTGCCGGAAGACTCCACGCCAATCGACTGGTCGTCGCAGGAATCCGCCCTCCGGCCGTCGAACATCCCCGCTTCCGCCTGGGGCGCGATCTTTACCAACTTCGTGGCCTCCGTCGGCTCGACAACCGGTCAGTTCGTCGCCGCCATGGACTCCGACGCCACGTACTTGAGCCAACTGGGTGAGTCTACCAACGACGTCTCCCGCTTGCTCGGCTTCGAGATCCTCAAGGCCGACGCCTTCTTCACGACCGCCACGCTCGCCACCGTGACCGACGCGTCCTACCCCACCCCTGGCGAAATCCCGCTCGATTTCGTCCGCCAGTTCAACGCGTCCATCAGCGGCCGCGACCAGTCCGGCCCGCTTGGTGACGGGTGGACCGACAACTGGCAGATCTCCGCGGCCGCCGATGCCCAGGGAAACGTCACCATCACCGACGACGGGTCGACCGCTTATTTCGTTCTCCAGCCCGACGGCTCGTACACGCCAATGCCCGGCGACTACGACACGCTCACGCTCGTAAACGGCGCCTACCAGTTGCGCCAGACCGACGGCACCCTGACCGTGTTCAACCCCAACGGATCGCTGGACTACATTCAGGATCGCAACGGCAACAGCGTCACCGCGAGTTACAACTCCTCCGGCCAGCTCACCGTTCTAACCGCATCGAACGGCTCGGCGCTGACCATCAGCTACAACAGCCAGGGGTTGATCAGCCAGGTCACCGACCCCGCCGGCGAGACCACGACGTACTCTTATAGCAGCATAGCCGCAACCAAAGGATTCACTGGGCTCGAGCGGCGTCTCGCCGCGTGAGGGACGTCCTGACCCGGAGCCCGCGGCATCGTGCCGCGGAGGTTTGACGCATTGGTGCCAATCCCGGAGCTGCGGCCTAGGCCAGCTTCGCGATGTGGGGAGCAAGGCCGGGCACTCGGGCTCGGCCTTGGCTCCGGTCTTGGCCCCTGGGTCGGCGCTCGGGGTGCTCCTCAGCAGAGCCCTATCCTCCGTCCAGGCCAATGGCGATTGTCGCTGCGCCTTGGCTCGGCGCCAATCGCCCGTTGAAGTTGTCTCGCTTGGGCAAACCCGGTCGCGTCCCGCGATGCGTAGCTGCCGGGCTCATCTCCGGCGCCTGCCCACTTGGTTTTTGGCCCAGACCAAGTAAAACGGTGTTGCCCCTCGCTGGGATCACGGACACTGGCCCAGCCTGCGAAGGCTAGCCATACCAGCAGCAAGGAACAACACCGTGAACTCATTTGTCGCCAAGCATCGATCGGAAATCAACGGGGTTCTCGAATGTTTTGACCGCGTGATCTTGCGCGGCCATCTTCCCATCGCCGGCGTGGGATACTTTGCGACCTGGCTCTTCTCCAAGCAGATCGCTCTCAATATGAGGGAGCTCTCGGACGGTTGGTGGAACTTCAAGCACGCCGCACCGTGGTTTGCCGAGACCTTAAAGGCACACGCTCGCGAATTGGCTGAGAAGGCGGGCCGCACCTACCGTCATCTATCGCGGCCGGAGCCGATGGAGGAGAACGCTCGCCAACTGGCCCAGCGAGACGGCATCACCGAGGGCCTCGTATGCGTCTATGGGGCGATGGAAACCTGCCGTACTTTCCGCGTGCACTATAGCGACGACGGTCCCAAGGTACGTTCGGACCAACGCGTCTGTTTGGTCATCTACTTCTACTGGATAGACCGCGAATTTGGCTTGATGCACGTGAAGCTCCAAACTTGGTTTCCCTTCACGGTGCAAGTATATGTCAACGGCCACGAATGGCTGGCGCGGAAGCTCACCGCTCGCGGGATCGCCTTCGAGAAACACGACAACGCGTTCGTGGAACTGGCTGATGTCGAGAAGGCCAACGAGTGCGCACGGAGCTTCTGGCGGCGCGATTGGCCTAGACTGCTCGATCGCCTGGCCGGCCGGGTCAATCCCCTGCTCAAGGACTGGCTAGCCGGGCAAAACTACTACTGGGTGATCGACCAGGCCGAGTTCTCAACGGATGTGCTTTTTGCCAACAAGACGGCGCTGTCATCATTGCGCCGTGGTCTGTACGAGCACGCAGTTCATTGTTTTGGCGCGGATCAGATGATGACGTTTTTGGGACGGAAGTACCGTGCGACGTTCAAGGGGGAAGTCCGAACGCACTGGCGGCGACGCGAGCCGGGTGCGGCCGTCAAGCATTGGGTCAAGAGCAACGCCATCAAGATGTACGACAAGTCGGGCCGGGTGTTGCGGATCGAGACAGTGATCAACGATCCCAAAGAATTCTTCGTGCACCGACCCCGGCTCAAGAATGATGGAAGCAAGGTCGTCGGTTGGTTTGAGATGAATAAGGGTGTGGCCAATATGTACCGGTACGCGCAGGTTAGCCAGCGGGCTAACGATCGTTATCTGGAGGGGCTCGCGGTCGTAAATGACGTGGGCGTCGGCCAGAGGGAATTAGACTCGAGATGCGCGCCGGTATCTTTTCAAGGGCGGAAACGTCGCGGCTTGCAGCCGCTTTCACGCGACGATCAGGCCCTGTTTCAAGCCGTGCTGCGTGGTGAACACGCCGTGCGCGGCTTCCGCAGCGGTGAGGTGGCCGAACGGTTGTACGGTTCCAGACCAAAAGATGAAGTGGAACGGCGCAGGCGGTCCGGGCGGGTGAGTCGCCGGATCAGCCTGCTGCGTGCCCACGGCTTGGTTGCGAAATATCCGCCGCTCGAGGCGTTACCGCGTGACGCGCGCCGGTCAGCGATTCATGAGCATGGCAATTGATGTTCGCGCTAAGCTGTTTGCGCAGGAGTTTGGTCGAGCGGAATAGTACATCTCGTCACCCTCGCGCAAATGATTTTTTGCGCGCTCACCGTTGCTCCCGCGCTACCGGTGCGCGCCAATGATTTGCGCCGAACGCTCATCTGAACACCGTATCATTATACGGAGGTGACCTCCTGGTCAGCCAAGTCGATCCCGGCGGCACCGCGGCGTACTACGACTTCGACATCGACGGATCGACCGTCGGGATTACCGGAGCAGTTTGAACATACGTTAATCAGTACACGTATGATGCCTTCGGCCAGACCACGACGGCCACGACGTCGCTGGAAAACCCTTTCACCTACGCCGGACAGTTCGGCGTGACCAGTGATGGAAGCGGCCTTCTTCAAATGGGCTTCAGGTCATATGACCCCGCCACCGGGCAATTCGTCTCGAATGATCCGGCCGGGTTAGCCGGCGGCGATATCAACCTGCGGACCTACGTCGGCAACCAACCGACCGACTTCATCGACCCCACCGGCTTGACTGGCCAGAAAAAACCCCACGCCCCAAAAGGTTCTGGAAAAAAGAAGCCGCCCCCGCCACCGGCGAAGGGACCCGTGTGCCACAAGCGCAAACCAACCCCTTCGGAGGATGCGCAAGCAGAGAGAGACAGAGAGGCCGCCAATCAGTTGCACAGCCTCCTTAACAACCCCGGGGCTGCTTTGAACAACGCGCTCAATGGGATCGGCAATTGGGCGCAGCAGTTGGGCAATGCTCTGACCAATGGCCTCCACGGCATCGGCCTCGGCGATACCCCGGGCTCCTCCGGCACCGGCGGCCCCGGACAGGAATGCCAGGGTGTCCCACAAGATCCAAGCACACCCACTCAGCCCGTTGGCGGCGGAAAGACGAAGGTCGTCGTTTCAGCGGACCCCAACAACATCACCGGCCCCTCCGGCATCGGCACCGCCGGCTTCATCTCCTCCGACGCGACGCTCCCTTACACCATCGACTTCGAGAACTTGCCGACCGCCACCGCGCCCGCGCAGACCGTCACCGTCACACAGCAGCTCAGTCCCAACCTCGACTGGAGCACCTTCCAGCTCGGTGCAATCGATTTCGGCAGCACCGTCGTGATTATTCCCGCGGGCCAAACGTCCTACACCACAACGATCGATGCAACCGCCACCCTCGGTCTGCTCGTCGACGTGACCGCCGGCATCAACCTGAGCACGGGCAAGGTCACCTGGACCTTCACCGCAATCGACCCCACGACGCTCGACCTGACCTCAAACCCGCTGGCCGGCTTCCTGCCGCCGGACGTGACAGCACCCGAGGGCGAAGGCTCCGTCTCTTACACCATCAAGCCCAAAGCAAACCTCACCTCCGGCACCGTCTTGAGCGCCCAGGCCACGGTTGTCTTCGATACCAATGCTGGTATCAACACACCAACCCTCGTCAACACGATTGACAGCACGCCCCCAACCAGCTCGGTCAATCCGCTGCCTCAAACCACCACCAGCACGAGCTTCACCGTCTCATGGTCGGGGTCTGATCCCGGCGGCCCGGGAATCGCCGCCTTTAACGTCTTCGTCTCCGACGACGGCGGGCCATTCCAGCCGCTGCTTTCGGGCACCCTGGAAACCTCGACAACCTTCACCGGCCAGATCGGCCATACTTACGGATTCAAGAGCATCGCCACGGACACCCTCGGCCTTACCCAGACAACCCCGTCCGCGGCACAGGCGTCGATTTCGCTCGTCCTGCCACCTCCGGTCGTGATCGCCCAGATCCAGCTCGTCGAAAACCGGAAGCACTTGGTGACCCAGATCGTCATCACCTGGAGTGGCGCCTTGAATGCCGCCGAAGCCGCGACCACGGCCCGCTTCCACCTGGCCACGCCCGGGAGGCGCGGCTCGTTCACCGCCAAGAATGCCGGGACCATCAAGCTGAAATCCGCGGCGTACAAACCAGCCACCGAGAAGGTCACACTCACCCCCAAAAAGGCGTTCGCACTCTCGAAGCCCGTCCAGCTCCGGGTTTACGCCGAGCTTCCCTTCGGCCTGGAGGATTCACTCGGCCGTTTCATCAACGGCGGCACCGACGCCCTCTCCATTCTCACCAAACGAGAGGTGATCAAAAGCCCCGCCGTGGCCAGATAAAAACGGTCCAGAAGGCCGCCGAAGTGCGGCCGTGCCCGTCGTTCGAGCGAAATGCGCTGGTTTTCCGCCAGGAGTCACAAGAAAATGCAACCATTTCCAGCCCCGCGGGGATCGCGACACGGGTCAACCTGCTCGCACACGGAGTGATCGGCTCGATGCAACTTCAGATGATCAAGCTCATCGGAGCGTGCTGCCTGCTGGTCACCCTGGGAGCGGGAGCCGTCATGGCCGCCCGCTGGGCATGGGCGCCCCGCGACCTGCCGCGAGGCACCGCTCGCGATAAGACCTCGACCGAGACGCCGCCCCCCGTCGTGGCCAGCCGCCCCCCCCAGTACGACACAGCGCGGCTCGCGCTCGACCAGGCGCTCCCCGCCGCGACGAAAGCGGCCGACCCGTACATGCTGACCTTCGCCCTGATCGGTCTGGCCAAGGCGCAGAACGCGGCGGGCGACCGCAATTCGGCCCTGAAGACGTTCGCCGAGGCCGACCGCGTGGCGGGCACGGTGGCCAACGAGCACCAGCGCCGGCTCGCCCTCATGCGGACCGCGGTCGCCCGCGGCCAGATCGGCGACTCCGCCCCCGCACGCGCCACCCTCCGCGAGGCCCACGCCCATGCCCAGGCCATTCACGCCCCGCGCGCGGACTCAATCGGCGACAATCCGGCCGCGAATGCCTTCCGTGTTCTTCGTGAGATCGCCCTCGCCGAGGCCGAAACCGGCGACGCCAACGCCGCCCTTGCGACGGTCGCCGGCCACGGCAACAACGTCTGGCGGTCACCGCTCCTTGCCGACATCGCGCAGACTCAGGCCCGCAACGGCGACGCCTCGGTGCGCTCGCCACCGCCGCGTCAATCCCCGACGCCACGCTCGGCGCCCAAGCATATCGCTCGATCGCCGCGCACCAGGCCCGATCGGGCGATCCCTCGGCCGCCCTCGACTGGGCCACCCGGCTCAAGGCTCCCACGGCCAGGGCCTTCGCGCTCATCGGCATCATCGAAGGAATTTCCGGCAGGTGAGTGTGGCACCCAATACCAAAAAGGAGCTTCTATGTTCCGTGAGCTCGACGTGGGCCAATCAGCTCTGTTGACCGATATCGCAATGTGTATCAACTACTACCGGCTGTTCTCGCCCGGTTTGTACTGTTGCATACACGCCACGGTCCAACTGGATGACGGCACCCGGTTTTGTCCGGGAGTCATCGTGATGGTGAACTACGGCAAATTCAAGCAATGCGATCCCGATGACTGTTTCAAAGGACCTCCCAATTTCGTGCTCGACGTCTTCGGAGACGACATGCTCGACTACGAACTCAGCCGTGATTGTTATGAGCGCCATGGTGTGATCGAATATGTCGCCGTTCGGCTGGCAGAGCCGGTTGAATGGATCTGGAATCGTCTGATCGATGGTAAGTTCTCCGTGATCGAGACCGCCGATAACGAGCTCATCATGAGCACAGCGTTGCCCGGCCTTTGGATTCCTTCGTACGCTCTGAAGAACCGCGATTGGTGGGCCATCATGAGCGCGATTGCGCGGGGCGTGAGCAGGGTCGGCCATCATGACTTCATGGATACGATCTGGAAAGCCGGAAAGAGCCGGCCCGTTGAAGTTGAGCGGACCGAAGCGGACCGGCCCAACACGCTGGATGCTTCCGAGTCCAGCGGCCAGAACACCACCTGCACGCTACCATCCGGGATCGTGAGCTGGTACAAGGCCGAGGACAACGCCGCCGACGCCGTCGGTAATAATAATGGAACAGAGGTCGCGATCACCTATGGTCCCGGCATGGTCGGCCGAGCGTTCCAGTTTGACGGCGAAGGCTACGTGCGCGTGCCTGACGACCCGAGTCTTAACTCCCCCGCGATCACGGTTGAGGCATGGGTCAAGTCGTCGGGAGAGGGAACAACGGCCCAGGGCGTGTACCGCTACCTCGTGGCCAAGGGCGTTTATGCCGACGAGGCCGCATCCTACGGCCTCTATACCGGCTGTACCGGAGGGCTATACTTCTATGTCTACGACCGAACGCTCGATGCGGCGGTCTCTCCAGGACCGGGCCCCTTGATCTGGGACGGGAAGTGGCACCACGTCGCCGGCACTTTTGATGGCGCCACCGTCCGTCTCTATGTCGACGGCAAGCAGGTGGGAAATGGAGCCGCCCGCGGCCATCAATATCGACTACAACCTGCCCGATGGCAACGACCTCTTCATCGGGACCGTCTGGCCGCATGGTGCGCGACCAGCACACGGCACCCGGGGCTTCAACGGTTCGATTGACGAGCTCTCGATCTTTAGCCGCGCGTTGAGCGCTTCAGAGATCCTGACGATCTATAGCGCGGGAAAGGCCGGTAAGTCGAATGGATCGACGCCAGCGACGGCTGGGGGCGTGGTCGACCCTTGAGCGATTGCCGTCGCGCACCGAACGGCATCGACCCGCGAGACGGTTGCGCGCGATCCCGCCCGCGCAAGCCAAGATCTCGGCTCGTCCTGGACTGGCGTGCCGGAATAACTCCCCGGGGTCGCACCGCGAGGCCATGAGAGGAGCGAAACACGGACGCAACTAGTATTGCGTCCAAGCGGGAATGAAACCGGCCGCGTCGGTCCAGACGATATCGTCGCGCGCGACTCACGCGCAGTCGGATTCTACGCCGTCGCCCGACGCACAACTTCCTGGAACGCCCAACCTGTTCCCGCCCACCAGCCACCGGACAGACGAAACTGCTTATCAAGTTATTCAAGTACGCCGGGGATATCCCAGTCCATTCAAGCTCATCGCGGTTTTTCCGCTTTCGACACCGGTCGCGTAACTCCTCAAGAAAAACAACCGTCACGACTCTTCCTTTCATTACAAGCGGTTCATCTTGCCGAAATAGACAATGTGCATTCTCAGAGCCCGGCTGAAAATGTAAAAATGGGGGAAACCGGCTGTCGGTGCGGCACTGGGAACCCGCCCGGCAATTGCCTGTTTGAGGAGCGATCCTTGCCGCTGCGGCGGATCGGGGCGAGTTCTAACTCATCTCGACCGCGACGCAAAGGTGGTGGCCGCACCCTCCTACATGCTTCCAGGACGGGCCGGTCGAGCTCAACGGAGGATTCCGGTTCGGATATGCGTGATGAAGGGTAGTTCAGATGGCCGGAGGAGCGAGCGAACCGTTGCCACCGGCCGGGCCCGAGCCAGCTCCCCTTGCGAGTGAGGCCACCCCGCGGCGGTCTGCGCCTTCGCGCCGGCCGCCGCGCCCTCCGGCTGGCGGCTTCGCTCGTGCTCCTGCTCAGCACGGCAGGCATCGTGATCGGCTGGTGGATCTGGAACCACTTGCACGTGCGTACGACCAACGCTTATGTCGTCGGCAACATCACACCCGTTTCTTCTGAAGTCGGCGGCCAGGTTGTTGCGTTGTACGCCGACGACAACATGATCGTCGCCGCCGGAGCCCCGCTGGCACAGCTCGATCCCGTCCCGTTCCAGCTCGAGGTCGATCGGCTCCTGGCGGACCTGAAGAACGCACAGGCGGAGGTGCGGGCGGCCGACGTGAACGTGCGGCTGGTTCGCCAGGATCGGCACGCACTTCTCGACGGTGCGACCGCGCGGCGGGGCGAGGCCGAGCGTGCCGTGCGGGCTGCCCAGGTCGAGGTCCAGACGCGCGGCCAGATCCACCACAAGGAGCAGGAATTGCTCGCCTCGCAACGAGCGCAAGTCCCAGGACTGGCCGCGCTCGAGGAAAATGCGCGCCTGTACTACCAGCGGTTCTCACGGCTGGCAGCCTCGGGCGACGTGCCCGTGCAGGAGCGTGACAACCGCGCGGCAACCTATCGCGAGGCCTCGGCCAAGCTCGACTCGCTGCGCAGCGAGATCGCCGGCAGCGAGCGCCAGGTGCTCGCCAGCGAGCTCCAGCTCGAGCAGGCGGGCGTCCGGCTCGAGCAAAGCCAGCAGGCCTTGAGCAGCACCGACGCCGCCGTGGTTCAGGCCCAGGCGGCCCAGTTGCAGCCCGACATCGCCACGGCCCAGCTCGAAGCGCTCAAGAGTCGCGTCAACCAGGGCGAGGCGGCGCTCCGCACCGCCCAGCTCAACCTGAGCCACTGCCTGATCCGGGCACCGCAAGGAGGGATCGTCAGCCGCCGCACCATCCAGCTCGGCGAGACGCTGGCGGCGAAGCAGCCGTTCCTCTCCATCGTCCCGCTCGACTTCGACAACGTTTGGGTCGTCGCCAATCTCCGCGAGGACCAGATGGACCGCGTCCATGCCGGCAACCACGTATGGATCACGCTCGACGGAATTCCCGAGAAAACTTTTGAAGGCTGGGTCGAGAGCACCTCGGGCGGAACGGGGTCTGTGTTCTCGCTCTTCCCACCCGATAACGCCACCGGAAACTTCGTCCGGGTCGTGCAGCGTCTGCCGGTACGGATCCGGTTCGCCCAGGCAGAGAACTATCAGAATCGAATCCGCCCGGGGATGTCGGCCACGGTGCGCATCGACGACCAGACCGTCGTGCGCAAGAGCGATCGCGTCTGGTGAACCCGGAAAGGAGGGGGCAGTGGTGACCAGGGCATGGATCCCGCCTGCCGCGCTGGCCTTCCTGATGCCGGCCGTCTTGGGCCCTTGGCTCCGCGCAGGCGACTTGCCGCCGCCCCGGCGCTGGATCGAGCCGCCCCAGATCGACGCCCTCCCTCCCGCCTTGCCGCCCCAGGCCTTGCGTGAACGAGACAGCCTGCTGTCTCTTCCGCACGGCGCCCCCCCGCGCCGGGCCGGCCAATCCGACTTGCCGATTCCCTGGCCTTGAGCCTGCGGAACGTCGAGACGGTGCAGGCCAACCTTTCGGTGCGCACCGCCACGGTCGCGCGATTCGAGGCCCTCAAGGCGTTCGTCCCGCTCGTGGATATGCCCCAGCTCCAGGTCGGCCTGAACCGGGTCACAGGCCCCGCCGGCGGCAGTCAGACCGTCATCTTCCCCGACATAACCGGTGGTACGCCGTTTGTAAACGGCCCCGGTCTGGTCAACGCGGAGCTCAACCGGTTCAACATCTACCTGCCTCTTGACCCGTCTGGACAGATCACCGCCCTGCCGATCGCCGAGGAGGGAATCCGCGCCAAGGAGCTCATGGAGCAACTGGTCCGCCGCGCCAGGCCGTGCTCGCGGCCCAGCGCTACTTCGAGGCCAAGCAGATCGGCTACGGCCAGCGCCGCTTGGGCGCCGCCGCCTACGTGGCGGACGAGACGCTCGGCCTGGTACAGCGAAAGCTCCTCGAACAACAGGCGCACGACGTCGAGCTCAGCCAGGCCAGGGTCGACGTTGGGCGCGCCCGCGTCCTCGTGGCCGACCTGGGCAAGGCCGAGCGGAACGCGGAGCGCCGGCTCGGCGTGGTCGTGCATCAGTGCCGCCTCTTGGTGCCCCAGGAGCTCGGACCGGCGCCGATCGACCCGGAGTCAGCCTTCACCTTCGACCTCGCCGAACCGGACCTGATCGACTTGGGCCTGGTCCCCGACTTCCCACGCAGCCGCGACGCCGCCGTGCAAATGGCCAAGCGGCAGCGCGTCGAAGTGCGGATCATGATCGTCGGCCTCCGAATCGCCCGCCTCCAGCAGATCCGCGACAAGACCCGGCTGCTCGGTCTGGGGTCGCTCCCCCTGGGCATGAGCTTCAAGAACACCACGGCCGGCAACGGCGGGATCGGCCTGGGACTCATCTTCGGCTCGCTCTACGACCTGCCCGTCGTCAATGTCTCCTTCTGGGCAAACATCAGCCAGGCCCGGCTCGACGTCATCCGCTCCCAGCTCGACCTGGAGAAATCGCTCCTCGAGGTCGCCGAAGATGCCGGCAGCTCGTGGGATCGCTGGCAGCTGGCGGTCCGAGAGTGGCAGCAGCGGGAGGCCGAATATCGCCTGCGGATCGAATACCGCGATCGTCAAACCCGGCTCTTTCACGAGCAGCAGGCAATCCGGCTCGACGTGCTTGCCTCCCAGGTCGACTTGCTCCAGGGCGACGCCAACCGCTGGAACGCCTGGCATAACCTCCAGCTCGCCCGGCTCGATATCCTTCGCGCCACCGAGCTTTTGCTCGACTATATTGAAAAGGCAGGGATCGCCGCGGTGCCCGCGGTGGACGATTCTCGTGCCAGGCCCGGCCATGGGCACGGACTCCTCCATCGGATCGCCGGCCTGAGCAACATCCACGCCCGTCAAGAAGAGGAGGTCCCGTGACGATGCCCATTCGACGAGCCTGGAAAATGCTCGCAGTCTTATTGCTCGGAATCGCTCCGGCGCGTTCGGCGTTCGCCCAATCCGAGGACCCGATCGCGCCTTTGGCCCCCGAGCCGCCTCATGCGCTGAGCCGGCCAGCCCGGCTGCCGGCGGGTGAGACCGTCACACTTCGGGTTCGCCAGGTGATCCCTCGCGATGGGCTGACGGCCGGCGAGCGGCTCTTGAGCGGTCTGCCGGCGATCGCGCCGGGCGACCGCCTCATCGCCGAGGACGTGCGGCCCGGCGTGTACCCTCCCGCCTTGATCGGTGGGACAATCGCTCACATCAATCCCCCCAGGCGGTTCGCCAAACCGGGCCGCGTCACCATTGAGCTAGCACAGCTTGTGCAGGTCGCTCCCGACCGTTCCGAGCTGGTCCCGTGGATCTTCGATCTCGAGGACCGCCGGTTCAACGTCCAGATGCGCCGCCGGCTGATGCTGGCGCTCTTCGCCGCCGAGGGTGCGGGCATCGGCACGAGCTTGGCGGCGCAGGCCGGTCCGGGTAGCCCCGCCTACCTCGGGCTCGGAGCAGGCGTTGGCTTGCTCGCCGGCGTTGGATACGCCAGCCTCATGCCCGGCCGCGAGCCCAGCCTGGAACCCGGCGACACTTTCAGGATCACCGTCGGCACGCTGTCGTATCGGCCCCTCACGCCGTCGCCGCCGCTCTCGCTTCACCCCGCGCCGGCCCCGGCGAAGCACACCAAAGAGCACGGTCAATGAGCCGAGCCTGGCCGGTCATCGCCTTGTCCCTGGCAGCCGTCCTACCCAGCGCCGGATGCGCTCAGCCGGCGGCCGCCCCAGCGGCCGATCTGCCCCCCGCATACACCCGGGACAAGATCCTCGACCCGAAGCTCGCTGAGGTCGCCCGCGCGTTCGTGGCCTGGGCTCTCGAGCAGAAGGTGCCATCCGGCGCCGTCTTCGGCAACGTCGACGTTCTCCCCCCGGCACCGACGCTCTTGCCCTACGGCATCGGCACATACCAGAAGCAACTGCGGCTGCCGGCGATCCTGATCACAGGACCGGGCTGGCGCGCTCTGGCCGCCGCCGATCGCGAGGCGCTGGCCGCCCGTGCGTTCCAGGAGCTTTCCCGGCTGCTGGAATCGCGCGCCGGCGCATCCGCCGTGCGGGCGACGGTCACGATCCAGACGCCGCAGGGGCTGGAGCTCTGCTGGATCAACGACCTGGAGCCGGGGAGGAAGCTCCTGCATGGCGAAATCGAGTGAGCTCAGGCGCCACGGCGCTATCCAGAAGGGCTCCTTCGCCGATTTGCTGGCGATGCGCCCGGCCTTCGCCTTGGTCGCGGCCTGGCTGACGACCGCCGGGCACACGGCAAGCTTCCGCGAGATGAACGCCTCCCGCGGCTGGATAACGGCCGAAGGCTATAGCCTCCACTCGATGTTCCTGCTGGCGATCACCCTGACCTTGCTCGCCGCACCACGACTCGCGCCGGTTCGGCAGCTACCCGCTGGTCGTCACCGGTCTCACGATGCTCGCGGCCGGCTCGGTCGTCAACGGCGTGCTGCTCCACGCGCCCGTGAGCTGCTCTTGATTGGCCGCGTGGTCGCAGGGATCGGCGCGGGGCTGGTAATCCGCTCGGCCCCGCGCGATCCTGCCGGCCGGCCAGGAGCGCCACGTCGTCTGGGCGGGCATCGTGCTGCCCGCGGCCGGGCCGGTCGTCATCGCGCTCGCCGTGGAGTGGTCCCCCTGGTGGTCCTGGCAGGGGGGATTTCTGTTCGAGCTCGTGCTGGCGACCTTGTCTCTTGCCGTCGTGCTCTCGATCGCCGACCCGCCCGACCTCGACCGCGATTCCCCCGCGGGGCCAGTCGCACGTCTGGACTATCTTCCCGCAGCCGCTGTGGCCGCACTTTCTGTCTGGTATGTGATGCACTGGGGCCAGCTTCACGGCTGGCTCGAGTCACCAGACATCACGGCCGCGATCTTCGTCGGCGCAGTTGCGCTTTCGGTGCTTCTCTGGATCCTCTGGCCGCGACTCGATCCGCGCACGCTGCGTGAGGGGCTGCCCCGGCTGGGGCTGATGGCCTACGGCGGATTCACCCAGTATTTCAATTCCCTGGACATGGGCGTTTACGGCGGCTTGCTGGTGAACTTCAGTCCCTGGATGCGCTCCTGGCTGATCCTGTCGCTCCCGGTCGGGTCGGCCACGGCGCTCGCACTCGGCCGGATCATCTGGCAGAAACGGTCCCCCGGCGACGCCGGCGCTGCGCTCGGACTGCTCGTCCTGGCCGCCGGGATGAGTATTTCACATTACAACACGATGAACTGGCCGTTCTGGAGCCTGCTCAACACGGTCGAATTCAACTGGTTCGCCGCCCCCCAGCACTGGGAGCTCGCTCTACCGCGGTTCTTGATGGGCTTTGGCAGCGGGATGGTACTCCTGGCGATGACGACTCGCACCAGTCAAGAACCCCTGCGCGAGGCACGAATCCGGCCCTTGCTTCAGGTCGCGCAGTTCGCGGGCGGTACGCTCAGCGTCGGCGTTCTCGTGACAGTGCTCCTGGCGGTGCACCAGCTCCAGTACTCCTACGTCGCCGACCGGGGTTTCATCCAGGCGGTCGAGCGCGGCGATCGGAACTCACGCCTCGCCAACCACCTGTTAAGCCCCGGCGCCGGCGCGTCCCAGCGGCGGGCCGAATCGCTGCAATTTCAGGCGGTCAACTACGAAGCCGACAATCTCGTCTTCGCAACCATCTACGGCGGATTCCTGGTCGCCTCGTTGGTGCTCGCCGTCGTCTGCGGCGTCTATTCACTGCTGTGGTACGTCATTCGGAGTAAACTGCCGACCAGAAGCGACGCGCAGTCTAGCTTTCCTCCGGCCGAGGAATCACCTAAAATCTAGTGAGCACACGCAATTCAAGCCAGCAGGAGATCCCCATGCCGGAAGAAATCAACCTCGTCGATCGAGGCCGCGGTCTCCAGCTCTCAACGAGCCGGATTACCGTTCACGACTTGGTGCCCTACTTTCAACAGGGTTGCGCCTACGACGAGATCATCCGCTGGCTCCCCAGTCTCACCAACGACGAAATCAACGTTGTTGAGCGATACTACTTCGCACACAAGGAAGAGCTCGACGAGTACGAACGGCGCGTCCAGAGCCACCGCGCCGAGCAGATCCGGCTACAGCGAATCCGACTTGGAGAGCCGGAGGGAAGACGCCTGGAGCGACTGGTCCACCAGAGGGAACTCCTGAAGCAACGACGCCAGGAGACGAACGGTGAAGGGTCTCGTAGCTGACGCCAATATCCAGGGGCAGGTCGAACACCTGGCGCAGCGCATGCAAGCCGAACCCTGGGCCGATTTGTGGCAGGCGCTTGGCCTCGCACTGCATCGCTTCGAGGACGTCGGGCTCCCGCCCTCCGCGACCGACCTCGAGGTCTGGACCGTTTGTCAGGCCGAGCAGCTCGTTCTCATCACCGATAACCGCAACCTCGACTCCGCGGACTCCCTCGAGGCTACCATTCGGCGGAACAATGCCCCTGAATCCTTGCCTGTTTTCACGATCGCCGATATGAACGAGTTCCGAACGAATAATTCATACGTTGAACGCGTCGTCGAGGCACTCTACGATTACCTGCTGAGAATCGAGGAAGTTCGCGGCGCTGGACGATTGTATCTTCCGTGACTCCGAATCGGCTGCACAAATGCGCATGCCTGACCGATACGCCGGATTGTGGTCCAAATGCGCCTGGTCGTTTCGGACAAATCCCATCGAGACACTGGATTGAGCGAGCGTGAACCTGCAGGTGAAAACCATCAAGCACTTCGCGATCCTGATCGCCGCCCTCAGCTTGATCGCATTGAGGTGGCAATCTCCTTCACGGGCAGCCTATCCGGCGAGCAAGAGCGCCGGTTGTTGGAAATAGCCAGTAAATGTGCGGTTCATCGCACGCTTGTTTCCCAAGTCCAGATTGACACACGATTGGAGCTGAACCATGTCTGAACTCATCGCAGGAATTAAAATCCCCGACAGCAAGCTGGCCCGCGAAGCGACCGACCTGCTGCGTGAGCAAGGCACGCCATTGCTTTTCGCTCATTCGCTCAGGGTCTACCTCTTCGGCGCGATCCGCGCCCGCCACCGGGATTTGAAGGTCGATCACGAGCTGCTCTATTTCGGCGCTGTCTTCCACGACCTCGGCCTCACCCCGAAATATCGCACCGAGTTCTGCCGGTTCGAGATTGACAGCGCCAATGCGGCCCGAGAATTCCTGCGAGCCGCGGGCCTGGACGAAACAACACTCGGGGTGGTCTGGGACGCCATCGCCCTGCATACCACGCCCGAAATCCCCTGGCACAAGCGGCCGGAGATCGCCATGGTCACAGCCGGCGTCGAGGCCGATGTCCTGGGCGATGGGCTCGACGAGATCCCGCCTGATGACCAGCACGCCGTTCTTGCCGCATTCCCGCGAATCGACTTCAAGCGGGGAATTGTCCAGGCGTTCCACGACGGCTTCGTCCACAAGCCGGCGACGACTTTCGGGACGATGAACTCGGACGTGCTGGAACGGACCCTGCCGGGCTACCGCCGTCCACATTTCTGCGACTTGATCGCCGCCAACCCGCTGCCGGAACGAGTGTGAATCATGAATCACACGTATGGGCGCCTGCCCGGGGAGCGGCAGCCGAGCGTCACCGTTTCCGGCTGGGCGATCAGAACCTCGCCCGTGCTGCTGTCCTGCCTCTCCCTGGTCACGGCCCTCGGGCTCTGGACCCTCCAACCCGGTCCGGCCGGGAAGAAGCCGGCCACGCCGGAAGAACCCCGTGAGCCGCAAGTGCATTACGTCACCCCACGACAGTTGACCTCAACCGCCGCGCTTGCGGCAACCACCGTTCCTGTTCTCACGGCGAGAACAGAAAGCGATCAGCTCTTTACCTGGCCGGCTCCGGACGACCGCCGGCCATTGCTGCTGGTCTTCATCAAGAACGGTTGTCCATGCAGTGTCGAAATGGAGCCGTTCTTTCATCGGCTGGCGCACGCTTACAGAGACGTCGTCCGCTTCGCGGGAGTCATCGACGCCGACGCGAGCACCGCGCAGGCGCTATGCCGAGGCAAGTGCCACTCCGTACCCGATCCTTGCCGACGAAGAACGGCAGATCATCCATCGCTTCCGCGCAGAGAACGGCGCCTACGTCGCCCTGGTGGCTCTGCCTGAAAAGCCGGGGGCACAGGGTGCACCCGCAATCGATTCGATCTGGCCGGGCTGCTCGGCCGAGATGTTTATCCAGATAGGCCGGCGCATCGCCGCGGCTGCCGGAGTCGCGGAGCGACCTCTCGATGCGTCAGGCCTTCCCAGCGCGCCCGTCACCGGCTGTCCCTTCGCACCATGATTACCCATCGATCAGAGGAGAAAGTCATGTCCGATCGCATGAACCGACGAGAGATGCTCAAGCTGGCCATCGCCGGGGCTGGCGGCGCAGTGCTCTACAAGGGCCTCGAGTTGGCGGCGCACTGCCGGCCTGGGCGAGCGGGCCCTCAGGCGCACCGGGAAAGCTCGCCAGCGTCTACGAAACGCTGGGCCGCTGGATCTTCCTCGCGCCGCAGAAGCTCGGCGGCGGCACCCACGCGATCGATCTCTCGACCGGCCGGGGCCTCGCCTGGATCTCGTACTGGAACTACGGCGACACTTGCCCCATCTCGCACCACCTCGCCGCGTACCCCTCCGATGATCCCTATAAGGGCTTCGAGTTCATCAACTCGACCCAGGGCGGCGAGAACGTGCTGATCTACGGCATCCCCACCCGGATCAAGGAGATGGGAGTCCTCGACAAGTATGGCAAGGGCAACCATATCTACCGCGTCCGCTTCAACGGCCAGCAGATGGAGCTGATGGAGGACATCTCCGAAACGACCGGCATCGGCCTGGGCGTTCACACGGTCGTCTATCCCGACGCCAAGGGCTTCTCCTGCTCCGACGGCCAGAAGGACGTCGCGGCATTCTTCAGCCGCCCCCAGAGCAGCGAAAAGACCCGCGTGTTGATGGCCTTCCGGGCCGACTGGGTACCCAGCAATAAGGACTCGCTGGACCGCTGCTGGCAGGACGGCGGCACCCTCCGCCTGACGCGCCTGGTCGAGCCGAAGGAGACCGGCAAGTTTGAGCTGGAGGGGACCACCGGCAACAAGATCAACTGGGAGATGGTGCCCATGGCCGAGCTGCTGGTGGAGCGCGGCCAGATTCCGGGCCCTTCGCCGCAAACGCTGGTCGGCCTGGACGCCACCATTCACCACCCGGGCAACCGGTATTCGGTCCTGATCAACCGTTTGGCTGGCGCGGCCATCGTCGTCGATCGCACCACGTGGGAGCCAATTAGTTGCCTGCACACGCCCGAGGGCTCGCCCGGCAACCTGCCCGTCAAGAAGGTGGCCTCCGGACCGGACGTGTGGGAAATCAAGTTCGAGGATGTCAAATGCCCTTCTCATGAGGCCGGCTTCTCGCCCGACGGCAATCACTTCACGATGATGAACAACCTCCGCCAGAACAACATGCCGATCTTCGACACCAGCGACAAGGATCCGCGGAACTGGAAAAAAACCGTCTATGTCAAGGACCCGTCCTGGAGAGGCGAATATCCCAGCCCCTTCCACCTCTGTTTCTCGATCGACGGCAGCAAGATGTTCGTCTCGGTGCTATCGCCCAAGCCGGCCAGCAGCGGCTCCGTGGTGGTCGATACCAGGACCTGGAAGATCATCAAGAAGTTCGACGGCATCGGGCCCGACTGCCAGACGATGTCGGTCACCTATGACGGCAATTACGTCCTTCAGATCTACAGCGGCTTTCAGCGCATGGGCTGCGGCGTCTTCATCTACCGCCAGGATACGCTGGAGCCGGTCGGCTACCTGCCGAATTTTGGCGGCCATCACGATTGCGTCATTGTGCCCACCAAGGTCGAACACCTGAGGAACAGCCGATGCACGACCCTTTAAGCAACGGCACGGCGGCCGCGCGCCCCGCGCCCGGCTGCGCTGGCCCTTTGCCCGGCTGGCACTCGAGAACCTCGGACGCCGCCCCACGCGGGCCTGCGTCCTGGCCCTGGCGGTGGCCCTCGGCGTGGGTACTGCCTTCGCCGCGATCGTCGTGCGCCAGGCCGTCGCGGTCAGCACCGAGGTCGGCTTCGGCCGTATGGGTGCCGACTTGCTCGTCGTCCCGAAGGATGCCTTGGTGAATGTCTCGCCGGCCCTGCTCACCGTCGAGCCGGGGCCGCTCACTCTTCCCTTCTCCGTTGTCGAGCAGATTGCTCGCCTTCCGGGTGTGCAGACCGCGGCTCCAGAACGCTACTATCGCCTGGCCACTGACGGTTCGCATGGTCACGACTCCGAGCTGATCGCATTCGATCCCCAGCGCGATTTCACCGTGCTGCCCTGGGTCAAAGAACGATCCGGCCGGCCACTAGAGCCCGGCGATGTGATCGCCGGCGCCCGCAGGCCCGAGCAACTGGGTAGCGAGCTGACGCTCGCCGGGCACACGCTCTCCGTCTACGGCAGGCTGGCTCTGACCGGGGTAGGCCCCTTCGATCGCTCTTATTTCGCATCGTTCGAAACAGCCGAGAAGCTGGCACCGGGTGAGCCTCGAGACCGGGTCTCGGCCGTGCTGATCCAGCTTTCAGCCGATGCCCGTCCCGACCAGGTTCGCTTCGCATTGGCCGGGATCAAGGACATCAAGGTCATAAACGGCACACCGCCCGTCACGTCGGTTCGTCAGTTTCTGTCGATGATGTTGATCGGCGTGCTGATCTTCACGGCGTTCATGCTCCTGGCAACGCTCTTGCAGATCAGCGTCCTTTACTCGGCCGTTCTCACGGAGCGCCGGCAGGAGCTGGGCTTGTTGCTGGCGCTGGGCGGTGCGAGGCCAGGTGGCCCGGATGGTGCTGGCCGAAGCGGCTCTGACCACAGGCTCCGGCGGGCTCGGCGGTTTGCTGCTGGGCGTGTTCCTCTTGCTCATCTTCCAGCACACGCTCTGGAGACACCTCGAAACTCTCGAAGTTCCCCTGGCCTGGCCGTCGGCCGTTGCGATCGGCCTGGCCGCTCTCGGCTGTCTTGCCGTCGCGGTGGCGGTCGGTCCGCTCGGGGCGATGCTGCCGGCCTGGCGCATCTGCCGGCACGATCCATATAACCTGGCGCGGGGAGGCTCGGTGTGATGCTCCAGGCCCATGACCTGTTCAAAACCTATCCCGGCGACCCGCAGCCCTTGATCGCTGTCGCCGGCGTCAGTTTCGCCGTCTCCCCCGGGGAGTTCCTGGCCATTTGCGGCCGCTCCGGCTCCGGCAAGTCCACCTTGCTGGCCCTGCTGGCCGGTCTGACCAGGCCCAGCAGCGGTACCGTGAAGATCGACGGTGTCGACCTCTTCGCCTCGTCCCAGGACGATCGAACGCGCATGCGGAGTAACCAGATCGGGGTGGTCTTTCAGTTCGCCAGCCTGCTGCCGACACTTCGAGCGATCGACAACGTCGTGTTTCCCGCCCTGGTTGCAGGCCCAGCCGATGGAATCGATCCCTACCTCCGTGCGGAGGAACTCTTGGTCCAGGTCGGCCTGGCCGAGCGGCTCGACGCCTATCCACACGAGCTTTCGGGAGGAGAGCAGCGCCGGGTGGCGCTGGCACGGGCCCTGATCAACCGCCCGCCGCTGTTGCTCTGCGACGAGCCGACGAACGACCTCGATCCGGCAACCGCATCCGAGGTGCTGGCCCTGCTGCTCGAGCTGCACCGCCGGCACGCGACCGCCCTGATTGTTGTCACCCACGACGAGAGCCTGGCCCGCCATGCCGACCGAATCCTGCACCTGGAACGGGGCCGGATCACGAGCACGGCATCACCCCCGCCCGCCGCTGAACCTTCCTTTTCCCTGCGGATCGTTCCCCCTTCAAAGGCGGCACCATCTTCAACCGTTCCGCACGCGTGCACCAAACGTTTGGGCGCTGGATTCGGCAAGCTGCTGACGCGATCCTTCCTGGCGCTGGCGCTAGCGACCTGTGCGGTTGCCGCGGCCGATCGCGGGGCAGGCCTGTACCAGCGTCATCGCCACGACGAGCCGCCTTGAGGCACGCCGGCTCCTGGAAGAGGCTGCATTGCAACGACTGCGAGCCGATATTGATAGCCTGAGCATCGGAGCAGAAGGGTCTTACACCCTCGTCCTCTATTTGCAGAATCTCGATTTGGATAGGCCGGTGTTCGTGACCGCGCCGGCGGTCCGGGCTTTCGTTCAAGTCGATCGCGACTGGGTGGAAGTTCCCGCTCGACCATCTGAAGAACAGACCGATGGCGTGCTGAGCGTTTCGGGTAAGCAGGTGTTCCAGTGCACCATCAAGCCGGACGTGCCGCGTTTTACCGAGGTGCTGCCCGGCTACATGCACGTCCGCTTCACCAATGCCATGCTGATCAGTCGGGAGCGCAGTGGTGTCGGCGGCCTCTTCGAGCGAACCGACGACTACTATGTTTACCTTAAACCGCACAACGCCGATGATGCCATCATCTGCCGTAAGAACCACTGGGTCACTGCGCCCTTGTGGATTCCCATGCCACCGCACTGACCCGGCTGATCTGTCATGTCAACGGGCACTCGAGCGGGCAGTTCCACATCAACCCTGACACCCGTCCCCAGCAGCGCCGCATGCGCCTCGATACGGTGAGCCTGCGCGGCCTCTACAATCAGCAGATTCACGGCGCCAAGCGGAGCCTGCCATCGGTCGAGGATCTCACCGAGTTCGAGCAGCGGACAGCCTATTTCAACGGCGACGAGATTCATGCTTTCAAGAAGGGCTTGAACATTCTGGATCGCATCCAGGTATCGCACATGGCCCAGATGCAGAACATCTTGGATTTTCCACCCGCGCCCAAGCTGACGCCGCTGGGCCGCCTCGACCCGGAGCAGGCGACCGAGAGCGAGCTGCGCGGCGAGAAGCTCTTCTTCGGTAAGGCGCAGTGCACGGTTTGTCACCCCACGCCATCCTTCCTCGACAACCAGATGCACGACCTACAGCTCGAGCGCTTCCTGAGTCACGAGGCGGGCGACGGCACCATCAAAACCTTCACGCTCCGTGGCATCAAGGATAGCCCGCCTTATCTCCACGACGGCCGCTGCCTGACCCTGGAGGACACTGTGGAATTCTTCAACATCGTCCTGGCGCTCAAGTTGTCAAAAGAAGAAAAGCAAGACCTGGTCGCGTTCATGCGGCAGCTTTGACGACCGCTGATCCCGCGACAAAGTCGCCTTTCGCTCCGCGAAAGAGCGTGCATCAATTCGCGAGTCGCCATACTGCTCCGGCTCGCACCCCCACAACCGAACCGTCGAGAACGCGACATCCGGCGTTAGCCCTCGATCATGCCGGATTCGCTGTCTTTGCTCGCGCCGAAGAATCATCTACAATCAATCCGGACGTCCACCTCAACGGCCCGCGCCGTTGATCTTGATTGTTGGGCCGCCGAAAGGTTCAGGAATGGGCCACGTCATTCTGCTCGGGGATTCCATCTTCGACAACGCCCGGTATGTTCCGGGCGGTCCCTCAGTGATCGAACACCTCGGCCGCGCATTGCCCGCCGGTTGGCGAGCAACCCTGTTGGCCGTCGATGGGTCCATCGCGTCAGAGATCAAGCGCCAGCTCCCCCGCGTCCCTGCCGACGCCACGCACCTGGTCGTCAGCACGGGAGGCAACAATGCGCTCGATTACAGCAATTGGATCCTTCATGACCCGGCTTCCTCAGTCGCTCAGGTGCTCGACAGGCTCGGGACAATCCGCGCGGCATTCCAGCGCGAGTATCGGGAGATGCTGCAGCGTCTTCAGTCGCTTGGCAAACCCTGCGCGGTCTGCACGGTATATGATGCGATTCCCGGCTTGGACCGTGCCGAGCACACGGGCCTTTGCGTGTTCAACGAAGTGATTCTACGCGAAGCCGTGCGTGCGTGCGTGCCCGTGCTCGATCTCCGGCTGATCTGCGCAGATCCATCAGACTACGCCAAATCTTCTCCAATCGAGCCGTCGGTATCGGGCGGTGGGAAGATCGCGCGTGTGATATGCAGCGTCGTGACGGGCCATGATTTTGCGGCAGTGGGGTGTCGTGTCTACGCCTGATCGCCTATCGGGATGCGTCGCGGTTCGATCACTTGCCGCCGGCCTCATTTACATCCCCTTTGACCGCCACCACCGCCCTCTCAAGCAGCTCGTCGCGTCCCAGCGCAACACCCGCAATCGTCCGCGACACCGGCACGGTCGGCTGAATCCCGATCCCATGATGTCGCGAGCCGTCGTGCTTCAGCACCTTCATCCCCGTCCAGATGAACCGATAGCCGCCGGGAAGCGCGACCGGGTTGATATTGCCATTGGTCCCGGCCGTGGGCCCGCCCACGATCGCACCCAACTTCTCGTGCTCGACGATCCCCACGCACGACTCGGCATAGCTGATGGCCCGGCCGTCCGTGATGAAAGCCCGCTTCGCTTTGAGATACGGTGCTCTCGGCGAGATCTGCCACTCGCCTTGCCGGCGAAAGCTGACGTCCGTCTGATCGGGCCGCGTGATGACCGGGAAATTCCACTGGGCACTCGTGACCGCGTGATCGATGAGGTGCGGAAAGAATGCAAACGGACCGATCCTCGCAGGATACCCGCGGAAGTCGAAGACAATCCCCTTGGCCTGCTCCAGCCGTGGCAGGGCTTCGCGAAAATCGCGCTCGTCAATACGATCCATGTCGATATAAACGATGCCCGGCTCGATCTCGTGAATCTTGGCGGGCCGCGGCTCGGCCAGCCGCTCGCCGCGCGGCGAGCGCTGGACTCGAACCGTGCGAATCCGCCCCTCGCCGTCTTGACCTCGAGCGAAACCTCGCGTGCTTCCTCGCCCGCCAGCAGCTCCGAAAGCGCCCGATATCGTCGCCATTGCTCCGTCGCGCCCGAAATCATGCACTCGGCATCGGCCAGTGCCTCCGCCGCGGGCTGGCCGTCGATCGCCAGCACGACTGTCCCCGGCTTGAGGCTCTTTGCCTCGTCCGACGCGTCGTCAGGGACATGCGTGATCACCAATCGTCCCTGGATCCAATCCCATGACAATGGAAGGGTCGCCCTTGACGCACCCGGCGCGTTGGCAATGGTCACGTTGCCGTGACCGTCGTGCAGGGCGGCCACCATGATGCGCAGCGTGCGAAGGAACGCCCGCTCATCGGTATCCATGGCGGCAGCAGCCAGCGCTTCGCGGAGTGCCCCTGGCCAATCCGTCTGGACCACGTCGAAGTAAGGATAGAAATGCTGGAGCACGTTCCAGGCCAGCGCCACCGCCGCCAGACGCGTCGCGCGGTCCTCGGCCGAGAGCCTCGCTTGAAGTGCCGGCTTCTCAGACGCCTTCATCCTCGGGAGCGTCCCTTTCTCGTCGGCGTAAAGCGCCACCGGCACCAGGCACGAGACCCCGCCTCCCAGGTCGGCAAAATACGGCTTCGCGGGGTCAGGCCGGCCCGCCGGCGGTTTCCCATCTTCGAGTGTCGTGTGAACGCGCTGGCTCTGGTAAGCCGCGACCATACCGGATACTCGGCCGGCACCGCCGTAGCCAAGATGCTCCCACGCCACGACGCGAAGGCCCTCGCGTTTGGCGTGACTGGCCAGGTCATCGGGCAACGCCGGAACGGCCCCCGAGACGAAAACGCGCACCGTCGGCGCAACCGGGCGGACGAATTCCTCGAGCCGCCGCGCCAGCTCATCGGGATCCTTGGCACGTTCCAACGCGCGCATCCCTTCCACGGCAAGCCGATCCCAGTCGGCCTCGGCAGCCTGGTCGCTCGGGTGGAAGTGGCGGACATAGCCAAGCAACCGGGTAAATGCGACCAGGTTCTGCAAGCCCCGGCCCGCGAGTGGCCGCGGTGGCTCCGCGGTGGCGCCAGGCGCGTCGGCCTCAGCCTTCAGCGAGAAATCGTCGATCCACGCCGGGGCTGTCCCCGACACGATGATCCCCAGAACGATCAGCTCGGCGTCCTTGGCAACGTCCCCCACGATCTCGTACTCGCCCCACGTCTTGCCGCGGATCGGCCGGTTATCCATGTTATCGAAGAACCCGGTTCGCCCCCCTTGCCGATCCACCCGCAGCCAGAGCTGCGCTCGATCGAGTGGCCCGCCGGCGTCTATCCGCACCGCCGCCTTGAGACGAATCATCTTCCCCCGGTAAGGCGCCGGGTCGACCTGTTGAAGCAAGACTAGAAATCGCGGCGCGTTCTCCGCCCCATCACCAATCCCGACCCGGACGCACTGCTTGCCTCGCCTGGGATTGTCGGCAGAAATGGTCGCCGTTCCGCCCTTGGTGGTGAGCGTCCATCCGGCGGGAGCGGCGCCGACGTCCCCTTCCTCGAAATCGGGGTTCTTCAATCCCGACTCGTCCCGTCCCCCCGCCTGCCCCAGCAGCAGACACGCGGCCATCCCGATGCCGAGCCCGATGTGCATGGCGCAAAGCTCCCAAAGTAATAAGCCGCCGTTTCCCGATTGCGTTCCAGCCGACGGCGACAACCCCATGGTACCATTCGAGCGAGTGAGAGGCTCCTCGTTGCGGGAGTGCGAGGCTCCCGCCGAGCTCCGCAGGCGTAGGCCATCGAGCAAGCCGCCAAGAAGCACTGACTCAGTTTCTTCCCCGCCCCAACGGGGCGAAGGTCAATAGCCACGGGCTTCAGCCCCTGGCGCCTTCACAGCCGCCCCCAACTGTCAGCGGTCAATCGATCTTCACGTCTCTGCACCCGATTTGTATTCTATGCTCCCTGCTCGAAACGGTCGACTTTCCTTCCTCTGCGAGCTTCCAAGATGACATCGCGCAACCGCCGTCGACGAACATTGCGTAATGACCTGTATGACTGTCTTGAAGATCGCACGCTCTTGAACGGCGCGCCATCCCGAGCGCCGGCAGCCGAAATGCGCGCGGTGCCCGCGGCCATGACCGCTCCCAAGACCCTGCACTTGACCCTGAAGGGCAATGTCCAGATCATCAATCTTTCGACGCAAACTTACGAGATGTCGCTGACCGGAAATGCCAGGCGGCTCGGCCATCTGCAATTCGCGGGAACTTACGTCGCCTCGCGAGACACGCCCATGAACGGGCACGAGGTCGTACAGATCTCGCAAGGAAACACGAGCCTGACCGACTCGAAGGGCGATTTATTGTATTTCACCTTCAGCGGCGACACAGTCTACGGTGGCCACGCCGGCCACGACACGGCGACGGATAAGTTGAGCGGAGACGTCACCGGAGGAGCCGGCCAGTTCGCCGGCATGACGGGGACCATGCTCGCCACCGGCACCGCGAACCAGCACGCGTCGTATCACTTCACGCTAACGGTGCGATTGCAGCCCTTGGAATAAGAATGAACCACGGAGCGCGCCATGACAAAGGCCTTCCACACCACGGCCGCAACTTTTCTCGTAACGCTCATCCTGTCTGCGAGTGCCCACGCGCAGCGGGTGCCGCCGGACCTTCTAGTTTCGAACCCGCAGGTTTTTGAAGTGACGATCACGACGAAGTTCGTCGTGCCGGAAAACGGGAAGACTTTGAGCGGCATTGGGGTCTGGCACGCCTTGCCCAGCGCACGGCCGTGGGACGGTCTGGACCGGACGCTCGGCGCCTCGGCCATCAGCTTCGAGCCGGCAAACGGCCGCATTCAACATCTTGCAACCAACGAGTCGCAGAATGTGTTCTGGGAAATGCGCGGCGGATTGAGCCCCGGTAAGAAGCTCGAATTCGTGAGTCGTTTCAAAGTGCGCTCAGCCGATCGCTCTTACGACTTGCAGCGTTCAACCGCGAAGTGGTCTGATTATCATCGCAATCTCGACGTGATGACGCCGCCGGTCGATGTCAATCTCGACAGGATCGTCGACGAGATCAAGAAGACGCATCCGCCGGCAGAAGCGGCTCTCGAGTTTTGCAAGTGGGTTACCGAGCACATCAAGTACGACGCGTCTGTCGCCTACGACTCTCGCGATCTGCGCTCGACCCTGAAGTTTCGGAAAGGCCATTGTGGGCACCAGATGACAACGTTCGAGGCGATGTGCATCCATGCCGGAATCCCGACGAGAACGCTGGTCGGATTGAACTTGAACACGCCCGGCGGCGTCGGGCCGCTCCACGAGATCCGACCCGATTTCCAGAACCAGCACACCTGGGCCCAGATCTACCTCCCCGGCTCAGGCTGGATCGAGATCGACCCCGGCATGGGTGCAAAGGCCTATTTTTTTCCAGCGCAGGTGATTCAGAACAGCACGGACTTCCAGAACTACGTCATCTGGATCCGTGAAAACGGAGTATGGAAAATCGCGGACTGGGAATACCGCGGCGGAAAATGGTTCTCCCCATACGGCATTGAGAATCACAGAACCTTCCGACTGGTTCCCTGAGGCAGCTCCCTGGGTCGCACGGCATACAGGTCTCGCTGCAATTGATCCTTCACCAACGACAGCACCCGCTCGGCAACCTGCCCCATGAGCAGCAGACGGATTCCGTCCGGCTCGCGCGCCGCCTTCGCGTTCAAGAGCGCCCGTTCCAGCATGTCGAGCGTCTGGGCTCGATTTCGGTCAGCCAGCTTGCTGCTTGCGGTCATACAGCCGATCGCCTTTGCCTCAGGGTCTTCCATCCCCTCCAGCACCGCCAGGGCCTCGTCGACGCTCTCGTCCATCATGCCCGGGGCGACTTGCAGGCCAATCATGCCGTTGAGAAGGGGGACATTGAAGACCTTCTTCTGCTGGACCAGCTCGAGCACGCGCTCGGGCTCGATGCGCGCGAGCGCTTGAAGCGTGCGCACCTTAACCTCGCCTCCCTGTTTGAAAACGCGCTCTGCGTAGGGATCGATCACGCGGCGCGCCAGCGCGATCTCTTCCTGCCGGGCCGACAGGGTAGGAAGCGTCAGGCTTCAGCCTGACGCGCCTTCACGTTGTGCGTCGCCGCCGTCCAGCCCCGGTGATACGAATCAGCGTCCACCGTCACGGCGGCGAATTCGGTCCCTCAGGCAGCGGACCGCGAATGCGCCCATGCCCAGCACCATCACCACGAACGAGCTCGGCTCCGGCACACCGACTTGGCTCCCTGGCCCGCCTTCGGGGGTCAACAGAAGGGTCTGTTCACCCTGCAAATTCGAAATGAGCTCCACCGGTGATGCCTCAACCAAAATCTGCCCCGAATCGTCAATCGCGATCGGAACGATATTGGTAAAGCTGGATAGCCCCGGCAAGGCGGACAAATTCGTCAGCGTGTGAGTTCCAATGTCATAGACGACGGCGCTGGTAAGCGAGGGCTGGTAATCGACATTGCTCATCGTTCCGATGATCTGGCCCAAGTTGTTGATCCCAGCGAGCGTCACGCCGCCCATGATCTGGGCGCCGGTGGATTGCTGGGCACCGTACCACGCCACGGCTGGCGATCCCCATGAGCCGTCGGCGTTTCGTTGGGCGTAGTACACACTCGGCGTGCCCCACTCGCCAGACACTCCCGCGATGTCGATCGCGGCGACAATTCCATGCGCATTCATCATCCCAGGGCCGGATCTGTTCCCCACGCGCCCAGACCAGCGCTCTGAGCACGTCTAGCCAACGACATACGTCGTCCGTCCCTGGAGCTGACCGGCTTCTTCTTGCGCATTGATGTAGATTTGAAGGGTGCCGATCACTCGATGGCCGACTAACTGAGCAAACGGATTGAACTCGCCGTCGTCAGCCCGCGCGAGCGCATCCAGATAAGCCTCCTTTTCTTGCGGGCGTATGATTGCGACCTCAAGGCGCGATCGCATCAAGATAAGATCCTGCCAGAGCCGCGCCATGCGACCATTGCCGTCCTCAAAAGGGTGGACACGAGCAATCGCCCAGTGCGCCCAGGCAGCCAGTACGAGACCGTTTGTGCCTTCGCTTGCTGCGAGGTGGTTGAACATGACGTCGAGAAGGCTAGGCACGTCAAGAGCGCCGGGGGGTTGGCGCCTCGCTCCAAGAGTCATCACATCGCGATGGCGAATTACCCCGCCGATCGAGTCATTCACGCCTTTCATCAGAACTTCGTGAATGCTCGCGAACTTTGCGGTGTCGTGCCATGCTTCTTCTTCATTCAGAAATAGCTCAATTCGCAATGCGGCTTCGCCTAAATTCAGCGCTTCCTGGGACTCCCGTTTCCTGCGACTGTCGTAGATCGTCTTCGTCTGCAGAATCAAACGCGTCTCGCGAAGGGTCAGCGTGTTTCCTTCAATGGCATTGCTACTTAAGACTCGGTCACCGAGTAACGTCTCCTTGAGCTGTCGTAGAACCTCCCCGCTCAGAGGACGAATATCGTTGATCTGGCGGGCCAGGTCGGCGACGTCATCCAACATGGCATTTGTCACTTCATCAAGTCGAACATCGGCCGGCCCGAAGAGTTCCACATCGCCTCCCGCGCATCATTCAGCTTCGTCGACCGCTGAGCCTCCGGCAGTCCAAACCAAGGGCAAAGTGTGGAAAAGAACGGATTTCGCATCCAACCGGCTTGCCCCGCCGTCGAACGATTCACGACGTCGATTTTAGCAGATCGCTGGATCGTGAGAAACGTCATCACTCATTCGTTGGTGCGTCAATTTGCCTGAATGGACTCTGTGATTCACGATCAATCTCGGCCAGAATGGACCAAGGAAGCGCGTCCGGTATGGAGGTCCCCCATGTCCATCGTCGAAATTCTGCGCACCCGGCTCCATCCTCGGCATAGTACGCTCGGCCCCGAATGGCACGTTTGGGAGCACAAATCGCTGAGCATCCACCGAGGCGTCCTGCACTGGCAAACCGCAGACGCTTGCGCCGATCTCACAAACCTACCCGAGTTGATCCGGGCAAACGTCAAAGCATCGTTCCGAATCTCCTGGTTCAGGGGCTTTGCGTTCGGTGTCCTGATCGAATCCGACTCGCGCCCGCCGGACCGATCAATCATCGAAGATTGGATCGACATCCGGGCAAGGCTGGGGGGCACCTGGCAGTGGGCCGTCTACGCCTGCCCGCCGGCTCGAACCGTCGTTGCCGTTCACACGTGGCAGGAGGGTTTTCTCTCGCCGGTCTACCGAGGTCTGCTCGAACGATACCATTCGATGGACTACCTCGTCAGCAGTTCACGCAAGGAAAACGAACCGGCCTGGCCGATCCTCGCTCCGTTCACGATGCTTCAGGGGATGACGGCTCGCGAATTCAGGCACTGACGCCTGGACCGCCGACTCGAACGTTCTCTCGTCGCGTTCGCTTGAGCCCATGGCCCGTCGCTCAAGTCAACTTGCCCTTGGCGACGCTCAGGCCGGTCAGGTTCGCCAGCAGCCTCGCGAGGTTCAGTAAATCCTCGGGCGTCGCTTCATCGAAAATGTCCGTAGGACTGAGCGGCACCACGCCCTCGCTGAAGATGTCGTCAATCGCGGCCGCGTCCGTTGCGTCATTCTGCTCGCACAAAAGCGCGCCGCTCGTGCTGCCGATCTTGATCACATGCATCGGCCCGACCGAGGCCAGAATTCCCGAGACCGCACCGATGGATAGTCCCGTGCCTGCCAGGGCCTTGCCGATCGATCCGCCCGAGACGATCGCGCTCAGCCGGTCGATGGAACCACTGATCGTGAGATTGCCCAGGATCGAGCCGCGCGTTGCAATCCGCCCGCTCTCGAGCGACCCGTTGATCAAAATGTTGCCGTTGATATTGCCCACGCACAGGATCTTTCCGCCGCTGAGCGGCCCGCCGATAACCACGCCGCCGTTCATCGAGCCGTTCGTCGCGATGACGCCAGGCATCGGGCCGTTAACCGTCACCCCTCCATTCAGATTGCCGATGGTCACAATCTGCCCGGAGAGCGATCCTCCGCTGGCGATCGTCACCTGGCTGATCAGGTTGCCGCCGCAGATGATCTCGCCGCCTAATCCCGCGCCGTTGGCCGCGATGACGGTCGTCGCCTCGATCGGAACCGGCGCTGACGACTGCACGTACACGCGCCCGAGATTCGCGGGCACCTGCGACACAGCGCCCGTGATCGGGTCCGTTCTCAACCCCGTCGTCTCGATGATCGTCCCTGCGGGAATCGCTCCGCTCGGCAGAATCGAGCCGAAGATGGACGGCGCGGTGACATCCGGCAGCGGGCCTGCGAGGCTCACGTCGCCCAGCGGCCCCGTGCTGGTAATCGCAGGCGTGATCGTCACCTTGGCCCGGCTGCCATCGCTCGAGCTGCCGATCGTCTGTTGCGTCTGGAACGAGCCGCCGTCGCCGTGCAGGCTGATCGACTCGATGATCGAATCATCCAGACGGCCGTTGGCGGCAAAGGTCTCCGCGACCGTCACGAGAGCGACCACCGCACCGCGCGTCGCATTGCTCGGCGTCGCGGTATTCGCCGTTCCGCTGCTGTTAGCCGTGCTCACTCCCTCCACTGTGAACGCAACGTTCTTGCTATCGAACGCACCGCTGCCCGGCGTGTCGTCCATGAAAAAGCCGACCCCGCCGATATCCGAGAACGCCACGCGAAAAGTCTCCTCGGTCGAGCCATTGACCGAGCCGGCTTGAACGATCGCCGTGCCAGGAGCCAGCAACTCCGCGGCCGCCGATCCCGTCGCGCGGATACCCACCTGCGGCGGTGGCAGCATTCCCTTACCCACGACCGGCGTGGTGAGCATGCCGAAAGCGACAGCCTGAATGCTCTTGGCGGCGACGGTGTGCGCGTCTGCAGTATCCCGAACGCTCACGCTCGCCAGTTTGTCCCCGGGCAGGTAGACACCTCCCGGCGAAGTGTCTCCCCCGAAAAACGCCACGGCCGCTGCGGTGACTTGATTGAGAAGGTTCCCTTCGACCGATACGTTGCGGATGCCCGAGATTCCCGAGTTGCCCGTCGAGTCCAGCCGCGCGAGGTTGAACTTGCCCGTGTCGCTGTAGGTCACCAAGCTCACGTCAAACTGGTCGGGAGCCGTGTTCCCCGACTGATTATCCACCCGGATGGTCGCCTGGGGCGCACCGAGTGCGACAGAGGGTGGCGTCCCCTCAAATAAGTTGCTCACCAACCCTTCATAGAAATATCTGAACGTTACCAAGCCCGGTGAAGCCGGCGCCGGTGGCTGCGGCGTCGCCGGCGCGATCGGGAATGGCGCTCCGGGCACAGTCGCTTCAATCAGCCGCTCGACGCCGAACTCTTCGATCTGAGCGATCAGCGGCCCATAACCGGCGTCGACGCTGATCGTGCCGATCTCGCCGGCATTGATCGTCCCCGGCGTCGCGCCCTGCACCGTGGTCGTTCCCAGCGTGCCGATAACGTCAAGCTGCCCGGCCAGGTTTGCCCCCACCGACAGCGAATTGATTGAGCCCGCGCTCAGCACTCCCGTGTAAGAGAGCGATCCCTCGATGCTCCCCGTCGTGACCGCGCCGGGAACACTGATCGTGCCCGCAAGATCCCGGCCGATCGTGAAGGTATGCAGATTCTCTGTCCCGTCATAAGCGCGAGGAACCGGAATTCGAATCGAGACCGTTCCCGTCTGATCAAGCGACCCGCCGATGTACAGGCTCCCGATCGTGAAGTAGGTCGCCAGCAGGCCCGAGACACTTCCCGAAACGCTGGCCGCCCCGATCCCCCCGCCCACAATCACCTCGCCCGTGAGATCGTTCTGATCGCCGCTGGTGGCCATGTTCGCCGGCCCGATGTCGAGCGTGGTGATGTTGCCGGAGACTTGCACTTTCCCGGCAATCGAAGCCCCCACGGTCATCGTTCCGATGTTCCCCAGCAGACCGGTCCCCTTCGCCGGGACCGACACGTCGCCGGCATTCTCCACATTCAGCGTTCCCGAGGCCGTGATCGACCCGCCGATCGTGATCGAGCTGATGGCGCCAGGATTGCTGGTGCTCAGAGTGCCATTCAGGTTGCCGCCAATCATGAAGGTAGACGTCGCGAACCGGCTGAACGCGAGACGGCCGTTGAAATCGCCGGCCCATGTTGCTTTCAACATGTCGTGGCCGCCAGACCCTGCCACGATCGTCGTGTTGGCCGGCAAATGCCCTCCGGTGGCAACCGCGATGTTGAACGTGTTCCCGGTCGTTCCGCCCGATCCCAGATAAACATCCAGGGTCAGCAGGCCCGAATACGTGACGCCCGCAAGCCCCATCTGAAATCCCGTGAGCGAGTCTTGCGTCAGCGTGCCGGTCTGGGGCGTCGTGACGCCGCTGTCGTCCACGTTCATCGTGTCCGTCTGGTCGCCGATGACGGTCACCCCCCCCCTGGTTGCTGCTCAAGCGGCCGTCGTTGGGCTCCGGCGGCCCGCTGCTGCCCGCGTTCACCGTGTTGACGTTCGACCCGCCTCCGGTGTTGAGCGTGATCGGTCCGCTCGTCCCCAAAACATTGATCGTGTCCGCAACCGTGCCGCTGTTCACATAGGTGTCTGTGGGCGTAGCCGTGCCGTTCACGACGAACGTGTTGCCGCCGGAGCCGAGGTAAATATTCAGATTGGCGAGCGCCGTGTAGAGCAGCTCGCCGCCCGAGCCGAAGGCCGTGGAGTCGAGCGAAGTGCTGGCAAGCGCGCTGGTGCTGGGTGCGGTGTCTCCGGTGTCACTCAAGTTGAGAGTGCTCTTGCCCGAGCCGCCATTGATGGAAAGGGTCGCGGTGATGTTCTCGAGCACGCCCGAGCTGGAGGGCGCAGTGGAAGAAATAGTGATCGTGTCGTTTCCGCCGCCGGAGTTGACGTTGGTCGGCCCGGAGATCGCTTGAACGTTGACCGTGTTGCTGCCGGCGCCGCTGTTGATCGTCGTGGTCGCCCCCTGAGCCGTGTTGGTCACGGTGAAGGTGTTACCGCCGGAGCCGAGACTGATATTCAAATCGGTCACGCCGGTGTAGGTGATGCCACTCGAACCCATGCCGAGTCCGGTAAGCGTCGTGGGGGTGAGCGTGCCGGTCCGGCCGGTCTGGTCGGACACGTCATATACCGAGAGCTCGTCGCTACCGCCGCCCTCGATCGTGAGCGGGCCCTGGATCGCACTCAAGGTCACAGCGCGTCGTCGGACTCGGGGAACCGCCGCTGAAGCTGTCTTGCTGCGGGCCCGTATTGGTGACGAGCGTCGAGGTACCCAGTTTTGTACCTGGAATCGAGAAAGCATCGGTGCCGGTGCCGAGCTCGATCTCGAGGTTGGGGTTAAAAGGTTCGTTGGCCTGTGTGAATGGCGGGTCGGTCTGGTTGTTCGCGATGTTGTTGTAGACGAGCCCGCTGCCCCCGATTCCCAGACCGGTGATGGTACTGGCGGTCAGGGTGCCGCTTTGCGGCGACGTGTCGCTCGAGTCATTTACGATGAGCTGGTTGTTGCCCGGGCCGCCGCTGACCAAGAGCAGCCCAGCGGTCTGTCCGGGAGCGTTGTTGATTCCGGAGAAATTGTTCAGACTGATGACGGCGCTGGCTCCGTTGCCGTCGATGAAGATGTTCGGGGCACTCAAAGCGCCGTCGACCGTGATCACCGCGCCGTTGCCATACTCGTCATCGTAATCTCCGGCGATGGTGATCGTGCCTTTGGGCGCGAGGATGGAGCTGGTCGGCTCGGACGTGAAATTGTTTTGGGCGTTCTCGGCGACCGACCCGGTCATTGACTCGACGATGACGCCGGCCGCGATCACGATGTCGCCGGGGGCGTCGTTAGTGGCGGTGAACGTCGTGTTGCCGCCCGATGTGACGTCTTGCATCGTCATGACTGGCCCGTCGGCGTCGAGATTGATCACACCACCCGATTTCAATCCCATGTCATCGCCGGCGTTGACGCCGCCGACGGTGACTCCGGTGCTGTTGACCACATAGGTGCTGCCGGTCGTCGACTGGCCCTGGACGCTGCCGACCGAAGTCGTGATCGGGTTCGTCGAGGTGCCGATGCTGCCGCTGGCAAAGAGGTACGTGCCGCCTGCCAGAATGTCTTCGCCACTGGCAGCGCCGTTCGCAATATTGCCATCCGGCGCCTCGATGAACGCGGTGCCGCCATTCAACGTGGTGACCGCGTTCAAGGCCAGGTCGCCGGTGGCCTGCGTGATGAACTGGTCGAGCCCGCTGCTGGTCGAGAGCGTGCCGCCGGGCCTGGTCCCGATCTCGAACGCTTGGCCCGCCGAGCCGATCGTGCCGAGCACGGGGTCGGCCGTGAGCGTGATCGAGCTGCCGGTCGCCCCGGCCGTGCCCAGCGGCACGTCCGCCGCCTCCGTGATCGAGCCGCCCGAAAGCGCGCCGGCGGCGCTCAAGAACAGGCTGCCGAACTGCGAATCGATGTTCTCGACGTTGAGACTGGTCCCGTTCTGTGCGGTCAAATAGATATCTTCCGCCGCCGGGGCCACGATCGACCCGCCGCCAAGCTCGACGTCGACCGCGCCGGCGGAGCTGCCAATAGTGCTGGTGGTGTCATGGTCGGCGCCCGCGATCAGGCTGATTCTCTCTCCCTCGACATTCAAGTCGTTGAACGTGTTGCCATTTAAAATCGACTGATCGGCCGTCAAGCTGACCGATCCGGCGGTGGAAGCTGCCGTCACGAGGTTGAGTGATCCATTCACCTCGTCGATATCAACGTCGTACTCGGCATTGGCCTCTTCCAGTAGTGAGCCGACGGCCAGATCGATCACGATGGGCGCAATGCTCGAGCCGATTCCGCCGGTGTCGCCACCTTCGAGGAAGAGGTCGCCGCCGATGACGTTGCGCGTTCCGGTCGGCTCATCGTTGGTGAGCCCATCGAGCCCGAGAATGCGCACGACCCCCGCGGGATGCGCCGGGCTGCTCACCCCGCCCGTGGCGGTCACCTGGCCGATGTTGATCGGGAGCACCGGCCCGTTCGCTTCGATGTCCTTGCCGGAGACCAGGTCGATATTCCCGCCGGCGGTCGCGTTCACGACTCCGGTGTTCTCGATGCTCACGCCCTTTTCGAGGTTGACCGTCAGCTTGACCGGGTCAAAATCCGGCGACTCGGGCGTAACCACGACGTTCCCGGCGTTGTAAAACGTGATATCGGCCAGCTGCGCCACGGCCAGGTCCAGGGCCTCTTGCCCGGGCAGGGACGCCGAGATCGGCAACGAAATGACGTCCTGGCCCGATACCGCGCCGATGTTCTGCGACACGACGAGGGCGACGTCCTCGCCTTCGATGTCCGCATCGGGAATCGCCTGCACAGTGGACGGGAACGTCTGCGGCTCGATGATGCTCATCGCCATCGAGTTCTGCAACTGGCTCTGGCTCCAGGCTGCACGCTGGGCCTCGACGTCGACTTCGCTGAGGTAGTTGCCGGTTCCGGTGATGGGCCCCAGCGGAATCGCCGGGCCTCCCTGCGTCGCGGCCAAGCCCATGTAGGCCGAGCTGCCGGTGTCGCCGGGGTCGATGACCACATAATAGTCGCTGCCATCCGAGAGGCCGCCGACCGATCCGCCATCCGCCTGGTAGACCACCTCTTGCCCCGGGCTGAAGACGTTCTGGGGCAGGTAGATCGAGTCGCCCGAGGCGAGATTGCCCGGGCCAAAGCTCTGGAAGATCTCGGAAAGGCTGTTCTGGCCCCCGGTGATCGTTTCCAGATCGATCAACACCGGCGCTTGAGCCGTAGCGCTGGCGTAACTGGCCGCCAGGCCGACGAAGTTCGGATTAGACGGCTCCGCGACGACGAAATAAACTTCGCCGTCCGTGAGCCCACTCACGGAGCCGCCATTGGCCTCATACTCGACAGCCTGGCCGGTGGTGTAGGCATTTCCCGGTAGATTGAGCAGGTAGCCGGTCATGCCGCTCCCGCTCGTGTTCGAGGCGCTGAAGGTCACGTTCGGGCCAGGGAAGATTTCGCTGAGCGAGTTGTTCGTGCCGGTCACCCCGAGCAGGGGGATCACCACAGGCAACGCCGCGGTCGCATCGGCATACGACGGTGCGAGGCTGATCTCATCGGGCGCATTCGTGGCCCTGCTATCGACGACCACGTAGTAGGTTCCCCCGCTGGTCAGGCTGGCCGCGAAACTGCCGCTCCCCGCCGTATAGACCACGGGCGTGCCGGTCACAAACCCGTTGCCGGGAAGATCGATCATGGTAGGGATGATGCTGGTGGAAGTGATGTTCGACGGGCCGAAGGACAGGCTCGCGCTCGAAGTCAGCGGCGTTTGATTGGCGAAGTACATGTAGCGTGGATTATATGTGGTCCCCAGCTTGCCGAAGATCGCGTTAAATGTGTGATATTCCTGCGTATCGGTATTCTCGAGCGTCATGATCGCGGCGGCGACCTGAGAGGGCGTGAGCCCCTGATTCTCGTAGTACTGCTCCCATGCGGGAAGCTCTTCCGGCGACAGGGTCACCTCGAAGGTCGGGTCATACACGCTGGGATCGGGCTGCTCGTCGCGGAATTGCCAGTACGTCTGATATTCCTGTTCGATCTCGCTCTCATAGGCGTTGATGGTGGCGTCGACGCTCGCTTGCGCGGTCGATGTCGTGGCGAGCATGCTATTCCATCGCGCTTGCAATTCCGCCAGGTTTTCGGTGTCAGTGACCGTGACGTTATTACCGTCGATCAGGCTGCCGTCCGGAACATCGACGCGCACGCTGCCGCTACTCGAAACAATCTTGTTGAGCCGGAGGTCGCCGGTCGACTGGGTGACGTTCACGTCACCGAATGCGGCCACGTTCAAGACATTTGTGCTCGAGTCGCCCATGTCGAGCACGATCGCATCGGCGAGACGACCCGGCGAATCGGCCGTTCCTCCTCCCAGGCTTCCGACCGATCCGAACTGCGCGTCGAGAGTGACCGAGCCTCCCTGGATCACGGTTTTGAAGGACGACAAAATGTTCTCGTCCGCGGCCAGGATGACGTTGCCGGTTTGCTGTGAGGTTTCGATCTGGTCGAACTGCAACGAGCCGGAAACGTCGTCGAGATCGATATCGCCATTGGTCGATGTTGCGTTTACCACGCCCGGAATGCTCGTTGCCGAGCTGTTGGTCAAGTTGAGCTCGATCGGGACGTCGGGGCCGCTTCCCTGCGTGCCGGTGCCACCTGTATCTTCCGGACGGATAGGGACGCCGATGCCATTAGCGGCCGTGAGCGTGATGTTCGTGCCGCCGATGGTCGCGCCGGCGGTGTCCTGCACGATGGCGCCATCGGCAGCGCTCAAGGTGGTCGTCCCCTGGGCGTTGCTGATGGAGCCGCCGATCAAGAGGTCGCCGTCGGTGGTCACGGAAACATCCTGGCCCGGTGCTCCTTCGTCGAGGCCGATGAAGTTGATCTCGATCGGCTGGTCGGCGCGGATGCTGTTGGTGCTGATGGACTTACTGGGCACCGTGGTGATGGTCGTCGCGGCATAAGTCGTCGTGCCGTACCACTTCTTGGTCGACGAGTATAAGACTGACTGCGTGAAGGCCTCAAGCAGGTTGACGTTGAATTGTATGTTGGAAAGGGCGATCGCAGGCCCGTTCTCGGTGCTTGAGAGACTGATGAGGTCCGGGTTGCTCGGGTCGACAATGACGTCATAAGGGTCGCCACTCGTGAGTCCGGTTACCCCTCCGATGAAGTTGTTCACGTATGTCACCTGCTGGTTGTTGTAGAACGTGTTGCCCGGCAGGTCGAGCTGCGTTCCATTTGGTTGCGGCGCGCTAGGGCCGAAGACCGCAGAGTAGTTGAGCAACTGATAGTTATATTCATATGCCGCCTCGTCGAGTCCTTGGCCCGGCTGAATACCCACAAAGCTGGCATCAGTCGCGGCCGTGTCGATGTATTCACCATCCAGGAGCGGCCTGGGGGTGCCGGGTTGGATGCTTGTGCTGACCAGGTCCTGCGGGTTGATGTTATTGATGAGGTGGATCCACGAGGTGTCCTTGTAGACATTCGTCGTCGTCGTGGAGAGGTCCTGGCCATCCTGCCAGACGAACCGCGCCGCCGCCGGCTGATAGCTTGCCGAGCGCTGGCCAGAGTTCGGGCCAGAGTAGCTCCCGATCGTCGTCGTGCCCGGCACCGGCGTGCCATCGACCTCGGAGTAGTACGTCGTGGTGTAGACCTGCCCGCCCTGGCGGTAATACTCGGTGACCAGGGGCTGGCCCGCGGAATTCTCGTAGCCCGTGTCCGTGATCTTCAACTCGCCGGCGGCGCCGCCGCCGGTCGAGAGCCCCTGGGTGACCAGCGGGTAGGTGGTGTCGTTCTGGACGTTGATTTCGCCGTAGCCGTCGAGCACGTTGATGGTGCCCGCGCCCGTGCTGAGCATCTGGCCGTACAGGCTCACCAGACCGCCGGTGACCGCCGTGTTGCCCAGGATGAGCTGCCCTGTCTGCGCATCCCAGTAAACCTCCACTGCGTCGGCCGTCGGCTCCGGCAGCAAGAAGTCCTTGTAGTCGTTCGTGAACAGCCCGGCACCGGCCGCCGTCACTGCCGCAAGCATTGGGTTGCCGCTGTTCGACTCGCTATACGCCATGTTCGCAGCCGCTATGGCGTCGGTCATCGACTCGGAATAAGACATGCCCAGAATATCGGAGTTGTACAGCGTTCCCTCGGTGCTATCGATCGTCAAGTTCTGGTCCGGCTGGCCGCTCTGGATCGTGCCGTCGATGTTCAAGTACTGGGCACTGATGAAGATATCGTTCCCGGCAAGGAGGTTGCCGGCGGGGGTTGCGAGCGCCGTGGCCACGGCCTGCTGCACGGCGGTTCCATTTGCATAGGCGTCCACGGAAAGCGAGTTCCCCAAGGGGGGACCATTCGGGGCCACGGCCTCGGTCAAGGCGGTGACGCTGGACCAAGTGGTCGAGGGGTCGCCGAGAAACGTGTCGATACCGGGCGTATAACTCTGGATGAAATCAGCGGACGCGTGCAAGTTCGCGGTTCCCACGTCGATGCTTCCGGTCACCAGCAGGCTCCCCTGGCTGTTCACGGTGAGGACCGTGGGCGGGGCGGAGATGTCGCCATCCAGGTCGATGTTGGGATTGACGAAGGTGTTGCCGGCGTTTGCCGGATCGCTCGCATTGTAGGTGTTGTTGATGGTTACGGATGGGTCGCTCGATTGGCTCGATGTCTGGATTCCCGAAAAGTCGGGCCGAATGAACCCCGTGTTGATCGCCGCGATCTGTGCATTGGTCGTGACCGTCTTGCCGTCGTAGAACAGGATTCCGCCGGAGCTTTGCTGTATGGTGATCGAGTTGACCGAAAGGAACGCGGGGCTGTTGTTGGTGATGTCGATGCTGATGTTTCCCGGGGCCTCGAGCACACCGCTGCCCAGGAGGTTTGACCCCGTGACCGTGATCATGCCCGACTCGGCGAAGATCGGGGCGAGCTTGACGAAAGGCACAGCGTCCTCAAGGATCGGGACCGTTGTGCCGCTTTCATCCGTCGCCAGCCCCGCCGACATCATCTCGGCTTGGATCTCCTGGATGTCCGATTCGTAGGCGGTCTCGGCCTGCGTATCGCCGGCGTATGCGGTAAGCAGATTCTCGTCGTTCGTGAGTGCCTGGGTGAAATCGGACTCGAGCGATTCGGTGTCCATCGTGAACAAGATCGGGCCGATCGCGGTAAAATCCGTAGGGTTGGACAGGATGTCGCTCGCGATCGTGAGCGACTGCGTGTTATTGATTCCCAGCTCGATTTTGCCGTTGACCGTGACGCTGGTCGTTGTATTGACCAGCCCCGTGCCTTCGTGGATCGCCTCGCCCGAGACGCCGCTTGAGCCGAACACGCTGCTGATGCCGCTGGCCAGGCCGGTCACCCAGTCCTTGCCCGTTCCGTATGCGTCGGTGATCGCGTTGCCGTTGCGCTGGGCCGTCAGGTTGGCATTGGCCGCGCTTTCGAGAAGCGCCCCGGAATCGACCGCGACGGTATTTGTCTGGCCGATCGTGCAGTCGCTCTTGAGCTCGAACGCCGGAATCGCCGAGGCGTTCAGCTCGTAGCTGCTCGAGGCCGTATTGAGGTTGTTCATGTTGCCGCTCATATCGCCGCCGGCGTTCAAGTTGATATCGCCTTGAGCAACGATCGTCGCACCACTGCCCACCTCGACCGCGTCGTCCTCATCGATGGTCGCCTCGCCGTCGATCGCACCCGGCGAGGCCGCGCCGTAGGTGTGCACCGTGGGCGCGACGTTGATGTTGCTGTTGGTCTCCGTGTCCAGGTTCACCGCGCCCACGGTGGTGACCTTGGCGCCGGGGTCGATCAGGGCCTTGGCGTTGTTCGTGCCGGCATCGATCGTCGACGTGGCGTCCGAGCCGTCAATCACGCCGCCGGTGTCCAGATCGACGGTGTCACTGCCGTTTACGATGTTCTTGGCATAGATCTCGAAGATGCCCGGATCGGTCGTGCTGCCGGTCACTTCGACATTGGCGTCACTACCCAGATCGGCCGTTGTGTAGTTGGAGATAGTGGTCGTGCTCTGGGCTGCATTGCCCTGAAGCACGCCGCCGGAGCCCGCCTGGACGTTGTACTGGCCGGAGGGAACCAGGTCTTTCTCCGTCGCGTTGGTCGCGAGCACCTGGATGTTCTGGGTGACGACCTGGGTAAAGTTGCCGATGTGAGCGTTTACAGTCGAGCTGTCGACGTTATGTGCCCAGGAGCCGCTGAAACCGGCGGCGTCAGCCTGCAGGGTATTGGTCTGGCTGTCGAACTGGGCGGTGTGGGTTGCAGTAATCGTCAAGCTCGACACGTTGATGAACGTGCCGGTGCCGTTTGTGGCATTTGTGTTGTCGTCGATCTCGGCGGTTGCGCCGCCGCCTGTGGTGGTATTCGCTGCCGCCGCGGAGCCGGCGACCAGCCCACCGCTGCCGGCAACCGAGTGAGCAAAATTGGTGTCCGTGCCGTTGGCCGTAATGGCGAGCGTCGGCCCGCTGCTCTGTTCATAGACCACCGGCTCGCCGAGATAAAAGCTGTTGTTCGACCCGACGTCGATCATTCCCCCGCTCAAATCGGTCGCCGGGTTGAACGTGATCGGTGTCGCGCCAACCACCTGAAACGGCGTCAGGCTCTGCAGACCGGCAGAGAACGCTGGCGCCGTCAGATCGATCGTGGCTGGATTTCCCGAATCCGGCACCGCGTTCTGGTACGAGCACGCCAGGCCGATCAGGTTCGAACTCGACGTGTCCGGCACCACGTAGTAGACCTTCCCGCTCACCAGGCCGCCGACCGGGCCTCCCGCGCTGATGTTGACGCCGCTACCGACCGTCGCATTGGTTTGAACACTCGAATTCGCGTTGGCCGTGTTCGAGCCGGCGGCGGTGATACCGCCGAAGTGGCTGGTGGCCAGGGCATTCTGGTTGCTGTTGTCCGTTGCTTGGACGGTGATCGAAGTCGAGACGAAGAGATCGGTCCCATCTCCGATCGAGCTCGAGACGCTGCCCGTGTTGTCCGCGGTGCTCGACGTTGCGACCACGCCGAGGGCGCGCACGGCGGATCCCGTCGCCTCGGAAGCGGCGCTCGACGCGCCTGAGGGAATGGCCATCGTCGCGGTCAGGGAGAGGCTTCCGGCCGTGATCGAGTCGCCGCTGCCGCCGGCGCTAGCCGTCACGATTGAGGAATCGGTCGCCCTGGCCTGTGAGACCCCCACATCAATCGTCGCGGAGCCACTGACGCCAAAGCCCGTGGCGGTCGCTTCCGGGGTATCGGTCGCGGTCACGTTCACGGCGCCAGCGGAATCGAGGGTGGGACCGTCGCTAAAGGCTTCGACGATCGGCTCGACCGTCGACGTCGCGACGTCGCCGCTGCCTGAGGCGATACCACCCGCGGCGGCAAATGCCGTTGTGCCCGCCGTGTCGGCGGCTCGGGCCGTTATCGTCACCGAGCCGCTCTGGTCGATCGACCCATCGTTGAAAGCCTCCGTGCCTCCTTCGGTCGTGGCCGTCGCGAGCGAGGCGCCGACCGACGCGCCGAGTGAGACGGCGATTACGTGCGTCTGCGCACTGGCGACGTTGTTCGCCAATGCCTGGATCAAGATGCCGTCGCCTGCGTTCAGATTCGCACCCGAAGCGACATAGGCCGAAACGGTCGGTGAATTGTCCGCGTTGGCGCTGGCCCCCGTGCCGGTGCCGACGAGCGAACCCGCCGACGCTTGAGCGATCGCCGTCGACACATTGTCGATCGGGTTGCCATTAATATCTACATTCTGAAACGTTTCGACCGAGATCGAGCCCGAGGCGTGGATCGTCGCACCCTTGCCGATGTAAGCGCTGACCTGCCGGTCTACCTCCGATTTCGCAAGCGACACCCCCACGGCGACCGCGCCGCCCACGGCGACGCCGTAACAATTTGCCGTCGCCGCGCTCTGCGACGCCGCGAGCACGTAAACGTCGCCGTCGAACCGCTTGGAGGACGACATGCCCACTGTGCCGTCGATGTAAGACGTCACGATCGGGTTCAAGTTGACCGTGCCGTTGGCACCGGCCCCCGAGCCGCCCAACCCCAGCCCGCCGGCAAGTGCATAGATCGTCGCGCCGGCTGTGCTCGAGTTGGTGGCCTCGACGGTCAAGTTCGCACCCTGGTCGACGGTGCCGCTCATATAGGCCTCGGTCGTGCCATCGATCGTCGCCGTGCCCAGGCTGACACCGATCGCGACTGACACAGTTCCACCCGCTAACGATGCCCCATAAGAGTTGGACTGGGCGTTCTGGGTCGAGGTCGCGTTGACGGTGATGTCGCCGTAGAAGGGGACGGTGATCGTGCCGGAGGAGCCCACATAGGCAGAGACCGTGCCCTCGATCGTCGACTCGGTGTTGGCCCCGCTGCCTGCGAACGCTCCCCCGCCGAGGGCGACGGAGGTCGCCACGGCCAGACCCGTGATGGTCACCGTCGAACCGGAAGTCACCACGACGTTGCCTACGGTCACGGACACCGGCGCGTTGATGTAGGCTGTTACCGTGTCATTCACCGTGGTCGTTTGCACCGAAACGCCGATCGAGGCACCGACTGCGCCTGCCGCCAGTGCACCGGAGCCGACTGTGGTGGTCACCTGGGCGTTGTCAGTCGCCATGACCGAGACCAGCAAGGCGGCTGAAACTTTTGAGCTCTGGTCGATATCAGCCTGCACGGTATCGGTGATCATGTTGGTCGCGCCGGCGCCGCCGCCGGCGAGTCCCAGGCTCGCGACCGACGCACCGCCGCCGACGGACGCGGCGACGCCCAAGGACTTGATGTGGCTCGACGACGGGGTGGTCGCCTCTACCGTCACTTCGTCAGACAGCGCCTGCACAACCGAACCGTCGATGTAGCTCTCGACAGTGTCACCAATCGTATTATTCGTCTGGACGGCGGTGATCGCCACGCCGGCCGCGGTCGAGCCCGCGGCAATCGCGACGCTACCGCCGCCGGCCGACGACACGATCGATTGGTTGTCGGTCGCGCCCAATGCCACCGAGCCGAGCACCGAGCCGACAGAGAACGTCCCCTGGCAATTGGTGATAAAGGCGTAAATGTCGTCACCGGTGGTGTTGTTCGCGCCCGCCCCTGCCCCTGCCAGAGCGACATTGATTCCCGAGCCGCCCGATCCCGCGCCCGACCCACCGAACGACAGTGCGCTGATGGATGCGACTGACGTCGCCAGGATGCTCACGTCGCCGTCGGCGGTCGCCTGAGAAGCGGAGATGTCGGCAGTGACGTGATCGTCGATGGTGTTGTTCGCCTGTGCGAAGCCGACCGAGCCGCTGCCTGCCCCCTCGGCTCCGAACGCGATCGCGACTGCCACGCCGCCTGCGTCGCCGGTGATGATCGAGGCATCCGTTGCATACACATCGATGGCGCCCGAGATGGTGGAGGTCGTCACCGACGAGGAGTTCTGGATCGCGGACGTGACCTGTTCCTCGATGTTGTTGATCGTCACCGCGCCGGCGACTGCACCGGCGATCGAGATGCTCGCAGATCCCGCGCCTGAGCCTGAGCCCCCCATCGCCAGCGAGTCGATTTGAGCCGACGCGAGGCTTTCGACTGACACCGTGCCGGGCGTCGTCACGGTCGAGCTGTCGATAAATGCCTTGACGAATTGACCGCTCCCCTGGCCAATCTCGTTGTCGGACTTCGAGGCACCGACCGAAAGAGACCCCGCACCTCCCTGAGTTTCGATGGCAATGGCGACAGCGAAGCCGCCGGTGTCGGCGTGGATAACGCTGTCATCGACGGCCTGGAGCGTGACACCGCCAGAGCCCGCGGTCACGCCGATAGACCCTCCCGAGCAGCCCTGGATATAGGCTTCGATATCGTTATTGACCGTATTGATCGCCCCGGCCCCGGCGCCGGCGAAGCCCAGGGACAATCCTTCACCGCCCGAGCCGGAGAGGGCGCCGCCGATCGCGAATGCGGCGACGGTGGGCGAAAGGGTCACGAGCGATTGCGAGCCTGATGTGCCGGCGCTTGTGAACGTGATTGGCACTTGGGTGGACGCGATCGCATCGGCCTTGGAAAGGGCGAGCTCGATCGTGTTTGAGTCGACGACGATGGCGAAGTAGCTCTGGCCGCTGACAAGCCCGCCGATGGGGGTGCCGCCGCCGTCGTTATAGATGACAGGGTCGCCGGTATGCAGGCCGTGGTTGGGCAGGCGAATCTGGTTCGAGGACGTGTTCACCGCGGAGGGGGCGAACGTGAGCGTCTTGTCGGGATTGGCCACGGTCTGGGCCGTGGCGGCGACCGCACCGGACGCATTCACCCTTGAGCCTATGATCGCGGCGTGGATCGTGTTGGCGACCGTGTTGTTGGCGACCGACGCGCCGATTGTGAGTGCCGCCTGGCCGCCGCCTCCTCCCAGCCCGGCCGCAATCGCGATGGCGACGCCGCCGGCATCAGCGGTAACCATCGAATTGTCGGTTGCCGTCAGGCTGACATTGCCTGTCAAGCCACTTCCGCTATTCGCCGTGACCGAGCTGCCGCCGTCGATCAGGGCCTCGATCGTCATGGCGACGTTGTTCAGCGTGCCGGCGCCGGCGCCGGCGAGCGCGCCGGTGAGCCCGGACCCCGACGTACCGGCGCCGGCGCCCGAGAAGCCGATCCCTAGCGCATCGAATGACGCCGTCGTGACAGCGCCGATGATCACCGGGCCGGTCACGACGACCGTCGAGTTGTGGATGTACGCCAGAACGGAATCGCCGCCGTTTTGCCCGACCTCGTTCTTCGACTCTGCCGCGCCGATGCCGACTGCGCCCGATATGCCCCCCTTGCTCGACGCGATGGCCAACGCGTAGCCGCCGGAATCGGCGCGGACGCTCAAGTCATCGCTGGCAGACACGACGAGCGCACTTGCACCGGAGGAGAGTCCACTGCCCGAAGCGGAAATCGTGCTCAAACCGTTGCAGTTGTTGATGTACGCGGAAATGTTGTTATCGATCGTGTTGGTGGCGCTTGAGCCGGCGCCGTCCAGGGCAATCGACGCGCCGTTTCCGGTCGACAAGGCACCCGAAAAGGCGACGCCGAAGGCCAGCGCATCGACTCGGTCCGAAGCTGTCGAGCCGGGGGCCTTCACGGACCGCGCCTGCACGGTGATCCCTCCGCCGGCCGACACCAGCGAGCTGTCGATGAACGCTGTGACCGTGTCTTCCATGGTGTTGTTTGCATTGGCAGCGCCTACTGACCCGGAAACCGAAGTGCCGTTGCCATACGCGACCGAGATCGACACACCGCCTGCGTCGGCCAGGATCGACGAGCTGTCGGTCGCGCTGACCGAGACCGATCCGGAGCTCGTGGTCGTGACCGAGCTGCCATCCTGGATGCTCGCAAAGATCGTCTGCTGGACGGTGCTGTAGGTTCCGGCACCCGAGCCGGCCACGGCGACGCTGACTCCTTGACCCTTGGATCCGGTGAATGCACCACCGATCGCGAGGGAGTTGATCGTTGCGGTCGAGGACGCGGAGACGACGACGGGCCCGGCCGCGGAGACATCCGAGCCGTAGATGTACGCCTCGATCGACTCGCCGCTCCCGGTGCCGACGTTGTTCTCGGCAATCGACGCCCCGACGGCGATTGCAACAGCCGGATCCTTAGACTGGGCAAGGGCCGCCGCCAAGGAGAATGCCGCCGCGTCTGCCGTCAGGTTCGAGGTGTCGGAGGCGGTGACCGACACGCCGCCGGTGCCAGTGGTAATCGGTTCCGCGGTCGTGCAAGCGATGATATACGCGGCGATCGTGTCGTTGACGCTGTTCGTGGCCGCCGAGCCCGCGCCGGCCAGCGCGCCGGTCAAGTCGCTGCCGCGCGATATCGCCGCCGCGACGCCGAGCCCGAGAGAGTGCACGTCCGGTCCGGAGGTGGCGTCCAAACTGATGCCGGCATCGGCAACGGCGTTGGACGCGTTGATATAGGCCTTCACGGTATTGCTGACCGTGTTCTGCGCGATCCCCACGCCGACGGCCGCGCTTCCGGCCGTTGCGGTTAAGCCGGTCGTCGCCGCGTAGGCCGCGGCGATGCCGAATGCATCGGAATCGATCAGCTTGGTGCTGTCCGTCGCTGTCAGACTGATGTCGCCGCCACTTCTCGACGTGGTCATCACAACGCTTCCGCCGTCAACGTACGCCTCGATCATGTCCGAGATGTTGGCCGCCGCGTAGGCCCCTCCTCCGGCTGCGCCGATGACGGAGTCTGCCCCATACGGGCCTGTGGCGCCCGAGACCGCACCGCCGACGGCCAAGACCTGATCCTTCGCCGTCGATCGGGCCTTCAAGATGACGCTGCCGGTCGCCGTAACTGCCGAATTGTGAATATACGTCAAAATCAAGTCGGGGGTGTTCTGGCCGACGTTGACTTCGGCGACCGAGAGCCCAATTGAAACAAAGTCCGTTCTGCTGACTCTGCTTGCCGGCTCGACCGACCAGGCAAACGAGACGGCCCCGGCGTCGGAGAAGGCCGCCGTGCCGTCATCGGCAGTCAGGCTGATGTTGCCGGCGGTCGCCGTGACGCTGCGCGCCGCCGCTCTGGGTAATGAACGACTCGACGGTAAGCCCGTCGATGTCGTTGAAGGAGAAAGCGCCAGCCAGGGCGATTCCGCTTTGCCCGGCGGTGGTGTTGACCGAGCCGCCGATCGTGAAAGTGTCGAAATACGGCGTTTCTTCGGCGTCGAGCGAGATGCCGCCACTCGATTGCACAGTCGCGCCGTTGATATAGGCCAGGTCGCCGTCCGAGATCGTGTTCACCGCCACCGCGACCGCGAGGTCGAGCGCCGAATCCACCGGCGCAGCCGGCGGGTTCGAGTTTCCCGCGCTACTGGCAGGATCAGGCTTCTGCGCGACGGCGCCGGCAACGGCAACCGCGTAGACATACCCCGTGTTGGTGGCATCAATGGCGATCGGCCCGCCCGACTGGAACGAGCCAGAGGTGGGCCCGCTCGACGCGGTGTAGGCGTTGCCGATGTAGGCCTCGGTATCGCGGTCCAGGTAGTTGAGCGCGATCGAGGCGCCCACGCCGGCCTTCTGACCCAGTGCGATCGAGCCGGCCCCGGTGATGAGATTCACATCATCGTTGGCTTCGACCAGGGTGCTGTCGTCGCTATCGAAGGGCGGCGCGGTGACGTTCGTGAACGGGTTGCTCGTACCGGGCTCGATCACGTGCGCGCTGCCGACGGTGACCGATGCCCGGGCGCCTACGGACGCGATCGTCCGGTCGTCGATGCGGTTGTAGAGCACGACGCCGTTAAAGCCGAAATTCGAGCTCTTTCCTCCCGAGAGCCCGATCGCGACCCCCAGGGTCTTGTTGTTGGCTAGGACGCCGAGGTCATCCGCGTAGAGAATAACGCCGTCCTGTATCTGGGCGGTGGTGTTCGCGGTCGTGATGAGCACCAGGACGGCGACCCCCACGCCCGCGGCTGTCCCGGAGCCGCCGGCACCCACGCCGCCAAGACCGATCGTGGGACTCGGCTTCAAGCTCTTCTGGCCAAGGTCACCCGTGATCCCGGGTGTTTGGAAATTTCCGACCACGTGAATGCTATCGTTCTCGTTCTCGGCCTGGACGAGCACGCTTTGTTGGGCGGCCCCGCGAAAAGCTGTGTTCTGATTGATCTGGGCCCCGGAGTCGATCGTCGCCGTCGAGTTGTTCTCGAGCAGCATGACCGAGATCGATCCGGCAACCGAGAGGGTCTTCTGACCGACCGCGACCGCCGAAGTGGTCGAGGTCGCGAGGAAGTTGCTGATCCCGGCGTTGCCGTCCAGGTAGCCGGTCAAGTCAGAGAGGAATGTCTCTTCCGAGTTTTCAGCAATGTCGTAGGGGGTCCAGTTGTTGGGGTTAGCATAGTTGGTCGTTCCCAGGTTGACCCGGTCGTTGTCAGGCCCGACGTATTCGTAGGTCTTGCCTGCGACACCCCCGTTCTGGTAGCCAGACTCAACATCGACGGTGTTTCCATACATCATGTTCTGGAAGCCCGAGCTGCTGTTGTAAGTCGCCTGGTTCCGGTCGTTCTCGAATGGATACAGAAGGTTCGTGAGCTCGGTATTGGCAGGGTTGAAGATGTTATTGGGGTCTGACGTCACGACCAGCGGACCACCTGAATTCACCGTGGCGTTGCCCGCGATATACGCGGTTGCCGTGTTGGTGAAGACGCCGACATCGACGGCCAGCGCCACTCCGTAGTCGACCGTCTGCGTCTTGTTCTGTTCGGCCTGCTGGTTCTGCTGGGTGCTGTCAGCCGTGGCACCGGCACCCAGGTTGGGTGTCGATGTCACCGACGAGAGGACGTTGACGCCAGTGTCACCCGCGACCGTGGCAGCATCGCTTGAGACCCCATCGCCGATTCTGGCAGTGCTTGAGAATGTGATAACATCTACGGTAAACGCCCCGGCGGCCTGGAACGTCGTCGGCTCCGAGGGCCCATCTAGCCCCAGTTTGTTCTTGAACCAGGCGCTCGCGCTGCCAGTCAGCGCGCTTACCTTTTCAGGCGTCAAGTAACTTTCCGCCGCGCTCTTGGTGTCGTAGAAGAAGTTTCCCGAAGTCGAAAGGCCTGTTCCGGCACTCGCCGTGACGCCGTAGCCGTACTGCGACGTGCTCAAGTACAGGAAACCGGTCTGGGTGGTGGTCATCTCGGTGGCGGTCACGTTCACGTTCAAGCCTGCGCAGGCTTTCCCGTCCAGGTATGCATTCGAGCTGCCAATGGCAACATCGACCGCGATAGCGACGCCGATGAACCCTTCAGGGCCGGTCACGGTTCGAGCCAGCGTCTGGCGCACGAAAATGGTGTTGGCCTGCACCGAGATGTTCCCGCCCGCGTTGATCGTGGCCCCCGGCTGCACGTCGGCTCCGGTGGTGTAACTCGTCACCGACACGGCAATTGCGGCCCCATCTTTGAGGTTGTTGATGGCGACGACGTTCAAATCGGTGTTTGACGACGCAAGGATGGTGGTGTCGCCGGTCGTGGTGATCGTCGCGGCGCCGATCGTGGTCTCGGCGTCCGTGATCGCGACCGCAACCGCGATCGAGACGAATATCCCGGTCGGCTCAGCAATCGGGTCGGCAGCGGCCGTCGACCGTGCCATGAAGTCACTCGCAGTGATGTTCGTCGGCGTCGCGGTGGTCGAGCCGATGGTGATCATTGCCTCCGACTTGGCGTAGGCGACACCCTACACGAACGAAACTCCGAGTATCGACTTGATCGCCGTGTCGGCTGCCGGAGTGCCGCTGCTAACCGCCTCGCTGCTGAGGGTGCCGAGGCTAGCCGCCTCGGTGCTGAAATCGCTTACATTCAAGAAGTGCTGGCTGTCCGAGTTGGCTTGCACGTAGACTTCGCCGCCGGAGATCGTCGCGCCGTCGATCGTCACGGAGGTGTTGTTCAAGTTCACCTGGACGTTGCCCAGGCCAGGCACTTGCGTGATCTTGGCCGAGGGGTCCTCGGCATCGATCGTGATCGTGCCGTCCGATCCCGCGGGGCCTGTTCCGAGCGCGGAGAGCACTGCCCCTTGAGTGATCGTGATATGCCTGGATGTGAACGTGATGCTGCCCGCTTGCCCGACTGCATCGGTGCTGATCGTGGCGCCGGAGATATTCACATACTCGCCCTGAAGGATGATGTTTGTCCCCGGCATGATGATGTTGCTCTTCACGTTGAGCGTGTTGGCGATCGAGCTCTTGGTGCCGAAGAGGAGCGGGCTATACGAAGCGCCGATGGTATAGGTCTTCTCCGCCGAACCGGGGTCATTCACCCACCAGAGGTCCGACTGATTCACGGTCGACGACCCATCGAAAATATTCACGTCATCGGCGATTCCTACCTCATTTATCTTGAACTGGTGGGCCGTGTCCGTCGCGCTCGACGGGGCGGTGAGGCCGTTCACATCGAGGTTAAACTCGTTCGTGCCGCCGGTCCCGCCCATCAAGGTTGGCAGGCCGCCCGCCGTGGTCATCGTGACGTCGCCGAGCGAAAATTGCGACGCGTCGAAGAGCGTCGTGTTCGCGCCGCCGGTGAGGTCGGCCTGGGTGATGCCGGTCAATTGATCGGAGCCGGCGGGCGTGCTTCCGCCGTCTGGTGCCATGGTGAGCATGCTGTCGGTGAGCGTGAAGTTCCAGTCGCCGGACTCGACGACCGTGGCCGTCGCGCCATTGGCAAAGAGCACGTTGTTCCCGGATCCGCCGCTCAAAAAGTCGGTGCCGGGGCCGCCAACAAGCGTGTCGTCGCCCGAGCCGCCGGTGAGCGTCACGCTGCCGAAGGCGATCGGCCCGCCGGTGAGCGTGCCGCCGGCGGCGGCGGCGTCAAGCCCCAGATCAAGGGCGGCGGTGCTGCCATTCATGTCAGCGACTGAGAACGTGCCCGAGCCGGCCGAGGAGTCGGTGAGGACGATCGCCGTGCCCGCAGAGTCGAGCGTCGCCGCCAGGTACGTGCTCGCCGCTTCGATCGCGGTCAAAACGTCCTGGATCGTGTATAAGTTGCTCAGGTCGACGTCAACCTTCGTGCCGTTCTGCAGCGAGATGCGCAGATCGCTCGCGCCGTCGCTGATCGGCCAGCCAGTGAGCGTGTCGCCCTGGCCGGTGCCGAGGATGCCCAGATCGCCCGCGGCGGGCGAGTTGTTGAGCGCGGTGACGGTGAGGTTGCCAATGCCGCCGCTGGAATCGGTGATGACGAGCGCATCGCCGGCTGAATTCAAGCTCACGGTGAGATCACTCGACGCGTTCTCGATTGCATTCGCGACGTCTTGCACCGTCTCTGCGCCTGCGATCGAGACGTCGACCATCGAGCCATTGGTCAGCGTGATCTGGAAATCGTTGCCACCGCCGGGAGCCGTTTGCACACCCGTGTTGTTGTTCAGGCTGGCGAGCGCGGTCTGGGCGAGCAGGCCGGTCATGTTGACATCGGAGCCCGTGATGGTCCCCTCGCCCTGGTCGTTGTTGAAATAGGCCAGGCCCGTACTGGTGGACAGGCCCGAGAATTCGGATGCGTCGACCTTGACGCCGGAGGAGCCCGACGCGGCGCCGCTAGAGATATCGGCCATCTGGAAGCCCGAGATCGGATCGACCTGGCTGCCGGTGATCCCCGCGCCCGTCGCGGTGAGCGTGGTGTTTGTCAGGGTGTAGCTAATGTCCTTGGTTGAATTGACAATGAGCTCATTCTGCCCGCTACCGCCGATAAGCGTGTCCAGGCCGGTGCCGGCGGTAAGAAAGTTGTTGCCAGTGCCGCCGCTCACGTAATCTTTGCCGGAGCTGGCGAGGATCGTGTTGTCACCGCCGCCGCCGTAGAGGGTGGCGTCGCCGGTATAGCCGCTGGCATCCATGAGCATGTCGTTGTTGCCGCCGGTCAAATCGACCGCCTGGATGTTCGTCAGCGTGTTGACTTCATTCATTCCCGTCGTCGTGATCAGGGAGCTGACCGATCCCCCGCCGGTCAGACCGCTGCTGTCCGTGTCGAGGTTGGCGAGCGGCCCCGCGCCGAAGACACCCAGGAAAACGATCGCCCACGGTCCATTGACCACGGTCTGCTGCACGGCGACGTTGTCGGGGCCGATGCTGGCGAGCGACTGTAGTGCCGATTGGAGCTCGGGAGCGCTGGCATCAAAATCGATCGGATCGGTCTCGTCGTTGCCATAGGAAATCGTGAACGTGCCGCCGGTGACGGTTCCAATCAGGCTCAGGGTGTCGACCTGGTTCGTTCCCTGGCCCATGTCGAGCGTTGCGCTCGATGGCGTGCCGCTCGCGATGAACCGGGTGTCCTGAGTCTCGACTTCGGTGTTGTAGCCCCCGCCCCCGCTCAACCTGTCCTGGCCCCCGCCGCCGGTGAGGAAGTCGTTTCGCGACCCGCCGAGCAGGGTGTCGTTGCCGGTGCCGCCGATCAGGGTGATGCTGCCCAGCGTGAACGCGGAGGCGTTGATGTCGTCGCCGCTAGCGCCACCGGTCAAGCTCGCCTGATCGATGCCGGAAAGGGATTCGGTGAACGTGGCCGTGCTGTTCTTCAGAGCGACGGCCAGGCTCGAATTCGTGAGCGTGAAGTTGGCGTCGAACGACTCGACGAGCGTGTCGGTGCCGCCCCCTCCCATGATGGTGGCGTTGCCGCCGCCGGCAGTGATCGAGTCGTCTCCCCGAGAGCCGATCAACGTGTCGTTGCGGGCCCGGTTATCGAGAAAGAGATGGCCGGCTACGATGCTCGTGCCGTGCAACACGCCGCCCGAGCCGACGCCGATCAAGCCGAGATCGGTGCCTGCGGGTGAGCCGTTGGCCGCGGTGACGGTGAGATTGCCAGTTCCACCTGAAGTGTCGATCAGGTCGAGGCCGGTTCCTGCCGAGTTGATCCTGGCCGCGAGGTCAGGACTGGCGGCGTCGATCAGGTTAATGACGTCTAGAGCGGTCTGGGCACCACTCAACGAGATAGGGAGCTGCGTTCCATCCGTGAGAGTCACGTCGATATGGGCGTTGTCCTGAGTGATCTGCGTGCCTTCGAGGAACTGGCCGCTGCCGGTCGTGAGGATGCCCAGGTCACTGGCCGCGGGTGAGTTGTTGAGCGCGACCACCTGGATGTCCGAACTGCCATCAACCGTATCCTGGATCGTGATCGCGTTGCCAAGCTCCTGGTCGAGTTGAACGATCAGCCGGCCTGAAGGAGCGGCATCGGCGATCTGGTCGAGCACGTCCTGGACGGTCGTGGTCGAATTGATCGAGAGAGTCACGTTCACGGATGAGCCGTCGGTGAGGATGATCTCGAAGTCGGGCTTGCCGTTGCCAAGCGCGGCAACGCCAAAGTCGTTGTTGAGGGTCGAGACCAGCGTGGTGCTCTCCGCCCCGAGCAGGTTCGCGAAGGTTCCGTTCGTGGTGCTGAAGCCGTTTTTCAGCAGGGAGAGCGGCGTGGTCGTGCCGCCGCTTATGACCACGTGGCCGGCGTTGAAGGCGGATGCGTCGATCTTGTTCGAATCCGTGCCGCCGGTCAGATCGGCGATCTCGATGCCGGAGAGCGTCTCGGTGGTGGTGGTCGACTGACCGAACGGAGTCACCGCGAGCGACGTGTTGGTCAGCGTCATGTTCGCGTCGAAGCTCTCAACGAGCGTGTTGACGCCCGAGCCGCCCATGATCGTGTCGCCGCCGCCGCCGCTCAGCGTGTTGTCGCCCGGGCCGGAGATGATCAGGTTCGGGCTCGAGTCGCCCGTGATCGAATCGTTGTAATTTGACCCGCTCACGTTCTCGAACTTCTGCACGCTTTGAAAGGTCGTCGCCGTGTCGGTGGCGAGGTCGACCGTGACTCCTGTGCCTGAGCTGGAGTAGTAGTCGCCGTAATTGAGCGTGTTCGACCCGGTGCCGCCGATCAAGTTCGCGATATCCGTCGCATTCACCGAGTCGCTGCCGTCGGTGACCTCGAGCGCGCCGTTGGCATCGTCACCGGTTGAATTGCTGGGATTGATGTTCGCTGTCAGATTTGCCGTTACACCTGAGAAATCGAGCGTGTAAAGACCTTCCTGCACGCCATTGTCGTACACTGTACCGGTGCGCCAATTCGGCCCGAAGTTGAAGGTGTCGTCTCCCGGTCCGGCGTTGAATGTTTCGGTGCCTGAGCCCGCGGTGACGGTGTCGTCGAGCGAGTTGCAGGTGATCGTGTTATTCCCCGCGCCGCCCAAGACGTTCTCGATGGTGTCGTCCGAGGCGAGAGTCAGGGTGAGATTACTGTAGGAATCGATCGTTTGCGCTGCCGTGCTCGATATGTCGACCGTGACGGCCGATTGCGCTTGCGAGAAGTCGAGCGTTCCGGCGCCACTCGAGGTGCCGGGGCTTTCGATGACCGTATCGCTGCCCTCTTTGGAGTCTGGGTCAAAGACGAGCGTATCGCTGCCGGACCCGCCGTTCAGTGTCTCGTCGCCGACGCCGGCCGTGAGTGTGTCGTTGCCCGCGCCGCCGTTCACGACATGGATGTTGCTGATGCCACTGGTGCCCGTGGCGGTTCCGGTCCGGAGGTTGACGGTGACCGGCGTCGACGTCGGGAATGCGCTGAAATCGAGCGCATCGGTACTGCCGCTGCCGCCGTTGATATTGATCGTGTCTCCCGAGGCGCCGGTGGTGAAGTCGAATACGTTGCTGCCGCCGCTGCCGACCAAGAATCCCGCGCCATGGATGAAAATGTTGCTGTCGAGCTGCACATCATTCGAGCCCTGAATCGTCCACGTGTGATCGTTCGATCCACCTGCGAGGCTGACAATGTCGGTCGAAGTTGCGGTCTCGGTGAGCGTCGCCCAATCGGTTAGCAAGTCGGAGGTGATCGTATCGTCGAGATAGAGCGTGCTACCGTCGCCGCCTGAGTTGACGGTGATCGTGGAGACGGCGCTCACCAGGATCGACTGCGTGCCTGAGGGGCTCAGGCTGAATTGGGTGAGGTAGTCGGTGCCGTCGGTGCTGTACGCGAGGTCGCCGGAGCTGTCCTTTAGCCAAAGGTCGTTGTCGCCCGTTCCGGTGAAGGTCGCGGCGGAGCCGCTGAGCGATGCCGTGACCGCGAGGAGCACGCGCCGTTCGAGCAGCTCGATCTCGAAGCGCTCGAGGCCTCCCACGTGACCGAAGCGAATCTGCCGCCGTCGCCGGCGTGCCGCCGCATGGGCTTCCCGCTTCAACTGATCCGTCGCCGATCGCTTCTTCCGGGAGAAAGACATGCTGTTTGCCTCTAAAGGCGCCGCCAGCCCGCCGGAGTCGCGACGCGCCGTGGTCGTGGCCCTGAAGGAGATGCGCCGCGGTGTGCGATCCTGTCAGCAAGCGGGAAGTTCTTCTGCGCGCACGCATTTTCGCGTCGAGGCTAGGCATCCCGCATGAACTCGGGTATAGTTAGTGCAGCGATCCAGAGCTCGCCAGTCCTCGATGGACGGGACCATACGTCGGTGGCCGACCGCGCGATCGAGGTTGCTCGGGGGCCCAAGCGGATATTCGACCCGGTTTCCGGGTCCGGCGGCCGGTACTATTCTGAGCCGCATCGAGCGACGAGGCGTGATCCATGCCCGAGACCTCGCTCAGCCTCCTGGAACGGGTGCGCCGAGACAGCGACGCGCCCTCATGGACCCGCTTGCTCGGCATCTACGAGCCGCTCCTCTCCTACTGGCTCCGCAGGCAGGGACTCCAGGATTCCGACGTTCACGACGTGGTCCAGGACATCCTCCTGATCGTCTGCCAGGAGCTGCCCGAGTTCCAGCACAACGGCCGCGCCGGGGCGTTCCGCAACTGGCTTCGCCAGGTGTTGATCAACTGTCTTCGCGCCCACCGACGGCGCAAGCCAGCCATCGCGGGCGCCTCCGCAGCCCTGGTCGAAGAGCTGGAGGACCCGGGCAGCGGACTCGGCGGCGCCTGGGAGCGTGAGCACGACCAGTTCGTCCTCTGCCGGCTCACGGAGATGATCCGCCCGGAGTTCGAGCCGACGACCTGGGAGGCGTTCGAACGTACCGTCGTGCGCGCCGAACTCACGGCCAAGGTGGCGGAGGCCCTGGGCATCTCCACCAATGCGGTTCTGCTGGCCAAGTCGCGGGTGCTGCGCCGCCTGCGCGGAAAAGTCGCAATTCGCGCTCTGAGCGGGCCAATGCGTGACAGACTTGGCCCTGGCGATGCCTTTCCTTACAGTCCCTGATCGCACGGGGACTGGCTCCGATCCCTCAAGGCGCCTCTTCTCCCCAATGAGAGACATGGAACGCGGTCCACACATCGACCTCGAGCGGCTGACCGCCTTCAGCGCCGGACTGTTGGACGAAGCAGGGGAGGCCGAGGTGCAGGCGCAGCCTCTCGACCTGCGCCGGCTGCTGCCGCCGCGCCGCGAATCTGCCCGAGGACCCGTTCGCTGCGGAGGTCCGCGCGGCCTGGTCGAGCTTCAGCTCCCTGTCGTGGGGGGGTGGCCTCACGGCGGGGACGGCCGCGATGACCGAAGAGGGTGGCGTCCCGGCGCAGATCGGCGACTTCCACCTTCTGCGCGAGGCCGGACGCGGCGGCATGGGGATCGTTTACGAGGCCGTCCAGCAGTCGCTGGGCCGGCACATCGCGCTCAAGGTGCTACCGCCGAATGCCGTGCTCGATCCCCGCTACCTCCATCGGTTCCGCCGCGAGGCGCAGGCCGTCGCCCGCCTGCATCATCCCAATATCGCCCCGGTCTTCGGCGTCGCCGAGGAGGGAGGCGTCCACTACTACGCCATGCAATTCATCCGCGGTCGCGGCCTGGACCAGATCCTTCAGAACGCTCGCGCCGGCGACGGACGTGCCACGCTGCGGGCGCTCCTCTTGACCGCTCGGGATGCCACGCCATCCGGCGACGCAGATCTCTACCGCCGCCTGGCCGAGATTGGCCGGCAGGCGGGCGAGGCGCTCGATTACGCGCACGGCCAGGGCGTCCTGCACCGCGACGTCAAGCCGTCGAACATCCTGATCGACGCCGACGGCCATGCGTGGGTCACCGACTTCGGCCTGGCCAAGCTGGCCGGTGAGGGGGAAGAGCTCACCGCGACCGGCGACCTGGTTGGCACCCTCCGCTACATGGCGCCGGAACGGCTTCAGGGACAGGGTGACGCACGACCCGACGTGTACTCTCTGGGCCTGACCCTCTACGAATTAGCCACCGAGCGGCCGTGGTCCGCGCCCGCGCCCGGACACGGCGAGGCGATCCGCCAGGCAATGGACGGCCAGGCCCCGCGCCCCCGGCGGTTGAACCCGAAGCTGCCGCGCGACCTGGAGACGATCATCCTCAAGGCCACGGCCGCCGAGCCGTCGCACCGCTACGCGACCGCACGCGAGCTGGCCGAGGATCTCGGCCGGTTCATCGAAGACCGGCCCGTCCTGGCGTCGCGCACCAGCCTGCCGCGCCGGATCGCGAAATGGGCCCGGCGCAGGCCGGCCCTCGCCGGGTTGGCCACCCTGGCCGCCTTTGCGCTGCTGGCCGCCTTCGCAGGCGTGACCGTCGCCCTGGTCCAGTCCGAGCGCCGCGCCGACGCTGAGCGCCGCGCCCTCCGCGAGCAATCGGCCCAGCGAGAACGGATTGAGCGCGCATCCTCTACTCCAGCCGCATTGCGCAGGCCGCGACCACCTGGGAGCAGAATGACATCACCAAGGTCCTTCGCCTCCTGGACCAGTGCCGGCCCGAGCCGGGCCGCGAGGACCTGCGCGGCTGGGAGTGGAACTACCTGCGCCGGCTCTGCCATACTGACCTCTTCCCCGGCATGGAGCACCGCCAGTGGTTGCGGAGCGTCGCCTTCAGCCCCGACGGCCGCCTGATCGCCTCGGCCGCCGGCGCCCACCCCTTTTACGTCGGGGGCCAGAACCCGCGCATTCCCGGCGAGATGAAGCTCTGGGACGCCCAAACCGGTCGGCTAATCGCGGGCCTCGGCCGCCACGGCGACTCGATCGATCGGGTCGTCTTCAACCGCGACGGCACGCGACCGGCTTCAATCGGGTATGACGGCACCATCCAGCTCTTCGACCCCGCCACTGTGCGAACTGTCGGCGAGCTGCGTCACGCGTTCTTCCCGGTCGGGCGGCCCGACACCCAGTCGGGCACGCAGGGCGTGGCTGTGCTGGCCGATTCGCTGACCGTCGTCGGCTTCGCCTATACGAAGGCTCCGGGCCTGCGCCTCTTCGACCTGGCGACCGGTGCGGCGCGGCGAGTTTCGGCCCGCCCACCGCCTCGCCGCTCTGGGCCCTCACGTCCGACGGACTCCGGGCGGTCTGCCATATCACGGGGAAGATCCAGGTCTGGGACGCGGCCAAGGGCGCGCCTCTTGGCCTCGTGGGACGACGCCGGTGATGACATCGAGCTGAGCCCCGACGGCCGGCTCGTGACTGGTAGGGCCGAGGGGGGCCGGACGATGGCCGTTTACGAGATGGCCTCGGGGCGGGTCTTGTGCCGGTACACCTCTGCCGGCCGGGAGGCTCGCTTCGCGCACGACAGTCGCAAGCTGATCAACTGGAACTCAAAGTTCGCGGTCCGGGTCGACGTGGCGGGCGGGGGCACGACCATCGTGCCGCTTTCGGGAGCGTCGTTCCTGAACGGGGTGGCCGTCAGCGCCGACGGCCGGTCGCTCGGCGTGGCATACTCCGATCAGACCGTGCGCATCTACGACCTGACCACGGGCCTCGAGTCTCGGATCTACCGTGGCCATACCTTCGGGGTCGCCTGCCTGGCCTTCGCGCCCGACGGCTCGCGGCTGGTTTCTGGCGGGCAGGACGGGGCGGTGAAGGTCTGGGACCTCCGACAGCCGCAGCAGGGGCTGCACATTGGCGAGACCGGGACGATCCTCGGCGGCGAGTGGATGAGCAGCCTGGGCTTCCGCGATGGGGGCCGGCAGATTGTCGGCGTGCGCCACCTCGACGATGCGTCGGTCTCCGTTGTGGACATCGCTACGAATCGCAAGGTCGCGCAGCAACGGCTCGAACTGTCGCGGGAGTTCGAGGTTCCCCGTTTCGACACCGCTTTGAGCGGTGATGGCGAACGGCTGGCCGGGCCCGGCCCCGATCGTTTGGACGCCCGGGTTTGGGACGTCGAAAGCGGCCGCGAGTTGCTGCGCACCACGACGCAGCCCGGCCCGCTCCGCGGCCTGGCCTTGAACCAAGATGCGCGCTGGATGGCCACGGCCGCCGCACCGCCAGAAGGCCGCACTGCCGGAGAAGTACCCCTGGCGGACGTGACGATCTGGGACCTGCGCCAGGGCACCGTCGTCGCCTCCGCCACGATCCGCACGCCGGCCCCAAGCTGCATGGCTTTCAACGCAGGAGCCGACCGCCTGGCCTTCGGCGGTGCCGACGGCCGCGTGCGGGTCTGGCGCCCAGGCTCGGGCGACGCCCCTCGCGTCCTGCCCGGCGCATCCGACACCCTGACGTGCGTGGCGTTCAGCCCCGACGGCCGCCGGCTGGCCGCGACCGAGAAGACCTCGGGTATTGTCCGAGTCTGGGACTCAAGCAGTGAGGCCCCGCTGTTCCACGATGGCGACAGGCCGGGGCTCCAGGGTCCGCGCTCCCTCACCTGGGTGACCTTCAGCCCCGACGGCCGGCGCATCGGGGCGATCGGCTACGACGGAGTCGCGTTCCTCTGGGACGCCCGCACCGGCCAGGAGCTGCTCACCCTCCAGACGATCGGAGGAAAGCGTCTCGGCGACTTCGCCTACAACGCCCGCCTTATCTTCAGCCCCGACGGCCGACGCCTGGCCGCCAACCACTGGCGCTTCGGCGCGACCGTCTGGGATGCGGACTAAGAGCACCCAGGAACGCAGTGCAGTTCCACGCAAGCTAACTTTGATCATCTGACCGCGTTCAGCCGACCCGCGAAAACCTCGAGGCCACACGCCGCTGGGTGCGGCTCACGACGTGCCACACGCGGGCAGCTCGAGACGCCCTTCTTCCTGGTCACCGGTCGACTACCCTTTCACGAGCGGAAGACCTGAAGAGCCCGCCCCGGTTCAAAGACGCCGAGCGCCAGCGCGCGGTTCTCCGCCCGCATCGATGCCAGCGTACGCAGCTCATCCTCCATCGGCCGGTAAGTCTTCTGATAAGGCACGCGCTGGCCAATCAGCATCGTGTAATACGAATCGAGCGAGAAACCCACCCAGGAATGCGTCATCCGTAAAATGCTCGCGCCCCAGTCGTTCGGCCCCTCTTCCTGGTAGTACGAAAGCAGCTCCGACGCCCCGCACAGCTCAACGTCCGCCCGGCAAGCCCGCCAGAACGGAGTATCGAGCCGCGTGTAGAACCGGTAATGCACAGCGATGAAATCCCGGATCGCGTCCCAGCTTACAGCCGACTTCACGTTGTACGCCCGTGCCGCCGGGCCTGGGTTCATTTCGGTGCCCAGAAGCACCTCACCAAGCCGCCGCACGTCGTGCGAGATCACCAGGAGCGCGGTTGCCTCCAGAGGCTCGACAAAGCCGGAGGCATTGCTGATGCCCACCACGTTCTGGGCCCACGCATTCCGGCGCCGGCCCGATACGAATTTCACAAGCGTGGTGGTCATGACCCGCGGATTCTTCGATCGGAGCTCCCGCTCGGCGTCGCCATCCGACACGAAGTCCGACGCGTAGACATAACCCCGCGCGATGTGCTTCTCATGCTCGATCTGCCAGCACCAGCCGGCCTCCATCGTCTCCGCGGTCGTGTAGGGACGAATCGGCTCGTACCGCGAGCGCTCCGATGAGCCGATCACGGCCCGGTCGCAGAACAGGCTCCCGCGATAGTTGACCATCGGCTCGCCTAGCGTCTGGCCCAGGAGCAACGAGCTGAATCCGGACGCATCGACATAGAGGTCCGCCTTGTAACTCACGCCTGAGGCACCCAGCAGCGACTCGACGCCCCGCTCGCCTCGTGTCACCTCGCGAATGCTCTCATCGATCAACTCGACTTCCACTCGCGCGGCGTAAGTCTCGAGGAAGGCGACAAGCCTCTCGTTATCGAGGTGGTACGCCATCTCCTCGACGATCTCGAGAGACCCATTCGGGGCCCGTGGAAAAGCGCGGCACGCCGTCATCAGCGAGGAGGCCCGGCACAGATCATCCATGTCGTCGTCGCAATAATAACCCAGCGCCCGCGACAATCCCTCGGGCCGATGTGCCACGTTGGCGCCGAACCCGAAATTGAACGAGGACCGCGGCCCCCACAGAAATCGAATCCCCAGCTTCGGCGTCGGAGCGACTCCCCGGTAAAACTCCGGCAGCCCGATTCCGAGGTATCGGTGCACCAGTTCCCGGAAGTCGGGCTGGGTTGACTCGCCCACGCCGATCACCCCCAGGTCCTTGGATCGCAGCACGGTCACCTTGAGCTGCGGAATTTTCACTTTGAGCGTGATCGCAGCCAAGAGCCCCGCGCTGCCTTCGCCCAGAACGAGCACACGCTCGACCATCGCGCACCTCGCCGGTCCGATGTATCCCCCCCGCGACGTGTCCCAGCCGCTTTGACCCTTCCCGCGCAGTCACCGACCTGAATCGCTCGAGGCTGATCGCGAAGTACTCACACATGCGCGTGAACAAGGGCGCCAGGTCCTGTAGCACCAGGTCGGCTTCGTACAGATTGACGTCGAACGAATGCCGCGCGCCATGCTGAACATCCGTGACCGACTGTTGGCGTTGACGCGTCACCCACTTTTTTATACGATCCCGCGTCATTTCAGACCATGGCGGAAGCTGTCTGCGCTACCGCGCCTTTTATTCGATCCGAAACCTGCCGGAAGTTTTCTCCACGGAAGGAGGGCCTAGCCGCATGCGGTTGGGCAGACGCACGGAAGGAGGGCCTGGCCGCATGCGGTTGGGCAGACGCGTCGCGAGATTCCTCTTCTGGGGACTGGTGCTCTGCTTCTCCTCGCTGGCCGGCGGCCTCTGGTATGCGTACTGGTACATCACCGACAGCGAAACGATTTCGAGAATTATCCGCGAACACGCCGTCCGTTATCTTCCCCACACCATTCTCGAGCCCGGCCGCGTTCGTCCCAGCTTCCGCTCCGGCGAGCTGGTCCTTCATGACCTCAAGCTGAAGCAGCCCATCGATGGAGCTCTCTTCGAGACACTCTACATCGCGTTCCTTCAGCTTCAAGTCAACCCGCGCAAGCTTCTGCAGGGACACTTTGCATCCGGCAGGATCATCATCGGTCACCCGACCTTGCGGCTGAAAGCGCGAAACGACGGGAGCTGGAACCTCCAGGGATTGCTCGCCGATCCCTGGCCCGGACCGTGGATCGAAACACCGCCGATCCAGATCCGCAACGGCACGCTCGAGCTCTATCCCCGCGAAGAATCGAGCCAGGACTCCGACGCGTCTCCACCGTCAAGTGGCGGCTCGCTCGCCTCGCCCGCGGTGCAGGCGTCGTCATCAACGGCCCGCGCCGCCGCCGATCTCAGCCCTGCGATTCTGCGCGACGTCAGTCTCAAGATCGAGGCCGGCGCAAGGCCCGACCGCGACCTCAAGTTCGAGGGCACCGCCAGCGGAGATGGCTTTGAGCGGCTCACGCTCTCCGGATCGATTGACTTGAAAACCGGCATCATCGAGGCCAGCGGCGAGCTCGCGGGACTCGTCCTCTCGGAAAACCTGCGCCGCAAGCTGCCGCCTGACCTGAGACGCAGCGTCGTGGCGATGGCACTCAACGGCGGTGTGCTCGATCTGGAGGTGAGCCGGCTCGTGTATGATCCCGCAGCTCCACGGGAAAGCTGTCTGCAGTGCAACATGGCGGCGCGGCTGCGGGAGGGGGTCTGGGAGTGCCCGTTGCTCCCGTTCCCGGTCAACGACCTCTCCGCCGTCGTGAGCGTCGAAGACCGCGTCATCACGATCAAGCACGCACGCGGCTCAAACGGCAATACGACCTTGAGCGCCCAGGGTGTCATCGTGCTGGACGGCGCCAAGAAGGGCGCCGTGGATTTGCACGTCCAGTTCGACGACCTGGAGCTCGACGACGACCGGCTCCGCAAGAAAACGCCCGCTGAGTACGCCGAGCTCTGGGGCCTCTTCAAGCCACAGGGCAGAGTCGACCTCAACTTGCACGTGAGCCGTCCCACGGCCTTCGCGCCCTACGCCTGGACGGCCAGGGCCCGCTGTCGCGATGTCGCGGCGATCTATCACCATTTTCCTTATCCACTCGATCACCTCACCGGCGATCTGATCTTCGAGAAGAACACCCTCTCCGTCGGCCTGAATTCGCTGAGCGGCCGGCCCTTGCAGCTCAAAGGAACGATCTGGAACCCGGGCCCCGACGCCGTGGTCAAGCTGGACCTGAAGGCCGAGTCGCTGCCAATCGACGACGCGATCAAGAACGCCATGCCTCCCAACGTGCGCAAGGTCGTCGATGGCTTCAAGGCCAGTGGATTGGTCAATGTAAACGCCAGGGTCTGCCGCGAGCCCATGACCGGCTCGAACGCCCGCCCCGAAGGGCGCATCACCTTCGACGCCGACATCGATCTGACAGAGAACTGCGAGATCACCTGGGATCGCTTGCCCTACCCGGTTCGCAACCTGAAAGGCCGCCTGGAAATCCACCCCGATAAGTGGACATTTAAAGACGTGACCGGAAGCAACGGTCAAGCCGCCATCAAGGCCAGCGGCAGCGTGGAGAAAGTGGGAAAACTGGGCCCCCCGCCGGGCCCGCGCGGCCAGGAGCCGCTCAAGGTCGAGATTTCCCTCGAAGCGCACAAGCTCCCCTTCAGCGACGAGCTCAAGTCCGCCCTTCCTTCCGAGTGGAAGAACGTCTGGCCCACGATCAATCCCTCGGGCTCCTGCGATGTCTGGGCCCAGGTGTCGGTTGCCCCGGGTGTTCCCAACCGCACCCACATCACAATCATACCTCGTCCCGAATCGACCGTGCGCTTGCTGGTCACGCGGTCACCGCAGCCCGGAATCGACCCGGGCGGCACCTTCCAGCTCCCGATGGATGACGTTCATGGCCGGTTCGACTTCGACAACGGCGAAGTCACCATGAGCCGCGTGAACTTCCGCTTCCGCGGATCACCCGTGAGATTCACGAGTGGAAAGGTTCGCCTTGAGAAAACCGGGCAGTTCGATTTGAAGGTCCAGGACGCCTGGCTCGAGGAAATTCGCTTCGACCTCGATCTTCGCAACAAGATGCCCCCCTTGATGGCACAGTTCGCTCTCCGCCTGGACGGCGGTGCGCCGTTCCGTGCTCGCGGCGATCTCGAGATCGGCTGGTCCGGTCGCCGGAATGATCTCGCCTGGTGCCGGTGGAAGAACACCAAGGTCATCTTCAACGACAACGTGATCAGGACCGCGATCCCGATCGAGCACATCCAGGGCCAGCTCGAAAACGTGAGCGGCTGGTCCGACGGCATGGCGCTCGAGATCGAGGGGATCATGAAGCTGGAGAGCGTCAGCTTCATTGGCCAGCAGTTCACTCAGCTCGAGTCGCCGTTCCATATCAAGGATGGCCGCGCAACCCTCGACAGCATCCGGGGGCACTACCTGGGTGGTGAGGTATTCGGTGACGACGCCTGCTCGATCAGCCTGGACGCAACGCCGCGCTACCATGCCGCGCTCTCACTCAAAGGCGCCCGGCTCGAGGAATACGCGCGCACGATCTCCGGCCGCCAATCCTACCGCGGCTTGATCGACGCCCGGATCGCATTCGACGGCTTGGGCAGCGACGTCCACAGCCTGCATGGCCGCGGCGACGCCCACATCCGCGAGGGAGACTTGGTCGAGCTGCCAGCAGTCCTCCGGCTCGCCTCCGTGATCAACGCGGTGCCCAACATCAGTGTCGCCTCGGAAGAAAAGAACCGTGCACCGGGAAAAACGGCATTCGACTCTGCCGACATCATCTTCACCATTTCCAACGGCATGACCACATTCGACCCGATCAAGTTCACCGGCAATGCCTTCAGTCTCATGGGCAGAGGAACGCTTGACCCGCAGGGTTACATGGACCTTCGGCTCAACCTGCTCTGGGGCCGCGACCGGTTCCACATCCCCCTCGTGAGCGAGTTCGCCCGCCGTGCAAGCAGTCAATTCTTCATCGCTCACGTCCGAGGCACGCCATCCAACTTCAAGACGGTCGTCGAGCCCCTCCCCCCAGTCGGCGACGCCCTCCGAGCCATCAACCGAAGCCGCACGGACTCGCAGCCGGAATGAACGGACTCGGAAGGGATCCCGAAGAAGCCGACGACTGCGAAGCTAGTCCTTGCGGCTCCTGTTCGCTATAATTCAAGTGCCCGGAACTTCGATTTACGCTGCGAATCAATAATCCATGGCCACCAAGACGCGCAATGTGAGTATGCGCCGCATCGGCACGGCGATGTTGGAGCAGGTCGCCAACTTGGATGCAAAGAGCATGTCTGTAGAGACCGCTCGGAAGCTCCTCGAATTGCGATTCGATGTCTCGCACCAGCGGCGTGTCGATAGGCTCTTGGAAAAAGCCCAAGCAGGCGATCTCACGCAGGCCGAGCAATCAGACCTCGATGAGTATATTCACGTCGCGGACCTGCTCGCGATCCTGCAATCGAGGGCACGCCAAGCGTTGAAGCGCTCCGGCCACAATTCCTGAAGCCATATGCCCCCGATACCCACTGATCTCGCGCGGCGCGTGCGGCATCGAGCCAAGGGGGTGTGCGAGTATTGTCGGCTTCCGCAGTCGAGATACGCACTGACCTTCGCAATTGAGCACATCATCGCTCGCCAGCACCGCGGGAAAACGCGGTTCAACAACCTCGCGCTCGCTTGCCCGCGATGTAATCGGAACAAGGGGCCGAACATCGCTGGAATCGATAGCGAGACCAATGAGCTCACGGCTCTCTTTCATCCTCGACGGCATCGCTGGGCTGACCACTTCCGCTGGCGAGGGCCCAGGCTTATCGGTCGCACACCAGAAGGCCGTGCAACCGTCCAAATGCTCGCCATCAACCAACCGAGCGCCATAAAGTTGCGTCGCGAGCTAATTGCTGAGGGCGTTTTCCCAACGACGGAGTAACCAAATCGGCTTGCCGTGAGTCGCCATATTCGAAGAGGCTGACATCACCATTTCCTGCCGGTCAGCGGATCGGCTTGCCGCATCCGACCATCAAGATTATGCTGCGAACCCAATCGCCCACGAGCGAATAAGCGGCGCCACAGAAAGGAGCCGGACTTTGACAAATAGAAACCCGCTGCGCTTTCGGGACCAGTCGATTTAGCCTATCGATTCTGTGCCCTTTGCTTGCCGTGATGATCGCCCTGCCAGGGAACACTCACGCCCAGCAACCGTCGGCCGGCAACTGGGTCGGCAAGCGGGTGATGCAGAAGCATCGCAATTTCGCGCTTCGAGCCGAGAACCAGCGTGACCTGCAGAGAAATACGGCGGTCTTTACGTACACCGTCATGCGGACCGATGGCACCTCTCTCTGGCTCAAAGCGGACGGTGTCGGACTGAGCGGATGGGCCTTGGCCACCGACTGCATCCCCGTTGACCAGGCCCTCGCCCACTTCACCGCGCAAATACGCGCCCACCCACGAGACGTCGAGGCGCTCATCCTGAGGACTGTTGTCTGGCTCGACCAGAAAGACTTCGACCGCGCTTTCGCAGACTCCAACCTGGCCGTATCGCTGGCGCCGAATCAATCGAGCGGCTATTTTTTCCGGGCAATCGTTCATTTCGACAAGAAGCGGTACGACGCAGCCATCGCCGATTGCGACCAGGTTCTCCAGCGTAGTCCTCGAAACAGCGAGGTCCTGGCCCTCCGGGGAAAGGCCCGGGGAGGAAAACGTGAGGACGACAGAGCCATCGCCGACCTCGACCAGGCGATCTTGCTCGATCCCAAACGTGCGAAGCACTACGCCGTGCGCGGAGAAGTGTGGTGGTTCAAAGGGGAGCGCCAGAAGGCCCTGACGGACTTCGACCGCGCGATCAAGATCGATCCTGAGGACGCTTGGGTTCACGCCGTACGTGGTCACTGCTGGCTCGTATCAGGCGTTCACGACAGAGCCATCGCCGATCTCGATCAAGCCATCCGGCTCGACGCTCGCGACTCGCTGGCCTACGGCTATCGCGGGACTGCCTTCATCCAAACGAGGCGGTACGACCGCGCCATCGGCGAGTTCGACCAAGCCATCGAGCTCGAGCCGCGCCGCGCTTCATTCTACGTCGATCGAGCCCACTGCCGGTCCGAATTGAAGGAGTTCGACAAGGCCATCGCCGACCTCAGTCAAGCCATCCGCCTCGAGCCTGGTCTCGCCGTAGCCTACAACAAGCGCGGCTTCGCTTTGCAATGGCAGCAGCAGTACGACGCGGCCGTCGCTGACTTCACCGAGGCCATCCGGCTCAATCCTCAATTCACTTTGGCTTATAACAACCGCGCTGGCGTCTGGCTACTGAAAAGAGGAGTTCGACAAAGCTATGGCCGACTGCAACGCAGCCATCCGGCTCGACCCCCATGATTTCGGGTCCTACCTGAATCGAGGCGCAGCCCGATTGGCCAGGAACGAATACGACATGGCGATCGCCGACCTCAACGAGTCGATCCGGATCCAGCCTCGAAAAGCCGAGCCCTACGCGAATCGGGCACTCGCTTGGGATAAAAAAGGTGATCGGCAGAAGGCCATGGCCGACTGCCGCCGCGCCGATGAGCTCGATCACCAGCTCGGATCGCGCCTCATTCACCAGCTCAGCCATCCCCCCGCTGTCGGCTCGCGTGACTGATTCTTGACCAGCAAGGAACGCTTGCGGAACTGGCGTGTCCCGCCCCGCCCGCTCCCTCACTCGATCCTCTGCCCCGGCTCGGCTCCACTCATGATCCTCTGGGTCCACGGCAGCACCAGGCTGATCAGTCGCCGCCGCTCCACCACGATCGCCGCCTGGCACATCGTTCCCGTTTTGAGCGGCTGCAAGCGGCCTGACGACGAAGACCAGAGAAAGCGATTGTTCTCGGTGGACGTGTCCGATCCCGATCGAATTTCACCCGCCAGATCACCGGCATCGGCCTCCTTGAGCTTGACGTGCACTCGCAGCAACACGCCCGACTCGTGTCGTTTGAGAAAGCTCTCGACCAGCTCCGGATGCTGAAGCGCAGACTCCATCGCCAGCTTGGTCGCAGGCAGCTCGGAGACCGCGACCACTTCGCCCCGGATGAAACCGTGCTCCTCGCGCTTCACCGTCGTCGGGCTCACTTCCACCACGTCGCCCGAATTGACCTTCTTCCCCTCGCCGGCCGGCACGAACACGATCGAGTCGTATTCCTTCCCCGCATCGTCGAGTCCGTGCTCCGACTTGGGAGAATGCAGCAAGACGACCGGCCCCCCCTCTTTCACCAGTTCGTCGCGGGCGCAGAAAATCTGCGCCACCGTGCCGCTGAACGGGCTCACAACCTTGGACGTGCGCTTCATCTTATCGCGGTCCAGCTCGAGCTTCCGCTCGAGCTGCTTGATCTTCCGCCGGCGATCGAGCTTCGCCCGCCCGCGGGCCAACTCGGCCTTCGTCCGTTCCAGCTCCAGCTCGGCTAATTTCGTTCCGGTTTTGTTCACGTCATTCTGGAATGTAAATTTCTTTTCTCGTGCATCGAGCAGTTCCTGATCACTCAGCGAATATTGCATTCGCAGCTTATCCGTCCCGTCGACCATGTGCTCGGCAATCCTCAGCTTCTCTCCCGAGGTCTTCCGCTCCTGCCCCGTCGCGATTGCCACCTGTTTCATCGCCGTTTCATGCGTCGCCTTCTCGATCCGCTCGAACTCAGTCAGATCGTGGTCCTCCTCCTTGAGATCGACGAGCTTCGATTGCGCTTCCAGGATCGAATCCTTCAGGTCCTCTTGAGAAATCTCGCCGATCACCTTTCCCGGTTCCACCCGATCGCCGAGCTTCACCTGCAGACTGACCAGCCGGCCAGTCGCCTGCGCTCGCACCTGCGCAATCGTGTCCTGCTCGATCAGCAAGATCCCCTCGCCCATCACTTTGGTCGGCACACGATACAAAATCGCAAATGCAACCGCCGCCGTGCCCACGGCAAACAAAAGCCCCAGATACACCCAAGATTGGATGGTGGTAACCCGCACCAGGGTATCCAGCCGTTCGAACCCCGGGCTGGGGATGCTCGGCGATGGACTCGGCGGTGGGCTCGGCGCTAAAACCGCCACTTCACTCATCACAGCTCTCCTGGCTCAGCGTGCTTCCGACCAAAGAAAAAGCCCCTGCGCGACCGTACGCGACAGGGGCGAATCCGTCCTCGATTGTTCAGTTCGATCAACGTCCGCCGTATGCAATCCCTTTCCAGGGTGCGAAATGAATCGATCCGGCTTGATCAACCAGTGATACCGTTCGGCTGAACACCACCGCTGCCGACGCCGCCACTGGTCGGCGGCGGCTGCGATGCGCCGCCGGAAATGGCGCGAAGCTCGTCGGGCGTGAGCAGGGCGGTCGCGTCGGTCTTCGTGTCGGCCTTCGTGTCGGGTTTGGTCGGCTTTGACGGTTGCGTCGACATTTTCGGGCTCCCGGTAAAAGGGGTTCGTGCGTTTGAATTCGGAATCGGCTGAAGTTCCTGGCCCAGCTCACGTCCCGCGAGCACCGGACCGGGTTGAGTCAACAAGGATCTCCCGTTCACCGTTCGTGGAGCGGACTTGCTCCAGGCATCCTTGTCTGCGGCCCAGCCCCCGCCAGGTCACACTGACTATGATACGTAAGACTGCCCTCCTACCTTACTGGCTTTTTTGCTTTTTTTCCAAAAAGAAAACTGAGGGCTTGCCCGCTGCCTCATTTTTCCAGCGTCTTGACGGCGGCAATAACGTCCACGCGCGACTGCAGGAAATGCCACTCCGGCCTGGACTTGAGTTTGCCGAAGTCCTTGCACCCGCGCTCGACGGCCAGCTTCAATTCGTTGGCGGCCTGGTCGAGGTCGAGGTCGCGAACGGCCAGCGCCGGCGGCGAGAGCGGCGCCTTTCCGAACCCGATCAGGGTGGCTTCGGTGAGATGCAAGTTCGCCAGTGCCACCAATTCGTCTGGTGATCCGGCCTTCCACAGCTCAAGTCGTTCGGCGTCGATGCGTTCTGCCGCCGGGACCTGCTTGAGATCTCGCAAGACTCGTCCAAGGTCCCACAGCGTCTCACTGCGCAGGCCCGCTCGCGCGAGGCATCCTTACCCGGTGCGGCCCGGCTTGCCGCATCCCAGAAGTTGAAGAGCGTGTCACCGCGCCACGCCCGTTCCAGCGCGAGATCGTTGCCGGCTGCGGCGCTGCCCGCTACCTCCCGAAAGATGGCTGCGGCACGCTCAAGCAACTCCTTCGCCTTTCCGGTGTGCGCCTGGTCGGCCATCGCGTCGGCCTCTTTGTCGAGTGCGATGGCAAGCTGAAGCTTGAGCACGCGTTGTCCTCCGGCTTCGACTTCAGAGATTGTTCCTTCAGAGATTGCTCCAGAATCGTTCTCGCATCCGCGAACATCTGCTCGGCAGCGCTTGCGTCACCCAGGTGCCGCTTGATCGTTCCCAGCGTAAAAATCGCTTTGACAAGATCAATCGCGGTGTTTCGGTTTTCAGGATCAGCCTGGCTCAGCTCTCGAAGAATCCGGATCTCTTCCTGGTACTTCGGCAGTCCTTCATCCGGTTTTCCCAGGTCGACATACTGTTCGCCCAGGTTGTCGAGGTGGTTGCAGAGAAACTGCTTGTAGTCAACGGCGGACGGATTCTTGGCCATGGCGAGTTGTTGCTCCCGGATGGCGCGCTCGAAATGGCGGATTGCCGCGCTGTTGTTCCGCCTTTCGTCCTCCAGGAATCCCAGGTAGTTCCAGCCCAGCGCAGGGCGCTGTGAAAGCTCGCCGTTTCAGGCTGAGTCCGGACGAGCTGCGAGAAGACGTCGATCGACCTCCGCGTCGAAGCAATGGCCTTGTCGTCATGCCCAGCTTGGTGTTGGAGCTCGCCGATCTCGCGGTAACTCACCCCGAGCTTTTCCCGAAACCGTGTCACGGATGCGTGCTGATCAGCCAGCTCCGACCGGTACTTGAGCGATTCCTCGAAGAACGGCAGCGCTTTCTCGAGATCTTTGTTCTGCTTGTGGATACTTCCGATGTTGTGCTGGGAAAGCGCCAGCAAGTTCAGCAGCCATGTCGGCGTCGGGTCGGGCCCCTCAGACAACTCTTTCAACAGCGCCTGACAGAAGCGTTGCACGTCCTCGAACGTCTTGAGAGCAGCGTCTTTGTCTTCCGTCGCGTGCCGTTTGAAGAAACGCATGTAGTAGGCGAAACCAATCGCGTTGAGGTTTTCCGCAAGGCCCTTCTTGTATGCAAGATTCTCCGGGTGTCGTTCGATCAGGCCTTTCTGAATCGCCGTGGCTTTTTCATGGATGGCGAGGCTCTCGTCCGGCTCGTCCAGCTTCGCGTGCGCGATCCCGATTTCGGAATAACAGTCGGCCAGGTTGAACTGGTACCGCGGCTCGGTGGGGTGTTCTTGCCAGAGACGTGCCAGTATTTCACGAGATTGCTCGAGTCTGCCGAGCGCGGCGCGGAAGTCGCCGTTGTACGATTCCAGTTTCCCCATGGCCAGGAAGCACTCGGCCATGTTCCCCGCGAGCTCGCCATTGCCCGGATCAGCCTTGACCAGCGGCTCCCAGATCGCCAGCGCCGAGCGAAACGCAGCCATCGCCTGCGGCAGCGAGTCGATTTCGCGGGTGATCTGGCCGACCCGGAAGTGCGCCCGGGCAAGCTGCTGACGCAGCGCCGGGTCATCTTTCCGTTGTGCGGCAAACTGCTCGTAATAGGCCAGCGCACTCTTGAGCAAGTCGCGGCGCAGGCTGCGGATGTCGACCGAGTCTTGCTCCCGAGCAGCGTGTTCTCACTCACATTGGTCAGATAATCGTCAACGGCCTTCTGGGCCATGGCGAAGTTGGTCTCGGCTTCCTTGCGCGAAACTTCCTCCTGGTGCCTGGCCCCCTCGATGAACAGCGCGGCGACGACCGCGACGAACGAAATGCAACCAGGGCCGCCCCCGCGGCAAGGTCCAGGCGCGGTGCTGCCGGAACCATCGCGTCATTTTTTCGACGCCGCTCTCGGGGTAAGCCGCCGTCGGCTCATCCGCCAGCCAGTGCTCGAGGTCTTGCGCCAGCGCCACGAACCGAGCCATAGCGGGCCTCCGCCTTCTTGGCCATCGCCTTCAGGCAAATCGCCTCGAGCGGCGCCGGAATCGTGCGGTCCACCGCTCGCAGCGGCGCGAAATCGCCCGCGATCACCTTGGCGATCACCGTCGATATCTTCTTTTCGTGGAACGGGGCCTTCCCCGTGATCAGCTCGTAGAGGCTCGCCCCCAGGCTGTAGACGTCGCTCGCCGGGCCGAGCTGATCGATCAATCCCCGCGCCTGCTCCGGGCTCATGTAAGCCGGGCGTGCCGATCGTCGTCCCCTGCTGGGTTCCCTCGGCAAGCGTTGCCGACTGCGTCGTCTGCCGGCGGATCGAAATCGCCCTCGGCCCCTGGGCCCGCGGCCTCGGCTCGTGCCGATTTTCTTCGCCAGCCCCCAGTCGACGACCAGCGTTTCGCCGTAGGGGCCCAGCATGATGTTCGCCGGCTTCAGGTCCCGGTGTATCACCCCGCGGCTGTGCGCGTAGTCGATCGCGTCGCAAACGTCCAGGAACCGCCCCATCAACTGCCGGAACTCGATGCCCCACTTCGACCGCACCACGGCTTTCTTCTCTGCCTCCTTCGCGGCCGGGTCTTTCTTCTCTGCCTCCTTCGCGGCCGGGTCTTTCCTGACCGCGTCGGTCGCGGCTGGGTCTTTCTTGTCCGCGTCAGTCGCGGCCGGGTCTCTCTTGTCCGTCTTTTCCTTCTCCGTAGCCTTCGTGCCCGGGTCCGTCGCGCCTGTGTCGCCCGATTCCTCGCTGAAGTTCTTGTGAAACCGCCGGATCTCGACCTGCAGGCTCTCACCCTTGATGAACCGCATTGCGTAGTACGGCCGGCCTTCTGCGTTCCGGCCCAGACTGTACACCGGCACGATCCCGGGGTGTTCCAGGCTGCCGGTGATCTCCGCCTCGAGTACGAACCGCGCGCGCTGGTCCTCGCGACCGGCAAAACGCGGCTGAATCTCCTTGACGGCGACTTCCCGCTGCAGCTCGGAATCTCGCGCCAGCCAGACCTGGCCGATCCCGCCCTGAGCGTGCGGGCGAATCAGCTTGAACCGTTCGTCCTTGGCGCCAGGCGGAAGCCTTGCGCGCAGGAAAGGATCGAGCGAGAATCCCAGCTCCGGCCCCCCGTGCGACTCCTGGTCCATCGGGATGGTCGACTCGCCCTCGGATGTCGGGCTGGCGAGCGTCCGCAGCGTCGCCGTCGTCCGCCGGCTCGGTCAGCACGTTATCCGTGATCGCCTGAGCGCCCAGCGCTTGCAGGCTCAGACGAAGATCGTCTTGATGCGTTTTCAAATGGGCCGCCGCCAGACATTCGAGCGCACGAAACCGCTCGTCATCCAGGCCGGTCGCCGCCTTCAGCACCTGACCCAGAGGCTCCTCACACTTCTCGGACCACGTCTTGAGCACCGCGGCAAGACGCGAACGCGGAACGGCATCCGTGAGCACCGCCAGCACGGCCACCAGAAGATCGCGATTTCAAATCGTCCACGAGAGTCCCCTTCGACCGCCGCTTCCGCGACCAGCAACAACAACCACAGTATTCCTTACGAATCTTTCTTCCTGGAGTTCTTTCTCATTGTAATCCAAGTGTCGTGAGAGGGCGATCAGCGCCTGCCTCACCTTGAACAGTCGGAAATCAGACGGCATAATAGACGTTTTCGTCCCACCAGACCGGTGAAGAGCGATCGGCCGGTTCGATCACTCTCCAGGAGAGCGCACAGGTTATGAAGGCCAAATCGCGACATCGGAAGAGCTATAAGTGGCGGAAGCGGTGCGATAGCTCACCGGTCGCCAAGGGCCGCCGGGCCAAGATCCACGGCAAGCGCAATCCCAGCAAGCGCAAGCACTTAGGTGGCCGCAGTCTCTAGAATCGACTCGACGGTCCGCCGTCACATTCCGCCCAGGATTCGAGCTCGGCCCACGCGTGAGATCGCTTTCATGAATGCGGCGGTGCGAAGCGTTGCGCCCTTGCGCTGCGCAGGTCGTAGACCTCTCGAAAGGCCTCGACAAGCTTGTGTTCTTCCTCGCGCTGAATCTGGTCGAGCGGCCAGCGAAAGTGCTGGAGGTTCTGCACCCACTCGAAGTAGCTGACGATCACGCCGCCGGCATTGGCGAGCACGTCGGGTACGACCGGGATGCCGCGGGCGTTGAACACGTGTCGGCTTCGGGCCATGTCGGCGAGTTGGCCGCCTCGACGACAAGCTTCGCGCCGACGGCCTTGGCCAGCTCGGCATCGATCACCCCGCCCAGCGCGGCGGGGATCAGCACGTCGACCGGCATCGTCAGGAGCTGCTCGTTGCTGGTTGCGTCTCCTCCCTTGAAGCCGACGATCTTGTGCGACAGCCCGACGTGTTTATCCAGCTCGGCGATATCCAGCCCCTCGGGGTTCACCACCGCACCATACGCGTCGGAAACAGCGATGATCTTGCCCCCCATCTGGGCCAGGCATCGCGCCGAGTGGCTGCCTACGTTGCCATAGCCCTGGATGGCGAATGTCGTGCCCGAGATGGTGCGCTTGAGCCGGGCCAGCATTTCCCGTGTGATGATCGCCACCCCGAATCCGGTCGCGGCCTCCCGGCCGGCCGACCCGTGGAACTCCACCGGCTTGCCCGTCACGCAGGCCGGGTGAAATCCTTCGTATTTCGAATATTCATTCATGATCCACGCCATGACTTGCGCATCCGTTCCCATATCGGGCGCGGGAATGTCCTTGTGCGGCCCGATCATGTCGTGGATCTTTTCGATGAACTTGCGGGTCAGCCGCTCCAGCTCGCCGCGCGAAAGCTTGGTGGGGTCGCAGTTGATGCCCCCCTTGGCGCCCCCGAACGGCAAATCGACCAGAGCCGTCTTCCACGTCATCAAGCTGGCCAGAGAGCGGGCTTCGTCCTCGTCAACCGTGGGATGATACCGCAGCCCACCTTTGAAGGGGCCCCGCGCATTATCGTGCTGCACCCGATAGCCGATGAAGTTGCCGATCTTCCCCGAATCCAGCTCGATCACCACCTCCACTCGCACCTCGCGGTCGGGCGTGACCATGAGCGTGCGAACGTTTTCCGACAGGTCGAGACAGTTCGCAGCCTGCTCGAAATAATAGTTCGTCGCCTCGAAGGCTTGCATCGGAGCGCCGTTCCCTGCATAAACTTGATTTGTGGCTGTACAGACCGGCCTTCTCCGGCCGCACCAGATCGTAACGGACCACCCCCGCCACTCGCAATGGCCACGGGATCTAGAGGCCGCCCGCACCACGCTCCCCGGAGCGGCTTCCGGGCCACACCCAAGGCAGGGCTCACACTTGCGACCGAATGCTGATCGTGCAATGCAATCACTCATTCAGTGTTTCGACTTCCGGATGGATGGTGCCTGATGGACCCCTGGCGGCTTGCGGACATCAGTTACGCTCAAGTGAAGTCGAACCCGCCCTTCGAGGCCGCGGTGCTTCCCCTGGGCGCAACCGAGCCGCACAATCTTCATCTGCCTTATGGAACGGACACGTTCCAGGTCGAGGTCATTGCCCAGAGGGCATGCGCCTTTGCTGCCCGGGCGGGCGCCCGCGTGCTGCTTCTGCCTGCGCTGCCCTATGGCACCGAGACCAACCAGATGAAGTTCCCGCTGGCGATGAACTTGAACCCGAGCACGGTGGCGCGGGTGATCGCCGACCTGGTCGACTCGCTGCAGGCGCACGGGATCTTGCGCTGCCTGCTCTTGAACGGGCATGGCGGCAACGACCTCAAATGGGTGCTGCGCGAGCTTCATCTGTCGACGAAAGTACACTTGTTCCTGTGCAATTGGTACAAGGTATCTTCTGACGTCTATTCGACGATCTTCGAGCGGAAGGACGACCACGCCGGCGAGATGGAGACCAGTATGGGGCTGGCTCATTTTCCCGAGCTGGTGGCGCTCGAAAAGGCAGATTCAGGCGCCGTTCGCTCGAGCCGTTTCGAGGCGGTCAATCGGGGCTGGGTCGAGCTCACGCGGCCCTGGCACCTGCTGACTTCCAACTCGGGCTCAGGCGACCCGTCGAGCGCCACGGCCTCCAAAGGCGAAAAGCTCACGGCCCTGGTGGTCGAGCGAATCGGCCGTTTCTTGGTTGAGCTTGCCTCGAGCCCGCTCGACGACGCGTTTCCATTCTGAAAAGGCCGGCAGCACCGGCGTGTCCTCTCGAGAGCTCCTTGTCATGAATGCAGGCCCCGGCCGTATGATTCGCCTGTTTCTGTATGCGTTCTGCTCAGCGATGATTTCCTGGAATGCCGGATGTCGCCGGACCGAAAAGCCAGGCGACGACTCCCACCCGGCCGTCGCCCCCGCCGCGAAGGCCGGCAATGATCGAGACAAGGGCACCAAGACCACCGACTATACCTTGAAGGGTGCCGTGAAGAGGATCGATCTGGCCAGAGGGAGCCTGATGATCGCCCACGAGGCGATCCCCGGTTTCATGGATGCGATGACGATGTCGTTCTTCTATAATGATCGAGCGTTTCTCGAGAGCTTGGCCTTGGGCGACCTGGTCGAAGGCACTCTCCACGTCGAGACCACTGACGGCGCCGTCAGCAGCTACGAGCTCCGCAAGCTCAACGTCGTCCGGCCGGCGGCACGGCAGATGGTCCTCGACGTCTCCAGGGGCAAAGTGAGCCTCCGCGAAGCCCCCAGAAAGCTCGAAGTCGGCCAGGCCGTACCCGACTTTGCGATGACGACTCAGGAAGGAAAGCCCCTGAAGCTCTCGGACCTGCGCGGTTCCGTTGTTGTCCTCACGTTCATTTATACACGCTGCCCGCTGCCTGATTTCTGCCCGCTCATGGATCAAAAGTTCGCGGCCCTGGCCCAGCGGATCAGCGCGATCCCCGACCGCGCCAGCCATATTCGCCTGATCTCGCTCTCGTTTGATCCCGAGCACGACACCCCTCCAGTCCTCGCCCGCCACGCACAGGCCCGCGGGGCCACGCCCCCTTTGTGGATTTTTGCCGTCGCAACCCACGAAGAATTGAATAAGATCGGCCCGCCGCTCGGTCTCTTTTATGGGCCCAGGGAAACCGAAATCGCGCACAACCTCTGCACGGCGATCATCGATGCAGAAGGAAAACTCGCCCGGCTGGAACTCGGAACAGCTCGCAACAAGTGGGAAAATGTCGACCTGTTGAAGAGCGTTTATTCACTGATCCCGCCTTCCTCCAAAGCGGCAAAACCGTGATTTCTCGCTCGCGTGAGGAAGAGCGCCGTTCTGGCTGCAACACCCGTCTCCATAAGTCTTTGGGGAACCAGTCAGTGGCATGTCTTACAAGTGTCATAAGATGTGTAGCCGCTCGCTCGAACAAGTGTAACGGATCAAAGCGATAAAAGATTGCAGATTACCGTTGACAGTTCTTAGAAAAGCTCTAAGATGTCGACAACCACCCACGTTGAGATACGTTCGCGCAAGATCGTGATAGCGTCGTTGAAGGGTTGCTTCCGGTCACGTGTGGATTGATCAACGTGGCCCTTGGTAATTGCGGCTTCTTGACTTAGGGCTTTACCTCGAAACGCTGCGGGCACCTCGGAAGTCCGCTTCGTCTCACGATCTCGGTCAAGATTCTTCGGCCGTAACGCCAGCCTAGTGTTTGAGAGTGGGTGATTCGAGGGAGAAGATGGCCCTCGTCTCACTGAAGGGTCTCCCGCGAGCCGTGCGATAGAAACGTGCGAGCGGATGTTTCACCACGCGCTATTTCACAACGATCTTGAGGGCAGAACCATGGCAGCAGCAAAAACAAGCGTCAAGAGTGCCCCGAAGTCCGCCGGTGCCAAACCCAAGGCCAAAAGCGGAGTGGAGCAGCGGTTTCACATCGCCCGCCGCGCGTCGATATTGCTGAAGCACGTTAGCGACCCCACCCGCCTCCAGGTCATCTTGATCCTGGCCGACGGCGAGCGGCATGTCGGCGCCTTGTGCTCCCAGCTCAGCCAGAGCCAGCCCGCGGTCAGCCATCACCTGGCTCTCCTGCGGCACGGCGGCATCATCGCTCCGCGGCGCCAGGGTAAGAACAACTTCTACAGCCTGACCGAAACCGGCAGCGACTTGGCCGCAGTCGTCAAGAACTTGATCGCCTGAGAGCGTGTCTGCGAATTCAAAGTACGACGCGATCCAATAACCGTTGAGGTATCACGCGACGATTTAGCCGCTCGGTAGGAATTAACTTGCCTGCGATCGGCGGTTTTCGGCTTGATTGTAATGTCGTACTTGGGCAGGGTCGCTGATCGTTCCAGTCGAGCCACGTACTCCTTCATCTGCTTGGGGGCGACCCGAACACCGTCGGGATACTCACCGTCAAGGCGTTTCACGGTGGGGTACCGCCCCTTCCACTTCATCCGCAGAGCGAACACCGCGCCTTCCGCCCGCAGCGCCAGCGGTCACACCAACCCGAAGCGTCAGCGAGGTTACCAATCTGCCTCATCGCCTGGTGATTCGGCGCTTCGCAAGGAATGCTAGTCCCGCCATGGCCAGGACCGCGAGCGTTGTGGGCTCGGGTACGCTCAGTGGATCGAGCTCAGCCTGGACAGTGAATACCCCACCGTTCTGGCTTGTGGCGTCGAGAGTGACAGAAAGCGGGGTGGGATAGAGCCAATACGCGGTCGACCCGCCCTCCGTGAGGAAGTGCGCGTAGATCTCATTGGCGGGCGCGCCGATTGTCGGGATGTTTACCGAACCGAAAGCGGCTTCAAGAGTAGGTGTGCCGGCGATGTAGTCGGTCGAGAGCGCTCCGTCAAGCACGACCGGTGTTGCACCCGCCAGCGCCTGGGTCTCCGTTCGACGCCGTCACATTGAATGTGATCTGGAACGGCGTCGCGAACGTTGTTGTCGCGCCGTCGGCCGGAGTGGCCACGATGAAGTTTCCCAGGCTGAACGGTTGGCCGGCAGTCAGCGAGCCGTTCGTCACGCCCTGGAACGAGACGATTGGGGTTCCATCGATTCCCGTCGTGCCGATGTTTCCTGTCGTGCTGTACGTAGCCTGGATCGGGTCGGCGCATGCGCGAATGGCAGGCGCTAACTGACCGATCGAAGCAGCGACGAGCCCGATGATGCGCAATTCTTATCCGTGACATCGTCTGAAAACCTCCTGATTGCGGACCGCTCATGTGTTGCTCGCGAATGAGCATGGAGACGGCTCAGAGTGAGCTCTCCTGCGAATGCGACTGCCTTATTAATGGAATACGTCAGTGAGGTCAACGGCCAAACTTTGAGCGATGGACACGGCACTGGGGCAGAAAATCACGGGACTTGCCGCAACTTCAGCCTGAATTAGTTTTGCGAGCTTCGACCGCAGAATTCTCGATCAAGCGAGATCCTTTTTTGGCCCGCACGCGTAATTATTCACTGGACCCTTGCAACCGCAAAAGTAAGGTGTTCGAATCCCTGCCGTTCGAGCGGGCCCTATCGAAGCAGTGGACAGTCGTGCGATCAGCGAGCGTCTGGCTGGACGGCGCAGCCCGAAAGGCAGCAGCCAGGGACATGCCGTCCGCGGTCATTTCGTGATCGCACCGTTATGAGGCGCATTTCTCGATCGATCGAGGCGGCACAATCCCAGCTTGACCGGTTGATTTCCTGAAGCTGTCGACGAGTCGACCGTTTTCCCGCGGTCGACATTTGCCGTCGACACGCGAGGACGTGCTCGCGCGAATCCGTGCGCATCGAAATGCGATTTCTGGCTTGACGGCTACGTACTTCTCGTCCACCGACCCACTGATGAAAGAGGCTACTCGCATGCGTCGCAACCGATATCGTACAAATCTGCCGCGCGTCGAACTCGTCGAAGCACGGACCCTGCTCACGACGCTGATCGCACTCATCGACACCGGAGTCAACGAGAACAGCATCAACACGCCCTACCTCGATATGGCGGACGCTTACAACGCTGTTAACGGCTCAAACAACGTTACTGACATTGCCACTGTCGGACACGGTACCGAGGTGTCGGATTTCATTGCCCAGGAGATTCAATCGACTTCAACCCTCTCTGGCCTCAGCCCTTCCGTCGAGATATTGCCAATCAAGGATTGGGACCCGACGTTAAATGGCGGCGCAGGTGCGCTTTCCTCCAACGCCATCATCGCAGGGATACAGTACGCAATCAGCAAGGGTGCGACTGTGATCAACCTCAGTTACGCAGGTCCGGGCGTCACCGTGAACAGCAGCGGCGAAACAGTTACCACCGCAATAGAGAACGCGGAAGCTGTGAACGCTGTCACAGTCATCGCGGCGGGAAACAACGGCGATGACATCGGCGGCATGCAGTACGGGAACCAAGATATTGACATCGAACAGCCCGATGGCGTCTATCCAGCAGTCCTCCCGCATGACGTGCCTCTGCCCAACGCCGTCACCGTCACGTCCGCAAGCTCGTCGGGAAACCTCAATTCAACCATGAACTACGGGGCCGTTCACGTCAATTTCGCCGTGCCTCTTCCCATCCCGAACTTCACGTACTCGGACTACGACACTTCTTACGCCGCGGGCTATGCCTCGGGTGTGATCGGCGTCCTCAGCGCCCTCCACCCCCGAGTTTGACCTATTCGCAAATGGTGCAACTCGTCGACAACAACGTTCAGACATTTTCCGGATTGAGCGGTATTACAATTACCGGTGGCGAGCTCAATGGCGAAAACGCATTGCTCGCCGCTGATTCGAATCCTACTGCCTCGGCGTCAACCTCGCCGGTCAACACGAATACGACGGGACTCTCCGTCTCCGACAGTTACGGCGCTCTCGACTCGAGCCCTCACCTACTCGTGGAGCGTGACCGCAGCGCCTTCAGGCGCACCGGTGGCTGGGAAACCGCCACCGGCGTCACGATCGACACGAGCCTCGTAACAAACCCGGCTCCGCAGGCCGTCTATCAGTCGGTCCGATACGAGAATCCTTCCTCCTTCTCGTACACCATTCCCAATCTGATTCCGGGAGCCTCATACAACGTCCGTCTCGATTTCGCCGAGATCTATTACCCTGCCGCCGGCGACCGCCTCCTCGACGTGAGCATCAATGGCGTGACCGCTTTGACAAACTTTGATATCTAAGCGGCGACCGATGCCGAATATCGAGCCATCGCTGAAAACTTCATCGGATACGCCACTAGCCAGGGCCAGATCGTGATCCAGTTCACGTCGCCGACCAACAACGGTATGGTCAACGGCATCGCGGTCACAACGCTGCCAGGCGCAATCGCGATCAACGCCGGCAGCACTACTGCCGCCGGGTCTTACGTGCCAGACACAGATTACAGCGGGCCCACCCAGACCACCCCGACAACCGCCTCGATCAACACCAGCAACGTGGCCGTTCCCGCGCCTCAGGTGGTCTATCAAAACGTTCGATTCGGAACTTCCTTCGCGTACACGATCCCCAACCTCACCCCGGGAGCCTCGTACAACGTCCGGCTCGACTTCGCAGAGACATACTTCACGTCCGCAGGCCAGCGCGTCTTCAACGTGGCCATCAACGGAGTGAACATCCTCACTAACTTTGATGTAGTCGCCGCAGCGGGCGGCGAGGACGACGCGATCGCCGAGAACTTCGTTGCAATCGCTAACAGCTCCTGTACACGGCATACATCGACAACCCGATGGTCAATGGCATCCAGATCACGCCGCTGCCGGGCTCAGTCGCGATCAACGCCGGCAGCACCTCCGGCGCCGGCTTTTATTCGGCAGACACCGACTACAGCGGGAACACTCAGTTCACCTCGACCACCGCCGCGATCAACACCAACGCCGTGCTTGACCCCGCTCCCCAGGCGGTCTATCAGTCAGTTCGCTTCGATCCTGGCATGACCTACACGATCCCCAACCTGAACCCCGGCCAGTTATACAACGTGCGCTTGGATTTCGCCGAGATCTATTACAATGCCGCCGTCGATCGCGAGTTCAATGTCCTCATTAACGACACACAGGTTCTGACGGAATTCGACATCTGGGCGACAGCGCGCGTAAAAACACCGCGATTGCCGAGAACTTCACCGCCACTGCGAATCCCGCCGGCCAGATCGTCATCCTGTTCACCGCGTATATCGACAACCCCATGGTCAATGGGATCCAGGTTACCCCAACACCCACCTTCATCGACTTAGATACAGGCGGGGCGGCCAGCGGAAACTTTGTAGCGGACACCGATTATAGCGCAGGCCAGACTACGTACACGACGGCTCCGATCACCACCAGCCAGGTGACCAACCCGGCACCGCAAGCAGTCTATCAGACCGTGCGCTTTGGGACCTCATTCTTCTACACCATTCCCAACCTGACACGGCTCGCGTCATTCAACGTTCGCCTTGACTTTGCCGAGATCTTTTACAACTCCGCTGGCAAGCGCATTTTCAACGTAGTAATCAATGGAGTCAACGAACTTACGAACTTCGATGTATGGTTCGCTGCGGGCGGAGAGAACGTTGCGATTGCCGAGACCTTCACCGTCGCAGCCAATGCCTCCGGCCAGATTGTCATCCAATTTACTGCCGACACTGACAATGCCATCGTGAACGGCATAGAGATCACAAACACTTCAGGGATTGGCCCACTAGCGATCGTTAGCGGCCCGGGCGAGGCACCTGTCAATCCGCCCGGTCGCAGCCCGAAATCGGGAGTTGTTGCCAAAGGGCCGCCACCGCCGACAGGCGGTACAGGAATCGAAGCTCTCATCACCCGGTATCTGTCCGGCACACTGGCGTCGCCGGGGATCGACCAGACCGGACCTGCGTCGATCGCACGTACCCCAGCATACCCCGCGGGTGCGCCGCTTTGGTCGGGTGAGGCTGATGCCGCAGCGATTGGCGCGTTGGACGAATTGATCGCGAACATGCCCATTCCGGGCAGCGTTATTCAAGGAGTCGCATCCGAGCAGTTAGAAGGAAAGCGAATCAAGTCGGCGATTGGCTTATGAGGCCGTCGACCTGACTGTCCGATTCCAATCGTTCGCCCCATGAGGAGCTCCGCGCAGCCCGGCCAGGGCTGCGTCGACCTCTCTTTTCTTTTCCACGCTCGAGCGCGTCACGGCATGATCCGCTGCCCGACCACCGTGTTCAGGTCGAGCATGCTCCGCCGGTGCCGCGCCGCGGAATCGAGATACGCTTTCACCGTGTCGTTGTACTTGCGCTGGGCGTCCAGGAAGACGAACTTGCTGATCTCCCCTTCCTTGAATAGCTCCTGACGATTCTCGTAAGCGCGCTTGAGCCCCGGCAGCACGTGCACGCGGACGCGCTCCACGATCCGGCCGCTGGCCACGTATTCGCCTAAGGCCTGCTGCACCTCGGTGACCAGCCGGCGCTCGATCAGCGCCAGTTGCTGCTGTGTCTGGGTGACGTTGATCCGCGCCCGATCGATGTTTCCCTGATTGCGATTGTACAAGGGCAGGGGCACTGTGATCCCCAGCGCCCACGACGTGCCGCTCTGCCTGCCATAAGGTGCGTTATTTTGATACGTATAAGGCTGATAAAGTAAGTACGCGTCCGAAAAACGATTCGCCAGTTGGAGCTTGACGTTGGCATCCGCTGCGTGAACGCCCAGCCGATACGAAGCCAGGTCCGGCCGGCAATCACCCGCGAGCTGGATCAGCTCGGCAAAGGGTGGCGGCGGCGGCCCTGTCTCGGCCAGCTTCCCACGCAGCTCGAGCCTCTCGGACTCCTCCGGCGGCAGGTTCAAGATCTCGCCCAGCACGCGCTTCCGCTTGAGCAGGGCTTCTTCCGCGTCCAGCAGTCCCACCGCCACGATCTCACGGTCCGACTTGGCCTGATCGACGTCAGCACTCGTCAGGGTCTTGTTTTCATAGAGCCCCTGTGTGACCCGCACGTATTCATCGTTCCCCTTCAGGCTCGCCTGCATGTAGCGAACGGCCGCGCGCGCCATCAGAACGTCGACGTAGGCGCTGTACAGATTGCCGATCGCCAGTCGTACTGCATCCTGGTACTGCGCTTCGATCACCTTGAGTGCGCGCGAGGCATAGTCCGTTCGGGCCTGTCGCTTGTGCGAAAGGTCAACCGGGTGCGAGAAATTCACGTCGTACTGAGTCGGCCCATCCGGCCTCTTCAGCGAATCCGAGCCGTATGGAACAAGCTGGCTGTCCGCATAGAAAATCGGGTTGGCCCGCAGGCTTGCCGTCAGCACGTCGGCCCGTGCCTGCGGAATCTCGAGAAACTTGGAGCGGAGGTCGAGGTTTCCCTCGACCAACAACTCGATGGCCAGGTCGATCGTCAATCCGTCGGGCGGTCCCTCATCCTCTTGCGCGGGCAGCTCCATCGTGCCGTAGAGCAAGGGGGGCGGGATCGGTGCCGGGCGAGGCGCGGCAATTCCTTGTCCCCTCGCCGGACCCTGGTAAACGCCTCCCGGAGTTGTGATCGACGTTGGCACGCGAGGCGCCCCCAAGCCGACCTTCCCCAGAATCATGTCGTCGCGACCAGGCTGCATCCCGAACGTGATCCCGCTCGAGCCCGGCATCGCTCCCAGCAGTGAGTTCATCGAGCCCGGCGTTCGCAGGCCCTGCGCGCCCTTGAGCAAGAGCCCGCTCTCCTCGATGGTCGGCGCCTGCCCCCTCGCTCGCGGAAGCCCCATCGCAATCAGCACGAAAACCAACGTCACACCACGTCGGTAGCAGCCGACTGACATGCCTTGCAATCCCCCCCTCGCCGCCAGCTCAACCGCTTCCACCGCGCGGCGCCGCTGATCTCAAACCGTCCGTTGACGATCTTATCGGCTCAACTCAAAACGCGAGTTAAACCGATTTTGCCGCAGTTGCGCAGATTTCCCATATTCGCTATAATCGGAAAAACCGGCAGGGTCACGCGCGACGGTCCATGCTGCGGATCAATGCCCGGCCGAGCTGTCGCGACCGTCAGCCCGCGAGCAACTCGCACTCGACTTATGAATAAGTGATTAACATAGTGTGTCGCTCGATCCTGGCCGCCCTATCTTGCGCAGCAATAACACCTGTCGTTCGACTGTTCCTGGCGATAAGATGGCCGATTGACAGTTCGTGCCGGGAGCTAAAAGCATGAGAGAGCGCGCCGAGAGCGGCAGAGCGGATCGTTCGGAACTGGGTCGACGCGACCTTTTGCGGCTGGGTGGCCTGGGCTTCGGTTGGCTGGGAGCCGGAGCGCCCGCGCTGGCCCGTGAGTCTGCGCCCGACTTGCCGGCTGACCGGTCCGTGATTTTGCTGCTTTTAGTCGGCGGGCCCAGCCAGCTCGAAACCTGGGATCCGAAGCCCGATGCGCCCGCCGAATTGCGTGGGCCGTTCGGCTCAATTGCGACGCGGTGTCCGGGCGTTCGAATATCCGAGCACCTGCCGCGCCTGGCGGCGCGGATGGATCGATTGGCGATCATCCGCTCGTTGCATCACGAAGAAGCCCCGATCCACGAGACGGGCTGCCAGCTTCTCCAGACCGGCAGGTTGTGTCGCGCCGGCGAGGAAGCGCCCCACTTCGGCTCGCTCGCCGCGCATGTGCTGGGAGCGAGGAACGGCATGCCCGCTTTCGCTCTTTTACCCGGGCCCATCAGGGCCACCGGGATCGACATCCCGCATGGACAGACCTCCGCCTGGCTCGGCGCGCGCTGCGATCCGTTTTCCCTGGGCTCGGACCCGGCCAGCCCACAGTTCGACGCGCATGCAGCCAGGATGCGGGCAAGAGCCGGCTCGACTGAGGAAGCGGCCCAGCGCCTCCGGCGAGAATCCCTTCGACCTCGCTCTTGAGCCAGATCGCCTCCGCGATGAATTTGGGCGCACCACGTTCGGGCAAAGCTGTCTCCTGGCGCGCCGGCTGGTCGAAGCGGGCGTCCGCGTGGTCACGGTCAACATGTTCGACACCGTCTTCAACCAGGTCACATGGGACTGTCACGGCGGTGCTCCCTTCAGCACGCTGGATGACTACCGCCGGGTGTTGCTGCCGGATCTCGATCGTGCCTTTTCCGCCTTGATCGTCGACCTCGATCGCCGGGGCCTCCTTCAGAGCACACTCGTGGTCGCCGCGGGCGAGTTCGGCCGCACTCCGCGCTTGAATTCAGCCGGCGGTCGCGATCACTGGCCGGGGGTCTGGAGCATCGCCATGGCCGGTGCCGGCATTCGAGGCGGCCAGGTCCTGGGCAGAAGCGACGCGCACGCCGCCTATCCAGCCGACCGCCCGGTTACACCTCAAGACGTGCTGGCGTCGATCTATCACACCCTGGGCGTCGATCCCGGCCGGTATCTGCCCCGGCGCGGTGGCCAACCGTTTCCGCCCGTCGAAGGCGCCCAGCCTATCCCCGAGCTGTTCGCCTGACGAACGCGGACCAGAGATCCTCTACCGCCCCGCGGTCTTTGCCCCCGGCGGCTTGTAACCCGGCGCAGCGATAAAGCTACGAATCAGCTTACCATCCGCGAAGTTCCAGAGCTTGACCTCGCCGTCCCAGCTCCCCGATGCGATGGTCTTGCCGTCTCGTGAGATTGCGAGCGAGTAAACCCAGTCGTTGTGGCCCTGCAGCTTGCGGACCTGCGACCCGGTGGCACTGAAGGCGATGATCGTTTTATCCCCGGAGCAGGCGACCAGGCTTTTACCGTCGCTCGCGTACCGAACCTTGAAAACAGTTCCGCCGAAACCCCCCATGTCGCGGATCGGCTTACCGTCGTTGTCGGGGCTCCAGACACGAATGCGGTTGTCTTCTCCGCCGGTGGCAATTCCCTTGCCGTCGGTTGTGAACGAGACGGTGTAAACCGGCTGCTGGTGGCCCGGGAACGTGACCAGAGACTCCTTCTTCACGACGTCGAACACCTTCGCGGTCTTGTCGCGGCTCGCGCTGGCCAGGCGTTTGCCGTCGGGGCTCCATGCCACCCCGAAGATCCAGTCGGCGTGGTCTTCGATCTGGGAAAGGAGCTTACCCGTCTCGACCTCGAAGATACGGATCGTGCGGTCAGCCCCCGCGGTGGCGATCTTCTTGTTGTCGGGGCTGAAAGCCACCGAAAACACGACGTCCTGCGTTTCGGCCAGGTCACGCACCGGCTTGCATCCACCCGGCTCGTTCCGCCACAGCTTGGCGATGCCGTAGACACCCGGATCACCGCTGGCCGTGGCCATCCACTTCCCGTCAGGACTGTAGGCGATGTCGTAAACCCGCTCGGCCAGGCCCGCGAGCCGGCTCTCGAGCGCGCCGTCGGCCGTCTTCCAGAACGTGATCTCATGATATCCTGACGCTGCGATCTTCGTGCCGTCGGGGCTGAATTCCAGGGCCGTGATCGGGACCGTCGCGGGGTACGCTGCGGGAATCGTGACTTGTTGACTCTTGCGCAACACGACGGTCCAATCCTCGCCGGGCGAGGCTCCGTCGTACTTCGCTCCCTCGGACACCCAGCGCTCGATGGTTGCGATCTTCTCCGGCGGCAGCGGATCGAGCTTGTAAGGCATCCGCGGTTTACCTGCGGGCCTGATTAACTCCACCAGGTTGCTTTCATCGGGCTTGCCCGGCTCGAGCGTGATGCCCTCGCCCTGCTGCCCCCCCTTGGCAAGCTGCGTGAAGGTCGTCATCACGTACTTGCTCTCCGACTTTCGGGGGTTGTGGCAGGCGATGCAGTTCTCGACGAGAATCGGTGCCACGTCGCGAATGAAGCTCACGGGCTTGGCCGTTCCCGGCGCAGGCGCTCGTCACCTTTTTCTCCGCGCTCTTGTTTGCCTCCGCTTTCTTCGCTGTTTGATCGGTACCCCCGCTCGCTGCGCCTCCGGTTGACCCCTTCTTCGCCGGCGCTGCGCCATCGCTCTTTTTGCCACCCTTCTCATCATCCCCGAGCGCCACCAAACCCGATCCCAACGCAAGGGCAACCAAAAGGCAGAACGCGATAGCACCGCGCATGTCATGTACCCCCGATAGCGACTCGTCTGACAACTGACAACTGAAATTCACTTGGAGGCGGTGACCTTCACCGCCAGCGGAGTGGGCGCGATTGAGTAATCCTTTTTCTCGACCTGAAAGGCCAGCGCGACGCGTGTGTCGGCGCTGGCCGCCGGCGCCTTGGGCTCTGCCACCACTTTGACGACAAAGTTCGATTCCTTTCCGGCGATGGTCACGGGGTCGGCCTTCAGCCCTGCCGGCAGTCCATTGATCTTGATGGTTACGGGTGCGTCAAACGACCCCTTGCGATTGATCTTTCCTTTGAGCTCGGCCGTGGTGCCCGGCTTGATCTCGAGCGTTTTGGCCGGCAGTTCGAGGGAAGCCGGCGGCACGACGCTCAGCGTGACGGCGGGCAGGTCAAGAACGCGCTCCGCCCCGCCGAGCTTGGCCTTGGCCTGAAGCACGATGGTCGACACACCCAGGGGCGCAGCCACGGCGGCGGTGACTGTGACCTTTCCCTCGCTGGCCTTCTCCGCGATATTCATCTTGGGCACGCTCATGCCCGGCGGCAGCGGTAGTGCCGTGATCGCCAGGGCCGCATCGGCCCCTTTGGTGCGGACGACTTTTACAGAAATCGTCGCACTGTATCCATGAGGAACTTCGATCGGCGTCGCAGGTGTTTCGAGCGTCACGGGAAGTGCCAGGGCCGGCGCTGCCACCAGCCCGTAGTGGGCGATGCTGCACATCGGGACGTTGTTCTGCGCGGCGTACACCACGTCCTTGCTCGCCAGCCGCTCGAATTGCCCCTCCGCGCGTTGACCTCGACCCACGAGCTTGAGCGGAGTCGGGGGAAAAGACGCATCCGCGGTTGCGCCCAGCGTGAACGCACCCGCCGTCTGGCCGGCGGCGATGGTGGCGGGCCGCACAGAAAGCCCTGGGGGAGGGTCGGCCACTGTGACCGAGATCGGTCCACTATAGCCCTTGCGCACGACCGTCACGCTGCAGCTCGCGGTGCCCCCCTTGGGAATGCTGACTTGCGATTCGTGGGCCACGACCTCGAAATCGGGCAGCAAGGGCTCGACGACGATCCGGTACGGAAATCCGATGCCGCCGCGGTTCTCCAGGTCGCGAATCACCAGGGTGATCTCGTTCGTGCCGCCGGGAATCGTCAATTCCAGCGATGGATCGGGGTTCACGAGCACCTGCGCTTGCTGGCCATTGCGCAGGTAGCGTGATGTTCGAATCGTCGGCATTCGCAATCACCGCGCCCTTATTCCCCAGCACCTGGAGGACGCCGTCAAGCGCCGACCCGAATTCCGCAGCCTCGACCCTGATCCGCAGCCGCTCCCCGGGAGTGGCGGCGATGGCAAAGCGATCGCTTTCCCCGGCCGGATCGATCCGTCCGTTCAACACCACGGGTGCAACGGCCTTCGGAGCCGCTGCGCCCGGATCGGCCGGCTCGCGAATCTCAGGGTAGGGCGAAATGACCAGTGGCGGCAGTGATTCGAGGTCGAGGTCGGCTGCCGGGTTCGCGCCCGATCCCGGCGCCGCGCCCGCGATCTTGACCGGCATGATTCGCGTTCCCGAAAGCGGGTTCAGGGTCGCGGCGGCCGTGCGCGTGCCGCTTAAAATCCCGCCCCGCAGCTCGAGGCCCACGGTTTCGCCCTGGCGTCCTCCCATCGGAAACACTTCAAGAGCCTCGGGCACAGCACCGATGACCAGCCGATACACCGGCCGGCCACCTCCCTGGTATCGCGAATCGGATAGCTCGACCACGTAGTCACCGTCCGCCGGAAGCACGGCAGTCAGCCGGGCGTCGGTCGCCAATCCTGCCGAATCGTCGGCCGAGGCGACATAAGTCCGGTTCGTCCCTGCCGCAGTCAAGCGGAGGCTCGGATCAACCCCCGATCCAATCCGGGCGCACTGGGCATCGATGAAGATCGCTTCCCCTTTCTTGCCGTGGAACCGAAAGAAATCAACGTCGTTGCCCGCGACCTGCCCTTCCACCACCAGCGGCGAATCGGGAATCTTCTGCGCCGTCTCAAACGTGCTGTTGTCTTCCTTCTCCACGATCTGCGGCAGTTGGCCGATGGCGAGCAGGAACGGATTCGAGATGCCGTCGTCCGTCTGGACGCGGATCGGATAGATTCCGACCGCGGTGTTCGCGTCCACGGTCAGCGTGAGCTTCCAGTTGGACGCGTCGCCTTTGGGCGCCGGAGCATCGAGCTTGAAACCGAACGGAGCGATCAATCGCGGGTTCCCCGCGAGATTGGCTCCGCTGATCACGAGCTCGCTCGAATGCCCGCGGCGAATTCCCAGCGGGTTTGTCGCGTTGATCTGCGGCGGGGCACTCATTGCTTCGCGACAAGGTCCGAAGAGCGAGCCGGCGGCCAGAAACGCGCAAACCGATGCAAATATAGGTTTTCGGAACATCGATGGGGCGGGAAGAGCGTTCCCTTTTCCTGGCTTTTTGAAGGCGGTGGGAGACCCAGCAGGCGGGTTGCGTTCGTTGTTGAACGTAAATTAAACGTCGCATCCCGATGAGGTTTTGTCAAGGAGACGAGCGCGGCTCCGGCATCGATCGCGACCGTAGGCGGACTGTCGCCATGTCATCTGCGCGCTCGGCGGCGAATTCGCGCGAAGACTTCCGGCTTTTTTTCGTGGTCGATCTCCACTCCTCGGGAAAACCTGGTCGGCCGAGCGCCGCGCCTGGCATCCGTAGCCATGGTCGGCGTATCATGAATCGGGACGCGGCCGACTCAATATCATCGGTCAAGAGGACGGAAAACGCATGAGCACCGTCGCCACCGCCTTGCACATCGGATCGGCCGACAACGGCCGAGCCATGACCCTTGAAGAGTTCCTCGAGGCGGAGGTCGAGGAAGGATACCGCTACGAGCTAGCTCGGGGACTGCTTGAAGTGTCGAATGTCCCCAATGATCCGCATCGGCAAGTTGTCTCGAATCTCTACTCTGCGATCGGTTTCTATCGCCAAACCCACACAGACATTGTGCGGACATTCGGCGGAGGCGCCGAATTCCAGTTCTTGCTGCCGCGCATGATCTCGGGCCGCCATCCGGATCTGGCAGTCGTCCTGCGCGGCGCACCCCGCGATTGGCGCGGCCGGACGCTCCCAGTATTGGCTGCGGAGGTCGTCTCGCAGAGCAGCATCAAGCGTGATTACGAAACCAAGCGAGAGGAGTATCTCGCTTACGGCCTGCTCGAATACTGGATCGTTGACCCGCTGAAGCGCCAGGTCACCGTCCTGACCCGCCACGGCGACGCCTGGCACGAAATCGTGCTCCGCGACCAGCAAGTCATCACCAGCGTGGTCCTCCCTGGCTTTGCCACAACGGTCGCCGAGCTTTGGACTGACGTGGAAGATGACGAAGACAGCGTCGCCGAGGGCGCCGCGGCCAACGGTTCATGAGGCCGAGTCAGTGGTCCGTTTCGTGAGTCCAAAACATGGCACGTCGCTTCGTGGCATTTGATATCGAAACCGCCAAGGATGTCCCCGGCGAGGATTTCAACTGGCGCCCCCATCGACCGCTTGGCATCTCCTGCGCCGCGACCTTGACGAGTGATTCGGGTGAGCTCCGATTGTGGCATGGAAAGACAAAGACCGGCTCGCCGGCCCCGCGAATGACTCCGGCTGAGGCGCTGGAACTGGTCCAGCACCTGGCTCAGTTGGCAAAAGATGGATTCACGCTTCTATCCTGGAACGGACTCGGCTTTGATTTTGACATTCTCGCCGAGGAGTCAGCCGCGCCGGCCGTCTGCAAAGAATGCGGCTCTTGGGCATGTGGACATGATGTTTCACATCTTTTGTGCGCTAGGATATCCGGTGGGGCTGGAAAAGGGCGCGCAGGGCATGGGGTTGCCCGGCAAGCCGGCGGGCATGACCGGGCTCCAGGCCCCGAAGATGTGGGCCGAAGGCCGCCACAAAGAGGTTCTCGACTATGTTTCCCAGGATGTGCGAATGGCAATGCAGATCGCCCTGGCGGCGGAACAACGGCGTCGCTTCGACTGGATCACTCGCAAGGGGACGAAAAGCACGCTGGCGCTGCCCAAAGGCTGGCTTGCCGTGGGCGACGCCTTGAAGCTTCCGGAGCCGGATACATCCTGGATGTCGAAGCCGCTCAAGCGCAAGGACTTCTTGGGCTGGATCCCAGCAACGTGACAGCCTGTCTGCGACACGCCACGTATGACTCCTCCTTCTCGACCATGGCAACAACCCGCCCATGGCGATGCCGGACCGCGATCCGATCGGCTCTTTGCACATAGATCGTATCTTCGGCGCGGCGGACCAGTCGTGTCCGAGGGGGGGCGACGGCCACCGCCAGTCCAGCGCCGGTCGGCTCGTCGCCTCCGGTGTCGGTAGCGGTCAGAAACTGAGCCATTATCGCGGCCAAATTGAGCCACCGGCGTCGTTGCCGGGTGAAGCTACCGTGGGATGATTGGGGAAGTTACTGGGCCGGCGATCGCTGCTCGACTGCGTATTATTTCTTGGACGTCTTCACTGCCGAGGCTCGCTCTGCCCGCTGAGCTCGGTACGACTTGCCGTTGATCTTCAGGATCGCCGCCCCGTCCACGATTCGATCCATGAACGCGCCGGCCAGCGGCGGATCACCCAAATACTCACCCCATTTCTCGAAATCGACATTCGTCACCAGAGCAGTCGACCGATCATCGCGGACGTTGATCAGCTTGTACAACAAGCTTGCCGCCTGGGGCGATTCCAGTCGTTCCACACGGTCGAAGCCGAATTCGTCGAGGATCACGAGGTCGAATTTGGCGTAGTACCGCAACATCCGTGGCAGTGTGTGGTCCGCCAGCGCAGCCGTCAACGCTTGCAGGATCGAGGCGCTCGTCTCGTACCGCACCCGATAACCCAGGACACAGGCGCAGCGGCCAATGGCCTGGATCAAGTGGCTTTTCCCGACACCGCTTTGTCCCACCCAGACCAGGTTTTGCCGACGACCGATGAATTCGGCCCCGGCCAACGTCTCGATTCGCACCCGATCGATGGCCTCGGCATTGAACTGCCAATCGAAGTCCGCCAGCGTCTTGCTCTGGGCGAACCCGGCGATGTGAACGCGGTGGGCCAGACTCCGCTCGCGGCGAGCGTTCGCCTGCTCGTTGATCAGCGCCCGCAAGAATTCCAGGTGCGACATCCCCTGGGTCTCGGCTCGCCCTAACGCGGCGTCGAGATCCTCGAGCCGGAGAGGAACGCGCATCGCCTGAAAATCTTCAATGATCTGCCGGCGCAGCTCCGTCGGAGCTGGCGTCACCGGACGCGGTGGGCGGTTTCTCAGCATCGTGGGGTTCCGACTCGCACAGGTATTGGTAGACCGACGTCGGCCGAGGAGACACCAAGTCCTCACCCAGCCAGGGGGGTATCTGCCGCCGTTCTTCTTCGGCCAGCACCTCCAGGATGGTTCTAGGACGAGCTTGAGCCGAGAGGATGCGTTCGACGGCCGCGTGGGAATACGCGCCGTACCGCACGGCTCGCTCCAGCGCCGCGATCAGGTCCGCCTGGGCGTAGGTTCCCAACAAGGCCAGCACCCGCTGCGCCTGGTCCTTGCCGTAACGCTGAACGCGGAACAAACCCTCCAGGAATCGACAGCCCGGCTCTCCCAGTTCGCCGAACCGTTCCTCCAACTGTGCTTGCCGCCGTCGAGCATCCTCGACGGGTCTGTGCTCTTTATGCACAACCCGTTGCCCAGTGGCCGTGGCCGGCAGCAGCACGTGTCGAGCGATCTCCTCGACCTGCGGACCGTAGACGATCAGTTCCTTCTCGGTGATCCGCACCGGCAGCATGCTGCCGATGTAACGCCACGGCACCGAGTATCCGTTCTGACAGTACGTGACCAGAGCCTCGACGTTGACCATGCGATAGACCACAGGGGAAACGTCATACGGTTGGGCTGGCAGCGGGATCAGATGAGGCTGCTCTTCCGCATGCAACTGTAAGGGTGTCTTCTTGGCTTCCCGCAGTCGGCGCACGTCGGCGACATGGGCCAACCACCACACGGTCATTTCATTTAGGTGATCGAGTGAGGAGAAAGTGCGGCCGTTGAACAGGCTGGTTTCCACATAGTAAAAGGGGCGTTCCGCCTTCCCTTTCGTCTGGGGCCGCCGGGGTCGGCAGGCCACCGGTCGGAAGCCGTAGTGGGTGGCAAACGCCAGGAACCGCGAGTTGTAGACCGGCACGTCATCCTCGTAGCCCGTCACGACGACTTTCATATTGTCATACAAACAGGTGGCTGCCACGCCCCCCAAATGCTCGAAGGCCCGCAAGTGCTCACGCAGAGTAGTCGTCATGTCCTGGGACTCGACGAAGCGGAGGTACTGCCGCCGCGAGTAGCCCAAGAGGTAGCTGAACAGATTGATGCGACGTCGGCCTTCACTAGTGAAGTCGAGGTCGTAGACGGCGTAATCCATCTGAGCCTGGGCGCCTCGCGCCGTCTCGAAGCGGACCACCGGAAGCGGCGTAGAGCGGGGACGCAACACCCCGAGCCGCTGGCGGACCAGGGTATATCCACCCGTGAAACCTCGCTCGCGCAACTCTTCCAGGAGCCGCACGGCGGTCAGGTCGGGATATCGACCCAGCAGTTCCTGGATGAACGGCTCAAAAGGATCGAGACGGCTGGGCCGCCTCCGAATGGGCGAGCCTTCACGACCGATCCGCTGGGCTTCGATCTGAGCCAGCACGCCGCTAACAGTGTTCCGGGCCATTCCCAAATCACGGGCGATTTTCCGGATCGAGGAACCGGCTCGCCAACGACTGATGATCTCATTGCGCTTTGGCTCGGTCATGGGTTTGGAGCTCTCCGATCAAGTCTTCCGCAAGAGTGGCCACGTTGTGAGCATCGCGAGCCAGCCGGGAAAAGGCCGGCGTCAGCACCAGACGATCGCAGGGCGTCAGGCCGGCGCGGCCCTGACTTTGTAGCCAGACCTCCATGCGGCCCAGGCCGTCCAACACACCGGTAAGGCGTCGCGCAACGCGATTGCCCGCGCTGCTGAGTCGAGGGTCCCAGGCCCATCCCTCCTGCTGCCGCGCTTGCTGCAAGGCAGGCCGCGGTTGGTCCAGGATGTACGCTTCCTGTGATTGGCTCCGCGCGGCGAGCACCAGCTCCACCACTCCGTCGAGCTCGGCGGCTGTCAACTCGTCGCGGTGCAGGGTTGCCAGTACGTCGACCTGGTTGCCGGCCGGCAACCGCACTCAGCGCCCGCGCCGCGGTGGTGGACAAGAGCCCCAGACGCAGGTCTTCTCGTGCTTCGTTGGTAAGCTTCTCAACCAGAGCCAATCGCCGGCACACCCAGCTCTTGTGCCGGCCCAAGAGCTCGGCCACCTCGACCTGGGTCATGCCGTCCTCGCGCACCAAGGCGTGAACGATCCAGGCTTCTTCCCACTCCCGGGGGCGACTGCCGGTCTGGTTGAGCCCATGGATGGCCGCCTTGGCCATACGCTCATCAGCCTCCATCAGCCGGGTATTAAGTGTCTTCAGGCCCAAGACGCTGCGCGGCGGCGAGGCGTTTGAAACCATCGAGAACTTCGTGCGACTCGTCGCGGAGGCAGACGACTACGGGAGTGAGTTGCCCGTAACGCTGGAACGATCCGGCCATGGCCGCCTCGGCGTCGGGATCGGGTAGCCGATAGCGTCGGTAGCGCTCGCCCAGTTGGGCCAGGCTCAGGAAGTGAACATCACCGAAACGCAAGTCAGTCATCGATGGCCTCGTCACCGCAGCCCCAATTCCGAGCAAGGAAACGGGGGACCGGAAGACCCGGCCCGCCCGATTCCTCCTCGGTTCTGGGGGCAATGAAAAAGTAAGTTCTAGGAATGGCGATCTCAAGGACGTGACGACATGACTGGTGTGGCCGGGGGTGGTCCGCCTCGAGGGCGACGGATAGGCCGGGCACCACGGCGGCGTCGGCGTCTGAGTCGGGCTTCGCGCTGGCGAACTCGTCGTAACGCCTGGCGGCATGAGCTGGAACAGAAATGCTGATCAGGAGAACGAGGCGAGGGCAAGAAGAGGACGTAGCACCCAGGCCTGCCGCACGGTAAACCGCAAGATTCTGGGAGAATTTCGTCTGGGCGCTGGCCTACGCTCTGGGTACCTGCGGGGATAATCGGTATCGAATCGGAGGTGGTCTGGGCTTCGATCACCGGTAAAGTCGGATCGATGGGAGGTGTTGGCGCCGCCGACTCGGCGAGAGCTGATTGCTGCCGTTGCCGCTCGCGACGACGTCGGGCCTGTTCTCGGCGGCGTTCCTTGCCTTGGATGGTAGCTCTGTAAGTCTGGCCGGCGTACCAGGACCGCCAATGCCCGGCGGCTTCTCGACAAGCCGCGCTACAGTAACGAGCTTGTGGCCGAGGCGGCAGGAACCAGCGTTCGCAATCTTTAAGCAGGCACCGACGACAGCAAGGGTGCCAACGGCGACAGCCGCCTGGTTGACCCGGCGCCAGCGCGCGGGGAAACTCAAATGGGCCCACGGGAGGACTAGCTCCCGAGCGGTCAGGCGGCGGGGAGGTGGTGCTTCCCGCCGCCACTTTGCGCCGACGACGTGAACGCCACTCGTGCACGCTTCGGCGTCAGATACATGCCAGCTTACTTGCAGCATTTCACAAGTGCGAGCGGATGCACTGACATGAAGTGAGGGAAGGCCAGTCCCGCGATCGACCAATCGCGAAACGGCTCAGGTGGCTCTGCGATAATGGCTCAGCTCCTGGCCGCTGCTAACACTCCGGTCGGCAACTCCAAGGTCAAGACATCCGGGACTGGTCCGCGGGTCGATTGCTCGCGGAGGGCAAAGTAACCGGGCGGCAAGACGCCCGCGTTCAGCGCGCGTTCAAGAACGCCGATCCAGTTTTGGTGGAACGCATGAAACAACCCCGCGTCGACGCGGGTCCAGTCGTGAATCGGCATGGGTTTTCGCTCCGCACAAGGACAGAGACCCGCGTATGCCGATTATACCCCCGCGCGGCCTCCTGATTCGACGCTTCTTTCAGCACCCAGCTGAATCCGTCTGATGTGTCACTAAGTAGGGTGGGTGCAACCCAACAAGATCACGGCATATCCTTGTGGGTCGCACCCACCCTACTCCGCGCGACGTGTTCGGCGCGAGTCTCGGGCACCCGAAGGGTCGCCGCCGCCCGCACGATCGAAGGTCTCCTCGGCTCCCCGCAGGCCCCGTCACGGCGCCTTGCGGGTCCCGTTCGAGACCTGCTCGAACGCCAGATCGCCAATGAGCGTTTCTTGCAGACTCTCGTCCGTCGCAATCTCCAGCCCCTGGTCGACGATCGAGATCGGAGTACTCGGCTTAGACTGCACCGCCGGAGCCGATGTGCGCTCAATCGATGAATCGAGCCTCAAGGCGGAACGCTTCTGGCTCTGCCCGGCATGCGTCACCGTGATGGAATCGAACACGCTAAACACGTCGATCAATCCGCTGCTGGTCGACCCGGTGTCGACCAGGCTTGCATCGAGCAGCGGCGCGACGGTCGAGCCCGAATAGCTCGTGCCTGGCCCATCGTAAGCCACGAGGTCAGGCACCAGCAAATTGGCCACCGGCGTACCGAGCCCGGTCACCAGATTGTATCCGGCCCCCGCGGCGTAGCCGTTGTTGCCGCTGGAAATCTCGTTGTAATCGCTCTGGGGCAGCATGTAGAGGGCCTGCTGAGTGTCAGTGGGGCTCGTGCTATTCAGCGTCGATTCGCCCGCGGCCGCCCGGCTTTGATTGACCAGCGCCACCAACCCGGCCCAGGCCGGGGCCGACAAGCTCGTGCCGCCCACGACTTCGAATGGATTGCTGGGATCGAGGTTATACGGGTCAGCGATCCATGCTCCGGTGGAAGGATCAGCAACGAGCGAGACATCAGGCGTGGTTCGCATGCCGGTGGACTGAACCCCGAGTTGATACGCCGGCTCGGGCTCATACAAGCTGATGCCGCCGCCGGAGCCGATGAAAGCCCCGACCGAATCGGAGTAATAGCCCCATCCGGTCTCGCTGTTGTAGGAACCATCCCCGTTCAGCGTGAGGCTCGTGCCGCCGACCGCCACGACATTGGGCGAAAAAGCGGGGTACTCCGGATCGGCCGCCCCGTAGTCGCCCGTGCTGGCAACGAACGTCACGCCAGGGACGTCGAACACGTGATCGTACGCGACTTCATCGGCGGCGAAGACCGCCTGGCCCTCGGCGAAGCCCCAGCTCATCGAGACGACCGACACGCCCGGCTGGCTGGCTGCCGTAGCCACGCCCGTCATCAGGTCGGATAGCGACTGGCTGTTGGCCTCGACCAGGATGATCTGGGCGCCCGGTGCGATGGCGTGCACCCACTCGACGTCGAGCGATTCCTCGACTTCCCAGTTGTCCGTGCCGGGGCCATTGGGGTCGGTGGTTGGGAGGGATGTGGCCTGCCCGTACTGGTTGAGGACCGTCAAGAACGACGCGGCTGGCCCGTACCGGTCGTACAGGCTCGGCCCTGTCGCGGTCAGACCGAACTGAGAGTCAAACGTATCGAGGGCTTGCCGGATGCTCGGGTCGTCGTAAGCGTCGACGATGGTGATCGTCTCTCCGGTCCCGTCCAGCGAAACCTTGTCGATGCCATAGGCTGTCCGGATCTGGGCGGGCGCGTAAGCCAACGTCCCCGCCGCGGCGTCGAGCGTCACCGTATTCGCGGCTCCGTTGCCGCTGATGGACAGCGTGTCCACGATTAGCGAGACGTCGAGCGCCGCATTGCCACTCTCGGTGAGCGCGGCCTTCGGCGCGTAGATCATGCCACTCATCCCCGAGGCATTGCCGCTGATGGTAAGGGCCGTGGAATTGTCGCGCGTCTGAAAGATCACGATGCCAGCGTAGGCCCCGGTCGTCATTGGACTCAGGTTGTAGGAGCCATTGCCGCTCAAGGTGATACCGCCGTAGGTGCCGCCCGTAGTGGGGTACTTACTGCCTGTATTCACGATCAACACTCCCGAGCCGGTCACGCCTGCGTTCCCCGAGATCGAGAATCCGCCTCCCTCAATCAAATAGATGCCGCTGCTGAGCGTCAGCTTGGCATTGCCTGAGGCGGTGATCTGGCTATAGATCCCGGGTTGGATCGTGGCGGTCGAATTGCCACTCAGTGTCTCCGCGCCCTGGGCAACCAGCCCAGCCGTCCCCGGCTCTGCCAGGCTCGCCAGCGGGTCGGCCACGGTCGCGGCCCCCGTGATTGGCGCTGGGCTGAAGCTCGCATTGCCGCTCTTCGAGACGCCGCCGTGCACGTCGATCACCGAGGCGCTGATCTGAGCATTGCCGCTGGCCGCAAGGGCGCTCGATGAGCTCGAGTCGACGACAACCTCCCCGGCCAGCTTGATGCTCGCGTTTCCTGAAAGGCTGAGCGCCCCGCCAGCCGTTGGATCGAGCACGATGATCGACTGGCCGCTAGCCGGGGCGCTCACCACCTGGGTGATCGCGGTCGATATCGGGCTCGGGTTGAAGTTGCCGTCACCGCTCGTGTAAGCCGCCGTGATGGAGTGGCTGCCCGTGGCCAGCGAGCTGGTGGAGAAGCTCGCCCGGTCCTGCCCGCTCACGATACTCAGCGTCTCTGTGCCGATCGCGACGCCACTGTCGTAGAAAGTGACTGTGCCGGTCGGGCTCGCAACGGCGGTGCTCCCCGGGCTGACAACGCTGACGGTCGCCGTGAAAACAACAGTCTGGCCGGGTCCGGACGGGCTGCCCGACGTCGCGACCGTCGTGCTTGTACCTGCCGGATTGACGACCTGCGTGATGCTCGCCGACACGGGGCTAGGCTCGAAATTGGGGTCGCCGCTCGTGTATGCCGCCGTGATCGAATGGCTCGCTGTGCTCAGCAAGTTCGTCGTGAACGTCGCCCGGTCCTGGCCGCCCAGAAGGCTCAGCATCCCGCTGCCGATGGAATGGCCGTTATCGAAGAACGTCACCGTGCCCGTCGGGCTCGGATCGGCCGTAGTCGCCGGCCGCGCCACCGACACCGTCGCCGTGAATGTCACGCTCTGCCCCGAAACCGAAGGCGACACAGCGGGCGAGAGCGTCGTCGTGGTCGTGGCTGGCAGGATGCTCAGGGTCAAGTCGCCCGGATTGAAGATCGGACTGAGAATCAACTGATTGCCCACAACCATCCCGTTGTAGTCGGTGAAGACGCCGGTTGATGAGGCAAACGTCATGACCTGGAACGCGTCTCCAAGCACCGGCTCGAACCCGTCGATCAAGGCGACATTGAGCGTCCCCGCAAGCGTGGCGCTGCCCGATACGACGAGCTGGTCGTACTGGCTTCCGGCCATCGTACCGCCGAGGTCGACGTCGAGGCTGCCGCTGGCGGTCTGGGTGTAGGTGCCGTTGATGACAAGAACTCCGGCGGCGCCTATACCGCCGGGGATGACTGTGCCGGCGCTCCAGACATCGCCATTGACGGTGCCAACGCCCACAAGCGAGCCTCCCGTGATGTTGACGTTTCCTCCGTCCAGATCGCCATATTCCAGGGTCGTCGAGCCGGCGGACTGGTCGTAGTCTGTGGAGACGGTAAGCGTTCCTCCTGATTCGACTGTCACGTTTCCGGCGGTCGTCACGGGAGAGCCCGTTCCGACCAGACTCAACTCGCTGTCAGCGACCACAGTTGTTCCTGTGCTCGTCTGCGTGAATGCCGGCCCAATGACCGTCTGCCCGATCGCGGTCGCGGGGTTGATCAGAGCTCCCTCGTTGATGAACGAAGTCGCCGTGCCGTCGCTGCTGATCGGGCCAGCCGTCAGAATGGTGAAGGTCGCCCCGGGCTCGTTCACAAACGCAGCCCCGTTTTCCAGCGCCAGCCCGCTGTAGATGCTGTAACCCAGGAAGGTGGTCGCGCCCGCGTTGTCCAGCGTGACGCCGCTCAAGAATTCCGTGCCACCTCGGCCATCAGGCAGGTCGAGCGTCGCCCCTGGGGCGATGGTCACAGTTCCAAATCCGGAAATCGTTCCCCCGCCCCAGTACATGGAGCCGGTGATCGTCAGGTTTCCGCCACCGCCGCTGAGCGGTCCGGCGTTCAAGTAGCTCAGGCTAAGCGACTGGTTGGTCGTGATGTCGACCGATGCCGCGTCGATATCCAGGTAAGCCCCCAGGTCGGCGATCGGCGCGGTGAAGGTGACGCCGTTGCTCGAGTACGCCACGGTCGTTCCGGTCACGTCATACGCACCGGCGATTGAAACCGAGTTCTCCAGAAGCAAGGTGCCAGCTCCAGTGACGCTTGACGACGCTTCCAGGTTCGTCGAAGGGCCCGCGAACGCCAGCATCGAGCCCAGGGCGGCGGTGCTCGAGCCCGAAAGTGTGCTGACTCCATCAAGCTCCAATGAGCCCCCGCTGACTGCGATCGACCCGGTGCCTGTCTGGGTGAAGTCCGTTTGAATGAATGAACCGAAGAATGACGACGGGGCGCCGGCAGGCGTGGCCTGGATCACGTTCCCGCTGTTGATGAAAGCGGTCGCCGTGCCGTCACTGGAGATCGTCGCGCCGGTCAGGAACGTGAAGCTGGCCCCCGGCTCGTTATCGACGACGGCGTTGCTCTCCAGGGTCAGGCCAAAACCCGAATAAGCCGCGTTGGATGACAGAGTTGTCGCGCCCGCGTTGTTGAGCGTGACCCCGCTGAGAGTTTCGGTCCCGTTAGTAGTTGAAGTTCCCAGGGCGAGCGTTGCCTGGCCCGGGATCGACAGCGTCCCGAACCCGGAGATGGCGCCATAGTTCCATGTCATGGAGCCGGTCACCGTCAGGTCCCCGCCCCCGCCGTTCACGATGCCGCTGACGGACAAGTCGGTGAAGCGAAACGACTGGTTCGTCGTGATGTCGAGCGTCCCATTCACCACCTCCAGGCCAGCACCCAGGTCGGTGATCGGCTCGGTGAAATTCACATCCGCGTCGTAGGCGATGGTCACGCCCGACACGTCGTAGGCACCGCCGACTGTGGTCGTGCTGTACAGGAAAACCACGGTCCCCGCACTGGTGAGGCTCGAGGACGCACCGAAGCTCGTCGACGGGCCGTCGAACGTGACCGTCGTGCCGAGGGCTGCGCTGACCGAGCCGCAGATCGAGGCACTGCCGGCGATCTCGAGCGAGCCGCTCTCCAGCACCGTCGACCCCGTGCTCGTCTCGGTGAAGGTCGCGGCCTGGATGTCTGTCTCGCCGGCCAGAATCAAGCTCCCCGCATTCGCGAAGAAGGTCGGCGAGTTGTCGCTGTCGATGTACGCACCCTCGTAGGCGTCCAGCAATGTGAAGCTGCCCCCGGGCCCGTTGTCGATGCCGGCGCCGTCCTGGAGTGCAATTCCGTCCGGGTAGTAAACACTGGTCAAGGTAGCCATTCCGGCATTGTAGAGCGTAGTATCATCCAGCGTCTCGAGCGAGAGCTGCAGGCCGCCGAGGTCAAGCGTCGCGCCGCTGGCGATCGTGAGCGATCCCAAATCCGAGATCGTGCCGAACTCCCAGCTCATCGAGCCGGTGACCGTCATCTCACCCGACCCCGCCCCGCTGAGCGTTCCACCGTAGATCTCCACGCTGGTGAGGCTGAGCGACTGAGCCGTTGTGATGTCCAACGTGCTGTCGTAGAGATTCAGGTCGGAGCCCAGGTCGGCGATCTCTCCGGTGAACGTGACGGTGCCGCTATACAACTGGGTGCTTCCGGAGACGTCGTAGGTCCCGTCGATCGCGACCGCCGCGACGTCCTCGAACAACACCGTCCCGGCGGACGTGACGTTCGAGGACGCATCCAAGGTATACGCCGGACCGTAGAAGTAGATGAGCGACCCCGTTGCCCCGGAGAGCGATCCGCTCACGGTTCCCCCGCTTTCGAAGACCAGTCGCGCCTCGGCGTCGACCGTCATCGAGCCGGCGATCGCGATATCTCCCGTCAGATCCAAAATGACCAACGGCCCCTCGACTACCGTCGCGCCCGAGGCCGTCTGGGTGAACGGGACACCTATGATTGTTCTGCCGCCCTGGCTCCCCTGCTGACAGAGAAACGTCCCGGCATTGTTGAACGCCACGGCCGAGCTGTCCCCGGCAATGATCTCCCCGCCAAGAAAGGAGCCGACGACGGATGTGAAAGTCGCATCCGCCAGGTTATTGATCACCGCCCCGGCGAAAAGAGTGACGACGTTGTTCGGCCCCGATGCGCTCTCATCCCAGATGGCCAAGCCGTGGTTGTTCAGGCTAGTGGTCGAGATCGCAACGTCGCCCGAGATCGACAGCCCACCGTAGGCGTCGACGGGGCCGCTGCCGGTAAGCGTGCTCCCATTCTCCAGGGCCAGCGCGCCGTCAACTGTCAGTTGCCCGGTGGCGTCCAGGGTCCCGCCCGCAAGGATCAGACTGCCGGTGATCGTCTCGCCCGGAGTCGTCGTGAGAGTCTCGCCGCTCGAGACAATGATCGGGGATTGAAGTGAGCCGCTCCCGTTGAAAGAGGCGCCGGGGGCCACCGTAACCGTGCCCGAGCCAGTGATATTGGAGACACTCAGATAACCCCGCTCCACGACAACCGAGCCAGTGTTGACGAACGGAACGGCAATGTCGATGCCGACGGGAGCCGACGATGTGAACGTGCCGGCATTGTTGAACGCCACCGCCGAGCCGTCGCCGTCGGCGATGTCGTTCGCGCCCGAGTTCGCACCGACAGTCGCGAACGATGCACCCGCCATATTATTGATGACCGCCCCCGCATCAAGCTGAATGTAGGCCGACGGGCCGAGATCCCACGTAGCCGCGCCAAAGTTGTCGAGCGTCGTGCCTTGGATGTACACATACCCATCCGAAAACGCCAGCCCGCCATAGGCGTCCACATTCCCGGAGATGCTGAGAGACGAATCAGGGCTGAGCGTCATCAGCCCGTTGGCGACGAAGCTGTCGGTGCCGGTCAGCACGGAGTTGGGGTCGATTGTGAGGGTCCCGGTGGTCAAGGGCACCAGCCCGCCTGACGCCGGGTCAAAGCTTACAGTCCCGTAGACCTCGAGCGAGCTCCGCAGGTCGAGCACCGTCCCGGTGAAGCTGCTGGACTGGGCATAGGTGCCGCCCGCGGCCCCAAAGCTCCCAGCCACAGTGCAGCCGGTCACCGACACGAACCCGTTTGACGAAACCACCGTGCCCGGCGCCAGCACCAGGTTGTTGAGGCCCAGATCCGTCCCCGCCGCGGCGGTGATCGTGCCGGTGCTGGGTGTCACGCCGTCGCCGGACAGGTTGAGCGTTCCTTGCTCGAGGTCGACCGACCCGGCGTTGACGAAGGGAACCGTGATGGAAGCTGCGCTGGCCGGTGCCGTGGAGCTGATCAAGGTGCCGGCATTATGGAATGCCACAGCCGAACCATCCCCGGCCTGGATCGTGCCCCCCTGGCTGCCAGTGGCCGAGAAGGTCGCGCCCGCCAGGTTGTTGATCGTCGCTCCGGCATCGAGCAAGTCGTAGTAGCCGTAGCAGTCCCACGTGGCCGCGCCGTGATTGTTCAGGGTGGTGCCTTTGATGACGACCTCGCTGCCCAGATCGATCCCGCCGTAGGCGTCGACGGTCCCCGCCACGCTCAGGGTCGTGTCGGTGCTCAGCGTCGTGGTGCTGAGCGTCAACAAACCATCGACCACAAAGCTATCGGTGCCCGTCAGCGTTGCGCTCGTGTCGATCGCCAGGTTGCCGACGGTCAAGGTCACCGGCCCGCCCACCGCCGGTGCGAAACTCACTGCGCCGGTATTGTCATCGACCTCCAGCGAGCTGCCCAGGTCGAGCACTGGCCCGGTGAAGCTCGTGTCGACGGCGACGGTGCTGCCGGTGGTGCTGAACGTGCCTTCCTCCGTGCATTCGTCGAGTGTCACTCGTCCCGCGGAGGAGATCACCGAGCCCGGTGCCAGCACCAGGTTGCCAAGGTACAGAGCGGTCCCCGCCGCGGCGTTGATCGTGCCGGTGATGGGTGTCACCCCATTGCCCGTGACGTCCAGCTCGCCCGCCTGCACGACGATCGTCCCGGTGTTCTCGACAACCGCAGCACCGATATTGACGTAGCCTCCAAAGTCCGTCGAGGCCGTGAAGGTGCCAGCGTTGTCGAATGTGCCATCACCCCCGACGATGAAGCCACCCACGGCCGCGAAAGTCGCACCCGCCAGGTTGTCGATCGCGGCACCGTCAGAGAGATTGATGGCGCCGTTCCCGGTGTCCCCGGTGCCCGCGCCGTGATTGATCAGGGTGGTGCCCCGGATGTCGACGTTCAAGCCGAGGACCAGCCCGCCGTACGCGTCCACGGTCCCACCGACGCTGAGCTGCGTGTGGATGTCGGTCGTCGCGGAGCTGAGCGTCAATAACCCGTCAACCACGAAGCTGTCGGTGCCGCTCAGGGTGGCATCCGGATCGACCGTCAGTGTCCCGGTGGTCAAAGTCACCGGCCCGCCCACCGCCGGCGTGAAGCTAACTGAACCGCCTTCGCTGCCCGAGACTTCCAGCGAGCTGCCCAGACTCTCCACCGGTCCGGTGAAGGTCGCATCGTCGGCAACGGTGCCTCCGGCCGCACGATAGCTGCCCGCATCCGTGCAGATGATCATCGCGACGATCCCGTCCGAGGAAACGACTGAGCTGGGTGCCAGAACCTCGTTGGCCAGGTCGAGATAAGTTCCAGAGGCCCCGATAAACGTGCCGGTACCCGGTGTCACGCCATCACCTTCCAGCTCCAGCTCGCCCCCCTGCAGGTCGACTGTCCCGCTGTTGTTGAACACAGGGACGAAGTCGTCATCCCCGCTGGCGGCCGTCGTGGACGTGAAGGTACCGGCATTGTTGAAGACGCCGTCTCCCCCAACATAGGAGCCGGCGGCACCAACGGCCGCGACGGTTGCGCCGGCAAGGTTGTTGAACACCGCTCCCGCGGAGAGCGAGTCGTTCCCACTCTCGATGTCCCAGGTGGCCGCGCCGTGGTTGTTGAGCGTCGTGCCCCGAATCGAGACGTCGGCACCATTAATATTCAGCCCGCCGTAGGCGTCTACGGTGCCGCTGCCCGTGAGGGCGGTTTCTGCGCCGAGTGTGAACAAACCGTTGACGGCCAGCGGTCCGTTCACCTCCAGTGTTCCGCCGCCCGAACCCGCAATCAGACTGTTGAATGCGAGTGTCAGGGTGCTGTTGATCATCGAGGCCGTGGCAATCGTGAGGGAGCCGCCGTCGATCGCGATCGGGTCTTGGCTGGTGATGCTGTTGACCGAGTCCGTTCCCGAGTCGTGCGTGACCGTGATGTCGGGCAAGTCAATGGCGGCGGCGTCGGAGGCCGTCGGCACGTGCTGGTCGCTCGGGTCGGCGGCATTGACCCAGTTGCTGGCGGTGTCCCAGTCGCCGCCTGCCGGATTGGCCCACATCATCGTCGCCAGCAACGTTCGCTCTTCGGCACGCTCCCAATCGAACCGAAACCGGTTCCGCGCGGCCACACCGCCGCACTCGAAAACTCTGCTCGCCGCGCGCACCGCCGCGCAAACCAACACCGGACAGCCGGAAAGAAAAGGCCATGGATGCATCTCCGTCGGATCATGGTGTAAGGGTCTACTCCCCAGAGCGAATTCCCGCACCCGACCGGACGCGATGATATTTCGAAACACAGAAATTGCGGATTTGATCGCCTTCGATATTTTTTGTTGACAGTTGACCCGACACTGGCGATAAGTAGGGGCTGATCTTGCGGTTCCATGAACCTCCCGGGCTTAGGTGAGAAAACGGTCGAGGTGCGACTGGCGTGCTGCTTAAAGACGGGCCGAGGCCCCGCGCCCCGGAGCATTGGGGCCGTTTGCTTTCCGATGTAGAGCGGGGCGACGCCGACGCCTTGGGGAAGTTGCTCGAGGCGTTTCGCCCGTACCTGCTCCTGCTCGCCAATCGCGAGCTGCCCGACGCGCTGCGGGCCAAGTACGGCGCGTCGGATCTGGTGCAAGAGACGCTGCTCGAGGCCCATCGCGACTTCGCTCTTAAGGCGTTCCCTGGCCCCGACGAGCTGCGGGCATGGCTCAAGCAGGTCTTGATGAACAACCTGACTGATTCGGTGCGGCGATACTGCGAGTCGGACAAGCGATCTGTTGAACGCGAGCGATCCCTGGATGACAAGCGCCAATCATTCGGGGCAAGACTAACCGACCGGAATCCGACGCCTGCGTCGAGCGCGGCAGCGCTCGAAGAGGCCGCCGCACTCGAGGGCGCCCTTGATCGCTTGCCCCCGGATGACCGGACGGCGATCCTGCTCCGAAATCGCGACCACCTCTCTTGGGACGAGATCGGCAATCGGCTCGGGCGCACCGGTGAAGCGGTGCGCAAGCTCTGGTCCCGAGCGATCCTTCGGCTGCGAATCGAATTGCGGACCTCGTAAACCCGTAGTGGCGCGATGCCGGCTCGGTTTGACCGAGCCGCGAATCGGCGGTGCCTCGTGCCGACCGCGAGGGTCCGCTGCCGCGACGAACGGTGGAGTCGAACCCACGATGACAGCCCCGGAACAAGAACGATCAACGTCTCTGGAGCAGCCGATCAATCCCGTCCAGGCCGACGAATTCGCCCTGGAAGCGTTTCTGCTGACCTACGAAGAGGCGTGCGCCGCAGGTTTGACCCCCTCAGGGTTTGCTGCGCCCGGCAAGGGCACACCCTGCGAGAGCCTACCGGAGGAAGTTGACCAGGCTCGCATCTGCCTCGAATTGCTGCACCGCCGTTGGCCCTGGCCAGCCGCGAGCGCGAGGCTCGACTCCGCATCGTCGCCGGCTCTCACAGGCTCGCTGGGCCGCTATCAGGTCCAGCAGTTCCGCGGGGCAGGGGGGCACGGACTCGTCTTCCTCGCTTATGACCCGTCGCTGCACCGCAGGGTGGCGCTCAAGGTGCCGCGCCCGGAAGCAATGGTCTCGCCGCAGCTTCGAGCCCGCTTCCTGCGCGAGGCCCGAGCCCTGGCCCGGCTCGCTCACCCCGGAATTGTGCCGATCCACGACTTCGGCGAAGACGGAGCCATCTGCTATCTGGCAACGGCGTTCATCGACGGACCCAATCTTGCCGATTGGCTCGCCTGCCAGCCGTCTCCGCCCGAGCCGCGCTGGGCGGCGCGCCTGGTGCTCAAGCTGGCGGAAGCAGTGGCTCACGCACACGAGCGCGGCGTTCTGCATCGTGACTTGAAGCCCGCAAATGTGCTTCTGGACTGGGACCGCGCCGACGGCGAATCGGAACCTTCTCCTCGCATCACCGACTTCGGACTCGCGAGGCTCCTGAGCGAAATGTCAGACGAGACGCTGACTCGGACGGGTGCGTTCCCGATGGGCACGCCTGGTTTCGCGGCCCCCGAGCAGGCGAGGGGCGAGCAGAAAGAGATCGGCGCCGCGACCGACGTTTACAGTCTGGGAGCGATTCTGCACGCCATCCTTACCGCTTATTCGCAGGAGGGTCCCGCCGAACAGAGCGGCTCCGCCCGCTTTGACGAGCGACTCTTTCCGATGGCGATCCGCGCCATCGTTGCACGCTGTCTGCGCCACGATCCCAGAGATCGCTATCCCACGGCCGCGGCGCTGGCCGCCGACCTGCGCCGGTTTCTGCATGACCAGCCCGTCACCGCCGGTCGCCTGGGCCGCGGCCCGATCAGACGCGGATGGGATTCGTTGCGCTCGAGTCATCGCATCGCGACTGTGGCCTTCGCGCTCTCCATTGCGCTGCCCGTCGCGGGACTCGTCTTCTGGGCGTCGCGGACGCCCTCTCCGAAAAAGTTCGCGGCTACACAGGAAACCTTCGTGGCAGCGCCACTCGAGAGCGAAGTCAGAGACGAGCTCGACCGGACGCGGTACATCCGCGACATGCAGCGAAGCTCTCACCTCATTCGTGAATCCTATAATGGCTTGAATCTCGCCGCCGAGCGACTCGATCGCTGGGCCGGCCCCTTCGAGCCTGGCAAAACGGACCCGCGCGGGTTTGAGTGGGGTTACCTCAAGAACTTCGGGCGCCGCGAGTCGATGACGCTCCGGCATAGGGCACAGCTTGACGGCAAGCCGAGTGCGATCTATTCCGTCCGGTTCTCGAGCGATGGCAAGAGGCTCATATCCGCGGGAATGGACGGCTTCGCGCGAATCTGGGACTCCGCCACGGGATCGCCCGACTGCGCACTCGAGCACGTGGGCACCGAAGTGAACTCGGCCGTGTTCTCACCCGACGGAGTGGAAGCGGCCACGGCCGACGATAAGGGACTGATAAGGCTCTGGAACGTCGCGCAGCGCGCGGTGGTCCACGTGATGAAACACGGCCGCGCCGGCGAGGAAGTAGTTGCCGTCCTGTTTACGCCGGATGGTCGCCGCCTCGTCTCCGGCGGCCGCGATCATAACCTGGTCGTCTGGGATGCAGCGAGTGGTCAGGAGTTAGCCCGAACAGATGCCTTGATCGGTGTGATCGAGACGCTCGCCATGGACCGCGCCGGTAAGTTCGTCGTTGCCGGCGGCGGGGCCCCGCACATCGTGGCGATTCTCGAACTCGACGGAGCCGATCATTCTGTCCGCCATATCACTCACTCGAGCGAGGGCATCACGCTCGGCATCGATGTGAGTCCCGACGGCCACAGAATCGCCGTGGCCACGTCCAGCGACCTCCTTCTGATAGACGCATCGGGACTGTCTGAAGAACGACAGTCGCAAGACCTTCACAATTCAGCCTACAGCGTGGCGTTCGCGCGGCGCGGATCCGTGCTCGTCTCGGGCGGAGGAGACGGCGACCCGTCGGTACGCGTCTGGGAAACGTCGTCGCGCCAGAAACCGGAGATCTTGCCCGGCCACACGAGCCGCGTGTGGGGGCTGACGGTCGCACCGGACGGCAAGCGCATTGCCTCTGCGAGCCAGGATGGGACGATCAAGTTGTGGAACCTCGATCGACTTCGCAACCGCACGATTGTTCCTTACGCTGGGGGGACGGCGCCCGTGGCGTTCGGTGTCTCGTCCGGCCCTCTCTGGCAGGCGGGCGAAAATCCACATGGCTTGGCGCTCTTGGTATTGGGTTCGGACGGCACCCTGCACGCGGCAAGCTCAACCAGTGGTCACGACAGGGAAGTTTGCCGAGTTGTTGCGCCCTTCAATAGCCCGCATATATTGATCGCGCCCGATGGCGGGACGGTGATCTTTGTTTCGGCCGACGGCTCCGTCGCGATGGTCGACTTACTTGGCGGGCGGCCGCCGGTAATGGTCGCAGATGCTCGGCTCGATCCCCTTCGCCCATGGCCATGCTTCGATCAAACAAGCCGGTTCCTGGCGATGTCGGATGGGCTAACCCACGACCTCGTCGTGGTCGAGGCCGCGACTGGCCGTGTCGTGCGCCGGCAACAGTGCCGCGATCGAGGCAAGCTCGTCTGCAATTTCGTATTCCTTCCCGGTGAGCGCGGCTTGGTGGCGAGTGAGTTTCCCAGCAAGAGCACCGTGGTGTGGGACTTCAACCGGAACACGCTGCTCGGCAATCCGAACCCCGGTGCGGAAGGCTACATCTGGTCCGTCGCCCTCTCACCCGATGGCAAGTTCGTGGCCACAGGCGATGAAGCCCACATCATCCAGATTCGCGACACCCACTTGCTCCGGCTCCGCGCCACTCTTCGAGGCCACGATGCCGACGTGGATTACCTGACGTTTTCGCCGGACAGCCAGCGCCTGGCTAGTCTCGACCGAGCGGGAACCGTCAAGCTCTGGGACGTCGTGACCGGTGAAGAGCTATTCGAGCTGGACCGCCGCTCCGGCCGATGCCATCTCCTCCAGTTCGCGCCGGACGGCGACACCCTCGTCGTTGCGATGACCGCCTCTGACAGCAGTCCCAGTTTCACGCTCTGGCATGGCGGCTCACACCCGGTCAAGCCCGCTGGCCCAACCCCGTGATGTTACGCACGACGGGCCGGGCGCCGGTGTTCTCCGGGGTGGCACTGGCTTCGCCAGGGCTCCGTTGTAGCAGGCACACGCCGTGTGCCGCCCGCGCTTTTCTGTTCGGCGCGGGTCTCGGGCACCCGAAGGGTCGCCGCCGTCCGCGCGACCGAAGGTCTCCTCCACTCCCCGCACCCCTGGTCACCATCTCTTGGCAGGCCTGTTGGCGACTTGCTCGAACGCCAGATCGCCGATGAGAGTCTCCTGCAGACTCTCGTCAGTCGCAACATCCAGCGCCCCGTCGACGATCGAGATCGCACTCCTCGCCGTAGACTGCACCGCCGCAGCCGATGCGCGCTCAATCGGTGAATTGAGCGCCAAGGCAGAGCGCTTCTGGTTCAGCGCAGCATTCGTCACCGTGATGGAATCGAACACGCTGAAAACGTCGATCGGTCCGCTGCTGGTCGACCCGGTGTCGACCAGGCTCGAATCGAGCAGCGCCGCAACGGGCGAGCCCGAATAGCTCGTGCCCGGCCTTTGGTAGGCCACGAGGTCAGGCACCAGCAGATTGGCCACTGGAGTTCCGAGCCCGGTCACCAGGTTGTAGCCCGCCCCCGCGGCGTAGCCGTTGTTGCCGCTGGAAATCTCGTTAAAATCGCTCTGGGGAAGCATGTAGAGGGCTTGCTGAGTGTCAGTGGGGCTCGTGCCATTCAGCGTCGACTTGCCCACGGCCACCCGGCCTTGATTGACGAGCGCCACAAGTCCGGCCCAGGCCGGTGCCGACAAGCTCGTGCCGCCCACGACTTCAAAAGGATCGCTGGGATCCAGGTTATACGGATCAGCGATCCACGCTCCGGTGGCCGGGTCAGCGACGAGGGAGACATCCGGCGTGGTTCGCATGCCGGTGGCCTGAACCCCGAGTTGATACGCCGGCTCGGGCTCATACAAGCTGATGCCGCCGCCAGAGCCAATGAATGTCCCCGCGGAATCAGACTGATAGCCCCATCCCGTCTCGCTGTTGTACGAACCATCCCCGTTCAGCGTGAGGCTCGTGCCGCCGACCGCGACGACGTTGGGTGAAAAAGCGGGGTATTCGGGATCGGCCGCGCCGTAGTCGCCCGTGCTGGCGACGAACGTCACGCCCGGAACGTCGAACACGTGATCGTAGGCGGCTTCATCGGCGGCGAAGACCGCCTGGCCCTCCGCGAAGCCCCAGCTCATCGAGACCACCGACACGCCGGGTTGGCTGGCGGCCGTAGCCACGCCCGTCATCAGCTCGGAGAGCGCCTGGCTGTTGGCCTCGACCAGGATGATCTGGGCACCCGGTGCGATGGCATGAGCCCACTCGACGTCGAGCGATTCCTCGACTTCCCAGTTGTCGGTGCCGGGGCCATTCGGGTCAGTCGATGGCAAAGATGTGGCCTGCCCGTACTGGTTGAGGACCGTCAAGAACGACGATGCCGGGCCGTACTGCTGGTAGAGGGAAGGCCCGGAGGTGGTCAGCCGGAACTGGGAATCGAACGCGTCCAGGGCCTGGTCGATGCTCGGATCGTCGTAGGCATCGACGATGGCGATGGTCTGGCCGGTGCCATCCAGGGCCAGCGCGCTGATGCCGTAGGCGGCCCGGATCTGCGCCGGGGTGTAGGCGACGATCGCGGAGCGTGAATCCAGCGTCGCGGTGTTGGACACGGCGGCGCCGCTTAACGTCAGCGTATCGACGATCAGGGCCGCGTTGAGCGAGGCGCTGCCGGTCTCGGCGAGCTGGGCCGCCGGGGCGTATATCGTGCCGGTCATCCCCGACGCCGCCCCCGAGACGGTCAGCGCCTTGGTGTTGTCGCGGGTCTGGACGATCACGACCCCGGCATACGGCCCGGTTGTCGGAGGCGTCAGCTTGTACGAGCCGGAGCCGCTCAGCGTGATGCCGCCGTAGGTCCCGCCCGTGGTGGGGTATTTGCCGCCGGCGTTGACGATCGTGACCCCCGAGCCGGCGACGCTGGCGGCGCCCGAGACCGAGAAGCCGCCGCCCTCGATGATGTAGGTGCCGCTGCTCAGGGTGAGGCTGGCGCTCCCCGAGACGCTGATCGCCGAATAGATGCCCGGCTTGATCGTCGCGGAGGACGCGCCGGCGAGGTTCTCGGAGCCGTAGGTGGTCAGGCCGGTGGTGCTGGGCAGCGGCAGCGAGGCCAGCGGATCGGTGACCACGGCCGCGCCGGTCGCCGGCGCGGGGCTGAACGAGGGGCTGCCACTCTTCTGGACCCCGCCGTGCACGTCGATGACGGCGGCCTTGATCGAGGGAGCCCCGCTGGCCGACAGGGCGCTCGACGAGCTGGAGTCGACGTACACGCCGCCCGCGACGTTGATGCTCGCGCTGCCGCTGAGGCTCAACGCCCCGCCGGCGGAGAGGTCCAGGACGATCACCGATTGCCGGACCGTGATGGTGCCGGCGCCGGCGCCGCTGGTGAGGAAGTCGGTGCTCCCGGAATACGTCGCCTCGACCGCGTCGGTGCCGACGGCCAGGCTCGCCGTCGCGAAGGTGGCGGCCCCGGACGAGAGCGCCACACCGCCGGGGGTGAGGTCGGTACTGGTCGTCGTGTCGAAGAAGTCGACGGTCCCGGCCGGCGTGCCCGAACCCGGGGCGTTGGCGGTCACCCTCGCGGTGAAGGTCACGGGCTGGCCGAAGTTGACGGTGCTCGCCGAGGCGGTCGCGGCGGTCGTGGTCGGATCGGGGTTGATGGTCAGGGTGCCGTAGACGTAGCTGATGGTGTAGTTGGGGTCCGCGGCCCCGCCGACGGTGATCGGATAGCTGCCCGGGGCGCTGGCCGGCGTCGCGGCGGTGCTCAACGCCGGCGGCGCGGTCAGGCTGCCCGGCGTGTCGCCGTTGACCAGGCCGGTGTAGGTCGCCGTCAGCGCCGGCAACGGGGCACCGTAGACCATGCTGGCGTTGCTGGCGGTGATCTTCAGCGGCGCAGGCGCGACCGCCTGGGTCAGGATTCCCAGGCTGAACGCGAAGGAGCCGTCGCCCAGGTAATCGGCGGCGATCGCGTGGGTCCCCGGCGCCAGCGCCGTGGTCGTCAGCCGGGCGACGCCGCCGGAGAGGGCCACGGTCCCCAGGTCCGCGCCGGTGGTCGTGTCGAGGAACTCGACGCCGCCGGCGGGCGCCCGTCGGCCGGATCGGCGGCCGTCACGGTGGCGGTCAGCGTCAACGACTGGCCATACGTCGCGGAGGGGGCCGAGCTGGCGAGGGCCGTGACGCTCAGCTCGGTCGCGGAGAGCGCCGCGCCGTTGACCGCGAGCGTGTCGCCCGTATCGGACAGCGGGGCGGAGCCGGAGTCCCGCAGGAACTGACCGGCGCCGTTGACGTTCAGGATGTTGCCGCCGGGGCTCGCGGCGGTGCCGAGGTCCACCGTGCCGCCGTCGACGAGGATGGCGGCCTGGTCGTAGCCGGTGGATTCCTCGATCGTGCTATCGCGGACGACCAGGCTGCCGCCGTTGACGACGATCGTCGGCGCATTCGTCGCGGTCTGGGCCGTCACGCCCTGGAGGATGACGGTGCCCGAGTTGACGATGATCGCGGGCGAGTTTCCCGTGATGACCGTCCCGTCGGCGAGCGTCACGGTCCCGCCGTTGACGATGAAGTCGCCGGCCGAGGCGCATCCCCTCGACGGTGACATTGCCGCCGTCGACGGTCCAGTCGACCGGCGCCACGCCGGCCTCGATCACCACGGTGCCGCTGGTGACCGTCGCGCCCTGCACCGTGGCGGTGCCGGTGGAGGAGGTGAGATCGACCTGCACGCCACTGGGGGCGCTGATCGCGGTTGTCGGGGTTGTGCTTGCGCCGGCGAGGTCCAGGTTGACGGTCACCGGGCCGGCGGCGCTGGCCTGATCGATGCCCTGAAGCGCGGCGCTGACGGCCGAGCTCGAGGTCGTCTGGAGGGTAATCGAGCCGCCCGTCGAGGGGGCGCTGTTCACGACGGACTCGATGTTGGATGCCGTCGCGGCCGCTACCGTGATCGAGGTGTTCGCCGTGCTGCCGATGAAGTCGGCCGAGTCGCTCGAGTAGACCGCCGTCACGGCGTGCGCCGCCGAGGTCGAGCGAGTCGAGCGCCAGGCTCGCGCTGCCCGAGCTGTCGAGCGGCACCGGGTTGCCGACGTCGGCGTCGTCGACCTCGAACTGGACCGAGCCGGTGGGTACGGCGGAGCCGGCCTGCGGGGTCACGGCCGCGGTGAAGATCACGGTCTGGCCGGCGACGGAGGTGCTCGGCGAGGTGGTCAGGGTCGTGGTGGTGGCGACGGCGGAGACCGCGAGGAAGGCCCCGCCCCCGCCGACGCGGAGGATCCCGTTCCCGATCGTCGCGAACACGTCCCGTGTCGGATCGACGGCAAGTCCGGCCGCGCCCCCGGCGCGACACCCGGCCCATCGAAGGGGTCTGCCAACGAGTCCGAGGTCAAGGAGAATGCGCCGAACACCTCTTCGATCTCGTAGGTCACAACGTCTCCGAAGAGGTCCCCCTCGGCGTCGAGGGCCAACGCTGGCGTGCGCGCCAGCAGATTAAAGTCTAAGGCGAGCTCGGAATAACCGTCCGCGAAAAGGCCGTCCGGGCCGGGAGCCATGAGCCAGAGGGCGCGGTACGGATAGGAGCTGCCGGACTCGGCGAAGAAGAGGTGACCCTCCCCGTCCACCGTCAGGGCCGTGACATTGCCGAGTTCGTCGGTGTTATCGACTATATCGTCGTGGCTTCCCTGAGGGCCATCGCCGGCGATGGTGATGATCGTGCCGTCCGCGAGGAGTCCGTCGGGACCGGGCATCACCTCGCGGATCGCATCGTTGGCCCAGTCGACGATGAACAGGTCCCCCTCGGCATCCATCGCCAGGTGGGTGGGATCGTCGAGTTGGGCCATGGCGGGGCTCTCGCCGTCGCCGCCGTATGCGGCCGTCCCATCGCCGACGACGGTGGTGATGGTGCCCTCCGAGAGGAGCCCGTCGGGGCCGGGCTTCACCTCGCGCACGACGTTATCCTCGGAATCGGCGATGAACAGGTCACCCTGCGCGTCCAGCGCCACACCGATCGGATCATTCAGCGCGGCGTCGATGGCCGGAACACCGTTCACCGAGAACCCGTCCGTTCCGCCGCCAGCGATGGTGGTGATGACGCCGTCCGGAGAGACCTCGACGACGATGTTGGCGCTCGGGACGGTGACAAACAGGTCGCCCTGCCCATCCACGGCCACGTCACCGCCGGGAGCCGGGAGGATCGCCCCCGATCCGCTCCTCGCCGCGTTGCCGGCGACGATCTTGATGTTGCCATCCGAGAAGAGGCCGTCAGGCCCGGGCGTCGCCTCGCGCACCACGTTGTTCCCGGAGTCGGCGATGAACAGGTCGCCGGCGGCATCAAGCGCGATGCCCGAGGGCCCATTCAGCGCCGCGTCGGTGGGAGGGCCGCCGTCGCCGCCGTACCCGCCCCCCAGCGCGTTGCTCCCGGCGATGGTGGCGATGGTGCCGTCCGAGAACAGGCCGTCGGGCCCGGGCGTCGCCTTGCGCACGATATTATTCCCGGAGTCGGCGATGAACAGGTCGCCGGCGGCGTCCACCGCGACGCCGGAGGGCCCGCTCAGCGCGGCGTCGGTGGGAGAGGTGCCGTCGTCGCTCGCCAGTCCATAACTACCGGCGACGGTGGCGATGGTCCCGTCGGAGAACAACCCGTCGGGGCCGGGCGTCGCCTCGCGCACCACGTTATTCCCGGAGTCGGCGATGAACAGGTCGCCGTTCCCGTCCACCGCGATCCCGGCGGGGAAGTTGAGCGCGGCGTCGGTGGGATGGCCGCCGTCCGCACCGTATTGTCCCCCCAGTCCAGAATTGCCGGCGACGGTCGTGATGGTGCCGTCCGAGAGGAGGCTGTCGGGCCCGGGCGTCACCTCGCGCACGACGTTGTTGCCCGAGTCGGCGATGAACAGGTCGCCATTCTTGTCCAGCGCGAGCGCGGTCGGATCGGCGAGTTCGGCGGCCGTGGGCGCCCCACCGTCACCGAGATAGCCACCGATCCCGTTGCCGGCGATGGTGGTGATCGTTCCGTCCGAGAGGAGGCCGTCGGGCCCGGGCGTCACCTCGCGGATGACGCTGTTGCCCGCATCGGCGATGAACAGGTCGCCCTGACCGTCCGCCGCCACGCCGATCGGATCATTCAGCTCGGCGGCGGCGGCCGGACCGCCGTCGCCCGTATAGCCGACCGTCCCGTCCCCGGCGACGGTGGTGATCGTGCCGTTCGGAGAGACCTCGCGCACGACGTCGTCACCCGAATCGGCGACGAACAGGTCGTGATGCGAGTCCGTCGCCACGCCGCCGGGATTCTCCAGCGGCGCGGCGGTGGCCAGGCCGCCGTCGCCGGTGGATTGGTACGGTCCGTGGCCGAAGCTTCCGACGTTCGTCGCCGTGAACTGGATGAACTCGTCGACGTTGTTTGCGTCGATCCACTCTCCCGCACTACCGTTGCCAAACCCCGAACTGCTCCCGGTGAAGTTCATGGAATCGCTGCTGTAGACGGCGGTCACCTCGTGAGCGCCGAGCGGGAGGCGCGCTCAGCGTGAGCGAAGCCTTGCCGCCGGAGACCAGCACCGGCGGGCCGGTGTCCACCCCGTCGACCTGGAACTGGACCAGGCCGGTGGGCGTGCCGCTGCCCAGGGCCAGCGCCGTCACGGTCGCGGTGAATGTCACCGCCTGGCCGTAGGAGGATCGCCCGGTCGTGGCGGTCACCAAAGTCGTCGTGGCCGAAGATACCTCGCCCGCGGGGAGCATGCCCGTGCTTCCGGCAACATCCGTAGAGTCGCTCGTGTAGATCGCCGAGCCGCCGTACTCGCTCAGTTCCAGCGTCTGGGCCGTATCGAGCGCGAGCGGCGCCGTACCTCCAGAGAGGGTCACCGGACCGCCGACATCGGCCCCGTCGATAAGGAACTGGATGGATCCGGTCGGCGTGGCGGCGCCGGGCCCTTGCGCCGAGACCGTGGCCTGTAGTGCCACCAGCTCCGAGTTCGGCGCCACCGACACGGCCGTGACGGACGTGGAGATCGCGGGCGGGGTGACAGCGATGGCGGCGCCGATTCCGGCCAGTCTGACGACGTCATTGCCGGAGTCGGCGATGAACAGGTCCCCCTGCCCGTTCACCGCCAGACCGGAGGGGTCGTTCATGGTGGCGGCGGTGGCCGGGCCGCCGTCGCCCCTGTACCCGCCCCCCCAACCGATGTCGCCGGCGACGGTGGTGATGATGCTGGTCGGGGTGACCGGGCTGCCCCCTTCGTCGAGCGTGGACTTCACCTCGCGGACGACATTGTTGCCCGAGTCGGCGATGAAAAGGTCACCCTGTCCATCGACGGCCAGCGCGATGGCCCCGTTGAACAGGGAGGCCTCGGCCGGGCCGCCGTCGCCGGTATTACCGCCGTCGATGACTTCACCGGCGAGTCTGGCGATCGTGCCGTCCGGTGTCACCTCACGGACGAGATCATCACCGAAGTCCGCGATGAACAGGTCGCCTTGGGCGTCGACCGCCACGCTGGTCGGACTCCCGATCACCGCCTGGGTGGCCGGGCCGCCGTCGCCGAAACCGTCCGTCCCTCCGCCCGTCCCCCCACCGGCGACGGTGGCGATGCAACCGTCCGAGAGAGAGCCGCCCGGCCCGGGTTTCACCTCGCGGACGACGTTGTTCCCTTCATCTGCGATGAACAGGTCGCCCCGCGCGCCCACCGCCACGCCGGTCGGACTGTCCAGCGCGGCGGCGGTGGCCCGGCCGCCATCTCCCGAATAACCGGCCGCCCCGGTGCCGGCGACGGTGGTGATCGTGCCACCGGGCGTCACTTCACGGACGACGTTGTTGCCGGTATCGGCGATGAACAGATCGCCCTGGGCATCCAGCGCGAGCCCTGTGGGGATCGACAGCGTGGCGGCGGTGGCCCGGCCGCCGTCTCCCGTGTAACCGGTCGCCCCGGTGCCGGCGATAGTGGTGATCGTTCCACCGGGCGACACCTCGCGGACGATGTTGTTGGCCGAATCGGCGATGAACAGGTCCCCCTGCGCGTCCACCGCCAGGCCGGGGACAGCCTCACTGAGTCCGTCGGTGAGGCTGATCGGCTCGTTCAGATCCAGCCGCGCGGAGGTCGCCGGCCCGCCATCACCGGCATTGCCGGCCGTCCCGGTGCCCGCGACCGTGGCCATCGTCCCGAAGCCGCTACCGCCGAAGTTCTGCCCATCGCCGCTGTAGATCGCCGAGATCATCGATGGCCCGACCTCCAGGAGCGCCGTCGTCAGCGTGGCGACGCCCTCGTTCAGGGGTGCGACCCCGACGTCCACAGTCCCATCGTAGAAGATCACCGTCCCACCGGTCGGCGTGGCGCCGGCCGGCGGGACCTCGGACACCGTGGCCGTGAAGGTCACCGGTTGCCCATACACCACCTGGCTGGGCGAAGCGGTGACGGAGATGGACGTCGGGTTGAGGCTCAGCAGCGTCCGGTCCTCCAGGCGGCACACCAGCGGCCGGAAGCCTCCGCGACGATGTACTCGCCGAGGCGAGAGGGATGAGGGCGATGACGAGCGGGCAGACTTGCGGCGCATGGGTGCCTCTCCTGAGTGGAAAGTGCGATCTGATGAAACGGTGAACAATCGAACGACCTCGGCGGCGCACCCCGAACGCCCGGACCGGACGGGGTCCTTTGCCAAAGAAGGCGGTACACAACAGGAATGGCCGGCGGCTTGGCACGCTCAGGCCACGATGCCGGCCGGGTCTTCACGGGCCCCGGTCGGCGGCGAGCCCACGATTACGGCGTTGTCCGTTGCTTGGTTTTTTTCTCCTTCTTGCCGCTTGATCCTGTGTGATCGGTCGGGCTCGAATCACTCGCGCCCTCGGCCTTTGACGGGTCCGCCCCTTTCGTCAACGAATCGATCTCCGCGCTCAGCGCGTTCAATCTCGGGTCCCGCGGATTGATCTCCAGACCGATCCGGATGTGCGAACGCGCATCGGCAAGGAGGCCCTCTGAGACGTCGGAATGCCCCTTATCTCGCTCAAGCGTTGCCAGACCGACCAGGGCTCTGGCAATGATTACGCGGCGAAAAATGAGTTTGGGTGCTGCACTGACGACTTCGTTCGAGATCCCGATCGATCGGCGGAGTACTTCCTCCTCTTCGGTGGATTGACCCAGTTTATGCAGCAATCGGCCAAGGAAACCGAGGGTCCAAGCGAGGTCCTCCCGGAACTCGGTTCTCTCGGGAAACTCGGCCGCCAAGGACTCCTGGATCCGAATGGCTTCTCGAAGCGTTTTCTCTGCCTCGAGCCGCTTTCCCTGGTCCTCCAGGGCAGCCGCCAGTCCTCCAATTTCGCTCGCATGATCATGTCTCTTAACTGGAGACATTTGAGGGCCTGTGAGGATCTGGGCCGATAACTCGACCGCCCTCCTAAAACAACGCTCCGCTTCCAACATTCGACCGGCCTCGCCATACAGCGCGCCCAGGTTATGATTAACGAGCCTCAGACCATCGGTGATTTGCGCTCGAACTTGCGGTTGCACCGCCAAGGATTCGTAGATTTGGCGTGCGCCGACGTAGAGACGTTCCGCTTCGTCTGGCTTGCCCGTGCTCCGACGCGTGGCCCCCAACCCCGACAAACACCGCGCTTGTCCGACTTGGCACTCGATTCTTTCGGGATACATGCGGGCCAATGACTGGTATATTTGCAGGGCCTGAGTGTAGCGGTTGGCCGCGTCCGGGTTTCGCCCGTCGACGTGGTAGAGCCGCGCGAGCTTGAGCAGCGCGGCGGCCAGCTCCTCGCGGCGCCGGGGATTGTCCAGAGGGCTATCGATGACGTCATTGAGGATCTCGATCGCTTGGAGGTAGGTTCGCTCGACCTGTTCGTGACTCCTGAGCGAGTGATCGATGTCGCCGACCCGCACCAACGCGACGGCCTGCTCGATCTGCGCATCGGGATCTTCACTCCGCTGGCGGGCAAACTCCTGATAAAACCCCAGAGCTTCCTGGAGGAACTCTCGTTGCAGGGGCTGGAGGCCAGGCTGATCGACGAGCCATTTTTCGGCGACGCGGGTGTACATGCGGTCGACCGCTTTGCGGGCTTGCCGCGAACGCGACTCGGCCAGTTCAAGGGCCGCGACGGTTCTTCGCTGTTCTCGTCCCAACAGGATGGAGTTGACCAGCAGGGCTACCACGGCGACGACGAGAATCGCGAGCGCGGCCCCAACGACCACGGTGTGCCGTCGCGACCACTTCACCGCGTGCTCCCAGACTGTCGGGGGCCTGGCTTTGATCGGCTTCTCATCCAGGTACCGCCCCAGGTCGTCGGCCAGCTCCTGAGCTGTGGAATACCGCGATTCCGGCTCCTTGCTCATCGCCTTGAGCAGGATCGTCTCCAGCTCGCGGGGAATTGCCGGGTTGATCCGCCGCGGCAGGGCCGGTTCGTCCTGTGCAATCTTGCGGAGGAGCTCCTGGCGATCCTGCCCGTCGACAGCCGGACGCAACGCCACAAACTCGTAGAGCGTCGCCCCGAGCGAGTAAATGTCGGTGCGATGGTCCAGGTAGCCCCGCTTCGCCAGCGCCTGCTCGGGGCTCATGTAGCGAAGCGTGCCCAGCAGGTCACCGGTGATCGTCAAGCCGGCGTCATCCTGGAGCCGGGCGAGGCCGAAATCGGTGACCCAGAGGTTGCCCTGGATGTCCAAGAGCAGATTAGCAGGCTTGATGTCGCGGTGCACAATGCCGAACTTGTGCGCGTGGTCGAGTGCCTCGGCGGCCTGGATGCCCAACTCGGCGGCCGTGCGGAAGTACTCGCGGGTGCGGGACGACGGGGTCGGGGTGGCAGAACCCGGCGCGTTGCGCAGAGTCGGCGAGTCTTCGGGGATTGGAGACCTACGGTCGTTGGTTTCGGCGGGGTCAGGAGACCCGCGCAAACGCGGGCGGGCGGCGGCGTCTCGTCGACGCGCTTGCGTTCGGCGATCGCCTGGGCGAGCGTCTGCCCCTCGATGAACTGCATGGCGTAATAGTGAACGCCCCGCTCGCAGCCCACGGAATACACCGGCACAATATGCGTGTGATGAAGCTGGGCCGCGGCCAATGCCTCGGTCTGGAACCGCCGAAGCTGCGTCGGGTCCATCGCTGCCGCGAACGGAAGCACCTTGAGCGCCACCCGCCGGTTCAGCGAGCGCTGAATCGCCTCGTAAACCACGCCCATGCCGCCCCGGCCGATCTCCCTGATCAGTCGAAAGTCGCCCAGATTTCCGATTCCCGGCTCGCCTGCACTCGCTTCAACCAACTGTGAATCAAGAACCAGCGGCGCGGCCGTCAGCGACGCCCGCCCAATAAACTCAAGGCTCGCCAAGCACGCCTCCAAATCCTCGGCCAGTTCCGGATGCTCGGCCAGCAACTCGTCCCTCGTCGGCGCACGCCCCTCCTGGGCGGCGGCCATGTACGCGTCCAGCACCTCGACCAGCCGGACCTCGCTCGCCGTCGCCACCTTGCCCTGCGTGACTTTGCTTGTGGTCATAGTCGTGACTCGATCAGGGGACGCAACTTCTTCAGTGCCCGCGCCCACAGCAGGCGGACTGCGCCTGGACTGCGGCCCATCGCGCGGGCGACTTCTTCCCAATCCCGGCCTTCCAGCGTTCGGAGCACGACCACTTCGCGGTGGTCAGAAGCCAGTTCGGCCAGCGCATCCGCCAGAATAATGCTCAGCTCGCGCCGCTGCGCCGACTGGCTGGGCGAATGGCCGTTGGGCGCGACCAGCTCCATCAAGGCACGTGACGATGCGCCGATCACGTCGTCCAGCGACTGTTCGCGGGCGACAGTGCGCGCACCGGCCGCTTTGAACCGGCGCACCAGATCGGCGAGGTTCCGCGTCAGAATCTGCCGCAGCCAGGCGACCAGCTCCGTTTCCGTCTGGCCCCGGAACTGGTCGAAATGCTGATGGGCTTTCAGCAGCGTTTCCTGCACGAGGTCAGACGGATCGGCCTTGCCCCGTAGCGAGGCGTCGATGCCCGTCCGAGCCAGAAGCCTCAAGTAGTTGCGATACGACTCCAGCAACCGGTCCAGAATGCCCGGCGATTGGCGCCGCGCCTCGTCGATCAACCGACCGATGATCGCGTCCCCATTCGCCATGCGCGGTCCCTCCACGGACCAGGCAACCCCGCCGCGACCGAAGCTGTCAGATAGCACAACACGACGCTTATATCATGCGTTAATAGAGAAGACGCATGGATTTTCCAAAACGCACGAAGAAAATCGACGGGGCGCGGATTTTCTTCATCCGTCGACGGGCCCAGGCAGATGGCGCGCCGATCGGGACGGCGCCGAAGGCCTTATACCAACCCGAAGCGTCAGCGAGGAGACTATCCGGGCATTGCCGGAGGCCGGATACCAGCCCGAAGCGTCAGCGAGGAAAGGAAGTTGTCCGGGCATCTCCTAGCCAACACCGACTCAGCTCCCCGCTGACGGTCGGGTTGGTGTGAGACGAACGCCCAACTCATTTATTCATTCCGCCCACGCCGCCGGCCGGCTCGATCGAACAGCTCCCGAAGAGGAATTGACAGTCCGGGGAGGACGTTGCCGCCCTCGAGCGTCTGGGATTCATCCAGAACAACGAATTGATCGGGAGCTGTGTAGACGGTCACCGTCCGCGCCTTGGGATCGACGTACCAAACGAGCTGGGTTCCGGCGTCGAAGTATTCACGGAGTTTGCGCTCCATTTCCTTCGGCGTATTCGACTCGCTGAGAATTTCGACGGCGAGATCGGGCGCGATCGGCGGAATCGCCCCGTACGACTCGGGCAAGTGCTCCCAGCGAACAAACGAGACGTCGGGGATGCGGACGAGCCCGGACAGCAGACGCATCATTCCGTCTGCTCCGGCTGCGGTCCCGAGGTCTTGGCGGCGAAGGAAGTCAATCAGCGCGTAGATGAACTCTGCGGCCAGCCGCGACTCGTCGTAGCCCATGGGTTTCTCCACCAGCACGCCGTCAACCAGCTCGCAAAGGCGCCTTTCGCTCGCATAGACCGCGAGGACATCGTCTTCGGTGGCCGTCCCCGGAAGTGGGCGCATGCGAATGCGCTCAGGCGGAATGTCGCCGAGTGATTCAAGCAGGTCAGCGACCGTCTCGATGGTCGCGGTGGGAAGGATGGCCAGGCTCATTGAGGCTTTCCGGTGTACTTGTGATCTGCTATCATTGTGCCGGCAATCTGCCCTCGAGACAAGCAAGGTTCCAGCGACGGTGGACCAAGCTGGGAGCCGGCCCGTGAGAGCAAGTAGTCCCGTTTCCCGCGAAGACCGGTTCACGTCTGGCAAGGGTCGAGGCGATTTGGTCAATTCCGTTGGAGGGGCATCCCTTCGGGGCTGAATTTGATCTGATGACTACTGAGCTCCGTTATCCGCACCTGGCGAACGACACTGACGGCACCGCACGGATCGAAGGGACCAGGTACAAGATAATTCACCTGGCCGGCGAACATTATCATTTCGGTTGGTCGGCGGAGGAGATGTTGCACCAGCACCCGGATCTTCGACCGGAGCAGGTCTATGCGGCTCTAACCTACTTCTACGACCACCACGATCAGCTCGTCGAGCAGATGCGAGTTTCCGCGGAGACAGTCGAAGCCGAAAGACTCAAGCAACCGCTTACACGAGCCGCACTTCTGAAGCGTCGCCCAACGGGAACTTCCTGACGATGCCCCTCTCGGTCTACATGGACGTCCATATCCCGTTCGCGATCACCGAAGGATTGCGACTTCGAAACATCGATGTGCTCAGGACTCAGGACGATGGGACGACAGAGCTGGATGACGAGCCCCTTCTCGCCCGGGCCACCGAGCTCGCTCGCCTGTTTTTCACACAAGACGAGGATTTCCTGAACATCGCTTCTCGCTGGCAGCAATCTGGAGCCCATTTCATCGGAATCCTGTTCGCCCACCAGCAAGGAGCCAGTTTGGGACGACTTGTCGAGGACATCGAGCTTATTGCCATGTGTTGCGATCTGCAGGAACTTTCGAATCGCGTGACTTACTTACCCCTGAAGTGAATGCCTACGATCCTGACCGTGACGGGAGAGTCTGGTGCGTGCCAACGAAGAAACCCCTGGCCCGCTAACGGTGGTCAAAAACGTCTGCCCGCTCGACTGCCCCGACACGTGCAGCATGCTCGTGACCGTTCAGGACGGCATCGCGGTCGACCTTCGCGGCGACCCCGATCATCATTTCACACGCGGTTTCCTCTGCCAGAAAATGGCCCGCTACCTCGAGCGGGTCTATAGCCCCGACCGCTTGCTCCAGCCGCTGCGAAGAATCGGCCGCAAGGGCGAGGGCCGGTTCGAGCCGATCACGTGGGAAGACGCCCTGACTGAAATCGCCCAACGATTCGCGGCCATCGCGCATACCACCGATGGCCCACAGGCCATTCTGCCCTACAGCTACTGCGGCACGATGGGCAAGCTCCAGTCGAGCAGCCTCGATCGGCGGTTCTTCCATCGCCTGGGTGCATCAAAACTAGACCGGTCGATCTGCGCGTCGGCCGGTACGGCCGGCTACGAATACACCATGGGCCGCGGCCGCTTGGGCGCCGATCCGATGGCTGTGCCGAAATGCAAGTTCATCGTGAACTGGGGCTCAAACACCGTCAACACGAACAGCCATCTCTGGAGCTTGATGATCGAGGCCCGCAAGGCCGGTGCGACGATTGTCACCATCGATCCGTACCGCAGCCCCACCGCGGGCCGCTCGGACTGGCATATCCAGCCCCGCCCGGGCACTGACGCCGCGCTCGCGCTGGGCGTGCTTCATGTCGTGTGGCGCGATGGTCTGCAAGACGACGATTACCTCGAGCGGGCGACCGTCGGTGCCGAGCTGCTCAGAAATCGTGTCGCCACGGATTATCGCCCCGAACGAGTCGCGGCGATCACGGGCGTGGACATCGACACGATCGAACGGCTAGCTCATTGCCTCGCTCGCGAGCAACCCTCCCTCATCCGCCTCAACTACGGCATGCAGCGCCATCACGGCGGAGGCATGGCGGTCCGTACGATCACCTGTATTCCCGCGGTCATCGGCTCGTGGCGCCACCACGGCGGGGGCGTCTTGCTCTCGACCAGCGGCACGTACGACTTTGCCATGGACAAGCTCACCCGCCCCGATTTGTCGCCGCCCGGAACGCGCCTCGTCAACATGAACCAGCTTGGTGAAGCACTGCTCGGCGAGATGCCCGGCCCAAGCGTCCGAGCCCTCTACGTGTATAACAGCAACCCGGCCGCCGTGGCCCCGAACCAGGCGAAGGTTATCAAGGGGCTCAAGCGCGAAGATCTGTTCGTCGTCGTGCACGAGCTTTATGCCACGGATACCGTTGACTTTGCCGACATCGTGTTGCCCGCGACGTCGCAGCTCGAACAAATTGATATCCACGGCTCGTATGGCCATCACGATGTGATGCTGAATTCACCGGCGATTGCGCCGCGAGGCGAGTGCCGGTCGAACAACGATGTCTTTCGCGAGCTGGCCCGCCGGCTTGGCTTCGAGCCCGAGCTGTTTCCGGACGACGATACCTTGTTACGCGAGGTCTTGAGCGGTCGAGGCACGTTAACAGGAATCACGCTTGAGCGGCTGAGAGAGCAGGGGGCCGTGCGCTTGAACATCCCGGCCGAGTTCACCCCGTTTGCCGCGGGTGTTTTTCCCACGCCGTCGGGAAAGTGCGAGCTCTACTCCGAGCGGATGAAGGCCGACGGCTTCGACCCGCTGCCGGCTTACACTCCGCCGCTAGAAGATCCGCTGACGCGTCCCGACCTGGCAGCGCAATATCCGTTGCAACTGCTATGCCCTCCGCGCCCGCAGTTCCTGAATTCGACCTTTGCCAATTCGCCCCGTCATCGCGCTTCAGCCGGAGACCCGGAAATTGAGCTGTCATCGCAGGACGCCGAGGATCGCGGCCTTGAGAACGGCCAGTGGGCCGAAATCTTCAATGATCGCGGCCGTTTTCTGGCGAGAGTAAGCACCAGCGGCAGTGTGCGCCGGGGCGTGGCCGTTGCCACCGGAATCTACTGGAACAAGCTCACGCGCGGCGGCGCCAACGTCAACGGCACGACGTCGTCGGCCCTGACCGACATGGGCGGCGGCGCGACGTTTTTTGATAACCTGGTTGAGGTGCGGGCTGCGCCCAAGTAGGTCAGGCTTTCAGCCTGACGATATCCCAGGACCACATCTCCGCCGTTCACGGACATAGGCGGCGGGGCGACATTTTTTGATAATCTGGCAAAGGTGCGTCCCTGGTCGAACGATACTGGAACTGATTGAATGGCGACGATCCTCGAGGACATCCGGGTGCGTTTTCGTGATAACTTGGGTCGGGTGAAGAATCTCGTTGAGTTGTATTCATCAAGTTCTGGCAGAGGTCGCGGACGTCGAACCGTGCCTGACACTGACATCCTGCGGGCAGCCGTCGTGTTGCTGCATGCGACCCTGGAAGATTTGTTGCGTTCTCTTGCGGAATGGAAGCTACCTACCGCGAAGCCGGAGGCCTTTGTCGAGATGCCGCTCACGGGTACGAAAGGACGGACCAGGTTTAGCTTGCAGGACTTAGCGGATTTCCGTGGAAAGACTATCGACGAGATCATCGCGGGTTCAGTGAGAGAATATCTTGAGAAATCGAGCTACAATCACCCCGGTGACATCAAGAACTTGCTCGGGAATATCGGGGTTGTACTGAAGATCGACGACGACGACTCGGCGGAACTGGCGGCAATGATGTCGCGCAGACACTGGATTGCCCACCGCGTAGATCGAAATCCAAAGAAGGGCTCGGGGCACCACCCCGTGAAGTCCCTTTCAAATTTGGCAGTTTCGCGATGGATTGATGCCGTGGAACGGCTTGGACAAGAGATTCTCTCGAGGTTCTGATCGGCGTAAAATCAAGGAACCCAGATCCATGAAAATTCACGAGAGGGTCAAGAAAGCGCTGGAGGAACTTCCACTGTCCGGACTCGCAGTAGAAATCGAGCCCGACAGCGGTTTCAAGGTCGTCGCCGTGGTGACCTCGATTGACTTCGAAAAGATGGATGAGGGCGAGCGCCAACACTTGGTTTGGAAGAAACTGATCCAAAAGCTCGACGCAGATGAACAAGCTCTCGTCGAATTCATTCACACCATGGCGCCTTCGGAACACGAAGTCGTTCGTGATGGGGCATGATCCGTAATGGCTCCGTGATCTTACAAATCTTGGGACGTGCAAGGTTCGCCAGAATGAGGAGCTCTGACTTCAATGGAACGCTCAAGCTCACCAACCTGCCCCCACTGCAAGACCTCCCTCCGCAGCCTGGGCCAGCTACCCATCCGCGTCGGCGGAGCGAACCCCGGATGGCATTTTTTCCTGGGCGAGCTGGCTGATCTCGGCGAGACGGTCAAGCCGCTCGACCTCTATCGCTGCGAGAGTTGCGGCCGGCTCGAATTCTACGACCACGACTTCAGCCTTCCCAAGCGCTGAAACGATCCGGAGAAATCGATGACCACTCTTCTCGACCGATTGTTGCGGCGCCCTGACAAGCAAAAAACAGCACATCTCGCGTTCACAGTCTACTCGCGCGCCGGTTGCGGCTGTTGCGACAAGGCCATGAACGTGCTCAAGGACGCCCAGCGGCGATTCGGTTTCACCATCGACGAAGTCGATATCGATCACGATCCGGAACTCGTGGCGAAATATAACACCGAGGTTCCGGTTGTGACCGTGAACGGCAAGGTGCGGTTTCGGGGAGTGGTCAATCCGGCGTTACTGGAGCGATTGCTCGCGGCCGAAAGCCGGCAGCCAGGCTCGAGCGAAGGTTCAGAGGAGTGAGCGCCGGCGATGGCGCAGGGTGAGTTGATTGCTTCAGCCGGAGCACACAAAGTCACCTGTGGGCTCGGTCAGGCGATCAACCGGGCGATGTCCTTGCCCGCTGTGGGCGGCGGTAATGCACGACCGTCTTTGCGTGCGATGTCGATCCACTCATCAACGATCTCGCAGAGTTCCCGGTACACCTCGGCCTCGTCGTCGCCGTGACAGCATGGACCGACGATACCTGGGCACTGGCCGACGAAGGCGTTATCTTCTTCGGACCACTCGACAATCTTGACGTAACGTGCGCTCTCTTTCACGGCTGGCTCTCCTTGATTGCGCGGCGCACTTCTCTTTCCTGGTATGGTTTTGCATCGTCGCCCGTTTGACCGGAGAGAGTAAGCCTGATGCCACTCGGATGCTCGAAGTTGCGGTGGCTCCCCTTCCCGCCGCGATCCACGAAGCCCGATTTTTCAAGGTCCTCAATCAATTCACGTACCTTTCGCGGCATCGGCAGCACCTACAGCTACTTCCGCCGCTTCTTGGCCCACCGATCGGCCACCGCGAGCAAACGCTTGAGCTCGAGCACAAAGCCGGGCAGCAAGGGCGTTTCGTACGTCTTGTCCTCCGGAATGTGCAGCTCTTCGTCCTTCTCACCGTCGAACCGATAAACGGTCAAGCTGCGCCGAAATCGGTCGACCACCCAGTATTCCCGCATGCCGATGTCCCGAAATTCAGCACGTTTGGCGACGTAGTCGCGTTCCTGGTTGATCTTTCCCTTCGAAACGAATTCGACAGCGATCGTCGGTGCCTCGCCTTCCTCCGGATCGCGTCCTAAACCCGCCCAGATGGCCCGGTCTACGCGCCGGCGGTTTTGCTTTGTCTCGATCTCTTCTTCGGGCAAAGTCGCATCCAGCACAGACCCTTGTGAATGGGTCTCTTGATAGTCTTGTAGCCAATGCCCAAGAGCTTCGTTTGGACCCCGTTCCTGGCGTGAAGGCGTAGGAGACACGACGAGGACCCCGTTGATTAGCTCGTATCGCCAGCCCTTTTGAATTTGGGCGTGATCGAATTCCGTCAACGTGAGCAAGAGCCCGGCCGATCGAGGACCGAGCCGGAGCCGACGGGTTTTCGAAGCAGCCGTGGCCATGCGAGACCCTCGTACTTTTAATCCAGCAACGTTTTCGGGCGAATGCGTTCCTCTTCTATTCTATCCCAAATCCGCCATCGCGACCGCCGCACCGTGGGGAGCGACGCGATGAACGGGTCGTGCTGAACAATCCCTGCTGGTCGGTCTCCGACCTCAAAACGCAATCGCCTTCTTCAGCCGCCGGCGCACCACGACAAACTGCCCCGAATGCATGATCGGGTGCAGCGAAGCGATGTTCAGCATGTCGCCGACCGTCGGCGCCCATTCCGGCAAGGTGCCGCCGCGCGTATCCTCCAGCTCGGCATCGCTCACGCCTGCAAGCGCCTTCTTGGTCGCCGCCCGCTGCGCAGCCCACAGCTTGAAGTAGTCGTCCTTGGTCGCGAGCTTTCGTTCTCGTACGTCCGGCTTCAAACTGTGGCTCTCGTCAAAGCCCGCGGGCAGCTCGGGTGATAGACCAGGGCTCACGTATTCGACGAAAGCCCGCTCGCCGGAGATCAGATGGCCGAGCTGGAGTGCAATCGAATTCATGCCTGGCACGCCCTCCAGCCGCAGATCGGCGTCGGCAAGATCATCCAGGTATTTCTTCATGATCACGTCGCTCATCTCGAGATTCTTGAGGATCACGTCCTTCGGTCCCATGGCGAATGGCTCCGTGTGGTCGAAGATGGGTTTATCCCGCGTTTGAGCGTTCGACTCACCGCGGGGTTTTTCCAGGTTGCGGCTCAGAACGCTATCGGCTTTTTCAGCATGCGCCGCACGGCGACAAACTGGCCGGCGTGGTTCATCGCGTGAATGCCCGCCATGCCGAAAGCGGCGCTCACCGTCGGCAGGAAAGGCGGCAGCTTGCCTCCGCGCGTGTCGTCAAGCTCGGCGTCGCTGGTCGACCCGAGCGCCTTCTTGGTCGCGGCGCGCTGCCCGGCCCACAACTTCAAGTATTCGTCCTTGGTCGCGAAATGGCTGTCGTCGCCGGGCGGCTTCTTGATGTCGTGGTGTTCTTCAAACCCAGCGGGAAGCGCCGGCGATACCCCTGGAGCGACCATCTCCATGATTCGCCGCTCGGAGCAGATCAGATGCCCGAGCTGCAGCGCGATCGGGTGCATCCCTTCGACCGCCACCAGCCTCAGATCGGCGTCGGAGAGGTCTTCCAGGTATTTGTTGACGACAAACTCGCTCATATCCATCGTCTTCAAGATGACGTCCTTCGGGCCCATAGCTGTATTCTTCTCCTCAGGGGTTGATGACTGATCGGCCAGGTTTTCGTAGCAGGCACACTCCGTGTGCCGTCCGCAGGTCACGGCACACGGAGTGTGCCTACTACAATTTACGGCACACGGAGTGTGCCTACTTCTTCAGTTTGGATGGAGACGCCGCACTCGGGCTCTTCGCACCTTCCAGCGCGAAGTCCGCGATGAAGAGCTGGCTCTTGCGGTCGGCGGTGCGGCCGCTCGATGTCCACATCAAGCGCTTGCCGTCGGGGCTGAACACGGGCAGACCGTCAAAGCCCTCCTGGAACGTGATCCGCTCTTCAGCACCCGAATCAACATTCATCAGATACAGCTCGTAATTCGAGTGCCCGTGCTTGCTGGTTGCGTAGATGATGTGAGTTCCATCCGGGTGCCAGTACGGACCCCAGTTGACGAAGTCGTTCTGGGTCAAGGCCCGCTCGGCCGTGCCCTCGGTGTTGTTCACATAGACTTGAAGGAAGTCGTTGCTCTTGCGGTCGCTGCGGTAGATGATTCGCCGGCCGTCGGGAGAAAAGAACGGGCCGCCGTCGTAGCCCTTCTGGCGCGTGATCCGCCGGGCGTTCTTACCGGAGGCGTCCATGATGTAGATCTCGCCGTCGCCGTCGCGGAAGGACGTGAAGATGATCTTTGACCCATCGGGCGAATAACTTGCCTCGGCATCATATCCGGGCGCATCGGTCAAGCGTTTCAGGTTCTTGCCGTCCAGATCGGCGGTGAAGATGTCCATCGTCTCGGGAAACTCCCAGCGGTAGCGTGACGAGCGGCTGTAGGCCGGGCCTTTCGTCGGCTCGGCCTCCGTGCTGGGCGAGAGGTGAGTTGATGCAAACAGAATGGAGTTGCCACTGGGGTGGAAGAACGGGCACGTGCAGCGCCCTTTCCCCGTGCTGACGATCTTGAGCGGACCATCCTCCTCGAGCGGGCCGAGGAAAATCTGGTAGCCGTCCTCATCGGGCAAAGGATGATGGAAGATCGACGGTGGAACATGAGGAACCGCCTGGAAGATGATCGACCGGCCGTCCGGACTGAAGTATCCCTCGCCCGAGCGGGCCAGGCCGAAGCTGACCTGCCGGATGTTCGTGAGATGGGCCGCCTCGAGTTGCACGACCTCCTCGGCCGAAAGGGCCGGCGCGGTGGGTTGCGCGGAGGTCGGGTGCTGAGCGAGCGAGGCTGCCGCCAAGAGCAGCGCAACCGAGAATGTCATTGATATTGCTCCGCGGCTCGACCGAGCCGATCCTGGGTGCTAGCCTCCGGAGATCTCCTCCAGCCGGGTCGATCTCCGTAGTTCAGTAGTCAGCGACTATGGCGGTGCCTAGTATAAGGCGAGTCGAGCGATTCGCCAATGGTTCCGAAACCCGAGCAGGTTCAAGCGGTGAAGATTTATACGAAGACCGGCGACGATGGCACGACGGGCCTGCTGGGTCCCGGCCGCGTTCCCAAGCACGACCTCCGGATCGCAGCGTACGGCACGGTCGATGAGCTGAATGCCGTGCTGGGTGTCGTGCGCAGCGTGGGCCTGGATCCTGCCACCGATCAACTGACCGCCCGGCTCCAGGACGAGCTGTTCCTGGTCGGCTCTGCACTCGCGGATCCCCTTCCCGACGGGAGGTTCCACAACACGATCACGGGGGCGCACGTCGAGCATCTCGAACTCACGATCGATGGGCTCGAGGCGGAGCTCGAGCCTCTGCGAGAGTTTATTCTGCCCGGTGGCGTGCCGGCAGCGGCTCATCTCCATCTCGCACGCACGGTCTGCCGGCGCGCCGAGCGGCTGGTCGTCGAGCTCGCGCTCGACAAGCGCGAAGCCGTGGCCGGGCCCGTACTGGTTTACCTCAATCGGCTCAGTGATCTGCTCTTTGTGCTCGCCCGCGCGGTTAACCGGAACGCGGGCGTACCCGATGTGATCTGGAAAGGACTTTGAAATGGCGTTCTCGGACGCGGGCGCGACCGACGGCAAGCTCGCCGGACGCACGGTCTTGATCACCGGAGGCCGGCGCGTGGGCAGCGACCTGGCGCGGATGCTGGCGGCCCGCGGCGCGAATGTCGCGATGACGTTTCACTCCAGCCGCGCCGCGATCGAGCAAACGATCGCCCTGGTCGAAGCCTCCGGCAGCCAGGGACTGGCCATCGCCGCCGACTTGACGCAGCCGAGCCAGGCAGCAAGCGCGGTGGAGCAGGTCGTAGACCGATTCGGCCGCCTCGACGCTCTCGTGAACATGGCCAGCGTCTTCAAACGCACGCCGCTGGCCACGCTCACTGCGGAGGAAATCGAAGCGATGATCGCCGCGAACCTCACGGCCCCGTTCCACATGGCGCACGCGTCAGCCAGATTCATGCTCAAGCAGACGCCCGACGACGGCATCAAGGGCAAGATCGTGATGCTGGGCGACTGGGCGAGCGAGCGCCCCTACAAGGACTATCTCCCCTACCTGGTCGCCAAGGGCGGCCTCACTACCCTCACTCTTGCGCTGGCGACGGAGCTGGCGCCCCATGTTCCCGTCGCCTTGATCCAGCCGGCCATGATCGACCCGCCCCCGGACCTCACGGAATCCGAAATCAACGAAGTCCTCGACAAAACTCCGCTGCGCCGATTTGGATCCTCGCAGGACGTCAACCGGCTCATCCTCTACCTGCTCGACGGCACCAACTTCGTTACCGGCTCGTGCTTCCGCGTGGACGGAGGCCGATTTTTGGGTGGTGAGCGCTGAACGTCGCATGCGAGTAGGGTGGGTGAAACCCACCAAGATGTCAGAATGTGTGGTGGGTTTCACCCACCCTAGTCGAGACCACGCCCGAATCACGGCGCACTCATGCTCCGCCCGGAACCACCGGCAGAATCACCTGTGACGGGTGGTCGTGGTCATGGTGGATTGTGTTGTCGGCGGGGACCATGCGGCGATATTCGCCGAGCGGCTCGCCTGTGTTGGAGTTCACGTCGAAGCGGGGATAATTGCTGCTGGATAGATCGACCCGGATGCGGTGTCCTTTCTTGAAGACATTGGCATTGGGATACAGCGTGATCGTGATCTCGGCGATCTCGCCGGGCTTGAGCGGGGCGCCTGGTGGTTGAGGCCTTCGCGGTAGCGCGTGCGCAGAATGGAATCGCCCAGGTTCAGGTCGAAGCCCAGGGGATAGTCCGGGTTCGGTGGGATCTCATCGATCAGCTTCGCGGTGAAGTCGGTGTCGGGCGCGGTCGAGGAGACCCAGAGCTTGACCACGGTCGTACCGGTGACCTCCAGGTCGGCATCCAGCGGCTCTGTGCGAAAAACCAGCACATCCCGGCGCTCGGCCAGCGGCAGACGGTTGGCCGCGGCGTGGGTATCTTCGCGCGGCCGCTGGTCAAAGCCGCCGCTGGTCATGAGTCCCTGGTTCGAGGAGATGTTGCCGCCGACGGTCGGCACGGGATGGTGCGGGTCGAACGTGTAAGTGGTGTGGGCCGATTGTGAGTCGAGTGCGATCCTGGCCAGTGTGCCGCCGGAGGTCATGTAGAACGAGGTCGCCTGGGCTCGAGCGAGTGGCCATTCTCGCTCGGCGCGCCAGAAGCCGCCGTGGTGGAGGCGTCCTCCGGGAGAGCGCCGGTCGTCGCCTGAGCCCATGATATACAAGAGCACGGGGGGATCGTCTTCGGCGCCGTTCTTGTCGTCTCTGAGCCAGCGATCGTACCACCGCAGCCGAAATGCCTGCAGGTTGACGCCGGCCTCTCGCGTGAATTCGACTTCGCCGGCCGTATGCGAGTTTTGTCCGCCGTGGGTCCACGGCCCGATCACCAGTTTTTGCGGAGACTTCTTGGCTTTGGAAAGGGCCTCGTAGTTCATCGTCACCTGGCGAGTCCATGAGTCATACCAGCCGGTCACGTGCAGCACGGGCACATCGGCGTAATCGGCGACGTGGTCGACCACCGACATGCCCTTCTTGTGCCAGAATGGGGATTCAGGGCCGCTGCGCATCGCTTCGATCAGCCATGATTCGTACTCGGGAACGACTCGCAGCGGCGTGTTGCCCTGCCGGACAGGCAGGCTGTCGGCGTGGTCGCGGATTCGCCGTCCGCTCTCGGCCAGCGCCTGCTGAAGCGCCGGATTGGCCAGAGCGGCCTTTGAGTTCGGTGCGCCGATCTGGAAGATCCAGTTCATGAACCGCAGCTCGAACGCTCCGCCCTGGCGCATGCCGCTGACGCCGCAGTTCGATACGGAGTCGATCGGCACCATCGTCGTCAGGTGGGGCGGGTTCAGCTCGGCCAGTGCGTGCTGGGTTCCTCCGGGGTAACTGGTGCCGAAGGTCCCGATCTTGCCGTCAGACCATTCCTGACGGGCGATCCACTCGACGACGTCGAATCCGTCGGCTGGGTCGTCGACGATCATTCGCCACGTTCCCTCGCTGGCATACCGGCCGCGCACGTCGTTGGCGACCACCACGTACCCGCGCTCGGCATAGTAGCGGCCTTCACCGCCAACACCGTCTTTGTTGTAAGGAGTGCGCGTCAGGAGCGCGGGGAACCGGCCGGGTGCCGGCCTGCCGTCGCGCCCGGGTCGATAAAGGTCGGCCGCGAGCGAAACCCCGTCCCGCATCGGGACCTTGACGTTCTTTTCCAGGACGGCGTCGTGTTGCGCCGGGCGCGAGCTGATCTTCGGCCCCTGGGCTCGCGCAATCGGCAGCCGCTCCTGGCCGAGAGAGCCGGCAAGAGTGATGACGACCACGATCATGACGCCGCGGTTACTGGAGAACATCGATCGATCCCCCGGGTGCTCGAATCGCCCGCAATCACTTGCGCTTGCCGGCAGCGCTCTGCTCTGCCGTGCTGATGATTGTCGCGAGCGATCGCGTGAAAGCAACTGTCTACCGCCTCATGCGGGAGCGTGCCGTCGCCTTCTTAAGGATCGCGCTGCTGGCTGGAATGGGAAATGCGATCGGTTGTGAAAAGAGGCCGCTGCCATTTCCGGCCGGCGTCGTGTCGACCTGGGTTATAGACGGCCCTGACCGTGAATCATGCTGCCAACGGATGATGTTGCTAATTCTCGACAATATGGCAATTTCTGAGAACGTGGCCTCCGCATGGATGACGGTCGGCGATTTTTTTGGTAGCGTGTTTTCTTAAGAGGGTGTGTCCCAGCCTGATTCTGCTCAGAATGGCTGATGAGGGGACGAGGCGATTCAGCTCGGCAACTCGCGGATCCACCTTCCGGTCGCAATTCGCGTCGAAGCGACGAAGTCGGTCGTGTGATTCACGAATTAGAGGAGTTCCCGCGTGCGGGATCATGCACCGTGGCTCGAAAGAAGACTTCGAAAATTCGCGTTAACGTCAAGGCGTCGTTATCGCGGCGGCTGAGGGAAATTCGCCAGGAAATCTTTGGCGACCACGGTGGGCCCGAGCTGGCGCGCCGCCTGGGCCTTCCCGCGCGAACCTGGTATAACTACGAGACCGGGGTGACCGTGCCCGCGGAGGTGCTGCTCGGCTTTATCGAGCAGACCGGGGCCAACCCCATCTGGCTGCTGACCGGTGACGGCTCGCGGTTCAGGCGCACCACCGACGAGCGCTTGCTCTCCCAGTTGACGCCGGTCGAATTGATCCGGCGCGGGCTGGAAGAGCTTGAGCGCTCGCCCGGCAGCACAATGGTGGTTGCGGCCGAAAACCTGCCCAGCGAAAGCGCTTCGGAATTCGTCGCCGTGCGGCTCTGTCCGCAGAGCGAGATCGGCAACGAGCCGATTGACCCCTCGCTGCTGGAAGGCCACGTGCTTGCCTACCGGCAGTGGCTTCCCAATCCCAACGAGACGATCGCGACGCGCTTGACCGACGATGCGATGCATCCGATTCTACCTGCGGGATCAATCGTCGCTGTCGATCGCTCCGTCACCGATCCCCGCAAGCTGCACGGCCAGATCGTCGCGGCGCGCCCGGAAGGCGTGCCGATGATTCGCTGGCTCGAATTGAGCGGACGGCATGTCATCCTGCGGCCGAACCAGACGAGCCGCGAATTTCCGCTCGTCCCGGTCGACTATAGCGACGCTGATCCGAAACTGATTATCGGGCAGGTGGTTTGGTCCTGGAGCCGCTTTTTCAATAAGCGCTAGGAACAGATCGGTCGGCGTCTCATGTCCCATCCACGGCCGGGTCAATTCGTGCCTCTGGAGCTCTGGCAGCTCGCGCGCGAGCCGACCTTCTGGCTGGACTCGGAGCTGCGAATCGCCTGGGTGAATCAGGCCTGGGAAACGTTGACCGGTCACATCTCCGAATCCGTCGTGGGAATGACCTGCCACGCCCACGGCCCGACCCGCGGCGATGATCCGGCTGACCTGGCCGCGAGTTTCCGTCCGCCCCCTGACGCACTGAAAGGCAAGCCCGCCGGAACGCCCGTGCTGATCTTCCACTCAAGCGGGGAGCGAATCTGGCGCCGGGTCGAGTACTGGCCTTTTCTCGATGCGCACGGCGGCTCTGATCGGTCTGCTCGGCGTGGTTCGCGGCGAGGCGGACGGTCACAGCGTGCCCGATACCGAGGCCGGCAGGCGGCACGTCGAGCTGCTCGAGACTCGCCGCCAGCTTCACAAACAGGTTGGGTTCGACAGCTTGCTCGGCTCCGGGCCGGCCCATCGCCGGATACTGGAGCAAGTTCGCCTGGCCGCTGCCGCGACCGCGCCGGTGCTGCTCCTGGGCGAGACGGGAACCGGCAAGCGGCATGTCGCCCGGGTCATCCACCAGAACGGTCCCGGACGGAACGGGCCCCTCATTCCGTTCGACTCCGAGGCCCTGCCGCCCGAAATGCTCGAGAACCAGCTTTTTGCCGCGGCAGCCGCGTCGGCTTCACCCGCTGATGACGAGTCTCCGGGCCGCTCCGCCGGCAGACCAAGATTGACGCTGGCTTCCGGCTCGACCGTCTTGTTTCGCGAGATCTTCATGCTCCCGCGCGACGTTCAAGCTCGACTGCTTGCCTCCCTCGATAGCTCGGTGCGGCTGATCGGCACGACCGTCCTTGACCCCGATGCCGCACTGGCGAGCGAGCAGGTCCGGCCGGAGTTTTACTTCGCTCTGACCACACTCGTCGTGCGGCTACGCCCGCTCCGCCAGCGCCGCGACGAGCTGCCGGTGCTGGCGCAGCACATGCTCGAGCGTGCCAATCAGCGCGGCGGCGTACAGAAGGACGGATTCACACCCGAGGCACTGGCGGTCCTCTCAAGCTATGACTGGCCGGGGAACCTGCAAGAGCTCGCCCGCGTGATTGACCATGCCCACGCAGCCGGGGGGAGCGATCAAAGCTGGGTGGACGTGCACGACCTGCCCACGTCGATTCGCGGCAACCTGGGCGGGGCCTACCTCCCGCCGCCGGCGCGCAGCCCGATCAAACCTCTGGACCCGCTCTTGACGGAGGTCGAGCAGAAGGCGATCGAACGCGCTCTCAAGCTCGCTCGGGGGAACAAGTCGCGAGCGGCCGATCTACTGGGAATATCCCGCCCGCGCCTCTATCGCCGGATCAAAGAGCTGAACGTGCCTGACGAGGGCGGTGCGGACGACGAATCGCCCGATGTCTCCTGACCGGGCGCTCCGCTGCGCGCGTGGGAAAGCCGAAAGAGCCCCTTCACGTCCGTGCTCAGGGGCCTTTCGGCATTCCCCTTTTTTTTTATTCGGTGAGCGAGACCTTAACGACTAGGGACTATCCAGGCAAGGAGAACATTCATTCACGTGCGCCTGGACGACGCTTGCCAGGTGGGACGGTCAGCGCGGGCGCGCTTCGGGTTCACTCGCTCGGTCGGGACGAAGTCTTCGCTCGGCGCGCGAGAAGTGGGGTGATCGATCGGTTCCTTGTGCGTGCCCGGCGGCGGCTTCCCGCGTCTGCGCGAGCCAGGAAACAATGTGATCCGCCGCGCGGTCGGATGCGCCCGGCCGGGCCACGTGGTGGCGCACGGTGGCCAGTGCCTCTCTGGCTTCGTTGCGTGCCGTCGGATCGTCGAGCCACTGGAGAGCCCAGCGAACCAGCTCGTCCGACACGTCGCGCCACGTCAAGTACTCGGGGAAGATCTCGGTGTCGGCCAGAAGATTCACCAGGCTGATGTACCTGGCCTTGATGAAGAAGCTCGCCACCCAGAGGTCGAATCGCCGGATCTTGTACAGGATCACGGAGGGGAGTGCTTCGACCATCAGCTCGAGCCCGACCGAGCCGGAGACTGCCCATGCCACCCGCGCCAGCCGGATAAGCTCGGGCGTCCGTCCGGCGTGGATTTCGATTTCAAGCCCGGGTGAACGCCCTTCCTTCTCGATCACGGCGGCGACGATTCCTTCAGCCAGCTTCTTGTGGCGTTCGTGCAAGCAGGCGACGGCGAAGCGAACTCCCGGGCGCTGGAAGGCCATCTTGTTCGCGGCCTGGATCATCTCGGGAAGATTGCGCAGGACCTCCAGGTTCCTCGATCCGGGCAAGATCGATACCAGCTCGCCGGATCGCGTGCGCTGGTCAGCGAGGAAATTTGCATCGAGCGGCCGGTCCTTGAGCTCATCGAAGTAGGGGTGGCCGACGTAGATCGCGTTCTGAAATCCGCGCGAGTGATACCATTCAGGCTCGAACGGAAGGGTGCACAGGACGAGGTCGACGTACTTCTTGACCTTCTTGATGCGCCATCCGGCCCACGCCCAGATCTGGGGGGGGACGAAATAGATGACCGGAATGCCTCGCGCCTTGGCGCGGCCGGCGATCCACCAGTGCAAACCGGGATAATCGACGAGCACGACGGCGTCTGGCCGGGTGTCGCGAAAATGGCGGTCAGCCATGAAAAGGAGCCGAACGAACGTGAAGAGATTCAGGAAGACCTGCAGGAACCACATCACCGCCAGGTTGACGAGCGGAAAGAGGAGCCGCGCGCCGGCCTCCTTCATCTGGCCCCCGCCGAAACCGGTGAACTCGGCGTCGGGATAGAACTTACGAAGCGAGCGAATCAGGTTGGCGGCGTGAAGATCACCGCTTGGCTCGCCAGCAGAAATGAAGAATTGCATGGGGTCACCCGCTTCCCTGCCCGCCGCATTGACTTTTGGCCCATTCCGTCGGCGCGGCACACACTAGCAGAAGAGGGAAAATCTGGGAAGATTGATGATTGGTAAGTTGTCAGTTGTCGAGGGAACTGCGCGGCCGCGAACCTGATCTCCGTGCTGGTGTCTTCCATCCCAAGGAGACACAGCCATGGATTCCAGCAACCTGCTCACGAAATTCGCCCGGATAGGCGCGCGAGTGAAGTTCCGCGATGGTCTGTCGCACCGCCGGCGCGCCGCGTCGGGAGTGATCTCGCTCGACGTGCAAGAGGACCGGGACGGTGAGTTTTTCGTGGTCGTCAAGTCGCCGGCGGGCGATCCAGAGGTCACGGTCCTCGACGTTGAGGCGGCCGACCGGCACTTGCTGCTCCTGGTTCGCGAGGGTGGCGACAAGCGGAAGTTCCTGTGTGGCCACGACGAACGGCACTGGTTCGTCGCGGCGATCCCCGAGTCGGCGCCGGTCGGGACAGTCCAGCAAGCGAAAGAGGCGCTCAAGCCTGCTGACGTGCTTGCGGCCCAGGTGCGGGAGGGACTTCGAGCCGAGGCTCGCAACCGCCGCAAGAACGCCGCCTACCGCCGTCAGGGCGAGTGGTTCTTCCTGCCGGTCAAGGACATGCAGGTCAACGAACGGCTCGTGCTGCGCCACGAGCCTTTGAGTCGCGGCAACGGCAGCAAGCCGCACTGGGTCGATTTCTGCTACCGTACCGGCGGCGAGTCTGTCTACGTCTGCCGGCGTCACCCCGGCGGCGTGACGGAGAACGAATACCGCCGGATCCTGACGGCCAACCCGCGGGCAAGCTCGTGGGGCTGGCAGAGCATGCGGCGCAATATGGGCGTGTATGTTCGGGGTCGAGTGCGGCACGCGGACCATCGCACAATCGTTCTGCACGGCTGGCACCGGGTGCTCATGAACACCGAGAATCAGGCTCAGTCGATGCAGAATCTGGCGTTTCTGGATTGAAGCGCACAAGCTCTACGTGGTTCATTCGACGCCGCGCAATCGGTCGTCAAGATCGGGCAACACGATCCTGACATCGGTTGCGCCGGCGTGAGCCTCGACGTGGATCAATTCGCGGGCTGACCCGCCACCAATGGGTCGACGGACGAATAGCTTGATTGGCCCCCTCGGCAGACCGCTCAGGCGAAACGCGCCGTAGTCATTGGTCCGATAGACCCAATGGCGGCCCGACGGCGGGTGCATCTCGTCCTGTGATGCGCCGCGCTCATAGCCGACGGTAGCCCCGACGATCATCTGTCCCCGGGCGTCAACAACCAGGCCTCGTAACTGCTGGTCGGCCCAGGGTAGACGGATCACGCCGACGTTCTGAGTACTGCCTGGTTGCGCCTTGGTCGTTTCACCGATCCAGGTCGCGTGGTCATCCCCCACGATGTTGATGTGATAGCTCACGCCGGCGATCAGTCGATCGAACTTGAACGAGCCGTCGTCTCGAACGTCCACTTTGACGAGCGGCATGTTGTAATCGGGCGATTCTACCTCAGCGTAGAGCCGTACCGTGGCAAAGGCCACGGGGTTGCCGTCGTCGCCGACCACCCGGCCGACAAGCGTGCCGCACGGTTCGAGCGTGACGTCCGTATGCTCGTCAGTCTTGGCGATGCCGAGAGCTGTTCGCTTGACGACCACGCGTCGTCCCAGCGGTTTCGAGTGATGGGTCACATCGAGCGTGAGTCCGTTTTCGAGATCGAACCCGTTCAGCGCGCAACGACCGGCAGCATCCGTCCGCGCCGGAGTTGTGCTCCCGCCGCGAGCCACACTCTGCACCACCGCCGCCCCGGCGACCGGACGCCCCTCCGGGTCGCGCACCGTGATCCGGAAGGGTTTTGCGCGAACAGCCGGTATTCCGCTACGTCGAGTGTATCGCCAGGCTTGCCTCGCAGTTCGCGCATCAAGTGTGCCTGCCGGTTCGGCCCGCCAGGTTTGAACCCCGCGAGTTGGTAATCGATCGGGATTCGCCCGACCTCGAGCGACGCCACGGCCGGCCAGAACGGCCAATCGAAAGCGGCCGTCGGCCGCGGTCCAGGCGGTAAAAGTCGTTCCGGCCCTTCGCTGGCTCGCGTCGAGCTGCGGACGATACCAGACCATGAGACCACTGACGCCGGCGCCGGATTCTTCATCGACCGCCGTGCCGCTGAGCACCATGCCCGGCGGCAGCTTGAACGTTTGCTCGAGGGTGGTGCTCGTTTCCGAGACCGTGACGTGCGTCTCGAGCGGGGCCGCGTCGGGCGCCGGCGCGCGCAAGCTGCAGTTCGACCTCCCCAGCGGGTAGATTCTCGAGCACGAATCTGCCGTCGCGATCTGCGATGCATTCGCCGTGTTTCCAGCTCACGTGCGTGCCACTCGCCGGCCGGCCGCCGGCCTCGAGCACCGCATGGCCGACGAGGCGATGATCGCTCGATTTGAGTGTGAGCGTGAACTCCTCGGGATAGACCCGATTGCGGTCCGCCTTTGACTGACCGGGATAGTCAGGCACCGCGGGCTGTAACTGGCGCGTCGTCGCGGCGTAGAGAAGTGTGCGCTCGTGGTGTGGATCGGTAATCACCAGCCGGGCTTGGATATCCCGCGGCAGACCGCGCAGCGTGAAAGTACCGTCCGCTCCACTCGACGCAGCCAGCGGGATCGACGACCACGTAAGGTCCAGATGTGTGGGCTCGGCTTCGGCTCTCGCGTCCAGGTCGCCGAGCGGATAGACGCCGAAGACCTTGACCCGCGCCCCGGCGATCGGCTTGCCTCCCGGCTCGAGCAGCCGGCCGCGCAGCGTTCCCTCCACGGGTAGTTTCAAACGGATTTCGGTCCTCTGATTCGCGTTCGTGAGCTGTGTCCAGGCAAGACCATGACCGGGCGCGATTGCCACGAGATCCCACGGATAATAGCCCTCCCCGGCAACGGAAATATGGCGAAACGGCGGCGCGTCGACGTTCTCGAATCGAAACCGTCCATTGCCATCGGTCGTGCTCCGAGCAAGGATGTCGGCAATCTCCTCACCGCGCCATAGCTTTTCGCTCTCTTGTGCCGAAATTCCTATGGTCCGCTTGACCGCCCACTCGCGGATCAACACGCTCGCCCCGGCGACGGGACGGCCTGCGCCATCCACGACGCGGCCATGCGCCGCCAGCTTGACCGCTGCGCCGCCTTCCTCTCGCGTGCGTTCGTCTTGATCGGAATCACGCGAAGGTGTTGCGCTCTGGCTGGCCTTACGATTTTCCTGCAGAGGAGCCTCTTGCGCTCGACGGACCTGTCCGAATGGATGGGCCATGGCAACGCCAATCAACATGACCGCGGCGGCGCCCACCAGCCCTGCGGCGGCCAACTTGAGCTTCGCGATCGCCATCCCCTTGAGCTCCTGTCTCAAAAGCCAGGACGCCGCGGCTGTGGAGCCACTTCTCATCACCGCTCCGTCGAAGACGAGGCGCGTCGTGGCCGCCGCCAGCACGCGCGGAGTCGCGACCAGACCCGCCGCTCGAGCGCGCGCTGCGACGGCCAGGGCGATGGATGGAGCGAGCCCTCGTCGTGCCAGCCGGCCCTTCAATTGCCGGCGGCCGCGCACCAGCCGGCTCTTGACCGTTCCGACGGGCCATTGGAGCCGCTTCGCGGCCTCGTTGTGGGTGCAGCCCTCGATGGCGCACAGCACGATCGGCATGCGCAGGTCGTCGTCGAGTCGGTCAATCTCCTCGCGGACGATCGCGCGGATCTCGTCGTGTTCGAGTGGATCAAGGTGAGTGACTGGGATATCAGAAGCATGGACCAGTTGCCCGAGCTTCCTTAACTCGGCAGCGGCCCTCGCTCGGATCGCGACCCGTCGTGCCACGCGACTGAGCCAGCATTCCAGCGCCGCGGGATCACGAATCGAATCTGCCCGGCGGGCCAGGATCAGGAACGTCACTTGAAACGAGTCGGCCGCGAGGTGGCAATCGTCCAGCACATTGCGACAAACACGGAGCACAGTCCGCCCGTGTCGCTCAACAAGTGCCCCGAAAGCCAGCTCGGCTCCGTCGCCTCCCCGAATGTAGATTTCGAGCAAGTCGCGGTCTGATTTGAGACCCACGGCTCCGACGCTCCAGAGCGAGCGGATCTCCATAGAAAGCTTTGCTGCTGAATTTCGGTCCACCACGCGCATCCTTTCCGTTTTCACCCGCCGATCGCTGGTGTAGCTGATCCTACCTGGATAGAGGCTCTCCCCTGTCAGAGAGGTCTGGATCTCTGGAAAGCGGACTCGATGGTGCGTCTCGAAAAAGCCGCTTTCGAAAGAAATACTCATCTTACTGATCACTTGAATGTCGATAGTATTAGTCAAGAATTAAGGCAAGCTGAACAGAGATGGCTGAATCTCGTAAGCGACGTGGGACCAGTCGGGATGTCGGATGTCCGTAGGACGCTCGTGGAAGTCGGGCCAAGGCTGAGGATCTCGGCCAAAGTCACATACGCCTGCTTGGCACTCATCGACATCGCGCAGTCGCAGGCGGGGGGGTTTCCCCGCACGGTACGCGCGATTGCCAAGGCGCAGGAGATTCCGCGAAAATACCTGCCGAGGATCCTGCTCGACCTCAAGGCGGCAGGACTGGTCGAAAGCGAGCGCGGTTCTGGGGGCGGCTATCAACTCGCGTTGAGCCCAGCGAATATCTCCCTGTCACATGTAATCGTGGCAATGGACGGCCAAAACTCTCCCGTCGAGCGTGGCAACTCGACTGCTGCTCGCAATCTGTCCGAAGCGCTGAGCCAGATCCAGTCAGCCTACCACGGACTGCTCGGAACGGTAACGATCGCTCAACTCGCCGGGCAGACCATTCCGCAGGACTGGGTTATTTAGACAGCGATCGCTGGACGCTCGGGTTCATCCCCACAGGTCCCAAAGCCGATATATTGCAATGCGACGTCGACTATCTACACTAATTCGATCGAGATTATTGATTTTGGTCTTGACTGGCTTTATTCGGCTTGGAACAATAAGGCTCGCAATTTGGGAAATGCGTGCAATGTGTTCGACAGGAGAGTTGTTGACGTAACCAGGGCCCGCTGAGTTCGGAGCCAGCCCGGAGGCCGCAGTGGTGGAGTCATGACAATCAAAAGGTCGACCGCGCGGCACGATGAAGGGACTGCCTGCTCAACCGAGGTTCCGTCTCCTGATTCCGTTCTCGACCAGATCCGGCTTGCCATCAAGGGTATTCGGTATGGTGAAATTCGCGTGATCATTCAAGACCATATGATCGTCCAGATCGAGCGAGTGGAGAAACAACGTCTTCGCTAGAGGAGCAACTTCGCTCGTTTTCGTGCCGCCGACTCGTCATCGAGAGGCCTTCTAACCTCGATTGAACAGCTATTTCGACAGCTCCGGTACGACCACGATCACGGCGGTCACGCAGACAACAACCGGCAGCACGGGGTTCTTCACCTTCTGGCGGTCCTACGGAATTCAGAACTGCACCGACGGCACGTCGAATACGATCGCATTTTCCGAAGGGCTGGTCGGCGACAACTCGACCTCCTGGACGCGCGTGGCCGGGGTTGTGCAACTTGCGTCCTTACCGGCCTCGGTGCAGGTCCTGGACGTCTCGTCGAGCTGGCCCGCGGTCCAGGCCGGTGCGCAGGCGTGCAACACGGCCTGGAACAATCGCTCGGGCACGCTCAACACGGCCCGCGGCAATTACTGGTTTCATGGCACGCAGGCGCAGACGATGTTCAACACCGTGCTCACACCCAATTCCGAGCAGTACCCGTGGGCCTACTGCTCCAGTGCCGCCATCGGCGACGCGGAGCTCGTCACGGCCAACAGCAACCACCCCGGATGTGTAAATACTCTGATGGGTGACGGGAGTGTGAAGTTTGTCAAAGACTCGATCAACCAGGCGACCTGGTGGGCCCTGGGAACCCGAGCCAGTGGCGAGGTCATCAGCTCGGACAGCTACTGATGCAAGGGCCCGCGCTAAAGACCCTCGAAGGAGCAGCAGAAGAATGAAACCGACCGTGAAGCTTTGGCCTGCGATCGCCGGCCTCTCGATCCTGATCGGGCTCGCGCCGGCGGCCGCAGTTGCGGCCGAGGCGCGCAAGCCCAACATCCTGATCATCCTTTCCGACGACCACGGCTACGCCGACGTGGGTTTCCACGGGTGCAGTGACATCCCGACCCCAAACCTCGATTCGCTCGCCCGGTCTGGCGTGCGATTTTCTAGCGGATACGTTTCCGGGCCGTACTGCTGCCCCACGCGCGCCGGCCTCGTGACGGGCCGCTACCAGCAGCGGTTCGGCCACGAGTTCAACCCCGGCGGAACTGACTCCAAGGAAGTCGGGCTTCCGCTCTCGGAGACCACGCTTGCCGATCGCCTCAAGGCGGCCGGCTATGTCACCGGCATCGTCGGCAAGTGGCATCTGGGCAGCGCCCCCACTTCCACCCTCAGCGCCGGGGATTCGACGAGTTCTTCGGGTTCCTGGGCGGCGCGCATCCCTATTTCCCGGGGCAGGGCGCACCAATCTACCGCGGGACCGAGGCCGTCGACGAACAGAAGTACCTGACAGACGCCTTCGCCCGCGAAGCGGTGTCGTTTGTCGAGCGGCACAAGCGCGACCCGTTCTTGCTCTACCTTGCGTTCAACGCCGTTCACACTCCGATGCATGCCAGCGACGATCGGCTTGCCCGGTTCGCATCCATCAAGGATGAGTCGCGCCGGAAGTATGCCGCGATGCTCACTGCGCTCGACGAGGGGGTCGGCAAGGTGCTCGACACGCTGCGCGCCGCGGGGCTCGAGCGCGATACGCTGATCGTCTTCCACAGCGACAATGGCGGGCCCACCATGCGAGGCACCACCATCAACGCCTCACGCAATCACCCCCTGCGCGGCTCAAAGCGAACCACGCTCGAGGGCGGCATCCGCGTTCCTTTCGTGGTGAGCTGGAAGGGTTCGCTTCCGGAAGGCGTTGTCTACGAGCAGCCGGTGATTCAGCTCGACGTCCTGCCGACCGTCCTGGCCGCGGCCGGGGTCAAGGTCGAGGCCCAATGGAAGCTCGACGGCGTCAACCTTCTACCGTACGTGAAGGGCGAGATCGCCCGTCCGCCGCATGACGCGCTTTACTGGCGGCTTGGCCAGCAGACGGCCGTTCGTCGAGGAGACTGGAAGCTTGTGCGGTATGACCGGACCGTCGACGAAACGACCGGGCAGTCCGACCCGCAGACCGAGGCGCGGGTGACGCAGCCGCGGCTCTACAATCTCGCTCGTGACCTGGGTGAGAAAGAAGATCTGGCCACTGCTCATCCCGAAAAGGTCGCAGAGCTAGAAGCCCTGTGGAAGGCTTGGGCCGCCGAGCTCAAGGAGCCGCTGTGGCGGCCCGCTCGGCAGGGTGCGCGATCGTCGAAGTGAGACACCGCGCTCGCGGTCGATTGGTGCGTCAGACGCCGCCGTGCGCGACGCGCGGGGCGGCACAAACGATAACGAGCCAGTCAGGGCTAGCAGAGTTGCACCAGCCCAGCATCCGATTGCCGCCGCGGCCACCATGACCATGGTATCCAGGATCGTCAGCCTCGGACCTGTCTTTGCCACAGCATCTGCGTGCCCTTCTTCACGATTGAAGCACAACCGCCGTGAAGTCGTCCCCCAATCCGCCGCTCCAGGGAAGTCTGGCTTCGGCCAGTAGCGCGTCGATGAGCGCCTGGCCGCGCCACTGAAGAAAAAGTTCCGCGACAGGCCCGCGGCCTACGGCCTTCCACACGCCGTCCGACATAGCCAGGATCGCCCACGACGATGGAAGCTTGGCGGCGAACGGCGTCGGTCGTGCGAAGCCGGATCCGATCGGCGGATTCTTGGCCTGATGTTCCGTCAGGTCGACGATGCGGCCATCATCGCATCTGACCCACAACGCGCTATCACCGTTTGCAGCGCCAATCACGTGGCCGCCGGCGACCGCGAAGCCGATCAAGGTCGTGTACCCTGCGATTCGGTCCGCGCACACCCGTTCGTCGGCTTGACGGAGTACGTCGATCCACGTTCCGGCTGCTGCCACCGATGCGATACGGTGGGCTGAGATTGTCTCCATTACCACTCGACAAGCCAATCGCGCTGCCTCACCCCCGCCGGATTGGCCTCCTTGCCCATCCGCCAATGCTCCGATCCAGCACGACGGCTCGCTCGGATGCTGCGCGATCTCGAATGCATCTTCGTTCGTAGGGTGGCCGCCGGGCTCCGTGTGACACAACGGCGGCGCGATCATCCGGCCACCCCTCAGTGATAAACCTTGGCCTTCGGCAGCGTCTTCTGGAGCGCATCGACGCCTGCGTCGGTCACACCCGTGTTGTGCAGCGAGACCAGCTCGAGCTCGGTGAGCCCTTCCAGGTGCTTCAGTCCGGCGTCGGTCACGGCCGTGCGGTTGAGGAGCAGGAATTCCAGCCGCTTGAGGCCCCGCACCTGGACCAAGCCGGCATCGGTGATGGCGGTGTCTTCCACGAAGAGCCACTGCAGACGTGGCAAGTTCTTCAAGAGCACGAGGCCGGCATCGGTGATTTTTGTTGCCGTCAGGACAAGGTTCTCGAGGTGCTTCAAATCCTTCAACTGGGCGAGGCCGGCGTCCGTCACCGCGGTGTGGTCGAAACTGAGCTTGCGCAGGTTGACAAGCGGCTTCACGTGAGCAAGACCCGCGTCAGTGATCGCGGTTTGGTCCAGGCAGAGATCCGTCAGACCCGTGAGCTGCTCGATGTGGCGAAGGCCGTTGTTTGTGATCGGTGTCTCCTCGAGCGTGAGCGTTTGAAGATGCGGAAAGTCTTTCAAATGCACCAGATCGTCGTCGGTTGCCTGGGTGTCGTCGAGGTCGATTCCGATCACTGGCCGGTCGGGCAGCGTTTCGCTGCGCAAGACCGTCCCTCCCAGTTTCTCGATGGCGGCGGCAGCCTTATCCTCGGCGGAATCCTGGGCCTTGTCGCCTGCGCTGGCGCCGATGACGCCGGCGAGGACGACGCATACACCCCCCAGCAGCATTTTTGTCGGCGCACGCCGAGATCGATCTTCGGGCAGGCTCATCGCAAGAGTCGGGCGGTCCATTTTCGCTCCCTTTCATCATATCCACTGGTGCTGGGTAATCTTCACCGTACCGGAACGTTACCTCGGCGCAAAGTGCATAAGTGCTAATCGATCGACCATCGCTTCATTTCGGGTCCGAACTGGAGCGTGCTTACAACGGTAGGATCCGAACGCGATTTCGTTTCTCATCGACGACGACAATCGCTCCCACTGCTAGATCCGGCTCGTGTTGCGCAAGCGAAGCAACCACGAGCCCGCCAAGATGGTCGGGCAACACATTCTGCCCACGCACCTGGAGAATACTCGGGCCATTCGAATGGCTCAACGCGAGCATCGTTCCGAAGTCGAGATCGTGCGTGAACACGACATGATTGTTGGCACGCGCCCAGCTCATGATCACTTGATCAGAGGCGCTCGGGTCACCGACATCCGACCAATGAACCGCCTGCCAGCCGTGTCAACAGAGGCACCCATTGTGGCGACAGATTCATGTCAACCAGAATCGCGATGCTCACGGGACCGCCAGATCTACTTCCCGTTCTTGAAGCCGCCATGCCGCATATGCGAGCGCTTGGTCGATGTCCTCGGGCTCGAGATAAGGATATGCCGCGAGGATTTCGGCGGTTGTCCGCCCGGCGGCCAGCAGTCCGACGACCGTACTTACCGTTACCCGAAGTCCGCGGATGCACGCCTTTCCGCCCATAACCGCAGGATCCATCGTGATTCTCGAGAATCGCATTGTCACGCCCCCGCGAAGATCAGTATCAGAGTTCCGTGCCTTGCATTTGCCATCGGAATTCTGCGTGCGGCGTAACGAGCTCGCCGCTCACCTTCTGCTGGAATTAACCAGTCCCGAGCCCAGCCAGAGGCTCGTCGGCGTCGCCGAACCGCTTCTGCTTCACGCCCATGCGATCCATGAGCGCAAGATAGAGGCTGCACAGCTTGCGCTCGTCATCGTCGTCGCTGGTGTAGTCAAGCACGCGGCCGGTTTCGAGTGAGCCGCCCAGTCCGCCGGCCAGCAAGAGCGGCACCTTGGTGGAATCGTGGCGGCTGCCCGACCACATGTTCGAGATGAACATCAAGCACGAGTGGTCCAGGACCGTTTGCTCGCCTTCCTTCATGGCGTCCAGGCGGCCGGCGAGGTAGGCGAGCTGGCTCACGTAGTATCGCGACACTCGCTCATACGCCTCAGACTGGTCGTCGTGCGACGAAGGATGATGAGCCGTTCGCACGTCGAGGAACGGGTAGAAAAGGCCGGAGAGATCGCGGCACAGCAGAAGGGTGGCGACCCTGGTCTTGTCGGTCTGAAAGGCCAGCGCGATGATGTCGCACATCAGCTTCATGTGCTCGCGGATGTCTTCGGGAAGCCCGTTGTCGGGGCGAGGCATCGTCGCGGCTGGGCGCCCGCGGTCTCTCGCTCGCTCGTCGGCCCGTTCCTTCATCGCGCGGGTGCGGCCCGCCCGTTTTTCGACCTCGCGCACGCTGGTGAGGTATTCATCCAGCTTGGCCTGATCGCCGTGGCTGACCCGCCGGTTGAGCTCGGCGGCCTGCTCCTTGACGCGATCGAGAATGCTCTGGGTGCGCCGGTTTCCCTGATTGTCAAACAGGCTGTCAAACGCCAGCGACGGGTAGACTTCCATCGGGACCGGAGAAAGTGCGTCCTGCCACGAGATGTGCGAGCTATACGCCATCGAGAAGTTGGTCTCGTGATAGCCGGTGATCGGCTGCTCGCAGCCAAGCACCAGACTGGCGACGGCGGTCTCTTCACCCAGACGCGCGGCCAGTACCTGGTCCATGCTCACGCCACCCTTGAGCACGGCGCCTTTCTGAAGCGCAGCGCCCGAGAGAATGTTGCCCGTCTGGCCGGGATGAATGCCCACACCCGTCGCGTGCTTGTTGAACAACCCCGAAATCACGTTGAGCTTGGTGCGATAAGGCAGCATCGGCTGAAGCGATTTCGAGAGCTCCATGTCCTTGCCGGTGCCCTCGGCCGACCAGTGCTTGGGGTTGATGCCGTTGCCCATGAAGAGTGCGGCAAACCGCTTCGGAAAGGCCTGCACAGCACCGTCGGGGACGGCCTCCTCACCCCAAACCGGCAGCGATTCCAGCCAGGGGAGGGCCATCGTGACGCCCACCCCGCGGAGCACTGTGCGGCGGTTGATTCTGAAATCCTGCGCTATCATTCTTTGTTCCCTGAAGGATTACAGGACACTACCCACCCAGCATCGCGCAGCGCCGACGAGATTGCGGCGATGACCTCCTCCATGGCGGCGTCTCTCTCGTCGACAACCACAGTAACCAAGCCCGGGTCAGCAATGATATGGATCATCGTGTTACGGAGCGACGGGATCGCACCCTCTGCGTCCCAGCGATCGGCGGAGGTGCAATCGCGATACACGAGAATCTCCTCGATATCCCCAAAAGGGATCTGACTGAATTCGCGGTACCGTTCTCCCGTCAGCCCGTTCTCGTATTCCGATTGCGGCCAGCGCTGCCGGATCGCGCGAATCGCGACCTCGGTCGATACTGGGCCACACCTCGTCGGTATCTGAACGTCAATCCCGCCGATCATCGAAACTCCTTCATTACGCATTCCCCATATTGGACACGATTATCGCATTTCGCGCTTCGCTGAGCCACGCGAAAGCAGTCTCAGTCCGAACTCCCGTCGTCCCGCCCCCGTTTGTTTCGGAACTGCGGGCTCGCCACGATCGTCTCGATCAGGCTGTCGAATCGGTGGCCTTCGGCGGACAAGCGATCACGCATCGACTTGATCGTCGGCTCGTCGGACAGGATCAGACTGCGTCCCAGGGCATACACCAGCAGCTCACGGCAGAGATTCTCGATGTACCCATCCTCGCGGCTCTCGGCGATGTATCGGCGCAGGCCGGCGAGGCCGTCTCCGGAGCTGCCGTCCGGGAAGGTCGCCTTGGGACTGACCGGCCGGTTGCCGAGGTCGCGATCGCGGCGCTCGCCGATCGGGCCGTAGCCCTCAAAAACCAGACCGATCGAATCGAACCGCTGGTGGCAGCTCGCACAGTTCTTGTCCGCGCGGTGGCGCGCCAGATGCTGGGGCAGACTGAGCTCGCCCGTGGCGGCTTCATCCGTCGGCAGCTCGGGGACGACCGCCGGCGGAGGAGGGATGCGCTCCCCCAGCAGCTTGCGGACGACCCAGTATCCGCGCTTCACCGGGCTGGTACGCAAGCCGGGGGAGCTCGCGGTCAAGAAGACGGACATGGGCAAAAGTCCGCCACGGCCAAAGCGCCCGGCATCCTCGACGTGAATCCAGTCGTCGTTCCCGCCTCTGGGAAGGGGCATACCGTAGTGCCTCGCCAAAGCGGGATTCACGAATGTGTCGTTGCCGTAGAGCAGGTCGAGAACCGAGCGATTGCGGCGGATGACGTCGACGAAGAGGCGAATGGGCTCTTCGTACATGGCCTGGCGCAGCTCATTGGTGAATCTGGGAAATCGCTTGCGATCGACCGCGTTGTGCTCCTCGAATCGGCGGAAACCCAGCCAGTTTCCGGCGAACTCGGTGGCAAAGCGGCGAACCCGGTCGTCTTCGAGCATGCGGCGAGTTTGCGCGAGCAGCACCGCTGTCGCACCAAGATCGCCGGAGACTGCGTGGGACGAGAGCTCTTGATCGGGCATACTCGACCAGAGGAAGTAGCTTAACCGGCCCGCCAGCTCATCGCCTGACAGCGGCCGCGGGGCAGAGCCCGGAACGGTCAGGTCGAGGCGGTACGCAAAGTGCGGCGAGATGAGCACGCTGGTGACGGTATCCCGAAGCGCGTCTTCGTGGGAAAGCCCGTCGCGGGAGCGAAGCGACCGGTAAAAAGCGAGCAAGCCGGTTCGCTCTGTCGCGGAGAGCCTGCGCCGGTAGGCGCGATCGGCGAACTTCGCCAGGGCGTCGAGATGGCTCGGCTCGGCCGCGACCCGGTCGTTCTCAACCTGGCGGATCTCCGTGGAAATCTCGGCGAAGTACGTCTCGATGGCTTCGAGCGCATCGCCTTGCACATCAAGCCTGCTCGCCTTGGCGAGATAGGCGTCGCGCAGTCGCTCGATCTTCGCCGGAGAGATCGAATCTTTATCCTCGGATCGCGAAATCGAACGCCGATTCTCGCATAAAGCGCGGCGGCTCGGCACGTTCGAAGAAGATGAAGTCGCGATATTGCCGCATCGGTGCACCGGTGACGAAATTGAGCTCGCGCCAGAGGCGATCGAGCTCGCGGCGGCCCGCGTCATCGAGAACCAGCTCGCAGAGCGGAGCGTCGTCGCGGAAGTATCCCTGCATCAGGTGAAACCCGGCCGAGAGCGGCCGTCCCTGTGAACCGCCCTTGAGATCGAAGTAGGGCGGCCGGTCGGATACGACGAACGCGTCGGGGAATACGCGGCAAAACTCCTTCACGTCGCTCGGGGCTGTTTCGTCCGACGCGCTCGTCCTGGAGGAGGCCAGACGCCGGGCCCGCCAGAGGACAAAGGGCTGACTGCCGGGCGAAATGCCTTGTGCTCGCGTTTCGGAAACACCGCGCACGAGCCCCTTGCGGCGACGAATGACCAGATCGCGCATCCCCTCGCACCCGCGCAGCGCTTCCGATTGCTGCTGCGCGTCCGCCGGCAACTTGCGCCAGAGCGCTTGCAGCTCCGCCATCGGTCCGGATTCGGGCCATTTCTCTACCAGTACCTTCGATACGGTCGCGAGATAGCGCGGCGCTCAAGCCGGCTTCGGCCGCAGCCTCATTCAAGGACCAGTTCGGCTTGGCGAGTGCAATTCGGTTGTGAAATCGCCAGGCGGCCAGGAAATACTGCGCATAATCGACCTTGTGCCGCTCGTAAAACTTGATGATCCGCCGGACGCAGTACTTGTCGCGGTCGGTTTCGGTGACCGCCGGTTCGGGGGCGAACTCGAAGCCAGCCGGCTCGAGCACGAGGTGGTCGGCAACCCTTCTGGCCGCGGCCAGGTATTTCTTGAGCAGGGCCGGCGACATGGCGAGCGATTCGCCCGAGTTGTCGAAGCCCGCCTCGTTCGCCGGGTCGACCGGAAACTCCCTTGTCACGTGCATGTCGACTCCGGTCAAGTCGGCGATAGTGTAGTCGAGCTCGGCGCTATTCAGCCGCCGCGCCAGAACGGGCCCGGGATCGCCCGCGTTCTTCTGGGCTTCGCGGTCGAGCAGGGCACTGATCCACGCCACCATGTCGCGCCGCTCCTCGAGCGTGGGCTGGTGCCCGGCCTCGCCAGGCGGCATCTCTTCCGCTTCGAGCCGCGCTCGTACGAGCCCCCACGCCTTGTATTCCTTGACGATCGAGGGTACGGAGGAGTAGATGCTCAGATCGAGCTTGGCCTTCGGCTTCTCGGAGCCGTGGCACGCGAGGCAGTTCTGGTTCAAGAACGGACGCACCCGCTCGTCGAAGCGGGCCTCGAGCGAAGGCTCGTCGCGCGCCGAAGCACCCGGCGCTACACCGCACGCTCCGAGCAAGAACACCAGCTTGGCATACCAGGTTGGTAACGGCATCAAGGTGTGGTAAAAGAGGCGGTGGAGGCAGGATTCTCAAGCGCACACAAGGCAAGAACATCGGCGCGGTGGCCGTTCCCCAAATTATGACCCACCTGGACGCGAATCGCAACGTCGTGTCAAAAGCACCATAGGAGAAACTTGTGCAACAATATATGAGCTTATTTACTATAGTGCTCGTATCGGCCGTACTGCTCGCGCCGCTGCCACTAGAGCGCAATCTGGTCGCCTCGGATGGCGCGCCCAAACCCGACCCGAAAGTGGAGTACGTGCGCAAGCTCATTCCGGGCAGCATCTCTGGCACTTACAAGAACGGCGAACTGGTCGTCATGCGCTTCCACGACCGCAATGCCTACATTGTGAAGCCCACGGGAAAGGCCGACCCGCAGAAGCGATGGGTCTGGATTTTTCCGTTCTGGCTGGGAGTGAACGACGGCCACGGGCGATTGCACCACCAGTTCTATGTCGAGAAGTATCTCGCCGCCGGGTTCAGCGTGGCGGGAATCGACGTTGGGACGTCGTGCGGCAGTCCTGCCGCGGCCGGATTATGCCACGAGTTCTACGAAAAGCTCCGGGCCGAGCACGGCCTCAATCGCCGCGTGCGGCTGGAGGTGCAAAGCAACGGCGGATTGATCGGCTACGCCTGGGCTTTTCGCCACCCGGAGTGCGTCGATCGCATCGGCGGGATTTGCCCGGTCACCGACTTCCGCACCTGGCCGCCGCCGAGCCTGGCGACAGTGCTTTCCGCACCCGAGAAGGGCCTCGGCTACGACCTGACCCTCAATCAACTGACGGCCCGCCAGAGCGAGTTCAACCCGATCGACAACCTGGCGCCGCTGGCCAAAGCGGGCGTGAAGATCCTGCATATCCACGGCGATAAGGATGACATCGTGCCGATGGCGGCCAACGCGACCGAGCTGGCAAAGCGGTACACGAAGCTCGGCGGCAGTGCGCAAGTTGTGGTGATTCCGGGACTGGGGCATGGGGGAGAGGTATTGTACGAATCACGGCCACTTCTCGACTTCTTGCTGGCAGACTGAGCATCGAAAGGCCTGCCAACTTGTGTCGATCGGGTATAGAATGAACTACCGGAGTGGATTCCAGCTTATCTCGAACCGATTGGTGCACTCATGGGTCTTTCACTCGTCGAAGCGCTTGCTCAGGTGGATCTGGAGGCGGGTCGTGTGTACCGTTGTCAAGTTAACGGTCACCGGGTCGAGCTGCGCGTGCTCGATTCGGCGGGACTTCCCGCACCGTGTCGATATGACGAATCCGACGTGATGCTCGACCCGTGGGTTGAGTTCCCGTTGCCCGCACCGGCTTTCTCTGTCCAGGGCTCTTATGGACCAATGCCTCTCCCGGATGTACCGGAGATTCCCGGTGATGAGGATGAATCGTGATTTATCAGGCCAGGCGCGACGAGGAACCAATCGATCAGGCGGATATTATTGAGGGTTGCCGGACATTAGCTCTCAAGGAGCTCGATCTCGACGCCCTCGACCCGCCGCAGATCAACGTCACAATCGGCCGCGTGCTGGTACTCACCCAAACTTGCGACCTGGTGAATCGGAAGGTCACAAACGTCACGGTCGCCTCAGTACACGACGCCCAGTTCCTCGTCGCCGAGAACCTGCTCAAGCCCGCTGACATCAGAGGACCGATCCGGGCGGGCCGCGTGTTCGGATGGTACTTTCTTCCCGCGAGCGCGCCGCTTGGTTTGCCCGAGATGATCGTCGACCTGCGGCAATTGCACACAGTTCGATACGACCTCCTCACTGCCCTTTGCCAGCGCGGCCGCCGTCGTGCTCGCCTGCGATCCCCGTATCGCGAACATCTCGCGAAGCATTTCGCCGATACGTTTAGCAGAATCGGCCTACCGGAACCCTACGATTCGGAACCGTGAGCGCTCGGCAGGGCTCATTCCGCGAAATAGCCCCGCGAGCTTTGCGCAAGTGGCTAGAGTACCGTCGCCCAGAGCAGGGTGGCCAGCCGCGCCCTGGCAACTCCACGCCCGAATGACTCGCGCCTACCAACACGGAAGTGAACAAAAGACAGCTAATCCGTCATGATTCTTTGCCGCGTCTCTACGCGCCAGAGTGTCCTATGCTTGGTGAAGAGAAGTGCCAGCGCTCCACGCGTGTTCGTCGACCGGCGTCGGTGCGGCTTGCACGAAAAGACGTTGAAGGCAGCGGGACCGGGAATGGTAGAGGGAGACGATCGATTGGTCGAGATCGGGGCAAGCGATGTGAACGGACCTTCATCGCCTGTGCGCACTGCCGCCGGGAAATCCTCCCGATGTCGTCGCGCGATGCAGCCCCGTTTTGGGTGGATATGTCTGCTTGCCGTGTGGGCGATTGCGGTTGTCACCGGGTGTGTGATCCTGGAGGCGTATGCTGCGTCGCCGGGCGCAGCGGTCCAACACCGGTCGCGCTGGCCGGCAGGCAGCGTGATTCCACTGGATGGCCGGCGGCCGACGCTCCTGGTGTTTCTCCATCCCTTTTGTCCGTGTTCTAGCGCCAGCGTCGACGAGTTCTTCGAGCTTCTCGGTCGCGCTGGTGATCGGGTCGCCGCGCACGCGGTGATCTTGCGGCCGGGGACCAGACAGGTGGAGACCGGCCCGCGTATCGACGGCTTGCTGCGCGAATTGCCGGGTCTGGCGACGTGGGAAGACGAGGGTGGGAAGCTCGCCCGGCGATTCGGCGTGCTCACGTCCGGGCACGTGCTTCTTTACGATCCTCTCGGCCGGCTGCTCTTTAGCGGCGGGATCACTTCGGCACGCGGACATCGCGGCGAGAGTTTTGGCCGCACCGCGGTGCTGGCCGAGCTTCTCGGTGAGCAGGCGGACCGGCGCAGCGCACCTGTTTTTGGATGTCCGCTTTTTGACCCTCAGCCGGAACGGGCAGAGGCACGCCCATGACAAGCTGGATTCCCGAAAAGGAGATCACGACCGAGTCGACGGCCGAGGCGCAGAGCAGAAATACCGGAACCAGCTCCATGCAGTCTACAAGCACGTCGACCAGCTTTTCGCGGTGCTGCTCGTGCTCGAGTGGTCAGCGGCGGTATCGTTTGCCCTGACGATGACGCCGTACACTTGGGCCGGAGAGACGCGCTGGGTGCATCTGCACGTATGGTCAGCGATCTTTCTGGGCGGCGCCATTGTTAGCGTGCCGCTCGCGGCCACGATCTTGCGCCCGGCCGCGGCGATGACGCGCCACATCGTGGCGATCGCGCAGATGCTCATGAGCGTGCTGCTGATCCATCTTGCGGGAGGCCGGATCGAGTTTCACTTCCATGTTTTTGTGTCGCTGGCGTTCCTGTCTCTTTACCGAGACTGGAAGGTGCTCATCACGGCGTCGGCGGTGGTCGCCACCGACCATTTCCTGCGGGGTATTTACTGGCCGCAATCGGTATACGGCGTGCTGACTTCCAGTCCCTGGCGCTGGCTTGAGCATTCCGCGTGGGTTGTTTTCGAGGACATTGTACTGGTGCGTGCCTGCCGCCAATCGTGCGCGAACATGCGCGAACTCGCCGTTCATCTTGCCGAGATCGAGGCGGCCCATGCGCGAGTCGAGCAGCGGGTGCGGCAGCGCACGGCCGATCTCTCCGCGGCCAACAGCGAGCTCACCAGGCAAGCCGTCGAGCTTCGCGAGAGCCAGACGCTGGCTGTGGCTGCCAGCCGGGCCAAGAGCGAGTTCCTCGCCAATATGAGCCACGAGGTTCGTACGCCCATGAACGGAATCATCGGCATGACCGAGCTGGCGCTCGACACGGATCTCACACCTCGCCAGCGTGAATATCTCGGTCTGGTCAAGAGCTCTGCTGATTCGCTCCTGACGGTCATCAACGATATTCTCGACTTCTCGAAAATCGAGGCGGGCAAGCTCAGTCTGGCGGAGGCTCCCTTCGCCCTGCGTGACGCGCTCGACGAGACCCTGCAGGCACTGGCCTTGCGGTCTCATACCAAGGGACTGGAGCTGGCCTGCCGGATTGCCCCGGACGTGCCCGACCGGTTGGTTGGCGATTCCGGCGCCTGCGCCAGGTCATCGTCAATCTGGTCGGAAACGCGATCAAGTTTACCGAGCGCGGTGAGGTTGTCGCCGCGGTTTCGGTTGCGGAATCAGGCGATTCGGCTGTGACCCTGCGATTCTCGGTCGCGGATACAGGCATCGGTATACCCGCGGGAAAACTGCAGATGATCTTCCAGCCGTTCGAGCAGGCGGACGGGTCGACGACTCGCCGTTACGGCGGCACGGGGCTGGGGCTGACCATCTCGCACAAGCTCGTCGATCTCATGGGTGGGGAGATTTCGGTCGAAAGCGAGCCCGGGCGGGGAAGCACGTTCACGTTCACGGTGAAGATGGGCGTGCAGGCTGCCGACCATTCTCTTGCTTGCGAGCCGCAGCTTTCGCATCTCGAAGGCTTGCACGTCCTCATCGTGGATGACAATGCCACGAACCGCCTGATCTTGACCGAGGTGCTCACGAACTGGGGAATGCGACCGACCGCCGTCGACGGCGCGCGTGCCGCGCTTGCGGCGCTGCGACATGCCTCCGACCGCGGCGAGCCGTACCCGATGGTGTTGATCGACGGCATGATGCCCGAGATGGACGGGTTCGACCTGGCGGCGCGAATCCGGCGGGAGCCGGCGATTGCAACAGCTCGCCTGATGCTCCTCACTTCGGCCGGGGAGCCCGATGACACAGTGCGCTGCAAGGATCTGGCGATCTCATTCTGCTTGACGAAGCCGGTGCGCCAGTCCGAGCTGTTTGACGCGCTGGTGAAAGAGATGACGCTCTGGACAAACTCTGAGTGCCGTCGCACGCGGCTTCCTGCCCATGGCGTCCTGGCACTGGTGCCCTCCGGCGCCTCGTTGCGAATCTTGCTCGCCGAAGATCATCCCGTGAATCAGAAAGTGGCCGTTCGAATGCTCGAACACCTGGGCCATAGCGTGGTCGTCGCGGCCGACGGCGCCAAGGCACTGCTTGCCCTGGAGGAAGACCGCTTCGATGTGGTGCTCATGGACCTGCAGATGCCGGAGATGGACGGGTTCGAGGCGCTTCGAGCGATTCGCAGCCGCGAGCTGAGCAACGGCGACCACACACCGGTCATCGCACTGACGGCGCATGCGATGCAGGGGGACCGCGAGCGATGCCTGGCTGCCGGATTCGACGGCTACCTCCCCAAGCCAATACGCCAGGCGGACCTCCACTCCGTGCTCGAGCGACTGGAGCCACACGAGAGCCCTTCCTCCGCACAGACCGATCGGTCATTGATTGAAACACTGATCGGGATCTGCGGGACTGACGAAGATTTCGCCCGCGAGCTGGCGCTCACGTTCCTGGAATCCGCACCGGGCTGCCTCTCCCGCATCGAGCGCGCGCTCGAGGGGGGCGATTGCCGGGAGCTCTCGGCACAGGCCCATGCCTTGAAAGGGATCAGCCGGACCATCGGCGCCGAAAGGCTGGCACTTCGCTGCGCGGACCTCGAGCACGCCTCGAATCGCAACGACTCGTGCGGCGCCAGCCGCGCAGCCTCGGATCTGGCCAGTGCCTGGGACGGAGTGAAAGCGGCCCTGGAAGACTTTGTGGTTGTCGAGGTCAAAGTATGAAGATATTGATCGCCGAAGATCAGGCGCCCTCGGCGCTTTACCTCTCACGCACGCTCGAAAAAATGGGCCACGAGGCGACCATCGCACCCGACGGTGAGCAGGCCTGGCGAATCTTGCAAAACGGCCAGGCATCGGTCTTGCTCTCGGATTGGATGATGCCGCTTCTGGACGGACCGGCCCTGTGCCGGCGCATCCGCTCCCGCGCCACCGAGTGCTACACCTACATCATCCTGCTGACGTCCAGAGACCGAAAGGAAGATCGTCTGGAAGGCCTGCGCGCCGGTGCCGACGACTTCCTGATCAAACCGCCCGACCCCGATGAGCTGGCGGTTCGTCTGGAGATCGCCGAGCGCATCCTGAAAGTGCATGCGCAGCTCGCGCGCCAGAACGAGCGTCTGGAAGAGCTGGCCGCGGTCGACGAGCTGACCGGCACCAAGAACCGCCGCCGATTCCGTGAGGACCTGGACCTGCTTTACGCTCAGGCGCAGCGGTTAGGGTCTCCCCTCTCGCTGATCATGCTCGATCTCGATCAATTCAAGCAGTACAACGACGCCTTCGGCCATCCGGCCGGCGACGAGATCCTGAAACGTCTGGGCTCGACCCTGCGTTCGACTTTGCGCAGCCACGACGTCGTGGCGCGTTACGGCGGCGAGGAGTTCGTCATCCTGCTGCCTGCGACGGACCAGGACGAGGCGATGGAGGTCGCCGAGCGCCTGCGCTCCTCGATCGCAAGCGACGCGTGGCCTCGCCGCGAGGTCACCGCCAGCCTGGGCGTGGGAACGATCGGCCCGAGTACCTCGAGTGCGTCGGTTCTAGTCGAGCAGGCCGACCAGGCGATGTATCAATCGAAGCAGGCTGGACGAAACCGCGTGACGCACTTCCGGAGCTGCGAGTTGATTACAATGCCGACGGCCGGAGCACCTGCTTGATCCGCCAGCTGCGGGCAGGCAGGCCAACTAGCGCTCGCCCGATCGCCTCGCGCGGATTGAATGTGTCTTCCCTTTGGAAATCGCCTTGAGGCCATTCTCTGCCATGCCTGCGACCCTGAGAACCGCGCCCGGGTTTTGACCAAACACCTGGATCAGACGAAGCGCCGCTTGAGATGGCCTTCGGGTGCCGTGCTCCCAGCTCTGCACCGTCTTGGTCGAGACATTGAGCACGCCGCGCGAAAACGGCCTGAGACATGCGAGATTCCAGCCTCAAGCTCGTTACCTGCCCAGCTTCGATCTCCGGCGGCGGGTCGGGTAGTTCCACGACGGTGCTTTTGAGGGTGATTTCTCCCCTGGCGTGGCGGATCGCCTCTTCGAGGCCCTTGCGGATCTGTTCCGCTACCGGGAGTCGAGTCATTTGTTCGTTCCTCGCTTACTCATGATCTCTTGAAACGCTTGGCTTGTTTCTTCAAAGCTTCGACGAGTTTTCGATAGACTTTCTTGTCGTCGTCCGAAATATCATCCTGCTCGGCTTTGCCGTAGACCGTGATGAAGTGAATCTGGTCCAGCTCCTCGATGTGAAGATAGATCACACGTGCGCCGCCGCGTTTCCCTCTTCCTCGACTTGGGTCGGCGATCCGCAGCTTCCGTATGCCGCCACAGCCGGACATGACATTTCCCGAATCAGGATCCTTCAGCAGAATGCGCTGCAAGGCTACCAAATCGTCATGCGTCAGGTAGTGACTGACCCACTTCGTGAACTCGTCGGACTCGATGAAGATCTTTCGCATTCTATCCTACTCGGTGGGACAGTCGCAATCGCCTGGAACGAATTTGCCGCGGGCCGTTACCTTCGTCGGCTCATACGTTGGTCATGTTCGGCGAAATTCGAGTCAGCACCTGGCCGCGGCGCGCCCGTCTGTCGTGACGGAGACGTCGTGCTAGCGCTGGGGTTCGTCGGCTGGCGCCTTCTTTGAAGGGCTGCTCTTGCCCCGGCGCGACGTTGCGGACGAACGGCGGGACGAGCCTGGTTTCCGATCCCCGACGCGGGGATTCGCCGGGATAAGTCCTGAGAGCCAATGCATGATGTTCAGCGCGAGCTGGCGGTTGTCGGTGCCTTCGACGTTCATTCCGAATGGCTGCCCCGCCGCGTCGCGCTGGGCAGACAGGGCACCGGCTTCGCCGAGCACGACGACACGGCCCTTGCCATGAACTAGCGCCAGACCCTGGCAACGACCGGCGGCCGGGATCAGGGAGTTGTCCAACGGAGACCGGTCAACTGCCGACTCGGCGAGCCTGAGAAAGGCGACACTCCCTCGAGGCCCGACGAGCGATTGACCGGAATAGGTATACACGCGATTGATTTGTTCGGATGGTCCGCGCCCCCAGATGATCGGGTGGTTGCCCAGCAGTTCATTTTCGTGCGCGAAGATCAACTGAGAGGGGACCCTCGGCACCGAATTCTGAGGGTCCAGCGTCTGTCCCTGACGCTCGCCACTCATCCCGTGGTGAGTTCAGGCACCACGAACGGCGAGCGGTATTCGCGCCGCAACAGCTCATTGGCTGCGTCGGCAAAGTCGCCTACGAAGCGGCCGTGATTCGCGTCGAGGCTCACCCAGGGGCCGAGCGTGGACGGGGTCGAGTCGAGATCGACGCCGTTTTCCTTCAGATAGTCGCGGCAGCGCTCGAAGGCATCAGCCATCTCGGTGTTGCCCGCGATCTTGGCCCGGATGGCCTCGGGGGATGATAGTTTCCCCAGCCGGTGAGACACGTTGGCCATGTGGCAGCAGGCGGTCGAACGATATCCCTCGAGCGCTTCGGCCGCCAGGTCACTCGCCTTCCGGCTGCGGACGGCGGCGAGGAAGGCGGAGAGGTGGGCGATTTCCAGCGCCTTGGGGCTGTCGCCCTCCCCGAGGTCGTGGACCTTCTTTCCCTTTTTATCGAAGATCGCCCCGCCGGAGCCGTCACCCGCGAAGTAGCCCCCTTCGCAGTCGATCACGACGCCCTTGTTGTGCCCCCGGAACTTTCCCATCGAGGCCGCGCCCTTGCCGGTGCTCACGTTGCGGACCTCGCAAATGAGCGGGGCGGGCTGAAAATCCAGCAGCGCGATGTGGGTGTTAGCCGTCTCGCCGCAGTCGTGGAAGCCGAATCGGCCGCCAATGCTCATGGCGCGCGAGGGCGTCCGGTCCTGTCCCAGGGCCCAGCGGCACACGTCGATGACGTGGATGCCGTTGTTCCCCATCTCGCCGTTGCCCGTGTCCCAGAACCAGTGCCACTCGTAGTGCAACTGTTTGCGCAAGAGCGGCTTCTTGGGAGCCGGGCCGCACCAGAGATCGTAATCCAAGGTGGGCGGCGGCGGCGTGGGCGCGTCGACCGACCCGATACCGTCGCGGGCCCGGTATACCAGCGCGTGGGCGAAGCGAATGGCCCCGAGCTCGCCGCCGCGGAGGCGGTCGAACACCCGGTGGAGGAACGTGCTGGACCGGTTCTGAGTACCGACCTGGACCATGCGGCCAAATTTGCGGGCCGCCGCCACCATTTGCTGCCCTTCCCACAGGTCGTAGGAGAACGGCTTCTCGACGTAGACGTCCTTGCCCGCCTGGCAGGCCCATACCGTCGCCAGGGCGTGCCAGTGGTTGGGCAGGGCGACGATCACGGCGTCGATGCTCTTGTCGTCGAAGACTGCGCGGGGGTCGTGATAGACGGCGACCTTCCCCCCGTGGTCATGGGCCGCCGCGACTTCGCGATCGAGGTGCGCCTGGTCGGCGTCGCAGAGCGCGACGATATTGACGCCCTTGATCTCGCGGAGCCGGCCGATGAGCTGGTGGCCACGCCCTCCAACACCCCCGACGGCCGTGGTGGACCCCATTCCGATGACCGCAAGATTCACCGCGTCGTTGGGGCTGCCCGACCCGGGCGCGGCGCCGAGCGAGAGCCGCGGCATCCCGAGCGCGAGACCGGCCGTCATTGAACCTTTCAGAAAGCTCCGGCGTGGGATCGGTTTCATATCGCTGCTCACAATGGACCTGGGGTGTTTCGGTGTAAACGAATGCTCCCGTGCTTGAGAGACAAGGGTTCCTATGCGGTAGTAGCCCGTCGACCCGTATCTGAGAGCCTAACCGGTGCGCCGCCGTTCGTCGACCCACAAGAAGGAGTCACCGCCGCGGCCATGGACTGGATGCCGGCTGGACCGGGCGTTACGCTGCTGTGGAGCGGAGCTTCAGGCGAGCGGCCGGCATTCGTCTGCCTCCGTGGGCTGCGATTGTCGCTCTCCGCGTGGCGGTTCCTCCTGCCTGACAGCGGCTCAACCCATACTGTCTCCTCTTCAACGCGAGGTCTTCATGAGCCGAATTGTTTCTTTCACGGGGGTCCTCCTGGGTATTGCAACCCTTGCCTCGAACGAGTGTTCAGCGCAGGATGCCAAAACCTCGACGGCAGCGCTCGAGAACAAAGAGCCGGTCGTGTTCACGACGCCGCAAGATCGTCAGAACATGCTCGATCAACTGGGCATCACCAAGCTTCGGCCTGGTCGAGACAGCAATCCCAAGTCGGCGAATGCGGCGAACTATGATCAAGCGAAGGCCAATCCCTATCCGAAGCTGCCGGTGGTTCTTGAGACGAAGGCCGGCAGAAAGGTCACGACCCCCGAACAATGGTGGAAGGAACGACGACCGGAAATCGTCGAATTTCTGGAGCGCGAAGTCTATGGCCGGATTCCTGAGAGCGTCCCCAAGGTTAAATGGGAAGTTCGCGAGACCAGGACCGCACTGTATCGCCGTAGCTTCGGTGAGAGCCTCGAGAACCTCGCCACGACCGGTGGCTATCACTGGATGGCGGGGAACTACCTGAAATACTCGGCCGAGGAATCTTCCGGGGGCCGGAAGACCGCCGAGGACCTGCCCGCCGATTCGCACATGACACTGGCTCTATGCGCCCTGCGCCTGACCTTCATCAGCCACGGCATTCCGGAACGCGGCGATGCTCACTGGCTGGATCATCAGGGCAGCTTCATGGCCGTGATCGCCGCGCAGCCGGTTTTCCGACTCCTGGGAGCACGCGACCTCGGCCGAAGCGACGACTACATGAACGAGAAGATGCCGGCCGTTAATGAAGCCCTGCTCGAGGGCGCGCTCGCCTGGCGCCAGCACGATGGTGGTCACACCGATGGCCCCAACGTCGAGCATTTCGTCCGGTGGGCGGTGGCACAGTGGGGGAAGGATAAGAAAAAGGGTGTTTCCGTAAGGCCCGTGCCCGATCGGCGATCATTGAAGGACGTAGTCGGTGACCGCAGTGTGCACGAGCTCGCCCCTCTGCTGTTCGTGACCGTACTTGCAATTGCCCGGGCCGGACCGCCGCAACCGCAACGGCAAGCCCTCGTCCTGAGTCCCGACGACGTGCCCGCGTTCCCGGATCCTCCTGCCGATATCAACGCGGAGAAGAATGTGCCTCACGGGCGAATGGAGATGATCTCGTATGACTCCAAGTCGGTGGGTACGACCCGGAAAATGCAGGTATACACGCCGCCCGGCTACTCCGCCGAGAAGAAATATCCGGTGCTTTACCTGCTGCACGGCATCGGTGGAGACGAGACCGAATGGCAACGCTTTGCGAAGCCCGACCTCCTCTTCGATAACCTGCTCGCCGAGGGGAAAGTCACGCCCATGATCGTGGTCATGCCGAACGGCCGGGCACAGAAAGACGACCGGGCCAAGGGGAATGTCTTCGCCTTTGCGCCGGCTTTCGCGGCGTTCGAGCAGGATCTTCTGAAGGACGTGATCCCCACGATCGAGTCACGTTATTCGGTCCAGGCGGATCGCGAGCACCGCGCACTCGCCGGCCTGTCCATGGGCGGGGGTCAGTCGCTCAACTTCGGGCTGGGTCACCTCGATACCTTCGCCTGGATTGGTGCCTTCTCCGCGGCACCCAACACAAAACCGGCAAAAGACCTGGTGCCCGACCCGGCGAGTGCGAAGAAGCAACTGAAACTCCTCTGGCTCGCGTGCGGCAAGAGAGATAACCTCATCCGGATCAGCCGGGGGGTGCATGTCTATCTCAAGGAGAAGGACATTCCGCACGTCTGGCATGTCGATGGCCACGCGCACGACCCGACAGAGTGGAAGAACAACCTCTATCTGTTCGCACAGCGGATTTTCCGTTGAGCAGGTCCGTCCCGTCGCATCAGCCTCGCCACATCGAAAGGGGCTCGAATCGCTGCCCGAGCACGGCTTCTGCCGGCAATCCCAGCCAGGCGTCCAGCAGCGTGGCGTAGACTCGGCGGAAGTCGATCGACCACTTCAGGTCGCCGTCGACCAGCTCGCCGAGCCGGGGCGTTTCGCCGATCAGGCCGGCCTTGACCTTCGAGCCGGCGAGGATGACCGGCCCCGCCGTGCCGTGATCCGTACCGAGCGATCCATTCTCGATCGGGCGCCGGCCGAATTCGCTGAAGGCCATGAGCAGCACGCCATCGGCCAGCTTGGCGGCGGCCAGATCGCCCAGGAAGGCACGGATCGATCGCGCGAAATCGCCGAGCAACTGCGCCTGGACCGGCAACTGCCGTGCGTGCGTATCGTAGCCGGACTGGATCGTGTAATAGACCCGCGCCGTCGCCCCCGCCTTTATGGATCGAGCGACCAGCTCCAGATGGCGGCCGAGCTGGCAATCCGGGTAACGGGCGGTGGTGCCGCTCGCTCGTCCGGCGGAAGCCGTGAGCTGTTCGGCAGTCGTGTACGCGGTCGTCACCGTGCGATTGACGAACGCGGCGAGATCATCGCCGGCCGGTCCGCCGGGCGATGCAACCGCCGCCGCCGGGAGCGCCAGCGCGAGGTCGGTTGGATCTGCGAACGATGCGGTCACGGTCCGTCGGCCGCGCAAGGCGCGGGGCAGGTCGCGCTCGCCAATGAACACGGCCGATGGCCCCAGAGGCGAGCTTGCGGGCTTGGCAGTCGCGACGCCGTCGAGTGCCCGGCCCAGCCAACCGTGGAACTCCGGGCCGGGGTTCTCCGGCTCGCGCGGTCTGCCAGATGGCCATGCTCCGGAAGTGCGACCGATCGGGATTCGGGTAGCCCACGCCTTGCACGATCGCCAGCCGGCCGTCCTGGATCATGTCGGCCGCGGGCCGCAAAGCAGGGTGCAGACCGACACGATCGGTCACCTTACAGACGCGGTCGGTCGGGATTCGCAGCTCCCGGCGATGCCGCGCGTAGTCCTCATCCCCGAACGGGACGACGGTGTTGATGCCGTCGTTGCCCCCGTCGAGCTGGACCACGACCAGGATGCGACCGTCGCGCTCGGGCCCGGCCGCCATCGCGGTTCGCGAGAGGAAGCCCGGCACTGTCGGTGCCATCGAGAGCATGACCGAACGCGTGAGCAGGCTGCGGCGGGTGAGCATGGTAAAGACTCCAAGAGTTTGTCAGTTTAACTGGGCTTCCGGTCGCGAGAGCAAGAGGGCAACGGAGCGGTTGAATCGCTCGGCGTCCGAGCCGCCTTCCGACGCCGATTTTTCGAGAATCGTCCGGCAGGTCGTCGCGTCGATCGAGCGGCCCAGCGCGAGATCGCCGAAGACGCTCAACCCATCGCTCGAATCCTTGGCGCGTCCGTGGCGTGCGGCCAGGCCACGGAGGTCGGGCACATCGGCGGTGGACCCGGAATTCAATCGACCACCGACCAGCGCCGCCACGAAGTTGGCGCGGGCGACGACCGAGCGCGGCGATAACCAGCTTCGACCGCCCGGCCAGCCACCTACGTTCGGCGGGAAGAAGAGCTCCTGCCCCATGCGGCCGGTCCACTCTGCGAGCAAGAGCGTGCTGGGGGGCGGGTCGAAGCGCTCGAAGCTTCGCACCATGGCGATCACGAAGGGAACTGGCTCCGTGACCTGTGCGTACAGGTTCCGAGCGGAGAAGAACAGCTCCGAACGGAGGATCATCTCCACAGCCCGCCCGACGTGCAGGCCGTCGGCTCGCAATCGCTCGGCCAGCTCGGCCACGGCAGGCTCGTCAGCGACGTTCTCGCCCAGGAACGACTGGCACAACCGCCAGGCCAACCTTCGAGCCGTGGCCGGTTGCTCGAGCAGCACGTCAGCAAGCTTGTCGCCGTCGAAGCGGTCGTTTTTCCCCAGGATGGTCTTGGGCGAGTCGTCGTGCCAGTCTGGTCGGACAGCGTATCTGACCGTGGACGACCGTCCGTCCGGTCAGCGCCCGCGCGACCTCTTTCACGTCGCGCTCGGAGAAGTGGCCGGCGCCGAGGGTGAAGAGCTCCATCAACTCGCGGGCGAGGTTCTCGTTCGGCTTTCCTTTCCGGTTCGACGATGCGTCGAGCCAGCCGAGCAGGGCCGGATCGCAGAGCATCGCACGGAGCAGGTCGCCGAACGGACCGCGGCCGTGGCGGCGGAAGGTCTCGTTCTGACGGCGCATTGCGTCGACGTCTTCGACCTTGAGCTGGCTGGTGGCGAAGTGGTTGTGCCAGAGGAGCGTCAGGCGTTCGGTCAAGGGATCGGGCGTGAAGAGCATCCGGAAGAGCCACCAGGCCTGGAGCCGGTGAGAGTCGCCGCCCAGGGCGGCTGCGTCGCCCAGCAGATCGGCCGTCGCCGCGAATTCCGGGAGAATGCCCTGTGTACGACTCGTGCCGGCGAGCACCCGGTCCACCGCGGATTCGGGACCGCCTGCCAGGTCGCGCTGTAATTCGTCCCAGGTCGCGGCGAAGCCGGCTCGGCGGCGGAGCGTCCAGGCGCGAGCCAGGTCCCAGGGGGCACTCGGACTCGGACGATACGCTGACCATCGCGATAGGCCTCATCGGAATCGGCTCCTGCGCGAAATGAACCGTTGGTTGTCAATTCCTTCAATTCGATGTCGCCGACGTCCGTGGTTTCGCCCGGCCGGACGGCGGCATCCGTGAATGCGACCCGCCGTCTGGTCATCGCCGCCCCGCTTTGGGCCACCAGCGTATAGTCGCATCCGGTCGGCACGTTGGGCGACGGTGAATCTCCCGTCATTGCCGCACGCGATCTCGGGCAGAATCAGGGCGAAACTCCCCGCCCGGTTTGAGCACGGGTCGGATGGTCGCCCCCGAGACCGGGTTACCGTCAGGATCCACGATCCGGCCGGTGATCGTCGCGGACGGTTCGAGCGTGACGACGACGGGGCCGTTCTTGTCATCCCCTTCCTTGACGTGAATCACCCGGCCGAGCTTTCGCCCCTCGTGGACGAGCCAGACCATCCGATCCTCTCCGGGTCCCAGGGTCACCACATCGAACTCGGCCTGGGCCTCGGGCCTCGAGCTCGTACTGGCCGCGGGTCGCGGCGGCCGCCGGTTTTCACCCCGGTCACGGGCTTTCCCTGCTGATCGACCACCCGGAGGTGGACCTTCGCCCCCGGATCCAGCGTGATGTCGAGATGGACCGTCTCCGTGCCCTCGGCAGGATTGATCTCTTTCATCGAGGTCGGGAAATAACGACCCGCAGGGACCGGGTTGCTCCAGGTGGCGAAGTGCCCGTGCTCGTTCATCCCCTTGATCGACTCGGCGCCGGCACCGCCGGCGATAGGGCTTGCCCTAGATAGACGACAGCCCCGACGATCGCTCGACCCGGCAGCCCGACCAGGCGATAGGTCCCGTCCGCCTTGCTCAGGTATCGCTGCTGGTAGCCACTCCCATCGGTATAGCCGCCCGGGTGGAATTCGGGGGTCGCCTGGACAAACTTGTTCTCGAGGAAGGGAGATAATGGAGCCAGGCCCCTGCGACCGGCGCCCCCGTTTCTTTATCCGTGAGCTTGCCCTCGATCCAGATCCCCTTGTGCAGGTTGATCTCGACCGGAATGGCCCCGAGCCCCGGAGGGTCGGGTATTGCGAATTCCTGCATGAAATAGGGTTGATCGTCGTTGGGCACGATCAGCAGCTTGTTTCCCTCGCCCTTGGGGAACCCAGCCAGCCGGAACCGGCCCTCGGCGTCGGTGCGCGTCTTGAGGGTCGTCGCCGCCGTAGAGATTGGAGCCGGAGAAGCTGCTAGCTCCAGACCTCGACGTCTCTTCATGACCTTCTTGTCCTTCGCATCGCGGACGACGCCCTCGACGACCCGGCCCGGCGCGGCCGACAGGGTGAAGTCCGCTCCATAAATCGTCTCGGTTCCCGGACCATAGCTATTGGTGAATCCGTGAGCCGGGAACGGCTCGATCGGCCGCGTCACGACGTGCAGTTGCGTGTGGGCGATCGTGGGTCCTTCGATCGAGAGCGTGACGACCTTTTCGGCGCCTAGGCCCTCGATGCGGAACCGGCCCTGGGCATCGGTTTCGGCCTTGCCGGAGGGCTTCTCCTTGTCCTCTTCGAGGAGCCGGTACGCCACCCACGGCGGCGTCGCCCCGCCGCACGGCCTCCAGCCAAGGAGTCAGGTCGCCTCCCTTGGCCTTCAGGGTCGAGGCGACCTGAACCGTAACCCCCGGAATCGGCCGGCCTTCCAGGTCGACGATCCGGCCCGTGATGGGGACGTCGCGAGGGGCGACCTTGCCCTGATCCTGCTTCACGGCGGCCGGTTGCTCAGAGGTTTTGATGGCTTGGCCAGTCGCCGCGCTGAACGTGCCCAGGTTGATCATCTGGCCCGAATCCAGTTTGAGGTTGCGGGCCAGCTCGAACGGTTTGAACCGAGGCGGCTCCATCTTGCCGCTGGCGGAGAAGCCGTAGGACATTCGGTCCCTCGCCTCCAAGGTATAGGTCCCGCCTGGAGCCAGGTTGTCGATCCGGAACCGGCCATCAGCATCGATGGGCTCCGTCGACGAGTAGAGGCGCGCGCGATCGGCGTCTCCTTCACCATCAAGCTGGACCCAGATCCCACCGGTGACTGGCTTGCCCTCGGCGTCGACGATCCGGCCGGTGACCGTCGCGCAGGGCTGCATAGTCACCTTTGGCCCACCGGCGCTGGCCGACTCGCCGGGCTTGATCGAGAGGACGGCTCCCAGCTTGCGGTCGCGGTGCAGAAAGAGCACGGTCTTGGCCTTCGCGGGGTCGAGGCCATAGATCTCGGCCTGGCTCTTGTCGTAGAGGTTTTGGCCCCCGCGTCTGTTGTCGGGGAACCGTCCGAACGCGGTGACGTTCGTGAGCGGCTGCCCCGCGGGGTCGAGGAGCTGGACGGTGAGGGAGGGACTCGGCTGGAGTGCGAAGTCCTGGTGAATTCCTGCACCCTTCGCCGGAACATCGACCTCCGCGAGCGCATCGAAATCCTGCGGGCTGATCTGGTTGAAGGTCGGCAAGCCGTCGCGCCGCATCGATTGACGCGCGGGGCGCTCGGAAAGCCGATCACTGCCGCCGCCGATCTGGTACGAGCGGGCAAAGCTCTTGACCGCCACGATGCCCCGGCCGGGGATTCCCACCACGCGGAACCGGCCTTCTACGTCGGTGCGATACCGGTTGCCAGTCCAGTTGGCGGACATGGAGTTGGCGCGGAAGTTGGGGAAATCCTGGGCATGCGTATTGGCCAGGTACGGATAATAATGGATCACCGCCGGCACGGGCTGGCCGCTCTTCGCGTCCGTGACGCGGCCGTCGATAAAGACCCCCGGGTGAAGCGCAATGTCGAACCGGACCGGAGCGATTCCAGGCCCGGCCTGCACCTTGAGGAAGTCGGTCACGAAGTACGGCTGGTCCAGCCGAGGATAGACGCTCAGGACGTGCGCGTCTCCCTTTGGCATGCCGATCAGGCGATAACGGCCTTCGGCGTCGCTGGTAGCCGTGATCAGGCCTTCGATGCTCATGATCGAGCCGGAGAGTTGCATGGCCGCGACGATCGCTCCCGGTATCGGCGCCTTCGTGTCTGCGTCCGTGACCACGCCTTCGATCGGTCGACCCGGCTCCGCCACGATGGTCGGACTGGCTCCGTAGTAGGTCGGGTCTTGCAGGCCGGGCTCATCGAGATGACGGCCCTGGACATTCGCCATCTTCCGCGTGACGACCTGGACGCGCCGCATGGCAATCGTTGGGCCGGTGATGTCCAGGATCGCCATCCGGTCGCGGCCCAGGCCGGAGAGTCGGAAACGGCCGTCGGCATCGGTCGTCGCCCGCGCGGCCGCGACGGGCGCCTCGGTCCCCGGACATTTCCCGCTGATCGGGAAATAATGGGATCGCGGTCGCTCGTCATCGACGGGTCCGCTCTCCAGGGCCTTGAGCCACTTGTCGACCGCGGCCGGGCCGTCGGCCGCCCAGAGCGAGTCGACGCGGATCGAGGCGCCGGCGACCGGGCGACCCTCCAGGTCGACCAGGCGGCCGGTGATCGGCACATCGTCGGGGACCAGCCGGATCGCCTGATCCTCGGTCACTTCGCGGGCGAGCGTCTTGGGCCACGCCGGGCCGAACCCCGGCGCCCAGGCGACGATCGTGGGCCGGCCCCAGAGCTCGGGGTCACCGGGATTCGGATCTGAGCCGGCCGAATCGATTGTCGTCACGCGGAAGCGGCCGCCGGCGTCGGTCACGACGCGGTCGATCTCCTGACGCTCGGCATCTTGACCATAGTGGCCGATGCCCCCGCGTCGGTACCGCGCTGAGGCCACGGTCGCACCGGCGACCGGACGGCCCTCTTGATCGACCACGAGACCCTTCACCGTGATTCGCGATTCGGGCTTGACCGGATCAGACGGCGCCGGCTTCGCTGGCTTGGGTTCGTCCGCGAGGACGTTCCGGCTTTCACCCCCAACACCGAGTAGGCCCGCAAGGATCGTGCCCGCCAGGCCGGCCAGAAGCGTCGCGGCGATGGTTCGCCGGCCGGCCCGGGTCGAGAGCGCCCGCGTCGAATCCAGAATCCGCGCGATCCGTCGAGCCAGCAATGAACGTAGCGAGATCATTCCCACTGCCGACGGCGCTAGCGGCGGCAGACGGCGCTCGGCCAGCTCGAGCAGGTGGCCGGCATACCGGCCCCGGTCTGCGCCGAATGCGACCACAAAATCGTCGCAGACTTCCTCGGCCGTCTCCTCGATCCGCCGCGACAACACCCAGAGCAGGGGCTGCACCCACAGCGCGGCCGTGGCCAGTTGCCGGAGCAGGTTCCACAGCCCGTCGCGGCGGCCCAGATGCGCCAGTTCGTGGACGAAGGTATCACGCAGGTTCTGGTCCGCGTCTTCCGGCAGCAGGATGGCCGGCCGGCGCAGGCCGTCCAGGCACGGACTCGACAGGAAAGGAGAACGAAGGACGGCAAGGAGCCTCAGTCGCATGCGCCCTGCTAGTTCGTGGCACAGCGCAAGAGCCTCGGGCTCGGCCGGGAAGGCCGTCCCTCGCAAGCGAACCATGCGGCGGTGGCCCACCAGCAGCCGCATGGCGAGGATCGCTGTGCCCAGCAGCCAGAACGCCAGCATGATCGAGGCGATCCAAACCGGGCTGGTCACCGACTCGACCAGTCGTGGCGTTGTCCCTGTGCTCAGGATATGCGGGGGCCCGGCGGTCGCTGATGCGTCGACCGGTAATCCCATCGGACGCAAGGCCGGCGTCGGCTCGAGGGCCGCGGGCGCGATGGCGCCGTGATCGAGCGGGTTCGGGATCGAGTCGAAACCTTGGCGGGCGATAGGTCCAACTCGATCGGGCCCACCGGCAGCTACTTCGATTTTTTCATCCGCCGCTATGCCGGGCACGCGGATCACCAAGCCGGGGAATCCCATCGCGGCGATCGCCATGGACGCGATGGGACAGACCAGGACCGCGACGAGGACCGTCCGATACAGGGCAGACTGGACGGCCGGCCCCCGCCCCTTGAGACTACGGCCGGCGAGCAGGCCCACGGTCAAGAGCACGGTCGACTGGATAGCCCAGGTAAGGGCCGCATCGATCGGAGCCACGAAACTGGTTGTGAGCAATTTCCAGGTCATCGCCGCGCCTCCGTCAGTCTTTTTGATGTTGGTCGATCAACCGGTGAAGCTCGTCCAGCTCATCGCGGGACATCCGCTCATTTTTCAGCAGGTGGGCGACCAGGCTGCCCACGTCGCCACCGAAGACGCGGTCGAGCAGCTCGCGCGCAGCCGTTCGCTTGACCCTGTCTTCTTTCAGACGGGGGAAGAACACGAACGTGCGATCCTCGGCCTCATGCCCCACGGCACCCTTGGTTTCGAGCTGCCTCAGGAGCGTCTGCACCGTGCTGTGAGCGACCGGCTCAGACTCGTTAAGAGCCTCGGTAATCTCCCGAGCATTGGCCCGCCCCCGGTCCCAAAGAAACTGCATGATCCGGAACTGCATCCGGCCCAGTTGCGTCCCGCCCATCACCTGCGCCTCCCGAACCGGGTTATCATTTACTTCAGTAAATCTACCGAGATAGACGATCGATGTCAACGGGGTGCGGCGTCGTTCCGGAGAACGTGAACCGGATGAGGCGTCGAGGTCGAGGTGTTCGAAAGGCGAAACTCAGGCCGCTTAGGCATTGGCGGCGAGGTCGAAGCGGTCAAGGTTCATCACCTTGTTCCAGGCCGCCACGAAGTCGCGCACGAACGCCTGCTGCGAGTCGTCGCACGCATAGGCTTCCGCGATGGCGCGGAGCTGGGAGTTCGAACCGAAGAGGAGGTCTATGGCGGCGCCCGTCCACTTGACCTCGCCCGTCCGGCGGTCACACCCCTCGTAGGAGTGTTCAGATTGGGAGGACTTCCTCCACTCCGTGCTCATGTCGAGCAGGTTCACGAAGAAGTCGTTGGTGAGCGCCTCGGGCCGCTTGGTGAAGACGCCCAGCTTGGACTGCCCGACGTTCGCATTCAGCACGCGCATGCCGCCGAGAAGCGCTGTCATTTCGGGGGCGGTCAGCGTCAGCAGATGCGCACGGTCCACGAGCAGCTCCGCCGCCGGCCGGTCGTGTTCCTTTGGGTGAAAGTTGCGAAACCCGTCAGCCGTGGGTTCGAGGACGGCGAAGGAGCTCACATCAGTCATCTCTTGCGACGCGTCGGTGCGCCCCGGCGAGAAGGGAACTTGCACGTCGTGCCCGGCCTTTTTCGCCGCCGCCTCCACGGCGGCGCACCCGCCCAGAATGATCAAGTCGGCGAGCGAGACCTTCTTTCCGCCGGACTGCGCCGCTCCATTCCTTCTGGATTTTCTCGAGCTTCGGCAAGACCTTCGCGAGCTCGGCCGGCTGGTTGACTTCCCAATCCTTCTGCGGCGCCAGGCGCAGCGCGCCCCGTTCGCTCCACCGCGTTTGTCAGTGCCGCGGAACGTGGACGCCGAAGCCCAGGCCGTTGTGACCAGTTGCGAGATGGACAGTCCTGATGCGAGGATCTTGGCCTTGAGGTGAGCGATGTCCTCTTTCCCGATCAATTCATGATCGACGTCGGGGACAGGGTCTTGCCACAACTGCGGCTCGGGAACCAGCGGACCGAGGCAGCGCGAGACAGGCCCCATATCGCGGTGCATCAGCTTGTACCACGCTTTGGCAAAGGCTTGGGCAAGCTCGTCCGGGTTCTCGCGGAAGCGCTTCGAAATCGGCGCGTAGATCGGGTCCACCTTCAGTGAGAGGTCCGTCGTGAACATCATGGGGGCGTGCTTTTTGGAGGGATCGTGAGCGTCGGGCACCGTGTTTTTAGCCGATGCTTCCTTGGGCGTCCACTGCCACGCACCGCCGGGACCTTTCTCGAGCTCCCACTCGTAGCCGAACAGGTTCTCGAAGTAGCCGTTGTCCCACTTGACCGGGTTGCTGGTCCAGGCGCCCTCGAGGCCGCTGGTGATCGTGTGGCCGCCTTTGCCCGTGCCGAACGAGTTGCGCCAGCCGAGACCTTGCTCCTCGAGGCCGGCACCCTCGGGTTCGGCACCGACGTACTGAGCCGACAGGGCAGCACCATGGGCTTTGCCGAAGGTGTGTCCGCCGGCAATCAGCGCCACGGTCTCCTCATCATTCATGGCCATGCGGGCGAACGTTTCCCGGATGTCCCTGGCCGCGGCGACCGGATCGGGTTTGCCGTTGGGCCCTTCCGGATTCACGTAGATCAGGCCCATCTGCACCGCGCCGAGAGGATTTTCGAGCACGCGATCGCCGGTGTAGCGCTCGTCCCCAAGCCACGTGCTCTCACGCCCCCAGTAGATGTCCGTGGGCGGCTCCCAGGCGTCCTCGCGCCCGCCGGCGAAGCCGAACGTCTGAAGCCCCATCGACTCCAGGGCACAGTTCCCGGTGAAGACCATCAGGTCGGCCCACGAGAGCTTCCGGCCGTACTTCTGCTTGATCGGCCAGAGCAACCTTCGGGCCTTGTCGAGGCTGACATTGTCGGGCCAGCTATTGAGGGGCGCGAGCGCTGCGTGGCAGAGCCGGCGCCGCCGCGGCCGTCGGCGATGCGGTAGGTGCCGGCGGCGTGCCACGCCATCCGAATGAAGAGCGGTCCGTAATGCCCGTAATCGGCGGGCCACCAGTCCTGCGACGTTGTCATCACCGTCTCGATGTCCTTCTTCAGGGCATCGAGGTCGAGTTTCTTGAACTCGGCAGCGTAGTTGAACTCCTTGCCCAAGGGATTGGACAGGGGAGAGTTCTGGTGGAGAATCTGCAAGTTCAACTGGTCCGGCCACCAGTCACGATTCGACAGGACCCCAGCCGCGGTGTGCCGGTGAGCCCCATTCATCACCGGGCATTTACTTTCGCTCGTCATGTTCCCCTCCTGTACGGCCTTTGCGGGTGAACGCGCTCTGCAAGCGCGGATGAGCTTACTGAGGATGAGTCTACATCTGCCAATAGCCGAAGGCCAGCGTCTTCTCAGCCCGGATGCTCTGCCGATCACCCGCCGATGGTGCCGGCAGACACCGCGGCAGCCTTGCCGCGGATTTGCATACGGCGAAATGGACCCACCGCGCACACGGCGGACGTCCGGCAACGCCAACATCGCGGTCGTCAGTTGCCGGCTGAGCGTCGTCGAGTTTCGCGCGCACTTTCGGTAAAGTATAGGAGACGTCCGAATGGAAAGTCGGCGAACGAATGCGCGCGAATTGACCTTTCCGCTAACAGATGGTCGCCTTCGTTTCCACTTCGGGCTGAGAACATAAGCTCGGCGCGTTTCTCTTTCAATCCAGAGTGCTCCTCTCCACGGCGAGGTGAACCATGACACGAACAAACCGCGTCACCTTTGCGTGCATCGCCGCTTGCGTGCTTGGCCTCGCTGGAACAACTCGAGGTGCCGGACAATACCTGACGGTGGACTATCCCGCATCCAGCGTCGCGGGCGAATTACAAATCGCCGTCACATATACCCTTTGGATTCCCGATGGAGCTCCTCGCCTCCGCGGTCTCATCGTCCACCAGCACGGAGCCGGCACCACGGCATCGATTGAAGGATCGACCGCTGCCTATGATTTGCACTGGCAGGCACTGGCGAAGAAATGGGATTGCGCTTTGCTCGGCCCCAGTTACCACGTGCTCCACGAGAAAAACGATCTCTCCCCTGGGGGTTCGGAACTCTGGTTCGATCCGCGGAGGGGCTCGGAGAAGACCTTCCTCAAGGCGCTCGGCGAACTCGCGTCCAGGTCGGGCCACCTGGAATTGGAGACCGTCCCGTGGGTTTTGTGGGGACATTCCGGCGGCGGTATCTGGTCGGATGTGATGTGTGCCCTCCACCCGGACCGCGTCGTCGCGGTTTGGATGCGCTCGGGTTCCGCGGTCATGTTTCTCAGTCATCCCGAGTTTACGCGGCAGACAGTACCGAGCGCTGTCTACGGGATTCCGATGATGTGCAATCCCGGCGTGAGGGAAAAGCAAGTTGCCCGGGAGAAGAACACGCCCGAGCAGAACATGAAAGGCCCGTGGCTGGGGAATCTGGCGACTTTTCATGAATATCGGGCCAAGGGCGCCCCCATCGGCTTTGCGCCGATCCGCGCACCGGACATGAGTGTGGCGACAGCCGTTATCTGGCCATCCCGTTCCTCGATGCCTGCCTGGCGATGCGATTGCCGGAGAAAGATGCAACGGACCAAACTCTCAAGCCCGTCGACATGAGCAAGGCATGGTTCGCTCCTCTCCTGGGCGACGAACCTCGACCGGCCGCGGAATTCCAAGGCGATCCCAAGGACGCTGTCTGGTTGCCGAACGAAGCCGTGGCGAAAGCGTGGGCGGAATACGTGAAAACCGGCTCATCGAGCGATACCACTCCGCCGCCGGCTCCTTTTCACGTGAAAGCAACACCCAAGGGCAACCGGGGGATGGAGATCACATGGATGCCGCCTGGCCGATTTCGAGAGTGGCATCCGCGGTTTCGTCGTGCTGCGCGACGGTCAAGAACTGGCGAACGTTCCCGAAAAACCCGTTGGCAAGTTCGGACGCCCGTTGTTCCAGAGCATGACGTATCACGACACTCCGGATCAGCCAATGCCCGAAATGCGCTACCTCGATACGTCGGCCAAGTCCGATGAAAAGCACATCTACTCCGTCGTCACCGTGAACAGCGTTGGGTTAAAGTCGGCCCCGTCGGCAAGCGGATCGCGGAAGGAGGAGACTTCTGGACAGGAAAAAGGCTCGACAACTCCGGGACGTGCCGTTGCGTACGTGCCCTTCGATGGCGAGAAGACCACGTGGCACGACGGATTCGATCGCTACGATTTCGTGATGGAGGAGGAGAGCCTGGCTATCAAACCCTATAAGAGGGACGAGGACGAACGGTACGGAGTCAAAGCTCCCGCGAAGGGCCTCCGGCGGTGCATCGTTGTTGTTCCGAAGCGCGTGGCCTCCGGCAACCCGTGGTCCTGGCGAGGCTGTTACTGGGACCACGAGCCGCAGGCCGAAGTCGAGCTGCTCAAGCGCGGGTTCCATATCGCGTTTGTTGCACCCGACGCCGGCAGGCAGGGCAAGGCATGGGACGCGTGGTACAAGTTCCTGACGGAGAAGCATGGGCTAGCGAAAGAGGCCGCTTTCATCGGGATGAGCAAAGGCGGGGTGAATGAGTTCAACTGGGGCGTAGTTAATCCCGATAAGGTTGCGTGCATCTATGCCGATAATCCCGCGTTGTACGACGAGGACTTCGCCAAGATTTCGGCGCTCGCCAAGCATGACGTGCCTCTGCTGCACATTTGCGGCACTGAGGATTTCTTGTTGCAGCGGCACACTCGGGTCGTCGAGGACATTTACCATCAGCTGGGCGGCTTGATCACGGTGATCGTCAAGGAAGGCCACGCCCATCACCCGCATAGCTTGCGAAACGCCAAGCCGATTGCCGACTGGATCGAGCAGCATATGACGCCGTCCACGGCCAACCGGCCCGCTTTCGCGGATGAGAAGTTCGCGAAGGGGTATTACTACAGCCTCGAGCCTTCCTTCATCTATTTGAAGGAAGAGGACGTCTATGCCACGGCCCGGGGGCCAGGGTTCACGGAGTGTTACGACCGCTACGACGGAGGCACTTCCGGCACCTTCAGGACGGGCGGCATGTCGATTATCGTGCCCAAGACCGTGGCGCCGGGAAAACCCTGGGTGTTCACCGGGGATCCGATCGAGAGGAATGCGACCGTCGAGCAGGCGCTGTTGGCGAAGGGCTACCACATTGTGACCCTCCCGCCAACGGGATCGGGAATGTCGCGGAAGCAGTGGGACGATGCCTATAAAATCCTTGTTGATAATGGATTCTCGAACAAGCCGGTGTTGAAAGGGACCGGGGCGATGGCAGGTGAAGCATACGCTTGGGCGGTTGTAAACCCGGGCAAGGTCTCCTGCATTTATGCCCGGAATCCGCTCATGAAGAGTCTCATGGCGGGCAAAGAGCAACCGATTGACAACCTTGCGGCGCTCGCGAAAGCAGGCGTGCCGGTCCTGCACGACTGCGGCGCGTTGGATCCCTGGTTGGACAGCCAGACTCGCGTCGTCGAGAAACGCTACAAGGAGCTCGACGGAAAGATCACGGTTATCGTCAGGGCGAGCGAAGGGCATTTTCCGCTTTCGCCGAAAGACCCGAAGTCGGTTGTGGATTTCATTGTGAGCGTCGGATCGAAATCGGCCCCGTCGGACAAGGCAGCGCCGCAGAAAGGCCGAGCGTCGAACGGGGATACCAAAGCAGCGGAATCCGCCCAACGCACCTTCGAGAAGAACAGCCCCTTCTATTTCGACGGCACCATTTCGCGCCAGACGCTGGAACACTATCTGGATCGTGCCATCACCATGGGCTATTTCCTGGTGCCCGGCGAGCCGGAGGGCTACAAGTTTCCGTATCGGGATGATGATGTCCGCATGATCCACAACCTCGGCGCCAAATTTATCGGCCGGGCCATCTACCGCTGGGGACAGGAGTCCAAACTGGGTGATCCCGCTTTTTTGGAATATGCCAAACAAATGGTGGCTCGGGTTCATTTGGCCGATCCCGAGGTCGTTTTCCAGGGCTGCCTTTTTGAGCAGGTCAGCACCGATGTGAATAAACTGAAAATCCCCGCCTGGGTTTTCGCAGACTTTGGCCTGCCGGTTGAGGATCGGACTTTTTCCTGCGCTGCGATCATCAAACGGGAAGGCCGGGCTGGCCGGGGTGGCGGTCGCGGCGGCGTGCCGATTATCAACAATCTTGAAACCCGGCTCTGGTTTTATTACCTCGCGGTCTCCTACATCAACATCGGCTGTGAAGCCTTCCACCTGGGCCAAGTCGGACTCATTGGCGCGGACGATAAGGATCTGAAAATCTATTCGGAGTTTCTGGCCAAAGTGCGGACTTATGCGAACCTGCACGCCCGCCGCCATCTGGTGCTCCTGGACGGTCACGTGCCTTCCGGTGGCATGGTCAAGGACGGGGTCAGTCTCCTGGATTTCAATTCGTTTCCGATGCGCATCGAGGCGGTCCCGGGTAAGGCGCATGAGGCCATCCTGGAAGTCGGCCACCTTGATGCCCTATTCAAAAGAAGCAAGGGCTGCATTTCGCCGGGCGGCTGGCGGTGTGATAGTTTGCCTTACCTGGTTGAGTTTGACAATTTTGGCCGGGGCCCGAACCCGAATGTGGCTGATCCCAAATCCATGTTCTGCTGGGGCTGGGATGAGATTTCATGGTTTGCGCAGCAACCGGAGGAATACCGAAACCAGTGGCTCCACTATGCCCACAACTGGATCAAGCAAACCGACCCTAACGGCCACCTCGAAATGCCGGGAATCCGAATGATCACCTGTCCCAATGAAACCCTGCGCAGCTACTTTGCCAACACCAAGAGCCCAACCTGCCCGGTTGGCTATTCCCAGGAAGAAACCATAAAAAAAATCTGGAACGAGGGTCAATCTCTCCCGGCAGACTTTGAAGGTGCGAAGACCAAGTAGCACGAGTTGAGCGCTGCGACGGGCTCACTTCCGCCGGATACAAGATGGGCGGCCACCGGGTCACGTGTAGTTGATAATCACCGACTTGATCTGCGTGAAGAGGTCGAGGCCGTACGGGCCCTTCTCGCGGCCCCAGCCGCTCTGCTTGAAACCGCCCCATGGAGAGGCGTTGTCGAAGGCGTTAAAGCAATTCACCCAGACGGTGCCGGCGTCAAGCGCTGCGGCAGCCTGGTGGGCCTTTCGGATGGCACGCGTCCAGACGCCGGCGGCCAGGCCGAATGGCGTGTCGTTCCCCTTTGCACTCACGCCAATGGCCGCCGATAAGCATCTTTGCCGGCTTGCCGAGGAACGTCCGGACGGCCGGCAGCAATTCGGGGATGGTGTTCATCGTAGTGCTGGCCCCTGGGGTTGATCGAAGTCAGGGTAGCCGCCGCTCGCCGACGACGGCCCGGGGAAGCCGATGCGATGCCACACGCTCGCATCGCTGAGATAGAGCGCGCACACGTCGGCGCAACAAGCGGAAGAAGCCGGGCGACTGGTCGCGGATTGCTTCGAGCAACTCGCGGATTGCGTCGGCATCCAGCGTGCGGACGTCTCGACCGAATCTTTCGTGCGCGAGAGCGCGGGCCGCGTGCAGGCCCTCGATGTAGACGTGGGCCGATGGACTCCGCCGCATGCGCTCGGCGATGGTCGGGCCGGCGTGGACCATGGCCGCGCCGGCATCGCGATCGTCGGCGGGGATGATGCCGTCCGCCAGGGCTGCTAGCGTGCCGATGTCGTCGAGGGTGATCGATGGTTCGCTCATGTCGCTTCCGAGTCCCGTCAACGGCCCTCCGCGAGGATGTGCCCCGCCGCGCGGTCGGCGACGGCCATCGCTGTGAGCGTGGGGTTCAAGCCCGCGCTCGTCACGAACACGCTCGTGTCGCAGATAAAGAGATTGCTGATGTCGTGCGTCTGGCAGAACTCGTTGACCACGGATGTCTTCGCGTCGTGTCCCATGCGGCACGAGCCCATCGCGTGGGCGCCGTAGTTCAAGCCTATGTGGACCTTTCGCGCTCCCGAAGCCGACATCATCTCGGCCGCCTTGTCGCGGGCAGCGGCCGCGAGCTTCACGTCGTTGTCGCCCCATCGGTACGTGACACGTGCGGCAGGAAGACCGCGCGCGTTGCGCAGCTCAGGATCCAGGGTGATCGCGTTGCGTTCGTCGGGCAGGCCCTCGGCGTGCGCCCACCAGGCGGCGGTGTAGCTGTACTGGTGCAAGAAGTCCTTCAGCTCCTGGCCGAACATCAGGCCGCTCAGGTTGCCGAAGGTGATGGGCGTCATCATGTAGCTGAGTAGGATGAAGCCACGAGCGTAGCCATTCCGCGCGTCGGGGCGGTAGTAATCCTGCACCATGACATGGCCCATCTGCATTCCCTTGAAGGCATTGATGGGCTCGTCGAAGGTACCGAAGACCTGCCACGTGGGATGGCTCATGAAATTCTTGCCGATCAGCCCGCTGGAATTGGCGAGGCCGTCGGGGAACCCGCGCTGCGCGGAAAGCAGCAGGAGCCGCGGCGTTTCGATGGCATGAGCTGCCAGCACCACCACACGTGCGTTGATGCGATGCTCACGGCGGCTCTGCGTCGAGATACTCCACGCCGGTAACGCGATTCTTCGCGCTATCAAAGTTCACGCGATGAACGAACGCCTGACTGATTACGCGTGCACCAAGCTTCTCGGCTTTCGCCAGAAAAGTATTGGCGGCGGTCGCCTTCGCCTCGGTCGGGCAACCTGATCCGCACCAGCCGCAGGAGATGCAAGCGGGGCGGCCGTCGCGCTCGACCGAATTGATGGCGATAGGCGGGGCGAACGGATGGGCCCCGAGCTCTCGCGCGCCACGCGAGAGTACCTGGGCGTGCCAGTTCATGCGATGCGGAGGCATTGGCAGGGCGTAGTGTTCCGCCGCGAATGGCCCGCACTCGCCCGCCACGCCGAACTCCCGTTCGACCTTCTCATAGTGCGGCCGCAGATCGTCGTAACCGATTGGCCAATCCGCACCGACGCCTTCGGTGGAGAGCGTGCGGAAATCGTCGCGAAGGAATCGCGGCGCTACGCCCAGCCAGGGCAAAGTGCCGCCGCCCACGCCCGTTCCGGCTTTCGGAATCACGAAGTCCGAGCCGACGAAGTTGCGCGGCTCGGACCACATGATCTTGCCCGCGTTAGCCTCCACGTTCTGCAAAGCCGTGTGCCCGCTGAATCGCGGCCCGGCTTCCAGCACGGCAACCGTCAACCCGTGCGCCGCCATCCGCAGCGCCACGAGCGCACCGGTCGCCCCTGCGCCAACGATGAGCACATCAAACCTGCGCGTGAAGTCGCTGGAAATGGAGTTACGAGCCATCCGGACACGATACCCGAACGCAGAATCGAGGACCAGGACCAAAGCGGTAAGCGCCCCTTGGCATGCCGCCCAAATCCGGCATTGACAGTTCCGGCCGTTTCGCTAGATTTCGTGAACCAAATTTGAAAAACCAAAACTCGACAGCCCAGAGGAGATCCCGGTATGGGACGACCGCCGGCGAAGGACCTGACGGAACGGGAGCTGGAGGTCATGCATGTGTTCTGGTCGCAGGGCGAGGCGACGGCGGCCCTCACGCGCGACCGGCTCGAAGCGACGGGGCTGGACCGCACCTATACCACCATTGCCAATCTCGTGAGGGCGCTTCACGAGAAGGGATTTTTGCGACAAGTCAACTCGGAGCGGCCGTTCCTCTACCAGCCAGCTCGCTCGTATGAGGACGTCTCCGGGCGGCTCCTTGGCGATCTGGTCCATCGCGTATTTCGGGGGTCTCGGGCGCAACTGCTGACTCGGCTCGTCGAAGAGCACTCGCTGACGGATGAGGAGCGGAAAGTCCTCAGGCAGGTCCTGAAGGAGGAGGGACGATGAATGAGCTTGGCATCACCGTGGCGTGGCTCGCCGTTCAGGTCGTTCTTCTGGGCTTGCCCGGTCTGGCGCTGCACGCGCTGGCCACGCGCCGAGGGCCGGCCTCGGGCGCATGGGTCGCGGCGGTTTGCCTTGGGCTGGTTGTGCTGCTGAGCGTTTCGGCGCTCTTTACTGGGAACAGGCGCGTGGGCAGTGTACTCGCTGAGGCTGGCGCAAGTTCGGCGCCGGCGCAGGCGTTTGGGCATACACCCGAGGGGTCACCAGAAGCGATCGGTCACGGCAACGCCCCTGATGGTACGCGCCCGTTGGTCCGGCACGGCTGGGGGCTCGCCGGGCTGCGGTTGGCCTGGACCCGGTTTGAGCGCGAAGCGGCTGAACCGGCGGCGCGGTGCCGGCCGTGGAGTAGCTTTCTGGCGGCCGCCGCGCTGGCCGGGACAGGTTTCGGCCTGCTCCGCCTGGTCACCGGGCTCTGGGCGGTCCGGATCTGCCGACGAAGCTCTCGAGTGGTTGACGACCCGGCACTGATCGGTTTGCTCGATGAGCTGCGCGTGGCGATGCGTTGTCGTTCGCCCATCGAAATCCGCGAGGCGGCCGACCTCATCACGCCGGCCACAGCGGGCTGGTGGCGGCCGGTGCTGCTGGTGCCGAACGACTGGCGGTCGTGGAGCGACTCCGAGCGGCGCGCGGTGCTCGCGCACGAGCTGGCTCACATCGTTCGGGGCGACTACGCCGTGGGCCTGCTGGCGCGGCTCGCGGTCGCCCTGAATTACTTTCACCCGGTGGTGCGCTGGATGGCAGGGCGGCTTCAGTTGCAGCAAGAGCAGGCGGCCGACGCCCTGGGCGCTCGGTTCGCAGGAGGGCGGGCGAGCTACCTTGTGGCGCTCTCGCGGCTGGCCCTCAAGCAAGACGGACGGACCCTATGCTGGCCGGCGAGGGAGTTCCTCCCGGCGCGACGGACCCTGCTAAGGAGGATCGCGATGTTGCGTCGTCAGAATGGGACGGGAACGATGGATCGGCCGTTATCGCGGGGCTGGCGCCTCGTCATGACCTTCAGACTGCTCGGCCTGACACTCGGCGTGATGACGCTCCGCGGCCCCGCGCGGGGCGGCGAAGGCGAGGAGCCGGCCACCGCGACATCCAAGGTTCGGGCGACAACGAGCAGTGCGACCGGTACACCGTACTGTCCGCCTTACGTCCAGGAAGGAGCGGCCGGCTTGATCGCCTTCCGCCCCACGGCGACCTTCCGTAGGATGGATTCAAGCCTCATCTTGCCCGTTTTCGCCATCTTCGGTATCGACTTCTCGGAATTCCCGAAGGATTACAAGATCGCCACGTCCAAGCCGGGCTCTCTGAAACTCAGAGTCGAGGAAATCGAGTGGGTCACCTGCGGCGTCCGAATCGGTCGCGGGAAGACCGACGCAGGGGACAGCCAGAGTTTCATGTTCGTCGGTTTGACGATCCGCACGGGCGCGCCATTCGACTGGCTGGCGTTCCTCCGTCAGTGGCGCTGCGACTTCGTCGAAGCCCGCCACGCTGGGCGTGTTTATTACAAAGTCTCGGGGCAGTTCAAGGAGGCTTTCGAGCAGCTCCTGGGATCCTGCGTGTGCCTGCTCGACGACCGGACCGTCGTCTTCGACGAAGAAGAGCCGATCCGTGCGTTCCTGGGCCGGAAAACGCCGCAACCGCCGGCCTATGTCCGGGGGCCGGGCTGGGAGCAGGCCAGCCGCGGATTGCTGGCAGTCGCCATCAACAACGAGAACGGAGAGTTTGCGAAACAATACGACCTGGGACGGTCTGAGGATGCCGTGTTCCTTTCGCTCTTCAAGGACGTGAACCACTGGACCTTGTGGGTCGACGACGCCGATTCGATCGCGCTGCACGCCGCCGCGACTTGCCGGAGCGGTGAGGCGAAGAAAACCATCTCCGGGCTGATCGATTCTCTCCTGAAATCGGCCCGGGCAGCAATGGAACATCCGGACCCCGAAGCACTGGCTGTGGCGTCTCGCGAGCAGTCGCGCGAATACCGGATATTCCGCATGCTCAACGCGGCTCTTGGCCAATCTTCGCGTCGAGCGCGCGGAACATGCGGTCGGGCTCTTCAGCGATCGATTCGGGACGCTCGCCGAAGTTGGCTTACTGATCAAGGCCGAGGCTGACGAGGAAATGTCCCGCATCAGGGCGGCGCGGCCGGGCCGAGATGCATCGAGCGGCAATGTGGACCGCCATGACAGGTAGAGAGTCGGAAGTCTCTGCGTCCATACGCATTCTCAGGATAGACTGGGGCTTGGTCGTCCTGGATCGTCAAATGAATTGGCCCTGGTTCAACTTGATATGTCGCCCAGGGAACCTGCCCCGGTAAAATCCAACTGATTCGCGTGAGACCTTAAGTGGCCCGCAAAAGCGGGGAAAAGGAGCGGTCATGGCGGGGATGCCGCCGATCCAACTTGCGAACATCGATGATCTGTACCTCGATCCGAACAACCCTCGACTCGGGAGGCACGAGGTCGACAAAGGGCTGAGCCAGGACGACGTGCTCGCGCTCATGCTGGATTGGTCACTCGACGAACTCGCAGTGTCCTTTCTGGAGAACGGGTTTTGGCCACAAGAGGCGCTCATCGTCGTCCGGGAAAGGCTCCCGAATACCACGACACCTGTCCTCATCGTCGTCGAAGGAAATAGAAGGCTCGCGGCACTTAAGCTGCTACAGCGGGCTCGGGTTGGCCCGGAAAAGTCCTCGAAGTGGAGAGACCCACCTGTTCCCAACCGGTTTATACCGAACGCAGCTCGGGTTGGCCCGGAAAAGTCCTCGAAGTGGATAGATTACGTAAACGCAGCGACAGCCGAGCAACTCGATCAGCTCACCCAGGCCCCGTATATCGAGATGCAGAATCGGCGGTCCATCCAGGGATACCTCGGGTTCCGGCATGTCACCGGGATCAAAGAGTGGAGGCCTGCGGAAAAGGCCCAGTTCATTGCCCACTTGATCGAGGACGAGGGGCTCGATTTCGAGCAAGTTCGGCGGCGCATCGGCAGCAAGGCCCCGACGGTTCGCCAGCACTACGTGGCCTACAAACTACTGCTGCAAATGGAGGAAGAAACGGACGCGATCGACGTGACTCGTGTCGAGGAGCGGTTCAGCGTCCTCTACCGCTCAGTCCGGACGCAGGGGGTGCAGAAGTATCTGCTGCTGGACGTGAACGCTGATCCGACGGCGGCAGCGAAGCCCGTGCCAAGCGGGCGACTTGAGCAGCTTGTCAAGCTAACCGGGTGGCTCTTCGGAACGCCCAAGCGGCCGCCCGTTCTCGCCGATTCGCGGGACTTGGACGATTTCGCCAAGGTGCTTGAAAGCGACAACGGGATTGCGTATCTGGAACGCACCCCCCACCCCACGTTGGAAAGCGCCAAGCGGGCCGCGGGTGTATCACAATCGGAGGTGGCCGAGACGGTGGAACTGGCCGCCTATAAGGTCGAGGAGGCTCTTGCCGTCGTTCACCAGTTCAAGAACGACGCCACGCCACGCTTGCAGCAGGCGGTGCGAAGATTGGGCAAGGATGCGTTGCAGCTTTTAAGCATCTTCCCGACGATCGATGCTGAACTGCAAGCGGAGAAGAATTGATGCTCCGGCTACCCCAAGAAGGTTTCAGGCTTTCGGTAAACGCGCATAACGTCTCACTTGATGCCCTGATCGAATGGCTCGAAGGATCGATTACATTTGACGACGACAAAGTCACGCAAAGTGACGCGATAGATATTCTCATGGAAGAGGAGATCTACCGGAGTCAGGATTTCGCCAGGGAGCGGGTCGAAATCGCATGGGCCGAGATGGCTCGGCGCCAGAAGATTCTTGGAAGCTACTGTCCTTATTCGGTAAGCGGGCAGCGCATCAGTCGAATTCTTGAATGGGCGGACACGCCGGCGTACTCCTTCTGCCTGCTGCTTGCGCTCCAAATCCGTTACCGAGATGCGCTCGACGCAGCGGTCCCCGCCGATTACGTCGCGCAGGGCATTCTCTTTGAGCGATTGACTCTTGCCGCACTAATGGGACGAGGGATGGCGGTCCATTCCACGGCTTGGTCGAAGGTCGCCTCGGCGTCCATTCGCGAACGCGTGGCCGACTTAGCCGAACACTTGGGCGAACGCGCGGTAGAGGGTGGCATCGAACATTGGGCCGAACCTCAGATCAAGGACGGCGGATTAGATGTGGTTTGTCATTTGCCCTTTCCCGACGGTTGGGGTGGCCGCCCGCTCTACCTGGTCCAGTGCGCAAGCGGTGAGAACTGGAAGGGGAAAAAAGCGACGCCCAAGGTGGCCTTGTGGGAGAAACTGATCGACTTCACGACGAGGCCGATGCGGGGGTTGGCGATGCCTTTCGCGCTTCTCGAAGACGAGTTTCGGCGGGAGGCCAATGACGATTTGCTCGCCTTGCTGCTCGACCGACATCGGCTGGGGGCGTTGTCCGCAGGGGACCCCAGCACATGGCCAGATGCCGCGTTGCGTATCGATTTGAACGCGTGGACAAGCCCGAGGGCCTGCGCATTGCCCCGGGCCGATGAGTGATCCGAACGCGAGGCTTAACCGGCGGTGGACAGCTTGAGATGCCGAACGGCCCGTCGGATGGCTAGGAAACGGCTGAAAGCTGAGCCGAAGACCTGGAAGCCTCGTGCGCAATTCAAGAATGAGAAGCTGTCGGTCGCGTTCTACACGCATAGCGCTTTTCAGCGTGGGTGATCGCCGCTCCAGGTCTCCTCGCTTTTCCGTTGATGGGGACCCACGGAGGCCGATCGGCTGATCGATCGGGTCAGGGGCGCGCGAACGGATCGGCGGGGAACCCCAGGTCGGCCACGGTCGCTCGGAAGTCGGGATCCGAACGGATCGGGTCGAATAGCGACTCGCTCTTCACGCGCGCAGCGTCGTGGAAGCCGCCGGCGACCGCCTGGCGGAGCATCGCCACGGCATCGGCCGCGAATCGCCGGCGGCGCTCGCGGAGCTGCCGGGCATCCAGCTTGGTCGGGTATTGTCCCACCCGTCCCGCCTCCTGGGCGTAGATGAGGGCGATCTCGTAGAGCAGATCCGGGTCGCCGCGGACCGTCTCGAGTGAACCGCGGTCCCATGGGACGGCATCGTCGGGCCGGCCGCGGTCCAAGAGCTCCTGGACGATCCGTCGTCGGACGATCGCGAGGTTCGCACGCGCCAGAGGGTAAGTCGGGGCAAGCTGGAGCAGCCCCTTCCACAGGCGCTCCGCCTCGAACAGACCTTCGAGGTCGGGCCGCAAGCCGTCCTCCGCCTGAAATTCGGCAAGGCCGTACAGGGTCAAAGCGCGGACGATCCGGAGGTTCCACGGTAGGGCCTCCACCAGACTCAGCTTGTCGCAGATCTCCTGGGCCTCGGCGGTCAGTCGCCGGACGGCTCCGGCGTATTTCGCCAGGTCTAGCGCCCGATATGCCTCGATCAGGTTGGAGTTCGCCGCGGCGATCCGCTCCTGGATCCGGGCCATCCGCGAGACCAGCTTGCCGTGCCGTGTGGCCATCTGCTTTAGCGTCTGGCGGACCGCTTCTCGCCAGGGGACCGCTTCGCGCCAGCGCCCGGCGAAGCCGAGCTGGAGCCCGAGCTCTTCCTGCGCCAGCGAGAGTTGCCAGGCATATTCGAACTGATCGGGATGGTCGCGGACGAGCGCCTGGAAGCTCGTCTCGGCCTGGTGACCAAACCCCAGCGACTCGTCGAGGCGCTCCTGGCCGAGGATCCGGCAGAGGTACATCAGGTTCCGCGCGGCGAAGTCGAGGGTCATGGGGCGACGATCGCCCTGGGTGATCGCCTGGTCATAGGCGGCGCGCGCGGCGAGGAAGGCCGCAAGCGCTTCGGACCGCCGGCCCCGCGCCAAATGTGCACCGCCGGCGTTGTAATGATTCATCGCCGTCAAGGTTGACCGGTAATCGGGTGCGCCGGCGTCCCACGTCGGGATCGACCGCAGGACCTGGTCGGATCGCCGCGCGGATTCGCGGCGTGCGGATTCGTCCGTCAGCACGACCGAGGCGACCTGGAGGGACGCCGCCAGGTTCTGACGGGCGCGGGCGCCGGAAGGGTCGCGCGCGAGCAGGCTCTCGGCCAGGGCGACCGCCTTGCCGATGGTACTGACCGCCGCGGCAGGGTCGCCGCCGTCGTGCTGGAGCTTCGCCAGGGCAATGTAGGCTTCGAAAAGCTGGACCTCGGCGCGGGGGTCCCCCTCAAGGTCCTGAACCAGGCCCACCGACTCTTTCATCCCCGCATCAATCAGCGCCTTGCGATAAGGCTGCAACTCTTCCGAGAGCATGATCCCATTGTCGTTCCGGAGCAAGAGACCGACGGCGCTGATGGCCCGGTCGCGGGAGCGTTCGGCACGGTCGCGCTCGGTCTCGGCGCGGGCATGATCGGCACGGGCGCGGAGCCAGAGGCCGAGCAGCGTCGGGGTGCCCAGGGCGAAGGCCAGCACCAGCGCGGCCGTGGTCCCGGCCAGCGTGGGATTACGCCGGGCCCATCGCCCGAGGCGGCCGGCTGCGCCGACCGGCCGCGCGGCGATCGGCCGGCCGTCCAGGAATCGCCGCAAGTCGTCGGCGAGCGCCGCGGCGCCGGCGTAGCGCCGGCCCGGCTCCTTCTCCAGGCATTTCAGGCAGATCGTCTCCAGGTCGCGCGGGACTTCCGGCCGCTGCCGCCGCGGCGGCACGACTTCGGTGGTGGCGACGAGTTTCAGCGTCTCGATTGCCGAGCCACCCAGAAACGGCGGCCGGCCCACGAGCGCCTGGTAGAGGATCGCCCCCAGCGCGTAGATGTCGGCGGCCGGGCCGACGGCGCGCGAACGTCCCTCGGCCTGCTCGGGTGCCATGTAGCTGGGCGTGCCCAGTACCTCGCCGGAGAGGGTCCGCACGGATTCGTCGTCAAGGAGCTTGGCCAGGCCGAAATCGCTGATCTTGGGGATGTCGTCGGCCGTCAGCAGGACGTTGCTGGGCTTGAGGTCGCGATGGATGATCCCGGCCAGATGGGCGGCGCCGACGGCGCACGCCAGCGCCTCGACCAGCTCGGCGGCCTGACGGCCGCTGATGGGCCCCCGGGCCAGCCGCTGCGCCAGGTTACCCCCCTCGGCGAATTCCAGCGAGAGGAACGGACGCCCGCCTTGCTGGCCGATCGCGTGGATCGCGACAATGTTCGCATGCCTCAGCCGGGCGACGAGCTCGGCTTCGGCCAGGAACCGCTGGAGCTGGGCCGGCTGGGCGTAGGCCGACTCGGCGATCCGCTTGATCGCCACGATCCGGCCGAGCCGCCGGTCGCGCGCCTTGTAGACGATCCCCATCCCGCCCCGGCCCAGCTCATCGATCATCTCATAGCCGTCGAGGTCGGGCAGTGGCGTCGATTGCTCGCCCTCACGGGCCGCCCGGGCTTGGACTTCCCCCTTCGACACGCCGTCGGGCTCGAGCACGGTCCGAGGCTGCGCCGGCCGCATGGCCTCGTCCAGGGCGAATTGCCGGATCAGCGCTTCGGACCACGCCGGGAACCGGCGGACGTATTCCTCGTCCTCCACCGGTTCGCCCAACCGCCGCCGGATCAGGTACTCCTGGTAGATCAGGTCGACCACCGCCTCGGCATCCTCCCGGAGTGCCGGGTTGCCGGCCAGGTAGTCCTCGACCGTCGGACGTTCACCGCGCAGCCAGCGCGTTTCCTGCTCCTCGAGGACCGAGTCGAGAAGCGTCTGGGCGTCCGCACGAGAATCATTTCCGCCCATGGAATAAATCCCATCCCCTCGCGACGTCTCAGCCCGTGAATAAGTCGTGCAGCGCCGGCTGGTCCCGGACGCGCTCCAGTGCCCGCGCCAGCTTCTTCCGCAGGGCCTCGGCCGTGCCGCCGGCCGCCTCGGCAATCGCCGGCCACGGCTGATCGTCCAGCCGGCGAACCAGCAGGTCCAGCTCATCCGGCGCGAATTGCTTGAGGATCGTATCCAGGAGATCCTTGTCATCCACGGCCTTCTCGGGACCGGACCCCGAGTCCACCCGGTCGCTCGGCGCGTCCAAATCCAGCACCTCACGCAGGGTCACGCTCAGCCGGCGCGCCCGGTTCGCCACCTTGAGCCGCACCATCGCACTGAGCAGCTTCTGCAACTGCTCGGGCTGATTCAGCTCGAACCGCCCACCCCGCAGGCCCACGAACAGGCTTTTGAAGATCGACTGGCAGATATCCGCCGAGTCCAGTTCCGGCCTCAGCCGCTGGCGGTCCGGCCGACTGCGCATCCGGAACCGCACGAACCGCCGGATGAACGGCTCGAACTCGCGTGTCAGACGGGCCGCCGCGTCCTCGTCGCCGCACCGGGCCAGACGGATCAACTCCGGAAATCCCGTCGGCTCGCTCATGGCTCGGCCTGAACATGCCTGACTGCGTGATGACCAGCAAACGATTATGTCGCACGGCCTCGGAGAACACAACCTTGGAAATAATGTGTCCGTCTGGGCCGTCACGATGCCGTCTCCTGTATGGCTGACGACGCGACGAGGGGCGGAGGGTTCGGCAGGGCGGGCCGAGCGTCTCCGCGGCGGTGATGTCGAGGCCGCAAGTGCAAGGGTTTTCGTCCCGGGGAGCGAGGATCATGGTGCGCGCACTTCATGAGGCAGCTCGTCGCGGAGTTCCACGGACCGGCCGGCCGCGTCAGCGAGCGGTCCACTTGACGCTCGATAGCTTGGAGCCCCGGACGCTCCTCTCGAATGTGTCCTGGTCGGGCCAAGGCGATGGGACAACCTGGACGGATGCCAGCAACTGGTCGGATGACGCTGTGCCGGGGCCGAGCGACAACGTCACGATCAGCAAGACCGGCAATCCCACGATCGCGATCGCCTCGGGGACGCAGTCGGTCAACTCGATCAGCAGCACTGATCCGATTTCGATCAGCGGCGGCTCGCTGTCCGTGGCCGCGAATTCCACCTTGAGCGGCGGATTGACCATGACCGGCGGCTCGCTGACGGCGGGCGGCTCGGGCGTCTCGCTGACCGTCACGGGGACGACGACGGTCGCAGGCGCGATCCTCGAGGCCGAAGCCGGGGCGACGTTCAGCCTGCCGCAATTGACCACCGCCACCATGCCCCCGGGCTCGGGTTACGGCATTTTCGAGGCGATTGGTACCGGGTCCACGTTAAACCTGCCGGCCCTGACCGGCCTGGGCCAACTGACGAGCTATCTCTATCTCGAGGCCAACCAAGGGGGCCAGTTGCTCCTGCCGGCGCTCGAGTCGGTCGCCGCGCCCAGCCAGGACATCCAGATCCTCGCCGACGGCGCGAGCAGCAAGATCGACCTGTCGGACCTGACCACCCTGGCGCCCGGCTTCTCGGGCGTATTCAGCGTCACCGATCAGGCCACGGTCCTCGACCCCAAGCTCACCAGCCTGACCAGCGATACGGTGACGCTCGACGGCACCGGCACGATGGCCGTGAGCCAGTGGACCACACTGACCAACACCAGCATCGACGTCACCGGGGGCACGACCACGCTCTCCGGAGTGACCGAAGTCAGCGTCGCCAGCGGCGAACAGGCGGTTTTGCAGGCCACCGCCAGCGGGGCTACCTTGAGCCTGCCGAATTTGACCAGCCTGGGCAGCTTGCAAGGCACGCTCTATCTCGAGCCGAGCAACGGGGGCCGGTTGCTCCTCTCAGCCTTATCGTCGGTCACCTCGACCAACCAGTATCTGCAGATCGTCGCCGCCGGCGCCGGCACCGAGATCGACCTGTCGGCCCTGACCACCCTGGCCCCCGGGTCCCCGGGCTACCTCAGCATCACCGATCAGGCCACGGTCCTCGACCCCAAGCTCACCAGCTTGACCAACGAGACGGTGACGCTCGACGGCAGCGGCACGATGGCGGTGAGCCAGTGGACCACGCTGACCGACACCAGCATCGACGTCACCGGGGGCACGACCACGCTCTCCGGTGTGACCAGCGTCAGCATCCCCAGCGGCGGCCAGCCGTTGATCTTGCAGGCCACCGGCAGCGGGGCTACCTTGAGCCTGCCGGCTTTGACCAGCCTGGGAAGCTGGCAAAACTTACTCTATTTGAAGGCGAGCAACGGGGGCCAGTTGCTCCTGCCGGCTTTATCGTCGGTCACCTCGACCAACCAGGATCTGCAGATCGTCGCCGCCGGCGCCGGCAGCGAGATCGACCTGTCGGCCCTGGCCACCCTGGCCTCTCCGGACGTCAGCGTCAGCGCCACCAATCAAGCCGCAGTGAACCTTCCCGAACTCACGACCGTGACCGGCACGCTGAATCTCACCGCCGGCACGCTCACCCTGCCCGGCCTCACCAGCGCCGACGGCGTCACGATCGATGTCAGCGGCGGCAGCACGCTGATCCTGCCGGCGCCCTCCGCCTTCACAGCGACGGGCAGCAGCGTCTCGGTGACCGGAGCCGGTTCTTCGATCCAGATCGGCAGCGGCATCCTGGACCCACTGCCGGCCTCGGGGACAGGCGTCACGTTCAACGTGCCCCAGTTCCCCCAGGGGATGACCCTTTACCTGAATCCGTCCGGCACGTTCTCGGGCGGCACGACCTTCAACGTCGGTGCCGACGCGACCGTCGACATTCAGAGCGGCACCTACACCGGCGGGTTCACCTTCAACGTCGGCCAGGGAGCCGTGGTCGACCTGACGGACCTAAACATGAACAATTTCGGAAGCTACGGCGGAACGCTCACCGGCTCCGGGAGCGGAACGGTGCAGTTTAGCGGAGGCGAGATCTTTCCCGCTATCGGTTCGGGTGACGGCCCGACCGGCGCGGGCTTGACGCTGAACTTTTCCGGCACCATGTTCCAGTGGACCGGGGGCGTCTTTTTCGCCTCGCTGGGCAACGTGACCAACCTGGGGACCATCAACCTCGCCGGTTCCAACGACAAGGCACTCACGGATGGCACGCTCTACAACGAAGGGACCATAATCCAGACCGGCAGCGGCAACCTCGACCTGCAAACCAAACAGGTCTCCTTCACCACCCTGGAGAACGATGCGGGGGCGTCCTACCTGATTGAATCCGATTCGGGCATCGACAGCTTGGACGACCTGCTGGCCGTCGTGAACGCCGGCACCATTCGCAAGACGGCGGGCAGCGGCACGTCGACGCTCACGATCGACGGCCTCCTCACCAACACCGGCACCATCGAGGCGGACTCGGGTACGCTGGACCTCGAGCCGGCCTCGTTTGCCCAGCTATCGAGCGGCGGCCTGACCGGCGGCACCTGGAACGTACTCGACGGCGCCACGCTCGAATTCCCCGACGGCACGAGCATCACCAGCAATGCCGCGACCATCGCCCTGGGCGGAGCCGGCGCCACGATCGCCGGTCTGGACAGCCTGACGTCGAACAGCGGCGGCCTGGGCCTCACCGGCGGGGCCGCGTTGTCAACCGATGGCGCGTTCAGCAACAGTGGCAGCCTGACCTTGGGCGCTGGCAGTGCGCTCGATGTCGGCGGCGGTTTCGCCCAGACCTCGGCCGGATCGCTCGCGCTGCAAATCGGTGGCACGCCCTCAAGCGGCGAGTACGGGCAGGTCGCCGTCACCGGCTCGGCCGCGCTGGGCGGGGACCTGAACGTTGCCTTTGTGAACGGCTTCACCCCGACGTTCGGCGACGATTATCCGGTGCTGGCGTTCGCGAGTGCGACCGGCAGCTTCGCCACGGTCGCGGGCCTGTCTTCCGGAATGACCGCGACCCAGACGGCCACGGCGCTCGACCTGGACTCGGCCGCCGTCGGCGCGGACCTGGCTATCACCAGCGTGAATACTCCGTCCACGGCAGCCGTCGGCCAATCGATCGCGGTAAGCTGGGATGTGAAGGACGTGGCTACCACGGCCGCCGCCGGAAACTGGCAGGACAGCGTTTATCTTTCACCCACCGCAACGATCACCGGCAGCTCCATCCTCCTGGGCACGGTGGTGCATACGGGCGGCCTGGGCGCCGGCGCCACTTACACCGGCAGCCTGACCGCGCCCGTACCAGCGTTGGCGCCGGGATCTTACTACGTCATCGTGGAGGCCGACAGCCTCTACCAGATCGCCGACCCCGACCGCGCGAACAACACCCTGGCCGCGAGCGGACAGCTCGCGGTCAGCCTGCCATCCCTGACACTCGGCAAGGCCGTCACCGGCTCGTTCACGGAAGCCGACCAAGAGAACGACTACCAGGTGACCGTGCCGGCGGGCGGTTCGCTCGTGGTTTCGGCCGCGAGCGCGGCCGCCTCCGGTTCGCTAGCGGTGTATGTCAGCCAGGGGACTGTGCCGACGCCATACAACTATCAGGACTCCTCGGCCGTCCCCAATCAGCCGGGCCAGACGGCCGTGGTGCCGCAAGTCTTGACGGCGGGGACCTACAACATCCTGGTCGAGAGCATCTCCGGCGCGGCGGCCACGGCCGGCTACACGCTGACCGTCACCCAGGGGAGTGCCCCGACCATCTCGTCCCTCTCGACCACCTCGGGCGGTAATGCCGGTAATGTCACCGTCGCGATCGACGGCACCAACCTGGCGCCCTTGGATACCGCCACGTTGACCCTGGGCTCGAAATCGATCGCCGCCTCGTCGATCGACTTCGTCAGCGCGAGCCAGATTTTTGCCACCTTCGACCTGGACGGTGCGTCCGTCGGCAATTACACCCTGAGCGTAGAGCAGGGGAGCCAGGCGCTTAGGGCGACGACGTCGTTCCACGTCATTGCGGCTGCCGTGGGAACGCTGAGCATCAGTGTGAATGCGCCCCAGTTCGTGCGCCCGGGGCAGACCGGTACGATCGTCATCTCCTACATCAACACATCCAGCAACGACATCGTGGCTCCGCTCCTGTCGATCGCGTCCACGAATGCAAATGTCTTATTAAGTACGCCGGATGATCCCAACTACTTCTCGCCACTGGCTGCTGTGCTGGCAGTGGCGCCGAGCGGCCCCGGAGGCATATTACGGCCCGGCCAGAGCGGCCAGCTCAGCCTGACCATCCTCTCCAACGACCCCATTGATAACGACACGATCCCCATCCAGGTGGACCAGATCGAAGCCGGCCAGCCGATCGACTGGTCATCCCAGAAGTCATCGCTCCAGCCCAATGACGTTTCCACCACGGCCTGGAACGCCATTTGGAGCAATCTGATGGCGATCGTCGGCACGACGACCGACTCTTACAATGCCGCGCTGGCGCAGGCCGCCACCTACCTCGGCAACCTCGGTGAGACGACGGCCCAGGTTGGCGACGTCAACAACCTCTGGGCGTTCCTCGCCGCGCAGGCCGACGCCGTGTTTCCGGCTCCCAGCCTGAGCTCGGCCATCGATGCCTCTCTGCCCACGCCGGGCAGCCTGCCGCTGGCCGTCGACCGGACGTTTATGGCGACCCTCAACGGCCGCGACCAGACCGGAATGTTCGGCCTTGGTTGGGTGTCTGGCTGGCAGACCTCCTTGAGCACGGACGACTCCGGCAACGTCACGATCACGTCGGGAGCTTCCGCCGGCTATTTCGTCGAGCAGGCTAACGGCGACTACCTCGACACCGACGGCGCGTATGGCTCACTGACCCAGTCCGGCGGCGTTTACACCTTCACGGCCACCTCCGGCGCACAGTACGTCTTCCTTCCCAACGACCAGCTTGATTACGAGCAAGACACCAACGGCAACCGGATTACGCTGGGCTACAATTCTCAGAATCAGCTCATCAGCCTGACCTATTCCAATCCCTCGGATCCTTCCGAGCCAACCGAGCAGTTGACGCTGACCTACAACGCGCAAGGCTTCGCGTCGCAGGTCGCCAATGGCACGGGGGATACCTGGTCTTACAGCTATGATTCGGCCGGCCATCTGATCTCGGTGACGGCCCCGGGCAACTTCACGACCTCCTACACCTACGGCACCGACAGCAATCCGGAGACCGCCAACGCCCTGCTCTCGATCACCAATCCCGACGGCTCGCAGCAGGATTTCACTTACGATGCCCAGGGCCGTCTCAGCGTAGTGAGCCAGAACGGAGGCGCCGACCCGATCACCTACACATACGGCGACGGGGCCGAGGTCACGGCCGCTGACGCCGCCGGCGATCAGACCACGATCTGGTTTGACTCGCTCGGCCTGCCTGCCCGCGAGGAAGGTCCCTCGGGCGGCCTCTCGACCTTCTCTTACGACAACAACGGCAACCTCGTCAGCTACTCCAACGCGGCCGGCGATATCTACCAGTACAGCTACGATAGCAACCGCAACCTGACCGAGACCGTCAATCCGCTCGGCCAGACGGTGCAAATGACCTATGGCGCGCTGAGCAACCTCACTTCGATCACTGACGCCGATAACAGCACGACCCAGTACAAAGCTGATGCCGCCGGCAACCTCCTTTCGATCACCTTTCCCGACGGCACCCAGCAGTCGTTCAGCTACGACCCGCTCGGCAACATGACCGAGACGATCGAGCAGGACGGCGATCCGGTCAACTACCTGTACAATGCCCAGGGGCTGGTCACCGAGGAGTCGTTCTCCGACGGGACGGGCGAGTCCTTCACCTACGACGCCCAGGGCAACATGCTGACTGCCGAAACCTTCGATGCCACGGGCACGCTCACCGGCACCACGACAGTCACCTATAACACCGACGCCCAGGGGCAAGACATCGGCAGCGAGCTGGCCTCGATCACCTATCCGAACTTGCTGAATCTCAAGTTCAGCTATAACGCCGCGGGCCAGCGCGCTCAGAGCGTCGATCAGGACGGCTTCACGGTGAATTACACCTACAATGTGCTAGGGCAGCTCTCCGAGCTCACCGACGGCTCAGGCAACTTGATTGTCCGGTATTCCTACAACAATCTGAACGAGCTGGTGAATAAGCTCAATGGCAACGGTACGTCCACGACCTATGCATACGATGCGGACGGCGATCTCACCAGCGAAGTGAACTACGCGCCGGGTGGCAAGACCGTGAATTCCTCGTTCATCTATACGTATAACGTGCTCGACGAAGTGACTTCGATGACCGACGCCGCCGGGGGCAAGACCTCGTACGGCTACGATGCTACCGGCCAGTTGATCCAGGTGGATCTCCCGGGAGGCGCGACCATCACCTACGTCTACAACGCGGCCGGCGACCTGACCGCGGTCGACGACAGCGGCGCGACGACCAGTTATTCCAGCAACGACGACAACGAGATCACCCAGGCCGGCTCGGCGACTTACACCTACGATGCCAATGGCAACCTGGCCAGCGTCACCGATTCGGGCGGCACGACGACCTACGGCTTCAACGATCTGAACCAGCTTAAATCGATCACTAGCCCGGACGGCACCGTGACATCGTTCCAGTACAGCCCGCTCGGCTTTCTCGTCGGCGAGAACGTCGGTGGCACGCAGACGAGTGATCTCGTCGATCCCGCGGGTGGCGGCAATGTCGTGGCATCGTACAACGGCAGCGGCTCGCTCATCGCCGATTACACCTACGGCCTCGGTCTGGTGAACCAGACTGGCCCCAGTGGCACCGGTTATTACGATTTCGATGTCAGCGGCAACACCGTTGGTCTCACCGGCTCGAGCGGTAGTTATGTCAACCAGTACAGTTACCTGCCGTTCGGTGAGACCACGACGGTGTCGGCCGCTCTGCCCAACCCGTTCACATTCGCCGGCCAGTTTGGCGTCATGCAAATCGGCACGAACCTGTTCTCCATGCGGGCGCGGGTCTACACGCCGGCGACGCAGCAGTTCTTGAGCAACGATCCCCTGGGAATCGCTGGAGGGACTAACATTCGGGAATACGCCGCGAATGACCCGATCGCCTTTAGCGATCCCCTCGGCCTATCCAAATCCGATTGCAAGAACGTGACCATTTTCCTCTGGGGCTGGGGAATTGGTGACGCTGGGATGCACGCGACCATCGACGTCGACGGAAATTATCTATCGAAGTATCCAGGGAGCCCGGCGAACTATCCAAAAAGCTTTGGCGAAGATGTGAGCTCGCGTCAGCACATGTGGCCGGCCACCACCTTTTCCTTCTCCGTGCCGGACAACGTGGCCGCGGGGATGACCAGTGAGATCAACTCGCTCAAAAACTCGGCTTTCAATTACTTCACAAATAATTGCGCTGAAGGTGTAACTTCGGTCCTGCAGGCCGGCGGGTACGACATCCCCTCGTACGTCTGGTCGCCGGGGTCACTGTATTACTACCTGAGCAACTATACCTTGCAATTGCCGGATTGCACCCCGCCCAAGCCGCCTCGATTGCCGTCGACACCGATGGGTACCATCCCGATTCCCAACCATGCGCCCCATGACCCCAACGCGCTGATCGGCCCCTTGGGCTACGGAACACAGGGCTTCCTCCAGCCGATCGGTCCCTGGCCGTACACTGTCGCCTTCGAAAACGACGGCAGCGTCGCCGCGCAGGATGTCACTGTGACCGAGCAGCTCAGCGCCAACCTCGACTGGTCCACATTCCAGCTCGGCTCATTCGCCTTCGGCTCGATCCATGTCAATGTCCCCCCTGGGCTAACCGATTACCAGACGACGGTGTCGTATCAGAATGTTGACGGAACGCCGCTGAACGTGCTGGTCGCCCTGAATTTCAACGCTCAAACCGGCCTGTTGACCGTCACGTTCACCTCGCTCGACCCGCTCACGGGCCAGGCGCCGACCGGGGTCTTCGACGGCTTCCTGCCGCCGGACGATAACAACGGCATCGGTGAGGGCTACGTTCAATACACAATTGATCCCCGATCGGGCCTGGCGACGGGAACGGCGATCAATCAGCAAGCGTCGGTTGTCTTCGACACCAACGCGCCGATCAATACAGCCGTGGTGGTCAACACGATCGACGTTACCACGCCGAGTAGCAGCGTGGCCCCGCTGCCGGCCACTTCGGGGACGACCTTCACGGTAAGCTGGTCGGGCTCCGACGGCGCCGGCCCGGGGATCGCCGGCTACAACGTCTACGTCTCCGACGACGGCGGCCCCTACACGATCTGGCAATCGGCGACGACGACGACCTCGGCCGCATTCACCGGCAACCCAGGCCACACCTACACGTTCTACAGCGTTGCAACCGATCCGCTCGGCCTCGTCCAGCCCGCGCCAGCGGCCGCGCAGGCCACGACCACCGTCAACAACCCACCACCCCCGCCCCCCACGATCACCGGCGAACAGGCCCTCTTCACTCGCAAGCTGAACAAGAAGCACAAGCCGGTCGGCAAGCAGGTCCTCACCGGCTTCTCGATCGACTTCAGCGCCGCGATGAACCCGGCCACCGCGGGCAATGCGGCCAACTACCAGGTTGATTGGGTCTCGATCAAGCGCGTCAAGCGAAAGAAGGCCCAGGTCCTCCATCCCGTCCCGATCAGGGTGGTCTACGACGCTGTGGACCACTCGGTGAGCCTGCTGCTGAGCGGAAAACAGGCCTTTGCGCTGGGCGGCCGGATCACCGTCATCTCGACTCCGCCGGGCGGAGTGAGCAGTGCCGCGGGCGTGCTTCTGGACGGCAACGACGAGGGCCAGCCCGGCGACGACGGCACGTTCACGATCCTCCCGCTAGGCCGAGCCGTGGAGCATGCCAAATGAACGCAAGAATGAGATGGCAAGGCACGATCCCAAGACGCCGTCGCCCGACGATGTGGCCGATCGCGGAGCTCCTCGAAGAGCGCCTCGCCCCGGCTATCTTCAATGTTCTGCCCACCGTCACCGACGGATCGGTAGGCAGTCTCCGGTATGCAATCGATCAGGCCAACGGCAATCACGACGCCAGCAACACGATCAACCTGGCGGCCGGCCATTATCAACTGACCGATACCACCGACGGGAACCTGCTCATCCAGGACGATGCGGGCATACCGAGCAAGACCCTCAAGATCACCGGGTTGGGCGAGACCACGTCGTTCATCGAGCCCGCCTCGAGTAGCTGGCAGACGCGCATCTTCCAGATCATCGGAAAGACGGGCGCCAGCGTCTCGGTGGTCTTCTCGAACCTCCAGGTCGATGACGGCAAGGCGCATGACGGCGGCGCAGTCGGCGGCACCGCGGCCCTGGGCGGCGGGCTCTTGATTCAAGGTGCCAACGTGACCCTCAAGGATGTCTTGGTCAATGGCAACTCGGCCCGTGGCAAGCCCGGTGCGCACGGGCTGCCCGGCGTCGGCAGCGTCCCCGGCGGACCCGGCGGCCCGGGCGGAAACGCCAAGGGAGGCGGTATCTACCTGGCCGGAGGGAAGCTCACGCTGATTGATTCCGTCCTCAATGCAAACTCCGCCGATGGCGGCAGCGGCGGCGCCGGCGGTGGCGGCGGCCCGGGAAACAGCTCGGTCGGCCAGACCGGCTCAGTCGGGTCCGCCGGGGCCGCCGGCAAGGCCGGCATCAATGGTGAGAATGGCGGCAATGGCGGCCCCGGCGGCAACGGAACGAAGGGCGGCAACGCAGGGAAGGGGACCAAGTCTCCCATGAAGTTCGGAGCCGGCGGCGCGGGGGCGCCGGAGGCAACGGCAGCGGCGGCGGGCTCTTCGTCGCGGGCGGTACCGTCGTGATCTCGGGAAGCTCGATTCGGAATGACGGCGCCTACGGTGGGCCCGGCGGAGACGGCGGCGCTGCCGGCGCGGTCGGGTTCGACAACGGCCTCTCGACGGCCGCCATGGGAGGCCGGGGAGGTCCAGGCGGAGCCGGCGGCATCGGCGGCAACGGGGGTGCCGGCCTCGGGAGCGCCGGAACCAATGGCGGCAACGGCAGCAAAGGCGGCAACGGCGCCACCGGCGGCATGGGAGGCACGGGGGCCACCGGATTGAATGGCGCGGCCGGCGGAGCCGGCGGGGCCGGCGGGAATGGCTCCGGCGGCGGGCTCTATATCTCCGGCGGGACCACGATCCTCACCTCAGACCAGTTCGAGAACAATCGAGCCGAGGGCGGAGGTGGAGGGCTCGGCGGGATCGCCGTCGCGGGATTCCCAGGCGGAGCCGGCGGCATCGGCGGCTCTGGCGGAAAAGGGAACGCAGGCGGCGGTGGCGGTGCCGGTGCACCTAACAACAGCGGCAAAACCGGCAGCGGCGGTAATGGTGCGATCGGCGGCAATGGCGGGACCGGCGGTATCGGCGGCAAGGGGGGTAAAGGTGGTAATGGCGGCGGCGGAGGAAAGGGCGGAAAAGGTGGGAATGGGATGGGAGGTGCGCTCTACATCGGGGCGGGAACGCTCTCCCTCACCACGTCGACCCTCGCCGGTAACGCGGCGTCAGGCGGTCCCGGCGGCCGAGGAAGCGCGGGAGCCGAGGGTGGCGGCGGTGGATTAGCAGGGTTCGGTGGAGGTGGTGGGCAGGGTGCTCGCGGTGGCAGCGCGGGCACGCCAGAATTTCTTGTAACGGGCGCATACGTCGGCAAGCCTGCAAATGGGGGCAAGGGTGGCGTTGGTGGTGCCGGTGGTGCGGGCAAGACAGGTGGTGCCGGTGGCGCAGGTGGAGCTGGCGGCGCGGGGGGTGACGGCGATGGCGGCGCAATGGCGATGAATGGCAAGACCACCGTCGTCACGCTGATCGGAAATACCTTCACTGCGAACACCGCCGCGGGCGGGAGTGGGGCAATCGGAGGCCAGGGAGGAAATGGCGGCGTCGGCGGTTCGGGTGGTCCAGGAGGAGGAGGTGATCGAGGAGGTTCCGGGGGCGGTGGTATTATCGGCGCCAATGGTGGTGATGGCGGCAAGGGCGGCAATGGCGGAGCGGGAGGAAATGGCGGTAAGGCCGGTATCGGCGGTGATGGCGGAATGGGCGGTACGGGCCGGGGTGGCGCGATCTATGTCGTGGGTGGCTCGCTCTTGTTCCTCAATGGAACCGTCGCCGGCAATACCGTCCGGGCGGGAGCGTTCGGTGCCGGCGGCGGGGCCGGGAATGTGATCTTCCTGCTTTCCGACGGCTCCGGAGGAGCTGTCACGCGGGGAAACTATGGTCTCGGGGGGCATGCGGGATCTGGCGGTCCCGGTGGAACCAGAGGGCTGCCATCCGGAGCAAGGGGCAAGAAAGGCGCCTCCGGAGCCGGCGGCGACATTGGGCAGACCGGCACAGCCCAGAACGGCGGGGTGCCCGGCAAGTTGGGGGCGGCGCTCGGCGGCGGGATCTTCATCAACTCGGGTACCATCACGCTCAATCACGCGACGGTTGCCTTGAACAAGGCACTCGACCCGCCCGGCGGATCGTCGTTCTCCGGCGGCGGGGTGTTCGCCTCGGGCAGTGGCGGAGTCACGGCGTCCAGTTGTCTCTTCGGAGGCAATTCCGCCACAAAGGGGGCCGACGTCTCCGGCAACATCAACGCCACCAACAGCCTGTTCCAGACCACTCCCACCGGCACGCTGACCGGGTCGAAGAACCTCACCGGGGTCAATCCCGGGCTCGACCCCGCCGGCTTGCAGGACCTCGGCGGACCGACCGAGACGATCGCCCTGACCAGCACCAGCCCAGCCCTGGGCAAAGCCGGCAATCCCCGCGATCTGTACACGGACCAGCGCGGTTACAGTCTTCCCGGCGGGGCCGCGCCGGACATCGGCGCCTTCCAGGTTGGCGCGGTGGCCGACACCACGCCACCGACGGCCACGCTTTCGGCCCCGATGGTCACGGCCGCGAACGCCGCGGGCCTGTCCCCCTATCCCTTCACGATCACCTTCACCGACAACGCTGCGGTCTCGCTCGCTTCGCTCACCGGGGCCGACGTGCAAGTCGTGGCTCCCAACGGCGTCGCGATCGACGCGGACCTCGAGTCGGTGACGCCGTCGGGGCACGCCGACGCCCTGGGTGATGCCCCGTCGCTGGTGGCCGCGTATCAGATCAGCCCGCCGGGCGGAACGTGGGCGGCTTCGCCGTTGGGAACGTATTCGGTGACTTTGGCGGGCACCCCCGTCACGGACCTGGCCGGCAACACGATCGCGACCAGCTCGCTCGGCGAGTTCTCCGTGTCGATCTCGCAGACCACTGGCGTTGCGCCCGAGGTCCCGACCATCATCGGCGAGCAGGCCCTGTTCACTCGCAAGCTGAACAAGAAGCACAAGCCGGTCGGCAAGCCGGTCCTCACCGGTTTCTCGATCGACTTTAGCGCCGCGATGGAGCCGGCCACCGCGGGCAACGCGGCCAACTACCAGGTCGATTGGGTCTCGATCAAGCGCGTCAAGCGAAAGAAGGTCCAGGTCCTCCATCCCGTCCCGATCAGGGTGGTCTACGACGCTGTGGACCACTCGGTGAGCCTGCTGCTGAGCGGAAAACAGGCTTTTGCGCTGGGCGGCCGGATCACCGTTATCTCGACTCCGCCGGGCGGGGTGAGCAGCGCCCTGGGCGTGCTGCTGGACGGCAACGACGAAGGCCGGCCTGGCGACAACGGCATGTTCACGATCCTGCCGCGAGCCCGGGGCGTGCAGCGAGAATCGGGCGAATCGACGCGGATCGCTCGCGGTCACGGGGACGCAGCCTATCGGTGGCGAAGAAAGGACGAGACCTTGGCCCGCCTCGTCCAACCGCCGTCAGAACCCTCAAGACAGCGCGACTGCACTTGGGAGGCTTGCGTCGGCGCGACCCCTGCCGGGCTTTGGCAATCGCCTCCTTCAGGTTGTTGATAAATTTCTCCAACGCCGCAACGATCTCGGCCTTCCCGGCTCTCATCGAACAATATTCACATTCGGCACAGATATCTTGAGTTGCTTCACGCCCGCATCCGTGTTCTTTGTGCCACGAAGATCGAGCCTGCTGAGGTTCTTGAGTTCTTTCAATTCCATCAAGCCCGCATCCGTGATCCGAGTTTCTCTGAGGTTGAGCAACCCCAGTTTCTTGAATTCGCCCAGTTCTTTCAGGCCAACATCCGTGATCTGGGTGTTCATGAGTTCGAGCCTCGCCAGGTCCTTGAGCTCGCTCAGTTCTTTCAAACCGACATCCGTAATCAGGGATGAGCCAACGTTAAGCGTTGACAGGTTCTTGAATTCACCCACTGTCGTCAGGCCCGCATCCGTGATCCGGGATTGAAAGAGTTCGAGCTGACCCAGGTTTTTGAGTTCCAACAATTCCGTCAGCCCGACGTCTGTGATCTTGGTGTTGCCGAGCCAAAGGGAAGTCAGTTTCTTGAGTTCTTTCAAATCTTTCAGGCACACGTCCGTGATCTGGTTCCCGAAGAGAAGAAGTGCCGTCAGGTTCTCAAGTTCTCTTAATTCTTTCAGACCCTCATCCGTGATCTGGGTGTGTTGAAGTTGGAGCTGCGTCAGATTCTTGAGTCCACTCAACTGTTTCAGGCCTGCACCTGTGATCTGGGTGTTCGAGAGATTGAGCGTCGTCAGGCTCTTGAGCGGTTTCAGTAGACAAATGAACTTGTCGCTGAACTTGCGACTTCCAGCGAACGAAACACCGATGATCCGGCGACCCGCCCACTTTTCGTCCCGCTCAAAGCTACCGTCCAGTTCTTTGATCGTGAACTCGTCGAAGACCCTCAACTTTGGCGACGACTTCCGCAGTTCGGCCAGACCAGCGGGCGTGACGCTGGTCTCGAACAGATTCAATTCGACAAGACTCTTGAGCTCAGGAAGTTTTGTCAGTCCCTCTCGACCTTGCCTTCCAAGAGTCTGATTTTCTCGGTGACCTTGGATTCGTCCGCTGTGTCCCGAGCAGTTACGACATGAGACGAGAGTGCAGCCAGGGCGAGCAGCAACAGCAGTTGAGCACGCATCGTTTTGCCTCGGCGTCGAAGAGAGGAAAATGGGTTGGCGCTGGGCGAAACCAGACCAGGGTCACGGTCACCCGCTCCAGACCTCATGATATCAAGAGCCGCTCCCAGATGCGATCGGTGGCAGGCGGTCAAGTGACCAGGTACTGGATGGTCGACCTAGGCCACGGTCAGCGCGACCAACACCGACCCGGCGCAGAAGCACAGCAGGAGCCGTCTGCGTCTTGAGGCCGTCCAAAAAAAATGTGGAATGAGGCGCATGGTTGCGGAGAGCCGCAGTGTGTGCAATCGGTCGCGGTGGAGCAGGATCATTGACCAGCAGAGATATTCTACTCAACGGCGATCAACCGGGTTTAGCCGGCGTCGGTCCGACGCACTGACGCGTGCATGATGTCCCATACGACGACGGAAATGACGCCAGCGCCCCCTTTCGCTCGCGGCGAGTTGGCCGCTACGATACGAGCCTGAGCTGCCGGCGAGCGAGTCGCGGGGCGGAGCGCGGCCGGATGGACCGGGCGGCTCGCGCCTCGAGAGGATGCGTGTATGACGCGACGCTGTCTGCCGTTGAGCAAGGTATGTGTGTTCGTTGTGGTGATCGTCCCGGCCTCGATTCAGTCTTGTGGAGATCTCCAGGCGGCGCCGCTGGATGGGCTGCGATTCGAGGTTGTTCTTCCGGGGGCGGAGGCAGGTAAGGCTCAGACAGAGGGAGACCAGAGAATCTCCGGCCGAGTGATGGTCGTCCTGGGCGAAGCCGGTGCGCGCGATCCTCGTCATACGGTCGGGGAAACGGGACTCTTTCAGGCGCCCGTTCTCGGCCGCGACGCGGTCGAGCTCGCGCCTGGCGAATCGATCTGGCTCGACGCGAAATCGGCGATCTGCCCCATCGCAAGCCTGGGCGACCTCAAACCGGGGCGCTATGCAGTCCAGGCCCTCTTGCACAAAAATCCCGATCTGAATATCCGGAATGCGCCGGGAGACCTTTACAGTCCCGTGGTCGATGTGCAGCTCGACAAGGATTTTGCCGGACCCGTGCGCCTCGAGCTCTCCCGCACCGTGCCGGCCGAGAAGCTTCCTCCCGATTCCGAGTTGATCAAGTATCTCAAAATCCCGTCACGACTTCTCTCGGACTTCCACGGCCGGAGGATTTATCTCCGGGCCGGCGTCATCTTGCCCCGCCATTTCGCCCGAGAGCCTGAGCGGAAGTATCCGCTGCTGGTCCACATCGGCGGGTACGCTTCACGTTTTACCGACGTCGGGGCGATGATGAGCCCCGGGTCGTCGTTCCGCGCCGACTGGATGGCCGATGACACACCCGAAATGCTCCTCGTGCACCTGGACGGCGCCGGCCCGCTGGGCGATCCCTACCAGGTCGACTCGGCCAACCACGGGCCTTACGGCGCGGCGGTGACGCGCGAGCTATTGCCTTACGTCGAAGAACATTTTCGCGGCATCGGGCGAGGCGAGGCCCGATTCCTGGACGGCGGTTCGACCGGCGGCTGGGTGGCGCTGGCACTCCAGGTCTTCTACCCGGACTATTTCAACGGCGCGTGGTCGTTCTGCCCGGATAGCGTCGATTTCCGCTCGTTTCAGCTTGTCAACATCTACGAAGATGAAAATGCATACATCAACCAGCATGGCTTCGAGCGGCCCAGTGCACGCGATGTCACGGGCGATGTTCGCTTCACCATGCGGCATGAATGCCAGGTCGAAAACGGGCTAGGGCGCGGTGATTCCTGGACGCTCTCCGGGGGCCAGTGGGGCGCATGGAATGCGACCTACGGCGCGCGGGGCGCCGATGGGCGGCCCGTGCCGCTGTGGGATCCCAAAACCGGAGTGATCGACCACAAGGCCGCCGAGCACTGGAAGAAATACGACCTGCGCCGCGTGCTCGAGGCCAACTGGGCCGAGATCGGGCCCAAGCTCAAGGGCAAGCTGCACATCTGGGTGGGCGAGGCCGACGACTATTTTCTCAATAACGCCGTCCATCGCCTCGATAACTTCCTGCGCAGGCCCAGCCCCGCTTCGAAGGCTCGATCCGCTACGGCCGCGGCGAGGGACACTGCTGGATCGGAATCTCCCAAAAGGCCATGATGAAGCAGATGGTCGAGCGGCTTTCTGCCGGTGGCTCATCGCGTCCTTGATCGAGAAACGGGATGATCATGCGCACAAATCAACTTATTCCGCGAACTGCAGACCGACTCCTCTTGATCGCGGCACTCTGGATCGGCACGCTCTTCGTGCCCGCGGTTGCCCGCGCACAGGAAATCCCCATCAACCTCGATGAAGCAAAGGTCGGACCATATACGCTTCCCGACCCGCTCGTGAAGGCGGACGGTAGCAAGTTGACGACCCGCGAGGACTGGATCAACCAGCGCAGGCCCGAGCTGATCCGGATTTTTGAGGACCAGGTCTACGGCAAGGTGCCGCAGCCGCCGCAGCCGGTGCACCCGACGTTTCACATTCTGTCCGAAGACAAGCAAGCTCTGGGTGGAACGGCCATCCGGCGCGAGATCACGATCGAGTTCCTGGACAAGGCCGACGCTCCACGGATCTTTCTCCTGGTCTATCTGCCCAAGGACCGGGTGGCAACGGGCCGCGTGCCGGCCTTTCTGGGGCTCAACTTCCAGGGGAACCACACGATCCACAGCGACCCGGGCATCACGCTGGCCCAGGGCTGGGTGCCGAATAATCCCGAGCACGGCGTGACCGATCACCGTCCGGCCCAGTCGACTCGCGGGGCGGCCGCATCGCGATGGCAGGTCGAGAGTGTGCTGTCGCGCGGCTACGCGCTCGCGACGGCGTATTACGGCGATATTGAACCGGACTACGAGGGCGGATTCTCCAAGGGAGTCCGGCCCCTTTTCTATGGCTCAGGTGAAGCGCCGCCGACCAACAACGAATGGGGCTCGATCGCCGCGTGGGCTTGGGGGCTCTCGTGGTGCCTCGATGCGCTGGAAACCGTTTCGGAGATCGACGCCCGCAAGGTCGTGCTCGTGGGCCACTCGCGGCTGGGCAAGACCGCCCTCTGGGCTGGAGCCACGGACCCTCGGTTCGCGATCGTCATCTCGAATGATTCAGGCTGCGGCGGAGCGGCCCTCTCCCGGCGGAATTTCGGCGAGACGGTCTTGCGCATCAATACCAGCTTCCCTCACTGGTTCTGCGGCAACTTTCACCAGTTTAACAGCCGCGAGGATCGCCTGCCCGTCGACCAGCATGAGCTGATTGCCCTGATCGCGCCTCGGCCCGTGCTCGTCTGCTCGGCCGCGGAAGATCTCTGGGCCGACCCGAAAGGTGAATTCCTGGCGGCTCTTGGGGCGTCGCCTGTTTACAAGCTACTGGGCACCGACGGTCTGGCCGCCACGGCGATGCCGGCGCCGGCGCCGGACCAGCTCATCATGAGCACAATTGGGTACCATTTCCGGCCAGGCAAGCACGACGTCACGGCCGACGACTGGAATGCCTTCATGAAATTTTCGGACTACCACCTTGGCAATAAGAAGTAGAGCCCACTATCTGGGGACCGGCAGCGACGGTGCAACTTCGGAAACGGCGCTCTCGATCGTGCCGCCGTCTCCTGTGAAGGCAGGGCTTGATGGGACGGTGATTCCTGGCTCATAACTGCTCGGTGGCATTGGAATGGGTTGGTCGCGGGAGAAATCGCCCAGGCTTTCCGCAGGTTCGGTTCGTTTCTTGCGGCCGAATTTGATGTTCACGCCCATCCAGAGCGTATCAACTTGCGAATCGAGCCTGACCGAAGACCCCGGAAGCTGCAGGATCGAGCCCTCGGACGAGTTGCGGAAGCCGTGAACCCAGGAGAGCGTTGCCGTGATGTCTTCGGTGATGGTGTACGAGGCACCCATCGAGAGTGTGTTGGTGATGATGCCGGGTGCCTGGACGTTGAAGAGCGTTGTCTCGTTGCGGACGGGGTTGGTGTTGTACAGATATCCTCCCAGCAGGGTGAGTTTTTCGGTCGCCTTGTACTGGACGCCGAACGCCACCGCGAACACACTTTGCCAGCCGAGGCCGCCGTCGACGACCTTCGTTCCAAAGAGCGGCGTGTTGGCATAGTCGATGTAGCGGAGATCGACATCGATCAAGGTCCGCTCAAAGCCCTTGTATGCGACTCCCCACGAGAAGATCTCGGGAAGTCCTGCCTGGACGCCAATCGTGCGCCCGACCAGGCGCGGAGTCGCTGCGTTGTAGTCCCATTTTTCCATCCAGATCGGGCTCTTGTAGGAGAAGCCGAGGTTCCAGTCCTGGTTGACCTCGAAGAACAGGCCGACCTGGAAGCCCGCGCCCAGTCGGGACGGGTATTGGTGGCGGCGGGAAAGGAACTGATCCCGAGCAGGTTTTTCGGGCCGGGCGCAAAAACGCGGGGCTGAATGTCGGCGAGCCCGTGGTGATGATCGGCCCGCCACCGATTGCGAGTCGATCGGTCAGTTGCAACGAGGCCATGGGGTTGATCGAGAGCAGCGCGGCATTGGAGTAGATCGGCCCGAACCCGTAGTACTTGGGCGGGAGCTGCGGCGTCAAAACCGGCACCTGGTTACTTCCGGGAAAGTTCACGCCTCCGCCGGCCAGGCTGAAGACTCCCAGGCCGAAGGTCACGGGCGAGTCGTCGCTCATCCGGGACGAGAAGCCGGTAGCAAGGCCGGCCGCGACCCCGCTGTTACTTCGTGCCTGGCCGTATCGATCTGTGGTCGGAAACAGGCCGCCGATCGAATCGGCCGCGATCGCGCTTTGCAGATGAATGCTCGGCAGGCTCAGCGCCGACCCAATCAGAACCTCGTTGTCTTCCAGCCCGCTCAAGATCGCCGGGTTCCAGTAGCTGGCTCCGAAGTCGGTCGGCGCCGCCGTCGATGCGCCGGCCATCGCACTATTGATCGGCCCGGCGCTGGGGACGATGATCCCTTGCGCGGAGGCTGCCGGTGCGAAGCAAAGCAGCAAGACTCCACCTAACCATATGGAGACGCCGAAGTTACGTAACATTCAAGTCCTCGGGTAGCGCGTATTCACATTGGCAATATTTAACGGTTGTATCGGCTGTATCGATTTTGATCTTGAAGAGTTGCAAGGGCCGCAGAAACGATCGATGGCGAAAGTGAAACCAAATCGAAGAATCCTGCGGGGTAGATAGGAGTGGGGTCTTGCAGGATGGGAGAATCCGCGAGACGAGGATCATGCCGGATCCCGAGTCGGTGACGCAGCGGCTTCTGGACGGAGCGACACGGGGAGATGCAAAGGCCCGCGAGGCTCTCTTGCAGCTCTTCCGGGGTGAGCTGCGCCGTATGGTGGCGGCCCGATTGGATCCGCGGATTGCCGGTCGGGTTGATCCCTCGGACGTCGTCCAGGACACGCTGGTCGAGGCCGCGGGTCGGCTGGACAAGTACTTGGTCGAACGACCGCTGCCCTACTTTGCCTGGTTGCGCCAGCTTGCGGGAGAGCGGATCATCGATGCGCACCGGCGGCATGTCGGGGCCCAGCGCCGCAGCATTCTGCGTGAGAGGCACGAGGTGGGGATTCCGGATAAATCGGCGGTGGAGCTGGTCTCGCGGCTGTTCACCGATGAGAGCAGTCCCAGCGATCGGCTGGCTCGAAAGGAGCGAAATCAACGAATCATGGAGGCGCTCACTTCACTCAAGGAGAAGGACCGCGAGATCCTGGTGATGCGGCATCTCGAGCAGCTCAGCACGGCGGCGATTGCTCTGGCGCTTGGGATCAGCGAGGGGGCCGTGAAGTCCCGATTGCTGCGCAGCGTGCTGCGGCTGCGGGGGCTTCTGGAGCCTGAGTCGTGAATTTGTTCAGTGCTGGAACGGGTCGGCGGGGAAGACCGGGTCCAGGAGCACGACGGCCTCGGCCTCGCGCTGGAGGTTCGCGACTTCGAGCTCATCCCAGGGTGCGTACCAGTCGGCCGCATTAATGGGCGTGCGGTTGCGGAGCCGGTCGAGCCAGCGCCGGGCCTCGGCCGTGCGGCCGTGCGCCTGATTGGCCATGGCCAGAAAGGCCACGAGCGGCGAGCGGTCGCCGTCCCAATCTCGCTCGGCCTCTTCGAGTCGCGCGATGGCCTGGTGATGACGGCCGGCGCGAAAGAGAGCAGCCCCGGATGCAGAGAGAATCATCCGCCGGAGGTTACCCTTGGCGGAGATGAGGGCTGCTTCCGCGATCTGCACGGGAATTTCGGGGTCGTCGACGGCATCGGGGCCAACGCAACAGTTCCACACGACGAAGAAGGCGATGAGCGGGTCCAGTCCGTCGCTGGTCCATTCGAGCAGCTTGCGGCAGTCGTCGCGATAGAGGTCGTGGTGGCCGTTGTGCAGTCGAAGCGCGGAGAGCCAGCCGGGGAGATCCCGGTAGAACATCGAATCGAGGCTCGCCCTGCCGAGGGAGTCGATGGCGGCAGCCAGCTCGACCTCGGCATCGCCAAAGCGCTCCAGGCGAATGTCGGCCTCGGCGAGCCGCCAGAGGAGTGCGGGATTCTCGCCTGTCGTATTCGCGAGCCGGCGAAGGCGGTCACGGGCGTCTTGCCATTGGCCGCGGGCCATCGCATCCCGGGCCCCATCAAAGTCGTCGTGGACCTCCCAGGCTTGCATTTCGCCCGCGGCGGCGAGCTTCCGGGCGTGGGCAAGGTCGGCGGCCGCGCCCGTCTGATCGCCCGCTTCGCGGCGGGCGCGCGACCGGCGGGCGTGGGCGAACCAGTCGTCGGGAGAGGCCGCGACCAGTCGGTCGAGGTGCCACAGCGCCGCGACGAAATGTCGAGAGCGCTCGGCTTCGGATGCGAGCCGATCATGCAAATCAGACTGGGAAAGGCCGGTCAGGCCGGCGTTTGAGGCATCTCGATCCGCGAGCCGCTTTTGCCAGGCCTTGGCATCGAGCATCCGAACATCGCCGGAATCGCTCAGGTCCATCCCGGTCAAGACCTGGATTGAACCGGCGAGTTTCGCCGGATCGGGGGTGACGGTACGATCGATTCCGGGAACGTCCCAGAAGACGACGGACCCGCCCACACTGATGGCGGTGTGGCCATCGGGGCTGAAGAAGACGGGTGAGCGGTCATCGAAGCGATCGAGGCGCACCTGGTTGCGATGCAGGCGAGGCGGCCCGAGCCGCTTGCCGGTCGCGGCGTCCCAGAACCGGAGTCGTTCTCCCGCCAGGGTGAGGAGTGTGCTGCCGTCGGGGGCGATCGCGACGGCGCGGACCGGCTCGTCGTGTTCGAGGATGGGGCCGATCGGATGGCCGGAGTGGACATCGAGGAGACGGGCCGTCTTGTCCGACCCGCCGGCGAGCAAGGTCTCCCCTCCGGGCGAGAGCGCGATGGCCTCGATGCGGCTACCGAGCGGAGCGCGCGCGTCTCGCGGAACGACCCGAGGCTGAGGGAGTGCAGGAGGCCCCCTTCCACGACGTAGAGCGGCCCAAGACGCCCGGGGGCGACGACCATCCGGGCGATTCCCTCGTTGAACCGTGCGAACGGGGCGAGCGGCCGGCCGGTCGCCGCATCCCAGAATCCCACCGTCGCCTCGGACCTGTCCGTGACCATGGAACCGGTGATGGCGATGCGGCCGGAGTGGTCGAACGCCAGGTGGCCGATCTCGTGGCCGGCCAAGACGGGATGTTTGAGCAGCGGGCCGATGCGGCGAGAAGTTGCGAGGTCCCAGAGGGCGCCGGTGCCACCGGTGTGGCCGACCAGGAGTCGGCGCCCGTCCGGGCTGAACCGGGCGTTACGCGACCAGGAAGGCTGTGGCAAAGGGAGACCGACCGGCGCGCCGGTGGCGACGTTCCAGATCCGGACCATCGAGTCGTCGCCGCCGGTGGCGAGAAGCCGGCCGTCGGGGCTGAACCGGGCGAACCGCACGAACCCGTTGGCGTGCACCAGCGGCGGGAGCACGGGGCGGCCCGTCGCGGTGTCGAACACCCGCGCCGTCCCGTCGATGCCGTCGGTCGAGAGCAACCGGCCATCCGGGCTCAAGTCGGCCGTCTGGGCGGAGGATGCCATGGGTATGCCCCGACCGGGATCGGCGATCGCTGTAATGTCCCACACTCGAGCCGAGCCGTCGCGGCTGGCGGTCACGAGTCTCCGGCCGTCGGCGCGGAAGATCAGGCCGGAGATCTCGCCCTCGTGGTCTGGCGTCGCCCCGAGAGGGCGGCCGGTCCAGGCGTCGAAGAACCAGACTGTGCCATCCTGGCTGCCTGTGACGAGCAGCCGGCCGTCCGGGCTGAAACGGAAGCGATTGACGTGTCCCCCTTCCGACATCGGCCAGCCTCGAGCCTGGCCCGTCTCGGCATCGACCAGGCGAACGACTCCGTCTCGGCCAGCGACGGCGACCGTTCGCCCGTCGGGGTGGAAGGCGATCGAGAACAGACCACCGACCAACCGCTCCGACTGGGCGACGAGGCGGCCGTTATCCGCATCCCAAACGTGGACCCGCCCCTCCGTGCCGTTGTCACCGGCCGCTGCGATCCGCTTGCCGTCGGCTCGGAAGACTGCGACCATCACACGGCCGTCGTGCAGGAGCGGTTTGAGCAGCGGCTGACCCGTGCCCGTGTCCCAGAGCTGGGCGCGTCCGTCGCGTCCGTAGGTGAGAATCCGGGCGCCGTCGGGCCGCAGCGCCACGCCGAGCAGTGTGTTCACTGTCCTGTCGTGCGTATCCAGGCGAGGCCCGAAAGGCCGACCGGTCCGCGCGTCGCAGAACTGGACAATGCCTTCGAAGCTCGCGGTCAGGAAAGACCGTCCCAGGGGATCGAAGCCGATTCGGCCGAGGACCCTGGTGGCCACGGGCATGGGCACGCCGCGAGGGCGCAGAGGCCGCACGTCCCAGAGCCGCGCGGTTCCGTCCCTGGCGGACGTTGCGAGCAGGCCGCCATCAGGGTGGAACTCAATCGCGACGACCCTGGCATCCGGCGCGCGGGCCGAGTCGATCAGGCGGCCGGACTCCGCATCCCAGAGGGTGAGGATCCCGTCGTCGCTGCCGGTGGCGACGGTCTGGCCATCGGGGCTCAAGGCCAGAACCGAGATCGGCGCCGCACACGGCAGAATCGCGCGCGGCAACGACGCGCGCTGCCCCCAGGAGACGACATTGGCCACGGCGAGACGGCGCAAGTCGCCAGCCTCGACCGGGGCCGATTCCAGGCCGCGAAGCATCCAGAGCAAGCCGCGACCGACCTGCTGGCGCTCGGCCGATGCGATTCCGCGGTCGAGGAACAGCGCGGCCGAGGTGCGCTGCGATGCGACGCGGGCCATCGACTCCGAGCTTGCGAAGCGGCGGATGGCATCGGCCTCTCCGCTGATCCGCCGGTAGGACCAGACCCCCAGGACCACGAGCGCCGAAAAGAGAAGCTGGACGAGCAGGAACAGCGCGGTGAGGACCGGCCGCCGCCGCGCCGACTTCAGCACGCGCACCCAGGACGGAGTCGGCCGGGCTGCGACCGGCCGTCCTTCGAGGAATCGGTTCAGATCGTCGGCCAGATGTTGCGCCGTGAGATAACGGGCCGAGGGGTCCCTGGCCATCGCCTTGGCCACGACGGTGACCAGATCGGTCGGCGCCGCCGGGTTGAGCGTGCGGATACGAACGGGCTCGGTCTCGGCAATCTGGCGCAGGATCTGGTGCGGGTTTTTTGCGCCATAAGCCGGCTGAAAGGTGAGTAGCTCATAGAGCGTTGCTCCGAGTGAGTAGATGTCAGTCCGGCGGTCGATCAGGGCTTGCTTGCCGGCGGCCTGCTCCGGGCTCATGTAGCGATCGGTGCCGACCAGCTCCCCGGTACGGGTCAAGCCGCTCTCGACGGGTAGTCTGGCCAGTCCGAAGTCCGTGACCCAGAGGCATCCGCGGCGGTCAATGAGCAAGTTCGCCGGCTTGACGTCACGATGCACGATTCCCTGGCCGTGGGCGTACTCGAGCGCCAGAGCGGCCTGGACGCCCAGTCTGGCCACGGACCGGAAGTATGGCGAAGACCGGATGGAACGAACCACAGGGACGCTGAACGGCCAGCCGAACTGGGGCGCGGCCGGCTCTGGAGGCCGCCCCGCGCCGTCGTGATGGGTCGGCCCGCCTGAATTGCTCCTGACCGCCTCGGCGGTGGGATCGAACCGATCGAAGAGGAGGCGGGAGAGCAGGGGGTCGATCGTTGCGTCATCGTCGGCACGCGGCTGAGCCGGAGCGTTTGGCCAGGCCAGCCGGCGCAGGTCCGCGATCAGATCGGCCAGGCTCATTCCCTCCACGAGCTGCATGGCATAGTAAGGAACCTCGTCTGCCAGATTGACGGCATGCACGGGGACGATGTGCGGGTGCTGGAGGCAGGCCGCGGCCTGGGCTTCGATCTGGAAGCGCTGCCTGGCCCGCGAATCGAGGGTTGCCGCGGTCGGGAGGATCTTGAGTGCGACCCGTCGCCCGAGTGATTCTTGAACCGCCTCGAAGACGATTCCCATCCCTCCTCGACCGAGCTCCCGATGTAACACGAAGTCACCCAGTCGCCGTCCCGCTTCGATCCGGAGCCCGGCGGCGGGTAGAGCGGCGGCTTGACCCGAAGCCCCCGGCGGTCGCAGCCCCGCGAGCTGGCGAAGCGCCGGCATCAGGCGGCGGATCGTTTCGGCATGCTCCGGATGCTCCGTGGCCACGGCTTCGACGTCAACCGGATCCCCTGCTTGAATGGCCTGGGTCAGCTTCTCGACCAGATCGGCAAGGACCGGGTTGAAACCGCCGCCCAAAGAGGAGGACGCGATCAATGTTGATAGCTGTGAGAACGACGTCTTATCGCCGTTTGCACGCAATCCGTTGCCGGCAGCCTTCCCGCTGCCGTTGCGACCGGGCTCCGCCGCGGGAGCGGCCACGGGTGAGGCTTTCATAGCGTCGGTGTTCATCGTCATCGATCTTGGATGGACGTTGCTCGACCCGACCTGGCCGGCACCGTCGGGGCGTTTAAACTATTGCGAACACTGGAGACCTTGGCTCGGTCGGTGGTGAACGTTCTAAGCACTCGGACAACGCCGACTCCAGCGGTGCATGCCATCGTTCATTGCTTCATCAATGAGTTTAATCGATTCGTTTGGTCGCTGCCAGTGGCCAGCCCGCTTTTCCTTGCCGTCTGGGTGGCGGGGTCGGCCAAGTTCCTTACGCGCGCAGCAGTGGTTGTGACGTTTCTGGTCGGCTGTTTAGCGGCCGAGAGGCAAGGTCAATACGGGCCGCGTTCGCTCGAGCCGCGCGCCGGAGACGGCGAGGTCCAGGCGTGAGAGGTGGTAGACCTGGTTGAAGGCCATTTTGCTGTTATGGTCGCGGTCGTCGATAAAGAACCAGTAGTCGCGAAATTTAACAGCCACGTATGCATGCTTGGGGCGATGATGCTGCTTGACGTGCTCAACCTGGAAAACGCCGCGAGTGAGCTCGGACCAATCGAAGAGTTGACCGTCGGGAAGCGTGGTCTGCCGTACGAGACCCTGCTCGAGATGGTCGGGCGGAACGGTGACACCGTGAGACATGAAGATGAGCGCCTCGAACGTCGAGCGTGGCTCGAGGACGATCTGCCTGCGGGGCGCGGCCGGAATGGATTCCGGGAATGGGTCGGCCTCGCCGATGATCAACTCGTATTCCGGCAGCCCGGGCTCAAGGTTCAGCAAGTGCCAGAATTCCAAAAGCGGTGGGCATCCCTGTGCAAGCTGATTGACTTTGAGCCGCAGGCTTCGCTGGCGGCGCACCAGGACGAGCGTTCCCGGGGTCGCGCCGTCGTGATACTCCATCCCTTCCTTGGTGGCCGCGAGCTGATCCGACTGCGATACCCACTCAGCCGCGACCGGGCGGCCCAGTGGCTCAAACGGCTCGCGCACGACGAACTGGACGACTTTGTTCCGTTCGAGCTCTTCGAGAAGCTCGACGGAGCGGCGAAACGCGGCGAAGTCGCGGATCTCGGCGTCGACGAGGTTCGATTTTCGCATGGCCGGCGCATTATTGACGCGGTTGATGGCATCGAACCAGAGCAGGGACAACGTGGTCGGGGAGATGCCGCTCTCGACGAAGAATGCAAAGTTCTCCGCGTTCAATCGCCTGAGGAAACGGCTGATTTCTTGTGCTTCATCCGAGGGCTGCAGCGAGATGGTGGGCCGGTCGGCGCCGCTCACGAGGACGTCGGGCAGGACTTTCGTGAAGGTCCTGAAGATGTTAGTGCCGGCTGGGTTCGGCGTACCGAAGAACGGCCTCGCCTCGGCGCTGGCGTCGGCCTCGAACTGGGCGGTGATCGAGGCGATATCCAGCGTGCTGAGTGCCTCGGTGTACCGCAGCCGGACCAGGTTGCGCAGGAGCGCCTCATCCTGCACTTGCTTCACGGCTTCGTGGTATCGCCCGTGGGTCTTCCGCAGGGCAGTCGGGCCGAGCACGCAGCCCGATAGGAGCGGGAGCGACAACAGCATCGTTGCAAAAAACCGCGTGGACAGTGAGTATGAAGCCTTCGGACCGGCCATGACCGCACCCTCGACTGCCCGGGCGTCAGCTTTGCTGGTCGTTGGGTCGATGGCGCAACGCAGATCGCCCGAGGCGATGTGCCCTCCCTTTATCAGATCGACCCGCTGGACGAGAAACTCAAACGATTGTGCGGGTTGTTTCGTCTGTGCGGCGCGCTACGCCGACAACGGACTTGGCGTGTGCCTAAGAGCTCTAGGAAAGTCGTTACGGTTAGACGCGAATCAGCGCGGTGCCACGTCTCGGACGGCGACGTCGGCCTGATCCTCTCCGGTGGTGCCTGCTCTAGGACCAATCCGACAGAGTGCACGATCTCGGCCGTTCGCTCACCCCGTCCAGGCGCTCGTCTACGCGCAGGGACTCTTATGGACGCGAGACGCTGCGGTCCATCGAGGGGAAAGCGAGGAGCACAATTCGGGGCGTGTTCTTCGCCGAGAGTGGTTCCGCGGGCACCAACCACGCCGCGGCTCAGGCACTCGGCGAAAAAGAAACTGACGGGAGCCTTGACGGGCGGTTTGGCGCTGGTAATATACCCGGTGCTTCTCGGGTCTCGCTCTGCAGAATCGAGGCAGCAACAATGTGGACGTGCGCGAAAGTGCCTTTGGGCGGTTCGTTCTCGCGCGGCGGGTCGGACGGTTGCCGTCACACTCGCAGACCACCGCGGTTGTTCGGTTGCGATTCAAGAGTGCCAGTGCGAACGCGCTCCGACATCCGATCGACCGCCGTCTTAAGCGCTGAGCTCGACGTCGCACAAGGTGCCAACTGTGCCCCCCCGGGGGGGGCTAATAACACCCGAAGGACCAAAGGGTTCGGCCGGCGCACTGTTAGCCCGGCCGCTGGAAATGCCCGCGCAGTGCGGCTCCCTCACGCCGCTGGCTCCGCGGTATGAATGCCACCCTCGCGGGAGGAAGGGCGGTGCAGCATGAACGCCGCGCTGGCGACCGGGATCCGGAACATACGGCTGTCGTGGACATCAACCACGTTGGTGTTTATCAATGTCGGGGCAGCAGCCGTACTCGGATGGGCTCTCATCGGGTTCGGCTCGATCAGCTCCGCTTGGGCTTACCTTCACGGAGATCGATTAATCGTCGATGACTACTCAAAATCATTCGGAGTGGTGGAGCAGGGGCAGCGCCCTACCGTCTCGTTTCAAGTCACTAACTGTTACGAGCAGCCTGTCATGATCATGGGTGTGGAGACCCCGTGCGGGTTCGTCAGGGTGAGTGACCTCCCAACGATAGTCCCTGCGCACGCGACGCGCGCCGTGCGCTTTATCGTCTACACTCGTCGGAAAAGTGGCGACATAAGCGTGCCACTCCGGCTGCTTACTAACGCGCCGGGACACGTCAAAATCACTCTACGGGTTGGCGGGCGTGTCTCGGGTTCCGTGAGCGGTACGGGTTCTTCTGGCAGCAACTCGGGGTGAACCATGAGCCGAGTTTTCCGATTTCTGTCTGGAGTTCTAACGTTCGTGGCTGTGCTGAGCTGCTGCGTCGGATACATGAGCAGGCGTGGGGTGAGCGGCGCCGCGGAGGTGCGTCATGGTGCGGTGTCCATTGACGCGCCAACGAAGGCGTTTGGTGAAGCAGCGGTCGGCGCCAGGGTGCCTGTGGTGTTTCGTTTGACGAACCGAAGCGCGCGGGCTGATCGTCCTCGGCTCGTCGGTAGCGTGCGTCCCAGGCGGGTGCGTGAAGGCGGCGCAGCTTCCGAATAATTTGCCGCCGGGGACAACTTGTGATGTTGTGGTCGAGGTCGCAATGGCGGCTCCCGGCCTCTTAGAGGGGCAGATCACCGTTTTTACGGATTATCCGGGCTCGGAGTTGATTCACCTTGGGGTGAAAGGGTTGGTTAGCCCGCCAGGCAGTTAACGGCGCAAGTTCAGTCGCCACGGTCTTAGTCGGTTGAGGGGTTCATTGGCGTGAAATGACAAAAGGGGACAAACATGCGGCGTCTTTTCTCGACGACTTCAGCGCTCTTTACCGCGGTCGCGGCGTTGGCCACCGTTTTGGCGTGCGCCGCGGGCAGTGGCCCGGCCTACGGGGATGAGCCGCTCAACAGCAGATTTTGCGGCTCATGCGACCAGTATGATCGGTGCCACTTTTATTGTCAGGGCAGTTGCTGTACCTACTTCGGGGAGGAGGGCGGGGACTATTGCACGGGGATCTGCTTCTGTGAGAGCTGCAAGCCTAACATAAATCTCCCCCAATACTGCGGCTGCTATCACTGATCGTTCAGCCGCTCTGTCCGGGGGAGAGGCGGCCGCACACGGGGCGGGTTGCTGGGGTCTACGTGCGCGGTGCGGGGACGCGGCTGGCCGTGTCCTCTTGTAGAATCGTCTAGCGCCGATGGGTTCTTCGGAGAAAGTCTCTACAGCCCGAGCGGCAGATCATATCAAGGGAGCGGCCGATGTTGCGTTGCGGGCAGGGTATCATGCGCTGGCGGACCGAGCGAGGTTTCTCGCGCGGGCGGGGGCGCCTCTTATCCGCCCTCCGCCTCCGAACTGGTGTCATCGCGGCGAGCGTTCGGCGGTTGGGCTTGCGATATTTGATCGGGCCGATCTTGGCCGCGGTCGTTGCTGCGTCGCCCGGGAATTACAGCGAGTGCAGAGGAGACGAAGCAGACCTGCGGGAACGGGTCCGAAAAGAGTTCCCTGCGGCGCTCGAGCCGCCTAGAGGCGTTCTATACGCAATTAAGCGGCACTGGCACACAGTCTGTTTATGGCTATGCTCCGATTCCGAACGCGCAGTCCAACCGATCTGCTGCCGAAAAAGCTCGACTCGGGTTCACGCCAACGTTCGACACGAGTCAGCCCAAGACCTTAATGACCCGCGACCAAGTCACATTCTGCTTGAACGGCCCCTGGCAAAAAGCGGAGCTACAGCGCCTGGCCGTGAACGAGTACGTCAAGTCCAAGAGCGCTTTCGTGTCTGTCAAGACGCCCGCCGATGGTTTTCGACATGGCTTGGCGTGCGTCGGACCGTCCTACTCTTTCAATCTACAATGGGTCAAGGGTCGGCCGGTGCTCAGGTCGTTTGAGAAGGGGATCGACGCCGACACGCAGCTTTCTCTGGATGTGACGCTCATGCCGCTTCGCGCTCCGCTTTATTGCTGGGGCGATATGCTTCGGCATGTGATCAAGGATCCTGGCTTTCGCATCATGAAGGTCACGCAGAAGCGAGAGAACGGAAGGACGCTCCTTGAGATTGGCTACGAATACGATGGAAAGGGCCTTAATGAGAGGCGCATCCAAAAGTCCCAGGCGCGAATAAGTCGGGTTCCCTCACGCATGGCGAAGGGTCGATTCTCGTGTGTCCGGAGGACTGCTGGGCGGTCCTGCGACATTCCTTCAAATCCGAATTTCGCGGTCGCGCAGGCGCTGTCATCGCTGCACCCGGGTTTGTCGAGATCGAGTACGGCGATCGCGTAAACGGAATGCCGCTACCGCGTAAGGTAACGAACTACGCCGCGAGGTTCGAGCGCTACGACGTATTTGAGGTCGAGCGCATACGAGCCGAGCCCACATCGGCCGACGCATTCAAGCTTGCGGCGTACGGGCTCCCCGAAATCGCGACGGTGCTGCCGGTTGTCCGGCGCGCCTGGAGCGGAACTGCGTTATGGCTCGGGGTCGCCCTTGTCGCCGCGGTCCTGTCTGTCCTGTTCGGATTCCTCAGCAAAAAGCTCCATCGAGCTACCGCAACGCAAGCAGCGCCGGACGCGAACTCAGTTGGCTCTGCGCCGGCGAGGCACTTTAACCTGGCAGTCGGCGAGCGGCATGGCGGTTAAGCGCGGATCCACCCGTGCCCACTGGGTTGCGGGCGCAATTCCCGATTGCCCTTGGCGCCGCCCATGGGATCTCTTTCGCTTCCCAAATCATCTTCTTCCTCAGGTGGCTCTGGTGGGCACTGCGCATTAACTGGAACAGGCAACCTCTTGGGCGCTGGTTTAATCGATGCGGTTGCCGGTTCGCCCATGTGTTTTTGGGGCTCGTCATCGTCGCTGCCAGCGTCTTCAAGGCGTCCGAATCAGCACGCGGAGGCGGGGTCGGAACGCCGCCGTTGAGACTACTGCCGCCAGGGTTCGTCGTGGCGAGCGAATTCCTCTTCGGCCTGTGGATGATCTTCGGACTCCTTCCTGTCTTGACGAGAAGACTTGCCATCGGCTGCTTTTGCGTTTACGCATGCTATTCGGTTTACAACGCTGCGACCGGGGAGCGTTCGTGCGGCTGCTTTGGCGCGATGAGCCCGGCGCCGCTGCGTACGTTCGCGTTCGATGTAGCCGCGCTCGCCGCGTTATTCCTGCTTCGGCCCGACACGGCTCGTACCGCATTAAGCGGTTTCGAACTCGGGAAGGCCCTTGGCTTTTTCACGGTTGCCGTCTGGGGCGGGCTGGCGCTGATGGTGACGGTAAGCCGCCCGGCGAGTGAGAAACCCGCCGAGAAGTTCAGGCCGGAAGACTGGATCGGCAGACGCCTGCCCTTGCTGGAGCAGATTGATGTCGGCGAGGCGCTCGCGACGGGGAGGTGGACCGTCGTCCTGTACCGCCGAGATTGCGCGGTCTGCAGGAAGGAGATCCCGCGGTACAAGGAAATCGCAGGTGACCCGGCAGCTAGGCGCGTGTGGGGTCGGATCGCCTTGATCGAACTGCCGCCTCGCGGCGAGGCCAGCGCCGAGGGCATTGCCCGAGGCGCTCCCTACGTCATCGGTCGGCTGGACGGCGCATCAAAGTGGTCGATCAGCACACCGACTGTGGTCTCGGTGGTCGACGCCATTGTAGTGCCCGTACCGCGTGAGGAATTGAAATAACTGGTGTCCTCCGGGAGCGGGCATCAAAGGAGGTCCCGAGTGATGGTCTCTCAAGATAGATACCGTCCGGCTTTTACCCGCGCCCCTGAACTCCGAAACGGCCGACGTGATCGCGCACCTGTTTTTCGGGGCCGCGGCTTTAGTTTGGTTGAGACACTTGTCACTATCGCGGTCATCTCCGCGCTGATCGCCCTCCTGTTACCGGCTGTGCAATCGGCTCGCGAGTCTGCCCGTCGCGCGCAATGTGGTAACAACCTGAAGCAGCTCGGCTTAGCGCTCCACCGCTACCACGACTCATTTGGTTCCCTCCCGCCGGGTCGCATTAAGAGTTACGATCCGCGTTACGCCGGTCCGGACCCGCCGTGCACGTCCTTAATTGTCGACAAGAGCTTGGAGGTCTTCGTCTTGGGCTTTTTAGATCAAGCAACGGTCTACAACGCCATCAATCAAAGTCTCGCGATTATAGGGGGCGAAAATAGTACTATTCACTCTACTGCGGTGACGACCTTTGCCTGCCCGAGCGATCCGATGTCGGGGCTGCCGTTTGACCTCAAACCGAGGGCGCTCGCTCCCTACGGCGTGCCCGATCCCGCGCGGATGGTGTACACGAGTTATGGCGGCATGATAGGTTCGCTTCCAGTTCTCGCTCAGCCCCTGCCGGAGAACGGGTGTGCCGTCCCAGCGCGATTGATCGTGCAATGCAATGGTGTCTTCAACGACCTATGTCCGATAACGCTCGCTTCGGCGGTCGATGGCTTGAGCAACACCATCTTCGTGGCCGAAAAGGCGACGTCCACCCTCCAGGAATTGAACGTGCTCAGCCCGGGATACGCCGCACAGCATGGTTGGTATATTACCGGCAACTGGGGCGATACGCTCCTCACTGCGCTGTACCCTCCGAATGCGTGTTACCGTGTCGCCCCGGTCGCGATGGCGGCTTGGACCAACTCGGCGTCGAGTATGCACCCCGGAGGAGTGAACGTCCTAATAGGGGACGGCTCGGTCCGGTTCATCAATGCCTCGATCCAGTCCTGGCCTCTTGATCCCACCTCGGGGGATCCCACCGGGGCGTCTCAGGATCGTCTGGGCGCGTGGGTGAATCTACCACGACCGGGGGTTTGGCAGGCGCTGTCGACGCGGTCCGGGGGCGAGCTCGTGGCGGCCACGGATTACTGATGAGTTCCCAATCCGTCAGGCCCGACCGAGCCTGCATTACCAACCGTGATCGTTTTAAACGCGGCCGCACCCATTCATCTGAAATTCACGTTCGCTTGACGGCGACGATCCGCTGACCCCGCATAAGTGGAGCTCGTGTTAATGTTGGAATCAAAGCGAATTCCGCCATCCTTTATTGTTGGGGTTCCGCGGTCGGGCACGACTCTTCTCGCCGCCATGATGAACGCTCACCGCCGGATTAGCTGTGGTAATGAGACGCATTTCTTTACGCGACTCGACGGCGCAGCCGCTGTTTACTTGACGAACGCTCGCCACTGGCCGGGTCGTGCCGTAAGTTACATGCGCGGTCTTAATCATATGGGCAATTCGCTATTCAACCTCTATCAGATCGAGATTGAGGACTTCGCCGCGCGTTTGGCTCGAGCTCGTCCGGCGGTCGCAGCGATCCTCGGCTGCTTCATGGATGCGCATTTGGCCCAGACCGGGAAAAGCAGTTGGGTCGAGAAGACTCCAGGGCACCTCAGGCGATTCAAGCTGATCCGCTCGGTTTTTCCGGCGTCCAAGGTGATCTGTATCTTTCGGGATCCGCGGGACGTCGCGCTCTCCTTGCTCGCCGTGCGGTGGGGAACACCGCGATTCGAGGATGGGCTCATCATGTGGCGGTCATTCTACAATTATTACAAAACGCACATCGAGGGCGACAGAGCGACCTGCGCCATTCGATATGAGGATCTCGTGCGTGAGCCGGCCCGCACGGCCCGCGGCGTCTGCGCGTTCCTCGGGCAGGAATTCGACGTTGGGATGCTCGAGACCTCGAAGTCAGCAGAGGACGTCGGTAGCGCGCTCGAGCCATACAAGAGCAAAGCCTCGGAGCCCATCGACTCGTCACGTGCACTTGCGTGGACCGAAACGCTCGGTGACGCCGACGTGCGCCTGTGTGATCGGCTGCTCGGCCAAGCGCTGGTCGGACTGAACTACCCGGCCCCGAGTCTCGTGGGCGCACCCGAGCTTCCCGGTATTCGTTCCGGCATGGACGCGACATCCCGGGCGTCGAGGAGCAGTCGAGATGGCCCGCCGCCACAGATTTACCGTTAGCCTGGCGATGATCGTCCGGGACGAGGAAAAACAGCTCCCGTCGTCTCTGGCATCCGTACGCGGCCTGTTCGACGAGCTTGTCGTCGTCGACACGGGCTCTCAGGACGCGACCAGGCAGGTCGCACGCTCGTTTGGAGCCGCAGTGTTCGAATTCGACTGGTGCGACGACTTCTCGGAAGCGCGTAACGCGGCGGGAGACCACTGCAGTTGCGATTACGTCTTTTGGATGGACGCCGATGAAACAGTGCCGCCGAGAGAAAGGCCGAAGCTCGCTCGTGTTTTGAGTGAAATCGCGAACAACCAGAGCGTCTATGCGGTAACTGAGACCTCGCATCGCGTCGATGGTGCCATCGGTTTGAGCGTAGCTCCATCGGTAAGGCTGGTGCCAAGACGCGCAGGGTCGCGGTGGGCTCGGAGAGTGTACGAGCGGATTCTTCCGCCCCCGGATCTGCCGTGGCAGCGTCCGACTCTTGTCCCGGTTGAAGTCGCGCACCACGGATTTGCGGATTGGAATGTTGTCATCCGGAAACTCGAGCGAAACAAAAGGCTCGTCGAAATCGAGTTGGAACGCGATTCCGGCGACCCGGTCGCGCTCTACAACCTTGCCTCGACGCACTTCATGTTTGGGCATGCTTTGGCCAGTCGCGATCATTACGTGCTCGCGGATAATTACATAAGGCTGGCGGTCGAAAAGTCTGAGAACCGCGGCGGCGTTGCGGATCGAACTGCTGCGCCCGCCGAAGCCTATAGCCTGCTCTGTCGGACGTTGTTGGTCCTGCTCTCATACAGTGATGCCATCGCCACGTGCAGCCGAGCGCGCGTCGCATACCCGCAGGATCTCGGCCTCCTGTGCTGCGAGGCCGCTGTCTTGGCGGAATGCGGAATGTGGGCGGAGGCACGAACACGTTGGCAGGCTTTGCCGTCACTGAAGAACTATCGGAACAGCGTCGGTATGGGGCTTGGCCACTACGCCAAACTTCTCGCCGCGAAGGCAGAGTACGCCTACTTCTTGGAGGAGAACGGCCGGTGGTACGAGGCGGCCGGCGTTTGGACTGATCTCGCACGGAATTGCCCGGCGTCGTTCGATGCTGTCGCAGGCGTCAGGAGGGCTCTACGGCGGATCTTGCCGGACGCGCTCCGCCGACCAGGCTCTTTTTTGAAGAATCTCAACCGCGCCTTCGCGCTAAGCACCGAAGCAAAGTAACTGCCTGGGTATAAGCGCTATCCGCGCGACTCATGGGTTCTGCGGCCGTGTTGGGCTTTCGTTCGGATCGCCCGTTTTCGACCGTCCGCGCAGACAAAGCGTGGGGTGTAGAATGGCGCACTTTGGAACGCCGTTGACGGGTACGACGTTACTAAAGCTCGTGAAAACCGCGCTGCTCCGGAGGCGGCGTTCGGGCGATGCTCGGTCGGGCGCGGAAGGCCAGACGGTTGGGAGGGCGTCGTTGCTGAGGTGTTGACACGGGACGCGGTCAACGACGTATAACGTTGATCAACTGACATGCTGCAAAACTCAGACGATCGTGTGGATTTTTCCGGTTGTCCGGGGCGCCGCTGGGCTCCGGCGAGCGCTGTTGGCCGGGGAGTAACGATGACCAATGCACACGGCGTGCTCGTCATCGCGTTCCTCGCCGTGGCGGCCCACGCCCCGGTGGCACGCGCGGCCGAACGGCCGAACGTGATCGTGATCATGACCGACGACCAAGGGACCGCCGACCTGGGGGCCTGCGGCGCGACGGACATCGAGACGCCGTGCCTTGATGCCCTGGCGAAGCGGGGAGTTCGATTCAGCCAGTTCTACGCGGCGGCTCCGGTCTGCTCGCCGTCGCGTGCGGGGCTGCTCACCGGGCGGCATCCAATCCGTGCGGGCATGCCTTCAAATGCGTCCGCAGAAGCGGGCGCTGCCGGAATGCCGGCGCGGGAGCAAACGATCGCCGAGATGCTCAAATCGGCGGGATACGCCACGGGCCACGTGGGCAAGTGGCACCTGGGCTTCAGCCCCGAGACGATGCCGCTTGCGCAGGGGTTCGACAGCTCGTTCGGCCACATGGGGGGCTGTATCGACAATTATTCGCATTTCGTCTACTGGGGCGGACCGAACCACCATGACCTCTATCGTGACGGCCGGGAGGTCCAGGCGCCGGGGCGGTTCTTTGGTGATCTCATGGTCGAGGAAGCGGGCGGCTTTCTCGAGCGGAATCGAGACCGGCCGTTTTTCCTGTACTTCGCCATCAACGCGCCCCACTATCCATTGCAGGCCGACCCCAGGTGGCTCAGCCGTTATGCCGCGCTCAAACATCCGCGCAATCTGTACGCGGCGTTTCTGCGCACGATGGACGAGCGAATCGGCAAGCTGCTCGATAAGGTCGACGCGCTGGGCTTGCGGCAGCGCACGGTTGTGATCGTCCAGTCGGATCACGGCCATTCAACAGAAGAACGGGCGTTCTGGGGCGGCGGCAGCGCGGGGATCTATCGCGGCGCCAAGTTCAGCCTTTTCGAGGGGGGCATACGCGTGCCCGCGATCATAAGCTGGCCCGGCCATCTTCCCGAGAATGAGGTGCGCGACCAAGTGGCTCACGGCTGCGACTGGCTGCCGACGATCGCGGAGCTTTGCGGCGTGCGGGTGCCCGAGGTCACGCTCGACGGCAAGAGCCTGGCCGCGGTCATCAAGGACGCGGAAGCCGCGTCGCCCCATGCTGTCTTGCACTGGCAGATCGGCAAAAGCTGGGCCGTGCGCGAAGGCGACTGGAAGCTGCTCTTTGACGTCGAAGACACCACCGAGCGCTCTCCGGGGAAAGTGATCCCCGGCGTGTTCCTGGTCAATTTGAAGGACGATCCATCGGAGAGGTCGAATCTTGCGGAGGGCCGGCCTGAGATTTTGGATCGTCTGAAACGGCTGCGCGCGTATGGGAGGCTGGCCTCAAGTAGCCGGCACACTGGTTTCATGGCGGACGGCACACGGTGCGTGCCTGCTACGAGCGAACTTCGCGCAGGCGCCGTTCCAGGAATCGGCGCTCGCTGTCGTTGGTTGCCAGCTCGAGGGCTTGCTCGTAGCTTCGGGCCGCGGCTTCGGCGTCTCCAGTGCGACGGAGCAGATCGGCGCGAGCGGCATGCAGAAGGTGATAGCGGTCGAGAATGCCCGTCGCGGCGAGTGCGTCGACCTCTGCCAGGGCCGTTTGAGGGCCTTCGACCATGGCCAGGGCGACGGCGCGGTTAAGTGAAACGATGGGCGAGGGCTGGATTTGTTCGAGAAGATCGTAGAGGCTGAGGATTTGCGGCCAGTCGGTATCCTCGGCGCGTGTAGGCACGCAGTGCAGGGCGGCGATCGCCGCCTGCAGCGCGAACGGGCCCGCGCCTCCGCGAAGTGCCTCGTCGACGAGCGGGAGAGCCCGGGCGATCTGCTCGTGATCCCAGCGGCTGCGATCCTGGTTTTCGAGGAGGATTAGATCGCCGGCCGAGTCGAAGCGGGCGGCGCGTCGTGAGTCGTGAAGCAGCATGAGCGCGACCAAGCCCGTCACTTCGGCCGGGGCCTCCGGCGCCAGCAGTGTGGTCACCAGAAGACCAAGACGGATCGCCTCGGCACAGAGATCGGTCCTCACCAGTGCCTGGCCTCGAGTGGCCGTGTAGCCTTCGTTGAAGATCAGATAGATGACCGTCAACACGGCGCCCAAGCGCGCCGGCATGTCGTCCGCATCGGGCACGGAGAACGGAATGCCGGCGTCGCGAATCTTGCGCTTGCGCGGACCAGGCGCTGGGCCATCGTCGCGGTGGGCACCACGAACGCGCGCGCGATCTCTTCGGTTTCCAGGCCGCCCAGTGTGCGAAGCGTGAGCGCGACCTGGGACTCGTTTGCCAGCGCGGGGTGGCAGCAGGTGAAGATCAGGCGAAGGCGATCGTCGGGGATCTCGTTTGTGTCGTAGTCCGGCTCCACTTCGGTTGGAATCGACCCGCTGGCAACCTGGGATTTAACGATCTCGTCGAAATGCGCGCGGCGCCGGATGCGGTCGACGGCCTTGTGCCGCGCGGTCTGGATGATCCAGGCGGCGGGAGACTCGGGGACGCCGGAGACCCGCCACTGGTCCAGAGCGGCCGCAAATGCCTCCTGGGCTGTCTCTTCGGCCAGGTCAAAGTCACCGAAACTACGGATGAGCGCGGCGACGATCCGGCCCCAATCGGAGCGATAGACGGCCTCGATTGTCGAGTTGGCATCTGGAAGCATGCTGTATGGTAAGAAAATCTCGGGCGCGGTGTCGATCCGTGCGCCTCCGGTTCGACTCAATGGCGTAACAACCACCCTTTGAGCGGAGACATCCCATGATTAAGATCAATCGTGCATCGCGATGGGCGCCGGAAAGCAATCTGGAGCGGGTGATAGAGCCGCTCGCCAGTTTCATCTGCGCCACAGATCGACCCAGGGCGACCCTCATTTCGGCCCTGGCGATCCTGTTCAACGAAGTCGAGCAAACCAACCGGGCGGCGAACTCGCATTACGCGACGGTATCGGAGAACCACTGGTCATGAAGTACATGCTACTGATTTATCTTGACGAGCTTGATGCGATCGACGAGAACGAGCGCGAGCACTGCTACGTCGAGTCGGCACAGCTCGCTCAGGAGCTCAGCGCCAGGGGGCAATACTTGAGCGCCAATCCGCTCGAGGCCACCCGGACGGCGAAGACTCTTCGGGTGCGCGACGGCAATCGAGTCGTCACCGACGGGCCGTTTGCCGAGACGCGCGAGCAGCTCGGCGGCTATTTCTTGATCGACGCCAAGGATCTTGACGCGGCGCTGGCCGTTGCCGCACGGATTCCCGCGGCGCGGTTTGGCTCTGTGGAAGTCCGGCCGGTCACGGAAATTCCGGGCCTGCCGACGAACTAGACTCCGCGGCGTGGCGCCGCGGTGATCGATTGAGCAACCTTGCGTGCAGTGACAATCAAGTCTTGGATCTGGAGGCAGGAAGAGATGAGTGGTGTACGAGTGCTCGTGGGCACGCGCAAGGGCGCGTTCGTGATGACATCCGACGCCAGGCGCAAGAGCTGGGAGATCAGCGGTCCGCACTTCGCCGGGTGGGAGATTTACCACGTGAAAGGCTCGCAGGCCGACCGGGATCGACTGTATGCATCGCAATCGAGCGGTTGGTTTGGGCAGGTGATGCAGCGCTCGAATGACGGCGGCAAGACGTGGGAAGCCGTCGGCAACGAGTTCAAGTACGACGGCGTGCCGGGCACGCACCAGTGGTATGACGGCACGCAGCACCCCTGGGAGTTCAAGCGTGTCTGGCATCTCGAGCCGTCGCTTACCGATCCCGATGTCGTCTACGCCGGCGTGGAGGACGCCGCCTTGTTCCGCTCGGCCGACGGCGGCCGCACCTGGCAAGAGCTTCCCGGGCTGCGCGGCCACGAGTCGGGGCCGCGGTGGCAGCCGGGCGCGGGCGGAATGTGCCTGCACACGATCATTGTCGATCCCAAGAATCCCGAGCGGATCTTCATCGCGATCTCGGCGGCGGGTGCGTTTCGAACCGACGACGCTGGAAAGACCTGGCGACCGATCAACCGCGGCTTGCATTCGCAGTACATTCCCGACCCGAACGCCGAGGTTGGCCACTGCGTCCACCGCATCGCGATCAACGCGGCGCGGCCCAACGTGCTCTTCATGCAGAAGCACTGGGACGTGATGCGCAGCGACGATGCCGGCGACTCGTGGCACGAGGTCAGCGGCGACTTGCCGACCGATTTCGGGTTTGCGATCGACGTACACGCACACGAGCCGGATACCGTCTACGTCGTGCCGATCAAGAGCGACTCGGAGCACTTCCCGCTCGAAGGGAAGCTGCGCGTCTTTCGCAGCAAGACGGGCGGCAACGAGTGGGAGCCGCTCACGGAAGGGCTGCCGCAACGGGACTGCTACGTCAACGTGCTGCGCAATGCCATGGCTGTCGACTCGCTCGACTCGTGCGGTGTTTACTTCGGGACAACCGGCGGGCAGGTGTATGCTTCGGCCGACGCCGGCGACAGTTGGGCGCCCATCGTCCGGGATCTACCGGCCGTGCTGTCGGTCGAGGTGCAGACGCTGCCATGATCCGAGTCGAGCTGCCTGCCCATCTGCGAACGATCGCCCGGGTCGAGCGTGAGGTGCAACTGGCCGTCGAAGGGCCGGTGACTCAGCGGTCAGTCCTGGATGCGCTCGAGGCGCGCTATCCGATGCTGTGCGGGACAATTCGCGACCACACGACGCTCAAGCGCCGGCCGTTCCTGCGGTTCTTTGCGTGCGGGGAGGACCTCTCGCATGAGCCGCCGGATGCACTGCTGCCAAATAAGATTGCATCGGGCGAAGAGCCCTATCTGGTTGTCGGGGCGATCGCGGGCGGCTAAAACGGGGGTCCAGCCATTCCGTTTAGCTGGAATCTCAACTGTGAAAGGCCTCCCATTGTACGCGACGAACATAATCGCACGTGCTTGCGCTCTTCTGGCCATCGGTTCCTGCCTCGGCGCAGCCCGCGCAATCCAACGACATCACACTCGCCGACTTCGAGGGCGACAGCTACGGCAAATGGCTCACCGAAGGGACCGCGTTCGGCCGTGGCCCAGCGCGGGGGACGCTGGCGGGTCAGATGGCTGTCGAGGGATTCGAGGGCCGCGGACTGGTCAACTCGTTCAAGGGCGGCGACGATGCGACCGGTACGCTCACGTCACCCCCGTTTCTGATCAATCGCAGGTCGATCCGCTTTTTGATCGGTGGCGGCGGCTTCTCGGGCGCGACCTGCATGAATCTGGAGATCGACGGTCAGACCGTGCGCACGGCAACCGGGCCGAATTCGGACTCGGGCGGCAGCGAGCGGCTCGAGCCCGCGGGCTGGGACGTGAGCGCGTTCGTCGGGAAGACCGCCCGGATTCAAATCGTTGACCGCGCGACCGGAGGATGGGGGCACATCAATGTCGACCAGATTGTTCAGACTGACAGCAAGCCGCCGGGCAGTTTGCGGGACGTGACGCGCGCATTGACGCTCGAGCGCCGCTACCTTCAGCTTCCCGTGAAGACGGGGGCGAGGAAAAGCCGGGTTGCTCTTCGGGTCGGCGGCGACACCGTGCGTGAATTCGAGATCGAACTATCCGACGACCCTGGCTGGTGGGCCCATCTCGACGTCAGCCCGTGGCGGGGCAAGACGGGCATATTGCACGTCGATCGGGTCCCTGAGGGATCACGGGCGCTACAGAATGTCATCCAGGCTGACGAGATCTGGTCGAGCGATTCGGTCTACCGCGAGCCGTTGCGTGCCCGATTCCATTTCTCGCCTCGGCGCGGCTGGAACAACGATCCCAACGGATTGGTTTTCGCCGATGGCGAATACCATCTCTTCTTCCAGCACAATCCGTACGGATGGAACTGGGGCAACATGCACTGGGGCCACGCGGTGAGCGCGGACCTGGTGCACTGGCGGGAGCAGTCGATCGCGATCTATCCACGAGCGTTCGGCGACTGGGCATTTTCGGGAAGCGCGGTCGTGGACGAGCGCAACTCGTCTGGCTGGCGACGAGGTAAGGACGCGCTGCTCGTCGCGGCGTACACGAGCACCGCACGAGGCGAATGCATCGTGTATTCAAACGACCGGGGGATGACGTGGACCGAATTCGAGAGCAACCCGGTCTTCAAGCATCGGGGTCGCGATCCGCGCTTGCTCTGGCACAAGGCAACGAAGCGCTGGGTGATGGCAGTTTACGACGAGCACGAAGAGAAGCGGTGGATCGCGTTCTACACGTCCCCAGACTTGAAAACCTGGACGTTCGCCAGCCAAATCGAGGGCTTCTTCGAGTGCCCTGACCTCTTTGAGCTACCGGTCGACGGAGACGCGGGCCGATGCAAATGGGTGCTGACGGCTGCGAGCAGCGAGTACATGATCGGCGATTTCGATGGAGCGACGTTTCGCCCCGAGACGCGGCTCTTGCCCGGGCAGCGCGGCCGCGGCTTCTACGCGGCGCAAACGTTCAGCCATGAACCGCGCGGCCGGGTGGTGCAGCTCGGCTGGCTCCAGACCGCGACGCCCGGCATGCCGTTCAACCAGGCCATGTCGCTGCCCCTGGCGCTTGGTCTGCGAAGCACGCCGAATGGTCCGAGGCTCACCTGGTCGCCGGTCGAAGAACTGAAGGCTCTGCGAGTGCGCCAGGTGATGAGCAAAACCGGCACGATTCAGCCCGGCGACCCTTCGCGAACTGGGGCCAAGGGCGAGCTGGTCGAACTGCGCGCCACGTTCGATACCGATACGAAAAGCGTGCTCAAGCTGAATGTCCGGGGCGTACAAATCGTCCACGACGCGGGCAAGCGCGAAATGCGCGTGGGTGATCTAGCGGTGCCGTTGCCGCACACTCGAGAGAAGCAGCGGCTCGTCATCTACGCTGATCGGACCAGTCTTGAAGTATTTGCCGACGGCGGGTTGATCTACGTTCCCCTGCCACACAACTTCGGATCTGAGAATACTCGCGTGGAGGTCGATGTGGCGGAATCACCGATCACGTTTGACACCCTCGAGGCGTATGAGCTGTCCTCCGCCTGGGCGAGCCCATGATGGCAGACCCTGGACAAATCGACTCACAGCGACGTGCTTGGCATTGACGCGTTTCCGATATCGATCTAAACTCCGCCCCGATTCCCTTTCGAGCGCAATGGGGGGCCGGCCAAGGATGGTTGCGGCCCAGTCCAGCCCATTGAAACAAAAAGCGGCTTGAGCGGCTTGTGTTCCGATGTAGTAGGCACACTTCGGGTGCCGTGATTGGTGGTTGGCACACGGAGTGTGCCTACCACGATGAAGGCGGCACCCGAAGTGTGCCTACTACGAGGAAGACGGCCCACGTCGTTCGACGAGTTGCGCCGGGGTATCGCGGAAAGGATTCCACCCCATGGACGCGAAAAAGCGGGCTTGGGCTCGACTGGTCAGGACAGTAGCGTTCTCGTTCGCGTCGGCCGGCCTGGTCTTCGTCGTGGGCTGCTCGCTCGACAAGGACGGCATTCAGCCCAGGAATGTTTTTGCGCGCATCGGCGGGCACAGCGGCCAGCTCATCGAGCCGAAGCGCTGCCTGCTCAAAGTGGCGATCATCAGCCGCAACTTCGGCGACCCGGCGATCAACGAGGCTGTGTGGAAGGCGGCCGACGAACAGATCATTCCACCCAAGGAGCGCCGCGCCTGGGAGGCCAATGGCCTGCGCTTAGGCAGAATCATCGGCGAGCTGCCACTCGAGCTCGAGGCGATCATGAACGACACGACCTCTGCGCAGAAGGTGAGCCCGACCAGCATCTTCATCGAGAGCGGTAAGGCCACCCTGATCAAGATCAGCGATCCCGTGGAACAGGCCAGCTTGCTCGTCAACCGCGACAACCGGGCCTTCGGCTACGACTACAAGGACGTGAGCGGGTACTTCCGTGCGACAGCCACGCACGAGGGAGCGAACAATATCTCCTTGCGGCTGGCTCCAGAGCTCCACTTTGGCCCGATCCAGCGCACGTTCCAGACCGTGCCCAACGCGGCGGCGATCGGTCCACAGGAATTCCAGATCAACAATGGTCAACAAGAAGATACGATTCGCGAGCTGACGACGAGCTTCGCGCTGGCACCCGGCCAGGTTGCCGTGATCGGCTGCCGGCCGGAGCAGAAGCGCGGCCTGGGAACATTCTTCTTCACGGAGCCCGTGGCGCACAGCGACCAGCGGCTGGAGAAGCTGATCCTGATCTGGGCTTCGCGTAACTTGCAAGGGCTGGGAGGGGACGACCGCCGCCCCAATTCGAACGATCGCCCGAGCCTGTTCCAGCGCAAGGTCGGGCCGCCACGCGCACCAGAGGCGCCGGGGATACCGGACCCGATCACGCCGGAGCTTCCCGGAGTCGACACGATACTGCCGGGCCCTGCGGCGAAGCCGTCGGGCCCCGCGACGAAGTCAGCCGCGCCGCTGCCGCCGGCCGCACCTCCAACGACGACGACCGCCCCGCCGGATCAGCCGAGCGCGAAGCCGATGCCATGAGACCGCCGGCCGCCGTCGCGGTTACTTCTCTCCTCCCGCGCCGAGGGCGTGCTCTATAATGCTCAGCCGGCGTTGTGGTGCTTCGAGACGTGCGCTGCAGGGGGAGTGATGTCATCGTCGCGAGGTGATCGTGTGATCGAGCTGGACGGGTCGCGCGGCGAGGGCGGGGGCCAGATCCTGCGCACCGCCTTGACCCTTTCGCTCTTGACCGGCCGTCCCTTTCGCATGAAGAAGATCAGGGCGAATCGGTCCAAGCCCGGGTTGCGCCCGCAGCATTTGAAGGCCGTCGAGGCCGCCGCGCTGGTGGGGCAAGGCGAAGTCATCGGCGCGAGCGTTGGGGCTCGCGAGCTTTCATTTGCGCCAGGCGAGGATGTTCCCGGCGCCCTGAGCATCGACATCGACATCGGCACGGCGGGCTCGACGGGATTGGTGCTGCAAACGCTGCAACTGCCGCTGGCGATGCGAGCAGAATATCCCGTTACGCTGGTGCTGACCGGCGGCACGTTCAACCCGATGGCACCGGCGTTCTCGTTCCTGGAGACGACGTGGCGCGGTTACTTGCGGGTGTTCGGGATGGCGCTGGACCTGGCGATGCCCGCGGCGGGTTTTTATCCAAAAGGCGGGGGCAAGCTCAAGGCCGTGGTTGCGCCAGGTGTCCCCGTAAGCTATATGCAGGTCACTCGTGGTCCGCTGCTCAAATTGCACGGAGTGGCCGGGGTCTCGAACCTCTCGGACAGTATCGCGGAACGAATGAGGAAGCGCGCGATCGACCGGCTTGGTGCGGAAGGCTTGTCGTGTTCGATCGAGCTGGCTCGATGGCCCGGGCCGGGGCAGGGGGCTGCGATTTCGCTGATCGCGGAGCACGAGGGTGTGGTGCCGGCGACGTTCGTGGGTCTGGGCGAGCGCGGGAGGCCTTCCGAGGCGGTCGCGGACGAGGCGGTCGATCAGCTTCTGGCATTCGAGTCGGTCGCGGATGCCGCGGTCGATCTGCACTCTGCCGATCAGATCTTGCTACCGCTGGCGTTTGCTCCGGGCCGCAGCGAATTCAGCGTGTCGCATGTGACGGAGCACTTGCGGACGAATGTCGAGACCATCGGGGCGTTTCTGGAGCGGCAGATTGCGGTCGAGGCAGCGGATGTCGAGGGCCGGGCGGCGCGGGTTGTGATCGAGTGATTCGACGTGGAAGCACTCGTCTTGCCAGGTTCGGCCGTTGGGATTATTCTCGCCACCCGAGACCAATCGTTCGATCCATCGCCTCATCTCCGCTCGCGATTCCGCGACGACCAAACCGGTTGTGTCAGCCGTCAATTCCGCACTGGCCAAGGCAGTGCCACCGGGCCAGAGCTTGCGCGGGCGGCACACGGAGTGTGCCGGCTGCGACGGAGCACTGGCCAGGGCGGTGCCATCCAGCGAACGCGGGCCTGGAGTATTGACCCATGCACCGACAAGCGACAAGCGCGGTGGGGAAGCGTGTGGCGCGAATCGCCGCGGTGGCCATTGCGGTCGCGATGCTTGTGCCCGAATCGGTGGCCCAGCGGACGGCGGGCAAGGAATGGATCGGCCGGCGCGTCGTTCAAAAGCAACGCGATTTCGCGATTCGGTCCCACAACGAACAGACTGATCGCGCGGTGGCAATCGACGTCTGGCAGGTCAAGAAGGTCGACGGTCCTCGAGTCTGGGTGGAAGGGGACACGAGCGGCATTGCCGGCTGGGCCAAGGTTGACCAGACCGTTCCGATCGATAAGGCCATCAATTACTTCTCGAAACAGATCCGTGAGCATCCAAAAGATGCGTTCGCGTATGTGATGCGCGCGAGGGTCTGGCGAGAAAAGCAAGACCTCGACCGCGCCTTGGCCGATGCAGCCGAGGCAATCCGCGTCCAGCCCTTAAACGCGGTTGCATACAACATTCGTGCGACCGTCTGGCTCGAAAAGCGTGAGGGCGACAAGGCCATCGCCGATTGCAATGAGGCTTTGCGACTCGATCCCCGGTTTGCCGAGGTTTTCACGACACGCGGCTGTGTTTGGGTGGTCAAGCGGGACTACGCGAAGGCATTCGAGGACTTTTCCGAAGCGGTTCGGAATGATCCGCTCAACCCCGGCGCGCATTGCTGCCGCGGACTTGCACTTGGATACATCAAGCAGTACGACAAGGCCCTTGCCGACCTCAGTACGGCGATTCGGCTCAGTCCCGGCTATGCAATGGCCTATTCGAACCGCGGTGCGACGTTTATCGCCAAGATGGAGTACGACAAGGCCATCGCCGACTGCAATGAGGCGATTCGTTTGGAACCTCAACGTGCCGTGGCCTACAGTAACCGTGGTCGGGCCCGCATCGGCAAGGGAGATTACGACGGCGCATTGGTCGATCTGAATGAGGCCATCCGGCAAGATCCACAATCAAGCCTGGCGTACGAGAATCGCGGATTGGTTTGGTTCGAGAAACGCGATGCCGGCCGTGCGCTGGCGGATCTCAACGAGGCCATTCGACTCGATTCCGAAAGCGTCGGCGCCTACATCTACCGAAGCCGGGTGTGGCTGCGCAAGAACCAGTTCAAGAACGCCATTGCGGACTGCGACCAGGTCATCCGTCACGACCCACAAATTGGAGAAGTCTACCACTGCCGAGGGTTAGCCTGGATGGCCATGCGCGAATTCGACAAGGCTCTGGCCGACTTGAATCAAGCGATTCGACTGGAACCCGCGTGCTCGAGCGTGTATCCCGCACGCGCGTTCATCTGGAATTCCAAGCGCGAATTCGACAAGGCGATCGCCGACTGCGACGAAGCGATCCGACGGGGATCCCGAGGCGCCGAGATTTTCATGTACCGTGGTTGGGCCTGGCAAGGCAAACGCGACCATGACCGGGCGCTCGCCGATTACTCAGAGGCCGTTCGGCTCGACCCGCGCTCAGTCGAGGCGTACGGGCGGCGCGGGGACGCCTGGTGCCAAAAGAAGGAATACGACAAGGCGATCGCCGACTTTTCGGCAGCCATCGGGCTCGATCCCAAGCTCGAGGAGGCGTATCGCGCTCGCGGCTTCGTCTGGGCAACCAAGGAACAATATGACAACGCCATCGCAGATTTGAGCAGCGCCGTCCGGCTCAATCCCAAAGATACCGAAGCCTCCTCGGCGCTTGCAAAAGTCTATTGCAATCGCGGTGCGGTGTGGCAACACGATGCCAAAATCGATCAGGCGATCGCCGACTACAACAATGCGCTTCGGCTCGACCCGAAACTCGCCAAGGCCTACACAGTGCGTGCTTGTGCGTGGCTGAGCAAGCACGCTCAGGAGAAGGCGCTGCACGATTGCGACCGGGCCATCGAGCTGGGCGCTCGAGACGCCGACACGTATTTCTACCGCGGCATGGCCTGGGAGAACAAACAGCATCACGACAAGGCCATCGTTGACCTGAACGAGGCCATCCGCCTCGATTCTCGGCAGGCTCAGGCGTACTGTTGCCGCGGCGACGCCTGGTTTCACAAGAAGCAGTACGACACGGCGATCGCCGACTTTGACCACGCGCTCGAGCTTGATCCCAAGCTTGCGCCGGCTCTGGCCCATCGGGCCTGGATCGCTGTGCTCTGTCCCGACACGAAGTATCGCGACGGCAAAAAGGCGGTTGCACTGGCGAGTAGGGCCTGCGAGCTTGCGGGCTGGAAAGACGCGGAGACCCTTGGCATCCTGGCGTCCGCTTACCTCGAGACCGGCGACCTCGACGCGGCCGCAAAGTGGCGGGCCAAGGCCAACGAGCTGACGCCTGGCATCATGAACAAGTTCTTGGGGAAGACGATGGTTTATCTCATGCAACAGAAGAAAGCCGAAGGCGGCGATAGTCCATAAGTCATTCTCGCAGCACGTCGCGGAAGCCCAGGTATGGGTCCCCGTCCGCCGGCTCGTCCACGGCCTCCTGGGACGTGATCATCAAGAATCCGCTCTTGATCATGAACCCGAGCCCGAGCGGCTTGAGCACGCCTTTCAAATGCTCCCGCAGTGTGAGCTTGTCGGCTGCGGACGGTTTGTCGACCGGGGATGCCATTGTCTTCTTCGCCTCGGACAGGCCGATCGGGTCCACATAGATGGGGATGCCCGCCGGAAGGTTTGTTCCGCCCGCGGTGGTCCGCTTGACGTCTTTCAAGAACACTTCAAATGCTGCCTGTCCTGGATACGTGAGCTTGAGCGGTTGGTCCAGAAGATCGGCGATCGCTTCATTCTTAGGGTTACGATAGACCGAGAGATCGGCCATCAGCTTCGCTTCATTGCGCTTCAGAACGACCGAGCGAAAGGCGACCGCAACGAGGAGGACGACAAGGAGCATGGTGCTGAGCCGGATTCTCAAGGCGGATTTCATTTCGTAGTTCCTGCGCCGGGTCAATCGTTCTTCACCGAGCCGGCGGTTCAATCCGGTTCAAGCCCGTCTGCCTTGCGCACGACCAGGAGAGCGCCGTCCCTGATCTCATAGCGCAACCCCAACGGCTCCAGGAGCCGCTGTAACTGTTCACGGACAGGAAGTGCTTCTGGCGGAGGATCCGGCAATATGAGCGCCTGGTCGGGGGACCTGGGCCCGCCAAGCTGTCCGAAGATCGGCAGGCCTTCCGGATGGTTTGCTCCACGCGTTTCCATTCTCAGGCGTTCAATCACATCCCTGAGAGAATCGCGGCGCGACCACGTGAGCTTCACTGGCTGGTCGAGCTGCTTGAGGATGTTCGCATGTGATCGTTCCAGCGCTTTTCGCGATGTGATCAGCAGCTTTCCTTCTTGTACCTTGAAGGCGAGATCGAATGGTTTGAGGAGCTGGCGAATCATATCGCTCGCGGGGATGTCGCTCGTCGGCGCGGCTGGAAGGAGCGCGACGGAGGTGGGGGTGTGACCAACCTCGAGAAGACCGGCGGGATCAATGTCCACCGTCAATGCGCGGGCGCTTCCTCGAGAAAGGAGGGACTGGTTACTACGATCGTGACCTCGTCGACCACCGCTCTGAGCGAAGACCAGCTCCCCCAGGTCAGCGGCAGCGCGGCCGAGCTTCCGGGCGCGCTGATCGGGTTGTTGAGGCTACTGTAGATTTCCTGGTGAGCACGGTTCTGGAATTTCGCCAGGGCCGACCGCAGTCGCGCCTCCCTGCGCTCTCGGACGGTGACAATCAGGCCAAGGACCAGAATCGCCAACACAAGTATTGCGGTGACAGGGCGGATTCTGGCCCTTGGCAGGGTCATGACTGAGCTCCCACGTGCGTGGGCTCTGCGAGTCGGTACAACATCAGTGGGGCGCGCTTGCGCGTGACGGCGGCGGCGATTTCGTGGCGGAGGTGACCGCTGGCGCGTTCGAGATGCTCCATCACGACTTTGGGAGCCACCTCGGGCGCGGGCCGGCCGTCCAGAGGTGCCACGGTCACGAGAAGTCGCGAGGCATTGGGAAAGGGCACGACGGCTGCCACTCGCAGAGCACGCAACACGCCATCGCCGCAGTCGGCGAGGACTTCATCGAGGGTTTCGGCCACCTGGCGGCAGAGCTGGCACGCCTTGCGCTCGAGCCGCCCGCTCGGGATGTGGCTCGATGGGCAGCGCGCTTGCTGTGCGCGCGCGGCGCCCTCTGGCCAGGTGGGGATCTTCGCCGTCTTCTTCGCCGAGTGAGGCGCAGAAACGATGGACCTCCGCTATGGACGGCGCCGGGTATTTTTGGATCGGTCTCATAGGGGTTCCTTCACTTCGAATGGAGATCGATTCTTCTCTTCGATGGGAGCGTGACTTTGCGCCCTTCGTTGCGCAGCCCGACCGTTCGGACCGCGTGTGATCGGTTCCGCCGGGATGTGAGCCTGGATCGACGCGACGTCAATCAGTCATTCAGTCTTGACGAAGCGCGCCGAGAACGCGGGACGCGTGTTCTCGAGAGGAGGGGCTTCAGGGCGACCCTGTCGCGCGATGCAGGCTCGACGGCACACTCATGTAGAAAATCGAAGACATCGCCGGCCTCCTTTGATAAATGAGAGCTGGGATGGCAGAGAGAAAGTGAGGACACCGCTTTATCGGGTGCCGTAAGAATCATAGCCGCGCCGGGGGCCACGTTCAACCCACTTCGGGCGGGTTTCGGGCACGGCGGTGTGAGTTCTCCGGGCGGTCGAAGCCTGGGTCACTTAAGCGCAACTGCGTGAACCATTTAGGTTTCCTGGTGTCATTACCTTATTCGGCCTGGCCGCACCGAGTACAATGCCGATGACGAATTGGAGGAGGCGGCCGATGTTCAAGTCGTTGCGATTGGAACGATTGGACCTGGAAGCAGATCCAGAACGAACGCGACCCGAAGGAGCATTACTTCGAGCTGATCGCTCGACATCGCGGCCTGCTCGACTCCGTGGGCCAGGGGCGCAAGATCCTCGGCGAAGAGGCCGGGAGCAATTACTCGCGCGTCCGGCAGAACTGCAGCGAGCTACGCGAACTGGAAGGTCGGATCAAGCGGTGGCTGAGTGGCTCCGCGATCTCATGAGGCGATTCGCTATGTCTAAAACAATCCACGTGATCTGTGGCGACTTCGGCGAGCTCGCCAAGGCGTTGGCGGCTTCATCGAAGGAGGTGGTTTCTCTTCGCGATCACTTGCCCGCCGGGCCGCTTCGCGAGTTTGGCGACATCGAGAGCTGGTGTGCCACTCGGCTGGCGTTCTGGGAGGGCGTTCACGGCGTTGCTGCGGGCAGCGCGAAACGACGACGAAGGGGGCTTGTGCGCTGGGGAGATCATCCGATCGTGCCCGAGCCGGCTCGCTTCATTGATGCGGAGGCGATTACACTCTGGTCGGGGACGGGGCTGGCGGAACAGCTCGTGCTCGCGTGGATGCCGCAGTTTCTCCGTGCGATCGGTGCGCGGGGCGCGAATCTCAACGTGGTGCAATTCGAACGAAACGCGTCGGGCGAGGAGATTCTGGAAGCTTGCTACTTGAATTCTGAAGGGATTCGGGCGGCTCCGGCTGCGCGGGCGATCGGCGAGGCGGAGCTTGCGTACCTCGACGCTGTGTGGAGGGGTGTGACTTCGCCCGATCCTGGGCCGCTCGTGCGCTTACTGCACGACCGGTCGGCCCCGTTGCCTCGCCTTCGGGAGGGGTTGCACGGTCTGCTTTGGCGTTATCCAGACTTTCGTTCGGGCCTCAGTCGGCAAGATGAAAGTCTGCTGGCGAACACACGCGATCACGGTCCGGGCGCGTCGAGCGTGATCGTCCGGTCAATCATCGCGTTGGAGAAGTTGGGAGATCGGGCCGGCGACGTGTTTTTGTTATGGCGCTTGCGGCGGCTTGCCGATCCGGCACTGCGCCACCCCGCCGTGACGATTTCTGGTGCGCAGGGCTCGATCGCGGGCTTCGAAGTTCACTTGACGGGCGCCGGCGAGCGGATAACACGGGGCGAGCTGAATTTCGTCGAGCTGAACGGCATCGACGATTGGGTTGGCGGGGTGCATCTCGATTCGCGGGTGGGTGATGTTTGGTTCCACCGGGAATTCGACCTCGTTCGCGGGCGGTGAGTCCGAAGACGCGACGACGCTGACTGGTATCTGGAAGAACGGGCAGGTGATTCTCGACGGTCTGGCCGACTGGCCGGACGGATGCCGTGTTGTTGTGATACGGGAAGATGCGCTTGACGTTGTGGTGACGGGAGGCGACGATCAGGCCGATGATCCGGAGTCGGTCGCCCGGTGGATCGCCGAGTTCGATGCGATTCCCCCGCTCGAGATGACGGCTGAGGAAGAAGCTGGGTGGCAAGCTGCTCGGGAAGCACGGAAAGCATCCGAGATCGCCAACTTCGAGGAACGTGCGAGGCGAATCGAGGTCCTATTCGCGTGAGGCGGTATCTCCTCGACACCGATTGCCGCGATCGCTCTGAGTCTTGGGAATTGTAGCGTTGTGACCACGGACACGGACCTGTCTGCCGTGCCGGGGCTGAGCGTCGAGAGCTGGGCGTCGTGATCGCATTGAAGGAGTGTCAGGACGCGATGAGCCTCAATTCATGCGCAGCCACTTCTCGATGAGGCAGCGCTTTTGGCGTGCAGCGTCTATGTCGATCTCAACCCGATCAGGGCGGGAATCGCCACTACGCCGGAGGAATCGCAATTCACTTCGGGGGCTGACCGCATCGGACACTCCAAGTAAGCTGCTCGCTTACTCGTTGAGCCATGGTCGCAGTGGCAGACGCAGGACTCGATTGACTTGAGGCCAGCGAGCGGCGTTGCCGTGGCCGGCGCGGAAAGCGACGAAGTACCGCTGTCCATACTGAGCGGTTACCAGCAACCGACGGTGCAAGCGCCGGCGACGAGGCGCCGAGGGCTGTTCATGGTGGTGCTACGGCGCGCATGACGGGCAGCGTCGGCCGCGACGAAACAGCGAGCGCGGGAGTTCGGACCGGTGCGCGAGTGACGTGCGCCTCGCATCCGAATAAACTGACTCCAGAGGGTGGGTGTCTGGCTTCCGGCTGGGTTCGCGGTCGAATCTCATCGTATAGTGCTTGTATCTCCGCGCGTCAATATGTCTTTGGCAATTCGCCGCGTTCTCGTTTGGCGAACCAGCTCTCGGTCACCCCCTCTGGCTGACTGTTCCCTTCTGGTGGCTTCTTTCTAGGTCGCGACAGATCAGGAAGGTCTTCCGGGTACTTCATCCATTCAATGAACGAGTCCTGATCGTGCTTTTCGAGAGACGCCAGCGTGTTGAGCAGCAACTTCCGAAATCGCGTGTTGTCGGCGTCATCGAGACGCAATAGATCAATCAGTAACTCTCCCGTTGAGTCGAGGGCTTCGATGGTGCCGTCGCGATTGACTCGGACGCAGGTGCCAAAAGCGATCGTAGATGGATTAGGAACCGAAAGATCGCTCTTCTTCAGGTTGCATGCGGCGCATGCGTATAGGAGATTGTCATACACGCACGCTTTACCCGGGTCGATGGCCTGCGGAGCATAGTGATCGACGTGGAATGATCCGATGCGGACCTTCCATTGTTCGCGCTGCAGGCAGAATGCACATCGGAAGGAAAACTCATCTCGTAGCCAGTCACGATACGACTCGTAGTCGACATATCCGATTGGACCGTGTCGCCGAACGTGTGGGGCGAGCGGGTATTCGAAAGCACGGTTGGCTTTCATTCCGGCGAATCTCCTACGACTTGCCGGTGCACCTTTTCGAGTTCTTCAAGAGGCAGAGGTGCGAGCAAGCGCACGCGGGACGACGCCAACGACTGGAGGCGTTCGAGTTCGGTCCGCTCTTGGGGTGAAATCGTGCGTGCGACTTTCTTTCGGATGAGTGCTTCGCGTCGGCGATTCGTTTCCGGCCAGTCCGACATGATCGCCAGGTAGTCGGCGAGTGAGAGTCGCTCCCTGAATTTGTCGGGGAAGTAACGGTCGAACTTGAACGGAACTCCTTCGCGCCGATCCAGCGAAGTAGTCGAGCAGTTGCCACTCGAGCTCGCGTGGGAGCGAGTAAAGTTTAAGGACCTCATTGTCCACGCGTAGCAGCAGTTCGCGAGCGATTTTCTCATTTGGTGGCGGTTGGAGAATCTCGCGGCTGGGACGAACGTACGCTAAATAGCGATGTACAGCCTCGGTGACCGAACGGGTCGCCTCTTTGGTCAAGTCCGGAACGGGCATGGCTCGCATCATTCCCGCGTCATTGTGGCGGTTGCCGGAGTGACTGAATGCGTACGCATTTGCTATGGGTGAATTGCACACGGCCCAAAAAAGCTCGAGAGAAAGCGGACGCCGCGGCCGAACGACGTTAAATCGACCGGTTACCGGACGGCCTGTCAAATCAATAAAGGCCTTCAAACGCCAGACGCCGCGACTCGACCGCGTTTCATTGAAGACCACTTGAGCGCTGCCCGCGGCGGTGCCGTGGCGCGGACGGAGGATCGCCTGCTCGCTCAGATTGAGCCAATACTCCCTTGGTAGCTCGTGAAGCTCAATATCCTCGGTTAAGGAAAGGAAACCACGTACGGCGCCAGGAAAGGGGCGATTAGAGAACTTAATCGTACGGGGAGGTAGACTTTTCCCTTTGAACGTAAAGCCCTGCCCGATTTCGGCACTTTCTTCGAACGGCGGATACCGGCGACAATATTCCCACACCTCTCCGAGGTCCGGAATCCGTAAATCGTATGAAGGACGAAAGGTTGACTGCTGCACCGACGTATCCAGCGTGGCCCGATAGTCGTTCCGGAAGTCATCGATGTCTCGTTCTCGAACGCGACGGTAGTGAACTCGCGCGGTCGGCTTGGCGGCAAACTTTCGCGCGATCAGTATAGCGGACTCCATGCCTGAGAACGTGAAGACCTTGTCCGGAAACAGGCAGATCTCTTGGAGCTCAAAGCCAGTTGTCAGGAGGCGCCGAGTGCTGATTGCGTTTTTGCTATGCAAGAGGCCTTGCGGCACGACTACGCCGAGCACGGCGCCTTCAGGAAGCGCGGGCAGCGCGCGAGCGAGTAGTTCTGTGGTCTTGTTAATGTGACGTAATTCCACGCCGCGTTTTTCGTACCAACTGCGCGACTCGGTGCTGAAGTTTTCGAACGGTGGATTTGCTAGAAAGATCGTCGCATTGCGCGATTTCGTTTCCAGCCTGTCTCCGTGAAACATGTCGCCAGCAGTGAGGTCCCAACCGTCTGGATTCGGGATGTCAGTGAGGCTGAGGGAGAGTCTCGCGATCTCGAGGGCGAATTCGTCGATGTCGCAGCCGTGAATCCGAGTGCGTAGGTAGCTGTGTCGTTGAGCAGCCGCAGATTTTTCCTTAGGCAGTAGCTCCGTGAGCAGCCGCATTGCCGAGCATAGAAAAGCTGCGTGACCGCAGGCGGGCTCGAACACGTTTCTCTGTTCGAGTGGGATTTCCCTTATCCACGGCATTAGCTTTCCGACGACATAGTCGACCAAGTACGAAGGCGTGCTATGGGTCCCGAGTGCCTGTCGCGTTGCTTTTGATATTACTGCATTCTCATACACATAAGCCAAAGCCTCGGTCGTTGCGAGCCGCAAGTTGCTGAACTGTGTGATGTCGGCAGCAATTTGTGTAAGCGCTTTGCGCTGGCGTTCATTTCTGATGGGTATTTTCTCGGCGTCGTAGTGGTTGGCGATTGCATTCAGTAGCGGCTCAACGTCGAGGGGGTCGAGCTTGGCGAATCGGGCGACCTGTTTGTCTCGTAGGATTTTGGCGGAAACGATCCAAAACACGGATTTGAGCAACCATTGTCCTTGTTTGTCGCTGAGGGTGTCCCATCGCAGGAGCGACTTGAGCTCTTGAACGTTGCGGAAGATGAGCGTGGTCAGCTCCCGACCAATCTCCCCCTCGACCAACGGCATCAAACCGAGGTCAACAAAAGTTCGTTGATATTGGGTGTCAAACCGTCCCCAAGTTTTCGCGCGGTAGATTACGTCCGGGGCGAACTCGCCTTGGCGTACATTGAAAAAACCAGCTAATCCACCAGGCGGAGTCGGCGGTCCGTGCCGAACCGGCGCCGGGCTCGTTTGTTGCCACCATTCAAGGCCGAGCTTGCCGCAGACAAAGACGATCGGCGCTGCCAAAGGGCGGCACTGTGCGACGATCTGCGGTGTCCCGAGATCCTCCTCGATCACCGCGATGCAGGCGGTGCGAGCGTCGGCGGGCGCGTGGGCAAAGGCAACAAGGGGAACGGTTGGCCCGTCCCCGAGTGGAAACTGCTGCTGGATCAGCGAGCCTGTGTAGCCGCAACTCTCGAGAAACGGCTTTACCGTCGCTGCGGAGACCGTTTGATTTGGATCAGCGTGCGAGGACATCACTGGGTCGCCATTTTTCAATTCCCTGCCGATGCACGTTGACTTTCGGTGGGCGGATCAGAGTGGGCAAACCGCCGGTGACCGTGCTCAGGGTGTCCGCCGTTCTGCGGATCGGACCCGTTTGCGAGCAGCAAGGGTGCAGCCCTCCGCGAGGGCTAGATTCTCGGTTTGACGTCGAAACTCCGGCAGAGCATTGTATTTTTTTGTACACCATCTGTCGATAGAGTACATTGGGTCTTTTATCGGTCGTCTGCCCGGCGTTCTGATTATTGCGGTCGCTGGGGCGAGGAGCATTTGTATTCCAATATGGCGTCGCCGACCAGACGGTGTTGCGGGAATACTCGCAAGTGGGCCTCGCAGACACCTTGTTCGGACAAGCTGGTCGAGGTGGCTGCACGTCGTTCCCGGCACAACCGGCAGCCCAACGCAGGATCTGAGCGAAGGTCAATGACGTGGAAAACCGGCGGTCGCGGACGCCGCGGTGCTCGAAGAGAAACCGCGCAATCGACGAACCGCCGGGGAGGCCTCGCATGCCCTTGACCAGAGCGTTTTCCATGGCCTGCCAGTTCTCACCGGGAGCCTCGGGGATTGGGCCGGACCGGTTTGTGGGACGTCGGCCAGTGCGCGAATGAAATGCGTCGGCCCAGTCCAGGATTTGTTCTTCACTCAAGGGAGCGAGGTCACCGAGGTTTCGCACGCCGCGCCGGGCGGCGAGGAGGCGGGCTAGCGTTGACCCGCCGGGCAGTCCGCGCACGCCGGAATTGAGGGCCGTTTGAACCTTGAGCCAGGTCTCGCGCGGCGCTTCGGGGATGACACCGGAGTTGGGCTTTGGCCATTTGTTGTGGCGAGCGTGGTACGCATCGGCCCACCCGAGGATTTCTGAGATCCGGAACGGCGGCAAGTCTTTCTCGTTGGGCACGCCTCGTTTCTGGGCGAGCAGCCTGGCGATGGATGAGCCGCCCGGCAGGCCCGGCATCCCCTTTCGAAGTGCGTGGTCGACGATCACCCAGTTGATGCCGTCCGAATCTGGAATGTCGCCGGAACTTCCCATCGGCCACTGGCCGGTTCGAGCTTGCCAGGCGTCAGCCCACGCCAGGATTTGCTGGATAGTGAAGTGCGGATCTCTGGGGTTATAGACGCCGCGGTGCGCGGCGAAGAGTCGCAGCAGCGTCCAACCGCCGGGAAGGCCCCGAAGGCCGTAAGTCAGCGCCGCTTCCACGGCCAGCCAGGTCTCGCCGGGCGCTTCCGGAATCGGACCGGAGCTGTGTGCCGGCCACTTTCCGGCACGGGCATAGTAGGCATCGGCCCAGTCGAGGATCTCGTCGATCTCGAGTTCGGGCAGACTGCCGCGTTCTTCGAGATCGGCCCAGACGGATTCGCGGAGCGACGCGAACCAGGCATTTGGCCTTGATTCGCCGGCTTCACGGGGATTGTGAAGTCCTTTCCTCGTGAAGATCCTTCCGAAAGTCCAGTGGTCGATCGTATATTTCGTTCGAATTCGTTTGGGTGGCCTGCTCCCCAAAAACTGGTCCAGCCAATAAGGGAGACTCCCGGTAGACTAGCCCACGGAGGGACCCATGAGAAGGCGATGGACCGCCGACGACATTACGCGCTTCCTGAAGGAAGCCGACCGAGATCTGGCCAAGAAACTGACCGTGTTTGACATCTGTCGTAAACACGGCATCAGTCAGTCGATGTACTATCGCTGGCGAGACAAACGTGACCCTGAGAAGGTTGACGCAGATCGCCGGTGCTGCGAGATGGAAATTGAGAATGATCGACTCAAGAAGCTGGTCGCCGAGCTGCTGCTGGACAAGCAGATACTCCAAGACATTTCAAAAAAAAAGTGGTGAGCCCAAATCAGCAGCGAGCGGCCGCTGATTACGTCGGTGAACAGTACAATATCTCACAGCGGCGAATCTGCCGCATCCTGGGCCGGTCTCGCTCGGTGCTGCGATACCGTCAAACACACCGCTCCGATGAGCCGGCCTTGAATCGCGAGATCAAACGGCTGGCCCGTCGACACCCGCGTTTCGGGTACCGAATGATCCACGCCCTACTGTTGCGGCGAGGCTGGACGATCAATATCAAACGCGTGCGGAGGCTCTGGATCTCGCTGGGGCTGAAGCGGCCTGTAAGGCTGCGAAAAACCAGGAAACTTGGCCCGAAACCGGGGACCAGCGCGAATAGCTGCGTCAATCAGCCGGCCCAGTTCAAGAACGATATTTGGACCTGCGACTTCATCCACGATCGGACGGCCGATGGCCGCCCGCTCAAGTGGCTGACGCTGGTGGACGAATATACTCGTGAGTGCCTGGTGCTGCACGCAGCGACGTCGATCGCCGGACCCGAAGTTCGGCGGATTGTGGCCCGAGTCACCGGTCGGCGTGGAGCTCCGACGCGTATCAGAAGCGATAACGGATCGGAGTTCATTTGTGAGGCGCTGGTGAACTGGCTGCCTGACGTAGGGGCAGAGCCGCTTCCCGTGGCCGCGGGAAGCCCTTGGGAAAACGGATACATCGAATCCTTTCACAGTCGCTTGCGCGACGAGTTTCTGGAGCGAGTTGAATTCGAGGATGTAGCAGATGCCCGAGCGAAGGCGTCTTGGTACCGGCGAGAATATAACGCGGTCCGGCCTCATAGCTCACTTGGCTACGCGACGCCCAAAGAGTTCAGCACTGCCTGCGACGGAAGGAGACCTCATCAGCAGAGAAAGCGACATACGCGTGCTCGTATTTAAATGCTCAATGACGTCTCCCTTATGCGGTGGACCAAAAAATGGGGAGCGGCCCAGGGGGCAATCATCGTTCGTTAGATCGCGAGTTTTTAACAGCCCAGCGAAGGGGAGGAGACCTTCGGTCAGGGGAGGGCGGGGTCAGAGACCCGCGCCCAACAGACCTTTGGTCAGGGCGAGCCAGCACGGTTTGGAGGCGGGAGGGATCGAAACCAATCGATCCTTCCTATACTATCTCGGACTCGCGGAGGCAACAATTAACTGCACGAAGTCGGCGGTTTGCAAGCGTGTGTTCATAATTAACAAAGAAATCGCGGAAAAGTGTCAGCAGCAACCAGAGAGTGAGCCATTATCGCAGCGCCACTTGAGCCACTCTGCGATCAGTTGATCGCGGTGAGTGGCTCTATCGATTCGTTTTTTCGGCGTTTTCTCCGGAATATTCTTGACGACACCTTGCGAGGTTCTAGAATCACTTTGCGTTGGTCTCTAGGAAGTCGGCGTATGCCAACCGGAGTTGCCGGCCGGCAACGACGGTGAAAACTGGGTTGCCGACCCCGAGCCTAACATTCAAAATCGCAGAGTGGCTCTCTCAGCTTTGTCAGATTCTGTCATTCAAGAAGTATTATATCTGTAAATATAAAACAAGCCGCGACTCGCCAGCGCGGTCAAATCGTCCCGGAAAAGCGACGAGTGCGTTTGCCCAGGGAACGCTGGCGGAGCGTTCTCGGGCTTTATTGATGGGCGACAATTAGCTTCGACATCCACGACGATGATCCTCTGCGTTCGAAATCTTCCGCTGTCGGATCGCATTGGTTGATTCAAATCAGCCTCAGGCCAAGGGTGAAGGCCGATTTGAATCAACCAATGCGATCGATAACATCGACGACGCTGCAATTCTCGTTGGATGTTGACATCGAACACCGGCATAGGTGTCACTAATCAGCGCTACTCGCGGTTCGTCCGGCAACAACCGCGGTGGCTCAATTCTGGCTGCGAAAGTGGCTCACTTCCTGGCTGCTGTCGACAGAAAAGCGTAACTCCTTGGCGAGCAGCCAAATCAATTGAGTGATTTCACTTTTTTGGGGCGCAGTTTTTGCCGAACTGGTCGACTCGGCGCATATTATCTGTAGAGAGAAAGGTCGCGCGATGCTGGCGCGAACGGGGCATGCCTCCCTTCAAGCTCAACAATATCCATTCGTCAGGAGAACAACGCATCATTCTTTCTTCAATGAGCGAAATTCGACCGTCGAGCGTCCGGTCTATGGCACGTCATTTCTTCCATGGCGCGACAACGGGCCAGTCACTGGAGTCGGGAGGCGGAGCTCCCGCCAAGAGCACCGGCCGGGGCGGTTTTGTCCGGCGCTTCTGCTCCCTGGCGGGCCAGTCGTTCCTTTGCGCATCGTTTCATTCAAGGGAGCGCAGGATGAGCCCGGGAGACGGGGGCGGAACCCCAAGTGGGGCGAAGATGATTTCGACGGAGATGGCCGCGGTTTGGCATCATTTCGCGCCGCGGCGGAATTACCTCAGAGAAAGATGTAAGCAACACTCGGACTTGGGCTTGCGAAGGGCACGCCGGTCTACTTGCCCGCATGGGCCGGGTCAGCAGCGGAGCTGCCCGCCTGGGAGAGGAGCTCTCGTCGAGGAGATTGTCCGGGAAAGCGTCAGGCTAAAGCCTGAGCTACTCGGTGACCGGCGAGATAAGACTTACTTTCGCGGAGCGATGGGCGTCTATGAGAGAAGGGTCGTCAGGCTAAAGCCTGACCTACTCGAGGATTTCCGCCCGTTCGCGGGGGTGGGGAGATCGTAAGGTGGATGCTTTTTCGGTGGCGATGCCGGCCAAGTTGCCTCAGGTTGCGGTGGATTGATGCGTGGGACTATAATCAGGTTGCCTGCCGCAATTTGACCATCCCGCATTGCCCGCCGGATCGACATGCTGGTATGTTCATTCGCCGCCCATCCGACCAACCCGCCCCGAGGAATCACCTGCTGATGCACTGCTTCATCGCCCCTCGCCGCTACCGCCACCACGGGTGGCGTGCCGCCCTGGCGGCGGCCGCGTTGTTCGCAATCGCGTCTTCTTCTCGGCCTGCGCGAGCGGATTTGCCCAAGGTTCCCGATGGGTTCAAGATCCGCCTGGTCGCGACCGTGCCGGCGGTGCAGTATCCCTGCCAGGTGGCCACCGCGCCCGATGGGTCGCTGTTTGTCGGTGAAGACCCCATGGATCAGGTTGGGCCGGCCACCAAGCCGGTTGATCGCATTTTACTCTTTCGCGATGGACGCGATCCCGTCGTCTTTGCCGACAAGCTGAACGCGGTCTACGGCATGGTCTGGCACGACGGGGCCCTTTACGTCATGAACATGCCGAATCTCACCGTCCTCCGCGACAAGGACGGCGACGGCAAGGCCGACGAGCGCCACGAGATCTTTACCAACATGGGCGTGCCCGCGGGCACGCCGAATGACTTCAACGACCATATTGTCTCGGGGCTCAAGATCGGGCTGGACGGATATCTCTATGTCTCCATCGGCGACAAGGGGGTGCCCAAGGCGACCGGGCCCGACGGGCGGACGGCGCAGGTGGTGGGAGGCGGGGTCGTGCGCTGCCGGCTGGATGGGACGGGACTGGAGGTCTATTCCACCGGTACGCGGAATCACCTGGAGCCTAACCTCGACGACCGCGACAACCTCTTCACTTATGACAACACCGATGACGGACTGGGGTGGTGGACACGCGTGACGTTTCACGTCGACGGCGGATATTTCGGGTACCCACACGACTATCACAACCGGACCGATCGCATGCTGCCCAGGATTGCCGAGTACGGCGGCGGCTCGCCGTGCGGGGGTGATTTCTACGGCGATGACGTTTGGCCCGACAAGTACCGCGGCTGCCTTTTCTGGGCCGAGTGGGGCCAGCGCGTCGTGCGGGCGTTTCGGTTCACACCGGAAGGTGCAGGCTTCAAGATTGCCGAGAAGATCGACTTCGTCGAGGCCGGATCGGTCGATAGCTTCCGGCCGCTCGATGTGGCGTTCAGCCACGATGGAAAAACGATGTATATCGCCGACTGGTCGCTGGGAGGCTGGGGCAACAAGACCGAAAAGCTGGGCCGCGTGTATGCGGTGACATTCGCCGGAGCAGACGCCGTCAAGACTCGACCGCGGGGGAGTGATGGCGAACCGGTGGAAGCGCAAATTCGGCAGCTTGATCATCCGGCCATTCACGAACGGATGCGGGCCCAGGCGGCGCTCGTACGACAAGGGAAGAAAGCACTCGTTCCTGTGACCGCGGCCCTCGCGAGCCCGAAGACCGATCCGCTCGCGAAGCGGCATCTGCTCTGGGTCGTTGACGCGCTGGCCGGCGCCACGCCCGAGGCGACCTATCCGATCCTGGAACTGCTCAAATCGAGCGTGCCCGACCTGCGAGCCCAAGCGGCCCGCGCGCTGGGTGAGCGAGGTGTGCCGCTGGCAGGTGCACGGGAGGCGATCGAGGGAATGCTGCGAGACCGCGAGCCTTCCGTCAGGTTGCAAGCGACGATCGCGCTGGGGCGGATCGGGCAGGCCGAGGCGATTCCTGCGTTGTTGCCGGTTCTGGCCGAGAGTGACGTGTATCTAGCTTACTCGGCCAGGAAGGCGCTCAAGCGCATCGGCGACTGGCGGACGGCCGCCAAGGGACTGGATTCGCCGGACTCCAAGGTTCGAGCCGGTGTTTTGCTCGCGATGGACCAGGTCTATGACGGGCTGGCGGCGGGCGCTCTGGCGGACTTTGCGTCGTCGTCGAAGCGATCGCTTGAGGAACGCACACACGCGATTGCTTACCTGGCTGATGTCCATCGCAAGGCTCCGCCGTGGGACGGCCACTGGTGGGGCACGCAGCCTGCCAATCACAAACCGCCGGCCAAGACGATTGCCTGGGAGGGAACTACTCGGGTGATGACGACGATGCGCGAGCTATTGACCGATCGCGCAGCCGGAGTGCGATTGGCGGCGGTCGAGGCGATGGTGAAGAGTGACAACCGAGATTCAAAGGGCATTCTTCGCGTGCGCTTCCGAGAAGAGAAAGACCCGAGCGTGAAGCGCGCGATCGCGCTGGGACTCGGGAAGCTGGCGGATGCCGACGCGCTTGACTTGCTGACGGCCGCGCTGCGGGATCCCCGCTCGGAGCCGCCGCTGCGCGACGCGGCGCTCGAGGCGGTGGAGATGATCGGCTCGAGGAAGGGGGCCGTCGCACTGGCGGGATTGCTGGGGCAGAAGGCCTTCAGCGACGATCGGAAGCCACGCGTGATCGCTGCGCTGGCGCGGCTCAAGGATCCATCGGCGATCAAGCCGCTGCTCGACACTCTCAAAGCGGCGACGCCGGCGGTCAAGGCGGCGTCGATCGATGCGTTGGTTGCCATCGTCACGAACACGCGAGCGGCGGAAAAGCGTGATCGATCGCGCGACGAGGTGATGCGGGCGATTGCACCTTGCCGGAGCGACGCGGCGGTCGAGGTGCGCAACCGCGCGATTGCCGCGGCAGGCACGCTTGGCGATCGGGAGGCCATTGTGTCGTTGATCACGGCGGCGGAGACGTCTTCATCGCGATTCGAGGCGTCGCTGGCGCTGGCGGCGCTGCCGGACATTCGCGCGTTGCAGGTTTACCTGCGCGGGTTGACCGACAAGAGCACGGAACTGAGGAAGGCTTCGGCGGCGGCGATCGGGAGCATTCGCGATCAGGCCGCGGTGGTGCTCGACCAGCTCGCTGCCCGCCGAGAGCTGGCGCCGGAAGCGGTTCCCGAGCTGCGCTCGATTTACACCGGGCTCGAGCCGGTGATGAAGTGGCAGGTGATTGGGCCGTTCGCGTTCGATCAGCCGCCGGGCTTTGGCGTGGAGAAACCGATCGACCTCAAGGCAAGCTGGACCGGGTTCGAGGGCAGACGGGTGAAGTGGCGTGTGGCGGAGGCCGTCGATTCTCGCGGTGAGATCGATCTAGGACGAGTTTTTTCCCACGACGACGATCGTGCGGCGCTTGCGTCGGCCACGTTCGAGAGCCCGTCCGAGCGGAAAGCCCGGATGGTGGTCGGCTCGGACGACACGCTGACGGTGTGGCTTAACGGCAAGAAGGTTTACGACTTCACCGATCGCCGGGGATTTGAGCATGGGCAGGACCGATTCGACGTGTCGCTTGATCGGGGGACGAACCGGGTTCTCGTTCGGTGTGGCAACCGAGGGGGCCCATGGCAATTCGCGGTTGCGGTGACCAGTGCAGTCGAGCACGCGTTTTTGAAGGCACCGGCGAAGGAGAGCTTCAATCCCGAGGCCTACCGAGCTCAGGCGCTGCACGGGCAGGGGAGCGCCACGCGCGGGCGATCGCTGTTCAGCGACTTGAAGGGCCTGGGGTGCATCAAGTGCCACTCGGTGGGCAAGGAGGGAGGGGCGGTGGGTCCGGAGCTGTCGAGCGTGGGTGCGAAGTATCCGCGTGACGAGCTGATCTCGTCGGTGTTGTTCCCGTCCGCCAAGATCTCTTCGGGCTACGAGCAGAGCACGCTGGCGCTTGCGGATGGACGTGTTCTCACGGGAATCGTGCGGAACGAGACGGCGGACTCCGTTGAAGTCCAGGATGCCGAAGCCAAGACGATCCGGGTCGCCAAGAACCTGGTCGAGGAGCGGAAGCGAAGCGAGGTGTCACTGATGCCCAATGGACTGGCGCAGGGGCTGAGCCCGCAGGATTTTGCGGACTTGATTGCCTATCTCGAGACGCTGAAAAACCCGAAGTGACGAATCTGGTGCGGCTCGACGGGCGAGAAATGACGAATTAAGATTTAATGTATTGCCTCGGCCGTCTGGCGAAAAAGAATTCGGGAGAATGCTCATGCACCCGGAAACGCGCGGCGCCTCGAATCGTTTTGTCGTCGGGATGCTGGTCGTGCTGATGCTGGCGATGGTCGGGGGGCTGGCTGCGCTTGTGTTTGCATCGCGCGGTCTTCAGGCACGGCCGTCGGCGCGCGGGCAACGCGCGGATCGAAGTTCGAGCCGCACGGAAGCATGGATACGAGTGGGTTCATCAGCGTGGTGGAGAGCCTGCCGCGCTGGAAGCCGGACACTTCGTTCGAGGAGCTCGCTCGGATCTGGGATGGAGTCGGGCATCGGAATATCGCAGAGATCGACCGTGTGCTGGAGAGCCCGGGGATGAGGGCCAGCGATCGCTTCATGCTGTTGATGACGAAAGCGATGTTCCTCAATTACGAGGGAGAGCCGGGCCGTGCGTACGAGGTGCTCGAGCAGGCGCGACCCTGGGTCGAGAGTGAGGATGAGCTTGTGAAGAAGGCCCGGTACCCGCTGATCTTTTTCCAGGGTGTGACGGCGCTGCGGCGCGGTGAAACGGACAATTGTGTGATGTGTCGGGGTGAGAGCTCGTGCATCGTGCCGATCGCGCCGGAGGCCAGGCACACCGATCCGACCGGGTCGCGGCTGGCGATCCGGCACTTCACCGAGTATCTGGAGCAGTTTCCCGACGATCTCGGGGTGCGCTGGCTGCTTAATGTTGCTCATATGACTCTAGGTGAACATCCGGACAAGGTCGACCCCAGATACGTGATCTCGATCGATCGGTTCGTCGATTCCGAATTCAACATTGGTAAATTCCGGGACATCGGGCACCTGGCGAAGGTCAATCGATTCAACATGGCCGGGGGTGCGGTCATGGAGGACTTTGACAACGATGGTCTGCTCGATCTGGTGACGACGTCGTTCGATTCGACGATGCCGATGACTTACTACCGAAATGCGGGCGACGGCACGTTCACGGAGCGGGCCAAGGAGGCAGGGCTTGGCGGGCAGCTCGGGGGAAAGAACCTGGTTGAGACCGACTTCGACAACGACGGCCACATCGATCTTTTCGTGTCGCGAGGCCCGTGGATTTACTCTCCGATCCGACAGAGCCTGCTGCGGAACAACGGCGACGGCACGTTCCGAGACGTGACCGAGAAGGCGGGCCTGCTGGAGGCGGTCAACTCGACGCATTCGTCGTGGGCCGACTATGACAACGACGGCTGGCTGGACGTTTTCCTCGTGTGTGAGCAGCAGACGAATCGGCTGTATCACAACCGGGGAAACGGGACGTTCGAAGAAGTGAGCGGCAAGGCGGGCGTTGGGGGAGAGGCGAAGTTTTTCTGCAAGGGAGCCAACTGGATCGATTACGACAACGACGATTTTCCAGACCTGTTCGTCGACAACATGAAAGGGACGGCGAAGCTCTACCACAATAATCGAGACGGCACATTCCGTGAAGTGACCGAGTCGATGGGGATCGACGGACCCAAGATCGGGTTTTCCTGCTGGGCGTGGGACTATGACAACGACGGCTGGCTGGACATCTTCGCGAATTGCTTCGATTACACGGTCGGCGACGTGGTGAGCGGCATGATTGGCCAGCCGCACGGGCGAGCTTCGAACCGGCTCTGGCACAATGCTTCAGGCCGCAAATTCGAGGACCGCACGAAAGAGGCGGGGCTGGACCTGGTTTTCGCCGCGATGGGGTCCAACTTTGCCGACTTCGATAATGACGGGTACCTCGACTTCTACGTGGGAACGGGTGCGCCTGAGCTCGAGGCGCTGGTGCCGAATCGCATGTTCAAGAATGTGCAAGGGCGGCGGTTTGCGGACATCACGGCTTCGACGGGGACGGGCAATCTCCAGAAAGGTCATGGCGTCACGTGCGGCGACTGGGACCGCGACGGAGACGTCGATCTGTTCATCGAGATGGGGGGTGCGAGCCCGGGTGATCGGTATCACAACATTCTGTTCGAGAACCCCGGTCAGGGGAACCACTGGTTGAATGTGAAGCTCAAGGGTGTGAAGACGAATCGAGCGGCGATTGGAGCGCGGATCAAGGTGGTGACCGCTGGAGATCAGCCGCTTTCGGTTTACCGGCATGTGAGCGCGGGGAGTAGCTGGGGAGCCAACCCGTTCGAACAGCACATCGGTGTGGCGAAGGCGACGCGGATTGCGCTGCTGGAGATTCACTGGCCGACCTCGGGCACGACGCAGGCGTTTCACGACATCGCGGCGGACCAGGCGCTTGAAGTGACCGAGTTTGCTCAGGAGTACCGCGTGCGTCCCTGGAAGCGGGTTCCATCACCGTCGGCCAAGCGGTAGATCGAATCATTCGAATGAAAAGAACAACGGGCGACCGGAATATCCGGCCGGATGCTTCGACGATGACGCACTAATTAATTAGCGGTCGTGCGCGCTCGATCGGGCCAAGCTGGCTTTGAACGGGCGATTTTCCGAACGTCGTGCGGACTTTTTATTTTTCTGGACTTGAAAACGAATTCCTTAGTTCTTGCGGGCGATGGGATTGCGTTTGGGGCAAGGGTCGAATCTGCGCGTGTCGGGCGGTCTCGGCTCGAGTGTGTTGTGGATTTTTTTTCAACTGTCGTCTGGCGGTTCTATACCGGCACAACATAGCGAGGAATCCAGATGAAAGCGTCGGCGAGCCGGTTCAAGAAGCGAGTTGTGGTGGCGGTACTGGTCTGCGGAACGGGCGCAATGGGGCTCGGGTTGTTCGTGCTGGCGCGGTCTTCGCATGGTCTTCATGCGCGATCTTCGTTAAACCGCGGCTTGAAATACCATCCTCGGGAGATTGCGCTGGATTCCAGTGGTTTCTCGACGTTTGTGGACAGCCTACCGAAGTGGGAGCACGACGAGACGCTTGCGGCTGTTGGCAAAATCTGGCGAGAAACACCCGCGCGGCGGATTGCGGAGATCGACGCAGAGCTTGCGCGGCCAGGTGTGCCGGACGTCAAACGAATGATGCTGCGGGTAGACAAGGCATTCTTACTCAATTTCGAGGGCGACCCCAAGCTGCGCTTACGAGGTGGCGGGCGAGGCGGCGCGCCTTGGCTGAAAAAGACGACATGCTCGCAGAATTTGGCATGTACACGCTTATTTATGTGCAGGGCGTGACGGCGCTGCGGCGCGGGGAAACGGATAACTGCGTGATGTGCCGGGGCGAGAGCTCGTGCATTTTGCCGATCGCGGCCGCGGCGGTGCACACGGATCAGACTGGTTCTCGGCTGGCGATCGGGCACTTCACGGAGTATCTCGAGCGATTCCCGGATGATGGCGACGTCCGCTGGCTGCTCAATCTGGCGCACATGACCCTGGGTGAATACCCTGACAAGGTTGATCCCAGGCAGCTTGTATCGATCGAGCGGTTTCTCCGGTCCGAGTTCAACATCGGCAAGTTTCGGGATATCGGCCAGCTTGCGAAAGTCGACCGATTCAACATGGCCGGCGGGGCGGTGATGGAGGATTTTGATGACGATGGATTGCTCGATCTGGCGACGACTTCGTTTGACGCGGCGGTGCCGATGGCATTTTACCGCAACCAGGGGGACGGGACCTTCCAGGAGATGACCGAATCGGCGGGCCTTTCGGAGCAGCTTGGTGGCAAGAACCTGGTTCAGACCGATTTCAACAATGACGGCCGGCTGGATCTCTTCATTTTGCGCGGTGCGTGGCTGCGCAGTCCGATCCGCCAGAGCCTGTTGCGGAACAACGGCGACGGGACGTTCAGTGACGTGACCGAAGCATCGGGGTTCCGTGACGGGCTGAATTCCACGAATTCGAGCTGGGCTGATTACGACAACGACGGATGGCTGGACGTGTACATCATCTGCGAGAAGCAGCCCAGCCGGCTCTATCACAACCGAGGCGACGGAACGTTCGAGGAACTGGCGGTCAGAGCGGGGGTGCAAGGCGATCCCGGGTCGTTTTGCAAAGGGGCAAACTGGGTCGACTTCGACAATGACGATTTCCCCGACCTGTTCATCGATCGAATGAACAGTACGCCGAAGCTCTATCACAATAACCGCGACGGTACGTTCAAGGATGTTACTGAATTAATGGGAATCGACGGACCGGTGGTGGGATTCTCGTGCTGGGCCTGGGACTACGACAACGACGGCTGGCTCGACCTTTTCGCCACCAGTTTCGACCATTCGACGGGCGACGTGGTGAATGGGATGATTGGCCGGCCGCACAAGCGATCGTCGAACCGGGTGTGGCACAACGTGCGCGGCGAGAGATTCGAGAATACCACGAGCGCAGTGGGTCTCGACCTCGTTTTTGCCACGATGGGATGCAACTTTGGCGATTTCGACAACGACGGGTGGCTCGACTTCTACCTGGGCACGGGAGCTCCTGGTCTGGGCGTGGTGGTACCCAATCGTATGTTCAAGAACGTCGAAGGGCGCCGATTCGCCGATATCACGGCTTCGTCGGGGACGGGCCATCTTCAGAAAGGCCATGGCGTCTCCTGCGCCGACTGGGACCGCGACGGCGACGTGGATATATTCATCGAGATGGGGGGTGCCAGCCCGGGTGATCGGTATCACAACATTCTTTTTGACAACCCCGGTCAGGGGAACCACTGGCTGTCGCTCAAGCTAAAGGGTGTGAAGACGAATCGCGCTGCGCTTGCGCGCGGATCAAAGTGGTGACGAGCGGCGATCACCCACTGACCCAATACCGGCACGTGACCTCCGGCAGTAGCTGGGGGGCCAATCCGCTCGAGCAACAGATCGGTCTGGCGAAGGCCGAGAAGATCGCCCTGCTGGAGGTTCACTGGCCGACCTCCGGCACGACTCAGGTCTTTCACGATATCGCGGCGGACCAGGCGATTGAAGTGACCGAATTCGCTCAGGAGTACCGCGTGCTCCACCGGAAGCGGCTTTCGTCGGCGCTGGCCCGGAGGTAGGGCGGTCGTGCGGGAGGAGTGCGCAGGCACTCGAGAGCGGCCGGTTCACTTTACTCGAGATGCGGCCCGGCTCGTGCTCCGGTCGCTCACGATCCTCTGCACTGGTCTCTGGACGGGCTGTGCGCCTGCCCGTAACATCGCACTGGTCGCGCAAATCGAAGCGTGAAGCGGCCTTCTGGGAGCTGCATCGTCGTGGATCGAGTCAGTGAGGCTTCGGGATCTGCCCCAGCCTCCTTGGAGGTGAATCGGGGCGCGGAGGCATCGGGCCCTGGCAGTGCGCCGGCGGTCGCTCAAGGGGCGCCGCGCTGGGCGTGGGGCGTTCTGTTCCTGGTTTCTGCGATGAACGCGGCTCGATTCCGGTGATCGCTGGCTGCTTGCAGTGGTTTTGCCGGAGATGCGATCCAAGCTCGATCTGTCCGAGAGCCAGGCCGGTTGGCTGCCCACCTTGGTGCTGCTCTCGCTGGCGATTGCGAGTCCGTTCATCGGCTACGTGGTCGATCGCTTCAACCGGCCGCGGCTGCTTGCGCTGGGGTTTGCGCTTTGGAGCCTGGCCAGTGTTTCAACCGGGCTGGGACGCACGAACGATCAGTTGCAGATGGCGCGTGCGCTGGTCGGTGTGGGAGGGGCGATTTCGGCGGTGATCGCCCTGACGCTGATCATGGATTTATTTCCACGCACCATCCGCGCCCGGGCCCTGGCCGTGTACTTCGTGGCCGTTCCGCTGGGTGCGGTGCTGGCACTCAGCTTTGGTGCGGCGCTTGCGAAAGTGACGAACTGGCAGGTGGCGTTTCTGGCCGCGGGGGCACCCGGAGTGTTGCTGGCGCTTCTGGCCCTGGTCGTGCCCGAGGCGACCCGCGGAATGAGCGAGGGGGTGGACATGGAGCGGGTTCGGCTGCACGAAAAAGTCGGCGCCAGCCCCGAGGATTACACAGACTTGATGGTGAATTCTTCGTATACATATTCACTTTTTGGTATCACGTTCTCGTCGTTCGCGCTGGCCGGCGTGAGCTACTGGTCGCGGGCCTACTTGATCGTGGCCAGGGGTCTGCCGGACTCTCGAGTCGATTTTACGCTGGGGATCGGCTTTCTGGTCGCGGCGATTCTGGGCACACTGGTGGGAGGGGTGCTGGCGGAGTGGTCGTTGCGGCACAATGTGCGGGCACTCTTCATCGTTCCCGGGCTGGCGATGTTCGGTGCGATCGTGTGTGTTCTGGTGGCGGTGTACTCGCCGTGGGCGCCATCGAGTTTCGTGGGATTGACGCTGGCGACCGGGGCGACGTTCTTGAACATCGTGCCCTGTTACACGATCATCTCGACCGTGACGATGCCCAACATGCGCGGTGTGGGCTGCGGGGTCGCTCTGGCGGCCGTCAATCTGCTGGGAACCATCTGGTCGCCGACACTGATGGGCTGGGTGGCCGACACCTTCGGGCAGCGGGATGCGATGGCCACCGGGTTCGGCCGGGCGCTGGAGGCAATTGGTGCTCGACCGGCGGCCCGGCCGGGCCTCGACCCTCAGAATCTGACGGCGGCGATGCTCGTCGTCGTGCCTGCACTTCTGATCGCCGGGATCGTTCTGCTGGCGGGCTCGCGCCATTTGCCGCGTGAAATGGCGCTTCTGGGCGCCAAGCTGCGGGCGACACCCAGCCGGCTGGCGCGGAATCGGAAGGCGCAATCCCGGCCTTAAAACGCGAGTGCGGATGGGCCTTGATCGCCTGGCCAGTTGTGGCTCTGGCGCGAACCTTTTCGCGCATTCCGGTTACAACGATTGTTCCAGAACGCATTCGGCAATGATCGTCTTGTAATCAGTACATCCCTCAACGATTCTGGAAGAAAGATTAAAGTTCCGAGCTAGAGTTCTTCGGAAGGATTCGTCGGACCCGTCTCGCACGGACGTGCACCCGCGAACCACGAAGATCTCCGATGGCCCAAGTGACACCTGGAGTTAGGCGCCGGTTCCTCCCACTAATCACGTGCCTTGAATCGCGCAGGCTGCTGGCGCAGGTGACTTCGCTCGGGCAGGATGGCGTGGATCTGGTGGGGCCGAACGCCTCGCAGGGGCCGGACGGGATCCAGGACCTCGAACTGGGCATTACGGGTTTGACGGGAACGGTCGAGCAGATCGCGGTGCAAGCTCCGGGTGGATTTGCGTGGGCGACAGCGCCCGATGCGGCCGGGGCGGCCCTGGCCGAGTATTTCCCTGCATCCAGCCCTGGCTCCGGTGACCTATACTTGAACCCCCAGGTCAGGAGCGACCTGCCCGCGCCGGGGGGCACACTTCCGCTGGGCGGCTCGACGGGCAGCCTGATTTCGCTTTGGAATGGCATGATTCTGACTGTCACGATCGACTATCAGGAGCAGACAGCGCCGGAGACGGTGACCGTTCCTGTGTCCGGCCTGGTGTCCGCAACGGATCCGATGCCGGAGCCGGCGGTTCCCGCCAACGTGGTGGATGGCATGCAGGTCGTTGACCTGGGCCAGGACGGAACGGGCCAGTATTATGAGCAGGGGTTTGTGCACCTGGTCGCGACGGCAACGGGCGGGCTCACGTTCGATTCCTCGACATTTAGCCAGGTCCGTTGGGAGCTGAGTGATCAGGCGGGACTCGCCTGGGACAGCACGGCGGCAACGGTGGGGCACAACCACGTGTACGCGTCGCTCAGGGCGGGCACGGACGACGTGGTCGATTTGTATTTTCCGCCCGCGCGCGACGAGGCGCCGCCGAGCGGCTCGACCGCGCAGACCATGACCTTGCTGACGCTTTTGCCGGGTGTGTCCACCGTTTATACGACGACATTCGCGGGGGGCGATTGGAACGTTTCTGCCCGGGCGAATCCCTTGAACAGCGAGCCTGCTCCCAGCCCTGCGCCGACCACAGAGGCCCAGCTTCGGGCCTTGCTTGCTTCCACGAGCCCGGAATACGACACGATCGATCTGCCGGCTGACGCGACGATCATCGTGACACAGCCGCTCGAGATCACTCATTCGGTCGCGATCATCGGCGACAACTCGAAATTGCTGTTTGAGCAGGGCTCGAGCGCCGCGTGGCCGGCGAGCGCATCGGGAGCGATCTACGTGGATGCGTCTGCTTACACCAACATCGAGCTCACGCTTTCGGGTTTCACGATCGCATTCGACATGAGTGCTCCGATCCGCTGGAGCAATCCCTCCGGGGCCGGGCCGGCGCTTTATGATCCGGAGAACAACCCCGCGGGAATCGAGCACGCGGTGATCGATACGCGAGACTCGAACACCAATCTGAACCTGACTTCGCTCACGCTGAGCAACATGCAGATCGATGGCCCCCCCGCTTTTGACGGCGCGTTGTTCGGCACGCTGTCGTCTCAAGTGAGCCAGAGCGTGGGTGCGGGTGCTGTCTACGCCGGCGAGCTGGCCATGGACCTGGTGCGGACCAATGACCTCGACACCGGCTTGATCACGAATTCGAGTTTTCAGGGGGGTCGATCGAGCTTTATGGCGGGCCGTGGACGATCACCGGAAACACGGTCACCGGCTCGTTGCCGGAGACCTACTCGGCGGCGGCCTTTGCGCTCCATTCGCCGCACGACGTGACGATCAAGGGCAATCAAGTCACACAATCGGACGCCGCGGGACGCGAATTTCGCCTGGTCGTCATGGCGGTCTCGGGGTATGACGACGTCGTCGAGGACAACACATTCGGCGGGGGCGCCGGGGCAACCGGCAACGAGTGTACCTACTCGGTCGGCGCTGGGTTCTCCGGTATCAACGATCCCGAAGTGATGCTGGCCGAGAGCTCATACGGTGTCCTGTTCGAGGGAAGGCCCGGCGCGGTCTCGTCCGACGGCCGGCTGCTGGTCTTGCCCGATGTGAGGGCATGGGCCGCCGCCGGACAGACCGGGCCGGGACTGGTCGTCTCGATTCTAGCGGGCGTAGGTCCGGGCGGCGTGAGCGACTCGAGCCTCGACGGAGAATGGTTCCGCGTGGCCGAACAGGTGAGCTTGAGCACCCAGAACACGATCGAGCTGCTGATGGAAGACCCGCTACCGGCCGCGCCCGCCGGCGGGTACTACATCGTTGAGGTTACGAGTGGTTTTGTGAACAATTCTTTTGAGAACAACCAGATCGACCTGGCGGGCAAGTCTTCGATCGGCATGGTCCTGAACGGCGCCGATTTTGGGACGCAGATCACGGGCAACCTTTTCGTGGGCGGATCAAGCGGCAGCCCTGTCTTCACCCAGACCGCGATCTCCGTCACATCACTGATCCTTTCGGCGGCTTCCGGCACCGGGGCGTTTCCGCTTGCGGAAGGGTGGACGGCGCTACCGGACCTGGGGACGGTGGTACAGGGTAACACGATCCGGGACTTTCTGGGCGGGATTGTGGTTGGCGTGCAGCACTTTATCAACTACTGGGAGGCGCTCGTCGAAAGCAGCTCGGAGGCTGGCCGCGAGCTCGTGACTGCGTCGGTCACAGACAACGTGTTCGAATATGATTCGGCTTTCTTGACCGCCTGGTCGGCGTCGTATGCTTCTTTCGGCAACAATCCCGCGGAGACGTCGACACCGCCGCCGCTGACGATTGGAAGCGGCTGGAGCGCGCAGGCTCCCGGCCCTTACGGCAGCCCGCGGTTTCCCTGGACGGTGGGAGCGGCCGACACGGTCAACGGCGCCGATTCGCCGATTTTTGTCGATCCGGCTGAAAATGTGGTCACGGTTAAGGCGAATACGGTGGAAGTGATTGCATCGAGCGGCGCCACCACGACCGAGACCGGGGCGTTGGGCCAGGTGTATGCGGGGGTTGTCAACGGCACGGTCATTGCGCCGGAAGTCGCCCAGCAGACATATCAAAATCAGCCCTATAATCCGTTCAATCTCATGAATCTTGATGTCAGCAGCGGTGCGGACCTGCCGGTGCCGCCCCCGCCGCCTCCGCCGCCTCCGCTTCCGCCTCCGCCTCCACCTCCGCCGCCCCCGCCTCCTCCTCCGGTTGTCATTGCGGCTCCGACGGGCGTGACTGCGCGGCAGGCCGGCGCGAATCAGATTGACGTTTCGTGGAATGGCTCGGAGGGGGCGAACCATTACGTGGTCGAGCAAAGCAGGAACGGCGGGAGCTGGGTGGTTGTCGCTCCCTGGGTCACGGCGACGTTGTTTGTCGACGGGGGGCTGGCGTATTCGACGACCTACCGTTACTACGTCGTCGCTGTGGGATCGGGCGGCGCGACTGCGCCGAGCTCGGTGGTCGCGGCCGAGACGGGACGGCAGCCCGACGTGCTGTCTGCCGTGGTCTCGGCTTTGAGCTTGAATCGGCGGGTCTTGTTTTCCGGACCGGTTGCGAGCTTCACCGATGCCAACACGACGGCGGGCGTCTCGCAGTTCGTGGCGACGATTAACTGGGGGGACGGCCATTCCAGTCTGGCGACCCTCAGCGGAGGGGCAGGTTCGTTTATTGTGGACGCCAGTCACGCATACCGCAGGAATGGTCGCTACACGATCAGCGTGACGGTGACGATGACGGGTTCGAGCTGGGTCGGCGCGGATGCTTCAGCCGCGGCGGTGGTGACAAACCGGCCCCTGCACGAGGCGCGGGTGCGGGTGATTCATCGGCCGGTGAAGAAGCGTGCGAAGCCGGCGAAAGAACGTCGCGGATAGAGCGCTCTCCCGGAAGCGGCGCCAGAGAATTAGAATCAGTTGCGTTGCACTGGTAACTCTTCGATGGAGCTAATGACCATGACCAAACCTATTCGCGTCGCCGTCACCGGCGCCGGCGGGCAGATTGGATACGCGTTGCTTTTTCGCCTGGCCTCGGGGGCCGCGTTCGGTCCCGAGCAGCCCATTTCGCTTCAACTCCTCGAAATCACGCCGGCCTTGCCGGCGCTCGATGGGACCATGATGGAGCTCGAGGATTGCGCGCTGCCGCTCTTGAACAGTGTGGTCGCGACCGACAAGGCGGAGCAGGCGTTTGCCGGCGCCGACTGGGTGGTGCTGGTCGGCGGGCTGCCTCGCAAGGAGGGTCAGTCGCGCGGCGGATTTGATCCGGGCCAATAGTCCGATCTTTACAGGGCAGGGGAAGGCGATCAACAGTGCGGCCGGGCCGGGGGTTCGCGTATTGACGGTGGCCAATCCGTGCAATACCAATTGTTTGATCGCGCGGTCTCACGCTCCGAAGGTCCCGAGCGATCGATGGTTTGCGATGACGCGTCTGGACCAGAACCGCGCGTCGGCGGTTCTGGCAAAGAAGGCCGGCGCGCCGGTGAGCGCTGTCAGCCGTATGACGATCTGGGGCAATCACAGCGACACGCAGTATCCCGACTACAAGAACGCGAAGATCAGCGGGCGGGCGGCGACGGACGTGATTGCGGATTCGGCCTGGTTCGAGGAGACATTTATTCCGACCGTTGCGAAACGTGGCTCGGCCGTGATCAAGGCCCGGGGGGCGTCGTCGGCGGCATCGGCCGCGAATGCGATCGTCGATAGTCTGCGATCGATCACGTCCGCGACACCGTCCGGCGATTGCTTCAGTGCGGCGGTGCTCTCGGACGGAAGCTACGAGATTCCGCCGGGATTGATTTACAGCTTCCCACTGGTTTCGACTGGGGCCGGCGACTGGTCAATCGTGCCGGGAGTCGTGATCGACTCGGGCGCGAGGAAGCGGCTGGACGCCTCGGCTGCCGAGTTGATCAGCGAGCGCGAGGCGATCAAGGAGCTGTTGGGAGGGGCGATTTGAGGCAGCACGCCGATTCTCGCGCACCGGGTGCGGCTCGGCGCCGATGATGCCGGAGTGGGCGTTCGGGTCCAGGCCGATGATCCGGCTGCGGGGGCGGCTGCGATCGACTGTGATCGGGCCGGATTCGGTTGTGTCGGCCGATCCTCGGTGGCCCACGGAATCGGCTGCCTCGACTTTCAAGTGGAACCGGTCGACAACGGCCGGGGGAACATTCCAGATGAACTGTCCGGCGTTTTCCAGGCCATCCGCGATCGTCTGCCACTGGGCTCCGGGCCCGTCGGGGCGCCAGGAAAGCGTGACGGACTTGGGCGGCAGATGCAGGTCGCTGGCTTTCCAGGCGATTGCCACCTTGCCGGCATTGACGCCAGTGCCGATTTGCGGGGTCTGGAGCTGGACGACGGGAGCGGTGGTGTCGACTTCCACCCAGGATTGGGGCGGATCGCCCGGCGCGGGAGGCTGGTCGCCCAGGCCCGAAGCGGAGCGAGCGACGAGGAATAAGCCAAAGGTTCCCTCGCCGCCGAGATCGACGTCAATCGGTGAGACCCGGTCGTCGTCACCGCCGCGTCGAATCCAGGTACGGCCGCCATCGTGGGTGATCCAGAGCTCGACAGTAGCCGGCCCGGCGGGCCCGGCGTCGTCGACGGCGTATTGCAGCTTGAACTTCGGGCTGCTGACCAGCATGGTCTCGCCCGGGTTCCGCGCGGCTGGCCCTGGGCCACCCCTGGTTTGTTCCGAAGGCCCTTGGCCCGGGAAGGCAGCACCGATTCCACTTGCACCGCTGGAGAAGAGGTCATCTTCCGGGCGAAGCGATCCTCGGCCCTCGGAGCGCCCGGGCGTGCCCGAGCGCGAGCTGCCGTTCCAGTTCGGCTGCGCGGGCCTTGCTCCGCGGCTGGTGTCGGTTGCGGGGCGGGCGCGAAGCGCGGGCCTGGCGTGGGGATCCGACGGCGGCGCCGCGAGACGACGGCGGCCGTTCCGACACGGGCGTGAAACCCGGGCCAGCCGTGATCTCCGAGCCACCGTCATCCGAAAACTGCGACATGGCCGGAGGTTCGTCCATTCCGGCGGGGGCCGAAACCAGATCGGGCTGGCTGGCGGTTCCTTCCGGAAGATCGACAAACGCCTCGGTGACGTTGCCGGCGCGGTCAGCGACCGAGCAGCGCACCTTGAGGGCCTCGGCCGTACCGGCATCCCAACGGCGGCTGCCGCTTAGCTTGGCTGCGGTGAGCGGCACCCTGCCGCCAGGAAGTGGCCCCTTCGACCTGGTACTCCAGCACGAGCGATTTGAGGTTCAGATTCTCATCCTTGACCTCCCAGTGAACCGACGCCAGGCTTGCTCGCCTCTCGTCCGGCTCGAGCACGAGCGACGGAGGGAAGGTGTCGACCACCACTTTCAAGTTCGGCTCGATAGTCGATTCGAGGGACGGCGACACTTTGCCATCGACCGTCCGCGTCTGAACCGCGAACCAGTACTCACCGTCGTGCGACGCGCGGAACGTGAAGGTGGGATGGTCTGGAAACGTCTTGCTGATCGCCCGCCAGTGGTATCCGTAATCCTCGGAAACAAGAAGATGCAGCTCCTTTACCCGGTCCTTGCCATCGGCGTTCAAGTTGAACGGGATCCGGAAATTCCGTGCCTTGTGATAGATGCGCGGTGCGTTGTTCGCGTCAGGACCGGCCCGGGCGGCACTCGCCAAGGAAAGTGCCAGCGCAGACCAGGCGCCAATCAGGCAGAGACGGACCGCCAAGGCGACCGAGCTCCGCCTAACTGATACCAGGCGCATTCCCCGCCGCTTCCGCCCCACGAGATATCACCCTCCTACGGACCGACTGAAGATCGCGGAAACCGTCTTGCAGCCTGTGCGCGGAATGACAGACATGCCGGTTTTATCGACCTTAACTCCCTGAAAGCTTGAAATGAATCGATCGGATGTTCGGATCGAACGGGTTGCGCACGGCTTATCGACAGAGCCGGTAACGACCCAATCCATCGATTGGGTGTTAAGGCAAGTTGTTTAGGGAAGCTCGATAATATGACGAGCGAGGGTGTGGTGCCGATTCGTCGCAACGTGAGCGGAGGGTGGTCAGCTCCGGCACTGGCGCACGATGGCGATGAACTGGGCTGCCAGATCGCGAATGCGGGCGAATTCACCGGCGGCGACTGCTTTGGGCTCGACCAGGGCGGATCCGACGCCCAGGCAGCAGGCGCCGGCTTTGAGGAAGCTCTCGGCCGAGGACAAATCGACGCCACCGGTAGGCATCAATCGAATTTGCGGGAGAGGGCCGCGAAGTGCCTTGAGATACGCGGGGCCGCAAGAGTCGGCGGGGAAGACCTTCACGACATCGGCGCCGGATTCCCAGGCGGAGAGGATTTCGGTCGGAGTGAGTGCCCCGGGGATGACGACCTTGTCGTAGCGCTTGCAGAGGCGGATGACATCATAATTGAGCGTGGGAGCGACGATGTATTCGGCCCCGGCGAGAATGGCCGCGCGTGCGGTTTCGGGATCGAGGACGGTGCCGGCGCCCAGGGCGATCGAATCGCCGAGCTCCTGGCTCACGTGGCGGATCACGTCGAGCGCTCCCGGGACGGTGAAGGTGACTTCGATCGCGGTGACGCCACCCTGCGCGAGCGCCTTGGCGACTTCGACGAGCGGCTTGGCCGACTCGAAGCGTACGACACCGACGATTCCACATTCGAGGATGCGCGCGAGTGTTCGATCGCGGCTCATCGTCAAGATTCCTCGAGCAGCTTGATCAAGTCATCGGAAATGATGGGCTTGACCAGGTGGTGATCAAACCCGGCTGCCCTGGCCAGGCGGAGGTCTTCCTCTTGCCCGTATCCGGAGATTGCGATCAAGGTGCAGTTCTTGACTGTTTCGTCTCGGCGGAGGTGGGCGGCCAACTGATATCCGTCCATGCCGGGCAGTCCGATGTCGAGGAGTACGACATCGGGCTTCGAGTTCTTGGCCTCATCCAGGCCGGTGGGGCCGTCAAAGGCAATTCGCACATCGTGACCGTGGATCTGAAGCAATCGCGCCAGTCCTCGCGCCAGATCGACGTTGTCGTCAACGACGAGAATTCGGGCGGGCCGACCGCGGTCCGGCTCGAGTTTGGAGCGGCGCGCTGAGCGCGTGGTGTTACTGGAGATGGAGTGGGACCAGAGTGTTCGAACGGTCGTGTCTCGCGTACCCTGCTTTCAGTCGTGGACATGAGAACCTCCGCGCGCGGCTCATCGGGAATCAGGGAATCGCCGGTCGTGACTGGAATGGCCCAGTGGCGGTCGCGCTTTTCTTACGGAACAGTGAACTTTCTGTGATCCTCTATTTTGGTGTTGTTTCCTTGGTGCATCCAGGCAAATCGCGGCATTCATGCGAGCAGAGTACTCGCAACACAAAAGCAATGCGACACCAGTTCGGGTGTGCCCAGAGGGATTTTCGCCTCGGCTTGCCAAGTGTGCTAAGGATCGACTAGACTTTGAGATAGGAACAAGGCAGTTGGGGGCCGGAACGACTCCGGCGGGGAATCTCGGGTCGAACGCCCGGATTCTGTCGCCGAGACGTTGAACAGACGCTCGTCCAGGACGACTGAGGAGGGCACTCGCCGATGCTGCGCCGGAGTTTTTTCTCGATTGCAATGATCGCCTCGGTCAGTGTGTGTTGCTGGCAGGCAACCCAGGGGGCCAAGCCGAAGGATGAAATGCTCGAGCTTTACGGCCTGTTTGTCGACGCGGTCGAGAAAGTCGAGCTGAATTATGTCCGGCCGGTGACGCGGCGCGAGTTGCTCGAGAATGCCCTGGAAGGCATGCTCCAGAACCTGGACCCGCATTCGTCATTCATCAACACCAGCGAATGGCGGCAGTTCCGACGCCAGATCGAAGGCAAGTTCGGCGGCATCGGCATTCAGGTTGATTTTGATACCGAGATCGGCCGGCTGCGCGTCGTCGCCCCGATGGTCGGCACGCCCGCTTACGAGGCGGGAATCCTTGCGGGCGACCAGATCATGGAAATCGACGGCAAGTCAGCCGAGGGGATGAGCTCGGACAAGGCGGTCGAAGTGCTGACCGGGCGCCCGGGTACGGACGTGAAGCTAACGGTGTTGCACGAGGGTTCTGAAGACCCCGAAACGATCACGCTTACCCGCGCGATCATCAACATTCCAAGCGTGATCTGCGACCAGCGCAAACCCGATGATCAGTGGGATACCTTGATCGACAAGGACAAGAAAATCGGCTACATCCGCATCACCGGGTTCAACGAGCACACCGCCGACGAGCTGCAGAAAATCCTCGAGCAATTCAAGGACGACGGTGGAAAGGCCTTGATCATTGACTTGCGCGATGACCCGGGCGGACTGCTCTCGGCGGCCGTCGAGGTTTCGGACATGTTTCTCGACAAGGGAGAGATCGTCAGCACGAAGGGGCGGAACACCCAGCCCCGGCACTACGAGGCGCAGAAGGACAGCCCGTTCGAGAGCAGTGATATCCCCATGGTCGTGATGGTCAACCAGAATTCGGCTTCGGCTTCCGAGATCGTGGCGGCGGCGCTGCAGGACCACAAGCGGGCCGCCGTTGTCGGCCAGCGCTCGTATGGCAAGGGTTCGGTCCAGAACCTGATCGATCTCGACGGCGGCAACAGCATCCTCAAGCTGACCGTTGCGAGCTACTATCGGCCGTCCGGAGAGAACATCCACCGCTTCAAGAATGCCAAGCCCACGGACAAGTGGGGTGTCTCCCCCGACCCCGGGATGGAGGTCAAGCTTAACCATCGCGATTTCATTAGCTGGTTCATCGCCCGGCGCGAACGCGACCGCGGCGCGCTTGCCAAGGGCCATCGTAAGACGGCAGAACCTGCCAAGGTTCCAGAGAAGACCGAGGCCAAGAAGACTGAGGAAAAACCAGCCGAGAAGAGCGCGAACGGAAAGACCGAGGAGAAAACGGCGTCCAAGGCGACTTCGTCGCAGCGGCGCGTACCGTCGGGCCCGTATGTCGACAAGCAGCTCGACCGAGCGCTCGAGATCATCCGAGCCCGATTGGCCGAAGTCAAAGCCAAGAACGCCATCTGAACTGGGATGCGGGCATCGTTGTAGTCCGTTTCTTGAAGCATGAACACTCAGTGAGCCTTGAAGCGGGCGAGCGCACGTGATTCTGCTGGCAATCGAGACCACGTGCGACGAGACGGCCGCGGCGGTGCTGGAAGCTTCCGAGCCGCCAGCAATGGGCGTGCCGCGCATCCTTTCGAGCGTTGTGGCCTCGCAGGCCGGGCTTCATGGCCGGTATGGTGGCGTGGTGCCCGAGATCGCGTCGCGGGCTCACGTCCGCCAGCTCTTGCCGATGATCGACGAGGCGCTGCGCAGAGCGGGGCTCGCGCTGGATGACCTGGGTGCGGTCGCCGTGGCGACGCAGCCGGGGTTGGTGGGCTCGCTCGTGGTGGGGCTGGCGGCCGCCAAGACGCTGGCACTGGCGTTGGGGGTGCCGCTTGTCGCCGTCGATCACCTGGAGGGCCATCTTTACGCCTGCCAGCTCGCATTTCCGGGCCGAGAGGTCTACCCTTGCGTCGGTCTGGTGGTCTCAGGCGGCCATACCAGCTTATTCCGCTGTGCAAGCCCAACTCAGTCCGAATTTCTGGGTGGCACGGCGGATGACGCGGCGGGCGAAGCATTTGACAAGGTCGCGAGCTTGCTGGGATTAGGATACCCGGGCGGCCCCGAGATCGAGCGAGTCGCCAAGCAGGGCAGTCCCAGCGCGTTTGCGTTTCCACGGGCGTTCTTGCACGACGAGAGGCTGCTGTTGAGCTTTTCCGGTTTGAAGACGGCTGTTCGCTATGCGCTTCATGGCCAGAATGCCCGGGCGGTCGTGCTCGATCCGAGCCCCGAGCTGGTGAGAGACCTTGCAGCAAGCTTTCAGGAAGCGGTGGTGGACGCGGTCGTGGCCAAGACGCGCCAGGCACTCGAGCGCACCGGCATGACGAGACTCGGGGTCGGCGGCGGAGTTGCCGCCAATTCTCGAATGCGGCAGAAACTGGGTGAAATGGCTACGGCGTGCGGTGTCGAGTTGTTCATCCCGCCAGCCGCGCTTTGCACCGACAACGCTGCCATGGGAGCGATTGCTCTGCCGAAGCTCGCCGCCGGGCAGGTCGCCAGCCTCGATGTCGACGTCACACCGGGTTTGCTTCGCCCCGGCCGACGCCCCTCGTGAAAAAGGCGATTTCCGGCGTCAGCTCGGGCAGCGCGGCAGAACCCGCGGCTTTTCGTGGGAGGGGTCGCCTTCGCGGTACGTCCGTTGTTGTGCGTCGAGCTCGTGACGCCGTTCCAGAGCCTGTTCATGGCTTGCGGGAATCGAATCCACATGAGGACGCCGGATGATCGAAGGACTGCGCGGGTGAGGTTTGTTCATGGACCGATGTTTCCCGTTTGCAAAAACCAATTTCAGGAAAGATGATCGCTCACTATTCCCTCAGGCGGTTTCCAGTCCATAATGTCGATATAGACTGCCCAGTCTGCGTATCTCCGAATCTTCACAGTTCGGGTGTTCGTACTTGACGATTCGGGACCGGCTCGCTTGCGAATGAAATGCGACGATGGGTTTTGAAACGGCATTGAATGGTATCCGTGGTATCGTCTTCGACGCCGTAGGGACTTTAATCAAGCCCGTACCTTCGGTCCCTGAGGCGTACACAGCGGCGGCGAGCCGGCAGGGAGTGGTGATCGACCCTGCCGAGGTGCGCGAGCGGTTCCAGCATCATTTCGTGCACGGAGCCGAGCATGCTGGTAACGGAGTTTTCTCGACGGATGAGGGGACGGAGCGGAGACGTTGGCGAGCGATTGTGGGCGGGGTATTGGCCGAAGTGCCTGATCCGGACCGGGCTTTCGAGGAGTTGTGGGACCATTTCAGCCAGCCCGGTTCGTGGCGATGTTACCCGGACGTCGAGCCCGCCCTCGGGGGCCTGGCCGACATGGGGATCTCGGTCTGCGTCGGATCGAACTTTGACAGCCGTTTGAGAGGAGTTGTCCAGGGTCTACCCGAATTACGAGTCTGTGTTGATTCTCTCGTGATTTCTTCGGAAGTCGGTTATCGCAAGCCTCATCCGCTTTTCTTCGAGTCCGTGTGCAATCACCTTGGTCTGCCCGCATTTGAAGTGCTCTGCGTCGGAGACGACAGCGAGAATGACGTCCGGGGCGCGATTCGCGCTGGACTTTCGGGCATTTTGATCGATCGCGGAGGAAACCGCCCCGCCGACCTGCGGCACGTGCCGGTGCTGACGGCGCTCGTCGAGATGAAATTCGTGCAGAAACGGCCCAATAGCAGGCTGCAATCGCGGTGAGCCGGAAAAGACTTGGCGACACCTCGATTGCGAGATTTGCTGCGAATCATCGAGAACCTGCGGACCGATATTGATCGCTCCGCCGTGATTGGCCGTACGTTCCCTTGAGTCGGCTTGCCCCGATTGCCGACATGGATTAGCATGCGTCGCGCCGGGTTAGGCCCTGCGAAGAGCAACCGTACCCCATGCGCTTCGATCCGGGACGGCCCGTGCTGGTCATCTGATACCCACTGCCGCCAAGTCCTGGTATTCGAGTTCTCCTTTCAAGGAAGAAAGGAAAAAGCGGTGGTCGCAACGGTCGAACAACTGGCGGCTCTGGTGCATGGTCGTCTTGTGGGTGACGGAACTCTGGCGATCCGCTCCGCGCGAACGGTGGCCGAAGCCGGACCGGGTGATATCACGTTCATCGAGAGCGAGCGGTTCGTCAAGCTTTTGAAGGCCTCACCGGCCTCGGCGGCCATCGTTGGACCTCACGTGAATCTCGGCCGCCAGGAGGCCGACAGGAGCCTGACCGTAATCGAAGTCGACGACCCGATCGCGGCTTTCGTAGCCGTACGCACCCACTTGAATGGCGGAGTCGCACACAGGTGGACCGGGATTCATCCGCAAGCCTGCGTGGCCCCGACGGCCGTGCTCGGTCAAGATGTCGCGATCTACCCCTTCGTTTATGTGGGCGATGCCTCGGTCATCGGCGACGGCACCACGCTTGCCCCCGGTGTGGTCATCGGAGATCGCTGTCGCCTGGGTAAGGATTGCATCATCCACCCGAACGCCGTGCTGTATGCTGACGTGATCCTGGGCGATCGAGTCGAAGTGCACTCCGGCACCGTACTCGGCGGCGATGGGTTCGGTTATCGGCAGATCGACGGCCGCCATGTGAAGATCCCGCATACGGGCCGGCTCGAAATCGATGATGACGTGGAGATCGGGTCGAACTGCACGATCGACCGCGCAACTTTCGAGACGTCGCGAGTCGGCGAAGGGACCAAGATCGACAATCTCGTCATGGTTGGTCACAACAATCAGATCGGCCGGCACAACCTTCTCTGCGGCCAGGTTGGCCTCGCCGGGAGTTGCAAGACAGGCGACTATGTGGTGATCGCCGGTCAGGCGGGAATCAAGGACAACACCCAAATCGGCCATCGCGTGGTCGTGGGGGCACAGGCCGGCGTGCATCGGAGTATCCCGGACGGTCAGAACGTGCTCGGGTCGCCCGCGATTCCCGTGCGAGAGCAGCGGCGGCTGTTCCAGGTCATTGCGCGGCTGCCCGAAATGCACAAGCAGTTTCGCGAACTCTTAGCGCAGCTTGCGGCGCTGGGCGTGTCGATCCCGGCCCAGACAGGCGAGGCTACGCACACCGGAGGCCCCGAACAGGAGCCAGGCTCGTGAGTGTGATTGAGGAGCAGACGCGCCGACGGGAACGATCAGGGCAATCGCGGCTCGATCGGGCTGAACCGATCGGCCTGCTCGCGGGAAGCGGCCGTTTTCCGATCCTGTTTGCCCTCGCGGCTCGCCGGCAGGGTCTACCCGTGGCGTGCGCCGGAATCAAATACGAAGCGTCTGAAGAATTGCGGGCTCTCTGCGATTCGTTCGAATGGGTGGGAATTGCCAAGCTGGGACGGATGATCCGGGCTTTCAAGCGCGCGCGGGCCAAGCGAATCGTGATGGCCGGCAAAGTCACCAAGAACGTCATCTATACACCATGGAGGATCTTCCAGCTTTGCCCGGATCTACGGACGTTGCAGTGGTGGTACCGGCGGACGCGTGCCGACAACCGCGATGACTCGCTCCTGCTGTCGATCATCAGGGAGTTCGAGCGGGACGGAATGACATTCGCCTCGGCCCTGGATTTTTGCCCGGAGCTGCTCGTGAAAGAAGGGATTCTGACGCGGCGGGCGCCGAGTCCGTCCGAGCACAAGGACATCGAGTTCGGCTGGACGCTCGCCAAGGAGATGGGCCGGCTCGACGTTGGCCAGTCCGTCGCCGTCAAGGAGCTTGCGACGCTCGCCGTCGAGGCCATCGAAGGCACCGATCGCTGCATCGAGCGCGCCGGCCAGTTCTGCCGTGCGGGCGGATGGTCACTCGTAAAGGTGGCCAAGCCCCAGCAGGACATGCGCTTTGACGTGCCCACAATCGGTGTCACAACAATCGAAAACCTCCACCAAGCGGGGGCGAAGGTGCTGGCGATCGAGGCGGGCAAGACCATCCTGCTCGACGAGCCCGACGTCATCGCACTGGCTGATCGATATGGGCTCTCCATCGTGGCGATCACGAACAGCGTTCGTGCTCAGGCCAGGTTGATCGAAGGTTCGCCGTCTTTGTTGTCCTGATCGAAATCCCTGCCCGGATTGGTCGCAGGCAGGGCAGGGAGGATGCCGGGCGAAGCCGTCAGGCTGCTTTCTCGCAGCCGCTGCTGCTCCCCGCCTGGCTCGGGGGAATCGAGACTCGCCGGCGAGGCCGTTTGACGCATGCGCGCCGCCAGTGCATCGGGCCGCCCGGACCTCACGGTCGCCACGATCACCTCGGCGGCGATTTCCAGTCCGAGGGTGTCGGTGTTGAGTATCAGGTCGAAATGGTGCGGGTCGTTGGGATTGGCCCGGTGCATGGTGCGGTCGAACGCGGCACGGCGGCGGTCGAGCTCTCGGGCGGCCCGCCGCGCGGTGCGCAGCGAGACTCCCATTCGCTCGGCCATCCGCTGAGCGCGCGCCTTGATCGGGGCGATCACGCGGACGGAAAGGGTCGTATCCCGAGGCAGCATGAAGCCGGCCCCACGACCGACGAGCACAGATTCTCCGGCGCGGCCAATGGCTTCGATCATCTTGGCGAGGTGGTCCAGATAGGTTTCCTGCGGAGCGTAGTATTCCTCCCGGAGCGGCAACAGCCAATCCTGCACCATGCTGGGTGCCAGCTCGTCGAGCGCGCGAACCTCCTCGATCGGCGATCCCATCCGATGGGCAATCGCCTCGACCAGCTCTTCATCGTACACCTTCCAGCCCAGACCTGCCCCGACAAGCTTTGCGAGCTGCCCGGCCCCTGCGCCGGCCTCCCGGCTGATGCATATATTCTGGAACCGCGCGGCTAGGATCGACGAGAGCGCGGGCTGCCGGCGCTCTTCTCCCAGACCGAACAGCCAGCGCACGAAGAACGCGGGCCAGCTCTGGCGGCCGCCCAGGATTCGATCCACCCCCTCGGTGCTCATATTCTCCGTCGCCGCCCGTCGCGCCCCCATGGCCTCTCCTCCGAGCAAGGAAACACGACCCGGATCCTAGTCTAAAGGCTTTTAGCACAAGAAAGAAGGGACACGCCCTGGCCTGACTACGTTAGGCAGCACTGCACCTTGGTAAGCCTTACAATCCGCGCTTTCTGCCGGAATCCGGCGAAGTCCGAACTTTTTTCCTCAAGATTCCTCCCATTAATAAGTTGCGCGCCGAGCCCGCGCGATCGGGCGGTTGTGGCACAGCCTTTGCTCCCCTCTGCCGGAGCGATCCGAGGCCGGAAGACGGTGAACAGGGTCTGACGGCCGAAGAACTCGTTGTGTGGGTTCCGTGCATTCCCGGTTGAGATCCTGTTCGACGATTCTGGTGAAGGAACACCTCAAGATGAGAAATCGGCGGCACACCCTGCTGTGGATGAAAGACCTGATCGAGCACATGTCACGTTGCCACGATCAACTCGAGATGACGAATGACGGCGATACACAGTCATTCCTGGCTGACTCCCTGATCGGCGACCTGCACGAATGTCAGAAACTCTGCGAGCAGCTTCGCTCGGGACAATCTCGTCACGGGCGCTCCACCGTGCTTGCCGCATCATGACGGCACATGCGTTTTTCTTCGATGCCGCTGCCATCGATCGGCCGGCGCGACGAATCGCGTTCGATCCGAATCCAAATGGGCGGAATCCGACCGGGAGTCTGGCCCTCTGACTTCGAGCCAGTTAAGTTGCACACCTCAGGGTATTGGCCGGATCGATTCGCTCCCACCCCTAGAGAACCTGGGAATGAATGTCTCCGAGGCTGCAACCGTCGCTCGTTTCAAGGTCGATTGCCTCGATGTGCTCGTTTATGACAACCGCGCATTAGCCGGGCGTATGGCAGCGCACGCCGTGGCCGCATCGATCGCCGCTCGCCAGCACGCCGCCGGTAGCGCGCGGGTCGTCTTCGCCGCTGCGCCCAGCCAGGACGAGTTCATGGCGGGCCTGGTCGCCGACAAGACTGTCGACTGGACACGAGTCATCGCGTTCCACATGGACGAATACATGGGAGTCCACGCCGACCACCCGGCGTCATTCCGGCGCTATCTTCAGGAGCATCTGTTTCGCCTGGTCGACTTGAGGAACGATCAATTGCGGTTCATTCCCGGGGAACAGACCGAGCGGCCGCTCCAGACGTGCCTCGACTATGAGGAGCGGCTCAAAGCCGACCCGCCCGACATCGTGTGTGCAGGGATCGGCGAGAACGGGCACCTGGCGTTCAACGACCCTCCGGTAGCCGACTTTCTCGATCCCGTCCTCGTCAAAGTGGTCCGGCTCGACGCAGCCTGCCGCGCCCAGCAGATCAATGACGGCTGCTTCGCGTCACCGGAACAAATACCCACTCATGCCTACACCATGACCATTCCCGGCCTCCTCGCCGCACCGGTCGTCTCCGTCGTGGTGCCCGGCCCGCGGAAGGCGAATGCCGTCCTGACGACCGTCCGCGGCCCAATCAACGAATCCTGTCCGGCGACTGCCTTACGCAGACATCCCGGAGCGAAGCTCTACCTCGACCGCGATGCGGCGCGGCTGGTCATCTAAGCGATCCCCACCATCGCCATCGTCATCGCCGGACAGCACGTCGAACTCCGCATCGCCGAACACGCTCCGATCCCCAGATGATAAGACCCGCCGCGCCTTCTGCCCCGTCGCGGAAAGTGCGCGCACACTCTTGGGTACCCAAATTGCTGTCACCGCTGTCATCTCCTTGCGTGCCTTGTGCTTAACGGTGACGGCTGCATAATCGGACCAATTTTCTCAAACGCAACATACAACGGCCACTCATGTTACACGGTGACGGCTGAATAATCGGACCTTCGCCCATTTGGAACTCTAAAAGTCGGCATCTAACGAATTCGCGGAAAAGACCGGCCAATCGATTTGCCGGACACCCGCCCCCGCCTATCTGGGGCGCCCACGGGGTCACCTGGACTGTGCGGGCGTTCGCCTCCCAGTCAAATGCTGCGAGACGCATTCATCCGCAAGATGACGCTGCAGCCCGCCTCCGCAAAGAATCGCTGATTGCGCCCGAGACTTGCCGCCCAGCGCCGATGTGGCTAATTTGCGCAGGCAGCCCCTCTTGGGTTCGCCGAGTCAAATTACAACCGAGCAACAAAAAGGGTACGACCATGGTGGCTCGCCGATTTGCCTGGATGAGACCTGCCTCGTTCTGTGCCTCGATCGTTCTGTGGATGCCCAGTTTCGCCCCCGCACAGGAACCGTCCAGGGAGAAGTCCCCGCCAACAGTTCCCGCAGCGCAAGCTGGGAAACAGCCATCGCAGTCTGAGCTTCAGGATCCGGCAAACCGCAAGGCGCTGATCGACAAGATGATCGCAGGCTACGATCTGACGCCACGTCCCTCGCCATCCATTCCCGACAATCCGCCACCGCACGAAGGTGCGCTCATTGATCTGCCCTATATCGTCGCGCCGCCCGACCTGATTCTCGTGGAGCTACTAGAAGGACTGCCGGCGCGTCCAATCTCCGGCGAGCGGCTGGTCAGACCGGACGGCAACCTCTCCCTCGGCTGGTATGGCGACATTCCTGTGAGAGGGTTGACGATAACGCAGATCAAAGTCGCGATCATCAAACATCTGAGGAAGTTCCTGAACGACGAAATGCTCGGGCTTGCCGTCATGGAAGGAGCGGAGTCGGACGGTCGGCCGCTCGAGCGGCCCCCGGTCCCGTTGCTGCCGAATCAGGAGGCCAACCCGTTCAATCCGGATGAGGCTCCGAAGGCAGCCAAGACTCGGGGCGGCCAAGCTCGACCCGATACTCAACAGCCTGACCTAGCCGGTCCTGGCAACGAGCCCGCAATTTCGGCGAGCGGTGTGTCGTGGAAGATTGTTCCGCCCGAGGCGTCGCTCAACGTCTTCGTCGATGTGACGGCATATAACTCCATGCAGTATTACGTTCAAGGCGACGTTGCCACGCCGGGATTGTTGCCCCACACGGGAAGCGAGACAGTACTGGAAGTCTTGCAGTATGCCGGCGGGCTGCTTTCGGCAGCCGACCCAAAACAGATCAGCCTTGTGCGTCCACAGCGCGGTGGAAAACCCGCCAGGGTCTACAAGATTGACCTGGAAGGTATCCAGGAACGGGGTGAAGTGGCCACGAATCTGCAGATTTTCGCCGGCGACCGGCTGATCGTGGGCAGGAGAGAGATCGTGAAGAAGACTGTCGAGATCGACCGATTGAGCGCGCCCATTCAATCGATAACGGGCATGATCCTGCAAGAAGCATTCATGCTTCGAGCACTTCAATTCGCGAGTGTCGATCAACGCGATGAGTTGTTGAAGGAGTACGTTGACTTCTGGGCCAAAGCGCTCTCGCAGTCATCTGGCGAGAAGTTTGACGAACAAACGTTGCGGGACGCATTCATCCGCAAGATGAAGCTCACACCGCCGCCCGTGCCCGCCAACCCCGCGGGCCGCTGATTTAGGTGCCACAAACAGCACTGTCACTCCGGCAACGGCTTTCCCTTGGTCTCGGGAGCAAACGGCAGCGCGAAGAGCCCCACCAGGAATACGGAGCACATCGTGATCCCCGCGTAGCGCATCGAATCGGGAGGCTGATAGCCCGCAAACACCCTGCTCGTCAAGAGTCCCTTCACCGACGGACCGGCGGCCGCCACCAGCCGGCCCACGTTGTAACAGAATGAAGTGCCCGTACTTCGCAGCCGCGTGGGGAAGAGCTCAGGGAAATAAATGGCATAGCCGCCGAAGAGCGCGAGCTGGCAGAACCCCATGATCGGGATCAACACAAAGATCTGCCAGAATGTTTCGAGGAACCAGAACGTCGCCGCGGTGGCGGCTGCGGCCAGCACGAACGAGATCGCGAACGCGGGCTTTCGTCCCAGAACATTCGTGATCCGCGCGAACGCATAGATCCCGAAGAAGGCCCCGGCGTTCTGTAGCAACGAAGTGATCCCCTTCCAGAACGTCAAATTGCCGGCGATCTGCTGCTCCGAGAGCCCCTGGCCCTGGAAGTGCTTTCGGAAGACCACGTCGACTAAGTCGAAGCTGAAGAACCCGATGCCCCACAGGCCGACAACTCCCGAGAACGCCAGGACCATGCCGACAATCGTGTTGCGCCGGAATCTCGGGTCGCCGAATAGCTCCGCAAGCGAGCCCAGCCGGGCCTTGTTCGACCCGGTCGGTCCGTTCCCTCCCGCGGCGGCTTTCCAGCGTTCGGGTTCCTTCAGCCGCATGAAGATCGGGATCGCCAGCAAGGCTGGAGCGAGGCCAATGAAGAACATGGCTTTCCACGAGCTCCCGATCATTTCGGCTTTCTCGAGCGAGCCCAGCACAAGGCTCGCGCAGGCCGCCAGCATGTTGCCGACCGCCGAAAGCGCCTGCAGCCACCCCAGGGCGAAAGGCCGGGAACGGTCTGGCATGACCTCGGCAACGAGCGCCACCCCAACGGCGAATTGCCCGCCCACGCCCAGCCCGGTGAGAAAACGGAACCCCGCAAACTGCCAAACATTCTGCGATAGCGCGCTCAGTCCGGTAAATGCCGAATAACACAAGACGGTCAGCAACATGGTCTTCGCGCGACCGATGCGATCGCCGAGCACGCCGAAGAAGAATCCGCCGATCGCCCAGCCGACCATGAAGATCGTTGTCGCAACACTGGCGTGCCAGTCGACCGATGCGGCGGACGTGGGATCCCCAGCCGAAACGCCAAGCAGCTCGCGAACCGCCGAAATCCGCGCCAGATTGAAGAGCTGCTGGTCCATCGTGTCGAACAGCCAGCCTAGCGACGCGACGACGAACACAAACCACTGGTAACTCGTCAAACCTCGCCACCAGGGCCGGTCGTCAGGGCCGCGATCAGCGGCCCGGGGTGCGTCGTCGAACTGCATCGGGTGTGACTCCAAGCTGGGGCCGCGGCTTGCGCCGGTCGAATGCAAATGATCGTCGGCCGCGGTTCGAGTGCAGTCCGCCTCCGGCAGCCTGAGCGGGCAGCGATCCTGACTGAAACGATCAAACCACGCGCGTCCGCCCGAGGCAACGCCCCGGTCCCTGACGGTGCCCAACAAACCTCGCGAGCGTCGCTCGTCCACGCTAAGATCGATCGCATGAGTCAGAAACTTCTCCTCGCCGCAACCCTGCTGCTTCAGGTCCTCTTGATCGTTGCGGTGACAGCCGCCCTGGCGCTCAAGGTGCTCCCCACCGGTGTCCCCGGCGAATGGGAATGGAATCGCCTGCCCGACCTGGCAAGACTGCCGTGGGACGGGCTCACCATCGCCTCCATGGGCGTGGCCATCTACGCGGTCTTCGTCGCACTCGGTTTGCGCGTCTTGTCGGCCAAGCGATCCCCCATCTTTGAGGCTGCGGCCGTGATGGCCTTGTTCTTCGCATCGGTCTGCATTCAAGTGATCGTCCCGATGGGTGCTCCACCCGGCTACGACCTGACCAAATGGGCCGCCGTCAACTTGCTTCCGGGATCGAGCGGTTACTTCCAGGTCGCCAGAGAAAGAGCCGCAGCCGACCCCTGGAAATTCCTGGCCGATTATCCGGACTGGATCCAAACTCAAGACGTCTTTCACATCGGCACCCACCCACCGGGCTTGATCGCAGCCGAGTCACTCTTGCTACGGGTGATGGACCAGAATCCGCGCCTGAGTGCCGCACTTCTCGATCATGCGCCTCCCTCCGTCGACGCGGGTTTTCGCGCCTTCGCCAATCCCAGAGCCCGGCCGCTCTCGCGGGCAGATCAGGCTGCCCTCTACGCCACGGCCCTCCTGACGCTGCTCGCCTGCGCCGGCACCATCGTGCCTCTCTACTTGCTGGCGCGAGCCGCACTGCCGGCCCCCACCTCCTGGGCCGCCGCCGCGCTCTGGCCCCTGGCCCCAAGTGCCAACCTGTTCCAGCCCGTGGCCGATACCGCCTATCCCTTGCTCTCGACGATCGCACTGGCACTCGCGGTCTGGGCCCTCCGGTGTGCTGCTCACCCCAAGGGCCGGTACATCGCCGGCTCACTGCTGGCGATCGCCTCGGGAATGGTCATGGCATTCGGCATGTCGTTCACGCTGGCGTTCCTCCCCGTCGGTCTGATCGTGACACTGATCTTGATCGCGACCCAGTCTGTATCGCCGCGGGTGCGAGCCACCCTGTTTATGGCCACCGGCGCAGGCTTTTACTGCGTCCTTCTTGCCGGTTGGGCGATCACTCGCGCCAATCCCTTCGTCATCGCATCCTGGAATCTCAAGCACCATGCGGATTTCTACGTGGAATACCCGCGAACCTACTGGCTCTGGATCCTCGGCAACTCAGTCGAGATGACAATCGCCATCGGCTTGCCTTCCGCGGTCTGGTGCTTGATCGGCTATGCCGCCTGGCGACGCGTTCCGGTCGCAGCCTGGGCGACCCTGCTCGTGCTGGTGCTCTCCAACCTGATCGGCCGCAACATGGGCGAAGTGGCGCGGCTCTGGATGCTGTTCATGCCGCCGCTTCTCCTTGCCGCCGGTGTCGGGCTCACCCGCGTTGGGCGCGCGCCGGCTGCCCTCGGGGCAACGGCCGCGCTGCTCGGTGCGCAGACGCTTGCGCTCCAGGGGTTGATCCAGGTCCACTACCCGGAAGTATGACGCTCCGGCTCCGGAAAGGGCAGGGAGTGCTCACAGGAAAGTGTTCGTCACTCGTATTCCCAGGTCGGTGTCGATCTGCACGAGCTCGCCGCGGGCGACCAGCCGCCCGTTCGACGTCAGCTCGACCGGAGCGCGGCTGTGCCGGCCCAGCTCGACAACGTCGCCCGGCTTTAGTTCGGCGAGCTGATTGAGGGTCAAGTTGACTCGGCCGAGCTCGACCGTCAACGTGACCGGCACGTCGAGCGGTGCGACCCCGGAAGCTGCAGTTGCGCCTTGCGAAGTTGGTTGGCTCATGGCTGTTCTCAAAGGTTTCGACTTGTCGATCGCATCTCGGGTTCGCCGCTCGCGGGTCACGCCCGCCTCCAGCCGCAGCAAATGGCCGCCGGTGTCGGCGACCGGCCTGGTGGGAATTTTGAATCGGATGTCCTGCTCATCCAGGTCGAGTATCAAGTCAACCGGACCGGTCGGGTTCCGCGGTGAGCCGATCAGTCGCGTCTCCGAAAGCGGCAGCACAGCCCCGACCCGCAGCCGCCGCAGCCCCTGAGGCATCGACACAACGCCCGCCAAGGCGCGCCACGTCCCGGTTAGCTCGCCGCGAGGAACAATGGGATCAGTCGCTCCTGGCTGCTCGGCCGTCCGCAACGGTTCCGTCAGTTGCCGCTCGTCGGATGTCGTTGCCGGCACCGAAGTGACCCAGAGCTGGACCACCGATTCCGGAACCCACAACCGTACGGCCCCGCTCAAGCTCCCCACATGCACCAGCCACCGGATAGTGACGATCGACCCCAGGTCGGTGGGGTCGAACGCATCCGGCCCCACGCGGTCGAGCGTCAGATCGCCAGGGCCGAGCAAGCCCGGAATGCCCGCCCGGTCTGGCTCATTCCCAGCCCCGCCGTCGAGCGCATCCAGCACCCGCAGCGCCAGGAACGACCAGATGCCCCACTCGACCGGTGTGATCTGAAGGCGGCTCTGGGCAAACGGTCGATCAAACCCCAGAAGCCGGTCGACCCAGTGATGGACGAGTGGAAGCTCGACGCCCACCGCCAGCCGCGTCCCCAGCCGCGGCGCAGTCAACTGAATGATGAGCCCGGGCCGCCCCACGGCTGACGCACGCCAGATCACTTCCGCCCGTTCGAGGCGGACCTGCGTTCCCGTCGCCGCCTCGAGCCAGCTCAGGGAGCGCGGCAGGCGGCCCTCAGGACTCCACCGCGCAAGCAACCTCTCAAGCCGCACCTGCACCCGGCCCAGCCGCGGCAGCCAGTCGAACGGCTCAGCCGCGCCGCCGGAGTCGGGCGACGCCCCTTCGCCCAGCCCTTCCCGTGAATCAGGATTGGCAATATGCGTATCTGTACTCACGTTGATCGGCCCCCGTGTTCACGGTCGCCGCCGCGCTCGGGCCATTGTTCGTCCAGCCGCTCTTCCAGCCTGAGCCGTTCCCACGCGGTTTTCAAGAGGTCCTTCTCGCCGGCGAGCACGGCCGGGGCCAGTTTCGCCGAGCCCGGCATCAGCGTCCGGGTGAGCTTTGCCACCGGATAAGGCCAGTGCTCGAGCGCCCACCGCAGGCGGAACGGCTCGACTTCCTCCAGCAGCCGCGCCAGCGTGACCAGGCCGATCCGCGCGGCGTGGCGGCGCCGCGGCAGCTTCGATCGGGCCATCGACTGCACGTCCGCCTGTGCCTGCGCGAAACTCCGAACCGCTGCGGCCAAGCCGCCCATCCAGCCACTCCGCCCGGCTGCGCAGCGACAGCCGCCCCGCTGCTTTTGCGGGCTTCACCCCGGCCAGGATCAACTTGCCGAGCCCCGCCACCCGGCACAGCCGATACGCTGCGCGGTTCGACAATCGGCACACGGCAACCAGCGCGGGCGAATCGTCGGGGCGGATCAGCTCGCCCCCGACTAATCGCTCGGTCCAGAGCCCCATCACCCACTCGCGAACAATCGGATCGACCGCATGGTCTGGGGTGATGTCCTGCGCATCGAGCAGCAGCCCGGCTTGCAGCGCATGGCGCAGCGGCTCAGGTACACTGGCCGTGACCAGCCGCTGCACCGCCGGTGATTCTTCCCGCAGAGCCCGCACCATCCAGCTCGGGTGCACGTGGCTGACCGAGGCTTCGACTGTCGCGATATGCATTTCGCGCAAGCCGCTCGAACGCCCGTGCAGCCGCAATTCCATCGCCCGAGAGCCGCCCGCGGTCCCAGACGTCGCACAGCCGGCGCACCCACCCCGCCTCGAGCCAATCCCAGAACCGCAGGATGAAGTCATGCTCCCCTTCCTCGGCCGCCGCCTCCGGCCGCCGGCACTCGTGCGCCCACGCTCGAAGCGCCAGCAACAGTGCCCGATCTGCTTCTGTCAGGATGCCCGGGGCGCCCGCGTCTCCATCGCCGGAACGTTGAACCGATGACGTGCTCATCGTCGAATACCCGCTCCTCAGTCCGGGGGAAACCGCTTGACCAATTTCACGCTGCGTGAGCTCGAATCATGAGCAACCTCGTCAAAGACTTCGCCGGGCACCAGTCCTCCGAGCGACTGCCCTTCGAGCCCGCTCCGAGCCCCCAGCCAGCCCGCTTCATCCGTGATGGTCAGGATCAGGCAATTGTCGGAGAGCGAATACGCGATGGACGCGACCCGCTCCAGCTTGTGACGGTTTCCCCAATCGATGGCGCTTGACCAGATCGCCTTGATCGCGCGCGTCAGCCCGTCGATTGTTTCGCGGTCCAGTCCGCGTCGTGTCGAGAGTGCGTTTCGCAACCGTGCCAGGCTCCGCAGCGTCTGCCCCTCATCGCGGGCGTCGAGCACAGCCTCCCCCTCAAACCGGCAAGACTCCTCCTGCGCGTGACAATTCTGGGCATGCGCGAGTGCCTCGAAGATCTGGTCGGGCATGTACGGCTTGGGAATGAAATCGTCGGCTCCGGCGCGGAAGCTCTCCATCCGGTTCTCCACCGTGATCCGCGCGGTCACGATGATCACGGGTATTCCTCGCGTGTCGCCCGAGGCTTTCAAGGACCGGCAGATGTCGTAACCATCCGCGTCCGGAAGCATCAGGTCCAGAAAAATCACGTCGGGAACGTGTTTTTGCAGGTGTTCAATCGCGGCCGCGCCGTCGAGTGCCGATTCGGTCTGGTAGCCACGAAGCTGCACGAGCATCGCGAGCAGCTTGTTGGCCTCGGGCTCGTCTTCCACGATCAGGGCAGTCGGCATCAAATTCCCCGCTCGATTGGTGGATCAACTCGACTTGCCAAGCGAGGCAGACGCACAATGATCCTCGCGCCTCCTCCGTCGCGGCATTCGGCCGCAATGGTTCCGCCGTGCATCTCGACAAAACTCTTGGCGATGGAGAGGCCCAGGCCCAGCCCTCGCTTGTTGAATCCAAAATCACCCGAGGAGTGCCGGCTGGGATCGAGCTGCGTGAAAAAAGGCTGAAAAACGTGCCTGAGCTCTTCGGGCTCAAGCCCGACGCCGCGGTCCTGCACCAGGATCTCGACGGTTTGCTCAGGCGCCGCCCGGCCCACCAGCTCGATCGTCCCGCCGTCGGGTGTGAACTTGATCGCGTTCGTGATCAGATTGATCAGCACCGCGCTGATCTTCTCGGCGTCGAGCTCGAATGGGCCCAGGTCTTCGTCCAGCTCGGTCACCAGATTGAGCCGCCTCGCTTCCAGAAACGGCCGCACTTGATCGATGGCCTTCTGGATCAGCTCGATGAGGTTCACCGGCTCGGTCTTGAGCGTCCTGCGGAAGTCTTCAGCTCGAAGCAGCGTCAGCATGTTGGTGACCAGCCTCGCAAGCTGGCGCCCGCTCGACGTGATCTGCCGCAGGATTTCCATTTCCTGGTCCGGCCGATTGACGCTCGAAAGCTTGAGGAGCTCGGTAAACCCCAGCACCAGGTTGATGGGCGTGTTGAATTCGTGGCTGGCCACTTCAATGAACGCCGTCTTGAGCTTGCCCGCGCGGGCAAGCTCCTGGTTGGCCGTGACGAGCTGTGCGTTGGTCGACTGCAGCTCGGCGATCAGCCGTCGTCGTTCCGCGAGCAAGTCGTATTGATCGACTCCCTGGCGGATGATTCCTTCGAGCTCGGCCGAATCCCACGGCTTGAGAATATAGCGGAAGATATGACCCTCATTCACCGCGCTGATGACGGCCTGGATATCCGCGTATCCGGTGAAGAGCATGCGGATGGCCTCGGGCTTGAGCTCTCTGGCGCGTTTGAGGAGCTGGTCGCCGGTCATGCCCGGCATCCGCTGGTCGGAAAGGATCAGATCGACCTCGTCAGTGGTCAGGGTTTCGACCGCGTCCATACCGCTGGTTTTGGTGAGCACCCGATAAGTCCGGTGAAACTGGTGCCGCAAGCTGTCCAGAACATCCGGCTCGTCGTCGACGATCAGGAGTGTGTGTCGCTTCTGCCCCATCGGTTTGCTCCGGCCGCTTCGATTCCCAGGGTTCAATCGCCAGGGTTTCCCGGACCAACTCGCTTCCATACCAAACCGGCCCCTCGCACTGTTGGATGGCTGCTCTCCTCATCGCCTGTCACTCAGGCGGGCGCGGTCGGACGTGGTCCGTCCACGGCAACAATCTGAAGGCGTTTCACCTCCGTCTCGAGAGCCGTCACCCGCTGCTTGAGCTCGCCGACTTCTGCGACGAGGTGGTCGCGTTCATGCGCGGCGGCTTCGAGCCGGTCATACTCGGCCGCGGCCAGTCGCACCGCCGCTTGCAGCTCCTCGGGCTGCCACGGCTTCTTCATGAACTGAAAGATGTGTCCCTGATTGATCGCCGCGATGATCGATTCCAGGTCGGCATAACCCGTGAACAGCATCCGGATCGCCTGGGGATACCGCGCCTTGACCTTGGTCAGCATCTCGACGCCCGTGATCTGTGGCATCCGCTGGTCCGACATCACGATGTGCACTTCCTCGTCCTGCATGATCCGATAGCCCTCTTCGGCACTATTGGCCATGAGCACGCGAAACTCGCGGCGCAACAGGTCATGCACCGAGTCGCACACATGCGGCTCGTCATCGACGATCAGAAGGCAGTGCCTGGATGTTGGCATGTTCCAAACCGACTCCCTGGTTATTCGGGCATCACAAACATTGAGTATAACCACGCCCGGAGCCTCGTTCGACGCCCCACAAACGCCAAAATCGCACTCCTACTCCTACTCCTGCTCTTACTCTTACTCTTACTCCTACTCGTGATCCCCGCCCTCCGCCGCTCCCTCGGACCCTTCGCCCTGCTGTCCGGGGGGGGAGTTCGTTTTGTACATTTGACGGTGGCCCTTTCTGCGTAAGCAATAAGGGAACGGCCCGCCGTTGGCCGCCGCGTCATCTTGAGTCATGCTCGTAATCCTACTCCTACGCCTACTCGTGATCCCCGCCCTCCGCCGCTGCATCCCACTCCCTTCGCCCTGCTGTTCGGCCCGAGTTCGTTTTGTACATTTGACGGTGTTCCTGACTGCGTAAGCATTAAGGGAACGGCTTTCGCCGGTCCACCGCTTCGGGACCTGTGCACCAAAATCCGTGCCAGATCGATGACGTGATTAACATTCCCGCCGAATTGTCGCTGTTCGCTCCGCGAAGAGATTTCCGAGAGGGCAAAGCTCCTGCTGAGCCAGTACTCCGTCCCGGGAGTGCGAAGCACCTGCTGCGCCGGACCCCGCTCGGGTTCGAAGGCCCCCGATGACCCAGTCCTGGTCATCCATCGAGCGACACACCTCGCATGGCGGCGGCCTCGTCTGTCTCCCGCATGACAAGGCCGAAGACCGGCGCGTGCGGGTTGTGATGCCTGTTTTCTGCGTCACAACGTCACGGCCTTGCAGCGTTTGGACTTACGTGTGACGCAGAGAATTCGGCCGCGCACAGACGCAACACAATACCATATTATTTTACGAGTTACGTGTGACGCAGGAATAATCGATACTGCGTCACCGTGACCGCGCGGGCGATCGCTGTACTTTTCCTTCCAGACGAGGCGGCCGAGTGACAGAAAGCGCCGAAGAACGGGCCACGATTCCCATCCAGAACAGCCCTCCCTGAATCGGCGAAGGGGGGCCGTGCACATAGTGAACAACGCCCCGTTCCGGAGCGCCAATTTCGGGCTGCGTGGTGCCGCAGCGTTTTTTTGAATCGATGGAGCACGCCCGGTCCATCTCCGATGTATTGGCTTTTGTGGCACTTACAGATCGCTTGTTGCGCCTCGGACGCCCAGTTTCGGGCCTAAAAAATGTGGTACTGGATGGTACTTTCTGGTATTCCTGGAGCGATTTCTCGAGCAGCCGTACACTAGTGTAAATTGGCGGCTCGCGGAGGCGGAAGCGCAAGCGGCCATTGGCCGTCGTCCGTTGGCTGAGTATCGAAACTCGCTCGATGAACTTGGAATCACGCGGTGTCCTCGCAACGAATGGTTTGAATGGAGATCTCCGCACTCTCCCTACAGATACGATCTGCAAATCCCCCGATTGAGTTGCCAAAAGAAAAAAGAGTTCGTCCTTTCCGAGTGGTGCGCCCGAGTCCGTCACCGTGTTGTACGGCGGTAATGCCCCACCGACCCGACGCGGCAGTTGCAGTTGAGCATCCAAAGTGCGATAAAACCGACGCGCCGTTGAGAGTGGTCACGATAATCGATGGTGGCCCGATCAAGATAATCGATGGTTTGTCGTCGAAGTGGCTGGCCGCTTGAATCGTCGCGTTGCAGCGTGATCTCCAAGGCGCTCCGACTGCGCGCGACCGACCCGTGTCGGACATCCTGTCCCGGATGTCGCGGCTCCTGCCGCGAAGGTTTTTCGCATTGGTGCCGATCCCGGAGCTTCGATTGACAATCATCTCAACGGGCGCCAGGCCGAGCTGCGACACTCGGCCTGGGCTCCGGTCGCGGCCCCTGGGTTCCGCCCCAGGCGGACTCGGGTTGCTCCTCAGCAGCGCCTTATCCTCCGCCCAGGCCGTTCCTCAGTGGGGCCGTCGTGTCTTCACGCAACCTCTTGCACCGCGCGACCGGCCAAAAGCCCAACCGTCTCGCGTCGCCCGCAATCGGCGATCGCGCACCAAGGCCGGCGTGACGTATCCGATCGTCCCGTTCACGCGGCAAAGCCCACCGACGCCGTTCCGTTCCCAATTATCTCTATAGGGGGAACGGGAACGACCCCTCCGCGCAATCGATCGAGCCGCTGCCATCCCGCGGCCGTTCGGCTTAACCGGCCAACAGGCTCTAGCGACTCGAGCACCTCGCCCAGACGCTCATTCTTGACCGCGAGGCAGTCACGGAGCATCGCTCGTGTGGGCATCATGCCCCGGGCCAAATTGTACAGCACTCGCTCCTCGAGACTGTGTCGCCGTGCAGAGGCCACTCGATGACCGGCGGCGTCCTCACCGCCGGTCAATCGACTGGATCTCGCGCCCAAGACAATGGCAAGGATCAATCGTGGCCTCGGGCAGCGGCTGATGCGCAAGGGATCGCTCTGCAGAGCTCGACGCGTACGCTTGCTTCCCAGGCGGCCCGGTGCTCGCCGACCGTTCCGTTCCCTCCCAACTCTTTATGGGAAACGGGAACGGCCCGGTCGCTCGGGTTTTCACGAGGCAATCGGCTGCGCAGCTTCGACCATATCGGTTCGAGCCGATCGGCAAAGAGTCCGGTGCGCGGTATGCGGCCGTCGCAGAATCAGGGCCACTTTCAGATGTCTTGGTCGACTTACACTGCGTGAAAGCTCCTGGTGAGACGACGGGAGCTTGATCAAAACCTTCGGAGACGCATCCTCTGCGGGAAAGTTCTGGTTATCGCGAGATGTTGATCGAAGGAAAGTTCGGGAGAGTCAGGGGCGACAGAAAACGCAATAGCCGCACCCAATCCTGATAGGGATCGTTGCCGCGCCCGAACGCCTCGACGAGCGATAGCGGCAACGTGACAATCTCGACTACGGGTACGAGGCGAGCACGCGCCGACTTCCAGAACGGCGTGCTGGGAACGTGGTCGCGCCAGAAGGTTTGCCACCGCGTGATGGTCGTCCGGTCAACGCCGAACAGGTTTGAAAGCTCGCGGACCCGTCGTGGTGCTGGCCCCTGCCGCATCGCGCTGACAAGGACGACGACGACACCAAGGTAGACCTTCCTGCCGAGAAAACGCACCGACGGCGGTGTTACACGCTTTCTGCATCCGTCGCGATCGCAGCAGAAGCTGAACCGGTAGCGACACTCATCGGGCAGATGATCGAGGCCGCTCCGGGGTGAGCGCGGGTAGTCGGCACAATGCAGGCGACCACCGCAAGAGCAGCCATCTCTTCGAGCGCATTCAGCGAGGTCCTTGTCGACCGACGACAGGAACGACCAGAGACCGCCCGTTTGGTGTAATTCTTGCGCTAGCATCGTATGCTCCTTGGAGTGGGGACATCCAAAGAGGACAGACGCTGTTAGCGCTCTCGCCTGATCACGATAACTGATGGTGATCCACCGGCGACCATCAAATAAGTTGCTCAAAACTCTTGAATTTCACATCAGCTAGGTTGCGCACGCTCACCGTTTGTTGCGCTCTCTTGGTCATCGTTCAGAGACCGCTTCATGTATCACGTGCATATCGGTTCAGATGCGTATGGTCGTGTCAAGCAGGTTGGCTCGACGCCGATTGTGACGAATCTGGCGCCATTCCAGATGACGAGAAGGGAGAAAAACATCCGGCGATTATGCGGCACGATCCTGGGAATCTCGGCTGATCCGCGCGCGTGCGGCTCGACTCTGCCAAAACGATCGACGATCGTCTGAACTCAATCGTGGTCGTCGACAAATTGCCGAAACTGGTGCACGAGCTGGTGCAGACGCGCGTGCGGATTGCCCTTGGAGAGCCACGGTTGCCACTCGAGGACCATACCGACGATGTCCTCGAACAAATCCGGATTATTGAAAGCTCGTCAGCGTAGAGCGACGAGAAACGACCGACAGCGCCCCAACCCGCCGATGATCTACGTATGTCGCCCCGTGCGAGGCCGATGCGGCTACAATGCGAAGAACAGCGGGGGTTATCATAAACCCCTCAGAAATCCCTGGAATCTACGCCAAACCAAGATCAGCCCAGTACTAGACGCATGGCAGACGTACCGGACTCAAAATCCGGTCCTCGCAAGGGGGTGTGGGTTCGAGTCCCACCTTCGGTATTAAGGACTCGGGGTGAATCGCACTGTCGTTGATCGACCGCCCGCCTTCGGACATCACAAACACCAGCGCCCGGCCGGTCTCGAAGATGGCAACCCACGCCGCGCGGCTGCGATCCTCGAGCGACACTCGGTGTTCCGGAAGCTGCTAAAGTCGGCGCCCTGCCGCACTCGTGACCTTTCCGGTAGGCAAAGTCGACAGAGAGATGTCATGTCCCGGAACTCCAACATGGGAGATAGGTATGGTGTCCCCGGAACCCGGAACCCAGCCTGCAGTAGTTCAGGAACGATCGCTTGGATCCGGTCCCTGAGGTCGCGGGTTCAAATCCCGCCGCCCCGGCTTGACGAGACAGAGTGCCCGTCGGCGAGAACGTCAAAGGGCTTTCTCATTGTGGGGACGAGAGTTGCGCCTTCGAGCCGGCAGTTCAAAAGGACGATTTCGAGGATTCGTCGCTTCGCCGCGTAATCAGCGGTAAGCCATTGCCCCCGAAGTGTTTGCGAAAGTTCAGAAACCTCCTCCGTCAACTCAGCCGTTTCGTTGTGGGAGGGGCGATCACGTCCAGTTGCAGCTTGATCGAGGCGAACCGATCCCGCATCTCCGTGTGTTTCCGGGCGAGCCTCTCCTGGTCGATGTCCTCGGTTGCCCGCAAGTTGAGCAGGCTACGGTTTCAAACTCTTCTGCGTAAAGGATCGAAAGGATCGAAGGCGGAAGCCATCAGGCAAATACCGAAGCATAACCCCCACAGGTATTGCCTCGATTGCCCCGATTCAGCAAAGTGTGGCACAATCAATGCGCTGAGCATCGTGACCGCGAGGCCGGGAGCCAACCACAGCACTTGCTTCCTAAGGCCCTTGACTCTCCGGGTGGGCATCAGTCCCATGCCCAACAGAAAGCCGGAAGCGAACGTCGAAATGGTCAAGTCCGGGTTGGTTGGCGGCATGGCATACCACAATACGGCAAGGATGACAGCTTCGATCCAGGCATAGATCCCCATCACCTTCCAGTTCAGCGTGGACAGCGACAATGGGGGCGGCCCGAACTTGTCGGGGTGTTGGGCCCGCAAAGACTGCCAGAGGCGAACCACGTATTGGGTTGCCTCCTTCCGATCCGCGTCCGGCGCTGCTTCGCGGTACCGCTTAATGGCGGCCCGCAGATCGCGATCCTCTAGCGCGCAACGGATCGGCTCGATCTGCTCCGCAGTTAGTTGCCGGCTCGGCGGGCTCGGCGGCCCGTAGTGGACCAGACGATAGTCTCGAATACCCATTACCAACGTCGCCGGCCCGAAAAACATCGAGACGTAGATTAAGGAGATTTTGCCTAAGATCGATTCCCCTTCCCACACGTGGGCCTGAATCGCCGTCACAAGGAGCATGACGCCGCACCCAATCAGGACGAGGCCCGCGCCGATGGCAAGAGTTCGAGTCCGTTCGCCGACAGGTTGGATTGGCTTGGCATTCGCCGGGTCGAACGGGTCGAACCTCGCCGGGTCGTACATGTCTTTGACGGACAGACCGCGCGCCCACGCCTGCATTACGATAAGTAGATACATGCTGGGAAAGAAGGCGAACATAATGATCCCACTCCACACCTCCATGGCTTGATGGCGCGGACCTGGGACGCGGGCCAGTGCCGGGTCCGCTTGCCTGGCACGCAGAAAGGCATTTTCTTCGAAGAGGTAGAAGATGCCAAACGCCAGACTCACCATGACCAACGCCGCCAGCGCGGCCAATACGCTGGGATGTCGCCGCGCCCAGCTCACCGTCTTGCGGACCGCGCTTGCCGGCCGGGCCTGGATCGGCTCGCCTTTGAGAAAACGGTCCAGCTCCTCGGCCAGCGCCCGGGCCGTGGGATACCGAGCCGATGGCGATTTTTCGAGGCACTTCAGGCAGATCGTTTCAAGATCGGGCGGAATGTCGGCCTTCAGCCGGCGCGGGGCGGCGGGTTCCGCCTCCAGCACTTGATGCACGGTGGCCATCGGCGTGGATCCGCGGAACGGCGGTTGGCCGGTCAGGAGTTCGTAGAGCATCGCGCCGAGCGAATAAACGTCGCTGGCCGGGCCAATGTCGCCTTGGCGGCCGGCGGCCTGCTCCGGCGGCATGTAGCTGGGAGTGCCCATGACCACTCCCGATTGCGTCATTCGACTGTCGTCGTTCATGAATTTGGCCAGGCCAAAGTCGGTGATCCTTGGCTGATCGGCAGCGTCGATGAGCACGTTTTGCGGCTTCAAGTCGCGATGCAAAGTGCCACGCTGGTGAGCGAAGTGGATGGCCTCGGCGATGATCTTCATGTAGCGCGCCGCCGGCCGTGGCGACAGCGGCCCGTCCTTCACGAGGGCTCCGAGGTCGCGACCCGCCACATAATCCATGGAGAAGTAATGTTGCCCTCCGTGCTCGCCGACTTCGTGGATGGCGACGATGTTGGGGTGCTGCAAGTTGGCGGCCGCTTCGGCCTCTCGCAAAAATCGTTCGACCTCGTCTGGACCGGCCAGGACGCCTGCGCGGATCATTTTCAGGGCCACATCCCGGTTCAGACTCGTTTGCCGGGCCTTCCAGACGACGCCCATGCCGCCCCGGGCGATCTCTTCGAGAAGCTCGTAATCACCAAAATACTTGAGGCGCGTTCCGGCCTCCGGCGTGCTCGCGGTTGTCGACAGGGAATCCGGAAGAACGGTGGCCGCCGAATAAACGTCCGATTGGCCCGCAAGGGCCGCCGCGAGAAGGCACGCCGGGCATTGACCTTTTGGGCCATCGCTTGGCAGGGGCTTGCCACAGTGCGGACAGAAGTGTGCGGTGGACATGGTTTTTTGCCTTTCATCGTGGGTGTTTTCGTCTCCACCACTACCAAAAGCACCCGTCACGAAAGGTTACAGGAAAAGATGAACGGAAATGAGATCACCCTATCCGCCCTCATCTGGCAAGCGAAGCCAGCTCATCGACCAGCTTTCCTGCCGTCAGCCGGCTAGCACCGCCCACAGATGACGCAGCTCGTCCTCGACGTCCCCCTCGCCCACGGTCGCGGCAATTCGGGCCCGCATCAACTCGCGGTAGCGGTGGCGCAATCGATGGACGGCCACCTTGATCGCCCCCTCGCTACGCCGTAACCGGGCCGCCATGTCCGCGTACGCCTCCGGCTGGCCGATAATAACAGCCTTCAGTTCATCGAAGAGATCGCCCTTGCCTTCGAAGTGGTATTCATCCCTCAAGGCGTCGAGTACCTGATCCAGAAGAGTCATGGCCCACTGTCGCTCGAAGTGACGTTCGGCAGTCATATCGTGGCTTGGTTCGAGTTGGTAACGCGACTCGGCACTCTCCTCGTCGATTGAGACGATCGTCTGTCCTCCGCCACGTTTGCGGGCGTGCGCTCTGTCCCAGTCGTTTGCCAAGAAATTCTTCAACGACGCCAGCAAGAAGGTGCGAAATCGCCCCAGCTCTGGATCGACGCGTTCCAGCCCACGTTTCTCCAGAAGCTGGGCGAAAAACGCCTGCGTGAGGTCCTGAGCGTCGTGCGACGAATATCCCCGGCGCCGAACGAAGGAGTAAAGCGGATACCAGTACGCCTGACAAAGCTGCGTCAGCGCGGCCTGGACTTGCGTGGGTTCGTTTCGACCAGCGTGCAGAACGACCGTCCAGAGCGTGGTAGGGAAATTCTTCGATTGAAACGAACTGTCCATGGCGTCGCACCGTGGATGATTGTCAGGGTACGCCCTCGCCCGGAACGCTAGCGGTCGCCGACCAATCGTAATGTTTTGGCACGTATGTACACCAACGGCGTTTGTGTTTGATTCGCTTGGGCGGACCCATGACCTGTCGGATTTCGATGGTCCTGCTCAGCAACCGGAACGAGCAGCCGGTATTCCAACTGGGGTTGGCGCCATTCTAGCCTGGAAAAGAGGGCTCTCCCAGCCCGCGACGCCCGTGAGAAAAAGTTCAATAGCCATCTTGTCGCCCCGAGGTAAACTTGGATCAATTCTTGGGCTCCCACGATTTGCTCGGACCTGCAAGCCCGGCTCGCTGCTTTTAAGTAGTGGGTTGGATTCTCAGCGCCTCCAATCCACGTCCCGAGATTCAGTCGCGCCGGGCCAGATCCATGATGGTGGTCTTGACGGAAGGCGTCAGGCAGTGCCAGTTTGCGACCAGCTCGCGGAGTGCCTCGTCCTCCCGGCCCATTTCCGGCCAGCCCAAGGGACACTTGCCATAACTTCATTGGGATTCAGCGTTTGCGTCAGACTGACTGCGGGTGCAATTCCCGCCGCCCCACCCCGATATCGGCGATTCCTCAGACGCATCGGTATCCTTGCGACCGCGTGCTTTCCGGCTCCGCCATTGCTGCGGTCCACTTACGCGGACGGCGCTCAGTCACCCTTGCCCGAACGCCACGGCCAGCGAGGCCGATTTGGGAACAAATTGGGAACAGTATTGGCAATGTCAGCCCAATGCGACTACAATGTACATGCGTCAGTTAAGTATCGTAACTGCCTGTAATCAAAGCCTTTAAGTATTACCGCAACGTGTTTCCAATACCACGAGTATGGCAGACGCGCCGGACTCAAAATCCGGTGGGGTAACACCCGTGTGGGTTCAAGTCCCACCTTCGGTGTTGGTTGCTCGAGGCGAATCACGTCCGGATTGGTTGTTCGCCAGTCCATGAAAGCCAGCAAGGCTCGCGCCCGTGTCGACCTTCACGAACCACGTCCTCCTCCGTACCCGAGCCCACCAGCCTGATGATGCTCGGCACGGGGACGCTGACGATGCTCGGGTACGCCCGGCGACGAAGGCGGGCCTCGGCCTGACCTCACATCGCAGCGGACCCGCTCGCGGCCGCGCCGGCGGACTTCGCTCAGGAATGCCGAATCCCACTGGCGACATGTATGGGAATTTCCCCTATATCGAAAACCACGGGAATCGCCGCTCGAGGCCGTTTCCGGAGCGAGGGGGCTGGAGTGCGTGATCCGCAGCGGAAAACGCACCTCGCTAACCGGAGCCGGGCGCGGCCGCCAGTCGCCCTCGATCAGCCGACCTGTGGGCCGGTCTTACGGATTGGGTTGGCGGGGGTTAAGCTGGGGGAGTAGCCACAGCTCTGCTGATGCTGCCCCGCGAGGGAAGTCGGGTGACCACGCCCGGCCGGAGCCTCCGGGCCACGGCCTTGGTCCCTATCGCGCAATCTGGGGGTCGCATGAACACGGACACGACAGCAGAGCCTTCACCGGCGAGCCCGCCAGCGCCCGACACAACCCGCCGGACGACGCTCTACCTGCTGCTGGCGGCAACCGTGGCAGCCTTGCTTCAAATCCCATTCAGCGCGGCGCTCGCGCCAGGTAACGCGCAACCTGGGATTGCAACGGCCGACGCCGCGGGCAACGCCGCCGGTACGGTCTTGCTTGCATATGTGATGATTCACCTAGGATTCCGAGCCGCTCGTCGCACTGGGTTTGGGGCGCTCATGCTCGCGGGCTGGGACGACGGCGCGTTCCGACCTGCGGTAGTTCGACGGGCGCTCGTGCTGGCCACGGGGATCGGGATCGCGGAGGGCATCGCGGTCCTGGTCGGTATGGGATTGGTGTCGCCCTACCTGCCCCAAGCGAACGTGAAGGACCCAGCACCTTGGATGGGATTCCTCGCATCGGTCAGTGCCGGTGTCAACGAAGAGATCCTCTTCCGCCTCGGCTTGATGACCAGCCTGGCCTGGCTTCTGACCGTACTGACTCGCCGCAGCGCCGCTGGCCCGGTGATCGTGCTCGTCGCGAACGTCCTCGCGGCGCTGGTGTTCGCGGCGGCGCACCTGCCGCAGGCCAAGGCCTTCTACGGTCTTTCGACGCTGATGATCCTGGTCGTGATGATCGGCAACGGGGTGCCCGGCGTCATCTTCGGCTGGCTCTTCCGGCGCTTCGGACTCATCACGGCGATGGTTGCCCATTTCAGCGCGGACGTCGTCTTGCATGTCATCGGGCCAATGATCGGTTAGCGAGGACAGCTCCGCTGACGGGTCGGCGCACGTCGGTTGCGGAGTTTAGGACGCGGGTGCAATTCCCGCCCCCCACCCCGATATCGGCGATTCTTCAGACGCATCGATATAGGCACATGTTTATTACATGTTGATGCGACTTGAACAACGATTGATCGAGCTGCCGCCCGGCCTCGACGGACGGCATGGAACTGGGCCGAGAAAATGGGAATGGTCGCGGGCCATTTTCCGTATCACGGACTTCGTTATTCCAGAAGCGATGAGAAACCGCCGTTTCCAACGGTCGAGGAGATCGAGCGTCGCATCAAGGCGGGGGGAATTACCGCCGCCCAAAAGAAACAGCTCTGGGAGAGCCTCTATCTGCGGACCCAGGAAATCACGGACCTGCTGGCCTTTGCCAGAGTGCATGCCGCCTCACTCCCTGGAAATGCAGCGGAGCGCACTAAACCCATGACACCGAACTCCCGGCCAATATCCGACGCTCGAATTCTCGTCGATCCAAAGTGGACAGACCGCTCGCCGTCGCGCAAGCTTAGAACTTGACAGGCTGAGCTTACCGCGCGACCGTTCGCCCATTCAACGAGAGAGAATTGAATGTGTGAACGTTGCTGACGGGACGGCGCGAGAAAGCCGCAGATAATGCGACGCGGTCAGCGAGCAATCTATTAACTCAATGGGGAGAGTGACCACGATGTGCTCTCGAGGTTCTGGGTCCGAGCTGTGGGTTATTTCGTGCTATTTCAACCCAGGGAATTTTAAGCGGCGGCGAGCCAACTTCCGCGAGTTTCGGCGACGGCTAGCAGCACCGCTGGTCGCGGTGGAATTGGCGTTCGATGCACCCTTCGAGCTCGGTCCGTCGGATGCCGACGTTCTGGTGCAACTTCGTGGCGGGGCTGTGCTCTTTCAGAAAGAACGGTTACTGAATATCGCCTGGCAGCACGTGCCTCCGCAGTGCGCGAAGATCGCCTGGCTCGATGGCGACGTGTTTTTCGAAACCAATGAGTGGATTGATGCGACCGTGGAGCTGCTCGACCGATTTCCGCTCGTCATGCCGTTCTCACGCGTGGGTGAGCTGCGTCAAGACACTCCGGTCGAGGCAACGCCGGCGCTCACCGATTGCGATCTTGGATATTCCCTCATGCACCGCTGGAAAGCGGGCGAGATACCGCCCGGCATAATGCAGTCAAATATGCGGCTCTCCCGGACGCACTCGGGGCTAGCGTGGGCTTGCCGTCGCGATGCTTTTGAAGGTATCGGATTCTACGATGCCTGCGTGGTGGGCTCCGGAAATCGTGCGATACTGGGAGCGGCGATTGGCCGCTATGACGACACGATTGCGTACCTCTGTATGAGCGACCTCTGGGCAGAGCATTATCGTCGCTGGGCCAACCAACATTTTAGCCGCGTCCAGGGTCAGATCGGCTGTCTCGACGCAACCCTGTTTCATTTCTGGCATGGGGATCTCGAGCGACGCCGATACGCCGAGCGCCACCAAGATTTCGCGAAATACGCTTTCGACCCGGCTCGTGACATCGGCTCAAGTGCAACCGGTTGCTGGGCATGGTCTTCCGAAAAGCCACAAATGCACGAGTACGTTCGCCGCTATTTCCTCGAGCGCAGTGAGGATGGCACACCGTCAACATACACGATGTAGTTCATTATCCGGCATCGCCGATTGACCGTCTTCCTGAGCCGTTAGCACGACGTGACCCCGTACTCGAAATCGGAATCGTCATGTAATTTCGCAATGTGATTTCGCACCCGAGCCCAGCAGGAGAATCCTCGCTCATGTCCTTCGCACATCTCGCGGTCACTGCGCTCGGCCTGCTCGCCGCGGCGTCGGCGTGTGCCGATGAGCCCCGCGCCGGCGCCCCCGCCTTCCCCCTGAAAGCCAGCGCTAACGGTCGCTATCTCGTCGACTCAAAGGGCGTCCCGTTCTTCTATCACGCGGACACGCCCTGGATGTTGTTGCGGCTGAAGCCCGACGCCGCGCGCGATTACCTCGACGACCGCCGAGCCCGTGGGTTCACGGCCCTGCAGATCCAGCTCACCGGCTTCATGGACATGTTGGATTACGCCGGAAAGCCGCCGTTTTTGGGCGATCACGACCTGACCCGCCCCGACGAGGTATTCTTCGCACATGCCGACGAGCTCATCCGCGACGCGACCGACCGCGGCTTCGCCCTGGCGATCGCGCCGCTCTGGTCCGGCTGCTGCGGCGAGGGCTGGGCCGGCGCCAAGAAGGACGGTCGCCCCAAGCCGCTCGATGCCGCGGGTCCGGAGGCGGCCCACCGCCTCGGCCGCTGGTTGGGCGAGCGCTACCGGAAATTCCCCAACATCCTCTGGATCATGGGCGGCGACCATGACCCGGCTCGCTCATTCGGCGCGATCGACGCCCTGGCTCGCGGCATCCATGAGGCCGCCCCCGAGCATTTGATGTCGGCCCACAACTCGCCCGATCATTCGAGCGCCGACTTCTATGGCGGCTCCGCCTGGCTGACTCTCAACGCCGCCTATAGCTACCGCGAACTGCACGCCCCGGTTTTCCGCGAATGGGGCCGCGTCGGCAAGGTCCGACCCGTGTTCCTGAGCGAATCCGGCTACGAGCACGAGGCCAACGACAAGCGGCCCGGCACCCCCTTCCGCCTCCGCCGGCAGGCGTACGGAGCCGTGCTCAACGGCTCTCTCGCCGGTCACGCCTATGGCCACCGCGACATCTGGCCGTTCACCCGCCGCTGGCGCGAAGCCCTGAACGACCCCGGCGCCCGCCACATGGCCCACGTCAAGGCCCTCTTCGCCACGAGGCCGTGGTGGACCCTCGCGCCCGATCAAGGCGATACGTTCGTCACCGCCGGGCGCGGCGCGATCGGCAAGGACGGCTACGTCAGCGCCGCCCGCTCCGCCGACGGCACGCTCGCCATCCTCTACCTTCCCGAGAGGCGTGCCGTCACCCTCGACCTGGCCCGCCTGGGGGGCCCGTCCAAGGCTCTCTGGTTCGACCCCACCGACGGGTCGACCCAACGCGCCGATGCCCCAAACGCCGACGGGCCAAGCCGCTTCGCGCCCCCAGGCCCCAACGCGTCTGGCGACACCGATTGGGCGCTCGTTCTTGAGCGTCCTGGTCCCTCCGCCGGCCGCTAGGCCCTGTCGAATGTATCGGGCCTATAGCTTCCTCTGACAAAACCTCGGTCCGGCACCAGTGGCGCGCCAGGACACGGTAGCCTTCCTTCACCGAGGAGAATACCGCCATGGCTAGCGCCCGATTGCCGGCGGAGTTCTTCGACACCATCGCCCTCCACCTCCGGCCTGAGCAGCCGGTCGGCCCCAAGGGCGGCCGACCACGGGTCGGGCAACGGGTCGTCGTAAGGGTGATCTGGTTCGTGCTCGCCACCGGGTCCCGCTGGGAGGACGTCCCGCCGGAACTCGGCTGCTCCGGGAGGACCGCCCGGGTGCACCTCTTGCGAACAAAGTGGGAAGAGGACCGGCGACATCAGCCCAATGCGGCTATAATGTACATGCGAGAGTGCAGTACCATAACTGCCTCGAAATCAAAGCGTCTAAGTATTACCACAACATGTTTCCAACACCAAGTGTATGGCAGACGTACCGGACTCAGAATCCGGTCCCCGTAAAGGGGTGTGGGTTCGAGGCCCACTTTCGGTATCAGCGATTGCGGGTGAATCGCACCGGGCCTGATCGCCGGCCCGTCCGCGAACTTCACGCTGGAATTAGCCCTTGAATGGAATGGCAGGCATGGCCAGGTCCATCATCAGAAGTTTGAAATCCTCTCGGAGATGACCGTTCGGAAAAAGTGTCCCCTTTGATTTCTCGGAACCCGGAACCCGCGGTAATTGAGTATGATGTACCCGGGCTCCGGAACCGGGTGTCACCGTGTTTGCTGGCGCCGGGGCCACCCCCGATCCTTCGGACCTGCCCCCCTGGGAAACAAAGATATTAGAATTGAAAGCGGGAGCTCAAACGCCTGAGGAGTATGCGCATGTCCGATGCCAGTCAGACTTCCTTCGCTGCGGTGATCCGAAAAACGCCGGGCGTTATCGGCGGCGATGCGTGCATTGGCAATCGCCGAATCGCCATTTGGATGCTGGTTCAAGCCAGGCAGCTTGGCCTGAGCGACGAACAGCTTCTCCACGATTATGAGCCGCCGCTGAGCCAGGCCGAATTGGACGCCGCCTGGGACTATTATGAAAAGAACCGCGAGGAGATTGACCGGGCCATTCGGGACAACAAGGACGACTGACGCCCATGGCCTCGCTCTTCGCCGACGAGAACGTGCATCGGGGACTGGCGGATGCCCTGCGTGTCCTCGGGCATGACGTGTTGACCGCGCACGAGGCTGGGCGAGCCAACCAGAAGCTGCCCGACGCCGACCAACTGGCCTATTCTACCAGCGTTGGCCGGGCACTGCTGACGAATAATCGGCGGCATTTTCACAATCTTCATCGCGCGTTCCCCGGTCACGCGGGCATTATCACTTACACCCGCGACCCAGACACCGATGCCCTCGCCCAGCGGATTCACAGCGAGATCTGCGCCGCCCTGTCTCTGACTGGGTTGCTCATCCGGATTATCCGACCGCCGTAGGAGTAAGCATCCGAAGGGATGACTCGCACATACGACGATTGACCCCGGCCTGGGCGAGGACGACGCGGGGCGTGGCCAAGGGCCGTTGTGGCGGCCGCCGCATCAACGAGGACTCGATCGAGTCCGCGCGTTGCTGCGTGAGAATCCTGAGTGCGTGCGCGTCCGAGACAAAGACGGACGCACTCCCCTGCACTACCCGTACAGGGACACACAGCACGGCGCCCAGATCATCGAGCTTCTCATCGCCCACGGCGCCGACACCAGCGCCAAGGACAACGAAGGCCGCACTCCCCCCGACCAGATGCTGCAAAAGGGCCGCCGGGATCAGGCAGAGGTTTTGCGCCGGCACGGTGGCGACTCAGCATGAGCGGCGCAGCTAGATCGCACGGCACACACGTCAGGGCCGTCACGCCAGCGATGTGGTTTCGGCGCAAACGCGGCGACGAGATTTGAACTTGATAAGTCGGTGACAGGTAATGGGTCAACGAAAATGATGATCGAGAACGGCGAAGTTGACGCAATTTTTCGATCCCCCCGGAATAACCCGACAGGACGCCGCAACCGGCTGCTAACCAAAGAGTAACAGCTCGCCACAAATGAATGTGGCGAGCTGTTTGCATTTCAAATCGGGCCGACAAGACACCGTTAGAACTTTTTATCGCCGGGGTCCGGGGCTGGGAAGCCGGGTTGCGGCGGCGGTTGTGAGCCGAAGCCGTAGTGACCTAATGCGAATTGCGGGAGGGTGACGTGCTGATGCTGGCAATCTGCTGGGCGACATGGGGCGACTTGCCGCTTGTGGAAATCAAGTGCCGGCAGCGGTTGGGTGGTCTGCTGAAGCACTACAGCCGGAAGGCCGCGTGAGCTACGAACTCCGGAAAGCCTACGTGCTCTTGCCGTCCGCTGCAGTGCCTGGTTCGGGGGCCGGAACTGTCTTTTGCGCTTCCCAAAACACCTGCTTACGAAGTGGATTTCGCAGCAGGATGCTGACTGCAATCGCTCGCGTCATATAAGCGGCATTCGGAACGAAAATCGCGGCGCACCCTCGGATTCTGAACTGCTTCCTCAAAAGCACGAGCATCGTACACAGTGCAAACCTCTTGATACTTGAGAAATTCACCAGCTTGCCAGCTTTTTGCAGGTACTTGGTAGATGTCGCTGCCGTTGACATAATCCAGAGGGACCTCCATGCACGTCTGCATGGCAAGAAGGCCGAGGTGGGCGATGATTCTATTTTGTAGCACGTCGCCCATCCGCTCGCCCTCCACTGCAGTACAGGATTCCCAACCTGTTCCATCGAACCGCAATGTCGGCTCGAAAAGCATGCTGGCGTTTCCAGAACGGAGTTTCTCTCTGTCGTCTGCGGTCTCAACTTCACGCAGCGCGGGTTGTGCTTGGAGCAGCATTTCGTAGATTTCCCGAAGACCCGCATCGACCGGCACATCCCTGACGAGCGACAGCCCGACAGCTTCAGCTACTCGACGCATCGCTTCTGCCAAACGATCAGCGTTCCCCTTATGAAGTAAAGCCGCGATAGCCAAGCAGTGCGAAGCGACCTCACAGAGGTGTTCCTCAATGTGCCTGCCGCGGGGCAACCAAGAACCATTGCGTGCCAAATTACGCATTGCCTGCCACGCTAGTTCAGCCAGTAGCTCCGCTCGCTCGAAGTCCCGACTGTCGATGAGAGACTTCACCTGATCGGTCACTCCTGCCCAATAGTGAACATGAAAGAGAGAATCGACGACGCGAAACGGAATGGGGATCAGGTCTTCGTTGCCGTTCGACAGCCGTTTTAGATGATCGACGAGCCACTCCAGATCGGCCGTCTGCTCTTTGTAAATCTCCCGGGGACAGTTAGAGGAGATACAGAGTTCAGTGATGGCCAAAATCAGGTGTTGGAGGGGTTCGATCACGGAGGGAAAGCTGGCGTGCAGTTCCTTGAGAATGGCTACGCTGGACTGCGCTTCTGCAAAAGCAGTCGCAGCCTCGCCGACCCTCTTAAGGTATATGGAGCGAGCTAGAGCAACGACACCAATCGCGTGACGCTGGATGTGCTTGGGCTCGATCGCTTCTGCTGCCTGTTGCGCACAGCCAAGAAGTTCTGCTTGACGTTTGCCAGAGGGTTCGCCAGAGGCCAGCGCCGCGAGATCGAGTAACAGGGATGTATGCAGCACAGACCACCGGAAGTCTCGGGGATTCGATCTGCCCAGTTGCCGCTCCACGAGCGAACACGCGAAAGTGAGATAGTGGTAAGCCTCCTGATAGAGGCCGAGGAGGACCGGAGTGGATAGCAGCGTGGCCAAGGCCTGACAGGCCTGGCATTGAGCGAGTAGCAACATTTCCGGCACGGTGGCGTTCTTAGCGGTCTCGTCAATCATGCCGATAATGCTTCGGAAGTGCCACGCCGCGTGCGAGAAATCCCACTGTGCAAGATCGCCGCGCCGGACGAGGTGGGCTCGAAAAGCACGCTTGAGGACCGACAGACGCAAATCGCTCCACGGCTCACCAGTGAGAACAGGAAGTAATGCTTTGAGATCCTTCTCCCTCAAGCCACTCTGACTCACAGCAATGAGGGAAGTAAAGTGGCGCGCGTCGCTCGACTGACCGAAGTGCCCGGCAACGGCTTCAGCTCGATCGAGCAGCCAACCGTAGAGTTGGTCCACATCGCCAGGCATTTGGCTGATCACGTCGATCAAAAGAGCATTCAATCGAGCATCCGGGGCTAGTGGTCGGAATGGATCTGTCCACTGTCGCGAGAAAGTCTGCTCGTCGAGTTGGTTGAGCAGGTCAAGTGCCAGCCGCAGCCAAAGGGGATTACCGCCGGCGCACTGTCCCGCACGATCTCGTTTACCGACGAGAGCCTTACGTACTCCCTCGAACAGGTCTCCTTGCCGACCGTAAAGTCGCTGGCAGACGGCAGAAAAGATCGTCCTGATTCCCCCTTCATCGAGCGGGCCAAGGTTGTACACCTGCCAGCCCCGTCGCTCGAACTCAGTTGATTCATCCCCCGCGTTCGCTGTCGCCAACACTCGGCAATTCGGAGGAAGTACACGGGGCAGCCACCCCAAGTATTTGCCACGATCAGTGCGTTCGAAATGATTCAGGCCATCGAGCAGCAGGATGACGCGATGGGACTCTGACGCTCGGAACAACAGGGCGTCAAACGTCCCTTCTAGTTCATCAATTCCGGTTGACTCATTTACGGGAGCGGTTTGCCCGAGCGACTGGGCAAGTTCACGGGTCCAGCGGATGAGTAAGTCACGGATGCTGGTTGAGCGTGAACTCATTCCTGCCGCATGGCCGAGAAGTAAGACGTTCTCTCGCTCCATCCGGCTCAATCGTTCGCCCTGCTCCGGACGCAATTGGTTTCGCTGGCGGAGTTGTCGAAGATTTAGCGGGTTAAGTTCGCGGCACAAATGTGAGAACAGGCTGCTTTTACCAATGCCCGGACCACCAATGATGCATCGAGCGAGGCCAGCGCTCGTAGATGGAGAAATGCAGTATTCGATCAACTCGGTTGAGATGGTCTCTCGCCCGAAAAAGATGCAGGCGTGGAAATCTATAAACTCATGCACGTCTCGTGCTTCCGCCTCGATCCAATCAGTGGTTGGCGGAGCAGCGAGTCTTGCGTTGCTTCGATCAGATCTTTTCCGACATGTTCGATAATCAAGGAACGCAGTTCGTCTTTGAAGCTGGTGACGCCCTCTTCCGAGCACCATCTTGCCCGGTATTCATGAACGCGGCCGGGATACTCGGAAACGATTCTATGTTTCAGTTGTTCCAGCAGATTGGCCGAGCGACTCGCTTCAGCCTGTTTGGCTTGGTCGGTCTCAATCGCCGCACGCTCCGCGTCACTAAATGGTGTCGATTCCCCAACGCAGGTCAACGGGCTCGAGACGATGCTTGGTGCTACGCAATAGCTCCTCGAGTTCGCCGAAGATTACTTCCTGGAGAAAGTCTCGCTCGGCGTGCATGTCCTCGAATGTACTGGAAACAAAAAGCCCCCTTGCTCCCCAGTGTTCGACTCTATCCATCGCCGCGCCTTTCTGAATGAGTCAGCGTGAGTTCGCCCACCAGCTACGGACGCTTCCTCAAGTCGTCCCCACCTGTGATGGATGACGCCCTATTGTATCGGATCACTTCACGCATGGCGCGGGTTCTCATCGCTAAATCGCTATCACGTCTAACGAAAGAAATTGGCTGGATTTGAACTCCACAATCTGCTTGGCAGAAAGGCATTGCGGCGTTTTCTTCTGCTGGCCAGCGGACTCTGCACGGCATTTTGGACTGAATCAGTGGAACCGCAACTTGACGCAACTCGTTGCCACGAAACGGGAAAAAACCGCCGTCACGGAGGAAAATGGGCTTCGTCTTAAATCAAATCGGGGCGACCGGATTTGAACCGACTCCGAAAGCCGAGGCCAACGAAAACCCGCGGATGGCAGGACGTAGGGCCTCTCAGTGACGGGGTTTTGTGCCTGTCGCTCGGAAGGACGTTCCGGCATCGCCCACCGATCACTTGGGACGGGGCTTACGGGCGTGATCCGACATCGGCCACTGCCCGCGTCAGCCCATCACCCATGATCAAGCCTGTACCGGCCTCTAATGGGACGCGAGTTGGGAACAAATTGGGAACAGTATTGGCAACGTCAGCCCAATGCGACTACAATGTACGTGCGTCAGCGCAGTATCGTAACTGCCCTGCGATCAAAGCGTTTAAGTATCACCGCAACGTGTTTCCAACACCACGAGTATGGCAGACGCGCCGGACTCAAAATCCGGTCCTCGTAAGAGGGTGTGGGTTCAAGTCCCACCTTCGGCATTAGCGACTCGGGGTGAATCGCACCGTCGTTAATCGCCCGCCCGCCTTCGAACATCACGAACCCCAGCGCCCGGCCGGTCTCGAAGATGACGACCCACACCGCGCGGCAGCGACCCTCGAGTTATTTTCTGTGTTCGAACGCATTCGGTTGCGTTGACCGACCGCCTCGCGGATGATAGCTAGAGTTATGGAGAGCTGCATTGGCCTCGACGGCAACATCTGCGATCGATGTGCCTTTGCCGGCGTGAGGTGCCGCCATGCTTCTGCGAGCCAGCAATCACTGCGCTTCTTTGGTCATCATGAGCATGATCGCGCTGGCCCCGTGCGCGAGGGTGGTCGCACAGGACGATCACGTGCTGAGCGCTCCACGATACTGGTGGCAAATCTGGGCTGTGCCTCCGTGGATCTCTCTTGCAGGCGACGCCGACGGCGACGGACGCGCCGACCTGATCGCGGTCGAGCCTGGCGGTACGATCGCGGTCGCGCGAACGTCGCCTCTGGGCAAGTGCGTCAATGATCCGTCCCGAAACAATCCGTTCGCCGGTGATCTGATCGCCGCCGCCGCCGCCCGGTTCACCGGAGGCACCGCGGATGAGGTGCTCGGCCTGGCGCGGGACGGCTCGCTTTATCTGGCCTCGCAGATGACCCGCGGAACCAGTAAGTACTGCGCGTCGCGATCGCGTGGGCCACGTTCCCGCGCACGCGGTTCTGCCGCCGGCGGTGACCCGCGCCTTGAGTGCCGATCTGAATGCCGACGGTCGTCCCGACGTGCTCGTCCCATGCGCAGACGGGCAGCTCCTCCTGCTGCTGAACCTGCCCGGCGAGAATGGGATGCCGCGCTTCATGCCTTCGCTCGGTAAGGGAAGCCATCAAGGCGCGATCGAAATCGACCTCGGTCGCTTCGGACCGACGAACGTCCCGCGGCTCTACTGGCTGGACCGGAACGGGACCCTGTTCGCGGCCGCAATAAACCTGGCGGGTAATGTGCTCCAGGCAGGGACGCCCGAGCGACTCCTTGAGTTCGGGCCCGGGGCTCACCTGGCGGTCGGGAGGTTTCTGGGGCGAACTTCCCATGACATCATCGCCGGTCGCCGGCTCCTCCCCGGCGGTGAGCCTGGTCGAGCCATCGAGTTATCCATTCTCCCCCCAGTCGCCGATTCCAAGAGCGACCCCTGGTGGCTATCTGCCGATATCGACGGCAACGGCATGGATGACCTCATCCGCAGGCGCGAGCGGTCGGATCGCGAAGGCGGTCCGGACATCGTGATCCACTTTTCGGCTCGAAGGGAAGGCGATGCGCCCCGGTTTTCTCGATACCGACCTGGATGGCCTGCCCGACCTATGGGAAACCGGTCGAATCAAGCCGGCGGGAATCGACTTGAAGGCAATCGGCTGCAAGCCCGGGCGCAGCGACGTCATCGTCGAGCTCGAGCGGTTCGACACCGTGGATGTCCCACTGTTGTACCAGGAGGTGTCAGTCACCGTGCGGTACTTCGCGTCGCTTCCCGTCGCCAATCCCGACGGCACGCGCGGCATCGCGATGCACGTGATCTACCGCCCGCCGATCCCGCATGCGAAGTTCGCCGAGGTGAAAGAGCATTTCAACGAATGGTACCCGCCGCGGGAGCATCTTGGCATCGTGCACACGCTGTTCTGCGGCGCGGAGGGCGACCCCGACTGGTCCAGCGCCGTGATCATGGGCGCCAACGGCAAGTTCTTTCTGGGCCCGCCCGTCCACGACGTGATGTCACACGAATTCGGGCACGAGCTGGGTCTCCCGCACGAAGCGTTTCAGCCTCACAACTCGCCGATCTACATGAGCCTGATGAGCAACGCCTACATCGTCGGTCCGGGTGGGAGGCTAGATCTTTTGCGCTATTCCGAAGGGCGGCTCTCCTCGCTCATCCTCAACGAGCGTCATCTCTCGGAGCGAGTTCCCTTTCCTTTTGACCAGGTGCGGTTCTTGTCCTGGACGCCGTACATGTTTCCGCTCAAGTCCGCGCCCGGCGGGGTCACACTCGTTGACTGGAACCGAAACGGAGTCTTCGGCGAGGAGGACACGATCGCCGACATCAACTATTGCGAGGGCACAAGCCCCGGAGCCCTGCATGAACTCGGGCGCTGCGACACCGCCCCTGCTCTGGTCACCCACGGCAGCCCTGATACCGGACGATTGCTGGTGCTTTATGGTCAGGCCGGAACGCTGAAGCTTCGCCAGTGGCGAGGGACGAATGTCGACACCGACGGCGACAACTGGTCGCCGGAGGTGATCGTCGAGCCCGCGGGCCTTCGGGGTGACCCGACAGCGGTACATGTCGCCGACGCGACCTGGGTGGCCTACCAGACCACCGATCAAGCCGTGCTTCGGGGGATCTGGTTCTCTGGCGACCATCCCACGATCGGCCCCCGAATAACCGTGGCGGAAAGCCGGGGGGCGGAGCCCACTTTGACATCCTTCGCCGGCGAGCTGGCACTTTTTCTGTGGCGCGGACCCAACCGCCCCTTCGGCTTTCGGATGGCGAGGCTTCGCGGCCGGCAGCCGGAATTCGGCCGTGAGGAGGAGTCCGGCTTTAGCAGCCTCGTTCCCGTCGCCGCGGTCGAGGCCCGCGAGCGCAACGAGCCAGATTTGTGCGTCGGCGTCACCGAGCCCGTCGGGCCAGACGGCCGGCCCAGGACGATCGTGGGCCGATTCAGGCGCGACTCCGACGGCCGATGGCGCCGAACGCACCGTGAGCTGGTCGCGGGCAACTTCTGCAACAACCCCAACTCACAGCCCTTTGTCGATCACGCCGGGTTCCGGATGCAGCTCCTCTGGCGGCCCGAGACGGGCTTTGCCTCGTTCGGCAGGCTCTACCACCTGACGGGCGGACCGCTCTCAGACCAAATCCCCTGGTCCGAGCAGTTCCTCTCCATGCAAGCTTCCGCACGTGAAACCGGCACGGGCTGGTTCACCCGCCGGTACTGTCAGGAGACCGGCACGACCTCGTCCACCCGTCGATACTTTCAGCTCACCAGCAGGCACGCGCCAGGGGCGTGCTGGTTCCGGTCTGACATCGCCTACGGCGTGTGCCTGCATGACGACAAGCCCGACCGAGACAGCGTCCTCAAGCTGGCGTTCTACGGCAGCGGCGCGCTGCCGGAGCCGATGAGCGACTTCAACGACGTCGCGTTCATAGAGCGCGTAGGCCTGAGCCATTCGATCAGCGTCGTGACGCTGCAAACCGAGGCGGCGACGCTCGACCTTCCCGGGCCGATTCCGCCTAAACGATGACCGGACGGATCACGGCCGGTCGCCTCCGTTTGAGGAGGAAAAAACAGATCGCCCCCCGGTTCGGCGGCTGGGAGATCGTTTATCTCCCGCGCATTCACGCCGGCCAGGCGAGAGAGCCGTCGCACGTGATTATGGAAATCCGCTAGGCCGATTTGGGAACAAAATGGGAACAGTATTGGCAATATCAGCCCAATGCCGTGACAATGTGCCTGGATCAGGGCGGCATCGTAACCGCCTTGAAGCCAAAACCATTAAGTGTCACTCCAACGTGTTTCCAATACCACGTATATGGCAGAAGTCCCGGACTCAAAATCCGGTCCCTGTAATGGGTGTGTGGGTTCAAGTCCCACCTTCGGTATTAAGGACTTGTATTGAGCGTTTCGCCGTTGATCGCACGCCCGCCGTCGAACATCACCAAGTCCAGCGCCCGACCGGTCTCGAAGATGGCGACCCACACCGCGCGGCAGCGACCCTCGAGTGACACTTGGTTTCGGCAGGCCGTTGACGTTGGTGCCCTGCCGCGCTCGTGACCCTTCAGGCAGCCAAAGTCGAGCGACTGGGATGATGCCCTGGAACCCGAACGTCGGAGATTGGTATGGTGTCCCCGGAACTCCGACTCGGCACGCAGGTTCCCAGTTCCACGTTCGGGTTCGGCTAAGCGGGTTTGGGTGCTCGGGACACGAACAATTTGCTCCAATACGGGAATCAAGGAACGCTTCACCCCGAGGTCCGGGGCGATCTCCTGCGCTCTGGAACCGCTCAGTCTCAGTCCCTCCAGCGATACAGGATGGTGTCCCCTCCGACGATGACTACCACGTAACGCCCGTCGGGCGAGATGCCAAGCATGCTTACGTCCTTGTCGAACGGCTTCGAATAAACGACCGAGCCGGTGGTGACGCTCCAGACGCGAAGGATGTTTTCGGCGCTGACCGACGCGACTTGGAGTCCGCTCGGGAAGAAGGCCGCATAGAGGACATTGGTGCCCGGTCCCTTGAACGTCCGGATCAATTTGCCGTTCTTCGCGCTCGCCAGATAGAATTCCTGGAAGGGGTGTTGGGGCAGGCAGAGCAACTGTTGGCCGCTGGGGGAAAAGCTCACCCGGGCGACACGCTCCGTGAGGGCGTGGAAGTAGACGTGGGAGGCGCCGGTCAGGGCGTCCCAGACCCGAATGACGTTGTCCTCGTGAAGAGAGACGATCCGCTTACCCTCGGGGTGCACGTCCAGGCTCTTGACCGCAGACGGCGGATTGTACCGCTTGCGTTCCTTGCCCGACTCGTAGTCCCAGATGCGGACCTGAGTATCGCGGTGGACTTCATCGAGCATAGTGGCGCCGACGACCCAGTCTCCCTGCTTGCAGTAGCGGAGCTTGCCGAAGTTCGCGCCGAGGGGCAATGGTTCGAAGTTCCGTACCGCTTTCCCATCAGACTTATCCCAAACTCGGACCATCTGATCGAGGTGGGAGGTGACGACGTTCCCATCCGGCCCCACGATGACCGAGGTGATCGCGCCGTTGACGCCGATCACGGGCCTCGGTTCGATCCGTCGGAACAACACCTTCCCTGTATCCAGCTTGATGTAGTCGTAATAAGAGTACCCGTTGCCTATCTGAACGAGTTCGGCGACCTGTTTCGAATCCGGCGAGAAAGCGAGAAGGAGAACTCCTCCGTACTGAGAAGTCGGCAACCGGACGATCTCCTCCATGTGCGCTCTGGCCGGTGGCGCCTCCGTTGCTCTCACCTCTTTAGGAGTCAACACCGCGGTTCCCTGCGCCTGTCCATCTTTTGTCTCCCTGGGAGACGCTTCAACGGCGTTCGAGGACGCCCTCCCCGCTCCCGGCACGGCGGGAGGCTTGGTCGGCTCATCGCGCCGCTCGGCTACGGCCGTCCCTGTCCCGGCGGAAGTCTCGGCGGCCGGTGGTAGCTGCGACGTCTTCCCCGGCTCCGGCGCGGCGGGGGGTTCGAGTCGAACCATGAGCTTGAGCGGTTTGCCCGATTCAACGGTCGCGCTCTTCCCCAAGAACACGTCATTGCCCCGTTTGACGGCCACCTCATGCTTGCCGGCCGGGACTTCGATCTCGATGGGTTTGCCTACCGCGGGGGTAACCGTGATCCGTTCACCGTCGACCTCCACAAAGGCGTCCTCCGGCACGTTTTCCAGCACAATCACCCCGTCCTTGGTCTTGACCTTGAAGACCCCGGCCGCCCAGGCGACGACGAGCCCCAGGAGCAAGACCCCGGCGGCCACAGCCGGCCACATCCACCGCGACCTTTGACGCTCTGCGCCGCGACGGCCGGCGCTGCAACATGGGAGCGTTCCGTCTCCTTGAGCTCAACCAGGCTCTCCCACGCGGCCTGCGGACTGGCCTTCTCTTGAGGTGTCTTGCCCGGAGGCACGGGGACCGGCGTTCTGCTCGTCACGGGCTGGGGCGACACGGAACCCGCGCCGGCCGTTGCCTGCTTCGTATCGGCTCGCCCCGCCTGGGAGAATTCCGGCTTCGATCCCGTGGACGCGACGTTCCCCTTCTTGAAAAACGGCGTTAGCGCCTGCGCCACCTCACCGGGGGTCTGAAACCGCCGGCCTGGCTCCTTCGCCATCATCTTGGCCACCACGGCGGCCAGCTCAACCGGGACCTCTGGGCGGACGAGATTCAGCGGACCCGCGTCCATCGAGAAGTGGGCCTGGTAAAGATCCCAGAGGTGGTCGCCGCGGAACGGCGGCCCGCCGGTCAGGAGGTAATAGAAAGTGCAGCCGAGGCTGTAGATGTCGGCCCGAATGTCGGCCGACTGGGCGTCGCGGATCTGCTCGGGGGCGATAAAGTCGGGAGTGCCCAGCATCTGGCCCTCGCGGGTCAGGTTGCTGTCGGCTTGCCCCTCGCTGGTCACCTTGGCCAGGCCGAAGTCGAGCACCTTGACGACGCCCTTCTTGCCCTCAACAGCGAAGATCAGGTTGGCCGGCTTGATGTCGCGGTGGACCATGCCCCGCTCGTGGGCGTGCTGTAAGCCCAGCGCCGCCTGGTAGATGAAGTAGCAGGCGTGGACCACCGGCAGCCGGCCGCGGGACTTCACCATCTTCGCCAGGTCTTCCCCGTCGATGTACTCCATGGCGAGGACGATGCTCTCGCCGAGCCGGATGGCCGAGTAGGCGGAGACGATATTCCTGTGTTGCAGTTTGGCGGCCGACTGGACCTCACGGAGGAACCGGTCGCGCACGCCGGGCCGCTCGACCAGGTGCCCGCCGACGACCTTCAGCACCTCTAGTCGCCCCATGAGCTTGTTCTGCGCCAGGTAGACCACACCCATGCCGCCGCGCCCCAGCTCGCGGACGATCTCGTAGTCGGGGTGGTCGACCAGCTCGGGAGGAAGTGTGTCGACCGGTGGGGGCGGAACGAGAGGGCCGCGGGCCCCTTCGGTAGCCGATACATCCAATGGCGACCAACCAGCGGCCGACCCGTCCGACTTGACCTGGGCGTTCTGCAGCCGTCCCAGGAATTCGTCGGACGATAGCTCGGCAACGCGGTGCTGGCAGGAATCGCAATCCTCCAGGTGTTTGCTGACCGTTCCAGCCGAGGCATCGTCGAGCTTGCCCAGGCCGTAGGCATTCAAAGTCTGGTCGCTCGGGTGGACGGCGGCGGATGTGACGCTCATGGTCGCGTACCCCTCGTCGAGGTCGAAAAAACGGTCGTTGGGTCAAGCACTGATAGAGAAAGGCCGCATCTCCGCATGATATGCCGGGGAAAATCATGAACCCCCAAATAATTCTGAATTTCGATCATAACTCCTTTCCTTCAGCAAGCCCAGACCGCCAGTCAACCCCTACAAAAGAACTGGACCGGAACGACCGCGTGGGCGTCACCGGGTGACAAACCTTTGACTCATGAGCATTCCACAGATAGAAATCCGCCACGCCGATTTGGGAACAAATTGGGAACAGGATTGGCGACATCAGACCAATGCCACTACAATGTCCCTAGCTCAGGGCGGTATCGTAACTGCCTTGAAAACTAGGACTTTTAATATCACTGCAACGTGTTTCCAATACCACGAGTATGGCAGAAGTCCCGGACTCAAAATCCGGTCCTCGCAAGAGGATGTGGGTTCAAGTCCCACCTTCGGTACTTCAAAGTCACGGCAGTCGATTCACGCGGTAGCACCATCGGCCAGGAGATAGGTTCGCAAGCTTTCCGTCTATCCGACTGGCCAGGGCCAGATGATCGGAATCCTGCGATGCAGTCAGAATACCGACGTGCGCCGCCCTTCGACGATGCAGGCGTATGTAGTGGCGTCGATTGTGAGTCAAAACGACACGCCCTAACGCAAAGGCGCGGGCCAGAATGACAGAATCCGGCATCGCCGTTTGACCGTCTTCCTGAGCCGTAAGCACGTCGTGACCCCGGACTCGAAGTTCCTCCACCGCGGGAAAAGCGAAGTCCTCGTCCGCGTAGAGCAGCATCCGCCGTCACTCCACGGGGCCGTTGTCACCCTCTTCGTTCTCGCGGATGGCCTGCTCGATCTCTTCCCGGTTGGCTGCGACGTAATCCCAGGCGGCTTCCAGGTCGGGGGGCGTGAGCGATGGGTAGGTCGACAGGATTTGGGCATCGGGCATACCCAGACGGCGGCAGTTGTCCAGAACCCAAACCGGAATGCGCGTGCCATGAACGCAGGCGTCACCGCCCTGACGATCAGCTTTCTTGCAGATCCTACCGGTCGCCGTGGCCATCGGTCATCCTCCCGAGCTGATCAGAGTCCCTGGAACGAAAGCGACACAATCGCCATGTCGCCCCCTTTTGCGACTGCCTCTGATTCTAAGCTTGTAGCCGTTCGCGGAGCAATGTTGCTTGCCTTAGGAACACGCGTCCGAGAGCAAGGTGCGTCGTCAGCCCCTGCGAAATCTCTGAAATCTACGGCATTCCGAACTCATCCCAATACCATGCAAACGGCAGACGCGCCAGACTCAAAATCCGGTCCGCGCAACTGGTTGTGGGTTCAAGTCCCACCTTCGAGAATTGGTCGAGCCGGCCACCCCGCCGCGATCACGTCTCCACCACCCCGCCGCGGGGCGAGCGTATAGATGACCTGCCATCGAAGTTGAGGCAGATCTGATTGATCACAGCGGTCAGTCTCAGGAAATTCCGCGCTTGCGTCGGCGGGAAAACGTCCGGGTCGCCGATGAAGTAGCACGGAAAGACGAACTCGGTCAGGTCCATACCGACAACCCGCGCCCGGAGTAGAAGGGAACGGACCTCTTTCGGAGCGATGCCTCAAGGGTGCTGAATCATCACGCCTTGCCGATTCTAGGGCGGCGTCTCTTGGAAAAACCGGCGAACCTCCTCCGGACCGACGGGCGCGTCATTCGTGAATTCTTCAAAAACCTCGTCGTGTGGAGTCACTCGCCCCGCGTCGGCATCATCGAGACCAGCGTCGACCTTCTGGCGGACGAAAATCCTGTACATGACCTCGTCCCACGTGCACTCGTCAGGAAGCTGCTTGGCGAGCTCCATGACGGCGTCCTTGACCTCTCTCATCGCCGGACTTTCCTCATGAATTGAGACGATCATATTGACCACCCCATAGATTGTCCCACTTGTGGTCAAATGAGACAATCGGTAAGCAAAGCTTTTCGGGACGCTCGTCGGCAGGAAGCCAAGGGGGCCAGCTCCAGACACCCACTTTTCGCGCGTCTGGGGGCCGGCATAGCATCGTAGGTGTCCGAAAGCCTGAGTGTCTGAAAGCCCTCGATCTGTGCGGTTCCCGCAGTCGCCGGCAAGGCCTCGGTCACGCAGTTGCAAGCCGATACTCCGCCGGCCCACGATATCAGGTGCCCCTCGAGGCGGTACTCGAGGCTCTCGACTACGTCGCGAAGAATCGACCACGCATCGAGCAAGAGCGGGACCACGAGGCGGCGCGGCTCCGCGCCCGAGGTCTCCTCGATCCAACGCCGGAATGAAATTCCCACGGGTTCCCAAAAGAGGACGGGACGAGCAGCGCGTGAAGCAGTTTATCGCCGGATTGGACGCCCGGACAGACGAGGAATGGATCGCAGCAAACGAAGCGGCGGCGGCCGAGACGGCAAGCAAGCCGTTATTACGGTTCTAAGACGCCCGGGCCGGCTCGTTAGGCGTCGAACCCGGCGAACCGAAATCCGGGCCCCGGTCGATCTCAGCAGTCGGTTCGGCTCTTTTGTTTGGAGACACGAGCCGGCTCCCCAACGCCTTCTGACGCTTGCGGAGATCGGCGAAAATCGCCCGTACATCAAAGCCATGTTCCGCGGCAAGCATTTCCCGAGTCCGACGGATATCCGTCACGATGAGGTCTTCCCACACGATCTTAATCTCCCATGAGTTCTTCAGGCGTGCAGATGGTCGGCATCCGGTAACCCAGCCGCCCAAATTCCATGCCGGTCGCTCTGCCACGCGCGGGAGAAAGCTGTCAGCCACCTCTAACACGCAAGATCGCCAATGACCCCCAGAGCCCAAGCCAGCACGGCTCGCGCAGAAAGCGTCATTGGTCTAGGACTCCCGGAGGAATTGGTCTTCCTGGTGTCATTCTACCAGGAAACCGCACGAAAGCAGGGGCAAGAGTCCTTTGCCAATCAGCGACTGAGTGCTCGGGAATTTGCCCTCATGCTTCGCCGCGCCACCGCTGTGCAGCATGAAAACCCGTTTGTCAAAACCCGGTCCGTTCCAGAAGACGTGATTGCACGAATCGCCGGCCAGGTGGAAGTAATCGATTTTGACTTCGTAAGACCTTCCGGCGACAAGCCCTATCTTTCCCAGGACGTTTCGGCGGCCGTGGTCGTTCTTGTCGAGGACCAGCGTCTCGTCTATCCAGAGCCGTAGAATACCATCACAGTCACCGTGCAGCTCGTAAGCCCCGGACGCCGGGGCGACGAGGCGCCCGTCCAGCGGATTGAAAAGTCATCCTTGCCAATCCCGGCGGAGGTATCGGGCGAGCCGTAGCCGGGTTCATCTCCCAACTCGAAGTCAACGCATGGCGCGATCGAGGTCTTCTTTTTCACTCGGAATTGGCCGTCGAAATACTCAGCCCGGAACACGCTTTTCTCCAGCGCGGCGAAGGCGGCATCTCCCAGGAGGGCTTTGACCTCTAGAACGTCCCAGGGGTGCCCGTCTGGATAGATCACCCCGTGGAACGGCACGGCCGGTTCGTCGAGGCCGTCGGCGTGTCCCCAGGGGAAACGGCAGTTGTCCCGTCCGACCATCAGCTCCCAGACGATGAACCCGTTCTGCTTCCCCGCCAGGTCGCGTAAGCAGTCCGCGATGCCCTTGTCCGGTCGGTTGAGTGTTTCCGTACAGAGATGCTCGGGGCCGCCCTCCGCATTCGGCAGGGGTTGAGTCCCGAATCCATAGGAGTGGTACGTGTAGAAATCGGAATACTTGGGGCCGTAAAAGCCCCCTCCCGTCGCGGTGACCGGGGTCTTCGTGCCGGTCCCCTTGACCCATTCGCGGGTCCAGCCGAGCAGTCGATTCAGGTTGGCGTCTCCCGCACCAACTCGATACCTTTCCTTTGGCCCCATGCCCTCGTTGTAGAGCTGCCAGAACGCGATCCGCTCGTCGTCCTTGAAACGGCGGACAACGCCCTCGACATAGCCACGAAACCGATCCTTGTGAGCAACCAGCTCGGCCTCGCTGTCCCGTATCCGGTGCGAAGGATTCATCATCATCTGAGAGTTGTGCCGGCCGGGCACGGGGTCGCTGAAGGTGAGGCTCGGCTCAACGTTGCCGCAATCGTCCCAGAGGATCAGGTTCACTTTCAATCCGGCCCTGGACGCTCGTGCCAGGAAGTCATCAATCCTCTTGAGATACTCCTCACCGTGCCTGTCCCAGACAATCCAGTGCAAGTAGACCTGCACCATGTTGAATCCGTAAAGGGACGCATAGGAAAGCTCGCGGTCGATGACGTTGGTGTGGCCCCAATAATCGTGCCACATCTGCACTGAGTTCACTGCGTCGGAACGCACATAGACCGCCCCGCGCACCCATGACCAATCGGTGCGAAGGGGGGGCGGGGGCGGGGGCGTAGAACTCGCGAGGGCAACCTGAACGTTGTCGTAGGAGCCAACCCCCATGCGGTCTTTCCAGAGCCCGACGGCACCGGCTCGGTCGTATCGGTCGTCGAACTCGGTCAAGACGGGAGTCGTCATGTCCTCGTAGTAAGCCCAGATGTTGGGGCCGTGACAGACGGCTTTGAGGCGGCGCAGTGCGCCGGAGCGGCACTCGATCACCTTGGATTCCTGAAGCAGCTTCCAGCCATCCCGGTCCATGCGGAAGAGCTGAATGACCGGCCTCTCCCAAGGGCCGAATTCAGGATGGACACCCTTCTCGATTTCTCTGAGTCCGATGGCATATCCGGTCGAATCGTCGCCGAGACGGAACGCGATACCCACGGCGGCATGAGCATCCTTGTGGGCATAACTCACATCCGCCGTGACTTCGACATCACGAAGCGGGTCTCGCCGCAGGACGAGCATCGAGAAGCCGTCATCGGCGATGGCCTTTCCGTCCTGAACACGCCACGTCCCCTCCTTCACCTGCCATCGACCTAACTTTCCGTCGCTGAAGCTCTCCTGGAAAACATCGGCACGGTGAGCAGATTTCTCGCACACGAAGAGGGCCAACGCCCCCAGCAACAACTTCGATGGGAGGTGGTGCATGGAATGATCGGCCGTTCATTTTTCCCGCCCGGGGACTGGCAGGATGTTCGTTGCCAGCGGAGGTCTTGAGCGAATGCGGAATGCATCGCAGATTCTAGCAAAGTGACACCTTCCGCGGCAGGGGACAGATACCCTCAGATGTGATTCGACAGCCACGCCTGTCATGCGACTCGGAACCGCCGCTGGCTTCCAGCACCGAGCGCAACCTGGCTTGTAGGGAAGCACTCGCGACTCCGGTCACTTGGCCCGACGGGCTCGGGTTACTGTCTCCTCGATTGCTCCATCCCTCAGGTCCCTGGCGATAACCTTGCTGTCGGGTCCAATCAGCCAGATCGAGGGGAGGGCATACGCTGCGTATTTCTGGCGTAGTTCCCATCCGGCTGCGTAACCGAGTTTGGCCTGGGGCCACGTCCATCCGTACTGGGCGGCGCGTGTGGCGGCCTCGTTTCCCTGCGTATCGGTGTTCAGCCCAATCATGACGAAACGATCGTCTTTGCCAAATGCTTGATTCACAGCCTTGAGCCCATCCACATCGGCCCGGCTCAGGGTAGTGGAGCTGTTCAAGAAAACAATCAGGACGAACTTTCCTCGATAGTCGCTGAGCTTGAGCGGCTTGTTGCTGTCCAGGGTTTCGGCTTGCATTTCCGGCGCGACTTCACCCACCTTCACACCCTGGTCGAGAACGAGGGGAATTGAGCCGAGGTCCAACGGCTCGTCGGTTCGGGATCGTCCGCCCGGTATTTCGGGGACAGTCACGATTTTAATGATCGACGCGACCTGGATCGACCGATCGATCGTCATCCTTACCAGTCCCTGGGAACTCGTCTCCGGGAAACGCTCGCTAACTTTGACTGTAAGCTCATATGTGCCGGGAAGCACGTCCTCGATCCGAATCGAGCCATCGGACGGAATAACAAAAGCGTGGCTCTGATAGGTGTTTTCCCATTCACGGTCGAAGCGGGCTTTCTCCGCTTCGGTGAGCTCGTCGTATGGTCTGGGTGGTTTGGGACTGAACGAAACGCGTCCGGTGGGGTCGAGACGACTCCACTTGTCCTTGAGAACTGGAGGAATCTCGACGCGCCCGACGACGGGCCTGCCGACACCGCCGATCACGATGCGTTTTGTTTCTCCCGCCTTTACATCAAGACCGGGAATCTCCTGAGAGAGCAGACCGTGACGGGGATTGACTTGAACGTAACGGTTGATTGCCGCCGTCCCAGGCATCACCCGCTCAAACACAAAGACCCCCTTGTCGCCCGTGGTCGCTCCAGCATTGCAAACGATCTGCACATTAAGAGCCTGGGTCCGATCCGTGTGGAACAGCGAGAACTGCTGATTTTTGCCCAACTGCGATCCAATCTTGAAAACGCCTTCGACTCGCCCCCAAGGCTGGAGAGTGATGTCGATTGGGGCGTTCTGCCGGCCGCCTTGTGCCCCCATAGTTCTTATGGCAAATCCGCTCGGATGGACGACGACGACCACGAACTCGCCGTCTCTGGGCGCGATGGTGAAGCGGCCGTCCGCGCTCGTGTGAAGGATAGGATAAACTCCGTTGTTCTGAATACGGCCATCGTGGATGTCGATTCGCTGGGATGCGCTTCGCAGGCCGAGCTCTGCGTTCGCCGCGACAGCACCGTCCGGCGTGCGGACCAAACCAGTGACCTCAGTGGCTTTCCTCAGCCGAAAGTCGAGCGTGATCTCGTCGCGGTCCAGTCGTACAGTTCGGGGTTCCTGGGCCGCATATCCTTGCGCTTCAATTCGAATCTGCACAGGCTGATGAAACCCGGAACTAGGCGGTTTATTCGCGGTCACTTCAAACTTGCCCCCGGTTGCAGGGTTTCTTGCCATCAAGCCACCCCTCAGGACAACGTTGAATGAGGGAATGGGGTGCCCCGATTCGAGATCGGTAACTGTACCGCGCAAGTGCACCTTCGCGGGTTTGGAGACGGTGATCGTAAGTGGCTTGTCCAGATCGATCGGGCGAGCGACACGGACCCCAGTTGATTTGTGACGCACAAGCAAGGAACCACCGGCGGTCGGAATGCCGTCCAACCGAAAACGGCCGTCCTGGTCGGAGGTGGCTCGCGGCCAAATTCCCTGATCCGACAGACCTAGCTCGAACAGAATCATCGCACCCTCGATCGGCTTGTTCTCGTCATCCAACACGCGGCCGGAGACCGCTCTACCGGCTTCAAGCACGATATCGACGGGTGTCATATTGTCGGCGACCATGACCTCTTGAAGACTCGGGACATACCCGTTGGCCTGGATCGCTAGCTTGTTCTGGCCTGGTGACAGGTGAGGAAGATCGAAGTGCCCCTGAGCGTTGGTCGTCGATGCTCTGTTCGATGTCAATCTGGTCAACGCCACTCGGGCTCCGGCGATCGGTTTTCCGGCGTTGTCCGTCACCCGACCTATGGCGTTTAGACCCTTTTTCAGGACGACTACAGCGTTCCGCACATAGAGTTCAGGTAACGCTTGGCTGAGTCCGAACGGCCTTTCGCGTTCTGGAACGTAGTCCGCGTGGTCAACCCCGATCGAGATTCTCTCGAGCTTGGCGGGCACGATTTCGCACTTCCAGCGCCCGTCGGCGTCAGTCGTAGTCTCGAAATTGCCTAAGGCGACTCGTGGCGTGCCTTCTCCGCGCATTCCAGTAGACGGGTCTGAAACACGGACCCGCGCCGACGACTGGATTTCCGTTCTCATCCTTGACCAAACCGCCAATCGTCGAGCCGGGTTCCAGTTTAACTGTGTAGTCGATCGGAATCTCGACAGGCGTCTCCGAGAAGGAGTCGTTCCACATAACCCGGAGCGGGACGAAGCCCCGTTTTCGGAAGCTCAGAGCGAGTATCCTGAATCGGCTTGCCGCTGCAGTGAGTCGGTAGTGACCTTCTGCATCCGTTACTCCTTCAGCGATGATGTTGAACGAAGCGCGAATAGTGACACCCGGCTCCGGCTGATTGGTTCGAGCGTTAATCACCCGGATCTCCATTGTGCGAAGCCGTGTTCTGGCGTCGGCAGGAACGTTCTTGGTGACGGGCGATTGGGGCTCCTGTGGCTTTTCAGTCACGTCCTTTGTGAGCTGCGGCGTGGCGACGGAGGTTTCCTGCCGCTCAGGTCGAGCTGCGATTTCGCTCTTCGCCCGCACATAGGGTAAAGTCAGCACTGCCAAACCGACCAGAAGCACGGCCGCGCCTCTAGAAAGCCGAGTAGACAAGGGTCGGTCCGTATCCAGGATGCGAAGAAGGCGCTTCTGGATAAACGTGTACGAGCCGAATAGTCCCTGGGCCGGAGCGATTGCGGCACTGGTTCGATGCGCCTGAGCTTGTTCCGCAATCCAGACGAGCACCTGGCCGCACTCCTTTCGCGGGATGTCGAGGCGGAGTGCGAGCGACGCATCGTCGCAGGCGAACTCGCGATGCACGTTGATCACTCGAGTTGCCACCCAGACGGCCGGGTGGAAAAAGTAGACGATCTGCACCAGTCGCTCGAAGATGTTAAGCCAGAGATCACCGCGCCGGATATGCATCAGTTCGTGCAGCAAGACCCACGTCAGCGGCTGCGGCTGCATCTTCTGGATGAGACCACTCGGCATCAGGATTCGCGGTCGGAGAAGTCCCCAGGCTGCCGGTGCGGTCAAGTCCTCGATCTCCGCGACCGGGATCGACCTCGCGAGGCCGGACGGCCGCCCGCTCCAGCCGACAGGCAGCGTGGCCGGATCGACGTCCTTGGCCCTGCGAACCTTCAGAAAGAACGATAGATTAGTCTTGATCAGCCGCCCGATTAGGATGGCCACGACCGCTGCCCATACCAGCATCACGATTGCGGTAATCGTCAAGCGTTGGCGGTGAGCTGGCTGTAATACGGCCGGTGGAACCACTGCAGCAGTACTCCCGGTGGCCGGGCTCGAGCGGGCGGCCGACGAAACGGCTTCTCGATGCACGTTCGTCTTGAGTGACTCGATGTCGGTGGGGAGGCGTCCCGTGTCACGGGGAATCTGCGCTGCCAGCGATCCGTCATCTGGACCTCGGTCCGCCGCGCGGATGGCTTCCTTTGACGACGGCGATCGTGGGACTGCGCCGACGGTGAATTCCGGCGTCAGCCGTGCGGACGGCCAGTACCGAGCGATGGAACCTGGGAGAACGAGAGGAATCGGCACGGCCAGTTTCAAGAGCACCAGCGAGAACAATCCGATCGTGAGCTGGCTGGAAATCCTTCGACGCAGTGGCAGCCAGATCAGACCGACGACGACCAGCAGAACGGCAGCGTCGACGGTGATTCGGATCATCACCGTGGACCAAGCTGAGGCCCAGGAATTCAACGTGTTGGTGAAGGTGACGGCGGCAAACATCGCTCAACCCTCCTTACCTTTGAGCCGGGTCTTCTTCGTCCTCTGGTCCGTTTGTGCAGCGATCAGGGCCGTGAGCTTTTCCAGTTCCTCGGGCGTGAGGTTGCTCTTCTGGACGAGGTGGGCCAGAACGGGTCCGGTCGCTCCTTCGAGCAGATGCTCAAGCAACAAGTCTGCCGCGCTTAGCATCGTCTTCAGATGTGATCGGGCTGGTCGGTAAAGGAAACTGTTGCCCACGCGAACGGCGACCAGATACCCCTTGTCAACCAACCGGCGAAGAACCGTCTTGGTCGTCGTGGGAGCCCAAGTGAACTGGTGAGTGGCTTCCTCGCAAACGTCGCGGGCGGCACATTCTCGACGTCGCCAGATGATCTTCATGACCTTCCACTCTGCTGGAGTCAATGGACCAACAGGCTGCTGCGCCATACGCGATTCCCTCTTGTTGGTGCGATTTCGATCGGCCGTGTTTCGTTGAAAGCACGCTTTTGCAAGCCGATGGAGATCGTCGTTTGTCTACAAGCATAGTTGACGTTTTGGAGGAATGAAAGATGAAATCGGAATGTTTACTTAGGCTGTTTGGGGCTGTTGACTTCTGGCGAAAAAGCATCCTATATGTCCTGTAGGCATCTCGTGAGAGTTAGGGCACTCGGCTAGAGTCTCGTTTCCGACACTTATGAGCAGCGCCAGTGAAAGGGACGCGCATGTTCCATCCCGATGTGACCGTCATCAAGCGGTGCTTCTTCCTTACGCTCAAGCTTGCTCGCACGACGGCAATGAGCGTCAGCACGGCCTTAGTGATCGCGACGTACCTCGAGCGACCTGCGGCCGCTTCCAGTGTTTATCCGTCTCAGAGCAAGGCCAAGCCCGGCGAGATTCAAAAAGACGCTGGCCGCCCCGACGGCGACGGCTCAGCCGAGCGCAAACTGCTGGTCGATCTTGAGACAGCGATCGCCACCAGTGCCGATTACATCGACTATTCGCGACTCGAGCGGGAGCTGGCGGCCGCCTTTCGCGGCTTTGGCGTGGATCTCGACGTTATTGATCCTAAGACTGCCGGAGCCCGGCTGGCCAAGCGAGCAATGACGCCGGAAATTGCCGCGGCGATCGACAGATGGTGCCGCGTTCGGAAAACAAGGTTGAGAGTTGCAACCTGGCGGCGCCTGGCCGAAGTCGCGCGGGCCGCCGATCCCGACCCCTGGCGCAACGCGATGCGCGATCAGTATGACCGTCCGCCGGCCGACGCACTTCCGGCACTCAAGGCATGCGCGGCCGACGCGCAGGCACTGGAAAAACAGCCGGTGAATAGCCTGCTGCTCTTGTCTCAGATGCTTGTGGACGCAAACGAACGACCATTGGCCGCCGCGGTCTTGCAAATCGCGGAGCGGCGTTTCCCGGGTGACTTCTGGGTCTGCTTGCTGCAGGGGACCATGGCACTCGCCGGAACGCCGAATCCCGATCCGACTGAGGCGGCACGCGCTTGCGCCGCGGCTATCGCACTGCGGCCACAGAGCCCGCTGGCGCATATGCATCTAGCCGTCGCCTTGCATCTCAAGAAAAGGCTCGCCGAGGCGGCGGCGGAGATGCGCGAGGCGATCCGGCTCACGCCCGACAACGCGGACGCCCACGTTGCTCTCGGCTATGCGATGGCACAAACCGGAAAACACGACGAAGCAGCGTCGAGATATCGCCAAGCGATTCGGCTCAAACCCCGCGATGCCCAGTTTCACTCGTACCTCGGGCTCGCTTTATCGGCACAGTTGCAGCATGACGAGGCGGTCGCTGAGTGTCGCGAGGCGATGAGACTCGAACCCAACGACGCCGACGTCCAGCTCGCGCTCGGTGTCGCATTGGAGCACACAGGCAAGCTCGACGAAGCAATCAGAAGGTATCGGGTGGCGCTTCGACTGAGACCCCGCGATTCCAAGGCGCACTTCTACCTCGGTGTCGCATTATCGAAACAGCGAGAGCATGACGAGGCAGTCACCGTATTTCGCGAGGCGATCCAGCTAAAACCTGACGACCCACTTGGTCATTTCTGCCTTGGCTTCGCCCTGCAAAGGGCGAGAAAGCTGGACGATGCGATCGGCGCCTACCGCGAGGCTATCCGCCTGAGTCCGGATTACGCGAGCGCCATTATAACCTCGGAGTCGCCTTGCGTGAGCAGGGGAATCTGGAAGAAGCTGAGGTCGAATTCGCCGAGGCGAAACGGCTCAAACGGGGCATCGGTGAAGACCGTTGAATCCGCAGATGGTCGGTCGCCGCGGCGGATGAAGTTGACCGCGACAAATGCTTCGTCCCACCAGAGCGGGTAGTCCATCGCGTAACGAGCGATTCGCAACAGTGCGCCCAGGCCCACGAAGGCCCAGATCGCCTGCCTCGAGACGCCGGCTGGCCCGCTCCTCGTCGCGGCGCATCGTCGTCGCGACGGCAAGCCCAGGATCATCGAGGCTTGGAAGCACTATCGACGACACATCAACGGCGCCCTGAGTGTACCGCCAGGCGATCGTCGAGCGCGAATCGAAAATCAGCCCGACCGCATCGCGACACGCCTGGGCCTCACTCGCGGTACGGCTTCTTATCGCGGTAAAGCAAAAGCCGCTTGCGAAACTCATTCCTGGTCTGCTCGTCGCGCTCGAGCTCGATCGCCTTCGATTGCCACTTCACGGCGGCCTCAAAGTTGCCGGCCTCGGCGCACGCCGCACCGAGGGTATCAAGCCAGTTTGGTTCCTTCCACGCGGCGATCTCGCACGCCCGAGTCGCGGACTCAACGGCTTTCTTACCATTGCGGTACTTCGCCTCGGGGCAGGTCGCGTACGCGCCAGGCTCTGATGTTGAGCGCCTCGGCATTGCCGGGGTCGATACGGACGGCCTCGCTATAGTCCGCGATCGCCCGGTCGTACTCCTTCTTCCCCGACCAGGCATTTCCGCGAGCCATGTATGAATGTATCTGGCTGGGATCGATCCGAATGGCATCGTTGTAGTACGCGATGGCCTTCCCGTACTCCTTCTTGTGCAACCAGGCGTTGCCAAGGTTGAAGTAGGCGTTGAAATCGTTGGGATCGAGCCGGATGGCCGCGCCGTAATCAGCCATCGCCTTGTCATGTTCCTTCTTTGCCCACAGGGCGTTTCCGCGATTCAGATAGGCGATGGCATCCTCGGGGTCGAGCCGGATGGCCTCGTTAAAGTCCGCAATCGCCTTGTCATGTTCCTTCTTGGTCGACCAGGCGTAGCCGCGATTGGAGTAGGCGAAGGCGTGTTCGGGATCGAGCCGGATGATCTCGTTGAAGTCCGCGATCGCCTTGTCGTATTCCATCTTGTCCAACCAGACAAGACCGCGGGCCATGTGGGGTTTTGTGTCCTGGGGATCGAGCCGGATTGCCTCGTTGTAGTCTGCGACTGCCGCATCGAGCTCCTTCTTGGAGCGCCGGGCGTTGCCACGGTTCAAGTGGGCTTCGGAATACCCGGGATCGAGCCGGATGGCCTCGTTGGCGTCTGCAATCGCTTTCTCGTATTCTCCCTTCTCGTTCCAGATAACGCTCCGATGGGCGTAGGCGTTCGCGTATTTGGGATCGAGCCGGATCGCCTGGCTAAAGTCCGCTAGCGCCCTGTCAAACTCATTCTTTTCCCACCAGGCGATGCCACGGTTGCTATACGCAACGAAATTCTCGGGATCGAGCCTAATGGCCTCGTTGTGGTCCGTGATCGCCTTGTCATACTTTTTCATGCGCGACCAGGTGTTGCCGCGGTTGTCGTAGGCGCTCGCCCACCTGGGATCGAGCCGGATCGCCTCGTCAAAGTCCGCGATCGCCTTGTCGTAGCTCTTCTTGTCATCCCAGATACAGCCGCGGAGGTTGTAGAGTGCGGCGTTTGTCGGATCGAGCGCGATCGCTTCGTTGAAATCCTGAAGCGCGAGGTCGAGCTCCTTTCTGTCGGATCGAACTTCTGCGCATCCTGTAACCATGCGAGTCCCGAGCGTGCCGCGGATATAATTCGTGAAGAACTCGGTCGCCTGCTCTACCGGCACGACATGCTCGGGCAGCGTCCAGCCGCCACGCGAGCCCACCGCGTAGAGCTTGAGCCATCGCCCCTTGATCTGATCCACACGGTAAATCGTAACTTCTTGCGTCCAATTGATCGTTCGATCGTCGAGCGAGAGCGCGACGTAACGGTATTTCTTGACGACCCGCTTGCCGAGCCAGCCATTCTCCTCCGGCGCCTGCGCGGCCGACAAACCGGCAGCGAATAAAAGCGCCAACCCCAGCGTGAAGAGCACCGCCAGAGCGGAACCCAACCTGCAAACACCCGCGTCGTGCTTCGCGCATCGAGCGCACCGCGCTGCAACCTTCCGCCGAGCCAGAACAAGGTACCGGAGCCTCCCCGCGAATCCCCGCGTGTCTCAGCCTCGCCGGCATCAGACCGCCGCCGCCTTCGAGTCTACGCAGCCCCGCGCACGAATCCACTCGAAAAGGTCCACGGGCGCGAGCGGCTGTTCTTGGCGCCGGATCGATGTGTCGGCGCCCGAGGGAATGCGCTCATCGAGCGGCACGTTGTTCTTGGCCGCGCAAAAGCCCGCTCATGCCTGCGGCTCCGATGGTTGGCTGCTTTCACGGACGATCAGCGCGCCGGGAATAAGGACCTTGACAGGCGGGCTTGAATCGCCGGCGGCGCGCGCTCGGATCAGCCTGGTGGCCTGGCGGGCGAGGTGCACCGGAGAAATTGCATACGTCGTGACTCCGATCGAATATGCCTTGCCGATCGGCAGGTTATCGAAGCCGGTGACGGCGACGTCAGCGGGCACGCGGACACCCCGATTGAGCAATTCCAGGATCAAGCCCAGCGCGGTGTAATCCTGGTAGCAGACGACGCCGTCCGCATGCTGCGCCAGCACACGGCCGGCCGGCTTGGCGTAAGACTCCTTCGTGGCAAGACCCGCGGCCGGCGTGCTCCAGCGCCCTCAAATAGCCGGCCAGGCGAGCTTCGAGGCTGCTCGTTGGTGATCCGGTAAGGAATGCGATCTTCTTCCGCCCCTGGTCGCGCAAGAGCTGGGTGCAGCGCAGGCCGCCGTCCAGGTCGTCAGCGGCGACCAGGTCGTATTCGAGCGAGCGGCCATGGCCGCGAAGGTTGCGTTCCATGAGCACCACCGCGATTCCCGCCTCCTGGCACGCGCGAAGAAACGCCTCGTCCTGCTGGGCCGCTTCGTCGCTGAGCCGCGACGGCATGAAGAACAAGCCTGCGATTCCGTCCTGGGCGGCGCCACGGGCCTGGCGGCGCAAGTCGGCGGGGCGCGTCGCCTCATCAAAGTGAAAGCGATCGTGCTCCACCTTGATTCCCTCCTGCCGCGCCAGATCGGCGTAACCTGCCTGCACGAACGCGAGGCTCGCGTGGTAGCCGGGTCCCGGCGTGCTGCGCTGTACCAGGGCAAATCGCTCCGCGCTCTCGGCCGCGGCAGCCACGAAGCTGCCGGAGCGGTCGATTGTCCGAATCAGCCCTTTGTCCCTGAGCACCTGGATCGCCCGCGACGCCGTCACCACCGAGACGCCGTATTCGCAAGCGACCTCGCGCGAGCTCGGCACCTTTGCACCCTCGCGCCCGGCACGCGCGACTCGATCGCACGGGCTATAACAAGATAGTTAGGTAAAGTTGTGGATGGCATGATGATTCCCGAGCAGCCGCTTTTCCAGATCTCTTGACCGGGCATTGCCAGGATGCGAGCCCCGGCCGAAACATGATCAGATCAGCTTACCGCTCCACGGCCCGAACGTAGACTGTATAGTACGGTGTTTTGCTCAAAATCGTGCGGCCGGCGGCCGTAGGCACCCTCTCTTCCCCACATATATAGGGGAATACTCACGAATTATTCATTTGCGTCTTGCCGCGGGGCGGCGACAATGAGCCCGTTTGAAGGCAAATCTGTATATACAGACCGCGGTGACTCGCCGGATTCTGGTGGCCGTGGATGTTCCGTTTCGGGGACGCCGGATCCTTCGGCAGTGGCCACGTCAAACCAGGAAAACGCCGGCAACTTCACCCGGGTTCTGCCGTTCATGGACCAGACCAACCTCTATTACAACGAAATCTATGCGTTCCATCCGGGAGGTGCGAACATGCTGTTTGCCGACGGGTCTGTCCACTTTTTCAAGGAAAGCATGGACCCGCGGATCGTGTGTTACATGATTACCCGCGCCGGCGGCGAAGTCGTCAGCGCCGACCAGTACTGAAATGGGCCATGCATTTTCAGGCATCGAAACTCGCACTGCGGCAGGGGCTGACGATCGGCCTCCTGGTGATCGGCTACGCCGGCTTCTATCTCTGCCGTTCCGACTTGCCGGTCACCATGCCGCTGATTATCGAAGACCTGGCCCGGCGCGGGATGGATCCGAGCCGGGCCCAGTCGTCTCTGGCCTGGGCGCTGTCTCTGGGGACCGCCGCCTACGCCCTCGGCAAATTCGCCGCGGGAAGCATGACTGACCTTCTGGGGGGCGCAGGAACTATCTCCTGGGCATGGCCGGCGCAGTGGTATGCACGATCATGCTGGCACTCGGAGGCCCTCTCCCCTTGTTCACGCTGGCCTGGTTCGGCAACCGGCTGATCCAGTCGCTGGGCTGGCCGGGGATGGTCAAGATCACATCACGCTGGTTCTCGTTCTCGAGCTACGGCAGGGTGATGGGGATCATCAGTCTGAGCTTTCTGTTCGGCGATGCGCTCGCCCGTATGTTCATGGGTTGGCTGATCAAGGAAGTGGGGCTCTCCTGGCAGGAAGTGTTCTGGGTTGCCTCAGGCGTGCTCTCCGTACTCTTCATTGCCAATGCCGCGCTCATTCGCGAGACACCCGGAGAGCTCGGGCTGCCCGAGCCGGAGGTGAATCCCGATAATCTTTTCGGCGCGCTGGGTGATGTGGCGCGCCCGGAATCGGCGCGATCCCTGTGGGCCACGCTCGCGAAGAGCCAGGCGTTCTGGTTGGTCTGCCTGTTGTCGCTTGGTCTGACCTTGCTGCGCGAGACGTTCAACAACTGGACAACGACCTACCTGGTGCACGGGGTGGGACTCGAGCCAGGCGACGCGGCTGGGAAGAGTGCATTGTTCCCCCTGGCCGGTGGGGTCTCGGTGATTCTCGCGGGCTACCTCGGGGACCGATTGGGTCCTCGGGGGCGCGCCGCGATCATTCTGGGCGGAATTGTACTTTGTGGTGTGGCGCTGGCGCTTCTGGGCTCGACCAGCTTCGCGGGGCGCCCGCGTGCGGCCCTGGCCTTGGTGGTGGCGGTGGGTTTTTTGTTGATCGGGCCATACTCGTACATGGCCGGCGCGATTTCGCTCGACTTCGGCGGCAAGCGCGGCGGCGCGACCGCCTGTGGAATCATCGACGGCGTCGGCTATTTGTTCGGGGGTGTGCTGGCGGGCAAAGCTGTCGACGCGATCTCTGATAAGCTGGGATGGCAGGGTGTGTTCTTCATGTTAGCCGGTGTTGCCGGAATGACGGGTCTCGTCGCGGCGTATTTCCTGGTCGGTCAACTCCGGACACGGCCGGCCGAGTCGCTTCGGAAAGCGGGGGAAAGGGTGGCCTGATGCATATCATCAAGGAGATCTTGGACTTGTTCGCGAAGCAAGGTGCAGCGTCATACCATGGCGAGGCGGTTTCGCAGGAAGAGCACGCGCTCCAGGCCGTCGAGCTCGCCGAACGCGACGGGGCACCCAACTCGCTCGTCGTCGCCGCCTTGCTGCACGATATCGGGCACCTCCTCGACGGGCGTGATGAAGACCTGGCCGATCGCGGCGTTGACGGCCGGCACGAAGAAGCTGCGAGCGCCTGGCTGATGCGCCACTTCGGCCCGCAGGTTACGGAGCCGATCCGGCTGCACGTTGCGGCGGAGCGATATCTCTGCGCGGTCGAGTCAACTTACCTCGCCGGGCTTTCGCCGGCCTCGCGGATGAGCCTGTAGCTTCAAGGAGGCCCTATGACCAGTGAGGAGATTGCAGAGTTCGAGGAAAACGAGTTTTTTTCGCGAGGCCCTTCGCCTGCGATGCTGGGACGATGCGGCGAAGGTTGCGGGCCTCGCCGTTCCAGGCGCCGGACATTACAGCGAGCGCATCGAGGCCGAGCTGGTTCGGGAGAAGCAGCACACCAAATCACGAGGCGAATAAGCCCACATAGTTTGTCAGGCTTTGTCGACCTCCGGCGGCAGCCGAGAGCGCGACGCGATCATTCGAGTAGGCGAGCAGGGGCAACGGGCACCTGGCCGCGAGGGCGGCACGTGGGAGGGCGCGGTCGCTGGCTCACGCCTCAGCACGGCGTTGACTCAGCGTTTGAGCAGGTGAGAGATCACGGCTTTGGAGAATTGCACAAGCCAGCCGGAGGCGCTCGAGGCCGCGAAGTGCCTCGATAACACTCCCTGCATTCCGCCTTCGCCCCAGACTCCCCCGCGCTCGAGGTACTCGAGAAAGGAATCGCCGATGACGCGCGTCAGGTAAGCCATCGTCGTGGCCTGAACGATCCCACCGGCGGCAAAACCGAGCGGGTTGAATTTGAAGATGCCGGCAAGCACGCTGCCTGCTGCCTCGGCAATGCCAAGCTTGAAAAGCGTCTGAGCCATCTGGCGGCCAACCATCTCCAGCGATTGGGTGGATAGCGGCACCTCATGGAGAGCCGCGATTTCACTCAGCATTCGAAGCTGCACGGCGCCCACGGCCAGCGGGCCAAGCGCGAGGACGGGATTGGCAAACGCGGTCGCTGCTGCAATCCACTGGTGGCGCTCGATCAAGATGCGCGCCCGCTCGCGGCGCTCCAGCGCGATCTGAGTGCGCCTGGCCTGCTCGCGCAGCCGCTCACGCAAGAGCAAATTGCCCGCGCGCAGGGCATCGCCCTCGTTTGCCAGGATCTCGGCCACGCGGTCTTCGAGCGCAACAAGGGCAGGGGGCTCCACCTCGAGCTCGATCGCGGTGGTTCCGTCCGGCATCCGCGCGCGTACGGGAACCGGAGCGGGAGCGGCTGCGACCGCCAGGATATCCTCGGGCGGCACGAAGCCGTCGAGCCGTTCACAGATCTTGCCTAGAATTGCGCCGCGATCCTCTTCGGTGAAACGATCTTTCTTGTTGAGCACGGCGATCAACCGCTTGTCGAGCCGGGCCAGCTCGATCAGCGTGTCTCGCTCGGTGCGAGTGAGGTCGTGGTCGACGACAAAGAGCACCAAGTCGGCCGCGCAGGCCAGGTCGATCGCCTCGGCCGTCCGGGCCGCACCTTGCGGTCCGGAATCGCCGAGGCCCGGCGTGTCGGTCAAAAGCAGCGTGCCTTCCACACCCTGGACGGAATAGGTGTGCGAACAGCGATGGTGCGTCGTGCCAAAGGTCGCGCCGGTAGCACCCGCCGAGCGGCCCAGAAGCGCACTCACCAATGACGTCTTGCCGACAGGCCCGGTGCCAACAACGACAACATGGAACTGATTGCCGCCCTCGCCCGCCGCGGGCGGGCCCTCCGGCGGCGCGGAATTCGTGGCCGGGCCATGCCCCTCGGCCGCTCGTAAGGGACGGGCTGGCGCGCGTCGCAACCGCGCCGAAGCGCGGTGACTTTTCCCATCCTGCGCGGCCGCGATACCCGCCTTCGGCTTGCGGCCACGTTGCGCTCGAAAGAAGTTTTGCCCATCGCGACGCCCCAGGTTTTGATCGCCGCCGAGGATTCACGGATGGCGGCGAGACCGCAGGTTGCAGAGTCCACGAGCACACGTCCGCCGTCGGAATCACCGGCACGACGATCTTCACTCATAATCGCTATTCCGCGCGCGAGTCGCAAATCTTTCAGCGGCTCAGGGCATGGCCCGCCGATTCCTGGAAGAGATTCAAGCGTCTCCCGAGCACTGGCGTCGTCGCCTGGACGTCGTGCTCGGCCCTCGTCAGCTTCCGAGGACTTGACCACATCCGGTGCTCAGTAAGTTGAGCAGCCAGCCGCGGAACTCCCGACCCGGCTCCCCGACGAATCCCATGCTGCAAATCCGACGTCAAATTGCTAATGTGGTGCGAGCAAGCATGCTTCGTGAAGCGGAGCGGAGGAGCGCGTAACCGACCTGGTCTGGAATCACCATGCCGCAATTTACTCATCATATCTTTGTATGCGGAAACGTTCGCGAGGCGGGGCACAAGCGTGGTTGCTGCGACCCCGAGGGCAACCAGGCGCTGCGCGACGCGTTCAAGAAGGAGTTGAAGGCCGCCGGCGCCGGCGCATCGGTGCGCGCCAACCATGCCGGGTGTCTCGACCAGTGCGAGCACGGGCCAACGGTGGTGATTTATCCGGCCGGAATCTGGTACGGTGGCGTCACGATCGCCGACGTGCCGCGGATCGTTGCCAGCACGATCAGGAACGGTGAGGTCGTGAGCGACCTACTGATCGCCGAAGAATGCCTGAACAACCCCGGCTGTCCCCACCGCGGCGGCGAGCCTCGGAGCGAGTCGCGTGGTTGAGCGGCTAGAGAGCACGGTCGCCGTGCGCGCCGCGGTTTCCGCGGCGCGCGAATCGGGCAGGCGCGTGGGGCTCGTTCCCACGATGGGCGCTCTCCACACCGGCCACGCCCGGCTGATTGAACGCTGCCACAGCCAGTCCGGCATCACGATCGTCTCGATCTTCGTCAATCCCACCCAGTTTGGGCCGAGCGAAGACTTCAGCCGATACCCGCGCGCCCTCGAAGACGACCTGAAAGTATGCGAAGCCTCCGGCGCGAGCGTCGTTTTCGCTCCCAGCGTCCAGACCATGTATCCCAGCGCCCTCGAATCGACTTTCGTCGAGGTGCCCCTGCTCTCGAACATTCTCGAAGGCGCCAGCCGGCCGGGCCATTTCCGCGGCGTTGCCACCGTCGTCCTCAAACTCTTCGAGATTGTCCGGCCTGATCTCGCTTGCTTCGGTCAGAAGGACTACCAGCAACAACTCGTGATCAGGCGGATGGTTGCAGACTTGCACCTAGGCGTCGAGATTGACACGTGCCCTACGATTCGGGAGGAGGACGGACTGGCGATGAGCAGTCGCAACCGCTATTTGAACGCGGACGAGCGCAAGGGGGCCGGCGTGCTCTTTTGTGCGCTCGAAAATGCCCGCACGGCCTGTACCGCCGGTGAGCAAGACGCCGGACAGGTTCGACAGATTCTGCGCGAAACGATAGAATCCGAGCCGCTCGCCAGGCTCGACTACGCCGAAGTCGCCAGCGCGGAAACTCTTGAGCCGCTCGCGCATTTCGAGCAAGGCACCCGCGCCGTCGCACTCCTGGCTGTCCGGTTCGGCAGCACCCGCCTCATCGACAATATGCTGCTTAAAGGAGTTGTATGAGACAGGTTCTGATCAACTTACCGATCTTTGGCGGGGTGCGCGTCTTCGGGTTCGGCGTGTCGATCGTGCTGGCGTTCATTTCGGCAACGTGGCTTGCGGCGTGGCGGGCACGGCGTGAGAAGCTCGATCCCGAGGTCATTCTGGATATGGCCTTCTGGGTCTGCTTCTCGGGGATGGTCGGTGCGCGTCTGTTCTATTGCTACGAGTACTGGGGACACGAGATCAAGTCTGTCTGGGATGTGCTGCAGTACTGGAAAGGGGGCATCGTGTTCTACGGCGGGATCGTCGGCGGCACGATCGCCTTCTTCGTTTACCGCTGGTACAGGCCTTTCCCGCTGCGGCCTTACATGGACGTGATGGCGCCTTCGATCGCGATTGGAACCATGTTCGGCCGGATCGGCTGCTTCTTGAACGGGTGCTGCTATGGTGATTCGTGTGCGCTGCCGTGGGCCGTTTCATTTCCAAAGGAATCGCCTCCCTGGCTGCATCAAGCGGCCCTCAAATTAATTTCGCCCGATGCCACCTGGTCGCTTCCCATCCATCCCACCCAGCTTTATGCCGCGCTCGACGGGCTGATTCTCCTGTTGCTGTTGTCAGCCTACTATCCCCTGCGCCGCCGTGATGGAGAAGTGCTCGGTCTGTTGATGGTCACTTACCCCATCACGCGGTTTTTTGTCGAGCTCCTGCGGAATGACGAGGGCGTCTTCTTCGCCGGGATGACGATCTCGCAGAACATCAGCGTCGCACTCTTCGCGACGGGCCTGGTCTTCTGGGCCTGGCTCTTCAAGCAGCCGAAGGAGTTGTACCGCGACCAGCAAACCGAGCCCTTGCCGCGAGGTGCGACGCTGGCACCGGCCCGGTAGTTGAGATCGCGGCGCTTCACACGAGCTTCTCCAGGTCCGCGAACATCGGCGCAAGTGGTTGCGCGTAGTTTTTCCAGCGACCGACCGAGGTGCTGTAGACCGGGCGGCGCACCTGTATTGCGCTGGCGGTGCGCACGGGCCGCCGTGTTTTGTGAGGCTCCGCGCAGGCCGCGTTCCACTCCAGGCCGCACCAGGCCAGGATCTGGCGCGAGACTCGCTCCGGCTCGGCGACCAGCGATTCATAGTCGACATCGAGCACCGGCACGGGCAGCACCCGGCGCCAGTGTTCCATGACCCGCCGGTACTCTGCTGCGCGGGTGGCGATGTGGTGGCCGTCGCAGGCCCACCGCACCATTCCGAAGTTGGTGATCCAGCAGGAGAGGGCCGAATCGCGCAGGTCGCGGCGACAATGAATGAAGCGTGCGCGAGGAAACAGAACGGCCATCAAACCCAGGTAGAGCGTGTTCTCGGGCATCTTGTCCACGATCCGTTCTGCCGAGGCGTTGCGCTCGGCGAGACCTTCCAGGTGTGTTTGCGCCAGGTGGAGAACTGCGTCGCGGTCGAGGTAATCGAGACATTCGTAGGGGAGACCGCGACGTCGCGTCGCGCCGGGCAGGCTGTTGAACGTCCTCGTCGCGAGCCGCAGCTCGCCGGCCCCGAAAACGCGAGGGTGGCTGGCAAGAATCTGCTCGACGAGCGTGGTGCCCGATCTGGGCATGCCAACGACGAAGACAGGCCGATCTGTGTCGTGTCCCCAGCCGCGCACACGCTCGAACAAAATCGGGGTGAACGCCTCGAGCAGACGGTCGACGAAGAGCCTGTGTGAGGCCGGGTCATAAGCGAGCCCACGTCTCTCGAAGTCCGCCTTTTGAAGGGTATTGGCTCCCTCGGCGAGCGTGGCGGCCTGCGCGAACTCGCCGCGGGCGTCACAGACCTGCGCCAGGCCGAATAGCAACAACCAGCGCCCCTCCGGCGGCAGTCCGGGCTCGGCCGCCAGGTGTTCGATCGCGGCCTGGTCGGTCGGGGAGAGGCTGCCGCGCAACTGAGTTGCCAGCCTCGCCAGGGCCCCGGTGTGACGCGGATTCTGGCGGAGGGCTTCCCGCAGTGACTCGAGCGACTCGGAACTTTCACCAAGCTCTTCGAGTACGCCCGCGAGCGCGGCATGGGCGGCCGCAGAGCTCGGCTCGAGCCGGATTGCCGCGCGGAAGCATTTCTCAGCCTCATCTTGACGACCGAGCGCTTGCAGCACGTTGCCGAGATTGATGTGTGCTGCCAGGAAGGTGGGACGCAACCGGATTGCTTCGCGGCAATGGAGCAGAGCTGTCTGGGCGTCGCCTCGCTCGAGCAGGACCAGGCCCAGATTGCTGTGGGGATCGGCCGCGGCCGGGTCGAGCCAGACGGCAGAGCGGAAGTGCTCGGGTGCCCGTGCTGTATCGCCCTTGAGCACGAGGGCGCGACCCAGATTGTTGTGAGCGGCGGCGAGACCGGGCTTGAGCCGGATGGCGTCAGAGAAGCAGACGATCGCCCCGTCGATATCCCCCTGACCTAATAGCGTTGATCCGAGGTTGGTGATTGCTTCGGCGTTGCCGGGCCGTAAACGCAATGATTCTCGATAGCAAGCAACCGCGCGGTCCGGTTGCCCGATCGCCCAGTAAGCCTCGCCAAGACAGGCGTGGTACTCGGCCTCGCCGGGTCGCGCGGCGACGGCGCGGCCGATGAGATCGACCGCGCTGCGGGCGTCCCCTTTTTGAAGCGCCACCAGGCCCAGGAGGTGCAGGGCTTCCGCCCGCTCCGGCTCCAGAGCCAGGGCCGCCTCATAGATCTGAGCGGCCCGCTCAAGCTCGCCCCTGCGGTGGTGCTCGATCGCCTCGCTCAGGTCCATCGGCATGGCTGCACCGGCAAAGAAGCCCCGCTGTCAGGGAACGGGAATATGGTCGAGGATGCGCTGGATGATGTCGTCGGGCCCAAGCCCTTCGGCATCGGCCTCGAAGCTGACAAGGATGCGATGGCGCATGATGTCACGGCCGAGGGTCTTGACGTCATGCGGGGTGACAAAATCGCGCCCGGCGAGCAGTGCGTGGGCTCGTGAAGCCCGCAGCAGGGCGATGGTGGCGCGCGGGCTGGCGCCGAGCTCGAGCAGCGGTGCCAGCGGCAGGCCGAACGCCGCCGGGTCGCGAGTGGCGCGGACCAGGTCGACGATATATTCTTTCACGGCCGGCGCGATCCGGATCGTAGCAGCCAGCGAGCGGAAGGCGACCACGTCGGTAGGGCCGAACAGCGGGGGCTCTTCGCTCGTGCGCGTGTCCGAGTCGGGGCGGGGCGTGTCGGAAATGCTGGGCAGATCCAGCATCCGCAGCTCGGCGGCGCGATCGGGGTAGCCGACCACGAGCTTCATCAGGAAGCGGTCGAGCTGGGCTTCCGGAAGTGGGTAGGTGCCCTCGTGCTCGATCGGGTTCTGGGTGGCCAGCACCCAGAACGTCTCGGGCAGCGCGATGGTCTCGTCACCGACCGTGATCTGGCCCTCTTGCATGGCCTCGAGCAGGGCGCTTTGAACCTTGGCCGGTGCCCGGTTGATCTCGTCGGCGAGCAGGACGCTGGTGACGATCGGCCCGGGACGAACGTCGAACGTGCCGGTCGCAGGGCGGTAGATCTGGGTGCCGGTCAGGTCCGCCGGCAGGAGATCCGGAGTGAATTGAATCCGCCGGAACGGGAGATACAAGGCCTGGGCCAGGGCGCGGACGGCGCGTGTTTTTGCCAGTCCGGGCACACCCTCGATCAGAACGTGGCCGCCGGCCAGAAGCGCGATGATGAGCCGTTCCAGCAGAACTCGCTGGCCCACCACCTGCGCTTCCATGCGTTCGATCAGCCGGACCAGTCCGGCTCGCGCTGCCGCGATCGCCTCCGGTGGTGGCACCGATGGCTCCTCGAGCAACTCTTCGACGTCGACGGATGGCTCGGGATATTGAGCGGAAGTCACGAATTCTTCTCAGCTCGGCGCCGCTCCATCAGCCGGCGCAGGATGTCGCCGGCCGCGTCCGAGGTGTCGTTGAACTTGGCTTTCGCAGGACCGGCCGGCCCCTGCTTGGCCTGAAGCTGCTGGGCCTTCTTGGCGGCATAGAACGGGTTCGACTCGTCCATGAATTCTTCGGGCGAGTCCGCGACCGTCTCCGTGCCTTCGGCGAGCGTCTGGTCGTCGTCTTCATCCTCGTCGAATGGCTCTCGGCTCCTCGTCGAGGTCGTCGGGCTGCCGTTCGTATTCGTCATCGCTGGCCGAAGGCGGAGTTGCCGGCTTGGCCGCAGGCGGAGGGCTCCCGGCTTTGAAGGCGTTGATCGTGATCGTGTCGCCCCCGTATACCGCCGTCGGCAGATCGGCCGCCGACGGACTGTTCGGCCCGACTAACCACGAATCGATGTCGTCCGTGCTGACATCATCCATCGACGGCTTGCCGCCCGACGCCGATTGGCTCGGCACTTTATTCTTCGAGGAATCAGGGTCCTCGAGGATCGAAACAGCAAAGGTGAGCGGCCCAACCTGGACCAGGTCGCGATCTTTGAGCTGACACGAGTCCGTCGTGAGCGCCTTGCCGTTCACCAATGTTCCGTTTCGACTGCCCAGGTCTTTGACAGTCACGGCTTCGCCGGCAATCACAAACTCGGCATGCTCTCGACTGACTTGTTCGCTATTGGGACGCAGGTGACAAGTCTCGCCCCGGCCGATCTTGAAGCGAGACCCGACCAGCGGGATCACCTTACCCTCTGGTTTGCCTCGAACGACAACGAGTTGCACTTTCATGAGAATCGTCCCGTCCTCGATGGTCTCCAACGATAGGGATCAGCGCCGACACCAACGCTCTAAGGAGAACTCGGGGAATACGAAAGTATGAGGCAATGCCCGGTTCGAAGCCGCCATGAGCCGACCGCCGAGCAACGATCGGCACCGCGTCTCCTCAGGTTCGGGACCACGACCGACACGCGTGAAAACCCTGCGCGACTGTCCACGCGGCCACACCACTCCCCTCGCCATGGTTTTCCCCCGGGGGCGCAAAGAATGCAATCGAGCTGATGTGGGATCAACACTGCTGAAAGGCGGTCGTGTGGCACGCCCAAGACCGAGCGCTATCATTGTAACTTAATCTTTCGGAGATTAAAGATAGTAACTCTAACTCGCAAGAATCTAATTACCGAATTTCCGTCCAGACCGGGTCCCCGTAGCGTGCAACCTCCCTCGCGGCCGCCTGCACTCGAATCGAATCGGGAATGGTTGAAGGGAGGCGACAGAGTCCCAGCCCCGTGGTGATCCACTCCACCAATCTTCCGGACCAATCTCTGGGATCGTCAGATTGCTGCGCAACATCGCCCAGACCAGGTAGCTCGGGCGTCCGGGACGACCGGGCCAGTAGCACGGATCCATGTTGGAGGACAGCCCCCCAGCGCCGACGCTGCGCGCTTCCCACAATCTTGTTTCCTTCGCAAACGATATCTTCCGGACTTCGGTCCGTAAAGCATAATAACGGTCGGCTGCGTCCACAATCTCCTGGAGAAAAAACTTCACCCGACCGAACCGCACCAATACCTAACCCCACCAAACCATCTGAAATCGCCCCGTGCACTGCTCGATACAGCCGGGAGCTGGGTCGCGACAGCACATGCCCCTCCGGCACCGCCAGTGCGTAGGTCACTTCGTGATCGTGCCAGATCGCACCGCCGCCTGTCGGCCGCCGCACAATCGGCACGTCAGACCAGCGCGCTTCGGCCCGCACCTCCGCCAACCGCTGAAAGTAACCCAGACTCAGCGTCGGCACCGACCAGCCATAAACCCGCAGCACGGCCGCCAGCTCACCGGCTCCCACCGCCTCCAAAAGCACCTCGTCCAGCGCCATGTTCGCCGGGCCGTCCCCCAATTCAAACGGATATACGTGACAGACGTTCACGCCGCCGAGCATTCCACCCGCCCCCTACGACGGCTTGCGCACATCTTTCCCCAACCCCTCGGATCGTCGGGCTGAAGCCTGACCTACCTGGGACGTCAGGCTGAAGCCCGACCTACAGCAACCCACCACTCGCATCCGCAGCCGCGAGCCGGCATAATTCCACATTCCATCGCACGTAGAGGCCGCGGGCAAGGTGTCCGTTGCGAATTATCGTCCAGGAGAGTTTGATGAGCCAGTCGCCGAGCACACCTGTCAAAGACAACGCCCCGGCACCGGCAGCCGAAGCTGACGAGGAGGGCGGGAGCCGGATTGCGGGCCTGCCGCTTTACGTTTGGGTCGTTCTCGCGGTCGCCCTGGCGATCCCGACAGGACTGCTCTGGGGCGACGGCGCCGGCCGATTGGAACTCTTGCCCACGGTGATCCTCCGCGCCTGACGGCGCTGGCCGCGCCCTTGGTCGTGCTCGCAATCTTGAGTGCGATCGTCACCAACGATGTCAAAGGCCGGCTCGGTGCCCTCATGATGGGCTTCTATCTGCTGAACACACTGGTCGCGATGCTCATCGGGCTGACCCTCACCAATCTCATCAACCCCGGCAAGGGTGCGGCGTTCGTCGAGCCGGGGTCACCCCCGGCGCCGCATCGCCAAGAAGACCGCCTCCGACTTGCTGCTGGATCTGATCCCGACCAGCGTCGGCGAGCCGTTCACCAAGAACCACCTCGCCCAGCTCGTCGTCTTGACGATCGCCCTGGGCATCGGGCTCGTGAAGATTCGTGAGCAGCAGAAAGCGAAGGGTGAGACGTCGTTCAAGGTCGTTGTCGACCTGCTCACGATCGGCTTTGAGTTATTGATGAAGGTGCTGCTCTGGGTTGTGGCTCTGGTGCCGTTTGCGGTCTTTGGAATTGTCGCGTCGAGCGTCGGCAAGAAAGAGGGGCTGGCGGTCCTTAGCTCGTTGCTCTCGCTGATTGTCGTGGTGATCCTCGGGCTGTCGCTGCAGGTACTCTGGTATCTGCTGCAAATGGCGGTCGTGGCCCGGATGTCGCCCCTGCGGTTTCTGAGCGGGTCGCTCGACGTGATGGCCAGCACAATCAGCACATCCAGTACCGCCGCCACGATTCCGATCACGCTCAGATCGCTCGAGCGGATGGGAATCTCGCGGCGCTCGAGCCAGTTGACGGCGTGCATCGGCACCAACTTCAACAACGACGGTACGGCGCTCTACATGGCGACCGCGGTCCTCTTCATGGCGCAGGCTCTCGGCTTTGATCTGAGCTTACCGGACCAGATCTTGATCATGCTCACGACGCTGGTCGCCAGCGTGGGTGCCGGCGGCATTCCTTCGGGGAGCTTCGTGACGATGCCGCTGATCTTCGCGGCTGTTCGTCTGCCCACGGAGAAGATCCCGATCTTGCTCACGGTCGACTGGCTGCTCGACCGCTGCCGCACCACATCGAATGTGCTGGGCGACATGACCGTGGCGGTGCTGCTCGACCGGGTTTCGCCGCCACCGATGGTGCCGGAGACTTCAGGCAAGCCGGAAGCTGTCGACGAGATTTAATCAGGCTCCGCCGCGCCCTCGTGCCCTTCGCGAATCCGCATGCTGGGGCTTTCGATCGTGACGGTTGTGTAGGGCGCGACGCTGCGGGTGACCCACGCGGACGAGCCGATCACCGAGTGGTGCCCGATCACGGTCTCGCCCCCCAGAATGGTGGCATTGGCGTAGATCACCACCTCGTCCTCGAGCGTGGGGTGGCGTTTGGCTTCTCGAACAATCTCGCCGGTATGCGCGTCGCGCGGGAAGGATCGAGCGCCCAGGGTGACGCCCTGATAGAGCTTGACGCCGTCGCCGATGCGGGTTGTCTCGCCGATCACGACGCCCGTGCCGTGATCGATGAAGAATCGCCGGCCGATGGTCGCGCCGGGGTGGATATCGATGCCCGTCTTGGCGTGCGCGTATTCGGTCATCATTCGGGGAATGAGCGGCACGCCCAGGCGAAAAAGCACATTCGCCAGGCGATAGACCGTGACCGCGCCTGTCCCCGGATAGCAGAAGATGATCTCGTCGAGCCCCTTGGCCGCCGGGTCGCCGTCGAATGCGGCCTGCACGTCATCGGCCAGCGTCCGCCGCAGCTCGGGGATTTCATCCAGAAAACGAACGGCAATTCCTTCGGCCTTCACCAGGGGGTTCATCGCATTTACCCCGGCCTCGCAGTCGTGCCGGAAGGCGCGGGCGATTTGCTCGGTCAGCCGATCGTGCAGCGAGTCGACGAGACTGCCGACATGGTCGCCGACGTTGCCCCGGTTCAGATTCTGGCGCCGGCCATACCCCGGATAGAGGATTTCGCGCAGATCACCCAGGATGTCGACCACCTCGCGATAGCTCGGCAGCGGGCAATGGCCCAGGTGGTGGATCGCGCCGCACGTGTCGTATGTGTCGACGATCCGTAGCGTGATCGAGGCAGTCGATTGCTTGAAAGCGAGATCGGTGCTCATCGTCCATAAGCCTTTCGCGAGCGAGCCCATGACCGCACATGTCAGGCCGGTGCCGCGCTCTTTATCAAGACGCGCCTGACGGCGCAATCATAGGGATTGTGCCGGCGCCAGGCAACTCGACTGCCGCGCGTTCCACCGCGCCACGAATCGGCGGTAGTCTTCGGGCGTATCGATGCCGATGCCCGCCTCCTCGACGATCCCGACGGCAATCGGGTACCCGGCGTCCAGCACCCGGAGCTGCTCGAGCTTTTCGGCGGCCTCGAGTTGCGAAGGGGGAAGCTTGCCCAGCCCCAGCAGGAACTCGCGGCGATAGGCGTAGATGCCCAGGTGAAGGTAGGCGATCGGGGTCGCGCCTGGGGCGGGGCCTGCCAGACCGTCGCGGTGATGGGGGATCGGGCTGCGCGAGAAGTACAGCGCACGGCCGCCTGCGGAGCACACCACCTTGACGCAGGCAGGATCGCGATAGATCGATTCGTCGCGGATCGGCGTCGCGAGAGTGGCCATCGGTGAGTCGGGGTCCTCGTCCAGGAGCGCTGCCACGCGGTCGAGCGCTGCGCCGGAGATCTCGGGCTCGTCGCCCTGAAGGTTCACGATCACGCGGGCACTTTCGAGGGCAGCGGCGACTTCGGCGACACGGTCCGTGCCGGTCGCATGGTCGGCGCGGGTCATCATGAATTCGCCGCCGCAGAGCTCCACGGCCGCGGCGATGCGCGGGTCGTCGGTTGCGACGATGATCCGTTGTAACGATTGCGCCGTCGCGCCGCTTCGATCACGTGCTGGATGAGCGGCCGGCCGGTTTCGGATAAAAGGGCTTTGCCGGGTAGTCGGGTCGAAGCGAAACGGGCTGGGATCACGCCGACGATTTCCATGATTCTAAAGAATAACTCCCGCGGGCCGGTCCGATACAAGAGGCACTGATCGAGACATGCGCTCGACCAGGCTTGAAGCGACGTGTTGTTACTCTAGGTGGTCTCATGATGGGGCACAAGCCGGAGTGGGAAAGTGTCGTTCTCAAGCGCGATCGGCACCGGTGCCAGTAGCGGCTCGACCGGCGTTCGTTCAAAGAGACCGTCGCGATTGGATTCGCGACGGTGAGGGCTCGGCCAAGCTGGCTCAAAGCCCCATGGATCGGGTGGAATGGCTCCGCCTGATCTGACACAGGAGGTCAGATCCGAACCGCCGTCCCCACGGAGCAGAGTAGGGGAGGTTCCCCAGATCCCCGATTGTGGCTCCCAAGGGCCGTCGGTTCTCCGCACTCGGGCAATCCGCCCGCAGGTCAGGGATCGATCGCGCAGAAGAGTCTCACGACTTTCTCGACCGGCCCTGAGCCTTCAGGTGGTCCGTCTCAAACAACCATTGCTTGCGCTCTGCAGGAGACGCCTCGATCGATTGATCGTGGCGGCTCCCCGCGTCGGGATCGCACGGGCCGGATCCGAGCCGGCCGCAGGTCCTGCCGCGCCAGGGAAGGAGAGCGATCACAACTGATTCGCGAGGCGGCCTGTGCCAATGGCGTGGCGGCCGTCTGGGGAGACTCGACTCATGGGATGGACCGAGAAAAAACACCAGCGACGCCGACTGCGCCGTCGGCCACAGCTCGAGCTGCTGGATGAACGCTGTCTGCTCTCGACCGGCGGCGCACTCAAACTCCTCGAACATGGCGTGAGGGCGGCGGCGGAGCACCGTCATGCCGTCGTCACCCACCACCATCACAACAAGGCGCGACAGGCCGAACGGGCCGCGCAGAGTCGGCGCCTGCGCCCGCAGCATCAACAGCGGACGTCGAGCACCCCGTTGGCACGATCGAAACCGGCGCACCGACTCCCTACGACCCGATCATCCAGGCGGCCGCCACGCGATCGGCCTACAATGTCGACGGAACCGGAATGACGGTCGCCGTCATCGACACCGGCGTCGACTATGACAATCCGGCCTTAGGCGGCGGCTTCGGGCCCGGTTACAAGGTCATCGCCGGCTACGACTTCGCCGACAACACCGACGACCCGATGGCCACCGCCTCCCAGCACGGCACGTCAGTGGCCGGCTTGATCGGCTCGGATGACCCCAGTGACCTGGGCGTGGCGCCAGGCGTCGATATCGTCGCGTTGCGCGTCACCGACGACACCAACACCGCCAGCCTGACCAGTGTCGCCAATGCACTGCAGTGGGTGATCACCAACCACAGCGCCTACAATATCACCGCAGTCAACATGTCGCTCTCCGACGGCGGAAACTACACGCAGAACCTTTTTGCCAACGACAACGGCGACGGCGAGCGGGTCACTCAGTTGATCGGGCAGCTCACCGCGCTCAACATCCCCGTGATCGTCGCCACCGGCAATAGCTTTTCCGGATCACAGGGTGAAGGATTCGCGGCGATCGTCGCCGGAACGATCAGCGTGACGGCGACGGACCTCTCGGACAATCTCTTGAGCGACGCCCAGCGATTGGGCACGACGCTCGGAGGAGCCTCTGCCACCACGATCGCCGCCCCGGGCGACGGTCTGACGGCTCCGTCCGGCGATTCCGGCGAGGTCACGGGTGACGGAACCAGCTTCGCCGCGTCCCTGGTCACCGGCAGCGTGACGCTGCTCCAGGAGATCTACCACTCGCGGTTCGGCAGCCTGCCCACGGTTGCACAGATCAAGTCGTGGCTCCAGCAAGGTGCGACGCCGATCAGCGACCCCGCGACGGGAATCACGCTGGGCGAGCTCAACGTCATGCAGAGCGCGAGCCTGATCCCGTCTCCGCCGCCCCCGCCTCCTCCTCCGCCGGCTCCTCCCGTGGTTTCGACTCCAGTGACCACGACCACCCAGACTGCGGCCGGTGTTCTGGTCTACGTGAACGGGCAGCCGGTCAACTCGTCGACCTCAAATTCATCGACCGCGCTCGATGAAGCCGAGTTCGAGGCGATCCTCCAGGCGATGACCGCATACCAGGCAACCTCCACGGATTCCTCGATCTTCTCGGGAGCCCAGGTTCAGATCTGGAACGCGTGAGCGGTTTCCGGTGAGATAGAAGGATGGGTTCGTCCTGTCCGTTCATTTGACAGCCGCGGCGATCCCGACCCCGGGATCGCCGCGGCTGTTCTGTTGTTGAAAGGAGATCGGCTTGGCCGCAATCTTGCAAACCGCTCTGGTAACGGGCGCTGGAAGTGGAATCGGCCGGGGCATCGCGGAAGCGCTCGCCGGCCTGGGCTTGCGCGTCGCGCTGGTGGGCCGGGATCGCCAGAAGCTCGAACACGCGCGGGCCGGCCTCAAAAAGGCGGGCGATCGCGCGCTGGTCGCCACCTGCGACATCGCCGACCGCTCGTCCGTGAAGACGGCCGTCGCCGAAATCACGGCCGCCATGGGAACCATCGACGTCCTGGTTTGCAACGCGGGCACGAACGTCCGCAACCGTAGTCTCGAGTCACTCGATCCCGCGGACTGGGACCGCATGATCGCGACCAACCTCACCGGGTCGTTCAATGTTCTCCATTATGTGCTTCCACTCATGCGCGAAAAGCGGAACGGCCTGGTGATCCAGATCTGTTCGATTTCCGGCATGCGCGCGAGCACGCTGGGAGGCGTGGGGTATTCGGCTTCGAAGTTCGGCCAGGCCGCGCTGGGAATCTGTCTGGGCAGGGAAGAGGGAACGCGTGGAGTGCGCTCGTCGGTGATTTATCCGGGCGAGGTGGAAACGCCGATCCTCGACGCCCGGCCCGTTCCGGTGCCAAGCGAGCGGCGAGCGGTCATCTTGCAGCCCGAAGACATTGCCGCCGCGGTGCGCTTCCTGGTCGAGCTGCATCCGCGGGCGCACGTGCCGGAGCTGGTCATCACGCCGACGGTCGACGACTTCTGCTAAAGACGTGAGGGACCATGCCTTCGCGGAGCGAAGGCCGACAATGATATTCGGCCGGCGGCTCAGCCCTTCGCGCCGGCTCGATCTGGTGCAAGAGCCCTGCCTCGATCTCGCCGCTGGCAAACTCGTTGAACTCGGAATAGACCAGGTGGCGGAACATCTTGTTTTCGGCCATGAGCTTTTCCGGCGACCCCGCGTCCTCGACCCGGCCGTTGGCCAGCACGATCACGTGGTCGCAGGACTGGACGGTCGAAAACCGGTGGGGAATGATGATGAGCGTGCGACCGATCGACAGCCGCGAGAGCGTGTCGTCGATGAAGTGCCGCGTGTGTTCATCGAGCGGCGCCTTGGGCTCTTCGATGATCAGGATCGAGGGGTCGTGGAGATAGGCTCGGGCCAGCGCGACGCGAAACTGCTCGTCGGGCTTCAAGTAGTGCCCGAGCGGGCCGATCATGGTGTCGTAGCCATGCGGCAGGTCTTGAATGAAATGGTGGGCGTGGGTCACCTTGGCCGCCTCGATGATCCGGGGCAGCGTGTTCATGGGGTCGCCCAGGCCGATATTCACCAGGACCGAATCGGTGAACACCAGATCGGCCTGGAGCACGGTGCCGACCTGGGCGCGAACCGAGTCGAGAGTGACGTCGCGCAGGTCGTGGCCGTCGATCAAGATGCGGCCCGACCGCGGGTCGATCAAGCGCGGGATCAAACAGGCGAGTGCCAGCTTGGAGTCGTCGTTGTCGCCCATCACGGCGGTGCGCGAGCCCGCCGGAATTTCCACCGACACGCCGTCAAGCAGCGATCGGCCCGACCGGCTCTCGAGCTCGACGTTCTCGATCGTGATCTGCTCCTTGAGAGCGTTCAAGAAGTGCGCGCCCACGTTCTGATGAAGCTCGGGCCGCCGCTCCAGAAACTCGAAGATGCCGCGGGCCGAGCGGCCGGCATGGCGAAGGGTCTTTTGCAATCGCAGCCACTCGGCGACCGGGTATGCCAGCCCCGCCAGCGAAACCAGCAGGATCAGCATGGTGGCGAAGGTGATGACCTCGTTGACGATTACGTTGTAGCCCAGGAGCCCGAGCGCGATCGCCACTCCCGCGCCGTAAAGCAGGGCCGTGCTCGGGTTGAGCGGCAGACTGGTGATGATCCGCCTGGTGTCGGCCTGCTGATACCGCTCGAGATGCTCGTCGAATCGCTGCCGGTCGTATTCGCCGACGCCGTAGACGCGCACGGTGCGCAAGAGGCCCAGGTCTTCATGGAGCAGGCAAAGCTGCACCGAAGCGTCGCGGAGCGCTACTTCGCTTGCTTGACGGGCGTCGCGGTCGAGCACCCGCGCGATCAGCCAGACCAGAATTCCCAGCGATGCCAGGAAGACGGTCAAGATCGGCGAAACCAGAAGCGCGATGATCAAAAGGCCCCCGGCCAGAACGTGGAGCCTGGGAGTGGCGTCCAGGTCGGCCATCACACCATCGCGAACGTCGTTGACCTCCCGCGTCCACAAATTGATGACCGGGCCAACTCCCTCTGTCGGCAGCGACGACTGGCCCAGGCGGTACATCTGCCGATGGATCTGTCGCCGCAGCGCGGCCGCGACTTCGGTGGCAGCCCGGGCGGTCACTCTGCGGCGCCAGATCGCGATGACCGCGATCAGGATGATGCAGGCCAGCCCCAGCCCCAGGAGCGTCGCCAGCGCGCCTACGTTTTTGCGCAACGATGGGAGCACGCGAGTCAGCCCCAACAGCGCCTGCGCCGGCCACCGCTCGACAGGGTTGTCGGACAGCAGCCCCCTGGCTGCCAGCGGAAAGACCCCCGTGTCGCGAAACACGGGCTGCCGGGCATCCTCGCCGCTGGCGGCGCTGGCGACCCACGCGGGCAGCCGGCCGGCTGCCCGCAACGGAAAACGCGCCTCGCCCCGCGAGGAGAGCACCGACACGAAAATCGCGATGATACCCAGCAGCACGACCAGCAACAGCGATTGCACGAACCCCAGCACCCGCGCGGCGATGTAGTCACCGCGGGATGTCAAGAGTTTTCGTGCCCGGCGATATCCCTCGGCTTGCATGCGCAATCCCCTTCGTCAGGCCAGGTCACGGTCCTCGAAGAAGATAAAGGCCAACAACACCGCTGCTCCACTGTACAACACGCAGTAGAGGAATGCAGGCAATACATAGCCGAACCAGGGAATGGCCGCACCGGTTGAAATCGATGGGCCGGCATTGAAGAACTCGAGCGCGGGCAGCGCCCACGCGAATAACTTCGCCATGAAATTCACGAGCGGGTTCACATGCCGCTGGTCGGCAACCTCTACCAGCACCGGGCTCAAATGCCCCAGGAAGAACACCAGAATGCACACGACGAGATTGGCCAGCATCGGCAAGCGGGTCGAAATCGCCACGCTGATCGCCGTCAGGACCGTGACCTCAAAAAACCCCAGCGCCAGCCCGGGCAGGACTTGCATCACCTGCTCCCATTGCTTTGCCGGGTCGGCTACCGACCCGCCTTCTCGGGCATCGTAGGCGAACTTGTACCAGACGCCGGCCGCAAACAACGCCCCCAGCACGAGATAGAGCGCCAGCACTCCGAGCTCGATTCCCAGGAACTTGCCCACGATGAACTGCCGCCTTGTGATCGGCTTCGAAAGCAAAGTGATCGCGGTCTTTCCCTCGATCTCATCCGCCACGGTCGAGCTCGCCGTCAAAAGAGCCAGCAGCATGCAGAAAAACGAGATCGTCGTGAGACCTGTGTCCTTGTACATCTTGATGTCTTCACCAAAGGTGAAGTAGGACACGAAAATGGTCACGAGGAGAAGTGCACCGGCAAAGAACGCCATCACGAAGAACGCGGGCTGCCGAATCGCCTCTTTGGCTGTCGCAAGAGCAATGGTGATTGATTTCATGATTCCTGGTCTAGTCCGAATGGGGAAGTCGTGCGCAGATTCACCCGTGGCCGGCGCTGTGCCAGCTTAACAGTTATACGCAGCCCGGTTCGATCGATGTGCCTGATCAATGGCGAATCGAGAATCCAGAGAACGGCTCAGAGTCGTCAGATACAGTACAGATGTCCACATCGCGAATGTAATGGTTCATTTCGAGCTTGATAGCCCCGACGAAATTGTCGAGCTCGACCGGATCGCCCTCCGCCACCAGCTCCACATCCCCGTCTGGCAAGTTTCGCACATAGCCAGCAACCTCGTACGCGCGCGCCAGCGAGTGGCACGTGAACCGAAACCCGACACCTTGGACCCGGCCCGAGAAGCGCACTCGGCGACGAACCCGCAGCATGGAGGTCATTCCCGCGACTGCGATCGTTCAAGCAGAGACCATCCTATCGGTCTGCGCCCGATTATAGCAAGCCGCTATTCTGGCAGGAGATGGAATGACCATTCGCGGCGCGAAGTGCGACACGATGAAAGGATGGAAGGGGGGCCTCACGCGAGCGAGGCCCCCTCGTCCTAATTTCAAAGTCCGTTCAGGTCGACGTGCTCTACGAGCGAGGCGGTGGCCGCCTGGATTGGCAAGAGCGCCGACCGGGCCGGACCGACTCCGACGCCCGCAAACGGCACCGACGGCGATCCCGCAGAGGTGCCGGCTTTGACAACGAGGTTGGAAATCGTGAACGGTAGCCGGTTCTCGACCTTGAGTGTCGTGCTGCCCAGGGTGCGCCTGGCAGGCTTGACTGTCACGAAGTTCGAGGCGACCGTGCGGTCAACGACCTTGCTGAGGGTGGTGCCGTCGAGCACGGAAACCGAGGAATTGTCGCGGAACGCGAGCTTGCCGAGCGGCACCCAGGCCTGCCCCTGCGTGCAGGAGCTGGCCACGATGACGCCGCGCGTTTCGCCGACCTTCGCGTCTGTCAGCATCACGTTCAGGAACAGGGCGGGAGCAGCCGCGGTGGTCAGCTCCTGTGATTCGGCGACTTGAATCGGCAGGCCCAGGATGTACAGCCCCTCGAGCTGGCCGGCGAGCCGTTTGGCATCGGCGGCGAGTGGGCCCTGTCCCCGCACCTGGACGTAGATGCGCGAGTGGGAGAGCGCCGCTGGGTCAATCAGCTCGCTTGCACTCGGCGCGTCGAGCGCGTCGACGAACCGCGCCGCCAGGCGCGATCTCATGGAAGTTCATGACTTTTCCGGTCTGCTCGGCCATCAGCTCGAACGGCAGGTCATTGCACACGTGCCACATGACGGCCTGAGCAACGCCGTGGCTGGTTCCATAAGTCGCCAGGCTGCGAAGCGCCTTGCGAACGCGGGCATTCGTCGTGTATTCGCTGACGTCGACGAGCCGGAAGGTGTTGCGGGGAGTCGGGCTGGGAAGACCGTAATTCAGGCACACGCCCGGAATGGTCAAGTCGACGGTTTCGCCGACCGGCACGGCCACCTGGTTCGAGATGGCCTCGTTGGCGGTACCGACTGACAGCAAGCCGCCGGAAGAGGAAGCCGTCCGAAATTCGCCGAAGGCCCCTTCACGATTGGAGACGGAGCCCAGTCCGATGCTCTGGAGTCGGCCGCCCGCGCCGCCGCCACCGCCCGGCTGGCCAACCGCACTTGAGGCCACCAGGCCCGGCGGAATGACCACATTCAATCGATGATTCGATCGGTTGTGGATCGAAAGCTTTACGCGGTCTTGCCCGTGGCCACGCGCGACCACGTCCAGATCGCCCGCATTGCGGCCGCCCAGAAGGTCGACTGTCTCGGTCGCCAGCCCCGCCGGGGCCGAAGACGGCTCGGAATCTTTTGCACCGGGAGCTTGCCCCCTCGCCGCCCCACCCGCCATCAAGATGATGCTGCTCAGCAGGCCCGCAGCCAACCCGGCACGGACCAGACAAAGGTGTCGCCCTAGCATTGCGCTTGTGCCTTTCTGGACGGGTCCGCCGCCGAAGGGCCGATCCTTCCGCACCCTCACAGGCCCGATCTCCGCCAAAACTTTTGGAGGTGATTCAATTCCTACACGGCGCATCGCTCCCTCATCTTCTCAGATTGGATGACGCCGCCGTACGCGTGCTTATTCGAACCCGCCGCTCATTTTATTTTCGGCCGCAAGACTGGCGGGCATCGGCCGAATCGCCAGAGCGAAACCGAAGTTCACAAGATAGAGTCTACATCGCACTTTGGGGAAAGACAATTTGTCGGGACCTGTGGGCGAGAGCTTCGGCATCGTTCTGCCGGCGGGATGAGATACACCAGCCCGACGCGCCAGCGACGACCGGAAAGCGAATGCCGGAGGTAGATCGCCTGAACCCTCGCTGGTGCGTCGGGTTAGTTTGGTCGCGGCAGCGACTGCCGAGAGTCTTACCCCAAAAAGTCGAACGATTGGACCAGCCCGAAATTCGACAAGCGGAATCCTTCCTCTATTGGTGGGTTACAATTCAGCGTCCCCGCGGTGGTTCATTCGCGAGTGGTAGCAACCGACGAACGCGCGGTGCTGCGGTCCTGACATTCCGGTTGGCGCGGTTAGAACTCCTCCGTATTATGTATACGATCGTATAGATGTTGCCCCGAACGCGTGGACGGGTGCTCGTCGATCTGGGAGCGAAAGTAGAGTTCGAGCATCTCGGAGGAGGGTGCGATGATCCGTGGCGTGCACACGACTCGGTATACGAAAGGGTCGTCGAACAAGCGGTCAAACCCTTAACGCAGCTAGTGGCCAGCCATGTCCAAGCGAGCGCCTGTTTGCATACTGGAAGGCACGTGGTGGAGCAACCACGAGGTTCCACTGATTCTGCCGTATTTCCACGCGCTGGCGACCAGTCATCGCGAGATCGATCTCAGTCACCGCACGATCCGGGGCGCCGACGACATTGCGTACTACGTGTCGAAAATCTCGCGAAATGCGGGAGCCTTCCTCTATTTCGCCTGCCACGGCAAGCGGCAACGGCTCTCTCCCTCCGACGGCCGGTCGACCGTTGCTCCGGAAGGGTTGCTCGAGGCCCTTGCCAAAGCGAAAGCCGGCGCGATCGCGTTTGTTCATTTCGGCTGCTGCGAGATGATCGCTTCTTCGGCCCGCCGCCAGACCCATGAAAAGGTCTCCCAGGCAACCGGTGCCCGATGGGTTTCGGGCTACACCACGCCGGTCGACTGGCTTCAATCCACCCTGCTCGACATCGCCCTGGTCTCGGAGGTCTTCGTGCCGGATCATCAGGCCCGGCCGAAGCATCAGCGGAAACTGAAGCCCCGAGCCGAGAAGTTCATCAAGAACTACGAACAACTGGCCCGCGAGCTGGGGTTCAGCGCGCTGGCCGATACGTCGGCCGGGCAGCTACTTTTTCCCGAGCGCTTGCACACCGCTTGAGTTCGCGCCCAGTGACCATTGACCGGAGTGTTTTGGAATCATTAAACTTACGTTGGCGTAAGATCGCGTTTTCAGCCGGGATCGAACGCGCCCCGCGAGGCTCCCCATGAACTACGGTGAGGATGACGGCGGCAGCGAAGTCGAGCTTGAAACACTCAAAGCTCGAAGCTGGCCGACAGTGACCCAGTACTCCGTCTTCCTGGAGAACCGGGTCGGCCAGTTGCTTGAGGTCCACCGGTCGTTCCAGGGAACGCGTGTGAAGATCCTCGGACTGACCATATCCGATTCGGCCGATTGCTCGATCCTGCGGCTGATTTTGAGCCATTCCGAGCAAGGGCGTGAGATTTTGGTCTTGAACAAGCATGCGTTTGCCGAGAACGAGCTGATCGTCGTCGAGCTGCCGCTTGGCCCTCAATCGCTCTCCGACCTCTGCATGGCCCTGCTTCAGGCCGAGATCAATATTCACTACGCCTACCCCTTGATCGTGCATCCGCGAAATCGCCCCGCCGTCGCCATGCACATCGACAACGTTGAACAGGCGAGTGTGACTCTGCACAACATGGGGTTCGAAGTTCTCTGCGAGGCCGATCTGGGGGGGTGATGGGTTTTTGGGGGAACGCACTTTCGCGGAGCGAAAGGCGACTATGAGATCGCTGGAGTGGACCGAGCCCGACCCCCATTCGGCACGGATCGGTGATCTGGTCGCCGCGCTTGCTGAGGAAGACAGTTGCGCCGACGATGCGGAATGGCCGGCGGCTCTCTGGGACCTGATCGAGAAATCGGGGACGACCCGATGGTCTTTGCCTGCCGAGTTCGGCGGCGATTCGTGCCCGCGCCCGCTCCTGGTTCAACGTTACGCCCAGCTTGCCACGGGAAGCCTCACCGCCGTTTTCATCCTGTCGCAGCATGACGCTGCCGTGCGCCGGCTGGCCGAGGATGGGGCGAATCATCCGTGCGCCGCTCACTGGCTGCGCGAGATCGGGGCCGGCCGCGCGTTTGCCACCGTGGGCATCTCGCACCTGACGACGTCGCGCCGCTCGGGCGCCAACGCAGTCGAAACGTCGCCCGGGTCGTTCCGGATCGATGGTGCGATTCCCTGGGTCACGGCAGCCGGGCGCGCGCAAGTGCTTGTGACCGGCGCGACACTGGCTGACGGACGGAAACTGCTCGTCGTCTTGCCCACGAACCGCCCGGGGGTCGTGGTGCGCCCGCCTCTTGCGCTGGCCGCGCTCCAGGCTTCGTGCACGAGCGAAGTTGCGCTCGAAGGGCGTTGAAATCCGTAGCTCCGACGTGCTGGCAGGCCCGGCGATCGACGTGTTGTCACGACCGGGTGCCGTCGGTACCGCCGGACTGGAGACCTCGGCACTTGCGCTCGGTCAGGCGCATGCCGCACTTTCTGCGCTCGCGCGAATCGCGGCGCCGGGCGAGCTTGCCGAGCCGCTTGAAGTCCTCTGCGAGAGCTGGAACACGTTGTGGGGCCAGCTCGTCGCCCAGGCACGCGGTGAGCCCGGGGCTACTCCCGCTTCGCAAATCCGCAGCGCCGCCAACACGCTGGTGCTCCGATCGACTCAAGCTTACCTCGCCGTCATGAAGGGAACCGGGTTCCTGAAGGCCGAGCCCGCGCAGGCGCTGGGCGCGGCAAGCTCTCTTCTTCCTGGTCTGGTCGTGCCCGACGCCGGTTGCCCACGCCGCCATCCGCGACCTGGTCGGTTTGTGCCACGTGTGAATTGCTCTTCTGAGCCAGGCGAACCGCACAATCCCGAGGAGCCGACCCATGCGATGGCTTGCCGTGCTGGCTTTTCCGGTGGTCTTTTTCGCGGCGGGTTTCACTGCCTCACGCGGCGACGAGCCACTGCAGATCGCCACTTTTGAATTCGATGTGACGCCGCCGCTGGGCTCGTCCCTGTGTGAAGGTGCGGTGGAAAAAGCCAAGCGGATCGATGACCCGCTCACATGCCGCGGGATCATTTTGTTGAGCGACGAAAAACCGATCGTCCTGTGCGGGGTCGACTGGGTTGGAATCTCAGGAACGGGCCACCGGGCGTGGCGGAAAGCGATTGCAGACGCAGCGGGTACATCATCGGAGCGAGTCGCGGTGCACTGCCTGCATCAACACGACGCGCCCGGTTTTGACCCCGACGCCGAGGAATTGATGGTGGCGCGGAACCTTCCGGGACTTGGATATCCTCCCGGATTCGACCAGGTTGTCTTCAGCCGGGCCGCGGTCGCGATCAAAACTGCCGTCACCCGGCCGAAAGTGGCCACGCACGTCGGGCTAGGAAAAGCCGACGTCAACCACGTGGCATCGAACCGCCGGGTGCTGGGCCCGGACGGAAAGGTCCGCCACATTCGCTGGAGCGCGACCCGCGACCCGGAAGCCACGGCCGCCCCGGAGGGGATTGTTGATCCAACCGTTCGAGTCGTGAGTCTGTGGAACGGCGAGCAGCCGTTGGCCGTGCTGAGCTATTACGCCACGCATCCGCAGAGCCACTATGGAAAAGGGGGGGTGAGCTGCGATTTCGTCGGCATCGCGCGGCGGCTGCGCGACCAGGCCAGTCCCGGCACCTTTTTCGTACACTTCAATGGGGCATCGGGTAACGTGACCGCGGGCAAGTACAACGACGGGTCACCGGACAACCGCCTGGTGCTGGCGCGTCGTCTGGCCGATGGCATGGCGAGGGCGAAGGCTGATTCGGCTGCTCACAAGATGCCGATCACGGCTGTGGACGTGCACTGGCGAGTGGTGCCAGTCGCGCTGCCGGTTGCGGCCTGGGTCGATCAGGAGGAGCTTGGGAAGGAATTCTCGGCGCGCCGACGTTTGCGCAGGCTGTTGACCTGGCGTGGGCGCGCTTGAGGCGCCAGGGGCAGACGATCGACTTGAGCGTGCTCGAGCTCGGGAATGCCCGCATCCTGCACATGCCCGGCGAGCTTTTCGTGGAGTATCAGCTCTTCGCGCAGCGGCTTCGGCCCGATCTCTTCGTGGCGATGGCCGCGTATGGAGACTATTCTCCGGGCTACATCGGCACGCGGGTGGCCTACCCGCAGGGCGGCTACGAGACGGGAACGCCGTCGCGGGTGGGGCCGGAGGTCGAGGATGTGTTGGTGACGGCGCTGCGTGATCTGCTTGATGCGAGGGATAAGCGAACCGCGTCACCTTCGGAAATCACGGCGACTGCGCCGCGGCTTGGAAGCCTTGTGAAGCCCTGAGGCGCGGCTTCTTCTTCCCATTGTCCGGGGGCGGGATTCTGGCTATCATCTAGCCAGATGCGATTCGACATCATCTTCGCCCCGGAAGCCGTGGACGATATGCGCCGCCTGAGCGGATACGAACGTGGCAAGGTCGCGCGATGCGATCGAGGTCCATTTGCGGCATGAGCCGACCAAGCTCAGCAAGAGCCGCATCAAGCGACTTCGCGGGATTTCGCGGCCGTGGTATCGACTTCGCGTTGACGACCTTCGGGTCTTTTACGGCGTCGAGGGTGAGAACGTCCGAGTCCTCGGCGTGGTCGAAAAATCGAATGCGGATGAGTGGCTGGCACAAGCTGGAGAGCGCGATGAAAACGGTCCCACTGTCGGAAGTGAAGGATGACTTGTCAAAGTACCTGCGCCTCGCGGCGAGCGAGGAGATTGTTATCACTCGGCACGGTAAGCCGGCGGGGGTGCTGATCGGTTTTGGAAGCGAAGACGACTGGTTTGACTATCGCCTCGAGCATGATCCGCGGTTCCGTCGACGTCTCGAGGCGGCAAGCAAGAGCATCGAGGAAGGTCGAGGCACGCGGATTGAGGATCTCGAAGATTAGATTGGAACTGGGAATGACCTCCTGAAAGGGCGGGAGTCGGCGAGGGTCGGAATCGGTGGAATGCTGGTTGACCACGGATGGCACGGATCTTCGCAGAGTGATTTGGGACGGACCGTACAGAAGGCTTGCCACGGGCGGTGCAGAACCAGTTTTGAACAGGAGGGAACGAAGGTAACGAAGCGGGGGAACAAGAGCCCGAGGGGGACGGAGGTCGGGCTTGAGTCTGGAACCTCTGGGCAAGGGCCGACGGATTCGCACTGATGATTCGAGCGGACGAGGCGCGTGCCGCGGGCGAGTGGAGTCCAGCTTGCGGCGATGTTCGATAGGGCAGAGCGGGGTTGATTGGCGATGCGAGAACCCTTTGCGAGGGATCGGTGTCTGGAGAAAAATATGCCATCGATGTGGGTGCTACTCGTCTTGAGGGAACGAAGATACCATGCGCAGTCTCGCCAGTATCCAGACCGTAAACGCCGTCGAGCCGATCCCGAACGCCGACGCCATTGAGAAGATCCGGGTTCTCGGATGGTGGGTTGTCGCCAAGAAGGGGGAGCACGTCGCCGGCGATAAGCTCGTCTACTGCGAAATCGACTCGCTTCTTCCAGAACGGCCCGAATTCGAATTCCTGCGCGCCAGCAGTTTTAAGCCCAATACCGTTGAAATAGGCGCAAGTCACAGCCTCTTGTTACCTTGTGTTTGCAAACAACCAGGGCAACAAGGAGGCTGCGACTCGCATGCATCAAGGACGATGTGCATTGCCGGCTGATGAAGCAGGCCGGGTATTGGACCGGCTGGCGGGACTCGAAAAGATTATCCGCCCGGAGGACATTCAACAAGCTCTTGCGGCCACTGGCCGGATCAATTCGCGACAATGCACGTTGACCCATGAGATCATGTTGTGGGTGGTGCTTGCGATGGGGTTGTTTACTGAAGTGCCGATCCGACAGGTCTTCAAGCTCGCCCGACGGCTGCGCTCTGGGGAAGACTCGCCCCATCGTTCCAGCCTTTGCGTCGCACGTCAGCGGTTGGGCGTGGAACCCGTGCGACATCTCTTCGAGCATATCGTTCATCCGCTGGCTCGCCTCGGGACACCAGGAGCGTTTTATCGTGGCTTGCGTCTGATGGGCATCGACGGCACCATCCTCGATGTCCCCGACTCGGATGCCAACGCGGCCGCCTTCGCCCGCCCCTCTGCAGGGGCGCGTGGCGACGGAGCTTTCCCCCAAGTTCGCAAGCTCAGTCTGGTCGAGTTGGGTACCCACGTCGAAGTTGCCATGGTTGTCGGGTGCAGTAGTTGCGGCGAACACTCGATGGTCGAGAGTTTGCTCCCTCACCTGACCCCGGAAATGCTCCTGCTCTGGGATCGAGGCTTTTTCAGCTATACACAGTGGCAAAGGCTGACCGAGCGCAAGGTGAACGTGCTGGCGCAGGTGACTAGCCGGTTGATCTTGCGACCGATTCGAACCCTGGCCGACGGTTCGTACATCGCAAAGATCTACAAGTCTGATTATGAACGGAAGAAGGACCGCAATGGGATTGAAGTCCGGGTGATCCGTTACACTCTGGACGACCCTCAGCGGATCGGAGACGGCGAGGAACATGTTCTGATCACGAATCTCCTCGATGGCGAACTCTACCCGGCAATGGAATTGATTCTTCTTTACCATGAACGATGGGAGGAAGAACTCGTTTTCGACGAGCAAAAAACCCACCAAGACCCACGAAGGGCGACGAAGCCGGCGCAGTTGCGGAGCGAGACCCCCACGGGAGTGATTCAGGAAGTCTATGCGTTGTCACTAGCCCATTTCGTGATCAGGTCGCTGATGTTTGAGGCCGCCGCAACGGTTGACCTCGACCCCGACCGGTTATCGTTTACGGGATGTTTCCAGATCCTGAAATGCCGGCTGCCCGAGTGCCAAGGCAAGACGCCCGCGGAGTTGGAGAGTTGGTACAAAGCAATCCTCTGGGAAGTACAAAGAGAGCGTACGGAGCCACGCCGTAACCGGATCAATCCGCGAGTGATCAAGCGAAAGATGTCGAAATGGAAGAAGAAACGTCCCCAACATCACCGCCTTCCGCCCTTGAAAAAAAGCTTTAGAGACTCAGTGGTTATGACTCGTTAAACGGTATTGGTTTTAAGCCCGCTCAGACGGACGCGTCCGGAGCGGAGAGCCTTCGCGCTGGCTTTCGTATCAAGACCGTGCGACTACGGGGCCAGGTGTCTCAGGGGATCTGCTTTCCGCTCGCGATTCTCCCGGCCGGAGCTCCGACAGACGAAGGAACAGACGTTACCGATTTGCTCGGCGTCGTGAAGTGGGAGCCACCAATCCCGGTTGGCATGCGGGGAAGGGTGAAAGGGCCGTTTCCCGGTTTCATTCCGAAGACGGACGAGACGCGCATTCAAGTCCTTGAAGGCGTCTTGAGCCGGCATCGCGGGAAGACGTTCTACGTGACCGAGAAGCTTGATGGGACGTCGTTCACTGCCTTTCTGCGTGAGGGCAAGTTTGGAATCTGCAGCCGTAACTTTTGGATGGATGAGACCGACGAATCGAACATTCACGCGAGAGTTGCGAAAGGAATGCGTATCCAGGAAAAGCTCCGAGCTGCTCGCGATCAGTTGGGCTTCGACTTCGCTCTCCAGGCCGAAGTCATCGGGCCGGGCATCCAGAAGAACAAATACGCTCTGCCGGCTGCGACGCTTCGAGTGTTCAGCGTCCTGAATGTGGATCGCTATCGGCTCCTCGACGGGCCCGACTCCGTGGAGCTGTTAAAAGGTCTGGAACTGGAATCGGTGCCTCAGCTTGGCCCGCTGGTGCTGGACCATTCGGTGGACGAGCTTGTCGCGCTCTCCGAAGGCGCGAGCGTTCTCAACCCGAAGATTCAGCGGGAAGGGATCGTTCTCCGGCCGATTACCGAGGAATATGACGAGGAGATCGGGGGTAGACTGAGCTTCAAGGTGATCAACCCGAAGTTTCTGCTGAAGTACGACGAGTAGGTTCCACGCGCGAACCAGGTCGCTCCCTGTTTCGCTCCCCGGCCGGTCGTCATTGCCAATCCTCCACCTTCAGGCCGGGGACACGGCTGAATTCTCTGGTGTTATGGGTAACGAGAGTGAGCCCGTTCGTAAGCGCGATCGAGGCGATCAGCAGGTCGTTGGGGCCGATGGTCGTGCCCAGGCCGACCAGGTGCGCGCGAATCCGGCCATACTCTTCGGCCGCCGGGTCGTCGAACGCGAGGGATTGGAAATTTCTGCAGAACTGACGGACGTGGCTCAAGGTTTGGGCTTTGCGTGCGCTCCGGTGTGCTCCATACAGTAGTTCTGCCGCGACGACCGAACAGAGAACGACGCTGCCGGGAAGGGCGGCAGCAAGTTTCGCGGTAACGTTTGACGCTTGGCCGCGTCGGAGGTGATCGACGCAGGAGTTTGTGTCCAGCAAGTGCGTCAAGGCAACTCCTCGCGCTCTTCGTATTCACCTTGCTCATGGCGCACGAACGACGGGTCCGTGATGCTGCCGGCTGTTGACAGGACGAAGGCCCGCCACTCTTGCTCGGTCATCGTGGGTGGCCCGACCGGAGCCGGATCGATGGTCACTTGCACTTCCCGGTCGGCGTCCTCTTTGCCTATCGGTACGGTGATGTGCAGAACACCATCAGCGCCGATTCGCGAATGAATAACCATACGAGTCATGGTAATCTCCACATGAGTGAGGCTTTCCAGTCAGAGGCCTTCTTTGCCGGGACGTCCGCGTGCCACATTTCATTTTCGAGAGCCGGGCCTGCTTCGTGCCAGTTCTTTTTGGACGTTTTTCGGATGATCGTCGTTCATCGTGCTCCAAGCTTGGCCGAAGCTGACGTGCGGGCTTCTCGATTTCGCCGAACTCGTCGCTTCTAAGCGGCTCACGAAACACTGATCGAACACGGATCATGCTTCTGGTTGCTCCAGGGTGACTGATCAGGACGTTCCAAAATCGCCGGGAACAGATGCGATCCGTTTGTAGACTTTGTCGTTCGGGATGAGCGGGATATCAATCGGGGCGGGGCGGCTCAATGCATGTGCTCGCTTGTAATTTCTTTGGAAGGGGGCTCGCTTCGCGATTTGGGCTCGACGCTCCCGTTGTTGGGCGGGTTCTGAGTTAGATTGAGACTGCGTGTGAGCACTTGGAAGATCTGACCCCGGGCAGGCTTAGTAGCTTGCTTGATGAACTACAGAAAGAGATCCAGGTCCACCGGAAGGGAACAAAGCGGAATACCCGGTGGTTTTCGGGTCGGGGCATATGATTTTGGCCCAGGGAGAACGAAAATGAGGCATTTGTGAGCCAGACAGGAGCATGACTCACGTGACCGAAACGCCGTCGTCATAGAATTTGGGAGCAAATGACTTGGGCCCACGGAGTCGTTCGATTGCGGCTGTGGACTGGAGGCAAAACAGCCCGAGCCGCTCGCGGCGAAATGGCGACAGAATCGAGGGATGCGCTTGACCAACCAAAACTGTCACCTCTGGTGACACAATTGCCTTGGACCCACAAGCACTGATCCCAGCCGGCCGCCTGCAGCGAAGCCGCGAGATCCGACCCTGCGGGATTTGCCGGAGGCCCACGCCTCCGGAGCAGGCTCACGCCATCGATGGGCGGTACGTGTGTCATGGCTGCGCGGAAACGCGTATGGGGGTCGTCCATTGACGAGGTTCATCCTTGCCCGAAGCAGCTCCGTTGGGACGGGTTGATCCATCCAGTCGGGACGACCAAGGCCGCTCGGTGGTTTCCTGGGCCGCCGCCGCCGACGTTCACTACCCACTGTACACAGGCTCATCCACTGTGATAAGTTAACCAGGCGCTTGCCGGAACGGATACAGCGTCGTATCCACGTGCTTCTTTATCACTAATAGAGAACGCATGGTTGGATCACGCACGACGAAGTCCTGCTCGACAGCGTCCAGGATTTGAAGATGGCGAATCCCTTTTTTGAACATCCGATCCTGAACTCTCCGTATGAGACGCCGCAGCGACACTGGGAACTGGACGAGCAGGGTCAGCCGACACAACGAATTATCGAGAGCCGTCGGCGCGCCGAGTTCATCACACCAATTCCCCGGGCGAAGAAAAGAAAGAAAGGGGCCGGGCAGCGGGATTTTGTCTTCGACGAAGGTAAGGGACTTTCGACCAAAGAGCAGCAATATGATCCCACTTCGCTCATCAACGAGGTGCGCGGGCAGGTGAGCCAGTGGCGGGCCTGGCCCAAACCGAGCGAGTGGCAGGTGACCCCCGAGACGGCGCGGCTGCTCGAGCACTGGCGGCACCACAAGTTCGCGTGGGTACGGCCGTTCTTTTGCCAGGTTGAAGCCCTGGAGACGGCTATCTGGCTGACCGAGGTTGCACCGCACTCGAAGCGGGGTAAGCAGATCCTCGAGAACCTGGGTGCATCGAGCGAGGATGCGAACCCTGGTCTCTTGCGAATCGCGCTCAAGCTGGCTACCGGCGCGGGCAAGACCACCGTCATGGCGATGCTGATCGCGTGGCAAACAATCAACGCCGTGCGACGGCCGGGTAGCAAGAACTTCACGCGTGGATTTCTGGTCGTCGCGCCCGGGCTGACGATCAAAGACCGCCTTCGCGTGCTCCAGCCGAATGACCCTGATAGCTACTACTCGAGCCGCGAGCTCGTGCCCGGCGACATGCTGGACGACGTGAACCGCGCGAAGATCGTGATCACCAACTTCCACTCCTTCAAGCTGCGCGAGCGCATCGAGCTCTCCGCCGGAGGAAGGTCATTGCTTCAAGGGCGAGGCGAGGAGCTGAATACGCTTGAGACGGAAGGCCAGATGCTACAGCGGGTGATGCCCGACCTCATGGGCATGAAGAACATTCTCGTACTCAACGACGAGGCCCATCACTGCTACCGGGCGAAGCCGGAAGATGAGGATGGTCCGGAATTCAAAGGGGACGAGAAACAGGAAGCCAAGCGGAACAACGAGGCAGCCCGGTTGTGGATCTCGGGCCTGGAAGCCGTGAATCGCAAGCTCGGCCTGGCACAAGTGATCGATCTGTCGGCCACTCCCTTCTTTCTGCGCGGCTCGGGCTACGCCGAGGGCACGTTGTTCCCGTGGACGGTGAGCGACTTCTCACTCATGGACGCGATCGAGTGCGGCATCGTGAAGCTGCCGCGGGTTCCGGTGGCGGAGAATATACCCGGCGACGAGATGCCGGTTTATCGCAATCTGTGGGAGAACATCCGACAGGACATGCCCAAGAAAGGCCGCGGAAGGGGCGGGGAGCTTGACCCGCTCAAACTGCCGACTCGCCTTCAGACTGCCCTTCAGGCGCTTTACGGCCACTATGAGAAGACATTCAGGCTTTGGGATGCTGAGGGCATCCGCGTGCCGCCCTGCTTCATCATCGTCTGCCAGAACACCGCGATCTCGAAGCTGGTTTACGACTTCGTCTCGGGCTTTCACCGGAAGAACGAGGACGGAACGACGACGCTGGAGAACGGCCGTCTTGCTCTATTCCGCAACTTCGACGAGACCACGGGCAACGCGCTTCCACGGCCGAATACGTTGCTGATTGATAGCGAGCAGCTCGAAGCGGGAGACGCCCTCGATGACAATTTTCGTGCGATGGCCGGCGATGAGATCGCCCGATTCCGAGGCGAGATCATCGAGCGCACGGGCGACCGGCAGGCAGCCGAGAACATCACGGATCAGGAGTTGCTGCGTGAGGTCATGAACACTGTGGGCAAGGGCGGCCAGCTCGGTGGCGCCATTCGATGTGTGGTTTCTGTATCGATGCTGACCGAGGGCTGGGATGCGAACACGGTGACGCACGTGCTTGGTATCCGTGCGTTTGGCACACAGCTCCTGTGCGAGCAGGTCATTGGGCGTGCTCTTCGCCGGCAGTCGTACGACTTGAACGAGGAAGGGCTGTTCAACGTCGAATATGCCGATATCTTCGGCATTCCGTTCGACTTCACCGCGAAGCCGGTCGTCGCACCGCCGCAGAAGCCGCGTGAAACGATTCAGGTGAAGGCCATGCGCCCGGAGCGTGATGCGCTGGAGATCCGTTTCCCGAGGGTCGAGGGTTACCGGGTCGAGCTGCCCGAGGAGCGGCTCACGGCTGAGTTCAATGACGACTCGATACTGGTTCTCACGCCGGACCTCGTCGGCCCTTCGATCACGCGGAACGCGGGGATCATTGGCGAGGGTGTGGACCTCAATCTCGAACACCTGGCGGATATGCGGCCGTCTACGCTGCTTTTTCATGTCACCCATCGCCTGCTTTATACCAAGTGGCGCGATCCTGGCGAGGAGCCCAAGCTGCACCTTTTTGGGCAGCTCAAGCGGGTTACCAAGGAGTGGCTGGAAACCTGCCTGGTCTGCAAGGGCGAGACCTACCCGGCGCTTCTCATGTATCAGGAGCTGGCCGACATGGCGTGCAACCGTATCACGGCGGGGGTGACGCGGGCCTTCCTGGGCGATCGCCCCATCAAGGCGCTGCTCGACCCTTACAACCCGGCCGGCTCAACGAGGCACGTGCGCTTCAACACGTCGAAGAGCGATCGGTGGGAGACAAGCGCGGCGCGATGTCACATTAACTGGGTGATACTGGACAGCGATTGGGAAGCTGAGTTTTGCCGCGTGGCGGAGTGGCATCCGAACGTCCGCGCCTACGCGAAAAACCATAATCTCGGGCTGGACGTGCCGTATCGCTATGGATCGGAAACGCGTACGTATCGGCCGGACTTTATCGTGCTTGTGGATGACGGGCATGGCGATGATGATCTCTTGCATCTCTTGGTCGAGATCAAGGGCTATCGGCGCGAGGATGCGAAAGAGAAGAAATCGACGATGGAGACGTACTGGGTTCCGGGCGTCAACAACCTCAAGAGCTACGGCCGCTGGGCGTTTGCCGAGTTTACGGATGTCTATGGGATTCAGGCTGATTTCAAGGCCAAGGTTGAGAGTGGGTTCAACAAGATGATCGAGGCGGCAGTGAGTCCGGCGATTCTGACGCATGTGGGGCACGCATCATGAAAACCGAGCTGATTCACGCGTTGACGGACACATTTGAAGGCCACGCTCAGCAGACCGATGGCGGCGTCGAATTCTGGCTCGCCCGCGACCTTCAGCATTTGCTGGGATACACGGAGTGGCGGAACTTCACGGCCGTGATCACCAAGGCGAAAACCGCGTGCGAGCTCTCCGGACACGAGGTTTCCGACCATTTTGTTGACGTCAACAAAATGGTCGATCTCGGCTCCGGAAGCCAGCGCGAAGTGGACGACATGATGCTCACCCGGTACGCGTGCTACCTCGCTGCTCAGAATGGCGATCCCAAGAAGCAGGAAATCGCGTTCGCCCAGACCTACTTCGCTGTCCAGACTCGCCGGGCGGAGTTGATCGAACAGCGGATCCTGGAGGCCGAACGCGTCGCGGCACGTCAGAAACTCACGACGACTGAGCGGGAGCTTTCCGGGGTTATCTACGAGCGGATCAGCGTGAATCAGGACTTCGCCCTGATCCGAAGCAAGGGCGACCAGGCGCTCTTCGGCAAAAGCACGCTGGCGATGAAAGCCCAGTGGAAAGTACCGGACAGCCGGCCCCTGGCAGACTTTGCTCCAACGATCATTCTGAAAGCGAAGGACTTCGCCGCCGAGATCACGATCTTCAATACCCGCGAACACGGCCTGGCGAGTGAAAGCGCAATCTCGCGAGAGCATGTCACGAACAACCAGGCGGTGCGCAAAACGCTGCTCGGCGCGGCATCCGGCCCGAGAGTCTCCCAGCCGCCGAAGACGTCAAAAAGGTCGAGCGCCGCCTTGCCTCCGAGGGGAAGAAAGCCTTGAAGAATCCGGACACATTGGACTCGTAGGAAGGGGCCCGTCATGGCGGCGAAGAAATCCGCGAAGGAACCGGCGAAGAAGACGGTCGAGACCCTCATGCACGAGGCGGACAAGCGGAAGAACATCCCGACGGCGGAATTCCAGTCCGTTGTGAAACAGGAGGCGGAGCGGCTGATCCGGGTTGCGTACGAGCGGCGGAATCGCGATCTCGACCCGCAGCTTGTTTGGCGTGGGAAGGATACCCAGGACTGGAGCGACCTGGTCGTGCACGCGCCGCCGCTCTATATCCAGGAGAAGGTGCATCCGAAGGTTCTCATTGACGACCTGCTGAGGCAGTCGCAGCAACAGGAGAAGCCGGGCAAGCAGGTTCAACTTGACTTGTTTGCCGAGTTCAACGGGATTCCGGACGGGGTGGACAAGACCGATTTCTATCAGCATGACCAGAACTGGTCGAACCGCATGATCCTCGGGGATTCGCTCCAAGTCATGGCCAGCTTGGCCGAGCGCGAGGGGTTGCGTGGCAAGGTGCAATGCATCTACATCGACCCTCCTTATGGGATCAAGTTCAATAGTAACTTTCAGTGGTCGACGACGAGCCGCGACGTGAAGGATGGTAAGGCCGATCACATCACGCGTGAGCCGGAGCAGGTTAAAGCGTTTCGTGACACGTGGCGCGATGGTATCCACAGCTATCTCACCTACCTACGTGATCGTCTCACCGTTGCGCGGGATTTGCTCACTGATTCTGGTTCCATCTTCGTGCAGATCGGCGATGAGAACGTGCATCGCATTCGAGCGCTGACTTGAGGAGATATTTGGAGAAGAGAACTTCGTTGTTGAGATCGCGGTTCAGAAGACTGGAAGCCTTGTGGGAGCGTTTATTCAGTCTAATTCTGATCGAATCCTATGGTTTGCCCGCTCAAGGCGTGCCGCTGAGAGCAAGTTTAGGGCATTGCTACGTCCTCGAGATCTGAAGGGTGAAGGTGGCAGCGGCTACACCAAGATTGCGACGTCGCCTGTGGACAGCCGATCTCTAACTCGAGACGAAAGAGATGATCCGTCATTGATAAAGGATTTGAGTGTCGTGTGGAGGTCCTATCCATTAACCTCCGACGGCTTCCGCCCAAATACGACTGTTGACTTCCAGTTTAACTGCGTGACCTTCCACCCTGGAAAGGCGGCGCACTGGAAAGTCACTGTAGATGGACTTGGAAGAGTTGCGCGCGCTGGTCGCATTGTCATTGACGGTAAGCAAATCAGCCTCCGGCGTTTCTTCGGTGACGACCCAACCGTCAGCTTGGGCGGCGCTTGGACCGACGTAGGAGGTGCGTCGGACAAGGTTTATGTCGTCCAGACAAACGAAAAGGTAGTCCAGCGATGTATCCTGATGGCGACTGATCCCGGTGACCTCGTGCTCGACCCGACTTGTGGGTCGGGAACCACTGCGGCTGTCTCAGAGCAATGGGGCCGTCGCTGGATCACGATTGACACCTCGCGCGTCGCGCTGGCGCTAGCCCGTGCCCGCATCATGGGCGCGCGATACTCGTACTACCTCCTAGCTGATTCCCGCGATGGCCAGCTCAAAGAAGCCGAGGTCTCCCGGACCGCGCCCTCTTCGCAGCCCGTTCACGGCAATGTCCGCCACGGCTTTGTCTATGAGCGGGTGCCGCACATCACGCTCAAGTCCATCGCCGATAATGCGGAGATCGACGTCATCTGGGAAAAGTGGCAGGGCGCGCTGGGGCCGCTGCGCGACTCGCTAAACGCCGCCGTCGGGAGGTCCTGGCGGGAGTGGGAGATTCCGCGCGAGCCGGAGGATGAGTGGTCACAGCCCGTGCGGAAGCTTCACGCCGAGTGGTGGCAGGCCCGCACCTCGCGGCAGAAGGAGATCGACGCCTCGATCGCCGCCAAGGCCGAGTTTGAATTCCTCTATGACAAACCCTATGAAGACAAAAAGAAGGTGCGAGTGGCCGGCCCCTTCACCGTCGAGAGTCTCTCTCCCCACCGCACGCTCGGCGTGGATGAAAACGACGAGCTGATCGATCCGCTTTCGAACATCAGGGACGAAGGCGGCAGTTTCGACCAGATGATTCTGGAGAATCTGAAGACGGCCGGCGTGCAGCAGGCGCGTAAGGAAGACCGAATCACGTTCACTGCGCTGACGCCCTGGCCAGGGAGCTTTGTCTGCGCCGAGGGGCGGTACTTGGAAGGGGACAATGAAAAACGCGCCGCTATCTTTCTCGGGCCGGAGTTCGGCACGGTTCAGCGCGCCGACCTGGTGGCGGCCGCCCGCGAGGCCGGCGATGCGGGTTTCGATGTGCTGATCGCCTGCGCGTTTAACTACGAGGCGCATACGACGGAATTCAACAAGCTCGGCCGCATTCCCGTGCTGAAGGCGCGAATGAACGCCGACCTGCACATGTCTGATGATCTGAAGAACACCGGCAAAGGTAATCTCTTCGTCATCTTCGGCGAGCCGGACATCACGCTCATGCCGGAAATTAACGGTCAGATGCGAGTGAAGATCAACGGGGTGGATGTCTTCCATCCCAACACCGGCGAAGTTCGAAGCGACGGCGCTGCGGGCATCGCTTGTTGGTTCATCGATACCGATTACAACGAAGAGAGCTTCTTCGTCCGGCATGCTTAGGAACGGGCCGAAATTAACTTCCCGTTTTCCCTGAAGTATGATATCAAGCTCGCTGTCCGTAGGGAAACGCCAAGGAGGGCAGCATGGACGCGTATGCACCGGAAATTGAGCGGATGATGAAGCGGCTGTATGAGTCACTTTCGGAGGACGATCGACGGCGGTACGCGGCCATCGAGGCTGCCAAACTGGGTCATGGTGGAACTGAGTACATTGCCCAGATCCTTGAATGCGATCCAAAGACGATCCGCCGTGGAAAGGCGGAGCTGGAAGCGACAGATGAGCTGGACACGACTCGTGTCCGAAAAAAAGGGGGGGGTGCAAAAAGGCGATCGAGATCAACGCTGCCGTCGAAGCGAACTTCTTAAAGGTTCTCGAGGACCACACTGCTGGAGATCCGATGCGCACCGACGTGAAATGGACGAACTTGTCACGTAGACAGATAGCGCTTCGGGTCACGGCTTTGGGTACTCCGACCAGTCGACACATCGTGTCCCAGTTGCTTCGCAAACACGGATACCGAAGGCGAAAAGCATTGAAGAAGAAGACGATGGGACCGCGTCACCCGGACCGCAACGTCCAGTTCGAGAACATCGCCCGTCTCAAGAAGAAGTACCTGAAGGCCGGTTTGCCGGTCATCAGCATCGACACGAAGAAGAAGGAGTTGATGGGTGACTTCCACCGTGACGGCGTAATCGACACGCAGGAGACGATTGAAACCAACGACCATGATTTCAGTAGTGCAGGCTCGGGCGTGGTAATTCCTCACGGCGTCTACGATGTAGGGCGAAATCGAGGATTCATCCACCTGAACACCAGCCACGACACCAGCGAGCTGGCTTGTGACAGTATCGCAGCGTGGTGGGAGGATCACGGACGGGTGAGTTATCCCAGGGCTAAGAAGATCCTAGTGCTGTGCGACGGCGGCGGGAGTAACAGTGCGTCGAGGTACGTCTTCAAGGAGCAGCTCCAAGAGCTAGCGAACCGGCTGGGCGTCGAAATCCGGGTGGCCCACTACCCGCCTTACTGCTCGAAGTATAACCCGATCGAGCATCGCCTTTTCCCGCATGTGACGCGAGCGTGTCGGGGCGTGATCTTTCGGACGTTGGAAACGGTGCAGCACTACATATCCAAGACCGAAACCACGACGGGCCTGACAATCAGCGTGCGTATCCTCTACAAGATGTATCAGACAGGACGCAAGTGTGCCGCGGGATTCAAGAAGACCATGAAGATCATCTTCGACAAGATCCTGCCCAAGTGGAACTACCGAGCAGTCCCCGAACCCAAGACCGTATAACGCCGGGAACTTATTCTCGGCCTGTTCCTTAGACGGCAACAGTGAGAAGCGGAGCGACACCGTTTCCGTTTTCAATGGGCCTGCGCAACGATTCGGAAATTCAAGGACGAACGCGAAGAGACTACAGCGGTGGGCGACTGGCTCGCCGAGCGCGAAGGAGGGGCTGCTGCCCCACGAGATCGGGCTCTTTGTTCGGTCCGAACGCGAAAGGGACAGGGCCGTGGCGGCCGCGCGCGGAGCGGGAGTGCCGTTCAAGAATCTCGACGAACACGTCGAGACCGCCGTTGGTCACGTGTCGATCTGCACCATGCACCTTGCCAAGGGCTTGGAGTTTCGCGCGATCGCGGTGATTGCCTGCGACGACGAGGTCATTCCCTCGCAGGCGCGAATCGAGGCGGTTGGCGACGATGCTGACCTGCAAGAGGTGTATGACACCGAGCGCCAGCTACTGTACGTGGCTTGCACGCGCGCGAGGGATCACTTGCTTGTTAGCAGCGTGGAGCCCGCGTCGGAGTTCTTGGACGACCTTGGCGTGTGAGCCGTTTAACGAAACGGTTGCCCGAGAAGGAAAGCTCGAATCATGCCCGGATCAACATTCCAGAGAAACCCGTTTGACCTCCACAAACTGCTCGGAGACTGCCATCGCGGCGTGCTTCAGTTGCCGGACTTTCAGCCTCATGTGCGAACGACGGCGCACGGGAGTTCCGCACCAATCTTGGCATTGGTGGAAGGAAATCTAACTCGAGCTTTACGGCCCGTGAGTAGCAATGGAACAGAAAACTGGAATAGGCCCACGCCAAATACCGAAGCACCTGGACACTGTGGCCAACCGACCTGAAGGCGAAATGGATAGTCTAACCGTTACAATCTTGCTCGCGGAACCTTGAGTCGCCTTCCAGGCGGATGAGATATAGGTGTTTAAAGACATTCCCAGCCCAGGTACGACCGGAAGGCGAGGTTTTCAACTCGTCGGGCGTTGCGGGGAACCATGCCACAGGGGCTCCCCCACTCGCCGGCACGATCGCTGTGTCCCCGCCCGGTTCAGATCGGGCGCGCCACGGGAATTCCCCGTTCGCTGGAGCAGGTCCGGGCACCTCTCTTTGGATATCATGAGCTTCGAGTCGGGCCCCGGTCTTGGGGTTCCAGGCGGCCACGGTGTCGTCGAGTAAGACGCCCACGCATGCGCCGGGCGTCGGAGGTGAAGTCAAGCCGTTTCATCCAACCAGTCACTCCCGGGCCAAGTCCTTGCAGGGTGACAGGTTCTCCCTCGGATTGGGCGTCCCAGACACGTGTGGTGCCATTCGACCGAGTGAACGCCAGCCATCGGCCCTCGGGTGCGAAGACCATACTGACGATCTCGGAGGAGTAGTCGCCGTCGCGACAACAGGCGATTTCTCGCCCGGAGCCAGCGTCCCAGACACGCAGAGAGCCGTCCTCTGAGTGGCTTGCGACCAGTCGTCCGTCAGGCGAGAACTGGATGCCGGCGATTTCCGTGGTGTGGCCTCGGAGGGAAGAGGGTTCACTGCTGAAGCCGGCATCCCAGACCCGCACCAGGTGGTCCCACGAGCCACTGGCGATGCGTTGTCCGTCGGGCGAAAAAGCGACGCTCCCGACGACAGCGTCCGCGCCGCGGTAGATGGCGTATGTGTGGCCCGAGAAGGTGTCGTGGAGGCGGAGGTTGAGATCCCAGAAGACGTCGATGATCCTGCGACCGTCGGGTGCCACCGCCACGCCCATGATCTGGCTGTTTCCCGGCTGGCCGCCGAGCTCGTCGCCCGAATCGGCGTCCCAAAGCTGGATGGTGCCGCCTCTTGAGCCGGTGATGATGCGACGGCCACCAGGTAAGAAGGCCAGATCCTCAATGGAACACCCGGCGTTGCTCGAGCAGACGAGCTCGACTCCGACGCTGGTATCCCAAACACGCAAGGTCTGGTCCGAGGAGCCCGTCGCGATTCGCTCGCCGTCGGGCGAAGATGCGAGGCATCGACCCAAGAGGAGTGTCCGCGGAGGCAGACGCGTTCGCGCCGGAATCGGCCTCCCAGAGACGGGCGGTGCAGTCATGAGACGCACTGGCGATCCACCGGCCGTCGGGCGAGAATGCCACACACACGACCTCGGAGGTGTGTCCGTCCAGGCAGAGGAGCTCGCGCCGGTGCGGGAGTCCCAGAGGCGTAGGGTCTGGTCCTTCGACCCGCTGGCGATCCACCGGCCGTCGGGCGAGAACGCCACGCAGCCGACGGCGGCGGTATGTCCTCTGAGGCATCCGACCTCACACCCGGACGCGGTGTCCCAGACCCTCACCGTCTGGTCCTCCGCGCCGCTCGCGATTCGATCACCCTGAGCCGAGAACGCCACACCCAGGACCGGGCCAGCGTGTCCCTGAAGGACCGCCAGTAGACCCGCCCCAGACGCGTGGGGGAGGGGCGGAGCGAGCGGAGCCAGATGAAACCTGGCTGCACGGCCTCCTTGGTTCTTCGCCAGGCTTCCATCAAGTCGAAGAGTCCTCGAGTTGGAACCGCTCTGCACTGGTGGCTTGTCCCCCGGCAGATAGTGCTCAGCGGACTCCGGGCAGTCGTACCACCAGCAGCGATTCCAGAGGCACTGGAACAGCGTTGTCGGATGACGCACCAGAAAATGGATGTCGCCCCGGATCGCTTGTTCGAGCAGCCGAAGGAGCTGCCGAGCGGAATCGTTTTCGGGCATCCTCTGAGTAACCCTGGCCAACTCACCGGCTAGATCGAATGTGCGGCCGCCTTCGGCCTTGGCCTCGAGGCAATCGAGGCTTGTCAGCAATTTCACAACGAGAATCCATTCCTGTGCCTCGATCCGTTGCCATACCAGCTCATCGACCTTGCGGAGGTTGGCGAGGCGAGGTGACGGTGCCGAGTGACGGGCTCGTTCCCAGAACGCGTCCGGCGATTCGAGCCAGGTGGTTTGAGGCTCGAAATAGTCACCAAGCCGGGCGTGTGCGGTACGCCGTTGGTCATCGGTATCGAGATAATGCCGCCGGACGGCCTGGAGTAAGTTGCCGTGGAAGAAACCGAGCAGGCCGCCGACATTTTGGAGGTAAGGACGGAGCTGGCGCAGTCTGGGAAACAGGTCGCTCGTGCTGGCCTCGATCGCCACGCCTGGCCCCTCGAGCAATTCGAGCAGCTCGCGGTCCGACAGCCCAAACCGCGCGGAGGCGAGCAGGGTGAGGATCGAGCGGACGTCTTCGCATTCGAACTCGGATTCCAGCCGCTCGATTACCTGCACGAAAAGCGCTGTGAGCGGGTCACCGGCCTTTCGCATCGCCTTGGGCGAAAAGCCGGCGTGGAGCAAGACGGCGTCGGGTAGGCCGTCGCGAGGGAGAGCCTTGATGCGGTCATCGAGATCGTCGAACGAGCCGAACCCGCGAAGCTCCTCCAGAGCGACACGTAGGTAGAGCGGGGTGGACGTAGCCGGGTTGGACAGGAGCATACCAATCTGGGAGGCGTCGAGCGTTTTGGCGAAGAGCGAGGGGTACTCGCAGATCATCGTCCGGCGGTCGGTGTCGCTGAGGTCTGTGACGCGGAGCAGGTGAGCAGGCCGGTGTTGGAAGGCGTTCGCGACTGGGTCGAGCTCGGCCCCGGGAGACCTCGGATCGATGATGCAGCTGCTTATAATTTTCACATGAGGTAATAATTCGTATGGCAACCAATACAATTCGCAGGCACGATCGCTCTCTTCGATTTGGTTGAGGGCGTCCAACACGATCAGGACGCGGCAGTCAGCCGGGACGCGGACCAGGAAGTCGCGGAAGGTCGTAACGAGCGGGGCGATCTCCAGGGGAACGTCCTCTCCATAGCCAAAGGCACCCTTTAGCGTCAGGCAAAGTCGGCGCAGCAGGTCGCGAAGGCTGCCCGAGCGGGGACTGGCACCGATGAAGTGAGGGATGACAAGCACATTGCGGTGCTGTTCCTGGTATGCGATGACGAAGCGCACAAAGCTGACGACTTGCCCGAGCCGGATTGGCCGGTTAGGAGACAGGGATAGTGATGGTTGCCGTCAGCGTAAGTGATAAGGGCGTCTTGCAATTCGCCGCGGCCGACATAGACGCGGAGGCGAGACTCCATGAACCGCGCCAGTAGTCGTCAACCTCGGAGGCCAGCCGCGCAGCTCGTCCTGGCCAGCGGGGGCCGGGGGCGCATCGAGAAGAGTGTGCTCGATCTGGATGGCTCGCCAGAGTTGCTCGTAAACCCGCTCGCCAAACGCCTCCAGGCCGTCGAGGCGGCCAAGGGACTTTGTCGGACGGTCGAAAGTGTCTGAGTTCCAACTGGCTGGGTAGTCCTCGATGAGCTGCACCCCGCTGGCACGGATCTTTTCCTTCAGCACGGCCAGCTTCACCTGGAAGGCGGAATCGGTTTCAAGGTAGGTCGATCGCTTTACGTCCTCGGGGACGTCCTTCAACGCGTCGGGGTCGCGAAAGTAGAAGAAGGACCGACCGCGCATTCGGCGGGTCGTTGAGTAGGACACCGAAGAGAATTTCCAACTCGGTGATACTGCGGCCGGTCTCGAACTGCACTTCACCGTACTTCGACTGGGCGACGATCGGATGGCGGGAAGGGACGTAGCCATAGCGTTCACCCAGCAGGCCAATAAAGAAGGGCCGACACTCGTCGATCCAGTGCAGACAGACATCGAGCTGCCTGGTCGTTTTCAGCTTGCTCCCGCGTGACGCCCCAGCGGAGATCGATGTCGATCAGCTCGACACGGTAGGAAGCTAGCCGCTCGCGGAGTTTGGGGAAGACGACCTGCACGAGGTGATCGCACTCCGCATGCATGTCGCGAAACGTCGAGGAGATGAACACGCGGACGGTACGCCAGTTTCCGGCCATGGTCCCGTCCTCTCAAGTGACAGTGGTCGCGGCTTGGTGGCGGAACAGCGGACTGAGAGGACCACGGTTCAAAGTCATCGACGATCCTTTGCAGCCTATCCACCCCAGCCACTGGGCTCAAGGATGAACCCTATGGTGCATCCGCCAAGTGGTCGTAGAACTGACGTTATACGTTGACTTCCGGGCCGACTCGGCGTATAAGACCGCCCGATTCCGATCCCGATCCCCGAAATACTCGACGTATAACGATGGCCCGTGCCTCCGACCCCATCGAATCGCTTCGCCGGCTTCCTGGCCCAGGCCGAGCGCAGCCCCCTGACGATCAAGAACTACCGCGGCGACCTCGCCGCCTTCGCCGCCTGGTTCGAGGATGTCAACGGCGAGCCGATGGAGCCGGCCAAGGTCACCCCGACCGACCTGAGGCAGTTCAAGCGATGGCTGGTCGAGCAACGGAAGCTCAAGCCCAGCAGCGTCAACCGCAAGCTCGCCACCCTGAAGAGCTTTCTGACCTGGGCGGCCGCGGCGGGTATCGCTCCCGGCCTCCCGGTTCCCGCCCAAGGCCGATCCTGGAGCGGCCCTCGGCCGTTCCCCAGGAGCGGCCCGGGCCGCGCTGGCTCGACCGCCGCGAGCAGAACGCCCTGCTCCGAGCCGTCGAACGCGCCGGAAAGCCGCGGGACCTGGCCGTCGTCCGGCTCCTGCTCAACACCGGCCTGCGAGTCCAGGAACTCTGTGACTTGACCTGGAAGGACGTCGCCCTCTCCGAACGCAAGGGCCTGCTGACGGTCCGCCAAGGCAAGGGGGGAAAGCACCGCCAGGTGCCGCTCAATCAGGACGCCCGGGCCGCGCTGACGGCCCTGGGTTATTCGCAGCATGCCGGCGAGGAGGCCGTGATCCTTCAGGGCCAGCGCGGGCCGATGACGCCCCGGGCGTCCAGACGCTCCTGGCCAGATACGGAGCCCTGGCCCGGCTCGACGACCTCTCGCCCCATGCCCTGCGCCACACGTTCTGCAAGAACCTGATCGACGCCGGGGTCGGTCTGGAGCAGGTTGCCGCCCTCGCCGGGCACGAGAGCCTGGAGACCACCCGACGCTATTGCACGCCGTCACGCCTCGACCTGGAGCGGGCCGTCGAGCGGATCGGCGAGAGCGAGTAGGCCCGCCGCGACGAAGGAGGGCAAGGATGCCCGTCGACTTCCTGACCGAGGAGCAACAGCGCCGCTACGGTCGCTACGCAGGCGAGCCGTCGCCCGCCCAACTCGAACGCTACTTCCATCTCGACGACACGGACCGCGTCTCATCGCCCAGCGCCGGGGCGATCACAACCGCCTCGGGTTCGCCGTGCAGCTCGGGACCGTGCGGTTCCTGGGGACCTTCCTGCCCGACCCGACCGAGGTCCCGCCGGGCGTTGTCGCCTACCTCGGCCGGCAACTCGGCATCGCCGACACCGGCGGCTTGAAGCGCTACGCGGCGGGCGAGAAGCGCTGGGACCATGCCGCCGAGATCCGCCGCCACTACGGCTACCGCGATTTCCACCAGGGTGCCGAGCCGCGGCCTTGTCCCGCTGGCTCGCCAACCGGGCCTGGGTCTGTGCCGAACGTCCCAGCGTCCTCTTCGACCTGGCCACGGCTCGGCTGGTCGAGCGCAAGATCCTCTCTGCCGGGGGTGACGGTGCTCGCCCGCCTGGTGGCCCAGGTCCGCGACCGGGCCGCCTTGCGGTTGTGGCGCACCCTGGCACGCGCCCTGAAGCCTCGGCAAGCGGCCCGCCTGGAGATGTTGCTGGTCGCCGACGCGGTTTCCCGCCAGTCGCCCCTGGAGCGTCTCCGCCGCGCCCCGACCCGGGTCAGCATGGCGGGCCTGGTCGAGGCGCTGCGACGGCTCCAGGAGATCCGGGCACTGGGGGTGAGCCACATCGACCTGTCCGCCGTGCCGCCCGTGCGGGTCCATGCCCTGGCCCGGTTCGCCGCCGCGGCACGGGCGCAGGCCATCGCCCGGATGCCTCCGCCCCGCCGCCAGGCGACCCTCCTCGCCTTCGCCAAGGTTCAGGAAATCGCGGCCCTTGATGACGTCGTGGACCTGCTCGATCAGTTGGTCACGGCGATGCTCGGCCGCGTCGAACGCGCCGGCCAGCAGCGGCGCCTCCGCACGCTCAAGGATCTGGACGTCGCCGCGTTGCTGCTCCACGAGGCATGCCTCGTCGTGCTCGACCCCGGGTGTGCCGACCGAGGCGTCCGCAACGCCGTCTTCGCCCGCGTCTCCCGAGACCAGCTCACCCAAGCCGTGGCCCAGGTCGCCGACCTGGTCGGGACACCCGATGACCACTACTTCGAGGATCTGCGGAGCCGATACAGTCAGGTGCGTCGCTTCCTGCCCGCACTCCTGGAGGCGGTCGAGTTCGCGGCGACCGACGCGGGCCGGCCCGCGACCGAGGCATTCCGCTTCCTCAAGACCATCGAGGGACAGAAGCGGCCCGACATGAGTCAGGCACCCCAGGCCCTCCTGACCCCGGCCTGGAAGCGGGTCGTGATCGGGCCGGAGGGCCGGATCGACCGCCAACTCTACACGTTCTGCGTCCTGGAACGGCTCCAGGACGGCCTCAAGCGCCGCGACCTGTTCGTGCCCGCCAGCCGCCGCTGGGGCGACCCGCACGCCAAGCTCCTGCAAGGGCCGGCCTGGGAGAAGGTGCGGTCGCGCGTCTGTCGGACGTTGGGACGATCGCCCACGGCGGCCGGGAACTGGAAAGCCTCGGCAAGCAGCTCGACGAAGCCTACCGGCGGACCGCGAACAACTTGCCGACCAACTCCGCCGTGACGATCGAGCGGGTCGGCCGGCGCGACGTCCTGACGCTCACCCCGCTGGACAAGCTGGACGAGCCCGCCAGCCTGGTCGATCTCCGCAGGGACGTGACCGCGCGGCTGCCCCGCGTGGACCTGACCGAGGTCCTCCTGGAAGTCCTGGCCTGGACCAACTTCGCCGGCGAATTCCGCCACGTCAGCGAGGGCGACGCCCGGGTCGGCGACCTCGACCTGAGCCTCTGCGCGGTGCTCCTGGCCGAGGCGTGCAACATCGGCCTGGAGCCCCTGGTCCGCCCCGACGTCCCCGCGTTGACCCGCGGCCGGCTCTCCTGGGTCCAGCAGAACTACATCCGCGCCGAGACCATCACCAAGGCCAACGCCCGGCTGGTCGACTACCAGGCCCAGATCCCCCTGGCGCGGGCCTGGGGCGGCGGCGAGGTCGCCTCGGCCGACGGCCTCCGCTTCGTCGTCCCGGTCCGCACCCTCAACGCCGGCCCGAACCCGAAGTACTTCAACACCGGACGCGGCGTCACCTACTACAACTTCACCAGCGACCAGTTCACCGGCTTCCACGCCATCGTCGTGCCGGGCACGATCCGCGACTCCCTGTTCATCCTCGAGGGCCTGCTCGAGCAGCAGACCGGCCTTCGCCCTCACGAGGTCATGAGCGACACGGCCGGCTACAGCGACCTGGTCTTCGGCCTGTTCTGGCTCCTGGGCTACCAGTTCAGCCCCCGGCTGGCCGACTTCGGGGATGCCCGGTTCTGGCGGATGGACCCGAAGGCCGATTACGGGGCGCTCGACGGCGTGGCCCGCCAGCGGATCAACATCCCGCGGATCGAGCGGAACTGGGACGACCTGCTACGGGTGGCCGGGTCGTTGAAGATGGGGGCCGTCAGCGCCTCGGAGCTGATCCGCGGCTTGCAGGGCGGCGGTCGCCCCTCGACGCTGGGCCGGGCGATCGGCGAGCTGGGCCGCGTGGCCAAGACGCTGTACCTGCTGAACTACCTGGACGACGAGGCGTATCGCCGCCGCATCCTCACCCAGCTCAACCGGGGCGAGAGCCGGCACGCCGTGGCGCGGGCGATCTTCCACGGCCAGCGGGGCGAACTGCGGCAACGCTACCGCGAAGGCCAGGAGGACCAACTGGGGGCGCTGGGTCTGGTGGTCAATGCGGTGGTGCTCTGGAACACCCGCTATCTGGACGCCGCCCTGGCCAAGGTCCGCGCCACCGGCGAGGCGGTCAAGCCGGAAGATGTCGAACGGCTCTCGCCGCTGCTGCTCGACCACGTCAACGTGCTGGGCCGGTACGAGTTCGCCCTGAAGGAATCAGTCCGGCAGGGGCAGCTACGACCGCTTCGCGAGCCCCGACGAGCAGGATGACCTGGCGGCGTAGACGGTCCTTATGCCAGTTTTCTGTTCCATTGCTACTCACGCCCCTTTACCAGCGGGCGCCGGCCAGATTCTGAGATGTGGGGATAGACAGGGGTACCGCAAGGAAGTTGACGCAAGTCCACTATTAGTATAGAACGGGGAACCGGGGACATGGCGAAAGTGCGGCACGAGGTGCGTGACGGGGTTCATGGCTTCGTGCGCTTCAACAATCTTGAGAAGCGGCTCATCGACTCCGAGCCGTTTCAGCGATTGCGTTGTATCCATCAACTTGCGATGTGTTACCAGGTGTACCCCGGGGCCACGCACACGCGGTTCGAACACTCGATCGGGGTCATGGAGGTAGCCGATCAGATTTTCCATGCGGTTTTCGACGTCACGGTCCCGGATCTTGTCCGCGAGAGGATCGCCGACGAGCTGGAACCGCGGCGTAAGGAAAACTGGCGGCAAGTCGTACGAGTCGCGGCGCTTCTTCATGACGTCGGGCACTTGCCGTTCTCCCACGCCGCCGAGGAGGCGTTGCTACCGGAAGGATGGAACCACGAGCGCATCACAGCCGAGACGATCCGGCACTCAGAGATCGCTGGGATTTTGGAGGACGATTCGATCCGCCCAGAGGACGTCATCGACCTGTCTTGGGACTTGAAGAAACGTCTTCGGGTTGAACCGAACGTGAATCTGTCGCCGTGGAAGACGCTGCTCAATGAAATCATTACGGGTAACACGTTCGGGGCCGATCGGATCGATTACCTTCTTCGCGATTCATGGCATGCTGGCGTCTCCTATGGACGATTCGACGAGGACCGCCTCATCGCAGGCTTGCGAGCCGTGATCCATCCTGATAACAACGAGATCGCGCTCGGGCTTGACGTTGGCAGTATTCACTCCGCGGAGGCCCTCTTGCTGGCCCGCTACTTCATGTACACTCAGGTTTACTTCCACGATGTACGGCGCGTGTATGACCTCCATCTCAGAGACTTCCTCCAAGGGTGGCTTGACGGTGGCAAGTTCTCAGCCGATTGGGAGGCGATGATGAATTACACCGATCATGAAGTGACCGCCGCGATCAGACGGTGTGCGACGCATCCAGACCATCGGCTCCATGAACTCGCTTCAAGGTTAGTCTCTCGGAAGCATTTTCGCACGGTGTTCGAATTGCTCGGTTCTTACAAGGAGAGGTGCCCGACGATCTTTCGAAAACCTCCTGGAATTCACGAAGGGGGTCTGCGGCGCGGAACAGGTCCTTTGGGATCGATACGGGCCCAAGTCAGAGACGAACGATTTTCCGGTCCTGACAGATGATCACTCCGTGGTCAGCTCACCGTCAGTCTCCAAGGTTATCGCCCAATTGCCGGCGATCGAGATTGGCTTGATTTTCGTTCCGCCTGATACCAAGGATCAGGCAAAGCCAAAGATCGAATCCGAGCTGGGGCGACTACTGGGTGATTCGCCCGAAAGGAAAGGGTGAACGAAATGCGGTTTGACAAGCACGCTCTCATCTTGGCGGTCGTCGAAAGTCTGAACAAGCACGAAAGCAGGACGGGAAAGACCCATGTCCAGAAAGCCCTATTCCTTTTGGATGCCTGCGGGCTGCTGGAGGCGCCATTTAACTTCGTTCTCTACAAACACGGTCCATACCTGACGGACTTTGAGATTGAGCTCGAGCAAATGAAGAGTTATGCGGCCCTGAAGTCGGACACGGTGGAAGGCTGGTACGGGGTCCGGTTGAGTCCGGGCATGAACGCTTTGTTGGTGAAGGATTTTTCGCCCCTGCCAGAGGCGTCACAGAAGGCCGTGGAATTTGTTTGTGGCCAGATTGGGCGAATGGGCGTTATCGAACTGGAGCCCCTGGCAACTGCAATCTGGATTCGAATGCGAGAGGGGGTTGTCGATCCTGACGGCGTTGCCGCACGACTCCATGAGCTGAAGCCGCATGTCAGCGTCCAGATGGCAGAGGAAGCGGACCGTCAGGCCCGGAAACTGCTCGATGCGGCGAAGACAGTTGTAGACGCTCGGCAGACTTGAGTTCGGTTGAACGTCCGCCAGGACCGAGGGTGTTCCAGCGCTGCGAGCCCGAAGAAGCAGTCGATCAGGAAACGGAGCGAGGCACCGGCTCCGATTTGAACGATGACAGGTATCGAAACTGGAGAATATCAGTGCGAGCCCTCAGCGTCCGACAGCCTTGGGCTGAGTTGATCCTGCGTGGCGCGAAAACCGTCGAGGCCCGACCGAGACGGACTCATAAGAAGGGAGAGCGCGTTCACATCTATGCCGGTTTGCAGCGTATCGAGCGGCACGAGGAAAGTCGGATCGCGGCGGAGTTCGAGATGGACATCGACGCCTTACCAAGAGGCGTGCTTGTGGGGACGGTCGAGATCGTGGGATGCGAACCACTCGAACCGCGGCACAGCCTGCCTGCCTGCTTCGCGATAACCGAGACGACCGGAGGATTTGCCTGGCTGCTGCGGGATCCCGAGCGGGCCGAGGTCCTGACGAAACCGGACCGGCGGCCGCAACCGTCGTTTTTCGAGCCGTTCTGATTGGAGCAGCGGCGGGAGTTTTCAACACCAAAACGCTGGAGCAGGCGGAGCGAAATATGTGGATTTTCACAAAGCACCGATTCTTTAGTGCGGTCTGCGCCCGGCAGGGTGACGGCAAGCATGGCCAGGCCGTCAATCCCGACCGCATCATGGTGCGCGCGAGAGTCCGAGGTCATCTCGAGGCCTTGAAACAGCGGTTCCCTGGCCTTCTCGGTGCATGCGAAATCCAGGAAACTGTGGGGAGGGACTACGCGTACCGGCTATTCGTTGAGAAATCTCCGTGGGCGAGTTTGCTCGCGGGGCTGGCGGAAGGTACCGACTACGACAACTTCAAGTCGGAGGTCGCACGCCATCAGGGACGGGCTGGAGCGCCTTACGAACATTCGCTGCACGAGGTCTGGGCCGTGATGCACCGGTTGCAGAAGTGAAGCGAGTCGTGACTGCGGCTCGAGCTGGACACTCTCGGCGCTACCGTTTTCAAGACAGGTAAACACGTGGGTGGTCGCATCTACCTTCTGAGTAATGACACGAAGCTGGTCGCCATGGACGAGGCGCCGTACGACTCGGAAAGCCTTTTGCAGAAGCTCCTGGCCGATCACCCGGACCTGCTCGCCGGGGAGCAGATCAATGCCGAGCAGCCGAGGCGTTGGTTGCTCGTGACCCGTGAGATGGCCGTCCCCGGTGAACAGGATGGGTCGAGTCGATGGGCGCTCGACCATCTATTTCTCGATCAGGAAGCCATCCCCACGCTCGTCGAAGTGAAGCGAAGCGCGGATACCCGCGTCCGGCGCGAGGTCGTCGGCCAGATGCTCGACTACGCGGCTAATGCGGTCGCATACTGGCCCGTCGAGGAGATCAAAGCCAGGTTCGAGAACCGATGCAAGGAGGATGGCGTCGACCCCGAGGCGGAAGTTGTCGACCTCGTCAGGGAAGGTCAGGACGCCGCGACGTTCTGGCAGCGAGTGAAAACGAACCTTCAGGCCGGGCGGGTCCGCTTGCTGTTCATCGCCGACGAGATTCCGCCTGAGCTGCGGCGGGTTGTCGAGTTCCTCAATAGTCAGATGGACCCGGCCGAGGTGCTCGCCATCGAGGTCAAGCAGTTCGTGGGCGAGAACCTCAAGACTCTCGTCCCGCGCGTGCTCGGTCAAACCGAAACGGCTCGCGGAAAAAAGGGCGCTTCACGGGCTGAATCACGGCAGTGGGATCAGGCGTCGTTCTTCGACAGCATCCTCGAAAGGCGAGGGGAATCGGAGACGACAATCGCACGGAAGCTCCTGCTCTGGGCCAATGATCACGGCCTGCGAGTTTGGTGGGGCCAAGGGAGGAAAGACGGGTCGTTCTTTCCGATGTACGACAACAAATTCGGACCGCACTTCCTTTTTTCCGTGTGGACATACGGCACCGTCGAGATTCAGTTTCAACACATGAAGAGGCCGCCGTTCGGCGAAGAAGCGAAACGCAGAGAACTTCTCCGGCGGCTTTTGGCGATCGGACTCCCGATCCCGCAAGACGCTCTGAATCGACGGCCGGGTTTCGGTCTCAGCTTATTGAAAGAACCCGCGACGCTGGCGAAGTTCCTGGAGGCGTTTGACTGGATGCTGTCTGAGATTAAGAATGTGGAGGATGTCGGGGCCGGTGATGATACTGTTGAAGCCGGACACACCACCGCGGGGGCGTGATGCCGGAGTGGGGGCGGGAGCGGCGATGGGCAGCAAACGCGGGCGGAAAGACGGGATCAAGCGGCGAGCTGTAGCGCGAGCCTCGGACGCGGCTAAAGACATCGAACCGCTTATTTTTGAACTCGCTGCGCAGATTCAGGGCCTGAATCACCGTGCGGAAGTGGAATACACCCCCCGCGTGCAGGACATCATTCGCTCGCGCAGCCCGGATGTTCGCCTGATCGAACATACTCTCGATGGTTTGCTCGATTTCTGCGGCTACGACCCTGTTCTGCAATTGTACCGAAGGCTGTGCCGGCACTATTGGGATATCGATCCTGTCGCGACGGCTTCGTACGTGGGATTCTACCGGGAGATGTGGGATTCCGAGATGGCCGCCGAGGGTCTCGGATGAGTTCCCCGGGGTTTGCACCCCGGGCTCTATGATGTCGCCCCGTTCCGGGGCTCGGGGGATGGCCGGATGGCGGGGTTGGGGTCGGGGTCGGGGTTCCCGGGGTTCTTGCAGGTGTTCGTACAGCTCCCGACGGGCGAGGTTCCCGCTTCGAAAAAGCACAGTGAATCCAATCGCCTTGGCCCGGCTCTCGACGGCGTCGGCGCCGGCGCCGGACCGGATCATCCGCTTGGATCGGCGAGGATGATGATACTTTCGCCCTTCAGATGATTGACGTGGCCGGTCAACCAGGACTCGATCATGACGTGCCTGTCGGCTCAGGGCTTGAGCCAATCCTCCATCCTGAGACCGGGGATGTTCTGGAAGTCGGCGGTGTTGTGGGTGACGAGCGTCAGGTCATAAACAAGGGCCGCAGCACCAATCATCAAGTCTACGGAAGGCACCTCAACGCCGCGTCGCCTGAGTTGAATTCGGACTCGCCCAAACTCGTTGGCACAGTCCCGGTCGAAGTCCAGAACGCTCACCTCCTGGGATAGCAATTCATCAATGGCGACCATTATCTTCGTCGGATCTGGGCGGTTGTACGCCCAGACAAACAATTCGCTCAAGACGACGCTCGTTGTCAAAAGACGCCCGGAATACTGAAAGAACCGGTGGGCCAAGCCTGAAGGGCGGCGCAAATGAGCGGAGAGGATGTTGGTGTCCAGGAGAAAGCTCATTCAGGGACCCCTCGCCGGGTTTCTCGCCTGCGATCCCGATAGATCTCTTCCAGAATTCGATCATCTTCCTCCGTCCACGAATCCGCCAACATCCCTGCGGCCGTTCGCTTGGAACCGGGCTGCCATCCGGGTGGTGGTCCCGGAAGTTTCTTGGGTGATTTACGCGACCCGATTTCCTCATCGCATGGATCTGGTGCGGGTGAAGCCGTGACAATCAGTTCCACAGCTTGGCCGTCCGACATGCCCAGATCTTCGGTGACCTCGATAATTTTGCCGTGGACAATTCCATGCAATACCCTGGTCATGACATGCCCCCTTTGCGTTCTTGATAGATCTGCTCCATGATCGTGTCCCATTCGGGGTCGTCGGCGAGCGCGCCGGCGGTCCGCAAAATGCCTTCGCCCCATGTTCGGGCAGGTTGAACGATCCTCACCTGGACCTCGACTTCCTGGCCCTCGGCCACGCCGAGGTCTTCATCGAGTTCGATGGTCTTGCCGTGGATCTTGCCGTGGATCGTTTTCGTCATGGACGGTTCCTCAGTGCGCTTGATGCCGTTGGGTAAATCCATCTCGCCATTATCCTCGGAGCACAGGGATTTTCCCAGACTGGGCGGTGATCGCATGCGCACTCCCGGGGTTCACACCCTGGGCTGGACGATGTCGCCACGTTGCCGGGGCTGCGAGGATGGGAAAGGCTCATGGGACGGTCGAGGCCATTCCGGCGCGCTTGGCGGCCGAATTTTTCGCGCTGTGCCGTACGACCCGCACAACCGGACGTCGGTTCTTCGAAACTGAAGAATTCTTCGTGGATTGGCGCAACTGGATCGCAGTTCTTGCAGATCATCTTGGTAGCGGGGAAGAGTGCGCCGGCGGGTGCGGAGGCGCGAACAAGATCAAAGACGACAACCTGAAACTCGAGGAGCAAATTCGCGGCGGGAACCCAAGGCGTTGCCGTTGGGCTATTTTGTTGCGGCCTTTCAGGCCGAGAACCGGAATGCATCCAAAACGGCTTCGATCTGCGGTCGATTTACACCGGTGTACTGATGCTGGACTTTTCCTCCAGGAGTGCCGAAACGTGCCAAAAAGTGCAATCCGAAAACGGGGCGTCCACGGCGCGGCGTGCGATTTGTAAGTCGAGCATAAATCAATGGATCGGAGATGAGGCGTGCGTGTCACAGCGATTCAAAAGGCCTCGCGCACCAATGGCCCCAAAACCGGCACTCTGGAATGGAGGTGTTGTCCAGTATGCTTAGAGAGAGGACGGTCAGTTGTCAGTTGATCTTCGGAAACGCGTTGGGTGATTCGTGCGAATGGAGGATTCGTTGCTGTCAATGACGGCGATCGCGGTCGGACAATTGAGGGGTGGCCCTCGCGGCGCTCAGAATACCAAAATGTGACGAACGAACCCAAGGGGATCAGGCGGCTGGAAATGCATAAGATGAGACTGGAAATATGATTGGATCAGGAAACGATAAGGAACTGGCACTTGACAACGTGGCTGGAATTCGCGAACGAACCCGAGCGGAGGACGGCAAGCGGAGGCCGAGGGGAGGAATACCGACTCGAAACGGACGAATTCTTTTTTCTTTTGGCAACTGGATCGCGGTTTGTGCTGATCATTCTAGTGTGAGCCGTGTCTGCGCAGACCCGCGGGTGGGCGCACGGCGCGGACGGAGATCTGGGCAGATAACCGAGAACTCCTTGCTTCATCTAAATCCAATCGATTCCAATCCATTTCATTCCAGTCCAATCGTCGCGGGAACAAAGCATGAATCTAGCTTCAGCTTCTAGTTCTGCTTCATTGAACGAATCTCGACACGCGACGGAAGATTGCCAGCGGCCGCCTCTGAAAGCGGCTGATTTACACCGGTGTACGGATGCTCGAAAAACACCTCCAGGACTGCCACTTTCTGCCACTTTGCGATGTGCGCGAGCGATCATCAGAGGCGGATTATTCGATCTGCAAGTCGAAGAGATAACCAGGGATCGGAGTCTATCCGTGTGTCTTCCGGCGATTCAAAAACCTTGTGGCAGTACTCACCCCAATACTGCCACTAAAAATCGCGGGTGTTGTTCACTAGTTTTAGAGACCGGGCGGAGGACGGGAAACAGGGCGGAGGGCGGAGGGCGGAGGACTGGAGTCAAGGCGGAGGGGATCATGGGGGAGACAAACGAGATTGTTAACCACGGACGGCACGGAGAGCATGGAAATCAGCAATCGATGTTGAACAGAAGCAAACGAAGGGAACGAAGTTGGAGGGCCGAGCGATGGGAAACAACGCTCAGACTGGACGCGGACATTCCGGCGTTCCTGCTCGGGGATGCTCCACAGGCCATCGATCTGGCCGTTTTGTAGTGGCAAACCCCGTGCGGCGGGCGGACTCGAGCCGTTCCCCTAACCCCAATACCGTTGAAATAGGCGCAAGTCACAGCCTCTTGTTACCTTGTGTTTGGCAACAACCAGGGAAACAAGGAGGCTGCGACTCGCATGCATCAAGGACGATGTGCGTTGCCGGCTGATGAAGCAGGCCGGGTATTGGACCGATTGGCTGGACTCGAAAAGGTTATCCGCCCCGAGGACATTCAACAAGCTCTTGCGGCCACAGGCCGGATTAATTCGCGACAATGCACGTTGACCCATGAGATCATGTTGTGGGTGGTGCTTGCGATGGGATTGTTCACCGACGTGCCGATTCGGCAGGTCTTCAAGCTCGCTCGGCGATTTCACCACGGTGAAGACTCGCCCCATCGTTCCAGCCTGTGCGTCGCCCGGCAGCGGTTGGGTGTGGAACCCGTGCAACATCTCTTCGAACAGATCGTTCATCCACTCGCTCGGCCCGAGACACCGGGAGCATTTTATCGTGGGTGGCGTCTGATGGGCATCGACGGGACCATCCTCGATGTCCCCGACTCGGATGCCAACGCGGCCAACTTTGCACGCCCCTCCGCGGGCGAGCGGGGCGATGGCGGCTTTCCCCCAAATTCGCAAGCTGAGCTTGGTCGAGTTGGGGACTCACGTTGAAGTCGCCTTGGTCGTGGGGTGTAGCAGTTGTGGCGAGCACTCGATGGTCGAGGGTTTGCTCCCTCACTTTACTCCGGAAATGCTCCTGCTCTGGGATCGAGGTTTTTTCAGCTATACACAGTGGCAGAGGCTGACCGAGCGAAAAGTAAAGGTGCTGGCGCGTGTGACCAGCAGTTTGATCTTGCGACCTATTCGAACCTTGGCCGATGGTTCGTACATCACAAAGATTTACAAGTGCGATTATGATCGGAAGCACGACCGCAATGGGATTGAAGTCCGGGTGATCCGCTACACGCTGGACGACCCCCAGCGGGTCGGACACGGCGAGGAACATGTTCTCATGACGAATCTCCTCGACGACGAACTTTATCCCGCGATGGAATTGATCCTTCTTTACCATGAACGGTGGGAGGAAGAACTCGTTTTCGACGAGCAAAAGACCCACCAAGACCCACGACGAGCGACCAAGCCAGCGCAGTTGCGGAGCGAAACCCCCACAGGTGTGATCCAGGAAGTCTATGCGTTGGCCCTGGCCCATTTCGTGATCCGGTCGCTGATGTTCGAGGCCGCTGCAACGGCCGATCTCGACCCCGATCGGCTGTCGTTCACGGGATGTTTCCAGATCCTGAAATGCCGGCTGCCCGAATGCAAAGGTAAGACACGCGCGGAATTGGAAAGTTGGTACAAAGCAGTCCTCTGGGAGATGCAAACCGAGCGCACGGAGCCGCGGCGTAACCGAATCAACCCGCGCGTGATCAAGCGAAAGATGTCGAAATGGAAGAAGAAACGCCCCGAACACCGCCGCCGTCCGCCCTTGAGGAAAAGCTTTCTGGAGTCCGTGGTTATGACTCATTAAACGGTATTGCCCCTAACCCCTCGTGGAGAAAGGAACACCGTCAAATATACAAAACGAACTCGGGCCTGGTTCAATTGCGGGTAATACCGTCAGCACACTTGCCCGAAGGGCGAGCGAGAGTAACCGGAATCCTCGCTTGCGCTTCGGGTTGGTATGTTCGCCGGGATGAGTGCGCAAGTCGCCCTGGCAGCTTTGCCGTGTCGTCGGTCGAGCCCAGGATCGACCGTGGGACGACCTTGGCCATTGGTGAAGCGCTTCCGTCGCGCTGGCGGCTGCTGGGATTCGCTCGCTGTGACGAAGTCAATGACGCAGATGACGCAAGTGACGGGGGGCTGCATCTGCTGCGCGCGTGCTTCAACAACGGCGAGGCCGTCATCTCGGCGTACTTCCGACGGTTTTACCCCGTTTTCTGGCGTTTTCGGTGAGAAAGTCCCTTCGCGGAGCGAAGGGCGACAATGTTATGGGCGAAAGCTCATCCCAACGACAGACATCAGAAAGCAGGTCCCTTCGCGGAGCGAAGGGCGACAATGATATTCGCGCGAGCCCATCTATCGAAAATCACCCCAAACTTGTCACCGGCCGAATTCACACAACAACCTTACGTACTCGAGGCTCCCATCGTCGGCCCACCCATCGAGCTGCGCGACATCCTTGAGCTGCTGGCCGCGCTGGCGCGAGACGGCCAGGAACGCGCTGTGCAGGTCCGGCAGGGAACTCATGTCGCCCCACAACTTCTCGAACTGGGCCACCGGGTAAATGTCTTCCTGACCATGACCCCACCGCCGCTTCACGTCCTTGATCGTGACGTATGTCGGCAAGCGCGACGCCATGTTCCGCACGGCCGCGCTCACTTTCGCGTGGTCGTTCTTCAAGTCCCCTCGAGTGATCCCGAATGCCGCCAACAGACCGTCGATCCGAACCCAGGTTGTCAGCGAGTTGTAGTAGCGCAGCGCAAACTCAGTTTCTTCACGCGGCTGAGCCAGGCCCTCCAGCAGTCGCAGCCGCCCGGCCACTTTGGCCAGGCCGCCGCCGCGGTCGTCGATTCGCCGCGCAATCACCTCGAAGCTCAGGCAAGAGCCGGACTCGATCGCCAGGCCCAGCACTCCGGGGTCAATCGTCGCTCCCAGGGTGTCAATATTGTGCACCAGCAGCCACTCCAGGTGGGGATACTCGTCCAGAAGCTGCGCGAGCACCCCGTTCAATAGCAAATTCGGGACCTCGTAGAAATGGCCCGGCGGATTGAAACGCTGGATCGGCAGGTTGTCCGTGTAGTCGGTGCCCTCGCCCTGACTCTTGGCCCACTCGAGGATCGCCCGCCGCGAGGCCTCGCGCACCTTCTGCTTGGTTTCCTGAAGCACCTCGTGCGCGGACTCTTCCCAGAGGAAGACCAGGTCGCGGGTCATCGGCACCAGCCGCTGGCCGATCGATCGGCCCGGCGAGAGATAGACCGGGCCGCTGTGGCCGAAATTGCCGGTCGCTTTCAGATGACGCTCGATCGCGGCATGCGTGAGATAGCTGGTCGTGACGACATGCGGAATCGCTTGGGCCGAGCGACCCTGGCTCTTCCGCGTCTTGGCAAAATGGATTTCCAGGAAACTGCGATGCCGGCCATCCAGCATGACGAACGGGTTCACGGCCTTGACCACACCCGCGCCAGTCGTCCACCGGCTGCCGACGCCCGCGGCAAGCGTCACCACGGCCACGCCGCCACGTTCGATCACCGAGGTTCCACGGGCGATCGCCGAGTGGCCGGGCGGCCCGTGGGCCATGATCAGCTCGGAATCGTGCACGTCGCTGATATCGAGATCGACGGGCAAACGGTTGCGCGCCAGGCCGATTCGGCCGCGCTCGAGGTCGTCGCGAAGCTGCGCGTGCTGGACCGGGTCGAAGCCGTTATCCCGGCGAATAAGCGCGGCCTCGGCGTCCCACTGCGATTTCGAGCCGGAGTCGCTGCTCCGCGAGACGGGGAACAGATGGTTGATCATCGTGCGAAACACGCGCACCAGCTCGCCGCTATCCGGGCAGCGATTGGCGAAATGGTCGACGTCGGCGCGGCGGTCGTAAGGCACGCTACCGGCCGCCGCCGCGATCATCCGGGGGGTTTGCAGGGCGTAATACTGGGAAGGCATCATCGCCTCGCGCGCCGAATCAAGGGCTGCCAGCGTGCCGTGCGGGTTGATCCGGAAGTCGTAGACGACCGGCTCCATCGCGAACGGCAAGGCGTCGTCGAGCGCCTCCTTGGCCTCGCGCATGATCGCGGCGATCCGCTCCTGGAATTCATTGTGCCGGTGGGGTGCCACGAAGAAGGCCATGCCGCCGCCCGACATGCCGCCCAGCATCAGGAAACCCCAGAAGTCGCTTTGAAGCAAGTCTCGGGCCTGGCGGATGATGGTCTCGGTGAAGAGATTGGTGACCCAGGGGATGATCTGCTTCAAGGGGCCTTCCCAGTTCCGGGTCGTGCAGCGCCCGATCGTGCGCACGTCCGCTCCCTCGACCGCCGCGATGAGCTCGTCAAAGATCTGCAAGCTCTCAAGCCGGGCGACCCAGGCGTCGGGATCGCGGAGCAGATACTTCGTCGTGACCATGTTGAGGATGGGCCCGACATTCTGGGCCATTCCGCCGTGGACGACAACCAGGCTTTCCGCCAGTGCCTCCGGCAACGCGGGCGCGGTGGACGGAGCCGCCGGCTTCGATATTGCCTGGTCGATCTCGGCACTGTTCAGCAGCCGGTGCGAGGGGAGCAGTCGCCCCCGGCTGATGCCCCACTCCGGGTCGCCTTCCGAGGCCGACACTCCTTCGATCAGCTTGATGCCCGGGAAGACGCCCCCGGAGTCTTGCCAGCCGCCTCCCGAACCTCCCAGCCATTCGCCCAGGATTGCCCTGGCCACGACGACTTTGGATTCTTGGGGGCCGAGCGGTCCGATCAGACTGGGCACCTGGCCGGTGGCGCGCATCATGAGCGAGATGAGCGACGCGAGCAGGTTGGTCGAGACCGCGAGCCGCGACCCCTTGGGAATATCGTTGACCTTGCTGACGATCTCCAGTCCGTGACCGGGGCGGACGATCGTCGCGAGCAGGTCGGCGAGCGGTGTGCTGGTGCCTTCCAGGGCAGGGGGGATCAACCCCGAGGCGACCACCGCCGCCTTGACCAGCCCCAGGTAGTCGTTGCCGAAGTTGAACAGCTCGTCGAGACTATCGACGTCCTTGCATGCGTTCAGGTCGATGCTCGTCAGCCGCAGGATCGGCTCGGTGATCACCCGCAGCCGCGACTCGATGGGCGGGCGTGGTTGGCGGTCGCGGCCGTGGACGCCCAGGTCGACGGAGATATTCAGCACCCTCGCGCCTTCGGGAAAATCCATTCCCAGGAAGAAGATGTCGGACCAGGCGCTGTGGGAGAGGTCGAGCCGCACGGGCGTGCGCTCGACCAGGATGGGGAAGAGCCCGAGGTCGGGGTCGCGCACCAGGAGCTGCGGGGCGATTCGCAGCGGATGCTCGTCGGCGCATCCCACGCGGAACATCCAGCGATTGCCCTGGCACGATCGAACCGAGCTGCGTACCTGGTCGGCGAGCGTCTGGAACGCGATCTGTTCGTACGCTCGCGCAGGGCGCTGGCAAGCGTGCCGCTGGGTCCGTCGTGCGCCATCGCGTCCAGGAGCTCGGCGATCGCCTGCTCGTAGCGCCGGTCCATCAAGTGCGTGAAGCCGGAAAACGGAATGAGCCCGGCGCCAGGGATGGCCGGGTCTTCCTGGATCTCGAAGCGGTAAAGCGCGTGCAGGAAAAGCGACGCACGCACGCGCTCGTAGAGGTTTTGCCGGCCCCGCCGGAATTCCTCGAGCTCCCGGCAGGCCTCGAGCTTCTCGGCCAGACTCACCCGGCCCGCCAGCTCTCTTGCCGAGCGGTCGCGGACTGCCGGATCGGTGTCGGTGATCGTCGAGATGAGCGTCTGGCCGAGTTGCGACATGAATTAAAGGTCAGGCTTCTAGCCTGACATCCCGCTCGAAACCACAACCGTTAACAGGAAATGCACCGTGATTGCCGTGAGCGTGAGCTTACCGGGGAAGGTTTTGTTCGACACGAACGATCGATTCGAGCAGGAGCGCGAGGATTCGCTCGCGGTCGACGCCCGCCAGAGCCAGTGCGACCTGGGCTTCGACCACGCCGAACTTGACTCCGATGTTGTATCGGCTGCCGCGGGTTTCGAGCGCGAGATAACGCTCGGTGCGGGCCAGTGCATCGAGTGCGGTGGTGAGCTGAATCTGGCCCAGCTCGCGGACGTTGTCGCGGACCAGTTGATCGAGCAGGTCGAATACGGCCGGCGAGAGCACGTGCATGCCGAAGAAACAGAGGTAGTGGCCGGCCCGCAGGCCGGAGACTTGAAGCCGCAGCTCGGCGAGCGTCGGGTTCGGCTTCTCGATGATTTCCTCGATGGTGTAGACCTCGGGATGCTGGGGCAGCCGCCGCCCGGTCACGGTGCCATATTGATGGATCAGATGTTCACGCGTGGCCTGGACGGCCGAGACCGGGCAGTTCTGGGCGACGGCCAGGTCGATCAATTGCCGCGCGCATCGCCGCGGCTCCGCGGAGATATAGAGATGGTCGCCCAGCAGGAGGAGGAACGGTTTATCGGCGACGAAGGCCCGGCTGCACCAGACCGCATGGCCGTAACCGTCGGGTTGAGGCTGGACGGCAAAGCAGAGGCGCTGCTCGAGGTCGCTGAGTCGCCGGGCTTGCTGTTCGGCCCACTCGACGCCGCGATACGTCGAGCGGAGGTTCGAGGCGTAGTTGCGAAAGTGGTTGCGATAGACGGCTTCGTCACCGGGCGCGGTGACGATGCCGATCTCCTCGATTCCGCTTTCGAGTGCTTCCTCGGCGATGATCTGGAGGACGGGCTTGGTGAGGCCGTCGCGGTCGACCAGGGGCAGCATCGCTTTCTGCACGGTGTCGGACGCGGGATACTGCCTTGCCCCGCGGCCGGCGGCCGTGATCACCGCCTTTGTTATCTGCACCGTCGGATTTCCTTGAGCCTTGATTCGCGATCGGACCGACGAAGAGGCCGCTTCGGGCTGGTACGGAGGCTCGGAACGGCCGCCTGGGGGCGGATCATCGTCTTCACGCGGGACCGGCTTAGGGTAACGGGAGGCGAGTCCGTCTCGCAACCCCTTGGGCTCGAGTCGGGTGCGGGGGGACCCTCACCCCGGCCGTCTCCCAGAGGGAGGACCCGCACCTTACCCTAGGTTGCGTTTTGTGATGTTGCGCTGTTCTTCTCCTCGCCCCGAATGGGGCAGTCACAAGAAAGCCCAGGGCAACGCCCTCGGGGATTACGTCAACGAAAGAGGGTATCGCCCTGAAAGGGCGAAACAAGCCGCCCGAACCACACGGGTCGGGATTTCCGCGCCAGACCCCAGGGCGGTGCCCTCGTCCTTACCCACAAGTCTGAACCAGTTATGGCTCATTAAGTTACGGCGACAGAACGGAGCTTTGATTGGAAAATGTGTACTACATGTACACCAGGTGCATTCAAAAGGCACTCACATGACGAGCCGGCCAATATTGAGAGTTCCCCGGAAAAACCGAGAAAGTGAATAGTGCGCATAACATCACAATTGTGTATGTCGATCGATAATGCTTCCGTATCTTATCGTAAACTCTTGTTAAATATCGTGTTATGACTTGTGGGTAAGGACGAGGGCGGTGCCCTGGGCTGATTTGTTTTGCCCTTTCAGGGTGAGAATCAAGATGCAGAACATCAAAACCGCGAGACCCCAGGGCGGTGCCCTGGGCTGATTTGTTTTGCCCTTTCAGGGCGAGAATCAAGATGCGGAACATCAAAACGCGCGAGACCCCAGGGCGGTGCCCTGGGCTGATTTATTTTGCCCTTTCAGGGCGAGAATCAAGATGCGGAACATCAAAAGTTGCGCTTGGGGCTAGTGTGCCGCGGATTTTACCCGACATTGAGCCACGCTCGGATTCGCTGTCAGGGCCTGGAACTCGTACCGGCGGCAGGCTCGGGTGCTTCGGCCAGCATCTGCCGGCGGGCGAGGTCCCGGAACGGACCGGGCTCCTTGATCAGTTGGGAATATCGGCCGGTCTGGACGATTTTTCCGCCGCTCAAGACGTAGATGCGATCGGCGTCGATTATGGTGCTGAGCCGGTGGGCGATTGCTACCCGCGTGGTCCCGCCGAGCTTGGCATGGATGCTCTGGCTCACGTGGGCCTGGGTGCGGTTGTCCAGAGCGCTTGTGGCCTCGTCAAACAGCAGGATCCGGGGCCGCCCGGCCAGGGCGCGGGCGATGATCAAGCGTTGTCGCTGGCCGCTGGAGAGGCCGCTGCCGCCCTCGGTGACAACTGTGTGAATGCCCATGGGCATCTGCTCGATGTCTTCGGCGAGGCCGGCGAGCTCGGCTGCGTCCCAGGCGTCGTCGCGCGTCAGGTTGGTGGAGAGCCCGACGATGTTGGAATAGATGTCGCCGGGGCGGAGCCGTGCGTCCTGGAGGACGACACCGATCTGCCGGCGAACCTCCTGGACGTCGAGTGTCTCGAGCTCGCGGCCGTCGTAGGAGACAGAGCCGTCGGTGGGAGTCTCGAAGCCGAGCAGCAGCCGCAGCAAGGTCGACTTACCGGAACCGGAAGGGCCGACGATCGCGACGAACTCGCCGGGCCGGACCTGGAAATTGACCGAGTCGAGGATCAGCGGTCCGTCGGGTGCGTAGCGGAACGAGAGGTTGTCGAGCCGGATGGCTCCGCCCAGGCGGACCACTTCGCCGCTGGATTCGTTGACCTCGGGCGCAGCGGCGAGGATCGGGGCGAATCGCTCGCACTCCCTCAAGCCGTCCATCAAGGAGACGGCCCCCTTGCTCAGGCCGGCCGCGGCGGCAACTCCGAGCATGAGGGAGGAATTGAAGGCGAGGAATTCGCCGGCGCTCTTGAACGCCGAGGCGAAGACCGCCGAGGCGAGTACGGCCATCAGCACGGCGAGCGGCCAGACGTCGCCGAAGAGGACGAGGCGGCCCCAGATCGTCTGGAAACGAAGGCTCCGCCTCAGTTGCTCTTGATAGCGCGCGGCCCAGCGGGCAAAGGCGCGTTGTTCGGCCCCGCCGACGCGAATTCGCGCGATGCCTCCCAGCAGCACGAACAGCAAGCCGGAGATCTCGCCGCGGAGGGTGGAGATTTCGCGCTGGCAGTTCCAGAGCGGTCGCATGGCGATGGCGGTCGCCAGTGGGAAAACCGTCATCAGAGCCGCGGCCACCAGGCCGAGCCGCCAGTTCAGGATCAGCAGAGCCAACACGTTGAAGAGTGCGAAGATCGAAGCCAGAATCGATGCCATCGTCGTGCTGGTCAGCACGGGAATCAACCGGACGGGGCCGAGGGCCCGGGTTGCGAGGTCGCCGGCCTCGTACTGGGCGAAGAATCGTACGGGCAGGGAGAGCAGCCGGTCCCAGAATGCCGGCAACAAAGTGGATTCCAGCTTGCCGCGCAGCCGGGCCAGCGCGACGGTCTGGATCGCCTGGAACGAGGCGACGGCCAGCGCCACGGCGAGGAGGAACGCGCAGATCAGGTTGAGCTGCCGGCGGTCGGCGCGGGGAATCGCGTCGTCGATGGCGATCGCGATCACGATGGGCGTGACCAGGCCCAGGAGGCCACAGATCAAGCCCATCACCACGAGTGTCCAGAGCTCGCTCCGAATTCGGGGCAGGGTGAAGCGAACGAAACCGCCCAGGGTCGCGAGCTCGGAGGACAGCGTCGGGTAAAAGACGACCGCGGTCGACTGGAGCGATCGAGCGAGCTTGGCGTCCACGGGAGCTCGGGTGCTGGCAGCGGGGTCGACGAGCACATAGCCGCGCGAGGCGTCAGAGATCAGGGCAACCGGCCGGCCGTCGTCGGCGCGGCGCCCGAGCATCGGCACGCCCTCGCGCGACCACCACTCCCCCGTCAGCTTGACGCGCCGCGTACGAAAGCCCGAGGCACGTGCGATGGTGCGCAGAGGGTCCGTCACGTCGTCGAGCCGCGGGGAGGTGGCCTCGATCCCCTGATCCGCACCCACGAGCGCGCACGCCGCGACCAGGAGGTCGCCCTCGGTCGAGGTCAAAGGCGCGGCGAGGGCCGGGACTGCGCCCCGCCTGGTCTGTCCCTGCGAGTGCAGACTGCACAGAGCGGTGCCGACCATCGCGCCGTCACGCAGCCAGGCGCTGGTCCGGCGCGCGTCGGCCTGGGCCGTTTCGATCGCCTGGGACGCGGCGATGGCCGCGAGCACGACGTGGTGAAACCGCTTGAGGCCCTCCCAGGGGTCGCCGTTCTCGATCAAGGTCTCGGTGTCCCACGGCTGGACCGCTTCCGCTTCGTTGCAACTGAGCCATGCGTGCGGCGAGAGCGGGAAACGCGACTGGTGAGGGCAAACCGGGACGGACACCTTGTCGACGAACCGCGAGCCTGCTGGGCCGGGCTTGATCCAGAGAACTTCGCGGCGAGCGGTGAGTGCGCGCCCGCGGTGGCCTCGTGCGGTTCGTCGCGCTCGAGGAACTCGGCAGACGGCGGCGGTGTGCCGATCGCGGTCGCCCGGCTGATCCGATCAACCCAGTCGTCGACCAGCGCGGCGACTTCGCGACGCCACTCGGGGTCGAGACTGAGGCGGAGCAAATCGGTCTTGGGAACCTTGAGGAGCCGGGCCGGGCCGACACCGACCGCCAGCAGATCGCCTTGCGCGCCGTCGCCAGAGCCTTCCAGGCCGAATATCGAGCTTCCCTCCTCGACGCGGCAGAGGTGGTGTCGGCGCCCGCTGCCGGAACCGGTGTGCGCACTGAGGTAGAAGACGTCAATCTGCCCGGCGGTGACCTGCCAGAACGCGCCGGAGTCGTCGAGGGCCAGCGGCTGGTTACCGGTGGCGGTGACGGTCTCACCCACCAGCTTCAGGGCTTCGGCCAGGTCGGCGGGCCGGTCGACTTGAAGCGTCTCAACCACCTTCGCCATGGCCGCAGTCTGGACGCGGGTCGTCTCGGCCGAGCCATTGCTGGTCGCAATCGCCAGGGCCGCGGCCTGGACCGGCGCGGTCTCGACCCGGCCGTTGGACGAGTGCGGGGCAGAGGAATGGTGCGCCTCGCCATTGGCGGACGGAGCGCCCTCGTTGACGGCCGCAGTGACTTCCGCGGGAACCAGCACGGTGGTCTGCCTTGCCACTCTTGCGGGAGCCGCGACCGAGGACGAGGTGGTGCCGTCCTGGAGGGTCTGGAGCTGAGCATAAAATCCGTCCGAGTCGGCCATCAGCTCGTCGTGGGTGCCGCGCTCGATGACCTTGCCCTGGCGAAGCACGATGATTTCTTCGCAGTCGCGAATGGTGCTGAGCCGGTGGGCGATGATCAGGCAGGTACAGCCGCGGCGGCGAAGGTTGTCATCGACCAGCGCCTCGGTGACCGGATCGAGCGCGCTGGTGGCCTCGTCGAGAATGAGGAGCGCGGGGTTGCGGACCAGGGCCCGGGCGATCTCCATGCGCTGGCGCTGGCCCCCCGAAAGGTTGCGCGCGCCTTCGGTCAACAGCGCGGAATAACCATTTCGGAGGCGAGCGACCTCGCGATGGATGCCGGCGTCCATGGCCGCGCGACTCACCTCGCCCTCGGCGACGCCGGAGTCCCAGAGTGTCAGGTTCTCGCGAATGGTGCCGCTGAAGAGCAGCGTCTGGTCGTCGACCATGCCGACCTGGTCCGTGAAGACGTCGCGGGGGACCTCGTCGATGGAGAACCCGTCGTAGAGAATCTCCCCCTCCCAGGGGCGCAGCAGTCCGGCGGCGAGCCGGCCTATGGTCGACTTGCCACTACCCGAGGAGCCGACAAGGGCGACGCGGCTTCCGGGCGGGATGGTGAGCGACAGCCGCTTGATCAGCGGCTCGTCGAGCGTGCGGTTGAACCCGAAGGTCACATCCCGGAGCTCGAGGCGCCGGAGAGCCGCCGCGGCTTCTCACGGGTGGTCAGGCCCGGCGAAGTGATCGAGGGCGCCGGCGCGGCGGGCGTGGCATTGAAGACGGGGTCGATCCGGTGTTGCTCGACGTCGTCGAGCCGGGCGAGCTCGGCTTCCAGCGTCTGCACGCTGGAGCCCAGTCCGACCAGGTCGCCGAACGGCCGGTTGAACTGCGCCACGAGCGTCTGGAACGCGACCAGCGCGCCCACGCTCAAGAGCCCGTCGCTTACGTGGCCGCCGCCGACGCCCAGCACGGCCGCCGTTGTGGCCAGGGACAGGAGCGGCGGCAGCACGACCAGCAGGCCGCCGACAACCGTGACGCGCTGGGCGGCATTGGTCACTCGGGCCTGGCTGCCCGTCAGACGGATCAGAGCCTCGTGCTCCGATGCACTCGCCTTGATCGTCTCGATGATCTGGACGGTATGCATCATCGACCCGGCAAGCAGTCCACCGAAGTGGCGAACCTTGATGTTCTCGTCGGCCAGGGATCGCTGCGCCGCCGCGATGCCCGCCATGTTGAGCGCGCCCAGCACGACGCCGAGTGCTGCCAGCACCGGGTCGATGGCGAACATCGCGGCGCCGTAGACGACGACCATGATCAGGCCGACGGTTGTGGTTGCGAGGGGCCCGGAGACCAGGTCTGCCACCGCCGAGTTGCCGTCGACACGGCCGGCGATATCGCCGGAAAATCGCTGCTGGTAGAAGGCAGTCGGCAGCCGCAGAACGTGCCAGACGAACCGCGCCGAGTGTGTAGCCGCCAGGGACCACTTGAGCCGCAGCAGGCCGGCGAGCTGCATGAACCCGATCAAGAGCCGGAACAGGAGCACGAGCCCCATCGACATGAGCAGCGGGCGGATCCACTGCTGCCGCTCGGCGATCATGATCTGGTCGACGAACAGAGGGGCGAACGTCGCGGTGACGAGCTCGGCGGCCATCAAGGCGACTCCGGTCATGACGGCGAACACGACCGCGTTATATGCGCCGCCCATCCGGCGGGCGATCGCCCGGGCGATGCTCGGCTTCGCCCCCCCCATGCGAAATTCCGGCGCCGGCTCGAACCGGAAGACGATTCCCGCGTAGGACTCGGTGAACTCCTCGACGCTGACGGTGCGGCGGCCGCTCGCCGGGTCGTTCAGGTAGACGCGGTCGCGTCCAATGCCCTCGACGACCAGAAAGTGGTTCATCTCCCAGAAGACCATGAACGGCGGCTGGAGCTCGCGAAGCTCCTCCGTCGTCATTTGGTACCCCTTGCCGGAGAGCCCGTACTTCTGGGCTGTCTTCTTGACGTAGAGGCGCATTGCTGCCGTCACGGGATACGCCGCACTCGACTCGAAGCTCTTCGAGCGGAACGCGGCGCCCGAAGTAGGCCAGGATCATCGCGAGCGAGGCCGCGCCGCACTCGGTGGCTTCCATCTGGAGGACGGACGGCGTCCTCACTCGTCGGAACCGTGCGTGTCGAACCCGATCGGCCATGGGCAAACCCCGTCGATTCGTCGCTGCGCTTCCCCGCGCCGGTCCGGACCAGGCCAGACCGGCCCGGCACGGTCAATCGAGTCCGACAAGCCCTTTGAGCCAGGGCATCGCCAGTGTGATCAAAGGCCGTCGCTCGACGACGATCGACGCGGTGCAGAGAGTTCCGCCCGACACGGGCTGAAAGGCGCCCGACGACGACGACCACTCCAGCCTGTTGAGCGGGACGCGGCTGCCACCGGCGGCGCGCCTCGGTGGCCTCGCGGAGGGCGCCATGGATGGTCAAGAGCACCTGGCCGCGGTAAAGCTCGAGGAAGCTGGAGACCAGCGAGGGGTTCTTCAGCTCGGCGAGCATCGACTGGTCGGTGCAGGGCATCTCGGAGATCGACCGGATCTTGGCCCGGATAAACCCGTGCTCCTGGCGCCGGACTGTGTCCGGAGCGACCTCCACGTCGGCGCCGACACGGATCTTCTTGCCCATGCCCGCGGGCACGAAGATGACCGCCTCGAGCGCGCCGGGATCGGTGTCTACCGGGCAGAGCAGCGCAGCGATGGCGCCCATCTGGACCGGGGCGTGGGCCGTGATCGGCACGTCCACGACCTTGCCGTCGTAGGGAGAAACGATCCGGGTATCACGCTCGAACCTGGCCCGGAGAAGGTCCAGGCGGGTCTTGGCCTCGCGGACGGCGAGCTTGCGGAGCAGACTGGCGCGGCGGCGTGTGGTTTGGTCGCGCACCCGTTCGTAGGCGACTTCATGCCGCCGAGTCTCGGCCGCGGCAATGCTGCTCTCGACCTCGTCGGCCGCGGCCTGCGACTTGAGGGCATCACTGTCGGTCACCATCCGCCGGGCTTTCAACGTCTCGTCGCCGGCGACAATCCGCCGGTGCGTCGCCAGTCGCGACCGATCGAGCTCCATGGTGCGCAAGAGCGCTCGTTCGAGCTGCTTCTCCGCCTCGGCCTTGGATTGGGCTTCGTCCTCGTCGAGCAAGGTCATCCGCGTGTCTTCTTCGCGCAGCCTGGCCAGCTCTGCGGTGGCGGAATCCACCTCGTCTCCGAGTTCCTTTTGATCGATTTCGGCCAGCACTTCGCCGACGTGCACGACCGAACCGACGGTCACCGTGACCTTTCGCAGCCGCCCCGCCGCCGGCGCGGTGACCTGGAGAAGCGACTCCGAATTCACCGCATGCTTCGCCAGCAGGATACCCCGCCCATCAAGCTTCAGCGGTACCTGGTACCAGAACGAGAACGCCCCGAACGCGCCGAGCGTCAGCAAGGCGGCCGCGAGGAAGAACCAGTTGCGCAGGGGCACGACCCGGACGGCGACGTTGAGCTGCTCGAACGCCTCGACCGGCCGTTCCGCGATCAGCGAAGCCAGCCCCGACGACCGCTTGCCCATTCGATCACTCCTGGCGCCAATCCCCGCTGCAGCAGGGCGGCGAGCGCCGTTACCACCCCCACGGCTGCGTGGCCCGGAACATGCTTCCGCCACGCCGCCGTAGGAGAGATCTTGTCGACGCTAGTGCTTCGAGCACGCGCCCCGCGGTCTGGCAAGCGTCAGCCGCCCGGGGTCATCGGGGGGATCTTATGCTGCACGGGGGCCGTGGCCCCGCCGGCGACCGCGGCGATCTCGTCGTCGGTCAATTCCCGCGTGACTCCCGACTTGGTGGCCTTCAGCGCTGAGTCGTCCAGAGGCTTTTCCTGGGCCTTCAGGTCTTTCCCGGACTGGTTCTTGTCAGTCATGATCCGAATCTCCTCTAAAAGGAAGGAACTCTCGAGATTGGCGCGGTCTCCGGGGCAAGGACCAACCATGCTCTTTCGACCGGCTCATCCACATTCACGACCGGCCCGAGCCGTGTCGTTGTATCGCGTGTCTACGCACCCCACGGCCGCGTGGCCCGGGACAAACTCGCGCCCCGCCGGCTTGGGAGAGATCTGCTAGAAGATCGTACTCGTCGCATGTGCCCTGGGGAAGGGTCAGGGCGGGTTCATCTTGCCGCCATGACTGACCGCCAAGCCCCCGGCGACCGCGGCGATCTCGTCGTCGGTCAGTTCCCGTATTGCCGCCGGCTTGGCCGCCTTCGGCGCGGATCCGTCAACGGGCTTGTTCTGGTCCTTGATGTCTTTCCCGGTCACGTTCTGGTTCGTCATGGTGCACACCTCCTCATAGAAGTAAGCCTCGATCCAAATCTCGGCGACCGTGAGCACGCGACTCGACTGTGCTCGAAGCCATTCCCGGTCAGATGAACAACCAGCACGAGCTGCATCGCTCCATAATCTTATACCCGCCCATCGGGTCATACCTGACTCGGTCCCCGAGTTTTTTTGAGCGAATTTCCGAATCGCGGCCATCCGGATTTTTCTCCGGTCCGTGTCCCGCCCCGCCGCCGTAGGAGAGATCTCGTGGACGGTCGAGCTCATCGCTCGCTTCTCCGGGGCGGGGCAGGGTGGGGTCAGGGCAATTTCATAATGGAGCTGGGGACGGTCGAGCCCCCGCCGCCGCCGGTCATGCACCCGCCGTTGACCATGATCGTGGCGGGCATGCCCGCGGGCGGCGTGCCCCCGACGACCGCCGCGGTCTCATCGTCGGTCAATTCCCGCTTGCCCTCAGACGGTTTGGAGACCGCCAGCGCGGAATCGTCCAGAGGTGTGTCCTGGGCATTGATGTCTTTCCCGATCGCGTTCTGGCTCGTCATGTTGCGGACCTCCTCATAGAAGTAAGGCTCAATCCAAATGCGGGCGGCCTTGAACCAGGGGCGCGGCCCCAATGTGCCCAGTGGCAGTCCCGCCAAGCTGAACGACCTGCGCGAGCTGCGTCGCTCCATTACTTAATACCAGCGCTTTCAGGCCATACCTGACTCGAACCGGGTGTTTTTTTGAGCGAATTTCTTGCTAACAATTGATAGCGGCCTTGGCGTCGCACAAAATAGTCGCTTATTCGGATCTCGCGCCGGCCGAGGGAGGGCCGTCCGCTGTTTGTCGCTTGCTCCCCGGGGCCCAGGAAATGTCGGTCAGCCGCCCGGTTCACACCAAGGGGAATCTGTGGCCCGCGGTCTTGCCTCCGGCGATGGAGACCGGCCCGTCGGGCCATTCCTGACTCGACCCGCCGGATTTTTTGAGCGAAGTTCCTGCTAACAATTGCTAATGGAATCGGCATCGCAGAAAATGGCCGGCAATGCTGATCTCGGCCCGTTCGAGGTACTGATGGGACGTCCACCGTCGGAACACACCAATGTGTCGCTCCTGGGCGCGTTGGCAAGAACCCGGTCGACGAGGGGGCCTGGGGAGCGTTCGTCGAGTATTACGGGCCGAAGATCCAGGGCTGGTGCCGCAAGCGCGGCTTGCAAGCGGCCGACGCCGACGATGTGACGCAGGACGTGCTGCTGCGGCTATCCCGAGCGCTGCGGACGTTCGTCTATGACCCATCCCGGTCGTTCCGCGGCTGGCTGCGGCTGGTGACCGAGCATGCGCTGTCTGACTTCTTCGCCCATCGAAACCAGCGGCCGAGCGCCGGTAGCAGCGACGAAATTGGTCTGGCGGCGCTCGACAGCGTGTGCGCGCACGACGAACTCCTGGAGTTCTTGAACGAAGAGTTCACGCGCGTGATGGTGAGCCAGGCGTGTGAGCACGTGCGCGCCCGGGTCGAGCCGCAAACGTGGGAAGCGTTCCGCCTGACGGCGTGCGAGAATCGGCCGGGGGACGAGGTGGCCGAGTCGCTCGGGATGAACGTCGCGGCCGTGCACAAGGCCAAGAGCCGGGTACTTGCGTTCATTCGGGAGGAAATCAAGCGGCTCGACGGCGAGGCGTGATGACGCTCTGCGAGTCCGCACGCTTGATGCGAACGACGGCGGCCGATAAAATCAATTCCCTGGGCGGTCAGACTTGTCAGAGAAGTCTAGCTACTCGGTCCGAAGAACAATGCAATTCCCGGAATCTCTGACACACCCGGTTTCGCCGCAAGTAGTCGCCAGTCAGAGTTTGGGGATGTAGCTCAATTGGTTAGAGCACCGGCCTGTCACGCCGGAGGTTGCGGGTTCGAGCCCCGTCATCCTCGTTTCTTGGGTCATCCAAGCAGGGGGCTTTCGCTGCCAGAGGTTTCCAGAAAAGCGACGGCTGGCGGTCATGGCGGCGTCATAGCGGGGCTAGGCCCGCCTTGCGACTCGGGATGACCGGGAGGCGTGAGCCTAAGGCGTGGACACCGGCCCGGTCTGCATCCCGTACTGAGGCGCGCCTTGCACCGGGTCGGAGCCTTGGAGCAGGCTGTCGGACTGCATCCCGATAACGGTCTTGGGCAAGGTCACGAGATCACCAACCAGAGAAAGCGGCAGATCGGCCACGTAAGCCAGGTTGCCGGGAGAATCGAGCGACTTCACCCATTCAATATCCCTGCGCACTCCTCCGAATGGCTTCGAGACCTCTTGCCCCGCTGGGCTAGGCGCTGGGAGTCGCCGGCCCTCGATATTTGCAATCGTGCCACAGCCGCATGATGTCAGAAAACAGCATAAAGCGAGATATCCCAGCATCTTATGTCTGGACATGCTTGGCTTCTCCACCGCCTGATAGACGCTGCTCGCTTTTAGTGAAATGGGGCGCGATTATGACGACGGGCCGTGATTTCGCAAGGGAAAATTGTACGCGCTTGCCGCTTCATCCACGTCGACTCCGTATCGCTTCAACGCCTCAATCAGAGGCTGAAGCGTCGACTCGTACCGTTGCCACCGCCCGACCGAATGGGTATGAATCGGCTCGCGTACCTGAACCTGGCTGGCTGTCCGGACGACGCGCTGAGTCTTGTGGAACTCCAGACAACCCTGCTCCCACTCGAGGCCCAGAAACGCGATCATGCGGCGACCATGGCCTTCCACGTCCCGGACTAGCTCTTCATAAGCAACATCGAGCCAGGCAACCGGCTTGGCCAGTTTCCAGTGCGCAAGCAACCGCTGGTGATCCGCAAGTCGCCTCGCGATGTGCTCCCATTGATTGGTCCAGGGGTTCGTGCCAAACGGAGTCTGCCAGCAGGAGAGGGCGATATCTCGCAGGTCTCGGCGGCAGACGATCACCCGTGCGTCTCTCCACAGCAAGGCAATCAGCCCAAGCATGAGAAAGTTATCGGGCATTTTGTCGACAACTCGCTGCGCCGTGGACGGCGCGAGCCGATCCAAAGCGGCGATATACCGGCGAGCCACCGCACGGGCCGAATCTGGGCCGAGGGTGCTCGCGGCTTCGAATGCATCGATGCCCGGCCGGGCGGTGAGTTCCGGCAGCGTGTTGAACAGATTGAGCGCGTCGCGCAGCTCGCCGGCCCCGAAGATTTGCGAATGCGAGGCCAGAATCTGCTCCACCAGAGTTGTGCCCGAGCGCGGCAGACCGACCACGAACACCGGCCGCGGATCGGGATCACCCCAGCCTCGGGCGCGGGCCAGCAGCGCAGGGGTGAACGTGTTGATGATGCGGTCGATCGAAACTGAGTACTGGTCGGGATCGAACGACTGCCCTTTCGCGAGCTTCACAGCAGCCTTCACGGCGTTCGCCGCCGCGAAGTGCTCGGCTGCCTGGGCGTACAGGCCCCGAGCATCGAACACCCCCCCGAGTGCGAAGCCAAGCCCGGCACGCAGACCGTGAGACACATACTTGTGATTGCGCAGGCGCTCGATCGCACGAATGTCGGAGTCGGGAAGCGCGCCCTTGAGATTCATCGCCAGCCGCCAGTACGCCTCTGCCAGATTGGGGCACAGAGCCAGAGCTCGCCGCGCGGACCGGCACGATTCTTCAAAATCGCCGCGGTCAGCTTGCAGCTCGGCCAGGGCGATCAACGCCTCGGTGAGGCTCGGGTTTGAGCCCAACGCGTCGCGCAAACATTTCTCCGCTTCGTCGAATCGCCCTTGCCCTTCCAGGGCACGACCGAGTCCACAGCGTGCTTCATCCAGCGTGGAATCGAGTGCCAGTGCCGCCCGGAAATGCTCGGCTGCCTCTGCGAAACGTCCCCGAGAAATCGCCAACTTGCCCAGTTGGGAATGCAGCCGCGCATCTTTGGAATCGAGCGATTCGGCGTCCGCAAGCACACGCGCCGCCTCGTCGAAACGCCCGCACCCGGAAAGCAGCTCAGCGAGCGAAAGCCGGATGGAGACTTCACGCGGAGCCTGGCCGATCGCTTGCTTGAAGCACGCGAGCGCCTCGTTGAACCGGCCCTGTGCGCCGAAAACGCGGCCAAGCTGCGTGAGCAAAGTCGCCGACCCTGGCGCCACAGCCAAGGCGCGGCGAAAATGATCCTCGGCTTCGTCCAGCCGGTCAGGGTCCTTTAGCTCAATAAGGATCTGGCCCTGCTTCGCGAGGTCCCAATCGCCTTTCTCATCCATTTATCAACACCCGTAATGTCCGAGCTCAAGCGTCACAGTCGATCGGCCGCGGGCGAATTGTTGCGATCACGGCACGATTATATGCCTGACGTGATCCGGCCGCTCCTGGCCGCCGAAAAGGTCCTCCATCCACGATTGCCACGCTTCAGTGCGAATGATCATTGTGATATTGCATACACATCGCTTCGTCGCCGGAGCCATGCCTGTTGACCGCCTGTTCACGCTCATGACTCGCGGTCCGGTCGTTTCCATTCCTTATATATGGGGGCGCTTCGAGACGCTGATCCACATGGCTAAGATCAACCATGCTCGGCGCTGACAGCACACATGCGTGCATTATTGCTATGTCGCTGCGCTCTCTCAAGGTTCGCCCCTATGTGGTGGCTGTGAATTGCCTGCTGCCCGGTCTACTCCCTTCGGAAACATGGCGCGCGGTGTTCACGAATGCACAACTGCGCCAGGTCAATCGGCGGTTGATTCGGCATCTGGTTCAGGTGCGGCCAATGTGCTCCCAAGGGCCAGCGATCGCCCCTTGGCCACCTTCTCGCACGCACCAGCAAACGCTCGGGGCCCGTTCGTCCCGCAGGAAATTATATGAGACGCCGTTAGTGCCAGGCACCGTCTCGAGAGCACCGGCTCGAACGCGAGTTTTTGTGAGAAGATGGTGAATAAATCCGCGACGCGCAGGCGCCATCCGGGAGGCAGTCGGCATGGTGAGAGTTGTTCCAGGTCGTAGATGCCCTTGAACCGCAGGCGCGAATCCCATAATAATTCTACCTGTCAGGTGGGCGGTGCGCGGGGGTGCCGCTGGGTTAAATCCGATTAGAGGGTTTGTTCCGGCACGATCGTCTACTTCGGCCGGTGCGGGAGGTGGCACGCCAAAGATGTACGTACCCACAAAACTGTTCTTCACCAAGGGTGTGGGCACTCATCGCGAAAAGCTCTCGAGCTTCGAGATGGCTCTTCGCGACGCTCGTATCGCTTGTTACAACCTCGTTCGCGTTTCGAGCATCTTCCCGCCCAATTGCAAGGAGATCTCGATCGACGAAGGGCTCAAACAGCTTCAGCCCGGTCAAATCGTGCACGTCGTCATGAGCGAGAACGCCACCGCCGAGCCCAATCGCCTGGTTGCCGCCAGCGTGGGCGTGGCGATTCCGCGGGATCGCACCTTGTTCGGCTACTTGTCGGAACATCACGCCTACGGCCAGACGGCCAAGGCCGCCGCCGACTACGCCGAAGACCTCGCCGCCGAGATGCTCGCGACCGTCTTGGGAGTCGAATTCAACCCCGACAGCTCCTGGGATGAAAAGCGCGAGATCTGGAAGATCGCCGACGTCTTTTACAAGACGAAGGAGGTCACCCAAACGGCGGTAGGCCACAAAGACGGTCTTTGGTCCACGGTCGTGGCCGCCGCGATCCTTCTCGCTTGAGACCGAAAAACCCGCACGACGAGTAATCGTCGAGAACGAGCGATCATGGGCTACCTCGAGAGCATCAGCTTGCACCGTATCGCTCCGCGCGAAGTGAGCGGAAGCGACACGGTCGCGGATCTGATCGACCACGCGTTCTCGGCTTATAACGCGGGCAGGCTCCGCGAGCTCTGCACTGTCTTCACCCGCAAGTTCCTCGAGCCGGACTGCACCGTCGGCTTGACGCTCTCAGGTGCGCTCACGCCGGCCGGACTCGGGATGAGCTGCCTCATCCCGCTCATCCACTGCGGATTCGTCGACTGGATCGTCTCGACCGGGGCCAACCTCTACCACGACACCCACTTCGCCCTCGACCTGCCTTTGCACCAGAGCCGTCCGAACCTGGACGATCTGGCCTTGCGCCAGAACGACGTCATCCGCATCTACGACATCGTCTTCGACTACAAGACCCTGCTCGATACCGACTCCTTCTATCGCGAGCTGATTCGTGACGAGGCCTTCGCCCGGCCCATGGGCACCGCGCTGTTCCATCACCAGGTTGGGCGATACCTTCACGGCCGTGACCAGAAACTGGGACGGCCCTCTCGGAGTCTGCTGGCCGCGGCCTACGAGGCCGGCGTTCCGATCTACACTTCCAGCCCCGGTGACAGCTCGATCGGCATGAACCTGGCAGCCTCGAGCCTGCATGGCGGTAAGCTCCAGATCGATACGCTTCGCGATGTCAACGAAACGGCCGCCATCGTATACGGCGCCAAGCAGCATGGAGGCAAGTCGGCCGTGCTCATCCTGGGTGGGGGCAGCCCCAAGAATTTCATCCTCCAGACCGAGCCGCAGATCCAGGAAGTGCTGGGGCTCTCGGAGAGTGGGCACGACTATTTTCTTCAGGTGACCGACGCGCGGCCGGATACCGGCGGCCTCTCAGGTGCCACCGCGAGCGAGGCGATGACCTGGGGCAAGGTCGACCCGGACTCATTACCCGACTCGGTGACCTGCTACACCGACTCGACCATCGCTCTGCCGCTGCTGACCGCTTACGCCCGCGCTCGCCACGCCCCGCGCCCCCTGCGGCGGTTGTACGATCAGCTTCCCGCGCTCTACGAGTCGATCCGGCTCGAATATGCGGAAAGGTTGCGACAGAAGGACAAGCAAACAGGGGTGCGCGATCGCCACGCTGGAACCAAGGGCTGATTTCACGTGCCACGCCTGCCGGAAACGCGCGTGATCGCAGTCGACCCGATGCATCCCGATCCCGCCGCGCTCGACCTGGCCGCTCAAGTCTTGACCGGCGGCGGGCTGGTCGCCTTCGCCACCGAGACCGTCTACGGCCTGGGGGCAATCGCCACAGATCCGGCTGCGGTCGCGCAAATCTTCGCCGTGAAGGGCCGGCCGGCCGTCAACCCGCTCATCGTGCACGTCGCCGGTATTCCGGAAGCGCGTGTGTGCACCACAGATTGGCCGGCGGATGCCCAGCGGCTCGCCGAGCGCTTCTGGCCCGGCCCGCTCACGCTCGTGCTCCCTCGCCACGCCCTCATCCCCGACGTGGTGACGGCCGGCCTCACGACGGTCGCATTGCGGTCTCCCCACGGTGCCGTCGCTCGCGGCTTGATCGAGCGTGTAGGCCGGCCGATCGCGGCTCCGAGCGCGAATGCGTCGAACAGGATCTCGGCCACGCGGGCGGAGCACGTGCTGGCCGATCTTGGAAACCGGATTGACCTCGTACTCGACAGCGGGCCGACGACCGTCGGGCTCGAGTCGACCGTCCTCGACTTGACCGGCCTCTCTCCGCGGATTCTTCGCCCCGGCCCGATCACGCGGGCTGAGCTTGAGCAGGCGCTCGCGGGCCGGTCGGTGCTCGACCACGCCCCGCGCGAACATGCGGCACTGCCGATGAGCCCCGGACAGATGGCCGTCCATTACGCCCCGCGAACGCCGGCATATCACGCCGGCTCCCTCGATGAGCTCGGGGGTTTGGCTAATCTCGAGGCACTCGCGCTGATCGTGATCGGCGAACACTCAAGCACCCGTGTTCTTGCAGGATCGGCCGAATTCGTTCTGGACACTCCCGAAAGCGCGACGAAAGCGCTTTACGACGTGTTGCACCGGTGCGATGCGCTCGCCAGGGCCGCGATCGTTGTGGTCCTTCCGCCCGACCTGCCCGAATGGCGGGCCGTGCGCGACCGCCTGATGCGAGCCTGTCGTCCACTTTCCGAGCTCTAGTTCCGGCAGTTCAATCAAACAGCCGCCGCTGGGAATCGAACATCGGCAGGTCGTCCGGCTCTGGCGGGGGGACGGGCAGGTTCAGGTGTGCGTAGGCCGCCACGGTGACCTGTCGGCCGCGGGGAGACCGCACCAAGAACTCGCGGCGCAGCAGGTATGGCTCGACCTCATCTCTCAGCGTGTCGACGGCGACGTTCATGGTGGCGGCCAGGGCCTCGACGCCAGTCGGCCCTCCCGCAAAGACTCGCACAAGAGTTTCGAGGTAGCGCCGGTCTTGTTTGTCGAGCCCCTCGGCGTCGATTTCCTGCATCGCGAGCGCATCGCGAGCAACCGCCAGATCAATCGATCCGTCAGCACGGGCCAGCGCGTAGTCACGCACCCAGCGCAACCGGGCGTTGGCGATGCGGGGAGTGCCCCGGCTGCGCGCGGCCAGCTCGCGTGCGGCATCCGGGGAGATACTCGAGCGGAGCTTGGCGGCGTTGATCGTGATGATCCGGGTGAGGTCCTCGACGTCGTAGAACTCGAGGTGCTCGTGCATGCCGAAGCGTTCCCGGAGCGGCCCCGAAAGCATGCCGCTGCGGGTGGTTGCCCCGATGATCGTGAACTTCTTGAGGGGGAGGCTGATGGTGCGCGCCGACATCCCTTCCCCCAGAACGACGTCGACCCTGAAGTCTTCCATCACTGGGTAGATGAATTCCTCGACGGCGCGGGGAAGGCGATGGATCTCGTCGATGAACAGGATCGAGCCCTCGGCCGCGTTGGTGAGAAACGGCATGACGTCCATCTTCTTGTCGAGCGCCGCACCGCTCGTGATGTTGAGCTCGACGCCCAGTTCGTTATGCAACACCGTCGCGAACGTGGTCTTGCCCAGGCCGGGAGGGCCGTCGAAGAGGATATGAGGCAGCGGCTCGCCTCGCTTCCGCGCGGCTGCCAGACTGATCTCGAGCCGCTCGGCGACGGCGCGCTGTCCGATCACTTCCGAGAGCCTCTGCGGGCGAAGCTTCTCCTCGATCGGATCGGCTTTACGCTGCTCCTCGGGTTTGTGAGGAGCCGGCTCGTCGTCTCGCGGCGCCCCTTGAATCGTCGGCTTGCGCATTGTCGGTCCTCCTCCGTCTCGGGCATGCGAGTCGGTCGATTGCACCTCGCCTCGAGCGAGAATCTCCAGCGAGCGTTTGCTATCGACTTTGCAGATAGATCGCTTCTATCATATCGGCGGCTGACTTGAATTTCTTTTTGGTGGACAGCACCCTGTCGATCGCTTCGCGCGCCTGGGTGTCGGAATGTCCCACGGAAAGAAGAGCGGCGTAAGTGTCGCGAATCACGTCGGCCCCGGCGCTTTCCGGTGCGCCGTTGGCCTCGGCGGAGCCTGCGCCGTCACCGGGCTGCCCGCTCAAGATCAAGGCAAACTTGCCGACTTTACGCCGCAGCTTGGCGACGATTCGCTCGGCGGTGGCTTCGCCGATGCCGGGGAACGTCGCGAGCTGTTTGACGTCTTGTTCTTCGATCGTGCGGGCGATTTCGCGGACGGGCCGTACCATCGCCCGCAGCGCCTTCCGCACGCCGACGCCGTCAACCGAACAGAAAATATCGAAGAACTCACGGTCGATCGGCGACAGGAAACCAACCACTCGCGGCACGAGCCGGCTCACCATCGAGCCCCCTTCGATATACATGATGGTGTGGAACGAGATCGATTCGCCCAGCTTGGTCTGAATCGAGCGCCGCGTGTGCTCGCTGACGAAGACCTCAATCTCGAACGGTTCGACGACCAGCGTGGCGACCTCATTCGAGACCGACTGCAGAATGCCGCGAATTCTCGTGAGCACGAAAGCAACCGCCCTTTCACGAGCGCGTAGGAATGATGCTCTGTTACTTTGTTCAGAGATTCTGTCGTAACGGGATGTGCCTTGCAAGTCGAGTCTCGCCGATCGCCGCGTCTCGTGCGCGGCAATCGCGCGGCGTGCGTCGCGCAATTGATGAGGCGCACGGCGCGCGCAGAGCCGGCTGTGGCGCGACTAGTTCGCTCGCTCACCGGTCGGAGCAACGCGCGAATTCCTCAACCCGTCCGCGCCGGCCACGATTTCCAAATTTTTTTTCCAAATTCTTTTGGTCGAGACGCTCGGGCAGCTCGCACTCGCTTCAAGAATCCGCAGCCGCGCGGAAAGCGCCCTCGCATCATGATGCCTACATCGCAGAGACCCTTGAAAAAAAGGGTCTCTGCTTGGATACACAATCTATTGCCAATTCACGGATATACTGATTCTAAATACATGCAATCTACAGTGACTGTCGAAGTCATGAGCGAACGCTCATCGGATTCTATCTGATCTTCAAAAAAAAAGACCATTTCTTGGAAAGTTCGTCTTCCAAATGTTGAAAGATTTGGTATGAATTGGCGCAGGGACCGGTCGATTGATGCCGGTCGGGTTCAAACAAGTATGTCTTGCAATGAGGAGACAGCGATGGCTGTGAAGAAAGCTGAGACCAAGAAGAGCAGCAAAGCTGCGCCGAAGAAGGCCGCTCCCAAGAAGGCCGCTCCGAAGAAGGGTAAGTGAACGCTCGCCAGTCACTGGTGAGCATTCACTGAATGCAGGCGCCGCGAAGTTTGTTCCGGCGCCCCAGATCAAAGAAGTGCCTCGAGAGGTTTCGGTAACGAGTCAAGAAAGGAAGCAACCGGTTTTTTTCCGGTGAGGCTCTGACCTCTGATCTAAGGCGGCAGCGTCTTGCTCTTGGCCGTGATGAGTAACGGCCGGGGTTACAGGGCTTCCGCTATTTGAACAGTGGCTCATGGGCCTAGGCCCGGAACGCCCGGTTCCTCTCTGATGGATCGAAGCGAGGCCGAGGGTCCGGGCAAAAGGAGGCTTGCTTGGAGGGCCGTCAGGCGCGGATGCTTGTCTCCTTTTGCCCTCCCTTAGAGCTCGTTCTGCTCGAAGGGATTCTTTTCACGAGCTAGAGAGTTCATGGAAGTATCGGTGACCAACGACATTTCATTCCAGCCCTTCACACACTCCGTCTCGAACAAGCATGGTCCGCCCGAGGCTTGTCCCAGGAGACTTTGATGTCGCCTTGGTGGGCTGCCGTTATCTCCGCACTCGAACGCTTCACCTGCTCTTGGCGGATTCCGGTCTTCTCGTTATCATCCGGCTCGCTTCCTTTGCCCACACTTCATCGCTGCTGCGCACGATCGCCGGTTTCGTGCCGTTTGGCTGCAAGGCGCAGCGTCTTCGATCCCTCGGTCACCCGGTTGCGGACGTGCCGCGGGCGGTCCGTTTTTTCTCTCAGAGCGCGAGGCGGTCCGTCATGGATGGCGTGTCGGTCTCCAGATCGCGAGGGCTACGAGTCGCTCTCATCGTGGCGAGCTTCACCCTTGCGCACAGTGGGGCGTGCACTCCGTATATCGGCACAACATACAAAAGCTTCATCCGCCAGGCGCGAGAGAACCCCGACCCCAACATTCGATACATTGCATACGCCAAGCTCGGGGCGCCGTCGATTTACGAAGACCAGGCTCAGAAGGATGAGGCCGTGAAGATCATGATCGCCAAGCTCGACGAGGGTCGAGAGCCGGTCGCGATCCGGGCAGCCATCACTCGTAGCCTCGGAAACATCGGTGATCGTCGGGCACGCGAAGCCATCCTGCGCGGAATCGCCGACACCGACAACGCGGTGATCCGCGTCGAGGCCTGTCGTGCCCTGGGTAAGGTTGGGTCTGCCGAAGATGCGACCACCCTCGCCAGGATCATGACGATCGATCGACTTGAAGACTGCCGCATCGCGGCCATCGAGTCGATAGGCAGCCTGAAATCCCGCGAGCCGCGCATCCTGCAAATCCTGATCGACGGCATGGACCACGACGACCCGGCAATCCGATATCAGTGCCTGCAATCTCTGCGCATGATAATCGGGAAAGACTACGGAATCGATCCGGCTGAGTGGAGACGCGAGCTGCAAGCGATCCTTCCGAAAACTGACCCGGCCGCTGATCCGCGGGGCTCGGACGTCGCGAAGCAGGCCGCGGCCAGGGCCGCCATCGGTCCGAACTGAGCTCGAAGATGGACTCCCACACGCTCGAGCTGCTCGACTTCGACAAGGTCAAATCGCTCGTCTCGGCCCGCGCTGCTTGCTCCCTGGGCAAGGCCAGGGCGGCGTCGATAGAGCCCAGCCGCGATCCCGGCGAGATTCACAACGCCCAGGCACTCACCACCGAGATGGCCGAAGCACTCGCCGCTGGCTTGCGTCCCCCGTTCGGCGGGCTGCATGACATTCGCCATCATGTGGCGCGGGCTCATGTAGGAAGCGTCCTCGAGCCCGAAGCGCTGGCCGAGACCGTCGAAACTCTCCGCGCAATCGGCAATCTCGACCGCTGGCTCGCCAACGCCGGCGGTCAGTTTCCCCGGCTCGGGGGACTTCGCGCGCAAGTGGGAGAGTTCTCCGGTGTCGCCACCGCGATCGAGGGGTGCCTCGATAGTCGCGGCACGGTCCTCGACACCGCAAGCCGCCGGCTCTCTGCCCTCAGGCGCGAGATCGGCCGCCTGAAGGAGCGAATTCAGGAGACACTTCGCAAGCTGCTCCGCTCACCCGAAATCAAACGGATTCTCCGCTTTCCCAATTACTCGACCGTGGGCGATCATTACGTGCTTCCGGTTGCCAAGGACAAGCGAGGTGAAATTCAGGGATCGGTCCTCCGCACCAGCTCGACCATTGAGACCGTCTACATCGAGCCCGCCGCCGTGGGCGAGCAGTCGGCCCAGCTTTCGTTCCTCCGCGCGAGAGTCGAAAGAGGTTCGCCGCATCTTGCGGTGGCTCAGCGCGCTGGTTGCTCAGGTTTCGGAATCGCTCCTGGCCACGCTCGAAACCATGGCCGATCTCGACCTGATCTTCGCGCGAGGACGCCTGAGCCTCGACTACAAGATGTCGCCTCCCCAGTTCAACCAGGAAGCCCGGCTCGTCCTGCGCGGCGCCAGGCACCCGTTGCTCGAGGCCTTCTTTCGCGGCGACCCCGCCGTGACAAAGCCGCTCCCGGTCGAGCCAGTCCCGGCCCCGGTCCCGGGGCCGCCCGAGGATGCGGACCAGTGCACTCCTCCTGGCTCATCCGCCGCACCCTCGCTCGAGAGCGTAGCATCGCCCTCCACCGAGCCCGCACCCGTGAAAGCAGTGGTGCCCATCGACCTGAGTCTCGGCGTCCGGTTTCGAATCCTGGTCGTGACCGGGCCCAACACCGGCGGTAAGACCGTGGCCTTGAAGACGGTCGGCATCCTCGCCCTGATGGCCCAATCCGGCTTGCACGTACCCGCGGGCGAGGGCTCGCAGTTCCCGATCTTCGACGACGTGCTCGCCGACATCGGCGACGAACAGAGCCTGGAACAATCGCTCTCGACGTTCTCATCCCACGTGCGGAGGATCAGCGAGATCCTGAGAAAAGCGACCTGGGAATCGCTGGTACTGCTGGACGAGCTGGGGGCCGGCACAGACCCAACCGACGGCGCTGCCCTGGGCCGGGCGATCCTCGACGAGCTTTGTCGCATCGGCTGTCGATCGATTGTGACGACCCATATCGGCGATCTGAAGACGTACGCCTTTTCGAACCCAGACGCCGAAAACGCCGCCGTCGAGTTCGACGACGAGACGCTCGAGCCCAGGTATCGCCTGCATGTTGGCGACGTCGGCCAATCAAAAGCGCTGAAGATCGCGCGACAGTTGAAGCTGCCTACTGCCGTGGTCGAGCGGGCTGAGTCGTATCTCGCCGACCGCCAGAGCCGCGGAGCGGCCGACTGGGAAGCTCTGGAGAAGCTGCGCAAGGAAGCCGCTACGGCCCGACAGGCCGCCCTCGACGCGCAGGCCGACGCTGAGCGCACTCGCGAAGCCCTGTCACAGCGTCTGGCCCAGTTGCACGAGGAGGCGCAGCGAACCGTCAGCCTCGCCGACGCGCGGGCCTTGCTTCAGATCGGCGACCAGGTCGTGGTACCGCGCTTGGGTTATGACCGTCCCGGGCGGATCATCAAGCTGGACCAGCGCAAGAAGACCGCGAAGATCGCCATCGGCCACGTGACCTGGGACGTCTCGATCGACGAGCTGGTCCCACAAGCCCCGCGCACACCGGGGCAGGGCGAGCCGCCCAAGACGGGAACTCCGCGGGGGACACCGGGCCGGCGGGCGATCTCGCTCGACGAGTTTGAGACTGAGGAGGGATGACGGGAGAGGGAAGAGTGCTGATGGATGAAGACCAGCGCAGTCAGGACATGGGTAGGATGCGCGGGGCGATCATCTTAATGTAGCGGGGCTCGAGTCGAAGGACGGTCTTGAAGAGTGGAAACGGCCGACATCGCGTAGCGCGCGGCGGGAGCGGCAGCAAAGGCGAACGCAGCCTGTGCGGATCGCCGCGTCACATCTTCGCCAGACAACCCATTTGTCGAAGGCCCTGCCCTCAATGGTCAGAATTCTTTCACTCAAAACGCATGGAAAACCTCCAAAAAGGAAGAATTTTGAAATTCGGTGCGGTCGGCCTGGTAGGCCATTGACAAAGTCATCTTGTAATGTAAGATCGCTGATTAGAAGCTTAGAATGGCAATTGTATAAGAGTTTGGATGTCTTTGAATGTGGCGCGGGGAGCCGCGCCGGGGATGCGGCTGGCTTCGCATGGAAGTCGGGGTTTGCCGCGGGGGCCGTTGCAGGTTCCGGTCGCGGTTTTTTGAGCGAAACGCGGTGATCGCCGGGTTGCTGGCGCGGCAGCTTGGGCGAGGGGGTTTCGTTGTTTCAGTTTGCTATGCCGCGAGACGAACGAAGTTACGGGTGACCAAGATTCCGCGCGCTAAAATGCTACTATATATAGTAGTATAAGGTGGTGGGCGATGACGACCGAACGCGTAAACGCGATGCCCGCTTGGCAGGCCCGGGTGCGGTTGAGCGAACGCGATGTGGAGGTCGAGCTTCGCGGGGAAGAGGCGGAAGAGGCCGCTGCCGAGCTGGAAAGGGACGGAATTCCTGGCCGGCCCGGATTTATGTACAGCCCCTTCACGGTGGTGAAGTTCTTCAAGACCGTTCGAGTGTGGTCGCTATTCGTCGAGGTTTTCCGGCCGAAGTGCAAGTCCGTTTGGTTTCGCGTCAACCGGACCAAGAGCGGGGGAATCACATTCACCGATACGCGGGACGGTAGGACCGGCATCGCAGGGACGACCGGACTGTGGAATAATCTTCCGCCAATCCGGCCGGAGCGGCGGCGGTCGATGACCTCAAACGCGTTCAAGGTGGAGGTCGCCCGGTTTGTGGGAATGGAACGGGCCGAGCAGATTGTTCAGGAAATCATGCAGGACGAATTTTTTTCGACCGACCAACGACAAACGTAAGAGGTCGGCTCTTTAATCAAGAGTGAGGTTGAGCCATGGCCAATGTGTTCACGCCTGATAATACCAAGCCGACTCCGCCGGCGCTGGGCAATACCGGCGAGGTTGGGGGCAATGGAAGTGCGCCGGTTACGCTCTTGGCGCAGTGTTCGCAGGCTTCGTCGTGCGGGTCGAACGAGGGTTCGGGCTGCACGGCAGGCGGAGGAACTGCCGGCGCGGGAGATTGCGGCTGTGGCGGCGGCACTACTGCCGGCGGCGGCACCACGGGAGGCGGTACTGGTGGTACGGGAGGGGGCGGAGGGGGCGGAACGGCGGGGCGCGGCGGGGCGATTCCGCAGCTCACGCCGTACGGCGGACCGGGTGGAGGGGGTGTTTCACCCCGGATGGGGGGATCGCTGAATATCCAGATGCAGCCGATGAATGGTCCGATCGGCCCCGCGCCGATGCCGGGACCGATCGATCAGGGAGGCGCCGGTTGCGGCTGCGGAGGGGGTCCGGGTGGCGGCGGTGGCTTGCCGGGCGGTGGTGGCGGCAATAGTCCGGTTGGAAGCGGGCCGAGTTGGACCCTGAGGGGTAACGGTGGCCCGGGCGGCGGCGTGGGTGGCACCATTTGGTCGCCGATGGACGGGCCGATTGTCAGCAGCAACCAGAGAGTGAGCCATTATCGCAGCGCCACTTGAGCCACTCTGCGATCAGTTGATCGCGGTGAGTGGCTCTATCGATTCGTTTTTTCGGCGTTTTCTCCGGAATATTCTTGACGACACCTTGCGAGGTTCTAGAATCACTTTGCGTTGGTCTCTAGGAAGTCGGCGTATGCCAACCGGAGTTGCCGGCCGGCAACGACGGTGAAAACTGGGTTGCCGACCCCGAGCCTAACATTCAAAATCGCAGAGTGGCTCTCTCAGCTTTGTCAGATTCTGTCATTCAAGAAGTATTATATCTGTACATATAAAACAAGCCGCGACTCGCCAGCGCGGTCAAATCGTCCCGGAAAAGCGACGAGTGCGTTTGCCCAGGGAACGCTGGCGGAGCGTTCTCGGGCTTTATTGATGGGCGACAATTAGCTTCGACATCCACGACGATGATCCTCTGCGTTCGAATCTTCCGCTGTCGGATCGCATTGGTTGATTCAAATCAGCCTCAGGCCAAGGGTGAAGGCCGATTTGAATCAACCAATGCGATCGATAACATCGACGACGCTGCAATTCTCGTTGGATGTTGACATCGAACACCGGCATAGGTGTCACTAATCAGCGCGCTACTCGCGGTTCGTCCGGCAACAACCGCGGTGGCTCAATTCTGGCTGCGAAAGTGGCTCACTTCCTGGCTGCTGTCGACAGCCGATTGGCCCGATCGGGAAATCGGGTGGATCAGGCGGGGGAACTGTCACGGGAACGGGCCCCGGCGGAACGGGCACCACTTCGGCCAGCGGAAGCTGCGGGACTTGTTCGCCTGCGGGCATCGGCACCGGTGCCGGAACGGGCGGACCCCCGGGGGGCGGGACGTACTGGCCGCCGATCAACCAGGGCGCCGGTGGTGGCGGCCAGGGAGGTCTCACGCCCCCGATCGTGATGACACCGTTCGGCGGCGGCCAGGCTGCGCTTCAGCGTGCGGCGAGCATGCCGGGCATTGGCCGCAGCGGAGCTTTGCCGCCGCTCACGTTCGCGGTGGGCGGGTGCAATTCGCTGGGCGGGTCGTGCGTGATTAATCCGGCCAACCCCAGTGTCGCGATGCAGATTTCGCCTCCGGCGGGGGATCTGTTTTACATCAGGCCGGTGTTTTCCTACTGCAGCTTGAACACGGGCACCGTCAACGAACTGGGCACGGGCTGGTTTCACACGTTCAAGTGCCAGGTTCAGGTGGCAACGCACACATTGACCGTCGTCACCGGCAGCGGCCAGTCATTTACCTATGGTCGGACCCAGCTTGGGGGCTTCAATGCCCCTTCATCCAACACAATGAACTCGCTGCAAACGCCGATGACCGCGAGCACCGCGACCGAAACGCAACCGGATGGAACCCTCTATCAATACAGCTCGTCGGGCGGCGGGCTGTCGTTGCAGTATATTCAGAATCCCGCAGGCGCTCGCTGGACGGTGACGTATGACGGGAGTGGACGTGTTAGCTTCGTCAAGGATCCGATCGGGCGGTTGACGACGTTTTCGTACAACGCAACTTCAGGCAAGATCAGCAGCGTTCAAGACCCGTTTGGCAGGCTGTCGACGATCACGGTCAATAGCTCGGGCAACCTGGTGCAGTTGCTCAGCCCGGAGCTGTGCCTCTCGAGCATGGTTTACGATTCGAGCCACCGCATGATTGCATGGATTAACCCGCTCGGGGATACGACGAGCTATTCATACACTGCCACTCAGGTTGGCGTGACTTCGCCGCTCGGTGCGCAAACCACGGTGCTCAACATGGCCGTGGGCGTCGGAGGAGGAGGCATCACCAATGCGCTCGGGAATGTGACAACCGTCGGCTTTAATTCGAACGGCAACTTGATTGGCGCGACAGAACGCGCTGGGGAACATCACGAGCTACAACTGGAATACGAACGGCCAACTGCTGGGCATCGGCGATGGGCTGGGCAACCTCACGAGCTTCAGCTACGCGCAGAACGCGACGAACAAGATTTCGTACCTTACATCGATCACACAGCCGCAGGGCGGGATATTCACCTACGCGTACAACAGTAGCGGGCAGGTGTCGTCGATCACGGACCAGATGGGCAAGACCACGACGCTCACGTGGAACGCGTCGGGGTTGCGGAGCGCGGCGACTGATGCGCTGGGAAACACGACGTCGTATTCTTACAACGGCATGGGTCAGCTCGTATCCGTGGAGAACCCTTTGGGGCAGGTGGTTAGCCTGGTCTATAATGCGCTCGGCCAGCAGATTGCTCTGATCAATTCGCTCGGAAATGCGGTTAGCTATACCTACAACGCCAACGGAATCGTCCAGAGCGTCCAAAACCCGCTGGGGGCCGTCGCGACGTATCTGAGCGACCAGGTCAATAGGCTGACCAATTACATCGATCCGGCTGGAAATAATACCACCTATCAATATGATGCGAATAGTCGTTTGATCTCTGTGACGAATGCGCTGCGGCACAACCTGGTCGATGAGCTATGACCTGAGCGGGCGGTTGATCGCACAGACTGACCCGTTGGGAAACGTCGTGAGCTACGGCTACGATGCGATCGGGAATTTGATCAGCACGACCAACCCGTTGGGCAATATCGGCACGGCGGTCTATGATGCGACCAGCAAGCTCATCGCCAGGGTGGATGGGCTTGGCAACACCACTTCATACGTTTATGATTCGGGCAACAACCCGATTGCGCAGGTTGATCCGCTCGGGAACCGGACGACTGGAGTCTTTGACAATCAGTACCGACGCATCGCCAGCGTGGACCCGCTTTCCAATCGCAACACTTTTTCGTACAACGCCGCGAATTTGCCGACGGCGATCACGAACCCGATCGGAAACGTGTGGACCACGAGCTATGACTCGTTGCAGCGCCGGATTTCGTCGACGGATCCACTTGGTAACGTGAATTCCTATTCTTATGATAATGCTGGCAATCCGACTGCGATGACCAACCCGCTCGGGGCGGTCTGGTCGACGACGTACGACGGGGGAGGCAGGCCCAGCACGAGCGTCGATCCGCTCGGGAACACTACGAGCATTGGGTATGACGGAGCGAACAGGCCGGTAAGTTTCACGGTCCCATTGGGCAACGTGAATTCGCGGGTTTATGACCAGGCTGGGCGAGTCGTGGCCACCGTGAACCCAGTGGGCAACACCACGTCATTCGGATTCGATGCCGGGAGTCGGCTGGTAAGCCGAACAGATCCTCTTGGCAACATATCCTCAATAGTATATGACCAGAGCAATCGGCTGGTGGCTTCGGTTGATCCGCTGGGTAACCGCTCGTCCCTGGGGTATGACACTGCCAGTCGGCCCGTGAGTTCGACCAATCCTTTGGGATTTACGAGCACAAATGTGTTCGATGCCGCAAACCGGCCGGTGGCGACCGTGGATCCGCTCGGCAACACCAGCAGCATGGGATACGACGGAGCCAGCCGCTTGGTGAGTACGACAGATCCATTAGGGACCACATCGACACGTATATTTGACAACGCGTCTCGCTTGATCGCGACCGTCGACCCCTTCGGTAACCTAACGACCACGGGCTTTGACGCGGCGAGCAGGCCGATCACCAGCACGAACGCTCTCGGTTTCTTGTCGACGATGGTGTTTGACGCAGCAAATAGGCCCGTGGCCTCGATCGACGCGCTCGGCAATACGAGCACGACGGTATTTGACTCGGCGAGCCGAATAGTGGCATCCATAGATCCATTAACGAATAGATCTACAGGTGCATACGATAACGCCAACCGCCGCGTGGCGAGCATCGATCCGCTGGGAAACACATTCTCGACGGTATACGATGCTGGAAGCCGCGCTATAGCGAGGATCGATGCACTCGGCAATCTAACAACAACTGTCTATGATAATGCTAGCCGTGTGTCCGCGACTGTGGACGCGCTCGGGAACCGCACGAGCTTTGGATTTGACGCGGCCAGCAGGCCGATCAGCACTACGAATGCGCTCGGCTTTGTGACGTCGACGGTTTTCGACGCGGCGAGCAGGGCCGTAGCCACGGTCGATGCCCTGGCCAATAGGAGCACAACAGTGTTTGATGCGGCCAGCAGGGCCGTGGCGAGGATCAATCCTCTTGGCAACATATTTACCAGCGTCTTTGACTCTGACAGCAGGCTGATCGCGACGGTGGATCCGCTTGGAAACCGGAATTCGTTTTCGTATGACGCCGACAGCCGCCAGGTCTCGACTACCGATGCGCTCGGCAACGTCACCACGACGACCTACGACTCGGACGGCAGGGCCCTGGCTACCATCAATGCCAACGCATTCACCACGACTCAAGTCTACGACGCTGTCGGTCAGCGGATTGCGATCATCGACGCGAGCGGACATCGCACGAGCTTCGCGTGGGACGGCGATGGAAGGCAGACCGGCACAACTGACGCACTCGGTAACATGATCACTTATCAATACGACGCCGCGAGCAGGCTGGTGCTTCGAATCGATGGTCGTGGTCTTTTGACGAGCTACGTCCACGACGCCGCCAGCAGGTTGATCGGCCAGCAGTACAATGACGGCACCCGGGCGACGTTCACTTACGATGCCAATAGCCGTAGGACGGTACTCAACGATTGGACCGGCTCTTATACGTCGACGTATGACCCCGATGGCCGTGTGAGCTCGGTCGTTAATCCCGTGGGGCTGGCGATCACATACAACTACGATGCCGTGGGACAGCGCCACGATGGCCCAGCCGACGGGAACCTTCACGTACGTCTTTGACCCCGATGGCCGGATTAGCAATCTGACGAACCCCGAGGGACAGGTTACGAGTTGGTCTTATGACGCAAACAGCCGCGTAACCCAGCAGGTCTTGGGTAATGGTGTGGTGGTGTCGAATACCTACGACAATGCGGATCGGTTGCTCGTGCTCGCGAACATCGGCTCGGGCGGGATAACGCTGTCGAGCTTTGCTTATACTTTCAATCGAGTGGGAAATCGGACGCAGGTTATCGAAGTGGATGGTTCCGTGGTGACCTGGAGCTATGACCCGACCTACCAGTTGACAAACGAGCAGCGCAGCGGGTCAAATTCCTACAACATCACGTACAGTTACGACGGTGTGGGCAATCGAACCCTGATGGTCGATAACGGAATTCCGTCGACCTACGCGTACAACGCGGCGAATGAGATCGCGACGAGCCAAAACAGCGCGGGCCTGACAACGTACACGTTCGATGGCGACGGGAACCTGCTGAGTTCTCTCGCGCCCGGGAACCAGGTGACTACAAACATCTGGGACGGCGAAAGTCGATTGACTCAGGTGGTGTTGCCGTCAGCTATAAGCACTTTTGCTTATAACGGCGATGGCCAGCGCGTGCAGCAACAGGACTCGGCCGGCACGACCAACCACTTGTGGGACAAGCAGAATATTTTGCTGGAAACGAACGCCGCCAACTCCGTCCAGGCTGTGTACACACTGGAGCCTCTAATCCACGGCAATCTGATCTCGCAGATAAGAGGGGCGGTGAGTTCATATTATCTTTTCGATGTGCTTGGATCCACAAGGCAGATCGCCACGCCGGCTGGCGGTATCAGCGACTCATATCTCTTTGATTCATGGGGCAATACCCTTTCCGCAAGCGGCGCGACGGTGATTCCGTTCCGATACATCGGCCGCCTGTTGTACTACTACGATCCAAACATCGGATTCAGTCTTCGAGCACGGGAATACGATCCGGTGAGTGCTAGGTTCCTCTCGCGCGATCCTATCGGACCGCCTACATTCGAGACGAATCTTTACCGGTACGCGAACGGCAATCCCGTGAGCTATCAGGACCCGTCGGGATTCGGGGTGGTAATTCCAATCGCTGTCGGTGTCGGAGTTGTTGTCTTCGGCATCGCGTGTGTCTGCAAACGGCAGGCGGCATACGATAAGTTCGGGGGCACGCCGTGCACGGCCACTCAGGAGAACTGCCTCAAGCAGGTTCGGGACACACTGAACGGGCTCAAGCTGCAGAGCAGTCTCGCGGGTTGGAATGGGTGTTACAGACACACCTATTGTGGAAAGGGCGCCGGTGGTGACACAGAGGTCTTTAACGGTTGCTTCAATTTAACGGTTATCGGCGGGGCCGACATCAGCTGCTCAAGTTGCGCAGCCTTTGTGTCGCTACTTGCGACCTTCGTTCATGAATGCTACCACCAGTCGCAATCGGCTGGGATTGGGACGACGGGACAGCAACTCGAAGCAGAGGCGTACGCTTGGACCATCAAGTTCCTAAAGGCTTATAAAAAGTCGCTCTGCATCGACCTGGCGAGGAACGGCGTTTGCAACTCCGTAATGGCGTGTCGGGCTGAAGTAGCGAAACAAATCGGGGTCGAGGAGGGTGGTTGGCGCATCGAGGGCGGCGGATTGCCCGTAACCGTGCCGCCGGTGTTCTAATTTTTCGGCAGATTCTTCTCGTACGTCGATATGGGGCACGGGGCAACTCGGCTCAAAATGTTCGCAAGCGCGATGCCTGATCCGTATTTTCCGTACGTTGTAAAAACTGTGGGGTGGTTCGTGGTTTTGGTCGGGAGCCCAGAGCGTGTTTCGCGCCAGCGCCTCGCGTTCAGGCCGGATCGCGCAACCTGAACAGCGGATGAGCTGGCTCGCATGTGGATGGTGGATATGCAGAAAAAGCGATGCGTCTTTCGCCCCCAAGGGATCGGATGGATTGCGATCTCAATTGTCCAATTCCTGGTGTTGGCATTCAACCACAGCCCGTTATATCAGGCGAGCGTTGCCATTGTCGCCGCCGTGTGGCTGATTGGCGCAGTGCTGACCACGTCGATCCTGCGGCGCTTGTATAGGTTCTCGGGCCTTGAGTTCCTCGTGGTCGCCGTCGTAGTTTATGCACTTTACTTTGTCATGACTCCGTCGGTTCACGTTCACGCAATCCGTTCGTCCGTGCCCGAACCAAGTGTGGATGCGACCCAAAAGTGAGGAAGGGAGGAAAAACGGGGCCAGCTCCGCGGGCGAAACCTAGCCCCCCGGCACAGGTACAGGCTCGGCAAAGTAGGCAGTCTAGTCCGGACTGAAAAAACGGGGACAGTCCGGTTTTGTCAAGATAGGTGGTTTGTGGTAGGAGAAACCGGGACAGGTGAGGTGTAGGTGAAACCGGGACAGGTGCGGTTTCGGCAATATAGAGGAGAAACTGGGGCAGGTGCTGTTTCGACAATATAGATGTGAAACCGATAGATGTGCGGTTTCGGCAATACAGGTAGCCTATTCCATGGCCAAATACTCGGAAACACTGACCGAGCACGTCATGGAATACGGGAACGGCGGCGTCATCGAAGACGCCGAGCTCACGGGTCATGCCGGTTCGCCCGGTCGCGGTGCGTTCATGATCCTCTATCTAAAGCTTGATGATGGACGGATCGCGGCGGCGAAGTATCATACGGTCGGCTGTGGCCCGACGATCGCGAGCGGCTCGATCCTGACGGAGATTATCCAAGGACGCACGATCCAGGAATGTAGGAAGCTGACCGCGCAAGACCTTATCGACGCCCTCGATGGCGTACCGCCGGATAAGCTGCACTGCCCGGCGGCTGGCAATCGGTGCCCTCAAAGATGCGCTGGCACGCTGGCCCGATCCGCAGCAGCGGACTGAGTGAGATGCTTCACAGAGGATAGGAATTCAAACGATGAACGCCGCCGATTTGCGATGACGTGAGCACTGAGGCAGCGAGGGAGAGCCGAACTGTCCGCAGATTTTACAGATGGATGGAGTTGCCCGTTTCCCTTGGAGGTACCCGTCGTGGAGCACAAGTCCGATTCGGAGGGAAACCGGGACAGGTACGGTTTTGGCAATACAGGTAGTCCATTGCATGGCCAAATATTCCGAAACACTGACCGAGCACGTCATGACGCCCCGGAACGGCGGCGTCATCGCATGGGGAAAACCGGGACAGGGGAAAACCGGGACAGAGGGGAAAACCGGGGGAGAACCGGGACAGGTACGGTTTTGGCAGCATAGGTAGTTCATTGCGGAGGAAAACCGGGATAGGTACGGTTTTGGCAGCATAGGTAGTTCATTGCATGGCCAAATATTCCGAAACACTGACCGAGCACGTCATGACGCCCCGGAACGGCGGCGTCATCGAAGACGCCGATCTCACGGGACACGCCGGTTCACCCGGGCGCGGTGCGTTCATGATCCTTTATCTAAAGCTCGACGATGAGCGAATCGCAGTGGCGAAATATCACACGGTTGGATGCGGGCCGACGATCGCGAGCGGGTCGATGCTTACAGAGATGATCGCGGGGAAGTCTCTTGCCGAATGCCGGGGGTTGTCGGTCGAGAATCTGATCCAGGCACTCGATGGGGTCCCCCCGGATAAGCTGCATTGCCCTGCGCTGGCGATCGGAGCCCTCAAGGATGCGCTGGCGAAATGGACTGAACCACAGATGGGCACAGAGTAACAAGGCTCGGAGAGAATCGGCTGTCCACAGTTGCACCCACTCGATTTGCGATGACCTGAGGGCTGACCTACCAGGGGAGAGCGGGGCTGTCCGCAGATGTCGCAGATGGACGCAGATGAAAACGATGGAGAAATGGTCGGCAACAGCGTCCAGTGATTCTGAGACGGATCGGGAACTGACAAGCACGGATGGACCGTGGGTTTTGTTCCGCAAGGAACCGAGCGATGTCTAAGCGTGGGAAGGCACGTGGAGGGGACAGGAAGAAGAAGCCGGGGGCGGAAATCCGAAATTCGAAGCTCGAAATTCGAAAGGGGAATGGCGGAGTTGTATTCGCGCGCGACGGGCTTCCGGATTCGTACTGGCGCGCATGTGACTTGGCGCGCCAGGGGCGATATGGGGAAGCTCGTGGTGCGTATCTGCGGCTCGCTCGCGGTTTTGGTAGAAGCACGAGCTCGCGGCTCCGCGCGCTCGTTCAGAACGATCTCGCGGTTCTTGATGCGCTCGAAGGCAAGCTCGACGAGGCGTGTGACGGGTGGCAGGCCGCGGTTGACGGCGACCACGGGTGTTTGCCGGCGAGGCTCAATTTTTCGCTCGTTCGCGCGGAGATGACCTGGTCACGCGCGGCCACTGTGGAAACTGGCGGAGGACGCGCTGGTGATGCGAATGCGACAGAGTCGCCGGATTCCGGGGATTCAAGCCTGAGTGGGGAAGAGGGGAATTCGAAGCACGAAATTCGAAACCCGAATGGGCCGGTACGCGTTGCTGTGCTCAGCTTTCTGTTCAACTGGCCGTCGACCGGCGGCGGGAATATGCATACTGCCGGGCTGGTCGATTTCCTGGGCCGCGATGGGTTCGAAGTGCGGCATTCTTATGCGCGGTATCCGGCTTGGGGGATTGGACGAGTGACGGGGGGCGGGAATCAGGACGGAGGACGGAGGACGGAGGGCGGAGGAAATGCTGAGACCTTCGGTCAGGCGGACGGCGGGGTCAGAGACCCGCGCCGAACAGCAGAGGACGGCGGCGAAGTTCAGGACCCGCGCCGAACAGGGATGTGCGGGGCGATTGACTTTTCGGACGGGGACTGGAATCTTGCCTCAATCCGCCAGCGCTTTTGCGCGGCGGTCGATTCGTTCTCGCCCGATTACGTCGTCATTTCCGATGCGTGGAATATGAAGCCGCATTTGGCTGAGGCCATGCGCGGGTATCCGACCATCTTGCTTATGCAGGCGCAGGAGTGTCTTTGCCCGCTCAATAATCTGCGGCTGCTGGGGATTGGGCCTGTCAAGGCCGAGCAGTGTCCGCGGAACCAGTTTGCTACGCCGCAGATTTGTCATCAGTGCTTGGCGGAACGCGGGCAGTATTCGGGTGCGTTGCATCAGGTGGAGCGCGGCTGGCTGGGGTGGGGACGGCCGAATACGACGGCTTGATGCGGCGGGCGTTTTTTGAGGCTGAGGCGGTGCTGGTGCTCAATCCGGTGACGGCGGCGCTGGTGGAACCGTTTGTTCGGCGGGTCTGTGTTGTGCCTTGGGGACTCGACCCGGCGAGGTTTACTTGGCCAGGTGTCAGTGGTCAGTGGTCAGTGGTCAGTGGCTTGGAGGACCGGGTCGATGCGGAAGCGCGCACCGCTCGGCCGGAACCGTACGCTCCCGAAGACGGCGGTGAGACCGACCGTAGGGTTTGTGAGCTCGAACCGAAGCATAATAGTAATGGCCGGGACGTCGGGGATTCGGGAGACATACGGTCGGGCGGAGGGCGCGGTCTGGAGACCTGCGCCCAACAGGAAGTTGGGAGCGCCGGGGATAAGGTCGTGCTCTTCATGGCGGCTGTTGCGGGTGAGGTGATTAAGGGGTTTCACGTTGCGCATGAGGCTTGCCGGATTTTGCGCGAGACGCGGAGTGACTTTGAGCTGGTGGTCACGTTTGATCCGGCGGGGACGATTGATGAATTTACTCGGTCGGTTGGCTGGTGCTCGCAGGATGAGCTGCCGGGGCATTATCGGGCCGCGGATATTTGCTTGGTGCCGACGATTGCTCAGGATGCGCGTAAGCATTACTTCCGTTGAGACAATGGCGGCGGGCAAGCCCGTGGTTGCCAGCCGGATTGGGGGGTTGCCGTATACCGTGAGCGATGGGCTCACTGGGCTGCTGTTCGAGCCGGGGAATGCGTTTGATTTGGCGGAGAAAATCGCCAGGCTGCTGGATAATCGTGAGCTTCGGCACAGCATGGGCCAGGCCGGGCGCAGGCGGTTTGAGGAAGACTTTATGTGGCCGGATGTCATCAAGCGATATTGGCGGCCACTATTGAGCGTGCGAGCGACGAAGAGCACGTGACCGCGGTCGTGAGACCGGGGTTCAGACGGGGTGACGTCTAACCTCGCTCGTCAGAGCGATCCCCCGCCGCGAACCGGATCAAGCTCACGCCCGACGTTGGAGGACCTTCGTCCCATACGAACCTCGGCCCAACCACCGCGGTCACCGCAACGTCGCGCGCGCACCGGAATATGTGATTCGGCAACTGACAACTGACCACGGACAACTGACCACGGACAACTGACAACTGACCACGGACAACTGACAATGCGTAGCATCGCCATCATCTTCGACACCACCTTGCGGCCGGAAACGGCTGGCGTTTATTGTCGTCGCGCGCTCGAACGATTTGTCGAGGTTCAGCATTTTCAGCCTCATGAGTTGGATCACATCCCACGCGACGGCTTCGACCTCTACTTGAATATCGACGATGGCCTGCGCTATCACCTTCCACCCGAGTGCAGGCCGAGCGCTTTCTGGGCGATCGACACGCACCTGGATTTCGACCGCTGCCGCGAGAAGGCGCCGCGGTTTGACGTTGTGTTTGCTGCTCAGCGCGACGGTGTTGAGCTGCTCCGGGGCATCGGAGTGCAGTCGGCTTCGTGGCTGCCGCTGGGTTGTGATCCTGACGTCCACCGCAAGCATGATGACGTTGCCAAGCAGTATGATGTCGCCTTCGTGGGCAATGTGTTTCCTGGCCCGCGCGCGAGTTGCTCGGGCTAATTCAGCGCCGATACCGCAACTCGTTCGTCGGCCAATGCTACTTCGATGACATGGCACGCACCTATTCGGCCGCCCGCATCGCGTTCAATCGCAGCATTCGCAATGACGTGAATATGCGCGTCTTCGAGGCGGTGGCCTGCGGGTCGATGCTCATGACCAATGACCTGAGCGACAACGGGCTGGCCACGCTGTTTCGCGATGGCATGCACCTTGCGACCTACCGGGAGGGCGATGACTTGCTCGATAAGCTGGCGTTTTATTTCGGGCGCGAGGGGCTGCGAAAGAATTGCTGACGCGGGGCGGGCTGAGGCGATTGCCAAGCATACGTATGGGCATCGGATGGAGACGATCCTGCGGCGAACGGAAGAATCGCTTTCGAGGACGCTGGTCCAACCGCTTGCGGGAACCCTGTTCGGGCCAGGCCAAACGCCTACCAACCACGCCAACGGCGCGGGTAAGCACGCGCCGCAAGCGCTCGCTCTCTGCACGGCCCCTGACCTACCCCACTCCGGCGACACCCAATCCAAAATCCAAAATCTAAAATCTAAAATGGGCACGCCTGATCCGTTCTATTTCGGATACCCACGCCCCGAGGTTGTCGCGCTCGTGCCGCAGACCGCCCGCCGCGTGCTTGATATTGGCTGCGGCGCGGGAATGCTCGGTGAGGCGATCAAGCAGCGGCAGGGGGCGAGCGTATCGGGCATTGAGCTTGATGCGCGTGCGGCCGCGGCGGCGCGGGAGCGGCTCGACCATGTTTGGGCCGGAGATATCGAGCAGCTCGATTTTGAGATTCCGGCCGGATCGTTCGATGCGATCGTCTGCGCCGATGTGCTCGAGCACCTACGCCAGCCGGCGCGGGTGCTGAAACAAATACGCGAATGGCTTGAACCTGGCGGGTGCATCGTCGCGAGCATTCCCAACGTACGGCACCACAGCGTGGTTCAATCGCTCTTGCAAGGCAACTGGACTTATGAATCAGCAGGACTGCTCGATCGGACGCACCTGCGATTTTTCACTCGCCGCGAGATCGAGAAGCTGTTTCACCGCGCAGGGTTCGCCATCGACGGCATGTGGTCCGTGAACCAGCCGGGTGACGATCCCGCCAAGCGAAATGGATCAGCCGGCCACGTCCACCTGGGCCAACTGCACATCAACGGGCTCTCTCAAAGCGACGTGGATGAGTTTTACACGTACCAATTCCTCGTCCGTGCCCGGCCGCTGCAAGAACCGGATTACGGGCTGACCTCGATTGTGATCGTCACGCATAACGAAATCGCCTACACGCGGCAATGCCTGGATAGCATTCGCCTACTCACCGATACCACGTACGAGCTGATCGTTGTCGATAACGGCTCGACCGATGGCACGGTCGAATACCTGCGGGCGATGGCGGACGTGCGATTGATTACGAACGGGACCAACCGGGGCTTCCCGGCTGCGGCCAATCAAGGGATGGCCGTCGCTGTGGGCAGGCAGGTGATGTTGCTGAATAATGACGTGGTGGTGACGACCGGGTGGCTCGGGCGCATGCTGCGGGTGCTTCGGGGCGGTAGTGATTCCAAGGTCGGACTGGTGGGGCCTCGTTCGAATCTTGTCAGCGGGCCGCAGCAGATCGACGTGGCGTACGAGAATATCGCTGAGCTGGATGGGTTTGCTTGGGATTTTGGTAAGGCCCAGAACGGCGTCGTTGTCGACGTGAGCCGGCTGGTTGGGTTTTGTTTGTTGATCAGCCGGGAAGTGATCGACGCAATCGGGGTGCTTGATGAGCGGTTCGGCATCGGCTGTTTTGACGATGATGATTTCTGCTTGCGGGCAGTTGCGGCGGGGTTTCGGGCTGTGATTGCGGGTGACGCGTTCGTGCACCACTTTGGGAGCCGGACGTTTGCTGGGAGCGGGATCGATTTCGCTGCACTCATGCGCGAGAACCATGCGAGGTTTTTGGAGAAGTGGGGTGGGAACGGGGATGGTGCGGCGGCGGCAGGGGCTGCGGGCAACGGCTATGGCCCGGACCCTCACCCGGCCTTCCCTCGACCGGACTCGGGACAGGTCGGCCACGGTCTCCCGGCAGGCCGGGCGAGGGTTGAAATCGCGCCTCCACGCGTCGGGCCGGGGCCGTTTGCGGTTGATGTTGCGCCTGAGGGCGGGCTGCGGTTGCGGCTGGATTTGGCGCGGCTGAAGGTTTCGCTCTGCATGATCGTGCGGAACAACGCGCGGACGATTGGGCCCTGCCTCGCCAGCATCAGGCCGTGGGTTGATGAAATGATCGTCGTGGACACGGGTTCGGACGATGAGACCCCGCGGATTGTCGAGTCGTTCGGCGCCAAGCTTTATCACTTTCCGTGGTGCGATGATTTCTCCGCCGCACGCAATGAATCGCTGCGGCACGCGACGGGTGAATGGCTGTTCTGGATGGATTCGGACGACACAATCCCACCCGAGTGCGGGCGCGGGCTGCGGGAGCTCGTCGAGAATCAGAACGATCCCAGCGTCGTTGGCTACGTCATGCAGGTGCACTGCCTAGGTTCTCTGGAGGAAGAGCAAGCCGGGATGGGCCTCGAGGCCGTTGACCACGTCAAGCTGTTTCGGAATCTGCCGGAATTGCGGTTCGATGGGCGGATGCACGAGCAGATTCTGACCGCGATCAACAGGATGGAGGGGCACGTCCGCATTCAGGCGACCAATCTGTACGTCGTTCATTCCGGGTCCGATCGAAGTCCCGCCGGGCAGGCGAAAAAGCTCGAGCGCGATATGCGGCTGCTCTTAATGGAGCTGGCCGAGCGGCCCGAACACACGTTTACGCTGTTTAACTTGGGGATGACGCAGCTTCACCTGAACCGTCCCGGCGATGCGGCTGACTACCTGCGCCGAAGTCTGCCGCGCAGCCGGTGCCCATGATTCTCACGTGAAGAAAGCCTTTGCGTTGTTGGCATTGGCCGAGATGCAGCAACTGCGGTTTGAGGAAGCGCTCGCGGCTTGCCGGCAGGGGCTCAAGTTTCAACCGCACGACGTGGAGCTTCGGTTCCGCGAAGCTGGTGCACTACGCGAGCTGGGCCGGCTGGCCGAGGCACGCGACGCGTACATGGCTCTCATCGATGACCGGACGACCGGGGCGTTCCAATTTTCGAGCTTTATGTTCGGAATGAAGGGCTACCTGGCCCGCCAGAATCTCGCGGTGCTCCTGAAGGCGATGGGCGATTTAGCCGGGGCCGAGCGGCAGTGGCGCGAGGTCGTTCGCGAGGTGCCGCGTTATCGCGTGGGCTGGCGCGAGCTGGGCGAGACATTGGTCCGCCTGCAGCGCCTGGCGGAAGCGGACCAATTGGCGGACGAGCTGCTGACGGACGCGCACGTTCGCGTCGAGGGGCACTTGCTGAAGAGTCGGGTGGCGCTTGCCAAGGAGCAGCTTGCCGAGGCGCGGGCCGCGCTGGAAACTGCCCTTGAGGAATATCCTGGCGACCTTGGGACGTTACGAGAGGGTAGCAATTTCTTCTTTCATCACGGAACGGACGAGGAGGGCGAACGGGCGCTTTGGGCGTTACTGGCGCGTGAGCCGAGTGACGCCGGAGCCTACCACAGCCTGGGCGTGGTCCTTATGAGGACTAACCGCCACGAGGAAGCGGTGGTGGCGTATCGGCAGTCGCTGCGGTACCGGCCGAATTATTTCCAGACGTTTTTCTGCCTGGGCTACGCGCTCAAGGACGGCAAGCGGCACGCGGAAGCCAGGGCGGCCTGGGAGCACGCGGCGCGGCTGGCGCCCGATGAGCCGGGGCCCAAATACGAGTTGGCGAGGCTCGCTGACATGGTTGCGGGCGTTCGGGGGTAGCGGTGCTTGAGCCCGCGGTTTATTATCAGGCTTCATGCCGTACCTACTTTGCGTTTATGGGCCGGCCCAGCGCTCAGCCTGACCGCGGCGTCTTGAGAAACACCACGCCCAAGGGCGGCAGCCGAAGCGACAGATGATACGGCCGGCCGGCGTGCGACTCGGGGATTCCCCAGGCTCCGCCGTAGTTGCCCACGTTCGACCCTCCGTAAATGTCGGAATCTGTGTTGAGGATCTCGCGGTAGTACCCGCCGACGGGCACGCCAACGCGGTAGTCATGCCGTACGACCGGAGTGAAGTTGGAGACGACCACGACCGAATCATCCGGGTCTCTCGCGCGGCGCAGGAAGGCGATCACGCTGTTCTCCCAGTCGTGAAGCTCGAGCCATTCATAGCCCTGCCATTCGAAGTCGACCTGGTACAAGGCCGGCGTCGCGCGGTAAAGCGCGTTCAGGTCGCAGACCAGGCGCAAGATGCCCTGGTGGTCACGCCACTGGAGAAGATGCCAGTCCAGGCTCTGGTCGTGATTCCATTCCCGCCACTGGGCGATCTCCATCCCCATGAACAGCAGCTTCTTCCCCGGGTGCCCGTACATGTAGCCGTAGAGCAGCCGGAGGTTCGCCACCTTCTGCCAGATGTCGCCCGGCATCTTGTCGAGCAGCGATCCCTTGCCGTGAACGACTTCATCATGGGAGAGAGGCAGAATGAAGTTCTCGGTAAAGGCGTAGATCATGCTGAAAGTGAGCGAGCCGTGCTCGTACTTGCGATAAACAGGGTCTTTCGAGAGAAAACGCAGCGTGTCGTTCATCCATCCCATGTTCCACTTGAGGCTGAAGCCCAACCCGCCCAGGTAGGTCGGGCGTGACACGCCGCCCCAGCTCGTCGACTCCTCGGCGCTGGTCAAGACCCCCGGATGCTCGTGATGGCAAAGCTCGTTCAATCGCTTGAGAAAGTCGATCGCATCGAGATTCTCATTGCCGCCGAACGCATTCGGGATCCACTCGCCGGGCTTTCGCGAGTAGTCGAGGTAGAGCATCGACGCGACGGCATCGACTCGAAGACCATCGAGGTGATATCGGTCGAGCCAGAAGAGGGCGTTGCCGAAGAGGAAGTTCCGGACTTCGGGCCGCCCGTAATTGAAAATTTTGGTGCCCCAATCCCGGTGCTCGCCCAGGCGCGGGTCGGAGTGCTCGTACAGATGCGTGCCGTCGAAATATCCCAGCCCGTGCGAGTCGTTGGGGAAGTGCGCGGGCACCCAGTCGAGGATCACCCCGAAGCCATGCCGGTGCAGCGTGTCGACGAAGTAAACGAAATCATCCGGCGTGCCGAACCGCGCGGTGGGTGCGAAATAACCGACGGGCTGGTAGCCCCAGCTCCCGTCAAACGGATGCTCGGTGATCGGCATCAGCTCGACATGGGTGAAATTCGTGTGTTCCAGGTGGGCAACGAGATCGTCGGCGAGCTGACGGTAACCGAGAAACTCGCCGCCGCCGCCTTTCTTCCACGAGCCCAGGTGCACCTCGTACACGGCGATCGGCTGGTCAAGACCCTGGCGCTGCGCCTCTTGGCGAGCCAATCGTCGTCGTGCCACTCAAACTTCAAGATGTCCCAAACAACCGACGCCGTTCTGGGGCGCAATTCCGCGGCGAAGCCATACGGATCGGACTTTTCGACCAGGTAGCCGCCGTGCTGGCTCTTCACTTCGTATTTGTAGACTTCGCCCTCACACAGATCCGGGATGAAGATCTCCCAGATGCCGGAAGCACCCCGGTTGCCCATCGCGTGGCGCCGGCCGTCCCAGTGATTGAAGTTGCCGATCACGCTGACCCGCTGCGCATTGGGTGCCCAGACGGCGAAATGAACGCCCCGGAACCCGCGATGCACCTCGATGTGGGCACCAAGCCGTTTGTAATTTTGATAATGCGTTCCTTCCGACATGAGGTGCAGGTCGAAGTCGGAGAGGAGCGGGCCGAAAAAATACGGATCAACAAAATCCCACGAATGTCCTTCGTGGTTTTCGAGCTTGATCCGGTAAGGAAATGGCTGACTTCGGTCGGCAAAGACGGCGCTGAAGAATCCGTCGGAGTGTATCCGTTTCATCGGCACGAGTGTGCCCGGCTCGCCCTTGAGCAGGTCGACCACCCACGCGGAGGCGGCCTCCGGCAGGAACGCGCGGATGATCCACGACTTTTTCCCCCCGGAGTTCTCGGCCAGCTCATGAATCCCGAGAACCGAGAACGGATCCCAGTGGTTCGCGTGTACGATCAGCTCGATCTCGGCGTCGGATGTTGTCGGGACTTGCCCGGTTTTGACGCTCATTTCATCGCACCTCGAGCATCCGCTCGAGCGCGAGCTTCGCCCAGTAAGCCGTCTCCGCGGGGATCTTGATCCGATTGACCGGCGTTCCCTGGCTCAAGTTCTCCAGACACCAAGCGAGGTGCGGCAGGTCGATCCGGAACATCGTCGCGCACATGCAAACCATCGGAGAGAGGAAGTGAATGCATTTGTCGGGATGCTCTTGCGCCAGCCGATTGACCAGGTGAAGCTCGGTTCCCACGCCCCACGTCGACCCCGAGGCCGCTTCTTCGATTGTCTTTATGATGAACTCCGTCGACCCGACCAGATCGGCCGCGTCGGCCACCTGCATCATACACTCTGGATGAACGAGGATCTTGCAATCGGGAAATCGGCGCCGAAATTGCTCAACATGGGTGGCCTTGAACATCTGGTGCACCGAGCAGTGGCCTTTCCAGAGCACCACGCGACTGGAAGCGATCTGTTCGGGCGCGTTGCCGCCGTACGGCTCTCGGGGATCCCAGACCATCATTTGTTCCAGAGCGATCCCCATCCGCCTGGCGGTGTTTCGCCCAAGGTGCTGGTCTGGAAAAAACAGGACGCGCCGGCGCCGGGCAAACGCCCAATCCAGCACGGCACGGGCGTTCGAGCTCGTGCAGACGATCCCCCCGTGCCGTCCGCAAAACGCCTTCAGGTCCGCCGATGAATTCACGTAAGTTACCGGCATCAAATCTTCTACGTCGATCACCTCGGCTAGGTCACGCCAGGCCGCTTCGACGGAATCGAGGTCAGCCATGTCGGCCATGCTGCAACCGGCGGCCAGGTCAGGGAGGTACACCTGGACCTCTGGGCGAGAGAGAATATCAGCCGTCTCGGCCATGAAGTGGACGCCGCAAAAGACAATATAGCGGCACGAGGTGCTTTCCGCGGCGAGCTTGGACAACTTGAAGCTGTCGCCGCGGAGATCGGCGAAGCGAATCACCGGGTCTTGCTGGTAATGGTGTCCCAGAATCAAGAGCGAATCGCCTGATCGCTCTTTCGCCAGAAGGATTCGCTCCTCCAGCTCGGAATCGGCCATCTCTCGGTAAGGCTCGAATTGGAGAGGAGAAACGGCAAGCGGCGGTGGTAGAATCGTCGTCGTCATGACACTCGCGATACTGACTGAAGGAAGACACACCTACGCGCCCGGCGGCTTGCCGTCGGGCGGCTCTTCACGGGAAGCGGTGGAATGTGTCCCGATACTGGACCTCGCACGTATTATAGCGTTGTGGCAGTCGATGACGAGAGCCGGGTCAAAAGCGGAGCAGCGCATCCTTCACATCGGTCATGATTCCATGAACCCGAGTCAAGTGAGTTAACCCGGCGGTGATTTTCGCTTGGATGGAAACGGGACCAGGGAGCGCAAGCTGATGGCGGCCGTCTTGATCGTCGATGACAGCTCGGCCGATCGCGCCTTGCTAAGAACCATCCTTGGTCGGGCTGGATACACAGTTTACGAAGTGGCCAAGGGTCGCGAAGCGCTTTCCAAAGCAAGGGAAGTGCGCCCGCATATCGTCATCCTGGACGTGAATCTGCCTGACTTGAGCGGGCTCGAAGTCTGTCGCGCCATTCGTGCCGACAATGAGATCGCGAGCGTGCCGGTGTTGATGCTCACCGTCCGCCACGATGATTCCGACGTCCTCGCGGGCCTGGAAGCCGGAGCCGACGACTACGTCGCCAAGGACTCGGCCAGCGCCATCGTGCTTGGTCGCGTGAGGCGACTGATTCAGTTTCGCCAGATGTCCGGCTTGGCCATGTTGAACCAGCAACTCGTTCAGGTTGGTCGCCTGCTGGCCGGTATCGTGCACGAGATTCGCGGGCCGCTTGCCGTGATCAGAGGCTCGGCTGAGATTCTTCAAACCGACGAGGAGCCAAACGGTGACCGCGCCCAGTGGATCGAAGCGATCCTGCGCAATGCGCAGGTGCTTCAGCTCAGGCTCGAGCACTTGATGGCGGCGGTGCGCAACGGCTCTACGGACGTTCAGTTAATCGAATTGCCGCCGCTTCTTCAGGAATCGGCGCAGCTCTTCATGAAGGGGCAGCCGGCCGGCCACCGGAAAATCGAAATCGAAACGGCTTGCGACCACGGCGTACCACCGATCCGGGTGGACGCCGGCCGGTTGATGCAGGTTCTCTTCAGCTTGCTCGGAAACGCTCAGCAGGCCCTTTCGCTCGCCGGTCATGGCGGCAAGATCCTGCTGCGCGCCGGGACGGTCGTGGACGACGGTCGGCGATCGGTGACGGTCGACGTGATCGACGATGGTCCCGGGGTCCCTGAAGCCTACATAAACCGTGTGTTCGAGCCATTCTTCACGACGCGTAAAGAGGGCACGGGATACGGATTGTACCTCGCCGCCGAGATACTCAAGGAGCAATCCGGCCGATTGACGGTGCGTAACAATCCAGGTGGCGGCGCCACGTTCACAATCTGGCTTCCTGCGGACGAAATTCCCTGCGGCAAGCCATCTGAAGTCAGCAGTTCTGGTTAAGGCTCGAACGCCCTTGTTCTTCTGACAAGGTCCCCGCTTGAGAACGCTTCGAGAGACCGAGAAAGATGACCGAGCCGGCGACTCGCCCGCGGCGCCTTGTGGGTAGGCCCACTCGGTGGACCGCGGCCCTCTTGATCAGCATGGCCTGGATGGCCGCCATCGCTTTCGCGGTTGCGAAGCTGAGGCGCGGCGACGGCATCTTTGTCGCAATCGCCGGACTCGGCGCTGCTGCCGTCACGTTCGGCGTTTCGGTCTGGTACGACCGCGCGCGGTGGCGCGTTCCGCTCGAGGAGCTGACAGAAATCGCCCGATCGCTCAGGCAAGTGCGCAAGGGCGGGCAGTCGCTCACGCTGCCGCCCACCCCCGAGCTGGCTGAGCTCACTCGCGAGATCGCTGCCTTGGCCAGGCATCTGCGTTCCCGCGCCGTCATCCAGATTCCGCCGGTCGCCTCCGCAGGGCGACAGCGGCCCGAAAAATCGCCGCAGGCTTCGACTGCGTCCATGACCCGAAGCGGTCTGTTCGACGCTCCGACGGAAATCAGCGGGTCGTTCAACCCGAACATGTCGGGCGATTTCTCGACCATTGACATGGTCAATCGGCTCGAGCCGGTGGGATTTCACTGGATTGAATCGAGCCCCGCCGAACAGGAGTTCCTCGGCTGGACCTTGGCTGAGCTCAGGCAGAAGGCGTTCCTGGACATCGTTCATCCCGATGATCGCCCCCGCGCTGCTCACACCCTGCGCGAGGCACTCGAGCGGGGCGAAGCCCTGGGCCTCGTCGTGCGAGTGCGCACGGCACAGGGCAAGACCCGCGCCGTCGAAATCAATGCTGGCGCTCGCTATGGAAAGACCGCCGTCAGCCACCTGCGCTGCCATCTCACCGACGTCAGCGATAAGGTCCGGGCCGAGCGCGAGCTCAAGCTGCGAACCCAGGATTTGACCCAAGTCAACGAGCAGTTGCGCAAGATCAACCGCGAGCTCGTGGAGCTCAAGGATCGATACACCGACCTCTATGAAAACTCACCTGCCATGTATTTCAGTCTGGATACCCACGGCAAGGTGATCGAGTGCAACCAGACGATGCTGACCACATTGAAGTTCGCGCGCCAGGATGTTGTCGGCCATTCCTACGAAAAGCTCCTCGAGGGATCCAGAGCTCAAGGGTTTTTCGCTCGTTACCGCGAGTTCATGGCGCAGGGCGCGATCGAAAAGGAAACCTCCTGGGTTACTTCGAGCGGTGAGCTGATCGAAGTCTGGGTGATCGGCAAGGTCGTCATGGGGTCGAAGGGTTCGATCTTGCACTCGCGCTTCGTGGCTCAGGACATCACGCTCAACCGGCTCCTGGAAGCCGAGCTCCAGGAAAAGAACCGGCGGCTCGGAGAAGCCAACGCCGAGCTGTCGCACCGCAACCGCGAGCTCGACGAGTTCGTCTACGTCGTCTCGCACGATCTCCAGGAGCCGTTGCGCACCTTGATCTCCTTCTCCGGCTTTCTGATGAAAGACTACGGCGACCGCATCGAGACCGAGGGCAAGGAGTATTTGCGGTATCTCGTTGAGGCCTCCCGCCGCATGCGGGCCATGATCCACGGTCTGCTCAAGCTTTCCCGCGCCGGCAAGGTGATCGGCGAGTTTGCCATGGTCGATCTCGAGGAGCTGACAGCCGTCGTTAAGGCCGATCTCGGCGAGCTCTTGCGGACCAAGAATGCCGAGCTTCGGATCCAGGACTCGCTCCCGCCGGTCTGGGGCGACCGCGACCGGCTTGGCCAACTGCTTGCAAACTTGATCGCCAATGCGGTAAAGTACAACCAGAGCTCGAGTCCGTGGGTCGAGGTCGAAGCCAAAATTGATGTCGGCGCCGATTCGCCGGATCATGCACACGAAAGCGATCTCGATCCACACGTTGTCGTTGCGATCAAAGACAACGGAATCGGCATCGAGCCCCAGTACCACAAGACCATTTTTCAACTTTTCAGACGCCTGCACACCCACGACGAATATGAGGGAACGGGCGTCGGTCTGGCGATCTGCACCAAAATTGTTCAGGCGGCACGGTGGTCGAATCTGGGTCGAAAGTACACCCGGCGAAGGGTCGACATTCTTCATCCGCTTGCGAGGCAGTCCGTCGCTAACGCCATTAACTTCACTCGTCGCTCCCGGCTTGCTGCAAGCACTCGCTGAAAACTCCGTCTCACAGGTATCCCCGGATGAGTCTCCCACGATCTGAATTCCACATCTTGTTGATCGAGGACAGCCGCGCCGACGCCAAGATCATCGAGCGCGCCCTCCGCGAAGGCGACGTCTCCCATCGCTTGACGGTGATCCCCGACGGCAAACACGCCCTCGACTTCCTCTACAAGCTGCGCGACGACGGCGCCACCCTGGATCGCGAGCCCGACTTGATTCTGCTGGATTTGAACCTGCCCGGCATGGACGGCTGCCAGGTGCTCACGCAGATCAAAAGCGACCCGATCCTTCGCATGATTCCGGTGGTGATCCTCACCACCTCCGAGCGCGAGGAAGACATCGTTCAAACCTATCAAGCCGGCGCCAACACCTATATCACCAAGCCCGATGAATACGCCCGGTATCGCGAGCTGGTGTCCACGCTGGAGCACTACTGGGTAAACACAGCCCTTAAAGTTCCGCGCCACCGGATGCGGTCGGCGCTCAAGCGGCCCGAACCGGCTTGACCGGTCCCCCGATCCGCGGCATACGTAGCGCCGGCACGCAATCACATGAGCTCGCGCACCTCCGGAGGAGCCCGGCGTTCTCGGGAACGGGCGCCCTCCCGGCACGATGTGGCAAAAGAGCATGCGGACGCTTACGCTGGAATGGGGGGCGGCCGAGCGCTCCCCCGAAGAATGTCGTAGAGCGCGACGCGAAAGGCGGCAGAATGGCAATCGAGCGGCTCAAGTTCCGCTGTTATCGGTGTAATCAGCTTCTCGGTGCGACGCCGAACAAGGCAGGCTCGGTCGTCACGTGCCCGAAATGCAGTGCCGAGCTGCTTATCCCCGTTCCCGACCTTCGCCCCGACGAAAGCGGTGAGGTCCAGCCCGACGCTCCGGCGCCGCCCCGGCCCAAAACCCGCGCGGAGCCGCGACCCAAGCCCGACGTTGACCTCACGGCGCCCTTGGAAACGACGGCCGTGGCGACCGCGGTCCAGGCGGTGTCTCAGCCCATCCCGCGAGCCACTTCCGCCGACGACCTTGCGGCGATGCTTCCCCCCGACTTGATCGACTTGAGGCCCGAAGACCTGCGCGTCGAGGCCGAGTTTTTCGAGAGCCTCGCGCGCCAGCCGCTGGCACCGCCACCGGTTCAAGAACGAGCTCCCTGGCCGCCACCGGAAGTGTTCGAGGCGCCGATTCGAACCGAGAGTTTCACCGCTTTGTCGCCCGCTCCGCCGGTGATCGCCACTCCCGTTGTTCCTCCCGCCGCCGAGGTGCCCCCGGCAACCGTCACGCAGACGGTCAACCTGGCTCCAGTGCCGGAGGAGCCGCTCACGCCTCCGCCGGTGCCACAACGTGTCGAGGCCGCCTTGATCGGGGCCGCAATCGAGATCGAGCATCCGACCATTCTGCCGCCTGGAACCGAGATTCGCCGGGTTCGTGAGGTCGTATTGCCCGCCTCGGTCGTGCTTTCGTGGTCGCTGTTCGTGCTGCTGGGCATTGCGCTGGCATTCGTCGCCGGGTTGCTGATGGGCCACTTCCTCTGGACCACGCACTAGGTGAAGCGGTTGCCAATCTCGAGCGTTGGCTTTATCGTGAGAGATGTCAGTTGTCTCAAGAAGAATTGAAACCCACCGCCTGGCCGTGCAGTGCGTCTCACGCCGGGGCGACGGGGGAACATCCCGTCCCAGCCCTGATCCGGATTACCAGAAAGAGCGAGTGCGGCCCTGCGCGGACAATGTAAGGGAGCCGATGCGCCATGATTTTTAAACACCCAGAGGCCTGGATGTCCCGAGCGGCCGCGCCGCTGTTGATCGCGGTTGGATTGTTTTTCCTTGGCCTGGGATCGGGTCCCACGCATGCCCAGGACAAAGCCAAGCCGGCGGCCAAGGTAGAAAAGAAGCCCGACGGAAAGGACGCGAAGCCGCAGGCCAAACCGAAAGAGGAAAAGAAGCCCGAAACCAAGCCCGCCGCGGTTCCGGCTGCCCCTCAGGCCGACGATCCGGCCAAGCTCAAACAACAAATCGCAGCCCTCGAGAAGGAAGTCGCCGCGCTCAAGCTCAAGATCGCGATGCTCGATCTCGAAAAGCTGGGGGCCATCGTCACGGTGGACAAGACCAAGGACGGCAAGGAGATTGCAACGGTCAACATCTTGAAGAAGTGGTCCGGCGACAAGGACGCACTCAACCTGCTCAAGAACGTGCCCAACCTGCAGGTGGTCAATGTCGATAACAGTCAGGTGAACGATGCGGCCGTCGCTCCGCTCAAGGACTTGACCGGCTTGAGCTCACTCACCCTGATGAGCCCCCAGGTCACCGACGCCGCACTCGAGCACTTGAAGGGTCTTTCCAACCTGACGATGTTGTTCCTGACCTACTCCAAGATCGGCGACAAGGGCCTGCCCACGCTCAAGGGGCTCAAGAACTTGCAGGTGCTTTCGCTTTCCCGCACCGAAGTGACCGACTCCGGTCTCGACGCTCTGAAAGACATGAAGAGTCTCAAGTCGTTGTACTTGATCGGCACGAAGGTCACGCCCAAAGCCGTTGAGAAGCTGAAGCAGTCGTTTCCCGGCCTGGCTGTTTACAAGTGATCTCCCTTTGAATCGAGGCATCATGCGTTCCGACACGATCAAGCTCGGCGACGCCCGCGCTGCTCATCGCAGTCTGCTCAGGGCAACCGGGGTGGGTGAAGGCGACTGGAACAAGCCGTTCATCGCCGTCTGCAATAGCCACGTCGACATCATTCCCGGGCACGTCCACCTTCAGGTCGTGGGCAACTTTGTCAAGGAGTGCGTGCGTGAGGCCGGCGGCGTGCCTTTCTTGTTCAACACGATCGGCGTTGACGATGGCATCGCCATGGGTCACGACGGGATGAAGTTCTCGCTGCCGTCGCGCGAGCTGATCGCCGACAGCGTCGAGACCATGATCGAGGCGCACTGCTTCGACGCCATGGTGTGCATTCCCAACTGCGACAAGATCGTGCCGGGCATGTTCATGGGTGCGATGCGAGTGAACATCCCGACGATCTTCGTCTCCGGCGGTCCGATGGAGGCCGGCAAGACAGCCTCGGGAAAGACCGTCGACCTGATCGACGCATTCGTCGCGGGCGTCCAGAAGCAGAACGGCAAGATGTCAGCCGACGAGCTCGAAGAGATCGAGAAGGCCGCGTGCCCGACTTGCGGAAGCTGCTCGGGAATGTTCACCGCCAACAGCATGAACTGCCTGGCCGAGGCGATCGGCCTGGCGCTCCCCGGCAACGGCACGATTCTGGCGACTTCGGCCGATCGCAAGTCGCTCTATCAACTGCGCCGCTGGTCGTATCGTGGCCATGGCCAGGGAATTCGGCCAGCGCGGGCCCGGCCATGGCCTCCTGGCACGCGAGATCGCCTCACCCGCCGCGTTCGACAACGCGATGATTCTCGACATGGCGATGGGGGGAAGCACGAACACGGTCCTGCACATCCTGGCGATCGCTCACGAGGCCGGTGTGCCCTTTTCGCTCGAGCGCATCGACTCGCTCAGCAAGAAGACACCGAACCTCTGCAAGGTGAGCCCATCAAGCCGATACCACATCGAGGATGTGGCACGCGCCGGGGGCATCCACGCGATTCTGGGCGAAGTCGCCCGCGGCTGCCCGGGCCTCCTTGATCTCTCGTGCATGACCGTCACCGGGCGCACGCTCGGCGAGAACATCGAGGAATTCGACGTCCGCTCCGCCGGTGCGAGCGCCCAGGCCCGCCTGTTCTCTCAGGTTCGTGCCGGCGGGCAGCGCACGACAGAAGCATGGACTGTTAAGAGCGTCGCGGCCGAGGCCCGTTCCGGCGTTGCCGGACTTGCCGTGCTCGATGTCGAAGGAGAGCCGGCCGACGATGATAGAGCGCAGGATGGCAACGTTCCAGATCCCAAGGGCAACGGCCCATCCGACGGTTTTGATCCCTACGACGTCATTCGCACGGTCGAGAATGCCTATTCGCGGACAGGTGGGCTGACGATGCTCTCGGGCAATCTGGCCCGCGCGGGGCGGTTGTCAAAACGGCCGGCGTGAGCCCCAAGATGCTCAAGCACACCGGCCCTGCCGTGATCTTCGACAGCGAGATCGACGCTTTTCAGGGTATCGTGAACAAGCTGGTGCAGCCTGGCGATGTTGTCGTCATCCGCTACGAAGGTCCCAAGGGCGGGCCGGGCATGCAGGAAATGCTCGCCCCCACCACGGCAATCAAGGCGGTTGGTCTGGACGACAGATGTGCCCTGGTGACCGACGGCCGATTCTCGGGCGGGACGGCGGGCGCCTCGATCGGGCATGTCAGCCCCGAAGCGGCCGTGGGCGGACCGATCGGCCTTCTCAAAAATGGCGACATCATCGATATCGATATCGCAAGCGGCGTCCTCTCGGTGCGGCTTTCTGATCAAGAGCTCGCCGACCGCCGCGCGACGTGGACTGCCCCCAAGCCCAAGATCACTTCCAGCTACCTTTCGCGGTACGCCAAGATGGCCACGAGTGCGGATACCGGCGCGATCCTCAAGTGGGATTGAGGCCGGCCTGCTGCGCTCACTCCGTGCAATTCGCGACCAGGGAAAGTTGGCCCTTCATCGCGCTTATCGAGCCCGCCCGAGGAAGCCGAGTACCAGAACAGCTACGAAGAGCATGACCACGAGCAGCGTGACCCTGCGCGAAAGTTTCGGCCACGCCTTGATATGTGCGGTCGCCTTTACCGTGCGGGCGTAGGCGGGGTCAAATACCACGGAGTGCCGAAGGCGTGAAACTTCGAGCATCGGCGCGGCGAGCATGAGCCCTACAGTCATCGGTCCGATGAAGGTCAGGATGGGAGCCGGCCGGCTGTGTAACAGCGGTTCGACTATCCCGTTCACGAAAAAACAGAGTGCCAGGACGAGCTCGAATCGCAATGCCCATCGCTTACGCATGAAAAAGCCGCAGGCAGCGCCGAGCGCGCAAATCAGCGTGACAGTGTCGACGAGCTGCTCCCCGAGACGGACCGGTCGTACGATCCACGGCGAGTGTGTTCGGCCGCTTAAGTGTAAGATCAGAGTCTGCGCGATTGATCACGTAAGCGCCAAGACCAACGGCGTAAACCAAGTTGACGATCGTCAAAGCCTTCACATAAGACTCGTCCTTGAGGTGCGCGCGACGAGTCGCCTCGACCTCCGGATCAACGATGCCCGCGCGGTCGCTGAAATCCAATTGCGGGGGAGCGTACGGGTTCGGCTCGTCTTCCGGCGGTGCGGTGATCGGTTCTTCGGCCATGAAACGCAGCTCCCGAGACGTACACCCCGTTGTTCGGTCAGCCCAGGGCCACGTAAGCCCCCAGCCCCAGAAAAATCAGGGCGAACGCACCCATCATCAGCCTGAGAGACAGCGGAAGCTTCGCCTTGACTTTGATGTAAGACGTCGCCTCGACCACCCGAAGGTAACCGCTCCCAAAAACCGCCGAGTCTTTGAGGTCCCATACGTTCAAGAACGGAGTGGTAAGGCAAAGACCGAAGACTGCGCCAACGACAAAATGCAAAAGCGGCGTTGGCTCCTCACGATTGAGCAGCGGCAACACCCAGAAGATCAAGAGGGTGAGAACGAGCAGCGTTTCGACGAAGATCGCCCAGGATTTCCGGCGGTGCAATCCATACCCGCCGAGAATGCACAGGATCGGCATGATGACCAGTAGCCCGTAAAGAGCCACCCAGTTTGGTTTGGCAACCCACGGCGCCTCGATCTCACCAAATGCATGCCGCAGCGGGAAGGAAAGGTAATAGCCGCCGAACCCGCAAATCATCGCTGCGATCACGAGATTTGTGCGCACCAGGATCTTCAGGTACGCCTCGTCGGTGAGATTCGCACGCCGGATTGCCTCCAGTTCCGGGTCGCCCGTGCCCCACGGTTGGCCCAGTTCACGTTCGGGCGCCAGGTAGGGGTTGACGACCGCTTCGTATGGTTCGGTCGGTGGCTGATCGGCCATCGCTCGGAAGCCCCCGGGTATCAGCCGATTCACCGTCAATGGTGCTGCGACATGCCGATCAAGACGCACGCCACTACAAAAAGCACGAACGTAACGAGTACAACCTTGGCCGAGACTTTGGGCCAAAACCAGATATGGCGCGTCTCGGCGATCGCATTGGAATACGCGGCGTCAAAAACGACCGATCTTCGGAGGAACCAAACATCCAGCATCGGTGCGGCCAGCATGAGGTTTCCGGCGGCCAGTCCCAGGAACTCCAGCAGGGGTCTGGGCCTGGACCGGAAGAGTGGTTCGAGGTGCCAGAGTGCGAACCACAACGCGGCAAACGCCAGCTCCCACCGTAGCGCCCAGTCGCTTTCTCCGGAGGAAACCGCAGCCCGCGCCGAATGCCGCGATGGGCATGCAGACGCTAACGACCAGCGATGCGATGCGGGCAGGCCGCACGATCCACGCAGCATTCGCTTGACCGGCCAGGTACCCGATCAAGATTGAGACCTCCTGGACTGCGGCAATTCCAAACAACACGGCATAGGCGAAGTTGATGATCGCCAGGCCTTTGACGTACGACTCCTCGCGGCGATGCGCTCGACGTAGCTCCAGTGCTTCGGGTGGTCCGTGGGTCCACGGGTCGCCCATATCGACCGTCGGAGCTGCGTACGGATTGCCGGGATCGTCGCTCTGCTGTTCCGTTATCTTCTCGGACATGTTGCGCCTCCTCATCGCAATCACTATGCTCCATGTCCTGGGTGTTGTCGTCAACCACTGTGGCCATTCCCACGAACGTGTGGATCAGCGATGATCATCGGAGTGCCGCAGACCGTTGCCGGCGCGTTGGCGGTCCGATAGGCTTGGGATCGGAAATCTAGGCGAATGGCCGCGGAACCAGGAACAGAGGAGGCAGAAGTGAACCTGTTTGACTTGAGCGGCAAGGTGGCGATTGTCACGGGTGGCAATGGTGGAATCGGGCTAGGGATCGCTCAGGGTCTGGCCCAGGCCGGCGCGTCAGTGGTCGTGCTCGGGCGCAACACGGCCATCGGTTGCAACCCTCCGCTGCGCGAGGCGCGTACGAGCTCATTTGCGTTGGGAAAGGCGGATCAATACGATTGCCACGACAAAAAACGCGATCGCGGGCAGAATGATCCCGGCTCGGATCCTTGGCCAAATCCAGATACGGCGCGTCGCGGCGATCGCTTCGGAATACTCGGCACCGAAAACGACCGAGCCACGGAGGTACCAAGCGCTCAACAACGGCGCGGCGAGCGCCAGGTGCGCCGCGGCCTGACCGAGGAACCTCAGGGCGGGACGACTGGGCGTGGACGTGAGGAGCGGTTCTAGCGCCGCCATCATGGCCCACGACACGACGACCGCGAGCTCGCACCGGAAGGCCCATCGCTTCCGCTTAAGGAAACCCCACCCCGCGGAGAGCGCAGCGGCTGGAATGCAGACCTCCACGACAAGCATCGCGATCCAGACTGGTCGCAGTCTCCACGCAGCATTCAGCCGACCAGTCAGATGCCCGATCAAGGCGGAGAACTCATACACCGCGCCTGCTCCGAAGAACAGCGCGTACACGAAATTGGTGATCGCCAAACCCTTCACCAACGACTCTTCACGGCGATGCGCTCGACGAAGCGCCAGCGCATCGGCTGGAGCGTCGCTCCACGGGTCACTGAAATCGACAGCCGGAGCCGCGTACGGGTTGCGGCGATTTTCGATGTCTGAGTCTGTCGACGAATCGACCATTGCCGTTGGATCTCCCGGACTGGTTCGTTTCGACTTCATTGGAGAACGGAAACGACCAACAATGTGTTGCCAGACACGAAGAGCGCGAGTGCGATCAGCGTGAGCCCTAGCGGAAGCTTCGGCAATATCGTGATCCGGCGCGTCGCCGCGATCGCATCGGAGTATTCCGGGTCAAAGATGACAGACTCCCAGAGGTCGAAGATCTTCAGCATCGGCAAGGAAATCGCGAGGTAAATAGCGCCCACTCCAATGAACACCAGCAGCGGAGGGGTCGTGGTTGTGACCATTGGCTGGAGAGCCCAGTACGAGCCCCAGCACGCCGCCAGCGCGAACTCAAACCGAAGAGCCCAGCGTTTTCGCCGGAAAAAACCCAAGGCCGCCGCGAAAGCGGCGATCGATATAAAGATTGAGATGAGAATCAGGACAAGCCAGCCCGGTTGAACCACCCAGGGCGCGCTGATGCGCCCGGCCATGTGAGAGATCAAGATCCAAACCAGATAGCCGGTCCACGGCGCGAACAGAAAGAAGTAGACCACGTTGGCGATCGCGAGAGCCTTCGCGTACGCCTCTTCTCGGCGGTGGGCCCGTCGAAGTGCGAGCGCCTCGGGTGGCCCAATACTCCACGGGTCGCTCCTGTCACTTGTCGGCGGTGCGTAAGGGCTGCCGAAATCTTCGTCGAGCCCCGTCTTTGATACCTCGCCCATGCCGCGCGTCCTCGGAAGCACCGCCGCGATCGTCAATCGAGCGACGATTCTTCTTATCCGCTTTCCAGGGGCTTTCGTAAAGGGCCCCGTCGAGTAATTGGAACGGTCGCGATGCGCACAGGGTTGCCCGTGCGTTGCCGGTCCGCTAGGCTTGGGAGCAGAGTTCGGTGTATTGATCAATGGCTGCGCCACGACGAGCACAAGGGAGTCCCTGGTGAACCTGTTCGATCTGACCGGCAAGGTGGCGATTGTCACGGGTGGCAATGGTGGAATCGGGCTGGGAATCGCTCAGGGCCTGGCCCAGGCCGGCGCGTCAGTGGTCGTGCTCGGGCGCAACGCGGCCAAGTCAGACACGGCAGCGCGGCAATTGAGGGAAGGCACGGGAGCGAAGGCGCTCGTGGTCACCGCCGACGTCTCAAACGAGGAAGACACCGTGCGGGCCGCCGCGGAAACCCTCGCTCACTTCGGCCGCATTGACATCCTCTTCAACAACGCCGGCATCAATATCCGCAAGCAGCCGCAGGACCTTTCGCTCGACGATTGGGACCAGGTCTTGAAGGTCAACCTGACGAGCGCTTTCCTCATGTCGAAGGCTGTTTATGCCGCGATGAAACGCGCCGGCGGCGGCAAGATCATCAATATCGGCAGCATGACGTCGATTCTCGGAGCTGCCGTTCGCCGCCGCTTATGCATCGACCAAGGGCGGGATCGTCCAGTTGACCAAGAGCCTGGCACTGGCGTGGGCCGCGGACAATATTCAGGTCAACGCGATTTTACCCGGCTGGTTCGACACCGAGCTCACCGAAAAGGCCAGGGAGCAGATCCCCGGCCTTCACGAGCGGGTGCTCGCAAGGATCGCCGTCGGCCGATGGGCCAAACCAGCGGACATGGCCGGAACCGCGATCTGGCTCGCGAGCCGGGGCAGCGACTACATCACCGGAGTCGCGATTCCCGTCGACGGCGGCTACACCGCCGCCCTGTGAATGCCCCGTCACCGTACGCGTGCCAATGAGCGCACAAAAGAACTTTGCCGGAAATCTCGCCGGTCCCCGTCGTCCGGTTGCGCTGAAAATGGTCTTACGCGTGTCGAGCCTACATTCAAATCCCCGTCGATCGTCGTCTTAACATCCTAGCCAATCATGCTTTCTGGCGTGCCTACGGCATGTCCAGGGCGGGACGACAGGGGGACGAGAAGGGCACCAGCGGGTGACGAGAGGGTGACGAGAACGGGCGCCAGGTGGACGAGAACGGGACGAGGCCGCTTCCGGTGCCCCCCATGACGCCGGCCGGCTCATCCCGATGGGGCCAGGGAAACGGACACGACGCGCTTCGAAATTGGGATGAACACTCAGCCGTGCCAAGACGAACTTTTCGCCGCGCCAGGGCCGTTCACTTCGCCGTTTCCGCCGCTCGCGCGTCTGGAACCACCCGGCCGAAAATCTCGATCTCGAGCCGCTGGTTGAAGGGAAGCTTGATCGAGAGGGGAGTGATCGGCAAAAGGAACTGGAAGCCGACCGAAGCACTCGGCAAGAACATGCTGGGCAAGAAGAAGGTGGACGACTTGGGCTTCACGAATGAGGCTTTGGTCGTGCTCTCGTCGGCTGCGGGTTTGGGCTTCCGTGGTTTCTTGGTCTGCGGGCTGGGCCGCGGCTCGGCCGACTCGGATTCAGCCGCGTCATCATCCATCTCGTCGTCGGGCAGGGGCGGAAGTTTCGCCTTGCTGCCGTCGACGTGAATGCCCTCTGGGAACGACCGCGACGGGGCAGCAGGCATCGGCAGCTTGGCGTTCGGGCCTCCCGGCGCCGCAGGTGCGGGAAGTCCGGTTGATTGCGGCGGGGGCTGGTTTCCGATGGCGCGCATCCGAGCTCGTTGCGTCGCGGCCTGGGCGTTCGCCCACGGAGAATCCGGGCCAGGCGGAAAGTACGGGACGTCGTCGTGCATGTACTGAGCTGGAGGAAGAGGGATTTCCGGAGTCGGGACGAAAACTGCCGGCGGAGCCGTTGGGGCTCCAGTAGGTGGAAATCCGGGCACCGGCGTGAAGATCGGCGAATGCGGCAGATACACGGCGGGTGGCGCCCCTGGCGGCAGAATTGCCGTGGGAGTTGCCGGATTGACGATGATCGTTGAGCCCATCATCGCCCGTTGTGTCGTCACAACGATCGGTTTGGCGTCCGCTTCAATGATCGCCAGTCTTTCGCGAACGACGGCCTTGCCATTCTTGTCGGCCTCGGTGTGAGGTCCGAAGCTCACGAGCAGGCACTCGCCGTTGGGAATGAGCCATTCGCCAAGTACTTCCTGGTTGGCGATTTCGGGCAGTTCGAGGAGCGAATGATTGAGGCGAGCTCGCTCGGCAGTCAACTGCTTCCATGAACGACTGCCTGCTCCGAGCATGGTTCGCTGTGCCTCTGGATTAGCAATCGAACTCACGTCAATCTCTTGGTACGAAGTGACGATCCCATTCTCCTTCTGGTCCGCTCTAAAGCGCTTCTCGGCCCGGGCTTTGTCCACGAGAATTGTGGCTGCTGTTTCATTGGGGTCGACGCTGAGCGCGTGCCTGGCGAGAGCCTCGCACTCAACATAATTGGCGGCCGCATAGGCGGTGATGGCCTTGTCCATCAGATCCTTTACCTTTTGCTTCCTGGCCGCGATCGCATTGGCGTCAAGTTCGCAGCTTGCCTTGCCGGCTGCAGCACCGTCCTTCGTGGGGCATTCGGGAGTCTCGAACGGGCTTCCCTCAAATGAGAGCGAAGACACTGCTCCCGCCTTGGTCTGGCTGTGCATCACGCCACTTGTTGGCGAGTCCACCGACTTCCCATGGGATAGCGAGTCGATCGGCATCTGGTGCACGGCGCGGATTTCCGTGTCTTCAAACACCATTTTCACCAGAATTCCCTGGTCGAGCTTTCGCCCGACGAGCGTCGTGTGCCAGCCGACGCGGAGGTCTTCGGGCGTTCCGTGCGCCGTGGCGTCTTCGCCAGTCCAGGAAACCTGAGTTACGAATTTGCGATTCGTTCGAACCTGAATGGCCGCGGGCATTCCGGAAAACGCCGTGACGCGCGGGGCCTGCTCGACGACGCCGGCCGGGTTCTTCCCAACCTCGCGGATGAGCGTCTTGCACGCCTCGGCGGGCACGGTCCAGACCGTGGCTGATCCCTGGCGGGTCACCGGCTTGAGCTGGGACATCACGGAGGCGCGCCAGCCAATGCCTTCGGCTTCCACCATTTTGACCGTGTAAGAAATCTGCGCCGCGTTCTTCTCCGCGGGCTGGGCACCCGTTGCGCCGGCCAATACGAGAGCGACCCATCCCAGAGTGATGCCCATGCGACGACCTCCGTTCCGTCGAACCCGCTCGCCTTGTCCGTCAATAACCCCTCCGCCAGCAGCCATGCCAGGCGGAGAGGCGCGGGGATCATACGGCCGATCGCCAAAGAGGTCAATTGCGGCTGTCGGCAGATCGAGCGCAAAACTTGAGACTATCAGATCCGCGCCCGAATCAGTAGACGCAAATGGCGCCGTGCCTCTCGCTCGCTCGGCGTTTGACCGGCGCACACGATACACCTATGCCCTGGCAAAGTCACGTGTTAGGATAGATTGAGTCAACTTACAAAGGGCGTTCAACCGAGTCAAATGATTCCATCATTTCGAAGACAACGGGTATCTGCCGCCGGGAGTTCATCGCGCGACTTTGGATGAAGTAGAGGCCCGCTTCGGGAGGGAGTCGGAGTTGCGGTGCGTTCAGTTCGAGTCGTCACGCTGGCTGATCGATTTGGCGAGCCGTGCCGGGGTGCAAAAGATCACCATGAGCATCAGAACTCGGCATCAACTTGAGAATACGCGCAAGAAACTGCAAATCCTTGAGGAGGAATTCAGATCCGTCGAATCCAGGCGCAAGACAACACGTTGGCGCGGGAATTAACCATTCGGTCTCTCAAGAAACTCGTCAATCAGATGAAGGAAGAGATCGCACGGTTCGAGTCTCGGGCGTCGGTCCGATCCGAAGTGCACTGAAATCCGATCGCAATCAATTCCACGTTGATCGCCCGTGAATGAGACCCGTTATTACAGACGGTCTGTGCCGACAGCAAAAGCTCCACCGGCTACCGTTGTGGTGCCCGAAATCGAGCGAGTGCCTCCTCGTCCAGCACCACGCCAAGCCCCGGCCCGCTCGGCACGCGCGCACCATCGAAACACAGATCGAGCGGTTCCGCCAGCAGGTCGCTCTCATGGTAGTGAGGCCCAAGAATATCAGCCGGGTATGATTCGCTCTCGATGTTCTTTACCGCACAGGCCAGGTGCAACATCGCGGCCGAGCCAATTCCCAGCTCGAGATTGCTGCCCATGTGACACGGAATGCCCGCCGCCGCGGCCGCGTGGGCGATTTCGATTGACGCGGCAATTCCGCCATTCTTACCCGGGTAGATGCTGACCACGTCGGCGGCGTGTGCCCGCAGCACGTTCCAGGCGTCGGCGAGAGTGAAAACGCTCTCGTCGGCCATGATGGGTATGCCGCCGGGGTGGCGCAGCCAGGCCATCGCCTCGGTATCACCCGGCGCGATCGGCTGTTCGGCCACCAGCAGGTCGAACGCGCGCAGACGATCGAGGGCCACCCGGGCCGTGGTCACGTTCCAGCCGCAGTTGGCGTCGACCGTGATCGGAATATCCGGCCCAGCCACGCTCCGGACGGCTTCCACCCGTGCAAGATCTCCGGCGAGGTCCAGCCCCACCTTGACCTTCAAGCACCGCACGCCCCAGCTCAGAAACTGCTGGGCCAGTGAGCGAACGCGGGGTAGCTCGAAGGCCCCGATCATCATCTTGGTGGGAATCACCTCGCGCACCTTGCCGCCCAGGAGCTGATACACAGGGACACCCAGCGCCTTGCCGGCGATGTCCCATAGTGCCATCTCGACGGCGGCCTTCGTGAACGGATTGAGCTTGATCAGGAAATCCATCTTTCGACGGATGGCGGTGATCTCGGTCGGATCGGCTCCAACCAAGGCCGGCCCGATCAGGTCGTCAAGCGCCGCTACGCAGCTCTTGCTCGTTTCGCCGCTCCAGAGCGCCGAGACGGTTGCCTCGCCCAGTCCTACAAGACCTGCGTCGGTGTGCACTTTGAGGATCACATAATCCGACGTGTGATGGTCGCCGTGTGCGGTCTTCGTGACCATGCCGGGCTTGAGTGGAATCCGGACGGGAATTGCTTCGAGTCGCGTGATGCTCAAGGGATCTTGCTCCTCTCAACGGGCGGCCAACCTCTTGCGAATCAAGATTCAACGCCCGTCTGCTGTAGGGTCCGCCATTGCGGACCGTTCCTCGACCCAGGATCGGATGGTCCGCAATGGCGGACCCTACACGTTGGCGATTTCATCACATGAATCAAGTCTCCAGACCGACTGCGGGAACGTCGGCCAAGAACCGCCGCAGCACATTCGCCGTGATCTGTGAAACGCAGTCGTCCACCAGAATCGCGCTAGGCCAGGCGATCGACCCCGCCGCGAAGACGGCACCACCGCTCTTGGTTTCATAGTAGGCCAGCTCGGCGCCGCCATCGTCGATGTTTGTCCCTTTGGCCAGACACACCACGCCCGCCGGCGAGCTCGCCGAAATCTTGTCGGTCTCGTGGCCGGAAGCCCCGCCCGGGCAGCGGCGGTGCAGGCTCGTTTGACCGAAAAGGTCGCCATCGCCGAGGCCTGTACCGGCAAATGCCCAGTGTGCGGCATCCCGCACCCGATATGGAGCGCCCGTCATGATCCCCGTTTCGGTGAAGACCACGCCGAGAAGGGACGCTTCCGATTCGACCCTCATCTGAAACCGACTCTCGAAACCGCCGCGCTTGAGCGCGCGGGCGTCGCCGTTATGATAAATCGCAACGTCGCCCGCCAGCTCGGCCTCACAGTTCAGCCCATTGCCGCCCAGATACATCAATCGTCCGCCACGATCGTTTACCCAGCTTTTGACACGGTCGTACATCTTGCGCGTCCAGTATTCCGGGTGCGTCGAGAGGATCAGCACCTTGTATGCATCGAGGTCGAGCGTCTCGTCATGAAGCTGGGTTTCGGCGTAATAATCGTAGGCGAAGTGCTCACGCTCGAACCAACCAAGAAGCCTCCACTCGGCCGGTGCGACGTGGCAAGCGGCACGGCCCTCGATCGTAGTTTGGATCTCGGTTTGTGCATCAATGTGATTGATCGGCTCGGGCCGGTCGAATGAAAGCGGCTTGTACAATTCTGTATCGTACGTGACATTGTCGGGGTCAGTGTAGCGCTTCAGCTCGAGCCGCGCGTTCACGGTTGGCCGAGGCGGCAACCGGTCGGGATTGATGTAGTTGCTCCGGCCGCCGAAGCTGTTGTACGCATTCCAGGTGATGTTCGACGCCAGCACCGCGACCGGCGCACTCGCCCGCGCAGGCGCCACGATCCACGGAAAGGAAAACTCACTCCCTGACTTCGTCCTCGCGTGGAAATAATACAATCCGGACCACTCGGGGGCGATCACGTGCTGGTGCAGTAACGGGTTGGCATAACCGTGCTTGTTCCACTGGACGCCGGTCTGCGTAAAATCTTCATCAGGCGTGATCTGGATGGTCGCCCGGGGGCCGTGCTCGTCAAACCAACCGATTTCGCGAATGAGTTGCTTTCGAATGCCATATCGCCACAGGCTCAAATGGTAGGGCTCGACCGAATGCACGCGGAACTCGGATTTGTCGCCCGCCTTCAACCACTTCGGCCAGGCGTATCCGAGCAGCCCGTCGCTGAGAAGCCGCAGTTGGTAAGGCTCACGACCCTCCGTGATCTGCAAGTAAACGCTTTTGGCTCCGAACCCGGGCTTCTGGAGAGTGACCCTGTAGCGCGCCGAAGGCAAATCGACGTACACCGCCCCGGTCGCTCGAGAGCGTGCCTCGAACGAGCCGGCCTCTCCTTCGAGCTCGAGGAGCACGTCGGGCAGAGCAACATAGAGCTGCGTCACTGACGTAGGCGACGAGCATCCGCGATTCTGGTCCAATTTTCAACAAAAAGTGGGAACCATCGACCCGGCTTCCGGCATTACTCCTGTTTTCATCGATCAGCCGAGCCGAGATCAATCTCATGGCCATCGAACACCATAGCATCCTACACTACGTCCGCGCAATTTTTCGCGACGGGGTCGCGGCCGAGCTCACGGACCACGAACTTTTGGAGCGGTTCACGGGCCGCCCGGGTGGCGACGCGCCAGCCGAAACCGCGTTTGCCGCACTGGTCGCACGTCACGGCCCGATGGTGCTCAGAGTGTGCCGAGCGACCCTCCGTGACGAACACGACGCCCAGGACGCGTTCCAGGCCGTCTTCCTCGTGCTGGTTCACAAGGCGAGAACGCTCTCGGCGCGAGACTCGCTCGGTCCGTGGCTCCATGCCGTGGCGCTGCGCGTTTCGTCCCATGCCAGGGCGTCAGAGATGCAGCGGCGAATCCATGAGCGGCGGTATGCCGCGCTCGGATCGCGATCTGCCGGCGATCATGAGTGCCTCTCCGACGACTCGATCGCGACGATCCATGAAGAGCTGGGCCGCTTGCCGGAGGGCTGGCGGAAAGCTCTGGTGCTCTGCGACCTGGAGGGTCTGACCCATGAGGAGGCTGCGGGTCGACTGGGATGGCCGGTCGGAACGGTGAAGAGCCGGCAGGCCCGTGGGCGCAATCGGCTCCGCGAGCGGCTCATCCGCCGTGGCTTCGCGCCTGTCTCCGCAGGCGTCGCAGCGCGATTGATGGCAGGGCAGGGCAGGGCGGAGATGCCGGAATCGCTTGCGGCGTCCACCGTGAAGATGGCGGTTCTGGTCGCGAAAGGAAGCGCCGTGGCCGCTTTGGGCTCGGCTGCAACGGTTTCTTTGACGCGCGCGGCGCTCAAGGCCATGGTCGTGAGCCGCGTGCGAATCGCCGCCGTGGTTGGACTGCTTCTTAGCGCGGTAGTGACGACGACGGGCTTCGCGATCCAGTCGGGCAACCGAGTGCAAGATCCGCCGGCGGAAACCGCGCGTGCCGGCCGCGATAAGAAGGCGAAGGCCGCGGACGACAAGACTCAACGAGTCCGGGAGCTGATTTACTTCTTCCGGTCCTATAACGTGTTCATTCGCGATGAGGAGTGGGCGCGAACGATTCGCGAGCTCGCCACGATCGGGAAAGCTGCGGTGCCTGAGCTGGTCGCGGAGCTCGACCGGACAGACCGGGATGCCACGATCAGATCGCTGGCGTTCTCCCTGCGCGCAATCGGCGATCGGCGGGCCGTGCCCGCGCTGATCAGGGCGATTCCCAAGGCGCTGCGTCCGGCGGGTTCGGACTGTGGCGTCAACATCGCTGACCGTGATCTGTTCACGTTCATGCTGGCGAACCAGAATCACCCGGATAGAAGGCCGGACACGTCCGTCGCGTGTGGTCGCCCCGTCAACGAGATTCTCAGTGCGCTCGAGCGGCTTACCAATCACAGCGAACCCCCCGGCGTGGGAGATCGCGACCCTCTGCGTCACGTCTTTCTGGGCGGCACGCCCGATGAGCAAGCCCAGCAGCGCGCTCTGTTTGCGGATCGGCAGAAACTCTGGAAAGTTTGGTGGTCGAAACACTGGCAGGAATTCGTCACCCAGGAGGAATTGCAATCGGTCGAGCTGCCCAAGCGTGAGCATGATGTCATTGAAATGGCCGGGCTTGCCAGATATGGGCCGTTGTTCCCGACCGGCCCGCACGTCTGGCTGGGTCCGGTTCGATTGCTTCGGCTGACGCAGTCGGCTTACTGGAACGGGAGATCGCATCTGGATTTCGACACCGGACGAGTTTTCAGTCAATACGAGGGCGCAAGGATCGCGGATTGGGGGCCGCCGACTGGATGGGGACCGCGAGTCGGCGCCTGGTACATGCAAAACGGTATCGATGTTCGATGCCAGGGTCGTCTCGAGAGCATCGATCTGCGGCTCTGGCAGGTTGAAGCAAGTCGATGGAAAACGCTCGAGACGGACATCCAGAAAGATTCGCCGCTCGCACTTGGACAGGAAGTGACCCGCTCCATGGCATTTGTGGATCAAGAGCGGCCCAACGCTCCGGACGACAGCCTGCTGACGTTTCTGTTCACAACCCGTGAGGGGGGACGCGGGATCGTTCAAATTTTCCCCAAGGATCGCGATTCCGATCGGTTTCGCCTGCGATACCGAATGTGGTTGAGCCCAGAAACCAAGCCGGCTGCGCAGCCGCCGGACGGAAAGGTTGTAGGTCTGCCAGGTGAGGCAAAGTCACCCGGAAGTTCATTCGGAGTTACCGTGACGGCGACGGTCGCGGAGCCGGCGGAAGATCAAGGGTTCGTGACCGATCTCAACACTGGGCAGAAGTTGACGTTCTTGGGCCCCGGCATGATTGCAGGACGTATTCTGCCCGAGACGTTCAATGAATTGACTCCCCGAGATGCTCGCGAATTGCTCGAGCGGGTGCGGCTTGCCGACCCCAATATCTCGTGGATCAAGGTCGACCGCCAACTGGCAGAAAAGCCTGATACCTTTGCGTTCAAGACCCATGAAGGCGTCGTGGGAGTATTGCAAATCGAACCATCTCAAGCAGAGGAGGGGAAGCTGACGATTCGATATCGGATCGAGCGGCCGGATTGACGGGGCAGCACGCGCGGCCGGGCGTGCAAGCGAGGCACTGAGGGCGTGCCAAGGAAGAATGTTGATTGGGTGAGTCGCCGTCGGAGCGTTTATTTTCCAGAAAAACTTGGAACCATCGAGCAGGGTCTCGGCATTACTCGCGATTTCGTAGAGAATCCGAGTGGGGATCCTTCTCATGGCCATCGAACACAATAGCAGCGTTCTGCGGTCCGTCCGCGCGATTTTCACCGATGGCGTCGCGGCTGAGCTCTCGGACCAAGAGCTTCTGGCGCGGTGCACGAGCCGGGCAGGCTGGGATGCGTCGAGCGAACGGGCATTTGCGACCATCGTCGCGCGTCACGGTCCGATGGTGCTCAGAGTGTGTCGAGCGGCAATCGGCGACGAACACGACGCCCAGGATGCCTTTCAGGCCGTATTCCTCGTCCTGATGCACAAGGCAAGATCGCTCTGGGTGCGAGACTCGCTCGGTCCGTGGCTTCATGCCGTGGCGCTCCGCGTCTCGGCTCACGCTAGGGCAAAGGTAGCGCGGCGGCGAATCCACGAGCGACGGTATGCCGCGGCGGCATCACCGTGCGTCGCGGATCACACGCTGCTCGGCGACGACTCGATCGCCACGCTTCACGAGGAGCTCAGCCGCTTGCCGGAAGGCTGCCGAAAGGCGCTGGTGCTCTGTGACCTTGAAGGATTGACCCATGAGGAGGCTGCCGGCCGACTGGGGTGGCCGGTCGGGACGGTCAAAAGCCGGCAGGCGCGAGGGCGCGACCGCCTGCGCGCGCGGTTGGTCCGCCGCGGAATCGCACCTCTCTCCGGCGGCGTCGCGGCGATGCTCGCGACCGGGCAAGGAAGGGCCGCGGTGCCTCAGTCGCTCGTAGCGTCCACGGCGAACATGGCGGCGTTTGTCGCGAAAGGCAGCGCCGGGGCCGGGATAGGCCGGACAGCCACGGTGTTATTGGCGCGCGGAGCGCTCAGGGCGATGTTTGTGACTCGCATGCGCGTCGCGGCAGCGGCAGCTCTGGTTCTAGGCGGGATTGTCACGACGACCGGGTTTGCGATCCATGCCGGCGCGCGTGGGCAAGACCCGCCGGCGGCAAGGGCTCTTCCCGGCGGTGATTCGAAAACAAAGGCCACGGCGCAGACCACGCCGCTCGCCGCTCGACGCGATTCAGAACGCGGACATTCCGAACGAGAGACGCATCGTCGGCCTGCCAGAGAACGCCGTGGCCGTGTTCGGGGAATTGCGTGGGCGCCACGCGGGCGAGGTGCGCTCACTTTCGGTTAGCGGAAATGGCAAGCTCATCGCCACCGTAGCGGACCAGGACACGAACGTGCGTCTGTGGGACGCGAAGACGCTCCTGCCGCTGGCCGCACTTGCGGGGCACCGAGCGTTCGTGAACTGCGTTGCCATTTCGCCTGATGACCGGTGGCTCGCCTCTGGAAGCGCCTATGGCGACTTTCTGTTGTGGGACCTGCAAACGACACCACCAAAAGGGCCAACCAGTGTGGTAACTCACGGCGCGGGCAACACCTTCAACAACTTGATCCACGCCGCCGCCTTTTCACACGACGGTAAGCGGCTCGCGGTGGCCGGAAGCGGCAAGAGCGTCGCTCTGTTCGACACGTCGGGCCCGACGGTGGTCGAGCGTGGCGTCTTGCCCGGCATCGACCAGGAGGTTCGCTCGCTGACCTTTTCTCGCGACGGCACGATGCTGGCGCTCGCGGGCCTTGACGACCAGTCGGTCCGGCTGTGGGACATGAGTGGAAACCAGCCGCAAGAAAGAGCCACACTCACCGCACAGAGGGGAGTGTCCGCAGCTTTCTCTCCCGACGGCAAGACCCTTGCAATTCTCAACCAAGACGGCCGTGTCCACCGCTGGGACGTGTCCATGCCGCAGCCCATCGATTGGGGCGTTCTGAGCAGCCACGACAAGAGGTTGGGAGGCGGGCGGCCCCGGATCAAGGACCAAGCGATGGTGGTGTTCGCCCCGGATGGCAAGTCGCTCGCGTCGACCACGATCGAGGGCCGGATCCGGCTGTGGGACATGACGCCGAACGCGCCGGCGGAGCGCGCGACCCTTTTGCCGCACGACTGGCCGGCCATCGGCCCGCTGGCGTTCAGCCCGGACGGCCAGACGCTCTTCTCCGGTGGTGGCGATCATCTCGTGCGGGTCTGGAACGTCGCGGCTGCCGAACCGCAGCAGAAGCTTAAGCCGGATGGACCGCTTGGCGGCTTGGGCGGGATTGCGTTCTCGCCGGACGGCACGAGGCTCGCCGTCAGCGATTCCGAGTTCGTGCGGATCTGGAAGTTGACTGACAAGGACGAGTTGGCGCACCGGGCATCACCCAAGATCAAGATCGCCGCATCGGTGCAGGCGGTTGCTTTCAGCCCCGATGGCCAGTCGCTCGCCTGCGGCAATTCGATCTGGGACATCACCGGAGATGTACCCGTCAAGCGTAAGAGCTTGTCCAGCCCACCGGGAGGCGAGCTCCGCACTCTGGCGTTCGCACCCGACGGCCAGACTCTCGCATCAGGCGGCGACGATCACAAGATTCGGGTATGGGACATGCGAGGTGTCCAACCCAAAGAATGGCTCGTGATCGACGGGAACGATCAAGCATTCTCGGTTGCGACCATCTCCCGCAGCGCGCAACTGGCCTGTAACGGACCGAAGAATTCGATTCGACTCTGGGTCTTGGCCGGGCTCGAACCTCACGAGCGCGCCCTTCTCGAGGGTGCGGGGCCGGTTTGGTCGGTCGCTTTTTCAAGAGACGGCAAGGTCCTTGCCGCGGGAAGCATTGGAGGGACTCAGTTGTGGGATGTCTCCGGCGCGAAACCACGGGTGCTCTTTCCCACCAAGAACTCATTCGGATTCTCGACCGCTCGCCCCATCAACGAATGCGCGGGCATTTCCCTGGCGTTCACGTCCGATGGGACGAAGCTGATCGCCGCCGATCACATCGCGGACAAGACCGGTCAGAAGCCGTCCAGGCCGGCGGTGTGCGTGTACGACGTCGCCACGGGCAAACGAATTCACGAGTGGGATCTCTCCGCGCCGTGCTGGGCGATTTCGCTGGCGCCCGACGACCGCCACGTGGCCGCTGCCCAGCAAGATGGCGTCACGGTGATCTTCCGCATTCCCCCGGCTCCCGCCCGGTGAGGCTGACGCCTTCTGGATCGATTCGTATCACGCGGGCGGCGGAGGGTCGGCCTCGACTCTGAGCCACGGCGTGTTCGCAGCGCGTTCGTATTTCGCCGCGACCCGCTCCAGGAATCGCCGCACCGCGTTATAACCGCTCCAAGCGATTGCCCCAACCAGCGCGACGACGAGCATCAGTGAGCGAACACGAAATCGCACTTTGAGGCGCCGCACGGTGTGTGTCCTCGCGCGTCACATTCCCAGTTCATCGCGCACCTTGGTGAATGCCTCGATCGCGAAATCCAGGTCTGTTCGGCTGTGCGCAGCCGAGACTTGCACGCGCACGCGGGCCTTGCCCTGGGGTACGACGGGATAAAAGAAGCCAATCGCGTAGACGCCGTGCGCCAGCAGTCGCTCGGCCATTTTCCCCGCCAACGCGGCGTCGCCGATCATGATCGGCGTGATCGGGTGCTCGCCGGGCACGATGTTGAATTTCCGGGCCGTCATCTCTCTCCGGAAGTACCGAGTGTTCGCCTCAAGCCGATCACGAAGCTCGGTCGACCTCGTGCAGATCTCGATCGCCTTGAGCGATGCGCCCAGGATCGGCGGTGCCACCGAATTCGAGAATAGATAGGGACGCGACCGCTGGCGCAGCATCGTGACGACCTCGGACGGGGCGCTTGTGTATCCGCCGCTGGCGCCCCCTAGCGCTTTGCCTAGCGTCCCGGTGATGATGTCGACCCTGCCCATCACGTTACAATGCTCGTGCGTGCCGCGGCCGGTCTTGCCCATGAAGCCGACGGCGTGCGAATCGTCCACCATCACTAGGGCGTCATACTTGTCCGCAAGGTCGCAGATTCTCTTGAGGTCAGCGATGATCCCGTCCATCGAGAACACGCCGTCCGTCGCGATCAGCCGGAACCTCACACCCTTGGCTTCCTGGAGCTTGGCCTCGAGATCGGCCATGTCGTTATTCTTGTAGCGCAAGCGCGTCGCCTTGCACAGGCGGATTCCGTCGATGATCGAGGCATGGTTCAGCTCATCCGAGATCACGGCGTCCTCGGCGCCCAAGATCGTCTCGAACAGGCCGCCGTTGGCGTCCCAGCACGAGGAATAGAGAATCGTGTCCTCCATTCCCAGGAAGTCGGAGATTGCCTTTTCGAGCTGCTTGTGCGGCTGTTGCGTGCCGCAGATGAAGCGCACCGAAGCCAGCCCGTTGCCCCAGTTGTCGAGTGCATGGTGCGCGGCTTGTACGATCTCGGGATGGTTTGCCAGACCGAGGTAGTTATTCGCACACATGTTCAGCACGTCGGCACCGCCTGCGACCGCCACGTGCGGCTGCTGGGCCGTGGAGAGCACGCGCTCTCCCTTGAACAACCCGGCTTTGCGGATCTCGTCGATCTGGGTCGTGAGGTGTTGTTTCAAAGCGCCGTACATGGTGTTGGGCCCTTTGGCTCGATTAAATGGGAGTCAGGCTAAAGCCTGACGTACTCAAATGTCAGGCTAAAACCAGACCTACTTATCCCTCGTGCCACGTGAGGACGACCTTGCCGGATTCGCCGGACTTCATGGCGGCGAAGCCTTTCTCGAAGTCGCGAAAATCATAGTGATGGGTGATCACGGGGCTGATGTCGAGCCCCGATTGGAGCATGACTGTCATCTTGTACCAGGTCTCATACATCTCGCGGCCGTAGATTCCCTTGATCGTGATCATGTTGAAGACGACCGTGTTCCAGTCGATCGCGATCTCGCGCGTGGGGATTCCCAGCATGGCGATCTTGCCGCCGTGGCACATGTTCGCCAGCATGTCGCGGAAGGCCTCCGGGTTGCCCGACATTTCCAGCCCGATGTCAAACCCCTCCTTCATTCCCAGCTCTTTCTGGGCGCTTTCGATCGAGCGCTCTTTCACATCGATGGTCAAGGTGGCGCCCATTCGCTTGGCCAGCGCAAGGCGATAGGGGTTGACGTCGGTCACCACAACGTTGCGCGCCGGCATGCCGGACCACGGCTGCCGCCATGATTCCAATCGGCCCGGCGCCGGTGATCAGCACGTCTTCACCTAACGAATCAAATTGAAGGGCTGTGTGCACGGCGTTGCCGAATGGGTCGAAGATCGCCTGCACGTCGCGGGGGATACTCGGGTCGTGGGCCCACACGTTGGTCATCGGCAGCGCGAGGTATTGAGCAAATGCTCCCGGGCGATTCACACCGATACCCTTGGTGTCCTTGCAGAGATGCCGGCGGCCGGCCAGGCAGTTGCGGCAACGACCGCAGACGACGTGGCCTTCGCCGCTCACGATCTCGCCGACTCGATAATCGGTCACGTTCGCGCCGACGTCGACGATTTGACCCACGAATTCGTGACCGATGACCAGGGGCACCGGTACGGTCTTTCTCGCCCAGGCGTCCCAGGTCTCGATGTGCACGTCGGTGCCGCAGATCCCGGTGCGCAGTACCTTGATCAAGACGTCGTTGATTCCGATGCGAGGCATCGGCACCTCGTCGAGCCAAAGGCCGGGCTTGGCCTCTTTCTTCACGAGGGCCAGCATCGTCTCCATTCCTCACTTCCTCCCCTTTTGAACTTCGATCAAAAGCGCCCTGGTCGAGTTTTCGACTATGCACACGCCTCATTGAAGGCTAACTTCGCTCGGCGAGCCTCGCAATGCCCAAGGGATTGTCGAACTTTTGTAGAATAGCATGATGCCATCACTCGTTCGCCAGGAAAACCTCGATCGGTTACGCGATCGAAAACCGTGGGATGTTGTCGTAATCGGCGGTGGGGCCACGGGGTTAGGCTCAGCGGTCGACGCGGCTTCGCGGGGCTATCGGACGCTGTTGCTCGAAGCACTCGACTTCGCGCACGCAACGTCAAGCCGGAGCACGAAGCTGATCCACGGCGGGGTCCGATACCTGGCCCAGGGCAATTTCGGCCTCGTGCGGGAAGCGCTGCACGAACGGGGGATCTTGCTGCGCAATGCTCCTCACCTGGTCCATCGCCGCGACTTTTTGGTGCCCGCGTATGCGTGGCTGGCGCTTCCCTATTATGGAATGGGCCTCAAGGTCTACGACTGGATGTCCGGCTCGCTCGGGCTGGGCCACTCGCGCTGGCTCGGTCGAGACGCGGTCATCGCGCGGCGCCGGCGATTGCCGCCAAGGGGCTGCGCGGGGGAATCCTCTACACCGACGGCCAGTTCGACGATGCCAGGCTGGCCATCTCGCTGGCGCGGACTCTCGCGGACCAGGGCGGCACTGCGCTCAACTATGTAAATGTCGTTGGATTCAACAAGCGAAGCGGACGGATCGCCGAGGTCGTGGCGCGCGATGCCGAGACCGGCGAGGAACTTCGAGTCGAGGCTCGTTCGGTGATCAATGCCGCGGGGGTCTTTGTCGATGCGGTCCGACGCCTGGATGAAGCCACCGCAGAGCCGGTTGTGAGCCCGAGCCAGGGCGCCCATCTGGTACTCGACGCGTCGTTCTTTCCGGGTGACACTGCGCTGCTTGTTCCGCGCACCGCAGATGGCCGCGTGATCTTCGCGATTCCCTGGCACGGCCGAGTGCTGGTGGGGACAACCGACACGCCGGTGGCCGACGTCGTGCTCGAGCCTCGTCCGCTGCGCGACGAGATCGCCTATTTGCTTGGCTATCTCGAGCGTTACTTCAACCGAGCGCCCGGTCGCAGCGACGTTCGCAGCGCCTTCGCCGGCCTGCGACCGCTCTTGCGCGGCAAGGCTGGCGAACAAACCGCCAGGCTCTCGCGTGAGCACGCGGTGATGATGTCGGAATCGGGCCTCGTGACGATCACCGGTGGCAAGTGGACCACGTATCGGCGGATGGCCATCGATGCGGTCGACTGCGCGATCAGGGCCGGCGCCCTCGCGCACGTGCCGTCGGCCACCGAAGCTCTGAAGCTGCACGGATCGTCGGAGATAGAGCACAACGGCACTGAGCCGCTCCAGGTCTACGGTTCTGATGCGTCTGCGCTTCAGGCGCTTTGCAGTGAGCGGCCGGCGTGGGCCCAGGCGCTCCATCCTTCGTTACCCTATCTGGCCGGCGAAGTGGTCTGGGCCGCGCGTCACGAAGCCGCGCGCTGTGTTCATGACGTGCTCGCGCGCCGCACCCGCGCGCTCTTTCTCGATGCGCGTGCCAGCAGCGAAGCCGCCGCGACGGTCGCCGCGCTGCTTGCCGCCGAGCTGGGCCGTTCCGCTGCGTGGCAAACCGAGCAGACGGCCGAATTCAAGAAACTGGCGGCGACGTATTTGCCCTAACTCCAGAAGCACTCCATCGGGTCGTTGGAGATGAAGTCGAGGGCTTCGTCGAGGGAGAAGACCGATCCGCCGAACAGGCTGACCATCCGCCAGCGCCCGGTCTCACGGTTCCAGTACAGCACTTGATATTCTCCGCGTTTTCCCTTGCTGCGCAGCCTGGCGACCGGGAGGCCCGTGTCCTCACCGGTCAGGATGTAACCTGTGTCATCCTTGCTGACGGCCACGCCCCCTCCTTGCTCTCGGTTGAACGCCTCGATCCGGCATTTCACAAAGTCGAGGATCACCGGGCCTTCGACGACGGGTTCCCGGCGGGTTGCGGTGGCGGCCACGCTCCGAACGGCGCGGCGCTTGGGCGGTTTCTTCGACTCCATCTTCCGAATCCTCAAACTTTCCTGGGCTGGCCGCCCGGCGCTCTGCGCGGCGGTCGTCCCACTGCAATCGACTTCCTCATCATGATTGCTGACATCGTACACGATCTGGTTCCGAATCAGGAGACGGTAGTCCCTTCTCACGCCAAGTCGTCGCTTCATCCACACCACAACCTGTTACAATTCCAGACGCTAGGAACGGCTTGTTGAAGAAATTCACGCGCGATTGACACGACTTGATTGCACCGGAGGCTTCGTGTGGGCGTGGTCCGACACGCGCAGCGGGTTGTCGATCGAGGGGCTTGCTCATGAGAAATGGTGCGGACGTTCTGGTCGAATGCCTCAGTCACTTCGGAGTCCGGCATCTTTTCGGAATGCCCGGTTCGCACTCGACCACCATCTATGATGCCATCGCGCGACGGCCTGGCTTGATCGAGACCACCTTGATTCGCAACGAACAGGCCGGTGCGTTCGCCGCCGACGGATACGCGCGTGTATCCGGCCGTCCCGGCGTCGTTTGCACGACCGCCGGCCCCGGTGCAACCAATGCGCTTTCCGGTGTGGCCGAATGCTGGGCCGATTCGGTGCCCATTCTGCTGGTTTCGGGCCAGGTCAACGCGGCGACGCTCGATCGCGAATGCGGCAATTACCATGAAATCGATCTCGAGCGAATTTTCCAACCCGCCACCAAGTGGTGCGGGACCGTGCGCGCACTCGAGCAGATCCCGCCCTTCGTCGCCAGCGCGTTCCAGGCCATGACCACCGGCCGGGCGAGACCGGCTGCGATCTTTCTGCCTCAGGACCTGATGCGTGCCGCGTGCTCTGAGTCGATCCTGCCGCTTGACTCCCAATCGCCCGCGCAACCCGCCGCTACGGAGGAAGCCATCGCTCAGGCTGCATTGCTGCTCTCCAGGGCCGAACGTCCCATCATCCTGGCGGGCGGCGGCGCTCTCTGGTCTGGCGCAGCAGAAGCCATCGAAAGCCTGGCCGGCCGCCTGGACGCCCCCGTGCTGACCACGTTGAACGGCAAAGGCCTGCTCGACGAGCGCCACCCTTTTTCGCTCGGCCATGCGCGGTCCGCGCGCGCGAAGACTGCCCTCCCGCACGCCGATTTGATGCTCGCGGTCGGCTGCCGCTTCACTGAAGTCATGACCGACTGGCGGCGCATGAGCGTGCCCGCCAACTTGATCCAGATCGATCTGGACTCAAGCCAGATCGGTATGAACTTCCCCGTTCGCCTGGGAATCGTCGCCGACGCGCGACTGGCGATCGAAGCGATCTCCGCGGCGTTGCCTTCGTCGCGCACTGCGCGATGGCTGGGGCCCAATCTGGCAAGAGGCTCGATCGGCGCGTCCAGCGCGGCCGGAGTGGCTGATCGAAACGCTCCGGGCCGCGTTGCCGGGTGACGTTCCCGTCTTCACCGACGCCTGCGAGATCGGCTATCGCATGCACGCCGACTGGGTCTCGCACGGGCCGCGATTGTTCTTCTACCCCTCAAACTATATCACGCTCGGATGGGCTTTCCCGGCGGCTCTGGGCGCGGCTGTTGCGCTGGGGGGCCGGCCCGTCGCCTCCGTCAGCGGCGACGGCGGCTTTCTCATGACCGCTCAGGAGCTTGCCACCGCGGCCCGGTATCGCCTCCGCGTGATCGCGCTGGTACACAACGACTCGACATATGGTGCGATCAAGAATATCCAGGACCGCAATCACGAAGGGCATTATCTCGACGTCGAGCTGAATAACCCCGACTTCGTTGAGCTGGCGCATGCCTTTCGTATCCCGGGCCGCCGCGCGACAACTCCCGAAGAGCTCGATAAGGCCGTGCGCGAAGCACTCGATCGCGACGGCCCCACGTTGATTGAAGTGCCGGACGCGTGGCGCGTATCCGCGCGACGTCGCCAACCCCGTGCGCGTTCAGTAGGAATCGCTGCTGATCGGCTCTCCATCGGCCCGGTTGCCCAGCAGCCGGTACACCCGCGCGTCGACCGATTGTTTCAAGGATCGAACGGAGCCGTCGCAGAAAAGAAAGTTGCATGTCGAGCCGTGATAGCTCGAGAAGCCGCCGGTTTGCTCGACCGGCCACACACCACTCTCAGCCAGCGTTCCAATCGTTTCGAAGATCATGTCGCGCGGATTTTCGCTTGAAAAGGTGGAGGGGATGTTTGCCGGCCGCGCAAACGAGCTCCGGTCGTTCATGGGCACGCCCGTGTTGCGCAGCGTCGACCGCGTGCCTGAAACCCATCCCAGCGTCGCAGCTTCCACGATTTCGCCGACCAGGATCGTTTGATTGGTCCCGTCAACGATCTCTCGGTAGCTGACGTGGCTGTTCAAGTAGAGCACACCGTGGTTGTTCGAATCGATCGGCGCGTCGACGTCGTGATGGCAGCCTGCATAGAAGATATGGGCGTGGACCGGTGAGCTTGGGCAATGCAACGTCGAGATCGTGATCCCGGCCACCGTGTCATTGGCCGGATGGTACACACTCAACCCGACATCCAGATGATTGTATGTATTGGCTTGTCCGATGAACGGCAGGATCTGAACCACCCAGCTATGGTGGTAGCCCTTGGGCAGGTTCCGGATCGGCCCCGTTTCGTTCACGACACCGGGGGGCAGCACCGAGTGGGTCGACGCGTAGTTGCCGAGTCCGACGCCCAGTTGGGCCATGTTGTTCGAGCACTGGGCCCGCCGGGCCGCTTCCCGGGCGGATTGAATGGCGGGCAGGAGCAGCGCGATCAGGATCGCGATGATCGCCAGCACGATCATCAATTCCACCATCGTGAATCCGGGCTTGCTGCGGTTCATCGTTTTTCCCGCTTGCTAGTACTGGTCTGAGCTCAAGAGATCGCCGTCGGCCCGATTACCGAGCAGCCTTCGAACGTGGATGTTGCTCGAGGATTTGAGGAACCGCACCGACCCATCGCCGAACGCAACATTGTGGCCGCCGGGATGGCGGGCGCCGAAACCGCCGACGAACGCGGCGTTGGGCTTCTCGCCGTCGCCGTAGTCGATCACAGTCTCCGGCTTTGCCTGTGCGCCCTCGGTGCCTTCCTCGTCGCTGTCGATGGTAAACGCGACCTTGCCGCCGATTGCCGGATTGGACCTCGATCCCATGTTGCGCAGGCTGGCGCGGGTGCCCGAGGCCCAACCCAGGTCCAGACCATCGTTGAGCTTCTCGGCGATGAAGATCGTCTGCGACGTGCCGTCGGTGACGTCATCGAGTCGAATGGAGCTGTTCAGGAACAGCACGCCGTTGTTCTTGGCCGAGATCGGGGCTTCCACGTCATTGTGGCAGCCGGCGTAGCTCGTCATGGTGAGTCCCGTCGCGCCGCGGCGCAGATTGCCCATGTCAGAGGGGCAGAGAAAACCATCGACCATGATCGTCCGGCAAGTCGAATTGCATGCGTCGTAAACGCCGAACTTGAAATTCAAATGGTTGTAGATGTTTCTCTGCTCGTAGAAGGGCAGAATCTGGGTAAGCCATCCGAAGTGGTAGCCCTTGGCCTGATCGAGCACCGGATCGGTGTCGCTGACCACGCCCGGCGGCAGCCGCTCGTACGCGGCCTCGTAGTTCTGGAGCGCCATCCCGAGCTGCATCAGGTTGTTGAGGCACTGTGCCCGGCGGGCGGCTTCTCGCGCCGACTGCACCGCCGGCAGCAAGAGCGCGATCAAGACCGAGATGATCGCAATCACCACCAGCAGCTCGATCAGGGTGAAGCCACCCGAGAGCGGCCCGCGCCGGCGAGTTCTCACGCTCGCACAGAACGAAAGAGATGTAGCATCCCGGGTCATGGCGTCGCTCCAGACTTTTGTGGTTCGAGATTGATGATTACTTCCTCAGAATGCCGCGAATGGCGGGGCCCGTCGCGGGGATAATCGGCCTGAAACGCGCACCCGCCGTCGCGGTCCTGCGCCGGATCGATCGACCGTGATGGTGACAACACCGCCGCCACGGTCGCCGTTTCCGGCGCCGGTGAAGTTCGCTGGCGATTCCGGCAGCCCCAGGTCGGCCTCGCCGAGCGTCCAGGTTTCGCCGGCGTAGCTCGAGTCGGCCGCGAGTCGAGCGCATGCCGCGCTCGAGGCCCGACTCCGCGAGCCACTCGGCTTGAAGTCTCCGTTCTGCGTCGCGAGTGCTCTGGCGCTCCAGGATCGCCATTCTGAGGAGCGCGGCTCCCAGTAGCATCATCGCAACCAGGCAAATCAGGACGGCGATCACCATCAGCCCGCGCCGCGGGTTGCTCCTCTTGCGGTGGATCATGGCTTCGCCCCTTTCGTTTTCTCGATCGCCGCGCCGCGATGCTTGCCGACGACGGCGAGCACCTCGAGCGCACGCGCGACACCGCTGGCGCTTCGGTCTGCACCGGGCTCGATCAAGAGCGACACGGTCGCCCGCCCGGCTTCGGCACCGAGCTCGAACCGCGCTTCACGGCCGCGAGGCAGCAAGAACGATTCGTGTCGGACCCGTTTTCCAGCAAGGTTCTCGTCACGATCGATCGACGTGGAGAGCACCTTGTAAGTCACCGCATGGCCTGGTTGCAGCGTGAGATTCACGGCCTTTCGTGGCGCCTGCGCCTTTCCTCCCTGCGGGCCGTCCGGAGCAATCTCGCTCAGGTGCACATCGGCGCGAAACTGACGCGCCAGCCGGTCGACCATGATCGAAGAGCTGAGCCGGCTCTGGCTGTCGGCAACCAGCCGGAGCATCACCTGGATTGTGAGCGCAGCCAGTCCCAGCACAATGGCCACGCACGTCACCAACATGAGTGTCTCGATCATCGTGATGCCGCGGCGTGGCGCCGCGGCGGCGCCTGTGCGGTTGTGCCGAATCATCGATGGGGTCCTCCGGGCTCGATCCACGAGGTGAGCCGCACCGGGGCTTGCCACTGGCCCCCGGCTCCCTTCCAGCGCAGCCGGATCATCACGCGCTTGGCAGATTGCACCCCCGTGGCGTTCTTTTCGCCCCCGCTCAAGTCGACGGCCATCTCGCAGTCGCGCAGCGATCGGCGAGTGAGATCCGAGACCGAAATGCTGCGGGCGAGCTCCGGCGTGACCTGGTCGAACGGATGGGCCGTGATGCGCTCCATCAGATTTCCCGCTTCGAGTGCACCGAGCTGTCGATCGGCTGCAGCGCGGCGCTCCTGGGCGATCGTCGCAAGCACCTTGACCGTAAGCCCCATCACGATGACGAGCACAACCATCGAGATGCCAACCTCGGCCAGCAGCGAGCCGCGGCGACTGCCGCACGGCTTGCCCGAGCGGAAGCGCTCGCGAGGCCCCGTCGTGCCGCGTCGCCCTTCGAGTTTGTGAAAACCAAACAATATCATGTTCATGCCAGGTTTTGGATCAGGTGCACCAGAGGCAGAAAATAGGCTGTCGCCAGGATGAACACCAGCATGCCCAGGATGACGACAACGACTGGAAAGGACGTCTGAATCACGATCTGCATCCGTGTGGCGAGTCGACGCTCTGCCGTTTCCGCAAGCTCCTCGAGCGCCCAGGCCAGGTTTCCGACCGATTCGGCCGAAGCCAGAACGGCGGCGTCCGCCGCTCGAATCACGCCGTGGCGTCTGAGTGCTTCGATCCAATCGACGCCCCCCCGAACGTACTTGGCGGCTCCGCGCAGCCGGTGACGAAACCAGAAGGTCGGGTAATGATCGGCCAGTAAATTGAGGCCGAGTGCGATCGGCTTGCCTCCTTCCACGATGAGAGAAAGCGATCGCAGCACGAGCGCGGTGTGGCGCCGGCCCAGCAAGCGGTCGAAGATCGGCATGCTGAATCTTCCCCAGCCCAGGAAAGAAATGGGCAAGAAGAACAGAAGCAGCACCTGCCCAAGGACAATCAACGACGTCACGGGGCCAAAAACAAACAAGAAGTGGGCCGCCTCGATGACCATGATCGTGACGTCCGGCAACGGCAGGCTGAAATCCCTGAAGATTGCCTCGAACTTGGGCACGATATAATAGAGGATAAACCCGCTGATACTCTCCATGCCCAGCATGAGCACGAGGATGTAAGCCAGCCGCGAAGCGATGCTTGTCCAGATCGGAAGCTGGCTCGAGCGCGATTCCGCCGCGGTTCGCAGTGCCTTGGGAAGCCGGCCGGCGGCCTGCCCTACCCAAGCGAGCAGAATCGCGTCGCGCGTGATCAGAGATCGCGCCCCTTCCAGTGCGTCTGGAAGAGTCGCGCCCCAGTTCAAGCGGGCGGCCAGGTGCATGACCCGCCGGTATCGAAAGCCCCGGTATTGATCGGCGAACGCGGCGACCGCCGGAGCCAGGGGCATTCCCCGTTCGGCAGCGATTGCCAGGATATGCAAGAGGGCATCCTGCTTGGTCACCGACCACCACGCCAGGATCACCATCGTTCCCATCGCGGCGATGAACAGGAAGAGAATCGCCGCCGAGATGATCAGCACCAGGGCCACATACGACCCGACCAGGACGATCATCCCTATCCAGAGCAAGATCGCCGCGACGGCGACGGCATACATCAGGTGGCTGAGCCGCCACGGACTGGGACGCGATAACTGTTCGAGGTGCGCCGGGTCGAATTCGAGGATGGGCTCAGACGCCTCCACGCCGGCGTCGGGCGTGGCGACCTCGCCGTGGAGGCTCTCTTCGCTGCCAGCCGGCTCGATCGATCCTCGTACCACGGCGATCTCCCCGAGAGCGAACTTACCCCGAAAGCTTGGCGATCAAGACAATGAGCGGCGTGATCAAGGCCGGCACGACCAGTACCATGCCGAAGACCATGAGCACGCACAGGAAATTGAGGACGATGCCCAGAAACGTCGACTGCGCGCGGCGCGGGCCTCGAACATCGAACCGGCCATGTGCAAGACCTCGGGCACGCTCTTCTGGTTCTCGGCCCACCGGAGGAGCCTCGCCAGGCCGATCGGGAACCCCGGTCGCGCCGCCATCGCCCTCGAGAGTGATTCACCCTGCTCGACTCGCCCGGCCATCACCTGGCAGTCCTGGTCGATCGAGGAGTCTTCGATTCCCTGGCCCGTCAAGCGCAGAGCTTCCGACATCGGCAGCCGTCCGTTCACCAAAAGCGCAAGCAAGTGGCAAAAGTCGGCAAGCGACATCGAGCGCCACACGCCGCCCAAGAGCGGCATCTTGCACGCCACGCTGCGCCGCACCGCGCGCGGCAAGAAAACGCGACCGGCCAGCCATGCACACAGAAAGAAGCCGAGGACGATGCCCAGCGGAACGAGAACACGAGAAAGCGCGTGCGAAAAGTATAGCAGTGCAACGGTGATCCCCGGCAACGGGATGCCGAAGTCTCGGTAAATTGTCTCGAATTGCCCGACCAGGAACATGCACACGAATACCAGGAGCGCCAGCGCCGCCGTGACGGTGAGCGCCGGGTAGGCCAGGGCAAGCCACAGCTTCCGCTTCAAATCGACGCCGATGTTCAGGTATTCATAAAATCTGTCGAGCAGTTCGCCCAGCTCGCCCGAGCCGATCCCCGCCAGGAGCAGCCCGCGCAGATGCGGTGGAATGCTGTCGTCGCGGGTTTTCACCGCGTCTGCCAGTGGCATCCCGCCTTGCAGCTTCGTCGCCAGGTCTTCGATCGACCGCCGCAGACTGCCGCCCGGCAGCTCGGCCGCCAGCGCAGCCAGTCCCTGCTCGATCGGCAGGCCCGATCGAGTCACGGAGGCGATCTGTCTCGACAGCTCGGCTGCGTCGGCTCCGCTCAATCGAGCGCTCGATCGGTCTGGTCCGTTTGAATCTGGCATCCGGGCGCCCCCCCGAGGCGCAACGTCGCCGGCTTCGCGTCGCGTAATTTCAGTTAGAGGAAAGTTGACCCAGCAAGTTGATGATTGGAATAAAAACGGCGAGCGCGTAAAACAAGCCAACACACGCGCCGATCAGCACCGTGATGAACGCCGGCAAGAATACCGCGAGCTTGTCGGCCTGGTATTTGCCGCGCTTGCGGTAATGCCCGGAAAGGTTTCGCAAGGCGCGCGACAGCGAGCCTTGCTCCTGCCCCGTTGCCAGGACCCAGCGCAGCATCGGCAGGAACGCCCTTCGGTCAGTCGCTTCGAGCGCGCGCGGCACGGACTCGCCGCGACTGATCGCGTCGGAAAGTGAGTGCGCGCCGCGCACCAGCCGCGGATTGCCGGTTGAAAGGGCGGCGAGCTTCAGTGCTTCGGGATAGGTCACCCCGTGCTCGAGCAATAGCGCCAGCAGCTCGCAGAAGTTGGCACCCTCGTAATTGGTCAGGATCGACCCCATCCACGGGAATAGCTTGAGCCAGCTCCATGAGGCCGACTGGAACCGGGCAGCGGCCCCCGACCGGGTCCAGGCGATTCCAAAGAGTCCCAGCGCGATCGGCCCGGCCAGCCACCAGTATTGAGAGGTTCGCCCGACGGCACTCAGCCAGCGCAGCGGTGCCGGTGCCGAAAGGCCCAGTGATAGGAACGCGTCGAGAAACCGCGGCACAATCACGAGCACCAGCCCCACAAAGAGCGCGTACGCCAGGCAGAGCACCACGAGTGGGTACCAGAGCGCCAGCCCGATCGTGGTCCGGGCCTCGGAATACCCGCGCACATAGCGAGCCAGGCCCTCGAGCGCGACCGGCAAATTGCCCGACCGCGCCCCCGCCTCGACCACAGCGCGGTAGAGCGCCGGCAGGACCTGTTTTTCACTCTCCAGGGCCTCTACCAAGCTCTCTCCGCGGTTCAGCCGACTTGCCAAGGCACTGGTGATCCGCCCCAGCCGCCCGCGCAAGCTTCGCGCGGCCGTGAGCAGCCCTCGCTCCAGCGGAACACCCGCCCGCACCAGCGCTCGGATCTCTTCATTGAGAGCGAATAATTGGTCGATCGTGATCGAACCCGATGGTTTCGGCTGAAGGTCGCCCTCACTGATCACGCTCACCGCCCCCTTCCGGCCACCCGCCTACGACATTTGTGGAACGTTCATCTCACCACAAATGTCCGAGGTTGTCAATCCGGCTCCGCTGTCTCTGGCGGCATGCTGCGGCGTCGGCTCGCGGCGGGGCTGCCGACTCCGAGGACGCGGCGAACTTCCTCAGGAGAGGTCAGCCCTGCTTCCGCGGCCGTACAGGCACGCTGCCAGCGATCGACCATGCCGGCGCGCAATGCTAGTTGTTCGAGGTGACGCACGTCCGATTGGGCGAGGATAGCCCGGGCGATGTCCTCCTGCTCGGGCAGCAGCATTTCCGCGAGCACGGTGCGGCCGCGGTATCCTGTGCCGCGGCAGAGCTCACAGCCGTGCGGCACGTGCGCGGATTGCACGGGCAGGCCGAGGAACTGGTCGGAGTGCAGCGCGGTCCTGGAGCAAGAGCAGAGCCGCCGCACCAGGCGCTGGGCTACGACCGCGCGCAGGCCGCTGCGGACGACGTAGGGCTCGATCCCCATGTCGAGCAGCCGGCCAATCACCTCGCAGGCACTGCCGGCGTGAAACGTGGTGAGGATCAAGTGGCCGGTGAGTGCGGCCTGCAGGGCGATCATTGCGGTGGCGCTATCGCGAATCTCGCCGATGGCGATGACCTCCGGGTCTTGCCGCAACAGCGACTTGAGTCCCGACTCGAGTGTGAGGCCGGCGGCGAGGTTGACCTGGGCCTGGGCCACGCCCGGCACGACGGCTTCGATCGGATCTTCGAGCGTGGCCAGGCTGCGCTGGCCTTTTGACCGCGCGGTCAGCTCGCGCAGGCATGCGTAGATCGTGGTCGTTTTTCCGCTGCCGGAAGGCCCGGCGAGCACGATCGCTCCTGATGTCTCAGCCAGCATCCGGCCCAGCCCGTCGCTGACCTCCGTGGGGAGGCCGAGTTCTTCGATCCGCAGGAAAAGCCCCGGGGCCGCGAACAGGCGAACCACGGCCTTCTCGCCGAAGAGCGTGGGAAACGTGCTCACTCGCATCTCCACCTCGCCCGGCGCGCCCTTGATCCGCCCTTCTTGCGGAACGTCTGTCCGGTAGGTCAAAAGCTCGGAAAGAACCTTGAGCCGCGCCACGACGTTGGGGCCGACCTTGGCTGGAATGGATGTCACCGCCTGCAAAACGCCGTCGATCCGCCATGTCAGGTCGAGGCCGCCGGCGCCAGGCTGGAAATGCACGTCGCTGGCGCCGCTTGCACGGGCGGCTGAAAGAACCCGATCGACGACTTCGGTCGCGTATCGAGGATCGGCCGCGTCGAACTTCTTCAGGGATTCGGAGAGGTCGTGGGCTTGCATCGTGGGTCACATTTCCTGGGCGCGGGGTTTTTTCTGAGCGGCACTCACTTCTGGCCCGTTGCGATTGTACGGCGGTTCTGCATTGTGGGTCGAGCGGCCGATTCCGCTAACGTCTCGTGCCGGTGGCACACCCGATCGGCTATAATTAGTCCGCGGGCCACCGGGCCCGAATCGAAATGAGAATTGCCACCGCTCCTCTTGCGACTTGGAGCCGGAATCATGTCCACAGTGACCAGCGCCCCGCCGGAGTCTGCCATGCCGCAGGCGGCGAGCGCCGGCGCGCGAGCGCGCTGGCCTTTTGCACGCCCGCCGAAAAACGAATCGCGATCCGCGGCCTATCATGGGAGCTCTACGATGCGCTCTCTGCCGCCATCGATCCGCGCCAAGGCATCTATCTGGCGTATGATGGAAAGGATCTTGAGATCATGGTTAAAGGGCGAGTGCACGAGCACTTCAAGGACCGATTCGGCAAGTTGGTGACCGCGATCACGGATGACCTCCACATCGACTGCAGCTCGGCGGGCGAGACGACCTGGAAGAGGCCCGAGATCGCGCGGGGCCTGGAAGCCGACCAATGCTACTTCTTTCAGCCCGAGAAGCTAGCCAAGGATCGCGACGCGGTCAAACGGCGATCACAGGATGTCGCAGACTATCCCAATCCCGATCTCGCAGTCGAGATCGATATTTCACCGTCCGAGATCGACCGCCAGGCGATCTACCGCGCGCTGCGCGTCGATGAAATCTGGCGATTTGACGGCGAATCGGTCGCCATCGAACAGCTTGGCCCGAGCGGAGATTATGTTCCGAGCGAGATGAGCTGTTTCCTGCCCATCCGCGCCGACGAGGTGCAGCGATGGGTGGTCGAAGAAGGCGCGGATGATCCTGCCGCCTGGCGCGACCGGCTACGGACATGGATTCAATCGGTGCTCGCGCCGAGAATGCGACCCTGAATCGATGTGCGACAACCCCGCCGTCCGTCCTTCCGCGAGCTCGCCGGCTCACGGCTTTCCGTTGGAGGCCTTTTGGTCCGGACCAATCGCTTGCGGCGTTTGTTGTTTTCGCCTGACTCGTTCTGCATCGATCCGCTTGAACTGCGCGGCGTGGTCGCCGGGGAAGTTTGACTTCACATCCTTGACGCCCAGTTGCTCGAGGCAATAGAGCATGTCTTCGCTCAGGTTGCGATTTGCGTACTCCGCGGGATCAATCTCGCGCAAGGCATTCCAGTACACCATCGCCGCGAATCCAGGTTGACCGAGGTCGAGCGCGATGTCGGCATAACGAATGATGTTGCGCGGGAAGTTTTCACGTTTCTTGAAGAGCGTTTCGATTTCCTTGCGCAACAGTAATTCATAGAGCTCGTCGGTGCTCGAGGCTTCTGCCATCGACTCGTAGAGCGGGTTGGCCTCCAGGATGGCCTTGGCGCCGCGGACCAGTCGGGCACGGTGCTGGGCCGTTGTTTCACCGATCTGGCCAGTTGGGTCTGGAACCGTTCGTAAAGCGCCCAGGGTGACTTCGGATCGTCCTTGAGAATGCCGTCGTAGATCGTAAGTGCCTCGTCGAAACGACCCTGGTCGTGAAGCGCGACGCCGTTCCGGATGCGCGGGCTCAAATCCTCTTCGTAGAGTCGGACTCTCGGGCGAAAAGTTGCGCAGCAAGCCGATGGCACCGAAGTCTTCCGATGCGAAGACCTCGAGAGCGGCGTCGAGCCGCCGGGCGTAATGGATCTCGCCATTGGCGGCGCGAAGTGCGACGGCCGAAGTGGCGATCAACAAGTCGCCGCGCGGCGACTGGATCATCGCCCGCCAGAAGTCCGGGTTCTTGTCGGTGAGCGCCGCGACGTCGATCGGACCGTCGCCCTTCACACCCTGAAGCGCCTTGCCGAAGTTGCGGGTGGCCTCGTCCTCGGGTCGATTGCGGTGGAGCGCGAACGCCGCGAGGAGGGGTATGGCGTCTGTGCTTGCCCAGCCCCGCAAGAGCGCACGCTTGCCCGCCACCGTCTTCTGGAGATTGAAGGACGCGAGCTCGCGATCTGCCCGCGAAACCAGTGGCGGGGAAAACGGGCCCGAATCGTCGGGAGTGCCGCCGTTCACCTTGGTGACGATCCGGAACGTGCCATCCACGACGAGACTGTGCGGCGACTTTGCGGTATCGAGGGTGTCGAGGACGGCCTTGGTATCGGCGTCACTGAGCGCGGGCCGGCTGGCCACGACGACTTCGGCCGGCCGATCGGTATGCAGCGTGACCTCGACCACGATGGTTCGCGGTTTTGTCTCCTTGACGAAACGGTGATCCAGGACCTCGAAAATCGGCTTGAGCCAGGGGGCGACCGACTTCTGGTCGAAGTTGACGTAGATGGTTTCCATGTGGGCCTGGAACCGCAGGGAGCTTTCGACCTTCTCTGGTTCCTGGCCGGCCGCCGCGAGCGGCGAGCTGGCGAAACCGAGGATGATGCACAGGCCCAGCGCGTGTTTTTGTGTTTCGAGTCGCGACATGATAAAACCTCCCTTGACTAGCTCGACCGATAGACCTGTCCTTTTCCAACGACGACGAGCAGGGTCTTGAGCGGTCCGCCAGGGCTTTTCACGAGCGTGAGGTTTGCCCCGTCCGGGATGCAGCCGAGATCGGCGACGATGGCCCTCGCGCCTCTCACGGCTTTATGGCCGACCGGATCGTGCTCAGGGGAAGGAATAGATGCATCACATCGTCGGTCAACGGCAAGAACCCGAATCGCTGATAGAACGACCTGGCCTCCGCGCCGAGTGCGTCGACGACAACCGCATGAACTCCGACTTTCTCCGCCAGGTCGAGCGATCGAGTCAATGCGTCGCGAAGCAGGACGCCGCCCAAGCCTTTTCCGTGGGCACTTCGGTCAACCGCCAGCCGCGCGAGCAGGACGACCGGCACAGGGTGCGGAGGAAGTTTCTTGGTCTGTTTCGCAGGCAGGCTCGCCGCGTCGATTGAACCGCTCGTCAGCGTGTAGTAGCCCAGCACCCGCGGATCACCCTCTCGGAAAGCGACATAGGTGCGTCCCAGGTCGCGGTTCTCGTACTGGCTGACGAGCGAAAGCAGGAAGTCATTGAACTCGGGCTTACCGCAGTCGAAACCCGCTCGCACATGCCCGCGGTCGAATCGTTCGATCCGCCACTCAGCCACGCTTGCTGTCCTTTGCTGCCATCAAGCGCTTGAGTGCGGCGTTGGGCTTCGGCGCTTGGTCGAGTGCTTGCAAGAACCGGTCGCGCTCGGGATCCGATAGGACGATCGGTGCTTCTTCCGAGAAACGAATTTCATCTTCCGGAATCACGCGCGCTTTCCGGATGCGCAGCTCGTTTTCGCTCACGTGCTCGATGATCACCGTCGCATTGGCGAACGCCTTGGGCAGGCTGACCCGGCCCTTCGCATCGGTCGATCTTGTTTCCAGAGCCATTTTTCGCCCCTCCTCCACGCTGCGTCATCGATTTGAAGATACCTCGTCGTGGGAAAAACAGTCAAGTGGGATTGTCCCAAAACGGGTCACCTCCTCCACTCAAATCGTCGGGAACAGCATAGACTGCGAGTGTCGCCGCCGACTGTCGACGCCTGGTGCATACCCAGAGCTTGCTCCGAAGAATCTCTTTTGGACTGCCTTCTTCTTTTAGGACCGAGGCAAATGTAATTTGTCCTTGACGCCATTTCGTCCCTGAGCAGGGCCGGGACACGCATTCGAACGCCACGCTGACTAATGAAGGGAGCGTTGTATGAGAAGCGGACCGATGGCCGTGATAGCTTCGCTCGTTTCTGCGCTCGTTTTGTCGCTCGAGGCAGTGCCCGCCGCGGCGGCCGATCCTGCCAGGCAAAACACGAGCAGCCCGCAGCAGGCCATGGTGCTGTGGTACCGCCAACCGGCCGCAAGATGGCTGGGCGCGATGCCGCTCGGCAACGGCATCCTGGGGGCGATGGTCTTCGGCGGCGTCGAGCGTGAGCGGATCGCGCTTGATGAATGCACGTTCTGGTCCGGCCGCCCTCACGACTACAACGACCCCGAAGCGATCAAGTACTTTCCGCAGATCCGCGACCTGGTCTTCGCGGGAAAGTTCCAGGAGGCCGAGAAGATGGCCGATGGGCACTTCTGGGGTGTTCCCGCGGCCCAGCAGGCCTATCAGCCCTTGGGCGAGTTGCTGCTCTCCTTCGACGGTGTCGAGAAAGCCGCCGATTACCGCCGTGAGCTGAACATGGAGACCGGCGTCGCAACGGTCTCTTACCGCGCTGGCGATGCAGTATTCACTCGTGAATCCTTCATCTCTTACCCGGATCGCGTGCTGGTCGTCCACGCTGCCGCCGACAAACCTGGGCGGGTTTCGGTGGAGGTGCAGTTGAAGAGCCCCTACCTGCGGGGGGCGAACGCGAAACCCGGCAAGCTGGTCATGGACGGATGCTGGAAGGGCCCGATTCCGGGAAACAACCGGCTGATCGCGCCGGTCGAGGGCGACGGGGTGCGCTTCCAAGCCGTGCTGAAGGTGCTCAATGATGGGGGAGAATCGCAAGCCAACGATGCCAGCGTGCGCGTCAAAGGCGCGAATGCCGTGACGTTCATCCTGGCCGCGGCAACCAGCTTCGTGAACTACCACGACATCGGCGGCAATCCCGCGGCGGCCTGCGAAAAAGTTCTCTCGGGGGCAGCCGGCATGGAGTACAGCGCGCTCCGCCGCCGGCACGAGACCGACTTCCGCGCACTCATGGGCCGCGCGCATCTCCGTGTCGGAGACGGCTCGAAGAGCGAGAAACCGACCGACGAGCGACTCGGGGCGGTGCGAGAGGGCGCCACCGATCCCAATCTGGAGGCACTGTGTTTCCAGTTCGGCCGTTACCTCCTGGCTTCGAGCAGCCGTGCCGGCGGACAACCGGCCAACCTCCAGGGAATCTGGAACGAATCGGTCTCCCCGCCTTGGGGCAGCAAGTGGACCATCAACATCAACACCGAGATGAACTACTGGCCGGCTGAAGTCTGCAATCTATCGGAATGCCACCAGCCCCTGTTCGAGCTGGTCCGGGACATCTCGGTCACCGGAGCCACAACGGCGAAGACGTACTACGGCGCTCGCGGCTGGGTGACGCACCACAATGTCGATCTCTGGCGAGGGACGGCGCCGGTCGATGCCGCAAGATACGGAATGTGGCCTGTGGGAGGAGCCTGGCTTTGCCAGCACCTGTGGGAGCACTATGCCTTTACCGGCGACAAGCCGTTCCTCAGGAAGTATTACCCGGTAATGAAGGGGGCAGCCCAGTTCTTGCTGGACGTAATGGTGGAAGAGCCGAAGCATCACTGGCTGGTGACGCCTTTCTCCATGTCCCCTGAACATGGATACTTTGACTCGAGCGGAAAGGTGGCCTTTCTTTCCCCCTCGCCGACCATGGATGTGGCCATCATCAGGGAGTTGTTTCTGCATTGCATTCAGGCTGCCAACTTGCTTGGCGTCGACGAGGAGTTCCGCGCCAAGCTACGCGCTGCCCTGACCAGGATTCCTCCATACCAGATCAACCGCTCGGGCCACCTTCAAGAGTGGATTGAGGACTGGAAGCCAGGGCCAGGAGGGCACAACATGTCGCCCAACTTCGCTTTCTATCCCGGCAGTTCCATCACACTCCGCCGCGATCCACCCTTGGCCGCCGCGATCGCGAAATGGATGGAAAATCGCCGCGGCCGCGGCGGCTGGCCTGCCGCCTGGGACATCTGTGTGTGGGCGCGCCTGGAGCGCGGCGACAGGGTCGGCGCGGGCATCCAAAGTTTCGTCCGCAATTCCCTCGCCCCCAACCTGCAAAATCGGGGTTCCAATCAGTCCGACGCCAACTTCGGCTTCACGGCGGCTGTGGCCGAGGCGCTCCTTCAGAGCCATGCCGGCGAGATCAGCTTGCTGCCCGCGCTGCCCCCCAGTTGGACCGACGGTTCTGTCAACGGTCTGCGGGCACGCGGTGGATTTGAGGTGGACATGCAATGGAAGGACGGCAAACTCCAGTCGGCGGAAATCCGCAGCACGAGCGCAGCCACCTGCAAGGTGCGGTACGGAACGAAGACGGCGGATTTCTCGCTCGAGCCGGGCGAACCGATCCATCTGAACGCCGACCTGGTCAACACGGGTCCGAAACCAGGACGCAGCTAGGGACGGAAGCCGGGACGGGATGGAAACCGCGACGCGCCGCGCCGTCCGGGATGCGGCCGGTCGCGCGTTTCCCGCGGAATTCGTAGATCTCGCTTCCGGCGCGGTCGCGGGCCCCAAGGGAGACCACGATCGTCGGCGTCTCCGTGCCGACGATTTCGAGGAGCGCGCGACGCGCGAGACTGCTCATGCGGGCCAGTTCCTGGCGGCTGCTTCGGCATCTTCGAGCTCCCCGTTGCGTCGCCCGTAGCCGTGCTTTTGGATGAGGTCGCGGGCTTTGGCGAGCTCGGCCTGGTCGTGGAAGAGGCGGGCGCGGTGGAGATGGATGTCGGCGAGGTAGAGCGGCATCGGGCCGCGCTCGGCGATCTCCTGGGCCTGGTCGAGGGCCGTGCGTGCCGACGTGGCATCGCCGCGGACGAAGTGATACAGGGCGGCGGTGAGAAGGCCTTTGGGAACGTAGTCCGACTGGCCCGAGTCGCGGAGGCCGTTGACGGCGGCGGCGACACGCGGCAGGTCGAGCGCCGGCTGCGGCAGCAGGTTGGACAGGATCGCGCGAATCAGCCCGACCCGAGCCAGCGTCAGCTCCTCGAGGGCTATGTCGAGAAGCCATCGATTTCCCGTCGGGACGGCATGCGCCGCTTTCGCGCGTCGCTCGGTTTCCGCGCAAGTCGTGTCGTGCAAATGCATCGTCACCACCGGCGAGACGCTCGGAGCACGCAGGAGGACCTGCCACGTGGCGCGTTCGGCGGGCGCCAGGAGCCAGTCGCAGTACTTGAAGCCTGCATTTGAACTCATCAATGGAAAATGGGGATATTCCTTCTCCCACATGCGTTCAGCCTCGGCGAAGAGCGAGCCGGATTCGGCTCGCTGGCCGGACTGGTGCAAGGCATCCGCCGCCGTGGCGCGTTTCCCTATTCGCTGGAGCACATCGCCACTTTGGTCAGCGTGGGCGATCGACCGGCGAGCATCGGCCACCGCGTCCGTCAAGCGCCCGAGCGTCACCTCCAACTCGCTGAGGTTGCCGGCACCTTTCGCCGCGTTCCGCCAGTTCCTCTGCTGAACGGCCATCTCCAAGCTGGCTCGCATCGGTTGGAGCGCTTCGGTCAAGCGGCCGAGGGCACCGAGAGTGAAGGCCGCGACGGCTCTCAGCCAGGCCTGGGCGTCTTCGATGAGATTCGGGGAGACGCGGCTCCACAGCTCGTCGAAGAACGCTGCCACCGCCGCGAGATCGGCCCCGATCGCCCCGAGTTTACGTGTGCTGTAAAAGCCATCGCTCCCGGTGCCGCGCAGGATGCGGTCGATGTAGACCTTGTCGCACGCCTCCGGCTGTCGCCCGGCGAGGCAGCCGTGGACGACTGCCTGATAGAGCGGTTGCAGGCCATCGAGCGTATCAGGCCGATTGTCCGCCTCCTCGCATAAGTGATCGAATAGGCGCGAGTGAGCCGCCTGGAACGCGGCGGGCTGCGTTTCGCGAAGCTGCTTGGCGAAGTATTCTCGGATCAACGGATGGGCGTCGATGGCATCGAGCGTCACGGTCAGCAGATCGACTTCGCCAAGCCGCTTGAGCGCGATGTTCCACTGCGTGTCTTTCAGCTTCACGAGCAAGTCAGTCAGGCCGGGAATCGCCGGCTCGGCGCGCAAGGCTTGCAGACAATCGTGTGACATCGGCCGGTCGAATAGTCCGGTAAGCCGCAACACGGCGAGCTCTCTCGCCCGCTCCGGCCCGGCCGATTGCAGCCAGCGCTCGTAAGCGATCATCACCTTGAACGCCGAACGGCCTTGATGCTCCAGGTCAGCCTCTTCGAACTTGATTTCCTTGTAACGACGGATGTCGCCGCCGTGAGCGTCGGCAAGAAAACGACCGAGCAACTGGAGCGTCAGCGCGTGGCCGCCCGCGTCCTTCCAGGCCGCCTCCAGCTCGGCTTCCGTGCCGACGACCTGTAGGTGGCGCAACAGGGCAATCGCCGCCTCTTTCACAAGTTTGTCGAGCTTCTGCTCCTCGGTCGTCGCGTGGCTCTCGATGTTCTTGAGGTGCTCGCGCGTGGTGACGAGGCACAGGCCGGGGTTGTCGGCGGCCAGACTATGCAAAAGCGCTTCGAGGGCCTGATCCTTGAGCCGCCCGGCCTGCGGATCGTTGACCGGATATTGCAGCGGCTCGATGCCGTCGAGGACGAGCAGCGTGCGATGCCGGCGGACGAGTCCGGCCAGCCGTTCGCCGCGCTCCCACGGGCTGCCCGTTGTGGGGTCGGGATCATCGAAGAACTTGAGCGCCTCCTGAATGAACAGGTCGGACGAGGTCTGCCGCGACTCGCCGGTCCCCTGGCTATAGAAGGACCAATCGAAATAGCGATCGACCCCCGGCCAGCCCTTTGCCGCCATCCGCTCGCTGACCCAGTGGGCGACGAGCGACGTCTTGCCGACACCCCCCCAGGCGACCAGCGTGTAGACATTGAGCGTCGGGTTCGCCCAGGCCGCATCGAGGGCATCGAGCCAATTGTCCCGGCCGAAGAGGATCTTCGGCGAGTGTTTGGTGATGCGTGACGCGGCGAGCTTGACTTTGTCGCCGCGCCCGTGGCGCAGGTCGATGACATCGCGACCGTCGAAACCCGTCGGCGGCTTGCAGTCGTCGATGCGAACGGGAATGACCTTCTTTCCCTGTTCCCGCGCGAATTGCACCTCGCGATCGACCCAGTACGACTTCACCGAAGCATGCGACAGGACGACGACGAAGGCATCGCATTCGCGGATGCCCGTCTCGATCTTGTTCCAAAAGAGCTCATCCGGCGCGATGGTGTGACCGTGATTGAAAACTTCGTCGTAGCCCAGCGCGTGGAGATACTGCACCATTTCCTGCACGTAGCGGTCATCCGGGCTGCTGTGGCTGATAAACGCGCGGGGCATGATGTTCACCTGGATCGGCTGAGTTAATGCCGAAGATCGCTGCGTAGAGGTGGAAACAGGGCGTCCGCTTTCTCGAATTCACCCGAGGCGCGCGAGACGAACACGCGTTTTCCGGCAGAATCCGTCGACATAGGAGCGAATCTCTCGGCTGTCCTCACGCCGCAATCCTTGCCGTGCTGCTCGTCCGATCGCTTGCTGAATCGTCGGTTGGTACGGGCGTCGTTCGTGGCGGCCCTGCACACCGTTTCCATGCATAATACCGCTTTGCACGCGTGGTGCTACGGTGTCGCGCCGGCCTGCAGCGACGGCCCCCGCGCGTCTCACGGCTTCGCGGCCGAACGAAGCGTGCGCACGGGAAGGAATAGACGCATGACATCGTCGGTCAACGGCAAGAACCCGAAGCGCTGATAGAACGACTTGGCCTCCGCGTCGAGTGCGTCGACGACAACCGCATGAACTCCGATTTTCTCCGCCAGGTCGAGCGATCGAGTCAATGCATCGCGAAGAAGGAAGCCGCCCAGACCTCTTCCTTGGGCACTTCGGTCAACCGCCAGCCGCGCAAGCAAAACGACCGGCACAGGGTGCCGAGGAAGCTTCTTGGCCTGTTTCGCAGGCAGGTTCTTCGCGTCGATTGAACCGCTCGTCAGCGTGTAATAGCCCAGCACCCGCGGATCACCCTCCTGGAGAGCGACATACGTGCGTCCCAGGTCGCGCTTCTCGTACTGGCTGACGAGCGAATGCAGGAAGTCATTGAACTCGGGCTTACCGCAGTCAAAACCCGCTCGCACATGCCCGCGGTCGAATCGTTCGATCCGCCAGTCACCCACGCTTGGCAACCTTTGCTGCCATCAATCGTCTGAGTGCGGCGTTCGGCTTGGGCGGTTGGTCGAGCGCTCGCAAGAACCGCTCACGCTCCGGATCCGATAGGACGATCGGTACTTCTTCCGAGAAACGAATTTCATCCTCCGGAATCACGCGTGCTTTCCGGATGCGTAGCTCGTTTTCGCTCACGTGCTCGATGATTACCGTCGCATTGGCGAACGATTTGGGCAGGCTGACCCGGCCCTTCGCATCGGTCGATCTTGTTTCCAGAGCCATTATTCGCCCCTCCTCCACCCTGCATCGTCGATTTGAAGATACATCGTCGTGGGAAAAACAGTCAAGTGGGAATTTCCCAAAACGGGTCATCTCCTCTCTCTGGTCCTGGCCAGTGTTTCGTCGGGTTAAACGGAACGCGCGAAATTGCTCATGCGGGCCAGTTCATGGCGGCTAGTTCGGCATCTTCGAGCTCCTCGTTGCGTCGCCCGTAGCCGTGCTTTTGGATGAGGTCCTTGGCTTTGGCGAGCTCGGCCTGGTTGCCGAAGAGGCGGGCGCGGTGGAGGTGGATGTCGGCGAGGTCGAGCGGCATCGGGCCGCGCTCGGCAATCTCCTGGGCCTGTTCGAGGGCCGTGCGGGCCGATGCTGCATCGCCGCGGACGAAGTGATACAGCGCGGCGGTGAGCAAGCCCTTCGGAAGATCGTCCAACTGTCCGGAGTCGCGGAGGCCGTTGACGGCGGCGGCGACGTGCGGCAGGCCGAGCATCGGCTGTGGCAGCGGGTGGGATAGAATCGCCCGAATCAGCCCGACCCGAGCCAGTGTCAGGTGATCGAGGGCGATGGTGAGGAGGGGCCATCCGCCGTCAATCGCCCACTTGAGCGTGGTTGTCGCACGTCGCTCGACTTCATCGCAATTCGTAGCTGAGCCGTCTTCGCCATGCTTGTCCATCACAGACTGGGAATCTGTGCCACGGATGAGGGACTGCCACGCAGCGCGCTCGGCGGGGGCCAGGAGCCAGTCGCAGTATCGGAAGCCTTGCCCTGAGTAGAGGATGTCGAATTGCGGTTGCATTTCCTTTTGCATTTGTTCTGCCTCGACAAAGAGTGCGCCGGCTTCGGCGCGCCGGCCGGAGTGGTGAAATGCATCTGCCGCCACGGCGCGTTTGGTCAATCGGTGGAACGCTTCGCCGCTCTGGTCGGCGTGGGTGATCGACCGGCGGGCATTGGCCACGGCGTCCGTCAAGCGGCCCAGCGTCACCTCCAACTGGCTGAGGTTGCTGGCAGCGGCCGCGGCGTTCCTCCAGTCCTTTTGCTGAATCGTCATCTCCAACCCAGCACGCATCGGTTGCAGAGCTTCGGTCAAGCGGCCGAGGAGACGGAGGAAAGTCGCAGCCTCGTTCAGCAGAAAGGCCTGGTCGGCTTCCGTGAGATTCGACGAGACGCGGCTCCACGGCTCGTCGAAGAACGCCGCCACCGCGGCGAGATTCGCCCCGATCGCCCCGAGTTTATCCGAGCTGTAAAACCCATCGCTCCCCGTGCCGCGCAGGATGCGGTCGATGTAGACCTTCTTGCGCGGTCCTGCTGTCGCCCGGCGAGGCAGCCGTGGACGACGGCCTCGTAGAGCGGTTGCAGGCCATCGAGCGTATCGGGGCGATACTCCGTCGTCTTGCATAAGTGATCGAACAGCCGGGAGTGGGCGGCTTGGAACGCGGCGGGCTGGTTGTCGCGAACCTGCTTGGCAAAGTACTCTCGGATCAACGGATGGGCGTCGATGGCGTCCCGCGTCACGGTCAGCAGATCGACTTCGCCAAGCCGCTTGAGCGCGATGTTCCACTGCGGGTCTTTCAGCTTCACGAGCGAGTCAGTCAAGCCGGGGATCGCCGGCTCGGGCGCAAGGCTTGCAGACAATCGTGTGACATCGGCCGGTCGAATAGTCCGGTAAGCCGCAACACGGCGAGCTCTCTCGCCCGCTCCGGCCCGGCCGATTGCAGCCAGCGCTCGTAAGCGATCATCACCTTGAACGCCGAACGGCCTTGATGCTCCAGGTCAGCCTCTTCGAACTTGATTTCCTTGTAACGACGGATGTCGCCGCCGTGAGCGTCGGCAAGAAAACGACCGAGCAACTGGAGCGTCAGCGCGTGGCCGCCCGCGTCCTTCGAGGCCGCCTCCAGCTCGGCTTCCGTGCCGACGACCTGTAGGTGGCGCAACAGGGCAATCGCCGCCTCTTTCACAAGTTTGTCGAGCTTCTGCTCCTCGGTCGTCGCGTGGCTCTCGATGTTCTTGAGGTGCTCGCGCGTGGTGACGAGGCACAGGCCGGGGTTGTCGGCGGCCAGACTATGCAAAAGCGCTTCGAGGGCCTGATCCTTGAGCCGCCCGGCCTGCGGATCGTTGACCGGATATTGCAGCGGCTCGATGCCGTCGAGGACGAGCAGCGTGCGATGCCGGCGGACGAGTCCGGCCAGCCGTTCGCCGCGCTCCCACGGGCTGCCCGTTGTGGGGTCGGGATCATCGAAGAACTTGAGCGCCTCCTGAATGAACAGGTCGGACGAGGTCTGCCGCGACTCGCCGGTCCCCTGGCTATAGAAGGACCAATCGAAATAGCGATCGACCCCCGGCCAGCCCTTTGCCGCCATCCGCTCGCTGACCCAGTGGGCGACGAGCGACGTCTTGCCGACACCCCCCCAGGCGACCAGCGTGTAGACATTGAGCGTCGGGTTCGCCCAGGCCGCATCGAGGGCATCGAGCCAATTGTCCCGGCCGAAGAGGATCTTCGGCGAGTGTTTGGTGATGCGCGAGGCGGCGAGTTTGACCTTGACGCCGCGCCCCTGGCGCAGGTCGATGACATCGCGACCGTCGAAACCCAGCGGCGTTTTGCAGTCGTCAATGCGAACGGGAATGACCTTCTTTTCCTGTTCCCGCGCGAATTGCACCTCCCGATCGACCCAGTACGACTTCACCGAAGCATGCGACAGGACGACGACAAAGGCGTCGCACTCGCAGATGGCCTTCTCGATCCGGTTCCAGAAGAGCTCATCCGGCGCGATGGTGTGGCCATCATTGAAAACTTCGTCGTAACCGAGCGCGTGGAGGTATTGCACCATTTCCTGCACGTAGCGGTCGTCCGGGCTGCTGTGGCTGATGAACGCTCGGGGCATGATTTTTACTTGGCTCAACTTGGGGCGGTGCCAGAGACCGCTGTTTTGATAATGCTATTCAGACGCTGATCTCGCTTCGGCCCGCGGCCCGGGGCAGGGGATCTCGAGCAGCCTCTCCCGCGTGACCTCCGCAAACGACACGCAGCCTGAGAGCGCCAGTGTCAGATCGATGTCAGCAATCAAATTCGAAAGCACTTCATACACACCCTGTTCGCCGCCAATCGCCAGTCCGTAGCAAAAGGGCCGGCCCAGCAAGACGCACCGAGCGCCCAGCGCCAGCGCCTTGAAAACATCCGGCCCGCGGCGGATGCCGCTATCAAAGAGGACGGTCGATCGTTGGCCGATGGCTTCCACGACACGGGGCAGGGCATCCAATGCGGCGATGGCGCCGTCGAGCTGACGTCCCCCGTGGTTGGAAACGATCACGCCTGCGGCCCCGTGCTCAACGGCTTTACGGGCGTCGTCCGGGTCGAGCAGCCCCTTGAGCAGGACCGGCAGCCTCGTTGATTTGCACAGTCGGCTGAAGTCGTCCCAGGTGTGCGAGGTATCCGAGAAAATCCCGAGGAAGTACTCGATGGCGCGCGCGGGGTTCGCTCGCGGGTCGCCGCCGACCCGCTTTTGAAAGACCGGGTCGCTGAAATAGTTCGCCAGGCCTTGGCCCAGCACGAACGGAAGATATGCGTTGCGCAAGTCGCGCTCGCGCCAGCCGAGCATCGCCGTATCGACGGTCACAACGATGGCTTGATACGCAGAGGCCTCGGCCCTGGCCACAAAGCTCGCCGCCAGCTCCGGGTCGCCGGGCCAGTAAAGCTGGAACCAGCGCGGTGAATCTCCCAGCTCGGCGGCGACTTCCTCCATCGTCTTTGATGACGCAGTGCTCAGGATGACCGGCACCCCGTGCGCCTTGGCGGCGCGAGCAACCGCCAGGTCGGCGTCCTTGTGCAGAATCGACAGTACGCCGACTGGAGCGATCATCACCGGCACGGGTAGCCGCAGACCCAGGACTTCCACACCGAGCTCGCGGCGCCCGACGTCCCGCAGAAACCGCGGCACGATCCGCCAGCGCCGGAACGCCTCGCGATTGGCGCGGACGGTCTCTTCCGCGCCGGCACCGCCGGCCACATAATCATACGCGGCCTTCTCGAGCACGGATTCCGCCTGGCGATCGAGCTCTTCGAGCGAAATCTGCTGGCTTGGGAGACGCCCGTCGAGGCCGGCCCGGTAGATTTCCATCTGCCGCCGTGAGCCGGGAGGAATTCGAGCAGGATCCGGATGAGTCATACTTCACCTCGTCGAGGCATCGATCGTTCTGATCCACATCCACCGGGGGCTTCCGCATGAGCAGCTTCATCATGACTTTGGCTATGACCGTGCTCTCCCAGGCTGCCCGTGTCGACGACGCGCAACTGCAACAAAACGCGAGCAAGGTTTTCAGCGTCGATCACGATGAGCTCCTCCTGGCACCTTATGTCTGGAAGCGATCCGGCGCAGGCGCCACGGCACGCGCCGAAGCCGCCATGCCCGGAGCGTACCTGAAAGCGGCGTTCCGAGGAAGTACCTCTGTCGGACTGGTCGTTGACGGCTCATTCAATCGCGGCTGCCCGGCCAGCTCGATGCCGGTGCTCGAGCTCTCGGTCGACGACGGTCCGTTCAAGGGCGTGCCCTTGACACGCTATGAGGCGTCGTACGTCGTTCCCGCGGCAAGCGGACTCGACGCCAACGCGCCGCATCGAATCGAGGTCTTTTTCCGGGCTTCCGACTTGACCCAGAAGCGTTGGGAGTCATCGATCACGCACCTTCGCGTGGCGGGACTCGCACTCGACGACGGTGCCGTACTGCTTCCCCATCCCCGGCGAGCCAGGCGCGCGATCGCGTTTGGAGACTCGATCACCGAAGGCGTGGGCGTTGACGGACTATTCACTTCATGGCAGAAACTGGGTGTGAACAACGCCCGCGAGACGTGGTTTCCGATCCTAAGTGCCGCCCTCGATTGCGAGTACGGCCAGCTTGGCTCCGGCGGCCTGGCGCTGACGCGGCCGTTGAACCTCCCGCCGTTGCGCGAGATCTGGGACCATTATGATCCGGCGACTTCCCGCCTTACCAACGGATTGCTGCTGCCCGAGCCCGACTATGTTTTTTGCAGTCTCGGCACCAACGATTACGAGAAGAACATCACGGCCGATTACACCGCATGGCTCGCGGAGCTGAGACATGCCTGCCCGCATGCCCGGGTGTTTTGTGTCGTGCCGCCGCTGGGCGTTCACAGAGAGGAGATCTTGGCGGCGGTCAAAGCGCGAACAGAAGCGCGCGATGCCCGGGTTCACGTGATCGATCCGGCGCGGCTCGCGCCTGGCTTCCGCGCCGGCAGAGGACCCACTCACCTCGCATTCGATGGTGTGCATCCGTCTGGATATGGCCAAGGCATGCTGGGAGCCTTGATCGCCGTCGAGGCTCAGAAGTTCTTGAGTGGCGGCAAGTGAGTGGGAATTAGAGTGCTCACACTGAACGTCACGCCGTTCGGCCGGCTGGAGAGGTCATCGTTTGCAGGATATACTTGGACCTCATGAATGCTGATCCAGCGAAGCTCGTGCGCGCGAAATCCCACGTCGACCGGGAGCGACTGCTCGCCACGGCGAAGGCGTTGATCGAGGTGCCGAGCCCGACTGGCTCGGCGGGAGCGGCGGCTGATCGTCTGGCGCAGATTCTCGAATCGGACGGATTTCGCGTCGATCGGCCCGCCGGAGGCTACGCGACCGCTCCCGCCGTGGCCGTTCGGCTCGAAGGCGGAAACCCGGGCCCAACGCTGCAATTCAACGGGCATCTGGACACGGTGCATCTGCCGTTCGTGCCGCCGCGGATCGAGGGAGGGCTGCTCACCGGCAGTGGAGCGTCCGACATGAAGGGGGGAGTCGCGGCCGCCGTCGAAGCACTGCGTGCGCTCCGCGACGCCGGCTGCCTCCAGGCCGGGGCCGTGCTACTGACGGCCCACGACCTGCACGAGGCGCCCTGGGGCGACGGCCGCCAGCTCGACCAGCTTATCCGCGAAGGGCTGCATGGTGACGCGGTGCTCTTGCCCGAGCCGCTGTGCAACGTGCTGCCGGTGGCAGGGCGGGGCTCGGCGACGTGGAAGGCCGTTATCCGCCGCGAGGGAGCCGCCGTCCACGAGGTCATGCGCCCGCGCGACGAGCCCAGCGTGATTCTCGCCGCCGCCGGACTGGTCGAGCGGCTATCGCGACTCGATTCCGAGCTGGCGACCCGCTCGCATCCCGTTTGCGGCGCCGCGAGTGTGTTTATCGGCCAGATTCACTCCGGTGAGATCTACAACCAGTTCCCGCAGGAGGCGTGGCTGGAGGGAACCAGGCGCTGGCTGCCGGGCGACGACCATCGAGCCGTTGAGACGTCGTTCCGGGCAATACTCGCAGCGCACGCCGTCAGCACGCGGACGACCATCGCTTGTGATTGGATGATGATCCGTGATGCATTCGCGCTCGATGTCGCCACATCGCTCGTTCAGGCGTTTCAGCAGTGCTACCAGTCGAGCTCGCCCTCGGGGCTGCCGCTGCCGGAGGGCCCCAAACCGTTCGTTGACGACGGCAACAGCTTCTGGGCGCTGGCAAGAATTCCCGCAATAACACACGGCCCACGCGCCGGCGGCCAGCACACGATCGCCGAGTGGGTCGAAATTGACGATCTGGTGCGGGTGGCGGAATTGTATGCGGCCACGGCCGTGTTATTCTGTCACACCGAGTCCGCGAGTTCATTCCCGCCGCATAAATGAATGCCTACCATGCCAACGACAAGCGAGTTCCCCGATCTGATCGACCCGGCTCAAACCACGGATGAGGCGTTCCTGCGCCAGATCTTCGTTCGCGACCAGATGGCCGAATGGTCCAAACAGCCGCTGGTAATGGCCCGCGCCGATGGCGTTTTTTACTGGGACACCGAGGGTAAGCGTTATCTCGACGCCATCTCGGGGATCTACGTCGTCTCGGTCGGGCACAACAACCGCCGCGTGATCGACGCGATCCGGCAACAACTCGATTCGCTCGCGTTTTCACCTCCCATGCACGGGACAAACCCGCAGGCGGTTCAGCTCGCCAACCTGCTGGCAGAGCTGGCACCGGGAGACCTCTCCACCGTCAAATTCGAATGCGGCGGCGCCGAGGTCGTCGAGGCGGCGATCAAGCTCGCCCGCCAGTATCACAAGCTCACCGGCTCACCGGGCAAGTACAAGATCCTCAGCCGCTACCAATCATGGCATGGATCGACCTTGGGCGCACTTTCGGCGTCGGGGCTGAAATCGCGCAAGACGGTGAATGAGCCCATGGCACCGGGGTTCCTTCACTTTTTTCCGCCGACGTGCTACCGCTGCCCCTTCGGCAAATCCTACCCCGATTGCGGAATCACCTGCGCGACGATCGTGGGCGACGTGGTCGAAATGGAAGATCCCGCGACCGTCGCGGCGATCCTGGTCGAGCCGATTGGACACACCGGCGGGGTGATCGACCCGCCCGAGGAGTACCTGCCGATCCTGCGGGAGATCTGCGATCGCCACAACATCCTCTTGATCTTCGATGAGATCATCACGGGGATCGGCCGCACCGGCAGGATGTTCGCGGCCGAGACCTTCGGAGTCACGCCGGACGTGCTCTGCGTGGCGAAGGGACTTTCCGGCGGGTATGCACCCCTGTCGGCAATGATTTGCCGTCGAGGCATCGCCGACGCGTTCTGGGGCCCGATCGCCCAGAACCCGGGCTTCGTGGAAGGGCACACGTTTGAAGGCAACCCGATCTCGTGTGCGGCGGGCATCGCTGTCCTTCGCGAGATCATCGAGCGCGATTTGCTGGCCAATGCACGCGCTTCAGGCGAGCGGCTGCGTCAAGGACTACTGGGACTGGCGGAAAAGCACTCCGTCATCGGCGACGTGCGCGGCAAGGGCTTGTTTCAGGCGATTGAGCTGGTGCGCGACCGCGCGACGAAGGCCCGGTTCGCCGACGCGACAGCGCTCGGCGTCAAGGTGGGCCGGCGGGCGCTCGAGCACGGAATGCTGTGCCGGTTCGACCCGCACTGGATTGCGTTTGGCCCGCCGCTGGTCTCGACATTCGAGCACATTGACACCATGGTCGCGATTCTCGATCGCAGCCTGAGCGAGGTCCTGGCGGAAGTCGATCATAGTTTAGCCGCGGTGGGCCGACCTTTATGAGACGCATCGTCCCACACGTACGGGCGCCGGTGCGGTACCTCATTTACCTCCGTTTCGCGAGGTACCTCCTCTATGAATTCCGCTGGCCGCTCATCGTTTTCACCGCGCTCGTCGTGAGCGGGGGAGGGATACTCCACCTGTTTTATCACGGTGTCGACCACAATGTAAAACTGAGCTTTGCCCGGGCGTGCCACGCGGTTTTCTTGCTGATCTTCCTCGAGTCGTCGCTCGAGTTCCCGGACGAGTGGTATCTCCAGCCCTTGTTCTTCATCTTGCCGATCGTGGGCCTGGGGGCAATCGCCGACTCGGTCGTGAGGCTCGCGTATCTGATCTTCACGCGCAAACAAAATCTGCCGGAGTGGAATCGCATGCTCGCCTCTCTGTGCCGCAACCATTTCGTCGTGATCGGGGTCGGAAAGGTCGGTTACCAGGTCATCAAGCAGCTTCTCGAGATGCGCGAGACCGTCGTCGCGATCGAGATGGCCAGCGGCTCTCCGCTGCTGGGCGAGCTCTTCGACAAGGGGGTTCCGGTCGTCCAGGGCAACGCCCGGATGGCCTCGGTGCTCGAACAAGCAGGCGTGCGCAAGGCACGCTCGGTGATCATTACCACCAGCGACGACCTGACCAACCTCGACGCCGCCATCACCGCACGCGACCTGAACTCCACTGCAAAAATCGTCATTCGGCTGTTCGACGAAACGCTGGCGACCAAGGTTGCCGGCGCGTTCTCGATGCCGACCATCTCGACCTCGCAAGTCGCCGCGCCGGCGTTCATCGCCGCCGCAACCGGGCGAAAGATCTACCAGGGCTTCCAGCTCGCCGGCCAGTACGTCCACTTCACGGATCTCACAATCTGCCCGACCGGCCGGCTTGTCGGCCTGTCAGTCGGCGACCTTCAGTCAGACAAGCGCATCAACATCGTCATGCAACAGGGCTCACAAGGGGTCAACGTCAACCCCGACCCCGATATCGTGCTCGAGCCCGGAGATACCATCCTGGTGATTGCCCCCATGGACGCTTTGCTGACCCTGGAGGCGATGAACCAGCCCCAGGAGGGGGAGAGACCTGCACGGACCGCGATTCCGATTCCGATCCCGGCCCAGCCGGCTGAGAAAACGCCGCCCGATGCAGTGAACGAAGTGCGCGATGGGATGAACGCGGCCCAAATGAGTTCGCAGCCGATCATCAGTGGCGTCTATCGACCGTCGCAGGACGCTGCGATCGACGAAGATCACCCGGCGTAGGTGCGTCGGAGCCTTGTCCGTCACGTTATCCCCGTGCCGAAAGCGGTTTCATGGAAAACCTGTACAAAAGCCCGCTATCTTGGCGTTGTCGGGATTGGCGATCGAGTCTATATTGCTCCTGCCGGGACAGTCGGCCCAGTTCCCGTTCGAATAAGAAATGCTGGGGTCCCGGATCACTTCGGCTTCGCTCGCTCACATCTCGTCTCTCTGCTTTCAAGGGCTACGGTGTCGTTCGCCCGTCGCCTCGTTCAGGATGGCTGTCGACCATGCTAGCGAATGCAATCATATGGCGCTGGGCGAGGAGCCTCGCCCCGCTCATCCTGGTGCTGGCCGCCACAGGCTGCACCACGATCAAGATGACGGGAACGCCCCGCACCGGTACGGAACAACTTCTTCTGACTGGAACGTGGGATAGCGCGCTGGCACAGGTCGATTTGAGCTCGATGGCGGGCACGAAGGTTTTCCTCGACACCCAGCACATCAGCGTAGTCGACAAGGATTGGATCATCACCACCATTCGCCGCACCATGGCCGAGCAGGGCCTTCTCCTGGCGGAAAACAAGGACAAGGCCCAGACGGTGATCGAAGTCGCGTTCGGCGCTTATGGCACCGACGAGCGCGATCGCAAATTCGGCCTTCCCGGTTTCGCCCTCTCTCCATCCTTGACCACAGGTGCCGCGCTGACCAGCAGTGGAAGCTCGACCTCACTCACGTTCTCGCAGACGAACCAGCAAGACGCCGTCGTCAAGGCCACGCTCTTTGCCTACGATGTCAAGACCGGACGCCTGGTCTGGGAGTCGGCGCCGCTCTTGAACGCGCAGGGTGTTCGCGACCACTTCGTGATGGGCGCGGGTCCCTACCGTTTGAGCTCGCGCCCCGAGGTCGCACAATACCCCAGCGAATCAGACAGTCAGACCCGCAAGCGGTTCCTCGATGACGTGATCAGACGCTAGGCTTCTGGCACCCTCACGATCCGATCGGCCGCTGCCCCCACGGCATCGGCATCGTCGGCGGCTTGCGGTGCAAGTCCCGGCGTGCGTCCTTGGGCCGATCCTTGAACCAGGAGATGAACCTCGCAAGCTGCTTGACTGATTCTTCGTAGGCGGCCTGGCCCTTCTCGGCGGTCGCCAGCTCGGCGTCGCCCAGGACGCCGGTCTCGGAATAGCTGCTGGTCCACGAGATCAGGGTTGCAGGGCCGGCACCCATCAAGTCGACCCACATGAACGGGCTGTCTTCCTCGTTGAAGGAGATCGTGCCGCTCTTGATCAGGTCCTTGCGCACGTTGTCGCCGTCGAGATAGAGATAGAGCGATGTCTCGAGCTCGCACGCATGGGAACAGCCGCCGGGAAACTTGCTCTGCCGCCACCTGGGCATGAACTCCTTGTCGACGTTCAGCAAGCCCCACCAGCAGATCGGGACGCATTCGGCGTCGGTTTCCAGGTTGGTGCGCCGCGCCACCAGATCGAGGTTGGGCCAGTTCGATCCGTGGCCGTTCAACAAAATGATCTTCTTGAACCCGTGGTACGCCAGGCTCTTGGTGATATCGAGCACTCCGTCCATGAAATGCTCGAAATGAGTGTTGATCGTCCCCGGAAAGTCCATCACGTGGCCGGTGTATCCATAGCAGTGAGTGGGAAGCAGCAGCATTTTCCCGGGGATCGCACGCCCCGCGCCGCGAGCGATCTCGGTCGGGCAGATCACGTCGACATCGAGCGGAAGGTGCGGCCCATGCTGCTCGACCGCACTGCACGGGAGCACGCAAACTTTTCCCAGCTCGACCGCGTCGTTGATCTCGGGCCAGGTGAGTTTTTCGTAACGGAATTCGGTCGATGCTCGGCTTGCCATTGTCACGGATCAGCTTCCGTTTCCTTCGCTACGGGGGCGCGGCGTCTCGGCTTCGCTCGGCACGATCTTCGAGACAAGCCTGGCTCTCACTTATTGTACAGGCACGTGCTGCCGGCCGACAACATGCGGATGACGCTGCTCAGCAATGGCGGTCACATGCGACTAGCGGCGAGTGCACCCCTCGGATAGAACGAGACTGACCGGGTCGCACGGGCGCCGGACGGCTGCTCCGTCCGGGCAGACATGACGCGTTTTTGCAGGGTCCGCTATTGCGGACCTTTTTAGGTCACTCAATTATGCCCACCACACCTCTGAGATGGTTGCTCCTGGCGGCGTTCACTTTGGCGCGAATGCCTTGGCCCGAGCGCAGCCCGCCGAGCCGTTCGATCTCATCATCCGCGGCGGCACGATCGTCGACGGGACGGGAAGTCCCGGCTTCGCGGGGGACGTGGCCATTCGCGGCGACCGGATCGTTTCGGTCGGTGCGATTGACGCCGGCGCCACGGCCCGGAAAGTCATCGACGCACGAGGGCTCGTGGTCGCACCAGGGTTCATCGACATGCATTCGCATTCGGACATGACTCTGCTCGAAGACGGAGGCGCGCCGAGCAAGGTGCGCCAGGGAGTCACCACCGAGATCCTGGGCGAGGACACCTCGGCCGGTCCGGCGAAGGGAAGCCGCTCGGCCAAGACCTACAAGGGGGCGCGTGCAACCCACACATGGTCCACGCTGGGAGGCTATTTCCGGTCACTCGAACAGGAGGGAATCGCCGTCAACGTGGCCAGCTACGCCGGCCTGGGCACATTGCTCGAATGCGTGCAAGGCGATTCTCTCGCCCGACCCGGTCGCAAGGAGATTGTGGGCATGCAAATGCTTCTCGATGAAGCGATGGATGACGGGGCGCTGGGGCTTTCCACCATGCTGGCCAGCCCGCGGGAGCTGGCTGTCACGACCGACGACCTGGTCGAGCTTTGTCAGGTGGTGACTTTTCACGACGGAATCTTTTCATCGCACATCCGCAATGAGGGAACGGATGTGCTGGCTGCCGTCAAGGAAGCCATCAACGTTGGCCGTCGAGCCGGGATCCCGGTCGACATCATCCACTTGAAGATCGCCGATCAGTCGCTCTGGGGGCGGATGTCCGAAATCGTCGCATTGATCGACGAAGCCCGCCGCGCCGGCGTCCACGTACAAGCAAACGTCTATCCCTATACGCGCGGCAATAACGACCTGGTCAGCATCATCCCTCCCTGGGCGCACGAGGGAGGCACGGCCCGTCTCCTGGAACGGTTGAAAGACCCCACCCTCCGCGACCGGCTCAAGCGCGACATCCGGGGCGGGCTGCCCGGTTGGTACAACCATTACACTGCGGTGGGGGGCGACTGGTCGCGCATGCTCGTCAGCGCACGGTTGAGCCCGGCCAACCACGCGCTAGAGGGGCAGACGATGGACCAGATCATCGCCGCCAGGACAAAAGGCCTGAATCCGGCGCCGGATCCGCTCGACGTGCTCTTCGAATTCTTGATCGAGGAAAACGGCACGATCGGCACGATCTACGCGCATCACACCGAGAGCGACATGAACCTCGCACTGGTGCAGCCCTGGTGTTCGATCGGCTCAGACGGCCTGGCGCTGGCGATTGAGGGACCGCTTCGCCGAGGGCATCCGCATCCCAGAAGCTTCGGCACGTTTCCGCGCGTGCTGGGTGAATACGTGCGCAATCGAAAGCTTGTCACGTTGGAAGCCGCGGTTCGCAAGATGACGTCGCTGAATGCGGCCAAAGCTCACATCCACGACCGGGGAATCCTGCGTAGCGGCCGCTGCGCCGACGTGACCGTGTTCGACCCCAAGATCGTGATCGACCGCGCCACCTACCTTGAGCCATTTCAGTACAGCACGGGGATCAACCACGTGGTAGTAAATGGCCGGCTCGTGCTGGAAAACAGCCGGCCGACCGATGCGCGGCCGGGCCGCGTGCTTCGACATGGACGATGACCAAGAAAACGAAAAAACCGGCCAGAGGACGGGCTCCGAACGACTACCTCTCCCTTAGTCGTTCAGACCCCGGCCGACTGGCCGGTTCGTCGGGAAAGCCCAAGGAATGCCTCACACTCCTTGAACTCTTGGCTGAGAAAGGGCGAGCGGGGGGTCGTGCGAGGCTACCCGCTCGCCCTGTGGCGGTGAGCCGTTCCAGGGTCTGTGAAACGGCTGTCGCCTGTGGGGTGGATTCTTGCAAAGTAAGTTGTTCTTGCTCAGCGTGGTTTCATTCCTCTGTTGTTGTCTCTTCTCTGCTTTTCTTGGCTTCGTTTGCGATGCGAGCTACAAAAGCAAACTCGATGCCAGAAGTGCCCCAACCGGCGAAACACGATCGTTCATCGCGTTGAAAACCTGATCATCGGTCGCCACAAGTATGGAAAGAATTTAGGTCTTACGCCCCCCGCGCCGATGATGAATCCAGTTGATTCTCACTTCCTGGAATCTGCGCGATCTGGGCCTGGTTCGTCTAGGATATATGCAGCTACGCCCAATAAGCCGACAATGGGCCGACAATTGATGAAGGTGCTGTGATGGTTGAAGACATTTCCAGGAACCGTGCCGCGGATCCTCGGGAAATTCCATCGCTCGGTAGAGCAGTGGGTCTGCCGTCAAAACGAGCAGCCCCTGACGCGTTGGCTGGCGCGAGCTGGATTCGCGCGGAACCCTGTCGCGGCTACCGATTTCGGATTGGTATGTGTGCCTTGAGGCCCTTCGCGAAGCGAGGCGATCGAGCCCGCGATGGCCTGGGCACTGGGAGGAAAGCGTCGCGCGGCTGGTTATCGCCACCTTGCGATTCTCACGACCCGACGGCTCACCGGCGGGCGACTTCAATGGGAGCTCGTCATTCGCCCCGCCTGAAACGACGCTCGAGCGCTGGTTGGCCGCGGTTGAAGGCACGGAGACCGCCAGGTACCTGCGCGATTGGCAGGCATCTCGCGAGCGCGACGTGAATTTCACGCCCGAGGTCGCCGCGTGGGACGCTTCCCGGCGCGTGCTGTCGGTCTTGCGCGATCAAGTTGGCGGCAACGGCGACTTCGTGGCCGTCGACCACAGGGAATCGGGCCCGTCGTGCCGTTTCGAGCTCTTCGGGTCGGGCAGGTCGTGGCTGGGACCGTCGTGGACGATCGAGGGCGCGCCGGCGCGATCACGGCGCCAAAACCCGGGCCGCGAATCTCGGTCTCGGGCGCCGAGATCGCCGAATGGTCTTACCGAGTCGGCCCGGCGCGGGTGACTCAGTCGATTTTGCTCCTGGGCGGCCGGCGTCTGGCGCTTCTCTCGGCATTGTTCGAGGCTCGGGCTCCGCTCTCGTCGAGCCTGAGCGTACGGCTGTCGTGTCCACCGTCGATCAAGGCCCTGCCGCTGGCGGCGTGCCGCGGGTTTCGCCTGAATGGCCCCAGACGGCGCGAGTCGGCCCAGGTGCTGCCGATCGGGCTTCCTTGTCTCCCGTACGAAACCGACCGCGGGGCTCTTCTCGCCCAGGACAACGTGCTGCTGTTAGGCCAGGCGCCCGCCGGCCGGCGGTGCTGGCTGCCGCTCTTGGTATCCTGGGATTCCGCGCGCGGCCGGCGCCGCGTGTCCTGGCGCATCTTGACCGTCTCCGAGCGCGGCAAGGCCGTTCCGCCGGAGACGGCCTTCGCCGCCCGAGTGAGCTGGGGAGCGCACGAGACTTATGTCATCTATCGCAGCCTCGACCCGCCCGCCCCACGGGCTTTCCTGGGTTACCGCACGGAGGCCCGGTTCTTGATCGGACTCTTCACCCAGGACGGCAACTTGACGCCGATCGTCAAGATCGACTGAAGTGCATTTTCGATCGTAACGCTCTGGTGTCATGGCTTGCGCCTGGGCATCGTGGCGATCGTGGCCAGCGACCACGTGATGTACACCAGGGTGACGGCGACGGTCAAATAGCCTGAGTGCTGATGTGCAGTTCGCATGGACGCCTGACCTTGCAGGATCAAGAGGCCCATGACGAGCTGTGCTGTGATCAATAACGCGGCCGTGAAGCCGAGAATGAGCAGGATCAGTTTCATTGTCTAGTCATATCCTTCAGAATGGGACAGCTTGGATCGAGGGAGCTCTGTAATGATGATCCAGGAGCGAATTCGCCACAATCTCGCGGACGTGCAGGGGCGCATCACCCGGGCCGCCGAGCGGGCAGGTCGGCCCGCCTCCGACGTCCGCCTGGTCGCGGTAACGAAGAGAAGCTCTCCGGAGTGGATCAGGGCCCTGCTGGATTGCGGTGTTTGTGATCTCGGCGAAAACTACCCCCAGGAGCTTTGGAAGAAGAGCGAGGTTCTGGCGGATCGCGGCGATGCGATTCGCTGGCACCTGATTGGACACTTGCAGACCAACAAGGTCAAGAAAACACTTCCGCTGGTCAAGATGATTCACGCGGTTGATTCGCTCAAGCTGCTGAAAGTTCTGGACGAGGCCGTGCGCGGCGGCGGCGTTGCTCACGTTCCTCCGGTTTGCCTTCAGATTAATACATCGGGTGAAGAGACGAAGCACGGGTGGGGTGGGGAGGAAATCGTCAAGGATTCCGAATCCATCGCCGCGTGCCGGTCGATTCCGGTTGTGGGGCTGATGACGATGGCCGCACTGGACGGCACGGATGAGTGCACACGAGTCTGCTTCGCCCGGCTGCGCGAAACTCGTGACGTGCTTCGGCGCACGACAGGCTTGCCGCTTCCTGAGCTATCGATGGGTATGTCGGGCGATTTCGAGCTGGCGATCGCGGAAGGATCAACACTCGTTCGGATCGGAACCGCGCTATTTGAGGGGCTCGAGCCGTGATCGCTGTTTCGCCGCATCCGCCGAGATGAACATGCGGCTGGCTGTGATCCTTCATCCACCGGATTCGAACGGTCGCGGGGTATTGCCGCGGGGCGAGCCCGAGTCACACGGCAAACCGGGATGACGGTTTCCTTGCATCCAGTGGTGTTAGGTGTAAGACTTATCCGGCACCAGGGGACATCACGATGGCGATTCAAATCCCGGCCGATCTTGTCGAACTACTACTCTTTGGTCCGCGCGAAGACCGACGTCTACTGCAAGATTCGCCAATTCTAGGGGATGTATGGTTCGCCTACGCAAAGCGGCCACGTGAAGCGATCGATGTGCTGATCGCTCCCTACAAGGGCGAATATGCTGGGAGTGTTGCCGAGGGTATCCACGAAGATCTCCGTTCGCTTCGTGCGGGTTACAACGGTGATATCGCCTTCCTGCAGGGGCTGGTGGCTGCACGTTTGAAATTCCTGGATTTGCTGCGATTGGTGGTTCCCAAGACCAAGTGGTGGACAGATAAGCGAGCGCCAAAAAAGCGTTCCACCAGGAAGAAAGGCAAGCCGGCTGAACCTGAGTCGCAAATTCGATCATCAGACGGTCTCAAGCGAACGACGCCCGAAAAACTGAGCCGTGCCATTCGACAGGTCTTTGAATCTGCAAAACGGGAAGCTTCGAATGAAGATCGAGTCTGGCCGGGGGAGGAGGAGGCGCGCGGCACGCAGGAACGTCTCGTGGAACTGCCGGTCCTTCAGCGATTCCTCGCGCTCGCAGGCGTGATGCTCTGGGCCGAATCCGCCGAAGGACCGCAGGCCACAGAGCGGACCGTCGGCGGGACGCAACCGCTCGATAAGTCAGTCGTTCTGACGATGTTCGATGCCCAGCTCGACGTATTCAGTCAGAGGTTTGCGCCAATCTTGGCGGCGATGGCCGAGAAGCAACTCGAGAATCCCCTCGTGTATGAGGTATCGCTGAACCGAAAAGCGGCCCCTGCGCTTTCGAAATCCATTCCGGCAGTGAAAGCGGATGCGGCGAGGACGCTCTTCAACGTTGATTGCAGTGGAATCACCTGGGCGATTGTTGATTCGGGAATCGACGCACGTCATCCAGCGTTCCGAGATCTGGCGAAAAAAGATCAGAGAACCAAACCCTCTCGAGTGCAGCGCAGTTTCGATTTTCAGGATTTCCGCAGGATCGTGAGCTTGAGCAACAAATACGATGAAGAGGCAGAGTCCAACGTGAAGGAGCTCGCGAAACAGAACGACTGTCTCCTTACTCCGCTCAGGGGCACGGATCCAGCGAAGGATCTGAAAACACTCGCCGAAGATGCGTGCGCGAACCGACCGATCCACTGGGGGCTTGTGCAGAAATTCGTCGAGATTAACCCCAAAACGCCACCACTTACAAATCATGGGACTCACGTTGCAGGCATTCTGGCGCAAGCCGCAAAGGCGCCCTGGCGAGTGAGCCAGACGCCAAGAACCGAGATTTCGCCGACGGTATGTGTCCCGATATTTCGCTCTATGATTTCCGCGTGCTGGGACCGACCCTCGCGGAAACGGAATTTGCGATCATCGCGGCGCTACAATTTATCCGCTACCTGAACAGTCAAGATCGCTTTCTGAAAATTCATGGCGTCAACCTCAGTCTCTCGATACCGCACGACGTCCGCAATTACGCATGCGGCCGCACGCCGATCTGTGAAGAATGCCAGCGCCTGGTTGAAAGCGGTGTGGTCGTGGTGGCCGCCGCCGGTAACCATGGACATAAGAGTTTTCAGACGACCGAGGGATCGTTCGATAGCTATGCGGCGTTCAGCATCACAGACCCCGGCAACACGGACGAGATCTTGACAGTCGGAGCGACCCATCGGTTTTGGCCTCATACCTACGGTGTGAGTTTCTTCTCGAGCCGGGGCCCGACGGGCGATGGTCGCGTGAAGCCCGATCTCGTTGCGCCTGGTGAGCGCATTCGCGCGCCTTTTCTGAACGACGAATGGGGTGATCTCGACGGCACGAGTATGGCGGCCCCGCACGTGAGCGGAGCGGCAGCCATGCTGATGGCACGTTATTCCGAGCTCGTCGGGCAGCCACGGCGCATCAAGCGAATCCTGTGCGAGAGCGCCACCGATCTGGGACGCGAACGAAGCTTTCAGGGCCACGGAATGCTGGACGTGCTGCGCGCATTTCAATCCATCTAGGAAGGGGCACGCCGCGATGTGGTTCAGTCTGGACGTCATTCGCGCCCGCAAGGGCGACTGCTTGATGCTGCATTATGGCACGAAAGCAGACCGGCACTTGATGCTCATCGACGGCGGTCCGAAGGCCGTGTACGAGCCTTACTTGAGGCCGCGAATTGAACGGGTCAAGGAACGAGTCGGGCTGGAGGAGACGCAGGCACTACCGGTTGACGTGCTGATGGTGAGCCACGTCGATGACGACCATATTCAAGGCATTCTGGATTTGACAAAGGAGCTGATCACATCATCGATGCAGACGGGCGAGCCGCTCGTCCAGATATCGGACATGTGGCACAACAGCTTCGAGAATATTATCGGCGGCGGCGCCGAAGAGCTGACTGCCAGCTTCCAATCGCAGTTTGGTGCGGCGTCGACGACGACAGAGCTTCCAGACGGCATCACGCTCGACTCGGGCGACGAAGACGAAGAGGTCATCATGTGGAACCTCAAGGCCTTCGCGAGCATCGCTCAAGGCGCGCGGTTGCGAAGCGACGCGAAACGTCTGGGGATCGACCTTAATACTCTGGTCCGTGGCAAGCTGATCGTTGCTTCAGGAGATGCAAAACCCATCAGCAGGGACGGATTGACGTTTACTGTCGTTGGTCCCATGTGTCAGGAAATCGAAGCGCTGCACAAGAAACACGAAGCCTGGCTCGAAGACCTCAAGGCGAAGGGCTTGACCCCCGAGGAAGCGCTCGCGGCCTACGTCGACAAGTCCGTGCCCAACTTGTCGAGCATTGTCATGCTTGTCGAAGCCGGTCCCGAGAACGCACTCAAGAAGCGGATTTTGCTGACTGGCGACGCACGAGGCGACAAAATCCTCGAGGGGCTCGAGCTGACGAAGCTCTTGAAACCGGACGGCAAGATCAACGTCGATATTCTCAAGGTGCCGCACCACGGCAGCTCGAACAACCTGGACGACGACTTCTTCGAGCGATTGATCGCCGAGCACTACGTCTTTTCCGGCGATGGCGAACACGGCAATCCCGAGCGAGAAACGATGGAAATGCTCTGGAAAGCCCGCGGCGACGCCGACTACAAGGTGCACCTGACCTATCCGGTCGAGGAAATCGACAAGGAGCGTAAAGCCGATTGGGTGAAGGAACAGAACAAGGAGAGAAAGAAGAAGGAGAAGAAACCCCAAGATCGAGCTACGGCCCGACTGGTCGCCCGAGGAGCACGGTCTGCAAGCCCTGTTCGACGATAACGGTGAATTCAAGAAGAAGCTCTGCATCGTGGATCCGGCCAAGCCGCATCTGATCAACCTGCTCGATCCACTTGAATTGTAGAGACGCCTGGGAGTGGTTGATCCACGAAAGCGGCTCAATCAGGAGGTCCGCCCCTTCCCGGCTCCAAGGTCACCTCTCCCCCGGCTCCATCAAGATCTTGAGCGAGTCGATGTCTTGATCGATTGTACCGACGAGCCGCCACGTGTTTTGCGGGTCGACGCTGTGGTTCTTCGAGGAAATGTGGTAGCCCGGCAGCGTGATGTTGAGCGTGTACTTTTCCGTGGGCAGGCCGCTCAGCTCGAATCGGCCTTCCTGGTCGAGCTCGACGCGCTGGTTGTCCCAGGCCTCTTCGCGGCTGAACATCAGGCGCGTCCTGGGCGGGACGGCTTTGCCGTCGGAGAGCAGCACCCGGCCCTTGACGCGGTGACCGGGCACAACCCGCAGATCGCCGGCATCCGTGGTTGTGCCGTCGGCGCCGGAGTGCACCCGCACGACCGCCACTGCGCCGCCGCCCTTGATGGTCCCCATCATCGCGTAAACGAAGTAGTCCTCATCAGGATGCACGTTCAAGAACGTGAAGCCGCCGTGCTCGTCGGTTCCGATCGTCTGGTCGCCCAGATAAGTCCCGAGACCTCGGTTGGATTGAACCAGGCCGACGGCGGCTTCGGACACGCGTTTGCCATTGCGGACCAGGCGGCCGGTGAGTGTCACTCCCGCCGTCATCTTGATCGTGTGTGGGTTTGACTCGGGCTTCCTTCCGGCCACAACCCGCGGCGCGACGCCGTTGCCCTCGACCTTCAGATCGGCGTACGTGATCGGCGAAATCGACGTCAGCACGAACTCCCCGCGCAGGTTGGTCACCGCGACGGGGTCGAAAATGTTGGGCGAGTAACCGCTGAAGGCATCGGTCTTGAACATCTGGGCTGAGACCCTGGCCCCTGCGAGAGGCTTATCAGACGGGTCGAGCACGACGCCGCGCAACACGCACTTCGGGTCGAGCTTGTCTTCCTCGAGCGGCCTGAGCGAGACGTCAATCGGTCCTTTGGCGGGGTCAGTCCTCTTGACGATCGTGGGCAGGAACCCATCGGCGACGACCAGGACGTTAAAAAGCAGCTCGGGGTCGACGGATGCTATGCGGAAGCGGCCATCCGGATCGGTTTCCGCGCTCTTGCGGCAGTCGGCATAGCACGACGGGCAGAGCGGGCTCGTGCCCTGGCGAACGGCGGCCGAATCGATCATGACGTGAGCTCCGGCGACAGGCTCACCGCCGCCCGAGAGCACGCGGCCGGCCAGGTCTGGCTTTTCCGCGAGAGACGCGCCGAGCAGAAGCGTGATGAGCAGAGCGTTCATTGCGTGGTCCTTTCTTTCAAACGTCTTTGCGTTCAGTCGATACCCCGAAGCCGGTCGTTGGCGTCGGGCAGTTCGATCCGAATGTCGGTTTGACCGGCGGAAACGTCGACGTAGCGGATGCCCTTGATCTGGCGGTCGGCGACCTCCTTGCTTTCGATATACCATCAGTTTGATCGGCCCGCGCGGCAGCGACGTCAGGTGGAACTGGCCGATCGCGTCGGTCTCCTGAAACCAGACTCCGCCGGTCGGGGCATACATCTGGGTCCCCTGGAAGTTCCGCTGCAAACTGACGGAGACGTGTTCAAGGGGTTTGCCTCGCGTATCCACGACGATTCCGCTCACGTTCTGATCGGCGACCGGCAGGCGGAAATCATCGAGGCGGAACGGCCCTCCGGGTTTCAGCGTGACGTGGGCGCTGGTTGCGTTCGGGTAACCGCTTGCCTCGACCTGGGTGTTGTAGGTTGCGCCGGGGATCAGGTGGTCGAAGGTGTACGTGCCGTCGTCCTTGATCTCGTTGAGGGTTCCGACCGGCAGCGCCGAACGACCGCCCGCTCTGACCGGGATAGATCACGTTGCGGTACAGGTGGACGATCGGACCGGCGATCGGTTTGCCGGCGTCGTCGAGAACGCGGCCCGAGAGCGACAAAAGCGGCTGGAGCCGAGCCACGATCTCGCGGTCGTTGGCTCCGGCCGATGCGGCATCCGGGATCTCGACGGTCGCGCCCAGCGAGCGGTTCGCGGCGATGATGTCGACGACCGTGCTGGCTTCACTCGCGAGCCCGACCAAAGTTGATTGTCCCTGGCCGTCCGAGTGGGCCGGGCCTGTCTTGTCGTAGATGCGGCTGGGGTCGCGGACGAAAATCTCGGCGTCGGCCACGGGTTTACCGTCGGGGTCGACCATGCGGAGAACGACCGTTCGGCCGGCGGCGAGCTTGAAATCGCCGACATCGACCGTTTGCCCGGCCGCGCCCGAGACCTCTCGGTTGAGCCGGGAGTCGGTGGGCTGCCCGGTGAACTGACGCTCGGGCTGGGGGAACTGGTTCGGGATGGTGCGCAGGAAGATCGTTCCGTGGCCCGGGGGCACGACCAGCCGAAATCTGCCGTCGACGCCCGTTTCTTTCCATAGTGCGAACAATGAGAGGCTCTGATTTGGGTCGGGCGCTGGCGTGAAGTCGACTTAGCGCCTTGGCCACGGGTTGTCCCGTGGCTTCGTTGACGACCCGTCCTGTGATGACCAGGCCCGGTGGCAACGTGATGCTGCGCTCGATTTCGGTGGGTGCCTCGGGTATCTCGACTTGAGCGACCCGCGGTGCGGCGCTGGAGTTTTCCTGCCTGGCTTGCAGCTCGATTTTGCCGGCGGCCAGCCCGTCGATACGGAACCGGCCGTTTTCATCGGTCTTGAAGTTTGATCCGTGATAAAGAACGTACGCGCCGGCCGCCGGTTTTCCGTCGGCCTCGAAAATCACGCGGCCCTTGAGAACGTGGTTGGCCGGCTTGGCGGTGAGTGTGAGCTCACCGGAATAGACCGGCTGGCGCACCTCTCGTGGTTGACCGGACTGGTAGTAAGTCTGGACATTCTCGGGCTGAGGCGTGTCGGTCGTCGCGGCCAAGACGAACAGCCGCTCGTGCCGGGATTCGGTGACGACGAGCGTGGCGACCTGATCCGGAGGTATTCCGGCGACGGTGAATCGGCCGTCCGCATCCGTGGTCTTTCCCAGGGGAAACGCCGACCAGATCAGGTTCAGCCGGTTTTCGGTTTGCAGACCGTTGCCGACGGGCCGGCCCAGTGGGTCAATGCCGTGGATGCTGATCTTCGCCCCGGGGACGGGCTTGCCGCCGGGCTCGATGACGCGGCCGCGAATGGTTTTTTCCGGGCCGAGCTTGAGCGTGATCGGTGCGCGCTGATGCTGCGGGGTGAGCTGCACCCAGGCCAGGCCGTGCCCCTGCGCGAGCGCCACGATGTCCCACGGATAGACGCCGCGGCCCGCCTCGGGGATGTGCGGAAACGGGGGCGCGGTTACGTTATTGAACCGAAATCGTCCCGCGTCGTCCGTCGTCGTTTCCATCAACGTGTCGTGAAGTTCATCGCCTCGGATGAACTTCTTCGTTTGCTCGCGAGGCATTTCGCGGACTCGATAGACGGACCACTCGCGCAGAATCACGCGTGCACCGGCGATGGGCTGCCCCGCCTGGTCAGTCACAGTGCCGGTCGCGGATAGCTTCACCGCCGTGGCCGCCGGATCGGCCTTGCCCTGCGGTTGATCGTTCTGTAGAGCCGCTGCGGGAACCACCGGCGACACCTCGGGCTTGGAACTCGGAGCTGCCGCCAGGATGAACCCGATGAAGACCGCCGACGCCCCCGCGGCCAAAGGGATTCCGAGGGCGAGCGTCAGCTTGGACGCGACCATCGTGCTCAACTCCTGTCGGACGAGGGCCGAAAGCGATGATGGGACCGCCCCGGCGAGCGATGAGCCCGAGGCAACCGCAGCCGCGGCCTTGGCGGTCGCGTCAATAAGGGCCGGCGGCACCGCGGCGGATGCTTCGCTCCCCAGCAGCCCGGTGCCGCCCGCGGCCGCCAGCACCGCTGATGGTGCAAATCCCTTCCGTACCAGACGCTCCTGCAAACGTTTCTTCCCGCGTGCCAGCCGGCTTTTCACCGTGCCCAGGGGCCAGCGGAGCCGTTGTGCGGCCTCTTCGTGCGAGATCCCCTCCAGGCAGCAAAGTACCACCGGCAGGCGGTGCGACTCGGCCAGACGGTCGATTTCCTGGTCGATCGCCGATTTGAGCTCGTTCTGCAGGGCGCGGTCGGGATCTTGCACGGCGGCCTCCAGGTTCCCCGGTCGTTCCCGGGTCTTGCGGCGCTCATGGGCGGATCGCAATCGCAACGCAATTCGCCGGGCAACGCGATGGAGCCAGCCGCCGAGCGAATCGTGATTCCGCACCGAGCGGGCTCGCCGCGCGAGGACGAGAAACGCGGCTTGGAAGGCGTCGTCCGCCAGGTGCGCGTCACCCAGAAGGCGCCGGCAGACGCCCAGGACCATTGGTCCGTGCCGCTCGACGATCGCCGTGAAGGCGATCTCCGAGCACGTGCCCTCCGGCGCAGAATACCAGGTCGAGCAACTGGCCGTCGGTCAGAGCTCCGAGCGAGCCGGCCTGGAAGAGCGTGCGAATTTGCTCGCTGACGCGGGTCTCGGCATGGGCTCGTGACATCGGCGATCCTCCGCGGTTCATGACGGGCGCTTTCCGCTGTACCCCATTATTGAGACAGGGGCATTGAATCGAGGTCCCGATTTTTTTGGAGATTGGTGTCTTGAAGCCTGATCGGGGGGCGCGGTCGTGATGTCGTGCGTCAATCAAGCGATCGCCGTCCCCGGGGAATCACTTGCCGTCACTCCGGCCGCCGGCGGCCGATTCCTTCAATTCCACCTTCGGAACCAGCTTGAACCGCGACGACTCGAACGTCTTGATCCCGTCCGGCGTCGATCGCACAAAAATTGCCGCGGCTCCGGCAGTCTCTTCGACGAGCTTCAATCCCCGCTCAGGGCCCAGGATATACACCGTGGTCTCGAGCGCGTCGGCCATGCCGCCGTCAGGGGCGACCACGGTCACGCTGGCGCGGTCTTCGACGGCCTGGCCGGAGGCAGGGTTGATGATGTGGGAATAGCGATGGCCGTCGATGATCACGAACCGCTCGGCATCACCCGCGGTGGAGACAGCCGCGCGCTCGAGCAGCAAGGCCGGAGGTGCCCCACCGGGCCGGCCCGGGTCGAGCGGTGCGATGGCGATCGTCCAGCCTTTCTTACCCGGAGGTGCGTCGCCGACGACGATGTCGCCCGCACCTCCTACGAGCGCGCGGGTGATCCTCGCCTTCCGCAGAACATCGAGCGCCGCCTGCGCGGCATAACCCTTGGCAATCCCGCCGACGTCCAGCTTCATGCCGGCCGATTTCAGCCACACCGTGCGCGCTGCGGCGTCGAGCACCATCCGGTCCGATCCCACCAGCTTCCTGGCCTGGGCAAGCTTCGCTGGGTCGGGCAGCTTTCGCTCGCGCCGCGCACGCCGCCAGAGACGGCCCACCGGGGCGATCGTGACGTCAAACGCACCTCCTGATCGCTCGTAGATCGCGCGGGAGCGATCGAGCACTTCGAAGAGGTCTGCGCTGGCGCGGACGGGGTTCTTGCCGGCTGAATGGGAAAGCCGCGAGAGCTCACTTTCGGGGTCGTAATCGCTCAAGATGTTGTCGAGTGCGGCGACTCGATCAAACGCCGCGCGGGAGGCACGTCTGGCGGTTGCCGGGTCAGTGGAGTATAAAACAATCTTGAACGGGCTCGCCATGTGCGTTTCTTCATACTCGAAGCGCACGAGCTCTTCCGGTGGCGCCGGCCCCTGGGTGGGGCCTGTCCCCGCGAGGAAAAGCCCCCAGAGCCAAACCGCGGCTGCAGGCATCCCCATGACCGCCTCCCTCCCTCCGCGACCCCCGCAACTTGAGCCCGAACGCGCCTTACCACGTGGTGCAGACCTGACCGGGCAAGTAAGGAGCATACCAAACGTGAGCAGTCTGTCGCACACCGTTCGTCTCGCCCTGGCCGCCGTTGCCATCGGCATCGTGGGCGGGATAACAGCCCGTTCCGCACCGCAGGAGCCGCCGGGCGGAACTTCGGCCGCGTCCATGAAGGCGTATAGTCACGTCATCCCCGGCACGGACATCAAGTTCGACATGGTGCCGATTCCCGGCGGGACATTCGAGATGGGCGCTCCCTCCGGCGAGGCCAAGCACGGCAAGGATGAAGAGCCCCAGCACGCCGTGCAGATCGAGCCGTTCTGGATGGGCGCCCGGGAAGTGACCTGGGACGAATTCGAGCAGTTCGCGTTCTCCTATGACCTCAAGAAGAAAAAACGCGAAAGCGTCGACCTGGCGAAGCAATCCGATCTGGAGAAGCACGCCGACGCGGTGACGCGGCCGACGCCGCCCTATGCCGACTCGACTTTCGGCCACGGCCGCAGCGGTCAGCCGGCGATCTGCATCACGCACCACGCGGCCATGGAGTATTGCCGCTGGCTTTCGGAAAAGACGGGCATGATCTATCGCCTTCCGACTGAAGCCGAGTGGGAATATGCCTGCCGCGCCGGCACCAAGACCGCCTATTTCTGGGGTGATGAGCTCGATGACAAGAGCGAATTTGCCTGGTTCGTCGACAATTCGGAAAAGCCGATGCCGGTGGGCAAGAAAAAGCCCAGTCCCTGGGGCCTTTACGACATCCACGGCAACGTCGCCGAGTGGTGCCTGGACCACTACGATCCCGCAGCCTACAAGAAGTTTGCCGCGGCGACGCCCAGCAAGCAGCCGGTGGTTCTGCCCGACGCCAAGGAGTATCCTTATGTCGCCCGCGGCGGATCTTGGGACGACCCCGCCGAGAACCTGCGCTCGGCGGCGCGCAAAGCCTCGAACCCGGAGTGGAGCGTGCAGGACCCGCAGCGCCCTCAAAGCATCTGGTGGCACACGGATGCCACGTTTGTCGGCTTCCGGATCATCCGGCCCCTGAAAGAACAAGACAATCTGAAAGGATTGAAGTCGCAGGTCGTCAAAGGTAAGACGACGCGTTGAGTATGGTTCGTTCGTCCGTTCGTCCGTTCGTACGTCTGGTCAGTCTGGTGCGCCCGTCGGTCCGTGCTGGTGAAACCGAAAGATCGTGTGATTCTTGTGGAATCCAGCTCAAACCCCTCAAGGAGAAACAAGCGATGACCAACCCTCGCCCCAAGAACCCGCTGCATGCGTCTCGACGTGGTTTCCTGGTGAGCTCGACTGCGGCTACAGTCGGTCTGGGCATGCTGTCCAATGCCCATGCCGCCGGCAGCGATGCGATCAAGATCGGTCTGGTCGGTTGTGGCGGGAGAGGCAGCGGTGCCGCCGAAGATGTCTGCAAGGCTGCGGGCTCGACCTACAACATCAAGCTCCATGCCATGGCCGACGCCTTCGCTGACCGCCTCAGGAACTGCCGTGACCGGCTCAAGGAGAACGATGCCACCAAAGAGAAGGTGGATGTCTCCGACGATCGCTGTTTCGTCGGCCTGGACGCCTATCAGAAGGTCATCGACTGCTGCGACATGGTGATGCTGGCGACTCCTCCGGGGTTCCGTCCCCAGCACATCGAGGCGACGATAAAGGCCGGCAAGCACCTCTTTGCCGAGAAGCCGGTTGGGGTGGATGGCACGGGGATTCGCAAGGTGCTGGCCGCCCATGATGAAGCCGTCAAGAAGGGGCTCTCGGTCGTGACCGGCACCCAGCGCCGGCACCAGGCGGGATACGTCGAATGCCTCAAGCGGATTCACAACGGGGTGATCGGCGAGATCACCGGCGGCCAGGTCTACTGGAATCAAGGTCCGATCTGGGCCAACAAGCGGCAGCCGGGGTGGTCGGACACCGAGTACCAGATCCGCAACTGGTACCACTTCCTCTGGCTCTGCGGCGACCACATCGTCGAGCAGCACGTGCACAACCTCGACGTGGCCTGCTGGGCCATCGGAGCCCACCCCGTTCGCGCCGTCGGCATGGGCGGTCGCCAGGTGATCAGCGAGCCCGAGTTCGGCCAGAGCTACGACCACTTCGCGGTCGATTATGAGTTCCCTAACGGCGTGCACGTGATGAGCATGGCCCGCCAGATCGAAGGTTGTGAAAACAACGTTTCGGAAACGATCGTCGGCACGAAGGGGCAGTGGCAAAGCGGCGGATATCGCTTCAGCGGCGAGAACAAGGGCCGCGTGCGCATCGAGCACGAATTGAATCCCTATGTGCAAGAGCACATCGATTTGCTCGAGAGCATCGTCTCGCACAAGCCGGTCTGCGAGCTGAAGCAAGTTGCCGAGAGCACGCTGACGGCCATCATGGGGCGGATGTCGGCCTACACCGGCAAGGCCGTCCCCTGGGAAGTCGCGCTCAACTCCAAGCTCGACACGTTCCCGCATGATCTGGCCATGGGCAACGCGATGCCCGAGCCCCCGGTCCCGAAGCCGGGTGTAACCGAGCTCATCTGAAACGTCATTGTCGCCTTTCGCTCTGCGAAAGTGGCGTCCTTCACCCCCCTGGCCCCCCCTTCGCAAGCAAGGGGGGGAAAGGGAGTGGTGCTTCGCTTCGTGAAAGGAAATCTTCCATGGGAAAGCTGCTCACTCTGGCCTGCGCCGTCGTCTTGCCTTCTTGTTTCGGACTCGAATCGGCTCGCGCCGCCGACACCAACAAGATCGTGCTGGTGGCAGGCCGGCAGAGTCATGGCCCGGGCGATCACGAGTTCAACGCGGGCTGCAAGCTGCTGGCGAAGTGGCTGGGCGAAGTGCCGGGAGTCGAGCCGGTGTTCGTGCCCGGCGGGTGGCCCAAGGACGAATCCGTCTTTGAAGGAGCCCGCGCGATCGTCTTCTTCATGGACGGCGGCGGCGGGCACCCGATCATCCAGGAAGACCACCTGGAGATCATCCAGAAGCTCATGGACAAAGGCGTCGGAATCGCCTGCCTGCACTATGCCGTCGAGGTGCCCAAGGGCAAGCCCGGCGACAAGTTCCTGGACTGGATCGGCGGGTATTATGAATCGGGCTATTCGACCAACCCGCACTGGGTTGCCGATTTCGTGTCGGTGCCCGAGCACGCGATTACCCGGGGCGTGAAGCCGTTTTCGATCAAGGATGAGTGGTACTTCAACATCCGATTCCGGCCCGAGATGAAGGGCATCACGCCGATCCTCTCGGCCAAGCCGGACGACAAGACGCGAGAGGGGGATTCGTCCGCCCCCCGCGGTCCGTATCCCCACATCGTCGCCGCGAAGGGGCGCGACGAGGTGCTGGCATGGGCCGTGGAGCGGCCCGACGGCGGCCGCGGCTTCGGATTCACAGGCGCTCATACGCACAACAACTGGGGCGACTCCAACTTTCGCAAGCTGGTGTTAAACGCGCTTTTGTGGACGGCGAAGCTGGACGTGCCGACGGATGGGGTCGAGTGCAAGGTAACCGCCGAAGAGCTCAAGGAAAATCTCGATCCCAAGTAGTGCGTGGAGTGAGAGAGCGGGGCCGGTCCACTCGCGTGGTGAGGCCGCGACGATGACGTTTGAAGACTCGATCGTGATCGATGCCCCGCCGGCTCTTCTTTTTGAGCTGTCGCAGGACTACAACCGCCGGCTTGGGTGGGACCCGTTTCTCCGTTCGGCGGAATTGCTCAACGGCGCAGTTGAGCCGGCCGTGGGCGTGCGTGCCTTGTGCGTGGATCAAAAAGGCACGGCGATGGAAACGGAGTATGTTTCGTTTAACCCGCCCCGGGCGGCGGCGGTGAAGATGACGCGCGGGCCGTGGTTTCTGGAGAGCTTCGCGGGCTCGTGGCGGTTCGAAGAGGTGAATGCGGGGCAAACGCGTGTGGGCTTTTGTTACAGCTTGCGGGCGCGCCCATGGTGGTTGGGCTTGTTTCTGAATCCGGTTCTGAGGCAGGTTTTTGCGCGATACGCGACGGCGGCTGCGGGCGCTCAAACAGGCGATAGATGCCGGCGGGTATTCGATTCGCTATACTTGAGCCTCTTTCATCGGTGTTGGTCCGCACGCATCGGCATGGGCGGAGAATGCCGTGTCGTCGAGTCGATCGAGACGCAGCTCAGGGATTTCCCACGCCGTTCGGAGTCTGAACGATGATTCCCCGCGCGATCGTATGGGTTGCGGTGGTCGCTCTGGGTTGGGAGGCGCTGGGCGAACGAGCCAAGCCGGCTGAGCTCGCCGACGTGCTGGACTCGATCGGCCTTGCTCATGACAGGAGAGGGGAGCACGGGAAGGCCAAGGACGACTTTGAGCGGTCACTGGCGCATCAAGCGAAAAGCGCTTGGCGAATGGGACCGTGGCGTCGCTCGGACGCTGCACAACCTGGGCGATGCCCAGATGTCGCTGGGCGCATACCCGGACGCGCTGGCGAACTATGAGCAGGCGCTGGCGATCAGGCGCAAGGTTCTGGGCGAACGCGACCCTCTCATTCCGAGAACGCTCGGCGCGATCGCTCGGGTGCACGAGCTGAGGTTCAATTATGTGCGTGCGCTCGACTTCTATCACGAAGCATTATCCATCTGCCGAGCGGCGCATCTTCGGCCGCATGCCGACGTGGCGGACCGGCTACGCAGTGTCGGTGTTGTGTATGAGAATACCGGGCACTTTGAACTGGCGCGAGATTATTACGAGCAGGCGCTTGAGATCCGTCGCAAGGCCCTGGGGGAGGGGCACGCGGATGTGGCCGAGATGCTGGACACGCTGGGGGGCCTGGCGTCGCGGCGGGGAAACGATGGCGAGGCGATGACATTTTACCAGCGGGGACTCGAGATTCGGCGAAAGGCCGCGGGCGAGCAGCACCCGAGCGTGGCGGAGAGCCTGACGAACATCGCCTTCATGCATCGGAAGAAGCGAGAGTACTCCCGAGCGCTTCGAGCTCTATCAGCAAGCGCTTGAGATTCGCAAGAAAGCATTTGGTGATTCCGATCCGATCGTTGCCGAGACGCTGAGCCAGATTGGTTATGTCTATTATTTTCAGAGTGCCTACGCGCAGGCGAGGCCATACTACGAGCAGGCGCTTGAGATCCGCCGGAAGGCGCTTGGTGAACGGCATCTGGACGTATCGATCTCACGGACCGACATCGGAGATTCCTGGCGATTTCAGGGGCGGCCGGACCTGGCGCTGGCGCAATACGAGCAGGCGCTCGAGATTCGCACGGAACGGCTTGGCAAAGATCATCCGGACGTTGCGCAGGCTCTGGATCTGATCGGTCACGCCCATTTCAAACGCGAGGACTACCCGCGTGCAGAGAAGTTCTACGATCAGGCACTGGCCATTCGCCGACGGGTGTATGGTGAAGTTCACCTGGAGGTGGCCGACGACTTGATCAATGTGGGCGATGCACTGAAAAACCTGAACAGGCCGAAGGAGGCGCTGGCGCTTATGAGCAGGCACTGGCGATCCGGCGAAAGCTGTTGGGGCCCAAGCACGAGGATGTTGCTCGCGCTTTGCTCCAGATCGGCAAGGTCGATGAGCATGAGAACCGTTTCAAGGAGTTGATCGATCGATACGAGCAAGCGGCCGGAATGGCTCGCGAGCTGAGCAAGGATGCGACACCGCTTTTGGCCGATTCACTCTACAATCTGCGCGCGCGTATCGGAACCGGCAGGAGTTTCAGAAGTCGCAAGTGTATTACGAGAAGGCGCTGGCGGCTTACCGGCAGACGAAGGGAGAGAAGAGTGGGGATGTTGCCGACGTGCTCGACGATCTGGGGTGGAACTATGCCGCAGCCGGGCGGAACGACAAAGCGATCGAGGCCCACAAGCAGGCGATCGAGATTTATCGTGCTCTTTACGGAGAGGAGAGCAGCGCGGTTGGGCTTGTTCTTCATAATATCGCATTCGCGTTCTTGCAACGGGGTGATCCCGAGAAAGCGCTCGAGAATTACAAGCGGTCGCTGGTGATCCGGCGGAGAGTATTCGGGCGAGGTCACCCCAAGGTCGCCATAGCGCTGGCAGGGCTGGGCGCGGCTTATGCGCAACTGGGGGAGCTCGCCCTCGCGCTGGCTTGCATCGATCGGGCGCAGCAAATCCGCCGAGTCGCTTTTGGGGATGATTCGGAGGAAGTCGCGGAGGGGTTCGAGTCTCTGGGCGACCTGGCGATGCGACGGGGTGAGCTGGCGCTCGAATACTTCCAGCGGGCGCTGGCGATCAGGATCAAGCGGTTTGGGCGGCATGAGTCGCAACGTGGCGTACGATCTCAATAGTCTGGGCTACGGTTATTTTCTGGTTGGAGAGCTGGGGAAGGCGGAAGAGTGTTTCCGGCAGAGTCTGGAGATTTACCAAAGGCTTTTCGGCAAGGACTACCCGCAGCTAGCGTCTGTTCAGTATGCGCTGGGGTTGGTGCTGGCCAATCGAAGTGACAATGGAGGTGCGTTAGGGGCATTCTTCGAGGCTCAGCGGATTGCCGCGTTACCGGAGAATGCGTCGAACCCGGTTTACAGTGCGTGCAGGGCGAGCGTGGCCTTTCTTCATGCAGAGCTGGGTCTCTCGTGGATTGCGGAGGCTGAGTTTGCGGATTGTCTGGAAGCGGAGAAGAAGCTCCGGGGGGATCAGACGTTTGAGATCGGATATCTCCTGGACGGGTTGGGACATGCTCAAGGAAGGATCGGGAAGAGTAAGGAGGCGATAGGCACACTGCGATCCGCTGCGTCGATCTACCGGAAGCGGGTGGGAGCGCACCATCCACTCGTCGCGCGGGTATCTCGCAGCATCGCTGAATTTCACGGCGACCTGGGGCAATATGATCAGGCGATTGGGGCGCTCGATGAGTCGCTCAATGCCCTGTCGGTCGTCGAGCGGATGCCACCGTTTGGCAAGCTTACCGCGATGGACCTCAAGCCGGAGGCGCAGGCGGTGACGATCCTGCGGAACCGGGGCTACTGGCTGCTACGGAAAGCGGGGGACAAGGACGATATCGAGTTACTGCGAGAGTCCGAGCGGTCGTTCGCGCTTGCGGAGGCGGTTCAGGAGCGGCTACGGCGAGAATTCCTTGAAACAGAGGCGAGCAAGCTCGACTTCGCCTCGAGCCAGTACGGCATGTACTCCTCGCACATTGTCGTGCTTGGACGTCTCTCGGCGCGCGAGGGTTCCGCTGAACGAATGGAGGCGGCGTTCCTAGCGGCGGAGCGGGGGACCGCGCGCGTGCTTGTGGAACAGATGGGGCAGGGCCATGCCCGAGTGTTGGGGCGTCTCAAGGGAGAATACGCGCAGGAAGAGGAGGCGATCAAGCAAGCGCTTCGAGAGATCGACGCCCGCATCGCGCACGAGGAAGCGAAAAGTGTGGACCAGTATGATCCGGCCGAGACGGCGCGCCTGAGCCGGCAACGGGAGCGAATCGAGGAACAGCGGAAGGCGCATGTCGCTGGAGTGGAGCGAGACTCTCCGCGATACGCCGCGCTCAATTACCCTAGCCCGTGCAGCCTGGCCGAGGCGCGGGCGTGCCTGGCGCCCAACGAGGTCGCTTTGCTATTCGCGGTTGGCTGGGCTGATACACCGGCGGCGGTGATTCTGATAGAGCCGCAAGGGGCGTCTCCCAGCGGCAGGGAGGGTGGCTCGATCACGGTGCTACCGGTGGGTCGGCAGGAGCTCGAGGAGCTGGTGGACGTGCTTTGCGACCAGCGGACGCTGCAGATGCCGGAGCGGGCGCGCGCTTGGGAAGGAAGCGTTCGGCATGCTGCTTGATCCACTCGGCGAGCGGATTCGCGGCAAGGATCTGGTGATCGTGCCGACGGGCGTTCTGTCGCTTTTGCCCTTCGAGCTGCTGGTGGAGAAGGAGCGCTTCCTGATCGAGAACCATCGCATTCGATACGCGCCTTCGATGACGACACTATACCTCTCGCGGCAGTGGGCCAGGAGCAGGGAGGAGCCCGCGAATGGTTTCTGGGGCATGGGCGACCCGATTTATGATCCGAGCGACGTTCGAGTCACCGGAGGGGCGGGGAATCTGGTCGCTTCGTCGGCCGCAGGCTCGGCGCCGCTCAGGGAGATTCAGTTGCGGGAGGGTAACGCGTCGGCGGGCTCGCCGCTGCCGCGGCTGGTTTACAGCGGGGAGGAGATACGCCGGATCGGCGCGCTCATGGACGCGTCTCGGGAGAATCTCTTGATCGGTGAAAGTGCCTCGGAAGCGAAGCTGCGCGAGAGCATCGCATCGAAAACCCTATCGAGCACCCGCTATCTGCATTTCGCCGCGCACGGGGTGCTGGGGATGGGCCGGGGACAGCTTCCGGCGCTCGTGCTATGCCAGGTGGGCAACAGCAACGCGCACGATGAGATTGGAACTGTGGACGGCTTGTTGCAGCTCGATGAGATCGCGCGGATGCAGCTCAACGCGGACCTCGTCGTGCTCTCGGCGTGCCGCAGCGGCTCGTCCGCTCGCTCAATCGACCTAGCCTTCGGGGCGCCGCGATCGGCCTCCTGTGTGGGTTGGGCTGTTTCCTGGTGATGCTTCATCCGGTGCTGGGCGGCCTGGAAGAGTGGTTCCAGGACGGCTGCTTCGTCAATCGTGGGAACCGGCGCTCCGAGGCACGCGTCGTGATCGTTCAGCTTGACGACGCATCGCTCGCTGAGATTCACAAACCGCTGGCGTTCATCAGCGACGATTTGAGCCGCGTCATCGACGACCTTCACCGCCGTGGAGCGGCGGCGATCGGGCTCGACCTCATGATTCCCGAAGACCTCGACAACTTTCCGGAGCTGCATGCGGAACTGGTCGGCAACGCCGCGGCACGGGCGGGGAATGTCGTGATGCCCGTATTCGATGTTCACGAGAGGCTGATCCGGCCGCTGGAAGGGTGGAGGGATGGCGCGGCGCTATTTGGGTTGGTGGAGGTCACTGCCGACGAGGACCACTTTCTCAGCGCCAGCTTTTGGCGAAGCGTGTCGGCGGGGACGACTATTACCAGTTCGCGGTTTCGCTGCTCAAAGTGGCCGGGCTGGTCGACGACGAAAATCCGGATGGGCGGCTGCGCGTTAACGGCCGGATCGTGCCCCATGACAGCCGCGGCCGTCTGCGGGTCAATTACGTAGGGCCGGCCGGCACGATCGAGCACATTCCATTTCATGTCGCTCTCGCCGCCGAACGTGGACGTCAAGGACGCGATTGTCGTCATCGGCTCCACTGCTAGTTATCTCGGTGATTACCACGTCACGCCGTACGCCAACGGATCGCTGATACGCCTCTGGACCCGGCCGAGCGGTCTGATGTCGGGTCCCGAATTTCAAGCGAACGTCGTCGCCACGTTGGCCGATGGCGCATTCATCGTCACCCCATGGTGGCTCACCACCTCAATTGTCGTGCCCCTGATGGGAATGGTGCTCGGTGCGGCCTTCGCCCGGTTGAGCCTTTCCCGGGGCGCCCTCCTGGCGGTCGTCCACCACTTTGGCTGGAAGATCGCCGCTCTGGCGTCTATGTGGCTGGCGTCGTGGCGGATCGAGATGGTCGCCATGCTCTTGACCGGCGCACTCTGCTATGCGTGCACGTTCGCTCTGCGGTGGAGGTGGCTTCGCCGCATGTTCGGCGTGATGCGGTCGCGCGAGGTTCTCATGGCGCTGGAATCCGATCCCGACCATCTCCAGCGGGACGGCCAGGATCGCGAGCTGACGGTGCTCTTTGCCGACATCCGCAACTTCACGGCGTTCTCGGAGGAGCGTTCTCCGCGAGAGATCGTGGCGCTCTTGAACGAGTACTTCGGTGCGATCGTACCGATTGTGGAGGAGCATGGGGGGACCATCGACAAGTACATCGGTGATGGGTTGATGGCTCTTTTCGGCGCGCTGCGCGACCAGATGGACCACGCATTGCAGGCCGTGCGCGCGGCGATCGCGATGGTCGAGCGGGTGCATGACCTGGGGCCCACCTGGGCGCTCTACCATTTTCCCGATATGAGAATTGGTGTAGGGGTTCACACCGGGAAGGCGATCGTGGGGGTGGTGGGCAGCCCGCGGCGAAGCGACTACACGGCGCACGGCGATACGATCAATGCAGCGTCGCGGATCGAGGCAGAGACCAAGCCGCTCGGTGCGTCGATCCTGATCAGTGATGCGACTTACCGGGCGCTGCCACCACGCGAGCAGACCCGGCTCGGCTGTACCGCCGAGACGGAGCCCCGCACCGTCAAGGGCAAGAAGGTGGTGCTCGCGCTGCACCGAGTGAGCGTGCCGGGTGTGCCACAGCCGGCGGCCGGCCGTGAATCGACGGTCGAGTGTGTCGGCAACGCGGATTGATGCGGCCAGGGATGACAAACAAGGTCGAGGGAAACCGAGATGCACGGCAATCTGACGATGCTGCTAGTTTTTTTACTCGCCTGCGCCACGGAGCCCGAGCGCGTTGCCCGAATCATGGATGTGCGGGGAGCCGTGCAGATCGTTCCTGTCGAAGGCCCCGCTCGCAGCGCCAGGCCGTTCGACCCTCTCATCGCGGGCAACCGGCTGGTCATACCGCGGGGCGGTATGGTGACACTCCTGTTCTACGAGTCAGGCACGAAGCAGCGAGTGAAGGAGGAAAGAACCGTGACCGTCGCCAAGTACGGTTGTGAGCCACCGGAGGCCGTCGAGCGTCTCAAGTCGGTTTCGAAGACTGTCGCCGTGACTCTGCGCAACCTTCGATCGGCGTCAGGGGAAGAATTTGCATCGACCACGCTCAGGGACTCTCCGCGGCCAAAGGGAGCTCCCGCGATTACGCCGATCGACGCGTCAACGGTGATTTCCGACCGTCCCAACCTGGTGTGGAAGGCGAGCTCCGAGGCCAAGAAGTACAGGGTTAGATTATCGGTCGGCGGGAGCAATCGGCTGCTCTGGTTCGCCGAGTCGAGCGAGCCGCGGCTGGCGTTTCCTCCGAAAGAACCGGCCTTGCGTCGAGGCCGCGTCTACTTGTGGCAAGTCAGCGACGAGAAGGGTGGGTCGATCGCGAGCGGGCGGTTCACGGTGGCGACCGCTCCCGAGGCTGCGAAACTCGATGAATTTGCGAGCCTTGCCAGGAGCGACGATCCGGCCGATCTGCTGGCGGCCGCCGCGGTTTTTGCGACCTACGGGGTCGATGACCAGGCGATGCCGGCGTACGAAAAGCTGGTGAAGCTCGTTCCGAGTGAGCCGCTCTACAGCGAAGTGCTAGGCGACGTTTACCTACGGGCGGGTCGAGTGGATGACGCGAAGAAGGCGGACGAGGCAGCCAAAGCCAGGCGACAAAAGGAAGCTTCCCGCAAACCTTTTGAGACTCCACGATGAACTCCCGACGGCGTTGACTGTTACCGGAATCCAGCAAGTAAACCCCGTCCCCGAGGGGCATTCCCATGCTGGCTCACGCTCTGATGTTGTTCGCTGTTTCGCAACTTCCGATCGAGCTGCTCGATGCCTTTCGAGCGAACTCCGCTGCCATTCGGGCCGAGCTGAGCTTTGACCATGTGGCTGGTACATTCAAGGACGGCGGCTCGGCGCTCTGGAAAGGCGGGCGGGCCGAGCTCGTGGAGAAGGCGGAAACACGAGTTGTCGGACGATGGGCGTGCGACGGGAAGGTTGAATACTACCACTTCAGCTCGACTCCGGAGATTCTCGAGCGGGCGGCCAAGGATCAGGTCACCGTTGCCGCGGGAAAGGCGTCTTTCACTGTTCCCTTCGTTGCCAAGACGGAGGCTCTCTGGGACTGCTGCGGGTGGGAGCGTGGAGCTGCCGGCGGCTCCGGTGTCGCTTTCTCTTGAACAGATCAAGGGTCTGCTGGGCGGGCGGCTCAAGACACCCGAGCGCTGATCATCACCCGATTGGAACCGTCACGTTTTGGCGGGCGTGGATCGCTTCAGAAGGGCCTCGAGCTTGCGAATGCGAGTTTCGGCGATGGCTCGTGCCTCGGCTTCGGCCTTGGCCTTCGCTTCAGCCCTCGTGGCCTTGGCTTGAGCCTTTGCGGCCTTGGCTTTCGTGCCGGCGGCATCAGCCTCGGCCTGCGCGGCTCGCTTCTTCGATCGAGCGTGTGCTTCAACCTCGCGGGCATAAGCTTGGGTGATTGCGGTGTAGTCGCCGATCTCGGCTTGCGAGACGGCATCAAAGCAGGCGACGCGATCAATTTCTGAGACTTCGTCGTGCACGATGCCGAGCCACGCACCGACAGCCTCAAGCCAGATCCAACCTCGCTCGTTCGGCGCGATTCGTTCATATCCGGCTGGCGCATAGTGATAGCCGATCAATTTGAGCTTGCGATGGCCCCGCTCTTCGATCATCGCATCGACGATGATGTAAACGGGAACGCGGCATCGGTGATAGTAGTCAACCTTCGTTACGAGGTCGTTGCTTCGCGTGCTCTTTGAAGTTACCTCGATCACGAAAGCGGTTCGTGCGTGCAAGGCCTTGACGTAGAAAATCGGCTCCGTCCGGGGCCATTTTTTCATGTCGACATTAAAGAAGGCAGCGATGTCCGGGCAGAAGTGTTTGATGCCCCTTAAGCCCCAATCGACCCCGCAGTCAGCCAGGACGATTGCGCTGGGATCGTGTTTCAGAAGTGCCTTGAACAAGCTCTTGAGATAAAACACATCGTCTACGTGAGGGTCGGAATGTACTACGCAATCCCCGGGCTCGGGATGGAGAGCGTCCTCACGTGTGAGCGGCAATTGATCCAGGGCTGTGCTACCGTCGGGATTGCGCACGATCACCTCTCTCCAGCCGTAGCAAATGCGGTCGGCGTCGTCGGCAATCTCGAGTGGAGCTTGTGATTTCGCGACGGTGCTCATGCGATGTAATCCCGTTCGAGCAGCGCTGAAAAGAGCGGGTGTTTCCCTTATGCAGCATCATATCGCGGGACGCGGTTGTTGACATCCGCGAGACAGCCACTGAGCTTGAGCTGCGATTCGGCTTGCCCGTTTTTCGGCTTCCTGTCATAGTGCCGCAGTTTTGCGCGAATTGATCCCGGGGCAGGAACGGGCCCATCCTATCTGTGCTCGTCCAGCGCGTTTCGAATCGCCATCACGATCGATTCTCATGGAGGAGATCTCGACCATGGGTGGGCAGTGCATGAACGTTTGGATTACGTTGATCGCTGGCATTGGGCTGACGGCCCCTGCGGCTCGTGGCCAGGAGGCCAACCTCAAGGCGGGCGACTGGGTCGTCGCCCGATCGGCGGGCTTCGTGCTTCGCGACGGGGCGACGGTGATTGGCCGTGAATCAGCCGTGGCCCATTTTCGTGTCGAGCATGTCGACGGGGACCGCGTCCGGCTTTGTTACCGCGGCCGCGAGGGCGACGCTCGCGCGGGCGAGATTGTCTCTGTCGAAGAGGCCGAGGCCTATTTCAGCGCTCGGATCAAGGAGAATTCGGAGGCGGTTCACGGATACCTCATGAGGTGCGCGATCCGCTTGTATGAACATTACGATCTGACGGGGGCACTTCCGGATTGCGAAACGGCAATTCGCCTCGAACCCAAGAATCCCTGGGGTTATCTGCTGCGCGGGCGTGTTCGAAACTTGCGAGGTGATCTCGCGAACGCGCTCGCCGACTACGAGACCGCGATTCGCCTGGACGCGCAAATGGCTGACGCTTACTCAGGCATCGCGAGCTGTCATGCCGAGAATCGCGACTTCGATAAAGCTCTGGCCGCCGTCGATGAGGCGATTCGCCAGGATGCGCGGTTCATCACCGCGTATGCACTTCGCGGATCGATCTGGCAGGAAAAGGGTGACGAAACCAAGGCGCTCCGAGACTTCAACGAAGCCATTTGTTTGGATCCCAAGTGCACCACGGGCTACATTGCTCGAGCCGATTATTTTGGGTCAGTGAATGACCTCGATAAGGCCCTGACTGACGCGGACGAGGCGATTCGCCTCGATCCGATGGACGGCGAAGCCTACGTCACCCGCGCCCTGATCCGCTCGCAGATGGGCGATCACGCCAAGGCGCTTGCCGACTTCGACGAGGCCATTCGCCTCGTTCCCAAGGATGTCGAAGCCTTGCTCGGGCGTGCGGATTTTTTTATCGATCGAGGCGAGCTGGAAAAGGCAGAGGCCGATGTCACGGAAGTGCTACGGCTCAATCCGGGCGATGACTTGGGGCTGATGCTCCGTGCGGACATTCACGTGCAAAACGGCCGTGTCGCCGACGCCCTGCGTGACTTGAACGAGAGCCTTGAAACGAACCCGCGAAACATTGATGCGCTGCTTGCCCGCGCAATGATTTACTGCAACAAAGGCGACTTCGATCGAGCGATGGCGGACGTGGACAAGGCTATCGAAATCGATCCCAACGATGCCGACGCCGCCGAATGCCGAGGTTATGTGCTGAGCTTGAAGCAGGAACAAATCTAGACCGCGATTCGTCGTGGCGGCAAATTCGATTCTCACGGAGGAGGTTCCGAGCATGCGGACAAATTGGGTCATTAACGGCATCGCGCTCTTCGTTGGGATTTGCATTGCGGCTTCCACCGCTCGCGCACAGGAGCCGAAGCTCGAGCCCGGCACGAAGGTCGTGGCGAGGTCGCCGGACTTGATTCTGCGAGATGGTGCGAAGGTGATTCCGGTCAAATCGCCGTTCGACATTTACCGCGTGGAGAGGGTTGAAGGCGACCGCGTTCACCTTTACTCCAGCGGCCGCGAGGGCGATGCCCGGGTAAGCGAAGTCGTTCGTCTGGACCGGGCTGAGGCCTATTTCAGCGAGCGGATCACGGCGGATCCAAAAGCGGTGCAATGCTACTTGATGAGGTGTGTCATTCGTGCGGAGTTTCAGCACGATCTGGCAGGCGCCCGGCTTGATTGTAAAGAGGCGCTTCGCCTCGAGCCCAAGAATTCTTGGGCTCATTTGATGTGGGCGGGATTCGCGGATCTGGACGGTGACTTGAAGAACGCCCTTGCAGAATGCGACGTGGCGATCCGGTTGGACAACAGTCATGCGGAAGCCTATGTCACTCGCGCCGGATACCATTTCAACGCAGGCGATCCCGGAAAGGCTCTGGCCGATCTCGAAGAAGCGATCCGCCGGGACCCGGGCGACACCGACGCACGGGAGCTGCGTGGAGCGATCTGGCAGGAGAAGGGTGATGGGCCAAAAGCGCTCGGCGAATTTAACGAAGCGATTCGGCTGGATCGCAAGAGCGCGGACGCTCGACTGGCGCGGTCCGAATACTACCTTTCGCAACCGGATTTTGCCAAGGCCTTGGCCGACGCCAATGAGGCGATTCGCATCGACCCCAAGAGTAGCAGTGGCTACCTCCTTCGGGCGATCATCGAGCACGCTCAAGGTGCCATCGAACCCGCGCTGGCCGATCTCAACGAGGCGATCCGGATCGACCCAAGGGATGTCCCATCATTGACCACGCGTGCGTTGTATCTCGCCGATCGCGAGAAAGTCGACCAAGCGTTCGTCGATGTGAACGAAGCGCTGCGGCTCGATCCCAAGAACGCCGCGGCCCTGTCGGTCCGCGCCGACCTGCTCGCCCTGTCGGGTGAGGTGAAGAAAGCGATCGCCGAGCTGGACACGCGCATCAAGTCCGATCCCAGGGACGTCGCGGCACTCGTGACGCGTGCCAGAGGGCTGATGACCCTGGGTGAGCTGGCGAAGGCCCTGCCTGATCTGGAGAAGGCGCTTGCGATCGACCCGAAGAACGCAGAGGCACTCGACGCGCGAGCCGCGATTCTGGCGGCAAGAGCATCTCAGGGCGCGGGCTCACCTGCTGGTGCGAACCCGGCGCCTGCGCGATCGGAAGGAACGGTTCGGCCGGAAGACCGGCGTGAATCCCCAAAATGAACGAGCATGCGTTCGGTTGCTCATGGAGGAGGACTCGACCATGACTTCAGGTTGTACGCGCATTGGGATTGCCATCGTCGCCACGATTTGTTGGCTGGCTCCGGACGCTCGCGCCGAGGAGCCGAATCTCCAGCCCGGCGTCAGGGTCGTCCCCAGGTCGCCGGACTTCGTCCTCAGGGAGGGGCCAAAGGCGATTTCTGTGGGAACTCCGTTCGACATCTACCGTGTCGAGCGTGTCCAAGGGGACCATGTCCGACTGTGCTCAGGCAGCCGCGAAGGTGACGCCCTGGCGGCCGAGGTCGTTCGTGTGGACCGGGCCGACGCGTATTTCAGCGATCAGATCAGCGCGAATCCGCGGGCGGTCTTTTGTTACCTGATGAGGTGCCTCGTCCGCGGGTTGTTACAGCACGACCTCGCTAGCGCCCGGCCCGATTGCGAGCAAGCAATTCGGCTCGAGCCCAAGAATCCGTGGGGGTACTTGATGCGCGGGGAGATCAAAGTCATTCAAGGTGACCTGAAGAGCGCGTTGATCGACTTCGAGCAGGCGATCAAGCTGGACAAGACAATCGCCGGCGGTTACGTCGCCAGGGCGCAGTGCCAGCTCGAAAGTGGAAACTTCGATCAGGCCCTCGCGGACGTGGAGGAGGCGCTCCGCCGGGATAAGAACCACGTCTCCGCGTACGTGTTGCGAGCGGCGATCCGGTACGAAAAGGGTGACCTTGCAAACGCGCTCCGCGGATTCAACGAAGCGGTCGAGCTGGCACCGAAGAGCGCCTTTGCACACACCTGCCGAGCCGAGTGCTATGCGTCGCTGCACGAGTACGGCAAGGCAATGGCCGATGCGAATGACGCCGTTCGTCTCGATCCCACGGGAGCAGAAAACTACCTCAAGCGGGCACAGATCGCCGAGGCCACGGGCGATATGAGCCGGGCATTTGCCGATTTGAACGAGGTGATCCGGCTTGATCGCAAGAACGTCGAGGCCCTTGGCCACCGCGCTTCCATTCACAAGCTCAGGGGCGAGTTGTCCCAAGCTCTTGCAGACTTGAACGAGGTAATCCAAATCGATCCCAAAGACGCGCGGGCGTTCGTCGGCCGCGGTGTCATCTCGGCCGAGCAGCGAAAGTACGATCAATCGCTAGAGGACCTGGACAAGGCCATTTCACTCGACCCCAAGTTCGCGGAGGCCTACTACCGGCGAGGATGCGTTCTCGCATGGCAGACGAAATACAAAAGGGCGGAAAGCGATCTCGACGAAGCGTCGCGGTTGGGCTTCGATGACTACCATCTTTTGCTGGAACGGTCGCGTGTGTACCGCGAACAGGGCAAATCCGATCGGGCGCTGGCGGATTGCGAAGAGGCGGTCCGGCTCGCCCCCGGCGACGCGCTGGTATACGCGACCAGGGGCTACCTGCGGCGATATGCAAAGAATGACGACGCCGGTGCGCTGACGGACTACGATCGCGCGGTTGCGCTGAAACCCAACGACACCTTCCTTCGACTCGAGCGTGCAAAGATCCTGTGCAAGATGGGCGAGGACGACCGGGCCCTTAGAGACGTCGAGCAGGTCCTCAAGCAATCGCCGCAGTGTGCCCCGGCGTATTCCTTGCGTGGCTTCTCGCGGCTGCGGAGACGCCAGCGTGACCTCGCGCTGGCGGACATCAGCGCAGCGATTCGCCTCGATTCCGATGACGTCTATTCCCGCTACATGCGCGGCGTTAATTTTTACGAGAAGCAAGACTACGCGAAGGCGCTCGCTGATTTCGATGAAGTGATCCGGCGAGCGCCGGATAGCCCGAACAGTGCCGGCGCTTATCGAGATCGGGCGTTCATCCGATCGGCCTGCAGCGATGAGCGTTTCCGGGATGGGCGTCTGGCCGTGGAGTCGGCGACGAAAGCGTGTCAGCTCACCCAGTACAAGGAAGCCGGCTGCCTCGAGGCTCTGGCAAACGCGCACAACCTCGCCGGCGATGCAGATGCGGCGATCGCCGCGATCGACAAGGCCATCGCGCTGATCAAGCCCGGCGACAAGAGGTTGGAGGTCTACCAATCGATGCGAAAAACGTTCCAGGGGAACCAGGTGAGCAAGCTGGGCGTGGAGAAGTTTTTTGCGCGGTGAGGACCTGGTCAGGCGATGCTAGGTCCTCAAGGAGGAGGCCTCGACCATGGCACTTCGAATCGCGGGCCGCAGGGTGGATGATCTTCCTGCGCGGAGTGTGCGAACAAGAGCGCGGAACTCGGTGAGCTGCGAACGGGCGGCGGCGTGGTCGCGGATCGGGCTCACGCCCGAGGCTTCAGGACGTTCGTCCCGTCCGAACCACGGTCTCACGACCGTGGTCATTTGTGGAACGGGACGCGGACCCGGTGGGGAGTCCGCACGCGCGGAGCGTGGGAACGAGGTATTTCGGGATGCGCGGCGGGCGGACTCCCGGGGCAAACTGCTCGCGGAGACCGCTCTGGAGCTGCCGAGATCCGGGCGCTCTTTCGCGGCGCGGTCATGTCCACACGGGACGGTCCGCGAAGGCGGACCATACGAGTCTCATTCGCGGCGCGATCGCGCGCGCGGAGATGGTCCGCAATGGCGGACCCTACAGGTCTGTGCCGCAACGCCCATGGGATCGTCCGCAATAGCGGACGCCACACGCATGGCATCGACGCGGATTCCAACGGTCGCTCCGGTTTGCGCGAGTTTATCAATTCATGAGCACGCGAAATCTGCGGCGAGAGTTGCGAATGGGGAAATCTCGCTTACAGTCTTAGTAAAGCGTGCAGTGACGGCTTTCTGAGTCGCGGTGGCGCGTGGACAGAACGGCGACTCGGGAGCCAGGAACGAGAGAATAAACGAGGGATTTCTCAAGGGAACGGAGCGCAAGATGACGACGGAAGCACAAATGAGACGCAATCGGCAGAATGCCAAACATAGCACTGGTCCGCGGACAATCGCCGGTAAGAATCGTTCACGTTTCAACGCCGTAAAGCATGCTTGCACGGCGAAGCTGGTGTTGCTGCCGGAAGAAACACCTGCGGAGTTCAACGAGAAGACGAAAGCGTACTTTGAGCATTTCATGCCGCAGACTCCCTATGAAGTGGGCCTGACGGAGGAAGCTGTTTATTGCTCATGGCAGCTCAAACGCTGCCGCGAGGCGACGTTCGCGCGGATGCATGCCCAGGCCGTGACGGGCCATGCCCAGGCACAGCAGCGGCTGGAGAACGAGCTGACCGAGTTGTCGGCGCAGTTGTTCCGCGCACCGAATGGGAGGCCGACTGTGCTGCCGCGCGGTGAGCTGCTGGAACCGCAGACGGGCAACGGCAAACTTGATGTTGCGGGGGAAATGCGTCCAGCAAAGGTCGTCCGGAACCTTGAGTCTAACCCGCTCGGTGTAAGATGGCTGCTGATTGAGTGGCATGCGCTCTTGCGCCGATCGAGCGAGGCAAGGGGTGGAGCGCATCAGAGCGATTTCGCGTCATGAAGCTGATGGGGATTCACCCCATGGATGCCTATCTCAATGACGGTCTCACGTCGATGCTCCAGGCGTGCCAGACGCTGGACCCGACGGCGGGAAGCCTGGTCAGTGAACTGTGGAACGAGGTCGTCTCGGCGAATGACCTGCCTGCGCTTGAAAGCGAGTATGAGGGGCTGATCGGGCAGAAGCCGGTGATGGACCGAGACTCGTGCGCGCGAGCATTTGATCGGGGTTGTTCGCGCGGAGATCGAACGGCTCGAAGAGAAGGCCCAAAATCATCAAGAGTGGGCCGACCTCGAGGCCGAGCTCGGGAGTAATCTTGCCAAGTTCGATTTGAGCCACGAGGGCCTGCTGATGCTGCGTTATGAATTTGCATGGAACCGGTTGATGATCAAGAACAAGAACGAGCTGGAGAAACGGAACCAGGAACGATTGAAAAGCGGCCGGGGACGCAGCAGCTATTATCTGCCGCCGTCGGCGGGATGGATCCAATCCGATGATCATGGTCATCAGGATGATGACCATGATCATGAACAAGACGTTCGCGCTGAATTGAACGATGTGGACGAGTCTACGGGTTTTGTCGCGACGGATGAGCGATCGGCGGCGATTGTGCAGCGGGGCGATCAGGTTGCTTCGAGGGGCGTGCTGGCGGTTTTGCGAAACGAACCCAAGGACGTAAGTCGTGCGGCTCAGGCGAGTCTGGACGTTGTAGAGGATGCGTCGCGAAACGAAGCCAGCAGTGCTCTCGAGGGTGAGTCGGCGGGCGAGACCGGCGAACCTGCGCCTCTGGTTTTGCGAAACGAACCCAAGGACATAAGTGGTGTGTTGCAAAGAGCAACAGGCGATGCGGGGGGTTCGCTGCGAAACGAACCCAAGGTGATTTCCGAGGTTGTCGCGGTTGCTCGCGCGAACGGTGACGTGGAAGAAGAGGAGCGAGCGAAACGCGACGCGGTGCGCCCGGACTGGTTTGACAAGGCAATCTCCGGGGTGATGGGTGGTGGGGAAGGTGAACCGCGGCCTGGGATTCGTCTTCGGGACGCCATTCGGACTGGAAATCGAGATGGCCGGGGCGGCGGCGGGTCGCGGCGCCAGCGCAGGCGCAGGAACAAGGAGGCGGCGCGCGCGAAGGCGGGGTGAGAAGTTGTCCGTTGTCCGTTGTCCGTTGTCCGTTGTCCGTTGTCCGTTGTCCGTTGTTCGTTGTTCGTTGTCCGGTGTTCGTCGGGTCTTTCGGTCTTTGGCAATTTGGACGATTGGTGAAACCGCCGACTCGAGTGGCGGCCGCGAATGGTGGTTCGCGGCACGCTGCTCGGGCCGAGACGGGTCATCAGCGGACGGCACACGGAGTGTGCCGCTACAGGCGTCAGCGCCCGGGTTTCTTTTCTTCGCCCGGCTCGGCGCCTTCGTGCTCGGGCGGTCTGCCTTCGGCCCGGCGTTTGGACCACTGGCTGATGCGCTCGCCGAGCACGTAGTAGATCGGGATCACAAATCGGCCCAGTACCGTGCTCACCAGCATGCCCGAGGCGATCACCACGCCGAGAGAGTTTCTACTGTACGCGCCGGCGCCGGTGGCCCGCGCCATCGGCAGGACGCCCATCACGAAGGCGAACGATGTCATCAGGATCGGGCGCAGCTGCCGGCGCGACGCCTCCTTGGCCGAATCGATGATGTTCATACCTTGCTGCTGAAGCTCGACGCCGAACTCGACGACCAGGATCGCGTTCTTGGTCTCCAGTCCAATCAACATCACCAGGCCGATCTGGCCGAAGACGTCGAGCGGCATGTCGAAGATCCACAGGCCAATCATGGCGCCGAACATCGCCAGCGGTACCGTCAGGATGATCACCAGCGGGCGGATCCAGCTTTCGTAAAGAGCCGCCATGAAGAGGAAGACACAAACGATCGACAAGGCGAAGATGTACATCGCCAGGTTGCCCGTCTTCTGCTCCTGAAACGTCGTGCCCGTCCATTCATACGAGAAGCCTTCCGGCAGGACCAGGTCGGCCACGCGTTCCATCGCGGCGATCGCCTGGCCCGAGCTATAGCCCGCGGCGGGTTGGCCCGTGATCTTTGCCGCGTTGTACATATTGTAATGCGGGGCATCGATCGGGCCCAGGTCGTAGACCACATCGCCCAGTGCGTCCAGGGGCACGCGGTCACCCTGGCCATTCAGGACATACAGATGGTCGATATCGGTCTTGGTGATGCGGCGGGATCCCTCGGCCTGGACCATCACCTTCCAGACCTTGCCGTAAAGGTTGAAGTCGTTCACGTAGTAGCCACCCAGATAGGTCTGCAGCACCGTGAACACGTCGGAGACCGAGACATTCAGGCGCTGGGCCTTGGTGCGATCGAGCTTGAATCGAATCTGAGGGACATTCACGGTGAACGGCGTGAACAACGCGCCCAGCTCGGGCTGCTTTTTCGTCTCGGCGAGGAATCGATCCGTGATCAGGGCAAGCGCCTGGACGCCCTTGCCGTCGCGGTCTTCGATCATGAACTCGAAGCCACCGGTCTGGCTCAGGCCGCGGATCGGCGGGGGCTGGAGCACCGCGGCGACTGCGCCTCGAATCTGCCGGGAAATCGCCGCCTGAAGCTTGGTTGTCAAGGCCTCGGCGCGAAGCTCGGGCTTGGTCCGCTCGCTCCATTCCTTGAGGACCACGAATGCCGTCGCGGAATTCGTCTGGTTGGTGGAGTTCAAGACGTTGAAGCCCTCGAGCAGCACCACGTCGCTGACGCCTTCCAGACCCAGAGCGATCTCGCTGATTGCAGCCGACACCTTGCCCGTCGCCTCGCGGCCCGTTCCGTCGGGCGTCTGGATCGCGGCGATCAAGTAGCCCTGGTCTTCCACAGGGATGAACGCCTTGGGGCGCTCGACGAGCATGGTATACGTGAGTGCCAGCAGCCCGATCGACGGGACCACGATCGTCCACCAGTGATGTGCGGTGAAGTCGAGAAACGAGTCATAAGAATTCTCGAGCCAGCGCATGCCGGCGTTGAACCAGCGGAACAGGATGAACCTGGCTTCGCCATGCCTGGCACGCAGGAACAAGGCGGCACATCGCCGGGCTGAACGTCAGGGAGTTGATCGCGGAGAAGACGAACGAGAAGACGATCGTCATGGCAAACTGGTTGTACAGCCTTCCGGTCAAGCCCGGAATGAAGGCCACCGGCACGAACACGGCCCCCAGTACGAGCGTGATGGTCACAATCGGTGCGGTGATCTCGGCCATGGCCGAGCGCACGGCCGGGACCGGCTGCTCGCCGCGCTCGAGGTATTTCTCGACGTTCTCGACCACGATGATGGCATCGTCGACCACCAGTCCGATGGCGAGGATCAAGCCGCACAACGTAAGCGTGTTGATCGAGAAGTGGAAGGCGGCCATCATGGCGAAGGTCGCCACCAGGGCGACCGGTATGGCCATCATCGGAATGATCGTGGGGCGCACGCCCTGAAGAAAAACGAAAACAACCAGGAGCACGAGCAGAAACGCTTCGAGCAGGGTCTCTTCGACCTCGCGGATGTTCTCGCTCACATACTTGGTTGTGTCGTAGGCGATGCGGTATTCAAGGCCGGGAGGGAAGCTCTTGGCGAGCCGGTCCATGTTCTCGCGCACCTGGCGCACGATGTCGAGTGCATTGGCGTCGGCATATTGGTAGACGGGCAGGGTGCCGGCCGGCTTGCCGCTCAACCAGCCAGCGGTATCGTAATTCTCGGAGTCGAGCTCGATGCGGGCGAGATCGCTGAGGCGTACGATCGAGCCGTCATTGCGGCGCTTGACGATGATCTCCTCGAACTCGTGCACGCTCGTCAGGCGGCCCTTGACCAGGATCGGGTACTCGCGAAGTGCCTGTCCCGCGGGTACAGGTTGGCTGCCGATGCGGCCGGCAGCAGCCTGTTTGTTCTCGGACGCGATGGCGTCGATGACCTCCTTGGGCGCGATCTTCTGGGCGGCGAGCCGGTCGGGCTCGAGCCAGATGCGCATGGCGTACTTTCGGCCGAACGCCGTCACATCACTGACGCCGGGAATGCGCCTGAGCACGTCGACGGCGTAGATCTGGGAGTAGTTGTCGAGAAACGTCGAGTCGTAGCGGCCGTCGGGAGAAACGAGGTTCACGACACAGACCATGTCGGTCGAGGTCTTCTTGATCGTCACGCCGAACTGCTTGACCTCAGGGGGCAGCACGGCCTGCGCGGTCTGCACCCGGTTCTGGATGTCGACGGCGGCGATATCCTGCGAATAGCCGACGTCGAAGGTTGCGACGATCGTGGAGACGCCGTTGCTGGTGCTGTCGGAATTGAAGTAGATCATCCCTTTCACGCCGTTGACCTGCTGTTCGATCGGCGTGGTGACGGTCTCGGCGACCGTCTGGGCGTCGGCACCGGTGAAGGTGGTCGTGACCTGCACTTGCGGGGGCGTGATCTCAGGGTACTGGGCGATCGGCAAGATGAAGATGCAGATACCGCCGACCAGAAGCATGAGCACGGCGAGAACGGTTGCGAAGATCGGCCGGCCGATGAAGAAATTGACCATGTCGGTTCTTATCTCGGCTCTTTGCCGGCCGGCGAGGCGGGGGGCGTCTTGGGCTCGGATTTGGTTTTTTCGGGCGACGCCTTTTCGGTCGCGGGCTGCTCATCTGACTTCGGGGTCGCTGCGTTGCCTCGGCCGGGAACGCGTGAGACGCGGCTGTTGAATCGGAGGTCTCCCGGCAGAGCGGGGGCTTCCTCGGTCATCATCTTCTCGAGGGGAGTGGTTGTGGCATCGACCTTCTGCCCCTGCCGGACGAGCTGAACGCCTTCAACGATCACGCGCTGGCCGGGCTCGAGTCCGGACTCGAGCACGCGGAGTCCGCGGTAGGTGTCGACGCCGGAGACCTTGGCGACGTCAACCTTGTTTTCCGCATCGACAACGAAGACGCGGGTTCCTTCCGGGCCTTCGAGGACGGCCTGCTCGGGGACGACGACGGCATCAACGTATTCGCCGACGGTCATGGTGGCACGGACGTATTCGCCGGGAAGGAGCGTCCCGTCGGGGTTCGGGACGGCTGCGCGCAGCAGAAACGTCGATGTCTGGGCGTCGACGGTGTTGTCGATGAAGATGGCCTTGCCGACGTGCGGGTGGCGTCGTTCGCCTTCGACGGTGAGGCTGACGGTGACTCCGGTTCCCAGCAGGGCGGTTGCTTCGGGCAGGTAGCGCGCAGGGGGCCGGACGTCGAGTCCCATGGGATCGAGCTGCTCGATCGTGACAAGCTCGGTCAAGCCGGCGTCGCCGACCAGGTTCCCCACTTTCACCTTCAGCTCGCCGACCTTTCCTGAGATCGGTGCGTACATTTTGCAATAACCCAGGTTGATATTGGCGTCTTCGAGCGCAGGCGCGGGCGCGATCGAGCTCGGCCCTGGCATTTTCGATGTCGATCTTGAAATCGGCGATGGATTGATCGAGGGAAGCCTGGTCGGCGTCGACCCGGGCTGCGCTCTTGAGCTTCTGGGCCTCGGCCTTGTCGTAGTCTTCCTGGGACGCGGCCTTGCGCGCGAGCAGGATGCGCTCGCGGCGCTCTTCGACTTCATCCAGCCGAAGCTGTGCTTTATCAAGTGCCAGGGTGGCCTTTGCGACTTCAACTGCTTTAGATGATTGCCTTTTTTCAAGAGTCGCGGAGGCTGAGGCGACCTGGGCTTTGGACTGGTCGAGAGCGACCTGGAACGGCTTCTGGTCGATCACGAGCAAGAGGTCGTCTTTCTTGACGTTCGAGCCGTCCTTGAAGTGGCGCTCGGTGAGGAAGCCCCGCACGCGGGCGCGGATCGTGACTTCTTCGAGAGCGCGTGTCGTCGCGATGGGATTGACGATGAGGGGCACGGTCAATTTCTTGGCTTCGACGACCGTGACCGACGGTGGCGGAGGCACGCGTTGGGGAGCGGCGCCCGAATTGCAGCCGGCGAGGGCAAGGAGCGCTGTGAACAGCGAGCATGAACACGCCAGAAGGAGCAAGAGCTTGGGTGCGAAGGTGTGCGTGAAGTCGGGCTTTGGCGTCATGGCAACCGAGGTTCGAGATTGAAGGCTGGAAGCGCGAAGTCAGGGACACTTTAGCGGACGCTGGTTCGCGTCGCCAGTGGGGTTGGGGGTCGTTTCGTTTGTTCTTTCGATTCAGGCATTTCCTCTGGTGAGCTTCCAGCCCGGGGTTGTGACGGGTTCTTGCCCCGGTGGCGGCGGCTCAACGAGCTTGCCATACAGCTCGGGCCGGCGTGCCCGGAGATAGCGGCGGCCTGAGGAATTGAGGATCTTGTCGCCGGTGAGCAAGGCGACCACGACGTCGTCGCCAAGCTCACGGCTTTCGGCCAGAACTTCGCCGTAGGGGTCGAGGATCATGGCCAGGCCGGGCTTGACCGTGTCGTCGTCGAGGCCGACCGGGTTGCTGAAAACGGCGTAGACACCGTTTTCCCATGCCCGCGCCGGCAGCCAGCGCAATAGCCAGCCGCGTCCCTTGGGCCCGTCGAACTCCTGACGCAGGCGCACCGGGTCGCGCAGGCGATTCTCCCAGAGCGCGCGATCGACTGTTCCACGACCGGGCATCGTCGAGGGAAGGCAGCCCGTGACATGCGGCATGAAGATGACTTCCGCTCCCATCATGGTGGTGATCCGCACGTTTTCGGGGAGATTGTTGTCGTAGCAGATGAGGAAGCCGGCCTTGATGCCCAGCAGGTCGATCACGTTAAACGGGTCGCCCGGGGTCAAATGAGGGCTTATGAACGCATGGAGCTTTCGGAACTTGGTGATGAAGCCATCGGGCCCGACGGTAACGTAGCAGTTGTGGAGGCGGCCATTTTCGCCGGCTTCGATGAGGCCGGCCATGATGACCGTGTTGTGGGCGCGGGCGATGCGCTCGAGCTCGCGAATGGATGGGCCGTTGGGTACGGGCTCAGCAAGAGCGGCCAGCTCGTCGCGGGTGAGATGTTGCAGGAAAGTGTAGCCGCAGATCGAGCATTCGTGGAAGCTGACGATTTCGGCGCCTTTTTCGACGGCGCGGCGGGTGAGGTCTTCGATTCGTGCGAGGTTGTAGGGCTTGTCGCCGTTGCGGTGCTCGAACTGGGCGGTGGCGGCGCGGATGTCTCGCAAGGGTGGGCCCTGATGTATTCCCCCAGGGCGTTGCCCTGGGCTATTTTGTCACTGCCCCATTCGGGGCGAAGAGAAGAACAGCGAAAGTCAAATCTTTCGCCTAGCCCGATTCTGTCCCGAGGACGCGGAGGCGCATTTCGGCTGAGGAGATTCCGCCCTCTTCGCGCGTTCGCGAACGGGATCGCTCGATCGGGGCGATGAAATCTGGATTCGTGCTGAGGGAGACCGTCTCGAGATCCGTGCCGACTAGAGGCAGAATCACAGCCGTTGGGGTACCGTGGTCGGTCACGACCAAGGGCTTCGAATGAACGCCTTCGATGTAGTCTGCGAGCGGGCTGGTCGCCTGGGCGAGCTCGATGGTTTTCATCGCGGAACTGTGCCTCGTTATCCTGGGCTTCTCAATTCTCGCAGGCGGGCTGGCCTATCGCGCCATGTCAGGTGACCGAGCACGAGATCGACCACCCAGCAGCCGCGGACGTGATGCCCTGGAATACGACAGTGATCGAGGACGGTCTGTTCACAGCAGCCGACATTCTCCAGGGCAGTGGCCAGTTCCGCAAGTCGATCGAACGCATTCTGATCGTAGATCGTGAGCCATGTGAGCCATCGCGCCACGTGCGGTCTGCCAGGCGCGCGGACAATCAACCCAAGCGGCCCGCTGTCCAGGAGGATCAGCCGCGCCATGATTAATAGAGTCCTTCGAAAAGCTTCCGGTGAGGCCGATGCGCATCAAGATCGCGCATGGCCTCTTCCCACGCGCCCGGAGGGTCTTCATCAGGCATCGCCAGCATCTTGTCGACGAACGCTGCGACGGCCCGCGCCTTGTCGGCCTGTTCTTCCCGAGTGATCGGGCGAAAGCGCCCTTTGGCGTCGAAGCACGGCAGTGGGCAAGCAGACCGCCCGGCTGGATGAGCGGGCTGGGCGACGCCATCGTTGGCGTTCACATCATGCTCTTTGTCAAGCGTGCCCATTTTCTTCCTCCCGGCTCCCCGTCCGCACCAATGCGCTGATTATACGCCGGCCGGCCCCGGCACGAAAGCCTGAGACAAGCACCCAATCGGCCGTGACCGCAGCTGATCGGCTGTGTACGAACAGCGAACGACGCGGTGGGCAACGGCCCAGCCTCACCCTCCACGCAAGGCGAAGACCCTTTACTTAACGCCGCTGCTCTGAAGGTACTTGAAAAGATCCCGGATCTGCGGCTCGGAGAGCTTTTCGAGTAATCCCTCCGGCATCAGCGAAACATCCGCCGGCTTGGATTCTTCAATCATATCCCGATTGATCGGCATCTTCTGGCGATTGCTGTCGATGAGCGTCACGATCCGATCGTTCTCGTCGACGACCAGTCCAGAGAGAACTCTGCCGTCGCGCAGGGCGATCGTCTGCGACTGATATTCCTTGCGGACCTGGGCGCTGGGGTCGACCAGGCTGGTCAGCAGGAAGTCGAGATTGCCCCGGTCGGCCCCGGTCAGCTCCGGTCCGATGTTCTCACCCTCGTCAAAGAGCTTGTGGCAGACCGCGCACTGCTCTTTGAAGATTGGTTTGCCCCTGGCCGCGCTGCCCTTGTCGCCTTCCGGCAGCAGGCCGCGGACCTCGGCAATCCGCCGCGTCTTTTCCGGAGAGCCCGGCGCGGGCAGCTTGCCCCAGAGCGCCTCCAGCCGCTTGGCGACCGCGGGCTCGGCGACCTTCGCGATCATCTGAACGTTTGCCGGAGTGACGTCCCGAGCGGCAACTTCGCCACGGCCGATGGCATCGACCAGAGCCCGCGCCCACGTGGGCCGCGAGGCCAGCAGGCCGAGAATTCCGCTTCGCACCATCGGCGCGGCGGATCGGGCCGCGCGAGAGCAGCGGCGCCGATAACGACGTCTCCTGATATCGCCCAAGCGCACTCACGGCCGCAAGCTGGATCGACACGCTCGAGCCCTTGTCGATGAGACCCAGCAGCAGACTTGCGTCATCGCTTCGCCCGAGCTGGCCCAGTAGTCCGATCATCGCGATCCGCCGGCTTTCCGGCCCATGACGATCGCGAGTGAGCGCAAGCGCAGCCTCGATCGCTTCAGGGCGGCCCAGGCGGGCACAAACGCGGATGAGCTCGATGCCGGGCGCCGCGGGCAGCAGCCCAAAGATGGGCAAGACGATCCTTCAGGGCAAGGGGGGCCCCGTCCAGCCGGCGGTCCTCGAGCCCCAGGTCCAGGCCGGCGATGATTGGAGAGGCCGCCTCGTCACGTGGCGTGGCGGCTAGAAGTCGGGCACACAGCGCGAAATCATCGGCCGAGCCGTCGGATGCCAGGGCGCGCGCCGTGCGCTCGAGAACCGCTCGCCCCAAGCGGCCACGCTGCGTCTCGGGCGTGCACAGGATCGCCACGACCGCGAGCCGATCGTTGCGTAACTGTCGCTCAAAAGCCCACCAGATGAGATTGGGGACGTGGGTGTCGGTTGCGTCAAGGTCACGCTGCACCATCCGGAGTAGAATCGGCAGCGCGTCAGCAGAGCTAAAGCGCTGGCAGCTCGAGGCGAGCTGGCTGCGCACGGCGGCGTCAGGCTCGGCCTCGGCCAGGCGAACAAGCTTGGACCGAAGCTGCGAGTTCATGCGATGGTCGTCACCCAGCAGGCGAATCGTCCAGCGCCTGATCGCCGCGAGAGGGTGATTCAGCAGCTCGTTTGCCGTGCGATCATCGAGCCCACCGCTGACGTAGAGCGCCAGAGGTCGCGCAGAGCGATCGTCGTCTCGCGATCGTCGTGCAACAGGGATTTCAGCCTCGGAATGACGGCCGGGTCGCGCCGCTCGGCGAGCATTCGCCGCGCCTCGACTGCCCACCAGTCGTTGGTGCTTTCCCTGAGCGAGACCAACTCGTCGCTCGATCGTTTGGCCAGGTCAAACGGAGTCACCTTGCGGCGGTCTCCGTAGACGACGCGATAGATCCGGCCGTTGGTGCGATCCCATGTGTCGCGAGGGTCGAGATGGGCTGCTCGCTTGTCGTACCAGTCAACGACATAGACGGCCGCGTCCGGTCCGACCAGGAGGTCGATCGGCCGGAACCAGCGATCGCGCGCATCGATCAAGGTCCCTCCATGCCGGCCGGTGAACGTCGAGCCGTCTTGCTGGAGAACGTGCCAGTAGACCGCATTCGATAGCAAGTTGCCGCCAATGAATGTACCCCGGAACACAGGCGGAAAATCGTCGCCTTTATAGATGACTCCGCCGGGCGTGACGTGGCCGCCTTGCTTGGCGTTCTGGTAGGTGATCGGGCCGAAGTAGCCGAAAGTGTGCGGGTTGTGCAGCGGCCCGTGCTTGGCGAAACCCTTGACGTAGTAGCCGCCCTGGACCATGTGAAAGGTGATATACGCCCCGTTACTGCTGCCGAAGGCGTTGCCCGTGACGTCGAAGTCGAGCCCCCAGGTGTTGCCTCCGCCCTCGGCGAAGAGCTCGAATCGGTGGGACTGCGGGTGGTAGCGCCAGATTCCTTGCTGGAATTCGATTCCGTTGATCCGTGCGGTGACGGTGCTGCCCTGGGCTCCGTAGAGCCAGCCGTCGGGCCCCCAGGTCATCGAGTTGACGGTCGAATGGGCGTCTTGAAGGCCGAAACCGGTCAGGAGCACCTCGGGGTCCCCGTCGGGCCGGTCGTCGTGGTTGCGGTCGGGATAGAAGAGGAGATAAGGGGCCTGGCCGACGAAGACGCCGCCGTGTCCGATGGCAAGGCCCGAAGCGAGATTCAAGCCGTCGACAAAGATCTTCTCCGAGTCGGCACGGCCGTCGCCGTCGGTGTCTTCGAGGATCTTGATTCGATCTGCCCCTCGCGGGCCGCGGGGGGGCGGCTCGGGCACGCGGTCATACTCGGTGCGGAGGTACTGATCGACACTGACCGGCTTGAGACCTGCCGGGTTGGGATACTGCAAGTATTCGATGACCCACAGCCGGCCGCGCTCGTCAAAGCTGGCGGACAACGGCTGCCGCACCATCGGCTCGGCCGCGAAGATCTCGACGTGAAAACCCGGCGGCACGACCATCCGCCGCAGGGCCTCCTCGGGGGTAAACCCGCCGGGCTCATCCCCGCGGGCACCCTGCGCCCCGAAGAGGATCGGAATAAACAAGATCACCGGCCACTTCGCCACTCTGCTCATGGCGGTTGCATCCGCGCGTCGTAAAACAAATGTTGTAACCGAAGTTAAACATTGTTGTAGCAGACGGCGGGGTCAAAACCCAGCCCGATCGTGCTCCAGGAGCCGAGCGACCGGGTGGGTGTCAAACGTCGGGGAATGGGTCGCCGGCTTTCTTGGCGCCGGGAAGCTCGCTCCAGCCGAAGAAGTTGTGGTAGAGGATGGCGACGGAGAGGGAGTAAAGCGGCCCGGTGGCCAGCACACCGATGCAGCAGACGAAAAAACCAGACACCGCGAACCCGGTCAGTACGCAGTGAAAGACCGCGGCCACGAGCCACTGAGACTTGAGAGCACGCCCGCTCTGGATGATGGCTCCGGTGGCCGGCAGCTTGCCTTCGGTGACCAGTGGGATCGCCATCATCAATAAACCGAAAACGATGAAGCCGGGAACAATGAGCAGGGCCAGACCGATCGAGGTCAATACCCCGATGAGAAACGAGACGAGCAGCAGATCGAACCAGCAGTCCGTCATGCTGAAGAGGTCTTCGAGCCGAGGCGCACCGCCGCGAAGCTGCCTGCTTGCCATGCGGAACATGCCACCGAGAAGGAACCCGGTCACGACGGTTGAAGCGGTCAGGCTGATCGGGTCGGCCGCCGGGATGAAGAGCCGGAAGCCACCGGGCCCGAGCGGCTCGCCTCGGTGAATCGCGGCGAACAGCACGCTGTTCATGACGCTATGCAGGGCCGCGACGATGACGGTTGCCAGTGACCAGACAAGCGCATGCTTCTTGTACAGAGCCCAGGCTTCCTTGATCACCCCGAAGCGAATCAGCGGCCAGGTCGACGAATTCATGCTCATATACCGTGATCACCTCGTGAAACGAGCGTTCGTGCCGGCGCGAACGACTGGACCCCAACCGTCATTCAAGCAATTCTGCGCAGAGCGGCTCTACACTACAGAGTTCGTGACTCCGCGGCGATTATTGATTGCGGAACGCCGAGCGGCCCCATGGTCACTGCGCCGGCTTGGCTTTCTCCGTGCCCGCCGCCGGGGCGGGCTTGGCCAGCGGCGTATATGGCTTGAATGCGTCGTCGGTCTTGGGCTCGACGAGCTTAAATTCCTGATCAACCTTGAGCTTTTCCAGCGTGATCTCTCTGCCGGAAGGCCAGCGGATCACGGCCTTGTCGACGGTCGTCGCGGCGCCTATGCCCACGAGCACCCGGTGATCGTTGGTGGCCTGCATGCTGTAGCCCCCCTTGCGCTGGCGATAGATGGTCTTTCCGCCCGCGGTAATCGCGAGCTTGGCACCGATCGAATCGCGGTTGCTCTTGGTTCCCTCGAGGATGAAGCGGATCCAGTGGTTTGCCGACTTGGTGTCGTTGCGCAGCAGGGCCGGTGCAGCATCTTTGTGGTTGACCACGATGTCGATATCGCCGTCGTTGTCGATATCGCCGAAGGTGGCCCCGCGTCCCACATGCTTGGTGTCGAAATAGGGCCCGGCATCGCGGGTTGCCAGGCGGAATCGCCTTCTCCCGCCCGAGGCGACGTTGTGGAAAAGGAGTGGCGGCTCCTCGTAATCGACGGGCTGGCCGATCTGGCGGCGATTGTTGTCGACGTGGCCGTTGACGAAGAAGATGTCGGGCCAGCCGTCGCCGTCGAAGTCGGAGAGTGAACAGCCCCACTTGACCCAGGGGAGCGAGTCGGAGGCCAGGCCGTAGAAGGCGGTGTCGTCGGAGAACGTCCCCTTCCCATAGTTGAAGTAAAGGGTCGAGTATTCATTGGAGAAATTGGTGACGAACAGCTCGGGAAGGCCGTCGCCGTCGACGTCCTCGGCATCGACTCCCATGCCGGACTGTGCCATGCCATTGACGTTGAAGGCAGCGCCTGAGATTTCCGAGACGTCGTCAAAAGTGCCGTCGCCGCGATTCAGGAAAAGGAAGTTCGGGTTCATGTCGTTGGCGACGAAGAGGTCGATCAGGCCGTCGTCGTTCAAGTCGGCGGCCACGACACCGAACCCGTGCCCGTCAGACCGCGGCCTGGGATCGCTACGAATCACTTTCTCATATACGTTTGTAAACGTGCTGTTGCGGTTATTGTGGTAGAAAAGGTGCTGGACGGTCTGGATCGACCTGGGCGAGGAGTAGAGCCAGACTTTCTTCTCGGCGTCGCCGGCGCGGTGGTGATCCTCGGGGTAGAACCAGCGGCCGTAGTTCGTGACGTAGAGGTCGAGGAAGCCGTCATTGTCGTAATCGAGCATGGCGCCGCCCGAAGACCAGTTGGGAGCATCGATGCCCGCGTTCTTGCTGATGTCCGAAAAGGTGCCGTTACCGTTATTCGCGTAGAGAACGTTCGAGCCGTAGTTGCACAGGAAGACATCCTGATCGCCGTCGTTGTCGATATCGCCGGTGATGATGCCGTGGCAGAAGCCCTTGAAGCCCAGCCCGGACGATTCGGTCACATCTTTGAAATGGTTGCCGCCCAGGTTCTTGTACAGGCGGTTCGGGCCCTTCTCGGCCGTTCCCAGCGGCAGGAGGGTGCAGGTCGCGAAGTAGAGATCCAGCAGGCCGTCGTTATCGAAGTCGAAGACGGCGGCTCCCGAGCCGTTGGCCGTCGGGAAGTGCTTCTCGTCGGTCATTCCCGAAAAATGGACGAAGTCGATCCCGGCTTCCTTGGCAATCTCGGCAAACCGAAACGGGCTGGACTCGGTCTGCGTGGACATGACCGCCTTGGGAATGCTCTGCATCCGGTCACCCTCGATGTGGGAGACCATCGTCTTTGAGTCTGCGGGCTTGGCCGCTCCAGCGGCTCTCTGCGCGGCGGCCTGATCGGGCCCGCCGGTCGTAGCACTGGCGGTGCCCGAGACAGCCGGCCGGCTGTTGCAGCCGGCGGCCAGCGTAGCGGCCAGAATGAGGATGAAGAATGACGGGGGAACGGACCACCGGCTGCGATCTGAATTTCGAATGGGATTCATGAGGCGATTCTCCTTGGCGAAATGTGAGCTCCAGCGCGGCCTGATGATGAATGGATGATTCCGATCAGGCACGAGGGCCCGCCGCGGGTGACTTGCTCTGGCGCGAGCCTCCCGCCGACCGGAAGCGATTGTAGCAAAAACCTCTGCGCGCTGTCGTGGCGGACGGGACCCGGCCGGCCTCGCTTGTGCCGGCGGAGCCGGACGGGTAAATCCCTTACATCTTGAATCATCGGCATCAATCGTGCATATCCTATGGTCGTTGCAAAGCCCCATTCGCGGCTGCGGTTCTAGGGTGTCTAAGGAAAATGCCGGGCCGCCCACTCGAGGTCAGTTCAGGACGGTTGATTGCGCGAGGAACGTTCGGACGATTCAACTTTGAACATCGCTTGAATTTCAGGCGAGCAGCCAAAGGACGGAGACAACGATGCCACGAACGGTAAGGCTCCTGACTGTGACAAGCGCGGTGGCGAGCTGGGTGGTGGTAACGGCTTTCGCGGCAGCTCCGGTAACCCCGAGCTATCAAGGAGTCGAGCGGACGATTCAAGCGATCCGGAAATCATGGGACAGCCCGGGGGCATCCGCTCAGCCTAATCGAGCCGGGTGGGACGCACTCTTCGATACTTTACTGGCGGATTTACGTGCCTACGGCAACGCCGAGAGCGAGACCGATCGGCTGGCCGCACTCGACCCGATTTACCAGATCTCCGAGACCCTGGGAACCATCGCGTGGGAGCCAGCGGCCAATCTGCGGCAACAGCTCCGTGAGTGGCTGCGGCCCCGCCTGCGTCTGGCGTGGGCCAGGCGCCGGCTTTCGGAAGCGGTCGAGTCGATGGCGGCCACCAGCGATCCGGGCGTCGCGGCCAACCGCAAGCGCTGGGTCGACTTCGTGAGGACCGACCTGGGAACGGCGTTGGGGGAATACGATTCCGCGCCCACCGTCGCCAAGCGCCAGTCGGCCCTGCGGAAGATTCACGACTCCCTCGGTGTCCTCTCCTCGGGCAACCGCAAGCAGCCCTGGTGGCCCTCGGCGGAGCTCGAGGCGGCCGTGGCTGACCTGTTCAATCGGCCCAATCTCGATATCTCTGCTGATGTGAATACCATCTCTCCCTTTTTGAACGCCGACCTGGTCCAGAGCGGGCCTGTCGAGCGCAAGGGGTACATTTCCCAGGTCACTGCCGGGCCCAAGACCGGGTTTGGCCTCATGAGCAGCGATGACGGCATCGCCTTCTACAACAAGCAGCTCTTCACCAGCGTGACGCCGGTCTGGGACTTCAACAACCGGGTGGCGAGCGACGCGCAAGGTCAACGGGCGACCAAGCTCTACCAGTTCAATGCGACCACTTACGACTGGGCCGAGCTCACGATCACAACCGTGCTGCGCGGCTCGGGCTTGCAGATCTCGCCCTCGTACACCCATAACATCGACGCGGCAATCGGCTCGGTCCCCACGCAGGGCCACGAGCTCGGCCGCGCGATCGCCGGCCTCGTGGGAATGGACGCGAATGGGATCAACCAGAAGGTTTACGAGGGCTCGATCAGCCGGTTTCGCCAGGAGATCCCCAAGGAAGCGCTCGAGGAGGCACAGGAGCGAATCGCCGTCGAGGCCGCGCAGAGGAATGCCGACTTGCGTGCCCAGGGTTTGCTCGGCGACGATACATTGGCCGTGAAGGATTTCGTGATCACGAACCTGGCGCTGCGGTCCCGGCCTGACGGTGTTCTGGTCGGCGGGCGGTTCAACTGGAAGGACGCTCCTGGCCAGGCTGGCGCGGACGTGCCGGCACCCCCGGCACTAGCGAGCATTGAGCCCGGTATCCGGGCCAGCGTCCACGTGGGTTCGCTGCTGGGAAGCCTGGCCTCCGGGATTTACGAGCGCGACGTCGTGCGGTCGGTTGACAACCTGATGCTGGTCATCAAGGAAGTGCCGCCGGGCACGCCGCCGCGCGAGGGAATCGAGGTCACCCAGAACGTCGACTTCGCCACCTTCGCGAAGAAGCTCGCCGAGTCGCGCAAGCCCAAGCCCGGCACTCCCAAGACGACCGTCCTTCGCCTCACGCGGCCCAAGACGCCCCCGGAATTCAGCACCGACGCCCGCGGCTTCCTGGTCGCGCTCATTCACGACCTCCAGCTCGAAGTGCCGGCGCCCGAGAATCAAGAGAAAGGCGGGTTCGTGGGAGCACCAGCCAAGGTCTACCGGATCAAGGTTCCGCTCGCCGAGATTTCGCTCTCGTACAAGATCGACACGTCGAAACCGGGCGCCATGCGAGTTCAGGCCAAGGTCGAGGAATTCAACCCCGGAGCCGACGGACAGGTCCTGGCGATCGCGGACGATGAGACCAAGGGAGCCCTTCTCTCGCGGTTCTCGACGGCGTTCGTCCTCGGTGCTCTGGGGGGTCAGCTTCGCCAGCAGGCGATCGATCTCACGTTCGACGACATCAAGATTCCAGGCTTGTTCATCCGCTCGGTCTCTCCGCTGGATCCCAGCGGATGGGTGCGGGTGAGCCTCGAGCGCGACCCGAGCTACCCGCTGCCACCGGTTAACCGCGTCGCGACGACAAGGGTCGCGCCCGTGCAGGCGCAGGTGTTTATTCCGGCGCAGGCGGTTGCTCCGGTGCAGGCCACCTGCCCGCCCGGGCCGAGTGGCCGGCGCGTAACGAGCCGGCACGTCGCGCGAGTGTGGAGGAGTCAATTTCGTCCCGGGATCGTCGATCTTCTCGAAAAAAATCCGATTCCGGTACGTGCCGGCCGCGTGTCCTACGCAATCCCAGCCGCGGCCGACCGATGTGCCGGCCAGCGTCACAAAGAGCGAGGCCGGTGCGCCGGGCGCATCACTTGAAAGACTGAACTCGATCGCATTGACCGGCACACCCCAGCCCGCTGTTGGCGAAAGGGCTGTGCCGGCTTGTTGTGCCCAGTCGGCCAGCGTGATTCTCCCCTGCGGCCGCCCTTGATCGAGCAGGGTGATGGCGAGTGGCTCGTCGCGGCCCAGCCGGCCGCTTGCGAGCGGCTTGAATGGACCCTTCTCGCCGCTGGAGGCCTCAACCACGCGGAAAATTCCGGTTCGATCGAGGAAGGCAAAGCGGGCGGGCCGGCCGGCAGGGTAGTCGAAGGGCCGAACGTCGATGGCCACGCCCGGGCAGGGTGAAAACTCAAGCGAAAGCTGGCGGTGCCCGCGAATCTCGACGTCGCAGAATGAATTCAGGTGCGAATAGACAACCTGATCGAGTCGCGTGATGGCCAGAACGGAGAGCACGTTGCCGTCGCTGCCCGCCCGTGCGTTCAAGAAGGCTAGCCCTTGCCCCCGAACGTCGAACGCCAGCGAGCACGACTTCTGGCCTTCGCGACGGCCTTCGCGCAACACTGGAGCCCCACCTTCGCGATTTTGCGAATGCACCAGAACCGTCGGGCATCCGTCCGGCGACCGGTCGGAGAATGTCAAGAGCGGGTCAACCATCAGTGTCAGGCGGCCGAGAGGCACCGTGATCGAGCCGTTCGACGCCTGAATCAGCACGTTCCCGTCGAGATGAACGGCCCCCTGCCGGACTACCGAGTCCGATGGGCCGGTTTCGAGCTCGGGAAGCTGGACGTCAAGCGGATGGGTCGCGGGAGCCATGACACGCTGTGTAAAAGCCAGGGCGCCGCCCGCCGTGGCCGCGAGGACGATCGTTCCGGCGAGAGCCAGAGTTCCTGTTGCCTGCGCTCTTGGGCGATCATAATAGGCCGGTAAGCTCGCCAGCACCATCACTATCGCCGCGCCGGCCGGAACGAGCCACAGCCAGGCCAGGCTGATCGGGAACACGATCCGGCTTGCCAGCGCCATGGCCGCCCACGCCGCCGGCCAGATCGGCAACAGCACCCGCAGCGCCACGATCGATTCGCGATGAAGGGCCCAGAGCGAGCCGAACGAGAGGGCCAGTGCAACGACCGGCGCAACGGTGTTGGACCAGAATCGCGGATGGCCCAGGGGAAACCCGCCGGGCTGGAGCATCCACCACAGGATCGCCAGGATGGTGTGTCCGATCAGAACCGTCAGCCAGAAGAGGCGGAACAATCGTGCCGCCATTAATCGATTCCCCATGCGATGGCGCCGCACAGTCGACTTCGGCGCCGAAGCACAAACCTCGTAGAATAATCAGCCCGGAGCACGAGCCGGCGACCGGTGGCTGCCGACGTATGTCAAGGTCTTCGATCGTAGGATCGAGAACATCGTGTGTCCACCTTTTGGTGCTGGGGGACGAAGGGCCATGCCATCGGAAATCACCGAGACAATCCTGCGTGCCAAGAAAGCGAAGGGGTTGACGTTTGCCGAGCTGGCGAAGATCGCGGCCTGCAATCCAGTGTTCCTGGCGGCCGTCTGCTATCGGCAGGCGAGCGCGACCGAGGACCAAGCTGGCAAGCTCCTCGACGCCTTGGGCCTGGACCGGGCGCTCCTGCCGGAGCTGACCGGCTTTCCCGTGAAAGGCGGGCTCATGGAAACAATCCCGGTCGACCCGCTGCTCTACCGCTTCCACGAGATCCTGCAAGTCTTTGGCTTGCCGCTCAAGGACGTGATCCAGGAGACCTTCGGCGACGGCATCATGAGTGCGATCGATTTCACGATGGAAGTCGAAAAAGAGCCCGACCCCAAGGGCGACCGGGTGAAGATCACCATGTCTGGCAAATTCTTGCCGTACAAGCGATGGTGATCATGCGCTTGGTTTCAAACAGGATGTCGGCCGGAATCTTACTGAATCGTTTGAACTGATCTCGAAAAAGGACCTCGACGTGACGCCCGATCCGGACGATCTTCTCGCCATTTTCGATCATGACGGTGTTCTGGTTGACTCGTTTGAATTCCACGAGGAGGCCTGGATGGAGCTCGAGCAGAGGACGAAGTTGGGATTCACGCCCGAGTTCATCCACTCGACATTCGGCATGACGAATCCCAGCATCTTTCGCAAGCTGCTCGGCGACAAGCTCAGTGACGACGAAGTCCGGCGTTATGCCGATCTCAAGGAAGTGTGCTACCGGGATGTTGCGCGGGGGCGCATTCAATTGCTGGATGGCATGCGGGCGCTGCTTGATGCGCTCACCGATCGGGGCGTCAAGCTGGCGATCGGCTCCAGCGGCCCGCTGGCCAACCTCGAGCTGAGCATTCGCGACTGCGGGCTCGACGGGCGATTTGCGGCGATCGCGTCACTCGAGGACATCACGCGCGGCAAGCCCGATCCTCAGGTTTTCCTGGTCGCGGCAGCCAAGGTAGGGGCTCTCCCGGCCCGGTCGGTCGTCTTTGAAGATGCGACGGTCGGCATCCAGGCCGCCAAGGCCGCTGGGATGTACGCCGTCGGTCTGACGACGACGCACCCCGTCGCTGCGCTGGCACAATCGGGCGCGGATCTGGTGGTTGAGAGCCTCCTCGGGTTCGATGTCGATGGGCTAATATTGCGGCTTCGGTCGAGTGGCAATGATTGACGCGGAGTCGCGTTGAAGAGGATGGACCGGAATCAGAACTCCAGTTTCGAGCCAAAGCCATGGACCAATATGACCTCAACGAGTTCCGGAAGCAGATTGCGACCATGAAGGACATGGGCTCGATGCGGGACGTGACGGGCAGGATTCCCGGGATTGACCCGATGGAAATGGACGATCTCCGCCGAGAGTACGACCGGGAGGTCAAGCTTTTGCAGGGAATCATCGACAGCATGACCCCGGCCGAGCGGCGAGATCCTGGGCTCATCGATTTGTCACGCCGGCGCCGGATCGCTGCTGGAAGCAATGCTGAGCAGGCCGACGTTGCCAGCCTCATCAGGCAATTCTACGCGATGGCGCAGGTCATCACCGAATGCGGAGGTGGTTGAGGGGTCTCCCGACTAACTTTTGCCAATCTTGATCCCCAATTTATCGAACAGATCGTCCACGTCTGCGTATCGCGTCACGCGTCCCGCTTTGAGATCGGCAAGAGCCTTGCGTGAAACTGCGTTGGGAATTCGAGATTTGGTAGTCTTGGTAGTTGCACCATGCGTGCCACCAAGTCCATTCTTAACGACGACGGCTTTGTCAGACTTGGAGTCTACAACCTTGGACGAGGGCTTGTTTGCAGCCCGAGCCTTAACAGGCGGAGTCTTTGAGCTTTGGAGTTTGTCGGGCAACCGTTTAGCGGCCATTGGCTCTGTACTCATATTCAAAACCGAGTGCGGAATTCGGGAGAATTTCCCTACTTTTAACTATCGCCCATGCCGTTGTTGCAGTCAATGCAACGATCAGCGCTCAACGACGCTCGTGCCCAATCAAAGTACACCTTCTTCATAGCGGGACGCCACCTCAGTCCCCTTCGCGTTGCCAGACCTTGTCGCACCCATTATAATCAGGGGTTCTAGTCCATCATGTATGCGCAGGGTCCTGGCCAACGATGTTTGACGACTTGCAAAAAAGGCTGTCCTCGGCGTTTCGGCGGTTCCGCAAGAGCGGCATCCTGACCGAAGCGAACATGAGGGAAGGTCTGGGCGAGGTGCGAAATGCCTTGCTCGAAGCCGACGTTCATTTTGACGTCGTGCAGGACTTCATGGCCAAGATCAGCGACAAGGCCGTCGGCACGCAGTTGATCAAGAGCGTTCGGCCCGACCAGCAGATCGTCAAGATCGTCCATGACGAGCTGATCGAGCTGATGGGTCCGGTCGACCCATCGATCCGGCTGGAGAAGGCGGGGCTCACGGTCCTCATGCTGTGCGGGCTTCAGGGCTCGGGCAAGACCACGACCTGCGGCAAGCTGGCGCGCCTGCTGGGCTCCGAGGGGCGCAAGCCGATGCTGGTCGCGGCTGACCTCCAGCGCCCGGCGGCCGTCGAGCAGCTCAAGGTGATCGGCTCTCAGGTGGGTGTTCCGGTCTTCAGTCAGACGGGGTCCAATCCGGTTGCGGTCTGCCAGGCGGCCCTGGTCGAAGCCAACCGGCAGGGGTGCGACACCCTGATTCTGGACACGGCCGGGCGGCTGCACGTCGACGACGAGCTGATGTCCGAGCTGACGATGATCGAGAAGAAGGTGAAGCCGCATCAGGTATTCTTCGTCTGCGATGCATTGACCGGGCAGGATGCGGTCGCCTCAGCCGACGCGTTCAACAAGGCGCTCGAGCTCGACGGCGTGATCTTGACCAAGCTCGACGGCGATGCCCGCGGCGGTGCGGCGCTTTCGGTGCGGCGGGTCACGGGCGTGCCCATCAAGTTCGTCGGCAGGGGCGAAAAACTCGACAAGCTCGAGCCGTTCGACCCCGAGCGCCTGGTCGGCCAGATGCTGGGCATGGGCGACATCGTGGGCCTGGTCGAGGCGGCGCAGTCGGTGATGGACGAGGACGAGGCTCGCCGTCAGCAGGAGGCGCTGGCCAAGGGAAAGTTTGACCTCGACGATTTCCGCAAGCAGCTTGGCACGATGAAGAAGATGGGCTCGATGCGGGACCTGATGAGCAAGATACCCGGCATGGGCCAGATGGGCATGGAAAATCTCGACGGCGCCGGCGTGGACGCCGATGAAGAGGTGAAGCGCATCGAGGGGATCATCGATAGCATGACGCCGGGCGAGCGGCGGGACCCGGCGATGATTGATATCTCGCGGCGCCGGCGGATTGCCTCCGGCAGCGGCGTCGACCCGTCGGACGTGTCGAGCCTCGTCAAGCAATTCGACGCGATGGCGGCCGTGATCAAGCAGATGGCGCAGATGAGCATGATGGACAAGGTTCGCACGCTGACGGGGCTGGGCCGGGTGGCCGCGACCAACCCCGCCGCGCAGATCATGGCGCCCAAGATCGGCACGGGCAAGCGACTGACTTCCAAGGAGCGCGAAAAACAGAGAAAAAAGAGAGAAAAGGAGGAACGCCGCCGCCGCCGCGAGGAGCGCGGCCGCTCCGGCCCGCCCGCCCCGTAAACGCCTCGGCCTTCCGTCTCGTTGATTCCGCAATAGACACTGATCTAACGTCGAGTGAATCTCAGCTCAGAGTGAGGCGAGAGGATCTCGATTTGACTCTCATTACAGGAGTGTGCGAGTGGTTCGACTTCGTATGAAAGCCCTGGGACGCCGTCACCGCCCGTTCTTTCGGATCTGCGCGATGGATTCGCGCACGGGGCGTGACGCTTGTCCGATCGAGGAGCTCGGTCACTACGACCCGATGTGCCCTGACGCCAAAACGCAGACGGTCTTGAACGTGAGCCGCGTTCGCTACTGGCTGTCGGTCGGGGCCCAGCCCTCGCACAAGGTGCAAGTGCTGCTGAACAAATTTGGCGTGAAGAAACCGGCACCTGGGGAACCGTGGGAAGTGCCGGCGGAAGTCGCCGCGACCGCGACCCCGGCCCCGAGCGCGCAGCCGGCCGCGGCACCCGCAGGCGCCTGACCGGGGCCTTCGAGCGGTGACCGGCAAGGGATCAGAGCGACATGGCAACCTCGCCGCATCGCTTCGACGTTCTGACGCTCTTCCCGGCTATTCTGGACGGATATCTGGGCCAGAGCATTCTCAGCCGGGCGATTGCCCGGGGCCTGGTGGAGATCAAATGCTGGGATATCCGCGACCACGCGGAAGGGAAACACAAGCAGGTTGACGATCGGCCGTTCGGGGGTGGTCCAGGCATGGTCCTGATGGCCCCGCCGGTCGTTGCGGCGACCGAGGCCGTGCGAGCGGCTGCCGAACCAACAGGGCGCCTGATCATGCTCTCGCCGCAAGGCCCCCGGCTCGAACAGAGCCGGGTCGAAGAACTGGCGCTGGAACCACGACTCATTCTCTTGTGCGGGCGATACGAGGGGTTTGACGAGCGGATTATCGAAATCCTCGAGCCCGAGCTGCTTTCCGTGGGCGACTTCATCCTCTCCGGAGGCGAAGTCGCGGCAATGGTCTTGATCGACGCGGTCGTGCGACTCATTCCCGGAGTGCTCGGTGACCCCGAGAGCGCCCTCGACGAGTCGTTCGGCCCGGATGGAGGGCTCGAATATCCCCAGTACACCCGACCACGTGCCTACCGCGGAAAACTAGTCCCCGAAATTCTGTTGTGCGGCGACCACGCCGCCATCGCCCGCTGGCGGCAAGAACACCGCCGGCCAATGAGCTTGAAAGGAGCTTCCCATGCAGAACAAACTCATGGAGCTGGTCGAGAAGGCCACGCTCAAACCCACGACGCCCAAATTTGAGATCGGCGACACCGTCGACGTCCACGTGCGCATCCTCGAGGGCGACAAGGAACGGATTCAGATTTACAACGGCGTCGTGATCGCCCGTTCCGGCCAGGGTCCGCGCAGATGTTCGTGGTCCGGCGCATCGTGCAGGGTGAGGGCGTGGAGCGCAAGTTTCCCCTCCAGTCGCCGCGAATCACCGACATTGTCGTGAAACGCTCCGGCAAGGTCCGGCGCGCACAAGCTTTATTACCTGCGTGAGCGCTCGGGCAAAGCCGTCCGGCTCAAGGAGCGGTTCAGCAGCACGTCGGCTCCGGAGGCCAAGGCCGCCAAGGCCGAGCGCCGCAAGGCCCGCGCCGCCAAGAAAGAGAAAGACAAGGCAAAGGGCTGAGGCAAACTGAGCTAACTCGTTGTACGCCGGCGGGAAGTCGCGTGGCTCATCATTTCTTGGGTTCCTGCGCCCCCTTGGCAGGCGGCAGGAGCGCCTCCGCCTCCTTGCGCACGCGATCAACGGCAACCCTCACGTTCCACGGGGCCGGTTCTCGCTTGGGGTCATGGGCAAGACGCTCTAGCAGCTTCTCCGCCTCGGCCAGCCGGCGGGCGGCCTCCAGAGAGTTGCCCAGGCGATCGTGGGCCAACGCCAGGAACGCCAGATTCAAGAACGTCGGGTAATCGTTGCCGGACTGCGACGTGAGAGCTTCGTCAAGCTGCCGTACGGCGTCGTCAAACTGCCCCGAGCGATAGAGAATCCGGCCCAGCTCGCCCTGCGTCTCGGCCACGGGCCGGGCCTTCTTGAGCCTTGCGTTCGAAGCGACGCGAGCGTTGTGAATCATCTGGGCCGTCGCGCGCACGGGCGTCAAGTCAGCGACCGCATCGGGAATGACCGAGCAAGCCGAGACAACGGACGGGGCTGCATCGAACTCGATCGGAAACCGAGCGAGCATCCGGCCACAGGCGCGGCGATACTCCTGATCATTTCCTGCCCCCAGTTGGGCCAGCGCGATGAAGTAAAGCGCCGTGGGGTTCTCCGGGTCGATCTTGAGCACCGATTCCAGCTCGTCAATCGCGGCGCCCCACTGTGCTTGCTCGGCCCGCGCGCCGGCGCGCAGCATGCGCGCCGCCAGATCGTCAGATGCAGACGCAAGGTGGCGATCCAGCTTGGCAACGATCTCTGCCCAGCGGCCTTGCCGCTTGAGCTCGCCGAATTCCTGCTCGGCCCATTGCTGCTCGAGGCGGGTGATGTAGAGGAGCTCGCCGAGGGCAACGCGGTTGGCCGGCTCGATGCGCAGAGACTCTCGAAACACCTTGCGCGCCTGAGGCAGTTTCTTGAGCTCGATAAAATCAAAGCCCATCCCGCGTAATGCCGCCGCCTCAAACGGCTTCTCGAACGGAATGGTCCTCGCGAGCGAAAGCGCCGTCTCGTACGACTTCATCCCATCATCGGGGCGGCCCAACTGCGAGTAGACAAAGCCCCGCTCGATAAACGCGTCAGCCGAGTACGGGCGCATCTTGACTGATTTCGTGAGCCACGTTTCCGCTTCGGCTAACCGCGTTCGCGCTCCCGCGATCCACCCCTTCTTGCACAGAGCCCAGCCATAGCACCAGTCGAGCCAGACGATCTTTCGCTCGCCCGGGTGCTCCTTCCGGTAGCGGTCGAATTGCTCGCGATTCACCACGCAGACATAGTCGACCTGCTTGTCAGCCGTCTCTTTCTCGAAGAACTTGAGCACTTCGTCGATAACGGCCTCGGCTTCGTCGACTTTTCCCTGCTTGAGCAGCTCCTGGGACTTCATGAGCTTCGGCCGCTGGTCCGAGCCTCGCCCTGGCTCGAGACCCTTGAGCGAGAAATCAACCTGCGTCGTGACGACGCCGCCGGTTGGCGGCTGTTGCGCCTGAGCGGTCGAGCAAAGCGGGACGAGCGAGAGCCCCGATAAAACGGCGCAAACGATCGGGCGGTTCGACTTCAAGCGTGACCGGGGTGCGACGGAAGGGCTCGACATCGACTTGTTCTCCCGCGCCCTCTTCGGCTGGTCATCCAGTCGGGTTGAGGTCGCTCCTGGAAGCATACGACGGTCACTTGCCGTGTTCCAGTCTGTCGCTCCGAAATGCGATTGATGACGATCCCATTCGTCCAGGGTCGAGAAAAACCGGGTCAGTTTGGTAGAATGCCGTGGGGCCCTGCGGGCTCGATCCAGATCCATGCCCATTCGGGGAACCTCGCCGCATCCGATCGGAGCGGCGGACGATCGGTCCGTCCCAAGCAAGAGGGGTGCGATCATGTCACTTTCAGGTGGGCTCTCCACGAGCGAGATCACGACGATCTTCGCCGAGGAACTTGTCGCGCAGGGTGGTCGTGTGACCGATACGTTCGACGACGGGGCACGCCTCTTCCTGCGGGCGGTGCTTCCGGCCGGACAGGAGATAAAGAGCCGCGATCACGTGCAAGGCGGCGTTGCGCTGCGGGCGACCGAGGAAGACGTGTGGATGCACCCCTACGTCTTTCGCCAGGTCTGCACGAACGGCGCGATCATCGCTCGTGCCACTCAGACCCGGCACATCGAGCAGTCCGACTTTTCCGACGCATTTGGCCAGGAAGAGCTCGCCGGTGCGATTCGAGACGCCATCCGCGATTGCTGTGCGCCGAAGCCTTCGAAGCCGCGGCCGAGGCGATGCGCTCCTCAGTCCATTCGCCGGTTGACGTCGCCCTGGCGATGATGCCGATGCTCTCTCGTCTGGAGGCGCTCGGAGCGCAGGTCCTTTCGTCGATCCTCCAGGAGTTCCTGGGCGGAGCCGATCGCTCACGGTTCGCCTTCATGAACGTCGTGACCGCGAGGGCCCGGGATACACGCGACCCCGAAGCGCGATGGACGCTGGAAGAAATCGGCGGCGCGATCCCCTTCGAGGCCGAGCAGACTCAGGTGAGCAAACGACAGCGCGTTCTGACCGCGTAAATCGATTCTCTTCGCGCCGCAGAGACTTCAGCTCTTCTTGCGGCGGCTGCGCAGCCGCCATACCGGCAAGACCCAGCACGATCGTGACCAGTGCAGTCGGTTCAGTGCCGGCACCTCGAGCGGAACGCCTGGCGGCGTTAGCACCACTGATTGGTAATTCGTCCCCGGCGTGGTGCTGTAATCTGTGAGGATCGCGCCATTGTCTGCGATTCCGATCGGAAACAGCCAACTGAATGACTGCGTGGCCGGTGGGATAATCGACGCGAAGTCTGTCGTCGTGCCCTTGTTCAAGTCGATGATCTCCGCGCTTACGCCCGTTCCCGTCAGGAGAATCTGATTCTTGTTGTTGACGAACGCCTCGGCGTACATCGCCGACGATAGCGGCACAAATGGGCCATATTGGCCGTTCGCCTGCAACTGCGCATAGCCAACAGTTGCGTCTTCGTACGGCATTCCCAGGCTCTGGCCGTTCGGGACCGTGCCGATCACGGTCCCCTCGCTGTTGGCGAATAGAGCATGCATTGGAAAGAACGTCGTCGTCGTGTCCAATACCCCAATTCTTCCGGTGATCCCAGGTAGCTCCGCCATCTGCGCGGTGGTCAGCGGAACTGGCTGAGAGACCGGGTAAATGGCAGCGTATTGCGCCGGACTGAGACCGGCCACTGGCGTGACATTGTAGTACGCGTCCGCCTTCGCCCTTGTCCCACAGGCGAACAAAATGACTACCACGGCGGCCATATACCACGATGATCTCGATCGCGAGAGTCCCATCATCCGTTGCTCCCTGTTCCGAATCGCTGAGATGCCAGGATCACGTGAGATTCAAATGCGGCGCCGGGGGCACGGCATGGGCCTTGCCGTGCGCCGCAACTTCCCCGATCAGGCCAAGGATTCGATCGCGAAAGACCTCGAGCGACAGCGCCTCGGCCCGCCGTCGCGCTTCGACGGCTTCAAAACGGCACCCGCCCGCCTCCCATTCATCAATCGCGGCCCGCAATCCGGCCGAAGTTGGCTCGTCGTACGTGCGCCCGACGGCATCGTCGACCGTCTCGGCCACGCCCCCTCGCCCCAGCGCGATCACGGGCATCCCGCAAGCCAGGGCCTCGATGGGAACGATCCCGAAATCCTCGTCGCCCGGGAAGAGCAAGGCCCGGCATCGTCGGTAGTGCTCACGAATGACATCATCCGGCTGCCAGCCCAGGAACTGCACCGAACCGCCGGCAATGGCCTCGAGCCTCGCTCGCTCAGGGCCTTCGCCGATCACGATCAGCCGCCGGCCTGACTGCGAACAAGCCGCGACCGCATGGTCGATGCGTTTGTACGGAACGAGCGCCGAGACAACGAGGTAAGCGTCACTCCGCGGTCGGAAGTCATCCGCCGGAGTGTAGAACTCAACGTCCACGGGCGGCTGGATAACCCGGCTGTCGCGCCGGTAACAGCGAGCGATGCGCCGTCGCACCGTTTCGGAGATCGCCACGAAGTGCGACACCCGGCTGGCCGTCGCGCGATCCCACCGCCTCAGTCGCGAAAGTAACCGGCGCGCGACTGCCCGCCGCACCGGCCGGTCGGACCAGCTTTCCAGATACGTATCCCGCCCTTGCCAGGCATACCGCATCGGCGTGAAACAGTAGCAGATGTGCGCGACGCCCGGCGGCGCCACAACCGCCTTCGCCACACAATGACTCAGGCTGATGACGAGATCGACATTGCCCGGCCGCCATCCGCACGCCGCCAGGGGCATGACCGGCAAAAGGTGGCGATACCACCGGAAAACCCCTGGAATCTTCTGGATCGCCGAGGTGCGGATCGTCATGGACTCGATCGTCGGGCTCAAAGATCCGCGCCGGTGAATCAATGTATAAAGCGTCGCGTCCGGAAAGGCCCGGCACAAGACCTCGAGGCACTTCTCGCCACCCCGCATGCCGGTGAGCCAGTCGTGGACCAAGGCCACACGCAGCCCCGCCAGCGACGCCGGGACCTCATGATCGTGCAGCGGCTGATGTTCAGAAGCCCCACGGCGGGCCGTGCCGGCGATTTCCTCGGCACGCCCCGTTCGTATGTGCGACCCCGCCCTGCGGATGCTGGCCTCCATGCCCGCCTCCAGTCCCTTCGCGTGCGTAACGTGGCGGCGCGTCCCAGTGACACCACTCTGGCCCCGCCCGCCCCAAACGTGCGATCAAGGCGCAAACCTACCTCACATCGAAGGATCAGGCAAGGCGGGCTGCGACGGCCGACCCGTCCTGGAAATACCCGTTCCCTCCGCGCCAACTGAAGTGCCGGCGTCGACGGCCCAGTTTCAGCAACCAGGAACTTGCGCTCAGCTTTGTCTTCCTTTCCCACACATCGCTCGGGCTGGGGGCCCAAAATGTCGTCATGGCGTCAATCCCTTGCAGGCATAGGAGTTACGAATGACGACATTCTTTGAGCCAAAAGCGAATCGAAGCAACTCTTGGTGTCATCAATACTTACGCTTGACGACATTTTTTCCGTCGGTCTGTATTACCGGCGATGATCTTGCGCTTTCCGTAGGTTTTCCCGAATGCAACGTTCAAAGCTTGTTGGATACCGAGTGGGAAACGTAGTGTATGCAGGCGCGTGGATCGGCTGAGTACGCTCGTTCGCGCTCGCTCAGGGGCTGGTGGCAAGCTCAACCGTGCCTGCATCGCGTCCCGAGACGCCATCGAATTCGCCGTTCCCGACGACGCGCTGGAGCCAGGTCGTCGCCGCCGGCGATGGCGCCGGCATTGCGGCCCGCGAAGCACTAGCCGAGCTGTGCTCGGCCTATTGGTATCCCCTCTACGCGTTCGTTCGTCGCAAGGGATATCCGCCCGACGAGGCGTCAGACCTCGTCCAAGGCACGTTCCTCACCCTCCTGGACCGCGACGGCTTGGCCGCGGTCGCGCCGGATCATGGGCGATTTCGCTCGTTTCTGATGGCCGTATGTTCCCACCACCTGGCCGATTGCCGCGACCGTGACCGGGCCGCCAAACGGGGTGGCGGCGCCGTGCCGATCTCGATCGATCGCACGCTTGCGGAAGGCCGTTACGCGGCCGAGCCGCTCAATGAGCTGACGCCCGAGCGGCTTTTCGAGCGCCGCTGGGCCACAAATCTGCTGGACCACGCTGTGGCGAGGCTGGAAGCGGAGTCGATCGCGGCCGGGAAGGCCGCCCTGGTTGCCTGCCTGCTCCCGACGTTGACCGGCGGGCGGAGTGAGGTCCCCTTCGCAACCATCGCCGCCGAGCTGACCCTGACCGAGGGAGCCGTCAAGATGGCGGCCTCGCGACTGAGAAAACGCTACGGCGAAATCCTCCGCGAGGAGATCGCCCGCACGGTGGCCGACCCGGCCGACGTCGAGGAAGAGATCCGGGCGTTGTTCGCCGCGCTGGCTCGATAAAATCAGCGCGGATCTGTGTGCCCTCATGCGCCGATGCCACGGCAGGCCGCAAGCCCGTAAGCGTCGCGGCCGAGACTGTGATACAATCGAACCGATCGACGGATATCTTCTGTCAACGACGAGGCACAGGTCATGAGCACGGCCACCGCCACCCGCTACACGCCGGAAGAGCTTCTCGCCATGCCAGATGGCAAGCGGTTTGAGTTGGTCGACGGCCGATTGGTGGAGCGAAAGATGGGAGCCGAATCCAGTCGGGTCGGGACTGCGCCTCACTTCTCGGCTCGATCGGTTCTGCGAGGACAATAACCTCGGGATCGTCTGGGCGGCCGACAACGGCTATCAGTGCTTCGCGCACGCACCCGGCTTGGTCCGCAGACCCGATGTCTCGTTCGTCAAGAAGGGCCGATTGCCGGGAGACACCGCGCCCAAAGGCTGGGTCAAGATCCGTCCAGATCTGGCCGTCGAAGTCGTCTCGCCCAACGACTCCGCCGAAGAGCTCGAAGAAAAACTGGACGACTACCGCAGGGCCGGGGTGCCGCTTATCTGGGTCGTTTATCCCGAGTTGCGCAAGGTGAAGACCTTCCGCCAGGACGGCCCGGCCGGCGAGCTGAGGGAGGACGATGTGCTCTCCGGCGAGGATGTCATCCCTGGCTTCCGCTGCCCCCTGCATGAGATCCTGCCGCTGCACGCGCCGGCCGAGCGCCGGGCGCCACGCCTGCGGGCCCGAACGGCGCCGGTTCGGCCTGAGCCGGAATGACCGAGGGATCCGTCAAGATGGCGGCCTCGCGCCTGAGAAAACGCTACGCTGGGATCCTCGAAGAAATCGCCCGCATGTTGGCCAACCCCGCCGACGTCGAGGCAGAGATCCGGGCGCTCTTCGCCGCGCTGGCTCGATAAAATGGCGCGGATCTGTGTGACCTTCGGCGGGATTTCCCGTTCTGAGGAGTAGAGGCGGCGAACGGACCGTCATCACGAGCATGGGGAGGACATCGTTATGAGCCCGAAACGCACCTGCCCGGATTGCGGTTCAACATTGCCCGATGACGCCCCGCGGGGGTTGTGCCCGGAGTGCCTGATGGGGGCCGCGCTCCCCCGGGCCTCGACGGGCCGATCCGCGGCGACGAATGCCTTCGAGCCCGCCGAATCGAGCGTCCTCGCCACCATCGCGCGGAGCATCGGTCCCGTCCCCAGCGTGCTGCTCCGCGACACGGCCCCCGGCGAGGAGCCCGGGCCCATCGTCAAGGCCCCAGGCCACGACGATAACGACCGCTCGATCCGCTACCGCATCGACGGCGAGATCGCGCGAGGCGGCATGGGTGCCGTTCTGAAGGGCCGCGACCCCGACCTGGGCCGCGACGTTGCCCTCAAGGTGCTCAGGGACGATCTCCGCGACAATGCCGATATGGTCCGGCGCTTTGTCGAGGAGGCGCAGATCGGCGGCCAGCTCCAGCACCCGGGCGTCGTGCCGATCTACGAGCTGGGCACCTTCGCCGACCGCCGGCCTTTCTTCGCCATGAAGCTGGTCAGAGGGCACACCTTGGCCCAGTTGCTCGACGGGCGCACGGACCACGCCGACGACCGGCCCCGCTTCCTGTCGATCTTCGAGGCGATCGCGCAGACCGTCGCCTACGCACACGCCCGCGGGGTCATCCACCGTGATTTGAAGCCATCCAACGTGATGGTGGGCTCATTCGGCGAGGTGCAGGTGATGGACTGGGGCCTGGCCAAGGTGCTGCCGCGCGGCGGTGTGGTTGACGACGAAAAGGCTGGGAAAGCCGAGCAGCAAGAAACAGTGATCGCCACCGCCCGCAGCGGCCCCGACTCATCCGGCCTATCCCACGCCGGCTCGGTGATGGGCACGCCGGCCTACATGGGGCCCGAGCAGGCGCGTGGCGAGATCGAGCATGTCGATGAGCCTGCCGACGTCTTCGCATTGGGCTCGATCCTCTGCGAGATCTTGAGCGGCGAACCCGCGTTCCTCGGTCGCTCGTCGGCCCAGATCCTCCGCAAGGCGGCGCTGGGCGACACCGCCACCGCGCTCGCCCGCCTTGACGCCTGCGCCGCTGACGCCGAGCTGATCGCGCTGGCCGCGGACTGCCTGGCGCGCGAGCCGGAGGACCGCCCGCGGCAGGCCTCTGCCGTGGCCGAGCGTGTCACCGCCTATCTGGCCGGGGTGCAGGACCGGCTCCGTGCCGCCGAGATCGCTGGCGCCGCGGAGTCGGCGCGCGCGGAGGAGGCGATCGTGCGCGCCCGGGCGGAGCGGCGTGCGCGGCATTTCCAGGTGGGTCTGGCGGCGTCACTGCTGGTCCTGACGACCGCGGGCGGGTTGACCTTCACTTACTGGCTCCAGCAGCGCCAGCACCAGGCCGCGCGGTTCGCGCAGGTGCTAGCCGAAACGAAGGCGCTGCGTGACAAGGCCCGTCGCGATGCCGACGACCCGACCGCGTGGCGCGACGCGCTGGCGGCACTCGAGCGGGCCGAGAGCCAGGGCCCGGCCGGCCAGGTCAAGGACCTGCGGGACGAGATCCGGGCGGGCCTGGACGAGGCCGAGCGCGACGCCCGGCTGCGTCAGGCAATCGTCGAGATTCGTGCCAATCAGGAAGACGTCGGCCCCGACGGTACCGACGCCGCCTACGCAACCGCCTTCCACGCTGCCGAGATGGACCTCGACGCGCTCGAGCCCGCCGAGCTGGCCCGGCGGCTCTCGCGACGGCGCGAGGCGGTGGTGATCGAGCTATCCGCCTTCCTGGACGACTGGTCGGCCGTGCGGCGTGCAGCCCATCGGCCTGTTGCCGCCTGGCGGAAGCCGCTGGAGGCAGCGCGGCTGGCCGACCCCGACCCGTATCGCGATCAGATCCGCAAGGCGCTCCTGGCCGAGGACCGAAGACGCGAGGCGGCTGCGCTCAAGGCGCTGGCCGCCGCCCCCGAGGCGGCAGGCCTGCCGGCTCCCACCGCTGTCCTGATGGGCCGGGCCCTGGCTGAATCGGGTGAAGCGGAGGCGGCGGTGGGCCTGCTCCGTCCGGCCGCCTTCCGCCACCCCGGCGACGTCTGGGTCAACCACGCCCTGGCCGGGGCCCTGGACAAGCTGGGGCTGCCGAACCGCGAGGAGGCGGTGCGCTACTACACGGCGGCCCGCGCCCTTCGACCCGAGACAGCCCACGACCTGGCCCACCTGCTTGAGCGGATGGGCCGCGGCACCGAGGCCGAGGCGGTCTTCCGCGACCTCGCGAATCGACGGCCGAAGAACGCGCACCACCTGATGTGCCTGTCGGTCCACGCGAAGCAAGACGGCCGGGCCACGGAAGCAGCGACGATCTTCGAGCGGGCCGCCACCGCCGCCCGCGAGGCCATTCGGCTCAAGCGCGACGATTTCGCGGCGCACAGCACCATCGGTTTGGGCCTGAACGCGGTGAAGGGGGACTACACTGGGGCGGAAGTGGAGTTCCGCGAGGCGATCTGGCTCCGGCCCGACGACGCCAGGTCCCACACCAACCTCGGACTCGTCCTGTACCTCCAGGGGAAGGTGTCCGAGGCCATCGTCGCCTACCTCGAGGCGATCCGGCTCCGGCCCGACAGCGTCGCGGCCCACGTCAACCTCGGCAACGCCCTGGGTGGCCAGGGAAAATTGTCCGAGGCAATAGCGGCCTACCGCGAGGCGATCCGGCTCCGGCCCGACGCCGTCGCGGCCCACGTCGGCCTCGGCAACGCCCTGAGTGGCCAGGGAAAATTGTCCGAGGCAATAGCGGCCTACCGCGAGGCGATCCGCCTCAAGCCCGACGACGCCATAACCTACTGGAACCTCAGCCTCGTCCTGCAAACCTCGGGCGACCTGCCCGGCGCGGTCGCCGCATCCCGCGAGGCGATCCGCCTCAAGTTCGAGCCCGAGGCCGCCGAGGCACACTGCAACCTGGGCAGCGCTTTGCGGCAGCTCGGACAGTACGCCGAGTCGCTGGCCGAGTTCCGATTGGGGCACGAGCTCGGGTCGAAGCGGGCCGACTGGCACTACCCGTCGGCCGAATGGGTCGCCGAGGCCGAGCGCCTCGCCACCACGGCCGACCGGCTTCCGGCGATCCTGGGCCGTACGACCAAGCCGGACAAGGACGCCGATGCACTCCTGAAGCGCCCGGAGATGCCCAGTGCGACCGGGGCGAAGCCGAGCGGCGCGGGACCCGTCGCGCCGGTTGGTCCTTCCGCGATGCCGAAGCCCGCCGAGCCCAAACCTGGTACCCCGCCGGAAACCGCCGAGGCGCTCGACCCCATCCACAAACGGGCCCACGAGCTCGCATCTTCCAAGCCCGCCGAAGCCGAGTCGCTGTTCCGCCAGGCGCTTGAGGGCTACCGCAAGATTTTGGGACCGGAGGCGGCCTTGACCCTCGACTTGACGCTCGACCTGGCCAATCTCCTGAGCCGATTCGGTCGCGGGGCCGAGGCCGAGCCGCTGTCCCGCGCCGCGCTGGGCCCGTTACGCCAGCGATTCGGGCCCACCGATCCCCGCGTCGCCCCTGCCCTGGCCTCCCTGGGCCTGAGCCTCATCCAGCAAGAGAAATGGACCGAGGCCGAGCCCGTCCTGCGCGAGTGCCTGGCCATCCGCGAGAAGAACCAACTCGAGGAGTGGAGCACCTTCAACACCCGAAGCACGCTCGGCGCCAGCCTGCTCGGCCAGAAGAAGTACGCCGAGGCCGAGCCGCTGATCGTCTCGGGCTACGAGGGCCTGAAAGCTCGCGAGGCCAAGATCCCGCCGTTGGCTAAGCCGCGCCTCTCCGAGGCCGCCGAGCGCGTGCTCAAGCTCTACCAGGCCTGGGACAAGCCGGACAAGGCCGCCGAGTGGAAGGCCAAGCTGGCGAAGCCGACCGGCGAGGCCGGGAAGCAACCGTGAAACTGCGGAGACGCGGGCGACGACGAGGATGGTGCTGAATTGCGTGACGTTCGGCGGGATTTGCCGTTATGAGACGTAGAGGCTGCGGGAAGACCGTCATCACGAGCATGGGGACTACTTCAGTATGAGCCCGAAACGCACCTGCCCGGATTGCGGTTCAACGTTGCCCGATGATGCCCCGCGAGGCCTGTGTCCGGAGTGCCTGATGGGGGCCGCGTTCCCCCTGACCTCTAAGGGCGGGGCCGCCGCGACCGCTGCCTTCGAGCTGGCGGCATCGGGCGTCCTCGCGACGATCGCGCGGAGCGCTGCATCCCGGTGACTCTTGCGAACGTAGGCAGCCAGCCTCGGGTCCGGTTCGATCGCGATGAGAGGGCTCGCACCAAGCTCAAGCAGCCGGCGAGTGGCTGTTCCCGTCCCTGGCCCAATCTCGAATAAAGTCTTTCCGCTTGCCAGGCCGCACCGTCCGACCAATGTCGCAAAGACCCAGTCCGGATACTGTGGCCGAACAGAATCGTAGCTCGCAGGATCGGCTCCGAAAGCTCTGCGGCCAAAACTGCGATCGATTCCAAATTCAACCATCCGAGGGACCTCCCCTGGACAAGGACCTGCTTCACGAAAGATGATGCATCGTTGTCCTCAACGAGGTCGGGAGCAGGAACTCAATCAGAGTGTTCAAAACGTGTCCGATATCCGGTCAAACTGGACCAGATTTACCCTGATGGACGGCATCATTTTGATCGCTGCCTGCTCACTTGGTACATACATCACAATCAGGTTCGCGCAGGAAACGGAAGTCGCCGAGCTAGAGAAGGAGGGCTCACTTGGTACATTAATCGCAACCAGATTCACGCGAACGGAGACCCAGAACAGCAGGCCTCGCGTCGCGGTTTTGTGCGCAGTCTCATGCGTCTTATGGTCGGGTGTAATCGCGGCGCCATTGGTGCTCTCGAGCCAACGATTTCGCGGCCGTCGTTCAGCGCCCAGCCCGGGCGAATGGTTTTGGCTCGTTCCGCTCGTGTTCTTTCTGACGATTGCTTGGTCACAACTCTTCGGCGGCCCGGGTTCGTTTCTCTTCATAACCTGGGTCATGTTGCAGTGCGCGTTCTCCTGCGCGGCGTTATTCCGACTCGTGGGCACCTTCTTCGGGAAGGATCGGGACGTCGCCTGCCGATGGACGGATTTCCTGGGGTGCACAGTTTGCGCCTCGGTGGGTCTAGCGATTGTATTCGCGATCTATGAGGTAATGAAGCAGTTCTAGATTGTTCCAGACTGAGGCGAAATCCGTGGGAATCGACCTGCTCGATGTGGCGTTTCGGCTCGAGAGGCGTTTCGGAGCTGTGTACCACATGGTGTCGTCCCGTTATTCGCGACGATTGCCGACGGCGCTCGCAACGCTCTCGCTTGCCCTCGTTTCGGGCTGCTCCGGTTGCATTTTCGGGGGCAGTGCCACGAGCATGGGCAGCCGGTGGGACATCCATGCCGGCGGAGGGTCGTATCTCGGGACCCATCCATCCGTCTCGCCCGATGGACTTTCGATCGTCTACTCCACGCCCGCGACCGGCCATGGCGACATTTACCGATTCGATCGTAGCACCGCCAAGAACGTTCGGCTCACAACCGACCCCGAGTACGATGGTTATCCCATCTTCTCGCGGGACGGAACGCACATTGTCTTTGAGCACGAGACGAACGGCATCTCGCATCTCCAGGTCATGGACTCCGACGGCAAGAACCAGAGGCCGCTCACCGATGGGCCGACGTTCGACTACGGGGCCTCGTTCTCAAACGACGGACAAACCATCGTCTTTTGCCGCGAGCGTGAGGGCATCTGCCACCTCTGGACAATGGATGCGGACGGGGGAAACCCGAGGCAGCTCACGGACGGACCATGGTGGGATTCCTCACCGTTGTTCTCGCCGGACGACGGCCGGATCGTCTTCAACCGGATGGAGAAAGGGCAAATCTATCTCACCCCGCCCAAGGACGCGGAGGCCCTGTCACGCAGGTTCCCCGAGTTGTACGTGATGAACACTGACGGGACGAACCCGCTTCGGCTTACGCACAACAGCGACTTCGACGAGCCGATCTCTTTTTCCGCTGACGGAACTCGAATTTTCTTTCGCAGGCCATCGACAGCATGGGTCATGGATTCGGACGGCTCAAACATTGATGCGCTCGGGGAAGGTGGGGAGCAAGCCCTGTCCCGCGACGGGCGACAAATCGCGTTTGCAACGCTCGGTCGCGAGGTCGATCATGGAATTGGCCTCATGAACGCCGACGGCACCGGCCGCCGCGTCGTCTATCATTCTCGCACCAGGATCAGTGAGCTGGCCTTCACGCCGGACGGTGCTCACGTCGTATTCGTCGAGTGGTCGGAGGGACATGGGGCGGATAGGATCAAGATCGTGGATGTGGTGACGTCCAAGATCGAGATGATTCCCGAAATCCGATGAGTAGACGTGGGGCAAGATGCGGTCGAGAGTTGACAGGCAAGACCGAGCGTGGAGGAGCCAGTTTTTGCCGGCACGGAGGGGGCAAATCACGTTGTGCTGGATCATGGTACGGATCGCCGTGATCGCCGCGGCGCTCGCTTTCCTCGTGGCCGCGGCCCGGCAATCTCAGAAGGACCATTGCGGTTTTACCTTCAACGCCGCGCTGGAGATCGTCGTTATACTCACGGTGGGTTATCCGCTGGTCCGTACCCTGGCCCGAGCAATTGCGCGGGCCTACAGGTAAACCGGGCTCGTCAGCCACCACCTGGACGGAATCAGCTCACAGGCCGATCAGACGATCTGGATCTTTGGCGACTGAGAAGCTCTGCGGTCGAGGCATCGGTATGAAACCCATGAACTCGGGAAATCTGGACTGGCACGAATCGGATTCTTTTCAGCCCGCAATGCACGTGCGCGAGCGCAAACCGCAACTCAAGATGGTGCTCCTCTGGATTTTCATTGCCGGCGTGGCCGGAGTCTACCTGATTTGCGAGGCCATCATCGTGAGCCTGTTCCTGTCCTTCGAGCCCGATTGGGCAGACGGCTGGCCCGGCTTGAGCTCCGGGACGGTGATCTCCACCGTCATTGCGGGTTGCGCCGCCCTGATTCTCATCACGGCCGCCGGGGGCGCCGGCGCGATCGCCGGGCTGATTGGGGCCTTGGCGGGAGTCAGGCCGGAGAGTCAATTCCGAATCTACTTTCGATGGCTATGTATTGCAGCGGCCGTTATTCTCTGCCTGTGCATCTTTATATTCAAATACGGCACTCTCGTGTCTGCCGGGTAATAACCGAAGCCAAAAATCCTCAATCGTGACAAGAAGACTCATCCGATCCCTGCCTCCGCTCCGGAGCCCATAATGGAACGGCCCTCGATTGAAGCGTGCTGAACCGTCTCGAGCGCCTGGAGCGGAAATGTCGCCTCTGGAGGTGGCTCGAGACCGCCGCGGTGCTGACGCTGGTTGTCACGCTCACTGTTTCGGAAACAATGCCCCCTTTCTGATTTCGCGAGAGGATATTGCGATGAAACTGAAAACCATTGGCCCACTGTTTCTGCTCGCGGCGGTGACAACAGCGACCGTGACCGCGACGGTCTTGGCCCAAGACAAGGGCGCGAAGAAGCGGATTGTTCACTCGAGAGTCGACCCCGATTCGTCAAAGGTGCCGACGAGGGTTGGGCCCAATCAGCCGGTTTCCGCGCCGCCCTCTCGATCAAGCGGCGTCACGTCCGTGGGCTGGGTGCAAGTCGAACCCGTTGCCCAGGGTCTCCATGTCATGGGGCAAGCCTACATTCGCGATAAACGTCCGAAGGCCGCCTACGTTTGGTCCGTCCGCGTTCGCGACCACGTAAAGAAGGTTTTTGTAGCGGAGAAACGGTACGATACGCTGATATTCCAGGTTCCACAGGACATTGGGGAGTTCAGTCCGACGTTCGAAGATGCGCTTGCGTTATCGTTGCAACCGGGGACGTACAAGGTCGAGCTGGTCCTCTACGAGGTTCCTCCGGGTGGGGTCAGTCGGTTGAGCGATCCTGTCCTCAAGGAACACCAACTGATGGCCAAGAACACCGTTCGGGTCGTCGTAGCGCGGTGAGGCGGGGTGGTCGGTGGTCTACGACGACACCGGCGGGGTGCAGAGTGGTACGATGCGAAAGCGATGATTTGGCCGAGCCAGCGACCGTCGGGTTCCGAGAAGCTTTTGACTTCATACGTGCTGGGATTCCCCAATTCGGTGTTGTCGATCTCGATCTGGATGCCGACGCTCTCTGGCCGACGTTTCAGCGCGAGATCTCAAACGGCGTGGGCGTCGACATTGAGGCAGTTACGAACGATAAAGGGCTCATTCACGATCTCGGATCTGAGTAGCATCTGTAATGCCTGAAACAGAGTCGGCGCCGCCACTTGGGCGCTGGATAATGTGGGTGACGCGAAATTCGGCTTTTTCTGCTGACGGAGGTTGGGACGTGCGAGATGTATGCGTTCATGTCTTGCACGTCCGTGTCCGAGGGCGTTAGACGGAGCTGATTCTATCTAATTTTTGGCAGGCGGCGGTCATGGACGAGGCCAGCGATGTTGTGGTTGCGTTTCTGGAGCGCGTGCAAGCCGTCCGGAAGGAACTTCACGGCGTCTGGAATCACTACACCCTGCGCGGCCTCAAGGTCTCGAACTACCCTGGCTGCGGGCCGATCTGGGCTCGATGGGTACTTCGACCTCGGCGTCACGGTGACCGGGGTGGATGGGAGGAACTACGAACTATCTGCCCGGCTCCGGTGGTCGCGGGATGAGTGGGTGGTCCAAGCCGACGCTAGCCAGCAACAGGAGGACGAGCGCGTGAACTGGTGCTACCCCGTCTTGAGGGAGCTGCCCGAGCGGCGGGCGCCGGATTGGCCGACTGCCCTGGAGCACTGGCGGGCCGCGGTCGCCGACTTGGCGGGCTTCGACGACCTCATTCCCGCCGTGGAAAGGGCGCCCTGACCCCGTGCTCCAGCGGGCCCGGCCCGCCGCGGCGCTTTCTGGTATATTCAACCTCGCTCTCGGCGGGCCGGGTCGGCTGAGCTCGGTCGTGAGGTAGCTCTCACGAGTTGGGATATCGTTGTGCATCAGGCTCCGCGGCCGACGAATGGGCGTGAAATAGCGTACCAATTCGCCATCCGGACGTGCGCGTGCCTCACGATCCTCATCGCGGTCGCAACAGTCTTGGCCTGGGTCTGGCCAGGCACGGACGATTCGCCTCTCGTGACCATCGCCTTCTTCGCTGGTGCTCCCCTCATCGTGTTCCTCGGTTTAATCCTCTATGGCTACGCGAGCGAGTATCGATCCGAGCGAATGCGAGCATTGCCCAATGGGCGCAAGCCCGACGCCTAGCCATGCTGTGGACCCGGCCCGAGGCATTGGAACGACTTCCATCGTGCGCAAGTAGTCGACTATTAGCGAGACTTTCGACGAAGGGTTTTCTCCCGTAAGATCCTGCAAGCGGTGATCCGGAGGAGGATTCTGCACATGCCCGCGCCAGCGGTCGCACTCGAACCGGGTGAGAAACTGATGGCGAAGGTGCCCGCAAATTTGTGGCGTGGTTGGGAAGCCGTTGGTGGGAAGCTATACATCACCGACCGTCGAATGCGCTTTGAGACGCACCCTTACAACGTTCAGGTCGGGCCTGCCGAAATTTTGATGAGCGAGGTCAAGGCCGTCAGCCGCGTCAACAACCTCGGGTTGGTTCCCAACGGATTGCTTGTGGAGACCACAAAGAGGGGGTGCTATCAATTCGTAGTCTGGAATCGGCAGCGACTTATCGGGCTGATTCTGATGGCCATGTCCAAGAGTGAGGGACATGGGCAACAGCGGTCTCACGGACTCGGTGCCCTACCGCCGGATCGGGGCGTCTGGGATCGGGAACTCGACGGGGGTCCTTGATGACGTTTCCCATCAGCGCTCGTCACTCGCCTTCAACAAGGCGGTTGATCAAATGGCTTACATATAGCTCCACTGGCAGGTTGAGGATCTCGACACCGCATTGTCGCCAGTAGTCGATCCCATGGTCTTTCAGGACGACCGCCCAGGATCGTGGGCCGGGGTGCTCCTTGTGTGCAAAGCGAACCAGCGACTCGACGTCTGCGACCGCCAGTCCGTGTCCCAGAAATAAAAGGCGGCTGTTTTGAAGGGTCTCCCGCACCACGGCTGGCAGCACCTCCGGGATGCGTGCGGCGAGATCCCAGTAATCGAGCCGCGTTGTCACATAACTCTCGGGAATCCGCCGCTCCCGGTCGAGCCCCCCGTTCATCTTCACAATCACAAATCCGCCGGGCAGTTTCAAAATGTTGCGCGGCCGCTCAATGATCCGAAGTGAGTCGTCCGGCGCGCGATGGTAGAAGAGACCGCGATGGTGGCCGTCTGCTTGATAGGAGAGCACATGATAGGGCAGGCCGCCATCGGCCAACCTTCGCTCGAGGACATCGTCGTAATTTGTGGTGAAGATCGTTGGGAACGGGAACGGTTCACTGGTCTTCGTGCGGTAGCGACTCCAGCCGGCAAACATCTCATGGGTCTCACGCGATTCGAACTGAGTCTGCTCAAACAGCTTGCGAATCATGGCGTAGAGCTCTTCCCGTCCGTGCCGGTCGGCGATGAATTGGGCCACGGCAAATCGATCCTCACCCAGAGCCTCGCACTGGAAGATCTCGGCCAGTTTCTCGTAGAACTCCTTGGCCATGAACCTCGTCGGAGAGTGAATCGCTGAGCCAAGGAAGAAGATAAGCCTGCCGTCCTGAATCAAGCGAACGACGCGGTCAAAATGAGCGTCCAGCCCGGCTGGAGCCGGCACGTTGGGCCGGCACACGGAAAACACCTTCGGCTGAGCACGATCCACCTTGACGCTCGGCTCGCTGATCGTCCGCACGGAGATCCGCTCGACGATGCGCGATACAAGTTCTTCGACCTGAGTTTGATGGTCGGCGGCGTTGGTCGCGAGGTACCATAAGGGCAGAACGCCGCAAGTTCTCAGATGTTTCTCCTTCTCGTCCAGCTCGCCTGGATTCTGGGCGCTTCCATGACCGCGAAATGGCGAATGCCTGCGTATTGTGTGTGAACCTCCTGGAGCACTTGGACTGTACGGTCCGGGCCCAGGCTCGCGCCGATGAACAAGAGCGACCGGCTGGAGAATAAAAGTCGCTCCACCCCCTCAAGCAGCTCGCGTTTTTTCTCAGGTTGTCCTTCACCGTAATTCGCCTCGTAGTCCGATCGAGCGAACGTGCGACCAACACGGTCCTGCCAATCCCCGTGCAACTTGATGAGCACGCGACGATTGCCGTGCAGAGCGTCAGCGATGAGATCGGGTCTAGGCCCCGAAATAACCGACTCGAACGGCGCGCCGTTGGCTTCGAAGGCGCGCTCGAGGACGCGATCGAAATTCGTTGTCACGACGGGGCCGCTCGCGAGCAGCGGCAACAATGAGACAACGCCTGACCGAAAATCAAACGCTTCGATATTGCCGTCGCCTGTGGATGCCGCGACCATGTTCTGGAACCCATCCGCTCCAAAATCCCGGAGCAGTGTCTCCGCCGCTAGCTCATACTGGCCGTCCTCGATCTGCTTGGCAATCGTCGCGGAGAGACGAGGCGGAGCGGCATGCAGCAACAGCCCTTTCCAGTCCTTGAGGCCGAAGGCTCGAGAAATACCTGCCCCTAGAAACGGCACGACGCCAGGCCCCGTGCGCCCTTGCCGTTCCAGGTGATACATTGCTGCCGCATTCGAACGCTCGAGCCAGTCTCGATTTAACTGGTCGCTCGTGACGATCCCTTCTTTCTGGTGATCGTTGCCGCTGCTCGGCCCGCTCGTGCTCGGCCGTTTCGGTCGTTGCCGCATCGTCGCCATCTCCTCAAGCCAGCCCTTTGCGCCGACGGAGAATCCACTCCGCAGCCAGGCACCCGAGCAAGAGTGTCCAAAGCATCGGGCTGTCCCAGATCGGCCAGCGATTGACGACCAGGCGAACGGCTGCATCCGGATGACGCCCCAGTAAATCGGCCAGCTCGCCGGGATTCTGGATCACGCGACCCCCGGTTCCCTTGGCCAGCGCAACGAGCGTCGCATGGTCCGGACGAGGGTCGTGAAACTCGGCCGGATCGTCGATGATCTGCAAGCCGACGCTCGACTGAGCCACGACCTGGTTGCCCTGCAAGGCCGCCACGTCGAGACTGAACTTGTGCAGCGTCGAGCCGGTGTCGGACAGAATCTCCGCAAGTTGAGGGGCGGGCAGTTTGCTGCGATACGTGAGGTCTTTAGGCACTGGCGTCAGCGACTGAGCCGTCTCCTCGAACGGACGCGACTCGGGCGCGTCCGGGCCTCGCAGACGGGCGACCACGCGGTAGCGATCGGTCTCGCGACCCTGATCGTCGTAAACCCTCGTCGTGACCTGGATCTCCTGCCCGGGACGATAGATGATCTTGTCGGTTTCGACTCGCAGACGCTGCTGGCTCGCCTCGCTGTTCTCGGTGAGCCAGCGCACGACATTGCGCCAGAACTTCCGGAAATAGCGGTTGTCGCCTTCCCCCCAGTGGTTTTCAAAATCGCGGCCCCAATCGACGGTCGTGTCGGTTGACATCGCGAATGTCCGGCCGCGCCCAAATGTCTGGCAGGAGAAAATGGTGGCAACCCCGGAGCCGCCAAGCGGGCCCTGCGAAAGCCCCAAGACGGTGGCGGCCGGCTTCAGGCGGTCAATGAAATTGGTTCCATAGAAGGGTGGCATGGCCGCGAGCACCTGGCGGTTGCGCGGGGTCGTCGACGATCCGCCAGATGGGGTGGTCCATCGCCTGCGCGGGAATCACGACGCGAAAATCCCCCCAGAAGTTTTCGGACCGCACATCCGGCCCCCGGCCGCTCATGTCGACGGGAATCATGCCGTCCCAGACGGTCTGGTCCCATTCGCCGGAGCCGAAACTGGTCATGCCGCCGACCATGGCAAACCCACCACCGCGCTTGGCGACCAGCTCGATGGTCCACGCGAGCTGATCGGGGGTGAACGCCGCGCCGGGCGATGTCGCTGCAGATGACCACGTCGTAGCCGAAGAGCTCTTCCCTCGTGGTGGGAAAACCACGTGCGGGCTCGTCGACGCGGGAGAGCCGCGGTCGAGCATCCTGCTGGTTGCCGACCACCATCGACGTGCACTTGATGTCGGGGTCCTCGTGGAGAGCATCCTGCAAGAAACGGTACTCGTTCGCCCCCGTTCCTTCCATGTAGATCACGCGGAGCTTCGAATCCCGCGGTGAGATCTGAAAGGTGACGGAGTTATTTGAAACAAGCGCCTCGTGCGGGAACGACGAGACCTCGGCCGTCAAGAGGCCCTTGGCTCGATCGGTCTCGATGACGATTTCGGGACTTTGCTCGCCGTCCGTGAGGGTCAACGGCAAAGTGGCGATCGGCCCGCCGTGCGGGTCGGAGGTCGATCGCACGGTAAGCTCCGCCCGTTTTCCGGCAAAACCACGGCTGCGCAGTGTCACCCGCACCGGAACGCGAGTGCCCGGGCGGGCGTCGCGAGGCGCGTCGACATCGGCAATGGCGACGTCGCCCGAGACTCGCTCATCTCCCAGAGCGACGACGTGCACCGGCACGCCCAGCTCGCGATACGCTTTGGCCGTGGAATCGATCGGTTCGTTGTCGGTCTTTCGGCCATCGGAAAAGACAAAGACGCCGAACGGGAGCCCGTCGCCGAACCGGCCGGCGAGCTGCTCGAGTGCCCAGTTGAGCCGGGTTTCATCGTCCTTGGGGCTCAGGCCGTCGTCATGATCGGAAAGGGCCGAGACGTCGCGGCCGAAGCCGAATCGCTGGATCGCGGGTCTTCGTCCCTTCGGAAGCCGGTTAAATGCCTGCTGACTCAAGTCGTGGCCGGCCTGGGCGCGGCTGCGTGGTGCTTCCAGGCTCATGCTGCGGGATTCATCCAGCAGAAAGACGGCTGACGGCTGTGGACCGGTCTGCCTGGTTTCCTGAACGCGGGTCGGGTTGAGCAGGATTATTACCAGCGTGCCGAGTGCCGAGGCACGCAGCGCGACCAGAGCCTTGCTCCGCGCGTTCGGGGCCGTGCCAAACCGGAACGCCAGAACGAGCGATCCGACAAGACCGAGCACAATCAGAATGAAGATGGGACTGCTGTAAGGATGTGACCACACCATTCTGTTTCACCGCAGGTCCTGCGAAAGCACCCGATAGTAATCGTCGACCAAGCTCTTGTACTGCGGAGGAACCGGGCCGTTGCGCTCGACGAGCGTATTTTCCAGCACCATTTCCTGGATCTTTGCCTGGAGGGCGACGACCGCTGCGGCGAGCGTCTGGGTGTAGTTGGTGGGCGGCACGAGAAGAGTCGGCTCGCCATCTGGGACTTCGTCAGAGGTCGACCAGCCCGCGTGGCCCGCGCGGCCTGCTGCCGTCATGTTCTCGGCCGCCTGCCTGAGCGCTCCTTCATGGGGAGCGAGCCGGTCAAGCCGTCCCGCAAAATCCTCGAACGCACGCTCGGCGCTGGCCTGTTGCGAGCTCTGGCGGACGGTGCGCAATTTTTCTTGCAATGCGGCCGCCTCTTTCTCGGCAGCCAGCAATCGCTCGAGCTCCGGGCCGGCGGCGGCGCGCCGTGCTGACTCGAGATCTTGCGCCAGCGCCTCCAGGCGCTCCGCGGCCGATGCGGCGTCGCTCGAGGTGGTGGCGCCCTTGCCCGAGCCGATTGCATCGGCGTTTTCCCTCATGGCGCGTTCGATGTCCCGGGGCGGGCTCGTGCTCTCGGCCTGGGCGATGACCTGGGCGAGCTCGCGGTCATCAAGCCGCGCCGCGGCCTTGATCTGTTCCAGCACGTCCGCGAGCGCGGCCGTATCGTCCGCCAGCTCCCGCTGGCGGCCGGCCAGCGCGCTTGGATCGTGGGATGATTGGCCTGCCGCGGCGGCTTGCCGTCCCTGCTCCTGGGCGAGCTGTCGCTCGGCCCGGGCGATCTCCTGTGCGAAATCGCGCTCGCGGGAGAGCATTTCGGAAAGCTCCTTGGCCTTGAGCGCACCGACCTGTCGCGCCAGCGCCGCGAGCCGCCGGGCCGCCTCGCGGGCCTTCCTGGCCGCATCGGCCGATCGCTTTTCGTCCATCGCACGGCTTGACTCGGAAACTGTTTCCGCGGCCTGACCGAGGCGTTTCTGAGCATCCTGCGTCACGGCGTCGTCTTGCTGTGCGAGCTTACTGAGGCGCTCGGCCTCCTGGGCAGCTTGTTTCTGCTCTTCAGCAAGGCTGGGCTTCTTCTCCGCGCTCTGGCTCGCCGCTGCGCTCGACGATGAACCACTCTTTGACCCTTGAGACGAAGACTTGCTCGATGCCTTCGAAGACTTCGATGGTGACTGTTTCTGCTCCGCGGGCGGGTCGACCTGCGGCCCGCCACTGCCGTTGGGCTCGAGCTGCTCGGAGAACTTTTCTTCGCGCTTGGCCAGCTCGCGCAGATCTTTTTCAAGTGCGGCAAGCTGCTTCTTACTCTCATCCTTCGGGGGCCGGCGTAGCTTCTGTGACTGCGCCGGTCGAACTTGCGACAGGCGCTGGCGGAATTTGAAGAGCTTTGCTTGAGCACTTTCCGCAGGTTCTGGCGGGCCGCGATCAATCCCTTCAAAGCGGCCTCCTCGAGCGGGCGTGCCCCAACCACGTCCTTTCCCTCGAGGGCAGTCGTGGCCGACTGCATCGCGGCAACAGCCTGTTCGAGGGCAGGGACCGGTCCGGCGAGCGCGGCGATGCCCTGGGCGAACTCGTCGGTGGCGGCATGCAGCTCGCCCTGGTACTTGGCCAGACGCTTCGCGTCGCCATCACTCAACGCGGGCTCTCGCTCGAGCGCAAACGTGCGATTCAGATTGTCACGCTGGCGGGCAATCAACTCCTCGAGCGAAACCGAGCTGCCGTTGCACGAGCCTTCACCCTCGACGAACTGGTAGTCCTGCTTGAAAGGCAGGATGTCGATGAACCGCAAGTCGGAGACCACCCGGTGAGGCTTCTGGGGATGATTATCCTCGACAAACGCGTAATACGTGATTGCCCCCTTGAAGTCGAGCGAGTGCTTCTCGAGGTAGAGCGTCTCGAGCGCGGCCGCGGTGAGGGCCTGGTCCTTGGGCTTCGCAAGGTACAGCGTTTCCTCGGGACCGTCGCCGATCTTGAAGTTGATTCCCAGCAGGCTCACGCCGAAGTCGTCGCGAGCTTCCACCTGCACGGGCACCTCGGTGGTGGGAATCACGGCAAGCGCTTCTTCGGGCTGAATGAAGCGCACCGTCGGCTCTCGATCGCCGGCGACCTTGATCCGGCGCTTCTCCGGCTCGAGCGCCATGCCGTCGGAGGCCGTTGCGGTGAGCTCGACGTCGACGTCCTTGGTGACCGAAGCGATCACGCCGGAGAGCTTGCTGCCGTCGATCCGCAGCTCGGCCTTTTCTGGAAGCGGCTGCCCTCCCGCACTCAGCTTGAGCTCGGCCGTTTGCGGCTGGCGGTCCAGCACAACCTGGATCTCGACCCGGGAGCCCTCCATCGCATTCCAGTTGCCACCAGTCAAAACGACCGGCGGCTGCCGCGTGTATGCCGGCGGCGTGACGGTCGCCTGTAGCTTCTTGAGAAGTAGCGGATGCACAACCTTGACCCGATAGACCGGGCTCGCGACCTCATCCGCCTCCACGCGATACTCAAAGTCGTTTTGGCAATTCTCGAGTTTGGCTGTGAGCAGGCCCGAGAGCGGCTTGGCGGGCGCTTCGGGCTCCTGGTCTGGAGCGAGCGAGCAAACAATCCATTCGCCTCCGGACTTTCGGTGCAGCCATTGCGCCCTCTTGACCGGCCGGCCGTCGAGTGTGACCGCGATCTTGAGTGTTTCGCCGGCCTTGAGCGTCCCATCGCCGGGCTCAACGTGCAGGGTCGTGTAGTGAGTCGGCAGGAGCAGCATTCGCAGGGCCGCGGTTCGTAGCGAAGGGCTGGCGAGGAGTGCAACGATGCCGACGATCGAGGCGAGGAAGACGCCGATCGCCCTGCGCTCGAAGATCGGCCAGGGCACCACTTTTCGGAAGTCGAGCGCCGCGGTCTGCTTGTCCGTCTGGCGGAACAGTGCCCGAAGCAATCCGGGCGAGGCCGGAACGGGCCTCGACGCCGGATCGACATATTGAAGCACCGTTCGAACACGCTGGCCCAGCTCGGGAAAGAGGTGCTCGGCGTCTGCCGCGGCCTGCGGGCTGCTGTACGGCCGGCGCGACCGGACAAACACGGACACGGCCAGGCCCAAGAGCGCTGGTAGAGCCAGCGCCCGAACCCAGGCCGGCACCACCCACATCCAATCAATGAACAGGGCCAAAGCCACGATGCCGGCTGCGCCAGGAAGAACGACGCCACGCCCAGCCAGAAGCGGAACCGTCTTTGCTCGGCTCGAGCTTGTTCGAGCTTGCCGACGACTCCGCGCTCGCTCGAGCGAGTTGTCGGATCCGTGGCTGCGGTGAGCCTGGTCATGGAATAGTTCCTCGAGTGACTCGATTCTCTCCGGTCGCTATTCGTCGCGGGCAACAACCATCCGTATCATGCGTGCGTCTTGTTGGCAACAAAAGTTTCGACGACGAGCACGATGAGCAGGACCCAGGCGACCGCCCGCCAGAGCTCATCCGGGCGCTCGCTGCCGGCGGCCAGGCTGGCGGAAAGCGCGTTCTTGCCGATATCGGTCGCCGGGGACGCGGGCAGCCGGTACGCTTCACGAAACTTCGCCATCGTCGTTCGTTCGACGTCCGATTCCTCCGCGTCGACGTTGCGGACAAGCGCACGGCCCTGTTCGATCTGGACGCCCGGCGATTCGTTTGCGCCTCGGCCTGCCAGCATGCTTCGCACACGACCCGTCTCGGGCAGGCGGTCGGTCAGGTAGCCCGCGACCTGGTGTACCAGAGGCAAATAAAGCCGATGGATCGCCCATTCTCCCCAGGCGTTGTCAGCCGGGACAGCAAAGAGCAAGCAGCGCCCACGGCCCTTGGTGCGTTCGAGGAGGATCGGCAGGCCTCCCTGGGCCGAGGCGAGCACCCGGGCCTCCGGCGCGGGCGAAATGCGGGCGATCTTGAGAAATCGCAACGTCCGTAGATCGCCATGCAGCGGGTCGGCGAAGGGAGCAAGGATTGCGTGATCCTTCGTCCAGTCCACGATCCGGTAGGGGCCTTGCTCGGCTGGATCGCCGATCTGGCCGGGCGACAGCTTTTCGTCGAGCAAGGTCGCGTATGCGCCGTCGCGTGCGCGGTCGCCCGGGAAGATGACCAGGCTTCCGCCCGCCTCGACGAAGCGGGACAATACTGCGGCGTTTTCCCGGGACATGGCGGCGACGTTGCATAATGCGACAATTCGGTATCCCGAGAGCTCGGGGAGCGCAAATGCCGGGCCCGCGGCTTCGAGGTGAACGGTTTCGTAGGGAGTAGGGGGGGCTTCCTTCGCCGCATCGCCGGGGAGTCCCAGCCGCAGAGCCGTCTCGAGGTAATAGGTTTCGTTGCCGAAGACCGATGGGCCGGGTTCGCCGTCGACAAGCAGGACGCGTTCCGGTAGTCGCGTCTCGAAGGCGATATAGCGCCGATCGTCGAAGGGAAGGTCGTCACCGCCCGTGATCTCGACAAATCCTGAATAAAGCTTTGGTTCGGTGATCGGTGCGTCGAACGAGACGAGCGCCCTGGTACGTCCCTCGATGGTGACGGTCTGCTCGATCGGGCGCGTTCCGTCCAGATCCAGCCTGACCGGCACGTCGCGGGCCGGGAAGAACCCGGCATTGAAGATCCGGGCGGTGACGCGCACGGGCTTGCCTTTGCGGAGGTCGGTCTGCTCGGCTTGCACGAGATCGACGGCAAGATTGCGCGTGATCGGCCGTCCGACGTCGGTGAGCTCGATTCGGACGCCGGCCGTTGGGAAAGACGGCTCGAGCCGCGAACGTATGCCCGAGCGCTGAAGATCGGTCCACAGATAGACTTCGCGGTTCTGGCGGCGCAGACCCGATCACCACGTCGCGTGCCCAGGCCAGTGCTTTGCCAAAATCAGTGCCGGCCGGCCGCGGAGCCAGGGCCGTGTCAACGCGGGCGTCTCGCTCCGGCTCGGCGCCTTCCGCGTCGAAATAAGCCAGGTGCGCGGTGGTGCCCGGCGGTAAGTCCTTGAGGATCGCGTCGGCTTCTTGCTGCGCTTTCGCAAACGGCGAAGCTTGACCGCTTGAGCCCATGCTCGCCGAGCGATCAATCAAGAGAATGACTTCTCGCTCGGAGCCGCGGGCCGCCGCATCCGTTCGATAGGGCCGGGAGAACAGAAGTGCCAGCAGAAGCACGCCGAGCGCCCGGAGGGCCAGCAGGACCCATCGGCGAACCTTGCGGCGCCGGGCGGAATCGCGCATGACCAGTCGCAGGAACCAGAGCGATCCGATCTCCACTTTCCTCGCCCGCGGCCGAAAGAGAAGATGGATCAAGATCGGAACGGCCACGGCGGCCGCGGCGGCGAGAAACCCCAGGTGAATGAAGCCCAGACCGGCCACTTTTGAGGTCACCGTCAGAAGAGTTGCGATCGTCGCGTCAAATAGTCAAAGAGCACGTGCTCGAGCGGTTGGTCGGTCGTAACGAGAACACGGTCGACCGATCGGCCGCGCAATCCGTCGTCCAGCTCGCGCTGCCAGTCGAGGAGCGCCTTCTCATAGAGAGGACGTATCTCGTCGGTTTGCGTGATGAGCTCTTCGCCGGTTTCGAGGTCATGGAAGCGAACCTGGCCGCCCACGGACAATCGGCGCTCGAGCGGGTCGAGCACGTGAAAAACGATCAGGTCGTGACCGTGAAAGAGCAGATGATCCAGACCCGAAAAGACGGACTCGGTCGGGAAGAACAGGTCACTGATGAGCACTACCAGCCCGCGCCGGGGCATGAGTTCGGCGACTTCGTGCAGCACGGTCGCCGACGGGGCCGTACTCTTGCTTGTTGAGCCGGCGAGCGCGGTGATCACGTCTTCAAGCTGCTTGGATTTGGCCTTGGGCTTCAAGTGGGCCAGGACTTGCTCGGCGAAGAGGGTCAGCCCCACGGCATCGTGCTGGCTCAACGCCAGGTGTGCAATTGCACCCGCAAGCATCGTGGCGTAGCGCCTCTTCGAGACGCCCGCGCTGGCTGTCTCCATCGACGCACTGACATCAACCACGAGATGGCAGTCGAGGTTCGTCTCCGCGTCGTACTGCTTGACGTAGAGCTTGTCATTGCGCGCGTAGAGTTTCCAGTTCAAATGCCTGAGATCGTCACCCGGCAGATACTCGCGATGCGAGGCGAATTCGACCGAGAACCCGACGTAAGGGCTGCGGTGAAGCCCGTGCAAGAAGCCTTCGACCACGGTGCGCGAAATCAGCTCCAGGTCGTCGATCTTGGCGAGCACGACGGGATCGAGGTACTGATGCATCAGATCCGCGCGGCGAATGCGGCTTTGCGAATCCTCGCCGGTGCTTTTTCTGAGCCGCCTGAGCTTGGAGACCCAGTCTCCGGAGGTCTGCGGTGAACGGCTCTTGGGGGCGCTCTTCATTCACGCGTCCTGTTTAGAGCTCAGCCGGTCGGGACGATTTCGATCAATCTGCGGACCAGGTCATCGGCGCCGATTCCCTCGGCGCGGGCGTGGAAATTGAGCACGAGGCGATGGCGCAGCACGGGCAGGGCGACCGCGCGCACGTCGGCGAAGTCGACGTGGAACCGGCCGGAGAGGACGGCCATGGCCTTGGCGCCAAGATCAGGTACTGCGAGGCCCGCGGGCTGGCGCCGTAAGTGAGGAACTTCTGGATGCGAGCATCGTTCGTGGGCCCGCGCGGCGGGCGAGTGGCGATCGACAGATCGACCGCGTACCGCACCACCGCGTCGGCGACCGGCATCCCGCGCACGACTTGCTGAAGCCGCACGACCTCGGCCGCGTCGAGCACCGCAGCGACCTCCGGCCCGAGGTTGGCCGTGGTGTTCTTGACGATCAAGACTTCCTCGTCGGGGCTCGGGTAGTCCACGAGCAAGTTGAACATGAACCGGTCGAGCTGGGCTTCGGGCAGCGGGTAGGTGCCCTCCTGCTCGATCGGGTTCTGGGTGGCGATGACAAAGAACGGCGATTCCAGGCGGTAGCTGCGCCTGCCGACGGAGACTTCCTGCTCTTGCATGGCCTGTAACAGGGCGGACTGCGTTTTGGGCGGGGCACGATTGATCTCGTCGGCGAGCAGAAAATGGGTGAAGAGCGGTCCTTCGATGAATTCCAGGCGGCGCCGGCCAGTCTGCGGGTCTTCCTCGATCACATCGGTGCCGATGATATCCGAGGGCATGAGGTCGGGTGTGAATTGAATCCGATTGAAGCTCATCTGCAGCGTCTGTGCGATGGTCTTGGCCATGAGGGTCTTTCCCAGTCCGGGCACGCCCACCATGAGCGCATGCCCGCGGCAGAGCAGGGCGGCCAGCAAATGATCGAGGACGGGCCCCTGGCCCACGACCACCCTGCCGATCTCGTGCCGCAGCTTCTCGCGGGCCTTGCGCAACTGGCCCACGGCCTTGACGTCTTCGTCGTTTGGTTCCACCGCCTGTTGACTAAGCTCGCCATGGTGCAGACTACCTCGGTTGCCTTCCAGAATGGGAATGGAAGCGATTCGTTGTGGAGCTGTGCGAAAACTCTACTGAGCCGGCAGCGGCAAGAACGTCTTTCTGGCTAGTTCGCCGTCGGCGACGCGAGATTTTGGTGCGGCTTCTGGTTTTGGTTCGCCCTTTGCTTCTCCGCCATCGGGCCGCTCGGTGCCGGCTTGATCGCCGTTGTCGTCGAGCAGCGCGTGTTCGGTGGGCGTACGTTCATCGGCGGCGAACCGCGCTTCGACAAGCTTCCCGAGCTGGAGAAAAACGTCCCAGATCGAGACCTTTCCATCCTTGTCCAGGTCGAGATCCGCGGCGGACTTCCGGCAGACTTCCCCGAGTGCGTGCGGAAACTCGGTGTCGTTGAATTCCTGGTCGGCCGTCGTCGCGGTGATGACGATCCGTCCCTTGGCCGAGAGTGGGGCGAGAAACCCGCCGGAACCGGATGTGGTGATCCAGAACACCTGCTCGCGGCAGGTGACGTCCGCGAAGAGTTTCGCGAGATCATCGTCGCGGAGGTCGGGCCCCGGCAGGTGCAGAAACATGTGCCCGCCGCGATCGTTGGCGTGGCCCAGGAAAATCACCCACAGACGGCTTTCGGGCGTAAGGGCTGCGCGAACGCTGGCAGTCTCAGCGGCGATGGCTTCCCGCGTGGCGGCGCCAGCCTTGATGCTCGGCTCGCCGGCCGCGCCGAACAGGACGTGCGCACGTCCGCCTCGGGAAAACCGAGCGGACCAACCAGCCACTGACGGTACGTGCGCAGCGAGCTCGAGAAAACTCGCCGAGTGGTCATCGTCGCCCGGCAGGCCAACGACGATCAGCGCGCGATCGCGGGGGAGCGCCGGTTTCGCGCCCTGTTGGGGCTTCTGTGATTGAGCTTGCGCCAGGCGGGCTCCGCCCCAATCGAAAAAATCGCCAGGGCGACCCAGGTCAGGTAACACGTCACGCCGGGACTCGGAAAAGACACGAAAGTGCAACGTCGCCATCTTATTGCAGGCGTCCTTGACCGGTCAAACCCACGATCGACGCCAACCAGAACCGTTGTCACCCGCCCGCCCACACCCCTTCCAGGCGGCAAAGCCGACCAAACCTGCGCTTGTTCACAGGCTCTTCAACATATCGATTTCTTGAAGCGCACGATTCTGGCCGAAGGTCTTCCTTGCATGCGCACCAGGTGCGTGTGGCGGTCCACCCGAGCGCACGCCACGCGTACGACACGCCGCCACCGCTTCCGGCGACGACGAGGCCAGCGATGCGTCGAAGCGACCACACGCGGTTGCACCCCAAGCTGACGGACCAACGGCTCCAGACCAATGGTGCACACCTCCACCAAGTCGCGAAGGCGTTCCGATGTGGCACCTCTGTCTCGGTTTCATGCTGTCGCACCCGTTCTGCCGTCCACGACATCAAGCGGCCGCGACCGCTCAAACTGTAAGCACGGTCACAAGCAATCGCTCAACCATCAATAAATTTTTTTGTTGCGGAAAATGGCCGAGTCTTGGAAAAATGGACGGCTTGCATGAAATGAAATGGGCTTACCCCGCGATCTCTCTGTGAACATTCTTATTCTGAACATTAGCGGGACTGCTGACCGCGTGTGCACGACGACATGCCGTTCCGCTGGAGAATACCGAGATGGTATATCGAGCTTCGACAAAGCGCGTACGGAATCGCGAGGCGATGTTGAGGCGGCTCCATCGAATGACCTTCGAGCGGCTGGAAGAACGCGTGATGCTGGACTCGGGCCTTCCGTCGGCGATCGTATTGGGCCGAACGCTCACTGTTCCGCAGCCAGCGTCATCGACGAGTGCTGCGTTGCCTTCGTATTTCGTTGGTGAGGTTCAAAGTAATCAAGTCGCGATTACATACACGGTCTACAACGAGCAGTCGGACCCGGAGACCGGAGTCTCGCTGACGACCACACTCGGCCCGGGCGTGACGATCGCCAGTGACTCGCAATCGGCAGTCCAGAGCGGGCAGAACCTGGCGTGGAACCTGGGCACGATTCAGGGTCTTGAGCGATCGAGCGTCACGCTGACGGTCAACCTGCCCGGGCCCACGACCACGCAGCTCGATACCGGCGCACAAGTCGTCGCCACGCTCGATGGGGCCTCGGTTTCGACGACAACTCCCGCGGCCGTGCTCAGTCCCGGCAACGTTGAATCGGGCTTGCTGGCCTCCACGCCCGACGCCAACACTACTGACCCGTTCATCCAGCAGGAAGCGGCGGAGCTCAATTACGACCCGACCCAGATCTTCGACTTTTTGCACACACAGATCGGTTTTAACTCGTACATTGGGTCGGTTCGTCGGGCGCGAGGTACGCTCTGGGCCGACGCCGGCAACTCGCTCGACGTCGCCAGCTTGGGCATCGCCTTGATGCGCGCCTCGGGCATACCGGCCCAGTATGTCGGGGGGACGCTGTTGCAGAGTCAGGCACAATCGCTCATCCTTTCGATGTTTCCGGAGCCCGATCGCATTTCCGGACTCATTCCGGCTGGTGCCACGCTCTCCGATCCCGCCAATGACCCCGAGCTCCTGTCTGAAACGGAGAATCACTACTGGTTCCAGTTCAACTCGGGCAGCGGCATGCAGGACGCCGATCCCTTGATCGCGGGCGCCACGGTCGGCCAGTCGTTCACGACGGCGTCCACGACCTTTGCCGAGGTTCCCGACGACCTCCGCGAAACGACCGAAATCCAGCTCGTCGCCGAGATCACCAACACCGCCAGCAGCCTTTTTGGACAGTCAGGGCAGTCCGACACGACCGTTCTGGACCAGACCTTCAATGACGTGGACCTCGTGGGACGGCCGCTCTCGATCGGCAACTTCGTCAGCACAAACACCGTCTCGGCCCTGATCGCCTCGACCACGACAAATACCTATTCGCCGTTCATCGCTCAGAACGACGACGCCTACCCCTCGACCCAGTCGGACCTGATTCGCGGCACTTCCTATCAGGAGGTGCTCACGACGCTTCCTTTTGGCAGCGAGGTGCTGACGGGGCTCTTCCTGACCATCAATCAAAGCGGGCCGCAGGGTCCGACCCAGTCGTACGAGCGAACACTCTATGACGCGATCGGCTACGCGGCGCGACAGAATGGAGGGACTTCTTCCACTTCGATCAATCCCGCGGGCGGACCGAGCGTCTCGCCGCTGTCTGTCTGGACGGTCAACGTTCAGCCCGGCCCGGTGGCGACAACCGCTGCCGGCACGGTGATCAACGAGCTGACTGAGGTTCAACAGCAGATCTCAGCCGATCAGGCGGCGGGGAACGTCGATCCGGGCGAAGAAGCCCTCGAACAACGCGATGTCATGCTGACAACCGAGCTGAATGCCGACGATTTCTTCTTCGCCTCGAACATCTCGCTTCTGGGTCTGGAATCGGCAGGACTCATCACGGCATATTATGTCCGCCCTCGCGTGTTGATCTCATCGGGCGTGGTCACAACCCCGGCCGGTTCGACCACGCCGACGCTCACGTTCGCAATCGATCTGCGGAACGATGCGATCCGGGCAATCGCCTTTCCCGGCCAGAACACCGCCGCGATCGTCGCGTTCAACCTGGCCTACGGCATCTTCGAGAACGTGGCCGAGGCCGAGGTCCTGACACTCAACGCGGCGCCCGGAAGCACTCAGCCGACGCCAGTCAACTCGACGAGTATCCTCGAGCAGGCGGACGCAGGGGATCGCGCTCGTCAGCATCACCATGGCGAACCTGTCGGTGCTTGGCTCGCTCTCGATCTCGGCCGACGCCAAGGCCCGGATCACGACGGAAGTCGACGCGGGTCAGCTCGTGATCGTGCCGAGCCAGAGCGTGCTGGTCAATGGCGCCGCCACCGTCGCATGGTACGAGATCGACCCGACCACAGGGCAAACCATCGGCGTGACCCAGGACGGAGGGAACCAGGGGCTCGTCGAATATGCTGCGGTCGCCGGTTCCACCGCGGTGGTGACGGGCTTTGCATTCTACAACATTCAGAAGCTTGATATCGGATCATATTCCAGCCCGGCGGCGTTCAAGAAGGCACTGAGACACGCCGCGGTCATCGGTGGAGGATTCGCGGCAGGCTTCGCCATTCTTGCGTTTGCAGTTACCTTTGCACCTGAGTTTTTCATTGGGAGCGCAATCTTGCTTGGGTTGGGGGGCGGTCTAGCTGTGGGTAGCCTCGCCACCCTGATTGATCCGCCCCTCCCTGATTTCCTGGTGTCGCCCCCGCCCGACCCGGCCCTGGCAAGTCTCTCCGGCCCCGGTTCCCTCGCCGTGGGCATCGCCACCGACCCGCTCTTTACTCTCCCCTCAGGCGGCGCGGAGCTTCCCACGGTGTTTCGCGTCGGCATCGAGAACGAGGGGACGACTGAAGACCAGTACAATTTAAGCGTCACCAATGTGCCGGCCGGCTTCACGGCGCTGACCAGCGTCTCGCAGATCGACGTCCAGCCCGGCGCGACGGCCGAAGTCGGGCTTGTTCTCGAACCCTCGGGCACGCTCCCGGCGCCGGGCACGAATGTGTCGTTCGACGTCACCGCAACCAGCGCAACAAATACCAGCAACACCGCTTCGGCCACCGAGTCGTTCAGCGTTCCTTCCATTGATGCCGTGACCGTCACCGGCAGCACGACGTCGCTCAATGCCATTCCCGGGACACCGGTCACCGACACGTTGACGATCACCAATGCCGGCAACGTGACCGAGTCGAACGTGACGCTGACATCGGCCCTATCCTCGGGACTGGCCCTGAGCGGCCTGAGCCCCGTCTCGTTGCAACCAGGTCAGTCGACCACGGAGACGGTCACCCTCACACCGGCCGAGTCGACACCGCTCAATAGCCAGCTTGTCGCCACGGTGACCGCGACCTTCGGTCCTTCCGGCTCGCCGCTGACACAAACGCTCACCATCCCCGTCGCGGTCGAGGTTCCCGGCGCCAGTGCGATCGCCGACGCCGCATCGACGGCCACTCAGTTTGGAAACACCGCGCTGGCCGCCCAGCTCGATGATCTCAGTACGGCGCTCACCAGTCTGGTTCAGAACCCGACCGATCCGGTCGCCGAAAGCCAGACGCTTGCCAGCTTGGACGCGGTGACCGGCCTGCTCGGCGCCGATGCTTTCCTCACTTCCTTGCTCCCGCAGTTCGCTTCGGCTCGGGCCGCGATCGCAAGTGCGACGACGCCTACCGAACTGCTCGCGGCGGCCAACACGCTCGGTGCGTCGCTGGACTCGCTCGACTCGATTCTGACCGATGAAGCCGCGCACAATTTCACGCTATCCCTCGTGGTGAACAGCCAGGTCGAAGCGCCCCTGTCGCCCGCGACCTTCCAGATCAACTTGCAGAACACGGGCTCACAGGCAACGACCTACGACCTGAGCATTACCGGCCTGCCCACCGGTGTCACCGCCTCGTTCTCGCAGCCCTCGCTCACGCTCGAGCCCGGCCAGAACACCGTGGGGACTGTCGGCGTGCCGCAAGTCACCGTCACGCTGACGAATTCCTCGACAACAAGTCTCTTGCCGTTCAGCTTCCAGGTCACCGCGACGGTCGACGGGGCGACCGAGCTCGCCGAGTCGACCACAGGCTCATTGATTTCTCGCGCTGCACTCGTTCAGGTCGCGTCGGTCACGCCCAGCCCGACGTTCACGCAGCCGGGAGGCCAGGTCGACGTCTCGGCGGAGATTCTGAACGCCGTCAACGAGCAACAACAGGCCATGGTCTCGTTTACGGTAACAGACCCATCGGGAAATGTTCTCTTCACATCGGCACCCGTCACCACAACGCTTCAGGTTCTCACCACGCTCACGAACGTCGACCTTGGCAACCTCGACACGACTGGTTTCGCGATCGGTGACGACACGATCAACGTGACGGTAACCGATGCTTCCGGCAACGCGATCGCAGGCGCGACCGGCACCGGGACGCTCGAGATCGGCACCCCGGTAACCGCAACCCTGGTCACGACCCCGGCCACGCTCCCGGCCGGAACCGGCACCGTGACGACGACCTTGCAGATCAATAGCCAGAGCACGCTGGGCGGCACGCCGCTCAGTGTGGTCAGCACGACCCCGGTCGCTGGTGTAACCGGTGTGGCAGTCCTCGGTACGGATTCTTACGTTGGCTCAGGCAGCGGGATCGACATCGTGGACATCTCGAACCCCGCGCAGCCCAACGTCCTCTCAACGTTCGGCACCGGCGATCTCGACGGCGCAGTCGGTTATCGCCCTCCAGGTCTACAACAACGAACTGGTCGTCCTCGCACAGCAGTCCGGCGGCGCACCATCGAATCTTTTTATCTACTCGCTGTCCAATCCCACCACTCCAACCCTTCTGGGCCAGACCCCGATCGCGTATCAATCGGCCACTGATGATTACGACCTTCAGGGATTCACGATTTCCAACGGGCATGTCTACACGACCGCGCATCATTCTCGTTTCTTCACATCGAGCGGCGAAATTTTTGAACAGTACGGGGAAAGCTTCGACATCGACATCACCAACCCCGCGTCACCCACGGTCGATGGAGTGATCTACAACGATCCACCCAACTCCTCGGATTACTTCTCAAACGAGGGAACATCCAACTTCTGGCAACTCGCCCCCGCCACCAACAACGTTTTGCTGGTCGGAACCACGACCGCCAGCGGCACCGATGTCGGGTCGGACGTCCAGGGACTCGTGATGGTGGTCGACACGAGCAATCCCGCAAGTCCCACGGTACTCGAGAAGCTGGCGATCCCCGGCATGGGCGTGGTGACCGGCATCTCAGTCCAGGGAAACCAGGCATTCGTGATTGGCTCGTCGGAGACGTTCCAGACCGCCTATTCGGGGCTCGGAGGCGACGTCGTCGTGGCCACGCTTGACCTGACCAACCCGCAAAGCCCCACAATCGTGTCCACGCAGACTTTGAGTACTCCGTCGGTCGGCATGGGCTCCGTCGCCAGTCTGGGAAATGGCCTGTATGTCACCACGGGTACGGCAGGTGCCGGGGGTTCGCCCCAATTGCTGGTGTTCGACGCGAGTGACCCGGCGAATGTCACTGTCACTCCGATCGCAGTCCCGAACACGGTCCCTGATTACCTGGATAATTTCGCTGTCACCGCGAACCAGTTGCTGGTGACGGACGGCTCGAATCTTACCATCTTTAACATCGGCACATCGCAAACGGTACCAGTGACTGCCACGATCACGGTCCCCACGAACAACGGCGTGGCAGTCGACCCGAATAGCTTCAGCATCGCCCCGACAAACATCACGACGGGCACCACGTCCGAACGGCTCACCTGGGACCTGACGCTTTCCGGAGCAAGCGAGGCGATCCAGTTCGGCGAGACCGTCACCGGCTTGCAGCCTGGCCAGTCGCTTCCCGTTGCGCAGGCCGCATCGGTGGCTTTTACCAGCCAGGGCACATCCGCCACGTTGACCCTTCCCGATCAGTACGTTGTGGGTGACCAGATCATCGGTCTCAGCCCGACGATGCAGACTGTTGCGCAGGAGCGCCGGCGGCTTATACCGTCAACCTCACCAATCCCTCAGCCAGTCCCGTGACGTACACCCTCTCGGTGCAGGGTATTCCGACCGAGTGGGTAGACATGGCCTCTTCGATCACGATCCCGGCGAACGGATCGGCGAACGTGCCACTGACGCTCACATCAAACTCGGCCGCGGTTCCGGGTGACGAAGGGTTCACCGTTCTGGCGAGTGGCGTTAACGGCGCCTCGGCCTCGGTGCTGGGCGACCTCATTCTTCAGGGACAGCCCGTGGCTCCCGACACGCAGTCGCATGGCGTGGTGGTAACGGTTGTTTCCTCACAGGGCGTCGCGGGTCCCGGCACAACCGCCTCCTATGTCATCCAGGTCACCAACACGGGAAGCGCGGAAGACGAATTCACGCTCGCGACGAGCGGGCTGCCCGCGTCGATCGCTGCGTCTCTCGGACAAACCACCGTGGAAGTCCCGCCTGGAGTGAGCAACTTCCGTGACGTGACCCTGACCCTGGAGCCGGGCCAAGGAACCGGCGCAGCGGATTATCCGTTCACGATCAGCGTGGGCTCGACGACCAACTCCACCGCGAGCGATTCGGCGACGGAGACGCTCCAGGTGACGTCCCAGGGAGTCGTCGTGTCGCTCAACCCGCCGTCCGGGGCGACTGGGAGCGGATTCCAGTTGACCGTCACCAACACCGGAAGCGTGTCGGATACCTACAACCTGTCCCTCATCGGTCCCGGCGCGCTGGTCGCGAGCCTCGCGACGAACCAGGTTGCTCTCGCCCCGGGCGCAGTCCCTGGTCGTTCCGATCACCACGGGATCGGCGAGCTTCGCGGTGGCGGGAAGCCTCGACTTGACCGCGAGGGCCGTCTCGCAAGGCAATAACGCCGTCATGGGTGAAGCGGCCGCCAGTTTTGTAGTTCCCACGACCCAGAGCGTTTCGGCGGCATCTCACCATCCTCCGAGAATCTCGCCACCCCCGGAAACGCGACTTTCACTCTGGTCGTCAACAATACCGGCAACACCGAGGATCTCTACACAGCCTTCATCGTGAGCGCGAGCGGCCCGATCACCGCCAACCTGGTCGGTCTGGACGGACTTCCCACACAGTCCGTTCCTCTCTTCCGCATCCCTGGCCTTTCCACCGCCACGATCCTGCTCCAGACGAATCTAGCCGCGATCGGGCAGGGCACGGTTACAATTCAAGTGAAATCGCTGAGTAACGGATCGATCGTCGCCACCGCCACGGCAACCGTCACCTCCGGTGTCATCACTACCGCGACCGATGGCCCGCAAGTTACGCAGGTTTTGCGTTTTGGAATCCACTGGGAACCAACCACACTGGTGCTCGATTTCGATCAGGCGCTCGATCCGACTGCGGCCCAGAACGTGAACAATTATGTCATCATTGGCCCAGGTGGCCGTCGCGACCGGATCCGGTCGGCGGTCTACGACCCGACGACGCAGACCGTGACTCTGCATCCAGCCCGGCGGGTGAACCTCCACCACAACTACAAGCTCACGGTTATCGGCGCTGGTCCCCACGGGCTGACGGACTCGCAGGGTCTCCGGCTTGACGGCACGGACACGGGCATACCCGGAAGCAATTACCACGCGATCCTGAACTGGAAGAACGTGGTCTTGCCCAAATCGATACCGAAGGGTTCAAACACCTTGGTCCGACGTGGTGCATCGACGCGTCTCCGAGCGCCAGACCGGACTCGAATGGGTCGGTCGACCCCGCTTTCCTGATCGGCGTGGGAACGGACGTGAAGAGAAGATCGACATCAAACACAAGTTTCGCCCGGGAAAACGATCCTGGTCTGACACTTGTAGCATAGACGGGATTTGCAGGTACAATGGCCCCAGCGGCGCGTATCGAACTTATCGCGAACGCTGCTTGGTGGGGCCATGTTGAATTGTGACGTGATCGATCAGAAATTGAAGCCGTCCGTCCCAACCTGGCGATCGCGTTTGCGCGGGTATCTGGCCCGGCGGAGCCGGCAGTTCCTCCGCTTGATGTTGACCTTCGTGATCGCTCTTCTGTTCATGGCCGGTTTACTCGAAGCCTGGCGCGGGGCGAGCTTGATCGGGCTTCCGGATATCGGCGACCCCTTTGACATCGCGCAGTTTCGCGCCTTTCGGGTCCCGCCCGAGAACGATGCATTCGTTCTCTTGCGCAGGGCGCAGCAGAAACTGACCGACTTTCCGCGTCTCCCGCTCGAAGTCAGAAAACTCGGCCTGATGGCGTGGTCCAAGTCGGCGCCCGAAGCTGCGCGAGTGGGTCGACGCGAACCGCGAAGTCCTTGCGATGTTCCGCGCTGCATCCGAGCGCCCGGACGGAATCGCGGTTCCGGATCCCGGCAGTGACGACGGTGATGACGAGATGAAACTCGGACTGTTTGTCGTCCAGTTGATCCGACTGGAGACATCGCGGCTGGAAGAGCTCGGCGACATGGCGGGGGCGTGGAGCTGGTATCTTGCGGTTTTTCGCATGCGGAACCACTTGATCCGGCGCGGATCGATGTTTCAGCGGGCAACCGCCGCGAGGTACTGTGCCGGACTGCAAGCCCGAGTCGCGGCCTGGGCGGCCGACCGCCGCACCGGCACGGCGCTGCTCCGCCGCGCACTCGCGGATGTGCAAGGCACTGGAGATCAAGCCCGAAGGGGATTCGTTTTCACTCAAAGTCGATTTCCTTGTCCTCTCGCGCGAGCTCGACCGTGAATGGGGCTTCGTACAGCAAGGTTCCGGGGAAGATCAGCAAGTGAGCATCTTTGGCGAACGGCTTCCGCCGAACATGACATGGCCAGCCTACGCAGCACGGCGCTACTTCCGGAACGAACCCGAGCGCAGCCGGCGCGTGCTGCAACTCGCTTTCGCCAATTGGATCTCGCACGCCGGCGATCGCGACCTCCTCCGGCAGAAGCCGGCGGTTCGGGCGACATTTCAGGTTGCCAGGCAGCAGGGAGCAGCGAGCTTCTATCCACTGCCGGTCGACGCGCCGGCCGCTGCCCGCAAAGTGCCGCCGCACGAGCTGGCGAAGTGGCTCGTCGGCACCCTCGACGCAAAACTGCTGCTTCTTGCCTGGCCCTGGCCGTCGATTCGCGGATCCGAGCGACGCGAATACCGCAACCTGGTCGTGCTGCTGGCAAGCGAGCTTTTCGAGCGCGAACAAGGATCACCGCCCCCTTCCGAGGAAGCTCTGGTGGGGCATTACCTCGATAAGCTGCCGAGCGACGACTCGGCGGAGCTCGACGACGGAAAGGCTCCGACAGTGAGAGACTCGCATGTCGACAACTGAAGCAATCGATCAGCCTTCGCAGTCTCCCGCGACGTCATCGCGATCTCGGCTGCGCAAATATCTGGCGCGGCGGAGCCGCCAGTTCTTGCGCTTGATGTTGTTCCTCGTGCTCGGCCTTCTATTCATGGCCGGAGCACTCGAGGCCTGGCGCGGGGCGAGCTTGATCGGGCTGCCGAATGTCGGCGATCCGTTTGGTGTCGCCGAGTTCCGTTCGTTTCAAATTCCTGAGGAAGACGATGCCATCGTTTTGCTCCGCCAAGCTCAGGAGAAGCTCACGCGCTTTCCGGGTTTGCCGAGTGCGGTCCTGCGGCGCGGGCCCTCAATCGGCTGGTCCAAGGCGGCCCCTGAGCTCCGCGACTGGGTGACGGCGAATCGCGACTTGCTCAAAGTTTTCCGGGCCGCGTCGGAACGAAAAGACGGCATTCCACATCCCGGATTCGACCGCGAGATCTACTATTACTACTTCGTCGGGGAGTTCGCCTGGCTGGTTCTACTCGAAGCATCGCGCCTGGAAGAACAAGGAGATATGGAGGGCGCGTGGATCTGGTATCGTTCGCTGTTCCGCATCAAGCTTCATGTGATGCGGCGAGGCTCGGTCTTTCAGCGTTTCCTCGCCGACCGGAATTGCAGCGGTCTACGCCCGCAGATCGCGACCTGGGCCGCGAACCCGCGCACGAGTGTGCCGCTCTTGCGCAAAGCACTCGCTGATATTCTTGCCGGTGAGCCAAGTGCGGAATGGGATGCGTTTTCGCTCAAGATTGATTATCTGGAGCAAATGCACGAAATCGACAAGGAATGGGGACGCGTATACTGGGGCACGCCGGAGGCCCAGAACGTCAAGGTCTTTGGCGAGGACCTCCCGCCCAACTTGGCGTGGATTCCCTACTCCGCGAAACGCTACTTCTGGAATGAGCCCGAGCGCAGTCGCCGCGTGCTGCGGCTGGCGTTTGCAAACTGGCTCTCCCACGCCGAGAACAGTGATCCGCAGTTGCAAAAGCCGGCGGTGCGCGCCTCGTTTCGAGGGGCGAACCGGAATACGGCTGTGTATTTCTATCCGGTTGATCCGAAATCGCCGGCTATTGCCCGCAAGTTGACACCGGAGAGTCTGGCGAAGTGGTTCGTGGGAACAAAAGACGCAAAAGTGTTGCTCCACTTCTGGCCCTGGCCCGCGATTCGCACGACCGAGCGGCGCGAACACCGCGCACTCGTCGTGACGCTCGCCGACGAGCTGTACAAGCGCGAGCACGGCAAGCCCCCCGCTTCCGAAGAAGCCCTGGTCGGGACGTATCTCGATCGTCTTCCCAGCGACGGCTCCGAAGAGCTTGACGATGGGAGTGCTGAAACTGTTTCCGATGAGAAACCCGAGGCCAGAGCGAAGTGATTCTGGATGAGGCGTGTTCCCACGCGACACGGAAGCGCAACTCCGGCTATAATCTGTCAAGGAGGTTGTGTCACATGGCGAGGATGAATATCTCGCTGCCCGAACCGCTAGGATCCAAACGAATATGGGTTCCGAACCAACAGCGCGGGGCGAATACGCGACCATAAGGCAAGTTCCCGAAGTCTCCACCCCCCCCCCGCAGGAACCGATGAGTGCGGCATCCGCATCGCCGAAGCGATTGCCACGTTTCGTCGAGCGATGCCCCAACTATTTGAGTGCCATCGCGGCGAGTGGGTCGCGTACCGAGGAGGTGAGCTTCTTGGATTCGGCACGTCTAAGGACGACCTCTTCAATGAGTGGTTGAGACGAGGCGTCGGTCGACGAGAGATATTCATACGAAAGATCGACGACGACAGCTTATTAGAAACCGATCAAGTCCATGCTTCGCCCGACTTGTTCTGAAGTCCGACGGTGGACGATCCGGCAATGCCAACTGTCATCCGCAGACTCCCGTTTGTCGACAAGGACCGAGAGCTATTGCTGCGGGGCTCATCGTTCTCGTTTCGGAGAGACCAGATTATCGTCTGGCTAAGCGTTCTTCAGACGGGCGTGCAATTCGACCGCGACTCGCCTGCGCCTAGCTTTCCCGCAGTCCTCGACACCGGACATAACCACAATTCGCTTATCCAGAAACAACACTTGGAGCTTTGGAGCAATACCTCCACCGAGATGTTGACACCCGCAGGGGGCTTGTACGTCAACAACACGTTTCCAGCCGAGTCCTTGAAAACGGGAATCGTACCTGATGCTTCGTTCCATCGCGAGCGAACTTCGACAAAATCCCAGGAAAGGATTTCGTCCCAGGGGACCAACGTTGCCCGGATGTCAAATTGCCGCCGGTGAGCGGCAACACCGTGCGCATCGATTCGAATGATTGGCAGGTATCGAAACAGGTAAGACATGGTCGCGGCAAAGATCCAGATCCCATAGTTCAGAGGCAGAGACCACCGTCCGGTTTGTTTGTTCTTGGGCACGACGACCTCGGCGGTCAAGAAGATCGTAACGAGACAGATCAGGCACGCGACGACGAGCACGTTTGAATGCGAACGCGGGTGCCGAACGTCGACAACGTCGACTGGAGTCAACGAGCCCGTCTCGTCGCTCGCGGCTGGCTGACTTTCTCCCATGGTTGAGCTCGCGGAATGTGCCGGTGGGTAGAGACCAAAAAGCTTATTCTACCGATCTCTGGCTCCAGGCGCGACCAATTCACAGAAAACGCCAATTCGAGGATAATCTGTCTCGAGGACGTCGCATTACATGACGAGCATGAATATCTCGCTGCCCGAACCGTTGAAACTTTTCGTGGACGAGCAGGTCGGTAAGGGTGGCTACAGGACGGTCAGCGACTACCTGCTGGAGCTGATCCGGGAAGCCCAGCGACGCGCGGACCGCCAAGAGTTGGAGGCCAAGTTGCTGGCAGGGCTGCAGAGTCCGACCGGCGAGATGTCCGCCGATGAATGGATAGGCCTGCGGGAACGAATTCTGGTCCGGAGCCCCGAGCTCCGGGATCAGGAATGAACCGCATCATCCGAGTTCGCGTCATCCACGGCGCCCGCGACATTGATCGGATCTTCGGCACGGAAGACTAGCCCGAAAAAGCGTGAGCGACTCTGCCGTTGCACGGCGCGCCGTGACCGAATACGCTTTCCTATGACAATCGTGAGAGGATTCACGAACGTCGCTGATCTCGATTTCGAGGGATCTGAACGTTAGCAGGCCGTTTGCATGGTCGGTACATCGCCCGCCGAGGATCCTGGCACCTCACATGAAACGGTTCACGATCCGCCAGGTCATGATCCTCATCGCGCTCGCCGGCGTGAGCCTGGCAGTCCTGCGCACCGTGCCCTTCGACTTCCTGACCTTCCCGGCGATATGGATCCTCGTCGGCACTCTCGACTTCGTGATCGCTCGGAAGCTGATTCTCGAGCGACCGTTCAAAGCCTTTCATTACACGGCCATTGTCGTCCTGATCGTTCTTTTCATCGTCCTGGCCAATCTCGCCGCGACGGGTTTGATCCATCCCCTGGGCCTCATCGTCCGCTGGTACCAGCAAGTCTCAGGAGAAGGCATGAACAGAATGTCGCTCGCCGGGTACTTGCGAGTCGGCGAAATCTGGACGGTCGCATTGTTGAGCTTGGTGCTGGCGTTGTCGGTAGGGTGGGTCGCGGCGTGGCTCGAGCGGCGCCTGAGCTGGGACATCGCGGCGTTCTGGCGCGGGGCGTTCGTCGGTTTGATGATTGCGGGTGTACTGGCAACGATCTACGACGTGGCACACCCGGAACCAGGTCACGTTCACTTAGCTGCCCGGCTGATCGTCATCGGCGCTCTCGCGATCTCGGGCGGCCTGCTGGGGTTAAAATGGCTGAGATCGGCCAAACCCTGTTGAGGAATTCGTCATGTCGCCTCGCTGGGGTTTAGGTCCGGTGTTCGCCGCCGATTGCCTCACCACCAGCCGGCGCTGGCAGGTGTATGCGGGGCGTTCCATGCTGGTCGGCGGCGTGCTGGCCGTGATGATGGTGGTCTGGCTCAATCGGTTCAGGGGCTTTGAAGCCCTTTCGTACCAGGACCTCGCCGCGGCGGGGTCGAGTTTGGTCCGGTCGATCATGGGACTGGAGCTGATGCTCGCCCTGGCGATCGTCCCCGCCGTGACGGCCGGGGCCATTTGCCAGGACAAGTTGCGCGGCGGGATTTTGATCATGATGGTCACCGACCTGTCTGACGCCGAGATCATCCTGGGCCGGCTGGCCTCGCGGCTGATCACCGTGCTGGGTGTCATCGCCTGCGGCTTGCCGGTGCTCGCCATCCTGACTTCGCTCGGCGGCGTTGATCCGGTGGACATACTGACGGGCACGGCGGTGATCTGCGGGGTGTCGGTGCTCGGCGTTTGCCTGGCGCTGGCGTTCTCGGTCTGGGCGACCCGGCCGCACGAGGCGCTCACGGCGACATACGCGGTTTTCGCGGTCTGGCTGCTCGCGCTGCTGGCGTGGACGGAGTTGCTCCGATCGTTCTCGCCGCGGGCCAGCGCACTGCAAGTGACCAACCCCTTCTGGCTCCTGTTCGCCGTGGACTGGGACCCGCGGGCTTCATCGCCATTCCTGCGGTTGTGCTTCCTGGCGAGGGTGCCTGATCCTCTCGGCATCGCTCGCGCTGCTTTCGATATGGCAGGTCCGCAAGGTCACGCTTCGGCAGTCGAGCAAGTCGGCCCGCCGGCGAACATCACGCGCCGGTGCACGCGGACGCTGGTTTCAGCGATTCGGCTTGCCGCACGTCTCCCTGGAGAATTCTCCCGTGCTCTGGCGGGAAGTTTATCATCGCCCGCCCTCGCGCTGGGGACTGGCCATCTGGCGACTTTACGGCACGCTGTCGGTGACTTTCGCACTCTTGGCGATCTTCGCCAACACGGACATCGCGCCGGGCACGAGTGCGCTCATCGTCTCGATCGGGCTGCTGCTGGTCGCCGTTGGCGCGGCGACCTTCCTGACCGAGGAGCGTTCCCACGGCAACCTTGACGTCCTGTTGAGCACGCCGCTGTCGACGCGGAGCATCGTTCTGGGCAAGTGGTGGGGTGCCTTTCGTCCGGTTCCAAAGATCGCGATCTTACCTGGTTTGATCGCATTCGGCGTGGCCGTGGCGCATCGGCACGTCGAGGCCGCAGTATTCTACGGTGCATTGACCACGGCGCTCGTGCTGGCCTATGGGGCATTCTTCACCAGTCTGGGGCTGGCGTTTGCGACCTGGCAGCCGCACCTGGGCCGTGCCGTCGGTTTCAGCGTGGCCGCCTATCTCGTTGTGACCATCATTTATCCCGCGTTCATGATTGCTGCGACAAGAGCGGGCCCCGACGATGTCCTCTTTCTCTGGATGAGCCCGTTTTTTGGCATGCTTATCCCGTTAGGCTGGATTTGCTGGTCGAGTCATTCGCTCGGAGGCGGAGCGGTCGCCATGCTGGTTTGGGTGGCGTTAACCGCGTCGGCTGCCGGATTAATTCGCCGAGCCACTGTGCGTTCGTTCGACCGATTGCTCGGACGGGTTCCGGAAGTGACTGGTTACGCTCAGCCGGCCACCAAGCCCAAGTCCCTTGATCCGGAGCTCGTTGGCTCTTCTCCACACGAATAGCGATTCATCCCGGCACGCCGAGGCCAGGAAATGCGCCCATTGCTCGCGCCGGCGCAAAGCCGGTAGACTCTTGATCAAACAATCCTTCGGTGAGCACCGCAAGAGTCTCAATCGCATGAGTCAAGCACTGGAAGAGATCAAATCGGCCCCGGTTTCACCCGGCGTCGTCGCTGATCTGATCGCGATCGCCGGCTCCGAGAACGTGCTGCACCGGCGTGATGAGATGCTGGTCTATGAATGCGACGGCTACATGGTCGAGAAGCGCGTGCCGGACGTCGTGGTTTTCCCGACCTCGACCGAGCATGTGGTGGAGGTCGTGAAGCTGTGCAGCCGCCGGGGGATCTCGTTCGTGCCACGCGGCGCCGGAACGAGTCTGGCCGGAGGCACGCTCACGATCGGCGGCGGCGTGATGATCTGCCTGACACGGATGAAGCGGATCCTCGAGCTCAACATTCGCGACCGCTATGCGATTGTCGAGTCCGGCGTCGTCAACGTCTGGCTCACGCGCTCGCTGGCCGGGATGGGCTTTCACTATGCGCCTGATCCATCAAGCCAGGGGGCCTGCACGATTGGCGGCAATGTCGCGACCAACTCGGGTGGCCCGCACACGCTCAAGTACGGTGTGACGGTCAACCACATCAAGGGGGCGACGCTGGTCATGCCCGACGGCACACTCGTGGAAACCGGCGGCGTGACCGAAGACAATCCGGGCTACGACCTGACGGGATTGATCGTCGGCAACGAGGGCACGTTCGGAATCGTCACCAAGGTGATCGTCAATCTCACGCGCGATCCCGAGGCCGGTCGCACGCTGCTGGCCGTGTTTGAAACGGTGGATCAGGCGACCGAGACAGTCAGCGGAATCATCGCCGCGGGGATCGTGCCCGCGGCGCTCGAGATGCTGGACAACCTGATGATCCGGGCCGTCGAGCAGGCGTTTGGTTTTGGTTTCCCGGTCGAAGCGGGGGCCGTGCTGATCATCGAGGTCGACGGGCTCGAAGCGGGAATGGACCGCGAGGCGCAGGCGATCACGAAGATCGTGCACGAGCATGGTGGCACCGTGGGCAAGTGCATCACCTGGCGCATGCGCAAGGAGCCGGAATACGTGGCGATCTGGAAGAGCCGCAAGTCGGCTTTCGGTGCGATCGGCAGGCTGAGCCCGACCTATTGCACCCAGGATGGCGTCGTGCCGCGCACCAAGCTGCCGGAGATCTTGCGGTATATCGTGGAGGTCGGCAAGCGCCACAACCTCCGCATCGCGAACGTCTTCCACGCCGGCGACGGCAACATTCACCCGATCTTGCTCTTTGACGAGCGCGATCAAGAGCAAGTGAAGCGCGTGCTGGTGGCGAGCCACGAGATCCTGGACATGTGCATTGAGCTGGGCGGCAGCGTGACGGGCGAGCATGGCATCGGCGTCGAAAAAATGGAATTCATGCCCAAGCTTTTCTCGCCGGAAGACCTCGCGGCCATGGTCGCTCTCCGCCAGACATTCAATCCGGACGGCCGCTGCAATCCATCGAAGATGCTGCCGGGCGGGGCGGGGTGTATTGAGCGATCGAAGCCCGGGCGCGGCATCTCCGCGTGAATCGCCACGAGGCGAAAGAACTAGCCGAACGCCGCGACTCATACGCACCCGAGGCGCGTAGCGATTCGTGCTTTCCATCACCGAAGGCGTTCCTCAGCCAGGATCTCCCCGCTCTCGCTGTGAGATCGGCCCTCAAGCCGCCGGCGCATCGCATCGGCGGCCGCCCTCGCCGTGGCCACGTCGACTTGCTTCGAAGCCAGCACCAGGATCTCGCGCAACTCATCCTCCAGCGAGCGGTTGTTGCCCTCCGCTCGCGCTTTCAGCCGTTCATACACCGCATCATCAAGATCGCGTACCAACGCGGTTGCCACGATAAGCCTCCGGTCTGGAGCTGTCTGCTATCATCATGCTAACAATCGGGATAACAATGACAACACCGTCGCGAATTCGGGGGTGCAAAATGAAAACGTCCAGCGTCTGGGTCCTGGCGATCCTACTTGCGTTCCCGGCTGCTTGCTGTCGCAGGTTAGCGGGAATGTCGGCTACGCTCAGAATAGCGGCAAGGCCCGCGCCGAACAGAATGAACGCGCCAAGCGCATTGTGACCAAGGAGGAGCTGCCTCCCACGGCGACCACCACGTTCGTCGAGGCGAGCGTTCTGATGAATGTGCCGGCTGATGAATATGTCGCGGTCTTCGGGATCTCGCAGGAGGGGGAATCCATCACGGCGGCCAGCGCGAAGATGGAATCAACGATCACCCAGTTCACGAACGAGCTGAAGGGAATAGGGATCGGCGAGAACTGCGCGGTTCGTCGATTTCATCGCGCAGAACAAGATCTACGGATTTCGAAGTGGTCGGCGAGATTGCCCGCGAAAAGCTCGTCGGCTTCGAGCTGAAGAAGAACGTCTCGATTCACTTTAAGGACAAGATGCTGATCGACAAGCTGGTCGTTGCAGCGTCGCGCGGCAGATCTTCGACTTGATCAAGGTCGATTACATTGTCTCCAATCTGGATGCGATAGAGGACAAGCTGATGGAGGAAGCCAGCCGCATCATCAAGCGCAAGGCGGGCCGGTACGAGAAGCTGCTGGACATCAAGCTCGAGCCGCCGGCGCAGGTCATCGCCGCACGGTCGGCCGTCTATCATCCCACCGAGATGTACGACTCGTACACGGCGTTCGAGACCGAGCATGTCGGCATCCCGGCCAACCGCGATCGATTGACGACACAGACCGCGCGCAAGAGCCGCACGTTCTTCTGGAGCGGTCTGAATGCCAACGGCTTTGACTCCGTGCTCAACCCCGTGGTGATCGAGCCGGTCGTGCAGTTCACGCTTTATCTCAAGGTGAAGTATGAGGTGAAGCAGATCAAGGCGAGCTAAAATAAGGCTGCACGATTTCGGGACTTCTCCGGTGTGGCACTGGCTGTGCCAGTGTCCGCTGAGCTAGCGGGCGAATGCCTCGCTGACCCAGACGCGCGAAAGCCCATCCAGGCGCCAAGGCCCTGCTCGTGAGGCCTGACCATGACCGCCGGCTCTCTCGTTGTTCGCGACCTTTTCGTGATCGCCAAGCTTGTCGTTCTGCCGGCGTTCGTGTTCGCGCTTTGGTATCTGGTCGGGCTTCGTGGGAACATCGAAGAGCTTGGCGGCAAGCTGATCGTGAGGGTCGTCCGACCGCGCGTGAAACGCTGGAAGACCGTCTGGATGATCTGCGCCTGGTCAGCAGTCGTCGCGAACGCCGCGTTTTGCGTTTATCTGACCGCCCAGGGCGGGCTCTCAAATCCAGATGAACTGGTAAATCAGGCGACAAATATCCTCGCCCTCATTTCCGTCATTGCCATTGCCGCGTTTGCCTGGAACAGGATGCTTCTCGAGATTCGCGAGGAAGGCGTTGTGTGCGGAACGAGCTTTACACCGTGGCATTCGATCCTCGGTTGGAGCTGGACGCCGCGGAATTCGACGCTACGGCTGAAGCTTCGAAACGCAATCGTGACTTATGAATTGAATTCTGGCGATCGCGGGATCGTCGGGTCGGCCCTAGAGCGGCACCTTGGGCCTGAAGTTACCCAGATACAACATGGGCACTCCAACGATCCGAGACCTGAACTTCGCACCTCGCCAGATCTGCGGCGCATCCGGATTCGGAAGCAGGTTTCGCTAAGTTACGTGATGTTCATCACGATGCTCTTGGGTATCAACTTTGCGTGGCTGCCGTTGCCCGCATGCGTGGTCGTGGCACTGGGTGTCATCGTCGGTTCGTGTCTCGTAGGGCTCACCCTCGCCGAATGGATTACGTGCGCCGCCATTGTTCTCGTCCTGATCGCACTGTTGATGCCGCACATTCAGACGAGCCCCAGAACCAGGAATCGACGCGTGAAGTCCGTAGGTCCTCCTCCGGGTGCGCATCCGACGAATCCTGCAAAATCAAAGTGAGTGGCGTTAGCGCGAGTCTGCGAAACGAGAGCTTGCCAGATCTCCGCATTATGGTATGACCGGTTCGCCTGCGCGTGGTGGGCCCGGCACGGAGGCTTTTCGATGACGCTGCCACGAATGACAATCCGCCGCTGGATCCTCGTCGTGGCTGTTGCTGCATCGCTGTTGTGGGGAGAACGAGCGCAATCACTGGCGCCGTTGCCAGTGGATGGCGTACCAGCACGCTGATGAAGAGGAAAATGAGCTACGGGTTGGTGCGGACCCGGACTTCAAGGAATACGTTTGTGGCATGGCACCGCCAAATCCAGAATCAAACGAAGAGCGGAGACTAAGGCGCGCGAGGCGTCGCGTTTTGGCGATGCGCGCCGCCTCGTATCATGCGTACGTCAAGAGAAAGTTCGAACGCTCGGCGTGGCGACCGTGGAAGGCCATCCCGCGAGATCCATACGACCCGCCCTCAACCTAACGAACCATCGCATCGGCGCACGGCTTCGGCTGGGGCCACTTCGACGATTTCCTCATCGCTTGTTCGAAATCGCGGCATGAAATTCGTTCAGAAGCCCGGCCAGAATAACCGATACAATCCGCGTGCACGTAGGAGCTCGCCGGTGTCTCGCCGAATCCGATTCCATTTATTCGCGCCCCTGGTCGCAACGGTCGCCATCTTCCTCACGCTGCCCCAAGCTCAGGCTCGCGCGCAATCGACGGAACTCCCGTTCACGGAAGCGACCGCTCGCCTCGCCGCGGCGGTGGAATCGACCGAGACAAGTCAGGATCGCGAAGAACCCGAATCGAAGCCGGACGAGCTCCAAGAGTTCGTCGAGACCGACCGCAACTCCTTCACATTCGCCCGGATGACGGCAGGCGCGAACCGGCTGATCGTCGAATCGTCCTACTCGTTCGTCGATCTGCACGGAGAGAAGACCAAGAACAGCTTCCCCGAGCTGTTGATGCGGTATGGCATTGGCGATCGGTTCGAGCTGCGGCTGGGGTGGAACTACGAGTCCGGTCGAGAGCGGAAGCCCGATGCCGGCAACATCGCCAGTTTCTTCGGCGCCAACGCCGAACAGCAGATCTTTTATGGGTTCAAAGCCGCGCTCACAAAACAATCGGGCTGGGTGCCGGGCAGCGCGTTCCTTGCCCAGGGACACACCCCCACGGGCGGACAACAATCTGTGACCCAGCTCCGCACCGGTTATGTCATGGGCTGGCAACTGCCCAATCGCTGGGACTTCGATGCGGGCTTCCGGTTCGGGACCGACAATGACGAGGGCCATCCGTACGTGATGTGGGCCCCGTCCGCCGTGCTCAAGATTCCGCTGACACCCTCCGAGCGACTCTTCACTCACGTGGAATACTTCTCGGTCATCACCAACGGCAAAGGTGAAGACACCGCATTGCACTTCGTGGACACGGCCCTGCATTACCTGATCACCCCGAACATGGAGATCGGCGCGATCGTCGCCTTCGGCCCCCAAAGCCATGGCCTGAACATTGTGACCAATGTGGGAATCGGGGTCCGGTTCTGATCGATCGCCCGATCTCGAGCGGCTGAATGGATGACGTGACCGAAGATCAGCAGCCGCCCTGCATGCCTCCTCCACCGAAGCCAGGTCCGCCGGGCGGTCTACCCGCCTGGCCGGTCACCAGCGTGAAGTAGGGGAACGTCGCCGTGCTCGTGCTGCTCTCCGCGGCCAGGACGGCGGCGTAGTCGGTGTCGATCGTTGAGAGGTCGGACGATGTGATGTTCGACGACGTGATCGCCGCGGCCAGCGCGTTGTACGCGGTGGTGAGGTCCGTGGTTTCCTGCGTCGAGAGCGAGCCCGTCGAGGTGGTGTAGAGCGCCTCGAACTCGGCAAGCAGAGTCGCGTTGCCGGTCAGGGTCGTGCCGCTGGCATACGACTCGACCAGACTGTTCTCGAAACTCGAGAGCGCACTATTGCTGCTCGGCGACAGTCCATCGCTCGAGAGCGTCTGGAACGCGGCGTGGATGGCGGTCAGCTCGCCGATCGTCGTGTCGGAGGCGAGCTCGATCGTCTGGATGTCGTTCTGGAGCGTCTGGCGCGCCGTCTGGAGCGTGGAGCTCGATGACGACGAGGACGTGCTGGTCAAAGTCGAGGCTGTAACGGCCGTCGCGGCGGTACTGGCGGTGCTGGTTTCCACGGCCGCCGTGTGGTGAGCGTGATGATGATGGTGGACGGCGGCGGCGGCGGCGATATGAGAGAGGACCACGCGGTCCTCCAGGCCATCGAGCGCCGGCGTCAACTGACGCATGCGACGCCGCCTGGGCGGAGGCGAGCTGCCGAGCATGCTGCAAATGAACTGGTGAAAGACATGTTTCGAATGCGACATGAGAGTCTCTCCTGATGATGCGAGGGAGGCAGTCGCGTGCCGCCGGTCCGGATGCGATCACCGACCACAACGGCTCGTGACCCTTCTAAAGAGACCTATCGCGGCTGTCGGCGAAAAGCGCGCGCGGAAGTCTCGCAAAATGTCGCCGAGTTCTCTCCATCCCCGATAGCTCTTAATAGAAGGCCAGGCCAAAGGCGATGATTGTCGACGAAGTGGAGCATCCGCTCGGGGGCGAAGTAGTGATGTCGAAGCGTACAGGCCGCAGGACAGCAAACATTCCGGGCTTCGAGTCCCTCGAAGGGCGGTCATTGCTGAGCGGTTTTGCAGGGCCAATGGCACCGTACGGGGTGCGCTCACCCGGTACGCAGAACTCGCCTTCGGCGATGGTGGCCATGCTGTCGAGCAACTCGGCGGGACGATACCGGGGCCCCGATGGGCCGTCAACACCAGGTCCCTCGACTCCAGGTAGTGCACGGCCGCCCATGGAAAGCGCGCCGGATCCAGAAGACAGAGCGGGTGCGCCACCCATCCCCGCAACGATCCCGATCGAGCAGGGTGCCATGTCGACGGAACAGCCGGATGCTGGCGGTTCGAGTGCGACACCGTCGGGAGGCTCACCGGCCGGCCAGCCGGCCAGTGCGGAAAGCGATCCCGGCGGGCAGGCCATCGTCTCGCCTGCCGTTGCAAGACCGTCGGAATCCGCGATGGGGCCTGGGTTCGCGCATGTGGGAAAGACTTCCGGCAGCCCGGATATTGCGGTCGCGGTCGCCCCAGGTGTCGGCCCGTCGGCCCCAAGCCCGCCGGGTCCGTCGGCCGCCGATGATCCAACGGCTGTCGCGTCGCCGCTGGTTGGCTCAAGCTCGGCGCGGTCGGCTTTGATCTCAATGGGGATCACCGCATTAACCGGGGCGATCACGGCCGAATGGGCGATACAGTCCAGTCCGCTGCGCGACGCGGAACAGGCAGCCCCGCCTCAGGTCGTTGGGCAGGGCATCGAGCCGCCGAACGAGCCGGCAGCGATCGTGTTGGCGAATCTTCCGGCTCCGCGAGGTGCGGGCTTGCTCACCGACCTGGCGGCGCGAGAGGAAAGGCAGCTCGACGACTGCTTGATGCGGTTGTTTGACCGCTCGGGCTGGTCGAACGAGCCGTCGGATCAACTGGCTCGACCGCACCCCTATCTCGTCGAGGTCGCAATCGCTCTCGTCGCGGTCGAGCTGGCCCGCCGGTGGCGGCAGCGGCCGACTCAGGCTCCGCGGCCGTCGCGGCGATCGCGTTTTTTTGTGTTCAGCAGCCTGTTCTGAACGAACGTCTTGACGGGGTGCACAGGTGGAACGCGCCATGAACCACGAATCGCTCGACCAGTGGATCGGCCGCTTGAACGAAGGCGATTTCGCTGCGGTTGAGCGGGTGTTTCTGGCATACGAGCCCTATCTGCGTCTCGCCGTCCGGCGGCGGCTGAGCCCGCGGTTGCGGTCCAAAATGGATTCGGCAGACATCGTTCAGTCGGTGTTCGCCGACCTGGTCTGCGGCGTGCGCGACGGGGGCTGGACTTTCGCCGGCCGCCCACAACTGGAAGCACTTCTTCGCAGGATCGCCTGGCGACGGCTCGCCGATCGTCATCGGAAGCACGCACTCGACTTGAACCGTGAGCACTCGCTGGAGGAGGAGCCGTCGCACTCACTCCGCGACGCGGCTCAAGCACGCCCCAGCCAGGAGGCGCAGGGCCGCGAGTGCTGGGAGCGAATCCTCCGGGCCTGTCCGGCTGGCCATCACGAGGTTGTCCGGCTCAGGATGAACGGTCACCGGATGGGCGAAATTGCCGAGCGGACGGGGCTGCACGAGGGAAGCGTGCGGCGGATCCTCTACGAGCTCGCGCGCCGGCTCTCGATCGTGCGGCGCTCGGCTATTGACGGATGAACTTTCGTGAGGAGGCCCGCATGAGCGTGACTGACGTTCAAGATTCCGCACGCGGATGGGTTTCGCGCGAGGTGGAGGCCATGGAAGCCGCCTGGGCCAGCGGCGGAGGCATTATGGCCGAGGACGTGCTCGCCGCCCGCCCGGATGCCGATCCTGAGTGCGCGATCCGCCTGATCTATGAGGAGACGTGCCTGCGCCGCGAGGCCGGACAGAACGTCGCGACCTCGGAGGTCGTCGCCCGCTTTCCGCGCTTCAGTTCGGAGCTGCGGGCACTTTTTGAATGCGACAGGCTGATCCGATCGCCGCGAGGAATGGTCGATTACCCCGAAGCCGGCGAGATGCTTGGCCCGTTCTTGCTACTGGCCGAGCTGGGGCGCGGCCGGGCCGGGCGGCACGTTTCTGGCTTCCGAAGAGAGCCTGGCCGACCGGCCGGTCGTCGTGAAGCTGATCCCCGACGAAGAAGACGAACATCTGGCCTTGGCCCGGCTGCGGCACACGCACATCGTGCCGCTCTTTTCAGAGCACAGGTGCCCGGAGCGAGGCCTTCGCGTGCTGTGCATGCCGTTTCTGGGCGGAACGAGCCTGGCGCGAATTCTGGATGACCTGGCCGGGGTTCCGCTGGAAGACCGTAGCGGAGAGCTTCTCATCAAAGTGATCGATCGCCACACCCGAACCGGGCCCTCCACGCCGCCGGCGGATGGGCCGTTCCGGCGCAGTCTCATGCTGGCCACCTACGTCGAGGCCATGACGTGGATTGCATCATGTCTCGCCGATGCGCTTCAGTATTCGCACGCGCGGGGGTTGATCCACATGGATTTAAAACCCTCCAACGTGCTGATCACGATGGACGGGCAGCCGATGCTGCTGGATTTCCACCTGGCGCGGGGGCCGATCCTGCCGGGCGAGCGCGAAGCACTCCGGCTGGGCGGCACGCCCGGCTGGATGTCGCCCGAGCAAGAGCGGGCGATGACCGCGATCCGGGAGGGACGGCCCGTTCCCATCGCCGTTGACGAGCGATCGGACATCTACTCGCTTGGGCTATTGCTCGCGGAGGCGATCGGGGCGGCTCGCTCCGGCGCGGGATCGTGCGGTTTCGTTGCGCCAGATGATTCGCACGGCCGGAGTGAGCGTGGGCCTGTGTGACATCGTCAAGAAATGCTTGGCGCCGGAGTCGGGCGATCGCTACGAAGACGCCGCGATCCTCGCCGAGGATCTTCGTCGCCAGCTCAGCGATTTACCACTGCGCGGCGTGCGCAATCGAAGCGCACGCGAGCGATTGAAGAAGTGGCGACGGCGCCACCCCGGCGTGCTCGCCTGGGGCCTGGTGGGGTTGTTGATCGCGACTGCCATCGGGCTTGCGCTGGGCGAGTCGATGGTCGTCTATCAACAGCGATTGGGGCAGGTCCGGCTCCTCCTTGAGGATGCAAGGAGGGATCGTACTCGCGGCCGATTCGGGGAAGCGATCCGCGCACTCGGACGCGGTCTCGAGTCGGCCGCAGCCTTCCCTGCGCCTGAAGATCTCAGAGAGTCGCTGCGCAATGAGCTGCGGCTCGCGGAACGGGGACGGCTGGCCGAAAACCTGCATGATCTGGCGGATCGGATCCGCGCCCGGCACGGCGTCGAGCTGCCTTCCCGCGCCGACGGTCAGACGCTCTTGCGCCTTTGCCGGGCGGTCTGGGAACGGAGAGATCAACTCGTCCCCGCCGGAACGGAGCGTCGTGACGAGACGGAGCGAACCATCCGGACTGATCTCCTGGAGCTGGCCGCGATCCTTTCTGATCTCTGCATTGCACACGCGACCGAGGAGGGGCTCGCTGCGGCCCGGAGGGAAGCACGCTTGCTGCTCGAAGAGGCGGAGGGAATGTGCGGGCCCAGCTTCGCGCTCGAGGCTCGCCGAGATGACCTGGAAGATCCAGATTCATCACGGGGAGGGGGCTTGCGTGGGAAAACCCGCGTGCCGCGCTCCGCCTGGGAGCACTACGAGCTCGGGCGCTACAGCCTGCGGATCGGGCGTATTGAAGCGGCCGCCGCAGCATTCGAGCGATCGCTCGACTTGAGACCACAGGACTTCTGGGCCAACTTCTACCGTGGCTTGTGCAGTTTTCGGCTCCGCCGTTTCGACGATGCGGCTGCGGATTTCCGTGTCTGTTTGGCGATCGAGCCTCGCTCCAGCGTCGCGCATTATAATCGCGCGCTCGCGTTTGATGCGCTCGGACGCGGCCAGGATGCCTATCGCGGCTACACGAAGGCGATCGAGCTTGCGCCGGGGCTCGCCGCCGCGCGGCTGAATCGGGGGATCGTCTCCTACAAGGAAGGAAGACACAGTGCGGCGGTCGCCGACTTCGAATCGGGCCTAGGCGCCGGGCCTGATCGCGAGATGTGCGGGCGGCTGCGATTCAACCTGGCTCTGGCCCAGCTCGGGCTGGGTGATCACAGGGCGGCGCGGAAGAACGCCGAGCGGGCCGGCGAGCTCGGGTTCCAGGAAGCGAAGTCGCTGCTTGACGGGCTCCAATAAATAAGGCTCGCATCACTCTACTCGCCGCGGATCATTCGCAGTGCGCGGGCGGCCTCGAGCGGCTCTGCAAAGGATCGATCGACCATCGCGGCTTCGAGCGCCGGGATGGAGGCCTTCGCAGCCGGGCCAAGTTTTCCCAGAAGGTTCGCCGCGGTCTTCTGGGTCCAGCCATGCTTGTCTTTCAGGGCGGCGACCAGGGGCGGCACCACGACATCGGGATCAACCGTGATTTTTGTCAGTGCCTCAAGCGCGTTTCCCCGTACGAAAAACTCCGGGGACTTCGCTGCCTCAAGAACGGCCGGCAGGGCGGCGTGGGCACGCGGTCCGATTCCGCCCAGGGCGATCATCACCGAGCCGCGCAGTTCCGCCACTGTCGAGGAATTGTACGTCTCGACGAGAACGGGAACTGCGGATGCCGCGTCGGGACCTATTTTACCCAGCGTCTGCAGAATCGTGCCCTCGACATTCATCGCTTTCCGATTCCGCTCGCGCTTGAGTGCCTCGAGGAGGATCGGCACAGTCTTGGACGCGGGACTGACCTTGGAGAGCGTCTGGACGGCGAATGAACGAATCCAATCTTTTTCGTCCTGCTCGATCACGGCGACCAAGCTATCATTCGCCGCCAGAGCCTTGGGCCCAAGATCGCCCAACGCGCGTACGATCGAGATTCGCAGCGCGGAATCGGGATCGCGGAGCGTGGCAGCGAGCAAAGGAACGGATTGTGTGCCCGAGGGATCAAGCTCCACCAGAGCCGCCGCGGCCGTCACTCTCACTTGCGATGATCGATCGTGCCTGAGCAGATTGTCCATCGCCGGGATTTTTGTGAGCGACTCGGGTCCCAGCGCAGCCAGCGATTCCAGGGCGATTTGCCGCACGAGGGGGTCGTCGTCCGCAAGCGTGCTCTGCTGCGCCTCGATCGCCTCGTTCCGGCGGCCGGCCAGCCCCAGCTCCTTGAGCGCGCGGCACGCCATGGCGCGGGTCTGCCAGTCCGGCTGCTCGAGTCCGCTGGATACGGCGGCGAAAACGTCTTCGGACTCATCACCGATCAAATACCGGGCGTACCTGATCACACCCGTGCTGGGCACCGTCTTATTTTGTAGTTCCTGCTTGAGCGTGGATCGCGCGGTGTAAAGCTCGTTGGTCGCCGGCACTTGTGAATTGAAATGGCCCAGCAGATCCAGAATCGAGTACAGATCGCCCTCCGCCCTGAAGGAGTTTGTACTGTCGTGCAGCTTGTGGATGCGATTCAGGATTTCCTCTTGCTCCGCGTCAGTGATGTAGAAGTGTGCGGGGAGGATACTTTGCCACACCACCCCAACATGATGAACCGCCGCCTGCCAATCTTCGGCCGCGATCTCCGTCGGCTTGACCGAGGCATACGACGCGATGAGAGCAAGGGCCTCCTGGGATCGGGCACGGAATCTCGCGTCATTCTGAAGTGCAAAGTAGGGGTAGCGAGCGATCCAAAGGGCGACTCCGATCAAGGCGATCGCCCAGAGAAGTTTTCGCAGTTTGAATCGCAGCTTGATCTGCAAGGCGAGAACCTCCTCGGGGAACTGCCGACCACTGATCGGTGCTCTACTTGAATTCAGCGTCGTCAAGCGACTTTTCGGCTCAAGTGGGGCTGAGTTCGAAGAAGTCTCCAGTTCGCGATTCACCCGTCACGACCAACCGGGTATCCTGAGAGTGTCGTGATCGAAAGCGCCCGAATTCGCAACGGGCGGCGATCGTGTTTTCTATCCCACTCAGAAGGAATGCCGTGGCCAAGCGACCGAGATTCTCGCGATGGCGGCGGCTCCCCGGGGTCTTCCGGTCCGGCGACCATCGGCCCAGCACGTCGGGCACCGAGCTCGACCGGATCATCCTCTACGTGCCGGCCAGGATCCTCGATGTGGCTGAAGCGCTCGCCGAGAAGGCGGGAGTCGCGAACATTCAGGATTATTGCGCACTTCTGCTCATGCGCGCGATCGAGGACGAGCGAGTGCGCCAGAAGATCGCCGGGTTCGAGTCCAGGCGAGGACCGCTCGAAGGACTGAAAGAGATCGCCGCCGACCCGGACTATCTCGCCGAGTGGCACAAGCGGGCGGACGTGAAAGCCGAGGCTCCCTCAGCCGGCGCCACCGCCGACGGTCCGATTTTCATCGAGACTCCACCCGCTGTCGAGGTGTATTATCCGGAGCCGGAGGCCGTGCCGCGCAGTGCGCCCCTGGCAGCAGTCGAACCGGGGCCGTCCGGCGGCGCTGAGCGCGAGCGGCTCCAGGTCCGGGTCTTGCCCCAAGCCGACCCTGTTTCCCCCGCGATCTTGACGCCGATGGTGCAACTGATGAACGACCGATCCGCGAGCGAAATCCTGTCGTCGCACGTGGCGATGGGCGACGATGAACTGGGTTTTCTGCCATGTCTGCGGCGCGGTGAAGGTGTGCCGGAAGGGAAAGTTGCGGAGATTGAGGCCGCGCTCTCGCAGCTCGAGAAAGAACTGCGCGGCTGCGAGAACATCAATCGTCGCGTCGCGCACAATCTCTATCGCCTGGCCCTTGAGTCACAGGTCTTGCTCACCGACGCCTTTCCCGGCGCATTTGACGACCGCGTGATCCAGGCGATCCGCACCGTGCAGGAGGCGGTCGAGCGCATCCTCTCCGACCAGGACATCCGCTTTTACCCTCCCGCGCAACCCGGCTGGGAGCGACCGAATTGACCGCGCCCGAAGCCTGGCCCGACGGTGCAGGGGGTATCGCACTCGGTGACGGCCGGATCGCCCATGCCGAGCTTCACCCGGCCGACGTCCCGGCCCTTTGCGAGGCAGTTCGCGAACTGGTCGCCCTGGGGCAGGCGATCTATCCGCAAGGCGGCAAGACCGCGCTCGACTTTGGCGGCACGCCGGCGCGCCCGGGCGTTGCGATCAGCACGGCCTCGATCAACCGGCTGATCGATTACCCGTTCGCCGACATGACGATCACGGTCGAAGCCGGTATGACGCTCGCGTCCCTTTCGACGATATTGGCCGGTCAGCAGCAGCGTTTGCTCGTGGAAGCACCCTTTCCCGACCGCGCGACCCTGGGCGGGATTTATGCCACCAACACATGCGGGCCGCGACGCTTCGGCGCGGGGCGGACGCGCGACCAGATCATTGGCGTGAGCTTCGTGACTTCGGAAGGCGTCGTGGTCAAGGGAGGCGGGCGGGTCGTCAAGAACGTGGCGGGATACGATCTGCCCAAACTCCTAACCGGCTCGATGGGAACACTGGGAATCATCACCCAGCTCACGTTGAAGGTCAGGCCGATCCCGGAAAAGTCGGCGATTGCGTGGGTTTGTATCCGCGATCTCGCGGCGGCGAAAGAGGCACTCGAACGGTTGAATCTTTCCGGCACACGACCGATCGCCATCGAGCTTCTGAACGAAATGGCCGCGCGGCGGATCAGCAGCGGTCGTGGACTGCCGTTGCCCTGCGGCGAGCTCAACCTCGCCATCGCATACGAGGAGAACGCCCCCACCGTGGACTGGCAGCTCGATCAGTTGAAACGGGAGCTCAGTACAGCGGATTTCACCATCGTCGAGGAGAACCAGACCCACTTGCTCTGGGAGAGCTTGATCGAGTTTCAGGCACTTAATCTCGGCCCGATTTCCATCGTGGCCAACCTGCGGCCGTCGTCGGTTGTTTCGTTTCTGGCGAATTTGATCCCTGGGGTCTGGGCCGTCCAGGCACACGCGGGGAACGGGATCGTTCGAGCGCATGCGATGGGCGACGAGAGTTTGAGAGAGGCTCTGGTCCAGATAGGCGAACTTCGGCGCGTTGCCGTCGCCGACGGGGGGAACCTGATCCTTTCCCATTGTCCGGTCGAATCAAAAACCGAGTTGCGCGTCTGGGGCGAGCCCCGTGCTGACTGGGCCCTCGGCGAGCGCGTGAAGGCTGCCCTCGATCCTCATCACGCGATGAACCCGGGGCGGTTTGTGGGTACAATTTGAGGGGTGGATCGCGGCATGACAGAGGTCTTTAATACTTCGAAAGAACGCAACAATCGCAGGGATCTCCGCAATCAGATGCCCGAGTCCGAGGTGATCCTCTGGGCAAGGCTCAAGGGGCGTCAGTTGGCCGGCTGCAAGTTTCGCCGGCAATTTAGCGTCGGGCCTTTTGTCGTTGACTTTTATTCGCCCGAGATCAAACTCGGGATCGAACTCGATGGTGATAGTCATTTTCAAGAAGGCGCGCGGACCTACGATGAGAGAAGAACCGAGTTCATCAACTCGTTCGACATCAGGATCATGAGGTTCCTGAACGCCGACATCGACGAGAATCTCGATGGCGTTCTGGAGGCGATCGGTCAAGCGGTCCTTGAGAGGCGCGCGATGAGCGCTGCGAATCTCCCGCTTGGGCCGACCCCCCCTGGCCCCCCCTTTTTAAGGGGGGGAAAGGTGGAGGGGGAGCGCCCGACGTGCGGTGGAATGTCGTGCGCGAGCGGCCGGCGTCCGCGCAGGCGAGGCGATGAAAACTCGCCCGAAGCGGCACCGCATGTGCCAGCGGAAGCGCCCACGGGCGAGCGTTCCCGCCAATCCCTTTCCCCCCCTTTAGAAGGGGGGGCCAGGGGGGGTGAGCCCCAGCGGAAGCCCTCGCCATCTTCCTCGCAATACGCGGCCGAAGATCTCGCACCGCCGCACACAGCACCCGACGAGAGGCGATCCTTCCCATGACGCTCGCTCAGACCGAACCTGCGACCGCTCCATCCTCAGCGATCGAGCCTCCACAGTCCTCCCCGGTCGACCTGGCCTGGCTCTCGGACAAAATCCCCTACCGCCGCTACCAGGAATGCGTCCATTGCGGGCTCTGCACGGCGAGCTGCCCGACGTACATCGAGACCTGCGATGAGAACGACAGCCCGCGCGGCCGCATCTACTTGATGCGAGCGATCGCCGATGGCCGCCTCGCGATGGGGCCAGGCGTGCGCGAGCACCTGGAGCTTTGCCTCGATTGCCGCGCCTGCGAGTCAGCGTGCCCCTCCGGCGTTCAGTACGGCAAGATGATCGAGCCGTTCAAAATTGCCATGGCGAGCTCGGCCCAGGGTAAGGAGAAGGCAAGCTGGCTCGAGCGCTTGATCCTGCACCATCTGTTTCCGTATTCACGGCGCGTGCGGTGGGCACTGACGCCTGCACGCTGGATGCAAAGGCTCGGAATGCTCGAATTCGCCGAGCGCACTCGGATGACGCGACTCTTGCCGCCCACGCTCCGGCGCATGCAGGCCATGCTGCCGAAGCTCTCCGGGCCGGGTAGCCGGCTGCCGGAGATCCTACCGCCGATCGGGCCCAAACGGGCGCGGGTTGCGCTCTTTCTCGGTTGCGTGGCCGACGCGATGTTTCCCGATACCAACGCAGCCACCGCGAGGGTTCTGCAAGAGAACGGCTGTGAGGTTGTGATTCCCCGTGGGCAGGTCTGCTGCGGGGCGATCCACTACCACTCGGGAGTCGAGGGGCCGGCGCTTGAGCTGGCCAGGAAGAATCTGGCCGTCTTCGGCGAGCTCGAGCCCGATGCCATCATCGTCAACGCCGCGGGCTGCGGCGCCATGCTCAAGGATTATGCGCATGTCCTGCCCAAGGAATCACATGACCTGGCGGCCCGCTTCGTTTCCAAAGTGAAGGATGTCTCGGAGTTCCTGGTGGCGCTGGGGCCGATCAAACCTCGCGGCTCACTTCCGTGCAAGGTGGCGTATCACGACGCCTGCCATCTTTGCCACGGGCAGCAGATCCGCAGCCAGCCGCGGGCGTTGCTCGCAATGATACCTGGTGTCGAGGTCGTTCCCCTCGAGGAATCCGAGATCTGCTGCGGAGCCGCCGGCACGTATAACCTCACGCAGCCGGAGATGTCCGAGCGGCTGGGCAAGCGCAAGATGGACAATATCGAAAAGACCGGGGCCACGATCGTGGCCACTGGCAACGTGGGCTGCATCATGCAGATCGCCCGCAAGGTGAAGGAGCGGGGCAGTTCGATCGAGGTGGTGCATCCGATCGATTTGCTGGATCAGAGTTACCTTCGGGGAAAAGAGTGAAGCCTCTGAAGTCCGGTTCACCGTCGAAGACAAGGGTGAAAAGCGATTGGCGGCTGAAAGGGCTTCGATCATGCCGCGGTACCAAATCGAGCTGACTGAGGAAGCAAAAGTTGACCTTTCTTCGTACAATGCCTATGAAGAGAGGACGATCGCCGATGCGGTTCGAGTTCAACTCACGGCTGAGCCAACCGTTGGAGTGAGGGTGAAGCTGTGAGGACGGTGAGGTAATGCTTTGGGATTCGAGCACAGGCGCGAAAATCGCGACCCTACAGCTCGCGGAACGGGCCGTGCTTTCGGTGGCGTTCTCGCCGGACGGGCAGATCCTGGCGGGTCATGTGTCCGCGCTCAATGAACCACAAAAACCACGGGAGATCGTCATCTGGGACATCGCAGCTCGCCGTGAGCTGCGAAGGATCTCGAGCGGAGCGGGGCGGGTCATGGCACTGGCCTTTTCGCCGGACGGGAAGTTGATTGCCAGTAGCGGCGCGGAGAAAACCGTTCGGCTCTGGGACCCTCGGGATGGTCGCCAGATCGGCCAAATCGATGCGGTTGGATCGGCCAGTGGGCTGGCCTTTACTCCGGATGGAAAATTCCTGGCGGCGGCCGGCCGCGACGGCGCCGTGTTGTGGGATCTGGCCCAGAATCGCCTGCACGCCAGATCGTTATCGGAACTGTTCAGAGTGTCTGCGATCGCCATCTCGCCAGATGGCCGGACGTTGGCCGCCGCGGGCACTTCCTCTGATCCCAAAGACCCGGCGCAGGGCGGTCAAGTGCGGCTGTACGACCTCGGCGCCGGACGGCTCGAGCAACGGGCCGTGCTCCATTTCGACCGAGCGCTTCACGTCGATGGTGACCCAGTCGAGCGGGTCCCCGCTTGCAGCGACGTCGCTTTCACGCCCGATGGCACTCGAGTCATTGCCGTCGGCATGCAGATGACCAGGATCTGGGACGTGGCAAGCGGTACTGTGCAGGACGCCTTTGAGCGTCATGGCGCCGGTTCGGTGGACCGCATCGCCGTCTCGTCCGACGGGCGATGGCTTGCCGTGACCTCACCACAGTTCAGCGTCAGCATTTTCGACATCGGCCCGACAAACGGCGTCACGGCGAAAGCCAGATAACGATTCCCTGTCTGACCAATCGCCGACTCAGATCGCCGGATCGGTTTCACGGAGCTCCCTCCGAGCCCGCCCCGAAGTTCTTCTCGTAATTCTGTTGGAACAGCGCCGCGAGCTTATCGGCGGCTTGATCGTAGGCTTGCGGGTCTCGCCACGAATCGCGCGGTTGCAAGAGCTCACCGGGCACGCCGCGGCATGACGTGGGAATCTGGAGCTTCCAGCGGTCGTCTTGCAGGGCGGGCACTTGCAATAGTGAGCCGTCGTGAATCGCGTCGACGATGGCGCGGGTAAAGCCCAGCTTGATGCGCGACCCGACGCCGTACGGCCCCCCGGTCCAACCGGTGTTGACCATCCACGCCTGCGCCTTGTGGATCCGGATCTTGTCCGCCAGGAAGGCCGCGTAACGCGACGGGTGCAGGACCAGAAACGCAGCGCCGAAACACGCGGAGAACGTGGCCTGGGGTGCCACGACGCCGACCTCGGTGCCGGCGACCTTCGCGGTATATCCGCTCAGGAAATGGTAGGTCGCCTGCTCGGGCGTCAACCGGCTCACCGGCGGAAGGACGCCAAACGCGTCGCAGGTCAGGAATATGATATTCTGCGGATGCCCGCTCATGCAGGGGACAAGCGCATTGTCGATGTGCTCGATGGGGTAGCACGCGCGGGTGTTCTCGGTGACCGAGCGATCGTTGTAGTCAGGCTGACGGGAGATCGGGTCGTGCACCACGTTCTCGAGCACAGCCCCGAATCGTATTGCCCGGTAGATTTGCGGTTCTTGTTCCTGCGCGAGGCCCAGGCACTTGGCGTAGCAGCCTCCCTCGATATTGAAGATCCCGTTTCCGCTCCAGCAATGCTCGTCGTCGCCGATCAGGCGGCGGCGGGGATCGGACGACAGCGTGGTCTTACCCGTTCCCGAGAGACCGAAGAACAGCGTGGTGTCTCCCCGCGCACCCTGATTGGCGCTGCAGTGCATCGACAGGACGCCGCGCTGCGGCATCCAGTAGTTCATCGCCGTGAAAACGCCCTTCTTCATCTCACCGGCGTAGTTGGTGCCGAGAATCACCATCTCACCGCGCTCGAGATTGAGCATCACGCTGGTATTCGACGTGATGCCGTCGATGCGACGGTCAGCTCGCTCGTCGCCTGCGTTAAAGATCACCAGGTCGGGCTCGCCGAAGTCCTCGAGCTCCTGGACGCTGGCCCGGATCAGCAGGTTGTGCATGAAGAGCGCATGATAAGCCCGCGCGCAGCACCACCGCGCACCTTGATGCGATATTCCGGATCCCAGCCGGCGAACCCGTCGACGACGTAGACCAGCATCCGGGAAGACAGGTGATCGAGCGCCTGCTGCCGGCAGGCGAGAAAGCTCGCCTCGCTCGAGGGTATGTTGACATTCCCCCACCAGACCTCGCTCGTGCTTTCAGGGTTGTCCACGATTCGCTTGTCGAGCGGGCTGCGGCCGGTTTTCTCGCCGGAATAGGTCGCCAGGGCGCCGAGCAAAGGATGGCCGCGTTTTCTCGCGCAATCGCGTGCTCATATAGGATCGCCGTTGGAGCGTTGCGCAGCACCTCCGCCGCTCCGAACTCGATGGCGAATGACTCAAGGCCAATGGCCATGCAGACCTCCGAAAAACCCACGCGACGCAATCGCAGCCCGGCGATAAGCCGCTCTCACCGTTAAATTACGATAGGATAACTGACGGGAGTACCGCGGAACGTCGTCGATCGTCCTGGCCTCATCATAGCTTCGCGACCTCCCGGCGCGAACGCGGATTGGCGCAGCCGCCTGGTTGGACCGCGCCTGCGCCGACGCTCCAGAACGACCGATCTCATTATAGCCACAAGAATTGCGCGCGGCACGAGACGTGAGCATTATGACCGGGCACGGTCGAGCGTATAATGGGTGCGATCGCGTTTTCGGCGTTGAGAGTTCGCAGGCACGAGGGCGGAGCTTGTGCCGGACGGGAGAGTCGTCTTGGTGGCTAGCAGATGAATCGGGTGGCGATCCTGGGTGCAGGGGGCATGGGAACGGCCCTCGCGCTCTTGTTCAAGCGGGGTGTTGGCGACGTACGTCTCTGGTCGCGCGATCGCGAGCATGCTCTGGCGCTGGTAAACACGCGAATCAATGAACGCCACCTCCCGGGGGTGGTTCTGCCTGATGGCGTCCTGGTGACATCGCGTGCGGCCGACGCTGCGGATGGAGCCGATCTGATCGTGGCGGCTGTTCCGACCTCGTACCTGCGCGGAACGCTCGAGGCGCTGGCAGGGGAACTTCCGCCAGGAACGCCCGTCTTGAGCGTGGTGAAGGGGATCGAGTACGGATCTTTCGCTCGCCCGAGCCAGATCATCGAGCAGACGCTTGGTCCGCGGCCGATCGCCGTCCTTTCCGGGCCCAGCCACGCCGAAGAGCTGGCACGAGGGCTGCCGGCTTCGGTCGTTGTCTCGGGGAAATCGGAATTACTGAACGATCAGGTGCGCGACGTTCTCAGCCATGAGGCATTTCGTGTCTACACCAGCACCGATCCGCTGGGTGTCGAGCTAGCGGGTGCTCTCAAGAACATTCTCGGGATCGCCGCGGGGATTTGTGACGGGCTCGAGATCGGCGATAACGGCAAGGCGGCCCTGTTGACCCGCGGACTGGTCGAAATCGCCCGGCTTGGAGTGTATCTTGGAGCGCGCCTCGAGACGTTTTACGGACTTGCCGGGGTCGGGGACGTCGTGACGACCTGCTATAGCCCCTACGGGCGCAACAGATCGGTCGGCGAGCGGATCGGCCGGGGTGAAGCGGTCGAGTGCGTGCTGGCAAGCATGGTGAACGTCGCCGAGGGCGTGCCGACTACCCGCAGCGTGCATTCGCTGGCGAAGGAGCGCGGCGTCGAGATGCCGATCACCGCCGAGCTCTATCGGGTGTTGTTCGAGGGCAAGGCGCCGCGGGCGGCCGTGGGCGATTTGATGGTGCGGGCGCCGAAGGTGGAGTCGCCTTCGTGAATCCGATGGCCGAATCCTGCGGGAACGTCTTCAAGGAGTGGGCCAGCTCAGGTGGGCATGCCGGAGCCGATCAAGAAGACGGTTCGCCAGAGCCGGTCGGTTTCGCCGCGCTCGAGGACTTCAACCGGCTTCAGGCCGGCCAGGCCCTCGCACGGGGTGTCGAGCCACTGCGGAATGAATTGCGGATCTAGTCCGTCCGCCAAGGCGTCGCGGAGCCGTTTCATCTCCTTGACGCGGCGCAATGCCGTCTCGCTGAGGGGACGGCCTGCCTCCCACCCTGAGATTGCGCGGATCGAGAAGCCAGTCATCCTAGCAAAAAACTCGCGCGTCACGCCGAGGCCGGTCCGGACCTCCGAGACGAATCGGGCAGACCGAGGGACCTCTGGCCGGACAGCTTCGGACTTGCCTATCGGTATTGCTGAGAGTGAAGACCGAGCAGCCTGCCTTTTCGGGCCGCCTGGGTTCTGTCGTATAGAAGCCGCCTTTGAAACTGACGAAGGCTTGGTTCGTCGATCCGGCCTCGCGGCGGGCATGTGAATCTCCTGCAAAACCACTGAATCCTGGCGTTCAGTATACGGTAAACTGTCTAACTGGCATAGTAATGTTGCCTGCACATTTGCGCGTCTTTTCCGCTGTCTCACGGGGGCAAGCGATCTGGATTGACGATCGCCAGCCGATCGGGCGCCTTGAAGCGGTCAGGAAAGATCACAATGTTCGCGGCAGAGGCGCGAACGACGGACGGAACCAGCAACGCTACAAACCCCTGCTGACGAGCCAGGCGACCGATTGCCTGCGTCAAGGCTTCTTGACCCTGATTCTGGATGGTGAACCAGGGCTCCAATCGCATCCGATTTCGGGAAACCTCGAGCCTCTTGCGAACTGGCCCGTCAGTCAGATCGAGCACATGTGCCAAATCGACCTCGAGCGCGGTCAACACCAAGGGAAGAGCCATCCAGGGCTGGACGCCTTGGCGGACGTTTTGCTGGCGACTTTCGTCCAAAGCCGTGGTTTCGTCGAGGCTCGCGTAAACTGCGCGGCAGAGTGCGGGTGAAGTCCAACGACCGCCGGTTACTGGGGCGCCCATTCCCGCGACGAGATCGGTGGCGTTCGCGCGGCGCACGCTTGCGGCACGGTACACAATTCCCGAGAAGCCCCGGCTGAGTGGAACGCATCGTGCAATTGCACGACTCAGGCGTGCGGATTCCGGATGCGGCGGGGGCGGGTTCATCGCTGAGCTCATCACCGAATTCAACGGCAATCCGCCCGTTCAATCAACCGGCCCGCTCGAAAGATAGACGCCCACGCGGTTTCCGGGTCGACCCTGCCGTGCGCAAAGCGCCGCGACGAATTCAGACATCGTTTCGATCCGCCCCGGAAACTCGCTGAAATAGCAGCCCAGCACGTCGATTTCGTGCGCATTGCTCGAGCCGGTCTCGCCCATGGGAAACTTGCGCAAAAGTGCCCGGGTCTTGGCGCGCGTATGCCGGTCGACGTTGTTGCTCACGAGCTCGAGGGCGTCGAAAACCGGACCGTGCTCCGCGATGATCTCATCGAACGGCTGGTCCCAGCGAAAGGGGTGGGCGGCCACGATTGCCGCCTCATGCCGGCGAACCACCGCGATCAAATCCTTCACCAGAATTCCCGGAGGCGTCTCGTCGAGAGACGGCAGGCCGTATACGAGGAAGTGGCCCTCGCGCGCCGAGATCTCGGCCCCCGAGAACACACGCAGCGCAGGCGCCCGCGCCGCCAGCTCGAGAAGCTCGCCGTCCTGCCACTGGTAGTCATGCTCGGTGATCACGACCCCGTCCAGACCCACCTCGCACGCCCGTTCAACCAACTGCGCCGGACGGATCGAGCTGTCGGGAGAATGACGCGACGTATGAATGTGATGATCGATCTTCATGAAGCCTCGCCCTTCGGGATCGCGGTGGCAGTGGGTGAATGCCCTTTTCGGGCGGTCTGCGGGTCTCGATTCTCGATAACGTGAAAGCTCGCCCCTGATTCATCGACTCTGAGAAAGCTGGATCTCGCCTGCCATCCCCCCAGAACGATCATCCGCGGGTCGTCCCGGGCGTCGTCAACGGCGCGGTGCACATGGCCGATGATTACCAGGTCGGCGGCTCCATGCAATCGGGATGCGTAGGTGCGGAAGACTTGCAGATGCCGTTCCTCATCGTCCGCGAGCTTGCGGTCATTATTCCACGATAGGATACCGTCGAGGATCCGAGCCGGCATTCTTGGGACGTGCCCGAAGCCGGCGAAGAACCATTGGCTTTCCAGCAGTGCTTTCCAGGCGCGTCTGGCCCCAAGCAGATGGCCATGCACGATTCGCAGCCGCAGGCCATGAACCGTGACGTCGAAGGGGTCGGGAACGATTTGGGCGCCTAGCTCGCTTGCGTAAAACGGGCAGAGCCAGGCGTCGTGATTGCCGGGCATGATCGACAGGGCGCCTCCGTTGCGATGGAACTCAGCCAATCGCGCCAGGCTCTCGCAGCGCAAGAGCTCGCGGGTGCCGTTCCGAGCGGCCATCCAGAAATCGCAGAGATCACCCGCGATCAGGAGAGCATCGTCGCTCGTCAAGCTGCTGAGCCATGCGCTGAACCGCCGGTCGCGATCCGGTCGATCGGACCGCAGGTGGACATCGCTGGCGAAGTAGTGCGCCACGATCGCTAGATCTCCGCGGCGAGGCTTTCCTGGTCGGGCTCCGGGTCCAGCGCAAGAGACCAGACGGACCGGGCATGCCGCTCTTCTGAGCGGGGCGCTTTCTGGTTCGCGCAGTGGGAGGTGCTCCGGCGGCCAGACCGAAGCCGCGCCCACGCCCACGCCCGGCGCTGATCAAGATGCTGGGAGAGGCGAGCGATTGCCGGGCGATATGGACTTGCGCTTCACGTCCCGAGGTTTCGATGGCTGCACGTGCTGTCTCAAGCGCCAGCTCGGCTTGATTGCATTCTTCGCTCAAGTGCAGCAAGACCACATGCCGCGGCGCTCCCTCGTGCGAGCGTGCGAGAATTGCCTGGAGCAATTCGGCGCCCTGGGCGTTGGAGAGATGCCCCGAGTCGCTCAAGTTCCGCTCGATCAGAAACTCGGGCCGGCGGGAAGTTTTCTGCATCCCGACGTCGTGGTTGAATTCAAGGCCGATCAAGTCGACTCCGGCGAGGCTTTCGGCAATCGCCGGCGACCAGCAGCCGCAATCGGCCAGATAACCGATTCCGACCGGCGGCTCGCGGCGCTCGGACGAGGCTTCAATGCGAAAACCGAACGTCGGTCCGCCGTCATGCGGCACCTCGATCGGCTCAAGCCGCAGCCCGTTCGATACCAGAAACGGATGGTCGTCATAGCAGCGGACCGCGCCGCTTTCCTCGAGCTTCTTGAATCCGGGGTCCTGGGCCAGGGACTGGCGATGACCCTCGTGGCAGTGGACGGTCGCGCCCCGGCGGGCAAGCTCGTTGAAAGTGGCCGAGTCGACGTGGTCGGCATGGGTGTGAGTGAGCACAACCGCAGCGATCCGTGACAAGCTCGAACCGACGCTCTCGAGTCGTTCTCCCAGAATCTTGGGCCCGACCCCCACGTCGATGAGGAGCCCCGCTCCCTTGCCGCAAATCAACGTGGAATTCCCTCGAGACCCGCTGGCCAGCACCGCGAATTGAACCGCCATCGTTTGCGCCATCCTTGAACGGATATCCTGGTCGGGAAGACGTTCCCGCCTCCTCTCGCATCCCGGCCAGTTTAGGATGGACGAGGTGATCCGACAAGACGAGCCGTGGCGCTGGGGCGGCCCGGCCTGCACGTAAGTCGTTGATTGGCTAGCGAGAAAGGACGAGTCTTTCGATCCCGGATCAGGCCATTTGCCGCACGGCGCCCGCTCGTGTACCATATCCGCGGCGGCTGATCTCCAGCTCCGAATTTTTGCACGGACCCTGCGACTCGAGACGTGCGGCACTTTCACCGCGCCGGATCCGGCAACCACCTGGTCGGGAAGCCCGTCTCACGGAGGATCGCTCGTTGTCGAACGTCTTCGTTTCCTCGCACCCGCTGTTGCAGCACAAGCTGGCGACCCTTCGGGACGAGCGCACCGGGCCGGCTGATTTTCGCCGGGCCGTGCGCACGCTGGCGCTCCTGCTGGCGCAAGAAGCAATGCTCGACTTGCCGCTTGCCGACGCGGAGGTGACGACTCCCCTGGCACGAACGAGGTGCCAGGTGCTCAAGGATTCCATCGGCATTTTTCCGATCCTGCGGGCCGGCCTGGGAATGGCCGAGGCGGTCATCGAGCTTTTGCCGGAGGCTGAAGTCTGGCACCTCGGTCTCTACCGGGACGAGGCCACACTCCGGCCCAAGGAGTATTACAACAAGCTGCCGGCCGGCCGCCGCGTGACGGTTGCCCTGCTGGTCGACCCCATGCTCGCCACCGGTGGGTCGGCGGCGCACGCCTGTGAGATCATCAAGAACGCCGGCGTGCCGCGGCTCAAGCTGCTATCGCTGATCGCGGCCCCCGAGGGAATCGCCCTGGTGACCCGCGTCATGCCCGAGGCCCAGATTTATGTCGGTGCCGTCGACGAGAGGTTGAACGAGCACGGGTTCATTTATCCCGGCCTGGGCGACGCCGGCGACCGTCAATTCGGGACAATGGATCGATGAGAGCCGTCGATATCATTCGCAAGAAGCGCGATGGAGAAGCACTCACTCCCGCTGAGATCGCGGCGATGGTCTCCGGCAGCGCGACCGGCGAAGTTGCCGACTATCAGTGGGCAGCACTCCTGATGGCGATCTTCTGGCGCGGCATGAACGAATCCGAGACCGCCGCGCTCACCGACGCGATGATTCGGTCGGGGCGAGTGATCGACCTCTCCCACATACCCGGGCGCAAGATCGACAAGCACAGCACCGGCGGCGTGGGTGACAAGACCTCGCTGATCCTGGCTCCGGTCGCCGCCGCCGCCGGCGTGCCGGTGCCCATGGTCTCGGGACGAGGTCTGGGACATACCGGCGGAACCCTCGACAAGCTCGAGTCGATTCCCGGCTTTCGCGTCGACCTCGATCTGGACCGCTATCAGCAGGTGCTCTCTCGATGTGGTCTGGTGATGATCGGCCAGACCAGTGAGATTGCGCCGGCTGACAAGTTCCTCTACGCGCTGCGCGACACGACGGCCACCGTCGAGTCGATCCCGCTGATCGCCGCGTCGATCATGTCCAAGAAGCTGGCGGAAGGGATCGACGGCCTTGTCCTCGACGTCAAGACCGGCGGCGGAGCCTTCATGCAGCGCCTGGATGATTCGCGGGCGCTGGCGAACGCGATGTGCGCGATCGGCCAGGGGTTGGGAAAAGACATGGTCGCCCTGATCACGCGAATGGATGAGCCGCTAGGCACTGCGGTGGGGAATGCGGTCGAGGTCGCCGAATGCGTCGAATGCTTGAGGGGGGCCGGCGCCTCATCGAGCGACCTGATGAACTTGTCGCTGGAGCTGGCGGCTGAGATGGTTTTGATGGCGGGTAAGGCCGACTCACTGGCACACGCTCGCTCACGGTGCCGGCAGACGATCGCCGACGGCTCGGCCCTGGACCGCTTCCGGAATCTGGTGCAGGCACAGGGGGGCGATCCGCGTGCCGTCGACGACCCGGCTCGCCTGCCTGCGGCCCGTCGCAAGATCGAGCTCAAAGCCGGCTCGAGCGGGTTCGTCCAGGCGCTTTCAGCGCGGCCGGTGGGGCACGCGACCATGCTGCTGGGCGCGGGCCGAGCCCGGATGGACAGCGCGATCGACCCGGCCGTCGGCGTGATCCTGCACAAGAAGACCGGCTCCGAGGTTCGCGCGGGCGAGCCGCTTTGCACGGTGCTCGTGAATGATGAATCCCGGCTGGAGGAGGCGCTGGCTCTGATCGAAGGAGCCTTCCAGATCGGCCCGGAGCCAGTCGCGTTACCGTCACTTGTGGTCGAACGTATTTCTGCGTCGCCGGCAGGGTTGCTTTTCGGGCCCTCAGCCGGACGCGCCACGAGCGACCGGACCGCGTAAAGGTAATCTCGGATGTCCATGACGAATTTGATTCGGGTATTGTTTACGGCAGTGCTCTTGCTCGCGACTCAGTCGCCGGCGTTTTCGGCTGGCCAGTCTGGCGGAAGTGACGGCGTGGACCAGGTGTCCCAACCGGACTCTCCCGCCGGTGATCAGGCGGTGAAGGCGAAGGACGAGACCTCTTCCGCAAGAGCACGCGAGGTCGCCGGCGGCATGCGCCGCCCCTATCGTCTGAGTCTCGGACCGTGGTCAGTGGACTTTTCCGTGCCCGAATCGGTGGACTTCCTCGACCTGTACGACCGGCTTCGCGGCTTCGTGGGAATGATCGCAATTCTGGCTGTTGCGGTCTTTCTCTCCGACAATCGCCGCGCCATTTCGCGGCGCGTGGTCTTCTGGGGACTGGCCTTGCAATGGGGGCTCGGCGTTTTTGTGTTGCGGGTGCCCGCCGGCGCGGACTTGTTTGCCAAAGCGGGGACCGTCGTCACGTCAATCCTGGACTGTGCGGTGAGAGGGGCCGCCTTCGTATTCGGCGACAATGCCGTGAATCCCGATGGACCGCTCGGCTTCGTCTTCGCATTTCGCGTGTTGCCCACGGTGATTTTCGTCGCGGCGCTTTTCGCAGTGTTGTATCACCTGGGGGTGATGCAGTGGATTGTACGGGGCTTCGCCGTCGTGATGGCCAAGCTGATGGGGACCAGCGGCGCTGAATCCCTGAACGTGGGAGCCTCGCTCTTCCTGGGGCAGACCGAGGCGCCGCTGACGATTCGCCCATATCTGGCGCGGCTGACCCGTTCCGAGCTGCTCACGGTGATGACATCAGGAATGGCGCATGTCTCCGGCGGCGTGATGGCCGCTTACATCGGCTACGGCATCGAGGCGCGGCATATCTTGACTGCGGTGATCATGACGGCCCCGGGATCGATCTTGCTTTCAAAGATCCTGGTTCCGGAAACCGAAAAGCCCGAGACTTACGGCACGGTCGCCAAAGCCGAGCGCACATCCGACGCGAATATGCTCGATGCAGCCGCTCGCGGCACGATCGACGGCTTGCACCTGTCGCTCAACATCGCTGCGATGCTGATCAGTTTCGTCGCGCTCGTCGCGCTCGTCAATCTCGGGCTGGGGTACTTCAAGCTCTCGCTCCAGGATATCTTCGGCGCGATCATGGCCCCGGTCGCCTATATGCTGGGCGTGGCCTGGCAAGACTGCAAGGCCGTCGGCAAGCTGCTGGGCACGCGCACGGTGCTCAACGAGCTTTTTGCCTACAAGGATCTGGGTGATCTGAAAAAAGCGCACATGTTGATCGATCGCTCCGCGGTCATCGCGAGCTTCGCGCTTTGCGGCTTCGCCAATATCAGCTCGATCGGCATCCAGGTTGGCGGCATCGGCGCGCTTGCGCCCGAGCGGCGGCACGACCTGGCGCGGCTGGGAATTCGGGCCCTCTTCGCCGGAACGATGGCCAATTACCTTTCAGCCTGCATCGCGGGAATCCTGTTATGAAAGCCGACGGCTCCGAGATCGCCCCGCTCGACGTCCATTCCCGCGCCCGCGAGGCTGCTGTTGTGCTCCAATCTTCTCTGGAGAAGACCCCACTCGCGGCGATCGTGCTCGGGTCGGGATTGAACGAGCTCGCCGGCCGGGTCGACCAAGCCCGAGTTATCCCCTACGGACAAATTCCCCATTTCCCCGTGACCAGAGTCGCCGGCCACGCCGGGCAAGTCCTCTGCGGCAAGCTTGCCGGAGAAGATGTGATCGTCTTCCAGGGGCGGTTCCACTACTACGAGGGTCACGACCTGGAAACCGTCACATTTCCCGTTCGGGTGGTCCAGCAGCTTGGTGTCAAGGTGCTGATCTTGACCGCGGCCACCGGGGGCATCCGCTTCGGCCTGCGCCCTGGAAGTCTCGTCGTGCTCGCCGACCACCTGAACATGATCGGTGCCAACCCGCTGCGCGGCCCGAACGACGAACGGCTCGGCACGCGATTCCCCGACATGGGTGAAGTCTACTCGGGCAGGCTGCGGGCCATCGCGCTCGAGGAAGGCTCTTGTCTAGGGCTCGATCTGGATTCCGCCGTGTACGCCTGCATGCCGGGCCCGTGCTACGAGACGCCCGCGGAGATCAAGATGCTCAGAACGCTGGGGGCGGATGTGGTGGGAATGTCAACGGTTCCCGAAGCGATTGTCGCTCGCCACGCCGGGATGGAAGTGCTGGCCATCGCCCTGGTATCGAATGTGGCAGCGGGGTTTTCGGACGCTCCCATCACTCACGAAGAAGTGCTCGAAGCCGGCAAACGAGCGGGCCCGGACCTGGCGAAGCTGATCGAGCGGGTAGTCGGGCGAATCGCACGTGGAGATTCGTCGGCTACTTGAGCAAGGCCCCTGGCGCGGCTCGCTCAGTCTTCCGCGCCGCGTTTCACGCCAGCGTCTGCTCGCGCATCATGCGCATCCAGGACAAGAGCGGTTTGGGCGTGTGGTCCGCTCGCAGCAGCCCGGCATGCGGGTAAAGATGCGGAACGGCGTCGCTGCGCTCGAGCCAGCTCGCCGTGCGAACGAACGGCTTGGACACCGCAAGCGCCAGCCATTTCGCCCCCCAGGCCGCTTGCAGGTTTTCGTCGAGCGACCGCGGCCATTGCTCTTTCTCGACGTGCACCGCGGGATCAGCCAGCGAGTCGGGCCCGGTGGCCGAGGGGAGCGCCATCCAGATGCACAGGGGAACGTTCAAGAGCGAGTAGAGATCGAGCAGCTTGGAGAATTCGAAAAGGTCGCGCATGTGGCTTCCCGGCGAGGAATACCCCGGCGCGACCTCGATTGCCACGGCCGAGAGCCCGAGATCGGCCCGGAGCAGATAGTCGCACAGGTGGAGCGGGCCGAGCTGAAAGTGGCTCGACCCCATCCAGTCGGCCCAGGGCCGGTCGATGCCGATCGCGAGCTGCGCGGCGGGGTCTGCCTGACGAGCGACCTGAATGGCACGGGCCGTGATCCGGATTTGCTCTTCCTCGGTCAAGCCGAGAATGTCGGAGCTCGCGGGCCGATGAACCAGATGCCACAGCGGCACGCGGCCTCGGTAGCGCATCACCGCCTGCTGCACAAAGTCACCGAGAATGCTGCTGATCGTTTCGCAGTCTCCGTCCCAGAGCGAGAGCCAGTCGGGCAGGGCGCCATAGCGAAATTCGACCAGCGGGCCCACCTCGAAGGCGAGCCCGGATCGGCGCGACCAGGAAAGCAGCGAGTCCAGGGCATCCCAGCGATATTGCCCTTCAGAGGGAGCAATGTCCTTCCACGAAATCCTGAGCTGAGCCATATTGAAGCAGCCCGTCCAGTCGAGCGATGCCGCCCCCTTCTGGGGAATCTCGTCGATGACGCAGCCGAAATGAGTCGGGAGACGAGAGGTCGCCGACAGCCGGCTTTGGAGGATTTGCGACGTGTAGGCATTCATCAGCAAGTCGCCCGCCGCGGTCGCAGCATCCAGCGAATCCTGGGCGGCCCGCACGCATTCCTCAGGGTGGTCCGACGTGGTCGCGGCGACGACGAACGATTTCTGGGCCGCGGCCAGCGCTTGGTTCAGCTCGGGAGTCGATCGCAGCCCGAGCTGCAGCCAGTCGGCGAGCTGGTTCCGGATGTCGTTGAGCTTCCCCCGGGCAAGCTCGACCGCGAGCACGTAAGGGGCTGCCCGCTCCGCGAGGGTCGCGGTGCCGACCAGCGGCATGCCGAACCCCTCGATCGGCCAGGGCACGAACAGACGACCACTCTCGGTCGAATCGCGCGCGCAGGTCATCACGCCGTTGCGAAGCTCAACGGCAAGCCTGCCCGGAGTCCGATCAAGGCCGGTGATGTACGCCTTGCGAAAGTCGGGTACGCCACCTAGCGTCTCGCTCGGAGGGAGCCGGAACTTCATTACCCCCATGGTACGCTTTCTGCGTCAAGGGCGGAAACCGCCGACGAGGATGGTTGAACGCGTGCCGGCAAGCTATCAGCGCCTCCTTGGACCAGTCTACCACACTCCTCAGCCGGATTGGGCGCCGGAGTTCTCCAGTTCGTGTCGATCCTACGATTCCCCCTGAATCCATACTCGCCAGGATTTCGGACCAGTCAAGAGCGTCGTTGCCCAGCCACGATCGCCCCCGGTCTCATCCCGGGAGCCGCACTGCTTACCTCGGACGACTTGTGATGACCTCACGCAGAAGGGTAGCGGCGAAAGAGGTTGCCCTCCGGCTCCGATGAGAATAAGTTGGGCGATGGCCCGACGCAAGGCGAAGACGGCCTCTGAGCCAAGAAATCGGCGCCCTCGATCGTCGAGATGCATGCGTTTCCGCCGATCATACCCTCCTTCCTACCGAGATGACCATGCCAAGAGTTTTGATTGGTCCTTATCTGCTGCGAGGACAACCCGGCCGTTTTCGTCAGATTTTGACGGACGCCGGATTCGAGGTTGTCGACCCCCACGGCGACTTCTCCTTGACGCGCGAGCAGCTTCATCCTTTTCTGGGCACCATTGACGCCCTGATCGCCGGCGGAGAGCGGATGTCAGCCGATCTTTTCCCGCTCGCCCCCCGGTTGCGCGTGATCGCCCGCACGGGCGTGGGGTACGACCTGATCGACGTCGAGGCCGCCTCGGCGCACAAGGTGGCCGTGACGATCACTCCGGGCACCAACCAGGACAGCGTTGCCGAGCAAACCTGGGCCCTTCTCCTGGCGCTGCCCGCGCCGGATCGTCCACAACGACCGGGTGATCCACGACGGGGGCTGGGACCGGGCCCTCGTCCGCCCGGTGCGGGGGATGACGCTCGGGCTCGTCGGAATGGGCCGGATTGGCCGGGCCGTGGCAGTGCGTGCGCCGGGATTCCAGGTGCGCGTGGTTGCCTTCGATACCATCCTTGACGCCGACTTCGACCAGCGGCACGGCATCAAGCGGCTGTCGCTCGACGACTTGCTCAAGTGCTCGGACGTCGTCAGCCTGCACGTCCCCTTGAACGATGCGACCCGCGGCATGGTCAACCGTGAGTTCCTCTCAAAGATGAAGCGCGGCTCTTACCTGATCAACACCGCGCGAGGCGGCCTGGTCGTGGAGAGTGACCTGCGAGAAGCCGTGCTGTCGGGCCACCTCGCCGGCGCGGGCCTGGACGTGATGAGCAAGGAGCCGCCCGATCCCGATAATCCGCTTCTGGGTGTACCCAACATCATCCTCTGCCCACACATCGCCGGAACCGACCTCCAATCCATGAGCGATATGGCCGATCTGGCCGCTTCCACGATCGTCGAGCTCTCCAGAAATCGCTGGCCGGCGGAGTGTGTCGTGAATTCGGACCTGCAAGCGGCCTGGGCATGGTGATCAGGTTCCAGCGCATGGAATTTGCAACTTGCGATGCCCCCGTTTCTGCGTCACTGCGTCACAGCCTTTCAGGAATTGGACTTACGTGTGACGCAGGAAAATCAGGCGCGCACGAACTGAGCGCAACGCATTGTTGGCCCTGTCGTTACGTGTGACGTTGGAATAATCGGAACTTGAATCCATGCTGATCCGATCATTCAGATTGTGCGGGTTCTGCCGATCGAAACGCCGCGAGTAAGCGAAAGCCCCCCGGCCCCAACCGCCGAACTCCGCCCGGGTCCCCACACGACCAGAACGGGCATGGAAATCCGGAGAAGCGACTTCGGTTAGACATAGTGAACAACAGCGGCGATCGACCGTGGCAGTTTTGGTACATTCACTGCCACGACGTCTTTCAGGTGCCGAAAAACGCATGGGCCAGTTCTGATCCTCTTGTGCCGGTTCGACATGCGGAGCGAGGCTCGCCGCCCTCTTTTGACAGCCGCGCCGGCGAAAAGTCGCAGAAAGTGGCAGTGATCCGGGTGTTTGTCGAGCATCCGTACACCGGTGTAAATTGCCGGATCTCAGGAGCAGATTCGCATTCCTCCCCCCGCCGTGGCGGAGGGGGCCAGGAGCACGCGAGATGCCGCGCATCACTGCCGTCGGATTGACCGCACGTTTTCGCGCCCACATCGCCGGCCGCCAGGCACGCCCTGAACGGGTTGCTTCGAACGTCCCACCCGCGCACACTCCGCTGTGCACACGCCGTCACCGCCGCCGAGATTGTGTAGTCGCGCCGCGGCCGCTAGGCTGGATGGAGATTCGCAGCACGTGTTCACGAGCCCTTCGCACGGTGTGAAGTTTGAACGAGACGCCGCTCAGCCTGCTCGATCGGTTGCGTCGTCAGCCGCAAGACCAACCTTCGTGGCGACGGCTCACGATGCTCTACGGCCCGCTGATCCGCCGCTGGTTGCAACAACACGATACGCCGGAGGCCGACGCTGACGACCTGGCGCAAGAGGTTTTGCTCGTGATGGCCCGGGATCTGGGCGATTTCGACCACAATGGTCGCACGGGGGCCTTCCGGCTCTGGGTCCGCTCGATCACCGCCAACCGGCTCCGCGACTACTGGCGGGCGCGCCGATCGAGGCCGATCGACGGTCTTGACGACCGCCTCGCTCGTCACGATGAACAAAGCGAATCTGACGCTCGACGGCACCGGCACACTGTCGATCAATCAGATCGAGACGTTCACGGTGGGCACGTTAAGCCTGAGCGCAGGGACCGAGACCTACACGGGACTTATTGATGCTGACGGCTCCAGTCTAGAAGCGACCGGGGGCGCCAGCTTGAGCTTTCCGTCGCTGGCGAGCTATGCGGGCGGCGTCAACTACCTGTCGACTGTCGAGGCCTCGGGAAGCGGCAGCACATTGTTATTTCCAAAGCTCGCGACGCTCACGTCGGACACGACGAATTACAGCTCGGGGGTTCAGATCGAGGCCCTCGACGGAGGTGAAGTCTCGCTGCCGCTCCTGACCCAGATCGAGAGCGGTCCGGTCCAGCTCGAGAGCGACGGATCCGGAAGCCAGTTGATCGCGCCTGCCTTGACGACCTTTCAGGGTCATACCGGCCAGCGGTACAATTCGTCGCTCCAGGAGACGGGCGGGGGCATTGTCGACGATCCGGACCTGGCCTCGATCAATTCGGTCAATCTCATTGGCGATGCGAGCGGCACGTTCCCGATTGCCGCGAGTCTCGGGCTGTCGATCGCTGGCGGAACAAGCACCGTTTCGGTCGGAACTCTGCTGGATCAGGGAAACCTGGGTGTAGAGAGCACGGGCACGCTGAACATCCAGGGCGGGTTGACGGTCAGCAGCCCGGGGATTCTGACGACGGCAGTGGGAAGCGTTGTGGCAATCAGCGGCAACCTCCTGGGCAATACCACGAACGCGGACGCTTATAGCTGGCAGGGGAGCGCCTCGTTCGACAGTGGCACGGGAACCACAAGTCCTCCGCAGCTTCTGGAGGCAATGTCAGCCGATCTGGGAGGCGTTCAGGCCGGGTTCGTGAAGAATTTCGCATACGGCACGATCAGCTTGACGGCCAATACATCCGTTGAGCTGGTCGACCAGTCGGCGAACACGGCCACGGGGAAGCCCGAGGCCGTGTACGCGAACGAGCTGATCGTGCCGGCAGGCGCGACCCTCGACCTGAACAACTTGCACCTTTACGTTCGCGGCGACCAGATCAGCGGCGCGATTCTTCGCGGGTCGGTCACGGTCGTCGCGTCGGGAGGATCGATCGCGCTTGATTTGCCCACGCCTGGTACGTTGACGCCCGCGGGCGCCACCCAGAACTGGACGTTCTACGGGACGGCCGGAGAATCGATCACGGTTCAGCTCAATCCGGGTGCCGGCGGCACCAACCCGGCGATCGCGCCGTATCTCAACTGGGGTCAGGTCTCGCTGCGCAACGCGGGAGGCAACACGCTGGCGACGGCCTCGAGCGCCAGCTCCGGTGCGTTCGCGACGATCGCGGGATTCACGCTGCCGGCGGGCGGCAGCTACACGATCCAGGTTGCGGCCCCCGCTGCCCAGAGTACGAGCACCGGCAACTACGTGCTCTTGGCTTTCGATGTCACGCCCAACGTCTCCTTGCTCAGCATCAACCAGGAATTTACCGGGACGATCAGCAACCCATTCAGTGTCTATCGATATCAGTTCACGGGTGCGGCCGGCCAGCAGATAGAGCTCCAGGTGTTGGGCGCGTCGGGCGGCAGCGAGTTTGACTTGACCGGGCCCGGAAGCTTTACCGCGTTCACCAACCAGCAGACAAATTCCAGTCTGATCACGCTCCCATCCAGCGGCCCGTATGTCTTGACGGCTCACGGCAACGGATCATCGGGCGGATCTTATGCCTTCAAGGTCGTCCAGACATCGGTGAGCCCATTGACACTGGGAACGCCGCTGTCGGGCCAGACGTTGACCGCAAGCGGGCAGGCTCTGCTCTATGCCGTCACGGTGCCGTCGACGCAGTCGCTAGAGATCACGCTCCATGACGCCGCGCCCCAGGACGTCGACCAGCTCTATGCCAAGCTGGGATCGCCTCCGACCCTGGTCGACTATAGTGCCAGCTCGTCCACCGGCTCGGCCAATCCGCAGTTGCTCGTCCCGGCCGCCGCGCCGGGCACCTGGTTTATCCTGGCGTACGGGGCGTCGGTTCCCGCCGCCAGCAGCTTCACGATCGCGGCCATCGGCACACCGATCCAGTTAACGGCGGCAGCGCCGCGCAGGCGCCCGCCGCCACCACGGTCGCGCTGACCTTGACGGGCTCGGGTTTCAACAGTGGCACCACCGTCTCCCTGTTGCCGATGGCGGGTTCGCCGCATGCCGCCAGCTCGGTGGTGCTCGAGACGTTCACGCAACTCACGGCGACGTTCGATCTGACCGGTGTTCCGCAGGGAGTCTACTCGGTTGTCGCGAGCAATCCCGGCGGCTCTACCTCGGAGCTTTCGGCCAGGTTCACGGTGACGGCCAAGGGCGGAATGGGGATGCTCGAGACCCATCTGATCCTTCCAGCCAAGATGGGGCGGCACTTCTCCTCGACGATCGAAGTCGAATACTCGAATGTGGGAACGGCAGCGATCGCGGCCCCGCTCCTGGTGCTCGAGTCGGCCCGTCCGCAGGATGTGCCGCTGCTCACGCTCGACTCGTCGCTGGTCGTTTCGGGCTTCTGGACATCAGCGGCGCCGGTGGGCTACTCGCCCTCGGTCGAAATTCTGGCGAGCGGCAATCAGGTTCCGGGCTGGATCGAGCCCGGTGAATCGGTCACTGTGCCGGTATACTATGCAGGCATGCAACGGCCGTGGAACCTGGCCGAGACAAACTTCCAGTTCAAACTGCTAAGCTACACCCAGAAGGATCAGAAGCTCAACGATTGGAGCACTGTCGAATCCGGCTTGCAGCCGCCGGGCGTTTCGACCCAGGTCTGGTCGGCCATCTTCGCGGGTGTTCAAAGCGAGATCGGTCCCACGATCGGCGATTACGTGACCGCACTCGATAACGAGGCCACCTATCTGGGCCAGCTCGGGCAGAATGTGACGAACGTCGGTCAGCTCTGGTCGCTGGCCGTCATGCAAGTCGACGGTCTGACGCCGAGCCCTGTCCTGGCGAATCTCGACGATCTTCACATGGCCGTTCCCGCGCAAATCGGGCTGGATTTCGTGCGGAGCTATGCCGAGCCAACAAGCTCGCGCGAGGAGCTCGGACCACTCGGCTATGGCTGGACCGACAATTGGCAGTATTCATTGACCGCGGCGGCGGACGGGACGGTGACCGTGACCCTCCCGACCGGACAGCAGCGCGTCTTCCAGCCTGACAGCCGCGGCAGCGATTACTTCGCCACCCCCGGCGACCACGGCATCCTCATCAAGGGGAGCGGCGGCACATTCGTCCTGCAGGAGACGAACGGTCAGGCCGAGACGTTCAACGCCGACGGCACCCTCAACTATATTCAGGATTCCAACGGTAATCGGATCACTGCCGTGTATACTTCCGGACGGCTGAGCAGCCTGAAGGCATCGAACGGCGATCCAGCAACGAATCCCGTGGTCGCGTCACTCACGATTGGTTACAACGCGGCCGGGCTGATCGGCTCGGTCCAGAGTTCCGACGGCCGCACCGTCACGTACAACTACGACCCCGGCAAACACCTGATCGGCGTGACGAGCTTTGACGGCGAAGTGACCCAGTACGGATATCAGGGAGGCTCCAATGCGGCGACCAAGGACGCGCTGGCCTCGATCACGTACGCCGATGGCTCGCAGAACAACTTCAGCTACGATTCGGTGGGCCGGCTTTCGGCGACGTCGCAGGCCGGCGGCGCGAGTGCGGTGACCTACGCCTACCAGGTTGGCGGCGTGACGCTTACCGACGCCTCGGGCGCCGCCACGCTATACGACTACAACGGCAATGGGGAGCTGATCCGGATCGTCGACCCGCTCGGCAACGTTTCGGTGGCGACGTACGACGCCAACTTCAACCTGGCGAGCGCCACTGGCCCGACCGGCTTGACGACCAGTTACTCCTATTCGAACACGGGCGAGCTGACGAGTGTGACGAACGCACTCGGCCAGACCACCACATACACTTATAGCAGCATAGCCGCAACCAAAGGATTCACTGGGCTCGAGCGGCGTCTCGCCGCGTGAGGGACGTCCTGACCCGGAGCCCGCGGCATCGTGCCGCGGAGGTTTGACGCATTGGTGCCAATCCCGGAGCTGCGGCCTAGGCCAGCTTCGCGATGTGGGGAGCAAGGCCGGGCACTCGGGCTCGGCCTTGGCTCCGGTCTTGGCCCCTGGGTCGGCGCTCGGGGTGCTCCTCAGCAGAGCCCTATCCTCCGTCCAGGCCAATGGCGATTGTCGCTGCGCCTTGGCTCGGCGCCAATCGCCCGTTGAAGTTGTCTCGCTTGGGCAAACCCGGTCGCGTCCCGCGATGCGTAGCTGCCGGGCTCATCTCCGGTGCCTGCCCACTTGGTTTTTGGCCCAGACCAAGTAAAACGGTGTTGCCCCTCGCTGGGATCACGGACACTGGCCCAGCCTGCGAGGGCTAGCCATACCAGCAGCAAGGAACAACACCGTGAACTCATTTGTCGCCAAGCATCGATCGGAAATCAACGGGGTTCTCGAATGTTTTGACCGCGTGATCTTGCGCGGCCATCTTCCCATCGCCGGCGTGGGATACTTTGCGACCTGGCTCTTCTCCAAGCAGATCGCTCTCAATATGAGGGAGCTCTCGGACGGTTGGTGGAACTTCAAGCACGCCGCACCGTGGTTTGCCGAGACCTTAAAGGCACACGCTCGCGAATTGGCTGAGAAGGCGGGCCGCACCTACCGTCATCTATCGCGGCCGGAGCCGATGGAGGAGAACGCTCGCCAACTGGCCCAGCGAGACGGCATCACCGAGGGCCTCGTATGCGTCTATGGGGCGATGGAAACCTGCCGTACTTTCCGCGTGCACTATAGCGACGACGGTCCCAAGGTACGTTCGGACCAACGCGTCTGTTTGGTCATCTACTTCTACTGGATAGACCGCGAATTTGGCTTGATGCACGTGAAGCTCCAAACTTGGTTTCCCTTCACGGTGCAAGTATATGTCAACGGCCACGAATGGCTGGCGCGGAAGCTCACCGCTCGCGGGATCGCCTTCGAGAAACACGACAACGCGTTCGTGGAACTGGCTGATGTCGAGAAGGCCAACGAGTGCGCACGGAGCTTCTGGCGGCGCGATTGGCCTAGACTGCTCGATCGCCTGGCCGGCCGGGTCAATCCCCTGCTCAAGGACTGGCTAGCCGGGCAAAACTACTACTGGGTGATCGACCAGGCCGAGTTCTCAACGGATGTGCTTTTTGCCAACAAGACGGCGCTGTCATCATTGCGCCGTGGTCTGTACGAGCACGCAGTTCATTGTTTTGGCGCGGATCAGATGATGACGTTTTTGGGACGGAAGTACCGTGCGACGTTCAAGGGGGAAGTCCGAACGCACTGGCGGCGACGCGAGCCGGGTGCGGCCGTCAAGCATTGGGTCAAGAGCAACGCCATCAAGATGTACGACAAGTCGGGCCGGGTGTTGCGGATCGAGACAGTGATCAACGATCCCAAAGAATTCTTCGTGCACCGACCCCGGCTCAAGAATGATGGAAGCAAGGTCGTCGGTTGGTTTGAGATGAATAAGGGTGTGGCCAATATGTACCGGTACGCGCAGGTTAGCCAGCGGGCTAACGATCGTTATCTGGAGGGGCTCGCGGTCGTAAATGACGTGGGCGTCGGCCAGAGGGAATTAGACTCGAGATGCGCGCCGGTATCTTTTCAAGGGCGGAAACGTCGCGGCTTGCAGCCGCTTTCACGCGACGATCAGGCCCTGTTTCAAGCCGTGCTGCGTGGTGAACACGCCGTGCGCGGCTTCCGCAGCGGTGAGGTGGCCGAACGGTTGTACGGTTCCAGACCAAAAGATGAAGTGGAACGGCGCAGGCGGTCCGGGCGGGTGAGTCGCCGGATCAGCCTGCTGCGTGCCCACGGCTTGGTTGCGAAATATCCGCGCTCGAGGCGTTACCGCGTGACGCGCGCCGGTCAGCGATTCATGAGCATGGCAATTGATGTTCGCGCTAAGCTGTTTGCGCAGGAGTTTGGTCGAGCGGAATAGTACATCTCGTCACCCTCGCGCAAATGATTTTTTGCGCGCCCACCGTTGCTCTCGCGCTACCGGTGCGCGCGAATGATTTGCGCGCCGAACGCTCATCTGAACACCGTATCATTTTACGA
>CAVXHV010000008.1:0-305470 GCA_963761445.1 uncultured Planctomycetota bacterium | reverse complement strand
ATTGACGGATCGAGTGTTCTGGTCTCATCGGGATCTCAGCTCTCGCTGCCGGCGCTTTTGACTTTCAGCGGCGGAGCGAACTACACGGATTCGCTTCAAGCAACCGGAACGGGAAGCCGGCTCTCGCTACCCGCCCTCACGAACGGCGACGGAAGACACGAGCGCTACAGCTCGCTGACTCAAGTGAAGGCGGTCTCCGGCGGCGACGTCGAGCTGCCCAAGCTGACGACAATCACCGGCGGCCCGGTGGCACTGGAAAGCGACGGGAGCGGCAGCAAGCTGAATGCTCCTTTACTGACGAAGTGTAACCGGCAATGTCGGCCAGCAATAGTCATCGACGCTGCAGGCATCTAACAGCGGTAGTCTGCTCGTGCCGGACGTGGCGACGTTCGACGCGGGAACGATCGTCGACCAGGGGGCGACGCTCAATCTCCCCGTGCTCGGCAACATTGACGGGTCGAGTGTTCTGGTCTCGTCGGGATCTCAGCTCTCGCTGCCGGCGCTGTTGACTTTCAGCGGCGGAGTGAACTACACGGATACGCTTCAGGCAACCGGAACGGGAAGCCGGCTCTCGCTGCCCGCCCTCACAACGGTGACGGGAGACACGAGCGCTTACGCCTCGCGGACTGCAAGTGCAGGCGGTCTCCGGCGGCGACGTCGAGCTGCCCAAGTTGACGACAATCACCGGCGGCCCGGTACACTGGAAAGCGACGGCAGCGGCAGCAAGCTCAATGCTCACGTCTACTAACGAGTGTAACCGGCCATGCCTACTCCAGCAGCGTCATCGACGCTGCAGGCATCGAACAGCGGTAGTCTGCATCGTGCCCGATGGCACTGGCGACGTTTCGACGCGGGAACGCCATCGTCGACCAGGGGGCGACGCTTGATCTCCGGCACGGCGCCCGCCAACGGATTGACCGCGTCGAAGTGTTCTGGTCTCATCGGGATCCCAGCTCGCGCTGCCGGCACTCTTGACTTTTAGCGGCGGAGCGAACTACACCGAGACGCTTCAGGCAACCGGAACGGGAAGCCGGCTCTCGCTGCCTGCCCTCACGACGGTCACGGGAGACACGGCTTCTACAGCTCGCTGACGCAAGTGCAGGCGGTCGCCGGCGGCGACGTCGAGCTGCCCAAGCTGACGACGATCAGCGGCGGCCCCGTACAACTGGAGAGCGACGGCTCCGGCAGCACGCTCAACATCAACGTGCTCACGTCGATTCAAGGCAACGTCGGCCAGGGGTTTTACTCCGGCCTGCAGGCGACCAACCACGGCACGGTCAGCGACGCGGCGCTCGTCACGATCAACAAAGCGAACCTGACGCTCGACGGCACCGGCACACTGTCGATCAATCAGATCGAGACGTTCACGGTAGGCACGTTAAGCCTGAGCGCAGGGACCGAGACCTACACGGGGCTCATTGATGCTGATGGCTCCAGCCTGGAAGCGACCGGGGGCGCCAGCTTGAGCTTTCCGTCGCTGGCGAGCTATGCGGGCGGCGTCAACTTTACGTCGACTCTCGAGGCCTCGGGAAGCGGCAGCAAACTGTTACTTCCGAAGCTCGCGACGCTCACGTCGGACACGACGAACTACAGCTCGCGGGTTCAGATCGAGGCCCTGGCCGGAGGTGAAGTCTCGCTGCCGCTCTTAACCCAGATCGACGAGCGGGCCGGTCCAGATCGAGAGCGACGGATCCGGAAGCCAGTTGATCGCGCCGGCCTTGACGAACTTTCAAGGTCATACCGGCCAGCAGTACATTTCGTCGCTCCAGGAGACCAACGGGGGCGTTGTCGAAGATCCGGACCTGGCCTCGATCAATTCGGTCAATCTCGTTGGCGATGCGAGCGGCACGTTCACGATTGCCGCGAGTCTCGGGCTGTCGATCGCTGGCGGCACGAGTACCGTTTCGGTCGGAACTCTGCTGGATCAGGGAAACCTGGGTGTTCAGAGCACGGGCACGCTGAACATCCAGGGCGGATTGACGGTCAACAGCCCGGGGGTTCTGACGACAGCGGTGGGAAGCGTTGTCGCAATCAGCGGCAACCTCCTGGGCAATACCACGAACGCGGACGCTTATAGCTGGCAGGGGAGCGCATCGTTCGACAGTGGCGCGGGAACGGCAAGCCCTCCGCAGCTTCTGGAGGCAATGTCAGCCGACCTGGGAGGCGTTCAGGCCGGGTTCGTGAAGAATTTCGCATACGGCACGATCAGCCTGACGGCCAATACATCCGTTGAGCTGGTCGACCAGTCGGCGAACACGACCACGGGGAAACCCGAGGCCGTGTACGCGAGCGAGCTAATCGTGCCGGCAGGCGCAACCCTCGACCTGAATAACTTGCACCTTTACGTTCGCGGCGACCAGATCAGCGGCACGATTCTTCGCGGGTCGGTCACGGTCGTCTCATCGGGAGGACCGATCGCGCTTGATTTGCCCACGCCTGGTAACTTGACGCCCGCGGGCGCCACCCAGAACTGGACGTTCTACGGGACGGCCGGAGAATCGATCACGGTTCAGCTCAATCCCGGTGCCGGCGGCACCAACCCGGCGATCGCGCCGTATCTCAACTGGGGTCAGGTCTCGCTCCGCAACGCGGGAGGCAACACGCTGGCGACGGCCTCGAGCGCCAGCTCGGGTGCGTTCGCGACGATCGCGGGATTCACGCTGCCGGCCAGCGGCAGCTACACGATCCAGGTTGCGGCCCCCGCTGCCCAGAGTACGAGCACCGGCAACTACGTGCTCTCGGCCTACGATGTCACGCCCAGCGTCACCTTGCTCAGCGTCAACCAGGAATATACCGGCACGATCAGCAACCCATTCAGTGTCTATCGATATCAGTTCACGGGTGCGGCCGGCCAGCAGATAGAGCTCCAGGTGCTCGGCACGTCCGGCGGCAGCGAGTTTGACTTGACCGGGCCCGGAAGCTTTACCGCGTTCACCAACCAGCAGACGAATTCCAGTCTGATCACGCTCCCATCCAGCGGCCCGTATGTCTTGACGGCTCACGGCAACGGATCATCGGGCGGATCTTATGCCTTCAAGGTCGTCCAGACATCGGTGAGCCCATTGACACTGGGAACGCCGCTGTCGGGCCAGACGTTGACCGCAAGCGGACAGGCTCTGCTCTATGCCGTCACGGTGCCGTCGACGCAGTCGCTAGAGATCACGCTCCATGACGCCGCGCTCCAGGACGTCGACCAGCTCTATGCCAAGCTGGGATCGCCTCCGACCCTGGTCGACTTTAGTGCCAGCTCGTCCACCGGCTCGGCCAATCCGCAGTTGCTCGTCCCGGCCGCCGCGCCGGGCACCTGGTACATCCTGGCGTACGGGGCGTCGGTTCCTGCCGCCAGCAGCTTCACGATCGCGGCCACCGGCACGCCGATCCAGTTAACGGCGGCAGAGCCGACGCAGGCGCCCGCCGGCACCACGGCCACGCTGACCTTGACGGGCTCGGGTTTCAACAGTGGCACCACCGTCTCGCTGTTACCGATGGCGGGTTCGCCGCATTCGGCCAGCTCGGTGATCCTCGATACGTTCACGCAACTGACGGCGACGTTCGATCTGACCGGTGTTCCGCAGGGGGTCTACTCGGTTGTCGCCAGCAATCCCGGCGGCTCTAGCTCGGAGCTTTCGGCCAGGTTCACGGTGACGGCCAAGGGCGGAATGGGGATGCTCGAGACCCATCTGATCCTTCCAGCCAAGATGGGGCGGCACATCTCCTCGACGATCGAAGTCGAATACTCGAATGTGGGAACGGCAGCGATCGCGGCCCCGCTCCTGGTGCTCGAGTCGGCCCGTCCGCAGGATGTGCCGTTGCTCACGCTCGACTCGTCGCTGGCCGTTTCGGGCTTCTGGACATCAGCGGCGCCGGTGGGCTACTCGCCCTCGGTCGAAATCCTGGCGAGCGGCAATCAGGTTCCGGGCTGGATCGAGCCCGGTGAATCGGTCACTGTGCCGGTCTACTATGCAGGCATGCAACGGCCGTGGAATCTAGCCGAGACAAACTTCCAGTTCAAACTGCTAAGCTACACCCAGAAGGATCAGAAGCTCAACGATTGGAGCAGTGTCGAATCCGGCTTGCAGCCGCCGGGCGTTTCGACCCAGGCCTGGTCGGCCATCTTCGCGGGTGTTCAAAGCGAGATCGGTCCCACGATCGGCGATTACGTGACAGCGCTCGATAACGAGGCCACCTATCTGGGCCAGCTCGGGCAGAACGTGACGAACGTCGGTCAGCTCTGGTCGCTGGCCGTCATGCAGGTCGACGGTCTGACGCCGGAGCCCTGTCCTGGCGAATGTCGACGATCTTCACGTGGCCGTTCCCGGGCAAATCGGGCTGGATTTCGTGCGGAGCTATGCCGAGCCAACAAGCTCGCGCGAGGAGCTCGGACCACTCGGCTATGGCTGGACCGACAACTGGCAGTATTCATTGACCGCGGCGGCGGACGGGACGGTGACCGTGACCCTCCCGACCGGACAGCAGCGCATCTTCCAGCCTGACAGCCGCGGCAGCGATTACTTCGCCACCCCCGGCGACCACGGCATCCTCATCAAGGGGAGCGGCGGCACGTTCGTCCTGCAGGAGACGAACGGTCAGGCCGAGTCGTTCAACGCCGACGGCACCCTCAACTACATTCAGGATTCCAACGGTAATCGGATCACTGCCGGTTACACTTCCGGACGGCTGAGCAGCCTGAAGGCATCGAACGGCGATCCAGCAACGAATCCCGTGGTCGCGTCACTCACGATTGGTTACAACGCGGCCGGGCTGATCGGCTCGGTCCAGAGTTCCGACGGCCGCACCGTCACGTACAACTACGACCCCGGCAAACACCTGATCGGCGTGACGAGCTTTGACGGCGAAGTGACCCAGTACGGATATCAGGGAGGCTCCAATGCGGCGACCAAGGACGCGCTGGTCTCGATCAAGTACGCCGATGGCTCGCAGAACAACTTCAGCTACGATTCGGTGGGCCGGCTTTCGGCGACGTCGCAGGCCGGCGGCGCGAGTGCGGTGACCTACGCCTACCAGGTTGGCGGCGTGACGCTTACCGACGCCTCGGGCGCCGCCACGCAATACGACTACAACGGCAATGGGGAGCTGATCCGGATCGTCGACCCGCTCGGCAACGTTTCCGTGGCGACGTACGACGCCAACTTCAACCTGGCGAGCGCCACCGGCCCGACCGGCTTGACGACCAGTTACTCCTATTCGAACGCGGGCGAGCTGACGAGTGTGACGAACGCACTCGGCCAGACCACCACATACACCTACGGCGGCTCTGACAACTTGATCACAAGCGCCACCAATGCCCAGGCGGATTCCACCAGCTACAACTACGACGGGAACGGAAACCTGACGTCCGTACTCGCGCCCGACGGCACATCCGAGAACATGGCGTACGACGCCCTGGGGGACGAGCTCTCCTCACCGACCCGAACGGGCAGGTCACGAGCTATTCCTACAACGCCGCGGGCCAGGTGAGCGGGATCACGCTCGCCGGGCGGTTCGGCGATGACCTACACGTACGACCCGCAAGGCAACTTGATCACAGCGACCGATGGCACGGGCGTCACCACGCTCACCTACGATACGGGAGACCGGCTGGCCAGCGTGACCTACCCGAATGGACAGTCGCTCACTTACACCTACGACACCGTCGGCAGGCGCAGCCAGATGGTGGTGATGCAGGGTTCGAGCGTGACCCAGACAGTGAGCTACACCTACAACACGCTCGGCCAGTTGACCAAGCTCACCGACGGCAGCAACAACCCGATCGTTTCCTATACCTATAACAATGTCGGCGAGCTGGCTCGTGAAGACAAGGCCGACGGCACCTACTCGACGGATGCGTACGACCCGGATGGGCATCTGCTTGACCTGGTCAATTATGCCGCGAACGGCTCGATCGACAGCAGCTTCACCTACACCTACAACGCACTTGGCCAGGTAACGACCCTGGCGACGAAAGACGGAACCTGGACGTACAGCTACGACAATGCGGGCGAGCTGGTGCACGCGGCCCTCAGCTCGACCAATCCCGGCATTCCCAGCCAGAACCTCAGTTATACCTATAACGCAGCCGGCGATCTCACCCAGACGATTGTGAACGGGACGACGACGTCCTACACGAGCAACAGCGTCGACGAGTACACGACAGTCGGAGGCACGACCTACGGGTATAACGCAATGGCGATCTGGTGTCGATGACGAATGCGTCGGGTACCACGACGTATACTTACGACTCGCTCAATCGCCTGCTCAGCGTCACATCACCGACGGATAGCTGGGTCTATGAGTACGACTCCCTCGGTAACCGGACCGCCACCATTCACAACGGTCAGACGACCACCAACCTGGTCGATCCCAACGGCGTGGGGGATGTGATCGGCCAGTACAACGGTACCGGCAATCTGATCGCGAGCTACACCTACGGGCTGGGGCTTTTAAGCCAGACGACTGCGAGCAGCACGAACTATTACCAGTTTGACGGTGCCGGGTCGACGGTCGGGCTCACGAACGCGGGCAGCGGGCTGGTGAATAGCTACAGCTATCTGCCGTCGGGCAGTCTACTCTCGAGCACGGGAACGGCAGCCAACCCATTCACGTATCTCGGTCAGTTCGGGGTCTCGAGCGACGGCAGCGGTCTCTTCGACATGCGGGCCCGCAGCTACAACCCGGCGACCGCGCAGTTCACAACCGGCGATCCGCTCGGCCAGTCCGGCAGCGGCACGAACCTGCGGGCGTATGCCGGCAACGACCCGGTCGAAAATGGTGACCCGATCGGGCTCTACTATCTTACGTTGAACGTGCCCACTGGCGTTCCAGGCATCGGCGGTAGTGCCGGCATCCAGCTCGGCACCGACGCGAATGGGAATTTCGGGATCTATCCGTATTACGGCGGGTATGCCGGCGCGAACGGCGCCGGGGCATCGTTCACGGGTTCGTGGGGCAACGTCACACCAGGCTGGTCGTCGGTTGCCAATCTCCAGTTCGTGGTCCCAACCGTTTCGGGACCGTACCCGCTGAACCCGTTGCACCCGCTGATCCCCGGAAACCCGGCCAATCAGATTGGGCTCGGAATCGGCCTGGGCTCTGCGATCAATCATACCGTCACAGGTCACTCGATCATCTTGACGATTCTGACCGGTGCGGTGCACAATATTTATTCGCGGCTGGGGGCGTTTGGGTCTAACCCCGGGTATGTGCCTCCGCCCCCCGTCTCGGTGACCGTGCACTGGACCACCAACACGTTCACGAGCAGCCCGAGCAGCAGCAGCAGTGGTGGGTCGAGCGCCAGCACGGCCGGCAGCATCGACCCCAATTCGCTGCTTGGCCCTTCGGGCTACGGCCCGTCAAACTTTGTCTCGGGCGCGGCGAATGCGCGCTTCCCGTACGAGATCGAATTCGAGAATTCGCCTTCCGCAACCGCTCCTCCGCAGCAGGTATTGATCACCAGCGTGCTCGATCCCAATCTCGATTTGAGCACGTTCCAGTTGACCGAGATCGCCTTCGGCGACACTGTGCTGGTGATTCCTCCCGGCAGTCAGAATTATCAGACGACAGTTCCGATGACCGACAATGGAGTCGGCTTCGACGTGGTCGTGAGCGCGAGCCTGGACTATGCGACGCGGCTATTGACGGTGACGTTCCGGTCGATCGATCAAAAAACGCAGTTGCCTCCCGACATTCTGGCTGGATTCCTGCCTCCCGAGGACGGCACCGGCCGCGGGCAGGGATTGATCAGCTACATGGTCGCCCCCAAGGCCGGCCTGCCGACCGGTACGAAGATCGCGAGCGTCGCCAACATCATTTTCGACAGCAATCAACCGATCGCCACCGATCAGGTCAGCGAGACCGATCCCAGCCAGGGAATCTCGACGGCCAAGCAGGCGCTGGTCACGATTGACAACTCAACGCCCTCTTCGAGCGTCACCGCGCTACCGGCCACGGAAACGAGTGCGAGCTTCAACGTGAGCTGGTCGGGCAGCGATGGGGCGGGTTCCGGCATCGCCGGGTATACGGTGTTCTACAGCACCGAAGCCAAGGGCTCGAGCACCTTCGGGCCCTACCAAACGCTTTTGGTCAATACCAGCAAGACGTCGACGACCTTTGACGGCGCGGACGGCAACTCGTACCGTTTCTACAGCGTGGCCGTCAGCGAGACCGGCTTCACGCAACCGACGCCGATCGGCGCTCAGGCCACGACCACGGTTTCGTTGGAGACGCTTCCGCCGCCGCCGCCGCCACCCCCACCGCCGCCGCCGCCGCCGCCGCCTGCACCGCCTGTCATCATTGGCGAGCAGGCCGTGTTCACACGCAAGTTGAACAGCCATAAGAAGCCCGTGGGCAAGGCGGTGCTGACCGGCTTCAAGCTCGAGTTCAACGAGGCGATGAATGCGGCCACGGCGGGCAACGCCAAGAACTTTGAGGTGGATTGGGTGTCGACCAAACGCGTCAAGAAGACGACCAAGAAGGTATATCATCCGGTCCCGATCCGCGTGCAGTACAGCGCTAGCGATAACTCCGTGATGCTGACGCTCGGCACGAAACAGGCTTTCGCGAACGGGGGCCAGATCACGGTCACTGCTACGGCTCCCAATGGGGTAGAGAGTGCCGCGGGCGTGTTCCTGGACGGAAACAACAAGGGTGTTGCGGGCGATAACGGCGTCTTCACGATCACCACGGGGGGCAAGCGGGTCACGCGCTGATTGCGTCCAGGGCCGCGGTCGCATCGATCGACGGACTGAAGCACGTTGCGGCCTGCTTGACTAGAATCCGGGCAACGCGGCGAACAGCTCTGCCAAAGCCGGCTCGTAGTTCTTCCAGCGATTCAGCGACCCCTTGTAGACGGGCTGGCGTACCTGGCTGACACTCGCGGTGCGCACCGGCCGCTCGGTGCGGTGGAATTCCAAGCACGCCGGCTCCCACTCTAGCCCGGCCGCCGTCATCAATCGGTGCGCCACCGCTTCGAGGTCGTTGACCGTGTCTTCGTAATCAATTTCGTGGATCGCCACCGGCAACACGGTGCGCCAGTAGTTCATGATCCGGACGTACTGCCGGAATCGGAGAGCGATATGCGACGGGTCATTCGCCCAGCGGATGCTGCTGAAATCGGTCATCCAGCATGACACGGCCACGTCGCGCAGGTCGCGCCGGCAGTGGATGAACGTGGCCCGGGGAAAGAGGATCGAAAGCAGGCCGATGAACAGGTAATTCTCGGGCATCTTGTCGACGACTCGGAGAGATTTTCCGGCGTCGATCGCGGCCAGGCGGTCGAGATGCGTTTCGGCAAGCCGGCGGATGGTCTCCGTTCCGATCAAGGGCATGCAGTCCTTCGGCGGGACGACCTGCCCCATGATTGCCGGGATCGATTCGAACGACTGCCGGGCGAGGCGCAGCTCTCCGGCTCCGTGGATCTGAGAGTGGCTGGCCAGCACTTGCTCGATCAGCGTTGTGCCCGAGCGGGGCAAGCCAAAGACGAAAATGGGCCGGCGGGTGGTCAAGCCTGAGTCTGCCAGCCGGTCAAAAAGCGCGCGGTTGAACGCTTGCATCAGTCCATCAACATATTGTTCGTGCTCGGCAGGAGAGTAATTGTGGCCGATGCGCGCGAGCTCAAGCGCGATGCCGTTGGCCTGGGTCAAACAAAGTGCGGCGCGTGCATATTCACCGCGCGCGTCCAGGACATGGGCCAATCCGAAGAGCAGCCGGGCCCGGGGGCTTGGGGCGAGTTGCTCATCGGCCAGGCGGGCTTCGAGCGAAGCGAAGTCTTCCTGGGGTAGCCTGCCGCGCAGCAAGGTCGCCAGCCTTCCGTGAGGCGCGGGGAAGTTTGGCTGTCGAATGAGTGCCTGCCGGAAGGCCGACTCGGCCTCGTCCATCTCGCCCAGAAGCTCATGGAGCCAGCCCAGGTTCAACTTCGGAGCGCCCGAGTGAGGCATGCTTAGGTCTGCGTTCCGATACTGCTCGCGGGCCTCTGCAAGGCGTCCCTCGTCCTGTAAAGCTCGCCCCAGCGAGAGCCGGGCCGCCGAGCGATCCGGTTCCAGGGCCAGTACCCGCTCCCAGCAGGGAATTGCCGCGGACGGCTCGTCCATTTCCCCGTGGAGGTCGGCGAGCCATTCCCAGATCCCTGCGGTTGTCGGCTCGAGAGTCACAGCCTTTCTCAGCCAGGGAAGGGCTTCGGAGAAGTGGCCCTTCTTCTGGAGCAATAGCCCGACGTGGGCGTTGGCCAGCGGCAGCTCGGGGTTGAGCCGCAGCGCTTCCCAGTAGGCGGTCCAGGCCTCATCGAGACGGTCGAGCGCCTGCAGGACGTTGCCCAGGTTATCGTGGATCTCAGCGGAGCTCGGGTCGAGCCGAACGGCTTCCCGGCAGTGTGCGAGAGCTTCTTCTTTCTTATCGAGAATGAGGAGGGCCTGGCCCAGATTCGTCTGGGCCGGCGCGTACAATGGCTCGACGTCGACGGCGCGTCGAAACTGCACCAGGGCTTCCTGGGTCTGGCCCAGCTCTCGGAGAGCAATCCCCAGGTTGTTGATCGCGACGACGAAGCTCGGCTGTAGCTCTACGGTGCGCCGCAGAGGTACAACGGCCTCGGCGGGCCGTTTGAGCGAAGTCAAGGCAGTGCCGAGTCCAAGCAGGGCCTCTGGGTAATCCGGCCAGATTCGGATTGCCGCCCGGCAACTCTCCTCGGCCCGAACGAAATCTGCGGCGCCTCGATACACTTCGGCGAGGTTGCCATGAAAGAGATAAGCATCCGGCCTGAGAGCGACGGCTTGCGCCATCAAATCCGTAGCGCGCGCATGGTCGCCCTGCTGATAAAGCAACATGCCGAACCAGTGGAGCGCGTCGGGATTCCGCGGCTCGCTCGCCAGGAGCTCCTGATACAACGACGCGGCCCGATCCAGGTGCCCGGAACGGTGCAGTGCAATGGCGGTTCTCAGGGCACTACGCATGGTGGGAACGGTTATCCGCGGAAGAGGGGAACGCCCTCAGATTCATTCTACGGCTCCATCAATCATAGCTTCCAAGCAGAGAGGCCACACGGTCCAACGGCGTCCGATCATGAGAGAACGGGGCGCCCGCGCGACGCGTGAGGCCGTTGCCGCATGAGCGAACGACCAGGAGTGAACCGCCTCCTGGTCTTTGCGGAGCGGCCGGCCCCGAAGTGGCCGAGACCCTGGGCCTGCCGGTAAACGCCGTCCTGGTCGCCAAGTCGCGCGTTCTCAGGCGGTTGCGTCAAGAAGGGCAGAGTTTGATCGACTGAGCAGCCGGTGGAGCGCCTTGAATTTTCGCGATAACTACCTCGCGGTGAAAGGATCGCTGGGGTTGGTGCACTCTCTGTAAGCCGGCCCATCTCGTGGGTCGTCCTACCTGGAGTACCCGAGCATCCCCCGAGCCCGGCATGATGTTGCCCCCCGCCGTGGGCGCCGGCCTGGTTGGCTGCTACTGTGGGCTCGGTCGTCTTCGTAGTTCGGTTGTACGACCCGCCACCTGACGGCGCCGCGGCGGTTCTCGCCGCGGTCCGCCGGTCGCCAGGTCGAGAGGTTTTCCCCCATCGGGGCGAGGTTTCCACGCATGCCGCAGACCTCCTTCACGACCGACGCCCACCCAACCCCCGATCAGCTCGCCGACTTCGGCCGCGGCGCGATCGACGAAACTCTGGCCGACGAGATCGAGCGCCACCTCACCGATTGCGCTGTCTGCCAGGGAAAGCTGGAAGTCACGCGCTCTGACGACCCCTGGATCGCCTTGCTCCGCGGAGCCGGCGCGGCCCGATTCTCAAGGCGCCCTTGGCCCGACCTTAGCGCTCGGATATGAGATCGAGGCTCTCATAGGCCGTGGCGGCATGGGGGTCGTCCACAGGGCCCGCCAGCTCGGCCTCGACCGTCGGGTGGCGCTCAAAACAGTCGCCGCCGGCCGCGACGCCAGCCCGCATGTGCTCGAGCGGTTCCGGCGCGAGTTCGAGGCCGTCGCCAGTCTGAATCATCCCGCGATCGTGCCGATCTACGACGTGGGCGTCCGGGAGGGGGTCCCGTTTTATGCGATGGAGCTGCTCGAAGGCGGCTCGCTTGCCGACCGCCTCGCCGCCGGCCCGCTCTCGATCCCGGACGTAGTCGCGCTGGTCGAGCGCCTCGCCCGGGCCGTGCATTACGCCCACGGCCGGGGGATCATCCACCGCGACCTGAAGCCCTCGAATATCCTGTTCGACGCCGAGGGTGCTGCCAAGGTCGCCGACTTTGGTCTGGCCAAGCGGCTCGATGCCGACCCCGCCGCCGCGGCCACCCGCACCAGCTTGATCCTCGGCACGCCCTCGTACATGGCGCCCGAGCAGGCCGCGGGGGGAAGCGAGGCCGTCGGCGCGGCCGCGGACATTCATGCCCTGGGGGCCATCCTTTTCGAATGCCTGGCCGGCCGGCCCCCGTTCGTGGCGTCCAGCCCGCTCGAAACGCTGGAGCTGATCCGGACCGCCGAGCCTCCCAACCCCACCCGATTCCGGCCGGACCTTCCGGCCGACCTGCGAACGATCTGCCTCACTTGCCTGGAGAAGGAACCCGCGCGCCGCTACGGATCGGCCGCGTCTCTGGCCGACGACCTCGGACGTTTCGCGCGGGGCGAAACCATTCTGGCCCGGCCCACCAGCGCCCGCGAACGGGCCATCAAGTGGGCCCGGCGCCGGCCTGCCGAGGCCGCCTTCGCCGCTCTCCTTGCCCTTTCCTTGGTCGCAACGATTGTCGGGTTGCTCGCCCACCAGTCGAGACTCGGCGCGGCCCTCGGCCGGGAAGCTGAGTCGGCCGCCGCCGCCCGCCGCCAGCGCGGCATTGCCGAGTCCAACTACCGGGATGCCCGCGATGCCATTACAAGGATATTGGCCGTCCTCTCCGACCCGAGGTTTGCCGGCAGCCCGCGCATCTCCGAGGCCCATCGTGCCCAGGCCGAAGCCGCACTGGCCTTCTATGACCGGGCCCTCGCGCACACCGATTCTTCCAACCCTCTGATCCGCCGCGACACGGCCAGGGCCGCCGTCGAGGCCGCCAATCTCCAGTTTACGCTTGGACGGCCCGAGCCCGCCGAGGCGAACCTCCTGCGCGCCCAACGGCTCTTTGAGGCCCTGCTGGCTGAGAGCCCCGGCGATAAGGGCCTGCTGCGCGAGCAAATGGTCGCCTACATCAAGCAGGGTGTCTTCCTCTTCAGGCAAGATAGCGCGCGATCGGTCTCTGCTCTAGAAAAGGCGCTCGCGTTGGCCCGACGTCGCGTAGATCTGGCGCCGGCCGACGACGACCACCCCAAGAAGGATCTGGCCTGGTGCGAGCACAACCTGGGAACTGCCTGGCAGCTCGCCAACAGCCCCGAGCGGGCCGTCCCGCATTACGCCCGGGCCGTCGCCATTTACGAGGAGGCGCTGCACCAAGCCCCCGACGACGTCTCCCTGCGCGTCGAGCTGGCGCAGAGCCTCGTCAACCTGGGGCTGGTCCGCGCGACGATGAAGGACGCCGCGAGAGCCGAGGTCAACTATCGCGATGCCGAAGGGATGCTGCAGCAGGCCTTGGCCGCCCGGCCCAACGTGGCCGAATACGTGGCCAGCCGGTGCGACCTGCTCGTCAACTGGGGCAACCTGGACGTGGAACATGGCCGCCTCGACGCGGGGATTGCCCGGTTCGGCCACGGCCTCCGCGAGCTCGACCCGATTTTGAATGCCGAGCCGAATGTGCTCCGCCTGAAGGCGACCGCGCTCAACCTGCACGGGGCCCGCGCGCTTGCGCTCGAGAAGGCCGGCCGCTTCCGAGAGGCCGCCGCCGACTGGCGCCGCGTGATCGCCCTCGACGAACCCGGGCCGGTAGTCACAGGCCACACCATCAGCCGCCTCCTGTGCCTCGCTCGCGCCGGCGACCATCGCGCGGTCGCGACCGAGGCCATCCCCTTGGAAGTGCGGGCCGACCTTTCACCCATTGACCAGTACAACCTCTCGTGCTCGCTTGCGCTCGCGTCGGCGGCCGCCCCTGCGGATTCTCCCGAGCGGTCGCGACTGCGGCGCCTGGCTCTCAAGGCGATCGTCGCGGCCCTCGCCAGAGAGCCCAGCCTCCGCGATTCGGCACGCCATGACGCCGACCTTTTGCCTCTCGGCGACGACCAGGCGTTCCGCCAGGCACTCGACGATCGCTAACCAACTCATACGCGCCCGACGACCGCTACTTGCTAACGGCTGGCTGCACGGGGCCCTCATCGAGCATCCTGAGCGAATCCAGTATCATAACAGGCATGAATGACATAACCCGCATCCTGAGCGCCATTGAACACGGTGATTCGAGTGCAGCCGGTCAGTTGCTGCCGCTGGTTTACGACGAGCTGCGCAAGCTGGCGGCGCTGAAGCTCGCTCGGGAGAAGCCCGGACAAACGCTCCAGGCCACGGCGCTCGTCCACGAGGCGTATCTCCGGCTCCTGGGCGAGGGCGCCAGCGGCTGGGAGAATCGCCGGCTCTTTTTCGCCGCCGCCGCGGAGGCGATGCGGCGGATCCTCGTCGAGCAGTCCGCCGCAGGTCGAGCGGCTGCTCGCCGCCCACCCCCAGGTCGGCAACTTCCTGAAGCCATCCACTGGAGAGCTCACCGAGGACCACGTGACGATCGAGGAACGGCCCGGCATGGTGATCGGCCCCTACAAATTGATGGAGCAGATCGGCGAAGGGGGGATGGGCCTTGTCTTCGTGGCCGAGCAACAGCACGCCGTTCGCCGCAAGGTCGCGCTCAAGATCATCAAGCCGGGCATGGACTCGCGCGACGTCATCGCCCGCTTCGAGGCTGAGCGGCAGGCGCTGGCGCTGATGGAACATCCCAACATCGCCCGGGTGTTCGACGCCGGCACGACGGCGAGCGGGCGGCCCTACTTCGTCATGGAGCTGGTCAAGGGCATCCCGATCGTCGAGTACTGCGATGCCCAGCGGCTCACAACCCGGGAGCGGCTCGACCTGTTCCTCTCGGTCTGCCAGGCCGTCCAGCACGCCCACGGCAAGGGGATCATCCACCGCGACTTGAAGCCGTCGAACATCCTGGTCGCGCCTCACGACGGCGAGCCCGTAGTCAAGGTCATCGACTTCGGCGTGGCCAAGGCCATCGGCCAGCAGCTCACGGATAAGACCATCTACACGCGTTTCGCCCAGATGATCGGCACCCCGCTCTACATGAGCCCCGAACAGGCGGAGATCAACGCGCTCGACGTGGATATCCGCAGCGACGTCTTTAGCCTGGGCGTACTCCTTTATGAGCTCTTGACCGGCACGACTCCGTTCGACAAGCAGCGGTTCGCGACGGCGGCCTACGACGAGATCCGGCGGATCATCCGGGAGGAGGAGCCGCCCCGGCCGAGCACTCGGCTGAGCACGCCGGGCGAGACCCTGTCGCAGGTCTCGGCCCGGCGCGGGACCGAGCCGGCCAGGCTGTCGGCCCTGGTTCGCGGTGATCTCGACTGGATCGTCATGAAGGCGCTGGAGAAGGATCGCCGCCGGCGTTACGAGACGGCCAGCGGCCTCGCTGCCGACCTCCGCCGGTTCCTGGCCGAGGAGCCCGTCGAGGCGCGTCCCCCTTCGGCCTGGTATCGGTTCGGCAAGCTCGCCAGGCGGCACAAGGCCGCGCTCACCACCACGGCCGTCGTCGCCGCGGCGCTCTTCCTCGGCACGGTCCTGAGCACCTGGCAGGCGTTGCGGGCGACGCGGGCCGGGCGGATCGCTCTCAATGCAGAGCAGAGGGCGGTCGCGGAGCGTGACGCAGCCTCCGCACGGCGGCAAGAGGCCGAGGCCGCGCGCGACCAGCTCCGCCGCACGCTCTACGACGCCGACATGGAGCTCGCCCAGGCCGCCTGGGAAGGCGGACGTCTCGGCGAGATGATCCGGCTGCTGGACCGGGAGAAGGCCGACAACCCGGACCTCTGCGGCTTCGAGTGGAACTACTGGATGAGGCGGTATCATCAAGGTGCAAGAACATTTACCGTACCCGAATTCAAACAAACCGCCGGCTATTTTTCCGTGTCCGACTTCAACCGGAATCCCGGCTATATCGCCGTCAGATACGTCGCCTTCAGCGCCCTTGGCTCGCGGCTCGTTTCGAACTCCTCGGGCGTTTCCTTCAGCACCAATGAAAGGGGCCCCGGTGAGCGCGTGGTCGACTGGACGGTCTGAGACCCGACGAGCGGCGAGAAGATCGCCTCGCTTGAGTTCCCGGAAGGAGAGGGCTTGAAGCCCTCCTTGAGCGCCGACGGCTCGCGCCTGGCCATCAGCCTGCAAACCCCCAACGACAAGTCCAACGTTAAGCATGAGCATCTGCTGACCGTCGTCGAGACGGCCACCGGCCGCAGGCTCGTGAGCGGCAGGCGTCTGGAGAATAGCCCCGACATCCTCGTGTTCAGCCGGGACGGCCGGAAGCTCTCAGGGGTCATCACCCCGCACGAAGCGGACGCGAGGGCTGCTCTGGGCAGGCCGCTTCACGCCTGGTCGCCCCGGAGTCCTGCTCTGGGCAAGGCGCTTCACGTCTGGGACGCGGAGACCGGGCGCGAGATTCGAGCGATCCCGGGGACATTCGAGGCCCATCAGAGCCCCGCGTTCAGCCCCGACGGCACTCGCGTTGCGGCCGCGCTCCTGGCGCGGGGCCGCACTTCCTTGAGGGACGTCAAGGTCTGGGAGCTCGACAGCGGTCGCGAGGTCGCCTCGTTTCCGATGGCCGCCTCGGCGGAGCGGTCAAGCCTCTGGCTGGGCTTCAGTCCCGACGGCGCCGCGCTGGCAACGGTTGCGACGAATCCGGCCGGCGATGTCCTGCAAGTCTGGGACATCACGACCAGCCGATCGCGATTCGCCATCCCGCTTCAGTCCCAAGCCCACTTGCAGGCGGCATTCAGCCCCGACGGGCACCAAATTGCCTGCGCAGCGAACTTGCTCCAGGTCGGTGTCTGGGACGCCACGGATGGCAGGCCGCTGGCCCTCTATCCGGGGGACGGGTCCGCGGTCGCATTCAGCGGGGACGGGCGGAACCTGCTCGCGGCCAATGCTCTGGGCACGGTGAAGGTATGGGACGCGGCGGACGGCTCGGGCGCCCGCATTCTGGATGGCGAAGGTCGGGTGACCAGCCCGGCCGTGAGTCCCGATGCGACGCGGATTGCCGGCATCGTGGGCCGGCGGGGTTCCTCGCCCAAGGTCTGGGACGCAACGGGCCGGTTGCTCCTCTCGCTTCCCAAAAGATCCGCGGCGCCCGAGCAGGCGACCTGGAGCGACAGCTCCGGGGTATGGAGCGCCCGCGGAGACCGCCTCGCTTATACCTCCAACTACGTCGAGGGGCTCACCTCCGGCGCGCCGAGACAGCAAAAGGTACTGGGCGGCCTCACCGTGTGGGATCTGGATGGCAAGGAGCTGTTCAACCTCAATGAAGAGGGCGGCGCCTTCGTGAGTCCCGCGTTCAGCCCCGATGGTACTCGCGTCGCGGCCGTGCGGAGGTGGAGGGGCTCGGAGGCGGGGGGTGAATCACGACTCCGATTTGAAGCGAAGGTCTGGGACATCGCGACTGGACGGGCGTCGACCACGATCCCGGATTGCACGGTAGTGACATTCGATCCTGATGGCAAACGCCTTGCGGGCGTCGTGTACTCACGCGAGCGGTCGGGGCGGGCTCACCTCTGGGATGCCGTCACGGGGGAGGAGCGCGCCGGCTTGGAGTGGCCCACCGGGGCTACAGGTCCTTTGAGCATCGCTTTCAGTCCGGACGGCCGGCAGATCGCGGCCACGATCGGCCGCCGGGACCTGCTTGAGTCCCGACGATTCCAATATGAGCTCGTGGTATGGGACGTAGCGTCGGGCAAGGTCAAGGAACTGGGCCACGGCTATACGGGCGTAACGTTCAGCCCCGACGGCGCCCGGATCGCGGCCTTCATGAGGGACAACGTGTGGCACGGACCAGGGACGCCCGAGGTCGGAATGTGGGATGCTTTAACGGGGCGGCAAGTGCTCGTGCTGAAGGGAAACGCCTTGTACTCGACGCCGAAGCCACATGGGATCGCTTTCTCCCCGGACGGAGCCCGGATCGTCTCGGCGGTCGAACGGAATCCGGGGGGCCTTGGCGGCCCCGAACATTCTGAGGTGAAGGTCTGGGACGCGACACCGTGGACAGAAAAGCCTTGACCAGCTTGCATTCCGCATTACTTATTGATGATTTTCAATACAATCTTGTGGGGCGAGCCTGATTCGGTCGATGGTGCGTAAGGGGGCTGATTCCAGTCGAGGCCAATCTCGCCGAGACCCCGGCGTATTGCCCGTAAGTCCCATAGTTGGATCGTTTGGTTCTGGGTTGACACCGCGAGAAGGCTGCCATCGGAATTGAAGCTGAGGCCGCTATGCGAATGGGGCTGGGGTGCCTCGAGTGTGGCGATCTCGGCGCCCGTGGCGACCTCGATCAGCTTCACAACCCGGCCCGGGTCGGGTTTGCTGCATGCGAGGAGTTTCCCGTCGTGTGTGAAAGCGAAAGCCCCGAGAACGGCTTCGGGATGAATATCTTGCTCGAATTGCCATGATCCCGTTCGCCAGCAGCGGGTACCTTCGCCAGCGGAGGAAACCAACCGTAGGCCATCCGGGCTGAATCGGACTATGGCGGACCGGGTAGGCTGCTCCCAGACCATCTTGCCTGTGGAGTTCTCCCAGACTTTGATGTTCCGCCCGTTCCAGGTGCCAGTTGCCGTCCAGCGGCCATCGGGACTCAGGGAGATAAATCGGACCCCCGGATGGGGCCCTAACTCGATCCGCCTGGCGGGATCGATGGAGCTGAAGACGAGGGCGCGAGCCCTTTGATGGTCCGCCGCGGCAAACGATTGGCCGTCCTGGCTCCAACAAACCTCCGCCGCTTCATCGAGCTCGTCGAACCGGTAGACGCAGACAGGCGGGCCGACGGTCACGATTGCGGCGCCCACTGCCGACTCGGTCCTGCGAATCGGCCAGCGCTCCAGCACCCGATCGCCCAGAGTGAGCATTTGATCTCCGGACGGATGAAAGCGAACGCAGGTCGACCAAGGCCTCGGGATATGACCGACCTCGATCGCGCGCTCCGCATCCCAGAGGCGTATGCCATCCGACGCCACCGACGCCATCAACCGGCCGTTGACCTGGAAATCGACAGTGCAGACGTTGCCAACCCTGCTGGAGGAGCGCGCGCCGACGGTGCCGTGATGAAGCGTCCGGCACTCCCGGCCGTCGGCCAGCTTCCAGAGACCGAAAGGGTCATAGTTCGGGGCCCCGAGTGCGGTCAGCCGGTCATCCGTCGGAGCCAGGCTCGACAATTCGCCTTCCCCGCGCACCAGTTGGTCGCCGCCGACAGGGTCCCAGATGCGAATCGTCTCGTCCCACCCCGTCGAAATCAGCAGGTGTCCCGCATGGCTGAATGTGAGCCGGGTCACCGCGTTCTGGTGACCTTCCAGGATCGATACGAGCTCGCGAGTCTCGAGCGCGAAAACAAAGATGCGATGTTCACCGCAGCCCGCCGCCAGCAACTTTCCATCCTCGCGCCAAGCCAGAGACATCACCTCGGAATCGGTGTCCCAGACCGTGGCATCGGAACCCGGGCGGTGCGGGTCGAACACCGTGATCTTCGCCCCGCGCAGACGGCCAGACGCACCCCGTCGGGGTGGAAGGCGACGTGAAATTCCGAATCAACGGCCTGACGTGGAGGGTAGCTCGATCGCTCGAGCTGCTGGCCCCCCGGCCAGGCGAGGATGGCGGCCGAGTCGGGCCAGACAACAGCCAATCGTGTGCCATCGAGGCTGAACGAGACATCCTCGGCGGCCGGCCCGATCGCAAGTGGCTCGGGAGACGAAACACGAAGGTCCCAGCACAAACAGCTCGGTGAAGCGCCGCTCGGCATACTGTTGGCCACCAACCCCAGGCCGTCGGGGCTGAACCCGAAAACCTGGCAAGGCCCCGGCGCGTGCAGGCGGCGGACCTCCCCGTCATCGGCGATCCGGCGCACGATCAGGGGCCCGTCCGGCTCGCTGGCGACATAGTGCTCCAGTCGAATGTCCGAAGTGATTCCGCGAGCAACTTTGCTGTTTCCGCTCAGGACCCGCGTTGGCGTCAGGTCAACCAGTGCAAGGCAGGCGATGGCCTCGTCGCGGAGCTCCGGCGTGATTCGCAGTTGGGCGGCCTCGCGGAGTGCCTCCAGGCTCTTGTACCGCTGCCCGCTGCGGTGGCTGAATCGCCCGGCGCGGGCCCGGTCCAACCTCGACCGCCACAACTCTTCTCCCCGCTCGCGCTCGGCGTCGCGCGTGCGATCGAGCTGCCCGACCAGTTTCCTCTCCGCGTCGACCGCACGCGATTCGTTCGATCGCGCGATCTTCCGCTCGCGGTCGAGCCACACCGCGGCGATGACCGACATCAAAAGCAGCACGCTCACTGAAGCCGTGAGCGTCGCCACCGCCGGGTTGCGCCGGCACCAGCGCCAGCCACGCTCAAATGCGCCCGTGCGCCGTGCCAGAATCGGCCGGTCACTGGCGTACCGCTGCAAATCCTCAGCCAGAGAAAGGGCGCTGGCATATCGGCGTCCGGGGTCTCTCTCGAGGCATCTCAGACAAATTGTTTCGAGATCGACGGGGAGGTTCGGCTGCAGGGTCCGCGGCGAGACAAGGTCGCCGACCGACGCAAGCTGGGCGGTTTCGAGCGGCGTGGGCGCGATGAACGGGGGTCGTCCCGTGAGCAGCTCGTAGAGGATTCCGCCCAGTGCATAGACGTCCGTGGCCGGACCAACCCGCTTCGAGTCGCCACTCGCTTGCTCGGGCGCCATGTAATTGGGCGTTCCAAGAATCGCCGTGCTCCGCGTCTGTCCGGGCTCATCGTCCAGGCATTTCGCCAGACCAAAATCGGTGATCTTGGGGACCATGCACCGCAGATCATCGGTGACGGGCGTGCCCGGCTCCACATCGCGACCCGACAATCGCGCCGCGGGGTTCGCGAGCAAGACATTGGCCGGCTTCAAGTCGCGGTGGATGATCCCCTGCTGATGGGCGTGGTGCACGGCTCGAGCCAGCGTCTCCGCAAGCTGCGCGGAAGGCCGGGGCGGCTGAGGTTTACCGGCGATTCGCTGGGCCAGGTTCCCGCCGGCAACGTACTCGAGCGACACGTACGGACACCCGTCGTGTTCCCCGACTTCATAGATCTGCACGATGTGAGGATGTTGCAGCCGTGCGACCGCCTCCGCTTCCGCCTGAAAACGGGCGAGCTGACGCGCATCGGCGTGCACGCCCGCCAGGATCATTTTGAGGGCCACCTGGCGCTTCAAGCTGGCCTGTAGCGCAAGGTAGACGACACCCATACCACCCCTGGCGATCTCGCGGATCAGCTCGAAATCCCCGAACGATCGCGAGGAAACCGGAGGGGAATCGCGCGCAATCAGGAGGCGCGGCAGGGCCCGTTTCGAGCCCGAGGAGGTTGAGTCTTGAGTGTCCAGTTGCAGGCCGACTTCCTGCGACACAGCATCGCCGCTCGTCTGGGTTTCGAACGCGCCGGCAAGCCACGCGGAGTCGAGGCCCGGAAATTGCCGGTCGTACCAATCGGGCTCGTGGCTCTCGCCGCGCAATCGACGATAATGGAGGTCGACCAGAATCAGTTCCGCCAGCAGGGTCCCCCGTTCGGGCTCCGCCGAATCGCCCAGGAAATCGTCGATCCGCGGTCGCCCGCCGTTCCTCCAGGCAATCTCGAAGCGGGTGCAGACACCGTCCACGCGCCGGGCCGCCTCGGCCGGCAAGGTCTCGTCGCGCGATGGCGAAGCTTCCCTCACGAGACGAGCTCCTGCTCCCACAATGAACGGATCAGCCGCAGCTTTCGTTTGATCGTCCGCTCGGCGTAACCGAGTTGCTGCGCGATCTCTTCGACGCTGTGCCCGTCCATCTTCAAAATCGCGATCCTCTCAAGCTCGGGATCCCCGAGCAAACGAAGTAGCCGCTGGCATTCTTCCGCCGCTTGTGCCGCAAACTCCGGCGTCGGCTCGCGGCCCACGATCTCTTCCAGCAACAGTGGCCCCGCTGCGCCGGCATTCCCACGGGGCCGATTACGCTTCTGGCGCCGCTCGTCGCGCTTGTGATGAGCGGCTTTGCGGGCTGTGATGATGACGAGTAGCCGCCAGAGGCTGTCGCGGTCGGCCAGTTGGGGAAATCGTGCAAGTCCGGCGCTCCTGCAAAAGCTATCGAATGCGCTCAAAGCCACGTCTTCCGCGGCCTCCCGGTGAGGCAGATCTCGCAGCTTCTTTCGGGCCAGCTCGATCAGGCGCTGGAAGTAGCGCTCCCAGAGCTGCTGAGCGGCCGCCGGATCGCCCTCCTGAAGCGGACCGAACCAGCGCGAGACCGAGCCTCCCTCAGGCGACATTGACACACCTTCCCCCGATTCGTCGTGGTGTTTGCCGAACATCACGGCGATTGTAGAGGCAAGGTCTCGCGTCGGTCAACGAATCTGACAGGCGGCTCGATCGACGGCGTGAAAGGTCTATGCCCGTTGACCGCGACCTGGGGACACATCCTCAGAGTTTTTCTCAAAATCGCGTTGCCGGCGATATTCCCGCACGCTGGGCACTGGTTGGAAAGTCGCGCCGCGCTGTCCCCTGGCTCGCGCTTTCGGGCATGACCTTTCACACGGGGCGTGACCGAATAGGCCGGTGAGCCGATGGCAATCACGATCAGCCGCCAGTCCAGCGGCTCCCCGCGGACCTCTCAAGTGTGCGCTTCTCCCGACTTTCCAGCGTCTGCCCTGCACCGGGGAGTGAACATGTCTGATCATCTGCACCAACATTGGCGCGACCGCGGCACACAATCGAAACGGCAGAGGCACTCAATTGCGGGATCGCGAAGGCGGAAGCGCAACCGCTGTCGGCCTGCGATCGAAGCGATGGAGGATCGACTGCTCCTTTCCACCGTGTACTGGAACAATGCCGCCGGCGGCGACTGGGACACAGCGAGCAATTGGAAAGGGGGTGCCCTCCCTGGTCCCGGCGATGACGTGGTCATCGACGAACCCGGCGACGTCATCATCACGCACACCCAGAACATCACCGACACGATCAACTCGCTCACCGCGGGCAATCCACTCACACTTTCGAGTGGCACGCTCGATGTCGTCGGGGCGCTGGGCGACACCGCCACCGTGAGCTTGGCCGGCGGTACTCTGGCCCAGGCGACAGTCCAGACGGGCACGACCATCGGCACCGTCCCCAACACCGGCGGTACGTTGAGCGGTGTGACGCTGGCGGGGACGCTCGATGCCCGCGGCGGCGGCAGCGCCCTCTTGGTCGACCAGTCGCTGACCCTCGACGACGGCCTGGTGGACCTCGGCAACTATGGCTCGCTGACCTTCAGCGGCACCCAGGCGCTCACCGGGACCGGCAACGTGCTCTTCACCGATCTCATCACCGTGAACGGCCTCTACGTCGGCGGGACGGGCAGCGTCCTGACCATCGGCTCGGGCATCACCGTCGGAGGCCAGTCCGGGCAGATCAACGGTCAAAACGGGTCGTTTATCAATGACGGCACGATCGACGCCGACGAGAGCGGCGGCGGCATCAAGCTCGCGGGCGCCTGGAGCAACTCGAGCTCGGGCGAGCTCGAGGCCACCGGCGGAGACACCCTCGACCTGACCGGCAACTGGACCAGCGGCGGGAGCGTGTCCGCCGGCGGCGACAGCATCCTCACGATCGCCGGCACCTGGAACAACACCGGCACGATCTCGGCGACTTCCTCCTCGGTCTACCTGGGCGGCTCGTTCACGCTGGCCGACCTGGGAGCGTTCACGCGCAGCGGCGGCTTCGTCTACCTCGACGGCACGCTGAACAATGCCGGCACCACCCTGGCCCTGGACGACGACACCGGCTCCTGGCTGCTCGATAACGGCACGATCTCCGGCGGCATGGTGACCACGGCGGGCGCCGCGGTGCTGGGCACGACCGCCAACGAGAGTGGCGCGCTCGATGGTGTGACGCTGGCGGGGACGCTCGACGTCCGCGGCGGCGGCAGCGGCCTCTTGATCAACCAGTCGCTGACCCTCGACGACGGCCTGGTGGACATCGGCAACTATGGCTCGCTGACCTTCAGCGGCAACCAGGCGCTGACCGGGACCGGTAATGTGCTCTTCACCGATCTCATCACCGTGAACGGCCTCTACGTCAGCGGGACGGGCGCCGTCCTGACCATCGGCCCGGGCATCACCGTCGGAGGCCAGTCCGGGCAGATCAACGGCCAGAACGGGTCGTTTGTCAATGACGGCACGATCGACGCCGACGAGAGCGGCGGCGTCATCAAGCTCGCGGGCACCTGGAGCAACCCCAGCTCGGGCAACCTCGAGGCCAACGGCGGCGACACCCTCAACCTGACCGGCAACTGGACCAGCGGCGGGAGCGTGGCCGCCGGCGGCGACAGCGTCCTCACGATCGCCGGCACCTGGAACAACACCGGCACGATCTCGGCGACTTCCTCCTCGGTCTACCTGGGCGGCTCGTTCACGCTGGCCGACCTGGGAGCGTTCACGCGCAGCGGCGGCTTCGTCTACCTCGACGGCACGCTGAACAATGCCGGCACCACCCTGGCCCTGGACGACGACACCGGCTCCTGGCTGCTCGATAACGGCACGATCTCCGGCGGCATGGTCACTACGGCGGGCGCCGCGGTGCTGGGCACGACTGCAAACGAGGGGTCGCGCGCTCGATGGTGTGACGCTGGCGGGGACGCTCGATGGCCGCGGCGGCGGCAGCGCCCTGTTGATCAACCAGTCGCTGACCCTCGACGACGGCCTGGTAGACCTCGGCGACTATGGCTCGCTCACCTTCAACGGCACCCAGGCGCTCGCCGGGACCGGTAATGTGCTCCTCACCGATCTCATCACCGTGAACGGCCTGTACGTCGGCGGGACGGGCAGCGTCCTGACAATCGGCCCGGGCATCACAGTCCACGGCCAATCCGGGCAGATCAACGGCGAGAGCGGGTCCTTTGTCAATGACGGGACGATCGACGCCGACGAGAGCGGCGGCGTCATCAAGCTCGCGGGCACCTGGAGCAACCCCAGCTCGGGCAACCTCGAGGCCACCGGCGGCGACACCCTCAACCTGACCGGCAACTGGACCGACGACGGCAGCATCACGGAAACATCTGCCACCGTCGACCTGGGCGGTACGTTCACCATATCCACGCTCGGCCTGATTACCGGCAATGGCGGTACCCTGGGCGTGAGCGGAAACTGGACCAACGACGGTCGCATCACCGAGTCATCGACCACCGTCAACCTGGGTGGCGCGTTCACGACGTCCGAGCTCGGCATCCTGACGGGCAATGGCGGCGTCATAAACTTCACCGGCACGCTCACCAATGACGGCACCCTTTCGCTCGATGGATCCGGCGTGAGTCCGCAGTACTCCCTCACGGGAGGCACGATTATCGGCGGCACGGTTGCCACCCCCAACGGCGGGGAGCTCGTGGCGACACAATCTGGCGGCCTGCTGGATGGCGTCACACTGGACGGGACCCTGCTCGTCGGTCAGATCCTCAATACTTACGTGGAAGTGAAAGACGAACTCACCCTGGCTAGCACCGCGACGATCAACATGGCGGGCAACGGAGCATTGAATTTTGTCGGCAGCCAGTCGTTGGGCGGGACCGGCAGTGTCGACTTCCTGGATACTGATTCACGCAAGGGCCTCTTCGTCCCCGACAAGGGAGACACTCTGACCATCGCGCTCGGCGTGACGGTGCACGGCGAAGGTGGTACGGTCGGCAGCAACCTGGCCGGGTCCGTGACCAACGACGGCACCATCGCCTCCGACGGGGCAGGTACGATCTGGGTCCAGGGCTTTACCAACTTCGCCGCGGCGACTTTGGCCGGTGGCACCTGGAAGGCCGTCGGCAATAGCACGCTACGATTGCTCGGGGCGAACATCGTCACCAATTCGGCCGGACTCGTGCTCGATGGGACGTCCTCCCACATCTTCAGCGATTCGGCCTCGACGAGCGCGCTGGCAGATCTCTTTTCCAACACGGCCGCGGGGACCTTCACCATTCAGAACGGGGTGACGTTCACACCGACCTCAGCCGGCTTTCAGAACGCAGGCGCTGTCATTGTTGGCGCTGGCAGCACCCTGGCCGCCGTGAGTTACCGGCAGACCTCAGGCAGCACCTCCCTCCAGGGAGGCACGCTGGGCGGCTCTCCCGCCGGCACTGTCGCGATTGACGCCGGCGCTCGAGCGGGCCCGGGACGATCGACGCGACCCTCAGTAACGCCGGTGAAGTGGATCTGGGGAGCGTTCCGGGCATTCTCACCATCAAGGGCGGCTTTATCGAGACCTCGAGCGGCACCCTCGCCATCAAGGTCGGCGGCGCCACGGCAGGGTCCCAGTTCGATCAGGTCAATGTGTCGGGCACGGCTTTGCTCGGAGGCACGCTCGCCGTGACGCTCTCGCCCGGCTTCGCACCCGCCGTCGAGGAAACCTTCGGCGTCCTGAACTTCAGCAGCGCCAGCGGCAGTTTTGAAAACGTCGAGATTCCGACAATCAACGGCCTTCCCGCCTTCATCACGAATGCCACCGCGACCAGCCTGATTCTGGTGGGGGCGACGTCGGCACCCGACCTGGCAGTCGGCGTGATCACGACCCCGACCCAGGACACGACCGGCCAGGACATCACCGTCAGCTACACCGTCGACAATCTCGGCACCGTCGGTACCAGCGCGGGGAGCTGGACCGATTCCGTCTATCTCTCGGCCGATGGCGCACTCGACGCCAGTTCCACGCTGCTCGGCCGGGTCACGCACGCCGGTGACATCGCCGGCCTGTCGAGTTATGCCGAGGCGCTGACTGCCTCCTTGCCGGGTGTCATCGATGGTGCCTATCACATCATCGTCGTCGCCGACAGCGGGCTCGACGTGCCCGACGTCAACCGCGCCAACAATGTCGTGGTAAGCTCGACGCTGCTGGCGGTAAGTACATCGGTGCTGAATCTCAGCGATCCCGTCACGCGCAAAATCGACGATGGACAGCAGATTTATTACCGGGTCAACCTGACCGCCGGTACGGACGTCAAGATCACGGTCAACTACGCGGCGGCGCTCGAGGCCGACCTGGCCGTCAGCCCGGGCACCGTCCCCACGACATCAACCTTCGCACAGGCAATCATCGATCCCATGGACCTGCAGCCCGACCTGGTGCTCGCCAAGGTCCAGGGCGGTGCGACCTACGTCCTGGTGCAAGGCATCGCGGGGGCCGGAAGCGGGCAGACTTTCACGATCGAGGTCAGCCCAATGCAGTTCGAGCTGGACTCGTTCACTCCGATGCAGGGGAGCGATAAAGGACAGGTCACTCTGGCACTGGCCGGCTCGCATTTCACGTCGGGCACGACGGTTCAATTACAATCGATCGGTGGCACGATCTTGCCGGCCCTGTCGGTGAACTTCGTCAATTCCAACGAGCTGACCGCAAACTTCGACCTCACGAACGCCGCCGTGGGTTCGTACGACGTCCAGGCGGTACAGGCGGGCGAGACGTCGACCGCCCCCGGCTCCTTCCAGGTCGATGACGGCCCGACGGGGAAGGCGGAATTCGGCATTTTCACGACATCCGTGATACCCATCGGGGGGCCGATCATATTGCACGTCCGATTCGGAAATAGCGGTGACACCGATATTCCGATGCCCTTGATGGTGCTCGAGATGACCAACGTCGGCGGCGTGAATCCGTTCCCCCTCGACACCATCGGCCAGGGCGACCTCACGCCGCTGATGCCGCCCGGATTTCAAGGCGAGATCACCCTCCCCTTCGATCCCGCGATCGCGGGGGCCCACCAGGTCAGCGGTTTCTCCCTGGCAGTCGCTGACGTCTCGACCGACCCGATCGACTGGGCCGCGCAGGAGCGCAGGATCGACCCAGCTACATCTCAGCCGACGCTTGGAGCGCGATCTATGCAAATCTGACCGCATCGCTGGGCCAAACCATCGGGGATTACGAGAACACCCTGAACAACGATGCCAACTACCTGATCGACCTCGGCGACTCGGTCACCAGCATCTCCCAGATCATGACCTTCGAGATGGAGAAGGCCAACGACGCCGAGCCGACCCCAACCCTGTCCACGGCCGATGATCTCAGCGTTCCGGTTCCAGGTCTGTCGCTCGACCTCACCCGGACCTACGTCCAATCGATCTCGGGTCGCTATCAACTGGGTGCATTCGGTCGCGGCTGGACCTTCCAGGGCGACGATTCCGCCTCGATCGACGCGACCAGCGGTGACGTCACGATACTCGAAGGCGGGGCGACTCGCACCTTCACCAAGCAGTCGAACGGTTCCTACGCGGGGGAGCCGGGTGATGCGGCCACTCTGACAATCACCGCCGGTTATGTCTCGGTTCGGGAGACGGACGGCACGGTCGAGACCTTCAACCCGAACGGCACGTTCCACTCGGAGACCGACCTTGACGGGAACACCATCCTCGCAACTTACACGGGGCCTCTCTTGACGTCTCTCTCACACACCGGCGGAGCGAGCCTGCACTTCACCTACAACGCCCAGGGCCGGATCGTCTCCGCAGTCGCCTCGACGGGCCAGACCGTCAATTACACTTACGACCCGAGCGGCGAGTACTTGCTCACCGCGTCCGGCCCGGACGGCTCTGTCTCTTACACGTACGCCACAGCGCAAACCAACCCGGCACTGCAACACGCCGCTCTTATCGATCACCCATCCCGACGGTACTCACACCTATTTCAGCTATGATTCGCAGGGTCGGTTGATCAACGAGCAAGGCGACAACGGCACCGGCAGCCTCACTTACGCCTACTTCACACCGGGCGGCTATACCGTCACCGACGCCACCGGTGAAACGACCACGGTCCTGTTCAACGAGGCCGGCCAGAACGCCGTCATCAAGGACGCCTCCGGCGACGTCTATCAATATCTCTTCGACGCCAATCACAACGTCGTCAGCACCATCTTGCCCGACGGCTCGTTGGTGGCCTACGCCTACGATCCGCTCGGGAACGAGGCGAGCCTGACCGATGCGTTGGGAAATACGACGCTTGCGAGCTACGATCAGCAGTCGAGCGAACTGACCTCCCTGCAAGACGCAAACGGCAATACGACCACATACGGCTACGACGACGATGGAAACCTCACATCGATCGCGCAGGCCGACGGCACCGCTACGCAGTACACGCCGGGCCCCAATGGCGAGCTCCAGCAGTCGCTCAGTGCCGACGGACAGGCGATCAGCTATGCCTACAACGGGCTCGGGGAGGTAACGAGCGAAGAGTTCGGAAGCAGCGGGGCGAATACGTACACGTACGACGTCCGCGGCAACCTCCTGACCGCCACGAGCTCAACGGGCACCACCACCTTCCGGTACGATGATCCCACTAACCCGGACTTGGTAACCCAGGTCACGGATCCCGACGGCCAGGTATTGCAATACAGCTACTTTGCCGGCGGGCTGCGTAAGCAATTGATCGAGGACGGATACACGGTCAACTACGGTTACGACGGCAGCGGCCGCTTGATCAGCATGACCGACGGCAGTGGCTCACTCATCGCCGAATACGAATACGATGCAGCAAACCGGGTGACCCGCAAGGAAAACGGCAACGGCACTTACACCACATACAGCTATAGCCCGACCGGTTCGGTCCAGACCATCATCAACTACGCACCCGACGGTACGGTCAACTCGGAGTACGACTACACCTACGATGCCCTCGGCCGTATCGCCACGATGACCACTTCGGGAGGCACGACGACCTACGGCTACGATGCCGATAGCCGGCTCGTGTCGGTGAGCCTGCCGGGCGGCGGCGTGACGACCTATGAATACGATGCCGTGGGCAATCGGACTCAGGTGACCCAGAACGGCGTCACGACCCCTTATTCGACCAACGACCTCAATCAATACACGAACGTGGGCGGCTTTAACTATAGTTATGACGCTGACGGCAACCTCACGATCACGACTGGCCCGGGGGGGCCACGACCTATACCTACGACGCCCAGGACCGCCTGATCGGCATGCACACGCCCACCGATACGTGGTCCTACACCTACGACGCCCTGGGCAATCTCCTTACGGAGACGGACAACGGCCGGACCACCCAGTTCCTCGTCGATCCCACCGGCCTGGGAAGTGTTGTCGGTGAATACGACGGCAGCGGGAATCTGATCGCCCATTACACGCAAGGCGCCGGGCTCGTGAGCCTCGTCAACTCCAGCGGAGTCTCGAGCTACTACGATTTCGACGCCGTCGGCTCGACCGTGGGGTTGTCCGGCGCAGGGAACCTATGTGAATAGCTACAGCTATCTGCCATTCGGGCAGATACTGACTTCGAGCCAGTCGGTCTCGAACCCATTCCAGTTCGGCGGGCAGCTCGGCGTGCTCACTGTCGGGGGCGGCCTCGATTTGATGAGGGCGCGTTTCTTTTCGCCGCAAGACGGGCGATTCATCACCAGAGACCCCGCAGGGGTCGCCGGTGGATCGAATCTCTACACGTTCGCAGCGAATGACCCGCTCAACCTCGACGATCCAACCGGGTTGGATCCTATATTCGATGACGTGGCGGCATCAGTGGGATTCGTTTCCGTATACTTCATCGGCTTCGGCGCCCAGGCTGCTGCTCAAGGTGCGGTGGTGGCCGCTTTCGAAGGTACCGCCGTGGCCGCGGAAGTGGCCGCCACCGCCGCAACAGCCGCGATCGGAGGCGGACTCCTCGCAGCCTTCGGCATCGGCCTGGCATTCGGACAGTACGCGGTCGTTCCGGTAGTGGACGCGGGTGTGGATTGCGCTCATCCACACCGGGTCGTCCCCGAACCCCGGTTGGGTGCCGCCGACAAAACCGCATGTTCAACCGATCAAGCTCGTCCTCCCTGCGCCAACGATCAATGTGTTTACATTTCCTGACGGAACGACGATCGTCGTCGGCCCCATCACCGTGACGCAGGCCGGGTCCGAGGACCCTAATTTCCTCTCCGGTCCCGCCGGCTACGGCCCTCAAGAATTTATCCCCGGCCCGGCTTCGGTCCCCTACGACATCGGTTTCCAGAACGAGCCGAGCGCCTCCGCCCCGGCTCAAGTCGTCACCATCACCGAGCAGCTTGATTCCAATCTCGACTGGAGTACGTTCCAGCTCGGCGACTTCGGCTTCGGTGGCCAGGTCTTTACGGTGCCCGTCGGCTTGAGCTCCTACAGCACCCGCATCGACGACCGGAGCAGCAGCGGCGTCTACGTCGACGTCGACGCCGAATTCGACCCGTTGACCGGCCGGCTGACCTGGACCTTTACCTCGATCGACCCCACGACGTTCGATCAGCCGATCGGCAATGTGCTGGAAGGCTTCCTGCCCCCGGATGTGACCGCGCCCGAGGGAGACGGCTGGGTCAGCTACACCGTCGCGCCCAAAGCGGCGGACCCAACCGGCACGATCATCAATGCGCAGGCGTCCATCGTCTTCGACCACAACGCGGCGATCGCCACGGCTCCCTACGCCAACACGATCGACTTCGGCACGCCAACCAGTTCCATCGGACCGCTTCCACCCACCGAAACTTCGTCCAGCTTCCCCGTGACCTGGTCCGGCGAAGACGACCCCGGCGGCTCGGGCGTCGCCGGCTACGACATCTATGTGTCCGACAACGGTGGCCCGTTCACGGCCTTTCTCACGGACACGACCCAGACATCCGCGACCTTCAGTGGTCAGGTCGGCCACACCTATGCCTTCTACAGCGTGGCGACCGACAACGTTGGCAACGTCGAAGATTCCTCGGGCACGGCCGAGGCGTCGACCCAAGTCATCATGGCGGTGACTTCAATCGCTGGGGCCTCACCCAACCCTCGGAACTCGCCCGTTTCTTCGATCGACGTCACCCTGAGCGAGCCGATCGACCTGAGCACATTCACTGGTACGGCGCTCACGCTCAAAGACAACGGCGGCCCGAACCTGATCACCGGGGCAGTCGGCATCACGCTCGTTTCCGGCTCAACCTACGCGATCAACGGGCTCGCTGGCCTGACCGTGGCCGAGGGCCGCTACACGCTCACGGTCGATGCAGCCGACATCCTCGATCAGAACGGCGTCGCCGGCACGGGCTCGCTCTCGACCTCGTGGTTGACCGACACCGAGCGCCCCTCGAGCAGCGTCCAGCCTCTGGCCGAGCGAGCGGGCTCCCTTGTCTTTCCCGTCGACGTCGCAGGCACGGATTACGGAAATCCACCATCGGGCATCGCCTCATACAATATATACGTTTCTATGAATGGTTCTCCGTGGTCGTTCTGGACGAGCGTCTCCGCCAGTGGCGAGCCGGCCATGTTCACCGGACAGAGCAATACGACCTATGCGTTCTACAGCACCGCGACGGACGAGGCCGGGAACACCCAGGTCAACTCGCCCCGGATCGAGGCCAGCACCTACGTCCGCGACTTCACGCCACCGGTGACCACGGTCGACGGCCTGACCGGGGCGAACCCCACCATGATCAATACCACCACCGGAACCTTCACACTCGAGCTGACCGGCACCGACGGCGGCGGCAGCGGACTGGCTTACTTCGAAGTGTTTGCGTCCGAAGACGGAGGCGCATACACGGAAATCGGCCCGTACGCTGTCCCGGCCGGTCCGCCGAATGCCGACGGAACCTACAGTTCGTCCGTCATCTATCAGGCAATCACCGATGGCCAGCCCCACACCTACTCGTTCTACAGCGTCGGGCTCGACAACGCGAGCAACCTCCAGATCGCTCCATCCAGTCCCAACGTGATCGTCGCCAGTCAGGTCTTCTCCCAACCGAGTCAGCTCCTGGTCACCGGCTTGACGGTCGAGCACGGCAGCCCGAGCCGATCATTCGTCCGCTACCTCGACCTGCCTTTCAATGAAAGCGATACCCAGAGCGGCGGAGAGCTGACCGCCATCGTCAACTCGATCACCGGTTCCTCGCCTGACATCCAGATCTTTAAGTACGACCTGAACGATGACGCATCGACCAGGACGCCGGTCCCCTTGTCCAGCCCGACGATTCTCACCGTCATCGACCACGCGATCGAGATCGACTTCGGTGCGGGCGGGATCGGCGGCAACCCTCTATCCACGACCGCCGACGGTTATTACGAGATTGACATCCATCTTCCCGGTGGCCAAACCGCCGTTCATCACTTCGACCGGCTGCTGGGCGATGTCACGGGCGATGGATGCGTCGACGCGAACGATCTGAATCAGATTGCCGCCAGCATCGGCGATACCTCGCCGCTCGGCTGGACGCCGCTCACCGCCGACGTGACCGGCGATGGAGCCGTCTCGGCGATCGATCTGACCTTGGCCACCCGGTCGAAGGGACGGAAGCTAGGTGCCGGGCTCTCGCTGGGATAACGCGTGGCCGCCGAGAAATCTGGAGACTGTAGCGACGATACCGGCATCTTGGTCCGGCGCCCCGAAGGGGAAAAGTCCCCGACCGCTTCCTTGCTAGAGACACAAACGGGAATATTCCTCGTGATTGTTCGATCAGGACTTGCATCGTGCCCGTGAATAGAGGAGCGAGCTCGTGAGTCCATTTTCGACATCGTTGACTTCGATCCGACATCGCCGACATTCGGCCAGGAGCTCTCCGCCGCGCCGTTCCGCGGCATCACCGGGAGAGTGACGATCGGACCAAGCTCCGTACCCGAGCCATCCTCCCTGGTTCTTGCCGTATCCAGCATGGCGATCGGATTGGGAGTGGCCATCTGGCGACGGCGACCGCGCCGAACGATCTCCGCGGCCGTGGTGACGGGCTCGTGACTGTCGGTCCCCCGCTTGAACTGGCCCCGAACTGGCGCAGCTTTCCTGCGAGCGTGATTCGAGACGAGGACGTAAAGTTCCTTCGATGCCACGAACAGACCGACCGGCCGGCGGGAGAGGAAGCGTTTCTAGCAACACTCCAAAGAAACCAGGGCGAATCCTGCTGCCGTTGGCACGTTGCCGATGATGGGAGAACGTTCTATAAAGGAGATGCGTGGAAAAAGGTAGAGATCCGCTCAACATTTCAGGTAGCGGAACCACTTTATCGCCGCGCGATCGCCATCCACGAGCGAAGGGCGCCCGAGGAAAACGTCGATCTGGCGAACATAATAGATCAATATGTAATCTTGCTACGGCGAATGAAACGCATGGAAGAAGTCGAGCAGTGGGCGGCCCGCGCACTGAGAATTCGCGACCACGCGGCGAGCAAGGCTGCGCGAGCCAAGGCTGAGAGACCTTCCGCGAAACTCAAAGCTTTCAAGTAATCTTCCGGGATGGGCGGCGAAGCGACTGGAAGAATTGCGGGTCAGCGCAGGAATATCGTGCCAGCCGCGGCATCCGCAAGCTGATCGGAAAATGGCCGGGGCGCAGCCTAGGTCGCAACCGCCAGGTCAGACCGGGGTTCCGTGGACGCCATATCCAATCTAGCTCCGTCACTGCCGCCACCGCGTGGCCAGGGAGGTAGCGCGCCCTTGAGGTCGCCAGACCAGCCGTGTAAGTGCCGCATCCTTGAGCGACGCTAACGGACATTGCGTGTCTTGAGTTTGACACCGAGAGTTCGGCGGGCTTTGGATTTGAAGATGGTGAGCACGGTTGCTGCCTTGCGGAAGTCGCGCATCTCTTTCTTTTCGGCCGGGATAAAAGCATCGTCCTGATTGCGCACCGCCAGCTCGTGCCCCGGGGCCTTATCCTGTTCACTCATCGTGAGATTATCGATGCGCGACGCCAGCCTGATCGTGTGTCGCTCGTGCAACAGCATGAGGCGGCGCGACAACGCTGTCTGTCCGGACTTCAAGGGCAGTGAGTAACGCTTCTATACCGCATTTTGAGCGGAGGCGCCGAGCGCTCTGGCCAACGCCCTTCGACGGGGTGCTGGTGCACTGCGGCGCGAAACGGTGAAAAGCCCGTCTGGGCGGACCAGGCACGGGGCCACCGCGGGGTTTTTGTAGTTCGGAGCGCGGAATGACCGAGACCGAGGAGATAGGGGGCCGCACGGCCACGATCATCGTGGCTGTTGCGCTGCTGTTGCTGGTGATCCTGAGCTATTTCACGCCCGACTGCGGGCCGGACGATGCAGGCCAGCAGGCCACGACGCAGCAGAACGAGCGCCGATCATGCGCTGCGCCAATCGCGAGTACAGATGAGATGGTGAAAGCCAGGTCCGGCAGGTCGGCACTGCCGCATTCCGGTACAAAAGGTCGGGAGGGTGCGCATGCGCCGGAGCGATAACGACCGATCTGACTCTCAGGTTGGCTCGACCTTTTTCCCACCGACCGTGATCTTGAATACGTTCGTTCCACTGAGCACGTCGCCGGAGCCGCTCGTCGCGCTCGAGAGCACCGTGAGCTGGCCTCCCAGCGGGAACGTCGGCGTGCCGTCAAGCTTGAGCGTCACCGAGTCGGTCGCCGGCGTGTAGCTGACGGTGAAGTTCTGGATCGGCTTCAGTGCGCGTTCGACCTTGTTCTTCACCGTCTTGGTCGTGGCGGACTCGAGCCGGTAATTGGCGGCATCCGTAACGGCCGCGACGGAAAGTGGCATGTTGAAGTCGAGCGTGAAACCTGTGAGGATTTCCGGGCCCACGGGTTTGCCATGTTTGTTCAGCTTGCGCCGGAAGACGGGCAGTTCGCCGATGATCTGAACCTTGGGCGGCGGGGGAGGCACCACGTTGATCGCCACCGAGCCCGTCGTGGTCGTGAAATCCGTCGTGTCTTCCGGCGTGAATACCACCTTCAGGGCCTGGGTGTTGCCGACGGGAAGCAACGCGCCGACGGCGGGCGTGTAGTCAAACCCGCCTGGCAGTGTCGTTCCGTCAAAAGTCGCAGTCGCGTCGAGCTGAACCGAGCTCAGGCGTGTGCCCACGGTGATGTTCGCAGGAGCGGCCCAGTTGATCGTGGGCATCGCCTGGCCGATGACCAGGGTTCCCGTTACCGGCGTCGCCACGTAATTTGCGTTGTCGAGAGTGGCCGTGACGGTGTAGACCCCTGCGTGGATCGGGTCGGCCACCGCCACGCCGTTCTGGGCGTAGGAGATGGTCACGCCCGAAAGCCCGGCGGGGTCCGTCGTGACGGCCGCGAGCTCAGGTGAGCCATCGTAAGTATAGTTCAGGTTGCTGAGAGTGAGCGTAGCCGTCGACTGCGTGCTCGCGGGTGCCGTGATGGTGATCGGCGTCGTGGTCAGTGTGCCGGCGAAGCTGCTGTCGCTCACTTTGAGCGTGTAGCCGGAATACGGGTCGCTGATTGTGAGGTTGGAGAAAGTCGCGATTCCGTTCACGACGGGCGCGGTCGTCGAGCCGCCGCCCAGGGATGCGTCCGTGGGGTCCGTACCCAGCTGGACGGTCACATAACCGCCGGTGACGGGATCGCCCACGCTGTCTTCAACGTGGACGGTCAGTCCGAAGCCGACGCCGGTCGTGACGCTCGAGGGCGGCTCGGTCTTGATGGACATCTGGCTGGGCATCCCGTAAGCGGCGAGTGCTGGAACCAGCAGGTTGGCGAGGGGCGTGCCCAGGCCGGTGTCCAGGTCGTAGCCGGGCTTGGCGGGGTCGCCGTTGTTGCCGTAGGTGATGTCGTGGAAATCACTGGATGGTAGTGAGTAGAGCGCCGGCAGAGTCTGGCTAAAGCCCGTCAGGGGCTTGCCGCCGGCGAGGGCCCGGCCCTGGTCGGCGATCGCGATCAAGCCGGCCCAGATCGGAGATGCCGCGCTCGTGCCCGCGTCGCCCAGCCAGCCGACGGCGGAAGCCGAGTCAGAGGAAGCGCCAAGCGTGCTCGTGAAGACGTCGTACTCCTGGGCGGAGCCCGAGTCCATGGACACGTCGGGCACGGCACGGGCGTTGGTTAAATCCATGGTGGCGGGGACAACGCCCTCCTGCCACGCGGGCTCGGCCTCGTACCGGCTCAGACCGCCGCCTCCGCCGCCCTCGCCTCCGCCGTTGGGGTAGTCGTAGTTTGGGCTGTAACTATGAGTTCCGTCGCCCCAGGCAACCTCGCCCGAGGAGGAGGAGGTGCCCGGATAGTCGCCGGCGCCGTCGATCATGATCGAGGTACCGCCGACGGAGACGACATTCGGCGAGGAGGCCGGATATTCGGTGTCGACCACGCCGGGATCGCCGGTGCCGTAGATTCCTGAGTCTCCCGAGGCAGCCAGGAAAGTCACATTCGGGGTGGTGAAATCCGAGTCGAACGACGTCTCCGAGAGGCCCGATTCGGCGATTGAATCTTCGTCGATGCCGTAGCTCAGCGTGACCACCGAGACCCCGGAAATCGTTGACGCCTGTTTCATGGCCAGGAGCAGGTTCTCGGTTGACTGGGTCCCATTTTTGGGCAGGTATTGCGAATTGTAGACGACGATCGAGGCATCGGGGGCGATCGCGTGCGCCCATTCGACGTCGAGCGAGGCCTCGGCGATGATGTTCGGATTCTGGGTGGTGGAACTATTCTGGTCAATGATCTGGAGGCTGGGAGGCGCGGCGATGCCGAAGTATTGATCGAAGGTGGTCAGATCGGCTTCGAGCGTGGGATCGACGCCCTCTTCGACGATGGCGATCGTCTGGCCGGCGCCTGTGCCCGCGACGGTGGTGCCGCTCGGCTCCGTGAAGTTGATCTGGTTGATGCCGTAGGCCGCGCGAAGCTGCTCGGGGCTGACCTGACCGCTGAAGAGCGGCAGCTCGTGGGCCGTCGTCAGTGTGTCCGCATCAGGATCCTCGAACTGATCCGAATTCGAATCGGTAAACGCAAGGTAATTTGTTCCCGTCGCGTCACTGAAGGCGATTCCGGCAGGAATCTCTGTGGAGTAGGTGACGGGATCGGCGAGGAAGGCATCGAGCGCCGAGTTGATGTGCGCGACCCCGCCTCCTCCGCCATAGAGTGACGAATCCGTCACGCCGAGGATGAAGTTGTTCTCCGCATCGACCGTGATCGCGTCCGCGTCGAAATCCGGTATCGTGGTGAGACCCAGCCTGGGCACAAATGGCGTGGGAGTGCCGCCCGAGTCGTAGAACAGGCTGAAGCCGACCGGCACGTGGATCACCGTGCCTGAGCTCGGCTCCTGGTAGGGAAGCGTGGTGAGGACCGTTCCCGCCGTGTCGACGGCAACCCCCTCGGGTGAAGCCGAGAGTCCGTCGCTGGCCGGAGAAGCGACCAGGACGGTGGCGGCGCCGGGTGTCGTTGACCCGTAGGTCATCCGCATCACGAAGTCCCAGTTGTTAGACTCGGCCGAAACCACGAGCGAGCTTTCGTAGACGCCGAAATCGCCGAATGTGGCGTTTGACAGGCTAATCTGGCTGCTCAGATTGACGAAGGCGCCGGTCTGCACGTCGTAGACGCTCGACGCCGTGGGAGAGTAGCTCGCCAGATTGTCGAACTGGAATGCTGCGCTGCTATTAGCGGGGTTGAAGTCGAAGAGCTGACCGTTGGGCTGCAGCTCCAGGATGTCGGTTCCGCTTTCCACGCCCGGCAGCGAGGCCGACGAGTTGACCGCGGTCAAGGTGCCGGGAAAAGCAGACGCACCGGTCGTGACGAATACGTTCAGATAGCCGTCGGCATTCACCTCGGCCACGGACTGCTCCTGGCCTGAGCGCTGCGTGGAGCTATCGTAGCTGATGTAAAGGTCGCCCGAAGAGTTGTAGGTCACACCCTCGATGCCGGGAAACGCGAGGGTCAGAACCACCCGTTCTTCGAGCTGCACGAGGGAGGGCAGAATCTGCCGGCGGCGTCTGTTGCCGCGCGGCTTGGGCTTGGCGCGGTGTGAAGGCATGAAAGTCTCGATCTCCTCTTGCTGGTCATTCTATAGTACCAGTCGAGTTGATCGTCAGAAGAGCGACGGCGCCGGACCATTTTTCATGAGGGATTGGATGGGTCATGCGCGTGAGAAGGAAGGCTCGGGATCTTACGCAAGCGCAGCCGCGCGACTGGCAAGCTCATCGCGGGGCCTGCGGAGTGCGTTACGACTCGTGCACGCACTCCGATCGCAACCCTTCCAGGGGAGCCCTGGAAGGGATAGACGTTCGTTCGACACAAGGTCGAACTGGCCCGAGGCCCGACGGCGCCTGAGCCGCTTCGCTCGCTCTCTCTGCCGGTGTTCAGACCTGGAACGAGCTGCCGCAGCCGCACGACTTCACGACGTTGGGGTTGTTGAAGACGAAGCCGCGCTTCTCCAGCCCGTCGTAGTAGTCGACGACCGTTCCCTCGAGATAGGGATCGAATTTCTTCTCGACGGCCAGCTTGATGCCGTGGACGTCCTGGACTCGATCTTTCTCGGAGGTGTTGGTATCGAACCCGAGGCTGTAGGAGAACCCGCTGCACCCGCCGCCTTGCACACCCACGCGCAGCACGGTGCCTTCGGGCAGGTTCTGCTCGGTGATGATCTTCTTGACTTCGGTCGCCGCTTTTTCGGTCAGGGTCACACCCATCGAAGCGTCTCCTTTTGAATGAGAATTGCCATGACGCCGGTTCCGGCGCCTTCAATCTCGTTACACAATCATACCAGGTTGTCAAATGATGCGCTATTTCGGGTTCACCAGGCAACACCTAACCCGCGCAAACGCTCGACGGCGCCTCCGACCTCCTGGACGGCAAAATCGACCTCTTCGGGTGTCGTGAAGCGTCCGAGTCCGAATCGGAGGCTGGCCCGCGCCATATCCTCGGAGAGTCCCATCGCCAGCAGCACGTGGCTGGGCTCGGGGTTGGCCGAGGAACATGCGGAACCGGAACTGACCGCCACGTCGCGCATTGCCATCATCAGCGCCTCGCCGTCGACCCCCTCAAAACTGAGATTGAGGTTGCCCGGCAGCCGATCGATGGGGTGGCCGTTCAGGCGAACGTCCGAGACCCGGCCCAGGATTCCCTCGAACAGCCGGTCGCGCAGCTTGGTCAGCCTGCCTGCCTCCTCGCCCTGCTCTCGCATCGCGATTTCCAGGGCCAGCCCCAACCCGACGATCAAGGGCACTGGCAGCGTGCCGCTGCGCAAGCCCCGCTCGTGGCCACCGCCGTCAGAAAGCGCCGTGAGTCGGATCGGCGGATCACTTCGCCGGACGTACAATACGCCGATCCCCTTGGGGGCATAAACTTTGTGTCCAGAAATGCTCAGAAGATCGATGGCGCCGGATGCGACGTCGAGCGGCACTTTTCCGACGGCCTGAGCCGCGTCTGTGTGGAACGCCGCGCCGCGCTCGTGGCAGAGATGGCCGATCTTCTCGATGGCGTTGAGCGTACCCACCTCGTTGCTGGCGGCCATCACCGACACCAGGACGGTGCGATCAGTGAACGCGCGCTCAATTTCCTCCGGCCAGATCCGGCCATGCCCGTCGCAGGGTACGACGGTGACTTCCCAGCCTTCGCGACCGAGCCGTTTGACGGGGTCAAGGACGGCCTTGTGTTCGGACGCGGCCGTGATGAGATGCTTGCCCCGCCGCTGGGCTGCCAGCGCAACTCCTTTGATAGCTAGATTGTTGGATTCCGTGGCGCCCGAGGTGAAGATGATCTCGCGTGGGTTTGCGCCCAGCGCGATGGCAATCTGTTCGCGGGCTCGGTCGACGGCTTCGGCTGCCTCCCAGCCGAAGCGATGGGAGGTGCTCGCCGCATTTCCGTAAATATCGGTGAAGTACGGCAGCATGGCCTGGAGCACGCGCGGGTCGGTGCGTGTGGTGGCGTGATTATCGAGGTAGACCGGCGTGTGCAGCATGCGGAGCCCCTCTTTAAGATAGGTGTCCGGCAGGGTCTCGGTCAATTCCGGGTTGCGAGACGACGCAACTTACGGTAAAGACTGAGAGTCGAAAAAATGGGCGCACCGCGGGCGTAAGGTTTTTTCTCTCGCGGTTTTTCGGCGGCAAGGAGGCCCCCGGATGGCGTACGATAAAGATCAGGCCGACCAGGAGTTCACGCGGTGGAGCAACAGTTACGACCGAAGCATTCTTCAATGGCTGTTGTTCGGACCATCACACCGGGTCTTGATTCGACGGATTCGCGACGTGGCGGGTGAACGGCCGCTGAAAATGCTGGATGTGGGCTGCGGCACCGGGGTGTTTGCATCCCGTGTGCGCGAGGCTCTGCCGCGAGTTGAAGTCTGCGGGGTCGACCTGGTGTCGGAGATGCTCAAAAAAGGGAAGCCGCGCTGGCGGCTGGACAGCGCGCACGTGCTTCCGGTGCGCGGAGACAGCGAGCGGTTGCCATTTGACTCGGGGGTTTTCGACATCGTGACCTGCGCGAACAGCTTCCACCACTACCCGCGGCAGGATCGTGCCGTTGCGGAAATGCGCCGGGTGCTGCGCACGGGCGGGCGGGTGATGATCATCGACGGCTATCGCGACGGTCCCTGGGGCTGGTTCATCTACGACGTCTGCGTGGCGGGAGTCGAGGGTGACGTTCACCATGCCTCGGCGCAGCGGTTTCGGGAGTTGTATGCGCAAGCGGGCCTGCAGGCGGTGGCCCAGCGTGTCTACCACGGTCCGGCCCCATTTCTGATCACGGAAGCCGTGGCCGCCGAGCCGATTCCGGTGATCCCCGCCCCCCATTTTCGTTTCTTCGAGCGACGCGACAGCTAGCCACCCGGAATGAACCGACACCGAGCGGAGCATCAATAGTGGTAGTGGCCCCGACCGACGCCTTGACTCTGGATCGCGCGCTTTCACGAGTCGCCGAGCCGATTCGTTTGAGCGACGGCTCGGGCTCGGGCCGCTACGAGGTGGTTGCTGAACGGATAGGCTCCGGCGCTGACTGAGGGAGTGCTGGCGAGCATTCCGGCGTGCCGGCTGGAGCAGCTCGGCGACCCGCACTTCCGGGCGCGGCACGGGCTGAAATTTGCGTGTATGTCGGGCGCGATGGCCAACGGGATCGGCTCGGTCGAGATCGTCGAGGAGATGGCTCGTGCGGGCTTTCTCGGAGTCTTCGGCTCGGCCGGCCTCTCACCCGCTGCGATCGAGCGCGCGCTCGATCGCATCGAGCGAAGCCTGGGCGGCCAGCTTCCTTTCGGGATGAACCTGATCCATAGCCCCGGCGAGCCCGACCTCGAGCGGGCGGTGGTGGACCTCTATCTCAAAAGAGGAGTGCGGCTGGTCGAAGCGTCGGCTTTCCTGAACCTGACGCTGCCGGTGGTGCATTATCGCGTGGCAGGGATCACCCGCGACGGCTCGGGACGGGTGATCGCGCCCAATCGAATCATTGCCAAGGTATCGCGAGTGGAGGTCGCCTCCAAATTCCTGGCGCCGCCGCCGCCGCAGTTCCTCCGCGAGCTCGTCGCCTTGCGGCAGTTGACCCCGGAAGAGGCCGAGCTGGCCTCGACGATTCCCATGGCCGAGGATGTGACGGCCGAGGCCGATTCCGGCGGCCATACCGACAACCAGCCGGCCATCGTGCTCTTGCCGACGATGCTCACGCTCCTTGCGCAGATGCAGGCGCGGCATTCGTACAAGATTCCGCCCCGGATCGGCGCCGCCGGAGGTATTTCCACGCCCTGGTCGGCCGCCGCGGCGCTGGCGATGGGAGCTGCTTACCTCGTGACCGGTTCGGTCAACCAGTCCTGCGTCGAAGCGGGAACCTCACCCGCCGTGCGGCGCATGCTTGCCCAGGCGCAGCAGGCAGATATCGCCATGGCGCCGGCGGCCGACATGTTCGAGATGGGTGTAAAGGTGCAGGTGCTGAAGCGGGGCACTCTCTTTGCAATGCGCGCTACAAAGCTTTACGAGCTCTATCGCAGCCACGACAGCCTGGACAAGCTCAGCGATGCCGAGCGGGGGAACCTGGAAAAGACGATCTTCCGCGCACCGATCGCGGAGATCTGGCAGCAGACCCAGGACTTTTTTGCCGAGCGTGATCCTTCCCGGATCGAACGGGCACTCCGCGATCCCAAACAGAAGATGGCCCTGGTTTTCCGGTGGTACCTCGGGATGTCGTCGCAGTGGGCCAATCAGGGCGATCCAGCGCGGACGGTCGACTACCAGATCTGGTGCGGGCCGGCGATGGCGGCGTTCAACGACTGGGTGCGCGGGACGTTTCTCGAGGACCCCGACAATCGGCGGGTGGCGACCGTCGCCTTGAACATCCTCTATGGCGCAGCGGTCTTGACGCGCGCGCGGATCGCGAGCATGCAGGGCATCGTCCTGCCCGCGGGGGTTCCCCGGCTGGCTCCTCTTCTGGTCGATGAGATTGAGAACCAGATGATCTTCTCCTAACATAGCACCTTCATCGACGTGGCCCGGCCAGTCTGGATCTTGCCGGGTGCGGATCGCGACGCTCAAAGGGGTAAAGACTTGAATTCGTTCGCTCCTTCGGCCCCGGTTCCGGTGGCCATCATCGGGATGGGCTGCTTGTTTCCTCGCGCAGAGGACCTCGAGCGGTACTGGGCCAACATCCTTGATCGCGTCGATGCCATCACCGACGTGCCCGAGAGCCACTGGCGAGCCGACGACTATCACAATCCGGACCCGAAAGCACGCGACCGCACTTACTGCCGGCGCGGTGGATTTCTCTCGCCGGTTGATTTTCCGCCGCTGGATTTCGGGATTGCCCCGCACTCGATCGAGGCGACCGACACGACCCAGCTTCTGGGCCTGTTGATTGCCCGGCAGGCGCTAGCCGACTCGGGCTACGGCGGCGACCGCGAATTCAATCGCGAGCGGGTGAGCGTGATTCTGGGCATCAGCGGCACGCTCGAGCTGGTGATTCCCCTGGGCGCGCGGCTGGGAGAGCCGATCTGGAGGCGGGCACTTGCCGAGTCCGGCATCTCCGGGCCGACGGCCGACTCGGTCGTCGACCGCATCGCCTCGTCCTACGTCGGCTGGCAGGAAAACTCGTTCCCGGGCCTGCTGGGTAACGTGGCCGCCGGCCGCATCGCCAACCGCCTCGACCTGCGCGGCACCAACTGCGTGGTGGATGCGGCCTGCGCCAGCTCATTCGGCGCGCTCGAGCTCGCCCTGCTCGAGCTCGCCGTCGGGCGCTGCGATCTGGCGGTGACCGGAGGTATCGATACGTTCAACGACATTTTTGTCTACATGTGCTTTAGCAAGACGCCGGCACTCTCGCCCAGCGGGGAAGCCCGGCCGTTTGACGCTGGAGCCGACGGCACGATTCTGGGCGAGGGCCTGGGGATGCTGGTGCTCAAGCGGCTGGACGACGCCCGCCGCGACGGCGACCGCATCTACGCGGTGATCCGCTCGATCGGCAGCTCGAGCGACGGCAAGGGCCAGGCGGTTTACGCTCCCAGTGCGGCGGGACAGGTTCTGGCACTTTCTCGGGCCTACAACCAGGCCTCAATCGCGCCCCGGACGGTCGAACTGGTCGAAGCCCACGGTACCGGCACGCGCGTGGGAGACTCGACGGAGCTGGAGGCGCTCGAAGAGGTCTACGGCGCGTCGGATGGGGGCGGCCCGTGGTGTGCGCTGGGGTCGGTCAAGTCGCAGATCGGCCATACGAAGGCCGCTGCGGGGGCAGCGGGGCTTATCAAGGCGGCGCTGGCGCTTCATCACAAGGTGCTGCCCCCGACGACCAAGGTGGAGACGCCGGTCGAGCCCCTTACGAGCGGCCGCTCGCCGTTCTATCTGAACACCGAGGCCCGGCCCTGGTTCTCGCAGACCGGCGGTCCCCGCCGCGCGGCGGTGAGCGCATTCGGGTTCGGCGGCAGCAATTTTCACTGTGTGCTCGAGGAAGCCGGCCCGGACAAGAGCGAAGTCGATTGGAGCGGCGACGTCCAGATCATCGCTCTCTCGGCCGACCAGCCCGGCGATTTGCTCGAACAGCTCCGAGCGTTCGAGAAGCTCTCCGACTGGACCGAAATCCGGGGTGCGGCGTGGCGCAGCCGGCAGGAATTCCGCCACGATCGAAGCCACCGCCTGGTGATCGTTGCGCGGCGTGAGCAGACGCACTGGCCCGCGCTGCTGGAGACCGCGCGGGCACGAATCGATTCTTCCGGAGCCGATATGCACGGCCTGACCGGCAAGAATGGACGACCCGTGCCGGCCCGCGACAGGGAGTCTGTCTGCTACGGAACGGGCGTGCCTTCCGGGCGGCTCGCATTCCTTTTCCCCGGGCAGGGCTCGCAGTACACCGGCATGATGTGCGACCTGGCTTGCCGGTTCCCGCGGATGCAGCAGTCAATCGCTCTGGCAGACTCGCTCTGCAAACCGGGGGAACCATCGATCTCGAGCCGGATCTATCCGCGACCAGCCTTTTCGGATCAGGAGCGGCGCGAGCAGGAGCAAGCGCTTCGCGAGACGCGAATCGCTCAGGCAGCGATCGGGGCCGTGAGCCTGGGGCTGCTCCTGGTTCTCGAAGATTTCGGATTGCAGCCCGAGCTCGTGGGAGGCCACAGCTTCGGTGAGCTGGTGGCGCTTCGGGCCGCCGGGCGCCTCGATGACGCGTCGCTTTCGCTCCTGGCCGCGAAGCGTGGCGAGCTGATGGCCGCATCCAACGGCGACGAAGAGAAGGGGGCGATGCTCGCGGTCTTCGCGGCGGTTGACGATGCTTCCCGCGTGCTCCGGGATCACGCTCTCGACCTGGTCATCGCCAACAAGAATGCACCGCGGCAGTGCGTGCTTTCCGGGCCGGCCGCCGAGATCGAACGGAGCAGGGGCCTGTTCGCGGCACGCCAGATCACGACCCACTCAGTCGGCGTCTCACGCGCCTTTCACAGCAAGCTGGTCTCGGGTGCGGTTGACTCATTCCAGTCGGTGCTGCAATCGGTCGATTTCGCTGCTTCGCCGATCCCGGTGTTCGCCAATACGACGGCGCTTCCTTACCCGGTTGATCCCAACTCCGCACGCGCCTTGCTGGCCGGTCAGCTCGCCCGGCCTGTCGAATTCGTCTCCCAGATCGAAGCGATGTACCGGATGGGGGCACGGACATTCGTTGAAGTCGGTCCGGATGCAAAGCTCACCGCGCTGGTTCGAGCGATTCTCGAGGGACGGGACCACCAGGCGATCGCCTGCGATGCGTCGCGCGGGGTCTCGGGGAACGTCGCTGATCTGGGCTGTACGCTTGCGTCTCTGGCAGCGCAGGGGTATGCCGTCGATCTCACCGCCTGGGACGGCGCCGACAAGCCGGCGCCTTCGAAACCGCCCGGGCTCACGGTGAAGGTGAGCGGTGCCAACCCGCGACCGAAGGCGGCTGCGCCGCCGGTGCCGGCGGCGGTGCCAGCTCTTGTCGTAGCAAAGGTTGCTCCGGCTGCGCCGGTGCCTTCCGTGCAATCCACGCCTGGTGCGCGGCCGACGGCTGCAAACGCTGTTGTACCCAAGCCCGCGGCGGCGCCCGTGCCCGTGCCGTCGGCTCCGCCGGCCCAGGCGGTGCCCGAGGGCATCGCCGTCTCGCTCGAGCACGCGCGGCAGAGCCTGGTCGCGCTCGAGCGGCTGGCGGAGCAGACGGCTCAACTGCATCGCCAGTTTCTCGAGGGTCAGGCGACGACCCAGCAATCGTTGCTGAAATTGCTGGGCCACGAGCAGCGGCTGTCGTGGGCGTTGCTCGGTGCGCAGCCGGGATCGGCTGAGCAAATCACCCCGGCCGCCTTGCCGGCTGAGTCACCGCGCGTGTCTGTGCCTGGCGACGTTCGCACCGCTCGACAGGAGCCTCACCCTGCCGCGAGCACGAATGGTCGCTCCGGTCTGGAGGAATCGTCGCCGCCGCCGCCGTCTTCGAATGGGCTGGCACCTGCCGGTGTCGTTTCGTTCGAGGTTCCGCGCCGGACGGCGTCCATTCCGAGCATGCTTCTTCGACCGCAGGCACCACGTCGGCAATTCCGCTTGCGGCTGGTTCGATCGCCTCCATCGTGATCGACGTTGTCTCCGAGAAGACCGGTTATCCCTCCGACGTGCTCGAGCTCGACATGCAGCTCGACGCCGATCTCGGGATCGATTCGATCAAACGCGTCGAGATTCTATCGAGCTTGCAAGAGCGCATGCCGTCACTACCGTCGATTCCGCCTGAGGTGCTCGGCAAATTGCAGAGCTTGCGGTCGATCGTCGAAGCGATCAGCGACCCCATGGAGTCGAACAGCGAGCCGGTTCCGGCAGAGGCCGCCGCCCCAGGCGTGCCAGTTTCCGGTGCGGCTGGAGAAATTGCCGGCATCCTGGTGGAGACGGTCGCCGACAAGACCGGCTATCCCGCGGAGATGCTCGAGCTGGATATGCGGCTGGATATCGATCTCGGCATCGATTCGATCAAGCGGGTCGAGATTTTCTCGGCTTTATCTGACCGGCTTCCCGGCATTCGCGCCGCCGGGCCCGAAGAGATCGGGACGCTCGGCACGCTGCGAGACATCGTTGCCTTCCTGGAAGGCGCACCTGCCGCCCCCGGCGCCGCCCCCGTTGCCGCGGCACCGACCCAGCGTTCCCCCGCCGGTCTTGCCAGTGCACCGGCCAGTAAGCGGATCGATGACGTCTCGCACGAGTCGGGCAACGACAAGGCGGGCTCGCCGATTGGCATGATCGAGCTCGACTTCAAGCATGCCAATGGCGTCGAAATCGCGAATCCTGTGGTGCTCCGCACGCTTTTTCCGCGGACGCGGCCGCTCGAATTGCCGGATCGGCGTGCCGAGGTTGTGCTGCGCAACGGTGGAACGGTGTGGATCAGCGATGATGGCTCACCGCTGGCGCACGCCGTCGAACGCCGTTTGACGGAGCGTGGATTCAAAACCCAGGTGCTCAGTCTCGGCGACGCGCGACCACCGTCGTCGGGCGAGCGGCTCTGCGGCTTGATCGTGCTGGCCCCGCGAGAAGGATCGGAGAAGCTCGTCGCGAACGCCTTTCGGCTGGTGAGGGCCGCCGGGCCGGCACTGGAAGAATCGGCCGCGAGAGGAGGCGCCGCGATGCTGACCGTCTCGCGGCTGGATGGATCGTTCGGCCTCTCCGGGCTTGGCACGACGGTGAGCCCGATTTCGGGGGCTCTGGCCGGTCTGGCCAAGACGGCGGCACGCGAGTGGCCGTCGGTGAATTGCAAGGCGATGGACGTTGACGCGGCGTTTGACGTGCCCGAAGGCGCGGCGCGGGTGATCGTCGAGGAGTTCCTGAAGATTGGTCCGCACGAAGTCGGCCTCTCGCGTCAGGGCCGCACGGTGATCATGCTGGAAGCCGCTCCGCCGGAAGATGGCCCCAAGCGCCGAGTTCGCAAGCTAGCCCCGGGCGATGTGGTGGTGATCAGCGGCGGCGGGCGGGGGATCACCGCGGAGGTGGCCGTCGCACTGGCGCAGGCGTTCCAGCCTCGTCTGGTCCTGCTCGGCCGGTCGCCTGTGCCCGGACGTGAGGAAGACTGGCTCGCCGGAATTGCCGATGAGGCCGAGCTCAACCGGGCTCTGGCCGCGAGGTCTCACCGGCGGCTTACGCCTCATGAGCTCGGCCAGGAATCCCGCCGGATTCTGGCCGAGCGTGAGGTGCGCCGCAATCTTGAGCGAATCACGGCGGCGGGTTCTCCCGTCGTCTATCATTCCGTGGACGTGCGTGACGGCGCGGCCGTGAAGGCGGCGATGGCCCGCGTTGCCCGCGAGCTGGGTCCCATCCGCGGTCTGGTGCATGGGGCCGGCGTGCTCGCGGACCGGAAGATCGTCGACCAGACGGATGATCAATTCGACCTCGTCTACAAGACCAAGGTCGATGGGCTGAATCATCTCTTCGGCGCGCTCGAACCGGAGGCGCTTGCTCTCCTGTTCCTTTTCTCGTCGTCGACGGCTCGATTCGGCCGGGCCGGCCAGGTGGCGTATGCGGCGGCGAACGAGTACCTCAACAAGTGGGCGCAGCAGCAAGCGGTGCGTCTCAAGAACTGCCGTGTGGTCTCATTCAACTGGGGCCCGTGGGCCGGCGGCATGGTGACGCGCGCTCTCAAGCCGATCTTCGAGCAGGAAGGACACGGTCTGATTCCGCTCGACGCCGGGGCGAAGCTGGTCGTGGAGGAAGCCGCCAGGAGATGAGCCGGGGCGTCGAGCTCGTCGTGGCGGCAGAGCCGTCTGCCGGCGCTGTATTCGCCCGGTCGAAGCCGGTGTCAGACGCTTCCGGGGCACTCGTTGAACAGTTATCGGTCGTCTTCAGGCGCGATGTCGACCTGGAATCGGTTCCCGTTCTATCGTCCCACGTGATCGACGCTCACCCGGTCTTGCCGGTCGCGCTCATTCTGGAGTGGATGGCCGAGGCGGCACTCGACCGCAACCCGGGGCTGGTCGTTTGCGGTGTCGATGAATTTCGTCTCTACAAAGGTGTGATTCTCGGCCAGGAGAAGCCGGCGACGGTCGAGCTGCGAGCGGGCAAGCCGGTGCGCCAGAGCGGCCGGTTCATGGTGCCGGTCGAGCTTTCCGGCACGCTGTCCAGCGGCAAGGCCGTTGCCCACGCTCGCGCGGTGGTGGTGCTGGGCGACGGCCATGAGGCGGCCTCGCCGCGGCTGAGCGAGCCGGCGGGACTGGCTCGGTATGCACCGTCGCGCCAGGAGATCTATCAGACGGTGCTGTTTCACGGTCCGGCCATGCAAGGCATCGAGTCGGTCGAGGGCTGCGGCGAGCGCGGCATCGTGGGATGGGTATCGTCCGCGCCGGGTACCTCGGAATGGATCGACCGCCCCGCGCGCGGCAAGTGGCTGATCGATCCGCTGGCGATTGATTCGGCCTTCCAGCTCGTCGGGCTGTGGACTCGCGCGATCGTGGGTGCCAACTCGCTTCCGACCGGGATCGGCAGCTTGCGGATCTTCCAGCGCGAGTTTCCGGAGCAGGGTGCGCGCGTGGTCGTCGAGATCAACCAGTCGAGCACGGCCCGCGCGGTCGCCGCGATCGAGCTCTTTGATCAGGGGGGCCGGCTGATCGCCCGGCTGGATAGCTTCGAGTGCGTGATCGACGCGTCGCTCAACCAGGCGTTTCGGCGGAACCGGCTTTCCTCCCATTTCTCCGTCGTCTCGAGATGAGTGATGCCGGCTGAGTCATCCTCCTCTGGCGACGCAGCGATCGCCATCGTGGGCATCGCCGGGCTCTTTCCCGGGGGCGCGACGCTCGAGGAATTCTGGGATAACGTCTGCCGCGGTGTTGATTCGACGAGCGAGGTGCCCTCGGGGCGCTGGCTGATCGATCCGACCGAGGCGTTTGACTCGCGGATTGGTCAGGCGGATCGCGTGTACTCGACGCGGGGCGGTTTTGTGCCGCCGAACTGGTTCGATCCGGGCGATCTGCAAGTCGACGGTATCGCGGTATCCACACTCGACCCGGTCTTTCAACTTGCGCTGCACGTCGCGCGAGCTGCGTGGGGCGATGCGGCAACCGAGCGCATCGAGGGTAGTCGAGCGGGCGTGATCCTCGGGAACATTGTGCTCCCCGTCCAGACACTCTCGGGCTGGTCGCGTGAGGTGCTCGCGAGCGCGTTCGAAAGAGAAGCTGGGATTGCCGTCGCAGCCGCCTGGGGAGATCGAGCCTGCGAACGTGTTTCCCGCCGGTCTGCCTGCGGCGTTTGTCGCGCGCGCCCTGGGTTTGAGCGGGCCGGCCTACACGCTGGATGCGGCCTGTGCCACGTCGCTTTATGGAATTGCGCTGGCCTGCGAAGAGCTTCACGCCGGCAGAGCAGACGCCATGCTCTGCGGCGGCGTGTCGCGGCCTGATTCGCTCTACATCCAGATGGGCTTCTCGCAGCTTCGGGCTCTTTCGGCGCGCGGCCGGCCTGCCCCGTTCGACCGCGGGGCCGATGGCCTGGTCGCCGGCGAGGGGTCCGGGATGTTCGTGCTCAAGCGGCTGGCCGATGCGCTTGCGCCACGGCGACCAGATTTACGGCCTGGTCGCCGCTGCCGGGCTATCGAATGACTGTCGCGGCGACTTGCTGGCCCCCAGCAGCGAAGGCCAGCTTCGCGCCATGCGGCAGGCGTATGAAAAGGCGGGCTGGCGTCCGGGCGACGTTGACCTGATCGAATGCCACGCCACCGGCGCGGCTGTGGGCGATGCGGTCGAGGTCGAGAGCCTCAAATCACTGTGGGGTGATGGCCCCTGGCGTGCTGGGCAGTGTCCGATCGGCTCGGTGAAATCGAACATCGGCCACGCGCTGACGGCCGCGGGCGCCGCCGGATTGCTCAAGGTCTTGCTCGCGATCAAGCACCGGATCTTGCCGCCGACGGCGAATTTCGAGATTCCCGCTCCCAAGCTCGGCCTGGAAGCAAGCCCGTTTCGCGTGCTCCGCCGGGCGGAGCCGTGGCGGGAGCGCAGGGCAGGGCAGCCTCGCCGCGCCGCCGTGAGCGGCTTCGGTTTCGGCGGCATCAATGCGCATGTGCTGATCGAAGAATGGATGGGATCGCAAGAAAGGCCGCGCGCCGCGCATCCACGTGCGAAGGGAGGCAGCGCACCAATCGCGATCGTCGGCATGGCCGCGCGGTTTGGCTCGATCGATGGCTTGCCGCAGTTCCGCCAGCACATTTTGAGCGGCGATCGAGACGCCGCCGCGGGGCCTCCTTCCGGCTGGTGGGGAATTCCCGACGCGCCGTGGTTTCGCGCTCATGCCGCGAGCAAACGGCGGTTGGACGGCCTGTTCATCGACGAGCTCGAGTTTCCCGTCGATCAATTCCGGATTCCGCCCAGAGAGCTGGGCGAGATGCTTCCTCAGCAATCGCTCGTGCTGAAGGTCGCCACCGACGCGGCCAGAGACGCGCGATGGGACGAGCGGCTCGCGCTAGCCACCTGCGTTGTGATCGGGATCGGCCTCGACCCGAGCACGACCAACTATCACTTGCGGTGGTCGCTGGCTGCGCAGGCAAGGCAATGGAACGCGAGGCTTGCGCTTGGGCTTTCGCAGGGCGAGCTCGAGAGTTGGATTGACGACCTGAAGAGCGCGGCCGGCCCCGCGCTTTCGGCCAACCGGACGATCGGCTCCCTGGGTGGAATGGTCGCCAGCCGGATTGCCCGCGAGCTGCGGATTGGCGGTCCGAGCTTCACCGTGTCGTGCGACGAGACATCGGGCATGCAGGCCCTAGCGATCGCGTCATCGTGGCTAAGTCGCGGCGAGTTGGGTGCAGCGATCGTGGGCGCTGTCGATCTGGGGGGCGATCTGCGCGCGGTCCTGGCGCGGCTCGAGCTCACGGCTCGATCAGGCTGGATGAACGCGAACACGGCGTCGCCTTGTGACGGCGCCGTGGCGCTCGTGCTGAAAAGACTCGACGACGCGAGACGCGACGGCGATCGTGTTTACGCCTTGCTGAACAGCGCCGACGGGGGCTGGGACGAGTGTGACCTTGATCGAGATCGAGGCCCGATCGAATACGTCGATCTGCAGTCGGCCGGTGGGCTGGCGCCGGGGGAAGAACGTGGCTTCCGCGCGGCAATCAAGAGGTCCACGAGTGCAGGGCAGGAAGATTCATTCGCGCTGGGTTCAATTGAAGGCGACCTGGGGGCCGCCGGCGCCGCGTCGGGCCTGGCGGCCGTGGCAAAGGCTGCGCTTTGCCTGCGCGACCAGATTATTCCCGGCCTGAGGGATTGCCCGGACTGGCTCGGCTGCTCGGGTGCGATCAAGAGTTCCGTGTTTCTGCCGGAGGGATCACAGTTCTGGGTGAGAAACCGCGCGGAAGGAGCGCGGCGAGCCGCGGTGGTCGCCTCGAATCTCGGCGGCAGTTGCCAGCGCGTCGTTCTCGAGGAATTCGGCGGTGATACCGCGGATATCTCCGCGGTTCGTCACTTCGATTCGCCAAGCCGGCGGCCCGGTCTCTTCGCGATTCAAGCCGATGATCGGTCGGCGCTCTTCTCCCAGATCAAGAGGCTGGCGGCTCTGGCGAGCGGGCAATGGCCGCGCGGCATCGACGAACTGGCGCGAGCGTGGTGGCGGGCCAATCGAGACGACTCTCAGGTTGCTCGCGGAATGGCGGTCATTGCCGATAGTGTCGAATCACTGAGGCGTTTGCTTGACGACGCTCTCGAACGCGTCCGCGGTGGCGGCCAATCGCACCCGCGCCCGCACGGGGTCGGCGAAGCGAACCGGATTTACCTTAAACAAGCGATTCCATCCGGGCCGAAACGACTGGCGTTCGTTTACCCCGGGCTGGGAAACCAGTTTCCAGGGATGGGCCGCGGATTGTCGCTCCTGTGGCCGGAGGCGCTTCGTGCCCTCGACGCCGAGAACAAGTTTCTCCGCGATCAGCTCGACCCGCGCGTATGGTGGGCCGATGATGCGCCGCACGCGTTCGAGGATCACCTCGTGCCGATTCTCGGCAGCGTATCGCTGGGCTGTTTCGTGACCGATGTGCTGCGTTCTCTGGGACTGACGCCGCAGGCCGCGATCGGCTACAGCCTGGGTGAGACGACCGCGCTCTTGGCGCTGGGCGGCGTGGAGCCGGCGCGACGAGATGCTGCATCGGCTCAAGTCGTCGCCGTTGTTTCAGACCGAGCTGGCCGGCCCGTGCAATGCAGCCCGGCGCGTCTGGCAGATACCCGCGAACGAGCCGGTGAACTGGGTCGCCGGCATCGTGCCGCGGTCGATTGATGCCGTGCGTGCGGCAATCGGGTCAAGAAAGCGTGTCGAAATCTTGATCAAGAACACGGCTGAGCAAACCGTGATCGGGGGTACGCGGCGCGCCGTTGAGGACGTCGTGGCAACACTCAATTGCTCGTTCTTTGAATTGTCGACAGTCAGCACGGTGCACTGCTCGATCGGCAAATCGGTTGAGCAAGAATATCTGGCTCTTCACGACGTCGAGACGGCGGCGCCTGAGGGAATTGCGTTCTACAGCGGGGTGTGGGCTCGGCGCTATGCCGTCGATCGGCGTTCCGCTGCCTCCGCGATTGCCGCACAGGCATCCGGTGTTATCGACTTTCCTGCGCTCGTCGAACGGGCTTACGAGGACGGCGTGCGCGTGTTCGTCGAAGCGGGGCCGGGCAGCTCGTGCACGCGTTTGATCGGCCAGATTTTGCGCCACAAACCGCATCTGGCTTGCTCGGCATGCAGGGCCGAGGGCGACCCGATGCTGGTGATCCTGGACGTTGTCGCCCGGCTGATCGCCGAAGGAATTCCGGTGAGCCTGGCCGGCCTGTACGGCAAGGAGTCGCTCGCGGAGCAATCAACGCTGCCGGAGCATCCGGGTCGATCCAAGGTCCGCGTGAAGGTTCGCGGCTCGGGGTACGACGTGCCCGCGATCCCATCTCGCGTTGGATCGGCGGTGGCGAGTGCTTCGGTTGAACGTGGCAAGCCATTCCCGCTCGCACCGGAGCGGTCCGAGCGATCGCGGGTCTTGCGCTCGATCTTCGACGCCGAGCGCGCCACCGCGGAAGCACACCGCGCGTTCTTGAGTGTTTCGGCCGAGTCGACCGCGCTCATCGCCAAGCACGTTGCATTCTCGCTGGAGCTGATCGACCATGGCACGAGAGCCGAGCTTCTGCCCGCGGCGCCGGAGGATCATTCCACTGTACCTCTGGCGCTCGATCGGCGCGCCTGTCTCGAATTTGCCGTGGGCCGAATCGCCGCGGCGATCGGCCAGGAATACGCGCCCGTCGATGGCTTGCCGACGCGGGTGCGGCTGCCCGACGAGCCGCTGATGCTGGTCGACCGGGTGCTGCTCATCGAGGGCGTTCCCCGATCGATGCAGGGCGGTCGGATTGTCACCGAGCACCTGGTGCGGCTGCAAGGCTGGTATTGTGACGCCGGCCGGATTGTACCCAGCATTGCCATCGAGGCGGGGCAGGCCGATCTCTTGCTCTGTGGCTACCTGGGCGTCGACTTCGAGACGCGAGGCCTGGCCGTCTACCGGTTGCTTGATGCGACGGTGACGTTTCACCGAGCATTGCCTCGCGAGGGCGACGTCATCCGGTACGACATCCGCATTGACGAGTTCTTCCGACAGGGGCAAATGATTCTCTTCCGCTTCCGGCTCGACGCGACGGTTTCCGGCGAGCCGTTCCTTTCGATGCGAGACGGCTGTGCGGGCTTTTTCACCGCAGAGGAGCTGGCGGCCGGCCGCGGTGTCATTCCGCACGCGATTGATTTCGCCTCGCGAGCCGCACATCCGAAGGAAGCGGGTTTCGAACTCGTGCCACCGATTGCAATGGCGCTCGGCGAGACCGAGGTTGACGCGCTTCGCCGTGGTGAACTTGCCGGCGCGTTCGGACCACCATTCGATCGCCTTGCGCTCGACGATCCATTGCCGATGGCAGGCGGCCGGCTGGGGCTCTTGCAACGTGTGACGCGCCTCGAGACACACGGCGGCTCGTTCCGATTGGGTGTGATCCAGGCCGAGACCGACATTCATCCCGACGACTGGTTCCTCGTATGCCACTTCGTCGACGATCGCGTGATGCCCGGCACGCTCATGTATCAGAGCTGCGTGGATGCGCTGCGGATCTTGATGATGCGGATGGGATGGGTTGGCTTCCGCGATCGTGTCGTTTATGAACCGGTCAAAGGAGGGGCTATCCGGCTGAAGTGCCGTGGGCAGGTCGTGGAATCCACGAAGCGGGTGTGTTACGAGGTGACCGTCAAGGAACGGGGATATCGTCCCGAGCCGTACGCGATTGCTGATGCACTTGTAATCGTCGACGGCAAGCCGATCGTCGAGCTGATTGGCATCTCGCTGCAACTGAGCGGCTCGAGCCGGCCGGAGCTGGAGGCTCTCTGGGCGCACGCGACGGAAGCTGATCCTGGCTCTGCGGCCCGCAAACCGGCGTTCTTCGATCACGACCGGATTCTCGCCTTTGCACTCGGCAGGCCGGTGGACGCATTCGGGGAGCGGTACCGTCCGTTCGAGAACGGCCGTTTTCTGGCGCGATTGCCGGCCCCTCCGTTTGCGTGTGTGCACCGGATCATGAGCACCGATGCCCAGCCCTGGATCATGGAGGCCGGCACGAGCGCTGTGGCGGAATACGATATCGACCCGGACGCCTGGTTCTTCGAAGCCGATCGACAGGACGCGGTACCGCTGGCGATTCTACTGGAAATTGCGCTTCAGCCCTGCGGCTGGCTGGCAGCCTTCATGGGCTCTGCGCTCAACAGCCCGGAAGACCTCCAGTTCCGCAATCTGGGCGGCACGGCCCGGCTGCAACGGGCTGTCCACCGGCGTAGCGGTACGCTCTGACCACGCGGGTGAAGGCCACGAAGATCACCAGCGCGGCGGGCGATGATCTTGCAAACGTATGATTTCGCGATCGCATCCGCTCAGGGGCTGGTTTACGACGGGTCTGCGGAGTTCGGCTTTTTCCCTCCGCGTGCGATGCGAGACCAGGTGGGCATTCGTGAGGCGGTGGTGTATCGAATGACCGAGGATGAGCGCTCGCGAGCGGAAGCGCCGGTTTTTCCGGATCAGCCGCCGTTTCCTGATTCAAGGTGGCGGATGGTTGATCAGGTCGAGGAGCTGGTCTCGGGTGGCGGGCCGCACGGACTGGGATTGATTCGCGGCAGCAGCCAGGTGCACGCGGAGGCCTGGTTCTTCGCGGCGCACTTCATGAATGATCCGGTCTGGCCGGGATCGCTCGGTCTCGAATCGATGATGCAGCTCTTGAAGTTGATGGCGGTTTCGCGCTGGGGGGCCAGCGCCGGGTCGGCGTTTGAATCGCCTGTGCTTGGAGCAACTCATCGCTGGACCTATCGGGGCCAGATTGTGCCCACGGATCACCGCGTGATGGTACAGGCTGTGATCAAATCGCGCGACGACGAGCGGCGGCGGCTTGTCGCGGATGGGCATCTCGAAGTCGACGGAAAGATCATCTATCAGATGCACGACTTCGCAATCGGGGTCTCGGCCGGTTAAACTTGCACGTCACGAATCCGGCGTGTGCGCACTCGGGCCAGCACACGACTCCTGCCCCCCCTTAGGAAATCAGGACGTATGTCTGACCGCGCGCCGAACACTGCGAAAGACGGATTTGGCGACAGACGCCAAATCCGAGGTTTTTCGCTTTCGTGCCAAAACATGGCAGGCGGTCAGACATATGTCTGGAATGTAAGGGGGGGTTGGGGGGGGGTTCCGGGGAACACATAGGTCCTTTCAACGCATCACCTGCTAGTCCATGAAATATACAAATGTATTTATCGACGCGATTGGCTATGAGATTGCCCCTGTCGTGGTGTCGTCGCTCGAATTGGAGCGGCGGCTCGAGGGACTTTATTCGGCGCTGCATCTGGGCGAGGGCCAGCTCGAGGCCTTGACGGGCATCAACGAGCGGCGGTGGTGGGAGGAAGGCTATCGGATTTCGGACGGGGCGTTCGCGGCGGCGCGAAGGGCGCTCGAGGCCTCGAGCGTGTGTGCGGACCAGCTCGAGGTTTTGATCTACGGCGGAGTGTGCCGCGAGTATTTCGAGCCGGCGACGGCCTGCCGGGTCGCGTCGCTCGTCGGCGTCAGTCCGGAAGCAGCCGTCTATGACGTGAGCAACGCGTGCCTGGGGGTTTTGAACGGCCTGGTTGATATCGCAAACCGGATTGAGATCGGTCAGATCCGCGCGGGGATGGTGGTTGCCTGCGAGACGGCCCGCGAGATCAACGAGATCGTGATCGCCCAGTTGCTGGCCGACCGCAGCATGGATTTCTTCAAGCTGTCGCTGGCCACGTTGACGGGGGGTTCCGGCGCTGTGGCGCTTGTGCTCTCTGACGGCTCGTTCTCACGGGAGAAGGGCCATCGGCTTTTAGGCGGAGTCACGCGAAATGCCTCTGCGTTCCACGGGCTTTGCCGTTGGGGCATCGAGGAGACCGGCCCAGCAGGCGGTTATCAGTTCCAGCAGTTCACATCGACCGATGCCTCGGCCGTGTTGACGCACGGGATCGAGCTGGGTGTTCAAACGTGGCACGCGTTTCTCGAGAGAATGAACTGGACCGCAGCTCAGGTCGACAAGGTGATCTGCCATCAGGTGGGGTCGGCGCACCGGGAGACGATCCTCAAGGCGCTTGAGATTCCCGAGGAGAAGGACTTTGCGACGTATCCTTTTCTGGGAAACACCGGGACGGTGGCGCTGCCGTTGACGGCTGCGCTCGCCGACGGGCGGGCGTTTCTGGAAGCGGGGGACCGGGTCGGGTTTTTGGGGATTGGGAGTGGGCTCAATTGTTTGATGCTTGGGTTGGAGTGGTGAGTGGTGGGGTGGTGTAGGTTCCTGCCGTGACATCGCGGTGAGGGAGTTGAAACTGCGTTTCGTTTCGTCTCGTCGATGTCGGGGTCACATGGCAATAATAGTACTGCGGTTGCGAATCCCGTCTCGCACAATTCGGTCCGCGAAGTTGAGTTCTGCCTGTATCGATTGAACCGCAGCGGAGCTCGCGTTCTCGAGGGAGGGAAGAATGAAGCCAGTCTGGCAACTCGATGGGGAGGACGTTCAGCGACTTTAAGGCAACTCTCCCAGGTTTGTGCGGTTGATGAACGCGCTCCTATTTTGCCAGGCCAAAGAGGGGAGACTTCCTGACTCGTGCGTCCAGCGAAGCCAAAAGACCGTGCGCGACGGTGGTGTAGATGCCATCGTCGACCGGCCGATTCCCGGCGAGCACGATCCCACTGGCCGATTTGCTGTCCCGACGTGTTGGCAGTTCAAAGCGAGCCCCGCCGGGAATATCAAGCCGAAGCGGGGAAAAGGGGGCCAGCAAGCTGCCTTGCGGCAGGAAATAACCAAGCCGGATGCGAGCAGATTGATAACGCTGGGATACGGCTATCGCTTCTGTATCGCTGACGATATGTCCGGTCCAACGAAGGCGCGATGGGAAGGTTGGCTACTGGAGGAAGCCAAAAAGATTAACCCGGTCGCCCCCGTACCACTGGTACTGACCGCCTCTGACCTGGCTTTGTGGGCCGGTCGCTTCAAGTCGCTCGTCGTCGACCATTTTTGCGCGGAGCTCGGGGAATTCAGCAGCCTCGAAATGTGGCTCAAGGAGATAGCCGGTTTCACGCCTGAATACGTCCCGATCGCGGGATGGAGCGACGCCTCGCGGGCTATCCGCGATCACGTGGACTTCGGACGGCGACTTGCGACGGTTTTGACAGTGCACGGAGAAGCCGGCGTCGGCAAGACCCGATGTGCGTGTGAGTCGCTGCGTAATGATCCGGCGCATGCCGCGCTCGTCGTCTACTCGAACGAAGAACAGAAAGCCCTCGAATTCGCGCGAGTCATTGCGCGCGACAGCAGAGCCAAGGCAATCCTCGTCGCTGATGAATGTTCCGTTCAGGTTCAAGACCAACTGCACCGACTCCTGCCGGCGTGCGCAGACTGCCTTCGCGTCATCGCCATCGACAATAGCCTGGAACGCGATGGTGGTGGCGCGGAGCTGCGTCTTACTCGTATCTCGATTAGCGATGTCGAGACGATCCTGGAAAGGAACTTCCCAGGCCTTCCGAGTGATCGACGTCGGAGTCATGCTCAATTGACGCAAGGGTTCGTGCGGCTGGCCGTAGACCTCTGTCAACATAGCAATTTGGTGCCGCCCGATGGGAGTGTCGAGTCAATGTCCGGGTTTTTCCACCGCTCTTACTTGCGGACCCGCCTCCGGCCGGAGGAGCTTGACGCGGTGCTCATCGTCTCGCTGTTACCGCGTGTAGGGTTTCGAGAGGACTTGGCCGGTCAGCTCGAAAGCCTATGCAATCACTCGATGATCGCGCGACGCCCAATAGACGTCGTGGAAATCGCCCAGCGATTGCGGCAATCGCCCGGATTCATCGCGTTCGGCGGCCGATACCTGTACGTCACGCCAATGTTAATCGCACGAGTCGCGTTCCAGTCGGCATGGGAGCGCTGGATTCAGGTCGCCCCCACGAGATTCCTGACCGAGTTTCCGGCGAATCTTGTCGACGCATTCGTGGATCGCGTTCAAAGCTCCGGCACGCCTGCGATACGTACAATGGTGCTCGATTTTTTTCTCGCATGGGCGAGGAACCTAGGCCCTCCTGATCTGGGCGACGAGTGTTCTGTCGTTCGTCTCGTTCGCCTCATCGAGGTCCAGCCCGAGACGCTGGTGTCGTTCCTCCGCGAATTGCTCGAACGCACGCCACTCGACGAGCTGCGGCGACTGCACTCCGGTTACGAACCGGGCACGGCGCGTCGTGAGCTGGTGTGGTTGGCCGAGAAACTGGCGTACTTCGGCGAATACTTCAATCACGCGGAGGAGATCCTCTTTCGACTTGCGCAGGCCGAAACCGAGCCACACCTCGGCAATAACGCGACACGAGTGTGGACATCTCTCTTCCGCATTGCGTTGTCCGGAACAGAGGTGACTTTTGGCGAGAGGCTACGCTTGCTCGAAAGGCGTCTCGAGCCGGTGGACTCCGCGCAGCTTGGTCTTGTATTGGGAGCGCTCGACGAAATTCTCGCCGATGGTCCGGTGGCGCGGCTCGTTCATCCGCCGGTCGTATTCGGCAGAATTCCGCCCCCACAGTGGCGGCCTGCCGATTTGGACGAATGGCGCGAGTGCCGCAACCTGGCGCTTGCCATGGCTGGCCGCATGATCGCTGCCGGTGGTCCGGTTGCAGATGGTTTACGCGTGACGCTGATCAATCGCCTCGCGCCACTTCTGCTCGGTGGGCATGTCGAAGAAACGCGGGCGGCCCTTGGTTCGGCCGTGCTCCCTGATAACCTCTTGGCCGCGGTCGCCCGAGCAATCGAGCAGTTCCTGGACGTCTTTTGCAAGGGCCACGTCGCTTCGATACACCGCGCGACAGACCAGCTCAACGGCGCCGGCACAATCGATGCACAGCCTCAGCCGGCGACGGGGCACCTCGCACTCAAATCACGTTCCGACCTGGAAGTTCGAGTACGAGACTGGTATCAAAGCATCGTGCCATCTGATCTGCACGGTCGGTTGGTGAGAATCGTGGGTCAGGACTACTGGCACAAACAGTTGCGCGGCGATAGCGCCGCCTGGCAAAACGCGATGAAGGAATTGAGTGAGGAATTACTGCATTCGCCGGTTGCTTTCAGACGCGAGCTGAGCTGGCTCTGCTCGGCAGAGGCGCGTAGCGCCGTTCATCTCGGCCAAGCGATTGCAGAGATCGACGGAGACGGCATTTGTCTCGACTCCATGCTTGATGAAATCCCACTGGCCGGCGGCGTGGCTTTCGCTCGGGGCTACGTTGAACGGCTCGCTACAGCGCATCCCCAACATGTCGGGCGGGTGAACGCCCTCCTTGATCGCTTACAAGCGGAACACCCGCGTGTTGCTTATGACATTCTCTGGTCGGCCGGCGACGAAGTTCACAAAGTGGCCCGTATACTGCAGATGGTCGACACGGGCGGCAGCTCTGAGGAACACGATTTTCTTCGCACCTTAGCCGCGAGCCAAGCCCTCTGGGCGCACTGATTTACGACCGATTCAGGGTTTTCACCATTTTGCGCCTTCTTCGCACTTCCCACTTTTGGGCCATTTGCTGGTAAGCTAGGGTGCTTTTCAGTTAGCCAGCTCGGAGGCACCCGTGCGAGTCCCACGTCATCCCACCAATATTCGGCGGATGCTCGAAAGCCGGGTAAAGCAGGTGGCCGCTCGTAAACCTGCGCTTGCTGCCAGCCTCGTTTCGTTCGAGCGCAGGTGTGGTAAGCCCGGCTGCCATTGCGGTTCTGGCGAAAAGCATCGTGGCCATCAGCTCACCTTCAACAACCGTGGCAAGACGCGCACGGTTTACGTTCCAGTCGACTTCACGGAAGAGGTTCGTTCATGGATCGACGAACATCGCCGACTCAAAGCTCTGCTCCAGGAGATCTCTCAACTGAGCCTGGCACTGGTTCGCAGCCATGCCCAGGAACGAAAACGGCGAAAGGGCCGGTCGTAAGCCTCGGCGAGACGTTCGCCACAACATTCCACCACTTCTGGCCCGAGTTTAATCGGTGGCTGGATGGCGTGCCCGATACCCGGTTTTTGCCGCTGGTCATCTATCACAAACGATTCCTCATCTGGTGGGGGATCAGCCTGTATCTGTTTCAGCTCGGCAGTCGCAGGCAGTTGGATTTCGATCTCGATGACCGCGGCACCGAGGTCTTGAACAACTTCAACCGATTCGCTCAAACCGAGCAGGAGACCCGGCCGGTACACGACACCCTTGATCATTTCCTGGAACACACTGGCGCTGCTCCTTTCGCCGAGTTGCGAACACACATGCTGCGTCGCCTCATTCGCATGAGGTCTTTGGACGCCGCTCGCTTGCAGGGGAGGTTCGTCGTGGCTCTCGATGCCACTGGTCATCTGGCTTTTCGGCGGCGGCATTGCCCGCATTGCTTGGTCTATCGTCACGCGACCCACACCGCTTACCTGCACCAGGTCCTGGAAGCCAAAATACTCGGACCGGCGGGTTTGACCCTGTCCATGGCCAGTGAGTTCATTGAAAACTCGGACAGCAACGCCGCCCTTTCCGGCGAGGCTCGTAAACAAGATTGCGAGCTCAAGGCGCTGACCCGTTTGCTTCCTCAACTTCGTCGTGGCTTCCCGCAACTACGCTCGTGCCTTTCCGGTGATAGTCTCTATGCGTGCGGCCGCACCCTGCAACTGGCCAAGGATTACCATTGCAACTACGTATTAACATTCAAGCCGGGCCATATGCCTGCCGTATGGAAGGACTTTCAGGCGCTATTGAAGCTCTGCCCCAGCAATGAACTGACATGCTCTACGCCCCAAGGTGTGCACCAGGTCTATCGCTGGGTTCACGGCTTGTCCTACCAGGATGACCAAGGCCGAACCTGGCACTTTAACGCGATCGAATGCACGGAAACGGTCGACGGCGAAATCACCGTATTCGCCTGGATCACGGACCTCAAGGTTGACATCCGCACGGTAGAGGAGATTGCCACGAAAGGAGGACGACATCGCTGGCACATTGAGAACCAAGGATTCAATCGTCAGAAGAATAGCGGCCTGAACCTGGAACATGCTTTCAGCACCGACCCGGAAAGGCTCAAAGCCTACTATTACTTGCTGCAGATCGCTCACATCATCATGCAGGTCCTCGAGGTCGGCAGCTTGCTCCGCAATGCGGCGGCGGAGTTTGGGCGGACACCCATGCAGTTGTTCGGTAGCCTGAAGAACCTCGCCCGCCGCTTGTTGGAAGCCTTCCGATACATCGCCCTGAGCGACGAAGCGTTTGACCACTCCCGTGCCGGTCGCATTCAGATTCGTTTCGATACCTCCTAGTCCAAGCGGAGCGTTTCTCGGGTCACCAGGTGCCGGCCGCCGCAGAAATCACAGGACATTCGCTCGCAGCGCTGCGCGAGCCCGCTACCCGTCCGCGCGCCGTCGCCCGCTCAAGTCGACCCTTCGCGGCCGGAAAAACTCACGCAACACGTATTCCTCACGGCTGCACGGGCGGTCTGCCAGTTGAATTCTTGCGCGGTCTTGAATACAACATTCGCGACCGTGCGTTGACCTTCGACGAGCTCATTCAGGTGATGGATCGACTCATCAGTGCCGGCGAATCTGGGAATGATCGCGCCGCACAAGCGGCTCTTCACATTCTCTACGGTTACCTCCACTCCCCGAAGCAAACGTCGGGAACGAACCTGTTCTCGCACCACGAGCGACTGAGCAACACTTTGACAAGCGTTCTTGATCTCGCACTCGATCGCGCGGGGCTCGAGCCAAGTGTCTGGACGCTCTTGCTGGACGATCTTGCCTTGGTCGATGCTGAACGCGCGATAGAATTCGGGGTTTGCGCGCTCATGAGCGGCAGATACGACATGTGTCTGCTCGCCGAGGAGCAGTTAGTTCGATTGGCGCGCGCACACCCAGACGAGTTGATGCGACACTTGGGTGACGCGATTCTGAACCCCGGCGGCGGGTGGCGCTTTCGAACCCATAGAATTACAAACCTACTTGTGGCTTTGCCGGTTGCGACTGTCGAGCGCTGGCTAGTCGAGGCCGGTGTGGAGGGCGCGCGCGGTTTGGCCCGGCACCTGCCGCTGCCTCACTTAAACGAAGACGGGCAGCCGGTCGTTCCAGAGTTGAGCGCATTCGTGCTCGAACGGTTTGCGGACGACGACGAAGTAATCAGCGAATTCTGCGCCGGCGGTCACATGGGGGTTGCTTATGGCGACCTATCTGAGAGGTTGGAAAGTCAGGCCAAACTCGCTCGGTACTTCTTCGGACATCGATTGAAACGCGTGCGAGATTGGGCGCTCTTCGAGAGCGAATTTGCCAGACGAGAGGCGTCGTTCTGGAGGCAGCGCGACGAGGAGCTGGTTCAGTCTTGAGACGGCCGCTCGCGTGGTCGGCAAATACAGCGAGTCGACTCGCACGGGTTCACGGGCGAGCACACGGACGCGGGACCGTATGCTCGTCGTGTGCAAGCCCGTGTAGCGCGATCCGTTCTGTACGGCTAATTCGGCCGGTCCAGGAGTTCGAGCATGCGTTTGACGGATTCCTTCGGATCAGGCCGTTTGGGCGGTGTGGTGAAGTCCAATTCGAGGCCATGCTCTTTCGCGAACCGAACGAAGTCCCAATGGCTGGCGAACCGTCGGGTGTGGATGTTACCCAAGTGGTCCAGAACGACGCGGCGAAGCGCGCCATTGCACGTCGGCATCTTGAGCAGTTCGACGAGTTCCTGCGTGGTGAGGCGGCAAGTACGAGGTTCACCAGGCGCGACGACGCCCACCCACACGAGGCCATCCGTCGCCGTCGAAGCTACTATTTTCGTGGGAGCCCGCAATCGGTCAGCGACACTTAGCACCGCGTCGAGATCGATCTCAGCTCCAATCGTACCACCTTGAGACGGCATGTAGGAGTTAGTGCCAGCGTAGGTTTCCGAACACATCGACCGAGAGAGTATCCGAGCGATCCCGGTTGCTTTCGCGGGACTCAACTGCGAGAGAAGAAAAGCTGCGTCATGGTCTCCACCGCGTTCCTCTAAGTAGAGACGGATGGCTTCACTGCAGACCGCTTCGGCCTTAGCCGGCGGCATTCGCCGTGCAAGCGAAATCAGGCTCGAGGTCCACTGTCGCCTGTGCATCCCGTACAATCTGTTCTTCATCGTGTCGATCATTAGATGAGCACCGGACTCCGGTTTCATCCGGCTCGCGATTGCCCCTAATCCTGACGCTAAGGAAGCCTTGGAAAGGGGATTCGTTTCCCGCTCGAAAGCAGCATACAAAGTTTGATGGGCACGGCCATACAACTTCGCCGCTTCGGTTGGCTCTAGCCTGTCCGCAAGCAGTGCCAGCTTCTGCGCCAACCACCCTCTGACGTCTGCTTCTGATTCGCTCTGCAACGCTGCAGCGAGCGCATCACCGACACGACCGCTCAGCTCCGCTGCCTCCGCAGGTTCTATCAATTCCGCGACCGCCGCGAATGCGTCCACAGAGCCGTGCCTGGGGTTTGTCGCGAGGAGCGAAGCCAGCATCCGGGCAATCGGACCGCATTCTGCGGCGGCTTTGGCTGGCCCCACCCGAGCAGCCACGGCAACAAGTTCTTGGGCGTATTTTTCTTGGGCAAGAGGTCGTCCCCGGGGACCGTAATCCCCGGGTCCTGCCGCCCATTCCCGAAGCTCCGTAGCAAGTTTTTGCGCCAGCGGCCCGCATGTTTTGGCTGCGGCCGCGGGCGTCATCCGACCCGCGACCGAAGCTAATTGAAACACCAAGAGCGAATCCGGGAATTCGGATTTCATTAAAATCGAGACCAGCATACCCGCAGCCGCGTCCGGTTCCATTCTGGCTGCGACTGAACATAAACCGTCGCACAGGTCGTCCTCTTCTCCCGGGTCTTTCGCTGTCTTCAGGGCGGTTACCAGAGCTCGGGACGCGCGATCGCAAAGGATGGCGGCTTCGGAGGGCTCCAGCAGTTCCGCAATCGCGACGAATTGTTTTGCGAGCTGTCCGCTCGGGCGGGCCTCGAGGGACGCAATCCGCTCTTGCGCCACGACGTTGGTGTCTAGTCGCCCTTCCGGTCGCGGTGTGTCGGCGCAACACTCGAGTTCAAGCGCGACATTTGCCACTTCACGTTTTTGCTCCGGATGGAGTGCGGGATCAAAGAGGCGACTGGCCAGCAGTGTAGCAGCCTGGTCCCGTTTCGTCCGATCCAGGCCGACAGCCGCGATCATCGCTGGTTCCGATCGAGCGCCGAGTTGTTGAAGCGCAAATGGATCACGAGTGCCCAAATCGATGAATCGAAGCCAGATTCGCTCACCAGGATTCTCGGCCAATTGCCAAAGGGCGTTGGCTTCATTGGTGAAAAGGTCGTGTCCCTCCCCATTTAGCTCGACATTAAGTGGCGCCAGGTAGGATCGGGCCAGTGCCCACTCGACGGAATCCCGCGCGGCGATTGCGTCCTCCTTTCGCTGACGTTCAGCCTTGGCCAGCGCATTGGCCTGAATGGCGACGACCGAGGAGACAACCGCCACGGCCACGAGCGCCGCGGCTGCTAGCCCGCCGGCCGTCGCGATCGCCGGGTTGCGTCGCGCCCACAGCCAAGTCTTCTCGAGCCGACCCACGGGGCGCGCCGTGATCGGCTCGCCACGTAGCCAACGATCCACGTCGTCAGCCAGCGTCTCGCACGACGAATAACGCCGGTTGGGCTCCTTGTTGAGACATTTGAGCACCACCGTCTCCAGGTCCCGATCTAGCCCCGTTCGAATCGTCGACGGCCTTGGCGGCTCTGATTCTTGCACTTGTCGCAACAGCGCCAACGCGTCGTCGCCCGTGAACGGAGTCTGACCCGTGAGCCGCTCGTACAAGATCACGCCCAGACTGTACACGTCGGCCGCGACGGTCAGGTCCTTGCTTCCGGCCGCTTGCTCCGGAGCCATGTACCTGGGTGTGCCCAGGATCTGCCCGGGCTCGGTTAACGATCGATCGGCGTCGGCCAGGCGCTTGGCCAGGCCGAAATCCGTGACAAACCGCGTGCCCTGAGAATCAACGAGAACGTTGGAGGGCTTCAGGTCGCGGTGCAGCACGCCGCGCTGGTGAGCGTGGTGCACCGCGCGGATCACGGGGACAATTCCCTCGACTTCCTTGTGTGGATCGCTTTGTGGGAGCTTCGAAAGCGAGGTACCCTCGACGAACTTCATCGTGTAGTACTGGTGTCCTTCGTGCTCGCCGACTTCATGGATCGGCACGATGTGCGGATGGTCCAGGTTGGCTGCTGACTCGGCCTCGGCGCGGAATCGGGCCACGTCCTTTTCGGTGGCGAAGGTACCGCGCAGGATCATCTTCAGCGCCACAATTCGATTCAGCGAAACCTGGCGCGCCTTGTAGACGATGCCCATCCCGCCCCGCGCAATCTCCTCGAGCAACTCGTAGTCGCCGAAGTATCGGATCGTGGGCAGTGCGCTGTTGCCGTTCGCGTCGAGCGCAAACGTCTCATCAAGCCCCGCGGCCAGCCGCAACGGCGACGCCACCCGATCCATCCGATCGAGGTCCGCAAAGAACGCTTGAAGCGCCTCGACATGTTCGGGATGCACGGCCAAAAGCTCGTCGCGGTTCGGGACATCGCCCGCTTCGACCGCCTGCATGTAGGCGGCGATGATCGCGTCGAGCGAGCTGTGTGACATCGTCGGGTCGTTGGGGGTCGTCACGACAACGCTCCTAGACGGCGGAGTGGCGAGACTTCTGTCGAGCAGCCGGAACAAAGCTCCGTAGGCCTCTCGCCTCGGTGACAATCATGCTGTTCTAACTAAACAGACGACGTTGTTCCGCGAACGAACCATACTTTTTTGCGCGCAGCGGATTTATGCCTGCCATTCCCATTCGCTCTCATCCCAGCTCGACAAACTCGGCGGAGCGTCGTCGAGCAGCGCGTCGTCCCTGCGACGTGCCATTTCCTCAAAAGCGGCATCCCAGCCCGCGCGCGGCTGCTTGGCGGGGCCGATGATCAGAGTTTCACCTCGGGCGATGATCTCGACCTCTCCGCGAGGCCCGTCTGCTCCAGAAGCACCTTCGGAATGCGGATTCCTCGCGAGTTTCCCAGCCGAACGATACGGGATCTCATGGCCCGAGACCTCTTGTGCCTGAACCGCGAGCGAAACGACTCTTTACAGGATATCGTCGGGAACTCGATACGTCTTCCACCGTGCTGAACGTTCTACGCGCCGATGCACTCCGCGCGCAGTTGTCAAGAACCTCGACAGAATCTCTCCGTGCATAGCTCACGGCGCAGTCTGGTATGGCACAGGCAACCCGATGCGACTGAACGTATCAGCGAAGTGCTTGGCGAGATGTTCCCGGTACGGCGAAAGTAACCTTGCTCGACGGCGGCCCATCTGGGTTAGTGCCGTGAGCAAGTCGAGCCCGACGGTGTGGAGCTGGTGAAGGTCCACGATCATTTCGTTAAGAGCGAGATTTTGATCGGACGGAAGAAAATACCAACCGTAGACCCGCCAGCCCGCACCGGTCCACGTACATCGGCCGGCTTCAGCAGCCCGCTGTCGACAATGAACTGGGCGTCGTGGACGACCGCGACTGTTGCGTCGGGGGTCTTGCGATTGGCAAGGTCGCAGGCTTGAGTCAAAATCAAAACACGGCTGTTCGCGATGTTGATCCCTGGCAGGTCACTGGCCTGCAGGTCGAATGCCTTGATGGAGAGAATGTAGCAATCGTCGATCAGATCCCCCTGATCGATGGGGGAAGCTGCGTCAGGCAGTCCGTAGATCATACTTCGTCGCCATCATCGGGAATCTCGGGTGGCGCCGGAAGAGGGACCGGCCCGCGTTCGCCAGTTGTTGAAAACTTTGGAATCGGCCGCGGCAGGTCAACCCACGGGTCGAGCATCACATCCGACTCCGAATCGACAGACACTTCTCGCGCAACGGCGGGGCCCAAGACGCGGAGCTCGACCAGTTGGCCTTTGACCTCGCAATGGTAAACGCGCCCAGCTTCAAGCTCCGTTTGGGCGAGGGCTTCAACGAGCGAAAGGCTCATGTTCGCTCCACAGAATTAGGGGATATGACACACCAGCAACATTCTCTAGTCTATCTCAATTGCACGACATTCGGCAATCGTGGCCGGACACTCGAGGCGAACCATTACTCGACATGCGATCATTGTCCGCTGGGCGATCGAGGCCGCCGTTAATCCTACGACGCCTGGTCGTGGTTGTGTTATTATAAAGTCCTGCACGGGTACCCCGCCATGAAGAAAGCCTCCTCGCGACAACGTAGAGGCTGTTTCGACCAAGCCGGGAGTCCTACCGCGAGCTCAGTGTGTCGTTTCGTGATCTCGCTTGGTCGAATGCGGCAATCAACAGCCCGCGTCTCATTGCCTAACAGATGATTACGGAATCCCGCCAGTGAAATTCGTCCTGACGAAGAACGGCCTCGGAACGAGCGCCGTTGCCCTTGCGATTGCCCTGATTTCTGCCTCCGTTGCCGTCGCGCAAGAGCAGCAGAAACCCGCCTCCGTGCCGCCCGACCACGCCGCGAAGATGGCTCAAGGGCTGACCCTGTTCAAAGAACGCGTGCGACCGCTCTTGATCGCACAGTGTCTCGAATGTCATGGCGGGAAGGCCAAGAAGGGGGATCTTGACCTTTCCGACCGCAAGCCGCTCGTCGATAGCGGCGTGATCGAAGGCGGCGGCAAGGCCTGCCAGCTCTACCGATTGATCACTCATGCCGAAGAACCCCACATGCCCTCGAAGAAGCCGAAGCTTCCCGATGCGGACATCGAGAACATCGCGCGATGGATCGATCTGGGCGCGCCGTACGACAAACCACTCACCGATTCCGCGGCCGGAGCGAAGATCGCTGTTTCTAAGCCCGCCAAGGCGATCGAGGAGTCGCGCAACTACTGGGCGTTCCGTGGCCTCGAGTCGCCGGCGCCTCCGCCGGTCTCTGCCAAACATGCCTCGTGGGCCCGCACCCCGATTGATCGGTTCATCCTCGCCAAGCTCGAGTCGAAAGGGCTCTCGCCAAATTCGCCAGCCGATCGCCGAACGCTCATCCGCCGGCTCTCGTTTGACCTGATCGGGTTGCCGCCAACGCCCGAAGAACTCGACGCCTTCGTGGCCGACAATCGGCCTGACGCTTATGCTCAGCTTGTCGACCGTCTCCTTGCATCGCCACACTACGGCGAGCGCTGGGCGCGGCACTGGATGGACGTCGCTCGGTTCGCCGAGTCGCACGGGTACGAGCAAGACTATGATCGGCCGTTCGCCTTTCACTACCGCGATTTCCTGATCAAGGCCCTCAACCGCGACATGCCGTTTGACCAGTTCATGCGCTGGCAGCTTGCCGGCGACGAGCTGGCGCCGGACGATCCGCTGGCAATGGCCGCCACCGGGTTCCTGGCGCGGGCGCGTTTCCGACGCAGCTCACCGAGGACGAATTCGAGTCGGCCCGGTACAACGAGCTGGACGACATGGTCGCCACCACCGGAACCGCCCTGCTCGGGCTCACGATCGGCTGCGCCCGGTGCCACGACCACAAATACGACCCGATCCGAGCAGAGGACTATTACCGGCTCGCCTCGGTGTTCACCACGGCGATCCGCAGCGAGGTTGATCTGGTACTGCAACCGGGCAAGAAACCCACGAAAGTCCAGGTCACAAGCGAAGGCCTCCCACACACCAAGCATCACGCGGACGAACGCGGCTTTCCTCATTTCTATCCCAAGACATACCTGCTTGCGCGGTGACGTGAATCAGAAGCAACGTGAGGCCGAGCCGGGCTATCTGCTTGTTCTGGAACGCGCCGGCCACCGCGATAACGACTGGCAGGTAACCCCACCCAAAGGCTGGACTCGAACCAGCATGCGCCGCGCCGCGCTGGCAGGCTGGATGACCGACTCCGTCGGAGGCGCCGGGGCACTCGCGGCGCGGGTGATCGCGAACCGACTCTGGCAACATCACTTCGGCCGCGGCATCGTTGCCACTCCCAGTGATTTCGGCGAGCAGGGCGAGACGCCCTCCCATCCCGAATTGCTCGAATGGCTGGCCGCCGATCTGGTCGAACACGGCTGGACCCTCAAGCGAGTGCACAAGCTGATCGTGACCAGCGCCGTCTATGTGCAGGATAGTCGTGCCGACGAAGCTCGTGCGAAGATCGATCGCGAAAACGTCCTCCTGTGGCGATTTACGCCCCGGCGGCTGGAGGCCGAGCCGATTCGTGACAATTTGCTGGCGATATCGGGGCGCCTCGACGCGACGATGTTCGGCGCGGGGACGCTTGATCCGAACATGCGGCGCCGGAGCGTCTACTTCTTCATCAAGCGGAGCCAGCTCGTCCCGTCGATGATGCTGTTCGACTGGCCCGAGCATCTTGTCAGTATCGGCCAGCGGTCAACGACCACGACGGCCCCGCAGGCGCTTCTCTTCATGAACAGCCCGCTCGGTCGAGCCTCAGCGGAAGGCCTCGCGTCGCGGGTTTCCGGCGAGCCGAGCCCGGCGGCCGTCATTCGCCATGCCTACAAGCTCACGTTCGGCCGCGAGCCGAGCCCCGAAGAGACACGCCTGGGACTGGATTTCATGGCGCGCCAGAACTCGACTTACGCCGCCGACAACAAGAACGATGCCGCACGCCGGGCGCTCGTCGATTTATGTCAAGCGCTTTTGAGCATGAGCGAAACCATCTATATTAACTGACGCACAAGTGCGCTTTCGGTGCTTTCCACGGAGCTTCTCATGTTAACGCGCCGGCAACTTCTCGGGCGTGCAGGGGGCGGATTTGGGCTGCTGGGTCTTGCAAGCTTGCTGCATTCGGAAGGAATGCTCGAAGAGGCGCACGCCGACTCGGGGCCAGAAGACGTGGCGAGGAGGCTTTCTCAAAATCCGATGGCAATGCGGCCGGGGCACTTGCCCGCCAAGGCAAAGCGAGTCATCTGGTTCTTCGTCAACGGCGGACCAAGCCATGTCGATACCTGGGACTATAAGCCGGCGCTAGCGAAGTGGGACGGCAAATCGATCAAGGAATTCGACCCGGGCTTCAAGAACACCACGGGGTTCTTCAAGGACGCCGTCGGTGGATTGATGAAGTCACCGTTTGCCTTCAGCCCGCGCGGCGAGTGCGGCAAGATGGTCTCGGAGATCTTCCCGAATCTGGGCGAACACGTCGACAAGATGGCGTTCATTCATTCGGGCTTCACCGAGTCGAATAACCACTCGCCTGCGCTCTTTATGATGAACACCGGTTTTCCGCGCATGGGATATCCGTGCGTCGGCTCGTGGGTGACCTACGGGCTGGGGAGTGAATCGCAAGATCTCCCCGGCTTCGTCGTGATGAGCGACCCGCGCGGTCGAGGGCTGCCCAAGGGCCACGCGGCAAACTGGGGCGCGGCGTTTCTACCGGGCGTGTTCCAGGGGACGCACCTGCATCCCAAGGGAGTCGCCGATCGATAACCTTGAACGAATCGCGGCGATGAGCGACGGCGAGCAGCGGGCCCAGCTCGATTACTTGCGCAGCTTGAACGAGCTGCACCACAAGCGGCTTGCGGCCGAGTCGGAATTGACTGCGCGGATCGAGAGCTTCGAGCTGGCGTACCGGATGCAAAGCGCGGCGCCGGAGGCGATCGACATCGATCGCGAGCCGGCCCATATCAAGAAGCTGTATGGTCTCGATGACCCGCGCTGCGACCATGTCGCCAGGCAGTGCCTGGTGGCGCGGCGACTGGTCGAGCGAGGCGTCCGCTTTGTGCAGATTTATTCGGGCGGGATGGAGAACGAGCGATCCTGGGATGGGCACATCGACATCAAGGGGAATCACGAACAGTTTGCCGGCGAGACCGAGAAGCCTGTGGCGGGCTTGCTTACCGACTTGGAGCAGCGCGGACTGCTGGAAGAGACCCTGGTGATCTGGGGGGGCGAGTTTGGCCGGTTGCCGATCGCCCAGAAGGGCCAGAAGCCGGGGCGGGACCACAACCCGCACGCGTTTACCTGCTGGCTCGCCGGCGGGGGAGTGAAGGGGGGCGTGTCCTTTGGCGCAACGGACGAGATCGGCTACCACGCCGTTGTCGACCGCGTGCCCATCAACGACCTGCACGCGACGATCCTGCGCCTGCTCGGTCTCGATCACGAGCGGCTCACGTTCAAGTACAACGGCCGGCGCTTCCGCCTGACCGATGTCGCGGGCAAGGTGATCACACCGATCATCGCATGAAAGAACATACAGAGGGCATCACGAACGTGAACCAGGTTCTCGAGGGGTTCCTGTCGGCTCATCCCGGGTGCGATTTCGCCTGCCGAGGGCTGCGGTTGCATTACATTGATGAGGGGCAGGGGGATCCGGTGGTGATGCTGCACGGCAACCCGACATGGTCGTTCCTTTACCGGAACTTGATCGAGTCGCTGCGCCGCGGCAGGGCGCATCGCGTGATCGTGCCCGACCACATCGGCTGCGGACTTTCGGAGAAGCCGGACGATTCGCGGTACGCGTACACACTGGAAAGCCGGGTTGATGATCTCGAGGCCCTGCTCGAGCATCTCGGGCTGGATCGCGAGCTGACGCTCGTGCTGCACGACTGGGGGGGCATGATCGGGATGGCTTTTGCGGCCAGGCACCCCGAGCGGATCGCCCGGCTGGTCGTGACCAATACGGCGGCGTTTCACTTGCCGGCCTCGAAACGGCTGCCGCGCGTGCTGGCCTTCTGCCGAAGATCGCCGCTGGCCGCGTTGCTGGTAAGGGGCGGCAACGCCTTCTGCCATGGCACGGCCCTGATCGGATGCAAGCGGCGCAGGATGCCCCGAGACGTGTGGCGGGCTTACGTGCATCCTTATGACTCGTGGAGCAACCGGATCGCCGTTCTTCGATTCGTTCAGGACATTCCGCTTGCGCGAGGTGACAGGAGCTACGATCTGGTGTCGTGGGTCCAGGAGCGGCTGCACCGGCTGGAATCGATTCCGATGCTGGTCCTCTGGGGCATGAAGGATTTCGTCTTCGACAGGCATTTTCTCGAGGAGTGGGAGCGCCGGTTTCCGGCGGCACGCGTGCATCGCTTTCCGCAGTCTGGTCATTATCTGTTCGAGGACGAGGCCGAATCGATCACACCGCTCGTGCAGCAGTTCCTGGCGGCCGAGCCTGCGATAGAGGAGCGCGTCGGTTGAGCCAGAGCGTCGTTTTCACCGAGCCCGCAAACATCGCTGCGCATCTGGTCGCGATGGCGGCGAACGAGCCGTACAGGCGAGCGGTCATCGCGCCGGCGGGCAGAGATCACGCCGGCCGCGCGTGCTACACCCAGCTCACGTACCGCGGGCTCGACCGCGACAGCGACGCTATCGCCGTCGGCTTGAGTGCCGCCGGGATCGAGCGCGGCGCACTGCGCCGTGCTCATGGTCCGGCCGGGCCTCGACTTTTTCTCGCTCGTGTTCGCACTCTTCAAGGCGGGGATTGTTCCGGTCGTGATCGACCCGGGCATTGGACTCAAGGGCCTCGCTCATTGCTGCGCCCAGGCAGCGCCGGATGCATTCATTGGCATACCGAAGGCGATCGCGGCCCAGCGGATATTTGCCTGGGGCGGCCGGACCGTGAAGCAGCGAATCTGGGTTGGCCCCGGCGTGCCGTCACTTGGGGAAAAGATCAAGACACTCGAATACCTGCGGTTCGTCGGGAAGTACGAGCTGGCAAAGCAGCCTGATCGCGCGCCTCTGGTTACTCCGGAATCGATTGACGAGACAGCCGCGATCCTGTTCACCAGCGGCAGCACCGGGCCGCCCAAGGGAGCGGTTTATTCACACGCGATCTTTCTGTCGCAGATCAAAGCGTTCCGCACCCTCTATCAGATCGAGGCCGGCGAGATCGACCTGTGCACGTTCCCACTTTTTGCCTTGTTCGCCCCGGCGCTTCAGATGACGGCCGTGGTTCCGGAGATGGATCCAACCCGGCCGGCGGGGTCGACCCGTTCAAGCTATTCGAGGCCATCGAGGATTTCGGCGTCACGAACCTGTTCGGCTCGCCGGCCTTGCTGCGGCGGCTTGCCGAGGGGGCCGAGGCTTCCGGCATCCGCTTGCCGACGCTCAAGCGGATCATCTCCGCTGGGGCTCCGGTCTCGGCGGCGCTCCTGGAGCGACTGGCGCGGCTGGTCGATCCGCCGGCGCAGATATTCACACCGTATGGTGCCACCGAGTCACTTCCCGTCGCATCGATCGGCAGCGACGAGATTCTGGGCGAGACGTGCGCGGCGACGGAGCGGGGCCTAGGCGTCTGCGTGGGCGCTCCGGTGGATGGGATGGAGGTCGGCGTGATCTCGATCGATGATCAACCGATCGCGACGTGGTCGGATGCTTCGCCCGTTTCAAACGGCGAAATCGGCGAATTCGTCGTTTCGGGGCCGGTGGTGACACGTGAATATTTCAATCGGCCGGAATCGACGGCACTTGCCAAGATCAAACGCGGCGAGGGCGACGTTGTGTTACACCGCATGGGCGACGTCGGCTATCGTGATGAGAAGGGAAGGCTCTGGTTCTGCGGCCGCAAGTCGCACCGGGTGATCGCACGCGGCCAGACTTATTTCACGATCCCGTGCGAGGCGATTTTCAACACGCATGCGGACGTTGCGAGAACGGCGCTCGTGGGAGCCGTCGTCAAGGGGGAAGTGGTGCCGGTGGTCTGCGTCGAACCCGTGCGGCGATTGACCCGGCATGAGCGGCGAAGGGTTGCTCGAGAGCTTCTCGAGCGCGGCGCCCTGTTTGCGCACACGATGAACATCCGGACGTTTTTATTTCATCCCGGGTTTCCGGTCGATGCGCGGCACAATGCCAAGATCTTCCGTGACAAACTGGCCGCGTGGGCAACGAGAAGGCTGTCATGAGCGAGGGCGGTCTCGGCAAGGTTCTGGTGACCGGTGGCGGCGGGTTTCTGGGCAGTGCCCTGGTCGCAGTCGGCGCGGGCGTGGGTTGCCCGTCCGGAGCCTTTCAAGGCAGTATTATCCCCACCTCGCCAAACTCGAAGTCGAGCAGATCCAGGGCGACGTCTCCGAGGCCGCCACGGTCGATCGGGCGGTCGAGGGCTGCCGCACGATCTTCCATACGGCCGCGAAGGCCGGGCTGTGGGGCCCGGAGCGTGAATATGAGCGAGTGAACGTGCAGGGAACGAGGAATGTGATTGACGCCTGCCGTCGGCTGGGTGCGCGGAGGATCATCTTCACGAGTTCGCCGAGCGTGGTGTTCAACGGCCGCGCGATGGAGGGAGCCGACGAGTCAGCGCCCTATCCGGGGCGATTCGACGCCAGCTATCCCAAGACTAAGGCCCTGGCCGAGCAGCTCGTCATCGCGTCGAACGACAAGAACCTGGCGGCGGTGTCGATTCGCCCGCACTTGATCTGGGGACCCGGGGACAACAATCTCTTGCCCAGGATTCTCTCGCGGGCACGGAGCGGGCGGCTGCGGCGCATCGATGCCGGCGAGCCCAGGATCGACCCGATTTACATCGACAATGCGGCTGAGGCCCACTTCCTGGCCGCCGACAAGCTCGAGCCTGGTTCTCCGATCGCGGGCAAGGTCTATTTTGTCACACAGGGCGAGATCATTCCCCTGTGGACCATGATCGACCGGCTGCTGGCGGCGGCCGGCATGGCGCCGGTGCGGCGCTCGATCAAGCGGCCCGTCGCGATCGCCACGGCGGGCCTGCTCGAGCTGGGTTACTTGATCAGCGGTCAAACCGCCGAGCCGCCGCTGACCCGGTTTCTGGTGCGGCAGCTTTCGACGACGCATTGGTTCAAGATCGACGCGGCGCGGCGGGACCTGGGGTACGAGCCGAGAGTCAGCATCGAGGAGGGAATGCGACTGCTGCAAGTCGCACTTGGGGACCGTGCACGATTGATTTATCATTGGCGTCGACTGTTAGTTGTCACTCCTCAAGAGATTCACGGGAGTGAGGCGGTGAATATCCAAGGCAAAGCGGCTGAGCGCTTCTCATTCCTTCTCAGTCCTGGTGGGATTGTGATCGGCTACATCCTCACACTGTTCGCCGCCGTGGCCGGTGTGGGGTTTTTCCCGTTTTCGAGGATCTCGATCGCTCTGTTGTTCGTCGTCGTTGGTGCATTTTTCGTCGTGGCGGTGACCGTCCTCGTGGTGGTTTATCTCTGTTTTGTGGTCATTTTGTACCGGGCGGTGATGGCGCTTGGGCGACGGCTTCTCTCAGGAGCAAATCCTTTGCAGATGACAAACAAACCTTCCCTGTTGGGAAAAGACCTTGAAGGCCAGGGGACGGGCGCCGGGCTTTGGGATCGGTGGATCGACTTGTAGAGCCTCACTCGAAGCCGCTCACCGAGGCACCGATGCTAATTAATTGCCCGAGAAGAGTCTGCCTTCGGAGTGCTAACAATGGATCAATCCGCTCATAATCAGGTCGAGTCCATTGTGCGCAGTCTTGAGGAGAAAGGGATTCCGGCTGCCCCGGTCATGGAAGCAATCGCCCTCGCCACTTCATACCCGGAGGCGGTGAGCGATCTCGCACTCGCTGTCATGCAACGGTTCCCGAAGGGAGGCACGTTCCTCGATGGAGCTTTGAGCTTCCTTCCACAAGAGCGATGGCCAGGACTTGTACAAGCCGCCCTGGACACTCTCGAACAAGCCAGCGGAAAGAACGATGCGGCGGCGTCTGTCATCGAGTACGCCAGTTTGCAGTGTCTTTCAGCCTTGCACCCTCATCTCGTTGGATTTCACCAGGAGAACAAATCTATCATTCGCACATGCCAGGATTCCCTGTACCACTTTCAATTCCCCGAAGCGTTCTTTGAGCCGCGATCCCGCCCTCCGTGGCTTGCAAGAATCCACCCGACCTGGAAGCTCCCGGAGTCCGTTCAGTCGATTCCGTTCGGGGGTGGCGCTGAGGGCTGTTGTACACTCTGCGGCGAGACGTTGCACCGATTGCTCGTACTGGACCCGATCCCACTGGGGCTGGGGATTACACGTTTGAAGAGGCTCGAACTCGCCACATGCCTTTCGTGCCTCGGATGGGAGCGCCAGCCGCTGTTCTATCGACACGATGGCAATGGCTCTCCATCGAACATCGGCTACGAAGGCTCTCCCATAAGCCCACAGTTTCCTGTCGGGTCACTCCGAGAGGCGGAGATCGGTTTGGCCCCAACGCCTCGAAGATGGTTCTGGCAGGCCTGGGGTTGCAGCAATAGCCGGGAAAACCTCAACCGAATCGGCGGCGAACCATGCTGGATACAAGATGCCGAGTATCCAAATTGCCCGACATGCACGAAGGTAATGCATTACCTATGTCAACTGGATTCTGATCTGCCGACGGCGGATGGTGGTGAGTGGCTTTGGGGCAGTGGCGGAATCGCATACGGGTTCTGGTGCGATCAGTGCAAAGTCAGCGGATTCCTCTGGCAATGCACCTGACCAACAGGGGTTAATGGTGACAAGGAATGACCAAAGAGCGAGGTCTGATCGAAGTCACTGTGATGGGTGAAGCTGCCGTTGTGCGTTTCAGCCGTGCCGAATGCCTGATGCGGGATTTCGATCCGAGGCGAGATGTCGGGAAAGAACTGTTCACGCTTTATCGCGTTCTACGGGTCGCGACTCCCAGGCGTGCAAACGGACGTGCCCGAGCGGTGAACTGCCTCGGTCGAGCATGCGGATTACGTCCTTCAGGCAGTCGAAACGCAGCGATCCGGTGAGGCCGGAGCATTCCTGAGCCGGACGAGGCGACCGGTCGGTGCCGGGAGCGAACGGGCCGTAGATTTCGAACTCGACCCCAGGGCTGGAAAAGCAGGAATGGAGGATAAACCCCAATCTGGATGCGTTCAGAGGCCGCGGCCCCGCCGGGGCCGCGGAGGTCCTGGGAATCTCACTGACGACCGCAGACCGATGGTGGGCGTGGCTGCGGGCATGGCTGCACATGGAGATGTCGGCAGAAAGAAATCCGCGAGCGAGGTGCTTTCCGCCGGCCGATGGCGCATTGACTCATGGGACGACGCCGATCGCTCTACGTTTCGGACATCCAGTTGGCCCAATCGGCAACGTTGAAGGGCTGCGCGAGTGATTCGACGACGAGCGCGTCGAATTCGGGCCTGTGAAGACGGTCGAGCACCTTCTGATCGTGGCAGTTGCTCCGTTCGTGGATTCCTGGGCTCCTCATCGTGCTTCCAGGTATTCTGGGAACGGAAATGGTCTGACCCCCGGTTCTTTCGATTCGGGGGTCAGACCACACAATCTCGTGACTTGGCCGACTACGCAACGGTGACGCCTGGGACAGTACCTAAGTGCAGCGCAGGTGTCCGCGTGCTCTGGGCAGTTGACCAGGTCGTGCCTGAGGGGCTGACGGCGGCGACTTGGAATTCGTAAGTGGTGTTGGGGGTCAAGCCGCCCACCGAGAACGAGGTCGTCGTCGCGGCCACGTCGCCGACCTGCACCCAGACGCTGCCTTCCAGTTCATCTACCAGGTAGCTGGTCGCCCCGGCCACGGCGTTCCACGAGACGTTGATCTGTACCGCGGAAGTCGCCGACAAGGTGACCACAGGGGCGGCCGGGGGCGTGGTCAAGGTTTCGGTGTTGGCCGCACTCGTGCTCAACAGATTGAGAGCGAACACCTGAAACTGGTAGGTGGTGTCGGGGTTCAGGCCAGTGACCGCGTAGCTCGTGGGGCTTGGGGCCACGACGATGTTCTTCGTCAAGACTGCACCGGCCCACACCTCGATCAGGTACTCGCTGGCGCCGGATTCGCTGTTCCACGATACATTGACTTGCGTCGGGGAAACCGCCGACAGGGTGAACTGCGGGGTGGCGAGAGAAGTGGTAAAGCTTTCGGAATTGGTCCAGCTCGCGCCTATCGCGTCGGAAGCGCCGAACTTGAAGCTGTAGGTGGTGTCGGGGCTCAAGCCTGTCACCGAGTCGCTGGTCGCGGTGCTGCCCAGGCTGGCGATCAGTTTCCAAACACCACCTTCCAGCTCATCGATTCCGTAGGCGGTGGCACCGGGCACGCTTGCCCACGCGAAATTGATCTGCGTCGAAGAAATCGACGCCGAGACCACTGGGGCGGCCGGAAATGTCGTGATGGTAATTGGGGGTGCCCAGCTCGTGCCCGATGCGTTGTAGTCCCCGACCTGGAATTGATACGTGGTGTTGGGGTTCAAGCCGTTAACATCGTAAGTGTATGCGACGGTGGTGGTATTTTCGGACACATTGGCGATCTGCTGCCACGACCCTTTGACCATCTCATCGACATAGTAGCCGGTTTCACCGCCCGAGTCGAAGCTCTGCATCATCACCTGAGTGGAGGAGCTCGCCCAGATATTAATCATCGGTGCCACCGGAAAAGTGAGAACGGTCTGGACATTCGACCAATTGAGGCCCCATGGGCCGACATCACCGATTTTGAAGCTCCAGTTGGTGGCGGAGGTCAGGCCGGGCACTGGGTAGCTGGTACCGGTCGTTGTTGAGCCGCAAAAGTCCCAGGGGGAGCCGGCCTGGCTGCAATAGACGTCGTATTCGGTGGTACCGGGCGCGCTGTTCCAAGTGAGGTTAGCCACGCCCGAGGAAACGGCCGTCGCGTTCAACGTAACGGTCGGCGGGAGCGTCGTCACGTTCTGGGGGCTCGACCAGGCCAAGCCCCAGGATCCGACCGCACCGACCTTCAAGTTGTAAGTGTTGTATGGAGTCAGACCGCCGTACGGATAGTCGGTGACGGTGCCGACGTTCGCGATGGGTTGCCAGGTGCCGCTCTGCAACCCGTAGACCATATAGTCGGTGCTACCGGGGAGGCTGTTCCACGAGAGGTAGATTCCCGTCGAGGAAGGCGTCGCCGTGACCGTCGGGCCGGATTGCAATGTAGTCACGGTCTGAACGTTGGACGTGCTCGTGGTATTCACGCCGTCGTCCGCGGTGACCTGGAAGTTATAGCTCGTGTAGGGGCTCAGGCCCGTGACCTGCCACTGCGACGTGCTCTGGCTCAGCAGCGCCGATTGAACTTGACCGCCGGGGTTCTGCGACCAGCTTGCTGTGTACTGTTGCGCCCTGATACGGGCGTCCATGCCAGGTTCACCGCCGTCGACGAGGCTGCGGCCGCGGTGAGAGTCGGTGATCCCTCTAGCGGGAGAAATGTAGTCGCGGTCGCCACGTTCGACGAGGTGCTGTTGATGTAATAAAAGCCGCTGCTATAGATTGTAAGCTCTACGCCGTAAATGGAGACATAAAAGCTGTTCGTGGAATCGGGGTTCAAGCCCGTCACGGTGTAGGCCTCCGGATCGCCGTTCAGGGTGGCGATCGTTGACCACTTGCCCGAGGCGCTCTGCTCGAACACGAATGCTTGCTGGGCGTCGCCGACTCTATCCTGCCAAGCGAGACTGACCGCTGTTGGAGACACCGGCGTCGCGGTCAGGCCCGCAGGGGGCAATAGCAGTGGCGTGTTCGTGTCGGGGGCCGGCGTGACGTTACTGACCGGGTTTGCCAGAGTCATGCCGCTCATCAGGTCCCGCGTTTCCAGGGATTCCAGTCCCAGCCGTGCCCGGGTTGTTCGCCGCGTGGCTGCCCTGGGTCGGGTCGTAGGGGTGATGAGGCCCTTCGTGGCCTGGTGCATGTTGAACGACAGCCGATCCAGAGCGCGCGACAGCGAATTCATGGCAGTTCTCCTGCGTTAGATTGATCGAGGTCAAAATGAATTTCGGAACGGGTGGGACACCGTTGTGGTGGGTGGCTCGTTTGAGTTTGAGCCGCTAATCAGTAAAGCGGAAGCCGAGGCCGCGACCGCGCAGCGCTCCGGCGAATTTTCTGTTGCGGTCCCCGAATCGGGCAATTAGGCTGCTTTCATGGCGATGGAATCGGCGGCTGAGCTTCAGGCATGGATCGACCGGCTGAACGCGGGCGACAAATCGGCCCGGGATGAGCTGATTCGTGATGCCTGCGCGCGGCTGCGCGGCCTGGTCGGCAAGATGATGCAGAAGTACGACCGGCTCGAGCGCTGGGTCGACATCGACGACGTTTTACAAAACGCGATCGTGCGGCTGTTGCGCGCGATGGGCTCGACGCCGGTCACTTCGGTGCAGGAGTTCTTCTCCCTGGCCGCGCTGCAAATACGCCGGGAGCTGATTGATTTATGCCGGCATTATTTCGGCCCGCAGGGGGTGGGGGCGAACCACGAGAGCGCGCAGGTTGGCGGGTCGCTGGACGATGACCGGCGGCCGCTTGTCGAGCCAATGGTGCAAGGCAGTCAAGACCAGCAGGAGCTGGCGGTCTGGAAAGAGTTTCACCTGTTGATCGAACGGCTGCCGGCAGGCGAGCGCTGTGTGTTCGACCTGGTGTGGTACCACGGGATGACGCAGACGGAAGCCTCGCTCGTGCTCGGGCTATCGGAAGCCAAGGTGAAGCGGCTATGGGTTGCCGCGCGCGAGCAGTTGAAGGCAGCGCTCGGGGGGCGGCTTCCGGATTGAAGCCAGAGGCTCAGGTATCGCATTCTACGGGTTGCGATTCCCAGGCGTGCAAACGGACGTGCTCGAGCGGAGAACTGCCTCGGTCGAGCATGCGGATCACGTGCTTCAGGCAGTCGATACTCATCGAGCCGGCGAGGCCGGAGCATTCCTGGGCCGGATGAGGCGACCGCTCGGTCCCGGGAGCGAATGGGCCGTAGATTTCGAACTGGACGCCTGGGCCGGAGAAGTAGGAATGGAAGATGAACCCCCGATCGATAACCGAAATGCCGCCCTTGGCCCCCTCGACGCCATGTTCTGCGATCGACAGGCCGGGCATCGCGGCCAGTTCATCGACGGACCGGAGCAACTCGCGCAGTTGACGCTTCCGGATGTCCGATGTCCCGCCGCGGAATGAGATGATCGCCAACACGATTTGCCGCCTGAGAACAACTTCGGTGCAAGAACGGGCGAGGCGTTTCTCGCCGGAACGCGGTCGGCCTAGCGCTCCGGAGTGGGGCCCGACCCACCCCCATTCTGGCGGGAGGCCGCCTTTCTTGCCCAGCTTTTTTGGTTGCTCACGACTCAAGGAGGATCGGGGCGAGCAAGACCTCGGCGAATAGACTTAGGAACAGGCCGAGAATAAGTTCCCGGCGTTATACGGTCTTGGGTTCGGGGACTGCTCGGTAGTTCCACTTGGGCAGGATCTTGTCGAAGATGATCTTCATGGTCTTCTTGAATCCCGCGGCACACTTGCGTCCTGTCTGATACATCTTGTAGAGGATACGCACGCTGATTGTCAGGCCCGTCGTGGTTTCGGTCTTGGATATGTAGTGCTGCACCGTTTCCAACGTCCGAAAGATCACGCCCCGACACGCTCGCGTCACATGCGGGAAAAGGCGATGCTCGATCGGGTTATACTTCGAGCAGTAAGGCGGGTAGTGGGCCACCCGGATTTCGACGCCCAGCCGGTTCGCTAGCTCTTGGAGCTGCTCCTTGAAGACGTACCTCGACGCACTGTTACTCCCGCCGCCGTCGCACAGCACTAGGATCTTCTTAGCCCTGGGATACGTCACCCGTCCGTGATCCTCCCACCACGCTGCGATACTGTCACAAGCCAGCTCGCTGGTGTCGTGGCTGGTGTTCAGGTGGATGAATCCTCGATTTCGCCCTACATCGTAGACGCCGTGAGGAATTACCACGCCCGAGCCTGCACTACTGAAATCATGGTCGTTGGTTTCAATCGTCTCCTGCGTGTCGATTACGCCGTCACGGTGGAAGTCACCCATCAACTCCTTCTTCTTCGTGTCGATGCTGATGACCGGCAAACCGGCCTTCAGGTACTTCTTCTTGAGACGGGCGATGTTCTCGAACTGGACGTTGCGGTCCGGGTGACGCGGTCCCATCGTCTTCTTCTTCAATGCTTTTCGCCTTCGGTATCCGTGTTTGCGAAGCAACTGGGACACGATGTGTCGACTGGTCGGAGTACCCAAAGCCGTGACCCGAAGCACTATCTGTCTACGTGACAAGTTCGTCCATTTCACGTCGGTGCGCATCGGATCTCCAGCAGTGTGGTCCTCGAGAACCTTTAAGAAGTTCGCTTCGACGGCAGCGTTGATCTCGATCGCCTTTTTGCACCCCCCCCTTTTTTTCGGACACGAGTCGTGTCCAGCTCATCTGTCGCTTCCAGCTCCGCCTTTCCACGGCGGATCGTCTTTGGATCGCATTCAAGGATCTGGGCAATGTACTCAGTTCCACCATGACCCAGTTTGGCAGCCTCGATGGCCGCGTACCGCCGTCGATCGTCCTCCGAAAGTGACTCATACAGCCGCTTCATCATCCGCTCAATTTCCGGTGCATACGCGTCCATGCTGCCCTCCTTGGCGTTTCCCTACGGACAGCGAGCTTGATACCATACTTCAGGGAAAACGGGAAGTTAATTTCGGCCCGTTCCTTAGGCTCGGCGCATGAGTAGACTGATGCGACTTACACGTTCAGGGCCGCCCAAAACGATAACGCAACGGCGTGAGAGCGATCAGATCAGGGGACAGCTCATGAAGATCGACGACGTTGAGATGATCGGCGGCCCGCTGATCCTGGCGACGCAAACCGACGTGGAGGCCCTCGAAGCGAAGCTCTGGATCCGGTTCCCCGAGGGCTATCGTGAGTATATCACTCGCCTCGGCGAGGGCATCCTGGGGGGAACGATGGTCCGGATCTATCCGCCGTGGCGGATCGAGAAGGAGCTGTCCCGATGGGCGCACGCATCAAGAAATACTGGTTCTGGGATGAAGGCAAGGAGCGGCTGCCCAAGGAGCGAGCCTTGGAATGCGTCGTCCTCGGTGACACGCTCAACGGCGATGAGCTTATCTTTCACCCGGGGCGACCGGATCGCCTCTTCGTCCTGCCGCACGAGAGCGAGAACGTCTTCGACGCCGGCCGAGAAGTGCTGGAAGCCGTGGAATGGATCTGCGCGTCAGGTCAACTCGTGGAACCGTTCGCGGAACGCCAGTTCGAACCGTTTGACAGTCGGGAGCTCGGTGATTCATCCGGGTCGGAAGAGGGCCGGACGACGGACCCGGAAGGAGAGTCCCTGGACGACCTCAGCGAGCGCTGGTATCAGGCGTGGCTGGAGAAGGACGCGACGACTGTGGAGCGTCTGATGGCCGAAGACTACCTCTACGTTAGCCCGAACGGGTTGGCCCTTGATCGACAGGCCATCCTGGCGGTCATTGGCTCGCCGAGCTATCGGCTGGATAAGGGGACGCGCACCGAAGTGGTTGTCAGGCCCCTGGGCCATGAGGCGGCCATTGTGCGGCATCGCTTTCAGGGGGCAGGGTCGTTCGAGGGCAGTTCATTCACGGATGATAATCGGTGTGTCCTGGTCTGGGAGAAACAGGGTGGGGAATGGCGCATCGTGCTGGACCAATGCTCCTTCAGCAGCAAGTAAATCCGGGGCTCGGGGTTTGCGTTCCGCCGCGGCCGCATCATAGTTTGCGGTCGCTTCCAGCGGATCGCCTTCACCCATGCTCGGTGGTGGAACCACCTCATCGTTCATGGCGGCGCCTCTCGAGCTCGCGGCGGATATGATCACCGAACCCCGTCGCCGGGGCTGTGTTCGCAATGTCATTCAAGTAGGCGAGTCGGCGGAGCTCCTCAAAGGGTAGAGTCCGGTCCAATCGACCTGTCTGATAGAGGGCCCGATCCAAACGAGCGTTGGCAATGACGCGCCAGTCCCAGCGGGCCTGTGTGCTGGGCAGCTTGTAGAAGGACGTTGTGCAATTGGTGAACAATACGTGGTACCAGCGGGGAGTGTCGTACAACTGATTGATCATATGGACGTAATCGAGAAAAACTCTTGTGAGTTCCGGAGCGCTCGAATTGAGCCGGTAGAGGTACGCCCATTGATTTTCGCTATACTTGGTGCGCCTGAGAATGACGTCGCGCTCGTCCGCGGCGATAAAGATGAGCTCCTGCTGTCGATACAGACTGCGAAAGACCGAGTATTGCTGCCCCTTGGGGATTCGCGCCTCGATCGACATGCAGACGCGCCCGTCTCGCCCGAAGTCGAAGACCAGGGCAGGGTGGCCCCTGAGCCCGTCTCCCCAGTCGAAGAACAGGACGTCCACTCCCTTTAAATTCGAGAGGTGATATGTGCGGGCTTCAAACTGCGGCTGGAAATCGTCGATCGAACGGTACTCAAGGTTGCGAACGTTTTCGATCGTCACGGCATCCCCGGCGATGGAAGCCCGCGGCAGCACGGTCATGCTAGGGTCCCAGTCGCGGTTGTTGCTCGGCTTCAGCCGGTACCACCAGGCGAGGAATAGCGACTCCGCGCCGAGCAAGGCGACGATCGGCTGCCAGCGCGGTTGCCAGACCAAGAGCATCGCGATCACAAGAGCGGCCCAGGCCAGCGCGACCCAACGACCCCACCTGGCTCCGCCGCACAAATCGAAGTAAATCGCGCCGACCATCCAGACGGCAACCAGGGCAGTCGCCAGCAGTGAAGCTGCCGTGATGACTCCCAGTATGAGGCCCATAAACGTCTTCTCTTCTGTTTGACGCGGCGCGTTGCGAGCGAGGGATCACGGACCTGCTGAAGCCGGTTTCATGACCTGCATTCACACAGTTTACCAGCACGAGGCCTTTCGGAGCATTCGTCATCTCGCCGGTTCTTTCACAATGAGTGCGACAGGACGCGCAGCGAGCGTCTCAATCACGCCGTGGTTCGAGCTCCTGGATTGGACGCACCTCGATGCACCCGAGGCGGGCTGGCGGGATCTTGGAAGCGAGGCGGAGCGCGTCATCGAGGTCGCGCGCTTCGATCACAATAAAGCCGCCGAGATGCTCCTTCGTCTCAGCGAATGGTCCATCCGTGAGCAGTACCTTGCCGGAATGGTTGCGAATGGTCGTTGCCGTTTGAACCGGTTGCAGTGCGCCCGAGTAGAGGTAATGTCCCCCTTCTCGGAGCTCGTCGTCGTATGCGAGCGATTCGACCACGAGCGCATTGAATTCGCGCTCGGAAAGACTGTTGAGCGTCTTCTGCTCGTGGCAGACCATGCAAAGGTATCTCATTGTTCGTCCGTCCTGACGGGTTGGGGGACCGACAGCAGTTTCGAGGCCGTGAATGGGTTGAATCTGGAAACGCTTTTGAGTATCGCCTGCTGAATTTTCTGGTCAAGTGGATCGGCTACCGCTTGCGCGGGGTCCATGAGCGGCCGCACCTCCATGGTTCCGATCTGTGCCGACGGGAATTTCGCAGCAAGCTGCAGAGCCTCGTCCAAGTCCTTGGCATCAATAAGAGTGAACCCACCCAGGAACTCCTTCGTCTCGGCGAACGGACCGTCGGTGATCGACAGCTTGCTGTCTCGGATGCGCACGGTCGCGGCGGACCGAACCGACTGCAGGCCCGCCGACAAGATGTGGTGGCCTCCGTGTTCCAGCTCCTCGACCCAGCCGATGCACGCCCCAACCAGCGAATCCATCTCGCATTGCGACAAGGCGGCAAGCTTCTCTTCCTCTTGATAGACCAGGCAAAGAAATCTCATGGCGACCTCTTGATCTGACGTTCCGCACATCTGCCCCTTATTATCTCCGAATTACCGCCGCCTGAGCCAGTCGACTATGGCTGAGTAGCCCCGAACAGACCGAGCTTGGCTCATGGGCGCGATGACACGCGCGGCCTCACGGCTATCGCCTCGCGCAGGTTGCCGGTCTGATCGTTGCGGATCGCGCCGGCTCAGCGGTAGGCGGCTACACCAAGACTCATTGCCTGACATCGACATCTTCTCGTCAGGTCAAGTCTCACCGCAGTGTCCGATTCCCCGAGCGGGAATTTTTGAAATTCTTCAATTGGCTGCTCTTCGACGTAAGTCTCGCCGAGTGTGACAACCCAAGAATCCAGTCGAGCACTTCCTTGCCCTCCCTCCAGGGAAAGAGCCGTTTTTTCTCGGGAATATCGCTTCTCCAAACCACCGAGCGCGATTTGACACACCGTTTGTTGAAATCGAGCCTCCACGTAGGGCTAGTTCGACGCGACTTACGACAAACTACAGCATCATAGTTCATGTAGGGCAATCCGTGGATGCCTTGAAGATTTCTTTTCCAGGACAATGATGTCCCCAGGAATCGGGGCGACGGAGCCGCTCTGCTTCATGTGTCCAGAGCGGCTCCAGCGTATCTTGTGTACGCCGCTCACACTCGTTCGTCAGGAGCAACTCGGATGCAGAAACCCAAGAAACGACACGTCCCGTCTTCGACTACTCCCCCACGCCCTGGTGAGATCGCTCGCGCCAAGGGTCAGGCTCTTAGCTCGTATCGCATCGATGCCTTGCCGATCATCAATCAACTCCTCGCACGCATGCGGCTCGACAATTTTCTCCGGTCGTATCTCCCACGCGCCGATCGCCGCTGCCGGATCGCTCCCGCCCTGGGCATCTCACTCCTGCTCAAGAACGTGCTCCTCTCCCGCGAGCCGTTGTACGGCATCGGAGAATGGGCGGCGAGGTTCGCTCCCGAAGTACTCGGCTTCGCCGAAAGCCAACTGCCATCTCTCAACGACGACCGGATGGGCCGCTGTCTCGATCGCTTGTTCCAAAGCGATATCACCTCGTTGGTCCTGGCGCTCGTGGCTCATGTGATCAAGGAATTCGATGTCGACCTCGATGAGCTCCACAACGATTCCACTACTATCACCTTTCATGGCGCCTATGCTGACGCGGCCAAAGAAGAAATGCGGGGCAAACGGACCAGGATGGCAATTACCTGGGGTTACAACAAGGACCATCGCCCGGACCTCAAGCAACTGCTTTATATCCTCACAGTGGCCAAGGACGGCGCGGTTCCGTTGTACTTCCAAGTTGCCAGCGGCAACGTGGCGGACGACCAAACTCACCGTGCTACCTGGGACCTTCTCTGTCGCCTGACCGGAAGACGAGATTTCCTTTACGTGGCGGATTGCAAGCTCGCCAGCACCGAGAACATGGCCCATATCCATCAACGCCAAGGCCGGTTCTTAACAGTACTGCCGCGGACCCGGTCAGAGGATAGTGCCTTTCGAGATTTACTCGGCAGTGGGCAGATCCAGTGGCGGCACATCCATGACAAGCGAAATGACGACGGCAAGATTGTGGATGAGTACTCGATCTCCGAGCAGGCTTCGCTGAGCGTCGAAGGATACCGACTGGTTTGGTACCACAGTACACGCAAAGCCGAGCAGGATTCCCATGCGCGTCATCAGCAGGTCGAAAGGGCCTTGATCGAATTGTCGGAGCTGCGGTTGAAGCTGTCATCTCCGCGGACACGGTTTCGCCAAGAAGCGAAGGTTGCGGAAGCCGTCCAGGAAATCCTCCGGGCCCGCGGTGCTGAGAGTTGGATCGTCACGGAAATCAAGGAGCGAACTGAGGAGAAGTTCCGCCAGGATCGGCGAGGTCGACCGAATGATAAGACGCGATACCTCAAGAAGACGAGCACTCGCTACGAGCTGGCGTATCACATCGATCACGAGCGACTCATCGCGGAAACGGCGGGTGACGGTGTCTTCCCTTTGATCACGAACGACCATTCACTGTCGGGTCTGGAAATGTTGCTAGCTTACAAGGGCCAGCCGGCACTTGAGAAACGATTCTCGCACTTGAAGACGGACTTCGAGGTTGCCCCGGTCTATCTCAAGGAGGCCAGCCGGATCCAGGCGTTGCTCTGTGTCTATTTTCTGGTGCTCTTGGCCGAGTCGCTGCTTGAACGCGAGCTGCGTCGCGCCATGGACCGCGAGGCGATTGAAAGCCTGCCGATGTACCCCGAAGGCCGGAAGTGTCGGCGTCCCACAGCCCGACGGCTGATTGACCTGTTTGAGGACGTGCAACGACATGCGGCTGCAAGTTGAGCGGCGATCACCTCTGGTCTTCACAACACAATTGAGCCGGCTTCAGCGTCGGGTATTGCGCCTGCTTGGAATGTCGAAAGTCTACGACGTCTGACCTGGCCCGCCAGCGTGCCGCTATTCTCGACCACGTTGAAGCACCAGGGGTGAGCGTGGGAGGTCAACAGCCGTTGCGATGACTAAACCGCCTGACGATGCGACCGCACACGGGTTGCAAGTGCCGCCCGTCTACCGGCTCCTCGCGATAGTCCCTCCGCCTGAACGGTTTGATACCGAGCGAAATTCCGGGATAATCAGGGGCAGATGTGCGGAACGTCAGCTTGATTGGTGTGTCGACTCAGTTGCAACGTTTTCTAGTCGTTCGGCGCGATGCTGGATCGACAATGGGCCGATTGTTTTCCTGAAGCTAGGACGGGCTGGCCGCGATCGCGGCAACGGGGAGGGTCGCGAAAACCTGGCTCAGGGCCAGACTGGCCTCGCCTTCCTGCCCTATCGTGGTTGGGAGCTCACGGCCTGTCAGGAGCTCCGTCAGGGTCATGCCGGACGGGAAGTTGGGCAAAGGTAGGAATGTGTCCTTCCACGCGGTTTCTCCGACTGGAGGGGCAGTCTCGCCTGGCGCGACGCTCGCGGGTCGAATGCAAGTCGCGACGATCAAGGCGCGCTCGTCGTGCTGGCGCTGGAATGCACAGAGACATTCTGCCTTCGAGCCGACGGGCTTGAGCGGAACGTAGCTCCCGAACTTGAACAGCTCGGGATTTGACTGGCGGTGACGAAGCAAGCGAGATGTGACGTATAGCTTGATACGTCCGTCGATCGCCTGCGCCAGCAAGTCAGCGACTTGCCGGTCGAGGTTTTCGGTGGGTTGGTCGAGCAATGGGCGGAGGGAGTCGAGCATCCTGGCGCGGCTCTCAAAGCAGACCTGGCGCCGGTTGTCGGGATCGACCAGGCTGAAATCCCAGACTTCGTTGCCCTGGTAGATGTCAGGAACACCGGGAGCGGTGAGTTTCAACACGACCTGGGCGAGGGAGTTGAAGCGGCCCAGACGGGCTACGCGCTGCGCGAACGGAGCGAACGATTTCAGGAAGGCATTGTCCGGGCGGTCTGAGAGCAAGGTGCCGACGAAGGAGCGGACGGCCTCGTCGTAGTCCACGTTCGGGTTCACCCAGTTGCTGTTCTGCTTGGCTTCCTTGACGGCCTTGTCCATGAAGGCCACGATGCGCTCGCGATAGCCGCCAAGCTCCTGGGCCGAGGCCGGAGCGGGGTCGGGCCAGGTGCCCAGCGAGGTCTGAAAGAGGAGGTACCGGTCGGCCGAGGTGGGAGCGGGTTTTCCGTCGACTTGTGCGAGGTGATTCGTGGTGAGCTCGAACCACTGGGCGACCGATCGGGCCCAGTCGTCGACGAGCTCGGAGACGACGTGAAGCCGAGCGCGGACGTCCTCGCTACGTTTCGTGTCGTGAGTGGACGAGCAGAGCATCGTGCAGGGCCAGTTCTGGGCGTGCTCGGCGCTCTGATCGTGGAAAGCAAGAAGGGGCGAATCGGAGCGATCCGGGTGCCCTCCGACTTCGTTGAGCGAAATCAGCCTGTTATAGACGTAAAAGGCGGTGTCCTCGATGCCCTTGGCCATGATAGGGCCCGTGACCTGCTGGAAGCGGAGGACCCAGTCCAGGACGTGTGGGCGGTCGCCCGGCGGAAATTGGTTGAGATTGCTCAGGAGCAAGGTGTCGCGAATGAAGTCGAAGATGCTCTCGGAGACGCGCTGATTGACCAGCTTGGCGTGCTCACAAGCGAGCTCGATGAAATGACGGTCGCGGTCGGAGACGGGGGCGTCGGGCGTTGTGTAAGTGCGATAGATCACCAGACTGGCGATGAACTCGCGGATCGCGTGTCTCAAATCGCTCCGAGTGAAGTCGCGGTAATGTCGATTTCGTTCGGCGATCCGGTCGAGCTGGTGACTGAAGGTGCCGATCTCGCTTGCCATTGTTGTGTGCATAATGATTTGTTTGCAGTCACGAACGAGTGTGCCGAGCTCGCGGGTTTCCGCGGTCAGCTCATGGTAAAGACGTTCGAGAGCCGCGACGCTCTGGTCTGGGATGAACAGGCGGTTGCAGGCGTTCAAGAAGTCGTAGCCGGTGGTACCATCGACGTGCCAGTCATGGGGCAACGGCTCGTTTTCGCCGAGGATTTTCTCGGCGACGACGTAGAGGGGAGAGGATTTTCCGCCGGCCAGGTGGTCAGCCAGGGCGGCAAGGGCCTTGCGCGAGATCGGGGCGGTCAACGGCGCACCCCCGAGTCGTACCTGGAGCTGGTCGAGCAGATAGCGTTCTTGAAGGTTCTGGAAGTACCGCGCCGGATTGTAAAGCCCGTCGGGATGATCGATCCGAAGACCACAGCGGGAGACTCGGGCGAGAATGCGAAAGATCACGTCGTGTGTGGCGTCGAAGACCCGAGGGTTTTCGATCCGGATCGCGGCCAGCTCGTTCACGTCGAAGAAGCGACGGTAATTGACCTCGTCCATCGCGACGCGCCAGAATGCCGGGCGGTAGCACTGTTCGGCGATCAAAGCGTCGAGCTCGTCGAAGCTTTCCGAGCTGCCGATCCGCCCATTGAAGCGGTCGACCGCGGCGCAGAGCGTCGAATACACTTCGGTGCTGGCTTCCACCAGGGCAGCGAGGCGCCTCTTGATGGTTGCGACTTCGCGATAGCGCTCGGCCTGGCGTTCTTCTTTTAGCCCGGTGTGGGGCGGCAGGTGTTTGAGGGCGGTGAGAATGCTTCGAAATTCGAGCAAGTGGTCATGGTCATCGCCGAGGCGCCGGGTCAAATCTTCGATCTGGGGCGAGAGAAGTCGCAGATAGGAGCGGGGCGTGACGGGAAGGGTTGTGTCGAAGTAGTGGATGAGGAACTCGCCGGCGCCAAACGAGAGCTGGAGCTGCCTGGCCTCGAGGGTTTTGCCATACTGATCGCCCAGGATCGGGAGGAGGACCTTGTCTTTCAGATCGGGGTTGGTCGGCTGCCAGTCGATGTCGAAGAACTCGGCGTGACGCGCGCTTGCGCCGTGCTCCAGTACGTCTGCCCACCAGTCATTGGCGGCGTTTCCGACAGCCATATGGTTGGGCACGACGTCGAGCACCAGTCCCATGTTCCGGTCTTCGAGCGCCGCGGCCAGGTTGAGTAGCGCGCGCTCGCCGCCCAGATCTTCGCTCACTCGTGAGTGATCACAGACGTCATAGCCGTGAGCACTGCCCGGCCGCGCCTGGAGAATCGGTGAGAGGTAGACGTCACTGGCGCCCAGGGCGTTTAGGTAGGGAACCAGTCGTTTCGCGTCGTCGAACGAGAAGTTGCTGTTCAACTGGAGGCGATAGGTCGCGCTTGGGACGTGGCGGGAGCTCAAGCACTCAGCGATCAAGAGGTCGATGCTGGGACGTTCTCGCAGCTCATGGCTCTTTTTTTTTCTGCGTCGACGACGATTCTCAGCTTTTCGCCGAGGCTCAAGAACTCGTCGACCCATCTTGCGGCGGCCTCGTCGCCTGAGGCCTGCTCGGCCAATTGCTCGAAGACGCGACCGCGCACCTCGAAGTAGACGTTCTGGGGCCTCCAGAGATTGGGCTCGAACGGAAGCTCACGTGCCAGATCAACGGCGGAGGCGAGGACGCTCAGTGGCTCGAACTGATCGGGCGTGGCCAGCCAGGCGCTGGGCCGCACGGTCGAGCATCTTGGTGAGCTGGTAGCTGAGTCCTTTGGTGTCCAGCGGGAGACTCCATGTCTGGGATTCCTTGACCAGGCGCCTTATCTGATCGAAGTCCGGGGCGTCGTCCTTGAGTGCCCATTGCAAATCGGAGTTGAAGAGTACCTCCGCTGTGGCGTGGAGGGGCATCGGAATGGGTGCCGATAGGTGCTGGAGGAAGCGCATGAGCGGCAGGTTGGAATCAAAGACGCGCTGATACATCTCGGTGATCATGGTGAGGCGCTCGCGGAAGAGACTTTTGAGCACCTGCCGCTGGAGGTCGCGGAAGAGTGACGCGATCGAGTAGCCAGCCTCGCCGAAGGAGCGATCCATGATGCGAATGATCTGGGGGGTTTCGACGGTCGCAAAGGCTTCAGCCAGTTGCGATGCGATCTCCTCGTAGGGCCCGTCGCCGGGGTAGGCGATCACGCCGGCATTGACGTTGTGATCGCCAAGGTGAAGCGCGGAATAGGCGAAGCTCCACGACTCGAGGGTGATCCGGGATTCGAGACGCGCCTGGCCGACGATGAGCTTGACGCTTCCGGCCTCATGGACTTGTGCTGCGTTCTGGACGACGTCGTAGCAGGAGATGTGAGACGTTTCCTCGACGGACCGGAAGAGCGAGGCGACGGCGAAGTGGGCGGCGACATTGTGCCAGTCGAGCCGGAAGGTGCGCACGAATTTCTCGTAGACTTCGCGCCCGGTCGGGTGAAGGTCAGGGAGATTGCTCGGAGCCAGGGACAATTGTTCCAGAAACTCGGGCTCCAGGCTCGCGCCGCACGTCTCCTCGGCAAGCTGGATCATCCTGGCGGCGTACTGGAGAATCTGGACGGTCTCAAGTCCGGAGATCTCGTCGAAGAACCATCCGCAACTGGTATACATGAGCAATGCATGACGCTGCATCTCGAGCAGCTTGATCGCCTGCGAGCGCTCGGCGCCCGAGAGCATGCGTCGCGCGTGTCGCGCGAACCAGGCGTCGATTGTTTCGGGAGTCCGGTCGAGGATGATCTCGATGTAGTCGTTGCGGGCGGCCCAAGGATCTTTGAGCAGCTCCTTAGCATGCTGCTCGAACAAGGTGCGTCCTTTGTCGCGGAGCCCGTCAAGGGCGGCTCGAAGGGGCCCGCGCCATTCTTGGTGCCAGCCGGGCCGGCCCGAGTTGCACCCGCAATTCGAGCGCCAGGCGCTCGACGCCGTGGGCGCAGCTCCAGGAGGAATTCTCGAAGATCTCGACTTCCCACTGTGGCGGGTGATTTTCGAGAAACTCGCCGTAGTTCGTCAGGGTTACTTCCGGGGTCGCGGCCAGATTCTCAAGGGCCGCTGCCAGGGCCATATCGCCGTGCGGGTGGTGGTGGCCGTAGGATTCACCGTCGGTTGCGATATGCACCAACTGGTCGCCCTCGCGCAAGTCCGAGAATGCCGAGATCAACCGGCCGGCGAGGGATTCTCCGCGGGTCAAGAGCTTCTCGAACGCGACGGCCTGCGAGACCGGTCCGTCGAAGAAAAAGAGAGCGAGCGAGCGCCCGGACGGGAGATTCTGAACGTAGGGGACGGAGGGGTCGATCGTTGCCCCACTCACGTCCGTCCATTCCTCGGACCCGACCTTACGGACCCGCGCCGCCTGGTTGGGGGCGAGCACGGTGAAGCGAAGCCCATACTCGGCCAGAACCTCGAGGGTGGGGATGTCGGCCGCGGTCTCTGCGAGCCACATACCCTCGGGCTCGCGACCGAAACGATGGCGGAAGTCGCGAGTTCCCCAGTCAACCTGGGTTCTGCGGTCGTCATCGTTTGCCAACGGAATTATAATATGATTGTAGACCTGTGCCATGGCTGAGCCATGGCCCGCGAAGGCGCTCTGGCTTTCGCGGTCGGCGTCGAGCACCGCGCTGGTAGACGTCGGGCGCGTTGTGTTCGATCCAGGGCAGCAAGGTTGGCCCAAAATCAAAACTTATGCGTGCATAATTGTTCACAAGGCGTAGGATGTGGCCACTGGCATCGAGCACGCGCGCGACGGAGTTGGGTGCGTAGCACTCGGCGGTGGTGCGCTCGTTCCAGTCGTGAAACGGATAAGCCGAGTCCTGGAGCTCGATCATCTCCAGCCAGGGGCTCTCTCGCGGAGGTTGATAGAAGTGGCCATGAATGCATGCGTATCGAGTCAAGGGAGCAAGATCCTCTCAGGAACCGAGAAAAAAAACAGCGAAGGAACGTCGTGGAACGGTGAGCGTGGCGGCATTGCCGGGGATAAAAGTGGCGGGGAGCTCTTCACCAGGCCCGTCCCAGCAGGTTGCCGATGAGTCGAAGACCTTCAGCCAAGGTTCGCCGGTCCAACTGGGCTGAACGCTGGCGCTGGAATCGCCGAGATTGAACAGGAGAGCGGCGCGTGCGTTGCCGGCTCGACGGTCGACGAGAATGCAACCGGAGGGGTCGACGGAGAGGTCGGGGGTCGAACAGCCGCAGCGGGCCAGGGCACGGGCTGTCGTTCGCAGGCGGATCAGCTCGTGGTAGAGGCGGTGTAGGATCCGTCCACGACCCGCATGGGCCAGGCCGCGGTTCAGCTTGGATCTGGTGAACGTCGCCTCGTCTTGTGGGTCCGGAACCTCACCCTTCCAGGAGAACCTTGCGAATTCGTCACGGCGACCGCGGCGCACCGCGTCAACGAGGGCAGGATCACCGTGGCTGACGAAATAGAGAAACGGCGCGGTTTCCCCGAATTCCTCTCCCATGAAGAGGAGCGGGATGAATGGGGAGAGCAGCACGAGCCCCGCCGCCAGTTTCTGGCTTTCCCAGTCGCAGAGGGCGCCCAACCGTTCTCCTTGTGCGCGGTTGCCGACCTGGTCGTGATTCTGCGAGGAAACGACGAAGCGCCACGGCTCGAGGCCTGCCGGCGTGTTGCCGTGTCGACGGTCGCGATATCCTGAGTGTTGCCCGCTAAATGTGAATCCTGTTTGGTAGGCCAGGGCGAGGTCTTCGAGCCTTCCAAAGTCTTCGTAGTACCCCGCGCGTTCGCCGGTCAGCAGCGTGTGAAGGGCGTGGTGATAATCGTCGCTCCACATGGCGCCCATGCCCATGCCGCCGTTGTGCGACGGCCGGACGAGCCGGGTATCGTTCAGGTCGCTCTCGGCAAACAGATGAAAGCGTCTGCCCAGCTCAAGGGCGCGACGGGCCGTGAAGTCGGCAAGCTCGGCGAGAAATGGGTAGGCCGAGGCGTCCTTGATCGCATGAACCGCGTCGAGGCGCAAGGCGTCGACGTGAAACTCGGTTTGCCACATGGCCGCATTGGCCAGGAAGAATTCGCGGACGCGATCGCTGCTCGGGCCATCAAAGTTCAGGGCCTCGCCCCAGGGCGTACGGTACTGGTCGGTGAAGTAGGGGCCGAAGTCGCGTAAGTAGTTTCCTTCCGGTCCGAGGTGGTTGTACACGACATCGAGGATCACGGCGAGCCCGCGAGCGTGACACGCGTCGACGAAGCGCTTGAGCTTGGTGGGGCCGCCGTAGCTTGCCTGGACGGCAAAGGGATAGACCCCGTCGTAGCCCCAGTTTCTCGCGCCGGGAAACTGAGCGACGGGCATCAGCTCGACGGCCGTGACGCCCAGGCTGCGGAGGCGATCCAGATCAGCGATTGCCGCATCGAAGGTTCCATCGGGCGTGAATGTGCCGATATGGAGCTCGTAGATGACAAAATCGTCGAGAGTTGGGCTGTTCCAGTCACCATCAGTCCAGTCGAAGCTGGTCCCGACGACCTCCGAGGGTCCGTGCACACCCTCGGGCTGAAACCGCGATGCCGGGTCGGGTCGCACGCGATCATTGCCAATCTCCAGGAGATAGCGATCTCCGGGTTGGGCGTCCTGCACAAGGGCTGAGTGATAGCCGAAGCGCTCGGGCTCAAGCGAAATCCGCCGGTCGCCACGGAGCAGATGAAGACTGACTCGCGGGACGAGTGGTGCCCAGACGCGAAAACGGCAGGTTCCGATCGCCTGCAAGACCGCTCCGAGCTCTGGGGGTTCCAACTGGAGATTCATGGGGCTCTATCGAGCATGAACGGCCGGTCGGTCGTTTGAATTCGGTTGGGATCGAAGGATGAAATCGGCCCTCTTGAACGTCGTGCAGTGTGCGCGGGGAGAGACGCCACTGTTTCATCAGTGTCGAACTCATTCCTCGAGCCCGTCGACTTGACGAGCCCGTCGATTGCGCGCATTCGGTCTCTTGCGGGCGCCTCGCTACGTCATGCGAATTGCGTGCCGATCTCACCATTTGGGGATAGTCGTCGTCGATGGGCCACGACGATCGTCGATGCGTAGGCGCGAGAGGTGTTCGGCAAGAAGCTGGACCGCCTGATCGATCGAGGCGTTCAGGTCGACCTCGGTAACTCGACCTCGATCGAGCTGGGCGAATTCCCGCAAGTTCGCCACGACCTGAGCCACGCGCTCTAGACCTCGCCGGGTCGATTGACCGAACTGTAACAGAGCCGGGGCGGAGGACTGGGAAGTCGAGTCTGGTCATTGCTTTCGCTCCACTCGGATTGAACTCGATTGTGATCAGAGTACTGCACCGAGTGGAGCGGCGGATTGGTTTTTTCTGAGGAAAGGCTTGGACGAGTCGCAATCCGTTGCGCCAAAGCGCCTTCGGCGGATCACGCGGGCCGCGATATGGGCTGTATACTGAACCTTCTTCCAATCTTCGTCACAGTTTCGTCGTCCGTGGACGCGCCAGGGATATCCTATTCCCTGATAATCTACACTTCTCAAACCTGATGGGTGGGATCGTCACCATGCCAAGCTCTCGCCGAGATTTCATCAAGCAAGCGGCGATGTTGTCCGGGATCGGTGCCGCGGGGCTGTTCCCCGAGTCCATTCGGCGGGCGATGGCGATCGAGCCCCAACCCGGGACCACCGTCCTCGATGCCGAGCACATCGTGATCTTGATGCAGGAGAACCGGTCATTTGACCATACCTTCGGCACGCTCCGCGGCGTGCGCGGGTTCAACGACCCTCGGGCGATCACGCTGCCCAATGGAAACCCGGTGTGGGCGCAACCGGACAAAAAGGGGAATCACTTCCTTCCGTTCCGGCTGAACATCAAGGACACCAAATCGACCTGGATGGGCTCTCTGCCGCATTCTTGGACGAACCAGGTCGATGCCAGGAACGATGGCCGCTACGACCGGTGGCTGGATGTGAAGGACTCCGGCGACGCGGAGTTTGCCGGAATGCCGCTCACGCTGGGATACTACACGCGCGAGGACATTCCATTCTACTATGCGCTCGCGGACGCATTCACCGTCTGCGATCAGAACTTCTGCTCCTGCCTCACCGGCACGACGGCCAACCGTCTGCACCTCTGGACCGGCACCATCAGGGCGAAGCAATCCTCGGATTCGTTCGCTCACGTCTTCAACGAAGACGTTGATTATGGCCGCTGGGCAAGCTGGCCGACGTTCCCGGAGCGCCTCGAAAATCTTGGTGTCTCATGGCGGATCTACCAGAACGAGCTGACGCTTGAATCGGGCCTCGAGGGCGAGCACGACGCCTGGCTTGCGAACTTTGGCGACAATCCCATCGAGTGGTTTGCGCGGTATGGCGTGCGTTTCGCGACGACGCACCGCGAATTCATCCTCAAGCGGCTGGGCGAAATTCCCAGGGAGATCAGCGTCAAACAGAGCGAAGCCGCGTCGGCAACGGGGGAGCGCCGCGATCGCGTCGAGAAGGAGATTTCCAAACTCGAAAAGATGCTCGCTCGGTTTCAGTCCGAGCGGGCCGAGTTTTCCCAGGAGCGATTCGAATCGCTTCCGGGTCGGGCCAAGCGGCTGCACGAAAAGGCCTTCACGATCAACTCGGGGGATCCCGACTTCCGAAAGTTGACCGAGCTCGCCTATCGGGACGGCGACATCGACCGCCAAATGCTGGTCCCCAAAGGCGATGTGTTGCACCAGTTTCGCAAGGACGCTCGCGAGGGCAAACTACCCACGATCTCGTGGCTGGTGCCGTCCGAACGATTCTCCGATCACCCGAGCTCCGCGTGGTACGGCGCCTGGTACCTCTCGGAGGTCCTGGACATCCTGTCGAAGGACCCGGCGGTCTGGAAGAAGACGGTCTTCATCCTCACGTACGATGAGAACGACGGTTACTTCGACCACGTGCCCCCGTTTGTGGCCCCCGACCCCGCCCGGGCCGAAACCGGTCGCGTCTCCAAGGGGATCGACGCGGGGCTGGAGTACGTCTCTCTTGAGCAGGACCGGGTGTGGCACCCGGGTTATGCGCCGGCAGCTCGATCGGACTGGGGTACCGCGTGCCGATGGTGATCGCTTCGCCCTGGAGTCGCGGCGGGGCCGTGTGCTCGCAGGTATTTGACCACACCTCCGTGCTGCAGTTCATCGAGAAAGTGTTATCGCACAAGACGGGTAAGAAAGTCGAAGAGCCCAACATCAACCGCTGGCGGCGAGCTGTCTGCGGCGACCTTACCTCGGCGTTCAAGTCTGCGGACGACTCTCCTTCGTCACTGACGCCGCTCGATCGCGACCAGTTTGTGACGCAGATCCACGGGGCACAGTTCAAAGACCTGCCCAAGGGCTATCACTCCGTGAGCGACGCGGAACTCGTGGACCTGCGGCGGAGTCTGGTCGGTTCGCCGCTGCTCCCCAAGCAGGAGAGCGGCGTCCGTCCGTGTTGCCCGCTTCCCTATGAGCTCTTTGTTTCCGGTTCGCTGAACCCGGCGCGGAATGAACTCATCATCCGGTTTCAGGCGAAAAACGATCTCTTCAAAGACAAAGCCGCTGGGGCAGCGTTCACAGCCTACGCGTTTACTGCAAGTGGTGGGTATGTCTGTCGGAACTACGCCGTAGGCGGGGGGGACGTCATTGAGGATTCGTGGAAGCTTTCCGATTTCGACAACGGTGAGTATCGCGTTCGTGTGTATGGGCCCAACGGTTACTTCTGGGAGTTGAGCGGCAGCGCAGAAGATCCGATGCTTGAAGCTCAACTCGCGCCCGCTCCTCGCGGCGCCGAGGCTGCAGACGTGGAAGTTCTTGTCTCGACTTCGGCAGGCACTGGCATCACCGTAACCGTCGTCGATCATTCGTATGGCAATGCCGAACAGACCAAGCAGCTTGCGGCGAGCGCCAAGGGGTCTATTCGCGTTTCCACGGGCGAAAGCCATAGGTGGTACGACGTGAGCCTTCGAGTGACCGAGGCGGCGAAATTCGAGCGTCGATTCGCGGGCCGCATTGAGACAGGGGCTTGGGGAATCAGCGATCCGAGAATTGGCTCGGTGTCGTAGGTCAACCGTGAGCTATGCTTGCTTGGGAGCGAACGCTCGATGCGTGCAAGTTCAACGTCCGTGCGACACCCGACACGAGTTCGTTCAAATGAGAATTGGAATCGTCAACGACCTGATTTCGGCTCGCGTGGCAATGAGCCGGGTTTTGATGTCGTCGCCGGATCATGAGGTCGCCTGGACGGCGAATGACGGCGGCGAGGCGATTGCGCGAACTCGCGAGGATCGGCCCGACGTCATCCTGATGGATCTGTTCATGCCTGGAATCGATGGCGTCGAGGCGACGCGCCAGATCATGACGGAGCTGCCTTGCGCGATCCTGCTCGTCACAGCGACGGTCAGCGGACATCTGGACAGGGTTTACGAGGCGATGGGCCACGGCGCGCTCGACGCGATCGATACACCCGTGCTCGGGCCACGCGGCGGGCTCGACGGCGCCCGGCTCCTGCTGGACAAGATCGAATCGATCGGCCAGCTCATTGGCGAGTCGACCGAGTCTGCGCCAGATCGAACCGGCCTGGCAACCTCCGCGCCGCCGTCGACGAGTGCCAGCCTCCCCATGCCTCCGCTCCATGGTCTCATTGTCCTGGGGGCTTCGACCGGGGGCCCGCGCGGCTCGTCGAGGTACTTTCCGGGCTGCCCGCCACGCTGGACTCCGGGATCATCATCGTCCAGCACCTCGACTCGGCGTTCTCCCAGGGTTTGGGGCAATGGCTCTTCGAACAATCCGGGCGGCGCGTGACGCTGATCACGGATGGGCACGTCCCGCATCGGGACGAGGTGCTGCTCGCCAGCACGAACGACCACCTTGTTCTGAGCGAATACCGCCGCCTCCATTACTCGGTCGAGCCCAGAACGAACTGCGGCCCGTCCGTCGATATCTTTTTCGAGAGCCTGGCGCGGAACTGGCCGATGCCTGGAGTCGCTGTGCTGTTGACCGGGATCGGGCGCGATGGCGCCAAGGGGCTAATGCAGCTTCGCAATCAAGGCTGGTGGACGATTGCTCAAGAGCCATCGACGAGCGTCGCCGGCGCCCTGCCCGCTGCCGCCGCTGAGATTGGTGCGGCCCAAGAAATCTTGCCCCTCGCACAGATCGCCGGCGCGATCACCCGCCGGGTGCTCGGCCAAGGTGGTGTCGCGTCCGCTCGGGAAGAGCTGTTGCAAGGCGTATGACTCGAGCGAACGTGGCATGGGCTCGTGCGATTTTCTGGTCACTCAACGCGAAGTACAGGGACCATGGCTTGGTGGTCACCGTCCTGGACGACAGGGCAGTCACGCGGGAGAATCTCCGCAGGCGGGGCGTTACTTTCCCGAACATGCTCGACGACTCGCCGAAGGCGGACGAGGCGATTCGCGGGATTACCGCGTCGGCACTGTACCGCTCAATTACTTGATCAACGGCCGTGGAAGATCTTGCGACTGCAACTTTTCTGTCGCGACGATGCGGCGAGATAACGCTCGATAACGCTCCCCGCACGGATTCGGTCAGGCCGGCCGTCACCGATAACCGCTCGCCGAGAGTTTGCGCATCACCTCGTCGAGGTTAAAGCTCGCGGGCTTCTGGCGGGGAGGGAACTCCTTGAAACTTTCCAGCCACTTGGCGGCAAATCCCTGCATGGGAACCTGGATGAACACCCGGTGAGCCATCCAATCGCCGTAGTAGATGCTCGTCGGGCCGCGCTCGAACGGGTCGGCTCGAAGGTTGTACAAGTTCGGGAGACGCAGCTTTGTGAATTGACCCTGCCACACGCCGACTGGCAGCTTGGGGGAGACTTCCGCGTGTTGTTCGAAGAACGCGGCTTTCCACTGCTCGTAACGGACGGCCATCAGGTCGCCGTCATCGGACCAATAGATGAACTCTTTCCGCGGCGACTCCTTGACCTCGCCCTTCAGGAACGGAACGAGGTTGTAACCGTCGAGGTGAACCTTGAAGGTCCTGCCGTTGGCCTCGTAACCGTTCTTGACCATCTCCACGAGGTCCGTCTCGCCCGCGACGGCGGCGAACGTCGGGATCAAGTCTTCGTGGGCGCACACGTCGTTGATAACCTGTCCCGGCTTGATGACGCCCGGCCAGCGGATAAGCGTCGGCACACGAAACCCGCCCTCCCAGTTCGTCGCCTTCTCGCCTTTGAATGGTGTGGCGCCGCCGTCGGGCCAGGTGAAGACTTCAGCGCCGTTGTCGGTCGTGTAGATGACGATGGTGTTGTCCGCAATGCCCAGGTCGTCGAGCTTCTTGAGCAACTGGCCGACGTGCCCGTCGTGCTCGACCATTCCGTCCGGGTAGAGGCCGAGACCCGTCTTGCCCTGCGACTCTTTCTTCAGGTGTGTGAAGACGTGCATCCGCGTCGAGTTGTAGTAACAGAAGAAGGGCTTGCCGGCCTTGGTCTGCTTCTCGATCCAGGCCGTCGCGGCGTCCGTGAACTCGTCGTCGATCGTCTCCATCCGTTTGACCGTCGAGCGCGCCGGTGTTCTCGATCTTCTGCTTGCCGACCTTGCCGAACTGCGGATCGACGGTGGCGTCGTCGGTGTCGGTAGCCCAGCAGTGCAAGACCCCGCGCGGTCCGAATTTCTTCTTGAACGCGGGGTTCCTCGGATAGTCGGGGCTCTCTGGTTCTTCCTCAGCGTTGAGGTGATAGAGGTTGCCGAAGAATTCATTGAACCCGTGGACCGTGGGCAGGAACTTATTGAGGTCGCCGAGGTGATTCTTGCCGAACTGACCGGTAGCATAGCCGAGGTGTTTCATGAAGTCGGCGACGCTCGGATCTTCCGGCTGCAATCCGATGTCGGCACCCGGCAGGCCGACCTTGGTCAGCCCGGTACGAATCGGCGACTGGCCGGTGACGAATGCGGCCCGCCCCGCAGTGCAGCTCTGCTGCCCGTACCAATCGGTGAATCGCGCGCCCTCGCGAGCGATGCGGTCGATGTTCGGGGTCTGGTAGCCCATGATCCCGCTGTGATAACAACTCGGGTTAAACCACCCGATGTCGTCGCCCATGATGACGAGGATATTCGGCCTCTTGCCGTCGTTGGCAGGTTGACCCCCGCCAAGTGAAACTGTCGTCGGGTCGGCATGCGCGACTTGTGCTGCCGACTTGGCGATCGGCCCGTCAGCGTTCGCGGTCAGATCGAGATCAAGCTGGCCGGATGCCGCCAACCAGCCAAGCAGGGCACCGACCGCGAGCGTTGCAACGGTCGTCCCGAGTTGACGCATTCGCATGGTGTCGCCTCCTTCTGAAGAGTTGCCATTAGCCTGCGGTTGCGGAAGAATCGCAGAAGTGGACAGGGAGAATGCTACCTTTGCGATGGGAACCTCCATTTGCAACAGGGAAGGCTACCTCGTCCAGGCCGGAGGCGGAAGGTCAGCAGGACGGCACGGAACGGAGGAGGGTCGGATGGTGAGTTAGACGACCGCGTCGGGGAGGATTGGGTTGATGAATTATCGGATTAACAATGTCCGTGAAAGTACGGTTCGACCGAGAGCGGGTAATTTGCCAGCGAGGTGCCCTCGGGCGTTCCTTTAGGTGATAAACTCGGCTTGCGATTGTCTTTGACCGGAAACAGCGGCATTAATTCGCGGTGCTTCCGTCTTTGGGTGTCTTGTGGATTAACTTGAAAACTAGGTCTGACCTTGCGCCAAGAAGCTCGGAGAAGGAGGATCCTCTGATGATGTGAAACCTTTAGTCGTAAGCCTACGGGTAACCAATCCCGTCCGGAAGTGCCCGGCCAGCAGCCGGAAGCGAGGCCCCACGTTGTTGTTGGCCGAAGGTGACCCGGCTATCGTGGAGATCGGTCCGCGGCATGCGGAGTGATGTATCAGCGCCGATGGGTCCTGCGCTCGATGGCCAAAATCTTTATCTCCTATCGGCGCCAGGATTCGGCCGGCGCGGCCGGGCGGATCTACGACCGTCTGCGCGATCACTTCGGCGAGGGAGCCGTCTTCATTGACCTGGACTCGATTCCCTTCGGCGTCGACTTCAGGGAACACGTCGCATCGGCGATGGAACAGTGCGGCGTGCTGCTCGCCGTGATCGGGCGCAACTGGACGGGGGCGGCCGGCGCTGCGCGGCGGCTCGACGACCCGAGAGATTCTGTCCGGATCGAGGTCGAGGCTGCGCTGAATCGCAATCTGCCTGTGATCCCGATTTTGATCGATCGCACCACAATGCCCGGCGAGGCGGACCTGCCTCCGTCGCTTGCGCGGCTAGCTTACCGCAATGCGATCGACGTCGACCTGGGACGTGACTTCCACCATCACGTCGACCGGCTCATCAAGGGTGTTGAACGATTCTTCCCACAGCCCGGCGCCGGCGCCTCCCCGCGCGTGCCTCAGCCCGGAAGCCAGGTGACCGGCGCCAGCACCGGCATCGCCAAGAATTGCCAGAGAGAGGCCGACATCGCCCGCCTCAAACTGGCCTACGAGACAGCACGGGCTGGCGCCAAGCTGTTCGCTGCGCGCGGGGCTTTGGAAGCATGGGCTAGACTGGTCGAACCGGACTCGCCGGAATTGCGAGCGGCCTGGGCCGAGCTCACGCGGCGCCTCTCCCAGGCCGAGGCGGCTGTGGCGAGAGCACGCGGCCTGGAGCGCACGGATCCCGCCGCTGCCCGCGCGCTCTATCGTCGGATCCTTTCCCTCGCTGTCGACTTGCCCGACGCCTTGGCCGGGCTGAACCGCACTCCCCCCGACCCGCCCAGTACCCTCGATGCACAGGTCATGGGCGACCGCATTCGCCTCGTGTGGACACCTCCGCCCCCAGACGATCTGGGGGCGCTCACATTCGTGGTGGTTCGAAAGAGGGGCGGCGAGTTCAAGCACCCCGGCGATGGTACGCGCATCGCCGAGATAAGCACCACCGAATTCGACGACACTCAAGTCACTCCCGGCGATACGGTCGCCTACGCCATCCTCACCAAACGAGGTCACGTCGAGTCGGTTAAGGCGGTCTCTTTGGGCCCTCTCGTGTTCCTCGCAGATGTGAAGGACGTGCGGGTCGAGATTCGGGAGCATGAAGTCGAGCTCGCTTGGACGCCGCCGCGCGGAGTCTTTGAAGTCCGCCTCGTCCGCAAACAGGGTTCGCCTCCCAAAAACCCGCGCGACGGCGACCGTGTCGCGTCCGGGCTCGATCACGCCCTCGACCGAAACGTAGGTCGGGATGAGGTCTACTATTATGGAATCTATTCTGTCTACAAGATGCCGGATGGACGCTTGTTTCCTGCACCCGGCAATATCGTCTCGGCGAGATTGAAGCCAGCCGGTCCGGTCGCGAAGGAATAGCAGCCAAGCGCGGCTGCGCGCGGGGTCCGGGGAGACAATATCGAACTCCCGCCGGTAAGTATCGAAGCTGAGGTTCAGGGGACAGTGGTTCCAGGCACACCGTCTCGAATTGACGATCGAAGCGGGACAGCCTCGGTCGATCAGGCCGGCGCGCCAAGGCGGGGTCGCCAATGTCGTTCGACCGCTCCGGAACCAGACACCGGGACTCTATGAGTTTTGACGGCAATCCGCTGCTCAGGCTTCTGAGCAAATCGATCGCGTTCGGGTTTCCGTCCCCGCAATCTGTGCGTCTCGGGTATGAACATCGGCGATGCTCAGCGGGCTGGTTCGCTATTCCGCGGCCGCCAAGTCCTGTGGGATTTCGGACCCGAGAGCGAGGCGGAGTACCAGGCTACCTTGAAGCGTCGGAGGCGAGCGTCGGTATGGAAGCAAATCGCATCATTGCTGGGATGGAGGACGGTAAACGGCTGGAAACGTCTTTCGGCGAGGTTGCCGTTGAAGTCAGGACGATCGGCGAGCTTTCCATACCGACGGGCTTCGTTGTCGCGTGTGACCCAGGTTGTCTTTGGAGCAAGCCGGTTTCCTTCAAGCAAGCAATCCCGCCCGGCCGGTACCCGGTGCGGATCAGTATCGCCCATCGTCTCAATGGTGAGCAATTCATCGCCTTAGCAGCCCTGACGGTGAAGCCGGCATCCCCGATACGGTTTGAGATGGCGACACGCGGCGGAGAAGACGTTCGCACTTTGAAGCCTGGTCAAGTATTTGGCCACGGCGTTGACTCGGGCACGAGCAGCTTTATGGATCTGGCCACGGCCAAAACATTGTATAAACGGCGCAGCCGGAGTGATTATGATCTTTTCATGGACTACATGGCCAGCAAGATGAAGAGGGATAGTCCCGAACTGCGAATGTGGGCTGACATTGACGTCAACGCGAAGCTTTTCGAGCGGCTATCGTCGGAGGGCGCAAACGGTCGTCGCCTGCGTCAGTGGTCCGCCATCGACCTTGATCCAAAGAGCGATGCTAATTTCATCATCTTTTCGTCTGGCTTCGGAGATGGACTTTATTCGTCATATTGGGGATACACAAGTAGATAGTGAAATCGCGTGCTTGATTACGGATTTCGGCGTGCTTGTCGAGCGAGCGGGGCGACACGACGGAGCCGGCTGAGGTATCCCTGCAGAGGCACGAACCCGCCGCTGCAACGTCCCTCGAGGAGGGCACCGCCATGTACCGCATCAGCCAGGACGGACAAGAGCCGATCATCGACTGCGCGGCAATCGCTTTTTAACGGACATGGCATCCGGCGAGGTTGGCGAGGTGTTGGCTTTCAGTCGAACGGCGACTTCGCGCACGCGGAAGCGCGAACGCATGCTCGATCTCTGGCCCGTTCGACAGGTCAAACTAGCCGCGTATCCAGTCTACTTGAACAGCGCAGGCTCATTTCCGCCAGCGTTCCAGATGCATTAAGTGTGCGAAGTTGGGTGTTGGTAAGCGGATGATTGGCGAAGACGCTGGCGACGATACCAGCGTCAATACTCAAGTTCATAGTTCTCCTCAAGCCATTCCGCATAATCGGATGCTGACACGATGAGTTCTGCAAGAAGGTCTTGCGACCCGTCGCCATCATAGTGGCTCGGAAACTCGATTTCGTCGGTATGCCATTCGCGGTCGTTGGCGCAACGCCAAACCACAAACGTCGTGGCAGGAATGTCGAATGCCGGTTCGTTCAGCGAGTCGCTCAAATCACTCGGGACACTGGAAAACAGGCCCGGCCAAAATGTTGGCGGAGTTGTGCGGAAAGGCGTCATCACGGACTCGTGAGCAAAACCTTTTATGAAGCAACCGGCCGGCGTGAAGTGGGCGAAGAGTTCGTCCCGGACCCATTCTTGATTGCACCCATCTGTTGCGACCGGTCCCAGTTTGGGTGGAACTCGTGCTGCCCGTTCCGTATGGCGCTGAACACGGCGTCAAGAGCGGCCATTTGCTGGAGACGCTTTTTGAGCGCATGATGGTTGGCAACTCCGACAGATCGCGTGTTGAGATCAAGGTCGATTACCTTCTAATAGAACCTCGTCATCCCTGCCTTGATGCTCGCAGGCCCTTGCTGGTTGCGTCCGCCAGCACTGCCAGGGTCTTGGTAGGAGGATAACCGCGTTCGAGGATTCGAGCCATCGCGTTGATTTCACGTTTTACGAAGCCGCTTGGCGTCGCGCCAAGACTGCGCCTCTAACCAGGCGTACCGGCAGCAACTCGGTGAGTGGTTCCCGCGCCAGCGGGAAGCGGACGGTCGGAGGCAGCTTCAGCATCGCCGCGCCTCCAGGACCGACTTCTCATGTCCTCGCGCCTTCGACCAACGACAGGTGGATTTCAGTCGGGATAACGCGATTGAGTTTGAACCCGGATCGCTTCAGCAAATCCCGGAACTCCGCTTGGGTCCGCTCTCGGCCACGCGGTGTGAGCGCCAGCATCTCGAGATCCAGGAGTTTACCGAAGTGCGCCGCGTTACCGGACGGAATTACAGAGTCAACGATGAGCACTTTCCCTCCGCGCCGCATCGCATTGCGGCAATTTCGGAGGATTTGAATTGCTCGCTGGTCGTCCCAGTCGTGTATGACGTGCTTCAGGATATAGGCGTCGCCTCCCTCGGGAACGGACGTAAAGAAGTCGCCGCTGACGACCTGGCAACGACTGGCGACGGCTCCGTTCTGGAGTAGCTTCGCGGCACCGGCCGTCACGTGCGGAAGGTCGAAGAGTATGCCGCGCAGCTTTCTATTCGCTTTGAGAATGGTCTTGATCATGAGGCCGTGCCCCCGGCAACATCGACCAGCGTGCCGATCCCCGAAAAGTCGTACGCCGCGACCACAGCCTCGGACTCCCAGGTGCTGATCGCCGTCATCGCCGCGTCGAACACGGCGGCAGCTTCTGGCATCTTCCCGAAGTACTCGAAGATCGGCATGGAGAAGACGCGATCAAAAGCTGGCTCACCGGTAAGGACGCTGTGGCCAAGCTCTCCCACCGGGCGCCAAGTGCTATCGTGCCCTACGAATCGCGCATAGTCCCCGAGTGCGTGCGGCGCGTCGGTGCAAAGTAGCTTGCCGAGCGGAGTAATGCGAAATGCCCGATTTTTGGTCTCAGCGAAGAGCCCAACGCTGGCCAAAGCACGGAGCAATCGATACACACCATCTTCCGACGCATTTGCCGACCGCGCGATCTGGGCCGCGGTCTTGGTGCCCTCCTTCAGAAGATCGGCAATGCCGAGTTCGGCACTGACGGCAATCGCCTGGCTCACCCATTTCCCGGCAGTCAGGTTCATGAATGTCATTGCGGGCGACATCTTGTTGGATCCTGGGCGTCTTTGTTTCGGCATGGTCCTCTCCATCGCTGGTATCCGGGGCTGAGAGGCCGGACTGCGGAAGTGCATGAACGATAGAGCCACGTCCGCGCGATAGTCTTGCGTCACAAGTTGCCGGATGCTTCCAGATTCGTCAAGCGTGTGGCTTCGGCTTTTGTGCAACGCGGCCAAGCGACCACCACCGGCCCCCATCTCAGTGGCCGCGCCGGCGCCGCGCCGGCCCTCGAACCACAAGAAGCTTATCCGCCGGCTCGGTCCGCTGCGTTGGCGGGTTATGCGGCCGCTCCGCTCATTGCCGGTCGCACGATCATCGCGTGACGCTCGCCAGGAAGCGCACGATCGCATACCTTCCGATCTGCGCCACGGGCGTGTCGAAGTGGACCAGGTCGAACGCGTGGCCGGCCCACGGCAGCGACACCAGCGCGTGCGGCACGCCGGCCGCGGCGAGGTTCCGGTCCAGGAGCTCCGCCTGCTCCGGGAACACGTTGATGTCCAGCCCGCCGTGGAGGATCAGGGTCGGCGGCGCGCGCGGGGTGACGAGCATGGCGCCGCTCGCGCTCTGGTAGGCGGCGCGCGCCGTCTCCACGCTGCCGCCGAGGAATATTTCGAGGTTGTAGCGGTGATCGAGGCTCCGCGGGCGCGTGGCCGCATCCCACGTCAGGTCGAAGTCGGTCGGCCCGTAGATGTCCACGATGCCGCGGACGCCGGGAATCACCTCGGCGTACGCGGCGGCGGTCGCCATCTGCGCGCCCGCCGAGCGGCCGACCAGCACGAGCCGGTCGGGGTCGATGCCCAGGGCGGCCGCGTGCTCCCGTAGGAACCTGACGGCCGCGAGAAGGTCATCGCGCTGCGCCGGCCATTTGAACTGCGGCGAGAGCCGGTAATCGATCGACGCCACCGCGTATCCGAGCCCCGCGAGCCAGTCGTTGAGCCAGCGCTTGGTGCCGTCGTCCAGCCGGTTCCCGTGCACCCAGCTCCCGCCGTGAATCACAACCACACACGTCCGCGGTGAGTGGCCGGCGGCGCCGGGGGGGCGGTAGAAGTCCAGCAGCAGCCCGTCGGTATACTGCATCGTCTCGATGGCGAGCGGCGCAGGATGCGCGGCACCACTGTGGCGGCCAGCGAAAACGGTGGACACGGCGGCACCACCGGCAGCGCGCCGAATGCAGCATCCAGTGTCGCGTCCAGCGTCCGCCCCAGCCGCCACGCCTGCACAGCCGGTTTACACAACAGGATCACCGCGGCCGCGCACAGCGCGACCGTGACCCCGGTGAGCCAACGGCCCCTGCGCAGACCGAGCCACAGCGCCGCGGCCGCAAAACAGACCGGCAGCGGTACGAGCCACAGCGCGATCTCCGGCACCACAACCCCGACCGGCCACGCCTCCGTGCCCATTGCCTGCGTCCAGACCGGCCACGGAAAGGTTGTCAGCAGCGCCGCCAGCGCTGACACCAGCGCGTCAACCAGCAGCGACCACCGGACCGTGGTTACGAGCCGTCGTTTCCAAGGTGAGGGGCGCATCTGGCTCCATATTGCTCGGCGGGTGCGGCTCGGGAGTCACGTGCCGTGATTCGGCACGCCGCGTGCTGTCCCGGCGCTACGACAGCGCCGAACAATTCTTGCGCGGCAGTAACGATAGAATTGCCAGATTAAGTGTACAACTTCAACGCAATGTGAATGCACTGCCACTGCAACATAGTCGGAGCGACTGGACACCGTTAGTTGTTGCTTGCGTTGATGCTTTCGATGCCAACACCCGGCAGATGGGTGTCTTCCGGCGCTATGCCCGACTGGATCGCAAGCGCGGCCTGCGCGTATCGCCGCGCCTTGGCCACGCACTCGGTCGGGTCGTGATGGGCGTAAGCAGTGCGCTCATAGAAACCGGCGGCGCACCGGCATACGAGAGCCCAGCGCGAGGCATCGATGCCGAAATGCGCCGCGCACTCCGCCGCATCGATCGTCGCCGCACCGAACCGCGCAATCTCCGGGAGCGCCCTTCGCCGGACCAATTGATCGAGCAGATCCTGAGCGATCGCCACGTGGCCGACGAGCGTGGGATGCGTCCCGTCCTGGATCAGTTCGTCGCTCACGATGCCGTGGCGGCTCTTAGCGCGGAGGACCCGAGGACCATCGACGAGCACGAGCGACGGATGACGCGCAGCGACCTCGCGGAAGATTTCCTGGAGAGACGACGGACAACGGACGGGCAGCCCGTCCAGGTCGCGTGCCAGAATGTAATGGGTGTTCGCCTCGCGAAACTCTCCGCAGCATTCCAGCATCTTCGCCAGGCGAAAGTGCGTTTCGGCGAAACCCGGCTGCCGATCGACCAGGGCGCGATAGGCTACGATGGCCCCTTCTGGGTCAGTCGCCTCCAGGGCCCGGGCGGACTGGAAATCCCGGACGAAAGCCCCTCGGTCCGCTTCGCCCGTCCCCGCGCCGAGACTCGACCGGATCGGCGGATAACCCGCTTCGTTGGCCGGGGGAATCACCGCCATCGGCAGTGCCCCGATTCGGTCGCAATACGTGGCGAAATAATCGAGCAAGCGGCGGAAGTCCGAGACGATTCGGGCGTATTCATCCGGGCTACAGACGGGGACGTCCAAGAAGGGCCGCGTGATCTTCCGCGGCGGCCCGATCGAGCGCAACTGCCGCTCTTTCGCCTGGTCGAACAGCCAGAAGGCGGAGGAACAACGCGTCAACCGGCGTAATACTCCATCGCTCCAGACCTCATCGCTCCCCCGATCAGTCGGCGCACTACGCGCCCAGGAATATCGGCAATAGAACTCATTGTGCCCCGAATACAACAGGATGCCATCCGGTCGGCGTCGCAGCGATCGGAGCCGTTCCAGGGCATCCCTCAGGGTAAGGCCCGGCCTGGCGAGGACGTCCACTTTGAACCGCCGAGATGGGAAGAGCCGCTCAAGCTGCCATCCCACGATTTGACCGACAGACAGCCAGGGATGGTACGGCTCGCCGCGGCCACTCGATTCACCGATGACGACCAGATAGGTCTCGGCCGCAGGATCGCCGAGGATCCGTTCGACACGACCTTGCTCGGCGAGGAGGGAGGGCCTGCCGCGATCCGCCGGCCCAGGTTCATTCCCCGAGGCATCGGCCTGTCGCGAGGCGATGGAAACCGGCCATTCCGGCAGCCAGGGGAGTCGCTGCTTATACATCCAATTGAGGGTGGCGCACGTTTCGAAGAGGGCGGCGCCGACCAGACAGGAGAGGCCCAGAGCCAGCGCCGCAATTGCGGTTCGCCCGGTCGCCCGCCCACTCCGGCGTCGCCAGGATATCCAGATCGCCGGACCGATTATCAAGATCGGCGCCATCGCGACAGCCGAGCCGAACAAGGCAAGGAATAACCACACGGCGAAGACGCCGGCTTGCAGTAGCCACCAGGCGGGGGGCGACGAGGCCAGACGGCCATGGATCCCCAGCGAAACGGCCGCGATCAGGACAATCGCAGCCTCGACTTTCAATCGCCGAACCCTTCTCGCCGTCAGGAAACGCTTCATGATCCGGGCCGTCCTTCTCTGGCTGATATGGTCCCGTATCGCCCTACTGGGCCGAGACCCATCAAGCCCTACCGTGCGTCCACCTGCGACGACGACGCCTCCAGCCACGGGACGGCGATTGATGGTCCGATGCCGGGTCCCGCGCGGCCCGCTCGTCTCCCAACCGCGACCCGCCTCGCGGCCGGAGATTCGCCGACCCACTCTAGCAACGCCCCGAACCGTGACCAGAGCAGTCTGCGGATTAACGAGGTCAAACTGACAAAATGACCGGATTCGGTAGACTGGATAGGAGACTGGGTGGGATATCACTTGCAGGTTTTTCTCGAGGGCCAATCCGCGCGGGCAGAAGAGGTCGACAACTTTGGCTCATCGTGGTACGTGATACTCGCTATGGCGGGCGTTGGCCGATAGCGGAAACTCACTGGTCGCTGAACAGCCCGTTCACCAACCAGTCCAGCCATCTTCGCCCGTTCTAAACTCCAGGAGCGCCTCAAGATGACCGAGCAATCCACGAGCGACTTTGAAAGGGCCGCCTCGTCCCATACTTCTGACAACGTGCCGGTGGAATTCTGGGAGTTCCTTCGGTGGAACAAGAAATATTGGCTCCTACCGCTCGTTGCGATGCTCCTCGTATTCGGGCTGATGGTGGTCCTGTCGGGAACTGGCGTGGCGCCTTTCATCTATACGCTTTTTTGACGCCGAGCCGCGCGCGGCGATTGTCGGCGTGAAGATGGTGCGATGACGAGAAGCCGGAGCGCCAGAACGGCTGGACCGAGAATACCGGAGAGAATCGCATGCAAGAAGCCGCATCCGAAACCAGGCCCGCGCCTTCCGGTGAGCCAACGATCGGCAGTTTGCAGGTTGATGCCAGCACCTCAGGTGCGGTTCCAGCTCAAAAGGTTCGAGACGTCACCGGCCGGGAATTGACCAAGCGGGCGCGGCGCCGGTCCGCCGACCGCCAGGCGCCGGCAAACTCATCTTGACGCGGGTCATTCTGCTTGCGGTGGTTGTCTCGGTTGGTCTCTTGGGCTTCGAGATGATGACGCGCGTCATCTACAACCGAAACGGGATGCACTTCGGGATCGAGATGTGGAAGTACGCCAAGACCCTGAAGAGACCGAGCACCAACCCGGAGATGGGGCACGAGCACACGCCCGACCGGGAAGCTCTCTTGATGGGTGTACCGGTCAAGATCAACTCGACCGGGCTCCGTGACCGCGAATTCGGCATCGCGAAGCCCGCAGATACTTTCCGCGTCCTTGTTCTCGGCGATTCGACTACGTTCGGCTGGGGAGTGCGGCAAGAGAAGACCTTCGCCAAACTTCTCGAGAACAAGTTGAACGAGAGGCCCCCTCCGGGATGGCCCAAGCACGTCGAGGTGATCAACGCCGGCGTGGGCAACTACAACACCGCTCAAGAGGTTGCCTATTTCATGGAGCGCGGTCGATTGTACAAGCCCGACATGGTCATCCTCGCGTTTTTCATCAACGATGCCGAGCCGACGCCGCGGCAGGAAACAAGTTGGCTGGCGCAACAATCGTGTCTGTACGTCTTCGTGAGTTCGTTCTGGGATGGGATGCTCCGAGAGCTGCACTTGCGCGAGCTATAGGGACTACTACCGCAGTCTTTACCAGGACGGAGCACCGGGTTGGATGGCATGTCAGCGTGCCGTCAGAGAGTTGATGGCTGCTTGCCGGGCAGAACAAATTGACCTGCGCATTGCGATCATTCCAGAATTGCACTCGATCGGCGCAGTTTATGAGTTCCGGAACGTCAATGACCTGATCCGGAGAGTGGCGAGAGATGGGCGGGTGCCCGTGATCGACCTTCTCGATGGTATCACTGTGCAGGATCCCCCGTCGCTCTGGGTATCGCCGGCCGATGCTCATCCGAACGCGCGGGCGATGGAAATGTTTGCCACGCAATTAAACGAAGCCGTAAGGACCAATTTGCCTGATGCCCAACCACTTTCACCTGCTGGTGAAACTGCGCAACCGCGCGAAGTCTCGGCGATGATGGCAGGGCTTCGGGCCTATGTGCACCACTGCCATCGTCGGCATGTTTTTTTGGGCCACCGCTGGCAGGGACGCTTCAAGAGCCCGGCGGTTCAGTGCCGGGATTACCTTCTCAGTTGCGGCCGGTACCCAACCGATGACCCCCACTCCCTCTCCGAAAACGCGGCCTGATTGGGAACAAATTGGGAACAGTGCTCGCAACGGCAGCCCCACGCGGCCACAATGCGAAAACACCGATGTTGACGACGCGTGCGTTGCGGTCAGTGCCCGGGCTTGCTTTCAAGCACGAAGCTACACAAATACTTGCCCACAGGCATGACCCAAGTTCCCCCCGAAGGAAGAGCAGTAGCCAAGGACCCCCAAGCCGAGGACTGCGCGGGAAGCCATGTCAACGGCCAACCATCCTGGGACGATTCGGCGACGGTATCGAGGCCGCGCTGTACCGCTCGCCACGGAAAGCGCTAGTCACCCGCGGTGCTGGCCGAAACGTCTCCCGTTCCCTGAAACACCTTGAGACAATCGCCGCTGGTCGCATCCCAGAATCGTTCCGCTCAACTTGAACACCGCCGTTCCAGCGAAATGGAACGGCGCGTTTGTGCGCGCTCCATGAAGGACACACCAGTCAATGAATTGTGCCAGAGGCGCAATCATGCGTTGTTTTTTCAACCGGCTTCCAACCTCGGCGCCATCCAGTCAAGCACGCGCCCCATCAATCCCGGCACGAACTGCGCACTAACGTGGCCGTGAGGCAATCGCCAGATTTCCGGCTGCTGCCACTTTTGCCAAAGCTCCTCGATCGGTTGCCTCTCCGCGAACAAATCATGGATTCCTTCAATCAACAAAATATTTTCTTTCGGGATGACTGGCGTGGACAAAATCAGATTCAACCGGGTCGTATCCATCGCTTCGTGTGCCGGCCTCAGAGCCTGAAGCGCTTGCCGAACCCGCCGCCAGACGACCGGTTGGGAGCACCTCGTGCGCACACCGGGCACAGTCAGAACGGCACAGGCGATGCGTGTGTCGCTGCACGCAGTTAATCCCGCGAGCCATCCGCCATACGAAACACCCAGGAGCGCGACGGATGGGCAACCTGCATCAAGCAGCCAGCCGGTCAGCGCGCGAATCTCGGCGACGTTCTGCGCCATAGCCCGCGCGAACTCCAAACAATTCTCTTCAATGGGTCGGCGCGGACGGCGCTGTAGCTGGTAGGGAGCGACGGGTAGGGCCGCATTGAATCCTGCCCGATTAAACCGGCGGGCAATCCATGGTAGCACGGTGTGATAACCGAAGGGAGGACTGCCATCCAAGAGAATGATCACCGGTCGTTCCCGCGAGCGTTCCGCGCACCGATAGAGCCGGCCATAAACGATGTTGTTCTCCTCGTCTTCACTCGGGCGCGGCGTGGGAAATCTGAAATGCCGCGGCCCATCAAATTCAATCTGCGCCGGGTCGCTTGCGGCGGGAAAAAAGTCCGGCCCATTCAGAAATTCGAGCGCTTCGGCCAATCTCCATTTTGACTCGGGCGCGTGTCTCAGGGGAGCGACGACGTATGCCAACTGAAGAGCTGACCAATCAATGAGTATTGCCAATGGCGCGATCATTCGTTTCCTACTCGGGGCGACTGGATTTGAACCGACTCCGAAAACCGAGTCCAACGAAAGACCCCCGGCTGGCACGACCGAGGGCCACTCGTAGACGCGGTCTTGTCCCTCTCGCTCGGAAGGCCTTCCCGGCACCGCCCACGGATCACCGGGGACAGGGTTTGCACGCTTGATCCGACATCGGTTGCTGCCCGCGTCAGCCCATCACCCATGGGTATCTCAGCGCCGGATCGACAGAAAGCCCGAGCGCGTCTCCCGTAACACACGCACAATACCAACGAATTACCACGGCTAACGGCGACCATTCACGTATGTCGAGCGAAGGCAACACGAAAGACGACCTCCTCGGGCTCTACGCGCGCGTAGAATCGAAAGCGACTGAACTAGAGTCAACGGGTCGAGATCTCATTCAGACAATGCGACTTGTCCGAGACGTCGTCGCACCAATTCGCGCGCTCACCAGCAATTTGCCCGCGAGTGGAATCGAGCCTAGAGTTAGCGCCGCGCCGCTTTCGGTTGGAGGATTTTTCATCGCCTTGCTGATCGGCGTGCAGGCTGGGTGCTATTTACGACGGCTGGAAAGACGAACGAAGTCCCGAGAGATTCAAGTGGGTCTCATAAGTGACGACCGAGGCAGGGTGGGGGCAGAGTCTATTCATCGGCCCGAAGAGTGGGCTCCGTTCGAGGCGCTCGGTTGGGACGAGGAGATCGAAGAATTCGATCGCGACCGCCAATGGGCCCCAGTTCCGTTTGTCTACCAGCACCGAACAGGCGACTCTGTGCTCCTCAAGCCGAACGGAGAAGTCGCCCGGGTAGTATTTGCGGAAACGCCGAAAACTGAGCCGTTCGTCCCGATAGCCTCCTCGTTCTCGAAATTTCTGGACGAAGTTGTCGATTCGGCTCAGGATAGCTACTTCATGTTCGACTACTACCGATGGATCGAACGACGCGCGTGTTGAGCGTTTCGTCAAAGCGTGGCACAAGGGTCTTCGCAGAGATCGGACACGCGGCAGAGATCGGCGCATGGCTGGACGAAAACTTAAATGATAACAAGTCAGGGGCTTGGTTGATTCATGGGGCTGGTGAGTTCGTGCGTTGAGATACGGGGGCATCTTATGGAATGGTACGAATACGCCTACGGGATTGAAGAAGCGAGCGACTATCAACTGGAGTCGCTCACTGAGGTCTGGCAACGCGAGCTGGTGGCGCTTGAACGAGCGACATCGAATATCTTCAACGGGGGATACCTTCAGTTCCTGGCGAATGGACGGCGGGAGTCGTATGTCTACGCCAGCCAGGCGCTCAAGAGGATCGGTGCGCCGAAAACGGCCAAGATTCTGGATCGCTGCCAGGCGCTTGTCGACGAGCATTTCCCCACGGAAGGAAAGTCGCAAGAGGAATTGATGGTGCTGAGGATTAACGAAATCCATGGTCCGAAGGGGAAAATACTAAAAGCTCGTGCTGCTACGAACCCGGCCCACGTCGAAAAGTATCAGCAGTGAAGCATAGCAGGAGGTTGACAGCTAGGGCGAGTCCCGAGACAACCGCCTTGGAAAACTATGGTGCTGATCAGGCCGATTCTTTACATCATTCGTCGGCCACACCCACTGTCGCTCTGAGCGGCTGGCCCATGCGACTGCCAAGATCGTCGATCTGGTTTTCGAGTTTGATTGAGTCCAACGTGGCAAAAGTTCATCGCGAGAACTCCGCTCGCAATCAATCGGGACGGAGGGCGGGAATGAGGACCGAGGACGGGGGACGGAAATCAGAGGGGAGGGCGGAGGATGAGAATAAGGACGGAGGGCGGAGGACGGAGGACGGAGGACTGGCGGAAGGACGGAGATCGGCGTGGCTGCGTGTGTGCACCGGCCCCCATCGACCAAGCTCAGAGCGAGCCCTCCGCCCGCTGCTGGGCGCCCCCCCGATTGTGCACTCGAAACGGACGAATTCTTTTTTCTTTTGGCAACTGGATCGGGGTTTCTGTAGATCATGCTTTGTGGGAGGAAGTGTCAGTTGTCAGTTGATCGTCGGAACCGCATTGAGAGATTCATGCAAATGCACAATTCGTTGCGGTCAACGAGGGCTATCGCGATCGGGCATATCAGAAGTGCCCCTCGCGGCGCTCAGAAGGCGAAAATGCGACGAACGAACCCGAGCGGATCAGGTGGCTGGAAATGCATAAGATGAGACTGGAGTTATGATTGGATCAGAAAACGAAAACGAACTGGCACTTGACAACGTGGACGGAATTCGCGAACGAACCCGAGCGGGGCGGAGGGTCGAAATCAGGACGGTGGGCGGAGGAGTGGGATCGGGAATACGAGGACCCCCAGGGCGATGCCCTGGGCTGATTTGTTTTGGTCTTACAGGCCGGGAAATGGGATTCGATTGCGATGGGAGTTTTCCGGCGATTTGAACCCCCAGGGCGATGCCCTGGGCTGATTTGTTTTGGCCTTACAGGCCGGGAAATGGGATTCGATTGCGATGGGGACTTTCCGGCGATTTGAACCCCCAGGGCGATGCCCTGGGCTGATTTGTTTTGGCCTTACAGGCCGGGAAATGGGATTCGATTGCGATGGGGACTTTCCGGCGATTTGAACCCCCAGGGCGATGCCCTGGGCTGATTTGTTTTGGCCTTACAGGCCGGGAAATGGGATTCGATTGCGATGGGAGTTTTCCGGCACATTGACGACAGCCCTCTCTCAGGCGGACGGTTGGTCTACAATGATCGCGTCGGTCCCTTAGGAATGGGTCGAGAATAATCTCCTCGAATTCTCGCGACCGGATCCGCAAGGGCGGGAGACCTTCGGTCAGGCGGACGGCGGGGTCGGAGACCCGCGCCGAACTGTCGCCAGCTTTAAAATCGGGAACTTATTTCCGGCCTGTTCCTTAGTGCTTACAGGCGAACGGCCATCGTCAAGTATACAAAACGAACTCGGGCGTGGTTCATCGGACGCGACGGTAAGGTAACACCGTTAATGGGCGGCAGCTCGTAGGGTGCGTGCGAGCCACGAGTCGTAATATGATATGGGATGGTGGGTTACACCCACCCTACGAAGAGGCCGGCGGGACGGTTCCACACCAGCGGCGTCCAGGACTGTTACCCGCTATTGAACCACGCCCGAACTCGGGACGGGTGGCGAGAGGTGCGTGGCGGGTGGCCGGGATCAGGACACGAGCATTAGCACGGGGAAGAGCACGACTCAGGCGGAGATCGGCGCGGCTGCCCGTGTGCACGAGCCTCCCTTCGGCCAAGCTAAAGGCGGGCCCTCCGCTGGCTGCTGCGGCGCCCCTCCCCCGAATGTGCACTCGGAACGGAAGAGTTCTTTTTTCTTTTGGCAACTGGATCGCGGTTCTTGCTGATCATTGTTGTAGAGAGGGTATTCGTCGTCGGATGCCCGATTTCTGTTCTCCCTCGATCGGCGAGTTTTCAACCTTTGATCGTCAGGTCGCGAACATGTCGTTTCATTGTCCTTCCCTGCGCGCAGGCCAACAGCGTTGGCCCCGGGCTGAGGACCGCAAGGAAGAGTGGGAAATTTCTCTAGGGAAGTGCAAGAAAGTGCAAGAAAGTGCAATGAACGAAGAACCTCTTGGGCGTACGAAAACCCATATTGCCCTTGCGGTTGCGCAGGGTTTGGCGTTCGCCGTTTGGCGCGCACCCGGGGAGTGCCACGGCGAACGGATTTCCGAGCGGTGAAAGACGAGTCCGCAAGCCGGTCCAGGCTTTCGGCGCGGGACGATCGAACGGACAGACTATGGATCGGACACACTTTCGCGGAGCGAAAGGCGACTTTGTCTGTTCTGGCTCGTGCAACGCGTGTGTGTTAGGCTTCGCCCTTGATGCGAGGGGTCTTCATGGCAAAGTCGGTTTATGCGGTTGCGACGCTGGATTCGAAGGGACACGAGCTGGCCTTCGTCGCCGAGCGGCTGCGCGCGGCGGGAGTTTCCGTCACCATCGTCGACGTGGGAGTGCAGTGCCCACCGTGCGTCGTTCCCGATGTTGATGCCGCCACGGTCGCCGGCGCGCGATCCCTCGGCCGAGGGCCGCGCCGTGGCGATGGCGCCAGGCGATCGGTCGCCGGCGATCACGGCGATGAGCCAGGCGCTCGTCCGCTTCTTGAAGCGCGAGCATGATTCGGGGCGGGTCTCCGGCGTGATTGGAATCGGCGGGAGCGGGGGCACCGCGCTTATCACGCCGGCGATGAGGGCGCTGCCCATCGGTTTGCCGAAGGTCATGGTCTCGACCGTTGCCAGCGGGAACACCGCCCCTTACGTCGGCCTCGAGCGACATCACCATGATGTACTCGGTCGTCGATGTTTCCGGGCTCAATTCGGTCTCTCGGCCGTGCTGGGCAACGCGGCGGCCGCGATGGCGGGCATGGTCCTTGCTCCGGCGGCGACTGAGGAGGGCAAGCCTACTCTGGGGATGACGATGTTCGGCGTGACCACGCCGTGTGTCACCGCGGTGCGCCAATCGCTCGAAGGGCATGGCTTCGACTGCCTGGTGTTCCACGCCACGGGGACTGGCGGCCAGGCGATGGAGAAGCTCGTCGAGGCGGGGCTGATCACCGGGGTGCTCGATGTCACCACCACCGAGGTCGCCGACGAAGTCGTCGGGGGTGTGCTGGCTTGCGGGCCGGCGCGGTTCGATGCGATTCTCGAGGCCAAGATTCCCTATGTGCTCTCGCTCGGTGCGCTCGACATGGTCAACTTCGGCGCGATCGAAACGGTGCCTGAGCGATTCCGGCAGCGGAAGCTGCACGTGCATAACGCACAGGTTACGCTCATGCGCACGACGCCCGATGAGAATCGACGATTCGCGCGGTGGATCGCCGCCAAGCTCAACCGCGCGACGGCGCCCTTCCAGGTGCTGATTCCCGAGAAGGGGGTGTCCGCACTCGATGCGCCGGGGCAGGCTTTCTTCGACCCGGAGGCCGATGCGGCGCTTTTTGATGAGCTGGAATCGGGCGTTGCCGCGGCACCAGGGCGGTCGATCGTGCGGCTTCCCTATCACATCAATGAGCCGGCGTTTGCTCAGGCGCTCGTGGAGGGTTTTCTGGGCTTCGTCTCGAGCGATCGGTAGCAGAAGATCGTCAAACGGCACTCGCGCCGATCGCAGAAAAAATTGCTTGGGAAGGGCGACGGTGAAGAACGGGAGTCAGGCTGAAGCCTGACCTACTTGAACGTCAGGCTGAAGCCTGACCTACTTGAACGTCAGGCTGAAGCCTGACCTACTTGAACGTCAGGCTGAAGCCTGACCTACTTGAACGTCAGGCTGAAGCCTGACCTACTTGAACGTCAGGCTGAAGCCTGACCTACTTGAACGTCAGGCTGAAGCCTGACCTACTTGAACGTCAGGCTGAAGCCTGACCTACTTGAACGTCAGGCTGAAGCCTGACCTACTTGAACGTCAGGCTGAAGCCTGACCTACTTGAACGTCAGGCTGAAGCCTGACCTACTTGAACGTCAGGCTGAAGCCTGACCTACTTGAACGTCAGGCTGAAGCCTGACCTACTTGAACGTCAGGCTGAAGCCTGACCTACTTGAACGTCAGGCTGAAGCCTGACCTACTTGAACGTCAGGCTGAAGCCTGACCTACTTGAACGTCAGGCTGAAGCCTGACCTACTTGAACGTCAGGCTGAAGCCTGACCTACTTTAACGTCAGGCTGAAGCCTGACCTACTTTAACGTCAGGCTGAAGCCTGACCTACTTGAACGTCAGGCTGAAGCCTGACCTACTTGAACGTCAGGCTGAAGCCTGACCTACTTGAACGTCAGGCTGAAGCCTGACCTACTTGAACGTCAGGCTGAAGCCTGACCTACTTGTCGGGGAGTTTATGGGATGCGTGAGTCGCGTCTTGCCATCGTGGAGCGTTTTCGCAAGAAGGTTGCCGCTGGATTGCCGATCGTCGGCGGTGGGGCGGGGACCGGCATCAGCGCCAAGTGCGAGGAGGCCGGCGGCATCGATCTCATCGTCATCTATAACTCGGGCCGATTTCGCATGGCCGGACGGGGATCGCTCGCCGGGTTGATGCCTTATGGAAATGCCAACGCGATCGTCAAGGAAATGGCCCACGAGGTGCTGACGGCCGTGAAGGTTACTCCGGTGCTTGCCGGCGTATGCGCGACCGACCCGTTTCTGTTGCGGGATCGGTTTCTGCGTGAGCTCAAAGATATGGGATTCGCGGGCATTCAGAACTTCCCGACGGTAGGGCTCATCGACGGTGTGCTGCGCGTCAATCTTGAGGAAACCGGGATGGGGTTTTCGCACGAGATTGATTGCATCGCGGCGGCGCACGAGCTTGATCTCTTGACCACGCCGTATGCGTTCGACCCGGGGCAGGCCCGGTTGCTCGCGCAAGCGGGCGCCGACCTGGTTGTGGCTCACATGGGGCTGACCACGACGGGCTCGATCGGGGCGGTGACGGCCAAAACGCTTGATGACTGCGTGCGCGAGGTGACGGCGATTGCCGAGGCCGCCAAGAAAGTGCGCGGCGACGTGCTCGCGCTTTGCCACGGAGGGCCGATTGCAACGCCTGAGGATGCTCAGTATGTCATGAAGCGTACACCGGCGATTGACGGGTTCTACGGCGCCAGCTCGATGGAGCGACTTCCGACCGAGCTGGCGATCGCGGGGCAGGTCCGCGAATTCATGCGTCTTGAGCTCGGAGCCAGGAAGTCGTGAGGCCGTGACTTGACCTGTCCGGACGGGCTGTCAAAATGAACTCTGGCCCGCATGAGACAATCGTCTCGCTCATCCGTTCCGATGAGGCGATCCGGGAAGGTCAGGACGGTCGTGACGTGACTGGACGTCTGTTTTCGGAGGATCGGTTGCACGGATGGTGCGGGCGAGGGGCGAACGAGAGGGAGGCGAGCATGGCGAGCGGTCGCGAAGCCGGGCATCACTTCTCGAGAAACACGCTGGTCGCTCTTTGCATTCTGGCGGCGGCGGTGATGGTTTGTCGGGGCGATTCCGTGACGATGAAGAGCGGGGTCGTCTATCGCGGGATGGGGCCTCCGGATCGGGACAACACGCTGGTCTACATCTGGAACGGTTTGAAGCGCGTGGTGGTGCGCGACTCGAGGATCGAGCGGGTCGAGGCCAATAACGCATTCCGGGGGGAGAGAGCTTCAAGCTCGTGCAGCCGCTGGTGGTGCACGGCGGATTGATGCCGACGGACGTTGTGCGCGTCGAGGCGGGCCCATGGGATGAGCGCGGACGGCGGCAGTTTCGCTATCAAGCCGGGGGCGGGAACAAGTGGATTCGGATGGAACAGGCGATCATCGAAATCGGCCCGCACATCGTCAAGTTTCGCGGGATTGACGGCTTCTGGGGTGGCGTGCTTGAAACCAGTCAGATACCGCATGACGTGGTGACGAGCATGCTGTCTCATGTCGAGCAGAAGAACGTGACGGAGCGAGAGCGAGTTGTCCGGTTCTTCATGGATATCGGCTGGAACGCCGAAGCCCGGAAAGAGCTGGACAGGCTGGTTCGCGACTTTCCGCAGCCCGACCTGAAAGAACGGTCCGAAAATGCACGATCGTTCATTCTTCAAAGCGAGGCTACGGATCGGCGCGCGGCGATGATGCAGAGCCGCAAGGCCCAGCAATACAAGCACGCAGCCGAGCTGCTCAAGACGTTTCGTGAGAAGGGCGTGCCCACCGAGCTTCAGCTCGAGGCGCGGGAGATGGAGCGTCATGACGAGCAGCAGCGCGCGGCCGATCAGGCACTGGCGGCGGACCTGCGCAAGCTATCGAGCGCGCTGCCGGCGGCCGCGCGAAAGTTCTGGAAGGAACCGGTGACCGAGGTGACCAAGGCCCTCGAGGAGGCACCCGACGCGATACGGCCGCGGTTTGCGAGCTGGCGCAAGGCCAGGTCGGAGCCGGGAACACCCGATCAGGCCCTGTTCGCGCTGGCCATGTCGAGCTATCTCGCCGGGGCCGACCACGGCACGCGCGATCTGGCGGCGGCCGAGGTGATGTGGAAGGCCCGCGACCTGGTTCGGGGATACTTGCAGGGGTCGGAGCCGGCGGCCAGCAGCGAGCAGGTTGCCGCACTCAACAAGCTGCCGTGGGAAGCCTTCGAAGGGGCAAGCGAGATGCATGTGCGGCTGGAGATCGTGTCGGCGATGATCGAGATCATGCCGCCGGTCATCGACGAGTCGGAGCTGGATTTCACCAAGACGCTGCATCACCGGGTTGCGGAGGTCGATGACAACGAGCCAACCGAGTATGCGGTGAGGGTCCCGCCCGAGTATCATCCCATGCGCAGCTACCCGGCGGTCGTGGTGCTGCACTCGGGCAAGGGGCCCGACTCGGCCATCGATGAGATGGCCGCGGAGGCTGCGCGCCGCGGGTATATCTTGATTGCGCCGGAATACATGATTGCGGGTGAGCCGCCCGAGTATCGCTACACTCCCAGCGAACACGCGGCCGCCCAGCTTGCGCCTGCGCGATGCCCGCAAGCGGTATTCGATCGACAGCGACCGGGTCTTCGTCGCCGGCCAGCTCATCGGCGGGAACTTTGCGTGGGACCTGGCTCTGGCGCATCCGGACCTGTTTGCCGGGGCGGTTGTGATATCGGGGCTGCCCGCCAGATATGTGCCCCGCTACTTCCCGCACCACGAGCGCATGCCGCTGTTCTTCGCCCTTGGCGATCTGGCGCCGGCGGCCAACGAATTCATCTACAGCAAGCAAATCAAGCCGCTCATTGTGAAGACGTGGGACATCACCTACGTGGAGTACGTTCGCCGCGGACTGGAGGCGCTGCCCGAGGAAATCGTTCCGGCGTTCGAGTGGATGGACCGTCATCGGCGCGACCCGTTTCCCAGGTCATTCAAAGTGAACACGGCCCGCGTCTCAGACGACCGGTTCTACGGTCTGGTGGTGCGGGAGTTCGGCCCCGGCCGAACCACGGACCCTGCCGCGACGGAGGTGCTGGGTGGGAACTTGAAGCCGGCCACGATCGAGATGAAGTCCAGCGCGATTTCCAATTTGATTCGCCTGCAGGTGGAGGGCATCACCTGGCTCGACGTCTGGCTGAGCCCGAAGCTGATCGACTTCAAGCGAAAGGCGGATATCCGGATCAACGGCAAGCCGTACAGCCGGGCGGCGAAGATCAAGCTGGACATGGAGCCCATGCTCGACGACCTCAGGGTGCGAGGCGACCGGCAGCAGCTTTACTGGCATCGAATCAGCACCCGATGAAGTGGAGCTGCTGGTGTTCGACCCGCAAACGCCGGATTGGGTACGCGACGCGATCTTCTACCAGATATTCCCGGATCGCTTTGCGCGCAGCGCGACGGTGCCCAAGCCACGGCACCTGGACGCCTGGGGCGCGCGCCCCGACTTACCACGGCTATCAGGGCGGCGACCTGATGGGCGTGGTGGAGCACCTCGATTATCTGGTTTCCCTGGGCGTGACCGCGGTGTACTTCACGCCGGTCTTCCAGTCGGCGTCCAATCACCGCTATCACACGCACGACTACGAGAGGGTCGACCCCATGCTGGGGGGCACGCCCGCGCTTCGGAGCATGGTTGATGAAGCCCATAATCGAGGCATGCGAGTTGTTCTGGACGGAGTGTTCAACCACGCCAGCCGGGGCTTCTTTCCGTTTCACGATATCCTTGAGAACGGCCCGAACTCCGCTTATCTCGACTGGTTCACCGTCAAGGATTTCCCGCTTTACGCGTATGACTTGGACAAGTCTCCCAATTATCAAGCGTGGTGGGGCCTGCCGGCGCTGCCGAAGTTCAATACGAGTTGCCCGGAGGTTCGCGAGTTCCTCTGGGGAATCGGCCGGAAGTGGATTGACTTCGGGATCGATGGCTGGCGGCTGGACGTCCCCAACGAGATTGACGACGACGACTTCTGGCGCGAGTTTCGCAGCCGTATTCGGGCAGCCAAGCCGGACGCGTACATCGTCGGCGAGGTCTGGACCGACGCCCAGCGCTGGTTGAAAGGGGACATGTGGGACGCCGTGATGAACTATCAGTTCACCCGCGCCTGCATTGCGTTCTTCATCGGTGACGGTGTGGAAGAGGCTGATCTGCGCAAGACCAGCCTTTTTCCGACTGGGCCAACGACGGCGGAAGCGTTTCGCCGGAACATTGAGCGGCTGCTGGGTTTGTATCACCCGAACATCACGGCGGTGATGCTGAACCTGCTGGGCAGTCACGATATGGCGCGATTCGTGAGCCTGGCGAAGGGTGATGTTTCCGCGCTCGAGCTGGCGACGCTCTTCCAGATGACCTATCCCGGCGCGCCGTCGATTTACTATGGCGACGAAATTGGTCTGGCGGGTGGGCACGACCCGGCCAACCGGGGTGCGTTTCCCTGGCATCAGACCGACTTGTGGAACACTGAGCTGTTGCACGAGTTTCAGCGTCTGATTGCGTTACGGCAAAAGCGGCCGTCGTTGCGGCGAGGGTCGATGCAGTTCCTCTGGGCGAGCGGGGGCGTTGTGGCGTACGCGCGCCAGCATGGGGAAGAAACGACGATCGTCGTCTTGAACGCAGGCCGCCAAACCCGCCGGCTGGACCTGCCTGTGGAGAACCTGCTCGGGGAGGGGACAGTCCTCTCCGAGTGCTGGTCGCACGACACGGTTGGCGTGGAGCGCGCGAAGCTGAATGATCTGGTGCTTCGTCCACGAACCGGCCGTGTTTTCGTCAGTCCTTCGTGACGGAGGTCATCAAGACCCCGTGGGAGGCGTCGTACGTTTCTCGGCGGGATTGGCGGTTGTCTTGACCGAATCGCGCCCGGTTTTTTGAGTCTGGGCCTCGTCATGCCCCTTGCGCGCAGGCGCGCGGCGAGGAAATCTGAGAGGCGTTGCTTTGAGAAGTCCTTCTTGTCGCTCATGGCAAGGATTCCAGTCCAGAAGGGGTTCCTGACCTTCGCGGGCGAACACAGAGCGCCAGTTGCGAGCAACGACCGACTCGATGAAGGACGAATAATTCCGGAGAAAATCGCGCAAACCGTCCGGCCGCGGAGCCGCGGCCCACGTGTATACGAATCGATACTAGGTGAAAAAATCAGACGAATCGGGCTCGAAATGGCAACTGCAAACCTTCAGACTCCCCTAATCTATTACGCGCAACGCGCCTCGTCCAGAGTCTGGCGGTTTTTGATGACGGATTCTCGTGGATGGTGGCACGGGAGCGTCTCTTTCAGGTATCGGCAAGTTTGGTTGGCCGAATCGGACTTGGTGTTTTTCGGGAGCATTTTGCATGCCGGGGGGCTCGCGGGGAAGCAGACGGCCGCGTCACCCGTCCTGGGGAACGACCCGGCGCTGGCAAAGGTGACCAGTGCGCTCCTCCCTTGGGTGGCGAACGAGCGCTCGCGTTCTTGAGCTGGCCGGTGCGAGCGGAAAATCGGTTCGACTACCAGACGGGTTTAAACCCCGGAAGACTCACCTTGGCTGGCATCGCCGGGCAACGGCGATTCGTAACGGCTCAAAGAGCGTCGGGATCGTGGCCGCGATTTTCTCGATTGCTTCGGCAGGGCAGGGCAGGGGAGGGGTTCTTCCAACAAATCGAGCTCCGTACCCCCGTGTTCTCCCCACTCCACCGGCGCGTTGCAAAACATGGGTTCGGTTTTCAAGTGCTTCACCGCGATGCAACCCTCATCCGACAGTGTTCACGACGCACTTGCACCGACCTTTGTGTGACGTATGATAGCTGATCATTGTTCCAGGTAGGAAGCGCGGCCTCGTCAACGGGCTCAAAGCGAGGGTCTCATGAGTGTATCAACTCAGCCGACGGCAGGCCCGGTGAATACCGGGAAAGTCACAGCGCGGAGAAAGCTGAAGTTTGATTCGGTCGAGCAGGTCATGGCCGATGTCGATCGGTTGGTCGAGGCCGAGCGCGCCGGGCGGCTAGATCACATGGGGAACTGGGGGCTGGGGCAGGCGCTTGGACATCTGGCTTCGTGGGCCGAGTACGCCTATACGGGTTATCCCTTCAAGCCGCCGTTTTTCATCAGGTGGATCCTGCGCAGCCGCAAGCAGAAGTTCATTCACGAGCCGATGAGCGCGGGAGTGAAGATCCCCGGGATGCCCGGGGGTACGATGGCCACGGAACCCGTGCCGGTGGATGAAGCGTTGGGCCGCATGAAGAGCGTGATGGCGCGACTCAAGTCGGAAGCTCCGACCCTTGTCCATCCGATCTTCGGGACGCTTTCTCACGACGAGTGGATCGCGATCAACTTGAGGCATGCCGAGCTGCACCTGGGGTTTCAGGTGCCGAGGTAAGTGCGGCTGCGTTCGGAGACCTTCGGTCGCCGGAAGGGCGGGGTCAGAGACCCGCGCCCAACAGTGCGTCCTCGCCGGGTGCGATCACTGGTCGCCGATTGACGGTCGCAAGCCGAACTTGAAGTGGCCGGTCACGTGTTCTTCAAGAACTTCCACCCGTTCGATCCGCCAATGGCTCTCGACCTTGGTCCAGTGATAGCGGCCTTTCCGCGTGATCTTCCAGATCCGATGGACGATGATAAAGGCTGTCGCAACGGCAAGACCGGTCTGCGTCAGGAGCTCGGTCGCGCGACTATCTCCGGGCTCGATGGATTCGTGCGCGAAAGATGACCGGACCCAGTTCAGGCGGCGGAACTGGGTCGCGACGTCACGCATCAATTGCTCGCGGCCAATGACACAGCCATCGGCCTGGCAATATGCAAGGTCGGGCGCGAAGATCTCGCGGTAGGCTGGGAGATCTTTGTGCTCGAACGCTCGTTTGGCGTCGTTGTGCCGCGCGTCGAGCTCTGCTGAGATTTCGATGGTTTGTTCCATCTGGCGCTCAGTTCTCGAAGGGTGTCCGGCTCCGGCATGCGGAACATTTTCGGACTAGCCAAGGGGTGGGTCATGAGTCGCCGCGCCTCAGCGAGACGAAGCGGATCTCCACGGGTTTGTTGAGAGCCCCGGCGATTCGGCGGAGCATGGCTAATGAATGGCCTTTGTAATCCGCATCCTCGAGCCGGCTAATGACAGAAGGCGTGGTGCCGACATGTTTCGCGAGTTCTTTTTGCGTCAGGCCGGCTTTGGTGCGACGCTTCCTCACTTCTTCATCGTCCGGTCAATCAAGGCCGCGCCGTCCTGTTTCAGTTTGTGGAGCGACGGACCGTGGACGTACATCATGTGGCCGGAGTCGTACTTTTCGATCGTGATGTTCTGGCGCAAGCTGGGGTCCAGCGCCAGGCCGGCCAGCGTGTGCTCGACGGCGCGGTAGGGGGTGGCCAGATCGTAGTATCCTGAGGCGATCAGCACCTTCATGTGCGGGTTCTTGGCCATTGCGTCTTTGAGCTGGTCGGTCGTCGCGGGGTAACCCATCTGCTGCTGCCAGTCCCAGCCGCCGACACCTTCACCAAGGATGAAATAGGGAACGTCGCTTCGATAACCAAGCTCGGTGCGGACGTAGTTGTTGAAAGTGGACGTGTAGGGTGCGCGAATGCCTGCCATGCTCGGGTCGAAGCTGGGGCCTTCTGCGGTGGGTGAGTTTTCGACTCCCTTAAAGCGAGCGTCCAGGCGGCCGATCGACCGTCGCTCGCTTTCGAGCAAGTGCTTGCAGAAGAAAGGCTGGGTGAGGCGCAGGTTGGTCGCCTCGATGTCGTCTGTCTTCAGTCCCGTGAACCGCGCCAGTTGCGAGACGGCGTTTCTACGCGCCTCGTCAGTGAGCTGGTCACCTCGCGCCAGAATTGAGGCGTATTCCTTGTCCGTCCACTCTTCGACCTCGCGGAGCAGCGCGGCCAGACCGCGTGCTTGCAAGTCGGCGGGCAGCTTTTTGTGGTACCACGCCGATGCTGCGTACGAAGCGAGGTAATTTCGGAACGGTGCGTCGTTTGCGTCGCTAAAGACGAAGCCGCGAAAGTCGAGCGCACACGACACGAGCAACAAGCCGTTGAAGGCGATACCCTGTTCGACCAGGTGGCCGGCCAGGCCGGCGGCGCGGGTCGTGCCGTAGCTTTCGCCGATCAAGTAGAGTGGCGAGCCCCAGCGGTCAAACCGCGTCAGGTACATGCGAATAAACTCGCCGACTGATGAGATATCGCCGCGCAAGGTGTGGAACCTGGCGGTCAGCTCGGGCTTGGCCGCGCGGGAATATCCCGTGCCTACCGGATCGATGAAGACAAGATCGGTGCGGTCGAGCCAGGTCGCCTCGTTATCAACGAGACGAAACGGCGGCGCGGGAATCACCGGCTCGTCGGTGATCGTGACCCTGCGCGGGCCCAGCGCGCCCAAGTGCAGCCAGACCGACGCCGAGCCCGGACCACCGTTGAAACTGAACAACACTGGGCGAGGAGCGGCGGCCGGCGGATCGTCGAGAGTGTAAGCAATGAAGAAGATTCGCGCCTCGGTTTCGCCCTTGGTATCCTTGATCGGCATGAGGCCTGCGGTGGCCGTGTATTTCAGCTCCTTGCCGCCGGAGGAAATTCGATGGTGCGTGATCACCGGCTCTTCATCGGTCGATGATTTCGTTTTCGTCTTGTCGGGGGCCGACTCAGGCGGCGACGCGGGTTTGGTGACCGGTGCGCCGGGCTTGGCCTGCGCTTTCTCGGGCGCGGCTGGACCGGGTGGCTGGGCGAGGACCGCGGGCGTCGAGAAAAGGAGAATGATGGTTGCGAACAGCGTGGGAGCCCGGTGCATACGGTGTGGCCTCGTGGAGTGAGAATTGAATCAGAAACAACTTACCGGAATTGGCGTCAAGCGCGCCGCGGAGCGGGAGAACGATCCCACGCAGAGCGTGGGATCGAGGGTGTCAGGGGCATCGGAAAGAGGGTGTTCTCATTCACTCAGGGGTTGGTCTCAAACGACTTGCCGGTATTGGAGAGCCTCCGAGGCGGCCTCGCCTTACGTTTACAGCCAAGGCACGGTCGGCTCCTTACGAGCGCCGGCGAAAGTCTACCTGATTATATCGAGAAGCAGCTATAACCGTGTATACGCCGGTATAATCGGGTATAATTCGGTATAAAGCGACGCAGATTCATTTCTGGATTCAACGTTCCTCGAGGCGAGTTGCGCTCGGTTGAAGCGATTCGCTGGCGACCCAATATTTACGAACTCGCCTTGAACCTCGCACGAATTCCTCCAGCCTGGCGGTTGCCTGACGGTGTCGACGCACCGCTGTGGCAGTACACGCATACGCCGCGGCTGGCGGCGGACGAGGATGCTTACTTCGAGGGACACCCGCTGTTTCAGGCTGATCGGCGGGCGCTCGACGAACGGTTCACCGCGCCGGGCCGGCTCGTTGATCTTGGATGCGGCGCCGGCAGACATTCCGTCCACTTCGCGCGGCGCGGGTTTTCGGTCACGGCAGTCGATCTTTCGCGGTCGATGCTCCACGTGGTCGGGCTCAAGGCTGCGGAAGCGGGAGTGGGGATCTTACGCGTTCAGGCCAATCTCTGCCGACTTGGCTGTTTGCCGGACGAGAGCTTTGACTACGCGATCTCGATGTTCAGCACGCTGGGGATGATTCGCGGCCGAGATTCGCGGCGCCGGGCGCTTGCGGATGCGTGCCGGATTCTGCGGCCTGGGGGCCAGATTGCCCTGCACGTGCATAATTTCTGGCTCAACCTTCGGGATCCGCAAGGCCGGCGCTGGCTGCTGCGTCATGCTGCGAACGTGCTCGCACGCCGTGATTCAATTGGTGATCGCCGCATGGATTATCGGGGAATCAATGGCATGTATGTCCACCTTTATCGATGGGGTGAGCTCAAGCGTGAGCTATGCTCCGCCGGACTTCGCATCGACGAAGCCATTCCGCTTGACGAAGTCTCGGCGACACCGATCGAGAAGCCGTGGCTGGCTCACCGTTTTCGGGCAGGAGGATGGATCGTTTTCGCGACGCGCGGTCGGGCGCTGCACCGAACTGAGCTGATCATCAACGGAAATCCGCCATCAGGGCTCGAGGACAGCGAGGGGCGGTTCATCGACGGCAATCAGGATGGCCAGCCGGTTGGCGACGCCGTTGCCATTCTCAGCAAGACCGGTGCGACGATTGAAACGTAGGCCGCCACGGTGAAACTGGTGATCCTCCATCTCGAAACGACTGGGGAGGCAAAGCGGGCAGGATGGGCGAGCGGCCGCGCCTCGTTGCGCGACGAATGCTTCGTCAAGTTATGCGAAGACTCAAGTCAGCGCGGGGCGCCGACCGATGCACGAAACCGGAGTGGCCTAGAGTTCGCGCCCAGGCGCTGACTCGAAGGGACCATCCGACCACACACATCCCGCCCGCGCCGGATCAACCGGCAGAGCTCTCGTCGTCCGCGGCCGAGTGCACTTCTAACGTCACTTCGCAGTGCCAAGCTTTCCGTCAATCAGTCGCCACATGGATGTGACTGCGCCCCCTGCTGCGGGGTCGAACGAAAAGCGGAGGCGCTTCCCACTTCAGTCAGGATAAAGTCATGCCTCTCGCTTACCTAGGCAGACGAATTGACCAGGTATTTGGGGCAATCACCTCCGGCGGGGTGAACCGGGTGCGCCGAGCGAGAGCCAGTCGATTCCTGGGGGTGGAATCGCTTGAGAGGCGCGCGCTGCTGGCCAGCATCATTGCGACCGGAGGGAACAGCAACAGTTCGGGAAGTAGTGCGTCGGGGACCAACATCATTGCGAGCGGCGTGATCAGTGATACCGCGGGTGCCGGCGTCTATGACTATTCGATCGCTCTTACAAACTCGAGTCAGAGCGGCGCCGCAATCGGATCTTTCTGGTACGCATGGATGCCGGGTCAGGATTACCTTTCCAGTTATCCCATTTCGGTCTCCTGCGCCCAGCGGCTGGACCGCGACGGTAACCAGCGGTGGCGCAGGCGACGGCTACGGCATTCAATTCGTCGCCAACAGTGCGAGCAATGACATCCAGCCAGGAAGCACCTTGAGTTTTTCGTTTATCAGCACTGACCCGCCCTCAACAGTCGACGGGAATTCGCAGATCTACTCGGGCGTGCCGGTGGGGACATCGGCCGTTTATCCGGGGGCGCCCATTAATGATGGCGGTACTCCGTTCGTCGTCTCGGCGACGGTGACCCTTGCTTCGATCGCCGTCACACCGGCGAGTTCCAGCGATCCGAACGGGGCGACCGATCCGTTGACTGCGATCGGGACGTTCAGCGACAACTCGACACAGAACCTCACAAGCCAGGTCAGTTGGTCCTCCAGTGCGCCCTCGGTGGCGACAGTCTCCGATGCTTCGGGTTCACAGGGCGTGGCCACCGGTGTGGGACAGGGAACGACCACCATCAGCGCCACGATCGACGGGGTGACCGGCTCGACGGTGCTCACCGTTGGCTCCGCCGTGCTCAAGTCGCTGGCAATCACGCCGGCTGATCCGTTGATCGAGATCGGAAACACGGAGCAATTCAGTGTCACCGGCACGTTCACGGACAACTCGACCCAGAACTTGACGACGGCGGTGAACTGGGCATCCGGCGCAGCCTCGGTGGCGAGCATCTCCAATACATCGGGCTCGCAAGGACTCGCGACGGGCGTGGCAAAGGGAAGCTCCACGATCAGCGCCGCCGTGGACGGGTTCACGGCTAGCGCGACGCTGGAGGTCACTCCCCCGCTCGAGTCGATCGCGATCACCCCGGCCAATCCGAGCGTTCCGAAGGGGGAAACGCAGCAGTTCACAGCGACCGGCACGTTCGCCGACGGCTCGACTCAAAACCTTACTAACGAGATGACTTGGTCCTCGACGAACACCGCTATCGCGACGATCTCGAACCCATCCGGAGCGATTGGCTCCGCTTCGGCGCTTGCCACCGGCACGTCCTCGATCAGCGCGACGTTCGAGGGAGTGACCGGCTCGACGTTGCTGACGGTCAGCCCGGCGGTACTGGTGTCGGTGTCCGTATCAGGCGCCGTTCCGAGCATCCTCTACGGCGCGACCGATTCATTCACCGCCTCGGGACTCTACTCGGACGGCTCGACTGAAAACCTGACGAACCTGGTCACCTGGGGGTCAACCGCTCCCGAGGTGGCGACGATCTCTCCGGCGGGCGTGGCGAATGGCATCGCCACGGGGACGGTCACGATCTCCGCTTCTTATAAGGGATTTACTGGCTCGGCTGGGCTCTCCGTGAACCCGCCGCTGGTGACCCTATTGAGTGTTGATCCGGTGATCAAAAGACACAAGGTCACCAAGCTCGTGCTGACCTTCAGCGGCGGTCTCGCCGACGGCGTGGCGCAGGAGAAGGGGTTGTACCGGTTGGTCGGCGCGGGAAGTCAAGGGTCATTCACTGCCAAGAACGCGATGAACATCAAACTGAGCCGATCGCAGTTCAGCGCGCTGAGCCCGGACACGGTGACCCTGACCCCCAAGACGGCCTTCCCGCTCTCGAGGCAGGTTGAGCTGGTCATCAACGGGAATCCGCCATCAGGGCTCCAGGACAGCGAAGGACGGTTTATCGACGGCGATCAGGATGGCCAGCAGGGAGGTAGCGCCATTGCCACGATCAGCCAGAACGGCGTAACGATCGATGCGGTACAGGCCCCGGTGGATCTGGCGCCCGACGATCTGGCGGCGACGCCGGCGAATCAGAACGGATAGGCGATTTGTCACGCTTTGCTTATGCGGTTGAGCAGGTTCCTGGTGATCTGCTGGACGCGTTTGTCGGGGCCGTGGGGGCGGGTGTAGACTGCGGGGCGGATGTAGCCGGGCGGCTCGGAGAGGCCGTCGGACCACCAGATCGTCGCCGCGTTGAAGACGAAGTTGCCCTTTGATCCGGGGTAGATCGTGGCGGTGTAGAGGCCCTCGGCGCGCGGACTCGTGGTCTTTCCGCTGGCGACGATCTCGAGCCCGGGGATTTTTGCAGGGTCGCCGTGCCATTCCCAGCCGACCAGGCCGGGAATTCCGTCGCCTTCCTTCATTCCGGTGTCGGCGAAGAGCCAATGGCCGGGCTTGCGACAGGTCCAGTCCCCGCCGCCGGTGGTGGGCCAGGTGCTGCGGGCACCCATGAGGGTCGCTTCGTTCGGTCCGTTCCTGGTGAAAAGGGCTTCTTCGGGGAACCCGTTTTCAATCTCAACTTTTTGCGGTGAGCCATAGCGGCCAACGCGCTCGATGATGCGGCCGGGGCGACCGTCGTGTGAGGGGCGCACGTCGATCACGCCACAGATGCTGTTGCCGGAAAGGAAGGCCAGGTTCAAGCCTTTTGACACCGTTTGCATCATCGTGTCGAACATCGCGAGCGACCAGTACTCGTCATGGCCCACGGAGAGCCATCCCTTGCCACGAGTGAGGCTTTGCGGGTCGGAGTGGGTGTCGAGATTCGAGATGTAGGTGACGTCGTAGCCGTGCTGCTCCATCCAGAAGGCCAGGGGAAACTCCCAGAGCAAGAACTCGCCCGAGCCGACGGAGAGCGGTGCGTCGAGAATCTGGCAATACTTGCCGTAGGGGCGGTCGAAGCTCGTCTCAACGCCAGGGCCCCAGTACCAGACTTTCTTGCCGTCATCGTACAGCGAATACTGGCTGGGCCAGCGGTTGTAGGCGTTCCACGTGGTGTCGGAGACCTGGAAGAGAAAATCGGCATGGCGATCGTCGCGGACGACGAAAATGACGTAGCTCTGGAGCTTTTCGCGCTCGGCCGTCAGCTTGCCCAGGTAAACGCCGCTCGTCCAATCGGCGGGGATCGTGATCGACGTGCACGGGGCCCATGTGCACTCGCGCAGCCGCTTGGGGCCGACCGGCGGGTCGGGCTGAACCGTTCCCTCAAACGGCCCGAGCTTCTTCATGAAGCGCCCGCCGAGCCCCTGGTAGTAGCCGAGCCGGTAGATCTCCAGCATGAACGGCGATGCGGGATTTGTGCTGACGTGAACAGATAGCGATTCTCCGGGCCGGACGCTCGTCTTCGAGACATAGCCTTCGATCCACGGGTTGCGGTACTTGGTGGCCGGGTCGATCCGGACGTTCGTTGTCATCCACTCGCGGGTGCCGGGGTGCTCGTTCTCGCGGCGGATGAGTTCGGGTTGAGCGAGGGAAGGCTCGTAAGCCGCGGCGGGCCCGTGCGTCAGGGCCCCGGCAAGACAGCCGGCGGCGGCGGTCTTGAGGATATCGCGGCGAGTCCAGTCTTGTGGCGGCGGCATCATTATCCCCCGTTGTTTGCGAATCCTAGCGATGCGAGGTGATCGACCAGGTGGGCGTAGAGCTCGATTGGCGGTGCGAGCGGGCGGTGGGTTTCGTCGCGTTCCATCCAGTTCATCTGGCGGAGATGGTCGACGGGCCAGTGGGGCAGGGTAGTGCCGAAGGCGAGTGCCGAGTCGACGGGGACCAAGCCGTCGTTGGGACCTTCGAGCTCCGAGAGTGCCGCGAACGTGCGGGTGAGGGGCCAGCAGACTGTTTCGGGAGTCGGCGTGCCGGCAATCGAGAAACAAGGGATGTCCCGGGGCGCGGGGTTTCTGCGATTGAATCGTCGAGCGGTGCCCCGAGTGATGTCGAGGCAGCCTTGGGGATCGATTCCCATGGAGCTCAGCAAGCGGAAGATGCGGCCGACCCGGAGCTTGGCGAAGTCAGCCAGAGCGGTTCCCAGGTGGGGCGTGCCGATGGTTGACAGGCTGAGGATGCGCCGCTGCCAGAACGGGCTTGCCAGTAGACGCCGCGAGTCGAGGCCACCCATGCTATGGCCGATCACGTGCACTGGCTCGTCGGGGAAGGCCCTGAGGATTTGCTCGCCGAGGCGGGCGGATCGCTGCTCGACGCCCGCGATCGAAGGGACGCGAGTGATCAGCACTCGGTTGCCGCCGGCTGTGAGGACGTCGGGAATCGTCCGGAAGTATGGTGTGAGCGTAACGCGGCCCAGGCCGATTCGTGTAAATCCGAACAGGCCATGTGCGAGCACGATGGGTGCGTTCAGGCGAGCAATCTTGGTTCGAGGCAACATCGAGGGAGCGGCTTCCAGAGACTCCTTCACGCGACGGCAAGGGCGCCTGAGTCGCGCGATCCGATCGCGAGACCCGTCAAGCATTCACTGCACGACACGCGACCCAGTGACATTTTGCGGGCTAGTACGCCATGATGGAATGGTTGAGCGGATTTTTGGCGATCGACTGTAAGGGTCAAATCGAACATTGCATCGAGGCAGGGGCGAGTTGTGCGGATCAAGGGAATTGTACGGTCCGGGACGCTCGAAGAGAACCCGGCGGGGTCGGACCGGATTGAGATGACGCTGAAGGTGCAAGGGGTTGGGGCGGGCCAGCCGCGGACGCTGGTGGTTCCGTATGACCTGCTTCTCGGGGATGAATCGCTGGGCCCGGATGAGGTGGTCGGAAAAGGATTCGAGGCGGAAGCGGAGGAAGAGGGGGGGAGGTGGGTTGTGTCGTGGATTGCGCTGGCGACTGGGAGGGTTTTGAGGCGGGAGGAGGAGTGACTCCAAAGCGCACGGTTCCTCGCAAGTGACGGGGATGAGAAAGCGGAGGGATCAGACACAAAGCTTCGCCTGGCTTCATCGCTTGATCGAGAGCTGCGGCAGTTCTTTCTGAAGCGCGGTTGCGCCCGAGTCGGTCACGCTCGTGTTTTCGATCGACAGCGTTCGGAGACGGTGCATTCTCTTGAGCCGGACCAATCCCGAGTCGCTGATCTGTGTATGAAACAGGATCAAGGATTGAAGATCGGTCAATCCCTCGAGATAGGCGAGTCGAGCGTCGGTCACCGGCGAGCGATGGAGGTCGAGCTCTTCGAGCCAGCTCAGGTTGGAGATCTGGATCAGCTCCGCGTCGGAGAGCTCAGGAACCGCGACCAGGCGGACCTGCGTGACATGTGCGAAGTAGTCGATGCCGAAGAGGTCCACGAGCCAGCTTGGCCACCAGGGTTTTCCAATCGGAAGGTTCCGGCCGTCCTTGCGCTCGAAGTCGTACTTGACGGTGCCCTTGAGCTTGAGAATCGCCGCCACGGCATCGCGCTGGCGCGGGCGCGGTGGACGATCCAGCCGAGCCAGCAGGCGAAGAGGAGGATCAGGACGAGCAGGGAGCGCAGGCTGAATCGCAGGTATTTTCGGGGGGTTTGTGTGGTCGGTGAGTTCATTCCTTCACGATGATGCGGCGTGTGCTGAAAGTCCAGAGTCTGGGGCGGATGGCCGATGGCCTCGGCGCCGTGCCGCTGGGCGAGCGCAGTTGCGGGCGGCGTGGAGGGCTAACCGAACGCGCGTCGGTTTGTTCCAGCCGATCAGGGGTGGTAGAATCTAATGGCGGTACCGGCGCGGTGGCCGTCCATCAGGCGGGTACCTGACCGTGTGAGAACGCTGGAGTGATCGGATGTCTGTCGGGGAGAGCTCGGGTCCGATCCATCCGGTGCTGACGCAAAGAAGCGGATATCGCTACTTGTTTTATGACAAACATCGTGGACGCGGCGGGCCTGACTCCTCCCAGTGGTCGGTGAGCCTGAGCCAAGACGATGAATTCGCCGTTTTCGACGTGGCGGATCGCGACGATCTCAAGGCTGAGCGGGGCTGGTTGTACGGGGTTCGGCCGCGAGATGCCGGCGGGCGCATTCCGGACTTGGGGACCTTGGGCCAGCAAATCGCGGAGTTCCCGCTCGCCCGCGCAAACGATCCCTGGCACGGGTATCCGCTGTGGCCGTTGGGCGAGAATGGGCCCGAGAATCGGAAAGGCGAGAAGGGTCGGCCATCCAAGGTTGTGTTTCTTCGCATGGAAGTGGTCGGACTGCTCACCACGCGTGAACGGAAGCGACCGTACAAGGGAAATCACGTGTGATGATTCCCGAAAAGGGCCAAGACAGCGTGGAGCCGTGCGCGATCTCCTTTGAGACTTTGGAGATCTCCTGTGCATTAGCCAGCCCTTGGAGACCGGGGTTTTGCTTCGGCTCGGACGACGGCCGGATTCTATTCACGAGCTTGGATGTGGCCGGCACGATCGGCCCATTTGCAATCGCGCCGTCGAAGGAGGCTGTGAACGGGATTGCGTTTGCCGGCAACCTCATGGCGGTGAGCACCCGCAGCGATGTGACCTTTCTGACCACGCCCGGGGCTGATGATGTCCATCCGGCACGGACCGTGTTCGATGGAGGCTCTCATGGTGTGGTGAGCACGCCCGCGGGCTGCATCATTGCGCCGATGGGCCGGCGGAATTTTGCTGATGGATCCGCGGCCGGAAATGGCCCAGAGAGTGAGAGTACTCGAGCCGGCTGATGAGTCGTTCTACGTCTACAAGGTTGTCAGTCTCGCAAGCCCGGACCGGCGAACGATCCTTGCATGCGCTGGCCGTCGAGGGGGCTTTGCGAGTATGTCACTCGACGATGGTGTAGTTACGAGCCACGGCACGAGGCTCCGACCGGCTGGCGTCGATTTCGTCGATGTCGCCGCTCTGGACGTCGATGGCTTTCCATTAGCGGTGGCGGCACTCGGGGTCGATTGTTCCATTCATTTCATCGGAGATCTCCTCGGCGATCAGATGACGACGACTTTGCGTCTCAGCTCCATGAGCGAGAGGGCTTATCGGATCTTGTGCTTGGAAGGCCATGTTTTCTTGCTCACTGATAAGAGGCTGTACGCGTTCAAAGATCTGGCGATTCGATTCCTGCGAGGCGATGCGATCGTCGACCCAAATGCCCGGATGTTGGATCTGGAGGCCGTCGACGCATCAGCAGGCCCCGACAGGTCGTTGCTCGTTGTGATGACGGACCACGTCCGTGAATTCAAAATTGCCGCGATTGTTGCAAATGCACGCGCGTCGACTGGCACTCTGCAGAACGGCTGGCGAGCTGATTTGGGTGTGAAGATGATTCCCACGGATGCGATCGATGAATCGTGGAAGCAGTCGGAAGCACTGGAGCTTGCGCAAGTCGTCTGAGGTGTTTGCTGTCGCTGGTCGCGATCTGCCGGCGCACCTGACAAGACGCCGATGTCCGCGTTCTTCTCAGACCGCGTCGCCCGGTGTGCTTCGACGGCGTGGGCAGGATGTCGAGGATGGTGGACGTGGCGTTTCCTCCATTCTCGCGGCCGACAAGCTGAACTCCGGATTACTCGCGTCGTCGAAAGAATTTGTGGAAAGTGGAACCGAATGAAGCGATGGGGGCAGTAATTCGATAGACGTGACGACAACGACGGGAGCGGAAGATGCACGCGAGCGTTAAGGGCGTGGCTTTCCGGGAGCTGGAGCGACTTTTCCAGTATGGGATCGAGCCGGTGGGGGATGCTGCGCTCGTCGGCCGCTTCGTGGTGGAGCGGAGTGAGGCGGCATTTGAGGCACTCGTAGCGCGGCATGGGCCGATGGTTCTGGGCGTGTGCCGCCGGGTTCTCGGCAGCGCGATGTCAAACCGTGAGCCAGCCCTTTGTTCGTCTCGCCCGTCATGTTCCTCCCGATTCCAAGCGGTCCGGCTTGGCGGACGCTCTGACATCCTCGACGGCACGTTCGAGGATCACCCTGCGCCAGTCGCTCTGTACACTGTCGAGGGTACGTGTCAGCAACTCTCCCAGGCTTACAGCGGCATCCTCAGGCGAGCCGCCTTCGCCCCGGACCTCGGACACGACGCGATGGTGGATGCACAGCGTGTGCAGGGCGTGCAACGCGTGATCCTCGGTTTTGACGATAATCTGATTCAGTTTAGACATCTTGCTGCGTGCTCCTTGGTAATCTCAGTGCGGCCAGATCCACATACGATCAGTCATTATGGCGAGTGTCATATGAGTCCTCTTCATCATCAGTGCAAACTGGGCCGGGGAGCCTCCGGTCGACATGGGGCACGGCCTTCTCGGAAGTTCGGGGCACAGTCGAGCAATCGGACAACGAACTGCGAGCCCATGCCCGGGCCACCACTGAAGGCCGAGACGCTGCCGCCGTGCAGTTCCACCAGCGACTTCACCAGCGCCAGACCGATCCCCAGTCCGCCGCACGCCTGGTCTGGCCCGTCCCCCTGCTGGAACAGGTCGAAGACTCGCGGCAACAGCTCCGGCGCGATCCCCATGCCATTGTCGCGCACCCGCAGCACCACCGCGCCGGCTGCAACGTCCGCGGTCAGGGAGATCTCCCCGCCGGGGTCCGTGTACTTGGCGGCGTTCGTCAACAAGTTCGTGAGGATCTGATTCAGGCGCGAAGGGTCCACCACCAGCGACACTGGCCTCGGAGGAAGCGAGACCGTCACGTGATGGCCGCGGGTGGCGAGGAAGGCGCCGGCGGTTTCAATTGCACCGGCCACGACCGCGGCCAGGTCCACCCGCTCCTTGCGCAGGGACAGCTTGTTTTGGCCCGCGCGGCAGAGATCGAGCACTTCTTCAATGATTTGCGTCATGTGCCGAGCCTGGCGCTCCGCTGCGTCGTGCGCATGCCGAGCCGTCGGTTCGTCAATGTGGTGCTCGCGGAGGGCGCGCAGGGCGAACATGATCGATGCGAGCGGGTTGCGCAGCTCGTGCGCCAGGATCGCTATCAACTGGTGCTCGAGTCGGTTCCCGGTCTTCCCAAGGTCGAGGTCGAGGCTGGCTGCCGTGCTTCGCTCAGTGCGCTCGTGGCGCGCGATACGGTCGCTCGTTGGAGGAACCGGCCGGCACACTGCCGAGGATTTGGCCGGAAGTGTCCCGCGGCTGATTATTCCATTCATCAAATTCTCGTTTTCTGGTTGTTACTCATGATGGTTACTCCGTTGATCCTGATCGCCGTAGCGAGCAAGCATTTCGTGCCACACCGTGATGTCAGCTCGATGGCGAAGCCGCAACCAGGCGCCGAGTAAGAGAAGGGTCAAGGCCACCAGGGCGGGCTCGACCGTCATGACGCCCGCCCGCGCCGCGAGCAAGTAAACGGTGACGCCGGCGACGAAAAGTCCGAGGACGCCAGCGACCTTCTCGGCGAGTTGCGGGAGCAAGAGCGCGATCCCGCCCGCGAGGTGCAAGGCCCCGAGGAGGATTCGGAAGCCCGAGCCGTACCCACCGCGCGCCAGGTCGAGAGCAACCCGGGGCACGAACAGGAGGCCGAAGCCGAGCGCCGCGACGCTGCCGGCAAGGGCCAACCTCACGCCGTTCAAGGCGAGCTTATCAAAGCGCCGGTGTCCAAACCCTAGTCGTTGAACTTCCACTGATAGCACTCCTCATTTCCACGTCATGATGTCTTCTCAATAAGTCACGCGGAAAATGTCGTCGGAACCCTTAGTGAATTTTTCGGGATGGGATGGTAGCCGAGACGCCACCAGGACTTACGGTCCTTGCTCAATCAACCACACGGGCAGCCGCAACATCGGCCATTATGGGCGCATGATCTCGTGCATTGGTGGGTGTTCCTGGGGTCGTATCTACTCTTTGGGCATCGGGGGTTCCGACCGGCTGGGAGGGTTCAATCGGTGGGCCGGAGACATCAGTCATCCTGGGCACCGCAGGCGGAGCGCCGAGCGTACTGGCCAAGCCAGTGCCAGCCGCGCTGGTTGCAAGATGATGTCGCAAGTTTAGTGGAAAGTTGACAAGAGCGGTGGCGGCTCCGGCGCTCGATGATGCGTATCATCGGGTCGTCAAATCCCTTGCACAGGAGCCGCGACCGATGATCAAACCCTCTCAGATCGTTCCGCCTCCCGGCAGTCCACCGACCCTCGATCCCCAGCAGCTCGCCGAGCTGCTGGCCCAGGACGGCCAGCTCGTCGTGCCCCTATTCGACCTCCTCGAGAACGCCCAGTGCGCCCCTCGACGACCTCATCGACGTCATGGGCCGTGCCACCATCGAAGCGGCGCTGCACCAGCGCCGCGGCGAGAACGGAACGATGGCGTTACGCTGGGCGGCGGTGGCCTTCGACGCGACCTCGAAGGGATACCGCCGGATCATGGGCTATAAGCATCTCTGGATGCTGAAGGCCGCTCTCGACGAGCCGTCTCGGGATCGGTCGCTTGTCGACCAGGCCCGCGCCGGTTAGTCTCGAATCCGGCCGGGGTCGCCAACCCGATTTTCCACCGAGTTTGGGACATCATCTCGGTCGTCCCTGGCGCGTTGCACCAGTTCCGGCTCTTCATCCGGTGGGGACGCAGGTGTAGGGGAGTCGGCGGCGTGACCGGGGTGGAAGCCTCGATCCTCAGTCAAATCGTTCATCTGAGCCCGGATTGCCGAGTCGTCAACCCGAACAGGCCCGCGGGCATTGAAGATAATGCTCCGGATCGAAAAGGGTTGCACGAATTCCGGCAGTCCTCGCCCGATGCCCCGGAGGAATCGTCCGCGCGGCAGAGACGGTCACCGCGCGGCGAGCCGGGGAAACCGCGAGTCTGGTCGAGAGAATCCGAACAAAGGGCTTTCGGCCCCGCACTACTTCTGGGAAGTCCGGATGTCGGGAGCGAAATCCATGGGCGAACCTGATCACGCCGCCGTGGGGAGCCAGCTCCGCCTCCTCTTCGAGGCCGGGACGGTCACCGGGGTCAGCGACAGGCACCTGCTGGAGATGTTTGCATCCCGGCGGGACGAGCTGGCGTTCACGGCGCTGGTGGAAAGGCACGGGCCCATGGTTCGGCGGGTCTGTCAGGCGGTCCTGGGCGATCATCACGAGGCCCAGGACGCATTCCAGGCCACGTTCCTCGTCCTGGCCGGGTCGGCCGGATCGATCCGGCGGCGCGACTCACTGGCGAGCTGGCTGTACGGCGTGGCCCTTCGGGTCGCGGCGCGGGCCCGTTCCGCCGCGAGGCGGCGACGCGAGCTCGAGAGGAACTGGGCCGCCCTGCGTGCGGTCGAGAGGCAAGGCGGCGCCGACAGCCCGGACGACCCCGAGGCGCTCGTGCACGAGGAGATCGGTCGGCTTCCCGAGCGGTTTCGCGCGCCCGTGGTCCTCTGCTACCTGGAAGGCCGGACCTACGAGGAGGCGGCGCAGGTGCTCCTCTGTCCGGTCGGGACGATCAAGAGCCGGCTGGCCACGGCCCGCGACCGGATGCGCCGCCGCTTGGAGCGTCGGGATCTGCCGATGTCCTTCGGATCGGTCGGCTTCGTGCTCCAGAGAGGATTGCCCATGACGACCGTGCCCGTGCCGTTGCCGTTGCCGACGCTGAAAGCGATCCTTCGCAACGCCAGCGGCGGCCCGACTCCTGCCTCGATTTCCCACCTCACGAACGGAGTGCTCGAGACCATGCGCTGGCATCGACTCTTCTATCGACTCGGTGTCGCCGCCGCGATCCTGATCGGCACCGCGTCCCTGGCGACCGGAGCGATCGGGCTGGCGCGGAGGAATCGCGACGTGCCGGCCGATGGCGAGCAACAAGCGGCCGCTCTGGCCCCGGTTGTGGCCCAACCCAACACGACGACCATCGAACCCGCTCCCGAGGACCCGCTCCCCGCCGGCGCGATACTGCGGTTTGGCTCGCCCCGGTACCGGCAGCCGACACCGATCCGGAGCCTCGCCATGTCCCCCGACGGGAAGGTTGCCGTCACCCATGGCGAGTTTGGCGTGGATAGTGCGCTCCGCGTGTACGACCTCGCGACCGGCCGCGCCATACGGATCATCGACACCGGCCGAGATGGCCTGGGCGTCGCGGTATCGCCCGACGGCAAGACGCTGGCGACGATTCAGTATCTCAACGACAAGGCCGTCTTCATGTACGACATGACCAGCCGCAAGGAAACGGCCCGGATTCCGTTCCCCACCGCCGCATCCGGCGGCGGCGGCAACATACTTCTCTTCTCTCCCGACGGGAAGCACGTGGCGATCAACACGTACGACTGGAACGGACTGCACCTCATCGGCCTCGCGGAGCGCCGGGTGATCCGGACGTTCCCGCACACCGACGTCGTGTTCGCCGCGGCTTTCTCTCCGGACGGCAAGCACCTCGTCGGGGGCGGGTACGACGTCGAGAAGAAGGTGTATTTCGCCCGGCGGTGGGAGGTGGACACGGGCCGGGAACTGGCCCGCCTCACATTCGGTAAATACCCCATCCGAAGTGTCGCGTACTCACCCGACGGCGCGACCATCGCGATCGGCGGCGACTACGGTCACCCGGCCTCGGTGAAGCTGGTCGAGAACGCTACCAGCCGGGAACGGCTGAATATCCCGTTCCCCGACGCAGAGAGCATTCGGTCGCTCGCCTTCTCCCCGGACGGCAAGACGCTGGCCGCCGCATCGGACGGCTCTTCCATCCGGCTGTTCGACGCCGCCACCGGCAAGGAGCGGCTGAAGATCGACCGGGAGGCGATCGGGCTCTGCTTCTCGCCGGACGGGGCGACGCTCGTCGGGGCAGTCGCAGCCACGATCGATCGCTGGGACGCGACCACCGGCAAGTCGCTCATACCGGAGGGCGGGAACAGCACGATCGACCAGATCGCAGTGACGGCCGACGGGGATCGGATCGTCACCCGCGGGTGGAACGGCGATTCACACATCTGGGACGCCCGGAACGGCGCACATCAACGTCGGCTGGGCCTGGGCCGCTTCGCCCTCAGCCCGGTCGGGAGATTCCTCGTGTCGCCGGTGGCCGACGAGACGATTCAGTTCAAGGGCGCGGACGACCCGAACGTCACGCACCACGGCAGTCGGCTGCGGATGATCGATGTGGCCTCCGGCAAGGCCGTCGAGCGGTTCGGTGGGTACGAGGGATATCCTCACAACCTGTTCTTCACCGACGGCGGCCGGACGCTGGTGACGGTCGATCACGGTCGGGACGCGGTGGTGCGGCTCTGGGACGTGGCGACAGGCCGGGTCGCGCGGTCGTTCCCGGCGCGGGGGCCGGGGGCGCCATGCAATGTCTGGTCCTCTCGGCTGTCGCCGGACGGAAGGCTGCTTGCCGTGAGGTACCTGGAGCAGGGGATGTCGGCCCAGGCCGGCCGGGATGTCATGAAATTCTGGGACATCGCGAGCGGGAAGGAGCTCGATGAGCCTCCGCCTCTCTGGTTCGGCGACGACGTGATCGCCGTCAGCCCGGACGGGAAGACGGTCGCGGTCGCGGGCTATGATCGAACGATCCAGGTCCGGGACACGGCGACGGGGCGGGTGCTCGGGCAGACCGGGGGGTTGAGGGAGCGGGCGACCGCCTTGGCCATCGGTCCGGACGGGCGGCTGTACTCCGGGTCCGTGGACGGGACTGTCCTGGCCTGGGACCCCCGGGCCGCGAAACCGCCCGCCAACCCGCAGTGACCGGGCCAGGACGCTGAAGGCCGCGATCGATGAGCCGTCTCGGGATCGGTCGCTTGTCGATCAGGCCCGCGCCGGTCAGTCTCGAATCAGCCGGGGTCGCATACCAACTTTCCACTGAGTTTGGGACATCATCGGTTGCAAAACCGTGCGATGCAATCTGACCGCACTCTTTTCACATCCAATCGCGACGAATAAGCGGACGATGCCGACTGATTTGTGATTTGCAACGTTCTCGCCGGCCGGCATAAGCGTGCGCCGTGGGTTATAGTATTGCTGCGCAGCGCGCTCTTGATCTCCATCAAGCGGACTGCTCTGTCCATGTCGATTCGTACACAGACTCACGGAAGAGGGTTCAGCCATGAACCGGCACGAAGCTCAATCGGGCAAGAGGCGCAAATTCGTCCGTTTTGTTGAGGTGCTCGACGATCGGCTCGTCTTCGAGCGCCCTGGCCGCCGCCACGCCGGTGGCGGTTGCCAGTCCGTTTGGCGTGGCACAGCTCGGGAAATTTGAGCACGATCTCGAACGGGTCGATCGCGGAGTCAACGTCCACGCGAAACATCTCAAGTCTTATGTGACCGACCGGACCGTCTACATTCAGAGCGAGCTTGCGCGAGCGGCTGCGCGTGCAAAGGTAGCGACCCAGAGCGTGAGCGTCACATCGAACACGGGTTCTTCGGCTGGTCAGGGGACGCATGGGCAGTCGCGCAACGATCGCGTCGACCAGCTAGTCGCCTCCTTTAATTCAACCTCGGTCGCAGGTTCGGTGGCCCAACCTGGCGTACCGGCGGGCTCCATCGAGAGCGACTTGCAGGCCGCTCACGCCGGTGCGGCCGGTGTCGCGAATTCGTCGACTGCGAGAAGCGGAGCTCAGACGACCGTTTCAAGCAGCCCGGTGAGCAGTGGCACTGGCTCGACGAGCAAGGCCGGCAGTACGACCAGCTCGAGCTCGGTTGGAGCGACCACCGCCGCGACGTCGGCCACCACCGTGATCGGCACGGCTGGCACACAAGTCTTCAGCAACGCGTACACGCAGGCCGGCGGCTCAATCACCACGACGTTCAACGGCGTGGGCGCGAGCCTCGAGCAGGCCTTCTCGACGCTGGACACGCAGGCCGGCGATCGCATCGCAACCGAAATCGGGACTTTCAGCAGTGCGCCGGCGGGGAGCCTCGAGCCGACCGTGCGATATGCGTCGGGGAATGGTGTGACGTTTACGGGGACGTGAGCGGCTCGATGTGCTTCGGCTGTGGGATGCAGCCGCAGGTGAAGCCGGGCCGGGGGGCTGGGAGGAAAACCGGCAAGATGCGAATGACGCTACTCGGTTAGCGGACGCGGGGTGCACCGGACCGTCCGGGTGTCGTTGTGTCGGCTGTTCGTCGATCGCTGGTCACTCCGCGCGTTTGCTGGGCGCGATGGATATCCGCCAGAACGGCGGGCCGATCACGGGTGAGAGATTCCGCATTCTGATGCCGCTAGCCCGTCACGAACGCACGGTTCTAATCCCGGACGCCCATGGATCGACGGCTGTCAGCCGAATCGACCTCGATAAGCGCGACTGCTCAGTAGTGGAGTTCAGGCGAGGTCGTCGACGGCCGACCTCCGCGTTTTCCTTCGACGCGGCATGCCTCATCGTTTTTTGTTGACGTACTCTCTTTACCAGTTGCCTCACCATGCCTATACTGAACTAAATTGCACTATGCCGTTGCGTCTCCAAGCGCTTGAGGACCAGCTTGACGTGAAGGCCCATTGACCTCATCGTGCGAGTCGGACGGCACAGACCATGAACCCCCAACGGTGAGCGAGCATTGCAGGTTGACTTCTAGAACATCTGGGCGAAGGTCGCGATGGATTCGACCACAACAATGAAGCTCTACGCGCCAGAAGAGTATCTCTCTCTTGATCGAACCGCTGGCTGCAAGAGCGAGTACCTCGCGGGATGCATCGTCGCGATGCCCGGCGCAAGCCGAGAGCACGACCTGATGGCGGTCAACCTTGCCAGTGAGGTTCGAAGGCAGCTTGAGGGCCGTACGCACCGGGTGGTTTACACTGGTGACATGCGGGTCCGCGTGAGAGAGGCCGCGCTGTACGCATACCCCGACGTGATCGTCGTCTGCGGTCACCCCCTCTTTGAGGATGACAAAAAGGACATCCTTTGCAACCCGACGCTCATTGTGAAGGTGCTCTGTCCCGCGACCGAGTTGTCCGATCGGGGCAAGAGGTTTGGGCACTACCGTCTGCTTTCATCGTTCCGTGAGTACGTGCTTATTCATCAGGATGAAGTCTTTGTGGAGCGTTTTGTGCGTCCGGGCGACGACTGGGTCCTGAGCGATGTGAGATCCTTGGATGACATATTATGGCTCGCGTCGATCGACTGTTACGTTCCGTTGGAAAAGATCTACGCGGGCATCGAGTTCCCCGACGTGCCGTCGGCCGGGCCGGGAATGGTGCGCCGCCGAGCTCGCCGCCGTTGATTTTGGGCGGCTATCCGGGCTCGTCGCCAAGCCTAGTCCGTGGAGACGCTGACGTGGCCGTCGCTCGCGCGGCGGCAAGACCGATCGACGTCGAGCGTCTATTTGATTTGAGACGAATGGCAACCGCCACGTGTGGGCCCCCATCCGAACCGGATCGGGGTTTCTGCGGTTCTCCCGGAGGGAGTCAAGGTCTGAACCCATGGCGACTCCTGTGGAATTGAAGATACTCGAGTGCTGGAGCGTTCCTCACCGGCCTACAGAAAGAAATCGCGGTCGGGAGTAGAGCCTGAACAACCCATGACCTGGCTTTCTGTGGGTGCTTCACGACCGCGAGGTTATCATCCAGTGACCAGTATCCAAATTCGAATAGACTGTCGTGCGGTCTGCAAAGAATGAGAATGTTGGTTAGATCGCCTCTACCATCCTCGGACTCTGCCCAGGGGACGATGTGGCTTGTCCAAAGGATCGCTTCATCCCGGAGGTCGCAGATGGCGCATGTTCTTCGGTAATTGCGTAGCGCCAGTTTCCGAAGGCGCTGCTGACCGCGGCGTCGCCTCTGAAGAGCGAGGTCGGTACCTGTTTCGATTTTCCCGATTCGGAGGCGGCCATCTTCGATCGCTGAATCCAGTTCGTTTTGCGTGCCGACGAAGGTCTCTGCATTGATGATCGGCTTGGTGAGCCTGTAGCGGCCGCGGTCCAAGAACTCGACGAGGCCCTCGTCTCGAAGCTGCTGACGCTCACGACTTAGCGTCTGATGTGGTGTATCGCCTGCACTCTGGGTTTCTTTGACGATCGTGGGTAATTCTTGCGCAATTAGCTGTGCTCGGGTGACGATGGACAGATTGCTTTCGTCTGACAGCCGCTGTATTGCGTCGAGCACTGAATCTCGCCAGAGTCGTTTCACTGTTAGCCGCCTCTGGAGTTGCGCATTGCGGGTGCGCTTGACATGATCGAGCGCGACGCAGATCAATCTGAGCTGGCGGGAATGCCGTCCGGCTGCTGTGCACGACGGAGTCCGTTTGTCCATTCGGATTATCGCGGTCCGCCGATGCAATCTCAAGATCGACGATCCGTTAGCGTCGGCTCACAGCGTGCCGATCACCGCCTTGGTACGAAGGGCGAGGGGCCGGGAGCGGGGCCGTGCCAAACGCTCGGCGGAGATTTACGGGATGCGGCTGAGCGCGGTGTAGCGGCACCGAAACGGGGGCGTATGATAGAAGACGGCGCAAGATCCGGGATCTAGGGAGCATATTCGTCCGCGGTCAACGTCGAGATCGGTGATGCCAACGGTCATTGAAGTCATCCGTCGTCTGACACCGAATGGGACTTCGCGCGCCGGAAGACGCTCTTGGAATCGTATGCCGCCGTGGCCTCCTGACGTCTTTGCCATTGCGGCAACTCTGGTCGACCGTTCGGGTTGTTACGCGTTTCCGCGGTACATGAACGGGGATGCGTCGTGTTACTTCGTCAGGGATAAGTATTACGCTGATGTACACCGCCTGGCCCGAGAATGGCAATCGGGTTCGTTCGCCAACCTTCAGCCTTTCTGGCAAACTCTCGTCGCTTCGCACCAGTGCGAGACGTCTGACCATCAACATTCGTCTGCTCAGGAATGGAGAGATGCCGCCATGATGTTGATGATGGTGGCGGATGATTCCTGTGCCGGAATTGGGTTTCCGCCGAGCGCCGAATCGGAAAGTCCAGTCGATGATGTCGTCGATTTTTCCATTTTCTATTTAGGGCAATACGAGCAATGGCTGAAGGGCGACAAGACGGAACTGAGTTATATTCCTCATAGTCTGTGTATCGCGGTTCCACCGTCGGAAGTATGCGTCCAACCCAAGACTACTACAGCGCAAGCCGGCTGCACTCCCAGGTCTCTCTCGCACCACCTCTCCTTGCTACCCTCCTGGGGCGAAGTCAAGACGACCTGGAAGCTCGCTGGTTCCGGTGAAACGAAGATTCTGAATCTGTTGCTCGTGCCGTTCCCGTATCGTTTGAACGCGACCTGCTTTGGGAAGGGGGAACCCTGCGCTGGGAACGAGCGTTCTGGGTGGTCTGACGATTCTGGTAATCGGTCTCATTTTTTCGACATTCGGCAGGACTGGCTCGTTTCCGGCAATCGAGCGATCAGCGCCAAAGCGTTCGCCGACTTTCTGGCCGGCTTGGTCGCGGAGGCGGAGCGCGAAGTCGGCGAAATTCACGCGATTGTCTTACCGGAGTTGGCCCTCAAGGACCCTTTGGTCCGGAATATTGCAGAACTCGTTTCCAAGCAATGCAAACACCTCGAGGTGTTTGTATCGGGAATCTTGCACAGGGAAACGTCGGAAAGCGTTCCCAGAAATGGCGTTTTCGCATGCACATTCTTCAACGACAAACCTCTTTTCTGGGTTCAGAACAAGCACCATCGGTGGAAGCTAGAGCGTGATCAGATTCGTCGATACCACCTCGGATCTCATCTCAACCCTGACTGCGACTGGTGGGAGCGAATTGATGTCTCGCAACGCGAATGCGAGTTTCGCGTGTTCCGTCGCGGCGCCAGCATGGCCGCATTGGTCTGCGAGGATCTCGCTCGAATCGATCCTGTGCAAACGGTGATTCGCTCGGTTGGACCTAATCTGGTGATCGCGCTTCTGATGGATGGTCCTCAGATGGAGAGGCGCTGGTCGGGCCGTTATGCCACCGTGCTGGCGGACGACCCGGGAAGCTCTGTTCTGTCGTTCACATCTCTCGCGCTCGTGCGTCGATCGACCGATCCCGGGCATAACGAATGCCGAGAAATCGCTCTCTGGAAGCAGGCCGGAGGCAAGACCGAAGAACTGCTTCTGCCGAGAGGCAAGCACGCGCTGGTCTTGAGTCTTTGGCCTGACCGACTCAAGAATTTTACGATCGACGGACGTTCAGATCGCGGCAATACTGTCAAAATCTTTTTGTCAGGCGTACATGCAGTCACGCACCCGAGTCCGAAAGATTGGTTCGCAGTCGATTGACTCCGGCTCGACGGGCGATATGATCGAGGGTGGCCTCGTGAGGATCGGAGCGCCTTTTAGTGAAGAGACCCGATCGGGAGAGCTGCTAGTTTGAATCTTGAAGTGAGGAAGGTGCATGATGTCGTTTGATCCCTCGAATCACTCCAAGGAACGCATGCATCTGAAGAGTCTATTCTCCGAAATCAAAACCGATCGGCGACAAGAGACTATCACGAAGGTCTCGAAGATGTTGGGGATTACCGCGACGGTGCGTGTGAAGGCTCGGGATGAAACGAAGCCCCCTGCAAAGTCTGCGCGATCGTCAAAGTGATGGTCCGGCGCCTTCTTGAGCTAGCGAGGACGAAGGTGTCTCGCGCCGAGCAGGTCTTCGCGCGCAATCAGCACGTCGATGATCGCGGCGCGTTTGTGCGACTCTCTGGCGTCGGTCCGCGCTGACGCGTTGGCACCGGTAGTGATTCCATTCTTTTCTATTATCGCAATCCCATTGCCGCCGGGCGAGCCGTTGTCGTCGCCGTCGATGTCGCGGCCGTCCGTGTCTTGCAGGGCATTGGGGCCGGTGCCGTAGACGAGGACCTGGACAGGCTTGGTGAGGGCGAATGGTTTCTTTGGCGTCAGGGCGACTGTGTTGTTCGAGGCGGTGTAGACGGCCTTCTTGAGCTTGATGATTCCGGCGTTCTTGGCGGTGTAGGAGTTCTTTTTGCCCGGTGTTGCCAGGCGGTATGTTGCGAGGGAATCGGCCTCCGTGGAATTGACCGCTCCGCTGAAGCTTACGTCGACTTCGGTGACCTGGTGTTTCTTGTTGAGCTTGTCGATGACGTTGATTACGGTCACGAGCGGGGGTGGTGGAGGTCGATTGTTGTCGTGAATTACCAAAGTGCTCGAGCTTGTGGCGCCGAGCGTCGCTCCGGTGGTCGGGGACGAGAGCACGATGGAAATGCGGTTGTCGCTTTCGCCTGACCGGCCGTCGTTGAGAATCGGTACGGTTACGATCTGGCTGGTCACGTTGGGACCGAAGGATAGCATTTTCGTGAACGCGGCGACGTCGGGACCGCCGGGGCTCGAGACGCTGGCGGTCACGGTCGCGCCGAGGTTGCCGGCGCGGTCGATGATGACGGTTTCCGTGCCCTGGGTGATGTTGGCGGTAAATTGCGGTGCGGCGAACTGAAGCGTGGCGGGGGCGATGACTTGCGTGGTGGCCTGCGCGCTGGCGGGTGTGGGCTGCGTCAGGCCGACGTTGTCGGTGGCGACGCTGTAGAAGGCGTAGGTGTGACCGACCTGGCCGGTGTAACTCGCGGACGTCGCCGTGGTGTCCGACTGCCAAAGCGTGTAAGCGCCGCCGTCGTCCGAGACATAGACGTTGTAATCGGCGATGCCCGGGCCGGCGCCGTCGCTGCCGGACCAGGAGACGGCGAAGCTTGTCGAGGTCGTAGTAGACGGGAACGCCGTGACCGTGCTCGTGGGCGGGCCGGCGTCGATCGTGTTGACGATCTCCGGCGTGGCGATGGCCGCGTTGGTGTCGAAGACGATGCTGGCTTGGGCGTTGAGCGGTGTGCCGGTCGGGAGGCCGGGCTTGGGCTGGATTGTGTAGTTGATGTAGCCTTCGCCGTTGGGTGGATTCGTGTCGGGTGGGAGGAAGCCGACGAGTGGGCTCGAAGGTGCATCGAGCGTTGCGGGGTCCAGTGATGTGAACGTGACCGTGAGCACGCCGGTGGTAAGGTTCAGGGCGGCGTCGATGTCGACGTAGACGCCGAGGGTGGCTGACGCGTCGACTCGCGTGCTGTAGGAGGTTAATCCGGGCGGCACGTTGACGACGTAGTTGCCGAAGCCGATTGTGCCGAGTTGGAAGGTGGTCCAGTTGAGGTTTGGGCTGAGCTGTTCGGTGACGACAACGTTGTCGGCCGGGACCTGGGCGGTCTTTTCGTTGGAGAATTCGATGGTGTATCCCAACGTGCCGCCGGCTGTGAGGAAGCCGGCTGGGCCGTAGCTGGAGGGGCCGAGCAGGTCATTAGGGTCGTGCGGGGGTTGGTTGCTACTATTGAGCGTGCGCAACCTAGCTGATGTGAAATTCAAGAGTTTTGAGCAACTTATTTGATGGTCGCCGGTGGATCACCATCAGTTATCGTGATCAGGCGAGAGCGCTAACAGCGTCTGTCCTCTTTGGATGTCCCCACTCCAAGGAGCATACGATGCTAGCGCAAGAATTACACCAAACGGGAGGTCTCTGGTCGTTCCTGTCGTCGGTCGACAAGGACCTCGCTGAATGCGCTCGAAGAGATGGCTGCTCTTGCGGTGGTCGCCTGCATTGTGCCGACTACCCGCGCTCACCCCGGAGCGGCCTCGATCATCTGCCCGATGAGTGTCGCTACCGGTTCAGCTTCTGCTGCGATCGCGACGGATGCAGAAAGCGTGTAACACCGCCGTCGGTGCGTTTTCTCGGCAGGAAGGTCTACCTTGGTGTCGTCGTCGTCCTTGTCAGCGCGATGCGGCAGGGGCCAGCACCACGACGGGTCCGCGAGCTTTCAAACCTGTTCGGCGTTGACCGGACGACCATCACGCGGTGGCAAACCTTCTGGCGCGACCACGTTCCCAGCACGCCGTTCTGGAAGTCGGCGCAGTGCTCGCCTCGTACCCGTAGTCGAGATTGTCACGTTGCCGCTATCGCTCGTCGAGGCGTTCGGGCGCGGCAACGATCCCTATCAGGATTGGGTGCGGCTATTGCGTTTTCTGTCGCCCCTGACTCTCCCGAACTTTCCTTCGATCAACATCTCGCGATAACCAGAACTTTCCCGCAGAGGATGCGTCTCCGAAGGTTTTGATCAAGCTCCCGTCGTCTCACCAGGAGCTTTCACGCAGTGTAAGTCGACCAAGACATCTGAAAGTGGCCCTGATTCTGCGACGGCCGCATACCGCGCGCGGACTCTTTGCCGATCGGCTCGAACCGATATGGTCGAAGCTGCGCAGCCGATTGCCTCGTGAAAACCCGAGCGACCGGGCCGTTCCCGTTTCCCATAAAGAGTTGGGAGGGAACGGAACGGTCGGCGAGCACCGGGCCGCCTGGGAAGCAAGCGTACGCGTCGAGCTCTGCAGAGCGATCCCTTGCGCATCAGCCGCTGCCCGAGGCCACGATTGATCCTTGCCATTGTCTTGGGCGCGAGATCCAGTCGATTGACCGGCGGTGAGGACGCCGCCGGTCATCGAGTGGCCTCTGCACGGCGACACAGTCTCGAGGAGCGAGTGCTGTACAATTTGGCCCGGGGCATGATGCCCACACGAGCGAAGCTCCGTGACTGCCTCGAGGTCAAGAATGAGCGTCTGGGCGAGGTGCTCGAGTCGCTAGAGCCCGTTGGCCGGTTAAGCCGAACGGCCGCGGGATGGCAGCGGCTCGATCGATTGCGCGGAGGGGTCGTTCCCGTTCCCCCTATAGAGATAATTGGGAACGGAACGGCGTCGGTGGGCTTTGCCGCGTGAACGAGACGATCGGATACGTCACGCCGGCCCTGGTGCGCGATCGCCGATTGCGGGCGACGCGAGACGGTTGGGCTTTTGGCCGGTCGCGCGGTGCAAGAGGTTGCGTGAAAGACACGACGGCCTCACTGAGGAACGGCCTGGGCGGAGGATAAGGCGCTGCTGAGGAGCAACCCGAGTCCGCCTGGGGCGGAACCCAGGGGCCGCGACCGGAGCCCAGGCCGAGTGTCGCAGCTCGGCCTGGCGCCCGTTGAGATGATTGTCAATCGAAGCTCCGGGATCGGCACCAATGCGAAAAACCTTCGCGGCAGGAGCCGCGACATCCGGGACAGGATGTCCGACACGGGTCGGTCGCGCCAGTCGGAGCGCCTTGGAGATCACGCTGCAACGCGACGATTCAAGCGGCCAGCCACTTCGACGACAAACCATCGATTATCTTGATCGGGCCACCATCGATTATCGTGACCACTCTCAGTACTGAGTCTGCGATCAGTTTGAGTTTCTGGGCGGCGTCTTCGATCTCGTACTGCGGAAAGCCATATGGATAACCGGTGTTATCGGCGTGCGTGGTAGTCACGCGTGATCCGGCGTCGCTGGCTGACAGTTCTTCTTGCATTAACATTCCTTCGGCAGTCTACGTGGCCAGTCCTGGCCAACATGATAGGCGGCACATACTTACGCGCAATTTTGCGATTTGACCGATGCGCGGACCGCCGTACGATTCCCGTGGCTCGAGAGAAATTCCTAGCTAGAAGTGATGGGCGGCTCGACCATCCATCACTCCTTGCCGGCCCGCGCGGGGCGTCACGCGGGAGACCCGCGAGCTAGGCGCTTGAGGATCGGCGTATGCCGTTCCCAAATTTCTGGACGACCCTTTCCCGGTGGCAATTAGCCGCCATGACTGGGATCGGTCGCCGTTAACCGTGAGGGCCGTCAGTGCGTTCGGTCGCCTGGCGGTCCCACTTTCTTGGCATCGTGCCGCCTCGCAGCCTTCATCAGAATGCCACGAGCCCATGACGTCATCTCCGCTCCCTCCGCTGCCGCAGCATCAGCGATCACTCGCTTTTGCTCGGCAGTAAGAGGAACGCGTAGCTGGTCCGTCATCCGATCTTCTGGATTCTTCGCTGGTCTTGCCATTGCATTATTATTGCAATAAAAATTCCGAAGTCAACTGTTGACTTGCTCGGAGTTTCTAGTACAATAATATTGCAATCGAAACTCATCCCCGGAAAGGCTGCTGGTAACAGCCGATCCGGGGCACGCTCCAGCGGAATACGCCAGAACGCGGCCTTGTGGAAGGCTACCGCAATTCTACGGCGAACCGCTCAAAACTAAAGGGGTTCGCCATGATAACCGCCGAAAGCCTAACGTTTGATCCGACTGAAGCCAGGCGTCAACGCGGATTGGCTATTGCGGCGGTCTGCCGAGTGACGCAGAAGAACGGTTCGTGGTCAGTGCCGAGTCAGAGTGGACAGGGACGGTACACCGTCACCCTTGAGCCGAAGACGCCGGAAATTCCGCGTTGCACCTGTAAGGATTTCGAGACTCGCGGTGAGCCTTGCAAGCACGTGTATGCCGTCCAATACGTCATCCAGCGTGAGCAGAACCAAGACGGATCTGAGACAGTGACCGAATCGCTGACAGTAAGCCGACAGACCACCGCGCCGCGAAAGACCTATGCTCAGAATTGGCCAGCGTACAACGCGGCGCAGACTTCAGAGAAGCAGACGTTCCAGTCGCTCTTGGCTGATCTCTGCAAGGGCATCCAAGAACCAGAGCAAACGACTGGTCGTCCGCGCGCTTCGCTTCGCGACATGACGTTTGCGATGGTCTTCAAAGTCTTCTCGACAGTATCGGGCCGTCGGTTTCAGTGCGATCTTGATGAAGCTCAGCAGAAGGGTCATATCGAGAAGACGCCGCATTACAACACGGTCTTCAAGTACCTGGAGATGCCAGAACTGACCGCAGTCCTGAAGAAGCTGGTGGTTGAGTCGAGTCTTCCATTGCGATCAGTCGAGAGCGATTTTGCGGTCGATTCAACTGGGTTCATGACCTCGCGATTCATTCGCTGGTACGATCACAAGTACGGTGCGCCGAAGCAAAAGCACGACTGGGTCAAGGTCCATCTAATGTGTGGCGTGAAGACCAACGTTGTAACGGCGGTCGAAATCGACGACCGGAATGCTGCCGATTCGCCGAAGTTCAAGCCGCTCATGGAAGCGACAAGCGAGAATTTCGAGATGCGGGAAGTTTCGGCTGACTCGGCATATCTCAGTTACGCGAACATGGACTTCGCCACCGACCGTGGAACGCTGCCGTTCGTGGCATTCAAGTCGAATTCCACGGCCGACAACGGCGGTTCATTCGAGCGGATGTTTCTTTGGTACTGCTACAAGCGGCAAGACTACATGGATCACTACCACAAGCGGTCAAACGTTGAATCAATGATGTCGATGATCAAGGCAAAGTTCGGCGATTCGCTGCGGAGTAAGACCGATACCGCGATGAAGAATGAAGCGTTGTGCAAGGTCGTCTGCCACAACATTTGCTGCTTGATTCAGTCGATCCACGAACTCGGGATTACGGAGGCGTTCGGGCAGAAGACAGAGAAGGCGATTGAGAACAAGGCAGCCCAGTGCGACTTTGCGGACGCCATGGCGTGGCTCTGATTAGATTGGGTCGGTCGTTCTTACGCTAGATGTCCTCAGCCAATCGTCCATTGTCGGGGAGTTCCTGTACCGAAACGCATCGCCGATCTTCTTTTCGTGTTCCTTGATTTTATCCTGATCAAGCGTCTCGATGATCTTGCCGACTGGAACAACCATCGCGATGCCAGTGTTGATCTTCTCGTTCTTTGATATTCCATCTTCGCCAACAGAGTCGATACTGTGCGCTTCCAAATCCCAGTGTCCGTGCATCAAACCAAGCAATAAGATCTTTGGATTTGTGGTCTCAGCGATTTTGTGCCGGCCACGAACTATTCTAGTGGTTCCCAGGTTCACAAACACTGGAGAGCCGCTGTGCCCTCCGATCGACTTCATTTCGGTCAGGTACGCTTCGATGGGTCCGACCTTGGCGTCGACTAGTTCCTCGGGCATCGCAGCGATGTGACCAACGCGAACGATTGGTATGTTCCTCTTGGTGCCAAAGTGCTGGTCGAATAAGCCAACCGCGAACACTTCCTCTCCGACGCCAATTTCCTCTGCGGCAATCTTGCCATGATCGGCCGCTATGCTTAGCGGACATGCGCGGTTGTCATGCTGGTCAAGGTTAAAGGCCGGTAAATCAAGATCGAACGGAAAGACTGCGACATCTACCACTTTCCCATTTGGATGGAAGAGCCAATCGCCGATATTCGTCGGTAGCCAATCGGCTCCTTGCTTCCTGTTTAGACGCAGCCAAACCTGAGCACGGCCATCGGTGATTAGTCGATCGATAACATGCCTTGCAGTAACACAGTAGACAGCAAACGCCTGCTCATTTGTCCCGTTAACCGCGCGGCCAACAAGGAATCCAGTCCCTTTTGGCTGAATGGCTCCGCTGCCACTCGAAGCCCCAACAAAGACCGAGCACTGCAATACGTGGGGTGGCACTAGCATGACAGAGCGACTTTCTCCGTCGAAGCAGTCTGCCGGGACAAGTCCTATCCGTTCATCTATTTGAATCACAAGTCACCGTTGCTTTGCAATGGAGGTTCCCGCGTTGCGGGCGGACGCCCAGCCTTAGATCGTGGGAAGGCAGGATGGATTCCGCAGCGGCAACGCTTTGCCGCCCGGCGAGCCAATGTGGCTCCATAGCAACTAATGATCGCGATCGGTCGGACGTCAACCGAATTCCGATGTGTTCTCCCGGCTGGAATCCGACCTTTTCTTATTATAGCGGAATTGCGACCAATTTGCCCACAAATGCGCGCACTTGCCCACAAGGTGGCTGCCTATAAAGGGTTTAGGGGCAAAGCCCTCCAGGAGCGCAAAAAAGTGCAAGAAAGCGCAATCCGAAACTGGGCGTCCAAGGCGCAACAAGCGATCTGTAAGTCCCACAAGAGCCAATACATCGGAGATGGGCCGGCCGTGCTCCAGCGATTGAAAATCGTTGCGCCACGCCGCAGCCCGAAAATGTTGCTGCGTAATGGGCGCGTTGTTCATTATGGCTAGAGACGGGTCGAGGACGGAGGAGGCGGCCTGGAATCGGGACGGAGGGCGGGGATCAGGGCGGAGGGCGAAGGAAAAGGATCAGGAGTACGAGTATGAGCACGAGTACGAGTACGAGCACGAGCAGGACCGGGGCTCAAGCTGACGACATACAACCCCCAGGGCGGTGCCCTCGTCCTTACCCACAAGTCTGAACCAGTTATGGCTCATTAAGTTACGGCGACAGAACGGAGCTTTGATTGGAAAATGTGTACTACATGTACACCAGGTGCATTCAAAAGGCACTCACATGACGAGCCGGCCAATATTGAGAGTTCCCCGGAAAAACCGAGAAAGTGAATAGTGCGCATAACATCACAATTGTGTATGTCGATCGATAATGCTTCCGTATCTTATCGTAAACTCTTGTTAAATATCGTGTTATGACTTGTGGGTAAGGACGAGGGCGGTGCCCTGGGCTGGTTTGTTTTGGCCTTACAGGCCGGGAAATCGGATCTGATTGCGACCGCGATTTTCAGGCACGTCGACTACACCCTCGTCCTGCCCTCTTTCAGGCGAACGACTGGCGTACAATGATCGCGTCGTTCCCTTAGTGCATACAGGCGAAGGACGCGCGGCGAATATACAAAACGAACTCCCCCCAAACATCAGGGTGGAGGACGGCGAGCAGGCTTGCCTGTGCGCTGGCTCCCACACCGGCGTTTGCGGCGGCACCTCCGCCACAAGGGGGGAGAGAGGCCACTCGGAAAGGATAAATTCTTTTTTCATTTGGCAACTGGATCGCGGTTTGTGCAGATCGTTTTTGTAGGCAGGGTGTTCTTTGTCGGATGCCCGATTTCCACGCTCCCTCCATCAGCGAGCTTCATCCATTGATCGTCAGGTCGCGAACACGTCAGGAAACCCAGGGCGGTGCACCGGAAATCCAAGGCGTTGCCATTGGAAACCCAAAGCCTTGCCATCGGAAACCCAAGGCCTTGCCATCGGAAACCCAAGACGTTGCCGTTGGGCTTGTATGTCGTGGCCTTTCAGGCCGAGGAACAGAATCAGAACACATGGAAAATGGCTTCGATCTGCGGTCCATTTACACCTGTGTACAGATGCTAAAAACACGGCCCAAAACCTGCCACTTTTTGCCACTTTTCCTGCGCGCGGCGGTCATCAAGCGCGGAAACATCTCGCCGTATGTCGAATCGGCACCAGAGGATCAGAACTGGTCTGTGCGTCGTCGGGCGGTGCCGAAAAAAAGTGGCAAGGACGCGCGGCAAAATGGCACAGATCGGCCCCGTTGTTGTTCACTATGCCTGGTGGAAGGGCGAGAGGGGAATCATGACGGAGGGCGGAGGGTCGAGGACGGGAATCAGGAGTACGAGTACGAGCAGGACTCAAGAGATGACGTTCGCTGGTTGTCGACAGCAGCCAGGAAGTGAGCCACTTTCGCAGCCAGAATTGAGCCACCGCGGTTGTTGCCGGACGAACCGCGAGTAGCGCTGATTAGTGACACCTATGCCGGTGTTCGATGTCAACATCCAACGAGAATTGCAGCGTCGTCGATGTTATCGATCGCATTGGTTGATTCAAATCGGCCTTCACCCTTGGCCTGAGGCTGATTTGAATCAACCAATGCGATCCGACAGCGGAAGATTCGAACGCAGAGGATCATCGTCGTGGATGTCGAAGCTAATTGTCGCCCATCAATAAAGCCCGAGAACGCTCCGCCAGCGTTCCCTGGGCAAACGCACTCGTCGCTTTTCCGGGACGATTTGACCGCGCTGGCGAGTCGCGGCTTGTTTTATATTTACAGATATAATACTTCTTGAATGACAGAATCTGACAAAGCTGAGAGAGCCACTCTGCGATTTTGAATGTTAGGCTCGGGGTCGGCAACCCAGTTTTCACCGTCGTTGCCGGCCGGCAACTCCGGTTGGCATACGCCGACTTCCTAGAGACCAACGCAAAGTGATTCTAGAACCTCGCAAGGTGTCGTCAAGAATATTCCGGAGAAAACGCCGAAAAAACGAATCGATAGAGCCACTCACCGCGATCAACTGATCGCAGAGTGGCTCAAGTGGCGCTGCGATAATGGCTCACTCTCTGGTTGCTGCTGACAGCTGGTCACGGGTCCACGAGGGACGGAAAGACAATGTGAGGGCGGTGGGTTGCACCCACCCTACAACGTCGCCGGGGCGTCAAAAATGTCGTCAAGCGCAAGTGTTCATAGCCTCAAGAGTTACACCGAACCGGTCGGTAAGGTCGAAATGTCGTCATTTTTAACTCCTTTTGCTGCAAGGAGATGACGCCATGACGACATATTTGGGGGTCAGCCCGAGCGATGTGTGCGAATGGGACACAAAGCCGCGCGCAACTGATCCAACGGGTCAGGAGGCACTCGGCGTCGGATCGGCGGATCGATCGGCGCGTGCGGGCGCCGAGGGAGAATACGAGCCGTCCCTTCAAGGGCTCGGCAGGAGGCTTCGCCCCATCCCATGGCCCAGGTTCGTGCCGCAAAGATGGGGCACGGCGGTCGGGAACACTCGGGCCTCTCGTCCGCGAACGTCAGGCAAGGAAGGCGGCCAGCGACGATGGCTCGTTCCCGTAAGCCTTACGCACCAAGGGCCATCGTCAAATGTACAAAACGAACTCCCCCCCTGGACCAGCGGGGGTCACGCGGGCGGGGAGCCGTGGTTTCCAATTTTGGAGCTGAGGGACGCATTTCGGATGCGCGTGCAACGAGGCGCCTTCGAGAAGCGAAGGCTGACAATGGGCAACTCCGTTGGGACAGGAACGCGAGCCGGCTCAGCAGAGGCTTCGCCCTCCCGGGAGTGCGCGGGGTCCGGAGACCTGAATTCAGGCGGGCCACGTATGCGCGACCATCTTGCGATAGAGGGCGACGTAGCGGTCGACGACGACGCTCAGGGCGAACTCCTCGTCGATCCTCCGACGGGCGGCTGCGCCCAGGTGCCGGGACTGGGAAGGGTTGTCCAGGAGATCCGAGAGGGTTTGCGTCCACGACTGCGGAGTCGCGTCTGTGACCAGGCGGCCGGTCACGCCGTCTTCGATCAGGTCGGTGTTGCCGCCGATACCGGAGACGGCGCAGGGGAGGGCGGTCGCCATCGCCTCCAGGAGCGAGTTGCTCATGCCTTCGGCGACGCTGGGGAGCACAAACACGTCGGCGGCTCGGAGGTATTCTGCGGGGTCGTCCACGCCGCCGGTGAATTGGACGCGGCCGGTGATGCCGAGCGATGCTGCGAGCGCTTCCAAACGCTGGCGGTCGTCGCCGGGGCCGACCAGGATCAGATTGCCGGGCCGATTTGGGGCGAGGGCAGACCAAGCTTCGAGCAACAGGGGCAGATTCTTCTGGGGATGAAGGCGGCCCGTGAAGACGACGCGAGGGCGCGAGAGGAGGCGGTCTTCGACAATGCTGGGGCCCGGACGGAAGTGTTCGGCATCGACGCCGCTGGCCATTCGCACGATCCGGTTGGGAGAGACGCCCAGGGCTCGCCACTCGCTTTCGATCTCGGCGGATATGGCGGCGAAGCCGGTGTTCGCGAGGATCGCTCGCTTGAGCGGAAGCGAGCCGCGGGTGCGGCGGAGCTCCTGGGCCTCGCCGTAGTAGCCCGCGCTCGCGGGCTGCACCAGCGTGGGCTTGCCGCGCAGGAGCGGACGGGCGAGGCCGGTCGCGACGGCCTCCCAAAGTGCCTGATGAGTGTGGATCAAGTCGATTGCCGGGCTCAGGCGGCGCAGTGCTTTGATGATGCCGGCGAGGAAACTAATCGCGAAAAGCGGGCCGCCCGAAACGGTCTTGACCCAGCGATGGATGTAAACGCCGCGGTGTTCTTCGTCGTGGACGGGGTATCCCGGGATGGCCTTGGTGACGACGTGCACCGAATGCCCGCGGCGGGCGAGCTCGGAGCCTTGCGCGAGGGCCTGGCGCTCGGCACCGCTTTCAAACGGGTGGAAATAGCTCACGACGTAGCAAACGCGCAGCGGTGTTTGCACGTCGTGAGGCATAAGGGAGGAATAACTGACGCCGGGCCCGAATTCAACCGGGTTCGTGGACGTTGCGGAGCTTCTTGAAATGCGGGTAGCTTTCCAGGATTTCTCGGGCCTTTCGAGCCAGCGACGCGGCGACATACACCTTGTGGCCGGACTCGAAAGGCAGGCCGCCGAACGCGTTCCCTGCCTGGCTGGCGTCACTGTGGGCAGGGACCTCGTTCTCGGTGAGCAGATTGACCACCATGGCGGCCTCGATCTCGTTGGCGACTTCGCAGAGCAGGGTGTCGCGCACTTCGTCCATCGTTTTCTCCGGCCGCCAGGGATTCTCTGCAGTGAATCAGAACGAGATGATCAGGTTCTGGACTTCGCGTGCTTCCTGGTTGTCCATGACCTTGCCGCCGGTCACGGTGATGCTGCGGACAGACTGCATGCTTCCGCTGGGCATGGTGACAGTGACAATCCACTGCCCGTCGGGGACAGGGATAGCGAATCCGCCGAAGGCGTTGGACACGCCTCCGTGCCGGATCGCGTTATTGTTCCGATTGACGACGGTCACGGGCACTTCGCTACGAGCATCGCCGTTGTCGGTTTCAACCGTGCCAAAGAGGACGTTCCGGCGGGCGGCCGATCGCACTCTCGCGTAGTTCGGCCTCAGCGAATCGCGGCGGACGACGCCGTCATCTCCGGGCGCCGATCGCAGGCCGTTTGGATCCGATTCGTCGTCGGCGGGATCTGCTTTCTTGGGCGCAGGTACTCCGCCGGCGTTTTTCGCTGGATCATTCTTCGGCGCTGCCGCGGCGCCGCCGGAACCTTTGGTCGCGGCTTTGGACGCGGCGTCTGCGTCAGGCGGAGCGGCGGCGGGAGCCGCGGGAGGGCTATCGGCGCGATTGGTCTGGCCCTGCGCAGTCGATCGTCGCTGTCGCAGGTCCTCTGGCAGGGGCGTGTCAACGAGCGAATTGATGCCCTGGTCGTCGAGCGACCCGGACTGGACTTCCCTCGAGCCCCTGGATACCGCGGTGCCGCTGGATTGCGGCAAGGAGCGGATCGTCGAGTCGACCACCACCTCGCCCGGACAACAAGGATCCGCTGCGGTCGTGTAAGCGGTTTCGTAGACCGTGGGATAATACGTGTAGGTGGTCGGGCGGTAGCTCCGGACGCGATAGCCGGTCGAATAGTAGGTGGGGGTCACGTACGTTGTCGGCACATAGGAAGACACGTACGTTGTCGGCACATAGGGAGACACATACGTCGTGGGCACATAGGGAGACACGTACGTCGTGGGCACATAGGAAGACACGTACGTTGTCGGCACGTAGGCTGTCGGGTAGCTCGCAATGACCGGCCGCTCGACAATCCACCGCCGGCCGAAAAGACCGCGCCTAACCGTGGTTTCGACGTAGCCAGTGGACCACAGGCTGACTGTGGGCGATACCGTGTAAGCAGTTTCTACGTAGCTGGGAACGAGGTAACTCGATGGTACGACGTACGATGTGGGTACGACGTACGGGCTCGAGACGGAGATCGTCGCGGTTCTCGGGAGCACGACCAGCGTGTCGCCATAGGTTCGATCCGTCGCCCAGACGAAGAGTCCAACGCTCACTGATGCGAATGCGGCCAGGAGCGGCAGACGGAATCCTGTTAATCGCATTGTTAGCCTCCTTCATGTTCGGCTAAGGAGTACGTCATTTCTTACCTACGAATTGAGCCTTCTAAGCATGGGTACCAGGATAACAGATCGCGCGCGGCGAAGCCAAGCACGGGCCATTTTGGATTTTGGATTTTTTCATCGAGCCTGGGCCACTTGCTCGATCAAGAAGACGCCTTTCTTATTTGCGGTCACGATGTCGAGCAAACCGTCGCCGTTAAAATCGGTGACGACAAACTGGGTGCCGATGCCGCTCTGGTCGTCGATTTCGTGCGGAGTGAAGGAGATCTTGCCGTCGGGGCCCTTGGCGGCTTCGAACCAGTAGAGCCGGGCGGGCTGATCGGAGCCGGCTTCGTGGCGGCCGTGGGACCAGAACCGTTTGCCGGTGATCAAGTCCTTGAGGCCGTCGCGGTTCACGTCGGCGGCAATCAGGGCGTGGGTTTCGGAGACCAAGCTGGGGAAGAGGTCATGTTTGAGGAAGGCGTTGTCGCCGTCGTTGTCGCCGGTTCGCTCGAACCACCAGATTCCGAACTGGTGGGCCGAGCTGGCGATCAAGTCGGCCTTGCCATCTTGATTGACGTCGTAGGCGATCATATCGGCGACGGCATCGCCGAGCTTGGCGGGGTGGAACGTCCAGGGCGTGTTTTTATTGCGGGCGGACTCGGGCTGCTCCCACCAGCCGCCGGTGCAAATGACGTCCATGCGTCCGTCACTGTTCAAGTCGCCCGTGCCGAGCCCGTGCGAGAACTGGGACGTGCCGGGAATGATCTTGTCCGGGAGGCTGGGCTCGCTCAGTGCGTGCATCTCCCAGGGGCCGGTCGGGTCGCTGCCGGGTGTGAACCAGGCCATCTGTCCTTCGTTTTCTTTGCCCTTGGGTTGCCACCCCATGATCAGCACGCGGTGGCCGTCGCCGAAGAGGTCGGTATAAAGTGGTGTTTCGTTGCAAGAACTGTGCCAGGCTTGATGTTCGGGCCAGTAGCCGGGCTTGCCTTTGGGGTTTTCGTACCAGAGGGTGGGCACGCCGGGGAAGCCGATGACGATCTGGTCGGCCCAGCCGTCGCCGTTGATATCGTCGCTCCAGCAGGTCATGCAGTTGCTGTAGCCTTTGAGGCCGTCGCCGAAATCGCCGGGCTTGCGAATGTCGTGCTTGGTCCAGGACGGAGCTTCATACCACGAATCGCCGATCATGACGTCGAGTTTGCCGTCCTTGTTGACGTCGGCCACCGCAACGCCCTCGGAACGGAACTTTCCCTCGATCACGGTTTTTTTCCACGAGATGAGGTTTTCCTTGTCGGCCGCGAAACAGAGTCCCGCCGTGAGCGACAGGGCACCGAGACCGAAGCAAACCGTCGTTGTCATTGGAAACCGCATGATCAGTGAATCCTCCGGACGCCGAAGAAGGCTAGTCGAGGCCGCTCCCGTTCCAGGGGCGATTTGTACAACTTACACCCGCGGATCGCGGAAAACCACGGGCCAGCGATCGTGGCGGAATCGCTCAATAGTCATCGCCGCTTCGCGTTCGCTAGACGTTTGCGAATCAATTGTTTAACATCAGGCTATCGGAACGGCGATGAACTCTGAATGTGAAGATCTCGGTCGTGGGGGCGTGCGAGGCCCGAAATGGGGCGGACCGGATTGTGCTGGGGAGGCGTCAGCGTGATGCGACGGCGTTCATTTCTGCAGGTGGGTTATTCGAGTCTTCTGGGGCTGGGGTTGCCGAGGCTGGTGGCTGCTCGCGTCGCCGCGGGCGCCGGAGGCACGACGGGGCGGGCGCGGTCGGTGATCGTGATCCTGCTCAGCGGGGGGTTGGGGCAGCATGATTCTTTCGACATGAAACCCGAGGCTCCGGAGGGGATTCGGGGCGAGTTCAAGCCGATTGACACGGCGGTTCCGGGGATCAGGATCTGCGAGCACTTGCCCAAGCTGGCAGCACGAGCGGCGAGGCTAGCGATCGTTCGTTCGATGTCTCATTCGGAGGGAAATCACCTGCCGGCTGTGCATCGGGTATTGACGGGCCAGGCGTCGACTCCGCGGGGGGCGACGGACCTTGATCGGGTTGCCTCGCGAGATGATTTCCCGTGCTATGCGGCGGTAGTCGACCTGATCAGGCGGCGGCGAGATGGCGTGCCGAGCGGTGTAGCGCTTCCCGTGCGGTTGGTCGAGGGGCCGCTCACGTGGCCCGGGCAGGACGCGGGATTTCTCGGAACCCGACACGACCCGTGGCAGCTTCGGCTTGACCCGGGGCATCCCGAAGCACCGGACGACAGCGTGGCCCTGCCTGCCGGTCTCGATGCAGCTCGTCTGCACGCGCGGAGGCATCTCTTGAGCCAGACGTCGCAAAATCACGTGGCTGAACCGTTCGTCGAGCAGCAAGATGCCGCCATCGCGCTTTTGTGCAGCGGGAAGGTCGGAGAGGCGCTCAACATCGAGCATGAGGACCCGCGGCTCGTGGACCGTTATGGGCCTCATCTCTTCGGCCGGTCGCTGTTGCTGGCGCGTCGGCTCGTCGAGTCGGGAGTGCCGGTCGTTCAGGCCACGATGGGCATCGTGCAGACCTGGGATACTCACGTCGCCAATTTTCCTCGGCTGCGCGAGAACTTGCTGCCGCCCTTGGATCAGGCTGTTTCGGCGCTCCTGGACGATTTGAGTGTGCGCGGAATGCTGGAGGAGACTCTGGTGGTGATGCTGGGTGAGTTCGGACGTACACCCAGGATCTCGCGACTGACTCCGGACGCCGTGCCCGGGCGTGATCACTGGCCGGCGGTCTTCCCTGCGGTGTTTGCGGGTGCTGGGGTCGAGGGGGGCCAGTTGATCGGCAAGTCGGACAGGCTCGGGGCGCATCCGGTCTCGCGCAGTTACGGTCCGCCGGACGTGGCGGCGACGGTCTATCACGCGCTGGGAGTAGACACAGCGACCGAGCTTCGGGACCGATTCGGTCGACCGCTGCGTCTCTGTTCGGGGCAGGCGATCGAGTCGCTCTACACGACGAAGGCGGTTTGAAACCGTGAACGGAGCCATCGCCGGATCGTGGCGATCGAGCTCGAAGTGACATGGGCGAACCGACTTAGCCCCCTTGTTCGCCGCAACGGACGTTCTTCCGGAGGGGAGCGCGGGGCAAATCGCCTGGTCCAGCTCTGAGGAACACGATTTTCTTCGCACCTTAGCCGCGAGCCAAGCCCTCTGGGCGCACTGATTTACGACCGATTCAGGGTTTTCACCATTTTGCGCCTTCTTCGCACTTCCCACTTTTGGGCCATTTGCTGGTAAGCTAGGGTGCTTTTCAGTTAGCCAGCTCGGAGGCACCCGTGCGAGTCCCACGTCATCCCACCAATATTCGGCGGATGCTCGAAAGCCGGGTAAAGCAGGTGGCCGCTCGTAAACCTGCGCTTGCTGCCAGCCTCGTTTCGTTCGAGCGCAGGTGTGGTAAGCCCGGCTGCCATTGCGCCTCTGGCGAAAAGCATCGTGGCCATCAGCTCACCTTCAACAACCGTGGCAAGACGCGCACGGTTTACGTTCCAGTCGACTTCACGGAAGAGGTTCGTTCATGGATCGACGAACATCGCCGACTCAAAGCTCTGCTCCAGGAGATCTCTCAACTGAGCCTGGCACTGGTTCGCAGCCATGCCCAGGAACGAAAACGGCGAAAGGGCCGGTCGTAAGCCTCGGCGAGACGTTCGCCACAACATTCCACCACTTCTGGCCCGAGTTTAATCGGTGGCTGGATGGCGTGCCCGATACCCGGTTTTTGCCGCTGGTCATCTATCACAAACGATTCCTCATCTGGTGGGGGATCAGCCTGTATCTGTTTCAGCTCGGCAGTCGCAGGCAGTTGGATTTCGATCTCGATGACCGCGGCACCGAGGTCTTGAACAACTTCAACCGATTCGCTCAAACCGAGCAGGAGACCCGGCCGGTACACGACACCCTTGATCATTTCCTGGAACACACTGGCGCTGCTCCTTTCGCCGAGTTGCGAACACACATGCTGCGTCGCCTCATTCGCATGAGGTCTTTGGACGCCGCTCGCTTGCAGGGGAGGTTCGTCGTGGCTCTCGATGCCACTGGTCATCTGGCTTTTCGGCGGCGGCATTGCCCGCATTGCTTGGTCTATCGTCACGCGACCCACACCGCTTACCTGCACCAGGTCCTGGAAGCCAAAATACTCGGACCGGCGGGTTTGACCCTGTCCATGGCCAGTGAGTTCATTGAAAACTCGGACAGCAACGCCGCCCTTTCCGGCGAGGCTCGTAAACAAGATTGCGAGCTCAAGGCGCTGACCCGTTTGCTTCCTCAACTTCGTCGTGGCTTCCCGCAACTACGCTCGTGCCTTTCCGGTGATAGTCTCTATGCGTGCGGCCGCACCCTGCAACTGGCCAAGGATTACCATTGCAACTACGTATTAACATTCAAGCCGGGCCATATGCCTGCCGTATGGAAGGACTTTCAGGCGCTATTGAAGCTCTGCCCCAGCAATGAACTGACATGCTCTACGCCCCAAGGTGTGCACCAGGTCTATCGCTGGGTTCACGGCTTGTCCTACCAGGATGACCAAGGCCGAACCTGGCACTTTAACGCGATCGAATGCACGGAAACGGTCGACGGCGAAATCACCGTATTCGCCTGGATCACGGACCTCAAGGTTGACATCCGCACGGTAGAGGAGATTGCCACGAAAGGAGGACGACATCGCTGGCACATTGAGAACCAAGGATTCAATCGTCAGAAGAATAGCGGCCTGAACCTGGAACATGCTTTCAGCACCGACCCGGAAAGGCTCAAAGCCTACTATTACTTGCTGCAGATCGCTCACATCATCATGCAGGTCCTCGAGGTCGGCAGCTTGCTCCGCAATGCGGCGGCGGAGTTTGGGCGGACACCCATGCAGTTGTTCGGTAGCCTGAAGAACCTCGCCCGCCGCTTGTTGGAAGCCTTCCGATACATCGCCCTGAGCGACGAAGCGTTTGACCACTCCCGTGCCGGTCGCATTCAGATTCGTTTCGATACCTCCTAGTCCAAGCGGAGCGTTTCTCGGGTCACCAGGTGCCGGCCGCCGCAGAAATCACAGGACATTCGCTCGCAGCGCTGCGCGAGCCCGCTACCCGTCCGCGCGCCGTCGCCCGCTCAAGTCGACCCTTCGCGGCCGGAAAAACTCACGCAACACGTATTCCTCACGGCTGCGCCTGGTCCGTCAAGGTTTGCATGTCGTGGCGAGTTCTGCCATGATAGTAATGGACCGAAAAGGGGTGCAGAGGAACGGCTCTCATGCAGAAACAGCGTGACGCGACGGATGTTCTCGAGCATGACTTTCTCGAGGCCCGCTCCAAAATCCTGGAGATTGCGGCGACGCTTGACCGGATTGACCGTGCACCGGCGCGGCACGGGGAGCATCCGGACGCGCGTCTGGGCCAGCTTCGCCGAGGACTCGAGGCACTTCTTGAGCCCGGGCCTGGGCGTGCGGAAACCGTGCAGCACATTTTTTCGCTTGAGTATGATCGCGATTGGCGCAGGAAGATGAATGTGAACGGGCCGCGATCGAACTCGCATTCGTAGGATCTGGGGACGCGAGTATGAAGTACGTTGACCCGCATATCCACATGGTTTCCCGTGTGACCGACGACTACAAGCGGATGGCGCTGGCCGGTTGTGTATTCGTGAGCGAGCCGGCGTTCTGGGCGGGGTTCGATCGATCAGGCGTACTCGGTTTTCGCGATTATTTCCGGCAGTTGACCGAGTATGAGCCGAAGCGGGCGGCTCTTTACGGGATCGAGCACTACTGCTGGCTCTGTATCAACGCAAAGGAGGCGGAGAACGTCGCGCTTTCGCGGGAGGTGATCGCGATGATCCCCGAGTTTCTGCACAAGGAAGGGGTGCTGGGGATCGGCGAGATTGGTCTGAACAAGAATACGCGCAACGAAGCGACCGTCTTCCTGGAGCACCTGGACTTAGCGGCGCGGACGCAGGAGCTGGTGTTGGTGCACACGCCGCACCTGGTTGATAAGTACCCGGGCACGCGGATGATCCTGGACATGCTGCGGAGCGACCAGCGGATTCATCCGGAGCGAGTGTGCATCGACCATGTTGAAGAGCACACGATTCGCGATGCTCTCGAGTGCGGTCACTGGGTGGGGATGACGCTTTACCCGATCACCAAGTGCACGCCGGCGCGGGCTGCGGACATGATCGAGATTTATGGGACCGAGAGAATCATGGTGAATTCGGCGGGCGATTGGGGGCACAGCGATCCGCTGGCGGTGCCGGAGTTCATCTTCGAGATGCGGCGACGGGGCCATGAGGAGGCGCTCATCAGGAAGGTTGTGCACGACAACCCGCTTACTTTCTTTTCACAGTGCGCCCGCTATGATTATTTCCCGTCGGGGGCGGTCGAGGCGGCTGAGTCGGTGTGAAGCTCGTTGATGCGAACGAACCGGTCGATTGCCCCGGGGTGTGACTCTCGGGGATTCCGCGACAGCACATTAGCCGGCTATGCCGGTCTTCAAGCCGATTGGCCTGCTCTTCATTCAACATCATTTCCCATCCTCGACGAGGCATTTTCGGAATGAGCTCCCCGGGTTCTCAGTCGGCAGAGGCGCTGTCGAGAAAGTCTCTGCAGCTTCCGGTGGTAGGCGGCAAGTACTTTGCGCTGGCTGTTCTGTTCACGATGAACTTGCTGAATTACGTGGATCGCTATGCGTTTTTCGCGGCCGGGACGCACATTCAAAGAGACTTACATATAGACGATTACTGGTTCGGCGTGCTTGGCGGCTCGTTCATGATCGTGTACACGATCATCTCACCGCCGATGGGTTGGCTGGGCGATCGTTTCAACCGGAAGTTGTTGCTAGCAGGCGGCGTAGGGTTGTGGAGCGTCGCGACGGTGGGGGCTGGGTTTTCGGGCAATTTCGGGCACATGTTTTTCTGGCGAGCGCTCCTGGGGGTAGGAGAGGCGAGCTACGGCGTGATTGCGCCTGCTCTGCTATCGGATCTGTTCCCAGCGAGCCAGCGCGGGCGGGCGATGGGGGTCTATTACCTGGGCCTGCCGGTCGGGACGGCTCTGGGCTTCCTTCTGGGCGGCACGATCGCCGATATGTGGCGCTGGCAGGCGGTTTTTTTCGTGGTCGGTCTTCCAGGGCTTCTGGCTGCCTTTGCAGGACTGGTGCTCCTCGACCCAGGTCGCGGCGCCGCAGAGGGAGCTGCCAGTCCGGCCAAGCCGTCTAAAGCCCCGTTAACTGAATATCTGGATCTGCTCAAGACGAAGACCTTCCTGTTCAACACGGCGGGCATGGCCGCCGTCACGTTCGCGACGGGTGCCTACGCGGCATGGGGCTCGACCTTCTATCAGCGCGAATTCAATGTCACGGCGACTGATGCCGGCAAGTGGATCGGGCTCCTGCTCGTTACCGCAGGACTTATCGGCATCGGCCTGGGGATGGTGGTGCCCGATCTGCTGCAGCGTCTCACCAGGCGGGCGTATTTGTTGCTCTGCGCATTTGCGGTACTGGGCGCGATCCCCCTTGCAGCGGCCGGGATTCTTTTCCCGCGATACGGGCCCTCGCTGGGGCTGATGTTCGCGGCCTCGATCCTGATGGCCATGGTGCTAGGGCCTTCGAACACAGTCACGGCAAACGTCGTGCCGGCTCATCGTCGAGCAATGGCGTATTCGCTATTCATATTCTTGATTCACTTGCTCGGTGACATCAGCTCACCGATCCTGGTTGGAAAGATATCGACGATCTTTGGAACAGCGGCGGTCGCGGAATCACCGATAGGACGGTTCTTCGCCTCGATCGGCGCTGCGCCGGTGAACGATCCCACGTTGCCCGAGGGCGTGACAAACCTGAGCGTCGGCATGCTGTCGGTGATTCCGGTGCTCGTGATCGGCTTCGTGCTGTTCTTGATCGGGTCTCGCTATCTCCCTGCCGACCAGGAGAAAGTTCGGGCAACGAAGGGAGACGAAAAGGGCGAGTCCGAGTTCTTCGTTCACTGATGCGACCCGGAAATCGCTCAGTGCCGGAAGATGGCCAGGGCGATCTCGAGCGCGATCAAGATCACGACGGTGATCTCGAGCGCCTCCATGCGATAGGCGCCGGCCTGGTGGACCAGGAGATCATAGACGTCGCCGACGGTCTCCAGCTTGCGACGGATGCTGTGCTGCCAGTCGCGCAGGTGAAATCGGCCGCCAGCGACGTCGAAGACCCGGGAGAGGTAATGATCGCCGATGAGCTTGAGCGCGTTGTCAACCCGTTCGAATAGGCTTGTGGCCTCGATCTCGAGCTCTCGGATCTGGCGCACTGGGCCGTGGTGGAGCCGCCAGACCAGAGGGAACCACCGTCGGCGCTTTTCGGGGCGAATCAGGCGATAGGCGGCTTCGAGTCGATCGTCCAGGCGATCATCGATATGGCGGAATTCGAGGAGCTGGACGTTGGCGAATTCGATGACTTCGAGCGTATCGGCGCAGTCGGTGTCGATGACCACGCCGGCTGCCCAGTCGAGCACGACCAGGTCGTTTGGCGTATACGAGAGGCTGAGGCGAGTGGCCTCGCGGATCTCGTCGCGGCTCAATGGCTCGGACTCGAGTCGAACGAGTCCGGCGATCCAATCGGAGCGGTGCTCGAGCCAGTCGTGCCGGCTCTCCCAGAGCTGGAAGACGATGTATTCTTCGCTCAAGTCGCTGATCGCGAAGTCGAGAACGGCGGGTCTGATCTGTTCGAGCCAGGGTGCGAGTAGCCGGCGCGCGGCCTCGGTCAGAGCGGCCGGCTCAGCCAGGCGGCCGGCGAGGTCGAGAAGACCCAGCGGCGAGATCTTCAGATGAAAACGGACACACAACGAGATCGCGGCGAAATCGAACAGAGTCAGCTCGGCGCGGCTCGGTCGGGAAAGGGAATGATCTCCGGGCAAGGAGATGCCCACAGGATCGAGCTCCACGCGGATTGGTGCGGGCCGGTAGCGGATCGATTCCGGGGTACGTCTCCGTCTGGGCAACTGGCCGCGTTGGCCTTGAAGAATCGAGCGGGCTCGATCGAGGTCGACTTCGTCGCCGATATCGAACGCGAAGGCGAGATGCACGGTGGCGGCAACGTCGTCCGTCAGCCAGGAGGAGTTGTCGCCGTTTGTGTCAGGGTCGACTTGAATCGAATTCATCGTGGCTCGCTGTCACATGATGCGATCTGCCGTGGCCGCGGCCCCGTTGCCGCTTTCGAGCGCGCTCTGGGCCGGGTGCGGGTTGGCTGGACGTGCGGCCTTGCCGAGGAGCTAGTCCTGATGATCTTGCCACCAGAGTGCGGCGTGTCTCGACGACCAGTTTGCGGCGTCGGTGCAGCGGTCAAGATCTTCAGCGAGGCTCGGCGTGTCGTGATAGCGTTCATGTGGATTCTTGGCAAGGCAGCGCATGACGATGCGTTCCAGGTCAGCGGGGATTTCGTGACGGAGCTGCGACGGTGGAGTGACGGTATCCCGAACATGCGCGATCATGACCTCCATCGGGCTTTCGGCGTAGAACGGCGGGCGGCCGGTCAACATGAAATAGGCGACGGCGCCCAGGCCGTAGATATCCGTGCGCCGGTCGGGTTCCTGGGTGCGCATGATCTGTTCCGGGGCCATATAGAGCGGCGATCCGGTGACGGTCCCTTCACGGGACAAGTGGGGAGCTTTCTCGTCTTCGCTAAGCGATTTGACGAGACCGAAATCCAGGAGCTTGGCAACGTCGTAGCGGCCGCCTCGATAGGCCGCCATGAGGTTGGCCGGCTTGATGTCACGATGCACAAGTCCCGCCTCGTGTGCTTCCTGAAGGGCGTCGCACGCTTGTCGCAGGAGGTAGATCACGCGTGCAGGGGGCATCGGGCCGAAGCGCTCGACCAGATCGGCGAGGGACAGGCCGGGGAGATACTCCATGACATAGTAGAAGGCGCCATTGTCGTTTCGTCCGTAGTCAAAGATCTCGATGGTGTTCCAGTGCGAGAGCTGTGCGGTGGCGCGCACCTCGCGCTCGAAGCGGGCGAAGATGCGATGGTTGCCGACCAGGTCAGAGCGTATCAGCTTGATTGCGCAGGGGCGCTTGAGCAACTGGTGCTCGGCAAGGTAGACCTCGCCCATGCCGCCGCCGCCCAGCTTGCGGCCGAGCCGATACTGGTTCAGGAGCCGCGCCCTGTAGGCCTCGATGCGCAAGGTGTTGATGGTGTGGGTGCCGAAGATCGCCGTGAATGCACCGAGCACCAGGAACAAGCCGTCTTCGCTGATTTTCTCGAGACTCGCAGCCTTGACCGCCACCTGGTACAGCTCGGGATGGACAGCCCCCAGAATCCAGGGAACGGTCAAGGGTGCAAGGGCCATCGGCACGATCAACTTTGCCGCGCGTCGCCATGTGTTGGGGATAAAAATCGCATAGGTAAACATGAACGCGACCATCCACAGCGTACTGCTCTTGACGGCTCCTGCCAGGCGTACCGGGTCGTTGTCGCGTACGCCGTGAAGCATCACTCTGTACTGCGCGGCCATGAAGAAAACGACGATCAGGGCGAAGAGAGTTGTTTCCAGAGTGCGGAGCTGCCGAAGCGTTGGCCGGTGGCGGCTGGAGAGGACTGCCATGCAGACGATCAGAAGCGCCAGCATCATTCCGTAGAAGAAGACAGCCAGCGACTCGAACTTGTAAAGGATGAACGACCGGGCGAGGAACAGGCTGAAGCCGACGACGAGGACCAGGGAAGCAGCCCTGAGTCTGAGCTGGAGCAACCAGCGGGTTTCGGTTGCGAGCTCGGAGCCTTCGGCTTCGACCACACTCCTTGTTGGCAGAAAAGTTCCGGCGGCCGCAGATGGACCAGCGGCGGCCCCGGGAATCGGGTCGTGTACAGTCGTCACGTCGAAGTCGGCCATAAATGCCTTATTGTATCGGCTTCGCGACGTGCTTGGCAGGCTGTGGGTCCTCGAGCGCGAGAACCAGGCCGATTGCGCTCCTGGATGCAGAGCGTGATCGGCCTGAGGTTCAGCCTGGTGCGGCTCGCTCTTTCGAGCTATTCCGGCTATTGTGTCGGAGGACGCCGACCCGTCGGACCGGGGGCAAGTGTGTCACCCTGAATGACCTCTCCGCCGGTTCGTGTGATCAGGGCTTTCAATGTGTCGGCATCGATCTGTTTCCTGATTGCGCGCACCGAGCCGTCGCACACGAGTGCGTCGAATCCGTCGGGCCAGTAGCCGCCGAGCGCAGGAACTGCGCCAGTCGGATCGAATGGGATGTCGGCGGGTTTGGTCCAGGGGACGTTCCCTTGCCACTCGACAGCCAGGATCGTGTTGGACAATCCATCCGTGATCAATTCGAATTTTGGTTCGGCGACCTTGCCGCCAGGCACCTGGGGACTGCCCAGAGCGGCGGCCTCACCAGCGAAGACGTAATAGGACGCGGCGCATACGGCTCGACGGATTGCCGTCCGGGCCAGGCACGCTGTAAACCGCCGGCATCTGGTCGATCAGTTTTCGATTATTGGGCCCATCCCAGGGTTCGTCGAAACGATACTGGTCGTGAAGGGCCTGCTGGTCAAGATAAGGCAACAGCGCGACCCGCCAGCTATACGGGTACTTCTTCTGTTCGCCGCCCAGCAGGGCAGGGGAGGGGAAGTGGTTGTTTGCTTGCGCGTAGTTATGAAACGCCAGGCCGATTTGCTTCAGATTATTCACGCTCGTGGTGCGCCGGGCGGTCGCTCGCATGGTCATCACTGCGGGAGCAAGCGATTTTACGAGGTCGGAGAGCTCCGTCGTCGATTTCGCCTGCAAGTGCACGATGTTTCCAGAAGTTTCAATTTTGGCCCGAGCAAGAAGCTCGGCCTCGACGGCGAGCGTGCTCTTCATCGCCTCGCCCAAGGGGATCCCGGCAGAGTTTTGTATCAGCCCGTCGACGGAGTTGCGGGCAAGTGTGATCACCGCCTGCATCGTTTCGGCGACAGGTTTCGCACCATCGCCGCCCCTCGTCACAGCCCGGACGTCGACACCAGTTCCCCCAGACGCGTGCAGCGAAATCACATACGCCTGCGCTTTCTCGAGGAAAGGTGCGATCGTGTCGAGCTTGACACCGAACGGGGATGAGCCGTCGGGACCGCTCGGCGGGGTCGCCTGCGTGAGCCGGCGGCGCAGCCAGCGGGTGTCGATCGCGGCAATGGCTTGCGCATCGACGGACTTTTCCCAGGCTTCATCCCAGGGGCGCCGTGGTGTGTGGCCGCGTCGATCCTGGATCAAGTCGCGCAGGGTGTCTTCCGCCGCGATCACCAGCGTGCGGTCATCGGATGTCAGGGCACACCAACCGGGGATTGGGGGTTGGCTGAGCCGGAAGCATGTTTGGCCATCGAGGCGAAATTCCAAGGCTCGACCGAACTGATCAGTCAGCCGGCTCTTCCAGTCCTGGGCTTTCGTCGATCGCAGCATGATACCTGAAGGCGGTGGAATAAAGGGAGATCCGCCGGGCGCCCCGGGTGAATCGGGAAGACCTTCCCAGAAGCAGGCAAAATGTTCGATTTCCTCGGGCGATATCACAAACGGGAACCTGGCGAGCGCACCCTGCCGCAAGTCTCGGGCGAGCGTTTTGATCTGGTCGTGCTGGAGTAGTGCAGCCGGTTGCACAGCAAACAACAACTTCGTCTCTGCCGGAAACAGCGAAATGTCGAGCGAAGGGGCGTTGGCGCGGGCCGTTTTGGCCGGGGATCTGGGCGTTGCCGCCCTGGATGGTCTCGACCGGCGATTGCGCCTGGCTGATCGGCCCGCGCAGTCCCGCGACGGCGAAGCCGACAACGCCGAGCAACCCGATCGTCGCAGCGCGAGCAGGCGCCGGCAAGGCACCGATCCGGAAGCCATGGGTATTTCGCAGCATTTCGATCCTCGTAATAAGAGTGCCACGCGATGGGAGAAAAGCACGGGCCGGTCCCGCGAGACTGCGGTCTTCACGCTTGAGTGCCATCTGGGCGAGCGTCATGAGGTAGTTTGGGGTTCCGCCGGAGAGTGAGGCTCCCCAGGCGTCGGCCGCCAGCTCTTGCTCAAGACGCAGCCGGTTCGCCAGCCAGTGCGCCAGGGGATGATAAAAGTGCAACGCGACGCTGAACTGCGCGATCAAGCCGGTGAGAAAGTCGCCGCGGACCACGTGCGCGAGCTCATGGGCGAGCACGGCGCGAAGCTCGCCGGGACTCCAGTCGCGCCAGTCGAACGGCAAGAGAACCAGGGGACGGCGCCAGCCGAGAGTCGCCGGCGTCTCGAGCTCCGAGCTTTCGCGTATCTCGACGCTTGTGGTGCACGATAACTCGGCTCGCAGAAGCTCGATCTCCTCGAGGAGGTTGACGTCAGCGAGCGGACAACTTCGAGCCCGGAGGCGCCTCACGGCGAGGAGCCCCAGCCCGAGCCGGGCGAGTCCGGCAAGCACGCTGGTAAAGAACCCCACGGCCAGCCATTCCGGCCAACGCCACTGCTGCGGCTCCTGTCGACTCGTGGGAGCTGCTGCGTTTTGCGAGAGCTGGCTTGCAGATCGGTGAGGTAATGACTTCGAGGGTTCCACTCTTTCGCTTGGCTGATCTGGGCCCCATTTGCGAACCGTGGCGTGTGCTGGGGCTTTGCCGGGGACTTCCAGCTCGGGCGTTGGCGCCCGATCAATCACGGCTCGATCCGAGACTGGTGCTGGCGCAAGCGCCACGATGCTGGGAGCGGCGATCGTACACCAGCGTGGCCATGGCCCGAGCGCGACTGCGGACACGAACGCCATGAACAACAGGCACGACCCAGCCGCGACCGTGCCGGCCGCCGGGCTATAGCGCCGCAGCGCAAGGTAGACGATCGTTCCGACGAGCGCAAACACGGTCGCCTGCGCGATGCTTCCCAGAAGCGTCAATCCGAGGGCGTTCATTTTCGTTGCTCCTTCTGACGCAAGACGTCTTGCAGTAACGCGCGCTCGGGCCCAGTCAGCGATTTGTGCTCGAGCAGACGTACCAGCAACTGCTCACGGGAACCATGAAAAACGCGGTCGATCAACTCGCCCAGGAGTTTTTTCGAGACTTCCTGATAGGATCGGCGCGGTTTATACGAAAAGGGTCGTTCCTGGTTTGTCTGGTCCAGAAAGTCCTTGTCGGCCAGTATTCGCACCAGGGTTGCGACGGTCGTGTAAGCGCGGTCGAGCCCTGCTTCCGCGAGGGCGTCACGTACCTCGGCAACCGTCAACTCCCCCCGTTTCCAGAACACGTGCATGACCTCGAGCTCTCGCTCGGTGAGCTCCTTGGCGGGCGGTCTCGCCATCTCTCCTCCTTTCGTCTCGTCAGCTCGACGCGTCACCTCGAGCCGAACGTTTTATATTTGGTTACTTAGTTCTGGTTTTATAGTAGTCGCTATCGGTTGGATGTCAATAGGGACGACCGAGTGATTTTGTCGATCCCCTTGCGGGTTCTAGTCTGGACTCAGGACCTGGCAGCTACGGGCCTTGATGATCAAGTGGACTCCTGCGCCTGGGGAGATTGCGAGCTGCTCGACGGCTTTCTCGACCACGCTGACGATCCACGTGAGTTGACCGGTTCGGACGATGACTTCGGCCTCGGACCCGTGGCGAACGAGTTGTTCGACGTGACCGGCGATCTGATTGCGGGCGCTCAAACCGGTGAGCGGCTCGATCGAGAGCAGGATGTCGTCGGCCCGGACGGCGACGAGTACGCGCGTGCCTGGCGGGCGGCGAAGGTAAGGGACGGTCAAGGCAGGTCCGCCCTCGAGCTCGAGCAGGCTGGCGCCATGCACCAGGTCGTGGTTCGCGACCCGGGCAGGGAAGACGTTCCTGACGCCTTCCCAGGCATCCGGGCCAGCGGGAACTTCTGCATTCGTGGACAGGACATCCATCGGAGTGCCGCTGGCGACGATACGTCCTGCCTTTAAAAGAAACAGGCGTGAGCCGAGGGAAAGGGCCTCGCCGGGGCTGTGGGTGACGTAGAGCATGGGAACCGCGAGAGCCTGCTGAGCCATTCGTAGCTGCTCGAGTAGGGTGTGTCGATTGGCCAGATCGAGTGCGGAGACCGGTTCATCGCAGAGTAGAAGACGGGGCCGCGGCGCGAGTGCTCTGGCCAGACCGACCCGTTGCCGCTCGCCGCCGGAGAGCGTCAGGGGCATGCGACCAAGCAGGTTCTCGATGCCGCAGAGCGCTGCCACTTCGGCGAGGCGATCGCGGCGCAGGGCGGGCGTGGAGCCCCTGAGACCAAACTCGACATTGGCGGCGACAGAGAGATGAGGAAAGAGCCGATCGTCCTGAAAGATCATGCCGATCTTTCGATTGCGCAACGGCTCGTCAATATGAGCAACCGAGTCAAACAAGGTTTTTCCGCCCACGGACACTCGACCAGCATCCGGCCGAGAGATCCCCGATATCAGCCGAAGAACGGTCGTCTTCCCGGCCCCCGACGGTCCGAAAATGATGCCGATCTCGCAGCCCAGATCGAGCGAGAGATCGACCGAGAGCGACTCGTGGATTTTGCAGACCACGCGAGCTTCAAGGAATGGTGAGCCTGGCTGGCTCAATGCATAGGCCCTCGCGCTGGGAGGGATCGCTGCACGACGACGAGTGCAAGAATGGATACCAGAGAGATCCACAAGGTCAGCCAGCCGGCACGATGGGTGTCGTTGACCTGAACTGCGTTGTAGATTGCCAGAGCCGCCGTCTGCGTCAGGCTGGGTATGTTGCCCGCGACCATCAGGGTGGCGCCGAAATCGCCGAGAGCGCGCGCGAAGGCCAGCACGACGCCCGCCGCCAGCCCACGGCGCGCCAGCGGCAAAGTCACCGAGCAAAAGACCGAAAGCTCGTTACGGCCGAGGAGCCGCGCAACGTCTTCGAGGGTTGGATCGATCGCCTCGAAAGCGCCGCGGGCCGGCAGCAGGAATAATGGAAAAGCGGCGACCGCGGAGGCAATGACCGCGCCTGACCAGTGAAACACGAGGACGATTCCCAGAGATTGCTCGAGCCAGTGGCCCAGGATCGAGCGCCGCCCGAGTAGCTGCAGAAGGTAAAACCCAGTCACGCTGGGCGGCAGGACGAGTGGTAGAACCAGGATTCCGGCGAACAGAGACTTGCCCGCAAAACGGGCCCGGGCCAGCAGAAACGCCAGCGGCATTCCGATTGCCACAACCAAGAGCGTGGCCACCGAAGCGACTCGCAACGACAGCCAGAAGGGTCCTAGATCACTCATGAGCATTTGCCAAGGCAAGTTGCAGTGCCTTGCTTGGAATCGCCTTCGAGGTTGGGGAGTATGCCGGTCGCCCTAGCACGTCAGCATCACTCGTAACGAGTTACTTCCGGGGGTTCAGCGGTTTGGCATCGCGACCAGCGGTTCCGTGCGGACTCTGCTGAAATCCAGCGATCTTGTCATACGCCAAACCGAACTCAGCCAGAATACGCTGCCCATCCTCTCCCAGAACGAACTGGGCAAAAGCTTGGGCCTCGGCGGTTCGTTTCGAGGAGGTGAGAATGCCGAGAGCCTGGATGATGGGCGAGTAAAGATCGGCGTCGATCTCGACGACGCTTATCTCGGAAGACCCCGCGATCGCTCTGCCGATCAAAGCGGCCTCCGCATCACCCTTCTGCACATAGATCATGGCTTGCCCCACCGATTCCGCCAGCACGATCTTGGGTTCTAGCTCCTTGAGCAAGCCCGCTCGCTCGAGCGACTTCTTTGCCCGCTTTTCCATAGGGTGCGGTCTCGGGATTCGCCAAGGCGATCTTCTTGACGATCGGCTTGGTGAGGTCTTTCAGCGAGCGGACCTGGCCTGCGAAGTCCCGATAGACAGCGAGGACGAGCGATCCTCGGGCATAGGGCCGAACCGAATCGGGCTCGATCAACCCCTGGACGGCCAGATCGTCCACGAATGACCGATTGGCTGCGAGAAAGAGATCAAAAGGCGCTCCTTGCGTGATCTGTGCAGCGAGCTGCCCCGATGCCCCGAAGGCGGTCGTCACCTTGATGCCCGATGTCTGCTCGAATCGTTCGCTCAGCCTGGGACAAGCGAATCGAAGATCGCTGGCTGCTGCAATGCGAAGGGTGGCTACACCTGCATCGTCGTTGGTTGCTCCGCTACAGCCTAGAGAACCAATCAAGAGGACAATCGCCCAACTGCTGCCGCACCGAAGGCGGCAACGGCGGATGATTGCGTCGAAAGTGAGCTTCATGATCGGGTTACCTCTCCGCACGCCTGTGCCAGGTCATGGCATCGTACGGCCGTCTCGATGAGACCGTCAACCAGCCTGGATTGCCTTCGGCTAACGAATTGGTTAAGACGAAACGAACGATTAGCCAGATTCTACCTTACGATGAGGCGGCACCGAATGAAGCTCGAGTACTTTTTGAAGCACCATGGAATCGCGGGCAATCCCTTCGCCGAGGAAGACGCCCAGACGGATACGGTATTCAAGCGACGTTGTCTGACCACTGTGCACCATCCCGCGTGGGACAAGTTCTTCGGCAGTCCGGTAGACCCTTCCACGGCCCTCGTATTCGGCGAAAAGGGGAGTGGTAAGACCGCGCTGCGGCTCCAGGCCGAATCCGAGCTCGACTCACACAACCAGGCGAACCCACACGAACGCGTCTTCGTCATCTCGTACGACGATTTCAACCCTTTTCTCGATAACTGCAAGACGGCGATCGGGGCATCCAGCCTCGACGAAGCACTGGAGAAGTGGCGGCTCGAGGACCATATGGATGCGATCCTGTCGCTGGCCGTGACCAAGCTCGTCGACTTGTTGAGCGCCGAACGGGTCAATCTGACGACGCTCTCCGTCGATCAGCGACGAGATCTGCTGCTGCTCGCCGCGCTTTACGATGCCTCCACGAAAGCGCCGATCGCGAAGCGCTGGAGCCGGCTCCGTCGCCAGTCCGGCTTTCGCTCGCTCTGGTCGCGCCGCGACCTGCAGATCGGCTTCGGCACGACGCTGGTCGTGATCGCGCTCATCGCCGCTTTTCCGTCCCTCTTCAGTCTCAAGATCATTCCGTGGCTACTGGTTCCCATCCTGGGCGGATGGCTTTACTGGGGATGGCGTTTGATCCGTGCGGAATGGTTCGCGCGGGATATTCGCCGGGGTCAGCGCGTGCTCAGCCGCGATCCAGCCGCGCTCCGCTGGGAGCTGCTCTGGTTCAGACCGCTCGAACTCGGAGGTCAGCCGCTCCCCAGGGCTTCGAGCCCCAGCGCCGAGGAGCGATACGGGCTGCTGCGCAAGCTTCAGGCGATTCTCCACACGCTTGGATTTTCCGGAATCATCATCTTGATCGATCGCGTCGACGAGCCGCAGCATGTCGAAGGCGATCCACGAAAGATGCGCTCGCTCATCTGGCCGCTCCTCGACCACAAGTTCCTCAGGCATTCCGGCGTCGGCGTCAAGCTGCTGCTGCCCATCGAGCTGGCGTATTACCTCGAGAAGGAAGACAAGGAGTTTTACGACCGCGCCCGTCCTGACAAGCTCAATATGATCAAGCCGCTGCGCTGGACTGGAGCTTCACTGTACGACCTGGCCAGCGATCGCTTGAGTGCCTGCCGGATCGACCCTTCGTCCAATGGAGATGCCCCCCGGCTTCGTAAATTGATCGACGACGCAATCAGCGACGACTACTTACGCGACGCACTGGGAAATCTGCGAACACCCCGGCACCTTTTCAAATTCCTCCACCGTCTCATCGAGGAGCACTGTCACCGGCACACCGATGACACCCCGCGCTGGACCATCGACTACGACACCTTTCGCTCGACTTATGGCAGCTACATGCGCGAGCTCGAAGCGTTCGACCGCGGATACGGACACGGCTAGCCTTTCGAGGATGAGGAATCGCCGGACGGAGCGGATTCGCGGCTCTGGCATTCTTCCAAGCGTGCCAGAGTCACAAATTCGTTCCGTGCCGGCGACTGGAAAGACATGGCACGTCTGACTCAAGACGTGCTGTTGAGGCGGGGTCTGGGTGCATTCGACAATGATCCAGAGAATACTGTGGGTTGATTCCAATCCACTTGGTGGCGGCTCTCGAGCTCAACTGCGGCCCACTACACTTTGAGCGGGCACCGGCCGACCACGACCGTTCGTTCGCCCGAGACATGCCAGAGCTTGACCGTGAGATCACTCCCAGCGTAGGCGAGCCACTCGCCGTTGGGAGAAAACGAAATCGAGCGAACACAGCCCACCCCCTCGATGAGCGCGGCTCGCTCTTTCCCGTGCTTGATATTCCAGAACTTGATCGTGCGATCGACACCTGCAGTCGCCAGTGTCTGGCCATCGGGCGAGTACGCCAGTGCGGTCACGCCCGTATAGTGCCCGGCGAGGCTGGAACGGATGTCACCCGTGAAGGGATCGATGAGAGCGATGCCCTCCGTGCTGCCCGAAAGCTCGCCGACAGCGACCTCGTCACCCCGAGGCGAGAATGCGACGAACTGTACGGGACTTATCCCGGGACGGCCTAGCGAGCGAATCCGCGTGCCGCTCTTCGCGTCCCACAACATGATCTGCCGATCCTGTCCGGACGAGACCAGCAGGGAACCGTCCGGCGAGAAGGCGAGGCTGCGTACGACGTCGCAATGCCCCCGCAGGACGGCCTTTTGATCCGCGGTGTTGCTGTCAAGCAGCACAACCGTTCCATCGTCACATCCCAACGCAAGCATTGACCCATCTGGCGAAAATGCGAGGCAGCGATAGGTGGTGCCTTCTCTGAAAGCAAGGGGCTCGGGGCCCGGCGACGCATATGACCAGATCGTCAGCGACCGATCTCCTCCAGAGGCCAACCGCTTTCCATCCGGCGAAAACGCTAGTGCGAAGCGAACCGAATCATGCGTCAGGATGGTCGGATCATCGACGAGCGACCCGTTGCTCATGCCGCTTAATTCCCAGAGCCGCACGGAATTGTCCCATCCGCACGACGCGAGCCTCCCCCCGTCGGGCGAAAAGGCCAAGGCTTCCACAACTTGCGTATGCCCTTTGAGAGCAATTCGTTCCGGCGCGGCCCGCTGTTCCGAGAAGATCGCCGATGTCAACATGACAAAGCCGACGACCACGATCGCTATGAGCAGAATCTCGCCCAACCAAAGCGAGACCCTTCGCCCGTACCTCCGCCTCGACGCCGCGTAGCCGACGAATCGATCGTTCCCCAACCATTCCGCCGTCTCAGTGATTCGTCGCCGCATGCGTCGACTCTCCATGAAAGACCGCCAACACACTGCCTCCAACAAATCGGTCGGTTCCGCGACCCCATTCGCGCCGCCAAAATGAATGATTTCGTTCGTTGATACCGGCCGGTCCGGCGCATGCGAATCCAGATCGCCGGAATGCCATTGCCCGTAACGACAAAGCTCTGAACTCATTGTGGCTGGTATGACGCCGCGATTTGGTACTGGCAGCCACCGTTTGCGCTACTTTGGAATTGAGTCGGCGGAGGCTCTCGGTCATGCGCCTTCGAGCGGCTCTCGCCGGTAGAGCTTGAGGTAACTCTCATCAGCGCCCAGCGTGGATCTGCCCTCGGTACACCGCCTCTTTGACGGCGCAATCGCTTTCGTGGCTGTGCGAGCAGTCCGGAAAGCGGCAAAGCGGGATGAACGGCCGCAGCTCCACGAAATAGCCCCCGAGATCGCCAGGAACGGTACCCCAGAGCTCGAACTGCCTGAGTCCCGGCGTGTCGACGACGAACCCGCCCGTCTCCAGCTCGATCAATTCCGACATCGTCGTCGTGTGCTTCCCTTTGGACGTCCACTCCGACACTTCCCGGACTTTCAAGTTCAGACCGGGCTGGATCGCGTTCAAGAGTGAGCTCTTGCCCACCCCGCTCTGACCGGTTACCGCGCTCACTCGCCCGCTCAAGAAACTCCCAACGCGATCGAGGCCTCTCCCGTCCTTTACCGAGGTCACGATGGTCTCGTATCCAAGCTGGACGTACAGGCCGATGATCCACTGGTGAGTCGCAAGGTCGACGAGGTCGGCCTTGTTCAGCACGACGACGGGTCGAACTCCCCCGGTTTCTGCCGAGACCAGGTAACGGTCGATCAGGTTGAGCTTGATGCCCGGCTCCTCGAAGGCGGAGACCACGAGCACCTGGTCCACGTTCGCCGCGATGACGTGCTGACGATGGCGGTACCCGCGCGTGATCACGCCGCGCCGGGCTTCAACTCTTTCGACCAGACCATCCCCCCCCGTGCACGTCGCCGGGCGAAACCACACCCAGTCGCCTACCGTCACGATACTTCGTTCTTCGATCTCCAGGCTTTTCAAAAGCCGTCGCACGTGACATGAATGCAACCGGCCATCTTCCGATCGCACCATCGAAACCTGGCCGTGCACCCGCACAACCCGTCCACGAATGCAGACCGAGAGATCGACCGACCGACGTGCAGCCGCACCCGAGTCACTTTCCGACGCGCCTTCTTCATCTTCCGACCCGCAGTCTTCCATGATCGTCCGGTGCCGCGACAGCTCCCCCTTGGGGCGAACGCGATCAACGGCCTCGGGCGCGTCTACTGGCGAGCTCGTCTTCCCGGAAGCCGCGAGTCAGATCATTGGCTCGAGTCCGATTTTGCCGGTTCTTTCGCAGCGCTACCCGGACTTTCTTCTTCTTCACCGCTTTAGGACAACCCCCCAACAAGATCGTGGCTGGATCATTTAACCGACTATTTGCTCTCAGCGCGAGTGCAACGGACGCCGGCCACTCGAGCGCGGCGATCCCGATGCCGTGTTCCCGGTGTCGGAGAGCACCTGAGACGCTCGCTTCGGGTTGGAAGTGTGGAAAATCCCCAGCGCCCTGCCCGGCGCCGCTGACGTCGAGACATAAGCATACTCTACGTTGATGTGCTCTTCCGCCAGCCTCTCGAGCACCTTCGCAAGGGCGCCGGTGCGGTTGTCGAGCTCCACCGCCAGCACGTCCGAAACTCGAAACTCGGTCCCCAGCGATCGGAGCGCGTTCTTGGTCAGCTCAAGCTCGCTCGTGATCAGCCTGAGAACGCTTGGCCCGTCGGTTTCCATCACCGAAAGGGCGCGAATATCAATCTTTTCTGCAGCCAGCGCCGAGCAGATCTTCGCCAGTCGTCCCGGCTTGTTTTCAAGATAGGCCGTTACCTCGTGCACGAATTCCATCGAATGGCCCTCCGCCGGTACAGGCGCACACCGGAAAAAGATATGGTTCGGCTCCGGAGGCGCCAGGGTTTGGGACAGCAAGGACTGGAAATGGAACGAAACTTCTCGACCACCTCACATTGTACACCAGAATCATTCGTCTCGGCGTCGAGCTCCCGCTCCGCGTCCCGCGCCGCCACCCGGTGACATGGCCTTCGGGCTCACGGGTCCGGCGCCGGCCGCTGGTGTGGCTGCACCCGCGCCGGCTGGCGCGGCTGCAGGCACGCTGGCATCGGGCGCCGGCCTCGTCACGCGTGCCTTCGCGGCGTCGAAGATCGCTTTTCCACCCGGCGTCATCCCCAGGACCGGTAGGGCATTGATCAGTGAACTCAGGTCAGGGAAGGCCTCGCGCGACACGATCCGGATATCCTGGTCAGTCACCGAAATCGCGACGGTGCTCGGGAAGAGACGCGCCTTCAGATCGCTCGCCTTGGGCAGCTTTTCCGCGTCTACGTTGAACACGATGGCCGATTCGCCCGATCCTCCGGCGTTATTTGATCCTGCCCCCATCGCTTGATTGGGTGCCCCTTGCCCACCCGATCCGCCGCGCATTCGTCCTGCGCCCTGAGCACCCATCCCACCTCCCGGCATTGCCATCCCCCCTCCGCGCCGGCCTGGCCCACCCCCGCCGAAGGCGGGCAAGCCACCCCCGCCGCTGCCCGGCCCTGGCGTCGTCGGTTGGTTCCCTGCCGCCCCGGTCCCGTTCTTCGCATTGGCCAGGGCCCATGTCGTGTTGATCATCGTTTGAAGCGTGCCCGGAAGGCTGGCAAGCACCCCCGGCAAGGTAGCGGATACATCACTGACCCCGAGGAAGACCAGGTTATTCTCGACAGCGTCGACGGCTTTCGCCAGATCACCCGACGGCCTCCAGTCCTTTCGGCGAGCCACCGTCAGGGCGGTTTTTGCGGCGTCGGGACTCATGGCGAACGCCACGTGGACGCCGTCAAACTCGAGCGTCGGGCGAAAGCTCGCCGGCCCGAAATGCAAGGGCGACGAACGCGGCGTCGACAGAATGAATAACTTCCCCTTGCCGGCGGTCGGGTTTAACTCGAACCTCGGCGCGGTCGTTCGGGAGGGCGAGCCCCTGCGAGTCTTTCCTCGATCGCCACCCCCCGCAGCGCCCAACCGGCCGCCCGCACCACCCCGCGCAGGACCGGCGTCATCCTTCTTCTCCGCCTCATCCCTGTCTTCCTTGGCTTTCTCGTCTGCCATTTCCTTGAGCTTGGTGTTGATCGCCACGAAAAGCCCATCGAGCGCCTTGCCGAACGCCTCGGGATTCTTCACCTCGGCAACGACCGTCAATTTCGGGAAACCTGACTGCATCGCCGTCATCATCCCGGACAGGCTAAAACCGTCCTTGAACGCACCCTCCAGTGAATCGTCATTGGTCACCGCCGATTTGCCCGGCGCAATATAGGCGACGATCCTCGGCCCAAGATGCCCCAGCACGTCTTTCTCCAGATCGATCGAGCCGTGGCTCTTGACCGATTTTGCGATCTCGTCAACCTGCTCTTTGACCTCGTCCGATGGCGCCATCTGCTTGATCAACTCCATGAAGTGCTTCGGGTTGATCGAAGTCTCCACGAACGAATTGACTTGATCGGGCGGGAGCAACGATGTCTTGTTGAAGCTCGGCCCGTCGAAGGCAGCGAGCAGCCCCTTGCGTGGCTTCGCCGACACCAGTCTGACCATCGATAACAGAGCTTCGCCCTCGAAGCCCCACTGCAAGTCGACTCGATCCGCCCCCCAGTTCGCTTTCGTGCCCTGCAATCGCGTCGCGAGCGGGTTCGAGCTTCCTGCCGATACGGCCGGATCAACAAAACCGAAGCAGACCGGCTCGAATTTCCCCTGTGGCTTGGCGAGCTCCTTGACGAGCTCATGGTCAACGGCGCTGGGCGCCTTTCCATCCAGAACGGCGATCGTCGCCTCGGCGCTCCTGGGATCCAGGAATCCCACGACCAGGTCGTTCTGTTCTGCCCACCATGCCCAACCGCCGGTATTGGTCGCGTTCGCCTGCGCCTCCGCCTCCGGAACGACCACAAGTTGCCTTCCCGATTTCTCTTCGACTCTGGGCTTCGACGCAGCCATGAACCAGCCCATCAAACGGCTCGAAAGCCCGCGATTGTCCTTGCTGGCTCCGCCTCGAATCACGAACGTGCCCCGATACCCCAGACGCGCTTTCGAATCGGCGTTGAGCGCCAGGACCCATCCCGAGCGTGCCATGTGCTTCGTAAGCGTCACGATCTCTTTTCCGCTCAATCTGTGGTCGGGAAAGAAGTTCACAGCCTTTTCGAGCAACTGCTCCGAAACGGCCTCGAGCACCTCACCCAAAGTGGTCTCATTCAGCATCTTGTAGCTGGCTGTGTTTTTCCAGGCCGCCTCGTGCGCAGTCAAGCCCTGCGAACTCGATGTATACAAGCCAGATTGTCCTTCGGAACGAATCGGGCCAGCGGAGTGGTATCCGGCGGAGCCACCTTCGCGGGACGACCCTCGGTCGTTTGTCCACGTGCCAGCGGCGAGCTCAGCACGCAGGCCACGATCGCCAGGTAAAGCGGAGCGCGTGCCAGTACGCCGGGTCTTCTGCTTCTTGAATTTGAACCCATCGCGATTGTCCCTTCTTCGAAGTCGTCGCGATCAAATTGTCTCGTCATCGTATGAGCGAATCGTCCCCGCGCCAACAGCCTCGTCCCGATCGCCCTCAAAGAGTGTCCTCGTCATCTTCCTCCAGCAAATCGTCGCGGGCATCCGGGTGCAGCGGATCCTCCGGGCTGAAGAACAAATCGCCCAGACCAAGCGGTGCGTGCTGGCCCCCCATCGCGCGCCGTTTCCGCCGCGCCAGGTTCTGAAGGTCGGCCGCCTCTTCGCCCAGAACGCAGAACAGCGATTCGCGCCACGCCGCGTCGCGCCCGATCGGGTGCGACGAATCCTGAGCCATCCGCTTGATCGCGTATCGCAGCACGTTGATCCCGTCGCGAGGCGAGAAATCCAGCTTGAGCCCGTGTGCCTGCTGGAGGAACTCGACCGTGAGCGCCAAAAGCGCGTCGGCCGCGAACGGCAGATGGTATTTCAGAATCGCCAGCTCGTCATTCCGGCTGGGAAAGCCCAGGTTGAGTGTCGGCTGCAGTCGCGAGAGAATGTAGTCGGGCACTTCATAAGTCGACTCATCCTCGTTCATTGTCACGCAAACCCGAAAATCGGCGTGCGCCGGTATCGTGATGCCCGCCACGACACTCTCGACATAACGGCGGTTATCCAGGAGCGGCGCCAGGCTCGCCCACGACTTCTCGTTCATCCGGTTGCCCTCGTCGAGCACGCAGACGCCTCCGACAATGATCGCCGTCACCAGGGGCGAGGCGTGATAGGCGATCTTGCCGCTCTCAGCCAGCACCGGCGTGACCACCAGATCTTCCGGCCGGGTATCGGCCGTGCACTGATTGATGAACAGCGGTTGGTTGCGAACCCTCGCTCCGGCCATCGCCAGCGTCGTCTTGCCGATTCCCGGCGGACCCGTCAGCCGCGGCGCCAGCGGCAGGTCTCGCTCGTCGACCACCAGCCAGCATGCCAGCAGTTGGCGCAGAATCCCTTCCTGCCCGATCCACTTCTGGTCGCTCGTGTCGGGACTGCTGAGATGCAGCTTGACTCCGTCCACGTCCACAAACTTCGGCAAGCTCGATCTCGCCGTGCCTTCTCGTGCGGGCATGAGGTCCTTCGCTTTCGCCTGCTCAAACATTCCGGGTTTCGCGTCCTCATTGATTAAAGCGCTCCAGTGTACCGATTCGCCCTTGTGGCAGCGAGCGCTGGTCGGCTGCTCTCGGCCGATCAAACGCTCCCGGCGCACTGCTCTCGCACAGTAATTGTCGCCAGGCGACAGTCGAGCTAACCTCTTACGGCGTGCAGGGCGGGCGAAAACGCCGCTCACCGATGACCAACCCAGTGTCCCGTTCCGGAGCCCCGTCATGGACCGTCTCCCGCCCAACGCCGCGCGCCAAGAGGACAAGAGCCCCGCGGCCCAGAAACGTGAGTCGTCCCGCTTCAGTCTGGGCTCTGTCCTGAGCTCGTTCCGTGCGCGGGTCATCAGCGGACTGATTTTCAGCCTTCCCATTGTCATCACGTTCTGGATCGTGTACTGGCTCTTCATGACCCTCGAGCAGTTCCTGCTCAATCCGCTGGCCGGCCTCATCAACCGGATCCAGGCCTGGATGCGAGACTCCACCGCCCTCCAGGATCTCGACCTTCCCCAGTGGTGGTACAACATCGGATCCCCCTTCCTGGCGCTTCTGCTCGCGCTCGCCATTCTCTATCTGCTGGGCCTGATCTTCCGGTCATGGGTTTATCGCACGCTCGAGTGGTTCCTGCTTCACGTTCCGATCGTCGCCACGATCTACCGCGCCGTGCGCAATGTGGTCGAGTCGCTCGGCAGCCAGCTCCGCGGTGGTGGCGAATTCAAGCGTGTGGTGCTGGTCCCGTTTCCTCATCCCGGTTCACGTTGCCTCGGCCTGGTGACCAACTCCCTGCGAGACGCCACAACCGGACGCACGATACTCACCGTCTGCGTGCTGACCGGCCTGATGCCTCCCGCCGGCTTCACGTTGTTCGTTCCCGAAGACTCCGTCACGAACATTGCGTGGAGTGTGAACGAGACACTCCAATCCATCCTTTCCGGCGGCATCACAGCCCCGGCGACCATTCACTATTTTGAGGGCCTCGCCACGCCAGCCCACCCCGGCGGCGCGCTCACACGCCACGACGCCGCTCCCGCCAAGCCTGCCGCGATCAACGAGTTGCATGACACGCACTAGCAGTTTGGATAAAAGGTTTAGCCACGCCGCGCGAAGGTCTTCGAGCACGCGCTCGAGCAAACGAAGGAGTCATTCAAGGTCTCAAGTGATGCGGGTTGCCCCTCGGGCCGACTCCAGTGTCGGAGATCGAGATTCACCTATATTTAAACCGTCTCCGCACACCACCCCTTTCTAGTGAACAGCGCCTCGATTCAGATCTCATTTTTCCGGCCAGTCGTACCACGAGGATTTTGCATCGCCGGAAAACTCACAGGTCTTCGCCGATCTATTGATTTCTGTTCGGCTTATAGATCTCACGTTGCGCCGTAGATGCCCAGTTCCGGGCCTCGACATGTGGTACAAAATGGTACAAAACGGTACTCCTGGAAAATCTCTCCAGCATCCGTACACTAGTGTAAACGCTCCGCATCGCGATCTTGTTCTTAAAGATGATCTGAATCCCAATCTTCATCCGAATCGCGATGTCCATCTGACTCTCATTCCGACCCTGGGAAGCCAGCCGCAACCATAATCCACTGCGTTCCTCCCGCGCCTCTGGGGGCCAGTCTCCGCCGCATGTCCCGTCGAAAACCCTCGCGCACGGAACTCCGCACATGCCGAGACCGGCAAATCGACCATAGTCGCGCGTGATGTCCGTTCCTGATTGTGTCGTTGTTCGACCCACTAATCTTGCCAATCGAAGTGATTCCGTGGCTCGCGAATTCCTCCGAGCTCGGGGTGCGCCTCCCGAGCGCGGATGGTGCCGTGCGCCGGCCGCCGCCGGCTGCATTCAGAACGGCCCCTCGCGACCTGCTCATGTATAATATGTGCAGACTCTACGGATTCGGCTCGCGGTCGGCCGGGAAATTTCCAAAAAGATTCTGGGTTAAAGCGATGGGATCGATTACCGAGCAAAAATCCTTCTGTAAGCGCACGCGGCGCCCACGAAGGGCCCGCTATCGTCCGCTCGTACTCGTACTCTTGCTCTTACTCATACTCATACTCGTATTCCTGATTCCCTGAGCCCATTGTCGCCCTTCGCTCCGCGAAGGGATTGTTCGCGACCGCACGTCCCCGCATCTTCGCCCTCCGCCTTTGCGCTGGCTTGGGTTCGTTCGCGAATTCCAGCCACGTTGTCAAGTCCGCGTTCGTATTGGTCGCCAGCTCCAATCCCCATTCTCAAAACGGCTTATGTATTTCCAGCCACGTGAAGCCGTTGGGTTCGTTTGTCGCGATTCCCTAGTTCCGAAGCTCCAAGATTCGTCTCCTGCCACCGGTGGCTTGCCGTCCAGTTCCGCGATCGGCCATCCCCTCCGGTCGAATTACGAACCTGCTCTTTCGAATTTCGTGCTCCGAATTTCGAATTTGAATCACCAGTTCTGCCTTTCCAGCCACCTGATCCGCTTGGGTTCGTTCGTCGCATTTCCCCTCGTTCCGACGCTCCGCGTCGCAATCCTCTCCTCGACGCTCTGTGTCGTTGTACGATGACGAACCGTGTTGTTCGCGACCTGACGATCAAAGGTTGAACCTCGCCGATGGAAGCAGGATGATGATCGGGCATCCGACTACGAATACCCTGCCCAAAAGAATGATCTGCACAAACGGCGATTGAGTTGCCAAAAGAAGGAACAATTCGTCCGTTTCGAGCATTCCCCCGTTGTGTGGGCGGTGCCGCCGCAGGCGGCGGAGGGGAGGCGAGCGCAGCACGAAAGCCCGCCGCCCCGAGCGGCATTCCGTAGTTACTGAACAAGAGCGATTGTTCATGGCACCGATTTTCGAAGTTATCGTGCGCAAGTCTGTCGATCCTCGGAAAAACGGGCAGACCGCGCCCGATCCCTGGATCTTGACGTGACTTGCAAAGCCGGCGAGACTCCGTTGATGACCACATTCATACCTCGAATTCTGGCACTAAATGGCACTCGGCGGCGAGAATTTCAAGCATCCGTACACCTGTGTAAATCGGTGGCTTTCGGATCGCCGCGCATTCTTCCCCCCGCCGTGGGGGAGGTGCCGCTGCACGCGGCGGAGGGGGGGCCGCCCGCACACGGAAGGCTGCCCAGTGCACCGCCCCTGGGTTCTCGCCGAGACGTCGATTTCGAACTTCGGATTTCCTCCCCAAGTTCGTTTTGTATATTCGTCGCGCGCCCTTCCCCTGCAAGGCTTAAGGGAACGGTTCGATCGGCGTCCGCGTCCCGGCCTTGGCCCCCAAACAACCCCAGGCCCGCCGCATCGACGCCCCGATCCGGATCCCCGCGGCCGCCGCTCGCCCTATCGACTGCAACCCCCACGTTCATCGCAACCGCCGACGTGTGCATCGCCCCCTCCCAGTTTTTCAGAATGAACCTTGGCCCGGGTTGATCAACCCAATGAATTCATCCCGGCCGAGCCCCGCCCCGCCGCCGTCTCGTCCCCGCTGGACGCGACTCGATTCGACGGCCTCGAAGCTCTCCATCCGAGATGATCTACAGAGCGCCGAAAAAGTTGTGGCAATCCCCGAGAATTCCGGCTCACGAAATCAACCCGAGGCCGATTCTGCGGGACGCACGGCACAACGCGAAAAATCGGGCCGCCGAGCGCGCTGGAGTCGCGTCCAAAGTCCCATCAGCGTGTTCCATCCCTTATGTGTTTGACCACATAAGGGATGTTATGTGGCGTGGTTGCTTATGTGGCTGTGAGGTGGTAGCCGGCTGGGATTCAAGCCTAGTCGGCAAGGCGGACGCCCCATAATCCTTTCTGAGCTAGAGTTGAACTGGGCACCCAATCCACATGCCCGGAGGTTCAACTGTGTTCGACCAATTGTTCCCGGATTCGCGCGCCCTTGCCCGACAGCGGGACGGCCCATTGGCGGAGGAGCGTCGGCGCTACCTCGTTCACTGTGCCGAACAGCGAATGGCACACAAGACATTGCTGGAGATTGCCCGCTGCACCCTTGCTGCCGCCGATGTCTTGCGCCTGGCCGAGAGGCCCGGTGAACTCATCACCCGCGAGCAGATCAGGGCCGCAGCGGATTGCTGGGCGAGCCGCCGTTCTCCCCAACGCGCGTCGACGACCATGAGTTCCGCGTGGCTCCGATTCACCCGTTACGCCACCCGATGGCTCTCCTTCCTCGGCCGGCTTCAGCCCGTGATCCCAGCCCCTCAGCCATACGCCGAGCAGGTCACCCAATTCGCCGACTATATGCTCCAGGAACGCGGTCTGTCGCCTCGGACCATCGAGATTCGCTGCCGCACGGTTCGTGAGTTCTTGGCTCGGCTCGGCGAGGACGGCTTGCGACTTGAGACGCTGACCATCGCCCACGTTGATGACATCCTGGCTCGGCAGGTTCGCGAACGCGGTTACGCGCGCGTTACCGTTCGCGGCATTGTCGAACGGCTCCGCGCGTTCTTCCGGTACGCGGAAGCACGTGCGTGGTGCCGCCCAGGGTTGGCGGCGTCCCTCATGGCCCCGCGGATGTTTCGCGATGAGTCCATTGCGGTTTGCCCCTCCTGGGAGGCAGTGAAACGGCTGCTCGTGGTGACACACGGGGACCAGCCCGCCGACATCCGCGCCCGGGCCGTGCTGATTCTGCTGGCCGTCTACGGCCTCCGCGCCGGGGAGGTTGTCGGCTTGCGCTTGGAGGACTTCGATTGGGAGCGAGAGATCCTCACCGTCCGGCGCGGCAAACGACAACGGCCGCGGATCTACCCGTTGTGCCGCGCGGTCGGCGACGCTGTCGTACGTTATCTGCGGGAAGTGCGCCCCGGGTCAGCACGGCGGGAGGTGTTTCTCAACCTGCGAGCGCCGTTCGGGCCGTTGAGCTGCTCCCTCTTGGGCCACCTGGTCAGGCAGCGGTTGCGCGCCTTGGGTGTGACGTTGCCGCATTATGGCCCGCACGCTCTTCGCCACTCCTGCGCCACTCATTTGCTGGAGCAAGGGCTGTCGCTGAAGGAGATCGGCGATCACCTCGGGCATGTGGATCCGGAGACGACCCGCCTCTACGCCAAAGTCGATGTGGCTGGACTGCGAGCCGTCGGGGATTTCGATCTGGAAGGCTTGCTATGAACCTCGACGAACTGGTCACGCACTACATCGCCTTTCGCCGAACACTCGGTGAGAAGTTCAAGACCAACGAGAGCATTCTTCGCTCGTTCTGCCGGGCGGTCGGGCCACAGACGTCCACCGCCAACATCAGTGCCGAGGTCGTGTCCGCATTCCTGAACGGTGGTGGTTCGGTCACGAGCGGGTGGTTCACCAAGCACCGCGCACTCAAGGGATTCTTCCGCTTTGCGATCAGTCGCGGGCATCTCACCGACGCCCCGCTGCCGAAGGCGCTCCCGAAGCCCCCGCCGCCGTTCGTCCCGTACGTCTACACCCGAGGCGAGATCCGTCGGTTGCTGGATGCGATCCCGTCATCCCAGGACTACCGCACCCTGATCGAGCCGGATACCCTTCGGGCGATTCTGCTGTTGCTGTACGGGGCCGGCCTGCGCGTCGGTGAGGCGCTGGCTCTATCCGTCGCGGATGTCGATCTGCCGAACGCCCTGATCACCGTCCGGGATACCAAGTTCTTCAAGTCCCGCCTGGTCCCGATCGGGCCCCAACTGGCCGGCGTGCTGGCCGAATATGCCCGTCGGCGAGCGGCATCTCACCCCGGGAATGACCCGGAGAGTCGATTCTTCCTCGGCAAGCGTGGGGCCGCGATCCAGGTGCAGACGATGGACGGCACATTCGAGCGGCTCAGGGACCTCGCGGGGATACGGCGGTCTGACGGTGCCCGCTACCAGCCGCGGCTGCACGACATGCGTCATAGCTTCGCCGTCCATCGCCTGATCCGGTGGTATCAGCAAGGAGCGGACGTGCAACGGCTCCTTTACTACCTCTCGGTCTACCTGGGGCACGCCCACATCAGGCACACTCAGGTCTACCTCACCATGACGCCGGACCTGCTGCAGCAAGCCGGAATGCGGTTCGAGCGGTACGCTCGCGTGGAGGACAACCATGCCTGACACTCCTTTGCTTGGCCCGTGGGTTCGCCGGTTCCTGATGGAACACCTGGTCGGCGAGCGGAATCTCGCCCGGAATACCCAGCGGAGTTACCGCGACACCTTGCGGCTGTTGCTCCCGGACGTCGCCCAACGTACCGGTAAGCCGGTTGATCGCTTGGCCGTGACTGACCTGTCTGCCGAACGCGTGCGTCAGTTCCTGGGTGAACTGGAGGAGAAGAGGGGATGTGCCATCGCCACCCGGAACCAGCGGTTGGCCGCGATCCACGCCTTGGCCCGGTTCATTAGCCTGCAAGCGCCAGAGCTGGTCGAGTGGTGCGGGCAAGTGCGAGCGGTGTCGTTCAAGAAGGCCCCGAAGGCGATGGTCACATACCTGGAGAAGGCGGAGATGGATGCTCTGCTGGCGGCGCCGGACCTGACGACGGCACAGGGCCGTCGGGACCACACCCTGCTCCTGTTCCTGTACAACAGCGGCGCCCGAGCCGATGAAGCGGCACACGTGCTGATCGGTGACCTACAACTGGGGCTCAAGCCGGAGCGCGACCCGTCGGCGGTGCTGATCCGCGGTAAGGGGAACAAGCTCAGGCGCTGCCCGCTGTGGGCGCGGACGGTGAGCGAGTTGACGGTGTTGGTGCATGGCCGCGACGAGGAGGAGCACGTCTTTCTCAACCGCCGTGGCGAGCCACTGACGCGGTTCGGCGTGCACACAATGGTGGAACGGTACGCAGCCAGAGCGGCTGAGAAAACACCTTCGGTGGCAACCAAAAGGGTGAGCCCGCACACCATACGGCATACGACGGCAACGCACCTGCTGCGAGCGGGGGTGGACATCAACACCATCCGCGCCTGGCTGGGGCACGTGTCGCTGACCACGACGAACGTCTACGCGGAGGTCGATCTGGAGATGAAGGCCAAGGCGCTGGCCAGTTGCGAGGTGCAGGAAGAAGGAATATCGCAGAAGCCCTGGCGCGAAGACAAGGGCCTGATGGAGTTCCTGCAGGCGTTGTAGGCCATTCGATTATGTAGGGCACCGCCCAGACTGCTGCAAAAATACCCTCTAATCTTTGGCTCGGTGGACCTCGGCGCGGTCCAAGATGTACTGGCCGTACAGGATCACGTTGTCCCACTCGATCGGGCCGACGTGCTCCAGCAACGCCACGTCGGCCTTCTCATCCTCCGGTACGTCATCCGGACGCGAAAGCTCGCCCGGGAGAAGCCGATAGGGCGAGCAAGGGGCCAGGGGCGTCAGGGACGCCCACGAGGCCCTCCAACCTCACCACTGCTCCGGACAAGTCTTCGGACTTCCTCGCGGCCACCACATTCTGGATAAGTCGATTGCATGTGTTGAACAAAAGAAAGAACGACAGAATCGAACTCGCCCGCCGATAGAATCGCTTCCGAAACGAGCGATCCCCCCCGGGCCGACAGTCTTTCCACAGGAAACGGCCGATCTTGTCGTCTTCGATCAAGTAGCACTTCCAGTCGTCAAAGACGTCAAAACCAACGGGCCACGCATGAAAGCGTTTGAAGCTTTCCCAATCGGTCCTGACCTGGAGGTCCGACTGACCTGAATCGATGTATAGAGCGCCATCGATTCGATTAAACACATCTGCCGCCGGACTACTCATCAAAGTGGGTTCTTGCCTGCTCCCCTTGAATTCTAGCAGTCGAATGAAGGCACCGACCGCTCCGTTCAGTGTGCCACCAAGGTCATAGTCACCGACTTCTTGGCCACCGACCCGGTAGCAGAGCTTGCCGAAGAGCCAGTGTTCGAGACGGGGTTCGTCGACTTGGAATTCGATCGCAAATCGGCCTCGATCTCCTATGATCATTTTTATAGCCCCAATGCCCGCCTGATTTCGATCGGAATCATTTGCAACGGCAAAGGCTGCGGACCTCCTGTTCTGCCGCTGAAATGGACGCCACCCGCATTATCATAAAAATATCTATAAATCTCTCCGTTTGAGCTTCGTCCGTACCATTCACCCATGTCCGAACGAATCGCCCCCTGGTACACTTCGGCCGCATCCGGCGGTTCGGGTGATTTCCTCGGGTTGACGGCACTCGAGAAGTCGGGCCATGTGCCGGATTCGCCCTGTAGGGCGGACGGATTCTGGCGTCGACTGCGTCGGGATGCCAGGGATTGGGCCTCCACTGGCCGGTCGCGGGGTCCACTTCGTGCGTAAGCGCGGGGGACGCCGGCTTCTTGAAGCAATCACCCATCCCGTTATGGACCAAGGCCGATCCAGCCTCGTCCCCGACGAAATAGGTGTGGAGTTCCTCGACTTCGATGCCGTAGAGCTCGACGAAGCCGTGGCGGGGCGAACTGATCGCCAGGATGGGGCTCGTCGCCCCGGTCTCGCCACGCAACAGCTCCCCCGGGCGCATCGAGCTGACCGGCACCCACGCCCCGCGGCTGGCCGAGTAAAAGAGATGGTTCGGCGTCGTCGTGACGGTCGTGCCGCCGAACGTCACGTCCAGGACCTCGTATCCCTTATGCTTGACCCGGCCGAGCACCCGGCGCGCATAGTTGCCGTCGCGGTTCGGGATCCGCGAGGGCGGTCCCCATACGCGCGGTGGTTCAACCGCCGTGACCGTGCCCTGAGAGCCGTCATCCAAACGGAACCGCATTCCGGGCTGAAGCCACTTGGCGGGGATGGCGCCGCCATCCTCCAAGAGGAAGACCTGTTCGGCAGGGAAGCAGTAGACGCACTCGGCCTCGCCAAACGGCTCGGTATACGTGTAATGGATCGGTATGCGCTCGATCGGCTGGCCGTCATGCTCTTCTCGCCGAAGGGCGGGCTGCGGCGAATAGCGTCCCAGGCCGGCGCCGTCCCCAAACACGGGGCGGGCCTTTTCAAAGGCGGTGATCTTCCCGGTTCCCTGGGGGGCCGACTGGTTCTGGCAACACCGCTTGAACTTGCGACCGCTCCCGCACGGGCAGAGGTCGTTGCGACCGATCCGCACGCTCTGCATAACATTCCTCCTCGAGTCCCAATCAGGTTCACAGGCGACAGAGGCGAAGTCAGGATCACTGCGGCTTGCAGCCAACTGGAAAGCATCCCCGAATCGAGCCGCCATTGCAAGAACCGGCTGCCGCCGACGCCAGTTCTCGGAGACGGCTCTCGGCTACTTGGGACGGGTTAGACCTGTGCCTCGAGTCGACGCTGCGACGGAGGCGAGCTTACTTAAAAGGGCAATCTTGCACTGATCTGGGCGGAACCGTTATGTGGCGTCCGGCCCCACTGACGGATGTGGCTTCCTGATCTCAAACACCAGAGGCCACATAACGATATGGGCCACATATCATCCCGGGATGAGCACAAGCCTGGGCAATGTGCCGATACCGGGGTGCGCCGTGATCCACAGCTAATTGCTGAATTCAGGGTTTACCTCCACCTTCACCAGCTTTCTTGCCGCCCCCTCGCGTGCGCGTTAGACTGAGCAGAATTACAGAGGTTTCCGTGCTAAAATGAACCTTGTCGCGTGTTTGTCCTGACTTGGCTTTGCGGTCAAGGCAGAGCCGAGCGTCACGCCCGGAGAGACGCTTGGCACGATCATCGTCGATTCGTCGGTCCCCCGCAGGCAACGGCGCTATGTCGGTCGAGTCCGTGATGGAAATCGTCCGCAATCTCTGGAATTCCGTGGATGACAAAGCCGAGGAACCCCAGCGAGGCAAGCTCAAGCGGGAGATCGCGCAGTCCGTCCGCCGCCTGAAGGGGCGGATCGAAAATAGCCTCAAACCATCAAGAGCGCCGGCCCAGCACGGACTGCTGTTCAATCTCAATGGGTCAGAAGCGCGCCCAGCGCGGCATGCCGTACCCGTTAAGGAAAGCTCGAGCAAGGCAAGATTCACCGAGCACGCGCCGAGATGTTAGCAGCGGCCAGGAGCTGAGCCATTATCGCAGAGCCACCTGAGCCGTTTCGCGATTGGTCGATCGCGGGACTGGCCTTCCCTCACTTCATGTCAGTGCATCCGCTCGCACTTGTGAAATGCTGCAAGTAAGCTGGCATGTATCTGACGCCGAAGCGTGCACGAGTGGCGTTCACGTCGTCGGCGAAAGTGGCGGCGGGAAGCACCACCTCCCCGCCGCCTGACCGCTCGGGAGCTAGTCCTCCCGTGGGCCCATTTGAGTTTCCCCGCGCTGGCGCCGGGTCAACCAGGCGGCTGTCGCCGTTGGCACCCTTGCTGTCGTCGGTGCCTGCTTAAAGATTGCGAACGCTGGTTCCTGCCGCCTCGGCCACAAGCTCGTTACTGTAGCGCGGCTTGTCGAGAAGCCGCCGGGCATTGGCGGTCCTGGTACGCCGGCCAGACTTACAGAGCTACCATCCAAGGCAAGGAACGCCGCCGAGAACAGGCCCGACGTCGTCGCGAGCGGCAACGGCAGCAATCAGCTCTCGCCGAGTCGGCGGCGCCAACACCTCCCATCGATCCGACTTTACCGGTGATCGAAGCCCAGACCACCTCCGATTCGATACCGATTATCCCCGCAGGTACCCAGAGCGTAGGCCAGCGCCCAGACGAAATTCTCCCAGAATCTTGCGGTTTACCGTGCGGCAGGCCTGGGTGCTACGTCCTCTTCTTGCCCTCGCCTCGTTCTCCTGATCAGCATTTCTGTTCCAGCTCATGCCGCCAGGCGTTACGACGAGTTCGCCAGCGCGAAGCCCGACTCAGACGCCGACGCCGCCGTGGTGCCCGGCCTATCCGTCGCCCTCGAGGCGGACCACCCCCGGCCACACCAGTCATGTCGTCACGTCCTTGAGATCGCCATTCCTAGAACTTACTTTTTCATTGCCCCCAGAACCGAGGAGGAATCGGGCGGGCCGGGTCTTCCGGTCCCCCGTTTCCTTGCTCGGAATTGGGGCTGCGGTGACGAGGCCATCGATGACTGACTTGCGTTTCGGTGATGTTCACTTTCTGAGCCTGGCCCAACTGGGCGAGCGCTACCGACGCTATCGGCTACCCGATCCCGACGCCGAGGCGGCCATGGCCGGATCGTTCCAGCGTTACGGGCAACTCACTCCCGTAGTCGTCTGCCTCCGCGACGAGTCGCACGAAGTTCTCGATGGTTTCAAACGCCTCGCCGCCGCGCGCGTCTTGGGCCTGAAGACACTTAATACCCGGCTGATGGAGGCTGATGAGCGTATGGCCAAGGCGGCCATCCATGGGCTCAACCAGACCGGCAGTCGCCCCCGGGAGTGGGAAGAAGCCTGGATCGTTCACGCCTTGGTGCGCGAGGACGGCATGACCCAGGTCGAGGTGGCCGAGCTCTTGGGCCGGCACAAGAGCTGGGTGTGCCGGCGATTGGCTCTGGTTGAGAAGCTTACCAACGAAGCACGAGAAGACCTGCGTCTGGGGCTCTTGTCCACCACCGCGGCGCGGGCGCTAGTGCGGTTGCCGGCCGGCAACCAGGTCGACGTACTGGCAACCCTGCACCGCGACGAGTTGACAGCCGCCGAGCTCGACGGAGTGGTGGAGCTGGTGCTCGCCGCGCAGAGCCAATCACAGGAAGCGTACATCCTGGACCAACCGCGGCCTGCCTTGCAGCAAGCGCGGCAGCAGGAGGGATGGGCCTGGGACCCTCGACTCAGCAGCGCGGGCAATCGCGTTGCGCGACGCCTTACCGGTGTGTTGGACGGCCTGGGCCGCATGGAGGTCTGGCTACAAAGTCAGGGCCGCGCCGGCCTGACGCCCTGCGATCGTCTGGTGCTGACGCCGGCCTTTTCCCGGCTGGCTCGCGATGCTCACAACGTGGCCACTCTTGCGGAAGACTTGATCGGAGAGCTCCAAACCCATGACCGAGCCAAAGCGCAATGAGATCATCAGTCGTTGGCGAGCCGGTTCCTCGATCCGGAAAATCGCCCGTGATTTGGGAATGGCCCGGAACACTGTTAGCGGCGTGCTGGCTCAGATCGAAGCCCAGCGGATCGGTCGTGAAGGCTCGCCCATTCGGAGGCGGCCCAGCCGTCTCGATCCTTTTGAGCCGTTCATCCAGGAACTGCTGGGTCGATATCCCGACCTGACCGCCGTGCGGCTCCTGGAAGAGTTGCGCGAGCGAGGTTTCACGGGTGGATATACCCTGGTCCGCCAGCGGCTCGGGGTGTTGCGTCCCCGCTCTACGCCGCTTCCGGTGGTCCGCTTCGAGACGGCGCAAGGCGCCCAGGCTCAGATGGATTACGCCGTCTACGACCTCGACTTCACTAGTGAAGGCCGACGTCGCATCAATCTGTTCAGCTACCTCTTGGGCTACTCGCGGCGGCAGTACCTCCGCTTCGTCGAGTCCCAGGACATGACGACTACTCTGCGTGAGCACTTGCGGGCCTTCGAGCATTTGGGGGGCGTGGCAGCCACCTGTTTGTATGACAATATGAAAGTCGTCGTGACGGGCTACGAGGATGACGTGCCGGTCTACAACTCGCGGTTCCTGGCGTTTGCCACCCACTACGGCTTCCGACCGGTGGCCTGCCGACCCCGGCGGCCCCAGACGAAAGGGAAGGCGGAACGCCCCTTTTACTATGTGGAAACCAGCCTGTTCAACGGCCGCACTTTCTCCTCACTCGATCACCTAAATGAAATGACCGTGTGGTGGTTGGCCCATGTCGCCGACGTGCGCCGACTGCGGGAAGCCAAGAAGACACCCTTACAGTTGCATGCGGAAGAGCAGCCTCATCTGATCCCGCTGCCAGCCCAACCGTATGACGTTTCCCCTGTGGTCTATCGCATGGTCAACGTCGAGGCTCTGGTCACGTACTGTCAGAACGGATACTCGGTGCCGTGGCGTTACATCGGCAGCATGCTGCCGGTGCGGATCACCGAGAAGGAACTGATCGTCTACGGTCCGCAGGTCGAGGAGATCGCTCGACACGTGCTGCTGCCGGCCACGGCCACTGGGCAACGGGTTGTGCATAAAGAGCACAGACCCGTCGAGGATGCTCGACGGCGGCAAGCACAGTTGGAGGAACGGTTCGGCGAACTGGGAGAGCCGGGCTGTCGATTCCTGGAGGGTTTGTTCCGCGTTCAGCGTTACGGCAAGGACCAGGCGCAGCGGGTGCTGGCCTTGTTGGGAACCTACGCCCAGGCGGACCTGATCGCGGCGCTGGAGCGAGCCGTGCGGTACGGCGCGTATTCCCACGCGGCCGTCGAACGCATCCTCTCGGCTCAAGCTCGTCCTAGAACCATCCTGGAGGTGCTGGCCGAAGAAGAACGGCGGCAGATACCCCCCTGGCTGGGTGAGGACTTGGTGTCTCCTCGGCCGACGTCGGTCTACCAATACCTGTGCGAGTCGGAACCCCACGATGCTGAGAAACCGCCCACCGCGTCCGGTGACGCCAGCTCCGACGGAGCTGCGCCGGCAGATCATTGAAGATTTTCAGGCGATGCGCGTTCCTCTCCGGCTCGAGGATCTCGACGCCGCGTTAGGGCGAGCCGAGACCCAGGGGATGTCGCACCTGGAATTCTTGCGGGCGCTGATCAACGAGCAGGCGAACGCTCGCCGCGAGCGGAGTCTGGCCCACCGCGTTCACATCGCCGGGTTCGCCCAGAGCAAGACGCTGGCGGACTTCGATTGGCAGTTCAATGCCGAGGCCATCGATCGGGTGCGAATCGAGACGTTGGCCGGGGCCGAATTCATCGGTCGTCGGCAAAACCTGGTCTGGGTGGGACAAAGCGGTGTCGGGAAAAGCCACTTGATCCAGGCCATTGGCCGCTGCGCCTGTGTCCTGGGTTATCGGGTGCGGTACGAGACGAGCGCCTCGATCCTGCAAGCGTTGACGGCTGCGCTGGCGGACCACACACTGCCACGGATGTTGCGGTACTACGCCAAATTCGACCTCGTGATCCTCGACGAATTCGGCTTCGACCGTGTGGAACGACTGGAATCGCCCCAGGCGGCAAGCTTGTTGTACAAGCTGATCAACGTCCGCGATGATCGGTCGACTGCTCTGGTGACGAATGTCGATTTCGAGAAATGGGGTGAGTATTTGGGTGATCCGCCGCTGGCCGGCGCGTTCATGGATCGAATCGTGGACGGGGCGGCGATCCTGAAGATCAACGGCAAGTCGTACCGAGCTCAGCGGGCAGAGCGAGCCTCGGCAGTGAAGACGTCCAAGAAATAATACGCAGTCGAGCAGCGATCGCCGGCCCAGTAACTTCCCCAATCATCCCACGGTAGCTTCACCCGGCAACGACGCCGGTGGCTCAATTTGGCCGCGATAATGGCTCAGTTTCTGACCGCTACCGACACCGAGAATCTACGACAAGGATCTGGTGGAACACGCACTAACCCACATTCCCGCCGCGATCAACTTCCGCACAGTGCGCGACAAGGATCGCCCCAGCGGCGACGTGGACCTGCTCGACTGGCTCCGCCAATGCCGCCGTGCCGGCCTCTACGAGCAGCGGCGGGCGATCTACGAGACCGGCGGCTTGAATCTTGCAAACCTGACCGACGAGCAGCAGATCGAAGCCGAGGACGATTACCGCATCTGCCTGCGCCGGGGCAGCGAAGAAGAGGCCAAACCAAAGAAAAGGCAGCGCAGACTGAAACAGAATCATGACGAATAGAGTCACGATCGCGGACACACCAACCAAGGCGCAAAGGCCCACCGATGGCAGACGAACCGGAGACCACCGGCGGTGACGCCGAACCGGCGAGTTCCGAGGACCAGCGCGGGATGAACTCGTCTACGAGTCGAATCCGAAGCACAGCGATCCTTGGCAGACGGGCAAAAGAGGTTCGCTGTGCGAACGCGAAGTCCAGCCCTTGGCCGCAGGCCTCTCGCTTGCAAGTGTCATTTGGAAAGAAAAGCGCTATGCTGTACACGAGGGCCGAGCGTACTGCGCACAAGAGCATTTGCCGAACCGATGGCACGGATACCCCATCGGCTGGGTCGAGGTCCCGCCCAAGTTGGTCCGCCAGTGGATCCGGGACGGGAACTTGACGAACCACGATCGTAAGAAATACTGGGAGTCCCACTGATGGCGCGGCAGCGCGAAATCATGGTTGGCAGCCGCGATCACTTTGCTGCGAAGATCGCGTTCTTGACAGATCCCGATCAGGGACGCGCCGCCACCGCGGAACTTTCCATCTCTTGGGGCGCCATCGAAATCTGGGCCAACGGCCACAACCTTTGCCGTCACGTCGAACAGGGTGAATCCATCGACGCCGCCCATTGGTACATGCTGCCGATCCTCCATTGGCTGGCATCCAACTGGGACTTTCTCCTCCACGAAGAACGCCTGCCTGGGCAATCACGAAAGATCTGCCGATCAATGTCGAGAGCCTGCTCGATTACTTTGGCATCACCGTACAATCTATTGCATTACACGACCGGTCGGTGCGCGCCGTGGCGTTGGCCGGGCCGAAGCACAAGCCGGCTGTGCTCGTGAACGCGAACTTCGCGTATCGATCGACGCAGCCGCGCCGATTCACGCTCGCTCACGAGCTGTGCCACATCCTCCACGACAGGAACTACGGCGCCACGCTCGCGCTCGCATCAGGACCGTGGGCGCCCGTTGAGGTCGAACAGCGGGCAAACGCCTTCGCCGCGATGCTCCTCATGCCGGCGGGTCTGGTTCGCTCGGTCGTCCGCGGCCTGACTGCCCCCCTCGAATCCCCAGACGGGATATGGGAAGTCGCGAACGCATTTCACATGAGCTTCACAGCGACGGTGGAGCACCTGTGCAACCTCGGGCACATCGATGAAGTCACCAGAGACGCGTTGAGGGCGGAAATTGAAGCAGGAGCGGCTTCTTCGGGCCTGGCACCCGCAACGAAATGATTGACTCGCACCGAGGGGGCAGTCGCACAAATGATCGAGCAATGGGTGATCGACCACCTCAATCCCCTGAAAGCCGAGAAGCTGATCATCCTCGCCGACCCCCAGCGGATGATCCGATCCGGTGCGCAGGCCGTCGACGGCTAGGCCGAGGCCAATGGATTCACTGTGCTCTTTTGCAGCGGGAATCTCGCCCTTCGGGAAATGTACGAGAACCTGCGTGACGACCCGAGCGCCAAGCTCATCCTGGTGGATCGCACGCGTGACAAGGCGAAGCTGCCTCTCTTCTACCCGGATCTGGAAGCTCGCTCTAAACCAAAGGCCAGGCTCACGCTCACCCTGCGGGACTTCCTGATCGGGAAAACCGCCGACCAGCGCTGGCCTCTGCTCGTGAACACCAACCGCAACATCGGAGGCCTTATACTGGCGAACCTTCCTCAGGCCCTACAAGAATGATCTGCAAAAACCGCGATCCAGTTGCCAAAAGAAAGAAGAATTCGTTCGTTTCGAGTCGGTATTCCTCCCCCGCCCGACTTCGTTCTAAAGATCTGCCGCTCCTTCCGGCGCATCGAATTTCGGATTTCGAGCTTCGGATTTCGGGTTTCGAGCTTCGGTTTTTCGGATTTCGACTTTCGGGTTTCCTCCCCAAGTTCGTTTTGTATATTCGCCGCGCATCCTTTCCCCGCAAGGATTAAGGGAACAAACCGGTCCGGCCGCGCGTCGTTGGGCGTGGGTCTCGCGCAACCGAAGGGTCGCCGCCCTCTTCGTGACTGCAGGTCTCCGTCCGTCGACAATCCCTTCCCCCAACCGCCGATTCACTTCGCCCGCGCGCCTCCGCCATAGTCGCCCTTCGCTCCGCGAAGGGATTTCCTTCATTTCGCCCGCGCGCGGGCCTCCGCCATAGTCGCGCTTCGCTCCGCGAAGGGGATCCCCCGTTCCCACTGATCGCGACCAGCGAACGTCGTCAACTTGAGTCCTGCTCGTACTCGTGCTCGTACTCATACTCCTACTCCTGATCCTTTTCCTTCGACCTCCGCCCTGATTCCCGCCCTCCGCCCCGAATTCGTCTGAAAAGATCTGCCACTTCTTCCAACTCTTCGGCTTTCGAATCTCGAGGGTCGGATTTTCTCCCCAAGTTCGTTTTGTATATTCGACGCGCGCCCTTTCCCTGCAAGGCTTAAGGGAACGGTTCGATCGGCGTCCGCGTCCCGGCATTGGCGCCCAAACAACCCCAGGCCCGCCGCATCGACGACGCGATCCGGATCCCCGCATCGGTCGCTTACCATCTCGACTGCAACCCCCAAGTTCATCGCAACCGCCTGCGTATGCATCGCCCCCTCCCAGTTCGTCAGAAAGAACCTCGGCCCGGGTTGATCAACCCAATGAATTCATCCCGCCCGAGCCCCGCCCCGCCGCCGTCTCGTCCCCGCTGGACGCAACTCGACTCGACGACCTCGAAGCTCTCCATCCGAGATGATCTACACGGCGCCCGAAAAAGTTGTGGCAATCCCCGAGAATTCCGGCTCACGAAATCCACCCGAGTCCGATTGTGCGGGTCGCACGGCACAGCGCGAAAAATCGGGCCACCGAGCGCGCCCGAATGGCCACGAACGTCCCATGGGCCTGTTCCATCCTCGAAGCCCCGGAGACGGGGCGACATCACGTAGCCCGGGGTGCGAACCCCGGGAACACCGATCCCGCCGCCCGCCCATCTTCCTAGCCCGGGAACGGGGCGACATCACCTAGCCCGGGGCGTGAACCCCGGGTGATCCAGCTCCGCAGCCTGCCGGGACGCTTTAGCGGCATGCAATCGGTCTGCCTCATATATGCGGCGCACAAGATCGTCGATCCGACCGTCGGCATCAGATCCGAGATTGCGAACGAGTACACTCTGGCGAACCAAACGAGGCCGGACCAGAGATATCCCTGAGTGCCAAAACAGCAGATTATGAGATAGCAGCCCGATCATCATAGCAAGAGTGAAGGCAGAGACTTACGTCACGACGCAACCGATGTTTCCCACCATTTGACCACCGACCCCCGTCAGAGGGCCTCGGGAAGTCGATGACTTCGCACTTCTGCTCTGTTATGCTCAATTGCCAGGATGTAACCCGACGAAACTCCAAGCGCGACGGTGACGTCGCCAGACTCAGGTCGGCTCAGGTGCAGACCATTGAAACCGTTGTTTAGCTTGCGGATACTCAGTGTTAGATTCACTCAGTGCAGCCCATGCGAGATGCGCCTTCGGCAGGTCAGATTGTCCGCGTTCGACAACGGCAATACGTCGTCGACGACGTGACCCCGCGACGCGCTGGCGATGACTCCACGCTCGTCCGAATGTCCTGCCTCGACGACGATGCCCAGGGCCAGCCGCTCGACGTGCTCTGGGAGAAAGAGATCGACGCCGAGTTCATTACCGGCGAATCCTGGAACACCATCGCCAGCAAGGGATTCGACCCACCCAAACTCTTCTCGGCCTATCTGCACACGCTCCGGTGGAACTGCCTCACCGCCACAGATCCAAACCTCTTCCAGTCCCCATTCCGCGCCGGGATACGAATTGATTCATACCAGCTCGAGCCTTTGCAAAAAGCACTGCGCCTGCCGCGTGTGAACCTCTTCATCGCCGACGACGTCGGCCTCGGCAAAACGATCGAGGCCGGCCTGATCGCCCGCGAGTTGCTCATCCGCAAAAAGGTCCAGGACATCGTCGTCGCCTGCCCGCCGTCGATGCTCCTCCAGTGGCACGAAGAGCTCGAAGACCGATTCGGCATGGTCTTTCAGATCCTCGACAAGGAATTTATCGCCCGCGTGCGGCAGGAACGGGGATACGGCGTCAACCCCTGGACGGCCCACAACCGTTTCCTCGTCTCCCACCGCCTCTTGATCGACGAGGCCTACACCGCCACCCTGCGCGACTGGCTCGGCGACTTCCGCCCAGGCTCACTCCTCATCCTCGACGAGGCCCACCACGCCGCGCCCTCCACCAGTGCGAAATACGCGATCGACTCAAAGTTCACCCGCGCCGTCCGCGACCTCGCCGGCCGGTTCGAACACCGCCTGTTCCTCTCCGCCACGCCCCACAACGGGCACTCGAACAGCTTCTCCGCCCTCCTCGAAATCCTCGACCCCCAGCGCTTCTTGCCGGGGCGTACCGGTCACAAACAAAAAAATCGCTCGACGACGTGATGGTCCGCCGCCTGAAAGAAGACCTCCGCGCCATCGCCGGCGGCCTCCCGCAGCCGTATTCCAAGGCAAATCGACCTCGTCGGACTGCCGCCCGAGACCCCGGAGCTGAAGCTCTCCGTCCTCCTCGACCGCTACCGAGAGCTCCGAGACTCTCGCCTCAAGGACGAAACCAGACGCAAGCAGGCGACCGCCGCCCTGCTGATCTCAGGCCTCCAGCAGCGTCTGCTCTCCTCCGTCGAAGCCTTCGCCCGCACCCTGGCGTCCATCGCCGCACCGTCGAGAAACAGCAGGCCAAGGCTGGGCAAGAGCCGCCGGACAAACCCAGCTCCGAAACCGAACTGCTCCTCTTCGCCGAAGGCGTCGACAGCGACGACGACCGCGCCGCTCTCCCCGAAGAAGACCTGCGGGCCGAGGAAGACGCCCAGATCGAGGCTGCCACACGCGACAACGGCCGCCGCCAGGCCCGACGCCTTCGCGCGCGAAAAACAACTGCTCGACGAAATGACCGAGGTCGCCGAGGCCGCGCGCGGCCTCCCCGACGCTCGGGTCCGCTACCTGGTCGACTGGATCCGGCGAGAGATGTGCCCCGACCTGCCTCCCCTGGGCTCGGTGAAAGCCTCCGGGCCCTCCACCCCGATGGAACGCCTTGCGCGTCATCATCTTCACCGAGTACGACGACACCAAGCGCTACCTCCAGCAGCAGCTCCGCGCTGCAATCGCCGCCACGGACCGTGCCGCCGAAAGGATCGCCGTCTACCAGGGCCAGACATCCCCCGGCAGACCGCAAGAAGATCAAGGACGCATTCACCATCAGACCCGGCGAAGTATCCCGTCCGCATCCTCATCGCCACCGACGCCGCGCGCGAAGGCCTCAACCTCCAGACCCACTGCTGGAACCTATTCCACTTCGACGTCCCGTGGAACCCCAGCCGTCTCGAACAGCGCAACGGCCGGATCGACCGCAAGCTCCAGCCCAAACCCGAGGTCTTCTGCCACTACTTCGTCTACACCGACCGCAAGGAAGACCGCATTCTCGAAGTCCTCGTCAGAAAGACGGATACCATCCAGCGCGAGCTGGGCAGCCTCTCTCAGGTGCTCGAAACCCGCCTTGCCGAAAGCCTGAAGCACGGCATCCGCCACCGCGACATCGCCGCGCTCGCCCGCGAGCTGGAAGGCAACGAACCCCGATGCGGACGCCCAGGCCACGGTCATCGAAGAGCTGGAAGCCTCGCGCACACGCCAGGAAGAGCTGAAGGCCCAGATCGATCACCTGCGCTCCTAGAACCGGAAAAGTCTCGCAGGACTGGTCGCGCTGAGCGAAGACCATTTCCGCTCCGCCATCTCGTGCGCGCTCCAGTTGATGCACGCCGACCCCTTGAAGCCGCTTCCGCCGACCGACGGCGACGACCGAAAAACCGATCGACAGATTCGAGTTCCCGGCGCTCGACCAGCGCCAGGGGGCCGACCCGACCTGGGCCGAGACCATGGACACCCTCCGCGCCCCGCGCAAGCGCGAGCAGAAGCCCTGGGACTGGCGGCGGGACTCGCCGATCCGCCCCATCGTGTTCCAGGACACCGGCACCATGGACCAAGACGTGGTGCACCTCCACCTCGAGCACCGCGTCGTCCAGCCGCCTGCTGGGCCGCTTCACCGCCCAGGGTTTCGTCCACCACGACCTCTCTCGCGCCTGCCTCACCCACACTCGCGACGCCATCCCCCGCGTGATCCTGATCGGCCGGCTCTGTCTGTACGGCCCGCGAGCCGCGCGGCTACACGAAGAGCTGGTCCCCGTCACCGCCCGATGGATCGAGCCCGGCCAGCGCAAAACCGAGCTGGCCCCCTACGCCCGAGAGGCCGAGCTCAAGACCCTCGACCTCCTCGAGTCCGCCCTGCTGCCGGACGGCGCCGGGGCCGTCGACCCCGTGATCGAAAAGAAACTCCGCGACTCCGCCCCCGACGACGTCGCGCAGCTACTGGATCATCTGACCGAGCGCGGCAACGACCTCGCCGCGAAGGCTCGAACCGCCCTGGCCAGACGGGCCGAACAGGAAGCCCGCGATATGAAAACGATCATCGAAGACCAGAAACGCCGCCTGGAGAAAACCGCCGCCGAGTACAACGATCCCCAGCTCCTGTTTCAATTCGACGCCGACGAGCAGCGCCAGCTCGAAGCAAACAAGCGGCACTGGCAGAAACGCCTCGACGCCATCGACCGCGAGTTGGCGACCGAGCCCGAGCGAATCCGGTCCGTTTACGAAGTAAACGTCGAGCGCATCCAGCCCGTCGGGCTCGTCTATCTCTGGCCCGTTTCTGGGTAGCTCGACGTTCTGAGGAGGTTTCCATGCCAGAATTCACGGCAATCGGCAAGGTCATCAAGACGCGGGGCAACGACCTCGGCGTACTGGTCGAGAACGACGCAGAAGCAGATGAGTTTTGGGAAGTGTACGACATCGACACCGATCTCAACTGGTTCGACAAGGATGCCCTCGTGATCTCGATCGGTCGCAAGAAGGACATCGCGAAATGCAAGGTCGGCGATCGCGTGAGCATCACGGTCAAGGTCGTTGACCGCGCCAACGGGAAACGCGGCATCGAGACGGTGGGATTTGACGTTCTCAATCGGAAACCGTAAGCCGATGGCCAAAGATCCGGAACTGTCTGCGCACGAAGAATGGCTCGGCCACCTGCAGCCGGTCAGGCTCAGGCGCCCGCAATGTTGCGCGCGGGTCTCCGACCCCGTGCCATTGTCTCCCTTCGCTCCGCGAAGGGATTTCTTCTCAGTTGGGCGAGGGTCTCGAGCACCCGAAGGGTCGCCGCCCCATTGTCGCCCTTCGCTCCGCGAAGGGACTTCTGCGCTGTCGGGCGAGGGACTCGAGCACCCGAAGGGTTGCCGCCCATTGTCGCCCTTCGCTCCGCGAAGGGACTTTTCCTCTGTTGGGCGCGGGTCTCCGACCCCGCCCGCCCGCGCGACCGTAGGTCTCCGAGATGCGCGCACGGCGCAGAGACCCTACGCACGAAGACTCTAACAACCAAGAACGCCCAATGCCCAAAGACCCAGAGCTCCTGGCTCACCAAGAATGGCTCGGCTACCTCCAGCCCGTCGGGCTGGTCGTATCCGCGCCGGCGCTGGTGTCCGCCCAGGCGTTCCCGTCAAAAAACATCATCCCCGATCACAACCGATTTCTGGCCGTGGTCGGCGAGAGTACACTGGAAGGCAAATCCGACCCTGAGCCCGCGCTTCGCGAGTTCCCGCGCTTCGCGATTGAGGTCCTACGATGGGAGCTGGCCGACCTGGTCGGTGCCGACGATGCCAACCCGATCCCCGAATCACTGGACGTCGTGCTACCCATCTACAACGAAACTCTGAAACCGACGTACGCCGTGGCGGAGCTCGGTACAGACCCGAACGGCGAGCGCAAATGAATGATGCTCATCCAGCGGGTAAAAGCCGGCCTCGATCTCGACGAAACCCCAGAAACCGACGCCAAAGATCACCACTGGCAGGCCAGTCCGCAAGCCCGCTTTGAACGGCTCCTGCGCGAGACGCACGTGCCGATCGGCATCTTGACGAATGCAACGCACCTGCGGATCGTCTACGCCCCCCGGGGCGAGACCTCTGGCCAGATCACATTCCCAGTGAAGGCGATGACCGAGGTATCCGGCCGCCCGATCTTCGCGGCCCTGCTGATGCTTCTTTCCGCCGAGCGGCTCTTCACGCTCCCAGACAAGCAGCGCCTGCCGGCGATCCTGGCCGAAAGCCGCAAGTATCAGAACTTGGTCTCGACGAAGCTGGCCGGGCAGGTTCTCGCCGCGCTCTACGAGCTGTTGCGGGCGGCGCAAGCCGCCGATGATCAGCGGCATGGTGACCTGCTGCGAGACGTGCTCAAGGAAGATCCCAACCAGGTCTATGCGGGCTTGCTCCGCGTCTTGATGCGGCTCGTTTTCCTGCTCTACGCCGAGGACCGCTCGCTACTTTCGACCGACGAGGTGTACCAGAAGCACTACTCGGTGCTCGGCCTGTTCGAGCGGCTACGCGAAGACGCAGGCCGGCACACTGACACAATGGACCACCGCTACGGGGCGTGGGTTCAGCTTCTGACTCTTTTCCGACTGATCTACGACGGCGCCCGCCACGGCGGCATGAAGCTGCTACGCGCGCAAGGGCTACCTATTCGACCCGGACCGTTATCCGTTCCTGGAGGGCCGCCCCCACGGCTCGCGCCGGCAGCCGGGAGAGCGCACCGAGCCACCGCACATTTCCGATGGTGTGGTTTTTCGTGTGTTGCAGTACTTGCTGATCCTCGATGGCGAGCGCCTGAGCTACCGCACGCTTGACGTCGAACAGATCGGGTCCGTGTACGAGACGATGATGGGCTTCAGCCTGGAGGTCGCCCAGGGGCGATCAATTGCGATCAAGGCCGCGAAAGCGCACGGCGCCCCGACCACGATCAACCTGGAAACGCTGCTAGCGAGCAAGGGTGCGGACCGAGCGAAGTGGCTGAAGGAGAAGGCAGACCAGTCCTTGACTGGGCAAGCCGCAAATGCGCTCAAGGACGCGAAGACCGTGGAGGATGTGGTCGCCGCATTAGAAAAAAAGGCCGCGCGCGACGCGACGCCGAACATCGTGCCGGAAGGGGCGATGATTCTGCAACCGTCGGACGAGCGCCGAAGGTCAGGCTCGCACTACACGCCCCGATCCCTGACCGAGCCGATCGTGCGCACGACCCTGCGACCAATCGTGGAACGGCTTGGGCCAAATGTGACGCCGGAACAGATTCTTGAACTGAAGGTCTGTGATCCGGCGATGGGCTCGGGTGCCTTTCTGGTCGAAGCCTGCCGTCAGTTGGCCGAAGTCCTTGTGACGGCGTGGCACGGTCACAACTGCGTGCCGGTGATTCCCGCCGATGAAGACGAAATTCTCCACGCCCGGCGCATCGTGGCCCAGCGCTTCCTCTACGGCGTGGACAAGAACCCGATGGCAGTCGACCTGGCCAAGCTATCGCTCTGGCTGGCAACCTTGGCGAAGGACCACCCGTTCACGTTTCTCGACCACGCATTACGCTGCGGCGATTCGCTGGTGGGACTATCGACTGACCAAATTATCGGGTTCAACTGGAAGCCCGACAGGCAGCGAGACTTCGTTCGCAACGTGATCGGCAAGCGAATCGAGCGAGCCACCGAATCCCGCCGGGAGATCCGTGAGGCGCCTGAGAACGCGCCGGAATCCCTCCTCAGCCAGAAACTTGCCCTTGCCGAAGAAGCGCTCAACCCACTGCGCTTCTACGGTGACGTCGTCATCGCGGCGTTCTTCGCCGGAGATAACGACAAGAAGCGCAAGGAGAAGCTCGACGGCTTGGCCGAAACGGTGGCTGCGTATCTGACCAATCCCCACCATCTGACTCTCCGCGAACCACTCGATGCCGCACGCCGCACGCTCGCCTCGGGAGACAAGCCGATCGCGCCGTTCCACTGGGAAATTGAGTTTCCCGAGGTGTTTGGACGCGAGAATCCGGGGTTTGATGCACTCGTGGGCAATCCACCGTTTCTCGGAGGCACGAGGATTTCTTCGGCTACCGGGCTAAATTACAAGGAATTCCTGTACGAAGCCTTCGCCGAATCAGGGAACCGGATGGATCTCGTTGCCTACTTCTTTCGACGAGCCTTCGGCCTTATCCGAAAAGATGCATCTTTTGGTCTAATAGCTACCAACACAGTCGCACAAGGTGACACAAGGAAAGGCGGGCTATCGTACATATGTCGCAACGGCGCGTCCATATTTGACGCCCGTCGCCGTATTAGATGGCCAGGAGCTGCTGCTGTAGTCGTCAGCGTCGTTCACCTCTTCCGCGGTCGGTATCCCGGGGAGTGTCATCTGGATGATCGCACCGTACCCCAGATAACAGCCTTCCTCTTTTCCGAAGGCGGACACAACGACCCAGAGAAGCAAAGCGCCAATCGCGGGGTGTGCTTCGAAGGTTTCAAATTGGCAGGTCAAGGATTCATCTTTGACGACCACGACGATGAGGCAACGCCGTTAGCTGAGATGGAGCGCCTGCTGCTTGATCCAAACAACCGACGAGTGATTTTTCCGTACATCGGCGGAGAGGAGCTAAACGACAGCCCCGTGCAGGCCCACCACCGCTTCGCGATCGACTTTGGTGATCTAGAACTACAAGAAGCCCAAGCCTGGATAGCTTTGCTCGAGATTGTACAACAAAAAGTGAAGCCGTACCGCGATACGGTTAATCGGGACGCTCACCGCACGCGATGGTGGCAATATGGCGAGAAGCGACCCGGTCTTCGGAAGGCCCTGCAGGGCAGGAGTAGAGTTCTTGTCAACTCAAAGACAAGCGCCTACATTGCCTTCGCCTTCCTCCCGACCAACATACTGTACTCGCATAAGCTGAATTTATTCATGTTGAGCAAGTTCTGCGAATTCGCTGCGATACAGTCTCGGCCCCATGAATCCTGGGCATTGTTCTTCGGCTCCTCAATGAAGGACGATCCTGTCTACACGCCATCCGATTGCTTCGAGACATACCCATTCCCAATCGAAATCGATGCGAACGCTTCACTCGAAACTGCGGGCCGAGCTTACTACGAGTTCCGAGCCGCCTCGATGATCCGCAACAACGAAGGCCTGACCAAAACCTACAACCGTTTCCACGACCCCGACGAACGCTCGCCAGATATCATCAAACTCCGCGAACTGCACGCCGCGATGGACCGCGCCGTCCTCGACGCCTACGGCTGGACCGACCTGAACCCCACCTGCGAATACCTCCTCGACTACGAAGAGGACGAAGACGAAAACGAATCCGCCGGACCCCGCCGCCGCAAGAAGCCCTGGCGTTACCGCTGGCCCGACGATTTTCGCGACAAAGTCCTCGCCCGCCTCCTCGAGCTCAACCGCGTCCGAGCCGAAGAAGAACGCCTGAGCGGCGCCGCCGTTGAGGCCGGCCGGACCAAAGCGAAGACGAAATCTGCCACCCGAAAAAAGACCGAGGCGACTACACTCCAGGATGTCCAGACGAAACTGCCCGGGATGTGACGCCGCCCCGCGTAGTTCGCACCAATACTTCAAGATTTCCCTTGACCGCGATTTAAAATCCGATTATAAACCAGCCTGGCAATCCGGCTCCTCAGCTAAAACGCTAGCTTGCAACGGCGACCGACCGATCGCCGCGCGGCCGGCCTGAGACGGCGCTCGACGCGTCGACTCGATCCCGCGCACCGAGCGCCGGGGCCGACGACGATTCGACGCGGCCGTAGCTCGCGTGCGTCCCTGCTCCAAGTCCAGGTCCAGGCCCATGTGCCAGGTCCAGGCGTCGGTGCAAGGCACCATCGGGCTCACTGCGTTGGCTTGGACTCCTCTAAGCCGATGTACGTTTGTGGTTAGATCTGGCGCGTGCCGGATCCGGCCGTAACAATGAGGAGACCACGCATGACTAACGAACGGAAACGTCGTTCTGATCGTTGTAACGGATTGTCGCCGGAGAACCGTTTGCGAAAGGTCGCGAACATATGGGACGAGATCGACGCAAACGAGTACTACGGTTCGGCTAACCAGGTAGTCGTGGAGGAGATTCGCCGGGAGGTGACAGACGTGATGAGCCAGCAACCGCCCGATCTCGATCGAGCGGAATCGCTGACTTTCTTCGTTCTTCACCTGATCAACGGTGACATCGAACCCACGACTACCTAACCAATTCAAAAGCGAGAGCTCGATATGATAAATGTGGGCAAGGTCGCGCGCGAGCTCCGAGAAGCTTTGCACCTCACCCAGCAGGAAATGGCAAGGGAGCTCGCAATAACGAATGTTCAACTCTCTCTCATCGAGAACGGCAAATCCTTCCCGTCACGCGCCCTGATCGACCGCTTCCGAGAGAAATTCGAGGTCGATCTCTACATCCTGGCCTGGTGCCGCGACGAAAACGCCGGAAACAAGCTACCCGCGTCCATCCGTCAACCGGCTGATCAGCTCGCGAGAGCGTGGCAAGAGCGGTTCAAAGCCGTCGTGAAGAAATATCAGAAGAAGGAGGGAAATTGCTAGGGATTCGGCGGGTCGACCATCTCGCGATGCAACTGGGAATCCCGCGCCGCCGGCTGGAACGCGTGGCGGACGAGGCACCGAACTACTACGAGGAGCTCATACTCCTCGACCCGGCGAAACCGGACAAAATTCGCGAGCTCCTGAACGTCCGCGGACCGCTGCGAATGCTCCAGGATCGCCTCCACCACCGAGTTCTACGCGCCGGCGCGGCGCCCTTCACAGTACAGCCATGGCGGAATCCGCGGACGGAACATCAAGTCAAACGCCGCAAGCCACGCGAACTCCGCGTTCGTCCACACAACCGACATCGCCGACTTCTATCCCAGCGTGCATCACACCGCGATCTACCGGCTATTCACAAACGCCTTCAATTGCTCGCCAGACGTTGCCCGAATCTGCACCCGGCTGTGCACGCGGAACCACCACATGCCGCTCGGGCTCTTGACCAGCCCCATCCTCGCAGATTTTCTCATGGCGCCCGTCGACCACCGCATCGGTCGAATGTGCGAGCTACAAAACCTGGCGTACTCCCGCTTCGTCGATGACCTCACGATTTCAGCCGGCTATCCAATCGACTCCGGCACAGCCTGCGAGCTGATCAAGAAGATACTCAAGGAATACGGTTTCCGCACAAACCCCGAAAAAGACCATACCGGCCGGATGTCCCCAGAAACCGCCATCGCCAAACTCTACATCCGACGCGGACGCCCCGACGTAACCCCAGCATACCTCGCCCTGGTAAAGTCACAGCTCGAAACCGGTTCATGTCTCTCCAGAGGACGCGAAATCACGGCGCCCTACTACACTGCTAACCAAATCCTTGGCCGCATCCATTTCATTGCTTGGGTTAATCCGGGCCGCAAGCGCGAGCTCCTGCGTGCCTTCCGCGCCATCGACTGGAAAGCCGTCGAACAGGAGGCCGCCGCGCGCAACCTTGTCGCCGTGAAAAAGCAGCTCGTAAAGAAAGCCGATTTCGAACGCCAACAGATCTGCGCACAACCGACACCGGTCTCCACCCGGCACTAACGAGCTAATGCGCGAGAAGGCGCTTTATTCCCGTCGGTACAGGAAAATCGAGATCGGCTCGATTCATACTGAACCGGACAAGATAGTGGCTCGATTCCACCCTACGAGGGCATTCCCATGGCCTTTGACGATTTCTGGATGAGCGTGAGGACAGCGGCCAGGCTGCCCGTTCCGAAATCGCTTGTTGACTCGCCCCGGCTTGACGCAGAGGCGATCGATCGCGCACTGCACAAAACGACGGTCTGGCTGTCTGCCGCAGCGGTCGCCGGCTTCAAAAAGGCGCATTTCTCATTTTTCACCGACGCCGAGCGATTGCGCCTGGCGGAACTTCACCGTGACCTTCTCGTGGCAGTCGCGCAGAAGAGCCAGACAGCGCTTCCCGCAGCAGACCTGATTGAAAACACTCTACCCATTTTCCGTGGCATCGTTCAGGCTCTCGAATTCGACCGCTACGGCGATCCAACGGCTTTCCGGCTGGGGAAACTCATCGAAAACGCGATTGCACCCCGCCGGCCCCCGGAACTTGCGGAACTGCGATTCAATATGGGGTCAGACCACTCGGGCGACCCAGCCCTATGGATCTGGGCATTTCTCTCCGCTGACGTCTCCGAGAGCGACGAGAAGTTCCTGGAGGCCGCTCCGGCGCTCGGCGACTTACTGGACCCTGTCGCACGCCAGGTGGCACCGGATCGCTGGCCTTACATCTCGTTCCGATCCATGGCGGAACAGTCAGAGCCCGCCGAGGCGTGCTAAGTCCAATCAAGGGGCAGTTGCTACCGCTAGGAAGTCCGCCGCAGTGAGGATGCAGATCCCTTGAAACGTACCCAGCGGAAGCAAATGCCTGCGGTCTCCCGTGACGATATGCGTCGCCCCAACGATCGCCGCGCATTCCAGGACCTTGTCGTCGTCTGGATCAGCCGGTACCGCCTTGAGCTTGCCGGTTATGGGAACGACTCGCAGAAATGTGAGAAGATCTGCTACCGTGTCAAGCGTCTGGTCCGGAGTGAAGCATAGCTTCGTTTGAAGCTTTTCGACCAGCTCGTCCAGCAATTCGCGACATGTCACGCCATCGACCACACCGGCGCGTGCCAACTCGACACACTGGAAAGGCTTGCCCTTCCAGCCCACTGCCGAGAACAGGATATTCGTGTCGAACACCGCTATTTTCCGCACGGACGATCCTCATGGAGAAGATCGTCAATGAAATCTTGGCGTCGGTTATCCGACATCTCGTCCCATTCCAGGCCGCGCTCGGCGGCGAGACGCCGCAATTGCCCTTCGGCGAACTGCATCCGCTCGTCGCGCCGCTGGGCCGCACCCGCAGCCAGCGCCAGCAGCGCCGCCCGCTGACGCTCCGGCGGCAACTGTTTCACCAGGTCGACGACTTGCGCGTCGCTCAATTCCAGAATCGGCATGGGATCACCTCCGAAGATTATTGTAGCAGACCGTGGGCCGCCGGCGACGCTCGATCTCATCCCAGTTCCTCGACCACGGAGCGAAAACACAGGAATCTCGACGAACCGCGCAATCTATTGAACAATGGAATCCTGGAAAAACCAACGGCGCCCGGCCCCATCGCCTACTTACGTGACCTGAAACACGAGGAAATGGGGCAACGAAGCCCGTCGACGTCCAAAGCGAGCTTACCGCGCAGTTCCGCGTCCCCTGGTCCCGGATTGTGGCCGCAGCCCCTCGGAGAAAAATCCGCGCCACTCGGTCGGCTCCGACGCCCCCCGAACCAGCAGATTGTCTCCGCACCGCGGAGAGGATTCCGCCGGACCCATTCCGGTTGCTCGGCAAGGACCAGCCAAGAGGAAGTCGCCCGTGAATCGAAATTCCGCGAAGAAGAGAATCTGCGTGCACTCATGACGAGTTTTTCAAAGCGGGAGAAGTTTCATTATGAACTATGAAACACGACCCCGCGAACTGCTTCGGCTCGTCAAGCCGCAGCAAGTCCGAAGCTACGCTCTGGCAAAAGGCTGGCAACGCGTACCTGGCGTCAACGGCGAAATCGCACTCTTCGACCTTCCCAACTCCCAGTGGCGGCAGCTCGTTGTTCCTATGGACGAGACGTTCGACGACTACGACAAGCGAGTTTTCGACGTTGTCCAGACTCTCTCCGAAATCGAGTCCCGACCAGGCGCTGAGATTCTCAACGACCTGCTGATGCCCGATTCAGACGTCCTGCGTTTCGGCGTTGCATCGACATCAACCGCTCGAGGTCTGGTCCCCCTCACCGATGGCATCGCTCTCGTGGAAGGCGCGAAGAAGAGCCTGCTCGCCGCGGCCTGCAGCGTTGTCAATCCCGTGCGCCACCACCCCCGGATGACTCGTACCGAAGCGACCCAGTTGATCGCCGCCTGCCAGTTGGGGCAGACGGAGCGCGGAAGTTTCACCCTGGCCCTCTCATGCCCGGTGCACGCAATTGAGGCAGATCAAGCGTTACTATGGGGCGAAAAGCCTTTCGCCCGTTCGGCGACCCTGCTTCTGATGCGCTCCATCCAACGCGTCGTTCGAGCCATCGAGGCGGATCGCGAGACCGACGTCCTCGAACCGAGCGCGACTGAGCCCGTGGTCAGCGCGAATCTGTGTGACGCGATTCTGCAAATGCAACCCTCCGGCGAACAAGCCGCCCTGAACATCTCCATCTCCTGGGCGACGACGTTGCCCCCCCATGACCCCATACCGCAAACCGTGCGGATCAAGGCGGAGTATTTCCCGATCATCGAGGAAATCTTTAGGAAACTTCTACCCGCGAGAGCCCCTGCGTCCTCCCTTTTCTTCGGCAGGGTCGTGACGCTCAATGGCCAACCCGGCGACGACGGCAGAATGCAGGGAGAAATCACCCTCGCTCTGCTCCACGACGAAGAAATCCTCCGGGCCCGTGCAGATCTCAGCCCGGATGACTACCAGAAGGCCGTCGACGCCCACCGCGAAGCCGAGCCAGTCAAATTCTTGGGAATTCTCCACCTCGGTCGCCGAATTCACAGGGTCACCGGCATCACGGCATTCTCAACCCTCAAGCAATAAAGGCACACCGATCGGGCCACGCGCAGGCACATCGGCAAGCGCATCCGCGACGATGTCCTCCAGCAGAAACGGGCTGACTACGGCAAGAAGATTGTGCAGAAGCTGTCTGCACAATAAACCGCTGAATACGGGCAAGGCTACGGCCGGCACAACCTGTTTCAGATGATCCGGTCCGCTGACGTGTAACCCCGACCGCGAGATTGTTTCGACGCTGTCGAAACAATTGAGCCGGAGCCACTTCGTCGAGCCCCTGCCGATCGACGACTCGCCGGGACGAATAAGGGAACGGCAATGGCCTTCGAACGGATTGTCTACCGCGCCTCCAGGATCTTCCCGGCAACCTCATCGGACCACGTGTCAACTTGGTCTTTCGGAACGATCCGAACCCCCAGGCTCCCGAAGACTTTCCCGGCGTCCTCATAAGCCGGTGATGGCTCCTCACCTGTGAGCACCAACGCCGCCAGATCCATCGTGCCATGCCGCTTGCGGATATCCTCAAACGCCCACGCCGTTGCCATGACGTCCTTCTCTTGAGCTTTCCGGTCGGTTCCAACAAACGAGAATACCTCGGCGGCGACCAGCGGGCTGCCGTTGGCGATAGCAAGGGAAAAGGGGTGGCTCGAGATCACGCCGGGAATCGAGAAGTTTCGCTTGACGAACCTGCGCGCTCGCTCTCCACCGCGCTGCACAAACGCCAGACAGGCGGCGTTGAACGCGAGCCTCTTCATGTACCACCGTGTGAACGGGCGATTCCCCTGGGGATGGTCATTCGCGAGAAAGCGACCCTCGGCATCCTCAAGCAGCGCTTCCAAGCTCAGCAGTGATCCCCTGGGAGCCGTAAACTGAATAGCGCTCCTCCAGCTCGACACCATCTCTTGTAACGTCGCCTCGGTAATTTGGGGCTCGGCTGTGCCAGCTCGAATCCGTTCCATCAAGTCATGAGCGAATTGTTTCAGGAACGAAACGTCCTTGTTGCCGAATCGTTGAAGCCGGTTCCAGTTCTCCACAAAGTGCGCGAGAATCTGGCCCTCGCCATAGACGATGACTCCGGCGTTGATCCGCTCGTCGGCGACGGGATCCGGCACGAACTGGACTACCGTGTAAAAGGACGCCATGGCAACTGACTCCTTCAAGGTCGCATCGTCTCGCACCGCTCCCACAGATACCCGGCTTATTTTGACCGCTGACTTCGAACAAAGATTCCCACTCGTCCGAGTTCATTCTTAAGTGACCCTGAGCATTGGACGGCATTCGTGTCCCGTGAGTTCATTCGAGCCGTGCGAAAGGCCCAACCGACCGACCGACCGACGAGACACTCGACTTATTCCGCAGCCTATTGAACAATAGAAACCGAGGGGGATCAACGATGCCGACATCCCCGAGGTCGATCGCGTCTGAACGATCTGGAACAATATGATGAAGCCCGTCGACGTCCGAACTCAGTTGATCGAAGCCATCCGCCTCGACCTCGTCGGCCCAGAAAACGGCTCCGACCTCGAGAGGGAAGTCCTATCCCAGGCACCCTCCCGATGGTACTTGACCGGTTTTCTCGTCCCCCTCGAAGCCGCCGACGATCAAAAATGCGACCAGACAGCCCAGGACGAGATCGACTCCGGCGATAGAAACGACGCCAGCGACGACGACACCACCCCCGAGTCCTCCGCAGCCCGCCGCGCGTTTTTTCCCTCCTCCATCGGCCTGAGCCTCCTCGTCCCAGAAGCCACGCGATCCCTTGACCTCGAAGTGCACTGGGGCGATTACCATCCCCAAGGCTTCGACGACCAGGAAAAAGACCCAGACGTCGCCGACCGCTCTCACGCCGCCAAACACATTTCCGTGCTCTGGCAGCGCACGCCCCACTCCCCCCACCATGGCCGTGCCCCTGCCGCCTGAGACACAGAAACCAATCGAACACCAGGTTCCCGACAGCAACGGCCTCTTCATCGCTGTGTGCGTGCGCCCTGTCCAGGCGCTCGGAATCGCCCAGGGACTGCTGCCTCCAGGCACGCGGTCGATCTCCATCTTCCTGGTCAACCGTCGTGACCCACTCCACCAGAGCGAAAGCTGGGATGAGCACTTCATCTTTCAGGCCGCCCTCCGCGTGCACTCCCAGGAGCCGCTGATCCCGCGGCCCAACGTCGTCGGCCAGCACACCGACGAATGGGACGAGCGGGTCGCAGACCTCCAGCATCGCGACGTCTACGAATTTGCCGTCGGCCATGGCATCTCCACCCACGCCGAGGTCAATTCCGAGGGCAAATGCCATTTGGTGCGCATGTCCTGGATCCCCCAGGCCGAGGTCGAGCGCATCGCTCCCGCCACCATCCCCGACGTCGAGCTCGGCATGGAGGCGCTCTCCCAGCTCGCCGATGCCGCAGCCGCCCAGAAGGCGCTCGGGCCGTTCGTCACCCACTACCGCCAGTGGATCGACAACCAGAAACACGTCCTCCCGACGCTCAGCCAGAAACAGCGCGAGATGGCTGGAGAACTCCTGAACAGAGCCAGCACAGCCGCTGATCGGATCGCGCGCGGAATTGACCAGCTTTCCAAGAGCAGTGTCCTCACCGCCTTCCGCATCGCCAACAAAGCAATGGCCAGAGCCGCGCGGCGCCGGTTCGGAACCATGGTGGGCAAGGACGAAGCCACCATTCCCGCCCCCGCCTGGCGGCCGTTTCAGCTCGCGTTCTTCCTCACAGCCCTGCCGGGAATCGCCGATCCCAAACAAGACGACCGGCGCGTCGTCGACCTGCTCTTCTTCCCGACCGGCGGCGGCAAGACCGAAGCCTACCTCGGCCTCGCCGCGTTCACGCTGGTTTACAGGAGGCTGATCAACCCGGGTTACGCCTCCGCCGGCGTGAGCGTGCTCATGCGCTACACACTGCGCCTGCTCACCCTCGAGCAGCTCAGTCGCGCAGCCACCCTGATCTGCGCGCTCGAGCTCGAGCGCCACAGCGACCCCGACACGCTCGGCCCCTGGCCCTTCGAGATCGGTCTCTGGGTCGGCCGCGGCGCGACACCCAACCAGATGGGCTTCAAAGGCGACAACAATCCCAATTCCGCTCGATCCAAGACGATCGCCTTCTTGAACGACGACCGCAAACCCGCCCCCATCCCGCTCGAAAACTGCCCGTGGTGCGGTGAGAAGTTCAAGCGCGACTCCTTCGTCTTGCTGCCGAACCAGAACGAGCCCACCGACCTTCGCATCACCTGCATGAACCGTCGATGTGCCTTTACCCGAAACCAGCCCCTCCCCATCATCGCCGTCGACGAGCCGATCTACCGCCGCTTGCCATGCTTCCTGATCGCCACCGTCGACAAGTTCGCCGGAATGCCCTGGACCGGCAATATCGGCGGCTTCTTCGGCCGGGTCGATCGCTATGACCAGCACGGTTTCTACGGGCCCTGCGAAAAAGATCGCGGCCGGCCCTTGCCCGCGCCCCTGCATCCGCCCGACCTCGTCATCCAGGACGAGCTTCACCTGATCTCCGGCCCGATGGGCACCATCGTCGGTCTGTACGAGTCCGCCCTTGACGAGTTGTGCGCACGCACGGTTGATGGCACAAAGGTTGGCCCCAAGGTTATCGCATCCACCGCCACCGTTCGCCGCGCCGAGAACCAGATCCGAGCCCTCTTCAACCGGCGCGCGGTCGACATATTCCCACCGCCAGGCCCCGACCGGCGAAATTCGTTTTTCGCCCATACGGTGACAACCGGCGAGAGCCCGGCCCGCCTCTATCTCGGGCTCGCTGCGCAGGGCCGCAGCCTCAAGGTCCTCATGCTCCGCACCTACCTCGCCCTCCTGGGCGCCGGGCAGAAAGCCTACGAGGCCGACAACGGCAAGAAAAACCCGGAGAACGCGGCCGACCCCTACATGACACTCCTCGGCTACTTCAACAGCCTTCGCGAGCTCGGTGGCGCGCGCCGCATCGTCGAGGACGAGGTCACGACCCGGCTCACCGGCTACACCACGCGCAGGCGCGTCGGCCAGAAAGACGGCCTCTTCGCCAGCCGCAACATCGCCTACGAAGTGGTCGAGCTCACCTCCCGCGTTCCGACGAACCAGGTCTCCGAGGCAAAGCGGCAGTTGGCCTTGGCGTTCTTCGACAAAGACCGGGTCGATGTCGCGATCGCCACCAACATGATTTCCGTCGGGCTCGACATTCCCCGCCTCGGCCTCATGGTTGTCCTCGGAGAGCCCAAAACTTGCGCGGAGTACATCCAGGCCACCAGTCGGGTCGGCCGCGACCCGCAGAAGCCCGGCCTGGTCGTCACCCTCTTGAACATTCACCGCCCCCGCGACCGCTCGCATTACGAGCGCTTTGAGCTCTTCCACCAGTCGTTCTACCGGACGATTGAAGCCACCAGCGTTACCCCCTTCTCACCGCGCGCCCTCGACCGCGCCCTGGCCGCCACCCTCGTCGCCCTGTCGCGCCTGGGGTGCACGCCGATGACGCCGCCGGCTGCGCGCAGGCGATCCTCAACGAGCGCACGGCCCTCGACTTCGTGGTCAAGTCTCTCTCGGACCGAGCCGCCAGCCACGCCAACCTGGAGGCGCCCGAAGCCGAGGCCCTACGCCAGCGGGTCAGCGAGCGAGCCAAGGACCTCTTCGACACCTGGAGCCAGATCGCCCACGACTACCGCCAGAACGGCACCGCGCTCCAGTACAACCCCGCGGAGATGGGCGCGGCCCAACCGCTCCTTCATGCGTTTCTCGACCCCGAGCTCAAGCGAATGCACCCGCGCCATCAGAAGTTCCGCGCCAACCGCTCCATGCGCGATGTGGAGCCCAGCGTGAACCTCTGGCTGCGCACGATGGACGATATAGCCATCGAGCAGGAGGACTGATCATGCCGTCACCAGGGGCAACGGCCAGAAAACCCCACGGCCAGGTTCGCCAGAGCCAGACAGTAATGACCTTTGGCCCGGGCTCGCTCTTCGAGCTGCCGCAGCACTCCGTCATCATCGGCGGGCTTGAGTACTGGACGAGAGGTGACCCGATCCTCGAGCCGCGCCTGATCACGAAGCTCAAGACCCTGCTCCAGATTCAAACGCTCACCCTCCACGCGCCTCCGCCCGACAACGACGACCCGTTTTCCGCACAGACCACCGGCATCACTTGCTGGCAGTTCCCCGAATGGTTCATCACTCAGGGCGCCCTCTTCGCTGAGGATGGCAGGGCAACGCGCTCGCGCCGACTCCTTCACCGTTCATCCCTCTCCAAAGGCAGGTTTGTCGACCATAACAAGAAGCCTCAGCCCGTTGTGCCCGTTCGGTTCATCCGGGCGTGCCGCAAAGGGCACACCGGCGACATTGACTGGTACTACTTCGTCCACGGCGCGAATTCGAATTGCCGCCGCGACCTGTGGATCGACGAGCGAGGAACCAGCGGTGATCTTTCCGAAGTGTGGGTGCGCTGCGATTGCAAGGTCGAGCGGAAGATGAACGACGCGATCAGGCCCGATATGCACGCCCTCGGGAAGTGCGACGGTCGGCAGCCGTGGCTCGGTCCCCGCGTGTTCGACCAGTGCGACGAGCCGAACCGCATGCTCATCCGAACCGCCAGCAACGCCTACTTCTCGCAGACGATGAGCGTGATCTCGTTGCCGGATCGTGATGAGATTATTGCCCGCGCCGTAGACCAGGTTTGGGAAGACTACCTCCAGTTCGCCGAAGACCTGGAAGAGATTTCAAGGGAGCGCAAGCGGAAACCCCGCGTCGCCGCCGCGCTGGAAGGGATCTCCGATGCCGACGCGTTCAGGGAAGTCCAGGCGCGCAAGACTGGCGTCACGCCTGGCGCTGACAAGTCGGTCAAGCAGGCCGAATTCGAGACGCTGATCAGCGCGCAAGGATGAGATCGGCTCCGACAAGCCCGACGGCGACTTTTTCGCCCGCGCATTGCCGAAGAGAGAATGGGACCAGCCCTGGATGGCCGCCGTTGAGCGCGTTGTTTTGATCCATCGGCTCCGCGAGGTGATCGCCAGTGTCGGGTTTACCCGGTTCGAGTCATTCACACCGAACCGTGAAGGTGAGCTCGAAATCGGTGTTACACGCGCGCCGCTGGCGCGTGACCTCACATGGCTCCCAGCCATCGAAAACCGTGGCGAAGGGATCTTCATCCAATTCAAGAGCGAAGCAATCGATGCCTGGCTCGAGAAGCCGGTTGTGAAGGCGCGAGGCCGCCAGCTCTCGAGGGGTTTCGAGTGCTGGAAAGATGATCACGACAAGAGCAAACGCGAATATTTCGGGCTTCCCTACACGTTGCTGCATTCGCTGTCCCACCTGCTGATAACCGCGGTCTCTCTCGAGTGCGGCTATCCCGCCAGCTCGATCCGCGAGCGCATCTATTCGGGCCCTTACGGCGACGGCATCCTGCTGTGCACTGGATCGACCGACGCTGAGGGAACGCTCGGCGGCCTTGTTCAGGCCGGGCGTCAGATTGCGAGGTACCTGAAGGCCGCAATCGACCTCGCTCGACTTTGCTCGAATGACCCGGTCTGCGCCAGCACGAGTCCGACAACCCGCACGAGTGCCGGTTTCTCCACGGCGCCGCCTGCCACGGATGCCTCCTCATCGCCGAGACCTCGTGCGAGCAGCACAACGATTTCCTCGACCGCGCCCTCGTCGTCTCGACAGTCGACGGCAACGGCGCCGAGTTCTTTGCTTAGGAGCGCGCACGGTGTCCGTGCTGATCTCGCTGACGACCGACGATCTCAACCAGCTTGCCGTCGATATTCGATCCGGACGTCTCGCGCCTCCGTTCAACCCGCTGGCCTTGCGCCGCTACGTATGCGAGTCCGCGGCTGCTCCCGTCGCGGCTGAGCTAAACCAGCTCGCCCAGGATGGAATGCAGCCGCGCCACCTTGCGGCGTGCATCGAAACACTTCGTCTCGATCGGGCCCAGCGGCGCGCGGCCGAGGACATGATCGACCTCGTCTGGATCGGCCCGGAAGCCCCAGGCATCGTCAACCGAGACACCCGCGTCGTTGTCCGGGAGCTGTTCCAAGGCGCCCGAGACTCAGTCCTCATAGCCGGCTACGCAGTGTATCAGGGCCATGTCATCTTCAAGGAGCTGGCTGAGAGAATGGACCAGTCGCCGCGTCTGGACGTGCAGATGTACCTCGACATCCACCGCCCGCATCTTGACCGATCAAGCGCAGTCCGACTTGGTCCGTTCTTTCGCGGAACGATTCGTTCGCGACGAGTGGCCGGGGCGCACACTTCCCAAAATCTATTACGACCCGAGGTCGCTCGAGGCAGACCACGCGAACAGGGCAAGCCTCCACGCGAAGTGCATCGTCGTTGATAACGAGACGGCCTTCGTTTCCTCAGCGAATTTCACGGAAGCCGCTCACACGAAGAATATTGAAGTCGGCGTGTTGATTCGCTCGCGACCCTTCGCGACCCTTCGCGAGCCGGCTCGCCGAGCATTTCAGGACCCTCAGTTCGATCCACGCCATGAAAGCGGTTCCTCTTTGATCACTCAGAGGACGTCGATCCAGTTGGTCGCCACGTGACGAGCGGCGCGATCAGAAAGTGTGTCGGGCTGCCAAAGTTCCCCTTCTTCGTCGCGAGTCCAACGGGCTAGACCATTTTTCAATTTAATCCAGAAGCCGGCCAACGACGGTAGCCTCGAGCCCAAATCGCGAAGCGTCTCCCGTCCCAAAGAAATTACAAGCGAGCACACGCGTCGAGCCGCCCCCCCCCGGATTGATATCCCGCTCATCCCGAAAGACAAAGTCTTCAAACGGATAGCATCTGGTCCCGCCGATTTTGGAACGTCCTGATCAGTCAGTCACCCTGGAGCAATCAGAAGTATGATCCGTGTTCAATCAGTGTTTCACCAGTGGCTAAGCTCTCCGTCCGCTTTCTTCTAATCTCCCGCTTCGTTACCTTCGCTCGCTTCTGTTCAAGACGGCATCTGCACCGCCCCCGGCAAGCCTTCTGCAACCTCCCTCTCAACTCAATCCGTGAGATCCATGCCATCCATGGTTAACCAGCATTTCACCATCCACCGAGCCACTGACATTCCTCACACGACCCGCCACCAATCACGGCGTCGGCCAAGATGGGGACTCGGTCTGTCGCCGACTACCAGGTCAACGCCAGGTTTGGAAGCCATCGACGACTTCATCATGAGCTTCCTGCGAACGGATTTACGATTCGGACCCCCTCGACGTCTCGGCCATGCTGGAAATCCTCGGTATACACTAGCGGAATCCCGTTTTCCTTGGCCGCACAGCCCAGATCAACCCGTCCCAGAACGAGAAACCGTGTCGCGGAATTGCGTCCAATGCCCGAAGCGTGATCGCGCCGGTCAACGGCAGCACCTGCGGCTTGAGATTCTTGTCTCCGGCTTTGAGATCGGCGGCATAAATCAGGATGTTGGTATCAACGAGGATTTTCGTCGCGGCGATCGAATCGGTCATAAAGTTCCTCGCGCTTGGCATACGGCGGTCCACCGAAAGGCATTCCCTGCTTCAAGCGGGCCATGAACCGCTCGCGCGCCGCCCGTCGAACCTCCTCGGCCGCATGAGCCGACGGCTCGGACTCGCCCCGTTGGTTCCCGGGGAGGAAGGTTACCAGCACCGGAACGTCCTCGCCCACCCCAGCGGGCCGCTCCGCGAACTCGACTTTGCCGTCACGGTAGACGCCCGCAAGTGTCAACAGACTCGACATGTCGTGAACCTCCTTCCTGCCCGTTATGATATCCCCCATGCCGTCGGAAAATGAAGCCCGGAGCCCAACGACCGTCCAGGAGCTCAATCCAATCGAACATCGCCGCAAGCTGGATTCAACTCGCCCGCGGCACCCGCCTCGTCCCCTCGACCCACGACTGCGAAGCCGTCCGCCCTTGCCCAGAAACTCCCGTTCCCCAACGAATCCAGCAAGTTCGGATTCAAGGGAAAAGCTTGAGCTGCATCCAGGACATTCTCGCCGCGCATTGGAGATCCCGGTTCATTCGCAGGCATGCGATGGTCACACGACCTACGGCAGTCAAACCCAAGATTCTCCCGCCCTCCGTTTCCACACGGAAGTGGTCATCCCAGCGATCTTGCCGTGGATGAAATAACGGCACGCGTTCGCGTGTCGTCTCGTCGACACCGCTCTGTTGATCGGACTTGAAAAGGTTACACTCCCGACAGGCCAGTGCGAGGTTAGACTCGTCGTCAAGGCGCTCGCGCGACGTGGGTACGATGTGCTCGACTTCGAACGGCAGGTTGAAAATGATCTCCGGCGCACGACAGTATTCGCAACGATGTCCAGCCCGACGGGCTATTTCGGCATAGCGCTTGTTCATCTTCCCAGTTCATGAAGCAACGCTGCCGCACGCGCTGTCGTCGCCCTGACCTCGGCGTCCACCAATCGCTCCAACTCTTCATGCTCCTCGGCACCCAATGACGAGTTCTGAGCGGATGCCTCGCGCCGCAAGGCCATCAAGTATTCGAGACGCCGTCGCTCTTCGGCGCCGAAGAAGCGATCCGCGCTCATGCTCCTTACAATCACCAGAGTCTCACCCTCCTCCGACGTAAGTTGCGAGGCCAGTGCATCAAGCGCCTCGCCGGCCGTCCGCCCCGCAGCCGAACCCCCCCGTGATACGGCGCGGTACGCCATATTCTCCGGATCGACCGGCTCGTAATAAACGGCCACTCTCGTCACGGAATCTGCCCCCTCTTCGCTCTAACATCCGCAGCATTGTACCACGCCGCCTGTACCTCTCGCAATCAGAGCGGAAAGGCATCAGCCGTGAGGAATACGTGTTGCGTGAGTTTTTCCGGCCGCGAAGGGTCGACTTGAGCGGGCGACGGTGCGCGGACGGGTAGCGGGCTCGCGCAGCGCTGCGAGCGAATGTCCTGTGATTTCTGCGGCGGCCGGCACCTGGTGACCCGAGAAACGCTCCGCTTGGACTAGGAGGTATCGAAACGAATCTGAATGCGACCGGCACGGGAGTGGTCAAACGCTTCGTCGCTCAGGGCGATGTATCGGAAGGCTTCCAACAAGCGGCGGGCGAGGTTCTTCAGGCTACCGAACAACTGCATGGGTGTCCGCCCAAACTCCGCCGCCGCATTGCGGAGCAAGCTGCCGACCTCGAGGACCTGCATGATGATGTGAGCGATCTGCAGCAAGTAATAGTAGGCTTTGAGCCTTTCCGGGTCGGTGCTGAAAGCATGTTCCAGGTTCAGGCCGCTATTCTTCTGACGATTGAATCCTTGGTTCTCAATGTGCCAGCGATGTCGTCCTCCTTTCGTGGCAATCTCCTCTACCGTGCGGATGTCAACCTTGAGGTCCGTGATCCAGGCGAATACGGTGATTTCGCCGTCGACCGTTTCCGTGCATTCGATCGCGTTAAAGTGCCAGGTTCGGCCTTGGTCATCCTGGTAGGACAAGCCGTGAACCCAGCGATAGACCTGGTGCACACCTTGGGGCGTAGAGCATGTCAGTTCATTGCTGGGGCAGAGCTTCAATAGCGCCTGAAAGTCCTTCCATACGGCAGGCATATGGCCCGGCTTGAATGTTAATACGTAGTTGCAATGGTAATCCTTGGCCAGTTGCAGGGTGCGGCCGCACGCATAGAGACTATCACCGGAAAGGCACGAGCGTAGTTGCGGGAAGCCACGACGAAGTTGAGGAAGCAAACGGGTCAGCGCCTTGAGCTCGCAATCTTGTTTACGAGCCTCGCCGGAAAGGGCGGCGTTGCTGTCCGAGTTTTCAATGAACTCACTGGCCATGGACAGGGTCAAACCCGCCGGTCCGAGTATTTTGGCTTCCAGGACCTGGTGCAGGTAAGCGGTGTGGGTCGCGTGACGATAGACCAAGCAATGCGGGCAATGCCGCCGCCGAAAAGCCAGATGACCAGTGGCATCGAGAGCCACGACGAACCTCCCCTGCAAGCGAGCGGCGTCCAAAGACCTCATGCGAATGAGGCGACGCAGCATGTGTGTTCGCAATTCGGCGAAAGGAGCAGCGCCAGTGTGTTCCAGGAAATGATCAAGGGTGTCGTGTACCGGCCGGGTCTCCTGCTCGGTTTGAGCGAATCGGTTGAAGTTGTTCAAGACCTCGGTGCCGCGGTCATCGAGATCGAAATCCAACTGCCTGCGACTGCCGAGCTGAAACAGATACAGGCTGATCCCCCACCAGATGAGGAATCGTTTGTGATAGATGACCAGCGGCAAAAACCGGGTATCGGGCACGCCATCCAGCCACCGATTAAACTCGGGCCAGAAGTGGTGGAATGTTGTGGCGAACGTCTCGCCGAGGCTTACGACCGGCCCTTTCGCCGTTTTCGTTCCTGGGCATGGCTGCGAACCAGTGCCAGGCTCAGTTGAGAGATCTCCTGGAGCAGAGCTTTGAGTCGGCGATGTTCGTCGATCCATGAACGAACCTCTTCCGTGAAGTCGACTGGAACGTAAACCGTGGCGTGTCTTGCCACGGTTGTTGAAGGTGAGCTGATGGCCACGATGCTTTTCGCCAGAGCCGCAATGGCAGCCGGGCTTACCACACCTGCGCTCGAACGAAACGAGGCTGGCAGCAAGCGCAGGTTTACGAGCGGCCACCTGCTTTACCCGGCTTTCGAGCATCCGCCGAATATTGGTGGGATGACGTGGGACTCGCACGGGTGCCTCCGAGCTGGCTAACTGAAAAGCACCCTAGCTTACCAGCAAATGGCCCAAAAGTGGGAAGTGCGAAGAAGGCGCAAAATGGTGAAAACCCTGAATCGGTCGTAAATCAGTGTGCCCAGAGGGCTTGGCTCGCGGCTAAGGTGCGAAGAAAATCGTGTTCCTCAGAGCTGGAAAGGCATAAACGTGGCAGGGACCGCTCTCGCGACCTGGCCACGGAAACTCAAGGCCACGTCCACGAGGTCAGACTTATTCTCAATTTAATTCAGAAACCGGCCGACGACAGTAGCGTCGAGCCCAAATCGCGAACCGTCCCCCCCCCAAAGAAACTACAAGCGAGCACATACGTTGAGCCGGCCCGCCCGGATTGATATCCCGCTCATCCCGAAAGACAAAGTCTTCAAGCGGATCGCGTTTGGTCCCGGCGATTTTGGGACGTCCTGATCAGTCACCCTGGAGCAATCGGAACTCCGTCACCCGCGTCCCCGCGCACTCTGAAAGCGCCAGCAGCGCAAACGACGTAGCAATATTCGGGTCCCCCTCCATGAACCGATCAACCGGGTTCACCCAGCTCCCATTCGCCGTCTGCCGCTTCGCCACCGCCGCGATGAGCTCGGCCCGCCAGTCGTGCGACTTGCCCTCTGCATCCACCAGCGTCGGCTGGCCTAAAAGCGCCATCGCCTTGGCGAATGTCTGGTAATAGTAATAAAGCCCCCGTTGACCCTGGCCGGGGTTTTCCTCCAACGTGTAGTGCTTCTTGATATATTCGATCGCCGACTTCACACGCACATCGTCCGGCGTGAGCCCCGCGTAGATCATGCTCTTGAGCCCGGCGTACGTCATCCCCGCAAACGAACGCGGCGGCTCGGCGGCAGCTTTCGCGTTCGCGCCACCGCCACCAGCGGCCTTGCCCCGCCCACCCCCGCGGCCGCCGGCACTCTCACCTCCAGCCGCAGGGTTATAAACGAATCCGCCATCGTTCACCTTGCCCGCCTCGGCCCGGTCGTTGAACTCGCTCTTCAAATTCTGACACCGCGAGACGAAAATCAGCGCCTTCTTGAGCGCCGGATCGTCGGCGGGCAGCCCGCTGTCGCGCAGGGCTTCAATGAAAAAGGCCGTATTCGACAGGTCGGGCCGGCTGTTGTCGCCGCCGTAACCTAGCCCGCCATAAGCTGGGTCTTCCCGGCCCTTGCCTTCTCCCTCGTCCGTCTGCGTCCCTTTGAGAAAGTCCTGGCTCCCCTTGATGATGCGATCATAGCGTCCGGCCGCATTCCGGTTGGCTTCGTGAAATGCCATCAGCGCGACCGAGGTTGTATAAACCGAGTGAGGTGCCTCCGAAAGCCCTCCCTTCGGGCCGATGTATTTTTCCAGGAACGTGAGTCCCTTCGTGATCGCCGGGTCCTCAGGCGCGATCCGCCCCGTTCGTAACATCGCCGTCACGACAAGCGCCGTGATCCCAGGCTCGCGATCGCCCGACCAGCTCCCATCCTTCCCCTGCCGCGTCCGCAGAAATGCGACCGCCTTGCCAGCCAGCGCATTCGCATCAGGCGCGTCATTCGCGGCAGCGATCGCGAAAACCCGGGCCGGCCCCGTCAATAACCCCAAGAGACCCGCGCCTTGAATGCTCGCAGTGAGAAACGTTCTTCGCGAATGGGTACGCATCTCTGGATGTCTCCTATGAGTTTCAGTCGAACTTTCCTGGACTGACCAGCGCTTTAGTGGCCACGTCGCGGACACGTTTATCTTTGTCCCCTCGGCTCATCGTTTCAAGGCGGTCCTTGATCGCCGCACCGGGTTTGCGCAGCTTCACCACGGCAAACACGGCGTCGTGGCGCACCAATGCGTCAGAATCTTCGAGCGCCCGCGTCAGGGCCTCCGCCACGGTCGGATCGGCGTCGCCCACATTACCCAGCTTGAGCACGGCTTGGCGGCGAACTTTCGGGTTGGTATCAGAAAGCGCCGCCACCCACGACTTCACCTCGCGCCCGCCCGCCAGCATCGGCCCGCGCTCCTCGCCGCCGCAGCCGGGCCCACAGCCCGCCGCGACAAAAAGCACCAGCAGTGCCCCGCGCACCCAATCGTACGCCACTCGATTCATCAATCCCGCCCCCGTTCCCACCACCCGCCACACATCACCCACCACCCTCCGTCCTCCCCGTCAATAGGCATCCGCGCTGACGACTTCGCCCCCAGCGCGAGTGCCCATCGCCTGGAAAATCAGGCTGCTCGGCGTATAGATCGTCGAGCCGTTCGGGTAGACGCCCAGATCGCCCAGCACGTTCCGCCAGAAATGCACCGAGCCATCGGCGAAGACCGTGTTCGCGCCGCCCGGGTGGAAGCTTGACGGGTCATCCAGGCCGCTGTCGGTATCGGCGTTGGTATTGAGCAAGTGGCAATGTGCCAGCACGAGGCACGGCGCCAGATACGTCGCATACGCCGAGCCAGGGCAGGGATTAAAAGGCCCGCGCAACACGACTCCCCCGGCCGGTGCGCCCACCCAGGTTCCTTCGGTATCGCCCCAGGCCCGCTCCAGCACCAGAACAGTCAGACTCGTTCCATCCGTGATATTGGCAATGCGCATGCCGCTGTTTCGGAAGAAAACTCCATTGCCCGAGCCGTCGTTGTTGAGCCCCAGCGCCACGTCGGCCAGATCGCTGCCGGTGCAGGCCGCGTACGAGCTCGGAGAGCCCGTCATAACCGTGTTCCCCAGGCCATCCGTGATCCGATAGGTACTGCCCAGTACAAGCTGGTCCGACGGGCACACAAACACGTTCAGCAGCGTCTGGGTTCCCGTCGTATTTGCCGGTGCCTGTACCGGCAGCCAGAAGTTCATCGCCGAGAACAGCGGCCCCTGGTCGAGCTGCGGCAGGATCATCGAGGCCCAGCTCCAGCCCGGGGCGGTATCCGTCTCGCCGTCGACGAACTTGCTCGCCGCAATGTAGCCCGGCGGAAACGCCCCCACCTGATCGTGGTAGTTCAGCAGTGCCAACCCCATCTGCTTCAGGTTGTTTATGCATTGCGACCGCCGGGCCGCCTCCCGCGCTGCTTGCACCGCGGGCAGGAGCAGCGCGATCAACACGGCGATGATCGCGATGACAACCAAGAGCTCGATCAGCGTGAAGCCGGACGGAAGCCAGGCATGACGGCTGTGATCTTTTCGTAGTCGTGAAACCATCGTCTCGGCCTGCTTTCCTTCGGGATGGGTCGTGAATTCAGTATCGCGAGTCAGATGAGCCGGATCGGCAACGGAAGATTCCAACCATGAACGAGCCCCCTCGCTTTGCAAACGTCATGCCGCCGCGATGGATTCGGAATTTGTGCTTGTTTTTGAGTACTCTGGACGTCCGTTCGGCCTGCGCGAGCGCGATGATCGGCGGGTTTCTGGCCGGCGCTGGCGAAGATTTGTCCGCCGCAAGGCGGTTCGCGCCGGCCCGACCAAAGTCGCCTTTCGCTCCGCGAAAGTGTGTTCTTCAAATAGAGTCGCCTTTCGCTCCGCGAAAGTCCGCCATCCTCACTTGAGTAAACGACGACGACGAGGCGAGTGCTTGTTCACTGCGGAGCAGGCCGCGAGAATGGTGCACAAAGCGCAGGACTTTCGCTCCTCGAAAGGCGACGATCGGCGCCTGCCGGGGAGTGGTCCCGCACGTGCCGGTACGGCCGGCCGTGCGCTCTCCCCGGCAGACGCTCGTCACACCCACCAGACGTGGGTGTGGTCGCACCTTGGACACGCGACCGGCCGCTCAGTACGAGTCGGCGGAGATCACTTCACCCCCACCAACGGTCCCCAGCGCCCGCCACGTCTGGTAGTTGATAGAACTCTTGATGGTGTGCACGCTGCCGTCGCCGAAGACCGCGTTGACGATTCCGGGATGGTAGCTCCGCGACGTGACCGCGGCGTACGTTGGGCCGCCATCGTCCTCATCTTCCGAGCTCATGTCGCTGTCGAGGCCCAAGGGCCCCGCCGGCGCCTTGGTGTTCGGCGGCAGCGCCGTCGTGAAACCGTCGTAAAACGAGTTGCCGTTGCACCAGTGGCTGTGACCACCCCCCGGCATGCCCGCGGGAGCGGTCGCGGTCTTGCACCCGGAAGCCGGCGCCGCCGCCACGCTCGCGAGCACGGTCGGAACATCCGGGTACGAATACGCCCCGGTCGGACCCGGAGGCGGCACGCTACCACAGTCATGGTAGGCCGGCGTGTAGGTTTTCACCTCGGAACCCAGCAGCGTGTTGCTCAGACCATCGGTGAATGACGCGAAAGTCCGCCGCAGGTTGGTGCCGATCGCATCAGGCGTCGCCACGGTACTGCCAAATCCTCCAAACGTGTACCACGTCCCCTCACACCACCCGTAATTCGACACACCAAAGGTCGAAATCACGCCCGCGCTATTCGTGCTGGTAAACGCCAGTGAATTCGGCTCGCTCGGGCAAATGAACATATTCAATTGCGTGGCGACCGCCGTCGCATTCGACGGGTCCGTCGTCTTGTTCGTGAAATTCAGCGCGTTGTAAACAGCGCCCTGCTCGAGGAACGGCGTGATGCGCGACGACGCTCCCCAGCTCGACTTCCACGCCACCGCACCGGAGCTGCTGAACGTCAGAACCATCTGGGGTGGCAGCACGCCGTTCGAGCTCTCGTAGTTCTGCATCGCCAGGCCGAGCTGCTTCAAGTTGTTGATACACTGCACTCGCCGGGCCGCCTCACGCGCCGCCTGCACGGCAGGCAGCAGCAGTGCAATCAACACCGCAATGATCGCGATGACAACGAGCAGCTCAATCAGCGTGAAGCCGCGTCGCGCAGTGGTTCTTGCGTAGGGTGGGTGTAACCCACCATCTGATATCGTATTACGACCAGTGGGTTGCACCCACAATCCCTGCAATGGACCGTTGACGGCGTGACAGTGCTGTCGCGTCCGTTCAGCCTCGCCCCATCCCAGCAATCGCGTCCGCTCTGCCAACTCGCGCATTTTGTGGTCCCTTTGACCGGAAGAATCTCAGCTCGACTGGACCAGAGTCGGCTAAGACCAAAGTCAATTGGTACTGAGATTCAATCTCAATACAGCGAGAGTCTAATGAGATGGACGGGCGCCTGTCAAGGCTTGGACGGCGCGTTTAGGCAGTTTCCCACCGACCGGCCGCGCCAGTGGGTGTCTTCATTTGATACCGGCCCAGCGCATCGCGAGGAATTCGCCCGCAACCTCGCCAGACACCAACCCGAAGCGCCAGCGAGGAGCTTCGATTGATTCCGATCCACAGTCTTGTTGTCGCGCGGCGACGCGCGGTCAGCGCGAAGCAGTCAACCTGCACGTGAATGCTTGTTCGGAAGGGACGCACGCCCTCAAGGGTCAGGCCCGCCCCCGCCTCGAACCGGCAAGGCGCCCCACGCAACCCCGCTCAACAACCCGATACCCGTCCCGATGGCGGCGAGAACTCCCACGTCCCCGCTGTGCAGCATTCCCAGCGCGATGCAGATCCATGCGAGGCACGCACCGACCAGAGGGCCCATGAAGACGGCCATGATTCCGCCGCCGCATCGCCTGTGCGTGAGAAACCCGCCGATGGCGACCAGAAGCCCGACGCCCAGAATGTTGACCATCGCCTGGCACCCCAAGCCCAGCATCTCAAATCAGCGTCCGGGCCTTCACGAGCACCTTGTTGAAAACCGGCAGCGGCAGCCTTCCGATAAATTCGACGGATCGAGCTCTCCAATCGAAGCTCTTGATCTGATCGGCAAGGACGACGCCCCGAACCCGCAATTCGGGCGGGATTTGGACTTCAAACGGATATCCTTTGACCTGGCTAGTGATCGGACAGAAGATCGCGAGGCCCACGCTTTCGTTGTACGCAGCCGGCGAGACCACCACAGCGGGGCGCCTACCAGCTTGCTCGTGCCCGGCTTGCGGATTGAAGCTGATCCAGACGATGTCACCACGCTCAGGGACATAGCCCGCCGGCATCACCAGGACTCCCGTCCAACCGGTGGACCAGTATCGATCTCTCCGTGAATATTCTCTCGGGTGACCTTGGAAAGTAACTGAGCAAGAGCCTCCGTGCGATCGTCAACTGCGGGTAGCTTTTCCCCTGATGCCCCTGTGACCTCCACCGCCAGAATGGATATATCATCTTGCGGCCGCTCCGATCCCTGCCATCGCGCAACTTCCCCGAGAAGACTGCCGATAGTCTCCTGTAGCGCCTTGGACCGCCCTCGGCCGATCGCCTCCACCAGCCGGTCGTTGCCAAACTGCTTGCCCGCGGGGTTCATCGCCTCGGGAACTCCATCGGAGTAAAGATACAATCGATCTCCGGCTCCCAGGCGGACCGACCGCTCCGTGTAGACGCCATCCGCCAGGCCGATCGGGAAACCGTGGCTTTCCAGAAGCACCGGATCGGAACCGGAGGGAACATGCAGCGGGCCGGGGTGCCCGGCAGAGACGTAGCGGAACTCTCTGGTCGCCGCGTTCAGGATCCCGTAGACCAACGTGGCGAACTGTTCAGTCGCTGAGTCGAACGGGAAGAGCCGGTTCAGCTCGTCGGCGACTAGAGCCGGCGGCGTGATGACATGCCGGTCTCGGTCGTCTCGGTCCCGGATCAAAATCGAGGACGGATCGGACGGCCCCGAGAGCAGACGGCAGAGCGTCACCGACAGCAGGGCCGACGCGACGCCATGTCCGCTGACGTCCAGGATATAAAGCCCGACCTCGCCGTCGCCGAGCGCGACGATGTTCAGGCCATCACCAGCCAGCAGGTCGCATGGCCGGTAGATCCAGGCGAAGCCTGTGCCCGGGACGCGAGGCAGCTCGCGGGGCAGAAAAGTTTCCTGGATCCTTGCCGCCGCCTTCAGATCGCGGGACATCCGGCCGTTGGCCTTCGCCAGTCCCGCGTTGCTCTCCTCCAGCTCGATTTGCAGGCGGCGGAGCTTCAGGTGAGTCTCGACACGCGCGTGCAGTTCTTCCATTTGAAACGGCTTCGTGATGTAATCCACCCCGCCAGTTGCAAACGCCTTCACTTTGTCCAGGTTTTCGTTGAGGGCACTGATGAAGATGACAGGAATCCGTCGGAGACTCTCGTCGGCCTTAAGCTGCTCGCACACTTCGTAGCCGTTCATCTCCGGCATATTGATATCCAGCAGAATCAGGTCCGGGGGCTCCTTCCGAGCCGCCAGGAGCGCCAGTTTGCCGTTCGGGACTGGCCGGGCCTTGTACCCGCGGTCCTTGAGCATGCCGGTCAGGACCTGGAGATTGGCCGGGACATCGTCCACCACCAGGATGTTGGCAGTTCTGGCCATGGGCTTCTCCGATTCTCGCCGTCAACCCGGCACAGGGGAGGCCAGAGCGCCGGCAACTCGTGATGAATTTGCGCGAGCAACGCCAGAGCCGAACAAATCAAGAAGCTTCTGGTATTCGAAGTGTTCAGCCAGGCCCCGCAGGCCGCCGGCGGTGCAGGGATCGCAGGCTTCAACCTCCTGGATCGTTGCCAGCAGTTGGTCCAGGTTCGCCCCGATGACAGCTTCACGCATCAAATGAATCAGGTCTTTCGGCAAGCGCGACAGGCACTCGGCTGTGAGCCCGGCCGTTTCCTCCTTGGCCGCGGCGGCGAGCTCCTCGGCGTAAACATACTCCACCCCCGCGTGGGCGTGAATCTTCTGGAATAGATCCATTTCCCTGAACGGTTTGCTGATAAAATCGTCGGCGCCGATCGCGATCAGCTCCTGGCGGTTTTCGTCCATCGCACTGGCAGTCACAGCGATAATCTTGGAATCCTTGCCGCCGGCCATGGCTCGGATCCGGCGGATCGCCTCATGGCCATCCATCACCGGCATGCGGAAATCCATCAGAATCAGATGGGGGCGCCATTCGCCAAACTCATGGACGGCTTCCGCTCCGTTTGTCGCCAGCCGGATCTCGAAACCGACGGGGCCAAGAAGCTCCGCCAGCAGTTGGCGATTATCCTCGACGTCGTCGGCAATCAGCACCCGGCACGTCGCCTGCCCGGGCTGGAGCCTCAGGACCTGGCGGGGCTTGTCTTTCGCTTGAACCGCCTGGGCCTCTCCCTCCTTCAAAGGCAGGTGAATCAAGAAAACGCTGCCTTTGCCAACCTCGCTGTTCACCGTGATGGCTCCGCCCATCAGGCGAATAAACTCCTGGCTGATCGCCAAGCCCAGCCCCGTGCCGGTCCCCATCTGTTGCCCGGTCTTGGTCTGCTCAAAATGCCGGAACAGCTTCTCTTGCTCGTCTGGCGAGATGCCCGGGCCGGTGTCCTCGACTTCGACCAGTAGGCAGGGTCCCGCAGCGCACCGTCGGTCCACGCTCACACGTAAGCCGATGCCGCCCAGCTCGGTAAACTTGACGGCGTTGCCCAGCACGTTAATGAAGACCTGACGCAGCTTGTTGATATCGGTAACGATGTATCGGGGAACGTCGCCGATCAGCTCCACCGAAAACGATATCTTCTTCTCATCCGTGCGGACGCGGAACATCATTTCCAGGTCTTTGAGCAGGACAGGAAGGTCGAACGTCGAGGGGTTCAAGGTCGTGCGGCCTGCTTCAATCTTGGACATCTCCAGGACGTCGTTGATCAGCGCGAGTAGATGCTCGCCGCTACGGTTGATCGTTCCCAGGTACTGGCATTGGCGTGGGGTGAGGTCCTGGTCGCGGAGCATCAACTGGGAGAACCCGAGGATGGCGTTCATCGGTGTGCGGATTTCGTGAGACATGTTGGCGAGGAAGACGCTCTTGGCACGGTTGGCTTGCTGCAACGATTGCTCGTAGCGTTTGCGCTCGGTGACATCGCGGGCGGCGGCGAAGACTCCCTGCAGCTTCCGGTCGCGGTCGTGGAAGGTGCTGGCGTTGTATGACACCACGGTCTCCTTGCCGTCCCTGGCGCGCGCGGTGAGCTCGTAGTCCGTGAGTTTGCTTTCGCCAAGCACCAGCTTGATGCCGGTCTCGGCTCGCTCGGGGTCGGTGAAATAGTCCTTGAACGGCGCGCCGATCAGCTCGTCGCGCGTGCACCCGGTCGAGCGCCTCCATCTGCTTGTTCACGTCGGTTATGATGCCGCGCAGGATCGGTGGTTATCAGCGCATCAATGTTAGATTCAATGAGCGAGCGCGTGTAAAACTGTTGATCGCGCAGCGCGCTGGTCCAGCAGCATTCGCTCGGCTTCCACCTGCTTTCGTGCAGTATTATCGGTACCGATCAACAGATAGCCGATGATGGCGTCCTGGGCGTCGCGCAGCGCCGTGACGGATACCACCGCCGAGAACCGGCTCCCATCCTTGCGGATGTAGGTCAGCTCGTAGATATCTTCGATCCGCGCGAAGCTTTGAACACGAGCGCCTCGAAGCCCGGCGTGATTGTGGTTCCGAGCTCGACGCTGAGCGCTTTGGCTCGCGCGATCACTTCCTGGGGATCGGAAATATCGGCGGGAGTGATCTTGTTCATCACTTCGGCAGCCGTGTAGCCCAGCATCCGCTCGGCGCCGACATTGAAGATCTGAATGACGCCCTTGGCGTCAGTCGCGATGCTCGAGAAGTTGGCGCTGTTGAAAATGGCGTTCTGCAAGGCGCCTGCCTTTTCGAGCGCCTCTTCTGCCTGCTTGCGCACGGTCACGTCCTCCATCGCCAGGACCAGCAGCTCGCCGTGATGGCCCGCCTGGAGCTTGCGGGCGTTGAGCAGCATCACCCTGCGGCCGATGACCGGGAATGTGTCCTCGAGCTCGAAGTCGTCGAAGACAGAGCTCTTGGGGACAATGTCCTCGAGCAGGGTCCGCAGGTCGGGAATGTCCCACTGGCCGTTGCCCAGCTCGTAGATGAGCCGGCCTTCAGTCTCCCCCGGCGAGACGTGAAACGTCTGGTAGAACGCACGGTTGGCGGACCGGACGCGCAGGGTGGCGTCCAGGATCAGCAGCGGCTCGCGCACCGTGTCGACGATGTTCTGAGCGTAATTCTGAAAATCCTCGGCCTGCGGAGTTCGGTCCACCATCGCCGCCCCCCTGGTGTTCAACGAAAAAGGGGTGCCGAGAAGTCTCGGCACCCCTGGACGATTCGTCGCTCGACGGGTCGAATCCGATTCGTTCGACCGATCAATACATGTCGTCATACCCGCCATGTCCGCCACCGCCGCCGGATTTCTTCTCGTCGTCCTTGGGGGCGTCGGCAATCAGGGCGTCGGAGGTTAAGAGCAGCGTGCTCACGCTGGCTGCGTTCTGCAAGGCGTAGCGGGCGACCTTGGTCGGGTCGATGATGCCGGCTTTCACCAGGTCGGTGTACTCGTCTTTGAGGGCGTCGTAGCCGAAGTTGCCCTTGCCCTCCACGACCTTGGAGACGACGACTCCGCCGTCCTGGCCCGCATTGTCGGCGATCTGGTGCAACGGTGCGGCACAGGCGCGGACGATGATGTTGAAGCCGATCTCCTCGTCGTGCGAAAGACCCTTGGTCTTGACCGTGGTCGACGCCCGCAGGAGCGCCACACCGCCGCCGGGGAGAATGCCCTCCTCGAGTGCCGCCCTCGTGGCGTGCAGAGCGTCTTCCACTCGCGCCTTCTTCTCCTTCATCTCGCTTTCGGTTGCTGCACCCACGTTGATCTTGGCAACGCCACCGGAGAGCTTGGCGAGCCGTTCTTCCAGCTTCTCGCGGTCGTAGTCGCTCTTGGTGTCGGCGATCTCCCGGCGAATGGCCTCGATCCGGCCCTTGATCGCGTCGTGGCTACCGGCCCCTTCGATGACCGTCGTGTTGTCCTTGTCGATGACGACCTTCTTGGCCCGGCCCAGATCCGTCAGTCCGACGTTTTCCAGCTCGATGCCCAGCGCCTCGAAGATCGGCTTGCCGCCGGTCAGCACGGCGATGTCCTCGAGCATGGACTTGCGGCGATCGCCGTATCCGGGCGCCTTGACCGACGCACAACGGAACGTGCCCCGCAGCTTGTTGATGACCAGAGTGGCCAGCGCCTCGCCCTCGACCTCCTCGGCGATGATCAAGAGCGGCTTGCCCGTCTGGGCCACTCGCTCGAGCACCGGCACCAGGTCCTTGACCACGGAGATCTTCTTCTCGTGGATCAAGATAAAGCAGTCTTCGAGCACGGCTTCCATCGTCGTGGGGTTGGTCACGAAGTAGGGGCTCAGGTATCCCCGGTCGAACTGCATGCCTTCGACCCACTCGACCTCGGTCTTGAGCGTCTTGCCTTCCTCGACCGTGATCACGCCGTCCTTGCCGACCTTTTCGGTCGCCTCGGCGATCATCTTGCCGATCTCGGAATCAAAGTTCGACGCGACGGTCGCGACCTGCTCGGTCTCGGTCTTGGTGGTGACCTTGGTGCTCATCTTGTGGAGCTGCTCGACGATGTCGGCAACCGCCTTGTCCATCCCGCGCTTCATCAGCATGGGATTGACGCCCGCCACAACCGCCTTGAGCCCCTCGTTGTAGATGGCTTCCGCCAGGACGGTCGCCGTTGTGGTGCCGTCGCCGGCGATGTCGGAGGTCTTGCTCGCAACCTCCTTCACCATCTTGGCGCCCATGTCCTCGTACTTGTCTTCGAGCTCGATTTCCTTGGCGACCGTCACACCGTCCTTCGTCACGGTGGGCGAGCCGAACGACTTCTGGATGATGACGTTGCGGCCCCGCGGACCCAGCGTCACTTTCACCGCGCGAGCCAGCTTCGCGATTCCGCGCTGCATGGCCTGCCGCGCCTCCTGATCGAACGCAATCATTTTCGCTGCCATACGATGTTCACTCCCAAAGCAAGGGGGTCAAATTCGTGCCTGTATGTTCGGTTCGTGTTTGTTTGCTTGCTCTTCGTGCGAGATATCCGCTTAGCCGACGACGGCCAGGATGTCTTCCTCGCGCATCAAGAGCACCTTCTTGTCGCCCTCGATCTTGAATTCCTCGCCGGCATAGGAGGTGAACAGCACATGCTCGCCTACCTTCACCTGCAGCTCGCGCTTTTTGCCGTCCTTGGTGATGCGCCCATCGCCGACAGCCAGGACCTTGCCCTTCTGCGGCTTGTCCTTGGCGGTATCCGGCAGCACGATCCCGCCGGCCGTCGTGTCCTTGGCCTCCTCGCGCTCCACAACCACCCGGTCGCCCAGCGGCTTCAGTTGCATCGCCCCAGTCTCCTTCGTTCGGTTCGTCTCGCTCGACCCAATGTAACAATCGCCTCACCGCCACCCGATGCCGCAGCCCGGCACCCGCGCAGGAGACAGACATTCTCATCCCGCGCTCCTATGCAAGGCACGTGCCTTCTCGGTGACGAAATCTAACTACTTAATGAGCAAAAGGTTCGAACGATCGACCAACACTTCGTCGCAACCAGGCACCCTGCCGTTCGCGACATCGGTCGGACGCCATCCTGCCAATTCGGCAGGCTCCGTTTGCGAACAGGGCCACGCAGTCCGGCCACACATTCACTGACCGGACCGTCTGCCGGAGTCGTCGTGCGGTCCGTTCCAAAGGAGAACGGCGCCGCTTTGACTGCCCGCGACCAGCCGCCTGCCTTCCCTTTCTACCTCACAGTCGCGAGCGGATTGGACGGAAACGCCAGATCCATCATCATCAGCCGGAATCCCTCACGTCCTCTCAACGGGTCGAGGTCCGTGTCAACGCGCATGTGAGCGATGTCGCGGTATCCCGCGGCGACCGCCTGCTGCAGGGCGTCGATTGCCCATCGGGCGCAGCGGTCCTGCGCCGCGGTCTCTCCGGCAGCGCCGGCGCCGGTAAGCCGCAAGCAGAGTGAAAGCTCGCACGCCATGTTGTACAGCCTGTCGGCATTACCGGCTGAGAGCGCCACGCATTCACGAGCCGCCGCCGCCGCTTCCTCGGGTCGCCCTACGCGCTCGCAGCGACTGGCAGAGATTCCAGTAGTGGTTTGCCAGAAAGTACCGGGATTGATGCGAGCTGGGAAACCGCGAAAGAACGCTCTGCTGTTGTTCCACAGCAGCGCGAAAAGCCCCAATCGCTTCCTGATGCCGGCCCACGCCCTTGAGCGCCATCCCATAATCGTTCAAAACCCCGCCAAGTCTCATGTGCACGTTCTGGTCGTCTGGCATGCTGGCGGATAATTCCTCCTGAAGCTTGCGAGCCCGGTCGAGTAACCCGATTCCCTCGGATGGCTTTCCGCTCCGCACGTACAACATGCCGAAACTGTCGAGCAACAGAATCAGCTCGGATCGGAAAAGGGCCACGTTCGGATGGGCTCGGACCACCGCCTCGCGAAGCTCGAGCGCCGCTGCGAGTGACTCTTGCGTCGCTGCCGAGCGCCCGAGATTCTGCTGCAGAATGGCTCGGCCAAAATAATGATTGGCCAGGAATCGCGCGTACTGCGGCACATCCGGCGCCCGCTCGTGAGCGACGCGCTGGTACTCGATCGCGCGCTCGTAAGCCTCCATTGCCTCTTGCCCGCGCGCCGTGGCTGCCAGCGCAAGAGCCAGGTCGTTCAACACCCCACCCAGCAGGCTCCGATGGCCCAGGTCGTCGGGATGGCTCTGGACGATTGGCTCCAGAAGGCTGCGGGCTCGCGTGTAAGGTGCGATCGCTTCCGCCTGGCGATTCAAGGCGCACAGCGAATTCGCGAACTCTTGTTCAGTCCGGGCCCGCTCTCCACGATACTGTTCGACTTCCGGATGGGCTTGCACCAACTCCTCGCGCAGCACACGTGCTCGGCCCCAGGAGTCGAGCGCCGCCGTGGCCTGGCCCAGGGCGAGCTGCGCCTCTCCCAGCCCTTCATAGTGGTTAGCCAGGAACCGCGTGTACATGCTGGCCTGCGGCGCCCGCGAATGCGCGAACTGCTGCTGCTCGATCGCCGCCGTGAATGCCTCCATCGCATCGCGACGACGACCCAGCGCCGCCAGCGCCAGGCCGAGATTGTTGAGCGAGCCGCCCAGGGTGCAGCGAAAGTCGAGGTTCTCTGGATGGTCCTTCACCAGCCGCTCATAGAGTGCACGGGCGGCGCGGAGCGGTTCGACAGCCTCACCGGGCTGCTCGCCGTGTACATACGCGAGGCCAAACTGGTGCAGCGTGTGCGCCAGCCCGCGGCGGTATTCGGTGACCGCGGGATGGGCCTGAGCCAGCGCCTCGCGCAGTTGCCGGGCTCGCCGGAAGGCTTCGACCGCCGGCGCGGTCTGCCCGTTCTCGCCGAGCAACATGCCGATCTCGTTACAGACGGCGGCCAGGTTATCGCTGTATTCGGTGTCCTCGGGATGCGCGGCGACCAGAATTTCGAGGACCTCGCGAGACCGGCGGTAGCGCTCCATTGCCTCCTGAGTCCGGCCGAGATCGCTCAACACATTGCCGGTGCCGCGCCCGTCTGCGCCAGCTCGAGCCGGAAGAAGTCGTTGCCGGGATACTCGCTTGCCAGGCGTTCATAAATCGCGAGAGCCTCCTCGAGCCGCTCCAGGGCTTCGGCCGGCCGGCCCGTCCCGTCGAGGAACATGCCGAAGTTATGCAGGTGCCCCGCCCGCTCGGTCCTGTACGCGAGATCCGTCGGATGGGCCTGCACCAGTGCAAGGTCGATCGAGCGGGCCATGTTCAGGGAGCGGAACGCCTCATCCGTCTGGCCGGTCTTCATTTGAATCAGCCCGATGCGGTTGTGAAGGTCTGCGATGAGCTGCTTTAGCTCCGGGTCGCCAGGCCGGGCGGCCGCCACCGACTCGGCAAGGGCGAGCGACTGCCGGAACGCGTCGAGCGCCGCGGGGTCGGTGCCGACCAGCCCGTTGATCAGCCCGACCCGCTTATAAGCCAGGATCAACTCGTCGCGCAAGCTCGGGTCATGTCCGCGCAATGCGACAAAGCCGCGGTAATAGCGCAGGGCATCTTCCAGAAGCTCGCGGCGCAGGGGCTCGAGCCCCGGCACGCGGAGCACGCGGCTCTCGCTCACGCCGGTGAGGTAGTCGTCGACCGCGCTGCGAGCCAGCCGGAAATTCTCCTCAGCCGCGCATCCGCTGGCGTTCGGCCAGCCGGAAGTTCTCCTCGGCCGCACTCCGCTGGCGGCGGGCCTCGAGCCAGCCCAGCGTGATGCCGACGAAACCCGCAACGACCGCCACCACCAGCGACGCGATCAGCCCGGCGACCACGGGCTTGCGCCGGCACCATCGCCAGGCTCGCTCCGACGAGCTCACCGGCCTGGCGGCGATCGGCTCGCCCGCCAGATATCGGCGCAAATCTTCTCCCAGCGCCGCGGCACTCGCGTACCGCTTGCCCGGCTCCTTCTCCAGGCACTTGAGGCAGATCGTCTCCAGATCGCGCGGGATCGCCGCATTGAGTCGTCGCGGCGCGACGGGGTCGTCGCTGACGACCTGGATCACCGTGTCCAACGCCGTGGCGGCCTGGAACGGGGGACGGCCGGTCACGATGGCATAAAGCGTCGCTCCCAGGGAATAGACGTCGGCCGCCGGGCCGACCTCGCCGCGCCTGCCGCCGGCCTGCTCCGGCGGCATGTAGCTCGGCGTTCCCATGATCTGACCTGACCCCGTCAGCCCGCTGTCGCCTTGCACCTTCTTGGCTAGCCCGAAATCGGTGACGCGCGGGTTGCCGTTCTGGTCAAGCAGGATATTGGCCGGCTTGAGATCGCGATGAATGACGCCGCGCCCATGGGCATATTCGATGGCTTCGCTCGGCGCCGGATCAGCTCGGCCGCCTCCCGGACGGGGAGCGGCCCGCCGGCTATGCGCTGGGAGAGGCTCTGCCCGTCGATGAAGCCCATCGAGAAATAATGCTGGTCCTCGTGCTGACCGACCTCGTAAATGGGCACGATGCCCGGATGGTCGAGATTGGCGGCGGCCTCGGCCTCGGTGTAGAAGCGTTTGATTTCCGACTCGTCGGCAAGCTGACCGGCGAGAATCATCTTGAGCGCGACGGGGCGATTCAGGCTCAACTGGCGGGCGTGGAAAACGACGCCCATACCGCCCCGGGCAATTTCACGCAAGATTTCGTAGTCGCCAAAATAGCGGACACGAGTCGGTTCAGATACGCCCGACATGGGAGCGGTCCGAGGTGTTCCTGGCGCAACGGTCGGCTCCTCGGCGACCGTGGACGGGGGCGACGCCTGCGGCGCGGAAATTGGCGAAGAGCCGGCCCCGGAGCGCGGCATCGTCTCCTCCGACTGGCGCAGCTCGCGCTCCAGGGCCTCGAGCTCGGCCAGAAGCGCGGGGCCGATGTCGCCGAGCCCATCGTCCCGATACTCCTCGACGCGAGGTCGGCGCCCGTCGCGCCAGTCGGCCTCGAACCGGCGGCAGATCGCATCGATGCGACGGGCGATGTCGATGTTCAATCCGCCAGGATCGTCGCTCAGTCGGTCGCTCATCTCTGATACATTGTCGCCTTTCGCTCCGCGAAAGTGCGTCCTTTAGATTGGGCCCTTGGTCCGATATCCCTCGGCGGCTCCCCGGCGGAACTGGCCAGACGACGAACACTCACTTCGAGGAAGATGACTGTTTAGCCCGCGATTGTGCCATCGCGTTCGGGATTTGTGACTGAGTAGGGTGGGTGAAACCCACCAGTTCCGGGCTGGCGCGTTGTGGTGAGTTTCAATCACCTTACGAGCGTAACTTGCTTTTCGCTGAACTCACTCTTCCCGCGACTGGCCGACCGCCCCCGCCGGCAATCGCCGGGCGTTGGCCTCGAGCAAGAGTCCCGCCGTGGTATCGTCGAAGGTCCGCGACACCCACTCGACGATCGCCGGTGCGTCGCCAAGGTCGGGAAGCGTCCCCTCGAGGTCCGGGTCGAGGAAATCGCTGCCGATGGCAATCCCTTCATACCCCAACCGGCCTTCGAACGGTATGGCCGCGATCTGGTCAATGGACGACTTGAGATCATCCGAGCTTTGATGAAATGGCAAGCCCGGCGTCAGTCCCATGAGCCCGCCCAGCGCCCTCAATCGGGAGAGATTCTGCACATCGATCGCTCGCGGCCCGTCAAAACCCGCGTGCGCAACGGCGCCGTGGCTATACATGAGCAACAGCGTGTGCTTCCGAACCGCGTCCTCGACCAGCTCGATCACTTGCCCCATCGAAAGTGGGTTGAGATGAGCCAGGTCGAGAATCGGAATGCCTTCGCGATTTTCATCGAGCGCCAGGCCCGCGATTTGCGAAACACACGCTCGTCCCAGCTCGGTCAGCCCGCGGTCATCACCCGGCTCGGCCGAGCCCGCCAGTTGGTTGTTCGAGGTCTCGACGAGCTGGAAGACGCGCACCCCACGTTGGAACAATTCCGCAAGCCGTTTCAAATCGGCTTCGTCGCGAACGAGGTAGTCGAGTCCTGAAACGCCGAGCATGCCCCATGTCAGTCCGTCCGGCGGCTCGGAGCGCCACCGGTTCAAGTCCACCGGGCTTATGAGCAGTCGCCCGCAAAACTCTGCTTCGTATCGCGCGATCAACTCGCCCAGTGATCGCCACGGGTCAGAATCGCGCGCCCATTCCGCGGGCGCATAGCCGCAGCCGAGTACGGCCGCGGCCGTCGCGGTCATGTAGCCGCCCAGCGGTTTCAGCCGCTCGGGGCTCTCTCCGTTTGCCGGCGGACCGAACGTCGTTATCTCGGGCGCATACTGCCGGAGCCAGTTGCAGTGCACGTCGATCAGGCGGACTGCCATTGATTGACGGAGCCTCTTCTGAGACGGCCGCTCCCGGCCGTCAGCTTTGCGCCGCGGCGACCCGTCGGACGATCTACGGCTTCTTGGAGGGAGGCGTAGACTTCATCGGGACCGCCTTCGGAGCCGCGGCCTTCTTGGGTTTCTTCTTTTCCTTGCTCCGTGCGTTGTTGCCTTTGCCCATCGTCGTCACCTCGTTTCGGGAATGAGACCTCACTTGAGGAAAGCCAGTCTACTGCAACACAGGTTGCGAGCGTAAGGACACGCCCGAACCTTTTCTCGAAAGAGTCGAATCGGGCGCCCGGGCGCACTACTGTTCAGACGCCAGACCAACCTCTTTCAGCCAACTGAGAGCAAGCAGGCGTCTTCTTTCTTTGTCGGGGTCCTTTGACTCGCGCCGGAACAACAGCCTCAAGTCACTAGAATTCACAGCTCTTCCCGCGGCCATACGACCGAACCAGTCCCTGTTCTGTTTGAGTGAATCCAGGGAAAAACGCCCGCTCAGATACCCATCGGCGACGAATGCCAATGCCTCCTTGGGCGGGAAAAGATCACTCAGCAGCAGCCCCGGGCAGCCCGATTCACGGCCTCGATCGATTTTCTTGAGCAAGGGTGCTTCCCCGTCGGGGTCGGTGGGAGTGATCAGCCGAAGCTCCGAGTCGAGAATGCGAATCACGTCATCGAATTCTTTGGGGCGCTTCGCATAGCCCGAGGTCTCGAGCAGGTCGTGACGTGAGATCATCTGGCCTTTGATTTCGGTGCCGCTCTCGGGAAGAAGTGCTTTGAGCACGGCCTGAGCCGCCTTCTGGTGAAGGCGGTGCTCGGGTCGGGCGGTCGAAGCGCTGAAGGTCTCTTCCAGAAATGTGACGCCCACACCCTTCGTGCCTCCCACGTCTTCGAGTGTCGATCGTATCCAGGTCTTGCTTTTCATCATCTCGGCGAATAACGCCAGGCGGACAGAAATCACTTTGCCTTCTTGGGCCAGTCCGTTCACGGATTCCAGTGTCGTTCCCGGCTGCGGGCTCATGGCTCCGGCAGGCGTGACGGCGCTTCCTGCGTTTTGGAGGAACACACGAAGGTCGTCCGCCATGTCCCTGGCGGTCGTGTATCGATCATTTGCCCGCTTCGAGAGCGCCTTGAGGCAGATCCGTTCCAGCTCCTTGGGGATCGAGTCGTCGATCTGGCGCGGTGGACGAGGCTCGGTGGCCTTGATCGCTTCCATGACCTCCAGCGCAGAATCTCCCCGGAATGGTCTCCTCCCGCTCAACAACTCGTACAACACGACGCCCAGACTGACGATGTCGGATCGTCCATCAACCCGGTGACCCTCGCCGCGAGCTTGCTCAGGGCTCATGTACGCTGGTGTGCCAGCTAGCCCTCCGCCCTTGCCGAAGTCTTCGTCTCTGAGGGCAAGACCGAAATCCGCCACGCAAGGTTTCCCTGCTGCGTCGATCAGGATATTGGCAGGCTTGATGTCCCGATGGACCAGCCCTCGCGTGTGGGCGTAATGCAGAGCGTCAGCGACGGTGGCAACCAGTTCCGCCGAATCCCGGCAGGCAAGTCGAGCCTGTCGCATCCTGACCGCCAGGTCGCTCCCTTCGACGAACTTTGAGACGATATAGCAGAAACCGTCATCCGTGCGTCCAACGTCATGTACGGGAACGATGTTGGGATGGTCGAGCTTCGCAAGAATGCGGGCTTCGGCGAGAAAGCCTTCCAGATCTGCCGGATGAGCGACGCGCTCGGGGTGCGGCAGCTTGATGGCCAGCGGGCGATCGAGGTCGTCATCGTGAGCAAGATAAACCCTTCCAAACCCTCCCTCACCCAGCCGCCGGATGACCCGGTAGCGCCCGATTTCGGAGGGATCGCCTTCAGGTGAGCCACTCGAATCAAGTGCCGGCGATCGCGATTCGCCTTTTTCGCAGACCGTTTCCGTCTTATCCAAGACGCCGCCCGAATTCTTCACCGGCTGCGGCGAGACGCCGGTTGCGCGAAAACTCTGTGGCACATCCATCATTCGATCCCGGGAAACGGCCGAATGCTTTCATCACGACGAAGCAGCAATATTGTCTCATCCCCAGGCGGGACAGAGAAGTGGGGCAAGACGATGGAAGCGTGAGACTACGAATAACGTTTTCGCTGGCTGGTATTTTGATCGAGATCGGTCATTGTGATGGTGCCGTTACCCATTCGCGCCGGCTGAAATACGGGCCGAGCCAGCCGTCCTCGTGAGTGACAGCCATCGTCCAGGTGAGGTCCTCCGGCCAGACGTAAATATCCAGCCCGCTGTTCCTGAAATCGGCGACCGACGCGTCGACGATCTCGAAGGCCGGAAATGCTTCATCCTGCGGGCAGACGAAATACCGAGAGGGCGGGCTGACCGTCGCGTACGCAAGCCACGCCTTCTCGCCGGCCACGGCACGAGCATGGTCGTAACTGAATACATGCCAATCAAGCCCGAGCCACGTCCATTTGCCGGTGGCGACGCCAGCCCGGCGGCGTAGACGTGCCGCCACTGCTGCATAAGCTCGCGGCGTCGACGGATCGGAATGAGCTCGCGCCGCCCGCCTGCCGCGTCGAGTGCGTCATCCAAATAAGCGAAAGTCGGCCTCCTCTCCGGTCAAGAACTGGTACGATGCCCATCCATGGCCGATCGGCGTCAGATTACGAAGGGAATTGTATCCGAAACGCCTATGTCGGCCTCCCCATATGCTAACCCGGCGGGCGAGTTCTGATGTCGCGCTATTTCGCCGGGTATGTTTCTGATTAACTCCGAACGAACGTCGAGAAGCACGTGGTAGATTAGAGGAGATATGTAAGGCACATCGACGCCGGAAGGCCATCGGGATGTTCGATTACCGCGACTATCACAGAACCGTAGTGGCCTTTCACGGAACAACAGTTTCGGCTGCGAACCGCTTGGTCAATGGCGGGGTTTTCGAGCCCAGCAACAAGTCATACGAGTGGCTCGGCAAAGGGGTCTACTTCTGGGAATACGCCCCGAAGCAAGCTTGGTGGTGGACGAGACATCACCGTAAGGCTAAAAGTCCGGCAGTTGTCGGCGCGATGATTCGGCTCGGGAACTGCCTGGATTTGCTCGACCCAGAAAACGTCCGATGGCTGAAAAGCGTCCACGACGTTATCATGCAGAACTGGCGACAGACCAAGGCTCCGATTCCTCAGAACGTCCGTGACAAGAGAGGCTTGGACTGTGCGGTCCTGAATTGGGTTTACACGCAGTCGGACGCTGTACCGACTCCGATTGAAACATGCCGGGGGGTGTTTGTCCCGACAGACAAAGAGAAGCGAGTTTGGCGAGGAAGCTGGATCTATGAAGAAGCTCACATCCAAATCTGTGTCCGAAGCTCACGGAACATCCTTGCGCTATGGCGCGTCCGACCGGACGGCCGATACGGCAAAGAAAAAAAAGGCGACAAAAGCGCGGACCAAAGAGGCTAGTGGCATTTTTGCCGCGGGTATTGCCGCGGGCGCGTTTGAACTCGTGGCGGAAAAGGCAAAAAAAATGTCCCCTCTGGAGTTCCGACTGTCACTCGTCAAGGCTGGCATCATCGATACGAACGGCAAGCTGACGGCGCATTACGCGAAGGCTAAGAAGAAGTAGCGTCGAATGAAAACCACGATCCTGGTCGTCGTCGTCGCGATGGTTGTCGTGGCATTCGCGTCGACCGCTTGCTTCGTGAACGCGCCCGCCCCGACGCCAGGATCACTGCAATCGAACCCCGTGAACCTTGCGGAGCGGCGGAATCCGTCGAATCACGATGGGAGCCCGAGCGCCGTCACGGCGAAGCCGACGCGATCGACTCAGGTTCAGCATCCGAAACCCCAATCCCTCCACTTCAAAGGGGCGTACGAACTTGGAGAGGTTTGCCTGCCATATCGCGGCGACCCGCGCAGCTTGGCGATGTATGAGCTGACAAGTGTCAGCGTCATCGGATTGATTCGCGGGAATGAGGCGTTGCAAGAGCGAATCGCAAAGCACCCACTCACCTTCACGTGTATCGGTCGCCCCAAAAGGTATTCCAGACTTTCCAAGGGAACGACGTACACCGTTCGTCTCGTGCCGTCAGATGAGACGTGGAACCAGATCGAACGGGGCGACGGGGTGGTCTCACTCGACTGCCAGGAAATGGAAGTCTTGCCGGACGGGGATTGACCAGCGTCTCGACAATCTCGTCCCGGAAGAGAGACTTCGGCTCGGGATCGTCGGCCACACCGGCGGCCAGAGCCGCGAGCATCACGACTAACGCAAGCTTTGGTGAGAATTCCGTTTCTTGTGAATGATTGAGCTAACGCACGAGCTCCACGCCAGTCACGGTTGTTTCGGGAGCGCCACCGCTTTCGGCTGTCAGGATTGATCGATCGCATCAAGTTCGAGCACCCACCCCGCCCTCACCGGCTTGACCCGCTCGGGCAATGCGATCGCGTCTGATTCGAGTTTTCCCCACGCCTGGATCACGGCGATCGCCCTCTCGGCGGCCAACGGATCGCCACCGCGCGGCGGTGAGCCTTGATCAGCCCGCACGAGACTGACCGGTATGACTTCGGCCGCGAAACCAGCCCTTGTAATGTATGTCTTTTCTTCTCGCCTATCCTTTCTCCCCATCCTTTTCTGCCTCGCCCAAAATGGCGCTCTGGTTAACCGTTAAATGTTCACTGAAATGCGTCTTTATCGCATACCTCCTCTTCGCAACACGAAAAAAATGGCCACATTGGTTCCAGGCACCTTTTCTTCGGCGAGAACATTGGTTCCAGACACCTTTTCTTCGCCAACCGACAAATGAAAACGGAAGTTTTTTCCGGCCCAAGGATAACCGATGCGCCAGCTTGCGAACGATTGGGCACGAAATCTTGCCGAATTAAAACCAAGCCGTTGACATGTGCTGAACCCCACGGTAGTTATTGTCTAATCGAGCCAGATTTTCCAGACGTTGGTCTCAATGTTGGCACTTCAGCACGCGCCTCGTGACCGACGCGCTTTAGTCGTCCGGAAGGGACTACATTTGATGGCCGATACGGCGACAGTCGATGGTGGACTCGACGAGCGACGGCACTCCGACGCGTAGCGGCACTGCGCTGGCTCCTGGCTCGCGGGTGGTGAAAAACTCACCATGCGAGAGCGGCAAGGAAGCGACCAGAGACAGGAATTGCCTTCTTTTGGGCCCTTTCGAGTTTCTTCCGGTTGCTACAGGAGTTGCCCGATGGATCTGCCTGACACGTCCATTTGGATTCAGTTGAAGAATTCGTCGAGCTCCGGTCCGCAGCAGACCTGGGTGCTGAAGCAGCAGCCGGTGGTCCGCATCGGCCGGTCCCCGGACTGCGAGATCGTGATCCAGCACCCGACAGTGTCCCGGCTGCACGCGGAGTTGTTCTGGCGAGGCGACCACTGGGAGCTCGTCAACCGCGGGCAGTTCGGCACTTACGTGGATGGCGATCGAGTGGAGTCTGCGGCGGTCAGGCCCGGGACCGAGCTATTCCGACTGGGGGAGTCCGGGCCATTCCTCGCGTTCCTCCTTGACGGAGCCGAGTCGGAAACCAACACGACCATGATGGTATCCGGGCCACCTCTGCCTTCGATCGACGCGGCGGCCCGGGATCTTCAAGTGGAGGCAATCGCCTCCAGCGACTTCTTCCGATCGCTGAAAGAAAAGGCCAGCGGGCTCAGGCGCCGACCGGACCCGGCCGCCAGCACGCTTGCACCGCCAGAGTGAGGAGCCCGCGCATGTCCATGATCGTGTCGATCCATTCGTTCCGCGGAGGGACGGGCAAGTCGAACCTGACCGCCAACCTCGCAGCCGCCGTGGCGCGTGGAGGGAATCGGGTCGGCGTCGTGGACACTGACATCCAGTCCCCTGGGATCCATGTCCTCTTCGGGCTGGGCGACCATCCCCCATCTCGCACGCTCAACGACTATCTGTGGGGCCGCTGCTCGATCAAAGAGGCAGCCTGTGACGTCTCCTCCACAGCCCTCATCGGTGCGGACGACCCGCGCTCCCGGTTATTCCTGATCCCCTCCAGCTTGAACGCCGGTGAAATCGCCAGGGTGCTGCGCGAGGGATACGATGTCAGCCTGCTCAACGACGGGTTCCACAGCGTCACCCGCGATCTCGAGCTCGACTTTTTATTTATCGACACCCACCCCGGTGTCAATGAAGAAACCCTCCTGTCCATCGCACTGTCGGACGTGCTGCTCTTGATCCTCGCACCTGACCAGCAGGACTTCCAGGGGACGGCAGTGACCGTCGAACTGGCCCGTCGGCTCGAGGTGAGCTCTCTCCTCTTGGTGCTGAACAAGGTCCCGCCGGGAATGGAGGGAGATCAGCTCGCGACCAAGGTGGGGCAGCTCTACAAATCCCCGGTATCGGCGCAGTTTCCGCTCTACAACGAGGTCGCCCAGCTCGGCAGCAGCGGGCTGTTCGCGCTCAAGTTTCCGGATCACCCGTTCAGCAAAGAGATTCACCGGTTGGCCGCGCGATTGATCGCCACCCCGCGCGCGGCCTGACCTGGAGCCCGGCTAACGTGCCCGACACCTTGCAAGACCTGGTGAAGCATGTCCAAGCGCAGGCCGCACCGTTGCGGGGCCTGCTGGCTTCGGTCCACGCCCGCCATGCGGGCCTCACCTCCGGGAAGGTAGCCGACTACATCCCCGAGCTGGCCACCGCCGATTCGAACTGGTTTGCACTGGCCGCGGTAACCACCGACGGCCGGGTGGTCGACTACGGGGACTACCAGCGGCGGTTCACCATTCAGTCAATCTCCAAGCCGTTCATGTTCGGGCTGGCCTTGGAGGAGCACGGGCTCGAGGGGGTGCTGGCCAAGGTCGGCGTCGAGCCCTCCGGCGAGGCGTTCAATGCGATCGTCTTGGACGACGCGTCGAACCGACCGTTCAACCCCATGGTCAACGCCGGGGCGATTGCCGTCGCAGACCTTATCGACGGGCCCGATCTGACCGCCCGGACCAAGAAAATGCTCGCTATGTTCTCCCTGTACCTCGGCCGGGAGGTCGGCATCGACAGCGCCGTGTTCTTGTCGGAACGGTCCACCGGCCACCGCAATCGGGCCATCGCCTACCTGATGCAGTCTTGCGGCATGATTCGTCCCCGCGTTGAGGAGACGCTGGAGCTTTACTTTCAGCAGTGCAGCGTGCTCGTCGACTGCAAGGATCTGGCGGTCATGGCCGCGACGCTGGCCAACCGTGGGGTCAATCCTCTTACCGGAGCGAGGGCGATCACAGAGCGGTACGTGCCGTATCTGCTCAGCGTGATGTACACCTGCGGCATGTACGACTCCGCAGGCGAGTGGGCGTTCCGGGTGGGTCTGGCAGCCAAGAGCGGGGTAAGCGGTGGGATTCTGGCCGTCGCCCCGGTGCAGCTCGGCCTCGCCGCTTTCTCACCGCCCCTCGATGCGAAGGGGAACTCGATCCGAGGGGCGCGAGCCCTGGCCGACCTGGCAAACGAACTGGGCGTCCATCTCTTCGCCGCCAGTGACGCCCCAACCGTCGCGGCGTACTTGAAGCCGGCCAACCGCACCGCCTGATGGCAACAGATTTCGGACCACGAGGGATACGATGAACGCGACAGCCAGCCACGACCTGCTTGCCCAACTGGAGGCGACACCGAGCGCGGCTGGGTTCCGCGTGAGCGACCTGCCCGACCTTCCGGCAGGGCTACGCGGTCTGTTGAAGTGGCTCATGCAGCACGAGCCCGTTGACGCCGAATCTCTGGCCGCATTCATGGGGTGCGAACGGGCCGAGGCCGCCGGAATGGCCGGTCGGTTCGTCAGCAAAGGATACCTGCGTGTTGCGTTTCGTCACGGGGTGCCGGGCTGGCAAATTCGGTTCGCCCGGGCCGTTCGCCCGCAACTGCCACAACCGCTTTGGGAGTTGCTCGACTCTCATGCCCCGACCGAGGAAGGCGGGTTGCTGCCCGGCGAAGACAACCCGTTACGGTCGATGCTGCGTACGTTCGACGCGGCGGCCCGGTTGCTGAACCTGGACCCCGGGCTTTACCAGTGCCTGACCCGGCCCAAGCGCGCGGTTACGATCAGCGTACCGGTGGTCCGCGACGACGGCCGGCTGGAAGTGTACGAGGGCCACCGCGTCGTCCACAACGACCTGCTCGGTCCGGGTAAAGGCGGGATCCGCTTCGCCCCGGACGTCACCCTTGACGAGGTGAAGGCCCTGGCGGCCTGGATGACCTGGAAGTGCGCGGTCGTCGGCGTGCCGTTCGGCGGAGCCAAGGGAGGGGTGCGCTGTCAACCGCGGGAATTGAGCCGGGCAGAACTGGAGCGGCTGACCCGGCAATACACCGCGGGCCTGATTGACGTGTTGGGCCCGGACCGTGACATCCCCGCCCCGGACATGAACACCAACGAACAAGTCATGGCCTGGGTGCTGGATACGTACTCCCGGCACGTCGGCCGGACCGAGACGGCGGTGACGACCGGCAAGCCGTTGCTGCTGGGCGGATCGCTCGGGCGTCGCGAGGCGACCGGGCGTGGCCTGTCCGTCGTCACTCGGGCCGCTCTCCGGCGGCTCGGACTGCGCCCAAGGATTGCTCGGTGGCCGTGCAGGGGTTCGGTAATGTCGGCTCGGTGTCGGCCCAACTGCTCGCGCGACTCAAGTGCCAGGTAGTCGCGGTCAGCGACGTGACCGGGGCGTACTACCGGCGCGACGGCTTGGATGTAGCCGACCTGCAGGCATACGCAGCCGCCAACCGAGGGTTGCTGACCGATTATCCCAAGGCGGAGAGACTGACCAACGAGGAACTGCTCTCACTGGACGTCGACGTGCTTGTGCCGGCCGCTATGGAGAACCAGTTGACCTCGGCCAATGCGGCCAAAGTGCGGGCCAAGGTCGTCGTCGAAGGGGCCAACGGCCCGGTCACTGCCGACGCCGATGCCGTCCTCGATCGTATGGGTGTCCTGGTGATTCCGGATATCTTGGCGAACGCGGGCGGTGTGGCCGTCTCGTACTTCGAGTGGGTTCAAGACCGGCATGGTTATTTCTGGTCCGAGGAACGGGTTAACCGCCTGTTGGCGCGGCGGATGACCGACGCCTTCGCCGCTGTCTTCCTCAAAGCCCAGGAGCTCGCGATCCCTTTGCGAACGGCCGCCTACGTGATCGCCATTGATAAGGTCGCCTCAGCCCTGCGAATGCGTGGTGTGGGCGGCTAAAGCTCTCTCTCACAATCAGACAGGACAGCAGCACATGCGCGCAGTTTCGGCAATCGTGGTCGCGACATTGGTGGCGCTGGGCAGCGCGGCAACGGCGAGGGCAAACGACGTCACATTCACTTTCGACTCGACAGTGAGCAGGAACCTCGGGTTTGGCGTGCCGCTAGGCACCGACTACCTGTTCAGCTACACGATCGATACGTCCGAGGCCCCAACTTCCCTGGCAACAGGCTCCGCAAGTTACGACGTCGCTTCGGCGACGGTCAAAGTCGACGGCCAGACGCTCTCGGCCACCAACGGCTCACTCTCCATCGATTACGCGCCGGCGACCTTATCGAGCTCTGGGTCTGGTTTTTATTTTGTTCACTTCACCGAGCCCGATGGCAGCCCGTTGGGCACGATCAACGGCGTCAATGTCCTGAGCCTAAATTTGAGATTCATGAGTAACTCAGGGACCATGCTGCAGAATAGCGGGCTGAGCATACCGACAACGGCGGCTTTCGCCAATCTGGCGACCTTCGATCAAGCCGACTTCGACGGCGCCCCCTACTCTTATGTCGTAGCCGACAACGGCGTGCCCTTCACGTTCACGGCTTCCGTCCCCGAGCCCTCGAGCCTGCTACTTCTTGCAATCGGCGTCGCCAGTGCGGTGATCGCGGCCCGTCTGCGGGCAAGCCGGGGAATCGGGATTAACCAGTGACCACCGACTGGTCAAGCCAGCGCCGCGCGCCGCGGCAGACCGCGATGAGCAGGCCGCGCTGAAGCTCATGTGAACCTTTGTCGAATCGTTCAACGTCGTCTTCCGGAGCATTGGTGACATGGGCAACCATCCCGACGGTAACCCCCCGCGCAGCGGCGAAGGCAAACAATGCTGCCGCTTGCATCTCGACTCTGAACGTCATGATCCACCGCGCCGATTTATCGAGTGCCTGCAAGCGGCCGCCGTGTGCGACTGCGCTCGAGCGACATGAGAACGAATGCCGTGCCGTACTGCTGGTGATAATTGTACAGCGGATAGTCCCACCACGAGCCGTCGCGCTCCTGATGACTCAGCAGGATGCGCGAGATGGTCCTGGTAGAACGGGCGCTCGGCCTTCGGCAATTGCTCGACGCACAGGGTCGCGTAATAGTGGCCGTAGTAGTAGAAATAGCCCGCGACCATGAAATGCGACTCGTGGGGGATCGGCCGCTTGCGTCCCATGTCGAGCCAGCCGTTGCGCACGATCAGGCGATCGAGCCAGTCGGTGAGCACGGCATCGGTTGTCTTGGCGTCGCCCCAGAGCCGCAACGCGATGTTGCAGGCCTGCGAGCGACCAAGGCTTCCACCCGGACGATTGATCGCCATCATGGGGGAATACCGCAGATAGAGGCCGTAGAGATAGCTGAAATCGGGGTTGCGCTGCTGGATGATCCCCTCAACACCGCGCCGGACCAGTTTTTCTGGGGGCGACACGCCGATCTGCTTCGCCTCGTGAAAGGCGACGAGCACCGTGGCGTTGACAAAACTGCATGACTCGCTGTTGGGCCGCTGGGTGCCGGCACCGAAATCGTAGTAGCCCCAGCCCCCCTCGGCGGCTTCGTAACGGGTGAGCCGGTCGAACTGACCGCGGATCAGCTCCGCAATTCGCGCCCGTCGTGGTGTTTCAAGCGGCAGGCGCCCGTGCATGCGCACGAGCGCCTGAATGGCATACGCGTGGGCCCAGATGTTGTAGATCAGCATGGGATCGTCGCGCCGCACCAGGGGCAGCTCGCGGAACAGGAACTCTTCGCCCCGTTTAATCGCACGCCGGACGGCGGCCGCGTCGGCCGGCGAGCTCCCCGCTGCGCTCACCTCGATCAGCGCCGAGACGCACAGCGAGGTCACCGCCGTACGAAAAGCGTGATGCGAACCGATTCCGGCCATGATGTTCAGGTCCTTGGTCCGCTCGGCCGAGCCCCACGACCCGTCGCTGTTCTGATCCTTGAGCAAGAAATTCACCCCGCGTCCCATTGCTGCGGTGATCTCGCCGTCGGGCACGGGCAGAGGGGGTTTGGGGTGCAGCTCGGGTTTAAGATGCAGTGAATCCGCGCCGAGCTCCTGGTTGGGCACGGACAGCGGAGGGCGGGCCGTCGCGACCGATGGGATCTTCTGCGGATCGTCGGCTGCACGCGCCGCAAAGGTGAGGCATGGTCCCAGGAGCGCGAAAGCGGCGATATGCCAGATCGATCGACGGACCATGCGATCGCTCCTGTGTCCTTGGCCGGAATCCAAACGCGACGTCGACCTCGAGACGGCTGACCTCACGGCTTGCCCGTCAAGATTTCATCCGCTTCGGCCAGGCCATCCACAATCTCGGTTCGGCCACCGGCAGACTTGCCGATCTTGACCGGTCGCCTGGGATACTTGCCGGCTTTGTCTGACTCGGCGAGGTAGACGTAATACGAAAGCGCGTCGGCCAAGTCGTCCTCGAAGACCGCGGTGGCGGGGACCGTGAGCGCGTTTTCCTTGCGATAAGGCACCAGCTTGACCGAGCAGCTCATCCCCGGCTTGATGACCAGCGGAGTTTCGCCGCTATCGAGTGCAAAGACGGCGTCGAACTTGCCGGGCTCGCGGGCGACCGGCAAGACACTCGTCAGCCGGACCGGCAGCCGGTGTCCCGGGTCGACGGCCGGCGTGACAACGCCTTTGAGCATTCCAGGCTCTGTCAGGGCGAGTAGATCTTTCTCATCGACCGTGGCGCGGACGTCGATCGGCCGAACGGCGACGACGGTGATGAATACCTCGTCCGGCGCGATGATCCCCCCTCTCTGGAGCTTCTGGGCCGTAGCGGCGGCCACCGGCCAATTCCCGCGGTCAGATCGGCCGTAATACACCAGACCATCAGCGGGTGAGTGCACCGTCATCGCCTCTCGATCCTGGCGCAGGTCGGCGAGCTTCGCGACCGACTTCGAGTAATCATGCTTCAGCTTGAGAGCGCTCAGCCGCTTCTGACTGAGCGTCAAGGGCGAGAGCGAGCGGGCTTTCTCGAGCTCGATCGCCAGCTTGACGGCGTTTTCACGAACATGCTCTTCCTGCCGTGGCAGGTCGATCTTGAGCTTCTGGTCGCGCTGGAACTCGGCCTGCCTGACGTAATGCTCTCGTGCAACGACCTGAAACCGCTGGCGGCGCAGGATGATCTCTTCCGTCTCTTCGGTCAAATCCTTGGATCGGTACATTTTCTCGAGCTGGCGCAGCTCTTCCTTGGCATACTCCAGGGCTTCCCGCGACTGCTTGACCGTGAAGTGCACAGTTCGCTCGGCCTCGGGCTTGTCGATCTCGAAGAACCGTTTCAAGTCCTCGTCGGCCTGGGTCTTGGCCCGCGCGGCGGCGGCCAGGTCGACGGGCAGCGCCTTCTCGAGTAGCGGCAGCTCGTCTTCTGCCTGCTTGAGCGCCAGCTCGGCGATCGTGTTTTCGACCGCGGTGTCTTCGATCAACGTGTCGATCTTGTCGCGGACGAATTCGACCAGGATGTCCCCGTGTTTGACGGGCCTGCCCAGCTCGACGGCCCGGTCGACCTGCAGCGGGTTGGACCAGGCCTTCGGCCTGATCGAGACCTCGGACATTCGCTGGGCCTCGAAAACGGCGCTCAAGACGACCTCGATCTTGAACGGTCCCTTCTCGACCCGGGTCGACGTCGGTTTGTTCGTGCCCGGGGATGCCGTGACAGACGCTTCGTCCGGTTTCGCAGCGGGCTTTTGCGCTGCTTCCGCCTGAACCGGGGCGGGTCGAGTCGCCAGAATCAGAGGGATTGCCAGCGCTCCAAACAACCCGACTCTCAGCCCGAATGCCCAACTCGTTACCGACGCTCCCGCGATATGGGTCAATCTCATCGTTTGTCTGGCCTCTGCGCGAATCAGCCTGGCGCCGGGCGGTTTGCGGGCGGCAAGGCCTTTGGCGGGCCCGATCCAAAATAGAGAGGCCCCAGTGTCGTGCGGTAAAAGGGATTGCCAAATTTCCAGATCAGCGATTCGATGAAGTAGTGAAAGACGAAAAGGCCGTCGAACAGCGCGAGCAGCACTCGGTAGGGGGCCGGCCAGTTGTTGAAGCTCCGGTAGATCAGCCAGCCCATCGTGATCCACGTCAGGTACGTTGCCACCCCGGCCACGATGATCACCAGACCATAAAAAAGCAAGCGGTTACTGCGCACCCGGCCGAACATCCGGTCAGTCCGGCTGCCGGAATCAAGCTGGGTGTTGAAGCACCGTGGGACCATCAAGACGTGGTACTCCACGTAGTGCATGGCCAGGCAGTAGATGTAGAGCGACGTCTGGTAAATCCCCAGTGCCGTCGACCCGCTTTGCATGAGGAAATAGGCCAGCGGCGTCAAGAGCATGCGCCGATCCTCGACGCGTCTCCCCGTCCAGACAAACCCCGCGAGAACCGCCAGGAGGAGGGCAACTGCGATGAGCGCGCCCGCCAGCATGACCGGATTCCGTGCGTTGAACTGGCCGCCCGAGAAGAACGTCACCAGCAACAAGGCTGTCAGCAAGTGGAAGAACGTGTCCTCGACCGGCGCATCCACCGCGGAAACGGCTGCCCGGACCGCTTCTTGAAGAGCTGCGTCACGCCGAAGCTCTGTCGCGTGACGTGATGGTTGTCCATCAGGCGAATTCCCGCCCGGAAGAGACGATCGAACACCGGCGCGACGACTGCGAGCTCGAGCGCGCTGTAAAGATCGAACAGGACAAAGATTCCCGCGGGGATCACGAAGTAGAGCACCTTGTTCTTCCAGGTGCTGTTGAAATACCGCAGGTTGCGACTCTGGAAGTAGATGGTCAGCGTGATGACAAAGTGCGTCGTCGCCAGCATCCATAGATAGATCGGCTTGACATAAAACCGCTCCAGGAGAGCGGGACTTGTCAGGCTGAGGATGCATAGCGGCAACGTCAGGATCAAGAACGAGCTGAGGATGACGGCGACCGGGAACTGTCTCTGCAAGTAAGCTGGCTGGGGCGGGGCAGCGGGACGATCCTCGATCGCGATGCTCATCGTGAATTCCTGTCAAGCTGTGGGCTCACGTGGGTCAGGGAATCTGCTCCGGTCCCGATCGGCATGTGCGCTGGCAGCCAGACGCGCCGAGCAGACGCCGATCGGGAGCAGTCATTCCCCGACGCAGCGACCCCCTTGGCTTAGAAGAGCGTGTAGATGAACGGCGCCGCCGCGGTCTGGCCCAGCACGAGCAAGGCCCCCAGCAGTAGCAGCAACAGGATCGGCGGAAGAAGCCACCATTTCTTGCTCTCGACGAGGAAGCTCCAGACCCCGCCGACAAAGCCGGGATTGGTCGCGCCTTTCAATCAACCGCTCGCTGGCGGTGAGACTCCGGACCTCTTCAAGCTGTTCCACGATTGGCTCCTGAGAGTGCAGGGGGTTCAGCGTTAGTAAGTTCAGGGACTTGCGACCCGCTCGAGGGTCAACACGGCGGCCGGCGAGAATCGCCTTTGATTTTTTGCGAGTTGACGCTGGTACTGCCGCAGGTATAGACGCACATCATCGGTCGGCGCGTGAGGAACCCAGTAAGATGACGCCTCCCGGCGAAATCGATGCAGTCCATCGCGTCCGGCGAGGCGAAACACGATGGCCAGTGGCGTGAGCACCCCGAAATACACGATCGCCAGGAACACCGCTCCGATCACGTGCCCGATTGGCCTGGTCAATGTCATTGCGCCGGAGTAGACGCCGCGGATCGCGTCGGGCCGCGCGAGACCGGGAACGCCGATCAACGTTGCCAGCAGGAGGGCGATCCAGCCAGACGCCCCTGGGGCGCCTGGATGTCGAATCCAGCGCGCGAGGAACATCCCTCCGAAAATCAACAGGCACAACCCCGCAAACTGGCGGAGCGTGCGTTCCGGCACGGGAGGCGAGATCTCGTCCGGAAAACGTGGACCAATCACTTCGTCATCTTCTCCTTCGACCCACGACGGCCGATCACGATGAAGAACCCTCCCTCGCGATATCCGCTACCCATGTGAGCGAGCTGGCTCATGATCCGGCCCACGGCCGTGCCGGTGCCGTGGGTGTCGAACAGCCGCTCACCCGGCCCGAGCTCGGCTCCGAGGTCGGGCTTGGGAATCGAGTTCACAAATTCGAGACCTTCTTCTTTCATCCAGCCCATGACCTCGGAGAGCGTGTGGCACGTTTCGTGCGGGTGGCAATACTGGTCGCGGAACCATGCCTCGCGCTTTCCGCTGGCTGCGATCCTTGAGAAATGTGGGTCGAGCAGCCGGCTCGTGATCCCCGTCAACTGGTACAACCGCATCCGGGCGTAGTGAATCTGCCGGCTGAATGCGTTGTACAAGCCCACGATCACCAGACCGCCGGGTTTGGCCAGACGCACAATCCGTGCGAATGCTCCGCGACAGTCGGCCGTGTGATGCAGCACACCGTTAGATATCACCACGTCGAAGAATCCCTCCTTGAGCGCCGGACGGAACAGATTCATCTGGGCGAACGTCGCGCGCTCGATGCCGTGCCCCGACTTGAACTCCTCGGCAAGCCGGAGCGAGTTCAGGCATACGTCCACTCCCAGCACACTGCGATGCGCGATTGCCAGGAAGTTGGAAAGCTGACCGGTGCCGCAACCGATCTCGACAACGCGAGCACCGTACGGAATCTGTTCGTTGAGCAGTCGGGCGAACATGCCTTCCCGGGCCTTTTCGAGCAGGGCTCGAGGGTTGTCGACTAGGTCGTAGTTCGGGAACGGGGTTTCCTCGTAGAAACTCTTGACCTCCTCTGTGACATCCCCCCCATTGCAATTTGCATCGACCGTGGCAACATACAACCGCGGAATTCCCTCCTCGACCGGATAACGACGGCCAGTCACCGGATTGAATAGGCCGTCGGATGTCACGACCAAGGGCTCACCCGTCAGCGGGTCGGCCCATGGAGAGGCAGCATCGCTGCGGGGCCCGTCCGGGCGGGCTTGCATCCCCAGCGGCTGCTCCTCCTTGCGGAGCACATAGTCTTCCAGCACCAGCATGTCCATCTCGGACTGCATGAACGTATGGTAGGCCTGCTCCGGAGACAGGACGATCGGCTCCCACGAGAGGTTGAAGCTCGTGTTCACGACGATCGGGCAGCCTGTCCTGGCGTGAAACGCCTCCATGAGACGGTGGAACCGTCCATGCCGCCCGTCGACCGTTTGAACCCGTGCGCGAAAATCGACGTGTGTAATTGCCGGCACGGTGCTCCGCACGATGTTCACGCGTCGCGAAAGGTCGGGATCGCTCCGCAGCGTGGCGCGCTCTTCTTCGTCAAGCGGAACGCGGCGGTCTTCGCGCAGCCCGGCGACCTCCAGCATATAGGCGGAATCGTCGCCCGGTCGCATCTGGAACCATTCGTGAGCGTGCTCGCGCAGAACGCATGGAGCGAATGGCCGGAAGCTCTCCCGGTACTTGATCTTCTTGTTCAGGTCGCTCTGCATCCGCGGGTTGCGCGGGTCGGCGATGATGCTCCGTGCGCCGACCGCCCGTGGACCGTACTCCATGCGGCCGTGGAACCAGCCGACGACGCACCCCCGGGCGATCGCATAGGCTACCTCGTCGAGGAGCGTCGCCTCGTCATCGTGCTGGTGATAACACGCACCCGCGCTGTCGAGGAACTGCCGGATCTCGACTCCCGAAAAACGGGGGCCAAGCAGGGACGCTTTCTGCGCGTCGGGACGAGCGACTTGCCGCGGCTTGCCCAGAATCTGGTGCCACGTGAACAGCGCTGCACCCAGCGCGCCGCCCGCGTCGCCCGAGGCTGGCTGGATCCAGAGATTCTCGAACGGCCCTTCACGCCGCAGCCGTCCGTTAGCAACGCAGTTCAGCGCCACTCCGCCGGCCAGCACCAGATTCTTCGGTCGTCCGGTGTGCTCCCACGCATGCCGCGCGGATTTGAGCACGATCTCCTCCGTCACCCGTTGAATGCTGGCGGCCAGATCCATGTGCCGCTGCTCCAGCCGCGACTCCGGCGTGCGCGGCGGGCCGCCGAACAACTCGGCGAATTTCGCTCCGGTCATCCGCAGCCCCTGGCTGTAGGTGAAGTACTCGGAGTTGAGGGCGTAGCTGCCGTCGTCCTTCAAATCGAGCAGCTTCTCCTTGATAAGCTCGGCATACTTCGGCTCGCCATAAGGCGCAAGCCCCATCAACTTGTATTCTCCGCTGTTGACAGCGAAGCCGGTGTAATACGTGAACGCGCTGTAAAGCAGCCCAAGAGAATGCGGAAATCGAATCTCCTGCATCAATTCGATGCGGTTGCCGCGACCGAACCCGATCGCCGTCGTGCACCATTCGCCCACAGCGTCCATCGTCAAGATGGCCGCGTCCTCGAAAGGCGAGGGAAAGAACGCGCTGGCCGCGTGACTCTCGTGGTGACTCGGGAAGAGAATCTTGCCCCGGTACCGTCCATCGAGTCCACGGCGGATCTCGCGCGGCAAGTACAGCTTTTTGCGCAGCCACACCGGGATCGCCTGCCGAAAACTCGCAAACCCGTCCGGCGCGTACGAGACGTAGGTCTCGAATAGCCGCTCGAACTTTGTGAGCGGCTGTTCATAAAATGCCACGTAATCGAGCCGCCCGGCGCGAGCTTCCCCTCATCCAGGCAGTACTGGACCGCTCGCGCCGGGAACCGCGGGTCAAACTTCTCTCGCGTGAACCGCTCCTCCTGTGCCGCGGCAACAATGTCCCCGTCGACCACTAGCGCCGCCGCGCTGTCGTGATAGAACGCAGAGATTCCGAGGACCGAAGTCATCGACGCTTTCGAATATAACGTTGAGCGCGACCCCGATAACGGCGTGTCCATCGCACAGGTGGTGCGCGTGATTTCCGATTGCCCGGCCTGCGCCGTTCTTCGTCCCGGCCACAAGCCTTGTGCCCGCTACTTCGTGGCGATTCCGGTGTGCTGTTTCATTGCCGCAACGAGTCTGCCTCGCTACCCCACGGAGCCGCCTGCGTGACCCACGAGTTGCTCGACTCACAGGGTGGGATTGCGCTCATATATGAAAGGAACAAACGATACAAAGCAAGACCCTTGTGGTCCCTGCTTTGATTTTTATCTCCCGGAACGCACGCTTGGATGTGCTCATACCACATCCTAATTAAACTTGAGCAAACTCGCCGCACCGAGATTTGATCGTTTTCCGCGGCCTCGACCGATTCGACAAGGCCGATGGGTGCCCGTCGCGCGGGGCACGTGGCTCATCAAAGCGACCAGGCGCGAGGCCCTATCATGGTGTGAATGAGCGCCTACCTTCTTTATGCAACGTTCAGTAGATATACTTGTCCGTTGCGCGGGACTTCGAGCTGATCGATCCGCTTTCCGCCGACGAGGTATTCGATCGAGAGTTCGTATCGTTGCAGGAGTGATCAGACTATGCATGACACTTCGTTGCGAATCGGGTCTTCGCCTGCTGCTGGTGCGGTGCTTGCTCGAAAGCCGGTCAGTCGGTTCAAAGCAATCGTCGCGCCAATGCTGATATCGACGTTGCTCACGTTGCTGGCCGGAGAAGTGATTGCGCGGGTCTTCGTCGCCCCTGATCCTGTCGAAGTCGATCCGGAGCTTCTCTGGCGCAATCGGCCGAGCGTCAAGTACTGGCCGAATCGGGCGGTCAGGCAGGGATCCCGCTGGATCACGGTGGATGAGCGCGGCTTTCGCAGAACGGTTGGCGTTCCATCCGCTGGAGGACGGCGCCTGGTGGTTCTGGGGGATTCTGCCATGTTCGGCTTTCTCCTCGACGATGGCGAAACGTTCAGTTCGCAGCTTCAGTCGCTGGCCGGCAACAAAGTTCATGTGATCAATACGGGTGTTGTGGGGTGGGGGTTATTCCAGGAAGAGATCCTGCTGCGACGCGAAATCAAGGAGTTGCGACCCGAGATTGTCCTTGTTCATCACCAATCTTTCGACGTGCTGCGACAGCCGTTAGACGCATCCCGGCGCAGCAACTATTTCTTCTGGCATTATCGCTTGAAGGAGGCGGTGAAGTTCAGCAGGCTGGCCACAGTCTTCGCTCGTCTGGTCAAGAAGGTGACACTCGCGCTGTCGCATCAGAGTGTGGATACCGAAGTCGCCGACGTCGATCGTGGCCGGAATGATGCACTGACGGCGAGTTTCGTCGAATGCTGGAAGAAGGATGCCGAGCGCTTGCTCTCCATCAAGGCGCTGGCCGAGCGCCATGGGGCCAAGCTTGTCGTGCTCACGGGCAGTCCGCGCGATCAGTTGCTCGTGGAAGGCGACGGTCCAAGGATTCGCTTCTTCGTTGAGCAAATGGCGGCATTCTGCCGGGCTAACGGAATTCTCGAGGTGAGTATGACGGAACGTATGCGGGGCTACGACGCGAAGTCGTTGACCTTGCTGCCCGTGGACAGCCACCCCTCGGCCTTGTGGAACCGGTTGAACGCCGAGGAAACCCACCGTTCACTCGAACGGGCTGGGTTGCTTGGTGACTCTCGAGACGAGTAGCCGCGGCGGACTGGAAGGAGCTCTTAACATGTTCGGACTCGATCCGCGATGCGCCCGCGATTCCCGGATTCGAAGGCCGCTCGAGATCGAGCGCCGGGTTTGCAATCCGCCGGGCGCGTCGGCGCGTGCTGGATTGGTTCTGCTCGCCGTGGTCTCGCTATCCTGTTTATGTGCCGGCGAAACTGCCGTCCCAGGCCAGCAGAACACCGCGGCCACCGCAGCCGCGGTACCTGCCAAGAATCAACGGGAATTCGAGCTTCGCGTTACCGGTCCGGACGGGAAACCGATCGCCGAGGCCCTTGTCCACGTTCGCGCCAATCCCGTTCCGACGGCCGAGCAGATCCGCCACGGCAAATTCCTCAGACAAGGATCCTACGGCGCGTTCCTGATGGCTGATGGCGAAGGGCGACTCGTCATCGAGCTCCCGCAGGTGCCGAAGAATCTCGATGTCAATATCACAACTCCCGGTTTTGGACCGTACTGGGCGAGCTGGTCGTCGGAAAACCATGATGAAGTGATACCTAGGGCGTTCACCGCCGCGCTCGAGGCCGGCTGGTCCGTTGGGGGAATCATTGTCGATCCCGAAGGCAAACCGGTCGAAGGCGTGACGGTTGCTCCCCACATTGAATTCAAGAAGCGTCCCGGCGATCTTCGCCAACTGGCCAGCGGTACGCGTCTGAAGACCGACGCAGCCGGGAAGTGGCGGTTCGACAGCGTGCCGGTCTCAATGTCGGAAGTCTTCGTCGGCATCGATCATCCGCACTTCAAATCGGCTGACCGAGCGCGAGGGCGCGGCGGGTTTGGTATCGAGCGGGGAAGGGAACCCGAGGCAAGGATCTTTCTGGATCGCGGTCTCACGGTCACCGGCAGGGTCACAGATGATTCGGGAAAACCGATCGTCGGGGCGCTCGTCCGCACCAAATTCCTCAACGACATCCGCGAAGCGAAGACAGGCACCGACGGGATTTACCAGCTCGCCGCCTGCCAGCCACAAGCAACCCGAATCGTCGTTTCCGCCAGGGGCCGGGCAACAGACATGAAGGAGCTGACCATCGAGCCCGGGATGGAACCGGTCGACTTCAAGCTGAAACCCGGCGGCACTGTCCGGATCCGGGTGCTCGACGCAAAGGGTAATCCCGTTCCCAAGGCTTGCATCTTCTTTCAGCGATGGCGAGGTCAGTTCGAGTACTTCGAATTCGACCATGTGAGTCGATACGCCGACGAGAACGGCGTGTGGGTCTGGAACGAAGCGCCACTCGATGAGTTCAGCGCGGATATCTGTCCTCCTGACGGAATGCAGCTTGAATTACAACCGCTCATCGCCCGCGCCGAGGAATTTGTCTTTCGAACTTCTCCGGCTCTCGTCGTTTCGGGCAAGGTCGTCGACGCGGTCACCAAGAACCCGATCAAGAAGTTCCGGGTCGTGCCAGGCTTCCGGGCGGCCGACAACGAGATGCACTACGCCAGAAATGTCAGCTACGTGGCCTCCGACGGCCGGTACACCATTCGCCGCACGCGCGCGGATTTCGATGTCATCCGCATCGAAGCCGACGGCTATCGGCCGTCGAGCTCGCGTGAGATCAAGAGTGACGAAGGTCGTGTCTCGATCGATTTCGAGCTGACTGAAGGCAAGAACGTCGCCGCCCGGGTTTTCACCCCGGCAAACCGCCCCGCGGCAGGGGCCAAGGTGGCGCTCGCAGTGGCCGCTTCCCAGATCACCATCAATAACGGCGACATCCAGGATCCCCCCGTCTACAGTGCCCGAGAAGACACCGATGCAACCGGCCGCTTCCAATTTCCGGCGCAGGACAAGGACTTTCAGCTCGTCATCACCCACCCCTCGGGCTTTGCTTATATCAAATCGACCCCCGAATGGGATCTGACGCGGATCATCCATCTGGAACCCTGGGCCAGGGTGGAAGGGACCTTTCGGATTGGAAAGGCGCCGGCCCCGAATGTGCCGCTCCAGCTTGATGTGTCCCGCCTGACTGGACACGGGCGGAATGAACCGCGTTTCTACGTTGGATACCATTCGGTCACCAGGCCCGACGGACGGTTCGTTTTCGAGCGCGTCATCCCCGGCAAAGGCTGGATCGGCCGCCAACTGTTCATTACCGCCGCCGACGGAGCGTCCAGGGTCACTTCGGCCGCCTCGATTCCGGCAGAATTCCTTGCCGGCAAGACCTGTCAGATCGATCTCGGCGGTACCGGTCGGGCGGTCGTCGGCAAGCTCAGGCCGCCGGACGGTTTCAAGGAAAAAGTCCGATGGAATTTCGCGCTCATCAACGTACGATGCTCAACCACGTCACCGGATGGAAGCAGCTACGGATTCACGGCCACTGTCGGCCGCGACGGCTCGTTCCGCATCGACGACGTTCCGGCGGGTGATCATTCGCTCTCCGTGAATTTCTTTCAGGGGGTTCGAGCACTTGGTATGCGCGAGCATACCTTCACTGTGCCGCCCCCCAAAGACGATAAGCCGGTCGATCTGGGAACACTGACGCTGGAGAAGCTTTAGGGCCACCGGCCGATGCAGCCCGCCCGACCGCTCGGCTGGGATAAAGAGGATTCTGTTCGCCACTTGACCCCGTTGCGGAACTCTGTGTCCCGGCATGGCTCATTAGCTGAAACAGCGATTGTCGCGGGTGGGCTCTAAAGGGCCAGCTCTTTGCGAAGATCGTGTAGCGAGATCGAGGCGTTCTCGAGGGATAGCTGCCTCAAGAAAGTGAGGAAGTCGGGATTGTTGCGCAGCAACTCCACCTCGACATCGAAATCGTCGAGCTTCGCGAGCGCGAATGCAGTACCGTCCGGCTTCCGCAGGACAACCACCCCATCCTTCGCGAGGCCCATGACGTCGTCGAGCGTCGGACGCGTCTCAGCCAAATCGATCACGGTCACAATCGAACCTCTTTCTCGCCTATCCGGAGGATTCCATGCTCCTTGTAGCCCACGGCCTTGATCTTAACTACGCTCAACTCGTCCTGGGCGAGCACGTCGTAAAAGACCCTGAAGTCCTGCACACGCAACTTCCAATCGGATAGCTCGTTCTCTCCCAGACGCTTCCGGTTCCGTGTCTCGGTGGTTGGCTCCCGAGCGAATTGCTCATCGATAGCGTCGAGGATGATCCGTTGTTCGTATTTCCGATAGGAACGCACGTGCTCGGCCGCAGTCGGCGTGAACGCAATTTCAAACTTCATGTTGCCTCGACACGCAAGTCCGAGGTCGAGTCGAAGTTCCCAGTATACGCGACCGCGCGTGACGCAGCGAGAGCAACGGCGGCTCCGCCATTGCACTCCCGGTGGCCCCGGAAGTCACACATCCTAGTGCGCCGAAACTTGTTCGAGCGGAATCTGTTCGACAAACCGCTCAACCCGCCGCTTGAGGCCCGCCCACCTGATCGTGTCGAACCCTTTGGTCTCCTCGTTCCAGCCCAGCCAGAGGGCAGGGGGGTCCTCTGTCAGCACCGACCACGCCGCGGTCTGGTCGATCGGCTTTTGCTCGATCGGCCAGCATCGCGCGGGCCAGAAGGCAACGAGGCGATGAGGGGCCGGCTTGCCGGTTCGCGGCCAGTTCGTGCACAGTGGTGCGACCGAGCGCTCGGGGTGGGCCGCGGCGTCGCGTGCGGCCGCGGCGATGCCCGGGCCCCATGCCACAATTACGTTTTGCCCTGCTCGCCAGGCGGTCAGCACACGGCCAACCAGTTTCGCAAGCCCGGGCCCGGATTGTGACAGTAAATGCTCCGCGGCGGTTTCGGAATCGAGGTGCAAGGCGGCCAGCACGCCCGTGGCGCGGCCTGGGCGGCCCGGCTCGCCGAACATGCCCACCGTCAGTCCGCGCAAGTGCGGCCAGAGGTCTGCCTCCAGGCGAACGCCGGCCGTTCGCGCCAGCAAATTGAGGCGGGCTCGCAGCGGGGCTGTCTCGGCCCGGGCGGGATCCAATTTTTCCAGCCGGTCCGCCAGCGCGAATGCCGCGTCCCAGAACTCGCGGGTGGGTCGGAAGGCGAGCGTGAACACGGCCATGGCCCCCGACGCCGGTACGCACTCAAGCCACGCCGGATCGATCGGGGCTGAACCCTTCCACAACGCCGCGCCCGCCTCCCCTTGCCGCAGCATCGAAAAATCGAGCCCGAGTGCGTCGCCCTCCAGAGCAAGGCTCCCCTCCACCCGGCGGCACGACAGACCTCGAAGCAGCTCGGCTGCTGCACGCGCCGGCAGGGGCATCGGCTGGGGTGGCTCGCTTGCGAACCGGCTGCCGTCGAGCACAAAGCTCGCGCCGAGAGAAGTGGTTTTACCGAATCGAGCGTTCCCGGTGAACTGGCCTTGGCTCCAGCGAGATTCCGCATGGCTCGAGCCAGTTCGTCCCGCGAGCTGGCGAAGATCAACGTGTCGCCCGCGCGAGCCGCCAGGGCGGCTCCGGGCCGTCCCAGCCTCTCCACCGCGATCTGACTCCCGGCGAAATCAAGCACGGGCTCGGCGCCGCCCTCCGAGAGGCGCATCGCCGCCACGGCCGCCGCGATCGTCCCGTCATCTCGCGGCACAAGCGCATGCCAGGCGGCCGGCCCGCCCGCTGCGTTCCAGTTCACGGCGAGCCGGGCACCGTGCATCACGCGCCACTCGTCCGTCATCTCGGGATTGAAGAATGCGATGAACGCCTCGAGCGGTTTGCCCAGATCGCGCGGCGGCCGGGACGCCGCTTTCCAGGAAGCCAGTGCCGCCGCAGGGTGCCTCACACGCGCGCCGTCAAAGAGCTTCAGCAATGCAGCCGCTTGCCCCTCGGGATGCACCAGGTGCACGACCAGGATGTCGCCTTCAGCTTCGCCGGCATCGGCGGCACGCCCGTCATGACAGGCCACACCCGAAAGGACGGCCAGCATCGCCGCCAGCCTACCCAGGCAGCGCAGGGGAGAAACTCGATTCGACGGTTCTGTCACGCCCTTCGTGGCCATATCTCACCAACCTTTTGAGCAAGCCGGCATTCGCGCATCGACCGAACGCCTTCACTCTTTCTTTCACCGAAATAACAACTTGCGCCGATTCCGGCAAGTGCGACCGACAGTCCTGGCGGATTTCCGCCGCTGGTGCGATGCCTTTGGGCCGGCTTTCGTGACTCTTAGGGAATAGAAGAGTGCGGGAAACACCGCGCACGGCTTGCATCGGGGGGATCCGTGATGATGTCCCAGGAATCTGGGTCGTCCGGAGAGAGGATTGCGTTCAAACCAGATCGAGACCTCGAGTCGTCCGAAGACGAGCGGATCACCCTTGCGCTCGAGGAATTCGCCCGCCTCAAGCGCAAGGGCCGGCTTCCGCCACGCGACGAGTTCCTGGCTCGTCACGGGACCATTGCGGAAACACTCGCCGAGTGCCTCGATGGTCTGGAGCTCGTCGAGAACGCAGCCAGCCACTTCGCGCTTGATCATGAAGACCAGTTACCTGAAGCGGACGTTCAGCCACCTGCACAGTTGGGTGAATTTCGCTTGATCCGCGAGATTGGCCGCGGTGCGATGGGTGTCGTCTTCGAAGCCGAGCAAGTATCAGTCGGTCGACGAGTCGCTCTCAAGGTCCTTCCCGCCCGCGGATCGCGCGATTCGCGCCACCTCCATCGCTTTCAGGCGGAGGCGCAGGCCACTGGGTTCCTGCGCCACGAGCATATCGTCCCGGTCTTGGGCACGGGCGTTGACGCGGGCGTCCATTACTGTGTCATGCAGTTGATCGACGGCCGTCCGCTCTCGGACGTGTTGCAAGAGCTGCGGACCAACCGGGTCACCGATGATCGTTCCGGTGCCGCCCGGATCGATTTGCCGCAACTGGCGCTGGCGGCGGTGGGCAGCGCCTGGCGCGGATCTGGCTCGGATCGGTCATCAAACGCGTTCCGGCGGCACTGCCACAAAGCCGTACGCTGGGCCGTGCAGGCGGCCGATGCACTTGAGCACGCGCATCAGATCGGCGTCGTCCATCGGGGCATCAAACCGTCCAACTTGCTGATCGATCAGCGCGGCCGCCTCTGGGTGACCGACTTCGGCCAGGCGCGGCTGCCGCAGGAAAGGAGCGAGCGGATTTTGAGCGACGAACAGGCCGCCGCGCTGCGGTATTCAAGCCCGGAGCAGTTGAGCGGAGGGTGGGCCGACGCACGCACCGATATTTACGCCCTCGGAGTGACGCTCTACGAGCTCTTGACGCTCCATCCGGCCCATGCCGGGCGCACGCGCCGTGAGCTGTGCGAACGCGTCGTCGGTCGAGAGCCGGCACCACCGCGGCGGTTGAATGCGTCGATCGCCCGCGACGTCGAAACCGTCGTCCTGAAGGCGATCGAGAAAGATCCCTCCGCGCGATACGCGTCGGCCCGAGAGTTTGCCGCTGACTTGCGACGCTTCCTGGCCGAGCAGCCGGTGCGGGCGCGGCGACCGAGTCTGTTGCAGCGATCGGTCAAATGGTCGCGCAGCTATCGGCCTGCTATGATCGGTTCGGTTTCTGCTCTGGTGCTTTCACTCGCCGCGAGCACTGCCGTCTTGTGGCATCAGAATCGCCGCACGGCCGCAAGCCTGGACGAGCTCCGGCGTCTCGAAATGCAGGAGCATGTGGCCCTCGACAATGCCCTGAGCGCGATCGACCAGATCACGCTCACGGCAATGGAAAGCCGAAAGGCGTCAGGAATTGCGACTCGAAACCGTCTTGCACCGCGCCGTTCTCTACCCGATTGCCATTTCCCATGTCGCGACGAGGATCCACGCCGAAGATGCTGACCTGCTCGCGCTGGTCGCCCAGGCACTGCGACGCTCCGGACGGTCTCGTCTGGTTCTTGACAACGCGCGGGGCCGCGACGATTTTCGCCGCGCGATTCGGATCTATGAGGAGCTGATCAGCCGGTCTCCCGAGCGCAGCGCGCAGGCGCCTCGACTTGATCGACACCCTGCGCGAATTTGCCGGGTTGCTCGTCGACCCGATCGATTCCGCCGAAGCCGAGGAATCAGCCCGCCGTGCGCATCGAGTTAGCCGGCACGATCAGCGCCACGGATTAAGCGCGGTGCCTATTTATGTTCCCACAATACCGAACGAAGCCGCACGCTGCCGGCGACGTCCATATCGAGGAATCCTTCATGAAACCAGCGAGTCCATCCTCGCGGCCGACGGGTCTCCCGGCGACACACCGTAAACCTTCCGACGCTTCCTGGAACTCATGGCCTGCTCCGTAGGAAAGAACGCGGAAATATCTCGATCTACCTGGTGTATTCTACACCGCAAAGCCGATGCCAGGAAAGTCGCGCACGCCGCGTGCTGCTTCAAAACCACGCGTTCCGGCACCCCGCGCCTCGGCACACACCGCGGCCGCATGCCTTGAAATACCGGGTTTACTCGCGTTGCGCCGCGTCGGTCCATCCCTTGTCATCAAAATCATTCTCGCGACTGCATGATAGCCGCCATTGACCTCGAGTGAGTGCGTACGTTGTAAGCATTACAGCGCCGCGCACGGGCAAGCGGCCTCCCGGCCCGGATCTCGAGACGACGATCTTCAACCGATCGCGACTGGACCGGGCGCAGGCGCGCCGGTTAGGATCGCGGTTCGCAATCATGGTTCAGGTAGCGGGGGACGTGATGAAACCGGACGGGCCTCTTTATCTCGAGGATCTGGAAGTCGGGCAGAAATTCCACTCGGGCGCCGTCACGGTCGACGTGGATCGGGTAAAGGCATTCGCCGCCGAATTCGACCCCCAACCCTTTCATCTCGACGAAACAGCGGCGACGTCGAGCATTTTTGGCGGCCTGGTCGCCAGCGGCTGGCATACGCTGGCGATGGCCATGCGGTTGCTGGTCGACAGCGATTTGAAAATCGCCGGTGGGCTGGTCGGTGTCGGCGTCGAGTCGATCCGCTGGCCGCGGCCCGTACGTCCCGGCGATCGAATTCACGTCGAAGGCGAGGTTATTGAGATTCGGGAGTCGCGCTCGAATCCCTCCCGGGGAGTCGTCCGGTTCAAGAGCCTGACTCTCAACCAGAACGACGAGGTCGTGATGGAGCAGGTCGCGACCTTGATTGTTCCCCGACGCGAGGCCTGACTGGTTCGCGTGATCCATCGGCGATTTACTCAAGTTCACGGGCACCGCAGCCGACAGAGGGAAAGGAGCGCTGTCCGTCCGGCCAACGCTCCCGATTCCGCCCGCACCTCCCAACCCTGTCTCTTGCGGGAAATCAGACTGAACGTTGATGTTGACGAAGGTCTCGGCGGGAGTCGCCCTGGCGCTCGTCCTCGCGCTCGGCGCTGTCGCGCGCGGGCAGGCCCCCGGCTCGCGCACCGCGGGGCTTTCCACCGCCGGCGAGGAGACACCTTCCCTTCCGATGGCCGAGGAGACGCTGACCGGCGAGCCCTCCGACACCGAAAACCCGAAGATCGAAAAGGGGCTGCTCGATCGCTTGCTGTCGATCCTCTCGCAGGAAGAAGACCCCGACGGCCCGATCAACACCGATCGCCCCACGTTCACGCCGGCCACCACGGTCGTGCCCCCCGGCCGGCTTCAGTTCGAATCGGGTTTCACGTTCGACTATCAGCAGGGCTCCAGTTCGCGGACAACCGCTTACGATTTCCCCGAGCTGGCAATGCGCCTGGGACTGGCCAAGCGGGTCGAGTTCCGGACGTACTGGTTCGGCCAGACCTACTCGGAGACGCAGTCCCGGCCCGGTGGCCCGTGGAAGCAGTTGAACGGACTGGGCGACATGGAAATCGGGTTCAAGTGGCAGCTCCTTGAACAGAACAAGGACAAAAAGTGGATCCCGACCACCGCATTGATCACCTCGATTTACGCGCCCACGGGCGGAACGTCGCCTTTTTCCTCCGAAACCGTTGACCCGTACATCAATCTGATCTACGGCTGGACAGCCACCGAGAAGCTGACCATTTGCGGCAGTACGGGGTATCTGGGAAGGCGCGAGCATTTCGCTCCACGGCCCGCCCGGCGCAGCGACGTTTTCGAGCGATACCATCAATCGCTCGTTGCTTTTTACTCGCTGCCGAAGCGGACCACGCTCTTCTACGAGTGGTACATCCTGATGCCCACGGGCGACAACCGCACCCTGAGCTACATGGATAGTGGAATGCTTTATCTCATTACGCCGAACATGCAACTTGACCTCCGCGTGGGATATGGTCTCAATGGCAATCCGGGCGAGTTGTTCACCGGGGCGGGCTTTTCGGTCCGATTCTGAGTCGCGCCAATTGGCCTTGAGTCAGATTCCGTCCTCTGTTATGACTCCCCAGTCTCGACACCCCCAAAACAGGACGATCGGCTGCCCGCCAGGGCTGCAAGGAGGCCACCTGGCATGAATCGCCGCACAGCCTTGATGCTGTCGATGCTCGGAGGCCTCGACCCGGGAAGCCTTTGGGCGCAGACCGCGGGTCGCAAAACCTCCGCGAAGCGCGACAAGTCGTTTGCGCCCGTCTCTCGGGAAGACGACCGCGACGACCAGCCCGCCGCCGGTGACGAGGCGCCCGCCCCGTTCCCGCCCGAGCCAGGGTTCCAGTGGAAGCGGTACCCGATCGCGCGGTACACCCGCGCCGCAGGCAACCAGTCCAATCCCCAGAAGGCCATCATCGACTGGATTTTCAAGCGGACCGGTCTGGCCGAGTGGCATGGTGACAAGATCGCGGTGCTCTCGGCCTCGCGCACCGAGCTCCGCGCCTACAATTCGCCTGACGTGCTCAAGCAAGTCGACGAGGTCGTCGACAGCTTCGTCAACGCCGTGGCGGACGTTCTCTCGATTCACGTCCAGTTCGTCGCCGCGGTCGACACCCGCTGGCGGTACTCGGTGTTCAACCGCCTCACGTTCGTGGGCAACGGTCCCCAGGGTCAGCAGATCTGGACCATGCGCGTCGACGACGCCGCGCTCGTGCTCTCGCAGATGCAAGTGCAGCAGGGGTTCCGCAAACTGGCAGACCAGCGGGTGGAGATGGTCAACGGACAGACCCTGACGATCAAGACATCCGAGCCGCGCGCCTTCGCCAGCGGTCTTCAGCGTGAAGGCGGCCCCGGGGCCGGCTTCCAGGCCCGGGCGGACAAGATCGAGGAGAGCATTATTCTGAAGCTCAGTCCGCTCCTCAACTACGACGGCGACACCACCGACGCCATGATCGACTTGACCGTGAACACGGTGCGGTCGTTCCATCGCACCCGGGTGATCACGCCCCGTGACGCCGGCCCGAGCGAAATGGCGATCGACGTTCCCGAAGCCACGCAGACCCGCCTCGAGCAGACCGTCAAGAACTGGCGGCTGGGGCAGACCCTCGTGATCTCTGCGGGTATTCACCCGGGCGTCCTCTCCAACAAAAGCGGCTGGTTCAACCTGCCGATCCCCGGCACGTATCCCACGGGCACCGAGGTCCTGGTGTTCCTCGACGCGGAGACGGTCGGTCGACCCAAGGCCGCGCCTTCCTCGCGAGTCGACGACGACGCGCCCGCGCCGTCCACCGACGCGAAGGCGACGCGAAAACGCCCGCGCAACTCCGAGCCCAGCTCGGACGACGAAGAGAAGCCCGAACGCTGAGCCATGAGCCCGGGACGGATTTGTCAATCGCGCGTCGCCGGCCTTCGGCTCCCCGGTGATTATCGCAAACAGTAGCGAGCCAGCCGGCGGGGCCTCGAGCGGAGCGCTCACCGAGACGGCCGAGTATGGCGTCGCCCCGTTTTCCAACCCGATCTTCAATGAGCCCAGCTTCTATACGCTCACGGTCTCGGGCGCCGGCCTGACCGGCACGATTGGGCCCATCGAAGTCGTGGCAGATCCGCCCGTCCAACTCGTGGTCAAGACCGAGCCCCCGGTCGACGTTACCAGCGGCGGCAGAGTTCCAGGTCGTAGTTGACGCCGAGGACGCGGAGCGATTCGTCAACACATCCTGCACCGGCTCGGCAACCGTGGCACTGATCAGCAGCTTCGGAGGTGCCACATTGGGCGGCATCCTCACGACGCCATTCCAGGCAGGCATCGTCACGTTTGATGGACTGACGCTCGATCGGTTGGGCGGCACGACTTCCGTCAAGTCACCAATTCTGGACTCGTCCCCGCAACCACCACCGCCATCGAGGTGACTCCCATTCTCTCTCGGCTCCTGATCGCGTCCCCGCCGCCGGCCAGCATCAGCGACGGCGCCAGCTTCGGGATGGTCGTGGACGCGGGGGATGCCCAGGGAAACGCGGCCACGTCATTCAGCGGCGCCATCACCTTGGCGCTTGTCGGCGGTCCCCTTGGCGGAGCCCTGAGCGGGACGCTCACCGTCGCCGCGGTCGCTTGCGTTATTTCGTTCTCGGGCCTCATCATCGAACACGTCGGCTCCGGCTACCAGATCGACGCGACCGCGAGCGGTATCACTTCGCCGCCCGTAAGCAACAACGTCACCGCCGCGTTCACGGCCCCGAAGATCACAAGGCCGAACGAGCTGGCCATTATCTACCGCACCGCGCTGTCAGCCTCCCAGCTCGACGCCACTGGCAGCGTCCCGGGCAGCTCCTCCTATTCCCCGCCTTCGGGAACGCTCCTCCAGGCCGGTAGCCATACACTCTCGGTCACGTTCACACTCACGGATGCCAGCGAGTACGCGACGGCTACTGCGACGTCGATCATCGCCGTAGCGAAGGCGCCGCCGTCGCTCAAGTGGGCCGCACCGGCCCCCGTCGTCGAGGCCACTCCGCTATCCGCTGCGCAGCTTGATGCCACCGCCAATGTCCCTGGCACCTTCTCCTATTCTCCCGCGGCCGGTACCGTGTTCGGGCTAGGTATTTTCCCGCTTTCGGTAACATTCATGCGGACCGATGCCACGGATTGCAAGGAGGTCTGTTCTACGGTGTCACTGACCGTCCCCTCGACGCGTCCGTCTCCACCGGCTCCGGAGATGGTCATCGGTGAGAAGCCGGTCTTCGCGCGAAAGTTCAACAAAAGAGGCAAGCCAGTCGGCAAGGCCGTGCTGTCTGGGTTCACATTGGACTTCAGCGCTGCACTCGACCCGTCGGCGGCGTCGAACGCGGCTAACTACCAAATCGATGCACTTACGACCAGCAAGGGCAAGCACTATCTGCTACCCCTCCGTGGCCTGAAGGTCTTCTATAGCTCAACCCGCGCCGCAGCGACGATCGAGTTCGGAAGTCCGGCGTCATTCAGCGGGGGGAAGATCACGATCCCGCGTGCCGTCACGGGGGTGTCAAGCGGTCAGCTAGCTGGCCCCAGGGTCGTAAAGCTTCGCCCACGGGGTTTTAGGGCAGCGCGCAAAACTACCTCGGTCGCGCGTCAATGATCGCGAGCGGTTTTGCTTCTCTTGTTTTGTTTTATGGGAATTGGCACTCGGCGACCTCTGCGATGACCTGGCCGGTCGATCAGGAAGTATCGTTGCTTTCTGGCACCCCGGTGTCCGAGAGCTCCTGTTTTTTTTCTTCGCTCATGTTCCAGGGTAAAAACGCTTGGATGTCTGCCGGAATCTCTCCCCCTGCGGCTGCGCATTGCTCGAAGTACCACGTCAGCCATTTTCGAGGATTGAGCTTTCACACCGACAACGTGGCAAAGATCGAGAATGCCGCCGCCGCCAGTTGGCCACTCCACTTCGACCCCGAGCCGTAGAAATTCTTCCGTGCCACCGCCGGACCCCGCGCACGTCGTTCCGAGGCGTTGTTGTCCATCGGAATCCGTGAATCATCTACGAATCGGGTCAATCCTTCCCAATGCTCTTGCAGGCTCTCCAAAGCCTTTCGGCAAGGTGTCGCTATCTCCGCTCGGGCTAGTTCTTTCTCCATCTGCTTCTTCATCTTGGCCACAGCTTTCCGCAGTCGGCCATCGGCTCTTTGGAACGCTACTGAGTCGTCCGCCAACGCCAACCTGCGGTCGTTCAACCGGTAGAGCACACGAATTCGCCGGAGCCATTCCAAGGCCCATGCCTTCAATTGCGGCCATCCTTTGCCAACTCGGATAAAGTCCCGCCGCACATGGGCCCAGCAGAAGGCCAGGACCACAATTCCCTGCTTCACCCAGCTCATCGCCTTATAAGCTGAAAAGCGGTCGACTACCAATACCCCGCGTGAGTCGGCCTGATAGTGGCCTTCGGGAACCGTGTGACTACGGCTGGGATCCAGCAGGTAGACAACGGTATCTTGGCTCAACGAGACCCATAACCACCAGCCGTATCCCTCCTTGCCCTCCAAGATGATGAACACCGGCCACCGTGTCTCATCGGCTTGATGCAGATCGCCCTGCCGGTTCCGCTCTTGGAGGCTTCGTAAATCGGCTTCAGTAAGACCTCCAACTGCTGCAAGCCGTCGGTGACGGTGCCCGCTGCCAAGTCCAAATCCAATAGCCGCCACGAGGCCAGCAAGCGTTCTGTAGGTCGGTAGCTGAAGTACTTGTCCCGGAGGATCTCCACCCACACCGAGACGCCGTATCGCCCTTTCGGGATCAGCTTGGGGACGAGCGGCGCTGTGATGATTTTCGGGCCGTCACAGGAGCAAGTCCGCCGGTAGCGTCGCCGATGAATCTCTCGACAGTAGGCAGAAACTTCGATCTCGATCCGCTCCGAATCTTCCGCATACCCATGAGGAAGAAAAGGCTCGCCGCAATTGGGACACGCGCATTGCTCGGGAGGCAGTTCGGAGACGTTCGTGCGAACCGGCAGGTGGGAGTAATCCCGTCGCTTGGGTCCGGTGTTCTCCGGTTGCTGGCCCCGTTTCCGTTGAGGTTGCTGGGAGCCGACTTGGGGATCATCCAAATGATTGGAGCGATCGCTTCGGGTCGTGGCCTCAGTGCTTCGTCCGAAGAGATCGGCTTTGAGCTGGCGTCTTTCACCCTCGAGTTTTTCGACCTTCCGATCCAGCCCGGCTATCCGTTCCAGGGCATCGCGATGGCGACTTCGCCAATAGCCAGCATCTTGGCGGAGCTCGTTGTTCTCACGGTGAAGACGCTGTACTTCGGCTCGCAGTTCAGCGACTTCAAGGCGCAGCGTCTCCGCCAGGGCAATCAAACCCGTGGAGGAATTACTGCGGCGACAGAGCTGTACCAGTTGGCCATCCATGACCACCTTGGTTTACCCGAGTTGACCCGAAATGAAAAGGGGCTGGGCTTACATCATCGAGATCAGGAAGGCCACCTCACACGGCTTCGGCGAAGCTTTACCCAGGGTCTTCAACATCTCCAAAGGAGGCAAGGCGATAGCACCTTCGTGCGTTCGAATCGTGATTCGCGAGCCGCGAACGAGAACATGGTCCCAACTACGTCTTGACGCTTCGCACCCCTCCATCTCGCGTTGCACAACCCACCTCAAACGGGTACCCTCTCCGCGGGAAAAAAGGACTGTGTGTCCGCGACAATGGCACCGGCCGTGCAGGCCCTACTATCTTCACGGAGGAAGCTGCCCAAGATCTTTCGCAACGAGTAGCCCGCTTGACGTCGGTCCGAGCGCCGATAGCATGCATGATAGCATGTGTTGGTCGGCGTCTGCGGCTCTCCGAGGTCTAGGGGCAGTTCAAAATCGGACGAGGTCTAGCAGCGCCTCGGCCCCCGCATTTCACTTGATTTCCGCGGGTTATTCATCCTTTCTGCCCAGTCACATTCTGAAGCGATATCGCGCAAGGTGACCTAGGCTAGTCGAAAAGGCCTTTGAAAAGGGAACTGACCATGCCACTGGATTCGCCCGCATGTATCGCCGAATTTGAGGCCGGTAGTAGAGTGTTCCTGGCAACGCCGAAGGCAGTGCCTCGCAAAACCTCCGGACTCAGAGTTCTGATGCGATTTCATGACAAGTTGGCTGAATTCGTCACCACGAACGCGCCCGAGAACGCAGTCCTTGTTGTGAATCTCAGTGGGGTTCGATTCCTGTCCAGCGCCGTTCTCGGCAGGCTCGCTGCCATCGATGATCTGCTCAAGCGCAAGGGGGGCACGCTGCACGTCGCCGGAACGAATCCGAGAACGACCGAGGCGTTTCAGGTCATCGGTCTGGACCTGGTTGTGCATATACATCCTGGGCGAAGCGGTCCCGATGTTGCACGCAGGATTCTCCTTGATCAGAGTTCCCGCGCCGAATCGACAGCGGCACCGCCCGCAGTCTCACGTCAAACCCCCGATTCGCGTGATGGCGAAGGGTTGCCGCATCCCAGGATAAGCGCCTAGCACGCGGCGCCGGTGCCCCGATCAAGCTTTCACGCTTGACAAGCCTCGGCCTCAGCCGTCCTGGCACATTCCCGAACACGGTGCTCCGATCTCACGTCAGGCCGTCGCGTGACGAGCCCTTTTCGCTTAGAACCAAGGGCTCAGCTCACGGCGAATATCGCCGTCTGCGTCCTGAACCGACCCGTTCAATAGAATTTGCCCAACTCCGTCCAGGTCTGATGGCAGCACCACGTCGCCTTTCTTGAACAGTAGTACTCGATCAGACAATCGGCCAAATGCGCCCAGAAAGTAGCCGCACTCCAGCAGCACGTTCGGGCGGGTGCGCAATTCCGGTTTCTTTTCCTTCGCTGTTGGCATCGCCCACTCGTCCGCAGTGAACAACACCCACGCTAGCGCGGCCTGGTCGGCCTGTTTCTCAAACCGCTCGATCCAGGTGCGGCTTTTGGACTGCCCTTCGCCAAGGACGTCGGCGTCCCACTTGAGTCCGCGGACATAACGCACCAGCTCGTCTCGGGTTCCGTGGTCGTGCCCGTGCACGATGAAGACCCTGACCGGCGCCGGCTGGCCGGTCATGATGCGCACGTGGTGTCTCAGCAGCACCCATTGCTGCTGCTTGGCATAGATTCCAAATGGCCTAGAAGGGCACGCACTCTCTTGAAACCACTCCCGGCCGGTTGCGTCGATCTCGTCCGGAAAATTGCTGAAACCAAACACCGGCACATCGGGGAATTCCTCGCGCACCAGCCGAGCCAATGCGTACCCATTTGGCTTGAATTCCGAATAGCCCGTGAGCTCGGGGTGACCCGCAGGACGCTGGTCCAGTTTCAAGTCAAGGATCACGGCATCCCAAATTGCGCCAGGCTTCCGCAATTGCTCCACGGCCTCTCGGATTTTTCCAACAGCCGTCACCTCCAAACTACGAGATTGCAGACTGTACCGCAGTCGATCGCGAACAGCGGGATCGTCTTCGATCAAAAGCACTCGCTTCGCCATGGTCTAGCAGACCTCACACTCGTGCCACAGTCGGTTCATTAACTCGCCGAATAACTGGGTTAACTTCGCCTGGGCGTTCGTCGCCTTCCGCATTTGCCGGGCCTGGTCGACCATTGGCCCGAAACTCGAGAACCACCGTTCCGCCCACTGATGAATGGCGGTATCCGCGGGTGAGTCGTTTTCGGTATACCCCCAAACGTCGAGTCGGGCCTTGACCGCCGCGGTGTCCTGAAAGAACTGCTGGCGAAGCTCCTCGTCTTTGGGCCAGTCCCAGTCCACCGGCGCAAGCCACCGGTTCCACCAGAGCACTGCCTTCATCCGGAAACCATACCTCTGCCAGGTCCTCGGGCCGCTTTAGTTGATCTTTTGGTTTCTTTCCGTCAAAACCTGCGTCTTCCAGTTTTTGCGGGTTGTCTTCCGACATCGAGATCGAGATGATTCTTGGCCGCCTGGCGCTTCCGGTCGTGAGACTTCGAATTTCGCGCACTGCGTCATAACCCCTGAGCCGCCCTTCGAGGTAGAGGTCCATCAGTATCAGGCTAAAGCGCTCGGGATCGCCTCGTACAAGGCTGATTGCGTCCTCAGCGCGCTCGCAGATCGTCAGGTTGCGAACGCCCCAGGCCCGCAACTGGCTGTGCAGCATCAATTGCGTCGCGGCGTAGTCCTCAACGAGCAGAACGGGGCCGCGGCTGTGAAAATCTGGCTGTGCGGCGCTGCGCTCCGTCGGGTTCGTGAGCGGTCCATCACATGAACCTGCCGTGTCGAAACCATCCGTCCCGGTCCTCATGAATCGAACCTTGAACGAGAAGCGATTCAGCTTCTCGTTCCGCCCACGACCGATTTCCAGCTTCGACCCAATCGTCTCCAGCCATAATTTGCAGAGCGGTAAGCCGACTCCGTGCTCCGGGCGGACCAGCGATGAGAGTAGCGCTCCAGCGCCTCGGGAGGTTGGAGGAATTTCTCCGTGATCCGCTTGAACTCATCGTCCGAGAGACCATTCCCATCGTCCTCGACCACAAACCGCACGTCGATACCGGTCGCGTCTCGCCGGTCAAAAGTTGCCGACAGCATCGGCCGCGACACATCGTCCCGGTTGGCCGCATTCTTGAGGAGATTCTGAAGTACGTGCATCAAGGCGACCCGCGGTCCAATGACCCGCTCGGGTACGAGTGGATCCACCGTCACGATCGCAGGCTTTTCGGCCATCCCCTTCCGCGCCATATTGACGATCTCGAACGACCGCACGGCGGCGAGCAGCGCAAACTCTTCGTCGTCCGTGCCCAGCCCCGTTTGTCTCCGAGCCATCTTGCCCAGATCTTCGAGCGCCTTCACGCTGTGCCGCCCGGCTTCGATCAGCGCCTGGTCCGGGCCTGAAACAGCCAGCGTACCGAACCGATCAAAGAGCGCTTCAAGGGCTCTGACTGAGTTGTTGATGTCATGCTCGATGGCCCTCAGGGTGATGCCGAGAGCCTCCATCATCCGCTTGATATCGGTGATGTCCTTGAACGTACCGACAAAACCGCTCAGCGTTCCCTCTGCTGAGCGAGTCGCGCGCACCAGGACCTGCAAGAACCGCTGCTGTCCATCTTTGGTTCGGAAGACCTCCTCGATTTCCATCTCGTGATGCGCAGGATCGGGACTGTTCAAGCAGTTCCCGACGAATTCCGCCCATGCCTGCAACACCTGCTCCTTTTTTCCTTCATCCAGATGTTTATCCCAGTTGGATGGGTCCTCATCCGGTTCGAGCTCCTCGAGCGCCTTCCCTTCGGGATTGATCCACAGCGTTTGACCACGCGCATCAGCCTCGAAGATCCCCACCCTGGCAAACTCCGCGATACGCCGGAACCGGTCCTGCTCCTTGTTTAGCTGCTCCTTTTGATCGGTCACATCCTGCGCGACACTGAGCACGCCGACGATGCCCTTCCTGCTGTTCACCAGCGGAAGCTTCGTGATTCGCAGCACACGCGTTCTGCCGTGCTGATCTGGAATGCTGACCTCGACCGCCGCTTGGTGCTCACCGCTGACGATCGCCTTGTCCGCGTCCAGAACACACTTGGCCTCTTCGGCAGGCAGCAGGTCGCTGACGCAAAGGCCCTTCACATCCGCCGGCGAGCGGCGGCCCACAAAGTCCAGGAACGCCTGGTTCACGAGTGTGTAGTTACCCGCGCGGTCCTTGCAGTCGATGATGATCGGGACAAGGTTCATCACCGCGTTCAAAAGCGTGCGCTGTCGCTTGGTGCGCCGCCGCGCTTTCACAAGGTCCGTCACCTCTGTGGCAACCCCGAGAAGCGCCGGCTGGCCCCCTATCTCCAGCTTCACCTTTCTCGTCCGGTACCAACGGAAACTCCCCTCCGCATCCCGCACACACTCGTGAACGGGCATTCGCAAGTATTCCCCGTTGAGAACCTTGCGGTCGTGCTCATGGAAACGAGCAATTTGCTTTTTCGTTGCACAGAAGTACTCATCCGTCTTGCCGTACGCATTTTCAGGCGTGGTACCGTATAGTCTCGCCAAGGCATGATTGATGAAGTGAAAGCGCCCCTCGACGTCTTTCACGAAGATCATGTTCTGATCGGTCTCTACCAGTAGCTCGAAGAGCGACTCCGCCTCCTTACGGGCCGTGATGTCGAGCATCGACCCCGAGATGTGCGTCATCAGCCCTTGAGGGTTCCTGGTGACGCTCCCGCGCGACTGGACCCAGTGATACTTCTGCTCATCCTTGTGCATGATCCGATATACGCACTCGTATTGATCCGTGAGCTTCTGAACATGGAACACCAGCGCTTCGAGCACTTTCTCGCGGTCGTCTGGATGGATCGCAGCGTGCAGCTCGTCACGAGTAAGGTACGGCGCGGCGATGCCGATCATCTGCTTCAGCCAGTTGTTCACCCAGATCCGGTCCGTCACCATGTCGCGGTCCCACAGACCAAACCCCGCACCCCGAACAGCACGCTTGAAACGCCGGTATTCCGGGCCGGGTGTGTCGATGATCCGCGCTACACCCCGAACGCGACGCGAGCCCTCTTCACCGTCCAGATGCGCCGTTACCTCCAGCCACACGGAATCCCCTTTGGTCGTCAAGGTTCGCATGGCAAACTTGTTCGTGGCGCCGACGTTCGCGAAACCGTTTTGAATGTTTTGCTCCATGAGTCTGCGGAATTCGGGCCCCACGATGTCGAGAACGTTCAGATCACGCACCGCCGTGTCAGCGCGGCCGTAGAGGTCCAGTGCCGTCTCGTCCAACTCGATGAAATACCCCGCGCGGTCGTGCACGTAAACAAACTCATCCGGCCAGTCGGCAAGCGGTGGGGCGGTCCCCCGCGCCAATCGCATGTCCCTCAGAATCTGGCGCACGTCCCGCACTGCCGACGTCTGCGCTTTCTGGCCACTCAGCCGTGCGGTCTCCGCTCGTGCCTCGGCGAGCTCGGCCTTCAGCACCTGAATCTCTGCGAGTAAATCACCCATTGATCCCCGCTCCAGTTCCCGCCTCGGCCCGCGCTGGCAAAGCGCCTCTCCCAGGACCCACTTGGATGATGAATCGCACGACGCCGATTTCAAGCACAAAGTCTACGCGTCGGCTAAGTGTGACGCCACATTGTTGATTCCAAAACGATGCTGGACCAGCCCGCCGAACACTGGGTCAGCCGCCTGCTCACATCTCCGCCCCGACGGGGGCGATGCCGCTGATCCAGCACTGGCTGGGCCGCGTTCCAGGCCTGGGCGACGAATCCGCTGACCTGGCCCAGGAGGTTCTCGTCGTCATTTTTCGCGAGCTTCCACGCTTCGACCGGCGCCGCGAGGGCTCATTCCGGGCCTGGCTCCGGCAAGTAAAGATCAACAAGGTCCGTAATTATATAGGGAAGCGCGAGCGCAGGCCCGCAGTCGGAACCGACGCGGCGAACGGCTTTCTCGAACGCCCGGTGGCTTCGCGGTGTCAGACTTTGTTTTTGGTTTGTCACTTGACAGTCGGGTTAAAGCCGCCTGGATTCCAAGCATGCCACGCCGACTTCGGATTTATTTCGAGGGTGCCATCTATCACGTGATAGCACGAGGAAATGCCCGACAGAAAACTGTCCGCGACGATGCCGACCGCGGGCGGCTGATCGAGGGACTGGCGCATGTCGTGATTCGTTACGGTCGGGAGCGGCTTTTGCGGGCCTGACAAGGCGCCCGGGGAGGCAGAGACGGACGTGCCGCCCGAAACTCCAAGGGACAATCGCCGCTCGTCGGGGTGGAAAACACAAAACAAAGTCTGACACCGCGAACCGCCCGCAGACCGCATCAGCCTGGCGAAGTCGTCAGCGCGTCTGCGCCTGGCAACGCGCCAGACGCTTCCTCATTGATTCGAGCCCGCTCGGGCTCGATCGTCCTCGATATCTGCTCGGCAGGGCGAAAAAAGCCTCGAGATGGTGTGTAGCTCATAGTTCTTGGGAATTGTGGCATGAGAGGATTTCTCGGGGGAGAATGGATTAGTTCGGCACATCCCTGCTGTGACGACCACATACCCCGAGGGGTTGAGATCGATGGGACAGCGTAGCGAGAATCCCGTGAATGAGCGCCGCGAGGCGGTGTTGAGTTTCTTGCGACGAGATGAACTGGCAGCGGTCATTGCGCGTTGGTACGGAAAACCAGACACCCAACTTTTCTGTGCATCCATGCAGTTACTGTGAGGGGAATGTGGGTGTCTTCCACAGCTGTCACCGAGGGAGACCGTGGGTGCCTGAAATCCCCGCGCTTCATGGCGATGGTCGGCTACGGGGCGTGCGAGCGCGTTGGGAATCGCAGGATTAGGTACCGTGATCGGTAGCCGCAACTCGGCAGAGGCGGCATGGCAGTATTTAATTAAACTGGAACTCAAGGTTCGATGGGACTCCCGCAGAATGGCTGCACTTCAGACGTCGCCTGCCGGTCTGCGCCGCCTCTTGCGATTCGAACTACCGGGAGCGGAATCGATACAAAGAGCTGTCCCCGTGCATCTTCCGTCCTCCGCAGCGACAGCTCCGGCGTCCCGCAAACTCCCGGGTGGCGGGGAACTAAACCGCGTCCCGATACGACTTAAGTCGTTATATTCCATATAATTATGATATGTGAATTGGAGGCGGCGGGAATTGCACCCGCGTCCCAATTTCCACAAGTCGTTTCGCAACATGGTAGTTGCGTCGAACATGGATGCCAGTTGTTGCACTATGTCTGCACTGAGGAGGCACTATCAAGGCTTGTCGCCGCTTGGCACCGCCTGACGCCGGATATCAGGGAAAAGATCAGGGAATTGGTGCGGATTTCTCAGCGGTAATGTGAGAGTGGCCGCGATAATCGGCACGACTTCGATCAAGGCAACCGATGATGCATCCACGATATGATGGATGCCTGGGTGCCCGTGGCCTCTCCTCTGTCACGTCTGCTTTGGAGACGGCATCGCGCACCGGCGATCTAGCGGCGTGCGCCGAGCCAACCTTGACCGAGCCGTTTTCGACCGGAGTGGTGGGATGGAATTTTCACGTTCCACACGTCCCTGGCCGAATCAAATCAGGACGAGTGGCCCGCACCCGCGCTGGTTGAGGGGCCCGCTGGGTGTCTAGGAAAGGATTCGCCCCTGATGAAACGCTCCCCGCGCGCGTTTTGCCCAACGGTGTTCGAGCTTGAAGAGCGTGCACTGCAAGCGAAGCTCACGCTCACCCCACTTCCGCCGCCCCCTCCTCCCTCGACCTACGTCGTGGGCTTCGGCGTGTATTTGTCAAACTCGTCGAATGTGTTCACTCAGGAGGTCAGCCAGCAAAGCAGTGCCGCGACGGTGATACTGTCCCGTAACTGGGTGTCGGGCGGCACCGATTACCCCCTCATGCAGGTTCAGGTAACGACCGACCCGTCGTCGCCGTACGTCGGAGTGAACGTCGGGGCGGTGAACCAGACCGTCACCTTCGCCCGCGGCCAGCTTTTTGCTGAGCTCACGGTCCCGATCATCGCCGGTGCGCCGAACCCAGGCGAAGTGGACGTCAATCTGACGATGACGCCCATCGATCCGTCCCCTTCCCAAGGTCTCAACGTAGTGGTCCCGGTCGACACGTTGAGAATTCTGGCTTCCGATGCCTCGATTCCGCCCGCGATCGTCGCCACGGATGGCACGCCCCAAGGGATCAAGCTGATCTTCAACAAGCCGATGGACTCGGTGCAAGCTTCCAACGTGAAAAACTACGTCGTCTACTCGCAGACGGTACAAGGGAGTTCTTTCGGCTCGCCCGCAATAAGCTCGCTCGAGACGACACCCGTGCCCCTGAAGTCCGCCGAGTACAACGCCGCAACGAACACGGTGACCCTCATTCCCAGGCGACGCCTTACCTCGTTTCCCTCGTTAGGTGGTATCAACGTGACCCAGAGACACCCGGCGCGTGCGGCCGGCGGCCCGAACGCCGGCACGCGTGCAGCGCACGGACTCGTGGACCTCGAGGGACAACCCATCGACCAAACCACGACTCCAGGAAGGTTCCGCCTCAACGTGAATAAAGGGTACTACCCAAACCTTGGTTATTGGGAAGCTTGAGACCGATCACGATAATCGACGCATTGCTGATCACGATAATCGATGGGACGTCCTCGACGTGACGGGTTCGTTGAGTACCTGTGGCCTCTTCTCTGTCACGTCTGCTTTGGGGATGGCATTGCCCTTGGTTCGGCCGCATGAGGACTGAGTAGATCAGGACGATCGTCGAATACAGGGAACATCAGGGCCACTGCGATTGCAGGATTCCGGGGACACCATGCCTAATTCCGGCGTTGTGGCTGGGGCTGTCGACAGCAGCCAGGAAGTGAGCCACTTTCGCAGCCAGAATTGAGCCACCGCGGTTGTTGCCGGACGAACCGCGAGTAGCGCTGATTAGTGACACCTATGCCGGTGTTCGATGTCAACATCCAACGAGAATTGCAGCGTCGTCGATGTTATCGATCGCATTGGTTGATTCAAATCGGCCTTCACCCTTGGCCTGAGGCTGATTTGAATCAACCAATGCGATCCGACAGCGGAAGATTCGAACGCAGAGGATCATCGTCGTGGATGTCGAAGCTAATTGTCGCCCATCAATAAAGCCCGAGAACGCTCCGCCAGCGTTCCCTGGGCAAACGCACTCGTCGCTTTTCCGGGACGATTTGACCGCGCTGGCGAGTCGCGGCTTGTTTTATATGTACAGATATAATACTTCTTGAATGACAGAATCTGACAAAGCTGAGAGAGCCACTCTGCGATTTTGAATGTTAGGCTCGGGGTCGGCAACCCAGTTTTCACCGTCGTTGCCGGCCGGCAACTCCGGTTGGCATACGCCGACTTCCTAGAGACCAACGCAAAGTGATTCTAGAACCTCGCAAGGTGTCGTCAAGAATATTCCGGAGAAAACGCCGAAAAAACGAATCGATAGAGCCACTCACCGCGATCAACTGATCGCAGAGTGGCTCAAGTGGCGCTGCGATAATGGCTCACTCTCTGGTTGCTGCTGACATGGGGCTGAGCCAAGCGACCGAACGGGATTCCGTGCTCGCTCGCCCACATAGCAAAAGTCGCATTTTCGCGCTCTGGAAGCGCAGGATTTCGAGCGCCATTCGGCCCGTAATCGACCAACCACAATCGCCAGTAAAAGAGATGAATGACTGCAAACCAATTGCGAAAGGGCCTTTCCGTCATTCCCCTTCGATCCTGAATTCCGGCGAGAAGTAGAGGCGGCAGGAAACTTACCCGCGTCCCCCGTAGACGTAAGCCATTTTGCTCAAATGGTTTATAACACAAGAAATGGAGGCGGCGGGAATGGCACCCGCGTCTCATTTGACGCAACGCATTACGGATCATGTGTTTACGAAATACGACCGGAGGGCTGGCCGGAACATGGCCGGGAGTCTGAGGCACTCCGCGATCTGGTCGCAAACTGGCACCGCCTGACGCCTTCGGTCAGAACTGCCATCCTGAATCTGGCTCGTCGCTGCTGACGGTCCGCGGAACGACGAGTGCTCGGATTTGACCGGTGCTTTGCTTTGTTTGCGTCGCGCCCCGGGATGGGTGCACATCCCCAAAGCGATCAAGCGGTTGGTGCACCTTCACGAGACCTGGACACACGAGACCTGGACAGGCACGACGCGCGGGCCAGGGCGGGAAGCTACGGGGTACACAGAAAAGCCAAGAATCGGACTCCAAAGAATGAACCCGAAAAAGTAAAATATTTGGCGACTCTTCGAGTAACGGGAGCTGACGGCGATGAATGACTTGACCTTGGAATCCCTTGCCAAACGAGTCGCGGCCTTGGAGAAGGAAATGGCGACGAAGCGGCCCGACCAGTCTCGCAAGGATTGGCGCAAAGTCGTCGGCATGTTCCGCGACAGCAAATTCATGCGGAAAGTCGACGAGGAATGCCTGCGGATCCGTGAGGCCGAACGGGAGGCGGCGCGGCGCGGAGAGTTGGCCGAATGATTCTCCTCGACACAGACCATACGACGTTCCTGAAATACCCGGACAGTGAACGTGGCGGTCGCATGATTGATCGACTCAATGCGGTATCGGCTTCCGAAGTCATTGGTGTGGCCATTGTCACGGTCGAGGAACGGATGCGCGGCTGGCTGGCCGTAATCGCCAAGGAGAAATCGGCGCTACGGCAAGTGGTCGGTTATCGCGAGCTGGCATTGCTGTTCGAGTTCTACGAGGAATTTGAGATCGTGCCGTTCGATGAGGCTGCGGCGCGCCAATTTGACGCTCTCCGCCGGCGGAAGCTTCGTATCGGCTCGCGGGATCTGAAAATCGCCGCGACGGCTCTGGTCAACCACGCACTTCTCTTGTCCGCCAACCGAGCCGACTTCGAAAGAGTGCCAGGCCTGCGAGTTGAGAATTGGCTGGACTGATGGGACGCCGTGACGGGAAGGCGTGGGGAACTCGATTGAAGATAGGTGTGAACCCCGGGAATTCCTGGCAACTAGGTCTATCGGGGACGGAAATCGATATCAATCACTTGGCCTTCGCGCCAATCAGGGTGGTGCGATGCGACGACGACAGCACCGAGCCGGGGGTCGTAAACGGCAATCGCTCCGGCCGGCGATCCGTGCAGGCGGTGAAATGCCATGCCGTAACGCCAGACTGGGGCGCGGCCTTCGATGACAACCAGTACCCCACGGGGAATCTCCGGCAGGGGCGGCAGCGGTTCGGCGGGAGTGATTGGCTGATTGACGCCGATGGAGTAGAACACGAGATCGTTCATGGTCACCGCCTGCTACGATTTGGGTCCATCCAGAATAACCTCGCGAACCGTTTCGGCGTCGTCCGCACGCAAGGCCAGCTCGCGTATCCGATCGCTGATCAAGATTCGGCACTGGTAGATGTCGGCTCGCACCTGGAGTGATTCCTTCACCTTGTCCTGCTTGCCAAGCAAATTCGTTGCGGTCGTCGCCAGAAACGATCGGACCCGCAAGGCACGGAACTGGCGAGTGACCGCTTCGATCTTGTAAAGGATATCCGCACCGGGATCATGGTCTTGTGATCCGGACTTGCATTCGATCATCGACAATCCGTGATTATGCATGAACGCCACGTCGAAGTCGTTACCCGATGGGTCGCCGCATCGACCGACTTCCAAGCCGAGTCGGACGTCCCAAATTCCGAGCGAGTCAGAATGCCTCACCAGAAGAGTCCAGAAGAACACCTCCAACCAACCGCCTGTGAGGAATTCGACCTCATACTTGGTCAGTTTTCTGGTCGGCACGCTGTCGAGCCAGATCTTTCGAAGTTCGTCTTTCGCTTCACCTGGAAAACGAAACTTCTCCACTGATAACTCGACGCCCTTTTCGCGTGCTTTTTGTCGCTCGTCATCGTTGAGTGACAGAATCTCGTGATCGGTTGCGTTTTGCGCCAGGAGTTTGGCGGAGCGTTCCCATTCATTCGCGCGGCGTTCCGCCTCTGCCATCTTGTCGTCCGCTTTCCTTGACTCGAAGCCGTAACCCGCGAGGAACTCCTTGATCGAAAGCCTGTGGCTGCACTCTTGCGTTTCGCCGCTCTCGATGTCGACCAGAGATGCGGGCCGCACCACATTGGTATAGATCAAGTTGCCGCCAAGGGCCTTGAAAAACTCGTGGGTCGCGATGCTCATGGGCTTGGTGCCGCCAGTGAGATTGGCGATCCATTCAGCGGAGGGGAACTTGCCGTAGGCTCGCTGCAATGCCTGCCGCACAGCGGTGAGGTTGTCCTCGGCGGCGAGCGGCTCGATATGGTGTCGCGAGCCATAATCCAGATCGCCGTGTTTGAGCGCCTTCAAAAAATGGCTTGCCACTTCACGTTTCTTCATGTGATCCGACTCGAGCAATACGAGTTGATCAGGCTTGTAGTGATGCACCGAGAGCAGGTTCGGCACGTGCTGGTCGGAAAGGAGGCAGAATAGAACCTTCATCGATTGTCCCACTACTTCTTTGATGGCTGTGGCCACTTGTACTGCGGCCTTTTTGGCTCGTCGACATGAACCAAGACATCCACGATGGCGCCAGGGTTCGTGTCGATGCCCGAGGTCGGGGTGCCAACTGTGAGAGATCCTGGAGCACGTCCCGGCTCGATATCCTGAACCTCGAAGCCGCCCTTGGGCCGTGAGGCGATGATGTGCACCTTGGCCTTTGCTCCGGAGGCTCGCTTCTTCGGCGGCGGCGGTGGAGGCGGGGGCGGAGGAAGGATGAGCCGCCCGTAGCCGCTTGTCGTCTTTCCGCCAATTCCCCACTCCTCGAGGGCATCACGAAGGAGCGAGAGAGCCAAATTCGACCAATTCTTGGCCTTGTTGCTCGTGGGCCCGTGCCAGGACACCGCGACGCGAAAATCCCCCGTCACCGATAAGAACGGGATCGGGATCGGACTGTCGAAATCGGTCGGTGCGACGGAACCGTCCAGCCATTTCGGGTGGTGAGGCGTCATCACGTCCAATCTCAATGGCTCCGGTGACTTGGGCGTCAGCCACGCGTCGTGGAAGGTAATGCAGCCACTGTCGTCGGTCGTACCGAAAAGCAGTTGATGATAAATTCTGCCTTTCCTGAATCCTTCCTCCGCTGGCCCCCAGACCTGATCGCAAAAGTGGGCGGCCAGCCCTTTGAGCGCCGACCCGGGAATGATCGGCATCCCGTAAGTGTGATGGAGGCGAATGCCGGTTTCGATAACGTTTTCCGAACCGAGGCCGACGATGAGGCGGCCCTGAGTTGTGAGGTCAATCGGCGCGGGATCCTTCGGAATAGACGCCGACCAGCGGGCGAACGCCGCCTCGTAGAGGCCGCGGAGATCACCGTTGCTCGCGGACCTGATCGCGGCATCGAGTATCTGTCGCTTGTGTTCGGACTTTCCCTGATCGCCTGCGGCCGATTCGTGCAGATAGCGCTGGAGCAACAGTCCCGGATGCGAATCGTATTTGCCACGGTTTGGCATCAACGGGAGGAGCTGGTCGCGGATAGCGTTCACGATTCGGCCTCCATCGTATCGTCCGGCGTCGCGGCCTCTACGTATCTCTTCAGCCAGCTCGCGGCGTTGATGGCGTCTCGGCTGAGGCGAAGGTAGCCGGTCAACTGTTGTGTCCGCGCATGGCGATCGAGCGGGTCTTGGCCCGTCATCTCGGAATGATCGGCAGCCCTCAGAACTTCTGTCAAATCGGCAATATAATCCGTGTGCTTCTTGGCAAGGGCAAACGCCACCGCCTGGGCCAAGCCGCAAGTGTGGATTAGAGCCGGAAACTTCTTGGCGAAACTGACGTACTCCTTATCTGGATTCTTCCGCCCGCTGTTGGTGTGCAAGGCGATTCTCGCATAGGCGGCTTGCGCGAGCTTCTGACTTCGAGTGTGAACGCTCATGCCTGCGCCTCCGTGAAGACGCAGCGGACTTGCCCGCGGCCGACGGTCGCTTTGCCGCCGATCTGGAGCGTGAGCGGGTCTTTGGCGAACCGATCGAGCAGCCCTGTCGGAGTGATGTCTTCGCCGTCACGCCCGAAAACCCGATCGCATTGGACGACGCCGGATAGGATTGTCTCGGCCGGTATCGATTCCTCGGTCCACAATGCCCCTTTCGCCACGACTTTCAACTCGTCGTCGATCCTCACGCGCGTATGCACCTCGGTCCCGGTCTCGCAGAGGAAGTCGAAAGCGCTGTCAGGCAGCACGACGAACCGCCTCTTGAATTGCTCTTGCCAGGCGCTGTCGTCGGGGAATACCCAGGCGGCGATTTTCGCGGCCCACGCCGTCGCGATCCCACATGGTCTTGCATCGAAATCCAGGTCTTCAAGATAGACACGCTTCTCTTCCGTGAGCGCTGTCTTCGTGTTGCCCTCGTCGAAATGGTGGGCGTTCGTGTCTGCCAGACTCGAAGCGGCCTCGGGGAGATCAGGCACGCCGGCCAGGTCGAGCGTCCGCCTCAGCGTGTGCAAGCACAGCGCTGACGTGGTCCAGGCGAAGGTGCCGCGGAAGCTCCGAACCGGCAGACAGACAAGATGCGCATCCGTTGGGATCAGCGCACCAGAGTTCGCTGATTCGCCTTCCTGATCGGCGCGGCCGAAAGCCTGCTGGACGTTCGCCAGTTTCTGTTGAACAGCCCAATCGCGCCAGACCCCCTTGAACGACGATCCCCGGATGATCGGCCAGCCTGTCACGCCGTCGCGGTCGATCGGAAGGTCGATGTATCCAACGCCCCGGCCGATCCCGGCATGGGTGGGACTGAGGGCATGAAGCCAGTAAATCCGCGTACCCATCATGATAAGTTCCCGTGATGTACTCGTGCCTACCAGGTTCCCCAAAGGGATAGTCCGAAGCCGTCGCGGCAGTCGTGAGGTGCGTCGCTAACAGGCTTTAGCCAGCCGTTAGTGGCCAGGATGCGCGAATCACCATCGACTTTCTCGAAGAAGTAAACGCCGCCGGCCGGCACCATTCCGCGAATCGCTTTTGGGCCAGGTCGATCCTGAGGAACGACGCGGCGGCGGCCGTCTTCCTCGGCGTGCGGTGCATAAGCCCAGCCAGAAACCGCACGCCAGCGCGCGATGCAGACACCCACCAGCTTAAGCGTCGGCCCATCGCCCAGCGGCTTGCCGATCAGCGTGGTTCCGTCCAACCAGCCCGGCCGCCAGCCGTGCTCGAAGATGGCCGGCGTGGCAAGCACCATGCGAATTCTGCTCGCGTTTTGAAGCGCCGATTTAACGGTTTCTGAGCACTTCCAGACGGCCACTGAATCGTCGCGTTGCCAGTGAACAAGGCGTCGCTCGCCGCCCAGCGGGTGCCAGGTGCTGAGTTTGTCCACGTGCTGGAACGCTCGCTCCGCGATCGTTACCCGAGCCGAAAGCGTAATCTCGGCGAACCGGTCGCCCAATGGGAGTTTCTGGTCATCCGACTTCACGCCATGTCGAGGCAACTGTGCCACGTTCAATCCTGCCGTGGAGAAGATTTGGCCTTCCGCGGCCGCTCCCCTGTCAGCGTCGAGACAGACGTGATCGCGGATTTCTTGGAGCCCGGCATTGAGGAATTCCCGATCGAATGCCACCGGCTCGCCAACAAGCCATTTGGCAATCTCTCGGGCCGGCCACCACGCTGGAATTGGCTTCGGCTTGAAATCTTCCTCGGCTTGATCTTCAGTGAGCATTACGGGGTGTAGGGGCAAACCGTCGGGGAAGTCGCACCCGGTGAAACTCGGTTGCGGGGTCAGACGATGTACTGCCTTGACCGCCCTGCCGTCCTCGGTCGGCTCGGCGACGGCGTCGCTCGGCGCGGGCAGATACAACTCCTGGCCGACCCTCGGAAACAGGCCGGCCACCTCAACGCGAAGCACGTCGAGCGGCGTGTTTCTCGTGAAATCGAGCGCCGCATTCGCCTTCACGAGCGCCGTGCGGAAGGACCCGGCTACTACAGACGGCAATGGCCAGCTAAGGCCGCGCATGCGGTTGCCCTGGCCGATTCCAAAAGGACGCCCATCGCGCGCGATGATCGGGTCGTGGGCCGTCAGTTGCAATGTGGTGACGCTCATGTCGCCGCCTCCAAAACGGGAGGCGGAAGCTCTCCCGCTTGCCGCAAGGCCGCGTCAATCTGACGGGCAACGAGCAGTTCCTCCGCCAAACCCAACAGCTTCGCCGAATTCATCTCATTGAGATAGCCGTCAAGTGCCTGCCGCACCGTATCGACCCCGCGCGACTGCTTTTTGGCGATCAACCGAATCAAGTCCATCCTGATCGCACTATCCGCGTGCTGTTGCCACGGTTCGTACAGTCTGGCCATGGCGCAATTCCGCAAGGGCGTTCGCTGGCTGGAAGTAATCGATATCTTTCACTTTTTCAGCGCCAATCGCTTTGACCGCGAGCGCCATGTTCATCTCTTGGTCGACGTTGCCGAGCAATCCGTTGAATCGCGAGATGACCACCGCCGGTTTCGATTCGCCGGGCTTGATGCCGAGCATCCTGAATTCCGACGTGAGCAGCGCCGGGTTCTTCTCGGTTTCACCGATGTAGGCGTTGATGCCATTCACAAAGGCACCGATGATGACTGCGCCGTGCGGGCGACACCAGTTCAATTCCTGGGTCAGGTCGCCGCGGTACATGAACAGACGGTAACAACGCCAGTATCTGCTTCATCACAGTTTCCGCACGAACACATTTCTTTCATGTGCTTTGCGACACCACCCATAGTTTTATGGATAGATTTATGAGGTTCTTCATAACCCATTCCACCCCCTTTACCTTTGAAGTGAGTCTCAACCATGTGACCACCTTCAGCAGGTTCAACACGAAAATGAGAAACCTCTCTTTTCGATCCCTTCTTCTTTGAAGCCTTACTTTTTTCTTTTTCAGAATGTTTCATCAAACCAGCATGAATTTTTTCAGCAAGTGCCATTAGAAATTAATCCTTCCATTGTTCTGAAGTTTGATCCTCAATTTAGGACCTTGAATCTTAGGCATACGAAATTTGATTCCGCCCGGCCGTAATCGTGCAGGCAACAGAGCAGAACCGTTATTTTTTATTATCGACTTTGTAAGGGAGCTTGGATCTTTTAGTTTTTGCAAAATCATATAACTGTCCATGGGACATTTTCAATAGCCCCTTATTCCGTTTGAATAATTTCTTTGGATCATGCTTCGCGATTGCCATTGCAATTTGTTGCGCGGCGGAAACACTAGGCATCTTTATTTTCCTACTGGAGTCGTTTGATTACCAATATGCTGTATAAGAAATTGCAATGCGCCAATACCTGCTGCCAGTACTATCTTACTATTTTGAGAAAGCCCAGTAAGTCCAGCATTGATTGCTTGTCCAAAGATTAGAACTGTTTGTAGAATTAGAAGAACGTTGGTATTCATTTCCCAAGTTTTGCTTTCAATGCTGCATTTTTCTTTCTCACATCCTCAAGCTTCTTTTTATCAATCTTCAACTTCTTTCCACCAGCAAATGCTTGAGCGTACTTACTATTCACTAGGATTGTAGAAACTGTTTTGAGATTATCCAAGTAGGATGCAATTGCTGATGCAACAGCTTTCACAAGGTTTGCAATTACCAAGGGAACACCATTAAGGTTGGGTGTCGCAAACATCGTAGCTTCTGAAATAATCTTGGAGATTTTATCCTGGGCGGTATCCATTGATTCGGTTTCAGTGATAGCAAAATTAACAAATGTGTTAACTTCCCCAAGATAGGTTGTAATTAGTGTTGCGAGTGCCGATGGAATAACGACTCCCGATAATCCTGACAAAGCAGCATCAGCAGCGATAACAATAAGATTTAATAGTTCTGACGCATCTACACTTCCATTGCACCCAACTAAGCTAAAAAGCGGCGCGGTGACTAATCCTTTTAAAAATGATCGCCTAAACATTATTAGCAACTCCAATCTGTGCTAAAGTCAAACCTTGATTTTTCATGTAAAATAAAAGTTCTCCAACTTGGTAGTAATTTCCCCAAGCAAGTGAAGTAGGTGGTTTACCAAATGTTACAAAGAAAGAACCATAAAGAGGATTAAGGTTATTAGCTCCCCATTCACTAGATGGTAGCATTTGCCAAACACCATCACCAGGATTTACACATACATATAATATACCATTAATAAGTTTTTGTCCCTGGGCTACCGCCAGAAGATTCCATGCTTGTCCAACAAAACAGTTATCTATTGGATTTGGAGCATTCACTATTGTCATCATGAAATTTTTTCCTTAAATTGAATTTGATCACCAACTGAAATGTCAATTGGTTTAGGTGGAACACCTATCACGGAGATGGCGTCATTAACTTTTAGATTTGCTCTAACTTTAGGTGGAAGAATAATACATCCATGTGATGCTAATCCTGGATGTTGGCAAGAATCACCATGAATAAAGAATCCAGAACGTCCAAATGTATTAGTTCCCGCATCGGCTTCTAATTCGCATGCAATTGGACCAAGCGTTGATGAATTCCAGATAGCAGTTATTCGGAAAGTCCCTTGAGGAATAGGACCTACATCTACTATTCCTTCCATCTCAGGATTATTCTTTCCAGCACCAATACCACTATAACCAGTGGCTAGAACCTCACCATTAAGGAGAAATTCACCCGTCGATTGAATATAAATATATCCCATTATTCTTGATCGTCTTTGGTTCCGTTATGCATCCGTTCATCCGCGCGGATATTACTTAGAAATGGCGAAACACGAATGAATCGAATTCCCATATTTTCACAATGCTTTTTAGCAATGTCTACGGTTTCGCGTAGATCTTTGCCAGTACTGAAGAAATTCTTTTGCATTGGATGAGGGTTATTACCCTGGCGGTAATAGAGAGTGTAGAGACCATTCAATAACTTTTCCACAACTTCAGAAGGTTTGAAATTTGCTTGTTTAGCTAGTTCAGGTACTTTAGGCGCATCATTAATACCAGATAATACAGATGTAGGTGAGGACATTAGGATTCCCTTGTAAGTAGGATTGGGTTTATACCCTGTGAAAATTCAGAATCATGAATAATAATATTGACAATAGGGGCTACCGCGCCATCGGAATCGTTGCGTAACAATCCATTAAGTTTCAGCGCAGTTTCAATTCCCTTTAATTTCATTGCTGAAGAATCCGCACCCCTCACTACCGATCCAAGTTCACTTATTAAATCATCAGGCCCCAACGCCTCCCGCGCGAGGATAGATTTAATGTCATCTTTTGATGAGATTCCTGATTCTTTAAGTACGTTTTTTATCTGATTTACTTGTAGAAGGGGCATGAGATTCCTTAGAATATTTTTTTGAAGTTTTTAAAGGAGAGTTTTTAAGACGATTTTCCGCATACACTTGTTCTTTCGTTTTGGTAACGGAAACCATTTTAAGAGCCATTATCTCATTCCGCGCGGGAGTGTCAAATCAGTTTTATCAATCTTTTCAACAGGTTACAAGGGATTTAACCTGCTACTTCGAAATTTTCTCATCCTAAGTCGCTGTTTTTCTTTATTATAATATTTTTTATTATCTAATCTCTTAGCTTCGATACATTTCTCACACCGACATAGGCCCTGTTGATAACATTGAATAGTACCATGAGTTTCTTTTTTAAGCATCGTATGCCCTTAATGGAATCTCGGGATGATTTACTTCATGCCAATAAACCATCTTAATTAATTTCTCTCGCGATTCCGATCGTCTCCGTTTCCGCCATCTTCTCATTGCCAAACGATATTTTAATTTTATTTTTTCAGGATTTTCTAAGCGCCTTCGTTTTTCCCTAAAATTTATTCTCCATCTCGTATAATCCCATAACCAATAATCTACTTGAATACTCCTTACTATATCTTCTTTTTTGCGGATTATTTTTTCCATTATTTTGATTTTTCAAAAGTGATGGATATTTGATGGATATAAAGAAGTGTAGGCGCTCGCCATTGACAGTACCGGTACCTGATTGGGGGAGTACCGGTACGCCTTTAATATATTTGTCCTATAGAACAAGTAGACTAATAGGCAAAAGAAAACGGCTGGCTCGCGCCAAACGTTTATCAATCCATCCCGCATGATACTGCGAATCGAGCGAATCTCGTGATGATACAATTGCTCAATGATACAATCACAGCAAAGGTTATCGCGAATGGCGGAAGGATCATGGTGACAATTCATTTGAAAGTATATTTCCATAAATTAATCCTACCACAAACCAAGAAAGATGTCAAGAAAAAACTTCATTGGGTAATTCTTTCCAGCCAGCGCCGACAAACTTGTAAACCTTACCTTCAGTGGAAAGTGCGAATAAGACATTCTGAAGCCGGCCATCTTCTTTTTCCCACTGGCCGGAACAAATCATGCAAAAAATAATTGGAGTCATTTTAATAATTCCTTAAAGATTTAAATTAATTGTATGGCTCTTAGTCACCCCGAGCCAATCACAATTTAGGCGGCCGCGTTCTTTTTCAAACCCTCCACAATTGCGGGAGTGTTCTTAACCATCTCCATCGCGGAATCCTTTGCAGCTCGCTTGGTTTCCGGAGTCGCATCCTTGACATAACCGAAAACAGATTTGGCCAAATTCAGAACCAATCCATTAACAGCTTTTGTGTCGGCGAGGTTCCAGTCCAAGCAGCTTTTTCGCCTTCATCATTTTCTTGCAACCAAGGAATGCTAGGATCGGCTTTCGCTTGGCGAGCTGTTTCAGCTTCGAGTCCTTCATTAATGACTGCCAAAAATCGCTTGGCATCTTTTCCGACTCGATGAAGGGCTTCCTC
>CAVXHV010000007.1:0-561131 GCA_963761445.1 uncultured Planctomycetota bacterium | reverse complement strand
CCACAACAAGCCCCCGCCTGGCCTGCCGGATCATTCGGACTATCGCAGCAGCCAAGACCGAGTCAGGAGGCTCTCAATGATCAGCCTCCCTCATGCCGTCCGCGTGTTTCTTCACACACCAGCAACCGATCTTCGCAAAGGCTTCGACGCACTCTCCGGCCTGGTGACCACCGCCTTTGCTCAAGACCCAACGTCCGGCCACCTGTTCTTGTTCGTCAATCGACGCCGCGATCGCCTCAAGATTCTCTACTGGGATCGCGATGGTCTGGCGATTTGGTACAAGCGACTTGAGAAAGGCTCGTTCCAGCTTCCCGCGGTCGCGCACGGTGCCATATCGGTGGAAATGAGCCCGACCCAATTGACGCTGATTCTCTCCGGCATTGACCTCAGATCGGCCCGCCAACGCAGGCGATACCAGCCTCCGACGCCCCATGCCGGAAAATCGGTTGGTTCCCTCTTGTAACGTCGTATGTTGGCGCTATAATCTCTGCCATGATCACTCTCGAGTCATGGCCGACTGATCCGCAGCAATGTCACGACCTGCTGAGCCGCCTCGCTCAGCAGGTCGAAGACCTCCAAGCCGCACTCGACGAAGCCGCGAAGTTGCACGACCATACCGTCCAAGAACACGATCAACTCGTCCAAGAATTACGCCAGCAGATCGAGCTCTATCGCCGCTACGTCTTCGGCCCGCGACGGGAACGGTACGTGGATGCTCCGGGACAAGGCCGGTTATTCGACGCCGAGGCAATCGAAGGTGTTGCCTTGCCGCCCGAGCCGCCAGTTCCTGAGCCCAAAATGCCGGCGAGACGGCGGCAGTCGCGCAAGCCCGATTACGATCGGCTGCCACAGGTCCGCATCGAGCATGATCTGCCAGAGGCCGACAAGGTCTGTGATCAGTGCGGAGCAGCGAAGACGTGCATCGGCGAGGACGAGGCACGCGTGCTCCAGTTCGTCCCGGCGCGTTTCGAGCTTCACGTACATGTGTTACCCAAGTATGCCTGCTCAGGCTGTCGAGACAGTGTCGTGTCTCCCGAGGCGCCTCAGCGTCCCGTGAGCGGCTGCATTGCGGGAGCGGGCGTGCTCGCTGAGGTGGTCGTATCCAAGTTCGCGGAGCATCAGCCGCTCTATCGCTTCGAGGACGTCTCGACTCGTTACGGCCTCTATCTGCCGCGGAGCACACTGTGTGACTGGGTCCGCTATGTTGCTGACTTGGTCAGACCGCTGTATCAGCTCCAAAAGGAATTGGTACTGACGGCGCCGGTGATCTGGACCGATGACACGTTTGTGACGGTCTTGCACGACGATGAACCTCGAAGCCGCAAGGGGCGGTTTTGGGTTTACATTGGTCCGAGCTCGTTGCCCTATGACGTGTACGACTTCACAGAGGATCGCAAGCGTGAGGGTCCGTCTCGGTTTCTGGAGGGATTTGCTGGCTATCTGCAGGCCGATGCCTTCAGCGGGTATGACGCAATTTACGTGGGCTCTGGTGGTCAGATTCTCGAAGTGGCCTGCTGGGCACATGCGCGTCGCAAGTTCTACGAGGCGAGATCGTCGTCACCCGCTGAGGCCTCGTTGATCATCCAGATGATTCTTCGGCTCTATGAAATCGAGGATCGGGCTCGCCCGCTCGACAATGATGCGCGACGCGTGCTGCGTCAAACGGAAGCGGTACCGATCCTGGATCGGATAAATGACGAATTGAATCGGCTGTCAGTGAAGCTCTTGCCGAAGTCGGCGTTAGCGCAGGCGGTGACCTATGCGTTGAATCAATGGCGGGCGCTGTGCCGATACACAGAGGACGGGCGACTGACGATCGACAACAACACGTCGGAGCGACGTGTACGAGACCAAGCGATCGGTCGGAAGAACTGGATGTTCCTGGGGAGTGTTGAGGCGGGGCCGCGTGCGGCGATGCTGTCCACGATCATTGCGGGGGCGAAGCGGCATCGCATTGAGCCTTGGGCGTACCTGCACGATGTGATTCTGCAGCTCTCGGTGGAGGTGAGTCCGGAGTCACTGGCGAAGTTGCTTCCGGACCGGTGGGCGGCGGCGCACCCTGAGCATGTGCTGAACCACCGTCTTGAAGAGTCTCGAGAGAAGGCGCGGCGCCGGGATCAACGCCGCGCGAGCCGACGCCAGTCGAACTGACGCACGGCGGGGCGATGTTGCCTGAGAGGCCAAGTAGCTGCTAGCACCTCGTGGGCGGCGCGGACTACGGCGTGCATGTGCGGCGAACTCGGACGCTTGCTGCGAGAACGAGCAGAGCCCGGCAAGTCGACGGCGGGCGGGCGGGTCCATGCGGCGCGAGCTGGCATTGGTGAGAGTCCTCGGTTGGCTGAGGATGCGGGCGCCCGGCGTTGCGGCGCGCGCCCCTGGTGATCTCGAACGCTTACGGTCAAGTACCACGCCGACGTGCCGCCCGAACTGGTTCGGACGAGCAATTCATCGACGACCGCGCCGGTGACCATCCCCGGCCCGGACGAAATAGCGCGTCAGCAGGGTGCCCGATCCGTTGAAATCCGCATACGGCAACGCGTCCGGATCTGTCCCGTTGTAGACGGTCCAGGTCTGGCCGCCGCCGCTGTCGTCAATGCCGATCCGCTGATCCAGCGCGTTATACAATGATACGGGTTTCAGATAATCACTTGTCGCGCAAATAATCTCGGCGCGCACGCGTAGCGCGGCAGCAACGGTGGGCGCGCAAAAGGCTTTGCGCGAGGGTGACGGGACGCACTACTCCGCTCGACCAAATTCCCGCGCAAACAGTTTAGTGCGAACATCAATCGCCGTGCTCATGAAACGCTGGCCAGCATGCGTGACCCGGTAACGCCTCGAGCGCGGATATTTCGCAACCAAGCCGTGGGCACGCAGCAGGCTGATCCGGCGACTCACCCGCCCGGACCGCCTGCGCCGTTCCACTTCATCTTTTGGTCTGGAACCGTACAACCGTTCGGCCACCTCACCGCTGCGGAAGCCGCGCACGGCGTGTTCACCACGCAGCACGGCTTGAAACAGGGCCTGATCGTCGCGTGAAAGCGGCTGCAAGCCGCGACGTTTCCGCCCTTGAAAAGATACCGGCGCGCATCTCGAGTCTAATTCCCTCTGGCCGACGCCCACGTCATTTACGACCGCGAGCCCCTCCAGATAACGATCGTTAGCCCGCTGGCTAACCTGCGCGTACCGGTACATATTGGCCACACCCTTATTCATCTCAAACCAACCGACGACCTTGCTTCCATCATTCTTGAGCCGGGGTCGGTGCACGAAGAATTCTTTGGGATCGTTGATCACTGTCTCGATCCGCAACACCCGGCCCGACTTGTCGTACATCTTGATGGCGTTGCTCTTGACCCAATGCTTGACGGCCGCACCCGGCTCGCGTCGCCGCCAGTGCGTTCGGACTTCCCCCTTGAACGTCGCACGGTACTTCCGTCCCAAAAACGTCATCATCTGATCCGCGCCAAAACAATGAACTGCGTGCTCGTACAGACCACGGCGCAATGATGACAGCGCCGTCTTGTTGGCAAAAAGCACATCCGTTGAGAACTCGGCCTGGTCGATCACCCAGTAGTAGTTTTGCCCGGCTAGCCAGTCCTTGAGCAGGAGATTGACCCGGCCGGCCAGGCGATCGAGCAGTCTAGGCCAATCGCGCCGCCAGAAGCTCCGTGCGCACTCGTTGGCCTTCTCGACATCAGCCAGTTCCACGAACGCGTTGTCGTGTTTCTCGAAGGCGATCCCGCGAGCGGTGAGCTTCCGCGCCAGCCATTCGTGGCCGTTGACATATACTTGCACCGTGAAGGGAAACCAAGTTTGGAGCTTCACGTGCATCAAGCCAAATTCGCGGTCTATCCAGTAGAAGTAGATGACCAAACAGACGCGTTGGTCCGAACGTACCTTGGGACCGTCGTCGCTATAGTGCACGCGGAAAGTACGGCAGGTTTCCATCGCCCCATAGACGCATACGAGGCCCTCGGTGATGCCGTCTCGCTGGGCCAGTTGGCGAGCGTTCTCCTCCATCGGCTCCGGCCGCGATAGATGACGGTAGGTGCGGCCCGCCTTCTCAGCCAATTCGCGAGCGTGTGCCTTTAAGGTCTCGGCAAACCACGGTGCGGCGTGCTTGAAGTTCCACCAACCGTCCGAGAGCTCCCTCATATTGAGAGCGATCTGCTTGGAGAAGAGCCAGGTCGCAAAGTATCCCACGCCGGCGATGGGAAGATGGCCGCGCAAGATCACGCGGTCAAAACATTCGAGAACCCCGTTGATTTCCGATCGATGCTTGGCGACAAATGAGTTCACGGTGTTGTTCCTTGCTGCTGGTATGGCTAGCCCTCGCAGGCTGGGCCAGTGTCCGTGATCCCAGCGAGGGGCAACACCGTTTTACTTGGTCTGGGCCAAAAACCAAGTGGGCAGGCGCCGGAGATGAGCCCGGCAGCTACGCATCGCGGGACGCGACCGGGTTTGCCCAAGCGAGACAACTTCAACGGGCGATTGGCGCCGAGCCAAGGCGCAGCGACAATCGCCATTGGCCTGGACGGAGGATAGGGCTCTGCTGAGGAGCACCCCGAGCGCCGACCCAGGGGCCAAGACCGGAGCCAAGGCCGAGCCCGAGTGCCCGGCCTTGCTCCCCACATCGCGAAGCTGGCCTAGGCCGCAGCTCCGGGATTGGCACCAATGCGTCAAACCTCCGCGGCACGATGCCGCGGGCTCCGGGTCAGGACGTCCCTCACGCGGCGAGACGCCGCTCGAGCCCAGTGAATCCTTTGGTTGCGGCTATGCTGCTATAAGTGTATGTTAGCGTTTGGGAACTGGTGTCAGTGACCGATAGCGTGACGGAAGTAACGTATCCGATTCCGGATTCGTTGGTGTTATCCCAGCGGAAATTGAGCTGGTCTGTGCTGGTGCCCGAGATGGAGGTCGCCGGCAAATTCGTTGTATTCCAACTGTACGACGATACAGAGGCACCCTGAACCTGCGCCTTCAAGTCCATCCAGCCGTCGAGCGTGGCAAGCTGGTCGACATTCGGGTACAGGACGACACCTGCTTGATTATCGAGCACGTAAACCTGGAACGGCTCCGACACATCCTCACCCTCGGTCATCGGTGAGGCATTCCCGGTCACCAGGTCGGGCGTTGAGCCAGGGAGCGGAGTGCTGCCGCCAGACGGGGTTGGTCCCGGATCGGCATCCGCGCCTAACGTCACGCCACCGCCGCCCTGGTTGCTCGCGCCGGAAGCAGCGCCGGCGCCGGCGTGGGCGAGCGAGATCTTGGGAACGGGTATGGCGCCGGCAACGCCGGGTTGAGTGTCGGTGCTGCTGGCGCCGGCGACGGCGGCGAGGAGGGCCGCTGAAGCGCCACTGGCGGCTGGAGTGGATGGCGGCAAGCGCAGCGGCGTGATCGTGCCTCGGGCGGCCGGCTGGATGCCTCGTGCAGCGCTGGTTCCGCCGCGGGGCGCCTGGGCTGGCCCGCCGCCCGGTCCCTTGGCCGGACGCCAGGGCGTCGAGATACCGGTCGAGCCTGCATCGGTGGACGGCTTCGCATTCAACGTGAGCCAGTCGTTCGACGAGTCGCTGTCGTGGGGGGCAGACGAACCCGTGATCGACGCCGTTCCCGTCGAGCCCGCGCCAGTGTGCTGACCCAGGGCGAGTGCATCGATCGACTTGAACAGGTGCGCTGGGATCGCGTACGGCTTGGGGCCGGCACCGCCCGCCTTCTTCGCGGTTTCGTCGGCTCGCGCGACCGGGTTAATCGCGTTGGCTGCGCCGGAGCGGCTGATGATTCCAAGGCGCACCAACGGGCTGATCGCGCTGATTGCCAGCCCCGTGAAGCTGATCGGCTCGGTGATCGTCGTCCTCGATTCGAGACGATCGAGGCGATCGACCTTCTTGGCCAGCCGGCGGCGACGGCGCTCGGTGAAGCTAAGGTGCAGGCGAAAGAAACTCATGGCGCGCTCCCTGAAATAGGCGCTGGGGCATTGCCCTGCGCGTGTCGTTCCCGGCGTTGGGGCCGGATCAGGATGTATGAAGACGCGATGCGAACGATCGAAATTGAGCAATCGGGTCGAGGACGAAAAACGCGACCGAGGCAAGTTGTCAAGCAACAGGACGCCGGCGGCACCGGCGGAATCTTGCAAGTCGTCCGCCCCGGACCGTGCGATCGCTTGGGTACTCGGCCGCGGTGTTGGACGACACTGCGTGATCAGGCCGACGGACGCCTTCTGGAACCATCGCCGGGTTTGCCCGGCGTTTGATGACGGCGTCGAGCGGCGCGGCGCACTTCAGGAGTCTGTCTCACGGGGCCCGGGATCGTCGTGATCCCCGGGTATGCGTCGAACGCGTACTCGATCACCGCATCCGGAGGTCGATCCGCCCGCGGTTGCTGGGCGGAATGCCGTGACAGACGTTGGACTCGTCCGCGCGGCCTCATCGGTTCGTTCTGCTCTTTATGGTGCGATTCCATGGACGTCACTCCATTGGTCTTAGCGAGACGAGGAAGTCGAGGGCGTACAGCGCAGTTGCGAATGGCAGCATCGGTGGAATCCGATGGGCCAGCGGAGCCAATGGCTGTTAGGGACGGCTGCGGCGCGTTCTAGCCACCGGCAGGTGCGGGGAGCGTTGGCGCTCGTCACATGCCGATACGGTTGCCTCCTGGTCGCATGTCGGCTGGACTGAACCACGACGGTGCTGGAGACGTTGGCTGCGTTTGGCGTTCGTTTGGTCAACGCGTCGGCTAGTACGGTGCGCCTGAGGGAAATCCGCCATGGAGTAGTGGAACGTCGTGACGTTGCCGAGGGGATCAAAAATGACGTCGGTCGAGGCGTGCCCGAGGGAGTCTGTCTCCGGTTTCTCAGCAGGCCGCGGCACTCGCCGTGCTCGGGCGCGCTAATTACTCGGATCTTTTTGCCGGTGTTGCTGCAGGTTCATGGGCGTCGCTCCATTGGTCTTAGCGAGACAAGGAAGCCCAGTGCATAGGGCGCGGCGATCCAACTGGCGGCCAGCGTTCGGCGCGGGTCTCCCGACCCCGCCGTCCGTCTGACCGAAGGTCTCCCACCCTTGAGGGCTCGGTCGCGACAGTTCGAGGAAGTTATTCCCGACCTACTTCTTAGCGAGAAAAGCAGGCCGCGGGAAAACCGCGCGAGGTTACGACTGGCGACATCGATGGAGTCCGATGCGGCTTTAGCGGCAATGGCCGTTAGGGACGGCTGCGACGCGCTCTACACACCGGCAGGCGCGGGGAGCGTGGGCGCTCGTGGGATGTCGATACGATTGCGTCCCGATTGCATTTCGGCTGGAGTGGACCAGTCGTGCGCCGGGCGGTGCGTGTGCCGCGTTCCGCGGTGCGTCGAGCGAGAAAACTCTGATATCTCTATATATATACGGACACGAAAAAGGCCGAGTGTTTCATGATTCCGGAAAACTTTTTCATTTTCACGTAGCTGACTTCAAGTGACCCCCAGACAGCCGTGCGCAAGAAAGCTCGGAGTTCTGGGGCAACGCGGTGCAGGAAGTCGCGGACGCAGCCCGGTGTGACACCCAACTCGCGTGCGATCGCCGCAGAGGTCTTGAGGTCGATGAACCGTCGCGTAAGTATACTGCTGTCGCGTTGGGACAATCTCCCGGCGAACCGGGTGACGCGTGCGCAGAATTGCTCATGTTGCTGCATTTGCTCTAGTTCGGCCTCCGGACCCAGCTCGTGATCGAGAAGCTCCGCGGCAAGTTCGGTGGGCAACGGACGCTCGTTCCGTCTGGATCGCCGTCGAACGTAGCGCCACGCCTGGCGCGATACGATCGAGCCGACCCAGGCTTCAGGCGTCCCGTGATCCGGATCCAGACAAAACTCGGCCCAACCGGCGAGCACAGCAGCATAATTAACTCATCTGACGAAGCTGTGATGGCCGACAGAGACGCATAAAGAACATGGCGTTAACACGAGCATGGTCGTATGGGCAAGAAAGAATACATTAGTGCAGCTTATTAGACCCATGAGAACGCTAAATCATCCTGCGCTCTGATTCTTCCAATCCAGAATCCGTGTGCTCTCATTGAGCGCACACCCCGGGGCCAATCCCTGGTGATCTTTATGATGATGCCAACCGACCCAGCCGCGGGTCTCGTACTCGTCGAGGCCGCATTCCCCCTTGGCCGACTGAATGTCCTCCTCGATCGTCCACCGTGTCGCGCGCACCTCGGATACCTTTTCCATCGGCACGTCTGCCGGCGCGTTTCGAACGGTGATACTTCAATTCTGGCTCCTGGCCCAGCGATCGTCGTACGAGCAACCGCTCCTTGGACTCCCAAGGCGTAACGGCTCTCCGTCCTAATTGCCCTCCATCCTCCGCCCTCCGTCCTCCGCCCTATCGTCACCAAGCCCTGATCCGTGGAACCTCTCGGACACTTGTGGTATCATCAATCCGCGGTTCCGGAAGCGGGTTTGGATTATTGAGGGACGAACGATGGGCGCTAGCGGTTTGGTCGGAGTCATGGCGCTGGTCAACCTGCTCAGCTTGGGCGAACCAGCGAAGTCACCGCCGGTCAGTTTCCGACTCCAGGACCACCGGGGAGCCTGGCACACGCTCGACGAGGCCCGCGACCGCAAGGTTGTCCTCGCCTTCCTCGGGACCGAGTGTCCCCTCGCCGAGGCATATGCCCCTATTCTCGCCGAGCTTGCCCGCGATTTTGGGAAGCGAGGTGTCGCCTTCTTCGGCGTCGACTCGAACCAGCAGGATGGGCCGGTCGCAATCGGTCGGTTCGCCGAGAGACATGCCCTGCCATTCCCGATATTGAAGGACGTCGGCAACAGCCTGGCCGATCAAGTCGGGGCCGAGCGCACGCCCGAGGTCTTCGTCCTGGATGTGTCGAGGGCCGTCGTCTACCGAGGCCGGATCGACGACCAGTACGCCATCGGCATCCATCGATCCTCGACCACCCGGCACGACCTGGTCGACGCCCTCGATGCGGTCCTCGCCGGGCGGCCGGTCGCGACGCCGAGGACGGACGCAGTCGGCTGCAAGATCGGCCGGGTTTTGAAGTCGGCCGAGAGTAGCCCCGTCACGTACACAAAAGACGTCGCTCGCATCCTCCAGTCGCACTGCGTCACCTGCCATCGCCCCGGCGAGATCGCCCCGTTCTCCCTGACCGACTACCGCCAGGCGGCCGGCTGGTCGAGCATGATCGACGAGGTCGTCGATGAGGGTCGAATGCCCCCCTGGCACGCCTCACCCGAGCACGGCAAGTTCGCCAACGACGCCCGGCTGTCCGCCGCCGAGAAGAAGTCGATTCGCGACTGGGTCGCCGCCGGCTCGCCCGAAGGAAATCCGGCAGACCTGCCCCCACCGCCCAAATTCGTTGAGGGATGGCAGATCCCCCGGCCCGACGTTGTCCTGGAAATGCCCCGCGAGATAGAGATCCCCGCCGAGGGATCAATGCCTTACGAGCTCGTCACGATCGACCCCAAGATCACGCACGACGTCTGGGTCAAAGCCTCGCAGGTCCGGCCGGGGAACCCAGCGGTCGTCCACCACGCCGTCGTCTACGTCCTGCCTCCCGGTGTCGAGAAGATCGACGAGGCCGGCGGCGACTTCCTCGCCGGCTACGCACCCGGCATGCCCGCCCGCGTCATGCCCGAAGGGGTGGCCAAGCGCATCCCGGCCGGATCAAAAATCGTCCTCCAGCTCCACTACACCCCCCGGGGAACGAAGCAGGTCGACCGGAGTCGCATCGGTCTCCTTTTCGCCGACCCCGCCACAGTCCACAAAGAACTGATGTCGGGCATGGCGCTCAACCTCCGCCTCCAGATCCCGCCCGGAGCGCCCGACTACGTCTCGCTGGCCGATTTCCGGTTCTCACGGCCCTCGCTGCTCCTCTCACTGCTGCCGCACATGCACCTGCGGGGCAAGTCGATGAGGTACGTCGCCGAATACCCCGACGGCCGCCGCGAGGTCATCCTCGACGTACCCCGATATGAGTTCGACTGGCAGAACCTCTACGTCCTCGACCAGCCCAAGCCGATGCCCGAAGGGACAATCCTCCACACCGAAGCCCACTTCGACAACTCGGCCGAGAACCCGAACAACCCGGATCCCAGACGCGTCGTCACCTTCGGTGAGCAAACGCGCGACGAAATGCACGTCGGATACTTGAACTTCGCCCTCGCCAACCAGGACCTCACCCTCGGCATGCCCACATCGAAGCGACTCGCCAGCGGCCAGTACGAGCTCACCTTCCACTACCGCCCTCAAGCGCCGGCGAAGTCGGTCGCCCTCGTCGGCACCTTCACCAACTGGAAGGAACGCCCTCTCGCCATGACCGGTCCGGACTCCCAGGGGAACTATTCAACGACAATCGCGCTCGACCCCGGGTCGCACGAGTACAAGTTCCTCATCGATGGCGAGACCTTCCGCCACGACCCCGGCAACCCCGAATCCGCCGGCTTCTTCCACAACAGTCTGATCCGGCTGCCGTGAGCCGGATCAGTCATGCCGCAGCGCCGAGACAGGATCAAGCTTCGCCGCGCGCCGGGCGGGATAAACCGCCGCGACGATCGTCACGCCCACGGTGAACACGAGGACCGTCACGCCGATCCAGCCCGGGAAGGCGAAGATCGAGCCCGAGAGGTCGATGTCCATGTCGCGGCGGACCATCGAACGCACCCACGCGTCGCCCGGCAACGAGATCAACCAGGCCAGACCCAGGCCGAGCGACCCGCCGATCAGGCCGATCACCCCCCCCTCGATCACATACAGGGCCTGGAGATGCCAGTCCGCCGCTCCGACGGCCTTCATGATGCCGATCTCCCTCCGCCGTTCAAGGACGCTCATCAGCATCGTGTTGGCGATCCCGAGCGACGACACGAGCAAGGCCACCGCGGCCACGCATGTCATCCCGCCGAAGATGAGCAGGTAAGTCAGCCGCTGTCGCTCGACGAAATCGACGATCGACCGGCTCTGCACGCCGAGCGCTTTGACGTTGTTGATCACCTCCTTGACGTTCCTCACGTCGTCGACAAACAGCACCGCCTGGTCGACACCCTCCTCGCGACGCGCCGGGTCACGCAGCATCAGCTCGACCGCCGTTCGCCGCGGCAGCACAATGTCCGTGTCGGCGGGAAAATAGCTCCAGGCGTCCTTCCTCTCATCGTCGGTCAACTCGCGGAAGATCCCGGCGACCCGGAAATCATCAGCGACGACGACCGGCTCAACTTTCGCCGATTCGCGCCGGATTACCTTCCGCAGAGCTGCACTCTCCTCAGCGGTCAGGCTAAATTTGTCGAGCGCTCCTGGGATCTGCCAGGCAAGCTGGCCGAGCGCTGCATGCTCGTCCCGGCTGCCGCTGGCTTTCGACCGATCCGTTAGCGCGACATGGAAGCTCGGCCCATCTTCTTGGCCTCGAAGCTTGATCCGCACGGGCTTGCCGATCATCTGGTCCAGGTCCGCGTCGTCGATCAGCCCCATCCGGTACGCGAACATCTCCGAGAGCAAAACCGATCTCTCGTCGTCCGAGTCAAACGGCCGGCCGGCGATGACCCGCTTGCGGAACTCCGGGTCCTCGCCGGCGCCGGACGAGACACTCGCTTCCTCAGGCCGGTTGCCCAGCGTGACGACGACCATGCCGCCGACGAGCGGGATCATCCGTCTGACGTGAGCGATGCGCGAAATCTCTTCCAACCGGTCCTGGGTCAGGGTAATGCGCACCTCGTCGGAACGACTCGGTCTGGCACGCCGGGCGAGTACCTTGTGAATTCGCTCGCGGCGCCCCGGCGACATCCGCCCTGCCACCTTCACGTCGTCCACCGCCGCGCTCTCGGCAGCCCGCCAGCCCGCAGAAACCGTCACCTTCCGCAACGCGTCTCCCTTGTTCGCCTCGCGTTGGATCGTCTGCTGGACCCCCTCGTCAATCGACAGGCTCACGGCGAGTACAAACGCGCCGAAGACGACACCCATGGTCGTCAGACACGTGCGCAACTTCTGCTGGCCGAGCGAGGCCAGAGGCAACCGGAGCAGATCGATCCACGGCACGAGGCGATCCTCCCGTCCACTCCCGATCAATTACCCTCTGCCGCGACCCTGCCGTCGACCAGCCGTACAACCCGGTCCGTGCAACTTGCCGCCAGCTCCTCGTCGTGCGTGACGAGCACGAGCGTGGCGGCCTGCTCGCGGACGTGGTCGAGGATGAGCGCTATAACCTGCCGCGCCGTCTGGCTGTCGAGGTTCCCCGTCGGCTCGTCCGCCAGGATAACCCGAGGCCGGTTGACCAGCGCCCGCGCAATGGCGACCCGTTGGCTCTCGCCTCCGCTCAACTGAGCCGGCCGATGATTCAGCCGCGCCCCGAGCCCAACCGCCTCCAGCTCCTTCCGGGCTGAGGCCAGCCGTTCGCGAGATGATCGGCCTGCAAAAACCATCGGCAGTTCGACGTTCTGGACAGCCGATCTGGAGCCGATCAGGTTGAACGACTGGAAGATCATGCCAACGGTCGTCGACCGGAACTTTGCCATCTCGCGCCCGAGAGTTCGTGGAGGTCTCGGCCGCCGACTTGCAGTGCGCCCGAGCTGGGCCGGTCGAGACCGCCGAGCAGGTTCAACAAGGTCGACTTCCCCGACCCCGACTTGCCCAGAAGCGCGACTCGTTCACCGCTGGCGATCTCGATCGAGATCCCCCGCAGCGCCTCGACCTGGGCGTCCTTGGTCCCGTACACCTTCCGTACCTCGACCGCCCGGATCGCCACCCCATCCCCTCCCTCGCGATCCGATCCCATCGCTGTCTCGCCCTGATCCAACCGCCCCATCTGACACCTGTCAACGGTCAATCATCCTACCAGATTACCCCACCCCCGCCAGAGCCGACTCGTCACGAGAGAGGGCCGGACCGATCGGCACCCGATCGCGCGCGATGCTGGCCGAGCGCCGATCAGTCCGTTTCTGAACTCTCAGCGCGAGCGTTTTGCGGCTTCTTCGCGTTTAGAATGCTTCGGCGCAAGTCTCACGAGGCCGAGCACGGCCCAGGAGCTGGCGGCGCAGGTAATCGGCGTCAATAGTGTCGCGCTCCCGGGCGAGCCATCGGGGGTCGATCGAGAAATCATCGGCCAACTGCCGTCTGGCAGTTGCGTGGCGACGAGGAAATCAATCCCACGCTTGATTTCGGGTCGTTCGGCGGTATACCCGGCGAGCGACAAGACATACAAAGTCTGGCCGGTGGCAAAGGCGTCGCTCTTCAATTCAGGGACGGTCTGGCTCCAGCCGCCGTCGGCGCGTTGCAGAGCAAGCAACTCGTCGATGGTGCTCTGCACCGTTTCGCGCGGCCTGGCAGAGCGAACCCCCATGAGCACCTTCATAACCTTATCTTGGTGAATGTCGGAGGGCTTTGCAGAGTCGAGCCAGGCGATCGCCTTCGAGAGCGCCGTGCGCTGCGATTCCGGCGCGTCGGATCCGGTGGTTTCGCCCTGGAGTGCCATGATGATCCAGGCGGCGTCGGTGGTCTGGCTTTCGTTAATCGGCGGTCGTCTGAGAGTCGCAAAGAACTCCCACGAACCGTCTGGTTGCTGCTTCTTGACGATTTCCTCGGCAATCAGCTTCAGGCTCTGTTTTTGTCCTTTTTCCAGCGACGGCAACGACTTTGCAGCGACAGCCAGGAACGGGAGCCCCATATTCAGCCCTCGACCCTGAGGGCGTGGGTCGGGTGGCTCAGCGGGATTGGGAAAGATCTTCGACGCCATCAACTTGTCCTTGCTGCCCAGCAACGACTCAGTCGTCTCCGCCACGAATTTCTTGTCGATGGCGTACCCCTGCCGCTCGGCCTCGCTCAGCGCCCAGAGCGGCATCGGCACATGATGGCAAGCCGCGCACTTGCGCGTTTTCAACCAAGCGGCACTTTCGGTCTGCAGATATCCAATAGCGCGCCCGACCGTCTGCTCGACCTGCTGTGGAGTTGCCGAGGGAGCCGAACCCGAGGCATCGGCCACGCCCAGACGGAAGAGGCAAAGTGGCAGAAGAAGAACAAACACGGTAACCGCGGATCTGCGGGCCATGAACCGCTCCACTGCGAGGAACATCATTCTGCAGCAACAAGTGAAATTGATTTTAGAGCGCAACCGCGCCGGTTGCCACGATCCGGATCGCGCGTAAGGTGCCGGCCAGTTCAATCGGCATCGGCGTCGATGAGTCTAGCGCGCATGACCACGGACCGCGGGGTGCTCTTCGAGCATCCGGATGAGCACCGGCTCGCCGAAAGACGTCGGTCAGGTGCTAGGGTCACGTCTCCACGTTGGTATTGCGTGAGGCCAGTCCAACGCAACGTACCGATGGACCTACGCCTTCATGGTCACGGGGGGATCTCGCCGGCCGCCCGAAGGTCAGTGACGGCCGCCTCAAGCGAGTTGGCGTACCGTAGCCCGGCAGCGGCCGCATCTGGGACGATGTCCGGGTGAAATACGGTTGCATTCGGCGCGGCAAAGTCCGACCGGTTCGAGCTGACTAGCAACCGCCAGTTAGGGTATCCGACGGCCCCCAGCAAGGTACTGAGCCGGAGGGCGTGGCCGAGGATGTGACAGTCTTTCACCATCCCCTTCGCCGATGACGGCTTCTGCTTGGCTGTCACGCGGTCGATTGCCCAGGACACGCCAGCGTAATCTCGGTCGAGCGTTTCGGCCGCCATCAACAGATCTTGCGACAACTTCTCAAGCTCGTCGATCAGGGTCCTGGGTGCGAGCACCGGAAGGGGCGGGGCCTGCTGTCCAATCCAGCACGGCCTGGGAAAGGGTGGTCATGGGGCCATGACGGCCAGCCGCTTCGCCAGAGGATCCCAAGTCACCCGAGGAGTCTTCTCGCCGAAGAAGCTCATCGCCGGAGCGTGCTGGCACATGTCCCTTGACGATGCGATGGCGGTCGAAGTCGTACGCATTCTTCCATGAGTCAAGCAAGACGTTTGGATCGGTCGACAATTTCCAACGCGGCTTGTTTTTCGTTGGGTGGCTTCATTTCCTTACTAAAATATGCCGCCTGAACGGTTCATCAAGATGGGTATTTTTGTCAGGACATCTATCGATTGGACGAGACGGCGATCTCGAGTCGTCTATCAGTCCATATGCCACATACCCAATCTCGACGACCATGCTGGGGGTTCTTATGCAAGGCAAGTGCGAGTCCAGGTTCGAGTGCCGCCCGCTATGCCGATGTCCTCACTTCAGCCGGAATCGCGAGCACCCGACCCACCATCCTCCGAGCTCCGGCAATGGCGACATCATAAAGCCCAACGTGTAACCCCCGGGGACTTGGTCAGCGCTCCCATGCGTCAACAACCCATCCCGAGGCCATCTTCGGCGATAGCGGTGAAGGCTGAATCCGCCGGCTTCACGAACGATCGCAAGGCCACGGGCGGATCCGGCCGTTCTGCGCGGGGTCTGGTATCAGGCCTACCCTGCGAATTATGATCAAGACTTTCCCACTCGCCGGCAAGAGTCAAGTCATGGAACGACCCGAATGCGATTCGCTGCGCGCGACTCCGATCGAATGCGCGAAAGCTGTCGGAAACCGTGAACCACGATCGAGGCGGAAGTGCCCTGCTTCCCTGGAGAACCTGTCGATGGCTGACGAGAATCGCTGCCCGCAGTGCGGCGTTTTGCACGCGGAGGGAGCCCGGCCGGGGCTTTGCCTCCGTTGTCTGATGCTCAATGCCCTGGAAAACCAGACCGCTCTTCCAGCCGATGAGACGCGGACGGCCTATTTCGGGTTCACGGGCTCGGGCCAGTCGCTCGAAGGCACGGAGCCAGACCCCGGCGTGACCCGGGAATATAGCGCCGCGACGGAACCGAGCACGATCGAGGAACGCGGTCGCGCTGCGAGCGATTTGACAACGGACTTGGCCGACCTGGCCCGGACCGCCGATGGGACTGATCCGCCGAGGGATCTGTCGCGCGGCACGCTGGTGCGTTACTTCGGGGATTACGAGATCAAGAGCGAACTGGGGCACGGCGGCATGGGCGTGGTGTATCTGGCGCGCGCAGGTCAGCCTGAACCGGCCGGTGGCTCTCAAAATGATCAGAGCCGGCGTGCTGGCGGATCTGGTGGAGCTGAGGCGATTCCAGAACGAGGCTGAGGCGGCGGCTGTTCTGGATCACGCGGGAATCGTGCCGGTTTATGAAGTCGGTGAGCATGACGGACAGAAGTACTTCAGCATGAAGCTCGTGGAGGGGGGAAACCTCGCCGAGCAACTCGCCAATTTCACGGATAATCCCCGGGCCGCCGCGACGGTGGTGGCCGAGGCGGCGGAGGCTGTTCACCACGCCCATATGCGGGGCATCCTTCATCGTGACCTGAAGCCGGCCAATATCCTGATCGATACGGACGGCCACCCGCACATCACGGACTTTGGCCTGGCCAAGCGGGTGGAGGCCGACCCCGAGTTGACGGCTTCAGGCATGATCCTGGGCACGCCCGCGTACATGAGCCCGGAACAGGCGACGGGTCATCGCGGCACGATCACCACGGCGACCGACGTCTACGGCCTTGGGGCGATCCTCTATGCGCTGTTGGCGGGGAAGGCTCCGTTCGGCGGGGAGAGCGCGATCCAGACGATCGAGGCAGTGCGGAACCGCGCGCCCGAGCCGCCGTCGCGGTTCAACGCGAAGGTCCCCCGCGACCTGGAGACGATCTGCCTGAAGTGCCTCGAGAAAGATCCCCGAAGAAGGTACGCCGGGGTTCATGCGCTGGCGGACGACCTGCGAGCGTGGCTTGACTCGCGGCCGATCTCCGCCCGTCGCGTGAGAATGCTCGAGCGAGCGTGGCTCTGGTGCAAACGCCGGCCGGCCGTGGCTGCTCTTTCGGCGGCGGCACTACTGGCCTCAATCGGCGGCACGGCAGCGGTGATCACGGTGCAGGCGAAGGCCAACGCCGACCTCAAGGCGGCCAATCAGAGAGAAAAGCAGCGGTTCGGTCTGGCGATGGACGCGATCAAACTGTTTCACGGCGAAGTCAGTGAAGACGTGTTGATGAAGGAGAAGCAGTTCGAAGGCCTGAGGAAGAAGCTGCTCTCGGAAGCGGCCCGCTTCTACGGCCGGCTGGAAGAGCTGCTGAGATCCCAGAAGGACGGCGACTCTCGCGAATCGCTCGCAAACGCTTATGTCGAGCTGGCTGAGCTGACGGGCAAGATCGACGACCAGAGCGCGGCGCTCGAGGTGCACCGCAAAGCCCTTGCAGTGCAGCGGGCGCTCGCCTCCGAGCCCGGAGCGGATCCCGCGCGAAAGCTGGACGTGGCGCGCAGCCTGACCGCAGCGGGGTGGCTCGCGCGCTCGACCGGCGACCGGGCTCTGGCACTGGAATCGTTCGAAGAGGCGCGAGTGCTCGAGAAGGAAGTCGGGAAGGTCGTGCGCCTGGCGAAAGAGGCTCGGGGAGCGCTGGGAACGACTCTGTCGATGATGGGCAACGTGCTTGCCGAGAAGGGAGATCAGGCCGGGGCACGCGCCGCCTATGCCAATGCACTTGCGGTCCGGCAGGAGCTTGCCGACGGCGACCCGGGCGACAAGAACTTTCAGCGAGACCTGGCGACCGCTCACAACAGCATCGGCCTGCTCGAGTCCAGAACGGGCAATCCGTCTGGCGCACTCTCGGCCTACCGTGAGGCGCTCGCGATCCAGCAAAAGCTCGCTCACGCGAATAGAGACGTCGCAGAGTTCCAGCTCGACCTGGCCTGGACCCAGATGAGCATGGGCATCGTTCTGTCCGAGAATGGCGACCCGGTCGGCGCCCGGACGGCCTATGACACGGCGCTTGCCATCCGGCAGAAACTGACTGACGACTACCCGACCGTCACCATGTACCAGGACGAGCTGGCCAACGGCTACAACAACCTTGGCTCGTTGCTGGCTGGCACCGGCGATGGGTCCGGCGCACAGACGGCTTTCCGCAAGGCGATCGCGATCCGCCAGAAGTTAGCGGGTGCCAACCCCAATGTCATTCAGTTCCAGAAGGAGCTGGCGAAAAGCTATAACTACCTCGGCAACCTCCTGGCCGCGACAGGCAACCTGACGGCAGCGCGGGCGTCTTACGGCCAGGCACTCGCCATCGCGAAGACGGTGGCGGTGCTCACCCCGACGTCGTCGAGTTCCAGCGGGAACTGGCGATGAGCCACAACAACATCGGCGCGCTGCTTGCACACACGGGCGAGCCCGATGAGGCGCGGAGCTCCTTTGGCCAGGCGCTACAGATCCAGCAGAAACTGGCGGATGCGAACCTCGGCGTCGCCGACCTTCAGCGAGACGTGGCGATGAGCTACAACAATATCGGCGCGATGCTTTCGCGGACGGGTGACCAGGCCAGGGCGCGGGCGTCCTGCGAGCGGGCACTGGCCATCCAGCAGAAACTGGCGGATGCAAATCCCAGCGTGACTGGGTTCCAGATTGAACTGGCGAGAAGCCACTTCAACATCGGCGTCGTGCTGTCACTCCTGGGCGACGTCTCCGGAGCAATGGCGGCCCAGCGCCAGGCGCTCGCCATCCAGCGAAGGCTTGCGGCGGCGAGTCCGAGCATCGGTGAATTCCAGGTTAGCATGGCGAATACTTATGAGAGCATTGGCAACTTGATGTCGGCGGTGGGTGAGATGTCCGGGGCGGCCGAGTCACACGCAAACGCCCTGGCGGTCCGGCTGAAGCTGGCCGAGGCGAATCCCGGCGTTCCCGAGATTCAGGCTGGCCTGGCGGGAAGTCTCTCCGGGATAGGATGGCTTCGGCTCAAGAGCGGCGAGCCCTCCGCAGCCGTCGATTACTTCTCGCGCGAGGAGGCGATCTGGAAGAAACTCGCCGACGGCAATCCGACCGTCAAAGACTACAGGGACAGTCTGGCGAACTGCCAGACGAACGGTGCCACCGTTCTGATCCGGCTCGGGAGGGCGGCCGAGGCACGAACGCGCTGCGCGGATGCCGTTGCGGTGCGCGAGGCACTTGTGAATGCGGAACCGAACGTACCCCAGTACCGGAAGAATCTCGCGGAGAGCCTGCTCCGATTCGGGCAGGTGCGCGAGGCGGCGGGAGACCTTGCCGGCGCGTCGGCCGACTGGCGGCGTGCGGTCGATCTTCTCAAGTCGGTTTCCGCGCTCGACGGTGAATACATCTTCTACTGGGCGGGCTGCCACGCGTCGCTGTCGAGCTTGGCCGGAGTGGCGGGAACGGGTGTAGCCGGCGATGAGAACGACGCCCAGTGCGACCGCGCGATGGCCTTGCTGCGGCAGGCGGCGAATATGGGGTACCGCAGCCCCGGAGTCCTCCACACCGAGACCGCGCTCGACCCGCTTCGCGGACGTGATGACTTTCGGCTCATGGTGCTCGACCTGGAATTTCCGCGCGAGCCGTTTGCACGATGAGCGGCTGTCTCCGCGGCGCAACAGCGCAACTCGCCAAGCTGTGAACCACCCGGGCGCGGACCAGCAAATTACCGAGGGCATTCGCGGTGTTCCCGATATCCTTGTCGAACAAATCCCGTCAGATTGAGATAAAGTAAGTCGAGCAAGAGCATCGGCGTCGAAGACGAAACCGCCAGCATCCTTCCGAATGGTGCAGTAAGGCTCAGAATCGATGCCAACCTCTGAAGACGTTGACCAACCGACCATCCTCGTCACCGGTGCCACAGGTTACATCGGAGGTCTCCTGATTTCCCGGCTCGAAAAACAGGCAGTGAAGCTCAGGTGTCTCGCCCGAAATCCCGACAAACTAGGATCCCATTTGCAGACGACTTCTGAGGTCGTGAAGGGCGATGTTCTTGATCCGCCTTCGCTGGCTCGGGCGTTGCAGGGAGTTCACACCGCTTACTACCTCGTTCACCTGATGTCCGGTTCCGAGGACTTCCAGCGTGAAGACCGGCAGGCAGCGTTCAACTTCGCCGGGGCAGCAAAACAAGCTGGGCTACGACGCATCATCTATCTCGGGGGTCTCGGAGACGATGCCGACCCGCAACTCTCCCCGCATCTCCGCAGCCGCCATGAGGTCGGTAAGATCCTCCGGGATTCCGGTGTTGAAACCATCGAATTCCGGGCGTCAATGGTAATCGGAGCGGGCAGCCTGTCATTCGAGTTGATGAAGTCGCTGACTGACCGCCTGCCGGTGATGCTCTGCCCCCGCTGGCTCACAACGCCAACCCAGCCGATCGCCGTGGACGACGTGCTGGCATACCTCCTGGCAGCGAAGGACTTGCCTCCCGGCAAGAGCCGCATTTTCGAGATCGGTGGCACGGATCTCTCAACCTATGGCAACCTGATCCGAGAATACGCCCGGCAACGACGGCTGCGCCGGTGGCTGATCTCAGTGCCGGTGCTGACGCCCTATCTGTCGGGACTTTGGCTCGCGCTTGTCACCCCCACCAGTTTCGAGGTCGGACGGCACCTGATAGAAGGGTTAAAGAACCCCACGGTGGTGAACGACCGGATGGCCCTGAACGTCTTTCCGATCCGCCCCATGGGTATTCGAGAGGCGATCCAGAGGGCAATCGCCGAAACGGAGGGCTCTCAACCCGTTTGAGACCGTCGCAGGCTATGGCAGTGGGCATGCTCCGATAACATGACAGAGACATTCAAGAACTTCCTCGGACGCCACATTTTCCATCCGCTCCAAGGGATGACCCTGGGCGACTGGCGGGCCGTACTGCGTCGGCACCGCTTCGCCGTCGACTGGAAACACCTACCCCGTGCGTTTTTCCAGACCGCCGCGAGCGCCTCCAACTCCGTCGGCGCCCGGATCGAGTGGGCGCGGTTTGGACGCCAGATCGAGGCCGCGCGTGTCGAGGCCCCTCTGTTCATTCTCGGGCACTTCCGCAGCGGGACAACGCATCTGCACAATCTGCTGGCGCTCGACCCGCAGTTCGGCGCACCGACCTTGTTCCAGGTTTTCAATCCCCACACGTTCCTGGGCACCGAGCGGTGGGCAGCCCCTCTCACCAACAGCCTCATCGCCCAGCGGCGCTTTCAGGACGAGATGGCCCAGGGAGCAGGGTTGCCGTGCGAGGATGAGTTTGCCTTGTGCGCGATGACGGGCCTCTCCACCTACATGCGTTGGAACTTCCCCGGAGACTCGGTCGACTACGACCGCTACTTGACGTTCGAAGGCGTACCCGACGAGGAGCTCACACGCTGGAAGCTTGCCGTGACGACCTTCCTGAAAAAGCTCACGGTAAGATTCGGCCGCCCGCTGGTCCTCAAGTCGCCCCCGCACACCGCACGCATCCGGCTGCTCCTTGAGCTGTTCCCCGACGCGCGATTCGTCAACATCCACCGGAACCCGTACGACGTGTTCCGCTCCGAGAGGCACACGTTCCGTGTGGTGCAGCCCCTCTACCACCTCCGGGAAGGCCCAGTGCCGGACGGAGATGATGAGGTGATTTCATTGTACACCAACATACACGACGCTTACTTCGAGCAGCGGAGCTTTATCCCCGAGGGCGCCTCTGCGATGTCGCCTTCGAGGACCTGAGCCGTGAGCCAGTTGCTGTGGTCCGCTCAATCTACGAGTCCCTCGGCTTGATAGGCTTCGACGAACTCCGACCCCGGCTGGAGCGCTACCTCACCTCGATCGCCGGTTATCGCAAGAACCGCTATGAGGAATTACCCGAACCACTACGCAGTCGCATCGCCCAAGAATGGGGCCGGAGCTTCGACGAGTGGGGATACACGCGTTGACCAAGGAGCCACACCATGCTATCCGTCTTCTGCTCGCCAAGTCGCTACACCCAGGGGAAAAACGCCACGGCCGCCCTCGGAGCCGAGATGGCCGCACTGGGCTTGAGCGGCCCCGCGCTGATTGTCGCGAGTCGCTCGCCCGTTCGATTACTGTCCGCAACGTGGAAGCACGCTTTTGCGGAAACCAATACGGCCTATGCCATCCACGAGTTCGGCGGCGAATGTTCTCTGGCCGAAATCGAGCGAATCAAGCAAGTCGCCAGGCAGCACAAGTCCCAGGTTGTCGTCGGAGCAGGGGGAGGAAAAGTCCTCGATGCCGCTCGTGCCGCCGCTGCCGATCTGAGTTTGCCCATCGTGTGCTGCCCAACCGTAGCGTCGAGCGATGCCCCATGCAGCGCGTTATCTGTGATTTACTCGGACGCAGGGGTCGTAGAAGGCTCTCGCATCTATCGTAAGAACCCGGATCTGGTCCTGGTCGATACGCAAGTGATTGCACTGAGCCCGCCTCGGCTCTTGGTGGCGGGGATGGGCGATGCGCTCGCGACATGGTTCGAGGCCAAGACGTGCGTCCAGGGGCGTGTCAAGAACATGCGAGGCGGCTTATCGACGCAGACTGCCCTGGCATTGGCGAAACTCTGTTTTCGAACTCTACTGGCTGACGGAGCCGATGCCCTGCGGTCGGTTCAAACGCAAGTCGTAACCCCCGCATTGGAACGACTTGTGGAAGCAAACACACTGCTTTCCGGCATCGGCTTCGAGTCTTCCGGCCTCGCCGCAGCCCACGCCATTCACAACGGATTGACCACGGCAAGGGCCACCCATGCTTACTTGCATGGGGAAAAGGTGGCGTTTGGTCTGCTGGCTCAGCTCGTGCTGGAGGGACAAGCTTCCTCAGTGCTACATCGAGTATTGGGGTTTGCAACCGAGGTTGGCTTGCCGATCACGTTGGCCGACATCGGCCTGACCGATTTGCCCAAAGAAGACCTGCAAAAAATCGCCGTCCGTGCGACAGCCGATGGCGAAACCATCCACAATGAACCGTTTGAAGTCGAGCCGGAGATGGTGGCCGATGCAATCATGGCGGCCGATGCGATGGGCCGGGCGTGGAAGAAAGACCACGTGAGGTGATACGCATCGGTTGCCTGACGTTTCTCTGTTGCTTTATCGAAAGAGCCGCCTGGCCTCGGGCGGGATGCCCGATGCCGAGCGGCTCAATCTTGAAGAACGTGTCCGTAGCGAGCGAACTCGTCCTTCTCATTTCTTGCGAACAAGCTTGAGCCCACAGCACATATCCTTCGAGGGCTCGCCGTTTTCCCAGCCAGTGCCTTTAACCTCGAGGTGGTCGCCGTCCACGAAGGTCAGCGTCACTTCATGCATGTGTTTGTCCTTCTTCGGGTCGAGGTTCGTACCGCCGGCGAACTGGAAGACGATCTGGTTTTCCGAAGAGTTCGGATCAGCCTTCAGCCGTGGCTGGTTCCCCAGCACGCAGTAATGCGTCATGATCAAGTCCGGCCCGTCGACCGTGTAGACCGACACCATTTCCTCGGCCTGGCCCGGGAATTCGGTCTCATGCACAATGCTACCGCCCGCCGTCACCTTGATGATCGATGCCACCTGGTCGGTCGCCTTACCCTCCGGGTCGGCGACCAGCCATGTTCCCGCCAGTTTCTTCATTTTCTCCAGGCCTGCGTTGGTGGGCGGCGCCGGCCGTTTGGCCTGGGGCTTGTCGTCGCCGAAGCTCGCTAGCGAAAGGGTAAGCAGTAGCCCGCACCCTACGAAGAATCGTCGCATCATTTTTGTTGGTCCTCATAGAGAGAGAAAGAGACAGATCGCGTGGATACGTTCCTTGAGACCGATACTGATCTCACAGCACCTTTGAGTCGAACGACAATCGCGCGGATCGACGTGAAAACGAGAAACTTCCGAATTTTTTCTAAGTGGTTTCAACTCTTCCATGTGAAACCCCTCGAGCTCAGCGTCCGTTCAATAAGTTTCCAATGAATACACGTCTCGCCGGCTGATGTCGTTCGTGTACCACGCGGGCATTGTGTAGCGAATTCCCTTCGTCACGTTCCGTACCCCGTGCTCATGCGATCGATCACCTCGAAAGGCGACCAGCAGTCCTTTCTCGGGCTTGATCTCAATACCCAGCGTGGGCAAGAACAGTTCGCCGCCGCCGTAGTCATCATTCAAGTAGACGACCGAGGCATACTTACGATACGCCGTGGGATGGGCCGATCCGTCAGGGTGGGAATTGTCGGCATGGACCGGCATCCCGATTCCTTCAGGCCACTTCACCAACTGAATGGTGTCAGAGTACAAAGGCTGCTTTTCACCGTAGAAACGGGCGATCTCATCCGTCGCTCTGAATCGGGCGGCCTGCATGATTCGCTTCGCGCGGCGCTCTGTAGCGGTGGGCAGGCTGTTGATCCACAGGAATCGATTGTCGAAAAACCGGTCTGTACGGCCCGGGGTCGGTTTGAGCTCTGCCTGACAGCGTTCAAATGCAGCGATCAATTCGTCGCACTCTTCACCAGACAAAAAGTGAGACCTGGTCAAAATGTCAACCTGCTTTACACTCGGCAAAGGATTTGCCGAGATGTTCTCCGCGGAAGTCATATTGTGCACCTCGATGTCAGGGCGCGTGGCCTTAGCGTCAGTTCCGGGGCATCCGGCACTCGACGTCAATTTTGCGTACAACGCTGGGCTCCGCCTCGACTATTCGTCGATCGGCGCCGCGCCGATGCTTCGGAGCTCGGAATCCGCACATGCGTAAAAATCACCATACGGCCGATGCAGGGGATATGTAAAGGGAGCCAATCGCAACTCGCACATCGACCTGCCGTGGTACAATGTTCCCCAAACGGTAATCAATACAATCGATCACGCGCAGAGGGTGGCTCGATGCCATTTCGCGATCATTTTCGACCTCCCGTCAGCAAGCGCCACTCCTGGGAGGAAGTCCACGGCGGCTGGCCTATGATGATCGTTCAAAAACTCGCGCCATTGCTTCCGGAAGGATACCAGGCCGCACCCCGGGTTCACCTGGGAAGCTACTTCGAAGTCGATATCGGCGCGTTTGAAAACGATGATGCCTCCGTATCTCGTCTGCAATCGGCGGGCGATGGAGGCGTGGCAACTGTACCGGAAGCCGAACTCCCCCTGGAAACCGATAGCAGCGACGCCTCCGAATACGAAGTCTTGATCTATGATGTCCAGCAAGAAAAACGTCTCGTTGCTGCCATCGAAATCATCAGTCCGGCCAACAAGGATCGTCCCCTTCATCGCAACAACTTCGTGTCAAAGTGCGCGGCGCTTCTGAAGCAAGACGTATGCGTCGTTCTCGTGGATATTGTCACCATTCGCAACAACAATTTATACCTGCAGCTCCTCGATCATTTTGAGCTGACCGACTCTGAGATGAGCGAAAACGACAAAGGGGTCTACGCGGCTTGCTGTCGAACGCGCCGCACGGAAACAAAAACTGTCTTCGACTTCTGGCGTAAGCCCTTGAAACTCGGCAGTCCGCTGCCAGAGCTTCCTCTCTGGCTGACGGAAAAGTCTTCCATACCCTTGGACCTCGAAGCCAGTTACGAAGACACCCGTCGTCTCCTTCGAATCGTTTGATGCTCCTACTCGTTGCGACTTGGTCACCAGTTCGGCTCGCCGACTCGCGATAAATCAAACCCGCCTGCGATTATCCTCCGGGAATGGGTACTCCATATACCTGGCAGTTGCTCGCGCTACAGCATCGCCATGATGCCTGGCAACCACCAATAGCGCCATATCGATGCCAGCCGAGATCCCCGCCGACGTGATCACGTCGCCTTCTTCGACAACATGTTGATCGTCAATCACATCGACCGCCGGGAACAATCTTCGCATCTCGCCCAAAGCCCGCCAATGCGTCGTCGCCCGTTTACCGTCCAGCAGACCCGCTTTTCCCAGGAGCAGCGACCCGGTGCAAACAGAGGTTAGCGCCGTGACGTCACGTGCCCGCTCGCGAAGCCAGTCAATCAGCCGCTCGTTGTTCATCTCTCGGCGAGTTCCCCAGCCGCCTGGAGCCACCAGCGCGTCAAGTCGCGGGCAGTCGTCCAGGCCGTGATCGGCCACGACTTTCAAACCTCCAGTCGCGACCACAACGCCGGGACTCTCGGCAATGACGAGGATCTCGTAGGGCGACTTGCTTTGCCGCCTCTGTTCTTCGTCGAGCCTGGTCACGGACAAGACCTCGAAGGGTCCGCAAAAATCAAGGACTTCGACTTCCGGGAAAACCAGTATGCCGACACGGCGAGGGTCCATGAATAGCACCGTTTCTCGAATCAGATCCGCTCTAACTCTTGAACCGTCTTCTCATCCCGAACGTCCCCGGTGTTCAGCGTCCCGGCGGGTTCGAACAACAGCACATGAACCTCGTCTGGAGCAACCGGGCGATGTTCGACGCCTCGTGGCACAATCAGGAACTCGCCCTCCTCCAGCGTGATCGCTCGATCCCGAAACTCCATCCTGAATCGCCCCTTGATCACCAGAAAGAGTTCGTCTTCGTGCTCATGCTTGTGCCAGACAAACTCACCCTGGAGTTTTACCAGCTTGACATGCTGCCCGTTCAACTCGCCCACAATCCTGGGCTTCCAGTGATCGTGAAAGAGGGCGAGCTTCTCCCGGATGTTGACCTTCTCCACAATACATCCTCCGAATCAAATCGCGCGTAGCTAGAATCAGCCAGGTCAGGTGGCACCCATCGCTGCCTTGCCTCTTCCGTAAAGAGCCGCTCCTTCGAATAGAACCGCAGCAAGTAGTCCTTGTCGCCGCACTGCCCCAACAACTCCCCGGCGAGCACCGACACGGGCACATTCCGGTCTCTCACGTCCAGAAACCGCTCGATGACGGCAACCCAGGCCAGGGTGATCGTCTCATGATAACCGGTGAGGTTCCCCTCGCGCACGTTATACCGCTTGATACCGTCCCGGATCAGCCTTGTTGCGTCATCCCGGTTGTGACGGCTCAAGTACCAGAGGGCCATGACCAGGTGTCTGGAATGTGTCCATTCTGATTTCGGCAGAGAGCCGTCCGCAAAGGCCCGAATGAATGATTCAATCTCCAGGTCGGTCACGTTCTTTGCCCCATATCACTGCGGAAGATTCTGAGACACTCGCCCGACGGTCGTCCAGCGATTGGTTGCCACCCTGATGCAGCTTGGGATCGTGAGGTTCGTCCCGCTCTGAACCCGCCGATACCGCGATGTGTCCGACTCGGTAGTCCGTTCTGGAGCAGCCTCGGTACCGCTGGAACGCAATTGCCCGGCATCCGACGGTTTCCTCGTTGGACGAAAGATCCGGCTCAGGTCATCCGATTTCGGAGTGCGGGCAGCGTGAAAGGACGGTGCCACTGTGCTTCGACCTCGACCCTGGGCCTTGTGGCCCCCGAATTCCTGGTTCCACTCGGTGTGGTAAAAAGATCGCTCACGATTGGGGCGAAGGGGCCGTCACCCGAACGGTCGCCTGAGCGAGGTGACCGGGAGATTGTCCCGTGGAGAAGGTTCACGTCAACGTCGGCACGATCGGTCACATTGACCATGGCAAGACCACACTGACCGCCGCGATCCTGGCGGTGCAGGCAATGAAGGGGCTCGCCCGCCCGAAGTCCTACCAGGACATCAGCAAGGGCGGCAACGTCCGCGACGCCACCAAGACGGTCACCATCATCACCAGCCACGTCGAATACGAGACAGATCGCCGGCACTACGCCCACATTGACTGCCCCGGTCACGCCGATTATGTCAAGAACATGATCACCGGGGTGGCGCAGATGGACGGTGCCGTGCTGCTGATCTCGGCTGCCGACGGCCCGATGCCGCAGACCAGGGAGCACATCCTCCTGGCCCGCCAAGTCGGTGTCCCCGATCTCGTTGTCTTCGTCAACAAGGTCGATCTGGTGGATGATCCCGAGTTGATCGACCTCGTCGAGCTGGAGACCCGTGACCTCCTGCTGAAGTATGGCTTCGACGGCGAGCGCACCCCGTTCGTCCGCGGAAACGCCAGGGCTGCCCTTGAGCGTCCCGCCGATTCCGAGGCGAACCGGTGCATCACCGAGTTGCTCGACGCCTTGGACGAGTACATCCCAAATCCGAAGCGAGCGACCGACCGGACGTTCCTCATGCCGATCGAGGGTGTCCACACCATCGAGGGGCGGGGAACGGTGGCAACCGGCAAGATTGAACAGGGAGTGATTGTCCCCGGCACGAAGGTCGAGATCCTCGGCTTGGGCGGAGCGCAGGAGACGGTTGTGACGAGCGTCGAGCAGTTTAACCGCCAACTGGACCGGGCGACCGCCGGCCAGAACGTCGGCCTGCTTCTGCGAGGCGTGAAGTCCCAGCAGATCAGCCGTGGTCAAGTTGTAGCCGCACTTCGGTCGCTTTCTCCTCGGACCCGATTCCGTGGCGAAGTTTACGTGCTGGGCAAGGATGAAGGTGGGCGGCACACGCCCTGCTTCAGCGGTTACAAGCCACAGTTCTTCTTCCGCACGACAAGCGTGACCGGCGAGCTAACCCTGCCCGACGGGGTCGAGATGGTAATGCCCGGCGACCACACGTCGCTGGACGTGAGCCTGGACAAACCGATCGCCCTGGAGACGGGAAGCCGGTTTGCGATCCGTGAGGGTGGCAAGACCGTCGGCTCGGGTGTCGTGACCGAAGTAATCGATTGATGCGACGAGCCCCCGGTGGCGCTACCCCCGGGGGCTTGTCCTTATCAAACTGATCAGAGCTCAAACGCTACGCCCACCGCCTCAAGTTCGGCCCTGATCAACTCGAACTCCCGCTCAGTCCGCCCCCCGAAGTACAACTGGGATGAGCCCTTGTCTTCGAGTACACAAGCCGCCGCACCCTCCCGGTTGAACGCCGAAAGCTGATTGACCATCCCCGTGGAAGTCCAGCCTTTCAGGAACGTCGCAAGAGCTTCCGGCTGTATCTCCACCCCACTTACAAACTCATACCCTGCCCAGACGGCCTGCAAATGAAGCATGACGATCAAGAATTCAGAGCATCGTCTGTGCTCAAGATACCATTCCGCAGGTCGCCCTCGCACGTTTTGCGCCTGGTACACCGGCGGATCATCTTCGGGCGAAGTGCCCACGTCGACGCCCCAGAAAACAACGCACTGGTTCTCTTCGAGGAACACCAGCTTGCCGCCTTCCACGGTCCATTGCTCAGGCCGGCGAAGTTCGTTATGTGCCCGGTTGAACCGATCGAATCGACCCGCCAGCAGATAGTAATCTCGCAGGACGGCTGGCAGCTTCAAACCGAGACGGGCCTCAGCAACAGAAATACTCGCCACCGGCTCACCATGCTCCGGCGTGAGTGGGTGTGCCAGCGTTGCAAACGTAGACTTCAGCCGTTCGGCGAACTTTCCCTTCACATTCTCTCGCCCGTTCCGATCACCATTCGTGGCTATTGACCGCAACTCCTCCCGCACCTGCATCAAAATCTGCCCCAGCCGGTTCTTGCCGCGTCCATCGCCGCCATCGCCCCAGTAGGCGTCGTTCTCCGTGTGCTCGACGATCGTCGAATCGCCACTTGTCAGCAGAATCACCCGCAGATCGGCATGCTGCGTGAACTTGGCGAGGACCGCCTCGTGCATGATCGAGTCCTTCGCAGCTTCCCAGTCTTTGCGCAGCGGCCGCTTGCGGCTACGGCCCATGCGCGCAGCAATCATTGGCGATTTCGCCTGGCGAACCTCTTCCTCGTCGTGAGTCCCGGCAAACTTCTGGGCCTGGAAGTAATGCTCACTGGTCGGCCACTTCTTGCCCTTGAGCCGAATCGGATGCGGCGAGAAGTTGGAGAAACAGCCATACTCAGCATTGACTCTGTAGAAGCGGATCGTGTCCCCCACGATTTTTCTCTCCGGTTTTGAAACCGCTTCACTTCCCCCGTTCAGCCTGATCCAGCTCATCACCGTGATCCTGCCCAAGATCAGCGTGCAGAAACGCCGCGTCAGTCGGCAGCTCGAGGTGAAAACGCGCCGTGGCGTCAATCGCCGCCTCGCCGCTCGTGAGCACCAGGTCAAGCACGTGCCCTCCAGCCCTCCGGTCCTCTGTCAAGAAATGAAGATGGAAACCCGGCACATTCAGGCCGCGGGCAAAATCCGGGAACCGAAACCCAGCCAGGGTGCCGTGCACATCTTTCAAATGAAAAACAGGCTGCGTCTTCGCCACCTCGGCCAGCGGCGGATACGGCTTCACCTGCCGGGGCACGCTCCGCGTCGTGACCGATGCGAATTCACCGTCGATCCGCACCGCATAAAACAGGTTCGGCCCTTCCATTAGGCTGTCCAAACGCGTTTGCAAGTGCTCGTAGTCAAGCGGACCGCTCAGGGATTGTCGGACTGTCGGCCGGAAGAACAACACCGTGGCGAACGGCGTGCGCTGGTCGTCGGCCACGTGGGTAGCAACCCCGTCCGCCTTGACCTGGTAGAAATCTCCGTCAACCGCAATCATCTCGCCATCCAGCGCGTTGAATGTCCCCAGCCCGAAGTCGCCATGCCGGCGCAGCTCGCCGTAAGTCATCGACCCGTCGTAGACCCCTTCAAGCAGCGCGTTGATCGTCGAGTTTTGAAAAACCTCGTGCAATGCGCCGACATCGGGCGCGTCGGAAGTCGCCGAGCGATCGCGGTGCAATCGCAGAGCGTCGAGAGCACGGATGGAAGGAATCTCACTTGGCATGATGATGGCTTCTTACAATTTCCGCTTGAGTTCAGTCGACTGCCCGCAATTTCATCGGCTGCACCAGGGGCAGGTTCTCACGGTAGTCGACCGGGATCTCGATGACAGCCGGTGACCCCAGCGCGAGTGCCCGCTCCAGCACCGGCCGCAGCTCTTGAGCGTCGTTCACGCGAAACCCCGTAGCGCCGAACGACTGCGCCAGTGTCACGAAATCGGTTGGCCCGAAGTGCGTCCCCACCTCTCGCCCGTATTCCCGCAGCGCCAGCAACCCGACCAGATTGAAGCTGCCGTCGCGCCATACGAGGTGCACAGTAGGCAGTTTCAGACGCACGGCGGTCTCCAGCTCCATGTCCGCCTGCTGAAGCAGCCGGTCCGCGGGCTGGTTGTGCGTGTAGGGCCTCGAGACATCGAACCAGAAGCTCTGCACCGTTATGCCCCCGTTCAACCTGAGTCATTCCTTGATCTCCTCTCGAAGGGGCTTCGCCAGCCTGATCGGCAAATAACGAGGCTGCCAGATCTTGGCGTCGACCAGCCGCTCGAGCTCCTCCACTTTGCGAGCGGGTGCAATCCCGTCATCTCCGGCGGCCGCGGCAACGGCCAGCGCGATCACGCGGGAGACCTGGCGCGATTCCGCCAGCGGAGGCAGAAGCGCGGCTGGCTCACGGCCTGCCATCGAGTAATCGGCCAGGGCCCGCGCCGCCGCCATGAACATCGAGTCGCTCACGCGTTGCGCCCTGAAGCAAGAATGCCCAGTCCCAGGCCGGGAAAGATGTAGCTATTGTTGCACTGCGCGATCGGAAATCGCCGGCCTTCGTGACGGACGTCTTCAAACGGACTGCCGGTGGCGATCAGCGCGCGTCCCTCGGTCCAGGCAATCAAATCGGCCGGCGTCGCCTCGGCGCGAGATGTCGGGTTCGAGAGCGGGAAAATGATCGGACGCTCGACATCCTGCGCCATCATGCGGACGATCTCTTCGGTGAATGTCCCCGGCTGCCCCGAAGTGCCGATCAGAATCGTCGGCCGAGCGTTCTTGACGACCTCCAGCAGACCAATCGGCCGGCCTTCAACCATTTGCCAGCGGCCGACCCGGTCCTTCGGCTGAGCGAACTTCCGCTGGAAGGTCCGTAGCCCCGGCAGCCCGTCATGCAGAAGTCCTGGCCTGTCGATCAGGAAGAACCTGGCACGAGCCTCGGCTTCGGTAAGGCCCTCTTCGACCATCGCCGCGACCAGTTGCTCGGCGACACCACAGCCGGCCGAGCCCGCGCCGAGAATAGCAACGCGCTGATCGCGAAGCCGCCCACCCGCCTTCGCCACCGCCGAGAGCAAGGTGCCCGTCGTCACCGCCGCCGTCCCCTGAATATCGTCGTTGAATGTGCAAAGCTGGTCGCGATAGCGATCGAGCAACGGACCGGCATGTGGCTGCGCGAAATCCTCCCACTGAAGCAAAACTCGCGGGAACTTCCGCTTGACGGCTTGCACGAACCTATCGACGAAATTATCGTATTCAGGACCGCCGATACGCTCATGCCGCCAGCCGATGTAGAGCGGGTCGCGCAGCCGCTCCTCGTTGTTGGTGCCAACGTCGAGCAAGATCGGCAATGTGGTGGCCGGGTGGATGCCGCCGCAGGCTGTGTAGAGCGACAGCTTGCCGATCGGGATGCCCATACCGCCGGCGCCCTGGTCCCCCAGTCCGAGAATTCGCTCGCCGTCGGTGACGACAATCACCTCAACTCGCCCGGCCGAGGCGTTATCCAGGATCGCGTCGATGTCGTTGCGCTCGGCATACGAGATGAACAGGCCGCGCGGCGCCGATAGATGTGGCTGAACTGCTCGCAGGCCAGGCCGACCGTCGGTGTGTAGACGATCGGCATCATCTCGGCCAGGTGGTCCAGCAAAAGCCGGTAGAACAAGGTCGCGTTGGCGTCCTGGAGTTGACGCAAGTAGATATGTCGCTCGAGGTCCGTCGGCTTCGGCTTGTATGCCTCGAACGCCCGCGCCGCCTGCTCCTCGAGCGTCTCTTCTCGCGGCGGCAGCAGGCCGAGCAGCCCGAGCTTGTGCCGTTCTTCACTCGTGAACGCGGTCCCCTTGTTCAGAATAGGCCGATCGAGCAGAAGCTGTCCGCCGAAAGGGACCTCGATAACGTCGGCATCAAGCGTACCCGATAGGATCGATTTGATGTCCATCATTCATCCTCAATCCAAGGTGCTCGACCGAGCGCAGTCATCGAATTTGTGATCTGGCCAGGCGGAAACTCTGATAGTAATAGCATTCGTGGCGGACATTTGCTTTTTCATTCGCGTTCGTTCGCGGAATCAGTTTACAGTAACTCGGCCAGCAGACAAAATTCGAGGCGCTGGGTGGCGCAGGCTCTATTTTCCGCCGTGGCTGCCAGGGGATAAAGGGGACCGATATGAACACGCGCAATACCACGCGACTGCCGATCGTTTGCCTTGTTTCAGTCGTGATCGCCGCCGTGACCGCTCTCGCTGCCAGCTTTGCCGTCGCAAGAGGTCGCGACGATGACGCAGACCTCCTCAAGGAAGCCCGAGGTCTGTTCCAGCCTCTCCCGAAGGACATGGCGACCACGGAGTTTCCCATCACTCCCGAGCGAGTAGAGCTTGGTCGCAATTTTCGAGCGTGCGCCATGCTCCCGGCCGGTGGCTTCCGTGCGCCGTCTTCGGCTCCCTCGCAAGCACCGGCAAAATGAGGGCACGCCTCGCATGAAAATATCCCGTCGTGAATGGTTGCGGGTCGCCGCATCAACCGGAGCAGCATTCCTGCCGATCGGCTGTCACAGCCGGCCGGGAGACGCGCCGGCAACCAACGAGGATGTGCCCCTCGCGCGATTCCCCGGCAAGACGGCCATGAAGCTCTTGAGCGACCGGCCGCCATGTCTGGAAACACCCTGGCGCTATTTCCGCCACGACCTGACGCCGATGGAGGCATTCTATGTTCGCTGGCACCTTCAGGCGTTACCGCTCGATGTCGACGTCAAGGCGTGGCGGCTTCGCGTCGACGGGGCCGTTGACCGGCCGCTTGAGTTAACGATGGACGATCTTCGAAAAATGGGCGACGACGAGGTCGTGGCAGTCAATCAGTGCTCGGGAAACTCACGCAGCCTGTCGAATCCCAGAGTCCCCGGCGACACAGTGGCAGAACGGAGCCATGGGCAACGCTCGGTGGGCCGGCGTTTCACTCGCGAAAGTGCTCCGTGCCGCCGGACCCCGAAAGGACGCTGCGCAGGTGACTTTCGATGGGCTAGACCAGGGTCCGCTCGCCTCGGTGCCCGATTTCGTCAAGTCGCTCAACATCGATCACGCACTCCAGTCCGAGGTCATCGTGGCCCACTCGGCCAACGGCGAGCCACTGCCTGTCTTGAACGGTTTCCCCGCCCGCCTGGTCGTCCCCGGTTGGTATGCCACATATTGGGTCAAAGCGCTCCACAAAATCACGGTCCTGGCGCAGCCATACGATGGTTACTGGATGGCCAAGGCGTACAAGATCCCGACAACACCTAACGGCGTGGAATCTCCCAATCGCCTTGCCCAGCAGGTCGTTCCCATTCATCGCATGAACGTGCGTTCGTTCATCACCACGCCCGACGCCGGTGCCAAGATGGCCCTGGGCCGGCCCATTGACCTGGACGGAATCGCCTTCGACGGCGGCAGCGGCGTCCGTTACGTCGAGCTTTCAACCGATGGCGGCGCAACGTGGGTGCAGACAACGCTCGGACCTGACCTGGGCCGATTCTCGTTCCGCCGCTGGCGCTACCGCTGGGTTCCATCGGCACGTGGGGAATACCGCCTTTGCTCCCGCGCCACCGCCTGCAACGGTCAGGTTCAGCCCTCGAATAAAGGTTGGAACCGCGGCGGGTACATGCGAAACGTCGTCGAGGAAATGCCCATCCATGTCGTCTGAGCCTTCGCCCGAACACCTGATTCCCGATGCCACCCGCCGTCAGCGCTTCGGAATCGTGCTGGCGCTCACGCTGCTTTCGGCGGCCACGGCGGTTTCCTACTTCGGCACAAAGGACACCTGGACGGTCGCCAACCCCTCTGCCGATCGTCGACTGCTCGAAACGTCCACCCTCTCGGCAGCCCTGGCCTGGGATTTCGAGCTCCCCGAAGGGCCTCACCGCCAAGAATTCGAGACGTCTTGCTTGATCTGTCACTCGGCCCGGCTCCCGTTTGGTCAGCCGCCATTCCGTCGCGAGAAGTGGGTTGAGATCGTCCACAAGATGGTCGCCGTTTACGGGGCGCCCATGACCAATGAAGATGAGGTCAAGGTCGTGGAATATCTCCTTGCTGTCCGGCGACAATCGCCCTGACCGCCGCCGCCCTCCCGCAGAGCAGATGATTTCCTTCCGAGGATGACGCGAAAACAAAATGGCATCTTCTGACGAACGATATGCTCCTCACGCCCCGGCGATCGCCTCGCTGATCCGATGGCATGGTTACGCCGCCCTGACTTCAGTGCTGTACGTCGTCCTGCTCGGGCTGCTGATGTCGATCAGGCTGAACCTGCCTGACTCGCACGGTGAGGTCGCCTGGCTCTCATGGGGGCGGCTCCGCTTCGCCCACACGCAGGGCATCTTCTTCGGCTGGCTGGGCAACGCGTTCCTCGCATTCTTGTACTACGCCGTACCGCGGCTCGCCAACCGCGCGGTCACGAGCGCGAGCTCGGCTGGGTGCTCTTCGCCGTCTGGAACGGTCTACTCGTCTTGCCAGGTTGGGCTCTGGTACAGGCCGGTGTGAGCCAGCCGCTGGAATGGGCCGAGTTCCCGCTGCCGGTCGATGCGGCAGCAACGCTTGGCATGATCCTGGCGATCATTCAATTCGTCTGGCCGCTTCTCCGCGCCCGGGTCAAGAGTCTCTACGTCTCGGCGTGGTACATCCTCGGAGGCTTGACGTTCACGCTGCTCGCCTATCCCGTTGGAAACATCGTGCCCGAATACCTTCCCGGGGCACAGGGGGCGACATTCAGCGGACTATGGATTCACGACGCGGTGGGGTTGTTCGTCACGCCACTGGCGCTGGCGGTCGCCTATGCGGTGATCCCCGCCGTCTCGCGACGGCCGATCTTCAGCCACTTTCTATCCATGATCGGCTTCTGGTTGTTGTTCCTGATCTACCCGCTCAACGGCACCCACCATTACGTCTTTTCGTCGATCCCGATGGACGCCCAGCGCGGAGCGGTCGTGGCTTCCGTCTACCTCGGGGCCGACGTGGCCTTGGTCGTGACGAACTTGCTCCTGTCGCTCCGAAATCGGTCGGGCATTGCCGCTTCCGACACGCCGCTGCGCTACGTCTGGGCCGGGACAGTGATCTACCTGGTCGTCAGTCTTCAGGGCTCGGCGCAGGCGATCATGCCGATCAATCGATTCGTCCACTTCTCCGACTGGGTGATTGGCCACTCCCACCTGGCCATGATCGGGTTCGGCTCATTCATGGCGCTGGGAGGCATGCTCCACGCCTGGCGTATGACGCCGGGCTGCCGCTACAGCGCCAGGGCGGCAAGCTGGTCCTTCTGGCTGCTCGCACTGGGACTCTCCGCAATGGTGCTCGACCTGACTGCCGCCGGGCTCGTGCAGGGCCAGCTCTGGCATGGTGACTCGCCGTGGATCGACTCCGTGCGGGCGTCCGCCCCGTTCTGGTGGATCCGGTCCGTAGCGGGCTTCGTGCTCCTTGGCGGGTTCCTTGCCGTCGTGGTCGCAGTGTCGACCGGGCCGGTCGTGGCCGCCGCGCCGCCTTTGACCACGGCGGCCGCCGCAGAAGTGCTCGAGCAGGACGATGCCGAAGCGGAAGTCGCCGGGTTCCGCTGGCTGAAGCACGCCTACGTGCTCACCGCCGGGGCTGGCTTCGGGCTCTTCGCCTTCTCGTTCGTCGTGCTCGGAGTGTGGCCCAACCGCACACTTGAAAGCCAGATCGCCCTGACGCAACCGATCGAACGGCCGGCCCGCACAGCGAGCGAGCAGCGCGGGCGCTCGGTCTATGCCCGTGAGGGTTGCATGACATGCCACTCGCAGTTGGTTCGTTTCGCCGAGGACGACGTGCGCCGGTTCGGCCCCCCGAGCCAGGCGTGGGAAAGCACCGGTGATGCCCCCCAGATGTGGGGAACCCGGCGCATCGGCCCGGACCTCGCCCGCGAGGGTGGGCGCAAGTCACACGATTGGCAGCTCGCCCATCTCTGGAACCCGCGCCATGTTGTTCCCGACTCGGTCATGCCCGCCTATCCCTGGCTCTTCAACGGCTCGTCCACGCGGCCGCGGCCCGAGGCGATCGAGCTGGTAAGCTACCTTCAATCGCTGGGACGAGACGCCCGCCTGGCCGGCCTCAGCTCGCCAGAACCCCTGACCGATGTAGACCCCGAGGAGGAGCGCCGCAACGGAATGTTCTGTGACTGCGCCATTCCCCGAACAGCCGGTTCGGCCCCGAACTGGGAAACGCCGCTGGCCGTCGGCGAGGCCGAGCGTTTCGCCCGTAGAGGAGCCGAGGCGTTCGCCCATCATTGCGCCGGCTGTCACGGCACGAAGGGCGACGCAGACGGCCCGGCGGCCATTGCCCTGTTGCCCACTCCGCGCGACCTGACCGCCGCTCGAATTTCCAACAGGCGCCTGAGCGAGTCCATCTGGAATGGCGTCCCGGGATCCTCCATGCCGGCCTGGAATGATCTGACCACCGGCGATCTCCGCGGGCTCGTCGCCTACCTGCAAACAATCGGCCGAGCGGAGCCCGGTCCGGAACTGTCCGGCCCCGAGCGACAGGCTGCCAGGGAGCTCTACACCAAAGAGTGCGCCGTCTGCCACGGTCCCACCGGGAACGGTGATGGCCCATCGGCAGCGATGTTGTCGCCAGCCCCGACAAACTTCCATGAGGTCCAGCCGACGGCCGAATACGCCAACAGGGCCTTGACCAGTGGAATCCGTGGCACAGCGATGCCGCGCTGGGAGCCGAAGCTCACGCCCTCCCAGCGCGAGCTACTTGCCCGCTACGTTCGGTCATTCTATGGAAGAGCAGGGGAGTGAACGTCCAATGGCCGTCAACAACATCATCATTGCCGTCACGCTCATGATGGGTGGATTCGTGACCGCCTGGCTGGTGTTCCCGTGTTCCCGCGCATGGTTCGAGGCCCCGAAGCAGCAGCCGCTGCGCTGGGATCAACCCCGGAGAGCCGACTCTCCATGAGTCTACTTACCGCGGTCACCGTGATAAACCACTTTTGGAAAGGATGAACTCGATAACAGGCTTTGGATCTCTGGGCGCCGTCGGATAATGTCCCTCACCTTCCTGCACGATGACCGTCATCGCCCCGCCCAGTTCCTTGTACCGTTTCTCAGCTTCGCGAGTCTGGCTCGCGAGCACGGGATCCAGAGCCCCGCACACGTGCAGCACCGGAATGCCGGCCCTGGCGAGCGCAGCCAGACTATCAAGCGGCTGCGTCTTCGTCATCGTGCAGCGCAGCACCGGATTCTCCGCGTAAATGCAGGAGACCTTCTCGGGATTTGCGATGGCCCATGCATAGGCTTCTCCCGCTGCACCGCCGGCGCCTTCCAGCACAGGTTTCTTGGAAAAGCTATGCTTGGTGAGCAAGTCGTAAACCGCATTCCAGCTCTTGAGCGACGGCCCGTCCGCGTTGTACGGAACTGGTCCCGTCACAATGTGAAACCCGTGTTCCAGCAGTGCCAGGTCGACCGTCGCTTCAGAGCTCACATAATCCGCTCGAAAGACCCAGGGTTTCCCGGCCGCAATCGTTTTCGGAACGACGACGTTGATCGAGCCTTCTACGCCGCTCATCCCAAATGAGTAGCGATCGAAGCTCGGGCTGAACCACGGCCCCCGGCAGGTGATGTAAATCCCTTCGCTCGCAAAGTAGCGATATACATTTTGTCGGCTGTAGATCGATGACCTCGAAGTCCTGCCGCTCAGATACGGGGGCGGATTGGTACCGGCGGGCTGCGCGTGTTGTGAGATGAAATCGGCGATCGGCTTGGCATCGTGCAGACTGTGCGGATGATGTCCGGCGCCCTCCTTGATCATGACCGAGATTCGGCCGCCGAACTGCTGGTAGAGGTTTTCAATGACGGACGAAACTCGCCCGAGCAGTGGATCAATGCTGCCGCAGACGTGCAGAATGGGCACGTCGGCTGCGGCGAGGTCGGAAAGCTTCTTGAGAGCGTCAGCGTTGACCCCGGGATTATCGGCATAGATGCTCGAAACCTTGGTCGGATTCGCAGTGGCCCAGGTGTAGGCATATTCGCCACCGCGGCTCATTCCCACAAACGCCGGCTTCCTGGACAACCCGTGTTTCTCGGTCAGGAACATATACCAGGCGTCCCAGGTCTTGCCCGGTCTCAAGTTCCCGCTGGCCGAGATATACGCGACATGAAATCCACGCCGCAGCAGCTCAACCTCGGTCTGCGGCTGATGGTCCCAGTAACACCCGCGCCACGACCAGGGGTTGCCCGCGGCGGCCTTCCGCGGCACGATCACAACGCACCGCCGCTTGCCCCGCGCCGGATCCTTGATCCCGAATTTCTCGTCCGCCGGTGCTCGAAAGGCCGGATTTCCAGCGTTTCTTCGTCCATAAGGTAGTCGTATCGGTCGAAGCCATCGTGCCACGTGCTTTTGGCCCCCTCAAAGGCCTTTGAGTCATCCCCCGCTGCCCCGCTTGGAATCCAGAGCGATACGACCAAGGCAAGGATAAGGCCCAAGGCAAACGCGCATTTGGGATGGTGGTTCATGTGCCCGATCTCCTATTCGGATATCGTCGAGTGACCCACTCACGCCGGTCGACCTCCCCTTCAACGCGAGAAACAAGCTCCTCGACTCGCCGCTGAAATTGTTCTCGCTGCTCAGACATCGTCATCCCTCCCCGTTCATGTCCCCACGTTCTGACATCGTCGGCAGACTTGAAATCACTCGTCAACAGGGGATCCGACCAATAATGCAACACCGACCACTCTTCGGAGGTCCCAGCTCGATTCCAAACCCATGCGGCAACCGCACGGGCTCACGAACCGGAAGCCAGAGGCTGCTTTTCCGGATGAAGGTAGATAAAGCTCTTCCCCAACCGCCCGCCATAGTTACCAGCCGAGATCCGGATCAGACCCGGTGTATTCACAGACGCTTTGATCGCCGCCTGCGTGGCATGGCTGATGGCGCTCAGGTCACGGCCGTTGATGATGATCTCCATCACCGAGCCCACGTGATCGGGCAGCTCCGATTTGGCCGCCGGGTCACCCGCCAGATTCGGGCAGAACTTTTCGTATGTGCTGGCAACCGCAAACGAATACTTGCTGCCCGCCTTCGACCCACTGCCGGCGATTCCACCCGGAAAAGGCATGATTACGCCCGGACAATCGTGCACGGCCGCCACACCCGCTTCAGCGGCAGCTAGGGCAGACTGTTCGCTTTGCCCCATGTACCACAGATTGCCGCCCATAAGTCCGTCGGCATAGCCCAGCCGGCGGTCGAGGATGAATTCGCCACCGAGCGTGGGAACCCACCACATCTTGCGGCCGAATCGCTCGATCCGCTTCTGAAATCCATCTCCGAAATAGGCGACTTTCCGGCCCATCTGAAAGTATTCTGCCGAATCGATGAGATTGAAGCACGCGGTCGTCGGGCAGGTGAGTACGTTCTGGCAGATCCGAACGAGCGCCGATCTTTCCAGAGCTGGGAGACGGTCCTTGCGAAATCGCGGCACGTGCAGTTGCACGATCGCCCCGGGGCGGCCATCCGGAGTGGCGAATGATTCATCACCCTCCGGGCCGACATAGCGATCGACCCCGGCCTCGCAATCGCACATGATCGTGCTCGAGGCGTTTCCGGTGGCAGCGGCGACGGCATGTTCGACCCATCGGCGATTGCAAGCCGTGATCAGGAACTCAACATAGATGCTGCGAAAAGCCTCGGCATAGGTGTCGTCAATCACGGCGGGCATGGGCAAACCTGAAACTCAAGAATCTCTTCGCCAGTCCTGTTATCGCCCCTGGCCTTCATATGTCGCCTGTTCGGTCACCACTTTGTCCATGAAGACGTCGTGGGGGCCGACGATCAGATTGTCGAATAACTGGCATTCATAACAGAGAGCCACAAGCGGACAATCCGGTCGCACGCGAAGAAGCAATCGGTCGTAGTAACCCTGACCATTGCCCATTCGAGCCCCGCGGCGGCTGAAGCCCACGCCCGGCACGATCACAATATCGAGCTGTTCGGCGTGAATCATCCTTTCCGGGTCTTCCCAACGGTCTCGGGGCGGCTCCAGGATGTTCCATTTGCCGACCACAAGCTCGTCCATGCTCTTGAGCCACCACAGGCCTAGCTTGTTCGCGCCAAAGTCGTCAACGGTGCAATACGGAACGACGATCTGCTTTTCACTCTCAAGCGCCGCGGAAGCGCATGCCGCGTTCGCAGCTCGGACCGGCAGTCGATATACCACAACGCCGTCGTGGCCGCCTGATATTCCGGCAGCTTCATCAGCGTGGCGACAGCAGATTCGCTGACGCGGTCTTTGTTCTTTTGCGCGTTGCGGGCATCGTACGCCGCACGGCGCAGGGTGCTTTTGGCTTCCATCAGCTCGATAGGTGTCTCAGGCAACGGAATGAACCTCCATCGCGAATCGGAACAACACGATGCACCCTGCGACCGGTGCGCCACGCAAGCTGGCAAGCCTGCCGTATGCGCGATCGTCCAGGGTCTTCTGCCGCGGGCGCGGGCCTGGAGAGGCATTTAGACAATGATTATTGCGCGGCCGAATGTCAATCCGAGAGCGCAATACTGGGGGATTTGGACAACTCGATTGATCCAGCGCTGGGGGATCCAGATCCCAAAGGCCGTGGACCTATCTCCGCTGGCTCGCGGCGCGCAAGGCCTCGAGCTGATCGTGAGCTGTTGTGATCGCGCCAACCCAGCGCCCCGGCCGGTCAGGCGCATGAAAGTCGCTCCCCGCGATTCCGATCAACCCCAGAGAACTCGCCCGTGCTTCAGTCCGCCTGCTCAGATCTCGCGAGAAGCCGGGCCCATCGAGCTCGATGGCGCGAAGGCCCAGCTCCACGAGCGCCCGGAGCGTCTGCTCCCGCAAATCGATCGGCGGGTGAGCAAGTGCGGCAACTCCGCCGGCTGATCCGATCAAGGCGATTGCGCGCCCAGCGTCAAGTCGCAGTTTATCGACACACGCCGGGCATCCGTCACCCAGGTAGTGCAGGAAGGCCTCTCGCAGACTTGGTACCTGCCTCGTTCCGACCAGAAACTCGGCCACGTGGCGCCGGCCCGGAACGGCGCGCGGAAACGCTCGCCGGAGAGCCTCTTCCTCAATAGAAAATCCCAGCACCTGAAGCTGCACGATCATCTTGCCCAGGCGCTCGGCTCGGCCCAGGCGCAAAACCGCCATCGCCTCGAGCAAAGCCGCGTCGTCGTCGCGGATGAAGTGGCCCAGGATATGCAGCTCGCGACCATCGTACTCGCAGGTCAGCTCGACGCCCGGAACCAGCTCGATTCCCCACCACGCTGCTTCCGGCCGCGCCACCGCCACGGCCGACACGGTATCGTGGTCGGTGATCGCCAGTGCGCCCAGCCCCACCCGGGCCGCAGCCACGACCACCTCGCACGGCGAGCAGACCCCGTCGGAATGAGTCGTATGTACGTGCAGATCAGCAGCGCCCGGCAGTGGCCGATGCCGGGACGAAAAACTCGCGGCAACGGCCTTATTCGTTTTGCGCATCATCCGGCGCCGCCTCGGGCTGGGATGGGGCCGGCTCGCTGTGGGCGGTCGGTTCTTCTGATCCAGGCTCCTGCTCAACGTCGGCCTTTGCTCCCTGCGTGTGCCATTGAAGAACCCGGTCCAGAATGCCGTTGACGAACCGGCTTGACTGGGCCGTGCTGTACCGCTTGGCAAGCTCGAGCGCTTCGTTGATCGCAACCTTGGCAGGAACCTCGGGACAGTAGAGCATCTCGTAGGCACCCAGACGCAGGATGTTCCGGTCGATTGCTGCCATGCGGTCAAGCCGCCAGTTCTCGGCGACCTGAGAAATCATCGCATCCAGCTCGGCCTGATGTTCCTTGACCCCCGCCGTGAGCGACTCGGTGAACTCGCAGAGCTTGCGATCCTCCAGCAGCCGGCGCTCGATGAACCGATGAATCTCTTCCGGAGAGATTCCCGGATTCTGCTCGACTTGGTACAAGACCTGAAGGGCGACTTCACGGCCTCGAGATCGTCGCGTCATGATCGGGTGGCCTTACCCCAGTAGGGCATGCGGCAACGGCTCGATATCGGGTTTTCCAGGTCCCATGTGATACTCGCTGATGATACGCAAAGGAAGGCCGAGCCGAAAAGGGGTGCGCATGACGAAGGTGGCATTCCAGAGGCTAGGCCACCGGCTCATTCCCCTCGCTCGGCCTGCCGGAACGGCCATCGCGCTGGTCTCCATCGGTGTTGTTCTCTTTCTCGGCCGCGACTGGCTCAGGGCCTTTGGTCCCGGCCCGTTCCTTTCAGGGCACATCGCTGCCGCGCTCATGGTGATCCTTCTTGCTGTCTATCCCACAACCGCGGCTTCCGCAGCCGTCGGACTCGCTCTCTCGCTCCGGGCACTCGCGCGATCGAGGTCGGGAGATTCCCGTGCTCGTTGGCTGCGAAATTCAAGCGCGGCAAGATGGTTGCTCCTCTGCGGCACAATCCTGCTCTGGATCGGTATCGCCGAGGTGAGCGCCACAGCCTGGCTCGGTTGGATTCATCGTCTGCCCGCCATGCCCACGAAGTTCGTCGAGCAGGCCGGACCGGACAAAGAGTTTCTCATCGCCGTCATCGGCGCATCGAGTGCCCTCGGGGTTCCCTATGAGGATTGGTTGTCTGTAGGTGCGATTGTCGGGCGCGAGCTTCAACGGGCGATTCCTTCGCGCCGATTCCGGGTTGAAAACCTGGCCGAAAAAGGAGCAACACTGGAGGCGATGCACCTGAAGCTCTCACAATTAACTCATCGGCCCGACGCTCTGATCGTGTATTGCGGGCACAACGAGTTTCTGGCGCGATTCTCACTCTCGAACCGGGTGCTCTACTACGACGATGAACGGTCGCAATCATGGGGCAGGGCATGGCTCGAGTCGCTGGGGCGTTTCTCCGCCGTCATGCGACTGGCGCAGGAAAACCTCGAAAAACAGCGAGTCGGGCTCATTCCCGTCCAATCCGTCGGCGTTCTCGAATCGACGATCGGCCGTCCGGTTTGCACGAAGGAAGACGCCGAGCGGGTCTTCGATGACTTTGGGCGGCGTCTCGAATCGATCGTCACCGATTGCGAACGGATCGGCTGCGTGCCGATCCTGATCATCCCCCCAGGCAATAATGCGTCGGACCCAAGTCAGTCGTATGCTCTGCCAGGTACCAAAGCAGAAGCGCGGCGCGCGTTGTTTAAACAATTGACTCAGATTCGATCGTACGAGGAAACGAACCCGGCCGCCGCCATCGCGGCCTACCGCGAAATCCTCACCGTGCAGCCTGTGCACGCGCAAACGCATCACCGTCTGGCACGGTCGCTCGAATCGGCTGGATCGTTCGCACAGGCTGATTGCCATTACGTGCTGGCCCGCGATCACGACGGCCTGCCCCTACGCGCAAGCACACGGCTCGAATCGATGTACCGCGCGGTGGCAAAGCGTCACGAGCGATTTGTCGTTCTGGTGGACGGACCAGCCGTTCTCAAGGCCAAGAGCCGCCATGGAATCCTCGACAATCATCTCTTTCATGATAACGTGCATCCGAACCTGATGGGCCAGGTTGCGCTCGCTGAGGCCGTGCTCGCCGCCCTCAAAGACCGGGCTGCCTTCGAGTGGCCCATTCTGGTGGAAACCAACCTCGACCCGTCGCGAGTCGCTGCTGAATTCAAAGTCGATGCGATCGCGTGGGCCGCCGTTTGCAACCGCAGCGCGGCCCATTACGGCCAACTCGCGTTCCTCACGGTCGACTCAGCGGAGCGCATCCAGTGGCGCGATCGCTACCGTCAAGCCGCCCGCACGATCGAATCGGGTGCCGCACCGGAGGACGCCGGCATCTTCGGTATTGGCACGCAAAAGTAATTGGACTCATCGATCGAGGCAGATTTGACCGATCTAACGACATCGGCGTCGGAGATGCGCGAACGGAATGCGCCGGGATCGACTAGCTCAGCAACCGTAATTCGTGTTGCCGCAAGGAGATAGTGAGTAGCTGGTCGATGTATGAAGATCGCCGGTTAGATCCGTTTGGACAGGAAAGGAATTCAGTCATGGTGAGGCTTCGCAATGCAGTAATGGGCTTCGTGCTCTGTACGGGCTTGGCGGGGTGCTCGGGTGCTCACCAGGGGATTGCCCACTACTCGATCTGGCACTGCGACACCTGCGATGACTTTCCCACGCCGGCTTACGGAGCGAACTACTCGATGATGCCGGGAACCTACACAGGACCGCCGACGGTAGGCTCGAACGGCTCGGGCCGTCCCGCTGCCTCGGCACCGGCAGGGACGCCTGTGTCGTCCGCACCGGCAGAGGCAACCGCGCCTTCCGCACCGGCAGCCACGACGACGCCTCCCTCACCCCCGAGTCCGTGACGGCACGCACGCCAGATGAAATGAAAGGATCGAGCCATGGCGAGGATCGCTCGAATGTTAGCTGTCGGTGTGCTGCTCGTCGCAAGCCTGGGCTCCTCGGGCTGCCTGCACACGTGGACGCAGACGTACCACGACTATCCTCCGGAGGCCTGGGATCCCCCGTCCACTCCGCACCAGGGCAACCCCAAGGACGGCTGAGAAACGGCCGGACGCATGCTCGGCTCGCGTGCGCGTACCCTGCGCGCGAGCTGAGCCCGAGTCTGCTTGATCGCCATCCGCAGCTCGGCGACAGTGCGGAACCTGTCTGCGGGCTCTTTCATCAAGCAACGCTGCACAATTTCGTCGACTTGCTTGGCAAGCTTCGCATGCCGGTGGTGCACCATCGGAACGACGGACGCCGGCTTGTGCTGCGAGTGCTGGCGGCCAAGCATGTCGTACGAGCGGCCGTTGAACGGGAGCGCGCCGGTGATCATCTCGAAAAGTACAACTCCGAACGCATAAATATCGGCACGCACGTCAACCGACCTGGGGTCACGGAACTGCTCCGGCGCCATGTAAGCGCCGGTACCCAGGCGTGCACCGGTGCGGGTCAAACGTGGGTCGAACGTCTCATACGGCGAGACGTACTCGCTCGTGCTCCTGTCGACCGTGCTCGGTGTTCCAGGCGGGTTGCTTCGGCGCGGTCCGCACGGGATGACGATGGATCGGACGAGGGAGATACGCCGGAGCCGGCCACGCCAGCAGCCACCCGGCGATTTTCTGTGCCAGACGGAAACGCGGTGAAGGTCGCGTCAGCGGAATTGACCGATGTTCGGGCCTCGCCCGGCGATAGGCGGCTCCCGCCCTCCCTGTCTCTGGGGTCGGTCCAGATGATCGGCTGGAGCTTGGTGGGTTCGGACAGTGGAATCGAGCCGTCCGGCAGCTCCTGGCGAACGGCGATCATCTCTTCGGATATCCGCGCAAGCCCGAAGTCAGTGATCTTGAGGGTCCCATCTTCAGTCACCAGCAGGTTCGCGGGCTTGATGTCGCGATGACAGTGCAGTCCCTGGCGCAAAGCATGCTCCATGCCCAAACAGAATTGGTAGCCAAACCGCAGCGCCTGCGCCAGGTCCAGACGCGGCGAGCCGATCCAGCGATTCAAGTCACCCCCCTGAATCAACTCGAGCACGACGTACGGCCGGCCGTCAAACACCTCGACCGAGTGGGCATGCACAATGTTCGGATGCTCACCAAGCTGCACCCAGAGCCGGCACTCCGTGGCAAACCGACTGATCCGGATCCGACTTCTGAGCAGCTCCTCACGCAGCGTTTTGAGCGCAACCACTTGGGGGCCAGGACCATTCATCTGGTCGTTGACCACGTATACCAGGCTCATTCCCCCCTCGTGGATGTCGAAGATCTGGAATCGCCCACCGATCCAGTCTCCCACACCGAATGCGCCCAACATGGAGGGTTTCTCCCGAGCGTCCGTTCGCTTTCACTCCGTCGAACTACCACGGCCGGCCAAGGCACAGCACTGGGTTGTTCCAATCCCCACTAATACGTTCGACCGCGGCGGAAGGTTCTCTCGCCTATCTAGTTCATCGGCAGGTTCGCCTAAATATTCAGACTAGAAATTGTTTTCCCCGGTTCAAGGTGCGTCACAAGATGCCCTAATCGCATTTCCAGCAGAACGAGCGTTATGGTAGGGTCACAGGCGGTAGAGCCTGAGGAGGCTAGCCGAAGGGATCCTCCCTTCTCGATGGATCGACGCAGGGAGCGCGCTTTTCCATGAGAAACTTGAATCGTCCAGCTCGGGCACTGTTTCTGACTTTCGCGGCTCTGGCAGCTTCCCTCCTGCCCGCGGTACCGGTGATGACGCAAGAGGCAAGCCTCTCTCGGGCCGAGCAGGAGAAAGACAGGCAAAAGGAAAAGCCGAAGAAGACCAGGACCAGGACCGAAAGCGGGCTCGAGTACGTCGACGTCACAGAAGGCAAGGGCAAGCCTCCCCGGCCCGGCCAGACCTGCGTCGTGCATTACACCGGCTGGCTCTGGGATAAGGGCGCCAAAGGAAAGCAGTTCGATACCTCGAAGGAGGGAAATCGCAGTGAAGTCGATCGCGGAGTGCCGTTCGCATTCCACCTGGGCAAGGACGAGGTGATCAAAGGCTGGGACGAAGGGATATCCGGCATGAAAGCCGGCGGAAAGCGAGAGCTGTTGATTCCTGCCAATCTGGCTTTCGGACAGCGCGGCGCCGGAGGCGTCATCCCACCCGGCGCAACCTTGTTCTACGAGATCGAGCTGCTTGAAATCTGGAAGAAAACTGCCAGCGGCCTCGAGTATTTCGACGAGCGAGAGGGTACCGGTGCCGAGCCCAGGACAGGCCAGACCTGCGTGATCCACTACACCGGATGGCTCTGGCGCAGCCAACGCCAAGGGAAAGAAGTTCGATAGCTCGGTCGACCGGGACGAGCCCTTTTCATTCTCGCTCGGTCACTCGGACGTGCTCAAGGGCCGTGACGAAGGCGTCGCCACCATGAGGGTCGGCGGCAAGCGAAAGCTCCTCATCCCCGCCCAGCTCGGCTACGGCGATGCAGGAAAAGGCACCGACGTGCCACCGAAGACAACGCTGTACTTCGTGGTCGAGCTCTTGAAGGTGAAATGACGGTCGGCGAGTCCGCTCCTCGGGCGACAGAAGAGAGAAACCTTTCCGCACGGCGCTCGTATAAAAAACAGTGCGGTGAGTCCTTCTTTCCAGTGCTCGGCGCAAACGGTGCAGTACGCCGTTTGTGACAGGGAAAACCCTGGAAACGTCACGCTAAGGAACGCCGGAAAAATCACTCTTTCCCTTGCCCGAAGCGGCCCGAATAATTCGTCAAGGATCGGCCGGCCAGGCGTCGAAAACATGTTGGTGTAGCGTCGCACCTCGCTGCTCCTTCTCTCGACTTGTTCGGCCCCAAGCCCACGGTGTTTAGCACGCGGGGACGTCATGCTATTGCTTCAGCTTCGAGAGCCGATCAATGCCTGGAGCCACGGCGCCGGGATGCTCCTGGCAATACCAGTGACCTGGTTTCTGTGGAAACGCTGCATCGCCGTGTTTGATTACGACAACACGGTGTCACGACCCAGCTCGACTCGCCACCAGCGAATCAAGGCGCTTTGCCTGGTCGTCTTTGGCATCACCTTGACTCTTTGTTACGGTATCAGTGCAGTCTTCCACGGTGCCCGGTTGAGCGGCGCACCGCTCACCCGGCTCCAGCGCCTCGACCACGTGGGCATCTACCTTTTGATCGCGGGAACCTACACTCCGATTGCCTGGGGACTCATGCGAGGACCCTGGCTGTGGGGCACGCTCACGGCAGTCTGGTCAACGGCAGTGCTCTGTGGCACACGAGTCCTCTGCGGCGAGCTGATGCCAATCTGGCTCTCGACTCTGACCTACCTCGCAATGGGCTGGGGAGCGATCTTCTGCTACAACGAGCTGGCCCGGTCCCATTCGCATCGAAAGCTGCTGCTCCTGCCCCTGGGCGGGCTGTTCTACAGCGTCGGAGCCGTTATGAACGTCCTGCACTGGCCCGCGCTCGTACCGGGCGTCTTCGCCGCTCATGAGATCTTCCACTTCTTCGTTATCACCGGCACCACGTGCCATGTCCTCTTCATGCTCGGAGTCGTCATTCCATCACCCGCGCCAGCCGTGCTGGCCCTTCGAGCCGGCTCAGAAGTCGCTCAGACCAAAACCCGTCTCGCAACAGCGGCACGCCCTCCAGGCCTCTTCAAACTGCCGCAGCTCTCCAGGCAAGCTTGGCCAAACAGCCTCGCCATGGTGCATGCTCCCGCGAGCGCACGCGATGAGCTCACCACAAGACCCGCCGAAAACATCGTCGAAGTCGCCTGACTCCTTGAGCCCCCCCATTCCCATCCCAGAACGCTCCAGTTTTACTATTCTGTGCATTTATTCCACTTTTCGGCGGTTCGAAGCAGAACAAATCTAATCCCTCACCGTCGCTAATTAAACTTAGTTGACAGGCTCGGATCGCCGTCCTACTGTCATGTTTGAAGAGCCGCAAGCAGGACTTGCATGCGGAACACCCGAAAGTCGATCGCATCCACACTGCCACGCGTCTAAGGATGGATTTCTCCTTCGGAGCAATGCACCATGGCACTCCGCCGGCTTGAGCGCCGCGAAGCGAGTTACTCTACGCCTTTGCAGATTTACCTCCACGACATCAACGACACGCCGCTGCTCTCAGCCCAGGAAGAGCGAGCGCTTGCCGAGCGCGTGGCAGTGGGTGACCCCATTGCTCGCGAACACATGGTCAAAGCCAACTTGCGCCTCGTCGTCAATATCGCGCGTGGCTATCTGGGCAAAGGGTTGAATTTGGAGGATCTGATCGAAGAAGGAAATCTGGGCTTGATGCGTGCTGTTGAAGGCTTTGACGGGATGATGGAGACTCGTTTCAGCACGTATGCCAGTTACTGGATCAAGCAGTCGATCCGCCGCGCCGTCATGAACACAGGAAAGCCGATCCGGCTACCGGCGTACATGGTCAGCCTGCTTTCCAAGTGGAGACGGGCGACGGCCGTGCTGAGCGATCGACTCGGCCGGGCCCCGACTCATGATGAAGTTGGGAAAGCCCTGCGTCTCTCCAAGAAGAAAATGGGAATCGTCGCCAAGGCGATTCGCATCAACAACCTCACGCCCCACTCGGAAATCCTGGATGAAGACGGCCCCGCGCTCGACCGCGTCTTGACGGACGATCGTAGCAAGGGCCCCGAGTCCCAGATGATCGAGGCCGATGATCTCGACCGCATCTTCCTCCACCTAGGCGCCCTCGAAGATCGCGAAGCCACTGTCATTCGCATGCGGTTCGGCCTGGAGTCCTACCAACCCATGACCCTGCGCGAGGTCGGCGAAAACCTCGGCCTGACCCGCGAGCGCGTTCGCCAACTCGAAAGCCAGGCGCTTCAGAAACTGATGAGCGCCCTGGCCGAGACAGGCCAGCAGGTCGGGACTTGACTGGCGCGATCAAAACAGAGCGGAAGAGACCACTCGTTCCTCAACATCAATCTGGCCCTCGGGAGCTGTACAAAACACGCTTCCGAGGGCTTTCTCTTCTTGCCTTCTTCGCCTTTTTCCCAGTTGGCACGTCCCGCGCACAGAGATTCTCGTTCCCTACCTGGCCAGATCTTGCCGAGCCAGCAGACGGGTCTTCGCGGCGCGATTCCGGACCGGAGCGCGGGGCATATTCCCGTAAGTTTTTCGTGTAAAACACGTTGTGGCCGAAATCGGTCGTGCCTCTCGTCTTTCGAGGCGGCGAATCTGCCGTCTTGACGTGGCGACCGTTTCTGGTGTTTTCTTGAAGCCAGCTTTTGAGATCGGTCGCGATGTAATATTTTGGGCCGATGGCCCGAAGAACCTGTGTGGCACGGTCGGTAGCCGGTGGAATACAAAGCGACCGCCATTTTCCACAATACGCGACACCGAGAATCACGGGTTCCGGGTCAAGAGGAGAACTTCAAGATGATGTGCGCAATGGTGAAGAAGGGGTTACTGGGTGCGGCACTCGGGACGGGTGCACTGTTCTTGGTGTTCGGCACCTCGGCCCCGAGCTACGTCAAAACGGCCTTCCACAAGGTCCGCGGCAGCGTTCAAAACGCGGTTCCAGCGCAATTCGAGATCGATCGCGCTCGACAGGCGATCGAAGACTTGAAGCCGATGTTCGAGCAGAACAAGGAAACGCTGGCACGCGCCGAGATCGAGGTCGAGCACCTCGACAAGGAAGTGACCACGATCCAGGCCAACCTGGATAAGGAGCAGAGGACCATCGTCGCTCTGCGTGATTCGATCAAGACGGGCGATATCCGTCTGACCGGCCATGTCAAAGACACCGAGAACCGCGCCAAGGTCGAGCTGGCGAACCGGCTCGATCACTTCCGGTACACGTCCGACCTTCTCAAGCAGAAGCGCGACATGCTTGAGGCCAAGGGGAACACGATCAAGACTGCTCGCGAGCAGCTCGAGACGCTGCGTGGCCAGAAGATGACGCTCACCGCCAAGCTGGACGCCATCCAGGCCCAGTTGCAGAAGATCGAGCTGACCCAGTCGAAGAATGACTTCAACTTCGACAACTCGGCGCTCTCCAAGGCCAAGAAGGCGGTTACCGACCTGGAGCAGCGACTTGACGTCATGGCCCGCCGTGCTGAGATCGAAGGCCGCTACGGCGATTTCGACGGCCCCTCGGCCTGCGTCGATTCTCAGCGCGACATCGTGAAAGAGGTCGACGAGCAGTTTGGCCCGTCTGACTCTCGTCCCACTGCCAAGGGCGGGGACAAGAGCCTCTAAGAGAAACGAGTGGCTCTGCAAAGCTTGTTCTTCTCTCGCGGCTTCGGCTTCTGTCGAGCCGCGAGTCGATTCGGAAACGGGCCTGATCCGACTGGGAGTGCTCTTCAGGAGTGCTCCAGCTTTTGACCGATCCGTTCCTCCCTTCGGCCTCGCCTTCCGCATCCCCCCGATCGGAAGGGGAGGAAGCGAGGGGGGGAACGGAGGTCGAAGTCAGGCCGGCTTGGGTATAATACAAGGACCAGCGTTTCTCTCGGCCCGGTCGGCCGGGATGGATCGAAACGAGAGCACTTTCCCCATGGTCAACCCGGGCGGCGAATCAACCATGTTGGGACAATGGCGAATCGTGTTACGACAGGCCGAGGAGGCCGCACGCCTGGGTCGCTTTGAGGAGGCTTATCTTCTCGCGACTCGTGCGGGCGTCGCCGACCACCATCAAGCTGTCCAGTTCCGCACGCGGCTGGCGCTCGATTTGATCGCCCGGGCAACACGTCGCGGCGGCGTCGACGACGTTCCGGGCGCAATCGAAGATCTCAACTTGTCCGAGCGAATCGGGGCACCGCCCGACTCACTGGCCGCAGCTCGCCTCAACCTCGCCGACCGCGTGGCCGAGGAAGTCCGGGCCGATCTCGACGCCGGTGAGCCGGTTCGTGTGCTGGAACGAATCGACGAGCTCACGCGGCACAAGGTCGGCGGGCCGGCGCTGCGGCGGGCGCGCGAAATTGCCGAGGCGTGGCAAAACGGGCTAGCCGACGGGCGCCGTGGGGAATTCGGTCGCGCCCAGGAACAGCTCGACCGCGCCGACCGCCTGGCAGCCGGCGCCGGTGCAATCGCGGCTCAGCAGGCCGTCGCCGCGGCCAAGTCCGAGCTCGAGAGCCGCCAGAAGTTGGCTGCTCCCAAGGTCGAGGCGCTCTACGCAGCCCTCTCGGAAGGGAAATGGCCCCAGATTCTCTCGTCCGCCGAGGCCGTTCTTACCAGCGTGCCCGAACATCCCGCCGCACGCCAGGCCCGCGCCCGTGCCTGGCAGCAAATCGCGGCAATCAGCCCGGCAGCAGCGCGATGGCCGCAACGGACGGCCCGAGCCGCACAGACATCTCCGGCCGTCGCCCAGGTGACCGAGCCGGAGGTCGAGACTGCTCCTGCTCCCGTAACCACGCCCGAACCAGCCGACGGCATCGTCTGGTTGAGCGGTGAATCGCATCGCGAGCCGGGGGCGCCGCCTGCTGCCGCGCGGGGCGCCGATCAAAATGCCGCCGCCGGAGTTGCTCCGGGGCGGGTGGGTGCGCCACGCCTGATCGCTCCCCCCAGGCCGCTGGCGCGAGCCGAAGCCACTGGTCCCAAAGGCCGCTTTTTGCTCTGGGTCGACGCCATCGGAGGTTACCTTGTTTGCCTGGACGACCGTATTTTGCTCGGCGGCGCTGGCCCGGACAGTCATGCCGACATCCCGCTGATGGGCGACCTGTCGCGGAACCACGCCACGCTCTTGCGCAACGGTGAAGGCTACCTGCTCGAGGCCCATCATCCGTCATTCATCAACGGTAAGCCGGTCGTCAACCAGGCGGTGCTGCGCGATGGCGACGTGATTCGATTGGGATCGACGGTCGAGCTCGAGTTTCGCCAGCCAAGTCCGGTCAGTGCCACTGCGCGACTGTCGATTGTGAGCCGGCACCGGCTTCCTCTGGCTGTTGATGGTGTCATTCTGATGGCCGAAACGTGTATTGTGGGGAGTGAGAAGCAGGCGCACATTCCGGCGCGGACGATCGAGAATTCGGTCGTCTTGTACCGCCAGGCGGGAACGCTGTGGTGCCGGGCCTCCGGTGCCTTTGACGTCGACGGCCGAACCTGCGCCTCCCGCGCTCCTCTGACCTTACAGTCAAGTGTGCTCGGTGACGGCTTTTCTTTCAGTCTCGAACCTCTGGGAAATCAGTCGGTCTAGCAAACGGAAACGAGTTCGAACAAACCCGTTGCGCTAGCCCGGTAGGGCTGGGTGCGGGAAGTGTCTCTTGTAGAGTGCCGGCTGATTGATCGGTGAAGCGGTCCTGGCTGGGTGAGACCGGCCTCCTGATGGAGTTGCACAACCGATGAGCGCAACGGCTGAAGACCTGCGTGGCGCGGATTTGAACGGCAAGGACCGTCTCGACGAAACGGTCGGCTACGAGCCGAACGCCTCCTCGGCATCAGGGCCCGAAGACCCTATGGGAAGCTCAGATATGGCCAACGCCAATTCATCATCGTCGGCACACGGTCGCTACAGCTTCGGCTCAGGTGCCCGGCCGCTCGATGGCTACACCATCAAGCGTGCCATCGGCCGCGGCGGCTTCGGAGAGGTTTACTACGCCACCTCCGATTCCGGCAAGGAAGTGGCGCTCAAGCTGATCTTGCGCAATCTCGACGTCGAACGGCGCGGCGTCGTGCACTGCATGAACCTGAAGTGCCCGAACTTGCTGACGATCTTCGATCTCAAGGCAAGCGACTCGGGCGATACCTTCGTGGTCATGGAGTATGTCGCTGGCCCCAGCCTGGCAAACGTCTTGAAGCAGTACCCAGGCGGGATGCCGCTCCCCGAAGTTCGCCACTGGCTCAAAGGCCTGGTTGAAGGCGTTGCCTATTTGCACGATCACGGAATCGTTCACCGCGACTTGAAGCCGGCCAACCTGTTCATGGAAGAAGGAATCGTCAAGATCGGCGACTACGGCCTGGCCAAGCTGATCACTCCCAGCCATGGGACCGAGCACTCCGAGAGCATCGGCACCTGTCACTACATGGCTCCCGAGATCGGCTCCGGCAAGTACAACAAGCCGATCGACGTTTATTCGATCGGCGTGATCCTCTACGAAATGCTCACCGGCAAGGTGCCGTTCGACGGGGAGACCGTCAACGAAGTGCTCATGAAGCACCTGACCGCGCGACCCGACGTATCAATGCTCGCCGAGCCTTATCGGTCGATTGTGGCCAAGGCACTGGCCAAAGACCCCAACCATCGCCCCGGCCGGCTTTACGACCTGCTTCCACCCGAAGACGCGCCCGCGCGCGCCGACGTGCGGATCATCGGCGACGCCCGGGCCGGCCAGCGTGCCTCACAAGACGACGTTCTGCGAATCGAGGCCGAGGAACCAGTCTTCTACATCGGACCGGAAACCCGGCCCCCACGGAACGCGAACGCCGGCGGAATCCGCCAGCGAATCCGTGCGAATCTGGACGCCCTGCGGCGCCCGGGCGCTATCCCGTGCGAAATCAGCCCGCGGCCAGCCCGCGGCCAGCCCGTGGCGCTACCGTGGTTCGCAATGCGAATTACGCTCGACCTGCCTCGCCCGCTCCCGCGCCACCCCGGCAGCCACCCGCGCCTCCGGAGCCGCCTCCGGAGCCGAGCAGCCGCGTACGCCTGGCTGAGCTGACATCATCGATGCTCTGGGCAACACCCCTGCTGGCGCTTCTGCTCGTGCCTGCGCCTTCCCTGTTGGGAATTGATATCTCGTCGGATCCTCAACAGCTTGCCTATCTGTTCGGCATGGCACTCCTGGGCACGTGGACGGCCTTGATCCCGAATAAGGCCATCGAGCCGCGCCGCTTCGACAAGACAACCAAGCGGCTCATCGCCTTGGCGGGCGGATTGCTCCTGGGCGTTGTGGGGACCGTGTTTGCACGGAACGTGCAGCTCGGGGTGAACGTCCAGAACGCGTTTTTCTCGGAGCCTCGCAACCTCGAGACCATCTACTTCGGCGGCTTGTTCGCACTCACGACCGGCTGGCTGCCGTCGACCGTCCGCGATCGAAAAGTCCGATTTCGCTTGGGCCCGATCTTGTGGACGGCATTACTGGCCACCATGTTGATTCCGTTCTGGCCCTACGAGCGCTGGGACGGTGTCTACATCGCCGTGCTGATCGCCGCGGTCGTCCAGCTCGTCAGCCCCTGGAATGAAGCCGCCTCGGCTTACGCCCAGTACGTCCGAGCTTCGGAAAAGCAAAGACGAAAGGCGAAAGTCCTCAGGGCCTAGAGCGACGGTTGGAATCACTACGCGGGCCATCGGTCGCTTCGGCTCGCAAACGGGATCGAGAATTTTGATTTTGAACCCTCAGTCTGCTGTTCGATACGGGATTGGACTCCAATGAAACGTCTTATCCTTCTGCTCATCGTGGCGGGTCTTGCGTACTGGGTGTGGGCGCGTGAGCGGTCGGCGCTGATGCGACCGGCGCCGTCAGGGCACTGGAACGGCCCGCATTTTGCCCAGGATCGCCAGACCCGGAAACAACTGGCCAAAGCAGGGCGCGAGGTCCAGCGGGCTCTTCGCGAGGCCGAGCACGAGATTCGCCATGCCGTCGACAAGACTCATGACGAGGTTCACCGCGCCCTCGAACAGGTGCGCGGAGCCTTGCGCTCGGACGACGATGACGACGTTGCAGAATCGAGCGTTGCACAGGCGCCGGTGCTCGAGCGCGAGAATGCCGACGGACTACCGGTGCCGATCGTTCCCGGCACCCGCGTTACCGATGCTCAGGCTGTTCCGCCCGCCCCCCCCATTCCGGCCAGGGTTCGTAGCCGCATCGAGTCACGGCCGCAACCCAGGGTTGTCAGAATCGCTGCCGAAACAACCGAGACACTCGATGGCCAGATCTCGGCAACCCCGGAACGAGCCGCCAATCAGGCCCACGAAGACCTCCGGAAACACATCACTGCCTGGCTCGATCCCGAGGTTCCTCATTCGTGGAAGGCTCCCGAGCCGTTGATTGATTCGATCGTTCTGAACACCGAGCTCGAAACAGTCCCACATGAATTCGGCCCGATGTACGTCACACACCTGAAGCTCGACAAGTCACCGGAGAGTCGTGGCCGGTTCATCAAGGTCTATAACCATGAGGTGGTCGGCCGGCGGTTGGTGAACCTGGGTGGCTCGCTGGGTTTCATTTTGATCTGCCTGGCAGCCGTGTCGGGCTATATCCGCGCCGACGAGGCGACCAAGGGTTACTATACGAATCGGCTCAGGATGCTGGCCGCAGCCGGTGTGGCGCGGGGGCCGTGCTCATCTATCAGATGGTTACGTGAAGCTCGGTGATTTCATCACGTGACGAGCAGGATAGGCAAACCTTCCGGGGCGCGTGTACAATTCATGAACATTGAGGGAGGACTTTTCCGCGCGGGAACGCGTCCCGGGGCAGGCTTTGGCGATGTCTGTTACAGAGACCGATGCGATTCTGGTCCGGCAAGTTCGCGCGGGAGACGCCGAGGCGTGGCGTCAGCTCATTGAGCGATTCGAAGGACGGCTGCTCGCGTTCGTCGACAGTCGTCTGCGCGACCGCGCGGCCAGCGAAGACGTGGTTCAGGAAACCTTCATCGGCTTCTTGACCAGCCTGCCGCATTACGACGAGAAGCGGGACATGGAGGCCTATCTCTTCTCGATCGCTGCCCACAAGTTGACCGACCACCTGCGCAAACAAGGCAGACGGCCGATTGACCAGTTCGGCTCGGATGACCACGGCCGGCCCTTGGACGAGGTCCCCGGAGGCGGCCGCGCCGCTTCAAGCATTGCGCGCAGCGGCGAGCGGCGCAAAGCCGAGGAGCGGCTGCTGACCGAGTCCATGGGACAGCTCGTACGCGAGTGGCTGGCTCGAGGTGACTACGGTCGCCTGCGCTGCATGGAGCTCTTGATCGTCAAGGGCTGGGCCAACAAGGAAGTGGCCAAGTACCTCGAGATCACCGAGCAGGCCGTGGCCAGCTACAAGTTCCAGACGATCGCCCGCTTGAAGGAAATGGCTCGTGCGCGGGTCTTTCCCTCGAAGACTTTGGCGGAGGATGAACTCTCATGATGGGTAACCTGAAAGGCAAAGGCAAGCACGACGTGCCTCACGCCGCCGAAGTGCCCGCCCGCGGGCGCAAACCGGCTAGTCAGGCGGCGCCGATCGACGACGTCATGCTGCGCGAGTATCTGCTGGATTCCCTTGCCCCGGAAGTGTCGGCACGGGTCGAGAAGGCCCTTCGCGACTCGGCCGAGCTCCGCGCCCGACTGGAAGACGTTCGCCAGAACCGCGCTGACGGCCAGTTGCACACCCTGGGAGCAATCTGGCATCGCACCCGCTTGACCTGCCCCAGCCGTCAGCAACTGGGCAGCTACCTGCTGGAAGCGCTCGACCCCGAGCTCGCCTCCTACCTGACGTTTCACATCGAAGTCGTCGAGTGCCCCTTCTGCAAAGCCAATCTCGACGACCTGAAAATGCAAACCCAGACCGCGACCGCAGCAACTGCGTCCAAGACCCGCCAGCGCCGCTTCCTGCAGTCGAGCCAGCATTTGTTGAACGAGGATAAGCGGGGGTAAGCGGCCCATCGCCATTTGGCGGAGGATCGTCGACGTGAAGTAGACGAAGGTCGCGTCTCAACGCTCGAAGACGTTCGTCGGCGACTTGAAGTCGGACCATGACTTTGCAAGTCGGCGTCAGAAATGTGCCATGAACGCGAAGCAATTCTTCGATTTGTTGTTGATCAGGACGTGGTGGACTTACGGCTCCGGCAACCCAGACTGGTTCGAGATCCCGTACCATTTCTTCAATCTGCTCGAAGGCACGATCTGGGTGATCCTCTCCGGCTTGGTCCTGCGGCGCTACATCCGCTATCGCCACTCCGCCATCGAGGTCGTCTATTCCGCCGCGTTCTTCACGTTCGGTCTGACCGATTTCCGAGAGGCCTACGCTCTGCAATCCTGGTTGATCTGGCTCAAACTTGCCAATCTCTTGCTATTGGTCAAGCTGCGCTCGATCGTCATCCGGCGATACTACCCCACGAACAAGTTGTACTGACGTCAAAAACTGAGGTTTGCCCGGGTTCCTGGGCGGTTCACCCCGCGGGCATCCTGCCGGCGCAACACCGGCCCCGTCGACGAGCGAGAGCGCTCGCCGATCCGGGGCCGTAGAACCTCGGGCTCGCCTGAGGCCCGAGTTGTCAGTCGCCAACCCCCGCGGTTTCGAGGGCCTTGTTGGCGTCGGTCGAACCGGCGAGGTCAGCCTCCATCTCTCGGAATTCTTTGCTTTCGGTCTTGCTGCGCCAGACGGCCCAGGCAACACCCAGGATGCAGAGCAGCCCGACGACCCAGAGCCAGTAGGAATCCCTGTACAGGATGATCGGCGCGATCGCCAGTAGCGAGACCATATTCATAACCTTGATCAGCGGGTTAAGGGCCGGCCCCGCGGTGTCTTTCAAGGGATCGCCGACCGTATCACCGGTGACGGCTGCCTTGTGCGCCTCGGAGCCTTTACCGCCGTAGATGCCGTCTTCGATCAACTTCTTCGCGTTATCCCAGGCACCGCCCGCGTTGGCCATGAAGACCGCCAGAAGCTGGCCGACGATGATCATCCCAGCCAGGTAGCCGCCCAGCGCCTGCGTTCCCAGGAAGATACCGACCAGGATGGGCATCAGGATCGCGAGCAGCGCAGGGCCGATCAGCTCGCCTTGCGCCGCTGCGGTGCAAATGTTGACCACACGGCCATAGTCCGGCTTCTTGGTGCCGGCCCAGATCTCCTTGTCCCGGAACTGCATGCGGCATTCCTTGACGATCAAGAACGCAGCACGGCCGACGGCGCGAATGAGCATCGAGCTGAAGAGAAACGGAACCACGCCCCCGATCAAGGCGCCGACAAACACATACGGATAGGCGATCGACAGGCTACCGGCCTCGCTGGTGTATTGAGCCGTCGTCATCTTGTCGATATCGGCCTCGCTGCCTACGGCAAGAATCGCGATGAAGCTGGCAAAGAGACTGACCGCGGCGATGACCGCGCTGCCGATGGCGATTCCCTTGGTCTCGGCCTTGGTTGTGTTCCCTACAGCATCAAGGTCGGCCAGGATCTGCCGCGCCCGTTTGTAATTCTCCTCGCCCATTTCCTGGCGATCATAGCCCATCTCGCCGATGCCGTTGGCGTTATCGGCGACCGGCCCGAACACGTCCATGCTGATGGTGTTGCCGGTCAATGTCAGCATCCCGATGCCGCACATCGCCACGCCATAGGCGATGAAGAGCGGACTCGCACCGGTGTAGATCACGGCGGCAAGGAGAATCGCGACGGCGATCACGATGGTCTGCACCACCGCCGACTCATAGCCCACGGCGAACCCTTGGATGATATTCGTCGCATGTCCGGTCTGGCAACTCTTCGCCAGTGATTGAACAGGGCTGTATTGAGTGTGCGTGTAATAGCTCGTCACCTTGTTCAGCGTGATCGCCAGGATAATCCCGATCAAGCAGGTCCACGCCGGTCTCATGTCGAGCCCTTCGAACCCGAAGCTATTCCAGAAGGGCAAGCGAGACTGAAAAATGTCTCCTGTATACTCCGTGATGAACGTCCCGAGCTCCTTCTGATACTCCTTGTACTTGAGCTGGTACGCTTTGTGGTCGGTGCCGCGCTCCGGACGATGGGCTTTCTCAAATGCTGCCTTCGCGTCCTTGAAGGTGCCGTTGAGCTCGGCTCCGCCCAGCGCCTGGGGATATTCCGAGTAATACTTCTTGTCGAAGTGAAGGTATCCAAAACCCAGAATGACGAAGCCAACCACGCTGAAGATCGATCCCAGCACAAACCCATGGTGCACCGAATGCAGGGCCTCGTCGCTCGTGCTGTTGGGGCCGGCCTTGACTGTGTAGGTGCTCCAGATCGATCCCAGCACTCCGATCGCCCGAACGAGCAGAGGGAAGATCACTCCCTTGTGGCCGAAGCTCGCATATCCCAGGATCATCGCGGCGACGATCGTCACTTCGTAGCTTTCGAAGATGTCGGCGGCCATGCCCGCGCAGTCGCCCACATTGTCGCCGACGTTATCGGCGATGGTCGCCGCGTTCCGCGGGTCATCTTCGGGTATCCCCGCTTCGACCTTGCCGACCAAGTCCGCTCCCACGTCGGCCGCTTTCGTGTAGATACCGCCTCCGACTCGCATGAAAAGCGCCAGGAGCGTACCGCCGAAGCCGAACCCGAGCAGCACCTCATACGCATGTTCTCCATACGCCATGAAAATGAGCGTGCCGCCCAGCAGTCCCAGGCCGTCGGTGAGCATTCCCGTGATCGTGCCGGTGCGGTACCCGAGCTGCAGCGCCCCGCCGTAGCTCGTTCGAGCTGCCGCCGCTACGCGAAGGTTCCCGCGCACGGCCAGCCTCATTCCCACAAAGCCGACCAGCCACGAAAAACTCGCTCCGATGAAGAACGCCCCGGCGCGTCCGATCGCGACAGCCCCGGACGCCTCGGCTGTGCAGTACACCAAACCGGTAAGCACGAAGACCAGCACGATGATGGCACGGAATTGACGTCCCAGATACGCATTTGCGCCCTGACGAATCGCCGCGCCAACTTCGCGCATCTTCTCCGTTCCCTCGTCGGCCCCATACACTTGCCCGACAAGCGCGATTGCATAAACCAAACCCGCTACAGCGATTAACAGCACCACCCAGAGTGCAATCTGCTCGATCGGTGTATAGGCCTTGTCTTTAAGAAACGCGAAATACTCGAACTCCTCGGGCTCGGCCGTTGCGGCGGGACCGGCAGCCGGTGCCGCAGCGCCGGGAGCCGCGACGGCAGCCGGCTTTGCTGGAGTATTCACAGGCGGCTGCAATTTTTCTGCGGCAGCCGTCGGTATGGGATTCGACGGCGTATCTTTCTTGGCCGGCTCCTGGGCGTGAAGCCAGGCTGGCGCTCCCAGGAGCACCAGTGCGAGCGCGCCATATCGAATAATTCGCCAACGTTGCATGTTCCGCATCTCCGGGTTCAAGTGTTGCTACATCCTCAGCAGATACCGGTGGTCGGATACTTCGCGAGCACCACAAATTGGGTCGAGTGCTCGTGAGCACCGTCGAAATCGATCGAAAGTGTTTTTGTGGGTGAGCGAATCGATCAGGATCAGGTCGCGGCAGCCGGAGAGCCATTCTCGCCAAGGTGCCGGCGCCCGCACGTGCGCCTGCTCCTGAAACACTCACAGAACGGAGAGCCCGGAAGCACACTTCCTGCGGATCCCATTCCCCCCAGCCCCCGGGCCGACACGGAAGTCATCACGAGCCCGCCATCGACGGCGTCCCAGCTTCCATCCCGGAGCCAGGTCTCCGCGACGGCTTCGAGCCTCGCGCAGCGATTCACTCACATGGCCCAGCGATTAAACACAACGATCGCCCGTCGGAAAAGAGTCTAGCCCGCAAATCTCACCACAAAGTCATATTGTGCATCCATGCATGAATGTGGCAGCAGCACGAAAAACCACGGGCAGAAACCGGCTCTTGCAGAGTACGAGACAGGCCGAACGTACCTCAGCGCATTCAGAGTCCGCCAGCCGACTACTTGAAACGGCTCACGTCGATATAACGGTAAGTTCCCCCAGTGCTTGTGGCTAGCCGGCTCAAGGGCGTCCGCTGACCGAGGGACATTCCGAAGCCGAATTCGATGGCTTGAATTCGCGTCTGCCCTACCTCAGGGAGAATCTCGTCGATGTCGCTGTTCGAAATCAACTCCGCGTCGGTCAAAAAGAAAATGACCTCCGACTTCAACTTGAGCGCCTCACGCAGGGCAAGCATATGGTCTGTGCCCCCCAGCGGTGCAACTGGCTCGAGCTGTGTCTGCACCCGTGCTTTGTTCAGTGCCGTCGCCGCCATGAGCCCTTTGTGGCCTTGCGGATTGTTGAGTACACGAGTCTGGAGATTGTAGAAAATAACGCCAAACTCCGCATCGGGCGCGAGCTGGTTGATACTTGCCATCATCTCCCGTTTCGCCACGTCAAGCGAGTTGCGGGTCGCCATGCTGCCCGAGCAATCGATCACATATGTGAACGAGTGAGCATGCTCGCGTGCTCCGAAAAACTGTGTACCAGGGCCGATACTTCGTCCGGCACCGCCGGCCGAGCCGCCTCCCACGCCCTCCCCGCCGCCAGAGCCGGACCCGGGCAGAAGCCCCTCGCCAGTTGTGCGTGGCCCGGGCAATGCTCGCTGATGTGCCTCGGAAGGCTTGGGCTGGGCATTGGGAAGGATTTCCGCCAGCAGATTGTCGGCCACCGGGTCGCGAGTCGCCTCCTGCGGCTTGTTACCCTCGGCCGTCGACACGAACGGTATGCTGCTTGTTCCCCCGATCTCACCAGGGCTTCCCCCTCCCTCGCCGGGTGACGGAGCAATGCTCTCCCGGTTGTCCACCGGATCGAGCTCGGTGTACAGCGCCCTGGGACGCGTCGAATCCCCGCCCAGCGGCAGCGCGGCGTTCAAAACCGTGAACGATGCCACGAGAATCACCAAAGCGTGGAACAACGTGGAGCTAGCCAGCGCGCGCAGGTCGGTGAGCGGCGATTGGCCCAGCTCAATCACTTTGCGCCGTTTGGGTATAGGAAATGACCTCATACGATCGCGAGCCCCCCGTTGGATTTTCGCACGGAAGAGTCGCCCGTCAAGATGATCCAACAGATTCTCGATTCTGGCCGGGAACAATTCACGGTCGGGTTTGCTTTAATGAATGACGCGAATGACGACTACCCAGGACCTGACACGTGCCGCACGAACACCGCGAAGCCACCCTCCAGCACATCCAAACTCTCTTTGATGTGGGAGTTGTGGCGGGAATGTCGGATGGTCAACTGCTCGACCAATTTGCTCGCCGCCACGGCGAGTCGGCCGAGACAGCCTTCGCAGCCCTGGTTGATCGCCACGGCTCGATGGTGTTTCGAGTATGTCGTGGAATCGTCGGCAACGATCACGATGCTCAGGACGCGTTCCAGGCGACGTTCTTCATCCTCGCGCAAAAGGGCGCCGGCCTTTGGGTGCGAGATTCAATCGCGCCCTGGCTTCACCAAGTCGCGCGCCGCGCCGCCGGGCGACTCAAGACGGTTGCCAATCGCCAGCGATCAATCGAGCGGGAAGCTGCCCGGATCGCGGACGCCACTAATGATCTCAAACCCTGGGATGACTGGGCACAAGCGCTTCACGAGGAAATCGATCGGCTTCCGCGGTGCTTTCGTCTGCCGATCGTGCTGTGCGATCTCGAGGGCCATTCCTACGAGGCCGCCGCGAAGTATCTCAATTGTCCGCCCGGAACGATCAAGAGCCGCCTGGCACGTGGTCGAAATCGGCTGCGCGACGGCCTATGTCGTCGAGGGCTCACACCGGCGGCCGGACCAAACGAGTCTCCCGTTCCCGCGGTTTTTGTCTCATCGACGATCTCCACTCGGTTGGCGAAAGCCACCATTCACGGTGTGATCCGGGCCAGGCCTCTTGCGGCGCAAAGTGGCGGGCCATTCTCGGTTTCAGTAACAACCTTGGCGGAAAGGGTGCTTCGAGTCATGTTTCTCACAAGGTTCAAGACAGTGGCGGTTGCCGCGCTTGCGGTCGGTGTTGTGATCACGGGTCTGGGGCTGCTCGCAACAGTGACGTCAGGAGAATCGCAGCCCCTCGCGCAGGATTCTGGCGACCGGAAAACGATCACAAAGACCGAATCGTCAACTCCACCCATAGATGAAAAGTCGACGGCGGAAACACCGGATGATCCCACCGTGAAATCGAAGAGGGGGCCTTTTGACGCGCCGGAGCCCGTGATCACCTTCGGAGACTCCAAAAGAATCTGGGCGTACGACCCCGGCAAGAAGAAGTGGCACACCTACACGGCTCCCGAGGGCCTCCGCATCACTCCACAAATCTACAATGCTCGTCGTCTGGTCGCCCTCACAATGGAGGGACAACCGATCAAGGAGGTCGCGGTCTTCTCGACCAAGCTCGGGAAGTGGAGCCGGCAACCTCTGGCAGAACCCGCCACGTTCGCCACGCTCGATGCCTTCGTGCAAGACGATTACGCGGCCTACCTGACCGATCACCATGTGTATGTATTCAGCGCGGTGACCGGAAAATGGAGCGCACAGACCTTGGAACACAAGCGTATGCCGCCTTACATCGGCTTGAACGTTCGCAGCCTGTTGATGCTTCAGGACGAGCAGTCCATCCATGCCTACAGTGCCATCACAGGAACCTGGCAAACGCTGAAGGCAGAAGGAAGGAATGCTAACAACCCTCGCCAGGGCCCCGGAGGCACCGCGCTGGTCATGAACGGCGGTCGCCTGTACTCATTCGACCCGAAAGTCGGCCGATTCGAGGAAGTCAAAGCCGACGAAGAATAGTAGCGGAACACTGGAGTTCACGGCTCGTTGGGCGGCTCGATGAATTCCAGGGGTGGGTCCGGGCTCAGATCGGCGGACTTGATGCGGCGTCTGGAACTCACAACCGGCCCGCGCAAGTGCCGTCGAGCAAGGCCGACTGCCACCAGACCCGCCACGGCAAGGCCCAGAGCCCAGTAAGTGAGCTTGATCAACGTATCACCACCGCGCGTGCTGCGACGGAGAGCACCTTCCTCTTGGCTCTGAATCGGCTCGGCCATGATCGGTATCGGTTGCCCGTCGCCGACGATAAGCGGAGCCAGGCGGGCTCCGTCGGCGCCGACATAACGTACGACCTTGAGGAACGTTCCTGTGAACCGAACTGTTCGCCCCGACCCGGGTATCAGATCGGCCCGACTGCCGCCGGCCGGCTTTTCTGTCGGAGCCACGATCGCCTCGCCGGAGCCGGCCTGCTTCTCATCGATCAATCCAGGCTGTGGGAATACGACGCAGAAGGGGTCACCGGCCGGCGAGGTGATCCAGGCTTCCACAAGCGCGGGAAAACTGCCCAGCGGCCCTTGCCGAAAGGTCCGTACAACCCGGCCCTGCACCGTGACGCGCCGGCCTCGAAAGTCATCGGCCCGATTCCAGAGGTCCTTGAACGTTACCCGGGCGGCCGGATCGGTCGCTTTTGCTCCGTCGGCGGTCGGCTTTCCCGAGAGAGCCGTCCGGTAGCCGGCCAGGTCAGCCAGCGAGATTTGATGCGACGTCTCTTGATCATCGTCGCCGGATGATGCCCTGCAGTCGGGATCGAGCGCCATCGTCGCGAGCACGATCACCAGTAAGAAACAGATGAGGTGGTTCATCACGGGTTTCCCGGTCGCTCGCCAGGACGTGTGGTCCCGATCCCCGCCGGACGTTCACCGCCTCCGGGCAACGCCGGGATTGAGCCCGGTGGGCTCAGGCGAATCGCGGCAACGCCTGAGGCCGAGCAAGTGGCGATGATCCGGGCGGCCGGCTCGTAACGCAGATTGTCGTCGGCCACCAGCCGCACGCGCAGCGGTTTGCCTTCAAGAAGCTGTGTATAGAGGGCCAATCGCTTGCCCAGCGTGGCCAGGTCGCTCACGCGTGCTTCGCCCAGCTTGAGTGCCTTCAAATCGCCCAGGTCGTCGGCCTCAGCGCGGACCAGCAGATCGTTTTCCAGGTCGGTGTCGACATTGCGCACGAGTATCGGCTGAGCACTCCCCCGTGATGCAGCGGGTAGCGCCGCCGGTGTGGCCGGAAGATCGAGGTCGAGGTGGGTTTCCGCCGTGGGAGGCTTGAACGTGATGATGAAGAAAGCGAGAAGTTGAAAGGCCATGTCGAGCATGGGCGTGACCGGAAAGGCGACCTCATCTGGTGGCCCGGGGCGATAGCTTCGCGCCCGCGGCCTGGCTTCACCACCGGCGGTCAAAACCCGAGCTTCCGCTCCCGGCAGACTCGGACCAATTTTGATTCCCGATCCGATGCTCATTGCCGGCTCCGCAGCACAACCAGGCTGAAATGGGCAAATCCCTTGTCCTGCGCAGCGGCGAGCGCTCGCCTGACTGCGCCGTACGATGCAGATCGATCGGCCCGGAGGATGACCACCGTCGGCAAATCGTCCAGCGCGGTTGCGCCCTCGCCCAGTGTCTCGATCCCCGCACGACGCGCCTTGGCCTCATCCGCCCAGAACGCATTTGCCGCCCCGTCGTCCAGTAGCTTTCCCTTCACAAGAAGCTGGCCCTGAGCATTCATCGCCACGGCCAGGCGATCGAACGTGAGTTCCGTTCCTGGCAGCGCCGCCGGCGCAAGCGGCAGGCGTACCGCCTTGGTCGCTCCCTCCAGACGCGTCCCAAAATGGACCAGCATCATGAAGAACGTGATGAGCTGCAGCACCACGTCCAGCAGTGCGGTCAAGTTGGGGTTCAGAACGTTCGAGCTCGCGAGCTGGGTGCGACGGAACATGGGTCCGTGTCAGTTGTCGGTTGTCAGCGGCGCGAGCGCGAATGAACACTCATCCGCGTTTTCACTCCGCTGCAGGTAATGCGGGGCGAGGAGCTGTGGTCGCGGCTGCCAGGGCCGCATTGACTGCGAATGGATGGGGATGGGCCGCCGCCGGCGCCTGGGTCGCGCCGGGGCCGTGCATCACGGCTCTGACTCCGGGAGCGAATTGCTCGAGAAGCGGCTCGGCGGTCATTCCCACTTCCAGCGACAGCCGCGCGATCCGGTTGCGAAACAAAGCATAAAAGAAAATGGCCGGAATCGAGATTGCGATTCCCTCGAGCGTCGCATAGAGCGCAGTCGAGATACCGCTGGCAAGCAAGTTCGCCTGCGGCGTCGAGCCCTCAGCGGCGATGACCCGGAAGGCCATGATCATACCGTAGACCGTTCCAACCAGCCCGATCATCGGCCCCAGCGTCCCCACCGTCGCCAGATACGTTGTGCGATGTTCCATCTCCATCGTTGCACTTTCATTGGCCAGCTCACAGGCTCGCCCGGCCTGAGAGATTCCGGCCGGCAGCTTGCGAACTCCGGCCGCCAGCACCCGCGCCAGGAACGAAGAATCAGGCACGAGCCGATGGTACGCTTCGTTATACTTCGCCTGATCGAGCAAGTCCTGAACCTCACGCACCAGTCCGGCTGGAATCGCCGTCGAGGTGCGGTAGTTGAGAGCCATCCAGACCACAAGCGCGATCAAGTAAAACGACATCGTGGCAATCACGAGCGTCACGACGACGACCGCGACCGGAGCATTGGCGATCCCGGAGAGGAGCGACTCGGAGCCGCGCCCCGGCCCGGGCCGTCCTTGCCGTCGTCGCCGGTGTCGATATTGGTGTCATCGCCGCCGCCACTGCTCGGTCCCGAATCGGCACCGCGGCTCGCGGTTGCAGACTTCCCGGCAGCCCCTCGCTCCTGCGCCTGCGCGGGTGCCCCTGCCGCCAATGTCGAAATCCAGAGCCCCACGGCAACCAGGACCGGGCCGAGCGCGCCGGTGCTTGCCTGAATTCCGGCGAACCCGAGCCGGCGTGTTTTCCGCATCGATCGAGCACCTCCCCGCGTTCAGCTTATCGAATCGGGGCGTGCTAAACAACGCAATGTCGCAAGAGATCAGACGCACCGGAATGAACGCCCAGCGGCAAATCGCGGCGTCAAGAGACCTCGAACGCCGGAACCAGAGCACACCCGGGCTCGTGATCGCCTTGAGCGCCGCTCAAACACTCCTCGACTCGCTGCCGTAGCGCCAGCACATACCCGGCAAGACCGCCGAGGTTCTGTGCCCGCAGTCTCCGCTCAAGCTGAATGATCTCGGAGCCTAGTTCGATCAGCTCCCGTTCCAGGTTGAAGATCATTCCCGGTTCGATTTCACGCGCCGGCCGCGATCTCGAGTCGTCCATCTCACGCACGAGGCGGTGGGCGCGCACGGCCAGCTCACGCAGTGTGGTACTCGAGGCGGCCGGATCATGCTCGACGCCGGCCGGCTCGCGCCGACGGAGCTTTTGATGAGTCGATTGTGCTTCTTTCAATAACATCACGCGTTCCTACTGGGTTTCATTTCCCACTACATAAGAGTCTAGTTCAGCTCTGGTGTTCTTATCTGGTTCTTCGTTTTGACCGGATCTTTCTTGCGGCAACATTCATGGTAGGGTCGCTCAAATCACATCACACCTACTGTTCAGACGCATCCAGACGCCAAAAGGTTCGCCCGATGATCGCAAATGAAGCCAAACTTCGAGCGCAAGGCGTTGCCGCAGCACGGGCAACGCGTCAAATTCGGCTGCGCGGATTCATGCGGATCGATTGATTGCGGCAACACGGCGACTGCGCAGCCATTGGGCGGCAACAGCGTTATCGTCAAATGGGGTGACTCGATCCGCAAAAATCTGGAACGAATGGCGGCCCTTACCGGCGATGAGCACGGCATCGCCACAGCGAGCATCCGCGAGCGCGTTTTCAATCGCAGCGCGGCGGTCAGGCACCGCAAGCACCTTGCTGGGCTGCTGGAACCCAGCCAGGAGGTCGTTCAAGATCTGGCCCGGATCTTCCGTACGTGGGTTGCTCAGCGTGAGGATCACGCGGTCAGCGCTCATCTCGGCGGCGGCGGCGAGCTGACGCCGCACGGCCCGATCACCGCCGCCCTCACTGCTCATCACACAGTGAACGCGACCGGATGAGATGGAACGGAGAGCGGCCAGGGCCTCACCCAGGGCGCTCGGGGTACGGGCCCCGTCAATTCTCACCTCGAAGTTCTGACCCTCGAAAACAGCCTCGAGATATCCGCTGACGTGCGGAATGGACTCAAGGCCCGCGACAACAGCAGACCGGTCGATACCCAGTCCCCACGCCAGCGCCGCCGCCGCGACCGCGCAGGTCGCCGCCCCCACGCCGACAAGCGGTAGGTGTACGCTGACTTCGCGGTCGAAGCCGTGCAGCAGCATTCTTGTTCCTGAGCCGTCCAGCGACTCGAGGCGGCCCGAGATGTCGACCATCGCGCTCGAGCTGGCTACCGGTTCCAGCGCGAACGCAACCCGGCGTGCGTCGAGGTTGACACCACCCAGCATCTCTGCATTCCGGTCATCGGCGTTCACGACGGCCAATCCGCCGGCAACAATCTGCCGGAACAGCTTGGCCTTGGCCGTTCGCTCTGAGACAGACCCCTCTCGCGGCGACGCGCTCATTCCGGCGATATTCGTCACGACCGCCGCGTCGAAGGCCATCCCCTCAAAGCTCCGATTCTCGAGCGCCCGTGCCGAGACTTCGACAACCGCCCCCTTGCACCCGCGATCGACCATCTCCGCAAGCAGCCCTGCCAGCCGCGCGCTCCCAGTGCACCGCCGTCTGGCTCATGAGCACCTCTGGCAACGCGCCCGCGAGCGGGCGGGGCTCCATCCAGTCTCGTCTTGGGGCGATCGAACCCTGCCCCTAGCAGGCGTGACCTGGTCCCATCACTGAACTCGGATGGGCCGATGAGCCCGAACTGGTCTCCGGCAGCCTCGAGAATCGAGCGAATCATCGCGGCCGTGATCGTCTTGCCGTAGCTGCCGGTGATTCCCAGTGTCGCAAGCTGCTTCGATGGGTCGCCGGAAAGCGCCTGGCAAATCCTCGCGTAGGCACAGCGTGCGTCGGGAACAACCACCTGAAGCCGCCCAGCCTCGGGGCAAAGCTGCTCCACCACCACGCCGGCCGCGCCTCGATCGAGCGCCTCGCGTATGTAGCGGTGGCCGTCATACCCCGGTTTCGCTTCGGGCACGGCAACGAACAACTGCCCGGGATCCAGCCGGCGATGATCGTCACAGCAGCCCGAAACTTCCCAATCCATGCCTCCCACAAAATGAGCCCCCGGCAGCAATCGCCGCAAGCTCACCGAGGGAATGCCCCTCTCTTGCAGACGGTCAACGAACCAGCGCGCCATCGGCTTCCGCCTCCTTGCAGGGACCTTTTTTCGCGCTGGATGCCTCGCTCGATTGGTGGCGGCATTCTTGGCCAAAGCCTGAAAAAAGGCAATGCCAGAGTGGCCGCTTCGCCGGACCGAAGGTCGCAGCGCACCGCAATCAGGTAACCGCCGTCATGGACCGGGAATGATGGTCCCCATGGGGAACATGGGCCGAAGCCACCGTGGTCTCTTGATCAGGGCTGCCACGGCGTGCTCCGCGAAGCATCGCCCCCAGTCCCAGCAGAAGCAGCAATGCGGGCAGGAACAGATTGCCGTAAGCCTGGGCCAGCACGGGCATGAGAAGCGCGAGCGCAGGTATCAGGAATACCACGGCGATCCAGGCGACCCGGATGCGATGGCCGCGAGCATCAGGCGACTCATTCATTACCAGATGGAGACCCAGCGTCATCGGGTAAATAAGCCAGACATAAGCATAGTTGAATGAGAGTGGCGAGAACATCACCGTGAGCAGTACGACGATTGCATATTCCATCGCATCGGTCTCGCGAGTTCGGCTTCCGTGCCGCGGTAGCACCGCCAGGACGAATCCGCATAAACCCAGCATGACCGTGAGCGTGACCGCGGTCACACTCCGAAAGTTCAAGTCGAGAAAATTGACCTTCCAGGCATTGCGGAGGGCCGGTTCGGCTGCCTGCATATTATCTTCCCACCGCAGCGAGCGTTCCGCGTTGCCATTCCTCGCATTTGCCGTGCCTGCAAGCCCCGGCCCATGATCGCCTGAGGAAGCGGTGTTCACCCCCGCCGGGTCGGGCGAGTTTTCCGCATGCGCTTTCAGGAAAGCGAGCAGGTCGGTTGAAGGGTCGATCGCGGCAATTCCCTTTGTCGGTCGCGAATCGCCTTGAGCTTCCCGATCGCGTCGTGACAGAACCGCTTCGCCGTCTGCCGGCACGGCTCGCAGCAACCGGTGCGCGAGCGCCATGATCGATTGGTTCTTGTAGCTGTACGATCGATACGGCCGCTGCGCGATTCCGTGGGAATTATAGGTGAAAAGCATTCCCTGGGACCAGACGACCACGTCGTCGACCACTTGCGCGGGTGTTCGAAACGGCAGGGGTGCGATCAAGAGCCAGGCGGCAAGCGCCGCCACGGTCGCCGCAGACGCAGCCCACATCCGGCGATAGACCAGGTAGCCCAGGGCCATGATCGGAAACGCCTTGATCGCAGCCGCCGTGGCAACGAGCACGCCGGCCGACATGTTTCGCCCGCGCTGTAAACAGGCAAACGCTCCCAGCAGAAGCGCCAGCAGCAGAAGATTGGGCTGGCCCAGCAGATAGATGTTGTGCACGAGCACAATGATGAAAAGCGACGGCAGAATCACGACCAGGAGGTGCCGCCGGGCCCCGGGTCTAACCGCCAGGTGAATGGACAGCAGAATCGAAGCCAGCCATGCAGCCGAATTCACGACAACCAGCGCCAGCAGCGACCCGGTACGGCCGAGCATGCTGAGCCACGCCAGCATGGCCGCCGCGGAGGGCGGGTACATGAACGGAAAGAGACGGTGGCTCTCGGGCCGCGGATAGATATCAAGTCCTTGCCGGACAGCCAGCCCCACCTGATACCACAGACCGTAATCCTTGGTTGAGAATCCCAGGATGAGGTTGGCGATCGGAAACGCCGAGAAGACCACCATCGTACACCCTAGCGCCAGCCACCAGCCGCGCTCGATTCGACCCCAGCCCACCCGTCGACCACCCAGCGCCGCAGCCGTGTCTCTGGCTACTCCGCTCCCCTTCGCGGCCCCGCCATCCTGGCGGTACGTTGGCCGTCCCGTCGGGCAAGCGCCATCGCTCGTGCCAGGCTTCCGATCTGCAAATCCATTTGCATCATTCATTTCCATCATCTCAATCCGCTCCGGGGCCAGGCCCAGGCGGTTTCGGACTAAGACCCTTCTGCCGCTGAGGTCGTGGCCAGAGCTCCCGTGCGCGCCGCAGGCTTCCATGCCGTCGGTTGGCGAGCCCCTGAGGCTCTGTGCATCGGTCGATCGCGCGAATCCTAGCCAAGATCGAACTTTTCGAGAACCGCAAAGCCCGAACAGCAAACGTTCAGCCAGCGGAGATAGTGAAATTCGGCATTCTGGGCAATAAGACGACGATCACACCGGGTCTTGGGGTTTGAATGAGCGGGAGAGTACTTTGTCGATCTGGTCGGGAACTTCCATGCCCAGAGTGAAGAGCTCATGGTTGAGCTCACCCGCGTCATCGAAGTTGAGCTGGTGACTTTTAGGGGCGTGCCAGAGGACATAGTGCTCGGAGTTCATGAAATCGAGATGAGCGATGGCCAGGCTGTTGTCGCGGTAGATCCAGATCGCCACGAGGGCCTTGGACGGGGATCCTCGCGTGCGCAGGGTGGGTGTGGTGAGCTCGATTTGTTTGTTGGCCATGCCCTGGATGGCGATCTGTCCGGCGGCCCGGCCGCGGATTGAGGGAATGACGATCAGGCGAAAAGGACCGATCGGCACGGGCCGGTGGCTGGCGGGTTTCGCACCAGGGCGCAGGTGACCCTGGCTCTGAAGGGCTTGAAGCGCTTCTTTCCACAGATCATGGAGCTGACTCTGGACGAATCGGAGCGGATTGGGGTCCGCCAGGCGCATCAAGATCCTCGACCCCGATTCGGCGGGCTCTTTCGCAAGCTCCACCAGGCTGACCCGGCTGCCGCTGAGTGCGGCTGTCAGGCGGTCGGTCTCATCGGGAACGGCCGCAGGAGCAAATGGGTCGGCTTCCTCGTCATCAAGCCGCGGGTTCTCGGCCATCAGCTCGAGCGATTCGTCGAGCTCGGCGACCAGGGCGCGGGGACGACCCGGTCAATGGCCTGGTCGAGCTTGACGCCAGCGTCGGCCACGTGAAGGATCTTGCCGCTGATGTAATCCCAGATGGCCTCGGTGCGGCTGCGAATCCGGCGGTGCCAGCGGGCCCGCTCGATCAAGGGGTAGACGATCTCGGGCCACAATCCTGTGCTGGCCGGGTCGCGGTAGGCGCTGGCTGTAGCGTAGCGAAGCACCGCAGTGCGGAAAGCCGGCTGCTCGCGCCAGACCTCGGCGACCCGGTTCCAGCGCTCGACCAGTACGTCGTCAACCTCGACGCGGGCGGGTGCCAGCAGGTTCAAGTCCTGAAGCTTTTGCGGCATCAAACCGGGGTTGAGCACGCCTTGCGGGTCGAGCATTTTTTTCTGGGCATAAGTGCTCTGGTCACCAATGGCTTTGCGCGTCTGGCGAAAAAGCTTGCGCCTGGCCGGACTCTCACGGCAGGAGAGGTACTTGGACATCACGATCGGCGACAAGAACGTGCGCACTTCGATGCGCTCATCCAGCAGAGCGGCTGCTTCACGGACAGCTTCGTCGGTTGCGTCGGCCATGATGGCGTAAGTGACGCCCAGCACCAGCCGCGCGCGGTCGGCGTTGCGGGGTTCCAGCGGCCGGCGAAGGAAAAGACCGCGACGCCTCGATCCGCTCAGCAGGTAGGCAAGATAGTGGCCGTGCAGGTATCGCTCTTCCGGACTAAGCAGGATCGGTTCGGCCAGGACCAGCTCGAGCATCCGGCGAACCAGAGGCGATCGAACCAGCGCCAGCATCCCGCCGGTTCCCGCCACAGTGGCAACCGCCGGGCGCCGGGGCGAGACCGCCGGAGGTGCTGCATCGGTCTTGATCGACTCGGCGCCACGACTGTCCCGTGTCCGTTCGATCGAGGGACCAGCGGGCGCACCTGCACCCGATCCGTTGGCAGCGGGGGCCCTCGAGGCGGGCATGGGCTCCGTCTGCGACGGGACCGTCACCCTGACAGTCCCCGTTACGCCCACACTTCCTGATGGTGCCGGCGCAACGGCGCCTTCCTTCACTCGCTCGACTTCTTCGCGCAGCGACTGCGCCACGCTGCCTCCGGAAGCGGGCCGGTCCGCGGGTCGCTTGGCAAGAAGCGACAGGATGAGCGCCTCGAGCTCGTTCGAGACAATCGCATTGCGCATCTGCGGCCGGTCCGGCACTGCGGAATAATGCTGTGACATGATCGCGACCGCCGGCCCGGCAAACGGCACGCCGCCGGTGGCTGATTCGTAGATCATCACCCCCAGCGAGTACAAATCGGTACGAAAGTCCAGCCGGCCGCCCCGGGTCTGCTCGGGGCTCATATAATGCGGAGTGCCCCGGATCACGCCTGATTTCTCGCCTTCGTCTGAGAAGGCAATGATCGAAAGCCCGAAATCCGACAGCTTGGGCACGTCAGTCGAGGTCAAGAGCACGTTGGCCGGCTTGATGTCGCGATGAACCACGCCTTGATGGTGGGCGTAATCAAGCGCGTCGGCCACGAGTGCCAGCGCCTGGAGCCGCTCGGCCAAGGCGAGCTGTCGCCATCGCTTTGAGTAGCTCGTGCCGTTGACCTCCTCCATCACCAGGAAATACGCCGCATCCGCGTGGCCCAGGTCGTAAATTCGAACCACGTTCTCGTGCAGCAGCCGCGCCGCAATCTGGGCCTCCAGCCGCAGTTTCTTGCCGACTTCTTCACCGCTCTGTTCCTTGAGCACCTTGATCGCGACTTTACGCTCGAGGAGCTGGTCTTTCGCGGAATACACCGCTCCCATGCCGCCGCGCCCCAGCTCCTTCTCCAGGAGAAACCGCTCGTTGAGCGTCGTGCCGATCCCGATCACCGCGAGGCTCCTGCGCCTAGAGACTGTCTCGAACCTTATGTTAAGATCTTGTGACGGTTCACACAACGATGCGATACGCTACTCGGCTGGGCTGCTGCCTGTCGAGTATGGTATACCAACGTATTCTCGGCTGGAGCGGCCAGATCGATCCTGCAAAGAGTTGAGAGGAGATGACGCATGGATGGCTCTGTGATCCGGATACCGGCCTGGATGCTGGGCGGGCTGTTCTGGATGGGCGCGTGCACCACGGCCAGCGACGCTCTTGCCCAGTCGCAAACGCCCGCCCGCGGCAGCCAATCGGCTGCGCCCCGCGATAAAAAGGCCGGAGCATCCGAGCCAGCCAAAACCGACGGCCGTGACGCAAAAGCCCCGCGTGGCGGCAACGCCGCGGGCCGCGCAGGCGAGCCCAGTGCGGATTATCAGGCATCGATACGCCAAACGGTCGAACGCCGCCGCCAGCGCCGCGCACGCCGGCAGCAAAACGCCGCCGCTGATTCGGCCGCCGTCGGGGCAATCGTTCCGTGGCCCATGCCGCCTGCCTTGATCATTCGCCACACCCCCGAAGTTCACGGCGAAGTCGGCTCGCTCTTGTACGGGTTGCGACGGTGAAGACAAGGTCAGCCGTAGAGCTGATTGACCTTCCCGTATGTGATCTTGGCCGCTTTGATCAGGCCTCCAGCGAGTTTTTCGCCCATCGGGTCAACGTAGACTCGCCCGGGCTTCTTCTTGTTCTCGCGATCGGTCTCGACCACGTGGACGTTGAAAATGAAGCCGGTCTCCTCCTCGGCCGTGAACCAGTGAATATTGTCCTTATGGTCTGAGATGGTCGAGAACTCGCCCGGCTTGAACACACGATCGATCGTCGGGCGGATGACGTAGTGGTCCGGGTGGTCCTCAACCCGGTCGTAGTGTCGTCCCCGGAAATTGCCCTTGAGAACGAGAAACCCCGTGGCCATGTTGTCGTGACCGTGCGGCACGACCGAGCGCCCCTTCTTCATCGCGAAGACCTGTCTGCCGAAGACCGGTTTCCTGGGCAACCCCGTCATGTGCAGCTCATCGCCGGCAAAGCTCTTGGCTCCCTTCGCCGGGAAGGTCACTCCCCCGGCCAGCCGGTCAAAGTCGAGAGATGCCAGGAGCGCCTGCAAATCCACGCGCCGATACAATTCTTCGAGCGACTTCTGGAACTCGACGTCTTTGGTCTTGTGGTCATGCACGTCTTTGCTGATCGCGTCGACCTCCTTGAACCAATCATCGATCATGGGCCGCACCCCGTCCCCGAACAACCGGCTCGACCAGAGCCCCTCGATCAAGGCCAAGGCGGTTGCGGATTGCAAGGCACTTCGGGAAAATCCGCGGCGAGTGCACGATCCGGTTTCTTGGAGCATGAATGCCTCCCGGTTACGTTAAATAGAGTCGGCGAGTGGGTCCAACTGTACCACATCTCGAATGCGGTCGGTTGCAAATTTGCTAGAAAAATGCGGCTGCTTTCGCTCTACTAGGAGTCTATCGACAAACACGATCATCGGAACGGAGGCAATCTCAATGCCGGGATTTGGACGATTCAAGCTCACCGATGCACTGCCGGACCAACCGCCGGCGGATGACGAATTACTTCCTGGTGAAGGCATTCCCGGTTCCTCACCCGGTGCGAAGGTGAAGGGCAAAGGCAAGAAGAAGGGCAAGCTCGCGCGTGACCAGAACAAGCTGTCGCAATCTGCCGGCGCGGATGGCGAACCCAGTACTCGTGACCGCGTGGTCGACATCGGCCGTGGTAACCAGCCAGTCGGCCGCCAGCGCACCAGCGGTAAATGAGTAAGCGCGATGGATCTAGGCCTTTCCGGGAGCGTGGTCGCTGTTTTCGGTGCCGCCAGTGGCATCGGCGCCGCGATTGCAAAAGCGTTTGCCGCCGAGAAAACGTGCCTTGCCGTCATCGACCTCGATCCGCGAGTCATGGACCTCGCTGCGCAACTTCCCGGATCGATCGGCTTGATCGTCGATGTTTGTGATTATGCAGCCGTCGGGCACGCGGCCGAGGAAATCTCACGTCGCGTTGGCCAGTGCGAGCACGTGATCTATGCCGTCGGCGCCGGCTCGGGCAAGTTCGGGTTTCCGTTCTGGAACCTCGAGCCTGCCGACTGGGATCGCGTGATCAAGGTGAACCTCTTGGGCGCGGTGAACGTCGCGCACGCGTTTGCCCCGGCGATGGCCCAGGCGTTCGCAAGCCGAAGCGACAGCACGTGCTCGCCATCGCTGCTGTTCCTCTCATCGGTTGCGGGCCAGATAGGCTCGCAGACCGATCCACCCTACAGCGCCGCCAAGGCGGCCGTGATCAACTTCGCTCAGTGTGCGGCCAAGGACCTGGCGTTCTCCGGCGTCCGGGTGAACACGCTCTGCCCAGGCATGGTGCAAACCCCTCTCAATCGCAGCGTCTACGAAGCCTGGGCCCGCCAGCAGCCCGAATCAGAACGCTTGTCGTACGAAGCGTGGTCAGCCGAAAAGATCAAGAAGGTCGTTCCGCTGAACCGCTGGCAGCAGCCGGAAGACATCGCCGCGATGGCGGTGTTTTTGGCTTCAAACCGGTCACGCAACATCACGGGGCAGACGATCAACGTTGATGGTGGGTTTGTGATGCACTGGTGAGGCCGCGACTTTCGGCGCCTGGTCGACTGTCTGCCGTGAACCAATCGGAAACGTCGCTCATTCATGCAATCGGGGCCTCGCTTGATAATGCCTGCTCCAGTTCGCGAAGGAACACGGGCGGCTCGATGATCCGCAAGATTGGATGCCGCGCTTGGAACCCATCGTCGATCATCAAGTCGAGCAAATCCTTGTCACGCGTGACGAGGTACGGCGCTCGCACGGCCAGTGCCAGATTGAGATAGGGCTCGTCCTTCGGATCGCGACTCAGAATCCAGATGCGCGGGACCAAGTCAATCATTACCGAGAAGCCGACCACATCGCGCAGAAACAAATCGACGGCTTCGTCCGTCAACAATGGGAATTTAGCCCGCGTCTTCGGGCGGTTAAGCACATCGCGCACCTCGTCCAGGATTGCGGACGACACAACGAGTTCCACTCGCCCCTGACGAACGATTTCCAGGCAGGCGCGGCCGGACCGCTTGCCCGCGCAGCGGCCTGAAGAAAGACCATGCAATCAAAAACCGCTCGCGGCATTAGCCGCTCCGGTTCGAACCTGCTTGCTTCTCATTCCAAACATCGTCTCGAACCTCTTCGAAAAACGCATCGAGCTCCTCGTCACTGATACCGCTCTGTTCGACCTGACGGCGAAATGGCTCGAGGGCCTTGTCCGCGGCTCGTGCGTTCCTGATGTCGTTCTCAATGAGGTGCTGGACATAGATTGTGAGATCTTGCCCGGCCAGTGCAGCTCGCGCCGCAAGTCGATGCTCATCTTCCGGAGTGAGGGTGATCGTAATCGTCATAGTGGAGCGCGGACCTCGCCACTCTTTAAGGTATTTTGCGATTCCGGGAGGACGAGACTCCTGCTCCTACGAAGCCTCGCGGGTGTGGGCCTCGCAAGCACCCGGTCTCGAAATCGGCTAAGGCTACTGGGCGACCTCCTCAGCTAAGCTTCATTCTACACGACTTCGCCGGTTCAGCCTATTCCCGGCATCGCCAGGAAATTGGCGCTGAAGGAGGTCTTGGGGAATGATCGAACTCGATCGGAGACTCGCCCCTCGGAATCAATCGAATGCAACCGATAGCCCAGCGACTCGAGCTCACCGAGCACTTCGATCGGCTCGATCCCGGCCGTCGCGCAGGTGCCGTCGCCGATCTCGAGTAGGATCAGGTCGATTCGCTTCTCTTGCAGCAGTTCGCGTGCTCCGCGTATCACGCTCAACTCAAAGCCCTCGACGTCAATCTTGAGGAAGTCGATGTGGCCCAGCCCATCAGCCGCTGCGTGTGCGCTCAGCGTTGTCACAGGCACGTTGATGATCTCGTCCGCTGCAAGTTTCTGATGGTTCCAGGTGACGTCAAGCGCTGCAAGCGTATTCAGCCCGCTCATCTCGTTATGCACGCGAAGCTGCACCGCGCCGGGCGTCTCGCCGAGCGCGGTTGAAAAGACCTTGACCGAGGTGATCCCGTTGGCCGCGAGGTTGCTCTGAAGCAGCTCCCGTGTGCGCGGTGTCGGCTCGAACGCGTGCACCAGACCATCCCGCCCAATCAAGTGAGCGGCCTCCAGACTGAACATCCCGTGGTTGGCACCAACGTCGACCACGGTCATTCCCAGTTTGAGAACCTGTTCGATCAGGGCGTCTCATAGTTCTCGGGGTTGCCGTCGCGAAGGTAGTGATACTCGGAGAGGCTAACAGCCTGGTACCGCTGTCCCCATCGGTTAAAAGACCAGGGCGCTTCGTTCCTTATGGCCCGCGAGGCGCACCATTCGATCGTGTTGCGCATTTCCTTACATCGTCGAGAGATGCCGCGGGCAGCGCGGGAAAGCACGACGGCGGGATGCTGGCTCATCGCAAGATCCTTCTGGCGAGTGAAGTCATGGGTGAAGATGCAGTCGATCCATCGAACCGGCCGAAACAGGTTGTGCACCAACACATTTCGTCGGTCGCAATGTCGTCTAGGTGCCAGACACTGTCAATGCGAGTTTCCTCTTTCCAGGTTCCCGGATCGCGGTATGATTCCGATCCCCTCCATTCCGACCGGATTCGTCGATCAAGAAGCCAACGATCAGGGAGCAGTCTGGCATGGCAAGAATCACACTTGGCAAAGACCGATTCGACACCGAGGCCAGGGCCCTGGAATACCGCGGGCTCGAATCGGGCGACATCTTGTACTTTCCGGACTCTCCGCCACTCCTGCCGGAGGAGGATCGCCGGTTCCTGGTCACACAGAAGCAGGTGAATGCCTCCTACCACAAGAACATCAGCTACCGAACGCTCGAGGACCGGCTCAAAGGAGTCGACCAGGACAACCCCGAAGAACGCGCGCGAGTCCACGAGATCATGCGCGGCTATTCGCATCGAGCCATCGCGTTCATGTCGACCTTCCTCAACAAGTACGCCAGCGAGTGGAAGATCGACTTCGCGAGCTTCCGTCCCATCGAGGAATCAGGGCGGCAGGTTTCGCTCCATTCGCGCAATGACCTCCTCCATTTCGACTCGTTCCCGACGCGCCCGTCGCACGGCGACCGTTTGCTGCGGATCTTCACCAACATTCACCCCGAGCGCCCGCGGGTATGGATCACCACCGACAACTTCGGCGATCTGGCCGGCAAGTTCGCGGAGCGTGTGGGCCTTCATCGGAAGCAAAGTGCCCTCCAGACCTGCGCCGAGTTAACAGTCCGGGCTGCCGCCAAGCTCGGCCTGCCGGTGATCGATCGACCTCCTTATGATCGTTTCATGCTCAAGATCCACCACGCGATGAAAGAAGACGCGGGGTTCCAGCAAACCTGCCGCAAGGATCGCTGGGAATTCCCCGCCGGCTCGACCTGGATCGTCTTCACCGACAGTGCCAGCCACGCGTGCCTGAGCGGCCAGTTCGCCCTCGAGCAAACCTTCATCATTCGCCGTTCCAGCCTGGCCTTCCCCGAGATCGCGCCGATCGCGATCCTCGAAAAACTGGCCGGTCATCCGCTGGCGAAAACCGCGTGAGACGTCACCCATAGCCACGCAGCATCAATCCCGTCGGCGCTCACACGGGCCGGTGCCTTCGCTCGGACGACCGGCGGCGTGCGCTGGCGGAGCAACTGCACGAGCAATTTGCCGCTGTCGGGCTCGTAAAGTTCGAGGCTCACGCGTGACAGCGCGATCTTGTACTCGCGCTCGCTCGATTCGCCCTCCCCGTCTTTGAGGGCGAGCTTGATGCGATCGCCCTTCACCGCGTACGTGCCGACCCCGACCCACGTTTCGTGTTCAGTAACCACCAGCTCGGCACGATGTTTGTCGTCGAGCGTGAGGCTATATTGGGTGACACTAAGTTTGCGGCTGATCTCATGCTCGACCATCCCTCCTTGCCACGTGGCGACGATCGTCGGCGGCTTGATGAAGAAGTCGTAGATGACGAAGCCGATTCCGGCAAGGAGCGCAAGAGCGACCGCCCCGACCCCGGCGAGAACTCGCTTATCCAGTGCGTCGCCGCCTTGCGCTTTCTGCTTTTTCCTCTTGCCGCTCTTTTTCTTCTTTTTCTTGAGCGCTTCGCCGGAAACTGGCTGTGCGCCTACCGACGCAGCAAGCCGCGGCAGAGGTGCGACAGCGGCCTGAGCGGGTGCTTCCAGATCGTCGAACGCCGGGTTGGACTTGACCGCTTCATGTTCCCGTGCCCTGGACGCGGGCTTGGGCGCGGCAACCGCGCCGGTGCTGCCCGGCTTGGAATTGCGACCAGCGCGCTCAATGTAACCTCGCGAGATGAGCTCGCGCGCGAACTGCTCGCTCGCCGATCGAGCGAGATCGTCGCTCGTCATCTCCTTCTTCGACCGCTTCGTGCTGCCATCGGCCATCTTCTGCACAACGGTCATGCATGTGCCGTTGAGATCGAGGTCGATGGCCACGATCTTGCCATCTGTCGCGGAACCGTGCGTGAACGTGCGAATCACGGTGAATCCCCGAATGGGTGCGAATGAAAAGCCGAGATTGGAGTAGACGTCGATGTGCGAACGCGTGCACGAAAGGCGCCGTATGTTACGCCGTAGCGCTCGCTGATGCCAGGGCCCAGAACAAGTATCCTGGGCGAGCTTGGCAGAATTCACCGAATCGACATCCACGCCAAACAGCTCGTTAATTTCACTCGTCACCCGACGGACCATACATGCCGGGAACAGGGATGTCGTTCAAGCGGAGATAGACGCACAAATGCGCCCGATGGTGAATCATGTGATTAAGGACGACCGACCTGACCACGGCTGAACGCGGCATCGTGAAGATTGGATTTCCACCGGCCAGCAAAGTCCACATGACGGCCATGTCTTCGTCTTTGGCCGTCGCGATCGCCGCTCGCGCCGCCGCGACATTCTTGTCGAAGAGTTCGAGGATCTCCTTCCGGCTGGCGAGTTTCGGCGACTCGAAGCGCTTGCCGTCAACCGGGGCGATATCCAGCGAAGAGGTCGCGAGCGTATGCACGGCCCAATCAGGCAGGTTCGCCAGATGATTGGCGTTCCAGCCGATCGTGCGCGATTTCGGATGAGGCTGCCAGTCGAGCTTGTCGTCCGGAATCCGTTCGAGAACCTTGCGCGTGTTTGCCATTTCCTGATCGAACTCGGGCAACACAGTCTCGGCGTAGGACATGGGAATCTCCTTGAACTCGTTATCGGATTGTCGAAGCTGCTTGGGCTGCCGCCGTCTCACATGCAGCACATTGGAACGATTCATCGGCGTTTAGTCAACAGAAGTACACTAATTTTGTGTCGGGCGCGGAGTTTTGAATACGCCCGAGCCAAGCCACCGGTGGACACTGCGACGGCAACACGTGTATACTATCCATTCCACTGTCTCCAGGCAGAAGAAAGAGTCGCTATTACTTGGCTGAGGGCCGCGCAGGGATGGCATCAGACATCGTGATCCGGGGAGCTCGCGAGCACAACCTGCGCGACGTCTCGCTGGTCTTGCCACGCGGAAAGCTGATCTGCCTGACCGGGGTATCCGGGTCGGGCAAGAGCTCGCTGGCGTTTGATACCCTCTACGCCGAAGGCCAGCGGCGATACGTCGAAAGCCTGTCGAGTTACGCGCACCAGTTCCTCGGTCAAATGCCCAAGCCGTCCGTCGACCGCATCGACGGGCTCAGCCCGTCCATCTCCATTCAGCAGAAGACCGGCGGACGGAACCCCCGGTCCACCGTCGGCACGATCACCGAAATCAACGACTACTTGCGAGTGCTTTTTGCACGCGTCGGCCAGGGGCATTGCCCCAACTGCGGTCGCGCCGTGGCCGCCCAGACGCGCGAGCAAATCGTCGCGCGAATCCTCGAGGAAGTCCCGGAAGGGACCTCATTCCTGCTCTTGGCGCCGGTGGTCCGCGGTCAGAAGGGCGAATACAAGGACCTCTTCACCGAGCTGTCCCGGGCCGGCTACGTACGGGCGCGGGTCAACGGCGCCGTGGTCAACCTGTCTGACGAGCTGTCGCTCAACCGCCAGATCAAGCACAACATTGAGGCCGTCATCGACCGCCTGAAGGCTGCACCCGCACTGCGCACGACCCAGCGCGGCAGACTCGCCGAAGGGGTCGAGCAGGCTCTCAAGCTGGGCGGAGGTACGGTCATCGTGGCGCCCGATGGGCAGCCCGACATTTTGCTCTCTTCCCACTATGCCTGCACCACCTGCGGTCTGAGCTTTGACCCGCCCAGTCCCCAGCTCTTCAGCTTCAACAGCCCACAGGGAATGTGCCTGGCGTGCGAAGGCCTGGGAATTCGCCATGATTTCGCGCCCGAGCTGCTCGTGCCCGATCCCTCGCTCTCCGTCTGGGACGGAGCCATCGCGCCCCTCGGGCCGGTCAAGGACCTGGGCCGCTGGCGGCGGCATCTCTTCGAAGGCGTTGCCACCAATCTGGAGTCGGACGCGGACGGACCGGCCAAAGGCACGATGTTGAAGGGACCGTGGCGCGACCTGAAGGAGAAATGGCGCCGGGCGTGGCTGTACGGGGCAGGCGACCGCGAGATCGTCCATCGCTGGAAAAACCGGAGCAAGACCTGGTCGCATGCCGAAAAATGGAGTGGCGTCGCCAATGACCTGCTAGGCAAATATCGCGGAGCCGCCGCCGGCCCCCTCCGCAATCAACTTGAGCCGTACATGCGCAGCATGACCTGCCCGGACTGCTCGGGCACGCGGCTCAACCCGCGCGCACGCGCCGTGCGAGTCGGCGGCAAGACGCTGGTCGAGCTGGGCGCCATGCCTATCGGCGACGCCTCGCGGTTCTTTGACGCGCTGGCCTCCTCCGAAGAACAACAATCTGATGTCATTCCGCTGGATGCCGTCTCAAGCACCGTCGCCGAAGAGCTGCTGAAAGAGATCCGTGCGCGCCTGCGGTTTCTTCTGGACGTCGGCCTGCATTACCTGGCGCTCGACCGGGCAGCTCCGACGCTTTCCGGCGGCGAGGCACAGCGGATCCGCCTCGCCAGCCAGGTTGGTGCGGGGCTGGTGGGGGTGCTTTACGTCCTCGACGAACCGTCGATCGGTTTGCACCCGCGCGATAACGACAAGCTGCTGGCAACCTTGCAGCGACTCGCGCACCAGGGGAACACCGTCGTCGTGGTCGAGCACGACGAAGACACCATGCGCGCGGCCGATCATCTCGTCGACTTCGGTCCCGGTCCCGGCGTCAAAGGGGGCGAGGTGATCGCCCAGGGCACAATTGCCGACCTCGCTCGCTCGAGCCAGAGCTTGACCGGAGCCTATCTCGCGGGAACCAAGGCGATCGCGATTCCCGGAGAGCGCAAGGTGCCCGGCGAGCGGTTCCTGAGAGTCAAGGCCGCGCGCCATAACAACCTGAAGGCAATCGACGTCGATTTCCCGCTCGGTCTGTTCATCTGCGTGACGGGCGTCTCGGGCTCGGGGAAAAGCTCGCTGGTCGGCGATATTCTCCAGGCGGCGCTCTCGCGCGACTTGAACGGTGCGCTCACCGAGCCCGGCGCCCATGATGCAATTGAAGGGATCGAGCATCTCGATAAGGTCATCGACATTGATCAGTCCCCCATCGGCCGGACGCCCCGTTCCAACCCGGCGACCTACATCAAGCTGTTTGACCAGATCCGCGATCTCTTCACGCAGCTTCCCGATGCCAAAACACGCGGATATGCACCGGGCCGGTTCAGCTTCAATGTTGCCGGAGGCCGGTGCGAGGCGTGCGACGGCAACGGGTCAAACCGCCTGGAGATGGACTTCCTCGCCGACGTCTGGGTGACGTGCCCCGTGTGCCAGGGCAAGCGGTTCGGCCGCGAGACGCTGCACGTCCGTTTCAAGGGACGCAGCATCAGCGACGTGCTCAACATGGACGTTCAAGAAGCCCTCGAGCATTTCGCCAATATCCCCAAGATCGCCGGCATGCTTCAAACTCTGCACGACGTGGGCCTCGATTACATCAAGCTGGGCCAGCCATCGCCCACGCTTTCCGGCGGCGAGGCGCAGCGGATCAAGCTGGCGCGCGAGCTGGTCAAGAAGGGCACGGGCAAAACGCTCTACATCCTGGACGAGCCGACTACCGGCCTGCATTTCGACGATGTTCGCAAGTTGCTCGACGTCCTCCACGGATTCACCGCGCTCGGGAATACAGTCGTGGTCATCGAGCACAACCTCGACGTGGTGAAAACGGCCGACTGGATCATCGACCTGGGGCCTGATGGTGGTGCACAGGGTGGTTATATCGTCGCCCAGGGACCGCCGGAGGAAGTCGCCCGAGTCGAAGCAAGCCACACGGCGCACGGCGCTGCGCAAGGTGCTGACGCGGCAAAACGGTCCTCCCGGTCGAAAGCGGCGCACCGGCAAGGCTGCGGGAACGGGCAAGCTCGTGCGAGACCTCTCGTCGAATTCAAGAATAGCGGCTCCTGAGTTGACGGCGATCGAGGTTCGCGGCGCGCGGCAGCACAATCTAAAAGGGATCGACCTGGACATCCCCCGCAACAAGATGACGGTTTGCAGCGGCCCCAGCGGCTCGGGCAAGAGCTCGCTGGCGATCGACACGCTCTATGCCGAAGGCCAGCGGCGCTATGTCGAGAGCCTTTCGAGCTACGCCCGCCAGTTCCTGGCCCCGCTGCAAAAGCCCAAGGTCGAGCGAATCACCGGGCTGTCGCCGGCGATCAGCATCGAGCAGAAAACGACGAGCAAGAGCCCCCGCTCGACGGTGGGAACGGTCACCGAGATCTATGATTACTTGCGGATCTTGTTTGCCCGGCTGGGGCATCCGTACTGCCCCAAATGCGGCGTGCCGATCGGGACCCAGACGGCCGACGAGATCGTCGAGAAAATCCTTCATTTGCCCGAGGGCTCAAAGGTCTTCATCATGGCGCCGGTGGAGCGGCGCGACGGCGAGCGGTATGAAGCCCTGTGGGACGACTTACGCGCGTCGGGTTTTGCGCGCGTCCGGGTCGACGGCCAGTCGATCAGCCTGGACAATCCGCCCAAGCTGAGCCATCGCCGCAAGCACAAGGTTGAAGTCGTGGTTGACCGTGCGGTGGTGCGCCGCTCGACGCGGTCGCGGCTGGCAGACTCGATCGAATCTGCTCTCGACCTTGGCAAAGGCGTTATTCACGTCGCCCGGGTGGGAGACGAATCACGCGAGTCGAGCTGGGTTGTCGAACGGTTCAGCCAGCATCGCGTCTGCGATCGCTGCAGCCGGAGCTTCGACGAGCTGGTCCCTCATCATTTTTCGTTCAACAGCCCTCTGGGATGGTGCCCGGTGTGCCAGGGTCTGGGCGTGCAGCAAGGCGCGAACCCGGCGGTGCTGGTGCCTGACGGGCGTTTGAGCCTGCGCGAAGGCGCTGTGGCTGTCTGGCCCGATTTCGCGGAGGTTCCGCTTTTTTCGCGCATGATCGAAGCGTTGGGCGAAGCCGAGGGGATTGACCTCGATCTCCCGTTTGATGATCTCGACGCCCGTAGCCGGCGGATCATCCTCCACGGCGCCGGCGAATCGTGGTATGCACTTGAGCGTGGTTCAAAAAACGCTACCGCTGAGTCCGGTGAGTTTTCATTCCAGTACAAGGGTTTATTCCCGCGCTCGAGGAGGCCGGCCGGGTTTCGTTCTTTTATCGCTACAAGCTTCAGGGAATGGTCGACGAAGTGCCCTGCGCTGGTTGTATGGGGGGCCGGCTTCGTGACGATGCCGCCGCCGTGCGGTTCAAGGAATTCACGATCGACCAGATCAGCCGCTGGCCGCTGGGCCAGGCTCTGGCATTCTTCCAGGGACTGCCGCTGGATGCCGACGAGCGGCACATTGCGGGCGACCTGCTGCGCGAGGTGCGCGATCGCATGAAGTTCCTCGTCGATGTCGGCCTAGACTATCTGAGTCTGGCCCGTGGCACGCCGACGCTTTCCGGCGGTGAAAGCCAGCGCATTCGCCTGGCCAGCCAGATCGGCAGCGGGTTGACCGGAGTTCTCTACGTCCTCGACGAGCCGACGATCGGACTGCACCCCCGCGATAACGCCCGCCTGCTGGGCGCACTCGAACATCTGCGTGACCTCGGCAACACGCTCGTGCTGGTCGAGCACGACCGCGAGATCATCGAGGCTGCCGATCATCTGGTCGATTTCGGGCCTGCATCGGGAGAAAATGGCGGCGAGATCACCGCGGCCGGCCGGCCCGCCAAGGTGAAGTCGTCCGCCAAGTCGCTCACCGGCGCCTACTTGAGCCAAAAGCGAGCGATTCCGATACCGGAGGAGCGCAGGAAACTCGATCGCAACGGCGATGGCCCGGCAATCGTCGTCAAAGGCGCGCGGCAGCATAACCTGCGGAACCTGGATGTCCGGTTCCCGCTGGGAGCCGTGATTGCCGTGACAGGTGTGTCAGGCTCGGGCAAGAGTTCGCTCGTCGAAGACATCCTCTGGAAGGCCGCGGCCCGTACCTTGCACCGCGCACAGCAAACCCCGGGTGCCCACGAAGCGATCGAGGGTCTGGAGCACGTCGACAAGGTGATCAGCGTCGACCAATCGCCGCTGGGAAACACCCCCAATTCAACACCGGCGACGTACACCGGCGCATTTGACTTGATCCGAGAGTTGTTCGCCAAGCTTCCCGAGGCCAAGGTGCGCGGCTACTCGGCACGCCGCTTCAGCTTCAACCAGGCGGGCGGCCGGTGCGAAGCCTGCGACGGGGCGGGCCAGAAGCGAATCGAGATGCACTTCCTGCCGGATGTGTGGATCACGTGTGAATCATGCGGCGGCGCGCGCTACACGGCGGAAACCCTAGCTGTCAAGTTTCACGGCAAAACGATTGCCGACGTGCTCAACCTTTCGGTTTCGGCTGCGCTTGAGCTATTTGCCAATGTGCCGCGAATCCGGCGAATCCTCAAGACCTTGGACGAAGTCGGGCTGGGTTACGTCTCTCTTGGTCAGGCGGCACCGACGCTCTCCGGCGGCGAAGCCCAGCGTGTCAAGCTCTCAGCCGAGCTGGCGCGGCCCGATACCGGCAAGACGCTCTACATCCTCGACGAGCCCACCACCGGCTTGCACTTCGACGATGTGCGCAAGCTTCTGGACGTGGTCCACCGCCTGGCCGATCTGGGGAACACCGTGGTCGTGATCGAGCACAACCTGGAGGTCATCAAGACGGCCGACTGGGTCATTGACCTCGGTCCGGAGGCGGGATTGGAGGGCGGTGACTTGGTCGCAGAAGGTACGCCTGAAGAGATCGTCAAGAACCCTCGCAGCCACACGGGAAAGTTCCTCGCGCCGGTGCTCGCAGCCAGCCCGCGAGGAAAGCTCGGTGTTTTTCCCCAGGAGACTGGTCCCGGAAAAGGCACACCGGGCGTGAAGCTCACCGCTCGAGGATTCGAGCAAGCTGGTTCGGCTCCGGGCCCGGGTCCAACCCGGAACAACGGCCGAAGCGCGGCCAACAGGAAAACAGCCAGCGGTACGATTGGGCAGGACGGCGCGGGCGCGGCAGGTCGCTCGGCGGCCACCGATGGCGAGGTGAAGGCTCCCTGGGAGACGGACGGCCGAAAGTGGCATACCCGCGACCGAACGGCACGTAACGGCCGGCCGGTGCGCTGGGACGGCAAGATCCTGGAACGGATTGTCGATCGCATCGAAGAGCTTGGTCCGTCCGAGGGTGGTTTTGCACCGGCAGACTGGTCTGGCCGCGGCGTCGTGCGCATCAATACTCCAGACAAGTCAACAATCGCGTTCCCGTTCTTCCACGCGACGACGTCGTCGGAATGGGTCGTCATCCTGCGGTTCTTCGTCCCCAGGAATACGTTCGACGCCGGCGATCTCGAGGCCCGGCTCAAGCTGGTGCCGTTCCATCAGAGCGAACCCCCCGTGCTCTGTGACCAGGCGCGTTTGAAGTTCACCAATCTCGGCCCATTTCACGAGATCACGATCGTGGGCCATAGCGCAAAAGAGTTTGAAACTCCGGCGTTCGACGCATTCCTCAAAAAAGCCGTCAAGGCGTTTCTGCAAATGGGCAAAACACTCGGCAAGCTCAAGAAGGCCAGCGAGCTCGAGTGAGTGATTTCCTGGCACGGTTGATAAGCCGGCCCCAAATATTTGCGGCCGCCTCGGACCAGTGTCGCCGGTGCACGTCGGCGACCACGGCGAGGATGATCACGCCACCCGTGATCAAACGCTTGGTCGGCTCGGTGGCCCCGACCTGGGCCAGACCGGTTTGCAGCACGGCGATGACGAGCACGCCCAGGAATGACCGAAGTACCGAGCCTTGTCCGCCCAGCAGGCTGGTCCCGCCGATGACCACCGCCGCGATCGCCGAGAGCTCCATGCCGATCCCACCGTTGGGATCTGCCGAGGATAATCGAGCGACCTGGAAGACTGACCCCAGCGCCGCCATGAGGCCCGAGAGCACGAAGGTCGTCAGCTTGATGCGTCTGGTTGTGATCCCGCAGAATCTCGCTGCTTGCTCGTTGGCGCCGGATGCCACAACGTGCCGGCCCCAGACGGTGCGAGTGAGAGCGATCTGTCCGATCAAAACCAGGACGATCGCTGCAAGAAACGCCGGTGAGACCCCAGATCCGCCCAGCGGCCGTGCCACTCCCTCGATCCGCGGACCGATGTACTTGGTCTGCGAATTGGTGACGAGGTAGGCCGTTCCTCGCGCAATTTCAAGCATTCCGAGCGTGACGATAAACGACGGGATCGACCAGAGAGCCGAGACCAGACCGTTCGCCAGTCCGCACACGGCTCCGATACCCAGGCACAACATCATCGCGGGTACGAGCGGCCACCCCCAGTCGGCCATGGCGATTCCCAGGACAGCTCCTGAAAGCGCCAGCACCGAGCCAACGGACAAGTCGATTCCGCCGGCGATCAAGACCAGAGTCATTCCAGTCGCGATCACCGTGAGGTCAGGAATCTGGTTGACGACGCTCTGCAGGGTTCGCAGCGTGAGGAAGTGCCGGCTCGAGAGGCCGAAGATCAAAATGAGGATTGCGAGCACCGCCAGCATACCGAGGATGTCGGTGAGGCCGGCGAGCCGAAGCGATGGACGGCGCGCGGGCTGTTCGTCCGATGCAGCCGGCGACGGAGAATCAGACTCGGATGACGCAGGTTCCATCAATTTTTCGCAAAACGATCGGCCGGACACCAACGCACGCCGGCATACTCACGCGAAGCAACTCGTCCGGTGTAAGGATGCCTGGAATTTGTTGACACCACGGCCGCCGTCTCACCGCTTAAGTGATTCCGCCGTGATCAGTTCAACGGGCGTTGACATATCGTCGGGCGGAGCTTCGTGCTTCAGAAGCTCAAGTGCCAGCTCGATGCCGTGTACAGCAAGCTGATCGGCGTGCTGGTCGGCGGTCGCCAGCACGGCGCCGTCCTTGATGGCCGATTGAATCGCCGCGATGTTGTCGAAGCCGGCGATCAAGACTTCACCGGCCCGACCGGCCGATTTGACCGCGGCCAGCGCACCCAGGGCCATGCTGTCATTGCAGCAGAGGATCGCCTTGATAGCAGGGTGCTCGGTGAGCATCGCCGCGGCAATGCGATTCGCCTGGTCCATTTCCCATTGTGCAGTCTGGGAATCGACGATCTTTACACCAGCCGAGTTCATCGCGTCTTCAAACCCCAACCGTCGCTCCTGACCGTTGAACGCCGTGCGAATGCCTTCGAGTACGACCACTTCATCGACCGGTTTCAACCTCTTTGCAAGAAAGTCGCCAACTTTGCGAGCACCGGCGCGATTGTCAGGCCCCACAAAAGGTATCTTCACCCCCTGGTCGAGCATGACCTGCGCGTCGAGCTTGTTGTCGATGTTGACGACGACGATGCCGGCATCACGAGCTCGCTTACACGCCGAGACAAGCGCTTTGGAATCAGCCGGGGCGATCACGATCGCATCCACACCCTGAGCGATCATCTCGTCGACTAGACCAACTTGACGGCTCAGGTCGCGTTCGTCCTTGATGCCGTTAACGATCAGCTCGAATGTACCCGCGTGCTCACGCTCGTGCCGTCGAGCGCCTTCGGCCATCGTGGCAAAAAACTCGTTGGCAAGCGACTTCATGACGAGCGCGATCCGAGGTTTCGATGACGAGGTCCCAGGCGCATTCGCCGCAGCAGGCGCAGGCGAATCTCCGCGACAACCCGCCAGCGCAAGAAACGCGGCGACGAAGAACAACCGCGCCAAGACTTCTCGATGCGCAGCCGAAGATTGATGCCGATTTCCAGCCATCATTTGTTGCTTCCGGCCAAACGTGGTGGTTGACTCGAGAGCTGCACCAGGGCCTCGAGCACGCGTGGTTTTTGCTCGGGCCGCAACACCAGATAACGGTGGCTTCCCTGTGCTGCCTCGGCAAACCGGGTAAAGCCGTCGGCTTCGACCGTTACCCTTCCCGGGGGTGAAAGGTCGAAATAACCGCGGTCGCCGAGAATCGCGTAGAGCACGCTGGTCAAGTCCCACGTCGGGCGGTTGTGCGGCGGCGGGATGTAGCGGATATACGCTTCGGCGAGCGGATGATGAGGCACGTAAGCATAGTCGCGCTCGATGCTGATCGCGGGGTACGGCAAGGCGATGCCGATCTCAAAGCCACTGTAAACCAGGGCCGTCGGCCAGCGCTCGGCCAGAACCCGCGCACTCGGCACGTCCTTGACGACGTTGTACTCCAGGTAGCGGCGGTTGCCCTCGATGGTCTGAAATGCGCCGGCCATCAGTGAGAGCAGCTTCACCTTTTTCTTCACGAGCTCGTGGCCGGTGAGTGGAGAATGGTCATCGGGCGGAGAATCAAGCAGCCGCGCCAGATTGGTCGAAAACCCGACCTGTGCGATCACGACCGACCCGTCCGGCTGGGCCGCCAAGGTCTTGCGCAGCACAGATATCGCGCTCGGCGCTGAGCGACCGGAACGGAGGTCATGAGGATAGCGATAGCGATCGCCGTCTTTCTCATCGACCAGCGACAGGTAACGGCTCTTTTCGACCACGCCGCCCTGACCCACCACACCGATCGGAATGTCTCCACGGCCATAAAACGTGTTGACGGCGTCGACAAAAGGGGCAGCCAGGTCGTGATCGGCGCTGATCGTCACGGCGAGCAGCTTGCACACCCCCCGCGACTCGAGCGCGTGGATCATGCCCAGCGCCAGCACATCGTCGCAATCGCCGCAGATATCCGTATCGAAAATCAGCAGCACGGGCTCCCGTGGTGGCTCCGCCGCTGTAGCCCCGGGCGATTCCCACGCACCCAGGCTGCCCGTGATCATGACGACCGCCCAGACAAAGCTCTGAAGTAGGTCAGGCTTTAGCCTGACGATCCTCGCCCGGATCTTGCAACCAAGCGTGCCGCTCATGCAATCAGCTCTTTAATTACCCGAGCGGGCTCAACGCCGGTCAACTTCTGGTCGAGCCCCTGATACCGAAACGTGAATCGTTGATGATCGAAACCCAGAAGCCTGAGCACCGTGGCATGGAAGTCGTGGATATGGACGGGATCCTTGACGATGTTGTACGAGAAATCGTCGGTCTCGCCGTAGATCGCTCCGGGCCGCGAGCCGCCGCCGGCCATCCACATGGTGAAGCAGCGGGGATGGTGGTCCCGGCCGTAGTTCTGGTGGCTCAAGCCCCCTTGCGAATAGATCGTCCGGCCGAATTCGCCTCCCCAGATCACCAGCGTCTCGTCGAGAAGCCCGCGAGCCTTCAAGTCGCGGATCAAGCCCCAGCACGGCTGATCGACGTCGCGGCACTGGCTCGGCAGCCGGCCGCTGACGTTGAAGTGATGGTCCCAGTTGTTGTGGTAGATCTGCACGAAGCGCACGCCGCGCTCGATCATCCGCCGGGCCAGAAGTGCGCGTGTGAGCAAAGGTTCCGGGTTTTCGAGCTTCCTCACCGTAGAGAGCATAGGTGGAAGGAGGCTCGCTCGAGACGCTGGTAAGCTCAGGTACGCTGGCTTGCATGCGGAAGGCCAGCTCGTACTGCTCGATGCGAGTGTGGGTCTCGGGATCGCCGACCAGCCGGTAATTCATCTCGTTCAGCGCCCTGAGCCCGTCGAGCGTATCGCGGCGCACCTGCGGCGGAACGCCCGCCGGGTTGTTGATGTAAAGGATCGGGTCGCCACCGCTGCGGAACGAGACCCCGGCGTGCTCGCCCGAAAGGTAGCCCGACGACCAGAGCCGGGCGGAAATCGCCTGCAACTGCTCCGTGTTCGTCGGGCGGGCAACCAGCACGACGAAGGTCGGCAAGTTATCGTTGAGCGATCCCAGACCATAGGAAACCCATGACCCAAGGCACGGCCTGCCCGTGACCTGGTTGCCGGTCTGCATGTACGTGATGGCCGGCTCGTGATTGATGGCTTCGGTGTGCATGCTCCGGATGAAGCACATCTCGTCGACCATCTTCGAGGTGTACGGAAGAAGCTCGCAGACCCACATGCCGCTCTCACCGTATCGGGCAAACTTGTACTTCGAGGGGGCGATCGGGAACCGCTTCTGACCCGAAGTCATCGTGGTCAAGCGCTGGCCCATGCGGATCGAGTCGGGCAGATCTTTGTCAAACCACTGGTTCATCACCGGCTTGAAATCGTACATATCCATCTGCGGCGGTCCGCCGACCATGTGCAGATAGATCACCTGCTTGGCCTTGGGTGCAAACGGCAACCGTCCCGCAAGCCCATGCCCCGCGGTCGGCGTGCCTTTTTCCTTGCCCCGTGACGCATCATCACCGGCAAAGGCAGACGGCGCCAGGCCGTCCCGTCCCATGAGAGCCGCCAGCGCCGCCCAGCTCACCGCGTTCGAGCCCCGGCTCAAGAACTGCCGCCGCGTCTCGTAGCGCACATACTCGTTGAACTGGTCCGTTGTCCGTTGTCCGCTGTCCGTTGAATTTGCGCTCACTGTATTGGTCCTTCCCCTGGCAACTGACCAGAACTGACCAATTCACTTATTCAAAAACTCATCAAGATTCATGAGCTCGTTCGCAAGCATGGTCCAGGCCGCAAGCGTGGCGGGGGCGAGCGCCGAGTCCGCCTTCGATTCGCCAACCGATATCAGCCGGACGGCTTCGTCGGGGTTTGACTGGTAGTACGCGCTCAGTTTCTCGAGCGACGCCCGGACCACGGCAAGCTCCTCGGGCCGGAAGGGGCGGGCCAGCAATCGCCTTGAGAGATAATCGATGCGCAGATCGGCAGTTTCGCCGCCGTGCTCGAATCGCCGACTGAGCCATTGCCCGGGCGGCTTCGACGAACTGCGGATCGTTGAGCGTGACGAGGGCCTGGAGCGGCGTGTTCGTTCGCTCGCGTCGCACCGTACAAACCTCGCGCGACGGTGCGTTGAAGATATCGAGCGAGGCCGGTGGTGCGCTGCGTTTCCAGTAAGTGTAAAGACCGCGGCGATAAAGCCGGTCGCCGTGATCGGGCCGATAGAAATGGGTGTTGCTCTCGGGCATGGCGACGGCTTCCCAGACTCCCTCAGGCTGGTAGGGCTTGACGCTCGGTCCGCCGAGCTTGGCGACGAGTGTTCCACTTGAAGAAAGAGCCACGTCGCGAATCATCTCGGCATCCATGCGGAACCGTGGCCCGCGGGACAGCAGGCGGTTGTGCGGATCTTTCTCACGTTTTTCCTCGGTGATCGCGGCTGCCTGGCGATACGTCGCTGACTCGACGATGAGCCGTGCGAGACGTTTGAGGTCCCAGCCCGTCGGACTGGAACTCGAGTCGCCAGCCAGTCGAGCAGCTCGGGATGCGTCGGCAGCTCGCCGCTGACGCCGAAGTCACCCGTGGTGCGGACAAGTCCGGTGCCGAAGATCTCTTGCCAGAGCCGGTTCACCTCCACGCGAGCCGTGAGGGGCTGATCGGTCCTGACCAGCCATCGCGCCAGGCCGAGCCGGTTCCTGGGAACGTCAGGCGGCATGGGGGGCAGCACGTCGGGAGTATCCGGTTTGACCGGATCGCGGCGCTTGTCGTATTCGCCTCGGAAGAGCAGGTGGGCCATGGCCGGTTCGCTGCGCTCGTGCATGACGTGTGCGACCGTGCTTCGCTCCTTGATTCCCGCTTCTTCCTTTTCAAGAGCGGCTAACCGATCGCGCAGCGAGCGTGATGCCGGATCGATCGCGCCGCGCCACCAGGCGAAGACGGCCTCTCGCTCCTCATTTGACCGCTTGTCGGCGGGCGTATTCAACAGCTCGGCAGCGCGCGATGTGCCGGCGAGGAAGCCTGTCTCGCTCGGGGAAAGCCCCCGATCATACAACCGAACGGTGTGCATGACGGTCTCGTCGACGCGCGCCGTGGTGTGCCGCTGACCCAGCTTGAGCGGGACGTCGGTGCGAATCGATTGCGACAGGCTATCGGCGTGGGTGTCGGTCGATTGCGGCTCTCCGTTCAGGTAGATCTTGATTCCGGAGGCGCGGCTCGAGCCGTCGTAGGTGACGAACAGGTGCGTCCAGACGCCGGGCTTCACCTGAGCCTTGGTCACGACCTTGACGGCATTTGCAGGCCACTGGTTGACCAGGTGACTGGCGATGCGGCCATTCTCGACCCAGAGGTCCCAGCCGCGGTAATTGTTGCGATCGTCCATCCGGGCGAGGATCGACCCGACGAGATCCGCTCTGGGCAACTTGACCCAGGCCCCGAACGAAAACGCATGATCTCGCTCAAAGTCTCCCGCAGCGGCGAACTCGGTTGCTTTATCGGGGTGGATTGTCAATGCTGCGGCCGGCTCGACCGCCGCGAGCTTGAGACCACCCGATGGGATCATCGCGGCGAGCGACTTGGAATCCGTCGCGGCGAGCCACCTGGTAAAGTCATCAAGCGCGTTTTGCTTGCGAGCATCAAGCTGCTTTCTCACTTCGGCAAGCTCGCCGGGCAGGGTTTGCCAGCGCGCCTTGTCGGCGACGCTCGGGACCAGCACGGTCGGCGGCGTGTCCTTGATGTTGCCGTCCATGACGGGTTGCGTCGTGTTGTTGAAAAATGCCGAGAGCTCGTAGAACTCGCGCTGTGTAATCGGGTCGAACTTGTGGTCGTGGCAGACGGCGCAGCCCGTTGTCAGCCCGAGCCAGACCTGCGAGACTGCTTCGGTGCGGTCGCGGGTGTAGAGAACCTGATATTCCTCGGGAATCGACCCGCCTTCGTTGGTGGTCATGTTGCATCGGTTGTATCCCGATGCCACTTGCTGATCGAGCGTGCTGCCGGGAAGAAGATCGCCTGCCAGTTGTTCGACGGTGAAGCGGTCATACGGGAGGTTGCGGTTAAACGCGCCGATGAGCCAGTCGCGATAGGCCCACGCTTCGCGGAAATTGTCGAAGTGGTAGCCATTCGTATCGGCGTAACGGGCTGCGTCAAGCCAGTAGCGAGCACGGTGCTCGCCCCACCGAGGCGCGGCCAGCAGGCGTGAGACGATCTTTTCATAGGCATCGGGTGAGCGGTCCAGTACAAACGCCTCGACGTCGATCGGGTCGGGGGAGAGCCCGGTCAGATCGAGTGTCAGGCGCCGGGCCAGGGAGCGGCGATCGGCCTCGGGCGCAGGCCCGAGCCCGTTTTCCTCGAGCTTGGCCAGCACGAAGGCATCGATCGGATTTCGTGCCCACGCTCGATTCTTGAGCCTGGGTAGCTCTGCTTTCACCGGGGGTAGGAATGACCAGTGCAGTTGATAGGCAGCACCAGCGGTAATCCATTGCTTTAGGGTATCCTTCTGCTTCGCACTCAACGTCTTGGTGGTCGACGGCGGAGGCATCACTTCCTTGGGATCGGTGGACGTGATCCTGGCGATAGAGCTCGCTTGTCTCGAGGTCCCCTGGTGCGATGGCGCCGGCTTTGATCGCCGCTTCGCGCTGATCGAGGCGCAGGTCGGCCTTTCGCGCGGCGCTATCGGGGCCGTGGCACGGAAAGCAGTTCTCGGCCAGGATCGGCCGGACGTCGCGGTTGTACTCGAGGGTAATCCGATCACCGGCGGATGCGGTGGTGGCCCAGGCCGAAAGCGCTGCGACCACGACCACACTCGTCTGCGCCGCGCGCTCGATCTTGGACCGTTCCCGATAACAACGCACGGCAGGGCACCCGAGCAACCAGTGATCTCGCTGGCGCATCGACCACTTCTCCTCTAGGAGCATCTGGGTCCGATCTTGGGTAGGATTGGCCGTCCAGCAGCTACCGGGCGGAGCTCAGACCCACACCGGACGACGAAGTGATTATACCGTAACACCTGGGCAGAGGCGACCTGTGTGAATGGTTGTATAGATAGTTTACGGGTCAACCGTCGAGTTCTCGGTCCCAGAGTTGGGCGGACGCAAGCGGAAGGGCGCCGGACTTTCCGTCTACGGCGTCGCGGACGCGCCGTGGGAATCTTGAGCGGAGCAACACCGTCACAGCGCCTCGGCGCTGATAACCTCTCCGCCCGCCCGAGTACCCAGCGCGTTCCACGTATCAAGGGCCACACCCGATTTGACGAATCGAACCGAGCCATCCATGAGCAGGATATTTGCGCCACCGGGGTGAAAAGAGCTCGGGCCGATGAAGGAATCGACGTTGCCGAAGCCGGCGGTCGTCGCACAGGCATTTTGATTCGGCGGCATGACGTGATAGTACGGTCCGCCCCGGCCCGTGTCCTGGAGAGTCCAGTATTCCCCCTTGAAATCCCACAACGGCGTCGTTGAGGCCTTGCAGGTGTTAAAGTCGCCCAGCGGGCCGCCGTTGATGTATTGCGGGATGGAATAAACCAGATTGAGTCCCGGTGAATTCTGTCCGGAATTTCCCTTGATCCACTCGCTGAACGCCGCCGTGTTGCTCGTGCCGTCGGTGATGCTGGCCAGCCGGACGCGGTTGCCATAGAGCGCATTGCCGCCAAGCCACCAGGCCACACCGCTGGCCATGCCACCAAAATTCTGCCGGTTCACACCGCCGTTGATTGCGTAATTCACGCAGGTCACACGGCATCCGTAGCCAACGGCGAGGTTCTCGGAACTACCGGGCATGGCGTCGGACGGGCAGAGATACCCGGGAACCAGGTTCGACATCACAGTTGTATTGGCGGGGACTGAGCTACCGTTCGTCACATCCGGAAGCATGAAATTGTAAGCGTCGTAGAGAGCCTGCTGCTCGAGGTAGTTCGTCAAACGCAGATGGACCGAAGCTGTTTGGGGTACTCTGCCGCTGCCCGTCGAATTGCCGCTGAGATCGACACTGCCGGCTGGCGGCAGGCTTTCAAAGGCTGAATGGTAGTTGTGGAGCGCAAGGCCGATTTGTTTCATGTTGTTTGTGCACTGGATCCGGCGCGCAGCCTCGCGTGCGGCCTGGACAGCCGGGAGCAAAAGCGCGATCAGGACGGCGATGATCGCAATCACCACCAGAAGCTCGATCAGGGTAAAAGCGCGTCGTGATCGTCGCATGGCAAGACCTCCAGCATGGTATTGCCGAAGATCGCCCGCGGCTGACAACGGATTTTTGAGCAGGCTTCGGAAGGTTATAGACAGCTCCGACTCGGTCCCGCCTCTGGCTGGAAATAGCCAGTCCCGATCTTGACCCGACACGCAACGAGATTTTACCTGCTGTGATTGCGTGTCCGATGCCGTTCCCGTTCGGCAATTAAATCATGGATGGCCGGCACCACCGGCCGGCAGGTCATGCCTGCTCGTTCCTCTGGTCAAGCGGCGCAAATGGCGTCGCTGGCCGGGATTCGGGCTGTTCGATGATGGGGGTCCCGGGATGACAAACGAGCATTCGGTGTCGCGGTGGCTGGATGGAGTCAAGGCGGGGGACGACGCGTCCATCGAGCGGCTCTGGCATCGTTACTTCGAGCGATTGGTACGTCTCGCCCGTAGCAAGCTGCCGGTCCACCAACGTCGAGCCTTCGACGAGGAAGATGTCGCAATCAGCGCGTTTCAGAGCTTTTGCCAGCGTGCCGCCAGTGGAAAGTTCCCGAAGCTCAGCGATCGCAATGATCTTTGGCGGCTGCTCCTGACGCTCACCCTGCGCAAGGCGATTTTCTCGATACGGCACCAGACCCGGCGGAAGCGCGGCGGTGGCCGAGTGATGGGTGAATCGGCGCTTGTTGGAGGCGATCGCACACCCCTTGGACTTGCCGAGTTTCTCGAGGACGAGCCGTCGCCGCAGGACGCCGTTCTGTTCGCCGACGATGTCGAAAGACGTCTGGGTCAATTGACGGATGCGACGCTCAAGAAGGTCGCCTTGCGGAAGCTCGAAGGATACGGTGTCGAGGAAATTGCGACTGAGCTCGGGGCATCAAGCAGGACCGTCGAACGCAAACTTCGGCTTATTCGTTCGATCTGGGAGGAGGGGCGGGATGAATCAGTGGGAGACGCGTCGCGTTCGGCCGGCGCTGGCTGACCTTCATGAGATCGATGCCGTCTGCGACCGCTTCGAGAAGGCTTGGCGTAACGGCCAGCGCCCTGACTTCGCCGAGTTTCTCGCCGATGCACCGGTCCATGCTCGACCCCAGTTGTTTCGCGACCTCTTGAGCCTCGACCTCGAATATCGCCGCCGACTCGGCGAGCAACCCGATGCTCGGTCGTACTGCGAACGGTTTCCCGAGTTCGCCGCGCCTGCGGTGAACGCCTCCAGGCCGCAATCGTCGATCGCGACAAATCTGCATGGCGATTGCCACAGCGGATCTTACGCTCCGACCATCGGATCATCCGCAAGTCCCGGCACGTCAGAAACTGATCAGCTCGGATTCTGCCTGAACGAGCCTCACGAGTTCATTGCGGCCGGATTCGAAGTTCTGGGCGAGCTCGGTCGTGGTGGCATGGGCGTGGTCTTGAAAGCCCGCCAGGCCGCGCTCAATCGGACCGTTGCCCTCAAGGTTGTCAAATCAGGCGCACTTGCGTCGGAAGCCGAGCTCATTCGATTCCAGAGTGAGGCGGAAGCCGTTGCCCAGCTCGATCACCCGAATATCGTGCCGATCTACGAGGTGGGCCAGTGCCGCGGGCTGCCCTTTTTCAGCATGAAGCTGGTGAACGGCACCAGCCTGGACCGGCGGCTCGAGGAATTCGCACGTGATCCTCGCAAATCGGCCGGCCTGCTCGCCATCGTGGCTCAGGCTGTGCACCACGCCGCACCAGCGCGGCATCCTGCACCGGGACCTCAAGCCCGCGAATGTGCTGGTGGATGAAAACGGCGAGCCTCACGTGACCGACTTCGGCCTGGCCAAGCGACTCGACGGCAGCCAGGACGCGACTCACTCCGGTGCGATTCTCGGCACGCCCTCCTACATGTCGCCGGAACAGGCCAGCGGCTCCCGAGGCGCGATCTCGACGTCGACCGACGTCTACGGACTGGGCACGATTCTTTACGCGCTTCTGGCGGGCCGGGCGCCGTTCGCCGGCACAACGCTGATCGACACGCTCGAGATGGTGCGCACCCAGACGCCCGAGCCCCCCACGTTGCTCAACCCACGAGTGCCGCGGGACCTCGAGATCATCTGCCTCAAATGCCTGGAAAAGGAACCGCAGAGGCGATATCCAAGTGCCGTGGCATTGGCCGAGGATCTCGACCGCTGGCTGGGCGGCTTGCCGATCCTGGCGCGGCCATCGAGCGCAGCGACTCGTCTCGTGTTCTGGTGCCGGCGCAACCCGGCGCTTGCCGCCATGGCGGCGCTCCTGGCACTGGCTCTCTCGACCGGTGTGGCGGGCATCACCTGGAAATGGCGAGAGGCCGATCGGCAGCGGAAGCAGGCCGAGGCGGTCAACGAGCTTCTGACCCGGCGCCTGCTGGCCGGGGCCTCGCACGATCTTGATCCCCGAGACAGCAACTTGACGGTGCGCGCCATGATCGATCGCACCGCAGCACAACTCGGCGGGTGGCTCGAAGGTCAGCCGGAGGTGGAGGCCAGGATTCGCGAGACGATCGGCGGCGTTTACCTTTCCCTGGGCCAGAACGATCAGGCTGCGGCTCATCTGGAGGCCGCACTGCGGCTCGATCAAGAGCTTTACGGCCCACGCCATCGCGATACGGTTCGCACCAGCAACCTGATGGCCCTGCTGCTCGATCGCACGCGACGCGGCCCCGAGGCCGAGACTCTGGCGCGGGCAAACCTCGAGACGGCGCGTGTGTCGTTAGGCGCCGCTGATCCGATCACGCTCGAAGCCGCCGAGCGGCTCGGCATGATTCTCTGGCACCTCGGCAAGAACGACCTCGCCGAAGCCGTGCTCCGGAAGAGCGTCAACGACCGCCGGCGCGTGCTCAAGCCCGAGCACCCCGACACGTTGCGGTCGGTCTACCTGTTGAGCCGGGTCTTGCGCGATCGCAAACAGTTTGTCGATGCCGAACAATTTGCCTATGACTACGCCCATAGCGTCCAGTGCTCGCTCGGCAGCAATCACCCTGACCATGTCGTGGCGCTTGCGAATCAAGCCGACGTTTATCGCGACAAGGGCGATCTGGTCCAGGCCGAGCGGCATTACGGCCAGGCGGCCCGCGAAGCGCAGGTGCTCCTGAGTGCCGATCATGCGACAACCCGGGCCGTGCAGGAGCAGCACGCGAAAGTGCTGCGCGAGCTCGAGGCCGCTCCACGCGGCACGACGACGTCAAACTGAAGCCAGGCCGAGGCGGCCCGTCCCGCCCGTCAGGAATAACTCGGCTCGTTGCCGCGTTTCCACTTGATGTTGCAGCCCATGCTGGGACGCTGATCTCCGGCCGGCGGCTTGCCCGCGAGGACAGCATCCAGGGCCGCTCGCAGGTCCTTGCCGGTCACCGGGATTGAATTGCCCGGCCGGCTGGCGTCCAGTTGACCTCGATAGACCAGCTTTTGCGACTTGTCGAAGACGAAGAAGTCAGGCGTGCAGGCGGCCTGATACGCCTGGGCCACGGCTTGAGACTCGTCGTAGAGGTAAGGAAACGTGTAGCCGGCCTGGACTTTTTCCCGGGCCATCATCGCCGGACTGTCGTCGGGGTGAGTCAACACGTCATTCGAGCTGATTCCGACAACGCCCACGTCCCTGGCCTGATACTCCTTGCACAGCCGGGCCAGATCGGTGCAAACGTGTTTGACGTAAGGACAGTGGTTGCACAGAAAGATCACCAGCAGGGCTGGTGCGCCCTTGAAGTCGTCGAGCGAGACCGTGCGACCGTCGGTATCGGGGAGCCGGAATTCAGGCGCCGCAGTCCCAAGGGGAAGCATCGTGGAAGGTGTCAAGGACATGGGCTCGTTCCTCTTATTTGATATGACCGAGCAGTTCGCGCGAAGCTTCTTCTGGACCAAACCTCCATTCCAGGTTCCCGTATCGACTCCCATTCTTGTCCGCTGCGTGTTGCAAGAATAGTTGATAATTCTCCTCGATGTGTTGGTTCCATGGATCTTGCGACCGGGCGGTCTCAAAGGCCGATCGCACGGTCTCCTCTGGTGCACCGAGTAAATCCTGCGAAATCGCGATCCATTCGTAAAACTCTGCAATCAACGACGGGTCATCGGTCCGCTGAAGACCCCCTCTGCACACACGGATACATTCCTCAAACCGGCGATTTCTGAGTAAGAAAAACGCGTAGAAGTAATGCGGCCACACGTAAGCTGTTCCCCGTTCAACGGCTTGCTTGAAATCTTCCATCGCCGAATTTTGATCGGTTGTGAATCGAAGAACCCCTCTGCCAACTAAGGCCGCGTCGTTTCGAGAATCGAGTTCGAGTGCATCATCGTATGCCTGAAGAGCGAGGTCGGCTTTTCCTAATTTACGATAACACATGGCCAAGTTCACAAGTCCGGCGACCCTGGTTGATGGCACACGCTGGTTCTCTGGTAATTGTTGCTCAATCTTGAATGCCTTTTGAATTGCCTCGACTGCCTTCATCATGATAAGTTTCAATCCCTCGGATTCGGCAGTGACGTGGGTCGATCCGATCAGGACAGTCGCGACTTTGAACAGCAGGTCGGGATGAACCATCTCCGCGTCAATGATCCTATCCGCGAGAAAAATCGCGTCCGACATCCGGCCGAGACGCAGCTTCGTATACATCAGCGCGAGGCTGTAGTAACCGGCGCCTGGATTAAGCTCCGCGGCTCGCTCCAGAAAGAGCAACGATGTCTCCAGGTCGCCGAGATTCTCCCAGCAGCCCGCCCTCATGAATGCCACACGGTCGGGCGGAAACGGGTGGGGTCGTTCTCGCAGCAACTCGAGGGCGCCCTCCCAATCCTTGTTGATCCATGCTTCTTCGGCTAGACGACAGCTTTCATTCAGCAATTCTTGATCACATTGCTGGAAAGCAGGCGGAGCATCGACGAGAGTGTGAAGATCGGCGGATAAGCCTCTGACCCGGCGGATTTCTGTCGCGTTCATGTTGAACCACTGGGCATCCATCAGGTCTCGCAGCCGGTCGGCTTCTTCAGTGTCGCCTTCGCCGTGAGCGATTAAAGAGTGAAGTTCTCTCAATAGCTTGATGTACTCCCAATACTGGCTTGGCGCACCGTTCTGATTCTCCATCTCCTTCGACTCGCTAATTGCCATGGCTATGTCTCGTCGACGATCCAGTGTTGTCGTGTCGCCGCCAAGTCTGCCTCATAGGTACTCAGTGGCACCGAATCAGATGGTTCAACTAAACCGTGCGACTCGTTAGTTCGTCTGAGGTGCAGCCCGGATGCCAGCGGTCCGTCCGTGAACTCTCCCTGTCCCATTGTCCAACAACAGACCTGGTTGTTTCCGGTCGCCTCCGGGCAGAGATACTTTAGTCGTACCGGAATTCGATGAGCGGGAAGCAGTCTCCATGAAGGTGCAACCGACATTCCGCCCGTTGTCGGTGACACACCCCCCAAGTCATCGACAGGGATGTCGGGCTTGATCAAATTGTTCGTCGCGATTCTAACGCCCAGGGTCGACGCTGATCGTCCGATCTTTGGCCATTCGCCGTCTTTTTGCATCGACCGATAGATTCGCGGCATTTTGTCGCCTGATTGTATGCCGCTCTTGCCTGCGCCTTCTTCGTCAATAACTTGCCTCAGCGCTTATTCTAGCGATCCTCAGAGGTTGAAGTCCAATGCCCGCTTTTGGGTTGGAATCGGGAGCCCCGGCCGGTCTGACATCGTTCCCGTTCGACCGACCACGATCAACGAGCCGAATTGTCCCTAGGAACAGGCCGAGAATAAGTTCCCGGCGTTATACGGTCTTGGGTTCGGGGACTGCTCGGTAGTTCCACTTGGGCAGGATCTTGTCGAAGATGATCTTCATGGTCTTCTTGAATCCCGCGGCACACTTGCGTCCTGTCTGATACATCTTGTAGAGGATACGCACGCTGATTGTCAGGCCCGTCGTGGTTTCGGTCTTGGATATGTAGTGCTGCACCGTTTCCAACGTCCGAAAGATCACGCCCCGACACGCTCGCGTCACATGCGGGAAAAGGCGATGCTCGATCGGGTTATACTTCGAGCAGTAAGGCGGGTAGTGGGCCACCCGGATTTCGACGCCCAGCCGGTTCGCTAGCTCTTGGAGCTGCTCCTTGAAGACGTACCTCGACGCACTGTTACTCCCGCCGCCGTCGCACAGCACTAGGATCTTCTTAGCCCTGGGATAACTCACCCGTCCGTGATCCTCCCACCACGCTGCGATACTGTCACAAGCCAGCTCGCTGGTGTCGTGGCTGGTGTTCAGGTGGATGAATCCTCGATTTCGCCCTACATCGTAGACGCCGTGAGGAATTACCACGCCCGAGCCTGCACTACTGAAATCATGGTCGTTGGTTTCAATCGTCTCCTGCGTGTCGATTACGCCGTCACGGTGGAAGTCACCCATCAACTCCTTCTTCTTCGTGTCGATGCTGATGACCGGCAAACCGGCCTTCAGGTACTTCTTCTTGAGACGGGCGATGTTCTCGAACTGGACGTTGCGGTCCGGGTGACGCGGTCCCATCGTCTTCTTCTTCAATGCTTTTCGCCTTCGGTATCCGTGTTTGCGAAGCAACTGGGACACGATGTGTCGACTGGTCGGAGTACCCAAAGCCGTGACCCGAAGCGCTATCTGTCTACGTGACAAGTTCGTCCATTTCACGTCGGTGCGCATCGGATCTCCAGCAGTGTGGTCCTCGAGAACCTTTAAGAAGTTCGCTTCGACGGCAGCGTTGATCTCGATCGCCTTTTTGCACCCCCCCCTTTTTTTCGGACACGAGTCGTGTCCAGCTCATCTGTCGCTTCCAGCTCCGCCTTTCCACGGCGGATCGTCTTTGGATCGCATTCAAGGATCTGGGCAATGTACTCAGTTCCACCATGACCCAGTTTGGCAGCCTCGATGGCCGCGTACCGCCGTCGATCGTCCTCCGAAAGTGACTCATACAGCCGCTTCATCATCCGCTCAATTTCCGGTGCATACGCGTCCATGCTGCCCTCCTTGGCGTTTCCCTACGGACAGCGAGCTTGATATCATACTTCAGGGAAAACGGGAAGTTAATTTCGGCCCGTTCCCTACTCCTTGGGCGACAGACGATTCGGGTCCCGCCGGGGCGTGCGAAAGTCCACCAGCTTCGGTTTTGCGGCGGGGTGCGCCTGTGAGATCGCCTCGCCGATCGCGACACGCAACGCCCATAAATGCTGCGGGCGAAGACGGCCAAAGTCGATCCTTCCCGCATCTTCGCCACCGGCGAAGCCACTGGCCTGGCGCGTGCCGGCCAGTTTGAGCGCCGCGCGGACTTCCTGGCCGACAGCCCACCGCGGCTCTCCATGCAACTGCGACCAGATGGTCAAATACTCGACATCCTGCTGGCCGCGGCGATAAGACTTGAGGCGGATCGAGGGAATCGGCGTGAGTTTCGTGCCCGGCCCCGATCTTCCGGGCCTGTCCTTCGCCGGGTGAGGATAGAAAAGCGCCAGCTCGTCAGCCTGCTTCCAAGATTCGGAATTGCCGATTGTCTGCCAGGGAACCACGCCGTCTGTTCCCAGAGACCAGGCGTCCAGACACCACGCGGCCGGCTGCACGTTCGAGCCCTCGACGGCATTCGTCGACCCGTACTCGAGCACGATCTCGCCGAGCGTGCGCTTGTGCTCGAAGACAAGCCGGGGATATTCGCGGATCGCACCGCCCACCACGTGATAATCAAGAAGGCCGTCTAGGCTGTCGCGGCGCCATTGGGGCCGTGAGATGTCGGCGCGGAAGACCAGCCGCGGCCGCGAGACGGATGCCCGCGAACTGTCTTTCGCCGCCTGATTGATGCCCTCGTGGAACGCCCGGGCGAAGTAGCGAAGAGCCCAGAAATCCTGAAAGCTGGCTGGCTCGTCCAGCAGCCAGGGGGACGATCCGCGCGACCACCCATTCGCCTTGAAGTTATTCTTGTTGTTCAAGAATCCTTGAAAGAGCGTCTCGTGCCATTTTTTGTCCGCCAGATGCTCCGCGATTTCTTGGGCGGCGGCGACAAAGGCCCTGCGATATGAATCTGGGAACGCGCGATCGGCCCAGTATTCTCCGTTAAAATTCCCCTCCATCGGACTGGGCCAGTTCTCGTGCAGCGGCAGATAAAAGCACTCCACGGGCACGCTCTTCCGCGGCAGATCGGCAAACGCCGTCCCATCGAGCAGCGGACCGAATCGTCGATCCCACTCGGACCAGTCGAGCTTGAGTCGCGCTTTGTCCCAGAGTGGTGCGCAGCCGTCCTGCACACGCCCCGCCTGATTGTATGGAACGCGGTTGAGCACGGTCCGATGCCGGTGAGCCAGACGATAATAGTCAAGCTCATCGTCCGGCAGGCCATAGCAGTTCATCTCGGGCAAGAAGCTCAGATGATCCGGCAACGTGAAATCCCAGACCCGTAGCGACACCGGCAAGCGCAACGTCTCCTGGTCGAGCGCAGATGATTCGCTCGCACGGCCCGATGCGCTCAACTTGAGCGTGCCGGGATACTCGCCGGCGCCAAATCGTGCGGGGCATAGACTTCGACATAAAGGCTTTGATACTTCGTTGGCACACGGCTTTCGGTGTCGAAGCTCATCGGCACGATGGGGTCGGGCATCGGTCCTCCCCTCGCCGGCACGGAATAATAGCGTTCCACCGCAACCGGAATTGTCTTGCCTGCAGCCCCGTCGAAGACCAGCTCGCCCTTGATCGATCCGGAGAGCGAATCACCGCGCAACATGACCTGAAACGCGACGAACTCGTTCCGCGCCGCCTGAAGCGTGACTCGGCGATCGGCAGCATCCCAGAGATGGTTGGCCGCCTCGTATCCCTTGGCCTGCGCGGGAATCAGCTCGCCGGTCGCGGGATTGACCTTGTCCAGCTCATCGATGATCGCCACGTCTACACCGCCGATGCGCGGCAGAACGCTCGACCGGGCCGTTGGCCCCGCAACGGGCTTGAGCTCTGGAAGGCGGCCGGGCACGCGCGTCGAGAGCCGGATCGCTGCTGTCGCTTCCGGACCGCGGTTGCCCGCCGCGTCGACGGCTCGCACGGCCAGCTTATGTTCCGGCCCTGCTCGAGTCTTCAGGTCGCGAAGATGCATCTCGACTCGTGCGCCCGCGATGCCGGCGAGCGGAATCAGCTCACGCGGCACAGGCGTGCCGTCCAGTGCTGCGAAGAATCCCAGCGTACCGGCGGGACCGACGTCAGGAGGCGTGACCCACGATACGAGCGCCTCGCCCGCGGGAAGGAGCGCAGTACCGGGTTCGAGATGCAACCCGGACGGGGCTCCCGGCGGCCGCCGATCTTCCGGTCCGGGCTCGATCGTGAAGTAGGGTGCACTCGCGCGGTTCTGCTCGCGGCTAAAGACGAAACGATTGGGAAAAATCCGAAGCGTGAAGGTCTCGCCGTTCCGAGTCCATTCCGAGCCGGTGTCGTCGAAGGCAAGGAACCCATGGCTGATTCCTGCCAGCCGGGCGGCAATCACTCGCGCGTCGACCGCCACGTGCTGCCAATCGTCGCGATCCGGCTTCGAAGCCTCGGCCATTCCCCAGATCGAACCGCCGTTACCCAGCACGACATGGCAAATGTCTCCCCCGCTCAGGGACCACGGTAGGTCCGGGTGCCGGCGATGCCGGAACGTCACGCCGCCGGGCTGAATGGCGTAGCCTGTGCCCGTTCCCTCAGTCCACTCGGCCCCGACCGAGCTGACTGTCACGCGTTTCAGGGTCTCGTCGCCGGCCTTCTTGAGATGGAGAACGGCCGAACGGATTGTCCGCCCCAGCAGGGGCCTCGGATCGATATCCAGAAGGCTCATCTCCTGGATGCTCTTCAGCTTCAGGCGAGGGGCACCACCGTTATTGCCATCGGCTTCACGGCCGACCTCGGATATCCAGGCATCGCGGGTGACGTCCAGGCGGACCTGGGTACGAGCCGCTCGGCCTGGCGGGGTTTGTGCGGAGGATGTGGGTAGCGGGGCGCCGATTCCGAGGGCCAGAACAGTTGAGACCGCGCCGAAGAATTCGGTGAAACGCATCGGCGGTTGCCTCCTCTCGCTTGCACGCCTCCCGGTCGATCCTATCACGCCCGGCGCGCAACTGCGACGAATGCCGGACCCGGCTTGACCGGATCAGATCTTCAAGAAAATCTTGCGCCGGTACATCCAGAACAGGATGAGCCAGAGTACAAGGAGAACCGCCGCGCCGCGGAGCAAGGGCTCGTATGCCTCGCCGAGAGTTTTGAAGATCTGTTCGCCGAAATGGGTGTTGAGGCTGCTGATGGCGAAGCCCTCGAACAAACCTGCCATGCAGTACGCGGCGATCGAATTCATGCCGATGACTCGCAGCGGGAAGGCCCAGAAGCGCACGCCCAGCAGATCGAGCAGGGCGTAGAACCCGGCGAGAAACAAGAAACAGAATCCACCGCTGTAGAGAACCCAGCTCGGCGTCCAGATTCGTTTGACCACGGGGCAGAGGCCGAGCTCGCCCAGCCCCCAGCCGGCCAGTAGCCCTGCAGCGCCGGCTGCGCAGAGCCAGAGCAGCTTGGCCCAACCCGGCCAAGTGCGTCTCAAAATGCCGCCCGCCAGCAGACCCAGAATCATGGTTCCCAGCGTCGGAATGAAGCTCAGGGTGGCGTAACCACCGCCGTTGTACAGAAATGGTTTCTCGCGGGGGAACAGGTTCAGGAACCAGGTGTCGAAGGCCCATGCGAGGTTGCTGTTCTTGTCCCAGTGCGCAGCGAAACCGGTTGGATGGTGCGTCCATTGGGGTCGAACACCAACCGAGCTGAAATCAAAACCGCCGCCGGGAGCCGGGTACAGCGCGAAGGCTGCCCAGGAGCCGACGAGGATCACGCCAAGCGCGATCCATTGAACGCGCGGGGAACAAAGCGCCAGCACGAAGAGGAACGTATATCCAAGCCCGATCTGACTGAGAGTGTCCTCGAAGGTGAAGTAGGTCTGCTTCTGACCCATGGACCGGAGGAACACTCCCAGTAAAACGAGGATCAGCGAACGCCAGAGCGCAGTGCGCCGTCATCCAGGATTTGGACTGGCCCTTTGCCTGCCGGTTGGCCAGCGAGAACGGCAGCGCCACGCCGACCAGGAATGAGAACGAAGGCTGAATCAAGTCGTGCAGCGAGCAACCGACCCATTCCACGTGCGACTGATGGTGGCAGAGCAGCTCCCAGATTCGGTCACCTGGCAGTTTGCCGGCCACCCGGCAAAGCTTGAGCACCTCGGCCATCATCAGAAACATCACCAGCCCGCGGTAGGCATCGATCGAAGCCAGCCTTGGCACAGGCGACGTGGGCGAGATCGCGGGTTTTTCTTCGCCAGGATCGAGGGACGGCGTGTCGCTGCTTGAAGATTGGCTCATTAATCTAGATGCCGTACAGCTCGGAGTATTTGTTCGTGAGGGCAGCGATCAGCGGGCGATGGTCGGGCTCGGAGCCGGTGATGTGTTCAATCAATTCCGCGGGCGCCGGCGCTGCCCTTCACGATGGACCTTGGCCCGTAGCCAGGCCAGGAGATCGCTATAGTCACCGCGTGCGAAGGCCTCGTCAAGTACGCCAAGCTCGGCCTGGGCCCGCGCGAAGAGCTGGGCTGCATACAGATTGCCGAGCGTGTACGTCGGAAAGTAGCCGATAAGCCCGGCGCTCCAGTGAATGTCCTGGAGGCAGCCTTCCGCATCGTTGCCCGGCTTGACGCCCAGCGCCGTCTTCGTACTTGCGGTTCCATGCCTCGGGCAGCTCGGCGGCCGGCAGATCGCCTGTCAACAGGGCCTGCTCGAGCTCGAATCGAACGATGATGTGCAGATTGTACGTGACCTCGTCAGCCTGGACCCGGATCAATGACGGGGCGACGTGGTTGACGGCGGCATGGAATGCGTCGAGCGTGACGTTGCCGAGGGCCTCGTGGAAAATGCGCTTTGCGATCGGGAACCAGTACCTCCAGAACGGAAGGCTCCGGGCAACGGCATTCTCCCAGAGGCGCGATTGCGACTCGTGAATGCCGAGCGAAACGGCCTCGCCCATCGGCGTGCCGAAATGGACCGGATCAAGGCCCTGCTCGTAGAGGCCATGGCCGACTTCGTGCAGGATTCCAAAGATTGCATCGCTGAAGTTGTGCTCGTCGTAGCGCGTGGTGATCCTGCAATCGCCCGGCCCGATGCCCGAACAGAACGGGTGGGCGGTTACGTCCAGCCGTCCGCGCTGAAAGTCAAAGCCGACTGCGGCCGCGGCCGCTTCACCAAAGACTTGCTGGCGATCCCGCGGGTAAGAGCGAGTCAGGATCGCGGCCCGGTGCGCTGCCGCCGCATTGCTCGAACTGCCAGCAGAAGCGGCTGCCGCTGCCTCGCGCTTCAGGCTGCCCTCGGCAATTTTCCCGGCAAGGGGCACCAGCTCGTGTCGCAGCGCCTGGAAGACAGCCGCCAACTGCTCCGTAGTTGCCCCGGGCTCGTAGTCATCGAGGAGTGGATCGTAAATGGACGAACTCGCACGCGACGGAGGCCTGCCTGAAGAAGAAGCTGGCTGAGGTTGACCGGGTACTTGGCTAGCAGTTGCCAACTGCCCGCCCAAGCAGGCCGATTCTTGACGCTTCAGTTGGATGATTTTCTCCAACCACGGCCGGAACCGGGCAAAATCGCGAGCCGACCGGGCGGCGACCCACTCAGGCTGCGCCAGAGAGGTTGTGCGAGCCAGTTCTTCGACCAGGGTGCGCGGCAAGCGAACGCGTCGGTCAAAGCCTCGGCGAATTTCGCGCACGTTCACGGCAGCCGGCGATCCGGGCTCAGCGATGAGATCCGAACCCTCGATGACGGCAAGAAGCTCGCCCACCCTGGGGTCCGTGGCGCGCTCGTGGTAAATACCTGCCAGCAAGCCCATCTGGCCGGAGCGATGCTCGGCTCCGCCGGTGGGCATGACCGTTTGTTCGTCCCATCCCAGCAGGGCTGAGCACGAAGCTAGCAGCGCTTGCTCCCGGGCGCGACCAATCAACTCGACGTAAGCTTTTGGGGCATCCATCGTCGCGGCAGGTTGTGCAAGGAACAGTTGGCGCAATGGAGAACAGTAACTGAGCGCAAGTTATTGAGCACCAAGACGAAACGCAAGACCATTTTCGCCTATTTCGTGGATTCGTGTGCTATAGAAGGTTGTGCGAATGCGAGATCGGCCAATAGATATAACGTGTCCTTGAAAATTCGGCAGAGAGTGTATGTTTAGGCTGCGCTCGGCGTACCGAAAAAAAACGGCAAGGGAGGTGGTCAGACCCCTCTTGCCGCTTCTTTCGATTCGTTGGTGCATCACACTGTGATGTACATGAGCGATGCGCCAGTGATGAGTCGTTCTTGCGTATCAGGTCGGCAGATCGCGGTCAGTTTGGCAACGAGAGCCGCGAACGCCGGTAGAGATTGGGTCCGGTTCCTCAAGCGACCGAGGTCTTCTTGAAGAAGCGGCGGAAGGCCAGGAATCCGGTCATGCCGATGCCGAGCAGGGCCAATGAGGCCGGTTCAGGGACGGCGGCGTTAGACACCGTGATCCCGTCAACGATGGCGCTATAGGAACCGCTCCATTCTGAAGAGGATGCTGAGTACGGTCCTCCGCTAGTGGTCGCGAGGGTGTAATCGAGCAACTGGGTTACAGGGGGCGGTCCGAACGTTGCGGTCACTGGGGTGAAAGTGATCGTGACCGAGTCCGACGTGTAGGACACTCCGGTAACGTTCACAGTCGTGCTTGACAGCACGTCGATGCTGCTGCTTGTGATGGGCACATTGTAAACGACCGTCAGGTCGCTGACCGCGCCGCCAGTGCTCGAATAGATCGTGGCCTCGGTGAGAATCGACCCCGCATGGGTCGGCAGCGCAAAGCTGGCGTACATGGCTAATGCCATGGCCACCGCGAGAAATCGCTTGGTCATTGAGTACCTCCGAAAAGTCGTTTTTCTGCAGAACTTCGAGATAATCACTACAAGACGCTTGGGCACGCGTCGGAATCACTACGCAAACCGAACCGACGCCCAACTTCGGTGTTAGTGAGTCATTACGACGAGACGCTCGGGCAAGCGTCCGAGTCCACCGCGCTTTTGATCAGGACCGACGCCCGATTTCGGTGTTGATTTGCAAGAGGCCATCCCAACACACACGGTTTGCGTGCGTGCGAAGCCCGCGGGTCGATTGCTCGACACGCTCCTCCGCTGTCGCGGATCGTTCGAGTCGTTACCTCTTGGATCAAGTCAAAAGACAACCCTCCTGGTGGACCAGGCGGCGGGCTTTGACGCGTTTCGGGAGAGGGCGGCATGGTCTCGGGGAAAGGGCTCAATCTCCTCATAAAAGCGCCAAATCACTCGCCTTCAGCATCTAGATGCACCCTCTCGCCACTGGCCGGTTGGCCTTCGCCTCGAAAAGTTGCACCTGCTTGAAGGCCCGAATCACGATTCGCTCGGTAGCGAAGGGATCTTATCAGATCACGTCGAGCGTAGCGAGTTTTGTGATCCCCGAAACATACGAGCGACCGGAGTGGCTGCTACCACGCCGACAATTGCGGGTACCAGTCTTAGCAGATCGAAAAGTGGATTTCAAACAAAAAGCTTTTTGTTAATCGAAAACTCTCATAACACCGGTTTGCCGAACGCAACGTTGGTGAAAAAAAGCATCCGCTGTTTCCCTAGAGAGCGATCTCCTCGCTTCGTGCTTTGTTTCAAGAGTAGTTGATCACGCTGGTGCCATCCACCTCTTGAATCGATGAATCGCTGAAGTTCCGACTGCATGCACTCTATCAATAATGGATTAATGGTGGCTTGCATGTTATCAATGAATTCGCTATCTTTCGGAACCTATGACTGGGAGATTGGCGCGGCCGATCGCGGGCGGTAAGATTCGCGGTAATCTGCCCGGTTGCTGTCACAACTGAGCGGGTTGGTGGTAAAATGCAAAGCTCTGTTCCTCTCCGTCCGGTCAAGTATCGCTATGTTTCGGTATTACCTCACTCGTTTTTCGGAAGGAACCGTGACGTGGTCCCCTTTGCCTGCTGATCATGGGGACAGCGGAAACGGAATGAATTCCGATTTTAGAGCAAAACGGAATCAATTCCGCTCTACAAGCAAATTCGCGCCTCGCTTTGTCGTCATCCGCCACTCATGGTGGATCGATTCTCCGGGTGTTCAAAACGCGATCTGAGACTTCATAGATTTTCACCGGTAATTGACCCCCGGGTGTAACGGCCGTGGTCCGCGACCACCGACGGGGAAGATGCCGGCACGCAGGCGCGAGACCTGACAACGCTCGAATCTCTTTCGGCGCGTTTGTCGTAGGACCTCGGCCCGCAACGACAGGCGATCGAGTCTGATTGACGCGCGAGAGCGTGCCGTAGACTCTTTTCTCAACCAGCGTGCGAAATACACAAAGCAACATCAAGGTAATCTTTCACGAACGCGGACACAGGGCTTGGAGGCTGAGAAGCTCATCATGAAGAATCTGCGTCAATTCGGACCAGCAACGGCCATTCGCGAATCAGCGGATCGCAGGCTAACGGCACGAGGGCGCCGGCGGAGAGGGGTCCGGCCTGCGCTGGATCTGCTCGAGCCGCGCTGTTTACTCACATCCATCAGTGAAACGGCAGTGTCCGGAAATCCAACACAGCTTACGTTCGGTCCTGACAGCAACCTCTGGTACACAGAGCCGTCGGCCAATTTGATCGGAGTCTTCGACACAGGAACAAGTACAGTAGCCAAGCAGGTTGGGACAGGAGTGAGCGATGGAGCCCCCCCGGGAATCGTGGCCACTGCGGGATCCGGAGGCGCGGTCTGGTTCACCCTGACCAATTCCGACGCGCTCGGAGAACTTTCCCCGTCCGACACAAGTTCGACGCTTTACGTAGGCTATCGCCCTGACTCGGGCGGGGCCACATACTATGTTCCCTCGGCGGGCGTCACAGCAGTCGGGAACAATCTTTGGTTCACCGTGCCTGGTATCAATTCTCTGGAGGCGCTGCCGGCGGGCAAGACCTTCACGACGGTTTATCCACTCTCGCCCGCTAACATCAACGTCGCCAATTTTGAATCGGAAGTGACGGCTGGTCCGGGTGGAGATGACCTGTGGTTCACTGAGCCAGGTGCAATCGGGATCTTCAGCCTGGCTTCCGACACCGTGGTCGGCCAGGTAAGCCTGCCGAGTTCCGGCGGTACTCAGATGCCAGCCGCGATCACGCTTGGGCCGGATGGCAATATCTGGTTCACGGAGTCAGTGCCCGATGCGGGAGGCTCGGGATTTGCCTCGTCGGCGGTCGGAGTCATCAACTTGAACCACGGGAACTCGATCACGGAGTTTCCGACCCCCGCTGCTTCCCAGCCATCGGGTATCACCGCAGGGCCCGACGGAAACATCTGGTTCACCGAGACCGGCGCGGGCGCAATCGGTTTTGTCCGTGTGGCAGGTTTGTCCGGTCCCAGCCAGTACACCTTGGGCTCGGCCGTCCCGATCCCCACGACTGGACAAGCCGGCGGTGTTCTGAGCCATCCCGCCCCTGTCGGGATTACAAATGGTCCCAACGACACCGTGTGGTTTGCCGATAAGTCAGGAGCGATTGGCGACCTGAGTGTAGACCTCGCGGCAGACCACATCGTGGTCACGACCGCGCCGCCCTCGAGCGTGACGGCCGGCACCGGATTTGGTTTTGCCGTCACCGTTGAGAATAGCTCCGGCAACGTTGACACGCAATTCGATGGCACCGTGACGGTCTCTCTGGCCAGTAATCCCGGAGGCGCCTCGAGTGCTCTCGGCGGGACGAAGCTGACGGTGACGGCGGTCAAAGGCGTGGCCACTTTCTCGGGGTTGACACTCGACATCGCCGCGGGTGGGTACACTCTGATGGTGGCGAGCAGCGACCCTAAAGCCCCGGCCATCGTAGTGCCGACAAGCGGCATCACCGTCGTGCCGGCCGCCGTCAGCACACTGTCGGTGACGGCTCAGCCTCCTGGAACCGTCTGGGCGGGTGAAGGTTTTGGGTGCACGGTTGTCGCCAAGGATAAGTACGGCAACGTCGCCACGAACTTTAGCGGACCGGTGTCAGCGTCGCTTGCGACCAACGCCGGAGGGAGCGGGACGGGCCTGAGCGCGACCGCCTACATCTCACCCTCGATGCGCCAGTCCCGGGTACGCAACATTCAATGGCCTGTCGGTGAACACCGTCGGCACCGGCTACATGCTGAACGTCAGCCTGAAACCCGGGGTGAGTACCTCGACAAACACGTTCAACGTGACGACGGTTCCTCCCCCACCGACGATCATAAGTGCATCGGCGGTGATGCAACAGAAGGTGAACAAGAGAGGTAAGAAGATCGGCAAGCCGACCTTGTCGGGCTACACGATCACGTTCAGCACCGCGATGGATCAGACGGCACTCTCAAAAGGCGGCAGCTACGAAATCGACCTCGTGACGAAGATCAAGACGACGATCACGAAGGTCGCCAGGAAGAAAATCAAGACACAGGTCCCGGTATACAAGAAGATCGCATTCAGAGTGACCAACGTGACGAGCGACTCCGTCACGCTCACCCTCGCCGGGAAGCAAACGTTTCCGAAGGGGGGAAGGCTCACTGTCTTCGCCAGCAGCGTGGACAGCACGTCCCAGATCTTCCTGGCGCGGAACGCGGTGTTGCCGATCTCTCCCAAGGGCAAGACGATCACCTGACCCGGAGTCACACGCCTGGGGATCCGGGTGCGATTGCCGTACACGCTCTCGATCGGATATCCTGACCGGCTGAACCTTTGGGTGTCGCCTGAAGGGGGTCGAACTCGCTGGCTAGAGGAGTCCGAATCGTCATGCGCCTACGTGAAACGACCTTGGCTGGGCTCTTTGCGCTCGTCGTCTGCTTCGTGGGCCCCCGAGCAACCTTGGCCGATGGGCTTTCGAAACCGCAGTCAAAGCCGTCGACGGCGCCTGCCGGCCTGGCCATGCTCGTCCAGAGCGTCGTCGACACCGTGCTGGAACACCACATCGACCCGCCGGCGCGGCAACAGATGATCCTCACAGGCATCCAGGAGCTCTACAAGGCAGCCGGCGCTCTCAGCCCCCGAGCAATTGAGCCGCCGCGTGTCGGCAGTGACGACCACCGAGCAACTCGCGCGCTTGCTCGATGACGTCTGGCCGGCTTCGAGCAGTGAGGCCGTGACTGCCAGGGAGCTCGAAGAAGCGTTGCTGAACGGGCTGCTGAACAGTGTCTCCGGAGGCGCCTATCTCGTGCCGGAGAAAGAACGCAAAGTTCAGGAACAGAGTGCAGGCAATCGGTACGTCGGCATTCACATCGGCTTGGGCACGGACGAAAAGGCGAAGCGGCCCGCTGTCAGGAACGTCATCGACGGAGGGCCAGCCGCTCGGGCCGGAGTCCAGTCAAATGATCTGCTCGAAGAGATCGAAGGCGTCGACACCAAGGGAATGCCGTTACGGGACGTAGTCGACCGGCTGCGGGGTGATGAGGGCACGAGTGTGACGATCAAGGTCCGGCAGGCGGGCGCGGCGGAGTCGCGGACTTACACAATCGTGCGCGGCCAGCACCCGCTTCCGACTATCGCCGGCCGGCAGAAGCAGCCGAACGGCGAGTGGGACTTTCGGATGAGTGATTCCGAGCCGATCGCCTATGTACGGATCAGCGCCATGTTCGGCAGCACACCGCACGAGCTCCGCAAGGTGGCGCAGGGGCTCGAGAGCCAAGGGATCAAGGCGATCATTCTTGACCTGCGGGGCCGCTCGCCCGGTTCGGCCCACACCGCCCTCTTGCTGGCTGACAGCTTGCTCGACCACGGTACGATCGGGAGGGTCCGGACGGGCCAGGGGGAGACGGTCTACCAGGCCGACTCCGATGCAATCTTTCGGGAATGGCCCATGGCGGTGCTGGTGGACGAATTCACTTCGGGCGCTGCGGAATGGCTGGCGGCCGCGATTCAGGATAATCAGCGGGGAATCGTGATCGGAAGTCCGACTTCAAGCGCCCGCGTCAACCCCGGATATGCGTTTGTCACATCCCTCGTCCGGGTCGGAAACAGCGATTGGGCCGTCTCACTGGCGACCGGAATCCTGGAGCGCGGCGACGGCCGCCCCGTTTCCGCCTTCGATCGATCCATGCCCACGGTGGTCCGCGAGCCGATGAGCAAAACCACCGGAGTGCATCCCAACCATGTGGTTGCCGGGCGCGGAAGAATGGTGAGCCCCTCCGAGCCGGACGCTGCGGTGAATAAAGCGATCGAGCAGCTTCGGCAGTTGCTCAAGAAAACCTGACCCTCCCCTTGCGGGCTCGAGGCGTCACCATGCGAAATTCGCTTCACCGTCTTCTACTGGCCGGGGCGTTGCCGGCGGCGATGCTCTTCACTTCGCAAACAACATCCGGCGAGCTTGTGCCTCGCCAGCGGCAACCCGTCGCGTTGGTTTTTGTCGATTCAGGCAACACGGTCCTTGTGGCCAACCGAGGTAGCGGCACTCTCTCGATCATTGATGTTGCGACGACCAGGGCCGTCGCCGAGCACGAGGTGGGCCGTGGCCTGGCTGACCTGGCTACCCTCAAGGAGCCGCGGCTTCTGGCCGCCGATTGCGCATCGAACGAGCTCGTGCTCCTGGACTACCACGATCTCACAGTGCGGGTGCTTGACCGCCTGAAGGTAAGCCCCGACCCGGTTCGGCTGGCGGTGCTGCTTGACGGTGCATCGTGCGCGGTGGCCTCACGCTGGTCGCGCCGGCTGACGTTCGTATCGATTGCCAGGGGGCCGATGGGCGAAGATACGGCCATCGCGACCGGCGGCTGTGTCGATCTGCCCTTTTGCCCCGGGGAGCTGGCGGGCTCTCTCGACGGCTCGAAACTGGTCGTCGCCGACGCCTTCGGCGGTCGCCTGGCGGTGATTGATGCTCGTCGCCGGGTGGTTCGAGTCCGTGCGAGCCATCCCCGGGCACAACATCCGCGGAATGGCCTTTGCGCCCGACGGCAAATCGCTCGTGATCGCGCATCAATATCTGAATCACCTGGCGCAAAGCACGTTCGACGACGTGCACTGGGGCCTGCTTATCCGCAACCATCTCCGAGTCCTTCGAACCGACAAGCTGTTTGCCGCTGGCACGGATAGGGCGCTTCTCGATGGCAGCCGGCTGTTCGACCTGGGCGACGTCGGCTACGCGGCCGGTGACCCGGGTCGAGTCGTGTTCTCCAGCCGCGGCGACCTGATCGTCGCGCTGTCGGGCGTCGATGAGATCGCGATCACGGCAAGCCCCGAGCAGGGTCCGCGGCGGATCGTGGTGGGGAACGGGCCGGCGGCCCTGGCCGGGAGCCCCGACGGGTCGTTCGTGTTCGTGGCGAATCGTCTGGACGACACGGTCTCGGTTATCTTGATCAAGTCCGGCATGCGCACCGCGACGATCTCGCTCGGGCCCAGGCCCGACCTGACTTCCGCCCAGCGCGGCGAACGGTTGTTCTATAACGCCAAGCTTTCGCATGACGGCTGGATGAGCTGCCATAGCTGCCACAGCGACGGGCATACGAACAACCTCTTGAGCGACACGCTCGGTGACGGCTCATACGGCGCGCCGAAGCGCGTACCGTCGCTGCTTGGCGTGGCCGCGACCGGGCCGTGGACCTGGACCGGTTCGATGGCGCGACTGGAAGACCAGGTGGGCAAATCGATCGCGACCACGATGCACGGGACCAAGCTCAAGGATTCACAGATCGCTGACCTGAAGGCCTATCTGGAGACGCTGTCGCCCCCGCCGCCGATGGTGATCAGGCGCCGACAAAGCCGATTCGCCGGCGATTGCCGGCGGCGCGCGATTTTCCACGAACGAAAATGCGATCGCGTGCCACGCCTTGCCCGAATACACGTCAACCGGACGAGTACGACGTCGGGCTGCGAGACGAGGTGGGCAATCGCGAATTCAACCCGCCGTCGCTGCGGGGAGTGAGCAACAGGGATTCGTTCTTGCACGACGGCCGAGCCCGGTCGCTGGAGGAGGTCTTCCAGAAGGAAAGGCACCCGCGGGGGCTGGTCCTGACTCCGAAGGAAGTCACGGAGCTGGTGGCATTTTTGAAAACGCTTTAGAATGGGAAATGGAGATTGGCCGCAGCGGGCGAGTTTCTTGCCAGCGAAATAGCAATGCCGACCGTTTACCGCGCGATGAAGCAAACTGATAACGGGATGCCCGTCATCGGCTCGAACTCGAAGGAACTTGGGGTTCGAGTACCTCCGAACCCGACTTCAGATATCGATCTTGATGAGAATGGAAACGTGACTTGCAATGGAAAGGGAATGTCAGTCGTCGAGAATTGGCGGTGGTTGCTACCTCATCTGGTTCCAAAACGGCTCAAGGCAGTTTTTCCCAGCGCTGCAGGTTCGAACGGTTTGGCGTGCTTCCGTTGTGGACAGGGTCCATTCGGTGCAGGGCCGTTGAATACCTGCCTCGCCGTAACCTTGAAAGAACAAAACTCGCGTGCCGGGAATGTTGTACCAACTCAGCTAGTAAACATGCGGCAATTCCAGGACGATCTCGCAGCGACTTGCAGCGATTGGGTGATCGACGAGACATGAAGAATGGCAACTGAGCGTTTCTTTGACGACCCCGACTTTGTGAACTACGTGCACCTTCTCTACGACCTTCACGTGGCCATGAGAGAAGGCTGGGATGAAAGTGCAGAAGGCGAGGCGCTGCGAGAGCGGATGGAGGATCCGGGAAGCCGGCTTTCCGGCGAGGAGACCGTAAGTCTCAATGGAATTTCCGCCGACTTCTACTCATTGACGGATGAGACTTCAGCGACCTTGTTACCGATCACTGCAGACGTGATGGCTGATCTTGATGAAGCGGTTCAGGCGCGCGAGTCGCGCGAGTTTGACATGGCGCTACGCCTCCTGCGTAAGCATTCACAGTACATTCCGGCTGCGAGCCTGAGCTATTTGCGCGGTAGAATCTGGATGGCCGCCAGTGAGTACCGAATCGCCACAGCGTTTCTGCAAAGGGCCAGCGATCTCGACCCCGAGAACTTGAATTTCACGTACGTGGCGTTGCACTGTTTGTCACTCGCGGATCCCGCCGCCGCGGTTGAGCGATCACGAAGAATTCTATCAAACCCCGAGAAAAGCCCTCTCAGACTGATCTTCAAGGCCGCCGATATTCTGTCACAGCAATCCGGAAAACAGCGGGCGGCGGGATCGAATCAGGAGTTGAAATCACTTATCCCGATTCTTGAAAGCTCCATCTTCCGGTTGGAGACGTCGGGGGAAGCCGAGACGAACCCAGACTTGCTCGGAATGGCTCGCGGCTTGGTTGATTCTTGCAATAAGCTGATTCAGTACGCTTGAACGGAGCTGATTCCAGCGCGTGCTCGATTTTCTCGAGCGATGGTTATGGAAAACGCGGAGTCGATGGCCCGGTCTTGAGCGCGGGCTCGGAAAAACCGAGAATGAGACCAAGCCACCGCCCGCACGTAAGTATACGCCCACCTGGATTATAAACCAGCCGCCCGCCTCCTGGTGTGAGGCTACATCCAGCCGCCCGCACGGCGCCAATCGCCCGGGAATCCAAAATCCATGAGAGCGAGCGATCCTTACTGTGCCCGAAACAATCAATCTTGGTTGTGGATGCCTCGCTGTCTGGTCGCGCTGGCGTTGCTCTTGCCGATCTGTCAGGTTCGAGCGAGCGCCGCCCCTGGACAGGTCGAAGCTGCGGGCAAGGTCGACTATAACCGCGACGTGCGACCGATCCTGGCGCGAAACTGTTTTGCGTGCCACGGCCAGGATGAGGCGAAGCGAGCCAAGGGCCTGAGGCTCGACCGCCGCGATTCGGCCGTCAAGCCGCTCAAGAACGGTGAAAAGGCGATCGTCCCCCGAGATCCGGATTCCAGTGAGCTGATCGCGCGGATCACCGAAGAAGACGCCACGATGCGAATGCCGCCCAGGAAGTCGGGGAATCAGCTCACGCCCGCCGAGGTCGACATTTTGCGTCGCTGGATCGAGCAAGGAGCCGAATATTCTCCTCACTGGGCATTTCTTGCGCCGCAGGCGAAACCGATTCCCAAGGTTGTAGACAGGTCGTGGCCCCGCAACGGCATCGACTTCTGGATCCTGGATCGCTTGCAGAAAGAGGGATTCAAACCCTCGCCGCGGGCAAGCCGGCAAGTATTATTGCGACGGCTCAGCCTGGATTTGCGTGGTCTTCCTCCCGCGCCGGAAGAGACCGAGCGATTTAACGCGGATCAATCGAGCGACGCCTACGAGAGAGCCGTCGACCGCCTTCTTGCCGATCCCGCTTACGGTGAGCGCTGGGCGCGGATGTGGCTGGACCAGGCTCGCTATGCCGACTCGGCTGGTTACGGTTCGGACCCGCTCCGCCAGAGCATCTGGCGATACCGTGATTGGGTCGTGAGTGCGTTCAACCGCAACTTGCCGTTCGATCAATTCACTCTCTGGCAGATTGCCGGAGACTTGCTCCCGGGCGCGACCCTGGAAGCGAAGATCGCGACGGCATTCCATCGGAACACCATGACCAATACCGAAGGGGGCACTGACGACGAAGAGTTCCGGGTGGCCGCGATCAAAGACCGGGTCGACACCACGATGCAGGTCTTCATGGGGTTGACCATGGGCTGCGCCAAGTGCCACAGCCATAAGTTTGACCCGATTACACATGAGGACTATTACAGGTTTTACGCGATTTTCAACCAGACGGCCGACAACGATCAGCCGGACGAGAGCCCCACGATCGCCGCGCCGACGGAGGAGATGGCCGCGAAGTCTCGGCTCCTCGATGCTCAGATTGCCGAACTGCGCAAGGAGCAGGAGAACGCCCTGCCGGGTCTCGCGACCGCCCAGGCCAGGTGGGAAGGCACTCTCGGTGGAGCAGCCGCGCGTAAGAGCGTTCCCAAAGAGGTGCTCGCTGTCGCGGACGTACCCGAGAGCAAGCGGACCAAGCCGCAGGCTCTGGCACTGGCGCGTTATTTCGGGTCGATCGCGCCGGAGCTCAAGACGCTACGTGACAAGATTGGCTCGCTCGAGAAAGCACGTCCGGTGACACCGTCCGTGCCGGTCATGGCTGAGCTGCCGCCGGCCAGGCGGCGGGTGACGCGGGTGCTGCGGAAGGGGAATTTCCTCGATCCGGCAGAGGTGGTTGCACCGGGGGTGCCCGCGTCGCTGCATACCTTTCCGGCCGGCGCTTCGCCGGACCGGCTGGGGCTGGCGCGCTGGTTGACCGATCGCCGGAATCCGCTGACGGCGCGAGTGGCCGTGAACCGCCTCTGGTCGCAGATCTTCGGTGCGGGGCTCATCGAGACCGAAGAAGACTTCGGCACACAGGGCGAGCCGCCCAGCCATCCCGAGCTGCTGGACTGGCTGGCGATTTTCTATCAGGACTCGGGCTGGGATACAAAGGGCCTGTTACGGTTGATCGTGACATCGGCAACTTACCAGCAGTCGTCGAAGGTCACTCCCGAGCTTCGGGAGCGGGATCCGCGCAACCGCCTGCTGGCGCGAGCGCCGCGGGTGAGGCTCGAGGCCGAGATGGTGCGCGACCAGGCGATGGCCGCAAGCGGGCTGCTTTCGCGGAAGCTCGGCGGGCCGAGTGTCTTCCCGCCTCAGCCCGACGGTCTCTGGCAGGCGGCGTTCAACGGCCAGCGCACCTGGGCGACCAGCCAGGGCACAGACCGGTACCGCCGGGGGCTCTATACGTTCTGGCGGCGCACGGTGCCCTATCCGTCGATGGCCGCCTTCGACGCCCCCAGCCGCGAAATCTGTGCGATCAAGCGAGTGCGCACCAACACGCCGCTTCAAGCGTTCGTGACCATGAACGACCCGGTGTACGTCGAGGCCGCGCGGGCGCTCGCCCGGCGAATTGTGCTTGAGGGCGGAACAGACGTCAGAGCGCGGGTGCGATTTGGTTTGAATCTCTGTCTTTGCCGCAGTCCAGAGCCCGAGCAGATCGAGCCGCTCGTCGCTCTTTTTGATGCGGAATTCCAGCGGTTCCGCAAGGATTCTCAGGCGGCGGAGAATTTATCAGACGCCGCGCCGGGATCGCTTCCCGCTTCGACCAGCTCAGCCGAGCTGGCGGCGTGGACCACGGTTGCGAATGTGCTCCTCAATCTGGATGGGGTCTTGACCAAAGGCTGATTCCCATGGATACGGAACTCCCCTTGAAGCTCCAGCTCGCGCGTGCACACAGCCGCCGCCAGTTCTTGAAGACATCGCAAACGGGACTGGGTGCCATTGCGCTGGCCGCGCTGCTCGACCGCGATGCGCGGGGCTCGCAGCTACAAAAACCGGGAGAAACGCAGAGCAGGGGGGTTAATCCGTCTCCCGGGCCTGCTTCGGCAGTTTCTCCGATGGCGCTCAAACCGCCGCACTTCGCGCCCAGGGCCAAACGGGTGGTCTACCTGCACATGTCGGGGGGACCACCCCAGCAAGACTTGTTTGACTTTAAGCCCGAGCTGGTCAAGCATCACCTGCAGCCCTGCCCGGACGAGCTGCTCAAGAACCAGCGGTTCGCCTTCATCAAGGGACATCCCAAGCTCCTGGGCACGCCGTACCGGTTCCAGAGAAGCGGAGAGTGCGGCGCGATGGTGAGTGAGCTCCTGCCGCACCTGCGGGACTCGGTCGACGAAATCGCGATCGTCAAGTCGATGTATACCGACCAGTTCAACCACGCCCCGGCCGAGCTGTTCCTCTACACCGGCTCGTCTCGCAACGGTGGGGCGGCTATGGGCTCCTGGATCACGTACGGCCTGGGCACCGAGAATCAAGACCTGCCCGGGTTCATCGTCTTGATCAGCGGGGGCACCGACCCCACCGGCGGCAAGGCTCTGTGGAGCACGGGTTTCCTGCCGAGCGTGTACCAGGGCGTGCAATGCCGCACCGTGGGCGATCCCGTGCTTTACGTCAATGATCCCAAAGGGATGGACCGCGGCGACCGCAGGCGCACGCTCGACGCACTCCGCAAGCTCAACGAATACGAGCTTTCCCAGTTCGGCGACCCGGAAACGCTGACGCGAATCAGCCAGTACGAGCTGGCGTTCCGGATGCAGATGGCCGTGCCGGACGTGATGGATATCAGACAGGAGCCCGCGCGCATGCTCGAAGAGTACGGCGCCACGCCGGGGGCGTCGTCATTCGCCAATAACTGCCTGCTGGCACGGCGGCTGCTCGAACGTGGCGTGCGCTACGTGCAGCTTTTCGATTGGGGATGGGATTGTCACGGCACTGGTGCCGGCGACGACATCGTCAAGCATCTGCCGGAGAAGTGCAAGGAAGTCGACCGGCCGATCGGGGCCTTGCTGGCAGATCTCAAACGTCGCGGGATGCTCGAAGAGACCCTGGTGGTCTGGGGAGGCGAGTTTGGCCGTACATCCATGAACGAGGCCCGCGGCGGCTCGACGTTCCTGGGCCGCGACCACCACCCGCACTGCTTCACGATCTGGCTGGCCGGCGGCGGGATCAAGCCCGGCATCACCGTCGGCGAAACCGATCTGCTGGGGTACAACATCACTCAGAATCCCGTCAGCATTCACGACCTGCAAGCCACCATCCTTCACCTCCTCGGCCTCGACGCCTGGAAGCTCACGTACGCCGACCAGGGGCTGCACCAGAAGCTCATCGGCCCCGAAGGCGAGGCCAAGATCCGCAAGGAGCTGCTGGCTTGAAGCAGGCGAAGAAGATCATGCTCTGGACAATTCCCTACCAAGGTCGCCGGCCTCTTCCTCTTCCTACCTCTGCTGTTGAACCTGGACCTGCCCCAGGCCGTCAGCGATGCGAAGTTGCCCGGCTCGAAGCAGATCCCGCCGCTGCAGGCGCTGCTCGCGTTGCTGGCTCCAAAGCTGATCGGCAAGCGGCGCATCAGTCATATCTGCGACTTGTGTAAGGACGAGGGCGCCGGGTTGTTCGCAGGCCCGAACGTCTCGCCCGTGACGACGTACGTGACTGACTATTCCGACGAGACCGAGCGAGCGATGACCGAGCGGCTCATCGCCGCCGAGTTCGCCGACTACTGGGAAGAACAGACAGGGCACTATCCGGCTCGTTTGCTGTTCAACTCGCGTGTGACCACTTACGCCGGCCTGGGCCAATTGACAGTACTTACCTGACCCCTCCGCGGCTCTGACGCACGCGGGCATGCGTGCTACTCGGGTGTCAATCAGGCAAGTTACGCCTCCGCGAAGATCGGCGGTCATTAGCGCCGCCGACCGACACACCACGTCTGTGGTTGGCGGCCTCACTTTACCGGCTGGCGGTTCAACACATGGTTCATGAAATGCCTGAAAGAGCCGCTCGCCTTGGGCTGCGTTAACTAAGGCGTGGTTGGCCGCGCGCTACCAACGGCCAGCCTGGATCCAGGATGAATAGACCGTGTCGTGATCGTCATCGATATCGAACGGGAAGCTGGCCGATGCTTCGGATGTTCCAATTTTTCAACAGGAACCGTAGTTCGTTTTTGATTTTGTGTCAATTCCGACGACCTGGGCCTTTTTAGTTTGCAATCCGGTAACTCGCCAGTTATGTCTAAAGGTTGCGATGTTGGGGTCATGAGTGGTGTGTGGCGTTCACGCATCAGAGATCCACGGGCTGGCTGATGACTTGGCTCGTTGCGATCGGCCGGGTTCGGTTGATTCGCAGGACCGTGGGTTCTGTGTCGGGCTCACCTTTCGCGGGGACGACAGGGATGACATGAGCCCCGAGAAAACTAAACACACATCGCCGAAGGATCTCTCCCCGAGGAGCGTGTCCGTACCGGTTACCTTGGAACGACGAGGGTAGCCTATTGACAAGCCCGAAGAAGAGAAACGCTCTCCCCGCTCCGCATGATCCTCGTTGCCCGATCGAGGGTTTATGAAGACCAGTTGTGTTGGCGCCACGAATGACTCACTAACACCGAACTTGGGCGTCGGTTCAGTCAGCGTGGTGGTTTCGACGCATGCCCAATCGTCTTGTCGTGAGCATCCCGAGGTTCTGTTCGAGGAGGAAGACGACTTTTCAGAGGTACTCAATCGAGGTACTCAATCAATGACTAAGCGATTATTTGCAATGGCCGCGACTTTGGTCATGTTCGCCAGCCTTGCGCTGCCTACCCCCAGCCATGCGGGGTCAATCCTCACCGAAGCCACGCTCTATTTGACCAATAGCGGCGCCAAGTCAACGACCTCACGGTCGTTTACAATGTGCCCATTGTTGCTGGCAGCTTCGCGCTGCAGCCGGGCACGACTGTGTCCGTTACCGGAGAGACTTACACGACGGACTCGGTCACGGTCAATTTCGTGTCAGTTTCGGCACCGCCTAACCAATATCTCAATTACACGCTCGCGACCCCTAGCGCACCGCCGTACACCGCACTCTCTTCAACATTCAGCGGCAGCTACACTAGCTACGTTGCCGGGGTCGTGGTGTCGAATGCTGTCCCCGAACCAGGCTCGATAGCCCTGCTGGGCGTCGGCATGGCGGGCCTCTTGACTTCGCTGGCTTTCCGCCGGTTCCTCAGACGGCCCGCGCGCGCCTGAGGTGCGGGAGACATACCGCACGGCGTTCGCGGCTCGCTCTGGCAAACTGACCGCGATCTGCCGACCCGACACCGAAGATCGACTCAATTCTGGTGCACCGCTCACGTTCCCGACGCCGTGGTGCACAACCGAACCGAGAGAAGCGGCAAGAGGGGTCTCACGACCTCCCTTGCCATTCTTTTGCGGCACCGCGAGCGCAGCCTAAGCGTACATTCTCTGCCGAATTTTCAAGGACCTATTATGTCTATTGGCCGATCTCGCGTTTCCACAACCTTCTATAGCAAACGAAATCGTGAAACAGGCGAAAATGGCCTCGTGTTTCGTCTTGGTGCTCAATAACTTGCGCTTCGTTGCTCTTCTTGATTGCACCAACCGTTTGCTGCACAACTTGCCGCGACGATGGAGGTTGCCGGGCGCCTTGCTCTGCGCCGCGTGGCCAACCTCAGCGGCTGCGCGGTGACCTAGCGGTCGCACGAGGCCCTCGCCGCGGCGTTTTTCGGAACCTGCCGAGTTCGTCATCTGCGCTGGTCGGGCACACGCAGGCTCTGGACCCCAGCGTTTCCGAGCGGTAATCACGGGGTCCGCGCGGATTCGTCCCTACGGGACAGATTACTCGGCCTCGCAAGCCGCCCTGAGCCGAATGAAGGGCAGCCCCCACGCCGGCGCAGACAAACAGATACTCGCCTATCCTCTCGCTTAGATGGTCGACCATCGTCCCGCTCTGCCAAGGCCTTGAAAGCACAGCGGTTGAAGAACATCGTCTAAGAGGGAGTTTTCCACCTGAGCCATTCGGCCACCACGGCGTCTGAGGGCATTCGCCAGTCGCCGCGAGGAGAGAGGCTGACGGTGCCGACCTTGGGGCCGTCAGGGACGCACGATCGCTTGTATTGATGATGAAAGAACCGCTCGAAAAAGGTCTTCATCGTGCGCTCGAACACTTCGAGCGAATAGGGTTCGGTGAATTTGGCGAAGCGAGAGAGGAACAGAATCTTTGCCGGCGGATATCCGCAGCGCACCGTGTGATACAAGATAAAGTCGTGCAGCTCGAACGGGCCAAGCGCTGCTTCGGTCGACTGTTCGATCTCGCCCCCGGCTCCAGGGGGCAGTAGCTCCGGCGAGATCGTCGTCTCGACGATGGACAGCAGCGTGCGCCGGGCAGGCCCATCCGGAAACTGCTCAAGCGCAACGTACCTCACCAGGAATTTCACCAGCGTCTTGGGAATCGAGCAATTCGGATTATACATACTCATGTGGTCGCCATTGTAGGTTGACCAGCCCAGTGCCTGCTCGGAGAGGTCGCCGGTGCCGACGACAAATCCCCTGGACATGAGCAGGAATGTGCGCAGACGGGCCTGGACGTTCTCGAAGACCAGGTCGCAGCAGGCCTCTCTGGGAACGCGTGCCAGCGCTGTGCGAAACGACGCGAGATCGAGATTGGTGCAATCGATTCCGAAAGGGTGATGGCGCATCTCGCGGAAAGCCTGGAGCGCCATCTCGCTCAAGTCGATCGTTTCTGGGGAAATGCCCAGGTGTTCCATGAGCGCCAGCGCATTGGTGCGAGTGCGGGCCGTCGTGCCGAAGCCGGGCATCGTGAGGCCGTGGACGATCCGCCGGTCGAGGCCGAGCATATCGCAAGTGGCGACGGCGACCAGGGCTGCCAGCGTGGAATCAAGGCCGCCCGAAATGCCGATATGGAGCTGTGTGCCGGGGGAGAGGCATTCGATGCGCTTGGCCAGTCCTGCGCACTGAATGCCGAAGATCTCGGCGCATCGCCCTTGCAGCTCGGGCCCCTCGGTGGGCACAAACGGAGTGCCCGGCACGGTACGCTTGAGGCCGTCCATCGTTTCGGAAAGCGAGAACTCGATCCGGCGAAACGGCCGCGCGTCGACTCTGGCGCCGTCGAAGCTCGTCATGACTCGGCGATCGAACTGAAGCTTGGCGACGTCGACGTCCTGGGTGATGAGATACGAATCGCGACGAACGCCTTGGCCGTCGCCGACACGCGGCGATTCTGCGAGCAGGCGGCCATTCTCGGCGATCAGGCAATGGCCGCCGAAGACCACGTCGGTGGTCGATTCGGACGGGCCGGCCCCGGCCATTGCATACCCGGCGATGGCGCGGCCGGACTGACCCACGACGAGATCGGTGCGATAGCGGCTCTTGCCGAGTGTCTCGTTGCTGGCCGAGAGGTTGAGGATGACCGTGGCACCCGAGAGCGCCTGGAGCGAGCTCGGTGGAATCGGGACCCAGAGATCCTCGCAGATCTCGACCCCCACCACGACGGGGCCGGCAATCGACTCCCCCGGGGTTCTTGCCTCGAAGAGGAGATCCGTGCCGAACGGTGCCCGCACGTCTTCCAGCTCGATTTCCGCTGGCTCGGTCCCGTTCCCGGGCTGGAACCAGCGGTTTTCATAATATTCCTTGTAAGTAGGCAGGTGCTGTTTGGGAACAATTCCTTTGATCGCGCCGTCCGAGAGTGCAACCGCACAGTTATAGAGACCATTGCCCACGGGAATCGGCGAGCCGACGACCACCAACTGCTGCCGGCCGGCTGTCGCGCGGGCGATTTGCTGCACGGCCGTGCATGCGCCGTGCAGAAGCACCGATTGGCCGAAGAGGTCGCCGCAGGTGTAGCCTGTGACGCAAAGCTCGGGGAAGACGATCAGATCGCTATCGGGCGCCAGAGCAATGAGGCGGATGATTTCGGCCGCGTTGGCCGACGGGTTGGCCACGCTCACGCGGGGCGAGGCGCAGGTGATGCGGAGAAAACCGTATCGGTTCATCTTTGAGCATCTCGGCCGGCATTCCACCGGGCTTTCTCATTTCGGTCGCAGCGGTGCGGGCACCTACTCGTTTTTCCTGGGCCACCTGGTGCTGTCCGCTCGTCCCGCGGGCCGATTGACCGAAACCGAGCTTCGAGAGTAGAACAGGGAGCGACGTGCATGAGTGGGCTCGCGGAACTCAAGAAAGAAACCATCATGTCCAGGCTGAATCGAGGAATCGGAGTTTACTTGATCGTGGCGGCGAGTGCCGCGAGCCCGTTTGCCCTGGGCCAGAGTGTCGCGCCGGGGGCCGCGCCAGGCACCCGCCGTTCGTCAAGGCGGGAACTCCCCGCCTCCGGGAACGCATCCGATTCTTCGACGTCAAGCATATCAAGGCCAAGCTGGTTGTTGACACTGTGAATCACCAATTGGCTGGCGTGGTCACCCACACGATCAGCCCGCTGCACCCCCTTCTGAGCACAGTTGAGCTGGATTGCGGGCCCGATCTGAAGATCACCAGGGTGAGCGTGGGGACGAGTGCCGCACCGTGCACCTTCCTGGTCAAGGAGGGGAAGCTCGCGATCAAGCTGGACAAGCCGTACGGACCTGGTGAAAACCTCGACCTGGCTGTCGAGTATTCGGGCAGGCCGGCGCGGGGGCTCTATTTTGTCGATCCGGAAGCCGGGTATCCCAGGAAAATGCTGTCGTTCTGGACCCAGGGTGAGTCCGAAGACACGAGGTGCTGGCTTCCGTGCTACGACTACCCGAACGAGCGTGCCACGAGTGAGATGATCGTCACGGTGCCCAAACCGCTCTTTGTTCTTTCCAACGGCGTGCTTCTCGAGAAGCACGATGCCGGTGCCACGACGACGTACCACTGGAAGATGGACGTTCCTCACGTGAGCTATCTGATTTCGCTGGCTGGAGCGGAATTCGCGGTTTATCACGACCGCCTCGGCGATCTGCCGCTCGATTATTACGTCGCCAAACACGTCGACGAGGCGACGGCGCGGCGATTCATGGGCCACACTCCCAGGATGATACGCTTCTTCGGTGACAGGACCGGTCAGCCTTACCCCTACAACAAGTATGCCCAGGTATGCGTGCCCGATTTCGTCGCCGGAGGAATGGAGAACATCACGGCGACCACGATGACCGATACGCGCGCTCATCGACGAGATCGCCGCGCTCGAGGACAACCAGGATTCCCTGGTCGCGCATGAGCTCGCGCATCAATGGTTCGGGGATTACTTGACCGGCAAGGACTGGTCGCACATCTGGCTCAACGAAGGATTCGCCACCTACTTCGCCGCGCTCTTTACCGAGGACGACAAGGGCGACGACGCATTCCGCCTCGATATGCATAAAACGGCGCGCGAATACCAGGGTGGAGACCGCTTCTCCCGTCGTGCGCTTGTCGAGGAGCGCTATCGATCGTCCGAGGACATGTTCGACGGCGTGACCTATTCCAAGGGAGCCTGCGTGCTGCACGTGCTGCGAGGGCTTGTGGGCGACGCGGCCTGGTGGAAGGGAATCCGGGCATACGTCGCCGCGCACAAGCTGCAGGTTGTCGACTCCGATGACTTCCGCCAATCGATGGAAGCCGCGTCCGGGCAAGACTTGAAATGGTTCTTTGACCAATGGGTCTACAAGGCCGGTCATCCCGAGCTCAAGGTGCGCTGGCATTATGAGGATTCCGACAAGACGGTGCGGGTGAACGTGGAGCAGACTCAGGCACTCGACGAGCAGACACCGCTCTTCCGCCTGCCGACGACGCTCGAGATCACCGAGAGCACGGGCGGACCTCGCGTTGTTCCCATCTTGATCGACGGGCGATCGCACGAATTCGTGATCCCGTGCCAGGGGAGCCCGAGGATGGTCGAGATCGACCCACGGGGTTGGCTGCTCAAGGAAATCCACTTCGAGAAATCCGACGAAGAGAACCTGTTCCAGCTCGAGGACGCCGCGTGCGTGCTGGGCCGGTTGAGCGCGGCCGAGGCCCTGGTCAAGAAGGCCAGGACGAACGCGAAGGCTGCGAAAGCCCTGGCGGACGGTTGGAAACGGGAGAAAGCACCTGCGTCCCGCCACGAGCTTTTCGCCATCCTGTGCAATGGTGCAGAAGTGTTTCGCGCAGCCTTGATCGAAGGAGCCTCGGACCATGAGCCCCGCGTGCGAGTTGCCGCGATCGGAGGACTGGGAAGGCTGCGGCGCACCGAAAAGTCGGAAGCCGTGCTACGCGCGGCCTGGAACGACCCCAAGCAGCCGTACGGCTCGCGTAAGGCTGCTCTTCGTGGGCTGGTGCGGTGGAAGGTGAAGGATGCACCGGAGTTGCTCGAGAAGGGCCTCAAGATCACGGCGGGCGAGCACACAATTGCGGTCGACGCACTCGATTTGTTGCTGGCGACTCCCGGAGCGAAGGCCCGTGAGCTGGCTGCCCTTCACACCAGGAAAGGCCAGCCGCCATCGCTTCGGGCCACCGCAATCGGTGCCTTTAGCCGGCTTGCCAAGAATGACCCGGCGCTCGAGAAAACGCTCATCGAGCTCTGCGACGATTCGGATCGCACGGTGCGGTTCATGGCCTGGGTGGCGGTTCGCCAGCTCAAGCTGAAGAAGGCACTGCCCGTGCTCGAGGCTCGAGTGGGCCGCGACCACCTGGGCTTTGGCGGTTTCCCGGGCGACTTTCTCGGGGACACGATCCGGGAGCTAAAGGAAGAGGGAAGCAAGCGAGCGCGCAGCAACCCCGCGCCGGGACGGGCCAAAACCATCGCCGAGCTGGAAACAGAGCTCGGCGAGCTCAACCGCAAGACCGAAGAGCTGGCGAATCAAATCGCCGAGCTCAGGGAGAAGCGAGCCCAAGCCGATCGGGGCTCAAGCAATGGCGCCGGTACCGCGACGACCTCGGACGGGTCGCACTGAGACCCGAGCCGGCAGACTTCGGATTTCGGATTTCGGATTTCGGATTTCGGATTTCGGATTTCGGATTTCGGATTTCGGATTTCGGATTTCAGATTTCAGATTTCAGATTTCGGATTTCGGATTTTCTTACCGCCGAAGATTTCTCGAATTCGCTTGGCGACCTTGCGATGCTCGTCGTCCTGGAGTGTCCAGACGGCGATTCTCAGGCTATACTCGGCTTCCGCGAGTGCCGCGATCGGAGGATCACCTTCGCGAAGCTGGCGAACGACCTCCTCGGCCGAGAGAGCCAAGTGCCAGCGGCTCCATTCGATCAGAAGGTGGGGCGAGTGGTTGGCGATTTCCGGTACGTCGCGCCGTAAATTGACGCCCGGAATTCCTGCGAGCAGCTCGATCAGGGCGGCGACGCGGCTTTCCCAGAAGCGCCACTGGGCGTCGTGGTCGGTCGTGAGGAATCGCTCGACGGCGGCCAGCAAGCCGATGATCTCTTCCTTGCCAACTTTCATGCCCCGGCCGATGCCCATCTGGGGACTTAACGCGCGGCGGGCCGTAGCGATCAGATCGGCCCGTCCCAGCAACAAGCCGGAGGCCTGAGGTCCGCGCAGTCCTTTGCCACCAGAAAACGCGACGAGATCGAAACCCTGGTGCACGTATTCCGACAGCCGGCCGGCCGGGGGAACATCCGCGGCGGCATCGTTGAAAACCGGCACGGCATGTTCCTTGCCGGCACGGATCCAATCCTGTCGCTTGATCTGCCCCAGCGGCTCAAAGCGGTTCAGGAAAAAGAGCATCGCGGTGCGGGGGTTAATTGCCTTTTCAAGCTCGGCGTGGGATTCGACCCAGACGAGCTTTGCACCAAGCAAGAGCATCTGGGGCTCGTAGCCGCACTTGTGGCTCTTCTGAATGACGACCTCGTTCCGTAGCCCCTCGGTCTCGGGAAGTTTGTCGATCGAGGCGGGATGATCGCGGGTCATGCAGGCGGCCGTGGCTACGGTGATCGCCGAGGCGGCGCCTGCTGTGACGAGCGCGGCGGGAACCTCGAGCAGCCCGGCGATTCGCTCGCCTACCTTCACCTGCAAGTCGGGAATCGAGACGAACCAACCGGCTGCCTCGGTCATCGCCTGCAGCACTTCCTGCGGCATGAGCGAGCCGCCCAGCACCGTGTAGGTTCCCTGGGCGTTGATCAACGTCTTGATCCCGAGATTCGTGTAGATGTTCTTCGATTGATTCATCATGGCTTCTTTGCGACCACGAGGAGTCGGTGCGATCCGTGCCGGAACGGTTCACCATCGAGCGAGGAAAAGAGTTGCACGTCGGTGAAGCCGGTCTCCTCGAAAAGCTGGGCGAGCTCGCGCACGCTGTGAAGGCGGGCCGACATCGACCGTTTTTCGGTCTGGCCGCCTTTGATCCAAGTGTATTCGACGTGCAGGCGGCTTTCGGCAGGCTCGTAGCGCCTTTGTGCCAGCATCAGAAACTCGCCGATCGGATACCAGGCTCGTTCCTGTAGAGCCGGCAGGATTGTCTCGAGGATATAGCCGGTGTCGAGCACGAACCTGCCGCCGGGCTTGAGTGCGACATGGATCGCCTTCAAGAACTGGGCGTTTCCCTGGTCGTCAAGATAGCCGAAGCTGTTGCCGAAGCAGTAAGCCCCGTCAAACCGCTCCGGCCAGGGGAGGTTGCGCATCTCGCGGTTTTCCCAGGTGATCTTTGGTGTGTCGGTGGGGAGCGATCGGGCTGAGTTCAGGAATTCAGTTGAGATATCCACGCCGGTCATGTTGAAACCACGCGCCGCGAGGGCGTAGCAATGCCGGCCTCCGCCGCAGGGGACATCCAGGAGATTCGCAGGCGGGTTGACGGCGAGTACTTTTTGAATGAAGTGAGCTTCGCTCTGAGTTTGTTCCTTTGAGGGCGAGAGCAGCCACGATTCGACGGCCGCGCCGGAGAAAAAGGTCTTCCACCAGTCTGAAGCTACAGCCATCGAATGCTCGTTTCGTTTGAAGCCGGCGGCCAAGCGAATCAAGAACGTGCGGTGCCGGCGATGCCGAGTGATTCTGCGTGAGGTTTCAGGGCTTCGATCACGAGCTCTATGTGCTGGTCGAGGTTGACGCCCAATCGTTCGGCCCCCTGGTAGACGTCATTGCGGCTAACCTTGGCGGCGAAGCTCTTGTCCTTGAGCTTTTTCTTGACGCTCGCGGGGGCGAGGGAATGGATTCCATCAGGGCGGACCATGCAGCAGGCCATCACAAAGCCGGCGAGCTCGTCGCAGGCGAGGAGGCTCTTATCGAGCAGCGTGAGCTCGGGAACATCGGCCGGGTTAAAATGGGCGGCGACCGCCTGGGCGATCGCCGGCTCACCCTGTTCGCGCAGCCAGGCTATGATAAGTTTGGGATGTTCATCGGGCCATCGGTCGTAATCGGCGTCGTGCAAGAGCCCGGTCATCGCCCACAGCGTCTCGTCCAGCCCGCCGCCGTAGCGGTGCGACGCGAGCCGCATGGCGGCCTCGACTGCGCGGGCGTGGCAGCGCAGCGCTGGGCTATCGGTCCATTCGTGCAGCTTGGCTACGGCCTGGTCGTAGGTGATCGCCATTGGCTTCCGCTCGGTCGTCTGATGGCAGAGAATAACTCGCAGGGCTCAGCGTACCGGCCGCGACGAGGCAGGGCAATCCCTTCTATCAGGCACTGGGTGCACCGCATGACCGCCGCCGCAATTCAACAGCAACTGCGCAATCTTGGCTCTCCCGGCGCTACGGCCCAGGCGGCCCGCTTTTTCAAGATGGGCCCGGGCCAGTACGGCGAAGGCGACATTTTCCTGGGCCTGAACGCCGAAACACTGCACCGGCTGAGCAAGGAGCATGTCGCGCTTTCGTTACGCGATGTGCGGGTGCTCTTGCGATCACCGGTTCATGAAGACCGGTCGCTTGCGCTTTTGATCCTGGTTCGCCAGGCTGTGAAAGGCGACTCGGGCGTGAAGGAGAAGATCTACAAACTCTACGTTGCGCACACGCGTTACATTAACAACTGGGATCTGGTGGATGCCTCGGCTCGTGAAATTGTCGGTGGACATCTTGCCGACAAGGACCGCGAGCCACTGGTACGGCTGGCGCGTTCCAGGAACATGTGGGAGCGACGCATCAGCATCGTCGCAACCCATTATTTCATTCGCCAGGGCGACTTCGCCGACACGCTGCGAATTGCCCAAATGCTTCTCGGTGACAAGGAAGACTTGATCCACAAGGGCGTCGGCTGGATGCTTCGCGAAGTGGGAAAGCGAGATCAGCCGACTCTGGAAGGCTTTCTGCGGCGGCATGGCAAAGTGATGCCGCGAACTGCGCTAAGGTATTCGATTGAGCGCTTTCCGAAGGAGCTACGCCTGGCCTATTTGAGTGACAGGGCGTGCGATTGAACCTGTGATCGAAGGGCTTTCGCGACTTCTTTTTGAATGTCGCCACCTCGCATTCCCCGGGCGACGATCTTGCCATCGGGGCCGACGAGAACAAACGCGGGAATGGCCCGTACACCGAATGATCCTGGGGTCGGACCCTGAATACTGCCGCCCAAAAAAGCCTGCGCCCACGGGAGCTTTCGCTTTTCCTGGAACTTCTTGGGCTCGTCGATCTTTTCGTCGACGCTGAGGCTCAAGATCGTGAACGTTTTATCGTTGCCGAACGTTTCGTGGACGGCCTGGAGCTGCGGAATCTCGGCGATGCACGGCCGACACCACGTCGCCCAGAAGTCAAGCAGAACGTATTTCCCGCTGAAATCGGCCAGCGTAATTGGTTTGCCGTCGAGAGTGGTCGCCTCAATCGGTGGAGCGACTGCGCCGGGGCCTGGTGCGGTCTTCGTGAACGACGACATCGCGTCGGGATCCGTGAGCGACTTCGAGTGATATGCTCCGAGCTGGAGAATGCCCAGATCAATCGTCGCTGCGTTTTTGGGACAAACAGCACCGGCTTCGGGAAAAGTACGGTCCCGCTGGATGCCGATCTCGTATTCCTGATCCACCACGAGTGCCGGCAGCGTGAAGCGGCCCTTTGAGTCGGTAACGACCTTGGAACCGAAACATGTCATCATCTGCTGGTGTTCTTCGCTGAGGTAGACGCGCCGGCCCCAGTAAAGCGGCGTGTTCGCGACCGGGTGCTTGTGTTCGTCGATCAGAATTCCCGTCGCGGTTGCCATGGGGGCAACCGAAATGACAACTTCCGTGTCCTCAGCACCTGTTGTGACAATTGCTCCCAGCTTTCGGTCGGGTGTGGCCGCGAAGATAACCAGAGGGTCAAGTTGTCGTTCGGCCTGGAATCGTCCATCCGAGTCTGCTGTTACACTGATTGGTACACTGATTGGGTTTTCGGCGACGATCTCGATCCTGGCACCCGGGACGCCCGTGCCCTCCTTGCCGGCAAGGACAACTCGTCCAGTCAACGTTCCCTTCTCGGGACGGGGCATGCGGAAATCGCGAACCAGCTCGGTCTGATCGGTGACGGTGATCTTCTCGTTGCTCGTCCGTGGCGGGCCCATGAGTGTATAGGTACCGGGGCCGACGCGGATCGAATACTGGCCACTCGAGTCGGTCATGGCACCAAATTGGCGGCGGACCTGGCGCCACACTCGGTCACCTTCCTGGTGAATGTCTTCAGGGGCCCGATCTCCGGCTTCGTCGAGCCGGATGAACTGATTGGCTTCCGGCCGGTTGCCCGGACCAACGGTCGCAGTTCCGTGGATCACGGTTCCGCGGCCGAGCTTGAAGTCGACGCCTTCGGCCGGCTTTCCCGCGCGAACTACCACGTCGAGGCGTGATGGTGCGGCCCAGTCTTGATCATCTACGTACACGGCATAGGCTTCGCCAGGGTTGACAGACATCTCGTACGATCCGTCTTCCGCCGTTTCGACGCGGCTCTGGCCGTTGTCCATTCCCTGTCCGGTGCCGTAGGCATAAACCTTGATGCCGGAAGCGGGTCGGCCGTCTGCGTGGATAACGCGTCCGCGAATGATCTGCGTGCGCTGCATCACCGCGGTGACCGTCGCGGCTTCGCCCAGATTCAACTGGACTCGGCGCTGGGCGAAGCCCTCGGAAGCGGGCCAGAACGTGAGTGAGTCCTTGCCGGCCGGAAGCCAGTCGAAAGACGCGATACCATCGGCCCCCGTCTTTACTTCTTCGATCCGGGTCGACACGTTTACAAAGCTGCGCCGGCCCTCCTTTCGCAGAAGCCAGGGCGCGAACGCGACTCCGGGCAGGGGGTTGCCGCTGTGATCGACGGCCCTGATCCGGGCTGTGCGGGGAGCACCCATCGTCAAGGAAACCGACGCCGGCAGGTTTTGAACGGGCAAGCCGCCCTGCGCGCGGCCGGCATCGTCGATTGGGCCAAACTCGGCGTAGTCGAAGCCACGGCCTGATTTGACCGCGAAGATCCACTCGATCTTTGCATCGGCCGGGAGTCGCACCCATGCGTCGCCATCGTGGCGTGAAAACGCGTCTGCGTAGATGCAGAAATGACCGGCCGCTTGAACCGACGCCGCGGCGACGGGGGCGTTGTTCGAATCGACGATGTGAACAGGGATTTCGCGAGTTGGCTTCATGACAATTCGCACCGGCGCGGCGGCCTGTTCCTTGGTGAGCTCGAAGTCGTACTGAAAGATCCCGGCGCGATCCGCGGCGTCCGTTCGCGCGAGCAACGACAGGCCGTTCAGCCGCGATCTCCTAGTTGGAAGCGCGAACCAGCCGTCCGCATCGGTCACGCCGCTGGCCTGGTGATTGGTGTAGGCACCGGCGAGGACGTTGACTCCCGCCATTGGCCGTCCCGCCTCGTCAACCACGACTCCTCGAACCCGGACTTGCGGGTCGCTCAGGTTCTTCGCGGCGGCCGTGGTCTTGGTTGGACTCGCATCAGGCTGCGGCGCGGCGCCAGCGGTTTGCGCACCCGGCCGCGGCGTCAAAGCCCAGGCGATCCCAGCCGAAAGACAGGTTCCCGCGCTGATCAATAACAGGCCCGCTGCAACCTTGAGCTGGCTCACCAGCATGGAATTCAAGACGCCTTTGGCGAGAGCCGCGGCGGCTTCGCCCGACGTGAGATCGTGTGCAATCTGAATCGTGGAACGGATCAGAGCTTCGGGAATGGCGGCCTGTGCCTGAGTGGTTGCGCCGGCCGCGAGCAATCCGGCGGGAACTGCGACCCCGCGCTGCGCGAGCCGGCTCCGCAATCGCTTTCGTGCCTGCGACAACCGGCCGCGAAGCGCGCCCTCGGAAAGATCAAGCTGGTGGGCAGCCGCGTCGTAGCTCAGTCCCTCGAGGTAGCAGAGCACCACCGGCGCTTTCAGACGCTCGGGTAATCGATCGAGCTCTTCATGAACGGTCTCCCGATCGGAATCTTGTTCGGGCAACACATAACAGTCATTCACGCGTGCAGCGGCGGCTTGATCAATCGCCCGGCGGCGGGCTGCGCGGCTTCTGGCTCTTGCCGCAACTCGTTGGGCCACCCCGAACAACCAGCTTGCGACCGAGTCTTTCCGGCGAATGGATCGGGCACGGTTTGCCAGCACGAGGAAAACGGCCTGGAAGGCGTCCTGGGCGTCATGCACATCCTGGAGCACACGGTTGCAGATTCCGAAAACCATCGGCCCGTGCCGGATCATCAGCTCCTCAAAAGCCGCCTCCGCGGAGTCGTCTCGCGCGGAGACAAACCACTCAAGCAACTGGGCGTCGGACACCGTGCCGACTGCGCCCAGGTTGAAAACGCGCCGTACGTGCCTGAAAAACGGATCCGGTCGTGTGCCCCGCATTTCGACCTCCAGCCCGCTTTTGGGTTGTTTCTTCAGTGTAGTGCCACCCTGGGCGAAGTTCCGCACAAACTTCCGGTGTGAATTTTTGGTGGTGCCCACCCGGGTGAAGGAGCTTTCTAGTTTCTGTGCCTCACCGTTTGTTGCATAAGCACGCTTGACGTAGGACAATGCGGCACGATGTTCGATGCGCTCGCAGGGCAACGCGGAGGGAGCCGCCATGGCGGGAACCTGGCCCAAGGTCATCCGAGATCCGGTGCACGAGCTGATTCCGTTCGAGGATGATCCATGCGATCGCCTGCTCTGGGATCTGATCAACACCAGGGAGTTTCAGCGGTTGCGGCGGATCAAGCAGCTCGGCGTCTGCGAGCTGGTTTTTCCGGGAGCCAATCACAGCCGGTTCGCCCACTCGATCGGCGTGATGCATATCGCCCGATTCTTTCTGACCAGGATACGGCGGGTGTGGCCGGAGCTGCTCGACGAGGAGCGGGAGACCCTGGTGCTCGCCGCCGCGCTCATCCATGACGTCGGCCACGGCCCATTCTCCCACTCGTTCGAATCGGTCACCGGCGATCGACATGAATCGCGGACGCTCGAGATCATCCTGGATCCCTCCACCGAGATTCACCAGTGCCTCGCGAGCTATTCGGCTTGCGGAGATCTGCCCCGCAAGGTCGCCGCGTTTTTCGACGGCAGCAAAGAGCCGCACCGACTTTCGTGCGGGGAGTTTCCCTCATTCTTGATTCAGATAGTAGCGAGCCAGCTTGATGCCGATCGCTTCGATTACCTGCAGCGGGACAGCCACGCGACCGGTGCCGATTACGGGCGGTTTGACTGGAAGTGGTTGGTTCATCACCTGGACATTGACCGCGATCGAGGGCGGTTCTATCTGAGCGGGAAGGCGCTCGCCGAGGCGGAACGCTACGTCTTCGCCCGGTATCACATGTATCGCACGGTTTACTTTCACAAGACCAGCCGCGCGGCCGAGTTGATGCTGCGGTTGATTTTCAAGCGGTTCAAGCAACTGGTGGATCTCGGCGGGCCCGGACTGGACGTGCAGGCGATCGTGCCCAGGGCACCCGAGAGCGTGCTCGGCGTTTTTTCAGCGAGACCGGCGCTCGAGGTTTACCTGGCGCTCGACGATCACACGATGACCGAATTGTTCAAAGCGTGCGCGGGAGGGGGAGACCCGCTACTCAAAGAGCTGGGCGAGGGCTTGGTGAATCGGAAGCTCTACAAAGCCGTCGACGTGACGTTTGCGCCCGCAAGGGCCGCGGCTGACTTCAAAGTGGCTGCCATCGACCGCATCCGGGCGCAGGGCTCGACCCGGCTTATGCACTTGTGGCCGACAGCCCTTCGGACACGCCGTACAAACCGTATGATCCGGATGCTCTCAAGCCGGTGAACCAGATCCTGGTGGCGGGGCCGACGGGGGGATGGCAGGAGCTCAGTCAGGCGTCGCGAAGCGTCGCCACGATTCAAAAGGAATACAGCTTGTTGCGATATTACTTTCCGGAGCGAATACGCGAGATGGTTGGTTCGATTGCCGCCGAGCATTTGAAACCCGATAGACCGGCATGAGAGGAGCACCGGATACTCGTCAGCCCGGCGCCTGGCATTCTTGCGTTCCTGCATGGGAGATCACGCGATGCGCCTTTTCAATGCGTTCGTCTTGATTGTTTGCTGTGTGCCTCCGGTTGCCGCCCAGGTACCGGGCAGCCGCGACGCCTTTGTTGCCACTCAAGACCCGCTAGGCGAGCCGGTCTCCAAGGTGGTCTATCTGCGCAGAACTGGTCACCTGAGGAGAGCCTGCGATTTTACTTCACCGAGCAGGGATCGCAGATCATCCCGTACGATTGGTTTCTGGCGCTCGAGCAAGTCGACCAGCCGAAACCATTTCGTGACAACCAGAACATTCTCAAGTATCGCTATCTGCCTCAGAACCCCGACAAGTTGAACCCGGACGGATTGCCGGTCGGCTTTGTCGCGGGAAAGGGGGGGCTGGGCAGGCGTTGGCTGGGGATGACGTGTGCGGCCTGTCATACCAATGAGATAAGATTGGGCGATACCGGCTATCGTGTTGACGGGGCGCCAACGCAAGGTGACGTACAAGCACTTTTTTCCGATTTGACGGCTGCGCTTCAAAGGGCGCAGAGCGACCCGCAGAAGTTTGCGCGGTTCGCGGCAAAGGTCCTGGGTGCACACAACAGCCCTGCAAATCAGACCGATCTTCATGAACAGCTCACGGCGATGATCAGCGCCCGTGTGGGATACAACCTTCGCAATTTTGCGGGCTATAGTTCGAATCTAGCGCAGCAGCAGCCTCCGACGCGCTTTGCCCGGCTGGACGCCGTCGGCGCAATCGTCAACCAGGCTTTTTTCCACGCAGCGCGAGCGGCGGATGCCACATCGCCGATCGCCGGGGCCCTGCTCGCCGATGCACCGGTGAGCTACCCCTTCCTGTGGGACACACCTCAGCATGACTTCGTCCAGTGGCTGGGTATCGCCAAGAGCGGTGGTCCGTTTGATATCGACAGCCTGTCGCGCAACGTGGGCGAAGTCCTCGGTGTTTTTGCCGAGGTCGCGATCCCGGAAACGCCTTCGATCCTGCACATCGGCTATTCCTCGTCGGTGAAGTTTCAAGAGCTTGGCGACCTGGAAAACCTGGTCAAGACACTCTGGTCACCGCAGTGGCCGGCTGATTTTCCCAGGATCGACCAGGACAAGGCGGCGAAGGGCGCCGCGCTTTACAAGACGAACTGTCTCGAGTGCCACGCCTTGATCGATCGGACAGATCCCAACCGCAAGATCACCGCTGTCATGACCGAGACCGGCACGGATTCGAGATCATTCACCAACTTCTTCAGTCGCACGGGGCCCTCCGGAAAGCTGAACGGACTCAACATCAATTTCGTGCCGTTCACGCCGAAAATCGGGCCGATTGCGGATGCCGATTCGATGGTCACGAATGAAGTGATCGGGATGATTCTGGGCCAATTGCGGACTCCGCCGCCAGACGAGCTGCAATTCGTCAATTTCCGTGGTGTGCGAGCGAGGACGGCGGTGGTTTCGAATGTCAGCACGGGAGCCCGGTACAAGGCACGGCCGCTGAATGGAATCTGGGCGACAGCTCCTTTTCTGCACAACGGCTCGGTGCCAAACCTGGACGCTCTGCTTCAGCCCGCCGCCAAGCGCCCGGTTTCGTTCAGCATCGGGGTCAGGACGTTTGACCCGGTCCACGTGGGAAACTTGACTGACGTTGCGGGATTTCCGCGATTCAATGTTCAGAACCCAAACGGCACGCCGATCGTGGGAAACTCGAACGCAGGCCACGAATTCGGCGCGAAGCTGAGTGACGACGAGCGAAGCTGGCTGCTGGAGTATTTGAAGACGCTTTGAGTCGGGCTCAACGGCGGGTGAGACTGTTCTCGATCTCGCGGCTGAAGTAGGCCTCCCACAAACGGTGAAAATCGGCCTCGGTCATGGTTGATTCGCTCAGGCCCATCTCCTTGCCCATGGCCTCCATTGCGGCGTCTGCCTTGTTTCCGATGCCAGTGTGGAAGGCGAGGTTTCCCTGGCGGTCGATGATGGCAAGTTCGGGATAGCCTTGCACATCGTAGCGATCAGCCGTGACGCCGTTAAATTCGTTGGTGTGCTGGCCGCCGTCGGCATCGAGGGCGGAGATCATGGTCGTTTTCTTGAACTCGAGGAAACGACGAATCTTGCCGATCTCCTCGCCGCGTGTGTGGATCGACAAGAAAACGACGTCGCGCGGCTCAAACTTCTGTTTCAGGCGCTCCATGTCCGGCATTGCATTGATACAGGCGCTGCACCAGATGCCCCAGAATTCAAGGACGACGACCTTGCCCCGGTAATCGGCGAGCGAGCGAGCCTTGCCGTCGGTCCAGGCGGCCATTTTCCATTCGGGGGCAGGTTTGCGAAGCTCCAGCGATGGTCCATGGCCGGCCGGCCGGTTCTTCGACGCGGCCAATGCTTCATCGACGGAACGAAGACGGACGTCGATCGTGTTGGCCTTCGGGTCGGCTTCGGCAAAGTACTCGCCCATCTGGAAGAGCTTGCCAAATTCAAAGTAGAGGTTGACGACACCGTTCGGCAGGTTCTTGACGCGGAAATGCCCCTTCTCGTCGGTGCGAGAGGATTGCTGGCCCAGAGCATAGCTGCCTCGCACTTCGACCCAGACCCCGATGGCCGGCCGGCCCGCGGGATCGACGACGGTTCCGCTCAAAGACATGCCGGGTTCAAGACGAAGCGGCTCGAGTGCGGGCGGTTTGTCGCCATCGTTCGAGGGAAGCGTGATCGATTGCGAGTCGACGCCTGCATATCCATCCTTGGTCACCACGACGAAGGCCTTCATCGGCTTGCCGTCTGAGCTCTGGCGAGGGATGGACCCGATGACGAACTCACCGCCGTCGTTGGTGGTTACCTGATGCGCACGATCGCCTACATCACACTGCCGCCGGGAAAACCGAACGCCAGGGCCACCTTGGCCCCGGCGAGAGGTTGGTTCTGGCCGTCGACCACGCTGCCACTCATGGTTCCGAATGACGTTGAGTCGGCCTCCGGGAGCAAAACCTGCAAAACGAGTTTTCGGTCGGCGATCGTGGGATGGACCGCATCCGATTCGACGATTGTTGCCGTCCTGCCGGCGTCATCGGTCAGGTGAAACTGTCCGTCCCGAAGGCTCATCGACTTGACTGCGTCCGGGTTGAACTGAGTGGCCCATTCGATCACGACCAGGATGGCTTGTGAAGATGCTGCGTAGAGGGATGCATCGATCGTGAGCTTCTGTCCGTCCGGCGGGAGGGTCAGGCACGCGCGGCCGGCTTCATCGCTTTCTGCCATGAAGCGCGTGTTCTGGCTCCGCGCCCCGAGATAAGCGGCGCGAACCGGCTCGTGTTTCACGGCGCGGACGACTTCAAACGTCCAGATCACACCGCGGCGGACGAGATAGTCCTTGACATGGCTCGGGTGTTCCGCGGTGAGTACGAACGTCTCCTGCGATTTTGTGTTGCCGGGTGCCCAGAATCCAACAGGAGGGAAGAATGTCCAGGCTCTCGCCAGGCCGGGAGGAAGATCGACGGCGAACTGGCCGTCCTCGCCGCTCGTTACGTTGCGCACCGCGCGCGCATTGTCGAGGAGGACGTTGAATTTCCCTCCTTTGACCGGTTCGCCGGTGTCTTGCACGCGCACGGAGCCTGTGAGCCGATACGTGATCGAAGGTTTAGCCGGCTGTGATTTCGCGGTCTGTTCGGGCACTCCGGCCGGAGCATTCGCGCTCTGCTCGGCCTGGAGCCGGCGATGCGTCCCGGCTGAGGCCATGCCTTGCCAGGCCCAGTAGCTGCCTCCAACTCCGAGACACAAGAGGATCGCGGCGATCTTCACCTGGTTGAGTATCATCGTATTCATGATTCCCCTCGCCAGGGCGGCAACGGTGTTGCCCGCTGTGAATCCCAGCGCGATACGCGTGGTGGAATGAGTCAGTGTGGCGGGGATCGCCGCTTGTGCCTGGCTGGCGGCGCCGGCGGTCAGGAGAGCGGCCGGGACGGTCACACCTAGCCTGGTCAAGCGGTGGCGCAGCCGGTCTCGCGCTCGCGCGAGCCGGCCGCGAATCACGGATTCGGAAACGCGTAACTGATGCGCGGCCGCCGCATAACTGCGCTCTTCGAGGTAGCAAAGCACAATCGGTGCCCGCAGCCGCTCGGGCAGGTGATCGATCTCCTGGTGAAGAACCTGCCAGACGCCTTCATCTTGCTCGCGAAGAGCACGATCGGCGGCTTGCTCCATGACGTCGCGCGCGAGTTGCGCTGTGCGCGGCCGAGCGCCGAGCACGCGTGGCCACGCGCTGGGCGACGCCGAAGAGCCAGCTCGCTACCGACGCCGTGCGGCGGATGGAAGCGGCCCGGCTCGCGAGCACCAGGAACACAGCCTGGAACGCGTCATCGGCATCGTTTGAATCGCTCAGCACGCCCCGGCAGACCCGGAAAACCATCGGGCCGTGGCGGATCACCAGCTCTTCGAATGCGGCCTCGGACATCTCGTCGCGCCGCAGGATGAACTGGTCCAGGAGCTGAGAATCGGACAAGCCACCGACTGCTCCAACCTGGAAAAGCCGGTGCATTTGCTTGAGCGTCTGGTCGAACGAGCTGCTCGCCATGGGTTCCGTGCTCCTCGGTTTTGGATTTCCGGGAAGTAGTACCCGCTCACCCGAAATCCTCACGAAGATTTTGCCGGATCGAAGCGAACGGCTCGAATTCGGCCACGGCAACCGTTCAAGAATGCTCTACGTGCGGCGGTCGATCACGCACCTTCGACCAGAGCGTACGTATTTCCCATGTCGCGTTTGAGCTTTCCCTTGGCGACGAGCTCGTCCCAGATGCCGGGGGGATGGCCCGACGGGGGTGTGATTCCGGTCATGCCCGATTTTTTTCCGCCCCCTCGGCTCAGGCCGGATTCCTCATCGAGCTTCATCAATTTGAAACGCTTCTTGAACGCTTTGAGCGCTCGTTTGAGCTCTTCGTCCGTTGCCATGGGGAAAAACTCCGCTGTGTGGTCAGAAATCACGCGTATAGCCGGCGGTCCAGCCGCCGTCGACCGTCAGGATGTGGCCGTTCGTGTAACTGTTTTCCGGGTCTGCCAGGAACAGCGCGGCCACGGCGATCTCTTCGGGGAGCCCGGGCCGCCCCAGGGGAACATGGTCGAGCATGCGCTGGGCTTTGGCGTGGAACGAGCCGTCGGGTGCGTAGAAAAGGCGGCGCGTGCCCTCGGTGAGGATCGAACCGGGGGCGATGCCGTTGACCAGAATGCCAAACGGTGCCAGCTCAAGTGCCATCGCCTTGGTGAGATTCACAACCCCGGCCTTCGCCGCCACGAACGGGCATTGAAGCCGCAGAGGCACCAGACCGGCGATGGATGCAATGTTGATGATGCGGCCCGAGCCTCGGGCTCGCATGGCCTGGGCCGCGGCTTTGCTCATTTCATAGAGACCGGTCAAGTCGACGGCGAGGATTCGGTCCCACTCGTCGCGCGGGAATTCGTCGAGCGTGACACGGTGCACCAAGGTGTTGACGCCCGCGTTGTTCACGAGGACGTCCAGGCGGCCGTGCTCGGAAACGACCTTGTCGATGACCAACGCGATTTGCTGCGGCTTCGTGACATCGAGCTCGAACGCGTTCGCCCCCGAGGTCCGGGCGGCCGCGGCGGCCGCTCCCGGTTCGTCAACATCGGTGTAGATGACGGTGCTGCCGTTTGCGGCCAGGCGGTCGGCGATCGCCTGCCCGATGCCGCGAGCGGCGCCTGTGACCAGGCTCACTGTTCCGGATAATTCGCAGCGCATGTCGCGGTCTCCGGCCCTGTCGATCGATCAAGGTAACAGCCAGGGACTGGGGTTTTCGATGAACCGGCCCAGCGTTTGGAGAAACCGCGCGGCCGGGGCCCCATCCACGATCCGGTGGTCGAACGTGAGGCTCAGGAACATGCGATCGCGCTCCACGAACTGCTTGTTCTCGACTGCGACCACGCTCTGGATGCGGCCCAGACCCAGTATCGCGCATTCGGGCGGGTTGATCAAAGGAGTGAAGATCTCGACTCCAAGCTGTCCCAGATTGCTGACGGTGAACGTGCTTCCGGAGAGGTCGACCGCGGTGAGCGTTCCGTTGCGGGCGCGCTCGGCAAGAGAGCGAGAACTCGCGGCGAGCGTGCGCAACGAGAGCCGAGGGACGTCTCGAATCACCGGGACTTTCAAGCCCGAATCTGTGTCGACGGCGATGCCGATGTGCACGCTGCGCCAAACCTGAATTTGATCGCCGGCCCAGCGTGAGTTGAGCATGGGGTGCTTCTCGAGCGCCAGTGCCGTGAGTTTGACGACGATTTCCGTGTACCCGATCGAAGGTGCGTCGCCGGTCTCGAGGACAGCTTTGAACTGGCGGCGGAGGTTGACCAGATTGGTGGCGTCGACGGTCGTGGTGATGGTCACGGCGGCCGTCGCCTGCTTGCTCTCGATCATTCGCTGAGCGATCGTTTTGCGAATCGAGCTGACGGCAAGCTCGCGGTACTCGGGTGACGCGGGCTCGCGAGGGGTCTCCGGGCCATGCTCCCGGGCATTTGCGACCGGAACGCTTCGCGCGGGCTGTCTTGCGGCAACGGCTCGGACGTCACGCTCGACGATCCGACCTGTCTTTCCGCTTCCGGTCACGCGGGCTGGGTCGACGCCAAGCTCGCGCGCCGCACGCCGGGCGCGCGGTGAAATGGGCTGCTTTCCTTTTTCGGCAACCGCGCCGAGCATTGGGGTAGCGGTCGGAGCGGCTTGGCTTCGTGACTCGAAGGGGGCTGGCTCGCCCGGCGCGACCAGGTAGCCGATGACGACGCCGACCGCAACCTTCTCACCGTCTTTGGGGCCGTCGGGCGGGATGCGCAGAATGCCGGCTTCGAGGCTTTCGATTTCCTGGGTTGCCTTGTCGCCCTCGAGATTGAAAAGAGGCTCGCCGGCTTTGATCGGCTCGCCGTCGGCCTTGAGCCAGCCGACGAAGATGCCTTCGTCCATGTTCCATCCGAGCCGAGGAATGGTGACTTCGCTTGCCATGGGGGGTTTCAACTATTCGGCCATCAGGTCGCGAACGGCCTGGGCGATTGACTCGGGGTTGGGCACGACGGCCGCTTCGAGCGGCGGGCTGTACGGAGTGGGGGCGAAGGCGCCGTTGAGCCGGCGAATGGGGGCATCCAGATCGTCGAAGCCCACATCCGCAAGGGCCGCGGCGATCTCGGCGCCCAAGCCGAAAGGCGTGAAGGCCTCGTCGACAATCAGCAATCGGCCGGTCTTGGCGACCGATTGGCGGATGGTGTCGAGGTCGAGCGGGGCAACCGTTCGCGGGTCGATCAGCTCGACCGAGATTCCCTCGGCCGCGAGTCGCTCGCACGCTTTCTGCGTCTGGTGGACCATGAGCGCCAGGGAGACAACCGTGATGTCACTGCCTGCGCGAACGACGGCGGCGCGGCCGAAATCGATCTCATAATCACCGGTTGGAACCGGGCCCTTCATGTTGAGCAGCTCCCTGTGTTCCAGGTAAATCACCGGGTCGTTGCACCGGAGCGCTTTCTTCATGAGCCCCTTGGCGTCGTAAGGTGTGCACGGGACGACGACGCGAAGCCCTGGGAAATGAGCATACATGGGATAGTAATTGCCGGAATGGTGCGTGGCGGCGGAATGGCCGATGCCGATGCAGCCACGGAGTAGAAACGGCACCGTGAGACGGCCATTGCTCATGTAGCAGATCTTGGCGATCTGATTGATGATCTCGCCTACCGAGTCGAGGATGAAGTCGGCAAACATGAAGTCAACGACCGGGCGGGTGCCGGTCATGGCGGCGCCGCAGCCCAGCCCGACGAAGCCCCGCTCGCAGATCGGCGTGTCGCGGAGGCGCGCCGGGCCGTAGAGATCATAGAGCCCGGTCGTAGTCTTGAAATTGCCGCCGCGCTTGCCGACGCCCTCACCCATCACAAAAATTGCTGGATTGGTTGCCATTTCCTCGGCGAGTGCCTCGAAGGTGGCCTGCATGTAGGTGATCTGGCGAGCCGTATCAGGCGAGGAAACGGGGCCGTTTTTGGGCGTGGAAGCCGTGGGAGTGCGCCTGGAATCGGCCGCGGCGCTTTCATCGAAAACGAAACGAACGGCTGTCTCGGGCTCGGGCCAGGGGCTGGAATCGGCGAACTGCTGTGCGTCGCTCACGACCGATTCGATCTCAGCCTCGACGGCCTCGAGCTCGGCGACCGGTGCGGCTTGTGCTTCGACGATCGAGCCACGGAGGCACGCGATCGGGCAGCGCGTCTTCCATCCTTCCACCTCTTCGCGGGTACGATACGTGTAGTCGCCCATGCCTTCGGCGTGAGCGCGGGTGCGGTAAGTGCGGCATTCGAGGAGGGTTGGTCCGCCTCCGCTCCGTGCGCGGGCAACGGCCTCGCCGGCGGCCTCGTAGATTGCGAGCACGTCGTTGCCGTCCAGGTCAACTCCGGGCATTCCGTAGCTTGCGCCTCGACCCGCCACGCTGGGGTTGGCCGCAGCGTAAGCAAAGGGCACTTCGGTCGCGTACTGGTTGTTCTCGCAGACGAAGAGCACGGGCAGCTTCCAGATGGCGGCCATATTCAGGCCTTCGTGGAAGGCGCCGTTATTCACGGCTCCGTCACCGAAGAACGCGACGGCCACGCGATCGCTTTTCAAGAGCATGAAGCTATAGCCGGCGCCGGCTGCCTGGAGGATGCACGGACCGACGATGCCGCTGGTGCCCATCATGCCGACATCGGGAGCGAAGAGATGCATGCTGCCGCCGCGGCCCTGCGAGCACCCGGTGGCCCGGCCGAAGAGCTCCGCGAACAACCGGCGTGGTTCAAGCCCTTTCGCAAGAGCATGGCCATGACCACGGTGTGTGCTGAAGACGACGTCTTCGTTTGTGAGATGTGCGCAAACGCCGGCTGCAACGGCTTCCTGTCCGACGTACGTGTGACAGGCACCGTGGATAAGCCCGCGCTGATGCGAGCGGGCCAACTGCTCTTCGCAGCGGCGGATGAGCACCATCGATCGATAGAGGGATATAAGCTGGGACTTGTCCAGACCGGCGAGTGATTCGGTGAGCATGATCCAGGTCGCATTCATCAAGCGGGTTGACCGATGGTGATCCTCGCGGCATCGGCAGATTATTTCGGCTTGAACGTTAGTATGACGGCGATGCTGACGGCGAGGAAGAAGATACCGCAGCAGAGCGTGCCGGCTTGCAGGAACCAGTTGGGGCGAAGCTCGCGCGGCAAGAGCTTGCGGTTGACGTGGAGCGCCTGCAAGGTTGAAAAGCCCAGCGAGAGATTGCCGAGAACCACGCCGATCTCGGCGATTGCGATCGGCCTCAGGAACCAGAGGATCGTCATGCCCAGGACACCATAGAATGCCAGGATACCGTAATAGATGAAACGCACCTCGCCGCGGCTGAGACGATGGACTCCGGAGCCGGCCGTCCAGATCATATCGGTCCAGCGGCGGGCAATCTGGTCGCAGACGCTGACCTGGCCCGGGGCGAGGACCAGGAAACCGCAAGCAAGTGTGGTGAACCAGAAGAGGGCTCCCAGACTCGGATAGCGAGTCGCAATTCCTTGAGCCGTCATGGCCGCGACGCGGTCGCCCGTGACGGGCACATTGCGGATGAATTCCAGCGACATCATGCAGGGGAGGGCCATTCCCAGAATCGACGCGGCGATGAAGATCCATTGATCGCGGCGAATATGGCGCATCCAGCCGTGCCATCGCGTCAGGTTGGCACCGTGCGGGATGAAGGCGCATCCGATGTGCGACAAGCTGATGGTGTGGCCGCCGATGGCGCTGGGGATGGCGCCGACCAAAGCGCCCATGCCCCAGCCCTTGTCGCGCGTGTAATTGGAGAACAGCGTGTTGCTCAGCCCGCCCGCCCCCGCGATCCCGATGAACGCGACCACCATGGCCCAATCGAGCGCGGGAAGCCCGCCGTTTTCGCGAGCGTAATTCAAGAGGCCGACATATTCGACACCTTCGTGTTCGAGCAGGTTGCGAAAGCGACTCGCGTGCGGCTCGGGCACCTGGGATAGGTCGCTGAAATCATGTGTGCCGGTCGGATCGCGCAGCGAGAGACGCGACGGCTTCCAGATGTGGTGGTTCACAACTTCGCCCGAGGCGACGAGCGTGGTGCCGGTTGCCTCGGTCTCGACGAAGAACGTGCGAGGAGCGGCGAGCTCGCGGCACGCGCTCGAGCAGGCCATCGTGCATCTCTTTGAGCTCGGGTGTCAGGCCATCAATCTTTCGCAGGTCGATCTTTGTGGTCTTGGGCCCAGTGGTCACCCAGAACTCGCCGGTGGGCTTGCCGTCTTTTTCCCAGGTTCCCTCGGCGCGATAAATGCTGCCTCCGCGTTCCTGCTGAATGGTGAAGTCGCGCTCGAGGACGATGGTTTGGGCTCGCAGGGGCACGGTGCCGACTCGAAAGAAGCCAGTCCAGACGTCGCGCACGACAGGCCAGGAGACGATTGTGACGGCAATGAGCGACAGGTAGCCGAGCACGAGCACGAGCTTGGCCGTCATGATCTTCTCGAGCATGCGGTAAACCGTTCCGCCGAAAATCAGTGGCACGAAGGCGAGCAGGAAGACGGTCATTCCCAGCCCTTTGACGAGGGCGCGATCGCCGTCGGTTTGGGGCAAGTGGCCGAGGATGACTGCGGCAAGGGGCACGGCGGCATTGGAGGCGTTGTAGGGCCAGACCGAGGCGATATCGAAGATGGCCCAGCAGGTCATCCAGGCCCAGGGTCCCGGCCAGGTGCGCAGACCGCCCACGATGATGGGCTCACCGCTGAAGACGGTGTAGCGCATCATGGTGAGGTTGCAGAAGCCTTGAAAGATGATGCTGATGAGCGCGAGCCAGAGCAGGGCGGCGCCGTACTGGGCGGTGACGGCGGGGCCGAAGAGCCATTCGCCGGAGCCGATGCTGGTGCCGGCCAGGACGATTCCGGGGCCGATCAAGCCGATCCAGAGCTTCCAGCCCGGGCGCGGCGGCTCGGGAAGATCGCCGATCTGCCAGGCGGGGAGATATCGATCGCTCTTGACCGCGAGCGCAGGCTCGCCGGGGGCGTCAGGGAGCTCGGATGGCATGGGAGAGATTCCGCAGCGTTTTCTAGCGGGTGCCAGGAAGAGTATGGCAGAAAAGAGGGTCGATGCAAGACGATGGATTCTTGACCGGTACGATCGGCCGGTCGTGAGCCTGGCGGTATTGTGCGACGAGCAGCGGAGTTGGCGGCCCGACCGATTCGTGTACAATAAATTGGGCTGTTACGTGGACTTTCGCTTCCCGATGGTCAAGCTGATCGACTATCGTCGGGACGAGGCGGCCCTCGAGCAGTCTGCCAATCCGTTCGCCGCCGTTGTACTGGCGCAGCTCAAGGTTCTCGAAACAAGGCATGCGCCGGCGACACGCTGGCAATGGAAATTACGACCGGTCAAAGGGCTTTATAATCGCGGGCTGAAACAGGAACAGGTTCGACAGCTTTTTCGCGTGCTTGATTGGATGTTGGCCCTTCCGCCGGAGCTTGATCAGTCGTTCCGAACTGACCTCGAGCGTTTTGAGGAGACAAGGCGCATGCCTTACGTGACGAGTATCGAGAGACTGGCGCGCGAAGAGGGACTTCAAGAAGGAATCGAGAAAGGAATCGAGAAAGGCCGCCAGGAAGGCGTGGCGGAAGGCTTGCAGATCGCCATCCTCAAGCTCCTTGAGCTCAAGTTCAAGAAAGTGCCGGCCAAGCATATACGGAAGCTCCACTCGGTGTGCGAGATCGGGCGGCTCAGCGCATTGTTGCAAGCCGCGAATGACGCCGGGACGCTCGACGAGGTCCTCTCGCTGCTTTGAGGTCCATCGCGAAGCGGCTCCGCTCGTCCGTTCGAGCAAGTTTCATCAAAGCGCTCGCCCTGTTGCGTGCGATTGAAAAAAAGTTGAACTAGCGTGAGCGGACGCCTGTCGGCGGGCAGTACTCTACGTAGTGAGCCATCGGGCATGGTCAAGTCAAGGACGGATGATGAGAGCGAGCCGAACCGCTGTCGGTCGGGATCTTGACCGGTTGTTCCGGCTGGGTGCCGACGGTTCGGTAAGCGACACGCAGTTGCTGGAACTTTTCATAGCAGGGAACGACGAATCCGCGGCGCTTGCGTTTGAGGCGATTGTCGATCGGCATGGGCCAATGGTGCTGCGAACTTGCCGGATGGTGCTCGGGGACCTGCACGCGGCGGAGGATGCCTTTCAAGCGACCTTTCTCGTTCTGGCGCGGCGTGCGCGAACTCTCGGATCGCGCGAGCTCCTGGGCAACTGGCTCTTTGGCGTTGCCACCCGGATTGCTCGAAAGGCGAGAAGAGTTGCTTCGAAGCAACGAGCACGTGAGCGCGCGTCTGTAGCTGGACGAGAAGTTGCAGTCGACGACGCGCGACGCGAGGGCTTTGAGGGCGATCTTTATCGCATCGTGCACGAAGAGATCAACCGCCTGCCCAGCGCCTACCGCTCTGCAGTGTTGGTGTGCTATCTGCAAGGACTGTCTCACGCTCAGGCTGCTTCGCAGCTAAAGCTTTCCGAGACGACGATTCGGGGCCGGCTTGCCCGCGCCGCAAGCTGCTGGGCCGTAGGCTGATACTCCGGGGTGTGGCACCCGCGGCGGTCTTGTTCACACTCGAATCCGTGAACGCTTGTGCTCAAGAAATACCTCGCGCAACGGTGCTTGCCACGGTTTCTTCCGTGTTTCATTTTCTTCGTCCAACCAGCGTGGCTCATGGCACCCTATCGGTGTTTGCACGAGCCCTCGCTGAAGGAGAGCTTTTCGTCATGTTATTCCGCCAACTAAAGACGGCCGCGGCCGCGATTATCGTTGTGGGGAGTCTTGTCACGGCGGGTGTGTTGCTCACCGAGCCGGCCGTCCGAGCACATCCGCAGCAGAAAAGCGCGGGAGACGAGCAGCCTGCTTCGATTGATTCAGAACTCAAAAAGCGCGTCGCCAATCACATAGTCCGCGAAGTGCCGGTCTCAAAGGACGGCATGATTCTCTCCTACATGCCGACCTGGGATCACGGCGATGTTGATAACATCGGACTCGGCAACAACGACGGGGGAAACCGGGCGCTGCTTGAATGGCCGGAAGTCCCTGCGAATGAGGCGGCCAACTCGGAATATCAATTCCTGATCGCAATCTACGCTCGTGAAACAATCTTTCACCGACGCCCTGGGGCGATCCATGCGTTTGAAATCACCCAGGATTGGCCGGAACGCGTCTCCTGGAAGACCCAACCGAGATATGACCCGGACCCGATCGGAACCTACGAATTCAAGCCGGGAAAGGGCTGGAAAGTCTTCGATATCACGCCTCTGGTTCGCTCTCAGGCGAAAGCGGGCCGAAAGGGCCATGGCGTTCTGCTGCGATTCTTGAGCGAAGACTTTCCTTCGGGCTCTGCTGAATTCGACTCTCACTCCGACTACAAGTGCGTCAGTCGCGAAGGGACGGGCGAGTGGGAGAACCGGCGTCCCCGTCTCCTGGTCGTAAGAGCCGCGAAGTCGTAATTGACCGGTGCCCAATGGGGGTGTCGCTCGGGTGGAAAGCGCGGCGCACGCAGCGGGTGACGCAGTGATATCAGCGAGTTACGGCAGGGGCGACGAGGTGAGCGCGGGACATCGTCACCACTCGTCTGGGATTTTCCAAAACCTTAAGAGCGGCTCGACCTCTTGATCGTGATTGTCGTGTTCATAAGTGGCGGTGGCGAGAATTCGCCCGTTTGGCGAAAAGCAAATCCCCGAACAGAACATCCTCGGTGGGCAGCATTCAAACGTGCCAAGGACCTTTCCGGAGTCCAACCTGACCACTGTGACGGTATTCTGGCCGGAGAAAGCCCCCAGTGCGAACAGTTTGTTGTCGGAGGAAATGGCAAGGCGATCCTTTACGTCATGCCCAGGCGATGGCCGCCTCGGTGCGAATTGGATCTGGCCGAGTTTCTTGCCGGATGGCACAGCCCATCGAGTCACGGCCTCGTCGTGATACGATATCAACGTTGAGCAATCCGGCGAGAAGCGGGAGCGACCCAGCTCTACCACCGCAAAGATCTGTGTTCCCGACCCCGAGTCAAACGCGACCTGCTCGCGGCCGTTCTGAAGTAAGACGAAACGCCCGTCGGGCGAGATGGTCTCAAAACCAAGACCCGGGTAGAATTCGTGGAAGTCTTCTCTTTTTCCTGTTGAAACGTTCCATCGCGCGGACGAATAGGCGCGAAGGCCGGACTTGAGTTCGACGCCTGAGACCATGACTAACTTTGGGGCCCCGGCGAGGAAGGCCATTCCGACGAGCCAGGTCGGTTTCGGGACCGGGATCTGGATTTGCTCCGCGGGACGGGCCAACTCGCAAAGCGCCACTCCCCCGGGCTCGAAGTTAGTCGCGAGAAATCGACCGTCTTTTGAGAAAATCGCATCGAAGGCCCGAGCGCCAGCGGCACCAAACGGACTCGGTATGTGGCGCACCTTTCCCGTCCCGATATCCCAGAGCTCGACGCGGCCTTCAGCGGGCTTTGGCAGCGCGAGGATCTTGCCGTCCGGTGAGAATGCTATTCGATCGGAGTGATGCCGGGGCACCGGAATTGTCGTTAGCTCCGTCACGCGCGGGTCTTGCGCCGTCGCGGATTCCACAAGGCCGGTGGTTGGAGCTTCTTCAGCAGGCCGGGCGGCCGGGATGAGAAAACCACCAAGACTGAACAGCGCGGCGGAGAGCAGGATTGCAGCGGGCAGAGTCAAGATCCAGGCGAGGCCGATCTTGCGGACCGTCGCTCCTTGAATGCCGGAGCGGTTGGCCCACATCGTGCCGGCGACGCCGGAGGAAAGCACATGGGTCGTGCTCACCGGCATGTGGGAGATGTCGGCGAGGGTGATCGTGAGTGCCGCGACCAGCTCGGCCGCTGCGCCCTGGGCATAGGTCATGTGCGCCTTGCCGATTTTTTCGGCGACCGTGACCACGATTCGCTTGTACCCGATGGCGGTGCCGGCCCCGAGCGCGACCGCCACGCTCAGGACGACCCAGTAGGGCACGTACTCGATCGCTGCGGCGAAGTTTGCGGCGTGCGCTGCGAGCTCGGCTCGAACAGTCGGCGAGACGCCGGCGCGGCGTACGTCACGGTGCAGGCGAAACACCGCCTGCCTGACCTCCCAGCGCTCTTCCGGTGGCACCGCGCCGAAGCTGGATTTTCCGACCAGGGCCGTGTCAATCGTGTCCAGATCGGACCGGATTGCCGACGTGAGCGACGTGGGCTCCTGGCGGCTCGAGGATATCGCGCACGGCGATCGCCGATTCTCGGACCGAATTTGCCCGCGAAGGATCGTTGACGTTGAGGGCGTAGTGGGTGGGCAGGAAGCCGATCAGCACCAGCAGGATCAGGCCCATTCCCTTCTGGCCGTCATTCGAGCCATGCGCGAGGCTGACGCCACCGCACGTTGCCAGCAAGACCCCGCGGACCCATCGCGGTGGCGTGGCTCCCTGATCGGGCGGTTGGTAGAGGCTCGGCTCGGGGATCATCCGCTTCATCGCCAGGAGCAGTGCCGCGGCGGCGGCGAAGCCGATGGCCGGGGAGATCAAGAGGGAAACGGCGACCTCACCGGCCTTGGACCAGTTAATTCCCTGGAGATCGCCTCGAGTCAGGACGCTGTTGACCAGCCCGACGCCCAGGATCGAGCCGATGAGCGTGTGCGAGCTGGAAACGGGCAGCCCGTACCACCAGGTGGCGAGGTTCCAGATGACTCCTGCCAGGAGCAGGGAGATCACCATCACGACGGCGCGGGCAGAATCACCCTCGATTAGAAGATTGACCGGCAGGAGGTTGACGATGCTGAACGCGACCGCCGTGCCACCCAGCAGCACGCCCAGGAAGTTCAAGACCCCTGAGTAGATCACGGCGAAGGTAGGCTTGAGCGTGTGCGTGTAGATGACCGTCGTGACCGCGTTGGCCGTGTCGTGGAAGCCGTTGATGAACTCGAAGGCGAAGGCGACGGTTAACGCAAAGGCAAAGAAAAGCTTGTTCGAGAGTGGCAGGAGGTTGAACGCTTCCCAGAATGATGTGGCCATCCTGCTCACTCTATTCGGGCCTAGACGTCGTTGTCCCGCATCGCCAAGGGGTCGAAGCCGGTCAGGGGTTGGTGTGGGTGTTCCCGGATGTTGCTTGCGCGCTCAGAAGGCAAGCGCAAGCGTGTCTGGTTTGAGCGATTTGGGCAAGGGTTCATGGGGAATTCACACATCGAGATCCTTCGTATAGCGCGGCTCCGTGTACTTGATCACTGCAAATCGCCTACGACGACGTAGCGAACTTTATGCTCGTTGAAAACTCTCAATAGATCTTTGAAGTCTGAGTTCATCCGGCTTCATGCCTTGTTGTCGGTGATAGAACTCGATCAATTCCCACGCGGCGCGATAAATCGCGGCGTCGCCTTGCCGCTGCCAGTACTCGATGTCGAATGAACGATCTGTGTCCTTGATACTGCCGAATCGCTCCATCACGAAATCAGTCTGGGCGTTTTCAATCGAGGCAGAAATGACACTGCCTTTTGCTTTCCGCGTGCGCGTTTGTCGAGGACGGTCATGCATCGCCTGTGCCTCGGTAATCCTGGCGGTCGTCGATAGGATAGCCGGCTGAACCGATCGCCCTGTGCGTGGATCAATTATGCGACATTTCCCTTAGTCTTGGAAGGGGCGGTTCGTTTTAGCCCTGGTGCTGTTCCCCTTTCAGCTTCATTTCGTGGTATTACTCCTTGCTGTGTGCTATCCTGCGAGCTGCTGCCGGGCGAATGTCCGGTTCAAAAAGGGAACAGTGATGCCCGCTGCGGTAAGAATCAAAGCCGGTAAATACGGCAGCGCCATTGACCTGCTCTTAAAGCGACGCGGCGCCTTTCAAACACGACACTAGCGAACGCTGATCGTGGATGCCGCGCAGAAGAAAGTTCTGGAGCAAGCCGGTCTGATCGAGACTAGCCGATTGAAGGAAATACCAAACAAGAACCATGGCCAGAAAAAAGACGCCGGTTGACAACTTTCGCGCACGACTCGACGGGCTGAGCAATGCCATTACGGATCTGCGGAAGTTCTCACCAACCCGATCGAGACGGCCAACCGCTTCTTTGCTGGCCTGAAACCGATTCTAAAGACCGCCGCCCACATCGAGCAGCAGGAGATCTTGATTTCGCGGATCGAATGCCGGTTGATGTGACGCTATTTCGCGATTGCACGGAAAGCGCAAGGAGCCGATTATGATCGTCTGGCGTGGCAAATCTCGCAGCCGGGGCGGGTGTTTGTCGCTCATTTGTCGGCGCAATTTGGTGCGCGACGGCTTTGTGGGGATGGCGGACGCAATGCACCCCCCCTGGCCCCCCCTTCTCAAGGGGGGGAAAGGGAGGTGGGTGTCCCTTCTTAAAGGGGGGAACGGGAGGTGGGTGTCCCTTCTTAGAGGGGGGAACGGGAGGTGGGTGTCCCTTGTAAACGGGGGGAAGGGGAGGTGGGTATCCCTTCTTAACGGAGGGAAGCGGAGGTGGGTCTCCCTTGTTGTTTCTTGCGCGTTCGCAATTCTCGCCGCGAGCGCCGGGTTGTTTGCGGCCGAGCCTGCGCAGCAACCGGCTTCCGCGAACGCACCGGTCCCGCCCAAAGAGGCAACTGCTCGCATCAAAGTTCCCGAGGGATTCACGGTCACTCAGTTTGCCGCCGAGCCTGATGTCGTGCAGCCGATCGCGATGACCATCGACCACAAGGGGCGGCTGTGGGTCGTCGAGAATTATGCCTATCCGCTCTGGCTGGGAGGGCCGACTGGACGGGACCGAATCCTCATTTTCGAAGATGCCGACGGCGATGGCCGGTTCGATCGGCGGACGGTTTTCTACGAGCACGGCACCAATTTCACCGGGATCGAGCTGGGGTTCGGCGGCGTGTGGATTTGCTCGACTCCGAACTTGCTGTTCATCCCCGACCAGGACGGAGACGATCGCCCCGACGGGCCGCCCGTCATCAAGCTCGACGGCTGGAGCAAGACTCCTCAGCATAATATGTTCAATGCTCTCAAATGGGGGCCGGACGGGTGGCTGTGGGGGTGCAACGGGATTTTATCCATTTCCCGCGTCGGCAAGCCGGGAACGCCTGACGCACAGCGCGTGGCGCTCGACTGCGGTGTCTGGCGATTTCATCCCACGCGTGAAGTGTTCGAGGCCGTGGCGCATGGGACGACCAACCCCTGGGGGCTCGACTTTGACGACCTGGGCGAGGCGTTCATCACCAACTGTGTGATTCCACACCTGTTCCACGTCATTCCGGGCGCCCATTTTCAACGCATGTTCGGCGAAGACGTCGTGCCCAATCGCTATGAGCTGATGGAGACGTGCGCTGACCATTTGCACTGGGCGGGTGGGCGCTGGCAAGACTCGCGGGAGGGAAGAGGCAAGCACGGCGAGGCCGGCGGCGGCCATGCGCACGTCGGGGCCATGATTTACCTGGGTAACAACTGGCCGGATCGCTATCGCAACGGCGTGTTCACTTGCAACATTCACGGGCACCGCGTCAATCATGACCGGCTCGAGCGCAGCAAGTCAGGCTATGTCGCCCGCCATGAGAAGGATTTTCTCACGGTAGACGATACGTGGTTTCGCGGGCTCGAGCTCAAATATGGTCCCGACGGCGCCGTGTATCTGACGGACTGGTACGACACGGGTGAATGTCATGAAACCGATGCCGACAATGCGCACCGTGAGAACGGACGGATCTACAAGATCAGCTACGGTATCGTTGCGGCGGTGAAGGTCGATCTTTCGCGTGAAAGTGATCTTGCGCTGGCGCGCTATCAGCTCCATGCGAATGATTGGTACGTGCGCACGGCGCGGCGGCTGCTTCAGGAACGGGCGATTGCCGGCAAGGACCTCGTTGCGGCGAATCGGGAGCTGGGGGAGATCGTTGCGTCCAATCGGGAAGTCAGGCACCGGTTGCGTGCGCTCTGGGCGCTGCACGCGACCGGTGGCCTCCGTGAGAACGTGTTGCGAGCGCTGCTCGATGATCCGAGCGAGCACATTCGTGCGTGGGCAATCCGGCTGCTTTGCGACGATCGGGCGCCGGACGCGGCGGCGCTCGCTCGATTTGCCGAACTGGCCAGGAACGATCCCAGCCCGAAGGTGCGGCTCGGCCTGGCGTCGGCGCTTCAGCGTATTCCGATTCCACAGCGCTGGGCGATCGCCGAGCCGCTCGGCGGCCACAAGGAGGATGCCGGCGACCGATCGCTGGGCTTGATGATCTGGTATGGAGTCGAGCCGCTCGCGGTGGCGGATCGAGCGAGGGCCCTGACCCTGGCGAAGAACAGCCAGATTCCGGCCGTGCGCCGATATATCGCGCGCCGCGCGGTCTCGGCTGAGCCGGCCGAGGGCCTGGCGGCGGTCGTGTCGATGGTCACGAGCGCGGGAGACCTCGCTGGCCGCGATGTACTGAGCGGCACCCGAGAGGCCTTGCGAGGCCGCAAACACGTGGTGCGCCGCAAGGTTGGAGTCAGGCTTTTGCGGAACTGGTGAGCCGGCGCGACCTCGAATTGATCGAGCAAGCACTTTTGCTGGGTCTGGACTTCGGCGAGCCGAAGGCCATCAACGTGCTGCGGAGAACGGCATTGGATCCGACGACACCGGCGCCGGAGCGCAGCCGGATGCTCGCGGCACTGGTCGAGCGCCACGTACCGAAGCTCGCGGCTGACCTTCAAGCTCTGACTGGTGATCAGGCACTGCGCGGACTGGCGCTGCGGTCGCTGGCGGCTTACGACGATCCGGCCACGCCGGAGATCATTCTGCGACGTTATGGTGAATACTCTCCGGCGGAGCGGGAGGATGCGATCGCAACTCTGGCGGCGAGGCCGGCGTGGGCGAAAGCGTTGCTGGGCGCGCTCGGGCGCGGGCAGATCCCCGGCGCGACGTGAGCGTGTCGATCGCCCGTCAGTTGCAGGCCTTTGGGGACCGACAGTTGAACGAGCAGCTCGAGAAGGTCTGGGGCAAGGTGCAGCCGACCTCGAAAGCGAAAGCTGGTCTCCTGGCGAAGTACAAGTCATTGCTGGCAACGACTGCGGATCATCCGGCCGACCTGGGACGAGGGCGGGCCGTTTTCAACCGCACTTGCCTCGCCTGCCACAAGCTTTACGATGCGGGCGGCGATGTCGGACCGGATTTGACCGGCTCCGATCGCGCCAACGCGGACTACATCCTGGAGAACGTACTCGACCCCAGTGCCGCGGTGAGCCGGGATTATACGGTCACGAACGTGGCCACCACGGATGGCCGGCTGATCGCGGGAATCGTTCGCGAGCAGAACGAGGTTTCGCTCGTGATTCAAACGGCGAACGAGCGGATTGTCGTGCCGCGCGAGGACATCGAGGCGATCAAGCCGTCATCCGCGTCGATGATGCCGGAGGGACAGCTCGAGGTGCTTTCCGACCAGGAAATTCGCGACTTGTTTGCGTACCTTGCATCGCGCGATCAGGTGCCGCTCGCAGGCGCGAAACCGAAGTGACGCTCATCCGATCAGGTGGCGGAGCGAGCGGATGATGTAGGCGTTTTCGATTCGGTTGCGGGCCGCGATGCGGACGAACTTGCCGGCTTCGAGGCCTTTCTTGTCGTCACAGGTTCGCGTGTAGATTCCGCGGCGGATGAGCAGACGGCAGACCAGGTCTTCGGCGTTCAAGCCGGCACCCAGCTCGACCAAGGCGAAGTTGGCGAAAGAGGGATAGACTTTCAGGCCATCGATCTTGGCCAGGGCTTCGAAGAAGCGATGCGTGTTGCGGATGAAGCGGACGCGTTCGCGTTCGTACTGCATCTGGAAGTCGGCACGGGAATACAGGTCGAAGAAATACTCGGCGAGACCGGATGAGTTCCACAGGTAGCCGTTTTCGAGGAGGGCCTGCACGCGATTGGGCGCCATCACAGCATAACCGGCGCGAATGCCCGCGACCCCGAAGTCCTTGGACATGCTCTTGACGACGGTCAAGTTCGGGAAGCGGCCGGCATAGTCGGCCAGACTGCGGATGGTAAAGTCGTTTCCCTCGCTGGCGAAGTGAATGAAGCTCTCATCGACGATCACATTGGGGACAGAGCGCAGCTGCTCGAGCAGCCGGCGCATGGTTGTGTGCGGGACGTAGCCGCCGTCGGGGTTATTGGGATTGATCAGTACGACCGTGTCGGGCCGTTCGCGCTCGACCAGCTTGACATAGGCCTCGGGGTCGAACCGAAAGTTGTCTTCCTTGCGCAGCAGGTTATAGATGACCTGGGTGTCGGGGCGCGTGAATTCGTAGTAAGGTGAGAACGTGGGCAGATTGACGAGGAGCTTGGTCTGGGTGAATCGGTGGAGGATCGCCTGGATAATCTCAGCGGCCCCATTGCCGACGAAAATCGATTCGGGAGCGATGTCGAGCACCCGGCCCAGCTTGGCGGCGATGACCCGGTTTTGAGACGGGTATAGCTCGAGGAGCGCCCGAAGCTTCTTGGGGCGAATCACTTCGCGGTGGAAGTGCATCAAGAAGAGCTTGGTGGCGTAAGGGTTGGAGAGAAAACACGCGTCAACTTTGAGCCGGAGCTCCGGAATGAGCTTGGCGAGAGTCCACGCGCTGGGGGAGTGCGTGCCCGATTCTCTTTTGAGCCGCTTGATTCGCTCCACCAAGAGCAGCTCGCGGGCGCTCAAGCCGGCGCGGCCGGGCCGGCGCTGCGCTGTCGCTGGAGCTGAATCTGTCGCTGAAGCCATGGGGCACTTGCACCCAGGTCAAACGGCTTGAATTTTAGACCTGCCGGACGATTCTGAACGACCACTTCAACCTCTCGGGTTCTGATCGATCGCCGAACTGCTCGGTCACCGTATCATGACTGTTCATTTGAACTGCACGTGTTGCTCACGAAATCTTAGCACAATAGTAGGAGGAACGCGTCGGCCCAGCAAGGACCCTGTGGCGCGGCTGGAGTGCGTTCTTGGCTGGATCAGCGATTGTAAGAGTCGTGATCATGGCCGACAATCGAGCGGTTAATCCAATCCATGCCAAATCTGGTGGAATTTTGAGGAGCGACGATGAGCGATCGGATTGTGTTGCGAACGGGCGAAGCCCTCGTTGAAGGTTCAGCCGATTACCTTTGCGCCGAGCCGGAGGTGGTCATCGGCGAGCTGGACGGGCCGGTGGGGATGGCACTCGGCCATTTGATCGGCGACCAGGTGAAGGGCCACACACGGGTTTTCGCCATCCTGGCCAGCGACGTCCAGGTGCGGCCGGCGACCGTTATGGTGAGCAAGGTGACCGTGAAGAGCGCCAAGTACACCAACATTTTGATGGGGACTGTCCAGGCGGCGATTGCTCACGGCGTGCTCGACGCGGTGCGCAGCGGGGTCATTCCCAAGGATAAGGTGAACGACATCGGAATCATCTACTCGGTGTGGCTGGACCCGTCAGTCACTGAAGTTGACGAGGTGGACCACAAGGCTCTGTTTGATGTCCATCGCGAGGCGACTTCGAAGGTCATCGGCAAGGCGATGCGGCATGAGCCGTCGATTGATTGGCTGCTCGAGAATCAGGACAAGGTGCAGCATTATTTCCATGAACTGGGGATAAAAGGCGAGCTGTGAGATCGCTGTGCGCAGCGTGCGTGACGCGATTGCGCCCGGAGTTTTTGGATTGATAGAGGGCGGCATCCGCGGCGTTCAAGAGCGTGGAAATGTCGGTGAGACCGGTGGCATTCCAGGCCGTGCCGATGCCGAAGCTGGCGGTCACACGCCGATTGGGCCAATCTTGCGATTCGATGGCCATGCGAAGGGCTTCGGCGATCTTTTCGGCCACCCCGGCATCGACCCCGGGCAAGAGCACGATGAACTCCTCGCCGCCGTAGCGAGCCACCAGGTCGCCCGAGCGTGTGTTCGCCCGCAGGGTGGCCGCGACGATTCTGAGCACCTCGTCGCCCGCCAGATGGCCGAATTCGTCGTTGTAGGATTTGAAATGGTCGACGTCGATCGCCAGCACCGACAACGGCGCAGCCACCTCGCCGCCGGAGATCACGGCCTCAATGCCCTCAGCCAGCATGCGGCGATTGGCGAGTCCGGTGAGCGGATCGAGCTTCGCCATTTCTTCGAGACGAGCGTTCTTGGCCTCCAGCTCGGCCTGAACGCCCAGGATGCGCCCGGCAATCGCCAGGCGGACGATCAACTCTTCCTCATCAACGGGCTTCGTCAGGAAATCATCGGCTCCGGCGTTCAGGCCGGCTAATCGATCAAGGCGATCGGTCCGGCCCGTTACCATCAGGATGTACGTGTACGGATGCCTCTTGGCGGTGCGGATCCGGCGGCAAAGCTCGGGACCGTCCATGTCCGGCATCATCCAATCGGTGATCACCATCCTGCGATCACCGTTCTCTACCAGGTCCAGCGCCGCGAAGCTCGACAGGACGAGCTGGGGCTCGTGGCCGAGGTATTGGAGCGTGCCGCACAGGGCCAGACCAACGGTTTTCTGGTCGTCGACGACGAGTATTTGCATCGGGGTTTTCTTCGATCGAGGCCGGCCCAGCGATTTCCGTGTGTCGAGCTTGCACCAGAGGAGGCTGGCTGCGGAGACAAAGCGAACGTCCTCTCATCATCAATCATAGCTCGTAAAACCGCGATTCCCAAGTCTCTTGGCGGAGCGATGTTGTGAAAAGGACGTGGCCACGCGATCTCAGACCCGTCAATCAACGGCGAGCTTGACCGAGCGACCTTCGCGGTTGGACTGGAAGATTGCCTGGAAGAGGGCCACGACGCGACGGCCATCGTCTGCCGTAACGAGCGGCGGCCGATCTTCAATAACCGCTCGGAGGAAGTCGTGGATCTGGAGTGTATGGTAGTGGGAGGCCGCATCAATCGAGTGGAATCGGGCTCGATCTTCGGCCTGGAACCGCGGGAGATCAAGCTCCTCACCCGGGATCGTCCACAGGTCATTGAGCGGTGGCTCCGAGATGGCTGAAACTCCGGCGATGAAGGTGGCACCGCGGTCGGTTTCAACGCCAACGGAAGCACCCGACGATCCGTGGATATGCACCTTGGTATGTATTCCCGGTTTTTGCGAGAGGCTGGCCACGATCGAGCCCAGGCCACCCTGGCGAAAGCGAAGGATCGCGACGGCGCTATCCTCGACCTCGACACTCGGGTGGTTCAAGTTCGCCCAGTAGCCGCTGACCTCGGCGACGTCATCGTTCATCAGCCAGACGAGCAGATCCAGCATGTGGGGCGACTGGTTGACGAGGACGCCACCCCCTTCGGTGTCCCAGCGACCGCGCCAGGGATCAGAGAGGTAGTAGGCCGGGTCGCGCCAGCTATACATCGTGAACGTGCCCAGCACCGGGCGGCCGATCTTGCCCGCGTCGATCGCGTCTTTCATGCGCCTGACGGGCTCGTACCATCGGCGCTGGCTGATGACACCGAGCTTGACCTTGCCCTCGCGGGCGGCTGCGAGCATGGCGTCAGAATCGGAAAGGCTGGCCGCCAGCGGCTTTTCCACAAGCACGTGAACGCCGGCGCGGGCGGCCGCAATCGCGGGGCCGGCGTGCAGGGGGTGGGGCGTGGCGATACAAAGGACGTCGAGGCGGCATTCCGCGAGCAGTTGATTGATGTCGTCAAAAGCCCGAACAGGAAACCGAGTCGCGAAGGATTGAGCGCGCTTCACGTCGACGTCGCAGACGGCGACGAATTCGGATTCGGAAAGGCTGGAGAGGGCCTGGGCGTGAGTCTGGCCAACCTTGCCGCAGCCCACCAGTGCCGTGCGCAACCGGTCCATTTTCGCCTCAATCTGGGAAGTACGTCGCGCACATGCGTCTCAGAAACGCGAGCGACTCGGCCATTTCCTCCATGCCGTTCATGCCATCTTCGATACTGATCCAGCCTCGGTATCGATGCTCGGCAAGGATTCGGAAGATGGCGTGATAGTCGTTGAGCCCCTTTCCCGTGACTCCATGGCGCAGGTTGGGCGAATAACCGAGCGTGCCATCGGTCTGCCGCAGGTCGTCCAGGGTCGCTCCTTCGGCCAGATACCGGTCGCTGGCGTGCATGCTGACCACGCGTCCGGCGACAGCGCGCAAAAGAACAATCGGGTCGTCACCCGCCACGATGGCGTTTGATGGGTCATATTGCACGCCGAAGTGATCTCGATCGGGGATCATCTCCAGCAGCTCGAGGAAGACGTCCATCTTCTGGGCGAATTCGGGATACTTCCAGAAGCTGTCCTTGTAGTGGTTTTCGAGCCCGAGCACGATGTCGTGCTCACGGGCGACGGCAAGGCACTGATCGATGCATTCGGCGACCCATTCGAGCCCTTGTTTTCGATCGATTTCCGGGTAGCGCTGGCCGGAAAGAACCCGGCAGACCGTGCGCGGGCCTCCCAGCCGCTTCGCCGCCGCGATCAGTATTGCCTGGCGATCAACGGCACGCCGGCGCGCGTCTGCGATCCGGGTTCGTGAAATCGGGCGAGCAGCAGAGCATGGGCATCGCGAAGCCCGCACTGGCGATTGCGGCACCCACCTGGTCGAGATAGGCCGGCTCAAGGCTCGTGAAGAAGCCGTCGTACATTTCCAGACCGTCGGCATCGAGCGAGCGGGCCTGATCGATCCAGTCGAAGACCGACATGGTGCGATCGCCGGCGATCTGGTCGATAAAGCACTTGGGGAAGGCGGAGATTTTCATCATCTGTCAGTTGTCAGTTTTTGGTTGTCAGTCGTCAGTCGTCAGTCGTCAGTTGTGATCTGGGTGGCCAGGGATTTTGGGGCTGTCAGGCGGTAGCTGTCGGTGATGAAATCGGCGACTTCCGACCAGTCGATCTTGCCGACATCGAGGCGAAGGCCGACCCAGCCTCTGGGGCCGATGTAGGCAGGGCTGTAAAACCGCGTTTGATCGGCTGCCAGGAGGACCCCGTTTTCGCCGCGTTCGGTCTTGAAGCAGACGGAAACGATGCCGTCGCCGTGATGGTTGTTGAGGTAGTATGCGAACTTCTTCTTCCGGACCGAAAAGGCAGCGTGGTCGCCCATCCGCTCCTGCTGGACCTCGGGCAGGGCGAGGCAGATTTCGGCCAGACGGTCGATGCGCCGATCGCCTGTGCTCGGTTTGGTCATGTGGGCGTCCCTCGGGAGTCTTTTTGCTGATTATGGGCGCAGCGGAAAAAAAACGACACCCTCTTCGCTCAACGGATTGTTAAAGCGAAGAGGGTGTCTGGCCGGATCGTTTCCCGGTTGGAAAACGACCGTCGGCTTGCGCTGCCGATGCTTCAAGGTTACCGAGGAGTCGCAACCGCGCTCGAGCTTGCCGGACTGGGAAGCACCTGCGCGCCCGACGATGAAGCACTCGCTCCGATCTGGCTGGGGTGTGACAGCGAGTTCGGCGGTTCGGGTACGCGGAGGCGCGAGATCTGGTCGGCGAGGATTCGCTCGGCGCGCTCGAGCTCGGCCAGCGAAATCTGGTTGTTGTTGTCGGCGTCGATCACGCGGAACAGCGAGTGGGCCGGTTCGGCGAGAGCCTTGTCGTATTCGGCCAGACTGAGCTCGCCGTTGCGATCGGTGTCGGCTGCCTGGAAGACCGTCTGGACGGTCGACCTGGCGACCTCACCGACGGCGGCGTTGAGCTCGTAGGGAGTCAACTGGCCGTCCTGGTTGGTGTCAGCGAGGGTGAACAGGGCCTGAACGCCCGTCTGAACAGCCTGCCGCACTTCCGAGGCCTGAATTTTCTGGTCGTGGTTGGTGTCGAGCAAGCTTCCGATCGTCCCGGCGGGGTTGGCCGCGAGATTCTTGGCGGTCGTGACCTTATCGCCGCTGGACTGGGCGGTCTGCGGCACATTGGTCTGTGCTGCGTATGTGGGTTTTGCCTTCTCCAGCACCAGCTTGAGCAGAGGCTGCTGGGCGAACAGATTTTCGCGCGCTTGCTGGGCTTCTTCACGGGTTAACACGCCGTCGCCGTTGGCATCGGCACGAAAGAAGAAGCCGCCGACCAGGAGGTTGCCGGCATCGGTGGCTTCCTTCTGGGAAATCTGTCCGTCGTTATTGGTGTCGGCAAACTTGTAGAGCATCTTGGCCGTGTCTTGCACGTCTTGAATGCTCTGAATCGGGCCGATTCCGGGCTTAGGCCGGTCATCGGCGGCACTCATGGTGGGAGCGAGGGCCGCCGTACCGATCGCAAACGTGCCGATTAACGCGAGTTGTCTACGCATGGATCTTCTCCGTTCCTGAATCCGAATACCTGGAAATCCCTCCTGGAGTAACGTTCAGGCAGCATCCTGTAGACCGAACGTTGCGATCCGGCCTTCATTCCTCCTGGCCACCTTGAGACCGACACTTCCTGCAAGCGGGATGCCATTTGGATCCGACGTTCTGCACTTGGCAGTGGCTTCAAGTTAACGGGGAGCTATCGCGGGCGAAACGCTCTCTGCCGGGGCGGGTACCGCCTGCGTGCGCGGTGTCGACACGCTCGGTCCGGGCTGAGTCTGGTGTGCCGGCGAGTTTGAAGGCTCAGACACGCGAAGGCGCACGATCTGGCCTGCGAAGATTTTCTCGGCGCGCTCGAGCTCAGCGAGCGAGATCTGTTTATTGTTGTCAGCGTCGATTACCCGGAAGAGCGCGTGGGCCGGCTCGGCGAGAGCTTTGTCGTATTCGTCCAGGCTGAGCTCGCGGTTGTGGTCCGTGTCAGCTTCCAGGAAGGCCGTCTGGACGGTTGACTTGGCGACCCCACCGACGGCCGCAGCGAGCTCGTACGGAGTCAACTGGCCGTCCTGGTTGGTGTCGGCGAGAGAGAACAGTATTTGCACCCCCGACTTGACGGCCTGCCGCAGTTCAGTCGACTCAATCTTATGATCGTGGTTGCTGTCGAGCAGGTTGCCGATCATCCGTTCCGGATCAGCGAGCAGGTGCTTGACCATTGTCGCCGGGTCGCTGGTCGTCAGGGCGGTCTGATTTTGATCTGCTTGTGACGTCTTGGCCGGCTTGGCTTTCTGCAGAATCAGCTTCAGCAAGGGTTGCTGAGCGAACAGGGTGTCTTGTGCGTGCTCGGCTTCTTCGGGGGTCAGTACGCCGTCGCCATTGGTATCTGCCCGGAAAAAGAAGCCACCGACGAGTAGCAATCCCGCGTCGCCTACTTCTTTCTGAGAAAGCTGTCCGTCGTTATTGGTGTCGGCCAGCTTGAAGAGCAATTTGGCGGAGCTTTCGAGGTCATGGATACTCTGAAGCGGGTGAATTCCGACCCTTGTCTGGTCATCTGCAACGCTTGAGGAGGGAGCGAGGGCGGTCATTCCGATGGCGAACGTCCCGATCATTCCTAATCGTCTGCGCATGGGTTTTCTCCGTTCCTGAATCCGAACGCCTGGAAAGCGCGCCTGGATTTACGCTCAGGCGATATAGCATGGACCGAAATACACTATCCGGCCGTTACACTTCGTCGTCGCCTTGAACCGGATACAGGCACGCAAGTGGGATGCCGTTCGGCTTACTTGCAGGCTTTCAGGAAGGCAACCAGGTCTGCCAGTTCTTGATGGGTCAGTTGCTGATTGAGGCCGGCGGGCATGATGGAGATCGTGCTGGGGCGGATTTCGTCGATCTCGCGGCGTGCGATGCGGGCCTCCTGATTCACACCGGTTGCCAGTCGCAGTTCGTCGGCTGTCTCGCCGCGAAGCAGGCCGTTAAAAACCTTGCCGTCATTCGTGGCCACGGCGATCGGCTCGAAGCTGCGGACCAGGCTGGCGCTGGGGAATACGATGGCTTCGAGCAGGTCGCGGTCGGAACGAATCGAACCGATCCTGGTCAAATCGGGGCCGACGTTGCCGCCGCGATAGCCAATGGCGTGGCACGAGTAGCAAGCGGCTTTTTCGCTGTGGAAGACAAGCTGGCCTCGACGAACATCGCCGGTGGCCAAGGTGGGCAGGAGCTGCTCGAGCTGGGCCTTTTGCCGGGCGGCATCCACGTTGATCCTGGCCACGAGTGCTTCGATCTGCTTCTGGACTGCGGCGGGGTACTTAGCCAGATGGGCCTTGATCGAATCGGCCCGCAGGCTGGAAAGTGCGGGTGAGGCGGAGAGGGCCGTCAAGACTTTGAGGCCGAGCGGTCCATTGTTCGATTGCTCGAATGCAGCCAGCAGCCGGTCGACTTCGACGGGACCGGCCGAGCGCAGGGTCTCGGCCAGACGGTTGAGTTGTTCGGGGTTGAGCTTGGCGCGTGCCAGAACGTCGGCCGCGGTGGTTCGGGCCGCGACCGTCTCGGTGCGCGGGAGCTTGCCGAGTAGATAGCCGAAGAGCGTTTCATCGGGAGTGTTCAAGCCTCCGGGAACGGCAGCCAGAGCGTTCAAGCGGAGCTCGTCGGTATTCCTGATACTGGAAGCGATCCGGAGCAGGGGGGCGCGGAGCTGCCCTGCACGGGCCTGGGCCAGCGGCAAGGCGCGTGCGGCCGCCACTGCAAACGGCAGGAGCTCGACATCGGGCGGGTTTTGGTCCAGGATCGTTGCCAGCCCGGAGATCCAGCTTGGCGGTACTTGTTTTTCATTGAGCCCGGACCAGGCCACGGCTTGCAAGCTACTTTGACGGGCGGCGCGCACAGCGGAGTTGTCGTTCAATCGATCGGCGAGAAGTGCCTGGATCGGCGCAGCCTGCGCCAGCCGGCCGAGCTGCTTTTCCAGTTCGAGGCGTTCGCTGGGCGGCAACTCGGGCCGGTCGAGCCGGCGGCCGAGGGCGCCTGCGAGTGCACCGGCCCACTCGGGATGGCGGCCCACGATCCATGATGCGGTTTCCTTGAGCGGAGGGTCGGCCGAAGCGAGCAACTCGGCGACCTTTGCCGGTTCGAGCCGGCCCCCTTCCATCTGGTCGATTGCTACGAGTGCAGTTCGAACGACGCGGGGAACGTCGCTCTTGAGACCAGCCTCCGTTGACTGCGGGTCGGCGATCTCGATCAGAGCAAAAGTGAGGGAATGTTCGAGAGCGCGGTCGTTGAGAACGCTCGCGGCGGCCAGGAGCGCGGGCACGGCAGTTTTCTCGCCGATTCGCCCGAGCGCCTGGGCAGCGGCACGGCGATTGTGGAGCGATTTGCCTTTGAGCAGCGCCATGAGCTGGGGCACGGCTGCTCGATCGCGCCAGAGACCCGCGGAGTGAATCGCAGCCTGGCAAATGCTTTCGTCCTGGGCGGTCAGCATGGCGCAAACCAGTTCTCGTGCTCCGGGATCGTCGATGCGAGTTGCCGTCCATACAGCATTGAGGCTCTGCGCCGGCGGCGTCTTGTATCGTAGTCTGCCGGCAAGAGCCGGGATTGCGGCGTCCTTTCGGGCGGCCAGGGATTCGATCGCAAAGTGCTGGACGCTCGGGCGCGGGTCGTCTAGGAGCGCGACCAGCTCGGTGAGGGAGTCAGGCCCCTGAGCCTTCATTCGCGCTCTCAGTTCGATTCCCCGAGGATCGAGCACTCGAGGCGTTCCACTCCGTCTGATCCGGTAGATCGCTCCGAGCACGTCGGGCTTGTGGAGCTGGGAGGTCGGGCAGCACAGCTTGTACCAGCCGCCGGTGTCGACGACGATCAGGCTGCCGTCGGCGTCTTCGAGCACGTCGGTTGGATGAAAGTCGAGGTCCGGGCTGGAGACGAAATCTTCGTCCTTGGTGGTGAACGTCGAGCCGGCGTTTGCGAGTACGTGCCGGCCAACTTTGTGCAGGTTGAAGTAGCAGGCGAAGAGATTGCCGGTGTAGGCGGGGCCGAAGTGGTCGGACTCGTAGCGAGTGAGCCCGCAGGGGGCGGCCGGGCCCATGTGAAGCAGCGGTGGCATGACTTCAGGGCCCGTCCATTTGTGGCTGGGCTCCAAGATCGGGTCATGGACCTTGCCGTAGATGCCGCCATAAATCGCGTGGACCAGGCCGTCGCGCTGGCCGCCGCCGGGGTGCACGAAGAAGGTCGTGGTGAAGATCGGTTCGCCACCCGGGGTAAAGACCACGTCGACAGGGTTGTCCATTCCGCCGGTCATGATCGGCTCGATGCCCGATCCATCGGGCCGGCACCGGAAGATATGGGCTGCCCGGGTGACGAACGGCGGCTTGCCCGGCCGGGTGTACGTCTGCTCGGCGAAGGCGCCCTTGCACCAGTAGATCCAGCCGTCCGGGCCCAGGTAAGGACCGTGCAGGTCGTTGGCACAGCCGGTCAGGGTTTTGCCCTGGAACCACTCGACGCGCTTGTCGGCCACGCCGTCGCCATCCGAGTCGGTCAGCTTCCAGATCGAGGGTGGCGCAGCGACGTAGAGAGAGCCGTCGTGCCACATGGTGCCCTCGGGGAACATCATGCGGTCGGCGAAGATGGTTTTCTTGTCGAATTGTCCGTCGCCGTTGCTGTCTTCCAGACAAATGATCCGGTGCGGCTTATCGGCGAGCTGTTTCTTGACGTTATCGTTGGACCCGGACGAGTCGGCCACGTAGAGACGCCCCTGGTCATCAAACGCGGCCGTGATCGGCCGTTCGACCAGTGGTGGGCCCGCAATTCGCTCGATGATGAAGCCCTCCGGAACGATGAACACGCGACCATCGAGCTTGACTTCGCTTGCCTCCGTTTGGACTGAGATCCTGGCGGCCAGCACGAAAAGCACGACGAGCCGGGTGGCGCCTGAGAGAGATCGCTTCATCAGAGAGCCTCTATACGGTGGGTTTGAAGCCTTCAGCCCAGCACATCGCGAACCAGATGGCTGCATCGGCCCGGGTGCTCCAGTCGTTCAGGGCTTCGATTGCCTGGTCGAACGCCTTTTCCGGCAGATGGGCGGTTGCGAGGATCACGTCGCGTGCTCCGAGCAGGATTCTGGCCAGATTCTCGACGGTAATCGCGAACGCCGAAGTTCCCGCACATCCGCCGAAGAACACCCAGTTGTTTCGAGCAGGGACGGCACCGGCGTCGTGCAGGAGCGAGACCAATCGGCGCCTGACGTAAGGGTCGTTTCCCAGCCGGTCGTAGCTTCGGACGTAGGCGTGCCAGAGCAACATAAGGCCCGCCGGCTCGGGCCAGAGGCGGAGGATGTCGTTGAGTCGCGAAAGCCGGCGCTGCTCGTCCGGCGCGCTACCGTGAATATAGAGATCGGATGACGGACGTACAGGTGCATTCATTCACGAAGCTTCCTCAGGGCGGCCAGGGCCTCGGTGACGTGCTTGGCGGGCTGAAACTGCGAGGTAAAGACGCGCTGGATGATTCCCTTCTTGTCGATCAGGAACGTGGTGCGGCCGGGAATGATACCAAACGTCCTGGGCACGCGGTAAGAGGCACGGACGGCCCCGCCGGGATCGCTCAGAAGGTGGAAAGGAAGCCCTAGCCTTTCGGCAAATCGCTGGTGCGAATCGGCTGAGTCGGCGCTGATGCCGATCACGGTGGCACCGGCGTCCTGGAAGTCCTGGAAGCTGTCGCGGAACGAACATGCCTCGGCCGAACAGACGGCGGTGTTGTCCTTGGGATAGAAAAACAGGACGACCTCAGAGCGGCCACGAAAGTCCGCGAGACGGACCGTTTCACCCGTCGCGGCAGCGAGCGAGAAATCGGGAGCGGCATCCCCGGCGCGCAGAGATCCGTCAGATGGCACGTGAGCTCCTTGTGGTTTTTTTGCGTCAGCGCCGTCACACCTAAGGGGTTTGTCTGTTCCATTCATTAGACGATTTTGGTGCAGACAGAACGTAAAAAATCACCTATTCTTCGCAAGGGAGCCTATAATCCAGTGTTGGACGAACTGGAGGTGAGCCCGTAACGGCAAGGGATTTGCTTGTAAAGCCCTCGCGTAAATCTCGCGAAAAGGGTTGTCTCAACCCGAATAATAACGAAGGGCACCCGCAGGGAGAATCCACTCTCTCTGTGTGCTGGGTCGAGGTGTGCCCGCAATGGCACAAGCAAGCGTACGCTCATGAGTGGGTAAGTAATGAATCGATTGGTTCGTTCGGTAAGAGTGACATCCGAAGCAGACTGCGAAATCCGTGGCGATCTTTCGAGAACGACGCAATTTCCTTAGCTGTTTGCTTCACCCAGTGGGTCAGGGGGAGGCGATCTGGTCATGCGACAGGTACGAGACACGTTGGTCTGGTTAGCGATGATCATGGTGGTGGGTGGGGTGATCTATGTGATGCCCCAAATCTCCACCTACGTTGATGCGGCGACGGGGAACGAGCATGGTCCGGCATGCGTGACCTGTGGCGAAGCCGGCGTTCCACACCAGTCGGAAATCGATCACCAGAAGCACGATCGCTGATCGAGCTCAGCCCTTCAGGAACGCGATGGCATCTGCGGTGCGCTTGAGGATGTCGTCCACCTGTTCGGTCGACTGAAAGCCGATGATGAAGGCGTTCACCGTGCCCAGACCGAGAACGTAACGCAACGACGCGTCTTTTCGGTCGGGGGTGTTGATTTGCCCCTCGCCCAGGATCTTCATGCCGATGACGCCCTTGCCGGCGCTGTGCATCTCTTCGAGGACAGAGGCGACCTCGTCCGGCTTTTTGTCGTCCATGACCTTCCCTTCGGGATTGATGCGCGCGAGGTCGACCTCGACGAACGGGTTCTTGGCCGACGTGCGTAAGGGATCCATGCCGTGGCAGCTCGTGCCATGAGCCCGGATGATCTTTTCTTCCTTGGCCTTCATCAGGTATTCCATCGAGCCCTGATGGTCGCCAGGCCACTCCGTTTTCGTCATGCAGTGGAGCAGGACGATGTCGATGTAATCGACCCCGAGCTCCAGCCGGTAGCGTTCGAGGTGGCTGCGGGCATCGGCAAGATTCGTGGCGTGGGACTTGGTTTGAATCACGTACTGGTCGCGCGGCACCCCCTTGAGCGCCTCTCGCAGGTAGACGTGCGAACCGTACTGGTCGGCAACGTCGAAGAAACGAACGCCGTGATCGAGCGCATGCCGGACGACGCGTTTGAAGCCTTCCACGCCCAGCCGCGTCTGGTTGCTGGCCCCACCGCTGCCGATACTGCCGGTTCCCATGCCGACCAAAGAGACCTGGATACCGGTCTTGCCGAGTGTGACGAGCTCGGTCGGGGTCTTGGGCAAGGCGAGCCGGCTGCGGCCAGGGGCCGCGAGAGCGGATGCATCCGAAGCCGCGGCCACCACGGCGGTCGTGGCAGCGGCCGTCTTGACCATGAAGTCGCGCCGATTCACGTGGCCTGTCATGACGTCGATCTCCGCGCTGGTGGGTTGTGATTTGTCAAATGACACGAAGCGCTCGATTCTAACCCGCTTCATACCCTGCTACCATAGTGCAGGTCAAGCTAAACCGGGAGATCCGCAGGTGTTCACGGGATTGGTCGAATCGCTGGGGCGCGTCGAGCGAGTGAGCGACGAGCGCGACGGTCGTCGAATCACGGTCGTCTGGCCGGATCTACCGGCTCTTGACCCTTTTAGCATGGGCGAGAGCATCGCGGTTAACGGCTGCTGCCTCACCGTCGTCAGACTCTCCGGCATGGAATTCGACATCCAGGCCGGGCCAGAGACGCTCGATCGAACGAACCTGAGCGACCGGCAGCCGGGCGACATCGTCAACCTCGAGCGCGCTCTCAAAGTGGGGGACAGGCTGGGCGGCCACTTCGTGCAGGGCCACGTCGACACCACGGCCGTCCTGCGAGAACGGCGCCGGCAGGGAGACTGGGAGTTTCTGGAATTCGATATCGAGCCGAGCTGGACAAAGCTGATGGTCAACAAGGGCTCGATCGCGATTGACGGCATCAGCCTCACCTTGGTCGACGTGCAGGCCGCGCGGTTTTCCGTCATGCTCATTCCCCACACGCTGGGCGTGACGACCCTCGGGTCAAGCGCCGTGGGAGACCGTGTCAACATCGAGGTCGACATGCTCGCGAAGCACGTGCAGAAACTGATGGGATGAAATGGCGGCTATTCGTCAGACTCAAAGTTATTTGCGCGGGCTGTTCGCCGGGCTGGGGATTTCTCCCCAGCGGCGGCTGGGGCAGAATTTCTTGATTGATTTGAATATCCATGAATTGATCGTCACGGCGGCGGAAGTGACTGGCCGGGACGTGATCCTGGAGGTGGGATCCGGCGCCGGGGCATTGACGACGCTCCTGGCAGCGCAGGGGGGCGCGGTGATTGCAGTCGACGTCGATCGGGCGATGGCCAGACTGACGGCCGAAGCGGTCAGCGGGTTGCCGAACGTGCGGGTGCTTCATCTTGATGCACTGGCCGGGAAGCACACCATCCACCCGGCTGTTCTCGACAGCGTCCGGCAGGCGCTCGAGGCAGGGAAAGACCGGCAGTTCAAGGTCGTCGCGAACCTGCCCTATCATGTGGCGACTCCGCTCATCACAAATCTGCTGGTCCACCCGGCGCTGTGCCCGGCGCTCCTGGTGGTCACGATTCAACGGGAGATGGCCGATCGGCTGTGTGCTGCGCCAGCAAGCCCGGCCTACGGGGCGGTCTCGGTCGTGGTGCAGGCACTCGCCGAGGTGTCGATCGAAAGGGCGCTCCCCCCCTCAGTGTTCTGGCCGCGGCCCCAGGTTGACTCGGCGGTCGTCGCCATCCGGCCCGATCCTCAGAAGAGAGCGCTCGTGGTTGACGTAGCGGGATTTCACGGTCTGGTCCGCCGCGTTTTCCAGCACCGGCGCAAATGCTTGCGGCACGCTCTGGCGGCGATCTGGCCGGAGCTGTGGACCAAGGCCGAGGTCGAAGGCTGGCTCGAGTCGCAAGGGCACAGTGGCGAGCTTCGCGCCGAGGCGCTCGATGGTCCGGAATTCGTGGCACTGACGCGCGCTCTTCGGGACCGGTTTGGCGAGCTACCAGGAGGTCTCCCCCGGGCCGCGGAGACAACCGTCGGCGGGCACGAAGACCCTCACCCCGAGCCTCTCCCGGGGGGGGAAGAGGGAGAAGGATAGGTCCGCCGTGCTGTGGCTCCCCTTGAGGGAGCAGCCCGAGGACACTCGGTGTATCGCTCGCGTTGGTGTTGTCGCCATACATTCCTCTTTTTGGCCTGAAAGGAAGACGATTGCCCTCCCTACAACAATGATCAGCACAAACGCCGATTTTGTTGCGCATGAAGGAAGTATTTCTCGAAATCACGGTCCGAGACTCGCGCCCGCTTCCCGGGAGCGCGACGCTCCTGCGAAGCCACATCCATCCTGCGTCCTCCGCCCTCCCTTTCGTACGTACTGAACAAGAGCGACCGTTCATGGCACCGATTTTTTAACTTATGGTGCGCGAAGTCTGTCGATCCTCGGAAAAACGCGCGGACCACGTCCGATCCCTCGATCTTGACATGACTTGCAGAGCCGGCCTGACACCGTTGATGACGACATACCCCCCCCGAATTGTGGCACTATCTGGCACTCTGGGAGAGATTCTCGAGCATCCGTACATCGGTGTAAATCGAGCCATGAACGTATCGCTCGCCGCATCTTTGATATCGCCGACGGTTCCGCGGAGGAATGCGCTGGCGAGTTACGCGTTCTCCTCAGCGATGCGAGGCTAACCCCGACCAATGGGACAAGCCAACGTCGCCAGCCTGATTCCTCCTCTGACAACTGACAACTGACAATACTTGGCTTCGTTTTCGGCGAAATTGGCTTCGTTTTTGACCTTGTCAAGTCCGCGATGGACACCGGTTTTCGCTCAAATCTCAACGCTCTCTTGGCTTTGTGTCTTGAACATGGTCCTCCAAAATTGGCTTCGTTTCGCGCATTTCGCGGTGCACTGAATTGTCAAATCCCCGCAAGTAGGTCAGGCTTCAGCCTGACAATCGCCGCTCGCCCACGAGCCGATCGACATACTTTCGCCGCTCGACTCTGCTCGGGGCGAGCGGAGCGAGAGGCGACGATGGCCGATCTCCGCCCGAAGCGTATGAATTTCGTATTCTCGCAGGGTTCTTCGCTCATTGCACTTTCTTGCACTTTTTTGCACTCCCCTAGAGAAAATTCCCAACTCTTCCTGGCGGTTCTCAGCCCGGGGCCTTTTGCTGGCCGGCACGCTCTGAAAGGGGAATAAATGAAATGACATGTTCGCGACCTGACGATCAAAGGTTGAAAACTCGCAGACACGCGCCTTTGCCGGCTGTTGGGCCGGTCCGCTGGTTCAGCACAGAACCAGAGACGGCCGGGAAGAGAAAGAACGCAAGGAAGCGCACACCCTTCCCTCGTTCTGATGATACCACACCGGCGTCAGCCGTCAACAAAAAATTCATAATTTATGCACACATTTAAAAGCAGTGGATCGCATTGTACCGCTCAGGCCGGTCATAACGCCCGCAAGTCGCCTTTTGCGCGCATTCCGTGGCACGCCGCTCCCCGGTTGCGTGACGGAACTACCCCACCTGGCCAGACTCCACCAGCCCGGGAAACCCACACATCGACGACCAGCTCCCGATCCCCGTCCTCCTCGCCCAATCAGACGGGCGGGAAACAGGAACGCGATTAGCTTGTCTATGAATCTAACCGCTGGATGGAATCCGCGTAATCAGCTCGTCGCCTCGGTCGCCGACTGGCTCGCTATCCGTGGGACAACTGCGGCAGATCATCCAGAAGTTCGCAGCCGGCTTGCCAGCCCAGCGCGAGCAACGCGTCGTCGTGCTCTATTGGTTGGAAGAACGCTCGTTATCCAGGATCGCCGCTGATATGATGATATTTAATGATCGTACTCGCCCGCGCATTTTCTCGCTGGCGCGTCGGATTATCAACGACCGCCCAGCGCAGCGGAGGCCGCCGGTCTTCACGTGCTGTCGCGAATCACCCGCGAGCTTGCCCCGGAAGTGCTGGCCGTGTTCGATCGCGGGAAACTCTCCTACAGCGTTGCTGCCAGCGACGCGGTGCTCGGTGAGTTAAGAACGGGACGCGGACACCGCTCGCGCGAGGTGTTCCTCGCCGAGCAGACCTTTGTCGCCGACTTTCCCGAGGCCCTGGCCATCTTCCTTCACGAGCACGCGCACATCTTTGGCTATGACGGCGAGCGCGGCTTCACCGATGCCCTGATCGAGTTGCTGGAGACTGTGATCAGGCAACGCAGCGTGCTGGACGGTTACCAGAAGGAATGGGACGCTGCCCGCGAAGAGGTTGAGCGGGAGCGCGAACAAAACCTTGCATCAACGTCCGAACAACCGCCGGACGCGTGGCTGGCGACGCTCGGCGAGCCGGAACTGCGGGCTCTTCTCGCCCGTGTGCCCTACGCTGTTCTGCGGAAACTTCGCGATTGAAGCGAGCGCTGATGCGTTCAGAGACATCGCGATGGTCGCCGCCAATCTCATGGTCCCTAGCGTCCGAATCAGCCAGATAATACGGTGTGAGCATGACTATGCAAGACACTTTTTTGCTCACATCCAGATTTTTCGCTACGTACTTGAAATCTCCGTGAAGCTAGTTTATTTAGCTGTTTCCGCTCTTTTAATCATCGTGGTCTGCTTTTCCGGGCGATTCTAGGTAAAGGGTCGATACTTGGAGTTGTTTACCCGGCTGGCGCTTCCTCACTGTGCCAGCAAGGGCCTTGTTAAACAGATGATGAATTAAGAGGATCTCATCCGCTCGGGCCGTTCTGTGCCTTGCATTTCTCATCCGGCGCGTGCAACGCCACGGATCGGTGTGCGCACGGCACCACGCAATTCCACGCGCTGTCCGACAGATCCATTGGAAGCGACGGCGAAGCATAATGCATCTGCATCCAGAGTCATAAGAATTGCTGTCTCGCCGACGCTTCGGTTTGACCGCGACCCTGCGTCGGCTTCGCGCCTGAATTCGCGCCATTCGAGCGTGCAAGGGGGCTGCGTCGGTTTAGAACGTCAATCGTCCTCGCGTTCTCAAGCATAGGTGCAAGCATGATCAGCCAGGACGTGTGCAACCTAGTTCAGTCTTATCTCGCAAGGGGGGATAAGTCGTCAGCGCCCCCGGCGGAGTCCAGCGCCTGGGAGGCGTTTCAGCGAGAATGCGAGGCGCAGATCTATCTGGCAGTCCGACGTGTCCGTTCGCTCAAGGGAGCGGTTGATGACGTGGTCCAAGACGTCTGGGCAGTCGTGCTACACGACTGGTCTGAGTTCTGTCTCGATCCGAATCACAAGACGTTTGAAAGCTGGGTCAGTTCGATCGCGGCACACCTTCTGTGGAACTACGTTCGGCGGCCGTCCAGGCGGCACGAGCGGCCGTTGCCCGCGGATTTCGCCGAGGTGCTGTTCGATCACGAACCGGGCCCAGAGGCCGAGCTCGAGGAGATGCAGCAGCATGAACAATTTCATGCATGCGTCGCCCAGTTCGCAAAAAGATTGTCCAGACGTGACGGCTGCATCCTTACGCAACGGTTCATCGACCTCAAGACCTCGACGACGATTGCACGTGAGCTAGGCATCAAGCCGGACTGCGTACGAAAGTTTCCACAGCGCGTCGGCCCAGAACTCCGAGAGTACCTGCGCGCGGCCGGCCTCGGAACATCTTGAAGGCATTTACGTGAAAATCAAAAAGTTTTCCGGAATCACGTCACACTCGGCCTCTTCTGATGCGCATATAATTATAGAGAGACCGGAAGTCTCTCTGGTGTCGCAGGATTGAGGGCGGCACACACGCTGCCCACACCATCATCGGATTACCGCGCTTGACGTGCGCCGCTAACGCAATCGTGCCTACGTGTCGAGTGAGGCGACGAATTGTGCGGCTGCGGAAATGTTGGCTAGCGGCTACCCCAACAGTCATCGGCGCTGCGGGCTCACCGTATGCAATCGATGCTGCCATTCGCGACTGCGCCGGATGCCCTCGACTCACTTGTCTCACTAAGGCCAATGGAGCGACTCCCATGAATTCGCGGGACCAAGAAGACAACGGCTCAACTAACCGGCGCGGCCGAGCACGCCGAGTGCCGCGGCCTGCTGAGCAACCGCAGGCAGACCCCGTCGGGCACGCCACGACCGACGTCGTTCTCGATCCCCTCGGCAACAGGACGACGTTCCACTACTCCATGGCGGATTTCGCTCAGCCACGCCGTGCTGGCCGAAGCGATGACCAAACGAACGCCAAACGCAACCATCGTCCCCGGCACCACCGTGGTTCAGTCCAGCCGACATGCGACCGGGATGCGAACCTATCGACATGTGACGAGCGCCCACGCGCCCCGCGCCTGCCGGTGGGTCGAATGCGCCGCAGCCGTCCCTAACAGCCACTAGCTCCGCTGGCCCATCGGGTTCCACCGATGCTGCCATTCGCAACCACGCCGTACGCCCTCGACTTTCTTGTCTCGCTAAGTCCAACGGAGCGACGTCCATGGAATCGCAATACCGAGAGCAGAACGAACGAATGACGCCGCGCGGCCGAGCCCAACGTCGGTCGCGGCATTCCGCTCAGCAACCGCAGGCAGATCGATCTCCGGATGCCGTGATCGAGTACCTGTACGACGCATACCCGGGGATCACGACGATCCTGGACCCCGTGGGACTGACTCCTGAAGTTCGACGCGCCGCTCAACGACGTCATCAAATGCCAGGCTGACCCGGCGATCGTTCCAGAGCGCGTCCGTCGGCCTGATCACGCAGCCTTGTCCAACATCGCCGGCCGAGTACCCATCCGCGCATCGCACGGTCTGGGGCGGACGACTTGCAAGATTCCGCCGGCGTCACCGGCGTCCTGTTGCTTGACAACTTGTCCCCGTCGCGTTTTTCGTCCTCGACCCGATTGCTGACTTTCGATCGTTCGCATCGCGTCTTCATACATCCTGATCCGGCCCCAACACCGGGAACGACACGCGCCGGGCAACGCCCCAGCGCCTATTTCAGGGAGCGCGCGATGAGTTTCCGTCGCCTGCACCTGAGCTTCACCGAGCGTCGCCGCCACCGCCTTGCCAAAAAGGTCGATCGCCTCGATCGTCTCGAATCGAGGACGACGATCACCGAGCCGATCAGCTTCACGGGGCTGGCAATCAGCGCGCTCAGCCCGTTGGTGCAGCTCGGATTCATTACCCGCTCCGACGCAACCGGCGCGATTAGCCCGATAACGCGCTGCCAACGAAACCGCAAGAAGGCGGGCGATGCCAGCCCCAAGCCGTACGCGATCCCGGCGAACCTGCTCAAATCGATCGATGCACTCGCCCTGGGCCGCTCGCTGGCGCGGGCTCGACGGGAACGGCATCAAGCTCGGGTTCGGCCGCCCACCACGACGGCAGCGATACCTCGAACGATTGGCTCACCTTGAGCAACGCCGGAGGCGAGTCAAGGCTCTGCGCGGAATCTCGACGCCTTGGCATCCGGCCAAGGGCCCGGGTGGCGGCCCGGCCCAGGCACCCCGCGGTGGAACCAGCGCTTCACGAGGCATCCAGCCGGCCGCCCGAGGCACGATTACGCCGCTGCGATTGCCGCCAACCACACCTAGCCGCCAGTGGCGGCTCTTCAGCGGCTTTGCTGGCCGCTGTTGCCGGTGCAAGCAGCGCCGGCAGTCAGACCGCTTCAGCCGGCATGCCGGCGGCGCCTGCCCGTCCCCACGATCTCGCTCGTCCAATCCGGCGCCGGCGCTGCCTCCGGCACGAAAAACCAGGGCGGCGGTGGCGTGACGTTAAGTGCGGATGCCGATCCGGGACCAACCCCGTCCGGCGGCAGCCGCCGCTCCCTGGCTCGACTCCCGACCCGGTGACCGGCAATGCCTCGCCGATGACCGAGATGCGGACGTCATCGGAGCCGTTCAGGTTTACGTGCTCGACAATCAGGCCGGTGTTGTCTTGTACCCCGGCGTCGACCAGTTCGCCACGCTCGACGGCTGGATGGACCTGATGCGCAGGTTCAGGGTGCTACTGTATCTTCGTACAGTTGGACTACTACGGGCCTTCCAGCGACCTCCATTTCGGGCACCAGCACCGACCAGCTCAACTTCCGGTGGGATAACAACAACTCGTTCCGGCTTTGGTTACCAGACTTCCGTGACGCTGACGTGTGACCGACACCAGCTCCCAGACCCTGACGTACACGTACGATTTCTGGTTCCCTCACGGGCTCGGTGGCAGGCGGCCTCGGGCGGGGGCACCAACGCCACCTGGGCCACGTCGGCGGCACCGAGCCAGCAACTTGACTCTTCGCCCGTACGTTTCCCAGCGACAACGCCTCGGTCGACGCCATCAGCGGCTCGCTCGACACCGAGATCGACTTGCCCAGCTACAACCCGAACGTGCCAGCGCTCGCATTAACATATGACTCGCTAACGGCCAAACCCGAGCCGATCATTACCGTCGAGAACACGATGCCCGCTACGGTGCCGAGCCAGGTCAGCGCCCAGCTCACGTTCAACGGCGGCACGCCGCTGACGACTTACTACTACAACACGTCAACGAGCACCTCCACGTTGAACACGGGAGATGTGCAGCAGATCAATCTCCAGGCGACCAATGCGACATCGCTCGCCACTGGCCGGTACACCTATTCGGCGCAGGTGGTGGATATCGGCTCGGGCGTGGCGACTCTCACCTACAGCGGCGGCACGAATTTGCTCAACTACTCCAGCAACGCCTTCGGCGCCGGCTGGACGCTCGAGGGTCTGGAGCACATCTACTCCGAAACGGGCGGCGTGATCCTCGACCTGGGCGATGACGGCCGCATCGCTCTGGTTCGCGAGCGGCGGCAGCGGCGGCGGCACTACACCGACCCTGCCGGTGAATTCTCGACCCTGGTCGAAGCAACTCGGGCGGCGGGTGGACCCGACACGCTGACCGATGGCACTCAGATCACGTTCAATTCCGGCGGCTACGAGACGGCCACGATCGATCTGAATAGTAATCACACTACATTTTCCTATAACAGCGGCGGTAACCTCACCTCGATCGAGGATTACCTTGGCAACAACACAACCCTCACCTACAGTGGCGGCTACCTCCAGAGTATCGAAGACCCGGCGAGTCGCCTCACCACCTTCACGCAATTCCAGCGGCAACCTGACGCAGGCCGAGCTGCCGGACGGGTCCACTTGGGACTATACATACGCATCCGGTGGCCAGTTGACCAAGATCACTGACCCGCGGTCGAACTCGGTCACGATCAGCTACGACTCGGCTCACGTGTGGCGAGCGATCAGTTTGCCTGAAAGCACGACCGAAGACTTCACCAACGACCAAGAAGCGGGCTGGACGAACAGCGGCACATCGGGCAGCCCGGCCCCGTCCACGCTTCTCGCGGTTGCCGGCAGCACCTACACGAGCCCCAACGGCAACACGACGACGATCCAGCCCGACTGGATGGGCATGGGCCTGGCCGGCAACATCATCGACCCGCTGGGCAACGTCCAGCTCTTTGACCAAAACTCCAACGGCCTGCCGACCGTGGCCGTCGACCAGGTCAACCGGAATACGCAGTACGGCTACGATTCGAAGGGCAACGTCACGAGCATCATTTACGAGGACGGCAACGACGAGAGCTATACCTATAACTCCGATTCGCGAGCCGCTCACCTATACCAACGCCGATGGCAACACGACGAGCTATACGTACAGCGCAGGGAACCTCACCGTCGTCGAGGATGCGCTGACAAACCTGGAGACGATGACCTACACGTCAACCGGCCAGCTCCAGACAGAAACTGACGCCGACGATTACACAACCACATACCTATACGACAGCCAAGACCGCCAGACCACGGTCGCAGTTCCCGGACGGGACGACCAACCTCTATTCGTACAACTCGCAGGGCGAACGTGACCAAATTTGTTGACGACGCCGGCAATGCCACGACATACAGCTTTGACAAGATGGATCGGGAGACCGGGTCGACCGATGCACTGAACGACATCACCACGCTCACCTACGACTCCGGAGGCAACCTGATCGAGGACCAGGAGCCGACACCGAGCGGCGCGACCGCCCGCACCACGACCTATGCCTATGATTCGATGGACAGGCTCACCACGGTGACGGCTCCATTGGGACTGCAAACGATTTATGGATACGACGGCGACGGAAACAATGTGACGGTGAAGGATCCGATGGGGCGGATCACGACCACGATCTTCGACGCACTGGATCGGCCCACCGTCGTGATCGATCCGCTGAATGGCAATCGCACGACCACGACCTACGACGGTGACTCGGAGGTCATCCAGGTGGTCGACCCGATGGGGCGGATCACGACGACGACTTACGACAATCGGGGCTGGGTGGCGACGTCTACGGACGGCGTTGGGGAATATAACTACGTATTCGTATACGGCTACTGGCATGGACGTCGACGATACTCAATCCGGGCAGCGGCGGCGGAACGCGAGGTCGTACACGTATGACAAAGATGACCGGCTGATCGCCGTGACCGACGCAAACGGCAATACCACGACCTACGTCTACGACGGGGTGGGAAACGTGACCGCGCGTGACCGACGCCAACGACCATACGACATCGTATGCATATGACTCGATGAATCGTTTGACCACGGTCACGACCCCGATCTCGGGAGACACCACGGTCTACGGATACGACTCGGGTGGCAACCAGATCACGGTGACCGACGGGCTGGGCCACACCACGACGACGCTCTACGACGCGCTGAATCGGCCCACCACGATCACCACTGCCGTCTCGGGTGGGACGACGGTCATCGCCTACGACGCCGCTGGGCGCGAGATCAGTCTGACCGATCCGGACGGCAACGAGACCCAATGGGCCTACGACGCTGATGACGAAGTGACCACCCTGACGCTGCCAATTCGGCGACCGTGACTTACGTTTACGACAACGATGGCGAGCTCACGGACACGACCGATGCCGATGGCCGGCGGACGACCTATTCCTACGACGCCGATGGCGACCAGACCGGTGAAACCTGGGTGGGCTCGTCGCCGGCTGAGAAGATCACCTACACCTACGATGCCGACAACGAACTGACCGGCGCCGACGATGCCTATGCCACCTTGACCTTCACCTATGACTCGGGCGGCAACGAGCTCACCTCGGCCACCTCCGGCCCTGGAACCGGCCAGCCGAGCGTGACCCTGACGTCGGGCTATAATGCCGCAACACAGCCTGACCAGCGTGACGCGACAACATCTCGGGCAACGTCGGGATCACGACATACGCTGTACGACGCCGGCCAGCGACTGACCACAATCACGACTTCTTATGGCGGCACGGCCGGGCCGCAGATCGTAACGAGCTATGCGCCGGATAACCAGATCTCGGCGCAGTCGCGCACGATCGGCGGCAGCGGCACGGCAGTCAATACGTCATACAGTTATGATGCTGCTGACCGGCAAACGACGATCACCGATTACGTCTCAGGCGGATCGGCCCTTGCGACTTATGTCTACAGCTACGACAACGCCAACCGTGTGACCACGATGGTCGATGCCGAGGGCACGTATACCTACACCTATGACAATGCGAACGAGCTCACTAACGTCGACCTGAACGGGACCCAGGTTGAGTCGTACTCCTACGACTCAAACGGCAACAGGACGGGCACCGGTTACTCGACGACGGTGATGAACGAAACGCTTACCTCGCCCGGAGTCACGTACACGTATGACTCCGCTGGCAACATGATCAGCGCAGAACAGCGGCGGCACCATCACCACCTACACGTATGATTATCGGAATCGCTTGACCGGTGTCGAAACGGGCGGGGTCGTTGTCGCTACCTACGCGTATAACGCATTGAATCAACGCATCGGCATCGACGACAGTGGCGGCGGACAGACCTGGACCGTCTATAACGGGACAGATCCGGACGCGTTGCCGTATGCGGATTTCAACGGCTCGGGCACGCTGCTCACCCGCTACGTCTCCGGGCCGGGGATGGTCAACGGCGCGGTTGTCGACGAGCTACTCGCCCGCACCAGCTCGGGTGGGACGACGGCGTGGTACTTGACGGACAAGCTCGATTCGGTCCGCGACATTGTCAGCTCTTCCGGGTCCGTGCTCGATCACATCGTCTATGACAGCTTCGGGAACATTCTAACGGAGACAAACGCGAGCAATGGGGATCGGTTTAAGTTTGCGGGTATGGATTACGACTCGGATACAAGCTCCTACTACGACGATGCAAGGACCTATGAACAGACCATCGGACGGTTCACATCGATGGATCCGCTGGGTTTCCGGGCTGGGGACAGCAATTTGCTGAGGTACACTAAAAACAGTCCGTCGAACTCGACAGACACTTCGGGCTTGAGCGAATCGGTCCAGGAACCGAGCCAAACGGCCATCGGCGCAGCTAACGGGGCTGCTGTGGCAGCGGCACAGCAAGAGATGCAACGCCAAGCGCTTAAAGTCGAACTCCAAGAAGTTCAGAAGCAACTGCAGAAGGAATACGAGAATTCAATAGAACAGTCGAAAGCGGCTTCAGAGAGTGGATATCTACAGCTGGCAAATGGGCTTGCGAGTCAAGCTGCCGCCATCGGAGTCGCCCGATTGCAAGCCGAAATTATGCAAAAAGATATCACGATTTATCTAAACAATGGTAAGCGGCAAATGCTTCAGGCAAAGCTCAGCGCCATTGAGATGCTCAAGGCCGCCCAGGCGGAAGTCAAGAAATACGTGAAAGCGAACTGCGCTAATTCGGAGGATTTGCTCTATTACTCGATTGGTATGCATTCGTGGCTTGCGGTGCAACAGGCAAAGTTAAAGGCGATTGCAGCGAAAGCCGCGAGTACAGATCTCGGAGTCGGAGAAAAGCCGCCGGACCAGCCCCCCGATCAACTGGACGAATGGCTCTTCCCGAATTAGAATACGTATGGGCTAAGTGGTATCTCTGTGACAGCACCAGTGGGGCCCGCTAGGTCGGGAAAATGCCGTGAAAAATGTCGATCCGACTGGCGCTTCAGATGGACTTTTATTCGGCCGCAGCGTGTGGCGGATATCGGCCTTCGTCGCGGCGCTCAGCACTCAACTGACCGGAGCGTTCGATGGCACAGAACCGCTCCTGTTCAGTGCACCTCGCCGGGCCGCGTTTGTTTCAACTTACCCAGAATCGTCGGACCGATCGAGTGTTGATCGTACACCGGAACCACGCTGCGTGGCATGGCTTACCGCTCTGCGCGGAGGCGACTGCTGCGCAGAAATCTCGGCTACGGGACTTTCCGTTTGGGGCGGGCAGAACGCGGAGGACCTTGATGTTCAAACGGGGCTTAGAAACGGAGTCCAAAGCTACGTTACGGCGACACGTTTTTTTATTGCGCAAATACGCCAGGATGAGGAGGTCCGCGAGGACGCGGTCCTAACGTTTTTAAGAAATCTCGACAAGTCCTCGAGTACGGCGACAAAACTGGAAAGCATCACCAGCCTATCGCTCGATCACAAACCGATCACGGATAATGACATGTTGCGTATCGCGAAAGCGGTGAATCTCAAGAGGTTGTCATTGGCGTCGACGACCATAAGCGACGCTGGCCTCAGTCACATCGCTCAGCTGAAATCGCTCACGTCGTTGGACTTGAAGGGTGATAACGTATCCGACGAGGGTATGGACGCGCTAAAACATCTTCAGTCGATAACTCACCTTGATCTTGCCAACACGAGAGTGGGTCCACGCGCGGCGTCATGGTTGAGGCGTTGTGCGGGGCTCACGTCGTTGTGGCTTGGAAATACGAGGGTTACCGACGATGATCTGGTGCACATTACGGCGGCGCCCAAACTCGCGCTGCTGTCATTGCCATCCACCAAGGTGACCGACGCGGGAATTCGCCACATCTCGCCGAACGAGAGCCTCGTTTACTTGGACCTTTCGAACACGCTGATCTCCGACGAGGGCCTTATCCCGCTAAAGAGCTTGCCGAAGCTGAAAGTTCTCGGCCTTGGTGGGACACGAGTCGGTCCGCGTGCTTCGCCTTGGTTGCGTCGGTGCCAGCAGCTCAACTCTTTATCGCTGGCGGGCACCAGTGTAGAGGATCTCGACCTCGAAACGATCCGCCTTTGCCAACAGCTAATCATCCTGGATATTCGTCACACGGGCGTCACGGGCGCCCTTCTTGAGCACGTCAAGGTTCTGCCAAATCTCCGATCCTTGAATCTAAGCGGAAATGCTCGCGTTGGCGACTCAGCTTTTCGTGAAATTCGGCGATGCGTTGAGCTGCGGTTCCTCGACCTTTCGGGCACGAGCGTTGGGGACGAAGGAATAATGCAACTCGCCGCATTGCCAAATCTAGAGACGTTGTATTTAGCCAAGACGAGAATCAGTGATAGAGCTGTCAGCGACTTGCTCCAAGCCAAGGGTTTGACCAATCTCGATCTCGCCGACACCTCTGTTACCGACAAAGGCGCGGCGTTCTTGCTTCAATTCCATGAGCTCGCTTTTATCGATTTGAGTGGAACCCGCACATCGGCAGCCTTTCGAGCTCGACTCAAGGACAGATTCAAGGGTCTTGCTCTAATTTACGACCATGCCGCCCCGGTGCCTGCAGCGCCGGAAGTGTCGATGACGATTCATTAAGGGGGCGCCCCAGAACGAAACGGCGGTGGTCTGATCGCAATGCAATCGGATTTGGGGTTTCGTTCGGGCCGGCCGTTCCAGGGAGTAGGGACGGAAACCGGGACGCGATTAGTATTTATCCCTCCGGCAATCGTGGACGCGGGCCGGTGCGCGACTAACTGCGGTTGGCTTTCCGCGGAGCCAAGTCAGACGCGTGGGCGCCTGGCTTCCCCATCAGGCTTTCCCCTGGCCTGCACAAAAGCTTGTTGCGCGGCTGCTTTCCCCTGAAACAAGGGCCGTGTCACCCCCAGTTGTTCGGAAACCTGTCCAAGTAGCTTTGAAGCAACCCTCGCACGCGATCGACGGGCATTGGTCTCGGGTCATCGTCCGAATCGTGAGCCCAATAATTGCGAATCCTGCGAACCCGATGAACGCCTTCTCGAATTTGAGCTCGAACGCGAAGTCGGCTCTTGCTTCCGAGCTGATCAATCATGACCGCCGCCGCCGTCTGGCGCCCTGGGTCATTGAAAACATAACGATCATAGGAACGAAGCGTCGCCTCGAACGCGGCAAACATTCGGACTATGTACGTGCCTTCCAAGTTCGCATGGGCACGACTCAAGTGCTCACGAACCCAAGCCTCGCCGATAATCGTGCCCGCGTCCGTTGCAACCTGCTTTATGAGAATAGAAACCGCGAAGCTCGCTGCCTTGTATTCGCCCAGCACCTCTTGAATGTGGGCTCGCCATTCAGACAGAAGGTACGGCATGTTCGACGATCGACCCCAGCGTGTTACTAATCGAGTCTTTTGTGAGACACGAACGAGTCCACTTCGCCGGGTCGTCGATGGCACCTAGCGCCGCTGGGAACGGTGAATGAAGATACCACTTACCGTCCTCCAGATAGAGCGTTGCGACGGGGTCGTAAGGCGGTAACAAATAGAGATCGATAGCCCCCTCGGCTCCGGGAATGTCATATCCGTTCGGGTCCAGCAGAAGGCGGACCGGCCCGTTGATCAGTGTGAGCGACTGGACGGAGTAAACGTCACCCGCTTCATCTCTCATGCGTTTCGGGTCGCGTCTCATCGTCCAATCCCGCGCGGATAAAGACGATTCGAATTCGTTAACAACCTGTTCGACCTGTTTGGCGAATGCGTGACTCTTGTCGGACATCGCAAATTCCCCATTGATCAGCACCTATGATGTCCCATTCTCCTCGGATCGCACCCAGCCCGTCAACAGGACCGGGCGCGTCGGGGGAAGGCAGACACCGACCGATTTGATGTGGAGATGGCATCCGCCATCCGAAAGTCGCCAGCAGACTCGTCCCAAAGGCAGCAGTGGCGACTGGCATCGGAACTTCTGGTTCGCTCGGAGCAAACCGTCGTTGATCTCGAGTTTTTTCCCAATGCTCTTGACAGCCACGAGGAGCGCATCGGTGTGTATCACTGCATCGCTCGTTGCGTCCGCAGAGCCTTTCTTTGCGGCACCGACTCCTACACGGGTCGTGATTACTCGCACCGAAAGGCCTGGATTCTCGACCGGCTACGCGCCCTCGCCGGGCTTTTCGGCGTTGAGCTCTGTGGTTATGCCGCCAGAAAGTAGTACATCATGCTGCTCGATCGGACCGGCCGGGGAGGCGGGACAAGCGGGCGGCGATCCCTGAAGACCTGGCTCGAATCCTCGACCGGCTGAGAGTGGATCGGTCAAATTTGGTGCACACGGTGCGCGACATCGGTCGCATGTTCAAGCAAGCGGCAGGTCGAGCGACTTCGCTTGTGCGCGCTGCACCGCATTGCCCACGGCGCTGGTTTCACGGGAAGGCGGCCGCGCAAGTCACTTTTCTGTAGGTGAGCGGCTTGCTCGCCAGCGCGAATCGCAGCGGCAGATGCTGAGTTCGACTTGGATTCGAGGCCGGTGAGCGTCGTTCCATTGGCCGGCGCGGCGAGTGACGAAGCACCGCCTTTTATATCCAGCGGTTCGCAGCAACCGACGCGTGCAATGAGGCCACGGCACGCGCGTGAGGTGAACCAACAGTGCGGGAACCATCTACAGGGAGCCTCATGCGCCGATGGACCAATCCCCAGCAATCGCCGATCGCTACCTTCGCCTGATACAGGAAATCCTCATCAACGCGATCTATCAGGATCGTGCGATCGATCCGTGGTCGCAGCCGGTGTTCGACGCGGGCAGACGCGCACGGGGTTTGGATTGGCCACAGCAAGCACTTACGATGATCGGCCGCCTCCGCTTGCGATCACTTCGCGAATGCTGCGAGCTTGTCTTGCGCGAGCGGATTCCGGGCGACTTCGTCGAGACCGGTATCTGGCGCGGCGGAGCCTGCATCATGATGGCCGCCGTCTTGGCGGCATTTGACGAGCGGGAACGTGTGGTTTGGGGCTTTGATTCGTTTGAGGGACTGCCGCCGCCGAATGCAGAGCTTTATCCGAATGATCGAGGCGACCAGCTTCATCGATTTCCGCAGTTGGCGGTGAGCTTGGAAGACGTGAGGGAGAACTTTCGGCGGGTCGGGCTTTGGAGCGATCAAATTCGGCTGGTCAAAGGATGGTTCAAGGATACGCTGCCGGCTGCGCAGGTTGAGAAGATCGCGATTCTTCGGCTCGATGGTGATTTGTATGAGTCGACGATCCAGGTGCTTGACGGGTTTTATCCGAGGCTTTCACCGGGAGGGTTTTGCATCATTGATGATTATGGGGCCGTGCGGAGCTGCCGAGCGGCGGTGGAGGATTATCGGCGCGACCACGGAGTGAATGAGCCAATCGTGGATATTGATGGGAAGGGGGTGTTGTGGCGAAAAGGGCTCGGGGACGGACGCAGAAGAGCGGCGGACCACTGAGGGCACACGACTGCGTCGGCCAAACGGAGAAATACTCGGATGCGGGAACTTCAGCCACAGAGATGCTCGGGGCTTCCATCCACGCTCAAATTATCGCCCGGAGGTGTGCGCTTGCAGGCCCGCTATAATAGCAGCATGCTGTCCACCAATGAAAAACGCGTTGCAGCCCGCTTGGAGGTCGCGACCGCTCTTGCGGGCCTGGGACTGGGCTCACTCAAGAAACAACGCACGCTGACCAGCGCAGTCACCACGGCTTGGGGGGTCGACTGGGACGAAGAGTACATCGCGCGCGACCTGATGCAGAACTTCTTCGACGCCAACCGCGATCGGCTCGACCGAGTGTGCGTGAGCGTCACGGGTGCGGACGTCAACGTCACGGCTCCGACGCCGGTCGCTCTCGAACGATTATTCTACCTTGGCAGCGAGAAGGGCGAGAACGACGTCGGCCAGTACGGCGAGGGCTTCAAAGTTGCCGCCACTTGCCTGCCGCGTGATCATGCCGTCACGCCGATCGTGATTTCGGGCCGGGACGTCGTCCTGTTGCGCTTGGCTGCGCAAACGGTTGGCGAAACGGCGCTCCGCCCCGTCGAATACGACTTCTATTCCTCCGATCGGGAGACAAGCGGCACCCGCCTCGTTTTGCGGGGCTGTTCGTCGAAGCTAGCCCGCGCCATGCAGGCCGGACTCACTCACTTCTTTCATGAGCACAACCCGCTGCTCGGACCCCGGCTATGGTCCTCGCACGACGGCCGCTTCACGATCTATCGATCGGCGGACTCAGGAAATCGCGGACACGTCTTCTACCGGAAGTTGCGCCGCGGACGAATCGACGACATTCCGGTGGTCCTCGTTATCGATAAGCCGTACGAGTCAATCGAGAAGCTGATCCGGCACGACCGCGACCGCAACGCGTTCGGGGAGCCCCTTCTCAAGCTGTTCTACCGGAATTTCGCCGGAGGCATGGGCTACTGGTGCGGCGATGGCCAGGCGGAGATTCTTGGGCTCGCCAAACATTTGTGGGCGCACGGTCACCCTCTCCTCGCCGAGATGGCAGACCGCCGCCGGCATTGGCCCAAGGAACTAACCCAACGGCTTTTCGGTGACGGCTATTACGCCCGATCCCCACACGTGTCCGATCCTGTGATCCGCCTGGAACAGGAGACGCTGGAGCGGCGATGGCGAGACGGGGGAAGAGAAGAGCTACCGGGTTATTTTACCTACTTCGGAGTCACTAGCGCTGCGAGCCATCTTGCTGAACTGCGCCCGAAGGCTGCCGAGGAATCACGGCAGCGAGAGCAACGACCGCCCAGCGCAGCGGAGGCCGCCGGTCTTCACGTGCTGTCGCGAATCACCCGCGAGCTTGCCCCGGAAGTGCTGGCCGTGTTCGATCGCGGGAAACTCTCCTACAGCGTTGCTGCCAGCGACGCGGTGCTCGGTGAGTTAAGAACGGGACGCGGACACCGCTCGCGCGAGGTGTTCCTCGCCGAGCAGACCTTTGTCGCCGACTTTCCCGAGGCCCTGGCCATCTTCCTTCACGAGCACGCGCACATCTTTGGCTATGACGGCGAGCGCGGCTTCACCGATGCCCTGATCGAGTTGCTGGAGACTGTGATCAGGCAACGCAGCGTGCTGGACGGTTACCAGAAGGAATGGGACGCTGCCCGCGAAGAGGTTGAGCGGGAGCGCGAACAAAACCTTGCATCAACGTCCGAACAACCGCCGGACGCGTGGCTGGCGACGCTCGGCGAGCCGGAACTGCGGGCTCTTCTCGCCCGTGTGCCCTACGCTGTTCTGCGGAAACTGCGCGATTGAAGCGAGCGCTGATGCGTTCAGAGACATCGCGATGGTCGCCGCCAATCTCATGGTCCCTAGCGTCCGAATCAGCCAGATAATACGGTGTGAGCATGACTATGCAAGACACTTTTTTGCTCACATCCAGATTTTTCGCTACGTACTTGAAATCTCCGTGAAGTTAGTTTATTTAGCTGTTTCCGCTCTTTTAATCATCGTGGTCTGCTTTTCCGGGCGATTCTAGGTAAAGGGTCGATACTTGGAGTTGTTTACCCGGCTGGCGCTTCCTCACTGTGCCAGCAAGGGCCTTGTTAAACAGATGATGAATTAAGAGGATCTCATCCGCTCGGGCCGTTCTGCGCGCCTTGCATTTCTCATCCGGCACGCGCAACGCCACGGATCGGTGTGCGCACGGCACCACGCAATTCCACGCGCTGTCCGACAGATCCATTGGAAGCGACGGCGAAGCATAATGCATCTGCATCCAGAGTCATAAGAATTGCTGTCTCGCCGACGCTTCGGTTTGACCGCGACCCTGCGTCGGCTTCGCGCCTGAATTCGCGCCATTCGAGCGTGCAAGGGGGCTGCGTCGGTTTAGAACGTCAATCGTCCTCGCGTTCTCAAGCATAGGTGCAAGCATGATCAGCCAGGACGTGTGCAACCTAGTTCAGTCTTATCTCGCAAGGGGGGATAAGTCGTCAGCGCCCCGGCGGAGTCCAGCGCCTGGGAGGCGTTTCAGCGAGAATGCGAGGCGCAGATCTATCTGGCAGTCCGACGTGTCCGTTCGGCTCAAGGGAGCGGTTGATGACGTGGTCCAAGACGTCTGGGCAGTCGTGCTACACGACTGGTCTGAGTTCTGTCTCGATCCGAATCACAAGACGTTTGAAAGCTGGGTCAGTTCGATCGCGGCACACCTTCTGTGGAACTACGTTCGGCGGCCGTCCAGGCGGCACGAGCGGCCGTTGCCCGCGGATTTCGCCGAGGTGCTGTTCGATCACGAACCGGGCCCAGAGGCCGAGCTCGAGCAGATGCAGCAGCATGAACAATTTCATGCATGCGTCGCCCAGTTCGCAAAAAGATTGTCCAGACGTGACGGCTGCATCCTTACGCAACGGTTCATCGACCTCAAGACCTCGACGACGATTGCACGTGAGCTAGGCATCAAGCCGGACTGCGTACGAAAGTTTCCACAGCGCGTCGGCCCAGAACTCCGAGAGTACCTGCGCAGGCCGGCCTCGGAACATCTTGAAGGCATTTACGTGAAAATCAAAAAGTTTTCCGGAATCACGTCACACTCGGCCTCTTCTGATGCGCATATAATTATAGAGAGACCGGAAGTCTCTCTGGTGTCGCAGGATTGAGGGCGGCACACACGCTGCCCACACCATCATCGGATTACCGCGCTTGACGTGCGCCGCTAACGCAATCGTGCCTACGTGTCGAGTGAGGCGACGAATTGTGCGGCTGCGGAAGTGTTGGCTAGCGGCTACCCCAACAGTCATCGGCGCTGCGGGCTCACCGTATGCAATCGATGCTGCCATTCGCGACTGCGCCGGATGCCCTCGACTCACTTGTCTCACTAAGGCCAATGGAGCGACTCCCATGAATTCGCGGGACCAAGAACACAACGGCTCAACTAACCAGCGAGGCCGAGCACGCCGAGTGCCGCGGCCCGCTAAGCAACCGGAGAGAGACCCCCTCGGGCACGCCTTGACCGACGTCGTTTTTGATCCCCTCTGCAACGTCACGACGTTTCACTACTCCATGGCGGATTTCCCTCTCGCGCACCGTCCTGGCCGAAGCGACGACCAAACGAACGCCAAACGCAACCATCGTCCCCGGCACCACCGTGGTTCAGTCCAGCCGACATGCGACCGGGATGCGAACCTATCGACATGTGACGAGCGCCCACGCGCCCCGCACCTGCCGGTGGGTAGAATGCGCCGCAGCCGTCCCTAACAGCCACTAGCTCCGCTGGCCCATCGGATTCCACCGATGCTGCCATTCGCAACTGCGCTGTACGCCCTCGACATCCTCGCTAAGACCAATGGAGCGACGTCCACGGAATCGCAACGCAAAGAGCAAAACGAACTAATGAGGCCGGGCGGCCGAGCCCAACGCCCGTCACGGCATTCCGCCCAGCAACCGCGGGCAGATCGGTCTCCGGATGCGGTGACCGAGTATGTGTACGACGCATACCCGGGAATCACAACGATCGTAGACCCCGTGAGACAGACTCCGGAGGTACAACTCGCCGCTCTAAGAGACCTTCAGCCAGGCAGACGGCGAGGTCGGGAGACCCGCTCCGAACGTCGGCCACCAGCCGGAACGCCGCGCCCTATGCACTGGACTTCCTTGCCTCGCTAAGAGCGTGTCTACGACTTCGAAATGCTCCGCTCCCTCTCCCTGGGGGAGAGGGCCGGAGTGAGGGCTCTCGCGCACACGACTGCAATTCGCAGAAGCGTTCTAAGACCAATGGAGCGACGACCATGAACCAGCAGCGACATCAGCAAAAAGATCCAAGTAACCAGCGCGCCCGAGCACGCCGAGTGCCGGGGCCCGCTGAGGAACCGCAGGCCGAGCCAGGGGGGCACGTGACGATTGACGGCCATCCGGATCCCTACGGCACGATAACGACGCTCGAGTACTCTTCGGCGGGATTCGGTCAGCCACGCCGTACCGGCCGACGCGACGAACAATCGAAGGCCGAACGCAGCCATCGTCCCCGGCACCGTCGCGCGACCTGACCAAGCCTCGTTGTCGAAACCCAACCGCCGCTTGCAAAGCATCCAAATCGCACCGCGCAGCCGCAGATACTCGGCCACCGCCGCCGGCGTCACGGTTTGTCATAGTTTGCGTCTCCTCAACTGCCTCGCGTTGCCATCAGATCGCTCACAGTTCATCGCCGCACCACGATCTTCATACATCCAGCATCGCCCCCAACGGGGAACGACACGCGCCGGGCAACGCCCCCGCGCCAATTTCAGGGAGCGCGCCATGAGTTTCCGTCGCCTGCACCTGAGCTTCACCGAGCGTCGCCGCCGCCGGCTTGCCAAAAAGGTCGATCGCCTTGATCGACTCGAATCGAGGACGACGATCACCGAGCCGATCAGCTTCACGGGATTGGCGATCAGCGCTCTCCGGGGGATGGTGCAGCTTGGACTCATGAGCCCCTTCGGCGGAAGCAACGCGCCGAGCCCGCTCGCACGCGCCAGGGAAGCGGCGAAGCCGACAGGCCACGCCGGTCCCAAGCCCTACGCGATCCCGGCGAACCTTCTAAAGTCGATCGATGCAATCGCCGCGAGCCATGCGGGTGGTGGCGCGGGTCGGTGGCCGCGGCGTCGACCGTCGGTGCATCCGCCAACCACGGCAGCAGCGGCTCCTCGAACGACTGGCTCACCTTGAACGCCAAGCCCACAGGCAACCAGGCAGATTCGGACGGCATCTCGAAGCCCTGGCATCCGACCAAGGGGCCGGGCGGCGGGCCGGCTCAGGCACCGCGCGGTGGAACGAGCGCGTCGCGAGGAATTCAGAACACCGCGCGTCGAGGCACGATCACGCCGCTGCGCTTGCCGCCATCCACTCCGGCCGCCAGTGGCGCGCTTCAGCGGCTTTGCTGGCGGCTGTCGCGGGCGCCAGCAGCACCGGCACTGAGAGCGCTTCGCCCGGCGCGGGCGGCGCCCTGCCGGTGCCCAAGAATTCGCCGGTCCAAGCCGGCGCGGCTTCCGGCGCGAGCAACCAGGGCGGCGTAGGCGTCACGTTAGGTGCGGATGCCGACCCGGGGCCCACACCGTCCGGCGGCAGCACGCCGCTTCCAGGGTCGACCCCCGACCCGGTGACCGGTAACGCCTCGGGTGTGACCGAGGACGTATCAGAGCCGTTCAATTTGTATGTGTTGGATAACCAGGCCGGCGTCGTCCTGTACCCGGGCGTCGAGCAACTCGCCACGCTCGACGGCTGGATGGACCTGATCGCGCAGGTTCAGGGTGCTACTGTATCTTCGTACAGTTGGAATACGACCGGCCTCCCAGCAACTTCCATTTCCGGCACCAGCACCGACCAGCTCAACTTCCGGTGGGATAACAGCAACGAGAGCGCGACCGGCTACGTCACTTCCGTGACGCTCAGTGTGACCGACACCAGCTCCCAAACGCTGACGTACACGTACGATTTCTGGTTCCCACCGGGCTCCGTGGCAGGCTCCTCGGGCGGTGGCACCGACGACACTTGGGCGACTTCGCTGGCGCCCAGCCAGCAGCTCGATTCCTCGCCATCATTTTCCAGCGATTATGCCACCGTCGATGCCAATAGCGGCTCGCTCGATACCGAGATCGACTTGCCCAGCTACAACCCGAACGTTCCCGCGCTCTCCCTAGTGTATGACTCGGTCACAGCCAATCCCGAGCCCATCATTACCGTCGAGAACACGATGCCCGCCACGGTGCCAAGCCAGGTAAGCGCCCAACTCACTTTTAACGGCGGCACGCCTCTCACGACCTATTACTACAACACATCCACTGGGTCCTCAACCCTGAACACGGGAGATGTCCAACAGATCAATCTCCAGGCCACCAACGCAACGGCACTCAGTACCGGCCGCTACACCTACTCGGCCCAAGTGGTGGATATCGGGTCAGGCGTGGCAACCCTGACGTATAGCGGCGGTACCAATCTGCTCAACTACTCCAGCAACGCCTTCGGCGCCGGCTGGACGCTCGACGGTCTGGAGCACATCACGACCGCAACAGGCGGCGTGATCCTCGACCTGGGCGATGACGGGCGTTCGCTCTGGTTCGCGAGCGGTGGCAGCGGCGGCGGCTACACCGACCCGGCCGGTGAGTTCTCGACCCTGGTCAGCAACTCGGGGGGTGGCTGGACCCGCACCCTGACCGATGGCACGCAAATCAAGTTCAATTCCAGCGGCCAAGAGACCGCCGCGATCGATTTAAGCAGCAATCACACCACGTTCTCATACAGCGGGGGCAACCTGACCTCGATCGAAGATTACCTCGGCAACGATACGACATTTACCTACAGCGGCGGTTACCTCCAGAGTATCGAAGACCCGGCGAGCCGCCGTACCACCTTCACTGTTTCTGGGGGCAATTTGACCGAGGCCGAACTGCCAGACGGCTCAACATGGAACTACGGTTACGCGTCGGGTGCTCAGTTGACACAGATCACCGACCCCAGGAGCAGCACCGTCACCGTCAATTACGACTCGGCCGGACGCGTGAGTTCGATCAATCGGCCGGACAGCACCACCGAAGACTTCAGCAACGATCAGGAATCAGGCTGGACGAACAGCGGCACGTCGGGCAGCCCTGCGCCATCCACGCTTCTCGCGGTCGCCGGCAGCACGTACACGAGCCCCAATGGCAACCTGACCACCATCCAGCCCGATTGGATGGGCTTGGGCCAGCCTGGCAATATCATTGACCCGCTGGGCAATGTGCAGCTCTTCGACAACAATTCCAACGGCCTGCCGACGATCACAGTGGACCAGGCAAACCGCAACACGCAGTATGGCTATGATTCAAAAGGCAACGTCGGCACCATCATCTACGAAGATGGGAACAAAGAGAGCTACACCTACAATTCCGATTCCGAGCCGCTTACGTTCACGAACGCCGACGGGAATACGACAACTTATACCTGGAGCTGCAGGAACATCACGGTCATTGAGGATGCCCTGACCGACCTGACGACGATGACGTACACCTCGACGGGGCAGGTTCAAACGGTTATCGACTCCGACGATTACACAACGACATATTTGTATGATAATCAAGACCGGCTGACGACGGTCCAGTTCCCCGATGGGACGACGAATCTGTACAGCTACGACTCGCAGGGCGACGTCATCAAGTCTGTCGATGAGGCAGGAAACGCCACGACATTTAGCTTCGATGCGATGGACCGGGAGACCGGGTCGACCGATGCACTGAACGACATCACCACGCTCACCTACGACTCCGGAGGCAACCTGATCGAGGACCAGGAGCCCACGCCCGAGCGGCTCGGCCGCCCGAACCACGACTTATGCTTACGATTCGATGAATAGGCTTACCACTGTGACCGACCCACTCGGACTTCAAACCGTTGATGGGTATGACTCGGACGGAAACCAGGTGACGGTCAAGGATCCGATGGGGCGGGTCACGACCACGGTTTACGACGCGCTGGACCGGCCAATCGTCGTGATCGACCCGCTGGGTAAGGCCACCACGACGACCTACGATGGCGACTCCGAGGTCATCCAGGTTGAGGACCGGTTGGGTCGCATCACAACGACCACGTACGACAATCGTGGCTGGGTGGCGACGTCAAACGGACCCGCTCGGCAATACGACGACGTACTCATATTCGGCGACCGGCAAGGCAGTGACGTATACTAATCCGGGCAGCGGCGGCGGCACGTTCGTCTCTTTCGTCTCGACAAGGACGACCGGCTCATCTCGGAAACCGACGCCAATGGCGACACCACGACCTACACGCTTGACGGCGTCGGCAACCAAATCGCGGTCACCGACGCCAACAGCAATACGACATCGTATGCATATGACAGCATCAATCGCTTGACCACGGTGACGACCGCCGATCTCCGGCAGATGCGACAGTCTATGGGTACGACTCCGGCGGCAACCAGATCACGGTGACCGACGGCCTGGGACACACGACCACGACCACGCAATATGACGCCCTCGAACTGCGCCACGACGATCATCAGCCCGTGTCCGGCGGAACGACCGTGATCGCCTACGACGCGGCCGGCCGGAAATCAGTCTGACCGATCCGGACGGCAACGAAACTCAATGGGCCTATGATGCTGATGATCGGGTCACGACCGAGACCCTGCCGAATTCAGCGACGGTGACTTATGTCTACGATAACGACGGCGAGCTCACGGACACGACCGATGCCGATGGCCGGCGGACAACCTATTCCTACGATTCGGATGGCAACCAGACCGGGGAAACGTGGGTTGGGTCGTCGCCGGCTGAGAAGATTACCTACACGTATGATGCGGATCACGAGCTCACCGGGGCCGATGACGCTTATGCCACGCTGACCTTCACCTACGACTCGGGTGGAAACAACATCACCTCGGCTACCTCAGGCCCGGGAACCGGCCAGCCGAGCGTGACCTTGACCTCGGGCTATGATTCCCTGCACAACTTGACGAGCCTGAGCGACAACATCTCGGGCAATCTCGGACTCACGACTTTCGTCTACGACGCCAGCGAGCGATTAACCACGATAACGACGTCATACGGCGGCACGGCCGGCCCAGAGATCGTCACGAGCTACGCGCCGAATGATCAGATTTCCGCGCAGTCGCGCACGATCGGCGGCAGTGGCACGGAGGTCAATACAACGTATCAGTACGACGCCGCGGACAGGCAGACGACGATCACCGATTATGTCTCAGGCGGGTCGGCGCTGGCGACCTATCTCTACAGCTACGACAACGCCAACCGAGTCACGACCGATGGTCGATGCCGAGGGAACATATACTTACACGTACGACAACGGCAACGAACTGACGAGCGTGTACAAAGGCGGAACTCAGGTCGAGTCCTACGCATACGACGCCAACGGCAACCGAACCGGGACCGGGTACTCGACGACGGTGATGAACGAAACCTTGACCTCGCCGGGCGTCACCTACACGTATGACAATGCGGTGGCAATATGATCAGCGCCAACAGCGGCGGCACCATCACGACTTATACGTATGATTATCGCAATCGCTTGACCGAAGTGAAGCAGGGCGGGACGGTGATCGCAACTTACACCTACAACGCGTTGGATCAGCGGATCGGAGTTCAGGAATGGCGGCTCGAAGATCTGGACAGTCTACAACGGCAAGAGCGCGGACGCGTTGCCGTATGCAGATTTCAACGGATCGGGCACGCTGCTTACCCGCTACCTGTCTGGGCCGGGCATGGTCAATGGTGCGTTGCACCGATAGCTGCTCGCCCGAACGAGTTCTGGCGGAGCAACGGCTTGGTACTTGACGGACAAGCTGGATTCGGTGCGGGACATTGTGAGTTCGTCGGGATCATTACTGGATCACGTTGTTTATGATAGCTTCGGGAATATCCTGACCGAGACCAATGCGAGCAACGGGGACCGATTTACGTATGCGGGTATGGAGTACGACTCGACGACGGGGCAGTACTTCGACAACGCACGGTGGTACGGCGCCGGCGCTGGGCGTTTCACAACTCAAGACCCAATGGGCTTCGGCGCCGCTGATCCGAACCTCTATCCTTACGCAGGCAACAATGCAACGGACGGAACTGACCCGAGCGGAATGGATTTCATGGGGTTGGCAATGCCGTCGGGAAGCGACTACTGGCATTTTCTAACCAACCCAAACGAGATGGACACCGATCTGCAAAACACACAGGCGTGTGCGCTCGGCGTAGCTGCTGGCTGTTTGACGGCGGCCGGGTTGCTGCTGGCCGTCCAGATGGTGGCAATGGGCGCAGGTGGCCTTGGGGCCGCGTCGGCGGCGATGGCCGAAGAGGGGGCCGTGGCGGCCGCCGCCGGCGAAACCGGAATGGCGGCGGTGGGGACCGCAATGGGCGAAAGCGCTGCCGTCATGGCCGGTGAGGGAATGGCCGCCGCGGGTGCGGGCGAAGCTGGAATGGCAGCGATGACCGGCGCCATGGGCGAGGGCGCTGCTGTCATGGCTAGTGAGGGAATGGCCGCCGCGGGTGCGGGCGAAGCTGCGATGGCTGGAACCACTGCGGCGATGGCGGGGAACGGGGCTATGGCAGCCGGTGCTGAGGCAGCCGCCGCAACGGCGGCCGAGGGGGCGGCGGCGGTGGAGGGGTTGGCCGGAGCTGGGGAAGCCGCCCTAGCGACGGGAGTGCAGGGGGCCGCAGGAGCCGAGGGCGCACTCACGTTGCCACCGATTTGCGGCGGAGCACCGGCGCTTTCACCCGCACAGGTGGAAATCGTTTCGTTGTTCCAGCGCATTCTAAATGCACGTGAGACGATCACAATACTCACCGCGAGGGGCTTCCAAGTTGCGCGAGGAATGGGAGCCCTTCCCCGGTAGCCGGCGACGCGGCCGGGGTGGCAGCCGGGAATCTCGCTCGGTTACAATCTATCCAAATTGCAATCACTGCGATGCAGGCGGAGATTGAGTGGAACTGGATCCTGATCGACATACTTCTCCCTGGCTAGCAAGTGGTTAGTTGCGTTAAAGTGATTTGATCAGCACAAGACAGACGGTCGTAGCTCGATTGGAGTTCAACAGGAGCGCGGGCATACATGAGAATACCGTGCCGACGCTTCCTTGGCTCGTGGCTGCGCTACCAACCGCAGCAGTCTCTGCCTTCTTGGGCGGAAGTACCTCCCTGCCGTAGCTTGATCTTCGGGCGCATTGAGTCTGGGATGACCGCGTTTGTGTCGACGAGTGCACCCCTGGATGCCGGCCCGATATTTCTCGCAGTGACAGACCGCCGCTCCAGGGCGAGACCATCACGGCCAGTGGAAGCACAATATGTTCCCTCGATCGCAAGCAGCACGCCTGTGAGGTCAGGACGCCGGGTTCGTACGCGCCCGGAACTGGAGAAGGAGAGCCGTAACCCGCGATTCGTCACCGGGCGCGAACCGTCCATCGATCATTCATACTTGGGCATGGTACGGCTTCAAGCCTTCCGAGACGAAAACCATACAGGGATCGCGCGATTGCGCACCTCCTTCCTCACGCAATTTCCGAACCCGTTCGTTACGCAAAACCTCCGGAGGCCCCGTTCCATGTCGTACCGGAACAGCCCATTTCGGTTCCTCAAGGATCAGATTCAGAAGGATCTCAGGGAGTGGCACGAGCTTCGACACCGAATACCTAGCCTGTCAAGGTCAATGTCGCTTACCTTCATCCAAAACGCGCCAATTTCCACTTGGAATGAGCCGATCATTGACAAGCTGATCGGGTTGGCGTTCGACGAAACGGAGGCTTGGCTCCGGGGGTGCGCTTGGTCGAAGCTATCGGAGGTATACGACTCAATTGGGGACCGCGAGACACCACGAAGACAAATCGCGCGCACTCTGTTCGAGCGATTTTCTGTTGCACCGTCCGCGCTGACAGACCAGTTGGTTGAAACGTGGATGGCAGGAATTCTCCTTATAATCGCGGCGCTCAATTCCGAGGACCTACGTTCGAAGTGCGAGCGTGATTTCTACGAAGAGGGCGGCGGCGCTCGCGCGGACGAAGCCGATTGGGAATCAACCAAAGAGAATTTCGTCGATGCCGATCCAGCTAAGAGGATTCGCGCGATTCGAGTTGCCGCCGATCGGATCGGAGACCACTCGGTCTTCTGCTCTGAGCTGATGAGGCTCGTCGATTCCGATTCCCATATTGGCGTGAGAATCACCGCCCTTCGCCGATATATCGAGTGGCATGCGAATACGGGCAAGCGGGAGTGCCTCCGATTTCTTGGCTCCGTCGTTCGGGCTACTGAAGTACCCCCGAACGTGCGGGAGGTCGCTTACCAGGGCCTGTTCGAGGTTGTTGGTGTCCCTCCGGCGGACTGGCCGGTCACCAGGGAATGCCTCGGCCAGTTCGCCTTTCCGGAAGACATCGATTGGCCGTTCGTTCTCCAGTGCGATGGCGGCGGTAACTATCCTCGGGCCGGGTAGACCTGGGTGGTCACCCACCCAGGCCCCCCACAGATCCGGATCTGCGCGGCATACTGCCTCCTTTGTCACAAAGCCTTGATTCCATCAATTCCTCGGGGGAATTGATGGAATCAAGAATCACGACATTCGATCACGAATCATGGACGGATCGCCTTGGCACGCGGCGGCGGTGCTTTGGGACGAGTTCCCCGTCTGGAGCCGGCCCGAAGCTTCCGTAACCGCTGTTGCTAGCGCCGATCGGCCCAGACCGCCCAGAGACCGCGCGGCGAGACCTGCCCGCGCACGAACCCAGCCACGGAGCGCCCAATCCCGCAACTTGTTTGCTGACATCGTGAGCGCGCAAACCAGGTCCGGAAGCCACCACTCGTTGCGACCGAGCTGCGTTGTCGCAATCCGATCCCGAGTCAGTTGGCAACGAGACAACAGTTTGCGGACCGATGTGCTCGTGGGACGGAAACTGGGACGGGACGGAAACTGGGACGCGATCAGTATTGACGGAAGTCCTCAGTTCTGTTAGCAGATGTTGTCATGCCAGGAACAGGGAGAGTAGCGCCTGGGGGCTTTGTCTATCACGTCCTGAACCGATCCGTCGGCAGGATGCATATGTTCCGCAAGGAGTCCGACTTTGAGGCGTTCGAGCGTGTCATGGTTGAGGCCCACCTGAGAGCGATCACGATAATCGACGCTGTCTGAGCACGATATTCGATGGTCTGGCCTCGCTAAGACAAGCAGCTTGAATACCGGTGGCCTCTTCTCTGTTGGGCCTGCAGACGCGTTGCCTTGCCCCCCATGTCCGTCGAGCGGGCTTCCACCAGCGACGAACCCAGGGCACGTCTCGAGCTGGCCGCTGGCACAGGTCGACGGCAGCCCGATAGAGCGGTTGATCGGCGGCGGCCCAAAGGTCAAGTTGGTTACCGTGGCTGCGACCTCTACGTGTTCTCGTCGGATTTCGGCAAGGGAAGCGAGACACCCACCCTCTGGAGCCACGGGACGGGAGGGAAGCGAGACACCCACCCTCTGGAGCCAGTTTAGTCGGATGCCAGGCGCACGTCACGCGGCGCACCGGTCCAAGCTCCGCGCCTGCTCTACCGTCGCGGCCGATGCCGCGCGTCATACGCGCCCTGACACCACAGTGAACAATCCCACGCCACTTCGTCGCCGGCGTTTGCACCGTCAGTTGCCGCTCGCCGTGCAATACGGACAGCGGTACTTCGTCGCTTGCCGCACCGTCCACGCCAACGACGTTAGCTGGCCTCAAGTCAATCGAACTCTGCGTCTGACACTCCATCCAGGGCTCTCGAGCGAGCGACCAGATTACTTACAGAAACGCAGCCCGTGCGGCAGCCTTCCCCTGAAACCACTGCCGCGAGCAACGCTGCGCCGCGTGCACGAGCGAGCGCACTCGACCTGCAGCCTGCTTGAACATGCGGCCAAACTCGCGCACCGTCTCGACCCAGTTCGATCGATCCACACCGAGCCGGTCCAAGATCGGAGCCAGGTCTTCAGGGATCGCCCCACGCTTGTCCCGACGCAACTCCCGGCCAGTCCAGTCGGGGAAGCCAGGGAAGCCAGACACCCATTCTCTGAAGCGGGCTCCGAAGGGCGTCGAGGCAGACACCCAACCGCTCGTCCTGAGAACTCAGCGCTCGTTCGCTCCGTGCAAACCGGCTTTGCTTTCGAGTTCTTTTCCCGACACTCTTGACACTCGCTCCACTATTGGTATTTTTGTCTATTACTGTTCGGGTGAATACTTTCGCTGACCTGCTGCACCTGCCTGGTGAGGGAGCCTTCAGTGCCTGCCTCTGCGCACCGCGACATCGTCCACGAGGAGTGCATCGGTGTGTATCACTGCATCGCTCGTTGCGTCCGCAGAGCCTTTCTTTGCGGCACCGACTCCTACTCGGGTCGTGACTACTCTCACCGTAAGGCCTGGATTCTCGATCGGCTACGCGCCCTCGCTGGGCTCTTCGGCATTGACGTGTGCGGTTATGCCATTATGAGCAACCACCTGCATCTCGTGCTCCGCAATCGACCCGACTGTGTTGAGCAGTGGACCGACGCCGAAGTCGCACTCCGCTGGCGCAAGCTCTTCCCGCAACGTGACGATACTACCGGCGAGCTGGCGGAGCCCGACGACAACGACGTTGCGATGCTGATGGCCAACGCAGACAGGCTGGCGACCCTGCGCAACCGTCTGTCGAGTCTGTCGTGGTTCATGAGGTGCTTGTGCGAGTGGGTCGCCCGCGCAGCCAATCGCGAGGATGGCTCGGCCGGTAGATTCTGGGCCGGTCGTTTCAAGTCGCAACCGTTGCTCGATGAGGCTGCACTCCTGGCGTACAGCGTCTACGTCGATCTCAACCCGATTCGGGCCGGAATCGCCAGTACGCCGGAGGAATCGCAATTCACGTCGGGATTTGACCGCATTCAGAGCCTGGCCGGAACTCCGGGTGCGCTGCATTCATCGCGCGATGAGAGCTCGCCCGACAGTTTTGATCGTCCGGATGGCTGGCTTTGCGAACTGACGTTGAGGGAGACTGACGTTGTTCCCAGCGCCGGAGAGGCCGATGGCTCGCCCGCCACGCCATCGGACACTGCTGTGCCGCACGAACTGATCGCGAGCGACCGTGTCGCTGCCGAGGAGAGTCGGGCAGGTGCTGGTGCTTCTGGTGCGGTCTCGGGCGTGCCGCTCCAGGCGGTGTTAGAACGGCCGCTCCCTGCGCGGGCGTCGGATCAAGGGTTTCTGCCGATCGAGACCAGAAAATACGTGATGCTGCTCGACTGGACGGGCCGTGAACTGCGTCGGGACAAGCGTGGGGCAGTCCCTGAGGACCTGGCTCCGATCTTGGACCGGCTCGGTGTGGATCGATCGAACTGGGTCGACACGGTGCGCGAGTTTGGCCGCATGTTCAAGCAGGCAGCAGGTCGAGCAACGTCGCTCGCTCGCGCGGCGCCACGTTGCTCGCGGCAGTGGTTTCAGGGGAAGGCGGCCGCGCAATTCGCGTTTCTGTAGGTAAGCGGCTCGCTCGCTAGCGCTGGTCGCAGCGGTAGATGCTGAATTCGATCGGATTCGAGGCCGGTCGGCGTCGTTCCATTCGCCGGCGCGGCGAGCGACGAAGCAAGGCCGTCAATATCGAGCGGTTCGTAGCAACCGACGAGTGCAAGCGCTGGCGATCTGCCCGAGCGCATACGCTCGCTGGCCGAGCGTGGTAAAGTACCTGCTGTGCGCAGCGTCTGCCGCGGGGTACCCAGCAATCGCGTGACGCGAAACAGTGCGACTCATGAGAGGCTGGCTTCACGCGGAATCCACTCCAGAGGGTGGATGTCTGACTTCCCGCTGTTCTGACTAATCGCTTCATCTTCCTTGAATCCGCGTTGTCGAATCGATGGTAATCGGGCCGAGAGCTGAACCGGCCCCACGCGTCGGCGGAATTCGATCACATCGTATACAACAGTTTCGGGGGTGTTCTTTCGGAAACAAGCCTGGCGAATGGTGACAGATTTGGATTTGGGGGAATGGAATTGGATTCGATCGCCGGGGTGTATTACGACCACGCGAGAGATTTCATTTCCGCGATAGGAAGGTTTCTGAGCCAGGATCCTACCAAGTTTAAGGCTGGGGATACGAACCTTTATCGATACGCGAAGAACGATTCTCCCGGTGCAACAGACCCGAGCGGGCTCTGGAGTGAGCGTGGCAGCGCGGGCGGACAATGGGGCGGTGCAGTACTTCTTGGATTTGTAGGCGGTGCCGCCTGCATAGTTTTCGCAGCGCCCGTCATGGCGATTGTCGCTGGCGTCGTATTCGGCGCCCTTTAGGCGGGCTATTGGGACTGCCATAGGCGGCATCATGACACCTACGTCGGGGCTCACCTCGGACCAACAGGAGGTCGTGGGTTACATGCAGGCTCAGATTTGGATAACACTACTTGTTCTGACGATGCTATTAGCGGGGTGATATCATGAACGGTATTTCGTACAGATGTTCGTGTAGAGCACTGGATACCGAAGGTGATCGAGTCCGCTTCACTCACCGTTGGCTCTTTGCCTTTCGTGGTGAACTGTGCCTGACCGACAGTGCAATCGAATGCGGAAATTGGACCCTTCTCTACAAAGATATCCTCGATGCCGTGATATACGAATCACCGCACTCTCCGATTGCGGCCGTCTTAGTTATCTTATGTGCGGGGAGAACGTACCAGTTTCAACTGTTGTCGTCCTCGCCGTGGTATTACGTCCTCGACCCATTCTGGCACCGCCAAGTGCTCTTTCCAGTTAGATTCAAACGACTAAATATTCGCGACTACCTGTCGGACAAGTACTCGTTAAGGGTTACGCTGTTGACGTGTAGCGGAATCTCGTTCGTCCTTTTTGTTCTTGTGGTTTGGCTCCGCCGTTATTTCTGGGGGTAATTCCCGTTTCGCAATTATAGGCACGGCAACACGCCCGAAAGACGGTAGACCCGCCGCGCATCCACGCTGCCCCGGGGATCCATACTGGGGGTCAGACCTGAATGGCGGTGATCAGCGCGAATTCCTTGCTAGTAGTCGATTCTTCGCTTGCGCGGCTCCTGAAGTAAGCGATGGGGTTTGGGCGCGTCTTGATCGCTCGTGGCTCCGCGCCATTGGGGCGGTCTCCGCTCTGTTGGCTGCGATCGTCTTGAGCATGACGTTGACTAGCTGAGCCCGCGTTTCCAGAGTCGCGCCCATCTCTTCGCGGAACGACTCCACGGCCTGCAATGCGCCTTGAAACTCAGGTGTCTCGGCTGCTTATCGTGTTCCTCAGCCGCTAGAGCAATCACGATAATCGACGCACGTCTGAGCACGATAATCGATGGCTTGGCGTCGGTACAACGCGCAGCGTCAATACAGGTGGCCTCTTCTCTGTTGGGCCTGCGGACGCGTTTCCTTACCACCGTGTCCATCGAGCGGACTCTGACCAGCGACGAACCCAGGGCACGTCTCGACCTAGCCGCCGGCACAGGTCGATGGCAGCCTGATTGAGCGACAGATCGCTGGCGGCGGCCCAAAGGTCGAGCTGGTTACCGTGGCTGCGACAGCGATGACACAGTACACCTGATCGCCACGTTCACCGAGATCGAACGACTGCGGCCTGATGCGGAATCGTGCAAGGGACGGAACCCGTACCACTGCACGCCGGATCGATACGCGGGCCGGAACCCGAGGAGCGTCGGCCCGCTCCATGGTGATCTCGGCGCGAACTGCGATGGCGTCATGCCAAGAACAGCAAGAGTGGCACCAGGCTGGCGGGTTTTCCACGTTCTGAATCGTGGCGCACCTGCAATTGTTCGGGAAGCCAACGGATTACCGAGCGTTCGATCTGGAATGAGGCAGCCAATCATCCCTGCATACCTCTTCGTGAAAGGAGAACTGCAATGGATTATGGCCTCTACGTGTTTTCGTCGGATTTCGGCGATGGTGCGGAGCCGGAGGAACTGGCTGAATGTGATGTCGGGGAGTTTTGCGATTTGGCGTTCTTCCACAGTTCCATCGACTGTAACTTGGGCGATGGCCGGCACCCGACCTTGATGCGCCTTTTGGATAGCGATGACAGGTTCCCGGCGAGTGAAGTCCGAGAGCTGGAGCGGGAGCTTCAGGAAATCGCGGCCGCGTTTCGGGAATTGCCATCGGAACGGATGACGATCGCTTTTGAACGCGTCGCGGAAGCGCGAGCACGGCAGCCGGGTCGCTTTGCACGTGCCGCTCAAGAACGCTTCCACGACCCGTACGCCTGCATCACATCATTCGAGTGTTCACTGGACTACATCGGGCCGTTCCGGCGGGAGCTTCGGGAGATCGCGGCCGAGTTTCACAAATTGCCATCGGAAGAGACCAGAGAACCCCGCAGCGGCACCTCCAAGGACGGCGGAGGCGCCGGGTCGCTTTACGATTGCTTCCGAAACGCGAACGGCGAAAACCTGTTCGAATGCCTTTTGGAACTTTGTGCGGTCGCAATCGAGCACGACCGGCCGATCATTTTCCGTAATGTCGCTCGACGGCGTTCCGCTGGGTAATCGGAAACTCGCGATGCTTGCGGGGATTGCAATTTCGTTACTGGGAGGTTCTCACAGCCGATGAACCAATCGCAAGAAATCGTCGACCGCTACCTTCAGTTGGTGCAAGAAATCCTGATGAACTCGATGTACCAGGATCGTGCGATCGACCCCTGGTCGCATCCCGTCTTCAATCAGCAAACGCGAGTCTGGGTCTGGACTGGCCGCAGCAGGCCATGACCATGATCGGCCGCGTTCGACTGCGATCACTCGCGCGAATGCTGCGAGACGGCTCTGCGCGAGCGGGTGCCAGGCGAGCTGGTCGAAACCGGCATCTGGCGCGGCGGCGCCTGCATCATGATGGCCGCTGTGCTGGCGGCTTACGGCGAAAGCGACCGCAAGGTTTGGGGGTTTGATTCGTTTGAGGGATTGCCGCCGCCGAATGCAGAGCTTTATCCGAATGATCGAGGCGATCAGCTTCATCGATTTCCGCAGTTGGCGGTGAGCTTGGAAGAGGTGAGGGAAAACTTTCGGCGGGTCGGGCTTTGGAGCGATCAAGTTCGGCTGGTCAAAGGGTGGTTTAAGGATACGGTGCCAACCGCCCCAATCGAGAAGATCGCGATTCTTCGGCTCGATGGGGATCTGTATGAATCGACGATTCAGGTGCTTGACGGGTTTTATCCGAGGCTCTCATTGGGAGGGTTTTGCATTATTGATGATTATGGGGCCTTGCCGAGCTGCCGGGCGGCGGTGGAGGATTACCGGCGGGACCACGGAGTGAATGAGCGAATCGTGGATATTGATGGGAAAGGGGTGTTGTGGAGGAAGATTTCGGATCAGGGATGACGGTCCAGATGACGCTAAACGGAAGAAGATGGGCAGAAAAGAGTTGTCCGCAGAAGACGCCGATCGACGCCGATAAGAAGCAAGATGGGGCATTGGATTCTGACAGGAAGCCGGGCATTCGCGCAGACAACTTCCGGCGTGCATTCCGATTGATGGGTCCACATCGAAGGTCGCGGCGTGTCTTTCACGCTCCAGCACGCTGATTTTGATTTGATCTGATCTGCGCTCATCTGCGCATCTGCGGACCGAGATGCTGGTTCCGAGTCTCCCCACAAGCGAACCAGTCCGCAGATGGCGGACCCCACGAAGAATGCGCGCTCGCTTTGCCTTCGCTCCCCTTCACTTCCGCGTAAGTCAGTGCGTTCCGTGGTTCAAAGCTTTTGCTCTCGTTCCACCTGAGGTCCAACCATGAGCACGCCCGCTGTCGGCGGACTCGCGTCCGTCATCATCCCCTGCTGGAATCAGCTCGAGTTTACTCGCAAGTGCATCGGTGCGCTGTTCCGGCAGACGGGGCCGAACTGGGAGTTGATCATCATCAACAACGGCTCGACCGACGGAACCGCCGACTACATGAGTGGCGTCCAGGACGTCTCGCCCGTGCCTGTCACGCTCATTGCCAACGGTACCAATCGCGGGTTTCCCACAGCAATCAACCAGGGACTGCAATACGCCCGCGGCGAGTACCTGGTACTGCTGAATAACGACGTTGTTGTCACCGACGGATGGCTGGATCAGCTCGTCGCTCTGTCTGCTATTTCAGAGAACGAGGATGGTGACCGAACCTCGCATTCTAACGGCGAGAGCCCCGATGCCAAGATTGATACTGCCAATTCCGATGCGGGCCAGTTCCAGCCATCGGAGGCACATCCTTGCCCAGGCCGGAACATCGCGACGATCGATTTGGCACGGGGAGATCCGGTTGAGCAAAACGAAGCGTCGAAAGCGAGTGAGACGATCGGCCTGGTCGGGCCGATGTCCAACTATGCCGCCCCTCCGCAATTGGTGGAGAACGTACCTTACCACGACCTCGAAGAGATGAAAGTCTTTGCCCGGCGCTGGCGCGACGAGCATCGCGGACAGTGGTCTACCGTGCGGAAGCTCTCGGGCTTCTGCCTGCTCATGAAACGGGCGGTTTATGATGCCATCGGCGGGCTTGATGAGCGGTTCGGGCTCGGGTTCTTTGATGACGATGACCTGGCGGAACGGGCGAGGCGGGCCGGCTTCGCCCTCGCAGTGGCGCATGACCTGTTCGTGCACCACTATGGCAGCAGGACGTTTGTGGGGAACGGGGTCGATGCCGAGCGTGTGCTCATCGAGAATGCCGCGAGGTTCGCCGCCAAATGGGGGGACGCCGTTTCGCCGGGTCGCCGAGTTTCGCTCGCGCCATTTCCGACCGGAACCCGGAAACCTCGAACCGAGCCAGACAGCTCAAGGAATGCACCCAGTCACGTCACCTTGAACGGGACTTTGCCGGGACCGACGACCAACGGTGACGCAGAGCCAGCCACTTCCGTTTCACCACAAAATCTCGCTCGCGTGTCGCTCACCATGATCGTTAGAAACGAAGAACACAACCTGGGTCATTGCCTGGAGTCGGCGAAGGGACTATTCGACGAGACCATTGTCCTGGATACCGGCAGCAAGGATCGCACGGTTGAAATCGCCCGATCGTTCGGGGCACGGGTGTTTGATTTCGTCTGGGTGGATGACTTTGGTGCTGCCCGCAATGCGGCGCTGGCTCGTGCAAGAGGCGACTACGCGTTCTGGCTTGATGCCGACGATCTGATTGAGGCGCCTGAACGTGCGAAGCTAAAGACGCTGTTCGGGCGGTTATTGCGTGGCGGCACCATGCCCGCCTATGTCGTCCGCTGCTCATGCGATCCAGGGCCGGACGGCGCGGGCGGCGACACCGTCGTCGATCACATCCGGCTCTTTCCCCTAATCGAAGGCGTGAGGTGGACGTACCGCGTCCACGAGCAAATTCTCCCGGCATTGAAACGTGCCGGCGTGCCGGTGGAATGGACCGATATCACGGTGCGGCATACCGGGTATTCTGACCGATCGCTGCGATTCAGGAAGCTTGAGCGTGATTGCCGCATCTTGCGTGAAGAGTTGGCTGAGCGGCCGGATGATCCGTTTACGTTGTTCAACCTTGGGTCGATCGCGATCGAACGGACCGAGTGGAATGAGGCGCTCGGCTATCTCAAACGCAGCCTGGCGGGCTCGGCGCCCACTGACTCTATCGTCCGCAAGCTGTACGCCCTCATTGCGCGTTCTTACCAGATGCTCCGTGATTACCCGGCGGCCTTGGCGAGCTGCGCGGAGGGGCTCTCGCTCGACGCTCGAAGATGCCGAACTGTGGTTCCGCAAGGCGGTTGTGCATCGTAGTAGCGGAGAACCGACCGAGGCGGAGCAGTGCTGGCGGCGGATCTTGACGCTTTCGCGGCCAAGGAAGTTTGCGAGTTTGGATCAGGGGATTTATGGTCACCTCACCCGTCGTAATCTCGCAGCCCTGGCACAGGAGCGCGGGGACATGGAGGAGGCGAAGGTGCAGTGGTGCGCGGTGCTGGCGGAATGCCCGGGGGATCGCGAGGCGATCAAACGGCTTGGCGATCTTGGATCGTAGGTTCCGCTATTGCGGACCGTCTTCTGTTCTCGGCGGTGCCGGGGCGGACGCTGTCTGGCCTGTCAAACAAGCGCACTCGGTCCGCAATGGCGGACCCTACACCTTGATGGGTTATGCGCTCGGGGGGCTCGACAGATCTCGTCGCTTAGCTTTCGCTTCTAAACCCAGGGGAGCGCTGCGCCATGATCATTTCACAAACGCCGTACCGGGTTAATTTCGCAGGAGGCGGGACGGACTTGCCGGTGTTCTACCGGCGGCAGTACGGGGCCGTGCTCAGCACGGCGATCAATCATCATATTTATGTCACCGTCCACCGGCGCTTCGAGCCGTCGATCCGCGTCAGCTACTCGCGCACGGAGGTCGCCGGCACGCTCGACGAAGTCCAGCATGAGCTCGTGCGCGAAGCCTTGCGCCTCGCTGAAATCGACGAACCACTCGAAATCACCACCATCGGCGACGTACCGGCCGGCACCGGCATGGGCTCGAGCAGCAGTCTCACCGTGGGACTTCTGGGTGCCCTCTACGGGTTCCGCAACCGGGTTGTCAGCCCCAAACTCCTTGCCGAACAAGCGTCCCGCATCGAAATCAACGTCCTCGGCAAACCAATCGGACGCCAGGACCAATATGCCGCCGCCTTCGGCGGGCTGAACTTTATCCGCTTCAACAATGACGACAGCGTCGACGTCGAGCCCGTACCGTGCCGCGCCGAGACGCTCGAAGAGCTCGAGCGGCGGGCTCTCCTGACCTACACTGGCCAAACTCGCGACGCCGACTCCATACTCGAGCGCCAGACCAGCATCACGGAAGATCATATGGACGTGCTGACGTCACTTCGCGACCTGGCCGCCGAGATGCGCGACGCACTGGCCGGCGCCGGCGACCTCGATCATTTCGCCGAGCTTCTCCACCGAGGTTGGGAACTGAAGCGATCGCTGGGATGCGGAATCAGCAACCGCCAGATCGACGATTGGTACATGGCCGCGCGACGAGCGGGCGCCGGCGGCGGAAAACTCCTCGGGGCCGGCGGAGGTGGGTTTTTGCTTCTCATCGCACCACCCTGGCGGCATCGTGCCATCCGCGAAGCACTTGGACGACCGCGGGAGCTGCCGTTCAAACTCGCCCGGCACGGAAGCCGATTGATCTTTATTCATGCTTGAGGACTGAGCGCGGCCATTTGCCGCAAGGACACGCACGACACGCCAACTCTCGGGCGTCAGGCTCAAGCCTGGACTACGAGGTATCCCGCAGGCGCTTTTTATGGAGCTCGCACGACATGGCGCATCGATTACTCTTTGCTTCCATTCACAGCTATATCGACCCCTCCAGCGGGGCAGCGCTCGCGACGCGTGAGCTGCTGGAGCTGCTGGCCGAGCGCGGGTGGGACTGCCGGGCGCTTACTTGCGGCGTCCTTGACTATCAGAACGAGACGCCCATCGAGAATGTGCTCGCTTCGATCGAGCGGTCGGCTGCGCGGTCGGGCGCGGCGCTTAGCCTTGGAGGCGAGGCGGAGGTCTTTGACCTCGAAGTCGAGCGCGTGCGTGTCACACTCTTGCCGACATCGTTTAGCCGCGCCGAGAAGGCGCCCAACCCGCGTGAGGGCGCCATGTACATCGACCTGGCCGAGCAGGTGCTCGATCGATTCCGGCCGGAGATTCTGTTGACCTATGGCGGGCATCCGGTCAGCCGCACCCTGATGCTCAAGGCCAGGGCGAAGGGCACCGCGGTCGTCTTCCACCTGCATAACTTCGGCTATAACGATAGACGCGGGTTCGAGGACGTCGATGCCATCATCTTCCCGTCCGAGTATTCGCGACGGCTCTACGCGCGGCGGGTTGGAATCGATGGAGTTGTCATTCCCGACCCAATCCGGCTCGACAAGGTCATTGCCGAGAACCCCGAGCCGAATTACGTGACGTTCATCAATCCTCAGCCCGAAAAAGGAGCCGCTGTCTTTGCGCGGATTGCGCTCGAGCTCGGCCGGCGGCGGCCGGATATCCCGCTCTTGGTCGTCGAAGGCCGTGGCACTGCCGACGGCCTGGCGGGGTTGCCGGTCGACCTGTCAGGCCTGACCAACCTCCACCGAATGGCCAATACGCCCGATCCGCGTGATTTCTATCGGGTGACCCGGATGGTTCTGATGCCATCGCTCTGGCGGGAATCGCTCGGCCGGGTTCCGATCGAGGCAATGGCGAACGGGATACCCGTTCTGGCAAGCGACCGCGGCGCCCTGCCCGAAACCATGGGAGACGCCGGCTTCGTGTTCACGATCCCCGATCGGTGCACGCCGGCCAGCGGCGTGGTGCCAACGGCGCAGGAAGTCGCGCCGTGGGTGGCTGTGATTGAGCGGCTGTGGGACGACCCCGAATTCGAGGCAGAACATCGCAGGCGTTCGCTGACCGAGGCTAGGCGCTGGGATGGAGACAAACTGGCGGAACAGTACGAGGGTTTTTTCCGATCGTTGTGCCGCGACGGCGCTCGCTTGTCGGTCAGGATCTCCTGAATAGAATGAGCACACCGCGGCGGCTTGCCGCCCACGGGCCTCGGCGTATCGATGCGAGTGAAGCTGCGTCGTCCCCAGGTTGAACAGCGTAAACGGGTGCTCCGGCCGCCCTCTCCGGCGGGAGAGGGAAAAGGTCCACGGGGACGGATCTAGTGGGCTGCGGCTGCTTTCGCCGGCCTTGGCCTTGGCGGGAGAATCTTGGGGCGGACGTGGCGATCGCGGGTGGGGGTCCGGCTGTCCTGGAACAGGAACTCGGCACGGTCGGCCATTTCGTCCCAGATGGCCGCCAGCTCGGTTGGGGCCGTTTCCGGGTGGGCTCGAGCCCGTGCGACGAACTGGTCAAGCTCAAGGCGGAGCTTGTTCATATCGTCGAGATCGAGCAGATTCGAAGCGACTACAGTCAAGAGCATGGCGTGGGTCTGGTCGACCGCACTGCGCCAGGCGGTCGCGTCGAGGCCGCGCGGCACGACCTCCTTGAGCGGGTCGACTGCAGAAACGACGTGGGATGCACCGTAGGCAACTCGCTCGCGATAGCTTGCTCGCCATCGCTGGAAAGCCAGGTACAAGCCACCCCAGATCAACAGGACCACCACGACCGCGACGACCACGAACCGACGCCCGGAGTGGCCTCGCCCAGGCTCGTTGATGATTGAACCGTCGGATCGGCGGGTGCCGGGATCCGTTCCGCGCCGTCGCGGACCGAAGTCGTCGAATCTGAGCCTGCGCGACGGATCACGGAATCCGTTGTGCCTGCCGCCGGGGATCGGTGACATGGTCGAATCCAGGATGGAGGTGACGTCAGCGTGTTGTTGGTTGTCGCCGCCGTCCTCTCATCCTATCTTATGCATTCTTCCGGCCGTTGGTCATCACGGAACGGAAGAGCGAGTCGCGAGACACGTCATAGCCAACACAAACGGGCATGTGGGACTTGAGCCGCCGAGTCGGACCGACCGATAGGGAGCTCGAAAGCGAGGCGCCGTGACGTGCTGAATCGAGCCAGCCGTGGACGAGATCCAGGGCCCATCCGAGAACCAACATCAGACCACACCACATCAAGAGGTTGACGAAAAACGGGGCAAGCATTGTTCTCACTCCTTGTGAGTCAGGTTTCCAATAAATGATTGTACGCGGCGAAGGTAAGGACGAAGTGAACTGAAGTTAAAATCGGCTTCATCTGCCGCCGGTACAGGTGGCGGCGGACACGCGACACACCAGGTGCGACCGCGAACGGTCGACGGAGGACATCGATGAGGGCGTTGCAGTGGACCGGGATCGTGCTTGCGAGCATGGGGTTCATGATGTCGGGCCAGCTCGTGCGTGGGGACGAGTCACAGACGAAGGGGAAGGGGAAGGAGCAGATCTGGGAGGGAACGCTCAAGGTGCGGCCCGGGATCGAGTTGCGCCTGGTGATTCATGCTCGACTCAGTGACGGAATCGAGCCGGTTGCGACGCTCGACAGCCCGGACGAGGGGTTTAGCGGGCTGAAGCTGAGCTCCGTCGTGATCGATCAGTCGCGGCTAGCGTTCGAGGTCAAAGTCTCGGACGCCAAGTACGAGGGAAAGCTCAATGCTGCAGGGACCGAGGCGACTGGCAACTGGATTCAGCGGGGCGCATCCTTGCCGCTGAATTTCGTGAAGAAGGACAAGGAGACGCCGGCGCTTGAGGCCGTCGGAAATGAACAAATCTGGGAAGGGAAGCTGGGTCTTAATGCCGGGCTGTCGCTACGACTGGTCGTGCGGATTCAGAAATCCGCGGACGGCGGGCTGCTGGGCAACTTTCAGAGTCCCGATCAGAGCCAACAGAGGCTGAAGCTCGATTCGGTTGCGCTCGACAAGACCAAACTCACTTTCGCGCTCAAAGCCATTGATGTCGCCTACGAAGGCAAGCTCAATGCGGAAGAGAGCGAGGCGGTTGGAACCTTCACCCAGGGCGGAGCGAAGCTGGCGCTGACGCTGAAGAAGACGAACAAGGCGACCGAGGTCCGCAGGCCGCAGACGCCCAAGGCCCCTTTTCCGTACAAGGTCGAAGAGCTCAAGTATCGGAACGAGCCGGCGGGGATCACGCTTGAGGGAACGCTCACCATTCCGGAGGGCCGCGGTCCATTTCCGGCCGTGATCTTGATCAGCGGCTCGGGCGCGCAGGACCGCGATGAGACGATCTTCGCGCACAAGCCGTTCCTGGTGCTGGCGGATATGCTCACACGCCGCGGAGTCGCCGTGCTGCGGGTTGACGACCGCGGAGTTGGTGGCTCGTCGGGAAACGTCGCCAAGGCGACCAGCGTAGAATTCGCGGGCGATGTCGAGGCCGGGATTGCCGTGCTCAAATCGCGCCGGGACGTCGACGGCCGAAAAATCGGCCTGATCGGCCACAGTGAGGGAGGACTCATCGCGCCGATCGTCGCTGCGCGGTCGCGGGACGTTGCCTTTATTGTGCTACTGGCGGGTACGGGACTGCCGGGCGATGAAATCATGATGATGCAAGGGCGATTGATCGGCAAGGCGATGGGCGCGAGCGACAAGGACCTCGACAAGCAACACGATCTACGGAAGCGACTTTTTGAGATCATGAAGACCGAGCCGGACGCCAAAAAGGCCGGAGCCGCCGCACGGCAGGAGCTCAAGAAACTTTTTGACGAGCTTCCGCCCGAAAAGCGCAAAGAAGCCGGCGACATCGATTCATTCGCCGACAGCCAGACCAAGATGCTCGAGTCACCGTGGTTCCGCTTCTTCCTCACGTTTGACCCCAGGCCGACCCTGGCCAAGGTGCAGTGCCCGGTCCTGGCGCTCGACGGCGAGAAGGACTTGCAAGTTCCGCCCAAAGAAAACCTCGAGGAAATTGCGAAGGCGATCAAGAGCGGGGGTAACACGCGCGTGACCACCCAGCAGCTTCCGGGGTTGAACCATTTGTTCCAGACGTGCAAGACCGGATCGGTCGCGGAGTACAGCCAGATCGAGGAGACCTTTGCCCCCGCGGCGCTCAAAGTGATCGGGGATTGGGTCGTCAAGCAATCGTCAGGTGCCGACTGAACAAGAGACAGGGTCGATCAGCGAGGGATAGTCCGGGGCAAAAAAAGCGAAGAAGTTCGGGATTCCCGATTGTGTTCTGCTTGAGATGACCGGAAGACGCGGTCGCGTGCGGAAGGCGCCGCGTCTCCGGCCGAGGGGGGCGAGGTGCACTGAAAAGGGGAGGCGTGCATCGAGCAAGGGAGGTCGGTGCGAGGCTGGATTGGTGACAGTTCGTACTGGTCTCCACTGATGGCCGATCTGTCAATGTTTCGATAAGTAGTTTGAAGGCGTCAGTCCAAATAATCAAACGAATTTTATCTATAAATTTAATGAAGGTATGGTAAACGCGCGGCGCGAGCTTGCAACGGCGGAAAGAGACCGGGCTGATCGGATTTCTGGTTCGACAAGACCGGCGCTCTTTCTGGGGGTCGTGTGTGGAACGGCAGTTATGAATCGGAGCTCTGATGACCATTTGCGATGATCGGCCGGCGTTTTGGGACGCACCATCGCGCGACGAGCTGCCGCTCTTGTACCGGACGCCGGATGCATGGGCCGCGATGGCGATGCTCGACCCACTCTCGCTGCTTAACGACCATGCTTACCTCGAGAAAAAGGCTGCATCGAACGCGCTCGAGCTTTTGAACCGATGGCCCGAGCCGTCTCCACCGGAGGAATGGGCGCTTACGCTTGCCGCGATCGCAAGTGACGAGGCGTCGCATTTGAGCGGCGTCGTCCGCCTTCTTGCCGCGAGCGGGGGCCGTCTGGAACGTACTCATCGCAACGACTATGCGAATCGGTTAAGGGAGCAGGTGCGGAAGGGATGCGGCAGCGCTGAGCTTCTCGACCGGCTTCTCGTTTCGGCCTTGATCGAGCTGCGGTCGTGCGAGCGATTCCACCTCCTGGCGCGATATTGCCGCGGCCGGGAGGCGGAGCTCGCCCGGTTTTACCAGCGTCTGTGGTCGTCCGAGCGCGGCCATTACCACGTCTTCCTGCGGCTGGCGGGCCTGACACTCCCGCGTGCGCAGGTGGAAGATCGCTGGCACGCGCTTTTGAAGATCGAGGCGGACGTCATCCGGGCCCAGGCCGGGGGCTCTCGGATCCACAGTGGCTGCCCGGAGTGATGTTCGTTACTCCAGAAATCGGCGGCTGGGTGCGGGCGGCATGAGAGCAATCCCTTGTTCCTTCACGTGAACACCACTCGTTTGCAGAGCGAACATCTGCTCGGCGAGCCGCGATCCGGTCGGCCGCTTGATCAGGAGGAACGCCGCGCGCATGGATATTTGAGATCAAGTTCCTGCGCGAGTCGTCATGGCCGGCTCGCGGCTTGAATGCCATGTAGGCCGACAGACTTTCGGCTGTCGCCAGCCCGGGCCGCTCGCCGATCAAGAGGACAACGACGGCCGGGTCGAGAAGTTCGCCGATGTCATTGAGCGCTCCCACCCGAGCGTGACGGATCAGGAATGGCTGGCCGAAGTTCCAGCCGCGGTGCGCAGCCTGCTGGCTGAGGAAAGGCAAGAGCGTGGGGACCTGAGTACGCACGGCCGTCGCGGAAAGGCCATCGGCGATCACGACTTGAAGGTCGGCACCCGGTACGCAGCGTTTGCTCAGCTCGGTTTTCGCTATTGCCGATAGCGAGCGGCCCAGTTCGGGCGCAAGAGAAAATCGTTTTTCGTCCGGGCCAGTGTGGCGACCTCGAACAGGCCCCATTCCGCCACGAAGGCGTCACCCAGATCGGCGACGAGATCGATCTCGGCGAAGACAGCGTCTTTCGCGAACGCATGATCGGCCCGGAGCTTGAGCCACGTTTCGGTTTTGTAAGCGGCGCCTGCTCGTCCGACGAGAATGCGCGCGGGCGTTATCGACCGCACTTGCTCCAAGAACGACGCTGAATCAAGTGAGGCCGGTGGGCTGCTGGAAGGGGGTTGGCTGCCCTCGAGTGACGCGATCAAGGAAGCGCGGTCTAACAGCTCGCGATCGCGGATGTGGAGCACGTCTGCGAGAACCATCATCGACATGAAGGCCTTCAGGATGGGGTCATCGGCGGAGCGTCTGGTCCACATCTCGCAAAATTGTTCAGCGGTCATGTTGCCGGCGATTGTGATCGTCATGTTGGCTGTCGCCGGCGGACTGCACATCCGCTGGTTTTTGAATTGCTGGACGACGTGATCGAGAAAGGAGTCCGCGGTCTCTGCGTCCGGAATGTTGAGGCCCATCACGATGGCCGGGAATTCCCCGGTGTCGTTCTGAAACCATGTTGTCTCGAGGTTGTGAATGGAGTTTGGCATGACAGATGGCGTTGTGCCGGCTGCTCAAGGCTTGGCGAAGAATTCCGACCCGTAAGCGATCAAGACCGCTTGAAAAACGCCGCCCGCGGTGATGAGCATCATGTTCAGGAAGGAGAAGAAAACGGCTTCGCAGGTTTTTTTCCACCAGTTGCGTCTTGGTCCTCTCGGAAGGCTTAATTTCACGATGCTGCGGGCGATGAGGGGCAGGGTGACCGTGGCGGCAAAACATGCCTGGAACCAGTAGCGGATCGCGCGGTCAAATTTCGCCTCGCCGATCCAGATGAGCGTCAGGCAGCCCAGGCAGGCGAGCGTGACCTGGAGCATGATCTGGACGGCCGTGTGTGACTTCCAGGAGCCGAGCGCGAGTGCAGTCAGGACGATGCCGAGCAGGAAGAGGGTGGGGACGTCGAATTTCCAGTCCGGTGCGCCAATCAACTCGGTCCGCTGCAATGCCTTGGCGTAGAGAGCCGAAGCCGCGGCGGCGGCGAGGACGAACATCATGATCGTCGCCAGTGAAAAGCGGATTCGACTGAGTGTTGGCATAGAGCTTCGCTTCTTCTCCGATTCACGTCAGGCCGTGCCGGAGCAGGAAGACGACGTTTGCCGACAGCCAAGGAACGAACAGGAGGCCGACCAAGGCCGCCAGGAGGAGAAATCCCCGCGCTCCGCGCGACCAGAAGGCGTACCAGACGACCGAGACGGGGAAGAATACGGCGACGAGAAACCCGAAGTCAAAGCAGGGGGTTTGGCGGCGTTTTCGCGCATCGGCCATGATCCAGAGAACGCACGCCAGCGCGAACGCGAAGGACGCAAGACGCGCGAAGTGCTCGGGCGGGGCTGTGCCGGCCCATATGTAACCAATCTGCAAGACCGAAAGCATGACGGCCGTGAAGACTACAATTCCCAAGGAAGCGGTTGTTTTCATCGGATCGAGCACCCCGCGTGTCGCGTCGGTGTGAGATGAGCCTCAACGTGGTGTCGTCGGTTGCTCGAGCCACACGATCGCTCCGCTGATGATGCCAGTCGGGACGCCGAAGATCAAGGTCCCGAATCGGAAGAATGCGAGCCCAAACCTGTTGCGCATCCAAGTCAGGCGGAATTGCCTTGAAATTGGTTCGGAGCGATCGAGATCGTCCTTCTCGAACGAAAACTCGTGATAAATCGAAGCACTACGCCGATGAACAGGCTTCCGGCCATCAAGATTCCGCCCGTAACGATTGTGACGATAAAACCACCGAGTTCGCTGGTGATGCGCGACGGGTCATCATCGGTGTCGAGCGTCGCATGGCCCAATGCCTGGCCGACGCTCATACCGATCATCCCGGCGATGATATGAAGTATCGGGAATAATTGCGTCAATGCGACGAGTGCTCCGCCGGCGAGGAGCGCCACGGCTAGCTTTCGATTCGCTGCGCAGATAAAGCTGCCGAACACGAGCAACAACAAGGCTGCGACGGACATGCCCAGCCTGCCGTGCTGCTCGGTCATCGAGGCGCCGAAGAGAAGAGGGATGGCCATGTTGATGGCGAAAATGAAGACCCATGCGAAGTAAGTGAGCACTCGGGAGGCGCGGAAGCGGCTGCTCATCGGGAAGAGAGCTCCTCACGGCCTCGCTGGGCGCTTCGTATGGATTGTGCTCGTCCAAGAGGCTATCTCCCGGCGGCGTGACTCGAGGAACGCACCGTTATTATTCGTTCATCCCGTTTTCTGCCGGGAATCAAGGAAGATTGACCATTCGATCACTTCGGAGTCAACGAGGATGTCGCGGATTGTCCAGGGGTCGTCAAGAAAGAGCGATCTCGCCTCGTCGCGATCGCGGGCGTTCACGATGATGAGCACGCGACTTGTGTCGGCGTAGGGGCCGGCCAGGACGATGCGCCCTTGTTCGAAGAGGCGATCCATGAATTCGGCGTGCTCGTCCCAGAGCGGTTGCTGGCGGCTCGAAGAGCCTGGCAACCAGGCCGGGCCGGGGTCTCGGAAGACCAGATAAAGGGTTTTGCACATGTCAAGCCTCCTGGTGCGACGGCTCGTTGAGAGGCTCGGGCCGGAGGCGCAGCTCAGAGCTTCGCCGTCTCGAGGAGAAAGGACTTTGGGGAATCAAGACGCACTTTCGCGGAGCGAAAGGCGACTCTGGAACCTTGGACTCAGCTTTCACTCGAGCGTCTCGCGGGCGACCGCTGGGCAAGTCGCTGTTGCCACGCGTTCGTCTGCTTCTTCACTTCTTCGGGGGCTGTTGAACCGTGTGATCGGAAGGCCATGACGGCGTTTTTTACTCCGAGGCGCGCGCGAACATCGGCGCCTAGCTGCGGATGGGCTTGCAGCAGTTGTGAATCCGAGAGGTCTGCCAGCTTCTTCAGACCGAGGCGATCGCACTCGGCAACGAGTTTGCCGATCACTTCGTGGGCCGTGCGCTGCGGAACGCTGCGCTGGATCAGAAACTCCATGACCGTTGTCGCGTCGAGGAAGCCTTCGTCGAGGTGGCTTCCGATTTTCTCGACTCGAAAGGACACGCCTGCGGCGGCGACCGCGGCAAGCTCAAGGCAAGCTTCGACCGTGTCAAAAGCGTCGAACAACGGCTCTTTGTCTTCTTGCAGGTCACGGTTATAGGCCAGCGGAAGGCCCTTGATCAGCACGAGCAAGGTCGTCAGGTCACCCACAACGCGTGCGGCCCGCCCGCGAATCAGCTCGAGTACATCCGGGTTCTTCTTCTGGGGCATGATGCTACTGCCGGTGCAAATGGCGTCGGGCAGCGACAGGAAGCTGAATTCCTGGGTGCTCCAGATGATCCATTCCTCGGCCCAGCCGGCAAGGTGCTCGGCGATCATGGTCAGCACGAACACCGATTCGACCACGAAGTCGCGGTCGCTCGAGACATCAAGACTGTTGGCGGCGACGGCGTCAAAGCCGAGCTCTTGCGCCACGAAGTGGCGATCGATCGGCAAGCTGGTGCCCGCCAGAGCGGCAGCACCTAAAGGCAACACATTGAGGCGGCGCAGGCAGTCGGACAGTCGCGAGCGGTCGCGCTCGAGCTTTTCGACGTAGGCCAGGAAAACGTGTGCTGCGAGAACGGGCTGAGCTCGCTGGAGATGCGTGTAACCCGGCAAAATCAAGTCGGGATAGCGCGTGGCGGCGCTGACAAATTCGGTTTGGAGCGCGGTGAGGCGATTGTCAACCCGGTGCAATGCCTCGCGGATCCATAGCTTCAGATCGGTCGCGACCTGATCGTTACGGCTTCGTGCGGTGTGGAGCTTGCGGCCGACATCGCCGATCTTCTCGATGAGGGCTGCCTCGATATTCATGTGGATGTCTTCGAGGTCGGACTTGAAGGGGAAAGTGCCGGCTTCGATCTCCGTTTCGATTTGCGATAGGCCCTCAACGAGCTGGCGGCATTCGTCTGGGGTTAGCAGGCCGATGCGCTCGAGCATTCGCGCATGCGCAAGCGATCCTTGTATATCTTGCTTGAAGAGCCGGTTGTCGAAGGAGATGGATTGGGTGAAGGACTCGACGCGCGTGTCGGTCTTGCCGACGAAGCGGCCGCCCCATGGCTTTTTGGTCAAAGTGAGCCCCTTCCGCTTCAAACTTTATCGCGAGTCGATATTTGTTTTTCACCAGCGCTGCAATTGGCGAGCGGCCCAGAGCCACTTCAGGACGCGCGAAACCCCATCACTTAGATGAATTCAACGTGGTTTGCCATTTCTGCGGGTTCATAGACCTCCCAAATGAGGACCAAGCGCTTGATGATTTCACCGATGCCCAGGGTATCCTTTGCACGATAAACGATGCCCGCATGTGGTAGACCCGCAGTCTGGAGGCGGAGAAAATCGGCGTCGTGAGTGAATACCACGCGACTCTCGGCAAGCCCATATGCGGCTTGCTCTTCATCCTCGGCTTGAATAAGCCCGGCTTCCTGCGTGGTGGTAACGTCGATGTTGCGGCGCCTGAGACCAGCCGCGATCGCCGGGTCGCAACATTCATCCAGGTGGAACCGGATCGTCCGAGCCATTCGCCTTCCTAGCCTCAAGGATCTTTTGGAGCTTTGACGGTGGTGACTGCGCCTTCAGCTCGTCGACGAAGCGTTTTCCTTCTTCGATGTCTGCGTCGATCTCATGCTTGTGTTCGAAATAGTAGGCGAGGGCCGCATACACCTGCGCGAGCGTAATTGTCGGGTGGCTGGTCACGATCTCATCGGGACTCATACCCATCCGTTCGTGGCAGATCGCAATGTGCTCGACCTTGATGCGGTGTCCGTCAATCCTGGGTTTGCCGCCGCAAGTCCCAGGCGTGCGCACGATCGTCTGCGATTTTGGGGTGGCAGTCGGTTCCATAGATTTTAGCTTACACGAGATAGCACAAAAAAGCCAACGAGGGAATGGTACCAGACACCGGCCTAATTCTCGACCCTCACGCAGCGACCGAAAATCGCCGCTGCAGAGATCCAGCCGTTGATTCTTCCCCGGTTATTGCCGATCTGGAACCGCTGCCCCTGGACGGCCTTGATGAAGTGGAGGTATTCGCGACCGTTGACCTTGCAGAGCACGATGTCGCCGACGCAGAGGTCGCCTTGATCGACCGGCTCGACCGTGCACAGTTGTCCCGACTCGATCTTGCCCGCCATCGAGTTTCCGCGCGGGCGGAACGAGACGGTCTGGCCCCCGCGCAGCTTCTCGATATGCGCCGACGCCCATCCCACATGAAATCTCCAGGTTGCCTATGAGCCAAGCGCAGCGGTCTGGCTGGCGGATACTTTCAGGCCCTCGGCATGATACCGGTGATTCGTTCCGGGCTCTTGCTCGGTGGCCGGGGAGGGCGCGGTGGCCCGGGTTGTGGTGCCGAGGGAGGATGCGGCGGGGACGGTGGTCTAGCTGGTTGCCCTGGAGGGTGCCCCGGTGGCCTGAGCGGCGGCTGTCTCGGCGATTGGCCGGGTGGCCTGGGCGAAGGCGCCGGCGGGCCAGGCGGTTGGTCCGGAGTGCGCGGCGGCGATTTGGGTGGCCCCGGAGGCCTGACGGGCGGTGCCGATGGCTGCGGATTGGGTTCTATCCCGGGCATCAGGTCGCTGCTCCAGTTGAGGTGAGCCTAAGCCTCGATTTTACCTGAGATCACGTCGCCATCGCAGCCTGGCATCGTCATACTCGACGTCGCTTCCGGCACCTCATCCCTCTACTCACTTCGAGCTTTGTCACGGGCGTAGAGCAAGGATATGCACTTTCGGCAGGTCACCGCAGCGCGATCTTCCGTGGCGATACCTTCCATCTCGGCTCGATGAGCGGCTTCCTTATCGCGAGGATTGCACAAGACCATGCCGTCGGCGGTTAAAGCGTGGAGGTCGCGTTTTTGCCTCTTATCCCGGGGCATCGGCCCCTCTTTCGATCCGGGACAGCGACGAAGAAGTCGATGTCCATCGGGCACGACGTGTCCGCGCACATGGATGCGGCCCCTCGGAGGGCATTACCGTCTTCGTAGTCAGTCTACCGATGCTTCGAGCGGGACAGGGCGCTGCGGTAGAAGAAGGCGTTGCTCATGGTTCAAGTTCACCGGCCGGAGCGCGGATATCAAGGCGACCTGGGATCTCGTTGCTTTGACCGCTGTCTCTGGTCATGCTGGCAAGCGGGCAGTGAATCTCCGAGAGGAACTGACCGAGGAGGCCGACCAGGAAGTGCTCCTGAAGCTCGAGCATGTCGGAATCGAAGCCGCCCTGCTCGTTACGGTGACCCTCAATATCGAGAAAGAGAGCGCGTCGTTGGTTCGGGGACTTCGCTTGAGCGTCTCGCACGATTGCGAAGAGCGCTTGCGCTGCTTCCTCGAAGCTTTCGTGGCTGTATACGATGTGGTACAGGGCGACGGCACGGCCGCGAAGGTCGATGTTTCTTTCCTTGGATCTGGACATTGGGTTAACCTCCTCCTTGCTGGTGGACGTACACGAACGAGCCACACTTTGTCAAGGATTTTGCCGGTGCCGATCAGTTTGGTTTGTGGATCATGACGCCACGAGAGTTCCTGCGAACCAAGCCCGGAAGAGCTGGCAAGCGCCGTCGCCAGAGTTCTTGTTTCTGGAGGCGGCTGGAGCTATTTTCAACGTGTAAGAGCGCCCTTGGCTGGCTTCGTCGCTTTGAACATGATCCGAAAGGAAAGGCACCACGATGCGTTCGATTCGATTATTCGCTATCTGCGGGATGGCACTCGCGGTCGGGCTCCCAGTCGCACGGGCGCAGCAGACTGCTGTGGCAGACGACGAGGTGAAATCGACGCTGGTGAAGGTGGGGGACAAGGCTCCGGACTTCACTTGCAAGCCGATTGGCGGGGAAGAATTCTCGCTCGGCAAGCAGCAAGGGACGGTCGTCATGGTCAACTTCTTCGCAACGTGGTGCGGGCCGTGCCTGGCCGAGCTGCCGCACCTTGAAAAGGAGATCATGAAGAAATATGCCGACCGCAAGGACTTCAAGTTGATCGTGATCGGCAGGGAGCACAGCACCGAAGAGATCGAGAAGTTTGCGAAGGAGAAGAGTCTTTCGCTTCCGATGGCGCCTGACCCCAAGCGGGAGATCTACGGCAAGTACGCCGAGAAGTATATTCCGCGGAACTTCATCGTGGGGAAGGACGGGAAAATCAAGCTGGCTTCGGTGGGTTATACCGAGACGGGGTTTCAGGAAATATTGCAGACAATCGAGAAGGAGCTAAAGCAGTCTTCACCGAGCGATAAAGAACAGGCAGCCAGTACAGGGCCCGCGCGTGGCTCAAAGGAGAAACGAACTTCGTCAGGAGGATGACGCCAGGCGGTTGGGAAGGGCTCCCTTTTGCGTCGATCGATTCGAAGCACATCGGTTCCTGGCAAGTTTTCTGCGCCGGGGTCGAATCGGTTCCTGACACCTTTTCGGTTCAAGCGTCCCATGCGATCGTTTGCACTGCCCACGATGCTGTCGTGTAGAACTGAATTCCGCGCTGGCTCACTCGAACTATTCAACTGCTCGTCCAGCACAATCATTTCTTCCCGCTGGTCTGACGTTCGAGAGCCTTGCCTGCAAGTATCATCGCCTCCTGAATCGCTTCTGAGGTTACGCTCCCTTTGTAACCGGCCAGAAGGTTGCGGACGGAGTTTCCTGCTCTCAGCCATTCAAGCACGCCCGCCACTTCGATCCGCGTGTACTTGAACGTCGGGCGTCCGCGGCAGACGCGCGGAGCCGACACAATGTGCTTGCCCAGCGGCGTGTACTCGTAAGTCAGTCCATCAATTTCTTCGCGGACCACTTTTCGCTTCATGAGTCTAACGTCCAGAGGATCTCTTCCTGTCGCTTCCAAGCGGCTGTCATCGAAACCCGTGTCTGGGTTCACCGTGAACTGGAATTCGCGCTGCTTGGTGTGGCCGAGGAAAGAAGCGATTCAGCTTCCAGATATAAGGTGATGTGGCGTTTGGGTCTACGAAAAGTGGAAAAAATCTGGGAAATGGCACAACTTTTTGGTGCTTCGTGTAGATGATCTCAGTAGAGGGACTACCCGATCAGGTGAGAGCGATTCCGTTGGAACCCCGGGCGGGTGCCTTTGGGACTCAGGGCGGGTGCCCTGGGCCGATTTGTTGTGGCCTTCCAGGCCGAGAGGCAGATGCAAAACATGAAAAATCGGGGCGGGTTCGAAATGGCAGAATGGCCCTCGTGAGACAGCCACGGTTGTCGCTTCGCCCGGATTGCCTCGAGTGCGAGACGTAAAGCCTTGGCCCCGGCTGAGAACCGCGTTTGGAAGAAAAGGGGAGTCTTCTGGAAAAAGGCTCCCAGATTCTCATTTATTCTCGTTTATTATCATTTTTTGGGGGAGATCCGGCTTAGCAGGAGCCTCAAGTGACATACCTTGGGACTGCTTGCAGATCATCAGCTCCGTGAACGGCGGAATGTGACGAACGAACCCAACGGGATCAGGTGGCCGGAAATACGTAAGCTGTCTTGAGATCGGAGATTGGGTTGCAGAACAGAAACGAGCTGCGACTTGACAACGTGGCCGGAATTCGCGAACGAACCCAAACGGGGCGAGTGGAATGTATGATGAGGTTGTGGCGGATGGCTTTCAGCGAGCGAGACCTCCCGAGATCGCACCATGAAATTGTCAACGCGGACGTGTTGGGGATGGGCTTTCGTCGTCCTGGTTTCAGCGTGCGGGCCGGGCGCAAGGGCACAAACGATCTGGGTCGAGGGTGAGCGGCCGGCTCGGTCGAGCATGAACCGGCATCCGTGGTGGTATGACCAGGTCAAGAAAGACCAACTCTCTGGCGGAGATTGGATCTCTAACTTCTCGGAAGAGAAGGAAGGCGAGGCAGAGTATGCCTTCGATGTGACCAAAGCGGCTCGGTACGCCTTCTGGATTCGCGCAAACCCGATTCAGGCCGCGCTCGACTATGCGCTCGACAAGGCGCCCCTGGCGCCGATCGATATGAACGCGGACGTGCTCGACACGGTCAACCTCGCGGCCGACGACAAGCCCGACCTTCGATTCCTGGGCTGGAAAAAAGTCGGTGAGTTTCCGCTCACACGAGGGCGCCACACCGTTCGATTCCGGTTTTACAGCAAGCCGCAACATCACGGGGCACTCGACGCGTTTGTCTTCACGACAGAGCCGTTCTTGCCAAGCGGAAAAACGAAGCCGGGCGAGGGGGGGAAGCTCTCGATCGCCTCAGGAACCTGGCCGTTCCTGCCCGAGCGTGATGCCTTTCGCGCGGATGCGCTGCTTGATCTTCGTGGTCTCAACGAAAAGGTTGCCGGGCAGAGCGGGTTTGTGGGGCTGGCCCGCGACGGCGAAAGCTTTGTGCTCGGCGATGGCACACCCGCGCGGTTCTGGGCGGTGACAACGTATGTTCAGCGCGATCGAACGGTGGAAGAGCTTGCGCATCACGCCCGGTTCCTTGCCAAGCGCGGAGTCAACATGGTGCGTCTGCACGGGCACATGGATCCCAAGGAGAAGAACGCTCGCGTCACCGACGTGGACGGCAAGGCGATCGATGAGGCCTGGAAGCTCGTGGCGGCGATGAAGAAGGAGGGAATTTATGTCACACTCAGCCCGTACTGGTCGGCCAACGTGAAGCACGTGCCCGCGCAATGGGGAATCGAAGGCTGGCCGGAGAACGAGGCGCCGTTTGGTTTGCTGTTCTTCAATCCGAAGCTTCAGGAGGGCTACAAGGCGTGGCTCAAGGCGCTCTTGAGCCGGCCGAACCCGTACACGGGGATTGCGCTGGCACAAGATCCGGCGCTGGCGCTCATCCAGCTTCAGAACGAGGACAGCCTGCTGTTCTGGACGGCCCAGAACATCAAAGGCAAACAGGCGGAGCTGCTGGGGCGGCAGTTCGGCGACTGGCTCAAGGCGAAGTACGGGTCGCTTTCGGCCGCCTTCGCAGCGTGGCGGAACGAGAAGGTGCCGGAGGATCGGCCGAATGAAGGGATCGTGGGGCTGCTGCTTGTGTGGGAGTGGACGCAGGCCCGCGAAGGGGGCCGGAAGCGCAGGCTCGACGACCAGCTCGAGTTCTATGCGAAGACGATGCACCGCTTCAACCAGGAATGCGAGCGCTACCTGCGTGAAGACCTCGGCTGCAAACAGTTGGTCAACGCCGGCAACTGGCGCACGGCTGATGCGGCCAAGCTCGACGATGCCGAGCGATGGTCGTACACGGCCAACGAAGTGATCGCAGTCAACCACTATTACAGTCCGGTTCACATCGGCCCGGACCGGGGATGGCGGATCAACCCGGGCGACACATTCGAAGACGCTTCGGTTTTGTTCCAGCCACGAGAGCTGCCGCTCAACTTGAGGCAAACCGCCGGACATCCGATGATCGTGAGCGAGAGCCACTGGGTGCCGCCCCTGGGCTATCAGTCGGAGGGGCCGTTCCTGGTCGCAACCTATCAATCGCTTACGGGTGTGGATGTGTTTTACTGGTTCGGGACCGGCGAGACCGAGTGGTCGAACCAGGACCGGGCGCCGTGGGACAGTGCCTCGCGAGCCAAGTGGGCGATCGGGAACCCGATGGTGCTCGGCCAGTTTCCGGCGGCGGCGCTGCTGTTTCGCAAGCACTATTTGAAGGAAGGGGATTGCGTGGTCGAGGAGATTCGTTCGTTTGACGAAATCTGGAAGCGGACGCCGCCCTTGATGGCCGAGGATCCGGGCTTTGACCCGAATCGCGACTCGGGTGATACCGCACGTCGATCGTCGGCCGCTCGAGGAATCGATCCGCTGGCCTTTCTGGTTGGGCCGGTGAAGGTTGATTTCAAAGCCAAGCCGGCCAAGGCGAAGGTTAGTGATCCGGGAAAGTTTATCGACCACAAGGCGAAAACCATTGGGAGCAACACCGGCCAGGTGCGTTTTGACTACGGGCGTGGTGTGTGCACGATCGACTCGCCGTGCGCGGCGGGGGCAACCGGTTTTCTCAAGAAGCGAGGGGTCGTGGAGACGGGCAGCGTGACGATCGATTCGCAAAACGAGTACGCGACGGTGCTGGTGGTTTCGCTGGATGGGCAGGCAATCTCGCGGAGCCGGAAGGTACTTGTGCAGGTTGGCACGACGGCGAGACCGACGGGATGGGCCGAGCGCGAGGCGACGTTCAAGAGCGACGACGGCAAGCAGACGTTTCAAGGCAAGCAGGTCGTGAGCACAGGGGCCATGCCGTGGGCGGTTCTCGAGACGAGAATCAGGCTCTCGGTAAAGAACCCGGGCCTGCGGAAGGCGATACCGCTGGACTCGAACGGGAATGCCCGCGGAGCTCTGGAGGTCTCGCCGGCGAAGGGAGTGTTCGAGCTCGAGTTACCGCGCGACGCGATGTATGTCGTGCTCGAGGGCAACTGACCGTGAGACTTTTCCGGCGGACCGATATGAGGGGAGGCTGACTCATGAGCATCCGAATATTGGTTGTCGAGGATGAGACGAACATTGCGGACTTTCTGTTGCGCGGGCTGCGTGAGGAAGGATATGTGGTCGAGCATGCCGGCGACGGGACGACGGCCTGGCACCTGCTCCGGGCGGGAGAATGGAACCTGGTTTTGCTGGATTGGTGGCTTCCCGACCAGGATGGCTTGAGCTTGCTTCAGCGGTTCCGGCAGTTGGGCCGAAGCACGCCGGTGCTGTTTCTGACGGCGCGCGACGCCGTCTCGGACCGGGTGCGCGGGCTGGACGCGGGGGCTGACGATTACCTGGCCAAGCCGTTTGCCTTCGAGGAGCTGCTGGCGAGGGTTCGAGCACTGGTGCGGCGGCGGGACCTTCCCGAGGGCACGACGGTTTCATTTCGCGATTTGACCGTCGACATGGCGACCGGGCGAGCGGAGCGCAACGGGCACGCGCTATCGCTCACGGCCAGGGAGTATTCGCTGCTCGTCTTCTTTCTGCGGCATCGCGGCCAGGTGCTTTCGCGGACGCGGATCTATGAGCATGTGTGGTCGGAACAATACGATGGCTATTCGAACACTCTGGAAGTGCACGTCAAGGAGCTGCGGCGCAAGCTCGAGGCGCATGGCGAACGGTTGATTCACACCTTGCGAGGGCGCGGCTACTTACTGGGCGAAGACCCCGACGCGGCCGAGGGGGAGCACGAATGAGCCTGGCGGCGCGGGTATGCGGCTTTTTTCTGGTGACCCTGGCAGTGGTGCTTGCCGGGGTGTCGGTGACGTTTTACATGCTCTGGAGTGCGCACCTGCACCGGGACCTTGATGAGCGACTGGGGCTGGCGCTTGATGCAATTGCGACGTCGGTCGACGTCGACCCGGGGCGGGTCGAGTGGATACCGGGCGCACGGCCGCAAATCGTGGTGGTGCGTCCCGACGAAGATCCGGTGTTCTGGCTGGTGACCGACCACGCCGGAGTGACGGTCGATCGAACGTGGGACGTGGGGTCAGCGGACTCGGCGGCGCTCGTGAAGCTGGCGCCGGCCAGGGGACATTCGCATGCCACGCACACAGACAGTCGAGGCCGGCGATGGCGGGCTACCTTGAGACGGATTCACGCTGGCCCTGTTGCCGGCGCTCTTAACGAGGGAGCTTTGCCGGAAGGAGTTTTGAGCGAACCGCGATCGCTGGTGCTCTCCGCGGTGTCGTCGCTCGAACCGGTGGAGGCGGGACTCCGGAATCTGGCTCTGTTGCTGATCACTCTGTCGATTGTTTTTTGGCTTCTGGCGGCGGTGGTGGGGTGGCGGCTTTGCAAGCGGGCGTTGCTGCCAGTGACGCGGATGGCGAATGCGGCCGGCTCGATATCGATGGCCGACGGAGATCACCGGCTGCCGATTCCGGGAACGGGCGACGAGCTGGATTTGCTGGCGGGGGCGTTCAATGGGCTGCTCGACCGCCTGCACCAGGAATTCGAGCGGCAGAAGCGGTTCGCGGGAGATGCATCGCACCAGTTGCGCACGCCGCTGGCGGCACTTCTGGGGCAGCTCGAGGTGGCGAGGCGCCGGGAACGCTCGGTAGAGGAGTATCGGCGGGTGCTTGACGAGGCTCATGGTGAAGCGCTTCGGCTGCGTCAGATTGTGGAGTCGCTGCTGTTCATGGCCCGGGCGGAGAGCGACGCCGGGACGCTGGACCTCGAGCCGGTGGAGCTCTCGCTCTGGCTGCGCGAGCGTCTGGCGAGGCGGGGCGGCGGCGGTGGCGAGCGACAAGCCGACTTGAGAGAACGTTTGACGACGGAGGCTCCGGCGTGGGTGCAGGCGCAGCCGCAGCTTCTGGGGCAGATGCTCGACAACCTGGTGGACAACGCGTGCAAGTACAGCCCGGCGGGAAGCCCGATTGAAGTGGAGGTTGGGCGGGAGGGGCGGTACGTGACGCTGGCCGTGAAGGATCAGGGTCCTGGAATCGACGCCCTTGATCTGGCCCACGTATTCGAGCCGTTTTATCGTTCGGCGAAATCGCGGCGGCGGCCGGGCGTGGGGTTGGGCCTGGCGGTGGTCGAGCGGATCGCGACCGTTTTCGGCGGGACGGTCCGCGCCGAGAGCGAGCCGGGTCACGGAAGCCGGTTTGTCATCCGGCTTCCGGACGCGACGCCGTCAATCGTGTCGGTCGAGGCGCCCCGAGCGGTCAAGGCGGTTGGATGAAGTCATTCGTCGATTCGGACGTCGGCGGCTTTGAGGGCCTTGATCTGGTCGGCCTTGGTTTTCTCAGGCACTGGGTTGTCGGCGAAGAACACGTGCAGGTAGGGGGCGAATCGCTTGGGCCCGGCCGTGTCGGCCTTGGCCGCGTCGACCAGGGGCTTCAGATCCTTGATCTGGTTTTTGCCGATCATCAAGAGCTTCAGCTCGGTTTGCTTGGCGAGGGGAGTGGTGTCCTCGATCTTGTTGTCCTGGAGGTCGATCGTCTGGAGCTTGGTGATCTTGGAGAGGACGGAGATGTCCTTGATCAGGTTCTTGGGTGCCGAGAGGGTCCACATCTTGTTCAAGGCGGCCAGGGGGGCGATGTCCGTGATCTGGTTGTTTCCGAGGTAGAGGGAGTTCACGCTCGTCAGATCCTTGAAGGCGTCGATTTTTTCGATCTTGTTTCCGGAGAGCTCGATGTACTGCAAGCTCTTGAGGCCGGCCAGGGGGCTCACGTCCTTGATTTCGTTCTGGGAGAGGTCGAGCGACTGGAGGTTGGCCAGGTCCTTGAGCGGTTTCAAGTCGCTGATCTTGTTCTTGGAAAGCTTGATCAGGGCCAGGTTTTTGCATTTTTCCAGACCCGTCAAGTCCTTGATTTCCTTGCCGGGTGCTTCGAGGAAATAGATGTCGAGGAGTTTTTCGTCGGTGAGCTGGACTTTGGGCTCATGCTTGAGAACGTCGCGGATGGCGGCTTCGAGGTTTTTATCAGGGAAAGGAGAATCCGCGGTCGCCGATTGTGCGCACGCGGCGAGGATCGGGAAGACGAAAACGACCGCGAGCGCGGTCGGTTGCAAGTGTGGGAAGCGCCGTTTCATGGGTGTTTCATTCCTCCGGCTCAAAGTCTTATCTTTTCGAAGCGAGTCTCAACTCGACGAGGGAAGGGGACCGCACTGAAGCGAGGGAGCTCTTTTGAGCTTTCGCGGCGTGCGGTCTGGTGCACAGGGGCGGGCAAGGCCTCAAAACCGTGGGGGCCGGATGCCGAGGCGGGCGTTTGTTTCCGAGTACCTTGTTCTTTTATATCATGAATGCTGTTCGAACGCAGCACAAGACGTGTGATCGACGGGGCATGGCGATCAGCGCAGAGGGCATCGATCACTTTTGCTCCGCTAGAGGCAACCGAACAGGAATACATCACTGATGGGCGATGAAAAGACGACCCCTGAGCACGTGATCGAGGCGACCGTCCAGAACTTCGAGCGAGACGTGATCGAGCGATCACGGAGCGTGCCGGTGGTGGTGGATTTCTGGGCGACGTGGTGTGCCCCGTGCGTCCGGCTGGGCCCGCTGCTCGAGAAGCTGGCCACTGAGTATGAGGGAAAGTTTGTGCTGGCCAAGGTGGACACGGAGCGCGAGCCCGGCCTGGCGGCTCAGTTCGGCGTTCGGTCGATTCCAGCCGTTTTCGGTGTGCGGGACGGCAAGGCGGTCGATGGCTTCGTTGGCTTGCAGTCCGAGGCGGCGATCCGGGCGTGGCTGGACCGGTTGTTACCGTCGCCGGCCGAACAGATCGCAGCACATGCGCTGGAGCTGGAGGCAACCGACCTGGAGGCCGCCGAGGCGAGGTACAATTCGGCTCTATCGTTCGACCCGGATCTCCCGGCGGCGCGGTTTGGACTGGCGAGGATTGCACTCGAGCAGGGGCGGTACGAGGATGCCCAGGCGCAGATTCTGAGTCTGGAGCGCCGGGGGTATCTCGAGCCCGAGGCCGAGAAGCTGAAGGCCGAGGTGACGTTGCGGTTTCAGGCCCAGCAAGCGGGCGGGGCGCCGCTGGAAGAGGCACGGGCGGCACTCGCGGCCAAGCCGGGTGACCTGAAATTGAAGTGGCAGCTCGCCGAATCGCTGGCGGCGGCGGGTCAGTATTCGGATGCACTGGCGCTGTGCCTGGAGCTTGTCGAGCGCGATCGCAAGGGGCAGGTTGGTGAACAGGCCCGCCAGACCATGGTGGCGATTTTTCAGATTTTGCCGCCGGAGTCGGAGCTGGTCACGGAGATGCAACGGCAGTTGTCGTTTGTGCTGATGGATTGATGAACTCAGTGGGAGAGGCATTAGCCTGCACTGGCCGGAGCTTGACGAGGACTTATCAATCGCTGGGTTGATGGCAGGTGTGGACCGGGAGTCATCGTAAGGTGATATATCATCTTGGGCATGTTTCGTGAATTGGCTGGCTAGTGCTGCGACAATCTTCGAATGACGGGTCGGCCGTCTGGAGACCTTCGGTCGGTGAGGAGGGCGGGGTCTGGAGACCCGCGCCCAACTAGGACGCACTTTCGCGGAGCGAAAGGCGACGATGGGGCGTGGTCTGGAGACCGGCGCCCAACAAGGAGGGCGGGGACCCTTCGGGTGGCGTGATGAAGAGCGGGCCGTAATGGCGACATTCCGTGTTGACGATTCGGCGATTTCTGTTGCGCGACAGTTTTGTGATCGCGGCCGCCGGGACGAACCCTCCCTGGGCTCCTTCTAGCCGAAGGCCGGAGTAAGAGTAAGAGTAGAGTAAGAGCAGGAGTCGGGGGTGGTGCGGTCGAGCGACTCTCAGTACGCGGCCGCCGGGGCGGACCCCCCCTGGCCCCCCCTTCTAAAGGGGGGGAAGCTTTGCGCAACACACGCGGGGGGAGATCATCGTTCGTTAGATCGCAAGTTTTCAACAGCGCACCCTTCGGGTGACCGGAGACCCGCACCCAACAACCCGTCAATCGAGGATTGTCGGCGCGCTAGTACGCCAGTGCATGCCGGCCGGCGCGGGGGTCTCCGGCGGTGGTGAGCTTGCCAGTGGCGGGGTCGAGGCTGATCACGCAGGGGGCGGCGCTCAGGGCTCCGGTGTTCACGCTCAGGATGTGGCCGCGAGTTTTGAGGGATTCGAGGATGTCGTTGCCGATGTCGGGGTTGATTCGCAGCCGGCCGAGTGCCGGCGGAGTTTGCCGGAACGAGTTGATGAAATGATCGGACATGAAGCGCGGGGCGATGACGGAGGCGGCCGGCTCGAGCCCGAAATCGATGTGATTGACCAGGAGCTGGAGGGTCATCTGGTCCTGGTTATCGCCGCCGGCGACGCTGACGGCCAGTACGGGCCGGTTTCCCTGAAGCACAAGAGTGGGCGAGAGGGTGATGCGCGGGCGCTTGCCGGGGACAATGACGTTGGGGTGATCATCCCAGGTGTTGAAGCTCTGGAGGCGGCTGCCGAGCCATACGCCGGTATCACCAGCCACGACTCCGGTCCAGCCGCTGGGCGTGGCGGCCACCACGTTGCCGAAGCGGTCGGCGACCAGGCAAGTGGTCGTGTCGCGAGCGTCGGCCAGGGGGCGCGGCAAGTGCCGGTGGGCGGGGTCGGCAGCGGGGTCGAGCAGCGGCTTCTTCGAGCGGGGGTCACCCGGGCGGCGCTCGAGCGAGGCGTGATTGGGGTCGATCAATCCGCGGCGCAGAGTGGCGTATTCGGGGTTCAAGAGGGCGGCGAGGGGGACATCGGCGAAATGTGGGTCGGCGTAATAGGTGTCGCGATCGGCGAAAGCGAGCTTGATCGTCTCGGCGATCGTGTGAATCGCGTCGGGGCGGTTATGGCCCATCGCCTTCAAGTCAAATCCTTCCAGAAGCTGGAGGGACTCGAGCAGGGCGGGCCCCTGGGTCCAGACGCCGCATTTGTAAACGGTCAAGCCGCGGTACTTGATGGCAACGGGTTCTTCGAGACGGGTTGCGTAGGTGGCGAGGTCGGCGTAGCGGATCAAGGCTCCTTTTTCGCGGGCCCAAGCGTCGATGCGGTGGGCGATTGGCCCGCGATAGAAGGCATCGGCGACCAGGCGCAAGCCGCGCGAGCGGTCGGGTTTGGGCGAGCTGGGCTGGCCGGGAGCTGGGCTTGCCTCGGCTTCGGCGGCTTCGAGCAGCGCGAGTGTGCGGAGCAGGTCGGCGTGCCAGGGCTCGGGGCGCGGGCGAGTGCCGAGCAGTTTCTTGGCGGGGGCGATCACCTGGGTGAACGTCATCGTGCCGAAGCGGTCGAGCAGGGTGAGGCAGGCATCGAGCGCGGCGGGCACGGTGGCCGGCTCGATTCCTCTTGCGGGAATGCCGCCGGTGCCTTTGAAGTGTTCGAGCGTGGCCAGGCGTGGGGCAGCGCCCTGGCCGTCGATGACGGTCACGGTCTGATGAGCGGCGTCAAAGACGAGGATCGGAACTTCGCCGCCGAAGCAGAAGGATCGCGAGTCGGTCACGCTCAAGGCGAAGATGGTGGCCGCGGCGGAGTCGGCGGCGTTGCCGCCAGCCTTGAGGATTTCGAGGCCTGCTTCGACGGCACCCAGGCCGCCGGCGGCCACTGCGCCTTCTTTGCCGGTGCCGCGCCAATCGGTGCGGGCCAATGCGGCGGCGGCGGCCCTGGCCGCGGGCTCCTGGCGGGCTGCACCTTCCTGAGCGGTGGCATCGAACGTACCGGCGCTCAAGCCAAGCGCCAGGACAGGGATCATTGCGCGGTGAATCATCGCTGGCGACTCCTGGGACAAAGGGAAAGCCAAAGAGATCGATCCAGAAAGAGTCGAAGTTGTTTTGGAAATTGAGATTAGAGCCTGGAATGGCAATACGCAACCGGCAAGAGGGCAACTTCCGACACTTCTCTACCCAGGCGTGAAACGACGGGATAAGATGAGTCGCGAGCTGTCAGGCATCGATTATTCGTTGGCCGTGATGCCGGCATATCGCCGGAGCGGATCGACCGGGCCTCTAAAGTGTGAGCGGCGCGGTCGGGCGGGGTGGAGGTCGTTCACGATCGAGGCAGAACAACGAGCGAGCCAAATGATGTACATGCGACGATTGATTCCGGGTTGGACGAGAGCTGCCGGTTTTGCGTTCGCGACCGCGGTGACCTTGTGCGTCTTGCCGGCAAAAGTTTGGGCGCTTACGCACAGGACCCTGTCAAGAGTGACGCTCAGGAAGGGAAGATCCGCGAATCGGTCGTGAAGATCAGCGTGACGATGCGGTACCCGGACATGACAAAGCCGTGGGCCAAGCACAGCGCACAGGAGGCCAGCGGCACTGGGGTGGTGATTGACGGCAAGAGAATTCTCACCAATGCCCACGTTGTGCTCTACGCCAGCCAGATTTTTGTTGAGAGCCATCAATCGAGCGACAAACTGCCTGCGAGAGTGGAGGCGGTGAGCCCGGGAATCGACCTGGCGGTGATCCGGCTCGAAGACGAGTCGTTCTTCGACAAACGGGAGCCGATCAAGTGCACGGAGGCCCTGCCGGAGGTCAAGGAAACCGTCTTGGTGTACGGTTATCCGCAGGGGGGCTCGACAATGTCGGTCACCAAAGGAATTGTTTCCAGGATCGAGTTTGTCCCATACGGCGAAGGGACCACGGGGGTGAGGGTTCAGGTTGACGCGGCGATCAATCCGGGCAACAGCGGCGGGCCTGCGCTTGTGGACGGGAAGATGGTGGGGCTGATTTTCAGCAAGCTTGGCAGGGGGGCCGAGAATATCGGCTATATCATTCCGGGCGAGGAGATCGACCTGTTTCTCAAAGACGCTGCCGATGGGCACTACGACGGCAAGCCTGCGATGCACGAGTCGCTGCAGTCGTTCGAGAACGACGCGCTTCGAGCCTACTTGAAGGTGGACAAGAAGACACAGGGGTTGGTCGTTCACTCCACAGATCCGGGCGAGCCGAAGGACCCGCTCAAGCCGTTCGACGTGCTGACCAAGATCGGCGACCACGAGATCGACAACTCGGGCATGGTGAAGATCAAAGACAATTTACGTTTGTATTTTGAATATCTGGTTCAAAAGGTCGCGAAGGACGGCAAGGTGCCCTTGACCGTGGTGCGCGACGGGAAAACCATGGCAATCGATATGCCGGTCAAGAAGGACTATCCGTTACTCATGAGCTCGCTCAAGGGGCGGTACCCGTCGTATTTCATCTATGGGCCGCTGGTGTTCTCGCCGGTCTCGAACGAGTTTGTATCGGCACTGGCCGGCAGGTTTTACCAACTTTCCATCATGGAAAGCCCGCTGGCCTTGCGACGTGGCGACCGGGCAAAATTCGAAGGCGAGGAGCTGGTGATCGTGTCGTCGCCGATGTTCCCGCATCGCATTGGGAAAGCATATGACGATCCGTTTACAAAGATTGTCAAGGAGGTAAACGGGGTCCGGATCAAGAACCTACGGCATCTGGTCGAAGTCTTGCGAGACTCGAAGGAGAAATTCACGAGGATTGCGTTTGATGACAATCGGAGCGAGACAATCGTCTTCGACCATCAAGAAGCGCTCAAGGTGACCGACGAGATTCTCTCGGACAATGGAATACGCGAGCAGGCATCCGACGATCTGTCTGCTGTCTGGTCCAAGAAGAAGTAAGCAATTAATTGTTCGGTTGGGACGATCCCTGTGCGGGTGCATGTTGATACGACGCCACTCAGCGACCGCTCTGGAACAATGATCGAGCAGGCACTTGACCGCGCTGCACGCAGCATTGCTGGCTCCGACGCGATTCTGGTGGGCGCTGGGGCCGGGATGGGTGTCGACAGCGGTCTGCCGGACTTTCGGGGGAATCGCGGGTTCTGGCGGGCTTATCCGCCGTACGAGCAGTTGGGGCTCGATTTTGTCTCGCTGGCGAACCCGCGGTGGTTCAGGGACGATCCGGCGCTGGCGTGGGGTTTCTACGGGCACCGGATGGAGCTCTACCGCCGGACGGAGCCGCACCGGGGTTTCACGATACTCAGGGGCTGGTTCGACAGAATGCGCAAGGGGGGATTTGTGTTCACGTCCAATGTGGACGGGCACTTCCAGCTCGCTGGATTTCCGGCAGAGCAAATTGTCGAGGTCCATGGCAGTTTTGATGGGATGCAATGCACGAGGGACTGCGGAGTGGGGATCTTTCCGGGGGCGCCCTACCGGGTCGAGGTCGACCCGGGCATGATGCGGGCGGTGACGCCGTTGCCCGAGTGTCCAGGTTGTGGAGCCGTGGCGCGGCCGAATATCTTGATGTTTGGGGATTTCGACTGGTGTTCCACGCGGACGGATGGGCAGATGCGCCAGATAAACGAGTGGCTGGGTGGTCTCGAAGGCGCAAAGCTGACCATTATCGAGTGTGGGGCAGGGCGGGCGATCCCGACGGTGCGAATGGGGTGTGAGGACATCGCTCGCAGGTGCAACGGGATATTGGTTCGTATCAATATCCGGGAAGCGGAGGTGCCTACGGGGCACATTTCGTTGCCGCTGGGTGCGCTTGAGGCGCTGGAATTGATCGAAGCGCGTTTGGGCAGGGCAGAAGTGGGCTGAAAAAATTTCGCGGTGAACGAATTGTCGCTTTTTGTTGCGCGACGGTTGCGTTACGGAGGCCACCGCGATGCACCCCCCCTGGCCCCCCTTCTAAAGGGGGGGAAAGGTGTGTGGGGTGGCGTTCGGTTGCTCGCGGCGTTTCGATCGGATCAGCGGATTGGCTGCGACGTCGCTTGCGCCCCACCCCCTGGCCCCCCCTTTGCAAGGGGGGGAAAGGTGTGCGGGGTCGCATTCGCTTGGGCGCGGCGTTTCGCTCGGATCTGCGGCTGGGCAGCGACATCGCTTGCGGCCCACCCCCCCTGGCCCCCCCTTCTAAAGGGGGGGAAAGGTGGGCGGGGTCGCACTCGCTTGGGCGCGGCGTTTCGCTCGGATCTGCGGCTGGGCAGCGACATCGCTTGCGGCCCGCCCCCCCTGGCCCCCCCTTCCAAAGCGGGGGAAGCTTTGCGCAACACATGCGGGGGGAAATCATCGTTTGTTAGATCGCGCGTTTTCAACAGCCCGGGGTAGGGGAGTAGGCCGGGACGTAGAGGTCAGGGTTTTCGTGGGCCGTCGAAGGGCGCGGGCAGAAGAGCGTGGACTGTTTGGATGATGATGTCTTCGGTGGCCGGAGCGAAGCGCGCGGGGTGTCCGTAGAAGACCATGGAGAGATCGGCCTCGTATCCGCCTTCGCTCAGAATGCGTCTGGAGGGAATGTAGCCGGGGACGTCATTGCTGTAGGCGACGACCCAGATGCGGCGCTGGTCGATTTCCCACTTGAGACGCAGGGCATAGTCAACGACGACTTCGCCGGGGAGGAAGATCATCGCGAGGTCGTCGCCGAAGCACCAGGTTTCGACCGAGTAAGGGACATGGGTTTCGAGCGATTCGCCGCGATCGAGGCGTGCGATCAGGCTTCTGGCGAGCGCACCTTCGGAGCTGTCGAGCTTGGTGCGGCGCTCGAGGCTGGCGCGGTCTGGAGGCGGCTCAAGTGGGAGGTCGAGCTTGCGAAGGCGGGCGTCGATTGTGGCGGGAAGCGGGGTGAGGGTCGACCTGAGGAGGCGCTCGACTTCACGCGCTGCGGAGAGTCCGTGCTGCTTGGCGTCGTCGAGATTACGGCGCGGCTCGGGATTTGCGTCTGCTCCGCAGCCGATGATCGCCAGCGCGGTCGAGCCGGGAAATTGCCGCTCGATCTCGTCGCAGGCAAAGCCGGTCCACTCGGCGCAGATTTGATTGAACTCACCGCCCAAGGTTGTGCAGTGGCAAGCGTAGCCGAAGAGCACGGCCTGGACTTTACCGGAAGCGTCGGTGGCGCGAAGGACGGGCAGGCTGTGGTCGACCGGGCCGTTGGGATTGACGCCGAAGTTGATCCAGCGACCGTCTTTCAAGACTCGTCGATTGGCTGCGAAAGCGACCTGGCCGGAGCCCCACGACAAGCTGGCGGGCGACCGGGCTGCCAGGGCAGCGAGAGCGACTTTTTCGATCGAGTCGGTCAGTTCGCGGGTATAGCGCGCGATGCGAGTTTTCTGGTCGTCCGGTATCGGGGTGCCGAAGATGAAGTCCAGCTCGTTGCTCAGCGCTGGTCCGCAGTGCGTGTGGGTCGAGCAGACGGCGAATCGCTCGCGTTTGAGACCGACCTTGTTCTTGAGGCGAGTCGCCACTTCTTCCGTCACGTTGGCTCCGACGGCACAGTTGTCGACAGCGACGAGTATTGCGGGGCCAGCACCTGAGGTTTCATCGGCCCCGATCGCCAGCGCGCGGGCCTTGAGTCTGCTGGCGATGCCGGCGGATTCGGTCTTCCGGCTGCCGTATCCCATCAAGCGAATCGGGTAATCCGGGGTGATGTCTATGGCGGCGACGCCGACGGGAACTTGCACCTGAGCTTGAGTCGGCGGCGCCGCGATTGCGACAACGGCGACACAATTGGCGAGCACGAGTGGTCCGAACAACCGGAGACGAGAAGCTTTTCGCATTCTTCGAGTCCTTTTCTGGACGAGTCAGTATCGCCAGCTCGTCACGTCGCCGCCCGGGGGGGCAGTCTTCAAGAGCCGCTCAACGATCTTGGGGGCGTACATCTGGTGATAGCGCAAGCGGCTGATTGCGTTGGGCTCTTTGGGGTCGCCGTTCCAGCAATGCTCGGCGCGGTCGCCGTAGTGCACTTCGCCACCAAAGGGTGGATTGGTCGTCTTCTTGAGGAATTCTTCCATCAAGTAGACGGCGTTATTGAGGTAATAAGTGTCCATATCGCCCACGTAAATGTTGATCTTGCCCTCAAGGTCCTTGCCGATCGTGGGCCAGTCGCGCTCGAGGATTGCGCGGAGGTCAAAGTGCTCCTTCCAGTACTTTGCCACATCGGGATTGATGACGCCGGTGCGCTTGTCCCAGATCGGCTTGGGATAGCCGTCGGGCCCGACGGGAGAGTAGACGGCCTCCCAGATATCCCATTGCTGGCCGGAACGGTTTTTGGTGCCCAGGACAAGCTCGTGCCGGTTGGAGTTTTCGAGGGTCGAGGAAATGTGTCCGAGGTAATTGCGTGCGCCGGGGCGCTTGACGGAATGAAAGGGCCCTTCGTCGCGATAAGCGTTCTTGTCGTTGTAGATATCGACGACGGTGTACGCGCGAAAGTCGATCGGGTCGGGGCAGGCCGCGTAGCAGCCGTTGAATTCCTTGGGGTAGAAGATCTGGGCTGCCAGGGCTTCCCAGCCGCCGGTCGAGCCGCCGTAGAGGAATCGCGCCCAGCCGGCGCCCAGGCAGCGGTACTTCTTCTCGATAAAGGGGATCAGCTCATAGGTGATGGCATCGCCATATGGTCCGAGGTTGGCCGAGTTAACGGCGTACGAATCATCGTAAAAGGGATTTGCATGCTGGATTTCGATGATGATCATGCGCGGGTAGTTCGGGCCGGTCCACTCCTTATAGAAGCGGTGAGCGTGGTCCTGCACGATCCGGTTGTAGCCGGCCAGATGAAATCGCTCGTTAAAGTCGGGCTTGAGGTTCTCGTCGGGGGGCTGCTCGCGAAAGCCGCCGAACGTTTGGGGAAAATGGCCGTGGAAGATGACGAGCGGGTAGCGCGCGCTGGGATGACTGTCAAACCCCTCGGGCAGCAGGATGTGAGCACCCAGATACATGGGCCGTCCCCAGAACTTGGTGAGGAGATCGCTCTGGATGCGCTCGTGCTTGATATACCTGGTTGTCTCGGGCTCGGGTATGGGTGGAATCACCTTGTCGAGGCGAACGACGATGGGTGCGCCGGGATTCGGGCCGGGCTCGATCGTGACTTCCTGAGGCGTGCTATAGAGATTGCCGGGAGCCTTGTTCCACTGCTGGCCTTCGCCACGATCCATGGGAAGCTTGAGGGTGTGGCCGTCGCTTCGCTGCACGGTCTCATACAAGTGAATCAATGCCTGAACGCGATAGTGCCCTGCGGGAAGGAGCTGCAGGCTTTCAAGCGGGTATCCCGACGCACCGGAATCGACGACGACCTCCTCGTCGGGCTGAAGATTGTTTACATCGAGGCCGAAGATCTGCTGGGTCTTGGGTCCATCATTGATCTGGAACCGCGGCTCGTCTTTGGGGTCTGTCGAGAACATGACGAGCAGCCGGCCATCGAGGGGCGTTTTGCGGACGTCGTTCGAGAAACTGACGCGAATCCGGACGGACTGGGTTTTCCCAGGGTCATCGACGATCTGGGCGCAGGCTGTGGTTTGTGAAACCAACGAGGCGACTGCAGCCGCAACGACGACGGGCCAGACGTAGAGCCTGGCCGCTCCCGGCATCCGAATGAATTCACGAGTCAGGAACGGGTCGGAAACAACTTCCGCCGATTCACGTCGAGCGCGCCGCGGAGCGGCACAAACACCGTTCCGACGCAGAGCGTCGGAACGAGGGTTTCCTTCGTGGTGGGGTTGATACGGAAATCGGGAAGTTGATTCCGGCCTGTTCCTTATTCGGTGATCGGACATGAATTTGTTATTCCAATTCATGGATATCATGCAAGACTCCGGGCGGGATGCACACGGTGAGGATGGTGAGCTTGCCAATGGCCTTGTGGGGCGTTCCTCTGGGCACGTAGACGACGACGCCGGGGTGCAGCTCGATGGTTTCGTCGTCGAGCACCATCGTGCCACGACCGTCGACGACATAATAGAATTCGTCGGTTCGCTCGTGCAGGTGGAGCTTGGCGTCATCGATCTCGACGTGGTGGATCTCGGCGGCGGCACCGTCCTTTTCTTCGACGAGAGGCCGGATCTGGCCGCAGGTTTCTTCCCAGGGGGTGACTTCGGCGGGATCACGGCGCAGGAACTTGGAGGCGACATTCATGGGTCAAGTTCTCCACGGGTAACAACGATAAAATCACGGTTCTTGGGGGGCATGAGCTTGTGGTGTCTTGCTCGTCAAGTAAAGGTCGGAACCGCCGTCCCGGTCGGACACGAAGATCAGGCGGCCGTCCGGGTGCCAGGCGGGATGGTCGTCGCGAGCGGGGTGAGAGGTCACGTTCTGCTGATTGGAGCCGTCGGCGTTCATCACAAAGATCTCGTAGTTTCCATCACGGTTGCTCGTAAAGGCGATGCGACGGCCGTCGGGCGACCAGGCGGGGCGGACGTCGAGGCCCGGGGTTCGTGTCAGCCGCTCGATGTTCGAGCCATCGGCGTTCATCGCATAGATTTCGAAGTCGCCGGTTCTGCTCGAGCCGAAGCAGATTTTCCGTCCATCGGGAGAGTAAGCGGGCCAGGCGTTCATGCCGGGGGCGCTGGTCAATGCCTTCAGATCCTGTGCTTCTTTGTTGACGGAGTTGATCTGATGGCCACCGATATCAGAGAGACTGAAGACGACGCGCGTGCCGTCGGGCGCGAACGACGGGTTGCGAACCGTAGCGCGTGATTCGCGGGGACGGAAAACGGATTCCTTCTTGTCGCGGAGATCCTGGATGACCAAGACCATTTGAGGTGAAGTCGCCGACCTTGCATACGCGTGCAAGTGGCCGTCGCGGGAGAAAGCCGGGTCGAACTGGTGGTTGACAACAGTGGGGTGCATGCGCTCGCGAGAGCCGTCGCTCAAGTTGAGGCGAAAGATCGCGACCAGGTTGGGTGCCGCGTGAGTGGCGAAGATGACCGCTTTGCCGTTTTCGACAACGACCGGTGCGAGCTTGAGCGTTCCGTCCGTTGTAACTCGCACCGGCTCGTCTCCGCGCGTAGAACTGGCTGCGACGAGTGCGAGTGCGAGTGCCACTACTTTGGGTAAAGCAGGGCGACGAGATATTCGCTCAAAGCAATTCATGCACAACCCGTCCTTCCGGCAGGATTCGAAGCTCAGCGCGGGTGGCGGAATTGATGCCGGAGAGCTCGAGCATCGTAGCACCGACCATGGCCGGAGTGATGGGATCGCTTACGGGGTGTTCGCCGCGGGCGTCACTTTCACCGATGGTACGCCCCGATTGAACGCCGCCACCGGCCCAGAGCGAGAAGTAACAGGAGTGCCAATGGTCGCGCGAGCCGATCTCATTGATGCGCGGCGTACGGCCGAACTCGCCCATGCAAACGAGCAACGTCGTTTCGAGGAGCCCGCGATTTTCCAGATCGTCGACGAGCGTCGAAAAGACCCGGTCAAGAAGGGGTGCATGCCAGTCGGCGATCAAGCCGAAGTTATCGGCGTGCGTGTCCCAGCCATAATCAGAGAAAGGATAGAACACTTCGACAAATCGGCTCCAGTTGACCTGGACGTACGGGACACCGGCCTCCACGAGTCGACGACCGAGCAAGCAGCTTTGACCGAAGGAGGTGTGACCATACGCTGTGCGTGTTGCCGCGCTTTCGCGGGAGAGATCGAGCGCGGCGATTCCGGCGGGCGAAGTCAGCAGCGCATAGGCTCGCTGTTGCAGGTGGTCCCACACTTCATGCTGGCCGGCATCCGCAGCTCGCCGGAGGCGGTCGATCTCACTGAGCAGGTACCGTCGCTCGGTGAGGCGTGCGGGGCTCAGGCCGTCAGCGAGCTTCAGGCTGGGGATTTCGACCTGACCGTTCTCCGTACAACCGATGAGACAAGGGTCGTGTGCCTTGCCCCAGGTGCCGCCACCGTAGCCCTGAATGGGGCCGACGCCATCGCCAATCTGACCGCGAGCAAGCGAGATGAATCGCGGCAGGGCGTCATGGCCACGCTTTCGGGCCACGATCGAGCCGAAATTGGGCGGGTAGACCGCTGCGGCGGATTGTGCGCCGGTCAGCGCAATCGAGCCTGCCTCACGATGTCCGTCGTGAAAGTTCACATTGCTGCGAATCAGCGAGAATTTGTGTGATCGCGCCGCCAGTTTCGGCAAGAGCTCGGTAAACCGAACGCCGGGGGTACGGGTGGCAATTGTGGTGAACGGGCCGCGAAATTCGACGGGCGCCTTGGGCTTGGGGTCAAAGAGGTCGAGGTGGCTGGGGCCGCCGCCCAGCCATATCAGCAGGATCGAACTTGCTTTGCGGGGTTCGGCTATGTTCGATACTGCGCTGGCGGACGCAGCCAGTGCGAAAGGTGCTGCCACGCCTGCGGAGAGAAACGCGCGGCGGGTTACCCCCTGGCACGTGTGCGATCGGAAGCTTCCGACTTCGAAAGTTGGCATGAGTCGCCTGAGTCGCGGATCAATGGGAGGTTCTTGATCGATCTCCTATCATAGCGGGCGCGGATTGACGCAACGAGGGAAATCCATGAAGGGGGGCGAGAGGGGCTGCTGGTCTTCGACGGCCCGATTTTATTCGAGCGTGACGGCCCGCCTGGCGGCTAGCACGCGATCCAAGCGAATGCAAAGCGTGGTGCTCTGTCAGAACACAGTGTTATCCGGCGTGGAGCGTGGAGGAGGAACCACGAATCTGACGAATCACACGAATGAAAAGACAGGAAAGCAAGGATGGAGGTCGCTGGGGCCAAGTGCCGCCCTGGTCTACCCCGGCAAGTGCCTCAGAGTGATCGGCGAAGACACGTCCGGCCGAGAGACGCATGGTTTGCTATTGAGGCACTGGCAATCGAAAGAGCCAGCCACGGCTAGGCAGACCTAAACCACCGCGCCACATCTCGACTCTACGGCTTCCCTGGCTTCCCAGCGCATCAAGGCGCGTTGAAGGCGGCACCAAAAACCGATCTCCCCATTACGGACGGTGCGAGGCGGATTCTGCGGGCGATGGGTCGCTAGGCGGTAAGTTCCTTGACGCAAGCTAAGAGTTCAACCTTGCGTTCGAACCCTTCCCGCGTCAGGTGGTAGCGCGGTTCGCCGACGAACGGGCGCCCCAGCAGCACCAGTCCCGCCCGCTCCAACTCGCGGTATGCCTCGCGGTTGGAGTTGTCAACATCTATCTTGCCCATCTGCTCGACGTGCAGGCGAAAGAGCTCCAGGGCGGAAGGGGAAGTCGCTGCTGTCTTCATGAATTCCTCCATGTCTGAGCCGAGTCTATTCTACAGCGTATGGCGTTTCGCCGGAACGCCAACCATTCCGGCAGGACTGGCGATCGACTTGCCTACGGGTTCGAACTGAGACCTGCCGAGCGATGATCACCGACAACGCTGTTGATTCTTTCATTCACCAGGACTCCAGGAACAGCGAACGCAGACATCCACAAATTGCACGCCAGTCCCGACGTCCGATTGGTGGGTGTCTGCTTCCTCCTGTCTTTGGTATAATTCCCGTCGGAGATTATCGGATCAATGTGCACGGCCGAACTGAGGAAGTATCGCTGATGTGCGTGACCTCCTTCGCCGCGCGGTCTGATAACTCATACAATGATATGCGATGTCTTACTTTTTGACGGGGCAACGCCATGACGTTTCCTGTCACCGTTCATCCCGCTGAAGGCCAATTCGAGGCGGCGCTGATAGGCGCCCCGACGTGCGCGCGACGGCGCCGACCCGTGCCGAAGCCCTGGCGAAACTGGAAGCGGCGATTTCCAAGCGATTGGATCAAGGCGAGTTGGTCATGTTGGAAGTTCGGCATCGTGGTCTGGCGGGCCTCTTCGGGAAGTTCCGCAACGACCCGACGTTGCGTGAAATCTGTGAGGAGGCCTACCAACATCGCGACGCGGATGCGCAGGGATGAAGGCCTTCGACACCGACGTCTTGACGGAAATCTTCATGGACAATTCGGCCTATGCGGAGCGCATCGCGAGTGTTCCGCTGGACGAGCAGTCGGCTCCCGTTGTCGCGATCGAGGAGATTCTCCGCGGACGGCTCAACGTGATTCGCCAAGCGGAATCGGGCAAGGCACGCATCACGAATCCTCAAAGCCTGCACCTTGGAGCTCGCTCGTACCGGGCTATGCTCGATCTCAGATCGTCGTTGAGAATGTCGTTGGGGTGTCTGGTTCCGGGGTCAAGCTGCGGCGCGAGTCGCGTTTCAGTGAAAGGCCGCTCGGTGGAGAAAGGCCAGTAGGTGGTAGGCGTGATTGTGCGAGTGTCGTCTTGGCCGAGTGTCGTCTTGGCGGTTCGGCGCGAAGGTGCGCGAAGCGAGTGATAACTCGTGTTGTGCAACGGCGATTGGGCGAATTGAAGATCGGAAGTTGAGTTGCAGGTGTGGTCCTGCGCTCCCGGCTTGGGCGTTCGTGGGACCGACGATCGGTCTGCGGGGGGGAAAAGTGGCTGTCTTGGATTCCTCCATCGTGCGGCCGTGCTCCGAGCTCAAAACAGCCCGGCACCGATATTCACGGTCAGCGCCAGAATCGTGGTGTTAAAGAAGAACGCGACCACGCAGTGCAGCGTGGTGATTCTCCGCATGCCCTTCGAAGTGATGCTCACGTCGGCCGTGGCGCATGCCGTGCCGATAATGTAAGCAAAATAGACGAAATCCCAGTAGTCGGGCGGCTCTTTCTCCGGAAATTTGAGTCCCCCGGCCGGCTCGTTCTCGATACCTGAATAGTACTCATGCGCATAATGTATTGCAAAAATCATGTGCATAAATAACCAAGATAGCAAGACGCTAATTCCAGCGAGCGCAACATGCCGCCACTCATTGTGGCCCTGCAGCGACTTGGCGGTGGCCAGTTCCGCTACGATCCCACCCAGGCTGATGAGCGCCGTGATGCTGGTCAGCCCCAGGATGACGAGCTGGCCTTCATCCTGCAGACGGGCGCGATCTCGAATTCTGTCAACGTTCGATCGTGAGAGCATCAGCACTGCCGTGAAGAGGTAAATGCCTGTCGCACCATCCCAGGCCAGCAACACGCGCGTTGACGTTGGCAAAACCCGTGGCAGGCAAAGCCACAAGAGCGCTCCGGCAAGAACGGCGGTGAAGAGCCTCGGCTGCGCTGTGAGAAACCGCACAGGATTGGTGTTCATTTCGGATCTCGCCGTCGCCTTATAAGCTTTCGCCGGATGGTGCTATGGTGCCAAGCACCGTGGTTCTCCGCCGAACGTGTGGGCCGCGAATGCATGGATGCGGGGGCCGTGACAAAAAGGGTGGGTGTCTGGATTCCCCTTCCGTTGTGTCTTGTTCCCAGCGCGGCGATTAGATGAGACCGATCGCGAAATCAGAGTCAGTTTCCATCTTTGGAGAGCACCACGAAACAGCGGCTCCTTCCTTGCCCTCTTCCCAACCTGGTGCGCAAAACCGTCTTCTTCTTTGTATTGTTCCACCGATGAGCCACGCAGGCATGGACCTTGTTCCTCTATTCGACCGAGCGAGGAATCTCACGCCGGGTTTACCAACGTCGTCCTTGGCTTTCCGACATGAGCCAGTTTCGGAGTGCTCCGTGTCGATTCCTCGCGCGCCTTGGCTGTACCGCGCGTCGGTGTGTCGGACGAATGGCACTTAGATTCTGCTAAGATGTTTGAGCATTTCCAGTTTGATTTCCCGCCTTGAGCCGTTCACCGAGACGCCGTCTCCGCCGCAGCCGAGGTCGCCAGGCGCGCTCGACAAGGCCACAAGCAAGGTCCGTCGCGTCACGGAGGTGATTGGACTGGGCATACTTGGGAGGTCCTTTGGGATTGCCGTGTAGACTGTCTCAATACCGGAACGGGTCATCGGGGAACGAGAGATCCATCATCAAGATTTGGAACCGAGGCTCCGATCGGAGGATGTCGAGGGTCGGGTCGCGGCGGAGCTGGTCGAGGTTATGATATCCCTTGAACTCGCCGGTCGCGTGCGACTTTTCGAGGTAGTCCAGGGCGCGTTCGATTTCCGCCCGAGCGGTCCGCTGCCGATTGGCCGGCGAACCCTGGTTTTCCGATACCCTGACCTTCACCAGCGAGGCATGAATGCAAGCCGAGTCGAAACAAGTGATCCAGAAGCCCTTACTCATGTTTGCGATGCCCGCTCGGTCGAGGAGCGTCGCGCGGATCATCTCCTCGTGGCGTCGCAGGGGCTCGAGGTTACCCATGTGCGCCGCATTCAGGGCATGGAGCAGGTGATGAGCATCCCGGTGCCTCGAGTCCAAGGTCAGGGTCTCCTCCAGGTACGAGGCCGCCTCCTGGTACCGGCCGTGACGCATCAGAGTTTCCGCTTCGTTGCCTAGTAAGGTTGCGAACATTTCCGTACCCGACCGGTCCAAAGGTTCGACGCGGAGGGCCGACCGAAAGAAGGGGATGGCGCGTGCTACCATTTCCTCTGATTCGGCATATCTCCCCAAAGCCATAAATATTTCACTATTACTTCCATATAGTGATGCGAGTCGTTCTTGATATCTAGATACGTCTTGACGTTCGGAGGCTAGTTTCTCGAAAATTGCGATTGCCCGACAGCGAAACTCCAAGCTACGGGGATAGTCGTGCTTAAGTCCGTAAAATCGGCCGAGGCTCGCCAGACTAAGTCCTACTCTGTAACGTCGTTTGCTCGACGACGGTTGTTCCTGGAGGACTTTTTCAGTTCTCTCGAGACTTTCAATGAGCCCTTCCTCTACAGCCCGAGAATCGCTCGTTCTCCCCGAAGTGACCCATCGTTCACATCTCAAAAACTCGAGAGTATTTTGAAGGTGGTCGGGATGTGCCCGTGCCCAACGATCGAGCGCGGGAAACTCTCGATCGATCAACGCCAGTATGTTCCGTACCGGGATCGAGTTACGGTTCTGCTCAATCGCTGCTCCGTTGAGGTCAAAAAAACCAGCAGCAGCCGTCACAAGTCCGCTGTAACCCCTGGCGGGAGCGTTTCCCTGCGCGAAAAGCCCCGCGTAAATCTCCGCCGCCGCCGCCAGCTCTTCCACACCTTTCTCCCACTCCGAGAGATCCAGTAATGACTTTCCCAGTTGAGAACGTGCCTCGGCGAGAGCGGCGCGGTAATCGAGGTTCGCGGGTCGATTGGTCGTGAGACGTGAAAGGATCGCCATCGCATCGCGCGAGGACGCTTCGGCCTCGCGAGGCTGGCGCAACCAATTCTGGATCTTGCCGAGGCGGATTCCCGCCTGGGCCGCCCCGAACAGGACGGCGGGGTCGCGGCTCTGCGGAACGGCGAACCGCTGGTAAAAGCGCAGAGCCTTCTCAAGGATCAGCCGGTGCTCCGGCAGCGGCGATTCGTTTGTCTGGAGTTCCTCGGCGACCTGGGTGTACATCTCGTCGACGACGGTGCGCGAGAAGGCGAGGTTCTGCTCGGCCCGGTCACGCTGGCGGGCGACCCGAACATTCCCGACCGCCAGCGTTGCCACTACCGCCACCAAGCCGCCCAGCAGCGACAGCAGCACCAAGCTCGCGGCAATGACCCGCCCCTTGTGCCGGCGGACGAACTTGCTGAAGCGATACCTCGCCGATGGCGGCCGGGCCTCCACCGCTTCATCGGCCAGGTAGCGCTGTACATCGCGGGCAAGCGCGTTGGCGGTCTCGTAGCGGCGCTCGCGGCTCTTTTCCAGGCACTTCATCACCACCCAGTCGAGCTCACCGCGGAGCAGAGCCATCAGCTTACGAGGTTCGATATGCCGGAGCGCCGCCGTCGAGGGAAGCGACTCATCGGTGGAGAGCCGTGTGCTCGGTTTCGAGGGCTCCTCCTCCCGGATGATCCGGATCAATTCCGTCAGCGCCGCCTGCCTCAGCCGGTTGGCGTCGATCGGACGCAGGCCCGTCAGCAACTCGTAGAGGATCACGCCCAGCGAGTAAATGTCGGCCCGCGTGTCGATGTCTTCGCCCGAGAGACCCGCTTGCTCCGGCGACATGTATTCGAGCGTGCCGACCACCGCTCCGAACTGGGTCGACAGCGATTCGTCGGTTAGCTTGCCGGCGGTCGCCTTGGCCACGCCGAAGTCGATGACCTTGGGGACGGGTTTGCCGTCGATCATCGTTACGAGGATGTTGGCCGGCTTGAGGTCGCGGTGGACGATGCCCTTGTGGTGGGCGTGTTGCACTGCCTGGCAGATCGGCACGAAAAGTTCCAGCCGTTCTTTCAGCGTGAGCGTGGCCTCGTCGCAGAACTTGGTCAGCGGCAGGCCGTTGACCAGCTCCATGACGAAGAACGGCTGTCCCGAAGGCGTGAGGCCGCCGTCGAGCACCTTGGCGATGTTGGGGTGGTCCATCATCGCCAGCGCCTGGCGTTCCTGCTCGAAGCGGGCCACGACCGCTTTCGAGTCCATGCCGGTCTTGATCAGCTTGAGCGCCACCTTGCGCTTGACCGGCTCGGTCTGCTTGGCGACCCAGACCTCGCCCATGCCTCCTTCGCCGATCTTCTGTTGAAGCGTGTACCGACCCGCGATGACGATGCCGGACGCGCTGATCGGTTGGTAATCGGCGGTCGCGGTGCCCGGGCGTGGCGCAGCGGCGGGGCCAGGTGTGATGTTGCGTCTGGCGGCCGCTCCGGCGTCGGGCTCAAGCCCTCGTGGCTCGGAAGCGACGGTCTCGCCCGGATCGACGGCGGGACGATCGAGGAGGTTGCCTGTTTTTTCGTGCGCGGCGAGGAGCGCCTCGACGGCCGCGCGGAGTTCCGGCTGAGCTTCGCACGCCTTCGCAAGGAACGCGGCGCGCTCCTCCGGAGATCGGGACAAGGCTTCCTCGAACAGCGATTCTTCGTTCATGGCCGGACCTCGGGCGAGCCGCTCCGAAAGAAATCCATCTACAGTGCGACGAAAAGTCGCCGTCGGCGTCAGGGATTTTCCAGATTTTCTATGGGATTTCCGGCTTCGATCTCGCGGCGCAGCCAGGCCCGCGCGTAAACCCAGTATCGGTCAGCGGTTCTGGCGGAGACTCCGAGGATCTCGGCCGCCTCCTCGCCCGTCAGGCCGGCGAAGTAACGGAGCTCGGCCAGCCGGGCTTTGACCGAGTCGCGCTTGGCGAGGCTGGCCAGCGCAACATCGAGTGCGAGCAGATCATCGTTCGGCTCCGTCGCGGCGACGATGTCGGGATTGCCAGACATCCATTTTCCCGGTCGAATCCAGTCGCGAGCGTCCAAGCTGGGAGAGGTGATTTGCACAAAACCCGATGCGGCGTACTTGACTGAGGGAATTCTTTTGTTATTTTGTCCACTAATAAAATTGCGATCACGCCGGACCTTCGAAATCCTCAAGGCCTGCACCTTGGAGCTCGCTCATGCCGGGCTATGCTCGATCTCAGATCGTCGTTGAGAATGTCGTTGGGGTGTATGGTTCCACGGTCAAGCTGCGGCGCGAGTCGCGTTTCAGTGAAAGGCCGCTCGGTGGAGAAAGGCCAGTAGGTGGTAGGCGTGATTGTGCGAGTGTCGTCTTGGCGGTTCGGCGCGAAGGTGCGCTAAGCGAGTGATAACTCGTGTTGTGCAAGGGCGATTGGGCGATTTGAAGATCGGAAGTTGAGTTGCAGGTGTGGTCCCGCGCTCCCGGCTTGGGCGTTTGTGCGACCGACGATAGGTCGGCGGGGGGAAAAATGGCTGTCTTAGATGTTTGGGCGTTTGTGCGACCGACGATAGGTCGGCGGGGGGAAAAATGGCTGTCTTAGATGTTCGACGAATAGGCCAGCGGAGCGAAAAGCGGCTTTCTTGGATTCTGTTCGTGCGACCGACGAATAGGCCGGCGGGGCGAAAAGTGGCTGTCTTGGATTCCGTTGGATTCCCCCGAACAATCATTGATCGCCACGGTTGGTGGGTGTCTGGAACTCCCTGGAACTCCCGGTTGATGGGTGTCTGGAACCCCAAGTCTGGAACTCCGCGGTTGATGCGTGTCTGGAACTCCTCCGGTGGATGGGTGTGTGGAACGCTTGACGTACGCGGCGAGGTATAATCTAACCGAAAGGAGAATCGACCATGACCCGCATCGTTCTTCACTCCCGGACCGGTCCCGACGGCATGCTCCGCCTGGACGTTCCGCTCGGACCCGACCAGGCCGACCGCGAGGTCCAAATCGTCATTGAACCGGCGCCAAAGGGGATTACCCACGCAGAATGGGCGGCCTGGGTGCTGTCGATGGCCGGTAGCATCACCGATCCGACGTTCGAGCGTCCGCCGCAACTCCCCGTGGAAGAGCGCGAGCCGCTGTCATGACGTACCTGCTCGATACGAACACTTGCATCGGCTGGCTGCGGCAGAATCAGCCGCGTCCCTGGCCTCGTGATCGAGGATTGGCAGGTCCGATGAGCATGGCAAGACACCGATCGAGGCACAGGCACTGTTCCCGGGTCGCGAGACACCGATCGACGGACACCGATTTTCCCGGTTGAATCGATCGCGGAGGGGCCACGCCAGGGAGGGCGATCGCGGCCGGCTCGCCCTGAGGTCGCAATGGCGATTTGAAGGAGGCACTCAAAGAATCAGAGCCAACAAAGCATGTAGTGGTTAATCGTCGTGATCGATGGCTGGCTCGAAGCTGTGCGTCGAATCCCGGACAATCATTGATCGCCACGGTTGATGGGTGTCTGGAACTCCACCGTCGGCCACGATGGCGGCGACGTGCTCGAGCTGGAGTTCAGCGGCTCTATCGTACGATTCCGCGGCGTGCCGAGGCCCGCCGCCGTTGCGCTGAAGAACTCCTCTTCCCCGGGTCGATACTTCGCCGGGCACATCTGCGACATGTACCTCACCGAGGATGGCGGGCACGCAGACGGCGGAGGCACCCCAGCGCGTCGCCGGCCGCGGAAGCCGAAGCCGCCGCCAACCAATCCCAAGCAGTCGCCAATCGTGAACCGCGGACCCATAGTCCCGGTTAGAATTCGGAGGGGATGATGGAACCGCAAGAGAGAGATGAACGCCCGGTCATTCACAAGCTGATCGAGCGGATACAAACCTCATTCTGCGTCGGGCGCCGCACGGCTCGGGGCCACCTCGCCGCGCAGACCGAACTCTCGTTTCTCGCGGAGTGGACAAGAGAGACCTGTCACCGGCAAGGCGTGCTGCTGTCGATCGTGCGCGGCGACGCCATCGCAGAGCCTCGAGGGCAACGCGGTCATCACCCGCGCGCCCCAAAGCGCCGACGAGATCACCCGGCTTCAAGCGGCCGGATTCAGGCGGAGGCCACTGTCAGAAACGATTGTGAATCTCATCGAGGACCTCTCGACGAAGGAGGTCATTCACCGTATGCGCGTGAGCTTTCTCGTCGGCTGCGACCGCGCCGAGCGCGGCGCAGTCGACCCCACCGATAGTGAGATTGGCGCTGTGGGCGCTTGGACCGCCGAGATCCTCTACCAATACGCGCTGCTCGCCACGGTCGCCTCGAGTGACGATGCCCGCTTCCACACGCCTCAAGCCGAACGGACCTTCGATGGCTATGAGTTGATCGGCCAGGTCCTCGCCGGCGAGAAGGTCTGCGCCCTCTGCGGCCCCGAGTGCGTGGGCCTTGATCCGACGCCTGAGGAAGCGGAGAAGCTGTCAGCGTGGCTGCCCTGAGCGCTCCCAGTGGCGCTGCCTCTCAGAGCGTGACCGTGAACTGCTGCGGCACCGACTTCTACTCCGGTCGTGACTACTCGCACCGTAAGGCGTGGATTCTCGATCGGCTACGCCACCTCGCCGGACTCTAAGGGGCTCCGGTGTGCGGTTATGCCATCAGGAAGTACGTCATGCTGCTCGATTGGACCGGCCGGGAACTGCGGCGCGATAAACGTGGGGCAATCCCAGACGACTTGGCTCCGATTCTGGACCGGCTGGGTGTGGATCGATCGAAGTGGGTGCACACGGTGCGCGACTTCGGGCGCATGTTCGAGCAAGCGGCAGGTCGAGCGCGTTCGCTTGAGGGATGCGAGACACCCACCTTTTGCCGAGCGTCGGCCATTCGCGTTCTGCGTGTTAGAAATGATCGGAGGCCGTGGTTTTGCGCCGAACGTGCGAGCCGCTAATGAATGGATGCTGGGGACTGTGACAAAAATGATGGGCGTCTTAGCGGCCTAAAACCGACTCCAGAGGGTGGATGTCTGGGTTCCCCGGTCTGATAACTGATACAATGATATGCGATGTCTTACTTTTTGACGGGGCAACGCCATGACGTTTCCTGTCACCGTTCATCCCGCTCAAGGCCAATTCGAGGCGGCGCTGATAGGCGCCCCCGACGTGCGCGCGACGGCGCCGACCCGTGCCGAAGCCCTGGCGAAACTGGAAGCGGCGATTTCCAAGCGATTGGATCAAGGCGAGTTGGTCATGTTGGAAGTTCGGCATCGTGGTCTGGCGGGCCTCTTCGGGAAGTTCCGCAACGACCCGACGTTGCGTGAAATCTGTGAGGAGGCCTACCAACATCGCGACGCGGATGCGCAGGGATGAAGGCCTTCGACACCGACGTCTTGACGGAAATCCTCATGGGCAATTCGGCCTATGCGGAGCGCATCGCGAGTGTTCCGCTGGACGAGCAGTCGGCTCCCGTTGTCGCGATCGAGGAGATTCTCCGCGGACGGCTCAACGTGATTCGCCAAGCGGAATCGGGCAAGGCACGCATCACGAATCCTCAAAGCCTGCACCTTGGAGCTCGCTCGTACCGGGCTATGCTCGATCTCAGATCGTCGTTGAGAATGTCGTTGGGGTGTCTGGTTCCGGGGTCAAGCTGCGGCGCGAGTCGCGTTTCAGTGAAAGGCCGCTCGGTGGAGAAAGGCCAGTAGGTGGTAGGCGTGATTGTGCGAGACTCGTCGTGGCCGAGTCTCGTCTTGGTGGTTCGGCGCGAAGGTGCGCTGAAGCGAGTGATAACTCGTGTTGTGCAACGGCGACTGGGCGATTTGAAGATCGGAAGTTGACTTGCAGGTGTGGTCCTGCGCTCCCGGCTTGGGCGTTCGTGCGACCGACGAATAGGCCGGCGGGGCGAAAAGTGGCTGTCTTAGATTCCGTTGCATTACCGACGATTATTTGGAGAATTTGAACGTCGCCAGTGCTTAATAACAAGGGAATTCGCGTGTGAGGGCCGTCCTCACACGGTGGAAGTCACTGGTTCGAATCCAGTGCCGCTCAATAGTTATGCCTCGAGGACCGGTCTGGATCAATCGGCCCAATTCTCCCACGCTAATCCTGGCACCAACGAAAAGTCACGGGCGTTGCGGGTGATAAGAGTTGCCTTCTCCGCGAGGGCGATGCTTGCGATTAGCATGTCGCCGCGGCCGATCCGTTTGAGCTTCTTGTTCGCCGACAGCGCCGCGAACTGTTTGGCCACGGGGCGGTTGATCGGGACGATGGGAAGAGTGTTTAGCTGGCTCACGGATTCCTGCAGCCGCTGGGAGGCTCGCTCGAGTTGATCTGCGTCGGCAGCGGTGAAGACCGCCTGGAAGCGGCCCTGCAGCACTTCCATCCAAGTTATGATGGTCGTCGCAACATCCGCGTTAGCCGATTGCATCCGCTTTTGGACGAGCGGGTGACCCTGGAAGAGCAGCGTAAGTGTGTCGGTATCGAGAAGAATCATCTCTGTCACTGGTCACCGGTGCGGCCGCGTCGCCGGTGAGCTTCTCGCACGATTTGCTCGATGTCGGGATCATCGCGCCACGTTCCGGCAAGGGCCAGAAATGCCTCTTTACCCGATCCCGCGCCAGGCGCACGTAACCAATCCTGCAACCCTGCCTTCAGAAAGCGCCATTCACCTCCGATTTGACGACCTGGGAGTGCACGGATCTCCGCCAGCCGTTGAACCTGGCTCTCGGCGACGCGCAAGTAGGCGGCCGCCTCACTGAGTGTGAGCACGGCGCTGGTATCGGACGTGTCGCTCACGCGACTCGTTGACACCGGGCCATTCTTCTGAGCCTGTTTGCCGGACTTACCGCGAATTGTGGCCATCGTGCTTTTCTCCTCGGTTCGGCGACACCAAGTCTTATTGTATCAGACAGTTTTCGCAATCGAAGACACCGGACGCGACCGACACGGCCGACATCATGAACGGCCTGCGTCAGTCAGGCATAATCCGCATCGCGACTTCCCCACTCCGCGGGCCGCCCTTCCAGGCAAAATTCACCCGCGTCCCTGATCGGTCCAGCACGCAACTATTCGGGCGGTAGCAATGGTAGGCCATCGCATCGAACGCCCGGGGCTGGGCGCCGGTCGCCAACAATGTGAACCGAAAGCCGAATAGATGCAGCTCCAGACCGTGAATATCCAGTTGTACTTCATTATCAAATATCAGCGGCCTCATTTTCACCATGGCCGGGCCGATTGTGAACCCTTCGTCGCCCTGCGGCGCTTCGCAGTAAAGCCCGAACCCCTCCGGGAACGGTGCGCCGTACAACGTTTCGAGCCAGTCAAGCGGCGGTTCGACATCCTTGACCTGAAACGGATCGGCGTTCATCGTTCCGCCGTACAGGCCGCCGCAGACGGTCTTGAGCATCCACCGCTCGAAGCGGTCGCCGTCCACGCTAAACATGCTCCGGTGTCGGGGCGTCGCCGATTGCGGCGTAGTGCATCGCCTCGAACGCATCGAATGCCTTTAATGCCTCGGCGTCCAAATCAGTAAGGCAGTTGTTGTGATACGCGCAGAGAATCTTACTCTCCAGGCTCCCCACGCCGAACGATTGGGGCGTATCCTTGGGCTGAAACGCCAAGTTCTTTATCTCGACGCTCGGGCTTTCGGTGAACTCCTGGCTGATCCGCTTCAGGACCGCCCTGGATACTGTATGCTCGCCGGTCATCTTCTGGCAGCAGCCTTTGAGCGCGCGGGCGTAGCAGTTTCGGATTGAATAGCCAGGGATGGGTGTGGTTTGGTCGGCTTGTGCTGGACCCGCCGGTGCCATTGCCCGAACGCGCGCTTCATTTCCAGCGAACCCGCCGCGTTCCGCGAGGGCTGGGCGGCCGGTCCCGCTGCCGATTTTCGATTGTGACGGGCCGCCTGATATTGATTTGACCAACGAGCGCATCGCAGAGATTCTGGATCGCGATGATGCTTGTGCTTGAGTGACGCACTTTCGCGGAGCGAAAGGCGACAATAGTCCGATGGCTGTGTTGCCGCTGGTCGAGGCCGATCGGCGCGTCGAACCGGGGCTCGGGTGGGTTCGACGTCGCGGCCCTTCGCCCGGCGGGAGACCTCCCGCTCCTGGCTGAGTGAGACGGTGTTCGGGAAATTGCACGTTCGAATGGCGTTCCTGCGCGTGGCGACGGGGCGGCGTGGTAGGCACGAAATCCGAAACTCGAAATTGGAACGACTAACCTATGCTCGCCGTGGTTGCGATTCTCATAAACTACGCCGGAAGATCGAATTGAGAAACGCTTAGCACGGAGGGTGCGATGAAAACGCAGACACTATCGCCAGCAGCTTTGTCCCTATTCCGACGCCAAGTCGAGCTTGGCCGCACCATCGACCTAGAAGCCAACCGGGCTGTATATGAGGAGCTGGCGCGCGCTAGGCTGATGGTCGTAGGGAGCAGCTACGCCAGGGGCCAGAACAGCATCTACACCGTCACGACGAAGAGGTTTGAAAGCAGGGATGAACTTTTCGATTGCGCGAAGGAGGCGGGGTGATAGGGTGACCTCTCCCTCGCTGGGGAGCCAGGCCAACGCACCGCGGGCTTGAGACGTTTTCCACGGACGAGCCGGCCTTCAGCAGAGAGAGCGGTTTGAGGGGTTGGACCTATTTCATTTGCCAGTCGCTAAAGACATTTGTCGAGGAGCGGAGGAACTGATGGGATACGCGACGGGCGTCTCGTTTCGACGACCGCGGAACTCATTCGCGGGAACCGAGTGGTTGGCGCAAATCAGACGTGGTTTTCTTTGCGCATATCAGTGCAGCGAAAGACAGACAGTTTCCGAAGCTCTTGACAGGTCAATCCTCGGCGTGGAACCTGAGTGATCAGAGGGCAATCCGCGCGCGAGGTATAATCATGCCGCTGTTGGATCACTTTCACGCGCCACTGGACGAGCGTTATCCCTGGGAATCCTTCCACTCCGGTTGGGCGACTCGAATCGCGGACCAGTTGAGCGAGCGGGTGCCGGCCGACTTCGTGGTGGCCGAGCAGACTCATTCGGGCAACCATTTGGAAATCGACGTTGCCACGTTCGAACACTCCGCCGCGCCACCATGTACTGGGCCGCTGAGCGCGACCGTGGCTCTCGCCCCAACTTGGGCACCCCCGGCACCGGCCCATGTCGTGCCTGCCATCTTTCCGGATACGTTCGAGGTGCGCTCTTCTCGAAAATTGCAGGACTCACGCTGGTAGCGGCCATTGAATTAATTAGTCCCGCCAATAAGGACCGGCCCGACGAGCGTCAGGCATTCGCGATCAAGTGTGCTTCCTATCTCCACCAGGGAGTGAGCCTGATCATCATCGACATCGTCACGAGTCGGCGAGCCAACCTACATAATGAGATCGTCGCGCTCCTGCCGTCGGCTCGTGGGTCCGAGATGCCCGCACCGGCGACCCTTTACGCCGTCGCCTACCGGCCGGTCCTGCGCCTGGGTGTCGCCGAGATCGAGATCTGGCCCGCCACTTTCTCAGTCGGCGATCCACTACCGGAACTTCCCTTGCGCCTGACCGGCGACCTTTTTGTACCTGTCGATTTTGAAGCTAGCTATCAGGAGGCCTGCCGGCGGCGACGGCTGGCGTGAGCAGCTCAAGCGGTCGCGGATAACACTGCGACGTGTCGAACCGTTCATGTGCAGGCTTGCCTTGAAAGTCGGTCGATGTGCGGTGCCCCGATCCGGGAGGAGTGGTCTCGGTTGTTCTCGCTGCGTCCGCGGCTGCGTTTGATTCGAGCCGATGATGCTCGTGCTTGAGTGACGCACTTTCGCGGAGCGAAAGGCGACGATAGTCCGATGGACGTGCTGCCGCCGGTCGAGGCCGATCGGCGCGTCGAACCGGGGCTCGGGTGGATTCGACGTCGCGGCCCTTCGCCAGGCGGGAGACCGCCAGCTCCTGGCTGAGTGAGACCGTGTTCGGGAAATTGCACGTTCGAATGGCGTTCGTGGCGCGTGGCGACGGGGGTGGGCGTGGTAGGCACGAAATCCGAAACTCGAAATTGGAACGACTAACCTATGCTCGCCGTGGTTGCGATTCTCATAAACTACGCCGGAAGATCGAATTGAGAAACGCTTAGCACGGAGGGTGCGATGAAAACGCAGACGCTATCGCCAGCAGCTTTGTCGCTATTCCGACGCCACGTCGAGCTTGGCCGCACCATCGACCTAGAAGCCAACCGGGCTGTATATGAGGAGCTGGCGTGCGCTGGGCTGATGGTCGTAGGGAGCAGCTACGCCAGGGGCCAGAACAGCATCTACACCGTCACGAAGAAGGGGTTTGAAAGCAGGGATGAACTTTTCGATTACGCGAAGGAGGCGGGGTGATAGGGTGACCTCTCCCTCGCTGGGGAGCCAGGCCTGTGGTGGCGTGGATGGACACCCTGAATGACGCACTTTCGCAGAGCGAAATGCGGCGATAGTCTGATGGCCGCGCTGCCGCAAGTCGAGGCCGATCGGCGCGTAGAGCCGGTCTCGGTGGCCTCCCCCTTTGCAAGGACGGGAAAGCGACGTCGCGGTCGCTTCGTCTAATTCAAGACATAAAGTGATGTGGCGCAAAGGCCTACGAAAAAGTCGAAAAATATTCGAGAAAGTCGCAACTTTTTCGCGCTTTCTGTAGACCATCTCAGTAGGTGGCCCATCTGATCAGGAAACTGGGGCGGGTGCCTTCGGAGCCCAGGACGAGTGCCCTGAGCCGATTTGTTCTGGCCCCTTCAGGCCGGAGAGCGGAATGCATCGCAACAGCAACAAGCACAACGGGTTGGGCTGGAATGAAACGGGGGGATCGGGCCGCGTGGTCGGGTCATGGTACGGGTGTGCCCCAGTAGGCAGGGTATTCGTTGTCGGATGCCCGATTTTCACCCTCGATTAGCGAGCCCGAACCTTTGATCGTCAGGTCGCGAATTTTGGGCGAGACACGACGCAGGACCGGCGCCGGGCGCTTCTGGGACCGGCCGATTTACACCTGTGTACGGATGCTCGAAAAACACCCGAATCACTGCCATTTACTGCCACAATTTGTTGTGTCCTTTTGTTCATTATCGACGGAGAGCCTCGTTCCGCATGTCGAATCGGCATGGGAGGATCGGATCTGACGTGGGCGTTCTCCGGCGATTGCAAAACCCGTGGCAGTGAACGGCCAAAACTGCCATCACCAAATTCGTCTCTTGTTCACTATGTGCGGCGTCTGGGCCGCCGTGCTGGCCATTCAGGCCGGAGAGATAAGTGCTGAACATCAAAAACCGCGGAGCGGGGTGGTATGGGGAGTGGGGCCTCGCTGGCGCTTCGGGTTGGTATGAAGAAATTGTATCACTTTGGTGTCATTTTGCGCCATGGCGGGAGAACCTCAGGAATGGACGCAAGCAACACTCGGCCGTGGGCTTGCGAAGAGCGAGCCGGTCTGCTCGCGAGCATGGGCCGGGTCAGCAGCGGAGCCGGGCGCCTGGGCAGGAGATCTCGTCCAGGAGATTGGCCAGGAAAATCGTCAGGCTAAAGCCTGACCTACTAGTCCGTCTATCGCTGGGTGTCTGGCTTTCAGCCTGGCGGAGCGGTTAAGCCAAAATAAAGGATAATGCGGTTTTAGAAAACGCAATTTGGTGCGGCTGATCTGCCGATCAATGTGACGAGAGAGATGACGCGAGCCGGTTCTGTGGATCGACTTGAAGTTGGGACGAGCGAGCGCGGGAGCGTCAACGGAAGCTTGCAATGCGTGCGGGAACACTGGTTCATGAGCCAGGGAATTTCGAGTACGGAGCTCGAGGCACGATGAGTACGACCTCCATTACAAACGAGACGACGTGCGATTCGCCGGAGGCGGAGGGGACGATCAGCGTGTTGTTGCGGCTGGCGGGGGCGGCGCGGCTGTTTCGCGCGGGCGACGGCGGACTACATGCGCAGGTACCGGTTGGGGACCGACACGAGACCTATGGGCTCAAATCGGCTGGGTTCCGCGACTGGCTCGTTGATGGCTATTTTGCGGAGCGTCGTGAGCCTGCTTCGCCGGCGGCGATTCAGCGAGTTGTCAGCGTACTCGAGGCCCGAGCGCGGTTCGATGGTGCGACTCCGTCGGTTTATGTGCGCGTGGCGCGAGACGGGGCTCGGAACGATTCGGCCTATTTCCTGGACCTGGGCGACGCCACTGGAAGAGCGGTGAGGATTAGCGCCCCAGGATGGGAGCTTGTCGACCGGCCGGAAATTCAATTCCGGCGGCCTGAAGGGCAGTTGCCGTTGCCGGTTCCCGTGCGAGGAGGCTCGATCGAACTGCTCCGGCCGTACGTGAACGTCGACGAAGCGAGCTTTCGACTGGTGATTGCCTGGCTGACGGCGGCGCTAAGGCCGGTGGGTCCCTACCCGATCCTGAGTCTTCACGGTGAGCAAGGGTCGGCAAAATCGACGCTGGCCAGAATTCTGCGGCTCTTGATCGATCCGCAAGCTTGCGCACTCCTGGCCGAGCCGGCGAGCACCCGCGATCTGATGGTCACGGCGCGCAACGGCTGGCTGCTGGCTTACGACAACATCACCGAAATACCCGGGTGGCTTTCGGACAGCCTGTGCCGCCTTGTCTTCGGCGGGGGCCTGGCGGGACGCGCTCTGTATACCGACGACGAGCGGGTCGTGTTGCAATCGCAACGGCCGGTCATCCTCAATGGCATCGAAGATTTCGTGCGCAAGAGCGACCTGATCGATCGGACTGTCTTCGTGCACATGCGCTCGATCAGCCAGAAAAAGCGCCGGCATGAAGAGGAGCTCTGGAGCTCGTTCCAGGCGGATCAGCCGCAGATACTGGGGAGCGTGCTCGACGCGGTCGCACACGGATTGCGCGAGCTGTCCGGCGTGAGACTGGAGCGAATGCCGCGAATGGCCGACTTTGCCCGATGGGGAGTGGCCGTCGGCCGCGGCCTGGGGTGGAAACCCAATGGCTTCCTGTCCGTGTACGAGAAGAACAGGATTGCAGCGACCGAGCCGTCGCTCGATGGTTCGCCGCTGGGGACCTTCCTCCTGACACTTTCCGGTCGATGGCTCGATTTTGAACGCAGCCCGACCGATTTGCTCGAAACGTTCACTGCAGACGTGGATAAGAGGGTTGCAAAGTCGGCCGGCTGGCCGAAATCCGCGCAAGCGCTCACAAACGAGCTGCGGCGGATTGCACCCCAACTGCGGATGCGCGGTGTTATCGTCATCGTTCGGAGGACGCACAAGGGCCGACGCGTTCGCATCGTGACGAAGAGTTATCGCGCGTGTGCCGAGAGCGCTGGAGACGCGCGTCCGTCGAGCCCGAATTCAGACTGAGTCATGCGAGCGCCGACCATTTTCTCGACACGCCCTCGACACGCCTCGACACGTTCTCGACACGCCCTCGACACGCCTCGACACGCCTCGACACGCCCTGGGTACGCTCTGTAAAGTGTGAATTATTCAGCGTTTAAGGCAAGAACGGGGCGACTTGCGATTTTCCGAGCTTGCAGCAGTTCTCGCTTGTTCCCCGGAAATCCCGCGCGTCTGTGTTGTGTCTTGATGCGGTCGGTCGTGCGACATGTGATGTCGAAAGCTGTGCGTTGGTCGCTCATTCCATTTCGGAACGACTAGCGATGGCTTTGATTCATCCGCGGCACGGGACGCTGGATGTGGAAACGGCCGGTTGGTCGGTTCCGGGCTTGCCCGATCGGATCATCTCAGGTAGAAGGGGCGGTCCAGTCACGTCTCAGACGCGGTGCATGGGCCCAAGCGGCGCCACGGCCAGGGATGGCGGTGCAAGCCAGGAGCGACGGGCGCATGAGATCTCGCCGCGGTTTCGATGTCTCGCGAGCGCGGTTCGGCGCTCTGCTTTGCGCTCTCGATGATCGACCAGTCCTGAACGTCGCCTCCCCTATCCGGGCGCGGGTGAGCGGGCAGACGAACGGCGGTCGTCAGCGTGTGCTCTCGACCTTCGCCTGAACGCGGGGGTCGTCCGGGCGGCTCTCGATCGGTTCGGCTCAGGGACGATCGCTCATGACAGGTGATGAACGCTCGACTCAGCCGGTACCAGGGAAGGTTCCGGGGAGTCGAAAACCGACGACGCCACGCGAGCCACCAGCACGCGCGTGCGCCAAGAGGCGGTCGACACGCGTGCATCCGAGCGTGGCGGCGGCGGCCCGAGAGACGCGTCGTGCAACGGCGGCTCGCGTGCTCACCTGCGCCTGGATGCTGGTCGCCTTGGCGACGGTGATTGCCGCGCGAGGAGACCAGGTCGAGAAGTTCCCGGAAGGGACGATTGTCAAGATTGAGTACGAGGGGACGAGCATTGCCCCTGAGAAGATCAAACCAAAGCTCCTGAGCCGGGTCGGCCAGGCTCTCAGCCACGAGAAGGCGGAGGCCGACCTGAAGACCCTGCTGGGGAGCAAGATGTTTTCTGACGCGACTTACTGGGTCGACGAGACTCCGCCGAAGAGCGGGAAATACACGCTGATCTTTTCGCTCAAAGACATGACGCTTATCTCGAAGGTCGAATTCCGAGGGCGGAAGGCAATTCGTCAGAAAGAGATCGAGGACATCACCGGGCTGAAAGCGGGCCAGCGTGCCGACCCGTCGCAGACCCGGAGGGCCGTCAACCAGATCCAGGAACTGTACCGCGAGAAAGGGTACGACCTGGCCTCCGTGAGCTTGCTCGAAGGAGGGAACCACGGTGACAGCAAGATCGTGATCGAAATCTTCGAGGGGCCGAAGGCCAAGGTGACTGCGATCAATTTCAAGGGGAACACGTTCGCTTCAGCCGCGACATTGAAGACGCACATAAATACTCGCACATCCATATTGGGCCTTTTCGGCCGATACGACGCGGATATGCTCGAGAACGACCGTCAGAAGCTTGTCGACTATTACTATGCAAACGGGTATTTCGAGGCCAAAGTGGCGCCGGTGACCAGATCGAGGGAACAACCGGGTGAGCTCGAGCTCACGTTCGTGATTTCCGAGGGAACGCAGTACACGGTCCGCAACGTGATCATCGAGGGCAACCGACGAATCAAAACGGAGGCGCTGCGCCAGGACCTGGAGCTGCTGTCTGGCAAGCCGTTCGTGATGGCGACGCGCGACGCGGATAAGAACCGGATGCTGGTTCAGTATTACGAAAAGGGCTGCATCGACGCTCAGATCACATGCGAGCCGCGCTTTACCGACCGCCCGGGAGTGGTCGACCTGCTCTATTCGATTGAGGAGCGAGAACCATTCACGCTGGGCGAACTTGTGATCGTCGGCAACGATCGCACCAAGGACAAAGTGATTCGCCGAGAAGCGGTCATGGCGGGCTTGTTACCGGGCGAGGTACTGGACAGAAACCGGATCGAGCTATTCCGCCGGCGGCTCCAGCGGCTGGGGTATTTTCAGATGAACCCGCAGAAGGGCACGGGGATCAAGATCGACATCGTGAACCAGCGTCCGAGCGATCGACCCTATGGTGACCTGACCGACCCGACATTGCAGGACGTGACTCAGGCGCGGATGCAAGACCCGGGCCCGGGCGACGACCTGGTGCCATCGCCCGCACAGGTTCCGGGCGGAGCGCCGGGTACATCGCTTGAACCGAATGCTCCGGGCGGCTCGCCGTTCGGATCGTCTCCGTTCGAGCCGGAGGTCAATGCGCCGCCCGTCGACGTCCCTTCGGCGTCTCCTGCTTCTCCCGCAAGTCCCCGTCCTCCCGCCTCTCGAACTACGCCGCCAGTTGGCGCAGGTGAATTGCCGGGCACGGATCCGAGCATCCCCGGTATGAACGTGACCGATGTCAGTCCGGACCGGAACGACCCGTTTCCCAATCGGTCGTTTGCTGACATCCTCACGTCAATCGAGGAGGGGTCGACGGGCGCATTCATGGTTGGCGTCGGGGCCAACAGCTTTCAGGGGTTGATAGGCAATTTGCAGTACTCTGAGAAGAACTTCGACATCACCAATTTTCCTCGATCGTTCAGCGACATCGTCAATGGCCACGCCTTTCGGGGGGGAGGCCAGTCGCTGACGGTCAGTCTCCAGGCCGGCAACCTCATGAACTTCATGGCGATCAGTCTTCGCGAGCCCTATCTCTTTGATCTGCCGATCGGAGCCAGCGCTTCGGGCTACCTCTCGTCGCGTTTCTATCCGAACTGGGATGAACGACGAGGCGGAGGAGCCTTCTCCCTCGGGCGCACGTTCGGAACAATGATCTATTCCGACGTGACCATGCGCGCCGAGGAAGTCGATTTCTTCGGCTACCGAACGCCGGCACCTGCTGATTACCTGGCCGCCAGCGGTTACACATCATTGTTCTCACTCAAGCCGAGCCTTCGGATCGATAATCGACGCTTCGAGAACCCCAACAGCCCATTCATGGCTACCAAGGGCCAGTACGTGCAGCTTTCAACTGAGCAGGGATGGGGCAGCTTTACCTGGACCAAGTTTGACGCAGAGGGGCGTGCCTATCTTCCGACCGGCAGCCGCCCGGACGGAACGGGCAAGCGTTTCTTTACGTTCCGCGGCCACTTTGGCATCGCCACCGAGACGACGCCCATTTATGAGCGGTACTTCGCCGGCAATTTCGGCAGTTTGCGGGGATTTCAATATCGAACCGTAAGCCCGCATGATTTCAACGTTCCGACCGGTGGAGTCATGATGGCGATCGGGTCCGTCGAGTACCAGTTTCCCTGGAACGCACGCGACACGTTCAATCAGATCTTCTTCACCGATTTCGGAACTGTCACCGGCAACTACCAATTCACCGACATGAGGGTCTCGGTTGGAACCGGGTTGAAGGTCGTGTTGCCGATCGCTCCCATGCCCTTCGAGTTCGACCTGGCATTTCCGGTGCTCAAGGCCCCCGGAGACCGCGTCGCTTACTTCAACTTCGCAGTAGGCGCGGTCTGGTGAATTGTCTTAGTTTATAGATCATACTTTCGAGCGCCCAAAGGGATCTCGGGTAAAGCCAGGGCGAAGATCCTGGTCATGGCTTCGAATCAACGTCGAGTGACATAATGAATCGGCATTTCCTTGTCATGGCAGTCACCGGGGGTTCTCTGCTCGTTGCCGATTTCGTCATCGGCTTGTTTGCAACCGGCGACTCACACGGTCCGGGCGCGGTCGCGCGGGGCGTCCACATCTTGTTTTCCCTGGCGACAGTGGTCGTGCTGCTGGGCATACATTCGATCGTTTACACTTATTTTGTAGCGACGGGGAAATGGGCGAAAGAAGTCGTGTCCGTTTATCAATTGCCGGACTGGATCAACGCGCAGGCCAAGAAGAACAAGCGCAAGGCGTTTCGATTCATCATGTGGAGCATGACGGCCATCGCCGTGGCCGCGTGGCTGGGGGCGGCGGCGGACACTCGAAGCCCGTCGTATACGCCCTGGCACCTGGGGTTCGCCGCGGCGGCGGTGGCCTTCAATTTCGGATCGTTCATCGTCGAATACAGCGTGATCGTCGCCCATGTGCGCCTGCTCACGGAACTGAAAGACCAGGCCGACCGCCTGCGTGAAGATCGCCTTGGTTCGGCTGTCCCCGCCTCAAATGAACCCAGCAGTCGGCCCGTCGCGTCCGTGAGCGATAGGCCGGTCCCGTTGACGTAAGCTTTTGCTCGAGCGGCGGCGATCCCAAGTGGAGGCGATCGCTGCACCATTTCCAAGCCGCAAGCGTGAGGACTATGCCAGTCGATGTCGCCGCTCGGGGTTATTGTGCTTGTCGTCCTGGTGGACTTGCTCGGCTTCACCTTGGTCATGCCGCTCCTGGCGCCATTCGCCGATCAATATGGGTTTACGGATTGGCAGATCGGCCTTCTGTTTTCAGCGTACCCCGTGTGCCAGCTCGTGGCGGGTCCGCTGCTGGGCCGGCTGAGCGACCGCTTCGGCCGCAAACCGGTCTTGATCTTCAGTCAGGCGGGTACGGCCCTATCGTTCTTGATCTTGGGTCTTACTCGCGATTTTTCGGTCATGCTTCTGGCGCGAATGCTCGATGGTGCGTCGGGTGGGAATATCCTGGTTGCTCAGGCCTATGTAGCCGACGTGACCGAGCCCGAGCATCGTGCCCGGGGAATGGGCTTGATCGGGATGGCATTCGGTGTGGGTTTCGTCCTGGGGCCGCTACTGGGCGGCCTGCTACTAGGGTTGCCGCTAGAGCGTGAGTGGCAGCTACGTCTGCCGTTCCTGGTCGCAGCGGGTTTCTCGACCCTTGCATGGGTGCTCGTGCTCTTCCAGCTTCCCGAGTCGCGATCTCGAGAAGACCGCCTGCGCGAGCCGGCTCGCATCTTGACTCGCAGAGGCATCGTCGACACCGTCGCACTGCCCGGTGTCGGCCGCTTGGTCGCAATTGGATTCCTCGCCGTACTGGCCTTCGCGGCATTCGAGGGCACCTTCGCACTGTTCCTCGGCCGTCGCTTGCACTGGAACGCTCAAAGGGCGGCGTATGCGTTCGCGGGACTCGGTTTCCTGAGCGCGATTGTGCAAGGTGGATTGATTCGCCGCCTGGTTCCTCGCTTTGGTGAGGCTCGGTTGATCATCGTTGGGTTGATCCTGGCTGCTGCTGGTTTCACGGCTCTGGCGCAGGTTGCGAGTGTGCCTGGACTGATCGGGGCGCTCGCGCTGTTGGGCCTGGGACAGGGGATTCTCACCCCGAGCGTTTCCGGCCTGCTCTCGCGGATCACACCCATGGACGAGCAAGGTGCTGTGTTCGGAACGCTCACTTCGGCACAAACGCTCGCCCGGATGATCAATTACTGGACCGCCAACTTGATGCTGGACAGAATCTCGACCGCAGCACCCTACTGGGGATCGTTCGGAGTTGACCTCATCGCGCTCGCCGTCGCGGGCCGTGGTTTGAAATTGCTTCGGGACAGATCGAGTCATTCCGTTGCGTCAATCAGTGGATCCGAAAGACCGCGATCGAGATAGCCGCCGATCGCTCCGGGTTCAGTGTAGCCATAACGAAGGAGTACCCGCTTGATGTCGCCGGAGCGTGCATTGAGAATCTGGATTGCCTCGACCAACGCCTCGGGCCGAGCGTTCATGAGCGCCTTCAGGTAAAGGTGTCGCAGACCGTCGGGATTGGGCTCCTTCGTCATCAGTCGCATCAATCGCTCGGCGTCCTTGTCTTCCGCCGGAGGCTTCCTGGCTGCGATGTGCCGTCCAGCGGCAAGAAGCCCTTCAGGATCGGATTGCGACCATTCAAAGACGTCATTGCAGACCGCCAGAGGCCGCACCCTGGTGAGTCCATCGCCCCAGAAGCGAGCCGCCCACGGCACATGCTGTCTCACCCATTGCGGCGCGTGTGGCAATGTGCTGGGCTCACCGCTGCCGTCGAGTAGCACCTGCAGCGCCCAGGCGCGTGAAACCACGATCGGGTCGATGACCGACGCCACGCGTGCGCCGCCAAGCTGGTGCGGCTCGCTGGCATACCACGGGCGCATCGCAAACATCAGCCGTGTGAGAGCGGTCGCCTTCGAATCCTGGGTCAATAGCCACACGTAGGGAAACCGATCGGTCTGCCGCGAAACCAACACGATATCGCTGCGCAGCACTCCCAGGCTCTGCAGTTCCTGAAAGGTGACGACGTTCGTCTTCTGATTCAAGAGATCAACTTCCACTCCGCGCGGTAGCCTGGCGTTCACCGCTCGAATAACCGCAGGGTTGAAGGCATCGTACCAGTAGCTCAGCTCGAAGCCCTTGGCCCACGCGCCGCGTGGCCCGCCAACCAGTTCGTTGTAGTAAGAGAGCTCGTAGGGATGGATGGCGGAGAGCGCCACAGCGCTCGAACCAACGACAACGCCCGAGACGGCCAATCGCAAAATGCTAGGAGACATCCGCACCATCCCCGCCAGGAAATCGGCCAACCAGATTGCCCCGCAACCGGCCAGCGACGCCAGGAAAAAGAACGCCGGCAAGAAGAGCCGAACTCCGTCGTGAGCCGGCGTCTCGAACATCCGGATGGCCGGCAAGGTCACGAGGTGCACCAGGAAGTAGAACGGAAGCCTGTCCTTGCTAATCCGTCCCAGCGCCCAGAAGAGTCCGATCGCGGCCGCACCGAGAACCGCCACCGGCACTGTGATACCCAGGAGCACCCAGGCGTTATGCCAGGGCAGGCTGTATTCGTAGACCTGGCCGAAGTAGATGATCTGGATATCGGGCAGCGCTCCCCGCCGCTGGTTGCACAGCGCGTAATAGTGAGCCAACCGCGGTAGCGTTTCGCGCCACCAAGCTGGGTTGCCAAGCCAGCTCACGACCGGAGCAAAGGCCAGGATGGCGGCCCACGTCTCGAGTGCCGGCCGCTCCGTGCCCCATAGCCTGCTCTTCCGAAATAATCTCCCGAGCAGTCGCCGGAACAGCCATACGACGAGCGGAGCAGCCAGGATCGCCCCAGACCAGTCGCTTGACGGGTGGACTTCGAAGAAGTCGGTCGAGATCGGGGGCGGCAGCCGCTGTTGCAACATCTGAATCTGTTCGAACGCCAGCGCCAGCGGAGCCAGCATCAGACCGGTGGTAAGGCAACCGTCCATCCAGTCGAATCGCGCCGTGGGGCGACCGATTGTCCTCAGAACGTTTCCGCCGATCATCCAGAGCAGAAGCGGCACAAGCACGGCGAGGGCACTGAGCTTTTCGATGAACGCCAGCCCGACCAGCACGCCCACCACGATCCGCCAACCCCGCGCGCCCGGCTCGTAAAGACCCTTCCAGAACGCCAGCGCAGTCGCCGCCCACAGCAAGAGCCCCGGCGTGTCCGTGTCGATCAAGTGGGCCTGCCCATAAACCCTTGGCAAGAAAAGCAATGAGCCAGCCATCACCAAACCAACCCACAGTCCATAGCGGCGTGCCAGGAAATGGAAACCGATCACAATCGTCAAGGCAAACTCAAGTACGCTTGCCATACGCCGCGCTGGAATATCTGCGAGCCACCGTCCCAGGATCGCGTAGGATGCCAGATTAAGCTGACCGGCCAGCGGAGGATGGAAATTGACCCCGTAGCGACCGTACGGCCAGTAATAAAGCAGCGTGAAGGGATCGAACGCCGTCTGCAACTGATCCAAGCCACGCACCTGCCCGAGCTCTTCCCACCACTGCGCGGATAACACCTGGCTGTACCGATAAGCTGGCTCGTCCCACGTCAGTCCAAAGTCACCGACCGTCGGAATCAATGTGCCGAGCGCTAGTACGAACACCACCAGAGTAGTCACGGCCAATCGCCTTGCCCCAGCCCCCGGCCCGCTGCGATCCCACACTTGCCTCGCCACGGGTGATTCTCCCCGGACCTTTCCGCCGTGGGGTCCTGACCCCTCCTCGCCAGTGCCTGAGGATTCCACACCAGACGACGACATACCCACCGGAAGTTCTAAGTTCATGCAATCACGCAAGGGTTTTTCAAATCGGATAGGGGTTTGAAATTCAGCGCCGGATTATTTACCCTACCTTCCGGGAAAGTCCTCAACTTTCCTAGTTCCGACATCGCGTTGATCGAGAGGCCCGTTGTTCAGGCCGGGTCTGCGCGGTTTTTCTTAAGGAGATGCATCGATGGTAAGGCACCTAACGACATTGATCCTCGGAGGAATCTTGGGGTCAATGGTTCTGACCGGAAACGCAGAGGCGTGTTGGAAGAAGAATTGCAGCCATAAGGCGCCGGTGGTTTGTGCGGCCCCCGTGGTTTGTGCGGTTCCCGCAGTTTGCCCGACGCCTCCCGTTTCGTGCGTGACAAGAGTGGCCTACTGCAAGCCCGCGCCGACCTGCGCACCGAAGGTGAAGTGCTGCAAGATCACCTTGCCCAAGCTTTGCTTGCCGAAATTCTGCCACAAGAAGACTTGCGCTGCCCCCGTGGTCCTGGCCTGCGCGACGCCCGCGCCGGTCGTCTACACCTATGCCGCACCGTCGCCACAGGCCTCGGCTCAGCACTGACGGCTCCCCCGGCGATCTACCCGCCAATCTCGCACGATAGTCTGCATCCCGCAGTCGAGATCGTGACCATTCTCCATGACGGAGCAACCCCTGCGGGTGCACGGCGAACTTTTGCCGCGCCCGCTTGGGGTATTCGCCGCCTCAATATCACCGCAATACTTACAGCGTGCTCAATGAATGCGGCGCCAATCCCCACCTTGCCCCATCGGCTCGACCGCTCGAGAAACGTGCGGGCCTCCAGGCCGCCCAGGAGCGCACGCACCCCGAAGGCCGGCAGAAAAAGCCGCACAACGTCGTGGCCTGGTACGTGAGGCATAGCCCGCAGCAGCAAGAACAACCAGTGACCAGCGAGCAGAACACGATAGCCATCTTCGGTTCGGTCAGGATCATTAAAAACGCAGTGACGAAGGCGACGCCCACACCGACCAGATGGGCCTCGATCCGCGCCTTCAACATTCCCACACTGCAAGCCTGTTGTTTGATTGGGCCCTACCGCGTGCTCCAGGTCATGTCGGCACTCGATCGCTGCCCACGCGGTCAAACGTCGGCGGCCGCAAGCCTCGGCGTCGTCTCCGCTGCGTTCCCCTCACGGTCGACCGAACGAATCAGAGCAGTCTCCTGGCAGTTCGGAAATGACGGACACCGAACGCATTCGCTCCAGACCGCCTGAGGCAGCTCCGTCTTCTCTATCTGCTGGTAGCCGCAGCGCTCGAAAAACCCGATCGAGCTCGTCAATGCGAAGATGGATTTGACCTCCAGCTCGCGAGCCAGCTCCCAGCACGCCTCAACCAGTCGCCGGCCAATTCCCAGACCCTGCACGTCCGGTGCAACCGCCAGGCATCTGATCTCGGCAAGATCGTCCCAGAAGACGTGCAGCGCCACACAGCCAATAACTCGATTATCCTGATCCACGGCGACCAGGAACTCACGAATCGACTGGTAGAGCTCCGCCAGCGACCGGCGGATCATCAGTCCCCGATCGGCAAACACCTGGATTTGTTGTTGAATACCCGGAACGTCGCTCACGCGTGCGGGGCGGATCGTCAATCGAGGAACCTCCAGAGCCAGCGTAACCGCCGGCAGATGAAACAGCCGCGTTTGTCCTAACGCTTGGTCGAGCTGCGTTTTGTGTCTTGATCCCGGCCGATGTCAAAATATCATTGTAGTCGCGATCGTCTCGGAATCAAGAAGCGTTTCTTTGTGGACGCAAATACACCAGGTGGAAGGACTTTCGCCGATTCACTTAACTGCCCGTTCCGTCTGGTTCTTGCGTGCCGTTGAAGCGGGGGCGGTCTTGGCGGCCTCTCGGCGGTACGGCAGCACGCGGGTCTCGTAAAACGACACCATGTGCCGGTAGTCCGGCCCGTGGTTCACTTTGACCAGTCCCACAGTGCGCTCGATCTCGTCCGCAGCCTGTTCGAGCGTCCAGCCGCAGTACTTGGTCCGGTAAGCAATTTGAACCATCGACGTTCGATTCAGGCCGTGGTGGCAATGGAAGAACAGGGGATAATTGCTGGGATCAGCGAGTATGGCGGCAGACTTTTCGAGTAGGTCGGAGATCCCCTCCTCAGCAACCTTATCGCCCGTGCCACGTTGATCCACGATCGGAATGTGCACCCATTTCACACCCAGTCGGGCAGCGAGTGCCTTCTCCTCGATCGCCAGGGGATGATTGCTCGGATGGGCGAGCGCGAGAACCGTTTTGATCTTGTGATCGTGAACGATCGCGCGCATCGGCCAGGGCTTCTGCCACGCCCCTCGGAAGATCTTGCCGGGTTCGACAGTCACCAGCCGGCTGGGGAAGATATAGTCGTGGCCATGACGCCAAAGCTGCTGAAGTGCGACCGCGGCCATCACGATCAAGACTGCGCGGCGCAGCCATGCACGCCGGTTGATTGTCACATCGCTCTCCCTTCAAAACGCAACCACCCGCCTCGACTGGGTCGGGCTGCATCTCCGGTGATCGATCCAGCGTCTTGGCTTACCGCCCCGAAGGGTGGCGGATCGTAGCAGGAGATCGATTTGGCGGCAAGTCCGGTGCCCGTCTGACCCAGCACACTCGGCTTCTCATCGACTGCTCGGCGGGGGTTGCTTCAATCCTTTGCCATTCGAATGTCCGGTGATCATCCCAACCCCGAAATCCGTTAAGATGGAACCTCGAGCGAACCGAACATGCTCGATATTCCCTGTGCCAGGCACCCCACGAGCTCATTCGATGGAATGACGAGAGGATCGAGACGCTGGATCGATCCGGGTTCCGAACAGAGAATGGAATCGGTCGTTTATGGCAATGAGACACCTTAACGGCGCTGTAGGGCATCGCAATCTCTTTCAGAACGCACGGAAACGCATGCATTACCCCCCTGACTTCAAATCGTTGATACGGAGCGAACCTACCAGCGGGCCGATTTCTCGAACCGTGGGCCTGTATCATTTGGTACTCAGGCGCACGCTTGAGCATTTCTTTCCCGACGCTATTCTCGAAGTCGCAGGCGACCGAAGCATCATCGACTGGGACGGCTCGGCCGACGAGACCTACTATCGTCTCCATGACGATACCGACGGACTCAGTGTCGAGATCGAGTGGCTGGGAACTCGCCTCATGTTCCAGCCGGGAAATCCCTCGCCTCTCCTGGCCACCGAGCGCCGCTTGGTCGAGGTCGTCGTCGAGGCCATCGACCTTCGATTCCGCGGGCTCTTCAACCAAGAGCTCTCCCACCGCTTTGATCGTTTCCAGTATCAGACCGAAGACCTGATCGTCGCCGACTACCTCGATTCGATCAGCCCCTACCGCATTCCCGCTGCCCTCGAGGCTCTTCGCGTCGCGGCGCTCTCGACTTACGAGAACCGCAAAGTCTCCACCGGCGCCCTTCTGCTGGGCACCGAGCATGATCAAGCCGCCCCGGCCTACAAGAACATCGAAGGTGCCCCCAGCTTCACAGCACGTCTCACCGCCATCAAGGGCTTCCACCGCCTCTGCGACGGCGTCCGCACCCTCTTCCTGGTCGATCGCCAGGGAGACCTGGTCCGCATGATCGACGTCACCCGCTGGGCCGAAGCCACCCAGGGAAGCGAGCCCCTGGTACACCCCTGCCCACGCCCGTACCTGAGCCACGCCAAGGCCACTCGCTCCGGCGGTCACGTCTGCCTCGTTCTGTCGCCATCCCAGGAAATCAAGGTTTTTGCGGAAGGAACCTTGATGTTCAGCTTCAGCGACGCCCGCTGGCGATTGCTCGATATCCCCAGCAAATTCGCGGTCTGGTGCGCGGCGGTCGGCCGCTCCGGCTGGCGCGAGCTCGCTTCTTCGATCTTCCACGCCGCACTCAACTTGTGCGAAGCGCGACTGGGCGCCCTTTTCGTGGTCCTGCGCGACCCTGCGCATTCGGTGCCTCAGCTCATCGCTCCGGCCGATCAGATCAAGACGGAGATCGTCGCCGACGACCCCCAGGATCCCGAAAACCTCTCGCCTAAACACGCCAAGCGGGCCCTTCATCACGTCGTCAGGGGCATGAAGCTCGCCGACATCGAGCCCTCGGTCCTCGAGGCAATCGCCTGCCTCGACGGCGCCGTGGTCGTCGACTCGAACGGAAACCTGATCACCTTCGGGGCAATCCTGCGAATCGCCCCGGAGACACTCGAGCTGGGCAGGGCCGTCCAGGGCGCACGCACCCTGGCCGGCCTGGCCGCCTCCCAGCACGGCCCCGTGCTGAAAGTCAGCGAAGACGGATACATCACCATGTTCCTCAAAGGCCGCCGCGTCTGGGAGCTTTGACACGATTCGATCACTTTAAGTGCTTGTCGAGGAACGCAAACGTTCCCTTGCCGTTGATCGTGTGCGGACCGACGAAAAACTCGATCGCACAACGATCGCCGATGCCAAGCTTGGCGTCGTACAGGAAGTTCACCTTGGCAAATTCGTAAGCGACCGCTTCGTCCGATGACACGCCATCGAAATGGCCGCGCTCGACCATGAACGGCCGAGGTGCAATGAGCGCCGCCATCTCCGCGTAATTGAACGTGCTTCCCAGGTCAAACTCGAAAATCTCGTACTCCGGCGTCCACACATAGCTGTAAGGGCTCTTCGTCGATGCGTTCTTCCACACCCACTCGTTGAAATCCGCCGAACAAATCGAAAGACAGTAATTCTTCACTAGCGGCGGAATGCGCATCGCCGACTTGCCGCCATAGCTCAGCCCGTAAAACGCAATCTTCGCCGGGTCGACATAAGGCAGCGACTTGAGCCAGTCGGTGATCTGCTGATGCTGGGGCACGATCAGCGAGAAAAGCGTCTTCTTGAGCGGGTTCGCCTTGCGCTGCAGCGAGCGGAACCGGTCCTGGAAGATATACAAATTCTGAGGCGCAAATGTGATATAACCCTTCTCGGCAAGCCGCACAGCGTACCTGTGATACGACTTGTTCTCGACCTTGGGGTCGGCAACGTCCTGCGGCCGCCCCTCCAGCCCATGCTGACAAACCACCACAGCTCGCTTCTCGCCTTGCTTGATGCCCTTGGGCAAGAGCAGAATGCCATACGCAAAAACATCAGGGAAAACGTCCATCACCACTTCGTAACCCGTGAAAAGCGGCTCATCGTAGATCTTTCGTGACCGCACGTTCGGCGGCAGCACCGGCACGTCAAACCGGCCGATTACCTCTGTCGCAAAATACTCGCGGTAAGGCTCGACCGTCTTGGCAAACGCATCGAGCGAAGAGAAATCGAGCTTCTTCATGAACTCACGGCGCACATCGGCACTCTCGACCAGAAGCTGCTGGTTGTGCCGATCGAGCTCGTGAAGCTGACGCGCCTGGCGGGCCATCATGCCGCTGGTTCCATCGATAGCTGCCGGCCGACGGTCCAGTGGGGCGAACTGCCTCAGTTGAGGACTCAGAACCGCCAAGAGTTTGAGGAGTGACTCATCAGTTCCGAACGGTCCAAGTCCGTCTGGGCCGCTGACGACGAGCTCCACTTGAGCGGCAGGATTCAAACTCGACACAAGCCCGCGCGCCTTCTCGACCTCGGCCTGGACGCTTTGCAGACTCGGCGTTGTCAGGCGTCCTGGAGCGCCCCCAGTTCCCGGCGGAATCACGAACTCGGGTCCCTTCGATGCCTCAACCACCAGCAGCCGTGGCGCGATCAAACTTGCGACCTCGGCGTCACCGAACTGTTCGAGCAGCCCGAAAACATTCCGGTCGACCGGCTGCCGCCAGATGTCGCTCCGATCGCCAAAAAAACCGCTCACGCCCACGGCCTCGATCCGTGGGTCGATGGCCGCGGCGTACAGAGCAATCATCCCTCCTTCGCCGTAGCCGAAGATCACTAATCGCGATTGTTGATCCAGCCCATCCCCCTTCAGAGCGTCGATCAGGCCGAGAACCTTCTGGACCTCATAGCCAATAAGATGCCGGCCCAGCTCGAACGCCGAACGATAAAGGAACTCGCGGTTCGTCAACTTCGCCCGGCCGTTTCGGGCCTCGATCGTGCGATCGATCAATGACGGAACAATCACATGATATCCGTTATCCGCCAACCGCCTGGCCACCTGTGATTCCGGCGGCAGACCTTCAACCAGTCCCACAAGCTGCTCGGGCGTCTGACCGGCGTCGGGAATCACTACGACGATTCCGGGTATGCCCTGCTTGCCTGCTCCCGGGAACAGCACAAGTCCCTCGCCTTCCACATCGCCGAAGGCCGTCCAGGTAACGGAGCGGATATCATATCCGCCGTGAATCGCTAGTGAACCCCCATCGCCGACAAGGCTTCGAGCGTATTTGCGCTTTCCCGCAGCCACCCGCGCATCCCGTACCCCAAGGATGTGCGCCAGCCGCTTGCGATTCGGCTCGACCGAAGCCTGATACGCCTCCACTGAGGAGAAATCCCGCTTCCAGTAGCTGGCCCGCTTGGCCGCCGATTCCTCGATCTGCCTGAGCAAAAAGCGATCCGCTCCAGCCACCAGCTCGCTGGCGATATCACCCGTCATCGTAAGCGGCTTCGTCCCCGGCAACGGCGGACCAAACTCCTGAGCGCCCGCCGTCACGCCGGTGAACAGACCCAAAACCACGCACGTGAGAATGCCCCACAAAGCACAGAAGACGACTCGGCTCCGGTCGCCTTTCCCCCCCTTGCAAAGGCCCGCGTACCCTTTCCCCCCCTTGCAAAGGAAGGGCCAGGGGGGGGGAACGGCGTCACTCGTCAGTGATCCGAGCGACCCGCCACTCGCAACCGCACGCCACCCTACCACGTGTCCCAGACGGGGCAGGGGGGCTGATCCGCGACCACCAGGCGTCCCAGAATTGGCGCTCAAATCGTCTCCATGATCTTCTTGAGCACTGCCTCCGTCGGCCGCAGGGCTTCATCGGGCAAAAGCGCCAGCGGCATCTCGACCATGCTCTGGTTCGTCAGGAAATCCCGCCGCTTGGCGTCGACGTAAATCAATCCCGTCAGGAATTCATTCTTTTGCGTGCTTTCCTCGAGAAGCTTGAACGCCGACACCTTGCTCGTGACGTCATGGTCCAGGTGGTTGAGCGCCTTGAGCGTGATCCACGAGCCGTCGTGAAGCTTCACTCGCGTCGCCTCGCCCGCCTTCTGCTCGACCTCGATCTCCGGCAGCCGCGGAACAAAGCTCACGTCGTGCAGCGGTTCCTCGTGCTCCTTGCCCCAATCCCAGCTCTTGGTGGACCCGTCGAAATCGTTGAACGTGACGCACGGGCTGATGATGTCCAGCACCGACGTCCCCTTATGCTTGAGCGCCGCCTTGATGAGCGGCACCATCTGCTTCTTGTCGCCCGCGAACGACCGCGCCACGAACGTGGCACCTCCGATGATCGCCTCCGTGCACAGGTCAAAAGGCGCCACGTCGTTGGCCTCGCCTTGCGGCCTCCGCAGATGCTGGTTCAAGTCCGCAGTCGCCGAGAACTGCCCCTTCGTCAGGCCGTAGCAGCCGTTGTTCTCGACCACATACACGATCGGCACGTTCCGGCGGCAAATGTGCTTGAACTGCCCCATGCCGATGTTCGCCGTGTCGCCGTCACCGCTGATCCCGATGCACAGCAGCTTGGCATTGGCCACCAGTGCCCCCGTGGCCACTGACGGCATCCGCCCGTGAAGCGCATTGAAGCCGTGGCTCGCCCCCAGGAAATAGGCCGGCGTCTTGCTCGAGCACCCGATGCCGGAAAGCTTGATCGTGTTGTACGGATTGACGCCAATCGACTTGCACGCCTCGATCAGATAGCTCGTGATGCTGTTGTGCCCGCATCCCTTGCACAGCGTCGACGGCAACCCCTGAAAGGCCACCGTCGGCAATGTGAACGAGAGCCCATTGCTTTGAACTTGAATGACAGCTTCGCTTGCCATGGTTGAATCGCCTCGATAAATCGCTCGGAGTAAATAGACGCCAGTGCTCGTCGCTTGATCTTTGCCGCACGCCTCAGCGCGACGACTCCTTATTCCGCCGACGCCGTCTCCTCGTGGGGTACCGGCGGGTTGTCCTGCTCGACGTCGCCCGTTGGCCACCCTGGCCCCGACGGGTTCTTCTCCCAGCTCAGAATCGGCCGGACAACGTTCTGCGCCGCGATCGGAGTGCCGTTGTAATGCGTGATCGGAATCAGCCGGTCCGCCAGCGCGCCCGGCAAGATCGATTTCAGCAGCGACGTCACCTGGGCATCCCGATTTTGCTCGATGACGTACACCCTCAAGTGTCGCTCGATGAAGTGCACGACGTCGTCAGAGACGGGTAGGGCACGAATGCGGCAGTAGTTCGTCGCGATCCCCTCCTGGCTGAGCTGGTCGCGCGCTTCCACCACCGCAAAGTGTGTTCCGCCGTAGGCAATCAGGCCGACCTTGGTGTGCGGGTCACCTTCGATGACCGGCGACGGCAATGCCCGCCGGGCCGTTTCGTGTTTCCGCACGATCCGATCGAGGTTCTTTTTCCAATCCTCGGGCCGCTCGCTGTAGCCCGACTTGTCATTGTGCCCGGTGCCTCGCGTGAAATAGGCCGCCAGCGCGTTCTGCGTGCCGGGAATCGTGCGATAGCAAACCCCGTCGCCGTCAACATCCTTGTACCGCTCGAATTGCCCCAGCCGCTCCAGGTCGGCGCCGTTCAAGAGCTTGCCCCGCACAAGCGGCTTGGTGGGGAATTGAAATGGCTCGCTCAGCCAGAGGTTCATGCCCAGGTCTAAATCGGTGGCGACGAAGACCGGCGTCTGGAATTGCTGTGCCAGGTCGAGCGCCTCCATCGTCAGCGTGTAACACTCGTCGACCGAGCCCGGAATGAGCACGATGTGCTTCGTGTCGCCGTGCCCCAGCAGGTGAAGCTTAAGAATGTCACCCTGGCTGGTGCGCGTTGGCAGTCCCGTGCTCGGCCCCATCCGCTGTACGTCGATGATCACGACGGGAATCTCGGCGAAATAAGCCAGGCCGACGAATTCCGACATAAGAGCAATTCCCGGCCCGGCCGTCGCCGTCATGGCTCGCGCACCCGCCCAGCCCGCGCCCACGGCCATCCCGATCGCCGCCAGCTCGTCCTCGGCTTGAACGACGGCAAACGTCTTGGTCCCGTCCGGGTTCTCGCGGTGTTTCTTCAGAAACTCCTCCGCGTACTCCGCCAGGCTGCTCGAAGGGGTGATCGGATACCAGGTCAGCACGCTCGCGCCCCGAAGAGCGCCTCCAGCGCCGCGGCCTTATTTCCTTCGATCAGGATCTTGTCATTGGACGACGCCATCCGCTTGACTTGAAACGGCAGGTCCGCGGGGAGGTTGGCGGTGCCCCATTCGAAGCCGGTTCGCGCCGCGTTGATATTGATCTCGCCGGCCTTCGCCTTCCGCCCGGGGAACTCGCGCCGAATGCCTTGCTCGACCGCTTCGAACTCGATCTTGCAAGCGGCCGCCACAACGCCCACGTACACCATGTTGATGACTTTGCGAAGCTTGTCCCGGTACCCCTTGTCGGCCTTGTCTTGCGGGTAGGCTTTCTCGACCAGTTTCTGAAATGGCACTGCGAAGAACTGAATATCGTTTCGCAGCGCCGGAAGATCCACGTCGAAATCATCGCGATAGATGCAGATGGCCCCGGGCTTGAGGGCCATCGTGTCATCCTTGACGGTCGCTTCGTTCATGCAGACGAGCACTTGCGGGTCGAGGATATGTCCAACGTATCCCTTTCCGCTGGCGCGGATGTGGAACCACGTGGGCAAGCCCTCGATGTTCGAGGGAAAGACATTCTTGCCGCTGCACGGAATTCCCATCGCGTAGAGCGCACGCAAAATGACCAGGTTAGCCGACTGGCTTCCCGAGCCATTCACCGTGCCGACCCGGATTGCCAGATCGTTGATGATGGGGCTGATGGTCGCGCCGCCGGCAGGTGCCGGCGCTTCTTTAACCGCGGAAAGGGTGGCTGGCATGATGTCCTCGCAAAGGCGGCAACGCCCCGCGCTCCGGCTGACAAGCCCGATTGGCTCAAGCCAAGGGCTTTCGCCGAGCGAGTAACCACAACAAGTTAGGGGGATCTTCGGGGTGAGCGTCGCTCTTCCGTTTAGTCCATCAAATTCCGCCCGGCTTCGCAAGGGTGCATTCCTCCGTAGTTGGGCATGTTGGCCACGTCAGACTTTCATTCAGCCTCACGCAAATTCTCTCCACGAATTTCTGGATGTCGGCTTTGCTCCCCGCGGGCCGCCTCTGCGCCGACCCCACGGGCCGGCGAACACATGGCTCCTCTACAAGCAACGATCAGCAAAAGCCGCGATCCAGTTGCCAAAAGAAAAAAGAATTCGCCCTTTCCGGGTGTTCCTCGCCTCGCCCGACCAACGTGACCAGCGAACATCGCCCGCTTGAGTCCTGCTCGTACTCGTACTCGTACTCGTACTCCTGAGTCCTGCCCTCCGCCCTGATTCCCGTCCTCGGCCATTCGCTTAACATAGTGAACAAAGACGCTGTCGCGTTGTGCCATTTTGCCGCGCGTATTTGCCACTTTTTTTCGGCATCGCCCGACCACGCATAGACCTGTTCCGATCCTCTGGTGCCGATTCGACATGCGGCGCGCAGTTCTCGTCCACCATGACCACCGCGCGGAGGGAAAAGTGGCAAAAAGTGGCAGCTTTTGGACCATGTTTTCAGCATCTGTACACCGGTGTAAATCGACCACAGTTCGAAGCCGTTTTCCCTTCATTCTGTTTCTCGGCCTGAAAGGCCACGACATACCAGCCCAACGGCAACGCCTTGGGTTTCCGATGCATTCTCCTCACGAAGCGATCTGCAATTCGTTCGTTTGCTGTGCCAAAGGAAGTTGGACTTCGTCCATTTCGATTCGCGCAACGTCTCCGATGCACGCACCGACGTGGTGTGCTCAGCGATCGAGCACTCGTAGCCACAACGCCCGCGCAGAATTTCGCGTCGAAGTAGGTCAGGCTTCAGCCTGACGATTTTCCGGGGGGGAGTTCGTTTTGATTGTTTGCCGCTGCTCCTTTCGCTGTAAGGGTTAAGGAGACCGTGCAACCCCGGTCGGCACTCCGCCGGAGCCAGGTCTTGCCGGTGGGAATGCCGGGTCCGAGAAGCGCGAAGCTCCCGCTGAGCCAGACCGCTGCTGACGACGACCAATCTGATCATCCCTCCGTCCTCCGTTCTCCGTCCTTTCCACCTGTAGCTCCCGCTGAGCCACGTCTTCGCGGCAACCACCACGCTCCTGCGTAAGCGGAGGGAGCGCGCGATGGAACCCGAAGATAGTGAACATGAGGAATTCGGTGGTGGCAGTTTTGGGCCGATCACTGCCACACGATTTTCCAATCGCCAGAGAGCGCACGCGCCAGTTCCGATCCTCCAATGGCAATTCGACATGCGGACCAAGGATCTTCGCCTCTTAATGAACATGAAAACACCAAAATTCGTGGCAGAAAGTGGCAGTAAATGGCAGTGATTCGGGTGTTTTTCGAGCATCCGTACACCGGTGTAAATCGGCCGTTCTCAGAATCGCCCAGCGGCAGTCGTCCGTTCGATACGGCTGCACGGAAGAGCTTCGGGCATTGCACGATTTCATTCGAGGCGACCTGCACAACGGCAACCGCACCGCGGTTTCGGTATTTCCCCCGACGTTCTTCACTCATTGCGTAAATTGCGCTTTTTTGCGCTCTGGGAGGGAAATTTCCAAACGCTCCCCTTCTATTCCAATCGCGGTTCTCAGCTCGGGCCAAGGCTTTACGTCTCGCGCTCGAGGCAACCCGTCCAAGGTAATGAGCGCGTTTCGAAAAATGAGGGCCGATGCTCTCATTCCATCCCGCTCCGCCACGATTGATGTTTTGCATGTTGCTTCTTGCCCTGACGGGGCACAACAAATCAGCCCAACGGCACCGCCCTGGGTTCCGAAGGCACGCGCCCTGGATTCTCTGATCTGGCGACCCCTCTACCGAGATGATCTACAGAAAGCGCGAAAAAGTTGCGTCATTCCCCGAAATTTTTTCAACTTTTCGTAGACCTATACGCAACAAGATCTTATGCCCCGAACCCACATCGCGGCACTGACGTTGAGCATCAGCGTGCGGCAGCCCGGATCGCCGCCGTGGGTCGAGGCCCTCGTAGGGTCCGCCATCTGCGGACCGATTCTCGCTGCACCGGCGTTGAGCATCAGCGTGCGGCAGCCCGGATCGCCGCCGTGGGTCGAGGCCCTCGTAGGGTCCGCCATCTGCGGACCGATTCGCTGCACTGGCGTTGAGCATCAGCGTGCGGCTGCCCCGGATCGCCGCCGTAGGTCGAGTTCTTCGTAGGTTCTGCCATCTGCGGGTGAACCGGACTCCTCGGCAAATCGATCACTTGGCCCCACGCTAGCCGTCCGGAGTCTCGAGCAAGGATTGCAGCCGCACTGCTAATTCATCAGGCAGTTTCAGTCGCCACGCTTCATCAACGAGTCCCACGCTGATCAAGTCGCGGAGATGAGTACGGTCCTTGTCGCGGAACGACGTGAGTTTCATGCGCACGAGCGCGTCGAGGCGCAACACGCGGAACTCGTCCGTGGGTTCGGACTCGATCACATCCGGAGCTGGCAAGGCATAATCCGGGCGCACTTTTTCACCGGCGAACATGACGTGAACTGCGTCTCGCTCTCTCGCGTCGGGACCGTCGAGGAACAGATCGACGCTGGCGACGTGCCGATAAATGAAGCCTGCGGTTTCGAGAGCCGCCTTGGTCGCTTCCAGGTCAGAGCGAAGGATCAGCAGGTCCACGTCTTGCGTGAAGCGCACGGCTGTCTGATCGACCCGTCCCACCCAGGCGGCAGCCGCGTTGCCGCCGATGACTGCGTAGGCAATCCCCGCCTTTTCGAGCGCCGCAGTCGCGCGCAACAAACGTTTCTTGACGAGTTCCACGGCTCGTATCGTCCGCTCCCAGGATTGCAGGTCGCGTTTAGCCCTCCGTTTCTGGGCTTCACGGATGAGGGCACGCAGATACTCGCTGGCCGAGGCATATCCCTCTTCGCTCATCTGGGCCTCGACGAATGCTTTCATCTCGTCGGGTACGGAGATATTCATCGCGGTCATGATGATAATGCTCTGTATGAGTTCTCACCCGTCAATCTCTGAATCGCTCTGGAACACCGCCCCCCGGAATCTCAAGCAGATCGGGTGCCGCCCACTGGGCTCCGCCGCCTGGCGAGAGGCCCGCCGTCTGCTGTGGAGCGTGATCCGGCGGTGTCAGTCGACCCAGTCCAGCCAAGCCTCGGCCCGAACGTCGTAGTTCCCCTGACCGACGGGGTATGAGCCTGCGATCTTCACCCTGTACCGCTGCTCCTGACGCTCGGTGAATTCGACGGTGGTCGGGTATACGAGATTGTGCTCGAACACATACAGGCAGAAGAAGAGCCACCCCACTCCCCGATCCCAATCCGCTGGCTTGTCGTCCGGGGACTGAGGGAACGAGAACGTCCGGCCCACCAACTCGTCAGGTGAGTCCGCCGGCAGTGGCAACATCTGGGCATAGAGGGAGGGCTCCGCGCCGGCCAGCCAATCCAGCTCTTCTTCAACCCTATCGTCCGGCCAGTCGCTATAGTCCAACTGCGGCGACTCCCCGCACTGGATCTCGATGCACCAGCTACGCACGCCCGGCTCATCCCGGTTACGGGACAGGGTGCCACTGCGCACAGGGAAGCCGACGGAGTTCAGTGAAAGTTGGTCCATCCCGCCTCCTGCCGCCGAACGAGTAAGCACAGCGGACTGCCCCGCCGAAGATAGCCCCATGATAGCAGGAAAGAGGCTGTGGCGGGCTACCGCCCTGCCTCCTTCGAGCGCCACCGGCCGTATCGCGTGGGCGCGGTCACAGTTCTCCGTGAACGGGTACGGATGATCAATTGGTTAGCCGTCTCGGTGCAGGCAAGATTCACGAGGTTTGGCGTTATAGGACTCGAAAAAAGGAAAGGACATGCATCGCAGCGCCCGTCGGCCGCAAATGGTCGATGATGTCAATTTACCAGTCATGTTCTGAGGCCCACTCACCAGCTCGCCTTGCCCCAGTTCAAGCAGAAGGTATGATCCCGGCGTCATTCCATGCGGGCAGTTGGATCGGAAGGCGACGCGATGATCAGGCGAACACTCTCCCGCCGCGGGTTTCTGCGCCGGCAATAGCAGCGCTAACGCTTCGGACCGGCCTACCGATTTGGTTTGCCCGCGAAGTGCTCGCGGCTGACGATGAGACTTTCGCGAACTCGCGGAAGAAAGTCGGGCCCAATGACCGCACGGTCCTGGGCGCGATCGGCACGGGCGGCCAGGGATATCTCGTGATGACCGAGGCTGTCCGGAAACGCCCGCATGTCCAGCTCGTCGCGGCATGCGACGTCGATGCCACGCGACGGAGAGCGGCGATCGCCAAGTCAAAGCTCCAGGGCATCGACGAGTATGGCGACTTCCGCGCATTGCTCGAACGCAAAGACATCGACGCCGTTACCGTCGTCACGCCCGACCACTGGCATGCCCTGATCGCCGTCGCAGCGCTTCGCGCGGGAAAGGACGTGTATTGTGAGAAGCCGATGACCCTTACGATCGATGAGGGAAAGATTCTCACGAAAGTCGCCAACTCCTGCGACCGGATCATCCAGGTTGGCACCCATCAGCGCTCCGACGCGCGCTTCCGCCTGGCGTGCGAGTTGGTGCGCAACGGCCGGATCGGTAAGGTGACACGCGTCGAAACTCGGGTTGGTGCGAATCCCAAACAGAAGTACTTCAATTCGTCACGCGTTCCCGAGGGGCTCGACTGGGAGTTCTGGCTCGGCCAGACACCCTATGTCCCCTATATCAAGGAACGCTGCCATTACAACTTCCGTTGGTGGTACGAGTATTCCGGTGGCAAGGTGACCGACTGGGGTGCCCATCACAACGACATCGCCCAGTGGGGCCTGGGTGCCGACGAGACTGGCCCCGTCGCGGTCGAAGCCGTGAGCAGCGGCGTCGGAACCTCGCCAAATTCCTATAGCTGCCCGACTGACTTCACGATCACCTACACCTACGCCGACGGCGTAAAACTGGTGTGCTCGGCCACGGGGAAGAACGGCGTCAAATTCATCGGAGAAAACGGCTGGATTTTTGTCGATCGCGCCCATGTCGAGGCGAGCGACCCGCGCTTGATCGACGAACCCCTGCCCGCGAGCGCAACGCGGTTGGCTGTCTCGACCGATCACATTTTGAACTTCATCGACTGCGTCCGCAGCCGGGAAAAGCCAATCTGCGACGCCAATATCGGTCATCACTCGGTGACGGTTTGCCACATCGGCAACATCGCGATTCGCACAGGTGAATCACTGCGCTGGGACCCGCGCACGAGCGATTTATTGGCGCCGACCGGGCCAACGCGATGCTTGCCCGCGAGATGCGCTCGCCCTGGAAGCTCGAGAGTTGAGGGCCTGGACTGGTTCTCCGATGGACGTATTCTAGCCGGGAAAGGATCATTTCGCAGCGCCAACTCTTCCCAGTCGTAGGGAGCTCGGGCACTGGTTGAACAGGTCGAACTACCGATGTAGGGGTATGAGCTGGGCCGAACGACCGGGTGGCCCAACAACCTCGCAATAAAGTTAGGCTCGTTCCAAGTGCGATTTTGGTTGCGGCGACTTGATCACGCTTGTCGAGAGATGTATTCAACGGAATTGGTTCGCCAGGGTTCTTCCCGACGCCGCTTCATGGCGTCGGCTACGATCGCGTCCAATTCGTCGGCGGCATCGGGCATCGAGCCGAGCAAGGGATCGTCGTCGTCCCTGGCGTTGGCATCCGGCGGCGTCTGCTTGACTTGCCGAAGCAATAGCCGTGCGGCCTCAGCCATTGCGTCATCAACGGATGCGAACCGGCCATTATGCACAATGGCCTCGATCGATCTTTCGAGCTCGTTAGGTAAATGGATAGTCATTTCGTTATGCTCCTTGAATTCAGATTAGCACGCTGCGGGTGCTTTGCAAAGCGATTCCGGGCCGCGACGGCACACCGCGAGGTGATCGAATAAGGATACGATCCCTCCCCTACCATGACACAAAGCGTCAGTGAACCGTCTCGCGTTTCTTGAGCAAACGGCGGGCTTTGGAATGCATCAGGTCGAGCAGGAAGCTGACCCGGCGATAGTTCTCCAGAGCGGCTTTTCCTTTGCCGTGAGCTTGCCGTCCTGGTTCTTGACCGCCAGCTCGTGCATGCGGTCTCGTACCGTTCAAAAGGGATGGCAAGCCAGCCCTCCGCCGCTGAACGCGATAGGGAGTCGTCTTCGGGGCGAATCAGCCGAGAAAGAATGGCGGAGTCGCTGGTGTGGGAAATGGTGGTACCTGAAGACATAACGTAAGCTCCGGTGCTTGCAGCGACACTCTATGCCGGCGAACCGAAGCCATCGAGCCAATTGGCGAGACGGTAACGCCATGTCTTCCGATAGGCTTGGCGATCGCTTCTCGCCTGTTCTGCCGCCGGATGGCGGCCGGTGACGTGAACACCAGATTTGTCGCCCTTCGCGATGACGGAAGGGAAAAAACAGCCAGGATTGCAGGACGGATCGTTTTCATGTTCGAGCGTCGCAGTCGTAGAGTGATACATTTGGGCACCGTGATTCGCGATGCCTGCGGGCGCCACAATCATCGTCAGGAATTGCAACAACTCTAACGATGCCACACCGAGGCTGAAGGCAAAGACATTCTCGTTGCGGCGAAATGGATGATTGGCGTTAAGACCGGCGATGTAATGCGGATCATCCAGATACCCATCCCGTTCGGTTGACACGCTTCCGGGATTGTATTGTTGCAGGCATTCCAAACAACGGCGAGTCGGAACGGCAATATGGGCTCGCCAATCGGCGTCCTTTAATCCGTTACCTCCGGACTTCGCCCGAATGAACAAACCGCCATCGACCACGGGAATTAGATGGGCGTAAGCGATGAAATTCAGTGCGTTACGGGGCCACGGCCGATCGACGCAGCTAAACAGCACGTCACAGTCAAGGGCAGCCTTGAATCCAGCTTCTTCCACAACGCTCAATTCAAGTTGATCGAGTTGGAAATCCGCTGCCGTAGCACTGTTACGAAGTGCCCGACCGAGCACTTCAACCTTGGCGCGGCGAAGCTGGGCGTCGCGGCGGGTGCTGAACAGGAGCCGGTCTCGATTGATGGTTTCAACCGAATCAAAGTCCATCAGCGTGATATCCATGATCCCCATGCGGGCAAGGGCTTCGGCGATGATGCTTCCAACGCTGCCGGCGCCGACCACGCCGATTTTCAGCCGTGCAAGTTGTCCCTGAATCTGCGGTCCCCACGCAGCCACAGTTCGACTCAGCTCGGACCGCAATCGTGGCCTTGGCATGGCCGCGTCGTAATACGTGACCTGCATGCGGTCACCGACGACACGAACCGATTGGCACCATTGTTTACGATATTGCCGCTTCCCGCTTTTTCCCCAGAGTCGCGCACTCCATGCTCCGTCTGTGCCGAGCGTCAGACCAAGGAGCGGCAGACCGGTGGCTCCAAAGGCGGCCGGAGCTTGCCGCTGCTCCGCTACGACATCGTCATGGCTCATGTCCTGCCAGCCCGGTCCAATGTGGCTGTGCATGAACGCCAACCCCCACCGCCGGATGATGCGGCCGCGAGAGATCGCTCGAAATAAGCGGGCGAGTAGCTGACGTTTCCGTGCACCCGGCGGTCATCGTGATCTGGGAGAACGAGATGGCGCACGAGGGCAGTCATTCGCCGCTGTCCCTGGCTTGGAAACCAGATGCCAAAGCAAAGGTCTTCTTCATGCCTCCTGGCCAGTAGATGCCCGCACGCCTGCTCGTGCAACGGGGTAATGAGTGCGGATGAATAGATCATTGGGTCAGAAATAAACTCCTGATAAACGCCATGTAGGCCCGAACGCTTCGATCGGTTTGGGACCACTCGGGAAAAGGACGGCTCCAGTACTGCCAATCCGACCCGAATGGGCTCTCGTGGACGCCGCCTGCGGGGTGTGGAAGATCGCCACCTGGATGAGAGGGCAGGAGCGGCGGCGAAAGGTGCGGCCCGCTCGGCGGATTCATCGGGAAGTCGTCACTGACGTTGAAACCCAATTGAATCTGCCGATCGCCGAACTTGCCCACGGGCACCACGTACGTGAAAGACAGGCGATCGCCGCCGCAATCCCGTACTGAAAATCCCAGCATTTCAAGTTGAGTGATAAAACCAGCACGAGCCACGGCCATATCCTCATGAGACGGGAGTGCAGGAGGCATAGACGGAAACGAATCTGGCATGCTCATGAAGCTGGATGGGTTCGTCCGGCCGATCCTTGTACGACTTGCGTTCGTCACAGAGGAGCTGGACCAGGTAATAGCTCGCCGGGTCGAGCCCCACGTGAACAAGTATCTGCCGCGCGGTCAGTATGTGCTTCCGGCTTTCCTGGGGCTCCCCGTCGACCGTGTAATGGATTGCGCGGTCATGGCCGTGATGGTCAGGCTCATGACGGTCGCCCTCCTGCTGAACGCACGCAGACCCGAGTGCATCAGAAAATCCTTCACTCCGTTCCATTTTTTTCTCCTTGCCGAGTCACAGTTGGTAGACTAATCTATGACGAAGTCGTCAACATTCGGGGCCAAAAAGAGGCGTCTCGAAATAGACGCTGCCGTCACGTATCACTATACGGATTCGTCAACAGTGAGTCAAGTACATGTCTTCCAACTTCCCCGATCGTCTCAAAGCGGCTCGCGAGAAAAAGGGATTTACGCAATCCCAGCTTGCTGAACGGTCGGGGCTGCAACCTTCGGCAGTCTCTCATTTCGAGGCGGGACGGCGTGCGCCATCGTTTGACAATCTAAAAAAGTTGGCCGACGCCTTGGGCGTCGCGATCGATTATCTTCTGGGACGCATCGACGACCCGATCGGCGCTGGTCCGCTCGTGGATAAGATATTTCGAGATATGGGTCGGATGACGGCCGCTGACCAAGAGACCTTGGCGTCCTTGGCTGCGATGCTAGCGAAAAAGAACGACCCGGCAGGCGACGGTGGACGAGGATGAACGATCGTCAGCGTGAATTGGAGGCAGAATATACCGCGGAGCAGGTGATCGCGGAAATGGGAATTCGCGATTTGCCTGTCTGCCCTCGCGCGATATGCCAGCGAAAAGAAATCCGCGTCCAGTCGAGGGAGTCAAGCGATGGCGGCGTTTCCGGCTTCCTGATGCGGGTCGGAAACAAGTTCGCTATCTACCATGCGAGCCACATCAAGGTTGAGGGATTTATACGTTTTACTCTGGCTCATGAATTAGGCCATTATTTCCTGCCGGGCCATGCCGAGTATTTATTTCCCGACGGCGCTGGAATTCACGAGTCGCGCGGCAACGTCATGTCGAGCGATCCGTATGAACGGCAAGCCGATCAGTTCGCGAGTGCGTTGCTCATGCCACCACAGCGGTTTAGGATCGAGTTGCGAAAGGCCGGTTGTGGACTTCCAGCGATCCAAAGACTGGCGGACATCTTCGTCACCTCGCTCACAGCCACCGCGATTCGATTCGCGAAGTTCAACGACGATCCCGTGGCGGTAATCGTGAGCAGCAAGAACAAGGTCAATTTTTGTTTCATGTCGGAAGCGCTAAGAAACACTCACGGCCTTGAGCGGTTGACGAAGGGCGCACCGATATCACCCGATACGGCGACGCACACATTCAATACCGACGCCAACAACATCCGCTTATGCTTAAAAGCGGAGGGGCAATCGACCCTTGATTTGTGGTTTGACGGTGCTCCTGACGTCGAAATGAACGAAGACGTTGTCGGCTTGGGAACGTATGGCAGGACCCTGACCGTGCTTCACACCGATCAAGTGATCGGCGACGACGACGAGGAAACGGAACCGGAAGAAGACAACGGATTCGATCGCACGTCTCGCAGTGGGCCATGGCGGTCGTAAATCAAACGGCGGTGTGCCTTACTCCGGGTGCGAGCTCAAGCTATCCCTTGTAGATGTTGCAAAATCCCGCGAAGTTCTTTGCTGTAGGTTTGAATCCGCTTCCCCGGATTTCTCGCTCGAACTTGAACAGGTGGTAGTGGCAAGGATCACTCTCGGATTGTCCCAGGATGCATTGCGGACGTTCATCTCCATCCGGCCAATCATTTATGTCATCGGGAATCGGGTCAAGTCTCACATTTTTCTGGACCAAGTCGGTGACCTCATCCGCGACGTCGTTAGCAAAAATGATCGAATTTCGGGAACCGATGTTGATGGCGATCATGCTCGAGTCTCCTGAGGCACGCGAGCTCAGCCCGACGGGGAGCATGCAGAAGCAGCTCAGCGGGCCGCTCGATTGAGAATGGTCAGTAAATCAGCTAGCGATCGGGATTTCTCCACGACCGCTGCAATCAATATTTAGAAATATATTTAGAAGTGTATTTTTAATCTTAGAAGCACATCAATACTGAACACCCACATTTTCGGTTTGGGAAACGCTGCTGTCAATAGCAGCCGAGCGTTCAGCAGGCCCGCTTTGAGCGTCGAGTGCGATTCAATATTCGCAGGAGTCAATCAATGGGAAGCTTTCTTTATTGCTCTGGTGACTTGGCGGCTTGATCGTAAAGAGCCCGCTCCCAAACATTGCGACGGGCTTCTTAACGGAGCAGAATCTTCACTTGCAGCGCGACACCCTGAAGCGGGCCGGGTGCGAGAAGATCATCGAGGACACGGTCAGTGGGGGCAGGGTGCAACGGCCTGGACTTAAGCGTGTGCATGATGCGCTCCGAACTGGCGACGTGCTGGCAGTCTGGCGGCTCGACCGGCTGGGACGGTCGCTCAAACACTTAATCGAGCTCATGGCCGAGCTGGAGGCCGAGCGGATCGGATTCCAAAGTGTCACCGAATCCATCGATACGACTACACCGGGCGACAAGCTGGTGTTTCATATCTTTGGGGCGCTCGCGGAATTTGAGCGTAACCTCATCCGCGAACGGACGGGACGTATGCCGGGCTAGCAGCGGCGAAAGCACGCGGCAGGAAAGGCGGGAGGCGAAAAAAGCTTGGTGAGACGCAGCGTGCCGTCGCCGTCGATCTGTACCGTCAGAAGAAACATACAATTGACGAAATCTGCAACGCGGTCGGTATCTCGAGGCCGCCGCTTTACAAGTATGTCGCGGCGGCTGGCGACACATGACGCCCGATCGGGGGCATGTGGTGCGGAAAGTGCTGAGTTCGCCGGATAGCATTTAGGTGCAAGTGTTCTACCGACGCTTCGGTCGATCAGACCGAAGCGCGCTGTGCCCAAGTACAGCTGCTCGTCGGACTCCGGTCACGCGCCGTCAAGCAGAATCAAGATTCCGAGCCCGTTCTGCTTTTAGCGACAGAATCCGCGTTATGGGCGCGCCTCCCGACCGACTAGCTCGAGGTTTTTCTCGACCCGCGTCAGCCGCGGACGTCCACTACGTCCTTTGGAATAGAGTGGTCATTGACGGGTCAACACCAACTGCTGAAGATGGTCATGAGGCTAGACGGACTCGCGATACCAGAAACCGCAACAAGTCGGGGATCGACTGCATGGCCGCAGACAGCGGAGCGGGCGAAGGGCAAGCCCTTGCCCGCCGCCTACTCGAGGCTCTCGATGCAGGTCGCCGCCCGGACTGGGATACCTTCTACGGGAGCTACCGCTACTGGCTCGCGCACGTGGCTGCCGGTTGCCTCACCAAAAACAGCCGGCTCGGATCCGAATTCCAGAGCCCGGAAGATCTGGTGAACGCCTTCTTCGTGGAAAAAGTCTTCCCGGCCCGCCAAGCCCGGTTGATGCTCGGGGCGCCGGCGCGCGGGGAGTGCCCGCTGCGTCCGCGCCTGGCCGCAAGTTTGCGGAATTTCTGCGTCGATGTGCTACGATCCCGCCCCGCGATCAGGGGCTCTGCAGCAGACGAGGTGGACATCATCGAGGCGCCCCACGAGATTCCGCTACCAGATTACGAGGGCGTGGCAGGCGCCATCGTCCGGCAACTGGACACCATCCGTGCTTGCATGCCATTGGCTCAGGGCGCGCGCCTACCGCCCAGCCCTGCTCCTTCGTCACCGACTGGATTGGGCAGGGGCGTTCGACGGAGTTCGATTGCAGCGGACAGCAGGAACAGAGAGCATCGAGTTGACGCTAGCGCTCCTAGAGCGGCTCACAGCCTGGGACGCCGACGAGTTACAAACCCGATTCGGCGAGAGCATTCTGACCCTGGGTGAGACCTGGGAATCGCTGAGGCCGCAGCTCCTTTCCGCCGCCGACCGACAGCTATCTTCAAGCAATGTGTCCGGCACCTTGCTTGTGCCCCGCGACCTTTGGGATCAATGGGTGAGTCGCGGCAGACGCCGCCTGCGCCAGCACGTTGGGACTGAATACGCTGAGATGTTTGCCCTCTGGGCGTAGGTGAAGGAGACATCTTCAGATGGCAAGGGAACGCACGGTGGATGTGGAAGCAATCTGTGACCGCCCCCTTCAGCTCTTCGTTAATGACTACAGTGCCTGGGATCATATGTGCGATCATGGGCTGGGAATGCGAAACAACGGTGAAGAACAGGGCTGGGGGCTCCTGCTCCCCGCACTGCAAAGCGAGCTGGCTGCGGGCCGACTTGCGGATCTTCGAGGCGTGGCACGAGCGACCAATCTTGATCGTGGCCACGACCGCCTGGGGCCGATTTACACACAGTTCCTCGACTCCATCCAGCGGGGTGTGGAGCGAGCCTCGCGCTTGGATTGGTACTGGGAAGAATCCCCGGGCTCGGATTGTCGCTGGTCGATCTTCGGCCATGAGGGCATTGTTGCTCATCTCGACCGGGATTACGTGCGCACTGGCTACTTACCCGAACGCGATACGTCGAAGTGGAGCGGCGGCACGGGGAACGCCCGTTTTCGCCTGTTCCAGGCCTGTCTGCGCCGGGTTCAGGCCAAATACAATCGCGCGGTGAGAAGTCGGCGCATCGAGGACGTCCAAACTGCTCTCGCAGCAGTCCTCCGATCCGGTCTGACCGAGGCTGATTGGGCCGCTCTCGCATGAAAGAGCAACGGTCCACACAAGAACAAGAACAAGAACAAGAACAAGAACAAGAACAAGAACAAGAACAAGAACAGGAACAGGAACAGGAACAGGTCATGCGTTCTCGCACTATGGAACATGGACTCGCCCCCTTGACGCCGCAAGAGTTATTACTGAGCCGGCTGCCCGGGCTGTCGTCCTTATGGAGCCACGACCGCGACGGTGGGACCGGGGCCTACCGGACGGCGCAGGATCTTGTTGCGGCGTGGTCCGGCCTGCAACGCCTGCGCTCTGCCCAGCCTTCGAGCGAGACGCTGCGCCGCGTGGACGATGTCATCCGCGACGACGCGGGGCTGCTCCTCGATGCGATTTTCTCGGACGAGTTTGACCGTGAGCGCTGGCTGCGCGAGATGGAGAAAATCGACACCGAATGGGAGCTGGGCCGTCTGGAGGCAGACGAACTGGAATGGAGGACGCGCGAGGCATTCGACGCTCTGGACCGAACGGAACTGTTCGCTTGGTTTGCGGCGCACAGAGCCGCGCCAGATGCGCGCATCCAGGCCTGGCTGGAGTCGAGCCGCGAGAGATGCGAAGGAGCGGAGCACTTTATCGCCGAACGGCCGGAACTTTTCCTATGTCTGGCCAGTGATATGGCGGCCGTGATCGCATCCAGCCGCCCCGGGCTGGAAGAATCCGACCCGCGCCTTTGGGAAACCCTGGGAAAGCATCGTCGGATCGAGGAGGCCCGGGACGAGGTCGAACTTATCTCATCTCGCCATGCTCTTCTGGCCGGCGTACCTCGCGGGCGCAAGCCGTGGCGACTGCTCGTCTCCGCAGCCTGTTCACCGCTTCTGACGAAACTCTGAAGCCGGTAACTACTGACGTCATCCTAGACGCTCGGGGGGCTAAGGGGTGCGGACGGGCGACCGCCATTCACGTGCCCTGCTTTACGTACCGAGGCGAGGACTTCTCGGCGCCGCTAGCCCTGGAGCCAGAGGACGGACCCGAGGAGTTGATTCGGTGCCCGGTCAGGCGGCGGCTCTACCGCTTGACCCCGGAAGAGCGCGTCCGTCAGGCCCTGATCTGGTTCTTGCGCGAGGGTGCTGACCAGGCCGTCGCCCTGAACCAGCACGTGCGCATCGGTGTCGAGGAACGCTCCTTGGACGCCGCGGCCTTCTTCGCGGGCGAGCCCCTCGACTCACACTTCCGGCCGCGTGTCACCGTTGTGATCTTCGAGACCAAAAGTAGCGAACGTGACCTGGCCGACGACGTCGAGCGGTTGAAGACTTACATGCTCCGCGAGCGCTGTCGCTCTGGCCTCCTCTTCAACGGGCGACAGGCGCTCTGGGCGTCTCTGATCGGAGAATTCGTCCGTCCCGAGTGGGCCACGCAGTGGCTGACTGACATGCGCCAGGCGGAGGAGAGGATCTGGCAGGCAAGCCTTGAAGCGCGCGCATACCTCCTTGATTGTAGGGCCAGCTTCGACCGGGCGCGCGCCGGAGACTTCAACGCGCTATCTCGACTTGCGTCCCTGTTCGGAAGGGACCGGAGCCTTTGCTTCACCTTGTCTCTCCGCACGAGTGGCTCGCTTCGTCGCGTGCAGGCAGTCGCGCCCCAAGCGGTCGGTCCCGATCTCGTTAACTACTGGGCCTACGGCGTCGCGAGCCGGAAGCGGCAAGAGATGTACAGTAAGGACTTTCACTCGTTAATCTCCCTTTTGCCAGCAGGAATTGCATCCGATGAAAGGGAAAGGAAAGCTGCATGAGCGAACTCTCTCGTTCTGATCGGCTAGCCCGCACGAGGGACATCCTCGGCGAGACCGACGCCGAGCTTTCAAAGTGCAAGGTTCCCAACACCGTGCTGGAACACATCCGAAAGAGCGCGCTGGCGGACCTCAAGGCGGAACTGACCGACTTGGCGGACCTTCTGGGCACCACGAAGCACCGGCTCGTCTTCATCGGGCAGGTGGCCGTCGGGAAAACTACGGCTATCTGCCACCTGGTCGGTCTGACGGCCGAGCGCGAGAAGAGGAGGGTGACAAAGGCGGGGCCGGAGAAGACTGTCCTGGTGACCGAGGACTTGATGGCGACCGGGTCGGGGTTCACCACGCTCTGCGAGGTCGAAGTGACGCCGGGCGAGAAAACCAGGTTCCGGATCGAACCCTACGCGCGCGACGAGGTGGAGCGCACCCTTGCGGATTTCTGCTTCTCGATCTGGAAGAGGGCCTACCCCGACGCTGCGGAGGCGGCGCAGAATACGGGCGAGCAGGCCAACTTCCCGCCCGAACTCGTCCGGGCTATCCGCAACATGGTGAAACTCCCAGAGGGCGAGAGAAGGGACGACGACGCTGCCGTGCGCTTGGCCCGGGAGTTCCCCGCCGACGGCTTTGACCTGTTCCAAGCCCGCGTGATGGCCTTGGCGAAGCTCGATGGGCGGACGGAGAGGGAGTTCGTCTGCCCCGATGGCGACACGGACCCGCGCGCCTGGATCAAGAAGACCTTCGACGATCTGAACCTGGCCCGCCGCGAGACGGTCTCGATCCCGAAGCGGATCGCCCTCAGCGTCGAGTCGAACCTCCTCGCGCACCAAATGGCCGACGTCGCCGCTGTGGTGGACACGAAGGGCGTGGACGCTGCGCAGTTCAACCGTGAGGATCTGGACCGGCACATCCGCGATGACAAAGGGGCCGTCTGCATCCTCGCGGAGGGCTTCGACACCGCGCCGACGAATGCCGCACCCCTCCTGCAACGCCATGTCACGCGAGAGCTGCCGATGTCACTGTTGAAGTTCGCGCTGATGGTCATCCCGCGTGGCCCAGAGCCGGAGAAGGTGGTGGGCGGGCAGGGGCCAGTCGGGGATCGCGACGTCGGAATCAGCCTGCGGCGCAGCCAGATCGAGGAAACCCTGACGAGCCGGAATATCCCCGGCATCCGCACCCTGTTCTTCGATCCCCTGCGGCACTTCGAGGCGGCAGGGACCGACTACCGCCGCCGCTCGGACAACGAGCCGGAGGAGGTGCAGGCCGACCGCGACGAGGCCTGGGCGGCCATCCGCGGCGTCATCCAAGCCCGCGATGACACGGCCTGGGAGCGTGCGACGCAGATCGGCGAGAGCCTGAAGAAAATCAAGGAAGGCAAAGGGCTCGACCCACACGAGGAGGGGCTGGTCCGCACCACCAAAGAGCGGATTCGCGAGCACCGCCACATCGACCTGCCGAACGCCGACCGCTTCATCGAGCTGTACCGCCGCAACTGGGAGGGGCCAGGCTGCCGCCACATGATGACCTTGCGAGCGACGAACAACCGCTTCGGCGAGTACCCTTATCGGAACATCGACGTCTACTACGACGCCCGCCCAATCACCGAGATGCTCGTGCGCGCGGCCGCCTCCCGCCGAAAGGAGGCTGTCGTCGAGATCGTGCGCTCAATTCGCGAAAGCTCTCCCCCGGACTCAGATCTGCGCGAGCTGTTCGCCGTGCTGGAAGCGCGTATCGAGACCTCCTTCGAATCGATGGTTCGCGACGTCGCCGCGGGGATGCATGCCTACCTCCACGACAAGGCTCTAGCCCCCCAGGACCTGAGCAACCAGTTCTGGGTGGACGTGCAGGCCGAGTACGGCAAGGGTCCGGGCTACCGCGACCGCGTGCTCACGGACTACGCCGACGCAATGGACGGGCTCGAAGAGGTGTTGAGGAAGACAGCGGAGGTATCCTGGCAGAGGATCGTGATCGACCCGATTCTCGAGTACCTCGGCTGAGGGAGATGGCGTGTCTACGATTCAGTCAATCGACTTCAGGAACGGGCAGCGGTGCTCGAACTCAGGGGCCGTGAACCAAACCAGCGATTAATTTACTGGCGGCTCGATGCCGATGTCGGATCGAGTTGCTTGCCTCCTTGGATAAAGAAACTCGGGAAATCAATCAAAGTCAACCGTCGTGACGATGCGACGGGTTCCTTAACGCTGCAAAACGCCGGTGAGGCGTCCGCCTGGTCTAACCTGAGTTGCGCAGTTAGTGGCGATTTTGACCCAGAATCGAGGCTCATGTCCGCGAATTTCCCGGGTTTTCCGTAGTGGAAACGGCCGAAAACCGATGTAGTGAAGACCTATTTGAAACATTGTCATCTTGATTTCATGCTGGCCTCCGACCATCATGCATGGCGACGGAGGCCGCCATGTTCCTGCGCCGCTACACCCGCAACAAGGATGGCAAGACCCACACCTACTACGCCCTTGTCGAGAGCGTCCGCACCAAGGCCGGGCCTCGCCAGCACATCGTCGCCTATCTCGGTGAGCTCAACCACGACGAGCAAAACCGCTGGCAGCGCACCGTGAGCATCTACAACCGCCAGGGAGACTGCCAGCAGCTCCGCCTCTTTCCCGACGATGACCAGGTCCCTGCTCCTGATGACCCAGACGTCGTGCGGATTCGTTTGGGCTCGGTCGGCTGGACCAATCCTCGGCGGTTCGGCGATGTTTGGTTGGGACTGTGGCTCTGGAAGTTTCTCCACCTCGATGAGATTGTCGACCGTCATTTGCCGCAGGGAAAGGAAACGATCCGACCAGCCGACATCGTGGCGATCGAAGTGATCAATCGCCTGTGCGGGCCCTGCAGCGAGTTCGCCCTGGCTGAGCATTGGTACGCCTCCACCGGATTGGAAGACCTGCTCGGCGTGCCCGACAGCGCTGTAACCAAGGATCGGTTGTATCGAACCCTCGACCGTTTGCTGCGAGCCCAAGAGCCGATCGAAAATGATCTCAAGGACCGGCTCGGGACTTTGTTCCAGCTCGACTACGATTTGCTGCTTTACGATCTGACCAGCACGTATTTCGAGGGCCTGGCCGAGGAGAACGATCTCGCCCGCCGCGGCTATTCCCGGGATCACCGTAGCGACTGTAAGCAAATCGTGCTGGCCCTGATTGTGACGCGAGAGGGTTTTCCCCTGGCCCACCTCACGTTGGCCGGGAATACCCAGGATGTTGAGACGGTGAAGACGATCGTCGAGATGGTTGAGGCACGATTCGGTCGTTCGCAGCGGGTCTGGGTGATGGATCGCGGCATGATCAGCAAGGAAACACTCAAGTTCCTGAACCGATCCGGCCGGCGCTATCTGTTGGCCACTCGACGCGGCGAGTTGAAGAAATTCGCTGAGGATCTTCGTTCCGGTGGCTGGCAGCGACTGGAAGGTAATCCCGATGTCGAGGTGAAGCTTCTGAAGCGGAAGAAGGTGCATTATCTGCTGGCAAGGAGCCGGCCCCGGCGGCAGAAGGAGCGTGCAATTCGCCGTCGCCAACGGCGGGGATTGGCCAAGGCCTTGCAAAAGCTCCAAAAGCGGATCGAGGGTGGTCGATTGAAGAAGCGTGACAAGATCCTTGAATGCGTCGGCACGATCAAGGGTCGCTTCCCGAAGGCGCGAATCTTCGTGACCATCACCGTCACCAAGGGGAACCGGCCTAGCTTGAGTTGGAGTTGGGATCTGACAAAATTCCGCACAGCCCTGGGAGCAGACGGTGCCTACCTGTTGCGGAGCAATCAAGGGGGTTGGACAGCCGAGGAGTTCTGGGAGACATACATTCAATTGACCGTGGTGGAGCGCGCCTTCCGGGTCCTCAAGAGCGAGCTTCTTCTCAGGCCGGTGTGGCATCATTACAGCGGTCGGACTCAGGCGCATGTGATGGTTTGCGTGCTGGCTTACGCTCTCTGGAAGACCTTGGATCATCTGGCCAAGCAGGCTGGCCTTGAGACGGAGATCCGTAAGCCCGACTTGCAGCGGCCGAGGTCCTCTCCCAAAGTCTCGGCCGATGACGCCCGAGGTCATCCTCCGCGAGCTGGGCGAAGTCGCTATCGGTGACATTCTGTTGGAGACGACCGACGGGAGGCAATTGGCCCTCCGTCGGGTCGCCCGGCCCAAGGCCGAGCCGGCGCGAATTCTGACGTCCTTGGGGCTGAAGATGCCTGAACGATTGAGTAACGATCGCGTTTTGTAGTGAAGACCGGCCAGCCTGCAGGTTAAGATTCCCGCGGAAATCGCGTTCTACCCATCACCAACTGCGCAACCTAGGCTAGCTGCACGCCATTGCGTGACAAGGATGGCGTAAGCCACGGCGCGACAGCTTCAAATTCGACCGGTCCAGAGCGAGGCGTTCGTCATGCCGACGAAGAAGGGTTTTCAGGTTGATCAGCGCGTCGGCATCGCGATCGATGCTCTGACTGCCGGTCAAAAGGCTGCCCTTGAGCCGGTGCTTCAAAGCAAGCAGCGATTTGTCGCTCACTCGAAGCTCCCAGGCGTGACCAAGAAACTACCGGGCTCAAAGCTGCTCTACACGATAAACGCCGGCTCGGGGCATGAGAGTGATCTTCACCGTTCAGGAAGACAACATCGTGGTTCTGGACGTCATGCGGCAGGCGACGATGGATCGCCTGACGACCAAGAGAAAGACGAAGACGACTTCGCCGAAGAAGAACCTCAGCCACACATCCGTGAAGTAGGACAAGGCGAGGGAGGCTCACGAGAGCCAAGCCGCGAAGAATCTTTAACAAGACCACCAACCTGACGCCGGAATGGTCGCGCCGCTTCGAACACGGTTTCAGCCAACTCGTCGACTGGATCCTCTGGATCGAGAACAGTAAGGGAACCACCGCCTTCATGAAGCGGTTCAACGCCCCTGCAATTCGGTACAGCATGCTGCTCGTAATCGGCAGGGAAAAGCACATCACCAATCAGGGACTCAAAGATCGGATGAACTGGCCAACCGATCAAGTCGTTGTGGCCAGCAAGAAAGTGAACTGTATCACGTTTGATAAATTATATGAGGATCTTTCTCTTAGAGTAGAGACCCAGAAAGGCTAAGTCGGCCAGGCCTTTGACGCTCGGCACGACTTCGATCAAGCGGCCGCCGTTGTCGTAACGGGGCAGCCCACGAGGGCCGCAAACTTCCTGAGGGGGGGCCGTCACACCAAGCGGCACGAATTCCACTTCACGATGAACCGACACAGCGTTCCAGTTCCAACGGCGGCAGAGCGCCGTCCGCCCACCACCCGATCAGACTCTGATGAACGCCGGAGCAAGCACCAGATTGTAGGGACCGGATCGCTCAGTTGGGGCGGTGCATTTTCCCGCGCGCAAGCTTATACTCTTGCTTCAAATCGAAACCTCAACGGCGAGTCCTCAGTCAAGATTTATGAACCCGACGTCTCTAAGCCTGCTCGATCGCCTCAAGATCGCCCGGCCCGATGGCTCAGACTGGCGGCGGTTGCAGGAAGTGTATCTTCCGCTGATTCAGCGGTGGCTCGCCCGCGTACCCGGCTTGGGAGACGAAGCCAGTGACTTGGCCCAGGAGGTATTCCTCGTCGTGGTCCGCGAGCTTCCCCGGTTTGAGCGACGACGCGAAGGGTCCTTCAGAGCGTGGCTTCGCCGGGTCACCGTGAATAAAACTCGCAGCCACCAGCGACGACGGCGACGAACTCCCGCGGCCGGACTCGATCTTGCGGCTGGCTTCCTCGACCGCCTGGAGGCGCCTGACGGAGACCTCGCCCGCGAGTGGGACCAAGACCACGATCGTCACGTCTACCAGCGTTTGCTTGAGATCGTCGAAGCTGATTTCAACCCGACGACATGGCAGGCATTCCGGCGCTTTGCGCTGGACGGCTTAACGGCCGCACGTGTGGGCGAGGAGGTCGGCCTGAGCGAAAGCGCCGTCCTTCAGGCCAAGGCACGGGTCCTCAAACGGCTGCGTGAAGAAGCCGGCGACTTCTTGAAGTAGTACCGGCACAAAGCGCGGCCACTTCCGCTACCACCAGTTCATCCGAATCGAGTTGCAATCACATGACACAACCATCCCAACCGGGCCAGCCAGATCCAAGTGCCGAGCGATCCGGCACCATCGTCGAGACCGACGAGGAAATTCGGCAGGCAATGCTTGGACGCCCCTCGAGCCAGCCTGCGGTTCCTGCATCATCGCCGCACGCTGCATCGCCCCTTCGACCCGCAAACGAGGTGCCGCGGCCAGTCGCGTCGACGGCACCAGCGGGGACCCCGTCGGCAAAGGAGCAAGCGGCGCGTCCTTTCCGCCCGACGGCTCGACCTCCCGTCGCGCTCTTGACCGTCTTCGACGACGGGCGTACGGACGGCGAAATCATCCGGCTCCGCGAGCCCCGATTTCTTATTGGCCGCACCGAAGGCGACCTTCGCATCCCGCTCGACGCCCGAATCTCGGCGAGACACCTCGAGATCACTTATCAAAACGTCGGTGGGCTGCATCGCTGGGTCGTCACCGACCTTCAGAGTACGCATGGTTTGTTGGTGCGCGTGAGTCGAACGGTTCTCTCAGACAAGACGGAATTCCTGGTCGGCGGCGGCCGCTACCGATTCGATGCTCCTTTGGCCGAAACACTCATCCCGAGTAGCGATGCTTTGCCCGCAAACGCCGCGGGCGAAACCCACGGTTGGGGTGACAATCCCAACCCGTTTCGTCCGCCGGCCCTGAGCGAGTTGCTAGGGGCCGAGATCGGCAACCGAACGATACTGGTCCGAGATGAGTACTGGATCGGCTCTGACGCCAACTGCCAGATCTGCAGGCCGGAGGACCCATTTTGCGAGCCCCGGCACGCGAGGCTTTTTCGGAAGTCGAAGCCAAGCTGGAACATCGAACACAACAAGACCCCTAACGGTCTTTGGGTCCGAATGCCGCAGTTAATCGTCGAGTCGACCGCCCACTTCCAGATCGGCGAGCAGCGATTTCAAATCAAGATCCCTTGAGTTCGGCTGCCTCGACCACCCGAGTAGACCGTCTTTTCTCCAGTCATCACGACCAAGATTTCGCCGTTTTCGAAAAAGTTCTCCATTTTCGCGTCATATCTCACTCGAAGCCGGCCTTTCTTCTGACAGAGAGCAATCGCCGCGTCAATGCTCTCTCTGGCTCGCCACTCCACGACTCGCTTCCACCAGAAGAAGGACGAGCTTGCCTCGGGCGGTCCGAGGGAACCGGAGGCTGCCGAGTAGGAACGACGCGCGAGGGGAACAACATGTTTGCGAATCGCCTTGCGATACCGGGTGTTTTCCTGTTCGCGGCCCTGGCGCTTGTACCCAACACGGCCCAAGCCCAGCCGGACAGCAAGCCACGCGTTCAGCGAGCTATTCGATTCTTGGATAGCCGCGAAGCGCAGCAAATACATCTTGGGTTACATGCACCTGGGCGGTACATACCAGGACTATGAAATACTGTCCGCACTGCGTGTCGTCGACCGCGACGGCGACACGATTCCCGGCCACTTCGCGTTGAAGGTCTCCTACGACTGGAAGGCCTTATTTGGAGAGAACTCGACGACGGCCATCTTCTTCTTTGACGAGAAGGGAACCGTTTACGACGTCCGCGCCGACACCACGTCCGTCGTGAATGAGCCCTTCGTGCTCGCCAGCGGCACAATCCAGGTGCTGGGAAATGCGCTCTTGCAAGCGTTCGGCGACCAAATGACCGCGGATGACCGCAAGCAGCTCCAGAAAATCGTCGACACCGCCGACGCCAAAGCGCTCATGATCCTGGGCCTGAATTTCCAGATGCGTGCGGGACTTTGACCAATCGCCGATTTGAACACTCGGGTTTCGGTCTCGCCAGGTGCGCGGCCTTCCGCGCACGCTGCGATCCGAAACCCGATCTTTGCATTCCGATGCCCTCTCGATCCACAACGAATCCAGGCCCCTTCCGTGTTGGGTCAATTGCGTCTTACAAGGCGGTCCCATACCATGTGTAGAGATCGTCGCACAGGCGTGGCGATCGCCGTCGTGAAAGCCGCGTCGCCCCGCGGAGATTTTTGATCGGTCAGCGAGTGCCCGTTTCATCCTTGGAGGCGAACATCCCCATGGAAACCAACCCGCCCCAGCACCCGACGGAACAGGTTCTATCCGCCTATGGTCTCGGCAGGCTCGATGACAGCGCTGCGGAATCGGTTTACCGGCACCTTGAGTCCTGCTCGGCCTGCCGGCGACGGGTCGCCGATCTGTCGTCAGACAGTTTCCTCGGCGGGCTGCGCGACGCCCCGGTTGACACGAAAACACCCTCTCCGATGGTGTCAATGGAACGCCCCGTTAGCCACCAGGCTGAGCAGCCAGACCAGCGTGAGACATCAACGGCCGGCTGGTCGCAGCTTGAAGCAAACCGGAGCGACCGCTCACCGTTGGGCCCGACGCTGGAGCCATCCACTGCTGATTCATTACCGCCAGCTCTTCGCGACCACTCAGATTACGAGGTCCTCGGCAAGCTCGGCGAAGGTGGTCTGGGGATCGTCTATCTGGCGCGAAATAAGCTCATGGGCCGCGAAGAGGTGCTCAAGGTTGTACGGAACGAACGAACGAGTTCCCGCGAGGTTCTCGAGCGATTCCTTCGCGAGATCCGCAGTGCCGCCCAGCTCCACCACACCAATATCGTGACCGCGTTCTCAGTATTGCGCGCCGGTGAAAGCGTCGTCTTCGCGATGGAGTACGTCGAAGGCTACGATCTCGCGAAACTGGTGAAAACCCAAGGACGACTGCCGATCCGGCTCGCGTGCAATTTCGTGTACCAAGCCGCTTTAGGTCTGCAATGCGCCGACGAGAAGGGTATGGTCCACCGGGACATCAAGCCAAACAACTTGATGGTGGCGCGGCACGGCAAACGGCCGGTGGTCAAGGTACTCGACTTTGGCTTGGCCAAAGCAACGCGAGAAGTGTCAATGGACGGGACGCTCACCCGCGAGGGCCAAATGCTCGGCACGCCTTACTACATGGCACCCGAACAGATCGTTAACGCCCAAAAGGCAGACATCCGCGCCGATATCTACAGCCTGGGCTGCACACTCTATTACCTTCTCACGGGTAATCCGCCGTTCGACGGAACCAGCCTCTATGACATATTCCAGGCGCATATGTCAATGGATGCACTGGCATTGAACCTTGTCCGACCGGAGGTGCCGGCCGAGTTGGCGGCGCTCGTGGCCAAGATGATGGCCAAAGAGCCGGATCGCCGGTTCCAAACGCCTGGCGAGGTGGCACGCGCACTGAAGCCATTCTTCAAGGAAAGTCAGTCGGAGCCGCGACGCTCGAATCAGGACCTATCCCAGGCAGCCCAACTGCAAGCAATCGATGGCAGTGAAGGAAACGGCTCCGCGCCTGCCGCCGCTCATGCATACGCGCTCGTGGAGACACCTATGGCGCGCGAGACGGTCACACCAGGCCGAACACAATCGCTGGCGGAGCACCGGTTCGACCAAACGCGAAACGAACGCGCCAGCCATTCGATACTGAAGACGTTACCGATTCGTCGGAAACCATGGTTCTGGCCGGCCGTGGCGGCAGGAGTACTTCTTCTTGGACTGCTCGCGGGGATAGTAATCAGGGTCAAGACACCCGATGGCGTGCTGGTGCTTGAAGGCCTTCCGTCCGGCGCAGAGGTGTATGTTGACGGCAGCCGCGTGACAGTGAAGTGGCCCGACGGTGGCGCACAGGCGGAGGTCCATGTACGACCGGGCGAGCACTTAGTCGAACTTCGGATGGACGGGTTTCGCGCCGTTGGAGAGTCGGTGACGATAGACTCGGGGAATCGACGAACCCTAACCGCGCGACTTGAACCATTCTCTGCGCCGAAGCACCGTGACGAGAATGACGCGAACGTTGGTCACGAACTCGCGCCACCACCGCCGGACATTACTTCGCCGCCGCCACGAATAACGAGTGTAGCTCCGGGGACAACGACGAGTGTACCTGTAGACACGATCGAAAAACCCGCGAAGCACGAGCTGTCAGCACGGGCAACTGCGGAGGCTGAATCACACCCGCAAGACTGGGTCCCCTTATTCAACGGCGCGGACTTGACGGGCTGGAAGCAGAGCCCGTTTGGGCCAGTTCGCTGGATTGTTCGCGACGGCGCGATCCAGACGTCGAGCAACGGTAGACTTTATACGCAGCGCGGCGACTACACCAACTTTCATCTCCGAACGGATCTCAAAGCCGAAGCAAACTGCCTCGGAGGCGTCTTTTTCCGATCGGCGATTAGTGATCACGGGGAGGACACCTATGCGGTGATTATCAATACACTCACAACGCCGTCGAAAGAACCGAAAACAGGAAGCGTCGTCCGAATGGTGCATAGCACCGGCGCCACGATCGTGCTCCAAGCTGTAGATTCCGTCTTCGTCAAACCGCAAGAGTGGTTCACACTCGAACTCATCGTTGTCGGCAATCATTTTGTTGTAAAGCTGAACGAGAAGCAGGCCGCCGCTGTGGACGATCCCTCGAACGCGCGTGCGCCAGCGGCCACATAGCCTTGCACCGCAGTTGGCTTTCCCGCGGAGGCGAATTCGCGTGCCGCAAGCTCGAGATCCGGGAGCTCGATCTCCAAAAACGATTGAATGGCGTTCGAGGAACTGACGACGGTGCGGCGACCGCGAGGGTGATACTGCCGCCCAAAGACATAGTCAACGCAAAAGCTACCGCGGCCGTTGGCAGTCGAGCCACAGTTATCTCGGGAAATTGGTCAATCGAGGGTGACACCCTCGTCCAGAGCCGACTCGTCCGCGGTGGATCTGATCTCGTGTTCGGCGACCCATCGTGGTCAAACTATGATTTGACTTTCAAGGCCATGTCGACAGAGGGAACCCAAGGGTTCGTGGTAATGTTCCATTTCCAACAACCGGGAACATATTACGCCCTCGGCCTGGGCAGCTACGACAACAAGGGGCACGACTTGAGCTTTCAACATGGGGGGAAATGGGGCAGGCATGCCGGGATGTATCGCAACGCCAGCATTCAGTTTAATCGCTGGTATGACGTGAAAGTGGAAGTTCGACGTTCGGAATACCGCTGCTTCGTGGACGGCCAAGAGCTGTTTCGTCATAAGGACGACCGCTTCCAGCACGGATCAATTGGCTTTGCCACCTGGAACGCGATCGCTCGCTTTCGGGATATTGAAGTCACAGCGCCAGACGGCGGGGTTCTTTTCAAAGGCTCGCCCAGTTTGCCAGGTTCGTGACAAGCAATTGCTCTGCATGGAGACGACTGAATTCTTCGCAGATTAGCCGGCCAGCAGTTTCGATTCGACGCATCGCAACGGTTCCAATTGGTTCCCATACCGTTTGTCGGGTTACGCGCTCTGTCCCGAATGCACGAGGTGTGTCCCAAATCAACGACCGAACCGATGAAGTGAAGGAACGACTAGTGGATGCCAATCCCATCGTTCACCCAACCGACCAGACACTAAGTGCCTACGGCCTAGGTCACCTCGACGAGCGCTCGGCCCAATCGGTCCAGCAACATTTAGGCTCGTGCTCGGATTGCCGGCGACGTGTCGCCGAACTGTCGTCTGACAGGTCTGTTGGCGGTTTGCACCAAGGCCGGGATAGGCACGGCACTTCCAGCCATGGGCTGCCGGTCGACAGGTCTCTCGGCCGGTCTCAAGCTCCGAAGGGCGAGCAGGAAAAGTCGGACGCGGGCTGGTCGCGATTCGTGGCGATCGGGGGTGATCGCGGACCCGCTGGCTTGGCGCCGCCGTCGCCTCATACGTTGCCACCAGGGCTTGCCGAGCACCCCGTCTACGAAGTCATCGGTGAATTGGGCCGCGGCGGGATGGGAATCGTTTACCTGGCGCGAAACAAACTCATGGGCCGCAACGAGGTTCTCAAGATCGTCAACCGCGAACTGGTGAATGATCCCGACGTCCTCGAACGCTTTCTCCGAGAGATTCGCAATGCCGGCCGACTCCTGCACGCCAACATCGTTACCGCCTACTCCGCAACCCGGGTGGGCGACAGCGTCGTCCTCGCGATGGAATACGTAGACGGCTACGACCTGGCGAAGCTCGTCGAAGCTCAGGGTCCGCTCCCGGTGCCGCTCGCTTGTAACCTGATCTGCCAGGTGACGCTTGGACTGCAGTTCGCGCACGAGAAGAGCATGGTGCACCGCGACATCAAACCGAGCAACTTGATCCTCTCACGCCAGGGAAACCGCCCGTCGGTCAAGGTCCTGGATTTTGGGTTGGCCAAGGCGACGCGTGAGGCGCCGATGGAGGCCACCCTGACGCAGCAGGGCCAGATGCTCGGCACGCCCCACTATATTGCGCCGGAACAGTCGATCGACGCCCAGAAGGCCGATATCCGTGCCGACATCTACAGCCTGGGCTGCACGCTATACCACCTGCTTTCCGGCGCCCCGCCGTTCCGTGGGACGAGTCTTTACGAAATTCTGCAGGCGCATCATTCGATGAACGCCAAGCCGCTGAATCTTGTGCGGACGGACGTACCCAAGGAACTCGCCGAAGTGGTAGGCAAGATGATGGCCAAAGAACCGGAGCGGCGGTTTCAGACTCCAAAGGAGGCGGGCCAAGCGCTGAAACAGTTCTACAAGTCGGCCAACTCCCAGACATCGCGTCCAATCGCAGAGCAGACTGAACGCAAAGCGACGGTTAGCAATGAACCAGATGATAAGAGTGTCCCGCCGCCCGTGCATTCGGATACGTACGTGGTCGCAGAGCCGCCGGATTCGGCGAAACAAATCCAATCACTTCGACCCCGACCGCTGACGGAGAAACCCCGCGGGACTTCGTCGACGACACGCTCACAGTACGCAAGGCTTCGCGCCATCCTTGCTGCATGCCGACCGTGGGCGTGGCAGTCTGGCGCCGTCGCCGGTTTTTTGCTCGGACTGATGCTCGCTTGGAGTGCGATCGCGCCAAAGCCCAAGGACGCGTCCGTCGTGCTCGTGGGGCTTCCGTCTGAGTCGGCGGTGTTCGTCGATGACGAGCGAACGCCCGTGCGCTTTCCTGGCGGTGGCAAATCCGCCGAGATCCCGGTGCGACCCGGTATACGAAAAATCGAAGTGAGAAGAGATGGCTTCCAGCCTCAGCTCGCAAACGTGCCCGTGCAGCCGGGCGGGCGATTTGCTCTCCCGGTGCGTCTGATCCCTCTCGCGCGGCCCGCTGTGGGGGTAACAACTCCTCCCAGGAACGGCTGGGCGGGTACCGGGAATCGCCAGGGTAACGCACAAAAGCAGCCGAGTCCTTCGACTTTCTCTTCTACCACCGCTGGCACAACCGAAAAAGCCCCAGCCTCGAACATGCGGCTAAACCCGTCAAAGGATCTCGGCGGACTGATGCTTCCGGTCGTCGGCAAGACTTATAGAATAATCAACGTGAAGAGCTCCAAAACTGTGGATGTACAGTCATCGTCGTATCAGGATACAGCACCGATTATTCAGGCGGAAATATCGCCACGCAGAAGTCAGTTGTGGTCGATTGTGCAAGAAAAATCTGATTTTCTAATCAAGAACTATCAAAGTGGCTGCGTGATCGACATTCCCTATGGAAAACTGACGAACGGCTTGCCTCTTCAGCAGTATCGGTACGTTAACGGCTCCGCAAATCAGCTTTGGGACTTCAGACAGAAGGAAAACGGCATAGCCATCGTTGCCCGCAATGGGCTGGTGATGGCGGTACCCGGAAGCGGCTCGGATCGAAGCCGGGTTGTTCAAGCAGCGCCGCGAGGAAGTGAAAACGAGCTTTGGAGGTTCGTGGAGGTTGATGATGCGTCGGAATGGACGCTGCCCAGCGCTACACAGCCGAACGCAGTCGGCGAGCGCGCCAGCGGTGGCTCCGCCGAGACCGTGGAGGAACTACTCGCGGCTGGCGATTCCCCCCGAGGCGGAGCCGTGTGGTGCTATTCGACCAGTACACCCCCTACGCGGTGGGCGGAACATGACTTTGATGACTCTTCGTGGCGTCGCGGCCAAGCGGCATTCGGCGCGCGCGATATGGGATTGATTCCAGTGAAGACGCATTGGGACACACACAGCATCTGGGCCCGCGTTCGGTTTACGGTCCCCAAGCTAGGGGCGGACAGCACTTTCGTGCTCCATGTGTTTCACGACGAGGATGTTCGGATCTTCGTGAATGGGAGACAACTTTACGAAGCCAACGGCTTCGATACCAAGTACCGCGACGTCCAGCTCGATCCGAAGAGCTACTCCGCGTTTCGACCGGGTGAAGAGAACGTCATGGCCGTGTCCTGTCGAGACACTCTCGGCTCACGAGGCGTCGATGTGGGGTTGACGCTCTACACTCGAAAGAAAACCAGCCCCATGAACGCGAAATCGCCAACCTCGACTGAATCGCCGTCGAGTGTCAGTTCTTTTCAAAAGAAGCCCGAGCAGCCCCCCGCAGGAAAGGACGCAAGCAGTGAGCACGTGTCTGTGCGAACCGCCGATCAAGCTCTCCCCGATAGCGGGACCCGTTCAAGTCAAACGTCGTCATTGAAGCCGACGACTAACTCAATTGGAATGACGATGGTGCACATCCCCGCAGGCGAGTTCGACATGGGGGCGAGTCAATCCGACAACCATGCCGAATATGATGAACGGCCGCAGCATCGCGTCAAGCTATCGCGAGACTTTTATCTCGGCGCAACTGAGGTCACTCAGGGCGAATATAAGGCCGTGATGCAAGGCAAGAACCCGAGTGAGTTCGCGTTCTCGGACTCTCACCCGGTACATAATGTGAGTTGGTTGGATGCAATCGTCTTCTGTAACGCTCTCAGCCGCAAAGAGAAGCTCCCCGAATTCTATAAGGTCGATGCTGAAAATGCCGAAGTCCGGAACTGGGACGGGACGGGCTACCGGCTACCAACGGAGGCCGAGTGGGAATACGCATGTCGAGCCAACACGGCGACGCGCTATTGGTTCGGAGACAATCCCGACGAGCTGACAAGACACGCCTGGGTCGGGCACGATCAATACCTCCGAGCGTCTGGCGGGAACTCCCATGACAGGCCGCAAAAGGTAAGGGAACCCGGCCACGATAATGCTTTCGGTCTTTTCGACATGAGCGGCAACGTGGCCGAATGGTGCTGGGATTGGGAAGCCATTGGAGCACATTATGAGAAGTCACCGCAAACCACTGTCGATCCAATCGGGCCCCATAAGCCGGACGAATACAGATCACATAGAGTCCGCGGCGGACACGCTGCGTCTGGTCCGTGGCGCCTCCGATCATCAGCTCGAGATTATGGGATCAGAAGTCACGCCGATAAATGGTTTGGCTTTCGAGTAGCCCGAAACCGGACACCGGATTAGCTTCGAGAACTCGCACGACAATTCTCAACACGAACGGAACAACCTCGTCGATGCGCATTCGCGTCCAATTAGACTTGCCCAGCGGAAGCGCGACGACCCTCGACGCCACCGGTGAATTCATCCGACTGGGCCGCGACGCCGGTTGCGAAATCGCTCTCGACCCTGTTGCGTTCCCCAAGGTGTCCGGCGTCCACGCCCGGATCGATCCGGCGCCGAATGGATTTCTCCTTGTCCACCTGAGCCGAAACAACAAAACCCTCCTCAATGACAACCCAGTTGAGCAATCGGCCTCGCTCAAGATCGGTGACCGAATTCGCCTCGGATTCACTGGTCCGACAATCGCCGTTCTGCACCTCGAAAAGGCCGCCAGCACCGGGTTCGATCAAACCGTCCAGGCTGACGAACGGCATCGCGCGTTGCTTCGTGGCACTGCGGAGACAGTCCGGTTCGAGCTGGGCGCTGGCGGTGTGATCGGCCGCGATGCAGCGGCCGTTCAATATCATCTTGACCACGCCCACGTCTCTCGCCTCCACGCCAGCTTGGCCGTCACCAATGGCCAGGTAATCCTCGCCGATCTCGGCAGTTCCAACGGCACATTTGTCAACGGTCAGAGATTGACGCGTCCGGCTCCGCTGAGCCCAGGCGATCGCATTGATATCGGGCCGTTCTCACTGCAGTTCGACGGCTCAGCCTTGGTGAGCCATTCGCGATCCAACAACATCGAGCTTGTTGCCTACGGCCTGGGACGAACGGTCCAGGATCGGGCTACTGGCAAACCACTCGCGCTACTCAATAGCATCGGCTTGGTCATTCGCCCGCGCGAGTTTGTATGCGTCCTTGGCCCGAGTGGTTCCGGGAAATCCACGCTTCTCGCGATTCTGAGCGGCCGGAATCCACCAGACGCCGGGGTGGTGCGCGTGAACGGAGAAGACCTCTACGTTAATTTCGATGCGCTCAAGCAGGACATTGCGGTTGTCCCTCAAAAGGACGTGCTGCACGATACGCTGTCGCTTGGCTCAGCGCTACGCTACACGGCTGAGCTCCGTCTCCCCCCAGACCTATCGCGCGTCGAGGTCGACGCAAATGTCTCCGACATCCTCGAAGTCGTCGACCTGACGAAACGAAGCGGGACCCTGATCCGCAACCTCAGCGGCGGCCAAATCAAGCGGGCCAGCCTCGCCAACGAGTTGGTGGCTCGACCGAGTTTACTCTTCCTTGACGAGGTGACTTCCGGGCTCGACGAGCAGACAGACCGCGAGGTCATGGAGCTGTTCCGCAGTGTCGCCGAAGGTGGAAAAACAGTCGTCTGCATCACCCATAGTCTGGCCAACGTCGAGGCCACCTGCCACTTGATCGTGATTCTTACGGAGGGAGGCTACCTGGCCTTCGTCGGCACACCCGAGGAGGCAAAGGCGTACTTCCAGATCCCCCGCCTGGGGGAAGTGTATCGCAGGTTGCCGGAACGAAAGCCGAAGGAGTGGTACGACAGGTTTCGCTCAACTCCGCACTTCCGCCGTTACATCACTGATCGGCTGCCGGCCTCCCCCGAGCGAGCGACGGCGCGGGTAGCCACCCCTGTGAATCGCCGAGCCAGCATCATACGACAAACTTCCGTGCTTACCCGGCGCTACCTATCGACCTGGCGTGGCGATCGGCACGCGCTCTTTGCCATGCTTGGACAATGCGTCGTCGTTGCCATCCTGCTCGGGTTGGTTTTCGGGGATCTTTCTGATGAGTCCTTGCCAGGCGAGCGTTTGGCGCGGATGTTCAGCCTCTTCTTGCTTCTGGCCGTGTCTTGCTTTTGGTTCGGATGCAACACCGCGGCGAAAGAGCTGATCAAGGAACGTGTGATTTTTCTTCGCGAGCGGGACTTCAACCTTCGCGTTGAAGCATATTACTGCTCCAAACTGCTCGTGCTGACAATGATCGGAATCACCCAGACAACGCTGCTTTTCGGCATCGTCCGCGGTTGGTGCGGGTTGTCTGGATCGCCGGTGTCGCAGTGGATGATCCTGGCTGTATTAGCGACCGCTGGAACAACGTTTGGGCTGCTAATCTCGGCGCTCGCCCAATCAGAGGAGGTCGCGGCAGCCCTGGTCCCGATGGTAATCGTTCCCCAGATCATTCTTGCCGGTGTGATTGTTCCCCTTCGTGGAATCGCCTGGTTGCTAGCAAAAGGATTCACGACCGTCCACTGGGCCCAGCAAGCGCTGAGGCGCACGCTTACAGACGCGGACCTCGCTCTCCTCGGACGTGAGAAAATGGCTTGGTCAGGCCCGCTGCTGGTCGTCCTAGCCCACGCCGGCCTAGCTGCGCTCCTGACAATCATTGCGCTTTCGCGGACCGAGCAACGCGCTAATCGATAACGGCCGTGGGACGCGAGCGCCGTGTCCGCGCCACGGAGATGACTCCAAGCCAAGTCCTCTCGGCAGCCGCGCTACCCCACCACTAACGGGTCAACGACCACTTAAGGATGCCCCCGTTGAGCGGGCGCCGTTAGCCTGCCGGCGCGCGCCAGCGACGACCTGCCTATGCCGCTCAAATCCGGTACGAAGACAAACGCACGACCCAAGGCGTCACAAACATGGCCAATACCATCGGGACCGAATCGCTGTAATTCAGCTCCGTGGTCAACACCGTGGCGAAGCCCGATAGAATCTGCCGTCACACTTCAATGTCATAATCGAGATCCACCGGCCGGAAATGCGGAAAAGGAGTAAGCAATGGCGAAAAACATCGGTCGTGGCATTCCGCCGACGGGCGACTCGGGGAGTGGTGCCCGGAGCGGCGATGGTGAACGTTCAACCCCGCTGCCACGCCCAACCGTGATCGTCCCCGAGGGCCGCGACGACCCCGCCAAATTCGGTGAGGCCGGCATCAAGGGAATCGTGATGGACCCCAACTATACCGGCATCGGTGAATACCCAAAATACATTGCCGACGACCAATGGATCGCCGGCGCGCGACGCATCCTCGCAGAAGATGGCCCCGATCAGTTCCTGGTCAACTTGCTCTATGTTCTGCGTCGCTCATTCGGTTGCGTCGAGTGGGACGGCAATCTCCCGCCCGATCGGAATTAACACACCAGAAAGCCGAGCGCCCGTGCGGCAACCATTTCATCTGGGCTGATCGGGCGGAAACATTCCCTCGTCGATCAGCTCCTGGCGGTAGGCAACGCGGTGGTCAAGATTGATGCGCAAGGTCGCGACGGTCGCCCGGCCAATTGCAGTCCGGCCCACAAGGCGCGGACCGTCCCAGCGGAAGTGACGGTCCCACTTGTGGCGCCGCGGATTGAATAGTGATACGGTCTTTTGCGTTTTCATATCTCGACCGCTCAGATTTGGCCCTTTGAAACTGTTGCACGCGAAACAGGCCAGGCATAGGCTCGAGGCCCGTGTCGGCCCGCCGTGGCTGCCGGAGATGACGTGGTCAATCTCGAAAGTGGTGTCGTCGTATTCTCGGGGCATGCGGCAGTATTCGCAGCAGTTTCCGGCCCGTCGCCAAACCAGCTCTCGCAGCGCGCGATCCATGCATCCTCAGCGGATTTTCGCCTTGCCGTTACTCGTGCGGCGCTTGAGCGCACGACGGGCCTTGGATTTGAGGATGCCAAGGAGACTACCGATGCGGCTGTATGCCTCGACCTCGGCCTGCTCCTCGGACGTGAGCGTGCCTTCGCGTGCCTTGGCGGCGAGCGTGTGCATGCGGTCCTTGTCCGCGGAGCTGAAACCCAACGTCAAAAAGCCCTTGGCTGTCGCCGCTGACAACGCAGATTCGTCTGGCCCTGCGATCCGGGTCAGGATGGCCGCCTCATGGTAGGGTAACTCGGTCTGGTGCATACACGGTCCTCTAGACGAATCATTCTATCCTGCCAGAGCTTACCATAGAAGGTGTCGGCCTCGCGGTTAACCCCGATCCTTGACGATCCGCCCGAGGCGGTCAAGACGCGGGTCTTTATCAACGGCCTCGACGAGCCTGCGCCGACGGACGAGCCCACGCGTCAGGGCATCAATGACGGCCTTCTCGAGCTGCTCTCCGTCGATCGCGCCCGCGGCGACGTCGAGCAGCGTCTTCAGCGGTGTCGTGACCCGAAACCCCATCCGCTCTTCCACATCCGCGGAGCGAAGATTTGACTTGTGAATCACCCAAGCCGCGGGAGGGTGCTTCCGAAATCCCGGTGGAACGGTCACGTGGATCTTAGTCGGGAGGAGCTCCGTGAGATCGTGGAGAACTAGGGCCGACTCGTGGGACACAACCGCCTGGGGTTCGTCGTCACGATTTCGGCTCCATAGGCAAAGCCGGATGAGGTCGTCGCTGTCCCCGGGAACGACGCTTGTGAGCCGGTACAGCCCGTGTTCGACCCGCTCAAAGCTCCCCGTGGAGACGTGGTACCCAAGGTGCGGGTAGCCGTAGCCTGATTCCTGTGCCTGCTTCGCGGTGAAATAACCACCTTGCTTCTGCGCTTTTGCTAGAAGCATCCGGGCCGCTTCTCGGGTCGAGCGTTTCATGCATAATCCTTCAAAAAACTTGAAGGATTATGCGCGCCGCGGACTTTGAGGCAATGTCAATCTTGCCCCCGGGGCTTCGGCGGGTGGACGACCATCTTTGCGCAGCAAAGCTATCTTGGGTATAGTTCGGTCTTGAAGTCCATTCGCTCTTGAGTCGCAACTACTGAGAGGAGCCAAGGATGGCGCGCGTCAAGGATCCGGCAGTCGTCAAGGATGATTTGCAAAACCTCTTGGGTGGCCTCGCGAAAGACCTGAATCGTCGCATCTACGGCGAGGGGGGCATCCCCTGGGGGACCAAGTTCGCTGACATCGAGGAGCTCGCCGTCCAGATCGGTCGGGAGATCTCCAGAGTGATGATCGAACAAGGGGTCGGCCGGCAAGCCGTCGACGTTCCTTCCGGGGCCGAGGGTTGTAGTGGGTGCGGCGTCTCGGTCGAGCCGACCGACGCCAAGGAACCCAGGGGCGTGCAGACTCGAGTCGGCACGGCCTCCTGGAACGAGCCGAAACGTTACTGCCCCAAGTGCCGGGCAGCTTTTTTTCCCTCAGTCCCGAGCGCTGGGGATTGACCAGGGCAACTACAGCCCTGAGGTATTGAAGACAATCGTCTACGCGGGAACGCAGCTCACCTCGTTCGCTCAAGGCAGCGCCGCCCTTGAGGCGTTGGGCGGGCTGCGTGTCGCCACCAAGCAAGTCGAACGCATCACCGAAAAAATCGGGCAGGAGCGTGTCGACGAGCGCGACGAGGTCGTTCAAAAGTTTCTCGCGTTGCCGCTGATGGATCGCTGCAAATCGCCGGTGGCGAATCCCCCGCCCGAGTCGAACGTGGCGACCGTGATGATGGATGGTGGCCGCCTACAAATCCTCGATCGTAGCGAACGAGATTCGGACCCAACCGAAACCGCCGCCGATAACCCGCCTGAACGGAATGGGCACTGGCGAGAGGATAAAATCGGTTTGCTGATGACCATGACCAGCAAGGCCTCAACAGACGATCCTTGCCCGAAAATCCCGGAGAATTTCATTGATCCGAAGCGGATTTTCAAGCTGGCGCGCGAGATCAAAGGGCACGCCGGAGGGGCCAAGAATGAAGCAACCGAGCCGCCCGAATCTGAAACCCAATCGCTGAACGATGCAGACCAGGACACAGACGCGGCTACCACGACGCCCAAACCGCGGGTTCGCACGATGGTCGCCACGCGAGAGCCGGCCGAGCGATTTGGAGAAATCTTGGCCTGGGCCGCGTGGGCACGCGGCTTCGCAGCCGCGCTGCGCAAGGCATTCGTCGCCGATGGTGCGTCGGCCAACTGGACAATCCACAAGCAATGGTTCAGCGACTATGTCGCGATCCTGGATTTCATCCACGCACTGTCGTATGTGTTTGCAGCGGCGATGACGGGCCAAGGATTCCGCACGGGCTGGGAGGCGTATACCAGCTGGATTCAAAAGGTTTGGAGCGGTCGTGTCGAAGAAGTGATCGCGGCGCTTGAGGTTCGACAATCCGAACTGGGCACTCCCCAGGAAGCTGATGGCGAAACCAGCCCGCGCCGCGTGCTAGCCGAGGCATTGACCTATCTGCGGAACAACAAGGATAGGATGCGTTACGATGAGTATCGCAAGGCAGGATTGCCGATCACGTCAAGCCACATGGAGTCAACGGTGAAGATGTTCAACCGGCGTGTCAAAGGAACGGAGAAATTCTGGTCGGAGGAAGGGGCCGAAGCGATCTTGCAGCTGCGAGCCGACCATCTCAGCGAAACTGAGCCCCTGAAGACGTATTGGGAGAACAGGCAAGCGACGGCGACGGGGCGACGTCAGTATCGACGCTCGGGTTGAAAAAAAGGATTACATTCCCGGTCGTCCACCCGGCTTCGGCGATATTCCGTCCAGGAGTCGGGGGTCTCCAGGGGGGCAGACCCAGTTTCATCCAGGGGGTCAGACCCAGTCTCAAGTTAATTCAGAGCTTAGCCAAGGACTTAGCGCCGGGAATCAAGCACCCGCTGTCATCCCCTTCCGGCGCAAGACACGCATCACCAAGGCATAAACTCGACACCCCCAAACTTGCGGTATTCCGCGCCGACCTTGAACGTCTTTTCGATTAATCCATGAACTTCGCCGATAGTCAAATGCGCTGCGTAAAAGCCGTTCTTTTCAGGTTGTGGGAAATCCATGAGCACGATTCTCAAGTGACCCGCATCATCGACGTCATCGGGAATCCCCTCGTCAAAGTAGAATTGAATCGTGTTCCCATCGGCATCGATCAGCCCGAAAAAATTACCCTTCACGCCACGGACCTCGTCTGACCAGATCAGTCCCGCTTCCCTGAGATCAACCTCTTTCGCAGACTTGGAGCCAGGTCCGCGCCCACGATCGTTCCAGAAGACCTTCATCGTCGACACCCTTGCCGTTGGAAAAAAGCCGGCTGAAGTGAAGCGTGAGCGGCCGATCCAGCGGGTCCGCCGCAAGCAAAGTCAGATGATTCACCATCCCCGAGGGCCGCGAAAGCCCCGCGCTGTAAGTGACTTTGTTCATACTGACATGCAAAACTCGCCAACATCTGGAAATATTCGCTCTCGGCCGGTGTCCTCGGCTCATCGAGCGCGAAGAGACGGTCCAGGATCTCAATCGCAGCCTGGTATGAACCGTCATTTTCAATCGGCTTCAGTGGGAATCTCGAACAGATGTCCGAGAATTTCTCATCTTGCAAATGATCGACGCTCATTGATGAAAATCCCTCCTGAGCTCAGGCGTCTATCCGGTGCGGGCCGAGACCCGCGTCCGCTGGTGCTCCCGAGACAATTCAATCCGTGACGGGACGGCGGGTTCCAGCACGTCCTCGTCTTGATCTGCGTTGGAAACGATTGACTGCACCGATCCCAGAACGACGTCGCCCGACGCTGCCTCGGCCAGACGTATCCGGCCGGCGAGCCACAAGGTCGACAGCGAGACCGTAGCCGCCATCAGGCCGACGATCGAGAAACGCTCGATCGGGCCATTGGGCGGCTCGTACAGAATCAAGCCGGCGATCACGACTCCCAGGCTGGCGGAGAGATGCTGAATCGCCGAATTCGCCCCCATGAACCCACCCCGCAGGCGCGGGACTACGCTGGAGGTGATCATCGCCATCGCCGGAACCATTCGCCCGCCATTGCTGAGCATCGTGGCCGACATGGCGAGCAACACGAGGGCAAGCGGTAGGGGTGGCAAGCTGGTCACCATCAAGAGGAGCGCAGCGTTGGCCGGAACCACAAACCGGTACACGCGCAGCTTGCCGAAGCGGTCGGCCAGCCGGCCGATGGTCGGCATTCCAACCAGGGTGACGATTCCGCCCGCGACATACGCCCACCGCAAGTGCTTTTCGGCTAACCCGACATTGGAGACCAGGTATGCACTCAAGAAGGGGATGACGCTGAATCCACTGATCATCAGGGCCGACATGAGAGCAAACGCCCGCAGGTGATTCGCCTCGAGGAAGATCGCCTTGAGGTGAGCCAGTGATTCTTCACGAACGCGTCCCTTCAAATGTCCATCCAAGCGAGGCAACACGCAGGCGGCCAGGATAAAGAACGGGACGCAAAGAGCCGCCAGAACCAGGAATGGGATGTGCCAGCCATACTCCTGCCCGAGCGTCAGTCCTATGGGTACTCCGAGGACCGAAGCCACCGAGAACGACATCATCAGAATGCCGGTGGCCGCTCCACGGCGATTTTCGGGGAAGACATCGCCGATGATCGTCATCGCCATCCCACCCAGAATTCCCCCGAAAGCGCCGGTCAGTGCCCGGGCCGCCACCAGGGTGACGAAGCCGGGGGCGATGCCGCAGGCCAAGGTCCCGATCAGGAACCCGGCGAAGAGCACCAGGTACGTCGGCCTCCGCGCAAATCGGTCCAGAAAGAGCGTCGATATCAGACCGGCCAGTCCCGCCGCGACGGTGTAGGCCGCGACCACGAGCGCGAAGCGGTCCGTCGTCAGGCCAATCGCCCGCTTGAGCTCGGCGCCAGCGGCATGATCACCATGAAGTCGACGATCGAGGCGAACTGCACTGTCGCCAGCACGAGCAAGATCAAGCGTTCTTCACGCGTCAATCGATGGCCAGGTTCCGTAGCGGGCATGAAAAATCCTTCCGTAGAATCGCGATTAGTGTTCGAACACCGCAACGGCCGCCGCATCGTTCGCGGTCGTCACGAAGCTCGTATCGGAGGCCATCCTGGATAAGGGAGGCGCTGCCGGCCGTTAGCGTAAGGGCGATCAAGGGCGCCGTAAGTATCACGATCCATACGAGATACAGCACCATTTTCACCCCTCCATTGTTTTTGAGGTGACGGGGCTCTTGAACCGTTGACCAGTTCGATCAAGTTGCTGTCCTCGGGCATCCTGCCCGTCTATAATGTCAGTCGAGCTCCTTACCCAGTGGATAGTGTACCGGTTCAGCATTATGAGGGTCGTGGCCAAAATGTCAAGGTCTCCCTCGGACCGCGAGTCCGATTCTGAGTCCCTGGTCGATACCTTCGGTCGCTTCATGCCGGTTTTCAAGCGCTGGCTCGAGCTGAAGTACGAGAAGGGAACGATGAGCTACGCCCGGCTCAAACTCGTGGGCATGCTGCACGTGAAAGGGCCGATGATCATGAGCGAACTGGGTACCCGGCTCGACGTGTCGGCGCGGAACATTACCAAGCTGGTCGATGCGCTTGAGCACGAGGGGCTGGTCCGGCGAGTGGCTCATTGCACCGACCGGCGCGCCACGGTGATTGAAACCACGCCCGAAGGAAGCAAGGTCGGCGAAAAGGTTTGGGGGGAGCATCGCCGGGCGATGTCGACGTTGTTCGACGAGCTGAGCGAAGGTGACCGGGCTGATCTGCTGCGAACGGTCACACGTCTTCACGCCGTGCTCGAGCGGCGCATGCGGGAGGGGGGGTTAACGCCACCAACGTGCGGCGAAGCGGCGCGCACAAAGAGCGCTTCCGACGAGACAAATCAAGAGTGAATATAGAATCACACCGATCAAATCGGGATCGTACCGGTAGCGATCTCGCTGTGTCGCGAGTTTGGACGGGGGGGTTGTGATGGCGTCGATGGACGGTCTCGTGAGGGCGAGACTCCGCGATCTCGTTTGCTCGGAGTCGCAGCACGTTCCGGAGAGGACAGCGCTCACGTCGCCGCACCGATCGTTGACGTTCGGGCAACTGTCGGACGCAATGGGTCATCTGGCCTGCGCACTCAAGGGGCGGGGAATCGGGCGGTCGGCTCGCGTTGCGATCGTCCTGCCCAATGGCCCCGATCTGGCGGCGGCTTTTCTCGGGGTCGCTGCCTGTGCCGTTTGCGCGCCGTTGAATCCGGGTTACCGCCGCGACGAATTCGAGTTTTATCTGCCGGATCTGTGCGCCCGGGCCATCCTTCTGCCAGCCGAGGCAGACTCACCGGCGCGGGAGGTCGCCCGGCGGCTGGGGATCGACGTTCTGGAACTCGGCCCGTCCGGGCAGATCTCAGCCGAGGCGTCCGGCGGAACCCCGGTCCAGGCCGAACCAGATTCGCCGATCGATTGGGGCGAGGGCGACGACATCGCGCTCGTCTTGCACACCTCGGGCACGACGTCGCGCCCGAAGCAGGTGCCGCTCTCGCATCGAAATCTTGTTACCTCGGCACGGAATATCGCCCGGCTCCTTGGCCTGACACCCGAGGACCGCGCGCTCAACGTGATGCCGCTCTTTCACATCCACGGGCTCGTCGGCGTGCTGCTGGCGTCGCTGTCTGCCGGCGGCTCTGTCGTCTGCACAGGGGGCTTTGACGCCGGTACCTTCGCCGGATTCTTGCGCGATTTCCAGCCGACGTGGTATTCGGCAGTGCCCACGATTCATCAGTCGGTCCTGGCGCTGGCGAAAGCCAATTCGGCCGTCGCAACGGCGGGAAAGCTGCGGTTGATCCGATCCTCCTCGGCAGCGCTGTCGCCCCGCGTCATGGCGGAGCTCGAAGAAATCTTCGAAGTGCCGGTGATCGAGTCCTACGGAATGACCGAGGCCGCCCATCAAATGGCCAGCAATCCGCTGCCCCCGGGCAGGCGTAAGCCGGGCTCGGTGGGCCTGCCCGCTGGTCCGGAGATGGCCATCCTGGATGACTCCGGCCGGTTGCTGACTCCGGGCGAAACGGGCGAGATTGTCATCCGCGGCCCCACAGTCATGTCGGCCTACGTCAACAATGCAGAGGCCAATCGCACAGCCTTTACTGACGGATGGTTCCGCACGGGCGATTTGGGCTGCCAGGACGCGGACGGTTACTTCTCGATCACCGGACGCAAGAAGGAGATGATCAACCGCGGCGGAGAGAATATCTCACCGCGAGAGATTGATGAGGTCCTGCTGGAACATCCAGCAGTGGCTCAGGCCGTCGCCTTCGCATATCCGCACCCGACCATGGGCGAGGACGTGGCGGCGGCGGCTGTCGCGAAAGCCGGCGCGAGCTTGGATGAGGAAGGTTTACGATGTTTTGCATTCACCCGCCTGGCTGATTTCAAAATACCAAGCCGGATCCTCATCGTGGAGGCCATCCCGAAAGGTCCCACCGGAAAGGTCCAGCGCATCGGCTTGCACCGGCACTTCGCGCCGTTGCTTCAGACGGAGTACGCTGCGCCTCTGGACCCCCTCGAGAACAAGCTGGCATCACTGTGGGCGGAACTTTTGCGCGCCGCGTGTTGGCCGCCAAGACAATTTCTTTCTCCGAGGGGGCGACTCGCTACTGGCCACGCAACTGGCGGCCCGGCTGCGGGCGGATCTCGGCGTGGAGTTGAGTTTGCCTGAGCTTTTCCAGCACACGACGCTGCACACCCAGGCCGCGGCTATACAAAGGGCACTCCATCGGGCCGAACCGCTCGAGGATCGAGCGCGCGACGCCGCGAGGCGAGAATTGGATCGCCCGGAACTGGAGAATCGCCCCGGCCGGATAGTTCCGCGAGCGAATTGCAACGAGTGTCCACTCTCGTTTGCCCAGGAGAGGATCTGGCTGCATCATCAGCTCGTTCCCGGCAGCGTCGTTTACAACCGCCCGACAAATATCAGGCTGCGCGGCCTCCTCCAGATTGAGTCGCTCCGGCACGCGCTCGAAGACATCGTGGCTCGCCACGAGTCGTTGCGGACAACTGTTCGCACGGCGCGGGGCTTACCCGTGCTGTACACGCGCTCGCATGACGCCCTTGAGTTGCCGGTCGTCGATCTCGCCGGTGATTCGTCCCCGGAGTCGTCGCTCTTGCGCCTGACGACTGAGGAAGCCGTTCATCCGTTCGATCTGGAACAAGGCCCGCTATGGCGGTGCCGGCTGGTGCGAATCAGCCGTGAGGACCACTTGCTCATATTGACCTTCCACCACTTCACGTTCGACGCGTGGTCGCAGACGGTGCTCTTGGACGAGCTAGCGCGCACTTATGCGGCCCACGCCGCCGGAGCACCCCTCGAGCTGCCGGCACTTGCCGTTCAATATGCCGACTTTGCCGCCTGGGAGCGGAGCGCGGAACGCTTGGTCGCGCTTGCTGAAGGCAGATCGTACTGGCGAGCTGAGCTGGCAGATCCGCCGACCCTCCAGCTCCCGAGCGACTTCCCGCGCCCGACAGCGCCATCCGAATCTGCTCGGCACATCGAACTGGTGCTTCCAGGCGATCTCGTCTCCCGGCTCCGCGACCTCGCCCGCGGTGAACAATCAACGCTCTTCTCAGTGCTGCTGGCAGCCTTCACCGTGCTCTTGCACCGCTACACGGGCACAGGCGACATCATCGTCGGCTGCCCGGCTGCCGGGCGAGTCCGCGTCGAATCCGAACCGCTGATCGGTGTGTTCATCAACACGCTTCCCCTGCGCAGCCGCCTCGCGGCCACCGACACCTTCCGGCAACTCTTGCAGCGCGTCAGCCAGTCAGCGCTGCACGGGCTGGAGCATCAAGACGTACCGCTTCAGGTCATTGTTCAGGATGTGCTGAGTGAACGCGAACCCGGCGGCTCACCTCTATTTCAAGCAATGTTCGTATACGAACATTTACGGTTGCACACCCGCACCGCGGCCGGATTGAGTATGGATCCAGCAGAGACCGTAGTCAAAGCGACGATGGTTGACATCGCAGTCGAGCTCTCGGAATCGTCTGAGGCAGTGGGCGGATTCATCGTCTATCGGCAGTGCTTGTGGGACGAAGCCACCGTTGTTCGACTGCGGAGCCACTACTTGACATTACTGGAAGGAGTTGCCGCAGATCCGCTCGAGCGTCTCAGCGCGTTGCCGCTTTTGACGAGCGTCGAAGAGAATCTGGTTCTTGGCGCGTGGGCGGCTGGCGAAGTCGTGCGCGTCCCTGATTTCACGATTGATACGTGTGTGTCGGACCAAGCGCGAAAGACGCCGGAAGCCGTGGCGATCATCTCTGCAAACGGCAGCCGGCGACTCGCCTACCGCGAGCTGGAACGCGAGGCCTGCCGGCTGGCAACTCGGTTGGCCAAGCTCGGTGTCGGGCTGGATTCTCGCGTCGGCCTTCTGGCCGGCCGCTCGGTGGACGCTCTGTGCGGGATGTTGGCGATCTTCAAGGCTGGTGCCGCGGTTGTACCGCTCGATCCCGACTCGCCGCCCGCGCGCCTGGAGCGCCTCCTCGCCGATTGCCAGCCGGCGGCGCTTCTGGTCGACCGAAATTCCGCAGCGCCGAAATTCAGTGACAGCTTCCCGGTTGTATCGCTCGAAGCGCCGACCGACGGGCCTTTGCAAGACGCTGGCCCTTCTGCGGAGGCGGCGTGCAGCCAAGCGGTTGTGATCTATACGTCGGGAACCACAGGCGAACCCAATGGCGTCGTACTCGGGCACCGATCGATCGTCAACTACTGCCTGGCGATGCGCTCTCTGTGTGGAATCGGGGAGAAAGATCGAATTCTGCAGTTCGCGCCATTGACATTCGACGCCTGCATCGAGGAGATTTTCGTGGCATGGATGTCGGGCGCCTCGCTCATCCTTCGCTCAGACGAGGCCGCTCGCTCGGCTCGCTCTTGCCTCGATCATTGCCGCGAGCACGGAGTGACTGTTGTCTCCTTGCCCACGGCCTTCTGGCACGAGCTCTGTGAAGCGGTCGTCTCGCAGCAATTACCGTTGCCAGAATCATTGCGCCTGGTGATCATCGGGGGCGAAGCGGCGGATCCGAGCCAGGTCGCGAGATGGCGCAACTACGTCGACGGTCGCGTGCGTTTGCTGAATTCGTATGGTCCGACGGAAACAACGATCGTGGCGACATGCTGCGATCTGACGACCAGCACCGCGCACCCTGACCTTTCCCCTGTACCGATCGGCCGACCGATTGCGAATACGCAGGTTTACGTACTGGACTCGAACCGGCGGGCGGTACCGATCGGCGTGCCCGGCGAGCTTTACATCGGCGGTGCCGGCCTGGCGCACGGCTATCTCAATCGACCCGAGCTAACCGCCGAGCGCTTCGTCACCGAACCCGTCCCCGCCCGGCCGGGCACGCGGCTCTACCGCACCGGCGACCGCTGCCGCTGGCGCGCCGACGGCAACCTCGAGTTCCTCGGCCGCCTTGACGACCAGGTGAAGCTGCGCGGATTCCGCATCGAACTGGGTGAGATTGAGGCGGCGCTCAACCAACACCCGTCGATTCAACAAACCGTGGTGCTCTTACGCGAAGACCGACCCGGCGACAAAAGACTCGTGGCTTACTTCGTGGCTGGCGGCCACGACATCGAACTCGAGGAGAGCCAGCTCCGCGCGTTCCTGGAAAAAAGCTTGCCCAATTACATGCTGCCGTCAGCATTTATCAGGCTCGCGCAGTTCCCGTATGGCGCCAGCGGCAAGCTCGACCGCAAGACGCTGCGACTGAGTGTACCAGGGCGAGCCAGCGGGGAGTCGGATTTTATGCCGCCGCGCGACGACTTGGAGCAAACGCTCGCGTCAGTCTGGGAGGATGTACTGGGGATCGCCCCGGTGAGCGTGCGAGACGGTTTCTTCCAGATCGGCGGCCATTCACTCCTGGCAGTGCGCCTCATGGCAAGGATCGAGAACGTACTGGGCTTGAGGCTCACTCTCTCAACGATACTCGTAGCCGATACAATCGAGCGAATGGCGAAATCCATCAGAGAACACCAGCAACCGCTCAAACCTCCCGGCCTGGGTCTTCGGATCACGAGACAAGACCGCGTGGTGCCCCTGCAAGAGCATGGCAACGGGCCCCCCCTTTTCATGATCCCCGGATGGGGTGCTCATGTACTTTCATTCCGGCATTTCGTGCAGGCGATTGGTGACGGTTGGCCGATCTATGGGCTTCAGTCGGGCAAGAGCCATCAAGAACTTGACGATCCTCAGTTTCAAAGCGTGGAAGAGATAGCGAGCGAGCTCGTCGCAGGGATCAGAAGCGTGGCGCGTACTGGGCCGTACTACGTTCTTGGCTACTCGGGTGGGGGGCTGATCGCTTACGAGATCGCGCAGCAATTGAAGAAGAGCGGCGATGAGCTGGCTCTGCTGGGAATGCTCGACACATACCGCCCCGGTTATCCCGGGCTCTTGCCGCTTCGCACGCGCTTCATCCGGCATTTCCGGAAGCTCGGGCGTCTCGACCGGGCTGAGAGGGGGCGCTACGTGCTCGACCGTGCCCGAGCGGCCGTCCGGCGCTTGGGTTTGTCGATGTTATCTTCCCGCCCGCGCACGCACAACGGCAGCGAGACGCCATCCGCGGCAGTCCAGATTGATTCTACGGCATGGCGCGAACTGAGACGTCGCTATCGTCCTGCGATTTATCACGGGCGGGTCGAACTTTTCACGGCCGAAAGTCCGGACTGGCTTGGGTCCGATTTCAGCGACGCGACACTAGGCTGGGGTGCGCTGGTCAAAGGGGAATTGAATGTGCATCGAATTCGGGGTCAGCATATGGAGATGATCAAACCGCCAAGCGTGGCTGACCTTGCGGAGGAAATCCGCCAGTGTCTGGGCAAATAGAATCGGTCAGCCTCGACATCCAAAGAAAGGAGCTCGAGTCTTCAATCGACTTCAGCTATGGCCAGCGGTGCTCGATCTGAGGAGCAGTCCTCCTTGAGCTGCTCGTCAATCATCGTCAGTACCTCGCAGTCACTCGGATAATCGCTCTTGAGAAACGCCCGTAGCGGGATCGGGACTCCGTCCATTCGGTAGGCCGTGCCCGGCCGGTGGATGCCGTAGACCGCCGTCGTGAAACCGATCGTGGGTACGATCGACGACTCGACTGTGGGGTAGTCCAGCACGATGGTGGGTATCCCGCGCAAGCAAGCGATTGCCTCCTCGGAGAACCGAGCGAGTCCCTCGCTGCCCACGAGCAGGCAAACATCAACGTCGCCCCGCTCCAGCATCGCCTGCGCGGAAAACTCGCCAGGGTTGTATCGGGGGAAGCCCCTCGAAAAGTTCACACTGAACGGGTAGCCGGTCTGCCAGGTCAGAACCATGTCGGCCCCGGTCACGTCGCCAGGAACACGCATCTTTCGGGCACAGAAGCGGGTGTAGCTATTCAGGTCACGAACTAACAAGAGAAGCGCCTCGACGTTGTGCTGACCCAGGCCCGTCATGCTCAGGCCCAGGCCGAAGAAGACGATCCCGTACCGGCACTTCTTCATCCGTTCGGCCAGGTCTTCCAGCGCGCGAAGGCGCGCCGGTCGAGGAGCCCGCCTCCACGCGCTCACCCCGGACCAGCATGCGTAGCGTGGTCAACGCTTCAAAGTCCTTGCCTGGTTCGATCGTTAAGAAAAAATCAGCCTCTTCGGTGGTGGCGGTCGGCTTCACGTCGACCACGACGAGTGTACGGTCAGCCCGCCCGCCAGGGATGTTTCGGCCTTGGGGTTGGACTGAGTAGCGCTCGAAGTGGCGGGGATGGCTGGCGACCGGGTTCGATCCCCAGAAGATCACCAGATCAGCTCGATTCCTGACCTCACCCAAGGTGCAGGTCGACTCACCGACCTCTTGCAGAGCGATGACAGATGGGGCGTGGCATAGGGAGGCCGTGGTATCAATGGTGGCTCCGATCCGCTCACCCAGGGCGATGGCGGCACGCTGTCCTTCGGTGCTGCTGCGGGACATGCCGTAAATCAGGGGAGAGGAAGCTGCTCGGAGGAGCGCAGCGGCCCGAACCGCAGCGACTTCGAGCCCGGCTGACTGGCCTTCGATCACAGCAACCGGGGGTTGGCGGCTCTCCTGACCCAGAAACCACGGTTCCGCCAGCCGGCAAGCCGCCCTCGGCCTTGCTAACCCGTCCGCCCTCGACCGTGATCCGCAGATCGTCGCAGACGCAGCCGCAAACCGTGCAGGCGACATGCTCGTGTAACTGCACGCAAATAACCTCCGAACTCGCCTTAAATGCCCAGCAGAGGTTTGAGCTTCGCGCGCACTTCGTCGACTACCTCGCCCGGCACGGTTGCGATTCGCTCGCTCCCCCTTTCTCGCCAATCGGCACTCTTGACGTGATCCGCTAGTACCACGCCGTGCACTGGCAGGCCGTCCGGCAGCGCCACCTCGAAGACATACCCCTTGGCATGCTGTGTCACGGGGCACACCAGACAAAGCCCGACCTTTGCGTTGTAGGAGCGCGGTGACAGCACCAGACCCGGGCGCCGCCCCGCCTGCTCGCGACCGGCGTGCGGCGTGAACGACAACCAGATCAACTCGCCCGCGTCGGGAATGTGCCGGACTTCACCACGCCTCGTCCCCGGCGGCCGCGCCCCAGTCCGTTTCCCCATGGATGCTCTCCGGCGTGATCTGCTCGAGCAACTCCTCGAGTCGGTATTCGCGCTTCCGCGGCGCAGCAAGAGACCGCCGTCCACGCACGTCAGATCCAGTTCGGCACCTTCGATAAGGCCGAGCTCCCGGGCATAGGTTCCGGGAATGCGAACCGCCAGGCTGTTGCCCCACTTACCAACTTGCCGCGTTCATGACAACTCCTCATGTTGCTACTAAGTATATCAAGAACCCGGCGTCGTGCAATTGCGAATCCTTCGCTCCGGTACAATGCACCTGATTTCCAATCAGAGAGATCGCGCGTGCCCGGCCCCGATCCGGCTGGTAGGATGAAGGTAGACGACGCGGGAGCCGCGCGAGACGAGCCGCCGCACGGCTCCGGTCCACAAAGAAGCAAGGCCAAACGATGAGCGATGCACCGGCTTCCACCGGCAACCAACAAAACGAGCCCTGGGTGGAAGTGACCGGCTCGGCGCGGCTGGCAGCCTGGCTGGCCCAGCACCAGGTCTCTCTGGCGTTCACGACGTACGAAACGGGCAAGCTTTTCCTTCTCGGTCACAAGCCGGAAGGAACGCTCGCGGTTGTCGAGCGAACGTTCAATCGCGCAATGGGCCTATGGGCCGACGGCCAGACCCTGTGGCTCAGCACTCGCTATCAGCTCTGGCGTTTCGAGAACTTTCTGCGGCGCGGCGAGCTTTACCAGGGGCACGACCGGCTCTATGTGCCCAAGGTAGCGAACACCACCGGCGACCTGGACATCCACGACATCGCCGTCGACCACGACGGCCGACCCGTGTTCGTCGCCACCAAGTTCGGCTGCATTGCGACGCTGGCCGACCGCTCGAGCTTCACACCGCTCTGGCGGCCGGCATTCTTGAGCAAGCTGGCCGCCGAGGATCGCTGCCACTTGAATGGTTTGGCTTTGGAGGAGGGCCGCCCGCGACTTTGTCACGGCGGTCAGTCAAAGCGACGTGGTCGACGGCTGGCGCGACCGGCGGCAGAACGGCGGGGTCGTGCTCGAGGTGCCGGAAAGCCGTGTGCTCGCGTCGGGCTTGTCGATGCCGCATTCACCCCGGCTCTACCAGGGCCGGCTCTGGCTGCACAACTCCGGCGCGGGTCAATTCGGCAGTATCGATCCCGCCGGCGGCCCGTTCGAGCCCCTGACGTTCTGTCCCGGCTATTTGCGAGGTCTCGCCTTCGTCGACGATTTTGCCGTGGTCGGCCTGTCCCATCCACGCCACGAAAAGACGTTCAGCGGCCTGGCGCTGGAATCCGAGCTGGCCAAACGCGACGCAGAGCTCCGCTGCGGCCTCCTGATCATCGACCTGAAGAGCGGCGACGTCGCGCACTGGATCCGCGTGGAAGGAATGGTCCGCGAGCTCTACGATGTCGCAGTGCTCCCCCGGGTCTCCCGGCCCATGGCCCTGGGTCTCAAGTCCGACGAGATCGAGCGGATCATCGCCATCGGCGAGGAGTCGAATCCGGTTGCTCGTGGGTGATGATGAGCAGATGGTGCTGGAAGCCGGTCGGAGACTCGCTGTTGGTATCAACTCGGTTACTCGAACGTGTTGGCCAGGCAGTGCGCGACCACTGCGCCGCGAACGGTTACGCCGGGGGCCGAAATTGGAACCCCTTGACCCCCCAAGACTGCGTCGCCGCGTGGGCGATGGCAAGACACCTGACGGGCTCTGGGGAGTTCGACCACTACATTGCCGTCGCCCCGGAGGGCCACGTCTATGGGTTCTTCTTCGAGCGACTGGGAGCCCAGGTGCTCTCCATCTTCATCGATTATCCCCCAACACGTGTCGAATCGGCGGACGATCTCTCGGTGGTTCACGGGCAACGCGTCCTGCTGATCGAGGACGACGTCGTCAGCGGAATCTCACTCGCCTTGGTGATGAACGAGGTCGCGCGGCACAAACCAGGTTCGGTGTCGTTGTACCTGGGTCGGGAGAAGGAATCCCAGCAGTTGCAGAACATCCCCTCCCAGATCAACCGGGTCTATCTCGCTGAAGACTGCCTCGACCCGGCAGATCGCGCTCGGTACGAGTCGCAGTTCCTCGACTTTTTCCAGCATGGCTTTTAGTAGTTGTCATGGCGGAAGCTGGGAAGCAGATGAAAATCGGCCTCATCACAGACATTCACAACGATACCGACTCGCTCTCGCGGGCGCTCGCTGCCTTGAACGCGCACGGCGTGGACCTCTTGATCACCCTCGGCGACACCTGCGACGTCTTTCTCTCGGACGCCGGCATCGTCGAGGTGGCGGCGATGTTACAAAAGCGGCACGCGGTCGGAGTCTGGGGCAACCATGACTTCGTCTTGTGCCGCAACGTCGACGACCGCTACCTCGCCCGTTACGCCGGCACTCCGGTCCTCGAGTTCATGGCCGGGATGTTGCCGACGCTGGTCGTCGGAGATTGTCATTTCAGCCACCTCGAGCCAATCGGCGACCCACATGACGTTGCCCATCTCTGGTCCCTGAGAGACAAACCGTTCGATATCATGGAATTGGCCGCCCTCAGCTTCGCCGCCGTCGACCAGCGTCTTCTCTTCATCGGCCATTACCACCGCTGGTGGGCAGGGACGTCGGAAGGGAGTCTGGACTGGTCGGGAGAGCGCCCTTTGGAGTTCGCCGCCGGCCAGAGGTACTTTGTCGTCGTGAACGCGGTGCTTGGTGGGTGGTGCGCCTGGCTCGATTTGGACGCCGGTGTACTGTTTCCGCTTCGAATCGGCGACGGACGCTGACATGCGGAGACGCCCGAAAGCGCCTGATTGCCCGCCCATCGCCGGTGACCCCTTGCATTCTCTCGGAGATAGAACTACACTTGTCAGAGTACACCTGTCGTGGAAACTCTTCCTCTTCGCCCCCTGGGGCGTTCGCACTGTTCGGAGGGAGTCGCGATGTACGAGTCGCCGTTGGCGCACACCCGCCGTCGTCTCGGAATGGGAATATTCGGGCTGGCCACCTTTGGGGTCCTGTGGATGTTCACGCCCGGGGTGCCTGTCTTGCTCGCCCCGCAGGCCTCGGCCGAGGCCAAGGCGGCGGGGCTGGAGATATTCGAGCACGAGTGGCAGCCGCACGATCCGTTGGCCCGAGGTGACGGGCTCGGGCCGGTCTTCAATGCCCGATCGTGCGTCGAGTGTCACTTCCAGGGGGGCGCAGGCGGGGGCGGCGACAACAAGCATAACGTACTCGCCTTCGAGGCGTTTCCGACGCAGGACCGGCCTGAGGTCAAGGGCGGCTTGATCCATCGCTTCGCCGTCGCCAACCATTTCCTCGAGCGGCGAAGCGAGCTCACGAAGTTCTTCCCGATCGTCCCCGGTGGAACCCGGGTCGAGGGCGGTTGCCAGGTTTTCACCCAGGATTTCGACCCGGTCCATACCGAGACCGTGAATTCCACGGCCCTCTTCGGCGCGGGTTGGGTCGACCGGATCTCCGGCAAGACGATCCGCTACCAGCGCATGAGGACCTCGACCGCCGCGATCGGCAATGAGATCACCGGCAAGCTCGGCGGGGTGGTGCCCGGGCGCCCGCGCGTGCTCTCCGACGGCCGCGTGGGCAAGTTCGGCTGGAAAGCCCAGTTCGCCACCCTGGAGGAATTCGTCGCCGCCGCCTGCGCCAACGAAATCGGCCTGGGCAACCCGCGCATGGAGCAGGCCAGGCCGATGGTTTGCCTGGACTACCCGCAGGTCGACCGTGACCTGACCGATCCCCAGTTCCGCTCGCTGGTCGCGTTCGTCGACACGCTACCGCGCCCGATCGAGGCCGCCCCGGCTGACCACGATCAGCGCCGCCGATCCGAGCGCGGCAAGGCCCTGTTCCGCGAGGTCGGCTGTGCGGCCTGTCACACCCCGGACATGGCGGGCGTGGAGGGCGTCTACTCCGACTTCCTGCTGCACCGTCTCGACGACCGATCCCATGGCGAAGGAGGCAGCGGCTACCGCGAGACGCCCCCCGTGCCGCTGCCTGAGGATTACCCGCTGCCCGAGGAGTGGAAGACGCCTCCCCTCTGGGGCGTGGCAGATTCCGCCCCGTATTTCCACGACGGCGGCTCCGCGACCCTGGAGTTGGCCGTCCGGCGGCATCATGGCGATGCGGAGTCCGTGAGGGCCGCGTACTTGCAGCTCTCTGCCGACGATCGGACCGCGCTCATCGACTTCCTGAAGACGCTCCGAGCCCCCTCCGACGCTGAGCCCGTATCCCCCGCGACGATCCCCAAGCAACGTCTGGCCATGAACCAGTAGCGCCGCGAGACGTCAATTGGCACCTTGGTCAAGAAACGCCGGAACTGATTCCCCGACAGAAGGCAGCGCCTTCCAGCTCGTCATCCCGGGCCGTGTCTGCACCATGTACGCCCAGTGACCGATCTGAAGCGTTTCAGAGGGCGCCGTGAACATCTGGTTCTCCATGGTCCACTGCCCGGACTTCCTCTGCATCTCGCCGTATCCCTCCGTAATCGACGGGCTCGAATTCGTGCTTATCTGAGTGAACGTCAGCAATACCCGGCCCTGCGGCGTGACCGAACCAACCATGGTCGACTCCGATGCCGAACCCGAATTGAGCTGCGTGACCGCTTCCCCCCAGAAGTATCCTAGCCGATAGCCCTCGATATGAAAGACCGTCTGATCGCTGACCGATTGCAACGTCCCCGTTGTGCTGTTGTAAAGCACGGCAGGCAAGTTCCTGGCCGGCACGAACCAGTACGTGTCGGCGAGCCAGGACCACCGCGCCACAGTCGGCGAAACGGCAGCGCTCACCCGTTCGAGCGACGGGCGATTCACGACGACGTCAGCCGCGGAGTGACGATCGTGCGCTTCCACGCTGATCGGCGCCGAGGAAGGCAGCGCGAAACTCGAGTGACCGAACGTGCTCATGACGACTCGGTCTTCCAGCCGGCACTCATCGCACAATCGCATTCGTCGCCGCCCCATCGCCCAAGCCCTGTACAAGAGACCTTCCGATCCCGAACACCTGCATGACGGGAGTTTCCACCCGTTCCTTCACGCAGTCTCGGGTGGCCCTGTCTACTCAAGCTATAGAACACTATTCGATACGAGGGCCTTGATCGTCTTCGGGGCGGAAGAGCACAGCAGGAACAACCACCACAGCGCGACCTCATTCAGAATGCACTGGCCGCTCCGGTTCCGCGCGATCCACTCGATCCGGTAGCAACCATCTTCGAATCCAGTGCTTTGGACCGACGGTCTCGAACGTGTAGCCTTGCCAGCTTGTTCCATCCACAATCGCAAGAATATCGTCAGGGATCGGATGGTTGATCTTGATGTTCAGTGCCCGATAGACGTCGACTTCTCCATGGCCTTGGTCCAGCCAAAGGGTGGTCGGATTCAACGTCTCTCGGTCCAGTGCAAGCCAGGCGGTGACCCAGGTGCCGCCGCTTCTTGCCTTGAGTGGTGTCACGCGGAGGGTATACGTTGTCTGCGTCGACTTCGCGAGTTCGAAATCGGTATGACTTCTGCATTTCCCCGACGTCGGTATCGAAGAAGAACGGCAGCTTGAGATCAGACGGCATCCAGCCAAGATCCTCGCCCTCGCGCGGAAAGATATACGCAAAGTGGTTGTCTGTGTCGATCGAAGAGTAAGACTCCCGGGTCCAGAGACCGATCTGACGAGCTGGTGCGGCCGCGCCCGGTTCAGAGCGGCACATGCACTCCATCACGCCGAACTTGCTCTTATCAAGAACCAGACGGCCCTCACCGTGGTCGACCGTGTCGCCCCACTGTCGTGAGGTGTGTACGCGCTTGAACCGAACCTGCACAGACCGGATTTCTCGAGATCGGACTGCCAGCCGCTCAAGAATCTCGCGCAGACGCAGCTCCTCCCGCTTCCGATCGAACGCCACGATGACTTCGATTCCGGTCGCAGCCGACGCGGATATTTCGGGTGTTTTGGCGACCGGCAGAGCTACTTCGACTTCGCTCCCGAAAGCACCGAGAATCGCCAGGCGGAGCAGAACACCGATCAAACCTGAATAGACCATTTCAAGGCCTCCCACACCGGTTTCGCGGCGTCCCGACCGAGAACGCGGGCACGCGATTCGGCGAGAACTGTACGGTTATTCCCCGTTTGACGGAAGGCCGTTTCGTGCGTCGCCTTGGCCTGCATAAAGCAGGTCAGGCTTTAGCCTGACGTTCGCGCACGAACGGTTCAGTACGGCACTCCGCTCTGCCGTGCGGACTTCAAAGCGTGCGCATACCATTCCAGCTCGTCGAGGAACCGTCCGGCCCGCCGGTGATACGACTCGTCCTTCGGGCGGCCTTCCTCGTCAAAAGCATCCTGTACCGCAGGAATCGGCAGCAGCGACGGGATGCTTGGCGTGCCCAGCTCGCACAGCATCGCGCGTAACTGGACGGCGGCTCTCACCCCGCCAAAGGCGCCGGCCGAATAACAGACGATCGCCGAGGGCCGCCAGAAATACTCCTCCAGGAAGTGGTCGAGCAGGTTCGATAGCGCCGGCGGGATGCTGTGATTGTACTCGCCCGAGACGATGATGAACGCGTCGGCCGCCTTGATCTGACCGGCGAGCCGTGTCAAAACTTCGGGAGCTTGGCCGGGTTCGTATTCCTTGTACATCTTATCGAGGAGCGGGAGTTGAAGCTCCATCGGGTCGACCAACATTGCGTTGTGCCCTCGCGCTTTGCATTCGCCCACAATGAATCGCGCCGCTTTGATTCCCTGGCGGTGATGTCGAACCGACCCATAGATGACGAGCAAGTCGAGCGGTGTCATTTGGGAACCTCTGAGAGAAGCTCACGGTAATGGGCGTCCGTGATCGCAGGAATTCCAGACTCAGCCTGCCGGAGCTGGCCAACGGTGCGCCCTTTCTCGTCGCAAACCTGGACGTTGGCCCCCGCCGGCGCGATCACATCGCTGAAGACAGACTGGTCCAACTTTGGCGTGAGCATTACCGAGTCGATCGTATAGTCGCGCCGCCAGGTCACCAGTATCCATCCTTGACCCATGTGCGTTCCGAGCTCGAAGCGCAACTTTTTGACGTGGAACGGATACCAGAGCCCCGGCGCAATCTCGCGGAAGTCACCGCAACGCTCAAGGTTGTTCGGCATGAGGCGATTGCCTTGATTGCCGGCATAGGTTTCATGCTTGATGGGGATAAAATTCAGATCGGTTGCGAGGTAAAGGACCAGACCAGAGTAAAGATCGCCCGCCCGCTGAGAGGTCATGTCACCGCAGACCTTGATACATGGGTGGCCATCGACGTCGGCCGTGCCGCAATAGCGGAATCGGAGAGTGGTCTGCCCGATTCGATCGAGGCGCGGAGCGGAGAGCAGGCCGGCCATGGAGCCAAAGATCCAGAAGTCGCGCAGCAACAGACCGTGGGGTCGATACACGAAGATTCCGTCGCGGCCGCCATCGTCGATCTTGACGCCACCGCGGCGCAGAACCACGCCCAGCCCCTCAGGTTTCTGCGGGTCATAACCCCAAAGCGTGCGCGACCATCGTCCGTCGTATGCTTCGGCCTGGTAGAGCGTTCGTTGCCAGCCGGTGCTTGTCGCCTGCATCCGATTCGTAGTAAAGCGGGCCAGCTCACCTTTGATGATCGAGCGGTCTTCCCAGAGCTCCTCGGCCCACGGCGCCCATTGGTAGTGCGAGTTGACCGCGCCGCTTCGAACGTGGGCCTTGATCTCGATGTCTTCGTAGCGTTTTTCCTGCTCGCCGGCGCGGCGAGCGAGCTCGAGCAGCTTGGTCCCGGCTCCGGCACCGTCGGACCGATCCGGCAGGGTGGACCCGACGAGTGTGCGATCCTTGATTTCAAAGACGGGTAAATCAGCCGGGATCGGGATATCGCGGAAGAAGGCCGTCTCGTATTTCGGCGCGAGATCGACCTTAAGGATGGTCGTTTCCTCCGAGCGTTTCACGACATCCGGGTTTCGCCCAACGGGTTGCTGGACGTCGTATTCTCGGACCGTTATCCGAAACGGGAACCAGACGCCGGGAGAGATCTCCCGGAGCTCGGCCACGTGCATATCATGCCGGACGCGCTTGTCGGGCCCTGGATACTGTTCTTGAACGCAGTGATAGTTGCGTTCCGCTGCCAGCCAGAGGTATTGCGGGAACGGGTCGTCGTAGGGAGGAAACCATCGGTCGACACGAACTTTGACGCAGCGAAGGCCGTCGATCGGCTCCTCGCCTTCGAAGCGCGCGACGACCCTGGCGAAGACGTTGATCGAGCCGGTGTCGGCGAGCTCTGTGGGATACTTGAGGTGGGCGCGGATCGCGCCGGTTCCTGCGAGATAAACGGAGAGGGGGAAGTTGATCTTGTAGTGAGCCAGCGGCAATCCGTGCGCCGGGTAGATATCGGGGTGAATGAAACGGCTGTGGTGAATGTTCACGCAGTTGTTTGCGGTGACCGTACGCGTGCGCTCACCATCGTCGGCACAGAGCAGCTCCCAACGATACCGCGCGAGCGGCGTGCGTTCGCGCGCCTCGTAGCGAACATAGCTACGGTCGCCCTGGAGGACGACGCGGCGCGTGGCCAGAGTCGTGACCTCGGCTGGGTCAGCCGCGTCTTTGCGGGCCGAGTCGCGAACGACGATCCGCGCGGAATATTCGATGTCGCGATATTTTGCTTCCTCCGCGCGCACCGCGGCGACGATCGCCAACATGCGATTACCGGGGGCGCCGAATTGCTCAACTTGCCCGGCAATAGCCGTGCGGCAGATCGGCAGTAAACCGGCGAGGAGCATCCATTCAAACGCGAATTGTCGTTGAATTTGTCGCATGGTGCATCCGTTCGACGAGGCGAGCGAATTCTGGCCGCTGACAATTCAAGGATTGTAGTCGGAACCGTCGCGGCCGGACAGCGGCTTGCTTGCCTTCCAATGTGCGGGAGAAGGCTCCAAACCAGTGGCGGCTTGACAGCGCCCTTTGGGTCGGAACACGCTCCGTGATGAATGCGAGGCACATGACGAGTATAGTTGGTTGCTCTGCTCATCGGGAACGTGTCCGCTCCGAAACGCTGTAGCCGAGCCGATTCCGCCCATCGTTCTTCTTGCCCTCGGAACGAGTCATGAACTCCATATTCACAAGTATCATAATTCTACCGGCCTTGGTGGTTTCATCGACATGCCGGGCCCAAACATCAAACGAGGCCGCTGAGAGCCAGACCGGCAAAGTGACAGCGCATTCACAAGGCCTTCATGGATACATCGGCTTCACGGCATCTCGTCCGCATGCTCGGTCCGAGTATAGCGCGGGAATGGGCTTTTATTCCGCCGTCTGGCCGCTCGTCGATCAGCCGATCGCGAATTTTCAGATCGGCCTGCCCAGTGCCTGGATCACGCCCGATAACTCGGACAACAAGGACAAACCGCTCGCTCCCGAGGGGACTCTCGCCCGCAAGTGGCCCGAGCGTGGGCCGACGTGGGCCAGCGTTTTCCAGACCGTGGAGGGCGGCCCCGGCTACTGGGCCGGCAACCATTTTCGGTATGGCCCACCCAAGTTCAGCATGAATGCGACGCCTCAGTGCTACGACTACGAGATCGGGTCGCCGGGCTGGTCGTTCTTCTACAGCAATCAGGCTTTGCCCGATCATCGCCTGGGTATCGCCCAGTTAAGCAACCGGCTCTTGATTCCACCAGACGCCTTGCCGTTTCAAGGAAATCCCAATGGCGAATTCCTGGGCTACACCTGGATGGCGCTGCCATTCACAGACCCCACAACCATCGATCCGCCCACGGGCGACCAGAGCTGGACCTGTTTTCTGAGCGCCGCCAACTTCAAAGGTCCGATCGCGTATTACATCCCCGAAACCTGGAGCAAGATCGGCAAGCTGTTCCACTACCCCTTCATCTATGGCCGGGGTCTCGACGCACGGCCGGGAATCATGGGCGGCGGTGCCATGGAGATCAACACGGTACCACGATTCGACAGCCGTGACGCGCACGGTGAAATCTACTCGAAGATCCCCAAGCTTCAATTTCCGGTCGACGAGCAGGGTCGTACTTACCTGGTCCAGGACGTGACCTACTACTCCAAGGCCGCGCTCTCCGACCAGTTCAAAGCATGGCGGAAAGGGGGTCCACCCTCATCTGGTCGATTCGACCCGAAGGGCGAGTGGAAGTCGTCATTGACAACTCACACCACGCGGTACGACCAGGACGGCAAGCGAATGGCCGGCGTCGAAAAGGTCTTCGATACCAAGGTCTTCGAGGACAACGTCTGGGGATTGCAGTGGTTCCAGAGCGACTTGAGCCCGAGGGGATCGTTCCCCGAGTACTACAAGCAGACCGGTCGAGAACGCGTCGCCGTGCCGGCGGCAAAGGTGCCCGCGGAGACGAATTTGCACCGCCAGGAATTCCCGCACGCCAACATCGGTGCGGCCTATACCTCGCCGGCGACCGGTGCCTGGACCCGGCCCGGCCTCAAGGCGGGCCCGTTCAAGGCCGCGCTCACCGACGGTTCCATCGTCACCTATTCCTGGTATCGCTTCATCGACCAGCCCTCATTTCAGCAATATGACTGGGATGCCGCGAAGAAGGCCGCCTTGCAGGCCTTCGTGGAAAAGATCCACGCAAGCTGGCCGATCGACCGCGATTACATGCCGCCTCCCACCCGCGGGGCTCTTGTGACACTCGATCCCGCGCTCCTCGTGACGCCGCCGAAAGGCCTCGAGACCGGCTACGTACCAATCGTGACACATCAAGAACGACGGTGATCGCCGTGGCAGCACATCCGCGCTCTGCGCAGCCCGTGTCTGACGGGCGATGTACAAGCCTCCCCGGCATAGCCCGGCGTTACGGGCACACCACCCTTGGTTCAGGGGCTAGAGTTGGATACAACGGAGTATCCAAATGACACTGCGGATTCGATCAAAGTGTCTCGGCCTCGTTCTTGCAATCTCCCGGAAAGGACGGAATCGGTCGCTTCGAGCGGCCGATCAGGCTGACAAGGAAAGGCCAGGCAATGCCGGCCGACGATTCAAAGTTGCGAACCCGGGCCAGCCTGTTGTTGCGGCTCCGCGCCGAGCCCGATGACCAGGCGGCGTGGACGGAGTTCGTCGCCCGGTACGGGCCGTTGATCTACGGCTGGTGCCGCCATTGGCGGATGCAGCCGGCCGATGCCGAGGACATTGCCCAGAGTGTGCTGCTCAAGCTGGCCCACTACCTCCGCACCTTTTCCTATGACCCCGCGCGCCGCTTTCGTGGCCTGCTGCGCACCCTCACGCACCACGCCTGGAGTGACTTCGTCGAGAGCTGGCGCCGTGGGGTACCGGGCAGCGGCGACAGCACGATCGGCGAGATCCTCGACAGCGTGCCGGCACGCGACGATCTGGTCGGCCGCCTGGAAGCCGGGTTCGACCAGGAGCTGCTTGACCTCGCCAGTGCCCGTGTGCGCGAGCGCGTCGAGTCGCACTCCTGGGAGGCGTTTCGGCTCACCACACTGGAAGGCTGCTCGGGTGCCGAAGCCGCCAGACGGCTGGGTCTGCAGGTCGGCGCGGTCTTCAAGGCCAAGAGCAGGATCCAGAAGATGCTGACTGAGGAAGTCCAACGTCTGGAAAGTGAGGAGTCGTCGTGCTTGTCTGCCCTGGCCGTGAACAACTCCGCCGCTATTTGAACAACGAACTCTCCGCGCCACAGGAACAAGAGGTTCTCGAACACATCGACGACTGCTCCGACTGCCAGCACGAGCTGGAGGACTTGACGGCGGGCCGATCGCGCCCCGCTGCGGAAATCATCGAGCCGGCCGAAACTCCTCCGGCCACCTGGATCGATCGGTTGATCGCGGCCGGGTCGGGCGGTCAATCCACGATCGCGACAACCGTCGCACCCCGGCCCGAGGAGGTTCGCCATGAGATGCCGTCGCGGGTCGGCCCGTATGAGCTGCTCCGCGAGCTGGGCCGCGGCGGGATGGGTGTCGTCTATGTAGCGCGCGCAGGAGAATCTGAACCGACTCGTCGCCCTGAAGATGATCCTGGCCGGCAGTCACGCCGGTGCGAATGCTCTGGCGCGGCTGCGCTCCGAGGCCAAGGCACTGGCCCGGTTACGGCACCCCAATATCGTCCAGATCCACGACATCGGCGAGCACGCCGGGCAGCCGTTCCTCGTCATGGAGTATCTCCTCGGCGGCGATCTCGAGGACTATCTCCGAGGCAAGCCGTTACCGCCGCGCGGGGCCGCCGAGCTCCTCGTGCCTCTGGCCGAGGCGATCGATGCGGCCCATCGAGCGGGGATCATTCATCGCGACTTGAAACCCGGTAATATTCTTCTGGCAGTCGAGGGACCTGTTTCCTCGGATGATGCTTCGAGCGCTGCGACGGCCGCAGAGTGCCCGCGCCTCCCGCTTGCCTCGCTCGTTCCCAAGATCACCGACTTCGGGCTGGCCAAGAGGCTGGAAGAGGACGAGGCCCGGGCGACGCAAAGCGGTCTGATCGTCGGCACCCCGAGCTACATGGCCCCCGAACAAGCCGGCGCCCCCGCGCGATCGGTCCGGCTGCGGACCTCTGGGCGCTGGGGGCCGTGCTTTGCACATGTTTGACCGGTCGGCCTCCCTTCCTGGGCGACAGCCCGGCCCAGACTTTAATGCAAGTGCTCCAGGACGAGCCGGTGCCGCCAACGCGTCTTCAACCCGGCGTCCCGCGCGACCTCGAAACGATTTGCCTCAAGTGCCTGGACAAAGAGCCGGCGCGGCGGTACGCGACGGCCCGCGACCTCGCGGACGATCTGCGGCGCTTCCTGCGGGGAGTGCCGATCCGCGCCCGGCCGGCCAGACCGTGGCAAATCGCTCTTAAATGGGCACGCCGCAAGCCGGCCGCGGCGGCCTTGCTCGCCGTCCTTCTGTTCCTGGCGCTCGTCGGCTTGCCATCTGTGACGGCGCTCTGGCTGCACGCCGACCGGCAGCGCCGGGCCAAAGAGCAGGAGCGCGACCGTGCCAACACAGCCCGGAGCGAGCTGGAGAGCGCAGTCTATGCCGGCCGCATCGTCCTGGCTCAGAGAGCTTACCAGGACAACGACATCGCCATGTTGCGCAGCCTGCTCAACCGGACCCGGCCCGAGCCGGGCGGGCCCGACTTGCGCGGTTGGGAGTACCGGTATCTGCGCGCCTGTGCCAGGCGGACCTGCACCCCGGCATGCGCCACACGCGAGAGGGGTGGAACTTCATCCAGAACCTGGCGGTCTCCCCCGACGGAAGGCGTGCGGTCACTGCGGTTGGACTGGCCGGCGGTCAGAGGGACTCGCACGGTCGCGACCGGGGTAGTGCACCCGGCGAAGTCGTCGTCTGGGACCTGGAAACCGGCCAGAGTCAATGGCGCGCCGAGCACGTGGGGGCTGTTGAGTCCGTTGCCGTCAGTCCCGACGGCCGCCTCGTCGCATCTGGCGGCGGGGCCGGCGGCGTGCGCTTGTTCGACCTCGAAACGGGCAAGCCCGAGACGCCGCCGCCCCCGGTCGCAGGGACTGTCTGCAGCCTGGCGTTCTCCCCCAACGGTCGCGCGCTGGCCATTGCCTCGGATCGTGCGCTGGTCGTCTGGAACCCCGAGGCGAACCGCGTGCGGTTCACCTTCACCCATCAGCCGCCCTGGTTTGGGCCGCGCATCGCCTTCCGCCCCGATGGCCGGCTTCTGCTCGCCGTCGCGTCGAACGTGGCCGACGTGGCGCGGCTGGGACCCCGAGACCGGCGCGGAGGTCGCGGTGCCCCTGCCCAAGGAGCCGGCGCAGGCGTTGGCTTTCAGCCCCGATGGCAGCTTGCTGGCGCTCGCGCGCGACAAGGAGATCGAGATCTGGCACACGGCCGGCTGGCGGCTGCTGCGACGTCTCGCGGCCCACGCGCGATCGATCGATGCCCTGGCTTTCGCTCCCGATGGCCAGCTTGCCTCCGGCAGCGACGACCGCTCCATCCGTTTGTGGGACGTTGCGCAGGGGCGGGAGCTGCTGACCCTGCGCGGACACCTCGGCGGCGTGACGTGTCTTGCGTTCACAGCCGACAGTCGACGGCTGGTCTCCGGCGACAAGGAACAGACGGTCAAGGTCTGGGATGTGACCCATCCACCGGAGGGGCATGCGTTCCAGGTTACGACCGTCGGGTCGCTGGGTGAGTGGGTCGCGAATCTGGCCTTCGCAGACGGGCAGTCCCTGCGCGTGGCGGACCTCAACAAGACAGACCGGCGGTTCCATGCTCGCCGGTGGGGTGTCGAAGAGGAGCGGCAGATTGCCGAGAACCCGCTGCTCGCCCTCGGCACGGGCCCCACGGCCGTCGACCAAGAGGTGAGCCTCAGCGCCGACGGACGCTGGCTGGCCGTCTCGGCAGCGCGCGAGCCGGGAACCGTGCGAGTCTGCGACATGGACAGCACCGAGCACGCCGGCACAATTCGCACGGGCGCGGCGCAAGCCAGGCCGCTGGCACTGACGGCTGACGGCCGCTTGATCGCGTACCTGGGATGGGGCGGGCGTGCTGGCGCGAACGATCCGCGCGTCGAGCTCGGCGTAGCCGAAAACTCCGGCACGATCAAGGCCCACATCGAGCTGCTCCCTGACCGCACCATCATTGGAGCGTGCTTCAGCCCGGACAACCGGCTGCTGGCCGCCGCCGAAGCCCGCGGTGCGCCCAAGGCCGACCTCCTGGCGGCGCAGCCGCCCTGGGACATCGTCTTCTGGGAGGCAGCGACACTGCGGGAGCGGCGGCGAATCCGAGGAGTGGAACTGGGCCCCCGGCCCTGTCTGGCCTTCAGTCCGGATGGGAACCGTCTCGCGACGGTCGACCTCGGTGGCACCGTTCGGATCCTCGACCCGGAGACCGGCCGCCTCGCTGTCCCGCTCGTGTGGACGGCGACGCGGTTGACTGGGTTAGCATTTAGCCCGGACGGCCGGCGCCTGGCTGTGGCGGGCCTCGATGACCACATCCGCCTGTACGATGCGCTCCTGGGCCACGAGTTGCTCCAGTTGCGCTGTCTTGGGCAACCCCCGCCCGGCAGCTATGGGTTCATCGCGCGGGTGGTTTTCAGCCCCGATGGCAACCGCCTTGCCGCCAACGGCTGGGATGGCAAGGTCACGATCTGGACCGCGTCACCAGAAGAACGCGATTCGCCGCAGCGACCGTGAGGCGCACAAAAAAACTCGACCCATGTGTCAGGTATTGTCGTCTCCGGCCGTAGAGCTGTAGCTGACATCCGACACCATCTCGATCCGTGTCGCGCCGGCCACCGCCGGCGAACCGATCCGGCATCGCGACTTCGCAATCCCACGCTCGGTGCGCGCGACCGCTACCGGGCTAGCGCCTGCTCTCCCACTCGCAACGGGCCCGGTCGCGACCAAGAACAACGACCATTCCGAAGAGCCTCGCTTGCAAACGATGGCTTCCAAGGTCTATCCACGCGCCGCGAACCCCAGGAGTCCATGTCGATGCATCACGCCCGAACCACTTCCAGCCCGATCCTTCTCGCTGCTCTACTAGTGACGGCCTTTTTGCCCGACCAGCCGTCTCGCGCCGGCGTCATCCTCGCGGTGGGCAACCCCCAGAATAACGGTGTCATGGTCTTCGACGGGTCACTCGAGGACTTTGGGGCCGCGGCAAACTCCCCGGCTCATGCGAGTGCGGGCAACGGGCGCGCCAGCCTGAACACGCAGGGGTCGCAGATGAGGCTCTCATTCGAGGTCTTGGGCAGCGCGCTGGCCTCCACCGGTGTTGGGCCTACAAACATAAACTTCGGGGCGATTCCCATCTTGATCGAAGGCACCGCGGGCGAAGCAAACGGATCGCCGGTGACCGTTCAGTTGCAGACCCGAGGCAACGTGCCGCCCGGTGCCAACACGGAGCTCTTCATCGACGGCACGCTATACTCGGCAAACCAGACATACACGTTCAACAACTTCTCGGTCGGCAGCGAATTCGATTTCTGGGCCGGGCTGCTGGGAGACGGCAACGGCGACTACCAGATGATGGTAACCCTCTCGGTCCAGCAGCCCCTGGGCCTCGGCAGCCCGGCCCCCGAGCCGTCGACCCTCATCCTCGCGTCCGCGGGCGTCTTGCCGATATTCACCGCGGCGTTCAGACGCAAGCGGCGGAATGCGCGACTCCGTACGCAACCCGCTTGGCGCTCGCTGGAACTGCTCGAGGCCCGGCTGGTGCCCTCGAGCGTCATCAACGTCAACGATCTCAGTGGCGGCATGGACAATCCGGCTAACGTCTCCCTCTCGACGCTGGGCAGCAGTGTCACGCTTCGCGACGCCATCAACGCCGCTGACAATACCTCGGCCGCCTCAGGCGGGTCGTACAGCATCAGCTTGCCTGCCGGCAACACCATCACGTTCACGTCGCCGCTCAACAACACGACCATCACGAGCAACAACGCGGTGCAAGACCAGAACTGGTATGGTCCCGATGCTCTGCCGGCCATCAGCACCAACATCACCATTCTAGGCAACGGCGACACGCTGCAAATCTCCGGCACCAGCATGCGTTTCTTCTATATATCCGGGGGTCCTGGATTGACGGGAGGCGCGCTGCCGCTCGGCACGCTGGAACTCGATAATCTGACCCTGGAAGGCGGTGTCGCCCGGGGCGGCAACGGGGCCGGGGGCGGCGGGGGCGGTCTGGGTGCGGGCGGGGCGATCTTCAACCAAGGGAATCTGACCTTGAGCGGCGCGACGCTGACAGACAATCAGGCCATCGGCGGTAATGGCGGCGGTGGTGGTGGCAACAGGGGCGGCGGCGGCGGCGGGATGGGCTCCAGTGCCAGCGGCAGTAACGGCGGCGGTTTCGGCGGCAATTTCATCATCACCGGCGGCTCGGTGGGCGGCGCGGGCGGCAGAGACGGCGGCGGCGGCGGTGCGGGTTTCCAATCCACCGACAGCGGCGCCATCGCTGGCGCCAGTGGCAGCGGTCATGGCGGCGCGGGCGGTGGGCTCGGCGGCTTTGGCGGCGCTGGAGGCTCGACCCCGAACGGCAGTGACGGCCCCCCCGGAAGCCCTGGCACCGGCGGCGACGGCGGGGGCGGCGGCGGCGGCTTCCGGGGCGGCGGCGGTGGTGGATTCGGCGGCGGCGGTGCGGGTCTAACCTACGTCGGCGGCGGCGGGGGCATCGGCGGGGGCGGGGGCGGCGACGGCCCCTCCGGGACGGCCAACATCGGCGCCGGCGGCGGCGGCGGTTTCGGCGGCGGCGGTGGCGGCGGCGGCTACACCGGCATGGGTGGTCGTGGCGGCTTCGGCGGCGGCGGCGGCAACGCCATTCACGGCGGCGGCGGCTTCGGCGGCGGTCCGGTAAGCGAGGCCTCGAGCGGCAGCGGCGGCGGCGGCATGGGCGGTGGCATCTTCAACATGCTCGGCACCCTCACTCTCATCGACTCGACCCTGACTTCCAATACCGCCAGGGGCGGCAGCGCCCCCCAGTACACCCTCTACGACAGCGGCGGCAGCGGCTACGGCGGCGCGATCTTCAACCTCGACGGCACCGTCACACTCAATTCCGTGATCGTCACCAACAACAACGCAATCGCCGGCACAGGAACCGACCCGGACAGCGTCGCCAACGGCGGCGGTGTCTACAACCTCGCCTACGGCAACACCATTGCCAGCGGCGGTGCGGTCACCGCGACCCTCACAATCAACGACGGCAACATCGGCCAGAATAGCGGTGGCTGGGACGTCGTGAACGACTCCGAGAACGGCAAGAACAACAACACCGCCCAGATCAACGGCAGCGCCGGCTTCGTCGCACGGGGCGTCTTCCAGATCGGCAACGGCACCAACACCATCGTCCCAGGCGCAATCATGGTCTCCCTCAATGTCAACGATCCCAGCGGCGGCATGGACAATCCGGCTAACGTCACCGTCACGACTCTGGGCGCCAAAGTCACGCTCCGCGACGCGATTGACGCCGCCGACAATTCGCCAGGCGCGTCGTTTATCATCAACTTGCCCGCGGGCAACACGATCAGCTTCACGTCAGCGGTCAATAACACGACGATCACGAGCAACAACACGGTGCAGAACCAGAACTGGTACGGTCCCAACGCTCTGCCGGCCATCACGAGCGACATCACCATTCTAGGCAACGGCGACACGTTGCAGATCTCCGGCGCCAGCATGCGCTTCTTTTACGTTTCGGGCGGTCCGACATTGACTGGCGGCGCGCTCGCACCCGGAACACTGGAACTGCAGGACTTGACGCTGGAAGGGGGCGTGGCTCAGGGCGGCAGTGGCAGCGGCGAGGGCGGCGGTGGCTTGGGCGCCGGCGGCGCCATTTTCAACCAGGGCAGTTTAACCCTCGATGCCGTTACGCTGACGGACAATAAGGCGGTCGGCGGCAACGCGAGCCCCGGCGAAAATTATGGTGGCGCCGGAATGGGCGGTAGTGCCCAGGGCAATGACGGTGGCGGTTTCGGCGGCGATTTCAGCATCACGGGCGGTCCGACGGGTGGCGCAGGATCGATCAACGGCCTCGGCGCGGCGGGCGGCGGCGGTGCAGGTTTTGGTCCCACCGATAAAGGCGGCAATGCGAACGGCCCAGCCGCCGGTGCGGGCGGTGGTCCCAGCGGCTTTGGCGGCGGCGCCGGCGGCACCGGCGCTCTCTACAGCTACGGCGGCGGCAGCGGCGGCGGTTTTGGCGACGGTGGCATCAGCACTTCCGACGGTGGCAGCGGGGGTGGCGGCGGGGTTGGCGGTGGCGGCAGCGGCTTCTACTTCGGCGACATCGGCGGCGGCGGCGGCTTCGGCGGCGGCGGCGGCGGCGGTGGGGCGCGAACGGCGCCAGCGGCGGTGTTGGCGGCTTCGGTGGCGGTGGGGGCAGCAACACCAGCGGGTTCGGTGTCCCGGTCGCCGGCGGCTTCGGCGCCGGGCAAGGAGCCGCCTTTAGCTACGCCGGTACCGGTTATCTCGACGGCGGCGCCGGAGCCGGCTTCGGCGGCGCGATCTTCAACATGTTCGGCACCATCAATCTCATCAACTCTACACTCGCCGGCAACACAGCCCAGGGCGGCACGGTCAGCGACAGCCTCGGGAGCGCCGGCGGCAGCGGCGGCAGCGGCTACGGCGGCGCGATATTCAACCTCGACGGCAATGCAAGCCTTACTTACGTCACCGTGGCCAACAACAACGCAATTCCTGGCACCGGCTCCGGCGGCGACGGCAACGCCAGCGGCGGCGGCGTCTATAACCTCGCCTACGGTAACTCGGTCACTCAGGGGGGCGCAACCACCGCCTCCTTGACCCTTATCAATAGCGTCATCGGCCAAGACAGCGGTGGCAACGACCTCGTCGAGGATGCCGAAAACGGCACCTACACGAACACGGCCCAGGTCACCGGCAGTTGCAGCGTCGTGCAGGGGGGCGCCTCGCAGGTCGGCAACGGCACCAAGACCGTCACCGACAACGCCATCGTCGTCACCAGCGCTCCCAATCTCGCCACGACGCTGGCCAACAATGGTGGCTTGACGTTTACGCTGGCGCCCAATAGCTCCAATACCGTCCTCGCCGTCGCCAATCCCAGTATTATCGGGCTGCCCAGCATCGATCAGCGCGGGCTGCCCCGGCCGGGCCCGGGTGCACTGATCAAGCCCGACGACGGCGCTTTCCAGATTCAATCCGCCACCCTGTCCCTCGGCGCGAGCGGCTCGTCGGATTCCGCTTCCAACCTGACAGATTCCGCTTCCAGCCTGACAGATTCCGCTTCCAGCCTGTCACCGGGTGTCTACGCCGACGGCCCAACCGTTTATATCGTCGGCGCCGCCACGTCGAATTCCGTGACGATCGAACCGGCGGGTGCGCACACGGATGGCTCGACCGGCTTGGCGGTGAACGCCATCCTCGATGGGGCGGCCACCACGCAGGTATTGAACCAGCCCTTGACCTCGATCGTGATCCTGGCTGGCAACAGCGATAACAACCTCTGCCTCGCGGCCAGCCTGACCCTCCCGGTCACCGTCACCGCCGGCGCGGGCGACAACGTCCTGACGCTCGGGAACGAAAACGCCGTCATCATTTTGGGGGCCGGCGATGACGTGATTCAGGGTGGTGACGGCAACGCCACGATCACGGCCGCAGACCTGACCGGCGACAGCGTTTCGATCCATCTCGGCAACGGCGTTCACACGATCCGGCTCGGCGACGGCGATGACAGCATCGTTCTCGGCGACGGCAAGAGCGCAGTCGTCGCGGGAAATGGCAGGGATATGGTCGTACTGGGGACCGGGAATCACGCCGTCACGCTCGGCGCCGGACGCGATCTCGTGATCGCCGGCCGAGGAAAGAACACCGTTCGCGGTGGGAACCGCGCCGACGTCATCAGCCTGGGCCGCGGGCACGATAGTGTCCGGCTCGGACAAGCGAAACCGCTCCTTCACATCGGCCAGCCGCATCCAAACGGCGTGGCTCTGCAACAACACCCGCGTCGCGCTCCGCGAATCCCGGTCGAGGGGCAGGGGGGCGAGGCGTCTCGACCAGCGTCGAACGCCAGCCGGCGTTCGGCACGTTCACAATGATTTACGCGAGAACGCGCGGACCCCGATCGATCTGGCCTAGCCCAACTAGCGATTGTGGAGATAATAACGCCGGTCTCGGACGGATCCGAGGTGCATCCTTGTCGCGAGGGCCGTACGGTGATGGCGGGCGTGGCCAGACGGTCGATGTGGGCTGTATATCGGATCGTTCTGCTCAACATGGCGATTCAGGGCCTCACGCCCGACTACGCCAGCCTCGCCTCCCCCTGGCTCTTGCGGATGATCACCCCGGCACCGGTCGACGGCCTGGCTGCGGGCAATGGCTCATCCTCGATGCCGATGCCACAGCACGGCAGCAAGGACGGCGGTGTGGCCGAGGTGATCAGCCAGCCCGCAGCGGATGTATCCACGCCGCGCGTCCGCCTCGACGACGATCGCCGGCTCTCCATTCCATTTCTCACCGCCACCCTCCGCGATCGGCCGATCCGGTCGGTTCCTCGCTCCCTCCGGTGCCGAGGCCCGGTCCAGCGATGGCCCGACGGCCTGATCCCATCTCTCTGCCGTTTCCTCTGCTGAGAAATCTCTCCCACCCGTAATGACTTGCATCGTCGACCGTCCGGCCGGTGCTCTCCATCCGCCGTCCGCCGCCGCCGGGTAATCCTCCTCGAATCCGGGCGATCACGCGGCGCAGCGCCGCGTCGACCGGACGCGATTGGCCGGCCCGCGCAGGGTTGGTCGGCACCGACCATTGGCCGGGAACCGGCGTGTCGAGGGCCCGGATCGTTCGTGGGGGGGACCATGTCTGTCGCATCAAAATCACCGACAGCCCGGCGATTCATTCCTCATCACCGGTTGCGCCCGATCTCCGCATCCCTGCCCTTCCGACGCCCAGGCTTGTACGCCGGGGAGCCCGAAAACTGCCGGCGTCGAACGCGCGAGTTCTTGGGGATCATGGCGCAACTGGGGCTGATGCTCGCCTTCTTCGACGCCTACCGGATCGAGACGCGATCATTTCGGATCCTCGTCCTTCTGGCGACTGCCGCCCTGCCGGCCCACTACCTGGCGCCTTATCGCTGGAAGAAGCCGCTCTTCGTGGCCATCTCGATTCTGGGAATGGTCCTCGTCAACGGCCTGTTCACTTCCGCCGGCGTACTCGCCGTCTCGGCAGTGCTCCTGGTCCTCGCCACGGCGCCGTTCTCGTGGCGGATCCGCGTTGGACTGATCGCTGCGCTGGCGCTGTGCCTGGCCGTGCTCCGCTCGCGGGCCGGCTCAGGCGCCGAGGCGACCTCGAGCGGGGTCATCCCCATCGTCGCGACGATGTTCATGTTCCGGATGATCCTTTATCTCTACGAACGGAAGCACGTCCACGGCCGAGAGCCGCTCGTCGATACACTCAGCTACTTTTTCATCCTGCCCAATTATGTCTTCCCGCATTTTCCGGTGGTTGACTATCGTGCGTTCCAGCGCGGATACTTCGCGCGCGGCATCGACGAGATCCAGCAGGCAGGCCTGAAGATGATCTCGCGTGGGACCTTTCATTTGCTGCTCTATCGCGTGATCGACCGCTTGCTGCTCATCTCGCCCGACGCAGTGCACGGCCCCCTGAGCCTGGCGGGCTATCTGGTCTGCAATTACTTGCTGTATCTGCGGGTATCGGGCCAGTTCCACATGGCTTGCGGCCTGCTCCACCTGTTCGGCTTCCAGCTCCCCGAGACTCATCGCCAGTACCTGCTGGCGAGCGGGTTCACCGACTACTGGCGCCGGATCAACATCTACTGGAAGGATTTCATGGTGCGGATCGTGTTCAACCCGGTGGCCTTCCGCCTCAAGCACTGCCCCCAGCCCGTCGCACTGGCGGCGGCGACCATGGTGGTGTTCGTGGTCACCTGGCTGCTCCACGCGTACCAGACGTACTGGCTGCGAGGCGTCTGGGGCTTCAGCGCGCCCGACGGCCTCTTCTGGGGCATCCTGGGCTTCCTGGTGCTTCTCAACGTGCAGCTCGACGCACGGCGAGGCTGCAGAAGAGTCGAGGCCCCGTCCCGGTCACCACTTGCGCTGCTGATCCGCGCGGCCCGGATTGCCGTCACATTTTTCACCATCGCCCTGCTCTGGTCGCTCTGGAACAGTCCGAGCGTCGGTGCCTGGGTGGCGCTCTGCGCCGGGGCGTGGGGTTCTGAATGGAGCACAGACCATGTCTCGTTCCTCAGGGATGGCGTTGCGAATGCTCGCGCTCGCGGCGATGCTCGGCTGGCGCTGCATGCCGCGCGAATGGGCCCCGCGCGAGGTGGATCGGGTGCGCTGGGCGCTCGGCTGCGACGAGATCGAGAACCTCGAGCGCTTGCTGAGCCATGCCGAGTTCGAGCGGATGGATCAGGGCTACTACAACCAGCTCCTCGACACCGGCCTCGAGCCCGGCTTGACGCCTCCGATCTGCCAGCAGGTTGACGAGCTGCGTCAGGTCGTGCTGCGGCCGAGCCAGTCAATCGTGCGGGCCGACGGAACGACCTGGACCACCAGTGAGCTGGGGCTGCGCGACCGGGCTTACGCGGTGTCCAAACCGGCGGGGACGCTGCGGATCGCGATGGCCGGTGACTCGATCGGCGTCGGGCTGGGCGTCAGCGACGGTCGGGGTTTCGAGCCCGCGCTCGAGCAGTGGTTGGACGAGCAGTCGCGGCGCCGCGGCGGGCCCGCAGTTGAAATTCTCAATTGCTCCCTTCCCGGCCGCAGCCCCGGCCAGCGCTGGGACCACTTCCAGAAGGTCGGCTGGGCGATGAAGCCCGACCTCGTCCTGTTCGAGGCGACTGCGGCCGACGTAGGCTGGGACCAGCGGCGGCTCGCCGAGCTCCTGCCACGGGGAATCGGCTGGGACTCTCCGCTCTACGGCGACGTCTTGAAGCGCGTGGCGGTCCGGCCGGGCGCGACGAGCGAAGACTACGCGCAGGCGCTGGACCCGTATCGCTGGGACCTGCTCGCGGCGGCCTACCGGGCCGTCGCCGCCGACTGTCGGGCCCGGGGCGTGCCCTGCCTGTGGGTGCTGATTCCCCGCGTCGGTCGAGTCGTGGGTCCAGCCCAGCACCGGCGGCTCCTCGACCTGGCTCAAGCCGCAGGGTTCACGGCGGTCGTCGATGTTTCCGATGCCTTTGACGGGTCTGATCCGGCCACCTTGGCAATCCACCCCAGCGACTTCCATCCCAATGCACAGGGTCACGCCCTGCTGGCACGCCGGCTGGCAGAGGCACTGTGGCCCCTGCCGGCACTTCAACCGCTCCTGGGGCCGCCTCTCTGATCATCTTGCATGCGTGTCGATCGATGGTTACCTTGATCGGCATGAGCGACGTGACGCAGATTCTGGAGCAAATCGAGGAGGGAGACGGCGTCGCCGCTGAGCGGTTGCTGCCGCTTATCTATGACGAGCTGAAAAGACTGGCGGCTGCGGAATGCACTCGGAAAGTCCGGGAAATACTCTTCAGGCCACCGCGCTTGTTCACGAAGCGTACGTGCGGCTCGTCGACGTCAAGCGAGCGCAAAACTGGCGAAGTCGCGGTCACTTTTACGCCGCGGCGGCCGAGGCGATGAGGCGGATCTTGATCGAACGCGCGCGCGGCAAACGGCGTGAGAAACGCGGGGGCGACTGGAAACGCGTTGACTTCGAGAACTTCGACCCCGTTTGCTCGACCACCCCCGAGCAACTCGTGGCCCTCGACGACGCACTCGTGCGGTTGACCGAACTCGACAAGATCGCGGGGCAACTCGTTTCTTTGCGCTACTTCGCCGGCCTCTCGGTCGCAGACGCAGCGGAATCCGTCGGTGTTTCTGTCGCAACCGCTTATCGGCACTGGGCTTACGCACGCGCGTGGCTGAGTTGCGAATTGACGGAGCAAGCGGAGTAGCATCTTTTTTTGCGGGAGCGTGAGAAAAAAGACCACGCCACGTCGCACTCCGTATGGAACGAAATTCGCGCGAGGCTTTCCATGACCCAGCTCGAAGAGCACGCCCGCTCGGTCTTCATGAGCGCGCTGGAACACACTGACGAAGACCTCGAGGAATACGTCAAGTCGGCGTGTGCTTCGGATGAGGAGCTGCGGCAGCGCGTCGATCGGTTGCTAAAAGCGCACCGCGCGATGGAGAATCCCGAAAAGCCGGTGGTCGACCGGGGTTCAACTCCTCCGTTCCGGCGGAGTCTTCTGCTTGAAGGGCCGGGGACGATCATCGGCCAGTATCGGTTGCTCGAGCAGATCGGCGAGGGTGGCTTTGGCATCGTCTACATGGCCGAGCAACTGCAGCCGGTGCGGCGCAAGGTCGCGTTCAAGATCATCAAACCCGGCATGGACACGCGGTTGGTTGTCGCTCGCTTCGAGGCGGAGCGGCAGGCGCTGGCGCTCATGGACCACCCGAACATCGCGCGGGTCTTCGACGGCGGCGCGACCGAAACGGGCCGGCCCTATTTCGTGATGGAGCTTGTGCATGGGATTCCGATCACCGAGTTTTGCGATCAGAATCGACTGCCGATTCGCGACCGGATCGAACTGTTTGTCGCCGTTTGCAAGGCGGTTCAGCACGCGCACCAGAAGGGAATCATTCACCGCGATTTGAAACCGACCAACGTGCTGGTGACGCTGCATGACGACAAACCCGTGGTCAAGGTGATCGACTTCGGCATCGCCAAGGCGATCGGCCAGCAGCTCACCGAGAAAACGCTGTTCACGAACTTCGCGCAAATGATTGGCACGCCGCTCTACATGAGCCCGGAGCAAGCCCAGTTGAGCGGCCTTGACGTCGACACCCGCTCCGACATCTACGCGATGGGCGTTTTGCTCTACGAATTGCTCACGGGCACGACACCATTTGACCAGGAGCGGCTGCGGACGCTCGCGTTCGACGAAATTCGGCGGATGATTCACGAGGAGGAGCCCCCGCGGCCGAGCAGTCGGCTGACTTCCGCTAGTGAGGCGAAGACCAAAGCCTCTTTCAAGCGGGCGAGCGATCCTCGGCGGCTCAGCCAGCTCATCCGCGGCGAGCTCGACTGGATCGTGATGAAATGCCTGGCGAAGGACCGGAACAGACGGTACGAGACCGCGAACGGCCTGGCGATGGACCTGACGCGATACCTCAAAAACGAGCCGGTTCACGCTTGCCCACCCGCGCTCGGATATCGCGCGAGGACGTTCGCACGACGACATCGCGCGTCGATCGGTACGGCGGCCGCTCTGCTGGCGATCGCCTCAATCGGCGCGACGCTGACCTTGTGGCAGGGGATTCAGGCCGCGGCGGCGCGCGACGCGGCGAATCAAGCAAAGCTGGCGCTCTCCCAGTCGAAACAAGCCGACGCAGAGGGACGCGCGAATGAGATCGCGCGACAACTCGAGACCCTCAATAAAGCGAACAGCTTGATCGAGAGCGCGCGCAGCCACGTCGACTTTGGCGAATGGCGCAAGGCGGAAGCGGAACTGAATCAAGCACTGAACTCGCGCAAGGATCATTCTTCGGTCTGGGCCACGCGCGGCGACCTGTACGCAAGGCTCACTCTGTGCGACCTGGCCGCGGCCGATTTCCAGCAAGCTTACACCCTGCAAGAGCCCGGATCCGTCACGTCGCTTTATCTCCACGCGCTTTTACGTCTTGAAATGCGCGACGAGCCGGGGTATCGCAGGATTTGCGAGGTGATGGCGGGCCGATTTGGAAAGGCGGACGACCCTCGAGCCTGGGAGCGGGAAGAAGTCGCACGCGTTTGCCTGCACGCGCAACCGCCGTTGATCTCGACCGACCGCCTGATCGCGCTGTGCGAACGCGCGACCAGCTCGAGCAAAACCTCGGTGCGGCTGGCGAGTCTCGGAACGGCGCTCTATCGCGCGGGCCAGTATGACCTCGCGCTCGCGCGGCTCTCCGAGGCGCGCGACTCGAATCCGCAAGTCGCAAACGTCTGGACCAATTCGCTCCTGGCGATGACGCACTTCCGGCTCGGCCAGCCTGAGCCTGCTCGCACCGCGCTCGAAGCCGCCGCGAAGGGGCTTGCGGACCGCTTGAACTCCCGCGCAAAAACCTGACGAGTGCACTGCCCACAGCGTGGTGGCTCGAAGTTCAAGAGAACTTGTTTTTTCGCGAGGCGACCCTGCTGATCAATGGGAATGACCCGCCCGACGACCCGCGGCAGTGGTACGTCCGCGGCCAGGCGCTCGAGATGCTTGGACATTCCAAGGAAGCGATCGCGGCGTACACCCGCGCCGTTCAAATCGACTCCAAATACTCCGCCGCGCTCGAACGCCGGTCGGAGCTCTATTTTGGCCTCGGTGACTGGGAAAACATGTTCAAGGACCTGGAGCAACGGCGTGCGCTGGAACCGAACAACGCACAAGTCGCCAACGACCTTTCGTGGTGTCTCGCGACATGCCCGACTCCGAGTTATCGCAACCCGAAGCGAGCGATTGAGCTCGCCGAACTCGCTGTGAAGCTGGCACCGCCAAGCGCGAACTGCTGGAACACGCTTGGTGTGGTTCGCTATCGCGCCGGCGACTGGAACGCGGCCGCGCGAGCAACGCTCAAGTCGATGGAATTGTCAGGTGCAGCATCGTTTTGGGACTGGTACACCCTGGCATGTTGCGAGTGGCGCCTCGACCAGCGCGAGCGGGCGCGACAACTCTTGATTCACGCCTACCGGCGCACGCCGCCGGAGGCGACTCAAGATCCATTCTATCTGGAGCTGCATGACGAGGCTGCAGCCTTGATCGGCGAACGCGCGAGTACCGGCGGCAACTCGCCGGACGACCCTTCGGCTTTTACACTCTTGCTCGAGATCGAACCCGAGGCTGCGTGGATCTATGCACTGAGAGCGAGGGTGTGTGTTCGGCTGAAACAATGGGACCAAGTTGCGGCCGACAGCGCACGTGTGACGCAAGTCAGGCCGAAAGACTTTCATTCGTGGTACGGTCAAGCCGCCGCAAGGCTCGGTGCGGGGGATCTCGAGGGCTATCGCAAAGCTCGGCGGGGAATCATCGCCAACTTTCGTGATGACACGAATTTCGTGATTGTCGGGCACGTCTGTTATGTGAGCGCCGCAGTGCCGGCGACGCCGGAAGAAGCGCAAGTCTTGTTGAAGATGGCCGATTTCGCCGCGTCGAAGGCGGAGCAGAACCGAAGACTCCGAGGCGCAATGAACTTTCGGGCCGGTCACTATGAAGCGGCTATCGCAGATTTCAACCGCGCGATGACCGTATTTCCCAGACGCGCCTGGGATTGGCTCTTCCTGTCGATGTCGCACCAGAAGCTCGGTCAGATCGACGAAGCCCGCAAAGCGCTCGCGAAAGCCGTTAACTGGATCGAGCAAACCAATCGGCGTCCCGGCGGCGGATCGACAACGACATGGATCAGTTGGTACGAACCGCTCGAAGTCGAGCAAATCCTCAAGGAAGCCAAGCAGCTCATCCAGTGATTTGGGCGCTGACTCGATCCGGCAGTATCGGTTCCCAGGGCGAGCTGGCAACCCGGAAACGCGATTCGGATAAATTTCTCGGCCGGTGAGAAAAACCAAAGCAATTTGTCGCACGCAGATAGTGAGGCAATGAGCATTGAGATCAGCCCCAAAGGGAGCTTCGCTATGAGAAAGTCCATTTCTGCACTCAAGTCACGGCGTCGCCAGCGACCGGCCGTCGATGTCCTGGAGAATCGCCAGCTCTTATCGACGATCACGGTCAACACGACCGCGGAGCAGACGGCCGCGGATTCCGCATTATCGCTCCGCGAAGCGATTGAGGTCTCAAACGGCACGCTGCCGGTCTCGTCGCTGAGTACGCAAGCGCAAGCTCAGGTCAGCGGTGCGGTCGGGAGCACGAACTCGATCGACTTCAATATCCCCACGACAGATCCGGGATATGACGCGACGACCGGGGTCTGGACGATCGCGCTTGGCTCGGCACTGCCGGCGATCAGCACCAACGCGGCGATCATCGACGGCTATAGCCAGCCCGGGGCGTCCGAGAACTCCCTGGCGCAGGGTGACAACGCCAAGCTCACGATCGCGATCAGCGGCACAGGTGCCGGCACCATTGTCGGGCTGACGATCGGCCAGGCCGGGTCTCAGGTGCAAGGGCTCGACGTCGAGAACTTCGGTTACGCCGGAATCCTCGTCACGGCGGGCAACGCTCAAGTCTCCGGCTGCTTCATCGGCACCGACCCGAGCGGGGAGACGGCTGCCCCCAACGCCACGGGATTGATCATCCAGAACTCGTCGAATCTGATCGGCGGGCCAAATGTCGGCGATCGCAACGTGATCTCCGGCAATGCCGGTTATGGCATCCTCATCCCCGACCAGGCGGGCGACCCGCTCAATATCGAGCCGACGGCGAACCTGATCGACAACTCGTACATCGGCACCGACGCGACGGGAACCAAGGCGCTCGGTAACGGTGCATCGGGCATCTACGACTCCGGGTCCGGCAACACATACGGGTCCAATCAGCCCAACCTCGGCGACGTCATTTCGGGGAACAAGGCGGGTGGCCTGAAGGCCGGCGGGAGCATCACGATTGTGGGGAACTACGTCGGCACCGACGTAACCGGCGAGGTCGCCCTGGGCAACTTGGGGGGCTTTCCCGGGATCTACACTTTTCAAGACGTCGGCGGGGCCCCCGTACTCTCGACGATCATCGCCAACAATGTCGTCGCGGCCAACACTTCGGGCGGGATCGACGTGGACGGGAGCACACAGGAGAGCCAGGCGACCTGTTCGATCACAAATAATCGGATCGGGACCGACTCAAGCGGCACGGTGGCAATTGGCAACGGCCAGGCCGGGCTTCTACTCGCGTCGGTCGCGAACGCCTCGATCGTCGACAACGTGATCTCCGGGAATGCCGTGGGTCTGCAATATTCGCAGTTCAGCACGCTCCCCCAAAACGGCGTGATCGCCGGAAACATGATCGGGACCGACGTGACGGGCCAGGTCGCGCTCGGCAACACCGGGCCGGGAATCATCCTCGATGGTGCGCAAACCAACTTGATCGGGGGCGCGGGTTCGGCGGGATCGGCAAACGTGATCGCCTACAACGGTGGCGACGGGATCGACGTGGTCGGCGGTGGGCAAGACCAGATCTCGCTCAACTCGATCTTCAACAACGCGGGGCCTGCTATCAAGCTCACCTCGCAGGCGCACCCTGTGTCCCCGCCAGTCATGACGTTTGCGCCGGGGGCTGTAAACGGAACGCTGGCGGGGACGCTCACCGGGTCGCCGAATCTGGCCTATACCATCCAGATCTTCTCCAACGCGGTAGCCCCCGCGGTCGGCCACGAACAGGGCCAGTCGTTCGTCGGGGAGTTGACGGTCAATACCAACGGCTCGGGCCAGGGCACCTTCTCGGTGATGGAGCCGGATAGCTTCTACACGGCGACAGCGACTGACCCGTCAGGCAATACCTCGGAGTTTGCAGCCGCCACCACCGCACAGGCGTTGCCGGCCTCGCAGACGGCGGTCTTGTCGACGGCGAACCCCTCGACCGTCGGTCAGTCGGTGACCTTCACCGCCGTTGTGACTGCGCCGTCGTATCAGGGAACTCCGACGGGAACGGTGACCTTTACCGTCGACGGCCAGGCACAGACGCCCGCGACCCTCGCGCTCGTTGGCGGCGGCGACCAGGCCCAGTTCACCACCTCCACGCTCTCGGCCGGATCGCACACGGTCTCGGCGTCTTACAGCGGCGATAAGAACGTGAGCTCAAGCAGCGGATCGCTCCCCACTCAGACGGTCAACCCACCGGCTTTGCAGGCATCGACCACAACGCTGGAATCCTCGCACGAATCCATCGACGTCGGGGCAGGCAGTGACGTTCACGGCCATCGTGACTGCGCCGTCGTACCAGGGAACACCGACGGGAACGGTGACCTTTACCATCGACGGCCACGCACAGACACCCGTGAACCTCGGAGTGGTTGGCGACACCGACGAGGCCCAGTGCACCACCTCGACGCTCTCGGTCGGATTGCACACGGTCTCGGCGTCTTACAGCGGCGATAACGATGTGAGCGCGAGCAGCGGGTCGCTCCCGACTCAGTCGGTCCAGGAGCCGGCTTTGCTGACATCCACCACGACGCTCGAATCCTCACACGATCCATCGACGCTGGGGCAGGCAGTGACGTTCACGGCCGTCGTGACTGCGCCGTCGTACGAGGGAACACCGTCGGGCAAGGTGACCTTTACGATCGACGGCCAGGCACAGACGCCCGTGGACCTGGGAGTCGTTGGTGACACCGACGAGGCCCGGTGCACCACCTCGACGCTCTCGGTCGGATCGCACACGGTCTCGGCGTCCTACAGCGGCGATGACAACGTGAGCTCAAGCAGTGGATCGCTCCCCACTCAGACGGTGAGCGCGCCGGTCTTGCAAACAACGATCACGACACTCGCTTCATCGCTCAATCCGTCGACCGTGGGCCAGCCCGTGATCTTCTCGGCCGTTGTCTCGCCGAGTGGATCCACGGGAACCCCATCGGGAAGCGTGACCTTCACGATCGACGGCGTCTCCGTGGCGCCTTTGCCGCTCCAGTTGCAAAGCGGCAGCGATCACGCCACTCTCTCGATCGCATCCCTGGCCCAAGGCAGGCACACGATCAGTGCGACCTATAAGGGCGACGCATCCTTTGCGGCAAGCGCCGTGGCAAGCCCGCAGGTCGAGATGGTCAATGCGGTCGCCTCTCCCGCTGTCGACGGCCCGCAGGTCGAATCCGTCAAGAGGTATGGCATCCACATGCAGCCGACGGTGCTCGTGGTGAGTTTCAACGAAGCGCTCGACCCGGTCGCCGCCGTGAATCTGGGCAATTACCGGATCACCGGTCCGGCCGGCCACTCGGTCCGCATCAGGTCGGCCGTCTTCGATGCGGCAACCAACTCGGTGACGCTCCGGCCCGCCGACCGAATTAACCTTCACCATACGTATCATCTGACGTTGGTCGGTGTCGGCCCTGACGGCATTCGAAACACGCAGGGCGAACTATTGGACGGAGCCGACACCGGAAGGCGCGGACGGCGATTACACCGGCACCCTCACCTGGCGAAACGTCGTCTTCACGCCGGCGGAAATCAAGAAATACATTCACCCGAGCCAAGCCAGGCCGGCGGGAGCCCTTAATCATCGTTTTCATGCCTCGAATCGCTCGACTCACCATTGAAGGGGTGATCCCGGCGCGCTCAGCAGCCTGGCGGTTGTGCTAAACTGCGCTTGCCCCGGCGCCGGCGATCGGCGATACTTCCTCGCGCGGCGCGTCTAACCGGTGCTCTAGCTCAGCTTTCGTGTCAATCCGACGCCAGGTTTCGTCGATGGCTCGATCTACATTCAGCATGGCCAACCTTTGATGAGGAGTGCCACGCGGACAGCGTCGTGTGACAAGAGTCAGGAGGAACCAGCCGATGGCAACCGAACCAGCGAAAGGGCAAGTCCCGAATGCGACGAGCTCGGTCATACGCTGGCTGCGTGATTCTGACCCTTCGATCCGCTGGCAGGCGCTGCGAGACTTGACCGATGCGCCGGACGAGGAGGTCGCGGCCGAACGTGCACGGGTTGCGACCGAGGGCGCGGGGCGCGGCTGCTCGCCCTGCAAGCGTCCGACGGGCGATGGGGCGGCGCGGCGTGGAACCGCGGGTGGGACTCCACGATGCATGCGCTGTCGCTCTTGCGCGAGATGGGTCTCGATCCCTCAAGCGAAGGAGCACGGCGCGCGGTGGGCCTCGTCCGCGACAGCGTGACGTGGCGGGGATGCGGTCCGGAGGAAGCGGACGACAACACCTTCTTCGCCGGTGAAGTCGAGCCCTGCATCAACGGGCAGGTGGCGGCGCCCGGAGCCTATTTCGGGCAGGACGTCCAGGGCATCATCGACCGGCTACTCGGCGAACAACTGGGCGACGGCGGCTGGAATTGCGAGGCACCCAACGGTTCGACGCGGTCTTCGTTCAACACCACGATTTGCGTGCTCGAGGCCCTGCTCGAGCACGAGCGGGCGGGCAGAGGCGGCCCGGCGGTGACGGCGGCCCGTCTCCGTGGGCAGGAGTACCTCCTCGAGCGCCGCCTCTTCCGCCGCCGGTCTACCGGAGAGGTGATCGACGTCGGATGGACGCGCTTCGCCTTCCCGACTTGGTGGCATTACGACGTTCTGCGGGGGCTCGAGTACCTGCGCTCGCCGGCGTCGCGCCGGACGAGCGCGTCGCCGAGGCGATCGACCTGGTCGCGTCCAAGCGCGACGACGACGGCCGGTGGCCGCTCGAGACCCGATATCCCGGCAAGATGCTCTTCGAGACGGACGAGGGCGAGGGCCGGCCGAGCCGGTGGAACACCCTCCGCGCCTTGCGAGTGCTGGACTGGTACTCGGCACGAGACTGATCCCACGGACTCCATGCTGCAAATCCAGCTCGAACAGAAAGCCCTGGCGCTTCCGTGGGCCGACCTGGAACCCAGGCTGATCGAGCCGCTTATGGCGCGAGCGCCAGAGAATCTTGAACATCGCGAAGACGAGCGCGTCATGGCGCTCTGGACGCGCTTGGCCTCGGCGCTCAATCTGGTTCCGCCAGCCCATTCGATTGCGGTGAACACATCAGGCCGGTCGAGACCCGGGAATGGCTCGCGTTCTCACTCAGGGTTTTCCGCGCATGTGATCGCATCGATCGGTCGGATCGGTCGGATCGGTCCGATCGGTCTGATCGTTTGCCTCTGCGGCGGGCCGGCTCCCCTTGCAGGCCGGATAGCCAGGACATCCCCAGAACTGCGCACCGGGGTTCTTTCCCTTGCGGGCGGTGCGCAGGACCATCGGTTTCTCGCAGGACGGGCAGTCAGGAGGCCGGCGATGAACGCCCCCGGCCGGCACTTGCTCATCCCGTGTTCGCTCTCGCTCGGCAACGCTGCGCGGCGGCGAGCCGCTCGCTATAACCGCCGTCGCGCACGAACGCGCGGCTCGAGCGCGGCAATTTGATGATCGAGTAAATAGCTCGCTTGATGAATGAGGCAGACGACGGCGTTCGCCACGATCGCCGGATCTTGGTGGCTCAACCAGGCCGAATAAGTTTAGCAGCTTGGTCGTCGCGGTTGCCACCACCCATCACTGTCACACGCCGGGCTTCCAGATCATCTAGTTGGCGGGCCCCGGTGAGAGCTGCCGCGTCAACTGCGCGTTGCGTTGTATTGCCCGCGGGATTATCGTTTGGGCGAGTGCCACCAAGCTCTTGCCGCCACCGAACGGTTGAGGTGATCCCGTGCAGCGATTTTATGTCGCGTTAGTCGTGAGCGTCTTTGTCTCTGGCTCTGGTCGCATGGTTTTGGCAGATGAGAAGGATGTTGAGGGCATCCTCGACAAGGCCATCAAAGCCCTGGGCGGCGAGGACAAGCTGACGAAGATCCAGGCGGTCGCCTTGAAGGCCAAGGGCAAGATCATCATCGGCGATAACCAGGAGCATGAATTCACCAGCCAGACAATCGCCCAAGGCCTCGACCGCTTCAGGTCGGAGCTCGAGGTCGAAGGGGTCCGCGGCAGGCAGCTCCGAATGCTGTCCGTATTGAACGGTGACAAGGTCTGGCTCTCGGTTGGCGGCGTGGCGTTGCAACCCGATCACGCGCTCGCCGGGCTGAAGCGCAGCGCATACCTCACTTTGATCCCGCTGACGGTCGTGCCAATGAAGCGCCCGGGCTTCAAGCTGCGGGCTGCCGGCGAGGAACAGGTCGAGGCCGAGCCCGCCTTGGTGATCAAGGTCACGTGCCCGGATGGAAGTGACATGGCCGTCTCGTTCAACAAGAAAAGTGGCCGTCCGGTCAAGGTGGCCGGAAAGGTCTTCGGGCTTGATGATCGAGAAATGATGCAGGAAACGATCTTTGGCGCCTACAGGAACTTTGGAGGGATCCACGTCGCGACCAGGGTCGAAGTCAAGATCGACGGCAAGCCCTATCGAACGCAGGAGCTCACCGAGTTCAAGATCCTCGACACCGTGGAGCCCTCGACCTTCTCCACTACGGCGGCACAATAGCCCGTCGATACTAACGAATTTCCGTCCGCGGAGATCGGCGCGAAATGCGCTACCTCCCGCTTCAATCTGCGCCAGGTGGGTAAAGGGCCGAAGTGTAGAATCGACTGAAGCGAAACGCCGTCGTCGGTGCCAGTGAGACGACAGGAATCTGTCCGAGCCCCACGCTAATTGATACATTGAAGAACGTGCGCAAGCCTGGCTTCGAGTGCGGCCGCGAGGTAATTCCAGGTCGCCAGCTTCGCGACGTGCGGCGATCGCTTGGCATCGATTTCGACCACCGGCGATGGCGTGGACATCATGTTCCCAAGCCCAGCGCCCGCGGACAAAAGTTCGAGATGCTCCAGACCTTCAACTTGTGGGCGCAGCCGACGCCGCTGGCCCGCCGCGTTCTCACCCCGGACAAACCGCTGCAAGCAGCCAAGAAGGCCGGAGCGATCATCCCGTGGCACCGAGGTCACCCGATCCGCTACCCAGCGATCACGCGGTCGTGAGAGAAGAGACGAGCTCATTGATGGGACAACCTCTGCAGGCTGTTGAATGCTGCTCATCCAGAGCTACCTCAATGGACGCAGTCCGCGATCCCGACTCACCGTCCTGTCCGTTTCTTCATTCCGCGGCTCCGCCAAGATTGAATCAAATGGGCGGCACAGGATTCGAACCTGTGACTTCTACCGTGTGAGGATGGTCGAAAAGCGGAGAGGGGGGACCGCCTAACCTCGGACTGTAGCGGACCCGGCCCGCAGCGGCGCATTGCGTGCAGTCAATGTGACGATAGCGTGCAAGAGCTGTTCGCTGGTTTGACGCAAGTCATTGGGCGGCAATGGATTCAAACCAGTGACTTCCATCGCGTGCGGATGGTCTATGAAGATTTTCGCGAGTATGCACTGGGATGCTGGCTACCGCTGGAAGCCACCGCGTCTTTCGGACTGCCCGTGTGGAGCTTATCCCCGTGTCTCCGGGATGGTGTTTTTCACTGAGAATAACGGTGACTTCAAGTTCACCGAAGGGACTCTGACATTCAGCACAGCTTTGGGCGACAGTGTCGACAACTCGCCTTGCCCCAGTTCAAGCAGAAGGTATCATCCCGGCGTCATTCCACGCGGGCAGTTGGATCGGAAGGCGACGCGATGATCAGGCGAACACTCTCCCGCCGCGGGTTTCTGCGCGGGCAATGCAGCGCTAACGCTTCGGACGGGCCTACCGATTTGGTTTGCCCGCGAAGTGCTCGCGGCTGACGATGAAACTTTCGCGAACTCGCGGAAGAAGGTCGGGCCGAATGACCGCACGGTCTTGGGCGCGATCGGCACGGGCGGCCAGGGATATCTCGTGATGACCGAGGCTGTCCGGAAACGCCCGGGTGTCCAGCTCGTCGCGGCATGCGACGTCGATGCCACGCGACGGAGAGCGGCGATCGCCAAGTCAAAGCTCCAGGGCATCGACGAGTATGGCGACTTCCGCGCATTGCTCGAACGCAAAGACATCGACGCCGTTACCGTCGTCACGCCCGACCACTGGCATGCCCTGATCGCCGTCGCAGCGCTTCGCGCGGGAAAGGACGTGTATTGTGAGAAGCCGATGACCCTTACGATCGATGAGGGAAAGATTCTCACGAAAGTCGCCAACTCCTGCGACCGGATCATCCAGGTTGGCACCCATCAACGCTCCGACGCGCGCTTCCGCCTGGCGTGCGAGTTGGTGCGCAACGGCCGGATCGGTAAGGTGACACGCGTCGAAACTCGGGTTGGTGCGAATCCCAAACAGAAGTACTTCAATTCGTCACGCGTTCCCGAGGGGCTCGACTGGGAGTTCTGGCTCGGCCAGACACCCTATGTCTCCTATATCAAGGAACGCTGCCATTACAACTTCCGTTGGTGGTACGAGTATTCCGGTGGCAAGGTGACCGACTGGGGTGCCCATCACAACGACATCGCCCAGTGGGGCCTGGGTGCCGACGAGACCGGCCCCGTCGCGGTCGAAGCCGTGAGCAGCGGCGTCGGAACCTCGCCAAATTCCTATAGCTGCCCGACTGACTTCACGATCACCTACACCTACGCCGACGGCGTAAAACTGGTGTGCTCGGCCACGGGGAAGAACGGCGTCAAATTCATCGGTGAAAATGGCTGGATTTTTGTCGATCGCGCCCATGTCGAGGCGAGCGACCCGCGATTGATCGACGAACCCCTGCCCGGGAGCGCAACGCGGTTGGCTGTCTCGACCGATCACATTTTGAACTTCATCGACTGCGTCCGCAGCCGGGAAAAGCCGATCTGCGACGCCAATATCGGTCATCACTCGGCGACGGTTTGCCACATCGGCAACATCGCGATTCGCACGGGTGAATCACTGCGCTGGGACCCGCCGCCGAGCGATTTATTGGCGCCGACCGGGCCAACGCGATGCTTGCCCGCGAAATGCGTCGCCCTGGAAGCTCGAGAGTTGAGGGCCTGGACTCGTTCACCTTGACCAGGCCGGTGCTGTTGCCTGGGCCGGTCGAGGGTCCGTTTTCCGGCCCCGCCCGAGACCGGCCGGCAGACGTGCGACGACGAGCGCGCGGAGTCACGGCGGCCCGCTGAAAAAAAATTTCCAGTCAGTGTCAGGTCGACCCACTGATGGCAATAACATCTCCCACAGCAAGTCGCAGCACGCTATGGTCCGCGGCCGACACCCGGCGCCGCGAACCGCGGCTTTTGGCCTCCTTCCGGCCCCGCCGGTGCCGGTGACGCGGTCAAGTCACCGTCTTGAAATCCGGCTGCAAAACACTCTTTGTGGAGTACCGTGCGAGGGCGTCGGGCCAGTTGTCGAGGGTCGATTGGGCGGCACTGGATTCGAACCAGTGACTTCCACCGTGTGAGGATGGCCGTGAAAGCTAAATTCCTTGGGAAATAACGACTTACGTCTTCCAAGATTACCAAGAATCGCAAGGATTTCAAGGTTAGCGTGCAGCGTAGCGTGCAGAATCCGTGGCGGTTGACCCGAGTTGTCCGGCCCATGTTCTGCCTAGCAAATCAGCGTCAAAATGCTTGAATGCATACAGCCTATGACACGGCTCGTGCTTGAGCGAAACCACGAAAAGACGAAATCGTGATATCGCGTTTAACGAAATCTCGAAAGCATTCTCTCGCCTTCCGCGAATAGACGAAAGATCGATTTCGCTAAAGACAGAAATCGCTAATAGCGAAATCGTTTAATCGCCAAGAGGCACGATAGCGAAAACGCCTTTTCGTTAGATCGTGCTCTCACCGAAGAACGATTGAACCAAATCGTGAAATGACTATTTCGCTAAATAATGATTTGACGAAATAACGATTTCGTTTAATCATACGGTTCATGAAAACCATCGTCATCGCTAATCAAAAAGGTGGCTCGGGAAAATCAACCTCGACCGTTCATCTGGCGGTCGCCGCCGAACACGCAGGTGATGGCCCGGTGGTCATCTCTGATACCGATCCGCAGGGCAGCACTGCCGATTGGTTCAATCAACGGACAAAGGCAGGGATTGCCGCTCCTCGGTATGCTCCGCTCGACATTGCTCAGTTGGGAAATTCGTTGCGAAAGATAGAGCAGGCAGGCGTGAACTACGTGTTCATTGACACTGCTCCAGCGAAAGACGGGGTGAATCCTGAACTGTTCGCGGTTGCCGACTTGATTTTGATACCCCTCAATCCAACCGCAGCGGACTTCAGCATTGGTCAAAGGGCTGCCCGTCATCAAGCAATCGGGCAGGCCATTTAATTTCATGCTTTCTCGGGTGCGGTCGAATCTCAAGAGCAACGACGCGACCGCCGTAGCTTTAGAAGCCTTGAGCCTTGTTCTACCGACCCGGATGCATGAGCGGGTGATCTATGCAGACAGCTTTGGTCATGGAAAGACCGCGTTCGAAATCGAGCCAAAAGGCGTCGCGGCTTTGGAGTTGGCGGGGATTTGGAAGGATGTGAAAAAGCGATTCGCTGAGCAGGCCGATGTTATCAGCAACGCTAGCGTGAAAGAGCGGATGCCAGCATGAACAAAAGTAAACGTCCGGAGTTTGACTTGAGTAGCATTACGGCATCGGTCGCCACCCCCATGGCGGAAGCGGTGCAACGTGTAGCGGCAGCACCTGAGAAACCGAAACTGCCGAAATCGATCACCGAAAAGGCGAAGATTCCGGCCGGGGAGTTAGACAATCTGAATTTCAAGGTGCCACCAGATACGAAGAAACGGTTTAAGATCGCGGCGGCAGTGGCAGGGCTGTATCAGTACGAATTGCTCGAAGCGGCACTCGATCTGTGGGAAGCCAAGAATCCTAGCCTGAAGTAATCGATTCCGACGACGGGATGCTGTGAAATCAAGGCCCAGACGGGGTTTGGCGGGGTTCGTGATTTCGTGATATGACGAAATAGCGAAAGGGCGATTTGAAGAAAGCCATCACGATGAGCGGTCGCGTAGCCTGGGGCGAGGTCTTCATCGTGCTTTCACCCAGAAAAGCGGAGTATCGTGTTTTCACACGAGATCGTGCTTTTACCCAGATTTCATCGTCTGTTTACACGAAGGACGGCTTTAGTTTTCTCTCCGCTTTCAAAAACTTGGAGATAATAAGAAATGCTTGACACAGCGTATAACTTCGGACTGTTCAGCTAATCGGTTGAGTTGGTTGACTGAATTTGAAGCCTTCCGGCACGCTTTCTGCGTAGGATAAAGGCGATGATTTTTTCAAGTAGGCTTCTTACTTTGGTGCGGTTATGGGGGCCATGCTGGATAAAGGTTACAGAGAACTTACCATTCTCGAAGGTTAGCATTATGCGATAGCACCATTCAATGAAATGAACGCCGCCGACAATCGAATCCTGATAATCGCCCCGTCCCCACACAAACAAATCACCGTTGTTGCCAATTCCGTTATTGATGACCACATCGGCGGCTCAGGGGGATAGCGAGCTTTTCGCTTCTATCAACGACCTGGGGACCAAGGAACAACTGAGCATCCTTGATCTCGAACGGGAAGAGAGCTTACCGGCAGCCCATCTTTGAAATAGCCCCATCCGATGGAGATTCTCAGATTTTTGGCGGGAGTATAACCAGAATTACGCCACCGGGGGACGATATTGAAAAGGGTTACCAATCTGTTGGTATTTCTGATGTCTACGTCGAACCCGTCAATGAACACGAAAGCTTGCTTGGTGGTGAAAGCTCTTCCCTGCTGTTCTTGACGCTGCACCACATAAAATGGGCTTGAAGTAGATAATATAAAAAATTGAAATAACGCGATTACCCCGGCGGCGGCGGCGGCGTAAAAAGTTCGATCATCCGTCGCCTTCTGATCTTCGTCTCTGGTCTTCTGATAGGAACGCCCATCCTTTGTTGCAGTTATCGACTCCTCTATGATCCGCGGGTGAGCTTGGGTTCCTTGCTGATACGTAGTGTTTCCTTTTTTGCTGTCAGCGGCGTAGTCCTTTGGATTGTCATTATGCAACCCAGCAACAGGGGATGGTGGCTGTGATTGGGCATAGCAGTTCCCGCTGCCTATAATGCTATCAGCAAAAGTACAAGTGGGATTCGATGTATCGTCAGGCTTGTAGCATTCATGCTAAGGATTTGGCTGCCGTTCGTGGCGGCTGCGGCAGAAGCCGAGGAAGGCGGCGTCTGGGTTTTTCAGTTCCGGCTGGCCGCTCTCGTACCAGAAGCTCTGCCATTCTTTCTCGAGGTAGTAGCACGTCATAACCGGGGGCAACGGTGCGGGCGTCATGGTAGGTTTCCGGGTCGAGGAGGGGAAATTCGGCTGGTCGGGCGAGGGGAGGGGCTTCATCGTGCCGCGGTTGGAAAACCGCACATTGTCGCCCTCGACGGTGACGGCGTAGTCCGGCATATGGCTGTGCTCGGCATCCTCGCTGCAAATCTCGCTGACCAGCCGCCGGAATTCCTTGTCGCTCGACGCGGAACCGCATTTCTTCCTGAGCAGGTCGAGGGAAATGGCCCATTCGTCCTGCTTGCCGCAATGCTTGCGGGCCAGTTCGTACATGCGGCGTTCCAGCGGCTTCCGGAGCCGGAAATAATCGCGGTGGAGGGTGAGCACCTCGCGGCCGACGACGGCGTTGAACACCCAATCCGAGAGATTGACGCGGATCTCCGACATTCTGCCGGAGTCGGAGTGGCGGATGATGTTCCAGCTATCGATCAGGCCGAATCCCGAGGTGATTTCCTCGCCGCCGGTCTTGATGTTGGTGCGGATGGGGGTGCCGCTCAGGCGGTCGAGGGCGGCGACGAGCTGCTCGTAGCCGCGGCCGTCGCTGTTGCGGTTGGTGGATACCAGCAGGTCGAAGGCTTTGATGTGCAGCGTCCTGTGCGGCTCCAGACCGGCGTTCATTTTGGCGATGAGCTGGCTGATGCAGTAGATGAGGATGTCCTTGTCGTGGATCGTCGCCAGGCCGAGCGTGCTGGGGATGACCGCGACTTTCACGCCGTTATGCTCGTATTTGTTAGCAGCGGCCAAGAACTCAGCCATTATCGCAGAGCCACCTGAGCCATTCCGCGACTGCTCGATCGCGGCCAGTGGCTCTCACTCTTGGTTTTCTGGGTATTTTTTGAAAAGTCTGCTTGACGACGGTCTTCAGGATTCTAAGAATGATGCAGCTTGAGGTGAGGCAGTTGGGAACAAATCGATCCGAGTTGCCGGCCGGCAACCGCACATCGAGAATAGCGGAAATGGCCCTCCTTCCGAGTGCGTAGCCGGCTACATTAATATGTTCACATGAAGCAACCTCTCTTTTGCCCTAGTTTCTAAGCAAAGAAGACTCAGCTCAGGCTCGACAGGAGGGACCGCCGCCACCGCTTTACCTTCGCATCGCCCGGTCGGGTGAGGGCGATGCGAGGGTGAAGGCGGGAGGGGCTAACCGGAAGCACCTGGGGGACGTTAATGAATCGGAGCCGATCATGGCATAGCACTCACGGTGGCACGGCTCGCTTGCATATCTCGAAACGGCCCGCTCCGGCCGCTTACCGTCGTCCGGAATAGGCCGCTGTATCGGTTCTCCCCGCTTCCACGGGAGCCCCCCGGTGGCAGCCTGTTGGGCCTGGCGTGATCATGCTCCTACTCCTTGGCCTTGGAATCAGGTGGTCTATGCACGGTCGCCCTGCCGGTCAAATCCATCGAATAGCGACGGTTCTTCTGGACTCGAATCCTAATCGCTATCACTCGCGTGGTCGCACTATTATGTGCTCGCATGCTTATAATTAGCATGAGTGTTATCTCGTACCATCGGCAAGCCACGGTTGTAGCGACCGTGCGGCACACATCTTCACTCCACGGCTTCGCGAAAGGTAAGATCCGCCGAAACGCTGGCCCCCCAAACAACTCGCTGGGAACGATGCCGGTGGCTCAATTGGGCCGCGATAATGGCTGAGTTTCTGACCGCGACCGACACGTATTCGCGTACCGCCAGGTCGGGCTTGGGTGGCCAGCGAGTAAATGGGATGCTCCATCGACCCATATCGTCCTTGGGGATGGCATCCGTGACGTCGCAAATGAAGAAGTCCTGGATCGGGTGGCGATCAGGCAGAAGCGGCGTGCGTTTTATCGTGTTATTACCCACCATGAACGCACTATCGTGCTTTCACACACCAATGTCAAGTTTCGTGTTTTCACCCACCGGCTGACCTTTTCGTGCTTTCACACACTGAAGGGAAATTCGTGCTTATCACACACCGCTCGCGGATTTTCGTGCTTTCACACACCGTCTTTCGTGTATTTACACACCGGCTTTCGTGCTTTTACACACCGGGCGTTTCTAATTCGACTTGTGATTTCAAGTGTTGACACCGTTTTCCACCCTTAACACAGTATATAACTATATATTATAACACACAAGACCGCCTGTGGATAACTTGAATCAAGAATAACAGCCTCGCTACGTTCGGCAATACGGAGCAGCCCTGCGGGCTGCAAACGTTCTTAAGAAGGGGGAGATGATTTGCTGATCTCCCCCTTATACCCCCTCTGGCAAGGATTAAAACTGAACGCGGCTCACGCCGCCGCGTAAACAATATGGGCGATGGCACCGCTTCGCGGTGCGGCTCGGCATGAAGAAAAAGGGGCGAGGGCCGTGCGGCGTGTTTACGTCCAGGCCCGGAAATGGGCGTTCCCGGCCATGCCTTTCTCTTTTTCTCTCTCCCCGCTTCCCCAATGGGGACGGGAGGGGACTAACCACGAAACGCCGCGTACACGCGGCCATCCACCTAAAGCCTTTTGCCGTATCGCCCCCCCGATGTTGATTGGGGGCGATCCGAGCAAAAACTAACCACGTCGCGGCGTAGCCGCTTCCTTCAGGCAGCGGATCAGCGATTGGCATGAACGGCATTATGCCGGGCGTGCCAATTGCCCGTTGCCGACCTACCCTGCTCCGCGAAATCGCGGCCAACGCGGTCACGGGGCTGACGTGTCATCACGGAGTGAGTGGCCGGATGTAACGGTGCTGGTGGGAGCCAGCAATTGCGGCGGCGGACCTGTACAAAAGATAATCTAGTGGGGCTTACGCGTGCCCGGAAGTGACGTGGCTCGACAAAAATGGCGATAAAGACAATGCCCAGTAGCACATTGGGTTCGGTACGCTAGAATTTACCTTTGTTCTCCCGTCGTACAGCGATTGCGTCTATGGCTGCATGCACTCGCTGCCAGCGGAGGATGTCCGTGATGGGACATTCACGATACCATGCCGACATTGGCGTCGAAAGTCCTGCACCAGACACGTGCGGGCAGTTATTATCTCGGCGACTCGAAGGAATTGATATGCTCCCCGCAGTTTCTTAAGAAGTACCAAGGCAAGGTGCAGCTTATAGTTACGTCGCCACCTTTTCCGCTCAACAACAAAAAGTCCTACGGCAATTTGATGGGGGACAAGTATCGGGAATGGTTCGTCAGCTTGGCGAAGCCCTTTGCTGATCTGCTAACAGACGACGGTTCTATCGTCATCGAACTTGGCAACGCGTGGGAAACTGGGCGTCCGGTGCAATCGCTACTGCACCTAGAGTCGCTACTCAATTTTGTGAAAAATCCCGATGCAGGACTGAGGTTGTGCCAGCAGTTCATCTGCTACAACCCATCACGTTTGCCGTCCCCGGCGGCCTGGGTGACGATCAATCGAATACGGACCACCGATAGCTTCACGCATGTGTGGTGGATGTCGAAAACGGACAATCCTAAGGCCGATAACCGTAAGGTCTTACGCCCATACAGTGAAAAGATGAAGCAGCTCCTCAAGAGCCAAGCCTATAATTCCGGGGATAGACCGTCTCAACATAACATCAGCAAAACCGGATTTCTGAAGGATCACAACGGCAGCATCATGCACAACGTCTTGGAGTTTGAAGCTATTGATCCTGATCGGGAAGTTCGGCTTCCGAACGTTCTTAGCATTGCGAACACCGAATCGAACGACGCTTACATGCGAGCGTGCAGGGAGAGGGGTATCAAGCCGCACCCGGCTAGGATGCCGGAATATCTCGCGTCCTTTTTCATCGAGTTTCTGACCGATCCCGGCGACCTGGTGCTTGACCCGTTTGCGGGCAGCAACACGACCGGCTATTCGGCGGAGCGGCTTGGGCGACGCTGGGTGTCGATTGAAATCAAAGACGAATTCTCTGAACAGTCACTGATTCGACTGGGCAATTTGAAAAGCTGACCTTTTCCGCAGCACCTCGCCGGAGGATCTCCCTGATGAGCACCCCGATTCTCGAAACCGACCTTGCCGTTGGTCCGTCCGCCATCGAGGCATACAGCCGCCTCAGCTATTCGATGTGGTACGCGATGGCGGAGTTTATTGATAATTCAACCCAGTCCCGGCTGAATTACGGTTCGATCATCGATGACGTGTTGCGTCAGGAGGGAAGCCCGCTGGTGGTCGAAATCGTCCACGACCGCGTGAACAAGCAGATCATTTTCAGGGACAATTCGATTGGCATGACCAACGAAAAGCTCGTCGAGGCACTGAAAATTGCCCATCCGACGACCGATAGCAGGGGCCGATCAAAATACGGCATGGGCATGAAAACGGCAGCCTGCTGGATCGGTCGCAAGTGGAAAATTGTCACATGCGAATGGGACGAGCGGCGAGGAGTGGACGGCTGAAATCGACGTCCAGGGCATCGCACACCATGGAATGAAAATTCCCTTAAGCATGCGAAATGTCGATAGAGACAAACACTTATACACATATTATCATCAGCGATTTACATCGCAGCATCCAGAAGCGGACGGAAGATACGATTCGCGGCTATTTAGGCTCGATGTATCGTTTCGATTTGCGTGATGGCTTGCTAAAAATCGTCTATAACAACCTGGAAGTCAAAGCCCCGGACGAATACGAGTTTGATACTGACCCCGCCGGAAAGCAAATGCGGCGGCAGTTGCCAGAAAAGATTATTAACGGCAAAAAAGTCAACGGGTGGGTCGCCGTACTCAGGAAAGGCGCCGGCGGCCGCAAGTATGGCGGATTTTCGCTGTTTCAACAGAAACGGCAGATCCAGGGACTTCCCAACGCTTGGAAACCCAAAAGCATCTACGGCGGCGTCGAAGATGAAGGTGCTAACAACCTCGTGGCTCAACGGCTGCTCGGGCATGTCGAGCTGGATGGCTTCCAGGTTTCCCATACCAAGGATTCGATCCTCTTTGAAGGCGATGAGGAAGAGGAACTTGGAAACCTATCTGGAAGAGGCCACGCGTGACTACAGGAACTACGCCCAGCGACGCCAGAAACAACCCAAGCCAGTCGTGGTCACGCGACAAGGTAAAGGATCTCGTCGATAGCATGAAGAAAGAGTTCACCAGCGGCGAAATGGGAGACGCATTGAACTACGGCGGTGCTACCGCCGCTGGATACAATTCTCAGAAACAATCAAAACCAACTCGCGTCGGTGACGGACGCCGAGGTTATCGGCACGATGGAAGTCACGCCCGAGCTGAAAGTCGTCGTTTCGATGCAGGAGCGGAGCGAATACGATCCGCACTTGGTGATCACCGCCGGAGCGGACGCGGGAACGATCTACGTCATCATCAACGGGCTGCATCCCGTACTACTGTTCGCTTGACTCCTCTGATTCAATCGATGAGTGCATCCGGGCAAGATATCTACGATGCTCATCGCCGAATACCGGGTGCTCGAAGCTCAATGCAAGGGTCGCGCCTGAAAGTGTCCGCAGAGTTGAAGAATGAGCTGCTTCGCGTACAATGCCGTGCGGGTGGAGAACGCCGCAGAAGCAATTCAAGAGCGGTGAGATAGAGGCAATCATCGGGGGTGATTCACAATAGCCCGGAGGGTTATGTGGCGAAATTACCTCTTACGCAGAATGGCGAATGCGGAGAGCCACTTGTCACGCTGGAAAGCGGAAGGCCATCGCGGCATCGTCGAAGTCGTCACCGGCGGCGGTAAGACGGTGTTCGCCCTGCGCGTGCATCTGATCATCTGAAAGCCGAACACGGCGTTGGTGGTCGTTCCTACCACGGCATTGCTCGACCAGTGGTGGGAAGAGTCCGCGAATTATTTCGGCCTCAAATTCGACGAAGTAAATGTGATCACCGGCAACAAGCGGATCAAAAGCGGCACGATCAATATCGCCGTCCTGAACACTGCCGCGAAGTTGCATGCGGAAGGGCGTAGCCGTTCCTAGCTTTCTCATCGTCGATGAATGTCATAAGGCGGCAAGCCCTCAGTTCAAGACGGCACTCGATATCCCGAAACTGGGTTCGCTGGGTTTATCCGCCACTCCGGAAAGAGCCTATGATGAAGGCTTGACAGGAAATCCTGGTGCCCGCCCTCGGGCCGATCATTTACAAGTATTCCTATAAAGAAGCATACCGGGATAAGGTGATTGTCCCGTTCCACCTGACAAACATTGTATTCGAGCTTGAAGATGAGAACAAAATACAATACGACAAAATTACAAAGTCCATTGCCCTGGCGATCAAGAAATACGGCACCGAGGCACCTGAAACGGTCTCGCTTTACCTCAAACGCACGCGGGTCCTCAATCTCAGTCTGAACCGTGTCAGGCTTGCGGTTCGCCTCGTGGCGGCATAATCGGGACAAGCGGGTGCTGGTGTTTCACGAGGATATCGAAGCCTGCAACCTGATTCATCAGGTGCTGATCGAAAACGGCGTGAGCGTCGGCGTCTACCACTCGAAGCTCCGATTGCGGGAGCGGGCCGAGATGCTCGCGGCCTACCGGAGCGGTGCACTCAACGTGACTGGTGACGCTGCCGGGCACTCGATGAAGGGTTCAACGTCCCGAAACCGAAATCGGCATCATCGCAGCGAGCACGGCGACCCGGCGCCAACGGATACAACGGCTCGGCCGCGTGCTTCGGCCGGTGAACGGGCAAGGAGAAGTGCGACCATTTACTCACTCGTCGCCACGGTGCCGGAGATAGGTCGGCTCCAGGAAGAGGCGACAAATCTGGAAGGCGTCGCCAATGTGACCTGGAGTCACGCATGAAAACGCTGCTGGTTGGCAATTGTTCGCCAGAACATGTTTTCATCCTTAGACGATCCGGATGGACCCAGCGAGTCGCAATTTGAATATGAGGTGGCCAAAGCCCTGGGACTGCCTATACCCGAAGCATCGCTGCATCCAATTCACCGGGCAGATTTTCGCTATGGCGACCGCTGCTATCAACCGGACCTCGCCCTTGTGGCAAAAGACCTTTCGCATTGGTTTGTGATCGAGGTCGAGCTTGCTTTCGCATTCGCTCGAAAACCATGTTCTGCCGCAGGTACGGGCATTTCAAAGCGGTGATCCGCAGCCGGATTGCGTTAGCCAACTCGGCAAGCCGTCTGCCTCTTTCCGTCCGGTGAGGCACAAAGCCTGATCCAGTTTGTGCCACGGGCCGTCGCGGTGGTCGCCAATAAAGAGAATGCCGTTTGGTGCGAAAGCTCTCCAGGTGCTTTCCGTCCAAATGCTGTCGGTATCCATTTACAAATCGACGCAGAATATCGTAGCGGTTGAGATCGACGGGATGCTCGAAGCGGTTTCGGAGCATCTTGGTTTCGGGCAGTATTCAGCGACCGACCGGTCGCTTCGGTTTCCCAGGGATGTCAGGATTCCGCACGGGTACGATCCAGATTTTCGACCCCGCGAGCGATCGCTTTCATCCTGGACCGTCAGCCCCGCTGCCGATGCGACGTGGGTGACGAAAGACATCGGCGTTCCGGATATTCCGCATGGTGCCTACATTCAGCTCATCAAAACGGCTGAAGGCCGCTTGTCGCTTCGACGCCCGACAGTGTGAGCGAGGAGTTACGATTTTTCGGCCAGTATACGCATGGACATATCGCCGGTAAGGTGGGTGCAGGCATAAATCTTTGAGGCGGGATCTAGCGGCGATAAATTAAATGTCCGTTTGACTTACTTTTCGCCGCGTTCGGCATTCACGCACGTGGCCATCGCTCGGTCGAAACCCTCAACGTAGCCAAGCGCCTGATCTAGTCCATACGCAGTGTAATCTTCAAACCGGTAAACCATGCCGCTACGCTTGAAATGCAGGCCGTGCTGTTGGGCGAGGTCGTGCAGGCGTGCCGTATCGGATTCTTTGAATTCATTTTTCCTGATTCGTTTCATGGTCCCTCCTTGGTCCCGGCCGCCGGTGTCAATCAAACGTGCGTTTGTTTACATCGTCGCCCGGGTTTCGTGTCTTGCGGCTTTTGGCATGTTGCTGCTCTTTGTCGAATTGCTTTGCGTTCCATAAAGTCCACTCGATGTTGAACTGGCAACGGCATCTCATATTCTGGAATGGCGACCGTGCCGAAGCGATCCCCGGCAGATGTCGGTCGCGGTCAGAAACTGAGCCATTATCGCGGCCAAATTGAGCCACCGGCATCGTTGCCCAGCGAGTTGTTTGGGGGGCCAGCGTTTCGCGGATCTTACCTTCTGCGCAGCCGTGGAGTGAAGATGTGTGTGCGCGGTCACTACAAGACGTGGCTTGCCGATGGTACGAGATAACACTCATGCTAATTATAAGCATGCGAGCACATAATAGTGCGACCACGCGAGTGATAGCGATTAGGATTCGAGTCCAGAAGAACCGTCGCTATTCGATGGATTTGCACGGCAGGGTGCGCATGCCATAGACCACCTGATTCCAAGGCCGAGGATTACGAGCGCCGATCACGCCAGGCCCAACAGGCTGCCACCGGGGGTCTTCCGTGGAAGCGGAGGAGAACCGATACAGCGGCCTATTCCGGACGACGGTAAGCGGCCGGAGCGGGCCGTTTCGAGATATGCAAGCGAGCGGTGCCACCGTGAGTGCTATGCCAGTAATCAGCTCCGATTTTTAACGTCCCCCAGGTGCTTCCTCCTCCCCCCTCCCGCCTTCACCCTCGCATCGCCCTCACCCGACCGGGCGATGCGAGGGTGAAGGCGGGAGAGGCGGTCCCTCCTGTCGAGCCTGAGCTGAGTCTTCTTTGCTTAGAAACTAGGGCAAAAGAGAGGTTGCTTCATGTGAACATATTAATGTAGCCGGCTACGCACTCGGAAGGAGGGCCATTTCCGCTATTCTCGATGTGCGGTTGCCGGCCGGCAACTCGGATCGATTTGTTCCCAACTGCCTGGCCTCAAGCTGCATCATTCTTAGAATCCTGAAGACCGTCGTCAAGCAGACTTTTCAAAAAATACCCAGAAAACCAAGAGTGAGAGCCACTGGCCGCGATCGAGCAGTCGCGGAATGGCTCAGGTGGCTCTGCGATAATGGCTCAGTTCTTGGCCGCTGCTAACAGGCAGATGACTTTTTCGCCGCACTGCCTCAATAGCCCCTCGTCAAGCAGTTTCTTCATGGTCTTGGGCGGCACGCCCGACAGCGTGAAATCGCCGCAACCGCTCCGATCAAGGGCATCGGCCTGTGCTTTGCTTAGGCCGGGCAGAAAGTATTTGGTCATATCGCTACATCCTTTGGCGGCGGCAGTAAGACAAACGAGCGTTTTCTTTCCCTGTGAAACGACTTGCTAAAGGCAGGCGTTAGCCTGCCTTGTTAGCTGGTTAGAGATCGGATTCTTCCGGCGGCTCGGTGTATTCGATAAGCGTGCTCAGCAGATGGTCATAATCACCTTGCATTGCCTTCTGTTTTACCGCTTCGATCTCCTGCTGTGACCAGCCCTGACGCTTGGCATTAACAGCAAAAGCACTCAGTAAACGGAATGCGTTGCCATCTAGCCCTTCGAGTTGCATTTGAACCTTATTCATAAAGCATCCTTTCAATGTTGATTAATACTATTAATGGAAAGTAGCAAGTGGTTGGTTATAAGCTCGATCCCTTCACTTAAATAGTTGAACCGCCCTTGCTGGGCGTTGTGTTTTCCTTTCAAACACAACCCCGGCAGGGGCGGGCGCACTTCGCCCGCACAGCGGAGGGAGATAAGGCAAGCCTGCCGCCCGGTAGGGGGAACCACCCAAAAAGGCACATTTTCGCTTTGAAAATATGGCGGTTCTCGGCTTCGAGAATTTTGGGGGATGCCGTGCGGCACTCGCTTTCTTGGGCTTGCCTTATCGGGAACGAAGGGTTCCCCTGCTTAAGTGAGAAAAGTTGCGTGCCGTGCCCGGCACGCTCTGCTTGTCGTCCGTCCTGACTGCGACATGGGATAGGAGGGGAGCGTAGCTGCCGACGCCGTTTGCGGCGGCCTGGGCCCCGGATAGCCCGGCACCGCTTGCGGTGGTCGCCCAGGTGGCGGTATTCCGAACCAAGATCTCGTTCGCACCCGAACCATTACGACGACGGTTAGCGGTTCCCTGCTTTTTGAGTAACGCAATCAAATGAAGAAAATCAAAGTAAAGCCAAGCGACGCCGCCACGGGTAAGTTTACGTCCGCGACTTCGGGCGGAAAGGTCGGTGACGAAATCGGTCGAGTATCAAAATTATGTCAAGGCAAGGTTATGCGATGTCGGCGTTTTTGGCGAGGCGTGTGTCTTCGAGAACACACTTGAAGCTTGGGCGGCCACACTAGCACTTAGAGGTAAATAACCTCCTTTATTCACCGTAGTGTTGACACCAAGAACAAATTATATATAAATACAACCAATGACGACGGAATGTATGAAGAAGATCGCCACTGCCGTGACGAAGAAAACCAGCCCCTCTAAAGAGCGGATTGAAAATATATGCTCAGAAGCCTTGGAAGCAGGCCGGTGAAGACCCCGACGGTGTGATTGTGTGGGAGGGCGAGTACGGGTACGGGAAATACAGATTCTCTAATTGGGAGAAGTTTCGGGGCAAGGCAAAGAAGCTGCTTGCTCAGGATGAAGCCGATGCCTAAGAAACCGACCATACCGAAACATCACAAAAAGGCGAAAGCTCTGCTGCCGTGTAAAACTTGCCCTTGGCGGGCCGATTCCGATGTGTCCGTCATATCGGGGTACGTCCCAGCCGAAGCTGCCGGATTGATGAGAACGGCGTCGCAAAGGTATCGGTGACGCATTTCGGCCGATCATGGCCTGCCATAATTCGGCGGATGAATAGATGATAGCGTGTAGATGGTATTTAGCACGCGAGGGTTGGAGTAACCCCAACGACCGCATGCTGCTCCTCAAAGGCAAAATCAACAATCCCGATGAAGTGCTTCACGCATGTGAGCACGCTAACATCGACTTGGAGACGAATTACCCTGCCGTTCTCCGCAAGTTGGAAGGGCAGGCCGATGCCTAACGAGCTAGTCAAAGTCAGAAGCGAACGGCATAGTTACTTCGGGTGCCAGCCCGGGCTGCCGGCGCTGGTCGAGCGGGCAGGCGGGGCGGCACGCTTCGCCTGGGACGAATTCTTCTATGCCGAGCATCACAATCCGCATACGCAGGCGGCTTATGAGCGGGCGGTGCGGCGGTTCCTGGCCTGGGCCGAGGGGCAGGGGGTCGAGCTGCCGGCGATCACGCCGGGCATGGTCGGCCAGTATCTCGTCGGCCTGGGCGGCTCGGCGGCCAAGCGGAATCAGCATCTGGCGGCGTTACGCGGCTTCTTCGACCGGCTGGTGCAGCGGCACGTCGTCATCCTCAATCCGGCGGCCTCGGTCAAGGGCGTGAAGGAGCAGGTGATCGAGGGCAAGACGCCGGAAATCACGCTGGAGCAGGCCCGCACGTTGCATCGCGGTCGGTCGATACCAGCCACGTCGTCGGCCTGCGGGATCGGGCGATCCTGGCGATGCTGACCTATACGGTCTGCCGGGCCGGGGCGGTGGCCAAGTTGCGGCTCGGCGATTTCCAGCACGACGGGACGCAATACGTGCTGCGGTTCCAGGAGAAGGGCGGCAAGAGCCGGGAAATCCCGGTGCGGCACGATCTGGAGGGCATATCCGGGCCTATCTCGACGCGGCGGGCATCGCCGGGGAAAATAAAGATTGGCCACTGTTCCGCTCGACGCCGGGCACGACGAAGCGGCTGACCGGCAATCCGCTGACGGCGAAGACGTCTGCCGGATGGTCAAGCGGCGGCTGAAGGATGCCGGGCTGCCGATCGGGCTGTCGCCGCACTGCTTTCGGGTGTCGGGCATCACCGATCTGCTCGCGCAAGACGTGCCGCTGGAGGATGTGCAGTTCCTGGCCGGGCACGCAGAGCCGCGGACGACCAGGCTTTACGACCGGCGGCAGAAGAAGGTGACGCGGAATATTGTGGAGCGGCTTTCGATTTAGGTTGAGTTTGCCAAATATCTATTTTTTTATTTCGATATGCTCTTTTGTTTGAGTGCGGGAATCTATTTTTGTGGGAAATTCTGATGAGAATTACAGGAACACTGTTATTTTTAACATGAGAATTGCTTTGATGTGGTGGCAAGTTAACGTCGAGTATAGTGGATTATCATTAAGGAGAAGTTATGCAACGCACACCTATTCATCCTGGCTACATCTGGCCTCGAAGAATGACACGCCCTGAACCCCAGCGCCGTTTTTCTGGCTTGGGAAGTGGAAGTGCCGAATGCTTCTGGATTGCTTCTACACAACGAGCCACTTTGAATAGCACGCAATGCGTGTGATTTCCGCTTGTGCTTTCCGTAACATCATCTATAGTTTTCGATAGACTCGCCTCCGCAATTGTAGAACTGTTAGTGGAGAAGACATCATGAACGTTCCACCTTTATCTCAAACCTCGCGCAAGCCGGTTTAAAGCTGATGCAAGAACGCAAAACTATTTGCCTTAATGCGACAGCCACTCGCTGACGGCGATCCTGGCCGTGGTTGGGTCGATCAAAGCGGCAATGCGTACAACGCATTCAAAGCACCTCGGCTAATTCGGCCGACATTGAAAGAAGCCGAATCAGCAGAATTCGCTTCCGACCATTCTGTTTACCTCGGCATCGTCAACGTTTCTCACATTAGGCACTGCACTCGGACGCCCTCGAAATTACACCATATTTTGCGTGATGGCGGTTGATAGTCCTACGACGTGGGGACTTCTTATGGTTCGATCAGTTCTGCTGGGGCCAGTGATACCGCATGGGGGGATTGCGTTGAACGCCAAACCGGCACCACAAGTGCCTCCGCGAATCCCAATTTCGGCTATGTACGAATAACACTTCGGTTTATACGCCCGCTGTTTGGGTCGCCAGCACATACAATTATATGACATACATACATCGTGATAATGATACGACAATTAATGTCTGGAAGAATGGCACGCAGCAGTCGGTGACGGCTCTGTCTTCGGCCGCCTATCAAAACTATGGACACGTTTACAATTTCAGCCTAGGCCGCGAAGGTGATTACAACGGATTGTATCTACAAGGTCACATCGGCGAATTTATCGTCTACAACGGTGCCTTGGTTCCCTCAGATAGGGCTTCTGTCGAAAGCTATTTATCAACTAGATGGGGCATATAACCTTTGGCTTTAGCCTGGATTTTATGATTTAGCTCCAAAGGAGATAACCATGACGCTTCCAACTTCGATTTCAAGCCTTGCATGCTGGTTTAAAGCTGACGCAGGGACTTATAAAGATTCCGCCTTGACGACAACCGCTACTGCCGATGGCGATCCTGTCGGTGGTTGGGTCGATCAAAGCGGTAATGCCTACAACGCATTGCAAAGCACGTCGGGGAATCGGCCGACATTGAAGCTGAATCAGCAACATTCGCTTCCGACTATTCTGTTTACCTCGGCGTCATCGACCTTTCTCACGTTAGGCACGGCACTAGGCCGGCCTCGTAGCTTTACCATATTTAGTGTAATGGAAGTTGACTCTCCGACAACAAGGCAGTGTCCGCATGGTTCGGTTAACTCGACGGGAACGTCGGAAACCGCATGGGGTAGTGCGGTGGTAAGCCAAACCGGATGTACGGCAGCGTCTGCGGCACCTGACTATGGAGACGGTTCTAACCTGACGCTGGTCTATACGCCTGCTGTGTGGACACCAAATACGTACAATTATATGAGTTATGTGTACCGGGACAACGATAACACGATAGGTATTTGGGCAAACGGCGTGCAGCAATCTGTGACGGCTCTCGATTCAGCGGCATATGAGAACATAGGGACGACATACGATTTTTCGCTGGGACGGGAGGGTTTATTCAATGGCCTTTATCTCCAGGGTCACATTGGAGAATTCATCGTATATGACACTAATCTACTTCCAACGGATAGGTCGGCGGTTGAAAGCTATCTGTCTACGCGGTGGGGAATCTAGTCGCAATGACTCGTTCCGCGGCATATCGCGTGTGTGATGAAGGGTTGGGCCGAGGCTTCTAGCTCAGAGCGACCGGCGACGGGATCTGAGCGTGCAACAGTAATTCCTGCTCTTCCTTGGCAACCTGCTTCCACCACATTTCTCCAGGCATGTCCTGGCCTTCCCAGCCGACCTCTTCCAGCAGTAAGGTAGAATGGTCTCCGCAAGCGACTATCATGTGTCCGTTCGGGCCCAAGTACAACGTGCCATTCTGCCGAGGTACTGCCCGAGACTGCCCCAGCAGCAACTTCCACAACGTCATGCGGCGATCCTGATAATAACTAAAGGCACCAGGATAAGGCCGTGTCTGTGCCCGCACAAAATCGTGAATCCTTTGCGACGACCAACGCCAGTCGATCAGACCGTCGGCAGGTTTTCTCTGAAGGAAAGACGCGACGTTTGGATTCATCTTGAGGCATAAAGACCGCCGTCCCTGCCGCTAGGTGAGGCACAAGCTTGTGAAGCAACTCGACGCCGATATCTTCGATGCGTGCGTAAAGAGTTGCAATCGTATCGTCCTGGCGTATCGCGGTTGCCGACTGTCCGAGGATCGGTCCGCTGTCGATACCTGCGCTTTAAAAGCGAAATAGCGTGATTCCGGTGTTTCCCTCTCCGTTGATAATCGCCCACACCAGCGGAGCACCGCCGCTGTAATCTGGCAGTAAAGAAGCGTGTAGGCCGAGGGCGGGTGTGACGTCGCGAAGCGAACGCGGCACTTTATGATACCATCCCGCCACTAGAAATAACTCCGGTTGCCACGTTTCAACGTGCTTGAACAATTCCGGCTCCGCCATCTGTTCTTGCATGAAATAACAGGGGATGCCGTGAAGCGTAGCGTAGGTTGCCATGTCGGCATAAAGCACGTTAGAAACGCCTTCCGGTGCATAAGAAATGGTAAAAGTTTGCCGGTTGGTGATGATTCCACTTACCGTAATATTTGCTTGTTGATTCACGCTTTCCAGGCATCGCAACCCAAACCGGGAAGATCCGATAAAAACAACTCTCACCTCTTTCTCCCTATAAGTGCAGCAATGTGTCGGTTTTCAAGCGAGCAGATGATCGGCTGGGTGCCTGATGTCCGATTGAGTGCTCCGACGCTGGGCGAAAACCGCAAACAAGCACAGCTTAATTAAATGATACGAAGCATAGTAGGATTGTCTTCGCAGAGAAAGGTAAAGTCGCACGCAAAAGTTGTAGTTAACGCATTACCACATCCAATGGTTTGTGGGTACTGAGGCTGCGGAGTCAACTGGCTGACTGAAATTCCGATGGAACCGTTCCATTTTTCCTCTGCGATGCAGAGGGCATCAGACTCAAGGAAAAGGTGATCGAGGGCAAGACGCCGGAGATCACATTGGATCAGGCCCGAACGCTGATTCAGTCGGTCAAAATCGGCCATGTCGTTGGCCTGCGGGATAGAGCCATTTTGACGACGATGGCCTATACCGTATGCCGGGCGTGGTGCCGTCGCCAAGCTGCGGCTGGTCGACTTCCAGCACGAAGGAACCCTACGGCTTCGGTTTCAGGAGAAGGCGGCAAGAGCCGGGAATTCCGGTGCGGCACGATCTGGAAGGGCATATCCGGGCTTATCTCGACATGGCGGGCATCAAGGGGGAAAATAAGGATCGGCCGCTGTTCCGCTCGACGGCTGGCAAAACCAAGCGGCTGACCGGCAATCCGCTGACGACGAAAGATGTCTGCCGGATGGTTAAACGAAGGCTGAAGGATGCCGGGCTGCCGTCGCGGCTGTCGCCGCACAAGCTTCCGGGTGACGGGTATTACCGACCTGCTGGCCCAAGGCGTGCCGCTGGATGACGTGCAATTTCTGGCGGGGCATAGCAGCCCCAGGACGACCAAGCTCTATGACCGGCGGCAGAAGAAAGTGACGCGGAACATCGTGGAGAGGCTTTCAATTTAGGTTGCCCGCACAAAGCTTGCTCTGAGCGGAACTGAAAGAAGGGCAAGTTGAGCAGCCAAATCGTCCGCGGCTGGTTTGATCGTCTGGATGCGGTGTTGACGGCTGAAGCCAAAATGGCGGGGCTACTGGGCCACGGCACCATGATTGGCGAGGTTGTCGGTGAGTTCTTTGTGTCGAGAGTGCTTCGCTCCTTTCTTCCATCGTCGCTTGATATCGGCAGGGGCAGGGTCATCGATGCCGATGGCAATACGTCTAAGCAGATTGATGTAGTGATATACGATCCACGATTCCCGAAGCTGAGCACAGAGGGCGGCGGCAGTTTGTACTTCGTGGAAGGCGTGATCGGGGCCATCGAGGTCAAATCGACGCTCGACAGCGAAGAACTTGAAACCGCACTTACGAACTGCCATTCCGTGACGTCATTATCGCCGAGAATTGTTGACGTCAATGCGATGCATAGGTTCAGAGAATATCTGGAAAAGCAGCAGAAGCTAACAGCAAATCAGGCTGCGGAAATGGCCGTGTGCCAGGTGAAGCCACGCACGTACATCTTTAGCTATCGAAGTAAGCTAAGGACGAAGACGACGATGAACGCGATTAGCAAGTGGTGCTCCAAGATTGGGGCAGGCAGAGTCGCCCTATGGCTCACTGCTTCCTAGGATCATCGCTACGGCCAATTCGCTTGGGTTGGCAAATGATGCGTGGATGACGCTTGTTCCTGACAAGAAAACGTTAGCCGGTATTCATGCAAAACATGGTAAGGATGCCCGCATTGTCATGGGCATTTGGCCGACGACACAGCGGTTTGGCTGGTTAGCGTTGCATCTGATGGGGCACGCGTCTGAACGTCTTGGCACCATGAATTTCGCCACCGGCGTTGCATTCGACCTCATGAATTATTTGCCAGCAAACCTGTATCACGGCGAGTCGAAGAATCCGAGTTACGTGGTATGGTCGGGAAAAACCACCGCGTGATGGTTTGTCCGGAGCCGGGGCCTCACGACCTGGGCCGGGCAATCACTGGAATGCTGGAAGGGCTTTCGCTGAAGATTTCCAGAAAGGCGAGGCGACGTTGAATTTTGACGAAATAATCCCGCCGAATCAGAGCATCAACGCGTGCATTCTTGATTGTTTCCAGCATTTGCATGCCAGCGATATTGAGTGTTACAAACGCGAATTCCGCACGCAGCCTCACGATGGCCCGCAGGTAATGCACACGTTTCGTGAGTTGATTTTTGGCTCGTATCTCTGCCGCAACGGATTGCCCGTGCGTGCCTACCAGAAAATTGATGGGAAAACCCCCGATTGGGCCATGCTCGGCTCAAACGGCGAGCCGACGGCGATCATGGACGTGGTAAACCTGCATGCCAATAAAGCAGCGGATGACCACATTGACGCCATGCTGAGGCAAGGTAAATCCGCTCAGCTTACGGTTGATGAGGCTGAAGAATCCAAGCGGGTTTATCAGAACATCAAAGACAAATGCACGGCCTATAAGCAGATCGTGGAATCGCGTCGCATCCCCTACGTCATCGGGTTCTTTCCGCAATTTAAGATCGCCATCGACCGCTCACAAATTATCGACAATCTCTATCTGCCGCCGTTAGCGGTTTCTGAGCGGCGAGCTTGGCGGCTATCCGAACGTCAGCGGTTTGGTCAATCTTTCGGAAAGCAGAGGCATCGATAACAATGACTCGCTTGGGTTGAGCTATAACTTTGAATACTTCGCCAACCCGTATGCCGTCCACCCATTTCAAGTGCCGTCGGGCAGCTATCTCAATCCGATGCTGATTGCTAACCAAGTCGAATATCGAAAGGCTATTCGGGGCTTCAAGGCACATCACGAATTCCATGAGCAAATGATGCGGGTCGTGCAGAGCAATCACATGGCGGATGTCTTTGTTCCGCTGGTAGAGATGCTTAAGACGCGGTGGCCCGAGCAACCACCACCTGCTTAGAAGAATTGGTTGGCAACTATAGCTAGTATGTTCCCGTGCGTGCGGACACCATGTCTGGTGATGACCCAATTGATTGCTTGCCAGTTGCATGATTATACGTATAATAGTCGTATTCATGAATGAGCAAGCACCATGCACAAAAAACTCACTATTACTCTAGATGATGCTGTCTATGACGGGCTTCATGCGATCATCGGTCGGGGGAAGATCAGCCGTTTTCTCAATGATCTGGCCCGGCCGCATGTCGTTGTGGAAGAGATGGATGACGCCTACCGGGCGAAAGCGGCCGACGAAGGTGCCGAGGGCGAAGCCTTGGCGTGGAGCAACGCATTGATCGCCGATGTAGCGGATGACAGCCACCACGCCTAAACGCGGCGAAGTCTGGTGGGTGGCGTTTGACCACTCGGTTTCCGGGGAAATCCGCAAAACACGTCCGGCCGTCGTGGTAAGCAACGACAGTGCCAACCGCTTCTTGAACCGCGTCCAGGTCGTGCCCCTGACCGGCAACGTGTCCCGGCTGTTTCCTGGCGAAGCTTACGTTTCATTGGATGGAAAGCAGCATAAGGCACTGGCCGACCAGATTGCGACGGCGGCGAAGGAACGCTTGCGAGAAAAAATCAGCACGCTCGGGCGTGATGAGATGGCGGAAGTGGGGCGGGCTTTGATGATCCAGTTAGCCCTATAGCAAGAGCAACACATTCAACAACGAAAGGCACTAGTGAACTTAGCGTATGAGTGATTCTCTATCAGTAGTGATGCCTGCGATTGGCGGCATTACCTATTTCGGTGACAGTGCACCCAAAGGCATATAGGCGAATATTTCTGATATTGGTCTTAGTGTCATGTGTGGTGTTATTTGGGGCATTGGTTTGGAATGCAGGCGTAAATGTGACCTTCATGGAGCTGTTGGATACTGTACGGGCTGATTCTGGTGCTTGCAGCGAGAGAGAAAATAAGGTCGATGAGAATCCCATCAGGTTATTGCTTTGCTGGTACCGGATGGCTGTTCTACTTGTTGTTTCTGAAACAGTTACCTGAACTTCTGAAAGAAGAGTGCCGCCTATAAATCCCATGGTAAGTAGAACATGATGCGACGACTGTAAGTCTCGGCATTTATCAGGCGTGTAAAGCTAAGCGTTGATTTGCCGGGACGTTCGAGCGGGTTACGACTGGCCAATGCTGCCAACAGTTTTCAGAAGCTATTCATCGGTTGTCACCAAAGAAAACAAGTCGTGAGCGAAGACCGGCTTCCCCTGCCTGATTGCCGCTCACTTAGCCGCGTCACCTGCGAACCGCGCTTTCATCTCTCAATAGCATCGAACGCATTTCCTGCGTCAACGCGACTGCGTGCAACTGGCCTGCGATGCGTGCGTTGAACGTCCGCATCATTTCGTCGAGGTCTGAGTAGTGCGGTGGCGTGCCACCAAGCCAGAGGATGACGCTGTTATCGTCCAGGCCGATGGCACCATCGATCATCCCAGCCAAGAACGTGCCTAACGCCTCGTCCCAGCCAATGGCAAGCGAGTAGGTGGCTGACCAGCCGTCTGGCAAGAATTCATAACGCGACATGGCCAAGCCATAGCGGACTTTCGCGGTAGCGGGCAGCGACAGCGATCACCTGGCATAGTCAAACGGCTAACTCAATTGAACGGGTTAAGCACTGTCGCGGCGGTAAGCCGTTAAGTGGTTTCCTGCCTGCGATGCGTGTAATCGCGTCGGTGGAACCGTTCCATTTGCCTAAGCGGCAGCTTAGGAGAGAAGTATGTGAACTTTCTTGCTCTTTGACTTTTGCATCTTCAACCCTAGGATGCTGGTATGCTCAACATCTATACGCTAACCGATGCGGAGGGTGCGAAAGCTTATTACCAGCAATCGGATTATTATCTGGAAGTGGCGGGCGAATGGCTGGGCGAGGGTGCCGCCGACTCGGTCTGGAAGGCAGAGCCAAGCAGGCCGACTTCGAGGCGGTATGCGACAACATCAACCCGCAGACCGGCGAGCGGCTGACGGCCCGGCAGAAAGACAACCGCCGCGTCGGCTGGGATTTCAACTTCAACGCCTCCAAATCCGTCAGCCTCGCCCGCGAAATCATCGGCCTCCACGATCCGGCGGAAGGCCAGAAGATCGAGGATGCTCACCGCGAAGCGGTGGCGTATGTGGCGGCGATGATGGAAAAGGATATTGCCTGCCGGGTGCGGGTGGGCGGCAAGGATGAGGATCACGTCACCGGCAATGGCATCTTCATGCGGGTCACGCATCGCACGACGCGGCCAAATGAAGACGATCTGACGCCCGATATGAATTCACGATCATCTGCTGCTCATGAACGCAACGCACGATGAGGGAGGGCAAAATCAAAGCCGTCCAGATTGAGCGGTCAAGCACGACGCCCGCTACTACGAAGCCATGTATCACAACCGGCTGGCGGCGAATTTGAAAGAGCTGGGCTATGGCGTCGTCCGCAAAGGCAAGGGTTTTGAGATTGCCGGCATGACGCAGGAGATGATCGACAAATTCAGCCGCCGCAGCAAAACCATCAACAAGAAAGCCAAAGAGCTGGGCATCACCAGCGACGAAGCCAAGGACAAGCTGGGGGCGACGACGCGGCTTAAGCAAAAGCGAGGGCATCATCACGATCTTGCCGGACTATTGGGACGGCAAGCTGACCGACGAGGAGCGAGGAAATCCTCGGCCTCAAGGGCCACAATTCCATACGAAAGCGAGTGGAAAAATCGGTCGCCTATGCCATCGAGCACGAATTCACCCGCAAGAGCGTCGTTGATGCCAGGCGGGTCTATGAAACGGCGATGCGGCACGGCGTCGGCTCGGTGACGCCGGAGGAAGTGGAGGCCGAAGCCAAGCGGCAGGGGCTGCTGGTCAGGAACGGCCTGGCGACGACTAAGGCCGTGCTCGAGCAGGAAGCCATCATCGTCCGCTTCGGGCGTGCCGGGCGGGCCTGCTGGCAACCGCTGTCGGCGGGCGGCAAAAAGTTGCCGCTCGATGGGCTGTCGGCAGAGCAGGAAAACGCCGTGCGGCATATCTGGCGGTCATCCGACCGCGTGATCCTCGTCGAGGGCGACGCCGGGACGGGAAAAACCGATGCGATGAAAGTCACCATACCGGGCATCGACCGGCCTGGCGTGTTCCTCGCCCCTTCGGCCTCGGCAAGCCGGGGCACGCTCAGGGAAAAAGGCTTTACCAACGCCGACACTATCGCCCGTTTCCTTACCGATGAGAAATTCAGCGAGCAAGCCAGGGGCGGCTATATCTACATTGATGAGGCACCGCTGGCCACCATGGAAGACATGGCCAAGGTGTTTGCAAAGCCCAGGAGCTGGGTGCCCGCGTCATCCTGCAAGGCGACCGCAAGCAACATGGCAGCGTCAATCGGGGCGGGGCGATGACGCTGCTGGAAAAATTCGCCGGGTGCCCGATTGCCCGCCTGAAATCTGGCGGCAAAAGCACCAGGGCTATAAAGAAGCCGTTGCCGCCATTGCCAAGGGCGATGTGCTCGGCGGCTACGACAAGCTCGACGGCCTGGGCTGGATCATGCAGACGCCGGAAGCCGGCCCGACGCCGCTGGTCGATGAATACATGCAGGCGTTAAAAGATAAGGCGTCGGTGCTGGTGGTTGCCCGACGCACAAGGAAGGCGAGGAAATTACCCAGGCGATCAGGGAGCGGCTGAAGGAGGAGGGGCTGGTCGGCAAGGAAGAAAAAACCTTCGACAACCTCACGCCGCTGGCCTGGACGGACGCCGAAAGCGGCGACCCGCCTCGCGGTGACGGAGTTGTGCAGTTCAACCGCAACGGCGGCAAGTTCCGGGCCGGCCAACGGGTCGCCGCCGCGGAGTTCGAGCCGGGCGAGGCCAAGCCGGAACGTTTCGCCGTCTATCAGCCGGGGGAAATCTCGCTGGCCAAGGGCGACGCGATCCGCATCACCGCCAACGGCCGCGACAAGTCGGGCAAGCACAAGCTCAATAATGGCGCGATCTACCGGATAAAGGGCTTCACCCGAAAGGGCGAAATCACCCTGCAAAACGGCTGGGTGCTGGCCAAGGATTTTGCCCATATCGCCCATGGCCGGGTCGTCACTTCGCACGCTTGTCAGGGCATGACGGTAGACCGCGTGCTGGTGGCGATGGGCGAGAAGTCGTTGCCGCGATGTCCCGCGAGCAATTTTATGTCTCGGTGTCGAGGGCAAATCCTGCCGAAATATTTACCAATATCACGCCTGAACAATTGCGGGAGGCGATCCAACGGGGCGATGACCGGATGACGGCGACCGAATTCGTCAGCACGCAGCCGGCGACGGCACCGTTGCCGGAGAGCAACAGGGCGATGGCAAAGCACGTGCAAGAGGTGCAGGGAAACTATCGGCGGTTGCGGTCGCGGACAAAACGCCATAACCCTGAGATGAGTCGTGAAATGGAGCCATCCTATGAGCGGTAGTTATGAGGAAGTGGTGGATCGGGATCGGCAGAAACTCGCCGCGAAGAAGATCATCCAGTTTCCTTCGCCGGAGGCATCCGCCTTGCCCGGCCCAGGAGGTGATTACCAAGCCGCTGCCGGACCAGCGAACAACGAATTGACGCGGCTATGGTGCATTATGGGCAGCGATCAGTTCAAGCCGGGCGGGAAGGCGTACCGCTGTTTCCAATACGTGCATCTGGATTCCGATGGCCATATCGGCTTCGATCAGCATGGCCAGGTGCTTACGTTCCGCTTTACCGGGATGACGCCGGTGCTGGTCTTGGTGCGGGGCCGGAACCTGATTCAGATCGGCGATTACATCAGCCTGCACCGCATGCCGTGGATTAGAGTCGCCGACCGCGATTTCGCACCGGATGAGGCGGTGGATAAGGATGGCAAGCCGCTGCCGATCATCACCGGCATCTCGATCAGCGAAGCCAGGACGGGCGAAGTGCTGGCGACGGGCGGGATTTCGGCATCGGTTCGTAGCTGAAGGTAAGCGAGCGAGCGCATGCGCATGCTGGGCTTGCCCGGCGTGCTGTGGGCAGTGCGTAGCCTGCCCTGGCGTCGGCTAGGCGGCTTTGCCGGTCAGCCTGGCGATGATGTTGATCGCTTCGGCAATCGCCCGGCTGACCATGCCGGGGTAATAGTCGGAAGCGGTGACAAACTCTTCCAACGATGCGTAGCAACAGCCGCCCAGGTAATCGGTGCCTAGCTCGATGCCCAAACGGCTGGCGGTCACTTCGGCCATGAACCAGCACAGCTCGCCATTCTCGATCCGCATGCAGACCTCATCGTCAAGCAAAGCCTCGCCGGGCGTCAGCAATTCTTCGCAGGCGTAAAACGCCACGCTGAAACCGTCCTTTGTTTCGGTGTGAATCAAATCCCTGTGCATGGCTATGCCTCCTGACCGTTTTCAAACTCGCTGCGGATTTCGCAGGCAAGTTCATGGGCGATCCACTCGTAAGCGAACCAGAGGTAAGCAAGCACGCCAGCCTGCTCCGGCAGTGTCCATGCCTCACCGGTTGCATCGCGGTAGCCGTCCATCGCTTGGTCGATTTCCGGCCAGAATCGAGCGATTTCCGCTGCCATTTCGTGGTTAAAGATCGGAGCCGGTGAATAGCAGGCGGCACAGTCGATCCGCTCAAGGCAGGCAATTACGCCATCAATGTCCTCGGCTTCAGCAAAGGACCATGCCGCGAGCTTTTCTCTGATATTGCCCGGCACATCGACGGTGTATTTCGCTTTAAAGGATTCAAATAAGTTGCGTTCTAAAATTGGCTGTTTCATAGTGTACGTCCATGTTTATGGGTTAAGATTGGGCGGGCGGCAACCCGCCCCGGTCGGCTAGTAATCCTCCGGCATCAGCACGGTGGTGACTGAGCGGTCGCACTCGGTGATAATCCAGAATTTTTCCGTGCCGGTGCCGTAGACCGACAACAGCCTGCCGCTATGCTTCAGGGCTTCTTCGTTGGATTTCGCATCGTCCGGGCATACATCGCCCCAATCGCCGGATGCGTGGCGGGTCAAGGCTTTTCGCACAGCGGCCCGTTTAAGCCGGGCGGCGGCATTGGACGTGATGACGATCTCTCCGAGGGGAAATTTCGATGGAATGACGAATATGATGCTTATCATGGTATGAACTCCTAAAATCGTGTGACCGCCCTGTCGGGCGTTGTGTTCCCTGCGAACACAACCCCGGCAGGGGCGGGCCACTTCGCCCGTCACGCGGAGGGAGATGCTGCAAGCCTGACGACCGGTAGGGGGTACCACCCAACAAGGCATAAGCCGGTTTTCGCTTGCGAAAATGTTGGGGGATGCCGGGCGTCACTCGCCTCGGGCTTGTGGCATTGGGAACGAAGAGTTCCCCTGATTGAAGAGGTGTTTGCGTGCCTGCACGCAAATCTGCCGTTGCTCTCCACTGTACTTGGATCTGTTCCGAGCAACGGCAGATGGCGTTTTACGTACCCATGCGACGGCCTGGTGACACCGGATGACGGGCGGGCATCGCTGCCCGCCCGGTTGATGGTTACGCGGCTTTCTGGGCTTTTTTGCCTTGGCCGCTTCCGGGCTGGCGCCGCCGAAAGCCATGCCGGCAGGAAGCCAGGTTTTGAGCTTCTCGATCTGCTCCGGCGTCCGGCCATATTTGGCGGGATCGGCGAAGGCGCGGTCGATCTGCTCGACCAATGAGGCTTTCTTGTCGCTCCGGCGGGCCTGCGCCCAGGATTCGCCGAGGGTCTCGCGGGCGAGAGCAAGAAGCTGCTCGCGGGTGATGCGGCTCAGATAGCTGTCCTTGCTCGGACGCCAGTAGGCGGCCACGCTGCCTTCGGTCTGCGCGAGAGCGGCATCGTAGGCCGTGGCCTCCTGGCCTTCGGCGGGGGCCAGCTTCGGTTGCAACGTCAACGCCACGCAATAAGCCAGCCATCTAGCTTGTCCGCATCCGGCAAGCGGCGGAACGCCTCGAAGCGAGCGGCTTCGGATTTCGGCTGTCAGCCATCCGGGAGTGCCTGTCAATCGCCAGCAGCGTGCGGTCAGCGGTGGTCGTCTCCTTCTGGCGCCCGCTATCGGCTGCCGGTGGCGGAACAGGATGTCCGGCCCGTCGCGGAGCGGATGGCGCGCGATCAGGGGGCTTGCTGCATTGAACGCCAGCAGGTCGAGGGCGATAGCCGGCTGCCTGGCGATCTCGACCTGGGCGACCTGCGAGCGGTAATCGGCAGGTCGCGGCGCAGGCTTTCCGGCATCGGTTTTTCGGCTTCACCTTGCCGGTTCGCCTCGCCGTCATCGGCCGTTTGAGCAGCTTGGCCAGTAGCTTTCGTGCTCGGGCTTCACCAGACCCTTATCGAAGCATGGCGTGCCATCATGGCCGATGGACACATAGCAACCGGCCAGCTGCTTTTGCCCGGGGTCGAAGCCGACGAACGCGGTCAGCTTCGCCTCGACCTTCCAGTCAGTTGCGACTTGCATGCCTCCTGCTGATCCAGCAAGGCGTCCAACTCCGTGTCCTCAAGTGCCTGCTCCATTTCCTCCATGCTCGGCATCAAGCTGCGCCTTCGAGCGAGCAACTCGTCCGGAGCGTCGATCAGCCGCGGCTGAATCCGGCCGCAGCGATTGATGGTATTCCAGTCCCGCTCGGGATTGATCTCGATCCAACCCCAGCCCTCGGCTTCCATCTGCTTGCGGATGGCGTCCAGCTTTTCCTCGGCCAGCCGATGCAGCAGATCGGAGTTTTCGAGATAGACCTCGTTGCCGAACAGGTCGGCGCGGCTGGTGCCGCCCGCCGCTTGTAGGCATCCAGCCCGACGAAGCGGGCGAGCTTGCTGTCGGCCTCGATCATCTGCTCGGTGAGGCAGGCCCGGATCGCGCCGGGATCGGTCTTTCTGCCAGTCTTGCAAGGACTTGAAGACCTTGAGCTGCTGCTTGTGGTCGTCGGTGAGGGTGAACGCCATCAGGCATTCCAGCGTGATGCCGTCGTTGCGGTACTCCTTGAGCAGTGCGGCGCGACGCGGGCGAGCTTCATGCGTTTGAGGACGAGGCTTTCCTCGACGCCGAATCGCTGGGCCACCTCGGCAGCCGTTGCCCTGGTCAATCAGAGCGGCGAACGCCTCGAACTGGTCCGCCGGATGCATGGCCAGCCGGACGGTGTTTTCGGCCAGGCTCATTTCCAGAGCTGCTCTTCGCTGACGACCTGGCAAGGCACGGCGAAATCCTCCGGCAGCTTGCCCTCGGCCTGAAGCGAGCGGATCGCTTCCAGCCGGCGGCCGCCGGCGATGACGTGGAAGTTGCCGTTGCCTGCATCGGTGACGACCAGGTTCTGCATCAGGCCGTGGGCCAGCAGCGACGCTTTCAGTTCGTCTATTCCCATCTTGGCTGACGGTACGGCGGGCATTAAGCGGGGATTTTTCCAGCTTGCGGACAGCGATGAGCTGCGGCTGAGTGTGAATGTTATCGGTAGCAGTCATAAAAGACTCCATGAAAGTTGAAGGTTGAAAATGAATGCCGGCGGGCGGCGAGACCACCTCGCCGGCATCCGGATCAGTCGCGGCTGCCTGCTTCCTGGCGGGCTTTGCGGGCCTTGGCGTCGGCCTGCCTGCTGGTGCAGATCCAGGTGTAAGCCTGGTCGAAGCAGCTTGGCCATCGGCAGCAGATCGTCGAAGCCGAGGCTGTCGGTTTCCTTCCAGGTTTCATCGCCCTGCTTGTAGCTGCGGGTGGGAGACGCTGTACCAGTTGCCTTTCTCGCCGTGTTTCCGCCAGATGGTGACTTGCAGGACGCCGTTGCGGATTTTGTGTGCGGGTTTTGACATGTGGTTTCTCCTTCTCTTTGGTTTTCGGCCCCGCTACCGGGGCCTTACGGCACCCACAAGAAACCCGCCTCAGCCGGGAAGCTCTTGGGCGGCGGTCAACCGGCGGGTGCGGCCGAAATGGCCGCTCTTGGGCGGCTGTTTCGCAACGCAAAGCCGGCGGTTGAGCGGCACGGCGGCGGGTTTATCAGTAGCCGTACAAAGGCCACTGGCGGGGTTGGATGCAAACGATGAAGGGAACCGTCAGCCGGCCGGCACATCGTCAGGCGGCATCCGTAAGCGGCGGGAATCGCGGCGGGCGTTGAAGGCAGGCACCCCGGCGGCACTGGCGGTTTGTGCCGAAGGGCTGTCGTTCGACGGCGACGACGCCGAGCTCGTGGTTCCGCAAGGCGGCGATCCATCGCCAGCGGCATGAAATGCACGATGCGGAACGCTGCTGGCGGCGTATCCTGAGCCTCAAGCGGCCGGAAGCCTTTTCCAGCGTCGATAACGGCATCTACGGCCATCTGACGCTTCGCAACCTGGCGGCACTGGTAGAGGCTCGCGGCGACGATGCCGAAGCTAGGCGATTATGGCGGGCGGTGATGGCGGAATGTCCGGGCGATCCCCACGCGACGCGGCGGCTGATGCAAGCGGCAGACTAGGGCACGTTGACGCGGAAGCCAAAGCTTTTGCGTGCCAGCACGCAATCCCGCCGTTGCTCTCCACCATACTTGGGTCTGTTCCGAGCAACGGCGGATGGCCGCTTTACGTATCCACGGGACGGCCTGGGGAGGCTGCTGGAAGGGTTTTGGTGCTTTTGGGATGGGGGAAGCGGCGGGCTGGAGCTTTCGACGCTCTAAGCCGTATTTGCGGGGCGGGACTCGTTACCGCGTTCCCGTGCGTTTCGGATTCAGGCTTTCAACAACCTTCTGGCTGATTTTTTTGATGCGAGCATCGGTACAATGAGAAACCGCGTCTCCCAAACGCCTTGCCGATTGCATGCAACGCTGGATTCTTCGATTGGGTGGATAATGAGCAAACAACGCATCGATACTCCACGGTCTGAAAACACTCCAAGCAAGAAGGTCAGCGGCGATAGGCATGCACCCAAGTCCGAGCAGGGATTCAGTGACGCCGTTCAATCAATTAGCGATATATATAAGCAGCTTATAGCTCTCAAGAACGCTGGTCAACTTTCGGACGACGATGTTGCGGAACTGCTCCAATTCGTCTCAGAGTCCGAGGTCGGAAGTTTTCGAGATGCCTCGGGAAAGACTAGCGTTTCATTTTACCACCCGACCGGCAATAAAGATCTTTACAAATATGCACATGTAGATTTAAATGAAAAGATTCAAGCGATAATTAAACGCAGGTCTGGCCTGAAGCATCCGACAACAGAGACTTCCAAGAAAGTAGATTCGGCCGCCGCTGAACGACGGCAAGAGCGTCTCGACGCTTTGATGGCGACGCTTCCGGCCCGAAGCGTCCTATGACACGAAGTCGAAAAGCCTGGGCGAATTGAATCACGAGTTCAGGCAGCGGATGGCTGAGGAGCTTGCCAAAGAGCTGAATGCCAAAATTCAAGGCATGGCTCGTGACACTTACGAAGAAAAAGGTGCTCGCCAACTGGGTCAATGCTCAGTTGGAACCGCTTGGCTTGGCAGTAAAATGCCCTAAGACAGGGATGCCGGCTAAGCTTAGAGCTAAGAAAGGGAATTGGCAAGAAATCGGCTGCTTTATGATTGAAATATATGTGGACGGCAAGCAGACAACTCCATCGAGGTCGGACAAATTGCCCGAATTACAACTGACAGATGCCTCACCTCGCCAACTGCCGGAAGCTATGCGTCAGGAAGGCGTAAAACCAAAATCTGGCACGTCCGGGCGAAGCCGCTAACAATTCACTCGAATTTTTTCGACCTGCCCTATTGATTCGCCGAGGCCACGCTCTTAGACTAAGAGCTAGACGGATAGCGAAGCGTAAATTGCCATTATCTTTCGAGGATGTGGCCGCTGTTCGTCGGACGAAGTACCTCTTTAATGGCTCGGTTTGGGCGTTCTACAAGTTACGCCGTCCGTTTCGCTCCGCGACCTACGAATGATCGCGTGGATTGATGCTCACCTTGATTTCACATCCCCCGTCCCCGCCGATCCTTCGGCTTCAAGCTGACTAGGCACCGGTACGCCCGTACCGCGTCCGCTCCCCGCACTTTGCTTTGCATAGTGCGTTGAGTTCCTACATGCACATGGGGAGGTGCACGTATGCCGTTATTCTTTCTCGTCGCACTGATTTCGGGAATTTGCCGGGGCTTGCTGGCACTGCTCTTGTGCAAGTTTCACCGTTGGCTCTCGTCGCCGTAGCTTCGGAATTGACCGGGCTACGGATGCCGGGACACGGGTGAAAGGAGATTTCCATGACGATGATCGGCGAGGTACGCAACCCTCGGAACCGAAAGGCCGTCGAACGGCGGTTTGCGGTTAATGCCGTGCCGCCGCCGAGGGGTAGTGCTCAGGAGCAACAGGAAACCGCTCGCGTGGTCGGCTATCCCGGCGGGGCCGCCGGCCGCGAGGAATGACCGCTCGACAGCAGCCGAAGATTCCGATTCCGAACGCAATGCGTGTTCACGGATCACAGGCTGCTCACGTTTTTTGCTGAAAGGATCGCTCAAATGCCGCCAATGATTGTTTTCTTGATCCACCTGCTTTATCGGGTCGTGGTGTTCATCAACGATTACAGGCGTGGCAACGCCTAACGCAGTGGGATCAATACGTCGCGTGCTTTTCTTTTATGACAAGGAGATACGGTGTTTCCAATCATACCTATCTTGAGCTGGCTGGCCACGATCTTCGGTGTGGGAACTTGGTGCTGGTACAGCTTGCTCAGCCGCTCTCAGAAGCGGGATGCCAACGAGCTGGCAACTGAAATCGCGGCCGATCTCGTCGGCAAAGCGATGGACAAAATGTCGGAGGCGGATAACCAGCAGGTGACGCAGATCGAAGCTCGGTTCAAGGGGTAAGGAGTGGCCAGCGGCGGCGACGGTTCGCCCGTAGCCAACTAACACAAGGGGATTAGCAATGGGGAAATGTCCGAAGTGCGGTTCGATGAATGTGCATGAGAATGATGCGTGTCACCAGGCGGGTTTAACGCTGCACATGGCCGTGCACCATTTCAAAGCGATGCTTTCGCGTAATCCGATTTTCGCGATCGTCGTCCTGGTGATCGCCTGCATCGCTCTGAAGCTTTTCGAGACGTGGGTGAATCCCTGGAAATGCAGGGATTGCTCCATGACGTTTTGACAGTGGTTGCAAACGGGTGCCGTTTTTCAATCTCCATACGAGAGGGGAATGCCTTGGAAAACATCGTCCGAAAGCCTAAGAGCTGGTTGAAAGCTCCCCGGCATCGGCGGTCGCGTATCAACGAAGCCGAATTACGGGAACTGGCTAACAGCCTAGTGTCCATCGGCTTCATCAACCCCATCGAATGTTTGCCCGATGGCGAGATCATCTCCGGTGATCGGCGGGCAATGGCGGCCATGCTCGATGAGCGTATCACCGACGTGGACGTGAAGATCGTCAGCGATCCGCTGACGGCGAAGGAAATCCGCATTCGCCGCATCAGTGAAAACCTGCAACGGGCGGATTTGAGCTTCTGGGATAAGTATCAGGAATGCCGTGGCTTTATCGAGGATGAGCCGGGCATTACCGGAAAGGCGATTGCGACGGCGTTGTCCGTGGATGAATCGAGCATTACCCGTTACCTCTGCCTGGACCGCTGCATCGAGGAGGTGAAACAAGCAGCGAAGGCGGAACGCATCGGTATGAAGGCGTGCTACGAGATTTCCAAGGAGCCGCTAGAGCGTCAGGCGGAACTGCTCGCCAATGCTCTCTCGGGCGGTGCGGTGCAAGTGGCGAAAGCACGCAAGCAACGCAACGGAGCGGGAGCGGCTGTGAAGGCCGCCAAGATCAAGATCGCCCTGCCCTCCGGTGTTCTGATCACCATGGCGGGCGATGAGATGTCGCTAGAAGAGGCTATCCGCGAGCTGGCCGATGCCCTGGCCGAAATGCGGAAAGCGGAGAAGCAAGAGACTTCGATGCTCGAACGTTTCAAGCGGTGTGCCGTGACCGGGCGAAAGCCGGAATCTAACCAAAGGATATTTCGATGCCTACGTCTCTTAGCTCGATTTTGCTCAACATGTTCGCCGCCATCTGCGTCGTGACGATCACGTTTCCGATCGCTGCTATCTTGGCTGATTTTGGCCGCGACCGGCTGCACGAATGGTGGTGGCGACGGCGAGCGGCCCAAGGATCGATGGGGGGGAAGAAAACTCATAAAATCCCCTCGCCTACCGGCATTTCCATCAACGTTTGGTGCGATGAGGCGACGCCAGCAGACGCGATCCGAGACTTCGCCAAGGCCATAGCTGGGGTGCGGAAGCTCCAAGATAAAGAGACTCGCCAGAAGAGGAAAAACCGCATGGAAATGGCTGATCTGGTGTTGGCGATATTTTTTCTCGCCAACCTGGTGCTGCTGTGCGTGGAAGTGTTGCAGGAGGGTGCTTTGGGGATGCCATCGCTTTTCATGAAGGTGCGAGCGCCGCCGACCAAGAGTGATGACGGCCTGGATGCAATTCTCTTGTCGTGGACGCCGGACGATCACCTTACCGTGCGGGATTTGGTTGCTGGAGGATGTATTGATATGGGCCGACCGGGATCTGGAAAAACGTCGTCAAGCAGCCGTGAAATGCTCCACACGTTCGTCAACCATCCAGGTAGCGGCGGCCTGATTCTAGCGGCGTCGCCATCGGATTTGCCGATGGTGCAAGCGATGTTCAAGGGGAAGGAAGACCGCCTAGTAATCTTCGATGAAAACGCGGGACTGGCCTTCAACGCACTTGATTTCATGTTGGCCAGCGGGGCATCGACAAGAGGGTACTCGCCACCGCTATTGACGCGATTGATGAGACGGTGGGGCGATCCACAACGCAAATTAGGGGGAAAAGTGGTGCAGCGGATTTTTCACGATGGGAGCAAAGCGGATGATCGAGAACGCAGTGGTTGTTGGCAAGCACGCCAACGGCCGCGTCACCACAGCGGCAATGCAAACGTTTATCAATTCAACGGCTTCAACGCAGGAGGAGTTTGGTTCGCCCGTGTTCCAGGCGAGCGAACACGATCAGACGCTCAAAACGGGGTATCTGGCACAAAAAACGGCGGTGGAAGAGTTCGACTATGCGTTGGCGTTCGAGTACTTCAGTTCCGAGCTGCCACGCATGGCCTACAAAACTCGTACCAGCTTATTATCCACGGTCATGAATACGTTGCATCGCTTCAACACCGGCATGAACCGCGTGCTGTTTGCCGGGGAATCCACCATCACGCCCAAGGTGATGGACGACGGTAAATGGATATTCGTGAATATGCCGGTCGGACGATGCGGCGAAGAAGGGGCGTTTGCTCTGGGTGTCTGGAAGTTCATGGCTGAGTGGCATGTGCTACGGCGGGATTCGCGGAAGCCGAATAACCTGTGCGTTATTCATGCTGATGAATTTCACAACATTATCAATAAATTCGATACGCGGTATCTGGGAGAATGCCGCAAATTCGGCGGGTGCATGATTGCGTGCACGCAATCGAAAGCCAGCTTCTACGCCAACATGGCGGGTGACGCGGCCGAGGCTCAAGTGGATGCCTTGCTCAACAATTTCAATTATAAAATCATCCACGCACTCGGCGATATAAAAACGGCGGAATGGGCCAGCCAGTTGGTCGGATGGGGACTGCAATACACCCGTGGGCTGTTGAGAGCAACCGCCGGAATCCGTGCTCGATGAGAGTCCTGGGCCATAACGAATGGAAGGGCAGCCTGTCCGAAGGGATGAGGCCGATCATGGAACCCAAGCAGTTTATGCACGGTTTCCGCACGGGCGGAAAGATCAACAATTATCGGTGTGATGCCGTGGTGATACGCTCGGGCGAAGCGTTCAGCAACGGCGAAAACTTCCTCAAAATCGCCTTTAGCCAGAAATGAGGTGTCTGATGCCACGGCAAAACCGCGAGGGCGAGGTGCTGACCAACGCCCAAATGGTCGATCTGTTGTTCTTTTTGCAAGGCGGATACGAGGCGTGTTTCACGCCGTTTTTGCGGAAGCGTTTCGGCTCAAACACTTTTTTCCCGCACGGGCTGACGGCGATGGTGATCATGTGGGTATATGCGGCTTTCAGGCCATGCCCGGAGATGATTTTGTTCTTCTGGGTCTGGCTATCGGTGGTGATCGTCCATCGCTTCTCGCCCAAGTTTCAGGAGCATTCCCGCTATAGCGGCTGGCCGCACGTGGCGATGTTTTTGAAACCGCCGTCAGAGTTCATGGCCAAAGCCGTCTATGAGCCAGCCATCGTGTTTTTCGCGGGGTTGCTGCTCTGTCTGGGTCAGAGCCGCTTGGGGGCTTTGTGCTCTTGGGGGCCTTTCCTATGGCCATTGGCATGCTCATTCAAGGTGCCATGCAGGAAGTGCAGGTGCGGACGATGCGTGATCGTGCCTATGAGATGCGTTCACGTGCGGCACGCTTTCGGGATCGTGGGTTCTAACTCAATTGCTCGAGCGACGGAGATGAAAAATGGCGGAAGAACAACGAAAAAGTTTGCTAGGCCGTGCCGGTTCGCACCTGGTCGGGCGAATCAAGGCCATACTGCCGGAGATTTTTGCGACGGTGACGGACAAGGTGATTCCGCAGGGTGCGGCGGAGCTTTCGCAGGCACTTTACAGCCAAAGCAATGCGTATGTCCCTTACGGTGCCGGACAGCGATCTGTTGACGTCGTTGAGCCGATCCAGGCACCGAAACAATCGTACGAAGCCAAGGTGCAGACGGCGTCAAAGGGGGTACAGCCGAAAGAGCCGCGCCAGCACTATAAGGGAATGGAGACAGGCGGATGACAAACACGTGTGGACTGGCGAGGTGCCGACCTTCGCAACGTGTCGTTCACGGGCGTATCGCTCGAAGGTGCGGATTTGCGGGCAGCAGACTTGTCGGGTGCCAATTTCGTATCTGCGAATTTGCGATATGCCGATCTTCGCGGTGCCAAGTGTCATAACACGTCGTTTAACAACGCCAATCTTTATGGGGCCAAGATGCAAGGCATCGAGGCGTTTAGTGCCGATTTCCGGGGGGCGGATTTGCGGCAAGTCAATTTAGGAGGTGCCTATCTCGAAGGGGCGATGATGCCGCCGCCTTCTGTGAAAGGAAACCTATGAGGAAAAGGTGGCGAAGCAAAAGCCCCCTGCTCGGTCGTCAGAAAAGGAGTCGGATCAGGAACTAACGCCTTAACCGGCCAGGCCCTCATCCGTAGGGCTGGCCCTTTTAAGGGCATGGAATGTCCAAGCTCATCGTTCGGCAGGTGGTGGTGCTGTTGCTGGTTTGGTTGGCTTTTCAGGCCTGGAATCGCTATTGGGCGGGACCACCGCCGTGGGAGGCGTGCGGGATGTAGCAAGCGGAATACGAAGGGTTAATGGAGGCTGCCGCAATGTCGGCACCCTTAATTCAGGCCTTTCGATGAAGAGTAAGCAGAAGCGTGTCACAAAACCTCGCGGGTCACGCCCTCTTTTTTGCGGGCGGGACAATTTTTAACGGAGCTACCACGCTAAGAAGGCTCTTAGGGTTTCTTTCGATAGGCCTGCTGGTGTCGGCGGCTGTACTGACGGTGAAGTGGTACGTTCTGCGGCAGCCACCGCTACCCGCAACCATGAAGCCACCGTCTCGCGTCACGATAGAGGATGCGGGCCGCATTGTGGGGCGGATTCGCATTCCGCCGCCGGATAGCCGTCAATTCGACGTGCGGTATGAGGGGGATGCAGTGATTTACCGTCCTCGCCGTGACTATCGGCAACGGTAAGGCGGTCGATGAAAGGAGTGCGGGCATATGCGGAAGTTTATGGCATCGCCAGCCGGTAAGGCTGTGCTGGCGTTTCTGGTCGGTTTGTGGCTGTTGGCGTGGCCTGCGGCGTTGAGTTGGCTGGTCGCTTGAATGTTGTTCGCCTATTCCGGGTCCCAGTCATACTGGGCATATCACAGGCACTTTCGCAGGATGCCGCTTTTTCCAAAGGAGTAAATTACGTTTCCGAGCGTGAGTCCAGGTATCAAACCACAAACAACGGACAAAGGAAGTGTCTATGTCCCTGAATGCGATCCAGTTTTTCCAGGCGATCACGCAAATCATAACGGAATATCACGAACCTTTATATCGTGGCAGGAGAGCCAGTCGATGCGTAGACCGAAGCCCGTAGCCGTCATGCTGCCTGATGGGCTGCCTATGTGATCAGCGATTGCTGTCTTTGGCCAATGGCCGCCAGGATCGTGGTAAAGGTTATTTTTCCTGGGGTTGACGCTCACACCTGCTACGTCCGGGCGTTCCGGACGAAATCTTTGCCTGCATGCCACACGCGGCTGCGTTTCCAGTTGTTTCGCAGACGTGGGTCGCCTAGCGTGGCCGCAAAACAAGAAAGCGGCCGTGGCACGCACGCTGTTCTTGGTACGTGAGCCGGGCATGTTCATGGACATGCTGCGTGCCGATTTATCCAAGGAGCTAAAGACCAGAGACACCCCGCTGGTGTGCCGCCTGAATGTTGTTTCCGACATTCCTTGGGAACGGGAATATCCTGAGCTTTTTCATGAGTTGACAACGTTCATTCGTGGATTACACCAGAGGCACATCGCAATGCTGGATGGCACTTTGCCTGAAAACTACCACCTGACTTTCTCACGAAGTGAGCGAAATGAGGCGGATTGCCGCGCATTCTGGCACGCGGCGGTAACGTAACCGTCGTCTTCCGCAATACGCCGTTTCCTCAGTCTTACTGGGGGTATCGCGTCATCGACGGTGACGTCGATGATCTGCGTTTTCTCGATGAATCGCCAAGGGTCGTTGGCCTACGGTCTAGAGGCCGAAGTGCTCGGGCGGATAATACCGGATTTGTGGTCGATCATCTTCCATTACTGCAAGCCGCCGCTTGAAAGGAGCAGAAGCGATGGTGCAACGGATGCGTGAACCGCCGTTAACGTGGCTGGTGGCCTGTGTCGCGGGATTCTTGCTTTTGCTCAACGTGGGGATGTTGTTGATGCTGGTCGGCAACGTCTTTGTCTTTGAGATGATCTTGGGCGTTATGACGCTGGGGCTTGGTGCCACCTGGGCATTGCGGGTGCAGCCGTGGCGGTTTTTTGAATCCAGCTGATACGACTTTGCGTTAGCGACCGCGTAGGTGCGTAACTTTCTGGGGATGTGGAATCCATGCCGCTTTGCTTCACGGAAGCGGCGGCATGGATTCCCCTCGTCTACTGACGGACTAGGTAACGCTTCAGGATGAGCGTCCAGCCGGGGAAATCCCCAGGAGTTGGCTTTCATGAAGATCACGGCAAAGCAAGCCGCCATTCGTGCTGGGGTGTCGCTCAGCCTCATCTATCTTTGGTGCGATCAACGTCTGCTGCCGCATTTCCGGGTTGGCAGTAAAGGCAAACGCGGCCGAATTCTCATCGAGGACTCGGAAGCTGGACGATTTCCTCGACGCGATGCGGGTTGAGGCGGAGCCGCAGGAAGCTTTTACGACGACTGCTCGCTCTTTGCCCGGCGTTTCCGCTTTCCAGAACCTGGATTCGCAGCGTTTGCTTTCTGCATGGCGGCGTGAAGGTGTGCTTTCTGGCCCGCCAGATGAAGATAATGCTCAGTAGTCCGCGTCGATTCGTGCCCCATCAGCTCGGCCAGCGTTTTGATATCGACGCCGTTGACGATGGCCCGAGTGCCGAAAGCGTGCCGCAGGCCGTAAAGCTTAGCATCGTCGGGGATGCCCGCCCTCTCCCGTGACCGCTGCATGCGTAGCGATAGGCTGCTGCGGTTCCACGGCGTTCCTCGGTGATTGAGAAACACGAATTCGCCCAGTTCCTCCCGCTTGCGGATTTCGATCAGCAGGGCGGTGATTTCCGGATGAAGCGGGATCACCCTGGGTTTCGGCTGCCGCTGCATGCTCGATGTCTTATGACGCTGGAGCGTGATGATGGCACCGTCGAGGTCGATGTGTGACCATTTCAGCCGGGCGGCCTCTGCCGTCCTGGCTCCGGTGATCCGCAGGAAGCGGAGAATTCGACGAAACGCTCGCCGGGTGTTGGCCGGTGTTTGGTTTTACGGCCTTCGGCAGCGGCGATCAGCCGGTTGAATTCGTCATCGGTCATCGGCCGACGCGGTTCACCATTGCGTTGAGACACGCCGCGAAATGGATTGGCAACGATGAGGCGTTGCTTAGCGGCCCAATTGAAGGGCCGGTGGACGACTTTGACCACCTGGGCCTTGGTCCAATCGGATTTCCATTTCGAGTTGGTGTCGATAAAGCTCGTAAGGTGAAACGGCAGGCAATCCTTGTCGTTGACCTTTCGCCAGCCGTGGCGTTCGGCAAATCCTTGAAGGATTAACCGACGCTCATACAGCGACCGCTCGGCGTATTTCGACTTGGCATGTTCCAGGTATAAATCGATGACGGCTGCAACGGTCAGCTTGCCGCTATCCGGGCTTGCATTGAGTTCCTTCAAGCGAAACAACTCACCTAAGCGTGCCATTGCACGCTTCCGCATGCTCTCCGTCGGCGGGCCTTCGACCAGCTTGGTTTGTTTGCGGTTGATCTGGGCCATCCACCAGCCAGTGGCTTCCCGATACCAGGGCGTCGGATTGCGAGGCATGTCTGCCCCTTTCAGCGGGGCTTTCCGGCCATTAATCGGCTGCGTTTAGCGTGCAGAGGCGTGCAGCCGTTGTCGAGGGTCGATTGGGCGGCACTGGATTCGAACCAGTGACTTCCACCGTGTGAGGATGGCACTCTAGCCGCTGAGTTAGCCGCCCGGCACGAGTGGGCCTCGTCAGAAACGCCACACTCGCCTCGTCCCTTCAAAAATAGCGACTCCGCCAGCCAACCACAAGAGTCTCAACAGCAGTCAAGACCAAGGCGTCGAAGCCAGGTCGATCGGAGCAGGCGCTTGGCCGCAAGCGAACGCTCGGTATGTTGGTGGGTTGCGCTTCGCTTCACCCACCCTACTCGCATACCAGACAACCGACCAAAACCTACCACCTACTGCTCTATTGCCTTGCGCCACGGCGACGTTACGATGATGGCTTGGATGTCTGTACTCTTCGACAGGCTAGCCAAACCAGTGAGAACCGCCGATGGCCCACGCTTTTCCCGACGTACCCAAGATCCAGTTCGGCGGTCCTAAATCCAAAAATCCGCTCGAATTTAAATATTATAATCCCGACGAAGTCATCGACGGCAAGTCGCTCAAGGAGCATTTGCGATTCTCCGTCGTCTACTGGCATACGTTCTGTAATGTCCTCTCGGACCCCTTCGGCGTCGGAACCGCGCTGCGCCCTGGGATGACGGCTCGGGCACCGTCGCCAACGCCCAGCGCCGGGCCAAGGCCGCATTCGAGCTATTCGAAAAACTGGGCGTCCCTTTCTACGCCTTTCACGATCGCGATGTCGCCCCCGAAGGCAAGAACCTCAAGGAAAGCCACGCTCATCTTGACGAGGTCGCCAAGGTCCTCAAGGATGAGCAGGCTCGCACCGGCGTCAAGCTCCTCTGGGGCACGGCCAACCTCTTCACTAACCCGCGATACATGCACGGGGCCGCGACCAGCCCCAATTTCGACGTCTTCGCCTTCGCCGGTGCCCAGGTCAAAAAGGCCATGGAAATCACCCATGAGCTCGGTGGGGCAGGGTACACCTTCTGGGGAGGCCGCGAAGGATATTCGACACTGCTCAATACCGACATGAAACGCGAGCTCGATCACCTCGCTCGCTTTCTCCACATGGCCGTCGATCACAAAAAACGAATCGGATTCCCAGGCACGTTCTACATCGAGCCCAAACCCAAGGAACCCACCAAACACCAGTACGACTCCGACGCGGCGGCCTGCTTGAACTTCCTCAGGACCTATGACCTCCTGCCCCACTTCAAGCTCAACCTGGAAACCAATCACGCCACCCTCGCCGGCCACGAAATGATGCACGAGCTCGAGGTCGCCATCGACGCCGGAGCACTCGGATCCATCGACGCCAATACCGGCGATTACCTGCTGGGGTGGGATACCGACCAGTTCCCCACCAATATCTACCTCACCACCCAGTGCATGCTCTGCATCCTTCGCATGGGCGGGTTAACCACCGGCGGCGTCAATTTCGATGCGAAAGTGCGCCGCGAGAGCTTCGAGCCGATCGACCTTTTTTACGCCCACATCGGCGGCATGGACGCATTTGCCCGCGGGTTCAAGATCGCCCGCGCCATCATGGCCGACGGCCGGCTCGCCGCGTTCGTCAAGGAACGCTACCGAAGCTGGGATTGCGAGCTCGGCCGCCGCGTCGAAGCCGGCAAGGCCAAATTCGAAGACCTCGAAGCGTACATCCTTCCCAAGGGAGACGCCGCCAAGAACTCAAGCGGACGTCAGGAAATGCTTGAGAATCTAATAAACGAGTTTATCTAGATTCACTTCGCTTCCTCGAGCGCCGCAAAGATGCCCTGCATGAAGGCAGGCAGGTCGTCGGGTGTTCGGCTGGTGACGAGGTTGCCGTCGCGCACGCACGCCGCATCCTGCCAGATTCCGCCCGCGTTTTCGACGTCGTCGCGGATCGCGAAGAAGCCGGTCGTCTTCTTTCCCTTCAGGCATTTGGCAGAGCAGAGCATCCACGGGCCGTGGCATATAGCGGCCAGAACCTTGCCCAGCTTTGCAGCCTGAGTGACCAGGTCGACCATCGTGGGATGCCTGCGCATGTGGTCGGGTGAATAGCCGCCGGGGATGATGACGGCGTCGAAGTCCGATGCCTTGACCTCGCTGGCGGCGACATCCGACTTGGCGGGATAGCCGTGCTTGGACGCATACGTCTCGCCGGTCTTGGGGCCGACAATCTGAACCTGACAGCCGGCTTCACGCAGCCGGAGCACGGGGTACCACAGCTCCAGGTCCTCGTAGAACTTCTCGACCAGCACCGCCACGCGCTTGCCTTTCACGTTGCTCATCGTGTTACTCCTCTGTTGCGAAGACCTCACTTGCAGATTCGGTTCAACCCGATTTGGACGCCGCCACCGCTGCCTCGGACTCTCGCTCCGGTGAGCCCGCGAGACGATGCTCGGCCATCGCACGCTCGATGGCTTCTTCGAATGCAAACGGCGGCTGATAGCCAAGCACCCGCCGTGCCTTTTCGATCGAATAGTCGAGATGCAGGCCGACGAATTTAAAGCGGGCCTTGTTGATGAACGGCGGATTCTTGGCACCGCGGAGCTTGGCGATCCCCTCGACCGTATTCGCAAGGATGCGCGCCAGCCGCAATGGAATGCGCCGGGTGGGCGGCTTGAGGCCGGCGAGCTCGGCGACCCGCGAGACAAACTGCCGCTTTGTCACGAGCTGCCCGTCTGTGAGATTGAACACTTCACCCACGGCCGCCGGGCTCTCGGCGGCGAGGAAGATGCCTTCGACCAGGTTTTTAACATAGATACAGTTAAGCGCTTGCTGCCCTGACCCGAAGTAGGTGAACAGACGGCGCTCGAGGCTGCTCAAGAGTTTGGGCAAGACGGTGCGGTCGCGTTCGCCGTAGATGAAACCCGGGCGCACGACGGTCGCGGGTAATCCACCCTCGCGGTGGTATTGCAAAACGAGGGCTTCGGCTTCGGTCTTGGAGCGGGTGTAAGCATCGAGCGAATGCGCGGCGGGGGGGACGGTCTCGTCGGTCCCGTGGTGATCGCGGCCTTCGTAAACGCCGAGCGAGCTGACATGAACGAAACGCTCGACGCGTGCCTCTCGCGCGGCTTCGAGCAGCAGGCGAAGCGCCTCGACGTTCAATCGCTGGAATTCGGCGAGGGTTCCCCAGTCACCCACCTTGGCGGCGCAGTTGAATACCCAGTCCGCGCCTCTGGCGCCGGACTTGAGTGCTTCGGCGTCTTCGAGGTCTCCAAGGACGGTCTGCACGCCCCATTGATCGAGCCAGCGAGTATCGCTCGATGGACGAACCAGAGCGCGAACCCGGTGCCCGCGTTTAAGGGCCTCTTCGGCGGCGTGGCTGCCGACCAGTCCAGTGGCACCCGTGATGAAAATCGTTTTCACAGACTTCGTGTCCATGTTTTTGCACACCTTTGCGAACAACGGAGTATCCATTTGAAGAGACCATGGTACCGCATCGGATCAAAAGCGAGATAGGGGTGGTTTTCCGGTCGAGTGTCGGTGTAGGCTTTACTATTCGGGGGTGTTCGGATTGACCGGAACCAAGACACGGTCTAGGATTCGCAATTCTATCCCTCCCTGGTCACGAAGAAAGAAAGCGCGGTGCAAAAGAAGGGCGGGATTCATGGGTGCTGCGTTCAAGTCGGAGGAGTTAGGCGTCATTCAGGAAACGCTTGAGGGTTTGCGGGCCCGACTTCGAGGTGACCTTCACCAGATGACGGATGAAGCCCTGGGCCGGGACAACGGTGGCGGGACGGGCAACCTGTCCAATGTTCCGCTGCACATGGCCGACCTGGGAACGGACAATTACGACCAGGAATTCACGCTGGGCCTGATCGAGAACGAGCAGAGCACGCTCGATCTGGTCAACGAGGCCCTGAGTCGTATGGAAAAGGGAACATATGGTTTATGTGCCGAGTGCTCGGAGCCGATCTCCAAGCCCCGGCTGCAGGCAATCCCTTATGCAAAGCATTGCATTCGGTGCGCAAGGAAGCTGGAGAGTGGCGAATGAAGGATGAAGGGCGCGTGGGTCTCGGGCGCTGGTTGCTCTTCTGGTCGATCGCCGCAGGCGGCACGGCCTTTGACCTGACGACCAAATCGATCATCTTTGCTCGATTCGGTCAGCCCCAAGCGCGGACTTATTCGCTCATCCCCCAGATCCTCGAGGTGCGCACCAGCGAGAATACGGGTGCGCTCTGGGGCATCGGTGCCGATCTGCCTGGCAGCAGCCTCATCTTCGCCGGGCTCTCGGTCGTGGCCGCGCTCGTGATCTTCTATTACCTCTTCGTGCTGGGGGCGGCGGCCAGCCGGGTCTTGACCATCGCTCTGGGTCTGATCATGGCCGGCGCGATGGGGAACTGCTACGACCGCCTCATGCTCGGGCATGTGCGCGACTTCGTGCACTTCCACGTCGACGCGATCAACTTCGATTGCGCCATCTTCAACTTTGCCGATAACATGCTGGTCATCGGTGCGTGCACCTTGCTGCTCTATGCTCTTCGACCTGAAAAGCGGCAGCCCGCGCAGGCAGCGGATGGCTCAGGCTACGTCGAGAGTGCCCCTGGGCCCTCCGGTGAACCCCAACCCGACGACGACAACGCGCCATCCCTTTTGCGGCATCGGCAAGCAACGCATCTGGGTTCGTCGCCAGCTCCGACCAGCTCGCGCTAGCTCATGACCCGCTCGGCTCACTCGGTCAAACCCCAAAATCACACGTCGTAGTAAAGAGCAAATTCATACGGGTGCGGGCGCACGCGAATGGTTTCGACCTCGTGGTTCTGCTTGTACCAGATCCACGTGTCGATGACGTCGGGAGTGAAAACGTCGCCTCGCAGCAGGAACTCGTGGTCGGCCTTGAGTGCGTCAAGCGACGCTTCCAGCGAGCGCGGGGTGGCCGGCACGGTGTCGAGCTCTTCGGGCTCGAGGTCGTAAATGTCCTTGTCCAGCGGCTCGCCGGGCCGCATCTTGTTCTGGATCCCGTCCAGGATCGCCATGAGCATGGCCGGGAAGAGAAGATAGGGATTGGCCGCGCTGTCCGGCCCCCGGTACTCGATTCGCCGGTTTCTGGGGTTGGGGCTGTCGATGGGCACTCGCACGATGGCGGCCCGGTTCCGCCTGCTGTAAGAGACCTTGGTCGGGGCCTCGAAGCCCGGAACCAGCCGCTTGTAGCTATTGGTCGTCGGGTTGGCAAAGGCGCAGAGCGCCTGCGCATGCTTGAGCAAGCCCCCGATGGCGTAGAGCCCCAGATCGCTCAAGCCCGCGTAGCCCTGGCCGGCCAGAAGCGGCTGATCGTCTTTCCAGAGCGTCAGGTGGGTGTGCATGCCTGAGCCATTATCGCCGAAGAGCGGCTTGGGCATGAACGTGGCGGTCTTGCCGTTGCGGTGGGCCACGTTGCGAATGATGTACTTGGCGAGCACGACCTGATCGGCACTTGGCACAAGAGGATGTGGAACCAGGTCAATCTCGCATTGACCCCCTGTGGCCACTTCATGGAAATGAGCGGCCGTCGCGATCCCGCAATCTGCCATCCGCTGCGCCATTTCCGAACGCAGGTTGACCAGGCTGTCGATCGGCGGACACGGAAAATACCCCAGCCCTGAACCCGGCTTATAGCCCAGGTTGGGTCGTTCGTCGCGCCCGCGGTTCCAGATCCCTTCGACCGAATCCACGTAATAAAACGACTCGTGCCCGTTCTGCTCGAAGCGCACGTTGTCAAACACGAAAAACTCGAGCTCAGGCGCCAGCAGACATTGATCGGCCAGCCCCGTGTTCCGCATGTAGCTCACGGCTTTGCGCAATATTGCGAGGGTCGCGCGTGTAGTCCTGATGCGTGATCGGATCCTGGATGTTGCAAATCATCGTCAGCGTCGGCTGCGCCGGGAAGGGATCAATCAGCGCCGTCTCCGGCTGCGGCACTACCAGCAGATCGGCCTCGTTGATCGCGGCCAGCCCACGATGCTCGAGCCGTCGAAATGCCGGCCTTCTTCAAACGTCTCTTCGGTCAGGGAATCGGCCGGGATCGAGAAATGCTGCCAGACCCCCGGAAAATCCATGTATCGCAGGTCAACCGTCGTGACCTCTCGCTGCCTGATCTGCGCCAAAACCTCTTTCGGAGTCACGCAACATCTCCCACTAGGCGGTACGCGGGCAGCCGGCTGAGTCCAATTCAGCCCCCAAACCCCTTGACCGCAGCCTCTGATCCGGTATGCTTAATGTAGTTGACACTGAATCTCAGTTGCTGGAGAATTTTCATGGGCGGTCGGACGGTACTGGCAACGTTGGCTGGTAAGGGTCCGTCGCAGCGTCTCCAGGTCAGTTTGTCACAAGGCGATGATGGGCGGTTGCTGATCGACTTGCGCGAACAGCACTACGCGGACGGAATCGGCTGGTTTGATCAACGCCGGCTCGAGCTCGATCCCCGTCAGTTTCAACAACTTCAGTCTGTTCTGGCTCTGAAGTCCGATGCGGCTCGAAGCGGCCATTCTGGAACAGCCGGCGACTGTGCCGTTTCCGGGCCCGGCGCCGAGAGTGCCGTGCCGACCCGCCGTCGGCAGCGATCGCAGCTAGGGTGCGCGGCGGGCCGCCGCCTTTACGCTCGGACTGCCAGACGGACGAAGCTTTCACAGCGGAGTGCCGCGCGGCAGCGGTTGCCGGCATCTCCACCTCAGCCAACTTTTTGCCGGCCCGTCTTGCCGTGCCCGCCGATGGCCAGTTCTCGCTTCTTGAGCAGTTTCTCGAGATGGTCGACCCCTTCTTGCTCCTCGGTACAGATGTCCTCAAGAACAACGCGCAGGGCCACGTCTTTTTCACCGCAGAGCTCGATCGCCTCGGTGTAAAGCTTTGCTTGCAGGCTTTCGACTTCGAGTGAGAATTCGAGCATCTCGTGTAAGTCGGTTGATTGCTTGACGGCCCCTCGTTCCACGGTCGGCACACCGCCCAGCGCGGTGATCTTGTCTCCCACCACATGGGCGTGCTTGAGCGCTTCTTCGCCATTCTCGCGAAAGAATTTGTAGTACACCTCGCGCCAGGCGTCCTGCACCAAGAAGCTGAACTGGGTGTACTGCACCAGCCCGGCATACTCCCATTTCAGGATCTCGTTGAGCTTATCGAGCAGCTTGGTTCTATCCATGGACACATCCCGTTTCTGTTGAGCGGAAAGTCAGAGAAGGCTTGTTCCTGGCTTGCGCCATTGAATTGAGGCAATTCTAGACGCTCCCCGCGGGAAATGAAACCCGAGCGTGGGACGGCCCGCCGGGCCGCGGTATTCATGCACGTCCTTGTCGCACGTGGGAGAATGTGCACCTACGTGTTGCGTCTCGGCCTTTTCTTTGAAATCCTGGAAGTCGTCTTCCCCCCGCGCACTTCCCTGGTGGCGTCTCTCCCCATGCCGCGCTTCGTGTTACTCGAGCACGACTGGAACGGAGTTCACTGGGACTTCATGCTCGAGTCGGGCGATCTCTTGCGCACCTGGGCAATCGACGAGCCGGTTGTTTCCGGCCGGGATCTCCAGGCAAGGGCGCTGGGCGACCATCGCAAGACCTATCTCGAATATGAAGGCGAGGTGGGGGGCAATCGGGGATGGGTGCGAAGGGTTGACGCCGGAACATACCGGGTGATCGAGTGGTCAGACGACCATGTGCGCGTGGAGATTTTCGGAGATCAGCTCGTCGGCGAGGTCGATCTGCGAAGCTCGGGAGCAGGCTCCGGCGCCAGGGCCTCGTGGGTCTTCCGGGCCGGGAATTTCGACTGAAGCACTTTCCAGGACGGAAGGGTCGGCCGTGTGAACGCGCCTTTGGCCAGGTCCGACCGTCGTGAGTGAATGGGACGCAAGAGGATCGCGGACAGCCACCGGATGGGAAAACACGAGTCAAGCGCGACTGGCGTCGGCCGCCAATCTCGCCCTGGAACCGACTTCAGATGGTGGCTGGCTCTCCGGGTTGAGGGTGGGTGCCTGGCTCTCCTTCCCTTATTCACGGACCGGCGAACGGCCAAGGCGGAAAGACGGGGTCGAGATAGATCTTGGCATGGACCTCGCGGCGGATGGCAGATAGCCGGATCCGTTCCCAGAAATCCGGATGGAACGTGGGAGTGGCGAGAAGCTCGTCGAATTGCGTGAGCAATCTGCGTGCCTCAGCGTTGTGGCCGAGCGTCTGTTGGCTCATTGCGAGAAAAAGAAGCACAATGCAACGCCGAGAGTTCGAGCGACCACTCGTCTCCTCGAGTATTCGGACAATGTGCTCGGCGGGGCGTCCGGCGCGGTAGTTGAAGGCGACTTGACCGGCGATTAGCCAGTCCCGCTGTTTCTTGGGCAACTTGGGCAGCGCGGCCTCGAATTGAGCGGCGAGTTTCACGGCGACATCCTTCGGCAGCGGAAGGGACACGAAGGTTTCCGCGAGCTGAAGCTGGTTGAAAGTAGCCAGAACCCCGTGCCGGTCGAGCACACGGTGCGCGAGCCATTCTCCGCCGAGTTGATCCCTGAATTCGGCGAAGAGAAGAGCTGCTATGCCGAAGCCTGCTGCGTTCGTGTCGGCTGGACCGGACAGGAGGGCCGATGCTGAGTCGTAGACGAGATTATGGGAACGGAAGGACTTGTTGCGAGCAAGCGCGTCGACGGCGTAATCCAACGCGATTACCGGGCCGGCGCCAGAGCCGAGCGACCGGTCCTGATCGGCTTCAGCGCGATCGTGTTGGCCGATCCAACTGCGGATCTCGGCGCGGTGCATGAACGGCCTCCAGTCATCGGGACGCCCGATGACGACCTTTTCCAAATACCAGAGCGCGAGCGCGGGCCGTGCGAGCTCAGGGACGGAACTGGGGGACTGGGGCTCGATCCAGCTCAACGCCTGAGCCCAGTACCAATCGTTGAGAGCCGTGGCGGGGACGGATGCGCTCAGGCGCGGTATTCGGCGTCGGCGGCATCGAGGTTGCCGGCTGCCGCGAGTGCGGCGGCGCGGCGGGCCGCCATCGTCCAGTCGCCGGGACGTAGGGCGTCGATTTCAGTGCGGTGGCGGCTGGCGAGGGCGGAGAGTCCCTGGCGGTCCATCTCAATCGCACGCGCTTGATGCCACGATGCGAGCAGTTCGGCGGTGCTGGGGGCTGCAAGAGTGTCTTGGTGGCTTTGGTCGGCGAGTCGATCTATCCGCGATCGCCAATCCTCGGACGAGACTCCGGTCGTTGTACCGTCAGGCCGGCGCTCGATCCCGATGGTCGTCTCCACCCACTCCTTCAGCAGCTCGGGCCGATCAATTGTGTTCGCGCGAGGCGTTGGCCAGGTGACGGCTTTTCCTTCGCGAGTCACCACCACGAGGGCCACGTTGTTGAGTGTGAAGACCAGCGACAGGAGGGGCGTGCCATGGTGTAGGGCGGGTCCGAGCAACTGGCCGGTTGCGGTGTCCCAGAAGCGTACAGCCCCGTCCAAGGAGCCGCAGGCCAGCGTGGTGCCATCAGGACTGTAGGCCATGACCACGACCGGAGCGGCATGAAGCAGCGCGGGGCCGACCGGTTGAGCATCAACCACATTCCATTGGCGGACTACCGCGGCCCCGGAAGCTTCGGCCAGAACCTTCGCATCGAGGCTGAGTGCGACCGACACGGACTGCCAGGAGCGGCTTAGCTCGCGGTTGGGCTGCTGGTTTTTCGGGAGGGCATGAACTTGCTCGAGCTCGGCTGGAGCTGCCACGGGCATTCCGGAGCGGACATCAAGACGAGCGAGGCGGCGAGTCTCGAGGTCGAGCACGATCAGGGTGTTTCCGGATGGATCGAAGCGGAAGAACGGTAGCGCTTTGCACTGGAAGATGGGCGCGATCTGGCGAAGCATGGTCAGGTCCCAGAGGCAAACGCCCGGTGTGTTGCCCCATCCGCTACGGGTACCGGCGGCGAGGACGGGGCCGGCTGGGCCGGCTGCCACTTCGAAACGGCTTACCGGTCCAGATTGTGGCCCGTGGCCCAGGAATCGACCGGATGGAATCTCGAAGAAGTCGATTCCAGTCGCGTGTCCGGCGACAACCATGTGGTTATCTGGTGTGATCTTGAGGGAATGGACGAACGACTCAATCGGCATCAAGGGTGTGACGGGGCGTCCGGACGCGGCTTCCCACACGCCGGCGAAGGGGCCCTGGTCGATATCGTGGCTCATGGTGCCGGTTCGGGTTGCCGCGATCAGGCGGCCGTCGGGGCTGTAGGTCGGATGGCGCGACCATGGATAGAGCGGCGGCCCGATCGGCCGGCCGCTGGCGACGTCAAACTGTCCACCGGCGGCCGCTCTGCGCCTGACCAGGTCGGGACGATTGCCGAGGACAGAACCGGGGAGATTGAGCCTCAGGCCGTCTGGGGGGGGCTGGCCGAGCAGGAAGGCCGCGCGATCGGGCCGAAAGGTCATGTCATCGTAGGTAAACTCAACGTGCTCGCCCTGGCTCGGTGGCGACGGACGCAACGGTCCGGCGACCTGCCAGACGCCCAGGGTCTTGCCCGAGAAGCTCGAGAGGAACGCTCCGCCGGGTGCTATCGCGACTTTGACGACTGATTCCGCGGGGAGCCAAACCGCGGCGGCGCATTCTTGCCGCTCGGCGAGATTGAACCAGCGCACGCGGCTGTCGTCACAACCCACGGCGAGGATCCGGCCGGCGTCAATCAAGGTGGCGCCGTACGCGGCGCGCGGGGGACGCCAGCGGGGCTGGGTCGCGCGGCCGGTTGCCGGGTTCCACCAGCGCACCAGGCCCTCGGGTGAGGCCGTGATGAGCGCGGTGCCGTCAAACGCCCAGCCGCGTCCCTCGGCTGCTTCTTCCAGTTGGACGCCCGGCAACTGCCGATTGGCATCGAGGTCCCAGAATCGAGCCTGTCCCCGGGACTGGCCGGCTTGCCCCTCGGAGGGCAGGTCGGCGAGTACGGTGTGGCCGCCCTGTGCCTGGAGCAAGAGGGTGGGGAAGTCGACCACCAAGCGCGGGCCGGGGATCCTTCGTTCCGGCCCCGCGCGGCAATCTCGCCTGCGATTTGCCAGCACTCGAGGATGGTCTCGTGGTTGCCCCCGCGAGCGACGACGGCGAAGCGATTGTTTGCCGCGAACTGGAATGGAGAGTTGGCGACTCTCCAGAGACCGGTTCGTGGAAAACGGCCGAGAAGCTTCCCTGTCGTGCGTTCATACAACGAGAAGTCCTCCTGCTCACCGCCGGTGACGACCAAGGCGCCGTCGGGGCTGATCGCGAGCGGGGTGGACGGGTATTCCGCGTCACCGTGATCACCGATTTCATGGCCGGTGACCAGGTCGAAGAGGCGCAGTCGCTTGCCGCTAAAAATAGCCAGCTTCCGGCCGTCGGGCCCGAGGAACTCGCCGCCGTCGACATCGCCGAAGAAGTGACGAAGGACCGGATGAGTCGTATGCCAGGCGTCGAGGTTGCGCCTCAGGGCCAAACGGAAGGCGTGGTCTTCGGGCGTCTGATCGGGGGCGAGCTCAAGGGCGTCGACGAGGCCGAAAAGGCCGCGCTCGACGGTTCCGGCCTCGGCCGCAGCCTGCGCCTCCTGCGCTTTGGATCGTGCCGCCTGGCGGCGGGCATCAAGGGCAGCCGAGTCGGCCCTGGCCCGCGCGGCGTCGGCAGTCGCGCCGGCGGCGACGGCGACGCGCTCGCTCTTGGCCGCCTTCCTCTGCTCGCTCTGGGCGTCGGCCAGGGCTCGGTGGATTTCGACGTAAGACCAGGATCCGACGGAGACGAGGCCGGCGACCAGAACGCCGACGGCGGTCAGGAGGGTGGCGAGCACCGGGCGGCGGCGGGCCCATTTCACGGCGCGTTCGAGGGGTGTGACCGAGCGTGCCCGGATGGGCTCGCCGTCGTAGAAGCGGCGCAGGTCGTCGGCCAGCGCGTCGGCGGTTCCATATCGGCGATTCGGGTCTTTCTCCATCGCCTTGAGAACGATGGTCTCGAGGTCGCGGGGGATGCGGGGGTCAAACTCCCGGAGGCGCGCGGGCTCGTCGTTCTTGATGGTATCGATCAATCGAATCCGGTCTACCTGGTGGAAGGCGGGATGGAGGGTAAGCAGCTCGTAGAGGGTGAGCCCGAGCGAGTAGATGTCGACACGCGTGTCGCCTTCGCCGCGAAGCCGTTCCGGGGCCATGTAGCGAAGCGTTCCCAGGATGTCTCCGGTGTGAGTGAGCCCGTCCTCCTCGCCCTTGGCCAGCCCGAAGTCGGTGATCCAGACGACGCCGGCGGTATCGAGCAGGAGGTTTGACGGCTTGATGTCGCGGTGGATGATGCCGCGGGCGTGGGCATAAGCGAGCGCGTCGGCGGCCTGACGGCCGAGCTGGGCCACACTTCGATAAAAGGCGATTCGTCGTCCGGGCCCCTCTACCCCAGCGATCGCCGCACCGCCGGGTAATGGCGCCGGAGCGCCGCCCGCGGGGATTGGCTGGGGCGATTGCAGAGCGGCTGGGTCCGGAGCGGTTTGGGCGGAGGGGGGCGTGATGACTTGGAGGTCGATGGCCGTTGCGCGAAGGGCAGCGGGTGTGAGCGTGTCGTGCGTGCCCACCGATCCGGTGGGGGCCCAGCCGGACTGCATTGCCTCGGCAATCCGGACGAGCTGGGACAGGGGCGAGGTCGGGTCATTGGTATTCCGGGGGCTTGAGCACAACGCCTCGCTCGGCACGGCCGGCGGCGGCACGGCCGCGGGTTGCGAGCCGCGCGAGCGGTCGCGCAGCCGCTTGAGCTCAGCGATAACCAGGTCGAGCCCCTGGCCCTCGATGAACTGCATGACGTAGTAGGCAACATCGCCGTCCTGGCCGATTTCGAATACGGGAACGATGTTGGTGTGATGCAGACGGGCCGCGGCGCGGGCCTCACGGCGGAACCTGAGCTCAGATCGGTCGTCGCGCACCCAGGCGCGAGGCAGGACCTTTAGTGCGACGCGGCGGCCGAGCGAGACCTGCTCGGCCTCGTAGACGACGCCCATGCCACCGCGGCCGATCTCGCGGATGACCTGGAAATCACCGACCTGGACCAGGGCCAGGGGGGGCTCGACCGCGCGATCGGGGGGCCGGCTTTCCTGGCGCTCCTCTTCGGCCAGCTCGATCTGGACCATCGCCGCGAACATTTCGCGAATCTCGCCGGCCAGCTCGGGGTGTTGCTCGACATATTCCTGGACGGACGGCCGATCGCCGGCGCGGTGCCTCTGGGCGAACTCGGCCGCCAAGCGATCGAGCAAGGCATACCGGCCGTCGTCGGAAGCGGAAGAGGGATCAGGCCGTGGATCAATTGCGTCCATGTTAGAGAGCCTCAAGTCCGCCGGGCATGTCGGCGAGTAGTTTCTTGACCTTGAGGAGCGCGCGGACGTATCGCTTGGAGGCGGCGTCGGGCTTGAGGCCCAGCACGAGTGCGGCCTCGGCCGGCGAGAGCTGTTCGAAATGCCTCAGCGCCAGGACTTCACGGTCGGTCGAATCAAGGGCGTCGAGTGCCTGCTGGACGCGGAGGCGACGCTCGGCGCGGACCGCGGCCTGCGGCGGCGAGGTAAGCTTGCCGAGTAACATCGACGCCAGGGCGAATGAGCTGGCCGCGGGGACGGCGCCGCGGTAGAGCGAGACGTCGCGGCCGGCGTCGCGCATCTTGACTCCCAGGTGATGCCGATGCAGTCGCGTCAGCCGCTCCCCGGCGATCTGGCGCATCCAGAGGAAGAAAGGCACATTCGGGTCTTTGAGATAGTCGTCCAGACGGGCTGCGATGTCGAGCATGGCTTCCTGAAGCACATCGGAGGTATCCAACCGCCCTTGGAGCCGGAAGTCCAGCCGAAGATCAATCATCCGCCGCAGCCGCTCTCTTTGCCGCGAGAGCAGGTCAGCCGCCGCGGTCCGATCACCGTCCTGGAGCCGTTCGATCAGCCTGGCTGTCTCGTCGTTCTTGGCCACGCGCATGAAACCCTCCCAAGCATTACCCTGCGCACCGCGGCCGATCACGGACATGCCGGCGGAAAGAATGTGGTGCCGTTTTCGGATCGTGCCATCGCGGCCGGGCTGCGCCGCTCGAGACAAAGTCGCGTCTCGATGATAAGACCGAGTGTCACTACGTCGCCAGGGGGTAACAGCCGTCGAAGCCGGCAGGCCAAAGGGTGTTGGGGCGGGTGCCGGTCCGTTTTTTTTCGAAATTCGCCATTTCGCTTGTCCGCGGAATCGGCGCGCGCAGGGGTATTCGGCAAGCAGAATCACGCTGGGACAGCAAATCTGCGGGAGGCACGAATGAACGTCAAGGCGATCGATAGCAGATTCATCGCGCGGAGGGTCACGAGGCGATCGAAATCGAACGAGGGGTTCACGCTGATCGAGCTCCTCGTGGTGATCTCGATCATCGCGGTCCTGGTCGCGCTGCTCTTGCCGGCGGTGCAAGCAGCGCGGGAGGCGGCGCGGCGAATTTCTTGCGTGAATAACTTGAAGCAGATTGGTTTGGCGATTCACAACTACCACCAGGTGAACGACTGCTTGCCGCCGGGGGGGTTCCCCATCCTTCCCAACAACGGCCTGAGCTTTTCGGGGGGGAGCGCCCATTGCCGGCTGCTTGCCTACGTGGAACAACAGCCGATCTACGACGCGCTCAATTTCAACGTGGGCGTGATCGACGACACCTCATACAACGGCCAGTACGCGAACGCGACGGCCGTCGTCACGCGGGTGAACACATTCCTCTGCCCTTCGTGTGCGCCGCCGTCGTGGTTGATGTCGAGCGCTCGGCGCCGCTGTCCAGCTTTGGCGCCACGGGTAACAATTACTTCGCCAGCCTCGGCTCGAGCATGGAGTTTTCGGCCCAACTGACGGGCGGACCGCCGAACGGACCTTTCTACTACGTCGGTTCGCTGGGCCGGGTCTGCGGCATCAGCAGCATCCGTGACGGCACGACGAATACGATTGGTTTCTGCGAGTGGAAAACCGGCACCGGCTCGCCGAGTGTGATCTCGATTCCATCGGATATCGTGTTCATCGGTGCTTTCCCCGCCGGAACAGCGCGGAACGACGGGACGCTCACGATGCCGAATCCCGATCTCGTGAGCAGCTTCGCGGCATGGGTCGATCAGTGCACTGCGGGCCTGGCGGTGGCACGCACGAATCACACCAGTGCGCTGGGAGAGACCTGGGCTTTCGACTTTCCCGGCGTGACTCTGGGCAACTTGCTCATGCCGCCGAACCCGAAGAACCCGAATTGTAATACGTCTTCGGCGGCGAGCAACACGATCCAGCCGGGTATGTGGGGCGCCGCGAGCTTCCACCCCGGTGGGGCCAATTGCGCGATGTGCGACGGCTCGGTGCGGTTTCTCAAGGACAGCATCAACCAGCAGGCGCTCTGGGCGCTGGGGTCGAAAGACCAGGGTGAGGTTGTTGATGCGAGTAGCTATTGATCTCAGCGGCAGCCGAGAGATCGGGCTGGTTGCCTGGTGATTGCGGTGCACGGGGAAGGTGTATGTCCATCGCTGGGGCGATTTTCCGATGGCAGATCAACCTGGAATGAATGACACTCGCGCGGTCGATGGGCCGGCGGGTCTTCCCGAGGGCGAACGTGTCGGCATAGCGGAGACAAGTGACGATGGCATTCACGCTTGCTCCGAACTGCCGGAAGAGGCGATGCCGCCCTCGATCGGCCGTTCTCGGGTGGTCATGGAGCTAGGCAGGGGGTCGTACGGGCGAGTCTTCCTCGGGCGAGACGACGACCTCGATCGCGCGGTGGCGATCAAGATTCCTAACCCGGAACGGATTTCCACCCAGGTCGAAATCGACTCGTATCTGGCCGAGGCTCGCATACTGGCCAGATTGGACCATCCCAACATCGTGCCAGTCTATGATGTGGGACGCAGCGACGATGGTCTGTACTATATAATATCAAAATATATAGATGATATTGATCGCGCATTCAAGGCGACAGGCAACCGGGTACCGTACGTCGAGACGGCGGATCTGGTGGCCAAGATCGCGCTTGCCTTGCACCACGCGCATACTCGTGGACTTGTGCACCGCGACATCAAGCCGGCGAACATCCTGCTCGACAGCACAGGGCAACCTTGCGTGGCCGACTTCGGGATAGCCTTGCGGGACGAAGATTACGGCAAGGGTGCGAAACGGATCGGGACGCCTAGTTACATGAGCCCCGAACAGGCCAGGGGCGAGGGGCATCGTGTCGACGGCCGGTCGGACATCTTTAGCCTGGGCGTCGTTTTCTACGAGCTGCTTTCGGGGCAACGGCCGTTCCGGGGCGAGTCAGCGACCGAGGTCATGGACCAGATCGTGAGCGCCGAAACTCGCCCGCTGCGGCAGCTACACGACCGTCTTCCCCGGGAGCTCGACCGGATCTGTCTAAAGGCACTTTCGAAGCGTGCTTCGGAGCGGTACAGCACGGCGAGCGACATGGCGGAGGACTTATTGGCGTTCGTGGCAACGGAAAAAGAAAGCCAGGTGCGCGGTCCGGCGATCGGCAGCAATGTCGGGCTAGTTGGCTCGGGTTCGGGCTCGGGCTCCGGCCAAGGAGGTCACGTGATTCAATCGAATACCGCGTCGGCACTGGTCTCGCAAGCGAGTATTGAGCGTGGCGCCCTCGTCGGCCCGTGGGAAGGGCCGCTGAAGGTCGTGCCCCAGGGGCTGCGGTCGTTTGACGCCTGTGACGCGGATTTTTTCATCGAGCTGCTTCCAGGGCCACGCGATCGCGACGGATTGCCCGACGGCCTGAGATTCTGGAAGACGCGGATCGAGTCGATCGACCCGGACGGGACGTTCAAGGTCGGGTTGATCTACGGGCCCTCCGGCTGTGGCAAGTCGTCACTGGTGAAGGCTGGACTGATCCCTCGTCTGGCCGCGCACATCGTGCCGGCATACATCGAGGCAACGCCAGAGGGGACCGAGATCAGGCTGCTTCGAAGCCTGCACAAAGTTTGTCCGCGGCTATCCGCTGCCGCGGACCTTTTGGATGCGCTCGCGGAGCTGCGTCGCGGGCGGATGTTGCCTCCGGGCCAGAAGCTGGTGATCATCCTCGACCAGTTCGAGCAATGGCTTTTCGCCAAGGGAAACGAGACGAGCCGGGATCTGGTTGCCGCTCTGAGACAGTGCGACGGCGAGCATCTCCAGGCGATCGTGATGGTGCGCGATGATTTCTGGCTTGCGGTGAGCCGGTTCATGCGCGATCTGGAGATCGACCTTGTACCCGATCAAAACATTGCGCTGGTCGATCTCTTCGACCTCCAGCATGCCCGTAAGGTCTTGCGCGCTTTTGGTCGAGCCTACGGCAAATGGCCCGAGCGCGAACGAGAGGAATCGAAGGACCAAGGAGCGTTCCTCGATCAAGCCGTCGGAGGGCTCTCGCAGGATGGCAAGGTGATCTCGGTGCGGCTATCGCTGCTATCAGACATGATCAAGGGAAAGACGTGGACGACGGCGACATTGCGGGAGGTGGGGGGCACGGAGGGGGTGGGCGTCACATTTCTTGAGGAGACGTTTGTTTCGCCCACGGCCAATCCGCTGCATCGGACCCATATCAAAGCGGTGCGAGCGGTGCTCAAGGCTCTGCTCCCTCCCAGCGGCACGGACATCAAGGGCCAGATGCGGCCCGAAAGCGAGCTCCGCGACGTGTCAGGCTATGCGTCCCGTCCCCGGGATTTCGAAGAGCTGATTCATGTGCTCGACCGCGACCTGCGCTTGATTACTCCGACCGAGTCCGAACGACCGGCCGAGGAGGTGCGCGCGAACCAGCCCGAGCCCGAGCGGTTCTACCAGCTCACGCACGACTACCTGGTTCACTCGCTCAAGGAGTGGTTGACGCGCAAGCAGCGGGAGACGGCTCGGGGGCGGGCCGAGCTGCGGCTGGGAGAGCTGGCTTCGTTGTGGACGGCGAGGCCGGAGACCCGTCATCTGCCGAGTCCGTCGGACTGGGTGAGGATCCGATTGTGGACCCGCCGCCGGGATTGGACCGACACCCAGCGGCGAATGATGAGCCGGGCGGGGCGCATGTACGGAGTGACGCTGCTGATCGGTGCGGGATTGATCTCGGTCACGGCCTGGGGCGGCATTGTGGGGTACGCGACACTTCGGGCCACGGCGATCGTCGAATCCATCGCAACCGCGGAGACGAACGACGTGCCACGACTCGTCAGCCAGTTGGCGGGGTACCGCCGCTGGGCCAACCCGCGGCTGGCGCGGCTGGCTCGAGAAAATGCCGACGACACGAAGGCACACCTGAACGCGAGCCTGGCACTCTTGCCGGTCGACGGGAGCCAGCTCGATTACTTGTACGGGAGGCTGATCAAAGCCGACCCGGCCGAATCGAGGGTCATCCGTAACGCGCTCGAGCGATTCTATCCGAGCCTGGCTGCTACTCTCTGGGCGTTGCTCGAAGATCCCAAGGCTGACCCCGCTTAACGCTTCGCGGCGGCGTGCGCCGTGGCCAACTATGACGCAGCTCGATCGGACTCGCGATGGGACGCGGCGGCGGCGTTCATCGCCGAGCGGCTGCTCTTATCGGTGGTTTCGAACCCGAGTCATTATGCGGCACTGGTTGAGACCCTGCGACCGATCAGCGCGAAACTCCTTGCCTCATTGTCGTTAACGTTCCGGGACAAGAAGCGTGCGGAATCGGAACGATCGCTGGCGAGCAACATTCTGGCGGACTACGCCGCCGACCGGCCGGACGTGCTGGCGGACCTCTTGCTGGACTCGGACGAAAAACCGTTTGCTGTGCTATTCGAAAGGCTCTTACCGCATCGAGAGCAGGTGTTGAGTTTGATGGAAGCCGCGCTGGCGAAGCGGCCGGCGTCCGGGACGACGGATGATGCACGGGACAGGCTTGCCCGGCGCAGGCGAACGCGGCGGTGACTCTGCTGCGCCTGGGGCGGCCCGAGGGGCTCTGGCCGATGCTCTGCCAGCGCGGAGACCCGAGCGTGCGGAGCTATATCGTCGATAGACTGAAGCCGCTGGGAGCCAATCCCGCGACGCTCGTGACAGCGCTATTGAACATGCCCACCGCGGCGGATGAGTCTCCGGGCAACGGCGGCTCGCTCATGGACAGCATTCTTTTCCATCCCGAGACGTCGGTGCGCAGGAGTCTGATCCTGGCGCTTGGCAAGTACGACGGGGGCGCGATTGCCACGGAGGTGCGCGGACCGATCGTCGCGAAGCTGCTCGAGGGCTATCGCGACGATCCCGATGCGGGCATCCACGGCGCGACGGAATGGACGCTTCGCCAATGGAACCAGGGGGATGCGATCGAGCGTGTCGAGGCCGAGCTCAAGACGATCAAGGATTGGGATAAGCGGCGGTGGTATTTGAATTGCGAGGGGCAAACGCTGTCGATTGTCGAGGCGCCGGTTGAATTCACCATGGGAACACCGCCATCGGCGTCGCCGCGGGAGCAGGATGAGCAATCGCATCGGAGGCGAATCGGACGGCGGTTCGCGCTGGGCATGAAGGAGGTGACGGTCGCTCAATTCTATCGCTTCCTCGAGGAGAATTCGCGGTTGCGCCGAGAGAATCCGCAGTTTTCAGGTTCGGCACTCGATCGCAACAGCCCTGAACCGACTGGTCCGATGAATCGAACGTCCTGGTATGACGCGGCTGCGTATTGCAACTGGCTCAGCCGGCGAGAGGGCCTGCGGGAATGCTACGCGCCAAACGCGGCGGGTGAATTCGGCCCAGGCATGACGAATTTCGCCGACTCACTCAATCGTGGCGGGTACCGGCTGCCAACGGAGGCGGAGTGGGAGTACGGGTGCCGGGCCGGAGCGGTCACGAACCGCTATCACGGAGGGTCTAATGCGCGTCCTGGCGCAGTATACCTGGTATAACCTGAATTCCGAGGAAAGGGCGTGGCCGTGCGGCGGGCTTCAGCCCAATGATCTGGGATTGTTCGACATGCTGGGAAATGTTTCCGAATGGTGCCAGGACGTGTACGCTCCCTATCAGGTGGGAAATGGAAAGGAACCCAGCGAAGACAGCAACGTTCTTTCACAACTGAACGAGCGCGAGCCTCGCATTCTGCGGGGCGGTTCGTTCAACTTCCTCTCGGCGTTCGTGCGCACATCATTTCGCTACCGGGTTTCACCGTCGATCCGCTCGCCCTTCTATGGCTTTCGACTCGCCAGGACGTGCCCGTAGTGGGTCGCTTGAGTGACAGTTACAATTTACACCTGTGTACAACTGCTCGAATTACTCTGAGAGACTGCGACTCTGTGGCACTTTTTGGCATGCGCGGCGGTGGGCAAAAGACGGAAGCGTCGTGCTGCAAATCCAACAGGGACTGGAAGATCAGAACTGGTCTCGGTGTCGTCGGGTGATGCCAACAAATTCAATCTTTCGCCAAATCGGGAGTGCCGATGCCGCGCTTCGTCGTGCTTGAACACAACTGGAATGGGGTTCACTGGGACTTCATGCTTGAGTCGGGCGATTACTTGCGCACCTGGGCAATCGATGAGCCGATTGTCGGGGGGCGAGATCTTTCCGCAAGGGCGCTGGGGGACCATCGCACGATCTCTCTCGAGTACGAAGGAGAGGTTGGTGGCGATCGGGGATGGGTGCGACGGGTTGACGCGGGAAGATACCGGGTAATCGAGTGGTCAGACGACCACGTGCGCGTGGAGATTTTCGGAGATCAGCTCGTCGGCGAGGTCGATCTGCGAAGCTCGGGGGCAGGCTCCGGCGCCAGGGCCTCGTGGGTCTTCCGGGCCGGGAATTTCGACTGAAGCACTTTCCAGGACGGAAGGGTCGGCCGGGTGAACGCGCCTTTGGCCAGGTCCGACCGTCCGGCGAGCCGGATTTGATGGTCGCGAATTTGAAGTTCCTCGAGCTGGACGTCCTCTCGCTCGTTGTGGGGCGTATACCGCATGAGGACCACGGGATATCCTTCCTTTCGAGCCCATTCAGCGTCAATCCCATGGCTGCGTGCATACTCGATGATCCGGTCGAGGATATGGTCGGCTGGAACGGGGAGAATGCCCGCGCGGATCTTCTCGAGCGTCAGCTCGATGGTGTTCCCGCCGGGCACTCGGGGGCGAGCGACGACGGTGATGACCGATTGGACGGCCCCCTGGCGCAACTGGAAGGCCAGGATGATGTGGTCGGGCTCGAACAGCAGACGGGGTTCGTGCACTTCCGGCGGGAGCCGGTCGGCGAAGTGCATGACCAGATCTTCGGCCAGCCAGGCGTTGACCTCCTGGTCGGTGAAGACGGCCTCCCAGCTTGGTTCGTTGCAGATATCGTTGCGGAGCTGGAGGCTCTGGGCCACGAACTTCTTGGCGCGGCCAGCGCGCTGTTCGCGAGACAGACCGACGATTGCACGATAATAGGAGGGCTCGTACGTCAGCGAGAACCAGGCGCCAACGGGGATCGCGGCAAGCGCACAGAGGCCGAACCCAGCGCGGAAGAGCCTCTTCTTCGTGGTCTTGTGCATTGGACATCCCGATCCGTGAGTGAATGGGACGCAAGGGCGGTAAAGGACCAGCGCTCGGGGGCGTCGAGCCAGGTTGCGGACCGAGGAATCCTGTGCAGAGAGGTGGCCTATCCGTACGTGAAGGATACGACCATCCGCCATTATGGTCAACCCGGGCTGCCGTTCAGGGAGCCCCATGATGCGGATTTTCCGCTATTCCCGTCCGTCTTGACCAGATCAGCCCGCCAACTGTTGTAAGGAGTCAACGAAAACACCACGCCGTCCATGCGAGCATGGCCGACTCACTTTCTACGGGTAGGCGATCGAATTCGTTCGGAGAGGTCAATTGGGCCATTGTTCTGAACCGCTCGATCCACATAGCATACATTAAACGTATTGACGAAAACGGAGCGCACCCGACATGCCATCGCGATTCGTCTCGCTGGCGATCTTGATTTACTGGTCGATCGCCGCGTTCCTGCTCTTGACCTGGGACGTCCTGCCCGAGCTGACTCAGGGCTACGCGCCCGATTTGAGAGCGATTGCCCTGGCCGGAGATTCGAGCCGGCCCGTGCGGTGGAGCATTCAAGTCGTGGACGACCCGCGACACCCGGACGTACCCCGGACCGTGGGAGAATCGATCACGGCCTCGTCGCGGCGCCCGGACGGCTTCATGCAGCTCACGAACCACGTCGAGCTCGACGCCGGCGGCTTGTTCCGGGGGACTGCTTTTGGAAACAGACCGAGCACGCGCGTGGGAGTCGAGAGCCTGTATCTTGTGGACCATTCCGGCAATTTGAGCTCCTTCAATCTCACCGTCACAGACAAGGAGCGGAACGAGTTGCTGCTCAAAGTGACCGGGAAGCTCAAGGGCAAGAAAATGGAGATCGTCTCGGACGCAAAGCTTGAGTTTCTCAAACGGAACCTCTCATTTGATTATGAGCCGCGCAGCGTGGTCAGTGACGTGCTCGGGCCGCAGGACAAGCTGCCCGGGCTGCACGTGGGCCAGCGATGGGAATCGAAGGTCATCAACCCGATTACCGGTCAGGTTGAGTCGGTTCGAGTCGATGTCGTACGTCGTGGTTTGATTAACTGGGACGGCAATCCGGTCACCACGTTTGAGGTCGTGCACCGAACGTCTCCCTTTTCGATGAAGACGTGGGTGCGCACCGACGGCATGATCTTGCGCCAGGAGATACCATTTCCATTCGTAAGGCTGGTGCTCGAGCGCCGGGGCGAGTCGGAGGGCAGCCCTCTCACGGCCCCCAGACCGGGAATCGCAGGCAAATGATCGAACTACGCGACGTGACCAAGCGGTTCGGCACCAAGTGCGCCGTCGACCAGCTCGACCTCCAGGTCCGGCCGGGCGAGCTTTTCGCGTTTCTGGGCCCCAACGGCGCGGGCAAGACGACAACGATCAAGATGATCTGCGGGCTTCTCTCGCCCAACAGCGGGACGGTGCGGGTAGGAGGCTTCGACGCCTCGAGCCAGCAAGCGCGGCAACTGGTCGGCTACGTCCCTGACCAGCCCTATCTCTACGACAAGCTCACCGGACGCGAATTCCTCAAATTCGTGGTGGATATGTACGGGCTCGAGCGACACGAGTCAGCCCGCCGGATTGAAGAGCTCGTCGAAACCTTCGAGATGAGCGATTACGCCGACGAGCTGTGCGAGACTTACTCGCAAGGGATGAAGCAGCGCGTGGTGTTTGCGTCGGCACTGGTCCACGAGCCCAAAGTCCTGGTCGTCGACGAGCCGCTCGTCGGTCTGGACCCGCGCAGCGCACGCATCGTCAAGGACCTGTTCATCTCCCAGGCCCGGTCGGGTTGTACGGTCTTGATGTCAACCCACCTGCTGGCGATCGCGGAAGAGCTGGCGGACCGCATCGGCATCGTCGATCACGGCCGGATGCTGGCCGTCGGCACGCTCGAGGAGCTTCGCATGCAGTTGCAGCACCGCGGGCCGCTCGAAGAGCTCTTCTTGAAGCTCACCGGAGACAACCGCACTCAGGAAGCTGGGGCGTCGGCCAGAGAACTTGCCGGAACAGAGCCATGAGCCTTGCTGTCACCAACTCCCAGGGGTTAGCAGCCACGCCGGTCACCGCGGTGCAAACGGCCCGCGCGCTACGCTGGCTGCGCTGGCGATTGACCCGCAACACGGTCGCTTCGCTCCTTTCGGGCTCGCGGCTGAGGCTCTCGATGATCCTCATCTGCAGCCTCATCTTCTGGCTCGGGCTCTTCGCGCTCTTTCGCGGTGGTTTCGAGTTCATCGGGCTCGCCGACGAGCTTTTCCGCACGATGTTCGAGTACTTGTTCAGCATGTTCTTCCTGTCGATCTCGATCATGCTGTTCTTCTCGACGGGAATCATCACCTACACGGGGCTCTTCCATTCAAGGGAAGGAACGTTCCTGCTCTCCACGCCGGCCACCACCGACCGGATCTTCGCCTACAAGTTTGCCGAATCGGTGGCCATCTCGAGCTGGGGCTTCTTTCTGCTGGGATCGCCGCTGATGGCGGCCTACGGGCTCACGACCAAAGCGCCGGCCGCCTTTTACGCCATGTTCGTGATCTACCTGCTCATGTTCGTCTTGATCGCCGGCAGCTTGGGGGCGAGCGTCGCCATCATCGTGGCCAACGTCTTTCCCAGGCGGCAGAAGGGCGTGCTGGCCGCCGGCATCATCACGATCGTGGGCCTGTTCATCGCGCTGGCCGTTCGCCTCTGGCGCACACCCGGCGATACGCTCACCAGCGACTGGCTGGGAAACATCCAGAACCGGCTGGCCTTCTGTCAGAACCCGCTCTGGCCCAGCCGTTGGATGTCGGCCGGGCTGCTGGCCTCGGCACGCGGCGAATGGTCGCGGTCGGGCTATTACCTCATGGTGCTCTCGGCTCACGCCGCCCTGGCCTACCTGGCGGCCGCGGCGGTGGCGCGCGACCTTTACTTCCGCGGCTACTGCCGCGTGCAGGGAAGCAGGAGCAGCCGGCGGCACATCTGGTTCCACGCCATCGACGAGGTTTTCCACCGCCTCTTCTTCTTCGTCCCCGGCCCGATTCGCTTGCTCCTCCTCAAAGACCTCCGCACTTTCTGCCGCGACCCGGCCCAATGGTCCCAGTTTCTCATCTTCTTCGGGCTCCTCGCGTTCTATTTCCTCAACATCCCCCGCCTCGGCTACGGCATTCAGAGCCCGTCATGGCGCAACATGGTCAGCTTCTTGAACCTTTCGGTCACGGCGCTCATCCTCTCGACGTTCACCAGCCGCTTCATCTTCCCGCTCCTTTCACTCGAGGGCCGGAATTTCTGGGTCCTCGGCCTCCTGCCACTCGGTCGCAAGCAAATCCTCTGGGGCAAGTTTGCGTTCTCGGTCGGGATCTCGCTCCTGGCAACCGAGGGACTCGTGTTCCTGAGCGACTTGATGCTCGGCATGGGCCCGGTGATGATCGCGCTCCATCTCGCGATGGTCGCCGTGCTCTGCGCTGGTCTCTCCGGCATCAGCGTCGGGCTGGGCGCGCGACTGCCCAACCTGCGCGAGACCGACCCGTCCAAGATCGCCGTCGGCTTCGGCGGCACCCTCAACCTGCTGGTGAGCCTGGTCTACATATTCGCCATCGTCACCGCGATGGCAATTCCTTGCCATCTTTACTACCTGAGCATCGAATATCCCAGCGCGACCAGCCTGGCACTCTCGCACGGCGGAATTCGAGCAGGCCTCTCGATCGCCATGGTGATCAGCCTCTTGATCGGTGTGCTGGGGACGGTCGTTCCCCTACGAATCGGAATCAAGGCGTTCGAGCGCATGGAATTCTGACGACGACGCGAGCCATGCGATCAAGCGGCGGCTCGGCGAGCTGAAGGTGTAGTCGCCCAGCCGCCCGGGCTCGACCCAGCGAGCGTCCAGGAAGGCAGGCCCCGCCCTGAGATCGCCCGCCCGCGCTCGGGCCAGGTGCGCGATCAGCTTCACCCGGTGCTTGGTGACGCTGTAGGCGATCGTCTTCGCGGGCGGTCCAATCCGGGCCGTGATCCCCGTCAAGTGTTTGATCGGTTCCTGCAGATCGCCAGCGTGGCCCGGCGGCCTGCCGGCCGGGTTGACTCCTTCGAGGTGCACGGTGGGGAATTCCCAGAAACGCTCCCACAATCCTCCCGGCCCGCGCTCGAGAATCAAGACCCGACCGTTGCGCACCAGAACCACCGCGGCCTCCGTCACCTGAAGCGGAGGGGCCTTCGGGCGCGATACGGGCAGCCGGTCTTGCACGCCAAGCTGCCGTGCCTGGCAGAGCGGCGACAACGGGCAAACCAGGCAGCCCGGCTCGCGCGGCGTGCACACCAGAGCACCCAGATCCATGAGCGCCTGGTTGAAGGCACCGGCGTTTTCCGGCGGCACCAGGCGCGAGGCTGCCTGCCACAGCCGTTCTTTCGTCGATGCGACCTTGATGTCCTCACGCACGGCCAGTAGCCGTGCCAGCACGCGCTGGCTGTTCGCCTCGACGATCGGCTCGGCCCGATCCATCGCAAACGAGAGAATCGCGCCGGCGATATAGCGGCCCACCCCCGGCAAGGCGCGGATCGCCGCCGGATCGCCGGGCATCACGCCTCCGTGCTCACGCACGATCGTTCGCGCGGCCGCATGAAGCTGCCGGGCGCGGCGGTAATAGCCTAATCCCTCCCACGCCTTGACGACCTCGGCTTCGTCCGCTTCGGCCAGAGTGGCTGCATCGGGAAAGCTGCGCCATGAATCGCTCGAAATAAGTAACGACCGCGGCGACCGTCGTCTGAACCAGCATCATCTCCGAGACGAGGATCCGATACGCATCCCGGCTCGCCCGCCACGGCAATTTTCGCCCCGACTCGCCATACCAGAGCAAAAGCCGCTCTCGCACTCCAGCAACCCACGCGAAATCCGCATCGCGCGAGACTTCACCCGTTGCCCCAGGTGCAGGCAATCGCTCGCGCTGCTGACCGGCCTTTCGCACGCTCCTCGATTCAATTCGCCGCCGCATTTATTATATCCCTAGAACGCATGAGACATGGAGCATAATGCAGAATACTTTCGTATGCAGAATAAAAATGCGACCGCATACAGAATATTATCCCTCATGAAGGAGTTTTCTTGTCAAGGATCGCTAAAGAAAACCCGATTAAGTATTTCGCTACGGGAGTTTAATTGATGATACGGGATGCGGCCGGGGCGCGCGAGTGGGTCAACTGCTCCCGCGGGCCCGGGCCGCCATCGGGGCGTCGTTGATTCTTTCGTGGTCGAAAGCGGCTGTCCAGACCGGCGCAGGCCGTGGCCGCGCGAGCGCTCGCTTCCTGGGCCGTGGATCTCTGGTCCGCGCCCGCCGGGATGGATGGATCGGGCCTGGGACGAGAACGATCCTACTTGCAACCGACCGAACGGTAGTTCGCAGAGGTCAAGAATGGAAATGGAACCGGTGGTCTCGAGTGTGATAGCCGAGGTCGGCTACGACGCGTCGTTGCGGACGCTGGAAATTCTGTTCAAAAGCGGTGCCATCTACCTTTACTACTTCGTGCCTCCAGAGGTGCATCGCGGCCTGTTAAGCGCTGCGTCCCACGGCACTTATTTCAACCAGGAAATCAAGCGAGTCTATGAACACCATCGGATCGCAGAGCCGTACGACCTACCGAAGCCGAGACCCAAGAAACCCGGAGGTGGCCGGCTCAAGTCACGGAAGCGGCGCTAGCCGGCAACCGGGGATCGGTGATCCTTCGCCGGTTACGCTCAGACTTGCCGCTCCCGAAGATTTCTCTCGAGCCAGGCTCGGCATCAGATCGGTGTTCGCCGTCGCTACTTCGCCACAAGACTCTCCGAGGTGGAATGTGGGTAAAAAGCGGTCTCGGAATGAAGGGCCATCGAGAAATGACGCGAGGTCATGCCCCGGGACGAACGGGCCGCGTGGGCTCGAGCGGCGCGTGGACGGGGCAGATCGGTCCAACGCTGATTCATGGCCCCGTCCGATGCACCCGAGCCGCCGCGGAATTCAAACCGGCCTGAATGATGACCAGCGTGGACTGGCGACTCGCTACCTGCCGATGGCGGAATCACTGGCCAGAGCCTTCGCGTCGCGCCGGCAGTTCGAGCGCGAGGAGTTAAAATCGACGGCCTACATGGCGCTCGTCGAAGCCGCGCGGACGTTTGACCCCTACCGGAAGGTGAATTTCGCGACCTTTGCACGCCACCGGATCCGGGGCGCGCTGCGCGATTACATGCGGTTTCTGCTCTCGGAGAACTGGCGGGGTAACAAATCCCTCCGTCCTTCGTTTCAGCGACTTTTCCGGGAAGCGGAGGAACACGGACGGGTGCTGGGGATCAACCACGACAAGCCGCTTGGCACAGACTTCGAGTCAATCGAAGCCGTTGAGCGGTGGTTGCACCGCTTGCCGCCAATGCACGCCGTGGTCTGTCGTCTGATCTACCTGGGCGGCAAGAGCCAGGAAGACGTGAGCCGCCTTCTGAGCTGCTCGAGCTCACACGTCTCGCGTGTGCACACGGAAGCGCTTTCCTTGCTGATCGACGGATTCATCCCCCGCCGCATCCGCAAGCTGAGCTCCGGGCAAGAGAAGACCGAGTGAGCCGGCCGGGCATGGCGCGCAACCCTGGCCCAGAGGTGGATTCGGCAGTGCAATCGCCCGGCTCAGGCCGCTTTGGTCGGCGTCGCGTGCTGGGCGTGCGAATCGACAAACTGCCGGATCGAGCCGACGACGAAGGTCAGTTGCTCTGGAGAGAGCTCCGGATAAATTGGCAGCGCGATGGTTTCGCGGGCGGCCGCTTCCGCACTCGGGAAATCACCGGAGTTGTGGCCCAGGGCACTGAAGCACGGCTGCAGGTGCAGCGGGATCGGGTAGTAGATTTCCGTGCCGATCTGGCGGGCCGAAAGGTGTTCGCGAAGCCCGTCGCGGATGGAGGCGGGAACGCGTATGACAAACTGGTTGTAGACGTGGTAATACCCGTCTCGCTCTCGAGGCAGGCTGATCATGCCGGTGAGGCCTTGGTTGTCGAAGAGCGTCTGGTACCGTGCAGCGACCTCGCGGCGCCCGTTCGTCCACTCCTCGAGGTGGCGCAGCTTCACGCGCAGCACGGCGGCTTGCAGGGCATCAAGCCGCGAGTTGAAGCCGACTTCATGATGATAGTATTTGGGCTCCATCCCGTGTACGCGCAGCCTCGCCAGTAAACGGCCGAGCTCGGTTTCGTTCGTGACCATCATCCCCGCGTCGCCGAAGGCCCCGAGGTTCTTGGATGGATAGAAACTGAATGCTCCGACATGACCAAGACTTCCCGAGGGATGTTCGTGGTAGCGGGCTCCGATCGCCTGAGCCGCGTCTTCCACGACAAAGAGCCCGTGCTTCTTGGCGATCTGATTGATCGGGCCCATGTCGGCCATCTGACCGTAGAGATGCACCGGAATGATTGCGCGGGTGCGGGGCGTGATGGCCGCTTCGATCTGCGCGGGATCGATGTTGTAGGTATCCGGTTCGATGTCGACGAAAACGGGCTTCGCGCCGGTGCGCCAGATCGATCCGGCGGTGGCGAAGAATGAGTACGGCGACGTGATCACCTCATCACCCGCCCCGATGCTGGCGGCCATCAAAGGCAAGAGCAGGGCGTCCGTGCCGGATGCGCAGCCGATGCCTCGCCGTGCACCGCAAAGCGCGGCGATCTCGGCCTCGAGCGCGGCGACCTGAGGACCCATCACGAACATCTGGCTTTCGAACAGGTCGCGAACCACGGGCTCGATCTCGTCGCGAATCGTCTCGTACTGTGCCTTCAGGTCAAGCACGGGAACCGCGACGGATTTGAGCGTGACACTCATCGGCGATCACTCCTTTGACGCCTGGGCCCCAAGGCGCTCGAGGTGAGCCCCTTCGCGCACAATCTCCCTCCTTGGAGATATCGGCCGAGGAACGCTACTGCTTTGGCCACGATCTGTCAATCGCAGCCGGGCTCTTCGTAAGTATCGATTTTGCAATTGCTTGCGAAACGAGATCAATTCCAGCCTGGTTGAAATGGCAGCAGTCGTCGTAATAGATCGCCTCCGGGTGTCCGGCGAAGATCTGGGTGAGGTCAAAATACGCGACCCCCTGCGCTCATAGTGACACGGAGCCCTCGGCCTCGCAATGAAAACCTTGGATTGGGGACGAGGCCAATTCTGCTGGGGCGCCTACCGGTAAATCATGTTTGAACAAACCGTTGCCCGCTCCTGTCACCAACTCTGCTGCCCGCCTACCTCAGATAGCGTTGCCTGCGCCAGGCGATCAACGCCGCCGTACTGATCCCCAAGCCGTCGATTGCCACATCGCTGAGCGTGCCGCCACGGCCGGGAACGAATGTTTGGTGGTATTCGTCCGAAACGGCGAAGAGAAGGCAGAGAACGGTCGCCACAACGATGTTTCGCATTGGCCGCGGTTCCAACCAGCGATTCAGCGTCAGCAGCAAGACCGTGAACAGAATGGCGAACTCAGCGGCATGCCACCCTTTGACGATCACGAACCAACTGAACTTCCAGAAGACGGCAAAAGCGCGAAACGCTGTCTCGTTCGTGAACACTCGTGAAGCAACCCACGCGAAAAAATCGTGAGGCAGCACGACCGTACTCGACGTGCCCGCGATGAGGGCACACCAGGCGAGGGTGAGCAGGAGCCAGAGCCACCAGGCCGACGGTTTTGCGATCACCGTTCGTTGGTCCACCCTTCGGAGACCGCCCTTCCACGTGTGATGTCGTCGACGACCAAAATCAACTGGTGGTTGTGATCGTTGTAGAGAACCTCGATGTTCACGCCCGCCTCCGCCATCCGGCGTGTGAGCAAACCGAGCTGGCCGGGGACGTCCTGCTTGAGTCGCTGAACGAGGACTTCCCGCTCGGCGACAACCCGGATGCCCGCGGCTTCGAGCGCCTGCGCGCGGCCGTACCGTCTTCGAAGAGGAAATGCGCGATGCCTGTGCCTGCGGTGACCCAGGCGCCGCCGCCCTCGATACTCACCCCGGCGCGGCCCAGGGCCTCGCCCATGGCGGCGAGAGCGCCAGGGCGGTTTTCGAGAGAGATTGCCAGGTCTTTCATGATGGGAACACTCGATTGCGTGACTTGAAACGGATTGAGCGAAGGCCAGTCTACAAACCAACGTATTTATGAGCAATCGTCAGGCTAAAGCCTGACCTACTTGTGGCTCTCGCGCAAGAGCATGAAATCCAACCAAGAAATCAGTGCGACGGCCGTTGGTAGGCCCGAAAATCGAAAAGTCACCGTTTTACGTTGAAGACCGGCAAGCGAGAGCGAATGAGTTCCAGCTCCAGGGCTCTTCGGATGCGTTGAGTGATTGATCTGTCCAGGACCTGAAGCTCGAGATTAAGCGATGCGTCGCCGAATTCCCAGAGCCATCGCGCCAGCTCTTTGTTATCAGAATGATCAATGTGTTTGCGAATTCGATTCTGAAGATTCTCGCACTCACCCACGTAAAGCGTCGCCCGATCCGAGTAGAAAAGATATAGCCCCGGGCTCTGCGGTACGACGTCCAGCGACAACCCCCCAACTCTGAATTGAAGTACCTTGCTGGGTCGCGCAATGCGCGAGAGCAATTCAGGCCTAAGCAGTTGCTGCTTTCGCAGGTTCAATGCAGCCCATCGGTATTCGAAGGATTCCCCCCCCGGTGCGATCGTCTTCGCTATCTCGTCGAATCGTTCGGCGTACTGGGGATCACAGATAATATGATCAAGTGTAATATCGTTCTCTCGTTCCAGGAACCGCGCTGCGATTTCCGCCGCGAAACGATGGTCGGGTTGATCTCTCAGAATCGTGCGTCGAGAAGCCAGGCCGCGAAGTGCACCACGTTTTCTGAGGTTAAGCAAGGACCGGTTCAGCGTCGCTGCATCCGAGCCTAATCCCAGTCGAGCGCATTCGCTCAAATAGGCGCGGTTCAAGTCGGGATCAGCTACTACACGATCGGGCGAGAACCCTTGGCTTGCGTGATGAAAAGCCTGGTGGATCTCCTCTTTCATGCCGCCGCAGGCCCCCCCGGAATATTCAAGATCGGGCTCGGGTTCGCCAATTGAATCAACCGATTCTGCATGCCTAGGAGGTCCATTGGGTCGTTCACTTCTGGTTTCAGCAGGAGTGAAATCGACAAAGCGCCCCGTGTCTTTTCCCAACTTTCGAGCTGGGCGTCGCCGAATTGCTTGGACAGTCGCCGCTCGAGATCCAACGTCCCGCCAACATAGATTTTCTGCGAGCTCCCGGTAATCAAATAGAGTCCCGGCGAGGGCGAGATATTCTTCGCGTTCTTCCATGACCCGAGTCTTTCAGTCGACCCGAATGCAGCCAGAGAAAGCTCCTTGAAAAACTCTGAGCGAACGCGCTGGCGGTTGCGGATCTTTTTCGCAACGTAAGGGCGCCCCAGCGGTATTGCAAGGACGTGAATCCAGGTGCCAGTGCTTGCGCTGTCTCATCGAATTGACGAGCAAGGTCCGGATCGCAGAGAATATCGTCGAGTGTGCCGAGACCGCTCATCTCGCGCCAGGCAATTTCACTGGCGAACAGGAATTCGTCGCAAACCGACCAAGGAAACTCTGTTCGTTTTCGTGCTTGGAATTCGAACAGCCTACCGGCCTTGCGATGTCGCATGAGATGATGATTCCAGTCCCTCGGAGTGCCGGGAAGGCCGAGCTCCTGACATTTTCTGGCGAGGGCCGAAGCGAGCACCGGTTCGGCGAGGACGCGGTCGAGCGAGTAGCCGTCGTAAACCGATTCGTAAGCTTTGATTAGTTGCTGTCGAGCGTTGACGAGCTCGAGATCGAGAGCGTGGACTTGCTTGGTCGAAACGGGGACGGTTTTCTTACTCCGTTTGTCGCGCGGCGATTTCGGCGTGCTCGGTGCGCTTACAAGCGGCTCCGGCTGCGCCTTCGAGCGGGTCACCAGGTCGCGTGCTCTCCGTTCGTACTGTACCTCGCTTGACGTACTCCGCGGAGAGCTCAAATCCGATGAAGGTGCGTCCTAACTTCTTGGCGACGGCGAGCGTGGTCGCACTGCCGGAAAACGGATCGACGACCAGATCGCCGGGTTTTGAGCACATGCGGATAATGCGACCCAGGAGCTGCTCCGGCATCTGGCAGCCATGAAACCCGGCACGTTCGCTGAACGTTCCCGCGACCCGCGGGAAATACCATGTATCCTCAGCAGGCGTGAAGCAGTCAACAAGATCTTGCGGGCGGAGGATCCAGGTATCGTCCGGCAATCGGCCCCGCGGATTAGCGCGGCTGTCGTTGTAGACGAGCTGTCGAGCGGACGGAATTCGATTCTTGTCGCGGTCAAACGTAAACTCTTTCGGGTTTCTCACGAAATAGAAGAGATGTGCATGCGATCGTGTGAACTTATGAGTGCAATTCACTCCGAATGTGTAGTACCAGATCACCCAGCTTCGCATCGTGAAACCGATATCCTGGGAGAGTACCTTCATTTCGGCGGCGTATTCATCACCGATTGCGAGCCAGAAGGTTCCCGACGGCGTGAGAACCCGGAAGACTTGTTCGACCCACTTCCGCGCCCATCCGAGATACTCGTCTCGACCTTTCTTGTCGTGATAAACGTCGTAGTCGTACCCTATGTTAAACGGGGGATCCGCGAATACGAGATCGACGCATCCTGCTGGAAGCTTGGACAGCGATTTGACGCAATCACCTTGGACGATTGTGTTGACGATATTCGGCTGGATTTTGCTTTGCATGACCGACCTCTGCTTGTGCGACATGCACAAGGCGATTCAAAGAACATTTGGGTTACTAAATAACCGATGTACAGTAGAAGTTCAAGCGGCACCAAGCGCGGACAGGGCCTATTCTCTCACCGAATAGCAATGACCATCAGGTCTTATCGCCGTTCGCGGTTTCTACTTCCGGTAGTCTTTGCTCGTTAGCTGAGAGATGGTCAACTCAGCAGCCGAATTGTCCCGAGCCGATCGAGGCTTGAGAGAACACACAAGTGTCTCGAGCCACCCCAGGCGAACTGCCAAGATTTTTGTAAAGTCTTCATTCTCAGGGCTACACGTATGATAAATTGTATTACATTGGAAGCCCCGGGTCGTGTCGAGGGAACTGACATCAGGCTTGCGGAATGGCTCCGAGAGCTCCAGTCGTCTTCGGTTGGGGGAGCTGCCCGGAGCGTGGAATCACATCGTTCGCTGCATGCACCACGTTCAACGAGTCGCGATGGCTGATCTTGCCCGCGCATGAACCGAGGCAGGGAAGCGTTTCGGCGGGACCCGGGCGCGAATCGCCGCGCCCCAGACGTGGCGTCCCGTCTCGAGCCGGACGGATTGAACTCGTCATTGACGTGTGACTCCTCGACGCGGCGGCCGCCTCCAGCAGGGTCGCGCGCGTTCTCTCCCGGTCTGCTGCCCGCGTGCGCGCCACCTTAGAAGAACGCACACCTCAACCGAAAATCGGAGACCCGACAAATGGCCGTAGCCACGACTCACCGAGGCATTTTGAGCCAGCACGCGACGTCGAGCTCCCGCAAGAAGCGCTCCAAGCGGTCGTTCGGCGTCGAGACGCTCGAGACTCGCACACTCCTCTCCTACACCTTCGCGTACTCAAACCCAAACGACGTGACCGTGAACGAAAGCGGCGGGTCTGACTCGTTCAGCGTCATCGAAGCCGGCGGCGACCTGGAATATAGCATCGACGGCGGTGCGTTCTCGGCCGATTGGGGAGGCCCAGGAAACGTCGTAAACGCGAGCTCGCTCACGTCCGTCTTCATCAACCTTGGATCCGACGACTCGGCAATCAACCTCGGCAGCGCAACGTCGGCCGCCAGCAATAACCTCGCTTTCTTCACTTTGACACCGGCCGCCGGCAATTCGAGTGACACCCTGACGATTGACGACACCGCCCGCAGCCTATCGGGCGGGACCTATTCGGTCGGTACGACGCCCGACCTCATCGTTGGGCCCGCCAACGGCATCGATGCTTTGGTATCGACCAATCTCTTCGGCGGCGGAACGACTCTCGAGGGCAATGGCGCCAGCAACACGCTCAACAACGTCGCCAACGGCGCGACGCCGACCGTCACCAGCAGCGCCGTGGGCTCGGTGACGATCAGCGCGGCCAATTTCGGTGCTCTGAACACGATGAGCTTCGACGCGATCAACATCAGCGACGTCCCCGCTCCCACGATCATTCCCGGCCCGTCCCTGGCGATCGATAAGAATGCCGGCGGTCTGAGCTACACCAACGCGACCGTCGGCACGTTCACAATGCCGCTGGGATCGATCATCCCGCCGCCCGCGGGCTTGCCTGCGAGCGATTTCACCGCGACGATCAAGTGGGGAGATGGCTCGGCGGTCTCTGCCGGAACGGTCGTCCAGGATGCAGCCAACCCAAGCGTCTACGACGTCACCGGCACGCACTCGTATTCCACGTCGGGGACGTTCACCGTGACCAACACGGTAGCCTTCTCCGGCGGGACAATCTCCGACCAAGTGGGTGGCTCCACGGTCTCGGTCATCTTTCCGCCCGCCGGACCCACGGCCGGCAGCGCGGCCACGATTATTGCGGACGCCACGCTGACCGGTTCCACGGGAATCACCTTCAAGGGGACCGAGGGCATCGCAACGCCCGCTACTAGCCTGATCGGGACATTCAGCGACTCCGACCCCTCAGCCACCGTCGCCGACTTCACCACCGGCAGCGGCTCCGTCGTGGTCAACTGGGGTGACGGCAGCGCCCCACAAACGCTGACAGCCGCGAACCTCACGGCCAATAACTCGATCGACAACACGGTATTCAGCATCGACGCTTCACATACCTACTCCGACGAGGGAGACTACCCGGTCACGATCGCCGTCACTGACACGGCTGGCGCCACCACGACGGTCTCCTCGACGGCCATTATCGTCGACGCGGCGCTGGCCCCGTTCGATCCCCAACCGAGCGTCACTCAAGTCCAGCCAACCGAATTCCCGGTTCCCCAGTTCGGGGCGCCGGCATTCACCGGGGCGGTGGCTTACTTCAGCGACGCGGCCGGAGCCTCCGGGTCAGCCGCCGATTTCACGGCGACGATCGACTGGGGCGACGGCACACCGGCGTCGATAGGCACGATCGGCGCCGGCCCGACGGGCAGCCCGGCCGGCACTTATACCGTCTCGGGCGCGCATACCTACGCCGAAATGGGGACTTATCCGGTCCAGGTACTCATCGTCGATACCGGCGGCTCGAGGCTTACCACCGCCACCACGGCAACGGTTACCGCGCTGCCCTTGAGCGTCACCGGCGTGCTCGACCCGTTGAGCGACAGCGGTCTGGCCACAGGGCACGCCGACGTCACCAAAGTCGTCCAGCCGACCTTCACCGGCACTGTCGATTCAATCCTTCCGCTGGCGGCGATTCCGGAAGATGACGCCCGGGTCACCATCACGACCATCGTCAACGGCGTGTACACCACCATCGGCACGGGCTCCACCAACAGCCAGGGCGTCTGGAGCATCACCTCAACCGCGCTACCTGACGGCACCTACGCCATCTCCGCCACGGCGACCGATCAGTTCGGCGCTTTGACTACGACGTCCACCATCGTGCCGTCCCTGGTCATCGACACCGCCGGCCCGGTGATCACCGGCGCGTTCTTCAACCACTTGAACGGCCAGGTCGACTTCACGATACAGGACCCGAGCCCGACGTCCGGGCCCCCATCGGGAGTCTGGCTCAACACCCTCCTCAACTCGGCCAACTACTTGCTCACCAAGGTGCATCCCAACAAGGATTATCCTGGCAAGTGGATCGTGACAAACGTCACCGCGACCCCGGGTGCGAGCCCGTACTCGTACGACGTCGCCGTGACATTCAACAACGGCAAGCCGATCAAGGGCGGGTTCTACCTGTTCACGATCCGCGACTCGAGCAACGGCAACTCGTCGGTGCAAGACATCGCCGAGAACCATCTCGACGGCGTGTTTTACGGAACGTTTCCCTCTGGCAACGGCATCAACGGTTCGGATTTCGTCGCGGAGCTCGACGCATACCACGCCAAGGTCTTCGCGCCCCAGACGATCGTGGGAACTGCGAGCGCAGCCAACGGCGGCGTCGGCGGCCCGCCGGTCGGCGCGGTGCACAGCGGCGTCTTCTCGCCGGTCGTGCCTCGTGGCGGCGGCCCGGTCTTCGGTGCGAGGCCCGCGGCCGCCGAGCGCCGCCTCGCGGCGCTCAAAGCTCATGCCGGCGCGAAGACCGACAGAGCCGGCACCGCGGTGAAGACCCACGGCCTCGGCAAAGAAGCCCTGAGCCGCGCCGCCAGCCACCCTCATGGGCCCCTGCATGGCTAAGAATGGGAATCAAATGTCTTCGACCGCCTGCCGGCTGCCACCGACCTGCATCTGCTCAAGAGCGTGCTGGGCGACTGGCCTGATCGCCAGGCGGTCGCCATCCTGAAGCGCTTCGCGCAAGCGGCACGTCCAGCCCGACATCGTCGGCGGGGTCGGTGCTCGGGGGCGTAAATTCGTGATCACGTAGTCCTTACCTCCGCCGATGGTCGAATCCAGAGTTCCGTTTGTGTTCAGACGAACCACAGCCCAATCAATGGCGTAGGTCCCTTCTGTTCGCGGTTGTCCTTGATACTTGCGGGTTGTTCCTCCATAGGGAGAGACACTCTCCAAGGGCCCGTGTCACGCTTTCGGAAGAGATTTTTGTCCCGGATCGGAGGCGGCCGAGTTAATATCTCTGGGTAGCGCGGCTGTTCGATCGCGAGCAGGTGCAGACTCCGAGAATCAGATTGGAGCGATGATGGGCCGGCCAGAAGCGGATATCTGGGCGCTGATTGATCTGGCCACCCCCTGGTGTGTTCACGTGGTGGCAACACTACGGATCGCCGATCACATCGCCGCGGGGATCACTCAGATTGATGACCTCGCCGCGGCGTCGGGGTGCCACTCCGGTTCGCTGGAACGAGTGCTGAGGCATCTGGTCGGCAAGGGTCTGTTCGACGAGCCCGCACCGCGGTCGTTCGTGCTCAATCAACCGGCGCGGGCGTTGCACGAGCACCCCATGCGCGCGTGCCTCGAACTGGGCGGAATCGGTGGCCGTCTGGCCGGCGCCTGGAGCAGCCTGCTGACCGCTGTGCGGACCGGGGCGCCCGCCTACGATACCGTCTTCGGACGGCCGTTCTGGGAGGACCTGCAAGAACATCCCGACGTCGCCGCAAGCTTCGACGCTCTCATGGGGCCGGCCGGGCACGGCATCCCTGACCCCGAGGTGCTGATCTCCGGAGGCTGGGAATCGGTGCACACCGTGGTCGATGTGGGCGGCGGGACGGGATCACTTCTGGCGGAAATCCTGCGCACGCGGCCGACGCTCCGGGGCACACTCGTTGATCAACCGGCGACCGTGGCGCGGTCAAGTGAGTTCTTTCAGGCCGCCGGCGTGTCCGATCGAGTCACCGCCGTGGGGCAGAGCTTCTTCGACCCGCTGCCGGCCGGCGCTCAACTCTATCTGCTCAAGAGCGTGCTCCACGACTGGCCCGATCGCGAGGCGACCTGCATCCTGAAGCGCTCCGCCGTAGCGGCACGTCCAGCCGGTCGAGTTGTCATCATCGGCGGCGTGTCGCCGGACGAGAGCCAAAGCCCAGATCCGGCCCTGCTCATGATGGTGCTTGTGGGCGGGAAAGATCGGAGCCTGGCGGAATTCGGCGAGCTGGCCCGTGCGGCCGGCTTGGAAGTGCAAGCCACGGGGCGGCAGCCGACGGGGCGGTTTGTTGTGGAGTGCGCACCGCATTCTTGAGCCGATGCCAACAACCGCGTCTCGAAAACAAGAACACTTGCCCCTGCCGTCGCTTTCCGAAGCCCATAGAACGAAATAAGATCGATCTAATCTATATCAATTCGATCGAGATTATAGATTTGACTTGACCAGCTCCTCCCGGCGTGGAAGAATATGAGTAGTGACCACGAAGTCGGTGCGACATCTGCGAGACAAAAGTCAGAATTGGTGCGCCGGCTTCTGAACCAGACCCGAAACTTTGGTGGTGTGAACATGGCGATCGAGCTGGCTTCGCTTGAGTACCAGGAAGCGACCGACTGCTCAACTGCCGTTGCCTCCCCCAAATTCTGTTCTGGACCAGGTGTGGAGAAGCAACGGCTTAGCTCAGAGCCGCCTTCATCACCCAAGAGAAAGAAGGCACCCACAATGGTGGCCGTCACATCGCGGTTCACGCAGTCACTCGGTCGACTCATTCAGGTCGGCCTCGCCCTCTTTCTATTGCCAGCGCCTCCTGGTCGTGTTCGTCGTCAGCGCCATCGGCATACTGGTTCTCGCTGTCAGAGAGCTTTTCTGCCACATCACGCGGCACCAGGTTTGCGCTCCGCGGGCACGAGTCGGGCGAGGGAACTTCCGGTCGTGAGACGTGCTCAGCCCGGACTGATGCTGTTTCCCTTGGGCGAGATCGTGAACCCAGTGGTTCCCGCAAGCGCGCCCCCGTCAGCGCGGGCGCAAAGGCCCGCGCTGCGGCGGCTGTCCCCGTCAGGGATTCTCAAGCAAGTCTGCGAAGTAGTTCTTGACCTTCTCACGCTGGTCGGGCGTGAGTACCGCGCCCATTGCGTTCAGTTCCTCTTTTCTCAGCGCCTCTCGCTGATCGCGCTGCGTGGTGTAGTTTGCAGCGAAAGTTGCGTAGGTCGCTTTGATCTTGTCGCGCTGCTCCTGGGAGAGGCCCAGCTTCTCGGCCGCGGCCTGGAGCCGGTCTGCGATCGACTCTTTGAGCATCGCCATGGCTTCCGGGTTGTTTGGGTCAAGCTGGACGTCGATCACGACCAGATGGTCCTGGAAGTAGTTGCGCACCTTCTCGCGCTGTTCGGGCGTGAGTGTATCGCCAACGGCTTTCAACTCTGACTTGAGAAGCTCGCGGCGATCGTCGGCCAGCTTGTCGTACTTTTCGTCGTAGGTCTCGTGGGTGTCGAGAATCTGCTTCCTCTGCTCCGGGGTCAGGGCCAGTTTTTCGGCAGCCGCCTGGAGCCGCTCGCACACGGACTGAACGATCGGCGCGGTCAAGACGCGCTGTTCAAAGTAATGCCGCGCCTTCTCGCGCTGCTCCGGCGTCAAGATTTCGGAAATCGCCTTGCGCTCGGCGTCCACCAGCTCGTGGCGAGCATGGCGTTGATCGCGGTACTTTTCGGTTGACGCGGTCAGCCGGTCCTTGATTTGATACCGCTGATCGGACGAAAGCCCGAGCTTATCGGCCGCCGAGCGGAGTTTCTGGACGATGGTGTCGCGAACGCAGCCGTCTTGCGTCCATGCCAGCGGTCCCTGGCCCTCTTCCTGCGCCTGGGGCCGATCTTCCATGAAGGTCTTGACCTGGTCTCGCTGTTCGGGCGTCAGGATCTCGTCAATCGCCTTCAGGTCACTCTGGAAGAGCTCATGATGCTGCTCCCTTAACGCCTTGCGCTTGGCCTCGAATGCGCTGTGCGTTTCCTTGATCTTATCTCGCTGCTCCGGAGTCAGGCCGAGCTTGTCGGCAGCAGCCTCGAGCTTCTCTGAGATTGACTGCTTCAGCAGATCGACTTCGGGCCGGATCTGCCGTGTCTCCTGGTGGCGCACCACCCCGGGGGAGCCAAAGGCGGTCACAAAGAGACTCAGCGCGGCCACACTCTGAAAAAATAACCTCATCGGAAGTGCCTCCCGGCTAATGTTTGCCCACACACGGCCGAGGCCGCGGCGGCAGGTACCTGTCAATAGAAAAGTCGCACGATCAAGCTGTTCAAGAAGTGACGAATTCAAGAGACCAGGCGGATAGGATCGGGCGCAGCAGACCCGGAGACCGCGCTCGCCGCATCAAGCGGGCGGCCGAGCTGCGCCCATGCGCCTGAAAATCAGATCAGAACCGAGAAATCGGTCCCGCCTCTCTTGTGTGCGCAGTCTTACATATGTTCTTAGACGAGTGTAAGCTGCGGCCCATCCATTTACTTGTTGGCGTCAAGAGCCGGACGCCGCACGCTGTGCATCCCTGCCGATTTTGATTCCATTCTTTTTTCAGGGTTAACACGCTTGCGCCGGAATCGCGGTAATCGCGTTCCTTTTTGCAGCATGGCCCGACCCGTTTGATCGATCGACTTGAGGAAGCGGGTCGGAATCAGAACGATGCAGCCAGCACACTAACAGGCAAGGCGACTCGATGTCATCCCCCCAGGCAGGATTTTACGAGAGTTTCACAATGGTTGGACGTCGCGCGGGTCGAGTGATGGGACGTCGCCGGCGTGGTCAGCCCGGACTGATGTTGTTTCCCTTGGGGGAGATCGTGAACATGGTGGTTCCCGCAAGCGCGCCCCCGTTGGCGCTGGTCACACCGGTTGAGACCGTGATTTGACCGCCCGTTGGAAACGTCTCCGCGCCCGTGAACATAACCTCGACCGCGTCCTTCGCCGGAACGTACGAGACGGTGAAATTCGAGATCGGCTTCAAGATATGCGTGACCTTTTTCTTGACTTTCTTGGTGGTCATCGTTGCGACCTGGTAATTCGCCCGGTTGGCCGCCGCGGTCGGATTGAGCGGTGCGCCGAAGTCGAGCATGTACCCGGTCAGAACGGCCTTGCCGACGGGCTTGCCCTTCTTGAGCTTGCGCGTGAATACCGCTTGTTCGCCGATGATCGTCACCGGGGCCGGAGGCGGAGGCGGCTCGACGTTTACTGTCACTTTGTGGGAGGCGCTCGAGTAATCGGTCGGATCCGTGGGCGTGAATGTTACCGAAAGGGTTTGATTGCCAGCGCCAAGGAGTGTCCCCGCAGCCGGGCTGTAGGTGAATCTACCGGGCACGTTAGCCGCCGCATCGAGCTGTGAAGCGCCGAGCGCCGTGCCGGAGGCGATAGCCGCCGGGTTGGCCCAGGTGATCGTCGGCGTCGCCTGCGCCACTTTGATGGTTACCGTGTCCGAAGCGTTTGTGTAATCGATCGAGTCGGTGGGCGTGAAGATCACCTTGAGGGCCTGATTGCCCGCCCGGAGGACGGTGCCTGCGACGGAGCTGTAGTAAAACTGACCGGGCACGCTGGCCGTCGCATCGAGCTGCAAGGCGCCGAGGGGCGTGCCGTAAGTGATCGGCCCCGGGTTGGCCCAGGTGATCGTGGGCGTCGACTGCGTCCCCTGCGCCACTTTGATGGTTACCGAGTCCGACGCATTGTTGTAATCGATCGAGTCGGCCGGCGTGAAAGTGACCGAGAGAGTCTGATTGCCGACACCGAGAATTGTGCCTGCGACCGAGCTGTAGACAAACGTGCCCGGCACGCTGGCCGTCGCGTTGAGCTGCGAGGCCCCGAGGGGCGTGCCGTGAGTGATGCTTGTGGGGGTGGCCCATGTGATTATCGGCGTCGCCCGCGCCACGCTGATCGTGACCGTGTCCGATGCGTTGGCGTAATCAGTCGTGTCGGTGGGCGTGAAAATGACGGAGAGGGCCTGATTGCCCGCACCGAGGACTGTCCCTGCAACCCGGCTATAGGTGAACTGACCGGGCACGCTGGCCGTCGCATCGAGCTGCGAGTCGCCGAGCGCCGTGCCAAACGTGATACTCGCCGGGTTGGCCCAGGTGATCGTCGGCGTGGTCTGCGTCGTCAGCGCGACATAGATGGTGACGGTGTCCGACGCATCGGTGTAATCCGTCGCGTCCGTAGCCGCGAATGTGACCGAAAGGGTCTGACTGCCGGCAGCCAGGACCGTCCCCGCAACCGGGCTGTAGGTGAATTGACCGGGCACGCTGGCGGTCGCATCGAGCTGCGTGGCTCCGAGGGCCGTGCCGAGAAGGATGTTCGCCGGGTTGGCCCAGGTGATCGTCGGCGTTGCCTGCGCCACACTGATCGTGACGGTGTCCGATGCGCTCGTGTAATCGGTCGCGTCAGTCGGTGTAAAGGTGACGGACAGCTTCTGGTTGTTGCCGACCTTGAGCACCGTGCCAGGCGCGGGAGTATAAACGAAGGTGCCCGCGACACTGCTGGTCGCGTCGAGCTGGGTGCCGCTCAAGGTCTCGCCCGCCGCAACGGGGGCAGGCGCCGTCCACGTGATGCGCGGCGTGGCCTTGCTCACGGTGATCGAGACAGTCGTGGTGGCCGGCAAGTAGTCGACCGTGTCCGTCGGCGTGAAGCGGACGCTGAGCGTCTGGTTGGTGCCGGCGTGCAGAACAGTCCCGGCGGGTGGGTTATAGACAAAGCTCCCTGGGACTCCTGCGCTGGCGTTGAGCTGCGTGCTGCTGAGCGCCGTCCCGTAGGTGATCGCGACCGGGTTGCTCCACGTGAGCACTGTGGGAGCGCCCTTGGCGATGGCCGTGAGCGACTCTTGAGCCTGGCCGCCGTTGTTATCGGCAACGGTCACCGTGATCGAAACGGGGTTGGAGACGGTCTGGCTGGCGTAGGTATGGACCGCGGAGAACGTCCTTGTCGATGCATTGAGCACTCCCACGACCAGCAGCTTGGCGTTGTCGGCGCCGCTGCTTTGATCGACGGTGAGCACGTCGCCAGGCTTGTAGCCTGTGCCGGGATTTGTGATGAGCAGGCCCGTGATGGCCCCGCGCGTGGTCGCAATTTGCACGGTCATCCCGGTCCCACTGCCACCGGTAACCTTGACGCCGGAAGCGTTGCTGTAACCTGCTCCGCCAGTGGTGACCGCAAGCGTTGTCCCAGGTGAGAGCAGGTCTGCGTTCGAGTCGCCCCATGCGATGCGAACGGTATGCGTGTCATTGACGCCAGGGTCCACGCCGAACGTCCCGGTAACCGTGACGAGTTGTCCGATCGCGAATGTCGTGGGCGTGACCGCCAGGCTGGTGATCTGGGCCGCCACGTCGTTGACCGCCAGGACGCCGCTATAAACGGTATAGGAACCATCCGCGTCGACGACCCGAGCGAGAATGGTCACCGTGCCGCTATTGGCGACGACGGCCGCCGGCACCGGCTCCGTCGCGGTGCCTGCCACAAAGCCCTTTCCATCGCCGAAGTTATAGAAGTAGCTGAACCCGGCGGCGGTCTCGGCCGAAGACGGGTCCGTGACATTGGTGAAGCTCACGCTGACCGCAGCACCCTGGTTGCAGCTCGCGGGAACGTTGAAAGTTCCGGTTGGCGCCACGTCCTGGACCAGCAAACCAAACGACTGCTGCGCCATGTCGCCTTCCGCGTCGGTGACGGTGATGGTCACCGTCGCCTCCGGTGCGCTCGCGGCCGGAGTATAACTCCAGCTCCACGTCCCGGCGGCGGCATTCTGAGTGACCGTGCCCAGGGACGCCGAGAACGTGACCGCTGCGCCGCCGGCGTTCGAGAACGTGCCGCCGACGGTTGCGGTTCCACCGACGCTCACGACCTGCATGCTGTTCGTGCCGGTGGCCAAGCTCAGTTGGGGCGGCAGGTCGATGACCACCACCGTGGTGGTATAGGTCTGCGTGATCGTTCCATCGCTGATCTGACCCGTGATCACGTGACTGCCCGGCGCAAGCGATGCGGGCAACGTATAGGTCGGTCCGCCCGCCATTAATCCGCTGCCGAAGTTATAGCTGTACGTGAGCGTGGCGGTCGGGTCATTGGGATCGCTCGCCATCAAACTGACCGTCGCTGCCTGGCCCTGGTCGACTGGTCCGCTATTCGTGATCGTCGCGGTTGGCCCGACGTCGGTGACGACGAGGATCGTCGGATTCGAGGTGATCGGTGACGCGGCGCCTGCGTAGGTCGCACTCAGCTCGACAATGAAGCTGTTCTGGCCCGGGGTGCCCGTGACGCCCAGGCTCTTGAGCTCGGCCCAGGTCAGGTTCAGACTATCGCTGACGCTCTCGGTCTGTGAATTGAACGCACCGGCCGTCCCGGCCCCGGCGTTCTGGCCGTTCACGATCCACTCGAACCCGCCAGGAGATCCGGCCGCTGCTCCGACCAGCGAGACTCCCTGGCCCTGGTCGATCGCATAGGCACTGCCCGGACTGAGCGACGTCGCGTCAAACACAACCTTGACCGTGGTCGTGTAGGGAACAGCGTTCGAATCGCCGTCCTGGTCCACCACGTTAGCGGTGACCGTATAGGTCCCCGGACTTTGATAGTAATGCGTGGGGACCAGGTCCGCGGCGAAGTCCTGGGGGACCTCATTCGAACCGCTGTCGCCCCAGGTCACCTCGGTCGTGACCAGTTGGTCGCCTGTCGGGTCCGGAACCGCGGCGAGATCGAGCGCGTAGGGATCGCCTCCCAGGCTCATCGTGGTGCTCGCGCCGGAAGACCCGCCGCTCGTGACGGTCGGACCGGGGTCGATGACCGTTACGGGAACATAGATTTCACTCTGCTCGATGCTTGTGATTTGCGGTACCAGGTCGACAGTCGGATCGAAGGTCTTTACGGTCAGAGTGACTTGCAGGCCAAGTGGATAGTAGCTAAGACCATGGTCGCCACTGCCACCCTTGAGTCCGAAGCCGAAATCCACAAGATCGGCCCAGCTCAGGGTGGTCTGGGCGCTGGAGGTCACCAGGTCGGTGAAGAGGCCGTCACCGGTCAGGTCCCACGCATAGCTGATGGTCGCCGTCTGGTCGGCAGCGAGCGAGGGTTGCGGGATTGTGCTATCGCTTTGCAGCGTGACGGAGTCTCCTGCATAAACCGTGCAGCGCACCGGCTGGGCCGGCGCCTGGAGGCTCGTTGGAATTAACGCGGTCGAGTGAGGGGTCGATGATGGCCACCGGCCAGTCGGTGGAGCTCGCAAAGGTAGAATCCGCCGGCACCGAGTCATTGCCGTCGACCGAGGTCGTCAGGCTGCCGTAAGGCGTGCTCGGGTCCTGCCAGCCCAACTGAAGCTGGTTGCCGTCGGCGTTGACGAAATCGGAGTCGTCTTCCGTCCCTCTGAGCTGATACACGAGCTTGGTGGCCGTCGGGCTGTTGATCGACACGCCGCTGCTGCTCGGAATCGCCGGGGCGGTGACGCTCTCGGTGGTCGTTCCCTGCGTGTCGACGGTCAAGGCCGTGTTCGGCGCGACTTGCACGATCATGACCGAGTCGGCGCCGCTACCCATGCTCACATTGACAACCGCGCCAGTCGAAGTTTGACGGCTCGAGTCCATGGTGAAGGTGTTCTGGCCGTTGCCCAGGGTGACCGTTGTGGTCACGTCGTTGCCCGCATCGTTCAAGGTGACCGAGTCGGCCCCCGAGCCATTATTGATGGTGAACGGGATCGCCACGGGCGCGGTTGTCCCGTTGGTCGGCGCCTGGTTCACCGTGACGGTGTCATCGCCCGAGCCGGCGGTGATATCCAGTGCGCTGATGTTCGTGTAAGTAAGGTCTGTCTCGCCGGGCGGCAGCGAGACGCTGTCATTGGCGTTGTTGTTCAGCGTGACGAAACCGCCGGGCGCGCCGATGAGCACGGGGTCGAAGCCGGAACCGACAAACACCGACGACGTATCGCCGAAACTGGCCTGCATCGAATAGGCCGAGCCCGGCGCGTACTTCCATGTCGTGCTGCCGCTTCCCTCGTAAAAGGCATTGCTGGTCATTCCCGGATTGACTTCGACGGCGGTGTTATGCATCGAGTCGCCGCTGTCTTTCCATCCGAAGTACAGCCCGACTCCTGAGATGGCTGAGGGGAACCCCGTCTCGAACTCGTTGAGGCCGAGATTTGTGACGGTGCGCGGCGTTCCGGACGCGACCAGCGTCCAGGAGAGCGTGCTCGGATCGCTCAAGTCTCCAACGGGTGCGAATAACTCCGGAGTGATGGTGCCGCCGGTGGTACCGGCATAGAACGAGTAGACGCTCTGCGCGGTGATCGACGTATTGATGGGTTGATCCAGCACAAATTGCCCGGCGAGCGTCGTCAAACCCGCGCTCATGCCCATGACCGGATCGTTTCCAATCACGGTGTCAGTCGGCGCCGCGATCGAATTGGGCTGATACAGTCCATCGTTCGCACCGCCGGTGGAATTGCCGACTTCGTTAGAAATCTCCTGGAGGAACGAGAGCTCGCCGACCGTCGGGCTGGCCGAGTCCATATCGCGTGCGAAGACCGCGATGGTGTTCGATTGGGTGCCCAGGGCGTAGAGGAATGCACCGGCGGGCAGGCTGGTATGCAAAACATACGCGCCGCTCGTATTGGCGGTGGTGAGGGAGATCAGTTCCATCAGGTCGTCGGCCGCGGCCGACGCGGCGGTGGCGAAAAGCTGGAAGCTGAAGTCGTCGAGCGCGCGGACGTAATAGGGCGTGCCGGCCGTCGTGTTCACGCCGCCGGGAGCTTGCGCGTCCTGGTCAAACCAGATGTTCTGCCCGGTTACCAGGCCGTCCGCGGTCGGCATGGTGATGGTATCGGTTGCCACGTTCAGCTCGGCCGCGTTGAACTGCAATGTGGTGTCGTTGATCGCGGCGCTCTCCTGGAGCACGCTGACGCCGCCCAATCCGGCCACGCCGTTGACGCCCTCCCGCACGAGCTCCAGGAAATGCAGGTTGCCGTCGATCAGTGTGTCGGTGCCATCGGCGCTGTATTCGTCAAAAACCGCGATCGAGTTGTTGCCGGCTGAGGCCACATAGACGAACTGGTCGTCGACCGTGGTCTGGCTCTGGGCGTCGACTGCGCTGCCCAGCACGACAGATTCCGGGTCGTCAAGCTGCGTGTTATAGGATGCCAGGTTGGCGAGCGCCCCGCCCATCCCGCGGCTGAACACGAGCAGCGCGTTGGTGGATGGCGAGACCGCATAGGCCCGCGTGCCGTCCTCGGAGAAGATGATGTCGGATACCGTGTGGGCGAGCACCGGGTTCAACGCTTGGGGCAGCAGCCCGGTACTGGGGTTGCGAACAAAGCCCTCCAGTCCGTTCGGCCCGCTGACATAAACGTTATTGCCGTCCGGCGACACGGCGATCGTGGCGGTCTGCGGCGTGGTTGCCGTCGTATTGAAGACGCTCGTCGTATACGCGTGGAGATACTCGAGCCCGTCGAAGGTGACCCCACTACTGTTGGCGAATTGAACCCGTTCATAAACCGCTACAGCCCCGTCCTTGGTCGATGCGATGTAGACAAACTGGCCATCGGGACTGACCGCGATGCCGGCGGCCCCTGCCAGATTCGAATCGGCTGTGCCGGAGGCGCCGATCACGCCATCGGTCAAGCGCTGCACCACGGTGGTGACGCCTGAAGAGCTGCGATTGAGCACGAAGATCGAATTGTCGAGCGGCGCCGCGGCGTAGAAGACCTGGCTGACGCCCGCAACCGGGCTGGCGGCGGGGTTGAGCGTGAGCGCTTGAATCTGGGTGACGACATCGGTGGGGTCACCCTCCCCGAGCCCGTCTGTACCGTCGGGATTGCTTCCTTGATCGGCGATGATCTGGCCATCGATGAGCTGGAATGTGGCCAACGTGTTCGCGCCCGCACCGGCGGTGACGATGAACTGCTGCGTCTGACCGTTGCTTGGCAAAGTGAACGCCGCTTCGGTCGCGGAGGCCGCAACGCCATCCAGGTTGTTGGCACTGGCTGGAAACAGCGTTTGCGTTCCCAGCGAATTATTGGCATTACGAGCGAACATCCAGACGGCGCCGGAAGGCTCGGTCACGTAGAGGTCGCTGCCGTTGGGGCTCAGGTTGACCGAGCTCAAGCCGCTCGTGGTCCCGTCGGCTCCCGGCCCGAACGTGACGGGATCAGGGTCGGGGCCCGTCGGTGCCAGCTCGAGTTGCAGCGTGCCCGGCTGCGCAGGGTTGATCGCTCCTTGGTTGAGCACATAGAGAGCGCCAGAGCCGGATGATGCATTCGTGGTGGTGGCGTAGACGGTCGTGCCGTCGGGGGAAAGCGCGATGCCCGTGACGGCCCCGCCAGCATTGAACCATCCGCTTTGCAGCTCCGACTGGGCGTAGACGGCGGTCGTGCCCTGCGTTTGACCGATCGCGACCAGATTGCCGAGCGAGCCGGCGATATCGGTGTTCACCGGCACGATCGGGTCTGCCTCGTCGACGGTGACTTGAACATAGAGAACGATCGCTCCGGTGGAACCGGATTGGTCCCAGCTTATGCTGCAGTCATAAATCTCGGTCAGGCGGATAAAACGACCGGCACTGTCGTAACTATAAACGGCGGATAATAAAGTCGGGGACGAGGTGATCGTTGCGCCACCGTTCGGACTCACCTGGTAATCTGTGATCGTCCCGGCGGTAGAATTTGTCGCCGGGCTGAACTGCACGATTCCATAGTACGGATTGCCATTGTTGCTGTCGGAGTTCGCATTTGATTGTCGAACCCAAAAAACCGTGCTGGCTGCACTCACCGTCGTCACGGGGAAAGCACTAAGCAGGGCCTGCTCCTGCGAGGTGTTATTGGGATACCCGTACTGAGCGACTTCCGAGGGGAACGAATAGAGGTAATTCTCGTTTGTCGGCTGGGAGGTGTCGAGGTCGCTGGAAATGTATACGTCAGGACCGCCGGAGGTCTGGACTCCTTGCGTGACGTTGAATCCGATGACCTGGATCCGTGAGAGGTAAGGCGAGTTGTTATTGCTGGGCGGGCGGGTCGCGGAGAGCGTGGAGAGTGTCGCCGTCGAACTGGGCGTGGACGTGGCGGTGTTAATGTCCTGGATGTCATTCCACACGCCGGCCGCATTTTGCTTGAGGATATGGAGAACGCCGCTTGTGTCGGTCGCCGAGGCCGTGTTGCCCGAAATCGTGACGGCGATGGGATCGATCGGGAAGCTCGCTGTCTGGTTCCACGTTGAGCCATTCTCTTGGTAAATCCGGACCGTCGGGGTCGAGGCCCCGGCGGCGAGAAGCTCCGTGATCAGCGTGTCTCCTTCAATGGCGAAAACGAGGTTGGCTCCGGGGAGGGAGCCTGAGCTTTGAATTCCGCTTTGCTGGGCCCAACCATTGGCGACAGTTGTGTTAAACTGCCAGATCTCAAGGGAATTCTGGTACGAGATCAGCGCCGTGTTGCCGTTCATGGCCATGAACGAGCCGAAGTGCGCGTTCTGCACTTCCGCGCCTGTCCAGCCGGCGAAGACCTGTTCAAAAGTGAGGGAATCATCAGCATTGATTTGAAAGGCGAGCACCACCCCCGACTCGGGCGCCCTGGGACTGCGTCGTGTTGTTCGTGGAAATTGTCGTGATCGGGATGCTTCCGTTGTAATAATTGGTCGAGTCGTTGTCGACCTGGCCGGCCGGAACGCCGACGAGCAGCGTGCTTCCGTTCGACGCCAAACTTGCAGCGCCGCCGTCGAGATCGAATGTATCGTTGGCGAATGGGAACCCCGCTGTGTTTTCGGCGGCGGTTGGTGGGAGCTCGCCGCTGGTCGAGCCGTCCACCGTGGCGAATTGCCAGGTGGTTCCACCGTCAAACGAGTACTGGATCCGGCTCGTCGCCGCGTTCACGCCAAAGAGTATGCCGTTGGCTGAGACGATCGACGAATTGGGCCCAGTCGACCCGGGTGAAGCGGATGCGACTTGTGTCGTGCCATCGTCGGCCAGGGCAACATTCACGGCAGAGACCTGGCCCCCTGAAGCCAGCGTCGATGTCGAGGTCAGAGACCACCCAACGTTCGTGCTGAGCTGGAATGTTCCGTCGTCCTGCGGTTGCTTGGTCCAGGTCGCGATGTTGCCCAGACTGTCACCCGTGACGAACGAATTGCCATTGCTCGAGACGGCGATCGTCTCCGGCGTGGCAAGCCCCGCGGCTTCGGTGACGAAGTCGGCTTGCATCGAATAGGCGAAGCCCGGCGTATATGTCCATGTCGAGGAGCCGCCGAAGTTGATGAAGGAATTGCTGGCGGTTCCGTGATCGACCATGACGGCGCCTTTTCCGGAATCCCCGGTATCCAACCATCCGAAGTAGAGCCCGCTGGGATAGGTGCCCGCCGGGAAATCGAGGTTCCACCTGTTAATACCCTGCACGACGGTGCGCACCTTTCCCTGCGCCACCACCTTCCATGTCAGGGAACTCGGGTTGTTGATGTTTCCAACGGGCTCGAGTAACTCAGGAATAATGTCGTTCGTGGTTGTGTCGGAATAGAACGCGTAGGTGCCCAGGCCGGTGATCGTCCCGACGATGGGTTGATCGAGCACAACCTGGTGGGCTACGGTCGCGGGATCCGCGTACTCGCGCGCGACCGGATTGTTGCCCACGACGTCGTTGGCCTCGAAACTGGCCTCCATCGAATAGGCGTAGCCGGGCTCGAACGTCCAGGCTGTGCTGCCACTTGCCTGGATGAAGCAATTGCTGGCCGTGCCCGCGGAAAGCATCACACCTTGGCCGTTGACATCTCCTGATTGAATCCATCCGAAGTAAAGGCCGCTAATTCCTCCTAACGGCGTCAACGCGAACGAAGTCCCAAACTCGAACTCATTGACGCCCGCGTGCTCGATGGTGCTCGTTGTTCCCGTGTACTCCACCACCCAGCTCAAAGTGCTGGGATCGTCGATGTCTCCCACGGGTTCCAGTAACAAAGGGGTGATGGTGCCGCCGCCGGCGTTCACATAGAACGTGTAGTTCCCGTACTGGCCGATCGGCGCGTTGAACGGTTGATCCAGGATCACCTCATGGTCAGTGGTCGCGGCGTTGGCATCCGGGCGCGCGACCGGGTCGTTTCCGACGTCGGCGGCGGTGCCGAAGCTGTTGGTTTGATTCAGCTTCTGCACGACCCCTGTGAACAAGCCCGTGGTGACGTTGCGCTCCAGGACGACGATTCCGTTGTCTCCCGCATTCGGGCCGGCGACGGTCACGTACGCAGATGATCCATCGGGACTGAACGACATATCGGTCGGATCGGGAAACGTCAGTTGGAAGTTCACCGATTGGGTCAACAATGTGGGCGGGCTCGCCGGCGTGGTGGGGGTCACCGATTGGATTCCGCCCGTGCCGCTATCAAAGATGTCCTGGAGCCACTGAAGCTCAGAATTTCCGTTGTCCTCGTAGGAGATTGCGAAGACAGAAATGCGGGAGCTTCCCAGCACGTAGAGGAAGTTCTGGTCGGGGCTCAGCTCCAGCACCGTGGGGTCTACAGGCACGTGACCCGTCACCGAGTCGATCGCGCTCACGAAGGTCAGGATCGATGTCGAGGCGTCCGTGGGATCCACCTCGCGGACGAAGATGCCGATCTTGTTTTCGGTCGTGCCCGCCGAGAACACGGCGTGGTTGCTCGTGGTGACGACACTGCTCACGCCTTGCACGCCATCGACTGAGTTGACCGAAAAACTGTCGAGCGAAAGGTTGCTCGTTTCATCGAGCACCTGGGCGCCTTCGATGATCTTCAACTGGTTCCCCGTCACGTTGACGCTGGCGGTGAGCGGCGTCACGACGGCGAGCGTCGATTTGCTGCTGCCGGCGTCGAGCGAATAACCCTGCGCGCCTTCCAGGTTGACCGGGGCCGATATGCGCTGGAACGACAACGTCCCCGTGCCCGCGGAGGTGAGATCAAGCGGGGCGTTCGAGCCAGGCAGCGAAAGCGTGAAGCTGGTCGATGTGACTTCGTTCACGACATAGAACTGGCTGGGATCGAGAGCCACCGCCGGCGGCAATGGCTGGCCGGCCGCCGCGGGAGGCTGGTACATGGGGAAAGCGCCGGTCGAGCTGACGAGCACGAGGTCGCCGCTGGCCATGGGCGTCATTCCGTATGGCGGCGCCGACGCAGCGAACTGGGTGCTGCTAAACGTGAATGTGTTCGGGGCGCTCGTGCTCGTACCGGTCACGACCGACGTCACGTTCGCTTGGCCGGTGCCGAAATACAGCGACCCTTGCGAGACGATCCAGTTGACCAGATTGACATTGGCGGAATTGTCCACCGTCAACTGCTGGATCCCCGCGCCGAGAACGAGTCCCGCGAACTGGTTCGGTGTGGGCTCGCCCGGGACGAGCAAGCTCACATCGTTGTTCGGGCCGCTGCCGCCGCTGATGACCGTCGACTCGCCTGGGACGTTTTCCAGCACGAAGTCGTTACTGCCCGGCCCGCCCACTACCTGGACACTGGTTTTCTGGATCGTGCTGTTCATGACGAAGGTGTCGTCGGCCGGGCCCAGCAGGACGTTCAGGAGGTCGAAGTGGGCAAAGTTGGCAGTGCCCACCGGGGCCAGGTTCGCGAAGTCGGAGGTGCCGGCCAGAAGCAACCCACCTGTACCGGTCGAATACGCGCCAGGAACATTGGTGATCGTGACGGGGGAGCCGCCCAGCGTTGCGGACAACTGGAACGATGTCTTTGTCGAGTTGATGTTGGTGACGTAGTAGTACTGCTCGGACTCGAGCCCGCCGGGGAGCGCACCGTCCGAGAAAACGGCGACTTCCTGACCGTTCGCAAGCGGGTTGCCTGTGCCGGCTGCGATCGTCACGAATCCCGTCGTGGGATTGAGGCTGCTGATTTCCAGCTCGGCGCCCGGTTGCGTGAACGAGAGCGAGGAATTGGAATCGCCGCCGGTGAGGCTGCCCACGGCGATCTGCTGCGGCGTTCCATTGATCGTCAGCGAGAGGTGCTGCTCTCCGATGGCGTTGCTTCCCAGGGGAATGATGTTCGGATCATTGGGGTTGCTCGGGTCGGCGGCGAGGGCCTGCGCCAGGGTCTTCGCCAGGCGGAGGATGTGGGGGCCGAACGGGACCAAGTAATAGAGCTGGCCGCTCGTCAGCCCGGTGGGGGCCGTGCCGTCGGTGGTGAAGAGCACTTGCTGGCCGAGGTCCCAGCCATTGCCGAGCAGCTTGATGGCGTTGAGCGTACCCGAGACGTCGATCACCGAGGTATCAAACTCACGCGTCGATCCCAGCACCAGCCGATCGCCGGGCATCGCCGGATTGGTAGAGGTCTGTCCGGTCGAGCCGCCATCGGCCGTGAGCAGCGCGCCGCCGCCCTGGACGTTGAGCGTGTTTTCGCCGCCGCCCAAGTTCACGGTGGTCGGGGCAGAGAGCTTGCGAATGTTGACGACGTCGTTGCCGGCCCCGCCGGTGATCGTGGTCGGTACCACCGTGTTCAGGACCGAGAAAATCGAGCCGATGGCGGCCAGGTCGACGGTTGCGTCCGCAAACCCGCTGAACGTGATGCTCTGCGGCGAGGCCGGGTTGTCCACAGGCAGGCCATAGTCCTGGATCAGGCCGGCCCCGGTGCTCGTGCTGTCGATGCGGGCGACCGGCGGCGCGACGGTCGTGTCAGTGCGCGGGTCGAAGAGCACAAAGTGATCCGTGCCGGAGCCGCCCTGGATGGTGAGCGGCTCGAGGATATTGCTGGGGTCGACCGGCACGGTCGTAGCGCCCACCGTGCGGTTGCCGCCGACGGTGACCGTGTCGGTTCCTCCGCCCAGGTTCAATGCGACCGGATGGCGGAGCGCGAGCACCGTCACGTTATCAGCCGAGTCTTGAAAGTTGTACGTGACGTTGAGCTGCTGGAAGGCGACATTTTGCGAATCGGTGGTGTCGACAATGCGATTCGCGCCGGAGACAAGGAAAGATGCATTCACGTTCACGGGCGTCGTCTGGTCGAAGAGGGTCACCGGCTCGGTCGATGGGTCGGTGTCGAGAACCCAGTTGTTCGTCTGACTCGATTTACTGGTGAATGTGATCTTTGCGACGTTGATCGTGGTCAGCGTGGTCTGTGCGGAAGGAGCTTGCAGCAGGGTGGCGTCAACGGAATCGGAGCCGCCCCCGCCTTCAAACGTCGTGGGCAGGAACAGGTCGGGAATGTGGAGGACGTCATTGCCGGCGTTTCCGACGATCCTGAGCGCGTCGGCGGTGATGACGCCCGATGCCTGAGTCGGCACGGTGAACGTCTCGCCCGCGCCGGCCGCGTTGCCCCAGTCGAGGCCGATCGTGAGCTGTCCGTTTGTGCCACCGGCAACCAGCTTGTTGGGCGTGCTGACCGCGAAGTCGTCCCCTGAAAGCAAGGTCAGATTACCGGCGGTGCTCTTGATCGAAACGCCGCTGGGATTGGTCAGAATCAGGGAGTTGACCGCAGGATTGGGCGCATTGGGTGCGGTCAACTGAACGTTGCCGGTGCCTACGATGTTTCCAAAGACCGCAAGCGAAGGGGTGGAAACCACGTTGATCTGGCCACTGGCATTCAGTCCGGCTGAAGTGCCGGCCACGCCGCCGATGGTCGAGCGCCTGGCTGCTGTCGAAGAAAATGTTCGCCGCCGTGCCGGCTGAGGTATCGATTGCCACGTTGGGCACGCTCGTGCGGATCGGGTCTGTCGCGGTGCCGAAGCTGCCGGTCCCGGTCACCTGCAAGGATGCTCCGGCGATATCCGGGCCGGTGCTGACTTGATCCGAGATCGAACCGGCGCTCGTGATCTGCACGCTGCCTGCAGCGCTCATTTCCTGAACAATCGTCGCGTTGTCGCCGCCGAGTCCGAGTGTGATATTTCCCGTCTGCGTTACGATTCCGGCCAGCACGATCGCGATCGCGGGGGCCGCGGCGGCCAGCGCGATCGCGATACCGGTGCTCGCGCCGGCCTCGAGCGATGGCGTCGCCGTTACGCCGGGATCCTGGACGAGGCTGGCCTGGATGGGATTAACAGACGTCGCGATCTGGCCGGCGGGCGCCTCCAGGTTCAGAAAGGCCGTCGTGATTGTCGTCGCTCCAGTGCCAGTCACTGTGATCGAGCCACCGGCCGTGTGGATCTTGGTCTGGCCGCCGGGGTTGTTGATCGGGCCGCCGAGCAGCACGTTCGCAGCGGCCGTATTGCCGATGTCGACGATGTCCCCGCTGAGATTGAGCGCGCCGCCATTGGTGAGCGTTCCAACGGTCTTTCCCGCCGTGATACTCGGCGTCACGAACGTGCCGGGTAGAGTCGCGTCGAGCGCATCGATCAGGAGATTCTTGGTGGATTGGTTGAGAATCGTCACGGAGCTGTATCGGTTCGGAACGACTTCGGATGCCGTGCTCTCGAATGTGACTTTACTCGACTGATTGTTCGTGCCGCCCGTGACGCTGATCGTCGGCGTGACCGCGCTCACCGTCAGGCTCGGGGCCGCGCTCGCTTGCAGTCCATCGATGGTCGCATTGGCTCCGCTGATCGAGGTGCCGACTGCGAGCCCCGCGCCTGCGAACGATTGGTTGAAGTCGACCGTGCCTGTGGGGTCGATGAACAAGTAGGCGGAATTCGTCCCCGGCTCGAGCATGCCGGCGATGTCGATCGTGGCCGCGGCGTTCAGGGATTGACTTTGAGTGACGGTGTCAATCGGGATGCCGATTGCGAAGTTCGACTCGTTCTGATCCACATCCCCGGTGCCGCCATTCGATTGGATGAGAATGGTGTTGGCGGCGAGCACCGCGTCTGCCGCGATATTCACTGCGGTATTGAGGGTGACGTTGTCCGTGATTTGCCCGCCGTGGACCGGCGCAAGACCCAGTGCAAAGGTCTGGGCACCGGTGCTCTCGATATCGACGCCTGCGTGTGTTGCTTGGACCGTCAGGTTCTGGGCCGTGACGTTGGATCCGGTTTGCTGGTCGACCTCGGCCGTCGAATTCACGGTCACGATCGACGTCGTGTTGACATAGCCGCCCAGGTCAATCTGAGAGCCGTCGGCATCGTAGTGGATGCTGAGCGGATCGACCTTTGCCAGGATGTTCACCTGGTAACCGTGAATCGAGCTCCCGGCGCCGATGGTCGTCTGCGCCAGATTGGCGTTGGCCAGCGGGTTGACCGTCACTTCGGCGTCCGCGAGAGCTCCGGCTCCAATTCCAAAGAATCCCGATAAGACCTTGGAACCAAGGTTCACGTCGTTTTCCGATTCGAGATTCAGGATGCCACGGTCCGCGGCGAGGGTGACGTTGTTTCCGAGGATCGTCTGCGCCGAGGTGTTGACTGTGTCCAGCCCGGTCGCCTTTTGAAGCCCCAACCCACCGCCAGTCGCCACCGTGTCGGTGGTGCTCATTGTCGTGGCGCCTTGAGACATCACGTTCAGCCCCGTGGCGCCGGAAATGGTGGCATTGTTGCCCACCATCGTCGCGACATCGTCCGTGACAGTCTGTGTCGATTCCGCGCCGCTGATCCCCAGGAACGAGCCCCCGGACGCGGTCGTGGTCACGGTTCCCTGGACCGCGCCTCCTTGGGTCGCGAGCAACTGGGAATTGACGGTGACGCTGCCGCCGGCGATGAGCGAGGCGTTCTGCCCGATCATGGTGTGGATCGTGGGTGTGAGCGTGAGTTCCGCTTGAGAGAGGCCGACCGCGAGCGCGCCCACTGAAACGCCCACGGATTTCGCGTTGCCGACCAAGGACCCGACCGCCTCGATATCCGCCGCGCCGGTGTCATTAATCACGGCCCCACTGTCGATCGAGGCTGTCACGGTCGGCGTGATTGTCACGGTCCCGAGGTTGATGCCCGCACCCACGAGGCCACCGCCCAGCGCGGTTGTCGACGTCGATGCCTCGTCGTTACCCGTGGCGGTCACGGTGAGGCCGCCGACCTGGAGATTGCCGCCCAAGTCGGATTCGGTCGTCCTGGTGATGGTGGTGGTGGTCTTCACGACACCCACCGCCGCTCCGAAGCCGATCGCGACCGCGCCGCCTCCACCGGTTGTCGTCGCGCTGGCGTTGGACGTGGATGTGACCAGGAGTGTGCCGCTGGTGGACAGAATCAACGTATCAACCAGGGCGATTGTGTCTCCGGTGATGGTGTTGGTTGCACTGGCGCCCGCCGGCACCCGCGGCGATGCCCCCAGCGAGCGCGCCGGCCACCGCGTTCGCCACGATCGTCGGGGAGGACATGGCCTGGACCGAAACCCCGCCCGTTCCCGCCGCGGCGGTCGTGATCTTCGAGTCCTGGATCGTGGCATAGACGTAGTTATTGATGCCGTTTTGCGAAAGCGTGACGCCCACCGCGAGCGCAAGACCTGCCGGAGCCACGGCAACTGCGACGGCGGCCGCATCTGCCTGGGACATGATGTTCGAGGTGTCTTGCGCCAGAACCGCCACCGAGGCGGCGGAGACGGTTGTACTCGCTCCTTCGATGTATGCCTCCACGTCCGTGGCGATTCCGTTGCTGCTCGAGACCCCCGCGCCGGCGCCGGCCAGAGCCGCGTCTCCGAAGGATGCCGCGACGGAAGCGGCCACGACCGTGGCACTGATGGTCTCGCCGGCGGTGGCGGTCACTGCCAGGGCACCCGCGGCCATGACGGTGGAGTCGGTGATATACGCCCATATTTGCACGGGCCTTTCCGAACCGCTCGCGTTGACGCCGATGAAGTTATTGGCGATCGAGGCGCCGACGGACAGCGAGCCACTCGCATCGCCCCCTCCGAACGAGGCGGCGGCACTCACGATAATCGCATCGATCGTCGAGGTATTCGCCGCTTGGACGGTGAGGCCCGCCGCGCTCGTGACAGTGCTGCCACCGGTGATATAAGCATTGACACTGCCGAAGATCAGGTTCGTTGCGATCGCGCCCGCACCGCTGATCGAGAGCGCCCCTCCGCCCGCCACCGCCAGGCCAAGAGACGCCGCCACGGATAACGCGTTGATCGCCGACGCCTCCGTGGCGTTCAGATTGATGGGGCCTCCAGAAGTCGTGACGTCCGAGTTTTGAATGTAGGCGCTCACGGAATCGTCGACCTCATTGCGGGCAAGCGAGATCCCGACCGCGAGCGTGACTGCGCCCGAGTCGCCGGCCGCTGCGCTGATGGCCGCCCCGATGACTTTCGCATTGATGAACGAATCATTCTCGGCCTGCACGCTCAAGCCGTTGCTGGCCGTCACCTTGTTGCTGCCGCCGCTGTCGAGAATGTAAGCGGTGAATGTGTTATTGACGATATTCAGCGAACCGGCTCCCGCCCCGGCGAAACCGACCCCGACGTTCGACCCGCCCGCGACTCCCGCAGACCCGGCAAGCGCCAGCGCGTTGATATTCGGTGTGAGCACCACCAGTTCCTGTTCGCTTCCCGCGCCGGTCGTGGTCATGGTGATGGCCGTACCGTTTTCCGCATCGGCTTCCGTGAGCGCGAGCTGGATATGGGTCGCGTCGATCTTGATGACGTAATAGACCTGGCCATCCACCAGCCCACCGATTCCCTGGCTCGGCCCGCCGAGATTGTGATAAACGACGCGATCGCCGGTGGACAGACCGTGGGGCGTAGCGAACGTGATGGTTTGGCCTGTTGAGTTGACGCTGCTGGCGGCGAAAGTAAGCGTCGTGGGCGTTGGCGGAACGTAATCCGCGAGCAGCTTGACCGCTCCGGCGGCCGAAACCGTCGAGTCATCGATATACGCCGTGGTGCTGCCCGTGATTTCGTTCAAGGCAAAGGAAGCGCCGATCGATAGCGATACGCTCGGGCCGTCACCCAAAGTGACGCCGATCGAGAAGCCTCCGGCATCCGCTTTGATCTGGGACCCGTCGTTGGCGGTGAGTGTGATGTCGCCGGTCGTGGTCGTCACGCTGCTATCGCCAATAATGGACGCCTCCGCGTCCACGTCGTCGATCTCGTTGATCGTGGCCGCGACCGCGAGTGCCGCCGACAGGACTCCGTCGGCGAGCGATAACGCGCCTGCAATCGAGTAGGCACCGATCGTCGGATCCGATGTGGCGTCGAGCTCAATGCCGTCGGCCGATTGAACCTGGGAATTGTCGATATATACTTGCGTTATGTTGTTCTCGATGTTATTCCAGGCCACGGAAGCGCCCACGGCGAACGAAACCCCATCGGAGGCGATCGCCAGGGCGACGCCTCCGGCGTCGGCGTAGATCGACGAGTTGTCATCGGCAGCCATGGTCAGCTCGCCCACCATGAGATCGCTGCCGCTTGAGTAGGACGACGTTTCATCGCTGATGGTATTGATCGAGATCGACCCGGCGATCGCGATCCCAGCGCCTTCCCCGAGCGATCCACTGCCGCTGATGGCGATACTATTGATCCCTCCTGTCGTCATCGCCGACGTGGAGACGACCGCGGCAACCACGGTTGAATCGTCTATGCTCGCTGTGGTGGAGTTATCGAGATCATTGATCGTCACCGATCCGGCCAGCCCCACGGACGCTTGCTTGAGCAGCACGATTGCAGCCGCACCGGCGAGCGCGTAGATCGTGTCGTTCGTCTCGGCGTTTACACTCAGGTTCTGGCTCGACGTCACCTTGGCGGATTCGATCGACGCTGTCGTGTTATCGGCGATCGTGTTAAAGGAGACATCGCCGGAGACACCGACGCCGAACTTGCCGGCGCCGGCTGGGGCCTCCGAAGTGCTGCCTTGTCCCGGTGTTGGTGGTGTCACTAATGTGGCGGCGAGGCTCAGGACGTAGATATCCCCGTTATTCAGCGCACTCACATCGATGGTGCCCGCGGATTGCACGAAACCGGACGTGCTGATGGGTTCACCGAACGTCTGCCCGGTACCCGTCGCCACCGAGGGATTGAGCGTGATCACGATGGGGGTTGCCGCAAGGGCGCCCGCCGCAGTGCTCGCCAGTTGAATCCTGTCCGGGTCCACAACCACGGCATAATAGGTCTGGCCGCTCGTGAGCCCGCCGATGCTCGAGCCACCGCCGTTGTTGTAGACCAGGGGCTGCCCTGTCGAAAGGCCGTCGGCGTGGCCAAAGTTAATCGTGCTTGTGGGACCGTCAATGGCGAGTATCGGGGAGATCGCCGCACCGATGCCATGGCTGGTTCCTGTTGCCACAGTGGGGTCGAGCGCAATGAAGACCCCGTCCTTGGCATTTCCAAGGCTGTCGGCGAGCTGGATTGTGGTGCCGTTGATTGGGATCACGTAGTACGTCTGGTCGTTGTCCAGTCCGCCAATGCTCTTGCCGCCGCCATTGCTGTACTCGACCGCTTGCCCGGTCGTGAAGCCGTCCGTGTAACCGAGATTGATGCTATTCCCACTCACAGCCGTCGCCGGGTTAAAGGCGAGTCCCAGGCCCTGCGCGTCACCGGTGGCAACCGACGAATCCAGCGCGAGCCGAATGGTGTGCGCCGTGCCCGTGGCAACCGAAGGATTAAGAGTCACACGCACATCGGGCCGGAAATAATAGGCGTTGCCGTTGGCTTGCGCTGTTAAGTGCGATAAAGACATCGCCGCGCAAGCTCTGGGTCGCTCCCGTAGCCACGCTCGGGTCGAGTGCAATCGGATCGCCGTTTGGAGTTGCCGCGAGCTGGACGTCCCCGTCGTCGACGGCCCCGACATAATACCTCTGTCCATTGGTTAACCCACCGATCGACGTGCCGCCGCCGTTGCTATAAATGACGGCATCGCCGACGGCGAACCCTTCGTCCTCGCCCAGGTCAATCGTGTAGCCGGCAACGTCCGTCGCCGGATCGAAGGATTCCTGGTCGCCTTTATCGGCTAATGCCTCTGTGGTTGCCAGCGCGATCGACGTGGGACTGGTGACAATCGCGTAGTAGACGGTGCCATTCTGGAGCCCGCCGATATTGGACGCACCGTTGCTCTCGTAGACCAAGGGTTCCCCGGTCACGAAATCATGCGTATATCCGAGGTCGATGATGTCGGTGGTGCTGTCAACGGCCGTCGGGTCAAACGTCGGTTGCAGACTGTGGATGCGTCCCGTGGCCACGGTTGGGTCAATATCGATCGAGTTCCCCTGCATGGCATCGTTTAAAGTGGCGGCGAGCTGGATCGACTTGGGGCTCTCCACGATCACGTAGTAGGTCGTTCCGTCCGTGAGCCCGCCAATGCTGTTGCCGCCGCCATTGTTATAGACGACAGCCTCTCCCGTCGTGAATTCCGTGTCCACCGGGAACTTGATCGTGTCGTCGTCGACGGTTGTGGCGGGATCGAACGCGTTGGGGCTTTCCTCGAGTGCATCCTCTTGGGTCGCCGCAAGCGCGATGGTGGTCGGGCCCACCCGGATGACGTAGTACGTCTGGCCCGGAATCAGGCCGCCGATGCTGGTGCCTCCGTTCGGGTTGTAGACCACGGGATCGCCGGCCTGAAACTGATCGACGTAGCCGAGATTGATGGTCTCCACGCCCGGGGTGGAATTGACCGCTTGCTGAGGATTGAACGTGGGGTTCCGCGTGGCCTCGGTTGCGGAGCGCGCGAGGGTAAAGGTCTGCGGGCCGGTCACATTGGCGTAGTAGGTTTCGCCGTCGGTCAAGCCGCCGACGCTGGTGCCACCGCCATTGCCGTAGACCAGGGGCTCGCCGCTCGTGAAGCCGTCGTTGTAACCCAGGTTCACGGATCCGCTCGAGTCGATGCCCACGGCCGGGTTTAATTGACTCTGGCTCACGAACGCCGCGTTGTCGCCCACCAGGGCCGTGGTGTTGCGACTGATGTTGTTGATGCCAAGGGAGGCGCCGATGCCGGTGCTGCTTCCCGAGACAATGCCGCCGTCGAAGTTATAGATTTGCGACGCGTCGACCGCGGAGACGAACTGACCTAGATTGAGGTAGTAGTTGTTCGCGTCCGTGCCAACGACATACTGGTCGCTCGTGTTGACCACACCGTCATCGTTGCTGTCCAGGCTCAGGGGGACCAGCTCCTCATTGAAATAAGTCCCGGCAATGCTGTTTGGGTAGGTGACGAATTCCTTGGGCAGCGCGATGACGTCTTTGTACAGACAGTTATTGACAGCCGTGCCACTAGGGATGGTGAGGGTGATGGCTTTACCACTCTTCGCATCCGAAAGGCTGGCCGCTAGCTTGATCTGATTGTTGTTGACCACGATGACGTAATACGGCTGGCCGCTGGTCAGGCCACCGATGTCCTGGCTCCCTGGGCTGAGATTGCTATAGACGACCAGATCGCCGGTGGACAGACCGTCGGGTGTGCTGAACGAGATCGAGTTGTTTGATGGAGTGACTTTGCTGCTGGTGAAATTCAAGAGGGCGGCGGCGCCGTTGGTCGTCGTCACCTGGGCTCCGTCATCGATACGCGCCAGCGTGTTGTTATTCGTCGTATCCCACGAAAACGATCCATTCGCGCCGAACGTCCCGGCTTTCCCTCCGGATTGGGCGATCGAAATATTCTTGGTCGCGCTATATGCGCTCACCACCAATGCCGCGGCGCTGGCCGTGACGCCGCTGTTGATGACGGCCTGCGTGACGTCGGTATTGTCAACCTGCAAGTACGAGCCGCCGACAGAGGTTCCTGGGGACTTGGTGCCGAAAAAAGTGACTGTTGAGAAGTTCCCGGACACGTTCACGGTTTCGACGTCGTTATCGGCTCGCACGGTCAAGAGGTCGCCGGCGTGAACGTTCGCGCCGGGATCAAGGTGCGCCGTCGCCGTGCTGTTGATTGTGAAAAAGTTGACGGAGCCGGCAATCGCGGTGTTTGTTCCCCCGGCCTTGCTCTGTGCCCAGGATGTGGTAAACCCGTTCTGAACACCCAGGTTGCCGTTCAGTTTATTGATGACATCCGAGGCGCCTTGGATTTGCGTCCAGCCGATGTTAAAAGGGCTGATTGAGTCCGCCTTCACGGTGACATCGCCTCCGGCGGCGACAGACGCCTGCGATCCGACGGCTGCGTCGGCCGTGTCGGTAAATTTCCCCACGCTGACCCCGGCGGTCAACGAATTCTGTTTGGTGTTGCCGGGGGTTGCTGAATCTTGTGTCAGCGTTTGCGAATTGATCTCGCTGAAGCAACCGATCACGGGCGCATCCGTCAAAGTCGACAGCACCGAGACATCCCCGGTGCTCGAAGTCACCGTCGCACCTGCGCCGATCTCGGCATCGTCGATGTTGGTGTGGTTGGCGTAGGCAAAAGCGGCGGAGAGTGCCAGTTTTGTGGGCGCGCCGCTTGCGGGGTTCGGGCTCGGAACCACTGAGCCGAAGAGTGCATTGTAGGCACTACTGGGCAAGCTCTTCACTTGGAATATTTTTTTTGCTACCTTGCCCGTTCCAACTGCTGCTTGGGCGAACGTATCATTTCCCGTCGTGTTCGACGGAGCGGAGATTGTGACGCTGCCAGTCGCCTTGACTGACCCGTCGACCTCTGCGTCAGCGGTGGTCGTCGATTGCGAAATCGCGACTCCTACGCCGACGGAGCCATCTTCAAAGGCGCCCGCGTTCGCGCTCACGCTCAAGTCTTTGTCCATCTCGGCCTTCATGCCGAAATTGCCGCCAACGACGATCGAGGCGCCCTGGGAGACGGTTGCAGTCGAGACGACCGTCGACCCGCCGTAGGCAAAGGTGATGTCCACGGTTTCGCCTGACTTGCTGGGACCGATGAGTCCCTCCTCCGCCGAGACGTCCTCGGTGGCCTCGGCCTGCGTGTTGACAGTGCAATCCCCCGACGTGTTGATGACGACGCCATCGCCGATGGTGACCTTGGCCGTCGGATCGGAAATGCCGACCGCAACGCCCAAGAAAATCGTGAGCGTCTTGACTTCGGCGTCGGTCAAGGCTGTCGCGCCGAGCGTCAAAGCGGTCGCGTCGATCGTGGTTTGTCCGCTGATGGTGACCGTAGCGTTCGCTGTCGAATTCGCGTAACCGCCGACCAACGAAACACTCCCGAGAAAATTGAGGGCCTCGTCCACGATTGCGGAGGCGCCACTGTTGTCGCCAAAGAGATTCGCGCTGTTCGCCGTCGTCTGGATGGTGACGGCGCCTCCCTCGATCGTCGCGCCAGTGATCGTCACCTGCGCCATGGTGCTCGTGATGGTGGGCACCAGCGGTATCTGCGTCGAAGGCGGGTCGTCGTCCGCCGTCATCGTGATGGCGCCGGGCGTGTCGGTCGTGTCGCCAGCGAGAACCTGCGCGTAAAGGGCCGCGCCGGCTCCAACGGAAATCGTGTAGCCGTTGAACGTGATCGCGCCCGAGTTCCCCGTGGAGGCCGCGGTCGCGGGGTTGGCGCCCGCAGCGACATCGCGTGTCGAGATCACACGACCGGCTTGCACATCGATCGTCTGGGCATTGACCGCCAGGTTATTCCCATTGAGGTTCAGGTTGGTCTGAATGGACACGTCCTTGCCGGCGGAGAGGGTCAAACCCGCATCGAAATTGCTGGCCAGAGAGACAAGATCAATCGTGTCGTCGCTCCCTCCTGGGTCGGCATCGACCTCGAGGGAGTTTGTCGGGGTCTGAAACGTGACGCTCTCGAACGCTCCGGTTGTCGACGACACGGTGGTCATGCCGGGCGTCGAGGCGGCCGTGATCAAGACGGTGTCGTCGGAGCTCGACGTGTCCGTGATCTCCCGGTTCGCCACGTTCATGTTGTCCGTGATCGGCTCCAGGCCCGCATAGGTGAGCATCTGCCCATCGACGTCGATGGTTCCCGAGTTCGGCCCCGTCGATTGATAGGTCTCCTGCGTCGCACTGCCGCTTTCCAGAACCAGGCTATCGAAGCCCCCTGGGCCGCCATCGAGCGTACCGCTGAGAGTCGCGCCGCTCGCCAGATAAAACGTGTCATCGTTGTTGGCCGCGCCGGTCAGGTTTTCGACATTGGCAAACTGAACCTCGCCGTTGAGCGTGCCGGAGTTCGCGCCGGTGATCTGCCAGGCGCTATTGGTGACCGGGCCGAACAGCGTATTGTCGCCGGGCCCGCCGTTGAAACTGACCGCCAGGCCCTGGATCGAGCTGTCGATCGTGAGCGAGTCGGCATACGGAGAGCCGGTGATAATCACGTTCCCTGAATTCAGCGCCAGCGGTTGTGATTGGACGATGTTTCCGCCAGTCGTGTCGATCAGCTCCAGGTTGGTGCCGACGGATTCGAGCGTCAGGTCGAAGCCGCTCGAGGCTTGCGACGCGTCGAAGACGAAATCGCTTTTTCCAGGGGCCGAGAGAAGCGTTCGGTCTTCGAGCAGCTCCAGGCACAGGCCGACGTACGGGTTCCGGCGGCCGCGCGCGCGTGGTACTGGGCGGCCGGCAAAGCGATCGCGAAGCCGTTGGAACCTTCCATAACGCGGCATCAGATTCTCCCCATTACGAAAACCGTGGATGAAGCTCGCAGAAGAGGGCGCTGGCTGTTCGCCGGGGGGCGAGTGAGGCGACTACTGGCGAGAAACGGCGATGCTGATCGTGGCTGAGCACGCATCGCGCGCAGGCGCTCGACGCTCGCCCGGGAATTCTGGTCAGCGATGCGATCGTCTCGTTTTCCGGGCAAGTCCAGTCGGCAGATTCGCGCGTTCAGGGCGAGGGCTTTCCTCAAACGGTGCATGTTGCCGTCGAGACCGTCCTCGACCGGCTCCAGTACCTAATGCCCGCCGGTGCGCAAGGTACGTCAAGATTTCCTGAAATTGTTTGGATCGGGCTCGTTTTGCCCGCCGGTATAGCCGCGGTCAAACGGTTGTTCGGCGCGGGTCTCGGGCACCCGAAGGGTCGCCGCCGGCATTGCGACCGCAGGTCTCCAACGACTCCTGATCGCTCGCTTCACCCGACATCCTCAACAGCCAGTTCGTTTTGTATATTCGTCGCGTGCCCTTGCGCCACAAGGATTAAGGGAACATCGCCGGTGAGTACGGGGCACTGCGATCCGTTCCAGACCAACAGCCGCTCCAGTCGTCTGAGCATCGTTCTCGCACCATGAAAATCCGCGATCAAAAGTTCGATCTCCCGTCCCGCCCTGGGAGCGGTTCGGCCTACCACACCAGGCCGAAAATGGCCTTTTTGACGTTTCTCGTTCCCCCGCACCGCATTGGAACGATTTCGGCGACGAGAAGATGATGGAACGGGCGGCCTCGCTGATGCTTCGGCTCAGTGTGAATCCGTCCTCGCCACGCGGAAGCCCCGATTGAAAACGCGGCCGGAGAAGGCCGCATACCCGCGTCTGCCCGAGGTGATGGTCATGGTGCCGCTGTTGAACTCGCCGCCGCGAATGATGCGAAACCACTGCTTGTCGATTGCAGACCCCAGCGGGTCGCTCACAGCCTCTTTGCTGCCATATGCCGCCAACCAATCCTGACACCATTCCGTCACGTTTCCGTTAAGATCGAACAAGCCCCAGCCATTGGGTAGTTTGCTGCCGCAGATCTTCGTACGGTTCGTCCCATAAACCGCGAATCGGTTCGCCAACCCTTCGTCAGCTCCAAAGGAGTATTGCGTGACGGTTCCCGCTCGACACGCGTATTCCCATTCGGCCTCGGTTGGCAGCCGATAACCGGCCGCGCCGGGTAAGAGCAGCCACTCTGCACGTGGACCATCGGTTGGGAAGTTGAAAATCTTGGCGGTCTTCTCGTAGCAAGCCTTGCGTCCCTCCTTGCGGCTCAGCCAGTTGCAAAACGTGACCGCATGATTCCAGTCGACTCGCTGAACGGGATGATCGGCCGTTGGGCTAATATCGGAATCCGCGCCCTTCCAGTCGGTCGCCTTCTCCTTGTCGGGGACATCCGGATCGTCGACGAACTGCCGGAATAACCCCACCGACACCTCCCGATCGCACAGCAGAAACGGCCGGGTGAGGGTGGCCTTCTGCGGGATGTTCTTGGGATAACAGTCTTGTGCCGTCTCCCTGCGGGTGAAACTCCCGACAGGCATCTTGAGCATCGTCATGCCCACTCTGTTGACGTGCCACTGGCGCCCGCCCTGGGGCTCTTGGGAAGCGGCGATTGCGGGCAATTTCAGTTGCCAGCGCTGTCAGCGCCCAACCCGCCGCGCTGTGGACGCCTTTGTCCGGCTCATCATGATACCAATCGGCCAGGACTGGATTCCAAGCTTGTTTCGTCTCCTCGGTCAACTGCTCGGCCGGGGTGCTGCCAATTCCCAGGCAGATGCCCGATCGCAAGGCGGGGTCGACCATCGTGCGTGCCAATCCAGCCAGCGGTGCAGCATTTCCCTGCCAGGATGCGACCTGGTCAATGAAAATCGTCCGCTCGATCGGATCGGGGCGGGACCGGCACATGTCCTGCGCCAGCGACGGGTCCCCAAGGTGCAGCGCCACGATGGCCAGCCGTTGTTTGAGTCGCCAGTTTTTCTCGGTCTCGCTTGTGACCGCTTTCGCATGAAGCGCCTCGAGGGCACCAGCCCTCGAGTGTCCGAGCGCCGAAACGATATTATCGACTTCGTTCGCGGGGGCTCTCTATCATCGCGACCAGCAAGTCCACTTCCACTCTGCCAAACGGCGCCAGCGCAAAAGCCAGGGCGAGTTTCTGACTCTGGTTGCCGTCGGCGAACCCGGCTTGTAACTCCTGGAGCACCATAGCGCGCGGGAATCGCTCCAGATCCTCGATGGCGCGGGGGACGATGATCCCCCGGCTATTCTCCATGGCCTGCACGGCGGTTTGTGTGTGCTCCGTCAGGTTGCGCCGATAGGACGTCGCCATGATTTGCTGGACGATGACGGCCATCCCGATCAAAAGTACGAGCCCACTTCCCCAGCGAGCGAGATGCACGCGGCTCGCCGAGCGCATCATTTGCCGCTGCGGCCCCGTCCAACTTTTCTTGTCGGTCAGCGTCCGGATCTTCGCCCATTCCCACGACGACGGCAGGTGCCGATTCTCCGGTTTGGCGTTCCACTGGGCAGACCGTTCCGCCAGGGCAGCTCGGCGCGGCCGCGACGCGTCTCCTTCTGCTTGCGAGTGAGCCAGTCTCGCAGCGATGGCACCAAGTAGTCGTGAGTGAGCTGGTAGTATCTGAGGGATGAAGGATGAAGGAGGAAGGATGAACCAAGCCTTTCTTCATCCCTCATCCCTCCGCCTTCATCCTTTTCTTCAGTGGGCGTGATCAGCCGGACCTCGTTGTCCAGAATCCGGATCAACTCGTCGAATTCCTGGGTGCGGCCCGCATAGCCGGATGCTTCGAGCAGCTCCGCGTAGGAGCGCATGCGGCCCTTGATGGTCGCGTCCGATTCAGGGAGCAGAGCGCCAAGACGGCGCGGGCCGCTTTCTGGTGACGGTGGTGCTTGGGATTTGCCGTCCGCGCGCTGAACGTTTCGTCCAGAAATGTGACGCCGATTCCTTTGGCTCCGCCCACTTCCTTGAGCGCGGCGGGTGTCCACGGCTTGCCCTTCATCATCTCGGCGAACAGTGCCAGCCGCACGCAAACGACCTTACCTTCTTCAGCCAAACCGCAGACGATCTGTTTGAGAAAGTCCCTCTGTTCCCTGGACGTTTCACTCCGGTTTTCCGGAAGTCTGCCGAAGGCCAGCCCAAAGGCACGCAAGATCTTGCGGGCGTGATCCAGGTCGAACATGTCCACCAGGGCGATGTTCCGGCCAGGAGCGAGGTCGACTTCCAGATCAAGCATGAACCGGCTCAAGGCCAGCCAGTAATCATCGCGCACCATCACGATGCACTGAACCCGGCCTCCGTCGCATTGCGGCAGCGATTGCACCAGCTCGGGGTTCACTTCTTCCTTCTTGGCATGCAGCCACTGCTCGAACTGGTCGAGAACAATCAGCACTTTCTTGCCGGCAGGGGAGCCTTGCCCGCGCCGCAGCATCGCGAGCGACTGTTTCAGATCGAGGTCGGTCGGCAGCCACGCGCATTGCTTGCGCAGGCCGCCCAGCAGCCGCACTTCCGTCTCTGCTCCAGTCGCCTCGACATAAACGGCTGTCACGTTGTCTGAAAGTCTGGGCAGCAAACCCGCTTGCACCAGCGACGACTTGCCGCACCCCGATGGTCCGTAAAGGAGACCCACCGAGAATGTTTTGTCCGCGTCGGCTTCTTCGATCCGCGTCTTCCAGAAACGCAGGCTATCGGGCAATCCGTCGCGGTCGCGAGGGCCCGGGAGCAGCTCGAGGAAGAACGCTGCGTCGTTTTCGTCGAAAGCCCGCAATGCCTTGGGGACGATCTTGATCGTCTGGCTGTCGGAATCTAGCGAGGTGGTGGGTGGTGGGTGGTGGGTAGCGGGCGAAGAAGGAAGCGTGCCGACTTCTCCCGTCACTCGCTCCCCATCCTCTCCCGTCACCCGCCACGCGCCACCCGTCACCCGGCATGTTTCCAGGAAGTGACCAAGATCCTCGGCCATGTCCGCGGCCGTGGTGTACCGCTCGCTGGCGCGTTTGGACACAGCCTTCAAGCAGATTCGCTCCAGTTCCTTGGGCACGTGATCGTCGATCTGGCGGGGCGGCCTGGGTTCCTGCGTGGCAATCCGTTCCAGGAGATCCGCCTGTGTCGTCTCACCGGCGAACATCCGGCGGCCCGCCAGCAACTCATAAAACACTGCGCCCAGGCTGTAAATATCGCTGCGGCCGTCCACCCGATGCCCTTCGCCCCGCGCCTGTTCGGGACTCATGTAGTGCGGCGTCCCCGCGAAGCGTGGACCACCACCGCCGTCCTGGTCCAATAGCGCCAGACCGAAATCGACGAGATAGGGCTTGCCTTGGTCGTCAATCAAGATGTTGCCCGGCTTGACGTCACGGTGCACCAGCCCATGCTTATGGGCATAGTGCAGCGCCTGGGCGACAGTCGCCACCAGCTCGGCCGCGGCGGCGTACGACAGTCCGGACCGTTTGATCCGCGTCGCCAGATCGGTCCGATTGACGTATTTGAAAACGATATAGCAGGGAAATTCCTCCGTGCCGCCGACATCTTGAACGGGAACGATGTGAGGATGGTCGAGATTCGCCACGGTGCGGGCCTCGGCCAGAAACCGGGTGCTATCCCCCGGCCGGGACACGAGCGCGGCGTGGGGCACCTTGATCGCCACGTTGCGCTTCAATTCTTCGTCGTGGGCCAGGTACACCCGCCCGAAGGCACCTGTGCCCAGAACATTCTCGATGCGGTAGCGGCCGATCTTCTGGGGTGGGTCATCCGCGGCCCTCGCCCTGGAGATCTCCTGAAACACCCGCTCAATGTCGTCAGAGCGTTCAGGAAATCGGGCCTGGTACCCGGCCACTTGCCCTGGCCGGTCGCGCGGCATTTTGCGCTCAAGCTCGATAGCGAGCAGCTCTCGAAATAGGGGAATGCGGATCTCTGCGCGAGCCGAAGCGATGCAGTCCTCGATTTGGATTGGCTCTGCATTTTGCAGCGCCTGCTCGAATATCTCACACGCGGCGTGAACTCCCTGGAGCTGCTCGTCAGACAACACGGCATAGCGATTCACATCATCCACTCGTTAACTCCAGACGTCCCCAACGACGCCTCACGACCTCGAGTCGACGCTGAACGGTGCGTCGCGAGCAACGTAGCCGGTCGGCAACTTCGGCGTCCGTGTAGCCTTCCATGCGCAGGGTTACAACCTCTTTGAGCGCCGGGTCGTCGAGACTCTGAAATAGAAACTCGCAGGTCTCAACAAACTCGGCGGCAAACTCCGGAGTCGGCTCGCGCGAGACGCTCGTATCGACGCCCGCGCGAGAAGATTGATCGCGGGAAATCACGAAGATCGACTCGGACAAATTCCGATGGACATCCCGGCTTTGCTGCTGATCGTGCCGGTGCCGATGAGCCACCTTGCGCGCCGTGATCACAACCAGCAAGTGCCACAAGTTTTCGCGACTCCCCAGATCCGGGAATCGCCCGGCCGCAATCCCCGCGCAAACGCTGTGAAACGCGCTCTGGGCCGCATCTTCCTCGTCATAGACCCGGCGCGTTTCCGGACGCAGTTTCTTCCGGCCCAGTTCATAGAGACGAGCGACAAAATGATGCCACAACTTCCGGGCGGCGGCCTGATCGGCGTGGCGCAACTCATCAATCCATAGTGTGACCGGGTCATCGCTCGACAGCACTTCCGGACCCCGTGGGTGGACTCAAGTTGTCTGATCCGAAGTCGACGCCGACCCTGGACGAATTGCGCTTCCGCTGGCTGCCCGACGACCCCACCATCCCCGGCTTTCCGCGCCGAGGATCAGGCCTAAGACCGACCTGGCCACCTGATCGAACGGCAATTGCATGCGAGAGGGATACTACGATACTTCATTGCATGGCTCGACGCTAGTGTGATCTGACTCCGCATCGCCGCCGCAGAGGCATTCGGCGAGCGCGAGCTGGAGGAGAGTGGACGAACGGCTGCCGCGTTCCCACAAGTGGGAAGAAACCACCTGGCCACATTTTCATAAAGCGCTAAACTGGCCCATAGAGCTGGAAGAATGTCAGTGAGGTACTACGGACGTGGAGACCCGATCAACCGACGCCAAAGGGCGGGTATGTCTTCCGAAGGCGTTCGCGAATTCGACGGTGATCATCGATCAGTTAAGCGAGACCGAGCTTCGCATCCGCAAAGCCGTGGTCATCCCTCAAGACGAGATCCATTTCGCCGAGGAAACTGCTGTTCCGCTGTCCGATCACGACCGCGATCGTTTCCTCGAGCTGCTAGACCATCCGCCCAAAGCCAACGCGGCACTCCGGCGCGCGGCCGCCAGGCGGGCCCGCCGCCATGGCTGATCCGCACATCTGATCCTGCCCATCGCCACGATCCGAGACGCGGCTCGGTCGAACCGGAAAAAATCATGATTCTTCCCGGCGAAGGACGTCAGTTTTCCGGTCAGTGCTTCGTTGCATCCCAGACCTTTCGGCGGAGCGGGGCCGCGGAACTGTCTCGCAGCCCGTCCGAATGCGACAATTCTACGAAAACTTGCCCTCGGTCTGAGACTGCCTGGCGACGGTTTACGCCATGAGAGGAAAAGACCTCCTCGGAGACAACGCTCATGGCGATCGAACCGGGCCGCGTTAAAGCGTTGTTTCAGGCTGCCATCGAGCTGAACGACACGAGCGAACGCCGAGCGTTCCTGGACCGTGAAGCCGGCGGGGACAGCGAGCTCCGCGCGCGACTTGACACCTTGCTGGCCGCGTTTGATCAGTCGAACAGCCTGCTTGACCAACCGCTTGAGGCCAACTCGCTTCCGGGCACTACGGCAGCGGCGTCCACGCCGCCGGCGGGCCCATCCCCCCGCGGAACCAACACTTCCGCGTGACGCCGACTCGGCGCTGCTCGATACCGTGATCGCCGGCCGCTACAAGCTTCGCCAGGAAATCGGCGAAGGGGGCATGGGAACGGTCTACTTTGCCGAGCAAACTCAGCCTGTCCGACGCCCGGTCGCTCTCAAACTGATCAAGGCTGGCATGGATTCCAAAACCGTCCTCGCCCGCTTCGAGACCGAACGCCAGGCGCTGGCGCTGATGGACCATCCCAACATCGCCAAGGTCCTCGATGCCGGCACGACCGAGCACGGTCGTCCGTTTTTCGTCATGGAGCTGGTCAAGGGGATCCCGCTCACCAACTACTGCGACCAGCACCGGCTCGAGCTCGCGGAACGGCTCGCCCTCTTCCGCCAGATCTGCTCGGCCGTGCAGCACGCCCACCAGAAGGGGATCATCCACCGCGACTTGAAGCCCACCAACATCCTGGTCGAAAGCCATGACGGAACACCCGTTCCCAAGGTCATCGACTTCGGTCTGGCCAAGGCCACCAGCGGTATGCGGCTCTCCGAGCATAGCCTTTTCACCGCGTTTGGCAGCGTTGCCGGCACGCCGCTCTACATGGCCCCCGAGCAGGCGGCTTTCAACGCGCTCGATGTCGACACCCGTGCCGATATTTACGCCCTGGGCGTGATTCTTTACGAGCTTTTGACCGGCTCGACGCCGATCCAGCGAGACACGCTCAAGCGTGCGGCGCTGGACGAGATGCTGCGGTTGATCCGCGAGGTCGAGCCGCCGACGCCGTCCAGCCGGATCAGCACTTCCGAGTCTCTTCCCGCGATCGCCGCTAGCCGGCATGGCCAGCCGATGCAGCTTTCCCGGCTGGTCCGCGGCGACCTGGACTGGATCGTGATGAAGGCGCTGGCCAAAGAGCGGAACCGGCGCTACGACTCGGCCATTGGCCTGGCGAACGACATCGAGCGCTTTGCCAACCACGAGCCCGTGAGCGCGGGGCCGCCCACTGCCGCCTATCGGATGCGAAAGTTTATCCGGAGAAACCGAGTGCAGGTGGCCGCAGCGGCGCTGGTTCTCCTGGCCCTGCTCGCGGGTGTGGCGGGGACGACCGTAGGTTTACTGGAGGCGCGCCGGCAAGGCGCGAATGCTCGACAACAGGAGCAACTCGCCGTGGCCGAAGCCGCGGCCAAGGAACAAGCGCGGCAGGCCGAAGCCGAGGAGCGTCAGAAGGCCGAAAAGCGGCTCGCTCAGGTGACGAAGATGAACGAGATTCTGGGCTCGATCTTCCACAACCTGAACCCAGCAAACGCGGCGAAGGACGGCAAGCCGCTGTCGGCCGTGCTGGGAGAGCGTCTGGACCGGGCGACGGCGGAGATCGAGGGGGAGGCCACGGGCGACCCACTCGCCGTGGCCCGAATGCAGATGACGCTCGGCCTTTCGCAGCTTGGCTTGGGTTATCCGAAGAAAGCGCACGACCTCTTCGAGAAAGCCAGGGCGACGTTCACCGCCAAGCTCGGCCGCGACCACCCCGAGACGCTGCTGAGCATGACCAACCTCGCCAATAGCTACTTCAACACCGGACAGAGAGAGAGACGCGCTGAAGCTCCGCGAGGAGACCCTGGCTTTGCAAAAGGCGAAGCTCGGCCCCGACCACCCCGACACGCTCACGAGCATGAGCTGCCTCGCCGTGTGCTATGCCGCCGCCGGACAGAACGAGCGCGCGCTCAAGCTCCGGGAAGAGACGCTGGCTCTGCAAAAGGCGAAGCTCGGCCCCGACGACCCCGGCACGCTCATGAGCATGAACAACCTCGCCCTGAGCTACGCCGCCGCGGGAGAGTACGAGCGCGCGATCAAGCTTTACGAGGACACGCTGGTTTTGCAGCAGGCGAAGCTCGGCCCCGACCACCCCGTCACGCTCAACAGCATGAACAACCTCGCCAACAGCTATGCCGAGGCTGGGAAAAACGCGCGCGCGCTCAAGCTCCGCGAAGAGACGCTAGCTTTGCGAAAGGGGAAGCTCGGCCCCGACCACCCCCTCACGCTCACGAGCATGCACAATCTCGCCCTGAGCTACGCCGCCGCCGGACAGTACGAGCGCGCGATTAAGCTCCACGAAGAGACGCTGGCATTGAAAAGGGCGAAGCTCGGCCCCGACCACCCCGACACGCTCCGGAGCATGGTGGGCCTCGCCAATAGTTATGCCGCCGCCGGGCAGAACGAACGCGCACTCACGCTCCGCGAGGAGACGTTGGCTTTGCAAAAGGCGAAGCTCGGCCCCGACCACCCCGACACGCTCATGAGCATGAACAACCTCGCCGCAAGCTATGCCGACACCGGACAGCACGAGCGTGCGCTCAAGGCATTTGAGGAGACGCTGGCTCTCCAAAAAGCGAAGTTCGGGCCCGGCCACCCCCGCACGTTCGACGGCATGCACAACCTCGCAAACAGATTTGCCGAGGCTGGGCAAGACGAGCGCGCGCTCAAGCTCCGCGTAGAGACGCTGGCTTTGCGAACGGCGAAGCTCGGCCCCGACCACCCCGAGACGCTCCGAAGCATGCAGGGCCTCGCCAATAGTTATGCCGCCGCCGGGCAGAACGAACGCGCGCTCACGCTCCACGAGGAGACGCTGGCTTTGCGAAAGGCGAAGCTCGGCCCCGACCACCCCGACACGCTCTCGAGCATGTCCGACCTGGCAGTGAGCTATGCCGCCGCCGGACAGACCGAGCGCGCACTCAAGCTCCGCGAGGAGACGCTGGCCTTGCGAAAGGCGAAGCTCGGCCCCGACCACCCCGACACGCTCGAGAGCATGGGCGACCTGGCCAGAAGCTGTGCTAGCGCTGGCCAGTACGAGCGGGCGCTCAAGCTTTTTGACGAGACGCTGAATTTGCAAATGGCGAAGCTTCGGCCCAACCATCCCGTAACGCTTGACACACGCCTTAGTATCGGAGGCATCAAGGTAAAACTCGGACGGGCCGCGGAAGGCGCCGCCGACTGCCGCGAGGCCACCGAAGCCTTCGAGAAACTGAACCGCACCGACGCGAATAGCCTCTACAATGCCGGCTGTTTTCGGGCCCTGCTTGCCGCGGCCCTCCGCGCGGCGCCCCGTCTGCCGAATCCACCAAGCAAGCCGATGAGGAGGCGGATCGCGCCATGACATGGCTCAAAAAGGCCGTCGCGGCGGGCTATCACAATGCCGCCCAGATGTCCAAGGACCAAGATCTCGACGCCTTACGCGACCGGGACGACTTCAAGAAGCTGCTCAGCGATCTGCAAGGGGCCGCGGGCCCCAAGAAGTGATGCTGACGGAAAACGGAGCAGTCCGACCCGGAAGACAAGACTGATCCAGGGAACGACAGGACGACCGAGGCCGCCAAGCACGACCTGACGCGATGACGCTGAAAATCGAGGTTCCGCAAAATGAACGACGCGGCAAATGACGGCGGCTTCTTTCCCCGGGTCTACGACGAGCTCAAAGTGCTCGCCGCCGCTCGGCTCGCGCACGAGGCCCCAGGTCATACCCTCGACGCCACGGCCCTGGTCCATGAAGCTTATCTGCGGCTCGGGGACGCGAGCTTTGGCGATCGAAGCCGGTTCTTTCGCGCCGCCGCCGTGGCGATGCAGCGCATCCTGGTTGACCACGCTCGCCGCCGTCGAGCCGCGAAACGAGGTGCAGGCGGCCGAACTCTCGCGTTCACGGATGAAGAGCCGGTGCAAGCCGCCGACCCGGACGTAGTTCTCGACATCGACGAAGCGCTCGCCCGGCTGGCGCTCGAAGACCCATCGTCCGCCGAGGTGGCTCGCCTTCGCCTTTTCGGCGGCCTCTCGATCGAGGAGGCCGCGGAAGCAATGGCGATCTCGCGAGCAACCGCGTTCCGCGAGTGGGCGTACGCTCGAGCGTGGCTGGCTACTGCTCTGACTTCGACTCAATAAACAACACAAGGGACAATGCCGCCGACGGGACTTTCTGCACGCTAACCTTGAAATCTTTGTGATTCTTGGGTGGTCCTCAAGTTCAGGCTCAGCTTGACGACAACGCGGGCGATGTACATCATGTACTTGACGTAAATGATGAGCGGATCCTCAGGATTCGACGAGGAGGAAGCGGCATGATGCGCCTTAATGTCGTCGAGCTTCGACAATCGCTTGCCGAGATCCTTAATCGCGCGGAGTACCAGGGCGAGAGGATCATCATCCACCGGCGAGGGAAGGACGTCGCGGCCATCATCTCGCTCGAAGACCTGAAGCTGTTTGAGCAGCTCATCGAGGGCGCCGAAGATCGGTTCGACATCGAGGCAGCACGCGCCGCCTTGGCCGAATCTGCGGACCGTATCCCCTACGCGGAGGTCCGCCGCAGGCTGGGACTCGACGATGGGCCGAAAGCGAAGCGGCCCGGAGCCCAGGCCCGAGCCAAGTCGATATGAGATTCAGTTAACCCGCGCCGCTGAGCGCGGGCTGGCCTCGCTCCCGAAGGCGGATACGAGTCGCGTCGATGCCGCGATCCTCGGATTGGCCGCCGACCGGCATCCCCCCGGATCGAAGAAGCTTCAGGGCGAGGTTGACCTCTACCGAATCCGGGTTGGGGACTACCGCGTGATTTACAAAGTCGAGGCTGAGCGCCTTGTCGTCTTGGTGGTGAATATCGGCAATCGCCGCGACGTATACCGCTCAATCTGACTTCGGACACATTCGGGCCAATTGGCGCTCGTTACATAAGAAAGCAGCCACTCAAAACGGTTTGATTCTTGCCGCGCGAGAGGGCCACCGCGACGGGTGCGGCACGGTGATCAAGGTGCACTCCTGACGGCACTCCAGTCAATCGGATCACCGAATTGTTTTCGCGCCTCGTCGAGCCATCGTTCCAGGCGCGACCGTTCCGCGGCAAACCTTGGCTCGTCCGCGAGGTTCCGGATCTCGTCCGCGTCAGCGCGAAGATCAAAGAGCTGCGTGTGCTTTTCACCGGCTGCGTTGTACTTGATCAGTTTCCAGCGCTCGTCGCGGATCATCCGTTGACAGTCGCGATAGGCGCCGAAAAGGCGGTCGCGAACTCGCGGCGTCTCGCCTCGAATGACAGGAAGAAGGCTCTTTCCTTCGACCTCTTCCGGCGTCGGCACACCCGCGAAGTCGCAAATGGTCGGGAACAGGTCGAAGAGATAGACGAGCGCGTCCGACCGGTCGTGGCGAATTCCCGGGCCGGCAACGATCAGCGGCGGCTTGATGTGCTCGTACAAATTCTGTTTGCCCATCAAACCGTGACGCCCGCCAACGGCCAGGCCCTGGTCGCTCGAGTAGATGACCACCGTGTTCTCCGCAAGCCCGCGCTCGCGCAGTGCCTGGAGCACGCGACCCACCTCGTGATCGAGGTGCGTGATCGTGGCATAGTAATCGGCCAGCTCGCGGCGCATGGCGTCGGGCGACCGAGGGATCGGTGACAGCAGTTCGTCGCGGACCGCCAGCTCCCCATTGTCGAAAGGGTGCCGGGGCATGAAGTTTTTGGAGAGCGTTAACTTTGTGGGATCGTAAAGCCTGGTGAACTCCGGTGGCGCCAGACGCGGGTCGTGTGGGACCTGGGGCGCCAGGTAAAGGAAGAACGGCTTGCGGGCTTCGTGCTTGGCAAGAAACGCAATCGCATTGTCGGCGTGCTCGGTGGCGGATCGGGCTGTGCGGCCGTCGGTCTCAATGTTCGTTGCGAATGCCGCGTTGCCAAATCGGCAGACGTTTCCCGATTTGCCGGAATGGAATGTCACGTAGCCGGCTTGCCCGAGCAGAGTCGGCAGCACGTGGACCCCCGGCGGGGTTTTGGCCGGGTGCGGGGTGTTGGGAATGCGCCAGAGGGAACGGCCGGTAATCAGCATTGTACGGCTGGGCAGACAGACCGCGCCGATCATGGAACCCATGCAATACGCGTTGTTGAAGGTGAAGCCGCGTTCCACCAATCGGTCCAGATTCGGTGTATGGATCTCGGAATTACCGAGTGCGGCGATCGTGTCCCAGCGCTGATCGTCGGCGAGTATGAGCAGGATATTCGGTGGTGACTTGCGGTCCGTGGTCGAATGGGCTGGGCATACGTTCGGTGCCGAAACCGCAACGACCGCGCAAAGGCCGACGAAAATCCGCGCTCGCACCGCTTCCCACTTCATCTGGAACTCCATGACATCGCGTTCTCGCCCACTCAAGCGTACGGAGGTTCGATTGATGTTCAAGAGCGTTGAGGTGTCGACATCCGCGGAGTATCCTTTTACTGGTGAGCTCGAGTTGCGGTCGTTGGAGAGACCTACTCACATGAGAACGAAATTTGCCAGCGCGGTCATCACCGGTCTGAGTTTGGTTCTGCTCGAATCCGCCGTCAGAGCGGCCGAGCCCAGGAAGCCCAACATCCTCATCATTCTCGCCGATGATCTGGGCTATGGTGAGCTTTCGTGCCAGGGCAATCCCCAGATTCCCACGCCGAATATCGACAGCATCGCCAGGAACGGCGTGCGCTTTACCAGCGGCTACGTCAGCGGTCCTTACTGCAGCCCGACTCGCGCGGCTTTGCTGACCGGCCGGTATCAGCAGCGGTTCGGGCACGAATTCAACCCGGGCCCCGTTGGAAGCGAATCCGGGGCGTTTGGTCTCCCTCGCAACGAGCCGACCCTCGCCGAACGCCTGAAGCCGGCTGGTTACGCCACCGGAATGTTCGGGAAATGGCACCTGGGCATGCGCCCGGAACTTCGACCCAACCAGCGCGGATTCGATGAATTCTTTGGGTTCCTGGGAGGCGCTCATCCCTATCTGAACGCCAGGCCCAAATCCGCCAACCCCATTCTCCGCGGCACCACACCGGTGGCCTCGATCGATTACACGACCGATTCGTTCGGAGACGAGGCCGCCCGCTTCATCGAAGCGCACGCAGGGGAGCCGTGGTTCGTCTACCTTCCGTTCAACGCCGTCCACGCGCCGCTGCAAGCGCTCGGCAAATACCGCGCGATTTCGCGACATCCCCGACCCGAGGCGCCGGACGTTCGCCGCGATGCTCTCGGCGATGGACGACAATGTCGGCGTGGTTCTGTCCAAGGTACGGGCGCTTGGTCTCGAGAATAATACCTTCATCGTCTTTGTCAGTGACAATGGCGGTCCGACCGCGAGCACCACGTCCAGCAACGCCCCACTGAACGGCTTCAAGGCCCAGGTCTGGGAAGGGGGCATCCGCGTGCCGTTCCTCGTGCAGTGGAAGGGACACATCCCGGCCGGCAAGATCATCGACCAGCCCGTCATTCAACTCGACCTGCACCCGACCGCCCTTGCTCTCGCAGGTGTGAAAGTTCCAGCCGAGGCGAAGCTGGATGGCGTGAATCTCCTCCCGTACTTGACCGGCGAAAAACCGGGTGCGCCCACGAGGCATTGTTCTGGCGGTTCGGCGCTCAGCGCGCCGTGCGAAAAGGGGATTGGAAGCTTACCGATCTGGGCAACGGCCCGAAGCTCTTCAACCTCGCGAGCGACATCGGCGAGAAACACGATCTCGCGGCGAAGAATCTGGCAAAGGTGCAGGAGCTGGAAGCCGACTACAAGGTTTGGAACGCGAAGAATATCGATGCCAGGTGGATCCCCAGGCGAAACGTCCGGGCCGCGCTCGGAGCCCGGGATACAGCGAGTTTTTAACCGCGAAGCCCGAGATGGTCGCGGCGCTGTTCGAGCGCCTCCGCCCTCGTGATCACGATCGCTTCGCTCTATCTGAGGCCAGAATAAGGTCGAGAAGCAGGGGTTGGCCCGGGCGGCCCGTTCTACTGGATGGATACGCCCTTGTTGGTGAACTGCACGACCAGGCCGCCGGCGAGCGGGCGGCCGGAGGAATCGGTGATCAGACTCGCGTTGACCGTGAGCTGTTCCGGCAGCGACAGATTCAGCTTGCTCTTGAGGAAGAGCGTCACGGTGTTCGGTGGCGCGCCGGGGTAGTCAAACACGGCCGAGGTCAAGGGCACACGCTTGGTGTACGTCGTGATCCGTTTCTTGGTTTTGCCCGACTCAAGCACATAGGCCGCCAGACTCCCGGCGCCTGAGACCGGGCCGCTGAACTGGAGCTGGAGCACGGCCTCCTTCTTCGCTTTCTTGCCCGTGCCGACCTTGATCGTCGGGTGTTGCAACGACGTGATCGTCACGCGTGGCAGGTTGTCGTCGACAATGACGAGGCTGGCAGACGCCGTCGCGCCGAGGGCCGCGCCGGGGCCGGGCGAGGAGAGCGATAGGGGGATGACGGTATTGCTCTCGCCAGGCTGGCCGTCATTGACGATCGTGATCGGAACGGTTTTGCTCAGCAAGTTGGGACCGAGTGTGACCGTCTCCGAAAACGGGGCGACTTCGTGCCCGCCGGGACTGGACAGCACTACGGAGAGCGTGGTGCTCAGGTTGCCCGCGCGGGTCAAGACGACCTGTCCCGAGCCGGCCGTGACCAGCGCGGTGAACTGGCCGCTGGAGAACTGCAGCACGGCCGCCGCAGTGGTGAAGCTCAGGATCGTGCCGTCGGTCGTGCCACCCGAATTGGACGCTTCCACCTTGAAGTAATAAGTCGTGCCTGGCGTCAGACCGGTCCATGCCGCAGTCTCTGATTCGGCACTCGTGCCGCTACCCGCCGATTTCGCGGTGGTCGTGATCGCGCCCGAGCTCAGGGTCGAGCTGGTGCCGTAGACAAAACTGTAGGTCGTGGCGATCCCCTCGGGATTGACGGTCGCGCTCACCGTGGCACCTGTGGAGGTGATCGCCGCGGCCGCCTTCGTCGTAGCCGCGGGCGGCGTGCCGCTGGCAGCCAGGGTAGTGAAGTTCAGAATCGCCCCGTCGGTCGTGCCGCCGGAATTGTTGGCTACCACCTTGAAGTAGTACTTCGTGTCCGGAGTCAGGCCCGTGAGTGCTGCCGTTTCTGACACAGCGCTCGTGCCGCTGCCCGCCGAGTCTGAGGTGGTCGTGGTGTTGCCCGAGCTCAGGGTCGAGCTGGTGCCGTAGACGAAGTCGTAGGTCGTGGCGGTTCCCTCCGGGTTCACGCTGGCGCTCGAGCGTGGCCCCGGTGGACGTGATCGATGTGGCCGCATCCGTCGTTGCGGCCGGCGGCGTGGCGGCCGCGGCCGCGGTCTTGAAACTGAGGATCGTACCGCCGATTGTGCCGGCCGAATTGGTCGCTTGCACCTCGAAGTAATAGGTGGTGCTGGGCGTCAAGCCGGTGAGCGTGACGCTCTCGGACACCGCGCTCGTGCCGCTGCCGGCGGATTCCGAGGTGGTGGTCGTGCCCGAGCTGAGGCTGGAGCTGGTGCCGTAGACGAAGTCGTAGGTGGTGGCGGTTCCTTCCGGGTTCACGCTGGCGTTGAGCTTTGCCCCGGTGGAGCTGACCGACGTGGCGGCCTCGGTGGTGGCAGCGGGCAAGGTCCCGAAGCTGGCAAAGTAGAGCTGCGTCTGGCCGTTGGTGTCGCTGGATACGAGATTATCTGGGTCGCCTGGGAAGGCGCTCTGGAACGCGACGCTCTGGCCGCTGGGTGTCATGTCGGTGTCGACGGAGATGCCCGTGCCGCCAGTCGTCGTCGTGCCCACGGCGTGCGAGATGAGGGTGGTCGCACCTGTTGCCATGTTGCGCATGTAAACGTCAGTGCCGAAGGGAGAGCCACCGTTTTCCTGCTGGAAGTTCGGCACCAGGTCAGTGGCCACGCTGTCAAAGACGACGTACTGGCCGTTGTCGCTGATCTGGCCGGTTGCCTGCTGTGCTGATTCTGTGAGCGTCTGGTTGGCCAGGGTTGACTTATCATTGGCGCCGGCCGTGCCCTCAAAGTCGACGCTGACCAACTGGGTCGTATCTGTCGAGAGGTCTCGCTCGAAGACGTTTGTCTGAGTCTCGACCGGTGTGGTCGTCAGGTCAGAGGCGAGGCTGTAGAACAAAACGTAATCGCCGTCGCCGCTCATCTGGGGGGCGAAGGAGCTGTTGCCGCCGGTGGTTTGCCCGGTGTCGGCGATGCTGACCAACTGGGTGGCGTTCGTCGCGAGGTCGCGTACGTACACATCGTTATACGAGCCGCCGTTCGGTATGTTGACCAGGTTGTCAGAAGCGCTCTGGAAGGCGACCATCTGGCCGTTGTCGCTCAAGCTGGGCGCGATCGACGTGCCGTCGCCGCCGCTTGAGCCGGCGTGGTCGACGCTTACCAGGACTGTGCCGGCCACCGTGTCACTGGTGTAATCGAGCGTGCTGGCGTAAACCTGGTAGTTTTCGTACTGTTCCAGGCTGCTGACATTCGGGTCGAGGTTGCTGGCGAGGCTGTCGTAGGCAACGGTGCTGCCATCGGAGCTGATGACGGGGTCGTCCGACGGCGCGTTGCCGATGCCGCCGCCTGCGGCTGCGGCGCTCACCAGTATGTTCTTGTTGGTCAGGAGGTTGTACACATAAACGTCAGGGGTAAAGTTGATGTCGTTTTCGTTGGGGACGAGGTTGGTTGCCTCGCTGTCGTAGGCGATGTAATCGCCGTTGGCGCTGACGCTGATGTTTTCCGCGGTGCCGAATTGCTGCGGGTTGGGGTCGTTGGCGGGGCCGGTGCCCTCGTAATTGGAGGTCACGAGGGTCAATTTGCCCGTGGCGCATGCTCCAGGCGAAGACATTGACGTCGTCGTTCGGATTGTTTGAAGGGTTATCATCGGCAACCAGATTGGTCGCATCGCTCAGGAAGACGACGGTGTTGCCATCGGCGCTGATGATCGGGTACTGCGATTCTTCATTACCCGTGGTGCTGGTCGCCTGGTAGTTGACGCTCAAGCAAATGGTGGTGCTGGTGGCGAGGTTGCGAAGGTAGACGTTGGGTGCATCGTTCTCGACGGTGAGACCGCTGACCAGGTCGGAGGGAGCGGGGGTGATGTCACCCGAAAACGAGCCGCTCTGGAACGCCACGTACTGACCATTGGAACTGATGCTGGGGAAGAGCGCGCCGACATCGGCACCGTTGTTCGCCAGGTTTTTGCTGATGAGCGAGAGAGTCGGCGCGGCGAGCAAGGTGCGTTCTTCCAGATGTTCGCACGCGCCGGGCAACCGCCGGTGGGTGCGGAGCTTGCGCGGCGCAGCCGCTGACGAAGGCGGAAGGGACCGCGAGTCAGATTCTCGAACATGCTTCTAGATCCTCTTAGTGGTCAGCTCGAAGAAGCGGGGCAGACATCAAATACATAGGACGTCGAACGAAGCTTCGCCGTCTGCTGCCTATCACGGGTATTCGCTACGACCGGGCCAGGCGAGATTGCCCGGCCGCCCTCATGCTCCGGTCACGATGGAAGCACCGGCGCGCACCGCGAACCCGTACTTCGATCGTTCCGGAAGAAAGCCTCAACCGAGAGTCTTTTCCGGCGTAGATGACCCCCGTCGCGCTCCACTCTCTCTCGCACCGCGCGCCTTCAGCGCATATCACAAAGGTTAAGCGGATCGCGAGGGGTTTTGCAACCCCTCCCTCAGCCATGCTTACATGGAATACACAGGGTGTGGCTTGCGGGCAACATGGGAAGAACACGGCGGCGCTTGCCTCCAGGATCGCCGGCGCTATCATATCTGCGTTGGTAGTGGGGCCCAGAAGAGAAGGGGGGAATGATGTCGAAGCTTGCAGGCAAGGTCGCAATCGTCACGGGTGCATCAAAGGGAATCGGTGCTTCGATCGCGAAGCATCTCGCCGCCGCCGGGGCGTCTGTCGTCGTCAACTACTCGAGCAGCAAGACGGGCGCAGACCGGGTCGTCGCCGAGATCGAGCGTAATGGGGGCAAAGCGGTAGCGATCGGGGCAAACTGCGCGGACCAAGCGGAGATCGCCCGTCTTTTCGCGGAAGCGAAGAAGGCGTTCGGACGTCTTGACATCCTGGTCAACAATGCGGGTGTGTATGATTTCGCTCCGATCGAGGAGGTCACGCCTGAGCACTTCCACAAGTTGTTTAACTTGAACGTCCTGGGCCTGATGCTGGCGACGCAGCAGGCAGTGAAATATTTCGGGTCGGAGGGGGGAAGCATCATCAACATCAGCTCTGTGGTCGCGAGCGCTGCTCCACCCGGCACGTCGGTTTACAGCGCGACGAAGGCCGCGGTCGACGCAATCACGCGCTCGCTCGCGCAGGAGCTCGGGCCGCGCAGATCCGGGTCAATTCGATCAATCCGGGTATGGTCGAAACCGAAGGTGTGCACGCCGCCGGATTGTCCGAGGGCGATTTCCGCAAGCAATACGAGTCGCAAACTCCTCTTGGGCGGATCGGACAACCTCAAGACATCGCGCCGGCCGCTGTGTTCCTGGCCTCGTCGGACTCGGCCTGGATCACCGGGGAAACTTTCTACATCTCGGGCGGATTTCGGTAAATCTCCGAGCGAAATCGATGAAACCGCGAATCTCGATCGCGATGCTTCTGGCCGCCATGGTGCCGATCGCCGTCGGGTTTGCTGCGCTCGCAAACCCGACCGCGTTCTGGGAGGGTGCCATCTTCTTGCTCACCATGTTGGTGATGTTTGCAGCCGTCCTCGGGGTGTGTTACCGACGGAAAGCCGAACGGGCATTCTGGGTCGGGTTTTCGTTGTTCGGATGGGGGCTTTTCCTTGTCTCTTCGGACTTGAATTTTTCCATCCGACCGATCAACGACATGTGGTATTCGTATGGAACGGCCGGTGAGCACAGTCAGATGCCTTTTCCTGCGTTTGTGAGGAACCTCGTCGACACGTTGCAGCTCAACCGAGGCACGTTCCCGAAATCGATCGGCGAGAAAGTCCAGGTGCAATGGGGATCGGGTGCGAATTACTATCCATCCACCGTGTCCGATATCAAAGATGGTCAATACAGAATCCGATACGATAGCGACTCGCAGGGCCGCTGGGACGAATGGGTTGGCATGAACCGGATCAAGTCGGACGGACTGGCCCGATGCTACCGGATCGCGGAGATGCTCTTCATGCTGCTTTTTGCGATCGCCGGAGGCGTGATCGGGGTGTACTTCTTTGTCACGGGCAGACCGGGCGAGCTTGAGGAGTCAAACAAGTTGAGCGGGGCGCGAGCTGAACATCCGAACGCGCATTCAGACCCAGCCTGAACGCGACTGGGACGCGAAGCCCATTTGCCTCCGATCTCAATCGCCGCCCCAATCCCATGCCTCGCTCTTGCTCCAAACGCGCAATAGCTCGCGGTAGAGTCGGGCGTCGATTGCGACGTCAAGTCGGACCAGCGTCCCCCTTCGAATGAGCCGAAAGCGGCCGACCTCGGCGATATCGATGCCGGACTCGATCGAGCTCGGCGCCGTCAGCGCCCTTTGTTCCCACCGGCAGATCTCGTCGAGGAAATGGCCGAATCGCAACTGCGCCTCTTCAATGGAACCAAAAGCCAAGATGCACGGCGCACGGTTGTTCCAGATCTCGTAGCGGCGCTCGGGATGGCCGAAGAAAAACAATGCCTCGAGCCCGACTCGTTTCTCGGGGGAAATCAACCATGGCGGCACCGGCTCCAGATCCGTCTCTGACCACGAGAAGCCGTGACGTTTTTCTTGAGTATCGAAGAGTGAGTCCACCGCGACAGATTCCTTGGGAAAAGCAACCGGCCGGAAGCTATCTCCTGCGTGATATCGTCCAGTCTTGGAATATGCCGCTTTGTCCAGCGTGTATTCATCGACCGTCTCTGCCTCAGGATCGAGCAGCCACAGGTGCTGGACGCCGGCCCGCCGGTAGACTTGCATGCGCTCGCCTTCGTCGAGTGCTCGGCCCGACGGGGAAAGAACCTCGGCGATCAGTTGTGGAACACCTTGGAAGTAATCGTTCTCAATCATGCATTCGCTGCGCGGCGACGCAAAGTAGTATTGGTCCGGCTCGACGGCGTTTCGGTCATCGAGCGCGATCGCCACGCGGCCGCTTTGCTTGCCTCCGTAAACGTGACAGAACTCTCTGAAAAGCTGCCAGAGGTTGAGCCGCACGTCATGATGTCGCTGAGACCATTCCCACCCCTTCTCGCAGCCCGGATTCTGTCCCGGCCAGAGATCGCGGCGCCAGAATGAAGAGTGCAGAGCCTCAAAGACCTCGAAGTCGATGGGCATCCGCAGCTCGATCGGCTTTGGATAGAGCCCCATCTCAATGCCGCTGAACTGTATACTTTGCTTGGGCGATCCGTTGGCGGTCGTTGTGGAGCGAACTTGGAGCGCGCCGGCGTTTTGCCAGCGACTGAGTGTTTCCGTCCAGGCCTCGAAGTGCGATTGGGCATGATCCCGCTCAAGAAACGGGAATGCCCAGCGAATTCGGCCGTCGATCAGTTCCCATTTATTGCCCGGGACGCCAAAGAGCAGCAGATACTCAAGGCCCAGCACGTGCCACCTCCGCAACGAGAGACGCCGGTACGGCGATTGCCCCATCCGTGAACATCGTGTAATTCCTCTTCACTATAAAGAAAAACAGGGGCTGAAATCACCATTTTTCCTGAACCGATCCGTCGGCAGGATGCATATGTTCCGCAAGGAGTGGGACATTGAGGCGTTTGAGCGTGTCATGGTTGAGGCTCACTTGCGGCAACCGATTCGTATGCTGTGAAGGAGTAACCGTTTCTATGCCCCGTGTCAGTGCCGGGTTGCTGATGTATCGCATTCAGGATGGCAAGTTGCAGGTGCTTCTTGCCCATCCCGGTGGTCCATTCTTCAAGAACAAGGATGTAGGCGCTGGACAATTCCCAAGGGCGAGGTCGAATCGGACGAGGACTTACTCGAAGCCGCCAAACGGGAGTTCAAGGAGGAAACCGGCGTCACGCCAACTGGTCCATTCACCGCTTTGACGCCGATCCAGCAAAAGGGAGGCAAGATTGTTCACGCTTGGGCGTTCAAAGGCGACTGTGATCCTGGTGCAATTGTGAGCAACACATTCCGCATCGAATGGCCTCCACGTTCCGGACGCCTGATGGACTTTCCTGAGATCGACCGAGCAGAATTCTACGATGTGGCCGTGGCGAATCGGAAGATCAAGGCTGCGCAAGCGGCGTTGATTGACGAGCTTCAAGGTGTCGTTGCCGACTTGCAAGTGTCGGAGGAGTCGTCCCCTCGCGGGACAGGCGGATGATCGAGAAACGGACGCTCTGGGCGATGGCGGTCGGCTCGGGTCTGGCGGTCGCCAACATCTACTACAACCAGCCGCTCCTGGCCGACATGGGTCGCTACTTCGACGTGCCCGATCGTCGCATGGGACTGGTGTCCATGCTCACGCAGGTCGGCTACGCCACTGGCATGCTGCTTTTCGTGCCTCTGGGCGATCGATTGGAGCGGCGGAAGTTCATCCTGACGATGCTCGGGGCAGTCGTCGTGGCCCTGATCGGGGTCGCCGCCGCTCCGAGCTTTCACTGGCTTGCGGCGGCCAGCCTGGCCGTCGGGGTCACCTCGATCACGCCGCAGTTGCTCGTCCCGTTCGCCGCCCACCTGGCGGAACCCTCCGAGCGAGGTCGAGTGGTGGGGATCGTCATGAGCGGCCTGCTCATCGGCATCCTATCAGTCAAGGATCTACTCCATCCGCCCCGAGGCCCGCAGCCGGATGAACACGGCATACATGGTTACCTATTTCGTCGGCGGTGCTGCGGGCTCCTCGGCGGGGGCGTGGGGCTGGGGCCGGGGTGGTTGGAGTGGGGTCTGCCTCGTGGGACTGGGAATGACCGTGGCGGGCCTACTCGCCTTCGTCGCCACGTCGGGGGAGCAACGGAAAGTCGGAGATCGTGATTAAGAGATCTCGGCCTGGAGCAGACCGTTCGTCCTGAAGGCCGCCCGCGGAAAGTGAGCCAATCGGCGACCGAGGCGACGAGCTGATTACGCGGATTCCATCCAACGGTTGGATTTATAGACAAACTAATCGCGACCGTGTTTCCCTCTACTCAAGCTCTTCTTTACCTCCCGAAGTATCTCCGCCGACAACTTGGGGTCGGTCACGACACGCGACATGGTCAGTGCGCCGATCATGGTCGATACGGCCACCAGTGCCGTCCGCCTCGCTTCAGCGGTCCTGGCCGTGCCGAGCTGTGCAGCCATGATGTCGACGAGCTTCAGGAAGCCAATCGTTGCCAGATCGCGGGTCTTCTCGTCGCATCGAGCGAGCTCGCAGCCGATCGCGGCAAGCGGGCAGCCTTGGGACGGATTGTCCCTGTGATCAGTTGAGAGGTAGGTGGCCGCGGCCGTGCCCGGCCTGCCAGAACCGGCGGCCGTTACCTTCGCGATCAATGTTTCCACGGCCTCGGCACAGGCCTCCGCGACAAGCTGATCCTTGGACTCGAAGTGCTTGTAAAAGCCGCCATGGGTGAGCCCCGCGGCTTTCATCAGATCGTTGAGCCCGGTCGCGACAATTCCGTTCTTGCGGAACTCTGCGGCTGCGGTTGTGACGATCCGTTTGCGGGTCTGCGCCGTCTCCTCTCGCGACTTTCGCATAAAAGTTCCTCCTCGGGGCAAGTTTGGATAACGGTTGACATCCAAACGTCCGGCCCCTACTATTTTGGATGTCAACCACCATCTTACGCGAAAACAGGAGAGAATTCAAATGATTCACGGCAAAGTCCTGGTCACCGGAGCGACGGGTGACACCGGCCGGACAACGGTCGACGAACTGCTGGCCCACGGCCACAAGGTGAGGGCGCTAGCCCACGGGAGGGACGAGCGATCGAAAAAGCTGCAGGACCGGGGCGTGGAAGTCGTCTTCGGCGACCTTCTCGACTTCGGCCAGGTGCGTGCTGCGCTCAACGGCGTGCAGCGTGCCTACTTCGTGTACCCGATCCGTCCCGGCATCCTGCAGGCGACGGCGTACTTCGCCCAGGCCGCGAAGGAGGCGGGCGTCGACGGCATCGTCAACATGTCGCAAAAGTCCGCCCGGGAAGACGCGAAGAGCCACGCGGCGACCGATCACTGGCTTTCGGAGCGGATCTTCGACTGGTCGGGCCTCACGGTCGCCCATATCCGCCCGACCTACTTCGCCGAATGGCTGCTCTACCTCGCCCCGATGATCAAGGCCGGGCTGCTGCACGTACCATTCGGCACCGGAAAGCACGCTCCGATCGCGGCGGAGGACCAGGGACGCGTGATCGCCGGCATCCTCGAAGACCCCGCCCCTCACAAAGGAGGGATATACCCGCTCTTCGGGCCGGTGGAATACACGTATCAGGAGACTGCCCAGCTCCTGAGCCGGGTCCTGGGCAAGGACGTCCGGTACAAACAGGTCGACTTCGAGGAGTACCTGCGAACCGTGAGATCCGGGGGTCGGAAACCGGGCTCAGGGGCATCCTCCAGGAACTTGTATGGGGAATTGGAGCGGGAGCCGGGTTCCGGCGATTCCTTCTTCATCCAGCACATCAAGGAGGTCGTGATCGACCACCAGAACGGGATCTTTGAAGGCACCAACGACCTCGTGGAGAAACTCGGCGGCCGTCCCCCGACGACGCTCGAGGCGTTCATCGAGAAGCATCGCGCAGGCCTTCGAGTGACCGGTGGGCCCGGTCCGCCGCTCTGCTTCATGCAGGACCTTCTCGGATGTGACCGAACAATAACTTCCCGACACCCAATCTAACAATCGGAGAGCACCATGAAAGTAATGGCAATCGGCACACTGAAGCCCCTTTCGCCGGAGCAACGCCAGCGCTATTTGCCGGCGGAAGTTCCCGCGACGCTGCAACTTTATCTTGGCGGTAAGATGGAGCAGTTCTGGCTGCGGGACAAGGAGGAGGGCGTCATCTTCCTGATGACCGTGGATTCGGTCAACGAGGCAGACAGGCTTCTGAAAGCACTGCCGCTCGGTCAAGCCAATTTGCTAACCTTCGACCTGATGCCGATCGGCCCCCTGCTGCCGCTCGGCATGCTGATAAAGTAGTACTCCTCACTTGCGTACGGGCAAGAAGGAACCGGTTCGAGCTGCTGTGATTTATGCCCGATACCAACGCCACCTCGCTGGCGGCTCTAGTCGGGTATACGTTATCGGGGCGGTGTTCTCCTTCTACCTCAATTTCGTCGTTCGCCAGGAGATCGATCATGATTCACCGTGAAACAAGCATCGACGGGACCCATGAGGAAACCGAGACCACATCCCGTCGGGGATTCCTCGCGCTTGGGGCCGCGCTCACAGTCGGCGGGCCATTGATCGGGAGCCCTCTCATGGCGGCGGAAGCGGATACGATCAAGGCCACGATGAAGGACGTCTCGAAGGACTCCGTCACCGATGCGGGAGAACCGATCGTCTACCTCAATACTCCCAGCCCGGAGATCTCGTCGGCCATCATGACCATCCCGGCCGGGACGACGACCGAATGGATGGTGCACCCGGTCCAGGGATACGTGTACGTGCTGGAAGGCACGCTGACCGTGGAGTTCGCGGACGGACCCCGCAAGGAATTCAAGGCCGGCCAAGGGTTCCCTCAGGCGAGATCGAGTTGGCATCGCGGCCGAAACGATAGCAAGGGGCTGGTGCGATTCCTGGCCGTTTTCTTTGGAGGTAAGGACGTGCCCAACGTCCTCCACCCGCCCAAGCCATAACTCGTCGGACCCCAATTATTCCGATAATGGAAACCACTACCCAGCGGGAAGCGAATTTCAGGGCTCAAGATCAACACCTTTCTACACGGCGCACACTAGCCGCGACCCCTTTCGTCCCCTTCGCTCAATCAGCCCAGTTTTCCAGGTTCAATCCCGGGATCTGGCGGAAGTGGCGCAGGTTTCGAGTGACGAGAGTCGCTCGCTCCGCGAGGGCGATGCTGGCGATCAGAAGGTCGGCTCGACCGATCTGTTTCAAGTTTTTGATTTGTCGGAGCCGGTCGAACTGGGCGGTGGACTGGGCGTCGAAGGAAATGATCACCAGTCCCTGGAGCTGGCGCTCGGTCTGATCAAGCCTCGTCTGGCCCTTCTGGAGCTGGACGCCATCATTGGCCTTGAGCAGGTAGGCGGAAACGCCCTTGCAGGACTTCGATGCGGCTGACGACCGTGCTGGCGACGTCATCGGAGCTCGCCAGGACACGCTCGCTGACCTTCGGCTGCCCCAGAAGCCAGAGTGTCAAGATGTCCGTATCCAGGAGGGTCATGGAGCGTCCTCAGTCATGGGTCGCCCACGCTGACGGTAGATTTCCTTGAGCATTGCCTCAGCGTCTGGATCGTCCTTCCAGGCGCCGGTCAGGGCGAGCAAAGACTCCTTGGTGGATGGTCCGGGTGGAGTCCGCAACCATTGATCGAGAGCGGTCTTGGAGAATCGCCAGTCGGAGCCGATCAGGCGACCGGGAAGACCACGGGGGCCGACCATGCGGACCACTTCAAGTTCTGGGACCCGCAGGTAAGTGGCAGCCTCGGCCAGGGTGAGCACCTCGGGCCACTCATGCGCACGGACCGGAGTAGTCTCGACGCCTGGGATTGCTCTGGTGCTGGCGGCCCGTTTCGTGCGGGCCGGTGGTTTCGTCTCTGTTCTGGGTCGTGTCATCGATCATACTCCAGCGTTCAGCCCAGGTTTTCAATGAAGGATTCGTGCGCCGCTCTCTCTATCATACTCATCTCACGGTCTACCGCCCGCGCTCGGTCAGCGATCTGTTGCGTCCGTCTCCACATCGAGGGCTAACGGCTCGCTGTTATAGGGCTGCTTCGGGTCGTAGAGCGCGCCGTGATGGGCGCTCACGTCCCTGAGGGACGAGTTCGGACAGGTGGTCCCGGGGACGATTTCATTGCGGGTCACGGATCGGAGCGACAGGGGCGGGAAAATGAAGAAATCGAAGGAGAAAGCAGTCGGAGAGTTTAGCCACTGATGAAACACTGATCGAACACGGATAATACTTCTGATTCCGGGAAGGTCTGACCCCGTGGGCGAAGATCCATTGGCGGGGTGAATCGGGCTTGCGTTTGTCTTCGCCTGGGCATTGGCGGAATGGTATCATCATCAGGGGGTTTGGGCGGTCGGCCCGAGCGAGCAGGGCGTGGGAAGCACGCGCAGATGCGGAAGTTGTCGAGGTGGGGCTTATGAGTCAATCACTCACAGTGGAACTTTCGGACGAGCTTGCGCAGCGCGCGCGTAGCGAGGCCGCAGCCTCCAATCGCCGGCTCGAGGTTACGGCGGTCCACTGGATTGGCCAGGCGGTCGCGGAGCAAGAGATGGCGGGTATGCCCGATGTCGAGGTCTTAGCTCTTTGCGACGCGGTGATCGGCGCCGATCTTCAGGCGGAGCTGAGCGGTTTGCTTTCGGATGCCCGAGAGGGCAAGCTGGCGGGATCGGAGCGTGCGCGGCTTGACGAGCTTATCGTCGTTTATCGACGGGGGTTGTTGCAGAAGGCGCGCGCGTGGAAGGAAGCAGTGGCGCGCAGCCTTCGAGCGTCGGTGGACGATGCCGGGGCAGATGCTGATCATGCCGCGTGATTGGCTGCATCTTGCGGACGATCCTGATGCGCTCATTGTGCGAGCGTACTGGGTGAAGCGCGGGCTGGCATCCGCCAAGTGACGTGTGACGGGAAGACCGTTTTCGGTTCCTGACACCTTTTCCCGGAGTGAGGCTCACCTGCGGCAACCCATTGGTATGCTGTCGTGTGCGGATCAAAGCTTTGTTATCGCCTTGGCCAGTGGGGCGGCGAACTAGTCGGCTCGCGTCAACGCGCCTTTGAGCAAGAACGAATTAGACCGAGTGCGGGTGAGCATCTAAAGAGGGCATACGGCGAAGAGAAGTGGGTGCGTGAAACGGTAAGAGAGCTCGGCCTCGAGCAAATCGTTCGTCCTGAAGGTCGCCCACGAAAAGCGAGCCAATCGGCGACCGAGGCGGTGAGCTGATTACGGGGATTTCATCCGGCGGTTAGATTCATAGACAAACAAGTCCCGAGCCCGTTTCCCCCCCTTGATCGTAGATACGGGCGCTGGTCGCGGGAGCGGAATCCGAGTAAGGTTTATGGGCGTCCGTTGATGGAGTTGGACTTGGGGTTGCTATGAGCTCGCAATCGGCTTTAGATAAGTGCAGGACCCAAAACCGTCATTGGACTAGATGGTGTATCCTTTGCGCCGCCGCCGTGCTTGCAGTCCTGTTGCTCGCGCTCGGCGGACGGCGTTTCAGCACGACCTACATCGCGAAGCAAGCCGCCCGGCTAAGATTCGCCCTCGCACTTGGTGACGATTCGTTCGAACGGACGGACGAGAGGATGGTGTATAACAGAGCGCTTGACCAGTTTGAGTTCAGCCGTTACCGCACGGGGCCAATTCCCGACGGGAGCCTGAACAGTCACACCACGGCAGTGGGAACCTATTGGGTTGGGTCAGTGTACGTGAGCGTGTCGGACGGGATTTCCGTGCGCTACGAACCTCGCCCCTCCTATTGATCGCATCGGCATGGCATAGAACGTGCGTTCGGCGGTGCGGCGAAGAGTCGGTCGCGTCCTTCTGTGCTCGTGGTTCGGCTCGCCGGTCGTCGTCCACCCAAGTTTTGGAAACCGCGGGTGGCTGCGATTGGGATCGGCCAGCGGACCGAGCGTGTTGTCTTTCGGTGGACAACGTCCTTTGCATATGGCGCACATGTCACGCAATTCTCGTGGGTTCAAAACTTGATCCGCTTCCGCACAAGAATCAGGTCCCTTGCGTTGGTAATCGCACTCCTCGCCGTGCCGCTCGCGGCGCGCTCGTGGCGGTACGACGTCGCTTATCTCGGGTTTGGAGCGGCGGCGGGACTCGGCTTTGGTTATGTCATGCTCTCTATGTCATCCGCGGTGACCAGAGCCGTCGGAAGATTGGCGCGCGGAGGATTTCGGGAGACGCGGACCGGCGGACCTTCGGAGGAGACTTCCTCCCTCCAGTCGGAGGCGCTACCGGTGGACGGTGTGCCGAAAGCCGACGGGATGATCGCCAGTCGAAGTTGCGTTGAGCCGCCGCCGCGAACGGCCGCGGGCCTGGTGATCGTTCTCGCGTGGACGTGCGCTGCGACGGCAGGCCCCATCCTGAATATCGTATCGAATCGGCTACTGTACGTAGTGCCCGGTGCCACCGCCGAGGCCTGTCTGGGCTTCTTCCTCCGAACGCTCGTCATTGTTCACACCGCTTGCGCGTTGTGTCTCTTCTGGGGACTTTACGCCTTGGCCCGGCCGTTCTTGGAGCGGTCAGAGTCCGTCGCTTACAGTCTGGGTTTGCTCGGGTTGCACGTCGTCGCATTCCTGCTCACTACCACGATTCTTTAACTTGGGAAATCGATGAAGGGTCGGGAGAGCTGGTAGGGTGAAGGTCCGATATTGTGGGATGGGGGATCAGGAGAACAAGGACGAACGGCATCAATGGGTCAGGCCACTCTGCCGGGCGGGTTTCCCCGATGAAGCGGTCCTCGACGAATCTGCCGGCATCGAATTCCGTAGTCGGCCTCGTTTCCTCCCGCATCCGACGTATCCCGAGTAAACCGGCTAATCGCATTACCGAGTCGCTATGGCTCCGCTCGGTGGAGGAATCAACCATGTCCGCAGCCAAGGAGTCACTGGGTCTCAAGATCGCTGTCGCCGCGTTCATCACACTTACGGTCATCCTGACGATGACGTCGTGTTTCTTTTACTCCATCGCCACGGACGCTCAAGCAAGGCTTGATCCTTTGCGACACGAACATGCAAAAGCGAGGTATGTGGCGGACGTCGCTGTCAGGCAGTACGAAGAGATGAGGAGCCTGCTCGGCACCAAGGCCTATGAGTTCGACGCCGTGAACGAAGAAATCTCCGCCAAGTTCAAAAACGTCGACGAGCGGCTCAGCAATCTGATGAGCGCGGTCGATGCCGCAGTCGAGAACGCACGGCAAAGCGGAGCGCGGGGCAGGGACCTGGAAGACGCCAAACTCAAATTGCAGAAGGCCGTCGCATCCTATCGCAGTGACCCAAACAAGAACTGTATCTCCGCCCTCGAGCGGCTGACCGAGTTGATGGAAAACCTGGCGCTCGTGACGACCGAGCTCTCGCGCTACTACGTCGGCGCGGGGAAGGGCGTCGAGGGGGCCGGGCGCGGCGCCAAGGGGTAAGGGGAACGATCGGGCGGCACTAAACTTGTGTGCCGTCCAGCGGTGGGGATCGGAGATTTGTCCGCAGATGACGCCGATGGGACGCAGATGAGATTACAAGGCCGAGGAAGATGCGCGGGCGTTGGGAAGACGCAGGAATGAAACAATTGAGGTGGGAGCTGGTGCTTTGTAAACTGAAGTCGATCACGGCGTTGGAGGCGCGATGCGCGTTGTCTGGTTGGCGTGGTGCATCTGCGGCGTATGCCTTCTGCTCGCCCTGTCGGCGTCAGCGATCACTTACCACCCTGACTTTCAGCGTTGGGGTGTGGTGTCGATCGGCGCGTTTGGTGTCATCGCACTCGTGGCGGGCGGGGTGGCGGTCGGGCTCGGGCGGTTGCCCGCGAATCACCGCGTCCAATTCCGGAGTGTGCCGCTCACTACTGAACAAGATGCGCGCACGGCGCAGAGAAGTTAGAGAGCGAGACTCTAAAGGTGGCAAATGACTGACAAACTCGCCGAGTTGCATTGCCGTTTATCACACGCGCTCGGGCTGAGTCACCAATCACGCTATCGCGCCACCGGTATTCCGGGCCGAACGGCGAAGGGAATACTATGTTATTCCGTGCTGTTAACCGCTGCTGCCCTTTCTATTCCGCCGAAGTTCACCGCGGCGCAAAACGAGCCTGCAACGATTCGCGCTGACTCAACCTTTGATTCCGCGAAATGGCCTTTGACGGTGGAAATGTGCTCGCAGATCAATCAAATCTTTCGCTCAAAGTTTGCGGAAGAACTTGCCCTAGGTACACTGCCGATCATAATTGCAAAATCGTCCGGGCCGCTACCCGGCGTTGAGCTGCATGCGCTTCCCAAGGCGTACAAAGTCATGCTCACGACTCCCGATACGAGACAGGGCGCCCGGATTGCCTACCAGGCAGGCCATGAAGTTGCTCACATCTGGATAGGTCCGCGGGGCGCGGACAATTGGTTTGTCGAATCCGTATGTACGGCCGCTTCTCACATTTGCTTGGAAGAGATGGCTGCAATCTGGAAAAAAGATGCTCGCAGAAACATCAGTGACTATGGTCCAGAGTTCAACAACTACGATCAGACGATGGTGGCGGGTTATCTGAAGAAATACAGTATTTCCTCGGAAAGTGCGGCTGCATCGTGGGTGACGAACAATGGGGCGCTGATTGCTCGGCAGACGAGCGGTGCAGTCAGATCCCAACCATCTCGAGACGTACAACACGTTTGCTCTGTCGTAGTTCGCCAGAAGCTACGAACGCACCCGAAGGGGTGGCGCGCGATCGTGTCGCTGGGCGCTTGCACTCGCGGTAGCCGTGTAGATTTCTCGAAGTGGCGCCAGCTTGTCGCCGACGATGACGGGCTGCGCGTTGGTCGATGATCTGGCCGCTACTTTCGCTTCGATTGTCGGCCCGACGACTGCTTCAGACTCGGATGCGCGCGACCAAGACGCGCCCGGTTCGTAACGCCGTCAATTCGCGCTGCTTCTTACCACTCGGTCTTCGGTGTTCCTGGGAGGAGAGCCATACACTCGAGATGTGGCGCGGTAGCCTCGGTGCGGGTCGCTATTGCTGGGTCTTTCGGTTGCCAGCGCCTTGGTAGCAAACCGTGCTCCGGTTCCATATCCCGCTCATCGAACTGGACGTGCACAATTAAGGCATCCAGCTCTCGGACATAGGTTCCCCGACGATTCAGGTACTCGACGGGTTTTATCCGAGGCTTTCGCCGGGAGGGTTTTGCATCATCGATGATTATGGGGCGATGCGGAGCTGCCGGGCGGCGGTGGAGGATTATCGGCGGGACCACGGGGTGAATGAGCCAATCGTGGATATTGATGGGATGGGGGTGTTGTGGAGAAAAGGCGGGGCACACTGAGCGGGCACCGGGTGGAACGGCGGGATTATAACGCGCCCAAATGCAGGAATGACCACGACAGAGGGCGCATAGGGCAACAGAGCGAGAGCGGTTCGATGCCGCAGGGTGTCGGGCACCGGCACTTTTGGTAAACTTGTGCGAAAAGCGATCGTGGCGTTCAGATCGGCGAGATTGCCATTCTCAACGGGGTGGAGGAAGACTGGTTTATGAGTGTCTCGGAAGCAGGAAAGATCGAAGGCGTGCTCGATGAATTGAGGAACTGGCCGTCGCTTGAGAGGCTGCGGCTGGCGCGCATGATCCTGGAAACGCTGGAGGCTCGGCCCGAAAGCACGCCCACGCGTCAGGGGTCACTGAAAGACCTGCTGGGCGTTCTCAAGACTGGCGCACCGTCCCCGAGCGACGAGGAATGCCGGGCGATTCTTGAGGAGGAACTGATCAAGAAGCATCTTAAATGAAGGTCTTGCTCGACACCAATGTTGTCCTCGACCTGATGCTGGAGCGCGAACCCTGCGCGCGGAGGCCGAGGTGGTTGCGCAGGCCGATGCGGACGGTCGTATCCGGTCGTATGTGTGTGCTTCGGCGATCACCGACATCTATTACATCAGCCGCAAGTTGGTGGGTCCCGACAAAGCTCGCGCCATCGTTCGCGATTGTCTCGACCGCATGGGGATCGTCAGCGTGACTCGCAACTTGCTCGACGCGGCTCAACGACGGGGCGGAAGGGACCTCGAGGACGACCTCCAGATAGCGTGTGTAGCCGACGCGGGGTTCGACGCGATCGTCACCCGCAACCCGAACGATTTCGTCGCTTCCCCAGTCGTGGTTTGACTCCGACAGAGCTCCTGGCGCCACTCGTGAAATCCCCCGATGCCTGAGGCAGACCAGACGACGCTAAACGGAAGAAGATGGGCAGAAAAGAGTTGTCCGCAGATGACGCCGATCGACGCAGATAGGAAATGCAGCAGAGGGCGTACGGGATCGTTGACCACGGACGAAACAGAACGACACGGAAGGTCTTAACGGGCCGAGTGGTTCGCAGATGATGTTGATTCGCTCGGATGAGGTGCACAGATCGCTCGAGGCTGAGCAAGACTTTTGACCACGAATCTCACGAATCAGAGTTTAGTGGATCGATCGCCGGATGTGCCGTTCCAACGGCCGATGATCGCGCACGCCTCGTCTTAAGCAGATTCTCCAGCGTTGCTCTCCTTTCGGTTTCCTCATTCGTGAGATTCGGTGCGCCAGGCTAAGTCTCGTTGATCTTGTCAGTTGAAAGGAACTGATCATGGCACTTGCTCGTTCACCATGAAGCTAACTCGGCGGCGACGCGGGTAACCTCGTCGTCGGAGCCCGAGAAGGCGTAGACGTCAGCCGTAGCGAAAGCGAACCCATTTCGGCCTCGTTACACCAGTGGTAGAGGTCAACCTTCCGAATCGGGCGAAACCTGACACCATCCGTGAAGCAACGAGCACGTGCAGCGGATGGACTACCCGGGGTGAGAGGGGACAGCGGGCGTCGACAGATCAACGAGGAACCTGGGAGACCCGGCCCGGTGACCAGACGGCAGGCGTGCCGTCCGGCCATCGAGATGCGGAAATGCATAACCGCATCTCGGCCGAGTCGGGAGTCGGAGGGGGACGTAGTAGCTGTGAAGCGGGGTAACTCTCGTGGAGCCAAGGTCCCCTGCCGAACTTTGCGATCCATCAGACGTGAGGAGATCCGCTTGGATATCGATCCCACTACGGAACGGCGTCCGGAGAAACCCGAGAACCTTGAAGCCCTGGCCATGCCAGAATTCAAATCCGGGCTACCCCTGCCGCCAAAAGTCTCTGAGCTGAGATGGAACATAGGCCGCAAGGCCAAGCAGGAGCCAAAGTTTCGGTTTTACGCCTTGTACGACCGAATCCATCGGCTCGACGTTTTACTTGAAACGTCGCAGTCAACGCCCCTTCCGTCCACCGGAAGGGAAGACGTTCTACGCCGCGCTCCGAGCCCTGGGCTGGGAGCCATTATGAGCGCTACCGAATGACTGCCTGTGCATGCCCACGGCTAATGAGGTTCGGGAAAGCCGGATGCCGGAAATCGGCCCGTCCGGTTTGACGAGGGCGGAGGCGGCAAGTGATTGCCCCTCCGCTACTCTACTTAGATGCGTGGTTCAACTTTCCCCCGTCATATCGCAGACGAGTTTCGACCACGAATCTCACGAATTACACGAATCGGAAGTGTCTGTCAGGGATCTTGAAATCCCGGATCGCGGAATTGGCCGAGACTTGGTTTCTTCTCCGAATCGTGACTGCCAACTTTTCGTCATGAGGTCCTCTCTGCTTCCGTTCAGCTCGGTGTGCTACCGCGGCGAGTGCTGATGCGGCTCTTTGTCGTGGCGATTTCGCATTACTTCCGTTTGTTGAGATTGTTCTCGTCAGCACGCGAGCGGCACAGCGGAGTGTGCCTGCTACAAATGAGGCTTTACCATGAGCGAGCAATCCGTTCGCAGGCTTTCGTCTGTGATCATTCCTTGCTGGAATCAACTCGAGTTTACCCGTAAGTGCATCGGTGCGCTTTTCCGACAGACCGGGCCGAACTGGGAGCTGATCGTTGTCAACAATGGGTCGAGCGATGGGACTGGGGATTACCTGGGTGGGGTTCAGGATGTCTCTCCGGTGCCTGTTACCGTCATTGCGAATGGCACCAATCGGGGGTTTCCTGCGGCTGTCAATCAGGGGCTTCAATATGCCCGCGGTGAGTACTTGGTGCTGCTGAACAATGACGTGATCGTGACGGAAGGCTGGCTGGACCAATTGGTCGCGCTCGCGTCCATCGCGCTCGACTCCGATGTCGAAGATCTGACATCGAGAATTGGACTTGTCGGTCCGATGTCCAACTACGCCGCTCCGCCGCAACTCGTCGAGAACGTTCCGTATCGAGATCTCGAGGAGATGAAGGGGTTTGCACAGCGGTGGCGCGAGGAGCACCGCGGACAGTGGTTTACCGTGCAGAAGCTTTCGGGATTTTGCCTGCTCATGAAGCGTGCCGTTTATGACGCCATCGGTGGGCTGGATAAACGGTTTGGTCTCGGATTTTGTGATGATGATGATCTGGCTGAACGGGCGCGGCGGGCTGGGTTTGAGCTGGCTGTGGCGCATGATTTGTTTGTGCACCATTATGGGAGCCGGACGTTTGTGGGGAATGGGGTCGATGCTGAGCGCGTGCTCGATGAGAATGCGCGGCGCTTCGCGGCCAAGTGGGGGGATGATGTTCCGCAGGGACGGAGGGTTGCGCTGCGGGCTTGGCGGAACGGGGAGGGAGCTCGGGCCGGTGAGGCGGGAACGCGGGCGCCGGAGATTTGCGTTGGGGATGAGCGGGGGCGGCGCAGGCGGTCACGGGGCAGGGGGAGGCGGATGCGGAGGGCCCGGATGTCGGGCTGAAGGCTGACGTATTTCGAGGGGGGGTGCCGGTCGGGAATGGCCCGGATGTCAGGCTAAAGCCTAACGTACTTCGAGGTGGGGTGCCGGTCGCGGAGGGCCCGGATGTCAGGCTAAAGCCCGACCTACTTGGAGGTGGCGCCTCGGTCGGGAATGGCCCGGATGTCAGGCTGAAGCCTGACGTACTTCGGCGCGGGTCTCGCTTACCATGATCGTGAAGAATGAGGATGCTAACCTTTCGACGTGTCTCGAATCGGTGCGCGGGGTGTTTGATGAGATTGTTGTGCTGGATACGGGAAGCCGCGATCGGACTGTCGAAATTGCTCGGTCGTTCGGAGCCCGCGTGTTTGATTTCGTATGGGTTGATGACTTTGCTGCTGCTCGCAATGCGGCGCTGGCTCGTGCACGAGGCGACTACGCGTTTTGGCTCGATGCCGATGATTTGATTGAGCCGCCGGAACGCGGCAAGCTTGAGACGTTGATCGGGCAGTTGAGATGTGGTGGGACCATGCCCGCCTATGTCGTCCGGTGCTCATGCGACCCTGGGCCGGACGGAGCGGGGGGCGACACCGTTGTTGATCATATTCGGCTCTTTCCCGTGCTCGAGGGCGTGCGGTGGACTTACCGCGTTCATGAGCAGATTCTGCCGGCGCTGAAACGAGCCGGTGTGCCGGTGCAATGGACGGATATTACCGTGCGCCATACTGGGTACTCTGATCGGGCACTCCGATTCAGGATGCTTGACCGGGATTCTCGCATCCTGCGTGAGGAGCTTGCTGAACGACCGGATGATCCGTTCACACTGTTCAACCTGGGGTCGATCGCGATCGAACGGACCGAGTGGAATGAGGCGCTCGGGTATCTCAAGCGAAGTTTGGCGGGCTCGGCGCCGAGCGATTCGATCGTTCGCAAGCTGTATGCGCTCGATTGCGCGGTCTTTCCAGATGCTGCGCGATTACCCGGCTGCCCTTGCGAGCTGTGCTGAAGGTCTTTCGCTCGACGCCAAGGACGCCGAGTTGTGGTTTCGTAAGGCGGTCGTGCATCGTAGTCGCGGTGAATCGGCTGAGGCCGAGCAGTGCTGGCGGCGGATCTTGACGCTGTCGCGGCCGAGGAAGTTTGCGAGTTTGGATCAGGGGATTTATGGGCACCTCACGCGGCGCAATCTCGCTGCGCTAGCGCAGGAGCGCGGGGATGTTGAGGAGGCGAGGAACCAATGGCGGGCGGTGCTGGCGGAATGCCCGGGGGATCGCGAGGCGGTCAAACGGCTTGGCGATCTTGGATCGTAGGGTCTGCTGTTTACTCCCGTGGTGGGGCCGGATGGTCCGCAATGGCGGACCCTACATGTTTACGTGTTATCGCTGGGGGGACTCGACATGGCTCATCGCTTGCTTTTTGCTTCCACTCACAGCTACCTCGATCCCTCGAGCGGCGCGGCGCTGGCCACCCGCGAGCTGCTCGAGCTGCTGGCTGCTCGCGGCTGGGACTGCCGAGCGTTCAGTTGCGGTGTCTTCGATTATCAAAACGAAACGCCCCTCGAAGATGTTCTGGGCGCGATCGAGCGGCCGGCGGCGCCGGTGGGGGCTGCCCTCAGCCTCGGGGGCCAAGCCGAGGTTTTCGACCTCGAAGTCGACGGCGTGCGCGTCACGTTGCTGCCCACTTCCTGCAGCCGGGCCGATAAGGCACCTAGCCCGCGTGAGGGCGCCATGTACATTGACCTGGCCACGACGGTGCTCGATCGATTCCGGCCTGAGATTCTGCTGACGTACGGCGGGCATCCGGTGAGCCGGTCGTTGATGATCAAGGCAAGAGCACGCGGAATCGCGGTCGTCTTTAGCCTGCACAACTTCGGCTATAACGATCGACGCGGATTCGAGGACGTCGATGCCATTATCTTCCCGTCAGAGTATTCGCGCCGGCTCTATGCGCAGGGTCGGAATCGACGGGGTGGCGATTCCTAACCCGATACGGCTCGGCAAGGTTATTGCCGAGAACCCCGAACCGAGATATGTGACGTTCATCAACCCCCAGCCTGAAAAGGGGGTCACGGTCTTTGCACGGATTGCGCTCGAGCTCGGCCGGCGGCGGCCGGATATTCCGCTTTTGGTCGTCGAGGGCCGCGGTACCGCGGACGGCCTGGCGGGGTTGCCTGTCGATCTCTCGGGACTGACTAACCTGCACCGGATGGCCAATACGGCCGATCCGCGTGACTTCTATCGGGTGAGCCGGATTGTTCTGATGCCATCGCTGTGGCGGGAATCGCTCGGCCGCGTGCCGATTGAGGCGATGGCGAATGGCATTCCGGTACTGGCCAGCGACCGCGGCGCTTTACCTGAGACCTTGGGTGATGCCGGGTTCGTGTTCACGATCCCTGCTAACTGCACGCCGGCCAGCGGCGTGGTGCCGACAGCTCAGGAAGTCGCTCCCTGGGTGGCTGTGATCGAGCGGCTGTGGGACGATCCGGAATTCGAGGCGGAGCACCGGCGGCGGGCACTGGCGGAGGCCAGACGCTGGGGTGGAGACAAACTGGCGGAACAGTACGAGGGTTTTTTCCGATCATTGTGCCGCGGAGGCGCTCGGTTGTCGGTCAAGATCTCCTGAATAGAATGAGTACACCGCGGCGGCTTCCCGTCCGTGGGCGGAGCTCGGTTCGCATGGCCTCGTCATTCTCATCGCCGGGCATTCCGGCGCGGTGAGCGGCGGGGCTTTTTTGTTGCGCGAAGAGCAAAGTGCGCGGCGTGGCGGCGTTTTGCGCCGGCGGGAGCCGGCGCGTGGTACCACGCGTGGTTTGGATCCGAGGGGGAGGGGTGCCGACTCGGAAAGGACGAATTCTTTTTTCTTTTGGCAACTGGATCGCGGTTCTTGCTGATCATTCTTGTAGGCAGGGTATTCGTCGTCGGATGCCCGATTTCTATACACACTCCATCAGCGAGTTTCAACCGTTGATCGAAAAGGTTGCGAACACGGCATTTCTTTGGCCTTCCGGGGTGGGGCGTGCCGGCCAGCAAAAGGCCCCGGGCTGGGAATCGCCAGGATGAGTGGGGAATTTCTCCTAAGGGAGTGCAAAAAAGTGCAAGATAGTGCAATGAGCGAGGAACCTCGCAGGAGTGCGGAAACCGAAATCGACCTTGCGGTTGCGCAGGGTGCGGCCATCGCAATTTGGGCGCGCACCATGGGAGTGCCATGGCGAACGGCTTTCCGATGGGCGAAAGAGGGGTCCGCACGACGGTTCAGCTTATCGGCGGCGCGCGGTCGATCAGGGGCTCGGCCGGATCACGAAGACAGCCCGGGCGGTGGACACGATCACCACGCGCGATCGGCGGTCGCAAGCAGGGTGGGGTCGGGAGACCCGCGCCCAACGCGCAAGGGGTGCGTGCGTGCGTCGTGGCTCAGCAGGGGCTTCGCCCTCCCGGGATTTGATGTGCGCGGGCACACGAACGTGGCCGTTGGTGTTTTCAATTCATATTGGACGGGCTCATCTTTCGTGTAAATGTGCAAAACGAAAACACTGGTTAATTCGTTTTCTTGCTTGAATTTGCGTTTTTCCGAGAATTTAAGAAGTTCGCAGGGAAGCCCGAGGGGCCGAAAAAGCGGCGCATATTAATGTAGGGGGAAAGTGCGCGGCGTGGCACGCGCGGGGGCGAGCCGGAAGGCGTCGCGAAGCTTTCCGTTGTCTGGATGACCGACCGTGGTGGTTGGCCGCTTGGAGATTGTCAGGCTGAAGCCTGACCTACTTGGGGACATTTGACAACCCGGTGCAGCGTGAAATGCGCCGAACGAAGCCAAACTTGGGAAAACCTGTTCGAGACGCAAAATCAAGAGGCTGTTTATGTTTGAGCAAGAACGCGCGGCGATCGGGGACTTGACCAAGTCAAAAACGAAGCCAATCCGGCCGAAAACGAAGCCAGGGGCGGCGCTGGAACGCGGGCGTTGTTTACACCGATGTACGGATGCTTGAAAATCTCTCCCAGGAGTGCCAAGTAGTGCCACATTGTGAAGTCCGAAACTGGGCGTCCAAGGCGCGACGTGGGATCTGTAAGCCCCAAACGCATCGTTATATCGGAGATCGGCCGTGCGTTTTCCAGCGATGCAAAACCGTTGCGCCACCGCGGACCCTGAAACTGGCACTCCGGAACAGGGGCGTTGTTCACTGATGAAATCGCCATTGACCGACAACTGTACAAATGGGTAGTATGCTCGTCAGTGCTGATCTGTCGTTGTCAGGAGATGCCCATGTCAGGTCACCTGATTTCTCCGAGGCGTGAAGTTCGCCAGACCGTTCAGGAGCTTCGCCGGCATTGCGGGTTGTTCTCGTTCCGGAATGACATTCCTCCGGATCAATCCGTCAGTCGAAACGGCATATCGCCGGAGCTTGGCATTCGACCGGGCGGCATCGTGGAATGCCTGGTGGCCAGACAGGGCGCAGGGGCTCTTACCGCGGCCATGCAAATCATGGCGCAGTCCTCCTCCGAGGGCCGTGGATTCTGGGCGGTTGTGGATCCCGCAGGGGAGTTCTACGTGCCTGCCTTATCGGGGTGGGGTGTTGATTCAGGCAGGGCAATGATTATCCGCCCTCAGACTCGAGCGGAAACGTGCTGGACGATCGAGGAATGCCTGAGATGCCCCGGAGTCTCGGCTACGTGGGCCTGGGTCGACGAGCGAATTCCCGTGCGCGTTCACAGGCGCTGGCAACTGGCCGCGGAGGCCGGCGGGGGAGTGGGTCTGTTTTTCAGGCCAATTTCAGCGAGAAGGCAGCCCGTTTGGGCCGAGTTGCGATTGCTGGTCACACCGATGGCTGGAGACCAGGAGGAAACCAGACGATTGAATATCGAGGTTCTGTATCGCCGGGGAGGCAAGGGAGGCAGCGCCCAGGCTTGGGAGATCGACCATGCCGCGGGTCTTGTGCATCTGGTTCCCGAGGTGGCCCATTCAGAGGTTGCGATGCGCAAGGCCCGAGCTTAGGCGCTCGGAGACCGCGCTGTTTGCCGCCCAGAATCAACGGCCTCTGATCACAGTCTGTAGTCTTGATGCGGAACGGCTCGGCCTCCGGATCGGTCAACCACTGGCCGAGGCAAAATCGATCCTGCCCAAAGCTAATTTCCTTCCTGCTGACTTCGTTGCCGACCGCGATGCCCTTTGCCAGCTCGCTCTCGACTGTCAGCGATTCACGCCTCTGATTGGCCTGGAAGAAGGTGCTCATCCCGAGTCGCTCTTCTGCGAAGTCATGGGTTGCACGCATCTCTGGGGCGGCGAGACGCAGTTTCTCGAGGCCGTTCGCGACTACTGGATCGAGCGAGGTTTCCAGATCCAGCTCGCGCTCACCTCCACGATGTGTGCTTCATGGTGCTCTGCGCACACCTCAAGGAACTCTCTTGTTGACCCGGGAGATGAAGAGCCGGCTTTATCGAAGCTGCCGGTGGCGGCGCTGCGGCTGCCGTCAGTGGTGCTTGAGTCTCTCGAAGCCTTGGGATTGTGGACAATCGGCGACGTGCTGCGCCTTCCGCGCGAGTCCCTGGCCAGCCGGTTCGGCGTGATCTTGCCCCAGAGGCTCGGCCAGGCTCTCGGTTCCATTCCTGAGACCTTTATCTGCGAGCGTTTAAAAGAGCCGTTTTCCGTCTTTCGCGAGTGGGACGTGCCCATTGACGATCGCAATACCCTGGTGCTCTTGTGCCGCCAGATGCTCGGAGAGCTTCTGGCGATGGCCAGCCGTTTGGGCATGGGCCTTCAGGAACTGGAAGGGGAGCTTCGGGCCGAGACCGGCATCGTCTCAATTGATATTCGTCTGGTGGAACCCACGCAGGACGATCGGCATCTTGCTCAGCTCGTCGAGCTGCAACTGGAGCGCCGGACATCTCCGGGCGGCATCATCGCCGTTCGCTGGACCGCGCTGAAACTGGGAAGGTCCGAGCAAACGCAGGGTACCTGGTTTGGCAATGATGACCAGACGAAAGCCACACGAGCCCTGAGCAGTCTGGTCGAGCGGCTCAGCAGCCGGCTTGATCCGAAGTCGGTTCTACGAGTGGAGGTGGTTCCCGACGCACAGCCTGAGCATGCGGTCCGGCTTTTCCCATGGATGAGCTTTCACGCACCGAAATCGGACAGGAAATCGGAGGGTTTCCGTTTATCTCCGGAGCAGTCGCGGGCACGTCCTCTCAGGCTTCTCGGTGCGCCCGAGCCGATTGATGTGACCTCGATTATTCCCGATGGACCGCCGTTGCGCATGGTCTGGCAACGGGAAAACGCCCGGGTGGTCCGTTCCTGGGGGCCGGAGCGCATCGCGACAGGTTGGTGGCGTGCCCAGGACGTCGAGCGCGACTATTACCGCGCCGAGTGGGAAGACGGCACGCACGTTTGGATCTATCGAGACGGGCGCAACGGCCGCTGGTTCCTTCATGGTTTCTTCGACTGATTCGTCATGCCTGAACAGCCCCCCTCCAAACTCTATGTGCCGGAGCTCGCTCGGGACCTTGAGCCCGTTAAGACGCCTCCGGTCCGTTATGTCGAGCTTCATTGCAAGACGAACTTTTCTTTCCTGGAAGGGGCGTCCCACCCGAATGAGCTGGTTACCGAGGCGGCCCGGCTGGGCTATGCCGGGATGGCGATCACCGATCGGAACAGCGTGGCCGGCGTGGTCCGCGCTCACGTCGCTGCCAAGGAAGTTGGCCTCAAACTGTTGATTGGGGCCGAGATCACCATGATCGACGCCCAGCCCGTCCTGCTCTGGGCGATGAACCGTGAAGGTTATGGCCGGCTTTGCCGGCTCTTGACTCGAGGCCGTCGTCAGGCACCCAAGGGGGAATGCCACCTCGCCTTTACGGACGTCGCCGAGCACTCAAGCGGCTTGCTCCTGGGCGCGCTGTTGCCACCCTCGAACGAAGACCCGTCCGAGCTGCTCAAGTGGCGTGACGTCTTTCCCGATCGAGCCTACGCAGTAGTCGAGCTGCATCGCGGGCCTCATGACACACGGCGGCTGGGTCAGTGCCGGCGCGTGGCTCAGGCCGCGGGTGTTCCACTCGTGGCCGCGGGCGACGTTCATTATCACGACGCCCGTCGTCGCTATCTTCAGGATGTGCTCACGGCCGTTCGGCTCAAGAAGACCGTCGCTGAGCTGGGCTCGGCCCGCTTTCCCAACAGCGAACGGCGGCTGCGGCCCCTCGAGGAGATTGTCGCGATCCATGCCGGCAGTCAGGCCGCCCTCATCCGCACGGCCGAGGTGGCCGACCGCTGCTCGTTTTCACTCGACGAATTGCGATATGAATATCCTGAGGAATTATGCCCGGCAGGCCAGGCGCCAGGCTCTTACCTCGCGAGCCTTGTCAGGGCAGGGGCGCAAGAGCGATATCCTGCCGGCGTCCCGGCCAAGGTGAGCGAGCTCATCGAGCGCGAGCTCGCCATCATCGAAGAGCTGGACTACGCAGCCTATTTTCTGACGGTGTGGGACCTCGTCCGTTTTGCTCGCGATCGGAATATCCTCTGCCAGGGCGCGGCTCGGCGGCCAACTCGGCCGTTTGTTATTGCCTGGGGGTCACAGCCGTTGATCCGGATCGGATCGACGTCCTCTTCGAGCGGTTTATTTCCAGGGAACGAGCCGAAGCTCCGGATATCGACATTGATTTCGAGCACCAGCGCCGGGAAGAGGTGATTCAGTATATCTACGAAAAGTACGGTCGCGAGCGGGCCGGGATGACGGCTGAGCTCATCACCTATCGGCCGCGTTCGGCCGTGCGTGATGTCGGCAAGGCCCTGGGTTTATCGCTGGATCGCGTCGATTCACTTGCCAATATTATTGGGCATGCCGATACCGGCGACGGGTTATTTGCCGAGCTATCGGAATCGGGGTTCGACCCTGCCTGCCGTCTGGGCCGTCAGTTGATCTATCTCGTGCGCGAGATCCTGGGTTTTCCGCGTCACCTGTCTCAGCACGTCGGGGGCATGGTCCTCACCCGGCTGCCTCTGTGCGAAATCGTGCCGATCGAGAATGCCAGCATGCCCGGCCGCACGGTTGTCCAGTGGGACAAGAATGATCTGGATGCACTCGGCATCCTCAAGGTTGATTGTCTGGCGCTGGGGATGCTTTCGGCAATCAGGCGGTGCCTCGATCTGATCAGCCGGCATACCGCGGAATCGTTTTCCCTGGCAACGATTCCCGCCGAGGACCCTGTAGTTTACGAGATGATTCAACGGGCCGACACGGTCGGCGTCTTTCAGATCGAATCGTGCGCGCAGATGAGCATGCTGCCCAGGCTCAAGCCCAAGGAGTTCTACGACCTGGTTGTCGAGGTGGCGATCGTGCGGCCGGGACCGATCCAGGGAAAGATGGTGCATCCTTATTTACGGCGCCGCTGCGGCCAGGAGCCCATAGTTTACCCCAGTGAGGCGGTGCGTGAAGTCCTTCAGAAAACGCTGGGCGTGCCGCTTTTTCAGGAGCAGGCGATGAAGCTCGTGGTGGTCGCGGCCGGGTTCACTCCGGGCGAGTCCGACCAGTTGCGCCGCGCCATGGGCGCCTGGCGGCGCACCGGCGCCATCACCAAGTTCGAGCAAAAACTGATCCACGGCATGCTGGCCAACGGCTACACGGAGGAATTTGCCCGCAACCTTTTTCACCAGATCGAGGGTTTCGGTCTGTACGGCTTCCCGGAATCGCATGCGGCATCGTTCGCTTTGCTTGTCTACGTCTCGGCGTGGATCAAGTGCCACTATCCGGCGGTTTTTCTGGCGGGGATCTTGAACAGCCAGCCGATGGGTTTCTACGGACCAGCGCAACTGGTGGCCGACGCGCGCCGGCATAGCGTGGTGGTGCTTCCCGTTGACGTCAATCACAGCGATTGCGATTGCACGCTGGAACGCCTCGAGCAAAACGGTGCTCTGGCCGTGCGGCTCGGCTGGAACACGGTCAAGGGGCTAACGCAAACCGCGGCGGAGACGATTGGCCTCAAGCGCGCGGGCGGGCCGTTCGTCACCTATGGCGATTTCGTCGCGCGCACCGAATTCACGGCGGCAGTCCTGTCTCGCCTGGCCGCTGCGGACGCGTTTCGCTCGCTCGATTTGGAGCACCGGCCGGCCTACTGGATGTCGCTGGCGGTGACGCCGCTAGAGCCGTTGCTCGCAACTCTTCCCGACGAGGCCCCGCCTGAGTTACCGCGCCTTTCACCGGTGGAGGAAGTCATCCATGACTATCACGCCCAGCGGCTGTCATTGCGGGGCCATCCCTTCAGTCCGTTGCGTGAGACCCTGCGCGCCCAGCACGTGGTGGCGGCGGCCGATCTTCAGGACTTGAAAGGGAACCGGAGTTATCGCGTCGCCGGTTTGGTTCTGGTCAGGCAGCGCCCGGGAACTGCGAAGGGAGTGACCTTCATGACGATCGAGGACGAGACCGGCAGCGCCAACTTGATCGTCTGGCCGGATGTCTGGGAGCGCTATCGCAAAGTCGGCCGCCTGGCCCGTGCCGTCCTCGCCTCGGGCAAGCTGCAGAAGCAGGACGGCGTGACCCATTTGATCGTCGCTCGACTGCAAGACTTGACGGACCAGCTCCCCAACCTCGGGCGGGTTTCCAGGGATTTTCATTGAGAATCACTCCGATACAAGTCCGCGAGCCGCCGGCTTACGCTTGCGGAGGGGAAGATCGAGGAGATCACGGTTATGCTGGCTGTCGATCCCGCGCCGTAGCAACGAGTCATGCGACAAAGGCAAGGAAATAAAAGACCCATCCGGTCACGGCCGTGAGCACCATGTCGATCGCCGCGATCATGCCCCAGCGGGCGTGGAAGCGGCTGTGCTGATTGGGGGCCGGCGGGTTGGGAAAGTGCTTGAGGGCCTTCAGGATGATCCAGAACCAGAGGGCGAGGGTCGTGGTCGCGAAGCAGAGATGAATCCAGAGTGAATAGACCACTAGGCCGCTCCCGCTCGCTGCGTCATAGTACGGCGACGCGTCGGCAAGCTCCCTCCACTTCTCGAAGAACTGGATGTCGACCTCGAAGAGAACCAGAGTGATCAGCAACCCAACCGCGAGGCAAAGCTGGGTCAACTTATGCCGTTGGTACTTGTTGCCGTACTTGACGGAGTAGACACTCCACGCAAGTGCGATCAGAACGATGACCATCGCGAGGACGATGACGTCGAGCATCAAGGGTCCCCGCCAGGGCAGGAACCCGGTAATCTGATAACGCTGGTCCATCGCGGTCCTCGCGGGCTCTCTCTCTCTGGTCGCTTGGCGAAGAAGGTGGGAGCCGAAGACCGTGGTCGTCGCCGATTGATGATGTATTATGACGCACTGGTCCTGGAATTCAAACCGTGAGGTTCGCATGAAGCCCTCGCCCGACAGCCACGCAACTCCGAGCAGCACCGAAACCCTCGCGAGCCCGACGGCCGTGGAATCGTACCCGAGCCCGGGATACGCGTGGTTTGTCGTGGGGTTGCTCACGCTGGCTTACGTCTTTTCGTTCATCGACCGGCAGATTCTTAACCTGATGGTGGGTCCCATCAAGAAAGATCTTGGCATTAACGATCGTCAGATGGGCCTGTTGATCGGAGCGAGCTTCGCTGTGTTCTACACGTTCTTCGGCATTCCCCTCGGGCGCCTTGCCGACACGCGGAGCCGTCGAGTTCTCATAACGGGCGGCATCGGCCTGTGGAGCCTGATGACCGCCGGCTGCGGACTCACGAAGAGGTTCTGGCAGCTCGCCTTCATGCGAATGGGCGTCGGAGTGGGAGAGGCCAGTCTTTCACCTGCGGCCTATTCGCTCATCGCCGACTATTTTCGCCCCGAGCTGCGGTCCACGGCAATCAGCGTTTACTCGATGGGAATCTACATCGGGTCTGGTCTGGCATTCATCCTCGGCGGCCAGGTCGTGCAGTTCGCCGCGGCACGCGAGAGTTTCTTTGTGCCGGTTGTGGGCACTGTGCGGTCATGGCAACTGGTTTTCTTTCTGGTCGGCCTGCCAGGGTTCCTGGTTGCGCTCCTGATGCTGCTCATCCGAGAGCCGAGCCGCAAGGGCCACGGTCGCTCGCAACGAGGCGCGCCAATAGCTGCCGTGTGGTTATACTTCCGCGACAATTGGTCGTCTGTCATTTGCCTCAACCTCGGCATCGCGATGATCACGCTTTTCGGCTATGGTGCGTTTGCCTGGAATTCTGAATTCCTGATGCGGCGATTTGGCTGGAAGCCCGGTCAGACTGGCCTGGTGTTCGGGCTGATTGTGGCTTTCGGCGGCACGCTTGGAATTGTATCCGGCGGGCGGTTGGCTGACTGGCTGCGAAGCCGAGGTTACGCCGACGCCGACGTGAGGGTGGCACTTCTGGGAGCGGTTGCGGCCATACCATTCGTGATCGCGTTCCCGCTCGTTTCATCGGCCGCTGTGTCGGCAATGCTCATCGCGCCTGTAACTTTCTTCTGCAGCGTGCCCTTCGGCGTGGCGCCCGCAGCGATTCAGCAGATGATGCCGACCTCCATGCGAGCGCAGGCCTCGGCCTTCTATCTTTTCTTGATCAACCTGATCGGCATGGGGCTCGGGCCCTGGGTCGTGGCTGCTTTGAACGATTCCCTCTTTGGCGATCCGAAGTCGATCGGGCTCTCCCTGCTCGTTGTCGGCGTGTTCTCGTTTCTTTGTGCGGCCGTTCTGCTCTACCTCGGCCTCAAGCCGTACCGCCGCAGCCTGGAATACTTGAAGGAATGGAGCGAGAGCCATGCCTGACGAAGGCGGCCCGCGAGAAGGAGCCGGTGCGCTGCCGGATCGACTACGATTGAGGCTGGTTGCGAGCCTGGTCACTCCGGTCGATGGGTCGGGACGCGGCTCGATCGGGATATCGGTCAGCAATACCCTCCAGCGCCGGACCGCCGCGTTTCTCTGCGACGTCCGATCGGGAATCTCTGATGCTCTCGGAGAGGTCGAGCCCGAGTCGGATTCCGCCGGCGGCCTGCTCGAGGAGCTGGAAGACCAGGCAGAGTCGGAGTGCGCCCGAGATGCTCCCGACCTGGCCCTCGGACTGCTCTCCGGCAGCCTGACGACCTGTGCAGGTGCTGTTCCGCCCACGGTGCGGGAGTGGCTTGACCTCATGCTCGGACCCGAGTTTCAAGCTTGTTCCCTGCCCGCAACCATCGCCGGCATCGATCCTTCCTCGATTTCCTCCGCGGAAATGGCCACTCGGGTGCATGCCTTGCTCGAACGATGCCCCTCCTGGCTCGACCTCTCACCACTGACCTTCGAGCTCGCCGAGGAGATCCGCCTTCGCGAAGGAAGTCCAGACCCCGACCCCGCCCGCGATGCCGGCATCTATCGCTTCCTCTTCGAACGCCGCTTGATCGGCCGGCTTGAACTCTACCGGCGAATGCTCTTGTGGATGGCCTGGTTCTGGAAGAGCTCGGGCTCGAAAGACCTTTCAACCCTCGCTCTGGCCTGTGCGACCGAGCTCTCGGACGAGCAATACGCCGTTCCGTCTCACCCGTTCACCGTTGAGCTGACCACGCGAAGCCTTCTGGCCGCTCAGCATCTCACCAGGAACACCATCGACCCGCGGCAGCGCGGATGATCGGTCGGGAGCCGAAGTTGCACCGTACGCCGACAGTGCATCCTTGGACCCGGAACAATCCAACTTCGTAGTGGAAGAGATCAACCCTTACGGGGCTTTATGATGCCCTTTTTCGCAGGCTTTGGTGTCTCCTTTCGGCCTTTGGAGCCCTTATTCTCGGCGGGTTTGTTCTTCTTGGCGTTGTCGCGATTGACAGCCATTGACAAGTCTCCACTTGAACGTGAACGGAGGGATAAACTCGTGCTGAGTCCGGCCTCTCTTGTCGTAGAAGCAACGACACAACGTAGCATGCCGTTCTATCTGGAAGCCGAGGCCGCGCACCGCAGCCGGCAACGCGTCCTCGGCCTGGGTACCTGCAAATCGGCAGCCTCTTTCCTCACTTCTTTCCGGGCTTGGCCTCGGTCTTCGCGGGCGCTGGGGCGGCCTTCATTTCGGGCTTGCCCTTCGCATTCTTCTTCTCGGCGGCTTTCTTCTTCTTGGCGTTGTCGCGTGCGTCACCCATTGACAAGTCTCCTCTTGAAGGTGAACCGAGGGATAAACTCGTGCTGAGTTCGGCCTCTCTTGTCGTAGAAACAACGACACATCGTAGCATGCCATTCTATCTGGTTCGTATCAAGAGAGCTTGTGATGAAATTTGCCCTCCGGTGGCGTTTTCAGGAAAAAACGGGACGAGAGCCGTTCGCGGGCATGGCGCTTGAGCGATCAAGCCCCTTCCCAGTAGCGGGTCCCGACGGCCGCGAGCAACGCCCGCTTGACCACAGTCCTGGTCAAGGGCACCTTGTACGCGTTCATGGACAGCGGGGCCGCCCCGGTCACGGCGGCTTCGCTTGCCAGCGTGGCGGTTTCCATGCCGACCTTTTTGCCAGTGATCGTATTCTCCGCCGCCACGCTCCGGTATGGCACTGGGGCCACCCCGTAGAGGAAGATCCTCGCGGAAGTGACCATGTCGCCGTCAAGCATCAAGCTCGCCGAGGCGAGCACGATCGGCCAATCCTGGGCTTGTTTGTGCCGCGCCTCGTAAGACGCGTTCTTGCCCTTGGCGGGCGGAATGGTCACCTTTGTGAGGATTTCCCCGGGCCCGACCGTAAGCTCGCTGTCGGTCTCGCGCTTCGGAACCTGGTAGAGCTCTTCAACCTTGACCGTGCGGCTGCCCTTGGGGCCGGTGATACTCGCCTGCGCGTCGAGTGCGCAGAGGGCCACGGCCATGCTCGATGGGCTGACGAAGAGCGCGTCGCCGTCGGTCATGAAGATCGCGTGGTAGCGGTTATCGCCGGCGCGCACCAAGCTCTTGCCATCCTTCATGCCCAGCAGGCCGTGGCCGGCGCGGAAGTACCAGCACCGCGGACGCTGGAGCAGGTTGCCCCCCAGGGTGGCCATGTTGCGGATCTGGGGCGAGGCCAGTTCGAGCGTTGTCTGCCAGAGCGCCGGGTAAGCCTCACGAATGCCGGCATTCGCCACGATATCGGAAAGCCGCGTTCCGGCGCCGATCGTCAAGCCGCTCGACTTGGCGTCGCCGGAGATCCCGGCCATGTCCTTGATATCCTTGAGATAGACCACGCGCCCGGGCGAGGAAACATAGTCTTTCATCCGGCTGATCAGGTCGGTGCCGCCGGAGAGGGCTGTTGCCCCCGGGGCTCCCATCAGCTTTATCGCCTCATCAACCGTGGTGGGCGCTGCGTATTCAAAGGCTTTCATGGTTCACGCCTTCCCTTCTCTGGACGCGGTGGCCAGGGCGTTCAAGACATTCCGTGGACTCATCGGCCAATCGGGCACCCGCACGCCGATGGCGTTGGCGACCGCATTGCCGATGGCCGCGGCCGTGGAAATCGTCGGAGGCTCGCCCACACCGGCCACTCCCCGGCCCTTGATCTCGTCCGGCTCGTAAGCCCGCACGATGATTTCGGGAATGTCGGCGGCGCCGGCAAGCTTGTACATCTCCATGTCGGGGTTGAGCATCGTGCCCGTTGTCGGGTCGACGACGCGCTCTTCAAACACCCCGTAGTTGAGCCCCATGATCACACCTCCGTAGACCTGGCTCTCCCACGTCAGCTTGTCGATGATCAGGCCCGAGTCCTGGATTGCGACAATCTTCTTCACCTTCACCTCGCCGGTCTCGACGTCGACGGTCACTTCGGCAAACTGGCAGCCCGCCACACCGCCCTGGGCCATCTGGTCCTGGAACGAGCCCGTCTCCGAGATCGACGACTGTCCCAGCTTGCGGCAGGCGTCTTTCCAGCTCATGATCGGCTCACCGCCGCGCCAGAGCTGGCCGTCTTTGAGCGTGAGGGTCCCAGGTTCGGCCTGTACGGCCGGGGCAATCTTCTTGAAGAACGAATCACGCGCTTTGGTCACCGCATCATAAGCTGGCGGCGCCATCGACGGGGTTGTCGTCGAGCCGCCCGAAGCCTGTCCGGGCGGATAATGCGAGTTGCCGATGCTCGAGATGATGTCGGTCGGCTTGAGCCCCAGAAACTCGGCGGCGATGATCGCCAGGACCGTGCGGATGCCGGTGCCCAGGTCCTGTGTGGCACACTTGGTCTCGACCGACCCATCGGGGTTGATCGTGCACGAGACTTGCTTGTCTCGTCCGCCGGGGCCGCCGCCCCACTGGTGCAGCGCCACGCCCATCCCACGCTTGATCGGGCCGGCGCCGTTAGAGCCCCGCGGCTTGCGTTTCTGGCTCCAGCCGATCAGTTCGGCACCCATCCTGAGCTGGGCCTGGTAGGCCGGCGTGCGGAAATCCGTCGGGTTCAGGTTCTTGAGCCGGAACTCGATCGGATCCATTCCCAGCTTATCTGCCAGGTCGTCCATCGGGGCCTCGGTGAGCGCACAACCCTGCGGGTGACCGGGCGCCCTCATGGCGCGCTGATTGCCGAAGTTCGTCCGCACCCCAGAGTGAGTCACCGCGTTGTCCGCGATGCTGTACACATAAGGCAACGGCACGCCTGGCCCGCCGCCAACGCCGCCGGTTCCGTGGGAGTCGGCGATCATCGCCACAATCTTGCCGTCGCGATTCGCACCCATCTTGATGTGAGCCGTGGCGCTGGGCCGGTTCCCCGCCCCGAGGTGCTCTTGCACCCGGTCCAGGAACAACTTCACGGGCCGGCCGCCGGCCATCTTCGAAAGCTGGGCGGCCGTCCTTCCCCAGATGTCGGCGCCGAATTTGGAGCCGAAGCCACCCCCCATGTAGTCGGTAAAGACCGTCACATCGGCGGGCGGAACTTTCATCAGCCCGGCGAGCTCGTTGGCCACTCCGGTTACGTTCTGCGTGCTCGCCCAGCACACGATCTTGTCATCACCTTCGAACTTCACGGTCAGCCCGTGGGTCTCGAGACATACGTGCGTGATCATCGGCACCGAGTACGTTCCCTCGATGACCACCTCGGCGGTCGCCATTTTCTCGTCGGGCGTGCCGCGGCTTCTGCGTTCGCCCCTGTTGCACGTTGCCGCGATCAAAGACCTTCGGCGCTCCCTCGGCCATCGCCAGCGCTTCGGTTGCGACGTGGGGCAGCACTTCATATTCGACTTTGATGGCGCGAATCGCGTCACGTGCCTGGTTTTCGGTCTCGGCGGCGACGGCCGCGATGTCGTCTCCGTGAAAGTTCAGGGTCGCGCCCGCCTTGGCGATCGTGATCACCGCCTTCACCCCCGGCATCCTCTCCGCGGCCGATGTATCGATCGACTTGACCGTGGCGCGGGCGTGCGGGCTATAGAGCATGACGCCGAAAAGCGTGCCTTCCGGCCGCATATCCGACGGATACTTCGCCTTGCCCGAGGCTTTGAAGAGCCCATCCAGACGGGGAATGCTGGTCCCGATCAAACGCGGGTTTTCAGGCCAACCTGCCATGGCTCACGCTCCTTTCATGGCTTTGGCCGCGGCAAGCGCCGCATTCAGTACGCCGACATAGGTGCCGCAGCGGCAGATATTGCCGTCGAGCCCCTTCCGCACTTCGTCAATGGTCGGATTGGGGTTCTTGTCGAGGAACGCCTTGCAAGACGTGACGAACCCCGGCGTGCAGTAACCGCACATGAGCCCATCATTCTGATGAAAGGCGTGGGGAAGGCTCTTCTCATCCGTGCCGAAGCTCTCGATCGTCTCAATCGTCTTTCCCTGGCACGAGATCGCCAGGGTGGTGCACGAATACACCGGGTCGCCGTCGATGATGGTCGTGCAGGCACCGCAGCTCGCGCGGTCGCATACACGCTTGGGCCCGGTGACGTCCAGTTGATGACGCATCACATCGAGCAGAGTGCTCCGCGGCTCGATGGTGCAGGCGCGATCGGCGCCGTTGATCTTGAGCCTGACTTCGACGCCACCCGAGATGACCTTCGGCCCGTCCTGTGCGGCGGCCTGGGCCTCATCGAGTGCAAGGGTCGCCTGGCTGGTCAGCACAGCGGTGGCGGCCGCCACGCCGGAACCCCGCAAGAAATCGCGCCGGTTGTGGCCGGGAGGGCCGCCGGGTTTTCTGGGTTCGTGTTCTCGCATCGAGCCGATCTCCCGTTTCATGTCGCCCGGATCGTCTGTTGCTTCATCCGTGTTCCATCCATTCCGCTTCCGTTTGAGCCGGGCAGGTGTCCGGCCCGCACCCGGCACGGATTGCACGATCAAAACAATTACACTACGCCCAGCCCGCCAAGGCGGCAAGAGCCCGGCTCGGAAATCGCTAAGGCGGCGTCTCCGTGCCCGGATCAAACCGCACGAACATCGCGGCCAGCAAGAGCAGCCAGAGTGGAACCTCGGCCACAAGCAAAACCCAGGCAACAGCCGCGAAGACCGTGGGCTGGAACCCGGCCAGCACAGAAACAAGGCCAGCCAGTCCAGCCGGAATTCCCAGGGCCGGAATGAGGATCAAGAACTGCAGCACCATGAGCAGCATCATGCGCCCGACCATCTGGAAATCGGCCGATGTCCCCGGCGTGAATCGAACCGGGTAGATCAAGAACAGCGTGTTGCTCACGGCGAGCATCACCACGTTGAACGGGATCAGAAATGCCATGACGACAATGACGAGCGTAGGGTCTCCGCCGGCTGCAAGCAGCCCGATCAGAAGCACGAACTGAATCGCCGAGAGCAACAAGAGACCCCCGGCCAGCTCGCCGGTGGCCACCGCCAGGGGAGCGACCGGAAGCGACTTGAGCACGTCCATGTGCACGATGTCGCCGCGAAAAGCCCAGGGAAGCTGCATCGAGAAAAGGAACGTCAGATACGCCATGAACCCCACGCCCATGGACGACACGACGTTGCCGCCCGGCCGGCTCCGGTCCGTGACGACGGCCATCACCGCGAGCACGATGGCGATACCGAGCGAAATGATCAGGGCATACCTGGACGTGCGGATCGCGATCAAGACCTGCCGCCATGCCAGCGGACCGGCACCTCCCAGCCAGGGAAACCGGCCCAGGCGCATCCGCGCCGCTTTTGCCGAAGCCGGCAGCGCGATCCCACCCCCTTGCTTCATCTGCTGGATCTTCTCGTACAGCTTCTGACTGACGTGTGCGGCCGACTCGATGTAATCGGCGTCCAGCCTGAAGATGAGCGCAAGCAGAGCCAGGTCGATTGCCAGCGCACCCGCCGACCAGCAGACCAAATCGGGGAACCAATTCTTCGCCAGGATTGCATGGCTGAATACCTCGAAAGGCGCCAGCAACACCATCCCGGCCCACGATCCGCGCAGGCTTCGAGCCAGTTCGGCGGGGCTTTGTAATGGAGTTTGCCACAGCATCTGAGCCAGTGCGGCGAAGACCAGCACGCCGATTGACAGCAGGATCAAGCGTCGCCTGCTGTTGTACGCATGCTCCGAGACGATTTGCCCCAGGAACGCCGTTGCCAGCGCTAGCAGTTGCACAAACCCCAGGGCCAGAAAGATGCCCACGAACGCCGAGAGCCAGGAATTCAAATAGAGGAGACATGACGTCGCAAAAACAAGTGACATCAAGATCAGGCCGACGAGCAGCTTGGTGAGCTTGAAGACGAGTATGTCCCGTCGATGGAACGGCGCCGGAAACAGGAAATCGACTTCCGATGGGCTGAAGTAGAGGGCCCTCTCGCCCGCCGAGGTGAAGATGAAGAGCAAGGTCACGCCCAGCAACAAGAGCGGCAAGTACGGCTCGGCCAGGCCGCGGAAGAACTGGCCCACCGGGTTGTTTCGCATCGTGGCGATGAACAATGAGGGCCCGATTGCCATCGAGAAGATGCCGATCGTGAAGACGAGCAAGAAGGCGCCGCGCACGGTGCGTGCCCCCTGAAACAGCCGGCGCAGGCTCGACTTGAACGTGAGCAGCGTCAGCTTGTAAAGCGCTGGATGCATCGGTGCCGCTTCAAGATCGGGTGTGTGTTTCGGTGGCCCGGAAAAAGACGTCCTCGAGCGAGGCAACGGTGTCGTCGCCTTGCAGCCCTTTATACTTCGCGCGGGCCTCGTCGAGTGAGCCGTAGAACAGACAGCGGCCCTTGATCAGGATCAGCAGATGCGTGCACAGGTCTTCGACGAGCGTGAGCAAATGCGAGCTGACGACGACGGCGGCGCCCGAGCGGGCTCGATCGGCGATCGAGGCCTTGAGCGTCCGGATCGCGTACGGGTCAAGCCCGGTGAGCGGCTCATCAAAGAGTATGGCCTTGGGGTCGTGAAGATACGCGCAGCAGATCGCCACCTTCTGCCGCATGCCGCGCGAGAGCGTCTGGGCCAGCTCCCGGCGCTTTTCCACCAGCTCGAATTGCTCGAGCAGGGCCTCGCCCCTGGGCGCGAAGTCATCGACGCGGTAAGCCGAGGCCATGAACTCGAGGTGCTCCCAGACCGTCAAGGCATCGAACAGCTTGGGGTCGTCCGGGATATAAGCCAGCTCGCGCTTGGCGGCGATTGGATCTCCGACGACGTCATGCCCCGCGACGAAAAGCCGGCCGCGAGTGGGTCGAATGATCCCGGCCAGCGCACGCATCGTGGTTGTCTTGCCCGCGCCGTTGGGCCCGACCAGCCCCATGACCGAGCCCGGACCGACCTCGAAGCTCAGTCCGTCGACGGCGACGATTTCGCGATAGGTTTTGTGATAGTCTTCAACGCGGATCACGAGTTCTCTCCATTCTAGAGCCGCAGCCGCCGCTTGAGCTCGAGGTAGCGCTCGATCGCCCGCGCGGCAACCTGATCGGCGCGGCAGTCCAGGACCTCGACACCGGATCGCCGCAGCTCCTCGAGCAAGAGCGTTCGCTCGTACATCAGCTCGGTGGCGACTCCCACGCGATAAAGCTCCTGGGGCGTGCGCGGCTCGCGGAGCTCATTCTGTTCGATCGTTTCGTCGGCGATGGTCACGACCAGCGGGAGATGCCGCCCGGAAAGGACCCGAAGGTACACCAGCATGTCGCCGGGCCGCCTCGATCACCGTGATGTCGGTGAAGAGAATGAAAAGCGTTCGGCGCGAGTTGCGCTTGGCGGCGAGGGTCAGGGCCGCCTCGAAGTTCGGTTCCACCAGCCGGGGCAGCTTGGCGTAAAGTTGTTCGAGCACTGCCTTCAATTGGGCCCGCTCCCGGCGCGGGTGAAGATAGGCGTCGACCTGGTCGGCAAAAACGACCAGTCCCAGGCTGTCTCCCTGCCCGAGTGCCGCGCGGGCCACGAGAATCGCGGCTTCGAGCATCGCGTCAAACTTCGTGCGATGCCCGCAGAACGTCGACAGTGCCCGGCTGGCGTCAACGAGCAGCACCACCTGCTGATGCCGCTCGACTTCGTAGTTCCGGCTGATCGGCCGCGACAGCCGCGCGGTCGCCTTCCAGTCCACCCAGCGGATGTCGTCCTGCGAGCTGTATTCGCGCAGTGACTCGAACGCAGTGCCGGCGCCGCGCCACCGGTAGCGGTGGCTCCCCGCCTGCCGCAACAAAGCGCGCCGCTCTGCCAGCTCGGCCGCCTTCGCGTTGGCCAGGTGCGGTAGACAGGGAACCTCCAGACGCGCCGATAGCTTCCGTTGCGACCAGGCCAGGCCCAGCCTCCCGCGAACTCGATAGTCGAGATCGCCGAAAGCGACCTTGCCGCGAGCGCTGGGAATCAGCTCGTACTCAAGCGTCGTGCGCGACCGCGGCGGCGCATTGAGCTCGAGCCGGTGCGGGTCGGCCGTGGCGCCCTCGGGCACCCGGTCCGAAAGCACGAGCGCGAGCGGAAAAGAGTTCTGGTTCTCGACAACCCAGGCAATGCGATTGGGCTGTTCCACGTAGAGCTGCGCCGGTGCCTCGCGATAGAAGTGCAGGCGCGGCTGCGTTCCCGCGACGAACCCGTCACCCACGAGCGCCGCGATGAGCACGCCCATGACGATCCATGCCATTTCGACCGCTCCCGGCGTGCCTCGACCGTTAAGGACGATGACAAGAGGAACGGCGGCCAGCCACATGAATCGTCGAGTGGGTATGATCATGTCACCATCACTAGCGAGGCACTTCCACTTGAGCCATTGCCCTCGTGAGCACGCGGTCGGGAGTCTCGGCCGCGATCTGTGCTTCCGGGGTCAGGAGCAGCCGGTGCCGGAGGACCGCCGGCGCCGCCGCCTTGACGTCATCCGGCGTCACGAATTCGCGGCCGTCCAGCCCGGCAAGCGTCTTGCTCGCCAGCAGCAGGTGCACGGCCGCCCTGGGGCTGGCACCCACCTGCAAGTGCGGAGACGAACGAGTCGCCCGCACGACGTCAATCAGATAGCGCATCACCTGCGGACTGGTCTTGATCCCCACCAGGTCTCGCCGGGCTGCCAGCACTTCCTCGGGGTTGGTCACCGGCACCAGCTCCTGCTGCGCGGCGAGGTGCAGGTCGTGTCCCTGGTCATAAGCCTCGAGGATCAACTGCTCCTCGTCCGCGCTGGGATAGCGCAGCAGGATCTTGGTCATGAAACGATCGATCTGCGCCTCGGGCAGGGGATACGTCCCCTCGTATTCGATCGGGTTCTGGGTCGCCACCACCGTGAAGAGCGGCGGCAGCGAATACGTCTGGGTTCCCAGCGAGACCAGGCGTTCCTCCATCACCTGCAGGAGCGCCGCCTGGGTCTTGGGCGGAGCCCGGTTGATCTCGTCGGCCAGCAGGATCGTGGTGAAAATCGGCCCCTTGCGCAACTGAAAACTCTGCGAGGCGAGCTGAAAGACCTCGGTGCCCAGGATATCGGAGGGCATAAGATCGGGCGTGAACTGGATGCGCTGGAAGTCGGCGTTGAAGAGCCGGGCGAGGCTCTTGGCCAGTAACGTCTTCCCCAGCCCCGGTACCCCTTCGAGCAGCACGTGGCCGCCGGCATACAGCGTGGCCAGAAGCTGGTCGAGCACGTCGTCTTGACCAAAGAAAACCCGGCGCAGGCCGGCTTTGAGCCCGCCCGCGTGTTCATGAAGCTCGCGCGAGTTCCATAGACTTTCTTCCGAAGCTGAGTGAGTTGGTTCACAAGATCGATCGCCGTCGTGGGAAAGGCCGGCCGCTCCGCTTTCTTGACATAGTCCTCGGCCGTTTGCAAAAGCGCCTCGACCGACGGCGGGCAATCGGGCGACGATCGCGAGAGCTGACGCAACCGCCGCGCCACCGCTTCAACCACCAGCGGCGCCGCCCGCGCTCGCTCGTAAAGCTGGGCAACGGCGTCGATGTACTCCTGCGCGGTCCGCCGCTGGTGCTCGACATAGGGCTCGACCGGCTTGAGCCGCACGTTCCGCCCATACCAGTACAAGCCTCCCCAGACCACGCCCAGCCACAAAAACGCTGTCGATCCCGGCAGGTTCAATAAATAGACCAGAAACGACTCGGCTCGCCCGTGTCCATGGCGGTATTCATCGAATGCGAGCACGCCCCCACGAAGCTCGCGCTCGAGCACCTCGGCCAGCACGCGCGCATTGTCCGCATGGTCCAGCCCGCTATTCGTCCACGCGAATTCATCGAGCAGCACATACACCGCCCCGCGCCGAACCGGGATCCGGAACAAAACCCCCCCGCGTTCATCCCCGGCAATCTGCCACTTTGCCTCTTTCGGCTCGCTCGCCGCGTTCGACGAGCCCTTTCCTGCAGCCGCCCGTCCCGGCCCCGGCCGCCGGAGGCGAAGGCACCGTCCACCGCGGTCCCTTGGGATCGATCTCGAGCGCTCCTCCGAAAATGAACGGCGCCCGGCTTGTCTGGACCTCTCGGTTAACGAAAACCTTCTCGAAGACCTTGAAGTCCGATCCGCTCTCCTGAATCGCCGGCGGAATCAACTCCTTGCGCATTTCCGAAGGCAAGGTCCCGGGCTCGCCCGTCACGACGATCAGCGTATTGCCCCGAGCCACCCACTCCCGCGTCGTCACCCAGCTCGCCGGGTCGAGGGTCTCCCCCGTCGGCAACCACGGCCCATTCCCCATCGTCACGATGCAGTTTCCCTCGACCGACCGCAGCGACCGTGAAGCCTCCCACATCGGATCGCCCAGAATCTGAACGGGAACGCCAATCCGCTCCGCCCAGCGATATACCCCAGACGCCCCTCCTGTGCCGTTTTCGTGCGCGCAGCCCGAAAGCGGCGTTCGGTATGTGACCCGAAGCCGGCTTTCGAGCAAGACCAAGCTGATGACGCCCAGTACCACTATCCCCAGCAATACCCACCGGGCCCGCGTCGGTTTACTCAGCGACGAATTCCTCCCTGTTGATCAGAAGCTCGCAAAGGCCGATCGCTTCCTGGGCCTCGGCGGGCCCCGCCTTTTCCCGGCCGTACCACACGCGCTCGTAAATCCGCGCCAGGTGCGCAAACGTCGCGGCCAGGTCCTTATGGGGACGAAGCTCCCTCTGATACTCGCGATTCGTCCGCGTGTTGTCGTACCGCAAGAGCCCTTGCTTTTCCAGCCGTGCAATCAGCGCCAGCAGCGCCAGCCGGATCGCATCGGCAAATTCGCGGGCGGCAAACGCCTCACTCGCTCGCATGAACAAGTCCGACGATTCCGGCAGGGTCTCCCAGCTTACCGTGGTCGCGTTTTTCGCCCCCGGCGCCCCGCCGCCCCCAAGCGACCGCGTGATCGCGGTAAGATACTTCAGCAGCAGATCGCGCTTCCATATCGCCCAGCCCAAGACCACCAGGGGGACCAGCCAGATCAAATTCGTCGCCTCGGACCAGTCTCCTCTCAGCACCGCATAAAGGCTGCGGAACAAGCTGATGACGTAGCTCCCGACCTTGACGATGAGGTTCCAAACCGGCGTGAGCACCCAGCCGATCCATTCCATAACTCGCTGCAAGAACGCCAGCGGTCCAGTGAGCTGAACCGTCTTCTGTTCAATATGCTTCCACCAGAAATCCTCACCCCCAAGCACCTCTCTGGCTGCAACTCCAGGGTCAACCCCGTTCGCTTTCCCACCTTGAGCTTCCTTTCCCCCCCCTTGGGAAGGGGGGGGCAGGGGGGGTGAGCCAACCCCGGCCGCCGAAGCCGCCCTATATCCCGGCGCAAGCCACAAGCATCCCGTCGCGGCCACCACCGCGAATCCGGTTGCGATCCACCGCCAAACCCTCACGCTCGCTCCCGCTCCGGTGCCCCTCGTCATGGTTGTGCACCCCATCCCGCCGTCAGCTTGCCGCGCAGCGTAGCAACCCGGCTCTTGAGATACTCCCCCTCGCGGTTCCATCGAATGTCGTGGTAAAGAAACGTCGCCGAGACCCACCAGCTCATCGCAATTGCGGTCAGCAGAATCGCCACCGACATCGTCTCGAAAATCCACAGCCGGTCCACCACAGCCGGCCGCCACCGTTCGTCCAGGATGTGGGCGCCCAGCATCGGCGTGCCCAGGAGCACGCGCGGCAGCACCACCAGGCCTCCCAGCACCACCCCCATCGCCACGTACAGAAAGCCCATGAGCGACACGCCATAATCCTCGCGCAGCAGCCGCCCGCTCCGGCGAAACACCTTCGGCGTGTCTTCGAACAGCCCGACCAGCGGCGCCAGGCACGTCTTCGGCAACACCCAGAAGATTGGCAACCACAAAAGCAGCAGTGACCCCAGCCAGAGCAATGCCATGCGGAACAGAATCCTGGATAGCCGCCCCATGCGCTGCCGGCAGAACGCAAAACACTCCGCGGCGGTCGGTCGGTCTCCGCCGGCGATCTTCCAGGCAAAAACCGCACACGGCAGCGGCAGCACCGTGAAGATGCAAAGCGCAAGGAACGGCAGCACGAATACCGCGGCGAGGATATTGATGCCCAGCGAGAATTCCCACGTCCGCCACACGCCCACCACCGCAAGCGCCCCGGCAACCAGAACGCCGAGAGTCGGCAAACCTAGAAACGCGAGCACGTCCAGATGGTCGTGAATGCACCAGAACGCGCAGTCCGTCTGCACCAGGATCCGTCGCACCAACGATTTCTTGGGACGAGCCATCGATTATCCCGCCTTCCCTCTGCGCCGAGCCGACGTGCCGCCGGAAGTCCTTGGCGTGGTTGACTGTATTGTAATGGCCGCAATCGAAGCTGCAAGCCGCCGGTGCAAGCGCGACTCGCGGGCCCTTCTTGCCTCGATTACTAACTTGAATCCGCAAAACCTCACGCCAATAATAAGCGCCCTGATCGCTCAATTCTCCGTTTGAGAGGAAGCCGACGATGAGCCAACTCGCTCAGCAAGATGTGGGTGCGGGGCCTCGTATCATGGACCCTTATGAAATCGGCTGGTATATCGAGTCGGCCGACGAGGATATCTATGGCCCCGTCTCACGTAAGGCTCTCCAGCGTTTCCTGGAGGAAAAAACGATCTCACCGAATACGCTGGTTCGCCATTGCACTCAGCCCGAAGCCAAGCCTGTCGTGGAGCATTCCACAATCATGCAGGGCGTCAGCCTCCAGCCAGCCGGACCATCAATCGGTGACAAGCTCGACGAGGACTGGCCGGCAAAGAAGCGCGATCAACTGGCTCTCGCGGAAGATTCACTCCCATGCTGGAAACACAGACGCCCCGCCGTGCTCGTCTGCGTGCGCTGTCATGCCCCCTATTGCAACAAGTGCCGGGCCAAACCCTTCAAGAAACAGTTCTTCCTTTGCCGCCGTTGCCAGATGGGCATGTGGAACCGCCGGTTCGGTGCGCTGTATCTGGACAACATGATCTTTATCCTCGGTGCCGTGATCCTGGTCATGCCGTTGGCCCTTATTCTCGCCGGCCCGGAGAGCCCACTGTTCATGGCTATCATCTACGGTGGTGAATTCCTTGGAATACTCCTTCTGTTCGTGCGCGACTCGCTCTTTGGCGGGGGCAGTCCCGGCAAACGCCTCGCCGGATTGCGCGTCGTCCAGTCCAAGGACGGGAAAACGCGACTCACTTTCGCACAGGGGATCGTCCGCTGGCTAAGCCAGCTCATACCCATCTTTAATCTGGTCGATGCCGCAGCCGCCTACCAGGACCCCTTGCAGCGCCGCTATGGCGACCGCTGGGCGGGCACGCGAGTCGTCGATTCCGTGCGTAGGCTCGCCAAGGATCGATACAAGATCGCGCGCCGCCTCATCAAGAAGAAGGGAATTCAACCTCCTGCGGAACTTCCGTTGACAATGGAGGGGTTTGCGCGGCTTGATTGACCACGGTCGCCAGGAAGCTCTCGACGCCTTGGTCCGGCCGCGGCTGCAACCCGCTCGTTTCGCGAATCAATTCCGCGAGCTCGAGCGCAATCTCCTGTCGCGGCCGCGGCGCCAGTTCACCTCGCGATCGCAGATACTCGTCGGCAAGCAAGATCACCTCATTCGGAATCGCCGCAACCTGGTCGGCCGGGAGCGGCGGCTGCAGTGGGTCGGGCTCGCCAAGGCCTGATACCATCGATTCCGTTTGCACCGGGTCCTGATACACCACCAGCGTCCCGGCAACCAGGTCGCCCAGGCGCTGGCTGTCGCGCGACAGCAACAGGCTCACGAGCCCCACGCCGTAAAACAGCGGTAAGAAATCGACGACCCGCAGCAGGTTCCGCAACAATGTATCAAAGAATCTCAGTGCGTACCCGCCTTGCTTGATCACGCGCACGTGCAGCATCCGCTTTCCGGGCGTCTGTCCGTTCAAAAGCCATTCGAAGAAAATGAAATAACCGTTATAGAGTCCGAACGACAACAGGACCCCGAGCGCGCCCGCCCACATGTCACCGCGCATGCCGAGTGCATTGACCAGCGCGGCGACCGCGAGCACAATCAGGTTGAACATCATCTGCACCACGAACAGCATGAGAGCGATATCGATCAGATAAGCGACAGCGCGGCTTCCGGGTCCCGCCAGCGCATACGACAGCTCGATGTTCTCCGGGGTCCGGATCGAAATCACGCGCTGGGAAAGAGGCAGTCGATGGTCGTGCATGAGTTTGTTCGCGTGCGACGAGCCGCTTGGGCCCAGCTCCAGACCTTCCTCGAAACTGCCCGGCGACTCTCGCTCGCCCGCGTTCCGCTCAAAGTGTTCCGCGAAGGCAGCGTGCTCTACCGTCAAGCCGTCTCCGACTTGGCCTATGCCCGGATGCGCTATTCAGGTCATCCGGTCGTGAAAGAGCTCGAACAGCTTGTCGGTAATGCACACAGCATCCTGTATCAGGCCGAGCAAGGCAGGTCAAGGAACTGGACCGAGTTCTGGCTGAAGACATGGCCCTTGCGCATGCGCGAGGCCGCACGGCCGATCCTCGTGGCGACGGGAGTCTTCTGGGCCAGCGCCGTGGCAGGCTTCTTCCTCACCGCGCAGAATCCGGTGCTGGAGAGTTTCTTCGTCAGCCCGCCGATGCGCGCGTCCATCAATGCCAAGCGGCTCTGGACCAACTCGCTGACGCGGATTGCCCCGACGGCCGGCAGCCAGATCGCTGCCAATAACATCCAGGTCTCGCTCCTGACATGGGGGCTCGGTCTGACGTTTGGCATCGGCACCATCTGGTTGCTCGTCTTGAACGGGATCATGCTAGGCGCAATCGCCGCAGCCTGTCTGCGTGCCGGGATGCTTTTGCCGCTTTCGGAGTTCGTCATCGGCCACGGGTCGCTCGAGCTGCCGGCGATCTGGATCAGCGGCGGCGCAGGGCTCATGATGGCCGACGCCATGCTCTTTCCCGGTCGCTACAGCCGGGGCGTCGAGCTGCGCCAGAAAGGCCGAAGCTCGGTTCAGGTCATGGTGGGTATCGTGCCGATGCTCCTGGTCGCGGCCGCGATCGAGGCTTTCATTTCTCCGAGCAACCTCCCCGGGCTCGCCAAGGCCTTGCTGGGATTGAGTCTCGCGCTGGCGCTCCTGGGCTTCATCATCAGCCGCCAGCCCGGCCTTCGCCGCGAAGATCGCCGCCGCCCCAAACTCGCGCCGCGAGGCCCGTGGACCGACGCAGCCAGCGTGGCAGCGCGGTGAAGGGCGTGACCCGCCAGTGATCCGTTCGACTCGCCACAAGCAAGCGAAAGCCCCCCGCCCCCTTGCTTGCAAAGGGGAGGCCAGGCGAGGGTGAAGGGCCTCACCCGCCAATGATCCGTTCGACCCGCCACGAGCAAGCGAAAGCCCCCCGCCCACCTTTCCCCCCCTTGCAAAGGGGGGGCCAGGGGGGGCGCAAGCGATGTCGCAGCCGATCCAGTAATCCGATCGACGCGCCTCGCCACTTGCATTCGTTCAAGGCCCTCGCGCGTCGTGTGACCGAATGCCGTCCCCCGCCTGTTTCACGTCGCGCATCCGCATCCACTGCTGCCGTATCCGTTCTTTCCACGCCTCGCGTTCCTGTCGCGCGTTCGAGACGGAAGCTGGCGGACCCTTCAAGCCCTGAATTGCACCCGCCTCCCCACTCCCCGCGGGAATCGGCTTCGATTGCAAAGAATTTGGGTTCGTTTGCAAGTTGTCAAGTCCCGAAGAACCACTGGAATTCGTCGGAACATCAATAGCGTCTTCATGTTGTGCTATGCACACGTCATCACAGAAATTGGGTTCGTTCGGCGCTTTCTCACTGGTTTGACTTGCTCCGCTGACCTCCACAAACTCTTCCGCCGGCCCTCGATCAACCGCTTCCTCCCGCGCCTCCTGGGTGACCGGCGCAGCGCAACGCGCGTTCAAACTCGCCTCGCACTCTCCGGCCTGGTCGAGCCTTGAAGTTTCGGCTTCGCGATTCGGCACTTCGACCGTCAGGGCATCCGCAGGCTCGATCGCGCTCTCCCCCGCGATGCCGGTGCACCGCTCCGGAAGGAACCCCTGACACGCCAGAACGTCCGATTCCTCGACCACGACCGACTCCCACCCTCGGTCCCTTTGCTCCAAAGTAGCAGGCACACGCCGTGTGCCGTCCGCCTCCTTCTCACGGCCCACTTCCGCCGCAGCGCCCGAACGACCAGCCGCGAACCCCGCTCCGTGTTCGGCGCCGGTCCCCCGTCCGCCCCTCATCCCTCCACCCTCACCCCTCATCCCTGCGTTTCGCGGCCCTCCATCGTAATCATAAGGCGAATTATTTTTCCCCGGCACCTGTCCCGCATCCTGCGCATCACTGTCCGCCTTGCGTGCTCGTTTCTCCTTCCGATACGCCGCGATCCCGCGTTCCAGCGAGCTCTTGGATCTCAAGAACGACCGGCGCATCGCCTCGGCCTCAGGGCTAATCACGAACGCCCTGCGTGCTCTTTCGCGCGCGGGCTCATCCCCGGCCTTCTGTTCGTGTTCCGCCGCAATCGCCCAGATCCGGTCGATCTCCGTCTGCACCAGGTCGATCAGGCTTTGCCTGGCCTTTTCCGGATCATCTTTGCGCGAAAGGTCAGGCCACATCGCCCTGACGTCCATCACGTACCGTTCCAGCACTCCACCGTTCATATCGCTTTGCAGATCAACGAACGCGTGCTCGCCCACCGTCCGCAGCGCGTAGCTCGCCGCGAAAATCTCGGCAATGCGCCGATCGAGAATGCAGTCCACGGGCTGCCGTCCCAGCAGCCTGATCAGTCGCAGCCGATCTCCCGCGGCCCAGAAATGCCCCCGCGCCCGCTCCATCAGTTCTTCGAGAACTCCCAGCATCCAGTAGCATCCCATCGCAGATGAAGCCAGGTCCCTCACGAGCTTCGCGGGGTCAAGCGCCGGTCCATTGTCGCCCTTCGCTCCGCGAAGGGATTAAGGGAGCAGATTCACTCGGCCCCGCGCATTGCGCCCGGGTCTCCTCTCGATACCCACAACCTGATCGATCGCGACCGAACGTCTCTCCTTCTTCGTCCTCCGCCCGACCAATGAGACCAGCGAACGTCGTCAGCTTGAGCCCCGCTCGTACTCGTATTCACAATTCCCGCCGTCCGCCCTGTCTCCAAACACGGTGAACAACGCTTCGTTTCGGAGTCTCATTTTCGGGCCGAGTCGTCTCACGAGGATTTCGGATCGCCACACAACGCACACCTCATCTCCGATCTATTGAGTTCTGTTCGGCTTGCAGATCGCACGTCGCGCTTTGAATGCCCACTTTCGGACCTCGAAATATGATAAAAAATGAGACTCCTGGCGGCATCTTCAAGCATCCGTACAGCAGTGTAAATCGCCCACTCTCAGGAGCCGCTTCCGACGCGCTCTGGCTCCCATTGACGGGGGAGCCATACGTCTCGCCTGCCACCTCCGTCCGCCTCGAGTTGTGCTGGTTGTGGCCTGTAAAGTTCGCATGGAGGATCGAGCTTGGAACACGGTCAGGGCGTTGAGATTTGAGATTTGAGACCGATGAATTGGAATTCGAGATCGAGCTTTGACCCAGGGGCCAACCACAGCGGTCGGTCGTCCAGACGACGCAAAGCTTCGCGACGCCTTTTGGCTCAGCCGCGCGTGCCTCGCATTTCCCCCTACATTAATATGCGCCGAGTTTTCGAAAACCGCCGGCTCTCCCGCGGACGCTTCTGATTCGCGGAAAACGCAAATTCAAGCAAGAAAACGAATTGACCAGTGTTTTCGTGTCGCACATTTACACGCAAGATGAGTACGTCCAATATGAATTGAAAAGTGCCGGGAAAGCCGGCACTCGGTTAGACATAGTGAACAACACCCGCGTTCCAGAGTGCCACTTTTGGGGCCACTGGTGGCGCGAGGATTTTGAATCGCTGTGACACGCACGCCTCATCTCCGATCCATTGATCTATGTTCGACTTACAGATCGCACGCCGCGCCGTGGACGCCCAGTTTCGAATGGCACTTTTTGGCACTCCTGGAGGAGATTTTCGACATCCGTACACCGGTGTAAATCGACCGCCGATCGAACCCGTTTTGCATGCATTCCGATTCTCGGCCTGAAAGGCCACGACATACCAGCCCAACGGCAACGCCTTGGGTTTCCGATGCAACGCCTTGGGTTTCCGATGCAACGCCTTGGGTTTCCGATGCAACGCCTTGGGTTTCCGATGCAACGCCTTGGGTTTCCGATGCAACGCCTTGGGTTTCCGATGCAACGCCTTGGGTTCCCGACGCGAACTTGCTCCTCGAGTTTCTGGTTGTTGCCTTTAATCGGTGTGGTTCGACCGTCCGCGCTCGCCGGCGCACTCGTTGCTCATACCAAGATGATCTGCAAAAGCTGCGATCCAGTTGCCAGAAGAAAAAAGAATTCGTCCGTTCCGAGTGCAGGAAGCCGGGTCCTCCGCCCTCCGTCGCCCCGCCCCGACTGCGTTTGAAAGACTTGCCGCTACTTCCAGCCCTTCGAATTTCGAACTTCGGATTTCGAGCTTCGAACTTCGGATTTCGTCCCCAACTTCGTTTTGTATATTCGCCTGTTCTTCTTCCCCCGTAAGCGTTAACGGAACGCCAAGTAGGTCAGGCTTTAGCCTGACGATTAATTTCTTGCCCCAACCACCGATCTCGATCACGGTCGCCACTTCGAGCGCCCAGGACACGTCCGCTCAACTTCGAATACCGCATGTGCCAACACCCCAAGACGCCGAGGCTCCGGTATGCCGACGCGACAACCGCGTCCACGACCTCTACAGAATTGATCTGCACGACGGCTTTCCCAGTTGCCAGAAGAAAAAAGAATTCGTTCGTTCCGAGTGCAGGAAACCGCGTCCAAACGCTCTACAGAAAGCTCAAATGAGTAGCAAGAAATCGCAAAGAATTCGGCTCTCTTGCTCAACCGAGATCAGATTCTGTCGATCGTAGGACGTAGCGCAAAAAAATGGCATCCGAACGTGGCGAAGTCGCCTCGAACGAGCACCACTCCGAGCCCCGGCACGGGGCGACATCACGTAGCCCGGGGTGTGAACCCCGGGAATGGTGTGAACCCCGGGAACCCCGATCCCGCCGCCCGCCTATGTCCCAAGCCCCGGCACGGGGCGACATCACGTAGCCCGGGGTGTGAACCCCGGGAATGGTGTGAACCCCGGGAACCCCGATCCCCGCCGCCCGCCTATGTCCCAAGCCCCGGAACGGGGCGACATCACGTAGCCCGGGCTGTGAACCCCGGGAACCCCGATCCCGCCGCGCGTCCATCCATCTTCCCAGCCCCGGAACGGGGCGACATCACATAGCCCGGGGTGAGAACCCCGGGACCCCCGAACCCGCCACCCGCCGATGTCCCAAGCCCCGGCACGGGGCGACATCACGTAGCCCGGGGTGTGAACCCCGGGAATGGTGTGAGCCCCGGGAACAAAGATCCCGCCGCCGGTCCAATCTCCAAGCCCCGGCACGGGGCGACATCACGTAGCCCGGGGTGTGAACCCCGGGAATGGTGAGAACCCCGGGACCCCCGAACCCGCCGCCGGTCCAATCTCCGAGCCCCGGAACGGGGCGACATCACGTAGCCCGGGGTGTGAACCCCGGGAACCCCGACCGCGCGACCCACCCATGTGCCGAGCCCCGGCACGGGGCGATATCACGTAGCCCGGGGTGTGAACCCCGGGGGGCACCGGGAACCCCGAACCCGCCGCCCGCCTATGTCCTAAGCCCCGGCACGGGGCGACATCACGTAGCCCGGGGTGTGAACCCCGGGAATGGTGTGAACCCCGGGGAACCCCGAACTCGCCGCCCGTCCATCCATCTTCCCAGCCCCGGCACGGGGCGACATCACATAGCCCGGGGTGTGAGCGCTACCGACTCCGAATAGGAATTCTCCTCGACGATCCGCGACCCCAGCAGCTCATTGATCTTCCGCTTGATAGCGGCCCGCTGGTCATTGCTCTTATGCACCGACCGCGCCAGCTCGACGAACCTCGCCCCAAAGCGCCGCGCGAGAAGCTTAGACTGGTTGCCTGAACTGCCATAAACGGACCTGTCCCGGTTTCCCCGAGCGCGGCCGATCCCGAAGTCTATGGTCAGTTCGACGTCTCAGGAACCCACACGTACACGGTGCCCGGCTCGTTCCCGGTGTTCGTGACCATCAGCGACTCGCACGGCCAATCAACATCAACGCAGGCCACGGGCGCCGTCACCTCCGCAAACGTCCCCGAATCCATCGTCGCCTCCGGCGCCGCCGGCGCATTCAACACAGGAATGTACGGCTCCGGCAACACCAATACCACGTCTTTCAACCTCGGCTTCGCCACGTTGACGCCGGTCGCCCCCTCAGCATCCTCGGGCAGCGGCACCACCGTCACCCCCACGCCCACGGCCGCGATGATGTCCGTCGCCCCCAGCCCCTCGATTCCCACGAGCGTCAGTTACACCTCGTCCCAGTTCATCCAGGAAACCGGAACTGACTGGCTCCTGGTCGAATCCCTGGGCGTCTCATTCGTCCGCAAGGTCACGGGCAATTCCTCGAGCGGCAGCTTCAGCGACAACCTCGTGGTCACCATCTCGTATTTCTACAAACAAACCGATACCCACTCCGGCACCGGCTGGAGCCAATCCCTCGTAACCACCCAGTCCGATAATACGACCATCATCGAAAATGACGAAGGCACATACACCGTCTCCGGCAGCGTCGTAACTCTCGCCGGCAGCTACTCCACCTCCCAAGCCGACATCGGCTCCGAGCTTCTCTTCAGCACCAGCAGCTCCTCCGGCGGCGGTGGTTCATTCCTCACCGAGTCCGTCTCTGCCGACGACGACTACAACGAATCAGGCGTCTTCCGGTCGACCGGAAACACCACCGTCGATGCCGGCGGATCGACTTACAGCTCGACATCAACTGCGAGTTATACGGGCTTCGCCTCATCCAGCTCGGCCAGTGGCGCAGCAACCATGAACACCGCCGCCACGGACTCCGGCACAAGCACGCAGTCCTATTCCGAAGCCGACACGTTCCAGCGCTCAAGCGGCGTCCTCAGCGATGCCGGCGAGTTCTCAGCGAGCCAGCAAACCACCGACTCGCCCTCATTCTACGGCGCGTCCGACTCAAGCGCGGCTACATCGTCGAAACAGCCGGCGCCCAGACCACCACGAAGTTCACCGAGCAGGGTTCGATCGGCCAATCAGCGACGTCGTCGACCTATTCCGGCACATTCCTTCTAACCACAATCGCCAACGCCGGTGTCGCTGTCACAGGCACGGGCGAGTTGACCGGCGGCGGTGTCTCCGGCACCTACGTACTCGAGGCAACCGCCAGCCAGATATTGAACTCGAACTTTGCGGGTACCGACACGAACGCGAGCGGCATCGACACCGTCGTCGGCAGCCTCAGCCAGACAATCTCCACGAACGGCGGCATGTCGCTCGGGGAAGGCGGCGACTTCACCTCAGGTTACACATCCGGCAGTTTCGATTCGAGCAACAAAAGCACAATCACCTCAACCGAGTCCGACACCGGCCAGATCACATCGATCGGTGGCAGCGCAACCAGCAGCGGCGGCAGCGTCATCGACACGGTCGCTTCCTCGTCCAGCTCATCGACCGTCACCGGGGCTGTCTCCGGCGGCGGCAACGACGGCCACTTCAACTCCTCCTCGTCGGCCACGGGTACCACAGATACCGACATGAACGCCGGCTTCGTCGCCACGCCGTCAGCGTTTACCGCAACAGTCAACACGTACGCGACCATGAGCGGAAACTCGGCGCGGATACGGCGCTCAGGGCACGGCAACCACCGGCGGCTCCACGGGCACCGGGGGTTCATTTCAGACCGTTGACCACTACACCGTGAGCAACGGCGGAAGCTCCCAGGGCACCGGCTCGATGTTCACTCGAACGGTCGTCGCCAATTCAGGGTACACGTCCGGCGGCATCGTCACGCAAACAACAACCGGGGAAATCAATCAGTTCACATCAGGCGCCTCGACCGGCACCACCACCGATCAAGGCACCACCACGACCGGCGGCACGAACACCGGCGGCACGAACACCGGCGGCGTCTCCGCCAGCAGCCAGGTCAATTTCAACAGCACCCAGAATGGCAGCGGCACAGGCAGCGCCACCTCAGTCGTTGACTTCACACAATCCGGCGATGCCACCGCGGACGTCTCCGGCACGTTCGCGACCAACCAGCAAGGTAGCACGTCGGGTTACTCCGTCGTCACAACCATCTCCGACGCCTCCTCCAGAACAACGGCCGCATCCAGCGCAAGCCCATCGATCAGCGCGAGCTACACCTACGGCGTCGACACGTACTCACCGCAGGGAACCCAGGTCTCCACCGCCTCAGTTCAAGGATCCTTCAACAACTCGAGCACCTCAGGAACGTTTCAGAACACCCAGCGCACCACGGGCGCCGCGACCGACCAGAACACGACCTCGATTGCCACGTCCGGCACAACAGGCGGCAGTACCAATCGCATCTATACAATTTCCAGCGGCAGCAATTCCGGCCAGTCCCAGCAAGCCGGCAGCTTCTCGCCTGCCGGCGCCAGTGGAACTTTTTCATCAACCCAGTCCGGCAGTGGTACCGGGAACCAGACTGTCCAGGGCAATTTCGACACGAGCGGCTCGACAAACCAGTCCTTTCCCGGCATCACCGGTTCGTTCCCCCAGGGCACCAGCAACGCCGGCACGAACTCGAGCGCGTCCGTAAACTCCTTTACCTACTTCAACCAAAACTCCGGCAGCTTCACCCCGTCGAGCTCCTCAGGCACTTACGTCCAGTCACAGGCCGGCAACCAGTTTACCTCTCAGACGGTAAACGGCGTGCTCTCTGGCACCGGCACCACCTCGACTAGCGTCGCCGCCAGCTCGAACAATTACACCAGCTCCCAGACGGCCACAACAACCTACACGAGCGAGAACCAAGGTGGGTTCACCGGATCGAGCGCATCCGGAATTGCCACCTATGCGTCAACGAACGCAACATCGCTCACCGCCTCGGAAGAGACGTGCTTCTCGGCCTCGAGCAACAACGGCAACTCGTCCGGCATCCTCGGCTCAACCAGCAACCCCTCCACCTGCACCACCTACAACTCGACGACCACCTACTCTCCGAACAACACGAGCGTCACCTCCACCCTCAACCAGACCTACGGCGCAGTCAACACCAGCACCGCAGACTACGGCGCGGCCGATTACCTGGGCGGCTCCCTCGACTACTCGAGCTCGACCACCTCCACTCCGAGCAGCACCGACGTGCTGAGAAGCTCGACGATCAACGGCGTAGCAGCCACCAGCGACCAGAACTCGCAGCGCGGCTCGACCAGCACCACGGTCACCAGCACATCCACGAGCACGTCCCCCGGTGTCTATGTGACGATCTCCTTCACATCCACCGAAACCGCCCCCTGGAGCCAGTCAACCAACACCTCGACGACCTACGGCAGCATGGGCAACGTCGTCACCTCGAACCAGGTGTTCTCGAACAGCAACGGCGAGTACTACTCCTTCACGCGCGCCTACGCGCAGAGCACGGGCCTCTCGAACTCGGCGACCGTCACCTATTCTGACGCTCCTACCGACACCGGCTATACCTACAGCATGAGCGAATCGAACAGCGGAACAACCTCATCAGGCACGGGCTTGACCCTGTCGACCAGCGCAAACTTCTCGATCGGCCAGAGTTCCTCGCAAAGCATCACCCGGGATTACAACCTGACCCAATCTTGGTATGGTCCGTCGAGCACGTCGCATCTCCAACATTTCAACCTTCAGCAGCGACAGCTACACCGACGCCTACACCGACAGTGGCACCCAGAGCGGCTGGGGTCCGTCGGGAACGTCGGTCTCCGACACCCCAAGTTTCACCGGCTCCTACACCCACAGCGGCTGGAGCAGCACCACCGCCAGCAGCTCCTACACGATGGTCTCGTCTTACTTCAACCCGCAGACCGGGATGACAGTCACGTCGACGACCTCATTCAGCACGAGCACGGTGTACACCGAATCCGACTCGAGGGTCGACACCGACACGGACACCGACTCACTCGACTCGGACAACGACGGCGGGAGCATCACGTCGTCCTTCTCCTCGATGACCTCCGCCGGCGGCGTCTCCGCGCTGACCTTCGGCACAAGTTACTCAGCCTGGAGCATGAACGACTCCGAGAGTCCCAACCTCAGGATCTGGAGACGACGACACCTGGGGCAACAGCACGATTACGTTCCAGGAGACGGGCGGCTCGCCGACCGTCAACAGTGCGTCGTACAACGTGACCTACAATAACAGCCTATCGGCCGGAATCGTAACCGTCCCCGCCGCCGCATCTGTCTGGATACAAAAGGTCCAGGAGTTCGAGGGGGCAGTCGGCACATGCGGCTCATCCGGCTCGGGAAGCTCGTCCGGCTCATCCAGCTCCTCAGGCGCATCGAGCTCCGGCTCTCTGGGCTCATCCGGTTCGTCGGGTTCATCCAGCTCGTCGTCCTCGTCATCATCAGGCACCGGTTCGAGCTCTTCGTCTTCAAGCTCATCAGCCCCCGGCGCCACAGGCAACGCCCCGGCAGCCGCGGCCGCTGGCCCCTCCGCAAGAGCCGCGCAAGCCCCGCCTTTGCCCAACTCCGGCGGAATGATGGTGGCAGCCGGCACGATGACGATGCCGGCGATGAATGGAATGTCGGTCGGTGGTGGCCTCGGGGCGTGGGGCACCTTCGGCGCTGAAGACGAAGGCGGGCAGCAATCGTGGATCGGCGGCGCCTGGAACTGGCTCCTCAACTCCGCGGCCGCCGTGGTGAGCCCGTTCTCGGCAGGCGGTGCTGCAACGCCGCCATCGCACGAGTTGACCGACGAAGAGGCCGCCGCGGCGCTCGAATTGCTCGACGCTCATCTGAACAACACGGCAGGTGGCGCTGCGCCGGACGCACGTGGAGGGCTCGGCGGGTATCTGCGGAATTCGGTCAGACAAGTCGAAAGGGGGAACTACACCCCCGATGAGGAAAGAACGCTCCTCGGAACGATCGGCGAAATCGCCGTGGGATTCACCCCGTTTTTTGGCACGGCCGCGAGCGCCCGTGACCTGAGCTACGACCTCACCCACTGGGAGTGGACCTGGTGGCACGGGATCCAGACCGCGGGTGACCTCATCGGCTTGATTCCCCTCGCGAGAGGCTTCACAAAGACCGCAGGCGCGACGGCTCGCGCAATAAAGGGGACGAACAGAGGCGCGAAGCTGGCTTCGGCGGCGTCGGAGGCTGGACAAACGGCCAACATGCTCGCGAAGAACCGACTTACTGCGCAACTCGCGAAAAGTCCGTTGGTCTCGCGCATTCTTGGTAAGCTTGCACTCTATCCAAGGGTTATCGACCCTCGCACCGGCCGGCACATTCCATTTCCAAGCGGAATCACCACCCCCGTGGCAAAGGCTTTGCGAGTGACCTGGGGGAAAGCGGAGCGCGCGGAGTTCATCGCCGAATGGTATCGGAGGGGGTATCCCACACCGCCTGGCGGCTGGGAATTATACGATATACATCACATATTGCCGCGGGAATTTGGCGGAACGAATGACTTCTGGAATCTCGTGCCCGTGCTACGGGAGACGCATCAACGGCTCTTCAATCAGTTTTGGTGGGAGTTTACCTCACTATGAGTAACGAGCGAACACCGATCAGCGCAATTATCGACTCTATAGCACGTGAGGGCTCTCGTCTTGCGAGTCCAGTTCCCGTGGACGGCATGCCCCCGATGACTTTCGCATGCTCGCTTTCCGCGCATGGAGCGAGCGAAGCCGAAATCGCCGCACTTCCGTCGGAATGTCCAGCAGACCTCGTCGAGTTCTGGACCATCGCGCGCGGGGCGAAACTCTTCGAGGACCAACAATATGGGCAATGGGGCCTCGAGATCCTGGAACCGGCGCAAGCTTCTGCGATGACCTCCCTATGTAGCACCAAACGGGCAAGGGACTTCATCAAGGGCGACCTGGTTGTCGGCAGGTTCTTGGGCGACTCCGATCTACTGGTGGTTCGCTGTGAGCCAGGCGCCGCGGATTTTGGAACGGTGCTTGTGGCGCCGCCGATTGATCCGCGACGGGATTGGTACAGCGTTGCCAGTTCGCTTGCCCTTTTCCTCGAGAATTACGTGAAGGCCGGCGGCGACAAATACTGGACGACGTAGCATTTCCCGCTCGCGGGTTGTCTCCCAAATAGCCCCCTTCACCGGCTCCTACACCCACAGCGGCTGGAGCAGCACCACCGCCAGCAGCTCCTACACGATGGTTTCATCCTACTTCAACCCGCAGACCGGGATGACCGTCACGTCGACGACCTCATTCAGCACCAGCACGGTGTACACCGAATCCGACTCGAGGGTCGACACCGACACGGACACCGACTCACTCGACTCGGACAATGACGGCGGGAGCATCACATCGTCCTTCTCCTCAATGACCTCCGCCGGCGGCGTCTCAGCACTGACCTTCGGCACAAGTTACTCAGCCTGGAGCATGAACGACTCCGAGAGTCCCACCTCAGGATCTGGAGACGACGACACCTGGGGCAACAGCACGGTCACCTTCCAGGAGACGGGCGGCTCCCCGACCGTCAGCAGTGCGTCGTTTAACGTGACCTACAACAACACCCTATCGGCCGGAATCGTGACCGTCCCCGCCGCCGCATCTGTCTGGCTACAAAAGGTCCAGGAGTTCGAGGGTGCAGTCGGCACAGCCGGCTCCTCCGGCTCCGGGAGCTCATCCAGTTCGTCCAACTCCTCGGGAGCAACGAGCTCGGCCAGCGCAGGCTCGTCCGGCTCGTCAGGATCATCCAGCTCGTCGTCCTCGTCGTCATCAGGCACCGGTTCGAGTTCATCGTCATCAAGCTCATCAGCCCCCGGGGCGACAGGCAACGCCCCGGCAGCCGCGGCCGCTGGCCCTTCCGCAAGAGCCGTGCAAGCCCCGCCTTTGCCCAACTCCGGCGGAATGATGGTGGCATCCGGCGCGATGACGATGCCGGTTGCCGCTATCCAAACGCCGGCGCCGCCCACTACCGTAGGTCCTGCAGCGGTGCGCCTAGGCATAGCGGTTGCCATCGGGATCGGGCCTGTGGCAGGCGCAGGCGCCATCGCCGGCACCACCACAGCGGCGCTCGCTCAGAAAGCGGTCGCTGCGGAAGAGTCCTGGGAAGACCCAGAGGCTGAATTTACTTCTGAAGACCTCGTAATCGTTTCGTCGTATTCGCCACTTGTGCAGCAAGGCGCCGAAGAGGGAATCACGATCGCGAGCCTGCAGGAGCTTCAAAAAACGAAACACTTCACTTTGCTCGTATTCCCGTATGGGTGGGGGCCCAGCAATCTCCAGGACGCAATTGAGGCCGCTGGGCAATACGGAAAAAAGAAGTTCAAGCGGATCTTTATTGTGTCGCACGCCGGAGGGGCGTCCTACAGTCCGTCGGCGCAATTCGAAGACCCCAAGACGGACAGTCGCCACCTGAACTCATTTCGCGATGCAACAATGAACGACCAGTTCGCCTGGGTAATAAGACATGCCCTCACCCGCACGGGGATACTCGTCATCGCCTCGTGCGGATATTACTACGAGAGCGTGGGGCCAGGCGGCGCCCACATCATGCGCGACCCGGTCAACAATCGAGCTGACCTGGAATACCAGATAAATTGGCTGAACAGGCTGCAGGCAATGGCCAGAAAGATCCAACGCGCAGTCGCGGCTGACGCCGCCACCTCGAAACCCTCCGTCTTCCCCGCAGATGCTGGGAGTCGCAGGTACCACCAAAGCCAGGGTGACCCCAACGCGGCGCCAAGAAAAGCCAATATTCCAAGGATCATGATCTGACGTTCCGCACATCTGCCCCTGATTATCCCGGAATTTCGCTCGGTATCAAACCGTTCAGGCGGAGGGACTATCGCGAGGAGCCGGTAGACGGGCGGCACTTGCAACCCGTGTGCGGTCGCATCGTCAGGCGGTTTAGTCATCGCAACGGCTGTTGACCTCCCACGCTCACCCCTGGTGCTTCAACGTGGTCGAGAATAGCGGCACGCTGGCGGGCCAGGTCAGACGTCGTAGACTTTCGACATTCCAAGCAGGCGCAATACCCGACGCTGAAGCCGGCTCAATTGTGTTGTGAAGACCAGAGGTGATCGCCGCTCAACTTGCAGCGCATGTCGTTGCACGTCCTCAAACAGGTCAATCAGCCGTCGGGCTGTGGGACGCCGACACTTCCGGCCTTCGGGGTACATCGGCAGGCTTTCAATCGCCTCGCGGTCCATGGCGCGACGCAGCTCGCGTTCAAGCAGCGACTCGGCCAAGAGCACCAGAAAATAGACACAGAGCAACGCCTGGATCCGGCTGGCCTCCTTGAGATAGACCGGGGCAACCTCGAAGTCCGTCTTCAAGTGCGAGAATCGTTTCTCAAGTGCCGGCTGGCCCTTGTAAGCTAGCAACATTTCCAGACCCGACAGTGAATGGTCGTTCGTGATCAAAGGGAAGACACCGTCACCCGCCGTTTCCGCGATGAGTCGCTCGTGATCGATGTGATACGCCAGCTCGTAGCGAGTGCTCGTCTTCTTGAGGTATCGCGTCTTATCATTCGGTCGACCTCGCCGATCCTGGCGGAACTTCTCCTCAGTTCGCTCCTTGATTTCCGTGACGATCCAACTCTCAGCACCGCGGGCCCGGAGGATTTCCTGGACGGCTTCCGCAACCTTCGCTTCTTGGCGAAACCGTGTCCGCGGAGATGACAGCTTCAACCGCAGCTCCGACAATTCGATCAAGGCCCTTTCGACCTGCTGATGACGCGCATGGGAATCCTGCTCGGCTTTGCGTGTACCGTGGTACCAAACCAGTCGGTATCCTTCGACGCTCAGCGAAGCCTGCTCGGAGATCGAGTACTCATCCACAATCTTGCCGTCGTCATTTCGCTTGTCATGGATGCGCCGCCACTGGATCTGCCCACTGCCGAGTAAATCTCGAAAGGCACTATCCTCTGACCGGGTCCGCGGCAGTACTGTTAAGAACCGGCCTTGGCGTTGATGGATATGGGCCATGTTCTCGGTGCTGGCGAGCTTGCAATCCGCCACGTAAAGGAAATCTCGTCTTCCGGTCAGGCGACAGAGAAGGTCCCAGGTAGCACGGTGAGTTTGGTCGTCCGCCACGTTGCCGCTGGCAACTTGGAAGTACAACGGAACCGCGCCGTCCTTGGCCACTGTGAGGATATAAAGCAGTTGCTTGAGGTCCGGGCGATGGTCCTTGTTGTAACCCCAGGTAATTGCCATCCTGGTCCGTTTGCCCCGCATTTCTTCTTTGGCCGCGTCAGCATAGGCGCCATGAAAGGTGATAGTAGTGGAATCGTTGTGGAGCTCATCGAGGTCGACATCGAATTCCTTGATCACATGAGCCACGAGCGCCAGGACCAACGAGGTGATATCGCTTTGGAACAAGCGATCGAGACAGCGGCCCATCCGGTCGTCGTTGAGAGATGGCAGTTGGCTTTCGGCGAAGCCGAGTACTTCGGGAGCGAACCTCGCCGCCCATTCTCCGATGCCGTACAACGGCTCGCGGGAGAGGAGCACGTTCTTGAGCAGGAGTGAGATGCCCAGGGCGGGAGCGATCCGGCAGCGGCGATCGGCGCGTGGGAGATACGACCGGAGAAAATTGTCGAGCCGCATGCGTGCGAGGAGTTGATTGATGATCGGCAAGGCATCGATGCGATACGAGCTAAGAGCCTGACCCTTGGCGCGAGCGATCTCACCAGGGCGTGGGGGAGTAGTCGAAGACGGGACGTGTCGTTTCTTGGGTTTCTGCATCCGAGTTGCTCCTGACGAACGAGTGTGAGCGGCGTACACAAGATACGCTGGAGCCGCTCTGGACACATGAAGCAGAGCGGCTCCGTCGCCCCGATTCCTGGGGACATCATTGTCCTGGAAAAGAAATCTTCAAGGCATCCACGGATTGCCCTACATGAACTATGATGCTGTAGTTTGTCGTAAGTCGCGTCGAACTAGCCCTACGTGGAGGCTCGATTTCAACAAACGGTGTGTCAAATCGCGCTCGGTGGTTTGGAGAAGCGATATTCCCGAGAAAAAACGGCTCTTTCCCTGGAGGGAGGGCAAGGAAGTGCTCGACTGGATTCTTGGGTTGTCACACTCGGCGAGACTTACGTCGAAGAGCAGCCAATTGAAGAATTTCAAAAATTCCCGCTCGGGGAATCGGACACTGCGGTGAGACTTGACCTGACGAGAAGATGTCGATGTCAGGCAATGAGTCTTGGTGTAGCCGCCTACCGCTGAGCCGGCGCGATCCGCAACGATCAGACCGGCAACCTGCGCGAGGCGATAGCCGTGAGGCCGCGCGTGTCATCGCGCCCATGAGCCAAGCTCGGTCTGTTCGGGGCTACTCAGCCATAGTCGACTGGCTCAGGCGGCGGTAATTCGGAGATAATAAGGGGCAGATGTGCGGAACGTCAGCATGATTGGTCCCGGAGGAAGAATTCTTACCCCTGGGGTGCCGGATCCGCGGCCGTCGCGGAACAAGCGATAATACTGAACCGCGCCCCGAGCCATCTGGAGGCGCGGAACCTGACCGCTGGATCCTCTCTGAGAACTCGCTGGAAGCGACCAACACGGAGCACGTCCATTGAGCCGACGAAACGCCCTCCATCGAAAGCTCGTCCCACTCCTCGCATTGCTAAGCGCCGCCCTGGGATGTAGCCAGAACGCGAAGCTTACTCCTTTGTTCACAGATGCTCGGACCGCCGGCGACATGGCAATCAGCCCCGACGGGAAAACGCTCGCCGCCGCGAATTACGACGGTAACGTTAAGTTGTGGAATTTAGCCGCCGCAAATTCAGAGGAAATCCGCAGCCCGTTTCCTCATGGTGAGCGACTGGACTGGGATAACCGGCTCGTCTACTCGAAGCGCGGCCAGCTCCTGGCTGCGGCGTACACTCAGCGTGCGATCGTGATTCGCGACTTAGCGAAAAGCAAGGAGACAGTGCGTATCGCTCTGGAAGACGCTGGGGTGGCGTATCTGACTTTCAGCAACGACGACACCGAGATAGTAGCACTTCTGCTGGGTTCGAAGGTTGATAACACTAGTGAGCGGAACAATTCCGCAGCGCGCTGGGACGCCATGACTGGCACGCGTCGCAGCACGACAAGGCTTGGCCCTCAAGTCGGTTTCAAAGCGCTCTCCCCTGACGGCCGCTACGCAGTCGCTGACTTTCGACCCATGCGTGAGGAGGCGAGCGGTGAGGGCATCTACGTAATTGAACTCCAGACCGGCGTGAAACTATTCCAAGTGGGAGGCGAGAACCTCGACGACTCTTGGCTTACATTAGTCGGCAGCTACGTCTTCTCATCCGATGGCTCGTGGCTAGTAACGTGCAACCAGCAGGGCATTCTTATTCGAGAACTTCCATCCGGCAAACGATTGAAACACATCAAGGCACAGCCAATCGTGGCTACCATTGGCGCATCGCTGTCTTCCGATAAGAAACGACTCGCATTCGTCTCCGGTTCCGTGGCAGAAGTGTACAACCTGGAATCAGGAAAACCCCTGGGCGTAGTAAACGCTGGCGATTCAGCGGACTGCACCGCCGCCGTCCTCTCGCCCGATGGCCGCATCCTGGCCACCCAGAGAAGCCCGGTCAACTGGAAGGACGAGCCCGTCGGGTCGCTTCTCAAGGTTTGGAGACTCCCCGACGATTGGTGAACGCCGCAGATCGACCCGTTGCACTTTATTGGGCATGAAGTGGCAAGTCCGAAAACATTGCCGACCCCTCAGCGGCGGCGGACGGATCTTCGAACAACAGGACCCGCGCACCACACATTTCAAGCGGCACGCCCGACACCCAGACCGCCACAACCTACCACACCAGCCAGAACGTAGGCGGTTTCGCCGGTACCAGCACCTCCGGCGTCGCGTCCTTTAAGTCCACCAGCTTGAGCTCGCTCACCTCGGCCAGCTCGATGAGCTTCAGCGTCTTCGGGCTCGGGAGGATACACTTCGGGCATACTCGACTCAAACAACTCCCCGTCGGTTTGCACCACACTTAGGCAGGGCGAAAAAATAACCTTTACAACTTGACCTTGGCGATTTCGGCGGAATCTGCGATGACTGCCGTATGCAGGATGCGAAAGTCGAGGCACGGATCCGCCGCAAGTATCGTCTTGTCGCCATCGAGTTGGACGAGCGCCGGCGCCGGCAGTGGGCGGCGGTTGAGGCCCAAGAGATTGGCTGGGGCGGCATTTCGCTGGTGTCGCGAGCCACCGGCCTCTCGCGTCCCACGATTATGGCAGGAATCGAGGACCTGCAAGAGCCGTCGAAGACCCGTGCGGTAGCTGCTGCGCGTGTTCGGCGCTCGGGAGGTGGGCGCCGGGCGTTGACTGAATCTGATCCGGGTTTGTTGGAGGCCCTGGAACGATTGATCGAACCCGCCACGCGTGGCGATCCCATGTCTCCATTGCGCTGGACCTGCAAGAGCACGGCCAAATTGGCCGAGGAATTGACGAAACGAGATCACCCGGTTTCGGATCGCACTATCGCACTGCTGCTGAAGCAGAACGGCTACAGCCTGCAAGCCAACCGCAAAACCCGCGAAGGCTCGTCGCACGCGGACCGGAATGATCAGTTCGAGTACATCAACCGCCAAGTGCGGGCCTTTCATCGGCGGAACCAACCCGTCATCTCGGTGGATACCAAGAAGAAGGAACTGGTGGGAGAATTCAAGAATCCGGGTGAAGAATGGCAGCCCAAGGGCCAACCCGAAACCGTGAACGTCCACGACTTTCCCGACCCAAAGTTGGGCAAGGCGATTCCTTATGGAGTCTACGACCTGGCCTCCAATGAAGGATGGGTGAGCGTCGGGATCGATCACGACACTGCTGAGTTCGCATGCGCGAGCATCTACCGCTGGTGGAACGAAATGGGCTCGGCCCGGTTCCCGCGGGCCAGCAAACTGTTGATCACGGCGGACGGAGGTGGCAGCAACAGTAGCCGTAATCGGTTGTGGAAGAAATCCCTGCAAGCTTTGGCCGACGAACTGGACATTTCCTTGCACGTCTGTCACTTTCCGCCTGGCACCAGCAAATGGAACAAGATCGAGCACCGGTTGTTCTGTTTCATCACCAAGAACTGGCGCGGTCGCCCGCTTACCACGTACGAGGTCATCGTCAATCTCATCGCAAGTACAACGACCAAGACCGGACTGACCGTGCGCGCAGGCTCGACCCACGGCAGTACGAAACCGGCGTTGCTGTCAGTGACGAAGAGCTTGCCGAACTTCGGATCGTTCGCGCAAAATTTCATGGCGAGTGGAACTATTTCATCAAGCCGCGACAACAGAAATTGTAAAGGTTATTTGTTCGCCCTGCCTTACGTCACAAACCACGTACTCCCCCGGTAACACCAGCGTCGTGTTCAGCCAGAACCAGACCTCCGGTTCCACCAACACGAACAACGAAGATTACGGTACCAGCGACAATTTCGGTGGCGCCCTCACCTACTCGAGCTCCACCACCGCGACACCCAGCGGTACTGACATGCTCACGGGCACGACGATCAACGGCGTGGCAGTCACCAGCGACCAAAATTCTCAGCACGGCTCGACCAGCACCACGGTCACCAGCTCATCGACGAGCACGAGCCCCGGTGTCTATGTGACGATCTCCTTCACATCCACCGAAACCGCCCCCTGGGGCCAGGCAACCAACACCTCGACGACCTACGGCAGCATGGGGAACGTCGTCACCTCGAACCAGGTGTTCTCGAACAGCAACGGCGAATACTACTCCTTCACGCGCGCCTACGCTCAGAGTACGGGCCTCTCGAACTCGGCGACCGTCACCTATTCTGACGCTCCTACCGACACCGGCTATACCTACAGCATGAGCGAATCGAACAGCGGAACAACCTCATCGGGGATCCGAGACATCCACTTTCCGCCATGGGATCCGAGACATCCACTTTCCGCCATACCATGAATGGGTGCCTAGCAACCGGCCAAGACCGTTCAAGTTGCGGAGGCCCTCAGTCAAGGCGTGCAAGCGGCCGACAACATCCAACTGACGTTCCGCACATCTGCCCCTTATTATCTCCGAATTACCGCCGCCTGAGCCAGTCGACTATGGCTGAGTAGCCCCGAACAGACCGAGCTTGGCTCATGGGCGCGATGACACGCGCGGCCTCACGGCTATCGCCTCGCGCAGGTTGCCGGTCTGATCGTTGCGGATCGCGCCGGCTCAGCGGTAGGCGGCTACACCAAGACTCATTGCCTGACATCGACATCTTCTCGTCAGGTCAAGTCTCACCGCAGTGTCCGATTCCCCGAGCGGGAATTTTTGAAATTCTTCAATTGGCTGCTCTTCGACGTAAGTCTCGCCGAGTGTGACAACCCAAGAATCCAGTCGAGCACTTCCTTGCCCTCCCTCCAGGGAAAGAGCCGTTTTTTCTCGGGAATATCGCTTCTCCAAACCACCGAGCGCGATTTGACACACCGTTTGTTGAAATCGAGCCTCCACGTAGGGCTAGTTCGACGCGACTTACGACAAACTACAGCATCATAGTTCATGTAGGGCAATCCGTGGATGCCTTGAAGATTTCTTTTCCAGGACAATGATGTCCCCAGGAATCGGGGCGACGGAGCCGCTCTGCTTCATGTGTCCAGAGCGGCTCCAGCGTATCTTGTGTACGCCGCTCACACTCGTTCGTCAGGAGCAACTCGGATGCAGAAACCCAAGAAACGACACGTCCCGTCTTCGACTACTCCCCCACGCCCTGGTGAGATCGCTCGCGCCAAGGGTCAGGCTCTTAGCTCGTATCGCATCGATGCCTTGCCGATCATCAATCAACTCCTCGCACGCATGCGGCTCGACAATTTTCTCCGGTCGTATCTCCCACGCGCCGATCGCCGCTGCCGGATCGCTCCCGCCCTGGGCATCTCACTCCTGCTCAAGAACGTGCTCCTCTCCCGCGAGCCGTTGTACGGCATCGGAGAATGGGCGGCGAGGTTCGCTCCCGAAGTACTCGGCTTCGCCGAAAGCCAACTGCCATCTCTCAACGACGACCGGATGGGCCGCTGTCTCGATCGCTTGTTCCAAAGCGATATCACCTCGTTGGTCCTGGCGCTCGTGGCTCATGTGATCAAGGAATTCGATGTCGACCTCGATGAGCTCCACAACGATTCCACTACTATCACCTTTCATGGCGCCTATGCTGACGCGGCCAAAGAAGAAATGCGGGGCAAACGGACCAGGATGGCAATTACCTGGGGTTACAACAAGGACCATCGCCCGGACCTCAAGCAACTGCTTTATATCCTCACAGTGGCCAAGGACGGCGCGGTTCCGTTGTACTTCCAAGTTGCCAGCGGCAACGTGGCGGACGACCAAACTCACCGTGCTACCTGGGACCTTCTCTGTCGCCTGACCGGAAGACGAGATTTCCTTTACGTGGCGGATTGCAAGCTCGCCAGCACCGAGAACATGGCCCATATCCATCAACGCCAAGGCCGGTTCTTAACAGTACTGCCGCGGACCCGGTCAGAGGATAGTGCCTTTCGAGATTTACTCGGCAGTGGGCAGATCCAGTGGCGGCGCATCCATGACAAGCGAAATGACGACGGCAAGATTGTGGATGAGTACTCGATCTCCGAGCAGGCTTCGCTGAGCGTCGAAGGATACCGACTGGTTTGGTACCACAGTACACGCAAAGCCGAGCAGGATTCCCATGCGCGTCATCAGCAGGTCGAAAGGGCCTTGATCGAATTGTCGGAGCTGCGGTTGAAGCTGTCATCTCCGCGGACACGGTTTCGCCAAGAAGCGAAGGTTGCGGAAGCCGTCCAGGAAATCCTCCGGGCCCGCGGTGCTGAGAGTTGGATCGTCACGGAAATCAAGGAGCGAACTGAGGAGAAGTTCCGCCAGGATCGGCGAGGTCGACCGAATGATAAGACGCGATACCTCAAGAAGACGAGCACTCGCTACGAGCTGGCGTATCACATCGATCACGAGCGACTCATCGCGGAAACGGCGGGTGACGGTGTCTTCCCTTTGATCACGAACGACCATTCACTGTCGGGTCTGGAAATGTTGCTAGCTTACAAGGGCCAGCCGGCACTTGAGAAACGATTCTCGCACTTGAAGACGGACTTCGAGGTTGCCCCGGTCTATCTCAAGGAGGCCAGCCGGATCCAGGCGTTGCTCTGTGTCTATTTTCTGGTGCTCTTGGCCGAGTCGCTGCTTGAACGCGAGCTGCGTCGCGCCATGGACCGCGAGGCGATTGAAAGCCTGCCGATGTACCCCGAAGGCCGGAAGTGTCGGCGTCCCACAGCCCGACGGCTGATTGACCTGTTTGAGGACGTGCAACGACATGCGCTGCAAGTTGAGCGGCGATCACCTCTGGTCTTCACAACACAATTGAGCCGGCTTCAGCGTCGGGTATTGCGCCTGCTTGGAATGTCGAAAGTCTACGACGTCTGACCTGGCCCGCCAGCGTGCCGCTATTCTCGACCACGTTGAAGCACCAGGGGTGAGCGTGGGAGGTCAACAGCCGTTGCGATGACTAAACCGCCTGACGATGCGACCGCACACGGGTTGCAAGTGCCGCCCGTCTACCGGCTCCTCGCGATAGTCCCTCCGCCTGAACGGTTTGATACCGAGCGAAATTCCGGGATAATCAGGGGCAGATGTGCGGAACGTCAGATCCAAGAAGCCATCGCCGCATTCAACGACTCAGACTATCTGGCCTTCGCCCAACAGTTGGCATTCGCGGGCTTGAACGCGGCCGGCGCGTTCGCGGGCCTTCGCCTGGGGTTCACCAGTTGCTTCGCGGCGGGCACACCGTTGTTGACGCCGGACGGATTCAAGCCCATCGAACAGCTTCGCGTCGGCGACTTGGTTCTCTCGCGCTCCGAGGATGAGCCTGAATCTGAGCCTATCCCGAAGCGGGTCGTCGACCTGCTGCATTCCTACGCTCCTCTCGTCCACGTAAACGTGCGCGGCCGCACGATCCGCACAACGGCCGAGCACCCGTGCTGGGTCGTGGACCGCGGCTGGGTCGACGCTCAAATGCTCAAGCCGGGCGACTTGCTGCTCGGCGCGGGCGGCGAGCAGACCACTGTCCAATCAGTCGAATTTCCGACCGAAGCCACGGCCGTATACAACGTTGCCATCCAGGACTACCAAACCTACCTGGTCGGCGAGCCCCTTTGGGGTTTCTCGATCTGGGTGCACAACGTATGCAATTTGAACTCAAACAGGGCAAAGAGTAACTTTGGGATCTACGAACTCACCGTCACCAAGCTGAAGAACCCGCTCTACAAGGTCGGAAAGGCAGACTTGAACCGCATTACGCAGTCCAGCGGACTCCCAACCAGAATCCACCAGCAAATCAGAAAACTAGAAAAACGTTACGGAGTCGGCTCTGCGGTGCTTGAGGTCACCGAACTTGGAAGAGTTACGACCAAAGCAGCAAAAAAGGCCGAGACCGCACGCCTTCAAGAGATTTTCGACAGCACCAACAAAGTTCCCTTCCGTAATCGAAGGAGCTTCCGCCCATCCATTCGCTAAGCTTCGAGGTCACAGTGCGACTCTACCTCTCACAAGTCTACATCGAGCCTGGTGCGAACTATCCATTTAGCGCTGCCTTTCAGTTCTTCGTCTCAAAGAGATTAAGCGCCCTCGTGCGAACGTCCGACCTCTTTTCCAAAAAATACGGGGGCCGCTGGGCCCTAATCTTCCGGATGAGCGCGAAGAAACTCCTTCAACAGAACGAAATACGAGGACCGACCGTCTTCAGAAAAGCGAAAGACGTCGAGTACACCATCTTTCTTCCGTTCGATGTGATCGCCCGGAGCGCCGACACCTCGAAAACCGCGCTAGTCCACTTGCTAAGCGGCGTTTGCTCGGTTCTCGAATCGCTCGAAATCGACGCAGCCAGGATTAGGGAGAACGAGGTCGAAATCATAAACCACGTTTGCAACGATCCAAAAATGTTCAGAAAGTAGCCTTGCGCATTCGGGGGGAAACAGGAACGCGATTAGTTTGTCTATGAATCTAACCGCTGGATGGAATCCGCCTAATCAGCTCGCTGCCTCGCTCGCCGATTGGCTCGCCTTCCGTGGGCGACCTTCAGCGTCACTACAAATCGCGTCCGTGTTTCCGTCTAGGAGGTCGTAGCGGACATCAAAGCTAGAGGTCTCACTCCACAGACGGAAGCTGCGATCAGAACCGTAAGAGGGCGAAAGCCCATACGCTACATGGACGTAGTGGCCATCGACCCAAAGACCAACCGGATCGTCGAAGCACATCAAGTGGGCCGTACGCTTAAATCCAACGCCAACGTTCCGGTGGCTCGCGAGAGAACAGCTTTTCGGGATGTGCGCCAAAGCCCCCAACTCCGAGGGGCTAAGCGGATCTTCCACAACTACCAATAATCGAGGCGAATAATGGGGAAGCAAGTAAACTTCTATATGACCGCCGAGGACGAGCAAGAGTTCCTATCGTATGTCCGCAGCGACCGCGACGTCGGAATCTTCAAGTTTGATGTACCGTCGACCGAGATACCGTTTCTAAATGAACTCCCGCCGCAAGGCGAGCCATTCTGGGCTGCGCTCTGGCTTTGGGACCGAGATCATTCGCCCCGACCCGTTTTAACCTATGTCGAACGGCAAAAGTACTATGCCGTTGAAGAGTCCCAGTCGGAGGTCATCGAATTCCACCGTTGCGGATTAGACGAGGGCCGACTCGTCCGTGGCCGGATTTGGGCAGAAATGAACGGATGGCACGGGCATGATCCAGCGACCATCATCAGGAAAAGCGACGCCTTTCGCAAATGGTATGACCGCCTTGCCAAATGGATCAAACGACGATCCACACGCGATTCCGTCGGAGACTATATGTTGCCGGGCGCCGCTGCGTTCGCTCAAAAAGGCGGGCGATTGTGTCAAGCCGTTTTTGCTGATGGAACGGCAATTTAGGCACCGCCAAAACGGCTTCGCCGCGCTAGCCAACGCCGCAAGACTCGGCGCACTGCCTCGTGAAACTTCGCGAAGTTGTAGAAGTTACCCGTGATCCGGAAGTGCCCGTAGTGGCCCCGCAGCATCTGCTGCAAGCGTCTGGTGTTGTTCCTAGATCGGCAAGCTCGGCCTTGTCATCTCATCTGCGTCACATCTGCGCCATCTGCGGACAAATCTCCGGTTCCACATCTCAACGCCCCCGCACCCGGAGGAATGCCAGAGGCTCACGCATTTCCGCGCGCCGAGTTCCCTCCGCCACAAATCCCGAAGGTTCCCCTGCCTTATAACTGGCGCGCGCCCACCAGCGGGTGCCGCGTCCGATCATACTGATCGGTCCAATCCGTCCGATCCGTCCGATGAGATGCGGCGCCCCCGATGCCACTTCAGCGCGACCGCCACCGCGGCCTATAGCGGCGGGATGATGGTCGCAGCCGGCGCAGTCACAATCCCAAGCGCAGCCGTCGGCCAGGCCGCGCCCGGCGCCGTGACCCTCGCCGCGGCGACATCAGGAATCACCACAGCCACACAATCCGGCGGCAGCCAGTTTATCGCCTTCGCCGCTGCACCGTCGGAACCAGGCTTCACGGCCTCCGCATCGACGGAACAAGGCGGTGGCGGTGGGGGGAAGCCAGACA
>CAVXHV010000006.1:0-351323 GCA_963761445.1 uncultured Planctomycetota bacterium | reverse complement strand
CTGGCACTCCCCATGAACTCCCACGCGGTTATCAACGGCATGACTCGATCGTCCGCGGTTTGTTGGTGGATTTCGTAGCCAACGATGCGCAAATATCCCCCAGGCCCCCAGTATCAACAAATACGCGAGGAAGGGATTCGCGGCGTTGAGCGTAATGACAGACCAGTCGCGCGCGACGGCCTCGATCAATTGTGCTATTGCGTTGTTATCGGGCTGAGCTGGAATCCCATCGCTTTCGCCTTCTGCTCCAGCGCCCTCAACAGATTAGCTTTGATCTTAGCCTCGTACTGCTCCATCGACTGGGTCACGTACTCCTCGCCGTGCTTGAGCATCCTGTATACCAAACAGGCCAGCTTGTGTGCAGTCGCCTTGACGGCCCCGAGCCCGCCCATTCGACTCTTGATCCGTCGGTAGAACATGCCCAAGGGCGTCATTGTCTTGCCCACCGACTGCGCGGCCATCCGCAGAGCGATGGCAACTCGGTTCTTCCCTTGGCGATGACCGCGACGCCTTTTGGTCTTGTTACTCTCATCCTGGGTGGGACAGAGACGCAGCCAACTTGCGAAGTGCTTCTCCGTGGGAAAGCGACTGACGTCCACGCCAATTTCGGCCAAAATGGTCAGAGTCGTGCCCACGTCGATTCCCTCGATTTTTGTCAGGTCTACACCCAATGCCCGGAACAACGGGCCCGTCGCCTCGAAGCGGGCATCGTTGCTTTTGCGACCACGCGTGCGCTTCTTACCAGTCTGTGTCTTCTCTCCGGCCTGGTTTTTGAATTTGGCCAGTTCGGCTTCAATCTGCTGGTCGCACTCGGTGATCTGCCCATGATGGAACTGGTACAACTCGCCGCGCCTGCCGCAGCTCGAAGAGATGTTCGGGCCGCCATGTCCCTTCCAACGCAAGAGCGATCTGCTCCTCGCTGTGATTACAGCGACCGTGCCGCAGTTTGGCCAGTTTGATGGGATCGCGTTGGCCTCGCAGAATGGCGTCGATGATCGATATGCCGGTCAGTCCCGTGATGTCGCTCATGACTTCCGTCAGTTTGACGTTCATCTGCTCCAAGGCCTTCTGCATGTGTTGGACATGACCGGCGGCGTAACGCACCAGCATCTGCCGTTGCCGGGAATAGGCACGCAGCGCCAACACGGAGTCCGGAGTCCGGAACGACCCACGTAAGAGGCCGTAGGAGTGCAACCGCTGGATCCACTGCGCGTCGAGTACGTCCGTCTTGGGGCGCGCGCCACAACGCGAAAGCTGTCCCGGTTCGACCAGCATAACCTCGAAGCCCTCGGATTCGAGGAGCTCGAACAGAGGAATCCAGTAAATGCCGGTGGATTCCAACGCGACGGTTTTTATGCGGCATTTCTTTAACCACGCGGCGATCTCCTGAAGATCGGCGGTGTTGGCGCCGAACTGCCGGACTGGGTCGACGTCACGGTCAGCGGGAACGCAGACCATATGCATGTCGGAATGAACATCAATCCCGGCCGCGTCTGGGTTAACGACACTGAGCGGTGCGGAGGAGGCGGGAACGGGGACGGGAAGCGACCTGGACCGCGGCTTGTTGGTCGGCTCCTTGGGATTGCTTGGCTTCTTGGGCTTGCGTGGCTTCTTCGGTTCTTCGCAGGGGACAAGCATGGGATCTCTCCGCTTCGCGGGTAGGTGTGGTGAAACGACAAGGCGCCGCGAGCCAAGAGGGGTATCGGGAACGATATAGTCTCCCCAACGGGATCAATACCACGCCGGAAAAACCCGGCGTGGCAAGTCACCAATGACAAGGTCTAAGCCTCTCGTGCCATGCTTTTTGTCGGGCTAAGAGCACCAACGTGCCAACGGCCACTGACGCGCGCCGCCGTACGGTAGCGTAGACACAATGAGGTAAACCAAACCAGATCCTTCTCGACCGAAGTTCACGGGCCGAGAGGGGGCCGCCGCGGCCCGATCTGTTTTTTGGCACTTTATGGCACTCCTGAGAGATTCGCCAGCATCCGTACACCAGTGTAAATCGGCGACTCGCAGACACCGAAGTAGACGCAGAAGCGGCCCTCGGCCGTCGTCCGTTGCTTGTACATCGAAACTCGCTGAGTGAAGTTGGCATCACGCGGTGTGCTCAGAACGAATGGATCGGGAGAGAAAACGGCGGGAGACACTTCGCCGTCGCCGCCCCTGCGCACAGATTTCCGGTTCGGCAGTGAACCAGAGCAGGGACGCTCTTGATGTGAAGAAAACGCAGCCGCGTCTCTCGCGAAGTGGCTCGCGCATTCTCCTCTCTACATATAATATGTAACATCCCCCGGCAGAAAGCAGCGAAAAATCTCTTACGAATAAAGATATTTTTGACCCAGCTTCGTATTTTAACGATGCGCGCGGTAATCACGCTGTGAAACGCTCGAAATGCGCGCTCAGGCGAATGAGGACGGCACCCTGCCAGACAAGGTGAACGATCGCCGTCGTCAGAAGCTCCGTAAACTCTGCCGTGAATTTCATTGGGAACGGATTCATCGGACGTTACTCCTGCCTTCATATTCTTCGATCACTCTCCGAATTTTGTCGAGTTCTTCGGGTGTCGGTTTCGATTGGTCGAGCAACTGAGACACCAGAAATGCAGCGCACCCTTCGAAGGCGTCCGAGGAGACTGCTGGCCATCTCGCCCAGTGGACGCAGCGCCCGGATAATCGGCAAAATCGATCAAGTGGACGCGTCTTGCTGCCGATAAAGTTGATGTACCCGGAAGTCGCGGCCGCGCGGCGGTCCGGGACAGGCGATGGAGTTCGCCCACCGATCAAACCGCCCTGTATGGGGCTGATGACTCCTACCGCGAGGCGCCCACGCCTCCCGGTAGGAGTCTTTTGTTTTTGGAGCGCCCGATTGATGAAACCCCATCACGTCGCCACGACGGCATGGCTCTCGACGCGATTCCGGCGCATTTTGGCCGTCGTGGTTGCAGCGGGCGCTTGCGCCGGCGGGTGCTCGGCCGTGAATCGGCCAGTTCAGTCGTCCATCACGGCAGCGAGCAGCTTGTCTCCCGCCCCGGCTACCGTCCGAGCTCAAAGCGGCGAGCCGGCGGCGAGTCCTGTGTTCGCCGGATCGGCCGCAACCATTTCCCCGGCGCCGCCGAGTCTCGTCCCTGAAGGCCCCGCCCCAGGCCAACTGGACGGCGGTGCACCTGATCCGTCGTTGCCGCGGGGCTCGGCGGCGGTACCTATCATCACTGGTCCGGTCGACACGGTGCTCGAGTCCTTGTTTGGTGAGGCGTCGACGGAAAACTGGACTCCGTTGTATTTGACCGACCTGTTCACGCAGGGATGGAATCAGCCGTTCGTGTTCTCGCCGCCCAGCTCTTCAGGCGCTCTTCGCCAGGAATGGCTCAATGCGTCCGACGGGGTTTTCTATCGCCAGTGGACGGCCAACTACACGTTTCGGGACAGCGTCGCGCCGAGGGGAAATGAGGACCTCGGACAATGGAGCATCTTCGCCCCCTTGAGCCGCCGTCTGGAGTTGTATGTCACCGTGCCGTATGTCCAGTACAAGGTCTCTGATCCGGCGTCTGAAAGTGGACCCAAAAGCCCCATGACTGGGTCCTCTGCGGCGAGTCCAGCATCTTCATATCAGGCTACATTCGGCGACGTCATCTTTACGCCCCGGGTCTTGCTCCACGAGACTCAGGATACGTCGATCATGTCGATCCTCACGATCCGGACTCCGACAGGTCAGTTGGCCGCGGATAACGGCCACACTTCACTCGGGCCGCAAATCCAGTTCTGGCAGGGTCTACCGAACCGCTGGGTCGTCCGCGGCGGCGTGGGAGAGACGATACCGCTGACGCCAACCGGTTTGCGCGCCACGCTCGACTCCAATCTGACGATCGGCAAGTTTCTCACTCTCGATGATGTCAAGTATTTCAAGGAGTTCACGGTCTGGCTCGCGGTGAATAACTCGGCGACCACGGATAATCGCGGTCCCGCCGGCGACACCTTGACCATAACGCCAGGAATCCGGTTTCGGATTCTTCGGAACACGTTTTTGCTCTACGCCGTCGAGGTACCGCTTGTCGCACCGAGAAGCGAAGATTTCGGCATGCTGTTCACGCTTGTGCAACGGTGGTGAGCGATTCTTTGCTTGGTCCGCCTCGGCCGGGGCACAAATCACCACCCTGTTAGCCAGGCAGACTGCGTTGAACATCCAAATGCGGACATTCGGGTGTCTAGTCGTTCGCTGACGAATCCTCCCCCGGTCACATGCCGCGCTGAACTCCTTGGAGAGCGTCGCTACCTTGGGTCGAGGTTCGTCCGTAGCGAAATCCTCGGCCTCTTTTTTGAAGATCCTGTGGACAATCGCGCTGTCTGCGCAGTTCTCTTCCGATGGAACTGTTCATGACGAGCAAACCGAGCGACTCAGTCGAGTTGTACCCGCGGCTCGAGCGGGGGGAAGAGTCCGCCCTGTTGGATCTCTTTACGCACCACCGCGGTCGACCAAAAACTCTGGCCGCCCGAGTCACGATTCGCCACGGTTGCTTCTCTCATCGATAGAGGTCGCCCGACATGACCCGTATCGAATCGTCTAATAAGGCGACGTTCTCGCCTTATTCGCAAGCGTCAAGTCGGCTCCGATCTTGTAAAGGCTCTCTGCGCCAATTTGCGGCTGCACAGCCAGACCGCCAAGGAGATGCACCCGATGCGTTCTGCTCACGAGCGCCCAGGTTCGAAGTGGTACTCAAACATCCTCTGGACCAGAAAACGCGGCTCGAGAACGGTGTTCCCGCGTCGCGCTCGGCCTCTGGTTGAGCTGATGGAAGATCGCCTCCTGCTGGCGACGACTCAGCCCGACGCGGCCCTCAACCTTTCGGGCGCTGCCGCGCAACTTAACGCGGCCACATCGAGCTCCACCCCCCCTGACACTTACAGCACCTATCTTGGCACCAATCCGGTGACCATCACGTCCGGTGATACGGCATCTGGGATCAAGCTGGAGACCCACGTCTACCAGACAAGTGCCGCAAGCGGAAACCCGAACAACAACAACCCGGCCTATCTCACGAGTTTCATCGGCAACGGGACCCAGGGGACCGGGGAGGGAACGCCGGGCTCCATGACCACCTTGTATCTCGCCAGCGCGGCCGGCCCGATCACGTTCACTTTCACCAACCCGATCGGGCCTTCCAGCTACATCCTGGTGAGCGACGTCGACCTGAAGGAGACTGTCACGATCCAGGCCTACGACCAGAATGGCGACCCGATCTCCCTGGCGAACTGGACGCCTTTTAACTTCACTGGAGAAAACAATAGCTATACAAACGACGGCACGCTCGTGACAAACGTGACGCCTCCCCCCGTGACGTCCCCGCCTGATTCAACGACCTGGGCAAACTGGGACCTATCGACCAGCTCGGCCGCCGCGAGCGAAGGCATCACTGACGATACCGGTAAGTTGGTTTCCCCCACAACCGACGACCTGGCCAACCCGCTCAACGTGTTACAGCCCTCTGCTCAGAATGTGTACAAGCTCGTTTTCACTGCGCACACCACCAGCTCCACCGACGCTGTGGAATACCAGATCATCTCTCCAGGTTCGACGTTGTCCGCGGTCTCCGGAAGTGGACCGTACGGTGGCACCGCGACCCTGGCCGCAACCCTGCTGAATTCCGACGGCACACCGATCGTCGACGAGCCCGTGACGTTCAGCTTCACAAACGGAACCACCACGACATCGATCGGCACCGTTGATACCGGCAGCGACGGGATCGCAACGTTAAGCGGCGCGAGCCTGGCCGGCTTCTCCGCCGGCGACTATCCCACCGGCGTCACGGCCAGCTTTGCCGGGGACTCAACCGACTCGACCTCGACGCAGACAGCCGGGGACCTGAACGTACAGCAGGTCGCGCCCATGCTGACCTGGGCAAAGCCAGCCGGTATTACTTACGGCACGAAGCTCGGCTCGACGCAGCTCGATGCGACCGCGTCCGTCCCCGGCACTTTCGTCTACTCACCGAGCGCCGGAACCGTTCTCCACGCGGGCCCGCGGCAAACCCTGATGGCCACGTTCACGCCCGATGACACCACCGACTACATCAGCGGAGGAGTGGCGACCACGACGATCGATGTCGCTCAGGCGATGCCCGTGATCACTTGGCCGGCTCCCGCTGATATCGAAGCTGGCACGGCGCTAGGCTCTGCGCAGCTCGATGCCAGCACGCCGGTCGCCGGCAACTTCGTCTACTCGCCAGTGGCCGGAACCGTCCTTGACGCAGGCCCGAACCACGTTCTTTCGGCAGTCTTCATGCCCACCGACGCCATCGACTACACCACCGCCACCGCGACCGTGACGATCAACGTCCTCGCGTCAAATCCCAACGCGGTGATCAACATGGTCAATAGCGACGGAGAGGAGGCCGACGAGTTCCTCGATGATGATTATCCCGATGAAGGAAAAGCCTTCAAAACCAGCTTTCTCGGCGTCAACGATGTGACGATCGAGCAAACCCTCAGTTCTCCGTCCGATGATTATACACTCGCCACCGCCGTGGTATTCGGCCAGGCCTCGGCGGGGACCAATAACAATCCCTCCTACCTGTCGAGCTTCGTCGGCAGCCCCTTGCCGCCCGTGGGAGCGCAGGGCACCGGAACCGGCGCGGAGGGTTCCATGTACTCCCTGCTGGCGGGGAATGGCGACGCATTCGAGATCAAATTCTCCATCGCGATCGGGCCAGCCAGCCGGATCTTGTTAGGAGACATCGACGAAGATGAGACAGTGACCGTGAGCGCGACGGATAGTGGTAAAGCCGTTGCCCTGTCGGAGGCTGCCTATACCGGCATGACGCCCGGATTGCCGGACCCTGCAGGCACGAATAGTTGGCCCAAGTGGGACGCCTCGACGGGCACGCTGACGTCGACAGGGACCACCAACCTCGATAACGACATGATCGTGCTCACGCCCACGGGAACCGTAAACGAACTGAAATTCAGCGAAACGGGCGACGGCGGCGTCAATTATCAGGTCATCAGTCCGGGCTCGAGCCTGAGTGCCGTTTCAGGCGCCGGGACGTTTGGTGGGACCGGGAACCTGACCGCGACCCTGCTGAATGAGGATGGCGCACCGATCGAGAACGCGCCCGTGTCTTTCAGCCTGGTAAACGGGAGCTCGGTGACATCCATCGGAACGACCAATACCGGCACCAACGGCGTTGCGACCTGGAACGGCGCGAATGTCGCCGGTTTCCCGGTGAGCGGTTCGACAACCTTCGTCGAGGCGACTTTCGCCGGAGATGCGACCGATTCTCCCACAACCGCTTTTGGGAACCTGGCGCTCCAGCAAGCCACACCAACCGTCACCTGGGCGAACCCTGCCAATATCACGTTTGGCACACCCCTGAGTAAGGCGCAGCTTGATGCCTCCGCGTCCGTGGCCGGCGCCTACACGTATTCGCCGCCGGTGGGAACTCTGCTGGGCGCGGGTCCGGATCAGACTTTGGCAGTGACCTTCACCCCCACCGACAACACGGACTTTGCCACCGTGACAAAGACCGCGATGATCAATGTCTTGCCGGCTAAGCCCATGGTCACCTGGCCCAGCCCCGCCGCGATCACTTATGGAACGCCGCTCGGACCGCCACAACTCGACGCCACGTCGTCCGTCGACGGCACATTCGCCTACGCGCCGGACGCGGGAACGGGCTTCGGCGCGGGGCAAGACCAGACCCTGTCCGTAACCTTCACGCCCACGGACAGCACCGATTACAGCGACGCCACGAAGAACACCACGATCGACGTGCTCAAGGCCGTGCCCGCGATCGACTGGCCAGACCCCGCCGATATCACCTACGGCACACCGCTGGGTCCCACGCAACTCAATGCCTCACTATCCATTGCCGGCACTTTCGCCTACTCGCCGGATGCCGGAACAATCCTTCAAGTGGGGCAAGGACAAGTCTTGTCTCTGAACTTCACGCCCACTGACACCACGGACTACACCACCGCCATGGCGAACGCATCGATCAATGTCGTTCCGGCCACGCCTTCCATCACCTGGGCGAACCCTGCCGATATCACGTTTGGCACGCTGCTCGGTACCACTCAGCTCGATGCCTCCGCGTCCGTGGACGGCAGCTACACCTACTCGCCGCCACCGGGAACGCTCCTGGAATCGGGCCAGGGCCAGGTCCTTTCCGTGTCATTCACCCCCACTGACACCACGGATTACACCACTGCCACCGCAACCGCGACGATCAACGTCCTGCCGCCAAATCCGACAGTGATGCCCGTTCTGACCTGGGCCAATCCCGCTGCCATCGCCTACGGTACGCCCCTTTCCGCCACCCAGCTCGACGCGACGGCCACATACGAGGGCATCACCGTTTCAGGTACCTTCAACTTTGGATCACCCGCAAATACCGTGCTGAACGCGGGGATGCACCAGAGCCTGACCGTCTCTTTCACACCCACCGACGCGACCGATTTCGCCACCGCAACCGCGACCGCCTTCATCAATGTCTCGCCCGCTCCGTTGACGATCACGGCCAGCGCCGAGACTAAGGTCTACGGTGCCGCGGTGCCCGCGGTGACCTACCAGGTGACCGGCCTCGTCAACAACGACCCCCCCAGCGTGGTTTCCGGCGCGCCCAGCGTCACGACGCCGGGGTTGGTTTCGATCGGAGTCGGCATGTACCCCTTCGCGCTCGGAGTGGGGACGCTTTCAGCCGCCAACTACGACTTCCCCGCGGCCGACCTCATCGGCAACACCCTGACGGTGACCCCCGCTCCCTTGACGATCACGGCCGACGCCGAGACCAAGGTCTACGGTGCCGCGGTGCCCGCGGTGACCTACCAGGTGACCGGCCTCGTCAACAACGACCCCCCCAGCGTGGTTTCCGGCACGCCCAGCATCACGACGGCGGGGTTGGCTTCGATCGGAGTCGGCATGTACCCCTTCGCCCTCGGAGCGGGAACGCTATCGGCTGCTAATTACGATTTCCCCGCGGCCGACCTGATCGGCAACATCCTGACGGTGACCCCCGCTCCCTTGACGATCACTGCCAACGCCGAGACGAAGGTCTACGGTGCCGCCGTGCCCGTGGTGACCTACGAGGTGTCGGGCCTCGTCAACAACGACCCCCCCAGCGTGGTATCCGGCGCGCCCAGCATAACGACGCCGGGGTTGGATTCGATCGGAGTCGGCATGTACCCCTTCGCCCTCGGAGCGGGGACGCTATCGGCTGCTAATTACGATTTCCCCGCGACCGGCCTGATCGGCAACATCCTGACAGTGACCCCCGCTCCCTTGACGATCACTGCCAACGCCGAGACGAAGGTCTACGGTGCCGCCGTGCCCGTGGTGACCTACGAGGTGACGGGCCTCGTCAACAACGACCCCCCCAGCGTGGTATCCGGCGCCGCCCAGCATAACGACGCCGGGGTTGGATTCGATCGGAGTCGGCATGTACCCCTTCGCCCTCGGAGCGGGGACGCTATCGGCTGCTAATTACGATTTCCCCGCGACCGGCCTGATCGGAAACACGCTAACGGTGACCCCCGCGGCGTTGACGATCACTGCGAACGCCGAGACCAAGGTCTACGGTGCCGCGGTGCCCGCGGTGACCTACGAGGTGTCGGGCCTCGTCAACAACGACACCCCGAGTGTGGTTTCCGGCGCGGCCCAGCATAACGACGTCTGGGTTGGCTTCGATCGGAGTCGGCATGTACCCCTTCGCCCTCGGAGTGGGAACGCTATCGGCCGCTAATTACGATTTCCCGGCGGCCGATCTGATCGGGAACACGCTAACGGTGACCCCCGCCGCGTTGACGATCACGGCCAACGCCGAGACCAAGGTCTACGGTGCCGCCATGCCCGCGGTGACCTACGAGGTGACGGGCCTCGTCAACAACGACACCGCGAGCGTGGTTTCCGCGCGCCCAGCATAACGACGTCTGGGTTGGCTTCGATCGGAGTCGGCACGTACCCCTTCGCCATCGGAGTGGGAACGCTATCGGCCGCTAATTACGATTTCCCAGCGGCCGGCCTGATCGGGAACACGCTGACGGTGAACCCCGCTGCGTTGACGATCACTGCCAGTGCCGAGACCAAGGTCTACGGAGCCGCGGTGCCCGCGGTGACCTACGAGGTGACGGGCCTGGTCAACAACGACACCGCGAGTGTGGTTTCCGGCGCGCCCAGCATCACGACGCCGGGCTTGGCTTCGATCGGAGCCGGCATGCACTCCTTCGCCATCGGAGTGGGGACGTTGTCGGCTGCCAATTACGATTTTCCCGCCGCCGACCTGATCGGCAACACCCTGACGGTGACCGCCGCTCCCTTGACGATCACTGCCAGTGCCCAGACCAGATTCACGCTGGCCCCCAACCCGGTACTTACCGCGTCCTACTCCGGGTTCGTCAACGGAGACTCATCCATCAACCTCGTCAAGTTGCCGACGCTTTCCACGACCGCAACGGCCTCAAGCGTCGCCGGCATGTATCCCATCGTCGCGAGCGGCGCAGCCTCGCCAAACTATGTGATCAAATATGTAGGCGGAATCCTGACCGTTGTAAATCCTATCGTTGTCGTCAATGTCGAGAATGCCTCGATCCAGAAACAGATCGCGATCAAGGGCAGGAAGCGAACGACGACGGATGTGATCGTCGTTCAGTTCAGCGGCCCTCTTGACGCCACCTCCGCGCAGGTCCTTGACGACTACACACTCGGCACGGTCCCCAAGGGCAAGCAGAAGAGCAAGAACGACGTGCTGACAAAGGCCGCGTACAGCGCCTCGGCGTCCACAGTGACCCTGACCCCAAAGCGACAGCCGCTCGTGTTCAAGCCTGGTGTGAGACTGACAATCAACGCTCCCGCGATATCCAGCATCTCCGGCCAGCCCGTAACCGGAGGTACCGTCGTGATCACACTCAACCGCATCGGCGTTAACGTGAGCGCCCCGACCTGACCGCCATGAGCGCTGCATACTATCCGTCAAGCCAGCGATCCCAGAGGGCGTGTTGCTCGATGGACCCGGTCGTGGATCTTCGACCGATAATCATCCCGAACAACCGATAGCAAAGCCTGCCGATCAACGAGAAGCCCTGGACGATCGCCCCGGGAAGTGCGATGACGGCCGAGAAGCAAAATCGTACGAACCATTCAATGGCGGATACGACGATCAAGACCCCCAACAGGCAGCAACCCAATACGAGTATCGGACAGACGATCAGCAATCTGGCCAGCGTCGCCGCATCCGGTCGAGGTTCGTCCGCAACGAAAACCGGGTCGCCAAATACAAAGCGCTTTAAGGACTCGAGCACTCCTGTCCAGTATCCAAATAGTTTACTAGTGATCAAGCAGTGTATTTGGTCGCTTGGATGAGTTGTATGAGGTGGATCCATAAGATGTCCGCTCATCGGTGACGTCTGGCATAAAGAGGCGCAGGGACTCGAGGCAGTGGAGACGCGCTACGAGGGGCAGCGGGGCTTCGCCCCTTCGGCAACCCTCGAGATCGACGGAGATCGCGGTCCCGAAGTAATCCGAGCCGAGGAAATCGACCATCCATCTTGCGCTCAGCCGCGGGCAACGACGGGAAACCTGCTCCAATCGTAATTCCTTGGTCGAGGCTCGCCGTATTCTATCGCGCGTGCCAGTCGACAGAAAATGCCTTCAGTCGAACCTGGACGAGGCGCGAGTCGAAGCCGATCGCATAGAATTGTGCGATCAGAACCGAAGGTGGCATTCGAACCCACACCCTCTTGCGAGGACCGGCGTTCTAAGTCCGGCGTGACTGCCAGAACCGCAGTATTGGGCGCAGGTCGCAGTGGTGCTTCAATTCCGCGAATCCGAGCGAAGCACGTTGCGACCCTGGTGTTCTCGCAACTCCGTCGCGAGGCCGAAACCTATCTTGTATGCCAGTTGTACGTTGTATTTTAAGCAACAGGACGATGAGTACATCATCATCCGGCCGAGAACGTCGTACCCGGTCAAAGCGTACGGGGACTGAGATCGACTCAGCCCGGCTTTCCAGACGCACGCTCGAAGCACTTGACAAGATGCCTCGCGACAAGCGCGCCACGATCGAAGCAATCGTCGCGCGCTCGCAGACGCCCGAAGCGCGGGCAAAGAGCGCAGCCAACCGCGACATTCTCGACCGCGAGTGTCGCAAGTCGGGCCGGATTGCCACGGTGAGCGAGAAAACGACCGTCGAGGACTCGGCCGCGTTCAGTCAGTTGATCTCACGCTTGCGTGACGAGCGGCTCGCCCGCGGTTTGAGCTTGGACCAGCTCGCCGCGCGATCGAAGATCGACAAAGCAGCTCTGAGCCGGCTCGAGGCGGGCAAACAGTCCAATCCCACGCTGGCGACCCTCATGAGGTACGCCCGGGCGCTGGAATTGCGACTGACTCTGTCGCTCGAGCAAGCGTCTCGGACGGGCCTTTCCGGTTGAGCCGCATTGCGCGCAATGGCCAAGCCTCAGCCGCGTCGCCAACCTCGGTGCTGAAACGGCAACGAGCAATTCCTGCGTCGCACCGCCAGTTGGGCACGGGTCTTCAGACCCCGCCCCATAGTCGCCCTTCGCTCCGCGAAGGGACCTCTCCTCTGTTCGTCGCGGGTCTTGGGCCGCTCCCCATTTTTTGGTCCACCGCATAAGGGAGACGTCATTGAGCATTTAAATACGAGCACGCGTATGTCGCTTTCTCTGCTGATGAGGTCTCCTTCCGTCGCAGGCAGTGCTGAACTGTTTGGGCGTCGCGTAGCCAAGTGAGCTATGAGGCCGGACCGCGTTATATTCTCGCCGGTACCAAGACGCCTTCGCTCGGGCATCTGCTACATCCTCGAATTCAACTCGCTCCAGAAACTCGTCGCGCAAGCGACTGTGAAAGGATTCGATGTATCCGTTTTCCCAAGGGCTTCCCGCGGCCACGGGAAGCGGCTCTGCCCCTACGTCAGGCAGCCAGTTCACCAGCGCCTCACAAATGAACTCCGATCCGTTATCGCTTCTGATACGCGTCGGAGCTCCACGCCGACCGGTGACTCGGGCCACAATCCGCCGAACTTCGGGTCCGGCGATCGACGTCGCTGCGTGCAGCACCAGGCACTCACGAGTATATTCGTCCACCAGCGTCAGCCACTTGAGCGGGCGGCCATCGGCCGTCCGATCGTGGATGAAGTCGCAGGTGCAAATATCGTTCTTGAACTGGGCCGGCTGATTGACGCAGCTATTCGCGCTGGTCCCCGGTTTCGGGCCAAGTTTCCTGGTTTTTCGCAGCCTTACAGGCCGCTTCAGCCCCAGCGAGATCCAGAGCCTCCGCACGCGTTTGATATTGATCGTCCAGCCTCGCCGCAACAGTAGGGCGTGGATCATTCGGTACCCGAAACGCGGGTGTCGACGGGCCAGCCGTTTGATCTCGCGATTCAAGGCCGGCTCATCGGAGCGGTGTGTTTGACGGTATCGCAGCACCGAGCGAGACCGGCCCAGGATGCGGCAGATTCGCCGCTCTGAGATATTGTACTGTTCACCGACGTAATCAGCGGCCGCTCGCTGCTGATTTGGGCTCACCACTTTTTTTTTGAAATGTCTTGGAGTATCTGCTTGTCCAGTAGCAGCTCGGCGACCAGCTTCTTGAGTCGATCATTCTCAATTTCCATCTCGCGGCACCGGCGATCTGCGTCAACCTTCTCAGGGTCACGTTTGTCTCGCCAGCGATAGTACATCGACTGACTGATGCCGTGTTTACGACAGATGTCAGACACGGTCAGTTTCTTGGCCAGATCTCGGTCGGCTTCCTTCAGGAAGCGCGTAATGTCGTCGGCGGTCCATCGCCTTCTCATGGGTCCCTCCGTGGGCTAGTCTACCGGGAGTCTCCCTTATTGGCTGGACCAGTTTTTGGGGAGCAGGCCATGTCTCCAGACGCCACCCTGATCGCGACCGCAGGTCTCCCATCCCGGAAGGCGAGCGAGATTGTCGAGATCGAGCAGAATCAAGACATGAGGCGAGCAACGAAGAGTGATCCGGGGCCGGAGCCATTCGGATGTCAAGCCAGATCGTCGATCAGACCTTGCCAGCCCACAACCCGAGCATTCGCAAGCCGCGTGGTGTTCTCCGCGCGCCGAAAGAAATCGAGGAAACAGTCTCCCGCAACCAGGCTCGCATCGCCCGCCAGTATGGGGTCGTGATCGCCCCGGAGGCGAGGAGACAAAGTTACCCGTGATCCCAACGCGGCAGCGGTGCGCAATCGGAACTTGCTCGCTCTGACGTGGGTCTTCAACCAGATCCGACTCGTCTTTGACGGCACACCCTCACAGGTCGCGCAGGGCGAACTTCTCGTGGTCGAGATGAAGTAGCCGAATTCAACACCGAAGGTCGGACTTGAACCCACACCCTCTTGCGAGAACCGGATTTTGAGTCCGGCGCTTCTGCCATGAGCGTGGCACTGGGAACAAGTTGGAGTGACGTAAAAATGTCTGGTTTCTCAGGAATAAAGGTCACGACTACGCTGCTTCCTCATTGTAGTGGCATTGGGGTGACATGGCCAATATTGTTGCCAAATTGTTGCCAATCACGTGATTCTCCTAAATGTTCCACGAATGGGGCGTTTGCATCCAAGCGAGGCGCTTCGTGCCGTGGATTTTGCTTACCCGCGGCAACGTCACACGCACAGGTCTAGGGGCGCCGCAGGCAATCGTACTGCGCTGGAAACGAACACCGGCGCGCTTCAATTACCGCGAAATGGAATGTTCGCCACTCATCGGACGGCTGCCTAGCCGAAGTTGCGCAGTTGGCGGGGGAGCGAATTCAATTTCTGCGGGAAAACCGCGCGCGAAGGGCGCCGGTCTTCACTACATTTCGCGGTCGGGACTCAGCCGCTCGGGGATCTGCAACTTCAACGCGGCAAGAATTCTTGCCTGCTCAGGCTTGGGGCGGGCAACCCGACGGAGGGCCAGTTTCCTGCGATCAGTCGTTTCCAAGAGGATATCGCCGATCTGGATCTCCCCCAACTGCCGCAAGATGACCTCCGGGGTCATTGGACGTGGTTTCGGTGAGGCGTTTGGGCGCCGGCGATCAGGCTTGCGTATCTCCGTCTCCAATCCCGCTCGCTTGGACAAGTGGTCCAGGGTCTTCCAAAGCGCGTACGCAAGCACGCAGACGAACACGTGTGCCCGTGTTCGTCCGCTGTAGTGGTGCCACACCGGACGCAACAGCAGTTCGTTTTTGAGCACCCGGAACGCGTGCTCCACAACCGTCAACTGCATGTACGTCTCCCAGAATCCCTCAACCGACCAGCCTGGTTGGTTGCTCTGGAGCAAGTAGGCCCCGTCACGGGCCAGGGCCTCCCTAAATTTCGCGACGTTCCAAGAGTAGCTTAACTCGGCGCACTTGGCCTTACTGACGGTGATCGTCACAAAGCGGCGGGCCTTGGGATAACGACCCGTAAGGCGCCCCACACGCTCCAGGATTTTGTCGCGGTTTTTCAGACGCCCTGTACGGACAAGTTCCTGGAGGCGCTTTCAGACCCCGAGCCAGTCCGCGACGCTGGCGGCGACGAATGGCGCGCTCCTTCTGGCGCCGTGGGCGACTGCGGGCCAGGAGATAATGCTCCCGCTTCCGGCGGATCAGCTTGACGGAGACCTCGGGATTCTTGGGCAGTTGGTGCCACCCGCTGCCTTGCAGTTGGCTCTGGAACTTCGTTAGCTCACCGCGCCGAGCCGCCAGCACGTATTTGCGACCAGAACCCTTGAGGAAGGCCAGCGACTCCTTGCTAATCATACCCCGGTCCATGACCCAGATCCGCTGGCTCTTGCCGAATCGGGACTCGATCTCCGTCACAATGGTCTCGACGGTCTGCAGATCCTGAGTGTTTCCCGGCAGGGTGCGATGGGCCAGAGGAAAACCATCTCGAGTCACCACCAGGGCCAGAACGACTTGCTTGCAGTCGCTGCGATGGTCCCTCGAATAACCCCTCTCAGCCAGGTCGTTCTCTTCTGCCAGGCCTTCGAAGTAAGTGCTGGTCAGGTCGTAGAGCAACAGGTCGTAATCGAGCTGAAAGAGTGTGCCAAGCCGGGTCTTGAGGTCCTGCTCGATCAACTCGTGAGCGGCCAGCAAGCTATCCAGGGTCCGGTAGAGCCGATCCTTCGTCACCGCGCTGTCGGGCACGCCGAGCAGGTCTTCGAGACCGGTAGAGGCATACCAGTGCTCGGCCAGAGCGAACTCGCTGCAGGGACCGCAAAGACGATTGATCACCTCGATAGCCACGATGTCCGCCGGCCGGACTGTCTCTTTACCTTGAGGCACGTGGCGCTCGACGATCTCATCCAGACCGAGGAACTTCCAGAGCCAGAGCCCCAGCCAGACGTCGCCGAACCGCCGGCCGTTGGTCCAGCCGACCGAACCCAGTCGGATGCGCACGACATCGGGGTCATCGGGAATCGGAACCTGATCATCATCGGGGAAGAGCCGGAGTTGTTGGGAATCGCCTTGGCGGTTGTAGATCACCACGGTCCGCTGCCAACGGCGCTGTTCGTCGTGGTTCAGTTCGCCCAGATAGGCAACGACGTGCTGACGTGGTCCGGCGTCGGTACGCGCGCTCTCGACCAGGGCGTAGTAGGTGTGGGTCTTTCCGCCCTTGTTGCGGGTATAGCGGCGCAGGAACATGCCGGCCTCCTGACCAACAGGATGATCGGAGGCTGTCGCGGGATCAAGGTCTAAAGTTTCAAGTTGGTCTTCACTACAACGATCTGAGGCCCTTTCCACTACGAAAAACCCGGGAAATTCGCCTGCGCGGCACCCGTTTTGGGGTAAAATTCGCCACTAACTGCGCAACCTCGGCTAGCTCAAGAGACGGCTGCGTAAATAAGCGCGTAGACGTGCGCGAAAACCTGTGGCTTGGATACGTCGCGTCCGATGGATTTCGCCAGCCTGAGCAGAGTCTGATAACAGCGGCGTCGAAAGCAAGGCTTCCTCGCAGAGCGGCCTGCGTGGCTGAAGCACGCGGTTGAAGCCTGGGCGGGAGCAAAGGGCTCGGACTGATGGGACGAATAGGTCGGCTGAGCGCGAGCAGACTTCTTAGGTCACTCGAGAGTCCTTGCGAGTCGGAAACCATGGAGATCCAGCGCCGCTTCAGGCGTTGCGGCCGCACGAATCGCGGACCGGGCGTACGAGGGCTGATTTAAGTGCGACGCACCTTTGCACACACGTCCCCTGTCAGATTGAACGAGACCTCCCTTGGGATCGTCAATTGTTGGGCCTCTCATCGCAGGCTGAATAAGAACGAATTGATCCTGACACCATTCCCAAACGTTTCCCAGCATATCGAATAATCCCAGGTCGTTCGGCAAGAGAATGCCGCATGTCCGGGCGCACTCCGCGGCGTTAGTCTGAGTCCACGCGTATGCATCGAGTAGCCTAATCGAGTCGCCATAATATCGGCTTGTCGTCGCCCCAGCCCGGCAAGAATACTCCCACTCCGCCTCTGTGGGAAGTCGGTAACCGCCCAACTTCAGACCATTGCTCTTGATCGTCATACCGCTTTGGTATTGCTGCGACCCATTTGGCTCGTAGCACTCCGGTAGATGCTCTTGCCGGCTCAGCCAGTTGCAGTACCCCGTGGCGAGATACCAAGTCATGCCATTGATTGGCCCGGCCGCGTCCGGGCTATGGCGGTTCAAGCCTACTTTCAAGTACTCTTGAAACTGCGCGACCGTCACTTCCTTGTTGGAAATTGCAAACTTACGCGGGATTAGCCGAAGATGCGGAGTCTCGCTCGGTCGCCTATTTGCTTCGCTGGATTCCGAACCCATTGGGAATTCGACCGGCCCCTCGATGATGACGAACGTCTGCTCCTTGCCGTTGACGTACCACCGACGGGATACGGTCGGCATGCTTTTCAACCTTTTGTTGATCTCCAAGATCCTCGCATGCTGTCCATGCTGCCGAAGTGACCATTCGGCTGCCGAGTGGACCCCGGCGTCCGAACAGTTTTCGTAGAGGCCGAGCAGTTTCGCGATCAGGGATTCGCGCTGGATTGCGGAGAGTTCGGTCGAACCGTATTTCCCGAGTGCCAGAATTAACGCTCGCTGCACTGATGTATCGGGGTGGAAAAGGATCGCCTCCATCGATCCCTCTTTTGGCGGGCCAGCATTTGGATCGGCTGTCGCCGAAACACCATCGGATTGGAGCGATCGCGCAGTTGAGTTCACGCGACGACCGCGATTAGTAGTCCGATCATTCGGCGCCGAACCGCCCATCTGAGCTAAATCTATGGCGGCGATTCGTTCGAGTTCGGTGTCGAGCAACTGCGGATCAGTCCCGAAGGTGCCGAGCCAGTTGACGATGAAGCTCCGAAGGCGCGGATCTCGACTGTGCTGTAACAGCGGCCACACTTCCTGGGCCCTGCCGAAATGAATCATGGCGATGGCAGCGCCGCCTGCCGCATCGCCAGCCCGTCTCTGGACTCGTTGCTGACAACAGGACGATGCCAGACGGACGCAGTCACGGGAGGTCCGGGGGGCTCGGGGTGGGACATCGCGATCGACACCGGCCGAAAGCCGTGCGCAATCAGCTCTTCGCAACGTTCAAGATGTCGGTCAGGATCGAGTCCATAGACCGGCGTCCCCTCGAACTGCGCGTTATCCGACCAGACGGCCGAATAGAAGCAATCGAGGCGACCCGCGACCGCGACTATCTTGCTGAATGGCGGGAGGCCTCGGACCGTGAGCAGATCGGGGTCCTCGGCTAGCTTACCGAAGTCTGAGTACCCGTTATCGATCGCCTGTTGGAGCAACTGAATCGCTCGTTCGGCATCCGTTGCGCGGTGCACGTCATCGGTACGGTCGGCGGCATGCGCGGCAAGGGCGTAGGCGCAAGCCGCATCGTAGCAACAGTTGGGATCGTTGGATTGGCGCTTTACGGCCGATTCCAGTCGTGCGACTGCGTCAGCCCTTCCTTCTGCTAATTCTGCGGCAACTACAAGTCCCAAGCACAGTTTCTGGATCTCTGAGGCATTTTGATTCCTGAAGTTTTCCAGACTCTCCAAAGCTTGCTTTTTCTGGCCGAGGCGAGCGTACGCCAGTGTTCGATAGTAGATAGCGTCGACCCGAGTCGGCGTGCTTTCGACCAAGAATACTAGATCGTCAAGGGCTCTTCGGTCTTCGCCGAAGGGGTCGAGAAGCAGGCGCGCACGAGCGAAGCGGGCATTAACGTGGAGCGGGTTTTTTTTCAGAGAAGCGTCAAGGATTTTCAAGTGAACTGACGCAGCTCGCTTCAACACCGTAGGCCCTGCCCCAAAAACGCCCAGATCAAGCAGCGTGTGCCCAGCGTTGCTGGCGAGCTCCTCGGTAAGCCTTGGCTGTGAAAGATCCGAGAAATATGGAGGAGGCGACGACGTGTTTGGGACTCTTCGCGACACGCCAGAATAGCGCAATTCGTTGTCGGATGCGATCGTCTCTTGCATTGTTACAGGTACCATCCCAGCCGCCGTCAGGCGGTCGAATTCCGCTGGTCGCTCCTTGCTCGTGACGCCGAAGTACATCATGGCGTCATCATCAGCGCTCGATCGCTCCACCCAGACGCCCGCGTAGCGTTCGTTCGGTTTCCCGTGCTGCGGACTGACGACATATCCAGCGACGTCGACCGGAATGAACTCACCTAGTCGGCACGACTCGTCATATCGCCGAAATTCGCCCGCGCTCAATGCAGCCCTCATCCGCCATTTGCGACTGTCACGCGTCCACAGAGCAGCACAATGCACGGCGCGTTCGCCCGCGAAGGGCCGCAATCGCATAGGACGATAACCGGACTTTCGTAGGGTTTCTGCCGCCGTCAGGAACTCATCCAGTGGAATGTCTTGGCAGAAGGCGAACCTTTCGGAGATGAGCCCCTTAGACAACTCGATCTGGCGCACCACGGCTGGATCAGGATCCGTCCAGGTTCGATCGAGCGCGATGTCGCTCCATTCGTATTTTGCCTCCTTCGCAATTTCGGCTCTGAGAGCTGGCAGGATCATCGACGCTTGGCGCCTGACGCTAGGCAGGAGGAGTGCGAAAGCCTTCGCATCACTTTCGAGTAGCAGTTGCGTTAACAAGTTCACATCATCGTTTGCATAGTCAACGAGGACTGTCAGGGCGAAGTTGCGCTCGATATCGGATCGTCGAGAGTTCCGGAATTCTGTCGCCATGGAAGGAGATAATCTTTTCCCGATGGGTCGCAACATCTCGATAAGAACGGCGTAATCGCTGGGGGTTCTAATCACTCTGGACAGAAATTCGTTGGCGACAAACGGAGAGAATTCCTCCCAGTTTTTCTCCGCTTCGTCAGCGTTGGAGTTCGCCAGAACGCATGCCGCGTGAAAGCGGCGATCCGGATCGGCTCCTTGATCCTTCAGTTCAGCCCAAAAACGATCGGTCCCAGCGTGACCATGTTCCTTCAACGATTGCCAGATCACGGATTGTTCGATCGCGGTCACCTCAAGCAGTCGGTTCGAGAGGTAATCGGCCTGACCGGGGTCTGTGGGCAGTAGTGCGAGGCTGGCGTGAAGTCGCTCGCGCGAAGTCACCGATCTCTCGCGAAGTGCGTCTCGCAATGGTCGATCAACCCACCTCCGGTAGCCGCGCATTTCTGAAATGAAATCAGGGACGTGCGTAATGTTTGCATTGAGCAGTCCCCTCACCAGCCCTGCGGCATGAGTCGCTTGACGATCCTCCGCGATCCGATCTCGAACCTTGAGCCCACCGAAAGTCGCTGCTCCAAGAAAGATAAGGAGAAGCAGCGTATGCGTGCCATGAACTCGCCCAGCCCTTTTCATCACCTTGCGCTCGGCGTCAGACCAGTCCTTCCTTTTCGTCAATACCCGAATATTCACCCACTCTATGGCCGACGGCAAATGCCTGTTATCGGGTCTGGCGAGCCAGTTTGATGCGCTTGCCGCCAATTGCAGCTCCGCCCGTCCGCGCCGCGTTTCTCGCTGCTTACGGGTCAGCCAATTGCGCAGAGAAGGCACGAGGTAGTCATGTGTCAGTTGATAGTACCGATCGATCGACTGAACTCCGACCTCCTCCTCCCGGGCAAATTGCCCAGGCTCCGTCGGCGTGATTAGCCGCAGCTCGGCGTCGAGAATCTGCATCAACTCGGAGAAGTCTCTCGGCCGATCGGCGTAGTCGCACACCTGTTGAAGCAAACGGTCTGAGCGTAGCTGCCCCCTAATATCGGTCCCGCTTTGGGGCAAGAGCGCCTCTAGGACGGCACGCGCCGCAGCCAGATGGCGACGGTGTTTTGGATTTGCGCGCGGCGAGCAGAACGATTCCTCCAGAAAAGTGGCGCCTATGCCTTCAGTGCCGCCGACATCACTCAGAGTATCCCCCCTCCAAGGCATCGTCTTAACCATCTCTGCGAAAAGCGTTAGCCACACCGGAACCACCCTACCGTCGTTGCTAAGCGCGGAAACGGATCGATCGAGAAACGCCTCTTGATCGCGCGCCAAATCGCCGGCATTCTCGGGAATCGCCCCGTAGGCTTGTCCGAAGGCTGTCAAAACCTTCCGAGCGTGCCGGAGATCAAATAGATCAATCAGCAACACGTCCTTTCCCTGCACCAATTCAACCTGCAGGTTGGCCATGAACCGGCTGACAGCGAGCCAGAAGTCGTCCCGGACCGAGACGAGCGCCTGCAGATGTTCTCCATCGCATTGACGAAGAGCGGCGACAAGTTCTGGCTCTTCGTCGCTTCGCTGCGCATTCAGCCATTGTTCCAACTGATCGATGACGATCAGCAGTTTCTGCGGAGTCGGCAGCACCCTGCCGCGCCGCATTATTGCCAGCGTATCGACAAGGCCCAGATCGATCGGAAGGTCGGGACATTGCTTGCGAATCGCTCGCAACAGACGGAATTCGGTATCTTTGGCTGTCGCCTCGATCCAGATCGGCACGACTTTCCTATCGAGCCGTGGTAGCAAGCCCGCCCGGAGCAACGATGATTTTCCGCTGCCCGATGGACCATACATCAACCCCACTCGAAATGTCTTCTCCGCATGACTCTCCTCGATCCTTGTCTTCCAAAACCGGATGCTCTCTGGAAGCCCATCTCGGGCCCTTGGGCCGGGGAGCAATTCCAGGAAGAAATCGGCGTCGTGTTCATCGAACGACCGCAATCCCTTGGGAACGATCCGAATCGTTTGAGATTCCGGGCTCGACACGGGCGCCGGTTGACCGTGGACCCGTATTCCGGATGGCCGGAGCTCGGCTTCGCCGGGATGAAGGAACATGTGAAGCTCTTCGGCCATGTCCTTCGCTGTGTTGAAGCGATCGTTGGCCCGCCGGGACATAGCTTTCAGACAGATTTGTTCCAGTTCCTTAGGTATCGTATCATCGATCATCCGGGGTGGGCGGAAGTCAGCGTCTCCTGATCTGCTGCAGAACGTCGACGAGTGAATCACCGCGGAATGGCCGGCGTCCGGTCAAGAGCTCGTACAGGACGACACCCAAGCTGAAGATGTCTGAACGGCCATCCACAAGGTGTCCTTCGCCGCGGGCCTGTTCTGGACTCATATAGGCTGGCGTGCCAGCGAACTCGGCACTCTTGCCATAGTCTTCGTCCGTCAACGCCAGGCCGAAATCCGCAATGTAGGTCTTCCCTGAAGCCTCGATCAAGATATTGGCCGGCTTGACATCCCGGTGCACCAGCCCACGGGTATGGGCATGATGCAGGGCCCCGGCAACCGCAGCCACAAGCTCCACCGACTCGCCTCTTTCGAGCTGGCCCATCGCGCTCCTCGCCGCAAGGTCGCTGCCTTCGACGTACCTGGAGACGACATAGCAGAGCCCATCCTCGGTCCGACCCACGTCGTAGACCGGGACGATATTAGGATGGTCGAGCTGGGCGAGGACCCGAGCTTCCGCCAGGAATGCCTCCGCTTCTTCAGCCAGAGAAATCCGCTCGGGGTTAGGAACCTTGATCGCGACGCGACGCGCCATCTCAATATCTTGCGCAGGTAGACGTAACCGAAGCTCCCCGCTCCAAGCGATCGAATCACGCGGTAGCGACCGATAACAGTGGGATGTTCGAAGGGAGGCGCGTGCGACGATCCGTCATGAAAGACCGCGGAAGTCGTCTCGGAGAGACCCTGGTTGTTATCCATCGTGGTAACCTCTACGTCGTCGAGGCCGCTCATTCCAGAATGGCTCGATCCATTATCGCACCATCACCCCGCGAATCAAAGCCACGAGTAGTAAGCGTCTACCGATCGACGCTGAGGGAGCACCACACGGCATCGCTCGGCTAACCCGGTTCTGCTGTTCGCGTGCTAGTTTTGATTGGCGCCTTGCAACTCGTTGTGACGCAAGTGCCGATCTCTGACTTCTGCGTGTCAGTGCACCTTACCCCAAAGCAAGTGGGCACATGTCGCGAATTCGTCCAGCCGATGCTCGGTTTCCTGTTCCGATGCAAGCGGCGACTCGAGCCGAAGGGCTTCGACCAGAACAGCAAACTCTTCCGACTGGTCGACAAAGCGTACGACGCAATGCACAGCCTGCACATCGATTTACCGGGGCCTGACGTGGTGACGCGCGTCCGGCCCATTCTTTCAACTACCCGTCGAGGTTGACGAACAAATAGTGTTCCGATATACACTATCGGGATGAGGATACTCAGCCGAAGACAAGCACAGGCGACCCGCGACCGCATCCGGCCCATGATGGAGTTCCTCTACCGCTGTCTTCGTCGAATGGAGCAACTTGGGTTGACCGCACCGGCGCGATCTACCGCTCGATCTACCAAGCCTATGCTGCCTGCCTGGAGCTAAACGCGGAGTTGTTCTGCCAGGCCCACGGATTCCCGGCCGCGAAGCCGCCGCCAGAACCGCCAGGAGTCACGCGGGCCAACGATCGGGCTTACTCTCCGAGCTTCAACCGGTGATTGTCGGAATGATTCGTCCACGGCACGCGGGCCCTCGATATACTCGAACGCAAGATTTCGATCCAGTCAGGCCGACAAGAGACGGATTCCTTGCCCGGTCCGCAGCCGCGGACCAAAATCATGAAGCCACTCCGACGATTCAACCTTGCAGACGCGATGGTCATGATCGCAGCCACGGCCATCGCCTTTGCATTTGTTCAATTCCAGGGATTGCCATGGATTCTTGCCGAGAAGTGGTTTCCACCGAATGGCGGAATCTTACGTCCACCGGAAGATGGGGATCTCGCCGCCCTCATCTCATCATTTCTGATCCCGTGGACGGTTGCCCTGCTATGTCTAAGTTTCAACAGACCACGGCCCTCGCGCCGCCGCCTCTTCCTGCGGCCCGGGTTCGTTGCCTGCGCAATCGCGAGCGCGATGATGGTCTTTCTTTGCCTGGACAATTATCGTGGATATGTCTTCGCTTATAGATCGTTCGTGGCTCCTGGCATCCAGAACGTGGTTGCCCTGAATTATCGCATTTCGATATCCTTCGCGACGGCCGGCCTTTGGGCGTTGATGGCGGCTTGTGGCCGATGGCACGCAGAACCAAGTTGGATCGACCGAGCCGGCCGAGCCGTGGGAACCCTATGGATCATCCTGATCCCGATCCGTTGGTTCTCCCCTTATTGAATCCTGCAATTAACTCTGAGGATTCTGATCGGCCTGATACCGTGCGACGACCGCGGTCACATTGTCGGGCCCGCCTCCGCCGAGGGCCAGGTCCACGAGCCGAGCACAGGCGTCTTCGGGATCGGAGTGAAGCCGGAGCACGTCGGCGATCGCGTCATCGCTGACGGGCTCGGTCAGCCCGTCGGTGCAGAATAGCAGCGTGTCGCCGTCGAGCACCGGGAGCTTGTGCACTTCTGCAAAGACGCCCTGGCGGTTACCGCCGATCACGTTGGTCACGACGTTGCGCCACCTGTGCCGCTTGGCGTCCTCCGTCGAAATCTCGCCGCGGTCGATCAAGGGTTGGATCAGCGTGTGGTCGCTGGTCAACTGCTCGAGTACGCCCTCGCGGAACAGGTACGCTCGCGAGTCGCCCGCGTGGACGATGTACAGGTCGGTGCCGACGCTATAGGCCATCGTCAGGGTAGTCCCCATGCCCTGGAGGCGGGGATCGGTCCGGGCGCGCTCGATCACGGTTCGATCAGCGCGTTCGAGGCTTTGGCGAAGCTCGGCGAGGAGCGCGTGCTCGTCGTGGCCGCTTAAGTGGAGGAACCATTTGAGTGTGTTCAGGACGAACGATTCCACGCTCTCGACCGCCAGGGCGCTGGCACGTTCGCCGCCCGCTGCGCCCCCCACGCCGTCAGCGACCACTATCAGGAATCCCTCTTCGTCGGCGAACAGCGACTTGTCCCGCCCATGCAGGCTGGTCTTGTACACCTGCATCGACTTGGAGAGCTCGGCGACCAGGAAGTGATCCTCGTTGGTGCCGCGGACTTTGCCGTTGTGGGTGATGGCGCCGAACTTGATCCGTACACGAGGCGGATCGCGCTGGGCGACGGCCTGGTGCTCTTCGGTCGAGTCGTCGAGCGTGGGACGAGCGTCCGGGAGCGGCATCGTCGTGGTTCTCCGTCTTGGGGCAATCTCAAGCCTTTTATACAAAAGAACGTAAAAGAATGCACTTGCTATTTCCTGGCAGCTTGTCAAAATGAAAGTTGTAGACGAGCCCATGTCAATTGGCAGTCGGCTCCGATAAAAAATCTGGTTAGACGTCGTCGGACGACTAGACTAAGGGCAACCCGGCCGAGCCGGGGGGCTCGTTGACGAGTAAGCCGGCGTGGTCGAATACCTGAGGGTGTTCGACCACGCCGGTTTTTTTTGCAAATTCGATCCAATCGGCAATAAGAGGAGTCATCCGTGGGCTTGATTTTACTCATCGTGTTGGTCGTGCTGCTCATGGGTGGCCTCCCGAGATGGGGCTACAGCCGAAACTGGGGCTACGGCCCCAGCGGCGGGTTGGGAGTGCTGCTGCTTGTCGTACTGGTCCTGGTGGTCGTAGGTTACATCCCCCATGGTTTCTGAGAAAGGTGATCATCCATGAAGGTTTCAGTCGCTGGCTTACTGGCATTGGTCGCGTTCGCCCTCGCGGGCTGCACCCAGAGCACGCCGGGCGGACCGGGAATAACCAACCCGCCACACAAGCAACCCGTGTACGGAGAAACTGACAACACGTTCAATCTGAGCGTGCCCAGAATGTCGACGCCGCTTCATCAGGGAGAGACGAAAGAAGCCGCGATCGGTATCGCTCGCGGCAAGAATTTCGACGGAGACGTCGAGCTCAGTTTTGCCGAAGGCCCGAAAGGAGTAACTCTCGCTTCCGCCAGCCCGATCATCAAGCACGGGGACACCGAGGCGAAGGTCACGCTCAAAGCCGCGGCCGACGCCTCACTGGGTGAATTCACGATCAAGGTCATAGGTCACCCGACAACGGGCGCCGACGCCACGAGCGAGTTCAAGGTCAACGTGAGCAAGAAATAAGCAGACATGCTCAATCCAGTGTCCTTGCCGCCGGAGGTGGTGTTCATGAATACCTCGCTCTGGCTCAACAAGCTGGAACAGGCAGATCCATCCTATCTGCTGCTGTTAGCGCTCGCTGGAACAAGCTTGTTGGCGGGCATCTTGCACCGGATCGGGCTGATTGCCGCGGTCTTGCGCGGCGTCGGCCTTGTTGTGAAGGGAGCCATCCAGGGGGGCTTTCTGGTCTGGGAGCGTTTGCTAGCGCGGGCTTCGTGGCCGGTATTCTTGGCGATCGCCGTCGTTTTTCTCGTGGCGGTGGCGCTGGCCGGGAGACTGTGGCCCGGTTTCCGGGTCCTTTTCGGCCTGCCTCCAGTCTTCATGGGGATCACCGCTTGCCTGGCTTACATGTTCATCGACCTGGAACGGAATGAGGTCGAGCGGGGTTACAAGGCGGTCCATAACCCGCTCAAGGGCCAGGCGCTGGCACTGAACCTGGAACTATACGGCAGGCATCTCCGTCTGCCCTTGTTAGGATGCGCCACAGTTGCCTTGATCGGCGGGTTCGCCCTGCTGAACCAGGGCCTCTACGAAACGATCGGGCGAGACTGGTATCAGGTTGCCAACGTACGTAGGGTGCCCGTATATGTCGACTTCGTGGCTTACGCTCTTGCGCAAACGCTGGGCATCGTGGACGTGCTGGACCTGTTCAAGTCACACCATATCTTGGGGGCCGCATCGGTTCGTGTGGCCACCTGGCCGGCAAAAGCGCTGCTCGGGGCGTTCAAACTGTTGTTCACGATGGTTTTGCTCCATCAGATCTTCGCATCGCTGCGACAGGGAAAGCTGCTAGCTGAAACGATCACCGATTTCTGGAGTCCGCACGAGCCGATCCACGAGCGGGCTCGGAATGCACTACCGAATTACGGTGCACTCGCGATCGGTCCCCTGCTGGGGTCGCTGCGCCTGGTGCCGATGCTGACGAAGGAGCAGCGGGATCGGCTGCCGCTCATATTGGAAACGATCGGTCCCTCGATAATCCCCGCCCTGGTCCGTGACTTGCGCGACCGGCACGCCCACGTCCGTGCAATCGTCGCTGCCGCTCTGGGCCGGCTCCATGCCGTGAAAGCGTTGCCCGTACTGGCCGCACTCATACGAGACCCCAGCGAGATGGTGCGCCAGAACGTGGTCGAAGCACTCGGGGTACTCGGCGGCCTGCGGGCCGCATCGGCGCAATCCGATGCGCGGCCGTAGTCGGGTCCGCATCGCGACGGTGGGAAGGAGCTGGCTCTTCTTCCAGAAACCAAAGCAACTCGCGCAAGCACCAAAGCACGACCCGGTCGAGTTCGCCGTCGCGACGCTTCAGGCGGCCCTGGCCGACGATTCGACGGCGGTGCGGATCCAGGCAGTCACGGCGCTGGGCCGTATCGGGCCGGCAGCGGCGGCGGCCGGGCCGCGACTGATCGCCTTGTTGAACGAGTCGGACGAAACGCTTCGCTGCCACGCGGCCAGAGCACTTGGCGAAGTCCGCGGCGCCCCGCAGGCTACCACCGCCGCACTCGTCCAGATGCTGAACGACTCGAGTGCGCCCGTCAAGAAATCGGCGACGCGGGCCCTTGGAGCGATGGGCAAGGACGCGGCTCCGGCGGTCCCGGCGCTTGTGCCGCTTCTGCAGGACAGCGACGAGTCCGTACGCACGGCTGCGGCCGAAGCCATCGCGCAGGTCGGGCCGCTGGATCAGGCAGCCACGGACGCGTTGGTTCTGGGGCTCGACAGCGCGGACAATGTTGTGCGCGCTCAGACGGCCGAGGCTCTCGGGACCATTGGCGCCTCGGCCGATGGCGCCGCCCCGGCTCTGGTCCATGCGATGGCAGACGACAACGACCGGGTGCGAGCAATGGCCGTAGAGGCGCTCGGCAAGATCGGCGAATGCGCGGCTGAAGTTGCTGTTCCCGGCCTGATGCGAGCCCTCCGAGATCAAGACAACGGGGTCAGTGCCCTTGCGGCGGAAGCCTTGGGGGAGATGGGAGAATCCGCCGACGGGGCGATTCCCGCCCTGGTCGATTCCCTGAGCCACCTGAACGCGGTTGTGCGCCGAAACGCGGCCGAGGCGCTCGGCAGAATGGGGGGAACTGCGGCCTCCGCGCGGCCCGCACTCGAAAAAACAATTCACGACGTGGACGGTGGGGTCCGTAGCGAGGCCATTCGTGCCTTGGGTCCGCTTGGCATGCCGAGCCGGCGATTGACACCGATGGTCGTCGCGGCACTCCAGGATCCCGACCCCGTGGTTCGAGCCGCCGCGGTCCAGTCCTTGGGCCACTGGGGCGAGCCGAGCGAAGGAGACCTGGAAAGCCTGATTGGCCTTCTCAGCGACGCGAATGACCAGGTGAAAGTGGAGGTGACCAAGGTGTTGCCGAAGCTTGCCGGTGCAAGGCCGGCAGTCATCGAAGGCTTGTGCCGCCGGCTGCTCGAAGATGACAGCGACTGGGTTCAGGTCTACTCTGCCCTGGCCCTTGGCCAGCTCGGTCGGGCTGCTGGCGGCGCGGGTGGACCTCTGCTCCACGCCGTTCAAAACGGGGTCGAGAGTGTTCGCCGACAGGCCATGCGAGCGATCGCAAAGATTCAACCGCCCGAGACGCCGGAGGCGCTCGCCACCGGCCTGAAGGATGCGTGTGGCGAAGTGCGGATGTTGGCCTCGGCGGGCTGGATGAATGCTTCGGCCATAGAGGAACAAGCCATCTCCGCGCTCGTCGAAGCCCTGGGCGACCCGGAGGTTCGGGTACGGGCGAACTGCGCCCACGCCCTCGCCCGGCTCGACGCGGTTCCAGCGGCAGCCATCCCCTTGCTCGTCGAGTGCACCTTTGATGCCGACGATGGCCTGCGAATGAATGCGGCGATGGCGCTATCTCTGGCTCCTACCGGCACGGTGTCGGAGGTGATGCAGCGCCTTGTCGCAGATCCGAACTCGCGTGTCCGCTTGATCGCCGCGAGTTCGCTTCTCTCCGCGGAATCGAGCAACCCGAGCGCGGGCGCCGTCCTTCGAGAAGCCCTGGAAGACCCGGCTCTGCGAGTCCGCGGCGCGGCGCACGAGCTGGTGGAGTCCCTCGGTGCATCGGATGCGGCCAGTGCGCTAGGTTTCAGGAATGGCGAAGAAACCCGCGAGGATTCCGCCGCGGCGGTAAGCTCCGAACAGCCCTGTCAAACTCCGGAACGGAGTGAGACGCGACGAGGTGTTGCGGAGTAAACCTTTGCGAGCCCGAGGGGGACGCGAGCAGTTCCAGACACCGACTTTTCGGGTGATGGATTTGATCAGATCGATTCGAGAGATCCACTTCGCGGGTGATGGTCCGCGTGGAGGTCGAGTGCCAGGGTCAGAGTGTCGGCAGCTTCCACGGGTCGCGGCGCTCGTAGTCGAGCCACTTGTTGGCGTCGGCGTCCTTGAACTCCCATTTCTTCGGATCCCAGTGCAGCACAGCATGATTCCAGTAGGCGATGTTGCCGAGGATCGGAATCGCCACGGACCGAGATCCGATCTCGACATCGGCTACCGGCCGCTTCCGCGAGCGGATGCAGTCGATCCAGTTGCGATGGTGGCCCGCCGAGGACGGCAGATGCGCCTCGCTGCTCTTGAGCGGCTCCTTCACGATCTTCGCCGGATCGCTCGAGAGGTGGTCGCGGTCGATCCGAAGAGTTCCCTCGCTGCCGGTGAACGTGCAGCCGCTCTTTCCACCGTGGATCATGGTCACGCCATTGGCATAGCGGTAGATCACGCCGTGACCCGCTTTGGGATCGAGCGGCGGGATGATCTCGACCGGTCCCGATTCGTCCATGCCCAGGCACCACTGAGCAATGTCGTAGTGGTGGGCGCCCATGTCGGAGTGTCCGCCGCCGGCGTACTCGCGGTAGGCGCGCCAGTCGGGGAAGTGCTTGTGGACGCCGCGGGGACTGAGGATCGCGTTGTACGGTCGCATGGGGGCGGGGCCGAGCCACCGGTCCCAGTCGAGGCCTGGCTCGGCGTCCTCACCGGGCAGGTCGCACCACTTGCTCGGACCACCCACGCCCACGGTCACGCACTGGATCTGGCCCAGCCGCCCGCTCCGGATGATCTCGACCGCCTCGCGGAACGGCCCGAACACGTTCGACCGCTGCTGGCTGCCGGTCTGGAAAACACGGTTGTACTTCCGCGCAGCGTCGATGCACCGCTTGGCCTCGGCGAGCGTCAAGGTGAGTGGCTTCTCGCAGTACACGTCCTTGCCCGCCTTCATCGCTTCGATCGCGGGAATGGCGTGCCAGTGCTCCGGAGTGGCGATGCACACGGCGTCGATGTCCGACCGACCGATGAGCTCACGGAAGTCGACATACGTCGCGCATCCCTTGTACTCAGTTTTCTTGCTATACGCCTGCTCGACTCGCTTCTTGGCATGTTCGCGACGCGTGCGGTCGACCTCGCACACCGCCAGCGCCTGGACGTCGCCAAAGCCGAGCAACTCCGGAAGATGGTAGTCGTTCGCCATCTTGCCGCAGCCGATGTAACCGACCGTTATCCGCTCGCTCGGCGGCGCCTTGCTCGCTGTCCCGAAGACGGTGCTGGGGACAATTGTGGGAAAGGCGAGAGCACCGGCGGCTCCGCCCAAGACCTGCCGCCGCGTGCACGGAGTGGTCCGGTTCATCATGGTAGGCTCCTCGGAATAAGACCCTGTGAGGCGCGCGGATCTCGGTGATTGCGCGGGGGAGGTCGACTCAGGCCATTGGACCGCTCCCTGAATCCAGAAACAATCCCCCGGTCCCGGGCAAGTTGAGCGGGACGATTCCTGGTCCTCGTATACCATGGCACAACCGGCGGCTACACTATGCCGCGAGCCCGGGCCCGGATGGTCGTGCGACAACGTAGGACAAAGTTGTAACGATGATTCATTTCGGAGTCGCTTGAATGGTTCTTTGTGTTCGCGCCACGACCACATATGAGCTCGAGTCCGCGTCTTACTTGTGGCTGATGGTTGAGCCAGCGATTCAGGGCGCGGCCCATCGTGTCAATCAGTCGAGCGTGGTGACCACCCCGATGGTTGCGTCCGAGTGTCGGCAGGACATCTATGGCAATACCGTTCGGTTGTTGGTCCTTCCGCAAGGACGATTTAGCTTCGAGTTCAATGCAGAAGTTGAGGTCGAGCCCAATACCGGAGTGCCGCCGGTCGCCGTCGAGCACTCACCGCAGGAGCTGCCGACTGATGCTTCGATCTATACGTTGCCTTCCCGGTACTGCCAATCCGACTTGCTTGCCCGAATGGCAATCGACGAGTTCGGCGGACTGCCGCCCGGTGGGGACCGCGTTCGAGCGATTGCAGCGTGGGTGCGCCGACATGTCGAATACCGTTACGGGACGACTGACGCGATGACCTCGGCGTACGACACGGCGACGGAGCGCATCGGGGTCTGCCGCGACTTCGCGCATCTGGTGATCGCGTTCTGCCGAGGATTGGATATCCCCGCGCGCTATGTTTCCGGGTATGCGTTAGGCCTTGAGGCACCGGATTTCCATGGATACGCACAGGTTTACTTGGGCGGTACCTGGCACAACCTGGATTCGACGTGCGCTGATGAGCGACCAGCATTGATCCCGATCGCACACGGACGCGACGCAGCCGACGTCGCAATGTCGACGCTCTGGTGTCGAAGCAAAATGGTCGAGCAAAGCGTCGAAGTTTCGCGCATCTCCTAGCTCGTTCCGAGTCACGCCCGGAACTGGCCTCGTCCAGCAGAACACATCTGCGCTGCTCGCCCTCGGAATAATAGCCCTGTTCGGCGCGACGTGTGCGGCCTTCGTGCCGTTCAGGCACTCGGATAGCAGCGACGCTCCTCGCCCTGCAATCGCGATCGCTGATGACACCGCTGATCAAGATCGCCCGGATGCGGTGCTTGCAAGCTCACTTCCCCTCGGAAAGGGCGAAGCCATCGACGACGGTACGGCCCGTCCCGGCGAGATAAGCACAGATCACAAAGCAATCCCAACGAACTTCACGGCGCCCACTGCCCAAAGCACGACGCCGCATTTGGACGAGAGCGTCAAGCCGATGGACAAAAGCACCGCGGCAAGCGACGTGCTAACCTGCGAAGAGCTCACGGAGTGCCGCATCCTGCGGGCACGTTCCCGACAAGCCCAGGGTCCGGGTTTCAGCATCCTTGGCGGCGGACGGGGAGGCGGTGCCAAAGGGGCTTCGGCAGCGGGCGGCGGAGGCGATCCAGGCTATAACTCCGGAACAATCAAAGCCGGCGCTGGAACGATGGGAATGAAAGCTCTGGGGATGTCCATGAACTGCGTTCCGGAGCCATCCTGTTTCGTGTTACTCGTCGTGGGAGTCGGAATTGTTGCTGCGTCCCGCATGAAAGTCGCCGGGCCTTGGTTGCGGCAGACGCGCAATCCCAAACAAAGCGATCAGGGTGGGTCGTCAGCCCTCGAAAACCAGGTTCGCTCCATGCGTTTCATCGACAAACTCTTCGGCAAGCCTTCTCAGGATGACTTCGCCAAGCAGATGATGCGCGGCCTGCGTGAAGCCAGCCAGACGGGTTGCATGATCTCGAGCGATGGATGCTGTCGGCCAATTCAGCACTGTTCCCCAGGCGCAGCCGGAGGCCCGGTGACGCAACGACTCGTCGCGCGTGATCGGGCCTTCTCCTCCTTCGACCAGATCTCGGCCTCGATGCGCAGTGGAGATTTCGATTCTGGTACTTTGGGCCAGGCCATGCATCAGGGTCCAGGCTTCGTCGATCAGGGCGAGTTGCTGCCTGGCGAGCGCCCGGTCGGCCGCCAGGTCCGCCACGGCAGTGCCGCCCAGAACCACCCGCCCCTACCGCGGTCGGAAGATCGCGTACATACCGCCCAGGACAATCAGCATGAGCGCCACCGGCGGCCCAGGCCATATTGCGGTACCGCGGTCCAAGCCGTTCGTCGGACACAAAGACTTTGTACATCAGGTACAGCACATAGAACTCGATCGGTGGGAACAGGATGCCCAGCAAGGCTCCTCGGAACGCGCGCACCCCGTTGCGCTCGCGGTCCGAGAGCGGAGGCTCCTCCTCGATGTCAGCCTCATCGTCATCCTCGATCTCATCATCGGCCCTTGCGACTTCCTCCGCCTCGCCGTCGCCGCGGTGATGTTCCTCGAGCAGCCGGTGCGCCATCACGGCGTCCTTCGAGTGCACCTGAACCTTGATTCCCCCGATCGCGTTCGAGAGCAGCCAGTCCATGGCAACCGTGCTCTCGTCCGAGAGCACGGCGGCGAGGCCAGCCTCGCACAGGTGGTTGAGCGCCATTCTCGCCGAGACCGCGTCATCGTATGTGGCCACGGTCACGAGTTCATCATTCGTGTAGACCGGCGCATCAAAATCCGGGTCGTTCATCGCGGCGTCTCGCTTTGCATCGCGTCGGGTCAAGAACACATTGATAAGAGTAACCGATCTCAATGAGAATCGCTCACGAGTGTCATGGGAAGATTATTTTCCACCTCATTTGATTTTGCCCACGCCCCGCCGATAGGATGGTTTCGCAATCGTTTCTCGGCAATTCTGTCGCCAGGGCTCGGCGCGCACCCCACAAGAAGCCAGCAAGTCCACGATGTCTCGTGTTCCGATCAACGAATACGCCATCCTGATCGCCTTTCGATGCATCCGGACACTCGAGCGCGCGCTCCCTTTTCGCGCGATTTGGATTCTGTGCTGGCCGGTTGCAGCAGTGCAGGCCGCCCGCCAGTTGGCGTTCACCACGCCGACAATCCGCCAGTTCGACCGCCTGCCCGCTGCGCTGCGGCCCCGGCTGAGCCGGCCGCGCTGGGTCGCGTACCTCTGGCGGGAGCGTACGCGCATGAACCTTGCGCGGCTCATGTGCCTCTGGCCGGATCGGTTTGGGCTGGAGCGATGGACGGACCATTGCCGCTGCGTCGGTATGGAGCGGCTCGAACTCGAACACGCTCGAGGTAGGCCGGTCGTCCTGGCCCTGCTGCATTTCGGGCCGAGCGTCCTCCTGTGCCACTGGCTGCGGGCGCGGACTCCCTGCGGCGGCGCTCAAGCGGATGCCTGCCGCCGGGCGCCCCCTCCACTGGAGATACATCGACCGCCTGAACGGCCCCGGCCGCTGCTCGGATGGACCCATCGTCTTCGCCCCCTCCGAGCTCCGGCAGGCGTACGAGTTCCTGCGAGCGGGGCGAATCCTCGCGATCACGGTCGAAGGCCGGCTTGCCCGGCATCTTCGCCTGATTGGAGAAGGCTTCACGTTTGACATGACCACGGGTCCGCTCCGACTCGCGACCGCGACCGGCGCCCTGGTCATGCCGTGCCTGATCACGGCCGGGCCGCGCATGAGCTTCACGGTCCATCTGGGCGAGCCGGTGCCGGACGCGCTCGTGGACGACGCGGAAAACCATCGCGCGGCATGTGCCCACCTGCTGCGCGAATTCCTCGCAGTCGTGGGCCAGCACCCTGGTCAGTCCCATTGTTTGTTCATCGAGCATCTTGACCCCGCGACAGTCGCCGCGCCCTCGGCAGCGGAGGCACTCTCTGAAATCGCATCCTGACTCCGGAAGGGCTCACCAAGCCATGGCGCAAGAACGAGCCGTCGTCGTGACCGGATTGGGCGTAGCCGCCGCCGCCGGCTGCTCGCCCGACGCCCTGTGGCGGGCTGTCGTGCGCGGCAGCTCGCCGGCAGTCTCCTACACTGACCCGACGGTCGCCGAAAGCCCGACAATCGCGGCCTGCGTCGTCACTGACCCGCTCGAAGAGGTCCAGAAGAGCCGGCGCGGCCACAAGATGGACCGTTGCGTTCAACTCGCCCTCGAAGCCGCCATCCATGCCCACAAGAGCGCGGGTCTGCACACCCACTCACCCGACCCATCCGCGCTGGGCATCATGGCCGGCACGTCGCGCGGGCCCATGCGCAAATGGACGGAGAGCCTGGATCTGGCCAGGTCCGGCCGGCGCGAGCTGCCGCCGACACTGGCGGCCAGCAGCACCCTCGACTGCCTGAGCGGCACGATGTCCGTGGCCTTGGGCGCCGGCGGCCCTTGCCTCACGGTCTCCGCCACCTGCGCGTCGGCCGCTTATGCCATCGCCCTGGCCGCGCAGCAGATCACCCTGGGTGCGGCGGAGATCATGATGGCCGGAGGGGCGGATGCCCCGCTTCTGGACGCGATCATCCGCCAGACCCTCTCGACCGGCATTCTCGGCTCCCATCCCGACCCCCGTCGCGCCTGCCGCCCATTCGATGCGACCCGCAACGGGACCATCATTGGCGAAGGAGCCGCATTCCTGGTCCTCGAGTCGCTCGACTCCGCGCGCCAACGACGTGCGCCTGTGCTGGCACGGCTCGTGGGCTGGGCCATGGGCGCCGACTCGTCGCACCGCACCTCACCGCGCGACGACGGCGAAGGGTTGGTGCGGGTCATGCGGAGCGCGCTCGGCGTTGCCGGGCTTGGTGCCGGGGAGATCGATTACGTCAATGCCCACGGAACCGGCACGCCGCTCAACGACAAGATTGAAACGGTGGCCATGCGCCGATTGTTCGGCGACCGGTTGCACCACGTGGCGTGCAGCTCGACCAAACCGGTCACCGGGCACTGCCTGGGTGCGTCGTCTGCCCTCGAAGCCGTGCTCACAGTCCTGGGCCTGCAGGAGCAGCTCGCCCCACCCACGGCCAATTACCTGGAGCCTGACCCGGAATGCTCCCTCGACCTGGTAACCGATCGGGCACGGCCGATGAATATGCAGGTCGCAATGTCGAATTCGCTGGGATTCTGGGGCAAGAACGCCTCGCTGATCTTCGCGCAATGCGCGTCGCCCTGAAGCGCAGTTGAGAAATCCGACGCGACGACCTATCGCTTCCTCTCCCGTTGGGAGAGGGCCAGGGGTGAGAGGGCCTGTTCGCAGGCGACCGCCGTTCGCAGATACGCCCTTACTCGCCGGCACGCGCGGCCACGGCCTCTTTCGTCCACGCGGGATCGCTCATCCGCACCAGAATGACCCTGTCCGGATCGGGCGAGTCGCGCCGGCCGTGCATGACGCGGGTGTTGTCAACCATGAGGATGTCGCCGCGCTCCCATTCCACTTCCACTGTCAGCCGCTTGGCCACGGCACCGATCTCTTTCATGAGGTCATGCGACAATTCCGACCCGTCTTCCCAGCGGACGATGATCGACGGATCGCCGTCCTTCACGGTCCCCGGATCGGCATTCACCGCACCTCTCCTGTGCACTCTTTCTCCGCGCCACAAGATGATCAAGCTATTGATGAAAGCCTTCTCGCCTTCCGGGCCCCTGCTGGCGACGGCCGCGGGGCAAGCGTACTCCATCAGAAGTTCCTGAGTCGCCGGGTCGACTGATACGCGAACGTCGTTCCGTGCGCAGAGTGCCTCGACTTCGGTGATGTCCAATGTTTGGAAGCTTTGCTCCCATTCCGCCCGGCTCAGCTTGTTGATGTACTTGACGCGCCTGGCTTCCAGCGTGCCGCGGGCCGGCTCGCTGAGCCCACGCCAAAGCGCGCGCCCATCGCAAAGGGTGGTCTGCCCCATGCGGCTGGGGGCAGTGAGGCAGTAGAACCAGAGAATAGCCGGTTTGCATTTCTGATAATACATTTCACCGTGCAACGGGATGGCGAACTCCTGGGTCTTGCCCGTGGCGGCGAAGAGTGTCGGGTCATCTCCCAACGACCGCCGATTGATAACCCCCCCGTGGAACCAACCGCCCTGGTAAGTGGAGAAGTTGCAGCCGTACCTGTCGGTGAAGCCGACGAACGCTTCAGGCCCGTCGGTGAAGCCCCGGAAAACGATGGCGCCATGGCGCTCGAGCAAGCCCTTTACCTCGTCCCGCTCGGGGCTGATCCCCCGCGCGGAAGGATCGGCCGTCACGATGGCGCCCAGGTCCTGGGAAAGCGGTCGAGCTGACAGACATTGAGCCATGCCGATCGCTCCAGACGCCGAGCGCCCGTTCAACGTTATGGAATCACATTTCCTCAGCCATAGTAACCGATGGCGGCTCCGCCGTCCTCCCTCGCGTCGTTGGCCCGGGAACAGTGTCCGTGCGAGAGGCACTCTCGAGAGTGGTTAAGCGCCAGCCTCGCGGAGACCACGAGAACGGTTCTCTTTCTGGTCACGACCTCCTCCTGGGTTGAAGGGCCTGGGTCAGCTCTGCGTCCGGTCGGGCCCCCTACCGCATCAGGCCCGGCAGCCAGACCCACCCGAAGAGCGCGAGCGCCAGGCCAGCGAAAATGACCGCGACGCTCGCCGCCTTCGCCGCCCCGCCGGTCAAGTTCCGGCCTTCGCCGAGAGGTACGCCCTGGCGCCACCATTGAATCCCCATGAACACAAAGCCGGCCGCCAGCATGCTCAGCCCGGCGATGATCACGATCTGTGCCATCTGAGTTACCCAAAAACCCGCCACGAGTGTCCAGCCGTCCTATCTTACCAAGTTGGCCGGCGTCGTCCTGTGAAAGAACCGTGAATCGACGGCCTTTGCTTGATGCGTTCATCCGGGAACTCCTTATAGCAACGATAGAGGCGGATGTTCCGCGTCATTGGACCTGGCCACTCCACCTCGTACGTTTCATCGCCCCGCTCGCAGGTTCCTGAACCGTCGAGCCTGAGTCTGATGTGCATCGGCGCCACCGGCGCTTCGGCGCCTGCGGCTGGCGTCGCCGAAGGAAAGCCGCTGGCGCTCCGCGCGACGCAACCTGACTCGTTCGCAGAAACCTGTCCGTCGCATCCACTCGCGCGCCGAAAGCCGGTAGGCTCGCGTCGCGAAGCTCGGTGCTCAGATACTGATCCGGTGTTATACTCCTTATCAGTTCCACGCACGATTCCCCCCTCGGGTATCGTGTTGCCCTCCGCTGAATGTCGCGGAGCCCGCGGATGGCACTGAGCACCGACATCTCACTTCCCCGAACGCAAACCCCGGTCTTCCCCGACCGCTGTGTCGCCTGCGGTGTGCCGTGCCCTGAGACCTTCATCCGTGTGGCGACGCACTCGATCGGGTGGTGGACCATCCTGTCCCGCGACCTGGACGCGTCAACTCCGCTCGCTCACTGCAATATCGGCTGGAAGAGCGGAGCCACGCTCGGCGCATCGGGCAGGGCGGCAACCGCCGGGAGCTGTGAGATCGGCAGCATGCCCACGACCGTGCCGTACTCGGCGCTCGCGATCGTGACTTGCATGCCCGCGTTCTGCAAGTCCCTCAGGAATGTGGCGAAGTCGGTTGGATTACTGTCGCGCACCTGGATTCCAACGCTGGTTCCCTGGATCACCACCAAGTTGGCGCCGTCGGTTGCGGGAAGGTTGGCGGGAAACCCGCCTGGGTTCTGCTCGTACGCGTCGTAAATGACGTCCAGGGCCGGAGAGACATTGGGCGCAAGACTGGTTTGCGAACCGGGACCCGTTGTCCCTCCCGCTCGAGCGACGATTCCATCCAGCCGTACCTCTTGCCGTGACATCAGTCGCTCATCCGCGGCAATCCGTTTGATCAGGACGCGCTCGTGCCTGCTCCCCGGCCGAGCCGATTCGAGCGACAATTCCAGGCGGCCAACCTGCCTCGCCTCCACCTTCAGCCCGGCCGCAAGAACGGCCCCCGGGGAAATTGACGTCGGCGCGAGTCTCAAGTCCAGACGTTCCAGACCCGGCTCCACGGACCCGGCGGCCGCACCAGCCACAGCGGGCACCGCGCGAGCGAGCTCGTGGCCGATCAATCCCAGCGCCATGTGGGATAAAAGGCTCTTGGATTCCAGGGACTCGATGCTTGGTCTCAGTTGATGTCTCAACGACTTCCTCTTTCCATCGGGAATTTCTTGCTTTTTGTCATGTTTTTCTTGAACAATAACTATTGCAAAGCATATGCCAATAAAGCGAATTCGAGCGCTCCGTCGCGGCGCGTGCATTGATGCTCTCTGGCGAGCGGGATGTTGTAGAGACGGCGGCAATCCCACAATGGGTGTCGCTGGCTTTGTCAGCGAGCGAGAACAAAACCAGGCCGATCACATGTCGGCGCCGGCTGATTGGCCGTGGCGCTGGTGACGACCGGCGCAAGAATCGCCATGAGCTTGGTCTTCTGCGCGTCAACGAACGGCTTGGCCAGGAGAGCGGCACTGACCGAGAAGCCGATACTACGGCAATTCGACCGATATCAGCAGGATATCCCGAGCTGGAAATACTGCCCCAGGTTTACCGGCGGCTGGGCAAGACAGCATCGGTTGGTCGTCCCGCGCGAGCGTGAATGCCCAATCCGATTCGGTCCCGTCCGCCAGCTTGACAAACGAGATGCCGGCTTCCGGACGTGCATTGAGCTTGCCTTTCCAGACCGCGATCTTGGGATCGAACGCCTTGCGCGTGCCCAGGTCGAATATCTCGGCCTCGAACGTGTCGTTGTCTCGGTCAACGCGCAGAAAGCGGAGGACCAACGTGCGCTTGGCCTCGCCTTGCAAGCGGAAGGCGTAGCTCTTCGGTGGGGCCGCGGCATCCCGCAAGAGGCGCTGCTGCCGTGCTGGGATAATCGGAAGTGTGATGGTGTTCCGCATGACGGTGCCGGCGGCTTCCCCCTCGGCCTGGTAGCGCTGATCCTGTTTGAGGTAATCCGCACGCCAGCCGGCCGGGTCGGGATTGGGCTTCGGGTTTGTCAGCTTCACTTCGCCGCCAGTTTCGCTCGCCTCGTCGGCCCAAAGCGACCATTTGAGCGTGATGGTGTTTGTGAAATCGAGGCGGCGTTTTTCCCAGCGCGGTGGGCGCAAGATAAACGTAATCCGCCACTTCAAATACGTCGAAGTAGTAATAATGGGCGGCCTTCTCGCCCCACTCGTTCTCCGCAATGAGCTCGATGACCACATGAGTCAGGTCCTGTCCGGACACGTTTAGCAATTGAAAGGAATTGAGACGCTGGAAGTCCTTTTTGTTCGACCACACGCCTTGTACGCTGACGAGCGGCTTGCTCGAAACCGGGCCACCGCAGCGGCGGGCCAGCGGCAGCAGCCAGGTTTGCCAGAACGCCCCGGCAAGATCGACCTGGGCCATGTCTGCATAAGCCAGCAGCCCGCTCACCACGGCGCGTTGCTTGAGGTCCTCTTTGATGTTGCCGACACCCCTGATAAGCTCGCCCCACTTCTGTTGGCTCGCTTCCGACATCGGGGCATCGCTCAGTATGAAATGGTAGTTGGGATAGTCCCTCTGAACCTGGTCTCGAGCTGCACTGATGTCCGCTTCCCGCTCGAGGCTGTATTGAATTGCAGGGGCCATCACGGTCGTCTGAAAGTGTTCGATCGAAGACGCGGGCGTGTTGCCGTACTGGTCGATTGCAGCGCCGAGCTGGAGCCGTCTTCTGAAGATCAGAGCGGCCTGGTCGGTCATCCGCTTCAGGTAGGGATGCGGGGCGGCCGAGAGGTCTTCAAATTCCAGCAAGACGGCTTCCCCACGCCCCACTTTCACCCGAGCGCCCGGTTTGCCACCCGACACCGAATCAGTGCGCCGTGCGCTCGGTGGCGGAGGCGCGGGCGCGGCGAAATGGTCCGCTCGGTAGGGAAGATAAAGCGCCTCGTGTTCCAGAGGAATCCACCCACTCGAAGGATAGCAGGCGAACGACGCGAGCTGCGCGACGCGATGCCAGACATCATTCGCGTTGCTCACATCGAATGCGTCTGGCCGGGTGTCCAATCGACGCACGGTCGACTTCTTCTCGTAAAGATCGAAATAAGAATGATTGCGTTCCTCGTCTGTGCGATGAAAAACGACTTCTGCCGGCTGATCGCTGCCCAGGGGCTCGCAGCGCAGCTCTCCGTCGTTCGGTCTCAAGGTCACAACAATAATATCTGCCGGTTTGACACTGGGCTCTTTCTGGGCGCTTCTGGCCGCTTCGCAAGTGAAGGAAATGCAATGAACTTTGGGACAAACCGCGCCCCAGAACCGGTATCGCCCCGAGGACTGGGCACCTGGATGCCAATCTTGATGCTTGGCAGTTTGACCGGCGCCGCAACGAAAGTCAGGGCGCCATCCTTGAACTGGACGTTCTGACCAAGATAGGCGGCGCCCGTTTGGTACTTGGGTTGGGCATCAAAGCCGCTGACGAGCCAGTCGCCCGATCGTTCGTCGGTGCCAATGTGCCAGACCTGGCGACAGCTCCGGAACACACCATCGGGAACCTTGACTTCCGGAAGAGTGCCCTCCCAGATGCCGACCAGGTCCGTGTGCTCGCCCTCCAGCTTGGCGGCTTGGAGCGGTCGCAGCTTGGCCCGATCCGTGACACCCGCTTTCTCATAAGCGATCAATCCTTTGGCGGCCACCTCCCCGAGCGTTCGCCTGGCGGTGGCGCAGGCCAGCAGGTAATCCGCCACGGCAGCTTTCATTGCGGGATGGGTGGGAATCGGTCCTCCACCGAAGATTTCAACAATCGCAAATTGCCCCTGCTCACGACCAAGCCGTGCCAGGGACCTGGTTTTCTCCGGCCGGTTGAGGTCGCTGTTCTCAATTTCTGCCCGTACGCGGGGGAATTGGTCGAGCAACTCGGACCGTGCCTTCCGCATGGCAGCCCGGTAAACGGCGCGTGCGGCTTTGAATTCCTTGATCACAACATCCGGGGCGGGCAGCTTCGCCGGGCCGACCGGCGGCAATTCCAGATCCGCCGGCCTGAAGGCCGCCGAATCGGCGATCTGCGAAGGGCCGGACTTGCTACCGAATGTCGGGAAGGGGCCAACCGCGAGCAAGCACAGACCGATGCTCAAGAGCGCGACCCCCAGCCACAGCCGGGCTCCGCGCGTAGCCAGCCGCTGAAAAAGGGGAATGACTTTGAGCGACGCGACAATTCTCCCAAGAGAAGGGGCGACGCCAAGCCGGTATCCTTTTTTCAACAGTCTGACGGCCGCAATTGCCGCCGATCCGATCACAGCGGTCACTTTGCCGAGAGTGATGTACCACCGGTCCATTGTCGACTTCTCCTACGCTCACCCGGGATTTCTCGGATGAGCGATGACCTCGTCGTCCAGATCTGATCAACACCCATTGGACATCGGTAGCATGCCTGTGTCCAAGGAAAAACGGCGAGACTCGGCGCGGTCGGCAAGCCGGATGCCCCCGCCTTTTCACCGTTGGCGTTACGGATGAGCGTGATTGGCAGCATCAACACTCGTTCCAAATGATTGAACGGTTGCGTCCGAGCTCAGCCGATTTTTCGAGAAAGTCGGGTCCGAGAGCTCCACTTGGTGCATAGTAATCTAAGTGGAGCGAACTGAAGTGCCAGAGGTACGATTATGGGAACCCGACGACCCGGCGGCCCATTGCGGCAATTGCGAGCTCTGTTCCAGGTCGGCACGGCGACGGGGCTCACCGACGGCGAACTGCTCGACAAGTACATCGCCAGGAAGGCTGAATCGGCTGACGCCGCAGCAGCGGCGGAAATGGCCTTCGCGGCGCTCGTGGATCGCCACGGAGCAATGGTCTGGGGAGTCTGTCGCCGTGTGCTCGGCGACTGCCACGAGGCGGAGGATGCCTTCCAGGCCACCTTCCTCGTTCTCGTACGCAAAGCCGGATCGGTGCGGGTGAATGGGTCCCTCGGCCGCTGGCTTTATGGAGTCGCCCATCGCGTTGCGCTTCGTGCACGGTTCCAAAGCGGGCAACGAAGATCCGAGATCGTTGGAACGCCTGAAGCGTCGAGCCATGACCCAGCGGGCGAGCTCGAGCTCAAGGACCTCCGCACCGTCATCGGTGAGGAGCTGGACAGCCTGCCGGCGAAGTACCGATGCCCCGTCGAGCTCTGTCACGTTCAAGGGCTGACGTATGACGAGGCGGCCCGGCAGCTCAACTGGCCTGTGGCCACAGTCAAGAACCGACTCTCCAAGGGCCGTCTCAGGCTGCGGGCGAGGCTAACGCAACGCGGCCTCGCGCCAAGCGCTGTCACCGCGGGCGTGGCCACGGCGTTCGCGGGCGAGGCTCGCGCGGCCGTCCCAGACGGGCTCGCTCAATGCATCGCCCGCGCGGCAACTGCGCCCGCCAGCGCCGCCTTTCCGGCGGCCGTCACTGAACTTACGAGTGGAGTCCTCAAAATGATGATGTGGGAGAAGCTCAGGCTGGTCGCTGCTTTGGTCCTCGTCGCCGCGGGGCTCTCGGCCCAGGCCCTGTCCCAGCAGCCGCCAAGCGGCGGCATTCGCGCACCGCGGACATCGGAATCCGCGGCGCGACCAGCCGGCGAACCTGAAGACAAAGAAGTGCCCGATCGACGCTGGACGAGAACCCTGCCCAGTGGTGCAACGGTCGAGGTGATCGCAGTCTCCTCCGTGCCCTCCGGCCCCGATACCTGGTGGCGCCCTGATGGGACGCCGTTACATTCAGCGCCATGTGACCCGATCGATCATAAAGTCAACGTGCGCGACGTTAGCCAAAGGGTGGTCGTGGTTCGCCTGGCCCGCATTCCTCGAGAAGCCAACCACGAGTGGTCGATCGCCGAAGCTCGGGGGGCAACGCAGGGGCCGAGCAAGCGCGATCGCAAGAATGTACCCGGGCTCAGCCAAACGATCGTGACGCTTCCGGCCGATGAACGCAATTGCACAGTCCGATTCAAGGTCGCGGCCGGTCCGTGGAACACCATTCAGACCACGGCAAAGAATGTCTGCAGTGGTGGCACCAAGGACGGAGCAAGCTACATCTCCGGTGACGCAATCGCGACGGCGAGGGGCACGTCGTTATCAGTCACTCATAATAGCCAGAACCAGTCTGTGCGGCTCGTCGCGGTCGACTTTGCCGGCAGTGAACACCCAGGGGTGATCCAGTCGACCATCGATGTAACGGTCTTCCGGCAAGTCAAGTTTGATTTTGACCAGCCCCTGGAGCAAATCAAGGAATTCCGGCTCGAGGCCCGGCCCTACGAAGAGGTTGAGATCCCGCGTGTTGCTCTCCATCGGAAATGACGTTGCCGGATCGTGATCACAACCGTAGGCGGCTGCGCGAGCGTCGACGGAGAATCCTCGACCGCATCGAGAATCCACCGGGGCCCAGACTAGTCCTGAGGAATTCACATGAGAATCCAGCGCTCGATCCCGCTTCGCCTCGAAATAATGGAGGAAAAAGTCCTTCTCTCGTCGGGGATCGGTTACCCGGCGTCCGTGCTGATCGAGGCACGGAAGGCCCTGAAGCCGTTCATTTTGAGCGGCAAGCTGCCACTAAAACTCACTGCGACTTTTGACGAAGCCCTCGGGGAAAACACTTATACTGAAGTGACCCCCGGCTTCCGGGAGAAGAAGCCATTCACGCCGATGGGGAACAAGGTCAAGGTATCGGGAGCGCTTGCGGATCCCGGAGTCGCTTCTTCCGATGGGCTGCCGAACCTGGCCAATTCAACGTTCCAGCTCTCGAACGCGAAGGGGAGTCTGCTCGTGACGTTGTCGTCATCGACGACGAATGCTTACGGCTTCACGATCTCGGGAGCCACCAAACAATTCGTGAGGGCGGATGGAACCACCGGCACAGCCGTGTTCGGGGTCGCCCCCAAGACAGGATTCGCTTTGACGTTCAAGACGACCGGTCATGGTAGCCAATCGTCGAATCCGCCAGTAAGTGGAACACTCGTGACCCTTGCCTCATTCAACGGGACCGCGAGCGGAACCGATGGAGGGAATCCGAATGCCGGGGTCACTCTGGATTCGCAGGGAAACCTGTTCGGAACCACCGAGGGTGGCGGGACCTCGGGCGATGGAACTGTGTTCGAGATCGCCAAGGGGAGCAGCTCGCCCACGACTGTCGCGTCATTCGACGGCACCAACGGGGCGAACCCTGTTGCCGCCGTGACCCTGGACGCACATGGGAACCTCTACGGGACGACCGTGTATGGCGGCACCGGCCAGGTGGGCACGGTCTGGGAGATTGTCAAGGGGAGCGACACCATCACCACCCTGGGCACATTCGACGGAGCCAATGGATCCAGACCTCGGGGCGGCGTGGTCGTGGACGCGCAGGGCAATCTCTACGGGACAACGTCTGCTGGCGGCTCGGCAAACTCGGGCACAGTCTGGGAGATCGTTGGCGGGAGCAATACCATCACAACCCTCGCTTCTCTGAGCGGCACGAATGGAAGCCCCGTGGGAGGTGTGGCCATGGACGCGCAGGGCAACCTCTATGGATCGGGTTACGAGTCGGTCTGGGAGCTCACCAAGGGGAGCAGCACCGTCACCGCCATCCTGCCGCACTACTCGGCCGATTATCTGACTCTGGACGCGCAGGGGAATCTCTACGGAACGGCGTACAGTGGGGTCACACATAGCTCCTTTGCCTGGGAGCTCAATCGGCTGGCCAATGGTACCGACAGCTTCACGGTCCTTGGCACCGAGACCGGTAGCGCTTCTCTCGGCGCCGCCCTGACGCTGGACGCGCAGGGGAACCTTTACGGAGCAAGCTCTGAAGGCGGCGCTTACGGTGATGGGATGCTCTGGGAGATCGTGAGAGGCAGCAACACCGTCACCACGCTCATCTCCTTCAACGGTTCGAGGTCGAACGGCGGCGTGGCCGTGGACGGGGAAGGCGATATCTACGGCACGACCTTTTCGGGTGGGGCCTATGGATTTGGCACCGTGTGGGAGTTCGTCGTAGACGCTGTCCCGAGTGCGCGCGCCGCGTTCCCCTGAAGCCCGGACGCGGCCACTGGGCCGTGCTGCTCGTCTTTGATGGCACCCTCGACATGATGGACGGCGGTGGCGATAGCGCGATGGATCCCACCCCCGGCTCCGTGACTTTTCGGCGGTCTTCAAATACGATTCAAAACCTCTCGCACAATGGCGTTATCGAGGATCTCGATTTCGCGTGGCCGCGAGCCGCGCCCATGTCGTTGGCACAGTTCCGATCCGGATCGACATAGATGATTGATGCGGGTCGCAAACCGAGTCTGGCGGCCCGCTCCGGCGCTCGGGAGGGCTAGCGCGGAACGGACTCGGTGCGCCCGATTGCACCTATGCAGCATCCGCACGTGATAAGATGATGCCCGCAGCTCTGGCCCTTGCGCAGGCCTTTTTCACGACTTACAGCGTTGCCGCGCTTTCTCCCCCGTTCCTCGACCGCCGGGAATCGGGTCACCGAGGGCCACGATCATGGGATGGCAAATTCTGGCTTTCTGCGCTCTCATCGCGATCATTCTTGCCCCGATCGTGGTGCTCGCCCTGCAATTCTCCGTTCTGGGCCGGCAGCGGAGGCTCACGGACCAGCTCGAGAGCTGGCTGCCGGAGCTCCGCCGCCATCTTGCAGAGAGCCGGCGCCTGCTCGAAGAACTCGCGCAGCGCGGCGCGCAGCCGCCACGGCCCCGCCAGCCGCCCCGCATCCCACCGCCGATCGCGAAACCCCCCTCACGGTCTCCGTCGCCGAGCCGGCGAGCTGGCCAGCACCCGTTAGCTTCGCTGAGGTAGACGCACCGGAGCGCGAGGAAATTTCCACCTGGGATTCTGCCCCCACCCCCGTCGATCGACATCTCCCGGCAGCCGGCCCAGCCGCTTATCCTCCGTCCTCCCTCCTCCGTCCTCCGTCCTCCGTCCTCCCTCCTCCAGCCTCCCCGCGCCCGCCCAGCCGGTTCGAGGCCGCGGCCAGGGAAATCCTGCTCAAGATCTGGAACTGGATCGCTGTCGGCGAAGAGCATCGCCCGGCCGGTTACTCGATGGAGTTTGCCGTCGCCAGCACCTGGCTGTTGCGGATGGGCGTGATCATCCTGGTGATGGGCATCGGGTTCTTCCTCAAGTATTCAATCGACCACGGCTGGCTTGCTCCCTCCGCCCGCGTCGCGCTGGCGATCCTGACGGGCCTGGGACTGATCATTGGCGGGTCGCGGCTGCTCGGCTCGCTCTACAACTTGCTGGGCCAGGGCCTGATCGGCGGCGGCATCGCGACGCTTTATTTCAGCATCTTCGCCGCGGTCAACTTCTATCATCTGATCGGAATCTATCCCGCCTTCGCCTTGATGGGCCTGGTCACCGTCGCCGCCGGCGTGATGGCCGTGCGGTTTGATTCACTGCTGATCGCCGTCCTGGGCATCATCGGCGGCTACGGCACGCCGGTCATGCTCTCGGGCGGAGAGGCGAACTTCGTCGGTCTCTTTTCCTACATGCTCATCCTCGGCTGCGGAATCCTGGGCATCAGCCGCAAGAAAGAACTGGCATCTGCTCAACTACCTCGGCTTCGCGTGCACTTACGCCCTCTTCGGTGCATCGATGAAGGACTATCGGCCGGCTGAATTCTGGAACGTGATGCCGTTTCTGGTTGGCTTTTTCGTCCTCTACTCGACGGCCCTGTTCTTGTTCAACGTCGTCCAGCGCACAAAGAGCACCCTGCTCGAGCTTGTCGGATTACTGCTGAACGCGGGCATCTTCTTCGCCGCATCTTACACGCTGGTGCGGGAAGCTTACGGGGTGCACTGGGTCGCGGTCGTCACGCTCGGGCTCACAGCGTTCTACGTCGCCCACGTCTACTATTTCCTGGCGAGGAAGATCGCTGACCGCGATTTGCTGATCAGCTTCATGGGCCTGGCCGTGTTCTTCCTGGCGGTCACGATCCCGCTCGTGCTCTCCCACGAGTGGATCACGGTGACCTGGGCGATTCAGGCACTCGTCATGCTCTGGCTGGCTGACAAGCTCAAGAGTGCATTCCTCCGCCAGGTCGCGTTTCTGATTTACGGACTCGTTCTGGTGCGTTTCGGGTTGATTGATCTGCCCGGTCAATATTCGAGCGCGGCGGTGACGGCGGCCCAGGCTCCGCTGGGCGAGTACTTCCTGCACCTGCTCGAGCGGCTCGTGATCTTCGGCGTTCCGATCGCCTCGATCGCCGCGGCCTATTTCTTGCTCAAGTCGCCGCGCTCCGCGGGCCGCCATGGCGGTCGATCTTGGCAATGACGTGCTCCAGTGGGTGCAATTGCCTTGGGTTTTGCGGTGCTCGATCATCCTTGCTTGCGGAATGGCATTCCTGTTCCTGCACCTGGAGCTGAACCGCAGTCTGGGCTATCTCTTCGCGCCGGGCCGGCTGCCGGTGCTCACGCTGCTCTGGCTGGGGATGTGCTTGCTGCTGGCGCACGAATATCTGGTGGCCCGCAGTTCGGCCGTCCTGACGGTGCTGGCGATCTTCGTCGCGGGGGTGCTGGGCAAGCTCGTCTGCTTCGACCTCCCGTTCTGGGGGCTCAATGAGTCGTTCGTTTACAGCGGAGGGTATTCGTTCCTGGACGCCTTGATGCGTTTGATCGACTTCGGCACAATGGCCGGCTTCTTCGTTCTGGCTTTCTTCTGGCTGGGCGGTGCCACGCGGCCCGCTCATCTCAGAGAGGTGGCCGGCTGGCTGGCGATTTCCCTCACCTTTGTCTTCCTGACCCTCGAATTGAACACATTCCTCTCGCAATTCGTGCCGGCACTGCGTCCGGGGGGAATTTCGATTCTCTGGTCGCTCTTCGCCCTGGGTCTGATCGTGGGGGGAATCCACAAGAGTGCCAGCATTCTGCGGTACACGGGGCTCGGTCTCTTCACGGTCGTTGGCTTCAAGGTCTTCTTCTCCGACCTGGCGAGCCTGGATCAGTTTTATCGCATCGTTGCCTTCATTCTGCTGGGTGTTCTCATCCTGTGCGGTGCGTTTTTGTACCTCAAATACCGTCAGACTTTCGCCAGCGGGCTGGCCGCCAACGACCAGGGAGTCGCGCCGTGAAGACACAACTCGCCGTGATCCTCCTGATCGGGTTCTCCGTGAGTGCAAGCGCCGCGGACGGAGTGCCTGGTTTCCAGTTCCGCAAAGAGGTCGAGCTGGGCCCGGCGACCGGCGAGGAAATCATTGCCATTCCGCTCGACAGCGAAGTCTACGCCGGAACTCGCGATGGTTATCCTGACTTGCGCCTCGTGGACGATCGAGGCACGATGGTGCCCTACTTGCTCGAGCCGATCGGCAAGAAACGGATCAAGCAGGTGCGTGAGGTCTGCGCCAGCAAGCTCATCTCGCTGCATCTGGATGAAGGCAAAGGGCTCGAGATCGTGATCGCGCTCGATGAAAAAGCCCCGCCCGCCCGTGGGCTGTCGATCCAGACGCCGCTGGCCGATTATGAGCATCGCGTGCGCGTCTTCGGCTCGCAGTCCGGTAAAGACTGGACGCCGCTGGTCGAGGACGGAGTGATCTTTGACTACTCGCGATTCATGGACATCCGGAATCGTGATGTCGCGCTGCCTGAGAATCAGTATCGTCAGTTCAGGCTCGTCGTCGAACAGGAGCTCGACGAAACAGAATCGCCGCTGCGCGAGTTGATGCGTGCGCACGAGGAGGGCAAGGACGGCAAGAAGGAAACGCGCGTCGAAATCACCCGGATAGGCGCGCACCCCGTTCCGTATCAACCGCGTCGATCTCTGGCGTACAGTCGAGAGCGAGGGCGGCACCGAGCCCGAGAGCTTCCCCTACGGGGCGACGGGCTTCCGCGTGGAGCACGACGCGAAGGAGAAGCTCTCGCGCGTCGAGATCCAGAGCCGCCGCGAGCCGCTCCGGAGCCTCTCGATTGCGACATCCAGCCGGAACTTCAGCCGCAAGGCCCGGGTGCTGGTGCCCGCCGAGCGCGGCGTGCGCACGGAGTGGGTCGAGGTCGGCGGGAGCACCGTTGTGAATATCCAGTTCCGCGCATTCCACCGTGCCGACTTGCGGGTCGATTTTCCCGAGCAGCGCCAGGAGCATTACCGGCTCGAGATCGAGAACGCCGACAATCCACCGCTGGAGATCACCGGGGTCGCTGCCGAAGGCGCCGGATATCGACTGGTTTTTCTCCGGTCCGACGGCCGGACTTATCGCCTCGAGTATGGCTCGGACACGGCCGAACTGCCGGCGTACGACACAGCGGCCGTGCTGGGTTCGCTCAAGCGCGGTTACCATCCCGCGAGCGTGAAGCTCGGCCCGCAAGTCGCCAACCCCGCGTATCACGGCGACCGCAGTTTGCAGGCTTTCTTCAACAGCCCGCTCTTCCTCGTTCTGGCCATCGTCACGATGGTTCTGGTGCTCGCCTGGGCCCTCTTCCGAGCCGGCAAGAGCATTAAAAAGCTGCCGCAACACGAGTAGGTCAGGCTTCAGCCTGAGGATTCGAGTGCTTCAGCCTTCGAGCCGTTTTTCGTAGCGAAGTTGCTATCGGGCCGCAAAGCCTTCATACTTTTCCATCCTGACGCGTCGGATCTTGCCCAGAAGGGACAAGAGTTGATCGCTCGGTCACGACGGCGAACCGGCGAAAACCCGACGTGAAGAATCGTCTATCGCAAGGCGGTCCAGCGTGGCGCCCGATTCTCCTGCCATCATCCTGCAACACGGTACTACGCTCGGGCGCGCCCGAGCCATCGAGGCATATGGTCCAGATCCGTCGTACCGGGAACCGGGTGGCGGCCACCTTCCTCCTGCTCAAAGCTTTTCCGCAGTAATCGGCGACGGTCGTTTCTGCGCAACAGGCACGCCGGAGGTCTACGCAATGCGAAAGCACGCGCTCTTTCCGGATGAAGGCGGCCCGGCTATCCTGGAAGTGAGCGTGCCGGATTGGATAATGCAGCGGCTCTATGCCGATCCAATCGCGGCTTGGCTGGCGAAAGGCGGCGAAATCCTGTTTGAGCCCGAAAGCGGGCTCAATGAATTACTGGCCGAATGGCACAATCTGCCGAAACGAGTCATCCCATTGTGACGGCCGACAACCCGATAAGCGCGCTCCTCTCCGCTCCACTAAGGCCCGACTGGACCGTCGATCGTCTGGCCGAGGAAGTGCTCTGCGCCATCGCCGCTCAAGAAGCGCAGGAATTCACGCTCGACGCAGGCGCCGCGATCGACCTCCAGTCACGTAGGTTACTCAGGCCACTCCTGGCGTGCCTTGCCACGAAGTCGGCGACCGAAGCAGGAATGCCACCCGATCCCTACGGAGGTTGCCTCTCGTTCCAGCGGCCAGGTCACACAGGACCGGTCTGGATCGTCGGCCAGTTCGAGAATACGCCAGGAACGGTGCGCGTCACCCTTCGCCGTTCCTCATTGCCCCCACGCGAATGCGAACCGCCGAACGGCGAGCCTGCGCTGTCCTCGGATGGGTTCGAGGCCGATCTCCGCGAGGGAGATCGAAGCGTCATCGGATCCTGAAGTGCGCGAGTCAATCTCTTCGCCGGAATCAAATCGCGCGGCCGAGCTTTTCGTGCACGACTTACGCCCGCTTCGCCTGCCGCACCACCTTGGGCTCAACAACCTTAGTCGCCAGCCCTAGGCGCATCAAGATATAAATCACGCAGTACGTCAGGTCGAATTCCCACCACCGGTGCCACACCGACGCCGCCGCGGGGTCGTGGTGATGGTTGTTATGCCACCCTTCGCCTAATGCCACCAAGCCGACAAACCAGTTGTTCTTGCTGCTCTCGCTGGTTTCGTAATTGCGATAGCCGAAGAGGTGCGTCAGCGAGTTGACCGACCACGTCACGTGCCAGCCCAGTACGGTGCGTACGAGGCCCCCCCACACAAACAGACTCAGACTGAACTGAAGGGCCCCCATCGCCGTGCCGGTCGTGAACCAGCCCACAATTGCACCCACGATCGGATACATCAAAAGGTGGGCCAGGTAAATTGACGGTCCGATAAAGGTCTTTTCCAGCTTCATGTAGAATGGGTCTTCGAGAATGTCGCGAGCATATTTCTGCATCGAGCTGATCGAGCGGGTCGCGGTGTTCTGGTAGAACAGCCAGTTGAAGTGCGACCAAACGAAGTTCACGAGCGGGCTGTGCGGGTCGGGCTGCTCGTCCGAGAATACGTGATGCACCCTGTGTACCGTCACCCACTTGGCGGGCGTGTCTTGCAGCGAGCACTGGGCCAGGATCGTGAATCCATGCTCGAGCCATTTGGGCAGGACCAAGCTGCCGTGGGCCAGCACCCGGTGGTAGCCCAGGGTGATCCCCATTCCGTAGAACGGCACCCCGAGAATCGCCAGCGCCAGGCCCGTCCAGCTAAAGAGCCAGGGAATAAAGGCGGCCAGCGCGGCCAGATGAATCGTGACCACCGGGATGACGTAGATCCAGATCAGCCGGTCGAATCGAACGGTCGCCGGTGCCGCCAGACGGGCGCCGGCTTCCTGCTCGGCGGCCGGAGCGGGGGTTGGAGCGATCTCCGCTACGGCAGACTGGGCAGTTCCTGGAAAACTCATGTAGGATCGGTCTCGCCACTGGGAAAGAGATTTACGTCGGCCGGAACACGCCCGCGGCGTCGTTGAAATCGTGCCGGGGACGACGAAAACAGGTCCGGTTGCACGTGTGACCTCCGAATGATTATCGGTCATCGGCGCCCGTCTCGCCACCTGATGCCCACTTTTTTGTAAATTATGATCAAAATGCGAACTTGACGTGCTGTATCAGATGCACCGGCTGGGCAGGCTGGTATAAACTGGCCACCAGTCTGGCTTTCCAATCGCGTGGCACCGGCGGATGGTTTATTGTGGGATCGGAAAGTAGGCTGTCATCGACATGGACTTCCAGCATTTCCCCTCTCGGAGAATGTCCCATGTGGCAACTTCGACATTTGCTGATCAGCGTGCTCGCGATGCTATTGGTCGGGATCATTGGCGCCCAGGATCCTGGGACGGATCGACAGAAGCCCGGCTTGAACGATCCGGAGCTAGCTGTCGAGGAGGACGCGATCCGGGTTCAGCCGCTCGACCCTGACAAAAGCGGGTCTTGGATCCTGATGCCGGGCTACAACGAGCTGGGGTCGCCGTGTTTCTCTCGCGACGGCCGCTGGGTCGCTTTCGATGCTTACAAGGAGGGCTATAACAACGGCCGCCCAGAGGCCTGGATCGCCCACAGCGATGGAACCGGGTTGAAGAAGCTCACAAACGGGGCTGTGCCCCGCTGGTCGCCCGACGGGAAACGGCTTTTGTTCATCCGGGGCAGCGAGGTCGAGCCGAATGGGGAGCCCGACATCTACGTGATCAAGCCGGACGGCACCGACGAGCGGAAGCTGGGCCACGGACGATGGCCCGACTGGTCCCCGGACGGCAAGAAGATTGCCTTCTCACGCGGCGGACTTCCCGGCGGCGGCGCCAAGATCGGGGCGGCAGTGTCCATTTCCAATGCCGATGGTTCCGACGAAAAGTACATTGCGGACGGGGATTGCCCGAGCTGGTCACCCGACGGCAGGAAAATCGCCATCTGCTTCAGGCAAGAGGAGACTCCCCCTGAAATTCGCATTCTGGACCTGAAGACGAATGAATCGACGACGATCGGGATCGGCTGGTTCCGTGCGAACTGGATGCCCAACGGAAGAGCCGTGGTGGCGAACGGGCGTGTCGGAATGGTGAAGCTTTCGGCGGAAGGACGTATTACCCGTCGAGCCGCGCTGTTCTCGCAATTCGAAGGCGCCGCCTCACCGTGCGCGTCGCTGGACGGTGAACTGTTCGTCTTCACCGCACGGCGACCCGGCAAGGGCGGCGGTCCCTGAGCGCTCTTCAATCAATATGCCCCGCTCGAGAACCAACACTCCGCGCGAGGCGTAATGATGATGTGCAAGGGCTGAAAAACCACGTTCACGAGGTGCAGCCCTGCAACAAACGGACTGCCACATTCGAGCCGCCGTCGTCACTGGAAGCGATCGGGTCGATCAGGTCCCCCGCCCGCCCAGTTCCTACCCTTTTCGGGAGGCCCACCATGTTCTCCGCGATTCTGGTGTGCTGCGCCTTGGTCGGCCAGGATGGACCGGCCGCACTGAGCGGACCGGCCGCATCGAGCGGATCGGCCGCAGCCAATCAATCGGTTAATCTGGCCGCCTATGAGTCGGCCAAGACGAAGGCGGGGGAAACCGCCGACGCTCACGTTCAGCTTGCCCTGTGGTGCGAAGCGCACGGCCTCTCAGGTGAGCGTGTCAAGCAACTGGCCCAAGCCGTCGCGCGCGACCCGTCACACGCACTCGCCCGGGGATTGATGGGCCTCGTCGCGTACCGAGGGAATTGGGGAACGCCCGAGGTGATCGGGAAGCAAATCAAGGACGACCCGGCACGCGAGGAATTGAACGCCGAGTACCGTGGGCGCCGCTTGAAGACCCCGTACAAGCCCGACGATCAGTTGCGGCTCGCCCGCTGGTGCGAGGGAAACGGGCTCAAGGAAGAGGCGACCGCGCATTTTGGCGCGGTGCTTCGGCTCGATCCGTCACGAGCATCGGTGTGGCGACATCTCGGTTACGAAAAAGTCGGGAACCGCTGGCTTACGGCTCGAGAGGTCGCCGCCGAAAAGCGGGAGGCGAGCCAGCAGAAGCAGGCGGACAAACGCTGGGGGCGCTTCTTCGCGAGCCTGGACGACGATTTTGACAGCAGGGCCCCGGCCAAGCAAACCAGGGCCGAGCGACGCATGAACCTGGTCACCGACCCGCGCGCCGTGCCCATGATCTGGAAACACTTTGTGCGCATGAATGAGCGGCGCGAGCTTGCCGCCGTGCAGATGCTCGGTCAGATTGAAGGCGCGTCGCCGGCGATGGGTCTGGCGGCAATGGCGGTTTTCAGTCCGCGGCCGGAAGTTCGCGAGCGAGCGACTGATACGCTTGCCCGCTATGATCCCCGCGACATCGTCGAGCCCCTGATTGACGTGGTTCAGAAACCGTTTGCCTATCAGGTCCGCCCGATCGCCGGGCCAGGCTCGGACGGCGAGCTCTTTGTCGAGGGTGAGCGCTTCAATGTGCAGCGGATCTATCGAGACCAGTCCGGCGCCGGGCGCTGTGGGCGGCGCGTGTCTTCGCAACACCCGTTTCGTTCGATCCCTTCAGCAACCCGAGCCCGCCGGTGCCGGCCGGAGGCAACGCTCTCCTGGCCGCGAGCATCCAGCAGAACGCGATGCACGATATGGGCATGCGTTTTCAGATGATGAGGGGCCTCCAGACCAACCAGGGCCTGCAACAGAGGCTGCAGACCGACGTTCAGTTCGTCGAGATGGCCAACGCCCGAATCCGCAATCTGAACGGACGGGCGCTGGCCGTTCTGAGCGACCTCACCGGGCAGCACCTCGGGGAAGACCCCGGTACGTGGAAGGCCTGGTGGGCGGATCGGCTCGGTTACTCGTATCAGCCGGAGGAGCCCAGGGAGAAGCCCACGTACACGAGCTTCGTCACCCAGCCGCTGCCGCGGGCGTCAATGCCGCATCACTCGTGCTTCGGTGCCGGCACGCTGGTGCGCACCTTGGGCGGCGCGAAGGCGATCGAATCGATTCAGGTCGGCGACCGGCTCTTGTCGCAAGACCCGAGCACCGGATCGATGGAATTCCGATCAGTTGTGGCCATTTATCACAACAAGCCCGCCTCGACGCTGAAGCTTTCGATCGGCGGAGAGCCGATCGTCGTGACCGGTATCCATCGCTTCTGGAAGGCCGGCACGGGCTGGACGATGGCCCGCGAGCTGAAGCCCGGTGATCACCTGCGCGCCGTGGGTGGTGTGGTCGAAGTCCAATCGACCGAGAAGTCCGAGGTTCAGCCGGTCTTCAACCTTGAGGTCGCCGAGAACCGCGACTACTTCGTCGGCAAGCAGGGAATGCTGGTCCACGACAACAGCCTGGTCCGCCCGGTCCCCGAGCCGTTTGACCGCGAGCCCGACCTTGCGGCAATTGCTGATTCGTCTCGTTGACCTCCTGTAGGACTGAGCCGGCCGCCCGCCCACCGAGCGAGCGAGCCGGTTTGTTGTTAGAATGAAAGCAGTGCCTCCCGCCAATAGATTCAGCCGACCAGCAACTTCAGGGTGACCGACGGCGATCAGGAGCTGAAGCGATGAAGGTTGCCACGTATGAGGCCACGGTTGAGAACGGCCAGATCAGGCTGTCCGAGCCGGTGCGGCTGACGGAACGTGCGAAGTCTTTGTCGTGGTCCCAGGCGTCGAGGAGGTCCCTCGGTTCCACATGGCCAGCCTCCGCCTCGTCCGGCCTGAGCTCGCGCCGGATTTTGTGAAGGAGGTCACGGAGGAACCGCGCGATGCCGCCCTATGACGACCGGCTCCGCTTTCTGCAGTTCACGGTGCGGCGGGTGATGGCAATTGTGGCCGTCGTGGCGATCGTCGGTGCGTTCGTTCTCCATCAGGAACGGTGGGCTCGGCGGGAAACCGAATTCAAGAAGCAACTCGTGATCGCCAAGGCATTACCCGGCGGTCACGAGAGCATGCGCGGCTTGCTCGGAGACATGGGTATTGTCATCGCGCAGTGGCGCTACCGAAGCTGAAGTGTTGAGGGTCACGGGTCCATTCCAGTCGCTGCCTACGGGGTCACCGACCACGGGAGTCGCAGGTAGTTATCCGGTGGCTCCGGATGGGAAAGTGCTCGACGCGTCGGTCACGCGTCGGCTCGCAGGCGAATTACTCGACCCGCAGAACTACATCTACATCGGCGCGGACGACTTGCCGGACCCGGAGTTTGGAGTAAGGCTGCGGCGGGGGATGGAGTCACTCGATGTCTTGTTCAGCCTGAGCCCCGGCCACCTAGACGTCTGGGCATTCCAGCGCGACGAGCGGGGCAAGGTTGTCCACGGAAATCAGGGCTCGATCTGTTTCGGCGGTGACGCCCTGGAGAAGATCGTCAGTGGTATCTCAGGTTCCGGGCTGAATGGGACGATCAGGGCGAATCCCTGCTCGGCGCGTACTCCGTGATGCTCGGTGACGAGCTACGCGAGAGTTTTATAGGGGACAAGAGCATGGGCGCATCCGGCGACGATGATTGGGAAGAGGTCTGAGACGCTCGCGCCGATGCGCTGGCAGTGGTGCTCGGTCCGGGTTACGACGACCTCTTGCACGCACCCCATCCGTTTGCACTCGGGGGCAATGCGGATGTCCTGGTCTACTTGCACCATCTGGACGGTGTGGTTTACGTGACCGCGGAGCTCACCGGCAAGCCGGATGCGTGTTACGCCGATTACGAGTTGATGATCTGCCACCGGTCGCCGGACGACTGGGGACCGAACGTGATCAGCCGCCTCGCTCCGTACACACAGCAAGCGTTTATCGGTGCTGGCGAGACGATGGACATCGACTCCGCAGCGCCGGCCGGCTCGATGATCAAGGCGTTCTTGTTCGACACGTATGGGAGTTTCACGATGTTCGGGCGTGCCTGGGAGCTGCGTCTCTGCATCGGGATCACCAAGTCGGAGTTGCAGTTCAAGCTCGATCACGGTCCGGAGCGGCTGTTAGAGTTGTTGAAACTCCACGGAGTTTACCCGTTTACTGACCTTGCGCGGGACAGTGTGCCTCTAGATGGCAAAGCGATATAGTCGGAATCAGACACCTGGTGCTGGGCGCGGCGACGAAGACGAACTTGAGTCCAAGTTGCTCCATGCCCAGGGAGCGCCGCCGGACCGGCCGCCCTGGGCAATCGCCGATTGGGGGAGAGGCCGGATGCCGATCTGCGACGTGGAGGGCAATTCGTATGCGTCGATCCGTCCACGCTAAGGGGCCGAAATAATGGAATGGGATGACCCGATCAACCTTTCCGATTTCCTTTCCTCGGTCGATGACCCACGCCTTCGTCCCGATCCCTACGCCCTGACTGTGCTGTCGCGAGAAATCGAGGAATTCACCCGGTTGGCCGAAGATGCTCAGATCAACGCAAACTTCACCCGCCGCATTCGTTCGGCCGTATGCTGTGGCTTGAGACGCCTCGACTGTCTACCTAGAGATGACCCCTTCTGGGAAGGGACCAATCGACGGCCCACGTTTTTCAAGCTCCCCCGATTTTGTGCGAAGTTACTCGAAATGGACCACCGCGACTCCTGCGCTTTATGGACCAGAGCGGCGTGCGACTTGTTGAGTTGGCAGAACTCCGATCCCAAGCTCTGGCGTCAGCTTGTTGAGGTCGATCGCCTGGACGCCTCTTGGCCGATCCACGCGGCGTTATTCGGATATGTCTGTTGGGCGGCTGATACTGTCGGTGACTTGGTGTCTCTGTTAGACGAAGCCGGGCTGTGTGACTCGGCCCGGCCAACGCTGGAGCAGCTTGGTCAATCGGATAAGCAATCCGTGCGGAAATGGACAATAAGAGTCGCCAAAGGGTGCCAGATCGGTGCATGGATTGATCCATAAGCGAGCCGTTCCACTTGATCGAGTCTTCCGATGCAGAGGCCGCACCGCCGAACATTGCTGTCCTCAGCTTGGAACAGAAGCAAACGAAGGCAACGAAGGTAGGATGACGCGCATGACAAACGCGGCCACTGAAGCTGACGCAAAACACGCACGCCTTTCGCGTGTGGGAACCATTGAGGGCTATCTTGCATTTCTGATTCTGGTCAGCTTTTTCGCCGCAACGCCCTTCGTTCAGCGTATCCCTGCGCCTTTTGGTCAGGCTATATCAATTACCTTCTGGGCGTTGGCATGGATATTCAGTCTCAGTGGGGTCCGACACGGGAAAGGGGCCGGGAGAGTAGCGGCCGGGATTACCCTCGGCTTGCTCACGTTGCATGCCCTGACTTTGCTGGTCATCGCGTATCATTGAGGATCGGTTTCAATACGGTAAGCGAGCGGTCGATTCCAACCGGATTCAAAACCATGAGATATCGCCTCGCGTTCGCCAGCCTCCTCGCAATCGGCCTCGCGTTTTTCACCTCGACGCTCTGGGCCCGCGTGGCACTGGTCACTCTGAAAGAGCTCGTCGATAGTAGCGACCTGATCGTCCTTGCGACCGAAGCGAAGGTCGAAAACGGGCCCACGGACTTCAAGCTCGAAGAGGAAGTCATGCCCGCGCCCGAGATCAAGATCGCGACTGCCCGGGTTTTGGAAGTATGGAAGGGAAACGCAGGCCAGGAGGTCCGCTACCTCGCCTCACCGATCTGGCTCTGTGACATCTCCGAGGCCAAGATCGGCGAACGGGTCGTGCTGGTCCTCACGAAGCCGCCGGACTGGCCGTTCCGGGCGATCGCCCATTCAGGGAGAGGCCGGATGCCGATCCGCGACGTGAATAGCAAGTCGTATGCCACGATCTATACCGGGGACGTGCTGCTTCCCAAAGGGGTTATGACCATCCCCGGCCCGGAGCCGGAATACGAGTTCATCCGGTCGGCTGAATTGAACCGGCTGAAATGGAGCATCATCACGATGGCCCGAACAGACAACCTGATCGCCGCCTCGGCCGGTACATTTGCGCTTGCTGGGCTGACCTGGGTCTTCTCTTCACGCGTTCGGCTCCGCACCCGAGCCTCGGTGCCTCCCGGGGATTTTGATGCCCTTGACGGTAAGCTCTCCGGCGAATCCAGATTCAAGACTTGCCTGCGAGTCATCGCCGCAGCCGAGTTCCTCGTGGCTGCGCTGATCGCGGGGGCGGTAGTTTGGTCACGAGCCTGAGCGATCGTTGGCGCGGGCACCGGGATGCGCGATGATTTCTAAAGCAATATGAAGCGAACAACACGATCGTTGAGAGAGTCCGCCGGCTGGCTCCGCCGCCGCATTGTGACAAGGTGCTCTTGTGCCAAGCTCGATCACGCGATACCTGGACCTGCTGGACGAGCAACGCGAAGCGATTTTCCACGAATCAGGCCTACTGCCGGATGCGCTGTTGTGGTACCGACCCGGCCCCGGGGTCTGGTCCATCGGCGAGCATCTCGACCATACGCGCGTCCACAACTGCTGTTCGCGCCGGCTCCTGAGCGTCTATTTCTGGCCGGCGTCAATCTTCGCACGGCCGTTCCGCCATCGGCCGTACAAGGCTGACCTCGACGACCCGTGCAAACGTCCCAATTACCCGAAGAACATCGGCTGGTTCTGGTCGCCGAAGTACACGCCGCGACGGCCGGTGAGCGTGGGCTTCCTGCACGAAGCGCCTGCGCACGAACACGCTGCCCATCGGCACTTCTACACCACGCATGACGAACGGCTTCTCGGTCACGTCGTGGCGGCCGACCCATTCCTCGGCGTCTTCAACTTGGTGCAATGGCTGCGGTACCTGACGTATCACGACGCCCACCATTACGAGAGAGTGGACGTTCGGATCAAGGACCGGGAGTATGGCCGCGCGGTCGCGACAACTGGGGAAGTGAAGGATGAGCACCCAGGTCTGTGACGCCGAACCCATCACTGCACCAGCGCGGCTGAGCCGCAATGTTGGGCGCGGTTCTCCGACCCCGCCCCATAGTCGCCCTTCGCTCCGCGAGGGGACTTCTTCTCTGTTGGGCGCGGTTCTCCGACCCCGCCCCGCGGCGTGACCGCAGGTCTCCGAGACGGGCGCACGGCATGCATCGGCCGTTACGGCTCGAGACGGTCGGACGGCGGAGCCGGATCGGATAGGACGAACTGCCACGGTCTCGAGGCCGCCTCCGCATACTGCCGTCGCAACTCGACCAGCCGCCGAGAACTCAACGAAGTACCCGCAACAGGGGGCGGGCTTGCTGGAGCTCCTTCAGACCGGCGTCCGTCACGTTAGCATGGAAGAGACGCAGGTCCTTCAGCCCCGCCAGTCCCTTCAGATGCGCGAGCCCGGAATCGCTGATGGCGATGCCACCAAGTGATAGCTTCTGCAGAGAGGTCAGACCCCTCAAGTGAGCGAGCCCAGCATCCGAAACCTTGGTGCGATCGAGGTAAAGCTGTTCCAGCTTCGTCAACCTCTTCAGATGCGCCAGGCCGTCATCGCTAACCGTCGTATCGAAGAGCGCCAACCACTTCAGGTTTTGGAATCCCTCTAGATGGGCCATCCCCGCATCACTGATCCGTGTTCCCGCGAGATTCAATGTGTCGAGGCGGCTCAGGTCTCGCAAGTGAAGGAGCCCGACGTCGGTAGTCTGGGTGTGAAAGAGCGAGAGTGACCGCAAGTCGATCAGGCTCTTCAGGTGAGCCAGCCCGCTATCGCTCACCGGGGTCGCCGCGAGGGAAATCAGCCTGAGATGGCTGAGTCCCTCGACGTGCGCGAGCCCCCGATCGCTCACCGTTGAGCCTGTCAGTTCCAATCGTTCGAGCCGTCCGACCGGGACCATGACGGCATCGTCCGGTTTCTGCATCAAAAACGAGACATAAACTGGTCTGCTGTAGAAATCGACACCGATGCGATCCACCAGCCATCGAGGCCCACCAGGCTTCGCGTTAGGGTCATACTGGCGGTCCCCGCGTCGTTGCCAGTCGTAATGGACCCAGCCTCCGGCTCGTTGAATCGACGCTACCGCCTCCCGCTGGATTCGGGCGCGTGCGGACGAACACCCCGAGCCAACCGCCGATGATCAGCACGAGGATGATCAGCCCGCGGACGCTGAACCGCGGCCAAGGCCGCAAGGGTTTCGGAAAGGGTTGGCCTGGCACATCACCACCTTTAAGCGGTAACTATCAACTCTAGGTCACCCGTTCCACGTTCGCGCATCATCTCGCGTGCGAGTGTCCGCGCCAACCAGAAACCAGCCGTTACAGGCGAGCGTCTTCCCACGCAGTGCACGCTACGCTCGTGCATCCGCCAGCCTTACGCGGACGTCGGAGAACCCCTCCACAGCGGACGCGAGAGTTGCCCGCGGCGGCCAAGAAGCTTCGTCACCCATGCGGCTTCTCGATCAAGACGTCGCCCAGGTCGAGCTCCTCGCCGGGCTTGACGCTGAAGTCCCTGCGGGCCTGCACGCCCTTGTCGGGCACGTCAGTAGTCGAAGAGTCGAGGATTCGGTAAACGGCACCCGGAATCAGGTTAGGCAGCGTGACGCGGCCATCGCTGTCGGCCGGGGGGAAATTCAGGTAGTGACGCTGGTCCATATTCACCATGTCGCCCGCGTCGGCGGCCAGCTTGCCGCGGTCTTCCCTCCTGCGACTGTTTCGCGGCGGCCCGGGCGTGACGATCAGCTCGAAGTTGAATCCAAGGTGAAACCCGGCAATCGGCCGGCCGTCTGGCCCGACGAATCTCGCTCGGGCGCGGCCATTGGGCTTGAGCTGGACTAGCAAATCATCGCCCGCCTGCTTGCCTGAAAGCTCGACCGTCGCTCCCCATTCATGAACGGGGTCGAAGAAGATCACTTGCACGTTTTCATCAGGATCGAGCCCGTGCAGCTCGAATCGTCCATCGCGCGCGTAGATCGACGGGGCATTCCTCACCGTCGGATGAGCATCCTCGACCTCGAGCCGCGAAATCACCGCCGCCGACTCAACCGGCGTGCCGTCCGGCGCAACCACGCGGCCCCGCACGGTCTTGCCCCGCCGCAGCTCCGCGACGAGCTCTCGCGGCGAATCATCGATCTTGACGTCATACGCGATGATGTCGTGCGCATAGTATCTGTCCCCGCCGCCACGGCCGTACCAGAGCTCCGCCCGTCCAATCTCCTCAAACTTGTAGTCCGGCGTGGGGCCGAAGACGAGCAAATGCCCCTTACCGGGCGGCACGGCGATCTGGAACGAACCATCGCTCTTGCTGTCAACGATGGCCTGCCAGTCGCTGATGATGTCGTCCGTGCGGGGGTTAGCGAAGAACTGCACACTGGCACCGGCCAGAGCCCGTCCGGTTCCGTGCTCGACCACTTTGCCCCGAAGCAAAACTCCGCGCGGCAGCTTGACATCCATGGCCGACTTCACGGACCCCTTGTTCCATTCCCATCGATGTTCGGGGATGAGGTACGGTTGGCCTTCGGGCGGGTACGCCCGGATGCTGTAATACCCGCCGGGCGACACGCTGGCCGTGAATCGACCCTCATGATCGGCCGGAAACCGTCGGCCCGCGCCGCTCCAGAACGGATTGATGCTTGAGCCGACGCTGACGCTCGCGTGCGGAATGGGCGCCCGTGAGTCGGCCGCGAGCGCGCGTCCCTCGACGATCGTCGGGGGTTGAAGAACATATCGGAGATCCTTCAGGCGATCCGGATCAGTCGTGTCAATCTGGATTGTCTCGCCCGCGAACCGCTGGTCGCGGATATCGAGGTAAACCGTCATGTCGCGGCCGATTCCCGCGAGTGTGAAGCGGCCGTCGCTGCCGGTCTTGACCGCGCGCGGCCAGTTGTGAATCTCCTCGCTCGGGAACGCGCCCATCCAATCGTCGCCGCGGCCCGGGTCGTGGCGAGTGAGGCTCTTGACGATCATCTCGACCCCGCCGGCCGGCGCGCCGTTCCAGTCGATGAGCTTGCCTCGGATGGGCACCTCGGCTCGCAGCCGGATCTCGCCCGTGGGTTCGTCTGCGTCCGGATTGGGCCCGGCCCACGCGAGGCCGAAGCCCGGCGCCAGAGCTACGGCCTGGACTTGAAGGAAGCCGATGCGCGACGTGCGCGCGGCATCAAAGCGGAATTGGCCATGGGCGCCGGTTGTCCCGCGGCCGAGCAATGCGTACGGCGCACGCCACTCGTTGCGTGCAACCGCCGGCCCACGCCGCCGGCCCAGGAGCTCCACCGGAACGCCGGCCAGGGGCTTGCCGGCTGGATCGAGCACGCTGCCCGTGATGGTCATCCGCCCGGGAGCCGGGGCCGGATGATCGGGCTTGTCTGGCGATGGCGACAGTCGCGCGATCGGCGTGATGGCGCCCAGTCCCGGGCCCCCAGCGCATGATTCCAGTGCACCGCGCCGGTGGCGAAGGCGCCGAGAAGCAGCACCGAGAGGGCAGTGATCACCAGTTTATTCGCGAGCATCGAGTTCAGAACTTCTTGTGCGAGGACTGCGACGGACGGTGCGACGGCCTCCCCGGCCGCGAAGCGAATCGCCGCTTTTGTGGTTGCATCGCACAGCGCCGAGCCCACGCACGCCCCTGTCGATCTGCGGCTGAGAATCGCCACCATCGCGCCGCCCGGCAGCACGACGCCACGGCGGTTGAGCCGGTGGCGCAGCTTCTCACGCGCACGGGCCAGCCGGCTGCGGACGGTCCCAGCCGGCCATCCCAGGCGCCGGGCTACCTCGTCGAGGGTGAGGTCCTCGAAGTAGAAGAGCAGCACGGGCAGTCGGAATGGTCGTGGGAGCCGGTCGATCTCGTCGTGCAGCGTGATGGCCTCCTCGCGGGCGATCGCTGAATCCTCTGCCGACTGTCTCCTCCGAGTCGACCAGAACGCTGGAATCCAGGCTCGGCCCATTCATCGCTTCGCTCTCCTCGATTCGGCGCAGGCGAGCGTGCCGGGCGTGGGCCTTCCGCGCCGTGCGGATCGCCACGCCGTAGAGCCAGGCGCCCAGAAGGTCAGGGTCGCGCAAAGAGTCTGCCTTGCGGGCGAGCACGAGGAAGACGGCCTGAAACGCGTCCTCGGCGTGGTGGCGCTCTCCCAAAACCAGCCGGCAAACACGCAGGACCATCGGTCCATGCCGGGTGACGAGCGCCGCGAACGCCGATTCCCGGCTTGCGTCTCGCCGGGTGTTGAACCGCTCCAGCAATTGCCTGTCGGAGAGGCCGGTGATCGATCCACCGTCGAAGAGCGACTCGATCTGCCGGATCACCGATCCCGTTTCCGCACGCGTCATGCCGATGGGCTCCGCTTGCGCAATTTTGGTTTGCTCTCGATCCCTCAACAGGTACTGCCCCGAAGCGGTCCATTTTATCCCCGATCGGCTTTTTTGTTGAAGGCCGCCCGTGATGGCGAAGCGATGGCTCGTGCGCACTGTCGAGAACGCACGTGACAAACCGCCTGGACGCACCACCCCCGTTGGGTTAAACTTTGCCGTAGAACGATTGTTTATAAAAAGTTGAACAATTGCGGCACGGGGACGGAATGGCAAAAGGCGATCGCGCTCCAACATCATCGTCTTGCTTGCAATTCCGTCGCATGGGAATCTCCCGCGCGCGACGCTGCGGGCGGGCGCGATCGGGCTCGCGGGTTTGGGTTTGCCCGGTTTGCTGCGGGCGCGAGGCGGCATCAGGCTCGAATACCGCAGGGTTTGGTCGAGCCAAGTCGTGCATCTTGATCTTCATGTGGGGCGGCCCGAGCCATCTCGATACGTGGGACCTCAAGCCAGGAGCTCCCGAGGACATTCGCGGCCCGTTTCGGCCCATATCGACAGCGATCCCCGGCATCTCGATCAGCGAGCATTTTCCGCTTCTGGCCTCGCAGGTGCACCGGCTGGCGATCGTGCGGTCGATGAGCCACGACGATCCCGCGCATCTTATCGACGGCACATCGCGTGCTGACTGGCCATCTGGCCCCTACGCCGTTTTCCGATGCCGCGGGCCCGTCCCCGCGAGACTGGCCGCATCTGGGTGCCATCGTCTCGCGGCTACGCCCCACGCCAGGCGCGATCCCCACGGCAGTGAACATGCCCTGGACTGTCATGCATCCCGCGGCGCCCGGCGGCAAGGCTCCGGGCCAGGACGCCGGCTGGCTGGGCAAGGCGTTTGATCCATTCCACGTCGATGGCGACCCGAATGTGGACGGATTCGAGGTGCAGGGGCTGGGGCTGCCGGTGGGAATCTCGCCCGAACACTTCGCGAGCCGCCGATCACTGTTCGAGCGGCTGGCTGCGCTGGCTCACGGCGCGGAGATATCACCGCAATCGTGGGACCGCCACCAGCAGTGCGCGCTGGACGCTCTCGTCTCGTCCGAGGCACGAGGCGCATTCGAGGTCGAACGCGAAGACCCGAGGCTCCGCGACCGCTACGGCCGCCACATCCACGGCCAGTGCCTGTTGCTTGCGCGCCGGCTGATCGAGGCGGGCGTCGGCTTGGTGACGGTGAACTGGCATAACGACGGCCAGAACTTCTGGGATACTCATGGCGACAACTTCAATCAACTCAAAGACCGCCTGATGCCGCCGGCCGACCAGGGCTTTACGGCGCTGCTCGAAGACCTTGCCGCTCGCGGATTGCTCGACGAGACGCTGGTCGTCTGGGTTGGCGAGTTCGGACGCACCCCGCGCATCAATCGGGCCAACAGCGGCCGCGAGCACTGGCCGCACTGTTATTCGGCTGTTCTGGCCGGTGCCGGCGTGCGCGGCGGTGCCGTGTATGGAGCATCGGACCGCTGGGCCGCCTATCCGGCGAGCGATCCCGTCAGCCCCGACGACCTGGGAGCGACCATTCTGCTCGCCCTCGGCATCGACCCAGCGACCTACGTCAAGGACGCCATCGGCCGCCCACTAAGGATCAACGAGGGAAACCCGCTCACTGGCCTGATGTGATTTCGCGATGGGGCGAGATGCACCGATTGGCCCGCGGCAGGGCCGCTGGTAATATGAAGATGCCTTTCCGGAACCGAAGAGACCGCACAAGATCGCCCGGTAACACACTTTCGCGGCGCATTCGAAACGAATGGCGGAGTCAAGCGCATGTACGTGCCGGTGCGCCGGCTGGTGCTGAGCTACGGAATCGCCGCAGCGGGAGTCGTCCTCGCGGGCCTCTCCCATTGGTGGCTGGCTCCGCTCCTGGGCGACACGCCGCCGGTGCGGCTCTTGCTCGTGCTGGTCGTCATGGCCGCAGCCTGGCTGGGCGGGCTATGGCCCGGGCTATTTGCAACCGTGCTGGGGCTGCTCGCAATTGTCGCGGCCAACGACGCGCCGGGAGATCTGGCAAGCCTGCTGACGCGGTCTGTTCGATTCGCGTCGCTCGCACTCCTGATCACGGGATTGTTCGCAGGGATCCACGCGTTCCGCTACCGTGCGCAGATGAGGGAGCAAGAACTGCGCCGCAGCGAGCGGCGTTATCGCCGACTGGTTGAAACGGCCGGCGAGGGCATCTGGGTATTCGAACCGGATGGCGTGACGAGCTATGCGAACCCGCGCCTGGGCGAAATGCTCGGTGTGCCCGCGGACGAACTCATCGGCCGGCCGCTCTCCGAGTTTCTCCTGGATCGCGAGAGTGCGCCGGAAAGCTGGTCAGAAATCGCCAGTGGCGCGACGGCTCGCGAGCTTCGGCTTCGCGCTCGCAGACGGCACGGTCCGGGACGTCGTCGCCACGGCGCGCGCGATCGGCCAGGACGAGCTTCCCGCCGATGGCAAAAGCCCGGCGCCTTCCGAGAGTACACGCGGCGGAATTCTGCTCATGGTCACGGACGTCACCGAGCGGAAGCTCGCTGAGGAAGAGCTGCGCAAGGCCAAGGAGGTGGCCGAGGCGGCGTGCCAGGCCAGGGACCGGTTTCTCGCAGTGCTCAGCCACGAGCTGCGCACACCGCTCACCCCCGTGCTCTTCGGAGTCTCATCCCTGCTCGAGTCGAATCCCGGCCCCGAGCTGCGGCTGACCCTGGAAATGATCCGCAGGAACATCGAGCTGGAAGCGCGTCTGATCGACGACCTGCTCGACCTTTCGCGGTTCAGCCGCGGGCGGATGCGCCTCGAATACGAGATCATCGACATTCATGAAACCGTCAAGCGAGCGATCGAGATTTGCCGCGACGAGACGTTCCTGGCCGGCCTGGAAGTGGTCACCGAGCTGGCCGCGGCGCGTCACCATGTCAGCGCAGACGACGCGCGGCTCTTGCAGATTTTTTGGAATCTGATCCGGAACGCCGTGAAGTTCACACCGGCGAACGGCAGGCTCACGATTCGCACCACGAACATCCGGGCCAAAGCCGGTGACGGGGAGAGTCTGCCCGAGCGAATCGTCGTCGACTTCGAGGACACCGGAATCGGCATCGAGGCATCCGTGCTACCGCGAATCTTTGAGGCGTTCGAGCAGTATCACGACGACCTTCGCGGCCGGTCCGGCGGACTGGGTCTGGGGCTGGCGATCAGCCGATCGCTCGCTGAAGCCTTCGGCGGGCGGCTCACGGCGTCGAGCGAGGGCCGCGGCCGCGGCTCAACCTTTCGCCTCGAGCTGGCCACGGTGCCCGCTCCCGTTGTGCGGGTGCCAGAGCGTTCTGCACTCGCACCCTCCGGATCGCGATCCGATCCAACCAGCCCGTCCGGCCTGCGCATCTTGCTCGTTGACGACAACGCCGATACCCTGCGGTATCTGTCGACCGTTCTGAGGCGTCGCGGCCACGAAGTCGTAACAGCCGATTCTGTCGCCGCGGCCCGTGCCGCCGTGAACGAGGCCCAGGCACCGTTCGAGCTGCTGCTCTCCGATATCGACCTGCCCGACGGCGACGGAATGGACCTGATGCGCGAGCTGAGGGCCGGAGGAAGAATTCCGGGCATCGCCGTGAGCGGCTTCGGCGCCGAAGAAGACCGGCGCAGCAGCCACGAGGCTGGCTTCGTCGAGCATCTCACGAAGCCGATCGATATGCCCTCGCTCGACGCCGCCATCAAGCGCGCGACCGCCTGCGCAGAGATCGACCGTCCACTCGACGCGCGCGTCGGTTGGAATCCGAACGCAACGGCGTGAAGTAAGTCAGGCTTTAGCCGGCCAATCCCTGACGAGGTTGAGTCTCATTTTGGGCTATCATGCGTCGTGCCCGTGGTGCTGCGGGTTCACCGCCGCCCTGATCGCACAGGCCAGCGAGGGTCAAACCGCCGAGGAGGCTGCGGTGGCCCTTCTTGAGGGCGTAGCAGACAGTGCCCCACGTTTCACCGGGAGACTCGGGGATGGCGCCGGAACGTTCGTTTGGCCATCGGCCTTCGCGGGCGTGAAAGGCATCGGCCCAGGCGAGGATCTTGGGAATCTCGAGCGGTGGAGCATAGCCCATGCTTCGGATTCCGCGGTGTTCGATCAATAACTGCGTGAGCGTCGAACCCCCCGGAAGCCCGCGACGTCCTTGAGAGATGCTGTACGTCAATGCCCCCCAATGCTCGCCGGGCGCCTCCAGAACAGGGCCGGAATCGCAATTGGGCCATCGCCCGGTTCGTTCGTGGAATCGATCGGCCCAGGCGAGTATTTGAGCAATCGTGAGCCGCGGAGAGTAGTGCGGGCATCTCACTCGCCGCCGCGCGACAAGCAGTTGCGCGAGCGACGAGCCACCGGGGAGACCGCGAGATCCACGCATGAGCGCCGAATTGACCGCGATCCAGGTCTCGTCGGGCGCGTCCGCAATGGGACCGGACTCGGCAATGGGCCATTTTCCGGTCCGCCGATGATGAGCGTCGGCCCAGGCGAGGATCTGTTCCTCGGTGAACGGCGGGTGCCGAACCATGCCGCGCTTGCTGGCCAGGAAGCGCGACAGGGAAGTACCGCCCGGGAGCATGCCCCGTCCGAAGTTCAGCGCGGAGTCCACGTTGTGCCAGTTGACGCCGCCCGAATCCGGAATGTCGCCGGACAGTGACGACGGCCAGTCCCCCGTTCGTGCGTACCAGGCATCGGCCCAGGCCAGGACCTGCGTTCACCGTGAACTTTTGGTCCTTGCAGTTGTATCGTCCGCGGTGCTCGTCCAGGAAACGGGGAATCGAGCCGCCGGGAGGGAAGCCCCGGAGGCCCAAGGCCAGCGCAGCGGCCACCAAGAGCCAGGTCTCGCCAGGGGCCTCGGGAATCGGCCCCGAATCGCAGCTCGGCCAATCGCCGGTACGATCCAAGAAGGCGTCAGCCCAGGCAAGAACTTCGTTCGCCGCGAGATCGGGTGCCTCGCCGCGCCAATCGTGATCTTCCTTCACGGCACGATTCAGCAGGCCGAACCAGTAATGCCCTGTGGGGTCGGCGCTTCGACGCTCCTGTCCGTTTAAGCCGGGCCTTCGCGGCCGCCCCGCAGCCAGAGTGGTGACGATTGTCCATTGTCGGGTACCGGATGATCGGTTTTGAGCCTTCCAATCACACAAAAAGACGAAGCAATCGTTCTCCTACCCCGCGGTCGAAGTCGGCTCCACTGGATCTATCGGCTGCGTGCCGAGTGTGCCATAAAAAGCGTGCGGATATCGGCGCCACGAAACAATAATTCCAGGCATCGCCGTGAGCGGCTTTGGCGCCGAGGGAGACCGCCGCAATAGCCACGAGGCCGGCTTCGTCGAGCATCTCACGAAGCCGATCGATATGACCTCACTGGACGCCGCCATCAATCGCGCGACTGCGTGCGCACAGGCGGCCGAGCGCTCCCCCACCGCGCATCCGCCACCGCCGAACGCAACGGCGCGAAGTAGGTCAGGCTTTAGCCTGACGATTCTTCACCATTTGATTCCATCATCCATCGCGCCGTCGATCCACCGATACCTCTTCGTACCCCCTCCACCCAATGTGACCGCACGATTCATCCGTCAAATAGGGTGGATACAAGGAGTAGATCAACCGCCGTGCACTGTAGATCAACCGCCGTGCACTGGAGGACAGCCATCGCCGGAACGAGTCGGGGGTAGCGGCGATCAGAAGCGAGGGCGCGGCCATCCGGAACCGGATTGATACTGGACCGATGTACAACGCGATTCCATAAATGACAGCAATGCTCACCCAGACGAGCCATGCTACGATCGAGGGCCACGCGTGCGACGTTTTCCTTGCCTGTGTTTCATAGATGATCGCTACTACGGCACCGGCGAAGCAAATCTCGCTTGACAGCCAATCAAGGTCTGAGCGGAGAAGTGCAGCAACGACTCCGCCGAATATGACGAGCTTGATCAACTGCCAGATCGTGAGCTGAAATCTCGGATTCGCCATACTCTCACTGATAACCCTTCGCGTAATCCTCCGGCTTCATTCCCTTCTGGAACCCCCCGAAGCCGAACGGCGTCGGATGATATTCACCCACAAGCGTGACATCGCTGCTTTCCGAGATCTTATCCTCGAGCCCGACGGCCCAGTAAGCCGCGTTCACGAGCAGTCGGCGAAGTGCCCTCGCTTTCGAGGTCGGTCGCCGCGCCCATCGTCGTCGTGAAGATGCGCGCCGGCTCGGCGCCTTGACCTTTGTATGTCTTGAGCCAGGCAACAGGCATCATCGGATTGTTCTTCTTGCCCTCGACGGGCTCGTCAGCGGACTTCATCCCTTCAAGCACCTGTCCCAGCACGATCGGCGTGCAGTCCGAGGGAGGGTGGGCTTCATAGACGTCGGTCGGGCCCCAGATGTCGCCGTCCTTGATGCCGCGCACAATCGCGTGGCCCTTCGCCTCCGGCGCGATGATCCCGCGAGTGCTCTGCTTACCGTGGTTCCCGTGGTGGCTCACCCATGTTTCGCCCAGCACCTGCCGGCCAAACCCGCCGTCCCATTCCTTGTTGTTCCACGTGAATTTTGCGTAGGTCTTGCCTTTCAGGTTGAAGGCGTGCGTCGCGGTGCGCATGCCGATGATCGGGCGGCCTGACTCAACGTAATCGACCACTTCCTTCATCTGGTCATCCGGAAGGTTCCGGAACCTCGTGGCGATGATCATCAGATCGGCAGAGCGCAGCGACTCGAGCCCGGGGATGTTGTCGTTCCGATCTGGGCGAATCGTGCCGTCCTCGCCAATCGCGAAGAGCACGGTGCACTTGAAGCCATGACGCTTGGCCAGGATCTTGGCCAGTTGAGGAAGCGCTTCCTCGGAGCGATATTCCTCGTCGCCGCTTACCAGGACGATGTGCTTCCCCTTGCCCGGCCCATCCGTGCCTTCGAAGACGATCCAGGGGTCGGCCGCATGGGCGGTGACGCTGAATAAAAGGGGCACGATCGAGCGCCAGCACTGCCGCAAAACCCCGGACGTTGAATGCCGCGAGGAAAACTCGATTGCTCGGCTCACTCATCCGCGGGGCCTCACTTTTGCGCCAATGTTCGATCGAACTCGATTGAAACACAGTCAACCCTTTCTCAAAGAAGACACATCCCCGTAGCAAGCCTCACCACGCAGCTCAGCTCAGGCGAGCACGGCCTTGACCACGTTGCCATAGACGTCGGTCAAGCGGTAGTCGCGCCCGGAGTGCCGGTATGTCAGTTTCTCGTGGTCGAGCCCCAGCAAATGCAAGATCGTGGCATGGAGGTCGTGAATATGCACGCGGTCTTCAACCGCGTCCCAGCCGAATTCATCGGTTGATCCATATGTCATCCCGCCGCGAACGCCGCCGCCGGCGAGCCACATGGTGAAGCCATAAGGGTGGTGGTCGCGGCCGTCGGTTCCTTCGGCGGCCGGCGTTCGACCGAATTCGCCGCCCCAGATCACCAGCGTCTCATCGAGCAGGCCGCGGGCTTTCAGGTCCATGAGCAATCCGGCGATCGGCCGATCCGTCGCGATTGCGTTGCGGGCGTGGCCGCCCTTTAGATCGCCGTGTTGGTCCCAGGGCTGGAAGCCGCCGCTGGTGTGGTAAAGCTGCACGAATCGAACGCCTCGCTCCACCAGGCGACGCGCCAGCAGACACTGGCGGCCGAAGACGTCGGTCGGCCCCTGATCGATCCCGTAGAGCCGTTTCGTCGCGTCGCTCTCGCGACCCAGGTCAAACGCGTCCGGAGCTTCGCGCTGCATGCGAAACGCAAGCTCGAACGACTCGATCCGCGCACGAAGCCGGCTGTCATCCGGGCGGCTCTCGAGATCCATCTCATTGAGCTGGCGCAGCGCGTCGAGCAGGGCGCGCTGGCGCTCGGGGCCCACGCTTGTGTTCTTGAGGTTGCGAATCGGATTTTTCAGGTCCGAAACAAACGTGCCCTGATACGCGGCCGGAAGAAACGCGGCGCCGTACTCGCGCGCCCCCTCGATGAGCGGCCCGGGCCCGATCGCGATGAAGCCGGGCAGGTTCTGATTCTCGGTTCCGAGGCCGTAGGTCACCCAGGCACCCAGGCTCGGGCGCGTGGCCACCCGCTCGCCCGTATTCATCAACAGGCAGCCGCCGGGGTGGTTGACGTCGTCGCCGACCATCGAGCGAATCACGCACAGCGAATCGGCACACGAGCCGACGTGTGGAAACAATTCGCTCACATCCAGGCCCGACTCGCCGTGCTTGCGAAACTTCCAGGGTGACTGGAGCAGCTTTCGCGTCTGGCCAAGATACGCCTTCGGTGAAGGCTTGCCGTTGTCTCGAGCCAGCCGCGGCTTGGGGTCAAATGTGTCGACCTGCGAAGGGCCGCCCGGCATGAACAGGAAGATCACGCGGCGAGCCCGCGGAACGATGTGCGCCGCTCGAGATGCAACAGGCTCCCCCGTGGGCGGCGCAGCTACCGCCTGATCGCCCAGCAGAGCCGCCAGCGCCACCGAGCCGAATCCGGCGCCGGCCCGACGCAGGATCTCGCGCCGGCTCGCTAAGGCTCTGAGGATGTCGCCGTGTATCATGACCACTCCCCTTGCGCAGGCGTCAGTCTATATAAAGAAACTCGTTCTGGCAAACGATCAACTGGCAGTAGCGTTCCCATCCCTGAGCGCCGCCTTCGGCCGCCAGGAATCGCAAGCCGATGTCGAGCTCTCGCGATGCAGGGGGCCGACCGAGAGCGAGAGCATAAAGTCGCCGGATTCTTGGCTCGCCGGCCGCGGGTTCTTCGCTTGCGATCCTCGTCGCGAGCGCTCGGGCCATCTCAGTCACGAACGGGTCATTCAGGAAAAAGAGGGCCTGCGGGGCCACGATCGACTCACCTCGTTCGCCGACGATCGAGCCCGGATCGGCCCGGTCGAAGACGCGTCCGAAATCGGTCGCCCCCGGGCCGGTGCGGACGGATTGAAGATACACGGTGCGTCGTGGAGCGGCCAGATCCGCGAAGGATGGCCCGCCCATGCTGCCCCCCAGCCTCCCGGCCACGGCCAGCAGACTGTCACGAATCGATTCCGCGTCGAGCCGCCGCCTTTCGCCCGCCCGAAGAGACGATTCTCCGGGTCTCTGGCCAGTGCATCGGGCAAGGCGCGGCTGCATTGTTGATAAGCCGACGATAACATGATCAATCGCTGCATTGCCTTGACTGACCACCCCGTTTCGACGAACCGCGCGGTGAGCCAGTCGAGGAGGGCAGGGTTGGACGGGCTCTCTCCCCGATGGCCGAAGTCATTGGGCGTGCGAACCAGGGCCTCTCCGAAGTGGTGCTGCCAGATCCGGTTGACCATGACGCGGCCCGTAAGCGGGTTGTCGCTACGCGCGAGCCAATCCGCGAGCTCGAGCCGGCCGCTTCCCCGGGTAATCCCGAGCGGCGGCTCATGCCTGGCCTGCAAGCTCCTGGGCACGCCACGTCGCACTGGTTTTCCCAGCCGTTTCGAGTTGCCGCGGACGAAGACCGGGGCGTCCTTGAAACCCTCGTGGCGCGTGCCCTTGGGACCGCCGTCCTGCACGACGACGGCGCGCGGAATGTCGCGCGGCTTCTTCTTCTTGAGGATGTCCAGCTCTCGTCTCATGCTTTCCAGTCGCGATCGCTCGCCGGCCGAAAGCATGCCGAGCCGCTCGCCGGCGGGCAGCCAGAAGGGACCGCGGGCCGACAGCAATTCGTCGTAGAGTTCGTTTACGGCGTCGATCCGCGCGGGCTCTGATCCAGAGGGGTCGAGCCACCGTGCGTGCAGCTCAGCTTCCACCTGCTTGCGCTCGGCATCCGCAAGCTGACGGATGTAAACGCGCAATTCGGCAAGCTCACCTTGGAAGCGCGGGCTGGCGCCTGAGCCAGGCCCACCCAGGCAGAGAGCCGCGATGGCTGGATCAGCAGAAAGCGCGTCGACTCCCTTGCCCGCGCCGGCGGCTGCTCCGTTGCGGTGGAGCGTGACGCCCTGCGAGCCCCAGGTGACGGACACCAGCTCCAGACCATCGGTTTTTCTTGTATCGACCAGGTCGCCTGAGCGACCGTCGTTGCGGAGGATCGCGTGCAGCCGGCCGCCGGTCTCGAGCATCAGGCCGAGCCCGTGCTTGCCGGTATCGGCATCTTCCCAGCCGAGCAGGCGATGGCCCGATCGGGCCTGGGCGTCGGCCCGGAAGATCACAAAGAGGCTGCCCGCCGCGGGTATCCGGCGCGGGAAGGCCAGAAGCGACTCTCCGTCAAACTTGAGCACCGGTCGCGGTTGGCCATTGATGATGACGGTCGTCTTGAGTGGGCCGTGCGATGGACTCACCGGCCTGGCATCAGACGGCAGCAAACTCCGGTTGGGCCAGACCAGGACGCGGCCGTCGCCCCCGGCCAGCAGGTGACGGTCATCGGCCCTCAAGCTGATCAAGCACGCATCGTGCAACGATCGTTCCCCGGGTGAAAGATCGAGCTCCTTCGCCTGGCGAGCGCCTTCTGCGGCAAGCTCTCGCCCCAGCGTCGCCGCCGCTTCCTGGAGCCGCGAGCCAACGAGCAATCCGGCCGCCGCGTCTCGCAGCGTTTTGTGCCGGTCGATGGCGGGCTGCGCCGCGACCCGGCCAAGGTAGTCGACAAAGCCCGCCAGGAGTTTCTCGTTCAGGTTTTTCTGCCTGGCCAGAGCCGTGAGGGATTTCTTTGCTTTTCCAGCGCGGTATTCGCTGGCTGAACTTAGATATATTGGTATTTTTTCCGTTATCAAACGGCGAAGGAAGGCGACGTAGGCATGGTCCGCCGAGTCGGGGAGCTGCTGCTCGAGCTTCGCTTGTCGGCGCTTGTCGGCGGCGTCCTGGGCCTCGATTGTTTTCAGCTCGTCGAGCGAAAGCAGAGGAACGCGCACGAGCGGCGTGTTGCCCGGCACGGGCGCCGGGATGAGTCGGGTACTGAAGAAGATACCGGCCAGAGCGTAGTAATCCTCGGTCGAGATCGGGTCGAACTTGTGGTCGTGGCAGCGTGCGCAGGCGATCGAGATGCCGAGAAAGGCCTTGGAGACAACGTCGATCTGGTCGTTCACGTAGTCGGCGATCATCTGGTCCTTGTCGACGTCGCCCGGCACGAAATCGGCGATCGCCAGCATTCCGGTGGCGATGAGTCCGTCCTTGTTGATGCCGCCGGGGCAGGGCGGTGGCAGCAAGTCGCCGGCGACCTGGTGGCGGATGAAGTCGGTGTAGGGCAGATCACGGTTGAATGCCGAGATAACCCAGTCGCGGTAGCGCCACGATTCGCGGAAATCGCTATCGGCGGGCAACTGGATCAGGTCGCGAGCGTCGGCGTAGCGGACGACGTCGAGCCAGTGCCGGCCCCAGCGCTCGCCATATCGCGGCGAGGCGAGCAAGCGATCGACGACGCGCGCAAACGCGTCGGGCGATTGATCGGCGAGGAAGGCGTCGATCTCTTCCGGAGCAGGCGGCAGGCCGGTCAGGTCGAACGTGGCGCGCCGGATCAGGGTGCGCCGGTCGGCGGGCACAGCGGGTTCGAGCCCATTCTTCTGAAGCTCGGCCAGGAGGAAGCGATCGATGGGCGGTTGGGTGTGCGAGGAGACGCGGCCGGCCGGCACGGCAACGGGCTTGACGGGCTCGAAGGACCAGAATCGAGGCGGGGATTCGGTGTCCCGCGGGGTGGCCGCCACGGTTCGACCTGACGTCGCCTCCTTCGTCTCAGGCCAGGGGAGTTTCATCGCGACCCAACGCGACAGGGCGTCGATCTCGCGCTCGGGCAGCTTGCCCTTGGGCGGCATCTTGGTTTCCTGGTCATAGCGGAGGGCCTGGACCAGCAGGCTGGCGGCAGAATCGCCGGCAATCGCGGCGGGGCCGCTGTCTCCGCCTGTGAGAATGTTCGCGCGCGAGGTCAGCCTGAGTCCGCCTTTGATCTTCGCTGTGTCGCCGTGGCACGGCCAGCATTTCTCGACCAGAAGCGGGCGTATGCGCGTCTCGAAGAACTCGGCATCGTCCGTGGATGATTCCGACGCTCGCGTCGACGGCAGTGCGAGCGCAGCCATCACGAGGAAGAGCGCAGCCGAGCGAGCAATGAGTCGGAAATCGGGGTGCAGGACGAGCCTCCTGGGCGAAGACCCAAATTGGGGGGGATGCGGCGGGGGCAGGGCGGGGTCGTGAAGTCCATCGCCTGGGCGTCGTTGCTTGCCGAGCCCGGGCGCGGAGTGTCGTCGCCTCGACTTCTTGACTTTATCACTTCAGAGAAACGACCGCTAGCGGCCTGAAGCGCGTGGCAGCATGGAGACGATGGAAAGGACACGGCCACGGCCCAGCATCGATAGGCCTGAGCCCGGTTTGCGAGGTCGAAGGTGAACGTCGCGTTGTTCCTCGCAGCTCAAAGCGGGCTAGCACTGAATCATTTCGGCCGCTGCACGGTTCGAATACGATCACCCGTTTGGCGCGTCGGTGCTCCTGAAGCGGTCACCATATCCGAATCCCACCTGGATGCGGCCGCCGCCGGATTGGAACTCGGATCCGTCAAATCCGGGATAATCAAAAAAGCCCTGCATGTCGCCCCTGCGGATGACGATGACAAACGCGTCGAGGTTCTGGCCCTCGGCGCAGGAGTTAGCGAAATGATACGAGTCACTGCGAATTGCGCCATTATCGGCGTCATTATGGCTTTGAATGGCGGTTGTCGCTCGCAGCAGCTCGGCAAAGACCAGAACCAGTTCCGCCAGGTGCTGCTCGAGATGCAAGAGGATCAGTTGATGGACAACTTGATCCGCGCCAGGAATCGCATGCCCTTGCTTCATCTTGACTTCACGAACATCACCGGCACGGTGACGCACTCGGGTACCGCAAGCGTCGGTGGGGGACCGACCGGCACCCGCACCTCGACGTTTGTGAAGCCGACTATGACGACGGCTGGTGGCTCGCTTGTGCGCGTTGCATCCCAGACGTTCAACTACGGAGTGAACGCGTCGCAAATCAATCAGCTCACGGTGACGGCCAACCCGGTCGTCGACAATTCCGCGTTGTACCTGGCCTACGTCAACTTTGTCGAGCGTCCCGGCCGTTTGATCGACTCCTGCGATCCGCCGCCGGCGGGGGCTGCGCACATCGTGCGCCAGTCCGGAAAACAGTTCTACTGGGTGCCCGTGGAGTATCGAAACGAGTTCATGGAGGTGGCACTCAGGACCAACGGCGTCCGCACCGACCCGAGCGATTCCGCGGCTTACTATGAGGCGACCGTCACCGGTGCAACAGACATCGTGCCACCATCAGGCACACCCCCCAAGGGTGGCACAGTGGCGATCACGCTCGGGGTTACCGGCGTTCTTCCCAAAGACGATGGTGTGCCGAACGACCGCGGCTGGATGACCGCCGTGATCAAAGGCCGCGAGTGGCGGTTCAAGCTGGTCGAAACCCGCTTGCTTGATCTTCCCGCGGATGTACAGCGCCAGTACAAAGACAAGAAGGATGATGAATACAAGAACGGTTCCCTTACTCGTACGCTAAAGATCCGCTACATCTTCGACCCGACAGACCAGTCGAACAAGGAGAGAGAGGATAAAGACTACCTGCCGTCCGCTCCGTTCCTTCCCGCCGAGGTTGCAGAGGCCCTCGCGGGCCGGGTCGTGAGGATCGAGCTCTACCACTACAAGCCCACTGCGCCCGCGATGGACGACACGCTTGGCTCGATCCGGACGCAAACCGAGCTGCTCCGCCTCAATCAGTTGCAGCTCTTGAGCAAGTGACGCCGTTGGATCCCACTTCGCCGTCCGTTTCGACTCGATCGGAGGCCAATCCGTGCCCAAAGAATTCGACGTCAGCTCAGTGGATTTCCTGGATTTCGGCCTCAACTCACGAGTGTTTGACGTCACGCTGAAGGGGAAGTATGCCGGCAAGGACGACCCCGATAGCATTGAGCTCGAAGACAAACAAACGGCCGAAGACCTGAGCGTGATCCGGTACATCCTGTCCAAGCTGCCCGCGGCCTACGGCAACGACACGCCGGTCGCGTTCACACTGATGCTCGACGACAAAGGTGATGTCATCGTTCCACTCAGCCCACTCGCCCAGTCCACGGTCGCTGGTTTGATCAATATCAACACGGCCGCCGCGGCGACGCTCACGACTTTGCCCGGAGTCGGCCCCGCGACCGCCGATTTGATCATTGCAAAACGGCCCTTCAAAACCGTGGATGACCTTGAGACCGTCGACGGAATCGGCCCCGCGAAGATGAGGGACATCAAGCCACTCATCACCGTGTGACGAAATCTGCGCATCAAGCAAGATCGCGGCGGGCAAGCAACTACCGTGACTGCTCAACCATTCCTCTGACGCCGCTCTGTCCTGCGTCTGCGCGACCAACCGAAAGCGCAGCCAGCCCCGATCACCGTTCCCGCCATCACCAGTGTTGAAGGCTCGGGCACGCTGATCGGAACGATGAGCACCTGCGAGATCCCATAGATTGCAAGGTCTTCGAGCCCCGTCGGGAACGGGAAGGCGGCTACCCAACTGCTGTTCTCGGAGCCGGTCGAACCGATTTCGACCGAGGAGTTCCCGAGCTGATGGGCTGGGGCGCCCGTGCCGGATGTAAGTGTGCCTGTCCAAACACCCGTGTCGTTCAAGACGGTGCCCTTGAGATCTTGGTTGATGGGATTGCTAAGCGAACCCGACCATAGACCACTAGACGAATCGGAGCTCGTGACCAGCGTGCCGCCGGCCAGGTAGACTGGCGCACCCGAAACTCCCACGTTCGGGATCGCGTCTGTCGAAGTGGTCGATACGATCGCGGACCACGTGAGCGCGACACCGTTATACGTCACCAGGCCGCCGGCAGCCTCGCTCGTGGCGTCGGTACTTACGAAGGAATTGTAGTCACCGATTGAGGACGAGGTTCCGGCATTGAGTGCGTCGGTGACGAAAACGATGCGGAACGAGTCTCCGGGGCTGAGCCCCGCCGGTGTGCTGATTACGATGCCGCCGGCTTCGGCTGGGCAGCCACCCAATCCGATACAAAGCACCGCCGTCGCGAGCGCAAGCCAACCTGTCCTGGTCAACATCATCGATCTCCCGTGCCTGGACTCTTTTGGTCGCCACGTGCGACGCGGAACTTTCTTTTCTCCTACAAGCCTCATCGCCTTTCGTTTGCCGAACGGCCACAATCTGATTGAGAGTTTTTGGCGCGCGTCGCCAGCACGGGTGGGCAAGCATCGATCTCGCGGCGTGAATCGAGGTGTTTCGGCAACGGGCTACCGGAATTACTTAGACTTGACGGGCACCACGCGATAGGATGCGTTTCAGTCCACTTCCGGTGTGCTTCCGCTCTCATTCGGGAGCAAGGGCGTGTCCAATGACCTGGCGTTCGCCGATCTGATAAGCCGCGTGCGCTCCGGAGAGCAGCGTGCCGCCGCTGAGATCGTAGAGCAGTATGAACCCGAGATCCGGCGCGAGGTGCGTGTTCGATTGCATGACCCCAGGCTGCGCCGTGTGCTCGACTCGATGGACATCTCTCAGTCCGTGCTGGGCAGCTTCTTCGTACGCGTGGCGTCGGGACAATTCGAGCTCAATCGGCCCGACGAGCTGATTCGCTTGCTCATGACCATGACACGAAACAAGGTGGTGCGTCAGGTGCGCCGGTTGCGCACCCAAAGGCGCGACGACCGGCGAACCGAGTCGATCGCCTCGGCGGAGCTGGAAACGCTGAGCGATGGACCTGGCCCGAGCGAGATCGTCGCCGGCGCCGAGCTGCTCCAGGCGTTCCGCGATCGATTGACTCCCGAGGAGCGAATCATCGTCGACCGGCGATCGGAAGGGCACGAATGGTCGGAGATCGCCGCCGAGCTCGGTGGCAGTGCCAACGCACGTCGGAAACAATTCACCCGCGCTGCCGACCGCGCCGCCCGGGAGCTTGGCCTCGACTAGGAGAGCGATGGGTAAAGCCGGCCGGAATCGACCGAGATCACGCGCGGCGCCGGGCCTCGACCCGGAGCCGTCGCGGCGGCTGCGCGCCGTTCGGGGGCGGTCGTCCCGTCGCGACCTCCGCGATCTATCGACCGGGATCGAATCGCTTTCGATCGCCCAGGCCGTGGCGGTTCTTTCCGCCGATCTCTGGGACCGCTGGCTCGCCGGTGAGCGAGTACCGGCCGAAACCTATCTGGATCTGCGCCAGGACCTGCGAAGCGATGAGAACGCGGCTCGATCTTGTTTACGGCGAATTCCTCGTCCGGGAGCAGATGGGAGAGACTGCGCCGCCGGAGGAATACGTCGCTCGGTTCCCCGAGTTCGAGCCGCGCTTCGCCGGCAATTCGAGCTGCACCGCGCACTTGCTTCGACCAAAGACGGCGACCCGGCTCACGCGACGGCCTCGCCAGAAGAAAGATCGGATTCTTCGCCCCGACGGAACCCGCACACGCTGAGCGTGGAAGGCTATGAGCTCCTCGGTGAGCTGGGGCGCGGCGGGATGGGGGTTGTGTACAAGGCGCGACAGATTCGTCTCGACCGGCTGGTGGCGCTCAAGGTGATCCTGGCGGGCGAACACGCCGGCGCGGAACACCTGGCCCGATTCCGGAGAGAGGGGGAATTGCTGGCGCGAATCCAGCATCCCAACATCATTCAGATTCACGAAGTCGGCGAGCAGGACGGACGGCCCTTCTTTGCCCTGGAGTATGTCGACGGCGAGAGCCTGGCACAGAAATTCTCGGGCATTGCACTCCAGGCTCGCCACGCCGCGCATCTCGTCGAGACGCTCGCACGGGCCGTTCACGTGGCCAACGAGCGTGGGGTGATTCACCGCGACCTGAAGCCGGCCAACATCCTCATGACCTCAGGCGGCGTGCTCAAGATCACGGATTTCGGCCTGGCCAAGCAGCTAGCCGACGGGTCCGGTCCGACCCGCAGCGGCGAGCTCATGGGCACTCCCAGCTACATGGCGCCCGAGCAGGCGCGAGGGCGCACGACGCTCGTCGGCGCGGCGACGGACGTCTACGGGCTGGGAGCCATCCTCTACGAGCTGCTCGCGGGCCGGCCACCGTTCCACGCCGAGACCCAGCTCGACACCGTGTTGCTGGTCTTGAACGATGAACCGATTGCGCCGTCTCGCTGGCAGCCGCGCATTCCGCGCGACCTCGAGACGATCTGCCTGAAGTGCCTGCGAAAGGAGCCCGGAGATCGGTACGCCGACGCCGCGGCGCTGGCCGAGGACCTGCGCCGATTTTTGAGTCATCGACCGATCAATGCGCGCCGGGTGGGTCCGCTCGGGCGCGCCCGCCTCTGGTGGCGGCGCAAGCCGACCCAGGCTGCACTCACGATCTCGGTGGCCGTTCTGCTGGTGCTGATCGCCGTGGGAGCGACCCTGGCCGCCTACCGGCTCAGGGAAGAGCTGTGGACATCCTACATGGCGCAGGCGCGAGCCAGCCGGGGCAGAGACGTGCCCGGCCGGAGCTTTGACGGCTTGAGCGCCCTGGCCAAGGCTGCAAGGATTCGCCCGTCGCTGGAGCTGCGCGATGAGGCTATTGCCGCCATGGCATCGGTCGACATCCGGCTGGCGCAACAACAGGACGTGGGCCTAGCCGTCACGAGCACGCTCGCGTTCGACTCCGCGCTGGAGCGCTACGCCGTGGGTGACCCGGCAGGAGGCATCGAAATTCGCCGGGTGGCCGACAATCGTCATCTCCTTCGGCTCTCGAACCCCGGAAGACCCGCGTGGGCGCTCCAGTTCAGCCCGAACGGCCAGTTCCTGGCCGCCCGGTTCCATCCAGCGGACGACGATCTCATCGCGCCGGAGTGCCGCATCTGGGACACGAACAGTGGAGCGACCGTTTTGACAGGGGACCCTGAAAAAAAGCCCTACGCCTGGGACTTCAGCCCGGACGGCCGGCGGATCGCTCTCGTCTACCTCGAGGGGCCGATTGAAATCCGCGACCTTTCACCAGGCGGAATGGTCGAGCGTCTACCTATGGGGCCGGTCCCGTACCGAGTTGCTTTCAGCCCCGATGGCCGGGCTTTGGCCGCCTCGTGCTGGAAGCCCGCCGAGGTTTGGGTACGGGACCTGGTGACCGGCACGGTCGTGCGATTTCCTCATCCCGCCGAAGTGCGCGGGATCGCCTGGCATCCCCAGAGCAAGCTCCTGGCCGCCGCTTGTGCCGACAACGACATCTACATCTGGGATGTCGTCAAGAGAACCCGCCAGCCGCGATCGATCTTGAAAGGCCACGAGGGAACGCCTCGCTGGGTCACGTTCAATCACGGAGGCGATCTCCTGGCGAGCACAGGGTGGGATGGAACCCTGCGGTTATGGGACCCATGGGTCGGCAAGCAGCGGGTCGTCAGCCCGGGTTACGACTATCCCCCTCAGTTCAGCCCCGACGACACGCGGCTCGGTTTTGGCCTGGACCGAAGTCATATCGGGATCTGGGAGGTCGCGTCGGGCAAGGAGTGTCGCATCCTCTGCGGCCACGAGGGGCCGTGGGTCTCGCCTCAAACGATCGACGTGAGCCCGGACGGACGCTGGCTCGCCTCGTCCGGCGGCGACGGTGTCCGGCTGTGGGACCTCGACGACGGACGGCAGGTCGCTTTCTTTGAAGCCGGCAATTGTATCGCGGCGTTTTTTCAAGGAGACGGGAAGGCGCTCATCGTGAGAGACTCAACCGGCGTCCGGCGCTGGCCGATCGATGTCGAGTCTTGGGAAAATGGCATCCGCGTGCGGGCCGACTCGCCTCAGACCCTCTTGAAGCAGGCGGGCACGCAACGGTTCGCCGTCAATCGCCGGGCGAACTTTTTCGTCATTGCCGACCCCGCTCGCGAGCGGGCTCTCCTCGTCTTCATCGATCATCCGGCCGATCGTCGCATCGAGCTGGGCCCTCACCCCAACGTCGACAGAACCGCGATCAGCGCCGACGGCCGATGGGTTGCGACCGGAACCTGGCATGGGACGTCGGGAACCAAGGTCTGGGATGCCAAAACCGGGCAGCTTGTAAAGGACCTGGGCGGCAGCGACGCCGATGTTGCCTTCAGCCCGGACGGTGTGCTTCTGGTCGTTGGCTCAGAAGTCGATTACAGTGCGTGGAAGATCGGCACCTGGGAGCCCGCCTGGCGGCTGCTCCGCGATCGCACTTCGCGCTCCGGACCGATGGCCTTCAGCGCGGATAGCCGCACGCTGGCGATTGCTCATTCCACCAAACTGGTGCGAGTGATCGACGCTGCGAGCGGCGGGACCCTGGCCGATCTCACGCCCCCCGATCCGCGGCCGATCAACTGGATGTGCTTCACGCCCGACGAAGGCCGCCTGGCGGTCGCCACCGCGAACCACCTGATCCACGTATGGGACCTGCGGCGGATCCGCGGCCAGTTGGCGGAGATGGGTCTTGACTGGGAAAGTCGCCCGTGAGTGACCCGTAGGATCCAACCGTCATGGCGGCGCAGCCGACACTTGCTGAAGCGGAACGGCTCAAGAAATCCTGGGACAAGCCATCAAGGTGTCTCCCGAGCACTTCATATTTTCATGCCCCGTACTCGTGCGTTTTCCGTCACACTCAGTTAAGCTTTTTGCGAGCCGAGTGAGGCGAGAATCTGGATGATGGAGTTTTCTCGAACATGCTCATGCACCCATCGATTGCGCCGTTCGGTACGGGGCAAGTCACGAACGGCCGGGTCGATCGGCGCCGAGGCGACGGCCCGTCCATCCCGTTCCTGAAAGAGGACGTCGGCCGGTCGATTCTCGAGCGGTTCGGTCGCGTGGTTGAACATGCGTCGCAGAGGATCGCCATCAAGTCCGAGCGTGGCTCGCTGACCTACGCTGAGCTCGATTCGGCCTCGGATCGCCTGTCGTTCCGAATTCGCGCGCGCACGAGGGGCGAGGCCCAGCCCATTGCATTGCTTCAGCATGATGGGTGCCAAACCCTGACTGCGATGCTGGCGGTGCTGAAAGCGGGCCATATCTGCGTCCCCCTGGACCCTGCATATCCGCTTGATCGCCTCGACTTTCTCTTGCATGACTCGGGAGCGAGCCTCGTCGTGACCGACGCGGACAGTCGAGCGTTAGCGGTACGACTGGCTCGAGGCCAGGCCGACGTGATCGTGCTCGAAGAGGAAACCGCCGAACCGTTCGACGGATGCCCCATCGTCGAGGCTCCGCTCGATAGGCCTGCGGTGGTCGTGTACACATCCGGCTCGAGCGGTCGACCTAAAGGCGTCATCCTGACCCATCGGAACATCGTTCACAACGCATGGATTTACACAGAATTCTGCGGGCTCACCATGAACGATCGCGTGTCACAGCTTCACTCGTATAGCTTCTCGACGGCGATCACCGAGACGTTCTTTTCGCTCTTCAACGGCGCGTTGCTTGTTAGCCTCCGTGTACGCGAAGACGGGTTCGACCGGTTAACCAAGTGCCTCCTCGATGGCGCGATCACGGTCTTTAATTGGATTCCAACGCCCTTCCGATACTGCCTGGAATCGCTGGCCGGGCATGAGCGCTTCCCCGAGGTCCGGCTCGTTGCACTGGGAGCCGAGGCGGTCACCAGAAGGGATGTTGACCTCTTTCGAGCGCACTTTGCGAACGACTGCTTGCTCCTCAATCGCCTGGGCGCCACCGAGGTGGGCAACTACAGGTTTTACTTCATCGACCAGACGACTCCGATCGAAGACCGCGTGCCCGCCGGCTATGCGGTCGATGACAAAGTAGCCCTGATCCTGGGCGATTCCGGTGAGGAGCTCGAATCCGGCCAGGTCGGCGAGATCGCGGTACGCAGCCGATATCTCTCGCCGGGCTACTGGAGGCAGCCAGAATTGACCTGCGCGGTGTTCTCGGACGACCCTGGCGGTGAAGGCGTGCGGACCTATCACACAGGCGATCTGGGACTGATGCGAGCTGACGGCTGTCTTGAATTTCACGGCCGCAAGGATTTCCAGGTCAAGATCCGCGGGGTTCGGATCGAGGTCGAGGAGATCGAATCGAGGTTGTTAGAGTGTGAAAACGTCCGGCAGGCCGCCGTCGTTCTGGTCAGGACCGCCGACGATCACGACATCCTGGCGGCCTACATCGCTCCCGTGCGGCGACCCGGACCGATGGCCGCCGAGCTTCGGGCTCAATTGAGACTCACGCTGCCCGACCCGATGGTCCCGTCCAGGTTCATCACGCTGGACGCCCTTCCGACCACCGTGTCGGGCAAGATCGACCGGAGGGCTCTGGCTGCCCCTCTACCTCTGGACCCGCAGTCGCCAGGCCCAAGGGACCCGGGCGGTACTCCGACTGAGGAAGCGATCTCCCGGATCTGGACCGAGGTGCTGAAAACTCGCGCATTCGGCCCTTCCGACGACTTCTTCGAGCTTGGTGGCCATTCGCTCACGGCCGCGCAGGTCGTCGCGAGATTGCGCACGGAATTCGGCGTCAGCGTTCCCCTGGAGAGTTTCTTCGCAATTCCCACCGTGACGAGGCTGGCCGCGCTGGTCGAGTCGGCGTGCCGCGGAAGAGCGGAGCCAGATCTCCCTCGAATCCGGCCCCGCGCGAGCAGGGATGAACGGCCGCTAGCGTATGCACAGATGAGGCTATGGTTCGTCGATCTCATCCAGCCTGGCTGTCGCGCATACAACGTGCCTGCCGCTTTCCGTGTATCGTGTCGCTTGAACGAAAGCGTGATGCGCCGAGCGCTCGAAGAGGTCGTGCGCCGTCACGAAACGCTCCGGACGCGGATCGAGATCCGAGACGGCCGCCCATACGCGATTCTCGCTGACGCTCAACCGGCCGACATGCGAGTTCTTGACCTGAGCGATAAATCTCACTCGCAGCTCGAGTCCGAGGCTCGCCGGCACATGGTCGACGAGGCCGACCGGCCCTTCGATCTGGCGGGCGAGCTCCCTTGGCGAGCTATGCTCATACGCTTGTGCGAAGACGATTACATTTTTCAAGTGACGATCCATCACATCGCGTGCGATGGCTGGTCAATGGGTGTTCTCCGCGCCGAGCTCACGGCACTCTACGACGCCTATTTGCTTGAAGAGGTGTCGCCGCTGCCGGAGCCATCGCTGCAATATGCCGATTACGCCGCGTGGCAACGAGAGTGGGTCGAGCGCGGCGTCCTTCTGTCCCAGCTTGACTTCTGGAAGCTTGAGCTCGCCAGCCTTCCGTCTCTGGACCTGTGCACAGACCACGCGCGTCCCGCGGTCCCAACTTTTCGCGGGGCGCGCGAGGACTTCTCACTGTCAAGAGACATAACCGAAAAGCTGCGGATTGTCGGGCGCACCGCAGGAGGGACGCTCTTCATGACATTGCTGGCCGGTTTCGTCGCGGTACTTCACCGCTACACGGGGCAAACCGACATCGCCGTCGGCACGCCTGTCGCCGGCCGTCGCGACTCCGCGCTGGAGGCGCTGGTGGGCTGCTTCGTCAATATGCTCGTATTGCGCGTCGACCTCTCCAATGATCCGTCTTTCTCGGAACTGGTCGGTCGGGCCCGTAACACGTGCCTCAGGGCGTTTGACCATCAGGACGTTCCGTTCGACAGGCTTGTGCAGGAGCTTCACCCCGAACGCGATCTGAGCCGGCATCCTCTCTTCCAGGTCGCGTTCATCCTGCAGAACACTCCGTCGACGCTCACAAGCGGCGGACCAGGTTTGAATCTCGAACCAATCGAGATCGACCCGGATGCGGCGAGGTTTGACCTCACGGTGTCGCTGGAGGAGACCAACGACGGGCTACGGGGGGCAATCGAATTCAGCACCGACCTGTTCGATTCCCCAACGGTCGAGCGCCTCACCGGGCACTTGGCCGCGCTTCTGAGCGCGGCCGCGACAACTCCGAGCAGCCGTCTTTCCGAGCTGGCGATGCTCACGGAGCGAGAGCGCCGGGAGTTGGTGGTCGAATGGAACGACACGGCAGCCGAGCCTCTGACCGATCGTTCCATTTCCGAGCTATTCGAGATTCAGGTCTTTCGTCGGCCTCGAGCCGTGGCTGTGGAGGCCGGCGACCGGAAGCTCAGCTACGAGGAAGTCGAGGCGAATGCGCGGCGGCTTGGCATAAGTCTGGCTGCCATCGGGGTCGGTCCGGGCGTGCTCGTAGGGCTCTGCGTCGAGCGCACCGAGGATATGGTGATCGGCGTCCTGGGGATCTTCAAGGCGAGGGGAGCCTACGTTCCTCTGGATGCTCAGCTCCCCAGGGCGCGTCTGGATTACATGCTCACGGATTCGGCGATTTCGATCATTGTCACGCGTCGGGGCATCGAATCTCGGTTCGTCGGAACTGACGCCACGCTCGTCTTCCTCGACGAGGCTGAAGGCGTCGCGCCTGAAGTCGGAAGGACCGCGCGGCCCGGGCGATCGCTTGAGCCCGACCTGGCGTACGTCATCTACACTTCGGGCTCGACGGGTCGTCCCAACGGGGTCCGGATCAAACACCGCTCGGTCGTGAACGTTCTTGAGTCGTTCCAGAAAATCCTGGCGCAGGGCCCGAGGACGTGCTGCTCGCCGTATCGTCGCTCTCCTTCGACATCTCGGTCCTCGAGCTATTCCTTCCCCTGGTGACAGGAGGCCGGGTCGTTGTCGCAGGCGCCGACACAATTCGCGATGGGCGGCAGCTCGCCGCAGAGATCGAGCGGTGCCGGGCCACGATCATGCAGGCCACGCCCGCCACGTGGAGGCTACTGATTGCGGCCGATTGGCAGCCCGGCCGCCCTCTGAGAATACTCTGCGGCGGTGAAACGATGTCGCCGGAACTGGCCGAACAACTCCTGGCTCGATCGTCTGACGTGTGGAACGTGTACGGACCGACCGAGACGACAATCTGGTCGAGCGCGTTCCGCCTGAAGGCGATCGGCGAAACCGTTCCGATCGGTTGTCCGATCGACAACACGACCATGCACGTGCTCGATGCGCGGCTCCAGCCGGTACCGATCGGGGTAGTCGGAGAACTCTATATCGGCGGGCTGGGCGTGAGCCCGGGTTATCTCGACCGCCCCGAGCTGACGGCCGATCGGTTCCTCCGCGACCCGTTCAGCGAAGAGCGGGGCGCCATCCTCTACAAGACGGGCGATCTCGGCCGGCGTCAAGCGGATGGCGCCCTCGTTTGCCTCGGCCGTCGCGACCACCAGCTCAAGATCCGTGGTCACCGGATCGAGCTCGGGGAGATCGAAGCGACGCTCTTGCGAAGTCCGTTCGTGGCCGATGCCGTGGTTTTGCCGCGCGGCGACGCGTCCCAGGATCGTACACTGGTGGCCTACGTCGTTCCGACACAGGGTACCGCGCCGAGGGCGCTCGAGCTGCGGATGCTCCTTATCGGCGAGCTCCCACTCTACATGGTGCCTGCCGCGTTCGTGTTGATCGACGCGATGCCGATGACGCCGTCAGGCAAGATCGATCGACTCCGGCTTCTGAGCCTCTCGCCAGCCGAATCTGTTCGCAATGCAGATCATGTCGGCCCGCGCGACGAACTGGAAAGTCGCCTGGTCGAGATCTGGGAAGCGTTCTTTGCCACGCGTCCGATCGGCATTCGCGACGACTTCTTCCACCTCGGCGGTCATTCGCTGTCGGCGGTGCAGCTCCTGGCGAAGCTCGAGGCGAATTTCGCCAGCGCGCGATTATCGCTGGCGTCGCTGCTGCGATCACCGACCATCGAGCAGCTTGCCGCGCTCATCCGGAATCTTGATGAGCCCGAGCACGCGTCGACGCTTGTGCCCTTGCAAGTCGAAGGTGACGCGTCTCCCTACTTCTTCGTGCCGGGCGCCTACGTCCAGGACTCGGTCTTATTCGGACACTCCTTCAGCTTCACGAAACTGGCGCGAAGACTCGGGTCCAGCTATCCATTTTATACATTCTGCCTCGATCTATCGGGCGAGGCGGACCAGCGAATGCTCGCTCCCGAGGTCATCGCCGCGCGGTTTCTCGACGATGTTCTCCGGGTGCAGGCTCGCGGCCCATACCACCTGGGGGGATACTCGTTCGGCGGGCTGGTCGCCCTGGAACTCGCCCGTCAGCTTCTCGCCAGGGGAGAATCGATCGGGTCTCTGATCGTGCTCGACACCGCCGGGCCGGGCTATCCAAGGGATCGAACCTTCTGGGAGCGTACCGGTGCTCGACTGAAATTGCTGTTCTTGCGTCCCAGAACGTACGCGGTCAACGTGCCGGGTAAACTCGCCGCGACCGTGCAGCGAGCGGTAATGCGGGCTCTCGCAAGGATCGTGCCTGCGATCAAGCCAGCACCGCCCGAGGGTGTTGCTGCAAATGAGAGCGATCTCCTCCAACGATCGATCGCTCTGGCGGGCAGAGCTTTCCTTTCGAGGGTGAGCCAGTATTCCGGCCGGCTGACGCTGTTGCGCGCGACCGAACATACCGATCCTGTCTCCCGATGTTATAAAGACACTCGAAACGGATGGGGCGCGATCGCCCTTGGCGGCGTCGAAGTCGTCAGTATCGAAGGTAGCCACCTGGCCATGTTCGAAGAACCCGCTCTCTCCACTGTCGCCGCGGCGATTCGAGACCGAATCCTTCCAGATCCGGGGACACCGTACGTGTGACCCCGATGCGGCCATCCAGCCACTTGTCTGTTCCTCGTAGGCGACGATTGTCGTGGCCCGCGATGCGGTGTCAGGCCGATCCAGTCGGGCTTGGAGGATCTTGTCGGGATTGGAGAAGGCGCTCCCCGAGGAAGCACAGACACTCGTCCATTCCCTGGCCGGTCTTCGCGGAAAGTTCAAAGACTTGCATGCCCGGGCGCACGGACTGAATGTTCTGGTGTGCCGCTGCGCGATCGAATTCGGTGGCGGCGGCCAGGTCGATCTTGGAAATGACGGCGACGTCCGCGCTATTGAAGATCGGTGGATATTTGAGTGGCTTGTCTTCGCCCTCGGTCACGGAGAGCAGCACCAGGCGCAGCGCCTCGCCCAGATCGTAAGTCGAGGGACAGACGAGATTGCCCACATTTTCAACAAACAGAAAATCGAGCTCGTTCAGCTTCCACCCCTCCAGCGCGTTCTGGACCATCGCGGCCTCGAGGTGGCAGACCGTGCCGGTGGTGATCTGCCTGATCGGCACCTGCGCGCGGGCCAGGCGACGCGCGTCGTTATCGGTGGCCAGGTCGCCGACGAGGGCAGCGACGCGATGGCGAGCGCGAAGCAGCCCAAGTAGCTTTTCCAGAAACGCAGTCTTTCCGGCGCCGGGGCTGGAAACCAGGCTTACGACGTACACGCCGGCTTCGCGGAACCGCTGGCGCAGGGCCCGGGCGGCCACGTCGTTTTGCTTGAGGACGTGCTGGCGTACCTGAATTAACCGTGTTTCCGCGCTCATTGGATTTCCATCGCGACAACTTCCAGGTCCCGGCCGCTGATCACGTCGTGGCTCGGCGTGCCGCACTCCGTGCAGCAAAGCTCTTGCACCGACACGACGGGACGCGTGGTCCGGCAGGCAGGGCAATGCACCAGAATGGGAACTTCTTCGATAACCAACTGAGTCTCCGCAAATGCCGAGCATTCTCGGGCCAACTCAAAGGCAGAGAGAAGCGCTTCCTTTACCACTCCCGAAAGAGGCCCGAGCTTCATGTGGATTTCCAGCACGCGCACGCTACCCTGCTTCTGAGCTTCCTCGGCGGCCACATCCAGTATACTCAGAGCGATGGAGAGCTCGTGCATTACGAATTGTTCGCCAGTAGATTATTCACCAGGGACTCGATCAGGGTAATCGCCTCGTCAACCGCGGCTTGCACAGGCTCGCTCATTTCGACCTGAAAGTCGTCATCCGAGGCCAATGGCCCTGGCTCGCAGCCGACGAGCAAGACCTTCTTGATCGTGCTGCCCAGCTCACGAGCCATGCGCAGCACTTTCACCGGATCCATGGAGTGGAGCTCAACCTCCGCGCCCGTCGCGCCCAAGGGGTCCAGCTCCGGCTCCAGAACGTACAGTGTACCGACCGCGCCGCCCTTGGGAACGGCGTCGACCAGGATCACCGCCTCATAGGTTTCCAGCAGGGCATAGGTCAAGTCGAGACCGCGAATGCCGAAATCGACCACACGCACGGAGCCGGGAAGCGGGTGCTTCGCCAGGCGCCGCGCGACCTCGGAGCCGAATGCATCGTCTCCGAAGAAGATGTTGCCGATGCCGGCGATGAGGATTCGCGCGGCACTGGTATCCGTGGTCGAAGTCACACGTCATGCGTCCTGTCTACGGGCGACGAGCTCGAACGCAATCTTCAGCTCGTCCTTCAAGGTGATCATACCCCCCACGGCCGAAACCCGTTTGATGCGATACGACGGCTGCGAAACCGCGCAGTCACCGCTCAAACGGACCTCGTCTTCCATCACACGCAAATTTGAGTCCAACCGATGAGGGTTTGTGACGCCATGCAAGGAAAGCTTGCCCACGATCGCGAGCCGGTACCATCCGTCGGCGATCTTGCTGGGCGTGACCTCGGTGCTTTGAAAGACGATCTCCGGATAGCTGGCGATTTCCAGCACCTCCTGGCGCATTCTGCTTTCGATTTCATCGCGGTCCTTGGCGCTGACCGAGTCGGCTAGCGCCAGGGAGCCGGCCTGGACTTTCAGGTGGACTGTAGCATCAGCGATTGCCTCGGTTGCGAAGCAAATCTCGCCGGTAAAGGCGCGGATCGCGAACGTGGGACTGTGCCCGAGGGCCGAGAGATGCCGGACACAAACGCCTGAACCGTGAATCGACTTTGCGAGTCGTCCAGCAAGTAACGCATCGTTTCAGGCCCCGATCGGACCGAGCCGGAAGGCGCAATGACATAGCGACGGAACGGGGGCAAGCCATCGTGCACTCCTCAGTCGGCACGCTTCACATGGCTTTGAGTTTCAGGTAGCGCTCGACATCCGGCAGAACTCCACCGATGCTGCCGCCGAGGGAGCCGAGCGGCGCGACGCTCCCCAGCACGGTGCGGCGGATGGCAGGGTGCGCCAGAATGATCCCGGCGCCGAAAACCACCAGTGCAATCCCGCCGGCAAGCAGTACGGCGTCGCGAACCTCGGTGTTTGTGTTGTCCTGCATGGGTCACCTCTTTCGTGTGAATAAAAATACTTGTCGAACGGAACTCAATTTGCGGGCTTTGCTGATCGGTTTTCTTGCGGGTGGAGCTCGGAGCCGGCTGACGCGTGTCCACAGGCCTCGCTTGAACTCGAGTCGCCCTGGAACAACTCGACTTCCTCGATGCCGAAGTAGAAACAATGGCCCGGCTGGCGCATCTGGCCTAAGTCGCGGCCCGGATCATCGTCCAGGACGACGCCCAGGTAGACGCGCTCCTCAAAATCTTGTTCGATCGCTTCGATCGTCGCGGTCTTTCCCGCCAGGGCCATGTCCAGAATGTCGGCTCTGCCGAGAGGATGAAGGCGCACCCGGTCGCCTGGTTTGAGTTCATGGCCGTTAGCGCGAACGCTTTCGAGTCGCGGCCGGTCGAAGAGCGGATCCCAGTCATTATTCATGGCGATTCTCCGGCGTGCACTGGCCGCAAGCCGCGGACAGCGCCGTGCAACCTCATCATCTGGTCGTCGCTCAGCGATCTGGTGCGGGCGAGCAGCGCGGCTGCGCGCTCGATCCACGGCCGCGGCGGCCAGCTTTTCCTCGTCCGTCAAAGTCAGGATACGAAGCACGAGCATCTCGTCGATCTCCGTGCCGTCGAAGAAGTCGCCCGGGCTCTCGGCGGCGATTTGCGGGTAGTCGTACAACGTGATCGGCGAAGAGAGCATGGTGTCGCTCTCGCCTTCGCGGCCGACGAGCACCGGCCAGGTCCCCTGGTTGCGGCAGAGGGCGGCCCGCTGCCGGCATTCGTCGGGAGGATCGATCAGCGACAAGAACTCGCCATGTTGCACGGTCAGGATCGTATGCGTGGAAGCCAGCGCGCGAAGCACGGCCTGGTCGCGGCCGGTCTGGTCGACCTGGTCGAATGTTGTGTCATTCTCGATCCGCACGATCAGCTTGAACACGCCGTCGCCAGCACGTTCGGCACAGACCTGGACCCGGCCCGTGACGGAGTGCTGGTGGCGCATAAGAATCGCCTCGATTGCGCCGGTGTGGCCCCGAACGCACTCGATAATCCGGTTGGCGGGAAAAGTGAACTCACTGTGCCGCGGCTCCAGCGCAAGCGAACCCAGATCGAGCGACTCAAGAACCACTTCCCTCTGTACGGCTTCCTGCCAGGTTTGGAGCAGCCGGTCGCCGACATTCATGCTTTCGACGAACTGGAAGACCGGCTGCTCGCATTCAGCCAGAAGAGCAACCGGGCTCTCGAGCCGCCCGACCAGCCTGCTCTGGAGATGAAGGAAACGTACCTGTATACCGACGACTGTACTGCCGGCACCGCGGACCAGGCATTCGGTCCGCATGGACCAGGCGTCGCCGGCTTGCTGCGCTTCACAGTAGGCGCGCGGGTACAGACCACCGAACGTCCACCGTTGCCGGTTCTTGACCGACGGACGATAGGGGTAGAGGATGTACCCCTCGTACAGGACCGCGTCGACAATCTGGTCCACCAGGCGCTGGTTCATGAGATTGACTTCTCCCGATCTCGCCCCGGCGCAGGCGCTAGAGGGCTGCCGTTTTCAGGCGCACCGAGCAATCGCTCCAGTGCCTGTTCCCAGGTGGGTACGCCGTGACGGCTCTTATACGCGTAGAGCCGATCAAACACATCCTTGCGCAAGCAGAGCCAGGCGCAGTTGGGATAGTACTGCTCCATCATTTCCTTCCAGACGGATACGGGCAGACGAAAGGCTGCTTCGCGGTCCCAGGGGATCTGCGCCACTTGCAGCGCACCGTCCTCGTTTTCATGAAACATGGTGCCGCTGAAGAGGAGTTTGACAGGAATCTCTCCTTCCTCCAGGGCGTAGAAGTACTTGGTCACGGCCAGGTTGAAGTCGTACGTGCACGGAACGGGCAAATCGACCACGATAGAATCGGTGAATGGTCCGATGCCGACACCTGTGTGTGTCCAGAGCATGGGCCGGAGGGTCTGGCCCCAGCGAGAGGGCGTGTCGAAGAGATCGAGCAGCTTCACCTGCTCTGCCGTCGCGTAGCTGCGCTGGCCCGGCTCGATGCGAATCTGGCACTGCAGCGCGACGGCATGGATTGGAGCGATTTCCGCTCCGGGAGCAACCGATTGGCTGACGAGGAGCGTGAATTTCAGTAATGGCCCGGCCGCGAATGGCTCCGGATGTGCGGAGACGACCTTGAAATTGAGATCAGGCATGGCAGCTTATCTCGCCCCGATTCGAATGGCGGCTCAAGCCGGCGAAGAACTGCCCGATTTCCTGCCACACTTCCGCGCCCCCCGACAACCCTCGCCAACCGGCCCGGATCAGGCCCACCAGCCGGTAGCAGGCATCGATCGGCACGCGATAATGATCTCGCGCAGGCCCGAGCCGATTGACCAGGAGTGCTTCGACGTCCGGCTCGAGCTGGCGCAGCACCGGATTTTCTTCCTCCAGTTGCTGCCAGGCCTCCAGGGTGAGAAGCGACTCCGTGCCTCCGGCTGGGCTGGGATAGACGGCGACCACCCTTCCGGCGCGCGTGCTCCGGAAGAAGAAGGCCAGGTTGATCGGGAGGTGCAGCTCCTCCCACTGCGCGTCGGTCAGTCGAAAGTCGTCCAGCAATTCGACGTCCCGCGGCACGCGGCGGTAGCGATTGCCCGTTTGGCCGCTGAACAGAATGGCGCAAGCGGTGCAAGAGCAGACGATGCGCTGGACGGCCGGCTCGATCAGGTGTTCGTGGTCAGGCGGTAGTGGGGCGGCGCAAAGCTCGCAAGACTCCGTGGCGGGGCGCTTGCGCGTGAAGCGGCGAAGTGCGGCGAAGGAACTCTGGCCGAATTCGGATTCTGGCGTCATCGGACCACGCCTCGTGATTGACTCAGTGCGCCAGGATCGGCAGGACGATCCGCGCGAGACCGTCTTTCGCCACGTGCCCGTTCGTCGCCAGTTGGTCGACTTCGATTGCGGCCACATCCGGCGCTCTCTCGTAGATAGCCGCCTCGATTGCGTGCTTGAGGGTCATGGCCGAAGACGGGCAGCCGTCACAGCTTCCCAGCATTCGCAACCGTGCCACGCCGCCGGAGAGGCCGAGCAGCTCGACATTTCCTCCGTGTGAGCGCAACAGCGGCCGGACCTGCTCGAGCGCCTGTCGCACGCGGGTTTCGAGATCAAGCGGATGAAGTCCATGGAGCAAGAGGATGGGCGCGACGAGATCATCGGCCACGAGCGCATCGATCAGGGCAGCGCTGTCGCCCAGATCGGCCACTTTCTCCAGAAGGCGCTCGAGCGCGGCGCCGTGCAACTCGATCACGGTCCTGAGGAGCTCCTGAGTGCGCGCTGCGCAGTTCGGGGTCGGGGAATCGCTCGACCTCCTGGATGAGGCCCTCGACCCGCTCGATCCGGCTGCGAAATTCTCGAGCGTCTCTGGAACCGGCCATTCGTGCTCCTTGCTATTTTTGCATACCGAACATCGGCACGTGCCTGGTCTCGAGGACCTTGCCTTCTCCCAGGTACATGTGCACTCCGCAGGGGAGGCAGGGATCAAAGCTGCGCACGGCCCGCATGATGTCGATGCCTTTGAACTTGTCGGGCCCGTTCTCCTCGAAGATCGGCGTGTTCTGGACGGCGTCCTCGTAGGGGCCGGGCGTGCCGTAGACGTCGCGTGGATTGGCGTTCCATGGCGTGGGGGGGTAGGGGTGGTAGTTGGCGATCTTGCCCTTCCTGATCACGACGTGATGCGACAGCACGCCGCGCACCGCCTCATGGAAACCGCAGCCGATTGCCTCGTCCGGAACGGTGAACTCGGTCCAGGTCTTGGTGCGACCGGCATGGAGCTCCTTGAGAGCCTGCTCGACGAAGTAGTACGCACAGGCGGCGGCGTATGCCTGGAAGTAGGTTCGGGCCCGGTCGCGCTCGATGGCATTGCTCCACTTGGGGATTTTCCACTCGAACTCGACATCAGGCTTGGATGCCGTTTTGGGCAAGTAGATCTTCACGCTTGATCCTGTCGCTTTTACATAGCCGATATCAACCATATTCGACAGGGCCGTTGCCCACAACCGGGCGATGGCGCCGCCGCCGGTGTCCAGGGCAAGGTGCTCCTTCGTGCGCTTGTCATACCAGCGCGGCGACATGACCCAGGTGTACTTGTCCTCGAAGTTGCGCTTCTGCGGCCTGGGAATGGTGGTCTGGTTCCACGGGTGGCGCCGATCGACCGGGTTGCCCAGCGGGTCTTTCTCCACGAAGACTTCACTCGAGTCCCAGTCGTCGTAGTAGGACGATCCCAGCAGGATCCGGATGTTGAGGTTGATATCCACCAGGTCGTTCGAGACCACTTTGCCGTCGACGATCACGGCGGGCGTGACGAACATTTTCCGCCCCCAGGCGTTCATGTTCTTGTAGGTGTAGTCGCATACCGCCGGGTCGTTGAATGAGCCCCAGCAGGCCAGCAGCGTGCGCCGGTAACCGACCTTCTCGTAGCCGGGGAGGGCTTCGTAGAAGAAGTCGAAGAGGTCGTCGTGCAGGGGTACGCACTTCTTCATGAACTCGGCGTAGCGGGCCAGGCGGACGAGATAGTCGGTGAAGAGCTGGATGGTGGGAACGGTGCCGACGCCTCCCGGGTAGAGCGTGGACGGGTGGACGTGCCGGCCTTCCATCAAACAGAACATTTCGCGGGTGTAGCGGCTGACGTGCAGCGTCTCGCGGTAGAAGTCGCCGGTGAAGGGATTGAGCGCGCGCATGATGTCGGCGATGGTTTTGTAGCCGTGGTCCTCGGCGTGGGGTGATGGAGTGCGCTGGGCCTTCTCCCAGACGCCGGGGTTGGTTTCCTTGACCATCTGCTCGCAGAAGTCGACGCCGACGAGATTGTCCTGGAAGATGTTGTGGTCGAACATGTACTCGGCGGCCTCGCCCAGATTGACGATCCACTCGGCGATGGCCGGCGGTCGAATGCCGAAGGCCATGTTCTGGGCGTAGGTGGCGCAGGTCGCGTGGTTGTCGCCGCAGATGCCGCAGATGCGGCTGGTGATGAAATGGGCGTCGCGCGGGTCTTTGTTCTTCATGAAGATGCTGTAACCGCGGAAGATCGCCGAGGTGGAATGGCACTCGGCGACCTGGCGGTTTTCAAAGTCGATCTTGGTGAAGATGCCCAGACTGCCGACGATCCGGGTAATCGGGTCCCAGGACATTTCGACCAGTTTGCGGGGCTCGGTCGGAGCCTTTTTCTCGGGGAGAGTCGCCGTGCTCATTCGACCAATCCTTTCTAGCCTTGGTTCGAGTAGGTGGTGGGATGATAACCCGTCGTCAGCTCGGAGCGCCTGTGCCGCCAGCTCGGTTCCTTGTTGACCGTCGTGTTGGTGAAGCCGCGCAGCGAGCGGATCATCCGGCCGTAGATACCGATCGCGTTGGTGGACAGTTTGGCGCCGGGAGGCTCGTCCATGAACGGCATGAACTTGTCGGGGAATCCCGGCATGGTGCAGCCGATGCAGATGCCGCCGACGTTGGGGCAGCCGCCGATGCCGGCCATCCAGCCGCGCTTGGGCACATTGCAATTCACCACCGGCCCCCAGCAGCCCAGCTTGACCAGGCACTTGGGCGAGCCATACTCCGTGGTGAAGTCGCCCTGCTCGTAATAGCCGGCCCGATCGCAGCCTTCGTGCACCGTGTTCGTGAAAAGCCACTTGGGCCGGCCCAGGTCGTCGAGCGGAATCATGGGCGCCAGGCCGGCGACCTGAAAGAGCAGATACAGGAAGGTCTCCATGAAGTTATCGGGCTGCACCGGACAACCCGGCACATTCACGATCGGGAGCCCTGCCTTCGACTTCCAATCCCAGCCGAGGTAGTCTCTCAAACCCATGCACCCGGTCGGGTTGCCTTCCATCGCGTGAATGCCGCCGTAGGTGGCGCACGTGCCGGCCGCGACCACAGCCAGCGCCTTGGGAGCCAGACGATCGATCCATTCGTTGGTCGTGATCGGCTGACCCGTCTGCTTGTCGGTGCCGAGCGCCGCCCAGTAGCCTTCGCTCTTGATTTTCTCGTTGGGTATCGACCCCTCAACCACCAGCACAAACGGGTCAAGCCGGCCCTCCTCGGCCTGGTACCAGTACTTCATGAAATCGTCACCGACTTCGTACGCCAGCACCGGGTTGTGCAGGTGGACCTTGGGCAGCCCGGGAATCGCCCCCATGATCACGTCCTCGAGGCTCGGCTGGGTGGCGGCGGTGATCGAGACCGAGTCGCCATCACAGCCCAGGCCGGCCGTGATCCACAAGACATGCACCTCTTTGACGGCCGGTGGGCGTTGAGTCCGGCGCCCGTTGGGGACGGTTGCTTCAGCCATCGCAAAGCGCTCCTTTCACGAGGTGAATGCCGAGCTGGTTTCAGTCGCATGACCGATGAGCGAGAAACAAGAACGGGCGCGGGGTACGAAAACAAAGTGGCCGTGACGATCCGCTGGGAGTTGAGCACGCAGCAGGATTCGTGCCAAACGAGCGATTGATCGGCGTTTGCCCTAACATGTCTGTGCGTTTTGAATTAGGCAGACGATCGCGGTGGCGGCAATTGAGATGTGGTTCGGGGTTCCCATTCTTTCGGGAAAATTCCCGAAATATCGTGGGTCTAACGCTCGCGCTTGATGCCGAGCTTGGCCATTCGTGATTCCAGAGTCGTGGGCTTGAGACCAAGGATGGCGGCCGCTCCGTTCTTTCCGCTGACGCGCCAACCGGTGTTTTGAAGGGCGGCCAGGATCTGGCATCGCTGTGCGTCGTCCAACGTCAATCCGTTGGTCGGCACGATTGGAACGGCAGAAGTGGGCGGCATGAAGGTCGCACCGTTGGACAAGGACGGCAGCTCGATCTGGAGCGTCGTGCCCTGGGTGACGATCATGGCGCGCTCGATGACGTTGCGCAGCTCGCGAATGTTTCCGGGCCAGGGGTAGCGCTTGAGCGTCTCCGCGGTCTCGCGCGGGATGGCGTCGATCTTCCGGTTCATACTACGGCCGAACTCGCTGATGAACGACCAGGCGAGGAGCGGAATGTCGTCTTGCCGCTCCCGGAGCGGAGGCAGGCGGATCGGAAAGACGTTGAGGCGATAGAACAGGTCCTCACGGAACCGTCCTTCCTTGACCATCGTTTCCAGGTCGCGATTGCTGGCTGCGATGATGCGCACGTTGGCCGCCAGGGTGCGGGTGCTGCCCAGGCGTTCGAACTGGCCGAACTGGAGGACTCGCAGCAGCTTGACCTGCACCTCCAGGGGCAGCTCGCCGATCTCATCGAGAAAGAGGGTGGAACCGTCGGCCTGCTCGAACCGGCCGATCTGCCGCGCCGTTGCGCCGGTAAACGCTCCTTTTTCGTGGCCAAATAGCTCGCTTTCGATGAGTGTGGCCGGCAAGGCGGCGCCGCTGACGGTCAGCATGGGCCGTGCTCGCCGCGGGCTGCTGCTGTGAATGGCGCGGGCCAGGAGCTCTTTGCCCGAACCGGTTTCGCCGAGCAAGAGCACGGTCGCCGACGTGCCGGCGACCTGCTCGACCTGGTGCAGCACGCTCCGGATTGCGGGAGTCTGGCCGATGATTGCGCCGAAGTTGCACTTGAGCTTGATCTCCTCCTGGAGGTAGACGTTGTCTGCCTGCAACTGGTCCTTCAGGCGTCTGATCTCGTCGTAGGCGGCCAGCGTGGCTTCCTCGGCCCGCTTGCGTTCGGTGATGTCGAAGGCCACACCGTGCAAGAACGACGGCGCGCCGTGTTCGTCCATCACCAGCTTGGCTTCGCCGTGGACCCACACGACCCGCCCGTCACGAGCCAGGAACCGGAATTCTGCGCGGAAGCGCTCGCCGGTGAAGCACGTGCGCGCGAAGCTCTCGGTCCACCGGACCTGATCGTCCGGGTGCAACTGCCGGTACCAGAGGAAGGGGTCGTCCAGCCATTCCTGGGCTGAGAAGCCGAGCAGGTCCTCGATTTGCGGACTGACATACAGCTCGCTGGTGCTCCCATCGAGTGGTGCCATGAAGGTCACCGCCGGGATTTGCTCGACCAGGGCCCGGTACCTGGCCTCGGCCCGGTGAAGCTGCCAGTCACCGGTGCCGCTTGCGGCACGATTCCCCGAGGTCAGAAGGCCGACCAACTGCCAGAGGTCGCCACTTCCAGGCGGAAGTGCGCCGGCCATTCGCGCAAGATGATTCTCCGCCTCCTGGTGGGTCGGCGCTTCGTCCGCCGGCGGTTCGCTCAGAGAATTTGCGTTCCGGCCGTCCCGGGGCTCTCGTTCATGAGGGACCAGCGATATCGGCTTCATGGATTTTTAATCAGGTGAACGTGGGAAAGCTCTCCTGGAGACAATCGGAGTCAACAGATCCTCGGTAGCTGTTCGCCCGCGAGCATGGTGACGACCCGTTCTCCGCCCACGAGCGAGTACATTGTCACCATGCCCGGATGATCGTCAACCACCTGGCCGATGATCGCGCTGTTGTGCCCGAGCGGGTGATTGCGCATCACCTCCAGCAGTCGTTCGGACTCATCGGGGGCGGAGACTGCGATCAATTTGCCTTCATTGGCGACGTAGAGCGGATCGAGCCCCAGCATCTCGCAGGCGGCGCGCACTTCGGGCCGGACCGGAATCGACGCCTCGCGCAGCTCGACACCTACCCGCGATGCCGCCGCCAGCTCATTGAGTGTGCTGGAAAGGCCGCCGCGCGTCGGGTCGCGCATGCAGCGGATGCCGGGACATTCCTCGAGCATCACGCGCGTGTCAGATCGCCCAGTGGGGCGCTGTCGCTTTCCAGGACGGTCTCGAATTCGATCCCCTCGCGCACCGACATTATGGCGATTCCGTGGTCGCCGATCGTGCCGGAGACAAGGATGCGATCTCCGGGACGGGCGGCGCGGATCGACAGCGATCGGCCGGCTGGAACCAACCCGATGCCCGATGTCGTGATGTAAACCTGGTCACCCTTGCCGCGATCCACAACCTTGGTATCGCCGGTGACCAGGCTGACCCCCGCCTGAGCACACGCCTGGCGCATCGATGAGACGATTCGCTCCAGGTCGGCCATGGGCAGACCTTCTTCGAGTATGAACGCGGCCGACAGGAAGAGGGGATGCGCGCCTCCGACGGCCAGGTCATTCACGGTCCCATGAACAGCCAGCTTGCCGATGTCGCCGCCCGGGAAAAAAATCGGGCGCACCACGAACGAATCGGTTGTGAATGCCAGTCGAGGAGCTTTCGCCCCGTTCATGCCGGCCAAGCTGATGGTGGCTTGATCCTCGAGCGCGCAGAGGACCTCGTTGGCAAACGCCGGCACGAACAGGCGCTCGATCAGATCGGCGGTCATTCGGCCGCCGCTGCCGTGGCCCAGCAAAACGTGGTCGTATCTCGACAACGGCACCGGACAGCTAAGCTGATCAAAGCTGATGACTTCAGACATTGGCCGTCTCAAGCGTCACGGTGGCAGCCGGCGCTCTAAGCCGGAAGCGACCATAGTGGAAGTAAGCGGCGCAGGCGCCTTCGGAGGAGACCATTGTTGCCCCGAGCGGGTTTTCGGGCGTGCAGGTTTTTCCGAACGCCGGGCAGTCATGCGGCTTCTTGAGCCCCTGTAGAATGAGTCCGCTGATGCAGAGACTCGACTCGGCCACTTGAACGCCCTCGACCGCGAACCGCTGTTCCGCATCGAACTCGGCGTAGGCAGGGCTGAGGCGGAAACCGCTTTGAGGGATGGTTCCGATGCCCCGCCACTTGCGGTCGGTGATTTCGAACACGTCGCGGATCAACCGGAGGGCGGCCGGGTTGGCTTCGCGTTGCACGGCTCGCGCGTACTGATTCTCGACGCCGTGCCGTCCCTCCTCGAGCATGCGGACGCAACGGTAGACGCCCTCCAGCAGATCGAGCGGCTCGAAGCCGGTGATGACAATCGGGATGCCAAAACGGTCGGCCAGGGGCTCATACTCCTCGTAGCCCATGACCGTGCACACGTGGCCGGCACCCAGGAAACCCTGCACGCGGTTGCCCGGCGAAGCGAGGATAGCGGTCATTGCCGGCGGTACGAGGACGTGAGACACGAGCACCGCGAAGTTCTTGAGCCCGCGCCGCCTGGCTTGCCACACGGCCATGGCGTTGGGCGGCGCCGTGGTCTCGAAGCCGACCGCGAAAAAAACGACGGTGCGGGCCGGATTCTGCTCGGCGATGCGCAGACAATCGAGCGGAGAATAGACGATGCGCACGTCGCCGCCGGCCGCCTTGACGGCAAAGAGATCGCTCCGGCTCCCCGGGACACGGAGCATGTCGCCGAACGAGCAAAAAATCACGTCTGGTCGCGCGGCGATTGCGATGGCCTTGTCGATCAGCTCGAGCGGCGTCACGCAGACCGGGCAGCCCGGTCCATGGACCAGCTCGATTCCCGGGGGCAAGAGCTCATCGATGCCATATTTGACGATGGTGTGCGTCTGCCCGCCGCAGACTTCCATGATGGTCCACGGCCTGGTGGTCACGGCTTCGAGGGCCTGGCGAAGCTTGCCGGCCGCGACGGGGTCGCGATATTCATCCAGGTATTTCATGGGAATCTCCCGCTCCGAGCTCGGTGAGCTCGTTCATTCCATCGAGGAACGCGAAGACCTTTTGCGCCTCGGCTTCGTCAATCCGCGACAGCGCGAAGCCCACATGCACGATCACGTACTCGCCGACCTGGGCCTCGGGTACGTGCTCCAGACAGACCCGCTTGAGGACGCCGCCGAAATCGACCTTGCCCATGAGCACGTCGTGCTCGCGATAGGTGCTGGTCACTTTTCCTGGGATTCCAAGGCACATTGGATTCTCCTCCTAAGCCAGAGCAGCCGCAATGGCCAGTTGTCCCAAACACAATCCTCCGTCGTTGGGCGGTACGAGCCGGTGACGGTAGACCCGAAAGCCGTCACCCGTTAGCCGCGTATTTGCCTCACTCGACAACAACGCGTTCATAAATACGCCGCCGCTCAAAACAACGGCATCAAGTTGCATCAACCCTCGGATATGGTCGCACACCGAAGCGATCAGTTCAACCAGCGTGGTGTGAAATCGCCGGCTGATGATTGCGGCCGGAACGCCTCGAGCGGTATCAAGCACGACGGCGCGGATGAGCGGTCGCGTGTCGACGATCAGCGTCGCTTCCGAAGGTTCATGTCCCGGCGCTTGTTCCAGCTCGAAGGGATAGGCTTCGCTATCGGCCACACCCGTGGCCAGCCATTCCAGCTCCATCGCCGCCTGTCCTTCAAAGCTCACGCGTTGGCGCAGGCCGGCAAGGGCCGCGACCGCGTCGAAGAGACGCCCGGCGCTTGAGGTCATGGGAGTGCGGAAGCTCTTCTCGAGCATCGTCTCGATCGTGCGGATCGCCTCCGGTGGCACGCCGCTCACGAATTCGCGACGCGTGCTGCCCGCGTCCCGGAGATGCGCCACGGCCATGCGCCAGGGCTCGCGAATGGCCTGGTCGCCTCCCGGCATGCCGACATAGCGCAGATGTCCGGCCCGACGAAATTCCCGGTAATCTCCAACGAGAAACTCTCCGCCCCAGATGGCACCATCGGTCCCGTAGCCGGTGCCGTCGAAAGACACGCCGATAACCGGCTCGGTCAGAGAATGCTCGGCCATGCAACTGGCCATGTGGGCATGGTGATGCTGCACCGGGATCAAGAATGGGCGTTCCTCGAGCGAGCTGTTGCGCAATCCCGCGCGCTTCCGCGCATACTCGGTGGACGCATAATCCGGGTGCAGGTCATGGACAATTTGCACGGGTTCAATCGCGAAAAGCTGTTGATAAAGGAGGATGTCTCGTTCGAATGCGCAAGCGGCGGCATAGTGATCGAGATCGCCCAGATGATGGCTCACGAACAGCGTGGCGCCCGTGCCCGAGCGCGAACGTGGACTTCAATTGCCCGCCGACTGCGAGGATCGGATGGGGACAATCCAGGGGCAGGCCGATCGGCTGCGGAGCATATCCCCGCGAACGGCGTACCAAACTCTCCGTGCGGTCCACGACTCGTGTCACCGAGTCGTCGCAGCGAACGTGGATCGGGCGGTCGTGAATCAAGAACAGGTCGGCGATCCCTTGCAAGCGATTGAGAGCGTCGCGGTCGTCAATGGCGATGGGCTCGTCCGACCGATTGCCGCTGGTCATGACGAGCGGAATGCCACCAACGGCTTCGAGCAGAAGGTGGTGGAGCGGTGTGTACGGGAGCATGACGCCGAGTGCGGGGTTTCCGGGGGCGACCCCCTCTGCGATGCCCGCACTGGGTCGCTTGTGCAGCAGCACGATGGGTCGCCTGGGCGACGCGAGCAACGTCTCTTCGGCCGCGGTTGTCCGGCAGTACGTCCTCGCCGTTTCAACATCGCGAACCATGACGGCAAAGGGTTTTTCATCGCGGTGTTTCCGCTGCCGAAGCGCCGCGACTGCGGATTCAGAACGTGCATCGCAGGTGAGATGAAAGCCGCCGAGGCCTTTGAGTGCACCGATCGATCCGGCGCGAAGCGCCGCGGCGAAATGGGCCAGTGGATCGTTGGTTTCGACTCGCTTGCCCTGAGCATCCAGGAGTTGAAGTTGCGGCCCGCAGGCTGGGCAGGCCGTGGGCTGGGCATGAAATCGCCGGTTCGCGGGATCTTCGTACTCGGCCCGGCATTCGGCGCACATGCGGAATGGGGCCATGGTGGTGCGCTGGCGGTCATAGGGGGCACCCGTGACGATCGTCAGCCGCGGTCCGCAGTTGGTGCAATTGAGAAAAGGATAATGATATCGGCGATCATGAGGGTTGAGCAGCTCGGCCAGGCAGTCGTCACAAGTGGCCACATCGGCCGATACGAAGATCGGACCGCCTGTGTCGCTCTCGCTGGGTTCGATTCCGAAATTCGCGTTCGCCACGAGGCGATTGCCGGTCCCATGACAAGCGATCGATTTGTGCGAGCGGTGGAAGCTCGGAGGTGAGCTCGACGAGAAAGCGGTCCAGAGACTGGGCCTCGCCTTCGACTTCGATCAAGACACTGCCGGCTCGATTTTTGACAAAGCCCTGAAGCTTCAAACGCGAAGCCAGGCCAAACACGAAGGGTCGGAAGCCGACGCCCTGAACGATCCCGTCAACGGCAATTGAACGGCGTTCCATGCTGACGGTTCTCCAGGAGGAGCCCAGGGGAACGGATGTCTGGGACCTGCATCAGCCGCGAAGAGGCTATGAGATTCATCGTTACTCCGGGCAAAGTTCGTGGTCAAGCCCCGGGGCAATTGAGTACCAGCCGCCGTTGGATCCAAGGCCCGCGAACAAGTCTTGGGTCTTCGGACGGCCCTGGACCAAGCAGACGCATGGCCTCGCCAGGATAACGGTACGATGGTAGATACCGCAGCGGCTTCTGCTCGCAGGGGCGAGCGCCGCCACTCGCTCGGCAGGAGCCCGGAACGGGAGGCCCGGTCCTGCCTCGATCGAACCGAAGGGAGCCTACGTTTCAGATTGTCATGCCGGACTGACTCTCCTGAGCGCGGATTCCCCTCTGACTGAAACGTGCGAAGCGCGGAGTTCTCAGGACAGTACACGAGGAATTCGGAAAGCGACCGGCTGGCCGGCTGCTCAAGTGCTCTATCATTTGCTTAAACACGCTCTGAATGATCTGGTCGGTCATTTCCGCGCCTCGGGGCGAGACCCTTCGTCTCGAGGCGGCTGATGAATTCCCCTGCATTTAGCGGTAGCATCACTGTCCATTTGGGATAGGACGCGGGCTCATCGGCGACCAGTTCGCAATCGAATGCGACTTTCTTGTCTCCCTGAACCGAGATCTTAATCGATCCGCCGGTCATGCGGACCGCCTCGATCGTCGGCCCATCGTTTTTTTTCTGGAGTGAAATGTGGATGCCTTTATGCGGCGGGGGTACCTCGTCGAATGCCGAGTCGCATGAACCGCGTCTCGGTCACGCGGACGCCTCGAGATATGAGGAACTCGTTGTCCAGTTTGTTGTGCGCAGCAGCCGACGCCAGCGCGATTGCCTCCAGGATGTTGCTCTTCCCGCTTCCGTTCGCGCCTATGAAGACTGTGACACGGCCGAGATCCAAGGTAAGGCCTGGGATGGACTTGTAGTTATTGATTCGGACGTTGCGGATCATCGGCAGTCCTCGTCGAGTGGGAGCGACAACCCCTGCCAGTGTACCATGCGCCGGACTCGGTTCAACGAGTCGTTCCAGCAGGGGGTTCCGGGGTTCCGAGGACACCATAATCCTTGCCGAGCCAGTGCATGTGGGGCATCACCGAAGTGATCAGAATGTCACGGTCGAGCGGGCGGACCATCATACTGGCTCCGGGCTTGGTCGATGCTTTGACTTCATGGTGAGCCGCCCCGGCCGAAATCAGGATCGCGTCCACTGCGCGGGATAACTCGCGGATTCCGAGGGGACGCCATCGCCGAATCCAACGAGGCCGTGCCGCATGATCCGACGGAAACACAATCCAATGTGAGCGCGGTGGGTTGCACCCACGCTACAACGTCGTAGCGGCAGCTAGAATGTCGTCAGGCGCAAGCATCAATGGCGTGAAGAGTTGCATCGAATCGCTCGGCGGGCTCAAAATGTCGTTAGGTGTAACTGCTTTTGCTGCAAGGAGATGACGCCATGACGACATTTTTGGGGGTCCGCCCGAGCGATGTGTGCGATTGGGACACAAAGCCGAGCGCAACTGATCTCGAAGTCATGGATCGCTCGGAGTCAGATCGGCGGGTCCATCAGGGCGTGCTGGCCGCATAAACCGCTCGCTTGTCCCGGAAGCGCAGCGCGGCGCAGGTATAACGTATGGGGAGAATCATGGCGAACGATCCCAGCGACACTGACCACCTCCTGGAACGGCTCCGCGGCGGCGACCGGCAGGCGCTCACCGACCTTTTTCAGCGCCACCGGGACCGGCTGCGCCTGGTGGTCGACTTGCGCATGGATACTCGACTTCAGGGACGATTCGATGCGTCGGACGTGCTCCAGGACGCATTCCTCGACGCCGCGGCCCGGCTGGAGGGCTACCTGCAACGCCCGGACCTGCCGGCTTTTCTGTGGCTGCGACTGGTCGTGGGCGAGCGGCTGGCGATTTACCACCGGCGCCACCTGGGCGCGAAGATGCGGGCCGCCGGGCAGGAGGTTTCTCTCTACCGCGACCCATTGCCGCAGGCGACCTCGGCCGCTCTGGCCTCGATGTTGCTGGGCCGACTGACATCGCCGTCACACGCCGCGACCCGCGCCGAGCGAGTGCTGCGGGTGCAGGAAGCCCTCAACGCGCTCGACCCCCTGGACCGGGAGGTTGTCGCTCTGCGACATTTTGAGGCGCTCAGCCGCGCTGAAACAGCACTCGTCCTGGGCATCAACGAGGAGGCCGGGGCGAAGCGGTACATCCGGGCACTCAAGCGGCTCAAGGCAATCCTGGCGACGATGCCGGGCGGGATGGAGGGTATTTGAGGGATGTCGAACGACGATTCGCGAGGGTATGACCAGCTCGATCAACTCGCCGAAGAGTTCGCCGCCCGCTACCGGCAAGGCGAGCGGCCGTCCGTGAAGGAATACGCTGATCGCTACCCGGAGCTCGCCGACGAGATCCGCGAGCTGTTCCCGGCGCTGGTCGAGGTCGCGCAGGCGGCGGTGATCTGCCGAGACCGGCACGAGCTGCAGACTCGAACGCCGCCACTATCGCAGGTGGGCGACTACCGGATCGTCTGCCAGATCGGTCATGGGGGTATGGGGATTGTCTACGAGGCCGAGCAGGTCTCGCTCGGGCGCCGGGTGGCGCTCAAGGTGCTGCCCTGGCAGATCGCCAAGGACCGCACATCGCTCGAGCGCTTTCGCCGCGAGGCCCGTGCCTCGGCGCGGCTGCATCACACGAATATCGTGCCGGTCTTCGAGGTGGGCCAGGATGGCGAGGTCTGCTACTACGCGATGCAGTTCATCCAGGGGCAAAGCCTGGACGCGGTCATCGATGAGCTGCGGCATCTGCGGAGCCGATCGCTTCGAGAGCGAGGCCATCGAACGGGTCGGGGCGGCGACGAGGAGACTCATCCGGCCCGTTCGGGCACGCGTGGGATCGGCGCGGGGCGAGGGGCGGCCGAATCGCTGCTGACCGGCGTGTTCGATCGGGGTGCGACCGCGCTGCCCTCCGGCGGTAAAATCGCGGAGAGCGAGGAACCATCCGACGCGGCTGAACCGGCTCCTCCGTTAGCGCCGGACACTTCGGCCGTGATGCCCGGCGGGCGCAGCTCTCGTCGGTCGAGTCGCGGCACCGGGCGTTCCACCGCGGCGTGGCGCAGATCGGCCGGCAGGTGGCCTCGGCGCTGGCGTACGCGCACGCCCGGGGCATCGTGCACCGCGACATCAAGCCCTCGAACCTCCTGCTGGACACCGAGGGCGTCGCCTGGGTGAGCGACTTCGGCCTGGCCAAGTTCGAGGACGACGCACTGACGCGCACCGGCGACATCCTGGGGACAGTGCGGTACATGGCGCCGGAGCGGTTCCGCGGCGGGGGAGACTCGCGGGCCGACCTCTATTCTCTGGGCCTGACGCTCTATGAGCTGCTGGTGTTGCGCCCGGCCTTCGACTCGCCTGACCGGGTGGCGCGTAACGGAGCAGATCAAGAACGCTGAGCCGCCCCGGCCGCGAGCGCTGGACCCGCGCATTCCCCGCGACCTGGAGACGATCGTGCTGAAGGCCGTCGAGAAGGATCCGCGTGAGCGGTATGCCACCGCCGAGGCGATGGCCGAGGACCTGCGGCGGTTCCTCGACGATGAGCCGATCCTGGCGCGACGGGCCGGTGCGCCCGAGCGCGACCCTGCTGGGCACGGCGTCACCCGAGCGTTGCGGTCCTGGGAGGAGTGCTGACGGCGGTGCTGCTCGGGGCGACGATCGCTTCGGTTCTGGTCGCCGGACGGATGACGGCGCTGGCCAGGGCGAACCAGCGCGCGAAGCTGGACGCGGAGGGGGCGAAGGTGCAAGCCGAGCACCAGCGCGAGCGGGCCGAGCAGCTCCTCTACACTGCCCGGATTGGCCAGGCCGAGAGCGCGCTGCGGCTCAATGACTCCGCCACGGCCCGCGGCCTGCTGGACCTGTGCCGACCCAAGCCCGGCGAGCGGGACCGGCGCGGCTGGGAATGGTCGTACCTCGAGCAGTGGTGCCACCCCGAGCTGAAGACGATCGCCCTGCCGACCACGGCCGAGTCGCGTTCGCTGGCCGTGAGCCCCGACGGCCGCCTGCTGGCGGTCGGCTGCTGGGACCCCGGTGCCGTCAACCGCCGCGAGTCTCCGCTCGTCCCGGTGTACCTTATCAGCTTGCCGGATGGGCAGGTCCGGCACGAGCTGGCCGGGCACGAACTGTACGTTCATTCGGTCGCTTTCCGGCCCGATGGGAGATGCCTGGCGACCGTGGGAAACGAGGGGACGATCCGGCTCTGGGACACTGAGGGCGGGCGGCCGCTTTTGACCATCAGCACGGAGACGAGCAAGTCTTACCTTTCGAGGCGGCTGACCTGGAGCCCGGACGGCCGGTGGCTGGCCGCCGCCACGGAGAACGGGCCGCTTCGCATCTGGGAGGCTGAGACGGGTCGAGAGACGGCCGGGATCGCGCGGGACGGCGAAACCGTCGCCTGGAGTCCGGACGGGACCCGCATCGCCCTGGGCCTGGCACATGATCTGGGGCTCGAGGTCAGCCCTTGGGACCCGCGGGCCGGGCGGCTGCTAGAACCTGTGTTAAAGCGATCGGGTTTCATCCTCGCGGTCGGCTGGTCGCCCGACAGCCGCCGGGTGGCCGCCACCTGGAAGATTACCGAAGGTGGCTCGACCCGGTGCCGGCTGACCGTCTGCGATGCCACGAGCGGATGCCGCCGGTGCTCCAGGTCGAGAACCCCTCGCTGCTCGAGACGATTGCGATCAGTCCCGACGGGAAACGGGTGGCGGTGGGTGGCGAGGAGGCCGCGGTGCGCGAGTTCGACGTGGCGGATGGGCAGCAGCATGCCGCCCTGTTCACCGGGGCCTCGCTGGTCACTGGCCTGGCATTCAGCAAGGATGGCCGTCAGCTCTACGCCGCGGGCTGGGGGATGGGCGGGGTCAAGGTCCTCGACCCGGCCCGCGATCCCCGCGGCCGGCGGATCCGGATGCTCGACGATCAGATCGCGGCCCTGACATTCGATCGCGACGGCCTCATGATCCTCCAGGTGCACTGGCATATGGGGGGCGCACTCGTCGCTGCGGACCCGTTCGATGGCAGTGCACGAATTGATCGGATGCTCGCCGTGACGGATAGCCGGCGCTGGCCCCGCGGGGACTTCGCCTTCAGCCGCGACGGCGGCCGGCTTGCCGCGCCGATCCGGGGGGACGCGACAGTGGTCGGGGTGTGGGACGTCGCGCTCGGGCGCCGGGTCGTCGAGCTGCGGGGATCGGCCGGGCCGGTCTCGGCCGTCGCGTTGCGGGCAGATGGGCAGGCGCTCGCGACGGCGGCAGTTGGCGCGGCGAATTCGCGCCCGATCGTGACCCTCTGGGACCTGGCATCGGGCCGGCCGGTCCGGACGTTTGAGGAGGGGGCGGGCCCGGTCGAGGCCCTGGCGTTCAGCGGCGACGGGGGCAAGCTCGCGGCGGGAGGAGGGACGAATGAAGGCCCAGGCTGGGCGACCGTCTGGGATGCCGAGAACGGGGCTGCGCTTAAATCCTTGGGCCGCGTGGGCTTGGTCAAATTCCTCGCGTTCCACCCGGACGGCATGCGGCTCGCCGTCGCGGACTGGGCGGAGGATAAGGTCCATTTGTGGGACCTCGCCACGGGCAAGGCGATCACGAATCCGGGGCCGACGGGGGTCAGTTGCGTGGATTTCACGCCGGACGGAGAGCGGCTGGCCGCGCTGGGATTCGACGGCAATATCCACCTCGCTGACGCTCGCACCGGAGATGAGGTGGTGGTCCTGCGGAGCTTCGGAGCACCCGTCGGCAGCGGCGGGCATACGCCCCGGATGGCCTTCAGCCGCGACGGCTCGCGTATTGTCGCCAACGCACTCGGCGGTGTTCTGAACGTCTGGGATCTCGGGCCGGCATCGGGGCTGGCGATTGAACCGGAACCCGGCGACGCCGCGGGCTGGCTGCGCCGCGGCCGCGCCCTGGCCGAGCGGGGCGACGCCGCAGGCGCGGCGGACGCCGCCGCGCGGGCGAGCGACGCGCGGGGCGGCGATGCATCGCTCTGGATCGAGCACGCGGCGTGGCTCTATCGCCGCGGTGACCTTTCGAAGGCACGCGATGCGCTGGCGCGGGCAAAGGAGGTATTGCCCGACGACCCCGGGCGGTGGGTCAACCTCGGCCGGTTGCTCGGGCGCATCGGCTGGACGGGTGAGTCGGCTAAGGTGCTCGCGGAGAGCAGGGCCGTCTGCGAGCGGCGGCTTTCCCGCGCGCCTGGCGACGGGGCCGCCGCCGCAGCTCTGGCCGAGCTGCTCCCCGAGGCCGACGCCTCCGCGGGCTGGACGATCCTCCGGCCCGACGTGATGACTTCCGCGGCGGGTGCCACGCTCGCGAGGCTGCCCGACAACTCGGTCCTGGCCGGTGGCGCGAATCCGCCCGTCGATACCTACACGATCGAGGCGAGGAGCGGCCGGTCGATGATCACGGGGCTGCGGCTCGAGGCCCTGACCGACCCAAGCCTGCCGGGCCACGGGCCCGGGCGGCAAACGTTTGCGCAATGGGCCGGCAAGTTCTCCCTGACGTCGCTGCGCGTCTTCGTCGCCGGACCTTCCGCCCCGGTCCGGGTCGATCTTGCTCAGGCCCGCGCCGATTATTCAGACGCTGACGCTGCGCTCTGCGGTGTCAGCGCGGCCATCGACGCAGACCCGATCAGTCCTTGGTCCATCTGGCCGCTGCTGGGCCGACCTCATCACGCGGTCTTCCGCGGCGCGACCGATCGGGATCAGCTCGGGCATGAGCCTGCGCGTGGAGCTGGTCTGTGGATTCGAGCCGCTACCTCATGACACCTTGGGCCGGTTCCGCCTGTCGGTCACGGACCGGCCGTTTCCGCTTTTCCAGCCGAGCCTGCAATCGATTCGGGCTGACACAGAGCGGCACGGCCTGACCAGGCTGGGCGCGGCCTACATCCTGCTCGGTGAGTGGGCGCCGGCCGCGGCCGTGCTGGCGAGTGCCGCCACGCGACCCGACGCGCACGCGCGCTCGACGACTTCCTGCTGGCACTGGCGCTCCATCACCTGGGCCGGCCCGACGAGGCCCGTAGGGACTGCGATCGCGGGCTCACGCGGGTTGGGAGGGGACTCGCGGACGATGCGACTCGTGACGTCGCGATCGAGGCACTCATGACCATCCGCGGGGTGAATGTCGACGACGCCGAGATGCTTTTGCTCGACCTCGTGTTTCCTGCCGAGCCGTTTGCCTTGTAGAAGCAGGATCCCTCGGCCGATCCCCATGCGCCGACCGTCCTTCCGCCGATCACGTCGATCGGGCGGGGATGGCCAAACGGGAGTTTCCGGGTTTTTTCGCAACGACCTGTCCTGCCGCGGCGTCCTCGCGCAGGTCATCCCGTAGAGGCGCCGCGAGGCGATGACTCGAAGGTCTGAAGCCGAGCGGCCGCCTGCATCGACCGGAACGGGTCGAGCGCGCCGAACGTGCGCCCACGAACCGACGAGGTAACCGCCGCCACGACCACTCGCACGCCGGACGGCCCGGGCAAGCCGGGCCGAACGTCGGGAGTGCGCGCCCGCATCCCAGAATTCGCGTCGCAGTGTACCGCAGGGCAACCGACTCGAAGAGGAGACATCCATGGCCAGCCGTTCCCGGACCCGGACCACCCCGCGATTTCCCCGCCCGGCCGCGAGCCCGGCGGAGGACGCCCGCCGCCGCTTCCGCTTCCGACCGAGCCTCGTGGTGCTGGAGCGTCGCACCCTGCTCTCGAACCTGGTCGTGACGAACACGGGCGACAACGGCTCGGGCTCGCTCCGCGACGAGATCGGCCTGGCCACGAGCGGCGACACGATCACTTTCGAGCCGTCGCTGTTCAGCGGCGGAGCTCAGACAATCACGCTGACGAGCGGGGTCCTCGACATCACGTCGGACGTGACCATCGACGGGCCCGGCGCCACGATGCTATCGATCAGCGGCAACAACACTCAGCAGGTCATCGACGTGACCGGCGGCAGTGCGCTGCAGCCTGTGACGCTGACCGGTCTGACCGTCACCGACGGCGCGGCGCGATTCGCCGGCGGCATCATTAACTACGGCACCCTGACGTTGTCCGGATGCACCGTCTCGGGCAACAGCAACGGCAGCGTGAAGGCGCGCTACGGCAGCGCCGGCGGCGCGGGCATCCGTAACGTCGGCACCCTGACGATGACCGGCTGCACCGTCTCGGACAATTCGGCGGACAACACAGGCGGCGGCATCTACAGCACGGGCACCCTGACGATGACCGACTGCACGGTCTCGGGGAACACGGTCGCTCGTCACCACGGATACAACGGCCTCGTCGTCGGCGGCGCGGCGGGCGGCATCTTTTGCTTCGGCACAACGACGATGACCGACTGCGCCGTCTCGGGCAACACCGCCAGTTACGCCGGCGGCAACATCGTCTCAGACGGGACGCTGACAATGACCGAGTGCACGATCAGCGAGGGCTCGGCGCAGTACAGCGGCGGCGGCCTGTTCAACGTGGGGACGGCCAATCTGCTCGGATGCACGATCGACGGCAACACTGCGAACGAGACCATTAGCGGCAATCCGTTCTCCGGAAGTGGCGGCGGCATTTACAACGAGGGTCCCTTGACGCTTGTGGGCTGCACAGTGACGAGCAACGTGGCTGCGGTCGATGGCGGCGGCATCGCCGACATTACGCCGTCGTCGCCGACCGGCAATCCCCGCACCACGACGATGAGCGACTGCACGGTTGCGGGCAACACGGCGCTCAATTTCGGCGGCGGTATCTACAACGGAGCCGAGTTCCCGCTCGAGATGAACAATTGCACGATTTCGGGGAATAGGTCCATCGTGCCCCTAGTTAACGGCCAAGTCCAGGGCACCGGCGGCGGGGGCGGCATCTTCAGCGGCGGCAAGCTGGAGATGACCAACTGCACCGTGTATGGCAACGCGGCCAACAACGGCTCGATCCCCGGCGTGGGGGGCGGGCTCGAGATCATCGGGCCATTCGCGATCCTCTCCAACTGCACCGTGACGTCAAACATCGCAAGCACCGGCGGGGGTGCTGGGGGCGGCGACATCGACGCCCCCTTTGGCACTCTCATTCTGAACAACTGCATCATCGCCAACAGCCAGTTGCTCGGCGGGGACATCGAAGGCTTTGTCAGCGGTGGATACAACTTCGTGGACGACCCGAAGTATGCCGGCGGCCTCGTGGACGGCATCGACGGCAACATCGTGAAGAGCGAGAATCCGGGCCTGTCGGTTCTCGGGTTCCACGGCGGGCTGACCGAGACCGTGGTCCCGCTCTCGGAGCCATTTGCCCTCCCGCCTGTCGTGAGCCCGGCAATCGGCGCGGGTAATCCGGCGCTCGTTCCCACGGGGATCACGACCGATCAGCGGGCGCCCGCGCACTGCAGGCGGGGACGTGGACATGGGCGCCGTGGAGAGTGGGCCGATCACGATCACCGTCAACACTCTCGGCGACGCGGGCTTTGGACCGATCATTGACGACCCGTTCACGACGCTCCGCGAAGCAATCGCCTTTGCCGACGCCGACGCGTACTCAGGCGACACGATCACGTTCGCCGCCGGCTTGGGCGGCACGCTCACGCTTTCCCAGGGAGCCCTGCCGGCGATCACCACACCACAGTTGACGATCGTCGGCCCCGGCCTGAGCGCGGTGACGATCGACGCTCAGGGGAACAGTGGCATCCTGTCGATCGACTCGGGGTCCATCGTCTCGGTCTCGGGGCTCACGCTGGCCCAGGGCAGCAGCGCGAGCGGCGGCGCGATCGACAATGGCGGGACCCTGACACTCACCCAATGCGCCATCACGGGGGACACAGCCAGCCTCGACGGCGGCGGCATCGACAACGACGGAACCCTGATGCTCAACCAGTGCTCCATCAGGGGCAACACGTCCAAGTACGGGGGCGGCCTGTACAACAGCGGCACTGCGATGCTCTTTGGCTGCACCATCTGGGATGACACGTCGAGCTCGGGCGGCGGCATCGAGAACGCCGGGATGCTCTCGCTCACCGACTGCACGATCACGGGGAACACGTCCAACCACGGGGGCGGCCTGTACAGTAGCGGAACCGCGTCGCTCTACGGCTGCACCATATCGGACGACACGTCGGGCTCGGCCGCCGGCATCGAGAGCACCGGGATGCTGTCGCTCACCGACAGCACCGTCTCGGGCAACACCGCCGTCGGAGCCGGTGGCATCTTGAACGACGAGGGCTCGCTCAAACTCACGGCCTGCACCATCTCGGGCAACACCTCGACCGGAATCGCCGGTGGCGGCGGCATCGAGAACTACAGTGGCGAGCTCTCGCTCACCGACAGCACGGTCTACGGCAATACGGCGAGCATCGGCGGCGGCATCTTCGACCTGGGCAGGGTCACGCAGCTTTCGTCGCCGCCCACATACGCCACGGCGACGCTCAACGACTGCACCGTGGTGGGCAACACGGCGGTGCACCCTGCCGACGGTGTTGGCGGCATCGAGAACTACCTCGGCAAGACGGTGCTGAACGACACAATAGTGGCCATGAACCCGGGGGGCGATCTTTCCGGGAATGCCTCCGGAGAGAACAACCTGATCGACGACGTGAGCACCGGCGGCGGCTTCGTCAACGGCGTCGCCGGCAACCTCGTCGGCGTCGCCGCCGAGCTCGGCCCGCTCGCCAGTAACGGCGGGCCGACGCAGACCATCGCGCTCCTGGCCGGCAGCCCGGCGATCGACGCGGGCGACAGCTCGCTGGTTCCCGCGGGAGTTACCACCGACCAGCGGGGGCGCCGCGCATCAAGGGCCGCGCCGTGGATATCGGCGCCTTCGAGAGCGGGGAATGGTCGATCACCGTCACCACGCTCGCCGACTCGGGGGCCAGCGGCCTGACGCTCCGTCAGGCAATTGACGAGATCAACACCATCGACCCGATCGGCCCCGTCACGATCACCTTCGCCGCGGGCCTGACCGGCACGCTCGACCTGACCCAGGGCATGCTGCCGCCGATCGCGAGCAACCTGGCGATTGCCGGCCCGGGCGCCAACCTGCTGACCATCGACGCGCAGGGGAACAGCGGTATCTTTTCGATCGATGCCGGGTTCACGGTTGTTCTCTCCGGGCTCTCGCTGGTCGACGGCAACGCCCCGTACGCCGGCGAGTCCGGCGGCGGCGTTTTTAACCGCGGGACGCTGACGATGACCGCGTGCACCGTCTCGGGCAACACGGCCCAGGCCGGCGGCGGTATCGGCAATACCAGCCAGGGTACGGTGGCGCTGTTCGACTCGACCGTCTCGGGCAACACGGCCACCGCGTACGGCGGCGGCGGCATCGCCAACTTCGGTACGATGACCATCGTCGATTGCACCATCGCGAACAACTCGACTACGGCATCCGGGGGCGGGATTGCCAATTACTACGGCTCGCTCTCGCTTGCCGATTGCACCGTCGCGGGTAACTCGGCCGGCGGCATCGATAACGACGACGGCCTCTTGACACTGGACAACACCATCGTGGCGAGCGACTCGGGTGGTGAAGTTTCGGGTGCGTACTCGGGCGGCGGCAACCTCGTCGGCGGCGATCCGAAGCTCGGTGCGCTGCGATATAACGGCGGGCCGACGCAGACCATGGCGCTGCTCTCGGGCAGCCCGGCTATCGGCGCCGGCACCACCACGCTGGTTCCCCCGGGAGTTATCACGGATGAGCGGGGGTCGCCGCGGATCAAGGGAGGCGCCGTCGACATCGGCGCCTTCGAGAGCGGGCCGACGACGATCGTGGTCACGGGCCTCACCGACGTTGACAGCGGGACAATCAACCTGCTGGACCCGAATGGTATAACGCTCCGCGAGGCGATCGCATTCGCCAACGCCGACCCGGCCGGCGGCGACACGATCCTGTTCTCGCCCCTCGTGACCGGTTCCATCGATCTGAGCGAGGGGGCACTGCCGACCATCACGACGACGCTCTCGATCGACGGCCCGGGCGCGAACGTTCTGACCATCGACGGCCAGGGCGAGAGCGGCATCCTGTCAATCGGCCCGAGGGCCGATGTGACCATCTCGGGGCTCTCCCTGGTCGACGGCAGCGCGACCTTCGGCGGCGCCATCGAGAATTCCGGCGGCGCGCTGAACCTTCTGGATTGCTCATTGTCGGGGAATACGGCCAGCGTCGGCGGCGGGCTCGACAACAGGAATGGCACCGCGACGCTCTATGGATGCACCATCTCGGGCAACTCCGCGACCAGTTATGCCGGGGCCGTGCGCAACGATGGCGGCAGCCTGTCGCTCTCCGACTGCACGATCAGCGGCAACACGGCGCCCTCGCGCGCCGGGCTGGTGCTCTCGGGCGAGAACAACACGCTCACCGCCTGCACGGTCAGCGCCAATATCGACACCTCGTCTTCCTCCAATGAGTACACGGCCGGCGTGTTCATCGCGGGTGAGGCGACGATCAATGACACGATCGTCGCCGACAATTCCGATCCTTCGGGCGCGAGCGACATCTCCGGCCGGACCGCGGGCTCGAACAACCTGATCGGCCCTGGCGGCTCGGGCGGTCTCAGCAATGGCGAGCAGGGGAATATCGTCCTGACCAATGCCGGCATGGCCGGCCTGAACCTGGCCCCGCTGGGCTATTACGGCGGGCCGACGAGGACCAGGGCGCTACTCCCCGGCAGTCGCGCCATCGGTGGCGTCACGTTCGGCGAGCTGGGCGTGACGGCCGACCAGCGCGGCTTCGCGCTCGACTCGCCGGCGGCTGACATCGGCGCCTTCCAGTACCAGGGCCCGCCGCCGGGTGTGACCATCACCGGACCGAAGACGGGCACCGCCCAGGTCGCGGCGACCTTCACGCTCACCGCGACCGATCCCACGCCGGCGCAGCAGAACGGGACGTTCAACTACACGATCGACTGGAACGGCGACGGCAGCGACATTCAGACGATCCAGGGACCCGCCTCGCTGCAGATCACGCACGCCTTCCTTGCCGCGGGCTCATACACGCCGAGCGTGACCGTGCTCGACGAGGCCAACCGGAGCAGCAGCCCCGCGGCGCTCGCCGCACCGGTCGTCGTGGCAGGGCTTGGCACCGCGACGTTCGGCCAGGCGATCGAGATTTCCCCGGTGACGATCGTGGCTTCGACGACCCAAGAGGAGACGACGGTCATGAACACCATCAATAACGCGCCGCCGGCGGCGTGGAATACCGCGAATTCCGTCACGGTCTCGGTCGCGGCACGATGCCCCGGTGCTGGACGTCGTGGTCGACCCCACCAGTTCCAGCGCCCAGGTGAATTACGATCCCTACAACACTGGTACGCTGGGTTTGTCATCGCTCGTCAACCCTCTCAACCCGTACCTCAGCGGCAATAGCCAGGGCTTGATCATCGCCGAGAGTGTGCTCGCGATCGTGACCGCGGGCATCGTGACCGGCGGCGCTGGAATCGAAGCGGCTGACGCTCTCGGTGTCTTCGACGCCGCGGGCATTCTCAACGTCAGTACGGGGATAGCTGTGTGTCCGGCCGGGGTGGCAACGAATATTGCCGCGACCAGTTTGGCCTGGGGCGCCGCAGCCGGCATTGCCGCGGGGGGAACCGGCGGTATCGCCCTGGGGGCTTATAACGCGGCTCAATACGCGGCTCTAGGGGAGTCGGCGGCCCTGACCGTTGACCAGGGTACGGTGAACTGGTCGGGGACTCTACTCAGCACGGCGACGGACTCGCCAACCATCGTCGTGAGGGGCGGCACGCTGACCCTTGAAAACAACTTCATCGCGGGCGACCCCACCGGGAGCCAGCCGGTCGTCGAGCTTGACGGGGGAACGCTCGTCCTGGGTACCCCTGACGGCACGCAGGGGGACGCGTTTGGTGCCGCCGGCTCCGCGCCGTACGTCCAGGTCGCGGGCACCGGTATGTTGATCGTCGAGCCGGGGAACGCCTTTGATCAGATCAGCAGCGATCTCACGGGCCAGGCTGCCGGTTCGACGGTCACCGAGCTCGTCTCCTCGGCGCCGGCCGCCTTGCCCGGCCAGGCGGTCACGCTCACGGCCGACGTCACTGCCCTGGGGGCGCCGGCGACGGACGGCTCGGTCGAATTTTTCGACTATACGACACGGACTTTCCTGGGAACTGCGCCGGTGAGCAACGGCTCGGCCGGTGTCGTGGTCACATTCAATGCACTCACTGCGGGCGACACGATCTGCGCCACGTACCTGCCGACGAGCGGGGCACTGGCGCCGAGCTCCGGCGAGGTGATGCAGGCCGTTGTGGCGGCCACCACGACGACGGTCACCGGCCCGGGCACGACGCCGGTCTACGGCCAGACGGTGACCTTCACGGCCACCGTCACCGACCTTAACCCCGCTGGCGGGACGCCCACCGGCTCGGTCGAGTTTTATGACCTCACAACCGAAACCGACCTCGGCCCCGGCACTGTATTGAGCGGCATCGGCAACGCCGTCACATGCACGCTCTCGACCGCGACGCTCTCGGCGACGACGCATGAGATCGAGGCGGTCTACAGGCCGAGCGGCGCCTTCCAGGCGACGGACGGCATCGCGTACCAACGGATCAACCAAGCCACTGTGACGATCTCCGTCGCCGGTTACAGCGTGAATTACGACGGCAACGGCGCACACGGCCTCGGGGATCAAACTCGGGAAACTCATTGGCGGCCTGAACCTGAGCGGTACCACGCATACGAACGCCGGCACCTATACCGACACCTGGACCTTCATTGACCCCAACGGCAACTATCAAAGCGAGTCGGGCACGGTCACCGACGTCATCAAGCCCGTCGCGGCATCCATCAAGGTCACGGCTTACGCCGTGACTTATAACGCCAACGCTCAGACGGCTGCGGGCACGGCCACCGGGGTCGAAGGCGCGAACCTCGGCGCCCTCCTGAACCTCAGCGGCACGACGCACACCAGTGCCGGCGAGTACACGGATATCTGGACCTTCACCGACCCCGACGGGAACTACCAGAACGCGACGGGCACGGTCATCGATTTTATCAGGCAGGCCGCCGCGACGGTCACGGCCGATAACGAGAGCAAGGTCTATGGGACCACGCTCACTTTGGCCGGTACCGAGTTCACCGACAGCGGGCTCTTCGGCACCGACTGCGTGACGAGCGTGACCCTGAGCAGCGTCGGCACGGCCGCGTCGGCCCTGGTGGGCACTTATCCCATCACGCCGGGCGGCGCCACGGGCACGGGCCTGGCCAACTACAACATCAGCTACGCCCCGGGCGTGCTCAGCGTAATCGCGGAGGCCGGGTCGGTCTTTGTGCTCGACAAGACGGCCAGCGGTGCCGTGACTGTATCCGGCAGCGCCCAGTTGAAAGTGCTGGGCAACCTCATCGTCGACTCGGGCTCGTCGAGTGCCCTGACCACGACCGGGAATGCCTCGGTGAAAGCGGCCGCCATCCAGGTCACCGGGTGCTACCAGAAGGGGAGCGGCACGACGATCAACCCGGCGCCGGTCACGGGCGTGGCTGCCGTGGCCGACCCGCTGGGCGGGGCGTCCGGGCCCAACCCAGCAGGCATGCTGAAGTATGGCGCGGAGAATCTCACCGGCAGCGCGAAGGCGACGATCTACCCGGGGATCTACACCAGCATCAGCGTCTCGACCAGCGCCAAGCTGACGCTCGCGACCGGTATCTACGTCATCGAGGGGGGCGGGCTGTCGGTGTCGGACTCCGCCAGCATTGTTACCAGCGGGGGCGGCGTATTGATCGTCAACGCCGGCAGCAACTATCCGACGGTGGGCGGGCGCCAGACGTACGGCAGCATCACGGTAAGCGACTCGGCGTCGATCGACCTCTCGCCTTACACGAAGCCTGGTGCATACGCGGGAATGGTGATCGATCAGACGACCGACAATAACCAGGCGATGACGCTCAGCGGGGCGGCGATCGATACGATTGGCGGGACGATCTTTGCGCCGGCGGCGGCGCTGCGAGTGAGCAACAGCGCGGCGATCCAGGGGGGGGTGGTCGTCGACACACTGACGGTCAGCAACTCGGAGGTGGCGATGGCTGCGGAGGTTGGGTCCGACGCGCCAGATTCGCCGCTCCTCGAGGACTCCGAGCTGTTGACCGACGTGGCAGTCAGCCTGATCACGGTGCGACGAGCTGGGAAGGCAGGGGCGTGACGACCGGGCGGGATGGGATCACGGGCGTCACCTGCGCGACCCCTCCCGGCCTGGTCCAACATTCGTCAACGAATTTCTGGTGCTGATCCGTTGATCTTGAGACGAGACTCACCGTCGGCCGCGCCGGCGCTCCGGCTCGGGTTGACCCTCGAGGACGACCCACTCGAAGATGCCGATGCACATCTCATCGCCCGTTCCCTCGCCCCACCTGACGACCTTGGGAGGCTTGTTCTGGTTGGCTGGATTCCCTTCCGAGTTATCGAAATGCGCCTCCACCTCAAACCACGAGCCCTTCGGTATGCGCTTCGGCTCCTGGAATGCGTAGGTCCCCTGCCAGTTGAAGTTCCAGTGGTCGATCTTGATCAGCGGGATACGGGTCTTACCGTCGGGCAGGACCGCACTGAAGGTGAAGTCCTTGCCGAGCCAGTGCATGTGGGGCATCACCGAAGTGATCAGAATGTCACGGTCGAGCGGGCGGGCCATCATACTGGCACCGGGCTTGGTCGATGCCTTGACTTCGTGGTGAGCCGACCCGGCCGGAATCACGATCGCGTCCACTGCGGAATAACTCGAGGATTGACATTCTCTTTCCCGCCTTCCGGGCTTCCTGAATCTTGGTCTGAGCGGCCATCGCCTGGTTCATCGTGAGGTTGGGAAAGACGAAATCGGTGTGGACCTCGCGCGGCAATGGCTTGCTGGAAAGATAAAGGCCCACGCGGGTCGCATCCGTCTCGGTTTTACCGGTCTTGTGGTAGTGGACCTGAATCAAGATGTCGGCCCCTTTGGGCAGCATGTAGCCGGTGCCGTCGGGACAAAACCGGGACTTGGCGCCAGGGGTCCAGATCGGCAAAAACGCGGAGATGGGCACATCACCAAATCCACCAAGGTCGTAGTAACCAGGCCCAGGGTCGGCCGCATCGAGCTCGCGACCACGGCCGGATGGATCGACGCCCGCGATGATGTGATGCACGATCGAGCGATTGCCCGGGTGAAAATCGACGGCCCGAATCCAGCGATCCTCGGTAAAATTCGTCTTGAGCACGAAAACGCGGAAGTCGTCGCTGCCGGTTGCAGTCAGGTTATATGGCTCGGGCATCGTGAGGACGGCGTCGGGCTCGCCGAGTGCCCAGTCCGAATTAAACGTCCGTGGCTCGGGCGCGTCTTTGGGGTCGCCTTCGGGGCAATCGGATTCAACCCATGCCTGAAGCGTGGCGATCTCGTCTCCGGTCAGAACCCGGGAATCGCGGAACGGGCCGCCGAAGCTCGAAGAGGCAGGCCAGGGGGGCATGATCCGATCGCTGGTCACGCGCGCAGGTCTGACGCGCGCTTGCGGGCCTGCTGATACGTGAGCAAAGAAAACGGCGCCACCTGGTTGGGACGGTGGCAATCCTGGCAGTTCTTTTGAAGGATACGTTCCACGTCTTTATGGTAAGTCGGCGCTGCCTTCTCGGCCGCCGCCAGGGTCGTGCTCGACGCCACGGCCAGAGCGCCTAGACTCACACACAATTTCCACATCGAATGGCAAGCCAAGACTCTGCTCCTTTTTATCCGTGCCTCGTCCGGTGAATGTTCGCGCGCGAACTCAACCTGATCCCATTACCCATTACGGTTGAGCCGGGTGTCAAGTCTCAATATTCAGGACGCGCTGGTTACCGGGGCAGTCGAGGTACTCGGGCCTCGGAACCGAGGGGACGATACGCGGGGCGCCGCCACGCAGCCACCGGCCAATCCAGGTCCGGCGAACGCAGGCCTCGTAGGTGAGCAGGCTCCAGCCGAGGCCGATCGCAAGTGCGATCACGAACTTGACGGCACTGGGAAGCGCGACCACGAAGAGGTCCGCCTGAACGAGCCCGACGACCGGGAAGTGAGCCAGGTACACCCAGTAGGAGGAGTCGGAGAGATACTTGATCACGCGGCCGCCATATCGTGCCAGGTGCGCGCAGGCGCCGAGCGACCCATAAAGCGTCAGCCAGCCGAAAAGCGACGCCGAGGCGACGGATACCCAGGCGGCCGATCCCGTCAACGACGCCGCGAGGTCGAGAGGCAGCCATCTTACCCGGACGGAGAGCGCGACGGCCGAGCCCGCGAGAAACAGCCAGGGCAGAGGCCCCTTTGTCAGCGCGGGTAAACGAGCCCGGCCCGCGTACCAGCCCAGTCCCGCGATGAAGAACAGGCTGTGATGCAGCCAGCGAATCGGGTTGATCAGGAAGCTGTTCCCCAGGTCCAGGATGGGGTCGACGCCGTTCCACCAGTGCCCAAGCCAAAGGATCAGCGTCGTGGGTATCGCCAGCATCAAGGGGGCGAGGGGCGAACAGCAATGGCTCAGCACGCGATGAGGGCTGCTTGGCCGCTTGCGGCGCCAGGATTGAACGACGGCCAGAAGGGCCAGCATCGGAATCAGGTAGACCATGAACCAGAGATGGGCCGGGCCGAACCGATTGGCCTGAATCTGACTGTCGGCGAAACTCATCGTGAGCAATTCGGCAACGTTACAACGGCCGGCGAGGTAAAGGCCAAGCATCCAGATGAGCACTGTCGGGACCAGGACCGCTGGCAGCGCCGCCAGGAAGGGTAGGCCGATCCGGCGCACGCGATCGAGCGCGTAGCCGCGCGTTCCCTTGGCCTCAAGCACCGCCGCCGCCGCATAGCCGGCGAGCGCGAAGAATGCGGGCATAGTCGCACCGTAAGACCACCATGCGAATTGCTGGACGAATTCGGAACCCGCGGGTTCGTTCACCACCCAGATCAGGGGCGGAATCCGAACAGTCATGTATGCGGCCGAGGCATGGAGGGCGACGACGGCAACCATCGAGACCACGCGCAGGGCATCGAGCGCCCGCGACACGGTCGCTCTTGGGCGCATCGCGGCGAACGCGGGCGCTGACGGCTGGCATGGCTCGTCTCCCTTGGGAAGTGACCGTCGCGCTTCTGGCTGGCAGGGCACATGGCCTCAAGAGACGTTTGCGTGCACGAAGTCTGCCAAACAGTCCGGGCCGGGAGCGCGAAATGAATCCGATCGGGGGAATTGTGCCGGTTGTTGCTTCGCTGGCAGGCCGTAGAACCCGTCGAACGGCAGATGTCTCAGTCGGCGGCAGAGGCTCGGGCCATATCCACACGTTGTGGAAGGCAACGATCTCCAGAAACTAAGCCAACGGCTGGTGACCACACTCGGCGAGGTTGCTCGCCAGATTATGCAACAAGTTTACACAAAAGCAACTTGCTATGGGGCCCGTGCTGAGCTAGACCGCTCGGCCTCGTCGCGCGCCTGGTAACGCGCCCGCAGCGGCGCCGTGTCCCAGAGGCGGACCGTGCGGTCACCGGAACCGGACGCCAGCGTTGTGCCGTCGGGGCTGAATGCCAGCGACCAGACGTAGTTCGTGTGCCCTTGCAGCCTGGCCACCTCCTCGCCTCGCGCCAGGTCCCAGAGCCAGACCGCTCGATCGCGGCCGGCCGACGCCAGGCGCGTGCCGTCGGGGTGAAACGCGACCGCGAAGACGTCGTCGGTGTGCCCGCGAAGCACCTGGCACGCGCCGCCGTCGATCTGCCACACGCGAACGGTTTGGTCCGCACTGCACGAGGCGACTCGGCGGCTGTCGAGACTGAACGTCACGGCGCGGACCCGCCCATCGTGCCCGGGGAACCGGGCCGACGGCCGGTACGTGTGGGCGTCGAACAGGCAGATGGTCTTGTCGTCGGTGCTGACGCCGGCCAGCCAGCGGCCATCCGGGCTAAAAGCGAGCGCCTTGGTGTCGTGCCTGCCGGACAGGCGAAGCCGGGCAACCACCGCGCCGGTCGCAACGCTGAGCACGGTCATGCCACCGGAGCCGTCCAGGGCAGCCAGGGTCGATCCGTTCGGGTGGAACGCCAGGGCGAGGATGTTGGGCGCGGGCACCTGGAACTCCTGCACGCGCCGGCCGGTGGCCACCTCCCAGACCTGGAGCCGGTCCCGCCGCGCGGACACCACGCGGGAACTATCCGGGCTAAAGGCCAGCGTCTTCACGAGATCGCCGTTGTCCAGGATCGCAGAGGCCTCGCCGGTCCGGGCGTCCCAGAGGCGTAGCCTCTTGTCCCAGTCGCCGGAGGCGATCCAGCGGCCGTCGGGGCTATAGGCCACCGGGTAGACGTAGCTCCCGTGGCCGCGGAGCACGGGCAGGGTCGCCTGCGGGTCCACGTCCCAGACGCGGATCGTGCCATCCACCGCCTCGCCGACCAGACGCGTGCGGTGACTGACGGACGCCAGCCTGCGGCCATCCGGCGCGAACGCCAACCCGGCCACGGGCCCAGTGTGCCCGTGCAGGACCGCGACGTCCTGTCGACCCGTCGCCTGCCAAACGCGGACCGTTCGGTCAGTGCCCGCCGAGGCGACCCATCGCCCGTCCGGGCTAAACACTGCCGCGGTGACGTCGCCGGAGTGGCGGTCGTAAGGCGGCTCGACCTCGCGGCCCGTCGCGACGCCCCACTGGCGCACCGTCCCGTCGGAGGAGGTCGACAGGAGGCGCGTGCCGTCCGGGCTGAACGAGACGCCCAGGATCTTGTTCGCGTGCCCCCGACACGTGGCGAGCAGAGACCCGGTGGCCGCATCCCAGATGCTCGCCGTCCCGTCCTCACGGCCCGAGCTGAAGAGCTTGCCGTCCGGGCTGAACGCCCACGACCAGAGTTCGCTGCCGGGGCCTTTGCAGGTCGCCGTCTGCTTGCCGGAGGCCGCGTCGTACACGACAACCCCGTGCCAGCCGTTCCCAATGTTTTCCGCAGCCAAACGGCTTCCGTCGGGGCTCACGATCACCCACCTCGGCCCGCCGCCCCAAGGGTGGTCCACCCGAGCGAGGCTTCGGCCATTCTCGTCCAGCAGGCAAAATGTCCGGCTATCGACCCACACCGCGACCCGAAGTCCGAGGCGCGTCTGAGCGGCGCCCCCCCACGCAATCATTTGGGCGGGGAGCGGCACCTGCGCTGGTTTCCCACCATCCAGGTCCGTGAGGCTCAGCCCGGTGCCGCTGGCGATCCCGACCCGTAGGTGATCCGAGGTGGGAAGCAGGAGCCCGCTTGCCCTGGCGGGCAGCGGGATGACCGAGGTGCTCAAGTCGAGCCGGCTACGCAAGTGCTGCCATTCCCAGCCGCGCAGTGCCTGCGGGGCCTCGTCAAGCTGCCGCGCGGCGTCGACCACGTCGTGCGCGGAAATCGCCATGGCCGCGGCTGCCAGCCGGGCGCGGTACAACTGGAACAGGGCCTCGCCCTTCTCGGCGTTCGCCTGTCGCTCGTTGGCCTTCGCCAGGTCTCGCTGCTCGTTGGCTTCCAACCATTTCCAGGCCACACCCGCCATTCCACCGAAGAACGAGGTCGTCAAGAGGCCGAGCAATAACGCGACCAGTGGCCGGCGCCGGCACGCGCGAGCCAACCGTGCGCCGGACCCAACCGGCCGCGCCGCGACTTGCTTACCCTCGCGAAAGCGCTCCAGGTCTTCGGCCAGCGCCGCCGCGCTGGGATATCGGCGGTTAGGCTCCTTCTGCAGGCAGTGCAGCGTGATCGCCTCGAGGTCGCGCGGCAGGCGCGGCTGCAAGCGGCGCGGCCGTAGCGGCTCGTCGGACGTCACCGCGCGGAGCACGTCGAGCGCGCTGTCTCCCTGAAACGGCATTTGCCCGGTGATGAGCTGGTAGAGAATCACCCCCAAGGCGTGGATGTCCGCCGCCGGCCCCACCACGGCGCGCCGTTCGCTGCCGCCGGCCTGCTCGGGGGCCATGTATCCCGGCGTGCCGACCAGGATGCCGCTCTGCGTGAGCGTCAAACCGCCCTCAGTCCCCTGGGCGAGTCCGAAGTCGGTGATCTTGGGAACGACGAGGGGAGAGAGATGCGGGATGAATTCCGTGCCGCTCGAGATTCCGTCAACGATCATTTTTGCGCGCCTCATCCTGCTGGAGTAGGATGTTCGCCGGTTTCAGGTCGCGGTGGACGACTCCTTCGGTGTGTGCCACGTGAATGGCACGGGCGAGCGTCTCGATGAGCGAAGCGGCCTCGAGCGGCGACCACGGAACGCCGCTCAATCGGTTCGCGAGGCTGCCGCCCTCGACCCACTCGAGGGCAAGGAACGGCCGGCCTTCGAAGCTGCCGATCTCGTAGACTTGCACGATGTTGGGATGCTGCACCCGCGCCGCCAGCTCCGCCTCCAGCCGGAACCGCACTTCCTGGGCCGGTGACGCGAACTCGCCCGACAGCACCATTTTCACGGCCGCCAGCCTCTGGAGGCCCCGGTGCCGCGCCTTGTACACCACACCCATGCCTCCGCGTCCCGCCTCGGCCAGGATGTCGTAGTCCCCGATCTGCTTGGGCATGGGACGAATGACGCTCTCTTCCGGACCTGTTCGTGGCACGGCTGCCCGGGTCGAATGCCCCCGACGTAGCGCGCGCACCGCCGACCGGCGCTGGGCGCTCTTGACCAGCGTCTCTTCACCATCGGCATCGCCTTCTTGGAGCCGCGCCAAGAGGGGATCGGTGGCGTCGGTCTGATCGATGCGGCGGCAACACTCGGGACAGTCGCCGAGGTGAGCAGACACACGAGCCAGCTCCGCGTCCGTGAGCCGGCCAAGGGACAGCGCACGCAGCTCGTCGATAGTTGGGTGCTTGGACGGGTCCTCGGACATGGCAGGCCTGCGCAGGGGTTGATCGGACGAACAAGAGACGTCGGGGATTCTCTTAATAGAACCCTCGAGGAACGGAGAACCTGACACGTCTCACTCAATCGATGAGCCCCTCCGCCTCCTGGCGGATGCGCTGAAGGACGCGCGACTTGGCCACGTAGACGGCAGCCACGGACATCCCGAGCTCCTCGGCCACTTCGGCACCGCTGGCCGCGTCGAGGGCCAGTCGCCGGAAGGCCCGCAGGGTGGACGGTTCGAACTCCGCTTCGATCAGGTCCAGCAAGCAGCGGATCACGTAGCGGTCGTGTTCCTGGTCCCATTGGCGGTTCAGGTCGCTGTCGGGGTCCGCGATCTGCTGGAGGGCCGCCGTCGCGCCGCTGCCACCGCTGGCCTGGGTGCTTGCGCCGGTGGCCCGCCAGTAATTGCTTGTGCGGCTGCAGACGATGGTGCGCAGCCACGAGCGAAACGCGCCTCGGTGACCGGAGTGCTCGAAGGTGGGGAGGTGCTTGACCACGTTCAAAAGAACGTCCTGGCTCAGGTCCTCCAGATCGGCCGCCGGCACACCCTGGCGATTGAGCCAGCCGATGATCAGGGGACGATACAGGTCCGTCAGATCCTTCCATGCATCGGCTTCGCCGGACTGAGCGCGCAAGAGCAGGCTTTGCCGGGTCTCGTTCATGACCCGATTTTACCGTCGGCGCGACGGGAGAGCTTCACACTTTCTGCCAATTCTCGATTGATTCGTGTAAGGTTTTCGGCGGCCGGTTGTTTCTTATCCCCGTCGGTGATCGTGTGAACGCGACAACGCTGACCTGCCTGGCCTGCCTTCAAATGCTCTTCCGCTAGAGTGTGGGCCACTGGCTTCGACCCGTCGCCAGCGCGTCGGGTCGAGGAACTTTGTTATCTGACGATTCTGCGGACCGAGAAAGAATCGGTTCTGCCGAGTCGCTGCGCAGACGGGCCCGCGCCGTTCGCGTAGCCGAACCGCTCTGGCGCAGCCTGGTTTCCGCGCCGTTTCGGCGTACGTCTCCAGGTTTGCGAAAAGCCGCGCCAGCCGTCACTGCCGTCTGACAACTCTTTTCCCATGACTCGGAGGAGCATTGACCATGTTTCGCATCGGAGCCTTGAAGCAACGGTGGAACCAGGGGCCCGACCGGGCCCGAGGCCGGCTGCGGCTGCGGCCGGGATTCTTGGCACTGGAGAGCCGGGCTCTGCTCTCGACCTTGATGGTCGACAGCACGGCGAGCAACGGCAGCGCCGGCACACTGCGCTGGGCTATCAGCCAGGCGAACGAGACCAATCAGGCGGAGACAATCGAGTTCTCCAGCCTGTTCAACACGCAACAGAAGATTACCCTGTCCGGCGGCCCGCTAATCGTCTCCAACCCAGCGGGCATCACGATCACCGGGCCGGGAGAGAACCTGCTCTCGATCAGCGGCAACCACGGCGGCCCGGTGTTTCGCATCACAACCGGCTCTGTGGCGTCGATGTCGGGGCTCTCGATCACCGGTGGCAAGACCAGCGGCAACGGCGGCGGCATACAGAACGACGGCGGCGCACTGGCGCTTGACGACGTCGTCCTCCGCGGCAATTCCGGCCGGGACGGCGGCGGCCTGTTCAACAGCGGCAGCGCGACGCTGACAGACGTCATCGTCCGCGGCAACCACGCCAGGAAGGGCGGTGGCGTGTTCAACGACGGCGGAATGATGCTCTCCGACGTCACCTTCCGCGGCAACCATGCCACGGTCGGCGGTGGCGCGTTCAACAAGGGCACAGCGGCGGAGAGCGACGTGGTCGTGCGCGGCAACACAGCGAGTTTGGGCTCTGGCGTGTTCAGCGCCCGCACAGCGACCCTCACCCGGAGCGGCCTCTCGAGTGAAGCCTCCACGAAGACGATCCTGAGCGATAACTTCACCAAGAACGTGACCGGAGGAGTACCCACGAACTGGGCAGCCTTACCCACTCCTTTCGCCGGTACGTACTCCGAGACTTCCGGCAATGTCACGATCACCGTGGGCAACTCGAGCGTGGGTGACGCGGGAATCCTATCGGGCCTCCCGTCTTCGGCCTTCAGCCCTCTGAATGTGGTGACGACGATCCAGGCGCAAATCAACAACGTCAACCAGGCCGGCAACGCCGTCTTCGGACTGATCGGCCTGTCGTCCACAGGGACTCAAACGGGCGACCTGGCGGCGGGTATCGACGCTCAAGGCAATGTTGTCATCGTCGAGCAAGAAGCAGGCATCTCCCAGATCGTGCCGGTCAAGACGGACGCAAGCTACAAGGGGGGCTCGATCCAGATGACTTTCGTCATCAGCTCGGCGGGTGTGGAGGTGAAGGCTCCTGGCTACGATTCCGGCGTGCTGTCCTTCAAGAGCCTGAGCAATTTCTCACTCACGACTGCATTCGGAACTGAGGCGATTCCGGCGCTCGTCGCAGCGAATCAGCCGAAAGCGACGAAGGGCGCGGCGAGCTTTGGGTCGATCAACGTCACCACGATGCCGCTCGGCTGACCCAGAGCTGCGGTCGGGCCGATCGCGGCGGCGGCATACGAGACGTCGACGGCACGCGGGCTTTTGGCCCCGTCGCCTTCACGCGGCGCCGCCCGCCGCGGCGGCCTGTTTGATACACAGGAGAACAGATCATGATCCGCATCGAAGTGAAACCCAGGCGATGCCCCCGGCTCCCGTCCAGGTTCACCAGCAACCGGCGGCTGCGGCCGATGGTGATGGCGCTTGAGGGCCGGCGCTGCTGTCGACGCTTCTCGTCAGCAACACCAGCGACAGCGGCGCCGGCTCGCTCCGCGCGGCGATCAACCAGGCGGATACGGACGGCGGGGGCGACACGATCGTTTTCTCCAGCCTGTTCAACACCCCGCAGACGATCAGCCTCTCCAGCGGCGAGCTCGAGCTGACCGGAACCGAGGCCCGCACCACGATCGCCGGCCCGGCGCGAACCTGCTTTCTGTCAGCGGCGACAATGACAGCCGGGTGTTCCTGGTCGATACGCAAGTCACCGCGTCCATCTCGGGCCTGACGATCACCGGCGGCAACGCTGGCAAGTCCCGTGGCGGCGGTCTGTATAACAGGGGCTCGCTCGACCTGACCGATTGCACCGTCAGCGGCAACACCTCATCCGGGCAAGGCGGCGGCCTGGACAACTTCGGCACGTTCCTGAGCACGGCCACGCTGGACCTGGCCGATTGCACCTTGAGCGGCAACTCCGCCCGGTACGGCGGCGGGCTGCTGAACGACAACGGCGTTACCACGCTGACCAATTGCACTGTCAGCGGCAACTCCGCCCGGTACGGCGGCGGCCTGGACAACGACAGCCTGACCTCGATGACCGATTGCACCGTCAGCGGCAACTCCGCCCCTTATGGCGGCGGCCTGGACAACGACGGCACGACCACGCTGACCAACACGATCGTCGCCGGCAACAACGGCGGCGACGTCTCCGGCAGCTACTCCGGGGGCAATAACCTGATCGGCGGCAACCCGCTCTTGGCGGCGCTGGGCGACTACGGCGGGCCGACCTTCACCATGCCCCCGCTCCCCGGTAGCCCGGCGATCGGCGGGGGCACAACCACCGGCGCCCCCGCCACCGACCAGCGCGGCCAGCCGCGCACGGGTACCATCGACATCGGCGCCTTTGAGGGACAGGGCACCACCTTGGTGGTCAACGACGCATCCGACGGCGTCGGCTCCGCACCCGGCCAGCTCAGCCTTCGCCAGGCGATCAACCTCGCCAATGCCCTCGGCACGGCCGACACGATCACCTTCTCGAGCCTGTTCGACACCCCCCAAACGATCACCCTCACCGCCGGGTCGCTCTCGCTGACCGACAGGGCGACCACCACCATCGATGGCCCCGGGGCCACGCTGCTGACGGTCAGCGGCGGCGGTAAGAGCCGGGTGTTCGACGTCGAGGGTGGTTCCGCGGCGCTTGAGGGCCTGACGATCAGCGGAGGTAACGCCTCGACCGGCGGTGGACTTTTTGACCACGGCGGCATGTTGTCGCTCGCCGACTGCACCATCAGCGGCAACTCTGGTGTCGTCGGCGGCGGCTTCTATAACAGCCAGGGCGGCGCGACTTCACTGACCAGTTGCACCCTCAGCGACAACTCCGCCCGGTACAGCGCCGGCGGCCTGTTTAACTGGGGCACGGCCACGCTGACCAATTGCACGTTGAGCGGCAACAACACCGGCAGGGGCGGCGGCGGCCTGTTCAACGACCAGGGCGGCACGGCCACGCTGACCAATTGCACCTTGAGCGGCAACACCGCTGTGGGCGGCGGCGGGGGCGTGTATAACGACGACGGCACCAACCTGACCCTGGCCGATTGCACCGTCAGCGCCAACTCCGCGCCCTATGGCGGCGGCCTGGACAACTCCGGCACGGCCACGCTGACCAACACGATCGTCGCCGGCAACGACGGCGGCGACGTCTCCGGCAGCTACACCGGGGGCAATAACCTGATTGGCGGCAACCCGCTCTTGGCGTCTCTGGGCGACTACGGCGGGCCGACCCAGACCATGGCCCTGCTCCCCGGCAGCCCGGCCATCGGCAAGGGCATCATCGCCGACTACCCGGGCACGAGTACGCCGATCACTACCGACCAGCGGGGCAAGAAGCTCGACTCGCCCAGCCCCGACATCGGCGCCTTCGAGAGCCAGGGCTTCACGCTCACCGCCGTCGCCGGCAGCAACCCGCAGTCGACCATGGCCGGCGCGGCATTCGGCAACCCGCTGGCCGTCAGCGTGACGGCGAACGACCCCGTCGAGCCGGTCGACGGGGGCGTGGTCAACTTTGCCGTCGCGACGGCGGTCGGCGGCGCCACGGCGACCCTCTCGGCGGCCACGGTGGTCGTCGCCGGCGGCCAGGCCGCCGTGACCGCCACGGCCAACCTCACGCTCGGCTCGTACATCGCCACCGCATCGGCGGCCGGCGCCGGTCAGGTCAGCTTCTCGCTGACGAACACGCAGCCCTACAGCCTGGTGGTCAATACCACAGAGGACCTGCCGCTCGAGACCGACGGACAGAACAGCCTGCGCGCGGCGATCAACTACGCCGACACGCTCACCGGCCCCAGTACCGTCACCTTGGACACCTCCGTCTTCGGCACGACGCCGCAGACGATCACCCTGACCGGCGGCCAGCTCGTGCTCAACGGCGGGGCGGACATCACGATCGCCGGGCCGGGGGCCACGCTACTGACCGTCAGCGGCGGCGGCACGAGCCAGGTCTTCGACATCGAGGGAGGGTCGCTGGCGCTCGCGGGGCTGACGATCAGCGGAGGTAACGCCTCGCGCGGCGGTGGACTTTATGACAACGGCGGCATGTTGTCGCTCACCGACTGCACCGTCAGCGGCAACTCCGCTGGGGCCGGCGGCGGCCTGTTTAACAGCGACGGCGGCACGACCTCGCTCTCCGGTTGCATCGTCAGCGGCAACACCGCTACGCTCGGCGGCGGCCTGCTTAACTACGGCACTGCCACGCTGACCGAATGCACCATCAGCAGCAACACCGCCGGAACCGGGCAAGGCGGCGGCCTGGCCAACCTCGGCACGGCCAAGGTCACCGTGACCGATTGCACCGTCAGCGACAACTCCGCCAGCGGCGGCGGCGGCCTGTTCAACTTTGGCGCGGCCACCGTGACCCTGGCCAATTGCACGGTCAGCGGCAACTCTGCTGGCGCTGGGGGAGGCGGCGGCCTGGTTAACAACAACGGCTTGATCTCGCTGACCAATTGCACCATAAGCGGCAACTCCGCTGAGGACGGCGGCGGCATAGCCGACGGTGGTTTCACGCCCAGCCTGACCCTGACTAATTGCACCGTCAGCGCCAACACCGCCCCGACAGGCTCGGGCGGCGGCCTGGTGATCCCGAGCGACGGCGCGACCACGCTGACCAACACGATCGTCGCCGGCAACAACGGCGGCGACGTCTCCGGCGGCTCGCCCGGCGGGGCCAACAACCTGATTGGCGGCAACCCGCTCTTGGCGGCGCTGGGCGACTACGGCGGGCCGACCTTCACCATGCCCCCACTCCCCGGTAGCCCGGCGATCGGCGGGGGCACAACCACCGGCGCTCCCGCCACCGACCAGCGCGGCCAGCCGCGCACGGGTACCGTCGACATCGGCGCCTTCCAGGGACAGGGCACCACCTGGGTGGTCAACGACGCATCCGACGGCGTCGGCTCCGCACCCGGCCAGCTCAGCCTCCGCCAGGCGCTCAACCTCGCCAACACCCTCGGCACGGCCGACACGATCACCTTCTCCAGCCTGTTCGACACCCCCCAAACGATCACCCTGACCGGCGGGCCGCTCTCGCTGACCGACAAGGCGACCACCACCATCGCTGGCCCCGGTGCCGAACTGCTAACGGTCAGCGGCGGCGGTCAGAGCCGAGTCTTCAACATCGAGGGAGCGGCGGCGGCGCTCGCAGGCCTGACGATCAGCGGCGGCAGCGCCGACGACGACGGCGGCGGCCTGTTGAACAACGGCGGCACGCTCGGGCTAAGTGACGTCACGGTCACCGGCAATGTGGACGCCAATGACGGCGGCGGCGTGTACACCGCCTCCGGCACGACCACGCTGACCGATTGCATCGTCAGCGGCAACTCCGCTGCGGACGGCGGCGGCTTGTTTAATAGCCCGGGCGGCGCAACCTCGCTGACCGATTGCACCTTGAGCGGTAACTCCGGCCGGTACAGCGCCGGCGGTCTGTTTAACCAGGGCACGGCCACGCTGACCAATTGCACCTTGAGCGGCAACACCACCACCAGGTACGGCGGCGGCCTGTGCAACGGCGAGGGAGGCACAGCCACCTTGATCGATTGCACCTTGAGCGGCAACTCCGCCTCCGGGCACGGCGGCGGCCTGTTTAACAACAGCGGCTCGACTTACCTGACCCTGACCAATTGCACCGTCAGCGGCAACTCCGCCTCCGATGGCGGCGGTCTGCGTAACTACGGCACGGCCTTGCTGACCAACACGGTCGTCGCCGGCAACTCGATCGTGGACGTCGTCGGCCCGATCTCGGGCAGCAACAACCTGGTCGGCGGTAACCCGCTGCTGGCGCCTTTGGGCGACTACGGCGGGCCGACCCAGACCATGGCCCTGCTCCCCGGCAGCCCGGCCATCGGTCAGGGCATCATCGCCGACTACCCGGGCACGAGTACGCCGGTCACGACGGACCAGCGGGGCAAGCAGCTCGACTCGCCCAGCCCCGACATCGGCGCCTTCGAGAGCCAGGGCTTCACCCTCACCGCCGTCGCCGGCAGCAACCCGCAGTCGACCATGGCCGGCGCGGCATTCGGCAACCCGCTGGCCGTCAGCGTGACGGCGAACGACCCCGTCGAGCCGGTCGACGGGGGCGTCGTCAACTTTGCCGTCACGACGGCGGTCGGCGGCGCCACGGCGACGCTCTCGGCCGCCACTGTGGTCATCGCCGGCGGCCAGGCCAGCGTGACGGCCACGGCCAACGTCGAGCTCGGCCAGTACACGGTCACCGCCAGTGCGGTCGGGGCCGGTCAGGCCGGCTTCTCGTTGACCAACACCCAGGCGTACAGCCTGGTGGTCAATGCCACAGAGGACCTGCTGCTCGACACCGAAGGACACAACAGCCTGCGCGCGGCGATCAACTACGCTGACACTCTCACCGTCCCCAGCACCATCACCTTCGACTCGGCCGTCTTCGGCACCACGCCCCAGACTATCACCCTGATCCTCGGCGAGCTGACGCTCTCCAATACAGCCACCATCACGATCGTTGCTCCAGGGGCGGAGCTGCTGACGTTGAGCGGCGGCGGTAAGACCCGGGTGTTCGACATCGAGGGGGGGGCGGCGGCGCTCGAGGGGCTGACGATCACCGGCGGTAACAGCGCGCGCAGCTCTAACGACTCGAGCGGCGGCGGACTTCTTGACAACGGCGGCACGTTGTCGCTGACCGATTGCACCGTCAGCGGCAACTCGGCCGCTGGGCAGGGCGGCGGCCTGTGGGAATACCAAGGCACTCTGTCGCTGACCGATTGCACCGTCAGCGGCAACTCCGCCCCCTACGGCGGCGGCGGACTTTTTGACAACGGCGGCAGTTTCTCGCTGACCGATTGCACCGTCAGCGGCAACTCCGCGCCTTCTGGCGACGGCGGCGGCCTGGACAACAAGTACGGCACGGCGACGCTGACCAATTGCACCTTGAGCGGCAACACCGCTGTGAACTTCGGCGGCGGCCTGTATAGCAACTGGAATACCAGGACCACGCTGACCGATTGCGCCGTCAGCAGCAACTCCGCAGCGTACGGCGGTGGCCTGCTTAACAAGGGCGGCTTCGCCACGGTGGCGCTGATCCTGACCGATTGCACTTTCAGCGCCAACTCCGCTGGCGCTGGGAAGGGCGGCGGCCTGCTTAACGATGGCGCGGCCGCGCTGACCGATTGCACCGTGAGCGGCAACACCGCGGCGGACGGCGGCGGCCTGTTTAACGATGGCACGGCCGCGCTGACCGATTGCACTTTGAATGGCAACACCGCTGCGGGCGCCCACCAAGGCAACGGCGGCGGCCTGTATAACCTGGACACGACCACGCTGATCAATTGCACCTTGAGCGGCAACGACGCTGCGCACGGCGGCGGCCTGGACAACAGCGGCTCGGCCATTGTCTCGGCCAGTGCGGCCCTGACGGGTTGCACGGTGAGCGGCAACACCGCTGTCGGCAGCGGCGGCCTGGGTAACTACGGCGGCGGCCTTTATAACTACAGCGGGGACTCGATGGCGCTGACCAACACGGTTGTCGCCGGCAATGGCGACGGCGGCGCCGCCAGTGACATCGCGGGTCGCGGTACAGCTTCGGGCTCGTTTGACCTGATTGGCACCGGCGGCTCGGGTGGGCTGATGAGCGGGGTCGACCACGATATAGTCGGCGTCGCCGCCCCCATGGTCGGCCCGCTGGGCAACTATGGCGGGCCGACGCAGACGATCCCGCTCCTACCCGGCAGCCCAGCGATCGGCGGGGGTACTACCGGGGGCGCCGCCACCGACCAGCGCGGCCAGCCGCGGACCGGGCACGTCGACATCGGCGCCTTCCAGAGCCAGGGCTTCACCCTCACCCCCGTCACCGGCAGCAGCCCGCAGACGGCCGCACCCGGGACGGCGTTCAAGAACCCCTTGGCGGTGACGGTGACGGCCAACAACCCCGTGGAGCCGGTCGACGGCGGGGTGATCAGGTTCACCGCGGCGTCGGCCGGCCGCGCTTCGGCCAAGCTCTCGGCCGCCTCGGCGACGATCGCGGGCGGGCAGGCCGCCGTGACCGCCACGGCCAATGGCACAGCCGGAAGTTATTCCGTCACCGCGACGGCCGCCGGAGCCGCTTCGGCCCCTTTCTCCCTGACCAACGGCCAGACGCTGGCGGCACCTGGCCCGGTCCCGACTCCTGCACCGTCCCCCACCCCCAGCCCGACAACGACCGCTCACGATGTGGTGCTCGAGTTTTACAACCTGGCGAGCCTGCGCAGCGATCGCTTACGCCGACAACCACGCAGGTCCCGACACCATAACCTTCGATCCCGACCCGCAGGGCACCAAGCGTCGGACGATCAGATTGACCGGTGGCCCGCTGGTGCTCACCAACCCAGCAACCACCACGATCATTGGTCCGGGCGCCCGATTGCTAACGATCAGCGGCGGCCGCAAGAGCCGGGTTTTCGACATCCAGCGCGGATCGCTGGCGCTGGAAGGAATGACAATCACCGGCGGTTCGGCTGTTCGCGGCGGCGGCATACTCAACGACCGCGGCACACTGGCACTGGACCACGTCGTCCTCCGCGGCAACCGCGCCCGCGTTGGTGGCGGCCTCTACAACAACGGTGCGGCGACGCTCTTCGACGTGGTCATCCGCGGCAACACCGCCGGTTCGGGCTCTGGCCTTTTCAGCGCCCGCGCAGCGACCCTCATCTGGCGCGACCTCTCGCGTCCTGAGTCCACGCATCCGATCGTCGTCGATCACTTCAACGGCAAGGGCGGAATCCCCACGAACTGGACACAGTTCGAAGGTCAACCGGGCGACGTCGTTGAAAAGCCGCACCATCTCACCATCACTGACTCCGCCGGCGACTCCGCGGGGATCGTGTCGACTGCGAACACTGTGCCCTTCAATCCCGTGGGGGTGAAGACGACGATCGTGGCACGGATCAAATCGCTCAATTCGAATGGCACCGCCTTCTTCGGACTCATTGGCCTGAACGCGCAAGAGTCGCCGGCGGGCTACCTGGCGGCGGGCATCGATGCTCACGGCAACGTGTTCATCGCCTCGAGCATCGCCCCGACGCTCAAACTGACGCCGAAGTTGATCGGCGCGGTCAAGGGCTACAGCGGCAGATCGATCACCTTGACTTTCACCATCAAGTCAATGGGCGTCGAAGTGGATGGAGGGGGCTTCAAGTCCGGCTTGATACCCTTCACGGACTTATCCAATTTCTCGCTGGCGGCTGCATTCCCCAACGGCAACGCGCGTCCGGCGCTGGGGGCAGCGAGCGAGCGGCGTCAGAATGGCGGCTCGGTGAGCTTCGGCTCGATCCGGGTCAGCACGGCTCTCGGGAGGTGATGAAGGGCGGCGGCGGGGCCGATCGCGGCGGCGGCACACGGAACACGGCGGCACGCTGGCGCTGGACCACGTGATCCGCGGCAACAGCGATTGTATCCAAAACGGTCTGTTTAACTCACGGCGGGCGAAGTTTTCCTGGCGGCAGTTGCCGACAGAGGATGCGTAAGTCTCGGTTTTCCCTTGAATTACCGGAGAATTCAGCATGAATCTCATCGAGCTCAAGTCTGATCGCGGGCGCGGACGAGGGACCATCGGCGCCAAAACGCGGCGGCTGCGTCCGTCTCTCATGGCGCTCGAAGGTCGCACTCTGCTTTCGACCTTCACGGTTACCAGTACCGACGACAGCGCCCCGGCCGGCAATCCGGCGCCCGGGACGCTGCGCTGGGCCGTCGAGCAGGCCGACACGAACGATCAGGCCGACACGATTGTCTTTTCCAGCCTGTTCAACACGCCCCAGACAATCGCCCTCGACCAAGGCACACTGCAGCTCACGGACACGGCGAAGACAACATTCACCGGCCCGGGGGCCAGCCTTTTGAAGGTCGACGGCAGCGCGGGGCCCGACGGCCCGGTCTTCGAGGTCACGAAGGGTGCGGCGGCGGCGCTCTCGGGGCTCACGATCACCGGCGGCTACGCGAATGACGCGGGTGGTGGTGTGTTCAACGACGACGGCCAACTGACGATGACCGACGTGGTCGTGCGCGGCAACGAGGCGGGCAGCACCGACAGTTCCCCGGTCGGCGGCGGCCTGGCCACGTGGGACGGCGGCACGACCACGCTTTCCAACTGCACGATCAGCGGCAACGCTGTCTCTAACGGAGGCAGCGGCAGTAGCGGCGGCATCTACAATGGATCTTACGACACGCTAATCATGACCGACTGCACGATCAGCAACAACTCCGACACCCAGTCTGGCGGCGGCCTTTTCAGCGCCGGCAACGCCACGCTGACCGATGTCACCATCGCGGGCAACTCCGCCGCCCACAGGCGGCGGCCTGGTCAGTACCGGCACGCTCGCGATGGTCGGCTGCACCGTAAGCGGCAATTCGGCCGGCCTTGGCGGCGGCCTGCTGGCATACGAAGGCGGCGATAACAAGCTGACCAATTGCACGATCAGCGGGAACATCGCCGCCGGCGTCAGCCCCTTCAGCGGCCAGGGCGGTGGCGTATTCAACTTCCGCGCCACTCTGACGCTCGCCAACTGCACCCTCAGCGGCAACTCGGCGGGTGTCAGCGGCGGCGGACTGGAAAACGGGAGCTTGGGGCCTCCGGTCTTCGCGACGTCTGGAGCAACCGCGGCCGGTGTCACCGGCGGCGTCAATGACGATCAAAGCACGATGTCTTTGACTAACTGCACCGTTAGCGGCAACACCGCCTACGACATTGGCGGCGGGTTGGCGAATTACGATACGCTCTCGCTGACGAACACGATCGTCGCCGGCAATAATGGCGGCGACGTCGTCGACTCCGGCGGTTCGCAGACCGGCAGCAATAACCTGATCGGCGGCAACTTGCTGCTTTCGCCCCTCGGCGACTACGGCGGCCCGACTGCCACCATGGCGCTGCTTCCCGGCAGCCCCGCCATCGGCGGTGGCACGAGCACGGGCGCCCCAAGCCTCGACCAGCGTGGGCAGCCACGCTCGGGGCACGTCGACATCGGCGCCTTCCAGAGCCAGGGCTTCACGATCGTACCCACGGCCGGCAGCAACCCCCAGTCGACCCCGATCAATCAGCCGTTCTCGAAGCCGCTGGTCTTTACCGTTACTTCCAACAATCCCGCCGAGCCGGTCGACGGCGGCATCGTGAACTTCGTCGTCACACCACAGGGCGGCGCCTCGGCCACGCTGTCGGCCTCTACAGCGACCATCGCCGGCGGAGTAGCGACTGTCGCGGCTACGGCCAACGCGACGATGGGCAGGTACGTCGTCAGCGCGACGGCCACCGGGGCGGACCCAGACGGATTCGTCCTGACCAACACCGAGCGACCCAGCCTGGTTGTCACGACCGACCTGGATTCCCTGAACGACACGGACGGCCTGACCAGCCTGCGCGAGGCGATCGCTTACGCCGATAGCCTCCCAGGACCGAGCACCATCACGTTTGCCCGCGCCGTCTTTTGGTCCAAGCGTCGGACAATCCGATTGACCGGCGGACCACTGGTCCTTTCTGACCCGGCCACCATCACGATCGTCGGCCCGGGCGCCAGGCGGCTGACGATCGGCGGCGGCGGCAAGAGTGGGGTATTCGACATCGAGGGTGGGTCGCTCTCCCTCTCGGGCGTAACGATCGCCAACGGCAACGCCGATCTCGGAGGCGGGCTGCGGAACGAAGATGGCCGGCTCGTGCTGACCAACGTCGCGATTCAGGGCAATCGTGCCATCATCGGCGGCGGACTGTTCAACGACGGCCGCACGACGCTCAGCGCCGTGATCATCAAGGGCAACCGCGCACACGTGGGCAGTGGAATGTTCAACACCCGCGCGGCGACACTCCTCTGGCGTCGGTCACCGGCGGCCATCCGCCAAACTGCCCGCGTTCACCACACCGAGAGGGAGCCAACAGCGTGAATCGCATCACAACGGAACCGGTTCGGGTTACGCTTCCCAGCGCGGGGGCGCCGGAAGTGCCACAAGACTCTTGCATTTCGGCATGATCATCTGGCCAGAATGACAAGCGACTGGTTTGATGATCGATCATCAGATCCTGGGCAGCGGTGTCCGTGTTGCGCGTGCCGGAAGGTGAGGCTCCCGAGAGGCCGCGTGGATGCATGGCGAGGTTTTTCCGTTCGCTGAACGCGCCCTCAATGGCGCCGCGGCCGGAGGCAGTTCTTTTTCGGTTCGAAGCGAGTGATTGTGATGCAGTGCCAGGAGGATCTTGCACCATGCGTCGTTCTTCGGTCGCGGCTGGCACGACATTTCGATTGACATTCATCCTGGTCATGGTGCCGGGCGCAATTGAGGCCGTTGCGCGACAGCCGGGTCGCGGCGATCCGGATGAGAGCAGCAAGCGGGCGATCGAACGTGCAGCGGGGATGATTTCGGACCGCTTTGCGTTCGGTCAGTCGATTTCGTTCGACGAGTTTTCGTCCCTGGCAGACCGACTGCGGCCGGCCGGCTACCGGCCCCTGCGGGTGAGGCCGTATCGCACCGATCACGGGCTTCGCGTAGCGGCGGTCTGGGCCAGGGACGGGGTCGAGTGGCGGCTCAAGATCGATGCCAGGAAGGAGGAGGTTGGCACGTCGGATCAATCCATGAGGGCTCTTGGATTCTTCCCGGTCGACATCGCCCGATACGTCGCCACATCCGGAAACAAGGCCGAGGAACGGTATGTCATCGTGTGGGCGACTCGAGCGAAGACCGAGACCGACGCCGAAGTGCTGATCGGCCTCGACCCGGCGCGGTTCAACGAGGAGGCGAACCGACTCAGCTCCGCGAGGTTCACCATGATGACCCTGCATCGGGCCCATGCCGCCTCGGGAATCCTCGAGTCGAACAGCGTGTGGACCAGGTCGGAGAAGGGGGCTGGTTGGGCTTATCGTTGGGGGAACCGCTGGTATTACGAGGACGAGTCGGACAAGCTCACGGCCGAATACTGTGCGGCTGATGTGGCAACGAACCCGATCATCCTCTCCGATCGGATATCGACGCTCAAAACGACGGTCGAAACGCAGGACCGCTACCTGCGGGACGATCCTGGCGACATCCGCGCACGACAAGCCCGGGGATTTGCCCGTTTCTGGCTTGGCGAGGACGACGATGCGATCGACGATTTCAACGACGTGATCCGGGACGATCCGGCCTATCTCGACGGCTCTGCCTACTACTACCGGGCCATCGCGCAGGCGCGCCTGGGTCGGGTGAAGGAGGCGGCGGACGACGCCCAGTCTTACCTGGAACAGGGCGCCAGCCACGAGCAATATCTTTCGCTGGTGGCCGTCGTGACCTGCGCCCGGGGCAACTGCAAGAGCGGTGCCGGGCTCTTGACGGGGGCCCTCGAGGCAGACCCCAAGAATATCACCCTCCAGTTCGAGGCGGCCAGAGCGCTGGCGATGATGGCGGGGCACGCGCGGGCGATCGATCTCGAGACGGCGCAGCGAATGACGCGCCGGTCGGTGCAGCTCATCGAGAGCTTCCTGGCGATCGACGCACGCCTGTTCAAGTTCTCCGACATGGTCGAGTCTTACTGGCCGATCCACGATGCGCCCGAGTTCGTGGCGATGATCCGCAAGCATCGCCTCGACCAGGAGTATGCCGGGGTCTGGCAGTCGCGCACTGTCTTCGACTCGCGCGTGGTGCACGCGGCAACGGTCGCCGAGAACCTCGATCGTGCCAGGGAGCTGGCCGGCCAGGGGTTTGTGCCGGTGGCGATCGCGGTGGCCGAAATCGTGCCAAAGCTTCCCGCGGCTGCCGAGAGTGCCTGGCATCGACCGCTGCCGCCGGAGGCGCTTCGGGCAGCCGAGCTGGTCCGCGAGGCGGCCGGGCTAAAGGCCCAGCGGAAGCATGGTGAAGCCGCAGAGCGATTTCGCGAGGCTTTCGAGCTCCAGCGGAAGTCGCTCGGCGAGTCGCACCGGGTGACGCTCAAAACCTTGCGGGAGCTGGTGGACGCCGAGATAGCGCTGGGTGACCCCGGCAAGGTCGAGGCCGACCTCCGGGAGTTGGTGCGCCTCGCCGAAGCGGCCCTGGGGTCGCGCCACGACGAGACGCGTGAGGCCCAGAACGACCTGGCCCGCGTCCTGGAGGTGCGGGCATCGGTCCGGCTCCGGGCCGGCGAGTTCCCGGCGGCGGCGGCGACCTGGAAGGAGGCCGCCGAGCACCGCGCAGCCCGCTTCGGCAACGACGACTGGCGCGTTCGTGACGACCACCTCTGGGAGCAGTACGCCCAGAAGCTCGGTGCTCTGGACGCCGGGCGGCGCGACAAGCTCAAGCAGGCCGAGGATGCGATCGGACGCGCCCGCGTGCTCGTCGCAAATGGTGATGACTTCTCGGCGATCGCGCTCGTGGAAGAAGCGGCCAGCACGCTGCGCCCTGATCCTGGGCGATCGCCACCGGCTGTATGCCGATGCCCTGATCTATCAGGCCAGCCTCCTGGCCGGTCGCGGCGACGTCGCAGGGTCTGAGTCGCTCATACGCCGCGTGATCGCGATCCGGCAGGAGACGCTCGGCCCCTTGCACCCCGATTATGCCCGGAGCCTCTCGGCGCTGGGCCGGCTGGCGCGGCGACAGGATCGGCTCGACGAAGCCGAATCTCAGTTCCGCAAAGCCTTCACGGTCTTCAGCTCAGCACTGGGGCCGGACAACCAGGACTACCGCGACGCGCGAGACGGCCTCTCGGCCGCGCTTGAGGATATCGCCTCACGCAGAGAGAAGGCCGGCGACCTGCCCGGCGCGATCCGCGCCTGCGCGAGCGCCGCGATCTGGTCGGGCAGCGTTACGGCGCCGCTGACTGGCATTTCTGGGAGGTGATCGACCAGCTTGCGCACCTGGGGCGGCTGTCGCGGCTCGACGAGCCGGGCGCAAGCGAGTCGGCGAGGCGGACGCTGCGTTTGAGCGGTCCTTGCAACTTTTTCGGGAGAAGAAGCTGAAGGAAGCCGAACCGCTCGCGGCCCGCGCCGTGGAAGGGCGGCGGAATGTCCTCGGTGCGCGAGACCCTGAGGTGCTTCGCGCGGTGCAATGGTGCGCCGAGCTGCTATACAGGCTGGGTGACGCCAAAGGAGCTCATGACCTGCTCGAGCCCGTGCTCACGGCGAGGCGGTCGATGCTTGGCGCCAAGGCCCCCGCGACCGGACGGACCTTCGACGTCCTCATCCTGGCGCTCGATCGCCTGGGTGGGGTCGCTGCCGATTCGGGCGACCCGGCTGCGGCCCGGCAGGCGTACACCGAGCTCGAACGGCTCGCGCTCGAGAACAAGGGCGCCGACCACTGGCGGACTGCCGACGCGCGGCGATCGCTGGCCGAGCTCAAGCTGATCGAACCGCTTTCCGAAGCGCAGAAGAAGCGGCTCTCCGACGCAAGCCGGTTGATGGAACGGGCCGAGCGGCTCGATCTTGACGGGAAGGCGGCGGAGGCCTTGCCGCTGGTCGCGGACGCCTTGAAAGTCCGGCGTGAATTGCTCGGGACCAAGCACCGGGCCTATGTGCTCAGCGCGTACCGGCTGGCACGGCTCTACAATACGCTGGACAACGCCGCCCGTGCCGAGGAGATCCTCCACCAACTTGAACCGTCCGCCGCCCAATCGGTGGGAACTGACCATCCCGACCACGTCCGGATGCTGGCGGATCTCGCCTTCACTTACGTCGATCTTGAAGAGTACGAACGGGCCGAGCCTCTCCTGCGGCGCGCCCTGGCGCTGGCATCGGGCGTACTCGACGACGACAACGCTTACACCAAGGCGATCCGCGAGCGCCTGGGCGAGACGCTCGATGCCGAGGTCGAGTGCGCGATAGAGCAGGGGGACTATCCTCGGGCAATCCGCCTGCGGCGCGACCTCGAGCGGTTCAAGTCGGAGTGGTTCGGGGCTGGTCACTGGCAGGCTCGCGACGCCAGGCTCAAGCGCGACGAGCTCGGACGGTACGCCCAACTGGGCCCCGGCCCGCGGTCCCGAATCGATGCGGCGGACCAGGCCCTCTCCGAGCTGCAAGGATTGACTCGTGACCGGAAGTGGGGCGAGGCCCGCGACGCGGCGCAGAGGGCCCTGGCCGTTTACGGCGAGCTGCTCAAGCCGGATGGGCCGCGATACATCAACAGCCTCTACTGGATTGCGGTCATCGAGAGAGACTCGAGCACCCCTGCGGTGGCCGACGCGGCCTTCCGCCGGGCGGACGAGGCGATGGGCCGCGTGCTCGGTGCCGATGATCCTGACCACGTCTCGCTGCTGCTTTACTACGGTCGCGCCCGGCTCGCGGCCGGCGATGAAACGCACGGCGAGATCCTGGTTCGTGCGTGCGCGACGGCTGGGCGAGCGGGCCTTCGGCAAGGGGAGCCCCGAGTGCGCCCTTCCGTCTCGGGAACTGGGCAGCTTGCTCGAGCGCCGCGCAAACAAGCGGGCCGCGGACGGTCAGTACGCGGATGCAGCGCAAATCGAGCGCGAGGTCGTGGCGCTCACCGAGGCTGATTTCGGCCCCGATCATTTCCGATCCCGCAACACCCGCCTGTCTGTCGAATACTGGCAGACTCTCGCGGACCTGGACCCTGCCCGACGGCAGGCGCTCCTGGACGCCGACGTCGAGCAGCCGGAGATCGACCGTCTCTTCAAGCAGAGCCGGTTCGCCGCGGCCGTTGCGCTCGCCGAGAAGCAAGCCGAGGCGCGGAGGAAGGTCCTGGGCGAAGACCACCCCTTCTATGCGTCCAGCCTGTTCAGCGTTGCCTGGCTGTGCGAGGCCACCGGCGATTTTGGCCGGGCCGAAGCGCTGCACCGCGCGGTCCTCGAGATCCGGCGGGAGAAGCTTGGTGAGCACCACCTCGACACGGCCGAGAGCCTCAACCGGCTGGGCTGGGTCCTGCAACAGACCGCCAGCGCCGCGCAGGCGATACCGCTGCACGAGCAGGCGCGCGATATCATCCGCTCGGCGCAGGAGGAGGAGAGTGTCCGGTTTGCGATCACCCAGGGTTTCCTCGGGCTGGCCTTCCGGGCGACCGGGGACCTGGCCAAGGCCGAGCCATGTCTCCAGGACGCCCTGCGGCTCAAGGAGAAGCTCCTGGGCCCCGACCATCCTGAAGTCGCGATCGCCTGCAACAACCTGGCCTTGCTGGCCAAGTCTCGCAAGGAGTACAAGCGGGCCGAGGATCTGTTCCGGCGCGCGCTCGAGATCCTCCGGAAGACACCCGGCGAGAACGAAACGTCGCTCGCGCTGGTGCTCTGCAATTTCGGTGAGCTCTACCAGGAATGGAAGCGACCTGCGGTGGCCGAGCCGCTCCTTTCCGAGAGCCTGGAGATCTATCGGCGGGTGCTGGGCAACCTGCACGCGGAGACCATCCGGGCGTCGCGCGACCTCGCGCGGGCCTATGTCGATCTCGAGGAGACGGTCAAGGCTGACAATCTCGCGCGCCAGGCCGAGCACGACTTTCTGTCGACCAAGGAGCCCGGTGGCGGCGACCATGGAATCGCCCTGAACAACCTGGTTGAACTCTACTGGCAACGCCGCGAGTACGCCAAGGCCGAGGCGGCTGTGCGACAGGTGGTGGAGAGGCGAGGCGCGCGAGCTGGGCCCCAATCACGCATTGACGATCCTGGCCCGCAGATCGCTCGCGGGCGTGCTGAATCAGTTGATCTGGACGCTGGCGGACGAGGGCCAGTTCGATCGGGCCCGGGCCGCCGGTGCCGAGCTGATCGGCCTGGTGTCCGAGCTGACGAGTCCCGGCGACTGGCGGATAGATGCAACCCGCCTCGCACTCGATCGGGTTGAATCCATCGCCCGGTTCGATCCCCAGCGCAAGGCCGTTGCCCGGCTCCGCAAGCTTCGCGAGGATGCAATCAAGCTGGACGAGGGAGGCGAGCCTCGCCGCTGCATTCCGCTGTACGAAGAGGCTCTGAAGCTGGAACGCGACACGTTCGGCCACGACTCGATCGCGTATGCAACCCTGGCGCGCGACCTGGGCAGGAATTATCAGCGTCTGGTCCAGTACGATCGCGCCGAACCGCTGCTCAGGGAATCGGTGACCGTCCTCGAGCCCCTGGTCAAGGAGCGGAGCCCGGTGCTCGTCCGCAACCTCGGCGCCCTGTGCGCCTACCTGCTGGAGCGACTGCGGTACGACGAGGCCGAGAAGCTGCTGCAGAGGGCCATGAGCATCTGCGAGCGAATCGGTGATGCCCGGACACTCGAGTACGCTGAGCTCCAGACGCACCTCGCCTGGGTCGTTCATCGACATCACAAGGATTATGCCCGGGCCGAGAAAATGTACGAAGAAGCTCAGAAGCTCCGCCGCTCCCTCGGGGGCGAGGAGACGGTCGAGTACGCCGACAGCCTGACCTTCCTCTCGTGGCTTGCACGCGAACGGGGCGACCTGGCCAAGGCGGAGACGCTGCAAAGGGCGGCCGTGGACATCCTCCGCAAGAAAGCGGACGGGGATATCGCCCTCAACCAGCTCGGGGGCGTGCTGTCCCAGCGTGGGAACACGGCCGGCGCCGTGGCACTTCTGAGGGAGATCATCTCGCTGCGCCAGGAGCGCTACGGCCGATCGTCTCCCCGGACCAGGCAGTCGCTCGACGATCTGGCGAAGATGCTGGCGGTGCTCGCCACGAAGCAGGAAAACGCCCAGGACTGGGCGGCCGCGACCCGCGCCCGAGGCGAGGTCATCGCCATCCTCATCGAACTGAAGGGGCCTGACGACTCGGGCACCACCGATGCGCGACTGGCGCTCGATCGTCTGGATCGGCTGGCGCAGATGAGCGTGGACGACCGCGCGCGGATCGCCACGGCCGACCGGCTGGTGAGGGAGGCGCGCGATTGCGAGAAGGCGCGCGACTACGCTGGCGCGATCCAGAAGCAGGAGCAGGCCACGAAGACCTTCGCCCTGCTGCTGGGAGAGTCGAGCCGCGACTACGCCATGGCGCTGGGTTGGCTCGGGCGGTTTCACCGGGTTTCCGGCGACCTGGCCGGGGCCGAGCCCATTGTCCGCAATGTGCTCGAATGGTGGGGCAAGGTCGTCGGCCTCCGCCATCCACTCTACGCTGACGCTGTCGATCACCTCTTGACCATCAAGATTCGTCGAGGTGACTGGGACGGCGCCGAGAGCGTGGGACGCCAGCTCGTCCAGCTCCGAGAAACCACCCAGAAACCGTCGTCGGACCTCGTCTCCCGCGCGAGACCGGCTGGACGGCGTGATGATTGACCATGCCACTGCGCTGGCCGGCCGGGGCGAGCTCTCGAAGGCGTGCGAGGTTCGCCGCGACTTGCTGGCGTTCCGCGGCGGCCGCTTTGGACAGGATGAGTGGCGCACGATCGACGCCCGGGTCGACCTGGCCGAGCTGGAAAGCCGCGGCCGGTTGACCCTCTCCGAGCGCGAACGGCTCGCCAGATCCGATTCGCTGCTGAGCAAGCCATCCGATGCCGGCGCCGGCGGGCGCCCTGGCCGTCCTCGATCCGGCGACCAATGTGGGGCAAATCGGTCTCCTGCTTGCGGGCGACAAAGTCGTTCTCCTTGAGAATCTGAGGTCCTTCGTCGAGCGGATGATGCGCCTGCCGCCGCCAACGAGGCCGCAGGGGAGTACCGCTCGCTGCTGGGCCAGCGGAGCCGGTCTGCCGTGGAGATGATGCTCTATCTCGCCCAGGTTCACCGCTCGCTCAAGCTATACTCCGCGGCGAGTGTGGATCTGGAGGAGGGCGAGGCGATTGCCGTTGCGCTGTTCGGTCGCCGGCACCCGATCTTCGCCCGCGTGCGGCTGCATCGGGCACTCGTCGCCGCCGACCGGAACGACTTCGACGGCGCCCTACGTCTGCGCGCGAGGCCCTCTCAACTCAGCGCGCGCTGGTTGGTCCGAGCGGAAGCGAGTACGTCGAGGTGCGCGGCGTCTTGATCGACGTCCTGCGAAATCGCGTCGCCGGCGACGAATCGCGCGACGACCTCACCCAGGCCCGGCGAGTCCGTGCGGAGCTGGTTGATCTGCTCGCGGAGGCGTACGGCCAGGGGGACTGGCGAGTCACCGACGCGCGGCTCCGCCGCGACCATATCGAGCGGGTGGCTGCCCTGGGGCCACCGCAACGCAAACGGCTGGCCGAGCTCGAGCGGCAGACGGCTGGCCTTGATATGGTGCAGAAGAATCAGGGCTTCCACAAGCTCGTCGAAATGGCGCGCTCGATCGCGAAGGCGACCGAAGAGCTGCTGGGAGAGGACGACTTCTTGAGTGTCGACAACTCGGTGCTTTTGCCGCGCTCCTGGACGAAACCGGTGATCACAGCGAGGCCGAGCTGTACCTCGAGCGTTACCTGGAACGTTGCCGGCGCATCCGCGGGCTCCGTCATCCCTTCACGGCGACCGCGATGCAGCATCTGGCCGCGAACTACGGCGTCGTCGGCCAGGATCGCCGGGCACTGGCGATGCTGCGCCAGGCCCTGGAGATCCGTCGCGAGACCACCGGAACGCAGGACGAGGATTATGCATCCCTCCTCGACGACATCGGCGACGCCCAGGCGCAGCTCGGCCAGCTCAAGGAGGCCGAGGCCTCGCTCCGGCAGGCTGCGGCACTCTATGAAGGCAAGAGCCAGAGCGGACTGGCGGTGTCCCTTTCGTCGCTGGCGAAGGTCGTCCATCAACAGGGTGATTGCAAGCAGGCGGAGGTGTTGTTTGTACGGGCAATGGCCGTCGCCGACGCGGCGCGTGAAGAGACGGACTCGGTCCGCGCGATCTTGCTGAGAGATCTCGCGCAGTTCCGCTACAAGCACCAGGATTTCAAGGAGGCGGTGCGCCTCCAGCGGAAGGCGACGGTTCTCATGCAGGCCGTCGTGGGCGAGACGCATCCCCATATCGCCATCCAGATCGAGGCCCTTGCCCGCTATGAGCTGGCCGCCGGAAACGAGCCCGAGAGCGAGAAGCTCGCGAGCTCCATCATCGAGCGATTCGTGGGCCAGCTCGCCCTGGCCTCCGGCCGGGATGAGCGGAGACAGTTCGAAGTTCACGAATCGCTCCGCGGCTCGCTCGAGCTATGGCTGTCACTCTCCCGGCGGGGACACATCACCCCTGAACGGGCCTATGGCGCCCTGCTCTTGTGGAAGGGGAACGTGTTCGCCGAACAGCGCGGCGTCAGGCTGGCGCGCGAGCAGCAACCCGAGCTGATCCCGAAGATCGACGATCTGGAGCGGGACACCACGAAGCTCTCCTACCTGTGGACCGTAGGCTCGCCGGCCGACAAGCGCGCCGAGTGGCAGGCCGAGGTGGACCGGCTCACGGGCCGCGTGCGCGTGCTCAATGACGAGATTTCCCTGGAAAGCGTCGACTTTCGCCGGCATCGGCAGGGTCGCGAGCTCACGCCTGCGCGGCTCCAGGAGCTGCTGCCTCGCGACGTGTTGCTCATCGACATCGTCGAGTACCGCGACTTCCGACCCGGCAAGGAGGAGACCTTCCAGGGCCCGCCTCGGCTGGCCGCGTTCTTGCTCCGTCACGACTGCGCCGATCGTCCAGCTCGATCTGGGCCCGTCCCGCCCCGTGGAGGATAACCTGGAGATCTGGCGAGCCAGCTTCGGCGCCAGCAGCGAGGGAAGGGAGGCGGCCAGCCGCCTGCGGGACATCCTCTGGCCGGCTGAGCTCCGTCCGCACCTGGCGGGTGTCGGGACGGTCCTCGTGTCGCCTGACGGCACCCTGGCGACGTTCCCTCTGGGGGCGCTGCCCGGCTCCGAACCGGAGAAGTTCCTCATCGAGGAGTATTCGATCGCGACCATCCCCACGCCGCGTCTGCTCCCCGAGCTGCTCGCCGGCTCCGATCGCGCGGACGAGCCGGGTCGTGCGGTGCCGCCGAGCTCCCTGCTTCTGGTCGGCGACGTCGATTTTGGCGGCGACCCCGGTCGGATGCCGCGATCCGCCCCGGCGAGCCCGCCGCACCGGGCCATGCGCGGCGAGCGCGGCATCCTCTTCCCGGCGCTCTGGGAGACCCGGCTGGAGGTGAAGCACATCGCCAAGCTCTTCCGGACGACGCAATCCAGCGGGGCGAGCGTTCTCCCGTTGCGCGGCGGCGACGCCACCGAGCAGGCTTTCCGGCAGACGGCCCCGCGGTACGAATACATCCACCTCGCGACCCACGGCTTCTTCTCGCTGAAGCGCGTGCGAGACGAGGCGGCGGAGGTCTTGCCCCCCTCCGTCAGCAAGCCGTCCGAACTCGGGACGGACGCGGGGGCTGACCTCGCGGAGATCCATCCCGGCCTGCTCTCCGGCGTCGCCTTCGCCGGTGCGGGCAAGCTCGCGACGGCCACGGTCGACGACCCCACCCGCGACGACGGCATCCTCACCGCGCTGGAAGTCGCGGAGCTCGACATGAACCGGGCCAGGCTGGTCGTGCTCTCCGCTTGTGAGACCGGCCTGGGCAAGGTGGTCAACGGCGAGGGAGTGCTCGGTCTCGAGCGAGCCTTCCATGTCGCCGGCGCCAGCACCCTTGTGATCAGTTTCTGGAGCGTCGGGGACGAGTCGACCCGGGAGCTCATGGAGCAGTTCTACGAGAACCTCTGGCGGCAAAAGATGTCCAAGCTGGAGGCCCTGCGCAAGCGCAGTGGAGCCTGCTCGATCGGGAGATCAGGGGCAGCGACGCCGGCAGCGGACTGGAGAGGGTCGGACGCTCTGGCCCGCGGCGTACGCCGCCGTGGGTCTGGGCTGGCTGGGCACTCTCCGGAGACTGGCGCTAGGCCCCGGGTCCCCGAGGATCAGCCCGACAGGAGATTCGCCGGAGGATATGATGCCCAATCACGAACGACGCGCTCGTGCGACGAGAACCGACCGGTCGAGCGCTTTCCCCGGCTCGGGAGCCGGGGTAGGTGCCGGCCATCTGCCGTTTCGAGAGGAACGCGCCATGCGACCCAGACGCCATCTCATCGGACCTTCGCTCCTGGCCGTTGCGCTCATGATCGTGCGGGCCACGGCCACGGCCGCGGACCAGGACGAGCCCCGCACCCAGGCGGGCGCCGCGGGGCAGGCACATGACGTGGCGGCGGAATTGAACCGCCTCGAATCTCGGCTTCAGATGCCCGCCGGAGCCGTGCGCGCGGCGCCGCGGCCGGTGCTGTGCGGGGGCCGGAGAGCCCCGACCCCGAGCGGATCCAGGCGGCCGACCAGATCGCCCAAGCTTTTGCCAAGGGGGATGACGCGAAGTATCTCCCGGCTTTCCGGGCCGCACTTCAGTTCCTTGACGACCTGCAGACCCGCCTGGGGCAGGGGATGCCCCACGGTCCCGGAATGGCACGCCCGAGCCCGTTTGATTCCGACCCTAACTACATCCAGAACGCCAAGAGGCTGATCCGCGAGCAGCAGACCATTCCCCGGGTCATCGGCGGGAGCCCGACCGAACGGGACGAGTTCCCCGACTGCGTCGCCGTCGGCGACGCGACCCGCTGGTGGTGTAGCGGCACACTGGTCGCCCCCAACGTCGTGATCACCGCGGGCCATTGCAAGGCCCGTGCCCGGCGGATCTTTGTCGGGCCGAACGTCGACCAGCCGGGCGAGATCGTCGCGGTGAAGGAGGCCATCCGGCACGACGATTACGGCAAGAACGGGTTGCACAACGACTTGACGATCCTGATCCTGGACCGTGACCTCGCGGCGACGACGGCGGTGCCGCGGGCGCTGGCGCCGGCGGCGGCGCTCGATTCAGCCTTCTCGGTCCGCATCGTCGGATACGGGGCCACCGACCCGGCCGGTGCGAAGGGGTACGGCGTCCGGCGCAAGGTAGACGCGGCCATTGCGACAGTAGACTGTACGCGGACAAAGGGCGGCGCATGCGCGGTACGGCTGCGACCCGGGCCTCGAGCTCGTCGCGGGCGCCCCGCACCTGAACAAGGATAGCTGCCCCGGAGACAGCGGCGGCCCGGTTTACCTCTGGTTTGAGCGGGGGTGGTACCTCGCCGGTGCGACTTCGCGCGCGACCGATGAGTCGGTGCAGGACTGCGGGGACGGCGGCATCTACGTGCGGCTGGACAAGTACGTGAAGTGGATCGATCGGGTCGTGCGGGCCCACCGGCCTGCTGGCGAGCGGGCCGTGGCGGCGACCTCCGGCCAGCCCGCTGGGCGGCCATCGCCCGGCGCCGCCCTCGAACCGGGGGACGAGAAGAGCCACGCACTGCTGGTCGGAGTCACCGTCTACAAGAACAAGGCGATTCCCACTCTCCGCGGTCCGGCCAACGACGTGGATCTGATGCGAAGCCTGCTGCGGACGAGCTTCCGTTTTCCCGACAAGAATATCGTGACCCTCTCGGAGGAGCGGGCCGACAAGGACCCGTCGGCGTCGCCTGTGCGGGAGCACATTATCAGGGAGCTCAAGGAGCTCGAGCGAACAGCGGATCGAGGGTCCAGGGTCGTGGTCTATTTCTCCGGCCACGGCTCGCAGCAACCCGACCTCGTCCGGCCCGACCCCAAGCCCGACGGTCTCAGCGAGATTTTCCTCCCGTCTGACACGGGGAACTGGTCGGTCGAGTCCGAGCGGGTCGAGAACGCGATCATCGACTTCGAGCTGCGCGACCTGCTCGGGGCGGTCCGCGCAAAAGGCGCGCTGGTCTGGGCGATCATTGATTCGTGCCACTCGGGGAGCATCGTGCGCGGGGTCTCCGACGTGACCCTGCGCTTGATCGAGGATCCCCGACAGGCGTTCAACGTCCCCGGCGCCGCGTACAAAAAGGCGCTTGAGCGGATTGACCCCAATCGTGGACAGACCGAGCTGTCACGGACGCCGCTGGCTCAGCCGGGCCTCGTGGCGCTCTATGCCTCGATGCCGGATGAGCCGACCTACGAGTGCCCACTGCCGGACCGGCCGTCGCTTGGCCAACAGCGGAAGCAATACGGGATCTTCACCTGGTTGCTGAGCCAGGCCATCGGCGAAATGGCCCGCGTCCCCGACCCCGATATGACCTACGATGAGCTGGCCCGGAGAATCGACATGAAGCTCGGTCAGTTGGGCAAGACGTTCCCCCACCCGGCGGCGGAGGGGCAGGACCGCCATCGCGTGATCCTGGGCGTCAGGCAGCGGCGCACGCCGATCGTGCTGTCTCGGTACCGCGACGAGCTCAGCGAAGGTAAAGACGAATGGAAGATCAACGCGGGTCTGCTTCACGGCCTGGAGGTCGGCTCGGTGCTGGCGGTCTATCCGCTCGACCGACCCGCCCAGGACGGGCCGGTCGGCTACGTCAAGATCGTGCGATTCGTGGACCCGCAGCAATCGGTCGTGGAGCCCGCGCCTTTCAAGGGTCGCACGCCGCCCTATCCGCTTGCTGAAAACGCTTTCTGCGACGTGGCCTTCGTCGCGGTTGGGGACCTTCGGCTGAACGTCGGCGTCGCCGACACCACCGCCAGGGGAAAGCCGATTCCCCTCGCGGACGTAACCGAGCTCGCGGGGCGACTCTCCCGGCTGGCCGCAGAGCCGGACAGCGTGATCCGGGTCGTCGAAACCAGGGACGCTGACTGGCTGATCCGGAGCGAAGGCGCCGCGATTGTGATGATCCGCAAGGAGGGAATGAAGTACCCGCTGCGCCTGAAGACGGGCAGCGATGATGCCGCCGACGAGCTGGAGATCCGGCTGCGCAAGGTAGCCCGGGTCGAGCTCCTGAAGCAACTCCAGCGATTCCAGCCCAGCCCGCAGAGCATCAGCGAAGGGCGCGCCGTTGCCTTCGACATGGACCTGATGCAATACGACTCACCCGGGGCCGAGGGGAGGCAGGTCCAGTGGTCGAATACCGGAGTCGAATTGCGACCAGGCAGCGAGATCGCCCTGCGCCTGACGAACCGCAGCAGCTTCCAGACGGACGTGACGGTCCTCCACATCGACGAGGGCTACGGTATTCACTCGATCTTCCCCGAGGGGCCGTTCGATTCGCGCAACCGGCTGAAGCCTCCGGGGGAGATGAAGCCCATCATCACCGACCATTTGAAGGTGAAGGCCAGGGGCGAGGGCAGCCATTACTTTCTGGTGTTCGCGCTCAAGGCTCACGGCACCAAGTCGGCCAACCTGAGCATGCTCGAGCAGGACGACCTCCGAGGTGTGAACAAGGAAGTCATCGGGCCTGCTCTGGCCCAGACGGAGCTGTGGCGTCTCATCGAGAGAACGTATGGCGTCAAGCGCGACGGCGACCTCGGCTCGGGACTCGAGAAGGCGAGCCTCGACGAACAGGTGGTGCGACTCTACCATTGGGAGATCAAACCCTGATGACATTCGTGGCTACCTGTAAGGTCTGGATGGCCGATGGATCGGATCGGCCACCCAGCGGTCGCCGATCTGCTCGATCTTCACTTGTCTGGTGTACTCAACCGTCATGAATTATCACGTCGATGAAGCCTGGCTCGCGCTACGCGAAGCGGCGCGATTCGTCGAGGTCGCCGGCGTTGCCACCGACTCGCGCGACCGCGTCTTTGTCTTCTCACGCGGCGAAACGCCGGTCATGGTCTTTGACCGCGGGGGCCACTTCCAGTTTTCCTGGGGTGAGGGTCTCTTCGCGCGGCCGCATGGGATCACGATCGGACCGGATGATGCTGTCTACATTACGGACGATCTCGACCATACGATCAAGAAGTTCACGTCCGACGGGGACCTGTTGCTGACTTTCGGCAAGAGCGGCGTTGCGTCAGACACCGGGGCCACGAGCCAGGATTTCCGCAGTATTCGCCGCGCCGGTGCACCGTTTCATTACCCCACGAACGTGGCACTGGCGACGGATGGCTCGCTGTTTATTGCCGATGGCTATGGAAATGCGTGTGTGCATAAGTTTTCATCTGACGGCCGCCATCTTTTGTCATGGGGCGAGCCGGGTGCTGGTCCGGGGCAGTTTCACCTGCCGCACGGGATTGCCGTCGGGCCCGACGGTACTGTCGTCGTGGCCGACCGCGAGAACAGCCGGTTGCAGTTTTTCTCGCCCGACGGGCAGTTCTTGCGAGAATGGACCCAGATTGCGCGGCCGTGCCAGGTGGCGATCGATGGGCACGGGGTTGTTTACGTGGCCGAGCTGGGGTACAAAGCGGGGATGTGGCCGGGTACGGTGGCACCGGGGCCGGATGCCACGGGTGGGAGGGTGAGCATATTCGAATCGACGGGCAAGATCCTGGCACGCTGGGGTGGGGGCTCTGATCCCTGCGCCGGGCGACTTCTTTGCCCCCCACGATATCTGCCTCGATTCGCGCGGCGATCTCTATGTGGGCGAGGTGGTCTGGTCGGCCGGAGGCAACCAGGGAGCGGTGCCAGCTAGCTGCCACGCGCTTCAGAAATTCACGCGGACGGGTTAGAGTCAATGTCCGCGGGATCTCCCCTGGGCGCAGATGGAGAAGCTCGCACGTGTAGGGTGGGTGAGACCCACCATTATATGCCCGCATATTGGTGGGTTTCACCCACCCTACGGGAGCTTTGCGTGAAAGCCTGGCGCTTCTATGCGTTCGGAGACATGCGGCTCGACGAGGTGCCCGAGCCGGTCTGCCGGCCGGGCCACGTTGTGGCCGAACCGCTCTGCGTTCAACCCAGCGTCACCGAGGCCCAGCTTGCCTTCGGCATCCCGACGCTCGCCTTTGAGAAGATCAAGCGCCGGCTGGAGACGGAAGCTCCCGTGCAGCTTTTTGGTCACGAATTCTGCGCCCGGGTGCTCGAGGTTGGCGAGGGGGTGACGCGGCTTCCGCCCCGGAGACCGCGTCGCCGCGCGGGCCAAGCTTCCGTGCGGGGCATGTCCTTTCTGCCGCGACGGCAAGGACCATCTTTGCCGCGCGGGGCCGATCATCGGCTTTCAGCTTCCCGGTTGTTTCGCCGAGCGCGCATCTCTTGCCCGAGATCGCCCTGGTGCACGTCGATGATCGGATTTCGGATAGCGAGGGCGCTTGCTTGCAATCTTTGAGCGACAGTGTGGCGGCGGTCGAAACGGCTGAGATCAAGATCGGCGACTCGGTCGCGATTTTTGGGCAGGGGAGCATGGGGCTCGAGTGCCTGCAGATCGCGCGGACGAGCGGTGCAGGCCTGATCGTCACTGTCGACGTGCGCGACGAGGCCTGCCGGGTCTCACGCGAGCTCGGCGCCGACGTCGCGTTCAATGCTCGCGACGATGATCCGGTCACCTCGATCAGAGAGCTGACCGGTGGCAACGGAGCCGACGTCGTCTTCGAATGCGCGGGCGGCAGCCCGAAGCAGGGGCTGGCGGGAACCCGGTCGTTGCAGCAGGCGATTGAATCGGTGCGGTCGGGCGGCAAGCTGGTGGGCGTCTCGTGGTTCGGGGCTCCCATGCAGTTCGACGTCGACTTCCTGCGTGAGCGCAGCCTGCGTTTTCTCTTTCCGGATATCAGCACGCTGGCCCACCTCGAGCACACGGTCAGGCTGGTTTCATCGGGTCGCGTCCGGTTGAAACCGACAATCACGCATGTCTTGCACGGACTGGAATCCGTGCCGCAGGCGTTTGAGATCACCGCGAACAAGGGGAAATACGCGGCGATCAACCCCGCGCAGGTGGTTCCATGAGATCAGACGCTGTCACGGCGCCGGACCGCGACGAGATTCGCAGCGTGCGCGACCTTTCCTCGTACCAGTGGAAATCGGGCATCGCGGCATGGCTGGGCTGGCTCTTCGACGGCCTGGACATGCACCTCTACGTCCTGGTCGCCGCGCCGTTCGTTGCAGAGCTATTGGGTGTTACCGACACGCGGAACGAGATCGTCGGCTGGTACAGCTCGTGGATCCAGGCGGCGTTTCTGGTTGGCTGGGCGCTCGGCGGCGGTTTCTTCGGGCGGATCGGCGACCGCATTGGCCGCAGCCGCGCTCTCTGCTTGACCATAATGACGTATGCGCTATTCACGGGATTGGCCTTCTTCGCACAAACGTGGTGGCAACTGTTGATCGTCCGCTTCCTGGCGGCGCTCGGCATCGGCGGCGAGTGGGCGGTGGGGGCCTCGCTGCTTTCGGAGACATGGCCGCGGCGGTGGCGGCCCTGGATTGCCGCGGTGCTCCAGAGCGGTGTCAACGTAGGCGTTTTGCTCGCTTCAGTGGCGACGTTTGCACTGGCCGGAGCCAGGCCCCGCGCCGTGTTCCTGGTCGGCCTGCTGCCAGCGCTTTTGGTATTGTGGATACGGTGGGCGGTTCCCGAAACCGACGAATGGAGCGCGGCCAAGCGCGAGGCAGGGGGGAGCACGCCGGGAATCGGCGAGCTGTTCCGAGGAGAGGCGCGGCGCACGGCCGTGCTCGTCATCCTGGTCTGCTCGATCAGCCTGACGGCGCACTGGGCTTTCATTTTCTGGTATCAGCAACACTTGAGGAACTTGCCCGACGTGATCGGCTTGCCGGCCGCGCAAGAACGAGATCGCCAGCTTGGCCAATTCGCTCGTGATGTCCGCGGCGATCTTCGGGAACTTCCTCGCGGCGGCAATGGCGCGGGTGATGGGATACCGGCGTTCCATCGCGATTTTGTGTCTGGCTTACTTCGCGTCGATGATCGTCACCTACTCTGCGCCTCGAAGCTACCCGGTCTTGCTCGCGTGCATTCCGGTCATGGGGGCCAGTGGCGGCCTGTTTGCACTCTTCACGATGTACCTGCCGCCGCTGTTTCCGGTGCTGTTGCGAACAACCGGCGCCGGGTTCTGCTACAACATCGGCCGCATTGCGGCGGCGGTGGGGACCGTCGTCTTCGGGCTGTTCACGAAGGTGGGTGACTACCGGATCGCCTTGATCTGCGCAGGCTCACTGTTCCTGCCGGCGGCGATCATCGCCTGGTGGCTGCCGGAGCTCGCCGACGGCGATGACCGGTCGGCTTCCCCGCCCGTTCGCCCGGTTCACTCTTGACGATTGTCAGATCGGCGTTTTACAATTGTCGTCGCTTGAGAATCCTGCGGGGGGCGGCTGGTAGCCGTGGGTGCTCGTGCTTGTTGGGGTCGGGGGTGGTTTCATGGCTCGCGTGGTTGGCGCTTATGCTCTGCTTGTCGTGCTGGCGGCGCCCTGTGCTGGCCAGCAGGCAGATGCGCAGCCTGAGCTGTTGATCTCGCTTTCGGTCGTGCCGGCCAGGGCGCCGCAACCGGCGCTCAAGTACATGCTCATTCCCGAGCTCAAGGAGTTGAATCCGGGCAACCCGATCCAGGGCTATTTGAAGTGTTATCTCGAGCAGTACCGGTTCGTTTTCGACGAGGAGGAATTCGACCGGCGCCAGACGCTGCTGGCGATGCCGCTCGAGGAGGTTCCTGCGTTCGAAGGGCAAGAGCTTGATCGCCGGTCGCTTGCCCAGGTCGACGTGGCGGCGCGGCTCGACAAACCCGACTGGCAGATTCTTCTCAAACTCAGGTCCGACGGTTTCAAAACGCTGCTTCCCGACTTGCAAATGGTGCGAAGTCTGGCCAGATCGCTGCAGGCGCGGTTCCGAGTCGAGGTTGCCGAGGGCCGGATCGACGATGCGATACGAACGGCCCAGACGATGTTCGCCATGGCCCGGCACGTGGGCGAGCACCCCACCTTGATCGGTGGTCTGGTGGGCTACGCGATTGTCAATATGGCATTCAGCCCCCTGGAATCGTTGCTCGAGCGCCCCGAGTGCCCCAACCTCTACTGGGCGCTCACAGATTTGCCCGATCCCCTGATCTCGATCAGGACGGGAATGGAAGGCGAGCGGCTGATGAACTGGGCGTTTTTCCGCGAGCTGGATCGAGCGGCTCCGATGAGTGCGGAGCGGATCGAGAAATTCATCCGCCCGGTGGACAACCTGTTTGCACAAGGCGAGCCCCTCAATTTTCGGGCCTTTCTGGTGGCGCGGACGAGCGACGAACAAAAGCTGGCCGCGGCCCGCAAGCGTCTTGTTCAGTCCGGGCTGCCGGAGGATCGTGTCAAAACATTCGTTCCCGATCAGGTGATCCTGCTGGATGACGTGCGTGAGTGCGATGCCCGATTTGACGAGATTGCGAAGATCATGAGTTTCTCTGCCTGGCGGTTCGAGGAGCTCGCTCGAAAGTTTGCCACACTCAACAAGGAACCGGCGTTTCTCGCCGACGCGCTCGTGCCTCACCTGCTTGGCTCGCGTCGCGCCCACGCGCGGATCGAGCAGCGAATCGCCCTGCTGCGGCACGTCGAGGCGCTGCGAATGTATGCCGCCGAGCATGGCGGTGCCTTTCCGGCGAAGCTCTCCGAGGTATCGGTGCCGCTGCCGGATGACCCGTTCACCGGTAAGCCTTTTGTTTATGAGGGAAGGGGAAAGACGGCGACGCATCCGCGGGACGCCGCTCAAGGCCATGGAGATCGGAAAATGGTTTCGCGTCCACTATGAAATCACTCTGAAGGATTGACGAATCGGATCGGCAGCTCGAATAAACCGCTGGTCGCTTGTCCGCGAGGGGAGTGCTTTGCAATGAATCGAGATCTCGTCCTTGCGGTGCTGGGGGCGATCGTCGCCGTCACCTCAATTGCTCGAGCATGCCCGGCGAAGCAGACCGCTCCCAAGCCCGAGCTGCTGATCTCGCTTTCGGTCGTGCCGGCTGCTGCGCCGCAGCCGGCGCTCAAGTACTTGCTCATTCCCGAGCTCCGGGAGATGAATCCGGGCAACCCGATCCAGGGATACTTGAAGTGTTATCTCGAGCAGTACCGGTTCGTCTACGATGAGGAAAAATTCGACCGCCGCCGGACGCTCCTGGCGATGCCGCTCGATGAACTGCCGGCGCCGGAGGCGCCAATCGAGTTCGGCCCATTCGCGCTTGCCCAGGTCGACGCCGCGGCCCGGCTTGACAACCCTGACTGGCAAATCTTGCTCAAGCTGAGGGCCGATGGCTTCGAAACTTTGCTCCCCGATGTGCAGGTGATGCGCAGCCTGGGCCGGGCGCTGGCCGTGCGCTTCCGGTCCGAGATCGCGGGCGGGCGAATCGACGACGCGATTCGGACCGCCAAGACGATGTTTGCGATGGCGAACCAACTGGGTGAGCACCCCACGTACATCGGCGATCTGGTGGGCATCGCAATCGCATCGATTGCGATCGGTCCGCTCGAAGAGATGATCCAGCATGCCGACTGCCCCAACCTCTACTGGGCGCTCACCAATCTTCCCGATCCTCTGGTTCCGATCAATCGCGCGACGGAAGGTGAGCGGATGTCGCTGTGCTGGGTCACCCGCGACCTCGATCGGGCGCGTCCCATGAGTGACGAGCAGATCAAACGGTTCATCACCTACGTCGAGAAAATGGCTGGTAGCGATGCGCGGCTTTTGGCCAACGGCGGTATTCGGGGCTATCTTGATACCCGCACCAAGGACGTCGCCAAGCTGGCCGCGGCCCGCAAGCGGCTGGGTGACCTGGGATTGCCTGAGGCACGTGTGAAGTCGTTTCCGGCCGATCAGGTCATCCTGCTGGATGAGGAGCGCGAGCTGAGAGCGCGATACGATGAAATTGCCAAGCTCATGGGTTTCCCGCTCCCGCAGTTTCAGGTGCTCTACGAAAAGCTGGGCAGCGGCAAGAAAGAGCCGGCGCTCCTGGCCGACGCATTCTTGCCCTCGCAGCAAGCCGTGCGGTGGGCGGTTGCCCGGCTCGCGCAGCGGATAGCTCTGCTGCGAAATGTTGAGGCACTGCGGATGCACGCGGCGGAGCACAAAGGTGTCTTCCCGGCGGGGCTCGCAGACGTATCGGTTCCGCTGCCGGACGACCCGGTCACCGGCAGGCCGTTTGTGTACGAGTTAACCGGCAAGACCGCACACCTGCGCGGAACTCCGCCGAAGGGGATGGAAGAGAACAGGTTCTTTCGCGTGCATTATGAAATCACTTTGAAAAATTGACGAACGAGATCGGCGGGACGAATGGGTGGCGGGATTCTTGCCGGCGAGGGGAGCGCACCGTAATGTTACGAGCCAGGTTGGTCACTGCGGTGCTGGGCGCAATTGTCGCCGTTGCCTCGAGCGCCCGGCCGTCCTGGGGCCAGCAAACCGCTGCCAAGCCCGAGCTCTTGATTTCGCTTTCGGTCGCGCCGGCGCCGGCGCCGCAACCGGCGCTCAAGTATTTGCTCATTCCCGAGCTGAGGGAGATGAACCCCGGCAACCCGATTCAGGGATACTTCAAGTGTTATCTCGGGCAGTACCGGTTTGTGTTCGACGACGAGAACTTCGACCGCCGTCAGATTCTTCTGGCGATGCCGCTCGAGGAATTGCCGGCGCTGATGGGCCAGAGCTGGGCCGATCCGCGCTCGCTCAGGTCGACGCCGCGGCCCGGCTGGATAGCCCCGATTGGCAGATCTTGCTCAAACTGAGGGCCGATGGTTTCGGCACGTTGCTTCCCGATATCCAGGCGATGCGAATTCTGGCCCGGGCGCTGGCCGGACGGTATCGAGCAGAGATCGCGAGCGGGCGAATTGACGACGCGATCCGAACCAACAAGACCATGTTTGCGATGGCACATCAATACGGCGTGCACCCCACGCTGGTCGGCAATCTGGTGGGCATCGCGATCGCATCGATTGCGATCAATCCGCTTGAAGAACTGATCCAGCAGTCCGATTGCCCGAACTTCTACTGGGCGCTCACCCATCTTCCCGATCCTCTGGTCCCGATCGAGCGCGGGATGGAAGGGGAGCGGCTCACGCTCTGGGGGTTTACCCGCGACCTTGACTCGACGCGTCCCATGAGTGACGACCAGATCAAGAGGTTCATCGCCCACGTCGAGAAAGATTCTGGTAACGATGCGGCGCTCAATGCCAACGGCGGTGTTCGGGGCTATCTTGATGCCCGCACCAAAGACGCCGCCAAGTTGGCCGCGGCCCGCAAGCGGCTTGTCGACCTGGGATTGCCGGAGGCTCATGTGAAGGCGTTTCCTGCCGATCAGGTCATCCTGCTGGACGAGGAGCGCGAGCTCAGGTCGCGATTCGATGACCTCGCCAAGATCATGAGCTTCCCGGCCTGGCAGTTTGAGGCGCTCTACGAAAAGTTGAGCAGCGGCAAGAAAGAGCCGGGGCTCCTGGCCGACTTGTTCTTGCCGTCGCAGGTAGGCGTCCGGTGGGCGGTTGCCCGGCTCGAGCAGCGGATCGCGCTCTTGCGGAACGTCGAGGCGCTGCGGATGTACGCGGCGGAGCACAAAGGTGTCTTCCCGGCGCAGCTTGCGGACGTGTCGGTTCCGCTGCCGGACGACCCGGTGACGGGCAAGCCGTCTGTGTATGAGTTAACCGGCAAGACCGCGCACCTGCGCGGCACGGCGCCGAAGGGAATGGAACAGAACCGCTTCTTTCACGTGCACTACGAAATGACTTTGAAGGACTGAGAATTCAGAAGGGCGGCTCGAGCGAGTCGCCGGAAGCTTGGCATCGGGGGGTGCCTTTTCATGACGCGTTTTACGCTCGTCCGCGCGGTGATCGCCGCGATTGTCGCTCTGGCATCATCCTATCGGTCATCCTGGGCGGCGCAGACGACCGCTCCGCCGGAAACGCTGATCCGTCTGTCTGTGGCCGCTGCTGGGCGGCCCGAGCCCGCCTTGCGGTACCAGCTCCTACCCGAATTGAGGGAGATCAATCCGGGCAACCCGATCGAGGGATATTTGAAGTGTCATCTGGAGCAGTACCGGTTCGTGTTCGACGAGGAGGGCTTCGAGCGCCGCCAGACGCTACTCGCAAAGCCGCTCGAGGAGCCGGCGGAGCCCCTTACGCGCGAGATTCCCAGAGCGCCCTCGCCCAGGCCGATAGGGCGGCGCGACTCGACAACCCCGACTGGCAGATCCTCTTGAAGATCAAGAAAGACGGCGGCAACACACTCCTTCCGGACGTGCAGGCGCTGCGCGGAGTGGCGCGAGCGCTTCAAGCGCGGTTTCGCACGGAAGTGACACGCGGGCAGGTCGACGATGCGCTCCGAACCGCCAAGACCATGTTCGCCATGGCGCGGCACATAGGCGAGCATCCCACGCTGATTGGCGAGCTCGTTGCCATCGCGACCGCGAACATGGCCGTCAGTCCGCTCGAAGAGCTGCTCGAGCAGCCCGGTTGCCCGAACCTTTTCTGGGCACTGACCGATTTGCCCGAGCCCTTGATCTCGCTCAAGACGGGAATCGACGGCGAACGGCTGATCCTCTGGTCGCTCTTCCGCGACCTCAAATCGACTTCACCGATGAGCGCCGAGCAGATCAAAGACTTCATCAATCCGCTCGACGCACTGATCATGCAGTCGGCGAACAAACGCGCCAACGTTTTGCGCGATCACGTCGCTTCGAATGTGAAGGACCAGGAAAAAGTGCGAGCGGCTCGCAGGCGTCTGGTCAAAGGGGGGCTCGTCGACTCGAGCGTGGACGCGTTCCCAGCGGAACAGGTGATCTTGCTCGACGAGGCACGCCACTGCCAGGCACGATTTGACGAGATCGTCAAGATCATGAAGTTCCCGGCCTGGCAGTTTGAGGCGCTACTCGAGAAGTCCACCGCCGGCAAGGACGACCTATCGATCCTTACAAAGGAGCTGCTCGGCCTGACGTTTTTGGTGAACGGACGCCGGGCGCAAGCCGCCTCGACCAGCGAATCGCACTGCTCCGGCACGTCGAGGCGCTGCGCATGCATGCGGCAGAGCACGGCGGCGCATTGCCCGCGAAGCTCTCGGATGTTGTCGTGCCATTGCCGGTTGACGTGTTCACGGGTAAGCCGTTCGGCTACGAGCTGATCGCACAGACCGCACACCTTCGTAGCACGCCGCCACAGGCCGAAGAAAAGAACGCGAACTTCCGCATCCATTATGAGATCACGATTCGACACTGAAGATCGATCGAGCGACCATGACCCAAATTGTCGATTTCTCGCCGACGGGGAGCAGCCAGTGATGAAACGCGTCGTCATGGCAGTGGGCGCAATTCTTTCGCTTGCCGTTCGGACAGCCGGGGACGAAACGCTCATCCAGTTGAGCGTCGAGCCCAAGGCCGCGCCCGTGCCCGCGCTCAAGTATCTGCTCCTGCCCGAGCTGAAGGAGATGAATCCGGGCAACCCGCTGCAGGGTTACCTGAAGTGCGTGCTCGAAGAACGTCAATTCTTGTTTGATAAAGCCCAGTTTGCGCATCGTGAGAAACTGCTGGTGATGCCCTTTGAGGCACTGCCCGCCGTGACGCCGCGAGAGTATGGAAACTCGGCGCTGGCACTGGCCGACAAGGCCGCACGGCTCGACAGCCCCGACTGGCAAATTCTGTTGAAGCTGAAAGAGGACGGCGTCGGCACGCTGCTCCCCGATTTGCAGGAGATGCGACCGCTCGCAAGGGCGCTCCAGTTGCGCTTTCGCAGCGAGGTTGCCGTCGGGCGCTTTGACGACGCGATTGCGACGGCCAAGACCATGTTTGCCATGGCCCGGCACATGGACGAGAACCCAACTTTGATCGGCAACCTGGTCGGAATGGCGATCGCCCATTTGGCGATCAGCCCGCTCGAAGAGATGCTCCAGCAGCCGGGCTGCCCGAACCTCTACTGGGCGCTGGTAAGCCTGCCCACACCGCTCATCACCTGCGCGAAGGGCGCGCGGGAGAGCGACTCCTGATCTCGACCGTGTTCAACGGATTGAATTCCCAAGCTCCGATGACGGACGACCAGCTCAAGAAATTCATCGGTTCGCTTGGCATCTTGCTCGGCGACGGAAATGTCGCCAAGGGGGGCACCGTCGGGCGCTTCCTCGACGAGCGGACGGGCAACCCGGCGAAGCTCGAGGCGGCTCGCGCGCGGTTGATCGACAGCGGCATTCCCGCAGCCGCCGTGCGATCGTTTCCCGCTCAGCAGGTCATCCTTCTCGACGAGAAACGCGAGTGTGAGGTCCGATTCCACGACGTCACCAAGATCGAATCGTTTCCCGCATGGCAATTCGAGGCGCTGGCCGCGGCGGCCAAGCCGTACAAGGAGCCGGCGCTCTTTGCCGATGTGCTCGCGGAGGGGCAGCACACTGTACGGCGGAAGCAGGCGCGGCTCGAGCAGCGAATGGCGCTGCTCGTTTGCGTCGAAGCGCTGCGTCTGTACGCGGCCGAGCATAGCGGTGCGTTTCCCGCGAAGCTCTCCGATATCTCGGTGCCGGTGCCTGTCGACCCGTTCACGGGCAAGCCGTTCGGTTATGAGACCAGCGGCAGGAAGGCCCACGTGCGCGGCACGCCCCCCGAGCCCGAGGCAAAGAACGCCGAATACCGCTTCCACTATGAAATCACGCTCCGAGAATGAAAATGACGAGTAGAATGAACAACTCAGTCGTGGTCTTGGTTTCTTAACGCCGGGAGTGATCTGCAATGAAGCGCGTTTTGCTGGCGGCCGCCATGATCGCCGGTGTTTCGATCGACAGCCTGGCACAGGAGACGGAGGTCAGTCTCCGGGTGCAACCGATGGCGGCGCCGGAGCCCGCGCTGAAGTATCAGCTTCTGCCCCAGCTTGCTGAGCTGAACCCGGGCAACGCGGCCCAGAATTATCTCAAGTGCTTCATGGAGCAGCATCCGTTCTTCTTCAGCAAGCAGGGCGTGGGCGAGCGCGAGCGATATCTGTCGATGTCGCTTGCCGAGCTGGCGGGCCAGAAGGTGGGCGGGTACGGCGGAGGCGCCCTGCGGCAGGCCGACTGGGCTGCCCGCATGGAAAGCCTGGACTGGCAGAGCCTGGGGAGTATTCAGGGAGGCGGCATGGAAGCACCGCCGGCGGAAGTCGGGCCGATCCAGGTTCTGGCCAAGGCGCTCCACGTTCGGTTTCGCATTGAGGTTGCCGAGCGGAGGTTCGACGATGGCGTGCGATCGGCCAAGACGATGTTCGCCCTTTCGCGCCACCTGGGGGAGCATCCCACGGAAGTCGCCGATCTCGTCGGACTATGGCTGGCCCATCTCACGCTGAGCACGATCGAAGAGATGGTGCAGCAGCCCAGGTGCCCGAACCTCTACTGGGCGCTCACCGATCTACCAGCGCCGCTCGTCGATCTGCGCAAAGGGGTTCAGGGTGAGCAAACGATGGTGGCGGCGGAGTTCCGCGCGATCCGCGAAGACTCGGCAATGACCGAGCCGGAGCTCGAGGCGCTCGTGAGCCGGCTCTCCGGTGTGATCAGCTTCTCGCGGGAGCAGACCGGCCAGGCGCCGCGCAGCGTCCGGGCGGCACTTCGAACGAGCACGCGGGATGGAAAATCGCTGGAAGCGGCGCGGGAGCGGCTGATTCAGTCGGGCTGCAAGAAGGAGCTGGTCGCCAAGTTCCCACCTCTTCAGATCATCTTGCTCGACCAGAAGCACCGGTACGCGATCGAGCGTGACGAGCGGCTCAAGCTACTCTCGGTTCCGGTGTGGCAGACGCCGGGCTCGAGCGCTGCCGCAAGGATCCAGGGGGGGGCACGGTGGCCGCTGGCCGACCTGCTGCCGAACATCGACAAGCTACGAGCGGAAGAGGCCGAGCTCGAGCGCCAGCTCGCGGTGCTGCGGTGGGTCGAGGCATTGCGCCTTTACGCAGCCGGGCATGACGGCAAGCTGCCGTCGCGGCGCGAAGAGATCTCGGTGCCGCTGCCGCTCGACCCGGTTACCGGCAAGTCGTTTGCGTATTCTCTCGACGGAGCGACGGCCCACATTCGCGGCGAAGCGCCGCAGGGAAAAGCGACGAGCGCAAGTGCCGCTGTTTGCTACGGCGTCACGATTCAAAAGTGATGAATCTGATCGAAGACAGAGGTGGACGATGAGGGTAAGTAACGAGGTGTTCGAGAAGGTCGACCCGGCCGACGCGTGGAAACCTTGGCAGCCCTCGGCCGAAGAGCCCTGGAGCCGGAAGTGGGCGGCCCATCTCTATCGTCGCGCAGCATTCGGATACAGCAGTGAAGACTTGCTCGAGGCCGAGCGGCTGGGTCTGCACGGGACGCTCGACCTGCTGTTTGAAGGCCGGCCCTACGCCACCGAATCGCTCGAGACCTTGATGGACGTGGGCCAGCTTACTGCTCAGCGGGACGACGGCGGCAACCAGCTTCGGGGCTGGTGGCTATACTGCATGCTCCAGGGAGGACATCCGCTCCGCGAGAAGCTCACGCTCTTCTGGCACGACCATTTCGCCACCAGCCTGGTGAAGGTGCTGAATCCCGTTCTGATGTTCCGCCAGAACTGCCTGCTGCGTGAGCACGCGCTGGGGAAATTTGGCCCGATGCTGCAAGCGATCAGCCGCGACGGCGCCATGCTGATCTGGCTTGATTCCAACAGCAACGTCAAGGGGAGGCCCAACGAGAACTTTGCTCGCGAGCTCTTGGAGCTCTTCAGCCTGGGGGTCGGCAACTACACCGAGAAAGACATCCGCGAGGCCGCGCGGGCGTTTACCGGATGGCGAACGGACGGCGTTGGATTTGCCTTCAACGCGAGCTTGCACGATAGCGGGCCCAAGACCGTGCTCAAGAAGACGGGCGACTGGGATGGCGGAGACGTGGTGCGGATCGTGCTCGAGCAGCCTGCTGCGGCTCGCTTCCTGGTGCGCAAGCTGTACCGGTTCTTCGTGAGCGAGACGGATGCACCCGTGGAGCTGCTCGAGCCGCTCTGTGAGTCGTTCCGCAAGAGCGATTACGATATCGCGGCCTTGATGCGGACCATTTTTTCCTCGCGACATTTTTATTCGCGGCATGCGTTTCACCAGCGGGTGAAGGGGCCGGCGGAGTTCGTGCTTGGTGCGGTGCAAGCGGTTTGCCGGCGTTACGCGGAAGAGGAGCCCGACTACCGGCCGCTGCCGCAGCAGATGCTTGTCGGCGTGCTGGATGAGCTGGGACAAGCTCTCTTTGCTCCTCCTAACGTGAAGGGCTGGCCCGGCGGCAAGGCATGGCTGAACACGGCGACCCTGCTCGAGCGTGCCAACTTCGCCCAAGAGCTCGCGATGGGGACGATCTGGGCGAAGGCGTCGAGTGAGCCGAGCGCGCCGCGCGCAGCGTCGTACTTGTTCGCCTTGCGGCAACTTGTCGGTGCGATCGCGCCTGGTCTGCTGACGGTCGACATCGCGCAGAACCGCGTCCTCCCCGCGCCTTCGATCCGGCGCGGATCCTGGAAGAAGAACACGTGAGCCGACCTGAAGATGTCGTGCGCGTGCTGCTCGATCTTTACTTGCCGGGGGGCGTCTCGCCCGTGACGCGCTCGAAACTGGTGGCGTTTCTCGGAGAAGGGAAACCCGAAAAGCAAGACCTCGAGCGCAGGGTGCGCGAGGCCGTGCATGCGATTCTCTCGCTGGCGGAATATCAATTGTGCTGACGTGTGAAAACTGGCATATCAGGAGACTATTGTCATGTTCAATCGACGTGAGTTTCTGACGCGATCGCTGCAAGGCTCATCGCTCCTGGCCATGGGCACGGCGGTTCCCGCGTTTGTGTCGCGGCACGGCGCAGGCGGCTGCGCCTGGAAAGGACAACATCCTGGTCGTGCTCGAGATGACCGGGGGCAACGACGGCCTGAACACTGTGATACCCTATGCTGACGACCTGTATCACAAGGCCCGGCCGACGCTGCGGCAGACGAAGGACGTCGTGATTCGTCTGGACGATCACGTGGGCCTCAATTCAGCGATGCGGGGCTTCAAGGGAATGTGGGAAGGCGGGCAGTTGGCGGTGGTGCAGGGGGTTGGCTACCCGAACCCCGAGCGCTCGCACTTCGAAGCGATGGACATCTGGCAGTCGGCCGATCCCAAGAGGGTTGTGACGACGGGCTGGCTGGGGCGCACGGTGGGCGAAATGAAAAACAGCTCGGGAGGGGTGTCGATCTTGCAGGTCGGTTCGAAGAATCTGCCGCTGGCGTGCTCGGGTGCGCCGGGCGGGGGTGCGGTCACGGTCCATGACCAGAACTCGTTTCGGCTCGAGCTTGGCGGAGGCAAGGCCGCACAGCAGAAGGCGCGCCGCAAGCTGCTTGATGAGCTGGCGGCCTCCGGTGCTAGCAAGGGGGAGGAAGACCTGACCTCATTCATCCAGCGCCGGCAAGTGCAAACGCTGGCGGCCGTCGAGACGCTGCGCGAGCTACTGGAAGGGTCCAAGGCAATTGGCCGGCCGGGTGCGGGGCTCTACCAGAAGTTACAGCTCATCGCGGGGTTGATCGAGCGCGGCTTTGGCACGCGCATTTTCTATGTCAGCCTCGAGGGCTTCGACACACACGCCGGGCAGGCCAGCACGCATGCCGGTCTTCTCGGCGACCTGGCAAACTCGATCGAAGCGTTTTTCGCGAGCCTCAAGAAAACGGGGAACGACAAGAGGGTGCGGCTCATGACGTACTCGGAGTTCGGCCGGCGGGTGCAGGAGAACGGCAGCCGGGGCACCGACCACGGCGCGGGCTCTTGTCTGTTTCTGGCGGGCCCGTCGGTCAAGGCGAGCGTAGTCGGCAAGCACCCGAGCCTGGCGGACCTCGACGCCGATGATCTCAAGTTCCACACGGATTTCCGCCGCGTGTATGCCACGTTGCTCGACGGCTGGCTGGGCTGCGACAGCAAGTCGGTGCTGGGGGCGAAGTGGGATCACGTCAAGGAGATTGAGGCGAAGGCGTAGGTAGTCTCGAGGAGATGGCTCAGAGATGCGAGTGGTAGCCGGATCCGCGCGGGGGGCGAAACTGCTCCTGGTACCAGGTGATGGAACGCGCCCCATACTGGATCGCGTCAAGACGGCGCTCTTTGACATCCTGCGGCCGCGGATAGAGGGCATGGTGATGCTCGACCTGTTTGCCGGAAGCGGCAGCGTGGGTATCGAGGCGCTCAGCCAGGGGGCGACTCATTGCACCTTCATCGACCGCGGGCACAAGGCGGTGGCCACGATCAAGAAGAATCTGGAGGTTACCGGGCTGGGGAGCCAAGCTGAGGTGCTGCACGCGGATGCTCTGCAGTATTTGAAAGGAACGACGAAGACGTTTGATTTGATTTATATCGCCCCGCCTCAATACAGGGGGCTCTGGATAGAGGCCATGCGTTTGATCGGTGGGCGCCTGGCAGGGCACCCGCCAGAGAACGCAGAAGCCAGTGACGAGCAGGGAGGCGGATTGGCGATCGTGCAGATTGATCCCAGGGAATATGAAAGCCTGGATTTCGGGCCGATACGCGAGGTGCGGCTGAAGCGCTACGGGAACACGCTGCTGGTGTTCTACGAGATGTCAGACAACCCCACGCCGGGATGACAGACAGGCACAGGGGGGGCCCTCACGGCTTGCCGGCGCGGGCCTTCCACGCGGCGAGGACCTTGGCTTCGCGCTCGGGTGTGATACCGGCCCGCAGCTTGGCGCGGCGATCGGCCGGCTGGTTGCTAAACCAATCGAGGGTGGCCTTGGCGGTTTCGTCGATCGGGAGGAAGGTCAGGCCTGCCTTCACGGCGCGTGTGTTCGAGACCCGGGCGAAACCGGCGGTTTCGCCTGCGCAGGGCACCCACACGGGCATGTCGCTCCAGGCGTGCACGCCCTCTTTGGCCAGGAATTCCGCATCGGCCCATGTGAAAGTTGCATTGCTCTGTGCGGCTCTCTTGCAGGCGGCGAGCATTCGGCCGATGGTGAGCACTTTGTCCGGTCCAAGGGCGTTGAAGACTCCGGTCGCCTTGTCCTCGATGAGCTTGACGAGGAACGCGCCCAGGTCGCGCACGTCGATCAACTGGACAGGGTCGTCGGCAGAGCCCGGCGCGAGCACTTCGCCGCCGCGGGCTATGCGAACGGGCCAGTAGGTGAATCGATCGGTGGGATCGTCGGGGCCGACGATCAGGCCGGGACGCACGACGGAGACCTTGCCTGGCATGGTTTCCTCGGCGGCCTTTTCACTCAGGGCTTTGAGCGCTCCGTAGGTCTCGGCCGTGATCTTCTCGGTCGAGGTATCGGGAATGGTCGCCAGGGCCGCCGTTTCGTCCATGCCCGGCTTGCTTAAATCGCTATAGACCGAAACTGAAGAAATATAGACAAAATGGCCGATGTTCGGGCCCAGGACCGCGGCTGCCTTCTTGACCCAGCGGGGCACGTTGGCCGAGGTATCGACGACGGCGTCCCACTTGCGTCCTTCGAGGGCCTTCAGGTTGTCGGTCTCGCGGTCGCCCTGGAGCTTTTCCAGGTCGGGAAAGATGCCGGGGCGCGTCTTTCCCCGGTTGAAGAGCGTGACCTTGTGGCCGCACTTGAGCGCGGCTTCGACGGTATGTGGCCCGAGAAAGCCGGTTCCGCCCAGCATCAGGATGGAAAGCGGCTGGGGTGCACGGCGCTTGCGCATATCTCCGATCAAGCCTGCCCCGAGCATCGTACCGGCGGAAAGACCAAGGAATTCGCGGCGGGTTGTCATGGGTGTGATCCCGTATTTTCGGTTGGACGATCGATGCTGCTATAGTATAGTGACGCACGAAGGCGGGTTCACGCCGCCTTTTTTTCAGCCGGGCGGAATCAAAGGCGATGCATCGGCTCGGATTCGGCGCGCAATCGACAAGAGGTCAATCGATGCCAGGGAAAAACTCTCGCTCGCGCTCGTGGACGTGGCTGCCACTTCTGGCAGGCGCTCTGCTCGTCGTCGATTTAGCCCTCGGTGAGCAGCCTGGCCGCGGGCAGGTGGCCAAGGACCCTGGCGGGCAGGGCACGCAGCGCACTGCCACGCTGACGCCGCGGGCCAGATCGTCTGCGACGTGCAAGAGCTGTCACGATCAAGAACGGAACCGGTCGTACCTTCCGGACCAACGTGCGGCGATGATTTGCCGCATGACAGAAATGCAGATCTACGAGAAGGCAGACAAGCACCAGATTGCCTACAGGCAACTCGCGAGCAAGCGCAGTCAAGACATGATCAAGCTGTTGGGGTTCAGCGACAAGGACGCGACGACGGTGGACGCCTGCCTGCGCTGCCATGCACTGCCAAGTGTTGACGGTGTGAGGACGGACGTGGAGATTCTGTCCGAGGGAGTGACATGCGTGGCTTGCCACGGGCCGTACCGCGAGTGGATCGACGAGCATCAGGATGCCCCGAGCCTGACGGGGCTTCGGAAGCTTCCGATTCGACCGGAGAGTGCGCCGAAGGCCTGGATCGAGCTGACGAGAAAGGAAAAGGCGGACCTCAAAGGCATGAGAGACCTTTGGGATCCTGTGCGCGGACGGAGATTTGTTCATCCTGCCATATCGGAAATCACTCCGAGCAGAAGGTCGTCACTCATGCGATGTACGCCGCAGGGCACCCGCCGTTGCCCAGCTTCGAGCCGGCCACATTCGGCGAATTCCAACCGAGGCACTGGCAGTACCGCCGGGAAAAGACGAAGCTCCAGCGCGACCGGCTTCAGCTATCGCACGACTCGAATCTCGAGGCTGCGGAGCTGGTGGCGGTCAGCGGGCCGATCATGCTGCGCGAATCGATGAGGTTCTTTGCCGAGCAGGCGAAAGGCAAGGAGGGAAATGGTCGGGCGGCGGCGGGCTGGCCGGACTTCGCCCGATATGATTGTCGCGCCTGCCATCACGAGCTCAAGAGCGAGCTGAAGGATGCTTTGCGCGACGAGCCTTTTGCCCCGGGGCGTCCGGGCGAGCCCAAGTGGATTCACGCGCTGGCTCGGATCGGAATCACCGGTCTGACGGCCAACCTGGACGATGCGCCGAAAGAACGGGCGCGTTACGAGTCGCTGGTCAAGAAACTGCACGAGGAGATGAGTGCCGAGCCATTCGGCAGCGGAGGCGGGGTGGCCCAGGCGGCCGATGACCTCGCACACTGGGCAGATGGACTGGTCAATAGTCGGCCAAAGACCGGGGTGGACAACGACCGTGCCTGGACGCTGCTCGCCCAGGTGTGTGATGAAGCTGGCAGAGGTCTTGACTATGACAGCGCCCGCCAGCTTGCCTGGGCATTCCGGGCGATCTATCACGACGTGATTCCGGACGATAAGCAGCGCGAGCGCAATCCGGATATCGAGCGCATCCTGAGTGAGCTCGAGGGAGTTCTGTTCCTGAATCTCAGCTCGGCGAAGGAGAAAACGGCCATCGAGGATACGCTCGCGAAGCGGCTGGGGCAGGCCGCTCTCTTCGATCGGGCGGCCACGGCGGCGTTGTTTGCGGCGCTCAAACCGTTCGTCGCCCGGCATTGATTGATCCATCGTGCATTGATTTTCCGGCGGAGGCTGGACGCAACGGCCGGAATCGAAAAGAATGATGTCCTCTCCAATTTCATTCCAATGTGGCCGCGGCAGTGAATACTCACGGGTTCTCAGCGATTCCCACCGAGGAGACTTGAGCATGAGACGTTGTATCTTGGTCGCATGCATGGCGCTTGCCGTGTTTACGGGCTTCGCACTGGCGGGGGCAGGGGGTGACAAGGAGGGTGCCAAGAGCGCGGACATTGAGCGAATCTTGTCCGTGGGGCATGAGCCGAGTCAGGTGATGGACCATCTCGACGTGCTTTGCAACCGGATCGGTCCCAGGCTGACAAGCTCTGACAATCTGACGAATGCGTGCGAGTGGGCGCGCGATCGATTCGCATCGTTCGGGATTGATAACGCGCGTCTGGAGCAGTGGGGCGAGTTTCCTGTTGGCTTTGACCGAGGGCCGTGGTTTGGCCACGTGATCGAGCCCGAGGCGAAGAGTCTCGATTTGGTGACGGCGGCGTGGTCGGCGGGCACCAAGGGAGTCGTGCGCGGCAAGGCGGTGCTGGCGCCAACCAACAAGAAGGAGCTGGATGAGGCCAAGGAGAAGGGAACGATCGCCGGCGCGTGGGTGATCTTGCCGAGAATGAGTCCTGCCGGCGGGGGTGCGGCTCGCAAGGGGGGGCAGGCCGCAGGCGCTGCGGGCCCGGAGGCGGAATTCCGCTCCTCGCTGCGCACGGAGCTCGAGGCGGCGAAGGCGGCCGGCGTTGTCACCAGCGTCGGCTCGAACGAGCTGCTCTTGACGTCCGGCAACTATCACCTTTCCTGGGACAAGCTTCCCACCCTGCCGTCGGTGGGCTTGCTGCGCAAGGACGTGGAACAGATCACCGGATGGATCAAGGAGGGCAAGCCCGTCACGCTCGAGTTTGACATTCGCAACTACTTCAAGAAGGGCCCGATCAAGCTGTACAACGTGATCGCCGACATCGTCGGCAGCGAGAAGCCCGAGGAGTATGTGATCGTCGGCGGCCACATCGATTCGTGGGACGGCGCCACGGGCGCGACCGACAACGGCACGGGCTGCGCGACGACGCTGGAAGCGGCCAGGCTGCTGATGAAGGCGGGCGTGAAGCCCAAGCGCACGATCCGGTTCATGCTCTGGAGCGGCGAAGAGCAGGGGCTGCTGGGCTCGAAAGCCTATGTGAAAGCCCACAAGGACTTGATGCCAAAGATTTCAGCGGTACTGGTCCACGACGGCGGTACCAACTACCTCTCGGGCATCGGCGCGACCGAGGCGATCCTCAGCGACTTCGAGCAGGTTTTCACGCCGGTCAAGGAGCTTGACCCGAAGTTTAAGTTCGCGGTGAGCAAGGTTGCGGGCTTAAGAGGCGGCGGCAGCGACCACGCGTCGTTCCTCGACGCCGACGTGCCGGGCTTTTTCTGGGGCCAGCGCGGAGGGACGGCGAAGTATCAGCACACGCATCACACGCAGTTTGATACGTATGATGCCGCGATTCCGGATTATCAGAAACATTCGGCGCTTGTCGTGGCGATGGGGGCGTATGGGATTGCCAACCTGGACCATCTGCTCTCGCGCGAGAAGATGAAGACACCGGGGGGCGGGGGCGGGTTCGGCCGCCGTGGTGGCGTCGGGGCGCGGTTCGAGGATATGACCGTGACCGAGATCACGGAAGGCAGTGCTGCCGCGAAGGCCGGCATCAAGGAAGGGGACGAGATCCTCAAGGTCGACGGGGTCAAGGTCGGCGACATCATGGAGTTCTTCGGCGCGTTCCGTGAGGGGGGACCGAAGAAGATCGTGACCGTGCGGTGCGCGGGCAAGGAGATCGAACTGACGCTGACCAGGGAGGCACCGCCCGAGGCGGAGCAGAAGAAGGCAGCACCGCAGCCTTGAGTAAGTAAGTAAGACCTGGCTGGATCTCAGGTTTGTTGCACCGAGTCCGGGCGATCCCGCGCTCCTGAGCGCGGGGTCGCGTCGGCCGGCGTGCGCAAGGAGGCCGGCACGTCGGCGAGCGCGGCGTCGGGGACAACGAACGAGTTTTCCAGGAGCTTCTCGTCTTCGTTGATCAGGTCAGGGTAGCGACGGTTCGGCAGCACTGCGACGGCGAAGACCTCCTGCACGCCGCTCTCGAACCGAAGGAGCGCGACCACCCGGCCGGTCGCCAGCTCGACGACGCACACGCCGCAGGTGCGCTCGTTTTCGGTCAGGCGCTCGGTGATCGGAATGCCGCTGAAGACGGCGCTTTCGCGCACTTGCGACAGACCGACGAAGGCGAGGCCTCCGGCGAAGTCGAGACCGCGGGTGAAGCCGGGCACGTCGGCGATCGGCGTGTAACGGGCGGTGTTCTGGTCGATGAAGCCGAGCGTCCCGGCGCCTGATTCGCAGACCCAGAGGCGGCCGCCGTGCCAGCGGGGTGAGTGGGGCATGGAGAGCCCGCGGACGATCACCTCGCCCCTGGCCACGTCCATCAGCAGCCCGCCGTGGGCCTTTTTTTCCCGCCATCCCGCGGGTGAGTCCGTCTCGCCCAGTGCGGTGACGTAGCGTGGGCGGCCGTCGACCATTCCCAGTCCGTTCAAGTGGCACCGGTCGGTCGGCTCGAGCGCGGATACGAACGGCGGTCGCCAGCGGGGCGTGAAGCTGGCGGTGCGGTCGAGCGTGCAGAGGCAGGAGAACCGGGTGTTGACGACCCAGAGCTCACCGCCGGATCCCCAGGCCATTTCGTGGCCCTGGATATTTCCGGTGATGTGGCTGGAGCGGGGCAGGAAGCAGGCATCGTGGCGGCCGGCGGGTTCGAGCTTGGCGGTGACGGCGGGGACGTCGACGAATTCCCAGACCTGGATTGCGGTGCCGATGGCCAGCCGGCCGCCTTCGAATGCCAGGCCCATCGGCGCGCGGAACCCGCGGAAGTGGGTGTTCAAGTGGTCTCCCTCGTCCCGCACCATCACGAGCTTGCCGGCCTGGTACGTGGTCACCAGGAGCGACGCGTCGAGCTGGCGCAAGAGCGCGGGGAAGTTCATCGAGTGCACCGCGCAGCGGCTCGGGCGGCGGCTCCGGGGTTTTGGGCTCGGCCGCGGGAGGGCTGGGGTCCGATGTGAGGCTGGGCGTTTCGCTGGACGAGTCCATGAAGTCGTCTCTTGGGGCCGTGTTGTCTGCCGGCGCGGGGGAGAGCCAGGCTACAGATGCCGTCGGGTGGCCCGCCGCCTCAGCCTGTGGTCGTCCTGGAAAGAAAGACGAAATGCGACATCGGGATCGGCAGGGATGCGAACCTGGGATCGCGGATCGCAACTGGATGAAGAGTCACGCAGGGTGATTCTAACCGAGGTGGTTCGGTGCTGGCCAACAAAAAGTGGCTTGTGAGCAAGAACAAATGACGTGCTGTCGAGCGGCGCGTCTCTCGTCGTCGCGGCGATCAGGTCGACTCAGAGTTCGAAGGACGTGGTTGCGATGTGTCCGTCGGCGGTTGCTGTCAACTGATAGAGGGCCAGTTTGCCGGCCTTTGCGCGGCCTTGGTGGGGACGGCCGGGCCAGTTGGCTTGAAACGAGATGGCGTCTCCGGGCGCGAGTGTAGCGACCTTCGACTTCGCTCTTGAGCGCCAGATGACCTTGCCGTTTTCCTTCAAAACGAATCTGGCTACACCCGAAGAGCCGGTGAGTTTGACGGGCCGCGCTTTCAAAATTCGTGAGCGTGAGTGTGAGCGATTCGTGGCTGCCGACCTGGACCGTGGTGAGGTTTGCGCCGATGACGTTGGCCGGCGGCGAGATGGGCAAAATCGGCTCGGGCAGAATCGGGTTCGGAAGTGGGACGGAAGTGCCGAAGCCAACCTGGGTGCCGGCGCCCAGGAGCTCATTTTCAAAGTTCGCATCATAGATGCCCGTTGGCACAGAACTCGTCGAGCTGCCGGGCCACGTGATGCTCTGGGTCCAGGATTGGCTGGGCTCGAGCGTGATCGTCGGCGCGGCGCCCGCGACGCTGGTGCTAAAGACTTGCACGCCCGTTACCGAGTTGGTCACTGTGAGCTGGCCCGCCAATTCTGGAATCGTCACGGGCACCGTGGCCGTGTCGGTCTCGACCCAGTTGAACACCACCGGCTGACCAGGGGCGACGGAGCTGTTCTGAGCGGTCAGGACCCACGAGAGCGGGTCGTCAATCTCGGCGGTGGGGGCAAGACCGGCCGGCGCATTGGGACTGCTCACGGTGAAGTCGCCCCATACATTGGTGCCGGCGCTGGCGCCGACGCTGGCGATGTCGTTCCAGGTCGCGGATTGCGTGATCGATTGGCCGGGCTGGAGCGTTTTGGTCGTTGGCGAGGCCGAGCTGGCTTGGTACTGCCAGAGAGTCTGGCCCAAATCGTTCGTGACCGTGAACGCGGTTGGGTTCACATTGACCGTGACGGCGTGGCTGCTGGAATTGGTTTCGGTCAGGTTGATCCCGATCGGTTGGCCAACCTGGTATGATTGGCTATTAAGCGTGAAAGTATAAGTGAGCGGAGAGGCGATCTGGAACGTCGCCGAGACACTGGGGGCAAGCTGATTGGTGACGGTGTACGTGCCCGGCGCCAGGGTTGCGGCGGTTCCCTCGAACGGACTGCCCGGCACGCCGTTCCAGGTTAGATTGAAGCTCTTCGAGTCGCCGGGCTGGAGCGTGTCGAGTACAAGAAACAAGGGGTTGATGCCGCCATTCGACACGTAGACGACCGCACCGCCTTCACTGATGTCGAAGCCGTCGTTGCTTGGTCCGTAGGCGAACTTGACCGTTTGACTGGTGTTGTTCGTCTCGGTGAACTGAATCTGGATCGGCTGGCCAGGCTGGTACACCGAGGCATTGGTCGTGATGCTCGGTGTCAGGCCAGGGATGCCAGACAAGAGGGCCCGGGATTCGAGCGGCATGCATTCCGGGCGAGCCACTCGGCTTCGTCTGCGGGAAAAGTGTCTCATGGCCAAGTCTCCCCGTGCTTGGCTGCGGCCGACGGTGCGCAGGAATCGGCCCGATCGGGCTTGAGTCGAGACCACGTGCGATCGGATTGGCTGTCCCCTGAAACGGCAGGCATTCTACAGGCAAATGGTCCATCCATGCAATCGCAGAATTTGGCTGGGCGGGACGGGCGACGGATGGGAGGAGCCGCGATGGGGGATTTTCGAGAAATGGAACTGGAAGATTGATCGGAGTTTCTGGCCACTGATGAAACTCCGTATCATGGATCTCTGTGGGGTTTGGGAGTCCGATCGGGCGGTGGGCTCGGAGATGTGGTCGCTCCGTCGGGTGATAGTTGCCTGTGCGGCGCTGTTCCTGGCGCTGTCCGGTTGGGCGGTGTGGTCGAGCCTCCGCGCCGGCCGCGGTCCGGCACGGTTGGATCAGAGCCCGTTTCTGCCGCGATGTGGTCGAGCCGATCACCATCGTTGATGGCATGTCCTTTGACGACGGCGGTAGCAAGGGCCTTCGCTTCGCTGATGCGCGGGGGGCCGTGAGGGACGTCTGCTTAGAGGACACGCGCGTCTGGGAAGACGATCCGAACGTCCTGGAAGGCCACCACAACGTCATCCTGAACAGCTTCTTCCCACGTGGCGAGCGGGCCCGGCGAGTCGCGATCTCGGGGGTCGAGGAGCGGGCGCTTCTCGGGCTGCTCGAGCGGTGGGCCAAGCAGGACCCGGGTACCAAAGAACTGAAACGGCGGCACGGGCGCTGATGAGCGCGGGGAGATCGGCGTCGATGCCTTTTGGGAGGGCGTCCCGGATCGCGATCGCCCAAACGAGACGGCGGTGAGCATTCTGCGCGAGCTTCGCGCGAGGAACTGAGTTCACAGAGAATCACGGCGCGAAAGCCGATCACCGACACCGGCTCGCACACTGAGCAGACAAGATTTCGCGCTCACTTTCCTCCAATTGTGACACTAACCGAGTGAAACTGACGCGAAACGCTCCTTCGGCCGTGGGAATGAACCCCATTGCAATGCTCTGACGCGGAACTCGTGGAGGCGGCCCGCGCGGGTGATGTCGACAGCTTTCGCGTGCTGTACGAGCGTTATTACGGCCTGGCAGTGGGAATCGCCCGCAGCCGGCTGGCAGATCAACATCTGGCCGAGGATGCCGCACAGGAGGCGTTCGCGACTGTTTGCCGCCTGCTTTATTCGCTCCGGGATCCCCAAAGATTTCCGGAGTGGTTGGGGACAATTTGCCGGCGAACGGCGAGCAAAATGGCGCGGTCGCAAACGAATGGTGCGGTCCTTGAGTCAGAGCCAATCTCGCCTGTGAACGATGATGATTCCAGACGGGAACAGGTTCACGAAGCCTTGAACTACCTTTCGGGATCCGAACGCGAAATCATCCAGCTTCATTATTTTAACGGACTTTCGCACGACGAGGTCGCCCGGGTGCTGGGGATCTCGCCCCAGGCCGTTCATGGCCGTTTGCAGCGGGCGCGTCGCAGGCTGGCGATCCGACTTTCCAAATCCGAGTGAAGAGGTCTTAGCAATGAATACGCCATCGGACAGCGAGCTTGAACAACAGTTGCGTGAATCGCTGGGATCTCCTCCTCGAGCGGATTTCGATCGATGGCGCGCTCGCCACGGCGACGCGGTCGTTTACCTCAATCCCATCGTGACCAGAAACTCACTCAAGAAACGGAGAATGATCATGCGCATTGCAAGTGGAGCGGTCGCTGCCGCGATTCTCTTGTCGCTCGTTCCCATGTTTGTTCCCGGGCGGGCGTCGTTTGCTGAAGCCGTCGAGGCAATCGAGAGGGCGACGACCATCACATGGACGACGACCTTTTTTCAGCGAATCTCTAGTAAAGATGGTGCGCGGACATGGCTGCGGGCGGACCGAATGGAAATGGCCTATCGTTCCCCCAACCTCTACCGCGACACCCGTTATGACAAAGAGGGGAACGTCAGCTCGGTGGAAATCGTGGATACCCTGAGCAACAGGGCGTTGCGTCTGGATATGAAGTCCAGGCGCGCTACCTGGCTGGCCGAACCAACGAACCAGTACGGTGGGGGTGGCCCCTTCAGCTCGGTGATGAACATCTTGCGGAACAAGCCAGTCGACCTGGTCGGTCAAAAAGAGTTCGATGGCGTCAAAATCAATGTATTTCGTTATCGGCGAGAAATCCGCCAAGTACCTGCAAACAGGCAGAACGTGGATATCTGGCTCGATGCGCGAACGAAGAAACTGGTGAAAGTTTGCGACCCAGGCGCAGATGGCTTTGATCTCGACACGCAGGCCGATCGTAAGAATCCTGCTGAGGCAGAAGCTTCGAAGGGAACACTTCTGGGCTCAATGCAGAGCGACATCGTCCTTGATGCCAGGGTTGATCCCAAGCTATTCGACCTGACACCACCCGAGGGGTTTGAGGTTGTCGTACAGGCGCCGAAGCCGACGGTCACCGAGGCCGAAATGATTGAATGGCTCGGGGCCACGGCCCGGTTCAATAACGGCACGTTCTTCGATACGGATCGAGGGTTCGACCTCGAGCGGTACAACAAGGAAGTTGCGACAAAGGACCAGGCAAAGCGCACAACGGTGGAGAACGCAGCTGTTCGATCTTCAGTACAAGCACATGCTCAACCGCAATAGCCCTGTGATGGCCTCGTTTGCGAACGAGTACACGGCCGGTGGACGATTCCACTATCTCGGAGCAGGGGTCAAGCTGGGGAGGGCAGACCGAATCGTCTTGTTCTACAAGCTGAAGAGCACGGGGACTTACCGGGCTGTCTATGGCGACCTGAGTGTGAAGGACGTCAAGCCGGAAGACCTACCGTTACCCGTTGGGGAATGAACCACAACGGTCCAAACCCCGCGCTGGGCGTTTGCCAGGGTCGAAAGTGTGGCCTAGCATTGAGCAGATCGCGTGGTTTTGCACGACCTGCCCATCAGGCAACGAGGCCCAATTGATGCCGACGCTGATTGCCGAGCCACGCTCCCTGGCCGATTCGACTGGCACGCAACAGGGACGAGCCGAGGGATCGAGATCCTCGGGAAGCGCTTCACGGATCAAGGCCTGGTTCCCCGCGTCGTCACGGGCCATCGCCGGTAATTACGCCGCGGCCGCCTCGCTGATCGTCCTGGGCTACGCCTTCTATGCCAACGTGCCTTATGCGACCGAGGTGACCCGCGTCTACTACGATGGCGTGATTCCTCCGGCGAGCTGGGCCGACCTCCGGATTGTCGCCGTCGCGTATTTGCTGCTGCTGCCCCTCTACTACGCGACATTCCCTGATGACCATACGGTCAAGTGCAGGCGCTTCTGGCGGGGGCTCTTCGCGCTACCGCAGCGCAGACCGACCGCCGAGGAGGCGGTCGCCTTTCGGGCCATCGCGGTGAAGATGCTCTTCTTACCGCTGATGGTTGTGTTGTTCCGGCTGCAAGGGCACGAATTCACGAAGTGCGCCGAGGCTTTCCTGTCGTTCGGAAGGTTTTTCCCTTTTGGGTATTCCGCCTTCTATCACGGCTTTTTCGTCATGGACGTACTGGTCTTCGCCGTCGGTTACGGTGTCGAGCATCCCTGGCTGCGAAACGAGATTCGCTCCGTGGAACCGACGCTGCTGGGCTGGTGTGCCGCACTACTGTGTTACCCGCCTCTTGTGTGGCTGACCGCAAATGCGCTGGGGTGGTACAGTTTCGAGCTTCCGCAATTCCGGTCGGCGGCGTTCCAGCACACGGCGGCGGTGGCCATGCTGCTGGGCGTGGGCGTGTATACCTGGGCGTCGCTGGCGCTGGGACTGCGAGCCAGCAACCTCACGAACCGAGGGATTGTCACGACCGGCCCTTACCGCTGGATGCGGCACCCGGCCTACGTGGCCAAGAACGTCTCGTGGTGGATCGGCGCGACTCCGCTGCTCTTGAAGCTCGCGTGGACCAATCCCTGGGGCGTGGTCCCCGTGTTCCTGGGCACGGCGGCCTGGAGCGCGATCTACGTGCTGCGAGCGTTCACCGAAGAGCGACACCTCGGGGCCGATCCCGATTACCAGGCCTACCGCTCGCGGGTTCGTTGGCGGTTCATCCCGGGGTTGGTTTGACTCTCGCGCGATGTCGTTTGTCTTACTGGCTCGAGTCGGCGGGGCTGTGGATTCTCAGGAAGAAGCGAAGAGCGTAATACGACGCTATTACAACCGGGGACACAAACAGAAGAGAAGCGGCGAAGATGCCCAGCAGGACTGCCAGTTCGGGGAATGCGCAGAAATACCCAATGATCGCGATCATGCACCAGCCGATCGTGAACTGAGTCGCTCGGGCCATGGCGGAACCTCCGAATATGATGTCAAGGCGTCCCTTTCCCAGACGGCAGGGGTTGCTGGTCCCTCTGTGGCACTTATCGCTCGCCATGATGCCGCGCAGAATCGTTGCGTCCACCCCCCGACGGAGCACGCCTGTTCGTCTGGCTGACGTGAGTCAACTTACTTCGTTGATCAGCTTCCTTGTGGTACGCCTTCGGCTCGGGGAGACTGGAAGCACCCTGGCGAAGGGGAGTGCGGCGGATCGTAAGGGGCGAACGACCCATGGGTGACGGGAAACACTGTCCGAGCTGCGGAAAGGATATTGGGGTTTGGCCCGTCTTTTCAGCGATGTGGTCCAGCCTGATCTGGTGCCCGCATTGCAAATCGCGACTTCGATATCGAAACACCGGAACCGTTATCGGGGTGCTTCTTGCCGTCGGGATCGCGATTGCCGTCGGTGCGCTGCGAATTGTTCAGTCGCTGGAGATCGCCTGGCCGCGAGCTGTTTGGGCCGCGATCGTGTTGATTTCTTGGGTCCCGGTGGAACTGGCGCTCGTGTGGTTTTTGCGAAATCGCCGCAAGCTTGAATTGGCCAATCGGACCCGGACCGAGTCGCAGGGGGAACAGCGGTGAGTGCAGCACGTCTGGATCTGTGGGAGTCCCGCGTGAGCAATCACGCGGGATGAGCGGACCGTGGATGACCCCTGGTGCTTGTGCTTCCAGCTTCTGACGAGACCGACGATTCCTCAGGCCGAGGGCGGGTCGTACATTATCGTATAGTGCAGTGCAGGCCCGTCGATCTTATCCGAGGGGGAGCGTTCGACGACTTTCCCGCTGCCCGTGGAGGAGAGATGGAAGACATTCTTGCCCGTGCCCCCGACGAGGATGTCATAGCCGGTACCGGCGGTGAACGTATTCGTGCCTGAGCCACCGTAGAAGTTATCGTTTCCGGAACCGCCAACAAACGTATTGTTCCCGGAGCCGCCGGTGGCATCGGTGTCGACCGACGTGGTGTTTGTGAATGTCTCGTTGCCGCTAGAGGCCTCGCCGAAGAAATCGACGGACATCGGCCTGGTGAGGCTAAAATAGTGGTTGGCGTTGTTGAGGTTCACGTCGAGCTCCCTCACGCCGTCCACCGTCTGATAAGACACGGTCAGAACGCTCGCGCCGGTCGGCGCGGGCATGACCTCGACCGTGGATCCGAAAGCAGTGACGAACCCAGCCGCCATCAGCGCCCGACGTTCCATGCCATCGACGCCGGGCAAGAGCGGCCGTGACGGTGACTTGCGATCCCGAAACGTGCGCGCGCGGCGGATGGACCCGGCCGAATGCCCGATAAACGCTGTCGCCACTTTGAACTCCTTCTTCTGGTTGTAAGAAAAGCAGAAATTGAGGCCGGTTTCGTGGCATGAAACAACAAGTCTGGACGGAGAACGGTTGGTCTATCGCGAGCATAGGTCACGTGCGCGGGATGATGTCGTCCGACGGCACGAATCGAGTTGCGGATGGGCATCTGACTTCTCGTGTGGTATCCCAAGAAAGGATCTAACTGAACGGATTCAAGCAGAAAAGCACGATGATTGTGTGCACTTGCGCAGGCGTGGGTTTCCGTGTTGGGAACCCAAGGCGATGAGCCAGCCGAAAAGCGAGCGATCAAACTCAGCGGCAGCGAAGTGTTTCGGGTAAGATCAGAGGCGAGGCCTGGGTGTCTGGGCCATTGTTGGCCCACATCCAGCTCGGCAATTGCTGGCAGGACAAGGGCCAGCTCGACGAGGCGATGGCCGAGTACCGCCGCGCCATCGAGGTCGACCCCAAGGGGGGCGCGGCCCACTTCAAGCTCGGCCTGTGCTGGCAGGCCAGGGGCCGGCTCGACCAGTACCGTGACGGGATTCCGGCCCGGGCCGAAGAAGAGTCAGGGTTGCACTACCACAACTGGCTGGAAGCGAACGTTCTGCGCCGCGAGGCGGAAGCACTGATTCTGTCAACAGGTTCGCGAAGTGGTCCGGAAAATCGGGAACGCGGGGTGGCACAGAAATGAACACGTTTCGCGCCTGGGGAGTCTGGTCCATGCGATCGCTTCGCCTGCGTCTGACGACGGCGCTTTTAATCGTCGCGGTGCTGGCGTTTCTGATGTGGTGCGGCACCGCCCGTTTCCGTCGGTGCCCGAATTGCGGTGGGTGGGCGAGCCTCACTCAGTTATTCTGGTGCGGTGGATGCCCGCAGTGCGGGCTGACGAATTGAGAGCGGGCGCGTCGGCCGATGAACGAGAGATGCTCGGCCCCGGGTCAGCTCTAACTTCTCGGCTAGAGTGAGGAAATCCCGGGGATCCATTTCATATTATGTCGTAATGGAGCCGGATAATCTCGCGACTTGAGCCCAACAGTTTCGCTGTCTCCTTTGCGAACTTCCGATGGGACATGACATTGTCCCTCACTGTTCCCCTCACCAGGATTTCAATCATCAAATAGGAAATGCCCTCAACCTCGGGGTCCTGAACGAGTCTGACAGATGGACTCCCAATGATCGAGAAGTGCTTCCTTGCTGAATCAATAGCCGTGCCCAATTGAGAGGCGATCCCGTTCGAAAGAGAGAACTTGAGAGCCTCGGCCGACGTGTGCGGCGCACCCACGACCGACTGGTTAGCGAGCTCGCTGGTCATCATCGGACCACCCCGAGATCTAGCTGGAAAAAAAAGTTGGAACAACTGGCCTCATCCACGGCCTTATGGAGGTAGAGGGACGAGGGAGAAAACAACGGCGGGACCGGAATCGGAGTCGTGGCAGTGAGGCTCACCAGTAGCAACTTACGAAGTCTTGGAACACTCTTCGACGGTGGCACGGTCACCGGCTTGACGGACGGCCAGTTGCTGGAGCGGTTTGGAGCCGGCGGCAATGCGGCCGCCGAGTTTGCCTTCACGGCACTGCGTCGAGCGGCACGGCCCGATGGTACTGGGCGTGTGCCGCAAGATCGTGCGCGACGGGCACGAAGCCGAAGATGCCTTCCAAGCGACCTTCCTGGTGCTGGCGATCAAGGGGCGCTCGCTCTGGGTTAATGACTCGCTGGGTCCGTGGCTGCACCGGGTGGCATGCCGGATCGCGTTACGTGCGAAGCTGGCCTCGCGGCGCAGGCGGGAGGCCGAAGAGGGAGCTGCCCGTGAAGACCGCAGCCGCCCTGGTTCCACCGAAAGGGCTGATTGGGAGGCGGTCCTCGCCCAGGAGCTCGACCGTGTCCCCGAGCGCTACCGGGCGCCGGTGATCCTCTGCGATCTGGAAAGCCGATCGTACGAGGACGCGGCCCGGCATCTCGGCTGCCCGGTTGGTACCGTCAAGAGCAGGCTGGCACGCGGGCGAGAACGGCTGAAACAGCAGCTCACGCGTCGCGGACTGGCCCCCACGGTGGTCCAGCCCGGCGGTCTCTTGTCGAACTCCCTCCAGCCGGTTTTGCCGGCGGCGTTAACGGAAGCAACCATACGCTGCGCGATTCGTGGCGCAGCGCTCAACGGGGTCTCGCCGGGAGTCGTGCCCGCGTCGATCGCCGGTCTTGCGGAGGGGGCACTGAAGACCCTGTCATTGGCTCCATGGAAGGCGGTGTCCCTGATCGTGCTTTCGGTGGGGCTAGTACTCGGCGGCCTGGCGGCGGGGAAGGCCGTTCTTGCGACCGGGACGGCGCGGCAAGAGAAGGCAACGGCATCCGTCCCGGCGGCCGAAGCCCAGGCGGCGATCCAGGAGCCCAAGAATCAGTCGCCCAGCTACTCGTGGAGCCGCACCGACAAGTACGAGCCGCCCGACTTTGAAGGATTCTTTCCAGATGATCCCGAAGGCGCGAAACAACTCGCAGACCTCTGGGCGGCGAAGGATCGCGACGGGCGGCCGGACCCGGAAATACTCGACAAGGTGCGCCGGGGATTGCGACGCGCGGACCTGGATTTTCAGACACAGGTGATTCGCTGGATCGGCGGTCGTTACGTCTGGGAGGGAAAGCCGCCGCTGAATCCGCTGGCCGTCGAGTTGATGTACCACGCAACCGATATTCCGGGTGATCCTGAGAATATGGGATGGCTCGGCCACTGGGCGCGGTATTTCGGTATCTCGACTCTCGAACCCAAGACGCCGGCGGTATTGCACACGCTGGCTGATTCGTGCATGCGATCGGATGAGCCCAATAACCTGCACCGGGTTACGCGGGGCGTGAAACACCAGGAGGCTGAGTTCCTCACTTACTTGAAACCGTATCGCGAAGCTGCCGAACCCGGCACACGAGAGAAGGTGGACGCGGTTACAAAAATGGTGAGAGGAGAGCTGGAGCCCTTTGTCTGGTGGCGAGAGAAGGTGACCAGACGGGTGCGCGAAAAATACGTGAATCAGCTTCCGGAGATCAAGAACAAGCTGCTGGTCGGTGACTCGCGCGTGCGGAGAGAGACATTCGACCTGATCGACCGAGAACAAATCGCATTCATCATGGATACGTCGTTCCTTGGTGCACTATCCGCCTGTGCGACCGATAAGAACGAGTCCGTTCGAGGGCAGGTCGCCAGACGTCTTGGACTGTTGATCCCGGACGGGCAACCCGTGAGCCCTGACGTCGTCGGGCTCGCGTTGCGGCTCGCGCGGGACAGCGACAGCGACGTGAGCCGTGAGGCCGTAACCAATGGCCTGGCTCACTTGAACGACAAGACGGACGAGGTCATCCGCGCGATGCTGATCCATGTGCTCTTGGACCGTGAGCAGCAAGTCTATGAAGCGGTGAAGCGAAGCTTGGCGGAGGACCGTGAAAGAGCGGCGACAATTCTCGACGATTTGATCGCCAAAGGAGGCCCCGAGCAGGCGAAGCTCGCGCGAACGATCTACCGCGACATGATCGGTCGCAGCCCGGACGGTGAACGCAGGAGCGACCCCACCACCCAGGCGGCTTATACAAAGACATTGCGTGAATTGCACGACTATCTCGGGCGCGCTTATCCCAACTTCCAAATGAAGCGAATCGAGTGGGAAAGGGTGGGCCGCGAGCTTATCTCGCGTGCCGCCCTAGTCCGGACGGAGCGAGAATTCGGGCTTCTGGTCGAGGAGATGGTGGCGCGGTTGGAGGATAGCCACGCGGTGGTCCAGGCCGGAACCGCCGAGCCGCCCTGGCCTGATCTGCCGAAGTGGGATCCCGGTCTCGCCTGTCTGATCGACGACCGTGGGCGGATGGTCGTGTACTCGGTCGACCAAGGTTCGCCCGCGGAAGAGACGGGAGTACGGCCGGGAATGCCGGTCGTTTCGGTGAATGGAGTGCCAGCGGAAGACGCGATCGCTCAATGCATGAATTCGCTGCGCAAATACATTGGCTACTCGAGCGAGCGTGCGCTCCGGTATGACGCGGTTCGCGACTGCGTCCGGCAGCAAAAACGAGGGAGCAAGGTAACGATCGTCCTCGAGGACTCAGGCGGCAAGAAAAAGACGGTTGAGGCCGCCGCACTTCTTTCCGATTCGCTACCTGCCGCGCCTGCCCGTGCCGAGAAAGGGAATCTCCGATTCAGACGCTCTCTCGTGGGTCATGCTGGAAAACGGAGTTGGATACATCTACGTGCGGCGGATCGTGGAAGGACTGGAGCCCGGTCTTGATCGCGCGATCAAGGGCCTATCCGGGATGAAGGGTCTGATCATCGACGTTCGCGGCAACAGCGGCGGCGGATTTGACTCGTCGACCGCGTTTGAGAATTTCGATCTTTCTCGGAGTGCCACGGCCGACTCGAAACGCCCCGGCTACAAGGGTCCGATCGCCCTCTTGATCGACGAACGAACCATCAGTGCCGGCGAAGGCTGGGCATCATGGTTCATCGCCAAAAAGCGAGCTCGCGTTTTCGGCACGACGACGGCCGGGGCCTCGTCTCGAAAGCAGACGTATACGCTCTCCAATGGTCTCTACAAGGTCGTGGTTCCGGTGAAAGCGTACACGGGGTTTCTCGACCGGCCGATCGAGCGGCGGGGGTTGGAGCCCGATTTCGAGGTCAGGTGCAAAGCCCTTGATCTGGCGCAGGGACGTGACACGATTGCCGATGCGGCCTCGCGGTGGCTCATGCAGGAGGCTGAAAAATGAATCGGCGAGGCGGGATTCAGCCTTGGGGTGGCGGGTGGTGGGTGGCGGGTCGAATGAGCGCTGTGGGTGGCTCGGTGGATTTGCCGTAGCGGAGAAGCCGGCCGGTGTACTCGACCAGGAGCAGGCAGTTTTCGAGGGAGAGCCCTTCGAGCATTGCTTCAGGCGACGAAGAATCAGCTCAGGCTTTGCAGACGCTCTCGCGCGGTGGCGATCCAATAAGCGTCTTGCGATCGCCACTGAACCCGGGCCTGGGTAACTGGGAGCGGTTCGCGCGATTTGTCGCGGGGTGGGAAGAGCCGTGCCCGGCGCGAATGTCAGGACGACGGTTGCGATGTGTAGCGAACACGGCTGGCGCCGTCCGCGCCGAGCAATTGAACGGCTAGCCGCCCAGCGGCGAGGCGCAAGGGGCGAACTAAACCCTTTCTTTTGCCCGGGCGATTCACGTAACATGTAACGCTCGCGACATGTCCTGATTCACCGCCCGCTCTCGCTGCGTAAGACGTCGACGACGCGCTTCGGAGGCTCACTCGCCATGACACGGCCTTGGTCCAGAAACATCATCTCCTTGCTCGCCCGCATTTCGTTGGGCGCGGTCGCCCCATTGATGGTTGCGCCGCTTGCGCCGCGCAGGAACAACCGCGCGGCAAGTCGTATGCGCTCTCAAGGCTTGTCGAATCCGCGCGCGATAATGTGCCAGCTCGCGTCTCGGACGGCTGTGGCGAGCGACCGCTGCTCCTCGCGTTTGCCGGCTGCGTCGCGCAGGACAACGAGCCCAAAACCGCTGGAAGCGACAAGTCCAAAACCGTTGGAACCGACGTCGTCACGACTCGCGTCGCGGCAATCCGGCTCAAGCTCATCCCGGCTGGTGAATTCATGATGGGCTCGCCCGACACTGAGAATGACGCCGTCGCCGACGAGAAACCGGCGCACCGCGTGCGCATTACCCGACCGTTCTATTGCGGTGTTCATGAGGTGACTCAGGAGCAGTACGACGCGGTAATGGGCGGCAATCCCAGTTGGTTCTCTTCTGGTGGCGGTGGCAAAGCAAAGGTCGCCGGTCTTGAGACGGGTCAACATCCTGTGGAGCAAGTTTCGTGGCTCGACGCCGTAACGTTCTGCAACAAGCTCAGTGAACGGGAGGGTCAGAAGCCATTCTACGAGATCAAAGAGACGGATGTTCGCGTACCGGACTGGAACGGTTCTGGTTATCGGTTGCCGACGGAGGCGGAGTGGGAGTACGCCTGCCGTGGTGGTGCCCGCAAGCCAACACGCTTCAGTTTCGGCGACCATGACGCGAAGCTGGGCGACTTCGCATGGTTTGAAGAGAATAATCCCGAGGATCGAACCCAGCCGGTGGGGAAAAAGCAGGGGAATGGGTATGGTCTGTTCGACATGCACGGCAACGTGTGGGAGTGGTGCTGGGACCGGTACGACGAGGAATATTACAAGCGCTCGCCGGTCGACGATCCGCACCTGGAGAATCTGCGCGGTAACGACAACAATCGGCAGCCACGGGTCGACCGCGGCGGCGGCTGGGACGACGACTCACGCGACGCCTGGTCGGCGAACCGCGACAGCAGCGCGCCGGACAGCAAGGGCTGGGACATCGGTTTCCGCGTCGTGCGGGGGCAGTCCGGAAGCTGAGGTCGGGACTGACGCGCCGGCGCCTCTTTACTCTGTTCATTCGCATTCGGTATGATCATCAACGCCGCCAGCCGGGACGGCTCTACCCTTGGGCCGACCTCGGTATTCTTCCTTTTGAACGAGAAGTTGGCGATGGGAAGGACGCTGACATTGGTCTTTCAGGCGGACGACAAGGTTACCGTTGAGCGCGAGTAGGCCGGTACTTGATTCGGAGCAGCGGCATACGCTGCATTCATGGGCTCCGCGTAAGATTATATGATTCTGAACGCGTGAGCGACACCGGATTGAAGCCACTCGTTGGCGCCGGCGCTTGGCGTGAAATTCAACGTACGATCTTCAGGTTCGGCAGTGCCCGCTTTATTTCTCGTACTCCGGCGTCGGTGACCTGTGTGCCCAGCAGGTTGAGTTCCGAGAGATTGGTCAGCCAGATGCACAAACCCGGCGTCGGTGACTTGCGTACTGGCGAGGTCGAGGACGGTAAGTTTCGTCAGTCCCTTCAGATTAACCAGATCGGCGTCGGTGACTTTTGTGCCGATCAAGGAGAGGACGGCAAGGTTTGTCAGCCCCTTGAGACGCGCCAGACCGGAGTAGTCAAGCGACGATGTCAGGAGATTCAGACGCTCGAGCCGGGTGAGACGTTCGACTTGTGCGTACGTTGCGCCACTGCCGGTTTGGGAGAGCGAGACCGAGGCAACGTGACCGAAGTAGTCGGCTCCAATGAGATCAACCAGCCACCTCGGCGCCGGAGGTTCTCCGCCGGGAATGGACTTCTCGTTGGTCCATTCCCAGTCATACGCGACCGAGCCGCCGGCTTTCTGGATCGCCACGACAGCCTCACGCTGGATGCCGGCGTTCCGGACAATCCAGCCCAGCCAAGTGCCGATCACCAGCAACAATGCGATCAGCCCGCGCAAGCTGAATCGCAGATAGCGATGCCAGGGACGTGAAACGTGTTTGGCTTGATCGTTCATACCGGCCTATTGGGGCGACGGGCGGATGCCTGGCCGCTCGATTCATTATACTTCGACGATACTCGGTTTTGTGTGCCGGCGATCCAATCGACGGCGATTGGGAAGACCAGGAAGCCGAAGCTTGGGCCGAAAATTGCCACGACACCTAGTAGCATCCAGATGCTACCTGGGTTATGAAAAGCGATTTTAACCGGAACCATGAGAATCGCGATCGCCGCGATCGCGATCATGATCGTCCGGATTCGGAATCGCGTGCGGTACTTCATTGACGGCATTTGCACTCTTCAGTCTGCTTTCGGCCAATCCACAACCACGACCACGAATAAACTAGATAAGTAGGGAGCGAGAAGATCGCGACCACCGGGATTGATACAATAAACAGACCAACGGCGAGATCGGGACGCGATAAGTCGGACGATCCCATCAGGTTGTACAACGACACGATGAGGCGCACCAAGCCCATCGCGACCGCTGCAGCGACGACGGCAATCATAATCGTCTGGATTCGGAATTGGATTCGGGGCATCGTCGGCTCCGATCAGTACCCCTGGTGATGCGACAGGGACGGATCCAGGCTGGCTGAAAGCACATCAATAGTAGTTCGTCTTCAGGCCGTGTAGGGTACGCTTCAGTTCGTTCACTCCAGCGTCGGTGACGCGCGTAGCGTTGAGAAACAGCGTTTTGAGATTGGTCAGTCCCTTCAAATGCACCAGCCCAGCGTCGGTGACTTGCGTGCCCCGGAGATCGAGGATGGAAAGATTCGTCAGTCCCTTCAAATGCACGAGCCCAGCGTCGGTGACGGACGTACTAGGGAGCCCGAGCTCGGAGAGGTGCGTCAGACCCTCCAAATGCACGAGCCCAGCGTCGGTAACGGACGCGTTATCGAGCAACAGTCTCTCCAAGTGATTGAGCCGACCGACTTCTGCGAGCGTTGTATCGGTTGGCCTCAACGAGCTGGACGACGTGTAGGCGACGGTGACGCGATCGAAGAAGTCGACTCCGATGAGATCCACAAGCCAACTTGGCGCCCAAAGTCTTCCTCCCGGAATCGCCCTCCCGTGGTCCCACTCCCAGCTATACGTCACGCTGACGCCAGCATTTCTGATCGCCGCCACAGCATCGCGCTGAATATGAGCCTGGCGGACAATCCATCCCAATCCGGCCCCGACGAAAAGCACAAGAACGATCATCCCCCGCACGCTGAAGCGCAGGAATCTTCGCCAGGGGCGTGAGGCAGGTTTGGCTCGATCGTTCATACCGGTCTCTTGGAGAGGAAGGCCGATGTCTGGCCGCGTGATTCATCATAACGGCCAGCACGCCGTTCGTCGAAGGACGGTCGATCGATTCACGTCGCGAGGATTGGCGATACGACTGGAGGTTCCAGTCCGCTTGGCGAACAAGTCGGGAGGTCGTTTATTTTGAGAGGATCTCGGACATCCACTTTCCGCCATACGATGAGTGCGTGTCTCGCAACTCCCTTCCCAACTAGTCCACAAAAGCTGCGATGCGAAAACCGATTGAATCGTACCGGTCGGAAGGCCGGCTGCGGTTGCGGTGTGCCGATTGAAGGAGCACGACATCGGTCGACCAATCATCTCCCCTTATCACACGTAGTTCGGTTTCGCCACGAGGACCTGTGGGGTCAGTGCCTGGCGATTTCTCATAATAGTCAACGGCAAACCAATCGCCGCACCATTCGGAGACATTTCCGATCATGTCATACAACCCGAATCCGTTCGGTTTCTTCTTGCCCACAGGATGTGTCTTCCGGCCGGAGTTCTTGTTGAACCAAGCATACTTCTGTATGTTAATATTAGTATCACCTTGCCTTAAAGGGAATGGGGTTTTGGTTCCCGCCCGACACGAATACTCCCATTCCGCCTCGGTGGGCAAACGGAAACCGTTCCCTCCCAGCACTCGGAGCGTTTTTCCGTCCATTCGGTAATATGGCTTGCGGCCCTCGCGTTCGCTCAGCCTGTTGCAAAAGTTGACCGCGTCGAACCACGAAACTTGTTCGACCGGCAACGAGTCAGAACCTCGAAACTTGCTAGGATTGGAATTCATGAGTTGCGAGTATTCGCGCTGAGTGACCTCGTAAATTCCAAGGTAGAACGATCTACTGATTTTGACCGAGTGCTGGGGCTTTTCGTCCAGGAGGATTGAGTCTTCCTGGGTGGACCCCATCGCGAATGTACCGGCCCGGATACGCTTCAAGGTCATGCCGATCGACGTCTTGAGTGAATCCGCGTCAGCCGGAACCGGAGTCTTGGTCTGAGCGACAGCCAAGGTCGCCAATCCGAGGAATAAAGACACCCAGAAGAGTGTGCGGCCTGGCATAATAGGGGCACCTCGACGTCGTGAATCGCGTGGGACGAAAGCATATCATTTGCCGGCCCAAGGGGTCAAAGACCGGGTGAACCTTGTCCTGTCCGCCCGTCGCGGTGCGGCTAGCGACGAGGTGAGCGTGGCCGAGATAATCGACGCGAAATCCGCGAGTCCTGAGCAACGTCGCTGAGGCAATCGAAATAATTCCCCTCGGAGACTGCGATCACTTGATCGAGGTTCCCGAGGGGTGTACTCCGTAGTTTATCACGACCCGGAGTACCCACTCATGTATCACGATTTGCCTTCCACTGCCAGCTTCTGGTCGTTCCTGCTGGCTGTCGATGAAGATCTCGCGGAGACCGTTCGCAACCGAGGATGTCGCTGCGGGGGACGCCTGCACTCAGCCGACTACCTTCGGAAGCCTCGGGGATTTGCCGTCCGGCTACCCCAACTCCAGTGCTTCAGATCGAGTTTCTGCTGTGATCGCGACGGTTGCAGGAAGAGAGCCACGCCCCCATCAACACGCTTCCTGGGCCGGAAGGTTTACGCGGGTGTCATCGTCATCTTGATCAGCGCCATGCGGCAAGGGCCCACGCCACGGCGAGTCCGTGAACTCTCCGAACGCTTCGGTGCCGACCTCACCACCATCACCCGCTGGCAAACCTTCTGGCGCGAACACTTTCCCAAAACGCCCTTCTGGAAGATCGCACGCGCCGATTTCATCACCATTGGCGAGATTCTCAGCCTTCCCTACTCGCTGGTCGACGCCTTCCTCTGCCATCATCCGCCGCGCGAAGGCTGGATGCTCCTCTTGCGGTTCCTCTCGCCGATCACGGTTGCCGGGGGCCTCTCAATCAAGGTCTCCTGATGACCGCCGCCGATCCGCAGAAGATGCTCTTTGCCTCCGCTATCTGGTCGGTGAAAACGGATTGTCAGAGTCCTTTCACCCCATCTGCGAGGAGGCGTGATGATCCCAACAACCCCCAATGCGACAGGCGCCCGCTGGGCGCGATTTCGGTTCTCCGTCGTGGGCTCACTCTTGAGCTCTCCCCCTGCGCACGGCGCACTCCAGGCAGCGATCGATTCTCTTGCCCAGAAGGCCTGGTCGCATCCTTTGACCGGACATGATGTCCGGTTCTCAGCCGTCACCATCGCGCGATGGTATTACACGGCACGCCGGAAGGATAACGACCCGGTCGGCGCCTTGCGCCGCGCGGTGCGCAAAGACCGCGGCAAAATCTCCCTGGCGCCGGCATTGGCTGAGCGGCTGACGTTCCAGTACCGAGACTACCCGCACTGGAGCTATCGACTGCATTACGACAACCTGGCTGCTCTGGTACAGGCCAGTCCCTCGATCGGACGGCTTCCTTCTTACTCTACGCTCAAGCGCTACATGCAGGCGCACGGCTTGATGCGAAAGCCGAGGCTAGAGTCCCGGCAGCGCCCCGGTGAGATCGCGGCGCAACAGCGGCGCACGACCCGCGAGGTTCGCAGCTACGAGGCCGAGCATGTCGGGGCTCTGTGGCATCTCGATTTCCACCACGGATCGCGCAAGGTGGTCACTCCCGCCGGAAAGTGGCTGCACCCGATCGCGCTGGCGATCCTGGATGACCACTCGCGACTGTGCTGTCACATCCAGTGGTACCTGTCGGAGACAGCGGAGGTCCTGGTGCACGGCCTCTCCCAGGCGATCCAAAAACGGGGCCTGCCACGTGCTCTCCTGACCGACAATGGTGCTGCGATGGTGGCCGAGGAAGTCACCCAAGGCCTGCTTCACCTGGGAATTGTCCACGAGCGAACGCTCCCCTACAGCCCGTACCAAAACGGCAAGCAAGAGGCATTCTGGGGAACTCTCGAGGGGCGGCTGATGAACATGCTCGATGGCATGTCCGAGTTGACCCTCAACGTCTTGAACGAGCTGACCCAGGCATGGGTCGAAATCGAGTACAACCAGGCGGTTCACCGTGAGACCGCCAGCGCACCGCTCGACCGGTTCCGCCACGCGCCGGACGTGCTGCGCGACAGCCCAAAGAGCGAGTCGCTGCACGACGCATTTCGCCTGGAATGCAAGAGGAGCCAGCGTCAGAGCGATGGAACGATCTCACTCGAGGGTGTGCGGTTCGAGGTTCCAGCACGGTACCGTCACTTCCGCATGGTCACCCTGCGTTACGCCCGCTGGGACCTCGGCCGAGTCGATCTCGTCGACCCGCAGAGTGGGATGATCCTGGCTCCCATTTATCCAATCGACAAAACCGCAAACGCTGATGGTCGGCGAGCCGTGATCGAGCCCGGCGGTACGGCTCGACCGACCTCGCCGAGGTCCGACCCACCGGAACCAGATCGGCGCCGCACCAAGGGCGAGTTGCCGCCTCTTTTGAAACGCATCCTCGAAGAGCATTCGGCCAAGGGCATGCCGCCAGCATACCTGCCCAAGACACCACCAGAAGGGAACGGAGAATCATCATGAACAGCAAGAAACTACTGGCGCTCTATGGGCTCAAATGGGACCCGTTTTCACCGGAGATTCCCCATGAGGCATTGCTGGTGACACCCAAGATCGACCATTTTGCCTGGCGTGTCGAACAGTTGGCTCAAGAAGGGGGGTTCGCGCTGATCACGGGTGAGTCAGGCACGGGCAAATCGGTGGTATTGCGGATTGTCGCAGGCAGGCTTCAATCGCTGCGGGATGTCACGATCGGTGTCCTCGAGCGACCCCAGTCAAAAAGCCCTGACTTCTATCGTGAGCTGGGTGACATCTTCGGGGTGAAGCTCGCGGTGCACAACCGTTGGGGTGGATTCAAGGCGCTACGTGAGCGCTGGAAGGCTCACGTGGCCTCGTCGCGGATTCGCCCAGTGCTTTTGATCGACGAAGCGCAGGAGATGAACCTTGACGTCTTGGCCGAGCTGCGGATCCTCTCCAGTGCCGACTTCGATGCCAGGGCGCTGTTGACGGTGATCCTCTCGGGAGACAGGCGACTCTCAGAGCTGCTGAGGCAGGAACAACTTGTACCACTTGCATCGAGAATCCGCACACGGCTGGTAACTGAGACCGCGCCGCGTGAGGAACAGCTAGAGCTGCTTCGGCACGCGCTTGCGAAGGCCGGCAACGCCACGCTTATGACAGTGGACCTCATGGAGACGCTGGCCGATCACAGCGCCGGTAATTACCGGTCGCTCATGATCATGAGCGCGGAGCTTTTGGCCCACGGCATGGCCCACGACATGGCGCAGCTCGATGAGAAATGTTACCTCGAGGCCTTTCAACCGAGAGGTTCCCACTCCGCGTTGAAGAAGAAAGTGAGGGGGTGAAAATGCCTGCGAATGCAGAGCAAGTACTGCCGGTCGTGCGGGTTTCCCAGATTGCTGAAGATGAGCTCGCCGAGCGTTGGCTAGTGGAAGAGCTCTGGTGCGCTCGCGCGGTCGGCGTGATCGGCGGCGCCCCCAAGTGTGCCAAGACGTGGCTGGGGCTGGACATGGCCCTGAGCGTGGCCACTGGGACGCCATGCCTGGGCAAGTATGCCGTGCCGGAGCCGGGACCGGTTCTAATCTATCTGGCTGAAGACGCACTGCCGGTCGTGCGCCAGCGCGTCGACGGAATGGCAAAGCATCGTGGTCTTGATCTGGCTGGGGTCGAGATCCACGTGATCACTGCGCCAGTTCTCCGGCTTGATCGCGACCCGGACCGAATGCGACTTCTGGAGACGACCCGCCGGCTGCGGCCTCGGCTGCTGCTTCTGGATCCGCTGGTAAGACTTCACGGCATCGACGAAAACAATGCCAGTGAGGTGGCCGCGCTCCTGGCGTACTTTCGTTCGTTGCAGCGGCAGTTCGACGTTTCCGTGTTGCTGGTGCATCACACACGCAAGAACGCCGCTGGAGGTGCCGCCGCCGGATTGGGACTTCGCGGCTCCAGTGACATCCACGCCTTCGGCGACTCCAATCTCTACCTGCGGCGAGGCAAGGAACACCTGGTGCTCTCCACTGAGCACCGGGCGGCGCCCGCATCGTCGCCGATCCATTTAACGCTTGTCACAACCAATCCGGACACGACGCACCTGGAGGTTTTAGCGCAGCAGGAGTGCGGAAAGCCACGCAGTCTCGAGGAGCGCGTGCTGGACAATTTGGCCGGCGGCACGGTGCTCACGCGAGCGAAGCTTCGCGACTGTCTTGCCGTCAAGAACGAGCGTCTGGGCGAGGTGCTCGAGTCGCTAGAGCGTGCTGGCCGGTTGAGACGAACGGCCGCCGGTTGGCAACAGCTCGAGTGATTGCTCGGAAGGACCGTTCCCGTTCCCCCTATAGAGATAAGTGGGAACGGAATGGTGCTGATGGGCTTTGCCGGGTGCGCGACGCGCTCGGATACCATCACACCGGCGGACGGAGTCGCCGGTCTGGGTGTGCGGATCCTCGCTGAGCGCGATCGCCTGTTGCGGGAGGCACGAGACAGTCGGGCTGTTGGTCAGTCGCGCGGTGCAAGAGGTTGGGTGAAAGGCACGACGGCCTCAGACTGAAGAACGGCCTGGGCGGAGGATAGGGCTCTGCTGAGGAGCAACCCGAGCGCCGACTCAGGGGCCGAGACCGGAGCCCAGGCCGAGTGTAGCAGCTCGGCCTGGCTCCCGTTGCGATCTCGGTCAGTCCAAGCTCCGGGATCGGCACCAATGCGAAAAACCTTCGCGGCAGGAGCCGCGACATCCGGGACAGGATGTCCCACACGCGTCAGCCGCGAACCGGCGCGTATTTCGAGATCACGCCGCAACGCAACAATTCAAGCCGCCCGCCGCTTCGACGACGGACTATCGATTATCTTGATCACGGTGCTATCGATTATCGTGACCACTCTCAACTAGACGCTCACGTGCGGAAGCGGAAGCGCGACACGACTGAGAAAATTTGCAAATCGGCTACAGAAATGCTCCAAGTACGGGCTTAAAAGTTGGCAGCGCCGCTTCGCTTGACCACATCGTATGCGATGGTAAACCTCGTCCGTTGGAATCGTGAAGATTCTCTTGAAATCGGTCCCTAGTTCAGGCAATCCTTCGCCTTCGAGGTCAAGCTCCCGATCGACCAATTGAAAGAAATGGTATCGCTCATCGCGATTCTGCTTAACACGATTCCACACATCGCTCTGAACATCTCGGCGCATTTGCTCGGCGCTATTGAGCTCGCAGAACAGGACCGTTGGAATCTCTTTATCTCGGGCGACTAATCCGCGTCTTGCGCGGCAATCCTGTTCTAGGTCGCATCCCTGGCTTAAGATAATTGCGAAGGGATGTTTCTTTAACACCATGACTTGCGGCGAACTGTCAAAGCTCTGTATGTTTATGTGGGCGTATATTATGTCGGTGATAATCTCCCCCTGCACGAGAAACCAGTCGTCTCCCGCGTGAGACTTGGCATAAATCGGCTCGATAGCAGCCAACTCAGTCATCCTCGGTCACAGAGAATGTCGGTCGCACATACGTCGGGCCGAGTTCGACAACCTGCGTCGACGGAGGGGGCAAAGCGGCGAGGGGCGCAAAGGGTGTGCCATAGTGCTCCCACATTCTCATGAGAGACTCTGCGGCCTCTGGCAAGCCTTCTCTGGGGAGTTGCGCGAGCAGCGAGAAGCAAAAGAGCCGGTAGGTAAACTCTGCCGGCATTTCTATCCCGCCGCTGGTGCTGGGAATTCTTAGACTAACCCAATGATCGACATCTCCGGTTGGCGAGCGTGTTTCCATGAAGAGTACGAGTCCCGGAAATTGAGTCGACGTCTCAAAGGGGTGATACCGGAGCGGTATTGAGGGCATGCCTGAGATCATCGGTGATGCACCAGTGGAAGAACCGACCGGATTCACGGTTAAGGTCGTCAAGGATTTCAAGGACACGGGATACCTCCGTCTTTTGGTCAAGGAAAAAATCTGCATCGATTAAGAAGCACTCTTCATCTCTGTCCTTGATCGTTCCGCAATTCACGAGAACTTTCCCGGGCTCGTCCCTCAATCTTAGAAGCATTTGCGCAAAGTTCGATTCAATGTCGTCCCGCATTTCTGGCGACCCGTAGGCCCCAGCAACCCATGGTCGTAGCAAATCCGACCAGCTCGCCCGAAGCAAATCCAACCTCGAGCGACGAATGACGTTTTTGTAGCGTAAACCAATCCTTGTGAAGAATATCGGCGAATAGTTCCCAAGAAGGGCCGAAAAGCCCTGATTAAAGCGTTCCCGGAATTCCTCCCACCGCTCATATCGCTTGCACACAAGTGCTATGGAATCTCTATTGAGCGTGAGTATGTTGGTCTCGTCGACCGATGTGAACTGATGAGTCGCCACACCAGGCGCGAAGGGAAAGTCTTTACCTACAACGCCAGCAAGATCGGGCGGTATTGCGATCGCCATGGCCGCATGAAGGCCGTAAAGCGGATACCGCTCGCGGATTTCCTCCTGGAATTGCACAGGCGGAGCGGCGCCGATTTTCAGGATGGACGGAAACCGTAATTGGCAAATAACCTCCTCAAGGGGGTTCGTCGAAAAGACAACCCGCTCAACATCACTGAAAGCCATTACTGACCGCGCCTTGTTCGCGAGCATCATCTATACAATCACCCTTTAGGATGCCTCGGGCACGCGACGGTGTCAATTCTTGCACCATCGCGCGGAACTACTCATAACGCCTAATCATTCTTAGTCGGCATTTTAAGGCTATATCATGATTGGGCCAACATCTCCCGTCCGGATCACTGACAAACGCACTGACATCTTGCGAGGGTACTCGCTCAAAGTGAACTAGGCAACCACGTTGCGATTCGTGAGCCGCGGATCACTTATCCGCCGCTAACTCTGCGCAAAGCGCCGCCCTTTCGTGCGAAACCCTCGATCCAACTCCTAACAAAAATCGACTTATTCTCTTTGAGCGTGCCGGTCATCCGTAGCGGCCGGGTTCGGCTTGTTCAATCTGCGCGAGAATCTTCGGCGCACAGCGTAAACCGCGGGCTGCTGCATTACGGCGTCGGGTCGACGCATTATCGCCAGACCGCTGCAAACCTGTTCCGGCTCCCGTAGAGCCGACGATCCAATTATCTGCCCAAGCGAACGCCATCAGCTCGGAACACAATCGTGGGCCAATGCTGATGTCCTTGCCGGCTGCGTCATGGGCAATGAGCGCCATCCGAGCCATCGGGTCGGCATATCTTTTGGGCGACTTCGGCAGTTCGTGATTGGCTGCCGTGAGCATCACTATGCGTGCGAGGGCTGGCTCCGCTTCGTCGACAAACTCTTGCATTTCAAATCTGTGACGATTGATCGTCAGCACACATCGTGTAAGCGGTGCCTTCCTTCACCCGCCGCTGCAACTCTGCATGCACACCGCGTAGAAATGTGATCCGGTCCTTTAGGTCAAAGCTCGACAGATTTGGCATCAGCCGGTAGTAGTCGCACGCCCCAGTCGTGCAATACCAATTCGGCTCCAACATTTGTTTGGGCTTCAGAGGGACGCCATGTCGGGGGCAGAGGGGCTTTACCTCGACAACCTCGCCGACATGCATTCGAGCCCGCCACACCGTGCCATCGATGTAGGCTTCCACAACTCCGGTAAAGTCTGGTTGAGCGACCGGCTGCCAGGGCTGGGCCGGCGATTCCATAGATTCGGGGCCTGCGGTCTTCTGCTCTGCTTGAGCATGTTGTCGGCTTCTCAGGTCGATCAAAACAAGTATCAGCGCCCCGCCCACGAGAGCGACACTCAGCCAGGGCGGGCTGTCGAGTATAAGTGAGACTTTGCCCACGCCATGGATGTCAGCCTGTGCTCTTATCATCGGCGGGAGTGCCAAAGCGATGGCGGCGGTCAGCATGAAGGTAGCGGTGCGGCGATACCAATGCTCGGGATGACGCAGCATCATGCAAACAAAGACGGCTTCTCCGGCGATCAGAATCCAGGTTCCCCGCCATTCAGGCCAGGAGATAACCAACGCCGCCGTGGCCATGCCGATGGTACCGGCTAAGAGCGAGGTAATGGTCCAGCGGTCGACGGTCGGCGTCATGAACATAGCCGGATGCACGGACGCAAAAATGCCGCCTCTGGCGGGTGCGTGGCTCGGGTTGCTGCGTTTCGTCGCACGGTGAGCTATGGTCTGTTTTCGGATAATCCCCTTTATCGGATAGCAGTTGAGAGGGCCGGGGTCAAGCGTTGAATGGGTGCAATTGGTTAAAAATCACCGCGGAAATCACGGTTCGGTATCGCCGTGAGCATCACATCGAGTTCTCGTGCAGCTTGCTCCTTCGGCGAGGTCGCCTTGTCCGCTCTTGTCCGAATCTCTTCTAGATATTCGACGATCTTCCGCCGCACGGGGGCGATCGCGATCTAAGCGAGGCGATCGATCACCTCTTCGCTCACACCGCAGCCTGACAAACCGTCAAATATCTGTGCGACTTGAACCCACTCTATGTTAAACCGTCCTGTTCGGTGCCGCGATCCATGCAATTTCGAGCTGTTGCGACGCGCCGGGAGGTCGCCGCGTTCAAACTCGAGTAGTCTTAACGTACCTGCGCTCGATAGGTTCCCTGCTACTCACTGCTCCGAGAACACCTCGTTCAACACCTTCGCCAGCCTGATTCCAGCCAGGTACATTCGCTGTTTGACGACGGGGATGTTCTTGTTGTGGTAATCAACTCCAAGCTGGTCGCCTGACTTGATACGCTTGCCGGTTGCGGGGTTCACGTAGGCTTCCCTGGCCGCGAGTAACGATTCCGTGGCCCAATCCTCGACGGTTCCCGCGGTCGCGTCATCCGGCGACTGCGAGCTGGGCAGAACCGTGAGCTCCTTCAGCCACTCGTCCTCTTTGTCGCTCACATGCCGGATCATCCCGCCGTCCCACAAGCTGTGCATGTTGGTCCCGTCCTCGAAGAACTGCACCTGCGTGTCGTTGCCGCCCCGATCATGGTTGTCGCCGACGTGCATCGGCATGTGCATGTCCTCGACGCAATGAATGAGGAACCGGAGCGCAAATCGGCGATCCTCGAGCTTCCTGGTCGGGTCCTTCAAGGTTTTGCGGAACTCGTTGATCTTGTCGACCACGAAGCCCTTCGCCGGGTCGTTTGCCGACCACTTGGCATCGTATCTGGGTTCATCCAGCGGGACATCGACGTAATGCCAAGGGGCCGTCTCCGGGAGATCCCTCCGGTGTTCGTCGGCCCAGGTCGAGGCGTCGGCGATCGACTCTCCTTCATTCAGCAGCGCCTTGATGCCAGCCTTTGCCTTGTCGGTCAAGTGTTGCTCGGCGAGTCGGGAGATCACCCGATGGCCGAGTCGACCCCAGGCCCAGGCGGGCGGGGCGTTGCCATTGAACACCGAAATGACCACGAAGGTGACGATCACCAGAATGCTGCGAGCTCGTGCTTTCATATGTTGCTCCAACGGTTTCGCTTGCTCTTTTCTTTTTCGGCGCGTTGTCGATTGTGATCGATGTTAGCAGAAAGTTGGAGTTGGCTCAGGGCAAAACTTCCTCCTCCGGACGGGCAAGCTGGCATGACTTTTCGATCGTGCGTGGATTCGAGATGGCTTTGCAGGCGTAGGGCCACATGCGGTGCCAACACCATGGCCAATCACAGCGTTTCTTCGACCGTCCATTCCATGCTGGCTGCGGTCTGGGGCGCGGGCTCGAATAGATCAGTGGGGGAGAAGGATTTTTTCGAAAAAGTGCTCACTGATTATCATTTACTATCACTTTGAGGGCGGGGGGCGGGGGAACGAGGACGGAGGGCGGAAATCAGGGCGTACGGGAGGCATCGCTGAGCGCACCGCGGAGCGGCAGGGCGAGCGTCCCGACGCGGAGCATCGAAACGAGGACGGTCGGAGCGATGTCGTTTCCTTACTGCTTAGTGAGACCGGAGAAGGGGCGCGTTTTCAAAACGAACTCCGCCGAAGAATCAAGGCGGAAGGCGGAGATCGGCGCGGCCGGTCCTGTGCGCCAGCCCCCACCATCGCCTTTCGGCGGTACCTTCCCCACGGTCGGGGGATCGATGCCCTCTTACCGAACAGTCGGCCCTCGCTCCGGGACGGAACGTGGCTTCGCGGAGCGAAGTCCGACAATGAGGGAGCGTGGTTTCGCGGAGCGAAGTCCGACAATGATATTCGGCCGGCGCCACAGTCATGGGGCCGCGCAGGCGGCGACGTGCTCGCGTCGGCATTCGATTGTGCGCAGTTTCGAGCGATTCAGACCGTGATTACCGGGCTTATCGTTACAATGCAAAGCTCGACCGAAAATATCTTTATTCGTAAGGCATTTTTCGCTGCTTTTTGCCGGCGGATGTTACATATTATAGGTAGAGAGAAAAATGCGCGAGCCTCTTTGCGAGAGACGCGACCGCATTCTCCTCACTTCAAAAGCACCTTTGCTCTGGTTCTGTGCCGAACCGGAAATCTGCGCGCCCAGGCCAGCGAAGAGTGGTGGCGGGTGATGGGTGGCGGGTCGGTTGCCGAACCAGAATTTTGGCGCCGTGGACGACTAACGCGGAGTGAGTGAGCGCCGGCGTTTGATTTCCATCCATTCGTTATGAGAACACTGCGCGATGGCAAGTTCACTGAGCGAGTTTCGATGCACAGGCAACGCACGACGGACAATGGCCGCTTGGGCTCCCGCGTGCGCAGTCGGCTTCTCGGCCGGCGAGCGGCCGATTTACACTGGTGTACAGATGCTCGACATTTTCTCCAGGGGAGTGCAAGAAAGTGCAAGAAAGTGCAACCTCTTTGATGAGTGCGCACGGCGCAACAGGCGATCTGCAAGTGCCACAAGAGGCAGTACATCGGTCAGGGCATGCGTTTTCCAGCAATTCAAAAGCCTCGTGGCACCGCACACTCCAAATTTGACGCGCTGAAACGGGGGCGTTGTTCACTGTTCCCTGGGAACTCGGGGCTCACGCGCCGAGCTTTACAACGGCGCCCCCAAGATGGCCTGGCTCGGGAGAAGCTGGCCCACAACTTTTTCCAGCCCCCCGACTGCGGGGCCGGGCCTTTCGTCCGCGACGGCGCGCGCATGCAGAATGAATTCTCTTCCTTGATCGATCTAGTCGTTGGAACCCGGAATCTTTCTGGAAATTTCCCGGTCCACGGCGCACCGAATCCGCAAAGTCGTCACATATTCTAACGGAGAGGAGTATGCCCGACAGGAGTTGAACCTGTAACCTTCAGCTTCGGAGGCTGACGCTCTATCCAATTGAGCTACGGGCACATGCTGTACTTGATTCCACTCCGAGCGGACGGCTTTGTCAAGCCTGTGAACGCGCGGTCGGGCGCTGGGCGGCGGGGGTTATGGGATTTCCAGGCCCAACTCGCTCAGGATCGATACCAGCGCGATCAACGGCAATCCCGTGATCGCGGTTTGATCGTTGGTTTCGATCCGGTCAAACAGCGTGATGCCGCGGGACTCGATCTTGTAGCTGCCGGCACAATCGAGCGGTTGCTCGGCAAGAACGTAGCGCTCGATCGCGGCGCGCGAAAGCGGACGCATCCACAGCTTTGTCACATCCGTGTGACGAAATACCTTCGAGCCGCGCAGCACGACCAGTGCGGTGATCAGGTCGTGCTCGTGTCCGGCCAGAGAAACCAGTTGCTCCACCGCACGCTCGAAGGTTCCGGGCTTGCCAAAGATCTGCCCATTGCACGAAAGAAGCTGGTCGCAGCCGATGATCGTCGCGCTGATGTCGCCTGCCGCCAGACTGGCGGCCTTGGCGTGGGCCAGTCTTTCGGCCAGGCGGATCGGATTCGATTCCTCGGCCTTGAATGCGGTTTCGTCACAGACCGGCGCTATTGATCGAAAGGAGATACCCAATCGTTCCAGCAACGCTCGCCTGTACGACGACGTGCTCGCCAGGACCAGGTCGAGCCGAGCGAGGGAAGACTGTTGCTCCGGGCTGGCTGCGGGGCTCATCGGCGTCCGGTTTTCGGGACTGCGATTGCGCTCTCGTAATCGGCCACGGCGAAACGCTGGCCCCGCGCGACCACCGAATGACCCTCTGCCTCGAGCTTCTCCTTGTGGGCCGAGACGCCGCCGGGATACTTCTCGTTCAAGAAGCCGCCGGCCTTGAGCGTGCGCCAGTAGGGCGTCACGTCGCTGCGTTTCGCATCAATTTCTTCCTGAGCGGCGTGCGCGGCGATCCAGGCGAAGATGCCGATGGTCAAGGGACAACCGATCGTCGCACCGTGGCGCTTGGCCAGGACCGCGCGAATTTCCTGAATCGTGATCAGCTTGCCTTCCGGCACGGACTTCATGATGCCGTCCACTTCACGCGGCGCCGGCACCACGACCGTTCCTTCGCCCCACTGCTTGCTCATGGTCGGGCCGATCGGTACCACTTTCGGTAAACCTTTGCTCTGGTCCAGCTTCTCTTGCCAGGAGGACCGTTTCGAGGCCCGCTTCGCTTTCGATGGTTTGGTCATCATCTGATGGATTCACCTCGTAAGAAAGACCGACAGCACCATGCGTTACCCCGAAGGGTCACGGCTGCACGGCGGGAACGATTCCGAGCCGTGCCTGAAGTTTCCTATTCACAAACGGATTGTTTCAAACAAGTCGTCAGGGGGGAGAATGTACCCGAAGTAGAAGTCACCGAAGAGCGCGTATTTGGCCGAACTCTCGTCAAACCGCATCGTGTAAACGATCTCTTTCAGGAAAGAAGGATTGCGAGCCCAGAGAGTCACCCCCCATTCCCAGTCGTCCAGGCCCGTCGAAGCGGTGATGAGCTGGGTGACGCGGCCGGCGAACTTCATGCCGCTCCTGCCGTGCTGAGACATCAGATCTGCCCGGACGTCGAATGGGAGCAAATACCAGTTCTGGCCTTCTGTGCGCATCTTGCTCATCGGGTAGAAACAGAGGCAGGGCCAGGACGGGAATTCGGGATAGAGCCGCTGGCGGTTCATCGGGCCGAGCCGCTCGCTGTATGCGGAGACTTTGGCCTTGAACATGGCGGTTGAGGGGTCCAGATTTTCGCGGTCGCTCAAAATCTTGGCGTATTGTTCCTCATCCGGCACATATTCGGAGACTTCGCTCAATGAATAGAACGAATAGCTGGGACGCAGGGCAGGGCCCAGGGTCGAGGCCTGGATGGCCATTTGAATGTCGTGGAGGGCGCGGAGATCGGGGCCGGCCATCACGATGCCGAAATCGGCCTTGTGGCCGGGGACGGCGAAGCATTGAAGCTGACTGGGAGCGCCCGGCGAATTGGCTCGAAGGAGGGCCTGGCGGATGTCGCTACGGCCTTGCTGTCGTTGTTCGGTTGCAATCAGGGCGAGACGTGCGCGATCGACCTGGTAAAAGAGGTGCAGGCAATGCCAACCCTGCTGGGGCACGAGCGTGGCCGGGATCTCGACGGACGCCGCCGGGCGATGACCGTGCTGCATCGGCAACGTGCGAGTGGAGGAGGAGCGGGTGGCTGTACTCGCCTCCGCGTCCTGGGCATTCCCAGAGGAAACGGACGGATCGTGTGACATCGCCATGGCTCCTGCCTGTGAGTCAGTGCGGACCAGCCGCGCCGGCAACGCCGGTCTCAAGTCAGACCCCGAAGACGGTTGGTTTCGCACGCTATCCCGCGGGAATCGTCGCAAGTGCTCCGGCCTTTCCAGATTGAGTCGGAAAGGGCGGGGCACAGAAAGTCTATTGTACGATCAGGCGATCAATGGCGACAAGCAACTTGAGTCTCCGGCGCGGCGATCGGAGAAGAACGGGGCGTGGGGACCGTGATGGGAGCGGGCTGATTGCAGTGCATGGCTGCTGTGTCTAGAATGCCGTTCGCGGGGGTGGAGTGGGCGCGGACGGCACACGGCGTGTGGCTGCGACAGCGTGCGGTTCGCGTGGGTGAAGTGGGAGCGGACGGCACACGGTGTGTGCCTGCTACGACGGGCAGTTCGCGTGGCTGGGAGCTGTGGTTAGTCAGGAGAATCTCCGGTTCTCGAGTCGCGAGCAGCGACTGTCGAAATCAACGTAAGGGGAACAGCACGATGAACTTGGGCCGTGGCTTTCAAAGTCTGGCGCTCGTGGGCGTGGGGGCGGTCGCGGGGGGTGTATTCGTAGCGAGCTGGGGTGCTCGCCGTGAAGCGGGGGCTGTGCACGCCGGTGAGACGGAGCGGTCGCTGATTGCGGAGCAGGCGGCAGAACCGGGCTCGATCAAGGGCTTTACCAAAGGAAAAGGCTGGGGATGGGTCTGGGGGAAGGACGACGAAGTGGGCGCGCTCAATGGGCTTTCAAATGAATCGCGGGCGGCGGCGCTTTCCCTTGCCAAGACCGGACTTGTGTTTGACCTGGGCATTACGTATAGCCGGCGGAGCTACAAGTGGCCGGGTCATAGTCCGGGCGAAATCATCTCGTTCCGGAGCCCGGACGGGGTGCACCGGATGAAAGACGCTGACGCGCCGCCTCTTGAAAGCAATCCGGACCTGGTGTTCTGGCATTCGGCGGCGATGTTCATCTCGGATAACGTGGCGACCCAGATCGACGGACTGGCGCATATCACGGCGGGGCCGGACTATCACTGGTACAACGGCTTCAAAGAGGGGGATTGGGGAGGGGATTGGGGCCCGCGTAAGTGCGATGCACCGACGATTCCGCCGATCATTGCGCGGGGTGTGCTGGTTGACGTCGCGGCTTTTAAAAAGCTCGATGCGTTGCCGGGACACACGAGAATCACCAGGAAAGACCTGGAGGAGACGCTGGCGTGGGAAGGAGTGAGCCTGGCGCCCGGCGACGTGGTGCTGGTGCGAACCGGGACCGGGCGATTCTGGGGTGAGGATGGGGCCGATCATGCCACGATCGGTGCGCACGACTCGGCGGGCGTCGACCTCGAGGGCACGAAGTGGCTCGTCGAGGACCAAGGTGCGATCATGGTTGGCTCGGACACATCCGGATACGAGGTCAGCCCGGCACCGGACTCGCCCGGGACAGGGATTCCGGTGCACCGCTATCTGCTCGTTGATCAGGGCGTCCACCTCGGTGAGTTGCATTACCTGGAAGGACTGAGCCAGGCGAAGGCGTACACGTTCTGTTACGTGGCAGCGGTCAATAAAATCAAAGGAGCGGCTGCGGGGTTCGCGTTGCGGCCGTTGGCCTTGCGTTAAAGATAGACAGGTTGTCGGTCGGATTCTTCTCGACTATTATGATCGACAAACGTGCAAAGTGGTTTGATGAGCGGTGGATCTGGGACGACGTGATCAGGACTCGCCGGTTAGTTTATTGAGGGAGAGCGAAACGTGGCGACACCCGAAGCGAGCGTGGGGCGTGGGCGGATTTATGACGACATGACGCAGACGGTGGGGAATACGCCGCTTGTGCGTGTGAGGCGAGTGGCGAGCGGATGCCATGCGACCGTGGTGGCGAAGCTGGAGAGTTTCAATCCGCTCTGGTCGGTGAAGGATCGGATCGGCGTGGCGATGATCGATGCGGCGGAGGCGCAGGGCCGGCTGAACGAGCAGGCGGTGATCATCGAGCCGACGAGCGGCAACACGGGCATCGGGCTGGCGTTTACGTGTGCGGCGCGGGGTTATCGCTTGATCGTGACGATGCCTGAGAGCATGAGTCTTGAGCGGCGGCGACTGCTGAAGGCGTTCGGGGCCGAGATTGTGCTGACGCCGGCGGCCGACGGGATGCCCGGTGCGGTGCGCAAGGCGGAGGAGCTGGTAAAGAGCACACTCAACGCGTTCATGCCGCAACAGTTCAAGAATCCGGCGAATCCGGAGGTTCACCGGCGGACGACTGCTGAGGAGATCTGGCGCGACACGGACGGGAAGATTGACATTCTGGTGAGCGGCGTCGGGACTGGTGGCACGATCACGGGATGTGGCGAGGTCTTGAAGAGCCGGAAGCCGTCGGTGAAGGTGATTGCGGTCGAGCCGATCAATTCGCCGGTGCTGACGCAGTTGCGCCGCAAGGAATCGCTGCGGCCGGGGCCGCACAAGATTCAAGGGATTGGCGCGGGCTTCATTCCGGACGTGCTCAACACGTCGATCATCGACGACGTGGTGACAGTACGAGACGAGGATGCTTTTGAAATGGCGCGGCGGCTGGCTCGTGAGGAAGGGATGTTGTGCGGGATCTCGTGCGGGGCGGCCATGGTGGGGGCGGTGCAGGTTGCGAGTAAACCTGAGAACGCCGGTAAGCTGCTGGTCGTCGTGATGCCGGATCTGGGAGAGCGGTATTTATCCACGCCGCTCTTCCCGGAATAAGAATTGGCGGAAGAGAGGATGGCCGACAGCTTGAAGGCGGTGCCACTTGAGATTCCGCGCGATCTTCATGACGCCATGGTTGCCCATTGCATTCGCGAGTCGCCGCTTGAGTGTTGCGGAATCCTGGGAGGCGTTTTGCCGCGGGTCTCGTCACTTCATCCCCTGAAAAACAGGCTGGCGAGTGAGACGCGCTACGACGCCGATCCTCGCGACCTGATCGAGGCGCACATTGCCTTGCGGCAGTGCGGCAGTGAGATTTTGGCGATCTACCACTCGCATCCGCGCTGGCAGGCTGTGCCGTCGCAGACCGATCTGGCCGAGAACCATTATGGGCTGTGTCCGCGGATCATCGTTTCGCTCTGCGGAGAGACGCCTGAGGTGCGGGTGTGGGAGCTCGAGGCGGATTCGTTCCGGGAGCTGGCCTGGCGGATTGTGGAGCCGGAGGCTTGCGGCAACGATCCTTGAGGTTGCAAGGTCGTCTTTGGGCATATTAGACTCTATGGATTGAGAATTCCCCTTTTCTCGTAAAGCGGTTGATAGTTTGATGCAACGCACCTTGATCATTTTCAAACCCGATTGTGTTCATCGCCGGTTGACCGGCTCGATTCTTGCGCGGTTCGAGGCGAAGGGCTTGCGAATCGCCGCGCTCAAGATGATCCGAGTCAAACGTGCACTGGCCGAGAAGCACTATGCGGAACACCAGGGAAAGCCGTTCTTCGAGGGATTGATCGATTTCATCACGAGCGCGCCGGTAGTCGTGGGCGTGCTCGAGGGAAACGAGGCGATCGCGGTTGTGCGCGGGATGCTGGGAGCGACGAATGGCGCGGCGGCGGCGCCGGGTACGATCCGCGGGGATTACTCGATTTCCAGGCAGAACAACCTTGTGCACGGCAGCGACAGCGCTGCTTCGGCCGAGCGTGAGATTGGAATGTGGTTCGAGCCCGCCGACCTGGTCGAATACGAGCTGGCGGGGAGCGAGTGGGTTCGGGGGGAATCGTGATCGGGGCAGCGCGCCCGAGGGCGAGCAAGCGATACGCGGGTCGAGTAGAAACGGCTGTCCGATGACTGCACCTCGGAGGAAGCGGGAGATCTTCGCCAATCCTTTCTTCGCCATACTGCTGGTGGCGAGCGTGGTGTTCGTATTCACGGTGCTGGCTTATCTGTCGAGCGCGTGGATCCTCGATCCGAAGCCGGGTGGAGAGCCTCGGAGCCCCCGATCTATCGCGGTTGCCGAATGGCTCGACCGGAAAGCGCCGCTGTTGCTCGGTGGCGAGATCCTGGTGATGCTCTCGACGGGCGTGCTGGCGATGGCGCTGGATCCGTGGTTTGCGGCGCGGGCGAAACCGAAGCCACCGGAGTGAGAACGGCCATGGCAAGCAAGCAAATCGAGCAAGAGGTCGCCCGGCTGAGGGAGGAGCTGAATCGCCATAACTACCTGTATTATGTCGAGGCGGCGCCGGAGATAGCCGACCGCGAGTTCGACCGGATGATGAGCCGGCTGGCCGAGCTTGAAGCCGAGCACCCCGAGCTGCAGAGCGACGACAGCCCGACCCAGCGAGTGGGCGGGGAGCCACTGGGGAGTTTTGCCACGGTCACGCACGCGGTGCCGATGCTCTCGATCGATAACACGTATTCGTATGATGAAGTGCGTGAATGGGACGTGCGAGTGAGGAAGGGGCTCAAGCCGGGTGAGAAGGTGCAGTACGTTGTGGAACTCAAAGTCGACGGCGTCGCCGTGTCGCTACGGTATGAAGAGAGGAAGCTGGTCCAGGGCTCGACGCGCGGCGACGGCGAGCGCGGCGACGATATCTCGGCGAATTTGAAGACGGTGCGGGAGATTCCCCTGATGCTGCAGAAGGGCGGCGCCGCCCTTGCTCGAGGTGCGTGGCGAGGTGTACATGCCCAACTCCGAGCTGGTGAGGCTCAATGCTCTGCGGAAGACGGCTGGGGAGCTGCCGTTTGCCAATCCGCGGAACTCGACGGCGGGGTCGCTCAAGCTGCTCGATTCCAAGCTCTGCGCGACGCGGCAGCTTCGATTTGTCTCGCACGGGCTGGGAGAATCGAGCGGCATGAGCGAGACTTCGTACTTCGTGCTGGTCCAGTCGATGAAGCGCTGGGGGATACCCGTCAGCCCACATACGTGCCGATATGATTCCATTGAGCAGGTGATCGAGCACGCCCAGCGATGGAGCGACCAGCGCAACACGCTCGATTTTCAGACCGACGGGCTGGTGGTGAAGGTCGATGATCTCAATCAGCGCGAGCGTTTGGGGTCACGAAGCAAGAGCCCGCGGTGGACGATCGCCTTCAAGTACGAGGCCGAGCAGGCGGTTACAAAGCTGCTTGGCATCAGCGTTCAGGTTGGGAAAACGGGGAAGCTGACGCCGGTCGCCGATCTCGAGCCGGTGCAACTGGCGGGGACCACCGTCAAGCGCGCCAGCTTGCACAATGCCGACGAGCTCGAACGCAAGGACATCCGCCTCGGCGACGCGGTGGTGATCCAGAAAGCGGGCGAAATCATCCCCCAGGTCGTGAGGGTCGAGACACAGGCGCGTGACGGCACGGAGAAGCGGTTTCACTTCCCGAAGAGCTGTCCAAGCTGTGGCGCGCCTGTGGAGCGCGCCGGAGACGAGGTTGATTATTACTGCACCAATCCCCCGTTGCGGTGCGGCGACCAGCTCAAGGAATGGATTCGCTGGTACGCGCACCGAGACGCGATGGATATTGACGGCCTGGGTGAAAAGCTCATCGATCAGCTCGTGGAAAGGAAGCTCGTGAAGAGCGTCGCCGATCTCTACCAGCTTGATGCGGCGACGCTTGCCGATCTGGAGCGGATGGGAAAGAAGTCGGCCGACAACCTGGTCCGAGCGATCGAGGCCAGCAAGCACCGCACGCTCGACCGCTTACTGACGGGTTTGACGATCCGGCATGTCGGCACGCGGATGGCCGAGGTGATTGCGGAGCGAGTCAAGACGATCGACCGGCTACGTGCGATGTCGCTTGAAGAGCTCGAGGCCATTCCCGAGGTGGGTCCGATCGTCGCCTCGAGCGTTCACGAGTATTTCAAAGACCATGATACAGTGGGGCTGCTTGACGACCTGAAGGAAGCCGGGGTGTCGCCCGTGCCGCTTGAGCCTCGAATCGCCGGAAAGCTGGTTTTCGCCGGCAAGACGTTTGTGCTCACCGGCACGCTTCCCAAACGATCTCGCACGGAGGCGGAGGCGCTGGTCAAGGAGCGCGGCGGCAAGATCAGCGGTTCGGTTTCGAAGGTGACGAGCTACGTGCTGGCTGGTGAAGACGCCGGAAGCAAGCTCGAAAAGGCCAAGCAGCTTGGCATCCCGATCATTGACGAAGCGGAATTCGAGCGGTTGGCGGAGCTGTAGACCGGCCGGTCGTCAAAGTGCCAGGCACGCCGCGGTGGAGAGCTCGGTCAGAGGCCTTCCAGGAATTCGATGCCCGCGCGAGAAACCTTTGGCAGGCGGCGGGGTCTAATATGATAGAGCCCGCGGCTAGCCGACCCAGGAGAATGGCGATGAAACCCCTACGTGACGTGCTTCTGCGTTTGATTCGCAGGATGTTCCTGCTGGTATCGATCCTGACTCTACCGGCAGGAATGACCGCAGCTCACGGGCACGGCGGCGGTGGGCACGGAGGTGGAGGCCACGGTGGAGGCGGCGGTCATATGGGAGGGGGGCACATCGGTGGCGGCCACTTTGGCGGAGGCATGCATATGGGTGGCATGACCCACATGGGCGGCGTTTCTCAGATGGGCGGTGCTGGGCGGATGGGTGGATATCCGAACATCGGTGGGATGTCGGGAATGGGCGGCTACTCGCGCATGGGTGCGATGTCGGGAATGGGCGGCTACTATCACATGGGTGCGATGTCAGGAATGGGCGGCTACTCTCACATGGGCACCTCCGGGCTGCGTAGCGGCGGGGCGAGCGCTTCGGCCCGGACCAACAACGGAACGGGGGTGCGTGGCGGGGCAGGGGGGGCGAATCGTTCAAGCGTGACGCAGCACGTCGCTGCAAGATCCGGAGCGATGCTTGGACGCAACAGCACCAACGGTCGCGGCAGCAACATGCTGACGAGCTGGGGGCAGGCGCAAAATGGCAACTTGAGCAGCGGCAATCTCAGCAGCGGTAACTTGAGCAGCAGCAACCTGAGCAGTGCCACGCGAGCAACCAACGCTGCCAACGCCTCGCAAGGGCTCAACACGCTAGGGAACGGGCTTTCGAGTAACGGGCTCAACGGCACGACGGGGTCACGCAACTTCAACTACTGGGGCTCGAACTTCATGGGGAGTGGGTACGGAAACGGCGGGTATGGCTACGGCGGGTATGGCAATGGGGGCTATGGCTATGGCAACGGGGGCTTTGGCGGCTATGGTGGGGGCTTTGGCGGCAACGGCGGTGGGATTTACGTGCTGGTGTACGTCCCTGGTATGGGCTTTATGCTGATGCCGTTGGGTGCGGTGATGGGCAACATGGGGTTCGGCGGCATGGGGATGGGCGGCATGGGCATGGGCGGCATGGGTATGTTCTGATGCGTCGGGGGGTGATTTTCGGGTATTGAGAGCTATCGCCAGTGTTGTCACCAGTGGATTCGCGACGGCGTCCTGTCATTGGGTGATACGAAGCCGGTGGTGGCTGAGCTTGAGGAAACCGTCGGAGGTGATCAAATAGTTTCGTTCAAACCGCATCCCGCCTTCGCCTTCGATGTAGAGGCCGGGCTCGAGGGCGACGACATCGCCGACGGCGAGGGTGTCGTCGCTGTTGGGAACGAAGTAGGGCGGCTCGGGGTGGCCCAGTCCCAGGCCGTGGCCCGAATGGCTGGTGAAGGCGTGGTCGAGTTTCAGGGAGCCGAAGTACCCGCGTACCGCAGCATCAACTGCGCGTGCAGGGGTGCCCGCCTTGAGGCTGGCCTCGCCGGCATGCAGGGCGCCCACGCAGGCTTCGAACAGCTCGTGCTGGCGAGCGGTCGGGGTGCGGCCGACGGCGAAGGTGTTGGTGAAATCGCCCCTGTAGCCGGAGACCACGATGGAGAAGTCAAGGAGCAGGAGGTCGCCCGGCTCGATTCTGCGCGAGGTTGGCGAGCCCCCCTTCTCAATCTCGCAACGCGGGCCGGATGCGAAGTCGCCGTAGAGGATGGCGGGCTCTCCCAGTTCTTTGACCGCGGCGTTCTGGACGATTCGGTAGGCATCCAGCTCGGACATACCGGGCTCGATCCGTTCGAGCGCCGCGGCTTGTCCCTTTTCGCCGGCCCGCATTGAGCGGAGGAGGACTTCAATCTCGTCGGGGTCCTTGGAGCGCCTGAGCGTGCGGATGAGCGGGGCGATGTCGACGATTTCGAGGTCGGGTCGAGCCGACCGCAGACCCTCGATGACTCCGGCGGGGACGCTCGAGAGCTCGGCGCCCAGGCGTTTGCCTGGGATGGCCGCCAGGCGGTTCAGAGTGGACTCGACGAGCAGCCGGCGGCGATGTGGGGCGGTATGGTTTCCGTCATACCAGGTGGGAGCGTGGATCTCATCGACGAACGCCCGGTCGAGAAAGGGGCGGAGCATGTCGTCAGCAACCAACGTCGCGCGATCGGGCTGCAGTATGAGCATGGCGCCCGATTCGACGGTTCGAAAGACGAAAGGGGAGGGAGCAAATGCAGCGAGGTAGATCAGATGCGAGGGATCCGCGACGAGGAGCAGGTCGCATGGCGAGGGGAGCGTTTTCCAGAGTCGATCTCGACGCGTTTTTGATCCCTGGGCGGTCAGCATTGGTGCATCTCCGCCGGTGTGTGCTCCGGCGAATTGTGGGGAGGGAGGTCATGAGTTGTTGGAAGAGGGCCGGCACGGCTCAGCGCTGTACGCGTGCCGAGCCACCTTTGGCAAGCGACTCGACCTCAGCCAGTTTGGCCATGGTGACGTCGCCGGGGAAGGTGGTCAGGAGGGCACCGTGGGCCCAACCGAGCCTGAGCGCATCTTCGGGCGATCGGCCCGACAGGAGCCCGTAGATGAGCCCGGCGGCGAAGCCGTCTCCGCCGCCGATTCGGTCCAGGACGTCGAGCTCGCGAGTGGGGCTGACGTATCGCTTGCCGTCCAGCCAGAGAACGGCGGCCCAGTCGTGGCGGTTGGTCGAATGCACTTCGCGCAAGGTTGTGGCGACGAGCTTGATGTTGGGATGGCGTTCGACGACGCGGTCGATGAGCACGAAGAACGTGTCGGGATCGAGGCTCGACTTGCCGGCGACGTCGGGCCCGGGGACGCCCAACCCTTTTTGAAGATCTTCTTCATTTCCGAAGAGGGCGTCGAGATGACTGGCGATGCGCTTGATGACTTGCTGGCCGTGCTCGGCGCCGCCGACGGCCGCCCAGAGCTTGGCACGGTAGTTGAGGTCAAACGAGGTGACGGCTCCGGCGGCCTTGGCCGCCTGCATTCCCTCGATGATGAGTGGGGCGGTGGTCTCGGAGAGCGAGGCGAAGATGCCGCCGGAATGGAACCAGCGCACGCCGCGGCTGAAAATCTCCGGCCAGTTGAAGTCGCCGGGCTTGAGCAGGGCGCCGGCTTCATTCGAGCGGTTGTAGAAGACCACCGGCGGGCGCACGCCGTAGCCGCGATCGCTGTAAACGGTGGCCATATTGGGCCCGCGGACGCCATCATGCTCGAACCATTTATAGAACGGCGTCACACCCGTTTCTCGCACGCGGCTCTGGATGAGCTCTCCGATCGGGTAATTGACCATCGCCGTGGCGATGCCCGTCTTCAGCCCGAAACAGTCAGCCAGTCCGGCGGCCACGTTGTATTCGCCTCCGGAGACGTGAATGTCCAGCGAACGCGCCTTCCGGAACGGAATCACGCCCGGGTCGAGCCGGTGCACGAGCGCACCCAAGGACAGGAAGTCGAGCTCGCAGGGATCCTTCCGAATCGAGAGTTCGCTCATCGCTAGATACCCCACTCCTGGCCGTGCCAAAAGGAATCAATAAGCCCGATACAATCCTATGAACAATTCACTATTCAGCGACGTTCACGTAGACCTTGAGCGCCTCTTTTTCCTCGAGAAGATGCATCATTTCCTTGAAGGAGTCGAGACCCTGGACCGGATGCGTGAGGATCTGTCCGGTCACGCCGGGATAGGTCAGCTCGCCGTGGGAGAGCGCTTGCATGCCCAGCTCGAAGTGGCGGCGGTTGCCGTTGACGCTCGAGACCAGGAGCTTGTTGCCCAGTACCCATTCGATGTTGATCTTGGCGGCGTCGATCGAGATGTCGTGCTTGCCGCCGGTGATGCTTGTCCAGATGAGCGCTCCGTTATGACGGAGTATCTCCATCGCGCGGAAACAGACTTCGGCATTTCCGGTCGCTTCGAAGATCAGGTCGGGCTTTCCGACCTCCGCGGCGAGGCTTGCGAGCGATTTCTGTTTCGTGCTGACGTATTGGGCGCCGTATGCTTCGACGATGGACGATTTCCGGTGTGGGCCGGGCCGGGTGGCGATCGTGTGGACTTCGATTCCTCGAAGCCGCAGCATCATGGTGGCGAGCAGGCCGATCTGGCCGGACCCCATCACGAAAGCGCGCTTGGGGTCCCAGACTTGCAGTCGCTGCTGCGCCAGGAAGGCCTGTTCGATGGCCTTGGCACAGACGCTGGCCGGTTCGGCGAGCACGCCGAGATGCTTGAGGTTCTGGGGAACCTTCACGATGTACTCTGCGTCGTCGACGAAGTATTCGGTCAAATAACCGTGACACAGATTGATGCCACGTTCGAAGTAGACTTCGTCGCTGGTGATGTCGTTCCTGCCGATCAAGTCGAAGATCGATTCACCGGGACGGCGAACAGTGCAGGAGACGTAGTCTCCAGGCCGGAATTCCTTGACTTTGTCCCCAACCTCGACGACCTGTCCGAAGCTCTCGTGCCCGATGACCAGGTGCTCGCCGCCCGGCGGGGCGTTGCCGTAGAGAGCTTCGTTGATCTCCCGGTCGGTCGCATCGACTCCGACCTGCAGCACCTTCACCAGAACGCCACGTCCCTCAGGGATCTTGCACACGTGCGGGTGAGGCTGGTCAGACACCTGCGGGACGGGAATCTCTCGTAGATGCACGCTATTTGGCTTGCCGGGCAGTACGGCTACGGCTTTCATCGGCCCTCACCCTGATCCTCCCCCGGAGGCTCGCGGGGAGGCGAAAAGAGAAACATCCGCGAAAAGGTGTATCAGCCTGGGGCGCGACAGCGCCCCCCGTTGCTGGAACGTCGTCAGCACGCTTCAGTTCGCGCTGAACTTGTAGATCGTCGTCTGAGTGTATGTTGATCCGGGTCGAAGGATTGTTGACGGAAACTTGGGCTGGTTTGGCGAGTCGGGATAATGCTGGGCTTCGAGACAAAACGCTTGCTGTTTCTTGTAGACCACTCCGTGCTTGCCCTTCAAGGTTCCGTCCAGGAAGTTGGCGGTATAGAGCTGCACGGCCGGCTCGGTGGTGAACATTTCCAGGATACGCCCGGTTCCAGGCTCGGTCACCCGGGCGGCGAGTGCGAGCTCCTTGCCGCCGCTGCGCAGGACGTAGTTGTGATCGTAGCCACCGGGCTCACCCTTGAGCTCGGCGATTCGCGATCCGAGCGTGGCAGGTCTGGTGAAGTCGAGCGGCGTACCTTGCACAGAGGTCAGCTCGCCGGTCGGGATCAGCGTGTCGTCGACCGGTGTGTAGAGGTCGGCCTCCAGCAGCAGCTCGTGCCCCAGGACCGAGCCGGCGGCCGGCCCGGCGAGGTTGAAGTAGCTGTGATTCGTGATGTTCACCGGCGTGGGTTTGTCAGTAGTGGCGGTGTAATCGATTCGCAGCCCGTTGTCGGCTGTCACTGTATACGTTACTGTGACCGCGAGATTGCCGGGAAAGCCTTCTTCGCCATCCGGGCTCTGGTAAGACATCTTCACGGCAGGGCCGTTCGGCCCGGACATGTCGGATGCCTTCCAGACGACTTTGTCGAATCCCTTGACGCCCCCGTGCAGCGTGTTGGGCCCGTTGTTGGCGGCGAGTTTAAATTCCTTGCCGTCGAGCTTGAATCTCGCCTTGGCGATCCGGTTGGCAACGCGCCCCGTGGCCGCACCGAAATAGGGATGACCGCCCAGGTACCCTTCCAGGTGGTCGAAGCCGAGGACGACGTCTGCCAGCTTGCCGTTTCGGTCGGGTACGTCAATCTCGGTGATGATCGCGCCGTAGTTGATGACCTTGACCGTCATCTTGCCGTTCGAGAGCACATACATCTCGACCGGAGTGCCGTCCGGAGTCTTGCCGAAGTCCATCTTTTCAAAGCTCCTCTGGCCCTGGAGACCCGCCAGTGCATGCGTCAGGCCGCCGGCGGGAACCCATTCAGCAGTCGCGATCACTGCCGCGACCGACACAAACAACAACGCTCTCTTTCGCATGGATCAAAGCCCTCCCTCTCAATGAACGAAGATAACGAAGTTTCAGGGGATAGTCAGCAGTTTGGTGGAAAAAGGGAATTCTTGAATGTCGGTTGTCAACATCCACTTGAGGCAGTCCGATCGTCCGGCCCTGCGAGCCTTTTCCCAGGGCAGCGGCATTGTTCGGGTGTAGAATCGTGGCAATCCCTTCGCTCTGGGAGTAGGCTCAAAGTGCATTGTACATGCTCGTGCAACGCCGGAGGACGACCATCATGTCGATTGTTATTCGATGCGAGTGCGGCAAGGAATTCGAGACAGGGGACGAAAACGCAGGACGGCGCGGGCGATGCCCGGCGTGTCAGCGGGAGTTGATCGTGCCCCACCCAAAACCTCGCCCCGATTCGGATTTCGCTCCGCTCTATGAATCGCCTCCACCGTCGATGAGCGGCAAGGCCGTCACGAGCTTCGTGCTGGGGTTGTGTTTTTTTCTGGGCTGCTTCACCGGCGTACCGGCCGTCATTTTCGGGATCATGGGTCTGAGCGACATCAACAACCCCAGGAGGAATGTGACGGGCAGGGGTTTCGCGATCTCTGGAATCGTACTGGGATGCCTGTGCTCGCTCCTGGCCGTGCCCGCCGTCTTGATCGCGCTCTTGCTTCCCGCCGTTGGGGCCGCCCGCGAGGCCGCTCACCGCGCGCAGTGCACGAACAACCTCAAACAAATCGGTCTGGCGATCATGAATTACGAGAGCACCAATGGCGTGTTTCCGCCCGTCGCCATCGTCGACGCGAATGGCAAGCCGCTTCTGAGCTGGCGAGTGTCGATCCTTCCTTATCTGGAGCAATACCCGCTATACAACCAATTCCACCTCGACGAGCCCTGGGACAGCCCACACAACAAGCCCTTGAGCGACATCGTGCTCAATGTCTACCAGTGCCCGAGCGCGCCGGAATCGGGAGCGCATACACCCTACCAGGTTATTGTCGACCCCCGCGCGATATTCACCGGCAAGCCGGTGGGCGTTCCTCCGAGCGAAGTGACCGATGGGACAAGCAACACGGTCCTGGTCGTGGAAGCGACAAACTCTGTTCCCTGGAGCAAGCCCGACGATCTCGCGTTTGCCCCGCAGAACGATCCCACGATCGGAATGGGGAGCAAGCATCCGCTCGGGCTCAACGCGCTCTTCGCCGACGGTGCGGTCAGGTTTCTCAAGAGCACGCCGACGAATCCCCTTAGCCCGCGGGTGCTCCAAGGGATCGTGACGCGTAACGGAGGCGAAGTGTTCCAGATGCCTTGACCAGATTCTCAATGATGAGAGTGCCGCACTCCGACAGTACTTCGCCAGGTTAAGGCTCACGACGTCGACCGTCTTCCGTTCGCCGGCATGCCCGCCGGCTGGAATTGGCACGCGCTGTGCACCAGAGAATCCCGCAAGCCCTTGATTCCGATCAGACGGATTGCTCTGCACGGGCCAATCCGTTCACTGACTTACGAAGAGGTTCAACCATGAGCCACCGCGAATCGAAATCCAAAAGGCGCAAGTTCGTCAGTTCCGTTGAAACGCTTGAAGATCGCCTCGTTTTGAACGCTGGAGCCCCCGTGCCCGCCACTCCGCCGCCGGCCGCCAGTCCCGTCAGTGTGGCCCTGGTACGGCGGTTCGAGCGAGCGCTCGACCGGATCGACCACGGCTTCATGGCGAAATCGAAGCATCTCAAAACGCTGGTCATCGACCGGACCGATTACTTGCAGAGCGTGCTCGCACGGGTGGCTGCCCGCGCGCAGGTAGAGGTCCAGAACGTGAGCGTTGCGTCGAACACGAGCGCCTCGGTCGGCCTGGCGACCCACGCTCAAGCGCTCAACAATCAACTCGAGGAGACTGTCGCCTCGTTCAGTACCCAAGTCACGCAGCTCAGTAACGCCTTCGAGCAGGAGTTCGGGGTGCTCGCCGGCCCCCTGGCGAAGTTCAGCTTTCAGTTGGGCGTTCCCGCAAACGCCATTGAAAACAAGTTCGCGCTTGCCCGCGCTGGTTTGACCAGTGCTGTCAACACACTCACGACAGCAGTCCAGAATCAGACAGCCGCTGCGACCAGCCAGGTCAGCACTGCCAGCAGCTCGGTAAGCAAAAGCACCACGCCGGCAACGACCGGAGCCACGACCACGTCGGGGACAACCGGAATCGGCATCATCGCGACGCAAACCTTCAGCAACGCGTACACGCAGGCCGTCACCGCAATGGACACGGCGATCAACAGCGTGGACACGACGGTGGACCAGGTGTTTAACGTATTGCAGACACAGCTCGGCGTTAACTTTACAACCCTCGTGTCGGCGCTTGCCAACGCGCCGGCGGCGACGCTTCAGCCGAGCGTCGGCTACGTGGCGGGAACTGGTGTGACATACACCGCCCCCTAGGAGGAATTTGCTTTCGACTTTCCATTCTCTACCTTCTACTCGTCTCTTGACCGCCGCGATAGGCGCCCGACCGAACCCGCTCGATCCAGCTCGCACTGCGCTTTGTACCACGCGACTGTGTCAGCGAGGCCTTGCTCGAACGGCACCGTCGGGCGCCAGCCCAGTTCCGATTCGGCTTTATCGCAATTGATCGCGTAACGGCGGTCATGTCCCGGGCGATCGGTGACGTACCGAATGAGGCTGTCCGTCTTCCCGCACAGCCGGAGAATCGTGCGTGTGACGTCAATATTGTATCGCTCGCTGCGGCCACCGAAGTTGTAGACCTGGCCCGCACGGCCGCGGCGCAGAGCGAGGTCGATGCCGCGGCAGTGGTCGGCGACGTGAATCCAGTCGCGCACCTGGCGGCCATCTCCATAGACGGGCACGTGAATTTCAGCCAGTCGCATTGGTAATGAACAACGGGATCAACTTCTCCGGAAACTGAAACGGGCCGTAGTTGTTGGAGCATCGCGTGATCACCGTATCCATGCCAAATGTGTGGTGGGCTGCGCGCACGCAGTAGATCGGCGCCGGCTTTGCTGGCGGCATAAGGGCTATTCGGCGACAGCGGCGTGGTCTCGCAGAACTCGGGGTCGTCGGGGCCGAGAGTCCCGTAGACTTCGTCGGTCGAGACCTGGACAAAACGCGGCACGCCCGCCGCGCGGGCGGCGTCCAGCAGGCATTGTGTACCGATCACGTTGGTGCGAAGAAACGGCGTCGCGTCGTCGATTGATCGGTCGACGTGGCTTTCGGCCGCGAAGTTGACGATAGCATCGAACTTTCCCTCCGCCACGAGGCTCATCACCCTGGGTCGATCGGCGATATCCCCCAGCGTAAATTGATAGCCAGGGTTCTTCTCGATCTCTGCCAGGTTGTCGGGATTTCCCGCATAAGTGAGTGCATCAAGATTCGTGATTTCGATGCTGGGATCCGTCTCGAGTGCGTAAGCGGACGAAGTTTGAGCCGATGAATCCGCAGCAGCCAGTCACCAGAAGCCGTTTGATTCGCATCATGCTCTTCCTGTGTTGCTTCAGGGCACTGGTCGATTCAATTTCAGAAGTAGCCTTTCGGCGCGAAAGACGATCTCGACGTCCTTGTTGATGAGCGCATCTTCAAGCGCGGGCAACGCGACGGGCCCCATCGCGGCCAGGCTGTTCTCAGCCGTGTCGCGCACTTTTGGAGATTGGTCGCCGAGCTGCTGGACCAGAGCCCGCGCCCGGTCCTGGAGGCGCGGGTCGACGCCGTGCACGACGAGGAGCGCCGTTCTCACCAGCTTCTTGGGCGGCGGGAACACATCCAGCCCAACCGCATCATCGATCGCCGCCCGCGAAAGATGAACCAGAATGATCAGTTCGCGGCGGCTCAAAGAGCACCTTGCCGTACTGCGACAGAAGCATCTGCACGACGCTCTCACGCAGTCCCTGCCCGGCCAGGCGGCGGGCCAGCGCATGCCGCGTGACCTCGGCGTACGATGGGTTCGAGGCCTTCATCGGCGGCGGCATCACCAGCTTGACCGGCGGGCCTTCGATCACGGTCCCTTTCTTGCTGGCTTCTTCGGCAAGCCTGGCCGCAGTGGTGATGAAGAGCCGTGCCGTCGTCGGCGACGCGGTAGCTGAGCCCGAGGTTGCCCAGCAGGTCTGCCAGGGCGTCGCGAGCCGCGATCGCCGTTTGCGTTCATGCTCGTCGTCTGGGTGAGGTTGATGTCGGCCTTCGCCAGCGTGCGGTCATCGAGCTCATAGCGGAGCCGCACTTGGCCGGTGATCAGGTCGAGCACATCTCGCCGCGGGGCTTTTTCGACCGTCACGACGACCGGACGGTTGAGCTGCTGGTCGACCCTGGCCTTGACGTTCACGTCCCCTTCGGCGGGAAGGGGAGGGGGCTCGTCGTCGCTCTTTCTTCTTCTCCCCCTCTTTGAAGAAGGCGTCCGCTTTTTCCTTGTCGGACTTCTTCTTGGCGGCAGCCTCGTCGGTTTCTTCTTTTCCTTCTCCTTTTCGTCTTCGGGCGCCGCGGTCGGAAGCTCGTCGAGCCAGCCGACCCGGAAGCCGTCGGGCGTGGGCACGATGACGGCGACATCCAGCAGCCGGTGGGCCGTCAAGTTTTGCAGGGTGTATTCGTCCGGCCCGCCGCGAATCTTGCACCGGCATGGGCAGCGTCAGCTCGCTGTCATAGGCGATGAATCGCTCGAAATGAGACTCATACTTCAGATAAAGCGCCGAGTCGCCGTCGCGGAGCTTTGGAACCAGTGATTCTCGGGCAGAGTAGCTCGGCGGAATTTGTGGCGGTGGTGCCTTTGACAGATCCGACTTGAACCACTGGAGCCGGCCGCCGCGCTCGTTGCTGGCCGGCCAGTGCGACAGAAATGTGCCTTGCTTCACCTTCAGATCGACGTCGATGTCGCGGCACGGCTCACCGAAGAACTGCACGACCGATACCGGCGAGAGCGGAAAGCGGGCTGCGGCCTCCTTCTCTTCGACCTTGGGCCGGCTGGTGCCCACGACGACGGGCATCGCGTTGGTGTAGATCCGCGACGCATTCACAGCCGGCTGGGCCGGGTTTCCTACCCAGACCGACCACTCGTAGACCTCGATCGGCGACTGGGCCTTGTCGTCCATGGCCATGGCGCCGATTGCCGCGACCAGCAGAACCCCGATCATCACTGCAAAAGAACGAACGATGAACTTACGTCATGAGCATAGATCTTGGCTATGTGTTCCGTGCTGTGTGTTCTCTTAAGCGCGAGTCCAGCCTGTGCGGCCCGCTTGCCAGCTTCGCCCGGCGAGCATCTGCGGCTGATGCCGATGCCTTGGCCGCCTGCTGACGATACAAGCGTGCATTGGCCCAGATCACGCGATCGCCGGTGTCCTGCCCACGGCCGAAGTCGACATGCAGCCGCAGTTCTTCGGCGCCCGCGACGGGCAGCGACGAGCTTGACCGCGGGCGAATCGGCGCGAAGGTCGGGATTCGCGTAGATCTCCTTGCCGTCGGCATAGACGCGGCAGTCGACCCGGCCTTTGGCCCGGGACGATGTCGTCAAAGCCAACAATGGCCTCGAATCGAGAATAGCGGCGGCCCAGGTCGTAGGTCAGGATGCAGCGCGAGTGAACGGCGAGGCCCCGATCGAAGCTCTGGCCGTTGATCTTGAGCGGCTCACCGAGCAGATTGACGTCGTGGCGCCAGGGAAGGCGATGGCCGAAATAGGGTGTTTCCTCGACCTTCAGCGGTGTAAGGTCCGAGAGGAACGTCACCTTGCCCCCGCGGAATCGCACGTCCTGGACCTCATTCGCCGGCAGATTGAGCTCTTGCCCCCATTTGGTGACGATCTTCCAAGTGCTGGTGTCGAGGTCTTTCCACTTTCCCGAGATCGACCACCGAATCGGGCAGCGTGAACGTCGGCCGCAGCTCTTCGGGCTGTCGCGACTCCGGCCGCGAGGCCATGATCACGCCCTCGACCTGCTTGAGCGAGATCGTTCGTGTCTTGTCTTGATAGCGGAATCGCAACTTCTCGGCATCTGTTCCTTCGACGACGCCCGGAGATAGCCAGCACCTCGCCGGTCTTGGTCTGCGCCAGCAGCATGTCTTCGGCCCCTCGTGATTCGAGCCGCTTCTGAAACGACTCGCGCGACTCCTTGCGATCGAGCAGGCCGATGTGCACGCCGGCGACCCGCGAGAGCGGAACCTCGACCTTGTCTTGCCAGGGGTCGTGAACCGCAGCGTTTCGGGGCCGATCCCGTCGAGCTTGCCGAAGAGCATCTCGTCGTCGGTCAGGTAGACCCAGGCGTCGGGCCGAATGCCGCCCGGCGCCTTGGGGTCGACCGCGAGCTTGGCATCGGTGTGCGACGTCGCCTTGGTGTTGACGTTGCCCGCCTGGCCATCTTCGTAGTTGATGTTGATCGTGAAGTCTTTCTCGAAGCAGTCGCCGGGCGGCGGCTCGAGGAAGATTTCGGCCGTGGGCTCGACGCCTGTGCGCTCGATCACCACGGGCCAATCCTGGGAATCAGACGTGTCGAGCCGCCAGCCACCGGGCCGGTGGCCGTCTGGCAGTTGATCATCACCTGCTTGATCGCCTTGTCTCTCAGCCCGAAGAGCGAGATGTTCAGGTCGCGGATGCCGTTCTTCTTGGGCTCAACCTTGGCGATCTTGGTCATCGTCGTGCCCGGCGGCGGCGCCAGCACGTCGTCGGCCGCGGCTGCCTTGGGCTCCTCCTTCTTGGCCACGGCCGCGGCTTTCTTGGCCGCTGCTCCATTCTTGACTGCGACGGCCTTCTTAGCCGCGTCCATTGCTTTCTCCGCGGCCTCGCCCTTCTTCATCGCCGGCGCTGCTTGGCCGCATCGGCTTTCTTGGCCGGCTCATCTTTCTTGGCGGGTTCATCCTTCTTGGGAGGTTCTTCCTTCTTGGCACTCAAGCCGGGCATGGTGAAGTCGACGTTCGGCTGCCCCATGAACCGGGCTGACATCTCAGGCTGGCGCTCAAAGCGAATGCTCTCGAGCTCATCAAGCGGCATTTTCGCTTTCGGCTTGGGCGGAGTCGCCGGGGGTTGACCAGGACCTCCGGGGACGGCCGGACCGCTCGCCTTCGCAACCGCCGGCCCAGGCCCCTGTGGCCCGAACGGATTCGCCATGGCCGCCTGAACCTGGCCCGCATTCATCACGACCGCCCCGCCCTTGGCCGCGGGGGCCGCTTGAACCTTCACGACGGCCATCGCCTTCGCTGCCGGAGGAACGGCAACCGGAGCGGCCGCGCCCTTGGCCGGCACAGCCGGCGCGGCTTTGGGCTGGTCCTTGGCCGCCGGAGCCGCTCCCTTGGTTTCAGCCGGTTTCGCCGCGGGCTGAGGCGGGGCCTTGGGCTGGCCGCCCAGCACCAGAACGTTGTTTTCGATCGAAGTCGGGTCGGCGTAAACGACTTCCCCCAGCACTGTTCTGACGATCGTGCCTAGCCCGTTGATCCGCTCGGCCCGCACCGTGAGATCGCGCCAGAGAACGTTGATCGGCTCGGCCCCGTTGCGGTTGGCGACGAACAACTTCACCGACGCGACATCGTTCTGCCCTAGCTGCGCCTGCCCGAGGTAGCGCGATCTGGCCACTCAAAACGTCCACCACCTGGAAGCGTATGATCTGGCCCTCGCGCGTGATCTGCAGGCGAACCTGCTCGCCCGAAGCCGGGAAAGTCGGGACGTGGAGCCTTTGGCGGCTTCCCAGCCCACCGATAAAGCCCTGTTGCATCTGCATTTGCATCTGCTGCTGTTGTTGCTGGGCGGCGTTCATCTGCGACTTGTCGATGAACCGATAGACTTCCGGCCCTTTCGGCTCGCGCAGACGCAGCAGCGTGGCATCCGGCTGGTTGATGTCCTGAAATGCGATCGCCATGCCCAGGGCCGCGCCGTCTTCCTGGGCCGGCTTGGGAAGCGTCTTGATGACCACGGTCGCCGTGATCGTGAAGTCGCCGCCGAACCGGATTTGCTGCGGCGTCTTCCAGCCGGTTTCTGCTTGCCCAGGGGCAAGGGTCATCCGCAGCCCGTCGGCTTCCCGCTTCAGGCCCTGCTTTCTCGCCGTAAGTCTCGGCGTCGAAAGCGGCTTGATCGAGAGCCGACGCGCTGAGTGTGCGGGAATAATCAGAAGCGGCGCCCGCACCCGCCAGGGCGGTCAGCGAGATGACGACGAGAGTCGTGCTGAACATCGCAGATCCTTGAGCTCACTCGCCTTCGGTCCCGGTCGCCTCGGTCTTGCTCTTCGAGCTCTCCGCTCCCGCGGGAACGGTCTTTTCCTCGGCCAGACGCCGGTAATAACGCTCGAGGACCAGGCGGTATTCGGGGGGGAACCCTTCGGACATGGACTGGATAATGCGGTCGCGCTCCCTCGGCGAGATCTTCGCCCAATCCTTGCTGCCTCCCTGCGGAGTAATCAGATCACCGATGCCGCCGGTGCCCTTGCGAAGGGTCGATTCCCGGGCCGGACGCGTCGGATTGTTCTTCACCATGCCGTTCTTGCACTGCTGGCATTGTTTTTCCAGCGAAGCAATCAGATCGTCCAGATCCTTGACGATCTCCTTCTGCCGGTTCTGGACTGGCTCGCCCGTTACGGTTTTGGCCAGGTCGCCGGCAACCGTGGTCATCTTGCCGGAAATGGACGTGATGGGCCCCTCAGCGCTCGCGGAAGAGCACAGCACGCACGAGAGCAGGCCCGCCGCACCGACTGCAAGAATACCGATCCTCATCAGCTTTCCCTCCGGTTAGGTCCACTCATTCGGGCGAGAAAAAAGATATCAGTCCCTTTCCAGCCAGGGCCGCTGCCGGCCCGCGTCGCGCAGTCTTATGACGACTGTAGTCGGCTAAGATCCTACCATGATCAATCGGGGTTTGCAGCATGCAAATCCTTATTTTTTCGGTTGTACGGCTCACGGCTTCTCCTCGAATAGGCCCTGGGTGCGCGTTTCCCGTGCTTTCTCGGTGTCCTTGAGCACCTTCTGCTGCATCTTGATCACTTCAGCCACCTGGTTGACGACGTCGACGAAGCTCTCCCATTGCGACATCTGGTCGAGGATGTTCCTCATCCTTGTAACAACTTCCGCATGCAATCGCCTGGCCTCCCCTTCACTCGCCCCCGGCGTCGACGTCGCCCCGGCAAGCGCCTGCAGCACGTTCCGCACCTGGGTCATCGGCCCGGCGGCAAGCTCGCGAATCGGGTCGATGATCGCCTGCTGCAGCAGCCGGTGCGACTTGGGCGAGCCCACCTGGTTTAGCTTCATTTCCTGCAGCGTGTCGGCAACGCTACCGGCGATCTGCTCGAGCTGCCGCGCTCCCGTGTGATGAACCCTCATCACTTTCTGGAAGTCGGCCGCGGTCGGCTGCCCGGCAAGCACCGGCGTCTGCTTCTCGATCGCCTCGAGCGCCGCCAGGAACTTGGCCCGCTCGGCCCGCTGCCGGACCAGGATCTCGTAGAACAGCTCGTCCGGCGACACGACCTGAACCTGAAGCGCACTCGAACGGCCCGTCTGCTTTCCGTTGGCACAGCGGTCGTCGGCCTCCGCGACGAACCGGATGATCGTGCCGATCCGTGGCGGGTCCGCCTGCAGAACCACTTCGTGACGGACCTGATGATCCAGCAGCGGACGGTCCTTCTCGATCGAAAGCGGCAAGGCCTGGCTCGCCCGGGTCGTGACCGGCGCCGCTTTCTCCTCCGTGCTCGTCGTTCGATCCACTTGCAAGCGAAGCGCGCCAGACCGAAATCGTCGGTCGCACTGATCGCAAGCGGGATCGTTGCAACCGGCGTCACATGGCCGCCCGTCCCCAGGGCGCGCAAGGTCACCCGCGGCGCTCGGTCCTTCAGCAGCCCGATCGACAGGAACGTAGGCTTTGAAGAAAGCGCTGTGTTGGCCGACTTCAAAAGGATCTCGAGCGTCGTCGCTTCGGTGAGCTTCCAGGTCGTTGTGAACGATCGATCGTCGCCACGGATAAGCGGCAGCGTCTTTCCCGCCTGGATCTTCACCTGGCTCTCGGAAATGGGCTCGGTTCCGACCAGCTCGAGCTCGATCTCCGTGTCGGGCAAGAAAAGTAGGTGCTGCCTGGCGTCGTCCACCGTGCGAAATCCCGAATACGTCGCGCCCGGTTCCTTGACCCGAACCTTCGTCTCGGCAAGCGACGGCCGATCCACTCGTTTCACCGTGAGCGGCCCCAGCCAGTCGTCTCCTCCGGCCAGGTCGATCGCCGACGAGCTCGACGAGGGCGGCAGCTCGAACGTGAACCGATCCAGCCCGGCTTCCGACATCGCCGCTTTCCTGACTTTCCCCTCCGCGGTGCGTTCGTTGATGAGCACCGAGTGAGGACTGACCGCTCCGGACGGCCTCGACCAGATCACGGTCGGCTCCCCGCGTCCATGCACGATCCAATCACTCCCCTTGGGCTCGACCAGCGGCAGATCAGACCGAACCTCCACCGGGTATCGCTCGTCCCGCGGCACCAGCAGTTCCCCGGCAGCGTTCAAGCCCGTCACGGTCAGATAAGTTCGCTGCGGCCATCTCTGCGACGAACCGAAAAGCCAGCGGGCCGCGCTCAAGCGCGCCGACCCTGGGAGCAACCACGGCGAACCACACCGGCACGAGCAGCCCCACGATCACGGCCCCGGCCGCAAGCACCGTGCGCTTGTGGTTCCAGAGCGTGCGCCAATCCGACCGCTCAAGCGCCGCCGCCGCACGCTGCACCGCCAGTCGCACCATCGCCTGCGAAACGGTTGCCCCTCCCGCATCATCCAGCAGCTCCGGAAGCTGAAGCACATCCGCAATCTGCTGGCCCGTTCCAGGCCGGTGCCGGTCCAGCGTCATCGCCAGCGTCAGCTCGTCAAGCCGCGACGCCTGATACCGCTTGAAAGCACGGACGCTCAGAAAAACCAGCACGCCGGCCAGTGCAAGCAACAGCAAGACACCGCGAACCTGCACGCCAAATCGAAACCACCAATCGAGCAACACAAGAACAGCCCCGGTCACGGCCAGCACGACGAGCGCGTCGGCGGCAAACTCGAGCAGAAGCTCCAGCCGCAACCGCCGCCGCAGTCGCAAGAGCACCGCACGAAGCGCACGCTGCTCCTCGCGAAGCGTACCGATCGCCGGCAGTTCCAGAACAGTCGCCATTTACACCATCCGATACTTCTTCCGCAGCACCCATTCCACCGTCAAGCAAGTCACGATGGTCACGTAAAACAGCGGCGCGTCCCACAGCTCGTCTCGCGTATCGAGCGTCCGCGTCACTTCGCGCATCGGAATCGCCGCATCCAGCTCGCGTATGTCCGCAAGCTCGATGACCCGCCCTCCCGTGAGCCGCGCCAGCTCCGTGAGCAACGGCCGGTTCAGCGACGGCTCGTCAATCTCCCGCTTGGGCGGCTCCACGCGGAATGTCGTGGTCGAAGCGCGGATGTCCGAGCCCCCCGTCACGGCGGTCGTCGGCACGATCCGCAGCGAATAAGCACCCGCCTGCGCCGCCGGAAACGTCGCCGTCAGCAACCCGGGATCATCCGCCACGCGTTCAAACCGCACCGGCTCAGGCGGCTGCCCCGCGATCTCGAGATCGGCGGCCAGCTCCGTCCCCTCTGCCAGCGCCGCCGGGTCCGTGTATCGCACACCCACCTGAACCTGGTCGCCCACCCGGTACACGCTCTTCCCCAGGTGGACTGTGAACGGAAACCGCCCCCCCAGCGCCTTGTTGCGGCCGACGCGATCGACCAGCCGCGCCCAGAAGCCGTCGAAATAATCCTCCGACAGATAGCGCCAGCGATACGTGCTGTCAAATCCGATGAAAACCGTGCGCCCCGGCCCGTAAAGCTGAGACGCCAAAAGCGTCTGCCGCCCATACTGGTTCTGCATCCGCGGGTCGCCGTGCCGCGCCAGCACCGTCGCCCCGGGCCGCGACCGCGTCACCGGAAAGCTCCAGTACATCCCCGGCAAACTCGTCAAGATCGAGCGATTGCGAATCGGATCGGCGTTGAACTCGAACACCGGATCCCCGCGCCCCTCCGGAGAAAGCTCGAGGGCGTAAGTCGCCTGGCTCGACAGCCGCACCTCGGCCTCCGTGCGAAAGAGACCAGGGTCGCGCACGATCGGCAGAATCTTCGTCCAGTCTCCCCCGGGACTCTTGCCATCAGCGGCCTCGAAAAGCTGCTGAGAATAAAGCTCGCCCGCCACGAAAATCACGCCCCCGCCTTCCTGCCCCACAAAATGCGTGATCATCTCCGGCCACTGCGGACCAAGTGCCCGCAGATCCGGGTCCACCAGCAGCAGCGCATCGTAGTTCCGTAGCTCGGTCGAATCATTGGGCAGCCGCGTGATCGGTCGGTCCCCCGGCTGCCGAAATCCCGGATCGGCATGCTGCAGCCAGCCCGCAAATTCCACCCGCTGATCGCGCATCAGCGCATTGCGCAGGAACTGAACCTCCGGCGATGGCGACCCCGCGATCAAGAGCACGCGAATCTGCTGCCGCACCACCTTCACGGCCGCCGTCGCCACGTTGTCTTCCTGCGTCAGCTCCGGTCCTGCGTCCTCCACCTTGGCACGAAACTCATACTGACCGACAACCTTGGGCGTGATCCGGAACGTGGTGCGCTTGAGAATTCCGTCCTCTCCCAGCACCACACGCTCTCTCCCGACCAGGTCCCATTCGCCTTCGTTGATCCGCTGTTCCAGCACGATGTTCGCCTCGGCGTCGCGCAGCCCGCGTGCCTCGACCACGACCGCCAGGTTGGTGGGATCTCGAACGAAGACGACCGGGCTCGCCTCGACCTCCGCCAGCCGGACATTCCGCGGCCCTTCGGCCCCCCCGGCGGCAATCGCGTAGATCGGGATGTTCTGCCGCACCGCCGTCTCGATCGCTCGCAGCGGCTCCTCGCCCGCATTGGACCGCCCGTCCGTCGCCACCACCAGCCCCGCCACCGGCTGCCCACGATGCCCCGCCAGCACGCCGTGAATCGCGTCGCCCACCGGCGAGATCGGCCGATTCGATTGAATGTCGTCCAGCGTGCGCTTGCGGGCCGATTCGCCGGAGCCCGGACGAGCAGCCGACTCGAGGTCGTACAGGAACACCTCGCGCCCGTTCGCCAGCGCGTCCTTGCTCGCTCTGAGCCCGTGCTTGACCAGGTCCAGTCGCGACGTCTCCCGCAAACGCTCCACCGACGATCGGCCCCCTGCCGACTCGAGCTTCATCCTGGACGCAATCTCCGCCGCTTTCGACTGGTCCGTATACGGATCAGAAAACTTCATGCTCTCGGAATCATCCAGGATGATTGCCAGGTGCGACTTGATCGTCTCGCGATGACTGCTGATCAACACCGGCTCGACCAGCATCGCGACCAGCGCCAGAAGCGCGATTGCCCGCAGCCCCGACAGCAGCCCGCGCTTGAGCCACGACAGGTCCGGCCGCTCATGCCGGTAGAGCCACCAGATCACGAAAAGAAAGGCAACCGCCGCCACGACCAGCACCGCGGCCGTCGCTCCCTGCGGCAGCGCCGAAAGCTCCAGCCGCGTCGGGCCGGCGTCCTCCGCTCCCGGCGGCCGGTCAATTCCCAGAATAATTCGCAATAGCCTGTTCATGAATGAATCAATGTCTAACTTTATTTATCGCGAGCGGCCCACCCAGGTCGCAAACAACGATTCGAATACGAGCAGCACAGCCAGCGCGATCGCCAGATCGTGCCAGATCTCACGGCCCGTGGATGAAAACAGGTTCCCCTCGTTGTTGCGGGCCCGAATAATCTCGACTTCCAGCGGCTCCAGGAACGAGTTCAGCTCCCGCGCCTCGATTCGCTCGAGCGCACTCTCTCGCGGGTCGGCGTTCGCGGCAAAAATGTCCCCCTGCGTGCCGGCTGATCCCTCGTCCCACGAGAGCCGGTAAATCCCCGGCCTCCGCGTGTCCGGAACCACGATCTCCACCGATGGCGCCTCCTTGCCCGGCGCTTCCTCCTTCGGCACCGCCGAAAGCGCCTCCGGTTCGCCACCGCCCGGCGCTGTCAGCCGCACGCTCGAGAGCTGCTGGCTCGTCTGCACTACGCGCCGCATCCGCTCCCCCGCCGTGATCGTGTTGCCCAGAGGCGTCGCTCGCGCCGTCCCCCGCACCGCTTCACGCACCGCCAGCACGAAGCTCGGCTCGATCGGCCAGTCATTCCCAGCACGGTCGGCCGTCGTGGTCCACAACAGCACCCGCCCCTCGCCCTTCGTTCGCTCGATGATCGCCGGCGACCGCGCCGGATTGTTCCACCGCGCCAGCACCCGCACCTGCCCCACCTCGGCCGGCTCCTCCACGCTCATGATCTGCCGCAGCGCCACTCGCTCAAGCGCAGATGCCTTCAAATCCAGCAGCTTTTCCAGCGGCGAGGGATGCAGCGGCTCGACAAAGACACCGTGGATCGTCTCGTCGGTCAGTGACTTGAGCGGGCAGGGGAGCACCCGGTTGTTCTGGCGGAACAGCAGGTCGTTATAAAGCCCGATGTCCAGCTTGCCACCCGTGAAAATCACGAGGCCCATCCCCGCGCTCGTCATCTGACTCAGCTTTTCGGCCTCCTCGGGCGTGATCGACCCAACGTTGGCCAGCACCAGCACGTCGGGCGTCTCCAGCCGCGGCGAAAGGAAGTCCTGGTCCAGCACCGTCTCCACCCGCCACGCTTCGGCCGCGCCGATGCCGATCGAAAGCGGCGCGGCCAGATAGTCGACCTCCGACCCGAACGCCTCCGACGAAGGCTCGCCGTCAACCAGGCGGATGAGGAGCGAGTCCTTCACCGGCAGCGCCGCCCATCGCTGGTTGTCTCCTTGAAGCGCGTCGTCCGGAAGCTCGAGCGAGAATTCGTGCGGCCCCGCGCCCGGAAACTGCACGGCCAAGGGCACTCGCGTCACCTCGCCCGGCGGAATCTCCGGCAGCTTGAGCTCCGTCGGCTTGTCGTCAACCCGCAGAATCGCCTTGGCGCCGGCAATCACCCGCGGCGAGTCATTCCGAATGACCGCCTCCCACCGCGACGGCGCGCCCGCCAGGATCGTCCGATCAAGCGGGACCAGCCCCTGTAGCGCCACGTTCACCGTCTCCTCGTCACCCAGGTCCACCACCCGCACCCGCAGACCCAGTTCCTTCCACCTCCCCGCGGTCGATGTAACGCTGCGCTCCCAGCCGGCTTTGCGCAGATCGGTCAGGATCGTGAGCTGCTTCGTCGGATACGTACACGATCGCACCACCTCGTCGACCCCCTCGAACACCGCCGGCCACGCCGCATGCGTTCCCGAAAGCGGAATCGCCCCGGCAGCCCCCAGGAGCTCGTCGCGCCGCGTCCCCTCCACCTCATGCACCACCGGCACCCGCGGCGCCGAGGTCGTCACGATCGTGCACCGGTCCTGCGGCCGGATCGAGGCAACCAGCGAGCCGGCCGCCTCCTTGGCTCGCGTGAACGCAGTGGCATCGCCCGACGAATAGCCCATGCTCGCCGAGTCGTCGATCAAGATGATCTGGCTGGTCCTCCCGCCCGAGCCCAGCCACGTCTCCAGCCCCGTCGGGTTCAGCAGCGGCCGGGCAAGGTAAAAGAACAACAGCACGATGAGCGCGATCCGCAACAGCAAGAGTAGAAGTTGCTCGAACTGAATGCGCCGCCGGTTCCGCTGGATCGTCAGCCGCAAATAGTGCATGGGAGCCCAGTCCACCCGGCGGAACCTCCGGCGGTTCAGCAGGTGGATGATGATGGGTATCGCTCCCAGAAGCGTACCCCAGATGAGCAGGGGGGCGAGGAATGTAAGCATGGTCAGGATCGTGCGCCCTGGCGAACCGCCGCCCGGCCCGATTCCTGCCGCTGGTGCAGGAAGTAGCTGAGCGATCGGCCCAGTGGTTCATCGGTCAGGAACTTGACGTGGTCATACCCGCGGTTGCCGCACTCGCGCGCCACCGTCGTCAAGAACTCGTTGATTGCCTTCTGATACGACTTGCGGAACGCCCAGGGCTCGGCGAACAGCTCCTCCGTTCCCTCGATATCATGGAAAATCGTCGGCCCGTCGAACGGCAGCTCGAGCTCGTCCCGATCCAGAATCTGCATGACCAGCACTTCATGCCCCAGAAACCGCAGGCGATTCAGCCCGTCGTACACCGACTCAAGATCGGTGAAGAGGTCGGAAACGACGACAATCATATTCCGGCGCCGCAATCGGTCGCAAAGCGATCGCAGCAAGCCCCCCAGCTCGGTCTTCCGCGACGGCTTGCACTTATCCAGCAAGTCCGACATCACCATGATCTGCGCCTGCGTGGCCGCCGGTGGAAGCACCGTCGTGGCCGCTTCATCAAACAGCACGAACCCGACCGGATCTTGCTGACGCACCAGCATCATCGCCAGCGACACCACCAGCGTCGCCCCGTACTCGAACTTGGAAAGCGGCGGCTTTCCCCGGTAATTCATCGAGTTGCTGGCGTCGACCACGAATGTCACGCGGACGTTGCTCTCTTCCTCGTATTGCTTGATGTAATGCCGGTCCGACCGCGCAAAAACGCGCCAGTCCAGCCGCCGCAGGTCGTCGCCGGGCGTGTATTCCCGGTACTCGGCGAACTCGACGTTGAACCCGTGGAACGGGCTGCGATGCTGACCGCTGATCGCACCCTCCACCAGCCTGCGCGACCGCAGCACCAGGTCCGAGATCTGCGCGATCGCGTCAGGATCGGAATATTTCCGCGACGGCGGCACTGGCGGGTCCTTTCCTGATCGGAACGTCGGCGAGCAGCTTCTTCACGATCGAGTCGCTCGACTCGCCGGCGGCCTGGGCGTTGTAATTGATCACGATCCGGTGCCGCAGCACCGGAGGCGCCACCGACTGGATGTCCTCCACCGACACGCTGGGCCGGCCCATGAGCGCCGCCTTGGCCTTGGCGGCCAGAATCAGCGCCTGACCGGCCCGTGGTCCTGCCCCCCAAGCCACCCAGTCGCCGATGTACTTGGGGCCGCCGTGGTTGGGCCCGCGGGTCGCCCGCACCAGGTCCATCGCATAGTCGATGCAATGGTCCGTCACCGGCACCCTGCGCACCAGTCGCTGCAAGGCCGCGATGCGATGCCCGTCCAGAGTCGGCGTGATCGCGTGCTCCTCCGCACCGGTGGTGAGCCGGTAGATCCGCCGCTCCTCCTCGGGCGTGGGGTACGTGATGAAGATCTTGAACAAGAAGCGGTCGAGCTGCGCTTCGGGCAGCGGATACGTCCCCTCTTGCTCGATCGGGTTCTGGGTGGCCAGCACGAAGAACGGGTCCGGCAGCGGGTGCCGGTGCCCGCCGGCAGTCACCTGCCGTTCCTGCATCGCCTCCAGGAGCGCGGCCTGCGTCTTGGGCGGCGTCCGGTTGATCTCGTCCGCCAAAATCAAATTGGCGAAGATCGGGCCCTGTACGTACCGCAGCTCACGGCGCCCGCTGGCGCGGTCTTCATAAAGGACTTCCGTGCCGGTGATGTCGCTGGGCATCAGGTCCGGCGTGAACTGGATCCGGTTGAAGTCCAGGGCCAGCGATTGCGAGAGCGATTGCACCATCAACGTCTTGGCCAGCCCCGGAACGCCTTCCAGGATGCAGTGGCCGCGGCGAAGACGGCGATCAAAAGCTGATCGAGCACGTCGTTCTGGCCCACGATCTGCCGCGACATCTGCTCGCGAATCGCCGCATAGGCCTTGTTCAGCTCGTCCAGCTCGGCCAGGTCGATGTCGTCGGTTGATTTGTCTTTCAAGGTGGCGTTCCTCGTGCTATCGCTGGAAAATCGGCAAATACTTGTAGGGAAGCTGAAGGATGATCGTGGCGATCGACGATCCGTACACCGTTCCGACACCGTCGCCGTTCCATGAGCCGTCCGGCTGCTGCATGGCGAGCAACTGGTCTCTGGTGGCCGGGAAATATCCGTCCCAGTACTGGTCGCCCGCCATGTAAAAGCCCTGGGCGGCGTAGAGGTGAGCGTAGAACGAGTGGCCGTCCCCCTTGTCCCATCCCTCCGTCGCCTTGAATTTGGTCCAGACGTACTTCAGGCAGTCGGTCGCGATGCTGCTGTCGAACTGGCCCGCGTTGTACAGGGTCGCCACCGCCGCCGCCGAGATCGGCAGCCTGGGCCCGCCGCCCGAAAGCAGCGAATACTGGATACCCCCTTCCGGCGTCTTGCAGCGCTCGAGGTAATGCACGGCCTCGTCGATGGTCGCCTTGGGAACCAGAAACCCCGCATTGTGCGCCGCCCGCAATGCCTGCACCTGCGTGACGGTCACCGACCCTTCATCGCCGCCGCCCGGAATATACGTCCAGCCCCCGTGCAGGCTCTGCCCCTGGCTGGTCAATGTGACCGCCTTGCGCACCGCGGCCTGCACCTTCTGCCGCAACGATTCCTTGGTGATCATGCCATAGACGCACGCCAGGAACATGAGCGCGAACCCATGCCCGTGCATGGGCTGGCCCGAGTCCTGCGACGAGCCGGTCAAGAGCCCGGTCGGCGTGGCGCACCGCACGATATACTCGACGGCCCCCTGCACGTTCCTGGCATACTTGCCGCGCGTGGGCGAGTTCCCATGTGCCAGCATCGCCGTGCCGGCAAGCGCCGTCATGGCCACCGGGTATCCTTCTCCCCCGCCCATCACCCACGACCCGTCCTCCGCCTGCTTGAGCGCCAGGTAGTCGAGCCCCTTGACCACGGCCTTGAGCGTCTCGGGCGTGATGTGCTTGGGCAAGACCTCCTTCTGCGCCGCCCGGCTGATCGACCCCCCCGCCAGCGACCCGAGCCCCGCCAGCGCCGCCGCGGCCGTCAATGTCGAGCGATCCAGAAAAGCACGTCGCGAGACGGGAGAAACGCCGAGAGGGCGAGGCTCCTGCCGAGCCGGGACGCTCGAATCCCCCTCCGTCGGTAGAAGGCGACACTCTTTCCCCCCTTAAGAAGGGGGGGCCAGGGGGGGTGCATTCCGCCGCCCATGAAACGGAACTCCCGATTCTCGAAATCGCGCAATGACTTGCTCATGAGAATCACACTCCTTATCTATTTCTTGTCGCCCTTGGAGTGAATCTCGAAACGCACCAGAAGCTCGACGCGGATGGGAATCTCCTGGAACCTGCTCACTTCCAGGCGTTTTTTGGGCGTCTCCTCCTCCGAGCTGACGAACCGGTCGCCCGGCACCACGATCTCGCGCACGGCCACGATCGGGCCCAGCTCGACCCGCGAGAGCCGCGCCAGCCGCTCGGCCCGCGCCCGGGCGTCGGCGATCGCCTTCTCATACGCTTCCTCTTGCACCTTGTCCAGGTCTTCGAGGACGAAGCGAACGAGCCCCGTCATGTTTTGCTGCCAGGGGTTGTAGTAATAGGGGTTAAAGTTGTTTTGACCGCCGATGTGTCCGCCCGAATCCTGGGCCACGTCGAGCAGCTTGCCCACGAGCTGCAGCACCGCGTCTTCCGGCATCGAGCGAATATCGCTCGCCTTGACGACCAGCTTCCGGCTGAGCTGAACTTCGGTCTTCGTGCGCGTATTCGGCATGCCCCCCCACATATAGGGGTTCTGCATCATCCCCTTCTGGTCGACCAGCAGTCCCCGCTCCTCGATCGCGATATTCTTGAGCTTGAGCGCCGCAAATGCGTCGTGGATCCGCTTCTTGGCGTCACGGTACTTGACGATGGCGTCGGCCGTCAGCTCCGAAGACGCCGAGACGTCCAGGTCGATCTCGACGGCATTGGGCTTGGCGACCGAATACGCCTTGCCCGCAACCGTGAAGCCCTGAATATTGTCACCCCCTACGGTCGTGGGCATCTGGCCATACCACTGGGCGCTTGCCGGGCGCACGGAGCCCAGGCACACGACAGAAACGATAGCGGCCGCGATTCCAGGCTTATTCATGGGAGACCCTCGTCGTGGTGTTGGATTCAGACGCGCTCTGGGCCGTGACGTCGCGAGCACCCGCGCGCCGCGGATATGCGGTGATGGTGCGATTGGAAACCGAGATGAGCAGTGGGCCCGAAAGAATCAAGTCGCCGCCGACGGAGCCCAGGTCCTTGCCGCGGAAGAACCGTCGCACTTCCCCGGTCTTGGGGTCCAGCTCGATAATCCCCCGCGGCGTCGACTGCCAGATTGCATCTTTCTGCACGAGCACCCGGGCACTGCCACAGCCGCCCGGAACGCGGGTCGCCCACAGCAGGCTCCGGCTTTGCAGGTCAATCGCCGATATCTCCGCACCGCCAAGATAAATGGTCTTGTCGTCCGCGGCCAGCAAGCGAGAGCCCTTTGAGATCGGCCGTTCCCACAGCACTTTCATCCGGTTGGGGTCGACCGCGTTCAACCGCGTCGATTGCAATCCCTTGAGCAGAAAGGTTTCGTTGCACAACAGGGGCACGCTTCCCTCCGGCGTCGGGTCCTGCTGCTGCTGCATCATGCCTCCCCAGAACCACATCATGCGGCCTTGCCCTTGCACCGGGTCGGTCTGATACGCAAATCCCCAGTCCGGCGCTCCGCTGTCGGCATCGAGCCGCGCAAAGACGCCCTGATGGGTCTCGACGTAGATCGCACCGGCATTAAAAACCAGTCGCGGCTTCGGTTCGGGCTCTCGGTTGCCCCACCCCCACCACCGGTTGCGGTTGTCTTGACGCAGAGAACCCACCTCCGACTTCCAGATCACCTTGCCGTCGTGGGGCTGAATCGCCAGCACGAGCTGCTGCATCCCTCCCTGGCCCTGCTGGGGATTGCCCGCGCCCGTCGCCGGCATGAAGATCTTGCCCGCCGCCAGGATCGGCGGACCGTTCAAGTCCAGCCCCGCATAGTCGGAAAGGTCCTTCGATTGCCAGACGGCTTCGCCGGTTTCCGCGCGGCAGCAAATCAGGATGAAGGGCGCGTTAAAATTCCCATCCTTCAAGTCGCGCGACAGGCCCCAGACATATTCACCCGAAGCGAGAATCGTGTACCGGCTGAAGTCCGTGAACTGGGCCATTTGCTGCATGGCGGGAACTTCGACGTGATGAAACGCGGCCGACCGCCAGAGCAGCTTGCCACTCTTCAAATCGAGCGCGAAGAGATAGCCGAGATAGTTTGCAAAGAGCTTGGACCCTTCGATCGCCGCAACCGCCGGCACCGCCGCCGAAAGTGCATTTCCTTCCCACTGGGTCAGCTCCGGCGGCGTCATCCCGGCTTCGACCGATTCTCCAAACCGCATTTGCCAGATCGGTTCCACCTGATCGGAAAGCGCCAGACCCCCGTCGGCGCTCGACGCCGACGGCGATGGCGCAGTACCACCTCCGGAAGGCGAAGTATCAGCGGTCGTCGAGCCAGGCTCTTTGAGCAATTGCTCGAGAAGCTTGGCGCGACGGACGTCTGGCCGCCCAGCGAGACCTTGTCGCTCGCATAACGCTCGCGCAGGTCCGTGCGCACTTGCTCGAATTCCGACCGCCGGTGCGCTTGGTGTAGCGCGAGCGCCGCTTTGACCGAAAGCAAGGCCGGCGAGAGATCGGTATCAGTTCGCTCGCGCAGGATGTCCAGCCAGCAGTCGGCCGCGCGATCGAACCGGCCCAGCTCGTAATACAGGTCCCCCAGGCGGTCGGCGGCATTGTCGCCGATGGACGTGCTGAAATACGCCGAATAGATCCGCTCGAGCGTTTCCAGCTCCGCCGGTCCCTTGGCGTCGGCCAGCAGCTTTTTGGCTTCCGAATCATAGAAAAGTCGATAGGCGGCCTGCCCGGCCGACGGCAGCGCACTGAGCACCGTCCTGCGCTTGCGTGCCACCGGGATGATGAAGCCCTTCTCGCCGTCGACGAACCGGTGCGACTGGTCCTGCGTGATCGTGTACAGCGACTTGAGTGCGCGCTCCCAGGCATTGCGGCGGCTGAACCGCTCGAAATCATCGAGCGCTTCCTTCACCTCGGTCGTGGCCGGCGGCATCTGCAGCGGACGATCGGGCTGATCGTTCGAAACCTTGTCTTCGTCCTTGTTCTGGGCTTGAGCGAAAGCCAGCGCGGGGAACAAGACAACGGCGAGAAAGGCCAGACGCATCACGGTTCGATGACCTCATCTGAGCAGGCTGGAGCCGGACGCGCGGCTGCCGGAACGTGCGATCCACCAGCGTGTACCTTGAGGCACCGGAAGACGATGCCTTCGGATCGGGAGCGATCCATGCACCGACCGAGCGAAAACCCGTCGATTCGGAATAAGACACTTGTAGTCGATGGGTAATACGTCGTGCAAGCGAATTTATTAAAAGATTAACAATCCGGATGGATCGACAAGGACACCCGCAGGAACCGCCTCCGCCCGGCGATCCCATTGTCCCAACGAAGCCCCCGGGCTCCCAACGCCCCTGATCGTACTCGTACTCGTACTCGTATTCGTCATCCAGAATCGTAATCTCACTTCCAACTGATCCCAGCACGGCACGTTTATTCCGGCGGTGGGTCACGCGGTGCGCGATCGCCGCGCAAACAAGACGCCGCCGAGCCTTCGTCACCACGATTCCTCCCCTCGACCCGCTCCGGCGCTCCGCCAACCGTCATCCGCTCGCCACTTCCGTCATCGTTCTGCAGCTCCGCGTCGGAACGCCCCTCCGGCCGCTCTCCAGCGCTCGCAACGATGTCTCGCCTCTCCTCACTTCCGTCCTCCGCATTCCGCGCTCTGTCCTGCCTTTGGCCTGGTTCGTTTTGAAAACGTGCCCCTTCTCCTGTCCCAGTAAGGATTAAGGGAACAACCGAGTTCCCAGCTTCCTCGTTCGGCTGTTCCTCGTCGGACCGCTCCTCCTGCCACTCCGCGGCGCACTCCACGAGTTCTCGCATGTCTTCGCTTCTGCCCTGGGCGGTCCCGTCCTCCGCGGTCCGCGAACCGCCTCTCTCTTCAGCATCGGGCAGACAAGGCTGGGGGTCGCCTCGTTTGTCCTGCCCCGGGGGTAGTTCGTTTTGAAAACGTGCCCCTTCTCCTGTGCCAGTAGCCATTAAGGGAACGGCATCGGCGGCGGTTTCCTCGTCCTTCTCGTTCCGATGCTCCGCGTCCGAACGCCCGTCCAGCCGTTCGGCGGCGCACTCAACGATGTCCCGCGTTCCCCGTCCTCTGTCCGCCGCACTCTGAGCGACCACCCCACCATCCGCGGCCTCAACCGGCGGCGTCCACCGCGAAGTCCGGCACCATTCGGCCCGCCGTCCGGCGCCGATAACGCTCCGCCTCGATCATCTCGATCGGCTGCTCCCCAAACTTCTCCGCGTACCGCGCCAGCCCCTGTTCGAGATCTCCCGTATACCCTTCGGCCGGCCGATGCGTCCCACGCTCATCGATCACCAGAAGTTGATCTTCCCCGGCGATGCCTCGCCGCTCCTCTCTCCGGCTCGCCCGCGCCTGCCGCACCGTCCCCCAGCCTTGTGCCTCATGCCGCCGGGCCCGTTTGATCGCCTCCGAGTTCCGGTGCACCAGCCGGTCGTAGCTCGCGTGATGTCGTCTGATTTGCTCGCCCAGCTTGCTGCCGTCAAAGCTCTGAGCTTGCACCTGCAACGGCGCAGCGGCCTTCGCCTTCTCCCGGTGATGGGCCTCGAGGATCTTGAGCCGTGCGATCGCTTGATCCGTGATCTCCAGCAGCACCGCGCGGGCTTCGGTCGCATCCTTGGGCGTGTACTTCTCGAGGTCCCGCTTCTCCATCCGGGCTTTGAATCGCTTGAACCGCTCTTCCAGGATATCGCAGCGCAGCTCTTGAAACGCATAGGAAAACTGCGGCTCGAGCACGTGACAGGCCAGAAAAATGCGGCCAATCAGGCGTGTGCTGCTCACAGCGAGCGGCTGCCGGCCCAGCAGTCGAGTGGCCTTGAACTTCTGTTCCGACTGCCAGCCCAGTCCGTCCGTGAGCAGCTCGCGCATTTCGCCCCATACGTTGAGCAGCCAGCGGCACCCAGCACCGTTGTTCTCCATCTCCAGAACGGTGATCCTGGGCGAATCGGGAACCTCGGGATCGCCGGCGGACGACGTCCTGGGCTGGTTGCGTTCATACTCACCCGACGGGTAAAGCTCCGCGGGCCCTCGCGGATCGAACATCAGTCGATGTCCCAGCGCCTCGGCTTCCTTTTCTTCACGAAGCGCAGCCGCTGCCGAATCGCTGGCAACTTGCTGGATCACCCGTGCGTGATCCGCGAGCAAGGCCCGGTCCATCAGCCATGAGGCTTGCGCCGTGCGCTCGGCAAGTTCCTCTTCGAGTTCACTGCGGATCGGCAGCCCCGTCTTGTACCGCGCGAGCCGCGCGTCATATTCCGCTTCACTCTCCCACGGCAACACAATCCGCGCCGTCAGGCCGTGCTTCAGCGCGTTGTAACGTGAGCCTTCCCTGGTTTCAGGCGGCCGCGCCCCGGTGCTCTCCGACCGATCAGAAGAAGTCGCCTCAGCTTTAGCTTGCATGATCATAAAATCACCATCTGTGAATAGAGAAACGAAGAAAAACAACCGTCGCCGTCCGTCCAGAGGAGGAATCCGACGCCACGACATGCTCCCTCTCCCACCGGGAGAGGGCCGGGGTGAGGGCCCTGCCGCACACGAATGCAGTTCGCGGATACACTCGAAGCACCATTTCCAGACCTTGGTCCCCGCCGTCCTAATTAACCCAACCAAAGCTGCCGCGCTGACCAAGCCCAGCTTTACTAACTCAACTTAGCCTGCAATTTGGTGCTTTCAAAAACGGGACCTCAAATTCTCATGCTCCAATAACCGGCAACACTTGCGCAATCGGAACGTGCCACGTCCCGTGGAAAGCTTTACATAACCGGAATCCACTGCAATCGCCCGCATAAGATCGCAATCGGTGACATGGAACTCAATGTCATGAAAACGCATGTGCACGCGAGTTGGCACGTGACGAACGACCTGCGCCTCCGCCTGCGTTCGGTAGCGTTTTGTTCTGTCGCCACGAAGTGGCAGCCACAAGCCCTGCCATCGCTCTGGGTTTCCGCAAGCGAGATTCGTTGGCGCAGGCGAGCAATTTAAGACCTGGGTGTGCGAGGCCCCCGCCGAGCCGCGCACGCGAGCAGTCTCCAGCCGAGCCACGGACAAACCGGGACTGCGAGGCTCCCGCCGAGCCAGGAAAACGATATCCTCAATCCTGCGTCCGCACCGATTGGACGTCCGCCTTCGCGGACCCTAATCCGTCTGGCTTGGGCGGCACCTCAAGATCCGCAAACTGCGTCCCGTGTCCGGCGCATTCGGCAATGCGTTCGAGGATCGCCGCGCGACGGCCCCTCGCCCAGGCCGGCGACTGGCTGTCCCACGAGTCTTCACTTGGGAGATGCACCCGAGTAGGGGCGGGGTATCCGTCAGCGAGGACTTCGCGCACAAATGGCAACCGGCGAATCATGCCCTCGGGCGCCCATTCTTCGTAGACCCACGCCTTCGGGCCAGGCCGCCACCGCCAGTATTCCCTGGGAGGAAGTTGCCGAACACGGTAACCGCGCCTGACGAATTCGCGACCGTCCGCGAAAAGCCAGAAGCAGCAAAGACCGCCAAACCCACAGAAAATGGCCACGCCTATGATGAACACCAGAGCCACGTCGGGGTGTTGCGAAAGGGCGCGGGTCCCCGCCGTCCCCGCTAACGCTCCGCCCGCTATGCAGCCGAGTAGGTAGAGGGCTGGCACGACTACCTCAGCCCAACGGATCAGTTGTACTCGCGCTCGCATGTCCTGATGATATCCGCCTGACGCCCACGATCACCGGCCCGCCGCCGGCGGGACCGCCGGAGCGCATTTTTGGCGTAAGCCGCGCACGCGGAAGGATGCCCCATTTGGTTCAGTCTAGCCAGACCTCCGGTATGACACCACCGAAGATATCCCCATGGGCCTGGCTACGCAATCGCCCTTGTGACCAGCGGGCGATCCTCAGATCGGCGTGCAGGGTCCGACATCGCAACTGCCGCCAGCGGGGGGATGGTTTCACTGAGCGCTTACTTCGCAGCCGCATCGAAACCCGGCCGTTACAGTTGCGGCAATCAAGATGGGCGAGGCCCGTGCGCAAACGTTCGGTCGACCTGACGCCGTAAGGCCGGCTCGCGCCTCGATTCGCCACGCCAGGCCCCATGCCCCCTCGGACGGACCAGCATCGCGAACAATTGGAGCCAGAAGCCGCCTTGAACCCGGCGCAGAGCGCCCAGCCGTCACGGTGATTTAGGAACGTCCCCGTTCGTTCCTCCAGCGATAACGGGGGCTTCCGTCGGAAACCTACGGGCTACTTGAGGGTGTCGCGGCAAGCCGCTATCTTTTCAAGGGGCGGCGAACTTCCAAGGCATTCCGGCGTGGTAAGGTGCAAATCGCGGATGAGTCCAGAAACCGGTACTGCACTGCCTTCCGCCCCGTTTCAGATTGAGAGCGTACACTTCGACTTTCCGGGCGGGAGCGCGATCAACCTGCGGGACCCGGTCAGCAATCAACTCATCGGGTCAGGTCCGGAATGGGGGCGCGGAACTCGGAACGAGTTGGCGGCTTACGTGCGCGGGATTCGGCCGAACCTTCGGGTCGTCTTCCGCGGTAACCCCAGTGCGAACGGGCAGTACACGGTCGGGGCCGATGGCACGCCTATTCGGGTTGAGGAACGGAGCGTCTCACTCACGTTTGACCCGAATACCGGGCTGTCTGGGCCGGAGGTGTTCGAGGGGCGAGGCAACCTCCCGAACGCCATTGGGATTCACGACGCCAAGCTCGACTGGTATGTCCGCGTGAAGACTTCGCCGGCCCGTTGTCCCCCGGCGGGGACGTCAACGCACCGTATCGCGACGAGTTGGCGTGCCCTCGCCAGCGCGGCAGCCGGGGAGGATGCCCTGGCGAACTGGGTCTACAAGCCCATGATGGAGTGGACCTGCCAATGGGCTGCCGGCCAGGATGATGAAAGGGCGATCTGCGATGCCATCTTCAACAACCTATCATCCTCGGGCCTGCGATACGGGGTGAGCGCTTACACGATCCGCGACCTCCTGCTGAATCAGGGCGGGATGTGCTGGGCATGGTATCAGACTTTCCAGCAGATGGCCCAGTGCCAAGGCGTCTACGTCTACCGCCGACGATTTCTGGTAGACTGGAGACAGATGGCCGGCGGTGAGGAGCACTGGTGCGCGATCGTCGTCAGGAACGGCGGCCTGAATCAGGCAAGCCCGACGGAGCCGGCGAGCACGTTCCACGACCACGACGGGGACTTCCCGATCCCGGCCGGGACCACCGTCCCGCTCACGACGGTCACCGAGCGCCGATACCGATTCTGGGGGTTGCCGGGCTTCTGGTACGACGGACATTGCATCAATTTCCTCGACTACCAAGGGAGGGTGTACTTATACGATGCATGCTTCGGCTTCGGGTCGGTTGAAATCCAATCCCCTCTTCCGGCCGACAACCTAGCCGTCCCGCAAGGGGGAGCGGCGTTGGCCCCGTTTAGGTCGGCCTACCTGGATGGAGCGATAGACTTCATGCTCGGGACGATTCAGAACGGCGCGGCGCTGTTGCAGTCGGTTTTCGTATACCCCCCCGGCTTGCCGCTTGCAAACGGGATGACTGTGCGGGCGGCGAACATTCCGCAAACTGTAGCTGGGGTGGATGGCCTGACGTTCCGCTGGGGTAACTGATCGGAGGACTGCAATGCCGGCGTCTTTCTTGGCACTGAAGCGGGCGATGGGCCATGCCGGGGTGACTGGACCTGAGCCGTCGTGGGGCGATCTCATGGGCGAACTGTGGCCCGTTATCTCGTCGCCACTATCCTTAGATGGCGAGCGGTTGTTGCTGGACATGATCCGCCACCACGGGCGACTCCGCCTGACTGACACCGCGGAATTGCCGCACAGCCTGCCGCCCGAAGAAATGCTCAAGTCACTCGCTGTGCAGGCGCTCGCCCGATGGACTCGGTTGACCTATCTAACGGAACTGCAGCGCCTCGAACTCACTGCCTCATCCCCGGCGTTGCAGAGTACAGTGAGGGCAGTGATCGAGACCGCTAAGGCGGCCCGTCCACAGGGAGCAGATGCAGATGCGATCTCGGAAGAAGAGCCGGCCGTTGATGACGTGGGAGAGGAAGTGATGTGGTCAGCTCTCCCCTGCCCACTGCCAAGCCCGAGGCCAAAGGTCTCTGTCCCACAGCGTCGTTTCGTCGCTCGCCCTGTCGGTAGGTTCGGAAACTGGACTCTCATCGGCGGTGAACGACCCAGAAAGAGTCGCCGCAAGGAACAGTTCGAACTAGTTGGCTAATCCGGACATTCCCGAAATGAAGGCATTCGAAAGCGCTGGATTCTGGTGCTTGCCAGGGGATGAAAACCCCGTGCCCGGAACTCTACACGTGTCGAGCGACGGCGATCTCCGGCTGTCTCTGTTTGGTTCGTTAGGCGGGGAGAGGCAGGGCTTCGCAACCAAAGCCCACAGAATCATTCTCGGCTCCGTCGACAAATCGCCGCGCGGGAATGCCGTGACACTTACCGGGGGCGTCCTCACCGCTACGAACCTGGGGTCTTACCACGGAACACGCGAGGAATACCGCGCGAACCGCTGCTTTTTTGGTGCTCACATCGAGAAGCCGGAGGATTTCTTGTTCCGGTCCGCTCTCCTGAATCTCAGCGGATTGTCCGAGTGGGCTCAACCCCTCTCAGGGTTGCATCTAGAGGCGACATCTCTCCCAACGCCGAAAGATGAAGGGAAGAGCATTCCTGTCGCATCGTACCGCGTTTCGGAACGCCCTACCGGCCAAATCCCCGGTGGGACTGTGACGCTGAACATGGGCCTTTCCGCTAAGTCGGCCGCGAGGTCGGTGTCTTTGCACGAAGAGGCCAACCTGCTTATCGAACTCGAAGCGCCTAAGACGGCCGACGAGATCAACGGGCAGTACGTCTACCCGTTGCAAAACCTCATGACGTTCGTGGCGGATCGGCCCCAGGTCTTGGAGCGGTTCAGCGTCTGGCGTGACAAAAACATATCTGATTGGGAGCACAACCCAGAAATCCACGTGGTCGGCCCCAGGGTGCAGCCCGATGAAATCGAGGGGGAAGAGCGAAACGCAGTTCGCAGCGACGAGATGCTTTTCACGTACGCCGACGTTGACTTCTCCAGTCTCTTGGACAAGTGGCTGAAGCTATCGGACGCCTATTCGGAGTCTTTCAACATTTTTTTTGGGATTCAGTATGGTCCGCCCCGATATGTCGACACGACATTCTCTCTGGTCGTGCAGTCGCTCATGCTGTACTACACGAGGACACCGGAAGGAGCGTCCCTGCTTGGCGAGGAAGTACGGCTTCTTAAAGAGCTGCTTCCTATGATTCCGGACCATTACGCCACCTGGCTGGTCGATCATTTAGGGGCCACACCGTACCCGCCGTTACTTGTTGTGCTCCGCGGACCGGTCGAACGGTATGGGGCGATCCTCGACCCGCTGATTTCTGGCCGCCGAGAAGCGTTTGTGAACCAAGCGGTCAATACGCTCCGCTATATCGAGCAACGTAAGGAGGTGGATGATGTAGCAGCCAGTCACGGCTCAAATCTCTACTGGCTGATGCAAAAGCTCCGCATCCTGATCAAAGCAAGTTATTTATCGCAACTGGGCATCTCGATCGATATCGCGAAAAAGCTGTTTGAACGGAGCGCGTACTACCTGCATATCATCAGCCTCGAAAATGCGAGAGTTGCACAACAGCAGGCTCTGCCGCACGGATAAGTTCGGGCGGAGCGCACGGCCGGCTTGAACCGACAAGAAACTCGAGACGACCAAGACGAAACCGGGGCCGATTCTTGTTTCTGGAGTCACTTCCAAGCGAATCGGGCAATCACCACGAGCTGCTCCACGCGGTATCGTCCACTTGGCTTCTATCGCATCGACGGAGATGTTGAGGTTCGCATTCCCGGCGGGACCGCGTGACCCCGGGCACCTGGTCGGCCGATTGACTCTGGCGTTAGAGAACGGACTTTCGTCGAGCGTGGCCGCGTTCAGGGTCACGGCTCAGCCGGCGAGCCGCTCCGCCGTCTGACGGTCCCTCGGCCGGTTGTTTCCCGACTGGCCGTGATCTGCTGCTTCGGTCCGACGACACCGAAGCTCGCCACGACCGCGGCGGGCTAGCGACCGCCTCGAAGCTGGCTCAAGTCGGCCAGCAATGATGGATGTGATCGATCTGGCAGGGGAGCTTCGCTACTCGACCGAAACGTGGGAACCAGATCCATGCCTGGCTCTCCAGTGGGACGAGACAAAGGACGAAACGCCTTCAGAAAAGCGCTTGGGAACGAGACACGCGGATTCGTGACAAGTCTGGTGGCTCTCCCCCGACTTTTCGAAGCTGGCTCTGATTTCCCGATCGGAATCACGGACTACGCACTGGCCATTGGAAACGATCGAGCCGGCCGGATGTCGAGTCTCTGCCGTCCCGGTTACGATATTGGCGGCGCTTTCCACGATCGCCACCTGGGACGCCATCGTGGCGACGCGGGCCGGTCACGAAGCTGCCGACTGGGCATCGTTTTCGGCCGGGTATGCTCAGTCAGTCACTCAAATCCAGGCCGGCTTCCTTTTTTCCTGTCCTCGCGCAGGCCCCCAGTGCGGAATCTACCTTTAGGGGACCATCATGACCGCACACGCGACCGACGAGACCGACCTCCTGCGGCGAGCGAAAGCTGGCGATCAGCAGGCTCTGGCCACGCTGTTCGCCCGCTACCGCGATCGCCTGCGCAAGATGGTCCGGCTTCGCCTCGATCGCCGCCTGTATGGGCGCATCGACACGTCGGACGTCCTCCAGGACGCTTACCTGGAGGTGGCCCGGCGTTTCCCCGAGTACGCGGCCTCCCCGACCGTGCCGTTCTTTATCTGGCTGCGGTCCCTGACGGGGCAGCGGCTCGTCGATGTGCATCGCCGCAACCTGGGCGCGGAGATGCGCGATGCCGCGCGGGAGGTCTCGCTCTACCGCGGCCCGCTGCCGGCGGCCTCGTCCGCGTCGCTGGCGCAGCACCTGCTGGCCGGCCTGACGTCGCCCACACAGGCCGCCGTTCGGGCGGAGATGCAGCTTCGGCTGCACGAGGTGCTGCGGCAGCATGGACCCCATCGACCGCGAGGTGGTCGTGCTGCGTCACTTCGAGGAACTGAGCAACATCGAGGCGGCCGAGGTCCTCGGGATCGAGACCTCCGCGGCCAGCAAACGCTATATCCGGGCGATCAGAAGGCTCAAGGCGATTCTGGACGCCGTCCCCGGGTTCTTCGGCTGAACGTCTCGGAGGATTGCAATGCCCTCGTCCCAATCGAACCGCGATGTGGTGCTGGAGCGGCTTGCCGCGGATTTCGTCGAACGCCACCGCGAGGGCAAGCACCCGCCCCTGAGCGAGTACACCGACCGCTACCCCGACCTCGCCTCCGATATCCGCGATCTGTTTCCGGCGCTCGTGCAGATCGAGAAACTGAAGCCACCTGCCGACGCCACCGGCGACTTCGAGCGGCGGGCGACATCCGCCCTCGCCAGCCTGGAGCGTCTCGGCGACTACCGCATCCTGCGTGAGGTCGGCCGGGGCGGCATGGGCGTCGTTTACGAGGCGGAGCAAGAATCGCTCGGCCGGCACGTGGCCCTCAAGGGGCTGCCGTCAACGGCGCTCCTGAACCCGACCTACCTGGCCCGCTTCCACCGCGAGGCCAAGGCGGCGGGGCGGCTGCACCACACCAACATCGTGCCCGTCTTCGGCGTCGGCGAGTGCGACGGCGTCCACTACTACGCCATGCAGTTCATCCACGGCGAGGGACTCGACAAGGTGCTGGCCGACGTCCGCCGCCTCCGCCGGCCGCTGGAAGCCGGTGAGGCGCTGCCCACCGAGGGGAGCGTGGCGCACAGCCTTCTGACCGGCCGCTTCAACCCCCCCACGGCCGCCGATCCCGGCAAGCCGATCGAACACCCCGATCCTTCGTCGCTGACCTCGCGGCTGTCGCCGTGCGGGCCCGAGGCGGAGTACTACCGAGGCGTGGCGCGGATCGGTGTCCAGGTCAGCGACGCGCTGGCCTACGCCCACCGCCAGGGCATCCTGCACCGCGACGTCAAGCCGTCGAACCTGCTGCTCGATCTGCAGGGGATGGTGTGGGTCGCCGAGTTTGGGCTTGCCAAGGCCGAGGGGACGGAGGAGCTGACGCACACCGGCGACATCGTCGGCACCATCCGCTTCATGGCTCCCGAGCGGTTCGAGGGCAAGTCCCTGCCCCAGAGCGACGTCTATGGCCTGGGCCTGACGCTCTACGAGCTCCTGACACTCCGGCCGGCGTTTGACGACTCGAACAAGGGCCTGCTCATCCAAAGGGTGCTGCACGAGCCGCCCCGGCCGCCCTGCAAGCTCGACCCGCGGGTCCCGCGCGATCTGGAGACGCTCGTCCTGAAGTGCCTGGCGAAGGACCCCACCCAACGCTACGCAACGGCCGAGGCGCTGGCGGAAGACCTGCGCCGTTTCCTGGCCGATCGCCCGATCCGTGCCCGGCGCCACCCCCGCCGAGCAAGGCTGGCGCTGGTGCCGCCGCAATCCCTGGCTGGCCGGCCTGTCGGCCGCCGTGCTGCTGCTCTTGCTGGTCGTGGCCGTCGGTTCCTCCGTGTTCGCTCTGCGCTTGCAGCGGGAGCTCCGCTACCGGCGCCGGGCGGAAGGCGATGCGCTCGAGAAGCTGTTCACGGCCCAGGTCGCCGAGGCGCGGGCGCGGCGCTATAGCGGCCGATCCGGGCAGCGCTTCAAAAGCCTGGAGGCAATTCAGGACGCGGTCCAGTTGGCCCGCCGACTGCGGAAGCCGCCCGAGACATTCGACGAGCTGCGCAACGAGGCCATTGCCGCGCTGTGCTTGCCCGACATCGATGACGGTGGGCCACAATGGAAGACGGCGTGTCCCGCTTCCGACATGGCCTTCGACCCGACCGGACAGGGCTACGTGCAAGTGGACGAGGGACACGCCTATTACTCTCGGCTGGTCAACGGGAAAGAACAGCGGCTGAAGGAGCTGCACGTGTCCGGGAGGGCCCTCTATGGCGAGTGGCACAGCCCGGACCTCCGTTTTCTGGCCCCGGGCAGCCCGCACATCAACGGTAAAGGGTACGACTGGCTGAAGCTGTGGCATTGCGATGGGCCCCAGGCGAAGTTGGTGCTGGAAGATCGCGAGATATCCGAGTCGGCCTCGGCATTCCGGCCGGACGGGCGGCAGCTTGCCGTCGGCCACCGCGACGGCACGCTCACCGTGTACGACACCGAAACGGGGGCGGTCGTGCGGCAGTGGCAGGTCGGAGTTGCCCCCTTCGCCGCCATGTTCCACCCCCGCCTTCCCCGCCTGGCCGTCGCTTGCGGGGTAGAGGTTCGCCTTTACGACGTCGAGAGCGGCGCCATTCTTTCGCCTCGGTTCACCAACGCGAGCGGCGTGTCGGCCGTCGCCTGGCACCCAGACGGCAGAAGGCTGGCGATAGACTGCTTTGAGCAAGAACTCGTCCTGTGGGACAGCGAGACCGGGAAGCAACTGACCACGCACTATAAAGGGGTCGGCCGCGCCGGCCTCAACCTTCGATTCAACTCGACCGGCGATCGCCTCCTCACGGCCGACTGGGGCGGAATCCTCCGGGTCTGGGACGCGGGCACGGGCAAGCAGCTATTCAACACGCCGAGTACCAGCTTACAACCCGCCTTGGGGTATTGGCCCAGCTTTTGTCGGGATGACCACTATATCGTCGGGCGATCCGCCGGAGACACCGTCAAGTTACTGCGGTTCGCCCCAGGCCGAGAACACCGGGTGTTGATCGCGGACACCCCGGCGATCATCGAGGACGACTTCTACCACCTGATGTACCCGCACGGGTGGCTCTTGTCGGCGGACCTGGCGATCGAGGGCCGGTTTGGGTTTGATGCCACGGGTGCCCTCTTGAGTCGAAATGCGAACGGTGTCTTCGGCTGGCCTGTCCGCGCGGACTCAGGCTCGCCGGAGAGCTACCGCCTGGGCCCGCCTCGGAGGGTGACCTCGCAGCACACAGTTCAGGCAGCCATCGGCAACAGGCCATTCAGTGCCTCCCGGGATGGGCGAGTGCTGGCGTTTGCGCGGGACGCACGCAACAGTCGTTCACCTGGGCCCGCCCCTCCGAACACTGACCCTGGGGCCCCAGTACGACTTGCGTCACGTCGACGTCAGTCCCGATGGCCGCTGGGTCGTAACCGGCAGTTGCTGGCCCGACCCAAACGGTGAGAGCGCCAAGGTCTGGGAGGCGGCCACGGGCAGGTTGATAACCGTGTTGCCGATACACCAAAGTTCGATACCAACTTTCAGCGCGGACGGTAGCTGGCTTCACGACAAATCTAACCTCGATAGTCACTCGTGGTACTGGTGTAAGGTCGGCAACTGGCAACCCAAAGCCGTTCCTTGTCCGTCCGGCCTGCTCGCGCCGGATGGACGGCTGCTCGCCTGTCTCGCTGGCTATGGTGAAATCCTGCTGGTGAACTTTGAGACCGGCAAGGAGTTGGCCCGCCTGAGCATCCCGGAGCAGACTCGACTCCAGCCCCGAGACTTCAGCCCCGACGGCGCCTGGTTATATGCCATCGGCTGGGACCAGCAGCTCTATCGCTGGGACCTGAGGGTCATACGCAGTCAGCTCGCCGAGCTGGGTTTGGATATGGATCTCCCTCCGTGCCCCGAGCAGACGGACCGGCCGATGGCGTGGCCGCCGCCGGCCGTGACGGTGCATCATCCGGAGCTGGCGACCGACGCTGCCAAGCTCCGCCAGTGGGAGCTGACGCAGGCGGCCATCGCCTGGTGGGTCAATCCCTTCGACGCCGATGCCCACGCCCGGCTCGGGGCCCTGGCGTACGCGGACGGGCGCTTTGATGATGCGTTCGCCCACCTGTCGATCGCACGAACGATCCGCCCCGACGACTTCGAGGTTCGCCGCCTGCGGGCCATGGCCGCGCGCCGCTGCGGCCTTTGGGCGGAGGCCATCGTCGATGCGACCTGGCTACTGCGCGAACAGCCCGGCCACCTGGACGCTCTATGGGCCCGCGGCGCAGTCCCTGGAACGCCTCGGGCGCCACGCGGAGGCGGTCGCGGACCTCACCGTCCTGCTGAAGTTCTACCCCGAGGACGCGGACCTGTACGAGCGGCGCGCCCGCTGTTACGACGGCTTGAGCGACCGGAGCCACGCCGACGCCGACCGCAAGAAGGTGGCGGAGGCCGCGCGAAACGACCCGGAGCAGCTCAATATCAGCGCCTGGCGTCTCCTCACCGGCCCCACGGCCGAGCGCGACCCAGTCCGCGGGCTGGAGCTCGCAACGAAGATCATCGAGCGGGCGACCAACTCCCAGGAGTACCTCAACACGCTGGGCGTGGCCCAGTACCGCAACGGACTTTATGGAGAGTCCATCGCCACGCTCGAAAATAGCCTCAAAGCTGGAAAGGGACAGTTCGACGCCTTCGACCTGTTCTTCCTCGCCATGTGCCATGCCAGACTCGGGGATTCGCCGAAGGCCAGCGACTGCTTTTATCGAGCCCTGAAGTGGACCGAGGCGCACAAGGACTTGCCGGCGCAGCACAAGGAAGAATTGAAAGCGTTCCGCGCGGAGGCCGAAGAGCTGCTGCGAAGTGCGCCAGGCACGAGCGCGAAAAAGGGAGGGGGAAGAGGTGGGTGAAAAGCCTGCCCTGTGGGTCTTGGGATCCGCAGTCGTTTGGTTGACCAATGATCGATGTCTTGGGGAAAGACGCGGCATGGCGCTTTACGAAGAGGTTCTGCCAAGCAGGCCGAACCAGCAGAAGAACCAAGACCGCGCCGCCGCCGACGTGATCACCGGGCTTTAAGCCAGCCCACTCCGTCGCGCTCTGATTCTGACACAGGCCCGGGCCGGCCCCTCGTCGGGGCCGGGGACGTCGGGAGTGCGCGCCCGCGTCCCGGGAATCGCACCGCATCGCATCATGACCCCTTATTAGTGACACTTTCGAGGAGGTATCGCCATGCTCGCACTGCCATTTCGATCACAACGGAACCGCAATCGGATACGATCGAGGTCATGCCAGCCTCGAATCGAATTGATGGAGCCTCGGACGCTGCTCTCGGCCGTCACCTGGACGGGCGACGCCGGCGATAACAACTGGGACAGCGCGAATAACTGGAGCCCCGTCGGCGTGCCCGGCTCGGGCGCCGATGTCACGATCAACATCCCCGCGAACGTTGTTCACTCCAGTAGCGCCAGCGACGCGATCAACAGCCTGAGCTCGACCCAACCACTCACGATCTCCGGCGGTTCGCTCTCGATCGCCTCGGCCTCGACGATCGGCGGCGCTCTGACGATCAGCGGCGGCACGCTGACCGGCACCGGCGACGTGACGGTCAGCGGCCTCTCGACCTTGAGCAGCGGCACGATCTCCGGCTCGGGCGCGGTGAACTCGAACGGCGGCATCCTGTTCAACGTGGGCAACGCGATCTTCACCCTGGACGGGCGGACGCTGACCAACCCAGCCGGTCAAACGGCAACCTGGACCGGCATCAACAGTGACATCGATCTTTCCGACGGCGCAGTCTTCAACAATCAGGGCGTGTTCCAGGATCAATGCACCGCGGGGCACGAATTTGAGAACACCGCGGGCGCGACAGCGTCGTTCAACAATGGCGGAAGCTTCATCAAGTCCGCCATCAGCCAAGGGTACTTCCTGCAGGGAGTGTCGTTCAACGTAACAAGCGGATCGCTCGACGTGCAGACTGGAACACTTGAGTTACTCGGAGGCGGGACCGACACCAGTGCGACGTTCACATCCGAGACGGGAGCCACGCTCGATTTCGGTGGATCGCACACACTGGATGCCGCGAGCAGTGTCGGCGGCGCAGGCACCGTAGCCTTTACGGCCTCGGGCACCATCGCCATGGCTGGAACTTATGATGTGACAGGGACGACCATCGATGCCTCGGGCAACGGCACGGTCAACTTCACGGGGACGATCCCTTCCATCGGCGCGACCCTGTTGTCGCAATACGGTACGCTCAATTTCGGCACGATCGCACTCGATGCGACGACGTTGACCATGACCGGTGGTACACTGACGAGCACCGCGGCCATGACGGTCAGCGGCCTCGCGACCTTGAGCAGCGGCACGATCTCCGGCTCCGGCGCGGTGAACTCGAACGGCGGCATCCTGTTCAACGTGGGCAACGCGATCTTCACCCTGGACGGGCGGACGCTGACCAACCCAGCCGGTCAAACGGCAACCTGGACCGGCATCAACAGTGACATCGATCTTTCCGACGGCGCAGTCTTCAACAATCAGGGCGTGTTCCAGGATCAATGCACCGCGGGGCACGAATTTGAGAACACCGCGGGCGCGGCCGCGTCGTTCAACGATGACGGAAGCTTTATCAAGTCCACCAGCAGTAGCCAAGGGTACTTCCTGCAGGGAGTGTCGTTCAACGTAACGAGCGGATCGCTCGACGTGCAAACTGGAGCACTTGAGCTGCTCGGAGGCGGCACTGAGACCGACGCTGCCTTTACGATCGAATCCGGGACGAGCCTGGAATTCGGCGGCACGGCCGCGTTTACATTTGATAGCGGATCGACCCTGAGCGGTGCGGGGAATCTGGTCAAGAACGGTTCAAGCGTGCTTTCACTCGGCGGAAGCAGCCCCAACTTCACCGGACCCACCACCGTGAACGGCGGGACTTTGGTGGTGGACGGATCGCTGCCCAACAGCCCGATTGCCGTCGACTTTGGTGCCATCCTGGGTGGTTCGGGAACCGTAGGTACCGTCACCACGACGAGCGCTAGCGTGAGCCCGGGGGATAGCCCCGGAATCCTGACCGCTCTGGGTGACGTCACGTTCGATTCGGTATCGACGTTCGTGGTCGAGTTGGACGGCGCGAACCCGGGCGCTGGCGGCTATGACCAGCTCAATGTGACAGGCACCGTCACTCTGAACGGAAGCACGCTCAGTCGCGCGCTTGGCTTCACTCCGACGAATGGGGAGACATTCACGATCATCAAAAGCACAGCCCCGATCGTCGGGACTTTCAACGGGCTTGCCGAGGGGGCCTCGTTGACGATCAACAATATTCCGTTCCACATCACCTACGAGGGCGGCGATGGCCACGACGTCGTCCTCACACAGGCGGTCCAGCCCGCGCCGTCGGTCACAGGCCTGAGCCCGACCAGCGGCCCGGCGGCTGGCGGCACTCTGGTAACAATCACCGGCTCCGGCTTCACCGGCGCAACCGCCGTCGAGTTCGGCACGAGCACGGCGACGAACGTCGCTGTGGTCAATGACACCACGATCATGGCCGACAGCCCGGCGGGCTCCGGCACGGTGGACGTGACCGTGACCACCCCGGCCGGCAAGTCGGCTACATCTTCCCCCGATCAGTTCAGCTACATCGCCGCGCCGGCTATCACCGGCGTAAGCCCCGGTAGCGGGCCAGCCGCCGGCGGCACCTCGGTGACGATCACCGGTACCGGATTCACCGGCGCAACCGCCGTCGACTTCGGCACCACTCGCGCCACAGGCGTCACCGTCAATAGCGACACCTCGATCACCGCCACCAGCCCGGCCGGCACCGGCACAGTGAACGTGACCGTCACCACCCCGAACGGCACATCCCCCACATCGCCGGAAGACGAGTTCACCTACGTCGCGGCGGCTGGGCCTTCGGTGACGGGCTTGAGCCCGAACAGCGCGCCCACGGCCGGCGGCACTCCGGTGACCATCACTGGCGCCGGCTTTACCAGTGCGACCGCGGTCGACTTTGGCACGACGGTAGCAACGGACGTGAAAGTGGTGAACGATACAACAATCACCGCCGATAGTCCCCCGGGCAGTGGAGCAGTGAATGTGACGGTGACGACCCCCGCTGGCACGTCCGCCACCTCATCCGCCGATCAGTTCACTTTTATCGCTGCTTCGCCGATGGTCATGTCCGTGTCACGCTTTGGCTACCACATGCACCCGACCTCCCTGGTCATCCAGTTCAACGGGCCGCTCGATCCCGCGACCGCCGAGAATGTCCGGGGCTACACAATCATCGGCCCGGGTGGGCACACGGTCGCCGTCGCCTCGGCCATCTACGACGCGGACACGAGAAGTGTTACGCTCTCACCCGCTAGACGGCTGAATGTGCACTACGCTTACAGCCTGATCGTTCACGGAACGGGCTCCGACTCGATCAAGGATGGCGCAGGCGTTGCCATTGATGGGGTCGGCAACGGAACCGCCGGCAGCGACTACGAGACCAAGATTACGGCCGCCAATCTCGTGATCTTGGGCAAACACGCACGTGTGAGGAAAGAACTGGCGGCCCTCCTTGCCAAGGAGAAGCGCCTGCTCGCCGGTAGACGGGTGAAGTGAGTCGGGCCTCCCGGAGCCTGCAACCCGGAGCTCGGGGGACACTGGACCAAATTCGGGGATCGAGGACGAACAACGGTGTCTGACACCTTTTCTGCACCCGGTGGAGGTCTGGTGCGATGAGTGACGAGTCGATCTTCGCTGCCGCGCTCGGCAAGGCCTCCGGGGCACAGCGGTGCGCATTTCTCGACGAGGTCTGCGGCGGCGACCACGACCTCCGCGGGCGCATCGAGCGCCGGCTCGAGGCCGACGACCGGACCGCCGGCATCCTCGAGCGCGGCCCCGACGGCCTCACCGGGCAGCACGAGCCGGCTGGCGAGCGAGCCGGCGACCGTGTCGGCCCGTACAAGCTCCTCCAGCAAATCGGCGAGGGGGGGATGGGCATCGTCCACATGGCCGAGCAGACCGAGCCGGTCCGCCGCCGCGTCGCACTCAAGATCATCAAGCCCGGCATGGACAGCCGCCAGGTCATCGCTCGCTTCGAGGCCGAGCGGCAGGCGCTGGCGATGATGGACCATCAGAATATCGCCCGCGTCCTCGACGCCGGCACGACCGACAGCGGCCGGCCCTACTTCGTCATGGAGCTGGTGCACGGCGTGCCCATCACCCAGTTCTGCGACGACCAACACCTCACTCCCCGCGAGCGGCTGGCGCTGCTCGTGCCCGTTTGCCAGGCGATCCAGCACGCGCACCAGAAGGGGATCATCCATCGGGATATCAAACCGTCGAACATCCTGGTGACGATGTATGACGACAAGCCCGTGCCCAAGGTGATCGACTTCGGCGTGGCCAAGGCCATCGAGCATAGGCTGACTGAGCGCACCATGTTCACCCAGTACGGTGCCGTGGTGGGGACGTTCGAGTACATGAGCCCCGAGCAGGCGCAGATGAACGCCTTCGGGGTGGATACGCGGAGCGATATCTACTCGCTCGGTGTGCTGCTCTATGAACTGCTCACCGGAACGACGCCGCTAGGGAATGAGCGGTTGCGCCGGGCGGCCGTGGACGAGATGGTACGGCTGATCAAGGAAGAAGAGGCCATGCGGCCAAGCGCCCGGCTCAGCAGCTCCAACAACCTGCCGAAGATCGCGGCGGTGCGCAGCACTGATCCGGCCCGACTCTCGGGAATTGTCCGCGGTGAGCTGGACTGGATCGTGATGAAGTGCCTGGATAAAGACCGCACGCGCCGCTACGAAAGCGCAAACGGATTGGCGCGGGACATCCAGCGGTACCTGTCGGACGAGCCGGTCGAGGCGTGCCCGCCCGGCGCGGGTTATCGGCTGCGCAAGTTCGCCCGCAAGTACCGCACGCCGTTGCGCGTCGCCGGCATGTTCCTCGTGCTTTTGATCGGGGCCGCGATCGTCAGCACCTGGCAGGCCATACGAGCGACCCTGGCCGAAAATCGAGTCCTCCAGCAGCGCGATCTCGCCCGCGCCAAGGAAGCCGAGGCGATTCGCGCCCGAGAGGAAACCGGCAAGGCATACCAGCAGGTTGCCGTCGCCAACCAGAAGCTGCAAACGACGACGGGCGACCTGCGCGCGGCGCTTTATGTCTCTGACTTGAACAGGGCGTACCAGTACTGGGATTCAGGCAATATTCAGCGTGTCGAGGAATTGCTCGAACGCCACCGGCCTACCGGCAAAGACGCCGACCTCCGCGGCGTGGAGTGGCACTATCTGCGGCGGCTCGCCACACGGTTTCAGGCCGGGCGGATCGCGGATGTCCAGAAGACCGTCTGGGATCTCGCGCTTTCTCCCGATGGAAAGGCGTTAGCCGCAATGAGCGACAACGGCGCCATCACCATCTGGGATTCCGCGACCGGCGACCGGCGGTTTCATATCGCCGATGCCTTGGCAGGCTATCTGGCATACACGGCCGATGGAACGCTCATTTCGGCGCCTCCCTTTCGCACGACCGCGACGGGCCCGCGCTCAAGCCTCATTCGGTTGCGCGGCTGGGATGTCTCGACGGGCAAAGAGGTCGTCGCGAGAAGAGTGAACATCGATGCCGGCGACTCAGGCCCTGGTGGCCGGCTCACTGACGATGGAACGGCGCTCTGGGGATTTACATCGGACGGCAAGCTCCGCATATGGGAAACGGCCTCCGGCCACGAGATCGTCACGCTCGATCCGCAGGCAGCAGATCCGAGCATCGAGCGAGCGACCGGGCATTTCGCAGCTCTGGCCAATGGCCGGAAAGCGCTCGTCTGGCGGATGGGCGGGACGATGCTGGTTTGGGACGTTGCGACCAGGACAATCCGCTTCAAGCATTCGCACCCGCTGCACTGGTCCGCTGCCGTGGCGTTCTCATCCGACGGCAAACTCGTCGCGTGGCACCGCGGCGGCCCGCCCCACGTCGTGCAAGTGTGGGATTGGAACGCCGGCAAACAGGTGGCCGAGATGCAAGGATTTGCAGGCCACGTCTACGCCTTGCGCTTTTCGCCGGATGGCAAAGCGCTTGCGGCGGCGGACGAGTTCGGAACGATTCGCCTCATGAATGTTGCCACGAGCAAGGAGATCGCCGCGCTCAAGGGGCATGGTGTACAAGTTCCCAAGCTGGCATTCACACCGGATGGAAGCTGGTTGTACTCGGCGAGTGTGGACGGCTTGATCCGGCGCTGGAAGCTGATTCCCGACCAGGATTCCGATCAATTCGAGGGCGATCCCGATTATTATCCGGTAGCGGGCGGCGTGTCCGCGGACGGTCGCTCTTACTTCACGTATTCGAGATTCAAACGTGGCTATCAGTGGGAGTTGATCCACCGCGACCTGACCAATCACCGCGCGCTGGCAAGATTCGAGGTGGCTGGCAACGCCCTCGTTTCTGGCAATGGCAAGTGCGTCGTATTCCAGAAATCAGGCGAGCGCACCATCCGCCTGCGGGACATTTTTGCCAATCGCGAAGTCACCTTGCTTGAAAGCCCGAGCTGGCCCAGCGGACGCAAGGGCTTTTCCCCGGACGGCCGGGTTCTCGCATGGTGTGATCCCGACCAGATTCGACTTTGGGATTCCGAGACGGGGAAGCCAGTTGGGTCACTTCCGCAAGCGAACGCGAGCGCGATTGCCTTCTCGGCCGATGGCCGGTATTTCGCCGCTGGGGCAACCCGAACCGGCGCCGCCGCCCCATCCGTGACGGTATGGAAAACGCCGTCCCTGACCGAGACTGGCAAACTTCCCGGCGAAGCCAACGCACTGACCTTTTCGCCGGATGGCGAGACCCTGGCCGTCATTCAGTCAGACCGCGTCACGCTTTGGGACGTTCACTCCCAGGTTGTGCGCGCGGTCGTGAGCGGCTCGTATTCTGGGCCCGGGCTTGGCTCCTTCGGCTTCCGACGGTATGGCTTTTCGCCGGACGGCGGGCTGTTCGCTATTGATGATAATACGAATATGCGTACTGGACTTTGGAAGGCAGCGACGGGCGAGCTGGTGGGATATCTCGCTGGCCCGCGTGAGAGCATTTGGGGGCTTTCGTGGTCGCCGGATGGTAAGACACTGGTCACCACGGGGGGGCCCAAGGTCAAGCTTTGGAACGTCGCGACACTTGAGGAGCTGACCACGCTCATGCTCACAAATCGGGTCGGGTGCCAGGCCTTTGCGCCCGATGGCAGCCTGATCGTGGGCGACCAGATGTACAAGATTGGCGTGTGGCGGACAGGACTCGAGCAGAACGCACGGTGACGAGAATGCAGAACATAAGGTAGACCGGATAGACACCGGCCTTTTGGAGCCGGGCTCGGATGGTGAGGAGCGTGTCAACGCGAGCTTCAACGGCGGCCTCGGAGTTGACTCGGCCGGCGGCTTTTGGGAATCATTTACATTGGAAGGTCTCCGTTTCGTTGATAGCGGGCGGTCGCGTTTCCGACCGGCCACGGGGAACCCCCGGAGATCTAGGCATGGCTACGCGAGAACAGCTCCGCGAAATGATCACGGCTCGTCCGTTCGTTCCCTTCGTCATCAAGATGGCAAGCGGGAACTCCTTTACCGTCAAGCACCCAGAGCTCGCCTCGTGCAATGTCAACGGCCGATCGATGTGGGTGCACGATGACGATGGATCGCATCTGGTCGAGATGCCCCTGGTGGAAGTGATGGAACCGGCGACGTCGTCAGTAGAGCGGGGTGACAACGGTGCGGCGCCTGGCGGCGGCTAGACACCCCGTGCACCGGAACAGGTAGAGAGCTGTGGTCTGCCGACCGAGGGTGTAATGCTCGGTTTCATGCGGCCGCGCATGCGCAAAAGCCCGGGGCCGCCCGGGAGCGAGGTTGGCACGGGTACCGGGCCGTGCGAGCGGTCCGAGCGGCCCCGGGCGTGGGTGCGTACAAAATGTTCGCTTTGTGCTCGATAGGAGAACGCCCCATGACCAGGATTGATACAGCTCTCGCTCGTAAGGATTTCGCCAGCATGAGCAAGGCCGTGAGCAAGGGCGAGCGATTCATACTGGAGCGCCACCGAAAGAAGGTGGCCGCGGGCGTCTCCGGTCACGATTTGGCAGTTCTCCGCGCCTTGAGGATCGTCTTGACCGCGAGATAGCCGACGCCGCGCTAGCTGATGCTGAGGCAAATGGAACAATCCCCTGGGAAGAAGTGAAGGCTCGTTTGGGACTGTGATCAACCTCGTTCTAGCTGTTGCGCATCGCAGGGACGTCTATCGCAAGTAGGGATCCGCGCTGTCAGCAGACCAGCGATCGGCAGTGTCAACACACTCGGCGGCGATCCGTCGCGGCCGCGACGGGCGGGAAGGATCGGTTGTCGCGCTGTAGTAATGACCCTGGCGATCGCCGGTGTCATGAACGGTGTCAACATACTCCACCGGCGTGCGCAAACGTCCGGTCGAGTTGACGGAGTAGCGCCGGCTCGCGCCACAATTCGCCACGCCACGCCAGATGCCCGTCGGGACGGACCAGCATCGCGAAACGCTTGGGGCCATACGCCGCCTTGAACTCGCCGCCTGCATCCTGATACACGGGCACAGTGAAAGGCTGCGCCACCGTTTTACCGGGCTCGACGATCGCCGCCGATCGCAACTTCCAATGCATCGCCCTGGGTTTCAATACCTCGCCCCCGGTTTCCAATGCATCGCCCGGGTTTCCAAATCCTCAATCCTGCGTCCGCTGCGATCAGACGTCTGCCTTCGCGGACTCCAATCCGTCTGGGTTGGGCGATCCCTCGCGATCCGCAAACTGCGTCCCGTGTCCGGCGCATTCGGCAATGCGTTCTACGATCGCCGCGCGACGGCCCCTCGCCCAGGCCGGCGCCTGGCTGTCCCACGAGTCTTCACTTGGGAGATGCACCCGAATAGGGGCGGGGTATCCGTCAGCGAGGACTTCGCGCACAAATGGCAACCGGCGAATCCTGCCCTCGGGCGCCCATTCTTCGTAGACCCACGCCTTCGGGCCAGGCCGCCACCGCCAGTATTCCCTGGGAGGAAGTTGCCGAATACGGTAACCGCGCGCGACGAATTCGAGACCGTCCGCGAAAAGCCAGAAGCAGCAAAGACCGCCAAACCCACAGAAAATGGCCACGCCTATGATCAACACTAAAGCGACACTGGGGTATTGCGAAAGGGCGCGGGTTCCCGCCCTCCCGAACACCGCGCCGCCTGCTATGCAGCCGAGTAGGTAGAGGGCTGGCACGACCACCTCAGCCCAACGGATCACTTGTACTCGCGCTCGCATGTCCTGATGATATCCGCCTGACGCCCACGATCAGCGGCCCGCCGCCGGCGGGTCCGCTGGAGCGCATTGTTGACGTACGCCGCTCACGCGGAAGGATGCCCCACGCAGTTCAGTCTAGCCAGACCTCCGGTATGAGACCACGGGAGATATCCCCATGGGCCTGGCCACGCAAATCGGAACGTCTTTTGCAGGCAAGTCGCCATTGGGCTAGCCGGGCGATAGGAACGCGTTGCGCGCCCGGTTGACGATGCGAATGGTTTTCCTCGCGACGATCGAATGCCGGGGCAAGTCTCGAAAGGCGGACGGGCAATGGCAGAAAACCCGAGTAACCGCAACCCGCTCGAGGCGGACGAGACGCTCTCGTCGACGGGCGGACTACCGCCCGACTTCTTCGACGTCCCGGAATCCCCCGCGCCCGATAGACGCGCTCAGTCGCTGCCTGCTCGCGGTGCACCGCTACCCGCGCGCCTCGCCGGAGCCCCTGCTTCGCCTCGCGTCGTGATCGAGCGGCCAGCATCGTTCCCGGTCGTCCTCGTGGTCATCGCCGGCAACATCGCGTTCTTCCTGGGCGGAGGACTCGCGGGATGGGCCGCCGCGCGGAAGGGCGCCGCACGCACGGAACCCCCCGCCACGGCCGCAACCAACTCACCCATGAGCGAAGTCGTGCGTGCGATCGACGGCAAGGCCTCAAAGAGCGCGGTGGACTCTTTGACGTCGCGCATCGGCGAAGTGCAGTCGGAGCTCGGCACGCTCGGCCGCGAGCTCGCCCGGCTCGAAGACCGCCTGAACGCAAGGACCAAAGCGTCGCCCGCGCCTGCTCCGCCCGACCTCGCGCCGCTGCAGACGAGAATCGACGACTTGGTCGAAGAGAGCCGTAAGCTCTCCCCGCTACCGGCGACATTCGACTCGCTCCGCCAACGCGTCGATGCGCTCGACAAGGGCCTGAGCGCCCTCCGCACAGAGGTCGCCGCCGTACCAAAGCAGCTCGATGCATCGTTGAATGCCTTGAAGGATGCGATCGTATCGCGCCCGCGCCCGATCAGGTCAACCCGGCCGACATCGCCAGGGACTTCGGCGCCGCTCTGTTTCGTGAAGGGAAATACCCAGCGGCGCGAGGTTTTTCTCGCTCTCGTCCAGAACTACCCGAATGATGCGCGGCTCTGGTATTTCGCCGCGCTGGCGAACGGGCTGACCTCCGGGAAATGGACCGGCGAATCCGAGGACATGGTGCGCCGGGGGCTCGCCTGCGAACAGAGAGGCACGCCGAAACGCTCGGACATCGACGCCCGGTTCTCGACGTTGACGAAGGAACAGGGGAGAGACTGGCTCGCGGAGTGGCGCAACTCGCGTCGCGGTAGCGCGGGCAGGCCGATTAAACGGACACCACGATCAGGACGGCGGCGGTCATCAAGAGCGAGAGCGTCAGGCCCGAGAACAGGAGAAGCGAAACCCAGACGGGCAGACCGCCGGTGGCGTCGCCGGTCGGGAACTCGGCGTCCGCATCGCAGCTCGGCCGAGGCACTGCCCCATCGGGCGGGCGCGCGCCCGCGGCCTCACCAATGGCGAGCGGAGCGAGCGCTTCCGGCGCGAACTCGGCGATCAGCGGACGAGCGCCTCGGAGCATCCTCGCGAGGTCGAAGATCAGGTCGTCTGGACTGCCGTAGCGGTCCTCGCGGTTCCAGGCCATCAACTTCCGCACGATGGCGCCCAAGCCGCTGGTGAGCGCGTCGTTGAGCGACTCCGGCGCCGGCAGTGGGATCCGCGCGCTCGCGTGTCGGTGCATGGCCTCGGCGACGGACTTGCCCCCATACGGGACGCGTCCCGTGACGAGGTGAAACATCGTGGCACCAAGATTGTAAAGATCGCTTCGAATGTCCAGGTCGCTCTGCCCCCTCGTCTGCTCCGGGCTCATGTACTCAGGCGTGCCCACCGCCATCCCTGCCTCCGCCACCGCCCACGTCTCGTCCCCCAGAGGTCGAGCCAAACCCAGGTCGACCAGCTTCACCACGCCCTCCGGCGTGAGGATGATGTTTGCGGGCTTGATATCGCGGTGGGTGAGCCCATGCTGGTGCAAGAAGCGGACGGCTCCCGCAATGTCCAGTACGATCCGCAGCGCTGTTCGTTCGTCGCAGGTCCCCCGCTCCTCGAGGAGCTCGTGGAGCGTCAATCCCCGGACGTATTCCATGACCAGGTAGGGCCGGCCGCTAGCCACCCCGGCGTCGATGGTGGCGACGATGTTAGGGTGTAACAGTTGCGCGGCGATCAACGACTCGCGACAGAATCGCTCAACGGGCTCGGCATCGCGCGCCCAGGTCGCCCCCAAGACCTTGATGGCGACGATCCGGTCAAGGCTGATCTGCCGGGCCTTGAACACCGCGCCCATGGCCCCGTCATGAATGCGACCCAGAACCTCGTATCCTGGAATCTTCAACTCGACCGAGGCGACACCAGGCGGATCCGCCGCGGTATCCACGGGTTTGAGCGCCCCGATTCGTTCCTGGGGGTCGACGGGAAGACCGGTCGAAACGCCCCCTTCGCGGATTTCAGCACTGCTCATTGAACTTCAGCTCAGCGGGACCTTTTTCGGTGTCGTGTCCCCTTCCGTCTCACTTGAGCTCGCACGCGATTATGATATGAAGACACGAGTTAATGTTCAATCAAGACTCAGTTACGAGCTTTGAACCCGTAAGCCGGGCGGGTTAGGCCGGCGTACGGACAAAGTGTGCGCACTTCCGTCTGGCTATTACTGCTTGAAAGTCTCGTGCCACCGGCCGAAATTCGAGCACGGTCGAGTCGCCGATTCAAATTCGAGGGGGATGGCTTCCGGCCGGGGTTTCATCCTGGCGCGGTCCAACTCTACACCGCACGCGGCGCCCCGCAGACCTCGATTGCCGTTGCCACATGGTCGGAGTAGGATTGGGGAACGCCCGGATCGGGCGGTCCCGAGAGCGGGGTCGCTCTTCGCGCCACCTGAGCCGCGGCCACGGGCCCTTTCGGAATCGGAATCGGACCGACCGGAGGAGGAAGAAGATCATGAGGAAGGGTTCCGGTATGACTGTGACGGGCGCGAATTCTCGCGGTGTGCCGCCGATGCAAGCTCCTGCGCCGGGTGTACGACTGTCCCGCGCCTCGTGGTGGGCACTGGCGGGCCTGATCTGTCTGACAACCGCCGGGCAAGTCGGTCTGATCGTGGCCGTCGGCTCCTGGCTGCGCCGCGCGCCCACCGTCGCCGGCTCCGCCACCCCCGAACCGGTGCCGGGATCGGGAGCTGCCCGCGGTGACGCTCCGGGAGATCCGGCGGCTGCCAGCATCGTCGCGACCGCGCCCCCAGGCCCGGCCCCCAGCCCGGACCGACCTTCGAGCCTCCCCGTGGATTCTCGGGCACCGCAGCCGCCGCGGGACAACGGGCTCCCTCCGGCAGCCGGGCCGCCGGCAGCTCCCCGGTCGGTGGCGGGCGCGGCGGATCATCGCCCGGGAGCCCCGATGCGCGCGGAGGCTCGGCCTGGCCCCGTCCTCCCGGCGGCCGGCGCGGCCGATCCTCCGGCGGGAGATGGCCGCTCCGTGGGGCGCGAACTCTTCGCCCGGACCTGGCGCGGCCCAACGATCCCAACTGCCACGGCGGCGACGGCCTGGGGCCTTTGTACAACGCGAGCTCGTGCCTCGACTGCCACAACCAGGGGGGACCGGGCGGCGGCGGGCCCGCCGACCGGAACGTGCAGCTTGTCACAGGCATCGGCTACATGCTCTACTCCGGCGACTTGACGGTAGTCGTAAATCGCAGTGGCGGCCCGTCGGGCGTGTTATTCGACCAAAGGGCGGAAACGGCCGACCTGGAGAAGGTCCATCCGGGCTTCCGCGATGCCACCAGTGCCGTCCTCCATCGGTTCGGCGTCGATGCCGCCTACAACGGCTGGCGCTCCACCATGCTGAGTCGAAGCCGCACCGGTGCTCGCGTCAGGCCGCCGAATGGTGGACCCCCCCATGACAAGGTCCTCAGGATGCTGTTTCGAATCCAGGAGCCCGGGCGCCCGTTTGCTCCTATCCGAGCGAGGAAGGCCGTGGAAAGGCAGGAAACGGCCGTCGCACGGGAGGTGGAGAACGGCCTCGGAGTGAATCGCGTGGCGTTCCGGTTGACGGCACGCAATTCCCCGCCGCTGTTCGGGGCCGGCCTGATCGATCGGGTGTCAGAAAGCGACCTCGAGCAGGAGGCGCGGATCAACCGGCTGAGACGCGGGGCCAGGTCCATCGATTGAAGGACGGGCGGCTGGGCCGGTTCGGCTGGAAGGCGCAGGTGGCCCGTCTTGAGGACTTCGTCCTGACCGCGTGCGCCAACGAGCTGGGCCTGGAGGTCCCCGGTCACCACCAGGCCGCCTCACCGCTAGAGCCCGACGCAAAGGCCAGGGGCCTGGACCTCACGGCCCAGGAGTGCGCCGCCCTGGTCGACTGCGTCCGGACCTTGCCTCCCCCGGTCTCGCCTCAGCCGCGGGACGCGCGCGAAGCGGCCGCCGTCGCCGCAGGCCGCGAGCTGTTCCACTCGGCCGGCTGCGCAAGCTGCCACACGGCGAACTTGGGGTCGATCCGGGGAATCTACAGCGATCTACTGCTCCATGACATGGGCGTGGAGCTGAGCGACTCCGGGTCCTACTACGCCACAGAAGTGGACGAGTTTGGCGCCACGACGTTTGGCGGGATGTGGCGGACGCCGCCGCTGTGGGGGTTCCCCGACACGGCCCCGTATCTTCACGACGGGCGGGCGAGGAACCTGGAGGAGGCGGTGGCGCTTCACCTCGGGCAGGGGAAGACCTCGGCGCTCAAGTTCCGGTCGATGTCCGAGCTCGAGCGGTCGCGGGTGGAAGCGTTTTTGAACTCGCTAGGCGCGCCGCGGCGCGGCCGGCGCGACCCATCGCGCCGGAGAAGCGGCCCACCACCCGGCGAACCAACCAGGCGCTGATCCCGCCCCGACAACGGGCCATGCGGCGGCCAGGCGGGGCTCCTTGCCCGGGGAGAGCTAAATTGCTTCTTCCGGTTATCCAGGCGAACCGGGGAATAACCGTCACGGCTTGGTAAGCGGAATATTCGTGATCGTCGTCGCCTGCAAAGTCAGCGGATGCTGCTTTCCCTCGCTCAGTTCCTTCACCCGCTCGGTCACATAAGCATCCAGCTCCTTGAAATACACCGCCCCATCATCCGACTTCCGCGCCTTGCCTTCGAGCCCCTCGACCACAGCCACCGTGAAAAACCCACTCTTATGAGCCGGGCTCTCGAGCGACTTCTCCAGCCCCCGCGACGAGCACATCATCACGAGCCCATATTCGTTCGACGTCAAATCGAGATAAAGCCGGTCTGTCAGCCCATCGCCGGCACCGCGCCCAGGATTTTCAATGAGCGTTCCCGAGTGGCAGGCATCAAGCAGCAAGATCACCCGCCCCGCGATCGCCTTGACCTTCGCCTTGAAATCCCCTTCGGACAAGCCCGTGAATGCCAGTTCGTCCGTGTCGGCATCGACCGGCAGGAAATAGAAGTTATTCTGTCGATCCCGCGCGCCGTGCCCGGCGAAGAAAATCATCACGGCATCACGCTGCGTCGACTGGGTTTCCAGTTTGTCCAGGGCACGCAGGATGTTCCTCTTCGTGGCATCCCGATCGACCAGGGTGACCACATTGATCTCACGATAGAGCGGTTTACTCGACCGCTCGATCGTGTCCGCAAACTTGCGCATCCGCCGCGGCATAAAACACATCCTTGCGAAGTGCTTCCTTCTCGTAGGCGCTCACCCCGGCAGCCAGCACGTACAGTTTCGGCAAGTTGAGAGCAACGGCCTTGCGGCGAATGCGGATGACATCTGATCGCCCTTCGCTGATGCTCTCGGCGATAACCTGAATCGTGTGCTCGCCCGGGTCGAGATCAATCACCTTGCTCCACCGCACCTTCCCGAGCGCAGGCTTCGGGACCTCAAACGAGCCGAGGTTTCCCTGGTAGGGCCGCCCGTCGACGAGCAGGCGCATCCGCGCCACCGGATGATCGCCGACGCTGAACGCCAGAGACTCAATGGTGATTCGCTCCTCACCGATCTCGACGTCCCGATCCGGCTTGATAATCGCAACCACGGGAGGCTGCGCCGAGGCAATCGTAGCGACAGCACTTCCGCCCCGTCCCGTCGCGGCATCCGCCTTGGCAAGTGCCCGGGCAAGGTCTCGCTCGCGAAAGAGATACGCGAAGAGATCCGGGCGATAGAATCTCTTGCGAAACTGGTCGGGGCCGACAATTCGGTAGCCGCCGGGGAAGTCGCCGTAGACTTTCCACGCGACGAGGCTCTCGCCGTTGGGCGAGCACGCGTAGTATCCCTCTGGGGTCCAGGCCAGCCACTCCATTCCGATCTCGGTGAACGCGGCGATCGGGTCCTCTCGCCCGGGGGTCCACACCCGAAGAGTGCCATCCCCTGAGGCAGTGAACATCAGCGACCCGCTCGCGTCGAACGCGACCCCAACGACGTCACCCGTGTGACCGGCGAAACGCTGGATCGGTCGGCCAGTTTCAGCCTCCCACAGCATCACACTTCCGTCGTCCGATCCCGTCAGAACCCGTTCACTGTCGCGGCTGAGTGTGACAGCCTTGACTTGATCTTTATGCCCTTCGAGCGTCCTGATCAGCCGGCCGGTCGCCGCTTCCCACAACAACACCGACTGAGCAGAGGAGGTGACCACCCGCCTCCCGTCTGCGCTCAGCCCGGCAGATAGCACTGATGAGTCATTGAATTTATACCGTTGGATTCGGTTGCCGGTCCTGGTATCCCACAGCGCCGCGCCGTCCCAGGAACCCGTCAATACCCGCGTGCCGTCCGCACTCATCGCTACTGAGCCTATGTCCCCGGTGTGCGCCTTGAAGGTCTGGACGATCGCCGAAGTCTCTACGTCCCACAGAATCGCGGTCCCGGCTGAATCGCCGGTCAGCGCGCGATTGCCGTCGCCACTGAGCGCGCAACTTGACACTCGGCTCGCATGCCCGGCGAAAGTCCGGCGCGGCCACGCAGACTTGATCTCCCAGAGAACCGCCTTGCCCCCGCCAGATCCGGTGAGGAAGTTCTCGCCGTCGCTGACCAATGCCACGCAATCAATATTTTCAGACGCGCCCTTCAGCGCCTGGCGGAGACGGGAGGTCTCCATCTCCGACCGGGTAACAGCCGACTGGTTGTTGAACGACCGGATCGGCCGGCCGGATTCGATATCCCAGAACGTGGCGCTTCGATCCCAATAGCCCGTTATCGCGCGCCTTCCGTCACTCGTCACAGAAAGCGACCGGATACTGCTCAACCGGCCCTTCAAAGTTCTCACGGGCTTGCCGGTCGCGACGTCCCACAAGACGGCACCGTACCTGAAACTTCCGACGAGCACCTCCGTGCCTCGGGCGCTGAAAGCTGCGCAAAAAGAGCCGTTAGCGGCACTGCCCACATACACTCTCCTGGGACCGGTCGTCGAGGACCCAGTGTCCCAAACAGTCACCCGACCGATACCGGACAACAGAAAACTCCGGCCGTCACGGCTGAAACACAAAGACTCAAGCCCGACATATGGAAGTGTCCTTAGCGGCTTTCCTGTCTCAGTGTCCCACAAAATTGTCTTGCCATCGTCGTAAGAGTAGGTCAGCGCCCGCTTCCCATCACTGCTTAGAGCGACTTTATGCACTGCGCCCGTATGCCCCTTGAAAACCTGGATCGGTCGGCCGGAATCGGCGTCCCACATCATCGCCGTCTTGTCAATTGAGCCCGTAAGTACCCGATGGGCTTCACTGCAGAGAGCGACAGCCTTCACTCCCCCCGTGTGCCCCTTGAAGGTTTGGATCTCGCGCGCCGTATCTGTGTCCCACAAGATCGCGGTCGTGTCCGGAAAGCCCACGAGCACCCGCGCCCCGTCCTCGCTCATCGACGCACGTGTCATCGGTGCATCACGCGCGATTCTCTGAATGCGCCTCCCGGTGGTCGTCTTCCAGAGGATCAAAGTGCGTTCCGAGCCCACGAGCGCACGTGTGCCGTCAGCACTCAACGCCACCGAAGTGATTGCCAAACCATCATGAGTAAACGTATGGATTGCCCTGGCGGTATCAACGTCCCACAGTATCGCCGTCTTGTCGTATGATCCGGTCAGCGCGAGCTTGCCGTCGCCGGAGAGCGCCACGCAGCTCACGTGACCAGAATGGCCCAGCGGCAGTAGCAGCTCCGGCGCCAGGTCCGAAGCGCCGACACGAACAGGGTCGCCGCACAATTGCGCCGCAACCGCCAAGCTGCCAATTAAACTCCAGAACCTGATCCGGATTCGTCGGTCTCTCACGGAAGGTCTCCTCTGCACTCAACGGCTATGAGCGTCTCCACGACGCGCTGCCCAACTTGAACCGCCACTCCCGCTCGTCTGCCGGCCTCACGGCCTCGAAAGCGGAATATTCGTAATCGTCGTCGCCTGCGAACTCAGCGGATGCTGCTTTCCCTCGCTCAAGTCTTTCACCCGTTCCGTCACATAAGCATCCAGGTCCTTGAAATACACCGCCCCGTCGTCCGACTTCCGCGCCTTGCCTTCGAGCCCCTCGACCACCGCCACGGTGAAAAACCCACTCTTGTGCGCAGGGCTCTCGAGCGATTTCTCCAGCCCCCGCGAAGAGCACATCATGACCAGCCCATATTCGTTCGACGTCAAATCGAGATAAAGACGGTCAGTCAGCCCGTCGCCTGCACCGCGTCCGGGATTCTCGATCAGCGTGCCCGAGTGGCATGCATCAAGAAGCAAGATCACCCGCCCCGCGATCGCCTTGACCTTCGCCTTGAAATCCCCTTCCGATAACGCTGTGAATGCCAGTTCCTCCGTGTCCGCGTCCACCGGCAGGAAATAAAAGTTATTCTGTCGATCCCTCGCGCCGTGCCCGGCGAAAAAAATCATCACGGCATCACACTGAGTCGACTGGGTTTCCAGTTTGTCCAGAGCGCGAAGGATGTTTCTCTTCGTCGCGTCCTGATCGACCAGCATGACAACATTGATCTCACGATACAGCGGCTTACTCGATCGCTGAATTGTGTCCGCAAACTTCGCGCGTCGGCCGCGGCGTAAAACACATCCTTGAGCAGTTCTTCCTTCTGGTAGGCGCTCACGCCCACCGCCAGCACGAACAATCTCGGCAACGTTTCCACCACGGCCTTGCGGCGGACACGAAGGATCTCCGAGCGGCCTTCGCTGATGCTCTCGGCAATGACCTGAATCGTGTGCTCGCCCGGCTCGAGATCGATTTCCTTGCTCCATCGCACCTTGCCGAGCCTGGGCTCCGGAATTTCGAATGTGGACAGGTTTCCCTGGTAAGGCCGGCCGTCAATGAGCAGGCGCATGCGCGTCACGGGATGATCGCCGACGCTGAATGCGAGCGAGTCGACGGTCAGCTTTTCGCCGCCGGTTTCGCCGTCCCGATCCGGTTTGACGATCGCGACGTTTGGTGGCAGCGCCAGCGCGATGTTCGTGGGAGCTTCGACCGTCCGTCCTGACTCGACGTCGGCCTTGGCCAGAGCACGCGTCAGGTCGACCTCGCCAAGAAGGTGTCGGAACAAATCTGGCCGGCGGAACTTCTTGCGGAACTGCTCCGGGCCAACGAAGCGGTAGCCTCGCAGCGAGTTGTCGGCGATCTTCCAGGCGATCAGATTCTCACCGTTCGGGGAGCAACTGTAGTAGCCTTCCGGGGTCCACGTCAGCCAGTCGTCACCTGCCATGAGCAATGACAAGATCGGCTGCCCATGGCCCTGTCTCCAGAAACGAACGGTTCTGTCCCGCGAGGCAGTGATCACGAAGGAATCATTGAGCACAAAGGCCACGCTGCTGATATCCCCATTGTGTCCCTTGAAGGTCTGAACGGGTTTCGCCGTCTCGGAATCCCACAGGATCGCGGTCCAGTCGTAAGACCCCGTGAGGACTCGCTTTCCATCTGCACTCAACGCCACGGAACTTACGTAACCGGTATGCCCGTTGAACGTCTGGATCGGCTTGGCTGTCTGAGCGTCCCAGAGAACCGCGGTCTTGTCCCAGGACCCCGTGAGCACGCGCTTGCCGTCTCGGCTCAGTGCCACGGATGAAATGGAAGTGGAATGCCCGTACCTATGGAGGGCCTTGGCTGTCTCGGCATCCCACAGGATCGCGGTTTGGTCCCTAGACCCCGTGAGGAAGCGCTTGCCGTCTCCGCTCATCGCGACGGACGTAACAGGACCGGTATGCCCCTTGAATGTCCGGATGGGCACCCCGGTCTCGTCGTCCCACAAGATTGCGGTCTTGTCCCAACCCCCAGCGAGGACACGCCTGCCGTCTCCGCTGAGCGCCACGGACATGAAGCCTCGGGTAGACCCCTTGAAGGTCTGGATCGGCCTGGCGGACCTGGCGACCCACAAAACCGAAGTACGGTCGAAAGTCGCGGTGAGAACCCGTGTGCCATCCCCGCTACACGCCACCGATTCCACGCCAAGCGCGTGCCCCTTGAGGTTTTGAACGGGCTTGGCGGTCTCAGCATCCCATAAGATCGCGGTTTTCGACCCCGTGACAAGCCACTTACCGTCCGCGCTTGATGCCATGGACGCGACCTCATCGGCACGCCCTTTGAAGGTCTGAATGGGCGTCGCGGTATCGGTGTCCCACAGGATCGTGGCGAAGTCGGATGACCCGGTGAGGGCGCGCTTGCCGTCCGCGCTCAACGATACGAACGAAACGTTACCAGAATACCCCCCGAAGGTCCGGACGGGCTTGGCGGTCCCGGCATCCCAGAGGACCGCGGGCCTCTCGGCTAACCCCGTGAGAACAAGCCTGCCATCCCCACTCATCGCAACGGACCGGTCCTCCCGGATAAGCCTCACGATCTCGCCATCCGCGCCCAACACCGCGCCGTGGTCGTCAATTGCCGACCTGAACACCTGAACGGACCGTGCGGTCGCGGCATCCCAGAGAATCGCGGCCTTGTCATATGACCCGCTGGTGAGAACGAGTCTGCCGTCCCCGCTCAGAGCCACGGACCTGGCCCCTGGCAACCTGCGCGAGGGGGGTCGTGGGTCCTCCGTGACGAGCGCGGGGGCTGCTGCACTTCTCGGAGTTCGTCTATCCGGTCGAGAATCCTCGAGTTGGAGATGTCTCTCGAAGGTCTGGACGCGCCGGCCGGTCCCCTCATCCCACAGGATCGCAGTGTCGTCCGTCGATCCCGTCAGGACGTGCTTGCCGTCCTGGCTCAACGCCACCGATTCGACAAGACCCGTATGCCCCTTGAAGGTCTGGACGGGCTTGGCGGTCTCCGCGTCCCATAGAATCGCGATCCCGTCATCCGAGCCGGTAAGGACGCGCTTGCAGTTTCTGCTCAACGCCACGGAATTGATTCCGCCGGTATGCCCGATGAAGGTTCGGACGGGCTTGGCGCTCTCGGCATCCCACAAGATCGCGGTCTTGTCGCGAGACCCCGTAAGAGCAAGCTTGCCATCCCCGCTCATCGCCACCGACCTGACAGCATCGGTGTGCCCCCTGAAGGTCCGGACGGGCTTGGCACTCCCGACATCCCACAGGATCGCGGTGTTGTCCGCTGACCCGGTGAGAACGAGCCTGCAATCCCCGCTCATCGCCGCCGAAAGGACTGTTCCAGAGTGGCCCAATGGCAGCACCAGTTCCGGAGCCTGCTCTGCTTCGGCGCCGACCACTTTCGCGGCCGAGAACCACGTTGCCGACGAAGCAATCAACGCAAGCACACAAGAGCTCACGAAGCTGCGATTCACTCTGAGCATACTCGGCGTACTCCGGCAGAATGCGACCGTGATTGGAAATCGCCTGTGCGCGCCCAACTTCAGTCATGCTGATGGTTGCGAACACGGGGGCACACCAAACTTGCGCGGACGAGCGTGATCCCCGAACACTGCCCGAGCCTTCCTGCCGTCTCACGGTTTCGTCAGCGGGATATTCGTGATCGTCGTCGCCGGCGAGGTGAGCGGATGCTGCTTCCCCTCGCTCAGGTCCTTCACCCGCTCAGTCACATAAGCATCCAGTTCCTTGAAATACACCACTCCATCATCCGACTTCCGCGCCTTGCCTTCGAGCCCCTCCACCACAGCCACCGTGAAAAACCCACTCTTGTACGCCGGGCTCTCGAGCGATTTCTCGAGTCCCCGCGACGAGCACATCATCACCAGCCCGTATTCATTCGACGTCAAGTCACGGTAAAGCCGATCAGTCAGCCCGTCGCCCGCCCCGCGCCCGGATTCTCGATCAGCTTGCCCGAGTGGCACGCATCAAGCAGCAGGATCACGCGGCCCGCGATGGCCTTGACCTTCGCCTTGAAATCCCCCTCCGAAAGCCCCGTGAACGCCAGCTCGTCGAGGTCCGTGTCGACGGGAAGGAAATAAAGGTTGTTCTGATTGTCCAGCTTGCCGTGGCCCGCAAAGAAGATCATCACCGCGTCGCGCTGTGTTGACTGAGAGCTGAGCCGATCCAGCTCGCGGAGGATCTTCCTCCTCGTCGCGTCCCCGTCGACAAGCGTGACGGTCTGAATCTCGCGATAGAGCGGCTTGCTCGAGCGCTCGATCGCATCCGCGAACTTGCGCATCGGCCGCGGCGTAAAAGACGTCCTTCCGAAGGTCTTCCTTCTCGTACGCGCTCACACCGATGGCAAGCACGAACAATTTCGGCAACGTGTCGACAACGGCCTTGCGGCGGATGCTGAGCACTTCCGAACGGCCTTCGCTGATGCCCTCGGCGATAACCTGGATCTTGTGATCGCCTGGAACCAGCTCTATCTCCTTCTTCCACGTCACCTTGCCGAGCCTGGGCTCCTTAATCTCGAACGTCGACAGGTTTCCCTCGTAGGGCCGCTCATCGACCAGCAGTCGCATTCGCCTCACGGGGTGTTCACCCACGCTGAAGGCAAGTGCCTCGATCGTCAATTTCTCCGAGCTGATCTCGCCATCCCGGTCGGGCTTGACGATCGCGACATTGGGCGGCAGCGCTTGCGCGATCGTCGTGGCGGCCTCGACCGCGCGGCCGCTCTCGCGGTCTGCGAGTGCAAGGGCGCGGTTGAGATCCAGTTCTTCGAGCAGGTGCTGAAACATATCGGGCCGGCGAAACTTCTGGCGGAACTGGTCGGGGCCGACGATCCGGTAGCCGCGAGGCGATTGATCTGGGATCTTCCACGCGATCAGGCTTTCGCCGTTGGGAGAGCACGTGTAATAACCCTCGGGCGTCCAAGAAAGCCATTCAGATCCGGATGAGAGAAACGAGCAGACAGGTTCTTCGCGCCCCGGTTTCCAGAAGCGGATGGTCCCGTCGCTGGACCCGGTCAAGGCAAAGTCCGTACGCGCAGAGATCGCCACGCTATTGATCGCTCCGGCGTGTCCCTTGAACGTCTGGACCGGCTTGGCCTTCTCCGTGTCCCATAGAATCGCCGTCTTGTCATCAGAACCCGTGAGCACCCGCTTGCCGTCGCCGGAGAGCGCCACGGAGTTGACCGGTTTGGTATGCCCCTTGAACGTCTGGATGGGCTTGCCCGTCTCCGTATCCCACAGAATCGAAGTGTTGTCATCAGACCCGGTGAACACCTGCTTGCCGTCGCCGCTGAGCACGACGGAGTTAACAGGGCCGTGGTGGCCGAGTGCAACGATCAGTTCCGGCGCCGGCTCCCACCAGCCTGGCCTTCGTTGCAGAAGGCAGCGGGCGCTATCAGTGCGATCGAGACGAGTGCAGTGACTGGCAAGTTCCAGTACTTCGCGTGCATGCGCCATTCCCTCCAACAAGCATTGGGTTCATTCCGGCTTCTGAATTCGAGATTCTCCGGCACCAGGCAGCCGCCCAGATTGCCGCGCCGCCCGTGGAATACCAATCCTCAGCCCGCGGACGTACCTTGCAAACAGCGCCGAACCCTCCTCTCCCGCCCACCGGCCCCGAGAGATGGGCTGCTCCAGACCACGACGAAGCTCCGCTTGCTCGGGATGCCACAGAGCATCGAGTCTCTCGACCGCCCCAAGCCCCAGCTCAGCCGCCGCCACGCGCCCATCAACCGCATTCCCGCGGTACAGCTCGACCACCCGCGCAATAGCCTGTGCTTTAGCGTCATTCAGGCCCAGCACCTGCGCCTTCCCATCCGCGCCAGCCGTCTTCATTAAATGCTCGGAACGCGGCGCACTGCGCTAACGCCTCGATGAACCAATCGCCCCTCACAATCGGCGCATCAAATCCCGCCTGCGCCAGCCCATCAACCTCTTTCGCCAACTTCCGCAATTCCCCGTCCGCCGTCACTGCCGTGTCATATCGCACGCCATAAGGCTCAGCACTCAGCACACCCCCCCATTTGTCGTCCGCCCCATCCCAGCCGAGATCCCGCAGATCTACGCGAATCAGGCAACCAGACTGATCCACCGGGTAAGCCTTACCGTCAGTCTTGCCGCCGCTCAACCGGCTCAGCATCAGCTTGAGCGCATCAAAATGCAGCGCATAGTCCGGATCGCTCATATACGGATTGTCGTGCACCGCCAACAGCGAAAAATATCGAACATGCGGCCGATCGGACGGGGCAACCTGCTTGAGATCGTCGCGCATTCGCTGCATCAACCCGCGCTGCCCGATCGGCTCCCTCTTCGAAGCGAGTGCACGCCCGGCCTGCGATGCAACGGCTCCGGCCCTCTCATGTGTGGGCGAGACTGAATCACTCGTTGTTGTCCGCCCGGTCAATCCGATGACCATCTCATGTCCGGGCGAGACCCCACGACCTCCGAGCACGCCCCAGAGCGCAAAGTATCCCGCCAAAGCGAGAACGCCGCAGCAACTGCCCGCCACAATCCAAACGCCGCAGCCACTGCCCGCCAAAACCCAACCTCGGCGCGAGCGCCCACCCGTCACCACCTCCGGCTTGGGCTTGACCGTCGAAACTGTCGTCTCCTGAGACGGCGTCCACCCCCCGCTTGAACACCTATCCAGCTCATCCGCCAGCTCCTGCATCGACCGCTGCCGATCCTCCGGCTTCTTCGCCAGAGCCTTGTGGCAAATCGCCGTAATCGCGCCCGGAACCTCCGGCCGCAATACCTTCAGCGGCCAGGGCTCGGCCTCGTTGATCGACCTCAACAAGACATTCAAATTGCTCCAGTCAAACGGCGGGCGGCCCGTGAGCAGCTCGTAAAAAATCACGCCGAGACTATAGATGTCGCTCGCCGGCCCCAGCTTCCGCTCGCCCGCAACCTGCTCGGGCGAAAGATAAAGCGGTGTGCCGGGAGCAACCCCATAGCTCGTCAATCGCGACTGATCGCCATCGGGCATGATCGCCAGCCCAAAGTCGCTAACGACAATGTGCCCCTCGTCATCGCGCAGCAGGTTCGAGGGCTTCAGATCGCGGTGCAGGATGCCCAGCTCATGCGCATGCTGCATGGCCCGCGCGACCTCGGCCACCAGCCGCACCGCGTTGTTCTGAGCAAACGCACCACTCGCCCGCAGCTCCTCGAGCACCGAGCCCCTCGGGTAATACGGCATCGTGAAGAACGGCAGCCCATCGCATTCACCCACCTCCAGCGCGCGGCAGAGACGCGGATGGTTCAACCTCTGCATGACATTCGCTTCCCGAACAAACCGCTTCTGACGCAAGCCCCGGTCCCTGGCCGACCGCGCATCCTGTTCCAGCGGCAGCTTGGGTACCTTGAGCGCGACCAGCCTTCCCCCCTTTGTCGATTCCGCCAGGAACACCCGCGCCATGCCCCCTCCGCCAAACTCCTTGAGCAGTCGGAACTCTCCGAACGCGGCCGGCAGCGAGGCCGCTCCGCCATACCAGGCCGGAAAGCCCGGGCTCAGATCGCCCGTCGAATAGGGCTCGATGAACGGCGCCGGAGTCTCGTGGTCGACCTCCCAGAGCATGCGCAACTCGTGCTCCATTCCCGGAAACCGCTGTGTGTATTCATTCAGCTCGACCTCTTCGCCGGCCCGCCGCCGGAGCGTCCATTCCCCCACCACTAGATCAAGGACAACCTCGGTTTCGCCCTCCAGGCCCGTCACGCCTCGCACCAAGTTCTCGACCCGGATGCCCTCAGCGCGCTCATGCCGTGCAGTCAGATCGCCAACCAGCCGCAGTCCCCAGTCCTCGGGTGTCTCATCAGCGCGACGCGCCAGCGGAGCGAAATCGTCCATCAGGCTTCCCTCTGGCTCAATCGGAAGCGGGAGGCACCTTGTACCGCACGGCGATCGAGCCTCGCACGGCCCCAATCGTTCGCTTCACAGGCTTGTAGTTCACGGTCGTGGGCTCGCCGAATCCCGTGCCGGCGCTCGGCACATCACGCGCTCCTGCCGGCTCGTCATCCGGCGGGTTCTTCTCCCACGCAGCGGAAAACGTCGCCGTGATGGTTCCCACGTCGCTCGTCTTGTTCATCCTGGCCGCCGCCGTCTTGGCGTACTCGGTGATCTTGAACCTCTCGGAAATTGCATTGGTGCGATGCCACCCCGGTATCGTCACGGTCTCCTTGGCAGGAACCAGCAGCAGGTCGAACCGCGGCGACCCCTTCTCGGGCCCTTCCTCGTGTCGCAGCTCGCTGAACGAAAAGACGTTGATCCCGTCCACGCACAACCGCACGGCCATCTCCAGCGGCGATCGATTGATCACGCGAATCGCGTAGGTTTGATCTCGCTTCAAGGAAACCAGAGCGAGCCCTCCTTCATCTTCAGGCGCAACAGACTTGTCATCGACCAGGATCTCCAGCCCGAACGGCGACTGATCCCCCGCGAGGATGATGGCGCCATCGCGGTTGAGCTCCGGCTTCGTGAACGCGAGCAGAATCTGCTGTTCGCGCGCATTCGGCTTGTCGCCGGCCGTGCCCGGCTCGGGCTTTCTGGTATCGGCAGTGAGACCAAGAATCACGCGAATGGCCTCGTCGTCATTGACACGATACGTGAGAGCGTCTTCTTGTGAGCTATCATTGGTGAACGTCGCCGTGAACCGCAGCTCGACAACAAGCTTCTCCGCCCGGCGGTCGTTCTCGAGCGGAATCTTCCTGCCGCGGTACGCCACGGTCAGGCCAACGGCAGCCTTGATCTTCACCTTGATCTGGGCGCGTTCCAGCTCTTCGTACAATAACCTTCGGATGCCGGGACCGGCCGTGCTCGGGAAGGTCGGGTCGGCATTGATCACGTCGCCGATGGCGATTTCCGTGATGTGCTTCTCGGCCAGGTAGTCACGAAGATTCTCCGAGGCGTGCTTCATCTCGGAGCGCAGCGGCTCGCCGGCCGCCGCGAACGCGGGAAAAGCACAAGCCGCCAGCGCGCCCAGACAAACGATCAGCTTGATGCCCGCCCATCGATCGGAACGTGTTAACATTCCCGAACCTCCCAGAAGGCGACACAAGGCCGTCCAACATCATCGACTGTTCCCGCGGACGTGGCAGGAACATAGGCTAGAACGCAAACCGCGCCGGGAGCGGACACGATTATAAGTCAAAAAAATCCCGGCAGCGAAAGAAATCGGGAAACACCCAGATGACCGACGCCTCGAACGCCCCTCTCCCACCCCTGAGCGAGCTTCTAGCTTCAATTCGGGCGGGAGACGAGCGCGCCACAGCCGCCTTTGTCAAGCACTTTGAGCCGCACCTGCGCCGCGTGCTTCGCGTCACGAAGGTGATCCGATCCCTTCAAAGTCAGATCGACAGTCAAGACCTGGTCCAATCCGTATTCGCCAGAGTGATCGCCGAGATTCGCGGCGAGCGAGTCCAGTTCAGCGACATGGCTGGACTGGAAGGCTACTTGAAAACGGTCGGCCGCAATCGCCTGCGCGACGAGATCCGGAGACTCAGAGCCGCCAAGCGCGATCTCGCCCGGATCAATCCCGCTGCCGGTGCCGCCGCCGCCCTCGAAAACCTGGCGCAGCCGGGCCCCACTCCAACCCGGGTTGTGGAGATCCGCGAACAGCTTGCCCGAGTCGAAGCCTGCGCCTCGCCGTCCGAGCTCAAGCTGCTCAACGAGCGCGCCGACGGCGTAAGCTGGCAAGAACTGGCAGCCGCCCGCGGACTCAACCCAGAGGCACTCCGCAAGCGAATCGAGCCGCGTCCGCCGCCGAATCCGCGAAGCGCTCGGCGAAGATCCCACCTGACCGCTCCACCGGCAGTGCGAGGCTCCCGCCGAGCCGCAGCGGCAATCAAGATCGGAAAGTCCCGTGCGCAAACGTTCGGTCGAGTTGACGGAGTAGCGCCGGCTCCCGCCACGATTCGCCACGCCAGGCCAGATGCCCGTCGGGACGGACCAGCATCGCCAAACGCTTGGAGCCATACGCCGCCTTGAACTCGCCGCCTGCATCCTGATACACGGGCACAGTGAAAGGCTGCGCCGCCGTTTTACCCGGCGCGACGATCGCCGCCGTTCGCAACAAGCCGGCCAGGCCGGTCTCCTTGCTGAACTTGGCCAGGTCTGCAAGCGGCGAGCCATCTTCTGTGGCCGGGCAATACGCGACCAGCACGTGCTCAACGCCACGAAGCACGTCGAACAATCGCACTGGAAATCCCACCCCGTTGCGGCGCAGGCCCTGGCAATCGGGCGCGCGATCGCCGGCGACCGGACCAATAATCGATTCGGTGTCGGCGCTCGTCGCATTCTCGATCCAGTCACTGCCGCGGTACGAAATGAGGATCTGTGTGTCGGCAAGCCGGTTGTCGGATTCCAGGTTCTCGCGCCGGATCGAGCGGCTGGTGCGGGCGACCACCTCCTCGCCGACCGGCAGGCGCTCTCCCTCGTAGCTGTCGAGCAAGCTCTCGCGGCCGGCGCCTTTTAACACCAGCGCCATCTTCCACGCGAGGTTATAGGCATCCTGGATACCGGTATTCATCCCCTGGCCGCCGGTCGGCGGATGGATGTGGGCAGCGTCGCCGGCAATGAACGCGTTGCCGCGCCGATAGTGCGATGCCAGACGCATGCTGATGCGAAAGAGCGACGACCAGCGCAGATCACTCAAGACCGCTTTCTCGGCCAAGAGCTCGGCGGCGGCGGTCTGAAGGTGCTCGATCCCCGGAAGCGTTATCTCCGATTGGATCCCATGCCCCGTACCCTCGCCAGCGCCCGCAAGACTCGGCGGTGCGGCGGCGGAAACGCGATAGCGGCCCTCTTCAGGCAACGGTACCGCGATGAAAACACGCGGCGGACCGCCTTCGGTCATCTGGATGAATCGCAGCATGACGGCAGGCGGCAGCGACCAGTCGATCTGCACGTCGCCCAGCATGAAGACCATGGGGATCGCGCCCCTTCGAAGGCAATACCCAGCGCGCGCTGCACGGCGCGCTGTGCGCCCATCACAGCCGACGACATACCGGAAGATCGCCTCCTCGCGCTTGCCGTTGCCATCGACCAGCACCGCTTGCACTTGCCCCCCCGCTTGCGTCAGGCCATCGAGGGAAATCCCGCGCTCGATCTCGATGCCGAAGCCCGTCAGGTGCCGCGTGAGCAGCCGCTCGGTATGATTCTGCGGCAGCCCCAGCCTCGCAAACGGTAAATCGGATAAGTCGTCAGTCAAGTCCGTGACTTGCCCGTTGAAAATGCTCCGCACCGTGTCGATCCAGATTCCTGCGTCGATCATGTCGCGCGCGACGCCCATGTCGTCCCAAACCTCGAGCGTCCGCGGCGTGACTCCAATAGCGCGGCAATAGGGCAGGGGCTCCTCCAGCCGGTCGATGATCCGCGGCCTGATGCCGTGCCGCGCCAGCTCCCCGGCCATGGTCAGCCCAACCGGACCCGCCCCAACAACCAAGACTCCTCCGTTATCCAAGGTCTTTGACGTGCGCATGAAATGGAATCCTTAGCCGTGATTGACCGAGTTTCGTCGGCGATATTCTACCGACTCGGTCGATGTGACCGATGCGCGCTTGGGCGGCCACGGGTTGAACGGACGGTGGCAAACGCGTCGGCTGGCATGGCCAAGTCCAAATTGTCTGGCCTCCGGCCGCGGTTTCATCCTACAATGGTCGGGGACGGGAGGGTCGGTCCAGAGAGGAGCGAGTCCACGATGCGAAGAGCCAAGCTTTCGTCGGGCGTCGGCCTGTTGGCGGCGCTGGGGGTCGTGGCGTCGGCCGCGGTCACGGTTCGTGCTGTCGACGACAAGGACAAGGCTAAGGAGAAGGTCGCGCCGGGCCGGCGCCGACCAGGAGGCGCTGAAGGCGTATGCCCCGCTCGTGGGCTCGTGGCGCGGGGTCGGACAGGTCCAGCGAGGACGGGTGCGCGGGGCGTGGACGGAGTCGGCAGACTGGGCCTGGAAGCTCACCAGCGACTCGGCTGGACTGGAGATGACGGTCAAGAAGGGCAAGTACCTCAAGGCCGGCGTGCTTCGCTCGGGCAAGGCGCCCGGCACGTTCGTCTTCAAGGCAACCCTCGCCGACGGCACGTCCCGCACCTTCGCCGGCGCGGCGGCGGAGGACACGAAGCGGCTAGTTCTGACGGCCGACGCCAAGGCCCCCGCCGGCGGAGTGCGCCGGGTCTCGCTCACCCCGCTGCACGACACCCGCCTGCTCGTCCTGCTGGAGGCCGAGGACCCCGAGGTTCACACGTTCTCCCGGCTCGGCGAGGTCGGCTACAGCCGCGAGGGAGTCGCCTTGGCAACCGGCGATTCGTACCCGCTCTGCATCGTTACCGAGGGCCGCGGCACGATCGAGGTCAGCTACAAGGGCAAGACCTACTGGGTCTGCTGCTCCGGCTGCCGCGACCAGTTCAAAGATGACCCCGAGTCGGTCCTCGCCGAGGCCGCCGCGCGAGAGAAGGCCAAGGCGAAAAAGTAACGCTCGCTGCGTACGAGGATATTGTGATTCCTGGAGATCTCGCGATGAACAATGACCCCGAAATACTGGTTGGCTTGAGCACCGGCGAGCTGGAAGCACTGTCGGACAGTCTGCTGGCGCCTAGTGCTCAGGCGCGCTTGGACGAGCTGTTGGCCCGAAATGCCGAACATCAACTCGAGCCCTCGGAAGTCTCGGAGCTCGATCGTCTGCTTGAACGAGTCGACCAGCTTACGGCTCTAAAGACCCGAGCGAAATATACCTTGCAGCACGACCAAGCCGCGGCCCCTCGGGCGTGACTTTGTTTCATCCGCACCAAGACAATTGGGTCGACCATTTCGCGTGGAGCCACGACGGTACAGAGATCGTCGGGTTAACGGCCGGTGGCCGCGCGACGATCGGGGCGTTGCGGATGAATCGGCCGCAAATGATTCGGGTGCGCCGTATGTGGCACGCTCTGGGTGAACACCCACCACATTTCGGCGAAGATCCCACCTGACTGCTACACCCTTCACTGACCTCCCTCCTGCCTCCTCCGGTCCAACTCCGCATTCAACTCTCTGCAGATTTCATCCTCCTGCTTCCGGTACGTCTCGATCCGCTCCTTCTGAGTTTGAATGCCGTCGATCAGCACAAAAGGGGGGGCATCATGCGCCAGCCAGAGCACGCCATGACGGTCCAGCTCCTCCTGTGTGGTATTCCATTGCTGCCTGCTCTCCGGCGTGATGCCCGGCGGCAGCAGCTCCAGGCTGACGTACAATCGAAACCCCCGAAAATGGTACATCCGCGTCATGCCCGTCGGCCGTTGCATGATGATGTCGTCCCACGGCGCGTTCTCCATCCCCAGTTCTCTGCTGACCTCGGCAAAGGGTCTGTCGACAAGATGGTGCGGGTCAGCGTCGATCCCGCCCTGAACTCGGGCGTAGCTCTTCCTGTCGTAATCCGCCGTCCACGATAGTGGAAGCGCCAACATCCGCATCTTGAGGCCAATCCCAGTCCCGCAAACAACGACGAACACCAACGTGAGAACCAGAAATTTCCACGAGCGGAATCGCAGCCACCGACGCGTGGCTTCAGGTTCCGCGAGTCGGGGCTCAGCGTCGGTTATGCTCATGTGAAGCTCCCCAGCAATGCCGGCGAAACGCGAACCCGCCGCCGAGTAACCGGAAGGGTCCGATTTGATCCGAACGCTGCCGTGGTCGAATCGCCGTAAGCCTCTGACCATTGTAACACAATCCGGCTAGCTCGCCACACGCCGTGCGGCCCCGGCCCCTGAGCTGCACGATCGATCCCAGCGCAACGCGATGGGAACTATCCGGCCGCGATGGTGTGAACTATATTGCATAGGTCGAAAGCCGGTGTTGCGAAAGGCCCGCAAATGTGAGGATCGTCACAAAGGTTCGAGCGGCATACCCGTTTACTGGATCATCAACATGATGCCATGAAACGATTCCGGCTCAGCACGCTCATGCTCCTGACCGTGATCGCGGCCCGTTGCATCGCCCTGGTGGTGCAACACGAGCGGGCTTCACGCCGTGAGGCCGAGCTCCAATCCGTGCTTCACAGGGCGCAAATCGAAGCGGACTTACGCATTGAGAGAACGGGAGTCAACGAAGGGAATCGATAACGACGACCGAGCTGCTAAATTCGTTGGAGCGCGGCATTCTGGGCGGGGGGAGCGGAAATTGATCATCCGCCGGTTTTCGGTTCTGGACGCGATGCTCGTCGCCTCCCTTCCTCCTTGATGTGAGCTCCTGCCGATGCAACTCGACTCCCCAGCCATGAAGCTTGTGCGAGCCCATCTGGAGGCCGCCATCCTTGCCGTCGAAGCCGAAGCGGCTGAACGCCGGTATAACACGTTGTGCATTCGCGCTCTGGGGAACGCAGCGATGGTGCTGGGCCAACAACGTGTAGCCGATCGGGCCGCTCAACTGCTTTGGGAGGCACCGGACGAAGCATTCTGGTCCGGAGCAATCACGAACATCGATCTCCCGAAGACCATTCCCGAACGGCTGCGACAGATAGACGCCCCCGACGAGTTGGAGGCCCAACATCCGCCGTATTGCAAAGAATACATCATGGAGCGTGTGCGGTCTTACGCGCAGGACGAGGAGCACATTGCTCTCTGCATTGAAGGCCGTCTTCAGGAAGCACGCCGGATTGCCGGCTCCGGCACGAAACTGGAGGAGGTGAGCATGACCCTTGCAGTACTTGGTGAATTCGACGCGGCCCTGGACGTTGCCCGCGATCCCGCTCTGGAGAGCGTCAGGCAGAAGGACGCTCAATTTGTGCTCGCGCTCGAGTTGTTCCGGAGTGGGCGCCTCGACGAATCCCAAGCCATTCTCGCCGAGCTCGATCCGAATGACCTGGGCCCTTGGGATCGAATTCTCCTGGCGCTTGGCCTCGGCGACCGAGAACCTTGGGGCGGTTATCCGTATCCCGATTGGTGACGTCGTTCTTGCCCACGAGTTGGCTCGGCGAATTCGATGCCGGCGGTGTGCCGGCGCTTGACGGGTGGAAAGTCCGTTTCGAGGATGGTTGCGTCACGGCTTCGCCTGCGGCGTTTTCCTCTCAACGGGCGCGCGCTCACGGTCGATCCTTCCCACCGTGACGCCGACAAGATCCTTCGGATGGAACGGCTTGATCGTCGATCGGATGAGCGCCGCGGCATCCTCGGGCGTGGACTCGTCGTCAACCTGCACGACGATCTCCGTGAGCTGATACTCCTCAGCTTCGCGCACACCGCCTCGTTCGTTCACCACCCGCGCACCAAACCGAAGCCTGCACGTATTGAGAGGAATATATGCGTCCATGTCAGAAGCCACCACGGCACGCTGATCGCGCTTGCCGTTCTTGCCCGCGCTCGGCTTGGCCACGCCCACGACCGTGTAATAGTCAGCGCCGAATTGGACCGTTTGGCCAACCGGATCTTGCTCAAAGAAGAGAACCTGCGCCGCGCTGCGCCGAGAACGGCGTAGTTCTCATACTTCGCGTTATCGTTCTCCGTCAAAAACCGGCCGCGGTCGATCTCCAGTCGCGCAAAGGCGGCATACTCGCGCGTCGTGCCGATCACGTAGCCATCGACCGACTTGTCGAGGTGGCGAATCTGCCTGGGGATCGCGCGGATCGGTCGCGCCCTCTTGATCGTCGGAACGGTCGAGACCAGGCGATCAAAATCCTGGTACGTGAGTCCGTAACGGACGACTCGACCGGGTTGGTTCCCCTCGTCGCTCGGCTTCTTCGACCAGACAGAAACGCACCGTGATGCCTCGAGTGACTTGTCGCCCTTCGCCGCCGCCCGGGCGTCCTGCCCACAACACTCGGTAATCAGGCCAATTGGAAACGGCAAAATCAAGGCGAGTGATACTTGCAATGCAATTCTTCGTTTCATTGGACAGGCTCCTCGAGAACCGCGCCGGAGTGCGCGAATCGCCGGATCGCTGTATGACACCCTCTAGTCGGTCGATCTCAGTTCAGCATCTGCCGCTGGTTTCACCAATGCGCCCGGATTGGCCTTCGTCTCGGCGTTTCCATATCGTTCGGTGAACGCGCGGAGCTTCTCCGGTTCCAGCTCCGTCCAGACCAGGCCGCAACAAAGGCACGACGTGAAGCGGCCGTACATGAAGACTCCCTTTTTCCACCGGAAGAATAAGAAACGATGCCAGGATGGCGTGAAATACCACGCGGTCTGGGTAAATCCATTTCTGTCGGTCAACGAGCGGGTCGTTACAGTGGATACACCGCATCGAGGACAGTGATCTTTCTCCATCGGCCTGACCTCACTCGCCCACCCCTGGAGGCATCTGTATCAACGGCCGCTTGCTGTACTGCTTTAGCGTGCCGACAAAGTAGCTCATCCAGCGCACATCCTTGCCGTCGCGCTGGGTGACCGCGCTGTCGCCGCCCCGAAGTGCCACGACGTCCGGCCCGCCCGCAGGCACATTGTACGCCTCAGGTAGCGGCGAGCCATCGTCAAAGCGCGCGGACGACTCGTGCCACTGCTCAAACGGCCCCAAGGATCGCACCCGCAGCACCCCATCGCCCGGAATCACCACCTGGTATCGACTGTTCACCAGAGGAATGTCTTGCCCACCGGGATCCTGCATGATCCAGACGCTCCCCGTGAATCCCTTCGGCACCACGATCTCGACCGAAGGCTCATTGCCGCCACGGCACCCGGCCAGGAGGAGGAGCAACAAAACTAGGTTGCGACGCGTCCGCACCACCTGTGTGTCCTCTACGGAGTCATGACCGAGCTCAGCGGCATCTCCTGAGTCGGTCTCAATCTTACCATATCCCGACGCGGCGGCGGCCGAGGACGCGCTCGCCTGGCCTCTCGCCCTGCAGAACGCTTCACCGTGCCCGACCACTCGCGCTGTCGGACCAACGAAGATCACGCGCCAGCCAACGTGGGGCATTGAGCCCGACAATCCGATACAATGCACGCGGTCAAGACTTTCAGTTCGCCCCGCCAAGCTGGCCGATCGCGGAATCAGGTATGACGAAAGACCCAACGACCACCCCCATGAAGACCGACATTGCTCTGCGTTCGCACCTCCTCGAGCTCCTCCGCGGCGGTCATGCCCACCTCGATTTCGACAAGGCAATCGCCGGCTTACCCGCCAAGCTTCGAGGCGAGAAGCCCCCCGGCCTGCCGCACACCCCGTGGCGCCTGGTCGAGCACTTGCGCATTTGCCAGTGGGATATTCTCCGCTACAGCGTCGACCCCAACCACGTCTCCCCCGAGTTCCCCGCCGGCTACTGGCCCAAGGGCGATGCGCCACCCGATGCCAGCGCCTGGGACCAATCCGTCGCCGCGTTCCGCACCGACCTTCAAGCGATGATGGACCTGGTCTCCAACCCCGCGACCGACCTGTTCAAACCGATCGCCCAGGACCAGAACCACACGATCCTCCGCGAGGCGCTCCTCGTCGCCGATCATAATGCCTACCACCTGGGCCAGCTCGTCACCGTCCGTCGTCTCCTCGGCGCCTGGCATGATGATTAGAGCCGAAAAAGCCCCGAATACTGCCAGGCAAAAGCCGAATCGCATCATGTAGGGTCCGCCACTGCGGACCGTCTTCACGACGTGTGCCCACTTTGCTTTTACACCGCCTATCTGTTGTTATGGATGGATACACGAGGAAGCACTCCCATGACAAATCCGGAAGCCAGAGACCCAGCCGCGATGGTCGTCCTTGCCTCGCAGATCATCACCGGCGCGTTGATCGCCGGCCCAATCCCCCTGCTGATCGTCGCGTTCTTCATCGGACCCTTACTCGGCCAGCCCCCTGGCGCAGTGCCGCCCGCCGGCGCGGGCCAGGTGCCGGACGGGTCGTTCCAGACGATCCTCTCCTACGCAGCGATCGGCGCAGGCGCTGTGGCGATACTCCTCTCGTCGATCGCGCCGCGATTGATCTCCACGAGCGCAACCAAGTCCGTCGCCCCGACCACGCCCGCATCGCGGCCCGGCAAGAGCGCCGGCAAGGCCAAGCGCCCGGGCTTGAATCGGCCGACGAGCTGCGTACCAAGCTGCTTCCGCAGTTTCAAACGCAGCTCATCGTCCGCTCAGCCATCCTCGAGGGCGCGGCCTTCTTCGGAGCGGTTGCATACCTCCTGACGGGAGACCCAGTCCCCGCCTGCGTCACCGTCGCGCTCCTGGTCCCGATGATCGTCGATTTTCCCACCAGGACCAAGGTCGAATCCTGGCTCGAGCACCAGCAACAAAAGCTCCGGGACGACGAGTTCGCCCAGGCACCGATTTGATCGATCGGGAGGAAGTTCAGTTGAAATGGTTTCTCGCAATCGCACTCGTGAGCTTGCCGCTCGTCTGCCCGGCGATCGGCCATGCGCAGACAGGCTCGCCGCTGCCCGCCGACGCGAGCGACGGCAAGAAGGCGACGGCGATCCTCACGAGCCAGTGTCTCAAGTGCCACGGCCCCGACCATCCCAAGGGCGGCCTTGACTTGAGCCGCCGCGCCGCCGCGCTCAAAGGTGGCAAGAACGGCGCCGTGCTGGTACCCGGCTCGCTGGATGAGAGTTTGCTCCTGGAAAAGATCGCCGGCGGCGAGATGCCCCCTGATAAGCCCCTCCCACCCGACCAGATCGAGACCCTGCGCACCTGGGTTCTCGCCGGAGCGCTTTACCCGAGCGAGCCCCTCTCGCTGCCGCGCGCCGGTCCAGACTGGTGGTCGCTCCAGCCAGTCCGAAAAGTGGTCGTACCATCCACGCGACCAGCCGGCTCTACCTGGGTCAAGAACCCGATCGACGCGTTCGTTCTGGCCAAGCTCGCCTCGCACGGTCTATCACCCGCTCAGGAGGCGCCGCGCCGGCGCTCATCCGCCGTCTAACGTTCGATCTGACCGGTCTGCCCCCATCCCCCGAAGCCGTCGACCAGTTCGTCGCCGACCCCGACCCCTGCGCTTTTGAGTCACTCGTCGATCGTCTGCTCGCCTCTCCGCATTACGGCGAGCGCTGGGGCCGCCACTGGCTCGACGTCGTCCGGTTCGGCGAGAGCGAAGGCTACGAAACCAACCTGCCGCGGCCCAGCGCCTGGCCGTTCCGTGACTACTGTATCCGCGCGTTCAATCGCGACACCCCGTTTCCAACCTTCGTGCTCGAGCAGCTTGCCGGTGATACGCTCGAATCGACCCAGGCCGCCGACTGGCTCACGCGCTCGGCCACCGGTTTCCTGGTCGGCGGCGCACATGACGTTGTCGGCAACCAGACGCTCGAGGGCATGCTCCAGCAGCGCGCCGACGACCTCGACGACATGATCACGGCGACCGGCACGACATTCCTGGGCCTCACGCTGCAATGCGCGCGGTGTCACGACCACAAATTCGATCCGATCACCCAGAAAGACTATTACGGTTTGCAAGCCATTCTGGCCGGCGTCAACCACGCCGAGCGCCAGGTGCCCGCGCCCGACGCGGAACTGCGCCGGCGGCTCTCAAACGCTCTCGAGGCCGAGCTGGCGTCGATCGAGCTGAAGCTGGATAACACCGAGCCACTGGCCCAGCCCGACCAGCAGCCCGGCCGCCCGATGGTGGGCTCACGAAGAAACGTCGACCGCTTTGCACCCGTCCGCGCGAAGATGGTGCGCCTTACAATCCGGGCCACGAACGACCAGACCGAGCCTTGCCTGGACGAGGTCGAGGTCTACTCTGCCGCGTTGCCCGGCGCCGGCGGCGCCAGCCCGCCGCCGCGAAATGTCGCCGCGGCCAGCGCAGGCGGCCGGGCCACGGCATCTTCAGAATATCCCAATGCGCCGATCCATAAAATCGCGCACCTGAACGACGGACTCATCGGCAACAGTCATAGCTGGATCTCCAGCGAGCGCGGCAAGGGGAGCATCACGCTCGCGTGGCCGAAAGCCGTGACGATCGACCGGGTCGTCTGGGGCCGCGACCGTGAAGAAACGTATCGTGATCGTCTGGCGATCGATTACGAGCTGCAAGCAGCTCTCGAGCCTGGCCGCTGGCAGGTCGTGGCCTCGTCGCGCGACCGCGTGCCATTCGGTTCCCAGGCCAAGCCGGCCCCGGTCCAAAGCGCCGCGAGCGAACGGTCCGCCCTCATCACGCCGCCAGGCGGAGATCCGCGCCCACCTCGCCGAGCTGAGCCCGTCGATGAAGGTCTACGCAGGCACGTTCAGCCAGCCCGGCAAGAGCTACGTGCTCTTGCGCGGCGATCCCACCCGGAAGGGCCCGGAAGTTCCGCCCGCCACAATGGCAATTCTCCCTTCGAAGCTTGTCCTCGACGCGCAATCCTCCGAGTCATCAAGGCGAGCAGAGCTGGCGCGCTGGCTTGCCAATCCGGCCAATCCCTTGCCGGCGCGAGTCATGGTCAATCGCGTCTGGCACTACCATTTCGGCAAGGGAATCGTGGCCACGCCCAGCGACTTCGGCTTCAACGGCGCACCCCCTCGCACCCAGAGCTGCTCGACTGGCTGGCGGCTCGGTACGTCGAAGGCGGCTGGCGGTTAAAACCGATCCATCGCCTGATCGTCACCTCGGCGACCTATCGCCAGTCGAGTGGTCTCAACCCCAACGCACACGCCATCGATCGCGACAACCGCCTGCTCTGGCGGGTGACTCCGCGCCGCCTCGAGGCCGAGTCGATTCGCGACGCGATCTTGTCGTCGAGCGGCAAGCTCGACACCCGAATGGGCGGCCCCGGCTACAACGTCTGGGAGAAGAACACCAACTACGTCGCGATCTACAAGCCCCGGGCCGAGCTGGCCGGCGACGCCTTTCGCCGCATGGTCTATCAGTTCAAGCCCCGCAGCCAGCCCGACCCGACCTTCGGCGCCTTCGACTGCCCCGACGCCGCACTCGCCGTCCCCAGGCGCAACGTCTCGACCACGGCGCTCCAGGCCCTGAACCTGCTCAACAGCGATTTCATGATCCGCCAGTCCGCGTTCTTCGCCCAGCGTCTTCAGAATGAAGCAGGGCCCGATCCCGCTCAGGAGGCCCAGCGCCATTCCGCCTCACGTTCGGCCGCAGCCCGACCGAGCCCGAGCTCACCGCTGCCGTTTCGCTGATTCAGTCGCACGGAGCGATAGCGCTCTGCCGGGCGCTGTACAATGCAAATGAGTTCATTTACATTCCCTGAGCGGGATCTTTATTGAGGCTGGAAAACAATCGAGACAGCCACTGTGGGAAGATTGCTCGTTTCGGCCAAGATCGAGAACGTGATCGATCCAGCCCACGGTGGCGAATCGATGATGGATATGTTCTAGTTGACGGGTAGTGGTGGCGATGCTCCAAGCATGTGGAGAGGCCGTCTCTGGCGGTTTTCTCGACGCTCCGGGGCTACCCCGGGGGCGAACGTTAGCGGTTCATTTCAGCGCGTGATGCTTGGTGCGCTCGTCGCGCACGACCCATCACGCCGGACAAGACGGGTTGGAGCCGCCACCACTTCACCCCATGAAAGTCAAAACATCTTGCGACTCGCTGATGGAATACCTGGCGCAGGCGTTCCTCGCCGGACCGTGGTCCGTCGACGGCTTGGTTGAGCGCGCCGGTTTGGTTCTGGGGCGCCGATACCGCTGGCTACCGCCGCTCGCCGCCAGAATCCACGCTCAATTTCCGGGTCGCGAGCGAATTCGTTCACCGCAGCTCGTCGCATTCCTGCGCGACGATAAGGGATTTCAGCGAGCGTACGAAACGCGAGCGCTGAAGGTGCACTTTGTTCGTTGGTCTGATCCGGTGATGGCTCCGGCCTCTGGCCCGCCTCGATCCTGGAAAGTCCCTGCCATCACCACGTCCGCCGAGCTGGCCGGCTTCTTGAACATCGCCCCGGCGACCTCGACTGGTTCGCCGACATCCAGGGCCGCGAGCGCACCTGCCGGGTCGAGCCGCTGCGGCACTACCGTTATCGCTGGGTCACCAAGCGCTCGGGCTCATTCCGGCTGATCGAAGCCCCCAAGCCGCGGCTAAAGGAATTTCAGCGAGTCGTGCTCGACGCGATCTTGGCGCACATCCCTCCCCACGAAAGTGCACACGGTTTTCGCCCCGGCCGCTCGATCAGCACGTTTGTCGCACCTCACGTGGCGCAGCCGATCGTGCTCAAGATGGACCTCCGCGATTTCTTCGTATCGATCACCCGCGCCCGGGTGACCGCGGTCTTCCTCACCGCCGGATACCCCGAGCCCGTCGCCCGGCTCCTGGCGGGTCTATGCACCAACACCGTGCCCACCGAGGTCTTGAACCAGGTTGGGCGTGCCGCGCCCGAGTCACTACAACCGACGATGCCATGGCAAGACCAGCGCCCTTACTGCGTTCCGCACTTGCCGCAGGGCTCTCCGACCTCGCCGGCACTGGCCAACCTCGCCGCCTATCGCTTCGATGTCCGGCTGGCTGCGCTCTCGAAAGCCGCCGGCGCTGCACTACACCCGCTACGCAGACGACCTGCTGTTTTCAGGCGACCTGACCTTCGCCCGCTCGATTCGCCGATTCGCCGTTCAGGTCGCCGCGATCGCCATCGAGGAGGGCCTCGCGATCGCTCACCGCAAGACACGAGTCATGCGCCAAGGCGTCTCTCAGCGCGCCGCCGGAATTGTGATCAATCAGAAAATCAACATGCCGCGCAACGACTACGACCGCCTGAAGGCGATCTTGTGCAACTGCGTGAAGCACGGTCCGGCCAGCCAAAACCGATCATCCGTCGCCGACTTCCGGGCGCACCTCGCTGGTCGAGTCGCGCACGCGGCGCGGTTGAATCCGCTTCGCGGACAAAAGCTCATTGCACTGCTCGATCAGGTTCGGTGGTGAGCGTTTTCGGAGAGGGAGATTTATGCGCAAGAAATCAGCAACGAGTAAGATCATCAAAAGGAACGCCTTAGAAATACCGCCGGCCACCGCCGCAGACCTCGCTCGCCTTCGCAAGGCGATGGATGGACCAATCGACACTTCGGAAATCCCCGAACGCACCGGAAGACCGGATCGACTCGTACGCGATTCAACGGGCCGACTTCCCTCACGAGGTTAACAACCTGCGTCGACCAGGAGACTTCCAGCGATGTCAGTAATATGGTCACGCGCATTCAAGAGCGTTCTGACGATCCTCATCGCTTGCGTGGTCGGAATGCTGGCATTCGGCTTTCTGTCATCCCGCGGCAACATCTGGGAGCGTCTGGCGATCGCGTCGGCCTCGGGAATGTGTGTCTCGACGGCTGTTCTGATTCCGTTGATCGGGACCTGTTACATCACGCTCCGACTTGAACTGCGCCAGCGGCTCAGGAACCGTCGCTGCCTCACCGATCAGGAATTCATCGATCTGTCTCCCAGTCTCAAGGGCGTCGATCCTGTGCTGGTCAGCCTGGTTCGCCGGGTCGTGGCGAAACAATTCCGACGATTGGGCGGCGAGCTGTTCTATCCGGACGACAATTTCGAGACGGATTTGAAACTCTCCAACCTGACGCTCTCGCTAAACGAAGAATTGGAGATCGTGGCGTGCAGGTTGGCTTCAACCCATGGCTTCGGTGAGGAAGATTTCGAGCGCGAGCTGAAAACGGTTTCGATTCAGACCTACAGCGACTTCGTGGTGTTCCTTGACAGGGTCTGGAGAAGGTCGAAAATGAACGCAAGTGAGCAATCGAGCGATCGCGCCTGGAATCATCCGCTGTCAGACCCGCTCGTCGACTGCCGTCAGAGTTGAAGAATTCGTAGGGTCCGCCATTGCGGACCATCGGGCGATGCGTCAAGCTCCGATTGATTGCTCGTGTCAGCCAGACCTGGCGGAGACGCGGGTTCATTGGGTCATCGACGAGGCATGGACCGTGTCCCGACAGACGCTTTCAGACAATCCCGTGTACCGCGAAGCCATTCGTGGATTGCTCCGGCTTCATGAGCTCTTCGAAGCCGGCCAGGATGAGTCGCCGGAAGCAGACGTCATCCGGGATCGCCTCGAACGACCGTGGCACGCCCTTTCAGATGTCGAGAAGGAGCGAATCACCGGTCTCTCCGAGGACTTGTACTCGCTCGTTGACCCCCCATGCGCGCGTTTGCCGATGACCCCTGGAGCGGAACAGGGTTTATTAGATGCAATCGCCGCCAGACAGGCTGGAGACTCGGACAACGCGCTCGCGACGCTTCGGCGCTGGGCAAAGTATCTTGATCCGCTGAAGCTCTCGTACGAGCGAGGACGTGCCTGGGAAGAGATTGGAGAAGGCGAGATAGCCACCCTTTTCTACGAGTCCGTGACAAAGGGCTACGACCGGTGATCCTCGATTCGCCCGAAACGCTGCCGCCCAGCTAGGAAATGAACGTCCATGCCCGATCAACAAACCCCACTCCTGGCCCGCCACCTCCTCGACCGCCGCAATTTCCTCGGCCACATGGCAACCGGCATGAGCGGGATCGCGCTCGGCGTGTTGCTTGCCGAACACGGGCTCCTTGCCGCCGATGGTACTTCCCAATCGAAAAGCAACACGCCCAGCGCCGCCAGCCCGCTGGCACCGAAGCCCCCTCATTTCCCCGCCAAAGCCACCTGCGTACTCCACATCTTCTGCACGGGCGCCGTCAGCCATCTCGACACCTGGGACTTCAAGCCGGCGCTCATAGAGCGCGACGGCCAACCCATGCCGGGCGTCGAGAAACTGATCACATTCCAGGGAGAAAACGGCAATCTGGCACGCAGCCCCTGGAAATTCCGGCAGCGCGGCCAGACCGGCAAGTGGGTCTCGGACCTGCTGCCGCACCTCGCTGAATGCGCCGACGAAATGTGTTTCATCCATTCGCTGACTTCGAAAACCAACACCCACGGTCCCGGCGAAATGTTCATGAGCACGGGCTTCACCCTCGAGGGCTTTCCCAGCGCTGGCGCGTGGGTCAGTTACGCGCTCGGCACCGAGAACCAGGACCTGCCCGCTTATGTCGCGATCCCCGACCCCCGCGGCGACCCACAGCAAGGCCCGGCCAACTGGACGAATGGCTTCCTGCCAGCCGTGTACCAGGGGACCGCGTTCAACGCCGGCCGGCCGATCAGCCATCTGGCACGGCCGCAACAGATCTCCCCCGGCGACGATCTCGCCGCCCGTGATTTTCTGAGCTTGCTCAACGACCTCCACCTGAAGCAAAACCCCGGCGACGCCGAGCTCTCGGCGAGGATCGCCGCCTACGAGCTCGCCGGCCGGATGCAGCAAAGCGCTCCTGAAGTCGGCAACCTCTCGCAAGAGAGCAACGCGACGCAGGCCCTCTACGGTCTCAATTCCTCAAACCCCCTCACCGCCGCCTTCGGCCGGAACTGTTTGCTGGCGCGCCGTCTCCTCGAGCGCGGCGTGCGCTTCGTGACGCTCTACAACGGTGCTTTCGCCATGGGTGAAGGCGTGCTCAACTGGGACGGCCACCGGCGAATTCAATCCGACTACAACCGTCACGCCCCGATCCTGGACCAGCCCGCGGCGGCCCTCCTGATCGACTTGAAGAGCCGCGGCCTGCTCGACGACACCCTGGTCGTCTGGACCACCGAGTTCGGCCGCATGCCCACCTTCCAGAAGGGGACTCAAGGCCGTGACCATAACCCGAAAGGCTTCACGGCCTGGCTTGCCGGCGCCGGCGTCAAGCACGGCTTCAGCTTCGGCGCAACCGACGAGTTCGGCCACCAGGCCGTCGAAAACGTGGTCGACGTGCACGACTTTCACGCAACCATCCTGCACCTGCTCGGCCTCGATCACACCAGGTTGACCTATAACCACAACGGCACATCACGGCGCCTCACGGACGTGCACGGGCACGTCATCAAGGACGTGCTAACTTAAATGAAAGCAGCTTCCGGAGGGCCAGCCCGATGGCGGATCCAGACCACGCGACCTGCCCGCGCTGCGGGGCCCCACTCGCAACCAACGCCCCGACCGGACCCTGTCCGCGCTGCCTCGTGGCTGACACCCACGGAGACAACACTGAGATCCCACCCATCAGTTCGTCGTCTCAAAAGCACGCGCACCGTAAGCCGATCCTGGTTTTTGCAATCGCGGCCGTCTTGCTCCTCGCTGGTCTCTGGATCGGTATCATGTCGGCGCGGCAGCGGCCGGACGGCGCTGAAGTCCTTCTCAACCACGGCGCCGACTTGCATCGCGAGGGGAAGCTGGACGAGGCGATCGCGGCATGGCGTGAGGCGATCCGCCTCAAGCCCGACTTCGCCTACCCGTACCACAATCTCGGCACCGCCCTGCGAGCCCAGGGGAAGCGCGACGAGGCGATCGTCGCCTACCGCAACGCAATCCGCCTCGATCCAAGCTTCGCCGAGAGTCACTACGCCCTCGGCCTCGCCCTGCAAGATCAAGACAAGCTGCGGGAAGCCATCGCCGCATACCGCGAGGCGATCCGGCTCAAATCTGATCACTTGCAGGCCCAGCGCACCCTCGGCAACGCACTGGTCCAATCCGGCCTCGCATTGCAAGCCGAGAGGAAGCTGGAGGAAGCCGTCGCCGCATACCGCGAGGCGATTGTACTCACGCCCGATGTGGGCGAAGCGCACTACGACCTCGGCAACGCACTGAACGAGCAGGGAAAGACCGAGGAGGCGATCGCCGAATTCCGCGAGGCGATCCGGATCAATCCCGAGCTCGCCGCGGCCCATTTGAACCTCGGCAGCGTCCTGAGCGACCAGGGAAAGCTGGACGAGGCGATCGCCGCGTATCGTAAGGTGATCACGATCAAGTCCGATTTCCGCGGGGTCCACTACAACCTCGGCAACGCGTTGCAGCGGCAAGGGAAACTAGAGGAAGCGACCGCCGCGTATCGCGAGGCCATCCGCCAGCAGCCCGAAATGGCCGCTGCCCACTACAACCTCGGTCTGCTCGTGGCTGGCCAGGGCAAGGCGGACGAGGCGATCGCGGCCTGGCGTGAAGCACTAAGGCTCAAGCCGGATATCCCCGAGTCTCACAGCAACCTGGCCTGGGTTCTGGTCCTTTACCCCAAGCGTTCTCAGCGCGATTACGACGAAGCCCTGGTGCTTGCCCGCAAGGGTGTCGACTTCAAGCCCCAGGAGGGAAGCGCCTACAGGACGCTGGCGCTGGCCGAGTATCGTTCGGGGCACTGGGCCCAGGCGCTGGCGGCCGGCAGGTGGTGTCTGGAGCTCGAGAACGGCGGCGACGTCTTCAACTGGTTTGTGCTGGCGCTGGCGCACTGGCAGCAAGGCGACAAGGACCAGTCCCGCAAGTGGTTCGACAAGGCCGTCGCGTGGGCCAAGCAGAAGGCCCCCGAAAACATCGCGCTGCGCCAGCTCTGGACCGAAGCCGCACAGGTGCTGGGTCAGACGGGGCCGGACGCCGCCGGCGCAGGAGAAACCGCGTTGAGTGACAGTCGACCGCCCGCCGAACGGCAAGGAGCATCGCCAGTCACCGTCGAGCGTATCGAATTCGAGTCGCTGGAACAAGAAACGACTCCGGGCCGTCTAAGGGAAAGGGATCTGTCACGTTGATGTTGATGGCCAGTTCGCGTCTTTTCGAGTTCCTGGTTGCTACGGCTGCCCGATTCCTGTCATTCGAACGCAAGGAGCTCTCCGATGAAGCTTACGGCCCAATTCGACCCGGATTTCGCCGCGCTGCCCCGGCAAAAATGCGCGCGGGCTGGCATTTGGCGGCTGGTGATCCTCGTTTCGCTCTTCACCGCATTTGCGATACCAATTGCACTCGCGAAAAGAGCGCCTGGCTCGCCGCTGATCAGGCAGGCGCTCATTCCCGCCAAAGCGCGTGTCGTCCCGGCCATCCGGCAGCCACTACCCCGCACGGCGCCCGGGTTGATGCCGCAGTCCGGAAACCACTTCGTCTGGGTGGCCAGCCCGGCGATTGATCCCAGCATGGTTCACCCCGCACCCGAGGGGATCGACGAGGAGATGGTGATGCCTGCTCGCGATAGTGAATCGGCGCGATGATGCGACTCGCCGGCCGGTACGGGCATGGACGGTTAGAGCCGCCTCAGAAGTCGGATCAGCGGTCTGCGCCAATCACGCGATCGCACCGTGATGTGCCGCCGATCGGGGTCGAGCCACAGATCAAGATCGTTCTTCAGGAACGCGGGCAGTCCCGGCAACGGCAACCGCGGGCCGGGAGAAGCCCGATCGTCGGGGTGGACGGCGATCCCTTTGGCCATGTCCAACAGGAACGGCGACTTGTCCATCGCCATTTCCACGCTGTTGGGCATGTTGGGGTGCAGCCAGACAGTGGCCCGCCGGCGAGATACCGCCTGGCCATTGATCTCGATCTCGCCGAGGATAACCAACAGCCTGGGGTCGATCCCGGCCCAATCTCGCAGTTGTTGCTCTCGCAGGGAGAAGTCGAAGTTGTTCCCTGTATCCAGTAGTGCCGGGAACCTCGGGGCTTTGTCGTCAAGCTCGTGGACCCCGCCCAGGCTTACGCTTATCCACACCAGAATCTGGTCATGGTGGAGCGTGATGTAGCGATTTCCGAATCGTAGCGACGCGTGCTCGTCGGGTATCGGCAGTCGATCGAGGATCTTCATGCGGGGTCTGCGGGAATCTCGTCGGTTGCCTCGAAGAGAGACCAATCCGATTGGAACGTACCCCAAGGAGGAATTCCATCCGGATTCGCTTCCACCTGACCGACGTAGAACTCTTCGTGTTTGAGGCCCCGGCGAAAACATTCCTGATAGGCGTCGACGCTCGAGCGGGTAATGGTCACTCGCTCATCGCCATGGTACGCCGCCCATTTCTTACGGTTCCGTTTGATCTTCAGCAGCTCGGGCAAGTCGCGCCAGAACGCCTTTTGCGATTGCAGCACGAGCGGTGGGATTTCGGGATTGGGCTCTCTCGCAGGTCGTTCCACCTCCCCCGCAAGCCGCGCGTAAACGTCGGCTCGGACCAGCACATAGGCATCGTGCGTGAGCGGATCGACAATCCGCACCGGCTCGCCGTGCGCCACTGCCTGCCGCTGTTCAGAATCGAGCTCGATCATCACCGACCTCCACCAAGATCGTATCGGAGAATCAAGAGTGCGACCAGAGTAACAAACAAAGTATTGCAGTAATCAACCAAGAAGTATCGGCGCCACAACGGGATTCATCTGCCGCTGACAGCGCACAAGCATGCCCGCTACTTCGTCGCCTTTCCAAACTTCGCCTCAATCATCGTCACGTCGTCCAGCAAGACAAAGTTCTCGAACGTCGCCGTGAACGGCGTGGCCGAGACATTGGACGCCGAGAGTCCAATCCGGACCTTTGCTGGCAGCTCCATGTCCACGTGCAGGCCTGGCGCCAGCGGAGCCGACAGCTCAGCGCTTGCTGTACAGGTCACGCGCCCCTGGCGGCGCATCAGTATCAAATACAATCGGCCGCTGGAGGGCGCAGATAGCCTTTGACTATCGAGCTGTTTGCCGTACCTGACGACTTCGAACAATACCTTATGACCCGGCTGGATTGACCCGGCTTGCCCGCCTGGCTCACCACGACGCCGATCAACGTGCCGGTCCTCTCCTCGACGATCGGGCCCGCACCATCGCCCGTTGCGGGGGCCTCGTCCATTCGAATCGACGTGAACCCGCCGCGCTCGTCGTGCACCAGCTCCGAAATCGCCCCGCGAACGACCGTGATTGACGGATTCCCCTGTGCATCTGCGGGCAACCTAGCCAGGCCAGGCGCCGCGCTACCCGCGCCCAGGTAAGTCATACCCACAGCTGGGTCCAGCCGATTGAGCACGTTGATCGGCGTGGGTGGACGCTTCACCCCCTTGACCATCAAGAATGCCAGTTGTGTGCCCAGGTCGTCCGATCGATCGACGGCAATCAAACGCGCAGGCAGAGTCTCCTCCTGCGCTCGCCCCTGGCCGCTCAGAAAAACAGCCTCGATCTCCGACTTGCTCGCGCGGCACACCATGTTCGGGTCCATCGTCCGGATCGAGCACGGCGACGCGCCGGCTCGTCACCACCAGAACCGAGTCGTGTGTGACGTCGATGACAAACCCTGTGCCCGTTGCGAGCGTCTTGCCCCCAACATGGTTCTTGAGATAGACCGTCGCCTCCTTGATCCGGCGCACCTGGTCCGCGACGCGCTCGAGCTCCGCACGTGCGACCTGTTCGGCCTTGAGCGCCCGCGCGGTCTGCTCGTTCGCCAGCTTCTCGGCTTCGAGCGCACGGTTTCGCTCGGCCTGGGCGGCGAGCTCGGCGCGCGTTGCGCGGAACGCCTGCCACAGTCTGACCGCCGTCGCTGCCACCAGAAGCGCTGCGAATGCCGCCGCGGCGAAGAGCCAGGGCCGATACTTCCGCGCGAACTTCCGCACGCGGTACGTGGCCGAGGGCGGCCCCGCTTCGACGGGATCACCCGCCAGGTAGCGCTGGATGTCGCGGGCCAGTGCGCTCGCCGTCTCGTAGCGGCGAACCCGGTCCTTCTCGAGCGCCCGCATCGCAATCCAGTCCAGCTCCCCGCGCACCAGACGAGCCAGCTTGGCCGGCTCCATCTTCCGCTGCGCCGAGATTGTGGCCAGCGAGTCTTTCATTTCGCTCAAGCGGGTGCTCGGCCTGGGCGTGTCATCATCGCGAATCCGCCGCAAGATCTCGACATAGGCCGCTTGCCGCACCCGGGCGCGCTGAAGCGGCGTGCTGCCGGTCAATAGCTCGTAAAGAACCACGCCCAGTGAATAAATGTCGCTCCGCGAGTCGATGTCGAGGGCACCCATCTCGGCCTGCTCGGGGCTCATGTATTCCAGCGTGCCCACGATCTGGCCGAACTGCGTGAACATCGTCCGCTCGGTCAGCCGCTGGTCGGTCGCCTTGGCCACGCCAAAGTCAATCACCTTCGCCACCGGCTTGCCGTCGTAGAGCGTGACCAGCACGTTCGACGGCTTGATGTCGCGGTGGATGATCCCCTTCTGATGTGCGTGCTGGATCGCGTTGCACACGGGGACAAACAGCTCGAGGCGTTCCTTGGGAGTGAGCTGATTGTGGTCGCAGTACTCGGTGATCGGGACACCCCGCACCAGCTCCATGACGAAGTAAGGCCGGCCCGTCTCGGTGGCGCCGGCATCGAGCACATTGGCGATGTGCTGATGGTCCATGAGCGCCAGTGCCTGGCGCTCGGCTTCAAAACGGGCGATCACCTGAGCCGTGTCCATCCCGGGCTTGATGATCTTGAGGGCGACGCGCCGGCGAACCGGCTTTTCCTGCTCGGCCATGTAGACGACGCCCATGCCCCCTTCGCCGATTTCCTGCAAGAGTTTGTATGGGCCGATGTGAGATCCCGGGCCTTCCGTGATCGGGTAGGAAACTTCGGGATCCTTGTCGCCGCGCGCAGAACGGGCGCCGGACCGATCGCGGTCTGCGTGACTTGCGGCTTCGCTCTCGATCGGCGGCCCCAGCAAACCCGTGGGCGCTTCGCTCGGCGGGGTGTTTTGAGCCAGTTCCCGGCCGCAGGTCGGGCAGCGCTCGTTGTCCGGCATCAAAACCCCCCGTTTGATTCTCGCGCGGCCGGCAGCCCCGCTATCTGAGCATAACCCGCGACACGCCCGACCGAAACCAAATTGCTGGGATCTTGCGATTCCGTGCCGGCTGCGTGATATTCGCGTCATTCGCACGAACTACAGTATCGGAGACGCCAATGCCCGAAGGTGACATTCCCGCCGCGTGGGATTTTCGGACGCTCCTGGCATGGTGGAACCTCTACGCCCTGCCGGCATTGCTCCTGGCGGCCGCCGTGCTCGTTTTCGTCAAGAATCGGCGGTCGAGCACGAACAACATCACCGGCATCGACATCGGTCTCGACGGCCGCCGCCTGGTGAAGATCGCGGCGCTCATTCATCTGGGAATCAGCGTTCAAGCGCTGGTGCGGCTCACCCAGGAGCTGCTCACGATGGGGGAGATGGGAGTCACCGAGTCGTTCGCGAATTTTGTCGGGCAAACGCTTTCCGTCGTCATCAACCCGCTGCTCGCCCTCGGATTCTGGCGCTCCTCGCGCGCAACACGATGGGCGGCGATCGGCTGGTACGCGCTCCTCTCGGTGATCGGCGTGAACATCACCGTCTTTAACTTCCGATTTCACGTGCCAGTCGACCCCATCTGGTGGGCCGATTTCTTCGCCGGCCGGCTCATGCCGTTCGTGCTGCTATTCGTGATGTTCCTACCGCGCGTGAGGCGCGTTTTCGCGCGCCGGAAACCCGGGCAAACGGCCGGCACCGAGCCGGCTGCAACCGAACCGTCCCCGGCGACAAGTCCGCGCTGGTCAATCATTTCGATATTCGCGGTGTTATGCTTGATCGTGGTTTACTCAAACCTCGCCGTGGATACGGCGGACTGGGTCGAACGGTCGATCGCAGCGCCCAACGACGTGCCTCCCGACTGAGCTGCCATTGAATAACTTCGGCTGCGCGACGAACGCACTCAATAACGTTGCAGGATCAGGGAACAAGGATTGCACTATGCCGAATACACAGCGTCCCCGCCTCGCCGCGCTCATCCTCTGCATCACCCTGCTCGCTCGAGCAGCCCAGGCGCAGACGGCATCTGCCCCGGCGCCGTTCACCCCACCGGAAGACATCCATTTCCGGACCGCCGGCATCATCAGCGAGGGCACGCGCATGGCGGCCGAGGTCTATTCACTGAAGTCGCTCGATGGCAAGAAGCTGCCGGCGATCGTCCTTTGCCATGGCTGGGGCGGAACCGCCAAAGACCTGCGCCCGGAAGGAATCGCCTTCGCCCGGGCTGGGTATCTCGTGGTTGCAATCGACTACCGTGGCTGGGGCGAGAGCGACGCCCGCCTGGTCCTGACCAGCCCTTCACCAAAAGAAAAGCCTAATCATCGCTTCACGGCCGAAGTGCAGGAGGTGCGCGAGGTGGTCGACCCGATCGATCAGACCACCGACTTGATGAACGCGATCCATTGGGTCGCCGGCGATGCTCAGTGCGACCCGGCGCACATCGGGCTCTGGGGCTCGAGCTATTCGGGTGGGCACGTCGTCTATGCCGCGGCGCGCGACGAACGCGTCAAAGCGACCGTGAGCCAGGTGCCCGCGCTCGATTCGCGCTGGGTCGTCTCAAACCCCGTGCTCAAGGCGCAGACCTTCCGCGAGGCGACCCGGCGCGCGAGAGGCGAGACCGGTTATCCCGAGCCGGGCACGCGGGTCATCCAGGGGCTGCGCGGCGCACCGATCAGCGAACGCATGATCAACTATGCGCCGGTTGACGACGTCGAGAAGGCACCGAACTGCGCCATGCTCTTCATCCTGGCCGAGAAGGAAGAGTACTTCAACAACAAGGACCACGGGATCAAGGCATTCGACCGAGCCAAGGGCCCCAAGAAACTGGTCACCATTCCGGGGATCACGCATTACGGAATCTACATGCAAGCCAGGCCGCAAGCCCAGAAGTTGGCGATCGCGTGGTTTGACGAGCACTTGAAGGGTAAGAAGCCGACGGCGCAAGACGCGAGCGAGGGCTCCGCGGACTGGACGTCCTACAACGGCGACGTGCTCGGCACGCGGCATAACCGCGGCGAAACGGCGCTGGGCGCCGATAACGCCGCGAAACTAGAGCTCAAATGGCGGTTCCCGCCGGAAGGCTCCGACATTCAGCTCGGCACCATTCACGCGACCCCGATTGTCGTGGGCGGATATGTCTATTTCGGGACGGCGACGGACCCGGCCTTCTACAAGCTGACGCCCGACGGCAAGGTCCGCTGGGTCTATCGCAACCCCGCCTTTAAGTCGAGCAAGCCCTCTTCCGAGCTGCGCAAAGGTGTTGCCCCGGGAGGGGAGCGGTTTCAGTCCTCCGAAAATGGCGTGCTCGCCTCTGCGCTTGTACACGGAGACAGCGTCTACTTCGGCGACGTCGGCGGCTGGTTCTATGCCCTGGACCGCGCGACCGGCGCCGAGCGGTGGCGCATTAACGCGCGTGGCAATGACTTTCCGGGGTCGCACCCGATCAATGTGTTCATGGCATCGCCGATCATGGTGGATGGCAAGATCATCGCGGCTGGCGGCACGCTCGAACAGCTTGTCGCCGCTTCGCCGTTCTATCGCGGGAGCCGCGGTCGAGGCTTCGTGCTGGCACTCGAGCCCAGCACCGGGCGCATCATCTGGAAGTACGACCTGGGCGAAAAACCCGAGAAGCTCGATCCGCCGATCACGATCACGGATAGCTGGGGTCCGCACACATTCTACTACGGGCCCGGCACGAGCTCGATCTGGAGCACGCCTTCCTTCGACGCGGAATCTGGGACGATTTTCTTCGGCACCGATGTGAACACCGCGCCCAGACGCCCGACATCGGAAGATCCGCGGATGTCGACGGGCGTCTCGTGCGCGATCGTCGCGGTCGATGTCAAGAACGGGAAAGAGCGCTGGGTGACCCAGATCAACCCCGGCGACGTCTGGTCCAACTCGATGCGATCGTACGACCCCAAGGAAGGCCGGTACAAGGATCAATCGATCGGTGACACACCCAAGATCTTTACGATCAGCGTCGAAGGCAGGCCCACGAAGGTCGTCGGAGCTGGTTGCAAGAATGGCGGGTTCTATGTTCTGCGATCGTCCGACGGCAAGATGCTGGACCACACACCGATCTACACGGGGCCGCCGACTTTCCCGCTTTCTCCAGAGCCGGACAGGCGCATGCTCGCCCTGCCAAGCTGCATCGGCGGCCTTCAGACCGGCTGCGCTACGGACGGGCAAACGATCTTCACGAATGGGATCGATGCGCTGTTGCTAGGCTCGCAGGAAAAGATGGTTGCAAGCGGTGTGCCTCCCACGTCGGGCCGGGTTGTGGCCATTTCTCTGGACACGAAAACCGAGCGCTGGCGTCACGAGCGCCCGACGGTCGCCACAATTGGAGGTCCTGCGCCGAGGGCTGTGTATAAAGACGTGGGCGACCCCGTGGCCTCGGGCATCGCCGTCGCGAATGGCGTCGTCTATTTCACAGCGGTGGCCAGCGGAAAGCTCGTGGTATTAAACGCTTCCACGGGCAGCTTGATCAAGGAAATCGAAATCGGCCCGGTCTGGTCCGGCCCTTCGGTCTCGCGAGGCCGAGTCTACGTAGGAACCGGCAACACGCTCTTCAATCCTGGCAACTACGAGACCTTCTTCCCCAAGAAGTACAGCGGCGTGCTTTATTCCTTCGGGCTGCCGGGGGAGGACGAAGTCAACCGGATTGGCGCCGGCAAGGAATGACGCGATTCCGGACCAAGCGTATGCGTCGTCGGGAGTGCGAGGCTGGGCTGTTGCAAACTTGCGATCTAACGAACGATGATTTCCCCAAGCGTATGTTGCGCAAAGCTTCCCCCCCTTTAGAAGGGGGGGCCAGGGGGGGTGCATCGCGGTGGCCTCCTTAACGCAACCGTCGCGCAACAAAAAGCGCCAATTCGTTCACCGCGAAATTGATCAACAAGCCCCACTTTTCAACAGCCCAGGGCAGGGGGGTGCACCCCGGCGGCCACCCTGACCAAGCCGTCGCGCAACAGAACAAGTCGAATCGTTCACGGCAAAATGCGTCGATAAGGCCGAGTTTTTGCCAGCCCAGCCTCGCCCTCCCCAACCGAGGACACGCTTCAAAGCATCGCGACAATCGCATCATACCGCGCCAAATGCTCCGGCGGCGCAAACAGCGGCTGTGTGAAACGAAAAAGCGACTTCGGATCAAGACTCCACCCAATCTCCCCGGCGTGGTCAACGGGCCAGTCAGGCAGGTGCTCGCGTCCCGGCCGCAGCGCCGACGACCTGGTCACGACACCGTCATTCACTTCCCCGCGAATCCGCCCAATTGCCGCGGCGAGTTTGAAGAGCCACAGCTCGTTGCTCTCTTGAGACGCATCACCAGCCACTTCGATGTACCGCACACCGTCTGAATCGGGCGTCGCATCATCAAACTGGCTGCCGACCGCCGTCGTCAGATCTTGCAGCCCGCCCGCATTCGCCTGGAAAAGCTCGACAAGCAGCTTCGGAACGTACGCAAACAGCGGGTCCGTGCGATTCGCAACAGCATCAGCCACCGGAGACCCCCGATGCGGCGTACCGATCGTGACCAGCGTCTTCACCCGCTCGGCGACGTGCGCGACGTTGCAAAGCGCATATCTCGCGTCGAGCCCGCCCATGCTGTGCGCGATCACATGCAATGGAGCAAACGACGGAGGCACCGCCAGGATTGCAGCCGCCAACTGCCCACCGCGCTGGGCGATCGATCCAACAGGATTCACCTGCGGGGCGATCACCGTGTGGCCTTGCTTCGTAAGATGCGCGGCAACGCCGTTGAAATAATTGAACAGCGACGACACGCCGGGGATCGTTCCATACCCCAGAATCCCGTGAGCAAGAATGATCGTGTGTTGCGCCATCTCGAGTCCATTATCCTTCACGGTGCGCAGCGTCCTATCGCGGTTCTCGTGCCTTCGTGCCCGCCACGTTCACACCGCTGCCGATGATCAGATTGTGATGAAACGCCCAGTTGTACACATTCCCGTTCTTGGCCGGCTCGAGCTCGACGAGGTCTTCAAAACCCTCGTCGCGAAACCAGCTCTTGAGCTCATCAATCGTATGATGTGACTGGTATCGTGGGGCGTACCAGTCGAAATTGTCGCAGACGCGCAAGGTCCAGTCTTGATGGTTTGAGAAGTTGGCGATCTTATTCATCGTGCGGTTCAAGATCGGAATGCTTCCAATCGCCCCCAGGCCGGCGCAAATGGGCTCGAGTACCCGCGCCGGCAAACGGGTGGTCACACTCCGCAACCCGGTATTGAGCCATTCCTGAGGCAGCGCGTTGCGGCGGTAAAGCCAGACAGCCAGTCGCCCGCCCGGCTTGACCTTGCGGGCGATCTGTGAGAACGCCCGGCGCGGATTTGGTGTGTGGTGCAAGACACCGATCGAATAAACAAGGTCAAACGCGTCATCGGCCAGCGGAAGGTCGAGGAGATCGGCCTGGAGGATGGCCACATTGGGCAGTCCCTCGCAGAGCCGTGCCGCTTTCATGACGGCTGAGCTCAAGTCGACGCCGATGACCCTTGCACCGTGAGACCCGGCCAGCCGGGCATACCGCCCGCCGCCGCAGCCCGCGTCGAGAATAAACCGGCCGGAAAGCTCGCCGGCCGCGACGCCCGTCTTGACCAGAAACGTCGCTTCGTCTTCTTCGGGGCGAACGACGTCATAGCGATTCCACTGCCGGCCGAAGCTGGCGGAGTAGGATTCGAGCTCGCCTGCAAGTCGTGGAATTCCGTCGACAATCGGCAACTCGGCGCTGCAATTGCGGCAGAGCAAGGCGCCGCGCGCGGGCTCACTCTTGATTGTGAGCGAGCCCGATCGGCACTTGGGGCACCGCACAAGGCTGAGTAGTTCCGATTCCATCGTCGCGTACACGTCGTGATTATCCGTTGCCATTGCAACCCTACGATAACAGACAACTGGGCCGATCGGCGATCTTGGGATACGATTCAGCGATGCGTGACCTCGACCAAATCTTTGAGCGCCTGGCGCGGTCGCAGTTTCGCAGCCGGTTTCACTTGCGAGCAAAAGAACGCGAATACCTGGACCGCAAGGGGCTCGACGTGATCCTCGATCACGCGCGAGATTTCATCGAACAGCGGCTCGCCGCGGCCGAACCGGAAAACGACGGCCGCCAGACGCCGATGAGGAATCATCCCGTATTCGTGGCCCAGCATGCGACAGCCACGTGTTGCCGCGGCTGTCTCGAGAAATGGCACGGCATTCGAAAAGGCAGGGCGTTGTCGGCCGAAGAGAGAGCATACGTATTGTGTGTCGTTGATCGGTGGCTGCGTGCGCAGATCGCGTAAAAGGAAGGTTTGATTCAGTTGCGCGGAGTTTCGAGCACGACCTCGACGACGATGTCGCCTCGGCGAGTCCCGCCGATATCGGGCATCCCGCGTTTCTTGATGCGGAGCAAGTCCCCGTTACGGGTGCCCCGCGGGATCCGGAGCGGGCATGTTCCATCCAGGGTAGGCACCTGGATTTCGGCGCCCTCTGACATCGAGGCGGCGGTGACTTCAACCCGGGAATAGAGGTCATTCTGACGCCGGTCGAATACCGGGTGTTTCGTTACATGCAGTTGGATCCTCAAGTTTCCACGTGGGGCTCCAATATTACCCGGCTCGCCTTGGTTGCGTAACTGAAGCCACATACCGCTTTCCACGCCGGGAGGGACGTTAATCTCGAGCCTGGCCAGACCTGGAATGCCGCCCAATCCTCCGCACACGGCACAGGGGTCGGTTATCGGGAGTCCCTGGCCCGCGCAGGTAGGGCAGGGGGCGGCGACCGGGAAGAATCCACGTATTGTGATGATCTCACCACGGCCCCTGCACTCGGAGCAAGTCGGTATAGAAGCGCCCGGCGCCACCCCGATCCGGCACACCCAGCGCAAACGTCGTGACGGCTGCACTCGATGGTCCGGGTACAGCCTCGAGCCGCGTCGGCCAGCTCGAGTTCCATTTTCATCAGGATGTCGGAACCGGGACGCGCTCGCCGCGGGCCCAAGAGCCACCGACCAAGAATGCCCGGGAAGGAGAAGACTCCGACGATCACTCCCAGGAGCGCAACGACCCCTCCGAGCTTCCAGATTGTCCCGCCGTTTGAAAGAAACGACGACATGGGCATTGGTGCTTCCGTGACTCGGGCCAGATCTTGCCAAAACTCATCTTCGCAGATCGCGACCCTGGCCGCAAACTTGCATCGAGCGACGCTCTCCCACGATGTGCGTGCAGCCTTGACACCGCCAAATGTGCGATGTACGCTTTCAATACGTACGTGGAGAATCTCGTCATGCCTCGACCAGCCGTTGAGAACAACCGAGTGGCTTTGCGGGTCAGGCCGGCCGACAAGGCCATGATCGCGCGCTGCCGCGCTGGCGCAAACGGATATGACCACGTTCATCCTACGTACCGTGCTGCGGGAAGCGGAATCGGTGATCAAGGAACACGAGCGGATCAAGCTCTCAGTCCGTGACAGCAAGCTCGTGATGGACCTGCTGGAAAACCCCCCTGCACCCAATGCAAAGCTGCGAAAAGCCGCACGCGCGATGTTGCGACGCTGATGACTCTGCCCGACTGGCATGAACAGCCGGTTGATCTTCGCCGCCGGGCGTCGATGCCTGCGCGCCGCGACGGAGATAGGCGGTGTCGCAATGCTGATTGACGCCAAGCACGACCGGGCTGCGAACTGGTACGTGACTTACGGCGCCGTACCGCTCAAGGACGCTCCGCTCACTCTGATCTTGGCCCTTGCGACGCTGGAAGGTGCGCTCGAGGCTGCCGGGAAGCTCTGAGGTTTCTGAGGATCATCCTCGCTCTATGACCGCTCAGGCAGGTCTCGATCGCCGGCGAGCACGTTTCTTCGTTTCCGTGGCTCCCTCCACGTCCTTCCAAAACTCGTCCTCGGGGATGCCGGCCCCGGCCTCGATCCGCCCGCGGGCAGCCGCCAGGATTTCCTGGAGTCGCGGCGAATGCGCCATCAACAGGCGTTCCAGTTCATCGTCATCGCTAACAGCCAGGAGCACAGCGACCGGCTTGCCGTTGCGGGTGACCACAACGGGCCCTTTTTGGCTCGTACGGATGTACGCGCTGAAGTGGGCTTTCACATCGGCCACAGATGCGATTTTCATATCTCCACCTCTTCTCCGCCGATGACGAGTCGGTTCCTGTCCTTGACCCCGATGGCCAAGATTCTCACTTCGCGATCCTCTTCTGCGACCGCGTAGAACACGCGGAACCGGTTGTCCGGACCGAACCGGAGCTCGTAGGTTGCGCCCAGGGCCACTGGCCGCTGCAATGGCTTGCGATTTCGCGTTTCGGTCTCGGGCTCGAACAGCAGTTGCTCGTGGATCGCCGCGTGTATTAACGAGTGATGCTTGGCCTCAATGGCGCGTAGGTGTCGTTTGACTTCCGGGTCGAAGATCAGCGAAAACGGGCGCCTGCGTACCATCGTGACCCTAATTATGGTCACGCCGCGTCGCCGCGTCAAATTTGAGGTCAGGCTTCGCGCGTTTCGAGCCACAATGCTCAGGCGCGATTGGCGCGACGCTGTGGGTGAAGGCGCGAGACGTGAACAAACACACGTCGCCGTCTGCGCCGAAACCGCCATATGAGCACTGCAAGTCAACGCCGCCGCCGCGCGTGATCTACGCTCCGCGTTCCTAACTTCGGCGTTTTCCTCGCCTCGGCGGAAACAACTCATCCCTCACTCTCCAAACCGCCTCCATGTCGAGCTTCTCGCCTTCGACCATGACCCGCCGGCTCTTCTTGTCCTTGCGGCTCTTGAGGTAACGAGTCACGTTCATCCAGCGGATGGTTTCATCCCGGGTCAGGGCGTCGGTTTGCCGGATGACGAGATACACATCGACCGGCTGGCTGATCCAGTACTCGAGGTGGCGATCTTCCTTCACGTCAAAGACTTCACTTCCATCGCCTTTGCGGGTGCGCAAGTAAGAGTTTCCGCTCTTGAGCTGGACGTAGAACTTTTTGCCGCTCGCGTTGCCGTCGTTGTCTTTGAATTCTACTTCGCCGTCAATGCCGTAGTCGAACATGGTCACAGGTCGAAAGACCTGGTTGGCTTCGCCGGCGATTGCCAGCATGTGGCCGATGAGGATTTGTTCGAGCGCCTGCGTATCGAGCGCACGCGTCGCGGTCTCCTCCATCGCAAGAATCTTGTGGGCGACTGGATCGCTCTTCAGACGCTGCTCAATGAAGTCGGTGAGCTCGACCTCAGTCCGGCATTTCTGGCAAACGATTGTGGCCTGCCCTTCTTGCAATAACTCGCGGATGAGATCCAGATCCTTGAGCGGGCGGCCGCAGCCGTTGCAAACATAACTCCTATCTCTCCGCACGTCGCGGGCGTACCTATCCAAGTGTCGGTGGACATATTCGATGAAGAGGACCTTCAACTCGTCCGGAACCTTCAGTTCAAAGTACAGACTGATCGTGGCCTCGCCGTCGCCGACTTTCTTGATCATGAGACCGAGCGGATGATCTTTTGCGGACGCGAATTCAGCCGCGTTTCGCCACAATTCACGGTGCTTGAATTCTTGGCTGTACCAAAGGCGCACCACGAGCGTGGTCCAGATGGTCTGCCACTCGCCACTAAAGGTGTAAGAGACGAAGACATACGGGTCTCGAGGAATATCCTTGTCACGGCGGTATTGCGAGGGAAAGACAAGATGGCGCCCGTGCGGTGTGTCCTCAGCAATGCAGAGCGAATGATCGAGGAGGGTCTGCACCATTGCCCGCAGCAGCAGTTCTTCATCCGGGCGATGCTTCAGCCGCTCGACACCGGTGAAATCGAAGTTGGTGTCGTAGATGTTGGCCTCAAGAACGCAGCCGATCTCGTCGCTGTGCGCGCGGGCGGCGCGGATGATTGCCCCGGCGTAGCCGTTAAGCAGATCCGGGCGCAGCAGCACGAGATCGCCAAACTTCAGCGGGCGGGCCAGGCCGTGATTGGCCAGCAGTGTCACGGCAGTTCGCACGTCGGACTCATTGAATTCTTCGCCGGGAAGTGCTTGCTCCAGACGCTGTGCGAGCTCGGCGAACCGAAGCAATCGAATGTCCGACTTGTCGCGCATCGCCACCACCGCATTCTTGAGCTCGGCCAGCAGGCGCGGCGTACTCGTCCAGGGCAACTTATTCCACGGGATGCTCGCGGCGATGAGCAGCTTCAGCTTTGAAGGGTTCCCGCCGTTTTCCTTGTCGGAGCAATTCTCGCCGGTCTTGGCACTGGTCGCAAGCCAGCCGGCAAGGCCGTGCTCCTCACGAAATCGTTCGATCTTGGCGTTGCTCAGCTTCATGCCGCCGACATCAACCTGCGAGAAGATCAGCAGCCGGTCCGCGTCACGATTTGACTGAGGCCCGGTCGTGGCGGTCCTCAGTGCCTTGAGCCAATCACCAGCCTGGGCGAAGGAATCGTCTTTCCGCGGATTGATCAGTAGCAGCGCAAGCGCGGTTTCCTCCAAGAAGAGCTGATGAATCAGGCGGTAATCCTCTTGGCCGGCGAGGTCCCAGAGCAGCGCCTCGCGCTCGAGCGTAGCATCGGGCGGGAGCGGCAAATCCAGCCGCCAGACGTTCATGCCATGCGTGCGATCGCGGATGACTTAGCGATCTTCGACCAATCTATGCGCGAGCGAGGTCTTGCCCACGGTACTCTCGCCGATCAAAACTACCTTGGCATTCAGATAGCGGCGGGTTGCATCGGCCGGCGGAGCGGGGAGGACGCCGCTGAGGCGGTACACGTCGATTTCGCCGTCATATGTGCCCGCCAGGAGACGCGAACCTGTGGGATCGAAAGCTACGGAGAGCGGATACGCGCTTTGCCCTTCGAGCGTAATGACTTGCAGGCACGCTCCGGACTTCCAATCCCAAAGGCGAACCGTGCGGTCGGTAAATCCCGTGGAGGCGATCAAGGTGCCATCGGCGGAGATGGCGACCGAATTCACGGGCTTTTCATGACCCTCCAACGTCCCAGTGCAGATCATCGTCTCCAGGTCCCAGACTTTGACGGTCTTGTCATCCGAACCCGAGACGGCGAAGTGACCGTCCGCCGTGACCTGGATGGATCTCACGTTGTCGGAATGCCCCAACATTGTCGCCAGGCACTCACACGTTTCGAGGCTCCAGAGGCGAACGTCCCCGCCGCGATGGCCGGACAACGCTTGGTTCCCCTCGCGATTGACGGCGGTGGCAAAGACAGCGTCGGCTTCTTCCCTGCCGCATACGATGGTCTTGATGCACGAAAGCGAATTGAGGTCCCAAAGTCGGAGCGTCATGTCGAAACCCCCCGCGGAAAGCGCACGGACGTTGTCCTGCAATGCGACCACGGACGAGACGGGGCCCGTGTGACCATCCAGCTTTGCCAATTCCCGTCCTGAGCTCGCGTCCCAAAGACGAACGGAATTGTCGCGGCAGCCTGAAAGAATCAGCTTCCCATCCGGCGTCATTGCGACGGAGTAGACTCGATCCGTTTGCCTTTCCGTTGTCGCACGGCAGTCGCCGCTCTCAAGATCCCAGTTCTTGAGCGTGTCGTCATGCGAGCCGGATGCCGCCCATTTCCCATCCGGGCTGACGGTCACACAACTGACCGAGTCGCCTGTGCCCTGTCAGCTTGCATTCCAGCACGGCCAGCGGTTCGGCCTGCTCGTGCTGCGGCTCAGGCTTGGCCTTTGTCCTCGCTAGACGCTTCGTTGCTTCCTTCGCCGGCTTCTTCGTCGCTATGAGATCTGACACGGGAGGCGATTGCTGCGTTGCAGTCCCGCAGCTAGCCAGCAATTCGTCGAACGCCCTCTCTGCATCGTGGCGGAAGTCCACATATTTGTAGCGCCGGAGCGCGTCCGGCAACTCGCAGTTGGCAAGCAGGAGGGGAATAAAGCGGCGGCCCGCATTTGTCGGATCGCGGAACAGGACCGTGCTGCGCTCGAGCGTAACCCAGTCCGACCCCAGCGCCGCCAGTGACAGACAGAGCACCTGCACCCGCGCTGCCTCCAGCCCGCGCTCAATCGCAAGATAGATGTCGTCGCCTGCCTTGATTCTCCATTCATCGAACCAGACTCGCAGCCCGGCCTTCTTCAGCCGCTCCGCCAGCTTCCGCACCCGCGGCTTGTCTTTCGAGTTGTGGCTCAGAAAAACGTCGAACTCGAATTCTTTGGGCATCGAAGGCGTCTCGATTCATCGGCGAATGACTGCGTCGTTCTCACCCGTTCGCCTCCTTCATAGCACGCCGCGCGTGGAAAAACTATGGGTTACGGCACACGGCGTGTGCCTACTACAACGGTTGCATTCGCCTGGTCAGAACGTCGTCACCTTGACCGACTCGCGAACGAACGAAGGATCGACGGTGATGCCGAACCCCGGCCCACTCGGCACCTTGACCACCCCGTTCTCACACTTGAGCGACGACGTCTCACTGCTCACCGGGATCTCGGCATTCCCCTTGAATTCCGTGAACGGCACCGGATTCGGAATGCACGATGCGAAGATCGCCGCGTCCAGATACCCCAGCCCAGACCCCGACATATGCGGCGTGCACAATAGCCCCGCCGCGTGCGCCATACGCGCTACCCGCATCGAGCGGATGAAGCCACCGTAGTAGTGGAGGTCGGGCTGCACGATGTCGACGCCGCGGTTGGCGATCGTCCAGCGGAAGCGGTATTCGCTGAACTCCTGCTCGCCGGCGGCCACGGGGATCTTCAGGGCGTCGGCAACCGCCTTCGTATCCTCCAAACGGTCGAACTGGCACGGCTCTTCATAAAACCCGTAATCATATTCTTCCATCATCCGGCCGATTTCGATCGCTTTCGCCACGTCATACGAGCTGTTCGAAATCGGCATAGAGCGTCAGGGTCTTGCCGAATGTCTCACGCACGAGAGGAATCAGCTTCTCGGTGCGGCCTGGCAGCGAGTCGGCATTGTCATTTCTCATCCGGCCGCCCAGGCGGAACTTGATCGCCTTCGCGCCACTCTCGGCGACCAGTTTCTTGAGGTCCTCAATTTCGGCTTCAGGCGTATTTCCGCGGGTGCCGCTGGCCGTGTAGACCGCGATCTCGCGCTGCCTCACACCGCCCAGCAAATCGCCGATCGACTTGCCCGCCAGCTTCCCCAGCAAATCCAGCAGTGCAAACTCAGCGCCGGCCACACACACCCAAAGCGCCAGCCCCTGATACTTGTAGTTATCCGCATGCCGGTACAGCTCCCAGAGCAGATCTTCGAGCTGCCGCGCATCTTTCCCAACAAAAAATGGCGCCACCCGGTTGACGAAGATCGGATACGTGTGGACGTAGTGCATTGCGTTGGGCACGCCGATTCCTTCGGCACCGTCGGCTGTTCGCACCCGAACCAGGAAGTTCTTCCGGTTCCGCAACAGCTCCATCGAGGCAATCTTGACGGGCTTGGGCCAGAGCGCGGTGTCCAGAATCGGGGCGGCCGCGGCCTGGTCGATCTTCGCGAAGGTTGCACGCAGGGCATCGTCGGCAGCGCGAGCCGGTGCCGCGGCCGCAACCAAGCTTCCGGTTCCGAGTGCCGTACCCAGAAACGATCGTCGAGTGCGTGGCATGGTGTCTCCTCTCGAGATGAAGCGGGACTCCGTTCGCTCAACATACCACGCGATGGTGACGCGCAACAGATTCGAGTAGGTCAGGCTTTAGCCTGACGTTCGGTCAGTGAAACGTCAGGCTAAAGCCCGACCTACTTCGAAACAATCCGCCCGTCTTCCATCTGGATCACCCGATCGGCAACGTCGGCGATGCGGACGTCGTGCGTGACCATCAATATGGTGCACCCTTCCTCGCGAGCCAGCCGCAACAGAATCTCGACCACCTCTCGCCCAGTCTGGCTGTCCAGTGCAGACGTCGGCTCATCCGCCAGAATGAGGTCGGGACGCGCCGCCAGCGCCCGGGCGATCGATACCCGCTGCTTCTGGCCACCCGAGAGATGCGCGGGAAACGCGTCGACGTAGCGCGAAAGACCCACGGAATCAAGAATCTCGGCGGCGCGCTCTTCCATCATCGCGCGAGGCAGCTCGGGATGAAGCTGTAAGGCCATTTGCACATTCTGGCGGGCGGTCAGGAAGTCGAGCAGGTTGTGCATCTGGAAAATGAAGCCGATCGATCGCCGCACCCGCACCAGATCCGAAACATCGCACGCGTGCAGCTCCTCGCCAAGCACCGTCAGCTCGCCCGTCTCGACGCTGCGCAGTCCGCCGATCAAGGTCAGGAGCGTCGTCTTGCCGCAGCCCGATGGGCCGGTCAAGAGCACGACTTCCCCGCGCTGAATGTCGAGATTCAGGCCGAAGAGCACCTGGTGCGGACGGCCTCCCTCGTCGTACGAATAGTCGAGCGCACGCATTCGAATTGCTGGCTCGTGCTCATCGCGAGGCGTCATGTCACGGTGCACCGAATGAGGTTGCCCCGCGTGTGTGGCCGGCGCGTGCGGCCGTGCGTGACCGGCTCGCTTGGTCTCGGTCGCAGACAGAAGATCGTTCATGTCCTTCGCACCTCCGGTCAAAACACCGCGGCGGGATCGGCCTGGCTCAGCTTGCGCATCGCCAGCAGCCCGGAGAAGCCGCACATCACGATCGTCAGGGCGAGGATCAACAGCCCGCGATCCAGCGTCATGCTCATCGGCAAGTTGGTGACCTTCACAGCGAACGCGTAAAGGCACCACGCCAGCGCCGCACCGGGCAGATAGCCCAGCAAGGAGAGAATGAGCGATTCTTCCATCACGATGCGCCGCAAGTAACCATCGGAATAGCCGATCGCCTTGAGCGTCGCATATTGCGGCAGGTGGTTATTGACGTCGGTGAAAAGCACCTGGTAAACGATCGCAAAGCCCACCAGGAATCCCACCGCGGCTCCCAGCGTGAAGATGAAATTAATAGGGCGGGATTTCAGCAAAAACTCGGTCTCGCGATCCATCATCTGCTGGACCGTGAGCACCATCAGGTCCAGCCCGAAGATCCGCGCCAGCTCGGCCTGCACCTGGCGGCACCGGTGCGCCCGGCCGCAGCCGCACGACGCCCAGGTCAACCGATCCGGGCGGCCGTGCCGGGAACAGCCTCAGGAAGTTGACGTCGCTCGTGACCATGTTTCCGTCGACAGCGAAGTTGGCTCCGATCTTCGTGGTGCCCACGACCTTCACGCGGCGCAGGCCGTTGATCTCGGCCTCGATCAATTCGCCGCCGGCCACTCTGGCTGCGACCTGGCCGAACTCCTTGCGCGACATCGCGTCGAATAGACAGGTATCCGTTTCGTGCAGCAAGCCGGCGGCTTCCATCACTCCCGGCGCGCTAATGCCTGGAGCATAGGGAACGACGCCATACACGAAAAGGGGCTGTTTATCCCTTGTCCAGGGATCTCTCCACTTGGCCGTTCCCATGTAGAGCGGCGTGACTTCCTCGACATCGGGGTGCCCCTTGGCGCGGGTCAAGAGCCGCGCGCGAAGGGCTGGGGGCTCGTGATCTGGTGCGTGTGCGGGTTCATGATGACCAGGTCGCCGCGAAGCTGGCGATGGATGGTGGTCGCACTCGCCAGCGCCGCCCCCAGGAAACCGAGCTGCATCCACATGAGAAGATCCGCAAATACGATCCCGACCACGGCGGCCACCAGCTTGGTGCGTCCGTGCGTGAGCTGAAGCCAGGCGATCGGAAGGCGCCGGAACGGGCTTCTCATTTTCCGTTATCTCCCGTGTCGATGGTCACCTCGGCCCGAGCGTTGGAGATGGCCGCGACTCTGCGGCTGTCGTCCGGGCTTAGTTCAATCCGCACCTCGACGACGCGTGCGTCGATGTCGGCGACAGGGTCGTTGCTGAAGACGACCTTGCGGCTGACGACCAGATCCTTGCGGACGACTTTGCCGGTCAGATCGGCGCCCAGCGTGGGAATCCGCACTTTCGCTTTCTGGCCGACCGAGACCCTGGCGACATCCTGCTCATAAACCTCGGCGACCGCATGCATGACCTGGGTGTCGCCGATTTCGACGATTCCCTGGTCGGCCACGCGCTCGCCCGGCCAGACGTGGATGCGCAGGACTTGCCCTTTGATCGGCGAGCGAACTTCGGCGGCTTCGAGGTCGGCGCGGGCGAGCTCGAGCCCGGCCTGGGCCTGCACCAGCTCCGCTTCGGCGACCTTGACGTCGGCCGGCTTGATCGCCTTGAGAGCAGCGAGGTCGCATTTGGCCTGGTCGAGCGACTCGCGGGCTGTCTCGTACTTCAGTGTCTCGTCGTCAAAATCCTGCGCGAGCCGGCCGCGCGCTTGAGCAGAACGGACGCACGTCCCAGGTCGCGCTCGGCCCCGCGCACTTCGGCTTCCCATTTCTTGATGAGCGCTTCCTTCGCCTCGACTTCCTCGCGCTTCGGGCCGGCCAGCACTTGCGCCAGTTTGGCGCGAGCGACGCCGACCTCGGCCTGTGCCTTCTGGACCGAGGCCTCGCGGCGACGGTAGGGATCGAGAACCGCAATCACCTGCCCCGCCTGTACCCAGTCGCCCACACTGACAAGCAGGCGATCGACGCGTCCACCTTCCGAGCCGCTGACCGGCGCGATCTTGATCACCTCGCCATGCGGTGCCAGCCGGCCGAGGGCGCTCACGCCGATGGGAATCGGCCGCGGCTCGACGAGCGCCTCAGTCGGCTTGAGCAGCGGCGCCACCCTGGTGGCACCCCAGGCGGCGCCCGCCGCGAGCAGCGGCAAAAACAGCCAGAGCCAGCGGTGACGTGCCGGCTTCTTTCGAGTGCGCGGGCGGGCCGAAACGCCCTGCTCCTGCGCCGGTTTGACCGCTTCAGCGATTGCCATCGAATCAGGTCCTCCGAGCGTGTCCACCAACACGAAATACAGCGGACTTTGTCCGTAGGGTCCGCCATTGCGGACCGTCTAATGAACCAGGGAATGGTCCGCAATGGCGGACCCTACATTTCGCTTTCGGCGAGCTTGAGCAGCTCGGCGACGATCATTTGCCTGACCGGATCGTCGTCGTCGAGCACACCCAGGTGGCGCCAGAGATTGAGGCCGAAAACCGCCGGCCAGAGCGCGACCTGGCGCAGGCCATTCGGCCCTTCTTCGAGCAATCGCTCGCGCACCACTTTCAGTCGCTCGCGAATCGGGTCGAGCAACCGCGGGTTGGTCACCGACGCGGCCAGCATGGCGATCATGAATCGCGGCATTTCCGGAAGCCCCGCACACGGTCCATCGGCTCCGGTAATGGTCTGCACCAGAGCGCGGAACCACCGCCCCTGCGGATTGGGGTCCAATGCCATTCGCGACTCGATCTTCTTTTGAATCTCGTCCGCATGGTGCGCCAGCATCGCGGCGAGCAGCTCATCCTTGGACGCGAAGTGGTAGAGCAGCCCCCCCTTACTCACGCCCGCTTGCTTGGCCACCGCGTCCAGCGTCATGGCCGAAATTCCCTCGCCAAGCGCGACCTGCACCGCGGCGACCATGAGGCGCTCACGGCTCGAAAGCGGAGCGTCGGCCGCGAGACTCGCGTTCAATGTCGAGACGACCGTACGAGACATGTCTCATCCTCAAGCACCGACTTGCGATTCAACCTATACCGTCCAGTCGGTACACCAACTATACCGGCTGGACGGTTTGTGTCAAGAGCGACTCTTCTATGGCGACGACTGGACGCCTTTCGGACGTTGTAACCTGCTGCATAGAAACCGGTTAAAAACATCCTGTTGGCGCGGATTTCAGGAGCGCGGCATAGTCGATTCGCGCAGGAACGTGTCACCGGGCGAGCAGGTTGAGGGTCTCATCGTGGACAGTCATCACACGCTCGGCCACCTCGACTGCGCGTTCATCTTGGTTCGCTTCCGCCGGGCGGACGATCAGGGTGCGCGCCTCTGTCGTCACCTCCAAGAGTGTGTGCGCATCCATGCCGATTGCGCAACAGCGACGGCTCCAATACCAGGCCAAGCTCACCGCCGATCGACACGAGTTTCTTGATCACGGAACATCCCTCCGGTCGATTCCAGCGGTGTGTCGCATACGGCCACTCACACCAGCGTGCCCTCAGTGCGAATAAGTTCACCAACACCGTCATGATGCTCAACCAAGCTGGATATCCACCCGGTTGACCGAAGCCGGCGGCAGCACGCAGCGGATTTCTTCGCCGCTTGCTCGCGGGGCTTGCATGGCCGGGCGGGGCAAGACAGTGTCCGGCTGCGAAAACGTGTTATGAGCGTTCAATTGCTCGTGGGTCAGCACGGTCTGCGTCGCTCCTGAGGCGCGCCCACCTTTCAGCCGAACCACCACCTCGGCCGGCTCGGTGGCGTGTGTGTGCACCAGTGTCACGGTGGCCGATTTGGTTCCGGTCACCGACGCTGAACCCCCGACCCGGAAGATCTGCCCTCCAGGGCCGCCCGATTGGAAGGCCACGTCAGGCGCTTCAGTGACCAACCGCACTCCCTTGGCCCCATGATGCGGACGATACATCGTATAAACATGAAACGTAGGCGTCGCGACGAAGTTGTCGCCGTCGGCCAGAAACAGCGAGTGCAGGTTGTTGACGAGCTGAGCCACGTTGGCCATATCCACCTTTTCGGCATGACGGTTGAACGTGTCCAGCGAAATCGCCGCCACCAGGGCGTCGCGCAGCGTGCCCATCTGCTCGAAGAGATGGCGCTTGTTGATCTCGGTTCCCTCGGGATGCCAGCTTCCCCATTCGTCGATCACCAGCTTGATGGTGTGCTTCGTGTCGACTTCGCCCAGCGCGGCCCATTGATCGGTGATGAGCGTCTCCATCCGGTTCGCCTTGTGAAGCTGCTCATACCATTGATCTTGATTGAACTTGAGGGCATGCCCGGTTGTTCCACAATAGTAGTGCGGCGCCCATCCCTGGATCGGAGCATGCTGGCCGTCGTTCCACTTCGCGAAAAAACGCCGTGTCCAGTCGCGGTCATTGCCGTTGGGGCCGGCGGCGATCAGGTAGAGCGGAACGCCATATTTCGGCAGCCATTCCGTGAATTTGCGGTACTCGCGGCAGTAATCCTCGGGAATGAAGTTGCCTCCGCAGCCCCAGCTCTCGTTGCCGACTCCCCAGTACCGCACCCCGAACGGCTCGCCCGCGCCATTGACAGTGCGTTCATCGGCGACCGAGGTCGACCCCGCCGGTGCGTTGCAATACTCGATCCACTGCTGGAACTCCTCCGGCGAACCGGTTCCGACGTTGGCCGCGAAATAGGGCTCGACCTCGCAGAGACGACAGAACTGAATGAATTCGTGCGTGCCGAAATGATTCGTTTCCGTTTCCTCGCGCCAGCGGCCGAATCGCCGCGGCCGCGACGCACGAGCCCCGACGCCGTCGCGCCAGTGATACTTGTCGGCAAAACAGCCGCCCGGCCAGCGCACCACGACGTGGCCGAGCTGCTTGACGTGGTCGACCAGCTTGCGCCGGATGCCGTTGATATTCGCGACCTTTGAGTCCGTGCCGACCCAGATGCCGTCATAGATCACGCCGCCGATGTGCTCGGCAAACTGGCTGTAGATCGCCGGCTTGATCGTGCCGATCTGCTCGTTCAGCAGGATGGTCACCGAGACTTGGGCGGCCGAGCCGGCCCGTCCGCGGACCGCGCGCGAAACTCCCGCAACACCAACTGCCGCCGCGCCGGTGCACGCCAGCCGCGCAAGGGCTTTCCGCCGGCCGATCAAATCGCTCTCCATGTCGCTCTCCCTTCCAGGTTGTTGCCCGGGCTTCACCCGGGGGGTTCGCTTCTCGCGGGGCAGCATGGTTTCGATCCACCCGCCCAAGGCAGTATCATCTCTCTCTGGTCTTCTTGCAAACACCTGGAGCGCGGGAGTCTTGCTGATGTCGAGGGTCTGGTCGAACAGTCGGCGATCGCGGCTCGAGTTGCTCGCACTCGTTTTTTTGGCAGTCGCGATTTCGCTTTGTCCTGCCGTCGCAGCCGCGCAAGCCCCCGACCGCCCGAATAAACCCGTGATCGCGGATGTGGTGTTGCGCAACGGGAGCTTGATCGACGGCACGGGCGGCTCCAGGGCGGCGCGGCGACCTGGCTTTCCTCGGCGAGCGGATCCTGGCCGCTGACTCGTTCGAGATCGGCCCGGGCACCAAGGTCATCGACGTCACGGCGCTCTGCGTCGCACCCGGATTCATTGACCTGCATACGCACTCCGATCCGGCGATCACCGACCCGGCAAAGCGCCTCAACCGGAATTACGTGACGCAAGGTGTCACCACCATCGTCACCGGCAATTGCGGCCTCGGCGTGATCGACGCCGGCAAGTTCTTCACCGCGATCGATGCGCACGGGGCGGGCACCAACGTCATTCACCTGGTTCCGCTCGGGGCACTGCGCTCGAGCGTCATGGGCAACACCGACCGGCCGCCCAGCCGTGACGAGCTGGCGCGGATGAAGCAGTTGATCAACCGGGCGATGGAAAGCGGAGCGTGGGGAATCTCGAGCGGATTGATTTACGTGCCGGGCCGATACGCCAGGACTCCGGAGCTGATCGAGCTGGCAAAAGAGGCCGCCCGCCACGGTGGAATCTACGCCTCGCACATCCGCAGCGAAGGGGCGCACCTCGCCGAATCGATCGACGAGGCGATCACCATCGGCAAGGAAGCTGGAATTCCCGTGCACATCTCGCACTTGAAGGCCAGCGGCAAAGCCTACTGGGGCACGGTCACCCAGGCGATCAGCCGCATCGACGGAGCCCGCGCCTCGGGCGAGCGCGTCACGGCCGATCAGTACCCGTACATCGCCTCGAGCACCAGCTTGGGCGCGATGGTCGTCCCCGACTGGGCGCTCCAGGGAACAGCGGCCGACTTCACGCGGATCGCGGCCGACCGAGACATCGGCAAGAGGCTTCGCGCCTCAATCGACCAGCAGCTCCTCGAGCGCGACGGCGGCGGCTCGATTCGGATCGCGCGCTACCAACCCCGGCCCGACTGGGCCGGCCTCGATCTGGCCACGATCGCCGCCCGAGAAGGAACGACGCCGGTCGACCTCGTGCTGGAGATCCAGCGTCACGGCGGCGCGGCCGCAATCAGCTTCGGCATGAGCGAGGACGACGTTCGCGAAGTCATGCGACAGCCGTTCGTCGCCACCGCGTCCGACGGCTCGACCCACATCGCCCGATCCGGCGAGGTCACTCACCCGCGAGCTTACGGCACCTTTCCGCGCAAGATCCGCTACGCCCTGGACGACAAGCTGATGACCATCGAACAGGCCGTTCGATCGTGCACCGGGCTTCCCGCCGAGATCCTGGGGCTTCCCGATCGAGGCGTCCTCCGAGCGGGTGCCATCGCTGACGTCGTGGTGTTTGATCCCGCAACGTTCCGCGACGCGGCGACCTTCGAGCGGCCGACGCAGCTCGCTCCCGGTCTGAAGCATCTCTTCGTGAACGGCAAGCCGCTCGTCTCAGGCGGAGATCTTCTTGCGGATTCAAAGACCAAGGCCAGGCTCCCGGGCCGGTCGTTGCACAGGCAACGCGACGGCCAGGCATCGTTGATCATCCGGGTCAAACGCATCTGGACGGGTGACCCGGCTCTCCCGGCCGCAGAGGCAATTGCCGTGCGCGACGGTGCGATCGCAGCGGTGGGCACGATGGCCGAAGTCGATCGCTTCCGGGGCCCGCTCACCCGCGTGATCGATCGGCAGGACCTGTTTGCACTGCCTGGCTTGATCGACGCGCACGGCCACATGGACTCGCTCGGAGCCATGCAGGAACAGCTCGATCTACGAGGAATTGCGTCACTCGCTGAGGTCGAGCGCAAGGTGAAGGAACGGGCAGAAGCCATTCCGGCGGGCTCGTGGCTCACCGGCCGGAACTGGGACCAGAGCCTCTGGCCGGGAGGAGAGTTTCCCAATGCGGAGCTGCTCGACCGGGCCGCTCCCGGCCGGGCGGTGTGGCTCAGACGCGTCGACGGCCACGCAGGCTGGGCCAGCACCGCAGCCATGAAGCTGGGGCGTATCACCAAAGACACCCAGGCCCCGCCGGGCGGCCAGATCATCCGCGATTCGGGCGGCAATCCAACCGGCGTCTTCATCGACGGCGCCATGGGTCTGATCGCAAGATCAGTGACCCAGGCGGGCCACGGTGATATCAAGAGCCACTTGCTAGCCGCCCAGAAAGTGGTGCTCGAACAAGGTTTGACGTCCGTGCACGACGCGGGCATTTCGCCGGCCATCGCCGATGCCTATCGCCAGCTCGATCGCGACGGAAAGCTGGTCGTGCGCATTTACGGCATGGCGACGCTGCCGAAGGGTGGCGAGCTGACGTTTGCCGAACGGCGGCCGCCAGCCTCTCTCGAAAAAGCGAGGTTCGAGTTGCGTGCGATCAAGCTCTTCATCGACGGCGCGATGGGCTCGCGGCGCACTTCTGTTTGAGCCGTACAGCGATGATCCGCACCATTCCGGCCTGCTTCTGATTAACCCGGGTCTTCTGGAGTCGATCACCACCGCGGGCCTACGCAACGGCTGGCAGATTTGCACCCATGCCATCGGCGACAAGGGCAACGCCCTGGTTCTGGACGCCTACGCGGCCGCGGCAAGGCCGTGCCCGAAGCGCGTGACCCGCGGCTGCGGATCGAGCATGCCCAGGTCGTAAGGAAGCAGGACGTGGCCCGATTCGCCGGGCTCGGCGTGATCGCTTCGATGCAGCCTTCCCACGCCAGCGACGACCTGCGCTGGGCCGATGCGCGGCTGGGACCAGATCGAGTCGCAGGCGCCTATGCCTGGCGATGGTTTATCCAGGCGGGAGTGATCCTGGCCCACGGCAGCGATTTCCCCGTCGAGATCGTGAACCCGTTCTGGGGAATCTACGCGGGAATCACCCGGCAAGAGGCCAACGGCAAACCCACCGGCGGATGGCATCCCGAGCAAAAGCTCACGATCGAAGAGACGCTGCGCGGATTCACCGCCGGAGCGGCGTATGCGGGATTTGCCGAAGACCGCCTGGGAATTCTCAAACCGGGTTATCGCGCCGACTTGACCATTATCGACCGCGATCTCTTCAAGTCCGACGCGGCGAGTGTGCTCGCGAGCAAGGTCATGATGACGGTCGTTGATGGAACAGTTGCATTCGAACGGCCCACTGCGGCACGGTGAAGGCATCCGCCTCACCAGAACTTCCAATCGTGGGTCACAATGACATAAACCCCCAGCAGCAGGTTGGCCATGACGTGGCTGATCAGGCACGCCGAGAGCGACTTCGTCCACCACAGCAGCCACGCCCACAGGGCACCCGTCAACAGTGCCGGCAGCCATTCGGGATGAGCCAGTGCAAAGAAAACCGAGGTGCCGCCCGCCGCGAGCAGAGTCACCTTGCCGACGGGCACTCGCGTGAACTCGCTGTCGATCAACCAGCGCATCAAGAACGATCGCCAGAAAAGCTCCTCGAACACGGGCACAAGCACAACCAGCCCGACGAGCCTCACGGCCAGAAAGGCCCATCGCCAGACCGGTTCGAGAACGAACGGGTCAAACGCCGACCGGCTTCCCCCCAGAAACTTGAACGTCGGATAATGCCCGTCGAGGCCGACCCATCCAGCACAGACGATCAAGCCCGTCATGACGCCCAGCGCGATCACGCCGGCCCCAGGACGAGGCCGGAAATCGTTCCACGTCGAGCGATAATGCCACGCCAGCAGCGCGACGACGATGAGCTTGACGGCGTAGGCAATCGGGTAGATCGTGGCGGCACCATCCGGCTTGCCCAGAAGCTGCGGCAGGTAGCCTTCCAGCGCTGTCAGACCCAGATAGGCGAACATCGGCACGACATAGGCGAGAATGCGAGCGTCTGAGCTTCCGCCAGTGGAAGCCGGCTCGGAAAGCTCGGTCGCGGCTCCCGCGGAGCGATCTCTGCCGCCAGGTCGAGTGGAGTGGCTCATCGGTTCAGGGCTTCTCGTCTCGAGATGCAATCAGGTGAAGAAGTGAAGGATCGTCCAACCGCGTGACGATCAGATCGGCGGCCTCGAGAGCCTCTCGGGGGCTGTGGTCATGGGGAATTCCGACCGCGAATGAGCCGGCGGCCTTGGCGGCGGCCACGCCGGCGGGGCTGTCCTCGAGCACGAGCATCGAGCGGGCCGGCACGCCGAATCTGCCGGCAGCGAGCTGATAGATTTCGGGGTCGGGCTTGCCCAGCGTGACGTCCTCGGCAGCAAGCACGAACGGGAATCGGTCCTGGAGGCCGTGCCGCGAGAGCAGCCTGTCGGCATAGGCGTGGCCCGATGAGGTCGCCACCGCGGCCGGGCGCTCGAGCTGGTGCAGCAAGTCGAGCAGCACGAAGAGGCCCGGCATCGGGTGCACCGCGGTATCCACTTCGTTGTAGAATCGCTCCCTGACGTCGGCCAGGAATTCCTCGACGGGCCCTTCGACCCCCGCCAGCGTCTTCCAGAGCGGAGCAACCTCACGGGCGCGGCGGCCAATGAACCGCGCCATGATCTCGGGCGTGAACGCCTTGCCGCGGTCCGCCAGTGCCTCGCCGGCGACGCGAAAGAACAGGGCCTCGGTGTCGAACATCAGCCCGTCGAGATCGAACACGACAGCCTGGATCAAGACCTTGGCCTCCGCGCTCGATGGCTCTCGGGAAACAGCTCTTCCTGATTCAGGTTTCCGGCTGCGTCAAATGGAATGTCGCGGAAGTCCGTCTCGAAGGCAAGCTCGCCGTGGCTCTCGACGTCCCCGCGCAGCGCACCGGTCACCCACAGCGTCGTGAGCTCCAGGGTGTTGGGAATCACTACCATCCGCGCTTCGGCCGGGTCGATCCGCCAGCAGGTTTCAATCGCGGTGGCGATCACGTCGCGATCGGTCGGCAACGCCAGCGGCACCCGCGCGGGTCAGGAAATTGCTGGTGAAGCTGTTCACCTTCATCGGCTCGGGGTCGATGCTGCGCACCAGGCGCTCCGTGGTCAGGTCGGCCAGCCCGATTCCCAGCGCGTTGCCCCGTGTCTCGTGCGAGAGGTCGAGCACCGCCAGCCGCGTGATCACCGGCACGGGGAGGTCGGGCATCGTCTCCACCCGCTGGCGGCCGATCACGTTGGGATCAAGTCCCGTGCCGCTGTAATTCTTGCCGAGCTCGCCCACGACGAGCACGTCGATCTGCTCGATCGGCAGCCGGCCCATGAGCGTGCGAGATTCGTCGAGAAGCTTGGGCTCGATTTCGAGTATGTCCTCGGGCTCCACTGCCACAATCCGGGCGGTTTCCTCGTTCGCATTCTCGAGAATGCCAACGCCGAGCACGACCGGTGTTTTCTCGAGCAGGAACGCGCCCACTTCGGGAACCAGCTTGAGCAGCCCGGGCAGCCCCAGCTTGTGCACCTGAGCGGCCCCCTGGCGTTTGCCCAGACCGATCGAGAGCATCTTGAGCAGCCCGCTCTCGTACCGCCCGGTGAACGACGTGTGCGGCTTGATGCGGCCCAGCACGATGATGCCGTCGGCCTCGTAGGCGTGGCGATCGAAATGGATCGGCAATCCAAACGAGTTTGTCCCCAGAACCACGGTCTCCATGCTCGAACGAATCGGGCAGCCGGCCGTGGCTTCCGTCACGCCCAGCTCCCCGAGCAGCGCGGCTTGCTCGGGCGCGGTGCCGCCTCCATGGCTGCCCATCGCCGCGACGACGAAGGGCTCGAAGCCCAGGCCGCGGACGGCCGCGGCTGCGGCGCCCACGATCGGGCCGATCTGAGAGATTCCCCGGCTGCCGGCGGTGATCGCGACCCGGGCCCCTGGTGCCAGACGCGTGGCGATGCGGCTGCTCTCGATGGCTGCCGCCGTGGCGGCGCGGACGTCGTCAACGACCGGCTGCCGGTAGCGACGGCGCACGCGGGCTATCGAGGGAAGGCTCATCAGTTGCATTCATCCAGTTGGGTCTTGATGTGGTGCTTTGGCTTCCACACCGTTGTTCTTGCGAGCCGCTATCCTAAACCATTCCCGTGAAAACGACCAAGCCCCTCGCGACCTTCAAAAAGGTGGCGAGGGGCGATTGTCGGATCGATCGATGATCGAGATCTCGATCCGGTCGGATTGGATTCATCGACTCAGGCAGTGAGCCCACGGCGGCGGAACCGCCGGCTGATTGCCAGGCCCGCGAGCACACCAGCCCAGGCCAGCACGGTGGCCGGCTCAGGCGCCGGCACCTGGTCGATGGAGCCCCCCGTCGGCGAATAGGCCAAGGGATAAAGCGTTTGGGGCTCGGGATTCTGAACGCTCACGTACTGCTGCGTGAACGGCTGCTTGGAGATGATCACCAGGGTGCCGCTCAAGTCACCGGCTGCCAGCGGACCGCTGTTGGTGGACGGATTCAGGAACTGGAAGGTCAGCGACCCGGTGGTCGAGCTGGGCAGCCAGGAGATCGACGACGGGATCTGGACCACGTTACCCGGCGAGGCCGTGGCGTTGATGCCGCCAACCTGTCCGTTCGTCACCACGTAGGCGTAGGTGGTGCCGGTTCCCGTGAAGTTCGTGCCCAGGGGCGTCGCGTTGAACAGCATCGACGCGCTGTTCACGCTGGTGAGCTGCTGGATCGACGTATCCTGCGCGGCGTTGACGCCAAACTGATAGGCGTAGGCATAGTAGCCGGCAGCCGCGGTGCCGGCGTTGCCCGTGAACACCTGCGACTCGACGACACCCGCGCTCGGGGTGTTCATGAAGTTGTAGCCCTGCGTCAGGACCGTCGTGCTGGCCGTGAACAGGTTACTGAACTGGCTCGCGGTCATCGCGGTCGGACTCAGGTTCTGGACGATTGGATCTGCGTGAACGTTCGGGGCTGCCAGGCTCAATACAAAAACAGCCGCCAGGGCGAGAGCAAATTTGAACGTTTTCATTCTAGCGATCTTCCAGGGTTGATCGGGAAGGTCCGTCATGCAAACGAACCCAAGAAGCGAGTTATTCCATCACTCGCTCACCCGGAGAACGTCTCCGAGCGGGGCCCCGCGGGACTGACATCGCGTCGAGCGCGGGCCGAAGAGATCCCCGAGAACGCGCCTCGGTTCATTTCGCCGAGAGCTTGGTGGGACCAGAGTCTCTGCCCTGGCTCCCACGCTGACTTCGCCAAGGCGTCCGGGACCCTATCAGGAACCCCAAAATGGGTCAACACGATTTTTGTAAAGGTTTCAGTGCGAGTGGACGACGAGTTGGTTGTCAGTTGTCAGTTGTCAGTTGCTTGATGCGGCTTTGGTCCGGACGCGTGCGCCATCGCCGAGTCCAATGCGATGCCGTCGTGATTCTGGTGCGCGGACGACTCGGCGCGTTGGCGGGCGCTCGAATCGGTAACGCTCATCTCGTCGGGCGATGTGGGGCACGGCTCACCGCCTGCTGGGGATAGTTGCACAGGCTCGACTTTCGCTACGGACGTAATCCCGCTCTTGCTCGAAGGGCTTTGCTGCAACCGGGCACCTGGCATGGTGTCGATCGACAGTGGATCGAGGTCGTCTTCCAGAACCGGCGGGCCCACTGGCTGGCCCGCCCGACGTTTCGCCCGGTAGTAGCGAATGAGCAGCCAGGCCACGACAACCACGGCCACACCCACCAGGATCCACTGCTGCACTTCCCGAATTCCTTGCTGGATCTGATAAGCGAACGCGTATCCCAGCCCGAAAAAGAAGATCGTGCTGAGCGACGCGGCCACCAGATCGGTCAAGAGCAGCTTGACCGGCGGAAGCTTGAGAATGCCCGCGGTCAAATACGCAGCGGTCCGGAATCCGGGCACAAAGCGCCCCGAGACCAGGATCTTGAACCCATGGCGGTGAAAATACCCTTTGATCTGAGTTTCCCGCTGGCGAGTGAGCAGCCTTCGCGTTAACGGCAGGCTGAGCACTTTTTCGCCGTAGAAGAAACCCAGGAAATAAACGACCATGTCGCCGAGCAACACGCCGCTCAGGCAACTCCCCAGCGCCAGCGGCCAGTTCATCTTGCCGTTCCGGCTCAAGACGGCTGCCACGATGATCGGCGCTTCTTCGGGAATCGGCAAACCAAGGCCGCCCAGGATCAGAATAAGGGCGATTCCCAGGTAGCCAAGCTTCGCAATCAATTGCTCGGTCAACGCCGGCTCCCGGATGTGGCGGAACGGGGCACACCGCCCTGGATCAACCGCCGCCCCTCGTCAAGCGACCCTGCGGGTATCATACCGTCGCGGTGAGCCGGCAGGCAGCGCTGTTCCACGGGGCGATCTGCCGTTAGTCTGGCGACACCTGGTTGCGCGACCGATTGTCGTCCACCGTGGCTCCGTGCCGCTGCGCCCACTCGTGCAGCCCGAGGAGCGCCGGCAGGAGCGACGCGCCCAGCTCGGTCAAGCGGTACTCGACCCGCGGCGGAACCTCGGCAAACACTCGCCGAGCGACGATCCCCGCCCGCTCCAGCTCCCGAAGCCGTTTCGTAAGCTCCTTCTGCGTGATCGGCTCGACCGCGCGCTGAAGCTTCCGGAAGCGAATCGGCCCGCCCGCCTCGTGCAGCGCAAACAGGACGTGAATCGTCCACTTATGGGCCACCAGATCGATGGCCCGGCTGGCAGGACAGTCCACAGGCACTTGCTGCGCGGCCGGAACTGCCTCCGCCTGAACGAGTTGCTTCCGATTCGCCGCCTGTTTCATCAGCAATAGTATCCTCTTGGTACCTACGTGTCGTTTTGGTGCCTACTTGCCAACGGATATCGCAAATCTATTCTTCACACAGGAGATGAAGACGGTCAACAGGCGGCTGTACGCCGCAAAGCTGAGGGGATGATACGATGCTTACGCTTCGACGAAGTGCAGAACGGGGCGGGGGGCAATACGGATGGCTCGACACCCGGCACACGTTCTCATTCAACGACTACCACGACCCGAGCCACATGGGATTTCGCGCCCTGCGGGTGATGAATGAAGATTGGATTGCGCCCGGCAAGGGCTTCGGCACTCATGGCCACCGCGACATGGAGATCGTGACTTACGTCCTCGAAGGGGCGGTGGCGCATAAGGACAGCCTCGGCAACGGATCGGTGCTGCGGCCGGGAGAGTTTCAGCGGATGACGGCCGGGACCGGGATCGAACACAGCGAGTTCAATCCCTCGGAGACCGAGCCGGTCCACCTTTATCAGATCTGGCTCTTCCCGGAGAAGCGCGGGTTGACCCCGAGCTACGATCAGCGCGCGTTTCCTGATGAGGAGCGCGACGGCAAGCTTCGCGTGGTTGCTTCGCCCGATGGCCGGGATGGTTCGCTGACCATCCGTCAAAATGCCGAGGTGTATCTTGCGACGCTCGATGCCGGTGGGCAGGCAGAGCACCGCCTCGCGCCTGGACGGCACGCGTGGGTGCAAGTGCTACGCGGTAGGATTCAGCTTAACGGCATCGATCTCTCGGCGAGTGACGGGGCGGCCGTCAGCGAGGAGATCGCTCTGGGCCTTCGTGCGGTTGAGAGGTCCGAATTGATGCTCTTTGATTTGCCGTAGTCACGATTGCGGGGCGCGACGCTTTCTTCGTAGGGTCTGCCATTGCGGACCATTCGGTTTCCGAGCGTTCGGAGGTCTCAGGACCGTATTGCGAACTCCTCAACGAAGCGATTGAGTCGTCGCCCTCGGACCCAGCGGAATGAACCAAGGGTATTGAGGGATCTCGTCTGGATTCATGCAACAAGCAATCAATATCAAACTCTCTGCGATGATCGGATACGTAAAGCCGGATCTCCATACGATCAATCCCGTCGTCGCGAGGCCTGAATTTCTCATGCGCTCGTAAGTGGAGATCATCGTGCCTGAATCGTGAGTAACCGGAGAGCGCCCAACGGCGATGGCCCAATTCAACACATCGTCGTCACTCGTCCCGAACGTGGGCACGCCTTGATCACCGATTCGGACGATGTCCACCTGGCACTCGTAAGTCACGCTTTTCGCGGCGCAGACCGGATCAGACGGCGAGATCGCCTTCGAAGCCATCGTGCGGAGGCACGGGTCGATGGTGATGGGGGTTTGCCGGCGTTTGCTGGGCAACCAGCACGACGCCGAGGATGGGTTCCAGGCAACATTCATCGCGCTGTGCGCTCTGCGCTGCAGCCGTTTGCAAAAGACAATCGCTGGGTCCCTGGCTGCACAGGGTCGCGGCGCGCATTTGCGGGCGAGCGAGGCTGGTGAGCCGCCGGCGCAGGGAAGAGACGCTTCCAGCCGGGGGATTGACCGACGACCGCGGTCGCGACCCGGGCCTCGCCGATCTCCATCAGGTGCTCGATGCAGAGCTTCGAAGGCTGCCGGAGAAATATCGGTGGCCAATCGTGCTTTGCTATCTCGAAGGCCGGACTCAGGATGACGCCGCTCGAGAACTGGGATGGACGAAAGGAACCGTCTCGGGACGGCTCGCGCGTGCCAAAGAGGTCTTGCAACGCAGGCTGATTCGCCGCGGCCTTGCGCCGGTCGCGGCGCTCGCGGGCACGTCTCTCACCTCGGAATCGGCCGGCGCCGCAGTCAGCGCGCCGCTCCTGGCGTCGACGGTTCGGACGGCAACCCTCGCGAGCTTCTCTTGGGGGCGAACGGTCTCCTGGTGCACGACTTCGGCGTCGTGCAACCGGTGCTTGCGCCGTTTGACCGGGCGGCTGATCTCGGCGTGGTCAAGCCGGCGAGCGGCCGGGAGTGACGCGTTCCGGTTGAACGTGAGCCGGCGCAACGTTTGGATCTCCACAACGGGGCCGATTGGGCTCGGTGATTCCCATTCGGGGCTTGCTGCGCGTCTGAGGGGCGGTACACTCGGGGAGTGTTCCCGGGGCCGTGCAGATCTCGCCAGCGGTCTTGAGGTGAGCTACTTCCCGTCATCGGAGATTCGATATGTCCATCATCAATCCATGGCGTTTGATGGCCGTGTTGGCTCTGGGCCTGGGCGTCGTGCATGCCGGTGAAGACGAACAGAAGGGGGAGGGCCGGCTCAAGCTTGTCCAGGCTGAGCCGCACGACGAGCTGGATAGCGTGGTCACTTCGGCAATCAGTGCCGACGGCAAGTTTCTGTACGCCGCTTCGTGGAAGATCGGCGCCTTGAATGTCTATGCCCGCGACTTGAAGACCGGCACGCTCGAGAACAAGCAGACGATCGCCGAGCCCGAAGACCTCGGCGGTGCAACCGACATCCAGCTCTCACCCGACGGCAAGAAGGCCGTCGCCGTGGCGTTTCAATCGCGGACAGTCACGCTCTTCGATCGCAATCCGGACACCGGCGAGCTCAAGCTGATCGACATCGCACGCGACGGTGAAAAGGGTGTGCATTTGAGCTTCCCGACCCAGGGAACATTTTCGCCCGACTCGCGGTTCGTCGCGGTCCTCGACGATGGCGGAGAAGCAAACGATGGTGCACTGGTCAGCTTCCGCGCCGAGGCAAACAACAAGCTCGAGCTGGTGGGCATCGACAAGGGCAAAGACGGTTGTTACAGCGGCGCGCGAGGCCTGGCCTTCCACCCCGGCGGCAAGACCTTGATCGTTGCGTCGTACCGCGGCTCGGTACTCGTTGCTGCCGACTTCGACGGCAAGACGGGGACCACCCGCGTGCGCCAGGTGGTCAGGGACGGGACAGCCGGTGCTCGTGGCCTCGTGGGTGCCTTTGGCGTGGTGATCAGTCCCGACGGCAAACACGTTTACGTCTCGTCAGGCCGGTTTGGTGGCGACAACGCGGTGAGTGCCTTCACGCTCTCGGACGGCGGCGAGCTTACTTTTATCCAGGATTTCCGAGACGGCGGCGGAGAATTGCAAGGGTTCAAGGGCGGCAACCATCTGACCGTCAGTCCCGACGGCTTGAACGTCTACGCCGCCGCCACTCGCTCCGGCTCGATCGCATCCTTCCGCCGCGACCCAACCAGCGGCAAGCTGACGTATCTTGAAACCATCCCGGACTGCGGCGAAGGGGGCGAGAACGGTGCGGCCGGGATCACCGTCAGTCCCGACAACACATTCGTCTATGTTGCCACCGAGGACAAGAAGGCCATCTCGATATTCAAGCGCGACGGGGGGAAGTGAGCCGTCTGAACGTGAATTCTCGATATCGCAACCACCCAACGACCTCGGTGGGACATACGCATGAATGCAACTCCTCAGTGGCATCTCTGGGAAAGTCTTGGCTTCTCGCTTGGAGAGGTCGAGGCGGGTGCGAAGAGTCTAGCAGATTTGGACAAGGACTGGCTCAAGTCCCCGCCAACTGGACATGGCCGCGAGATCGAGCGTTGGCTATCGCAGCACGTGATCTGGGGGAGGCGGGTGTTCCTGCTGGGCTGGATGGGGCATCCGGTGCCCGAACCGGATCTGAACGACTGGCGGGGCATTGGGCGCAGGATCGTTTCGACGTGCTTGCACTATTTCTTCGGAGATTGGCGGCAGAACTTCCTCTATTATAATGATGAAGGCTCCGGTACAGTGCCGTGCGACTTGCCCAGGTCCAGGAAAAGGTTACCCTGGCTCGATGCTTACTGCCTTGGATTGGCACTGGCGCTTTGCCTCGGGGACGAGGCCGCGACCGATCGACTGTTGGAATGGCCCGGCCGTGACTTGGGGTTTGACGAGGGGTACTGGGATAAGACTCGCGCGGACAACGCCTACCAGATCTGGCTCGCCTCCCGGTTGCGAGGCGAGCCAGCCGAAAGCACGGCCGACCTGCTCGACCAGGCCCTTGGCTCAAAGCGGAAACGCCCGAAACTGTTGGCAGCGACGGCCCAGGCGCTGGTCGCCGGCGATTCCGCCGGGTTCACACGCTCTCTCACCTCCTATTTGCGGTATTATCGTACGAGCGAGCTAAATCCCCGGCTAGTTCAAACTGCGATGGCGGACGAGGGCGCGGCCCTCTGGCACCTGGCGCGTCGCCGGGGACTCGAGGTGGGGGAGATCCCCGAGGACCTCATGCTCTTGATTCCACGGCCGTGATGCGGATGCGAGAAACAGTCTTCTTCCCGGTGCGAGGGGCGCTGAGCGATGATCGTCACCGAAACCGATTACTCACTGGCGTTATATGGAATCGAGTCCGGCGTCGAGCGCAGTGCCGCGCGTTCCACGAGACGGTGACCGCCTGGCTTCGTGGGATTGGCCTCAGTCCAGACCAGGTTGTGATCGGTCGCCCGGGCCTCGTGGACATCTCGGGTGATCTTGCCCACGTGACGTCGGCTCTCGCCGAAGCCGGTTTCACGGGGGTCGAAAGTGAGGAGATCACCGTCTCTCCGGAGGACTCAGAGGATACCCAATTTGTTGTGAACGCGACATGTTCGGATGGACGTTACGCGGTCGTAGCGGTGCGCGGGACGGTCGCAAACTACACTAACGGACGGTTGGTGTCGCTTGCGCAGGGCCTCATCGAGGCGCTCTGTCCCTCCTATGGCTTTGCCCATCACATGGGCTTGTTTCTCGATCCCCAGTTGTATGCGCTGGGCAAGATTCCCAGATTGTTTCAGATGTTTCAGCCGCCTGAAGATGAGGAGGACGAGGAGGACGAAGACGACCCCGCGGATGTGCGGGACATCTCGCGCGCGCTGATTGAGGATTCCGATAAAGGGCTCGAGCAGATCGTCCAGTGGGGCAAGATGGCCATGCCCATGGAGCTGTACAGACGCGGGATACTGCGCGACTTTTACCCCTGGAATTTTCTGAATAAGGCGCAGCGATCGGCCATCGTGGAGGGAGTCACGCTTGAGGAATGGATCAAGGCCGACCGTTCCAGAGGCAAGATCGGGCCAGCCCCTTGCGACCTCGCTTTCTGGGCGATCGAGCCCGACCGGGTTGACGAGATTAAACCCGTGCTCCAGCGGAACAAGATCATTTTCGACTACCGCGATTTCGTGCACTCGTAAGAGAATGGTCTCGAACACGATTCTTTACATTTCGTTCTGACGCGGCTGTTTTTGCGATCGGTGTAAGATCGCCGTCCCTTCGACCGTATTCACCGCGAAGATTGCGCACCTGCGCCGCAACGGTGCGCCCCCAGCCCAGCTCGTCATCGGGCGCCTGGCCATGGGCCAGACCCCCTCGCCGGCGCACCGTGAGCATGGTGGCTCCAGTGCTGGCCTCCCCGCCGATCTGATGGGCCGCCAAGCCAAGGAGTGCGATGAAAAGGGCAAGCAGTCGCAATCCGAGAGAAGCGATGGGCTGTTTCCTCATGCTCGTCTGCGGAGCGATCTTGTGTGTGTGCTTGATGAGATTCGCCCTGCTTGCGATTGGCCAACGCGAGCGAACGGGCCACATGTCTTGGTGGCAGCTCGATCTTTTGCTGGCGCTTGTTCCATGCGCCGCGATCGTCTTGACGGCTTGGCTCACGTATGGGTTTGAGGGCGTGCGGATTCTTATGAAACGGAAACGGAAATGAGGAGGGGGATGCGGGGTGGGTGGTGGGTCGTTTGAGGACTGTGGGCGGCTTGGTGGGTTTGGCGTCGTGAAAGAGCCGGCCGGTGTATTCGACCAGGAGCAGGTCGCTTCCGAATGGAAGGCCTCGGTCATTCCTTCAGGCGACGATGAGCCAGCTCAGGCTTTGCAATTGTCTCCCCAACGCGGAGACAATCCGCGTGCCGTAGTCGGCCGTTCGTTGGTTCAGGACATCTTTACTCAACGGGCTTCGCTTCACGCGGCTCGTCTGGAGACCGTCTCGACGAGACCCGATCGCCGATCTTGAATACTGTCGCGGAATGATCGGTCTCGATGACGCAATTCGTCGCATGGACCGCCACAGTTTCGACCCAAGGCGATCCTTTGCACGTCACCCAGAGCGGCATCCCTTTCCAGGCCCCGTTCTGGTATCCGAAGTCAACCCGTGCGCGGCCGTGGCCAATCAATTCGATGATTTTTCCATTGATCGGGCGTTGCAGAAGCATTGGTTCCCACTCCTTCGGCACGCGAGGCAGCCCGTCGACGCGTATCTCGTCGTCGCCTTGCCGTATAAAGCACGGCTCGGGGGACCAGCCAGGCTCGCCCCCGCGGATGTTGACGTAGTCGCAGAAACTTCTTCCTTTTTCCTTGGGAATCAAGTAAAGGCGCTTGCCCCAATGGATTGGGATCAGTTCCTTGGGCGCATGGGGCAATAAGACCCGGCAGACGACATAAGTTCGCAGAACTACATGACCGTTGACGACCTTGGCACGACCATAAGTATGGTCGTCGCCGAGACACATGTGATATGTGAGTTTGAATCGTCCGTTCGGGCTGATTTCGAGACGTTCTCCCGACCACCCGTTTGAGTAGAAGTACATGCCGGCCAGAGTCGTGAGCGAGGCCGGAGACGCGTCGTCCACCCGGCGCGGCTCGTCCGGCTCGCCGAAAAACGCCGTCGCGGCGAATAAAACCGTGAAAATCGGCAAGTACATTTGACGCCTACTTTCCAAGAATGCATTCGATAAGCCTGTCTTGTACGCGGACCTCGAATTCCGGTCAATTCGACCTTCCGCGCAAGGCGTCTGATCGGCTTCTGAATCAGGGCCTCATAGCAGGGATAGGCGTCGTGATTAGTCGATAGAGCCGTCGCGGATGATGTTCAACCTTGCGACGACGTGTGAACTTCCAGTTCCGGTCGCAACTCGGCTTCCAAGGCCTGGGCGCCAGAGATTAGGTGTGCCGCACTTTGCCGCTGACCGAGCGGTTCAGTAGAATGAGTCGATCAGCCGGTTGCCGCTGCAACAGATGGAGGTGTCATTCTTCTGGAGTCAGACATCATGCTCGCGTCGCGTCTGCTCATCTCGATGATCGTGTTTGGACTCGCTTCGGCCTGGTCGCCGATGGCCTCGGCCCAGTTGCCCCGCCGTCAGCCCACACCAAACGACACGCTCAAGTCCACTGAAGTTGCGCCCGACAAGAAGGTCACTTTTCGCATCTACGCCCCGAAGGCCGACGAGGTCTCCGTCGGCGGCGATTTCGGGCGGGGCGGCAAGATGACGAAGGACGACCGGGGCGTTTGGTCGCTCACCGTCGGCCCACTGGTTCCCGACTTCTACAGCTACACGTTCGTCGTCGACGGCGTCCGCACTGTCGATCCCAAGAACGCGATGATCAAGCAGGGCCTATCCAGCCTGGAGAGTCTGTTCCTCGTGCCGGGCGAGGAGGCCGAGTTCGAGGCGACGAAGGAGGTCGCCGCACGGCGAGGTCCGGTCTGTTTGGTATCGCTCGGGCACCCTGAACGAGCCCCGCCGGATGCATGTTTACACCCCGCCCGGCTACGAGCAGGGTGACGCCAAGTACCCGGTCTTCTACCTTCTCCATGGCGGCGGAGACGAGGACTCGGGCTGGGCCACGATCGGCAGGGCCGGCTTTATTCTCGACAACCTGATTGCCGCCAAGAAGGCCGTGCCCATGATCGTGGTCATGCCCAACGGCAGCCTGCCGCCGCCAAAGGACATGCCGCCTCGCCCGGCTGCGGGCGAGGCGCCCTCAGCCGAATTCCGGGCCGCAATGGAGAAGATGCAGAGTCGTTTCACCGACGAGCTCCTGAAGGAGGTCATCCCGGCCGTCGAGAAGACGTATCGCGTCCAGACCGGTCGCGAGAACCGCGCCCTTGCGGGCCTCTCGATGGGCGGCGGCCAGACGCTGCGCGTGCTCGTCACGCACCCCGACGAGTTCGCCTATGTGGGAATCTGGAGCGCCGGCATCTTCGGCGGCAACGCTGGGCAGTGGGAAAAGCAGAATGAAGACTTCCTCGCCGGGAAGGACAGGTCCAGCGGAGCGATCAAGCGTCTGGAGATCGTCGTCGGAGACCAGGACTTTGCGCAAGGTGGCTCAAAGGCGCTCTCGGAGATCTTCAAGAAGCGCGGGGTCGAGCACGAGCTTCGAATTTCCGGCGGTGGCCACACGTGGATCAACTGGCGGCATTATCTGAACGAGTTTGCCCCCAGGCTGTTCCGGTAGTACCCCCGCGGCTCGTCTCTCCGCGGGCAGGCACTTGAGCATTAGCGCGCCGGCTGTCGCCGGCGCGGATGCAAGACGAGAGTGCCACCACGTTCCTACCGACTGGGCCGAAAATCGCGACCGAAGTCACCGATGCGGACTTCGGCTATGGGGTGATCCGGGCGTTCCGACTGGGGACGCCGGTGAGAAGCAGGTAGAATCGTCCTAGTCTCTCGGATGGTTCCGGCGACGACCGGACCGAGTTGTTAGCTGTGGCGAAGGAACAGGGAACTACTGGAGGACTGTGCCATGTCGATTTTGAACTCGAAACGAATTGAGCCGATGCCGGTGGTGCACTACGATGCGGCCGGCAAACCGGTGCCGCCCTGGCCCTCTCCAGTCGAACTTCGCAAGCTGCCGCTCCACGTACAAGGGACTATCCTGGCTGCTTCCGCCGAACTGGCCGAACAGGAGTACCGAACTAACAAGGCTCTCACTGAATTCGAGGCGTTCGCGGAGGAGCCCTGATGCCGACGCCGAAGAGGGGGGAGGTTTGGACTGTTCGTTTTGATCCGGCAGTCGGCGCGGAAATCCAGAAGGTAAGGCCCGCGGTGGTGATCAGTGTCGACAGCGTTGGCCGTTTGCCGCTCAAAATCGTCGTGCCCATCACGGATTGGAAGCCTGTATTCGCGAATTTCGCCTGGTTCGTTCACCTGCCCGCGACGCCGGATAACGGCCTTGCGAAGGACTCTGGCGCTGACGCCTTTCAGGTCAAGTCGGTCTCCGAAATCCGATTCCTTGATAGCCTCGGCGAACTGACCGCCGACCAGGTTGATGACATCGCGGCGGCGGTGGCTGCGTGTGTCGGTGCTCCATAATCCGCAGACGGTCGCGGGCTGCGTGAGGGACGGAAACGGGGACGCGATTCGTATTGGCGAAGTCTTCAGGCCTGATAGCAGATGTTCTCAGGCCAAGAACACCGCGAGTAGCGCCTGGGGGCTTTGTCTATCACGTCCTGAACCGATCCGTCGGCAGGATGCATATGTTCCGCAAAGAGTCCGAATTCGCGGCGTTCGAGCGTGTCATGGTTGAGGCTCACCTGCGGCGATCCATTCTTATCCTGTCGTATTGCGGATCAAAGCTTTGTTATCGCCTTGGCCGGTGGGAGGGCGAACTGGACGGCTCGCGTCAACGCTCCTTTGACCACGCAGGAATTAGACCGAGTGCGGGCGAGCATCGAAAGAGGGCTTACGGCGAAGAGAAGTGGGTGCGCGAAACGGTAACAGAAGTCCGCCTGGAGCAGACCGTTCGTCCTGAAGGCCGCCCACGCAAAGCGAGCCAGTTGGCAACCCAGGCGACGAGCTGACTACGCGGATTCCATTCAGCGGGGTTCGTTCGGTGATCGACTGAGGTTCTTCTGCTTTCTGGCCCTCTACGTCGAGTTGAGTATGGTGTCCGCCGATCCTTCAACGTTGAGTTGAGTGTGATATCACCCGATCCCCGGCTTCTGAATTAAATTGAAACTAGGTCTGACCCCACGGACTTCCCTTCCGGGCATTGGCCCGATTCGGTTTCCAGCATCGTCTTGAGCTTGCTGTTACAGCCACAAACGGAACAACGTAGATTTACAGGATCGAATTTTGAGCAGGCTTTACAGATGGCCATCCGCCGGTCCCGTTCTTCTCGTGATGTGAACACCGCCTGCCCCGTGGCAACGGCATTGACCACTCGACCGGCGGCTGCGAGCGCCGAGCCCGCCATCTGGAGAGCGCTCGGATACTTTGCTGTTTCCTCGAGCGCCTGGCGACTGCGGGCCCAAATGTGCCGCTTCTGTACTTCGTTGCCGTTCTTCGCCCGTTCGCAAAAGATCGGCCAGCGAAGGCATTCGACTGGGCAAGGGCATTGCTCGCAATGATCACTCATGCTGATATCGCCACAGAGCCAAGGGGACGGTTGCTAGGCACCCGTTCATGGTATGGCGGAAAGTGGATGTCTCGGATCCCTTGTTCGAGCTGGCGGCGCTGGAGTTGGTTCAAGCGTCGGTGTGGTTATTTGGTGGTCTTGCCTCGGTTGTGGAGTACGTCCTCGCCCCACGGGATGAAATCGAAGGGGGGGAGACACTTGGCTGCGTCGGCGTCGGCCATTACGCCTTTCGTTACGTGGTATTTGTGAACGCCGGCTTTAATGGCAACGCCGGACGATAGATGGTGTGCAATCCGCTTGAACCAGACATTCACTTCAGGAGGCGTCGGCTTTACGATCTTGGCGGGCATAGCCAACCAAGTGGGGTTTGATCCAACCAGGCAACCTCCAAACGTTCTCCTGCCCCGCTCGACCCGCTCTCCGTGGAAGAATAAAGTGAGATGTGCAAAATTCGTTCGGGGATGTACTGTGTACAACCCTTTGTAGTACCCGCCCGACGCGGCCGTCAATTGAAACGGGCCAAACACCCACTCGGGGCGGTAAACGAAGAATTGCCCGCGCTGGGTTTTGGCCGCTTCAGACCGCGTCAGCATACACGGAACGGGTTCGGGCTGGGGGTCGTCTGACATGACCTCGAGGCCGTGGTCAAGCGCGTAAATAAGCGCTGACGGCACGTCGGAGCTCGAGTGAATGAACTCTCTGTCAGGCATCTGGAGGCGCTCCTGAACTAGGGTGGGAACAAAAGGGCTTACTCGTCTGAGCGCTTTGTGTTCGTGACCTGGAAGAGATTTGGCCTATCCAGCGAATCGACCGACACAAATGCGGGAGTTCGGGCCTGGTGGTGAGTGCTGGATTTTGCGACATGTTGGGTTAGACGCCTGCGGGCTAGTCGGGCGAGTGCTGCACTCGGAGTGGTGAAATTATACTGACATTGCTGTCTGCGTTGCCACCGTTGACACCGTTGACACCGCGGGAGCCTCCCATCTATCCATCTCACCAGCTCTTCGGAGGACGGGTGATTACTTTGATGCCGAGGCGCTTATAGAGTTTCAGCCGCTTCTGGTTATACGGGCCGTTGGGCCGCCGCTCAGACTCGACGACCAGTCGAGTCTTGCCGTTCTTGCCAACGATTTGATTGTCGGGGCGGCGGTTGACGCCTGGGAACCCCTGGACGGGCCTCTCGGTGAGGAGCGTCTCTCCTTTCCTGAGTTGTTTCCGGGCTGCTTCGCGCCCTGCTCCTTGCACGTCGATTTGATGATCGCTATAGCCGCGCGTTCCTGGTCTTTTAACGCAGGCGTTATGGACCCAAATTGAGTATCCCCAAAGCGGTTCCCCGACCAGATAGGTATGGTAATCCTGCACGGCCACGTTGTACACCGGCGCGGCCGCGATTGGACCTTCGACCGAGTCGACCAAGACCTGTTGGCCGCTGGCGCCGAGGAGGAGATCTCCGGGTAGGAGTTGTTGCGCCTCGACCCAGCCGCGGCCGATTACCCAGAAGGCGTGTTCGGCCGTGGTGCGAATCACTTGACCGCGGACATTGATGTGCAGTAACGGCGAGTAGGACTGCAACAGGTCGATGACCCGCTTGGGCACGGGTTCGGATTCGGGGTCGTCCTCAGAACGCGAGAGCACCAGGTCGCCGACTTGAAACTGTTCGATGGGCTTGAATCCGTCCGGCGTCAACAACGGGGTGCCCGCCGCGAAGCAACTGGTGAACCCCAGGCGAAGGCCCGCGGCTGCGCCGGCCGCGTTCAGGCCCGCGAATCCCAACTGTTGGGCGAAGGTCAGATAGTCTGAGTCGTTGAATGCGGCGATGGCTTCTTGGATGTTGTCGGCCGCTTGCACGCCTTGATTGAGGGCCTCCGCAACTTGAACGGTCTTGGCCGGTTGCTAGGCACCCATTCATGTTATGGCGGAAAGTGGATGTCTCGGATCCCATGGCGGAAAGTGGATGTCTCGGATCCCGGATCCCCTGGCGGAAAGTGGATGTCTCAGATCCCAGATCCCCAGATCCCAGATCCCTGGCGGAAAGTGGATGTCTCGGATCCCCAATGGTATGGCGGAAAGTGGATGTCTCAGATCCCGTGCGAATGCAGAGCAAGTACTGCCGGTCGTGCGGGTTTCCCAGATTGCTGAAGATGAGCTCGCCGAGCGTTGGCTAGTGGAAGAGCTCTGGTGCGCTCGCGCGGTCGGCGTGATCGGCGGCGCCCCCAAGTGTGCCAAGACGTGGCTGGGGCTGGACATGGCCCTGAGCGTGGCCACTGGGACGCCATGCCTGGGCAAGTATGCCGTGCCGGAGCCGGGACCGGTTCTAATCTATCTGGCTGAAGACGCACTGCCGGTCGTGCGCCAGCGCGTCGACGGAATGGCAAAGCATCGTGGTCTTGATCTGGCTGGGGTCGAGATCCACGTGATCACTGCGCCAGTTCTCCGGCTTGATCGCGACCCGGACCGAATGCGACTTCTGGAGACGACCCGCCGGCTGCGGCCTCGGCTGCTGCTTCTGGATCCGCTGGTAAGACTTCACGGCATCGACGAAAACAATGCCAGTGAGGTGGCCGCGCTCCTGGCGTACTTTCGTTCGTTGCAGCGGCAGTTCGACGTTTCCGTGTTGCTGGTGCATCACACACGCAAGAACGCCGCTGGAGGTGCCGCCGCCGGATTGGGACTTCGCGGCTCCAGTGACATCCACGCCTTCGGCGACTCCAATCTCTACCTGCGGCGAGGCAAGGAACACCTGGTGCTCTCCACTGAGCACCGGGCGGCGCCCGCATCGTCGCCGATCCATTTAACGCTTGTCACAACCAATCCGGACACGACGCACCTGGAGGTTTTAGCGCAGCAGGAGTGCGGAAAGCCACGCAGTCTCGAGGAGCGCGTGCTGGACAATTTGGCCGGCGGCACGGTGCTCACGCGAGCGAAGCTTCGCGACTGTCTTGCCGTCAAGAACGAGCGTCTGGGCGAGGTGCTCGAGTCGCTAGAGCGTGCTGGCCGGTTGAGACGAACGGCCGCCGGTTGGCAACAGCTCGAGTGATTGCTCGGAAGGACCGTTCCCGTTCCCCCTATAGAGATAAGTGGGAACGGAATGGTGCTGATGGGCTTTGCCGGGTGCGCGACGCGCTCGGATACCATCACACCGGCGGACGGAGTCGCCGGTCTGGGTGTGCGGATCCTCGCTGAGCGCGATCGCCTGTTGCGGGAGGCACGAGACAGTCGGGCTGTTGGTCAGTCGCGCGGTGCAAGAGGTTGGGTGAAAGGCACGACGGCCTCAGACTGAAGAACGGCCTGGGCGGAGGATAGGGCTCTGCTGAGGAGCAACCCGAGCGCCGACTCAGGGGCCGAGACCGAAGCCCAGGCCGAGTGTAGCAGCTCGGCCTGGCTCCCGTTGCGATCTCGGTCAGTCCAAGCTCCGGGATCGGCACCAATGCGAAAAACCTTCGCGGCAGGAGCCGCGACATCCGGGACAGGATGTCCCACACGCGTCAGCCGCGAACCGGCGCGTATTTCGAGATCACGCCGCAACGCAACAATTCAAGCCGCCCGCCGCTTCGACGACGGACTATCGATTATCTTGATCACGGTGCTATCGATTATCGTGACCACTCTCACCAGGTAGGTTTGGTAGTCCTGGATGGCAACGTTGTATACGGCCGTGGCTTCGGTCGGAAATTCGACTGATTGGACAGTGGTCTGCTCGCCGCCCGCGCCGAGCAGCAAGTCGCCCGGCTTGAGCATTTGAGCGTCGACCCAGCCGCGGTCCACGACCCAGCACGGGTGCTCGGCCGTTGTGCGGATCGTGCGGCCGCGCACGTTTACGTGGACGAGAGGAGCGTAGGAATGCAGCAGGTCGACGACCCGCTTCGGGATAGGCTCAGATTCAGGCTCATCCTCTGAGCGCGAGAGAACCAAGTCGCCGACGCGAAGCTGTTCGATGGGCTTGAATCCGTCCGGCGTCAACAACGGTGTGCCCGCCGCGAAGCAACTGGTGAACCCCAGGCGAAGGCCCGCGAACGCGCCGGCCGCGTTCAAGCCCGCGAATGCCAACTGTTGGGCGAAGGTCAGATAGTCTGAGTCGTTGAATGCGGCGATGGCTTCTTGGATGTTGTCGGCCGCTTGCACGCCTTGACTGAGGGCCTCCGCAACTTGAACGGTCTTGGCCGGTTGCTAGGCACCCATTCATGGTATGGCGGAAAGTGGATGTCTCGGATCCCATGGCGGAAAGTGGATGTCTCGGATCCCGGTGTGGTCCTGCGACTCCCGGATTGGGCGTTCGTGCGACCGACGAATAGGCCGGCGGGGCGAAAAGTGGCTGTCTTGAAGTCGTCCGCCTGCGTCCAAGGGACGGTTGCTAGGCACCCATTCATGGTATGGCGGAAAGTGGATGTCTCGGATCCCTTGGTTGACTGGCTCCAGGGGGTGGTTTCGGTGGATGTGAAGGAGACGGTCGGCCAGACGCCGGCGCTCTGGCTCGTGGACGTGCTCGAGTCCGAAGAGATCGCCTACCAACTTGGAGTTTCCCCGTGCCGCTCGTTCGCAATTGGCGGCGAAGCGGGCTACTCAAGGCCCATGTTTACAACGACAAGCCCGCATATGTATACGAGCCCGTATGCACAAATGCCCCACGTAAGTACCAACGCATCAAGCCGACGGATCTACCTCGATCTGCCGCAACTTCTCCTGAGAACACGAAAGAGGTGCAGGATGAGGCCTAGCCCTTGCGATCGACCGGGCCTTCGCTGAGCAAGAAAGCGCAGTCGCACGCAGCGGGTGACGCAGTGATACCAGCGAGTTACGGCGGGGTCGAGCGAGGTGCCGCGCGGGGCATCGTCATGGATGGAGCTCCTGGGGTGATTGATCGACGCAAGTTACCTGAACTGCCAGTTCGTGTCCTTTTCCTTTTCCTTTCCTTTTTCCTTTCCTTTTCACGGATTGCAATACATGTCCTCGCCGTACTGGGGCGACGGACATCATTTACCGGACCTGACCCCGTTTCCCCCGGGATCGACCCCGCTGAGTGGCCGCAGGTTCCCAGGATCAGGGCACCGTCGACTTCCAGGGCGTTGCCGATTGCGGCAATCAAGAGAACGATGATGTTGGCCGCGTACACTTTCACTGCCACAACTACCGGTTTACCATCCACGGTTACCGGTTTACCATCGAACTCGCTGTTTGGTTCGGGGCGAGCGGGTGACTCGTCGGTCGTCTCGTTCGGGTTCGTCGTCGAACGGGGCTCTGAGAATCAGGCGGTCGTTTTGTCTCTCCGGCGGTCTAAAGCGTTTGGGAAGTTCGACCTTTGTGTTGGTGATGTCGATCGCGGCGATACGAGGTTTGGGTTGATCGATCAAGGCAAGGATGCCTTTTGCAGTGACGGATGTGCCGGATATGTCGAGAAAAGCCAGCCAGTGATCCCGGAAATGGATCAGGGTTTTGTCGGTAATCCGCGTGCGACCGAGGCTGAGGTATTCGAGTGAGTCACACTCGACGAGGGGTCGAGCTCCGTCGTCGCCGGCAATCGTATCGTCGAGACACAGAGCTGCGCAGGAATTCGTGGCCGGCGAGCAGCTTGACCCCGGCGTCGGTGATGGCCGTTTTAGAAATGTCGAGGAGTTGAAGTTCGCGCGATCTGGAAACTGCGCGGAGCGTGACGTCGTCGAAGTTTGTTCCGGCTGCTCGTAGGGTTAGAAGGGAGCTCAGTCGTTCAAGCACGTGTGACGTCTGCTTACCGCCGGTGCTCGTGCGGGAGATGTCCAGCGAAGCTAGTTTGGTCATCGCGCTCAAGGAATTGACCCCGGCATCGGTGACGCCGGTGCCAGACAAATCGAGCGTTTCGAGCGACGTGAGGTTCTTGAGGTGCCTGGTGCCGCCATCCCCGAGGCGGGTGCTTCCGAGGCGCAGGTCGACTAACTGCACACATCTTCCCACGGCTGGCATCGCGCCGTCGCCTACGCTCGTAGATGTGAGGACGAGGGTCGTGAGTTTCTCGAGCTCGCCGAGCTCGCGGATGCTCTCGTCGCTGACACGAGTGTGGGAGAGGTTAAGCACCTCGAGCTTGCGGCAGCGAGCCAGCGACTTGACCCCCTTGTCGCCCACTGCCGTACTTTCCAAATACAGGTAGCGTAGATCGCGCGATGGGAGGCTGGTGAGAAGATTGTCGTCTGCTCCCGTGTTTCGGAGATCCGCGGTCACCAAATTTGTGGCATTCCTCAGCCCGAGCAAGGCCTTGCTCGGGATCGCGGTCTCGGAAAAATCGACGGAGTGCAGAGACACGGCCTTCTCGAGGAAGCCTCCGAGATCAACGAGGCGGCGGCATCGGCGCAACGACACGGACTCGACGATCTCGGGCGAAGGGAGCCAGCCGAGCGCTTCCCCGCTTATCGCCGTGTGGCTGAGGTCAAGGAATCGTGAGACTCGGTGAGCTTTCGCATGAAGAATAGGTCGGTATCCCGTATTGTCGGCTGTGTCGATGCACAGGCTTCGTAGCGATGTAAGTTTGGAGAGTGGGCTCAGGTCGATCCCAGGGGGCAGCACGCATTGCGAAGGTTAGGGTTTCAATTGATCCGCACTGAGCGAGCCGCTTGATTACTTCCGAGTTTAAGCCGCCGCGGTCCAGCACGACCCAGGTGACTCGGCCGGCTGCGTCGCGCTCGAATATGCTCGCGAGAGGTCGAATGACTTCGGCTGCGCGATGCGTCCGGCGTCTGGTCCGTCGCGTTTTGGTTTTGCGTGTCGCCTGCGCTCGAGTGCAGGCTGAGTAGCAATGTTCCCATAAGTAGGCTTCGCATGCGTGCGCTCCGGTGGCGAACGGGCGGCGGATGGATTACAGTCGCCCAAAAGTGCTGCTGCGCAAGTTCAATGCGAGGCTAACCGCCTGCGCATCACTTGGGAACACTTTTCTTCTTCTCTGCGTCGAACTCGTCAACTTCCTTCAGAACGTCAAGTATGTACTCGCGAGATTTCTCGCCGATATCCAAGTTGCCGTACATTTCCGTTCGCCACCTCTCGAGTTTGTCTCGGTTCTCCTTGTTGGGGACTTGGTCGAGTGGGTAGTGCTTGTTCATCCATTCTAGAAGGGTTGCGGTGCCTGCGGGTCCGCCTTTGCCAGTGGGATCGGGTGCATCATCGAGCATGTCCGTTTTCGGATGATTGTCTCTGTATGCGTGGATCGCTTCGTGGATGATAAGGTCCATCAGGAAGCGTTTTCTCAATGCGGGTGGCAGATATTGGAGTTCAGGGTGGTTTTTGTAGATTGTGATGAAGCGCGTTGAACCCCCGGGCGGAGTTGTCACGGCTGGGCGAGACCCATTTGCCTGCCAATCCGCTGTCGAACTGGTACAAGTTCTTTCCGAACGGGACGCCACTTATGACATACTTGTACCTAAAATTGTAGGTCCTCAGACCGTTCTCGCCGCGCCGGAGCTCTTCAAAGAGCTTCTGAACTTGGGACTCTTTTCGATCAGTTCCTTAAGAATGCCCCTGATCTCTTCTTCATCGGCTGCGGTTCCGCCGGGGCCGGATCGCGAGACTTTATAAGGTTCGAGGTAGTCCGGGTCGGGGGCACTTGCGGATCCGCCGCAGGGGCCGCCGCTTCAAGACCGCCGTTTAATGACAGATCAGCGTTAGCACTTACGGACAGGAGCAGCGCACCGGCTGGC
>CAVXHV010000005.1:4800000-6105235 GCA_963761445.1 uncultured Planctomycetota bacterium | reverse complement strand
CCGAAACTGGGCCGCCAGAGGGCAATAAGCTGACGTTCCGCACATCTGCCCCTTATTATCTCCGAATTACCGCCGCCTGAGCCAGTCGACTATGGCTGAGTAGCCCCGAACAGACCGAGCTTGGCTCATGGGCGCGATGACGCGCGCGGCCTCACGGCTATCGCCTCGCGCAGGTTGCCGGTCTGATCGTTGCGGATCGCGCCGGCTCAGCGGTAGGCGGCTACACCAAGACTCATTGCCTGACATCGACATCTTCTCGTCAGGTCAAGTCTCACCGCAGTGTCCGATTCCCCGAGCGGGAATTTTTGAAATTCTTCAATTGGCTGCTCTTCGACGTAAGTCTCGCCGAGTGTGACAACCCAAGAATCCAGTCGAGCACTTCCTTGCCCTCCCTCCAGGGAAAGAGCCGTTTTTTCTCGGGAATATCGCTTCTCCAAACCACCGAGCGCGATTTGACACACCGTTTGTTGAAATCGAGCCTCCACGTAGGGCTAGTTCGACGCGACTTACGACAAACTACAGCATCATAGTTCATGTAGAGCAATCCGTGGATGCCTTGAAGATTTCTTTTCCAGGACAATGATGTCCCCAGGAATCGGGGCGACGGAGCCGCTCTGCTTCATGTGTCCAGAGCGGCTCCAGCGTATCTTGTGTACGCCGCTCACACTCGTTCGTCAGGAGCAACTCGGATGCAGAAACCCAAGAAACGACACGTCCCGTCTTCGACTACTCCCCCACGCCCTGGTGAGATCGCTCGCGCCAAGGGTCAGGCTCTTAGCTCGTATCGCATCGATGCCTTGCCGATCATCAATCAACTCCTCGCACGCATGCGGCTCGACAATTTTCTCCGGTCGTATCTCCCACGCGCCGATCGCCGCTGCCGGATCGCTCCCGCCCTGGGCATCTCACTCCTGCTCAAGAACGTGCTCCTCTCCCGCGAGCCGTTGTACGGCATCGGAGAATGGGCGGCGAGGTTCGCTCCCGAAGTACTCGGCTTCGCCGAAAGCCAACTGCCATCTCTCAACGACGACCGGATGGGCCGCTGTCTCGATCGCTTGTTCCAAAGCGATATCACCTCGTTGGTCCTGGCGCTCGTGGCTCATGTGATCAAGGAATTCGATGTCGACCTCGATGAGCTCCACAACGATTCCACTACTATCACCTTTCATGGCGCCTATGCTGACGCGGCCAAAGAAGAAATGCGGGGCAAACGGACCAGGATGGCAATTACCTGGGGTTACAACAAGGACCATCGCCCGGACCTCAAGCAACTGCTTTATATCCTCACAGTGGCCAAGGACGGCGCGGTTCCGTTGTACTTCCAAGTTGCCAGCGGCAACGTGGCGGACGACCAAACTCACCGTGCTACCTGGGACCTTCTCTGTCGCCTGACCGGAAGACGAGATTTCCTTTACGTGGCGGATTGCAAGCTCGCCAGCACCGAGAACATGGCCCATATCCATCAACGCCAAGGCCGGTTCTTAACAGTACTGCCGCGGACCCGGTCAGAGGATAGTGCCTTTCGAGATTTACTCGGCAGTGGGCAGATCCAGTGGCGGCGCATCCATGACAAGCGAAATGACGACGGCAAGATTGTGGATGAGTACTCGATCTCCGAGCAGGCTTCGCTGAGCGTCGAAGGATACCGACTGGTTTGGTACCACAGTACACGCAAAGCCGAGCAGGATTCCCATGCGCGTCATCAGCAGGTCGAAAGGGCCTTGATCGAATTGTCGGAGCTGCGGTTGAAGCTGTCATCTCCGCGGACACGGTTTCGCCAAGAAGCGAAGGTTGCGGAAGCCGTCCAGGAAATCCTCCGGGCCCGCGGTGCTGAGAGTTGGATCGTCACGGAAATCAAGGAGCGAACTGAGGAGAAGTTCCGCCAGGATCGGCGAGGTCGACCGAATGATAAGACGCGATACCTCAAGAAGACGAGCACTCGCTACGAGCTGGCGTATCACATCGATCACGAGCGACTCATCGCGGAAACGGCGGGTGACGGTGTCTTCCCTTTGATCACGAACGACCATTCACTGTCGGGTCTGGAAATGTTGCTAGCTTACAAGGGCCAGCCGGCACTTGAGAAACGATTCTCGCACTTGAAGACGGACTTCGAGGTTGCCCCGGTCTATCTCAAGGAGGCCAGCCGGATCCAGGCGTTGCTCTGTGTCTATTTTCTGGTGCTCTTGGCCGAGTCGCTGCTTGAACGCGAGCTGCGTCGCGCCATGGACCGCGAGGCGATTGAAAGCCTGCCGATGTACCCCGAAGGCCGGAAGTGTCGGCGTCCCACAGCCCGACGGCTGATTGACCTGTTTGAGGACGTGCAACGACATGCGCTGCAAGTTGAGCGGCGATCACCTCTGGTCTTCACAACACAATTGAGCCGGCTTCAGCGTCGGGTATTGCGCCTGCTTGGAATGTCGAAAGTCTACGACGTCTGACCTGGCCCGCCAGCGTGCCGCTATTCTCGACCACGTTGAAGCACCAGGGGTGAGCGTGGGAGGTCAACAGCCGTTGCGATGACTAAACCGCCTGACGATGCGACCGCACACGGGTTGCAAGTGCCGCCCGTCTACCGGCTCCTCGCGATAGTCCCTCCGCCTGAACGGTTTGATACCGAGCGAAATTCCGGGATAATCAGGGGCAGATGTGCGGAACGTCAGAATAAGCGATCTGTAAGTTCCACAAGAGCCAATATATCGGAGATGGGCTGGCCGTGCTCCGACCATTCAAAAGCGTCGCGCCACCACACACCCCGAAATTGGCACTCCGGAACGGGGCGCGTGTTCACTACGTCCAGAGAGAGGACGGAGGACGGAAATGCGGGACGGCTCGATCCAACTGGGCGCGGGGATCAAGGCGAAGACCAAGGAGATTCTTTACTCCCAAAGCGGCGAGCGGCATTGGGCCGTTCCCTTAACGCTTGCGGAGGAAGGAACAGCGTCAAATCTACAAAACGAACTGGGAAGGAGTGGAATGGCGCGGGCCTGGACCTGGATCCTCGGCCACATACATGAGAGCCATCCTTGCCCCGGATTCGATTACCTCGGGGCGTGGTCGTTTGGCCGCCAATTCTTCGACAGTCCGACCCCCTACGGGCGATCTCGCCTTATTATATCAATCGGACGTGGTAAGTTGAGTCAGCCCCGAGTCTGCTCTGGAAGCCACGAGCCACGGGTGGCCCGCTCGGGGCTAGGCGCCCAGGCGCAGAGGAATATCCTGGGGATCAAGCGCCGAGTGACTGCTTCCTTTAGTTTATTCATCGGCCGTGTGAAAGGTCTGGCAATCCAATGAATCCGATATCCCGGCGAATGTGGCTTGGCCGAGCCGGTGGGCTGGGCGGCGGCACAGCAATCGCCACCGCACTTTCCATTGCGACACAGGGCCAGACTGGTGACGCTGCCAAGCAGCCCAAAAGCAGGCGGAAAATCATCGTGACGGGCGGCCATCCGGGCGATCCCGAATATGGGTGCGGGGGCACGATCGCTCGCTACAGCGAGCTCGGGCATGAGGTAATCCTGCTGTACTTGAATCGGGGCGAGTGGCCGCCGGGGGACGAGGGGGCCTCGCGGATTGCGGAAGCGAAGACGGCGTGCGACATCCTGAGCGCGAAGCCTTTGTACGCAGGCCAGATCAACAGCAAAGCGATCGTCGACGCGGGTCATTACGAGGCGTTCCGCAAGATCATCGAGGCTCTTGGCCCCGACGCCGTTTTCACGCACTGGCCGATCGACAATCACGCGGACCATCGCGCGATCTCGATGCTGGCGTACGACGCCTGGCTCAAGCTGAAGAAGAGGTTTGCCTTTTACTATTACGAGGTCTCAAACGGCGAGGACACGGTGCAGTTCGCGCCAACGCATTATGTCGATATATCAAAAACCGAGCCGCGCAAACGGCGGGCGTGCTATGCACATGCCAGCCAGTCGCCCGACCGGTATTATGCATTGCAGGAGCAGATCACTCGCCTTCGAGGAATCGAGAGCGGTCATCGGCATGCGGAAGGATTCATTCGTCACGTGCAGAGTCCTGATTTCGAGCTTCCGCTCGGGTGATCTTCTCTTCTCCGCGTTGGAGGGACGATTGTGTCCTGGACCGCTTCGGAACGGCGAAACGGCCTTTTTCCGACCACTCAGTGGAGCCGCGTGATCGCGGCGGGCAAGTGGGATGCGCCGGAGGCCAGGGAATCGTTGAGCGCCCTCTGCGCCGAATACTGGTACCCGCTTTACGCGTTCGTGAGGCGCCGGGGACACGCCGCCGAACAGGCCAAGGATCTCACGCAGGACTTCTTCGCGCTCGTGCTGGAAAAGGACCTGCTTGCCAAGGCCGATCCGAACCGTGGGCGGTTCCGCTCCTTCCTGCGGACCGTCTGCTCTCGCTTCCTGGCAAACAACTTCGAATACGCCAACGCTCGGAAGCGCGGAGGGGGGAATCCCGTCCTGCCATTCGATGTCCTGGAAGCAGAAGGCCGGTACATTCGCGAAATGGCCGATCACCTGACCCCGGAGCGGATCTTCGACCGAAGCTGGACGATGACGCTCCTGGGTTCGGTGCTCGATCAGCTTCGACGGGAATATGACGACGCCGGCCGACTGGAAACTTTCGACGAGCTCAAAGACGCACTGATCGAGGGCGGGCAAGCGACCCCTTATGCCACGATCGCCGCGCGGCTGGGCAGCAGCGAGGGGGCTGTACGAGTGGCCGCGCATCGGCTGCGGCGTCGTTATGGAATCTTGCTCCGGCAGCAGATCGCCGCAACGGTCGGCGACCCGGCCGAGGTTGATGATGAAATCAGGGCCCTGTTCGGCGCACTGGGGCCGTGAGCTTTTGCGGAGGCGAGTAGGACCTGCTGTAACAATCTGTGTGTTTTGCTGAAATAATAAGTAAACAAGCCATTGCACGAGATGGAGACAATGGACCTGACGGCGAGGCTCACACCAACTCGGCTGAGGCCATCGAGACGACAGGGAAGGAAAGAGAAATGGCGACGGCCCTGATGACCTGCCCCCATTGCGGTACAGAAAACCAGGTGAATGCGCCGGGCGGGCTCTGTCCGAAGTGCCTGCTCCGTCTGGGACTCGAAGCCCACTTGCCGATGAACTTCGGTGCCCGGACCGAGAATGCCGGCAACTCGACCGTTTATCTCCCCGACAGCGAAGATCGCTACTTCGATCGCGCTTCCGCGCCCGGGTGCGGAATGGCGCTGCTTCGGGCATCTTGAACGCCCTTGACGAATCGATCGGACCCATCCCTCGCGTGCTGCTCCGCGACAGCGAGGCCGACGACTTGCGGCTCGTGAGGCCCGCTTCCGAGGCGCTGCCCGAACTGGCCGGCGATCCGGGACGTTATCTTTTGAGCGGAGAAATTGCTCGCGGCGGAATGGGTGTGATCTTTCGAGGATACGACGTGGACCTCGGGCGTGATCTCGCCGTCAAGGTGATCCGGGAACGACATCGCGACCATCCTGACATCATTCGTCGATTCGCGATCGAGGCGCAGATCGGCGGGCAGCTTCAGCATCCGGGAATCGTGCCGGTCTACGGGATCGGGCGATTCCACGACGGCCGGCTGTACATCGCAATGAAGCTGGTGAAAGGTCGCACGCTGGCCGCGCTCCTGAAGATTCGCGAGGACGCTTCGGTCGATCGGGCTCGCTTTCTGTCCGTCTTCGAGCAAGTGTGTCAGACGATGGCGTACGCGCACTCACGCGGGGTGGTTCACCGGGATTTGAAGCCGTCGAATGTCATGCTGGGCGACTTCGGCGAAGTGCAAGTGATGGACTGGGGCCTGGCCAAGGTGCTGGACCGGGCGTGGGCGGCCCAGGCTGAGACGACGTCGCCCGAGACGGACTCAGGTGGCGCGATTCGTACGCTAGGGACTGGTTGGATCGAGTCGGACTCTCGATCGGGATCGGTGCTGGGAACGCCCGGTTACATGGCGCCGGAACAGGCTCGAGGCGCTCACGACACGCTGGACGAGCGGGCCGACGTGTTCGGGCTCGGCTCAATTCTGTGCGAGATCCTCACCGGGGTGCCGGCCTACTCGGGCAGGTCGTCCGACGAGCTTTATCGCAAAGCCGAGCGGGCTGAGCTGGCCGATGCCGTGGCTCGTCTTGACTCGTGCGGCGCCGACACCGAGCTGATCGAGCTGGCGAAGTCGTGTCTGGCGCCGGCGGCCAAGGATCGCCCACGGAATGCTGGGGTCGTACTGGCGCGGGTAACGGGCTACCTCGAGGGAGTGCAGCTTCGCTTGAAGGCCGCCGGGCTGGCACAGGCGCAAGCCGAGGTGCGCGCGCAGTGGAGGAGCGAAAACGGCGAATCCTGACGGTGGCGCTGGCCGCGTCGATCCTGGTTACCGGATTGCTGGGTGCGACTACCTGGGCCTGGGTCGCCCATGAACAGGCACGTCGCGAGGCGAAGGAGGCCCATGCCCAGGCCGAGCAGAAAGCGCTGGCTGCACGCGAATTGAACGACGCCCTGGATGAAGCCGCCCGAGCGCTGAGAGAGGCGAGGCTTGCTCCTCTGGACCAGTCGAAATGGGAGCTCGCGATTCAGGCTGCCAGACGAGCCGAGAGCCTGCAGACCAGAGAACACTCCGGTGGTGCCCATGCGGGCGGCCGAGCCGGAACGATTCTCGCAGATATCACACGCGAGCGGAACGCGGCGGCCGAGATCGGAAAAGACCAAAGGATGGTCGAGCGCCTGACCCGAATTCACGATGATCTGGGCGTGCACCGCGAAGCAGCCAGAGCCGACGCCGAGTGGTCCGAAGCCTTCCACGACTATGGCGTCGACCTCAGCGAACTCACCGTGGAGGAAGCCGGCGCGCGGCTGAAGAGCAGCCAGATCGCGGTCGAGCTGGCGGGGATGCTCGATCAGTGGACGTTTGTTCGAGCCCACCAGCTTCGTGACCGATCCGGAGCCGAGCGACTCCTGGGGATCGCCATGGCGGCTGATCCTGATCCCTGGCGAAACCGCCTCCGCAATACGCTCAGCGCCACCGGCACCGACAGAGACAAAGCCCGCGAGACGCTGGAGCGGCTGGCCGCCGATGCCGATGCGGAGACTCTCCCTGCCGCAAGTACGACCCGGCTGGCGTTTGCTCTGGGACGCGCAGGAAATCGAGGGCTGGCGGTCTCTTTGCTGAAAGCGCGCCAGCGGGTGCACCCCAATGGATTCTGGGTGAACTGCGATCTCGGCCGGGAATTGAAGGAATCAGGGCAATACGACGAGGCGATTCGCTTCTTTTCGATCGCCGTGGCTGTGCGGCCCCAAAGTGAAATGGCGCAGACCGACCTGGGCTCGGCACTTCATAAAGGAGGCCGGCTCGAAGAGGCCACCGCGACCTTCCGCCGGGCGATTCAGATCCGAGCCGATAACGCGCTGGCCCACGTCGGCCTGGGCGTAGTTCTGCTGGAACGCGGGTTGGAAAGCGAGGCGTTCAGCGAATTCCGCGAGGCCAAGCACCTGAAGTCCAATGATTGGTTCATCCGGATCTCGATCGCCGACTCCCTGTCGAACGTGGGCGAATGGGATGCCGCAATTGCTGAGTATCAGAAGGCCATCCGCGACGATCCGCGGAACGTCTTCGCGCAAGACAAGCTCGGCATGACTCTGCTGGACATGGGCCGGATTGACGAATCGATCCGCTCGTTTCAAGAGGCGATCCGCCTGGCGAGACATCCCTTTGCACCAATGCACGCCAACCTCGGCCGTGCATTCCTGGCCCGTGGCGATCTTCCCTCCGCGATCGCGTCGTTCCGGCGCACTTCTGAGCTTAGCCCCCCGGACTGGGGCCGACCGCGTTCGACTGAGGCCGCACTTCACGAAGCCGAGCGCCTGACCGCCCTCGAGGAACGGCTACCGGCGATCTTGAGCGGGGATGAAAATCCGGCCAACGCGGCGGAGTGCGCCGACTTTGCCAGACTTGCGGGGATCAAGAGCCATCATGCCGCCTCGGCGCGGCTCTGGGCACAAGCGTTCACGATGGAGCCCCCGCTCGGAAGTGATCCGCGTGCCCAGGCCCGCTTCCTGGCCGCCTGTTCCGCCGTGGCGGCGTCGAGCGGTATCGGAAAAAACGACCCGACGCTCGAAACCAGCGCGGCTCGCGAGCGACTGCGGCGGCAAGGTCTCGACTGGCTCAATGCCGAGCTCGCCGCATACGCCGAACTGCTGAATGATGGCCGGCCGTCCAGCCGTGTGCTGGTGCGGAAGCGATTGGCACAGTGGCGAGTCGTCCCCGCGCTGGCGAGCCTCCGCGACGAGTCCGGTCTGCGAGAGTCCTCCGCCCCAGAGCGTTCCCAGATCCGCGAACTCTGGTCGAGGGTTGAATCTCTCTTCAAGCAAGTGAACGTTCCTTCACCAGATGGCGATTCAGGGCGAGGACACTGATGCCAAGGTCGATTCCAGCCCGTGTCGCAGCGAGACGCAACGGTTTGCGTCGTTGATCTGCGCCGGACGACGGTCACCGGAGGATGGTTCCGGAACGGAACCTCGAGCGCCGCCGCGATCGGGAAAGCTTTCGCCGAATATCGTTGCTTACAAAGACTTCAGTCACGAATTGGATCAGCAAAAGGCATATAAACGCAGAGGCATCGAGAAACATTAACGCATTTCCATTCGGGAGTTTTCACTCTTCGCCCGGATTTGTTGGTTCAATCCGACCGCGAATGAGGGATATAATTGGTAACGAGCGGAGGAAGGGTGCGCGCCGCGAGTGGATGGCAAAGCTCGAACGAGCTTTCGCGGGCCGAAATCGCCAGCGAGGCGAAGTAACCAGGAATGAGAAGAGCGGGCAGTCGGTTCGTTTGCTTCGTCGGCATTGCAAAAGCCACCGCGATGGAGTGAATCAAGTGCGTGTCGCGTCGCGGGTTTTTGTGGGCGTCCTTTGCTGTCTAGCGATCAGCGCGGGGGCGCTTGCGTGGATCGGTAGCCGCCGTGCGTCGAGCGCTTCATCGCTCGGCAAGAAAACGACAGATCCGGTTTCGGGAACCGATAGAGAGCCAACTGGGCCGATGTTCCCTGATCTGAACGCGCCCGGAAGTGCGAAGACCGTATTCATCGGCCGGTACGATTTCGACGCCGCGGTCTTCGGCACAGCCGATGAATTCACAGGCGTGCCAGCGAATCTCCTTTCGCTTGCGGACGTGGGCGAGGCCATTGGCTCGCGCGGCTCGCGAGGTCTTCCGGTCTTGACGGAAAGAGCCCAGCGGCTAGCCCTCGGCTCGTCCCTTTCTGCTTCAGAGGCGACTCGCGCGATCCGGACGTGGCGGGACGTGGCGTTCCTGGAAATGTACGAGGGCAACTTCGCGGAAGCCAAGTCGTGGCTGGCTCGCGCTCTCGAGTTGACCCACACTCCCGGCGTCCTACCACTCGATCGGGCCTACTTGAGGGCACTGCTGGGTATCGTCGCGCTGCGACGGGGCGAACTGGAAAACTGCCTCGAGTGCGTCGGTCCCTCGAGTTGCATCTTTCCGATCGAGGCCGACGCGATTCACCAGAACCAGGCGGGTTCGCGCGAAGCGATCGAACACTTCTCGGCGTACCTCGAGGAATGGCCTGGCGACCTGCGGGTTCGCTGGCTGCTGAACCTCGCATACATGACGCTGGGCGAATACCCGCAGAAGGTGCCGGCCGAGTACCGGGTTCCGGTCGATCGATATCGCTCGACAGTCACCGTCGGCCGATTCCGGAACGTGGCGAAACTCGTCGGACTGACCGAGCGGGGCCCGACGCTTGCCGGCGGGAGCATCTTTGATGATTTCACGGGCGACGGGCTACCGGACCTGTTCACCACGTCGATAGACGCCGACCGGCCGGCGGCGCTGTTCGTCAACCTTGGAAACGGCAGCTTCGAAAACCGCGCTCAATCGGCTGGATTGGGCAAGCAGATCTACGCGCTCAACGTCACGCGGGCCGATTTCGACAATGATGGAAACCTCGATGTCCTGCTTCTGCGCGGCGGCTGGGAATCTGCCGCGCCGCTGTCGCTCCTGCGCAACACGGGAACCGGCGTGTTCGAGGACGTGACCCATTCGAGTGGATTGGGTGTGCCGATCGCCTGCGAGTCGGCAGCCTGGGGCGACTTCAACAACGACGGCTACGCAGACGTCTTCCTCTGCGGAGAATTCAGGGCTCGAGATTCTTCGAGCGGTTCCTCGCAGTTCGATCTTGCACCAGACGCGCGAAATCGTTGCCGGCTTTACCGCAACCAAGGAAACGGCACATTCGTCGATATCGCTGCTGCCGCCGGGGTGACCAACGAACGCTTCGCGAAGGGAGCCGTGTGGGGCGACTATGACGATGACGGCTTGCTCGACCTGTTCGTCTCGAACATGGGCGCATCGAGCCGGCTGTACCATAACGAAGGGAACGAGACCTTCAAAGACGTCACGGAAGAGGCCGGAATCTTCACAGCCGACGACCCCTATCCCCTCTCGAGCTTCCCCTGCTTGTTCTGGGATTTCGATAACGACGGCCGGCTGGACCTGTTCATCAACAACTGGTCGATGAGCCAGGCGGAAGTGATCGCCGATATGCTGGGGATTTCCCACGGGCTGTCGAGCCCTCCCCGGCTCTATCGCAATCTCGGCTCTGGAGAGTTCCGCAACGTCGCTCGCGAAGTGAATCTGAACCGCCCGCTCGCCGCGATGTCCATCAACTGCGGCGACATCGACAACGACGGCTATCTCGACCTCTATCTCGGAACGGGATGGATGTCCTATTCGGGGCTGATACCCAACGTCCTCCTCAAGAATGTCGCCGGACGCAAGTTCGAGGACGTGACGGACTCCTCTCGGACCGGGCACTTGCAGAAAGGGCACGGGGTTTCGTTCGCCGACTGGGACAATGATGGCGACCTCGACATCTTCACGGTGCTCGGCGGGGGTTATCCGGGCGATCGAGGCTACAGCGCCCTGTTCGAGAACCCCGGCAATGCCGGGCAGTGGCTGAAGGTCAAGCTTGTCGGCACACGGTCCAATCGCGCGGCGCTCGGCGCGAGACTTCACGCTGAGATTCTCGAGCCCGGCGGCATGCGCCGATCGATCCACCGCATGATCGGCACCAACGGCAGCTTCGGCGGCAATTCACTCGTCGAGCTACTCGGATTGGGCAGCGCACGGAGCGTTTCCAGACTGACGGTCATCTGGCCAACGAGCCACACTCAACAAGTCTTCGACAATGTCGCCGCCGGTCAATCGATCGCGATCACCGAAGGCGAAGCAGCGTTCAAAGTATTGAAACAGACTCGGGCGGTCGCTTCGCAGTCCAGCGGCCAGTGATCGCGCTCGCCGAACGTCACGGCAATCCCCTTCGCCAACTCGATCACCTCAAGCAGCGCCCATTCATCGCCAGCGCCACCGGTCCGCAGCGGTGCCGGCAGAGAAGAGGCTGACTTTTTCATACCGGACGATAATATCACGTTGATCAATAAAACGTTATCATCAATTACGTGTTTCCAATCAAGGTCATATAAATTTGCATTCTGATCGTTGGTCGGCGTTGCCGGCAGCCAGAGATCCGGCTTCCTCGGCCGCAGCTCATCGATCGATGCGGTGTAGTCGCCGATGTCTCCGCTCGAGCTCGTCAGGTCACCGATCAATCCTTGCCCCGTCTCCTGCGTTACCAGCACTGGAATCTTTCCCGTGAAAAGGACTGTTTTCCCGGACCAGACAAGTTCATAAGCCGCCGGTGCAAACCCGAGTCCGCGAAGCGGAATCGACACGACCGGAAACCATCCTTTACCCGGCAGTTCTTCCGCCGTGATGATCGTCGTTCCCGGCGGCAGCGATTCCTTGAGACGTTCGACCCCGTCGTATGATGCCACCACTTGTGTGCGGCATTTCTCGACAAGCTCTCTGAGGCCGGCCGTTGCCGACCTGCCGCAAGACGTCAGTAACACGGCCGTCGGATCGCTCGACTCGCGGCCCAACCGCCGCAGGCTGCTCCTCACAAACTCGACGAAGCCAGGACCACCTGGTGCATCGACCAGAAAGCACTTCGATGACGCGAAGAAGGCATAGACAGCCGATCCTCGAAAATCCCCGAGGTAGTACATGTCCGGCAAGAGCGACTTCGGTACGCCGTCCAGAAAGTCGGCGCCATCGGCAGCGTATCTCGAGAGAACGGTTTCCATGTCGGCGATCCCTCGGTCGAGCAACGATTCCCATTGCTCTTGACTCAGGCACGGGCTCTGCGGAGAAACCTCGGCACGCGGATGCCCGGGTAGCACAAGGTCGGGAACTGGTAACTGCCGCAGCCGGTGTAGCGTGTCGAGGTAGTCCTTGGCGTTGCCCCGATAGCGACTCGAAAGATACGCCGAGTAAGTACCCAGCGGTTTGCCGAGTTCCGTGCGAGGTTGATCATCGCCTCGCAACATCATGATCACGTCTCCCGCGAACAATGCACGGAAATCTCGTCGCTCCAGCACATAGCACATACTCCCCGGCGTGTGACCTTTAGCGGCGATCGTTCGGATGCGCACATCCCCGAGCGTGATCATTTCATCGCCGCTGAGAGCGACATCCACGCTGGTTGGGTGTGGCTCTCGACCAGGCATATAGAACGTGCTGAAGATCGCCTCGCGCGGTCCCCCGGCGGCAAGGACCGCGACGTCCCCTTCCCCGGCGTAAACCCGTGCTCCGGTCGCAAGCCGCAGAGCTTGGGCTCCGCCTGCGTGGTCGCCATGCGAGTGCGTCAGCAGGATGGCACGAACCTTGTTCCAGTCGAGCCCGAGCTTGGCCATCTCAGCCTTCAGAGGCCCTGCATCTCTATCGAGCCCGGAGTCGACCAGAATCAAGCCCTCAGAGCTTTCAATGACGTACACGGCCGACGGTGCCAGATCGCCCAGCATGTACAGCCCCGGCGCGACCCGAACGCTCGCACGAACGAGCCGCGATACCCTCGCCCTCGAAAATGACGCGTCCACCCTGGCCGAGTACCACAGCCATCCTGCGAGACCGATGAGCGCAACCACCACGGTACTCATGACGGTCACTACCGTCGTTCGCCACCTTCCGAACCCCCTCAAGAAGAGACGCATGCCCCCATTTCCTCGTTGCAAACCATGATTCTTCCGGCCAGTTTGTCGACTAAGTCGGTGAGGCGGTTGGAGCGCCCTCGTTGCTTCCAGGCCAGTCGTTTGTACCAACCGACATCGAGACGATTCCCAAATCCACGGTCGTCGACCTCCTTCCGGCGCACACCGTGCTCGGAATCAGCGCCCCGGCGGCGAGAGCACCTTGAAGCCGGCAGAGCCCTCGACGATCTCGATCGTCTGGCCGGAGTCGATATCGCGGAACGTCTGAGTCGTCCCGCTCGTGGGCCACCAGACGACGAGCTCGAGGGCGCGGGCCGCGTCGAGCAACCCGATGGTTTCGACCAGACTGTTGCCGCCGAAGCTGGAATTGTTGCCGATTGTCCGGTGAATCGAACGCGACAGGCCGTCCGCCGTCTTCAGGTCGACACGGATCCTCGCACCCAAGGCGGCCCGATTGGTCTTGGTGCCGGTCAGCTTCACCTTGAGCCATTTCCGCCCCTGGCACGGGTTCTCGAACAACGCGTTGAAAGCCCGATCGCCGGGCGTCGCCCCTCCCAGTTCGACAAACAAGTCGAGATCGCCATCGCCGTCCCAATCAGCAAACGAAACTCCGTGCCCCTTCTGGAGGTGACCGGTGAACGAGCTCGTAGTGGCATCGTCGAATCTATAGCCATCAACATTTCTAAATAAGAGGTTGAGATCCAGTCCCTCGTACGACATATCGCCGGTCCCCAGGTAGATGTCCAGATAACCGTCGTTGTCGATGTCGCCGAAATTCGCGCCCATCGGCGCCATCGCCCGGTCGAGACCGACTTCTTCCGAGACGTCGCGGAAACCGTCCGCTCCCAGATTTCGGTAGAGGCGAGGTCGGCTCGATCCCTGAAGCTTTATTCCCATTGCGCTTGCGAGCACCTCGGCCACGCGAGCGCGGTAGTCGTTGACGTAAAGGTCAAGGCGGCCGTCGTTGTCGAAATCCCAGAACCAGCACGCAAAGCTGAAGTCGGGCCCCGTCACTCCGAGATCAGGCGCAACGTCCTTGAACTTCCCGCCGCCTTCATTATGGTACAAGCGACACGGCTGGCCCATGTTCGAGACGAATAGATCGATGCGGCCGTCGCCATCGTAGTCTCCCCACGCCGATCCCTTGGCGCATCGCAGGTCCGTGACCCCCGCCGCTTCCGCCACATTCTTGAACGTCCCGTTGCCCTGATTGCGATACAGCCTGCTGCGATTGCGCGGGTCGCCTTGTCCCGGTGAGGCCGCGCCGCCAGGCGAAAGATACTCACCGCAAACGTAGACGTCCGCAAACCCGTCGTTATCGTAGTCGCCCCAAGCGGCCGATTCCGACGAAATCGGCTCAGATAGCCCGCTCAGCACGGTCACGTCCGCGAAACTCCCGCTGTCATTGCGAAGGAGTGACATGCGCAACGGCTTCTCCCAGCCGCCGCGCAAAAGCAGAACATCGAGATCACCGTCGTTGTCGAAGTCGGCGCGCGTGACATTGAGCGCATACACTTGATCAATCAGTCCCGCCGCGGTTGACCGGTCTTCAAACCGACCGTCACCACGGTTGATGAGCAGTGTCGCACCCAGCTCCGCATCAAGCGACGTCGTGAACAGGTCCGGTAGGTTGTCGCCGTTGAAGTCATCGAAAATACTCCCGCCCGCCAGATTCGGGCCGCGCACGCCCATCCCAGCCCGAAGCGCAACATTCTCAAACGGAGCGACCACTGCCTTCGAACGAAATACTTCTGTCGGGATCAGGTATTGCGGCGGCACCTTGTCGGGATGCTCTCCCAATGTCATATAAGCGATGTTCAACAGCCAGATGATGCGCAGGTCCCGTGGAGATTCGTCGAGAAAAGCCGTGAACCATTTGATCGCTTCGCGGGAGCCCCCCGGGTTTTGATGCCGGGCCTCCTTGGCGATCGGATAAATGCAGCTCGATGGGCCGGCGCACTCGAGGCAGTTCTCGATCTCGCCTCGCCGCATGGCCACGATGCCCAGGACCGCCATGATCCGGCTCCGAACCTTCGCCGGCACCAGGACAGATCGGCCCGTTCCAAGCGATTTCTCGAGCCACGAGCTGGCTTCGCGAAAGCGTCCTTCATACATGTGCACAAATCCAATTGATCGCTCGATCTGCACTTTGTTGAGCACCTGCTCGCGACTGGGTTCCGGGTCGAGCTTGATCTGCGCATACTCCGCTTCGAGTGCAGCCAAGGCGCGTGGCCCACGGCCGCGGATCGCTTCTCGCAGTTCTGCAAGCGATCCCAGGTCTTTGATCGCTGCCATGAACCGAACGGCCGTTTCATAGCCTCCGTCCTCAAACTTCTCAAGGACAAGATCGAAGGTCTTGGCAATTCGCCAGTCTTCCCCGGCCGGCTTCCCCACCGCAGGGGTGCTGTGTGCGCCACCCGTCTCGCGAGCGTGCGTCGCCCCGGCCCTTGTCCAGATCGGCGGCGCAAGACCCACGAGCCAGATCACCACGCCCGCCGCCACGCCGACGCAAAACACTCCAGCAAGCGAGATTCGGATCAGCCGCCGCATCGTGAATTACGCTCGAAAACCCGCTGCCGTCCCCGACAAAGACGCACGCCGATTAAGCGATCAGAATCGTTGCGTTTTATATTTTACCCGTATTCCACCAAAAAGGCGCCGCCCGGATTCGAACCGGGGATGGAGGTTTTGCAGACCTCTGCCTTACCACTTGGCTACGGCGCCGCGACCTGAGCCGCTGGCTCAGCCGTTCGCACGATCAATTCCTCCATGCGTCGCCACCCGAGGGACCATCGAATCTAACGACACGCTCGTTCCGGAAGCAAGTCTGCCTTCATGCCAAGCCCCCGATACGCCTTCTCTTGAACCCCAGCATCGCCCCACCCACCGCGACCGCCAGTGCCAGCGGCCCTCCTAGAAAGCCGGCCAGACCAAGCGACATCAATAGCGCCAGCATACTCGTTCTGAACACCCTGGCGCCACCCCGTCGTCAATAGCCCGATCGCCATGAGCACCAGGAGCGCAACGATCATTCGACTCGCCGGCTCGTTCGCGGTTGCCCTCCAGGGCCCGCTTTCAACCACGAGCGATATCTTCGCAGGCGGAACATCCACTCCCGGCAGAACGCCCAAGAGTGAAATCGGCCGCCCTAACGTACGAATCCGCTCCGACGCGTTCGGCTCCGCAACCTCCGGCGAAAGCTGCCTCTGGCTCGTGACGCCATCTCCAAGGTATCGATTCACGATCGCGAGATCTTGATCCAGATTGACCCTGCGTACGGCCTCCACCCGGCGGCCCCGTGCGGCTTGAATCCACCCAGGGCTCCCCGCCGACCCGTCGCCCGCGCCGTCCCCGGCAGCAAGCGTTCGCTGTTCGCTCCTCGACGCGCTCCTCAGCCGCATCTCATGGCCGATCAGCATCGTTATCAGTTTCTGATGATCGCGATTGGAGCCGCGATCCATTCTCGAAACCAAGTCGTTGACGCTCCGGAGCAGCCAGTCGGCTCGGGCCATTTCCAGGCGCGCCATCGACGTCGGTCGAAGGCCGCCGACTTCCCCTCCGAGCGAGTACTCGGATGGAACATGGACCGTCACCAGGTTCGTCGACAACCCCTGCCCTACCCTGGGAAGCCCCAGCGGCCAGCTCGACCCTTTCTCTCGCGATTCAAGCGGCGCCGGTCCGCCAGATCAAACTGACGTGCGGCTGCCGGTTGTCCCCCAGCAAGATCGACCAGTTCCCCGACCCCGAGCGGAGCGGCGTGACGGGGTTCGAATCCACCGTCGCCCAGAGTAGCGTGCTGCCCGCGGGAAGCTCAAACGACAGGAACGAGCCGCTACCGGGCACCGCCTCGTACGTGCCTTGCCCCATGCTCGAACGGTCCGGCATGACCACCACCGTGACGTCGGCAAAACCCACCCGGGCCGAGCCGTCAGCCTGTTCGCCCGCGGACGCAACGTCCCTGGGCAATTGCACCTTGAGAATCGGCGACTCCTTCACTACCCGAAACGCACCGAGCGGTACCCCGCTCGCCGCAGCAAACTCCCTGGCTTGAAATCGCGAGGAATACTCGATCCGGTCAAGCCCCACAGGATTCTCGATCGTCGCCAGCGGCCCTTCGGTGCCGTTCACTACCGCCAGACACGCGTCAACCGCACCACGTCCAAGCGGAGTGATATCCGGATATGTCATCTCACGGTCCGCCGGCAGCGGACGGCTGGACCGCACCACCAGTCTCTGCGACCCCCAAACCAGTCGTTCCGGCGTGATCGTCCAGACCGCCGTCTGGCCCCGCGTCTCCGTCGTCAACTGATGGCCGCTCCCCGAGAAATGAAGGTCAGCGGCCGCCGACCACGATGCCGGCATCCTCAGGTGAATCGCGTCAAGCGCACCCCCGAGTACGTCGTACCGAAGCACAGCCACCCATTCGGCCGAATCAGGATGGATCGTCATCTGACTGTCGATCCGTACGCTCACCCGCGGCGGCATCGACCCCCACGAAATCTCCCCGAGCTGCCGCGGTAAGTCGACACGGTAGGTCAAGCGGTTCCGAGGTGAAGTCGTCACTCCTGCGCCGGTCGATTCCGAAGAAATCAACGTCAGACCCCTCGCCCCGTGCATCTCCAGCTTCGAGCTCGAGGAGGCCACCAGAAAGCCGGTCAGGACTTCGATGTCCTGCCACTCGATCCACGGAACAGCAATTCGATGCGGACGCGATCCGATATCGAGCGGCTCCTCGCTCACTGCGATCGAGCCCACAAGCCGCAATCGCTTGTCAGGAGAGTCCGAGGATCCGTCGAACATCACCCGAAGCCGGCCATCGCCAGTGGTGCTCCAATCTTCGAGCCCCGCGGCGCTCACCTCGACGATCTCGAGACCCGCCGGCAGCTTCGCTTCGATTTGTCCGAATCGACCCGATGGCTCCGCAAGCTCAGCCTCCACCGTCATGACCATGCGCCCCGGCTCGCACTCAAGCTGCACCGTTGGCTTGACCGACAGCCGCATGGGCGTCGCCCCGGTCGAAAGCGACGCCCGGCACTCGCGTACGAATCGCCTCGTCCCGGCAAGCGTGAGCGCGTCCTCCGGCAGGTTTCCCCACGCCTTCACGAATGACTCGTCACTGATCGGCTCGCTTCCCGCCAGGGCGTCGAGCCGACCAGTCCAGTCGCCGGGCCTGCGCACTCCCAGCGATCCGCTGTACCGCTCCACCCCGATCGGCTGAATCGCCGGCAACGGGCGAGGCGCATTCCCCGCCGCCCCCCCTCCACGCCCGGGCCCGGCTGCTCCCGTTCCCGATGTCTCCCAAGGCATCCAGCAGTCGATCTCAATCGTTCCGCCAGCCTCGACCGGCGGGTCGACTTGCAGTGCCCATTCGTCTTTGCTCGTGCTTTCGCACCACACGAACCCCATGGAGCCAAGCACCCGCGCGCCGCGAAGGATCAAACCGGCCGGGTGCGCAAGCCGCACTGACCTGAGCTCTCGTGGCGATTGAAACGTGAGCCTCGTCCGGACGCGATCTCCCGCCGGGCCGATGTCCCAAAGAACTAATCCCTCTACGCTCGGTACGCCTTGCTTCTGCACCGGGCTGCCGCCACCCGCCCAGCGAAGCTCCACCCTATCCTGAGGGCCAAGGCGGCCGATCAAACTCCCGTCGGAAGACACCTGCACTCCACCGCTCGCCGCGACCATTGGAGTGCCTTCGCCCAGGCCCGCCCGCGTCACCACAACGCGAGCCAGCGCAATCGGGTTCACCGGGAAACTCAGCACCTCCACACCCGCCTCGCTCTTGGTTGCGAAAGATCGCCGAACCGCGAGAACATGACTCCCCACGCGCGGAATCGCCACCTCGCCAACTTGCCCTCCCGGTATGATCGCAAGTGGCGTCTTCCGCCCGTCGAGTGTCGTCTCAATGTCCCGAGCCCCCGAGACCGGTAGTCGCCACACCCAGGGCGACTGTCCTGACGCGACCAGAACGATGCTCGGTCTCGACCAGAACCGCTCGGTCGGTTTTCTTCAGTATACGATGCACTGCGGAAACGGCTCGCACGCAGCTCCGCGGCCCCCTGTCCTCTGCTGCCGCCAGGCGAGAAAGCTGCTCGAAATCCGCCAGTCGAACGATCGCAGTTTGCGGAGGACGCCTCGGATCAAACTTATCCTCCTCATAAGGAAACAGAACCACCATCGGTCCGCCACCACGAGGGCCAATCCCTCCTTGACCGGAAGCGACTCGCACCACAAGCAGCCCCAGAAGCCCCGTGGCCAGGGCCGCTGGCGCGGCTCGGCGCAAGAGCGAGCTCTCAGTCCGCCGCCGCGGCGATTCTCGATACCTGGAAAGGCCCATTCCAAGCTCGACGACCAGGACCAGCAGTCCGCCGCCAAAGAGCCCCCATGCGTAGCTCGCATAGCGCGACGGGAGGACCCATCCCACCAGCAAGCTCGCGATCATGAATACCACGAGCCCCAGATAATGCCAGGAGAGCTTCTCGATAGGTCTACGGCACAATACCCACCCAATGAGCAGCGCGAGGGCGATCAACCAGGCTGAAACGACCCGCGCCCTGCCGTCAATCAAATAAACAAACGCGTCATTCCCCGGCCAGCTCGCCGCCGTGAATCGCCGGCGCGACCATCCTTCCAGAAGCTTGATCCGCTCGACCCCTTCCTCGCCTGCCAGCGCGGCAAGCCTTCGGCGACGATTCACCCCGAAATCGAGCCAGTGTCTGAAAGCGATCACCGCGATCCGCTCCCCACAAAAGAGCTTCGGCGACGCAAGCGCTCAAGCGATTCCGCTCTTCAAATTCCGGCCCCTCGTTCGCCGTCGTGATCACAAGCGCACCCGGCAGGACAACCAGGCCAAGGCCGTGGCTGCTCGAGCGTCTCGAGCGATATGCTCGCACCCTTCGCCGTCGAACGGCTAGGAATGCATACCGACTTCGGACCCGAAACCCGCCCGGTACAGCGAAAGACGATCGACGATCACGGCACGCGGTCCCGCATCCCATCGCGCAAACCATTCCGCGAATGTCAACTCGTCTCCGCCTGACTCGCCCAGCCGATCGTCGAGCGACCTGATCGCCTCGTCGGACCCGCGACTCCCCGCCGCCCCCGGCAACAGCTCCCACGCTCTTCTCCACATCTCGAGGCCGCCCAGAGTAGTGCCCACCGAGGGCTCGTTTCCCACGGCGAACAACCCCGGACCGCAATCGACCGCCTCATATCCGCCGGACGAGACTAGCTCCCAGGTGAACGAAAGACAGGGAAACGTCAGAACAGGTAGAACCGGTCGCACTCGCCCGGAAGTCAACCGCATCTCGCCTCGCTCGACGTAATCCAGGACGATCGTGCAGAACTTCGCCCCCTGGCCTGCCTCCGGCAGCGGAATCGAGACGTCCGTCCCGGTCTCGATCGGCACAACGTCCGTGCCGTCACGGCGCACTCGCACCAGCGAGGTTGAGCCGGGCATGGCCAGGTCAAGCGATCGTGCCTTGCCGCAGTGCAAGAACAGCCGCAACCGATGAACCGTCGCGCCGTTCGGGTCGATCGACGTGGCCAGGAGCGCTTCCCGGACCACGCCCTGCTCCGGCATCGCTTCCAGAGCCTCCGTGACCAGTTCGAGCCGCGCGCCGGGCTCATTAAATACAAATGCATGCACATCTAACGGACCATACGTCTCGCGGCCCTCGCGGCCTGGCCCATCGGGCTGGGTAACCCCGTCACGTTTCTCCACGAGGCCGGCAGATGCGTCCAGAACGCGCAGCCCGGCCGCTTTGAATCGCGAGCGCACCGCCTGCGGCGTCTTGACGACGACCACTCCCCGCTGGAGATATTTGCGCGATACCGCCAGGGCGGGAACCACTGACCCGGACGCCCACGGATATTCCGCATGAAAATAGACCGTTTTTTCATTCTGGGCCGCGATCTTCATCGCCAGGTCAAAGGCCTGCCCAATATCGGGAAAACCTGGCGCCGCGCGAGCAGACTGTTCGAGCGGCCGCCGCGCGACTGTGCCTCCGCCACGATCCTCGAAATGAAGCGATTCCGCCGAGCCGGCAGGGCCCTCAATCCAGATCGGAATGCCTTCGACCGCCTCCGCGCCCGCCAGGACAGAGAGCCTCCCATCCAGCGTGACGTGTCCTTTCGCTGGGTCGACGATCGCGTTCATCACAATCGAAGCGCTCGGCTCCTGCTCGATCGGCTCGCGCACGACGCGGCCTCTGCCGGACTGGCCCATCCATCGCCAGGCTAGGGCCTCACGCAAGCTTGCATTTTCCTGGCGAGCCGGCTGCAAGCCGGCAACTCCGGCGGGGTCAATCCAGGCCAGGCCCCGGGCATCCGTCGGCCGGATCATTGTCGTTTGATCAGCCCACGCCAGCCATGCTTCATCCACGATCCGTGCACCCAGCGGGATAACCCGCGGCAGCTCGAGCGGACCGCGAAACCCCGGCGAGCTCGAGCTCGCGCTGTAGGTGAGCGAGATCTCCTTCCGCTGCGTACTCGCCGGGATCGCCACTTGCAGCTTGGTGCTCCCCAACTCAAGCGGCGAAGCATGCCAGACCAGAGGATCAGTCGCTCCACGCATGAGCACGCGTTCTGTAATCCAGCCCGGGCTCAGCTCGATTTCGAGCTCGAGCGCCAAGGCGTCGGGCGCGCTCCAGTCGAGCTGGCATTCCAGTCGAGCCGGCGATTCCGATATGAAGAGTTGACCCCGCACCAAGCACGACGATTCGATCGGGGACCCGCGAAAGACGAGGTCCGCAACCGACCGCGGCGAGCCTGCCTGGAAGACGAGCTTCTTGGTCTGTGCGGTTTCCCCACCCGGGCTGACAATCCTCCGCCCGGCCTTCTCCGTGCATCTCGCCACCACGTGTCGCGGGTCGAGGAAGACCGTCGTCGTGCCACCCGTCCAGGCCGCATTGAGCGGCTTGATCGCGGGGATCGACCACATGCCCTCACTCGGCACGCGAGCATCCGCCAGGAATCGAACTTCCGTCATCGACTGGAGCGCGCCGCCCAGCGCGACGCTCACTCGACGCCCCCCGCTCTCCGGCTCGATCCGATACCCACGCACCGCCGGCCCCACCACCTCGATCAGCTCGAGCCCGGGATCGAGCTCGGCCTCGAGCGTCTTCGGATTGCGCGGATCCAGCTCGACCAGCCAATCCGTCGAGCAGTTCGCTCTCGGCAGCGAGCGATCCGTCGCCCCACGTAGGTCGATCTGCGTCGTCCCCGAGACCCAGAGATCCGACTGAGCCGGCAAATCCTTTTGGTCCGGATTGAAAACGTCAAGCTCGATCCGCCCCGACTCGGCCTCGATTTCCCAGTTGATGCGATCGGCTCGGCCCCCATCCAGCGGCCCGCGGCGCCGCCCCACCCGCACCAACGGCACCCAGTCTTTCGGTAGCTCGAGCTCGAGGACCGTCGTCGCTTCGCCCGGCAGAGCCAGATGCATGCTCCGCCCCCGCACCCGTTTCTGGGCCTGCAGCTCCCAGACCAGACGAACCGACTGCCGCGGATACTGGTCCACTGAAATGCTCTGCATCCCCGTGTCCCGAGCACCGAGCAAGACGTTCAGGACTGGACCGGCCTTGATCGATTGATCCGCACGCCCCTGGTCCGCCGGTTCCGCAAACAGTTGGACGGGAAGCTCGCCAGTGGCAGCGCCTGGACCGGCACTCGCCGTCGCCGACAACACGGCCGGCGACCAGACGTCCAGCACGTAGTCCCCCGGTCCCGCGGCCGATTTGGCGATCACCAGCTCGGACTCTCCCGTCAAGACATCTCCCTCCCATCGCGCACGGTGGCGAGCGCGAACCAGGCGCGGAGCTTCGGCGCCAAGGCCCCGCTGCACTCCGCCACTCGCTCGCTCGAGCGAGCGACTCGAACGCCCCCGCCGAAAGCACTCGCAGCTCGGTGCCAGGCGGAAACCAGCGCGATGTCGTCTTGGCCGGTACCCGCAAACGCACGACCTCCGGCTCCGAGGCAGCCGTCGATCCCCTGAACCCGCAGCAAAAGAGCACAAATGCAAGCGCAGCCGCCTCCGCCGTGCGCAGCCGACGGCTCAAGCGCTCACTCACTCTCTCGGTCTGCCTCGAATCGATGGTTTTCATCGCTGGATGCACTTCAAGCCCGCTGAACTGTAGAGCTTCGCGGTTCCAGTATCGCTTCCTGCCCGACGGCCGGGGCGGGTGCATGGTCGACGGTCGACGGCACGCGCACCCGAATCGCCGTGGGATCATCCGACCCGACGACGGCTGTTCCCTTGAGCGGAGAATCCACCAGCGGCCGCGCGGCAGGCGGCCCTCCCCGCCCCAGCGGCAACAGCCGTTTTCGCGCACGCTCGATCGAACGCTCGATCACAAACCCCACGAGCGAAAGCAGCGCCCCGAGCGCCGCCGCCTGAACCCCGAGAACCGTGACGCTTGGCTCGACTAACGTGGCCGATAGCACGCACGCGCCGGCGATCAAAAGCCAGATCGTGCGAAATCGAAGCTTCCGGAAGATTGCCAGGAACCCGATCACCAGCGAAAGCCCCGAACAGATCCCCACCAGCCACGAACCGGGAACGAGCCAGAGATTGAGCGCAACAGGCTCGCCGCGTCTGCTGAAGAGATAGCGATCCTCCTCGAATGCACCCGAGCCGGTGAAATCGTCCACGGCCAGTGCCGCGCCGCCACTTCCCACCAGCCACCCGTTCAATCCGGCCGAGTCCTTCACAGGCCGCCGTTTCCAGGTAAGACCGCTGAAGGACCAGTGGTTCTCGTCCGACCAGCCGCGCGGAACTCCAACGACCGCCAGGCTCCAGGGCAGTCGAGCTTCCCAGAGAGCCTGCAGAACCACCGCCCCGCCCAGGAGCTTCGGCAGTCTGAAGCTCGTGCCCGCTTTTGCCCCCGGCTCCTGGAATTCCAGCTCGACCAGCACCGGCCTCGCGGCCGAGTCGCTCTTGAGCCGTAGACTGTGCCGCGATGTTGACTGATCATAGTCCACTTGATCGGTGATGCGACCGTCAACCCGAGCTTCGATCCACTCGAGCCCCGAGGGCAGCTCGAACGGAAACTCGTTCCCGTGCAGCTCGACCCAGTACCGCGCAGTCGTGCGCCGCAACCCGTCAACCCCCTGGACCGTCTTGATCAAGAGCCGAGGGATGACCAGCGGCGGAAGCGCAACACTGCGCGCAGCGCGCGGGCCTTGAACGTGAACGCACGCCCCTGCCTGGACGCATCCTGCTCGGCAAAATGCGCCAGTGGCCGCTCCCCTGCCGCCTCGCCCCGCAGATCGTACCCATCATGCGCCCAACCCGGCGGCGTCCAGTTCTCCACCACGATTTCCGGATCAAGCTCAAGCTCGACTTGAACCGGGCCCGCTTCTCCTTCCTCGATCCTGATCCAGTCGATCGTCACGTCCCGCCCGGTGAGGGCATCGAGCTCCTTGACCACCGGCACCCGATAGCGAAACCGCACCACGGATTGATCGACCACCGCTCGGTCAAACGACAGACGATATCGCCTCGACCCGTCCGCCTCGCGGCCCAGCTCCTGACTGTCGATCCCCTGGCGGTCCAGCAGCTCCCACCGCGCTGCGAATTCCGCCGGCACCCGGATCACCACCGACCTCACGTCGCCGTGGCGGACCGATATCGTCGTCCGCTCGATCACCTCCACCGACCGCGACGAGACCTTTGCAGAAAGAATCGTTTCATGGCGGAGCAGCCGCTTGGGACGCGTGACTCTGATCGGCAAGTAGCTCGAGCCGCCTCGATCCGCAAGGAACAACTGCCGCGACTGCTCCTCCCTGGGCAAGAACACGCCCGGCCACGTCCCCGAAAGATTCTGGAATCTTGACCTCAGCTCCGTCGATCTCCTCAGCCGTCCGCTGTCGTCCTCCAGCTCCAGTGCCAGACCTCGTCCCGCCACAACCGCATAAAACGCATTCACCGGAATTGCCCGGTCGAGAGCGAACAACCCGAGCTTGACCGATCCCGCCGCCTCGATCGCCTCGACTGCCGTGAGCTTGAGCGCAACCTTGTTGCTGTCGCGCGCCTGCGGGCTCAATCGAATGTTCAGCCGCCGCTCTTGCCTCTGCGGCCCAGACTGGCCCGCGCCCGCTGACACATCAAGGGCATGCCAGCTCTCGACCGATTCGCGCGGCCCTACCGAGATGTCTTGCAAACCCGGCGCGACGCCTACCTCGAGCTCAAAGACCTCGCCCAGCCACGTCAAATCGATCGTCGTCTCGCTGCGCACCCGGCCCGGCTCGACTTCGAGGAAAGTCCGCGTCTCTCCCCGGACCTGCGCCGGTGCAGCCTCGACCGCCAGATCCAGCACAAACGGCTGATTGAGAAACTCGTAGGCAAGGCTGGTCGCCGGCCGCGCCCGCAAGTCGCTCGGCAATTTGCTCGCATCGATCCGGTGTAAACCCCGCGGCGCCACCGATCCGACCCAGATGTTCGGACTCTTCGTGATCCCGATGTAGCCCGTCTGCTCGCGCGCTGCCGAAAAGGGAAAACCCGCGAATGAAATCAGGCGCTTGCCGGTCCGGGCGAGCGGCCGCCGCGTCCGCAAAACCAGCCGGGCACTCCCGCCGGCACGCAGCGGATCGCCGAGCGGAATCGTCAGCTTTCCTTGACCCCGCGACCGGGCGATTTCCTCGTCCAGCGACTGATCGTCAAGCTCGACTTCCGTGATTTCGTCGTCCTCGGCAACCGCGAGCTCCAGGCTCCTCGCCGTGCCCCGAATGCACCGGACCGACCACGATGACCGCGTTCGCATCTGCTGCGCATCAATCTCGATCGCGATTTCACCTTGCGCCGTCAAGAGTGGCGCCGCACCCCGGCCCGCTTCCGCCTCGTCAAGCCAGCTCACTTCCAGCTTCGACCGCGGCGAAAGATGCGCCGTGAGCGGCTTCGACTTGTCCCGCCCGGGTTCATTCTGGCCGAAGTCTTCATTGGCCCCGATCACGATGTCCGACCCGCGTCCGCCCAGATCAAGTTCGAGCCGCGTCGCTTGCGCCTCCGGAATCGCAAACAATAACCTCCGCCGCGCCAGCTCGTTGCTAATCCCAGCCCGCATCTCGATCCGGATCACATGCTCACCCTCGCCCGTCAACCGCACCTGCCACTCTCCGCGCTCCTGCTGGCGCAGATCCAGATCCCGCCCGTTCTCGCGTGCGGCAACCAGTCTTTGATTGTCGAGCCGGATCGGCACCCACACCGCTGCGGCCCCGCTCGACGCAACGGTCAGTTCGATCACCAGGTCGGCACTCTCTCCCACGACGCGACCGGAAATCTTCACCGATTCCACCAGCGCCCGAGATGCTTGCCCCCCCTTCCCGGTCACAGGCTTTTGAGCGCCAAAGTTCTCCAGACGATCGCCCTTGAGCAGCACGAGGTCCGGACGCTCAATCTTTCGCCACAATTCGTCCAGGTCCTGAGGCGCGTTCAAGATCACGAACCACGGATACCACCGCTCGAACTCCCGCGCACCACTCTGCGCAGGAGCGGGACCAGGAGCAGGAGCAGGAGCAGCCGCAGCGCCAGCACCCACAGGCGCAGGCACGCTCGAGCCGTCTCGAGGCCCAGCAGCCTCCACCTTCGCATCACGCTGCCCAGGAGGTAGGCTCGCCTGGACCAATGCGAGACAGCCGAGCGCCAGGACCAGGTTCGTCAATAAATACAAGACGCAGCACCTAGAAGAGTTGCATCACGCGGTGGCCCTCCGGTTCCGGAAAGCCTGCCGTCGGTGGTCGCTGCTTTGATCGTGCGAGGAAGAATCTGCCTTCCAGCGCATCTATTCCGACAGGGTAAACTATAACACATCCGGCTCGCTTCCTCCACGCTCGACTGACTGGCCGGCGGCAAGCAACGGAGGCTGCAACACAAGAGCGACAGCTCACTTCGCCTTGGCCTTCGCCGCCGGCGCGGCCAGACGCAGCTTCCCTTCTCGCTCGAGATCAGACCACGCCGAGTGCCCGGCTTCAGGATGATCGGGGTCGTATCCCATGTTCCCACGCCCCGTCAGCCGTTTGAGCGTGTCCAGCGCCAGCTCACGCACCCCGACCGACTGCTCCATCGGTGAGAGCAGCCCGACCAACTCCTTGAAGAGCTCAGGATTGGCCGCCTCTTGCGGCGAGAAGCCGACAATCATCTTGCCCGCCATCGAAGCGGTCTCCTCGCCGAATTCCTCGGCAAGCTGATCGCGCACCTTGCTGGCGGCCTCCGGTCCCATCGCCGTGTAAGACCTGACGGCCGCCAGAGCGCCTTGCCGTACCGCCGCATCGTCCTTGCGCGAAATCAGCGGCATCAAGAACGACATCTCCCCCATCGCCTTCAGCGCGGCAATTGCGAATTGCCTCGTATCAGCATGAGTACGAGTATCTTCAACGGCGGCGACGATTTCCGTGAGCACCGGCCGGCCCTGATGAAACACCTTGGCAAACTCATCGCGTGCCTTGACCTCCTCCGGCGTCGGCCACGAGTCGCTCGCCCACATCGGCGGAGCCTCTTCCGTCGACCGCTTCACTCCCGTCCGGTCGACCGAAAGCAAGTCGAGCGGACCGAGCATCTCCTGCTTGGCGCCGATGGTAACCGTGATCTCGCCTGAAACTCCGTGAATCAAGAGCGGCGGCACCGGGCTCACCAGCCGCCCGTAGTACCACCGGGCCGACCGCTCGATTGCCGCGCAGCCGTTCTGCGGCACCTCGAGCGTGATCAACCGATCGCCCAGGCCGACTTTGAGCGTGCTCGACTCCTCGGGACGAACCAGCAGCCATCCCTGAGCCAGCTCGATTGCCGGCACGGCTTCGGTTGATTGAGGCAGGATGCGAAGCTCGCATTCCCCGAGCATCAGCACCTCCGTGTTGCCGATCGCTACCGCTGTCCTTGTCGGAAACAGACAGAGCAACCGACTCGACGCTGCCAGCGGAGTTGGCCCGGTGAGACGCTCCCACGCACGCGAGTCACTGCTATACCGTAACAGAATCCCCTCGGGAGCAGCCGCCAGCCCCGCCGATCCGGCCGGCACCACCAGCTTGGCGGCAGGCTCATGAACCTTCGCCGCTCCATCCGTCACCTTCGCAACATCCGCCCCCGCCCCGTCAGCCGGCTTGGCAGCCCCACCACCCGGCGCGGAACCGGAAGCCCCCACGTCCTTCGGCCGCGCAGCCTCCGTTACGCTGGCCACCTCCGGGTTCGCGACAGCCTCCTCCGGCAAATCCTTCCGCGCGTCGTTGCCTTCCGCAACGTTGTCCTTCGCCACCGGCCCGCTCCCGGCGGCAAGCGTCTCGCCGCCCGGCTGCCCCCGGAACCCCTCCGGTGCAGGGGCCGTCAAGCTCATCCACGCCGCCGCACTGCATAGCCCGACCAGAAACAAACACGCAACCCCCGGCCCAAACCGCTCCAGCGTCGACCGCCGAGGCGCCTCCGGAACAACCCAGGGATTGATCGGCTTGGACACCGGTTCCGGCAGGTCCGCTCGCGCCTTCGCCGCCCGCGGCGTTCGCGTGGCCTCTCTCCCCTTCACCAGTTGATACATCCGCGCTTTCGCCGCCGCCGGCACCTTCACCTTGTGCCCCAGCAGGCTCAAGATCTGGTGCACACTCGCCACCTCGGCAAGGGCCACATCGTGAGAAAGACACTTCTTCTCGTAGTCCGCCACCACGTCCGGATCCAGCTCATTATCGAGATACCCCGCCACCACATTCGGGTCCACGGCTTCCGCTCCCGAGCTACTGGGAACCGAAAGCCGGCGCCGGCGCGTCACCCGATGAATACGTTCCGTCAGCTCCTGAGCGAACGGACTCCCCGCCACCTGGCTCCCGATCTCCTTGACCTGCGCCGGCTGAAGCGTGTCATCGAGCCAAGCCAATAGAGTCCTTAGAGTTAAGCGCATGTGATTGTCCCCATAGTTCCAGCGTAAGTGCGAGTCGAACGCGACCCGTTTGTATTATTAGTGCTAGGCCAGGACAGAATCCGTGCAATTTATTGAAGATTTCTCGAGAAATTGCCGACAGGCCCCGCCGGCCCCCGCCCGCGCCCTGCCCGCCGCACCCGTTGTAGCAGGCACACGCCGTGTGCCGTCCGCTCCGTGTTGAACGAGTGCCACCGGCCCTGCCGGTGCCCACACTGCGCAACGCCAACCCGCGCCCAGGCCGCCGCACTCGATAAACCCGAAACCACGGATCATTTTCCGTCGCCCCATAAAGCAGCTCAAAGCGGTCGGGATGTGCCTCGGCCCACGCCCGTTCAATCGGAAACCCATCCGGATCCGCCACGTTGTGGCTCCCCTCCGCCGGATTCACCCGCGTCACGACCAGGATCCCGATCCCCTCCGCATCGAGGTTGAGCAGCCATGTCCTGAAATCTGGTGCACTTCGATCCCAGCCCGGGCGAGCGTTGGGCCAGGTTCCGGCTCCGTTCTCGAGCGCCCGGCGATGATAGTCGTGCAGCAGCCAGTCACGGTTCCCATCCACGTTCACATACATCACTTCATTTCGCAGGTCTTTTCCAAAGAGGTAGTAAGGAATGTTGGTCCCCGCGTAAGCCACGCGCGATCCCCTCGGCCCCGCCGCAACCTCCAGTCGCTGCCATCCCAGGTAGTAGTCGAACGGCGGATACGCAACGAATCGCTCCGCCTCCCGATCCAGCCAGACATCCATGTAGCCCAGACCAAGAAAAACCGCCGTGCCCGCCAGTGCGATTGCCGCTCGCCCCCCCGTCCGCGCCGAGCCTGGCGACGCCGCCACCCGGCACCATCCCCAGGACACGAAGATCGATGCGGCCAGAATGCCCCCCAGCGAAACCAGGCTCACGAGCGAGCCCATGCTTGTATTCTCGCGCATCACTGCGCTCAAATCGTGAGAACAGCGAAATGAGTGCGCCAATATCGTTCGGCACCGCCGCCGACAGGTCCCACGGAATGGGCCCTCCTTTGCCCGCAAACGGCCAGGTCTCCGGCGTGAGAAGATGCAGACCCAGCAAGCCCGCCCCCAGCAAGCACAACCACCGCGATCGGTCAAAAAGAACAGCCAGCGGAACCGCCGCCAGCCCGAGCGCCTGCAGCATGAATCGCTGCTGGCTGCGATAAGGGATGAGCACCCAGTAGAGCACCACGTTCAAGATCGCCAGGACCCCAAAACCAGCCGCCCATCCCCGCGCCCCTAGGGTCTTGGCGCTCTTCCCCCGCTCTCCCTCCTCCGCCCTCCGCCCTCCCTCCTCCGTCCTGCACGCCCACCCCCCAACCACGGCAATCGCCCAGACCGGCGCCAGCCGCGGGTCGAGAACCGCCATGAGGGTATCCACCAGCGCCCGCCAATCGCCAAACGGCATGTAATAGGGGCTCAGCCGCATGGCGTCCGGCCCGTACCAACCCCGAAGGAGCGTGTGCCCCAGTACGCGCACCTCAAGCGGATAAAGCGGGTTGCCCGTCAGCAGCGCGTTGCAAATGTACCAGTAACCCCCTGTGACGAGAGGAACGAGCAAGACGACCAGCGATTGCGCGATCTTGGTGCGACGGGCCTGGCTCCCCAGCAGAACGACCGCAGCCGCCAACGCCAGCAGTGGCGGAACAAAAACCACACCCACGGCTTTTGTCCCAAGCGCCTCCCCCGCAGCCAGTGCGCCCAGGCAAAGCGCGGGGGTGCCGCCTTCGCCGTGAATGCCCTGAAGAAAAAAATACGCCGCGATCATGTACCCAGCCACGAAGATGGTGTCGACGTTGGGTTCGAATGAAAAAAGGAGCAAGGGCATGGACGACGCGAACCAGCAGGCCGCAACCAGGCTCGCCGATCGTCGGGCGCCCAGAGCTCGCGCGCATCCAAAAGCGGCAACCGCGGCCAGAATCAGAAACGGGGCCTGACCAACCTTCGCCAGCCGGTCGCCGCCCCAGCTCGCAAACAGCCACGTGAACCACAGATCCCCGTTCGCCGGAAAATACGTGGCCGCATTTTCGCCAAAGGGCGCCGCCACCAGAAACAGCCGGCCCGCCTTCCACCACCGCGCGGCAAAGTAGAGATGATAGATGGGCCCATCGCTCACAACCTTGACCGCCAGCAGCAGCGACCGCATCCCGAGAATCAGCGCCGCCGCGAGCAAGACCCCCAGCACCGCCACCGACTCCGCAGAAAACCACGGCTCAGTATCGCGCTCCTTCCGGCCAAGTTCACATGGTCCGCGAACCCACCGAACGATCCCTCCAAGTACAAACCAAGCCGCGCCCCACCCGAGCATCGGCCCCGCCGAGATTGCGCCGAACGGGCTCAATACTTCGAGACCAAGGGTGCATCCGGTCCAGAACAAAACGGCGGTGCCCAGGAACCCCGCGATCCCGCGACCCTGCCTCAGCCCGTGGCGTGCGATCCAGAACGACCCCAGCAGCAAGAGCCCATTGGAAACCAGGCCCAGCAGCCAGATCGGGATGGCGATTCCAATCAAATTCACTCCCACAGCACTCCCCGCCAATTGTCATTCAGAGCCTGTGTCGAAAAACCCATTCTCATCTCCCACCTCATAGTAAGCCGCGTCGATGAGCGTCGCGACATTTTCTCCGCTCACGGCCCCCGCACATCGTGCGGCGGCACGCCTTCCCCCGATCTCGACGACGTGGTCCCAGTGTCCGCCACCCCGGCGTCCAACCTCGCCCTGTGCTCCCGCGCCCGCGTCTTCTTCTCCACACGTTCGCGAATCCACTCTCGCCGCCTCATCTCGATCCAAGCGTCCCGTCGCTCACGTTCCGTCGGAGATCGTGCTTCCGGCTTGGCCGAACCTCCGGCTCCGCCCGCTTCCGAACCACCCGCCGGATTCGGCTTCGTTTCCAAAGAAATTGGGTTCGCTTGACAACCATCAAGTCCCGAAACACCGCCGGAATTCGTCGGAACTTCAATAAGCTCTTGATTTTGTGATATGAACACGTCATCACAAAAATTGGCTTCGTTCGGCGCATTCACGCAGTCGCCGCCTCCGGCGGCGGAGGGGGAGCACTGGCGGACGTCCAGAGTCAACGCGCCAAGGGCGCCCTCCCCCACCCCGTCCTGCGTGACTTGCCCCGCTCCACTCCCGTCCAGGTGCGTGTCACAGGTCCCACCTTCCTCAGATTCTGAACTCGCCGTTCCAGGATTCGGCGCATCATCCGGGAGCGCAGCCGCAGCCTCACCGTCGTTATCGTTCTCACCCGCACCGCCCAAATACTTCTCGGGCAGATACCCCGCACACGCGAGCACGTCCGACTCCTCTACCACGACCGATTCCCACCCGCGGCCCTTCGCATCCGCACTAGCAGGCACACTCCGTGTGCCGTCCGCCTGAGTCTCACGGCCGATGCCAACCGCCGCGCCCGAACCACCCCCCACGTTCTCCGCCCACCAAGACGCCGGCCGCCCATCGTAAGGGCTAACATCTTTCCCGGGCACCGGTGCCACATTCTGCGCATCGCTATCCGCCTTCCGCGCGCGTGTCTCCTGCCGAAGCGCCTTGACTCCGCGTTCCACCGACCCCTTGGCGCGCGCGAACCATCGCCGCATTGCTTCGGCCTTGGGGCTAAAAACGAAGCCGTTGAGAGCACGGCTTCGTGCAGCATCGTCCCCGGCATTCCCTTCATGTTCCTCCGCAATGGCCCTCACCCGCTCGATCTCGCCCTCCACCAGGTCGATCAGGCTCTGCCTGGCCTTCTCAGGCTCACCTTTGCGCGACAGGTCAGGCCACATCGCCGTGATTTCCTTCACATGGGCCTCGAGCACCAGCTCGGTCATATCGCTGAGCAGGTCATCGAACGGTTTGCCCACCGGCCGAAGCGCATGGCTTGCCGCGAAAATCTCCGCAACCCGCCGGTCTGCGATCCCGTCCACGGGATTCCGCCCGAGCAACCGGATCATTCGCAACCGATCGCCGGCGGACCAGAAACGCTTGCGCACGCTCCAGCAGTTCTTCGAGAACGTTCAAAATCCAAAAGCACCCCATCGCGCTCGATGCCAGGTTCTCCACGAGCTTCCCGGGTTCGAGCGCCGGCGCATTTTCGCTGCCCCACGACGGTCCAGCCGGTTTCTTGGTGCTAACGCGACGGGTGCCATACAACGGAAGCGGCACCCCGTGCGAATCGGAGAACAACCGGCTGCCCGTCTCGCATGCCTCTTTGATCTCCTCGTTTTCGGCATTGTCGATTTGGCTTTGCGTGAGTTCCAGGTAGGCGAACCTCACCCGATCCATGTCCGACGCCAAGAAGAGGTTGGCATTCAACAGAAACTCCTCGGGGTCGGTCTCAACCCCATAGGTCGCGGCCCAGCGCATGGATCGCGCCTCATACGCAATGCCTTCCTCGCGCGCGAACTCCTCCCGCTCCGCCCGCATTCCATGTTTCCGGCTATTTTGAGCACTTCTGCAGCGCCCTTCCGGACTAATCGGCCCAGTGGAGCGCGAAGCATTGCGCCGGTTCGCATCGATTTGTGCTTGAGAGGCCATATCAGTGTGAATTCCCATTCAGATGAGCTCGGGAGCCTGGGCCAAAGTCCCGCGACCTCGAGAATTTCATAAAAAGCCGCACGGTCCGCCATCCCGCCCTGAAAGGGCACAACAAATCAGCCCAGGGCATCGCCCTGGGTGTCTCCGGTTCGCATCGATCTGTGCTTGAGAGGCCATATCAGTGTGAATTCCCATTCAAATGAGCTTGGGAGCCAGGGCCAAAGTCCCGCGACCTCGAGAATTTCCCCAGACTTGCCAAAGCGCTCACTAGAGAGTGCTCTTACTTTCACGTCCCGATTGCGTCAGTGTTAAGTTCGCTCGTGTTGCCGAATCATTCTCGGTTCCAGAGATTTGGGTGCCGATCGCGCCGACGCCAGTGTCGGCGATCGCGATCGGGCTACAGAGATAATATGCGACGGGTTTCCCGGATATGGCCATTTCGCCGACCAGAAATCTGGGGATTTGTTTCGCGTCGCAACGGATGAAACGACCAATTCGATCGAATCCAACACTTTGCGCGCGCCGCGGCCAAAAAACCGGGAAAACACACCCGGAGCGATCGCGCATCCAGGGTGTCCGTTCAGCCCGTGAGCCTCTGGTAAGGTAGGTCAGACTTTAGCCTGACGATGAAGATCTTCCCCGAACCACAGATTTCAACCTGGGCCGTCAAACGACCAAAACCAGGCACGGAGATTCGGCGAAGCGACGACGGTTAGACATAGTGAACACCATCGGACTTCCAAGGCAGCACTTTTGGGGGCGTCGAGCCGCACGAGGTTTTTCCATCGACGACAGACGCTCCGATCAGGCCCGATCGACAGATTGCCATTGGACTTGCAGAGCGGTTTCTCCACCCCGGATAACCCGTCACGCGTTGCACTTTTTGGCACTTTTTGGCACTCCTTGAGCGATTTTCTAAGATCATTGGTACACTAGTGTAAATCGGCGGCAACATTCCTTCCCCGCCGTGGCGGAAGTGCCCCCACAGGCGGCGGCGGGGGGCCGGGGCACACGCGCGGCCGTGCATCCCAGCGCCGCCGACTTCACCACACGTTTTCACGCCCACAAGTCCGGCCGCCAGACGCCCCGTAAATGTGCCCATCCGAGCGTCCAGAACGCGCGTATCCCGCCGCGAATATTCAATGTGAAAATGCCTCAACGCGATCAGGCCCCATTGATGACACAACAACCAGATAGACGTCCTCTATGGGAATGATCTGCACATCAGCCATCGCGATTGCCAGAAGAAAAAAGAATTCATCCTTTCCGAGTGCCCGCCGCCTCGATCCGATCCCGGTAAAGAAGAAACACGCCGGGCAGCGCCTTTCGGCGAGCGAAGTCGTCCGCGAAGCGCTCCGCCTGCTTGAACAGCGCGACAGAGCCAGCACCATGAAGCTCGAGGATCTCCGCCAAGAAATTCAAGTCGGCATCGAGCAGGCCAAGGGTGGCGCACTCCTCGACGGGCCTCAAGCCCTTGAGGAAGCTGCGCAACAAGGTCCGCGCCAAGAGCCCCAACCGCCGCGAAAAATGAAACGCTATCGGCTGACTCCTGTGGCTGACAAAGACCTGGATCAGATCGCTGATTTCAGTGCACGCCTTCGCAGCGAGGTCCCCGCGTCCGATCCGTCCGATCCGTCCGATCCGCCTGATCCGTCCGATGAGCTACGGCGACCTCTCGAACCCGCAGGCCAGGTCGGGGGGCGCGTTCCAAGCCCTCAGCCATCAACGCTGACCCCGCCGCCGCTGCCTGCAGATTGCGAAATCCCGCCGGGTATTCCCGCTCAGTATGAGGTGCGTCCCTGTTTCCGTCCCCGGCCCGCTGACACCAACCCGAAGCGTCAGCGAGGCAACCATCCAGATCGGCCCGTTCGATTTGCCGACCCAGTTCGAAGACGCTGCTCACGACGGCACGACGCGCGTTTCCGCCCTTGGCGATCGTGAACACCGCCGGCCCGGTCAGCGTGCCACCTGAGGCGGTCGTCAGCCCGGGTAGGACCGTGATCTGACCCCCCGTCGGAAATGTCTGCTTGGACCCGAGCGTAAGTTGGACCGCGTCGCTTGCCGCGAGATACGAAACCGCGACGTTCGCGATCGAATGGAGAATGGTCTCTTTCTTCCCCTTGACCTTCTTGGTCGTGACGGTGTCGATCTGGTACATGGCGGCGTTGCCGGCCGCGGCGTTCAGCGCGACCCCAAAGTCGAGCGTGAAACCACCCAGGACCGCCTTGCCGGTGGGCTTGCCCTTCTTGTTGAGCATGCGCTGAAAGAATGGTTGCTCCCCAATGATCACGGTTTGTGTCGCAGTTTGCGTCGTGGATTGTGTGATCGTCATGGTCCCCATGATGGGCTGCGCCGTGTAGTCTGGATTATCGAGCGACGCCGTGACTTGATAGCTTCCCACCGCGGTCAGAGACGCGACCACCAAGCCGTTGTCGGTATACTTGACGGAGACGCCGGCCAATCCAACCGGGCTCGTCGTGATGCTCGTCGACTGAGGCAAACCGTCGTATGTGAACGAGAGATTTCCGAAACTGAGCGAGGCCTGCGCCTGAGCGACGTTGATCGCCACACTCCTCGAGGCGGTTGCGTAATCGACCGTGTCGGTGGGGGTGAAGGTGACTGACAGCGTCTGGTTGTTGCCCGCGTCGAGGATCGTGCCGAGCGAGGGCGAGTAGGAGAACGTCCCCGACACGCTCGCGGTGGCGTCGAGCTGGGTTGCCGAAAGTGGCGTGCCGTAGGTGATCCCAGCAGGATTGGCCCAGGTGATCGTCGGGACACTCCGATTGGAGTTCTCGACGTCGATGTAGACTGTTTTAGTAGCCGAAGTGTAGTCCGTCGTATCGGTCGGCGCGAAGGTGACTGACAACTTCTGGTCGTTGCCCGCCTGGAGGACCGTGCCGAGCGGTGGCGAGTAGGAGAACGTCCCCGCCGCGTTCGCGGTCGCGTCGAGCTGGGTTGACGACAGCGGCGTGCCGCTCGAGGCTGAATAGCTGGCAGCGCCCCCGAAGGAGACGACCGGATCGCCGACGATGCCGTAGAGAATCGAATCGCCGGTGGCGACCAGGATCCGGCCGTTCGGCTGGACAGTGGTGAGCGCCGGGCTGCTAAACTGGTTCGCGGTCGCAATCGGGACGACCGTGCCTCCGTCGTCGCCGAAGCTCGTGTCCAGGCTCCCGTCGGCGTTCAGCCGGTACAGGTACGGATCGTAAACCGAATCGTCAGCCGAGTTCGTATTAACGGTTTCGCTCGTCACGATCAACTTGCCGTTCGGCTGGAGGGCGATGTTGGTATCGAAGGCGGGGCCGTAGTAGCCTGGCAACGTCACCTCGCCAGCGGTCCCGAATGAGGTGTCGGGCGTGCCGTCGGCATTGTAGCGGTAGAGCATCTCGTTCTCGGCGTAATAACCTAGACCTCCGCCTCTCAGGCCGATCAGGAACCTTCCCGCTGGCAACAGGACAAGCGACGGATCGTCATAACTCACGCCGGTTGGGCTGGCCTCACCGTTGACTCCAAAGCTGCTATCGAGCGTCCCATCAAAATGATACGCTGTGACCCCGACGGAGGTCAGCACCAGGATCTGGTTGTCGGTCACCGCGAGTCCCCAGACGATAGAGGACGCCGAATTCACAACCAGCGTCCCGGTCCCGTTGAACGAAGTGTCGAGTTGCCCGTCGGGAAGGTACATGGCAAGCCCGTACTGGTTGGAGGAGGTGGGATCGGTAACGATTCCCGCCACCACCACTCGCCCGTCGGGTAACGTTGCGCATTGGACCCCGGTTGTGATTCCGTTGTCGAACGATCCGTCGACGAAGGAAGCGGAGGCGCCATTGACGGTAAAGGATGGTGACTGGACGACACCGTTCGTGCCGAATGTCGTGTCGAGGGCGCCATTGGAGTAGAGGCGTGTGAGCGACCCTCCTCCCGTCATGGCGACGATCTTCCCGTCTGGCTGTACCGCGACGCCGTCCGCACCGACGTCCACGGTCCCCAGCGACCCGAACGTCGTGTCGAGCTGGCCGTTCGCATTGTATCGCGACATCGAATTGGCCCCAGCGACCAGAAGACGGCCCTCCGAATCGCTGATGATCTGCTCCACGGGTGCCCCGATGATTGGCACGACGCCCTGGTAGCCAAAGGTCGGGTCGAGCTGGCCCGAGCTGAGCAGCGTGCGCGGCTCGAGCGACTCGAGGAGCAGAGTCCTCCGCGTCGTCGGCGATCGGCGCCGTCCCCGCGGGGTCGTTCTCGTTTGGCCATCGGGACGACTGGTCGGAATTCTGTCGGTTCGCATCGATGTGACTCCTGACGTGTCTAGCGCCCGTGCACCGAGAGGTGCCTGATTGGAGAGCGTAAGCCGATGGGCGAAGAGGGCATCCTTGCCAATGATTTTTCGAGGAACCGGCAAAATGGCCTTCCGATGCCCGTCGAACGGTCCCGTGGGGCCTCACGGTGGGCTGTTGAAAACTTGCGATCTAACGAACGATGATTTCCCCCCGCGCGTGTTGCGCAAAGCTTCCCCCCTTTAGAAGGGGGGGCCAGGGGGGGTGCATTCAGGCGGCCGCCATCACAGAACCGTCGCGCAACAGAAAACGCCGAATCGTCCACGTCGAAATTCGCCAATCGCGCCCACTTTTCATCAGCCCAGGCTCACGGCGCATCGCGGCGTTCGACCTACCCTACAATCGGCCCGTCATCCGACCGGTCAGCGTGCGAAGGGGTCGGCGGGGAAAGCCAGGTCCATCAAGAGTCGCTTGAAGTCGCCGCGGCCTTTCAAAGGAGCGAGGTCCTGGTCGGATTGGAAATGACGGAAATCACGATCTCCCTTGCGGATCGCATCGCCGAGCGCGGTCATCGCGGCGTCGGCGTACTGACGCGCCTTCGTGCGGCGGGACTCAGGCGAGAGCGCCTTGTCGGCCAGGACCAACGGCACGCATCGTGCCAGGACGCGTGCCGCGAAGTGGTCATGCTCCGGATCGCCGGACTCATGAGGCGGTATCAGCACCGCGAAACGGGCCAGTCCGGCGTGATCGCCCATGCGGCCCAAGATGCGCCCCAGAGCATCGGCTGCCTTGCGCGCCTCTCCGCGATAGAGAGGGTTGCTTGGGACCTTGGCCAGCGCAACCCGATGCTCCGCGATGGCTTCCTCAAGGAGCTTGCCTCCCTCATCCAAATCGCCGTGATCGAGCAGGTGCTGGCCCAGCGCGGCCAGCCCGATCCCGAGGCCGCTCCGGTAGTCGGGGACGTCCGGACTCGCGATGGCAAGGCCCCTCCTCAATTCGAGAGAGGTTCGGAAGGCCTGCTCGGCCGCTGCGGCATCCCCGCTCTGGGTGAGCATCTCTCCCAGGTCGTTGTGCCCCATCGCCTTGAGGTGGCGGTAGTCCGGACGATCAGGGAAGTCGGTGACGAGGCGATCGTAGATCGATGTCACGCGACGGTAGCAGGCCACCGCCTCGGAAAGTGCGCCGTCCCCGCGCAACCGGGCGCCCGGTTGATGAGCGCCCGGCCGAGGTGGTGCGGGTACTTGGCGACGCCAGGACGCTCGCGGCCGAGTGTTTCCAGCAATGCGATTGCCTTGAGGAACCGTGTGTCATACTCATCCCGTGAGGCGCCGAGAAGCCCGAAGGAAGCAAGCCCCCTGGCCAGCTCGAACCGGTACTCGGCCACCTCCGGGTGGCGGGCGACAAGTCCTTCTCCCAGGGCGACCGACCGCGCATAGCATCGCCTCGAAGAGATAACATCATCTTTATATAGAAACAAACGCCCGCGAGCGAACTGGGCCCGCGCGAGCTGATACTCGTGGGCGGGGTTGTCGGGGAGCTCCGTGGTCAGCCGCTCCAGAAGTTCGATGGATTGGTCGAGAGCGTCGGCCGCCTCGCGGGAGCGCCCCCGCTTCCATCAGCAGCCAGCCGAGCTCGCCTTGATAGCCGGCAAGGTCCGATCTGTCTTCGGCATCAGGGCTGCGGGCGATCGGCGGCGATGTCAGGGCGACCGCCTCACGGTAGGCCGCCTCCGCCTCCGGAAGGTGTTGGAGCATGGCCTGAATCTCCCCGATACGCCCGTACGCGCGGGCCACCTCCTTCCGGATCCCGCGATCATCGCCATTCTCGCGGAGGAATCCCTGGTAGAAGGCCAGCGCCTTGCCCAGCAGCCGCTCGCGGACGGGCTCCATCCGGGGAATATCGGCCAGGTCCTCCTGCCCGACCTGGGTTAGCATCTCATCGACGGCCGCACGGGCCTTCCGAAAATTCGCTTGGGCGCGTTCCCTCTGGAGATTGGTCTCGCGGCGCCCCGCCTCCGTGGCCTCGAGCGCAGAGCGGAGCCGCCCGTTGTACCACAGGCCGCCGCCGAAGAGCGACGCCACCGCAAGGGCGACGACCATGGCCAGAGTCGCATGAACCGGCCGGCGGCGGGCCCAGCGTGCCGCCCGTTCCCAGGCCGGGACGGGGCGGGCCAGAACGGGGCGGCGGTCCAGGAAACGGCGCAGGTCCTCGGCCAGATCGTCGGCGGTCGGATAGCGCCGCGACGGCTCTTTCTGCAAGCACTTCAGACAGATCGTCTCGATGTCCCGCGACAACTTCGGCACCAGCCGCGACGGCGGCACCGGCTCGACGGCCTTGACCTGCTCGAGCGTGTCCCAGACCGCGGCGCCTCGGAATGGCGGCCGGCCCGTCAGCAGCTCGTAGAGGATGACGCCGAGCGCATAGATGTCGGCCGGCGAGCCCACCGCTGCGGCCAGGAGTACGTTTGCCGGCTTCAGGTCCCGGTGGACGACGCCCGACCGGTGGGCTTCCGCGATCCCCCGAGCCAGTTGCTCGGCCAGCCGGGCCGCCCGCTTCGCGTCCCAGGGCGTGCCGTCGAGCTGCCGATCCAGGGAGCCGCCGGGGAGGTACTCCAGCTCGAAGTACGGCAATCCATCGGCCTCGCCGATGTGATGAATCCGGACGATGTGCGGGTGCTCGAGTCGCGCGATGGCCTCGGCCTCTGCGAGGAACCTCGCCGACGACTCGGGGAGGGCATGCGGCCCAGCCAGGATCATCTTCACGGCACAGGCGCGGTTGAGGCGAACCTGGCGCGCCCGATAGACCACCCCCATGCCGCCGCGCCCCAGCTCTCCGAGTACCTCGTAGCCGGAGATCTGCACCGTCGGAGCCGGCCCCGTCCGGCCCGCGCCGGACCCCAAATCATACTTCATCACCGTCGGGAATGAGCAATCCGATACCCTGCTCTCGCTCGAAGGAGGCTCGATCAGGCTCGATTCGGCCGCGACTCCGAGGAACGACATCATCGACGCGACGGCCTGGAGGCGTTCCCTCAGCTTGGCGGGATCCTCCTCGATCTCCGCGGAAAGATCCTCGATCGTCGCGGCCTTGTGTTGGTCAATCAGGCTCTGCCAGCGGCGCAGCACATCGTCCACGGTGGGATAGCTGTCCACGGCAATCGTCTCCGGCGCGCCCAGGCAGATCGTCGGCGTCAAATCACAACCGGTCGCCCCCGACGCCCTCTTCGTTCAATTCCGAGTGCAACTTAACCAGGGCCGACTCCCACCAGCGCCGGACTGGCCGCACGTTAACTTGGAACATCTCGGCAACCTTCGCCTGAGTCCATACCATTATAATGGGTGAGGCCCACGATTTCACGCTCCTGGGCCGCGAGTTTTTCCACTTCCTCGTGGAACCGGCACCACCGCTCGAGATCGCCGTCATCTGCAGCGCCGCAGCCGCGGGGATGAGTGGGTGCGAGGTCTACTCGAGACGGCGCGGGACTGTGGCGTGTCCCTTCCCGACTCGGCCTTGAGCAGCGCAGGGCTGTACGATGAGTGGCCTATCTGATCGACACCACCATCCTGGCTCGCTTGGCGAACGCGACGGATGCCAGGCACGCCGTCGCCGCCCGGGCTGTCCTGGAGGGGTGACGCACCTCTTGACGCGAAGCGTTTTCTTGTCCGTCCGTCCGCGTTTCTGCCGCTGTAGGTGCCCCATGATCGCTGCTGCGCCGTTCAAGGTTGGGCCGACAGTGAACGGAGCGACTTGACCAAACTCTCCAGACCGACTCCCCAGCGTGATAGCAAACTTTGACAAAGCTGGCCATCGCGAGTAGACTCCAGACGAACGAACTCCCGTGCAAAACTCCCGATCGAGGTCGGTTCCATGAACGTTTCGCTGACACCGGAGCTTGAGCAGCTTATTCATAAGAGGGTCGAGAGCGGCCTCTACCTTTCGGCGAGCGAAGTCGTCCGCGAAGCGCTCCGCCTGCTTGAAGAGCGCGACAGAGTCAGCGCCATGAAGCTCGAGGATCTCCGCCAAGAAATTCAAGTCGGCATCGAGCAGGCCAAGGGCGGCGCACTCCTCGACGGGCCTCAAGCTCTTGAGAAGCTGCGCAACAAGGTCCGCGCCAAGAGCCGCAACGGCCGCGACAAATGAAACGCTATCGGCTGACGGCTGTGGCTGACAAAGACCTGGATCAGATCGCTGATTTCCCGTGGGGCCATGGGCGGAGTGCACGCCTTAGCAGCGGGGTCGCCGCGTCCGATCCGTCCGATCCGCCTGATCGGTCCGATGAGCTACGGCGACCTCTCGAACCCGCGGCCAGGTCGGGGCGCGCGTTCCAAGCCCTCAGCCATCAACGATGACCCCGCCGCCGCTGCCTGCAGATTGCGAAAATCCCGCCGGGTATTCCCGCTCAGTTCGACCCACAATCTTGCCATCCTCTTCATCAAGGACGCCGACGAGCGCAACTTCTACGAGATTGAGGCCGCTCAGCCGGCAGGTCGAGGGCGGACATCGGATCAACGAGACGAAATGCTGGACGCGCTCGGTCGCGCTTAAATCGCGTCCAGATTTCTTGTTTGCCATGCTCCGTCATGTGCTCACAACGGCAACTTCATTGAAGTCGTCGATGAACTGACTCCAGGTGATCATGATGTAGCCGCCATCCGGGATTTTCGTTTGGGGATCGTTTGAATCTCCAAGCGTTCCATCGTTTTGATTGCCGTCGGGGTTGCACGCCCACGGGTTACGTAACAACACGGTCGCATACTGGCCCGGCACGGTCGGGGCGAAGGCGCCGAGAACCGAATAGAAATGACCTCCGACCAGCGAGCCAAAGTAGCCAGAGCCGTAGGGGATCGGATCGTTCGCACTCGAGGAAGGACAGTCCACCACGATCGCGTCTGAGTCCTGCAGGTCCGACTGAAGGGTGGAGATAGTGAGCGACGAGGGCGCTTGACCTGGTGTCCACACGGTGGAAATTGCTGCCTTGCCGGTGATCGCTTGCATCGCAGCACCAGCATATTCAAAGTTGGTGTTGCTCCCCGGATCGCTCGGATTCGTCAGGCCCTCTGCCATCAGGTAAGCCCGTTGATAGGCGACCACCCACATGTTCTGGGTAGCGGAGCCTGGATACGCTGTTTGGCCGAGAATCGGCGTCGGGTTGGGGTCGATAGGGGTGACCGTGCCGATTGTGATCGAATATGTCTTCCACTCGGAGCCAATGTAAAGCTGCACGTTCCACAGACCATAAGCGCTCGAATCTTCCTGCGCGATGTGCGAGTAAAGAAGCGTCGGGTCGGCTGCCGCCACTGAAGACAGACTCGAGAGGAACGCGCAAGCGGGCGCCTCTTGCTGTTCGATGTCATCTTTATTGATCGTGAACGGCGTGCTACCCGTTAACCCGAAACCACCCGATTCCGACTTGTACCAGACCTGGACGTTGCCTGCTGCCGAATCATAGATCGATCCGCCGGCGAAATTCTCGATGACATCTTGGGGATTATCCAGTTCGTCCGGCGCGGTCGTCACATTGCCGGTCGGCAAGCCCAGAGTGCTAGCGGGTCCGCCCAGTGACAACCACTTGGCGCCGATGGGCGCGGTCGTTATCCCGGCGATCAATCCGAGCTCATTGCTCAGGTGATAGATGTAGTGATCGCTCGTGCTTCCCGCCGCGCCCGTACCAATCTACCAGAGGCTCCCATCGGCCGCGGCAATGCCGCTCGAACCGACTGTGACTTGATAGCTACTGCTCGACGCCTGCGAGGTCACGATCCCCCCCTGTAGCGTGTACAGAAAACCGGCGATGTCGACGGCGTAGTCAGCGCTTGGGGACGAGCCGCTGCTGCCGATCACGCCTCCGTAATAGTCATAGCTATGAAGGCCGACGATCACCACCACTTGACCGACAGCGTCCATCGCCATTTGCGTCACGCCCCGCTGCACGACGACAGGAGCACTGGTCCTCGATGTTTGCTTGGTTAACACGCCGCTCTGCAGCGCGTAGAGATTACTTTGACCGTCGAGTGCATACTGCGCCGTGGGAGAAACGCTGCTTGAACCGAGGGCTCCATTGAAGTAGCTATAGCCATGCGCTCCTTGCAAAACGACCACCTCACCCGCGGAGTCCGTGCCTAACTTCGTCACGCCCGTGGCAACAACGGTGGCGCCACCGGCGCCGGCCGCGCGGGCCACACCGGTCGCTTCGAGAAGCTGAGAGCCGTTCTGAACGAAAATGTGCTGGTAATCATCCATGACAAGCTGGCTGGCCGGGCTGATGCCCACCCAGCCCGCTTTGGGAGTGAACTCGTTCAGCGTGCCCTTGGCCAGGTCAAAGGCCAGCTTGTGTCCGGAGCTGTCCTTGCTTTGATACAGTCCTTGTACTCCCGTCGCCTTGATGACGTAATGTGAGCCCGATTTTTCCCAGAGGCTGCCGTTGTTTAATAGGAACGATGCGGAGACCCCGCCGAGCGTGCTGGTGGCGACCGCTGACATCACTTCGCGCGTCTCGAGCGATTCCAGGTTTGGCCGTGCGCGGCGCTTTGAACGGCGGCGCGAAATCGGCCCACCCGTACGCCGGATATCTCTGCATTCACTGGTAGGGCTGATGAATGGGTCAATCATGATCGTGCGTCCTGGTTGCGACGGTTCTTGTAGCGGTGAAAGAAGGCTCAACTCAACGGCGCGTCTTCATGACCGCGATCGGGACGAGAAGCGGAGTCTGCGGGATTGCGGATCCCACTTTGCGGCGGGATTGATCCCGCACCTGAACCGGAAACCCGAACGCGATTACCTTGCCCAGGAGCGACACCGGGGCCGGCAGCAGGGACGCAGCTTGAATCGGAAGACTAGCAAAATCCACCGAATCTCCTCGGTAGTGGCCGGGCACCAAGAGGTGCCTAACTGGAGAGCGTAAGCCAATGGGCGAAGAGGGCACGGCCGGGCGAAGTTTTTTCGGCTAGCTGGGTCGACGCGGACACGATCGAAAAGGAGCAGGCGTCGGGAAGGCTGGCGAGGCCCGCCGCGTCGCGGACGGCGACCAGGTCGGTGTCCTTTCGCCATTGTGGCATCGCCCGGAGTACGAGATTGCGATCCTCGGGCGAGCCGGATGCCAGCATACGGGACCAGATCTTCAGGTCCATCTTGAGCCACCGGACAGCCTGGCGCCGTAAGTCGGCCCTGGACGTGGCGTCGGGCGGCGCTTCGGCCTGACTTTTTCCCGCCGCAGCCATCGCGGCCGTGCAGGCCGCACTGAACTAATACTGGAAGCGGCGATCATCGCCAAGTGTCGGATCCGCCTCAAGCGCCCAGCCCCAGTACCGGGCCGACGCGACAAACCTCCGCTGGTCATAGCAGATCACGGCCAGGTCCAGCGATTCGATCGGGTCGTCCGGCCGTGCGTCGCCGGTCGGCCTGGTTGGCAGCCGCCCAGCCCGCGCGGCCATTCGCTCGATGTGGGCGACCCATGATGCGGAATGCCAGCGATCGGGGACCAGGTTCGGACCCATCTCCTGGACCCTCCGGATCATGGCCAGTGCCTCGGCGTATTCTCCCTTCTTCTGAAGGGCCATCGCGAGTTCGAGGAGGGTCCTATGGTAAAAGTCCTGAAAGCGGTTCAGACGTATCGCCTCATGGTACGCGCGGATGGCCCCGTCGAAATCCTCCCGATCTTTCAGGATTGTGCCGAGGCAATCGTGGAGCGAACCATCGGCAGGATTGGCCGCGATCGCCGTGCGGCATTCGGCTTCGTCGAAGCGGCCGCTCCAGCGGAGGCAATTGGCCAGAGCGTTACGTGCCCGAGAATCATCGGGCTTGATCCGGACGGCTTCGCGGGCTTCCACAACCGCCTCGTCGGATTTCCTCTGGGCCAGCAAGGACTTGGCAAGAGCGAGATGGGTGGAGACGCTCCAAGGCCGAATGGCAACCGCCGTCGCCAGGTGTCGAACTGCCTCCGCCGTGTCCGGGAAAAGCTCGTCTTCATAAGGGCGGTCTTCCAGCGGCGGGCCGAGAGCGCAGGCCAGCTCGAATCTGCACGGCCCGCCGCTCGCCGCACGAAGGCCCAATCGTCGAGGTATCCGGCGAGCTCAATCGGGTCAGTTCGGGACGCCAACCACGTCCCGGCCTCATCGGACGTGGTCACATCGAGATCCAGCCCGGCATTCCGGAACGCTTCGGCATAGTCGGCGTCTGTCTGCTTCAACTCACGGTACATGACCCGGCTGCCCCGGACAGATTCCAGGTCGGCCAGCAAGACCCGGTCGATCTCGATCTGTCGGGCTTTTTCCGCGGCGGCGGTTCGCTCGCGATCGACCCCGGCCATCAGGGTTTCCACCCGCCCCTTGAGCGCAGGGTCGGCCTCTCCTTCCGCCAGCAAGCTCTCGACCCGCTTCGCCGCCACCACCGCCGCCGACCACCGGCCCGAGTCGCCCGGTGGTGCCGACTGGGCCTCGCCGCGCAGCCGCGCAGCCTCGGCCAGGGCCTCGTCGACCGCGCGGGCGATCTTCGCCACCCGCTGGGTCCTCATTTGCTGATTCCAGATATAGCCGCCGCCGCCTGCCAGGCCCAGCAGGATCAAGGCCGCCGCCGCCAAGGTAGTCAGCCGCCGCCTGGCCCGCTCCTCGACGTTCTGCACATCCGCGCGGCGCAGCCTTTCATGCACCCCGCCAGATAGGCCGTCACGCGATCGGATACCGCACCCGCCACGCTCGGCCGGTCCTCCGGCTCGCGGGCCAGGCAATCCTTGGCGATGGCGATCAGCTCCACATCGGCCCCACTGGCGTCGAGCCGAGTCATCGCGTCGGCCAGATCGCCCAGCGCGGCCTTGCGCTGAATCTCGCCCGAATTGCGACCGATGAACGCCGGCTCCCCGGTGAGGATCTCGCACAGGATCGACCCCAACGCAAATACGTCGGCCCGGTCGTCGACGCAGTCGATCTCGCCCCGGGCTTGCTCTGGGGCCATGTACGACGGCGTGCCCAGGACCGACCCGGCGCAGAGAGGTCGGAATCGCCCGATCCGCTCCGCGCCGTCGCGATCACCGTCTCTCTCCTAGAGACCTTGCCAGCCTCGGCGTCGTCGGCGATGCCGCCGCGAGGCAGCACTTTCGCCAACCCCCAGTCCATCACCTGGACCTCGCCGAACGAGCCCACCATCACGTTGGACGGCTTCAGGTCGCGGTGGATCACATCCCGGGCGTGCGAATAAGCGACTGTTTGCGCGATCGACTCGAAGATTGAAAGGAACCGGGGCAGGCCGTCGCCCGGATTCTGGCGGCCGGCCAGCAGCTTGGCCAGCGTGTCCCCCTTGACCAGCTTCATGCTGAAGAACGGCCGGCGATCGCCGAACGTGCCCATCTCATAAATCGGCACCACGCCGGGGTGCTGGAGCTGGCCGCCGATCTGCGCCTCCTCGACGAAGCGGCGGACCATGTCGACATTATCCCGGAAATCCTCCCTCAGCACCTTCAGGGCCACGTCGCGGCCGAGGTCTGGGTCGCGCCCTCTGAGCACCAATCCCATGCCGCCCCTGGCAATCTCGCCGTCAATCCGAAACCGCGTGCCCGAGCCCGGGTCGTCGCCAATCGCGCGACGCAGCGGCGGCTCACGGTTGCCGTCGGTGTCGCGGAGAAGGACGCGGGGCACCGGGCCGACGCCAACCGAGAGGGTATCGAGAACGCCTGGAACGGGCAGGCGAACATCGATGATTCCGGATGGTACCGGCTCCGTACCCATGCCGAGGAACGACATCATCGACGCGACGGCCTGGAGGCGTTCGCTCAGCTCGGCTGGATCCTCCTCGACGTCCGCAGAGAGGTCCTCGATCGTCGCGGCCTTGTTCTGCTCCTTCAATCGCTCCCAGCGCTTGAGCAGGTCTTCCATGGTCGTCTGGCATCCCACGTATTTGATCTCCTGCTCGTGCCGCGGCGCACGCAAAGTCAAATTTCGATCACGATTGGCTGCCCGCCAGTTCCTCGTCCTGCAGCTCGTGGTGCAGCTTCACGAGGGCTGACTCCCACCACCGCCGGACCGTCCGCACGTTGACCTGAAACAACTCGGCAACCTGCGCCCGAGTCCATCCATGATAATAGATCAAGCCTACGACTTCACGCTCCTGGGCCGCGAGTTTTTCCACTTCCTCGTGGAACCGGCACCACCGCTCGAGGTTATCGTCGCCCGGATCCGCAGGTTCGATTCCCGGCCGGCTCGACCCGGGGTCGGCTGCCGCGCTGGCGTAGTTGGCGCCCAAGCCCTGCGACCCATACAAGTGCCGCGCCAGGTCCAGCAACTCGCGGCGGATCTGCTCGGCAGCCAGGCCGAAAAAAGCCCGAGTCGACTCGGGCTGGACCGACTCGAGGGCGCACAGCAGCCGCATGAGGGAGCCCTGGAGCACATCACTGGCTTCAACCCAGCGGCCGACCCCCGGGTAATTGTGGAGCATCTTCCGGCCGAGGAGTTCCAGACGAGCCTGGAAGGCGCGCACGAGCTCATCGCGCGCCTCGCGGTCGCCTTGTTTCATGCGTTCAAGCAACTGGACCAGCACAGTCGTCTGTGCGTCGAGCTCGGCCATGGCCCCACTCTTGGCCCGGTAGACCGGTAGAAAGAACGCTCCGTTCCGGATGACTTCAAGGCGATTCGCCAGATCAGTCTAAGAGATGCGCCATCATTTAGGCTACGCAGCAATATGAAAAGTCTTTTCTCAAACGGCTAGGCACCGTCGTCGGAAAGGCAGAATCTACGTCTTACGGGTAATGGATCACCAAGAATACGACAAGGGGAACTGGGTTGATGGCTGCGGCTGTCACAAGCCGCCACCAAAGAAACCGGCCATCGCAACGAAAGTGCCACCGAAGGGAAAGCCGGCGCCGCATGGGAAGAGAAAGGGGAAATGAACGATGGCTGTGCAGACTGACAAACGAACGCGACACGCCCACAAGAAATCACGACCAACGGGGCTCTCCAAGTACATTGCACGGGTGAGAAATTTCCCGCTTGAGCCCATTCGCAATGAGGCGCACCTGGTCGAGGCACAGGCCGTGCTTGACAAGCTGCTGCAAGAAGACCTGGACGCGGAAGGCGAGATGTATTTGGGTGCCCTGACTTGCCTTGTCGAGGCTTATGAGGAGGAACACGAGCCGGCGCCAGACGTTTCTGAGGCCGACGTGCTGCGCGAGCTGATGAGAGCGAATGGACTCACCCAACGGGCGCTCGAGGAGAAAGTCGGGATCGCGCAATCCACAATCTCCGCTGTCCTGAACGGAAGCCGGTCACTCACAAGGAACCAAGTTCTCGCACTCTCGAAGCACTTTCTTGTCCATCCGTCCGCGTTTCTGCCACTTAGGCCCAAGAGTTGAGCGAGCGCGTCGGAATCATACAGCCCGGCGTTCCAACGCCGGGGGCGGTCCCCCCGGTCCCGAGGCACACGAGCCCCGCAAGGGGCGACATCATATAGCCCGGCGTGTCAACGCCGGGTGCCATCAAGGAGCGACATCATACACCCGTGGGGCCATGGGCGGAGTGCAGCCCCTCGCACCGCCGCGCCGAGCGCGATGGCGGACGCCCAGCCCTGCGATCGCGGCCAGGAAAACCACGACCGTCGCGGGTTCTGGCACGGGAGTTAAGGCGGAGATATTGGGGGCGAGATAAAAAACCGCTGTGGCGGGACTATCCTGCGGCGAGCCGTACTGGTAACTGTCTTGCTGCGAGAGATAGTAGTTCGAGGGGTTCAGGAACCGGTCCCGCCGCGATTCCGCCGCTGAACCCTGTCGGAGAAGGTTCGCCTGCGATTGTCAAAGTCACGGTGCCCATGACCGGGTCGGCGTTCGCCGTAGACGTCAGCGCGGCCGCGAGCACAAGGCAAACCACGACGGTGAAATTCCAACCCACCGCGCAACTCGAGAAACGGTGGATCGGTCGTGCGAACCATAAGAAGCTCGTCGCCACAAGCGTTCCTCCTCCCGGGTGGATGCATCGATTCGCACGCAAAGTGCCGGGGAAGGTAACCCGATTGCTACTTGGGCACAAGGCCAGTTGCGTCATTCCGCCCACCCCATCGGCCAACCCGCCTTCCGAAGGACAAAGTGCCGAATACGACGAGACACGAAAGAGCAATTCGCGACACAGAAACCCCGACCCGTCGGGCCGGAAGAGGTTCGGGCAACCGTTCAGAGTCGGCGAGAGGCCCCGTCAGGTTCGTCGTCGCATGGACGGTCGCCTTTGCTTGATTTTCTGCCTCGAAAAGAGCGACCAGATCGCGCTCGGGAGGGGTCGCAATCGAAGTCTTGCCCGCCGGCCCGTCGTTGAAGAAGCGATTGTGCATCTCCTTGCGAATCTGATCGAGAGCCTCGTCGAGTTCGAGAAGGAGCCGCTCCCAGCCCGTCGCAGCGCTCGGGACGCTGCCCGTCGCCTGGTCGGTTGTTCCGCCAGTGGTGATGGCCTCCTCAGACGACTCCGTGTTCGAGACACTCTGGCCGGCGGTGACCGACGGGCCGGGCAGGAACGCCGAGATCGCCCCGGATTCCTCGGTGGCAGCCGGGGTGCCGTTCGAAGTCGACTCGATCATCGTGGTCAAAAGGGAGGCAACCAGGGCCAGCGACGAGTTGTTGAGCGCGACGAGGCTGGCGACGCCACCGGAACCCGTGGGCCCCGCCGCCGCCTCGGGAGTGGCCGTGGTGCCGCTCAAGGAGAGGGCCAGGAGCGACGCCGCCTCGACGCCGGCGGTCGAGGCGTAGAACTCGAGCTCGCCCCCGGAGAACCCAGATAAAGCCAGCGACGTCGGGCTAGGCAGGCCTGATTCCGACGTCGTCGAGGTCATGGTGAGGCCCGACGCTCCCCCCTCCAGGAGCGCGAAGCTGCCGCTTTCGTTGTTGGCGACGACCAGCGAGTCGAAGCCGTTTCCCGACGGGGCCATGAATCCCGCCACGGGGTCGACGCCCCCGCTCGAAATGCTTTCGGTCACCGGCGCGCCGGAGAGGAAGTTGGAGACGAGCGTCAAGTCGTTCGAGCCCGCATTGATGGTCGCCAGGCCGGGGGTGCCGTCGAAGTTGCCGAGAAAAAGCTGGCCCGGATCCGTGCCTACCGGGAAGATGGTCGGGTTCTGGTCGTCGAAGAAGCCGCCGCCGACGCCCGGGATAACCCAAACCTGGTTCGACCCGCTCATGCTCACAGCCAGACTCGGCTGGCCGCCGTTCTTGGCAGGCACGACCGCCGTCGCCACGGGCCCGATCCCTTGCTCGGTGGCTGTCTTCAGGCTGAGCCGCGGGCCTTGCACCAACGTGAACCCCGGCGAAGCGGCGGTCGCCTCGTTGAAGAGGATCGTGACGTCATTCGAGCCCTTGTCGGCGATGGCGAGGTCTTGCCGGCCGTTGCCGAGATTGGTCACGGTCACCCCGACCGGGTCGGTGCCGGTGAAGAAGCCCTTGCCGCCGTTCAGCTCCGGCCCGTACTGGCCGTTCCCCAGACCGGGGTAAACCAGCACGTCGTTCCCGCCGCTGTTGAGTACGATGAGGTCGCGGATCCCGTCGCCGCTCAAGTCGGCCAGGGTGACCGCGCCCGGCGCAAGCACGCCCTGAGAATGAGCGGCCACCACCTGGGACTCCGTACCCCCCTGCCCGGCCTGCACCCGTTGCGTTCCGCTCGCGACAACCTGGGACGTCACCGTGTCCAGGCCCTGCGCCGAAAAGACGAAGCTCTGCTTCTGACTTCCCGCCAGGGCGCCCGTGGCCAGTGCCACGGATTGTCCGCTATCCAGGACCGGACGAAAGGTGCCGTCGCCCTCGTCCACCAGCACCAAGACGTCGCCGTAGGCATCGCCGATGAGCAGGTCGAGCTGCCCGTTTCCGAGTTGAGCGACAGAAAGCCCGGTGGGGTCAGGGCCGGCATTGTAGGAGACGGGCTTGCCAAAGCCCCCCTGGCCGTTGCCAAGATAAATGTCCACCGTGTCCGCGGTGAGCGCGGCGAGGCCGAGAATTCCGCCATGGTCGAAATCGGCGACAGATACCTCCTGGACGGGCGACGCGGTCTCGATGCTCACCGGGCTGGCGAACCGGCGGCGCTCCCAAATCCGCGAGCATGCCGAGCGTGTTCGAGCCGGGATCGAGCGTCAACAAATCGGTAAGTCCGTCGCTCGTAAAGGCTGCGGCGACCACCCCCGCCGTCGCGTCAAGGCTGGTGACCTGGCCGGAACTGTCGACGTTCAAGAGGCCGTCGCTGGCGCGATAGGGCATCGGTGTCCCGAACTTTCCGCCGCCCAGGTTGGGCAGAATGCTCACCAGACCCGTCGATGTGTTGGTGACCACGAGATCGATCGCGCCGTCTCCCGTTGTATCGACGGCCTCGACGTCCGAGACGCCCGCGCCGGCGTCAAGAGTCAGCGCGGGCACGAAACGCAGCGGAGTCAGCAGGGGTTCGGGGGGACCGTCGAACGCCGTGCCCAAGAACACCGACAGCGTGCCGTCGCCGGCATTGCGGACCACCAGGTCGGTCAACCCATCGCCGTTCAAGTCGGCCGCAACGATCTGCGCCGGCAGCGCGCCGGTGGTGAGCGATTCGCTAAGCTGGACAAAACCGCCATCGCGGTAAGCGTAAAAAGAGATTGCATCGTCAAGCGAGTCGACGCTCGCGAGTACCGGGCCTTGATCGGTGCTGGGCAGCCAGGCGATGTCGCGCGAGGGGTTACCGGGGTTGACCGTGACGGGGGGCGAGAAGGTGCCCGGCTGGTTGGGCACGCCCATCCGGAGCAAAATATCGCCCGCCGCGTCGGTCACCAGCACGTCGTCGGTCCCGTCGCCGTTCACGTCCACGACGAGTGGAGTTGCGTGTGGCACCGTCGCAACCTGTCCCGGCGGCGGCGAGGTGAAAGTGCCGTCGCCCTTGCCGAGCAGCACGGATACGGTCCCGGACAATAAGCTGGTCACTGCGAGGTCGATCTGGCCGTCGCCATTGAAGTCGGCTGGGACCAGCGCGCTGGGAGTGCTTCCTACCGTGTACGTCACCTGGGGCCCGAACGCGCCGTCGCCGTTGCCGAGCAACACCGACACCGTGTTGTCGTCAATGTTGGCCGCGGCGAGGTCGGTGCGCCCATTGCCACTGAAGTCGCCCGCCACCAGAGCTTCGGGATCGGCTCCGACAGCGTAGTTCACCGGGTTCTGGAACGTACCGTTGCCATTGACCAGCAACACCGAGACCGTGTTGTCGCCCGTATTTGCCACGGCGAGGTCGGTGCGCCCATTGCCACTGAAGTCGCCCGCCACCAAAGCCTCGGGATCGGCTCCAACAGCGTAGTTCACCGGGTTCTGGAACGTACCGTTGCCGTTGCCCAGCAACACCGAAACCGTGTTGTCGCCATAGTTCGCCGTGGCCAGATCGACGACAGGACTGCCGTCCTGCCCAAGCGTTCCGCTCCAATCGCCGGCCACCAGCGCGTCAGGTTCGTTTCCCGTCGCGTAGGCCACCGCATTCTGGAACGTGCCGTCGCCGTTGCCCAGCAACACCGAAACCGTGTTGTCGTTATAGTTGGCCGTGGCCAGGTCGAGGATCGGACTGCCGTCCTGCCGTAGCCTTCCGTCGAAGTCGCCGTCCTCGAGCGCGTCAGGACCGTTCCCCGCCGCGTAGAGCACCGCGTTCTGGAACGTGCCGTCGCCATTGCCGAGCAACACCGACACGCCGCCCGTGCCGGGGATCAGGTTGCCGTCTGCATCATGAGAGCCGAAGCACGCCACGGCCAGGTCGATGCGACCGTCGCCGTTGAAGTCACCCGCCAAGAGGCGCAAAAGGGAGGCTTCCCACCGTGTAGGTCACCTCATTCTGGAACGTGCCGTCGCCGTTGCCCAGCAACACCGACACCGTGTTGTCGGCCGTGTTGGCCACGGCGAGGTCGGTGCGACCATCACCAGTGAAGTCGCCTGCCACCACCGCACTCGCGCCGTATCTCACCGCGTCTGTCACCGGATTCTGGAACGTGCCGTTGCCGTTGCCGAGCAACACCGACACGGTACCTGAATCGGCCAGCGGGCTGCCGGAAGCATCGAGAGTGCCAAAGTCGCAAACGGCGAGGTCGATGCGACCGTCGCGGTTGAAGTCGCCCGCCAAGAGCGCGAGAGGTCCGTACCCCAACGTGGTGATCACCTGATTCTTGAACGTGCCGTCGCCGTTGCCGAGCAACACCGACACCGCGTTGTCGTCCTTGTCGGCCACGGCCAGGTCGATGCGACCATCGCCGTTAAAATCGCCCGCCACCAGCCCAAATGGACCGGCTGACACCGCGTAGGCCACCGCGTTCTGGAACGTGCCGTCGCCGTTGCCGAGCAACACCGACACGGTACCGGTGTTCGGGAGCGCGGTTCCGGTGTAGGAATCGAAAGAGCCGAGGTCCGTAACGGCGAGGTCGGTGCGACCGTCGCCACTCCAATCGCCCGCCACCACCGCGTCAGGACCATTTCCCGCCGCGTAGGCCACCGCGTTCTGGAACGTGCCGTCGCCGTTGCCGAGCAACACCGACACGCTGCCGGTGCCGGGCACAGGGTTGCCGTCGGGAAACAACGAGCCTTCGTTGGCCACGGCCAGGTCGAGGATGGAACTGCCGTCGGGCCGCTCCGCTCCGTTGAAATCGCCCGCCACCAGCGCGTCAGGAGTGTTTCCGACCGGGTAGGTCAGCGGCGGCTCGAACGTGCCGTCGCCGTTGCCGAGTAACACCGACACCGTGTTGCCGCTGCGGTTGGCCACGGCGAGGTCGACGATCGAACTGCCGTTCGGCCCCGTCCTTCCATCGAAATCGCCCGCCAAGAGCGCGTCTGGACCGTCTCCCACCGCGTACGTGACCGGGCTCTGGAATGTGCCGTCACCGTTGCCGAGCAACACCGAGACCGTGTTGTCGTCGAAGTTCGTCACGGCCAGGTCGAGGATAGGACTGCCGTCCGGCCGATGCCTGCCGTCGAAATCGGCTGCCACCAGCGCGTCAGGACCGTTTCCCACCGGGTAGGCCACCGGCGGCTGGAATGTGCCGTCGCCGTTGCCGAGGAAGACCGACACCGTGTTGTCGAGCTCGTTCGCGACCGCAAGGCCGGTGAAACCGTCGCCGCTCCAGTCGCCCGCCACGATCGCTGCCGCCCCTGTCCCTGCCGGGATCGGTTGAAACGGTGCGCTGGATGCAATCAAGGTCGTCGTGAAACTATAAGCCCCGCCGTCTCCGAAATTCTCCAGTTCCAGATACTGGCTCCCGGCTGACACATGCACGACGATCGAAGCGTCCCGATCCTCCGGAGACGGTCCGTCGCTTTGAAGCAGCACCTGCCCTCCGGCGTCGAGCAGCGAGAGCTGGGGCACACCCTGCGCCATCTGAACCTGCACGGTCAAGAGAGCATCGGTGGGCGAGTCGACTTCGAAGAATGCGACACCACCTGAGTCCAGCGAGCCATCGACGGGCGTGCCGGAATCGATCGGGACAGCCACGGCCGAGAGCACGTCCGCCGCGGCGCCCGAAAGCAGGCTCCGGCACTCGAGGTGAACCACCGAAGGGCGGCAGCGATGCCGCGGCGTCCCTGCGCCCGGGCCAAGCGATACACGTTCTTCGGCGCAAACCGTGCCCCGGCCCGCGGTGTCATCGGTGCAGCTCCCGTTCGGTCAAGTGCGTCGGTTGCTTGGTGTGCGTCTCGTCCCTGGCGAGCGAGCTCGGCGCCTGCGGAGTGGCCGCAAGTCCAGATCGGCGAGAACCTCGCGCCAGAAGGTCTCGAAGCGGTTGGCGGTTCGCGTCTGGACCGCCCTGCTGAAGATCGCCAGGGCGCGGTCCAGATAGCCGTAGGCCACGGTGACGGCCATGCGGCCGTTGCGCTCGACATCGGCAGCCGCGGCCGCGGCCGACGTGTAGGGGAGGGTCGACGACTTCTCGTTGGGCCGCAGCGCAAGCTCGGCGCCGACGACCGCTTCGCCGTACGGGCCGAGGCGGACCCGCGTGACGGCGCGGTCGCGCAGGCGAACGCTCGGCCGCGCGAACGCCTCGCCTTGCTGGCTGAACGTCGCCACGAAATTGCCGCCCGGCTGGCCATCATCGTTGCCGTCGATCAAACGGCCGAGCCCGTCCGTAAGGTCCGCCGCGGTGATATGGAGCTGGACCATCTGCGAGAGTTTTAGCTTGGTCGCGGGGACGAGCGACACCGACGACGTCATGGGGCTCGAGCCGGGCACCACCGCCGTCAACTTGATGGGCTTGTAGGTCGTGACCGGTTTTTTCTTGACCTTCTTGGTCGTCACACTCGAGAGCTGATACGCCCCCAGGTCGCCGGCACCCGAAACCAATCCGCTCAACTGGATATCGAGCGCTTCTTCCGACTTCGTCTTCGCTTTCTTGCCGCTGCCGATCGTCATCTTGATCGTTCCCCAGCGCACCGCCGAAACGATCACCGGCGGCGGAGGCGGCGGAGGCGGCGGGGGGCTCGGGAGCACCGAGAAGGAACCCACTGCACCCGTGGGCAGATAATGACCGGCCGTGTCGCTCACCGACGGGGCACTCACTGTCACGACGTAGCTTCCCGGGGGTGGGAGTGTGATCCGGAAAGTGACGGTGTCGACAGACGCGTTGCCCAGCCCATCTTTGTTGCCGGACTGCGTCGTTGGCGGCACGATCATGACGGCGAGGTTGGCACCGCCCGTACTCTTGACGGTGACGTCCGCCGTTGCGACGCTCGCGGAATCGACATACCCCTCGTCGGAGAAGACGATGCTGAAGGTGTAGGGATTCGTAGTGGCGGCTTTGCCGTAGGTCACCGCCAGCGCGTGGAGCTGCGCGGTCGGCGGCGTCGTGACAGAGGCGTACGTCGGGTTTAGTGCGCCGATAACCATATCCGACGTGGAGGTGGGGTAGCCGCCGGCCTGATCGGTCGTGACGATCAGGCTGGTCACGAGTCCGACCCTGCCCCCTATGGCAGGGCTACCGGGCAGCGGGGCCACCGTCGCCGTCGGCCCGCCATTGTTCGTCAGCGGCCCGAGCATCGGGTCGGCGACATCGGTGATGTTGCCGTCCGTGCCATTGGTTAGCCCGTCCGAGCCGCCGGTTCCGATCAGATCGTCCGAGCCCGAAACCGTGGTAGTTCCGCTCAAGTCGCTGGCTTGGCCGCTGGAGCTGCCGGTGTTGGCCGCGACGATCGTGTCATTCACAGTGGTCGAGACGTCCGTCGAGCCGTACACACCGCCGCCGCCGTCGGGCGCGGAGTTTTGGGTGATCGTGTTCGCGGTCGCGTCGAGCGTGGTCGTGACAGCGTCGGCCCGCACTCCGCCGCCGGCGAACAGTGGTCCGCTGGGATCGAGGAGGCTGTTCATGGCCAGGGCGCTGTCATCGAGGGTGCCCATCCCACTGCCGGCGAAGATACCGCCGCCCAGACCGCTCCCCGCCGCGCTCGCGAGTCCTGGGTTTCCCGCACCGCGCGCCCTTCCCGCCCGTGCCGGCCTCGCCCGGGCGACCTGCTACTCCGCTGTGCCCCGCCTCACCGCCGGTGCCGCCGGCGCCCGCCGCGCCGCCAGCGCCGCCGGGGCCCCCCGGGCCCAGAAAACCGTCGGCTGCACCACCAGGCCCGACTGGGCCTCCCTCCCCGTCCATGGCTGCGTTGCCGTAGACGGTGGAGATCGTGAGAGTTACCGTTCCCCCGGCGGCGTAGATGGCACCGCCTTGCGCGTTTCCGCCATCACCGCCTGCGCCGCCGCCACCGGCATCGCCGTCGTCTCCACCAGCGCCACCTCTGCCGCCAGAGCCGCCCGAGCCGCCCGAGCCGCCTCTACCGGTGTGGTTCCCTCCATCTCCGCCGGTCCCACCGGCCTGGCCGGAGCCTCCTTTACCGCCAGCGCCGCCGGCACCGCCTTCGCCACCGACGGCCCCGGTGCCGCCGACGGCCCCCTGGGCAATGTTTCCATTCAACGTACTTGCCGTGATGGTCGCCGTTCCGGCGACCACGGCAATTGCGCCACCGGCGCCGGCACCTCCGAGGCCACCCGCGCCGCCAGAGCCGCCATCACCGCCCACACCGCCGGCACCTCCATTTCCGCCGCCACCACCTTTAGCCCCATCGCCGCCCCGGGCGTTTCCCGAAGCGTTTCCACCGTTGCCACCTCGGATCAGGCCAGTTCCTCCGGCTCCCCCCGAGCCACCGGCGCCACCGGGGCCGCCGCCGCCGGCCGAGCCGCCCGGGCCGCCAATGCCTCCATCCGCCCGGTTCGTCGCGAGAGTGGAGAGCGAGACCGACAAGCTTCCGTCAGCGACATAGATCGCACCAGCGATGCCATCACCGCCGGCACCGCCGGCACCGCCAGCACCTCCATCACCGCCGGCACCACCAGCACCGCCGGCAGCCGCCAGTACCGCCATCACCAGCACGACCGCCGTTTGCACCGGAACCCCCAGGAACGCCAGAGCCGCCGTGACCGCCGGCGCCCGCCGCGCCGCCGCGCCCTCCGCTGCCTCCGTCGGCCGGCTGAGCCACGCCGCCATTGCCGCCGGCACCGCCGGCACCGCCGCCGCCCCCAAGGGCGGCATTGGACACGAGCGAACCGGCGCGCACGCTGACCTGCCCGGCGGCGACATAGATGGCGCCTCCATAAGCCTCGCCTCCGGGCCCACCGTCGCCACCGTACCCTTGATCGACAGCGCTGGCTCCATCGCCCCCCATGCCGCCGCGGCCGCCCGTGCCGCCCGTGCCCCCGCGCCCGCCATTCGGCTGGGTCGCCGTTCCGGACCCGCCGGACCCGCCCGCACCCCCCGTGCCCCCGCGCCCGCCTGCTCCTTCCACCCTCACGTCGTTCGCACCTCCAGACCCTCCCCGGCCGCCCCTACCGCCAGTGGCGCGATTCGATTCGAACGACGTTTCGATGAGCGTCAGCGTACCCGCGGCAACGTAGATTCCGCCGCCGCTGGCGCTGCCGCCGGCGCCCCCGCGCCGCCGGAACCGGGTTTGGCATCCGAGGACGCAGCAGCGCCCGCCGCGCCGGCGCCACCGCCTTTACCCCCGCTGCCGTTCTCGCCGTTGCCCGCGCCAGGCATGCCGGCCTTGCCCGCCCCACCGTCGGCCCCCGGGGCACCCGTTCCCCCGATCGCGGTGGCGCCAAGGGCCCCCGGCGCGCCGGGGCCACCGTTGCCGCCGGCGGCGACGTTGGAGTTGATCATCGAGCTGACAATCGTGAGTTGGCCGGATGCGAGGTAGACGCCGCCACCAGAGGCATCGGACCCATCACCGCCCGAGCTCCCCGCGATTTCCACCCCTCCCCTGGTGTCGCTCTTGCCGTTCACGCCCTGGGCGGAGTTGCTGCTCACGGCGCAGTCGGTGAGCGTCGCCGTGCCGTTGATCCACAATCCGCCACCGGAGCTTGTCGCGGAGTTTCCGCGGATCTTGCAGTCGATGAGTGTCACTGTGCCATTGTCGTACAGCCCACCGCCGGAATTGGTTTTTCCGCCCGTGATGATAAGGCCCGAGAGGGTCGCGGTGACGCCGCTATCGACCAGGAACACACGGCTCGTGCCCCCACCGCTGATCGTCACGCCCGCCGCCGGGCCCGTGATGGTTTCGATCTCGCTCGTGTTGCTCAGCTCGAGTTGGTTGCCCGTCAAGGTGATCGTCTGCGGCGTGTTGAACACATGAGGATCGAACGTGATAGTCGAGTGTCCCGAACGATCGGCGTTGGCGAGGAGGATGGCGCGAGGAAGGCTCAGAAGACCGGCTCCCGGAGAGAGTGAGCCGCTCGTCGTATTCACCACCAGGGAAGGGATTACCGGGCCGGTGTTGGTGAGGGCGAAGGAGACTGATGAAGAGCCCGAGGCCGACGCCGTGACCTCATATTGACCACCCGAGTTGCTGGGCGCGGCGGTCACGGCGGCCTTGCCGCCGGCAATGACGGCCGAGGAAGTCACGAAGATCGCCGTGGCACCACTCGCCACGGGCGTGGCGATGAATGTGACGACGCCCCCGTTCACCGGCTCGATCGGATTGCTGGCCGTCACGCTCACGGCGAGCGGATTGGCGAAGGCGGTGCCGATACTGGCCGATTGCGGTGTGCTGCCGGCGACGGGCGTCATCGTGAAGCCCTGACTCTCGAAGGCGCCGATATCGACGGTGCCAACGTGGACGCGCGGCTGGCCTCGCCCGTCGGTCGTCACCCCGCTTGAGGCGATGCCCTTGCCGATGGCCGCGCTGCCCGGCAGCAGGGCCATGGTCGCGGTCGGCCCGCCGTAATCGCCGAGCGGGGCCAGGCCCAGCCCCGCGAGGCTGGTGAGAACGATGTCGCCGCTCGTGCCATTCACCAGCCCCCCCGAGCCGCCGGTGCCGATCAGGTTGTTCGAGCCCGAAATCGTGGAATTCCCGCCGATGTCGCTCTCCGGGCCACTGGAGCCCTGAGTGTTGCCCGCGACGATCGTGCCGGTGAGCGTCGCCGGGCCGTTGTTGTCCACCCCGCCGCTTCTGGCATTCGCCGAGTTTCCGCTGATCGTGCAGTCGGTGAGTTTGAGCGTCGCCGGGCTGACGTCGTTGGACACTCCGCCGCCGTAGCTTGCGGAGTTTCCGCTGATCGTGCAGTCAGTGAGTGTCGCCGCACCGTCGTTGAACACCCCGCCCCCCCCCCCGGGCGAGGAGTTTCCGCTGATCGTGCAGTCGGTGAGCGTCGCCGCACCGTCGTTCCACACCCCGCCGCCGTTGGCTGTCGCGGAGTTTCCGCTGATCGTGCAGTCGGTGAGCGTCGCCGTGCCGATGTTGCATACGCCGCCGCCGTAGGTATCCCGCCCTCCGGTGATGGTCAGGCCCGAGAGGGTTGCGGTGACGCCGTTATCCACCACGAATACGCCGCTCGTTCCTCCGCCGCTGATCGATACGAGGCCTGCGCCGGGGCCGCTGATCACCTCGGGCCCCGCTTTTCCAGAGAGCACGAGCGTGCTGCTCAGTGCGATCGTTTGCGGCGTGCGGAAGAGGCTCGAGGAAACTGAATCAGGCTGCCGTCGCTGTTCGCGGCCGCGTTTGCCTGCTCGATGCAGTACAGCAGGTCGCCTGTGGTCCCCGATCCCGCGCCGGTGTCGGTGAGAGCGCTCACCGTGTAAATCACCGGACCGGCAAATGCTTCGAAAGTGTCGGAAATTGCGTTCGTGAGGCCTGTACTCGACCCCTCGAGAAAGTAGCCGGTCCCCGGCGCGTTGAGCGTGAGGTCAGAGATTGCGGCCACGCCGTTCTGAGCCGTGACGCTTCGCGTGCCGCCGAGCGTGCCGCCGCCGGAGTTATTCGAGAGGGAGACAGCCACGCTGCCGCCGAAATTGGTATCCACGTTGCCGTAGGGGTCTAGGGCAGAGACAACCAGGCCGAACGTGTTGCCAACCGATACGCCGGCCGGGGGCTGGGTAGTCACCACCAGTTGCGAGGCCGCCGCGGGAGCGACGTTAAACGAGTTGGTGATCGAATCCGTCACTCCGGTGCCGGTTGCCTGGATCGTAAAACCAGCGCCGGCCTTGTCGAGCAACAACTTGGAGAAAACAGCGACGCCGGCAGTGGAATTCACAACGACTGTGCCCCCGAGTGTGCCGGTCCCGGGATTATTCTTCAAGGCGGCATGGACACTCCCCGTGAATCCAGTCGCAATGTTCCCGAATTGATCAAGGGCCGTAACCGTCAATCCAAATGCGCTGCCAGCGGTGACAGTGCTCGGCGGTTGAGCGGAGACGAGCAGTTGCGTGGCCGCCGCAGGCGTGACGTTAAGCGAGTTGGTGATCGCGTCCGTGAGCCCGGTGCCGGTTGCCTGGATCGTGTATCCATTGCCAGCCGTGTCCAGCAACAAGTTGGAGAAAACAGCGACGCCGGCAGTGGAAGTCACAACGACTGTGCCCCCGAGGGACCCGGTCCCGGGATTGTTCTTCAAGGCGGCATGGACACTCCCCGTGAATCCGGTGGCGATGTTCCCGAATTGATCAAGGGCGGTAACCGTCAATCCAAATGCGCTGCCAGCGGTAACAGTGCTCGGCGGTTGAGCGGAGACGAACAGTTGCGTGGCCGCCAGAGGCGTGACGTTTAACGAGTTGCTGATCGCGTCCGTGAGTCCCGTGCCGGTTGCCTGGATCGTGTATCCATTGCCGGCCGTGTCCAGCAACAAGTTGGAGAAAAAAGCGACGCCGGCAGTGGAAGTCACAACGACTGTGCCCCCGAGGGAGCCGGTCCCGGGATTATTCTTCAAGGCGGCATGGACACTCCCGTTGAATCCGGTGGCGATGTTCCCGAATGGATCAAGGGCGGTAATCGTCAATCCAAATGCGCTGCCGGCGGTAACACTGCTCGGCGGCTGAGTCGAAACGTGCAGTTGCGAGGCCGCCGCGGGCGTGACGTTAATCGAGACGGTGATCGCGGCCGTGAGTCCGGTGCCGGTTGCCTCGATCGTGTAACCATTCCCGGCCGTGTCCAGCGTCAGATTGGAGAAGGCAGCGACGCCGGAATTGGAATTCTCGCTGAGTGTGCCCCCGAGTGAGCCACTCCCCGGGTTATTATTCAAGCCGATGGCGACACGGCCCGTAAATGCGGGGGTTTGGTTCCCGTATTGATCCTCCGCCGTGACCGTCAATCCAAACGTGCTGCCGGCGGTGACGATGGTCGGCGGCTCGCTCGCGACGACCAGTCGCGAGGTTGCCGCGGGCGTGACGTTAAACGAGCTGCTCGTCGCAACTCCCAGAGCGCTCGACGACACGAGCAGCGTGTAACCGCTTGCGGCCTGCGTCACAGTCAGATGGTTGAAGGTGACCATGCCGGCAACGGCGGCCGCCGCGCCCAGGGAGGTGCCGCTGCCGCCGTTCTGCTCGAGCGCCACTTCGACAGTGCCGTTGAACGATGTGTCGAGAGCGCCCGAAGCATTCTGGACGACGACGACCAGGCCGAAGCCGGATCCCGCGGTGACGCTCGTCGGGGGCTGCGATGACACCACCAGGGAAAATCCGCTGTATTCGAATGCGCCGATGTCGACGGTGCTGTCAATGATCCGCGGAAATCCCGAGCCGCGCTCGTCAAAAGCCAACGGCTCGCCGGTGGTGGGATCGACAGCCAGGGCGTTGTTGCCGGTATTGATGGCGGGGCTACCGGTCACGAGCGCGATGGTTTGTGTAGGCCCGCCGTTGTTCTGCAGCCCGAGCGGGTCGAGTCCGGGTTCGGCGACCCCAACCTGGTTGCCGTTTGTGCCGTCGACCAGACCGCCCGACCCGCCGGTGCCGATCAGGTTGTTCGAGCCAGCCGTGATCGTGCCGCTGATGTCGTTCTCGGTGCCCATGGAGGTGTTGCCGGCGACGATCGTGTTGTTGAGCGTCGCCGGGCCGCTGTTGTTGTACAACCCGCCGCCGCCCGTCGCGGAGTTTCCGCTGATCGTGCAGTTGGTGAGCGTCGCCGTGCTGTCGAAGTCGATCAGTCCGCCGCCGTCATTGGTCGCGGAGTTTCCGCTGATGGTGCAATTGTTGAGCGTCGCCGTGCCGCCATCGTTGTAAATGCCGCCGCCTGAGGCTCCCGTGGAGTTTCCGCTGATCGTGCAGTCGGTGAGTGTCAACGTCTGGAAGTTGGCCACCCCGCCGCCGCGTCCTTCGATCGAGGAGTTTCCGCTGATCGTGCAGTCGGTAAGTGTCGCCGCACCGACGTTGGCGAGCCCGCCGCCCTGGCCGGTCGAGGAGTTACCGCTGATCGTGCAGTCCGTGAGTGTCAGGATGCCACGGTTGTACAGCCCGGCGCCGAAGGTTTCGGGACTTCCACTAGATAAACTCCCACCCGTGATGGTGAGGCCCGAGAGTGTCGCCGTGACGGAATTATCCAGCCTGAACACACCGCTCGTGCCCCCGCCGCTGATCGTGACGCCCGCCGCCGGGCCGGTGATTGTCTCCGTCACGCCGGTGTTGCTCAGCTCGAGCTGGCCCTGCGTCAGCGTGATCGTCTGTCGCGACGCAAAGACGGTCGAGTTGAACGTGATTGCGGTCCCGCCCGTGAGCACGTTGGCCAGGTTCACGGCCTGGCGGAGGCTCAAGTCGCCGGCGGGCGAGCCGGTGCCGTCGACCGTGGTGTTGACCACGAGCCCGGCCTGGGTCTGAAAGGCGCCGATGTCGACCGACGAGCCGCGAGCGAAGCCGCGCCCGTCGGTGGTCACCCCGTTCACGGTGATGCCCTTGCCGATGGCCGCACTGCCGGGTAAGAGGGCCATGGTCTCGGTCGGCCCACCGTAGTCGCCCAGCGGGGCCAGACCCAGGGTGGCGAGGCTCGTCAGCACGATGTTGCCATTGCTGCCATTCACTAGCCCGCCCGAGCCGCCGGTGCCGAATAGGTTATTCGAGCTAGAGGTTTCAGGGGCGCCGTTCCCGGCGATGTCGCTCGAGCCGGAAGGGTTCGTATTTTGGGCGACGATCGTGTTGTTGAGCTTCACCGAGCCACTGGCCAAGAGGTACAGTCCGCCGCCGTCATTGGTCGCGGAGTTTCCGCTGATGGTGCAGTCGATGAGTGTCGCCGTACCTTCGTCGAACAGCCCGCCCCCCTCGTCTGTCGCGGAGTTTCCGCTGATGGTGCAGTCGATGAGTGTCGCCCTGCCCTCGTTGAACAACCCGCCGCCGTTGTGCGCAGCGTTTCCACTGATGGTGCAGTCGGTAAGTGTCGCCGTGCCCAGGTTGTAAACCCCATTGCCGGAGCCTCCGTACAGCCCTCCTCCCATTAAGTTTGCGCCCGTGATCGTCAAGCCCGAGAGTGACGCGGTGGCGCCGGAAACCACCGCGAACACACAGGTCATGCCCCCGCCGCTGATCGTCACGCCCGCCGCCGGGCCTGTGATCGTCTCCGTTCCGCTCGTGCTATACAGCAGGAGCGGGGGCCCCTTCAGCGTGATGGTCTGTGGCGTCGCAAAGGCCGTCGGGTCGAACGTGATCGGCTCGGCTACTGCCTGGATATTGGCCAGATCGACCGCCCCACGCAGATCAAGCTGGCCGGCCGGAGCGCCGTTATCTCCAGTCGCCGTGACGACCAGCGCTGTGGATGCCTGGGTCTGAAAGGCGCCGATGTCGACCGCCGAGCCCCGAGAGAAGCCGCGCTGGTCGGTGCTCAAGTCGAGCACGCCGATGCCCTTGCCGATGGCCGCACTGCCCGGTAGCAGGGCCATGGTCGCAGTCGGCCCGCCGTAATCGCCCAGCCGGGCCAAGCCCAAGGTGGCGAGGTTGGTCAAGACGATGTTGCCATTGCTGCCATTCACAAGCCCGCCCGAGCCGCCGGTGCCGATCAGGTTGTTCAAGCTCGAGCCTTCAACCGCGGAAGGCCCGGCGATGTCGCTGGGGGGGTCAGGGAGGCCCTCATTGTTGCCCGCGACGATCGTGTCGATCAGCGTCACCGCGCTGGAGTCGCCGTCGTACAGGCCGCCGCCGCTCACTGTCGCGTAGTTATTGCTGATCGTGCAGAGGGTGAGCGATTCCATGGCATTCACGCTGTCCGAGCCACCGCCGTATCTCGCGTAGTTTCCGCTGATCGTGCAGTTGGTGAGCGTCGCGGTGCCACCGGCCGCATACAGTCCGCCGCCGTCGGATTTCGCGTAGTTTCCGCTGATCGTGCAGCCAGTGAACAGGAGCGTCGAGTTTTGAAAGGCGCACACCCCGCCGCCTTGGCCTGTCGTGGAGTTTCCGCTGATGGTGCAGTCGGTGAGTGTCGCCCTGCCAAAATTGTTGTACAGGCCGCCGGCGCCGCCGTCTCCCGTGGAGTTTCCGCTGATGGTGCAGTCTGTGAATGTCGCCGTGCCCAGGTTGTCCACCCCGCCGCCTCTGTGTGTTGTCGCGGAGTTTCCGCTGATCGTGCAGTCGGCGAGCGTCACAGTGCCCCCGTCGTTGAGCACCCCGCCCCCTCCGCCTGTCGCGGAGTTTCCGCTGACGGTGCAGTCAGTGAGCGTCGCCGTGCCCTGAATGTACACGCCGCCGCCGTAGGTATTGTTCCCCCCGGTGATAGTCAGGCCCGAAATCGACGCGTTGACATTGCTGCCGACCTTGAACACGCTGCTTGCGTTGTTGCCGCTGATTGTCACCCCCCGCGCCGGCCCGACGATCGTCTGGATCCCGCCGCTGTCGAAGAGCGCAGCGCGGTGCCGGCCAGGGTGATCATCTGTGGCGTGTTGAAGAGCGCCCCGAACTCGATCGTGTTTGCCTGGTTGTCGGCGTTGGCTTGATTGATCGCATACCGCAGCGAGCCCGTGTCGCTCGGATTGTCGCTGGTATCGGTGACCGTGAACGTCGACAGCAGTTGGCGGGCCTCAAGCCCCTCCAGGATCGGCAGTCGCCGGGATGACGCCCCGCGCACGCCGCCTCGGGTACGAACCCGGGTGGCGAACAGGTTGAGAAGCGACGAGCGCGTGGTCACGGAGAGGCTCCGGTTGGTGTCAGTTCGATGACTTTGCTTGCGCTGTGATGGTGTCACTCATCGCGAGCGTGTTCAGCCGTTTGCGGAGTGGCCGCAGGTCCAGATCGGCGAGAACCTCGCGCCAGAAGGTCTCGAAGCGGTTGGCGGTTTGCGTCTGGACCGCCCTGCCGAAGATCGCCAGGGCGCGGTCCAGATTGCAGTAGGCCACGGCGACGGCCATGCGGCCGTTGCGCTCGACATCGGCGGCCGCGGCCGCGGCGGACGTGTAGGGGAGGCTCGACGACTTCTCGTTGGGCCGCAGCGCCGCCTCGGCGGCGACGACCGCTGCACGGTACGGGCCGAGGCGGACCTGAGAGAAAGCGCGGTCGCCCAGGCGAATGCTCGGCCGCGCGAACGGCTCGCCTTGCTGGCTGAACGTGGCCAGGAAGTTGCCGCCCGGCTGGCCATCGTCGTTGCCGTCGATCGGGCGGCCAAACGCGTCGATCAGGTCGGCCGCGGTGATCCCGAGCTGTACAGTCTGCGAGGATTTTAACTTGGTCGCGAGGACGAGCGACACCAACGACGTGGGGCCCGACGCGGGCAGCGCCGCCGACAAATTGATGCGCTTGTAGGTTGTGACGGATCGTTTCTTGACCTTCTTGGTCGTGACACTCGATAGCTGATACGCCCCCAGGTCGCCGGCACCCGAAACCAATCCGCTCAACTGGATATCGAGCGCTTCTTCCGACTTCGTCTTCGCTTTCTTGCCGCTGCCGATCGTCATCTTGATCGTTCCCCAGCGCACCGCCGAGACGATCACCGGCGGCGGAGGCGGCGGAGGCGGCGGAGGCGGCGGGGGGCTCGGGAGAACCGAGAACGAACCCACTGAGCCCGTGGGCAGATAATGACCGGACGTGTCGCTCACCGACGGGGCACTGACTGTCACGACGTAGCTTCCCGGCGGTGGGAGTGCGATCTGGAAAGTGACGGTTTCGACGGACGCGTTGCCCAGCCCATCTTTGTTGCCGGACTGCGTCGCTGGCGGCACGATCATGACGGCGAGGTCGGCACCGCCCGAACTCCGGACGGTGACGTCCGCCGTTGCGACGCTCGCGGAATCGACATACCCCTCGTCGGAGAAGACGATGCTGAAGGTGTAGGGATTCGTAGTGGCGGCTTTGCCGTAGGTCATGGCCAGCGCGTGGAGCGTCGCGGTCGGCTTCGTCGTGACAGTTGCGTACGTCGGGTTTTGCGCGCCGATGGCCACATCCGACGTGGAGGTGGGGTAGCCGCCGGACTGATCGGCCGCGACGATCAGGCTGGTCACCAGTCCGGGCCTGCCCCCTATGGCAAGGCTACCGACCAGCGGGGCCGCCGTCTTCGTCGGCCCGCCGTTGTTCTGAAGCGGGCCGAGCATCGGGTCGGCGACATTGGTGATGTTGCCGTCCGTGCCATTGGTTAGCCCGTCCGAGCCCCCGGTTCCGATCAGATCGTTCGAGCCCGAAACCGTGGTAGTTCCGCTCAAGTCGCTGGCTTGGCCGCTGGAGCTGCCGGTGTTGGCCGCGACGATCGTGTCATTCACAGTGGTCGAGACGTCCGTCGAGCCGTACACACCGCCGCCGCCGTCGGGCGCGGAGTTTTGGGTGATCGTGTTCGCGGTCGCGTCGAGCGTGGTCGTGACAGCGTCGGCCCGCACTCCGCCGCCGGCGAACAGTGGTCCGCTGGGATCGAGGAGGCTGTTCATGGCCAGGGCGCTGTCATCGAGGGTGCCCATCCCACCGCCGGCGAAGATACCGCCGCCGAGACCGCTTCCCGCCGCGCTCGCGAGTCCTGGGTTTCCCGCACCGGCGGCCTTTCCCCCCGTGCCGGCCTCGCCCGGGCGACCTGTTATTCCGCTCTGCCCCACCTCACCGCCGGTGCCGCCGGCGCCCGCCGCGCCGCCATCGCCGCCGGCGCCGCCCGGGCCGAGAAAACCGTCGGCTGCACCACCAGTGCCGACTGGGCCTCCCTCCCCGTCCATGGCTGAGTTGCCGTAGACGGTGGAGATCGTGAGGGTTACCGTTCCCCCGGTGACGTAGATGGCACCGCCTTGCGCGTTTCCGCCATCACCGCCTGCGCCGCCGCCACCGGCATCGCCGTCGTCTCCACCAGCGCCACCTCTGCCGCCAGAGCCGCCCGAGCCGCCCGAGCCGCCTCTACCGGTGTGGTTCCCTCCATCTCCGCCGGTCCCACCGGCCTGGCCGGAGCCTCCTTTACCGCCAGCGCCGCCGGCACCGCCTTCGCCACCGACGGCCCCGGTGCCGCCGACGGCCCCCTGGGCAATGTTTCCATTCAACGTACTTGCCGTGATGGTCGCCGTTCCGGCGACCACGGCAATTGCGCCACCGGCGCCGGCACCTCCGAGGCCACCCGCGCCGCCAGAGCCGCCATCACCGCCCACACCGCCGGCACCTCCATTTCCGCCGCCACCACCTTTAGCCCCATCGCCGCCCCGGGCGTTTCCCGAAGCGTTTCCACCGTTGCCACCTCGGATCAGGCCAGTTCCTCCGGCTCCCCCCGAGCCACCGGCGCCACCGGGGCCGCCGGCGCCGGCCGAGCCGCCCGGGCCGCCAATGCCTCCATCCGCCCGGTTCGTCGCGAGAGTGGAGAGCGAGACCGACAAGGTTCCGTCAGCGACATAGATCGCACCAGCAATGCCATCACCGCCGGCGCCGCCGCCGCCGCCAGCACCTCCATCACCGCCGGCACCACCAGCACCGCCGGCACCACCAGCACCGCCTTCACCGGCCCGGCCGCCGTTTGCACCGGAACCCCCAGGAACGCCAGAGCCGCCGTGACCACCGGCGCCCGCCGCGCCGCCGCGCCCTCCGCTACCTCCGTCGGCCGGCTGAGCCACGCCCCCATTGCCGCCGTGACCGCCGGCACCGCCGCCGCCCCCAAGGGCGGCATTGGACACGAGCGAACCGGCGCGCACGCTGACCTGCCCGGCGGCGACATAGATGGCGCCTCCATAAGCCTCGCCTCCGGGCCCACCGTCGCCACCGTACCCTTGATCGACAGCGCTGGCTCCATCGCCCCCCATGCCGCCGCGGCCGCCCGTGCCGCCCGTGCCCCCGCGCCCGCCATTCGGCTGGGTCGCCGTTCCGGACCCGCCGGACCCGCCCGCACCCCCCGTGCCCCCGCGCCCGCCTGCTCCTTCCACCCTCACGTCGTTCGCACCTCCAGACCCTCCCCGGCCGCCCCTACCGCCAGTGGCGCGATTCGATTCGAACGACGTTTCGATGAGCGTCAGCGTACCCGCGGCAACGTAGATTCCGCCGCCGCTGGCGCTGCCCCCGGCGCCCCCGCGCCGCCGGAACCGGGTTTGGCCTCTGAGGACGCAGCAGCGCCCGCCGCGCCGGCGCCACCGCCTTTACCCCCGCTGCCGTTCTCGCCGTTGCCCGCGCCAGACATGCCGGCCTTGCCCGCCCCACCGTCGGCCCCCTGCGCACCCGTTCCCCCGGTCGCGGTGGCGCCGAGGGCCCCCGCGCGCCGGGACCACCGTTGCCGCCGGCGGCAACGTTGGAGTTGATCATCGAGCTGACAATCGTGAGTTGGCCGGATGCGAGGTAGACGCCGCCACCGGAAGCATCGGACCCATCACCGCCCGAGCTCCCCGCGACTTCCACCCCTCCCTTGGTGTCGCTCTTGCCGTCCGCGCCCTGGGCGGAGTTGCCGCTCACCGTGCAGTCGGTGAGCGTCGCCGTGCCGTTGATCCACAACCCGCCACCGGAGCTTGTCGCGGAGTTTCCGCGGATCGTGCAGTCGATGAGTGTTACTGTGCCATTGTCGTACAGCCCACCGCCGGAATTGGCTTTTCCGCCCGTGATGGTGAGCCCCGAGAGGGTCGCGGTGACGCCGTTATCCACCACGAATACGCCGCTCGTTCCCCCGCCGCTGATCGATACGAGGCCTGCGCCGGGGCCGCTGATCACCTCGGGCCCCGCTTTTCCAGAGAGCACGAGCGTGCTGCTCAGTGCGATCGTTTGCGGCGTGCGGAAGAGGCTCGAGGAAAACTGAATCAGGCTGCCGTCGCTGTTCGCGGCCGCGTTTGCCTGCTCGATGCAGTACAGCAGGTCGCCTGTGGTCCCCGATCCCGCGCCGGTGTCGGTGAGAGCGCTCACCGTGTAAATCACCGGACCGGCAAATGCTTCGAAAGTGTCGGAAATTGCGTTCGTGAGGCCTGTACTCGACGCCTCGAGAAAGTAGCCGGTCCCCGGCGCGTTGAGCGTGAGGTCAGAGATTGCGGCCACGCCGTTCTGAGCCGTGACGCTTCGCGTGCCGCCGAGCGTGCCGCCGCCGGAGTTGTTCGAGAGCGAGACAGCCACGCTGCCGCCGAAATTGGTATTCAGGTTCCCGTAGGGGTCCAGGGCAGAGACAACCAGGCCGAACGTGTTGTCAACCGACACGCCCACCGGGGGCTGGGTGGTCACCACCAGTTGCGAGGCCGCCGCGGGCGCGACGTTAAACGAGTTGGTGATCGAGTCCGTCACTCCGGAGCCGGTTGCCTGGATCGTAAAACCATCGCCGGCCTTGTCCAGCAACAAGTTGGAGAAAACAGCGACACCGGAATTGAAATTCTCGATGAGTGCGCCCCGAGTGCGCCGGTCCCGGGATTATTCTTCAAGACGGCCTGGACACTCCCCGTGAATCCGGTGGCAATGTTCCCGAATGGATCAAGGGCGGTAACCGTCAATCCAAATGCGCTGCCAGCGGTAACAGTGCTCGGCGGTTGAGCGGAGACGAACAGTTGCGTGGCCGCCGCAGGCGTGACGTTTAACGAGTTCGTGATCGCGTCCGTGAGCCCGGTGCCGCTTGCCTGGATCGTGAAACCACTACCGGCCGTGTCCAGCGTCAGATTGGAGAAAACAGCGACGCCGGAAGTGGAATTCTGGATGAGTGTGCCCCCGAGTGAGCCGGTCCCGGGATTGTTCTTCAAGGCGACCTGGACACTTCCCATGAATCCGGTGGCGACGTTCCCGAACTGATCCTCGGCGGTAACCGTCAATCCAAATGCGCTGCCAGCGGTGACAGTGCTCGGCGGTTGAGCGGAGACGAGCAGTTGCGTGGCCGCCGCAGGCGTGACGTTTAACGAGTTCGTGATCGCGTCCGTGAGCCCGGTGCCGGTTGCCTGGATCGTGTAACCATTGCCGGCCGTGTCGAGCAACAAGTTGGAGAAAACAGCGACGCCGGCAGTGGAATTCACAAAGACCGTGCCCCCGAGGGAGCCAGTCCCGGAATTATTCTTCAAGGCGGCATGGACACTCCCCGTGAATCCGGTGGCGATGTTCCCGAATTGATCAAGGGCGGTAACCGTCAATCCAAATGCGCTGCCAGCGGTAACAGTGCTCGGCGGTTGAGTGGAAACGACCAGTTGCGAGGCCGCCGCGGGCGTGACATTAAGCGAGTTCGTGATCGCGTCCGTGAGCCCGGTGCCGGTTGCCTGGATCGTGAAACCATTGCCGGCCGTGTCCAGCGTCAGATTGGAGAAAACAGCGACGCCGGAAGTGGAATTCTCGACGACCGTGCCCCCGAGGGAACCAGTGGCGGGGTTGTTCTTCAAGGCAACTTGCACACTTCCCATGAATTCGGTGGCGATGTTCCCGAACTGATCCTTGGCCGTAACCGTCAATCCGAATGCGCGGCCAGCGGTGACAGTGCTCGGCGGCTGGGCGGAAACGAACAGTTGCGTGGCCGCCGCAGGCGTGACATTCAACGAGTTGGTGATCGCGTCCGTGAGTCCGCTGCCGGTTGCCTGGATCGTGAAACCATTGCCGGCCGTGTCCAGCGTCAGATTGGAGAAGGCAGCGACGCCGGAAGTGGAATTCTCAACGACCGTGCCCCCGAGTGGGGCACTCCCCGGGTTGTTCTTCAAGCCGATGGCGACACTGCCAGTAAATGCGGGGGTTTGGTTCCCATATTGATCCTCCGCCGTGACCGTCAATCCAAAAGGGCTGCCGGCGGTGATGGAGGTCGGAGGCTCGCTCGCGACGACCAGTTGCGAGGTTGCCGCGGGCGTGACATTAAACGAGTTGGTGATCGCGTCCGTGAGTCTGATGCCGGCTGCCTCGATCGTGAAACCATTGCCGGCCGTGTCCAGCATCAGATTGGAGAAAACAGCCACGCCGGAAGTGGAATTCTCGATCAGTGTGCCCCCGAGGGAGCCGGTCCCGGGATTGTTCTTCAAGGCGACCTGGACACTCCCGGTGAATCCGGTGGCGACGTTCCCGAACTGATCCTCGGCCGTAACCGTCAATCCAAATGCGCTGCCAGCGGTAACAGTGCTCGGTGGCTGGGCGGAAAGGAATAGTTGCGTGGCCGCCGCGGGCGTGACATCAAACGAGTTGGTGATCGCGTCCGTGAGTCCGGTGCCGGTTGCCTGGATCGTGTAACCATTGCCGGCCGTGTCCAGCGTCAGATTGGAGAAAACAGCGACGCCGGAAGTGGAATTCTCGATGAGTGTGCCCCCGAGTGAAGCACTCCCCGGGTTATCCTTCAAGCCGATGGCGACACTGCCTGTAAATGCGGGAGTTTGGTTCCCATATTGATCCTCCGCCGTGACCGTCAATCCAAACGTGCTGCCGGCGGTGACGGTGGCCGGAGGCTCGCTCGCGACGACCAGTTGCGAGGCCGCCGCGGGCGTGACATTAAACGACTTGGTGATCGCGTCCGTGAGCCCGGTGCCGGTTGCCTGGATCGTGAAGCCATTGCCGGCCGTGTCCAGCGTCACATCGGAGAAAACAGCGACGCCGGAAGCGGAATTCTCAACGACCGTGCCTCCGAGGGAACCAGTGGTGGGGTTGTTCTTCAAGGCGACTTGGACACTTCCCATGAATTCGGTGGCGATGTTCCCGAACTGATCCTTGGCCGTAACCGTCAATCCAAATGCGCTGCCAGCGGTGACTGTGCTCGGTGGCTGAGCGGAAAGCAACAGTTGCGAGGCCGCCGCGGGCGTGACATTAAACGACTTGGTGATCGCGTCGGTGAGTCCGCTGCCGGTTGCCTGGATCGTGTAACCATTGCCCGTCGTGTCCAGCGTCAGATTGGAGAAAACCGCGACGCCGGCAGTGGAATTCACAACGACCATGCCCCCGAGTGAGGCACTCCCCGGGTTGTTCTTCAAGCCGACGGCGACACTGCCTGTAAATGCGGGGGTTTGGTTCCCGTATCGATCTTCCGCCGTGACCGTCAATCCAAACGTGCTGCCAGCGGTAAGAGTGCTCGGTGGCTGAGTGGAAACGAGCAGTTGCGAGGCCGCCGCGGGCGTGACGTTAAACGAGTTGGTGATCGCGTCCGTCACTCCGGTGCCGGTTGCCTGGATCGTGTATCCATTGCCGGCCGTGTCCAGCATCAGATTGGAGAAGGCAGCGACGCCGGAAGTGGAACTCACAACGACCGTGCCCCCGAGGGAACCAGTGGCAGGGTTGTTCTTCAAGGCAACTTGCACACTTCCCGTGAATCCGGTGGCGATGTTCCCGAACTGATCCTTGGCCGTAACCGTCAATCCAAATGCGCTGCCAGCGGTGACAGTGCTCGGTGGCTGAGCGGAAACGAACAGTAGCGAGGCCGCCGCGGCCGCGACATTAAACGAGTTGGTGGTCGCGCCGGTGACTCCGGTGCCGGTTGCCTGGATCGTGAAACCATTGCCGGCCGTGTCCAGCGTCAGATTGGAGAAAACAGCGACGCCGGAATTGGAATTCTCGATGAGTGTGCCCCCGAGTGAGCCACTCCCCGGGTTGTTCTTCAAGCCGATGGCGACACTGCCAGTAAATGCGGTGGTTTGATTCCCATATTGATCCTCCGCCGTGACCGTCAATCCAAACGTGCCGCCGGCGGTGACGGTGGTCGGAGGCTCGCTCGCGACGACCAGTTGCGAGGCCGCCGCGGGCGTGACATTAAACGAATTGGTGATCGCGTCCGCGAGTCCGGTGCCGGTTGCCTGGATCGTGTAACCATTGCCCGTCGTGTCCAGCGTCAGATTGGAGAAAGCAGCGACGCCGGCAGTGGAATTCACAACGACCATGCCCCCGAGTGAGGCACTCCCCGGGTTGTTCTTCAAGCCGACGGCGACACTGCCTGTAAATGCGGGGGTTTGGTTCCCGTATCGATCTTCCGCCGTGACCGTCAATCCAAACGTGCTGCCAGCGGTAAGAGTGCTCGGAGGCTGAGTGGAAACGAGCAGTTGCGAGGCCGCCGCGGGCGTGACACTAAACGAGTTGGTGATCGCGGCCGTGAGTCCGGTGCCGGTTGCCTGGATCGTGTAACCAGCGCCGACCGAGTCCAGCGTCAGATTGGAGAAGGCAGCGACGCCGGAAGTGGAATTCTCGATGAGTGCGCCCCCGAGTGAGCCACTCCCCGGGTTGTTCTTCAAAGCGACCTTGACACTCCCCGTGAATCCGGTGGCGATGTTCCCGAACTGATCAAGGGCGGTAACCGTCAATCCAAATGCGCTGCCAGCGGTGACAGTGCTCGGTGGCTGAGCGGAAACGAACAGTAGCGAGGCCGCCGCGGCCGCGACATTAAACGAGTTGGTGGTCGCGCCGGTGACTCCGGTGCCGGTTGCCTGGATCGTGTAACCAGCGCCGGCCGTGTCCAGCGTCAGATTGGAGAAGGCAGCGACGCCGGAATTGGAATTCTCCATGAGTGTGCCCCCGAGGGAGCCGGCCCCGGGATTGTTCTTCAAGGCGACCTGGACAGTTCCCATGAATCCGGTGGCGATGTTCCCGAATTGATCAAGGGCGGTAACCGTCAATCCAAATGCGCTGCCAGCGGTAACAGTGCTCGGCGGCTGAGTGGAAACGAGCAGTTGCGAGGCCGCCGCGGGCGTGACGTTAATCGGGACGGTGATCGCGCTCGTGAGTCCGGCGCCGGTTGCCTCGATCGTGTAACCAGCGCCGGCCGTGTCCAGCGTCAGATTGGAGAAGGCAGCGACGCCGGAAATGGAACTCACAACGACCGTGCCCCCGAGTGAGCCACTCCCCGGATTGTTCTCCAAATCGACGGCGACATTGCTTGTAAATGCGGGAGTTTGGTTCCCGTATCGATCCTCCGCCGTGACCGTCAATCCAAACGGGCTGCCGGCGGTGACGGTGCTCGGCGGCTCGCTCGCGACGACCAGTTGCGAGGTTGCCGCGGGCGTGACGTTAAACGAGTTGCTCGTCGCAACTCCCAGTGCGCTCGACGACACGAGGAGCGTGTAACCGCTCGCGGCCTGGGTCACAGTCAGGTTGAAGTTGGCCACGCCGCCAACGGCGGCCACCGCGCCCAGGGAGGTGCCGCTGCCGCCGCTCTGCTCGAGCGCCACTTCGACAGTGCCGTTGAACGATATGTCGAGAGCGCCCAAAGCATTCTCGTCGACGACGACCACGTTGAAGACGGATCCCGCGGTGACGCTCGTCGGGGGCTGCGTTGACACCACCAGGGAAAATCCGCTGTATTCGAATGCACCGATGTCGACAGTGCTGTCAATGACCCGCGGAAATCCTGGGCCGCGCTCGTCAAAAGCCAACGGCTCGTCGGTGGTGGGATCGACAGCCAGCGCGTTGTTGCCGGTATTGATGGCGGGGCTACCGGTCACGAGCGCAATGGTTTGTGTAGGGCCGCCGTTGTTTTGCAGCCCGAGCGGGTCGAGTCCGGGTTCGGCGACGCCGACCTGGTTGCCGTTTGTGCCGTCGACCAGCCCGCCCGAGCCGCCGGTGCCGAACAGGTTATTCGAGCTCGAGCTTTCAAAGTCGCCGCTCCCGCCGATGTCGCTCGAGCCGGAAGCGTTCGTATTGCCGGCGACGATCGTGTTGTTGAGCTTCACCGCGCCACTGGCGAAGAAGTACAGTCCGCCGCCGTCATCGGTCGCGGAGTTCCCGCTGACGGTACAGTTGGTCAGGGTGGCTGTGCCGCTCGTGGAATTGAACAAGCCGCCGCCGTCTGTCCCCGCGGTGTTGCCGCTCACGGTGCAGTTGGTCAGCGTTATCTGGCCGCCGTCGTTGCCGAAGACGCCGCTGCCGTTGGCCACAGCGCCGCCGCTGGAGGAGGCGGAATTACCCAAGAACGTGCAGCCAGTGAGGTTCAGGGTTGTCGTTGACTGGCCGGCGAAGGCGCCGGCGCCGTATGCGGCCCGGTTGTCGCTGAAGGTGGAGTCGGTCACGGTCCCCGCGCCGCCGGCCGAGTAGCCGCCCCCGGTGACGTCCGTATCGTTGCTGTCGAAGGTACAGCCGGTGATGGTGATCGAGCCATCGTTGTTGATGCCGCCGCCGGCGTAGACCGAGCTGTCGCTGGTGAACGTGGTGTTGGAGACCGTCATCGTCCCGAGGTTCTCCAGCCCCCCGCCCCCCAGGCTGGAATAATCGTTGGAAAACACGCAGTCGAAGAGCGTGGCCGTGCCCCCATCGTTGTACAAGCCGCCGCCATTCCCATCCGTCGAGCCTCCCGTGATCGTCAGTCCCGAGATCGTCGCGGTGACATTCGCGTCGACCTCGAACACCCGGCTCGCCCCCCCGCCGCTGACCGTCACCCCCGCCGCCGGGCCGGTGATTGACTCGGTCACGCCCGTGTTGCTCAGCTCGAGCTGGCCCTGCGTCAGCGTGATCGTCTGTTGCGACGCAAAGGCGGTCGGGTCGAACGTGATTGCCGTCCCGCCCGTGAGCACGTTGGCCAGGTTCACTGCCTCGCGGAGGCTCAAGTCGCCAGAGGGCGAGCCGGTGCCGTCGACCGTGGTGTTGACCACGAGCCCGGCCTGGGTCTGAAAGGCGCCGATGTCGACCGACGAGCCGCGAGCGAAGCCGCGCTGGTCGGTGGTCACCCCGTTTACGGTGATGCCCTCGCCGATGGCCGCGCTGCCGGGTAGGAGGGCCATGGTCTCGGTCGGCCCACCGTAGTCGCCCAGCGGGGCCAGGCCCAGGGTGGCGAGGCTGGTCAGAACAATGTTGCCATCGCTGCCATTCACGAGCCCGCCCGAGCCGCCGGTGCCGATCAGGTTGTTCGAGCCCGAAACCGTGGAAGGCCCGCCGATGTCGCTGGCGGCGTCAGGGGGGCCCTGATTGTTGCCCGCGACGATCGTGTCGTTGAGCGTCACCGCGCCGGTGCCGCGATCGTACATGCCGCCGCCGTCACCTTTGGCGGAATTTCCGCTGATCGTGCAGTCGGTGAGTTGGAGCGCCGATGCATCCCCGTTGTACGCCCCGCCGCCGTTGAATGTCGCGTAGTTTTCGCCGATCGTGCAGCCAGTGAGTCGGAGAGCCGTGCCGGTGCTGAATAGCCCGCCGCCGTCAGCCGCGGAGTTTCCGCTGATCGTGCAGTTGGTGAGCGTCACCGTGCCCTCGTCGTTGAACAGTCCGCCGCCGACGTTTCCCGTGGAGTTTCCGCTGATCGTGCAGTCGGTAAGTGCCGCCGTACCGACGTTGGTGAGCCCGCCGCCGCGAAGTGTCGAGGAGTTACCGCTGATCGTGCAATTTGTGAGTGTCGCGTTGCCAAGGTTGTACATGCCGCCGTAGACTCCCGTCCCACCCCCCTTCCCGTCCGTGATGGTGAGGCCCGAGAGTGTCGCCGTGACGCCGTTTTCCACTGCGAACACACCGCTCGTGCCCCCGCCGCTGATCGTGACGCCCGCCGCCGGGCCGGTGATCGCCTGGATGCCGGCGCTGTCGGAGAGCTCAAGCTGCGTGCCACCAAGGGTGATCGTCTGTGGCGTGTCGAAGAGCGCCCCGAAGTTGATCGTGTTCGCCTGGTTGTCGGCGTTGGCTTGATTGATCGCATACCGCAGCGAGCCCGTGTCGCTCGGATTGTCGCTGGTGTCGGTGACCGTGAAGGTCGACAGCAGTTGGCGGGCCTCAAGCCCCTCCAGGATCGGCACCCGTCGGGTCGACGCCCCGCGCACGGCGGCTCGGAAACGGGTTCGGATGGTCACATTTTCACCTTTTCAGCCCCAGCTCCGGGCTCAGTTCGATGGCTTGGGTCGCTCGGCAACTGAGTCGCTCATTGCCAGCGTGCTCAGCCGCTTGCGCAGTGGCCGCAGATCCGGGTCGGCGAGAATCTCACGCCAGAACGCCACGCGGCGGCCGGCAGGTTGCTTCTGGACCGCATCGCGGACCAGCTCCACCGCGCGGTCCTGGTAGCGGGAGGCCAGCGTCACGGCCGCGCGGCCCTTGCGCTCGACATCACCGGCCGCGGCCCGGGCGGCCTGCGCATAAACCCGCGCGGCCTTGTAGGCAACCGTCGACGACTTCGCGCCGCGCGCCAGCGATTCCTCGGCGTCGGCGACCGCTTCCTGGTACCGGCCGAGGTGAGCCCGGGTCGTGGCGCGGCCGCTGTAGGAGTCGGCGCCCGTCGGGTCGAGCCGGATCACCTCGTCGAAATCGGCCAGGGCCAGTTCGGGGGCCTTCGCCACGACGTAGGCCCAGCCCCGGCGCAGCAGAACGTCGGTCCAGCCGGGACGCAGCGAGAGCGCGAGCGTGAAGTCGGCGATCGCGCCCGAGTAGTCGCGGCGAAGCTCCCGCGCCACGCCGCGGAGCTGGTAGATCTCCGCAGTGGGCTTGCCGCTCGCCAGGGCGACGTCGCACGAGCGGGTCACATCGTCAAACTTGCCCAGCTCGACCAGGGTCCCCATCCGCAGCACGTGCGCCTCGCGATGGTCGGGAACAACCGCCAGTGCGGCGTCGCAAGCGGCCAGCGCAAGCTCGTCGCGCCCGAGAAGGCGCAGCAGCCGCCCGCGGTTGGTGTGATCCAGCGCGACGACCCGCTCGCCCGCGGGCTCGAGCCGCACCGCTTCGTCGAGATCCAGGAGGGCCGACTCCCGTTGTTCCGCGGTCGCGTCCTTGCGGCCCAAGGTCACCTCCGCCCGGCCACGGTAAAGGGGCGCATAGTCGGGCTTGAGCGCAATCGCTTGACCGAACTGCTCCGACGCCAAGTCGGGGCGATTCTGGCGCTGGTAGACCTGCGCCAGCCCCGCGTGCGCCGGGAACCCTCGCCCGTTCTGCCGAACCGCCTCCTGCAACTCGGTTAGAGCCCCCTCGAAATCTTGCTGCTGGAGCTTGAGCAGGCCGCGGTTGACCCGGACCACATAATTGAGCTCGTCAGCCGGTGCTTGCGCAAGAGCTTCACGGCCTCGTCGTAGTCGGCGGCGGCCGCCGAGAGCTGATCGTCGGTATCAGGCCGCAGAGAGGCGTCTCCCGGCGCGAGCTTTTCCGCGGCTCTACCCGCCAGGTCGGCAATCTGGGCAGACGCGAACCCCCGCAGCACGTAGAGCCACGCCAGCCCCCGCTCGCGCTGGAGACACGCATTGAGCTCCGCCTTGGCCTCCGCCGGCCGCTGGAGCTGGAGAGAGCAGATCGCCGCCAGCGCGTGCGACCAGAAGTTCTCAGGCTGGAGCCGCAATGCACTGCCAAAATCCCGCAAGGCCTCCAGCCACTGGCCGCGCTTGTACCGTTCTTGCCCGGCGAGGAAATAGTCAAAGGCTGTCGCGGGCCGGAGAGCCTCCGCCACGCCAAGCTCCCTGGCAGCCGCGTCTTTCTCACCTCTGCGGCGAAGGCAGGCTGCGCGGCGGAGGTGGTAGGCGCGGGTGGGGGCCGGGTTCAGCCTGGCCGCGCAGTCCAGGTCCTTCAAGCCCTCCTCAGGCTTGTCCTCGGCCTCGGCCAGGATCAGCAGGAGCTCGTAACAGCCGTCGCGCACCGTTGTCTTCTCGGTCTCCGTGAGATTCGCCGGCAAGGGCCCCAGGCTCCAGCCCCGGGTTGAGGCGGGGGCCGCAAAGACCGCCAGGGCAGCGCGCGCTGCGCGCCGCGTCTCCTCGAGATTGGTGGGCAGATCGAGCCCCGTGAACTGCGTCTCGCGAAAAAGGGCGTCGTCGCGCCGAGCCAGGAATTCGTCGAGCCGTCGTCGATCGGCTTCTCCGGCGAGCTGGTTGGTGTTGCCTTTCTCGGCCTGGGCGAGCAGATAGGTGGCGCGGCCCTTCTGGGTCGACAGCGCGGGCTCATTCTGGAGCCGGGTCAGGAGGCCCGTCAGCAGCGGCCGGGCCTCGTTCCAGAGCCCCTTCGCCAGCAGGCCCTGGCTCTCGAAAAGGGCCTTATCGGCCGATTCGCGCAGGGTCGAAACCCTTGTTATCTCCTCCAGCGCCTGCCGCCGCAGAACAGCGGCCGCTTGCGCCTGGCGCCGGCGAACGCCGTCCTGGTACCGCATCCACGTGACGCTGCCTGTCGCAATCGTGATCAGAGCCAGCCCCATGAGCGTGGCCGCGGTTGGGTGGCGGCGGACCCACTTCGCGGTGCGCTCGGCGACGCCAGTCCGGCGGGCCAGTATGGGCTCGCCCGCGAGATAGCGCCGCAAGTCGTCGGCGAGCTCCTGGGCCCTCGCGTACCGCTTGGCGGGTTCCTTGGCCAGGCATTTCAGGCAGATCGTCACCAGGTCTCGAGGCAACTTCGGCTGGAGCTTCACGGGCGAGACGGGATCATCCTCGGAGACCTGGCGAACGGTCTCCATGGCGGTCGGACCCTTGAATGGCGGCCGGCCCGTCAGCATCTCGTAAAGGATCGCGCCCAGGGCGTAAACGTCGGTAGCCGGCGTGCATTCGTGGGTCCGCCCCTGCGCCTGCTCGGGCGCCATGTAGCTCGGGGTGCCCATGATCTGGCCCGAGAGTGTCTGGCCCTCCTCCGCCTCGAGGCGCTTGGCCAGCCCGAAGTCGGCAATCCTCGGCACGCCGTCGCCGGTGAACAGGATATTCGACGGCTTCAGGTCGCGGTGAACGATCCCCGCCTGGTGCGCCACCTCCATCCCCGACGCGAGCGTGGCCATGAGCGCGGTCGCGGCGGGGCCAGACTGGGGCGTGCCCGCCAGCCGGTCCGCCAGCGAGCCCCCTTCCAGCAGCTCGAGCGACACAAACGGGCAGCCCATGTGCTCGCCGATGTCGTAAATCTGCACGATGTTCGGGTGCCGGAACCGCGCGATTGCCTCGGCCTCGGCGCGGAAGCGGGCGAGCTGCTCAGGGTCGTCCTGCCCGGCGCCCAGGATCATCTTGAGCGCGACCAGCCGGTTCAACTTGCGGTGCCGCGCCTTGTAAACGACTCCCATTCCCCCTCGCCCAAGCCGGCCGAGGATTTCGTATCCCTCGGGCTCAGACCGCGGAGCCTGGGAACCCGACAAGGGGCGTTCCTTCGTTCCAGGCGCCCCTTTGGGCGGAAACGTTTCCGGTCCGCTCGTGAGGGTGGCCTCGACAATTCGTTCCCTTGGCGCGCGGTCCGTCCGGTCGAATGCCCCCTTCCCAGCGCTCGAAAGCAAGGTCTCCGGCAATCCGTCCGTCTGCCCAGCGTTCCAATCGAGCTGCGTCGCCAGCACATCCGAGGCGGGTTCGGCGCGCCCTTCGCAGGAGTCCGTCAAAACCAGGGTCTTCGGCAATCGGTCCGTCTGCCCCGCGTTCCAATCGAGCTGCGTCGCCAGCACATCCGAGGCGGGTTCGGCGCGCCCTTCGCAGGAGTCCGTCGAAACCAGGGTCTTCGGCAATCGGTCCGTCTGCCCCGCGTTCCAATCGAGCTGCGTCGCCAGCACATCCGGCGCGGTTCGGCGCACGCTTCGCGGGAGTCCAACGCAACCAGGGTCTTCGGCAATCGGTCCGTCTGCCCCGCGTTCAAATCTCGCTGCGTCGCCAGCACATCCGGCGCGGGTTCGGCGCGCCCTTCACAGGAATCCATCGAAACCAGGGTCTCTGGCAATCGGTCCGTCTGCCCCGCGTTCAAATCTCGCTGAGTCGCCAGTTCCTCCGGCGCGGGTTCGGCGCGCCCTTCACAGGAATCCATCGAAACCAGGGTCTCTGGCAATCGGTCCGTCTGCCCCGCGTTCAAATCTCGCTGAGTCGCCAGTTCCTCCGGCGCGGGTTCGGCGCGCCCTTCGCGGGAGTCCAACGCAACCAGGGTCTCCGGCGATTGATCCCTCTGCCTCACGTTCAAATCGAGCTGCGTGGCCAGCACATCCGGCGCGGGTTCGGCGCGCCCTTCGCGGGAGTCCAACGCAACCAGGGTCGTCGGCAAATGCTCCGTCTGCCCGGAGATCGGGTCGAGCTGGATCTCCGTTATTGCCGGCGCGGGTTTGGCGCGCCTGCGCAGAGAGTCCGAGTCCATCGTCGTGGTGGGTCTCCGTTACATCGGGCGCGGGCTCGACGCGCCGTTCGCGAGAGACCGAGTCAGTCGTCGCGAACCTCTTGGTTTTAGACCGCCCGGTCACAGGTGGCCGAAGTTCTCGGCGCTGCTAGACTACTGCAGAAACAGCGCACTTTCAACTGCTTGACGAAATCCACACGCTCTTCCAGAGCCAGGAGGTGCCAGTTCAGGTCCAGTAGCCATTTGGCTGATCGGACGGGTTTTTTACAGCCCCCCACCATTCCAAGGCAGAATCTACGTCTTTCGGGTGATGGATCACCAAGAATACGACAAGGCGAACTGGGTTAATGACCGGCTGTGTCACAAGCCGCCACCGAAGAAACCGGCCATCGCAACGAAAGTGCCACCGAAGGGAAATCCGGCGCCGCATGGGCAGAGAAAGGGGCGGCGCACTCCTCGACGGGCCTCAAACTCTTGAGAAGCTGCGCAACAAGGTCCGCGCCCAGAGCCCCAACAGCCGCAACAAACGAAACGTTATCGGCTGACTCCTGTGGCTGACAAAGACCCAACTCAGATCGCTGATTTCCCGGCGGGCCATGGGCGGAGTGCACGCCTTCGCAGCGGGGTCGCCGCGTCCGATCCGTCCGATCCGCCTGATCGGTCCGAGCAGCCACGACGACCTCGGTCAGCTCAGGTGCTTCTTGAAGAGAAAAAGACACCCACCTTTCGCGAGGGGCGGGTGCATGGCTGCACCGCGAAAGGTGGATGTCTGGCTTCGTCCCATGGCGATCAAGAACTCACAGTCCCATAGATGTTGGAATCGCTCGTCGACGCAAAATTGAGGAACACGAGCGTGTCCGTCATCGTCGCAGCTCCGCCGGTGACCACGTAGATCCCGCCGCCAATCCCTTGTCCCGCACTCCCCGCAGGTGCATCATGCCCGGCCCCGCCGCCGATCGCGGCATTCAGCGTGACCAGGTCGTTTGACAGCGCGAGTGTAGAACCGGGCAGCGGTGGTGCGTAGGGATTGGTGCTTGGTCCGTTGACATAAAATGCACCCCCCTGTGCATCGCCGCCAGTGCCCCCGTCGCCCGCTGCGCTCCCTGCGCCGCCTGCCCCGCCGATCGCCGAGTTCAGGCTCACAAGCGCCCCGGAGACACTCACGATCGAACCGACATCTCCATAAACCGCGCCCCCGGCGGCCGCGCCACCAGCACCGCCTGAGCCAGCACCATTACCGGCGCCGCCGGCACCCCCCTGCGCCGTATCGCCGACGAACGAGCTGTTCGCGGCCGTGATGCTCGAGGGAAGGTCTGTCTCCACGTACTGGCCGTTCTCGTACACGTACGAGATTGTGCCCGAAGTATAGATCCCGCCGCCAAATGCGAGGCCCCCGGCTCCGCCGCCGGCACCGCCGCCGCTGCTGGCTCCGGCACCTCCAACCGCTGCATTGCCGCTGACCGGCGAGTTTGTGAGCGAGATGGCATCCCCCGACGAGTAAATGCCACCGCCGAACGCATTGCCTCCTGCGCCTCCTTGAGCTGTGGTCGACGCAATGCCTGATCCCGCAGCGGCGGTGTTTCCGACAATGGGCGTACTCGTGATCGTGAGCGCGCCCTCGCCGTCATAGATTCCGCCGCCGTAGGCGTTACCCGCCCCGTACGGCGAGCTCGAAGCCGCGCCGATTGCTTGGTCGCCCGAGACCACACAGTTCGTCAGCGAAACGCTTGCCCCCGAGTTGACGATGCCGCCACCAATCGCCGACGCGGCATACGGAGTGGTCGGGTCGCTGCCGGCGATGGCGAGGTTGTTTATGATCGCTGTCCCGGTAAGCGAAAGCGTCGTGACGCCAGGCACAACACTTCCCGTCACGGCGATCGCGCCTCCCTGGGCATACCCTTCACCACCGCCTGCACCCTCGCCTCCGAGCGCCTGGTTGCCCGTGAAGCTGCATCCGGCGAACGACGCTGTTATCGTGCTTGATGACGAATAGTAAGAGCGCCCCTCCGATGGCTTGGCCACCGCCGCTGAACTGACCCGCCACGAGCGCGTTGCCACCCTTGGCCTGATTGTTCTTGAACGACGTGTTGATCACGACCAGCGGATCTTGCGAACTGTAGATCGCACCGCCATAAGCGCTTGCCCCCTCCCCGAACGTGAACGGATTTGAAACCGAAGGCCCATCGCCGCCCACAGCTTCATTGCCGTTGAACGTGCTGTTGGAGATCGAGAACGCCACCGTGCTGCTGGAATCGATGGCACCACCGAACGCCTGCCCAATACCCCCGCCTCCGCCCAGGGCTTGGTTGTTCGAGAAGGTGCAGCCCACGAGCGTCATGCTCGAATCGGTCGTGGCCTCCAGCGCACCCCCGGACGCCTCGCCCCCTTCGATGATGAACCCGGTGCCCCCCGAGGTGCCGCCCACGGCCTGGTTGTCCTCGATCACACTGTTGGTCATGATTAGCGTTGCGACCTGGGGAACGTTGTTGACGACCGACGACGAAAGCACGATCGCCCCGCCTTCAGCCAGCCCGGCGATTCCCGCGTTGTCGCCGCCGATGGCCTGGTTGCCCGAAATCGTGCTCCCTGAGATGCTGAGTATGCCGGCGTCGTTGATCGCGCCTCCAATTCCCCAGCCGCCGTCGAAGAATCCCGGCCCGCCGTTGGCCTGGTTGCCCGCCAGCGTGCTGTTGGAAATCGTTGCCGTCGCGCCGGCCTGATTGTCGATCCCGCCCCCCTGGACAAATAAGCTTGTCGATGTGATGACCTGGTTGTCGGAAACAACGCTCTGCATGATCAAGAGCGTGCCGCCGGTCACGTTCTCGATCCCGCCTCCGGTCCCGCCGGACTCTGTGCTGTCGACCACGTTGTTGGTCACCTGGCTGTGGTTAAGTGTCAGCGTGCCTGTGTTGAAAATCCCCCCGCCCGATGCGATGATCGCGCTCGCCTCGTTCCCCGCCACGACCGTGTTTTGCAGCGTCAGATTGCCCGCATTGACAATCCCACCGCCGTCGGCGATGCCAAACGGCGAGTCATCGAGGCCATCGGTGACGGTGAGCCCCGAGATCGTCACATTCGCGCCGCCCGCGACGCTGAAAACCTGGCTGCAACCGCTGCCGCTGACGAAGAGCTCACTCGCACCGGGGCCATCGATGTTCACGCTCTGGTTGATTGAAAGCACACCACTTGTGAGCGGGATGGTATGCCCCTTGAGACTGTTTGCGAACACAATGGTTGCGCCGCTCGGCGCATTCAGAAGAGCTTGCCGCAGCGATCCCGCGCCCGAGTCGTCGTTGTTGGTGACCACGATGTTGCTCAAGAGGGCCCTGACCTCGAGCCAGTCGCACGCTGGAGCGAACCGCGCGCGGCGTTTGATCAACCCTCTGCGGCTGCTGCGGTTACCGGGCTGGCGTCGTGACGTCAATCGACTGAAGATCGACATGCGATGTTCTCCCTCGAGTTGTTTCAGCAAGTTTCTCCCTGGCTATAGGCGACTGACCCAGCCCGGGTGTCACGCGGGTCGCCGAACTTTTTCAGAGAATGCCAGACACCCATCGTGCGCGTACCGGGCTGCTGTTGGCCGACGAGCATGCGGCTGCGCGAGTCCGCGCCGGACGAGGCGGCGACTGTCAGCCATTACCTCTCGAACACCAGCCGCACGATGGACGTCCCCCCTGCACCAGCCCAAGGATGGATGTCTGGAACGCCGCCAGCACGCCAGTCGAGACGATCGCCATCGAGTCGGTGAAGATCCGCGACAATGATCGTCGCGATTCGCGATACGGAGCTCTTGCCCGGAATATCGTGATTTGCGATCATTCTCTTGAACACGCGATCCGCCGGCCGAAAGGTGATTTGTGCGGGTTATCTCCCCTGGTAGGCTCAGGCGATTCTGGGAGTCACGAAATTCCGACGCTGAGACCGCCCGACGAGATCTCTCCGTCTGGCGCAAGCTCGCCGAGAAAGCTCTTTGGACCAATTTCGCTTCGCTGAGCCGGTCGACCATTCAGGGCCCTTGACCACTCTCGACGCGAGGATGCTCGCCACCGGCTTGTTCGCCGTCGCCTTTCTTCAGCCGCTCCGTCGCCACGTAGTGCCGGGCGTACGCCGCCTCCAGAGCCGGTGCACCGCTCTTGGAAAAACGCAGTATAATATGTTTGCCACCACGGCCCCATTTATGATAGACGGTCTGCGACGGTTTCAAGCCGATCGTTCGGGCGTGGTAGTCAAGAAGCCGCAGGATGACGGAGAGCTTGGAGAGGTTCCCAGCGCAAACGCGCGTCCAGGTAGGGGATGCGGCCTCTCCGCCAATCCTCGTATTGCGCTTTCGTGATCCGCTGCATGCGCAGCAGCAACTCGACCGGAGCGACCACGTTCGTCGTGTCGAGGATTTCCGCAACGGCCCGCGCGACCGCGGGATAAAGCTCGTCTTTCTGATAATTCGTTGCGGTGATTGACTTCATGACTTCCATTCTGACGCATTCGGGACGACGGAGGCTAGCAGAGATTGCGCGTCCGGGCCTCAACGCGACTCAACCGCCGCGACGACTCGTTTCACGAGATCGGACTCGAAGTCTGCAGGGTACTTATCGCCACTTCCGACCCGGACAAACACCAGGTCGAGACTCGGGACGACTTAGCCGTGGTTGTTGCGAAAGCCTGCACACTGGACAAGATCACGGGACGCGTCCTTGTGGTGGGGGTAGACCCACCATTGTGCGCCGTAATCGGGCTTTTGGGCGATAGGCGCCCAGGCGAAATCGTAATAAACAGCCGGTACGATCCGCTTGCCGGCCCACTCACCGAAACCCCCGCGACCTCGCGGATCGCAGCCTTCTGCTTCTGGTCGGGATCGCCCTTTTCCGGCAGCAGGCTCCGCCAGCCCCCATGGTCCTCGGCAGTGGGGAAGTAGTCGACGAGTGCGGGCCGCTCTCGCGATTTCTCCTGGGCGGGAAGTCCCTTCGGAACTGCACCGAAAAGGCACCCGATTGCAATCCACGCGCCGTATCGCAGCACTGGGTTCATTCGGCCCTCGTAAGTCGTGATCAGGACGGGTTGATTCACGTCCGCTCGCTCCGTCTACGATGGAATGAGCAACCACAAAGGGGGTCAGAGGCAGAAACGGATCCGAGGACGCCAATTACCGAAATGGCGCAAATGACCCCAACGCAACGCTCGCCCAAAAGTATCTGCCAGATCCACGCAAATCAACTCATCCATCCCCAGAGCTGCCGGGGTTCATGCGCGTCACTGTAAGCTCGGCGTGTTACCCGGCGTCACGGACCGAGCGAGGTCGTTTCCTCAATCATGGCTTTTTTTCCGGTCGCTGCTCGGCCTCCTTGCGAACTTCGAGTTCCTTGCGCCACTTGGCGGCTTCGTCGGGCTTGTTGGTGGCCTCGTAAATCTGGACGAGACGTTCCAGGGCCTCGATCGGGCACATCCTGCCAAGCGCTGGAATCTTGTCGACTTGCTTCTTCATCCCTTCGTAGCCGGCGAGGAGTAGCGGCTCGGCTTCGGCATACTGCTGCTCACCCAAGAGCGCTCCCCCGAGCAGCGACTTGGTATTGAAGGTCGTCCAGGCTGTCGGCTCCGTTTTCTCGCGGATAGCCAAGCACTCGCGGATGAGTGGCAGCGCCTCCGTGAACGACTTGACCTTGAGCAGCAGCAAGCCGAACGTCGCCAACTGCCCGGCCAGTTGTGGGCTGTCGCCCGGGAGCGTTTTCCGAGCGATGGCGGAAAGCTCTGGCACCAGCGCGGCCGCCTTTTGGGTCTTTCCTGCCCGAATGTACCCATCGAATAACTGCATTTCGATCCCCCGGAATCCCGGGTATCTCTTCGAGCCCCGATATGCTTCCTCAAGCAACGGCACGGCTTCGGCAGGTCGGCCCCCGTCCTTGTAGGCGCAACCCAGGTTGCCCAGCGTTATGAGCGTCTCGGGGTGCTCGCGCCCAAACCTCGCCAGTTGATGCTTGAGCACCTCCTCTTGCATGTGAGTTTCAGTGCCTCCTCGCAGAGCGGCAGCGACTCGTTCAACTTCCCGGCATCCTGATACGCCCGGGCCAGGCCCACCATGCTGCGGAGGGTCAGGGGATTTTCGGGTCCGAGTTTGGCTGTCGTGAGCTTCAAGGTTTCTTCGCAGAGGGGCACGGCCCGGTTCAGGTTCCCGGCGGTCCGATATGCCGCTGCCAGGTTGCCCATGGCAATGAACGTATCGGGGTCATCGGGGCCGCGTTTCGCTCTGGTCTTTTGCAATGACTTCTCCAGCAGCGGCACGCCCCGGTCCAGTTTCCCAGCGGCCTCATAAGCCACAGCCAGGCTGTTCTGCGCACTCAGGGTCGCGTCGCCGTCAGGCCCCAGCGCCTCGCCGTAGCGTTTCAAGCTCCGTTCCAGGAACGGCATGGCCCGCTCGAATTCGCCAACTCCCCGGTACGAGACGCCGATAATCCAGCAGAGCTCGGCCTCGATGCGCGGGTCCAGATCCTTGCGAGCGTTGAGCTTCCGCGCCGCCCGATCGAGCAGGTCGCGCAGCGTCGCGTCCTTGGTCAGCTCCTGGCCGCCAAACCGCCCTTGGCCTTCGACGCTGGTCAGGGCCAGGAAGTCGTCCTTGACGAACTTCGCGATGGCCTCGGCGTAGCCGCGTTCCTTGACCTCGTTGTCGCGGGCCCGTTGCGCCTCGACCTTGGCGCGGCGCTCGCCCTCGGCTCGTGCGGCCTCGGCCGCACGAGCCTGTTCTTTCGCGCCGGCTTCCTTGGCGCGATTCGCTCCTGCCGCCGGGCCTGGAAGAGCCCCCAGGTGGTCCCCGCCATGCCGGCCAGCAGCGCGAGAAGCACCAGACTCGCCGCAAGCCTGGGCCAGGAACTCGGGCCGCTGTTCGGGTGAGAGTTCGACGGCGCCAAGGAATACATCGCGGACGCGATTCGAATCGGTGGGCATGATTTGAACTCCTGGTTCACGCTTCAACGCGGAATTCCCGCCGGTCGCTTGATCCAGTTAGCGGTTTTGGGCGCGTTGCGCCTCGTTCACCCCTCAATGCGGATTTCCCGCCGGTCGAGTCTCAACAAAATCGAATAGCTTCAGGCTATGACCAGATTGGCGCACTGCTCGGCAATCTGAATGCGAGCGATGGCGCCACTGTTGAACGTCAGGAAATCGCGCTCGATTCCGTCGGAGAAGATCACCCCTCCTTCGGGCATGGCCGATTGCACCACCAGCTCCTGCCGCGGCTCCACCGTTCCTGCCACCAGCCGGATCTGCGAGTGCTTGCTCTTGAACGGCTCGCGTACGACCCAGACGAGTTTTCTTTCTTCCCAGCTCATGGTGAAACCGGGCTGTGTTCTTGAACCCAGGAAGCCCGCCACGCCCGACGCCATGTTGAAAACCGACGACAGCCAGCCCGTCGAGCCCGCGCCCGTGGAGACGATGATCCCGCTCGACGACTGCTGCTCCGTTTTTCCCAGGTGCACAATGGCGTAACGCGCAGAAACGTGGCTGGCGCTGCCGACGAACAGGTCGTTGAATGCCAGCAACCGCTGCCCGTCGCTGAGCAGGGCTTCCGCCAGGGTCACCTGCCGAGTTGTGTGCGCCCGCTTGAGAACTCGTTGCACGGCGGCCCGCGCCTGCGACACCTGGAATGGCAAAAGGACGCCGTCAAATCGCGCCGGGTCGGGATTGACCCCCACGATCGGTACGTCGTTTACGTACTTGGCAACATTCGCCACCATGCCATCCTGCCCCAGCACCACAACCACCCGGCTGAAGCCGAAATCAAAGGTCGGCACATAATCGCGGTGCACGAGCTGAACGCGTTCCTCGAGATTCAACTCACGCTGTAGGGCAGCCAGGGCCTCGCGGTACACCTGGTCTTCGTTCTCGAGCTCCGTGTAGGCGTCGGCCTCGCTCGGGGCTGTCCGCGGCGCATTACGCGCGGCCAGAGACGCACCGGTGCTCTCCGCTTGCCGCGCTCGTTCCATCGCGGCCGCCTGCCTGATGACAAACCTCGCCTGACCCCGGGTGCCCCAGCGTCGCAGCACTCCCTCGAGCCGAGTTTCGCGATGCACGATGATGATGGGACTCGGCGAAAACATCACTTCTCTCCGCGCCGAAGCAGCGTGTTCAAGAGCTCGGGCGAAATATTGAGCTCACCGATCTTGCTGGCATTCTGCGCCAGCTCCTGGAATCCCAGCGCGATCAGGAATTTGGGGTCGATCGCTGCGTTGGCCGCCAGGAGCAGCCGCCAATCGACGTCCCTGATCGGATCCAGAACGGCACGCAGCGCGAACGACCTGGCCTCGGCCTCCTTGTGCTGGTTGGCGACCTGCGAATCCACCAGTGTGGCTCGGCGTTGTTCGATTCCAATGTCGGCGCTGAGCTGCGCGTCACGCACCTCGCCTTTCTTCTGTTCCACGGATATCTCGGTGTTCAGCTCGTTTTCCTTGATGGTCCGTTCCTGCTCGATCGCGGCGTTTCGCCGCGCGTAGATCGCGAGGTCTGCCTTTTGCAATAAATCTTCGCGTGCCTCGGCCTCGAAGGCCTTGCTCATATCGGGCGTCGGCTTGATCGAGAGGATGACCACATTGAGAATGTCCACCCCCAGCGATTGCACAGCTTCCGAAGCTTTCAGCCCGGCAAGGATCTCGTCCGAAAGTCCTGCGGTGCCGACCAGAAGCTCGCGCAGCTTCTGACGCTGCGTGAATGCATGAGCAAGTACCTGTGCCAAGTTGCACAGCCGATCGCCGAGTTTCGTGGGATCGTCCGACTGATACTGGCCGGCGCCTGTAAGGCTGAAGTCGAGCATGCCGGCCGTCTTCATGGGGTCGGTGATGCGATACGTGAGCTGCCCTTGAATCGTGGCTTCTTGAAAATCAGCGCTGATCTCGTTGAAAACGAAAGGCACGTCCGTGCTAGCCACGGGAATCTGCACGATGGTCGCCATGGGCGCGAAATAAAAGAACGATAATCCCCCACCCTGACGAACGACCCTGCCCCCCCGGTACTGCATCACATAAGTCGTCGGCGGCACCTTGAGGAAACGAAATCCAAGCATCTCACAGCACTCCACGAATCAGCAAAGTCACTGTTACCTTTCCTAACATACCTGGCCGGCGCAGCCAAAGCGCGGGGGTCGTCCCATTCCGTAGAGAGTGAGCCCAAAGACGCTGCCGCAACCGTTCGGGTTTGGCATCATCGTTGCCGGACCATTGGGGGCAACTTTGTATGAGCTGCTGACCGGGCACGTTCCATATCAGAACGCGAGCACGACCGCTTTACTAGACCACGTGCTCAGTGGTGACCTCACACCACCTCGAACTGTTAACCGTCATGTACCCCGAGCCTTGGAGGCGATATGCCTCAAGGCTATGTCCCTGAATCCTCCTGATCGTTACATATCGGTTGAGGCCCTTTCAAACGACCTCGAAAACTGGCTGGGCGGCCAACCAGTCTCCGCCTGGCGCGAACCATGGACCACGAGATTGCTCCGTTGGATGCGAGGAGAGACATCTGGGCACGGCAGGTAATACAGACGCCCGCATCGACGTATTATGTCTCAGCGGTGTCGGAGTTCTTGTTTTCCGCACGCGTCCCGGTCGTGCCCCCCTGGGCATAATGCGCCTGCCTCGTGTCGCCAATGCGCAGACTGGATCGCACCACCGTACGTGCCCGGCGCAAGCTTCTGTTAATGGATACGTGCCATTCTGGCGAGCTGGACAAGGAAGACGTCGTCGTCGGCAGCGCTGCGCCGGTAACCGCCGGGAAGATCACGTCGCGGTCGTTCCGCAGCGGTTTGACCCCCGATATCACGCCCAAGGTGGGACTGACGAGCTCGTACCACATGCTCCAGGACCTGTTCGCCGATCTCCGGCGAGGAACCGGGGGAGTGGTGATCGCATCGGCTGGAGGAGCGGAATACGCCGTTGAGGCGCCGGAATGGAAGAATGGCGTTTTCACGCACGCAGTGATTCGCGGACTCAAAGGCGAGGCCGACCGCAACCAGGATGGGCGTGTGCAGGTCTCCGAGCTGCGAGACTTCGTGGAACAGGAGGTCGCACGCTTGACCGACGGCCACCAGACGCCCACCACGCGCAGCGAAAACGTACTCTTTGACTTCAGTTTCGATTAACCTGGTCGATCGGGAACGACTCGAGGCGTCACGTTCGTGACCGGAGCATGTCATGATCGAGCCGCAAATCTTCATTTCAGCCGTTTCGACCGATGAGCTGCAAGCATTCTGGGGCCCTGCGGCCGACTGGCCGCCGTTGAATGAACCGAGACTCATGTTGAAGGCGACTCCGGAGGGCATCGAGGAGGTCGGCGAGAGGTCGCGCGACTTCGGAGCTGAAGTCGACCTCTCGAATCTGGATTCGATCCGCCTGCGACTCGACCGCTTCCGCGAGCGGCTTGCAGCAAAGTATTCATTGTTTGGCTGAGCTCCTGGAACGCGCCCTGCGCGGCGCCGGCGCACGCTCGGGCCTGACGATCTCCGAACTCGAGGATCAAACAGCGAAGGTGCTTTCCTGGCGGACGGAGCCGGCTCGGAAGTGATGGAGGCGCAAGCCGAGAGCACAAAGCCGTCACGGGCGGTTGCTCCGCGCGACAAGGCCCTCCCTGAGACGCTGGCGAAGCCACGCCCCAGCGAGTAACTTGCTCGTAGCGAAATTGTTCTTGAAAATCAAGCGGGGGATAGGCCTTGTCCTTGAACGACCCCAACAAAACGGCTGCGTACCAGCCAGGCGGCGCGGACGCCGTCGATGCAGCGATGACGAACCTGACCGGCGCGGCTCGGCGACTTCGAGGTCGTGCGCGAGCTGGGCCGCGGCGGCATGGGGGTGGTGTACGCGGCACGGCAGGTGTCGCTCAACCGCCAGGTCGCGCTGAAGATCCTGTCGGGCGGTCTGGGGTTGACCGGCAACGCGGTAGAGCGCTTTCGTCGCGAGGCGGAGGCGGCAGCCCGGCTGCACCACACCAACATCGTCCCCGTCTACGCCACCGGCGAGCAGGACGGCACGCATCTCTACGCGATGGAGCTGATCGACGGCCCTTCGCTCGACCACGTCATCAAGCGGTTGCGCCAGTCCCGCGCCGAGACTCAGGCGGCAGACGAGCGGCGATCCGCCAGCCCCGAGGCGACCGGGCCGTACGTGGAGAGCGGCCCGCGGGCGAGTTCCCCCACGGTCCTGGGCTCGTCCGCGCCCGGCTCATCGAGCGGCTACTTCGACCAGGTGGCCCGCATGGTCGCTGAGGTGGCCGACGCACTCGATCATGCCCACAACGAGGGCGTGATTCACCGCGACATCAAGCCGTCGAACTTGCTCCTCTCGCCCGACGGCCGGCTGAGCGTCAACGACTTCGGCCTGGACCGAGTGCAGCCCCGGACACCGGAGGACTACCTGTTCCTGGGTCTGATCCGGAGCGGCTTCGACCTCGTCGCCGGGCAGCGCACGCTCGACGGCATGCCGAGCCGCCACCGGCAAACACCGCTCGGACGGTTGGCCCGGGCCTCGGCGCAAACAACGCTCGCCGTCCAGAGCGGCCGCGCCGAGGACGCCGAGCAAGCCCTGGACGACCTCCGCGCGGTCGGTTTGCCCGACAACCCCTTGTTGCTCGCCGACCGCGTCGAAGCCGGCCTGACGGCGGCCCACGCCTACGGCCCGAACAACCCGCGCCGGGAGGCCGCCCTGAAACAGGCCGAGCGCGACGTCGCCCGCCTGGCCACGTTTCCCGACAACGTCGTCGCCCTGCTCGGCCGATGCCGCTACTACGAGGACCAGAGTGACGACGAGCGCCTGCTCGAGGCGATTCACCAGGCCCGGGGGCCGTCCGTACCCGGGTTCCTGACGACACTCGAAGTTGGCGTCCTCTACCGGCGCAAACAATACGCCGAAGCGCTCCGCGTCCTGCGGTCGACCACGACGCCGGAATACTGGGAGTTGAAATTTCAGGAAGCCGTCGTCCTGGCCACGCTGCCGAAGCGCAGGGCAGACGCGGAGCAGGCATTCCGTGACGGCATCGCCATGAGCCGTCAGCGCGGCGCCCTGGCCATGACGTACTTGTGCGCCCTCCAGCAGGTGCTGGGGCCGGCGTATAGCGGCCCAGCGCAACGCAAGGCGCTGGACCTGCACGAGAATTTCTCCCACCTGGTCCCGAATATGCGGAACGGCTGGTTCCACCATCTCCTCGCCTACCACGCCGGTGCGCTCGACGAGGCAGAGCTGCTGCGGAATGCCGGCGGCAACCACTTCAACCAGTGCGAGGCCCAGTTCTACATCGGCCTGCGCCGGCTTGGGGAAGGCAAGCGCCTCTCGGCCAAGGCCTGCTTTCGTCGCTCCCTGGACACCGGCGTCCCGCTGTTCTTCGAGAGCATCTGGAGCCGGGCGTTTTTGACTCACATTGACGACCCTGATTGGCTGCCGTGGATCCCGGCGAAGGAATGACGATACGGGCACGACGGGAAGCACCTCGTCACCGAGCACCAGAGCCGCTTCCGGCGTCTTCGAAGCCGGAATGCAGCCCCGCAGAAATAATTTGAGCCATTGCCTGTGGACGTTGTGCGCTCTAGCGCAGTTCTATCCTGGCGACTCGCATTCCAGCATCACGGGCCAGGGGAACAAGCTGGCGAGGCGTCTGCCAGAACTCGCTTGCTCCCCCGACACGAATCGCTTCGTTTCCTTCTCTCATGAGTAGAGAGGCTCTTGGCCAAGAGAAAAACGGGCTGAGGGCGAAAACGAGGTCGGCTCGCGAGCAGGAACGGCAATCGGGCGGTGTTCTCCCGAGCCCCTCGCTTGCGGTCAGCCTGTAGCGGAGTCGATTGACCATGCTCAATCAGCAAAACGGGGTGTGCATCGACGACTCAAACGACACGTTGGTAATTGACTGCACAATCGAATACAACACAGGCTATGGGATCAAGGAGGTCGGCAGCAGAGGGTATAGTTTTGCCGGGACCGTGCCGGCGCACAACGTCGCCGGGTCAGGAAAACATCCAGTGAAACCCGCGCGAGGGCAGCGCTGGCCCCTCGGACGGCGCCGCCTTCTCTGCCAAAGTTCGCGATCGGACCTTCGGTTTGGTGAACCGCAACCGGGTTTGGCGGGGGGTGATCGGGAGCAACATCGTGCCGGACGAGCCGGATGACCTGACGCAGCTAGAGCGACGAGTCGACCAGGGGGACGGGCAGGCCTTGCTCGCCCTGTTCTCTTGCCATCGCCAGCGGCTGAAGCACATCATCCGCCTGAGGATCGACGACCGCCTGAAAAGGCGGGTCGACCCGTCCGACGTGCTCCAGGAGGCGTTCCTCGACGTCGCCCGCCGCGCCGCCGACTACCTGGCCGCGCCCACGCTGCCTCCGTTCCTCTGGTTCCGCTGGATCGCACGGGAGAAACTCCTTGCGCTGCACCGGCGGCACCTCGGGGCCAGGTTGCGAGACGCCGGGCTGGAAGTCTCGATCCACCAGCGAGGCTTGCCGCACGCGTCGTCGGCCTCGCTGGCGGCCATGCTCCTGGGCCGCCTCACCTCGCCGACGCTTGCGGCCCGGCGGGCCGAGATGCAGCGCAAGATCCAGCACGCCCTCGACGGCATGGACTCCATCGACCGCGAAATCATTACCCTGCGGCACTTCGAAGAGCTGAGCAACGCCGAGGCCGCCAAGGTCTTGGGCCTCTCGAAGACCGCGGCGAGCAACCGCTATATCAGAGCGCTCAAGCGTCTCAAGGACGCCCTGGGCGGACTCGAAGACGTTCTGGAAATCTGAGCCCGAGGTGTCATTACGATGACGTTTTCGACCAGTGAAGACGACAACCCGCTCGAGCGACTGGTCGAGGAGTTTCTCGAGCGCCGGCGCCGCGGCGAGCACCCTGCGCTGAGCGAATACACCGCCCGCTATCCCGAGCTGGCTGCCGAGATTCGCGACGTTTTTCCCGTGATGGTCATGGTCGAGCGGTTCAAGCCCGCTTCGGCCGAGCTGGCTCGCCTGGGTCCGGCGGCGGAGCTGGGCGACCTGGGCGCCGCGCAGGGCCGCCTGGGGGATTATCGCATCCTGCGCACCATCGGCCGAGGCGGGATGGGAATCGTCTACGAGGCGGAGCGCGAGTCACTCAAGTGCCGGGTGGCGCTCAAGGTCATGCGCGGCCGAGTTCCGAACGACTACCAGCTACCTCCGCCGCTTCCACACCGAAGCCCGCTCAGCGGCCCGGCTGCACCACACGAACATCGTCGGCGTCTTCGACTACGGCGAGCACGACGGTGTCTGCTACTACGCGATGCAGTACATCCCCGGCCACGGTCTGGACGTCGTGCTCGACGAGGTGCGCCGCCTCCGCCGCGCCAGAGGCAAAGCGGCAATGACTGGTACGGCCAGTCTGGTGGAAGCGGTCATGGCTCGCATTTCGGCCGGCCCCGAGCCCGCGACCGCCGCCGATTATGCGGCGGATCGCTCACGGCGGGCCATCTCGCTGGGCCTCCTGACAGGCGAGTATGCGGCCGACCCCTCGCCTGACGCACCGGCCGCCCCGAGCGCCATGGCGGCGGATACCGACCTTGTGTCGGCCGCATCGGCCATCGACGGAATGGGCGTGACCGGGCATACGGTGGCGCCGGAGCCGCACCTATGTGAAGCCGCGCAGCTTTCGACACTCGAACCAACGGTCAGTCCGGGCGCCGCGTCCACGACCGGCGACTCATCCGTGTCATCACTGGCGGGAGCGACCGAGCAGTGCTACCACCGCGAGGTCGCTCGAATTGGGGCTCAGGTTGCCGATGCCCTGGAATATGCCCACCGCCGAGGCGTGTTCCATCGCGACATCAAGCCCTCCAACCTCTTGCTCGATGCCGTGGGCAACGTCTGGGTGACCGACTTTGGCCTGGCCAAGTTTGCGGAGGGGGAGGACTTGTCGCAGTCGCAGGAGTTCGTCGGCACGTTGCGCTACATGGCCCCCGAGCGGTTCCAGGGCATCTCGGACCGTCGATGCGACATTTATTCCCTGGGCGCGTCCTTGTATGAACTGTTGACGTTGCGTCCGATGTTTATCGGCGACGACCGGCTGCAATTAGTCGATCAGATTTTGCACGAGCCCCCCGCGCCGCCGCGGCAGCATGACGGGCGCATCCCTCGCGACCTGGAAACGATCGTGCTCAAGGCTCTGGCCAAGGAACCGAACGACCGGTTCGCGACGGCCGATGAGCTGGCGGCCGAGTTGCGGCGGTTCCTGGAGAACCGGCCGATCCGCTCGCGCCCGATCTCGGCCCCCGAGCGGCTCTGGCGATCGTGCAAGCGGAACCCTGTCGTGGCGGCACTCACCGCAGTGGCCGCTTTTTTGACGCTGTTCGTAGCGATCGGCGCCAGCGTGACGGCCTGGATTTTCCGGGTTCAACGCAACGAAGTCCTGTTCGAGCAAGGACGGACGAAGGCGAGCCTCGAGGAGAAGAGTGCGCCGAGCACGAGGCCCAGCTCGCTCTGGGCCAGTCGTTGGTCTCCGAGGGAGCGGCGCTGGCGGGCACCGGTCTCTTGGGCCAGCGATTCAAGAGTCTCGACCGCCTGAAAGCAGCCGCGGAAGTTTTGAGTGCCGACCCCGAGGGACGGAACCGGTTACCCGAGATCCGCAACCTGGCCATCAGGGCGCTGGCACTCCCCGACCTGCGCCTGCGCTCGGAACACGCCTATGGCGTGCCCTACGGCCTCAGCGTCGATCATGACCTGAAGCGCTATGCCGTCGTCGATCGGACCGGCGAGCTGCTCGTGCGCTCGATGGACGACAACCGCGAGCTCCTTCGCCTCCCCGGACCAGACCAGCGCGACTACTGGTATGCAACGCCCACGTTCAGCCCGGATGGGCAATACCTCGTCGCGTCGTATACGCTGAACGATCGCAGCGACCGCATGCGGGTCTGGCATCTGGGGCGCCGGGAGCTTGTCGCAAATCTGTCGAACCGCGGAAGCCTGGCCTTCCATCCCGATGGCTTCCGGGTGCTCTTCAAAGACTCGGATAACGGGATCGGAATCTGGAACTTGCGGCAGCGCCGGCCCGCAGGGCGGCTGCCCTTGGAATTCTCCCCCGCATATCTGGCGCTCGATCATCCAGGCCGGTGGCTGGCGGTCAATAGTGCCGACCCGAAGACACCGCGGGTCGTCATCCTCGAGCTGGAAACCGGCCTCAAGCTGGCAGACTGGGGATCGCACGTCGGAAACGGCGAGCTGGACTGGAGCGCGGACGGGCAGCTCGTGGCCGTCAGCGGTGATTCGCACGATCCCCGCGTCTTCGTCTGGAACGTCAACCGCGACGCGCTTTCCTCGGTGCTCCAGGGCGTCCACACCGCGTTCTTCGCTCACACAGGTCACCTGTTGGTCACCGGAAGCCGGCTCTGGGACGCGGCCTCCGGCGAGCCCCTCGTGAGCGCCTCGGGCGATTTCCGAAGGTTCTCGCCGGACGACCGTCAGGTGGCCCTGGTTAACGGTGGCAAGATTGTCGTCTGGGATCTCGAGCTTGCCCCCGAGTGCAGAACCCTTCATCCGGCGATGTTCGGCAACCGCGACGAACGGCGCGACATTCAGCCCATTCTCTGCGCGGACTTCAGTCCCGACGGCCGGTTGCTCGCGACCTGCGACGGCGACGGTATCCGGCTATGGGAGGCCGACTCCGGCCGTGCGCTCGCCTGGATCAAGACAGGGGAATGCCAGAGCGCGCTCTTTCACCCCGGCGGCCAGAGCATGATCGGTTCCACCGCGCTGGGCCTCTACCGCTGGCCGATCCGCCCCGACCCCGTCCGCGGACCCGGCGCCCTGCGCATCGGTCCGCCCGAGCTACTGCGAGAACCCGGGAAATTGTTCCGCAGGGCAGCCTGGCTTCCCGACCATCGCCAGCTCGCGCTGGTTGACGATGGCATCAACCGGGTCGTGATCGTCGATTCTGAGCATCCCCATCCGTTCTGGAGCCGAGTAATCACGCTCGACACCGGCGAGAATCACCGCATGCAGACGGTCGACGTCAGCCCGGACGGCCGTTGGCTGGCCGTTGGTGGGTGGTACGAATCGGGAGTCGGCGTCTGGGACTTGAAGCGCCGGCGGCTCGAGCAGATCTTGCGACCGAAAGATGCGCTCGGCTCCACGAAGTTCTTTATCCGCTTCAGTGCCGATGGGCGCTTTCTGGTGTCGTCGACCCATCCCGATACCGGAAAGTCCGCTTACCACTTCTGGCGCGTCGGCTCATGGGACCTGGACCACCAGCTCGAGCCCGAGCGCGGCGGGGCAAATATGACTCTGCCGGCCTATGCGCGTGGCGCCGGTCTGATGGCCCTGGCGATCGCTCCCGACCAGATCCTGCTGGCCGACGCCGCGACGGAGCGAGAGCTCGCCCGCTTGACGACAGTCCAGCCGGTGGGGCCCGGGCCGATGGCGCTGAGCCCTGACGGCACGAAGCTGGTCGCAAGAACAGGGAAAAAAACCGTGCTTCTTTGGGACTTGCGGCGCATTCGCGACCAGCTCAAACCGATGGGGCTCGACTGGGAAGCACCTCCGTATCCGGCCGCTTCGGCGAGCGACTCCACGGGCACGGTTCCACCCCCCTTTCAGGTACTTGTCGTCGGCGAAGTCCTCGAGCCGCAGGCGCGCCGCACCGCCGAGCTCGCCGAGATGAACCGCCGGCTTGCCGCCCAGCCTGACGACGCCGAAGCCCTGATGCACCGCGGCTGGCTGTTGACCGAGCAGTGGAAGTGGTCCAAGGCGATCGCCGACCTGAGGCGGGCCTCGTCGCTCCGGCCGGATGACACCGACGCCCTGTTCCTGCTGGCCCAGGCTTACTGCAACACGAACCACCTTCCGGCGGCGCGAGCGACCCTGGCAAAGTATCTGGCTCGTTCTACCGACGACATCGACGCCCGCGCCATGCGCGGCCAGGTCGCGCTCGGGCTCGGCCGGCTCGAGGAGGCCCTCGACGATTTCACCATGGTCCTCGATGCCGACCCCAGCCATCCGGTCCGCTACCACCGCGCCCAGATCTTGTTCCGCACGGGTCGTTTCCAGGAAGCCCTGGCAGACCTCGCTCCGCTGATCGAGCACTCTCCGAAAGATCCGACCCTCTACGAGCTGCGCAGCCAGGTCCATGATCGGCTGGGCCACCGAGAGCAGGCCCAGGCTGACATGAAGAAAGCCCTCGAGTCACCCCTGGCGGGCGCGGACTACTACAACGAGCTGGCCTGGAAGCTGGGCACCGGGCCGGTTCTCTCGCGCGACCCCGAGCGTGCGCTGGTCCTGGCCCGGAAGGCGGTTGCCTTGGCGCCTCGTATAGCCAACTACCTCAACACGCTGGGCGTCGCGCAGTACCGCGCTGGCCACTATGCCGAGGCCATCGCCACCCTGCAGAAGAGCCTCGCGGCGAGCAAGGGCCAGTCCGACGCTTTCGACCTGTTCTTCCTGGCCATGGCCCGCCACAAGCTGGGTCAGATCCCCCAGGCGAGGGCCGATTTTGACCAGGCCATTCGCTGGCGGCGCGAACATCCCGAGCTCCCGGACTCCAACTGGCCCGAAGATCTGGACCGCTTCCGCGCCGAGGCTGAGGAGGTCTTGGCGGCTGCAAGCGCCGAATTGCCCCCGGATGTCTTTGCGCCCGATTAGCGCAGACAAGAATGCAATCGCGCGTCCCCCGGCGGGCAGTATAGTGAGTAGACAGCGCAATCGATGGGGACGTTTCGCGGACGTTGAAGGTGCCATGCAAGACGTTGCCGGCCCAAGCAGCCAGAGTGAACCGACCGACGAGTGCCTGCTGCGCGATTTCGTGGCGAGCCAGGATGCTGGTGCATTCGCGGCGATCATGCGGCGGCACGGGGGCATGGTGTCTGGGGTCTGCCGCCGCGTCCTCGGGCGTGAGCAAGACGTGGAGGACGCATTCCAGGCGACCTTTCTTGTCCTCTTGCGAAAGGCCCCTTCCCTGAGCAGGCCAAGCCTGCTTGGGAATTGGCTCTATGGAGTTGCTTATCGAATCTCCAGCAAGATTCGCTCCGCAAACATTCGACAGCGCACGCGGGAGGCTGCGATGGTCGATCTCCCGGCTCCTCTGGCGAATGACGACGCAAGCTGGCGCGATCTTCGAGCCATCTTCGACGACGAGCTGCAACGCTTGCCCGAGCGCTATCGGAGGCCCATCGTACTGTTTTACCTGGAGGGCAAGAGCGCCGCAGAGGTCGCCACGGCTCTGGGCCTGCCCAGGGGCACTGTTCTGTCGCAACTGGCCCGCGCCCGCGAACAGTTGCGCATTCGGCTCTCGCGTCGCAATCTGGCTCTTTCCTCCGGCGTTTTCGCAAGCTTCTTGGAGCGTACGTCCTCGTCCGACGCAGCAGTCCCGGACGGGTGGCTCGACTTCGGAATGCACACGTTACCGGCGGGCGGGGCAGCCGTCTCGGCGCAGGCCCGACTGCTGGCCGAGCAATTGCTGAAGGACATGCTCCGACTCAAGCTATGGACGATCGGATCGCTCCTCTCTGGCACGCTGCTGACCGCCTGCGTGGGCTTCCTGTGCTATGGCGCTGTCCGTGTCCCGCCCGTGAACGTTGCGCCCGCGGCGGTTGTTCAGCCCAAAGCGAAATCCGATCTGGACGGATTGCAAGGGGACTGGCAAGTGACGGCCGTCGAGCAGGACGGCCGGGTCTTGCCGAAAGACGAGTTCCCGTTTAGCAGCTTGAGAATTCGTGACGACACCATCGCCCACGAGGGCGGGCCTCACCACCTGCTGAAAGTGCGTTTCCAGCTCCATTCCGAGCAAAAACCCAAAGCAATGGACATGCAATCAGAAGGGTATCACGGCGACAACTATCACGCCATCTATGCCCTCGAGGGCGACACCCTGACGATCTGCCGTCCCGACGACGGCACACGACCTGCGGAGTTCGCCAGTACTCCCGGCTCGAACGTCCTTATTTATACCGCCAAGCGGATACCGCCTGCCGGTCCTTGAGAAAGGATCGGGTGCAAGCTCACAAATCCTGTCTCAAGCAGGGTGGATTTGCTCATCCGGTGGTGAGCGCGTTCGCACTGCGCTTCTGTGGAGGTTCAACGATGCGGCGATTGCAAGCAGCGGCCCTGGTTGTAGCGTGCACGGTCCTTATGGGCTGGGCTCGAGCCGACGACGACGATCCGACCGGAACCTGGAACTGGACGAGCCCCAGGGGTGTCGGCACGCTCAAGTTGAAGCTGGAAGGGGAGAAGGTGACCGGCGTGATGGTTCGCAAAGCCGGGGACCTGAAGGTCGAAGACGGCGTCTTCAAGGACGACGCGATCTCTTTCCGCGTGCCCGGCAAAACTCCGGACGGAAAGCGCATGGTGCACATGTACCAGGGCAAGCTCGTGGGCGATACCATCAAGGGCTCGGCCACGATCGTGCTCCCGGATCAATGCGTCTCGCGCGACTGGGAAGCCACGCGGGTCAAGGATTAGAACTGACGACGTGAGGTCCGTTGGCGACTCGCGACGTCACTTCTTCTCATGCTGTGGTGGGGCCTTCTTCTCCAACCCCGCCATCAGCTTCTTGAAGTCTGAGCGCGCTGGCGAAGCGGGTCGAGGCACGACTCGATGCGAATGAGGTCGGTGTTGCGGAAGCCGTTGGAAACGGCCCCGCTCAGGCATCCCATCGCCCTCGCGACCTGCTGTTCTCCCTCGGCCACCGAGACACCCGATCCGGCCCGGCCGGCCAGGCCCGCCAGTGTCGCGTGACAGCAAGCCTTCTGAAAGCGGTCCCCGGCCGACAGCAACGGTAGCCTTTCGAGGGAGGTCAGCGCGCGCCGGATGTCGGCCGACCCGCCGGCTGGGTCGCCGAGATGAACCTGCGTCAGCCCGCGCCGCCGCATCAAGCAAGCCAGGTCATGGCGGTGGACTGTGATCGTCGGGTCTTCCCGGACCTGCGGTTCCTCGAGCGCGATCGCCCGCTCAAAATACCTCCTGGCCTCGGCGAACCGGCCGGCCGCGAGGACCACGTCGCCGAGGTTCTGGACGGACTGGGCGAGCATGCAGTGGTACAGGGCGACACCAGGTGTGTCCTCCACCAGCTTCTGCCAGATCGTCACCGCCGTCTGGCATTCGGCCTCCGCCTCCTCCGGCTTGCCCATCTGCAACCGCAGCCGGCCGAGTTTCGTGTGGCATTCCGCAAGGCCGCCGCGGAAGTAGATGTCGCCCGGGTCTTCGTCCACCAGCTTCTGCTCAAGCGCCAGCGCCATGTGGAGCTCAGCCTTCGCCTCCACCGGCTTGCCGGTCTCCGACAGCAGACTGCCGATACACTGCCGGCAGACCGCCAGGTTCCTGCGGAAGACGGTGATCGCGGGGTTTCCGTTCACCAGCTCCTGGTAGAGCGCGAGTGCCCTGCGGAGTTCGGCCTCCGCCTCCTCCGGCTTGCCCGTGTCCGACAGGATTTTGCCGAGGAAATCGTGGCTTCTCGCCTGGTTGAAGCGGAACTCAGGCACGGCGGGGTTTTCGTCGGCCAGCTTCCGGTCGATCTGAAGCGCCGCGCGGAACTCGTTCACGGCCTCCGCGGGCTTGCCCGTGTACCACAGGTGGCAGGCAAGTTGGTGGACCGTTTCGGCCAGGTCGCGGCGGACTTCGTTGGAAGCCCCGGGCGCGGCGGCAAGCGTTTCCAGGTCGGTCCGCGCCCGCAGGCAAGCCGCCAGCGCCTCGGCAGGCTGGCCCGCGTGCTGCAATACCCGGGCCAACCGAGTGCAGCAGCCGGCCAGCTCCGCCCGTGCCGTCGGGTCGGATCCCGCCGAGCCCGCCAGAGACTCCAACCGTCGATACACCGCCAGGGCCTCGTCTGCCCTTCCCATCAAATCGAGCAAGGAGGTAACCTCGGTCAAGCTCCGGCCGACCTCAACCCTTGTCTCGAGGTCGGCCTCCGGCTCGGCCGCCATCGCTTCCCTCGCTGCCAGCACCGACCGATGCGCCGTCAGCGCATCCTCCTTGCGCCCGACCTGTTCGGTCAGCCGGGCCAGCTCGAAGTTCGATCGCGCCAGCGCCCGCCGCGAGCCGAAGTCGGTCTCCTCGCCCAAAAGGGCCCCGAGCTTCCCGTAAAAGTCCGACGCCGACTTCAGAAGCCGGTTGCGCAGGGCCTTGAATTTCTCTTCCTTGAGCAGAAAGTCCTCGCTCACGCCGGTGTGGAAAGTCTTGACGGCATCAACAGCCAGATCATAGCGTGCCTTGACCTTGGCATTGGCGGACGACAGGTCAGCGTTCGCTTTCCGCTCGCGGCGAAGCGATGCCTCAAGTCGCGCATTGGCATGCGCCTCTCTGATCAACCCCCAGGTCGTACCGGCGATGCCGGCGAACAATGCCAGCAACACCAGCCCGCCCGCCATCACCTGGGCCCTGTGGCGGCGGACAAACTTGCCGATTCGATACCCGGTGCTGGGTGGACGGGCTTCGACAACCTCGTCTTTCAGGTAACGCTGAATATCGCGTGCCAGACCGCTCGCCGTCTCGTACCGCCGAGTCCGGTCCTTCTCCAGCGCCTTCATGACAATCCAGTCGAGCTCGCCCCGTACCAGTTTCTTGAGCTTCGCCGGCTCCGTATGACGAAACGTCGCTAGCGTTGGAAGCGTCTCGGTCGAGCTCAACCGAGTGCTGGGTGTCGGCGGTTCGTCCTCGCGAATCATCCGTCGGATCTCGTCCCACGCGGCCTCCTTGAACCGCTGTCGTTCGAGCGGCGTGGTGCCGGTCAAGAGCTCGTAGAGTAGAACGCCGAGCGAATAGATATCCGCGCGCGTGTCAACGTCGAGGTTATTGAGCTGGGCCTGCTCCGGCGACATGTAAAGCGGTGTGCCCAGCACCATCTCATGGGCCGTGTACAATGTTTTCTCGGTGAGCGATTGATGCATCGCTTTGGCCAAGCCAAAGTCGATTACCTTGGGGACGGACTTGTCATCGTAAGGCGCGACCAGGATGTTCAACGGCTTCAGGTCGCGGTGAATAATCCCTTTCTGGTGAGCGTGCTGAAGCGCGGAGCAAACCTGAACGAAGAGGTTTAACCGTTCCTCGACGCTCAGTCGAGTGGCGTCACAGTACTCGGTGATCGGCACGCCCTTGACATATTCCATCACGAAAAACGGCCGGCCTGATTCAGTGAGCCCACCGTCCAAAACTTTCGCGATATTGGGGTGGTCCATGAGCGCCAGCGCCTGGCGTTCGGCCTCGAAGCGCGCCAGAACACTCCGTGAATCCATTCCGGCCTTGATCAGCTTGAGCGCGACCTTGCGGCGCACGGGAGCCGTTTGCTCGGCCGCCCAGACCGTCCCCATGCCCCCCTGCCCGATTTCCTCGAGCAACTTGTAGCGTTCTGCGATGATGGTGCCGGGTTGTTCGCTCATCGGGGCATACCCGGCTGTGTGGACCGGGTCGCCGTTTACCGGCCGGTCGATCACGTGACCCGCGCGATCATGGGCTCTGAGCAGCGCCACAACCCGGTCACGCAGGGCGTCGTCGCCGGAGCATTCGCGTTCCAGATACGCTCCACGTTCCTCCGGCTGAAGCGCCACGGCGACGGCGAACAGTGATTCAATACGATCGGCGGTCTCAGGCATGGCTCGCTCCTTCGGTCAAGGATGACTTCCTTCCGACAAGCGACGTTTCCGGTTCGCGCGCCTCACCGCGGACGAAAACCATTCGAATTCCCCTCCCAGGACCCCGAGACTACTTCCGCCGGCCGCTCTCGGCAACGTGCTGGTCAGCGCCTACCATCTGAATTAAACTGAATGACAGAGTACGCCAGCAGCGCAAGCGAATGTGAGGTCGCAGTCTATGGAAAGCCCGTTCCCAGGCATGGACCCTTATCTGGAGAAACATTGGGGCGATGTCCATCAGTCTGCGATCACGTATATCCGCGATTGGCTCCAGCCGCGCTTGCCTGGCGATCTCCAAGCGCGGACGCAAGAACGAGTCTTCATCGACGTGCCCGACCCCCTGCGCGGCGACTATTATCCAGATGTTCGCGTCGTCGAACGTCCGGGGAGATCGCAGGTCGCGGGCTCAAGGGCCGTTGTGGCCGAGTCGCCAACAGGAACGGAAACCCCAGCGGAAACGGGAAACGGCGTTTTCCCGCCGGCCGAGCCGCTCTTGATCCATCTCGACATCGAGCCGGTCACCGAAGGTTACGTCGAGATCATTGACGTCAAGTCGGGGTACCGCGTGGTGACGACGATCGAGTTGCTGAGCATTGCCAACAAGCGTTCCGGTGAGGGAAGGCGACGGTACTTGAAGAAACGGAAGGATCAGCAGGCGGCCGGCGTCAACTTGGTCGAAATCGACCTCTTGCGTCGCGGGAAGCCTGTTCTGATGGTGGGAAAAGAGCAGCTTCCGCTATCCGCTCGAACCGCCTATCAGGTCTGCGTCTGGCGAGGATCGCGACCCCACCTGGTCGAGGTTTACCGCGTCCCCATTCGGGAACGGCTTCCGGTCATCTCGATACCGCTCCGGCCGGCCGACCGGGATGTACCGCTTGACCTGCAGACTATCGTGAAGCAATGCTACCGCAACGGTGGGTACGACGACATCGACTACAAGGCCGAACCCGACCCATCACTCAAGACTGCCGACGCGAAATGGGCTGACGCACTCCTACGTGAACTGGGCCGGCGCTAACGCCTGGTCCGAAGCTGGCCGGGTCCACCACGCGTCCAGTTCGCGCGCCTCACCGCGAACGAAAACTATTCAGGTTTTCCATCAATCGCGTTGATCAGCCAGGCGCGCGCAAACGTCCAGTAGCGGCTCGCGGTGGCCCGTGAGATGCCCAGAGTCTCAGCAGCTTCTGCTTCCGAAAGACCGCAAAAGTAGCGGAGTTTCACGAGTTCCGCCTTGAGCGGATCGACCACGGAGAATCGTTCCAGCGCCTCATCCAGGGCCAGCACCTCGTCCGGCTCTGCCTCGACAACCGGCCCCTCTTCATTTAACGGAACGCGTTGCCTGTCGCCACCGTGTCGAGCTCGACGGTGATGTCGGGCTCGGTCGATGAGGATTTGTCGCATCGCTTCGGCAGCAACGCGGAAGAAGTGGCGATGATCGGCGTAGGCCCTATCGCCGACAAGACGAAGGTAGGCCTCGTGCACCAAGCCTGTGGCGTCGAGCGTGTGGTCGGGCCGTTCCCTGGCCATCTTGGCCGCGGCCAGCCTGCGCAGCTCGTCGTAAACCAGCGGCAATAGCTGAGCCGCGGCGTGTGGGTCGCCATTCTGTGCCGCGTTCAGGAACCGAGTGACCTCGTTCATGAAGCCAATGATATTCGCCGGGAAGATCGCCGGCAAATGCTGAGAGTGGTCCGCGAGTCGTCAAGCACTTAGACCATGAGCGCGGGCATCTTCACACCCGAGGCCCAGCTTGTTGGGGCATCAGGCGAGTTCGGTCGTTGACGAGCCAATGCCAGCCCTTTACTGTCTTTACGTTCTCCATTCGATAATCGAGATTTCCGCGAAACGGAGGGAAGATGCATTGCCGGTAACGGCTCGATATCGGGCACGTCGATTTTTTTCCCCGCGCCGGTGTCCGAACGGTCGCAGCTCGTTCGTTGTAATCACACAAGGCGGGGGACAGGCCTCCGCCCGCGTATGCGAAACCGTCTGGAGTAAACGTCATGGCGAAGTTTCTGTTCATCTATCGAGAATCCACCGAGAGCCACGCCCAGCCATCTCCTGAGGAAATGCAGGCTGCGCACGCCGGAAGCTCGGAGGACGACCACTTTCAATGCAAAACCCAGCCGTCTCCTGAGGAATTGCAGGCATTGCAGGCCGCCTGGTTCGCATGGATGCAAAAGTACAGCTCGGCAATTTTGCCCGGAGGCGACGGATTGAAGCCAACCGGCCGAGTCCTGAAGTCCGGACTCGTGACCGACGGTCCCTATGTCGAAGCCAAGGAAGTCGTCGTCAGCTTCGGGGTCATGCAGGCCGAGGACTACGACGCGGCGCTCGAGATCGCCCGGGCGTGTCCGCCCGGCCATACGATCGAGATCCGCGAATTCGCCGGCTACGCATGAGCGGACCGCGTTTCAGAAGCATCAAGCCAAAAGGAGCGAGGAAATGACTGCAAAGAAGGGCACGCCGAAGTCCACCAAGAGCACCAGCGCGATCGGCAAGAAGTCCAAGGGATTCACGGACGAAGAACGACTCGCGATGCGGGAGCGGCTCCAGGAGCTGAAGGCCGAGGGACGCCGCGTCTCGCGCCGAAAAGGTGGATGGGGAAAGCGCTGTGCTCGCGCAGATCGCCGCAATGCCGGAGCCGGATCGCGCCCTGGGCGAACGGCTCCACGCGATCATCAAAGCCAGCGCGCCTGCCCTCTCGCCGAGACTCTGGTACGGAATGCCCGCGTATGCCAAGGACGGCAAAGTCGTCTGCTTCTTCCAGGGCGCGGCCAAGTTCAAGACGCGGTACGCCACGTTCGGCTTCCAGCACGAGGCGAACCTCGACGAAGGCGCCATGTGGCCGGTCGCCTTCGCGCTGAAGAAGTTGACCGCACCCGAAGAGGCAAGGATTGCCGCGCTCGTGAAGAAGGCGGTGAGCTAAAGGGCGGTACGCGGTGCAATCGAGGATCAGAAGGCCTCGAAACCGGGAATTTGCTCGAGGATCGAGCGAAGGCGCTTGATCGCCCTCAGGTAGCGGCTGCCCGCCCCGGCCTTGGAGAGACCCAGGACGTCGGCGATCTCGGTCGTGCTGAGCTGCTCGAAGTGCTTGAGCGCCAGCACCTCGCGGTCGACGGGGTCCATGCCATTGAGCGCCTCTTGCACGAGCAGCCGCGTCTCCGCCTTGATCGCGGCTTGAGACGGAGTCGTCAGCGTTCCGAGGAGTTGAGCAGCGAGCGAGACCGAATCGGCAAGCGGCAGACCGCCACGATGCAGGGTAACCTCGCGGTCGGCGTCGCGAAGCTGGGTGCCAAGGTGGCGACGGTGCACCTCGGCCAGTTTCAGGGCCGTGAGGTGCCGCATCCAGAGGAACAGCGGAAGCTTCGGCTCCTGGACGTACTCGGGCAGCTTGCGGGCGACCTCGAGGAACGCCTCCTGCACCACGTCCGAGTCGTCGACCCGACCGGTCAGCCGGCGGCTGAGCCGCAAGTGGACCATCCGCTTGAGCCGTTCGCGATGCAGGCCGAATAGCGTGCGCAGTGCCTCCTCATCGCCCGCCGCGGCCCGCCGTAGGCACTCAAAAGCCTCGCCCCGCTCTTCAATCTCTGCGTCGCCCATAACCTATAGAGTGCAATCCGCCGTCGATCGTCTCCATAGGACGCCGTTTTCCGGATGGTTTTTCCTGAAAGTGGCCATCGTCATGTCGGATGAGCCCGCCCGCAAGAATTGACCAGCCGCTGCGAGCCCTGTATCCTCTGCGCGTTGCAGTTGGATAATCACAAATTCGGGGCGCGGGGAGGGCGGTCAGGGTGGACGTCCGTGTCAACTTTGCCGGCTACGCATGAACGAACCCGCATGAACGAACCGCGCGAGCTGGTCGAGCACTTTTTTCGCCACGAGTTCGGCCGGCTCTGCGCCGTGCTGACCCGCTCGCTCGGCGTGCGCCGGCTCGAACTCGTCGAGGACGTCGTGCAAGCCGCGCTCGTGCAGGCCCTGGAAACCTGGTCTCGACGCGGCGTGCCTGAAGACCCGGCCGGCTGGCTCTATCGCACCGCCCGCAACCTGGCGATCGACGCGCTGCGGCGCGAGCGAACTCACGCCCAGGCGTTGCCGCGCCTCGCTCAAGCCGCCGCACCGGAATCCTCGCCGCTCGAACTGCATTTCGCCGACGAGATCGGCGACGAACCCCTTCGCCTGCTCTTCGTCTGCTGCCACGAAGCGGTGCCGGCTGAATCACGCGTCGCCATCGCGCTGCGCACGCTATGCGGTTTCAGCACCGCGGAGATCGCCCGCGCGTTGCTCACCACCGAATCCAACGTCCAGAAGCGGATCGAACGGGCGCGGGATCGGCTGCGCGAGCTCGAAGTGGATTTTGAGACGCCGGCTGCCGCAGAGCTTTCCGCTCGGCTGGACGCAGTGCTCGCGGTCATCTATCTCCTTTTCAGTCAGGGCTGCCACGCCACCCATGCCGACGTGCCGATCCGCCGCGACTTGTGCGATGAGGCCCGCCGCCTGGCGCGGATGCTCGCCGCCCATCCCATCGGCAACGGTCCAGCCGTACATGCCTTGCTCGCGCTGATGTGCTTCCACGGGGCCCGCTTCGACGCACGCGTCACTCTCGACGGCGCCATCGTCCTGCTCGAGGAACAGGATCGCTCGGCCTGGAACTGGCGCGACGTGCGTGAAGGCATGGCGTGGCTCGCCAGGTCGGCCTCAGGCGACGAGCTCTCGCGCTATCACGTCGAAGCCGGCATCGCCTGGGAACACTGCCGCGCGCCTTCCTTCGCTGATACCGATTGGCGACGGATCGCCGAACTATACGACACGCTCGATCGCATCGCGCCCTCGCCGCTGAACTCGCTCAATCGCGCGGTCGCTGAAGCTTACCTCCACGGCCCGCAAGCCGGCCTCGAGCGCCTGGCCGCCGTTCTTCCGGAAAACGTTCCCGCCCGTTATCCCCCTTGGCACGCGGTGATCGGCGAGCTCCACTTCCGCCTGGGCCGCTACTCCGCCGCCGAGGGAGCCTGGCGCGAAGCCCTGCGCTTGACCACCGGCCGCGCCGATCAAGAATTCTTGCGTCGCCGCCTCGCCCTTTGCCGGGGCGACCGAGACGAGCACGCCATTGAGTAACGCCGGCCACGAGGCAGCTAGGCGTAACCGACGATCGGAATCCCGAAGACGATGTGAATCCAGCGAAGAATCGACCGTTTGGCAGCATTACTGATCATTCAATCCCCTTCCATCGAGAATCAGCGGCATGCACTTTTCAATCCTCGACTCTCGAGTCTTCGATTGCTTGGCTGCTGAAAAATAAAGTATGTACGCTCTTCGCCGTCCCGGCGTAAGTGCAAGAAAAGCAGTCCTCAAGGCAGGGGTCTTATCCAGTTTATTCTGAAATTCTTCAGGAATGATGAATTCTTCAGTCTTCTTGAAATCCACTTTCAAACCGGCTTTTTCCACTTCGATGGCTTCACGAATGTAGGCTCTCAGGATGGTTTTCATCCGGGCGATCTCTCGAACATTGGTGAACCGAACCTGTGCGCGCCGCCTGCACATTCTTGGTTTGTTGGATCAAAATACCATTGCCATCGTGTAACAAGGCGCCTTTAAAAAATAAAAGCGCACAGTATTCTTTAAATACATGTATTAAAACTATGTTATTCTTCTGAAACGTGTAACAAGGAGCACCCCACTTGAGTTCTTCGGCAAGCGGGCAGTCAAGAATGATCTTGCGCAATTCCTCCAGTTCCTCCTGCCACTTTTCGGCTTTCTTGAAATACCAATCCACCTTGGGATTCATTCTGTTCTTTTTTGTCATTCTTCGCTCCCTTCAGAGAGCTGCTTCTCAAGCCGGTGCAGGTGGTCATCCCGGAACCGCTCAAAATGCGCGATCCAGTCCCGCACCGGCCCGAGTCGTTCGAGGACGAGGTGGTAGCGCCGCTCTCTGCCATGCCGCTGCTCGGTCACGAGACCGGCATCAAGCAAGATGCGGAGGTGCTGAGAAACGGCTGGGCGGCTCATCTGGAAATATCCCGCTATCGTGTTGACGGAGTGGTCGGCCTCGACGAGGAGATCGAGCATCCGGCGACGCGCGGGATGGCTGATCGCCCCAAAGACATCAGGCTCGCGATCGGCAGTCACCACCATGGTGCCAATATACGTAAGGAAATCCTTACGCGTCAAGTCCCAACTGGGGCTTCGTCGTCCTGTACCCTCGGTTCCGTCGACTATCTCCGCGTGACGCACCCATTTCTCCCAATCGCGTGATCCGCTACTAAAGTCACAACCGGCATTCGTCGATCAATAGACAGTCCTGCGCTCCCACGGCTTATTCGCCCATTCGCTTCAGACGATCACGAACGGGCCGGGCACGAGCCAGGAGTTGATAGCCGAAAAGCTTGCCCGGACGGATTCCTGACAAGCGCAAATTCCTCAAGGACGAGCGGATGCATCAGCCGGTGACATTCTCGACCGCAAAGCAGATGAAGCTCGTGATTGCCAGAGCGATCGCTTGCAGCATCATGCTGCTGGTTCTGCCGTCGTGTGGAATCCCCCCTCTCCGTCATGCGGAGCCGGGACCAGGCCTGCCGACAGACTTCAATGGAGCGTCCAGCCCGGAAAACTCCGGTCAGCTCGGAATCGACGAGTTTTATAATGACCGAATACTAATATCCTTGATAGAAAAGGCGCTCCTCGACAATCGGGAGCTGAAGGTCCTCAATGAGGACGTCCAGATCGCCGGCAACGAAGTTCTGGCCCGGTCAGGGGCGTATCTTCCCTTCGTCACGGTGGCGGCCGGCGCGGGGCTCAACAGATACAGCCGGTTCACGGAAGAAGGAGCCGGCATACTCGACGACCAGTATCTACCCGGGAAGCATTTTACCAATCCGTCGGGAAACTTCGGCACCGGCGTGAACCTCACCTGGCAGCTTGACATTTACCGGCAATTGCGGAACGCCAGGGACGCGGCAGCCCAGCGCTACATCGTCGCCAGTGAGAAGCGGAACTACTTCGTGACCACCCTGGTCGCAGAGATTGCCGAGAATTTTTACCGGCTCATGGGGCTCGACAAACGGCTTGAGAACCTGGATCAGATCATCGAGCTTCAGACGCGAAGCCTCGAGATCGCCAAGGCCAGGAAGGAAGCTGCCCGCAGCACCGAGCTGGGTGTCCTGCGATTCCAGGCCGAGCTTCAAAGGAACTACAGCGAAAAGCTGATCATCAATCAGTCGATCATCCAGGGCGAAAACCGGATCAACTTCCTGGTCAATCGCTACCCGCAGCGTGTCGAACGCGATTCTAGGCGATTCTACGAGCTGGAAATTCACCCGCTCTCCGTAGGAGTGCCCTCGCAGCTACTTCAGAACCGACCCGACGTTCGCCAGGCCGAACGCGAGCTGGCGGCTACCGGGCTCGACGTCAAGGTCGCCCGGGTCAATTTCTTCCCGCAACTGGTGATCACCGGCGGCGTTGGCCTCCAGTCCTTGATTCTGAATCACCTGTTCGAGCCGAATGCCGTGATTGGCGACATCGCCGGTGGCCTGGTCGGGCCGCTCGTCAACAAGCGAGCGATCAGGGCCCAGTACTTGAGCACCAACGCCGCTCAATTGCAGGCCATCTACAAATACCAGCGCGTCATCCTCGAAGCCTTCACCCAGGTTATCAACCGCATGACCATGGTAGAGAACTACAGCAAGAGCATCGAGATCAAGAGGCAGCAGTTGAAAACACTCGAGGCCGCAGTCACTTACGCCGAGGACCTTTTTCAGAATGCCCGCATCGAGTACATCGACGTGCTCTTCACCCAGCGTGACTTGAGAGATGCGAGAGTGGTCATGATCGACACCAAAACCGAGCAACTGGCTGCCGTCGTGAATACCTACCAAGCCTTGGGCGGCGGTGTGTACACGATTTCAACTCCCGCAGACTTTCGCGGTCAATTCCCCTACATCCACACGGTCCGCAAGGACGAGAACTTCTGGACGATCGCGCTGCTGTACTACAGGTCCAGCCGCTACGGCAAGGCCCTCTGGACGGCCAACAAGGATGCCGTCCCCGAATTCGACCGCCTGAAGGTGGGCGACAAGATCATCATACCGCCGATCAATCAGCTCGACCCAGCCCTGATCGATGCGGGCTCCGCGCCTGCCACCGCAGTCCCCAATAGTACGATGCCCGCCGGCGAACCGCCGACCGCCCCCACCCTGCCCGGGCCACCACCGGCTGGCGTGCCCGGGCCCTTCGGCCAGAAGGAGACCGAAGACGTCGCCGTCAAAGCGACCGGCGGCACCAACCCCGCCGCGGCCCCCCCCAATCCGGCGACGACCGGGAAGTGACCGGCCCGTCAGCACGTGGGCTTGGTTGCTCAGATATCTTCGTACGGAACGCTTGCCGTGTTTCGAACAACCATGCGCCGTGTATTGACTTCCGTGAATGGCGAAGGTATAGATGTTATGACTTGGATGTCGTGTATCGATTGCCCAGAATCTGGGGCCCCCTGGCACGTCGAAAGATGATCTGGTGCGAGGCTGTGGGCTTCACCCGGCCATCCGGAGAATTCGCGAACAGATCTGGTAGAAAGCCATCTCGCCGGACGCCTGCGAGCGAACCTTGAGTCACGACGTTCGGGAATCGAGGGGCTATGCTCGACCGTAAAAGCCTCGTCTCCGCACTGTGGCTCACATCTTTGTTGATGCTGCTGGCAGCGGTGTTCGCTGCGCCAATCCGTGCGTCGGGCTCGGTCACCGTCTCATCGCGGCCCAGTTCCCTCCTCCGCAATCTCGCCCGACCCTTGTGCCAACCAACGACCCAGCTCAGCGCAGCGACGGCCACCGACGCCGTTCCGGAGGTGAATGCCCTTCCTTCCGAGAATGAAGAGCTGAATGGCGCCGATGCTCTGGACGGGCCTCGAGTTTTCCTGCTGATCCCTTGTTCCTTCCGCAGGGTCCCCGATCGCCAGTTCATCGACGCGCGCTCGATCCTCTCCCACTACCCCCTCCGCTGTTGACCGTCGACTCTTGGACCGCTCTTTACAGGTCGATCTGTCGTCGGTCCTTCACGCCTGGTCCAGCACAGGGCGGTTGCTGTCCAGCGCAAGTCGCAGCCTCACAGCGAGCAATGAGTTCCACCAAGAGACAGGGCGCAAAATCGATGATTTTGTAGTGCGCAGAATCTCTTCTTTGCACTCGAGACTTTCTCGGTATTCCCGGAAAATCTCAATCTTACTAAAATCGGCAGTAGAGTATGTTATCCAGGAGTAGACACTGTACACGTAGTGTACGGCGAGCCTCTGTGCGTTGAGCCGAGCCGGATCGCCTTCGGTACTCGAATCTCTCCAATCCGCACCGCGTTTCCTTACCCCAGGGATCGGGACCGAGTCGAGTCGAGAAGAGTCCAACAGGAGCCCTGCAATGAATCCGGTTACTGAGTCCAGCATGGTCACTGAGCCGCTGGTCGATGATCGATCGAGTGAGCTCAACGGCTCGCCCATCGACCGGCCTCTCGTTGAACATGCTGAACCCAATAAGTCCATCATGGGACGGCTGGTGGGTATCTTGATGATCCTCGCCATCCTGTGCTGCGGAGTGGTCTTCGGCCTGTACAAGATGCGTGTCGAGATCCCCGCGCTGAATACTCCCAAGCTCTATGCGCAGCTTGATACCCTGAGCGCACGCATCATCAACCAGTACGAGAAGTATTTTCACAAGCACTCGGAAGGGGAGTCCTCCCACGAGGACCACCAGATCACGGTCACCAGCCCGAAGGCCATGGAAGTCACCATCACACAGGCGTTTGTCTGCCAGATCCACTCGCGGCGACACATCGATGTCTGTGCGCTCGAGGACGGATATCTCATGCCCATAAAGGTCCAGGAAGGCCAGGCGGTGAAAGAGGGCGACGTGCTGTTCGAGGTGGTGCCAACTCTTTACAAGGCAAGGTGGGACGCCGCGGTGGCCGAGAGAGACCTCGCGCAACTGGAGTTGAATAACACTCGAAGGTTGGCCAACAAGCAAGGTGTCTCTCAGAATGAGGTGAAACTCTTCGAGGCCAAACTGGCAAAGGCCCAGGCCAACGCCGACCAGGCGAAGGCCGAATTCGACTTTACCAGGGTCACAGCACGTTTCGACGGCATCATTAACACCCAAAAAGTGCAGCAGGGCAACCTGGTCAAGGAGGGTGACATCCTCACGACCTTGTCCGATAACAAAGTGATGTGGGTTTATTTTAACGTACCCGAGAGGCAATACCTCGAATACATGGAACACCGGAAGACGCATCAGGCGGAGGAGAAACTCCAGCTCGTGCTCGCCAGCGGCGCCAAGTTCGACCATGACGGCATCAGCATCACGATCGAGGGCCAGTTCAACAACGAGACCGGGAACATCCCCTTCCGCGCCGATTTTCCCAATCCGGACGGCCTCTTGCGTCACGGTCAGACCGGCACCATGCTGATCCACCGAAAGGTCAAGGATGCGATCGTCATCCCCCAGCGGGCCACGTTCGAGATCCTCGACAGTCGATACGTTTGGCTCCTCGACAAGGATAACGCGGCGCATCAGACCCTGATCACGATCAAGCACGAGCTCGAGGACCGTTTTGTCATCGATAAAGGACTTGCCGTGGGAGACAAGATCGTTCTGGAAGGGGTTCGCCAGATTGAGCAAGACATGAAGGTCGAATTTGAGTTCGTTAAGCCGGAAGATGCCCTCAAGAACCAAAAATTCCGCGCGGAGTAACCAGGGCTCGCCGGCATACTCGACACCGAACATAACAAGGTTGTTCCCGTAGCATGTTCACCAAAATCCTCCATCGGCCGGCATTCGCGATCGTCATCTCGATCATCCTCTTATTCCTGGGGGTGCTGGGGATCAGGACCCTTCCGATCGCACAGTTCCCCGACATCGCGCCGCCGACCGTCATGGTTTCCATTTCTTATCCCGGCGCCAGCGCCAATGTCCTGGTCGAATCGGTTCTGATTCCGCTTGAACAATCCATCAACGGCGTTCAGAACATGCGCTTCATTACCTCCTCGGCGACCAGTGCCGGTGAGGCCGCGATCATCATCTACTTCGAGCCGGGCACGGACCCGAACATCAATGTGGTGAACGTGCAAAACCGGGTCAACATCGTGCAGTTTCAGCTCCCTCCCCTGGTAAGACGCGAAGGCATCCTCGTCAGCCAGGTCGTGCCGAGCATGCTCATGTACGTGAACATTTACAGCACGGATAAAAACGCCGACCAGAAACAGCTTTTCAATTTTGCCAACGTCTACGTCATGCCCCGGCTCAAGCGGATCAAAGGCATGGGCATCCCCAGGAATCTCGGCAACCGCATCTTTGCCATGCGGGTTTGGCTGAATCCCGAACGGATGCGGGCCTACAGCGTGTCCACCGAGGATGTCATGACGGCTCTGTCGACCCAGAGCTTGATTGGTTCGCCCGGACGACTCGGCCAGGCCACAGGGAAGACGTCGCAATCAAAAGAGTATGTGCTCACCTATATCGGGCGATTTAACAAGCCAGAGCAATATGAAAACATCATTTTAAAAGCAAATCCCAATGGGGAGATCCTCAGGCTCAGGGACATTGGCAACGTGGAGCTGGGCCCCCAGTTCTTCGATATTTACTCCGACATCAACGGGAACCCCGCTGCGTCCATCGTCTTGAAGCAGGCTCCCGGCTCCAACGCCGCCGAGGTGATCGATGCTATCAAATCGGAGCTCGAGCTGATCAAGAAGGAATCATTCCCTCCCAAGATGAACTACGAATTCGCCTACGACGTCTCCAAATTTCTGGAAGCCTCGATTGACAAGGTGCTGCACACCCTGCTCGAGGCGTTCATTCTGGTGTCTCTCGTGGTCTACATGTTCCTGGGGGATTTACGATCCACCCTGATCCCGACACTCGCGGTTCCGGTGTCGCTGGTCGGCACCTTCTTCGTCCTGCGTTTGATGGGCCTCTCGATCAACCTGATCACGCTCTTCGCCATGGTTCTCGCGATCGGTGTCGTGGTCGACGATGCGATCGTGGTGGTCGAGGCGGTGCATGCCAAGATGGCCCAGAAGCACTTATCGCCCTACCGGGCCACCGCGGAGGTCATGCAAGAGATCTCCGGCGCGATCATTGCCATCACCCTCGTGATGACGTCCGTCTTCGTTCCAGTGACGTTCATTCCCGGGGCGGTCGGAACCTTCTACCGCCAGTTTGGCATCACGATGGCCACGTCCATCATTCTGTCGGGTCTGGTGGCCCTGACGCTGACGCCGGTCCTCTGTGCGATGATTCTCAAGCCCCACAGCCACCCCGGCACTAACTCGCACACGAACCACACCGAAGGCAACGGTAACAACCACACGATCCCCGACACCGACACGAACAACGGTCAAAAGCGGCGCGGACTGGGAGTCAAGCTGCTTTTTGCCCTGGGAGGGTTGCTGGTCCTGGGCGGAGTGACGTATGAGGCGTATGAGTTGTGGGGGCCGGCTGGCTTCCTGCTCATTCTTCTGCCGTTCGTGCGCAAGCCTTTTGACCGCGCCGTCGAGAAGGTCACAGGCGGTTACGCCGCGATCGTGCGGCGGATCGCCACGCGCCGCACGCTGACCATGGTCGTCGTCGGGGGCTTCGCCGCCGGCATTGTTGTCGTCAACACGCAGCTCGCGACCGGTTTTATCCCCGGCGAGGACCAGGGCATCATCTACGCCGTGCTCCAGACGCCTCCAGGCTCCACGCTCGAATACACCAACGCCAAATCCCTGGAGCTCGAGGAGATCGCAAAGGAGATCAAGGAAGTCACCTCCGTCACCTCGCTGGCCGGTTATGAGGTTCTGACCGAAGGCCGCGGCTCCAACTCGGGAACCTGTATCGTCAACCTGAAACCCTGGTCCGAACGCAAGCGAACCGCACGCGAGATCATTGTGGATCTCGAAAAAAAATGCCGCAAGTTGAGCAACGTGAAACTCGAGTTCTTTGAACCGCCCGCGGTTCCCGGCTTTGGCACCGCCGGGGGTATCTCCATGCTCGTCCTTGACAAGACGTTCTCGGCTGATTATCAGCATCTCGAAGATGTGACCAAAAGGTTCATGGCCGGCCTGGAAAAGCGTAAGGAGGTGACAAACCTGTTCACCTTCTACGCCGCCAACTACCCGCAGTACGAGCTGGTCATCAACAACGACGTGGCCATGCAGAAGGGCGTGTCGATCCAGGCCGCAATGGACAGCCTCAATATTCTCATCGGCAGCACCTGGGAGCAGGGATTCATTCGTTTCAACCAGTTCTACAAGGTCTTCGTCCAGGCCCGGCCCGAGTTCCGCCGCTACCCGGAGGATCTGGACAACCTCTTCGTCAAGAACGACAAAGGCGAAATGGTCCCCTACTCCGCGTTCATGACGCGCGTGAAGAAGCAGGGTTTGAATGAGATTACCCGCTATAACCTGTACACCTCCGCGGCCATTCAATGCGCGCCGGCTGCTGGCTACAGCACCGGCCAAGCGATCCAGGCGATCAAGGAGGTTGGCGATAAGACGCTGGATAAGGGTTTCGACATCGGCTGGTCGGGCCTCTCTTATGACGAGTCAAGAAAAGGAAACGAGGCAATTTATATCTTCCTGATCGTCGTCGCCTTCGTCTATCTGGTGCTGGTCGGCCAATACGAAAGCTTTATCCTGCCGCTGGCGGTGATCCTGTCGCTGCCCGTCGGGCTTTTCGGCTCTTTCTTCTTCCTGCAGGCCATGGGTTTGGCGAACGACGTCTACGCCCAGATTGGACTGGTCATGCTGGTCGGTCTGCTCGGCAAGAACGCGATCTTGATCGTGGAATTCGCGGTCCAACGGCGCCAGGAGGGTGTCTCTCTTCATGATGCGGCCGTCGAAGGCGCAAAACTGCGCTTCCGGCCGATTCAGATGACCTCCTTCGCCTTCATCGCCGGTCTTCTTCCGCTCGTCGTGGCCACCGGCGCCGGCGCCATCGGCAACCGAACCATCGGCACCACGGGAGCCGGCGGCATGCTCGTCGGCACCGTCATCGGAGTCTTGATCATTCCCGGCCTTTATTATTTATTCGGCAAGCTTGACGGCGGGCGCAAACTCCTCAAGGACGAGTCGACTCAACCTCTTAGCGAGAGGTTACATCACGGATCTGAGCATAGCGATGGGAGTACCGCGCCAGGGCAACTGCATCTTAACTCAAGTCATGAATAGGAGGCACCGACCCAGGGACCACTGACACCGATCGGGAGCAAGGACATCCAGAGCAACTCCAGATTCCTTCGTGGGGGATGGCACCCAATGTCATTTAGGCCAAGAGTCCAAACTGTTGATAAAGCTGAGATTCGACGCCAGCCGGTACGCGTTCTGGCTGGGCTTTGTGCATGTTTCCTCTTTCAAGCGTACTTCGTTTCGTTCACGAATGGTTCCGCTGCTGACCGCGCTCAATTTTCAAGTGCTCTTCTGACGGGCTCGTCGAAAAGCCTCGATGTTTCCAGTCTCGTCATCTTGCGGTCTCACGGTACTGGGACTTCGCCCAGGCCTTTGGCTCTGGCGAGTCACTTCCTCGTTTGTGTGGAGAGCGAGGAGGATCCGGACCCCTTCGACGAAAATACCGGGCACTCTCAAGCGTTCGCCGGAGCAAATCTCATCCCTTTCGGCGAATTCTCCAGCCACGACTCTGGTCGCGCACGCTTCCTCCCTTCTCTCGCGATTCAGGGTTTGATGAGTCGACGGTTCTGAGAAACAAGTCTGGAATCGTTCTCCGTCCTGCCCCTCGGCAACTTCGCGGCATGGCGATCCTTGCGCCCATGTCAAGAGCCAACGGCCAGTTGACAGGCATTGACTCGACCGCTGGGTGATGTGCAGCCCCTTGGCGATGGCTCCAAGCGGGCCGAGTCGATGATGTGAGCGCGCTCGAAGGAGGGGAAATCGTGGCATTTTGCCGCCAGTCTTCCTTCCTGCCGTCGTCGATCACGCCGACGGCGCCTTCGGTTTGATACCGACGGCAGGCCCTCCAAACCGAGGCTCCTTGGCATTGGAACTGCTCGGCCCTGGCTCGAGTCCAATCGCCTTCGGCCCGCGCCGAGACGATCCCAGCGAATCGCACCTGGAACCCCGGCAGGACCTGGCGCCCAGCGAATTGCACGAACCAAGAATTTCACGCGGAATAGACCTCTCATCGACATTCGCGACAATGAACATAACGAGATTGGTCAACCATGTTCACGAAAATCCTCCATCAGCCGGCATTCGCGATCGTCATCTCAACCATCCTCTTGTTCCTGGGGGTGCTGGGGATCAAGACCCTTCCGATCGCACAGTTCCCCAACATCGCGCCGCCGACCGTCATGGTTTCCATTTCTTATCCCGGCGCCAGCGCCAATGTCCTGGTCGAATCGGTTCTGATTCCGCTCGAGCAATCGATCAACGGCGTCCAGAACATGCGCTTCATCACGTCCTCCGCCTCCAGCGCCGGCGAGGCGGCGATCATCATCTACTTCGAGCCGGGCACGGACCCGAACATCAATGTGGTGAACGTGCAAAACCGGGTCAACATCGTGCAGTTTCAGCTCCCTCCCCTGGTAAGACGCGAAGGCATCCTCGTCAGCCAGGTCGTGCCGAGCATGCTCATGTACGTGAACATTTACAGCACGGATAAAAACGCCGACCAGAAACAGCTTTTCAATTTTGCCAACGTCTACGTCATGCCCCGGCTCAAGCGGATCAAAGGCATGGGCATCCCCAGGAATCTCGGCAACCGCATCTTTGCCATGCGGATTTGGCTGAATCCCGAACGGATGCGGGCCTACAACGTCTCCTCCGACGATGTGATGACGGCTCTGTCGAAACAGAGCATCATTGGTTCGCCCGGACGACTCGGCCAGGCCACAGGGAAGACGTCGCAATCAAAAGAGTACGTGCTCACTTATATAGGGCGTTTCAACAAGGCAGAGCAGTATGCGAATATCATTTTAAAAGCAAATCCCAATGGGGAGATCCTCAGGCTCAGGGACATTGGCAACGTGGAGCTGGGCCCCCAGTTCTTCGATATTTACTCCGACATCAACGGGAACCCCGCTGCGTCCATCGTCTTGAAGCAGGCTCCCGGCTCCAACGCCGCCGAGGTGATCGATGCTATCAAATCGGAGCTCGAGCTGATCAAGAAGGAATCATTCCCTCCCAAGATGAACTACGAATTCGCCTACGACGTCTCCAAATTTCTGGAAGCCTCGATTGACAAGGTGCTGCACACCCTCCTCGAGGCGTTCATTCTGGTGTCTCTCGTGGTCTACATGTTCCTCGGGGATCTACGATCCACCCTGATCCCGACGATCGCGGTTCCGGTGTCGCTGATCGGGACCTTCTTTGTCCTGAAGTTGATGGGCCTTTCGATCAACTTGATCACACTCTTCGCCATGGTTCTCGCGATAGGTGTCGTGGTCGACGACGCGATCGTGGTGGTCGAGGCGGTGCATGCCAAGATGGCCCAGAAGCACTTATCGCCCTATCGGGCGACCATGGAGGTCGTGCACGAGATCTCCGGCGCGATCATTGCCATCACCCTCGTGATGACGTCCGTCTTCGTTCCGGTCACGTTCATTCCCGGGCCTGTCGGAACCTTCTACCGCGAGTTTGGGATCACGATGGCCACGTCCATCATTCTGTCCGGTCTGGTGGCCCTGACGCTGACGCCCGTACTCTGTGCGATGATTCTCAAGCCCCACAGCCACACCAGCCCTGAGACCCACACGAGCGACACGGGCACTGACTCCGACACGACCGGCGTGGAAAGACCGCGCGGGCTGGGAGCCAAGCTGCTTTTTGCGCTGGGAGGGTTGCTGGTTTTAGGCGGAATAACCTATCTGGCGTATGAGTTGTGGGGGCCGGCCGGCTTCCTGCTCATTGTTCTGCCGTTCGTGCGCAAGCCTTTTGACCGCGCTGTCGAGAAGGTCACGGGCGGTTATGCCGCGATCGTGCGGCGCATCGCCACGCGCCGCACGCTGACCATGGTCGTCGTCGGGGGCTTCGCCGCCGGCATTGTTGTCGTCAACACGCAGCTCGCGACCGGTTTTATCCCGGGCGAGGACCAGGGCATCATCTACGCCGTGCTCCAGACGCCTCCAGGCTCCACGCTCGAGTACACCAACGCCAAATCCCAGGAGCTCGAGGCGATCGCCAAGAAGATTGAAGAAGTCACCTCCGTCACCTCGTTGGCCGGTTATGAGGTTCTGACCGAAGGCCGCGGCTCGAACTCGGGAACCTGCATCATCAACCTCAAGCCCTGGACCGAGCGCAAGCGAACTGCACGCGAGATCATTGTGGATCTCGAAAAAAAATGCCGCGAGTTGAGCAACGTGAAACTCGAGTTCTTTGAACCGCCCGCGGTTCCCGGCTTTGGCACCGCCGGGGGTATCTCCATGCTCGTCCTCGACAAGACGTTCTCGGCTGATTACCAGCACCTCGGAGAAGTGACCGACAAGTTCATGGCCGCCCTGAAAAAGCGTAAGGAGGTGACGAACCTGTTCACTTTCTACGCCGCCAACTACCCGCAGTACGAGTTCATCATCGACAACGACAAAGCCATGCAGAAGGGCGTGTCGATCAAGGCCGCGATGGACAGCCTCAACATTCTCATCGGCAGCACCTGGGAGCAGGGATTCATTCTCTTCAACCAGTTCTACAAGGTCTTCGTCCAGGCCAAGCCCGAGTTCCGGCGCTACCCGGAGGATCTGGACAACCTCTTCGTCAAGAACGACAAAGGCGAAATGGTCCCCTACTCCGCGTTCATAACGAGCGAAAAGAAGCAGGGTTTGAACGGGATCACCCGCTATAACCTGTACACCTCCGCGGCCATTCAATGCGCGCCGGCTGCTGGATACAGTACCGGTCAAGCCATTCAGGCCATCAAGGAGGTCGCCGCCAATACGCTGCCTCGCGGTTTCGACATCGGCTGGTCGGGTCTTTCTTATGACGAGTCAAGAAAGGGAAACGAGGCAATTTATATCTTCCTGATCGTCGTCGCCTTCGTCTATCTGGTGCTGGTCGGGCAATACGAAAGCTTTATCTTGCCGCTGGCGGTGATTCTTTCGCTGCCCGTTGGGCTTTTCGGTTCTTTCTTTTTCCTGCAGGCCATGGGTTTGGCTAACGACGTGTACGCCCAGATTGGTCTGGTCATGCTGGTCGGTCTGCTGGGCAAGAACGCGATCTTGATCGTGGAATTTGCGGTCCAACGGCGGATGGAGGGCGTGTCTCTCCAAGAGGCAGCCGTCGAAGGCGCAAAACTGCGCTTCCGGCCGATTCAGATGACCTCGTTCGCCTTCATCGCTGGTCTCCTTCCACTCGTCGTGGCCACCGGCGCCGGGGCGATCGGCAACCGAACCATCGGCGCCACGGGAGCCGGCGGCATGCTCGTCGGCACGGTGGTCGGAGTCTTGATCATTCCCGGCCTTTATTATTTATTCGGCAAGCTTGACGGCGGGCGCAAACTCCTCAGGGACGAGTCGATTCAACCTCTCAGCGAGCGGTTCGAACACGAATCAGAAGCAGTGCGTCATTGATCAAGTGATTATTTGGAACATGCTGCTGGTACTGCCCGTGGCGGATTGCCTGCGGCGTTTGGTCATGGCAGGCATTCCGCCGGCCCCTTCGCTGCATCGGCCGGCCAGGCCCGCCCCTGGCGACCCAAGGTGGGGTCTTCCGTGTACTTCTGCAAGAACTCTGACAGCGTCGCGTGCAACGGAAGCAAGTCTTTCGCCACCTTATAGCGCAGCTCAGCGTCGATCAGTCGCCGCGACTCCAGAAACCGCAGCCACGCGGGCATGGCCTGGAACACCGCGGCCGAGGTGTGAACCAGCGCGTTACCCGAACGCTCCGGCTTATGTTACGGTCGGAGAGAGCCAAGGCGTCACGGAATCACCGAGGTCTTCCGGCGCTGGACCGCCGTGTTGTAGCAGCCTCCTCCCAGGCAGTATACTCGCCCATCGAGCCCACAGGAGCGCAAACCGTCGCACAATTTCGCCCGAATGAGTCTTCTATCGCAGCAGTGGTATTACAATGTGCAAGTACATCAGTCGGTACAAGCAGGATCGTATCGCGGCAATTCTCTTCGCGTTGATTCTCTCAACATCGATCGATTCGACGGCAGGGGATACTCCCCCCGCGAACGGAGCTGAGAAAGCCGCCTGGCACGACGGCTCGGCTCGCTACGACTTCGTGATGGATGAGCAAACCCTATCAATCAAGCCTTTGACTGCCGCGACCGGCGAAAAGGTCGGTGCCGAAAACCCGGTTCGGTGCATCCTGGTCGTTCCCAGGAAGGCGGTTGCCGGCAACCCGTGGTCCTGGCGCGACCTTCAGCGGAATCAAGAGCCACTGGCCGAAACCGAGCTGCTCAAAAGAGGGTTCCATCTCGCCTTCATCACACCCGGGCCGCTCCGGCAGCGGAATGCCTGGCAAGCCTTCCTGACCGAGAAGCATCGCCTGGCCCGCAAGCCGGTGTTCGTGGGCATGAGTACCACTGACGAGCTTCGAGCCGGGACGGCCAAGGTCTCCATCACCCCCGAGGACACCAAGAAGCCCATCCACGACAAGGTCTACGCCCGCAGCCTGGTGCTCGATGTCGGCGGCGAGCGCCTGGCCATCGTCGCCGTTGACCTGGGCATCTACACCAGTGAGCATCTGGTCGCCCTCTGCAAGGAGAGGTTCGGAATCTCACACCTCGTGCTCAGCTCGTCCCATACCCACTCGGACCCGGGCCGCAGTTACGCGACCTTCTACGAGGAACGGCTCATCCAGGCCGTGCAGGCCGCGGTGAACAACATGTTCCCGGCGAGGATCTCCGCCGGGCACAGGAGCTTTCCCCAGCTCGGGTTCAACCGCCTGGTCGTGCGCGACGACGGGCATGCGCGCGAATCCTGGTTCGCGGACGACCATTACACGTCCGAGAATCCCGAACGGATCCCCTTCGGGCCGGTCGACCCCGAGGTCGGGGTCATCAAGATCGACGACAAGGAAGGCCGGCCGCGCGCGATCGTGATGAATTACGCCTGCCATGCCGACGTGGTCTGTCAGAACTACGCCATCTCGGCCGATTTTCCAGGGGCGGCCACGCGGAAGGTTGAGGAAGCCTTCGGCAACGACCTGAACTGCCTTTTCGTGCAGGGCGCCGCGGGCAACATCGAGTCGCTGATCATCAGCTCGCGGAGGACCGGGCCGGATGACCCGTTCCAGACCGATTACAGCACCATCGAGCGGGTCGGCGGGCTGCTCGCCTACGAGACGGTCAAGCTCGCGAAGGCGCTTACCCCGGCGGCACGCAAAGAAACGACGATCAAGTACATGAACGATTCCCTCAAATTTACCGGCCGCTTCGACAAGAACGCGGCCTATGACGTTCATATTTCCACGATCCTGATCAATGACGATATCGTGATCGCCACCTTCCCGGGCGAGCCCTTCATCCAGCTCCAGTTGGAGTGGAAGAAGAAGGTGGACATGCCGCACCCGTTCTTGTTCGGATACACCTGGCACAACGGCACGTGGCCCAACTATGTGCCCGACATCAAGTCGGCGGCACGAGGCGGCTATGGGGCGGACCAATCGAGCCCCAAGATGATCGAGGTCGGCTCCGGGGAAGCCGTGATCAACAAGCACCTGGAGAACATGTACCGATTGACAGGGCTCATGCGAGAAGAGCCCGGGCCGGTGGGGTTCAAGGCCGGCCCGCGCTGGCTTGTCACTCCAGTTCCGCGGGACAAGTAGGTTCGGGCGGAAACGTCGATGCTGAACGTTCGATTAAACGACGCAGCAGGGCCTGGCGTCTCGCACGAGCAAAGACTCGCGGCCGCCCATCAAATCACGGCCGACGCGCTCGCCCGCCACGGTCCGGCCATCCTCGCAGTGGGCATTTATGGCACCACGGCGATCGGCCTGGATGGCCCCCACTCAGACCTCGACATGACCTTCATCACGCGCATCGATATCAGCCACGAATCCGTGGTGAACACGCAGGACGGGCTCCTCGTGAACCTCGATTACCAAACATGGGATGAATCGGTCGCGGAGGCCAGGAACCCGGAGCTGGCCGGCACATGGGCCGACTTCCTGGTGCTGTACGATCCCGAGGGCCTGTTCCCGGCATTGCGAGCAATCGCCGGCGCCCTGTCCGACGAAGAATACGCGAAAGCCTTCGCAAGGAAGGTTGCGGATGACGCGGCGACAGCCATGAGAAAAATCCGCAACGCGGTCGTCGCCGCCGACCGCGCACACTTTATCTCGGCGTGTCAGTCCTACTCCGAAGCAATCTGCCGGGCGATCTGTCTGCGAAACCGTCGCTACGTCACCGGCCACGCGCGCCTGCGTGAGACGACCAAACAATTGCCGGTCGTGCCGGACGGTTTCGTTACATTGATCGATACGATCTCAGGCGCAAGTGCAGCAACCGACCAGGATGCATACGACGCAGCCGAGGCCCTCTGGGCACAAATCCAAGGCTGCGTCCTCGCGACGAAATCCCCCGCCTGACCGAACCACCACCGGCCCACGCCCTCACGTCGGAAAACACCTCCCAAACGCGACCAGCAGCTTGGGCGATCCCTTCTCAATGCGAATCCGCCGGCGCACCAAGGCCCAGATCAAACTCCGGTCCTTCGCGACGAACCCCAGCCACGTCTCGCTGTCGGCGCTGACCCGAAGGTCTGCATCCCCCTGATGACCATCCTGAACCTGCAACGTGCCGTCACGAATCACCACGGTCGCCTTCTTCGATTCCTTCCCCGTGAATGTGAAATGGTAAACAGCGCTCAACCCCGCCGACTTCCCCGCCTGGAAGAGCAGGTTCAACCCGAACAGAAAACCCTCGATGTTTCTCGCCCGGATGCCGCTGTCCACCCGCTTGACTGTCTTCTTCGGAAAGCGCCGCGGTACGTGCTCCTCCGCGTCGGAGCCCGCGATGACGTAAATCGTTTCTTCCTTTTCCGTGAGCGGCCGGAGTGTGTCCTTCAAGAAGGTCCCCCGGTCCGCCAGGAAGGGCCCGATGACATCCTCGCCCGCCGGACAAACAGCCAGGCAGTAGGCCGCTTTGTAGTTCGGCCCGAACGCGAGCGACTGCCACATCGACGCCGTCTCCGAAGCAGTCACTTTGGTGCGATAGTCCAGCCCGTTCTTGCTGTCGGCCACTTTCTCGACCCAATCACCGAAGCCGCTCATGAACTCCCGGTAGTTGTGGGTCATGCAGCTTGCGAAGTCGAAATCACCTTCCGGGGAAATCGCCCCGACCGGGCACGCCGCCACGCACAGCTTGCATTCGAGGCACGGGTTGTAATCAACCGGCTGGCCGTACGCCGAAGCCTCGGCATCGATCAGCACCGTGCCAAGCGTAATAAAATTGCCGAACCGCGGATGGATCACGTTCCGATGGATGCCCATATGACCCAGCCCCGCCGCCACGGCAACCGGCTTGTGTGAAACCACCCAGATCTTCCCAGGGAAGCGGTCCTGTTCCATCGGAAACCCCGCCGACGGGTTCAATGCGCGAATCCCTCTTGCTTCGAGCACAGCGACGACCTTCCGCGCAACTTCGTTCGAATGGTCGTAGGTCGCGTGAAATTCCAGGTTCGAAACCGAACGCGCCGGGCTGCGGATCGGCTCCCGATTCATCCGGCAAACAAAGCTGAGCAGCGTCCTGGCGTGCGGAAAGTAACGCAGAATGTCTTCCCGCTGCCCGTCCAGCGCCGGCCGGTTGATCTCGACCAGACCAGCATCGTCGGCGCCGGACTCCAGGCACAGTTGACGCAGCCACTCGGCGTCGAGAACCGCCGCCGGCGCCGCGGCCGATCGGTCACCTGCCCTCTCACGAAATCGCCGCACAGTCGGGTGTTCAGCAAGCTTGACCATGGCCGCCTCTCTTTTTGTATATACAACAATATTCCGAAAAAAACACGACACGTTCATCGCAGCGTCTTTGCGCCGCGCAACTTCTTCGCCGTCTTTTCGAGGAGGGTGATGCCGCCATCGCCCAGCAGCTCGGCCGCCTGTCGCTGAGCGGTTTCCCAGGCCGGCGCCGCGCGCTCGATCAGTCGCTTACCCTGCGCCGTGAGGCGGAACGGCTGCGCACGTGCGTCTTGGTCGTCCGGCGCGATCTCGAGCCAACCGTTGGCCCGCATCCGTTCGACGTTGCGGCTCAGAGTGGAGGTATCCAGTTGAAGGATCTCGCAAACCTGAGAAGGCCGCGCCTCGCCGAGTTTGGCCGTCGCGATCAGAATGTTGAGTTGACTGATCTTCAGTCCGAGCGGGCGGAGTGCGTCATCGTAAAAGTTCGTCACGACCCGGTTCAGCAAGCGCATTCGGGCCGCGATACACGTCCGCGCGATCACATCGGTGCTGTTGTTCGCCGTTTCACTCATGATCGTCCGGCTCCTCGACCGGCACGCTCATTGTATGTACAAAGATCAGCAAAGTCAAGACGATGGTTCGGGCGGGTCTCCGGTACCCGAAAGGTCGCCGCCGTCTGCTCGACCGAAGGTCTGCCGCTTGAACGGCGTTGGTTGAGAGAACCCGGGGAGGTTATACCCGGCCTGGCCCTTGCCACGATGAACGATAGAATGTCTGAACCGAACGCTTCGTCAACAGGGTGAGAGCAGTAGCGAGAATGACCGCCCACGACGTGCCCGACACTTACTTGAAACTCGTCAAGCTCTTCCCGCTCATTCACATGAGGGACGAGGCTCATCTGGATGAGGCCCTCGATGTGCTCAACGAGTTGTTGCGGCAAGACCGTGATGAGGGCGCCGAAGCATACCTGGACGTCTTGACCGACCTGATCGCTGCCTACGAGGACGCGCACGTCCCGATCGCGGACGTCTCTGAGTCCGACGTTCTCCGCGAGTTGATGCGAGCCAACGGTCTCAGTCAGACGGGGCTGGCAAAATCGGTCGGGATCGCACAGTCCACTGTTTCGGCAGTCCTCGGCGGTGCGCGTTCTCTCACCAAGGGACAGGTCCTCAAGCTCGCCAAGCACTTCGCCGTCGCACCGACGGCGTTCCTGCCGCGAGTCGATTACCGTAGCTCAAAGGCAGCGCCATCTCGCCGCTAATCGTGAATGCCCCCGCCCGGATAAGTCGATCGCGAATCATCCACCATTTCGTACAGCGTCTTGGCGAGAGCGAAGTACGGTAATCCAACTGACACCCGCATATTGCCCGGGTCCACAACCGTGGGCGGATTTAACCGACGCTTGAGGCACAACACGAATTTCTGACCCGGGCCGGTCAGTCCATCCTGCGACGGCGAATGAATCAGCATCCGGACCTCGTCCGATTCAAACGTCCCGTGCACGACCTTCGTGACTCGGAATCTCACAATCCACCGGTGAGAAGGCGTCAATATCGCGTCGCCCACAACGTTGATCTCCCAATCACTCTTCTTCGGGTCGATCGGCCCGTCAGGAGAAGCGATTTCGAAGTTCTTGACCTCGGCCTCGACAACAATCTCCGCTGAATCGCGAGCTTTGATTCGAGCGCTCTTCGCGTCGAACAATCCAGACGACGCCAGAAACACGCTCACCACCCCAACAGACAAAACCACGGCAAGACTCACCTTCGTGATCCTGAGGCGAACGGGCGTGAAATGAAACCAGTCGATGATCCAACGCATCACTCGCTTAACCTCTCGCACAAGGATCGGAACGCCCAGCATTCCGTGTTGCGCGTTTTACATATTGTCCCGGAGGGGCACGACAGGCTAGCCCCCCGGGCAACACGCGAGGTCTCAAGACCGTGCGCGACAATTGGCGACCCTCGCGCGACGTCGAAATCGCACGCTTGACCCCGCCCCAGTACTAACTCGAGCTTCTGCCTCCTGGTTCCTTCAGGTCAGAAACCCTTGCTACTACGTTGAACGTTCCCAAACAATTGCGTATGTTGGGTTCTCGCAGATTTCAGTTTTGTTTCAAAATGTTGAAAAAGGCACGTCCGCGGCGTTTCGCCCCGGGGTTCGGTTCAATCGCCAGGGAGGTATTGTCGATGAAGCCAGTTTCGCGAAAGTGGGCCTCGAAGGTTTTGCCAACGGTCTCGTGGGGCCTTGGACTTGTGCTGGTTTTGAGCGCTTGCTCGGCCTCGGTCTTAGCAGGTGGACTTCCTCGGGCCCCTGAGATCGATCCCAGCCTGGCGATGGGGGCCCTGACCTTGCTTTCGGGTGGCCTGCTGTTGATCGCCGGTCGTTGCAGAAGCAAGTAAGTCCCCGCCTCTCTCGGTCAACGTGGTTGTCCACTCTCCGGCGCCGCCTTCCGCCACTCCTCGAGCAGCGACGATTCCGGCAGCTTGCCCGTGAGGTCCTCGATCTGCCGCTCGAGCGTCATGATCATCTCCGCGAACAGACGCTGCCCGTACTGGATCGGCGTCTCCCTTGCCGTGGACATCGGCTTTCCAAACAGATCACGCCCCTCGTGAAAGAACTTGGTTTTGTATCCGGGCAGACCACTGCGGCCGCTGCGATCCGTGTAGGTTGTGCAGAAATCCTTGTACGGGGAATGCATGCCGCCTTTTTCTTCTTTGATCTCCTTCGCATCCTTGACGAATCGCTCCATCTCCTTGGCCATTTCCGCCGCGGGCGCCTTGCCCGCGGCCAGCTTCGCGGCCAGTTTCTCGCACCCGTCCGCCAGCGTGGTAAACCGCCCTCGATAGGCTCCCAGCGGCGTGCCTCTCAGGCGAGTGGCGACGAGCAACAGCTCATCGCCCAGGCTCGCCGCGCTCGGCTTCCCAGTCTTCGGGTCCGCCGGCGGCGGTTGCAGCGACAGCCGTCGGCGGGCCGGAGGAACCTGCGGCTCAACCGTCGCCTTCGTCGCCGGCCCGGCCGTCTCGACGGTTCGAGCTGCCTCGCTTGCTGGCGCAACAGAGATCGGACCGCCTGACTTATCCCACAGCCGGATCGCTCCGCTGGCGCCGGCCGTGATGAGCTTCTCTCCGTCCGCGAGGAAAGCGGCAGGACGCATCGGCCCGTCGTCAAACGCGATCCGCGCCAGCTCCGTTTTCTTGGGCAATGATTCGACCACAATCGCATCATCGCCCGCCGAAGCCAGACGCGCCCCGTCGTCCGAGATCGCCACGAAAGTGCTCGGCAACCCGGTGCGTCGATACAGCTCGCGTCCAGTTTTGCGATCGAACCCTGCAACCGAGAATGTCGCGTCCGACTCCGTCTTGCCCTTGATTCGCTGCTGGATCAAAAGCGCGTCGTCGGCGCTTAAAAACCGAAGAGAGATCACCTCATCACTTCCGCACGGAATTCGTGACACAAGCCGGCCGTCGCTCACAGAGATGACCACAATTTCTCCGCCGGTCTGCTCGACCACACCTTTGGTGCGTCTGTTCGTAGCCGGAAGCACACCCGCGACGAAAGTGCCTTGCGCCTGAAGCACGGCACCCTCAATCGACCGGGCGTCGGACCCAGCGCCGGCAATGGGCGCGATTGCTGTCCGTCCCACAACAGATAGGGCGGCTGCTCAATCCGGGTACCACCCGCGGCCCCTCGCTGCATGCCCTGCAGCAGATAGAGCATCTTCGAGTCGGACGCCGTGTGCATGGCCAGCAAGTACCACCGGAAAATCTGGTCCGCAGGGGCGCCGCTCGGCCGCACGTCGTCCGGCATCGTTTCGATGGGAAGCTCGACTGCACGCTGGATGTCGATCGCAACAGGATTGGCATGAGCCGCACCGACCGTTCCGGCGGCCACGAGCGTTCGTCCGTCGGGACTGAAGTGCCAGGGCGCCAGCCCCGGCATGCGTGCGGCGTTGTTGATCCCCCGTGCCCGCGGCCTCGCGCCGGCCTTCGTCGAGCCCGGCGGCGCAGAGCCCAGGGCCAATCGGGTCACGTGATGCCCGGCCACGTCGTACAACGAGATCGCGCCCGGCGCGTCGACATAGGCAATCGTCTTGCCATCCGGTGCGACAAGAAGATTTGCCCCCGTTCGGAACAGCATGTTGTTCGGGTTCTTCAGCGACGTGGTAATCTTCCACGTCCTGGTCGAGTTCGTGCTGCCGAAGGTCACCACGTGTTCGCCGTCCGGGAAGAAGGCGACGCCGCGAACTCCCGCGCCGCTGGCAATCGGTGCCGCCGCACGCTTCCCCGTGGATAGGTTGCGCACATAGAGTTCCGTCTCGTTCGCAATCTCGAACGATCGTTCGAGGTCCGGCGATAGCGCGATCAGGCCCGTGATGCCCTCCACCGCCCCTAGCGGCGTTCCGGAAGGAACCTGCCACCGTTCGATCACCGAGCTTGGCAAAGTGGCGCCCCGGGCGACGGCCGGCCGCGTGACGGCATAAGCGACCTTGCCATCTGCCGACAAGCCGAACTGGAGCGTCTGCTCGTCCAGCGGAACCGTGAATAACCTGGACTTCTTCGGCACCGAAATGACGTCGAGAACGGGCGAATTTCCCGGCGTGGCCAGGGCAAGGAGCTGCCCGTCGCGGCTGACCGGCGACGAACCCGTCTTGTTCGCGTTGATGTCGAACGTCTCGCCGCCGATCTTGATCCGGCGTATCATGGCCGCGATCTCCGGCCGCAAGTTCAGCGAGGCGTCCTCGAACTGGGCTTCCTGAAGGCCCGGAATCGACCGAACGAACACCTGGTCGCCGATCGTGCAAATCAGATGCGAGCCGTCCTGGGTGAACGCGATCGCATACCCCGGCCAGGAGACTGGCGGCAGAACGGCCTCAGCGACCACCTCGCGGGTGCGCACGTCCCAGAGAATCAACCGGCTGATGATCGTCGCCCCGGCAATCAGCTCGCCGGTCGGATGAACTGCCACCGACGTGAATCCGCTGACACCGGATGTGCCCATGAGGTTGCCGGGCGGCGGAACTCCGCCCCTTCGAGCGGCTTGGTCTCGCGAGAAACCGAGACCTTGGCGGCAGGCGCCCTCGGCAATTCGGCGGGCCTGCTCACGCGAGAACGTGGCGGCTCAGTCGATGGCGCCGTCGCTCGCAACGCGACGGGCCCCGCTGCGGTCCCCGCCATACCGGCCCTGCTGACCCAGCGCACAATCTCGCCGCGAGGCAGCTTGCCGGGGCTCACGGTCACAGGATTCGCGGCGGCGAAGAGCGTGCGGCCTTCCTCATCGAAGGCGACGCCCGCAAACTCAGAGGCATCGGGATGAGCCAATCTCAGGCAGTCCTGCCAGGTCGTCGTGTCCCAGACGATGACCTCGCCGGCGCGGTCGTTCGCTTCCACCGCGCCCAGCCGGAAATACCGTCCGCTGCTGCTGGCGAGCCTCTTGCCGTCCCTCGAGAACGACACGCCCGTGATTCCGCGCGAATGACCGCTCAATCGCACCATTTCTTTCCATGTGCCGGCGTCGTAAACAATCACCTGCCTCCCCCCCGTGCCGGCCGCGGCCATCCGCCCGTCCGCCGAAAAACAAAGCGTCATCACCGCATCTTCGGGAACGAGCAAATCGCCTGTCATCACCCTCAGAAACGAGCCGACCGGAAGTCCCACGGCTGTTTCCACGCCGGGCTTGTCGATCCGCATTCGCCAGAGCCCCTCGCCCGTCACTGCGTAGAGCTCGTCTTCGTCACGGAATGCCAGACAGCGAACGTCGATTTTCTCACGCGAGGTTCCGCCACTGCTCCCCTTCCGCGGTTCGATTTTGGGGGCAATTGGAAACACGCGAATCACTTTCCCGCCCGGCGTCTCCCATACGACGATCTCGTCCTTCAGCATGTCAAACGACGCGATGCGCCCCCCCTGGGGCGATTGGGCCGTTCCGAGGAAATGGCCGGTTCCACGCTCGAGCGTCGACTTCACCCCCGCCCGTCCGGTTGAAGCTGAACAGACTCCGGGTTCCGGTCGCACTCACCGTTCCGTTTGATGATATGTTGCCCGGTGACTCAAATAGAGCCACGAGGCGCTCGACCTGCCGCTGAAGACGACGCGAGTGAGCGGGCTGGGCCTCGGAATTGCCTGATGGTCTCCATCTCCTCGGATTGGTTCGGGTTCCAGATCCGCACGTCGCGGCTCGTATCCGCACTGGCCACCAGCCGGCCGTCGGGCGCGGCACGCAGGCAGAATATGGTCGCGGTATGTCCTTTCAGCTCCTTGACCACGAACCCCGTGGCGATATCCCAGACCTTGACCACGTTGCCGACCGCTGCCGCGATCAAACGGTCGTCACCCAGGAAGTCGGCTCGAAAGTTCCCCGTGGCGCACCGAATACCCGTCCGAAGTGACGCCTTCGTACTCATCGGCGAGCTCGATCCGGCGGATCCTCGCATGCGTCTGCACCCGCCACACGTCGATTTCCGCCGGTATCGCCACCGGATGAGACAGATTTGCGGGTCTGGGCAGCGAGTGGCTGACCAGCTTGGTGCCGTCCATGCTGAACGCGACCGAAGCCACGCTGCCGCGGCGCTCGCCCAGCCAGCCCAGGTGACGGCCCGTCCGCGTGTTCCAGAGGCCGATCACCCCATCGTCACCGCCGCTGGCAACCAACACTTCATCGGTCGGGCTGAACGCCAGCGCGTGCACCGGACCTTGATGCGGGTCGTGGGCGTCGAGCACTTGCGTCGTGGACGCGGTGCTCCTGCGTGCATTCGCGTTGTGAATCAAATCGATCTCGGGCTTCCCGGTCTCGGCATCCCAAACCCACAGATTGGTCGCGATGTCGCCGGTCAGCAGGCGGCGGCCGCTCGGGCCGAAAGCCGCGGCGCGGAATCCAAACCCGCGCGTCGTGATCTTGCGCAGCTCCTGGCCCGTCTCGGTGTCGATGATCTCGATCGCAGACGACTCCGGCGGCTCGCCCGACACATGTTTGATCTCGCTGGTGATGATCGCGAGCCGGTGCCCGCTCGGAGCGGAACTCACGACGATCGCCCCCGAGCTCGCATCGCGAATTTGCCGGCTCTCTCCGGTCGAGCGGTTCCAGGCGATCACGCGTCCTTTCATGTCCGCCGCATAAAGCGTCTGGCCATCCTGCGACCACTCGAGCGAGCGGATCGGATCCGCGGGTTTCCACGTCCCACTCGCCGCGTTGGCGAGCCGGTCCCAGTAATACCACTCAAAGCCCCTGGGATCGTATGCCGCCGCGCTGGCGTAAGGACGTAATCGGTCACGAATGAGATCGACCCGGGCGTTCTTCCACAGCTCCGGCAGCAATCTCATGTCGGCGATATATCCCTGCAACTGCTTGAGCCGCGCCTCGTTGTCGGCCCGTCCCTTCTCTGTCTCCGCCCGTCCCTTCTCTGTCTCCGCCTGCTTGAAAGCCTCGCCGGACCGCTTCTCCGCTCCCCGCCAAAAAATCCCGAGCACGACCGCCAGCAACAAAAGCCCCGCCAGCGCCGGCGCCGCGACTCGAACGGCCGCCCGGTGCCGTCGATACCACAGCCGCACCCGGCGATGCAGCGGCGGCCGCCGGAACTTGATCGGCCGGTTCTCGACGATCCGCCGCAAATCGTCGGCGAGCTGCCGGCTCGTCGGCCGAAGCCCCGGCTCGACATGCAAGCCGCCCAGCAGAAGAGTCTCGACCTCCCAGGGAATCTCCGGCCTGATGCCGCGGGGCGACGCGGGGGCAATTCCTTCGCGCTTCCGGCGATTGACTTCCTGAAGCTCGGTTCGATCGTGGTCATAGAGCCGCCGGCCGGTGAAGACTTCGTAGAATGTGGCGCAGAGTGAATAAACGTCGGACTGGCGGTTGCCCTGGTCGTCAAATTGCTCCGCAGCCATGTAAGCCGGCGTGCCGACGCCCAGCCTGGTGCGGGTGATCAAATCCTGGCGCTCGGTCTCGCTTCGCGCGATCCCGAAGTCCATCAACTTGATCTGCCCCTCGGGCGTGACCCGGATGTTGTTGGGAGTCACATCCATGTGGGTCAGCCCCGCGGCATGCACCTTGGCCAGGGCTTCGGCGGTCGTTTCGAACCAACCGATCAAGACATCGATTGCAGGGCGGTCTTCCGCAGGTCGCTCGACGAAGGCCGCAAGGTCCTCGCCGCCGACCCACTCCATCGCCAGGAACGTCTTGAATCCCGATCCCTTCCTGAGCGCCTCGAACCAGGGCTCGCCGGTCAGACTGACCTCGCGCGGGGCGGTCCAAGGAATCTCCTCGTAGAATCCGATCAGCCGGACGATTTCCGGCGTGTTGAACGCACCCAGCCGTTCGGCTTCTCTGCGCAGCAGTGCCCGCTTCGACTGTGTGAGCGCATCCGGAAAGACCTTTAGTGCTACCTTTCGTTCGATGCTGAGCTGGTAGCCGCGGTGCACGACCGCGAAGCCCCCCTCCGCGGCGGGCGGCCCCAGCAGAAAGTCGCCGGCCAGCACGCCCTTGTGCTCCTCCGGGGCAAGCCGCGCCATCAGCTCTCGAAACGAGGACTGTTGAAGCTCGGCCTGGCCGAGAACTTGCTGGAACGCGGCGATCAGCTCGGTCTCGGTGAGCGAAATCCGGAGCGATTGTCCGCTCGTGGAAGAGAAAAGAGCATGATCCCCGCGGATGCCGCTGAAGGCATGCCAGATCCCCTGCCTCTCCAAGAACCACGGCTGAGGAAAGACGAGCACCTCGCGATCGAGGCAAGCAGGGGCCGCCGCAAACGATCCCGAGAGCGTGCGCACCGCGGGGAATACCGCCGCCCACCACGCGGCATCCGCGGCCGCATCGTGGGCGATCCGGTTGCGCAGACAGACCGAGAGGCTGATCGCGTCCCACCGGCTCGCGCGCGCAGGCAGGCTGTAGTGCAGTAGCGGCGCCAGTCCCCGAAGCGACTCGATTGCCTCGGGCTCGGCCGGCGTCCGCAGCCAATCGAGAATCGCGATGAGAGCACTCGGTGACCGTGCCGCCTCCGCCGACGTTCCCACGCAGGCGAGCGCCTCTCGCAGCGCGTGCAGCATGCCATTCCATCGGCCGAACGTGGGCTCCTGAAGCCCCGCGGCCACCCGGAACAAATTCGGCAGCGCCGGCTTCCAGAGATCACGGGGAATCCCCGCATCCTGCCACGACGCCATCGCCAGCAGCGACGTCTCCCGCAGGTCAGTCTCGACGAGAGCGAGATACCGCCGTACGGCATCCTCGGCCGCCGTCGCCTTTTCGAAGACCTCGGCGTACTGTCGCGTGTAAATCGGCATGACGAATTCGCACCTCGAAGCGTTGAGGAAGCGATCACAGTTGGTCGCTGCAAGTCTACGGGGTTCGGTGCCTTGCGATCAATCATGTGCACCCAAACCCACACGGCACTCTGCATGACTTTACCGATTGTGTCCGCCTGGAGTATGATCTCTATCGGCAATCCCCCCACAACCAGGGCCCCATTCCGTTCCAGGTGAAATACTGATGCTCGGTGCAAAGCTTGGCGTTTCCGATTACCTATCCGTGGTCTGCCGCGAAATCGAGAAGATCGATCCGGCCCAGATCGAAAAAGTTTCTGACCTCGTCGAAGCGGCCTACGACACGGGCCGGTTCGTCTTCATCATCGGCAACGGCGGCTCCGGTGCCAATGCCTCGCACCTCTGTGAAGACCTCGCCAAGTGCACTCTCCGCGACTTCGAGAACCAGAAACGGCTCAAGGTCCTCAGCTTGACCGACAATACCGCCGGTATCATGGCCTGGGCCAACGACGAAGGGTACGACCGCATCTTCCTCGAGCAGCTCAAAACGCTCGCTTCGCCGGGCGACGTGCTGCTGGCCATCTCCGGCTCGGGAAACAGCCCGAATATATTGAAGGCCGTCTCCTGGGCCAACGAACACGGCCTCGCCACGGTCGGAATCACCGGCTTCTCCGGCGGGAAGCTCAAAACACTCGCCCATCACAACCTCCACGCCGCGGTCGACGACATGGGAATCGTCGAATCGCTCCACCAGGTCGTCTTCCACTGGATCATCGATGACCTCTATCGCCGCTTCTCGGCCAAGAACGCTCCTTTCAACGGAACCGCAGCGACAGCAGGAGCGCCAGCCGGAGCTCGCTGAACCGCATGGCTCTCTCCTCTCCGGTCCTGGGCATCGAGATTGGGGGCACCAAGCTCCAGCTCGGAATCGGGCCCGGTGATGGAACGCTCCTGGCGCTCGCCCGCTTTCGCATCGACCCCCACCGCCGCGCCGCCGGAATTCTCGATCAGATCCAAGCCGCATTCCTGCCTCTGCTCGAGGAAGCCGGGCTCGCGCCCAGCGAGATCAAGGCCGCCGGCGTCGGCTTCGGCGGCCCGGTCGACGCCACTGGCGGCCGAATCCAAAAATCCTATCAGATCGAAGGTTGGGATGATTTCCCGCTCACGGACTGGATCCGGGAACACCTCGCAATCCCGACTGCCGTCATCGAAAACGACGCCGACTCTGCCGGACTCGCCGAGTGCCGCTTCGGCGCCGGCCGCGGCTATTCGCCCCTTCTTTATATCACGGTCGGCAGCGGTATCGGCGGCGCCCTGATCGTTGACGATCGGATCTACCGCGGCGCCGGCCTCGGAGCAACCGAAATCGGGCACCTCCGCGTCCCCCCCGCCAAAAGTCGTGACATCGCCTGGCCCGAGCTCGAGCTCGTGGCCTCCGGCTGGGCAATCGCCGCAGCCGCCCGAGAGCTCGCCGCGCAAAAACTCGATCGGCGACAAACAGACTGGCCAGTCCTCGCCCGAGCCCAGTCCGACCCCGCACAGATCACCGCCGCCATCGTCGCCGAGGCCGCTGCGGCAGGCGACCCCGACGCAGCCGCCATTCTGGCAGCAGCACGCGCCGCCTTTGCATTCGCACTCACTCAAGTCATCGCCTTGATCGCACCGCGCCGAATCGTCATTGGCGGTGGAGTCTCCCTGATCGGCGAAAATGGGTGGTTCGAACCAATTCGCGAGATCACCGATCGCGATGTGTTCCCACCATTCCAGGGACGTTACGACATCGTCCACGCCACCCTCGGCGAGACCGTCGTTGTCCACGGTGCCCTCGCCATCGCCCGCGACGCACTCGTGACCGACGCCCAGCGGTGATTCAATTCCCATATCCCAAAGGCACTTGTTGCAATTCGACTACAATCCCACAATCCGTTCACCCCCTCTTGACTTTGGGTAATAAATGCACGCATTATTGAGTAGATGCTACTGCGGGGAGAATGAATGAAACGCTTGCAATCCCAAGCCTCGAAATGCAGACTGTGCTGCTTGCAAGCGAAGCAGGGTGGCACAACTCCTGAGCAGGAGCTAAAACGACTCCACGCGTTTTTTGCGGAAGTTTCTTATTTTTTTCCGAACGGCCTCAATTTTGCCCCATACTGGAGTGACCACAGCGAACGAACTCGCGATGAGAGTCGCGTGTCGATCCGCTGGTGGTGAAAGCGGATGGCGGATCCGAGGCGGGAAAGGCAATAAATCAATCGTGTGGCGAGTAATGAACCATGATGATTCCAAGCTCGTCTATACCAATGGGGGACGATTGAGGATAATCCGGCCCGCGACGGAATCGCGATCCACGTGAGACTCGACCTTAACGCGGCCACGCGGTGACGCAGGAAATTGAGTTGCTCTGTTCCGCTTGGCCGATTGCAGTGTTTTCAACCGGTATCATTCGATTCATCCAGGGATGGCGTCTTCTTTTTATATGCAAGGGGCTCGCCATGACCGCGAAACTGGCCGAAACCCAACTGTGGCAGCAGAACATGGCTTCTCTGATCCGGTCGGGTCTGTTTTCCAGGGCCATCACGGGCGAGATGTACGGACTGTACACCGTCGTCGGTGTCTACAGCGACGAAACGCATTCGGCGCCAGTGGCAAAGTATTCCGATCTCGCACGTGCCACCGATGCCGCCAACCTCGTCAACAGCCTGGCCAGGGGTCGCACTCCGGTCGAATCGAACTGATGCCTTGTGACCCATCGCGCATTCTGAATGGCCTTCGGCCGTAAAAAGCCGGAGGCCATTTTACTTCAGGGATCTCGTGTCATGGACGTCACGAGCCGGTCCGCCGGGCCATTCAGACTGATCCTCATCGCGGGCGCGTTCATCGCCTGCCGGCCCGGTCCCAGCCCTCCCGGCCAACTGCCCCCCACCGGCGCCACCATGCGAGCCATTGGCCAGAGGTTGGCACGCTCGTGCTCGGAACGCGAGCTGACTGCGCTGGCAACCAGCGGCCCAGACCTGATCGGCCGGCTGCAGCCCGGCGAGCGCGCGGCTCTCGCGTTCGGATATCTGCGCTTCACGGTCGATCGTCCGGTCGTGGTTGACGTTGCCGCTCCGGTCGCATCCGTTCCCTTTTGGATCGCCGATCAGGGCTTCCGAGCCACGGACCTTGTTCTCGAGAATCCCGACACCTCCTGGCGGATCTACCGCAAACGCTTCCCTGCGGGACCGGTGGGCTTGGGCGTGAACGGGCTCGACCGCACCCCCCGCGCGCATTACGTGGTTTTCGTCCGGAGCGACATCCCACTCGAGCCCGATCGCCGGCCGCCCCGCGTCAGCTTCAACCCCCTCTCAGCCCCAGCCTGGAATCTCGCGTACGCCCTCCCTGGGGCAAGCGCAGCCCGAGACTTCCACAAACCATTCAAGTCGTTTCCCGCCGAGCTGGCGGGAGCAGTCCTGCTCCAGCCCTCCCACGGCAACCGCCACAGCGCGCTCCTGGCCACGGGCCGCGTCTGGAAGACACACGCCATAGCCGGCGAGCAGCCCAGCCAGGTCGTAATTTCCTTCGGTGCCAACCCGGCAACCCAGCTCGTCTGGACGTGGACAACCTCACCCGCCGTCACAGCAACCTGCCTCAAGCTCGCGCGCGACGGGGTAAACCGTGACGCTGATGACGATTGGCATGCCATGCAATTGGTCCACGGCGAGTCGACCACGATCGAGGTTCCCAACCTGCTCAACGACCCCGTCATCCGCCGTCATCGAGTCGCGGTCGATCGATTGCAGCCCGATACCGTCTACCGTTATTCCGTGGGTGACGGCACGCCGTCACACTGGGCACCCTGGCGCACCGTCAAGACCGCGCCGGCTCGCGGGGCCTCAGTGAAATTCCTGTACCTGGGCGACGCGCAAACCGGCCTCGAGAGCTGGGGACATCTGCTCGCCGCGGCCATTCGCCGCAACCCCGCGACTGATTTCGTCCTGCTAGCCGGTGATCTTGTCGATCGCGGAAACGAGCGCACCAACTGGGACCACTTCTTCCTCCGTGCGGACGGAGTATTCGACCGCGTTCCGCTCTTGCCCTGTGTCGGCAACCACGAGTATCTCGACGCCGGGCCTCGGCTCTACCGCGCCTTCTTCGAGCTTCCTCGCAACGGCCCGATCGGAATCGCCCCAGGCCTTGTTTACCATTTCGAGACCGGCGATGCCTGCTTCGCCGTGCTCGACAGCACGCTCGCCGCCTACGACTCCGCGGCCGCCCAGAAGCAAGCAGACTGGCTCGACGCGACGCTGGCGCGTAGCCGCGCATCCTGGAAATTCGTCATGCTCCATCACCCGATCTACCCGTCTCATCCCTGGCGAGATCTGCCATCCCTGCGCCAGCGTTTCGTGCCGATCTTTGACAAGCATCACGTCGATTTCGTCCTCCAAGGTCACGACCACGCCTATCAGCGTACATACGCTCTGCGCGGCCAGAGCCGAGCAACCACGCCGGCCGGCGGGACAATCTACCTGATGGCCGTCTCCGGCGACAAATTCGTCGAAGCCACCGGGCGCGACTACGTCGAAGTGCATCGCTCGGACGTTTCGACCTATCAGACGTTTGAGATCGACCCGCGCTCGAGCCGGTTGTCCTATCGCGCCTGCACCGCGGACGGCACGATCATCGATGAGCTTTCGATCGCGAAGCCGCCGACAGCCGATCAGGCCCCTGATCTTGTCCGATCGCCATAGCCGCCTTCGAGACCTGACTCCGCGGCCTGAACCAATCCAGCACGCGCTGCCCGCGCGCCCGAACCGCCATGTTGCAATAGGCGCCGCCCCAGAAGATCGCCCAGGCCAGCGTGATCCACCCCTTCCAATCCACCTTACAACGGCGCATGTGGTGACCTCATTGTCGCCCTTCGCTCCGCGAAGGGATTCCTCTTCCAATCCACCCTACAGCGGCGCGTGTGGTGACTCCGCCCGGTGCGTGCGCTTCCACCACCGCATCGCCCCTCGGTACACCCGGTCCGGATGCAGCCCCGCCATACACGGGTGGCCCTCGAGCGGGCACACCTTCTGGTGGCACGGGTGGCACGACACTCGGTGCCGAAGCACCAGCGAATGGCGCGACCACGGCCGCCATTGCCTCGCTTGATTGGTTCCGCTGAACAGGATGACCGAGAGCGTGCCCGCCGAGGCAGCCAGGTGGGCAGGGCCTGAGTCGGCGCCGATGAAAAGGTCAGCACGCTCGAGAAAGGCGGTCGTCTGCGCCACCGTCATGCTGCCCGTCCAATCGCGCAGCCACTCATGCGGCTCGAGCACTCTCGAAAATGGAATATCATCAACCCCCCCGACGACCACCACCCGCCACCCCGTGGCGAGAAACCGTTTCACGAGCACCTTCCACGCCAGGGCTGGCCAGCGCTTCGCCGCGTTACCGGCGCCCAGGTGCACCGCCAGGAGCGGCGGCAGCGCCGAGAAACGATCGGCGTGCAGCCAGTCCGGCTCCTCGACGATCGGATGTTGCGACGACGCGACCCGCGCCGCACGTGCTTCGACACCTCGCACGCGCCCGGCCACGCGGACAAACGCCTCGGACCGCCGCACCGCCCGCCGCGGCCAGGCTTCCGCCAGCCGCCGCGCGATCGCGATCCGGTCGTCGTCGCGCACCGTCACTTCCACTCGCGCTCGCTCATCGGGCGTGATTCCCAGCCTGCCCAATAGCGCTAGCCGCGAGCGAACCTCGTGGCGGCCCGGAATCCAGGCCGTGATGTCCGTGAGCAGGAACGATCCACCCCCCATCGACCAGCCCACCCGCCGCGGCACTCGCGCCAGCGCCAGCACCAGCACCGAAAGCACGTCCCCTCGCACGTCGATCCCCAGGTCGTACTTGTGTTCCCGCAGCGACCGGCCCAGCTCCCAGACCGCCGTGATCAGCCCCCATCGTTCGGGACACCGCTCGAACCACGTTCGCTTTGCCACCTGAACGCGATTGACGTTCGGGTCGCCCTCAAAAACTTCGTGATTGCTGGGCGATGCCAGCACGTCGATCGTCGCATGGGGATACGCTGCCCGCAGCTCGGCGATCAAGGGCGTCGAGAGCACCGCGTCTCCCAGATGGTCGAGCTGCACCAGAACAATCCGCCGCGGCGGCTGGAGCGGCCGTGCCGGAGAGAACCTGCCGCACAACCGCCATCGCCAGGCTTCCGAAGAAGTCGAACGCGTGGACCAGCACCCGCCACCGCAGCTTGCTGTAGCGATACCTTCCCGTTCGAACAGGCTTGGGACTAGCGACCAACCGCTTCATAAACCTCCGCTATCATCTGCGCCACCCGCGGCCACAGGTATCGCGACTCGACCCGATTCGCCAGCCCGGGGTGCGCACCGTCTTCCCAGCACGTCTCGAGCGCCCGGGCAATCTCGTCAGGCCGCCCCGGACGTGCGTACTCGACGAAATCGCCAAAGTACTCCCTGGTCGACCCAAACGGCGTGATCACCACCGCACAGCCCGCCAGCGCCGCTTCGAGTGCGGCCAGGCCCGGCGTCTCGAACCACGAGGGCAATGCAAAGACCCGGGCTGCCGCGTATGCCGAGGCCAGCAGCGGATCGTCGTGCTCGAGCCGCCCCAGCCAGATCGCTCGGTCTCCCGCGGCGCTGCGGCATACCGCCTCATAACGATCGAAGCCCGGAGGCGCCTCGCCAGCCACCACCATCCTCAGATCGAGCCGCCGCGCCGCTTCGATCAAGCCCAGTGTGTTCTTCCGCGGCTCGACCCGTCCCACCGAAAGCACGAACGGAAATGTCCCGAACCGGCGCCGGAACTCCTCCGGCTGCGCGGAGCCCATCGCCGGCAGCACGCCGTTGGGTACCACGCGAATGCGCTCTGCGCTCACGCCGAAAAGACGCATGAGCTGGCTGGCCTCGCGCCGGGAATTCGGCAGCACGACGTCAGCCATCCTGAGGAGCTTGAGCCGCCAGCTCGGCGTCTCCGGCAAGATCGACCGCAGGCCCCAACCTGCCAGGCTCGCAATCTTCCGGATCGCCAGCGGTTCCAGCGCCGCCATCGCGCGCGGCTCGTACCAGCAGATCGGCGACAGAACGACGGGGATTCCGCGAGCTTTGGCCACCCGCGCCAGCTCGAGCCCTTCCCGCGACATCCCGAAAAGATGAAGCAGCCGCGCTTGTTCCAGTTGATCGGTCCAGGCGCAGAACAGCCGGACCGGGATTCCCAGCTCTTCGAGGTGCCGGCCGGACTGGATCAATTGATTCTCGCCCCCGCCGGGCGCCTGGAATGCAAACGAAGGTGCGTGCAGGATCACGTCGCCAGCCGCCAGTGGGCCCCGGCAATGGGACTGCAGCCACTGGCCGGAGGAGCCCGCCCGTTCGACCACCGCATTCGCCTCAGGAAGAGTCATGAGCAAGCCCCCGCTCGCTTGAGCTTCCACCACCTCAGTCCGCGCTTCACGCGGTTCCCGATCGACGACCGCGGAATCTGGTCGAGCGGCGTCACGGTCTCCCAGTCGATCGCGGACTTGACGGCGCGCTTGAAAGAGAGCGCGCGGGCCCCGATCGAGGGGAATTGCAGAGAATCCTCGTCCGGCCCGTTTCGCTCGTACACCAGCTCGCGCAGGCCAAGCGACACCCGCGGGCCCGTGACCGGGATCGAGCACTGGAACGCACCGCGCTGAATGTCCACGGCAAGCGGATATTCCGTGTCCCATTCATCGAACTGGATCTCCACTCGCTCGTCCTCGCGCGGGATCACCAGCCATCGCCGCTCGGCCCGCCAGCGCCACCACCTCGCAATCTCCGAAAACGACGCTCGCCATACCAGCGTCCGGCCCTCGACCGCGCCGGCGATCGCCTTCATCACTTCGGGCATCCGGCCAAGCCGGCGCTCCGGGTGGCCGTAAATGACGGCCAGCTCACCGGCATCCAGCCGCGCCGAAATCACCTGCCGGAAATACTCGCCGATCAGCTCCGGCTCTTCGACTCCGGCCTCCAGGAACAGCCCTTCGCACACCGGATGAACCGGCACCTGCAGCACGCGTGAGAATCGGTCGCCCCGCCACGGAAAAAACGGCAGATCGTCGTAACCGATCTGAAAGTCCGACGAGTAGAGATACCCGAGATCTTCAAGCTGCTCGTCCAGGCTCGCGTGCCATCGACCGTGCGGCGCGGCAAACCCCACCGGCTCAAACCCGGAGCCGCTCAAGATCCGGTGAGCCCGCTCCAGATTCACCCGATTCAGTTCCGGCTCGCGGTACACGTGATGGAAATGTCCGTGCGACTGGGTGTCGTGCTGCTTCAGGTCATCGAGCACCGACTGGTGATGCGTGTAAGCATAGGTGCTGACAAAATGAGTGCTGCACGGCCCGAGCGACCCCCGCGCGGCGGCAAACCGGTGATAGTCCTCGGGCACCGATTCATCAAGGTCAGCCCGGAAGCTGAAGCCCGAGCGATAAGGATAAGGAAACGGAGAAACGCGCATCCAGACGCCACCCGCCCCGGTCACCGCGTCGCGCAGCCGGGAGATCAAACGACGGCGCAGCCAACCCTTCGCATACCGGGCCACTCGCTCGGAGACCGTGAATCCCTCAAACGTCCACGAGCCCAGCCCCGTGCTGCAATCGACGAGCGCCGCGAAGGGATCAGTCGCCTCGCCGCGGCGGAGCTCGTCGACGTCGAACAAGACGTGCGTCCTCTCCAGGAGCGGCTGGATCGACCCGGCCGCCGCCGTCTGAGCGTCAAAGAGCACAAACCGGCTCGCGCGGAACGAAAGAGGGTGAGGGTCCTTCACGGTCTCGAACGGCACCCCCTCCTGCGCCAGAATCAGCGCCAGCCCCGGCGGAGTCTTCCACAAGAGCAGCGGCAGCGACGCCAGCTTGTGTGAAGAATGCTCGGTCACGATGGCACCCCCGGCGCCGTTGCCGCCCAGAGAACAAACAGCCGCGAGGCCGGCACCCACTGAAATGGAAACCGGCCGGCTTCGCCGCGGGAAAGCAGATGCCGCACTCGCACCACTGGAAACCACCGCAACAGCCGCCGCTTGAGCTCGCGCGGCCGGAACCACCGCTCGCGCACCGGATCGCCCGGCCCGTACATCCACAAGCCCCGGCGCTCATCGATCCATTTCACGACGACGCTCGGCAGCCAGGGGCGGCTGGAATTCCACGACCACGCGTTCTTGTCGACGACCACGAACGTTCCTCCCGGCTCGAGCACCCGCAGAACCTCCCCACACACGCGATCGACCGACTCAGGCGCCAGGTGCTCAAAGACTTCGACCGCCAGCACCGCGTCGAAGCTTCGCCGGCCAAACGGCAGCCGGCGCGGCCGAGGCCCGCACCCGCAGGAGCCCACCCGCATCGGCAAGCATTCCGGCCGAAAGGTCCAGGCCGACAACCTCCGCTCCGCGCTGGATCAAGCTCCGCGCAAACCGCCCTTTGCCGCAACCCAGGTCAAGAACGCGGCGGCCCTCGAGGGGCCCCAGCCGCTCGAGGATCGCCAGGAGCCGCGAGTCGTCCGAGGCGACCTCGCGCTTGAAACGCACGGCCAGCGCATCGAACCGGCCGCCCACCACAGCCTCATGCTCAACAATCATGAGGCCCTCCCTCGGGCATAGAGCTCGCGAACCTTCCACGCCCGCACCGCCGCCGATACTCCCGAAAGCACACAGAACAGGAAGCCCTCAACCCCGTCGCGAAATCCTTGCTTGAAGATATAAAGCTTGAAAAATGTCCATACCGGCCGCAGCGTCACGTCGCTTGTCCTGAAAACGCGCCGCTCTTCGACCGCACTGCGGGCTTCCAGCGTCGTGTAATGATCGATCTTGCTCAGAAACACCTGCACGCTCGGCAACGTATGATGCCCGAGCGCAGTTCTTGAGCGTACCACAGGGGCCTTCCAGCTCGACGGTCTCATGCACCAGGCCGATCCAGCGCCCGCTGCCGCGGCGAAACAACCGTAGCGGCAGGTCATGCTGCGTTCCCGAATAACCGAATGGACGCCCCAGAATCACGCTGCGGATCGGGACCCGGAATCCGCGCCGGGCGCTTCCCGCTTCGCCAATCACCCGCCGCACTTCCTCTGCCAGGGCCGGCGTTGCGCGCTCGTCGGCGTCGATCGACAGCACCCAGTCGCCGGACGCCGCCTCGAGCCCGCAGTTGCGCTGGCTGGCAAAGTCGTCAAACGGGCGCACGATCACGACGTCGGCCATCTTCTCGGCGATCTCCCGCGTGGCGTCCCGGCTCGCCTGATCCACGACCACCACCCGCTCGTCGGCCCAGCTCGCCGCGCGCAGGCAATCCCCGATGTTGTGCGCCTCGTTCTTGGCCACGGTCAGCACGGAGACGCGCGGCTCAGGCATACCGCACCCCCTTCCGCAAGGCACCGCCGAATGCCCGCAGGGCGAAGTAAGCCGCGTAGGCCGCCAGTGCCAGCTCGAGCCGGCCGAAGAGGGCCAGAACGATCCAGAGGTGCCACCGCAAATCGGCGTGACCGATCAAACGCACGAGAGCAACCAACCCTTCTCGCAGTCGATGTGAGCCACCGATCTTCGCGCCCGCCACGCCAGAGCCGCCGGAGCGGGCTGAGCGTCCCAGCTCGTCATCCAGCTCCTCGCCCAGCAGCGACTGAACCTGAAACAGGTACTTGGACGAGGCGTAAAGCATGCCGAGCAAGAGCCAGCCTGGATGGGCGTCACGGCAGAAGGCCGCCCAGGCGATGGCCGCGTGCAGCACCATGTCGGCCAGCTCGTCGAGCACCTGGTCGAGCCATCGGCCGAAGGCCGAGCTCGTGCCTTGCAGCCGGGCCAGCCGCCCGTCGGCCGTGTCGAGCACCAGAGCAGCCGCCAGGCAAAAGGCCACCGCCGCCTGAGCACCGAGGCCCGAGAAGCCGCCACTGGTGATCGCCGCCCCTGAAAACATCAGGCCCGCGCTCGCAAGCGTCACGGTGTTGGGCCGCACCGCTGTCAGCTTGAGCCATTCCGCCAGGCGCTCGGCCAGCGGAAAGGCCCAGTACTTTCCCAGCGGCTGATAGGTTCGCCGCCGCAAGAGCTCTTCGTCGGCGACCGCCAGCGTCTCGGGCCGGTCCAGCCGCCACAGGACTGCCGATTCCGGCGACCCTCCGCGCGACAGCACCCGCTTGAGCCGCCCGGCATCGTAGTAGCAATCCGTCTTGAGCACCACGGCATCGGCGCGCGGCGGCCCGCACACGAGCTGCACCCCGCGGCGTACCGAGGGCCCCGCCAGCTCGCGCAGCCGCGTGTGCTCTTCCTCGCGCGCGTGAATGACGAGCGGCTCCTGTTGCGGCGCGATCCGGTCGGCGAGTTCCAGCAGGTGACCGAGCACGCTCTTGCCGAGAACCATCTCGGTGGCGAGCGGCCCGCGCAGCCCGCGCGGCCGCGCATCGATCACAAGGTGGAGTACCCGGCCCGCCATCAAACAAACGCCTCCATGCCTGTTGAGACCACCCATCCGTGGGCTGGGCTCCCGATTTCACCACTCGAATCGACGGAAGAACGCCTCTTGCCGCTCGGTCCATCGCCCCTGCCCGACCGCCAGTGCGCGACGACCCTCGAGCACTTGCTGCACGCGCTCGAGCGCCCCCAGAAACCCCCGGACAAAAACAGTCCGCCCACGCAGCAGAGATCCGCACAGGCGGACCGGCAGCCACAAGAAGTGAAGCATCAATCGAGCTCCGCCCATGTTCTTCCACATGAAGATCAGCGTGTTGCGGCTCGCCAGCTCATCACACTGGGCTTTTCCCAGCTCCGGCTCGAAGGTGCCGAAGCCCTTGTGAAAAGCGACCGATTCGGGCACGTAGTAGCCGCGAAAGCCCGCCATCCACGAGCGAAAGCCCAGGTCGAGATCCTCGATTCGCCCCGGGAAGTAAATCGGGTCATACCCGCCCAGCTCGAGGAACCGCCGCCGATCGATCGCCAGCACGGGCCCCGCCGCGGCCGTCAGATCTTCCCGGTCGATCACGCCTTCGAATCCCGGCACCCTGCTCATCCCCTGAACCAGGCCAAACCGGCCTGCGCACCCGCGTGCGCATCCCTTCGTACGTGCGGCCGTCAAACGTCCAGCAGCACGGCGCCGAAAAGAAGACGTCGTCTCGCGTTTCGAAGACGTGCAGGAGGGGCCCGATCGCGTTCGCATCAAGCTTGACGTCGTTATTGAGCAGCAGGACCACGGGTTCTTGCAGCCGCTCGAGCACGTGATTGAACGAGGCCAGACCCCGGTTGGGCTCGGATGTGAATCCGACCGAGGGGAAGCACGTCGCCACCAGCTCGTTTGATCCGTCCGTCGAACTGTTGTCCACGACGGTGACAGCACACGGCACGGGCGCTTGCGCGGCTGCCTCGATGATGCTCGGCAAGCACTGCTCGAGCAACGCGCGGCCGTTGTAGTTCAGGACCAGAATGTGCGTGCGATCGATCGTCAAGGGTTCCATCCCTCACGCCAGGCCGCGCATCCTGCGACTGCAAATGCAACTTGGTTGATCGGAGAAGGATGAGACACGATCGTCGGCTGCGTTACGGGCTCGTGCACCGTCGCTTGAGTGCGTACCATACGACGTAACTCGTTTCAGGTCAACCCCGGCGTTGACGAGCGACCGGCCGGGTTTTGCTTCTTATCCGACCGCAAGACCGCATTGGCTTCGGTGTGTGGCGAGTCAAGTGAGCAACCACCTTAAGTTATGTCAAACAGACCGGCCATTTCGCAGGGCTGCGCCACAGAGCGAATTGGCTTCTCCCGCGCAAGTATAAAGGCGAGCTTGGTTTCCGTCTCTCGCTGTGGTTTGCGCCTCGTCTCCTTTTGCGGGGCGACGCGCGCCGGGCGAGCGTTACTCAACAAGACTTTTCCCAACTCGCTTGCGCGAATACACCGGGTCCGCTTCAATCTCTCCCATGAACCGCCGAGCGATCGCGCTGGGCGGGCGGGATCCTTGTTCCCAAGAGCGGACGGTGTTCGGCTCGACACCCAGAAACCGCGCGAAGACGACCTGGCTCATTCGCAGCAGGCTGCGCACCCGGCGCACGTCATCGGGGCCATATGCGGGACGGACGAATTCGGCATGGTAGGTGCGGACCGTAAGCCGCCGTTCCCATGGTTCGGCGCCTCTCATTGCGTCGATTGCCTCCTCAAACGCCGAGACAATCCGCGCACCGGCGGGCGAGAGCTTTTGTGCGCGAGAGCGCTCTCGCTCGGACCTTTGCTTCTTCTTCTTTGCGTGGGTCCTGGTGCTATTGCCGCGCCCTTCATTCATTGTCTTCCCCTCTTCCTAGTTCAGATCACGGGCCAGCCTTCGACCAAACTCCGTCTCGAGTTCCTTCTGGTAGGCCTCGATGATGGTCGCGATCGCTCGTCGATCAGCTTGGTTCAAGTCAGCTTTCTCATTTTTGCCAAAGACGATCGCCAAGGCGATCGTGCCAAACTCCGGGAAGTACGCATAGCAAATCCGGTACGCACTGCTCTTGCCGTGAGCCGACTTCCGCCCGGCAAATCGGATCTTCCTCAAGCCTCCCAATGGCCCCGGAGACGTTCGCGGAACCTGACGACGATCCGGCGTTCCTCGCCTGCGTCGATCGCATCATCGCCGGTCTGATCGGGCGGCATCGGCCGGAGGAGCTCTACCTCGTGCGCATCGCCAACTGGTTCGATCACAAGTGGCTCCGCTACTCGGGCATCGGCCGTGTCGCCTTTCAAGGAGGGCTCTTGATCCACACGGCACTCGATGAGTTCAGACAGGAGCAGATCACCTTTCCGCCGTTCACACCCAATCGGGTCGTCACTCAGCACTACTTCTGCCGCACCACTCGGGGCGACTTCGAGGAGCAGGCGCCCGCACAACTCGTCCACCGGACCGAACGGGCTCACAGCGCCAAGAACCTGCACCGTCGCATCGCCGACGTCGGCCGGTCGGCCGTCTTCCTCTGGTTCTCATCCCGCTCGGCGCCCAACGGTCGGGGCAGCGTAATGGCATACAGCATCGGTTCGCCAGACGTTGATGCCTGGTATGCGGCGTTGCGTCATGATACCGGTTGGCGGTTGGGCCAAGTCAAAGGCGTCAGCCGCCCGGAGCTCGAGGCCTACCTCAGCGAGCCGTCGCGGCCGCTTTGATGAGGAGATCGCCCACTGGGCGTCGCGGACGGTCGAGCAGATTGTGGCCGCGTATCGGGAGCGTCTGCCTGCGGTGGGAGAACGGGCGTCGACTTCCGAGGACGCGTGCGTGGAGTCGTCCGATGTCTAGCGACGCGATGCAGCAGACCCGCCTGGCGGCGGCGACCTGAACCTGGGTGTCAGGCGGCTTGGTACCGAGTCGCATGCGGCAAACCCTCTGTGGTACAATCTGCTCGCCGCACACGCTGCGGCGATCTGTACTATCGTCGAGGACACCGATGACCATCGAGCAGCTTCGTAATGTCCATCAGGCACGGCCCTTCCGTCCCTTCACTATCCACATGGCCGATGGGCGAGCCCTGCACGTCCCCCACAGCGAGTTCATGTCGCACTCGCCCTCCGGCCGCACGGTCATCGTCTATCACGACGACGAGAAGTTCAGCATCGTCGACCTGCTCCTGGTCAATGAGGTTGAGGTCGACGGCCCGATGCCCGCGCCCACCCGGGGCAATGGCAATCCCTGAGGAGGAGGTGACCGAGACGGAGCTGGTCCCGCAGCCATCAACCCCGGCCGTGAAGCCGCCGAGGTCACCCAATGCAGCGGCCGCGGGCCACTTATCTACGTCGTTATACGGCGAGGGGCAATCATGAACTGTCCACGTCTACCCGTTCTGCTCTTGCTGCTTTCGGGATGCTCTGACTCCACTCCGAAGGCGGCCCCACCCGTCGCCAAGGGTTTACCCATGCAACTCAAGTTGGTCGTGGTTGAAGACGAATATGGGCGAGACCTCGCGTTGCAATATCCGAATACGAGCGTGATCGTCTTTCCGACGACGATGATCTCAAAGCGAGTTGAAGACGGGCGCGATGTCGATGTTGTGCCGATCTATCGAACCGTCGTAGCCCAGGTCGAGAAGCTGAAGGACGAGACCGAGTATAAGCGGTGACACGTTGCCAAGGCCGCGCCTGTCCGGCTCGCTGCAGCGGGCCCCGGCCACGGGCCACGCTTTTCCCAATCTCGATGCTTGGTGGTCCGTGGCCGGGTCTGCTGAGCTTGGTTGTTCGCCGGACGAGAGACCCTGATGTTCGCTGAAGACCAGTGGCTGCCCCTCATTCGCGCGATCGACGAACGCTTGCGGCCCATCGCCACGCGGCCCGTAGATATCAGCGACCCCAACTGGCTAGCCAACTTGCAGAGTTCGAGCCCGCTAGACGAAGCGGGAGTGAAGCCCGCCGCCCAGGAACTGCTACAGAGGTTCGTCCACACGTACGCGAACGGCGACGATGCTGCGCGCACCGCGATTCGGAGTTTATTCAGGAGATTCTCGTCTTTCGCGTGGGCCGCAACGCTTGCGGTACCGAGAACCACCGCCGCTGGATTTCGCGAGCATCTCCTTCACTTCTCGATTCTCGATCAGGGTCGCGATCCGCGCGACGCGACGCTCTGGCTTGACGATCTCATCCAGTCCGCGCGAGCCGCGGGTGTGGACGTGAATCCGCTGCTGAGTGACGTCGCCAACCTGTCGAGTCGAGAAGACAGGTACTCATGGGGCTCAACGGCCGAATGGCTTTTGCGTCGCGTGGCTGCCGGCTAGCCCGCCGTTGCGAAGAGACCGGCGAGCATGACGGTTTGTGACGACACACGACTGCGTGCCACGGCCAGGCCCCGGCGACTTCGTCTGCGAATTCCCGACACCCGAGAACGCGGCGCCGCTGACCCGTGGCGTTGGCCGCCCGATTCGAGGGTCGCGATGAAGTTGCACAGCGTTTTTCTCTGAATGACGCGCCTTCGGGTTGCTCGCCTCATTCCTGATATTCACGTGGATCGACGACCGCGTGCATGGACCATACGTCACGCCGTACTACCGACGCAAGCTGACCGCAACAACCCCCAAGGAGATTTCCCCATGGCAACCATCGTCCGCATCCCGATCACGAACGTTTTTGCCGGCGGTGATTACACGGGCGTCGTTCTTGTCGGGCCGAAAAAGCAACCAATGAACGTCCTCCTCGACACCGGCAGCAGTGCGCTGGCCGTCGACGGGACGAAGTATACGCCGGACTTCGCCGACGGCGATCAATCCACCAACCTCGCGCAGACCGATTCCTTCGGCGACCAGAGCAGTTTTACCGGCGCGGTCATCAAATCGCCCTTGACCGTCGGCACTGGCAATGCGACCGCCACGCTACAAGCCGGAAACGTCGCCGTCGCCTACGAGGCGACAGCAGACATGTTCGGGCAGACCGATGGCATCCTCGGCCTGGCATACGCACCGCTCGACGACGCGTTTCAGATGCCCCAGGACACGTCCCAGCATCATTTCACCGCTGTGCAAGTGCGCAACGGCACGCGAACCGACCTCGTTCCTTTCCTGACGCAGCTCTCGGAGTCGGGCATTGTCTCGGACCGGATTTCCTTCTACACTCGCCGTTCGTTCGTCCACGTGGGCGCGGGGGACGCTAATGACCCGCTGAATCAGGGTTGGATGATTGTTGGCGGCGGGGAAGAGAGCACCGATCTGTATACGGGCACGTTCCAGTCCGTGAAGGTGCTGTCCGACGAGTGGTACAACACGAACCTCAAGGCCGTGATCGTCGGCTCTTCCTCTCCGCTCGCGGCTCACAGAAAGGGCCCGCAGGGCATGCCGTCCAATTCGATCATCGATAGCGGGACGAACAGCCTGAATATCAGTCCCCCGTTGCTGGCGGCGATTCTCTCGAAGTTCCCGGCCCACCAGAAAACGCTGCTCTCGAATGCGATTCAACAGGGCCAGCTCGTTTCCATGTCCGACTTACAGCTCGGCACATGGCCCACGATCACGTTCGTGCTGCAAAGCGACGCAGGCGACGTGAAACTCGACGTGCCGCCGTCCAATTACTGGCAGGTGAATTCGCAACAGGCTGGTTTTGCTGCGCCGGCGATCACAGTCGGCCAGCCGGGGCTCGTGATCCTGGGCCTGCCGCTGATGAATGGCTATTTCACGATCTTCGACGGCGAGGCCGACGGCGGGAAGGGTGTTGTGAAGTTCGCGAAAGCGAAAATCTAACCTGATCAAGTTGCATCGCAGTGAGGACTGCAAGACGGTCGCGATTCTCGCCTGACAAACAGTTGCAGCGGACCCGCTGCGCGGGCTCCAACTGATGCCGAGCGTTAGGCGGAATTCGCCGACCGTTAACGAGGAGCACCTACCGCCTGGTCAACAATAACACCGCGTCTGCCGCGAGTTCGCCGGGAGATCGGAGCGCCGGCTCCGCTCGCTGTGGTGCGATGGGTTCATTCCGGAGCAGTATCTCTTCAGCGACCCAACCCCTCGCGTCGTCGGCCGCACCTGGATCGACCTGATCGTTAGGCTGGGGCGAGCCGTGGCACCCCATAAGCCAGCAACTCCGTGTCGACAGTGACGATCGTCAACCCTTGCTGGAGCGCCTGGGCGATTAGCAGCCGGTCGAATGGGTCCCGATGCAGCGCGGGTAGGCCGGCGAGATGTGGCATCGCACCCTCGTCAATCGTCAGGGTGGCGATGCCATGAGTGTCCCGTTGCTGCGGCAGATACTCGGCCGGTGGTGCGGGCAGGTGCAACTTACCCAGACCGTGTTTGATGACCGCTTCCCAGATCGAGGCGACACTCAAATATACCTCGTTCGTCGGATCCCGAATGGCGCCCAGGAAGGGCGCGGGCAACCTCGAGTCGGCCGTGATGTACCAGAGGAAGATGTGGGTGTCGAGCAGCAGCCTCATCGCCCCTCGAAATCCCGGAGGAGATCATCGGGCAGAGGGGCGTCGAAGTCGGCCGGCACAGTGAACGACCCGGCGGCCAGCCCGAACGGCCGCAGCCCACGGACGGACGGAGCCAGCGGGATGAACTCGGCCACAGGATGGCCCCCACGGGAGACAACGAGACGTTCCCCGGCAGCGACGCGATCGAGGATGGCGGCGGGGTCTCGCTGCAAGTCTTGCAGGCTGATGGCATCCATGGTCGTTACTATACCAGGTCGGGGCGGTCGCGGGGAGATTGCTGCGGAGAATTCACTGTGGTGATGGCTGGTGCTGCGGACTCTGCGCTGAACGAGCCGACATGCCCGCGGCCATTCGTACCGAGAGACTGAGTAGATGGAGCGAGGCATAAACAATCGATGAAGCCATCGGGTGGCGTGGACTGACATTGCGACCAAGCGGTGCCCGGTTGGCGTCGGCCGGATCAACATTTTCCGGTGAACGTGACCGCAAATGGCGCCAGTCATCGCTGTCATCATTTACGGCATGGGCTGGGTCTTTGCCCTCCTCATCGCGATCAATGATTTCCGCTTTGCCAAAGACGATCGCCAAAGCGACCGTGCCGAACCGCGGGAAGTACGCATAGCAAATCCGGTACGCGCTGCTCTTGCCGCGAGCCGACTTCCGCCCAGTAAATCGGATCTTCCGCAACCCTCCCGTCCCTTGGATGACCGGCGGTCTCGTGGGATCCGCGAGGATCATGAGGTCAAGTGATCGGAGGGCGGTCGATGAAGCGAACCAGTGTCGGGGCCGGCCGGTCTAACATTGTGGCGTGGCGGACCGACCAGCGGCGGGCCGCGATTCTCGGGTGTTAGACACTTCGAATTCTCCAGGCGGAAGCCAACGGGACGTGAGTCGGACCGTGGGTCTCGACTCGGATGTCCAGTTAGCCTGGATGGCCATGCACGTACAGCCAGATCCCTGTCGAGCTCGTTTGAGCCAATCAACGCCAAATGGCTAAACGAAATGCGGCCGAGGGCAAATCCACGCATCGCCTCGCTCCGCGCCTCTGCCGCCCGAGGGGCTACTGAATATATGAACACAGAATACAGAAAAAAGCCTGAGGACAAAAAAGTCGAGTCAGATCGGCCTCGCCGTGGCAATGTGCGCGCTTTTTCACGGTCTGAGACTGTTTTCTTCCGATTCCGCTTTCAGATGTCCGCATCTAACAGCCTGGGGACGACCGCGTCGGCTTCTCAGACCGTGACGACGCTCGGCGCGGGCCCCCCTTCACGCTCACCGCAGCGTCCCCCACTCAGGTTAACGTCTCCCGGAGCGACGTGGTCCGTGGAGCGGATTACGTGGTCGACCAGGAGGCAGCCAACGGCACCTGGTCGTATGCGGCAAGCTTGATCAGTGGCACGAGTGCGTCGATCACCGGACTCTCGCCCTACACGCCCTACACCTTCAAGGTCGGCGTGGTCGGCTCGTGGGGAGTGAGCTGGGCGAACCCTCAAACCATCACCACGTTGCCCGAGCCCCTATCGCTCGGTGCCAGTCTGGTTTACCCGGCTCAGGTAAATCTCTCATGGAACAGTGCACCCGGCGCCACCAGCTATATCGTCTATGAACAGGATGCATCGACCGGGTCCGCCTGGCAGGTGGTCTCTAACACGACCGGCACAACCTTCGAGACGCCCTCGCTTGCCGCCGACAGCTACTACAAATTCAAGGTAAGTGATCTCGGCGCCTGGGGGCTTACAACGTCAAATGTCGAAACCATGCTCACATTAGCGACTGCTCCGACTTTGTCGGCGAACCCGGCGGGTCCAACGCAGGTGAATCTTTCGTGGAACAGCGTCTTTCCCGGTTCGACTTACGGCGGGATAACCGAATATCAAGTCGCGGAGCAGGTCTCGCGCGGCGGCTGGGAAGAATTCTCGACGTACGGAACCAGCTTCACGGCCGCCGGCTTGGCTCTTGGTGCCCCCCGCTGGTATTGTGACCTTCAAGCAGATCTGAGATCGTCGCGCCGGCCGTGGCGCGCTGGTTTTGCCGCGAGGATGCCCATGCGACCAAGACGATTCCCGCGATTCGATTCACGATCTCCGCACTCATGGCTCTTGTCGCCGTTATTGCTGTCCTGACGATGATCGTGCTGCCGCTCGTCCGGCTCGGAAAGTGTCCCTTGCTGACGCCAGTTCAGACCGCCCAGTGGCTGCTGAACTCACCAGGCAAAGCCAGTTGCATCGATTGCCATGGCTCTCCGAAGCGACCGGCCGGCAGCGCCGCGACGCTGGTACTCAAGCCCTCGGCCGAATCGTGCCCTGTAATGCCATCCGCTTCAACATCGTGCATGGCATGTCACACAAATCCCGGCACGACATCGAAGACGCTCCCAAAAAACTGATCGCGGAAACCAATCGCCATTCGCACTTCCATCCGCGTTCCCACCAACCGCCCACTTGACAGACAACCTCTCTTTCGTAAAATACTTTGCGTTGCAAAGTTCTTTAGCCGCTCGAACGGGAGGATTGGTCGATGAACATGGTGCTATTCGTGGCCTCGCTGGCGATTGGCGCTGGAATCACCTATGTCGATTCGCGGCCGAACTGGGATGATACGGGCGTGACTGTGGCTGCGATTCTGGTTTCCTGCGGCATCCTGGGGGCCGCCGGGCCGAGCCGCCCGTGGCTCTGGGCGCTGGCCGTGGGACTGTGGATTCCATTGCTGGGCATCGCGTGCACCGCAACTATGGATCGTTGCTGGCGTTTGCGATCGCCTTCGCGGGCGCATTCGCGGGAATGGCCTTTCGTCTGGTGATCGTGCCGCTGAAGAATCCCAACCCCGCTTGAATGCCAGTTCAACGGCGGCTCGACTTCGACCGCGGCACGAAGTAAGATAGCATGAGCTCCGGCATTGAAACCTTATGGAAGGGACGGCCCAGCAATGAGCCCTGCGGCCCAACAACTTCTCCAAGTTGCGTTGACATTACCGGAAGAAGAACGCTTGCACTTGGCTGATGCACCGTTGGCTTCTCAGGACCACGCAGGCGAACTCCCGTTCGATCCGGACTTGCTACTTGAAATCAATCGCCGATCCGCGGAAATCGATTCGGGCAATGTCCAGACAACACCATGGCCGGTCGTTCGAGCACGAGTTCGGCAACGGCTAGAAGGACGCTCGGTTGATTGAGGTCGAGGTCCATCCCGAGGCTGAAACCGATTGGTGTATCGGTTCGATGGAAACACTACTCGCGTGATCTCGGTCTCACACTCGAAACGCCAGCAGGGCCATTGGCAGGGACGAGCCTGATCAACGATTCTTAAGCCTGCGGACACCCCCAATGACCCGTTTCGTGACCGACTACGACGATGATGACGACGACGATGACGATGACGAGCCCGAGCACTCGGGGCTGGGCATCGCCTCGTTCGCGATCGCGTGCTTCGCGGGCTTTATCGAGTTTGTCTTTGTTGTCTGGGCCGGGATTCTCGAAACGTCCACGCCGGGAGGCATGGATGAGAACTCGCCCCAGGCGGCGGTGATCGGTCTGGGAATACTGGGAGGCATGCTCCTCTGCCTGGTCGGTCTCGCGCTCGGCGTCGCCGGGCTGTTTCAGCGCGACGACAAGAAGACATTCCCCGTGCTGGGGCTCGTGATCGGCTTGCTGGTGATGGCCGGTACGGCCGGCTTGTTCATCCTCGGATCGCTCGCCGATTAGCGAGCGGCAGTCCCCCAGGGCGTTGCCCTCGTTGTTACCCACAAGTTAGCCGGGGCTGGCATTCGCCCCTGGGCCAAACGTATCCCACGCCCACGCCAAGTCGTGCACCCGCTGGAGGCCGATCCAAAGGGATTGCGTACCGGGTTCGCTCTTGCGGTCGCTCGACGTATCCACCTAGCGCTTGCAACAAGGTGGACCATTTCCGCGAGCCGCGGCGACTCCTTTGGAGGTTGCTTTCGATACACCGCCATCCACACCGCTTTCCATTCCGACGGCTCGAATATGGCCTCACAGTCGATGTCGGGACAACTTCGGCCCAAGCGACAAACGAAAAGAGTGCGCCATGCGACAATCATGTATAGAGCCACGGCGGGCATAACCCGGTCGATATGCTCGAAACGTCGGTGCTCGATGCGACAGCCCGACTTCAGCGTTCGGAAGAAAACTTCAATACTCCATCGAACACAGTAGTGTTCCACGATCGTCCGCACTTGCTCCAGCGTCTCGATCGGCAGGGTCGTGACGAGGATCCACTCCACCCGGACTTCGCCCGCCGGTGGGTTCGCCTCACGCACGAGCACGACGTTCACGGTCACCGGCAGCAGTTTGCGATCGGAACGAGGTGGTGGCCGGAGCGTCACGCTCGTCGCCCGGACTTCCACCGTCGCTCGCCGGGTTTCACGGTTCTGCCTTCGAGATCGATCTTCGGCCGCCGTCTTTGCTTTCCGCCCGCGAATTAATAGTTCGACGCTGTAGAGCATCGGCGTGACCAGTGTCTCGCCACGTAGCTGGTGCCCGGGATTGCCAGAAATCGCCCGATCCTGGCAGGCGCGAATCAGCCAATGCACAGGCTGTTCGCCTCGTGGTTCGGCAAACAGCTCGTAAATGTCAGCTTCGCTGTCGGCTACGCATGATGCATTGGACTTCAGGCATTTCCTGGGCAAGCTTTCGCGCCTCCCGCAGGCCGCTGAGCCAACGGAAGCTCTCCTTTTCTTCGATAGGCTTTTCCTTCCGCTTGCGTGATTTCTCTTCATGCGTCTCATGCGAGACCCCCTCGGTTCGATTCAACACCTCGGCCCATGCGGTTCCCAGAGGCAATCCGTCCGGAGTGAAGGCGTGCATCTCGTGCAACAAGACTCCCCGGCGCGGGCCATCCAATTCACCGGCACCCTCCACCTCCTGTTCCGGCCGCGTCAGGTCGACCTCGGTCGTGTCCTGCACCAACAACACATCCTTCTGTTGCGGCCATCCGCTCCTTGGTCTTCTCGATGTGAGGTTCGAGGACTTTCTCGAACGTGACTTTCTCGTTGTCAAAGAACCGATAGGCGGCCTTCATTTCGGCTTGCCCGCCACAAGCGGCGGGTATGCTCAGGACCGGGTCGGTCCCCAAGCGTCGGACAACAGAATTGCCACTCGAGCGTCCAAACGCTTGTCCCCGAAATTCGCCTCTGCAACCTCATCCACTGCCCAAGGTGCGAGCATGTGTCACTCCATTGACTCGTGTCATCCTTTAGCCCATCCGTGAGCTTTCACAATCGCCTATCTTGTACAATTTGCCAAGACGAACCCAAAACTTGTGGGTAACAACGAGGGCGTTGCCCTGGGCTGTTTTGTGACTGCCCCGTTCGGGGCAAGGAGAGGAACAGCGAACATCAAAACTCACGCGCTGGGCTGATAAGTACTGCCGCGCAGCGATTCGAGCAGCTTCTTGGTGGCGCGGATGCCGTCGGGCTCCGAGAGCGTGCTGCCTTCATATTCAATTCCGACGAAGCCGTGATAGTTCGCGTCGCTGACGATCTTCATGATCCGCGAAGTCGAGCTTCGTCTCCTTGCCCGAGCTGTCAAAATCGTAGCTCTTGGCCGAAACGCCCTTGGCATACGGCATCATCCGGGCGATCGCGTCGTAGATGTCGATCGTGTATTTCCCGTTTTCCTGCGGAAAATTCCCGAAGTCGGGTAGCGTGCCGAAGTCGGACCGATTCACGGCCTTCATGAGGGCGATGAGCGCATCCGGGTTGCTCGATGGCCCGCCATGGTTCTCGCAGATGATCTTGATCCCGCTCTTGGCACCATGGTCCGTGAGCAGTCCGCAAGCCTCGGCGACCGTTCCCACATCCGTCGGGCTGTAATGATGCCCCGTGTTGACGCGAATCGCGTGGCACCCCAGCGCAGCCGCCGCGTCCACCCATTTCTTGTGGTTTTCGACGGCTTTCGTCCGGGCTTCCTGCTTGGTGTCGCTCAAGTCCCCCTCGCCGTCGATCATGATCAGCACGCACGTGACACCGTTGTCATCGGCCCTCTTCTTGAGGTCCTTGAGGTACGCGGAATCCTCGGCCTTGTCCTTGAAAAACTGGTTCACAAACTCCACGCCCTCGATCCCGTAATCTTCCTTGGCGATTTTGGGAAAGTCGAGATTGTCGATCTTGTGACTGAACAGTGCCTTGTGCAGCGACCACTCGGCCAGCGAAATCTTGAAATCGCCAATCTTGCCGGCTGCCGGTTTTCCCGATTCTTGCACCGGCGCGCCGATGGCTCGTCCTGCGCCGATCAAAACTCCGCACGCCAGGCTGCCTTCCAGAAACTGCCGGCGATTCACCGAAGCTGCATTCATCGGACGGGTCTCCTTGGCTCGCCATGAAATCAATGCGCACAAGCACGACGAGCCTGGATGTTATCCGGCCTGTAACGTCGAATCAAGGATTGGGATCGCTCCCGGCGCATCTGCCGCAGACACCTCTCTTTCAAAAAGTCCGGCCGTCGTGGCACAATTCGGGCCCGAACGTCGCATTGCCTTCTGGGATCGACCGCCCCAGGCTGGAGGCACATTCCGTGGCTCGCGAACAACACAGCGTGAAATCGATCTTCGACGAAGCCGTCGAGATCGCTTCGCCTGAAGATCGCGCCGCGTATCTCGACCGGGCCTGCGGTGGCGATGCCAACATCCGCAGCGAGGTCGACGCCCTGCTCCAAGCCTTCGATCGTGCCGGTAGCTTCATGGAAGCGTCGCCGGCACTCGAGATGCTGAATGTCACTGCTGACGCCGTCGATCCCGCCGGGCCCGAAGATGATCCCGAGCGGACCGCCTCGACGGCGGGAGAGGCCGTGGAGCCAGGGCCGCCCGGCGCGACCGGATCTCTGCGCCCGCCGCAGCCACTGCTCGAGGGCCGGGCTCGGTGATTGGCCCGTACAAGCTCCTCCAGAAGATCGGCGAAGGTGGCATGGGGGCCGTCTTCATGGCCGAGCAGGAGAAGCCAGTCCGTCGCAAGGTGGCGCTCAAGCTGATCAAGCCCGGCATGGACACGGGCCAGGTCATTGCCCGGTTCGAGGCCGAACGCCAGGCCCTGGCGATCATGGACCATCCCCATATCGCCCGCGTCCTCGATGCCGGAGCCACGGAAAGCGGCCGGCCATTCTTCGTGATGGAGCTGGTCAAAGGTGTGCCGATCACCGAGTACTGCGACCGGAACCACCTCACGCCCAAGGAACGCCTCGAGCTCTTCATCCCCGTCTGCCAGGCGATCCAGCACGCCCACCAGAAGGGGATCATCCATCGCGATATCAAGCCGTCGAATGTCCTGGTCACGCTCCACGATGGGACCCCCATGCCCAAAGTGATCGACTTTGGCGTGGCCAAGGCGATCGACCAGCGCCTGACCGAAAGGACGATGTTCACCGAGTTCGGCCAGGTCATGGGCACGCTGGAATACATGAGCCCCGAGCAAGCCGAGATGGGCGCGCTCGATATCGACACCCGGAGCGATATCTACTCGCTCGGCGTGATGCTTTACGAACTTCTGACGGGCTCGACGCCGCTCGAACGCGCGAAGCTGCGCCAGGCCGCGTACGCCGACATCCTGAAGCGCATCCGGGAGGAAGAGCCGACCAAGCCCTCGACTCGTTTGAGCGAATCGAAAGACGCGCTTGCTTCGATCTCGGCCCAGCGGAAGATGGAGCCGGCGCGGCTGACGAAGCTGGTGCGGGGCGAGCTGGACTGGATCGTAATGAAGTGCCTCGAGAAGGACCGGACGCGGCGATACGAGACGGCCAACGGGTTTGCTCGCGATATCCGGCGCGTATCTCGATGGCGACGCGGTGGAGGCGAGTCCACCGTCGGCAACCTACAAGATCAGGAAATTTGCCAGAAAGCACCGGACCGCCTTGGCGACGGCCTCGGCGTTTGCGATGCTGCTGGTGGCTGCGACCGGGATCAGCGTCGCGCTGGCCCTCTGGGCCAATCGGGAGCGCACTCGAGCCGAGAACCGCGAGAAGCTGGCGATCGAGGCCGTGAAGCGGTTCCGCGACGCCGTCGCCAATGAGCCGGCGTTGAAGAACGCCGAGGCGCTCGAAGACCTGCGCAAGCGTCTCTTGAAGGAGCCCCTGGACTTCTTCCGCGCCCTTCGCAACCGCCTCCAGGCCGACCGCGACACCCGCCCCGAATCGCTGGCTCGGCTGGCCAATGCTTGCCTCGAGCTGGGCCAACTCACCAGCGAGATCGGCGACAAGCAAGACGCCCTGATCGCTTTTAAGGAATCGCTGGCGATCCTCCAGCAGCTCGCCGACTCGAACCCCACCGTCCCGACGTTGCAGGAAAGCCTGGCCGCGTGCCACTTAAACGGCGGCCCCCTGCTGACCGCCACCGGGAATCCTGCGGAGGCAATGAAGTCCTACGAGATGGCGCTGGCGATCTTTCAGAAGCTGGCCGACTCGAACCCCACCGTCACCAAATATCAGCACGGCCTGGCAGGATGCCAGCACAGCATCGCCGACCTGTTCGGCGAGAGCGGGAAGCCAGTCGAGGCACTCGCGGCCTACGAGAGGGCGCTGGCGATCCAGCAACAACTGGCCGACTCGAACCCCACCATCAACGACCTGCAGGACAACCTGGCGCGCCGACACCACAATATCGGCCACCTGCTGAGCACCACCGGGAACCCGGCCGAGGCCATCTTGGCCTACGAGAGGGCGCTGGCGATTCACCAGAAGTTGGCTGACTCGAACCCCACCGTCACCTCCTATCAGCGCGGCCTGGCGCACAGCCACCACAGCATCGGCGTCCTGCTGAGCGAAACCGGGAAGCCGGCGGCGGCGATGAAAGCCTACGAGCGGGCGCTTCAGATCCAGCAGAAGCTCGCCGACTCGAACCCCACCGATACCGAGTGCCAGGACAACCTGCGCGCAGCCACCACAGCATCGGCAACCTGCTGAGCGATACCGGGAACCCGGCCGCGGCGATGAAGGCCTACGAGAGGGCGCTGGTGATCCAGCAGAAGCTGGCCGACTCGAACCCGACCGACACCAAGTTCCAGAGCAACCTGGCGGACAGCCACCACAAAATCGGCCTCCTGCTGAGCGCGAGCGGGAAGTCCACCAAGGCGATGATGGCCTACGAGGCGGCCTTGGCGATCCAGCAGAAGCTGGCCGACTCGAACCCCAACCTCACCAGGTTCCAGAGCAGCCTGGCGGACAGCCACCACAACATCGCCGTGCTGCTGAGCAACACCGGGAAGCCGGCCGCGGCGATGAAGGCGTACGAGACGGCGCTGGCGATCTACCAGAAGCTGGCCGACTCGAACCCCACTGTCACCAAGTTCCAGAGCAACCTGGCGCTCAACCACCTCAACATCGGTGCGCTGCTGATCAAGACCGGGAACCCGGCCGCTGGGTTGATCGCCGTTGAGGCGGCCCTGGCGATCCAGCAGAAGCTGGCCGACTCGAATCCCACTGTCACCAAGTTCCAGAGTAACCTGGCGCACAGCCACCACGAAATCGGCATCCTGCTGAGCAACACCGGGCAGCCGGCCGAGGCGATGAAGACCTACGAAAGGGCGCTGGCGATCTTTCAGAAGCTGGTCGACTCGAACCCGAGCCTCTCCGAATTCCAGAACGGCCTGGCGCTCAGCCACCACAGCATCGGTGTCCTGCTGAGCAACACCGGGAAGCCGGCCGAGGCGATGGAGTCCTACGAGGCGGCGCTGGCGATCTTTCAGAAGCTGGCCGACTCGAACCCCACCGTCACCCAGTTCCAGGACCGCCTGGCGAACGTACACCAAAAGATCGGCAACGTGCTGAGCGCGAGCGGGAAGCCCGCCGAGGCGAGAAAGGCCTACGAGGCAGCCTTGGCGATCCAGCAGAAACTGGCGGACTCGAACCCCAGCGTCACCATGTTCCAGAGAAGCCTGGCGACCAGCCACCACTGCATCGGCCACACGCTCCGCGCGACCGGGAAGCGGGCCGAGGCGATGAAGGCCTACGAGGCGGCGCTGGCGATACGGCAGAAGCTGGCCGACTCGAACCCCACTGTCACCATATTCCAGAGCCTGCTGGCGCACAGCCGAAACGACATCGGCCTCCTGCTGAGCAACACCGGTAAGCCGGCCGAGGCGCTGAAAGCCTTCGAGGCGGCCTTGACGATCCAGCAGACGCTGGCGCGAGAGCATCCGGAGTCGCCCGATTTCGCGAGCGATCTGGGCGGATCCCTGAATAACATAGCACTTTTCGACATGGAGGCGAAGCGATTCGAGCAAGCTCGGGTCCTGCTGCTGGAGGCCGTCAAGTGGCAGCGGAAGGCTCTGGCCTCCAATCCCGCGAACCCGACCTATCGGAGTTACATGGCCAACCACCTCATCAACCTGATCAAAGCAGCCCGAGGGCTCGGCGACTCCGAGGGCGCGGCCGAGGCCGAGCATGACCTTGCGAAGCTTCGTGATTCTGACCCGGCGATGCGGGCCCTGGATGCTCGATTGGCGGGGATCATCGAGGGAGATCAAGAGCCGAGGGATCAGCGCGATCGGCTTATGCTTGCCCAGCGGGCGTACGACAAGGGACTCCACGCCACCGCCGCCCAACTCTGGGGCGAGGCGCTGGCCGCCGACCCGGCGCTCGCCAAAGATCGCAAAGCCCAGCACGCCTACAACGCCGCCTGCGCGGCTGTTCTAACCGGCTCGGGCCATAGTAAGGAAGCCACACCGCTCGATGACGCGGCCAAGGCCAAGCTCCGCCGGCAGGCTCTCGATTGGCTCGAGGGTGAGCTAGCGGCGTGGAAGCAGGTCTCGATGTCGATCGCCCCGGGGAACAAAGAACTGGTGGTTAAGACGCTGCAGCATTGGAAGGTTGACACCGACCTCGCCGGCATTCGAAACGAAAAGGAGCTGGCCAAGCTGTCCGAAGAAGAACGCACCGCGTTCAAGCAACTCTGGAACGAGGTCGATCAGCTCTTGACCAAGACGGCGACGACCAAATAGCCCCTCGGTCACAATGCCTGGGTTCCACTTGATTACTTACCAGTCAGTCAGTAAAATTGAACTAACTGACCAGTAATTTATTTACAACAGGTGCAACGCATGTCGATCGAGGCACCGACTCGCTGGCGGCGACGGAAAGGGGCCCGGCCCGCCGAGATCATGGCGGCCGCTCTCGAGTGCTTTCGTGATCGCGGGTTTGCGGCGACTCGCCTCGAGGACGTGGCATCTCGCGCGGGCGTTACCAAAGGCACGATCTACCTTTACTACTCCAGCAAGGAAGACCTCTTCAAGGCGGTTGTGCGCGGCGCGGTGGCGCAGAACATTGAGAAACTTGAGGCGTTGCTTGCCGAGCCGATCGCCGCGCCGGTTCTACTCGGGCGGCTGCTCGCGACCTGGGAGGCCTTCGTTGCATCGCCCGCCAGCGTGATTCCCAAGCTGGTCATCGCCGAGGCCGGGAACTTTCCCGAGCTGGCCCGTTTCTATCTCGACACCGTCGCCCACCGCGGAATGAGCCTGATCGCGGCCATTCTGCGGCGCGGCATCGAAGAGGGCGCGTTCCGACCGGTGGACATCGATCACGTTGTCTTCTGCGTGATCGGACCGCTTCTCTTCACCGCGCTGTGGAAGCACTCGCTGGGGCCGCACGACGACCGGCCGATGGATGCTCCCTCCGTCTTGCGGGCCCACCTCGACCTCCTCCTCCACGGGCTGCGAGCCGATGGGCTGCGCATCGCTGCAACGTCCTCGCCGCAAAAGGGGCTATCATGACGGTGGCAAGCACGGTGAAGCTACCAGATTCGACCCGGCGCGAGGACGCCGTGGCCGCGCCCAATCGGAGAAGTCGCCCGAAGCACCGCCCAGACGCCGGCGCCGACGCCCGCTCAAATTGCTGGCTGTCGTGATCTTCCTGGGGCTGGGCGGGGCTGCCTGGTACGCCGTATCGCAAACGCCGACAGAGGAAGACGCCCAGCTCGTCCTTCAGGGCAACATCGATGTTCGCCAGGTCAACCTCGCATTCAAGGTCGAGGGGCGAATCGAAACCCTGGCCGTCGACGAGGGAGACGAGGCCAGGGCCGGTCAGGTCATCGCCACGCTCGACAAGCGCTACTTCGCCGACGAGCTGCGGCTGGCCCGCGCCCGCAGCGACAACGCCGCGGCGAACCTCGCGCGCCTGGTGCACGGTTCGCGTCCGGAGGAGATCACCCAGGCGCGGGCTGAGCTGGGGCAACAGCAGGCGACGCTCGACCTGGCGCGGGCCAACTTGAAACGCGGTGAAGAGCTCGCTCCCGGTGGCGCGATCAGCAAGGAAGAGCTCGATCAACGCAGGCAAGCCGTGAAGGTCGGTGAGGCAACCGTCAATTACGCCAAGGCGACGCTGCGCCTCGCCGAGATCGGGCCGCGTCAGGAAGATATTGACGCCGCCCGTGCCATGCTCGGGCAGCAGGAAGCCATGCTCGTCCAGTCCGACCGCCGCCTTGCCGACGCCGACTTGGTCGCCCCCGCCGACGGAATCATGCTCACCCGCGCCCGCGAGCGCGGCGCGATTGTTCAGCCTGGCGAAACCGTCTTCACCTTGACCCTGGCTCGGCCGATCTGGGTGCGAACCTATGTCAACGAGCGCGATCTGGGCCTTATTCGCCCCGACATGCCGGCGCGCGTCACGACCGACTCCGATCCCGGACATGTCTATCCCGCCCGGGTCGGCTTCATCTCGCCGACGGCCGAGTTCACCCCCAAGACCGTCGAGACGCGCGAGCTGCGCACCAACCTGGTCTACCGCCTGCGCGTGCTGGTCGACAAACCCGACGGCGGCCTCCGCCAGGGCATGCCTGTCACCGTCGCCTTCGACCTGCATCGAAAGCGCACCCGCACATTCTGGGAGCGGCTCCGCGGTTTGATCCCCTGGCCCCGCGCCGGAGCGGAGCAATGACCGAATCGGCCCTCATTGTCGCCGAGGGACTGACCAAACGCTTCGAAGCTCGCGGCGCCGGCCATCGACAACCTGAGCGCGCGCATTGGAGCCGGCCGAGTCACCGGCCTCGTCGGTCCCGACGGTGCCGGCAAGACCACGCTCCTGCGCCTCTTCGCGGGATTGTTCCTGCCAGACGCCGGCCGGCTCACGGTCTGTGGCTTCGACCCCAGGACCCAGTTCGCGCTGCTGCGCCGCTCGGTTGGTTACATGCCACAGCGGTTCGGCCTCTATGAAGACCTCTCCGTCCAGCAAAACCTGGATCTCTACGCCGACCTCCGCGGCGTCGTCGGCCAAGCACGCCACGACGCCTTCAAACGCCTGCTCGCCTTCACCGATCTGGAAAGGTTCACCAGCCGCCTGGCCGGCAAGCTCTCCGGCGGCATGAAGCAGAAGCTCGGACTGGCATGCTCGCTGATCAGCACGCCGGCCTTGCTCCTGCTCGATGAGCCGTCCGTCGGCGTCGACCCGATCTCGCGGCGCGAGCTCTGGCAGCTTGTCTACGAGCTGGTCGACCGCGGTATCGGCGTGGTCTGGAGCACCGCTTACCTCGATGAAGCCGAGCGCTGCGCGGAGGTGCTCCTGCTCAGCCAGGGAAAGGTGCTTTACGACGGCCCGCCCCGCGAGCTGACCGCCCGCCTGGAAGGGCGCACGTTTCTGGTCGCCGGCTCCGGCGCCGGTCGCAGGCGGCTGCTGGCTCGGGCCCTGCGGCGCCCCGAGGTGATCGATGGCGTCATCCAGGGCTCGAGCGTTCGACTGCTGCTCTCAGACGGTGCCAAAGCTCCGCGGCCCGGCGAGCTTGGCGACGACCGCGTCACCGTCGGGCCCACGCCCCCGCGGTTCGAGGACGCATTTGTCGACCTGGTGGGCGGCCGGCCTCGTGCCGCGGCGCCGCGGCCGGGCTCGATCACCCGCGTGCCGGCGGGCGAAGCCGACGGCGCGGCCATGGTCGAGGCCAACGAGCTGACCAAGGAGTTCGGCCGCTTCACCGCCGCCGACCGCATCTCCTTCCGCATCCGCCGCGGTGAGATATTCGGCCTCCTGGGCCCCAACGGCGCCGGCAAATCCACCACGTTCAAGATGATGTGCGGCCTCTTGCGCCCGACCGCCGGCGAGGCTCGCGTGGCCGGGCTGGATCTCTATCGCGCCGCCGGCACTGCCCGCGCCCGGCTTGGTTACATGGCCCAGAAATTCTCACTCTATGGCGACTTGAGCGTGCGCCAGAACCTCCAGTTCTTCGCCTCCGTGTACGGCTTGAGCGGCCGGCGCCGCCGGGATGTGATCGATCGGGCCGTCGCCGACTTCGATCTCCGCGGCCAGCTTGAGTCGAATTCAGGCGAGCTCCCCCTGGGCTTCAAGCAGCGGCTGGCGCTGGCCTGCGCGATCATGCACGACCCCCCGGTCCTCTTCCTCGACGAGCCGACTTCCGGCGTCGACCCGCTCACCCGCCGCGACTTCTGGTCGCACATCAACGGCATGGTCGAGCGCGGCGTGACGGTGATGGTCACCACCCACTTCCTCGACGAGGCCGAGTATTGCGACCGCATTGGCCTGGTCTTCCGCGGCCGCATGATCGCCAAGGGCTCGCCCGACGAGCTCAAGGCTCAGGTCGAGCGCCCGGGCAACAGTGAGCCAACGCTCGAGGACGCCTTCATCGCCCTGGTGGAAGCCTCCGGCCGCGAGGACGACGTCCCATGATTCACCTCGAGAATGGCTCGTCCGGCAGCCTGCGGCGCATCGCCGGGCTCATCCGCAAGGAGGCCTTGCAGATCCTCCGCGACCCCAGCAGCTTCATGATCGCCGGGGTGCTGCCGCTCCTGCTCCTGTTCATCTTCGCCTTCGGAGTCTCGCTCGACCTGCGCCGCGTGCCCGTCGGCGTGGTTGTGGAACAGACCACGCCGGAATCGAGCAGCTTGCTTGAGTCGTTCCGCAACTCGCGATACTTCGACGTGCCGCTGCGCGCGACCGGCGAGAAGTCGAGAACGAGCTGGTTTCGGGCCGCCTGAAAGGGGTAGTGGTGCTGTGCTCCGATTTCACGGACCGGCTCGGACGCGGCGAGACCGCTCCAGTACAGGTGCTCGTCGATGGCAGCGACCCCAACACGGCGGGCCTCGTACAGTTCTACGTCCAGGGCCTCTGGGCCAACTGGCTACAGCAGGAGGCTGCCTCTCGCGCCGGCCTGGCCAATCGTCCCAAGGCCGTTCCCTTGATCCGCGCCGAACCGCGCGTGTGGTTCAACCCGAATTTGAACAGCCGTTACGCCTTGCTCCCCGGCGCGGTCGCGATTGTGCTGACCTTGATCGGCACGCTCCTGACCTCGCTGGTGGTGGCCCGCGAATGGGAGCGCGGCACGATGGAGGCCCTGCTCGCGACGCCGATCAGCGCCGGCGAGCTGATCGTGGGCAAGGTCGTTCCCTATTTCGTGCTGGGCATGGCGGCCATGGCGCTTTCCGTTTCCGTCACTGTCTTCCTCCTGGGCGTGCCCTTCCGTGGGTCGATCCCGGCGCTGGCGGCCCTCTCGGCCGCCTACCTGGCGGTGATGCTGGCTCTCGGACTCTTGATCTCGAGCGTAACCCGCAACCAGTTCGCCGCCAGCCAGGCCGCGCTGATCGTGGGGTTCCTGCCCGCATTCGAGCTCTCCGGGTTCATCTTCGAGATTGACAGCATGGCCCCCCCGGTGCGGCTCTTGACATACGCCCTGCCCGCCCGCTACTTCGTCTCGAGCCTGCAAACCTTGTTCCTCGCGGGTGATGTGATGAGCGTGCTGCTGCCCAATGGCCTCGTGCTCATGGCGATGGCCACGGCCCTCTTCCTTGCGCTCTGGCGGAAAACCCGGGTGCGTCTGGAGTAGTTCCATCCATGTGGCTGCGAATCCGCTCGCTGATCATCAAAGAGCTGCTGGCGATCTGCGCGACCCCAAGAGCCGCTTCATCCTCCTGGGTCCGCCCGTCATCGAGCTGGTGATCTTTGCCTATGCGGCCACGCAGGAAGTCAAGAACATTCGCATTGCTGTCCTGAATCAGGATATGGGAATCTACGCTCGCGACCTGGTCGCCCGCTTCCAGGGCTCGCCCAACTTTCGCTCCGTCGAGCACCTGGAAAATGATTCCGACGTCGCCCCGGCGATCGACTCGCGCAGCGTGCTCATGGTGGTGCGCCTCCGCGAGGACTTTTCGCGGTTGCTGGCCGCGCGCAGCCGGCCAGCGTGCAGCTCATCCTGGATGGCCGCAGCTCGAACACTTCCCAGATTCTCGCCGGCTACGCGGAGGCGATCATCGACGGCTACAACGCCGAGCTGGCACAAGCCGGCGCGTCGCCCCCGCCGGCCAGCGCCGTGGTGGGGCGCGTCTGGTTCAACCCCAACCAGGATGCCCTCTGGAGCACTGTGCCCAGCCTTCTGGCAATCCTGGTTGCGCTCGAGGGGCTCATGGTCACCGCGCTATCCGTCGCCCGCGAGCGCGAGCTGGGCACGTTCGAGCAACTGCTGGTATCGCCCTTGTCTCCACCCGAGATCGTCGTGGGCAAGACCGTGCCGGCCATGCTGATCGGACTGGGCGAAGGAACGCTCGTGGTGGCCGTCGCCACGCTCTTTTTCCGCGTCCCACTGACCGGCTCGCTCGCGCTGCTTTACGCGGCGATGACGGCGTATCTGCTGGCCGTTGTCGGCATCGGGCTGTTCATCTCGTCGCTGGCACTCACGCAGCAGCAGGCCATTCTGGGCACCTTCGCCTGCATGGTGCCGATGGTCCTGCTCTCGGGCTTCGCGAGCCCCGTCGAGAACATGCCCGACTGGCTCCAGACCGCAACGCTTGCCAACCCGGTGCGCCACTTCATCGTCATCGTCAAGGGCGTGTTCTTGAAGGCAATGCCGCTCGAAGATGTCCAGCAAAGCCTCTGGCCGCTCGTAGTCCTCGCGTTCGTCACGCTCTCGGCGGCCACCTGGCTCTTCCGCCGCCGAACCGAATGAACGTGGAGCGGACGCTCGTCAGGAACCCGTTTGCCTCCGCCAACCAATCGTGTCAAAATGATCCATCCGCACATCGGAAGCGCGGCAATTTCCCACGGAAACCTCATCTCCTTGCTTCAGGACCTGCCGAATGTTGTCGATCACCGCTTTCGATCTCCCGAACCTGCGTGCTTCGCTGCTCGATGGGCTGTGGTCCAGCGGGAAGGAGATGCGGCGGCCCAGATCAATCGCGCTCGAGGTGTTCCAGTGCGAAGACCGCCTGTTGATGTCGGGGACGCACGCGCTTGTGGCCACCCACGGCTCGATCCATGAAGAGGCGTCGCGGCCCGGTGGGCCGAGCTCCGCCCTCGTCACCACGGCCCGTAAGCTCAAGGACACCCCCGCGCCCACCCTGACGCCAATCGAGCGACTCGGTTACTTCAACCCCGCAACGCAGGAATTCGAGCAACTCGTCGACGTGAATAATTACACGAGCCTCCTCCACGGCAAGGACGTGTACGTCCTGGTCCACGGCTGGGCGCCGGGTTACATAACCTGGGTGAATAACTATGCAGAGAAATATGATAAAGTTCTTGAATGGTGGCAGACAATCCCCTCCAACTACCCCGGCGGGTCGTCGAACAAGCAATACCAGGCGATCAAGAAGCTGGACACGGACAACGCGGGCCCGGCATCGCCGTGGCTGCTCGACGGTTATCCCGACCCCGGCGTGAAGAAACCCGCCCGCGTCTCGGCGTTCGGCATGGCGCAGGATCTCATGGCCACCGATCCCAATGCCGTGGTCCTGGCTTATAGCTGGATCGACGACTCGGCCACGTCGAACGAGACCATCAACATTCCGATCCTCGATTACACTTTGAAGATCCCCCAGGACGCCTACCATTCCGAGGCCTTGACCACCGTCAACGGTGCCCGGCTGGCCGTGGCGCTCGAGCAGGCGCTTGGGCCCGAGCAAACGTTCCAGGGCAAGCTCCAGTTGATCGGCCACAGCCACGGCTCGAAGGTCGTGACCGTTGCCGCCGACCTTCTCACCACCGCGCCGCCGGCCGACCGCCTGACCGTCAACCAGCTCACCATTCTCGACTCGCCTGAATCCGACTCCTACGGCGGCAGCTTCCTCGCCGAAGCCGGCGCCACCAACGACAACTGGTACTTCCTGAACGATCTCAACATCAGCACGACCCCGTCAGCAACATCCACGTTCTTAGATAATTATATTTCCGCATTCGACATGCCGTACGACGTCGTTTCGTACACGAAGTCGGGCGTGGTGTCCAATCCCGACCTGAAGAACGTCATCGACGTCGACCTTTACGCCTGGCCGCTGCTCGAGAACGGCGATCTGGAAGATGTGCACACCTACGCGGCTCTCTGGTACGCCGGGTCGGCGGAGAAGGGAGTCACTTATGGCAACGAGGTCGGCAGAATGTGGTCTCCGCTGGTCGCAGGAACTCCGCCGGCCCAGAGCTTCAACGAGCAGGCATGGAGCGCCTTCACCTGGAAGCCCTCACAGCAGTACGAGCTGACGACGCCGTACATCAATCCATCGGCCATCACACCGGTTTTCACGACTGTGAACCTGAGCCCGCAGCAGAGCACGCGCGGTGTCACGGTGAAGAATAACTCGGTAACCGGCGCCTCCGTGACCCTGACTCAGCAGACGAGCGACTCGCAATCTTACATCGGCACATTCAAGGCCAGCGCGTTCTACTTCAGCGGCCTCACCTTCGCCTACCAGTTCACGAACTTCGTACAGGGCGATGAGCTTGACATTTATTCAAAAACAACGAACAAGCAGCATCCGTGGGATCTTGCCTTCGAGATGAATCCCTTCCTGATCCAGCCAGGGGCCCAGCCCGCAAGCGGATCGGAGCCCGAGGCGATGAAAGGCACGATCAGCCTGGCCAACCCCAGTCTGTCGACGAACTATGCTCACACGCTGAAGTTCGTTTTGACCAGCCCCGAGGCCAATTCGACCTCGAGTGTGACGGTTTCGAATCTCATGCAGTACGCCTATAACTTCTTTGCGGGCAAGCCGCGGGCTCCGCGGCGCAAGCCATGAAATGGCCCCGGAGCGGCTCACCCGCCAACAGACCGGTGGCGATCCGGAGCGTTCCCGGTTAGACTGTTACCGTGAACCGGTTCGCCCGCCGCGCTGTCTGATCCGTGTCTGCGAGCCGGCCGTTTGCTTTTTCCAGGTGAGCTTGCGCCGGGTTCGTTCCGGGGAATTCATCCGCTCGAGCGGAAAATCAGGAATGACAGATCACAACACCACCGATCGCTCTGGCGCCGTCGAACCCAGTCCCAAAGCACGCAAGCAGATCACTCGCAACCGCTCGCTGCGCTCGATGCAGGACGACGTTCCGCATCACGCGATGGAGCGGCGCGACCCGCGCCGGGTGTCGCTGGCGATGGAGCGCTCGCAAGCGTGTGCCCGGATCGCCGACGATAATCGAGCCAAGGACATTTTGCTGCTCGACCTGAGGCAGATCACGGCTCTGGTTGATTACTTCGTGATCGTGACGGCCAGCTCGCGCCGGCAGGGCAACGCCATCGCCAGTGAGATCGACGCGGCCATGAAGAAGCAGGGAGAAGCCAAGCTGGGGCTGGAAGGTTCGGAGGAAGGACGCTGGATCCTGATCGATTACGGCGACTTCGTCGTCCACATCTTCTCGCCCGAGTACCGGACTTATTACGCCCTCGAAGATATCTGGGGCGACGCCCCCCAGCTCGACTGGCAAGAAACGACGCCGAGCACTCACCCGCCAGTGCCGACTCCCGGCGGGCATCATGACGAACGATCATGAATCTACTGGCACGCCTCCGTGAGCTCTTCATTCCGGCCTTGCCCGAGGGAGCCGACCGCGCCGCCTTCGCGGCCGCGGTCCGCCCCGCGACGGACCCCAAGTTCGGCGATTACCAGGCCAACGGCTGCATGATGCTCGCCAAGGCGCTGGGCCAGAAGCCCCGCGACCTCGCGCAGGAGATTGCCCGGCGCGTGGACCTCGCCCCGATCGCCGCGGCACCCGAAGTGGCCGGCCCGGGCTTCTTGAACTTGCGATTGAATGACGATTGGGTCGCGCAGCAGCTCCAGAGCCTGCTGACCGATCCATCCGGTGGAATCCCGCCGCCGGCGCATCCCCGCACCGTGGTGATCGACTTTTCCTCGCCGAATGTGGCCAAGCCCATGCACGTCGGCCACCTCCGCTCGACCGTCATCGGCGATTCGCTAGCGCGCATCACCGCGGCCCTGGGCCACAAGGTCATTCGCGACAACCACCTCGGCGACTGGGGCTCTCAGTTCGGCATGATTCTCTGGGGCTGGAAGAACGCTCGCGACGAATCGCAGTACGAATCCGACCCGGTTGGCGAGCTCGCCCGGCTCTACCGGCTCGTGCAGGACAAGATTGGCTCCGGCGACAAGTCGGTCGAAGACGCCGCGAGAACGGAGACGGCGAAGCTCCACTCAGGCGACCCGGAAAACCGCGCCCTCTGGGCCCGGTTCATCCCCCACTGCCTGGCTGCCCTCCAGGCCATCTACGACCGCCTGGGCGTGAAATTCGACGTCCAGCTTGGGGAGAGCTTCTACGACGACAAGCTCGCCCCGATCGTGGCCGGCCTGCAAGCGCAAGGCATCGCCGTCGAAAGCAAAGGGGCGATCGTCGTCTTCGTGGAGAAGACCGAGGCACCCTTCTTGATTCGCAAGAGCGACGGCGCCTTCACCTACGCTACCACCGACCTCGCCACCATCACGTATCGCGTAGAGACCTGGCATCCCGACCAGGTCCTCTATGTCGTCGACCACCGCCAGGGTGACCACTTCAAGCAGCTTTTCGAGGTCACCCGCAAGTGGGGTATCGCCGGCTCAGCCGACCTTGAGCACGTCGCCTTCGGTACGATCTTAGGCGCCGATCGCCGTCCCTTCAAAACCCGCGAGGGAGACGTCGTCGGGCTTGAGTCGCTGCTCGACGAGGCAACCGCAATGGCACAAAAAGTCGTCGACGAGAACAGCCCCGAGCTCGATCCGGCCGAGCGACAGCGCGTCGCCGAGGTCGTGGGCTTGGGCGCCATCAAGTACGCTGACTTGTCCCAGAACCGGATCAGCGATTACGTCTTCGACTGGCAGAAAATGATGGCTGTGAACGGCAATAGTGCCACCTACCTTCAATATGCCTACGCGCGGATTCGGAGCATCTTCCGCAAGGGCGATTTCCTCGCCGAAGACATCCGTCGTCAGCGCCCGCCCATTTCCCTCGCCCATCCTGCCGAGCGCGCCCTGGGGGTCAAGCTGCTGCGGCTGGCCGAGGTGCTCGAGCTCGCCGACTCCGAGCACAAACCGAATGTTCTCACCGACTACCTGTTCGACCTCGCCAATGCGTTCAGCACGTTCTTCGAGGGCTGTCCCGTCTTGAAGGCCGAATCGGCAGAGCGCCGCGACAGCCGTCTGGCCCTCTGTGATCTGACGGCGGCGACCCTGAAGACTGGACTGGGCCTTCTGGGAATCGATATTGTGGAGCGGATGTGATACCGACCGATCAAATGGCCGGAGTGACCTTCATGACGAGTCGAGTTCTTCCCGCCGTGGCTTCGCTGTTCCTCTCCGGCGCCGCGATGGTCACCGTCGCCGCCATCGCCCTCTGGCCCAGCGCCGCCGGTGACGACAAGGCGGCGCCGGCCCCGGCGCACTCGATTGCGGCAGGCGAGCCGCATCGCTCGCCGATATCGCTGGCAGTCTTGACCGCGGGCGATCGCTTGTTGAGCGCCAACCAGACCGCCGGCAGCGTCTCGCTGGTTGACATCAAGAACGGGCGGGTGCTCCACGAGCTGAAGACCGGAGACAAGCCCGCCGGCGTTGCTCTCTCGCGCGACGGCCGTCGCGGCGCGGTCACCCACTGGTACGGCTACGACCTGGCGATCCTCGAGATCAAGGATGACAAGCTCGCGATCGCCGGCCGCATCGAGGTCGGCCCCGAGCCCCGCGGCGTGGCCATGTCGGCCGACGGCTCGACTGCTTATGTCGCGGTCGGAGTCAGCAATGACGTCGTACGCGTCGACTTGAATTCTCAGAAGATCACGGGACTGATCCACGTCGGCCGCGAGCCGCGCAGTGTCGCGCTTTCGCCCGACGAGTCACGCTTGCTTGTCGGCAACGCTCGCTCCCAGGATGTTTCGGTGATCGATGTGCGAAACTGGAAGGTTTTCAAGACGATCCCGATCGACGGCGACAACCTGCGCCAGGTGGCGATCAGCCCTGACGGCAAGACCGGCTACATTGCGGACATGAAGAACCGCCGCCTGCCGACCACCAGAAACAACATCGACCTGGGCTGGGTGCTCGGCCAGCGGCTCACGCGAGTTCCCCTCGGCGGAACGGAAACGACCTTCGACACGCTCTCGCTTGACACCCGCGGCAAGGCTGCGGCCGACGCGCATGGCGTGGCAGTCAGCGCCGACCAGAAGTACGTGGCCGTCAGTTGCGGCGGAACGCACGAGGTGATGATCTTCCGCACCGACAAGAGCCCGATCCCCTGGCGGCCCAACAGCTCGCGCGACCTGATCGCCCCGGAGCTGCTCAAGAATGACGGGCGGTACCGCCGCGTGGACCTGGGGGGCCGGCCCACCGAGCTGGCATTCGCTCCGAGAGGCAACCTGCTCTACGTCGCCAACTATCTGAGCGACGCGATCCAGGTTGTGGACGCCGAATCCGCCAAGCTTGTGCAGACCATCCCCCTGGGCTCGCCCAAGACACTCTCGCTCGAGCGGAAAGGCGAGATCGTCTTCCACGACGCCGCGCACTCGTTCAACCAGTGGTACAGTTGCAACACCTGCCACAGCGACGGGCATACCGGTGGGCTCGACTTCGACACGCTCAACGACGGCCGGCAGGATTTCAGCACGTTCCCCAAGCGCAGCCGCAAGAAAGTCCCGAGCCTCCGCCGAGTGACGGAAACGAAACCTTGGACCTGGCACGGCTGGCAGAAGAGCCTGGACGACGCGGCGTTCGAGTCATTCACGAAGAGCATGCAAGGCCCACGCCCCAAGGCCGACGACGTCAAGGCGTTGATTGCCTACCTGGGCACGCTCGAATACCCGCGGAACCCCTACCGCCGCCCGGACGGCGTGCTGTCGGCAGAGGCGAAGCGCGGGCGTGAGGTCTTCACCTCGCCCAAAGCGGCGTGCAACACCTGCCACGGCGGACAGGAGCTCACCGACGGCAAAATCCACGAGGCCGGCCTCGAGGAGTCTGACGACGTCTACAAGGGCTACAATCCCCCGTCCCTCCGCGGCCTCTATGACAAGGATCCGTATCTACACGACGGCCGCGCCAAGACCCTGCGCGAGGCCCTGCGCGGGCCACACAGTGCCGAAAATGTCACCGGACTGGGCGACCTGAGCGACAACGAGCTGGACGACCTGATCGCCTACTTGAAAACTCTCTGATGTGCCGGTGAGAACGACCCCACATGCACGGACCTCCGATCGATCTTCGTTCCGACACTGTGACCAAGCCAACGCCTGCAATGCGCCGCGCGATGGCCGAAGCGGAGGTTGGCGACGACGTCTACGGCGAAGACCCGACCGTGACGCGCCTCGAGGCCAGCACAGCCGAGCTTCTTGGCAAGCAAGCGGCGGTGTACGTTCCCTCGGGAACGATGGCCAACCAGATCGGTGTGGGCGTGAACACGCAGCCGGGTGACGAGGTGCTTTGCTCGTCGACCGCGCACGTCTACGTCTGGGAAGCCGGCGGAATCGCCCGCCTCTCGGGTGTGACCGCCCGGACGTTCGAGGGCGACGGCGGGCTGCTCCGGCTACCCGACCTCGCCGGCGCGATCCGCCCCGCGCACGACGCCCATTACGTTCGCACGCGGCTCATCTGCCTGGAAAACACGCACAATCGCGGCGGCGGCCGGGTTCACTCGCTCGAGGGCATCAATCAAATCGCGCGCTCGGCGCGCGAACATAATCTCGCCATGCACCTGGACGGCGCCCGCCTGATGAACGCCGTCGTGGCCAGCGGGGTCACCGCGGCCGAGTGGGCCCAGCCTTTCGACACGGTATCAATTTGTTTTTCAAAAGGCCTGGGCGCCCCGTCGGCTCGGCGCTGGCCGGTACATCCGACGCCATTCGCCGCGCTCGCCGCCTGCGCAAGCTCTTCGGCGGCGGAATGCGTCAGGCCGGCATCCTCGCCGCCGCTGCACTTTATGCCCTGGATCACAACGTTGAACGCCTGAGCGAGGACCATGAGCACGCGCAAATGCTTGCCGACGCCTTCGCCGCCACCGACGGCTTCGCGCTCGAATCCGGCCCGGTTATGACCAACCTGGTGTGGGTCAAGATCGATCCATCCGTCGGCACGGCCGCCGAAGTCGCGGCCTATCTTCGCTCGCGCAACATCCTGGTGACGGTGATCGGCGCCCAGGTCATTCGGGCCTGCACGCACCTAGACGTCTCGCGCGAAGAGACCGAGTACGCCGCCGGAGTGATCCACGAGATCGAGCCTGCGCTGATCTCGGCGATGACCCTGGTGTATTGAAATTCGGGCTGGTGGTTGACGGGAACCGAGGGCGGTGCCCTGGGCTGATTTGTTGCGCCCTTTCAGTTTCAGGGCAAGAACCAAAATGCGCACCATCAAAAAGCGTTAGCGAGGCTACCTCGCATCATCGCGTCCTCTGCCAGGTCCCGCGACCGATCGCTCCAGATCATCGGTCCAGAGAGCGGTCTCGCATCGGATGATCTGGGATCGCCGAGGCCCGGGACCGGACTGCGGGCATCGTCGCCGTCTGCTCGAGATCACACCGGCCACTAACCGATTCACGACCCTGCTGCCTCATCTGCCGGTGCGTCCAGTAATTCCCAGCCATCTGGATAATCCCCAGAAGGGGCGCGAAGATCGTTAATTGTACGAAAATAAATATAATCACTCATTCACTCACAACAAAACTCCGGTCAGTGTCGGAGCACCACGCTCAGGGCGAAAGAATAAAGGAAGCGCTCGACTGCACAGGAAGCCACGACGACCGAACCGACGATCGCCGTCTTTCGTGTGACAGGCGGCACAGCAGTCGATTGCATCGTCGGAGCCTCCCGTCTGCGAAGGACCTTCTTCATGTGTCACTCTCACTCTCATCCGAATCGACCTCAGCGCCCAGCCGGGCTGATGTCGAAGATGCGCACTTCGCCCACCTCCGTCACGGCGAGCCACCGGCCGTCGGGCGAAACGGCAAGGCGGTCCCGCGAGCTCCAGCTCGGGCGTTCGATGGAGTCTTCCTCATCACCGGTCGCTGCGTTCCAGATCACAACGGACCGCGTGGCGACGGCAGCGACTCGCCGCCCATCCGGCGTGAAGACAACCTCGCCGACCCAGTCGTTCGGCGGGTTTCCCGCCTCGTGGTGCGGCGTCAGCTCCGCGCGGCGGTCCGGCGGTGTCCTTGTGAGGTTGAACAGGCGCACCTTGCCCTCTCCTCCCGCGGTGCCGGCCCCGGCCAGCGTGCGCCCGTCCGGCGCGAAGGCCACGGATTGAACCCGGAACCCGTCGGGCTCGAGCGTGGCTCCAGGGCGATTCCCGATCACATCCCACAACTTGAGCGTCGTGCCGCTGCCGACCGCCAGAACCTTGCCGTCGGGCGCGTAAGCCAGCGCGCGTACCCACCCGTGATTGCCGGGAATCTGACCGGTCTCGGCACCGCTGGCGACATCCCAGAACCTCACGGTGCGATCTTCTCCGCCGGAGGCAATGCCCCGTCCGTCCTGCGTGAAGGCGAGCGCCGTGATCCGCGCGGAGTGGCCGCGCAACGTCTTCAGCTCGCGGCCGCTGACGGAGTCCCAGAGGACCACCACGCCCGGCGGCTGCGCTTTCGCTAGCGAGCCGACGGACCCGGCCAGGATCTTGCCATCGGGAGAAAACGCCAGAGCGATAACACCCGCGTCCTTGTTCGTAACTGGTAGGGTCAAGTTGAGCTTTCCGGTCATTGCGTCCCAGAGCTTGACCTCGCCCGGTTTGCCGTTGTACCAATGGGCCGTCGCCAGCAACGCCCCGTCAGGGGAATAGACCGTGTCCTGGATTCCCCCCGCGTCGCCGTCAAGCCCGGGCCCAAGCCGAGGGGGACGGAACGAAATCCGTTCTTCGCCGACGAGCCCCTCCGCGACCGCGCGAGCATCGCGGCGGATCGAGCGCCAGTAGCCGTGAAAGATCCCTTGCTTGAAAGCGTCAGTTGGCGGCACCTCGATGACACCGAGGTTAAGCACGCGGTGCCCTGGTTTGACCTCGATGGTCCGCTCCCTGTTATAGACCTCGGTCCCATACGCCATGACCATGAACCGGCCAGGCGGCAAAAGAAACTCGATCTGTCCACTCGTCGAGCTGGCTAACAGCGGGCGCGGCGCCTCATGGTTCTCGCCCAGCCAGATGTAGGCTGATCGCCACCAGCTCGTCCCGCCAAGGTCTGCATGAAACTTCTCGGCAAGCTCGACGTGCTCCGGGCACTCAATCCGCATTCGGACGCGGCAAGCCGGATGCATCACGACCCTTACGGGCTTGCCGTCGCGAATCTCCTCGCGGGAAACCCGTTGCGCCCCGACGATGGGAAGACCTTGATCCTCGCGGATGGCATAGATTCCGGCCGCGTCCAGGTGACGCGGAATCGCGAGGCTCAGCGTCAGTTCGCCGCGTTCGTTTGAAGTCGCCGATTCGTGCCGCTGGGGCACCGTGAAATTGGGCTGGCGGTCCGCATCACGCTGAAAGTAGGTACTCGCGATCGCCCCCTTCACCGGACGGCCCTGGCCATCGACGAGCTGGACCGGCATCCGAGTCGATTTGACGGCGTTGTTCCGGGGCTCACCAATCCTTTTTTCTAACTTCTCCACCCTCAGATCGGCCTGCTTGTCCTGCGCCCTAGCACCGGTTGGAAAAGCGGTGGCGAACGCAAAGCTCAGCACCGATCCGCAGGCAAGCGTCAAGAAGGCGGTTCGTGCGAGCAAGCCACGCCGGGGCGTGGACGATCGACTTCGTTCGTTGTCGCGTTGGGTGCAGCCCAGAGTGGCTACCGCCAGGGCCGCCATCACTGTTTGCGATGTGATTCCCACCCCGAGCGATTGCAATGGTCGGCCCTCTTGCAGTCAAACTAATGCGCCTTTGATTTCCTCCGCGGTCCGTTTCGCGCGATCGCCGAAGTCTCGGGTGGTTCTCGCAGAAGTTCATTGAGAACCTCAACTGCTTGACGTCCTTCGGCCAAGGCAAGATCGGTCACAAATTCGATTACCCTCTGCGTGTAATCGCGTGCGTTCTCCCGCAGCGGCACCTGTACGATCGGTGAGTTCTTGCCGGCTTTGGATCGAGCGTAAGGCAACAATTGAGGCTGCTGGCCAGCCAACGGTTCCCAGCCGTGGTGCACAAGGTACGCTTGGGCTGCATTAGCCCGCACTTCCGCGACGCGTGGGTCGATCCAGGGATTGCGAAGCTTCATCCGTTCTTCCTTTCGCGCAAGCGTACCATTAAGCCAAGAACAGATTCAACTGAAAACACGTTACTCCGAGGGATCTTGATCCGAACGGTCTTGGCGGCGCCTGTGGATGGACATCCTTCCAGCGAGGCCCAATACGCGCCGCGACGCAACACAAGTTACTCGGGTGATTGGCTGATCCATTGGCCCTCGTCAACCGGCATCAGCAAAACCACCAAGATCCGCGGCACGTTATCCCCCGGCTCTCGCAGGTCATCGTACGTCTTCCTCTCCAAGTCGAACAAAACCTCCGAGTTGCTCAGCTCGGCCCGAGTAGTGCTTTTCAATTGCAAGTCCAATTGCCCGCCAACATCAGCATGGCGGGATCCTCGCATCCGAATCGCTCGCAAGCAGAGGTCAATGGCATAATCTTCTTCTGGCTCGCTACAAATCAAGCCGGCTTGTGCAGCAATGGCTCGGACATACGCCCGGCACAGCGCTTCCTGCCGATGTTGATTGGTCAACAATTGCTGACGCCCTCTAGTTGGGTGCCTCAGTCTCGAGGGCCGAATCTGCAGCTCGGCGCCATCTCGATCGCGCTGAGATCAATGTTACCACGCTGATGGCTTGAGACCATGCGAACGGACCCGATTTGCAGTGCTTTCTCCACTCTGATCGGAAAGAAGGTAGCGGCGCTGTGGGAAGCCCATGACAGATAACCATGGCGACCAGGGGAACACGCCGCACGGTCCACGGCGCACAACGGCCGCAGAAATCACACCCCTTCAACACTCGGAACCTCACAAAACAGCCCAACCGCCGCCAGAGTGGGAACCGCGTGCGGGGCAACCTCATGGCTCGCGCAGTTCCCAGACAAGCGTGCTCGCATCATAACTCGTCGACACAAGACGACTACCCTTCGCGGCGATCGCAAGAGCTGTGACCCCATCGTGGTGCCCCGCCAAACGATAACGAACCTCGCCGGTCGCGACGTCGCACGCGTGAATCGTCCCATCGGGTACACCGAGATAAGCTGTTCGCCCATCGGGCGACACAGCCAAAGCCGTCACGACCGCCGGCACGTGAAACGTTTGCTTCACCCGCCTGGTACCCGCATCGACGACATGAACGGTGCCGCGGGGAGGCTTCCGCGAATCCTCCTTGCCCCAGAGACGCGCATCGCTTGTGATGACCAGCTCGCCTGCCTTGGTGAACGCGGCGGCGCTCCGTGAAGCCATCGGATCTCCAGAGCTGCTGAAGGTGCTCGCCGCTCTTTGTTTCCCACACGTCAAGCGATCCGCCGACCGAGTCAATAGCCATACCCTGGAACAAGCTTACGTGCCGCACGATCGTGGTCAGAAGCGATCCGTCGGGCGAGATCGCAAGAATCGTCCCCAGGGTCGTGAAGCCCCTCGGTTCTTTCGGCGGAAATTTGATCTCGCGCAGCCGGTCACCCTGTGGCCAGCTCCGAAGTATGATGGTCTCCCCGGAAAGAGTGATCAGGGTCCGTCCATCAGGCGCAAACCGCACGGATTCAGCCTTCGTCCCCTTCAGTTGCGCCACTTGAGCTTCCGTTCCATTGCTCACGTCCCAGAGATGCAAGGTGGCGCGGTCCGGCTCCAGTCCGGGATTCACCCCGGCCAGAACCATCTTCGAGTCGGGTGTCAGGGCGCAGTCCTTCAAGTAACCATCGCACGTGATTACCCGCAACTCCTTCGCCTGTACCAGGTCCCAGATGCGTATGCTACGATCGAGCCCGGTCGTCGCGGCGATGTGACTGTCCGCCGATAGGGCCACGGAGAGAACCCCCTGCTTATGCCCCGGTTGGGGACAGATCTACGCGCCCGTGGCCGTATCCAGCAGTCGGACGACTCCGTCGCGTCCGCCCAGGGCCAGGACTTTTCCATCTTGCGACAAGTCCATCTCCTCGATCCCGTAGCCGCCCAACGCAATCTCACGGATCTTTTTCCGGTCGCGCGCATGTTCCAGAAACGAACGCGCTGCCCGGGCCCGGCCGTGACCAGCGTGCTTCCATCCAGACTGAACCGCACGGCAACCGCGCCGCCCGCCGTACGGGCATCATCGAGGTCGAGCGGCTCGTCTGCCTCGGCAAGCCGTTCTTCCTCGCGAGTTATCAGGTCATACAAGCGCACGGTGCCGATCGGCAGCACTGCGGCGATCCGCTCGTTCGACAAATCGACGGTCTGGCCTGGGCCAAATGCCTTGTCGGTCAAATTCATCCGTCCCAGCTCGCGCACCGTTTCGACATCCCAGACCACCGCGGTACATTGGGTGCGTTGCGGGCGGTTGGGCGGCGTGAACACAATCAGCTTCTGTCCATCGGGCGTGAAGCGAAGAACGGTCGCATAGTCGAGGTTTCCCCGGGCCACGCCCAGAACTTTCGCGTCTCGAGCCGGTCGGTCCGGGCTTAACTCGCGAAACTCCACGGTGTATCCACGGCCGTCGCGGCCGTGGCTGCTCACGGCGAGCACTTTTCCCGAAGGAGAAACTGCAAACCGGTTGTCGTCCCCATCATCCCGCTCCGGCAGCGCCTGGCCTTCGACCTTGGCGGTGTTGAAATCGAACAACGAGTGCTTCTTGCCCTCTCGTGATTTGAGCACCGCGAAGAGGCGCCCGTCCGGCGTCCAGGCCCATGCGTCCAACCAGGCACCCGGCTGCACGACCCGGCGCAGCTTCTTGCCGGTCGCGGCCTCCCAGATGGCGATTCCCTCCGAGACCTGGTACACCCCTCCCCAGGATGCGAGTTTCCTGCCATCGGGCGAGAACATCACCCGCCCGATCTGCCCCCCATGCCGCAGCCGGCTCGACCCCAACCGCGCGACGGCCCGTTGCGGCAGAGGATCACCCAGCCCGTCCAGCAGTTGCGCCGCCGTTGCACTCGGCAATGCCAGCGTTAGCGAGATCAAGAGGATACGCTTCACGTAATGAAGGACCATCGGAGTATCCTTCGCGGTTCGACAATCGAGCGGTTGGAAGCGAGGTGATTTCTGTGTGGACGCCTCGCTATCAATGGTACAAGTTCTCCCCCCGAACGTCATGAGGCGCAAAAAAGAGATGACTACGAAAAAAACTCGTAGGGTCCGCCATTGCGGACCGTCTTCTCTGATCACTCACAGCCTTCTCGCAGAACAAACCGACTCACCACAATACTCACCTTCCGGCCCGCGCTGGTCATTTGACGATATAGAGCGCGATGCACGGCACGACGTTGAACAAGATGACCCCCATCTTATAGAGCGTGATGCCCCCGACATTGATCACGTCGAGCTGCTCGAGCGAGAGCTGGAACCACCGGCCCCAAAGGCGGTACACGCCATCCCGCCAGTACATCACGGGCAATGCCCAGATCAAAAGGAGCACGTAGTTGATGATCGAGCACCACAAGAAGAAGCTGCGCAGATCTCGAGTGTCATGGCATTAACCTCCATTGTGACAAGCAAATTCGGTGGAGCTTGACGTATGGCGCTTAAACTCATCGGCCTTGAGATCCGGGCGCCGATCGTCGGAACCGCGATCACGCACTCGCCTCACCATAGTGCTGCAACATTCTTCGATTGACGGGTCGGCCGTCTGGAGACCTTCGGTCGATCAGGAGGGCGGGGTCAGGAGACCCGCGCCCAACAACCCGTCAAGGCGCCGATCGTCAGAGTCCCAAACGCGCCCACTTCACCCTAGGTTACGGCCCCAGCTTCATTCCGTCCGGATATTTTCGTCGCTTGCTGGCTTTCTGCCAGCCGGCCGTTAAAGTCTTCGATCGTGCACCAGGGCCAGCGGGGGTGAGTGTTGACGGCGGCGGCAAGAATCTCTAGATCCTTCTTGCCTTCGCTTTCGGTCCAGGCTTTGATGAACACGATTAACTGGGCGCCCGCGACACCGTGAGCCAGTTGCAGGCGATGGGCAGGCAAATCGTAACAAGCGGGCTCCCATTCCTCGCGCGCCCAGGCAGATAGGAATTCGACTTCGTCATGCGTCAGCTTCATGGTGGGCCGTCCTCGATGTATTGATATCCGTAAAGGGCACCGGGCATCAGCTTATCCTCGGCCACCCATCGTTCAGGTGTCATCGCCGCTTCCGGCGGACTCTTGTGGATTCCATAATCCCTGGCACGTCGCTCCATCTTGAGTCTGGAGTACTGAAATGGCACGAGCGCGGACGGTACCAACGACTTGCCATCCGTGTCATATTCTACAGCCTGTTGGCAGTAAGGACACGTAATCGCGCCGCCGGGCCTTTGTGCCAATACCGCCCTGAACTCGGGTTTTTTCTGTTCGACGTTGGGCACCATCTCTGCCAGGAGATCCCGAATCGGCTGACCGCAGTCGGGGTAAGGGCAGGACTGGTTGGGCCACGGCGCCATGAATGCCACCAAGCGAAAGGATTGAAGCAGTTGTAGTCAAGAGCGAGGGATTCACGGGCCGTCCCGGCCAGTTGACGCCGCTCACTCGGGCGTAACGAGCATCAATTCATGCGGCTCACACCAACATTCGACCGCGCAGTCAAGCGAAGTAAATCACACAACCAGGAAGTGCGACTTCAAGTTCATGAACGCCAGCGTCAGCGACGCGAGTCTCGGCGCAGTTGAGGTCCTTCAAGTTCTTCATGTCGTTGAGATGCTTGAGGCCGAGGTCGGAGAGAACCGCCGCACCAGGCCCCTACCTTCCTCCCATTACGCGACCTCGCGCAGTTCGGGCTGTTGACCTCTCACGGCACTCGAGTCGTTCCTAATCAAACGCCTCAAACCCGAGGCTCGCAAAAAACCAGATGTAAGCCGCCGCCAGACCAAGTGCGTACGACACGACCAACGGCAAGAAAGCCCGCCGGCGCTTCCGCGTGCAGACCACAAGCAGGAACAAGACGTAAACCAGCAAGCAGATGCCGGTCACGCGTTCGGGGACGGTCGACCCCCAGAATTCGTAGTATGCCCCCCGGCTCGCTCCGCCAATCGCCACGAAGCCTTCCTGCCGTTGGAAATGCCAGATCAAGCAGCGAGCCCAGAGCCAACCGGTTCCGAGAATGATCAACCCGAGCATGGCGGCCGAGATCCAGCGCCGCCATGACGGCCGCTCTTGCGGCACTCGCGACCAAAGTCCGGCCAGTCCGGCGAGCGGGACCAAGATCATCACGAAGAAGAACAGAAAGTCATGCCACCGCCTGACCATCGCCATGAGAACGCCAACCGCCATGATCGCGATGATCAACGTGCGAATCGTGAACCTGAAGCGATTTGGCGTCACCGCTCTCTCCATGAACTCACAAACCTCGTCCTGAATTCACTCAGTCCATGAGTATGATCGCATTTATCATGAGCATCATCACCTGAATGGCTTTTCGCGATTCCGGGACTTCGATTCGACCGGGCATGCTTCAGTGGCGAAGCCAGTCCACCCACCGACGATTTCGGCGGACGGCACACGGAGTGTGCCTGCTACACCGGACCGGCGAAGCCAGTGCCCGCCGCCGGGGTCGTATGATCGTGCAATGCTATTTAGACAAGTTACAGCCGGAAACACTGCCGCACATATCGAGACGCCGCTCGCCTCCCGCCAGTCAACAATTGACGGCGACGGGCAACTGCTGTTTCCTGGGATGACATCCGCATCATACGCCGCCATGCATCGATCGAGCTCCGTGCCATCGAGCTTTCTGGCCGGCGTGGGCGACGAGAGCGAAATGCCTTCATCTCCGTCGAAAAGTCCCGAATCTCCCCCGTCAACGACACACTTCACCGCGCACCCCGCCGTTGAGTTGTTCCTGATCGGCTTCCTCATTCTTTTCCTCGAGCTCGCGTGCATTCGCTGGCTGGGAAGCGTTGTCATTTTCCTCACGTACTTCACCAACATCATCTTGATGGCCTGCTTTCTCGGTGTCTCGGTGGGCTGCCTGGCTTCATCGCGCCGATTTTCTTGGATCTGCTCGTTCATGCCACTCGCGATCTTGATGACGGCCTCGGCTTCCGCTTCCTGGTGGGTGTATGACCGGTTTGGCCAGATCATGGTCGACGTGGGGTCAGGGCCGTCGCCGCAGCTTATCTATTTCGGCACCGACGCCCGGGTCAAAGACACCTCGATGTGGGTGATTCCCATTGAAATCCTGGCCGGTTACTTCTTCACGCTGGTGGCGCTTCTCTTTCTGGGCCTCGGGCAGGAGATGGGGCGCCGGTTTGCCGTCGTCGAGAACCGCGTGGCCGCCTACTCGGCCGATATTCTCGGCGGTCTCGCTGGCATCGCGCTCTTCGGCGTGATGTCGTGGTTTCGGCTGCCGGCTTTCATCTGGTTCGCGATCGCGCTGGCGCTGGCCGTGTATTTCATTCCGCGGCGGCGCGCGCTCCAGGCGCTGGGCGGTCTCCTGGCTGTGGCACTGGTTGCCTGGGCCGATTGGCCGGTGGACGTGAACGGGGCCGCCACCGAAGTCGTCTGGTCGCCATACTACCAGGTGCGCTACAAGCCGCGGCACGCGTCGATCGACGTCAATAACATCGGCCACCAGGCGATGCAGCGGGTCGATCTCTTCGGCGCGGGCTACTACTCCCCATACCTGCTCAACCGGGATGCCGGCGGAAAACCGTTTGAAGATGTGCTTATCATCGGCTCCGGGTCGGGCAACGACGTGGCGGCCGCGCTCGGCCAGGGTGTCAAGCACGTCGACGCCGTCGAGATTGACCCGGTTTTCAGCGAGCTGGGACGACGCCATCATCCCAACAAGCCCTACACTGACTCCAGAGTCAGCATCCATTCGACCGACGGCCGCGGATTCCTCCGACAAAGTCCCACGAAATACGACTTGATTGTGTACGCGCTGGTCGACTCGCTGGCGCTGCATTCGAGCTATTCCAGCGTCCGGCTCGAGAGCTTCTTGTTCACCGAGCAGGCCGTTCGGGACGTGAAAGTTCACTTGAAGCCCGACGGTGTGTTCGTGATGTACAACTCATACCGGCGGGGCTGGCTCGTCGGCCGATTGGCGATGCTCGCGCAGGCGCGTGTTCGAGGCGCCGCCCGTTGTGCTCTCGGTGCCTTACCGCCCGGTCATTCAGCCTGACGACAACCTGCGCGAGCAGGTAACCTTCGTGCTCGCCGGCGAAAAGGCATCCAGCCGCCTCGCCTTGATTGAGGCCACATTCACGAAGCAGGGCTTCTTCCGGCTTTACCATGAGCCTGTGTTCAACCTCGGTAGCAACGGATTCGGGCCGGCACCACGGGCCACGCCCGGCGTGGCCGCGCCGCCATACAGGAAGATCGCCCCGGCCCGCGTCGAAACGACGGCCCACGAGCATGTGCCCACCGACCTCTGGCCGTTTCTCTACCTCCGGGAACCGGCGATCCCCGCCCTGAACCTGCGCGGCATGGCGATCGTGGCCGTGCTGTCGGTGACCATCTTGATCGCCTTTGCCCCGGTCCGGAGAGTGCGCCCAGCGCGACGATGTTCTTCCTCGGGGCTGGGTTCATGCTGCTGGAAACCAAAGGCGTCGTGCACATGGCTCTTCTGTTCGGCTCGACATGGGTGGTCAACTCGATCGTGTTTTTTGCGATCCTTTCGATGATCCTCTTGAGCAATCTCTTCGTGTTGGCCGTGCAGCCGGAGCGGCTCTGGCCCGCGTACCTGGTGCTCCTCGCCAGTCTCTTGATCAACGTGCTGGTGCCGATGGATACGTACCTGGCGCGTGCCTGGCTCGAGCAAGGTTATTGTGTCGTGCCTGGTCGTTTATCTTCCGGTCTTCTTCGCCGGCGTGATCTTCGGGACTTTGTTTCGCGCAAGCCCACAGCCCGACGTCGACTTCGGATCAAATGTCGGCGGCATCGTCCTGGGAGGGCTGTCGGAGTATCTCTCCTTGATCATCGGGTTCAATGCGCTCATCGGCATCGCGATCGGTTATTATGCCCTTTCGGCGATCTTTCTCCGCCGTGGTGCCATCCCCGCGCCGGAAGTGTAGTCAAATGCGGCAAGAGCGCGAGCTCCACTCCTGGGACGTGACAACTGCCGAGGCCCGCGACCTGCAACTGCGCCTGGCCGGACAGATCGACACAACGCGCCTGCTCAAGGCCTACAGAACAATCGCCGGCGCCGACGTCTCGTATGACAAACGTGCAAAGTGGCTTCACGCCGCGGTGGTCGTCTTGCAGGCCGGCACGTTCGAGGTCCTCGACCGCTCGGGCGTGGTCGCTGAAGCGAAATTCCCCTATGTTCCGGGCCTGCTCACCTTCCGCGAAGCTCCCGCGGTGATCGAGGCGTTCAAAGAGCTCAGCGTGAAGCCGGACGTGCTGATCTGCGACGGCCAAGGAACGGCACACCCGCGGCGCATGGGGCTGGCTGCTCATCTGGGCCTATGGCTCGGCATTCCCACGATCGGCTGTGGCAAGTCATGGTTCTTCGGCGAGTTCGATGAGCCCGGCCCCGAGCGCGGTGACTGGTCGCCGCTGACCGATCAGGGCGCCACGATCGGGGCGGTCTTGCGAACGCGTTCGCGGGTCAAACCCGTTTTCGTCTCAAGCGGCCATCTTTGCAATCTCGAGAGCGCGATCGAAGTCGTGCTGGCGACCGCGATAACCTATCGCCAGCCAATCACGACGCGCCTGGCACACCAGTACGTGAACGAGCTGCGGTTAAAGGGCGGTCGAGACTGAACGCGCTTGGTCCTACTTCGACTCGAGCAACCGATCTACCGTCGCCGTGACGTTTTCAAACAGATGATCCGAATACCCGATGTGCACGTCGGCAACCTTGCCTTCCTGGTCGATCACAACCAACGTCGGAAAACCCCTCACTCCGTACTTGCCGGGTAACTCATCCGAGCGGAGCACGGGATATTCGAGCTCCATCTTTTCCACAACGAACTTCGCGTCCTCTTCCTTGCGATCGTTGTTCATGCCGAAGACGGCAACCGGCCGCCCGCGGTAGTGCCTGGCAACCTCGCGTACCTGCGGCATCGCGCACATGCACCAGCCGCAGCCGCGATACCAGAAGTCGAGCACGAGCACCTTGCCGCGGTATTGCTCGAGAGTGTGCGTCTTGCCTTCAAGGTCCTTTACCTCCCAGGAAGGTGCCGCATGGCCGATGATCTCGGCAAACCGTTTCGCTTCATCCACCTGATATTTGGCAAACTGATTGTGGTTCTTGAGCTGGTCATCGATGGCCGCAACGGCCTCGGGAACCGTGAGCTTGGCCCGCGCGTCGGCCAGCACCGAGCGGGCCTTGTTCAGGAGCTCCTCCGCGCCAGCGCCGGATTTGGGTGAGTGGCGATACAGCTTGCGATAGGCTTCGATCGTCTCGAACGCTCGGTTCATGTCATCGCGGAACGTTGCCAGTTTCGCGGGCTCCAGCTCCTCGATAGACTTCAGCTCGAGCGTCCCGGTGCCCTTGGTGTTCATGTGCGAGCCATACTCGCGCGCGCTTTCGGCGCGGACGATCAGGCCCTTGCCGCGGTCGAAGTGGAACGTCTGCCGGTCTTTTCCCTCGTAGATCTTTTCCATGTACGAGCTCTGATCCGCGACAAAATCGACCGTCTTTCCGTCGTCGTTTTCTTTGCGTGCCATCGGCTCGTATTGCGTCGTGGCGTCGTCGCGGGCGTCGTGTGCCTTCCAGCCGGAGGTGCACTCCTTGTCGTTCCCCGGCAATCGGGGAAAGAGATGCGAAGGGTTGAATCGCGTGCCAAGCAAGGGAGTCCGCGGTACGGTGCCGTCGGGATAGAGGTCGATGCGGGCGAGGGTGACCATTTCGTCCTGCTTCACGGAAACGGCTCCCGTGCCGAGCGTCTTCATCGCCTCCCGCACAACCATGCGGAAGCTGCCGTCCTCGTTCTTTCCAACGACCCAGATCCGCCACGTCGTTCGGTATGCAGAGTTCTCTCCCTTCCCTTTGAACGTCTGGTTCTCTTCATACGTGAGCACCTGGCCGGGCCTGGGAGCGTACCTCGGCACCTCGCCCGCTGTGAGCGAGACGGAGCCGGCCGAAATCACCAGACAAGCCGCCACCCACACCCGAAGTTTCGCAGTGGTCATCTCCGGCTCCTTTCGAGAAGAACTCCAGCGACGTACGACAGATGTCCCATGCTAACGGCTGGGCTTTAGCGGGTCAATCGGGGTTACGCAGTCACGCCCTGCGAATCGGCAACTGAGCCCGCAACGCGAACGTGTCGAAGCCGTGCGCAAAGGGCCGGCCAATCCAGGCCTCGAAGCAGGGTTGATCGTCCGGCACGTAGCGACTGCGAGGCAACCACGATCCATACAACCATTGCAAGGCGCGCAGCTCGAGATTGATGTCGCCGCGAATCTCCACTTCCGCAACGACCATCGGTGGAAATTGGTAGCGGCCGATCTCGCCCTTCGGTACGAAGTCGTCGGCCACGACGGCAACGTAGTACCGGCAGTCTTTCAGCGACGTGATCTCGGGGTTGTCCCACTGGTAGCCGAGCCATTGCGAGTCGGCGCATCCGTGACGCTCGGCCCACGATATCAGTCGATCGACGATGTGATCGATCGCTCGATTGACGCGTTCCAGGTACGCCGAAGTTGTTGACGGTCGATTCGTTTTGGAGATTCGCAAGATTTGACAAGCCTCTTTCCCATCGCCCCGTATGATAAGGCGGTTATTCCTGACCCGCGATCCTTGCGCCGATATCTGGAGAGCCAACAATGAATCGATCGATGCGAAGCCTCGTGTTATGTTTCCTCGTTGCATACTTAGCGGTGAACGGTGCTGCGCTCGTCACCGGCCAGCAGACAGGAGCCACAAAAGTGAGACTCGGCAATTTCTCCGTGAGCCTTGCCGTGAAAGACCTCAAAGCCTCTCGTGAATTCTATGAGAAGCTGGGGTTCCGTGCCATCGCTGGCAATGGCCGTAACTGGTCGATCCTGCAAAATGAAACGGCGACCATCGGGCTGTTCCAAGGCATGCTCGAAAAGAACAGCCTGACCTTCAACCCAGGCTGGGATCGCAATAGCAAGACGCTAGCTGAATTTGACGACGTGCGCGCAATTCAGCGCACTCTCAAGAGCCGCGGCCTCAAACTACAAACCGAGGCCGACGAATCGTCGACCGGGCCCGCGAGCTTCGTCCTGACCGATCCCGACGGCAATCCGATTCTTGTCGATCAGCATATCGGCAAGCCAGCCGGGTAAGGCAGTGAGAAAGCGCGCCGGCGAACGAACGAGGCACGGACCAGGGCAAACCCGCCCTGGGTGCGGTCGCGGCCGGGGAGACTTGCCACTGGAGGATTCCGGCCGACAGGTTTGGCCGCAGCTTCACCTCGATGCGAAGCGCCGTCGTCTCGACGGGCTCGAACTCGACCAGATTGGCGGTATCGAGCCTGGTCCCGAACTGGCCGCGCGCCGGACGGGCTCCCATGTGCCGTCCGGCTTGCGGAAGAGCAGCCGCCAACTGAGCGGCGCGGCGCAGTGGCGTCCGAGTCGACTGTCGTCCCACCAGTAGACGCTCGTGCCGCCCAGGCGGCGCGGCTGGCGGAAGTCGTACTGGGCCCACTCGTCTGTTCCCCGATGGTCCCACCAGGTGAACCTTTTGCGCCGTCTCGTCCGACGAATTCTTCGGCGCGACGCCGTCGTTCATCGCGTCCACGGTGTCGCTCGCAAAGCAGTGAGAGGCTGTTGGAGTAGCGCGGGACGCGATCGTCGGGCGCATGGCGCCTGCGGAAGTCGTCGGCACCCAGACGATCATCTCGGCCGGGCCGCGATTGGCGTTCCCGTAGTAGAGGGGATCGCCACAACTTCGGTCTCGAGCGGCTTTCCACCTCCGAGAGGCAGTCGTTCGGCCGCGGCGCGGAGGACCGTGACGCCGCCGAGAAGCTCGGAACGCCAGTCGGAGGTGATCGACGTGCCGCTGGGGCAACCATACGTCTCGCACTCCGCCTCGATTGTCATGGGACTCGAGGCAATACACGATCGGCCCACGCATGAGGGCAGCCCGACCGCGGTCGCTTTCGACGCGGGCGTCGGCCGTCACGAGCTGCGCCGGCATCGCCATGCGTATGTGGACCTTGTCCCCCGCGCGCACTGGCGGCGGAGCATAGCATACCCGCGGACGATCGCCGGCGTCGCGACGGGCTGGCCGTTGATCGAGATGCGGAACGCGTCCGGTCCGGCCTTCGGGGTGGTGTAAAGCCCGCCGTTCATCACGCCGCCCCGGCACCAGGCTGGGGCTCGGACGCGGATGTCGAAGGTTGCCGGCCGTTCGGGATCGACGGCCAAGTGAACGTCGCCATCCCGCGGGTAATTTGTCGTCTGAGTGAGAGCGAGCCGGTTCCCGGTCTCGCCTTCAAGAGCGATCTGGGCGCGCGACCCGATGAAGAGGTTGACGTACAGGCCTTCGGCGTCCGTCGCGTAGATATACCCCGGTAGGGCACCCATGAGCTTCAGGAACATGGGCGGGCAGCACGGGCAGGCGTGCCAGGACCATCGCGCGCGGTTCCTGCCGGACTCCAGCGGGTTTTCGTAGAAGTAAGCGTCGCCTTTCAACGAGACGCCGGCGAGCGCGCCGTTGTACAGCGAGCGTTCGAGCTCGTCGACTTTGGCGCCATCGGCCGTGGCGAGGAACAGGTTAAAATCGAGGAACCCGCACGCGACGGCAGCACAGGTTTCGAGGTAACCGTCGTTCGGTAGGACGAAGTCGCCGCCGAACTTCTCGTCTCGCGCGATCGCGCCTACGCCACCGGTGATGTAGAGGCGGCGGGTGACCATGTTCCGCCAGAGGCGCTCGGCCGCCTCGACGTACCGGGGCTGCGCCCGGCAACCCCGAACGCCGCGACGCCAGCGGCGAGAAGCGTGGCTCGCACGGCGTGCCCTTCGATGGTCGCTTGCTCCAGCACCGGTAGGTGGTCCTGGCCGTATTCGCCGAAGTTTTGCCGGCCCTGGTGATGGCCTCGCGCATCGATCCAGAAGTGCGCGAGGTCGAGGTAGGCCCGGGCGTCGACGCGCACGCCCAGGTTTCTCTCGAGCTCAGGGCGCTGAGAGAACAATTCGTAAAGGCGGACGAAAGATTCCTCGCCGAGCGCGTGCCCGGGAATGATGTTCTTCCGCGGCGGAGGCCCCATCACCGCCACCATGCCGTTTGCCGCCCGGACGGCCTTGGCGAGCAACTTCGTCTTGCCCGTGGCGCGGTAGTAGTGGATACCGGCCTCGACGAGACAGCCGATGTTGTACAGGTCGTGCTGCTCGCGGTCGTTGCCTCCGTTCTGGCCCCAGCGGTGGCCGGGTTCGCGCATTTGCGTGTAGGTATTGATGTACCCGTCGGCGTCACGCGCCGCCGCGGCGCTGATCCTGTCGATAAAGCCGCCCAACCGCGCCTCGAGCGCGGGGTCGGGCTCTTGCGCCATCAGGTCGCCCGCGCCACGAATGAGCTCAAAGATCAGCCCGTCAAACCACGGCGGGCCGCCGTGCGGGGCGTTGAGCTCATCACTGGCGACGTGGTCGAAATTCCTGAAGGCGCCCTCCTTCTCGAACTTGTCGAAACAGTCTTTGATCGTAACGGCTCGCCAGGTCTTCAATTTCGGAGACCAGAACGCGTCGTCGATCGTCACGCGGTTCGCCGTGACAGGAACGGGGCGTACCGCGGTGGTGTCAGACGCAAATGACGACGTCACGACCGCTGAGCATGCGAGAATGGCGGACAGTAGACACCTGACGCGGTCAGCAAACCTCATGACTCTTTTCCCAAAACTCGAATTCCGTTCTTGACAGTTCGCGAGAGCAACGACCGGCCAACGCACGTCTAGCTATTTCCTACTCTTCCGTTCCACCTCCCCGACCAGCTTCTGAAAATCTTCGCGCAAGCGCAGGGAGGCTAATTCCGGATCGCCCTTGAGCTGCGGAATTTCTTGATAACCGAGATCGACCGCCTGGCGCAGAAACTCCATGGCGCGGTCAGCATATTGCGCTTTCAGCCTGGTTCGGTCCGCGGGAGCAAGTTTGGCGTCGTTCTCGGCGGCGGCCGACGATGCGGCGAAGACGCAGGCAATGTTGTAATAGTTGACTTGGCCAACACCCTCCCGCCTGGCCACGGCATTCGCATCCTCGGTCGCTCGCGCGTGCTCCCCGCGTCCGGCCAGGACGGTGGCGCGAAGGAGCGAAGCGTCGAAGAGATCGGAACGAACCTGTCCATAGCCGCTGTCGAGAAGATGCTCCAGGATCTCGATCGCCTTGTCGTCGTTGCTCAGAACGGCGTCCCATCGGCGTTCAAGTTGCGCGTCCAGGGCCAGGTTGTAATAGCAACGACCCACCTGGTAAGTATATTCCCACATATCTGAATGCTCTTGGGCCAGCTTCTCATAGATTTGCAGCGATTGCTGATGAGCGGCTTCCGCCCGCTTGGCCTGCCGCACAATGAAGTAATGACCACCCAATGCCCGGTAGGTGCGGCCCAGGGAAGTGCGGTACTCAGGAACGTCCGGGGAGAGAGCGACCAATGCTCGATAGGTACTTGCGGCTTCCTTCAGCATCGCCTCCGACTTCTCAGACTGACCCTTCGCCCCATACGCGACTCCTAGCGTCAGTTGCGCGCTGGCGAGGCCATGCCTGTCCTCGGGAACATGGGCATCGTTCCCCACGAGCTGGCTCCAGATCTCGAGCCCCTTCTCCAGGCTCTCGTGGGCTTTGTCATACTGGCCCTCGCGAACGAACAACCTGCCCAGAGCGTGCTGGGTTCTCGCCAGGGCACGCCGATACTCAACCACCACCGGATGGTCGGCGGCTAACTTCGTCTGAATGGCCAGCGCTCGCCCATAGCTCGCCTCCGTCTCGTCGAAACGGCCGGTATCGAAAAACACGGCCCCCAGCTCGAAGTGACTCGCCGCCAGGTCGCTCTGGTAGTCGGCCACATCCGGCTGGGCCCGCGCCAGCTCGCTCAGGATCTCGATGGCTTTCTCCGACGAAGTCTGTGCGCCGGCGAACTCGCCGAGTGCCTGGTGAATCCTGGCCAAGCGGATATGGGCCAGACCCAATTCCTGGCGCACCTCGGGTGCGTCGAGCCGTTCCCGGATGAACCGGTCGTAGAACTCCTTGGCATTCTGGAGCAAGTCCTTGCGGAACTTCTCCATGCCGTGGGCCTTGAGCTTCGGGCTCTCGCCGACCTGCGTGAAGAAGCGATCCACGGTCTCGCGAGCCATCCGGAAGCTGGTTTCGGCCCGGTTCCTCTCCTGCTCGGCCCGATCGCGCTCGGCGAGCCGCCCGGCGCTCGGCGAGAGTGGCCCGCACGGCTTGCCACGCGCTGACGGACCCTGCCAGCACCAGTACCACGGCAATCAGGCCGGCGAGACCGAGGGCCGTGCGGTGCTTGTGGGCTAACTTTCTTAGCCGGTAAGCCGCCCCAGGCGGACCGGCTTCCACCGGCTCGTCATGCAGGTAGCGTTCGATGTCGCGAGCCAGACCATTGGCCGTGTCGTACCGCCGTGCGCGGTCCTTCTCCAGGCACTTCATCACGACCCAGTCCAGCTCTCCCCGCACCAGGGGGCTCAGCTTGAGCGGCTCGGTCCGCCGCGCGGCGGCAATGCGGGCCAGCTCGGTGGATCCCGCCTGGCTGGCGGGAGCGGCCCGGCTCGGCGAGCCGGACCTGCTCAATTCGCTCAGCCGCATGCTCGGCTTGGGCGGCTCTTCTTCCTTGATCATCTTTAACATCTCGTCCAGCCCCGCGGCCCGCACGCGCTGACGCTCGAGCGGAGTCGAGCCAGTGAGCAGCTCGTAGAGCATCACGCCCAGAGAGTAGATGTCGCTGCGGGTGTCGACGCCGAGCTGACTCATCTCTGCCTGCTCCGGAGACATGTACTCGAAGGTGCCGATAATCTGGCCAAACTGGGTGAACATCGTGCGCTCGGTCAGCCGCTGTTCGACGGCCTTGGCCACCCCGAAGTCAATGACCTTCGGCACCGGGTGGCCGTCAGACAGGCACACCAGCACATTTGAGGGCTTCAGATCGCGATGGATGATCCCCTTCTGGTGCGCGTGCTGAACGGCCTTGCACACGGGAACGACCAGCTCCAGCCGCTCACGGACCGTGAGGTGATTGTCGTCGCAGTACCTGGTGATGGGTACGCCATGCACGAGCTCCATGACGAAGAACGGGCGCCCGCTGTCGGTCGTGCCGGCGTCAAAGACCTTGGCAATGTTCGGGTGGTCCATCATGGCCAGGGCTTGCTTCTCGGCCGCGAAGCGGGCGATGACCTGGGCGCTGTCCATTCCCGGCTTGATGATCTTGAGAGCGACCCAACGATGGACAGGCTTGTCCTGCTCGGCCATGTAGACGATGCCGTAGCCGCCTTCGCCGAGTTGCTGGAGCAGCTTGTACGAGCCGATCGTGACCCCCGGCCCCTCGGCTCCGGGATGAGGCGGAGTGACGGTGCCGGTCGGGACTTCCAGCAACCTGTCTCCGCCGGCGGCGGCGGCGAGGAGGCGACCAACTTCGGCAGGGCGCTCGTGGTCGGGCCGCTCGGTCGGGCCGGGCTCGGGCGGCAGGGTGGGCCCCTCCGATTGCGGCGGGAACGCGTCGCAGCCCGCCTGCTCGTGGCCGGCGAGGAGCCGGCCGACCTCGGCCCGCAGATCCTCGTCGCCGCCGCAGGCGCGCCTGAGCCAGGAATCCCGCGCGGCGGGGTCGAGCTGGCGTGCCGCCGTTGAAGAGTTCGTCGATCCGGCGCCATCGTTGGGGTGTCATCCGACGCTCTCCCCCCCGAGTGCGTTGCTCAGCCAAATGATTTCCGGGTTTCAGCGGCGATTCTCGCAGGAATTCTTCGGGTGGGCAACTCCCGGGGCGGGCATCCAGCTCTCGATCAGCTTGGCCGTATCGCGCGGCCAACGCCTTTGCCGGACCGACAGCAACTCAGCATTGCGGCATGACTTCTCCTGTAACGGTCTTGGAGTGGGCTGGTTACCCGGCCTTCACTATACTGTCGAACGGGCGGTTTTTTGGACTTGAGGGTCAGGTAATGATCCTTGTTTACAATCTGTCGGGACTGATCGTCGGTGTGCTTGGGCTGTTCCTGGGCATGCTAGTCGCCGTCATGAGCGGATTTCTTTCACTCGGAGGAGCGACCGTCGCGGCGGTTTGGATCGGGGCCGGCCTCTGGTGCAAGTACCGCGCCAGGGCGGACGGGACAATCGGCCGATTTCCCGCGATCTTCTTCATCCCGTTGCCGTTCTGGGCGGCACCGATCGTGCTCCTGTCTCTGCTCGCGCTGGTGATCGAGGTCAGGGTTGGCAGGAGGCCCCCCGACCCCCGCGAAGCTCGGTTCACCGCTGATAATCGCATGCTCGACTCGACATCGTTCAGTGGCGACGTCACCCTATCGAAATCGCTCCACGACGCCCTCGGAAAGATCACCGTCGAGGAAGCCAGGGCCGAGAATTACCACGTCTTCACGAAGCTCGGCGACGGCACCGTGCTGGTTCTCATCAAATCGCCGAACCTGCAGAACTTGACCATGCCAGCTCGGATCAAGCTGCTCCACGCTATCGAGTCGATCCTGGCGAGCGAGCCGCAGACCAAGGGAAAACAGCCGTACATTGGCGTGAAGGGACGGATTGCCTTCGGCGCGATCCGGGTCCCGCCGGACCAGATCAAGACCGGCTCGGTGCTAGCGGAATCACCGCTCTACGACTTCTACGGACCGGTCGCAACTTTGCCAGACTAACCCACGATTACCCACGGTCCGGGGAGTGGTTTACCGTACGGTGCATCGGAATCGGGACGGAAAAACCTGAATTTGTTTGCACGCACTGATTGACGGTGGCCATATTGTCCAATGTGTTGATCGCCGGTTCCTCTTGCCGCCTTGACCAGCGATCAGTCGTCCCTTTCAAACGAGGTATCTCCCAGTGCCAGCTCCAACCGTTAGCAGGGCAACGTTTCACGACGGGCACATCTTTCGTGGGACAAGCAAACACACGACCGCAACTGGAACGCGTGGATTAATTTTTGGACAGAATGTATGTACAAAGGTAAGCGATGACGATATCAGGGCCGATATTGCCGCGCGAGGGCACTGGGTTATCGTTCACGGTAAGGCAGGCACAATCTGCTGGACCGGGCGAATTACCAGTGTCCAAATTGAAGGGCCTGTCCAGATCTGGTCGTTCGAAGTCTACAATACTTTGAATAATGCTGATGATGATCCGAGTGCAGGCGATGAAACGGTGACGGTGACTGTCGTCAGTCCGGACAATGGGCCATCGAACCCATTGCAGACCGCGACAGATGTGGTCTCCGTACCTTGATCGAGGGAATCGAAGCTTCGATTCATTTTGCGGGCAAACCGAGCAACTGCCTGGTTTCGGTGAGCCCGCGCTTGTGATGGTAGTTGTCGGGGTCGACCTTCAGGCCGGCCTCGAACACACCCACCGCTCTCTTCCAGTCGGCGGCGGCGGCATCGTTCTTGCCGGTGCTTTTCCGCGCCCTGCCAAGTGCAAGGGAGCATTGGCCGCGAACCAGCACGGACCCGGAGAGGGGGCCGAAGCGGTCGATAAGCTCTCGCGTTACCACCATGGATTTCTCCAGAGCGGCTATGGCCGGCCCGGGTTGCTTGAGCTCCAGGAGAAGCTCGCCACGCCAGAGGTATGCCGCAGCCAAGCCTTCTCGATAGAAAGCGAGCTGCGGGTTCTCGGCCACGAGTTTCTCCATCACGGCAATCACCTCCACCAGATCGCTCGCGGCACCCTCCCATCGTGCCGGAATTGCCGATGCCGTCCGAGCCAGTTCGCGACGCACCTCGGCCTCCCAGAACCGTTGGTCGCGATTCGCCTTGGGCCCGGCGAGTGCTTTCATCCGGGCGACTGCATCCTGGTGGGCAGCGAGCGCCAGAGCGGTCTGACCGAGCTCACGGCGGGCGAGCGCCAAACGGTGGACAGCCATGGCGGCGTATAGCGGGTCACCCGGATATCTCTGGGTCGCGGGGACGGTTTTCAGTTGGTCGAAAAGCTCTTGCGCCCGGCTGGCCAACCGGGCGGCTTCATCGAACCGGCCCAGCCGATAAACGACATCGGTCTGATCATTCAGAATGACCGCGAGTGACCTGCGGAAGCCCGAAGAATCGCGATAGTTGCCTTGAATTCCCTCGGTGAGTGCCAACGCGCGGTCCAAAGTCGCAGACGCTTCCTTCAAGCGGCCCATTCTCTTTTCGGCGCTGGCTCGGTCCGAAAGCGTCTGGGCGAGGTCGTCCCGATAATTGGGTACGTCCGGAAAGCGGTTCATCAGATCTTCATAGATCTTGATTGCCGCGGTATAAGCGGTGGCTGCCGCGCGAAAGTCACTGAGCGCTCGGGCGACATTCGCAGCATAGCGGTGGAGGTAGGCCGCTTGCCTCTCAATGTTGACATCGCCGGGGCTCTCAGCCCGGAACTGTTCGAATTGCTCCCGAGCGTTGTCGAGGGCCTGTTTCCTCGCAAGATCAGTGAGCTTTGTGTCAGACACACCTGTCTCGAGGTTGTTGATCCGTTGCCCCATATCGAGGATCAGTGCGCGGGCGGTGCCGAAGTTTTTATCGGCCCGGCCTCGCTCGGTCTCCGTTTTGGCATTCGCGTCCGAGAGTTGCGCGAAGCGGTCGTTGGCCAGGTCTCGTTGTTTGCGGGCGTCGAGCAACCCGACTGTCGTTCCGGCGATTCCTGCCAGCAAGACAAATAGAACCAGACTCGCCGCGATCACTTGCACCTTGCGCCGACGCCGCTCCTCAATGGCTTTCGCAACGGCAACGGCGCAGTTCTTGTTCAGTGGCGTGGAGTCTCTCTTGCACGCCGTTCAGATAAGCCGACACACCGTCGGCGACCTCTTGCCCATTGGCAGGCCGAGCCGCCGGTTTCTGGCTCAGGCAGCGCCGGCAGAGTGCGACCAGCTCCGCATCGGCCCCGCAGCCGTCCAGTCGTGCATACGCATCGGCCAGGTCTGCGGACTGGGCCAGCTTGAGCACTTCCAGGGAGGTATTGCCACGGTACGGTGGGTGTCCGGTCAAGAGAGTGCAGAGGATGCCGCCCAGGGCGAATACGTCCGCTCGGGCGTCGGTCGGTTCGCCACGGGCCTGTTCGGGGGCCATGTAGGGCGGCGTCCCCATCACCTGCCCTGCCTGGGTGTGGTCGTCGGTTGATTCTTCGCCGGGCGAACAGTGGTCGGTCGTCTGGTCGGTCCCCGCGCCGCCAATGGGGAGTGTCCGAGATTCCGGCGAACGCTGTCGGCCGGCGATTTCCGGACTGGTCAGGTTCTTGGCCAGGCCCCAGTCCATCACCAGCACTTCGCCGAAGGCCCCGACCATGACGTTGGATGGCTTCAGATCGCGATGGATGACACCACGGCTGTGAGCAAAGCCGACAGCCTGACAGACCTGCGTGTAGACCTGCAGAAGGCTGGGCCGATCGGAGATCTTCATGGCATCAGCAAGGGTCTTGCCAGCGATCAGTTTCATCGCAAGGAAGGGAGAGCCGTCGGCGAGCCGCCCGAGCGCGTGGATCGGCGGCACGCCGGGATGCGGCAGCCGCGCAGTGATCCTGGACTCACGAACAAAACGATCCGCGTCGGCCGAGGGCAGCAGGATCTTGATGGCGACGTCGCGGTCGAGGCCGATCTCGCTGGCAGCGAGAACCCTGCCCATGCCGCCACGAGCGATCTCGCGCCAGACGCGGTAGCCTGGGACTACGGGAAGGTCGCTTGTGAGCTCGTCACCGGACTGTCGAGAGTCAGCGGTAGTCGCTGAGTCAGAGGCGTGGCCGGTGGTGGCGAGCGAATTCGCTTCCAGGGTGGGGCCCGAGTCCAATGGGAGCTCGGCTGTCACTTCAGGATCGTGTGGTTCGCTCATCTTTGATGCTCTCACACGAATTCGACCGGCACACCGGTGCAATACTCAACTCAACCGCTTAGGATTACGATACCTCCAGGTATCACCGGAGGGAATTGGGCTTCTTTACGAGTGTTATTCCAGGTCAGCGACTGCGAGCCCATCAGTGTCGCTACGGCGCGATGGCGCCGTAGCGTAGCCCATCGATGAGCAGGTCGACCATCCGCCGGGCATGGTTGGGCCCTACGTCGTGGGCGGGCGTGCAGAGGCTGGCAACCGCTCGCAACAGCTCGTATGGCTCGACACCGGGCTTCACTTCGCCCGCTGCGGCCGCTGCTTCGAGCAAGGTCTGGAGCGCGGGGCGGAGTCGCTTTTTGAAGTAGGCTGGCAGGGTGTTGTATGCCGGGTCGCCCGAGTGAAGAGCTGCGGCAAGTCCACGTTTAGCAGAGATGAAGTCAACGTAACGCTGCATCCATCGAGCCAGCGCCTCGCCGGGTGTGTGCTTGGCCGCCAAGACCGCAGCAGCGTCTGCGCAGGCGTCGACCTCGCGGTGGAAAACGGCGACGATCAGGTCTGAGCGCTGCGGAAAATGGCGGTAAATCGTGCCGATGCCGACGCCGGCCTTCTCTGCAATTTCTCGCACGGGAGCATCCACCCCAGAGTCAGCAAACACGGCCATTGCCGCCTGGAGCAACGCATCAATGTTGCGCTGTGCGTCGGCGCGCACGCGTCGGTCCGTCCGGCTACGAGGCGCCAAGCCATCGCCTTTTTGTCCTTTCTCGCCGCTCACCATCTCCCCCTTGACAAACGGAACACTGTTCCATATAAATCTGGAACACTGTTCCGCTTGGGTCATGTTAGCACAGCCAGGCGGCGTTGACCACAAATCAATGGATAAAAGGGGATGACCATGCAGGACAAACCCGTCGCCCTGGTCACCGGGGCTAATCAAGGAATCGGTCTTCAGATCGCGAAGGATCTCGTGGGACATGGCTTCACTGTGCTGGTCGGGTCGCGCAATCTCGAGCGCGGGGAGGCTGCGGCCAGGGAGGTTGGGCCGGCGGCCGTCGCGCTCGAGCTCGACGTGACGGATCGGGCTTCCATTGCCGCCGCCGCGAAGCGCATCCGCGAGGAGCTTGGTCGCCTCGACGTGCTCGTCAATAACGCGGCGATTTCGAATACGAGTAAGCTGCCGGGCATGTCGATCGAAGAGTACGCCAAGTTGACCCGCCCGAGCAATGTGTCCCTCGATGAAGTGCGCGCGGTGTGGGAGACCAACGTGTTCGGCGTGCTCGCGGTTTACCAGGCGATGCTGCCGCTCTTGCGCGAGGCGCCGCAAGCCCGGATTGTCAACGTGTCGAGCGGCGTTGGCTCGCTGACGATGAATTCGGACCCGGCGTACCCCTACCGCTCGATCTTCGGCCCTGTCTACCCTGCTTCGAAGACGGCTCTCAACGCGATGACGCTCGCCATGGCGATCGAGCTGGAGTCGACCGGGATCAAGGTCAACGCCGCGTCGCCGGGCTTCACCAAGACGAACCTCAACAACTATGCGGGCACGGAAACTGTCGAGGAGGGAGCCCGCGAGGCGGTGCGCCTTGCGCTGCTGGGCCCGGACGGCTCGACAGGTACTTACTCGCATGCGAAACTGGGACGGCTCCCGTGGTGATCGGTGCAGCCGAAGGCGAACCTTTCCGCGCATCGTGCTCAGGCCCAGGCCGGGCGTTGCACCGTGCCGCGACAGACTGTGTGCTCGATGACCCGCTCGCACCCGACACGAATGAAGCGAGACGCTTGCTAATGAGACCGATACCTCTCGCGGTGGCAGCCTTCGTGACGACTCTGACGTTCCTAGTAACGCCATGCGGCGCCCAGACCAACAAGGCGCGCGAAGTACATGAGGGTTCCCAGGACGAGTCCAAGACCATCACAGTGCAACTTGATCAAAAGCCCCAGAAGGAGCGGATGGGTACAACCCTGGATTGGGTGGAGGCCTTGACTGCTTTTATTCACACTCTGGTCTGGCCGGCGGTTGTTATCACTTTTCTGTATATGTATAGGCCACAGTTACGGAACCTGATCGACAAGCGGCTCAAGTCGGCCAAGTTCCTGGGAATGAGGGTTGATGTGTTTGGTGTGTCGGACACGGAAGAGTTTGTGAGGAAGAAGCAGGAGATAGGTATCATTCCGACCGTCAACGGCAACCCCGACTTGATCCAGCTTCTGTGTCAAGTCGCCGCTCCTGATATGAAAAAGAGTACTAAAGTCATCAACATGCCAAAGGGTTGCGTGGTGCTGATTTCAACACGAGAGGTAGACGAGCGCGGTCAGGTCCATCTAGCGGAGGCTGCGGCTTACGTCCCCGGTGTGAACGTTGAAATCCAACGCGATAATAAGAAGGCGATTCTGGATACCAGGTTTTTTGAAGTCTAGAAAAGGCCTGAACCGTGATATTCATCTGCTACTCTTCGCGGGACCGTCGAGTCGCCTCTCGAATCGCGGAAGGCTTTCGCGCGGAAGCCGTTAAAATCTGGATTGATTACGAACGGCTCGACCTATCGAACCCTTTGCTGCCACAAATCGTGCGCGCCGTTTTCGATTCTCACACCATCTGCCTCGTGGACTCCGTTCATTCCCAGCGGTCGCCGTGGGTCCGCCTGGAGCTCGAAATTTCTGCGTCGGCGAGTAAGTCGATGCGTGTCTTTCCTGTCGGAGAGAGTGGCGTGGACCAGTTCGTTCGATCGATCACTTCGGATGTCTCACACGTCGTACGAAATTGCGAATGACTGCTCTTTCCGAGTTGCCCGAGGATCCGATCTTGCGGTAGAGGACCTGCTGCATGGTCGGGACCCGTGGGCGGTCGAGGCACAGCAGTTGGTACTGCCCAAGGAAGAAACTCCCGATGCGGTAGTCGACTGGGTCCGCCAGGCACAGGGAGAGTCCCAAGCCTTGATAGAGCCGCGACAGCCCATCCAGCTTCCCGGCCCCGTACATCCGGTGGCGTCGGGTCCAATCGATCGCTCGCACCGCCTCGAGGAAAAGGCGAGCGAGGGCTGGTCCGCCCCGAGCCTCAGGGACGAGCATCAGCCGGGTGAGTTCGCAGATCGACTCCCGACGCCGGCGGTTCGCTGCCACCATCCCGGCCCATGAGGGATCCTGGCATTCCAGTTCGAGCGAGGCTGCATCCCCGTCCGTCACCCGTGCTGTTCCGATGTCCTGCCCTTCCGCCGTAAGGAGGAGTAGCCGGGACTGCGCGTTGAATTTGTCGCGGACGGTGGCGGGTGGATACCGCATCTCGTCGACGTAGATCTGCTGACGCAGTTTGTACACCCGCTGGGCAACGTCCGAGTCCGGTGAGTCCGACGTCAGGCAGTCGATGGTCATCGATTACCTCGTTCGCGCTCGCTTGCTGACCGCCAGAGAGGACGGTGAGGGACATCGCTCTGGATCAAGCCGTTCAAGTCGTCTTAACCTGATCCGGCCTGATCGACCCAAGCGTCGAATGCCGGCTTCCGGTCATCGTGCTGCAACCCGAGACTTTGGTCCGTACTTGACACCCTCTCACAGCCGGTGATCATTTTCCATCCCCGCGCCGCTGGTGTAAACAAACTCGTCGCACTCCACATTTCGGACAAAGCGTCGCGCACCGCGCCTCGGTCTCCTTCGCCCCGAGGCCAGGAAGTGTGCCGAACGGCGGCCCTGGGGAGTCACGACCGCTGGCAGGCGTCGGTGGCGAACTGGCTCTACGCCACGGCCCGTAAGGTGTCACGCAATGCCCGAGTGGCCGCTCAACGACGAGCCCGGCGTGAAGCGCGGGCGGCCGTTCCGGAAGTCGTGCAGGCGGTCGACGAAATGAGCGGCCGCGAGTTGTTGGCGGCATTGGACGAAGAACTGGACAGGCTCCCGCCTCGCTACCGCGAGCCGCTCGTACTCTGCTATCTGGAAGGGCTGACCCGGGACGAAGCGGCCGTCCGGCTGGGCGTGCCGGCAGGTACGATCAAGATCCGGTTGGAGCGGGGACGGAAACGCTTAGGCTCTGCCTTGATGGGACGTGGTTGTGCCCTGGGAGCGGGTCTTTTGACGTTGGCGGCCACCTCCCCGGCGGGAGCGTCTCAACCAAGAATGATCGAGGGTGTCCTGGCTGCGATCGCGGGCTCCCATCGTGGCGCCGTCGTGACGCTCTTCAGGGGGGTTGCCGTGCAAGCGGCCCTCAGGAAATCGATGATTTCCGCAGTCATCCTCCTCGGGGTCAGTGCCCTGGGTTTCGGGGCCTGGTCCTTGACGCCGATCGGCGCGACGCCACCGGACGATCGGGCCATGCCGGCCAAGAGCGATGCGGCGCACGCCGTCGCCGAGCGGCCGGCACTCGAGCCGATGATGAACATTTCCGGTCGCGTCCTGGATCCGCATGGCCAGCCGCAGGATGGGGCCAGGCTGATCCTGGTTGGCCGGGGACGGAAGCCCGAGAACCTCGGCACGTCGGACGCCCTTGGCCGGTTCACGGCAAAGATTCCCGGGGAGACGGTGGAGCAAACGCGTTTCCTCGCGGCGTGCGCTCCAGGCGCCGGTATCGACTTCGCCGATATCGCCGGGCTGAACCCGGCGCGGGCGCTGGAGCTGCGCTTGGTGAAGGATAACGTGGTCCACGGCAGGGTCGTGGATACACAGGGCAAACCGGTTGCGGGGGTTCAGGTGGCCGTTACCACCGTTGGGACCTTCAACGGCAACTCCGTGGATCGTTTCCTGTCGGCCTGGACGAACCGGATGTATTCCTTTCAATGGCCGGGAGGGGACAGGAGCCTCTGGCAGGAAGGCGGCGCGATTGCCGCGGCCACGACCGACGCAGACGGACGGTTCAGTCTCGCCGGGACGGGTGCGGAGCGGCTCGTGCATCTGCATACGTCAGGGGCCGGCAGCGCCGCTACCGACTGGCGCGTGGTCAACCGCCCGGGCTTCAACGCGACGCCTTACAATGAGATTGCGCAAGCAGAGCCCGATCATTGTTTCGGGTTCGGGAGATTCGGTGCCCGTGCTGTACGGACCGGAACCCGATTTCGTGGTTGACCCGGGCAAGGTCATCCATGGCGTAGTCCGGGATGCCGGCACCGGCAAACCTTGGCCGGGCGTGAAAGTCTATTGTAATGGAACTTCAGCGATAACCGATGAGGCAGGTCGCTACGAGATTGGGGCGCACAAGGGCAACTCCTATTCGCTGCGAGTCAACGCCGACCTGTCCGCCGGCCTGCTTGGTCGAGAGGTCAGGGTCCCCGACACTGGTGACTATGCTCCCGTCGCGGCCGACATCGCCGTGACTCGCGCCACGCAAACGGGGGTTATCGCCGGACGCATCATCGACGCGGCCACGGGCAAGGGCATCCGCGGCGATATCCACCTGGCCGCTCTGGCCGGCAACGCATTCGCTCGCATGCTGCCCTTGCACGATTACAATCACTCGACGTCAACCGCGGAGGACGGTACCTTCCGGATCGTGACCATTCCCGGCCCCGTGCTGCTCATGGGCGGCGTGGACAACGAGTGGTCGCCTGCGGGACAGTCGTATCGCTCGCTCAAGTACAAGCGAGCGACGGCCGACCCCAGGTATCCTCAGTATTTCCCGGCGGGCCATCCCCAGGCTTATGCCTCAGCCGACGGCGGATTCCCAAGTTTGCAAGGGAGTTTTTGCAAAGTCCTGCAGATCGAACCAGGCACGACGGTCAAGCAGGACATTACCGTGGACCCCGCAAGTATGATCCCGATCACGATCCAGGACGCAGCCGGAGGCCCGCTCGCCAACAGCCTCGTCTGGGAAGCGAGCCGCACGTCTGGCCTCGACGATCCGATACGCACTGAAACCCATTCATGGCTTGCCCAGGGCGTTGCCGAGTCAGGCGAAGCGGGGAGCCTGGTCTTCTACGAACCGGGCAAGAAGCTGTTCGCGACGGTCACGCTCAAGGGCGACGACAAAGGGCCTGTCGTCGTGCGATTGCGGCCCTGTGGCGTTGTTCGGGGAACCGTCGTCGACGGGGCCGGCAAACCTGTGAGCGGCGTCAACGTCAACCTCTGCTACTATGATGGGCACTTCATGCCTGTGCACGCGTTCGTGCACGGTGCGGATCAAGTTGTTACCGATGCGAGCGGCGCCTTTGTGATCGACGAGGTGATGCCGGGCCTCGAGTTCCAACTTTGGCGGCGCTACGCCAGCAAACGGAGCGGCTATGGCAAAGCGCTTATCCGCAGCGCAAAGGTCGAGTCGGGCCGGACGACCGACCTCGGAAAGCTCAAGCTCGCTGATGGAGAATAAGCATGTTCTCCGATCACTGGGCGCCGTTCGAGGCCGACGCCACGTCGCCCTGGACTTTGCGGCGTGTGGTTCACCTGCACCGGCGAGCTGCCTTCGCCGCCACCTGGGAAGAACTACAGCGCGACCTCCGGGACGGGCCCATCGCGAGCGTCGGCCGATTGATGGCGGGAACAGCCTGCACTACACCTGCTGATTTTGCTTCTACGGCCCAACTACTTGCCGATGCCGCGGTCGCCGAGCAGGAGATCAACCGGCTCAAGGCCTGGTGGTTCTACCGCATGCTTTTCGGCGCAGACCCGTTAACCGAGCGCTTGACCCTCTTCTGGCACAATCATTTCGCCACCGCGAACAGCAAGGTCGAGGACGCTCGGAAGGTCTCGCAACAACTGGCGCATGTTGCCGGCCGTGATGATTTGGCCAAGTACCCATCCACCGGTCTGGCGGAACGGCTCAAGCTGGCAGCCCGGTTGTTAAAGTCCGATCTCGGCGCACGGGTCTTTTACACGACACAGACCGGCTTCGACACGCATGTCGCCCAGAAGGACATGCATAGCGGGTTGCTCTCAGAGTTTGCCGGCGCAGTGGCCGCGTTCTTCGAGGACCTACAGGCGGCAAAGCTCTCCGAACGAGTGGCCTTGCTGGTGTTCAGCGAGTTCGGCAGGACGATCCGGGAGAACGGCTCGGGCGGCACGGACCACGGGACGGCGGGCGTGGTGTTGCTCGCCGGCAACATGCCGAGCCTGACCGACCTGGGCGATGGCGAGCCGAAGATGACGACCGACTTCCGACGTATCAATACCTCGGTCCTGGAAAGCTGGCTGGGCATAAGCTCGCGTGACGCCGTGGGCGGTTCCTTCGAGCCGGCGGCGCTGTTCCGGAACTGAATGCCGCGACGACTCGGTCAACTTCCCCATGCCGACTCAGGTTACGCTCAAATCAGCACGCTCTCCGGGACGTCCGGAGAGTTCGTGCTGATTCTGACGGAGGGTTGGAAGCGGCAGCTCGTTCCTGCCCACCGCGGAGCGATTTCATTCAAGTCATGCGTATTCCGGGAATTTTTGCACGCGGCAGGCGAATCTCCCTGCGCAACAACAAAACGGATGAAACCAGAGCCTCGATGTTAACGAGGGTGAAGCCGTGAATTGGTTCCTCCACAATTCGATCGCCGATCTCTACGGCCCCTATTTCCTGCTTTTTTACGCCGCTACGATCGTGACGATCGTCGTGGCGTGCTTTCGCTCGGTTCGCGGGGTTGACCGAACGATCGAGCTCGACCTTCCGAAGATCTCCGGCAAGGTCGACCCGTACGAGATCGCGTACCTGCGCGGCGGCGAGAATGAAGTCGCTCGTGTCGCCATCGCATCGTTAATTCAGCGCGGGCTCTTGCAAATTACCGCGGGGAAACGCCTGCTAGCGACAACCAAGCAGATTGACAGAGGCCGGGCGCCCTTGTCTGGAGAACTCACGCCGATTGAAGCCCGCGTAATGAAATGGGAGGGATTTCCGGCCTATCCGCACCAGGTGTTTCGGGCCGGCGGGATTCCCGCGCTCATCACGGAGCACTGCGACCGCTACAAGGACCATCTCGCGACGGGGAATCTACTGGCTCCCGCAGAGATGAAGCGGCTGGGAGCGTGGCTGTGGTGTTTCGGCACGTTCGTGATTGCTGGTCTCGGAGGTTACAAGTTGATGGTCGCAGTCGCCAAAGGTCACCGCAACGTCGCATTCCTGGTGCTTTTCGCGGCGATCGGACTGATCGCGCAGGCCATCGTGTGTTTCGTCCAGCCCCGCCTCAGCCGTTTGGGCAAGGCCTATCTCGAGCAATTGAAACTGGCGTATGACGGGCTGAAAAGCCGTGTGCGCACAGTCGGAGGCAGCCTCTCTCCGCTTACCATGGCGGACGATCCAGGCACTCGAGGAATGCTGCGCGAACACAGTGCCTTCGCCGACTGTCTTCTGATGGTCGGGATCTTCGGAATGGCCTCGCTCGCCGATACGCCGCTTGCGGATGTGACCAAGTTGTTCAAGCAGGCCAGCGCGGCACAAGGCGGCTGTGGCGCGGGCTGCGGTGGCGGTGGTGGATGTGGCGGCGGCGGTGGATGTGGTGGCGGCGGATGTGGCGGGTGCGGAGGTTGAGGCCCATCAACGTGTGCGACCTGCCGGTTCTCGGTGTCGGCATTGCCTTCCGCCAACCATTTCTGGCGGACGTCTTTCACCGCCTCGATGCGATTGACTTTCTAGAAATCACCGCCGACCACTATTTTAACGCGGGGCCGGAGAAGAACAGCGAGCTTGACTTGCTCAAGCGTCACTTCACACTGATACCGCACGGGCTCGATCTATCGCTTGGAAGCGCGGAAGGGATCGACGACGCGTACCTTGGCGCAATGGCTGAGCTCATTGCGCGTGTGGACCCGCCATGGTGGAGTGAGCACATCGCGTTCACTCGCGCGGGCGACGTGTCCATCGGACATCTCGCCCCACTCCCCTGGACTCGCGAAGCCGTCGATGTTGTCGCGCGGAATGTGGAGCGAGTGAAGTCTCGAATCAACACTCCACTCATCCTCGAGAACATCACCTCGCCAATGATCGTGCCCGGCAGCGAAATGGATGAGGTCGGGTTCCTGACAGCCGTGCTCGATCGCACCGGATGCGGCCTCCTTTGCGACGTGACAAATCTCTATACGAACTCGGTAAACCACGCGCAAGATCTTCCAGACCTGCTTGAACGTTGGCCGTGGGAGCACGTTGTGCAACTCCATTTCGCGGGAGGGAATTGGCATGACGGTATGCTGATCGATAGCCACGCCCACCCTACTGGGCCCGAGGTGTGGGATGTACTCGATGTCGCAGTCAGAAGGGCACCGATTCGCGGCATCATCCTCGAGCGTGACGAGAACCTTCCGCCGTTTGAGGACCTTTGCGACGAGCTCGCACGAGCCCGCACGATCGGGAGGCAACACGCGAGATGGGACTAGCCGAGGTCCAGAAGGTGATGGCTCAACTCTTCATCGATCAGGCGATCCGAAGGCAGTTCTTCGATGATCCGACGACGATCGGTGCAAAGCTCGGTGTCTCGGCGGCGGAAGCGCAGTCCCTCGCCCAGGTTTCACAGTGCCAGTTCGAGCACTTCGGTCATTCGCTCGTCCGCAAACGCAGGGATCAAGTGCGCAGAAGCCTGCCGAACACCGCGCGTGTGCTGGGCCGAGAGTTCGTAACGCTTTTTGACCGCTACATCAACCAAGCACAACCTCGTGGTTCGAGGGCCGATCTGGATGACGCCGCCCTATTCGTGGCGGCGCTTGAGCGGTCGAAACGGTCCCTTCAGCCGGAATGGATCGTCGACCTCGCCCGATATGAGCTCGCCTGGCGGTGTTCCGCGCGGCCGGGTCATCGACCCATCGTGCGGCGCTTTCGCTTCCCCATCTGTCGGATTACCGGCGCCCTAGACCCAGGCCCAACTGCACCGCGGCCGACTCTAGCGATCTGGTGGAGACCACCCTGGCGGAAAAGCGTCCGGCACGTCGTGATCTCTGCGCCGTTGTGGCGGGTCCGACGTCGGGATACATGCTCACGGCCCTCGGTCTAGCCGAGAGCGGACGAATGTCTGCTCTGGAGGCGGCAGACGGCGCAAGTCGCTATAATCGAACTCGTTGTGCGTATAGTTCGGATTCAGTGCCCGTCACACGGAACTCCGCGTTCACTCGCTTCAATAGGGGATTGCCGATGAGGCTTGGCGCGGCGTGGTTTGGCGCAGTCGTCATGATTGGCCCGCTCATGGGTTCGGTTGTCGCCAAGACGATTGCGATCGGTGAGGTCGTTCCGAACCTCGAATTCAAAGACATCCGCTACTTACGACGGACACTGTCTGACCTCGGTACGCATAAAGGTCTTGCGCTGGTCTTTCTCAATACCGATTGCCCCGTTTCCAAACGCTTTCTCCCCAAGTTGCGGGAGCTCTCTGCGTTCTACAGCCAGAAAGACATTCCGTTCGTGGGCGTTTTCTGTTCGACCCGAGTTACCGTCATGGAAATCGCTTCTTTTGCCCTCGAAAACGACTTACGATTCCCCGTGGTGCAAGATGAGCAAAACGAGGTTTGCGCCGCCCTGGGAATTGATCGCGTGCCGCAAGTCGCGGTCCTCGATTCTGGGAACCGGCTGGTGTATCGCGGTCGGATCAACGATCAATACCGGGTCAGCGGCACGCAGCCAAGCGCCAGCCGCGAAGACCTCGCAACAGCGCTGGACGAGTTGTTAGCGGGTAAGCCGATCTCTAAAAAGGAGACCCCCGTCGACGGCTGCAAGATAACGCCACCCTCTGCGCAAGAATTTGAGCCACCGCCAACGTTTCACGGCGACATCGCGGCAATCGTAGAGCGGCGGTGCCAGCGCTGCCATCATGCGGGAACGCCGGCGCCATTCGCTCTGACCAACTACGACGAAGTCAAAAGCCACAGCGAGATGGTGGCCGAAGTTGTCCACGATCAGCGAATGCCCCCGTGGTATGCGGACCCAAAGTACGGGCACTTCATCAATGCGCCCGGGATGACCCAGGACGAACGCGACAAGGTCGTGGCCTGGGTGAACGCGGACTGCCCTGCGGGCGAAGAGGCGCGCGCACAGCGCCACGGGTCTTTGCCAAGACAGAATGGCGCATCGGTGAACCCGATTTGAAGATCAGCATGCGCGCGCCGAGAAGATTCCGGCGCAGGGATTCATTCCCTACAAGTACGTGATCATGCCGTACATTTTCAAGGAAGACACGTATGTCAGCGCGATTGAAATCCTGCCGCACAACCGCAAAGTCGTGCACCATTGCAACATGGCTTATGTCAGCGTCGCCAAGATGAAGGGGGGCGAAGACACCTTCATCACCGGCTATGTACCGGGCGGACAACCGATGGACTTGCGGCCGCAGCAACCATCCGACCCTGAGGTCGCGTACAAGATCCCAGGCGGTTCGACGCTGGTGCTGCAAATCCACTACACGACGACGGGCAAGGAGGAACAGTCGGTCATCTCAGTCGGCTTCCGCTACCCGCAACAGGGCGTCGACAAGATTTCACATCACTTTGTCCTCGATCCGCACAATATTGCGATCCCGCCTGGGGACCCGATGTGGCGGATGTCGGCGGCGAAGACGATTCCCGAGAGCGCGACGCTGCTAGGCATGTTCACGCACATGCACGTTCGCGGACGCGACATGACGTTCATCGCGGAGTACCCCGACGGCAAGCGCGACACGCTGCTCCAGATTCCCAACTTCAATTTCAACTGGCAGCTCGCCTATGAATGCCGTAACCGCCTACCTGCCGGCACCAAGATCGAAGCCGTAGCCCATTTCGACAACTCGAGGTTCAACCCGTATAACCCGGACCCCACCCGCACGGTCCCGTACGGTCCTCAAACATACGATGAAATGTTCAATGGGTTTGTCTTCTGGACGAACGACGACGAGAATCTCAAGCTGAACATCGATCCCAAGACGGGTCGCGTTGTGAAGTGACCTGACTCACCTGGACCGTCGAGCCGAAAGCAACGCCCGGACTCTTGCGTCACTTAATCGACTTTGGTTCGAGCACCGACCACGAGGCCGAAATGGCTTACCACTGCCCCGCTTGCATTCGTGCAATACTCAGCCGGAGAAACAAGCTGTGCAGCTTCTGTGGAAAACCGTTGCCAGCGGAGTTGCTGTTCACGGCAGCCGAGATTGCGAAGATTGAGGCCGCAGAGCGGGAACGGGCGATAGCCCGCCAGCGCATGGAGGAAGAACGTGAGGAGGCCAGAAAGAGCCGCGCTAATGCTTTCGTGGACCCTTCCGGTGGTTGAGGGAGATTCGCTGCTCTTGCACGGGGTGAACGAGGGATCACAATCGTACGAGAACGCTTGGGCGCGGCTCCTTACTTGATCTGATTTTGTTGAGATTCCACCCAAGTGGGAACTTGGCTTTCGTCCAGTTCGAGCGCTTCGGCAGAGCTCCTGCGGACCCTCGCATCCTCCAAACTTGAAGGTGCAAAATTCTCATTCTGGATCAAGATCGAAAGCTGATCCTTTCCTGCGATCTTGCAAAGATCATCGAGCATCGAATCCAGTTCAAATTCAAAGCCGCCGAATTTCCTGTCGGGATCGACGGACTTACCCAGATAGCGCGCCAATAGCATCTCGATCGCGGATTCTGGACTTAAGGTCACGAGCATTGCGAATGCATTGACCGGATAAATACGCCGCAAGATCAGCGATTTAAGAAGTTCGATGTCTTCAGGTGATGCGTCGGCAAAGTCTGGGGCGCGAATGTTCCTCCATAGACGGGCAAGTGCGTCATGGGCTTGTAAAGCTTGCATCGCCGTTCTTCGAAAAACTAGAAGCATGCCCATATTCTGGTGTTCCATCAGCGCGTGGCCTGTTCTTGACCTTAGGATGGCCACGAAGGCGGTGGCTTGTTTGCCGTAACTCGCGAGTTCGGGTGCACCGCGTTTGGGAGTCGGACGGATTGGGCGGATCGGTCGGATCAGACTGATCGGACGCGGCGGGAGGCTGCGCAGCGTCACAGGCGAGCGCCCGCCGGGGATGGACCTGAACTCGCCGAACCACGTTGGATTTGCCTTCGCGGTAGAGCAACAACATTTCGGTGTCGAGCAAGAGCGGGTTCATAGGTAGTCGTCAGCGGCTTCCACTTGCCTACGGTACTCGGCCATCTCTTCCTTCCAGGATCGGACGAGTGGATTCCTCGGACCGAAGATGACCGCGATCTCGCCATCGCTGTTCTTGTAGCTCCCCTGTTCGTCATACAGGCTCAGAAAATCGTCGGCTGCGGACATGCACTCCATCCTCACGCTGGAGGCTTCGTCTCTCGGTCCGCTTCATTTTACCAGGCTGGAGTCGGTTCGGATGCGCGGCTCCCGCGACCGTCGCTTGCTGTTTGCATTCTTTGCGCGCGTCGTTCACATTGATCGAAGCGTCGACTGCCCGATTCAGGTCATCATGTTGGACGCCCAGATTCTGCTCCGGGATCGAAACTCTCAGATCGACGATCCTGATCCTCTACGCCCGCTGCGCGAGAGTATCGAAACTCGTCGCGACGTGTAGAAGTGGAAAACCGGCGAAGGAATTCCACGGCCGGCGGCTCGGCGGTCATGACGATGGCACGATGCTTCACATTTCGGAGGGCGGCAACGGAACGAGGCGGCCGACAGGGCTGAGAGCGACAGGAAGCTTGCGCGGTGGTTTGACCGCACGGATGGCATCCGGGACGTCGTTGGGCCCGAGCTGACACGGTACGAGAACCGCAGGGCGGACGGAGTCTGCCTCTGAGAGCTGAGAGAGGCACGCATTTGCACGAGGTGAGCGAGTTTGGCGCGGACGCTTTCGGGGCTGAGGTGCTCCGTCGACGATTTGAAATAGCGTGCGGGATGGGCAGTGCATCGGACGCAGGGCTCATTATCAAACTCGCCTATTGACAGCCGGCGCCCCCCCCCTATAGGCTTGCGTTTCAGTTCCGTGCCTGCGTTCCGCATGGTTGGTGCGATCAGAGAAAGCTTCGAGATCGACGAGACTAGTTAGTGCCGAATCAGCGTGTGTGGCGCGCGGCGTTGTATCACCGCGCGAGTGTGTGACGCCCTGGGCGGTCCTGTTTCCAGGGGTCTCGTGGTATGACAACACTTACCGCGGTCATCCTGTTTGCGTCGATCGCTAGTCAGCCTGACGAGCGCGCCACAGACTTACTGAAGTACATCCAGGTGGCCAACCAGGCGAACGTCGACTGCTTTGTTCACGGAAGGGTCGAATTCCGAGTTTTCCGAGGTGAAAATGCCGGTACTGGGGATTTGCTTACGCGCAAGACCGACGGGATGCACGAGGCGAGGGGCCTGCTGCTTTTCAGCGCGGGAAACGCGCTGCTCTCGATCGAGTACAACGACGATGAGCTAGTCGCCGGGACAAAGCTGCTGGGCGAGAAGCAGCAGACGATGGCGTTAACGTCTCAGACGCTCCTCACCGACGGCAAATCGACGCTGCATGACTGCCCCGTCTTCGATCCCAAACGCCGCCTGATAGTGAACAGTGTCGAGGTATACCCAGATGATGGATACGATTTCTTTCGGTCATTTGCGAAGTTTCTTTACCCAGTTGGCGCAGCCCGATTCGTGACGAATAGGCTCGCCGACGACATCCGGGACGTGTTGAATGGGGATGTTTCGCTGAAGGGGGACGTCAGCGTCGAGAGGGGAGCCGGCGCTCGTAGGATGGCAAAGTTTGCAGTTCTCAAAAAGCATGGCGTTGTACGCCACTACGTCATCGACTTGGACAGCGGCGCGATCCCCTTGGCGATCACGGACGTTGGTCGGGACGGGACCACGATGACCGAGCTCCTGTGGGGCGAACTCAAACGGGTGGGTGATGCTGCTTGGTTCCCGTTCTCTTTCAGAGTTAACATCCCAACCGCACGGGTCTCGGAGATTCACCAAGTAACCTCGGTGGATTTCGCAAAGTCACCGGCGGACGCCGAATTCGTCGTCCGCTTCCGGGGGCCAACCTCTTTCACCGATCGGGTCAGTAGCACATTCCAGAAGGACTACACCGAATACTCACTGCTCCAACGAACGAAGTCGCCGCCAAAGAATAGGATCAACGTCCAGCTTCGAGGAATGAGCTTGCCATCGAGCGGTGATGGAATGGCCGGAGAAATCGAGGCGCCGTCCTACCTACGTTACGGTGTCTTGGCGACTATTCTTACCCTCATCGGGCTATTAGTGGTCCGGGTTATCGCCAAGAGGTCTTCGTAGAGACCCGGGCATCGGGAGGCGCACGCGATGCATGCAGTATGTAACCGAACCACGCGACGGCGGCGGTGTCCTGCGTTTACGCTCGTCGAACTGTTGGTCGCCGTTTCGATCATTGGATTGCTCTGCATGCTCAGCTTGGCCGCCGTCCAAAGAGCGCGCGAGGCGGCTAGAGGCGTCTCGTGTGCCAATAACCTGAAGCAAATAGCCCTTGCCGTTCAAAACTACGCCTCAGAATTCGGCAGATTCCCGCCGATCGACTGCGAGACGAAACTGGGCAACGGCCCGATTCCTTTCTCCGCTCACGCGTTCAGTGCTCACGCTAGAATTCTTGGCTGCATGGAGCGGCAGAATGAGTACAACGCGATCAATTTTACCCAGATCCCATGGACCTCAGTCGGACTGCAGGATAACGCAACGGTGATGTGTGCGACCGTCTGGACGTTCCTTTGTCCCTCGGATGCGCAGGCTGAGGTAATCGGATACGGGCGGTGCAACTACCGATTTAATATAGGTCCCACCCATCGCATTGCGCCCGGCCGCGCCTACCCGGAGTCCTCTCTCGGCCCGTTCAACGTGCACCGAGATTACGCACCAGCGGATTTTCTCGACGGCCTTTCCAATACGGTCGGAATTTCTGAGCGGATCCAAGGGGATTGGACCAAAGGCGCGTTTAGGCGGTCCGGTGATTACCTACTCGGACCGGCGGACTACGGTGGCTCAGTACGATGGTCGGACGAAGCGATTGCACTGTGCGCGGGAAATCGCGCGACGAACCCGCATGAATCCAGGGGAGGGGAGAGTTGGTTTGTCACGGGATTTCATTTCACGAATTACAACCATTGCCTGTCTCCGAATAGTCGAGCCACGGATTGCGCACTGGATGATTGGACCGAGGGAATGCACATGCGGGCGGAGCATCAAGGAATCTTTGGTGCTTCAAGCTATCACGGGAGTGGTGTGAACACCGCGTTGATGGACGGGAGTGTGCGGTTCTTCGCCGAGACTATAGACCGGAGCGTGTGGAGGGCGATCGGCACAAGGGCCAACGGCGAAATTGTCAGCGCACAGTAAGGCAGCGAAGCGAGGCGAAGCGAAAGCGCAAGCCTTTGGAAGTAGCAAATGAGGGACTAGAAGCGAGGTGCAGGTTGGGCCGCGAGATTACCCACGCACGAGGCCGCGAGGGGTCGATAGCTCTTCAGCAGCAGCCTGAAGCGAGCTGCTACGCGAACTGTTAGCAAATTCGACGTGGCGGCCTTGAACTGGTGGTCAGCTGTGCAAGGGAAAGCGAGAACATGAATTTGACAACAGTGCGGTGGCTGATCCCTGTCTTCTACACCGCAGCACTCTCCGGCTGCGATGCGCGACCAGTGGTTGCGCCCATGGGCGAGTCGGTACTGCGGACCAAGCAGTGGACCTCGGATTCGTGAGGTTCAGCGAACTGAGCCAATTGGAGCACGAATTCCACATCGAGAACACCAGCGACCACCGGCTAAGGAACGGGTCGGAAACAACTTCCGCCGATTCACGTCGAGCGCGCCGCGGAGCGGCACAAACACCGTTCCGACGCAGAGCGTCGGAACGAGGGTTTCCTTCGTGGTGGGGTTGATACGGAAATCGGGAAGTTGATTCCGGCCTGTTCCTAACTGTTCTCAATCTTGCGAAGTCATGCAACTGCACGGTCGCGACGTTGTCGAAGTATTCGCTTGCTCCGGGTGAATCTGCGACGCTCGCCTTCGGGGTGCGCGTTCCGAGGTCGTTGCAGACGCAGCAGGTTTCCGCCGTGCTGACGACTGACGATCCGGCGCGTGCAAAGATTGTTTACACGCTCAGCTTCAAAAGCGTGCCGGACGCCTTGGCGGAGCCGGACCGTATCAAGGTAGACCGCCCTGTTGTGCCGGGCGCTGACAGCACTTGCGACCTTAAGGTTTCGCTCTTTCACGAACCAAGGTTTGGCGGTTGCGAACACTCACTGAAGTTGAATGGCCCCAAGGGCGTCGCCCTTGGAACCAAGAAACGCGAACTTGCGCACGTTGCCACGAAAGTAGAGCGATGCATTCACGAGTTGATGCTTACGATTCCGGAGTCGTTGATACGCGCCAACCCCGGCCAGAGTTACCCGTGCTCCGTCGATTTTGACCAGAACATGCGCGCATTTTTTGAACTAAGATTCGGCGATTCCGCAACGGTTCGCGCAAGTCCGGCGAGGCTGACTTTTGGCATCGTTGAAAAGGACCCAGTGCGCGTGTCGCTCGCGATCCACCTTCAGACCTCCGGACCTGGGGGAATTTGCGTTGCTACCGGATTGGCAGAATCACCGGCGCCCACGATTGAGTACACGAGCCGAAGATTCGTGCCTGGATAGGTGAACTCGGCATCGTTGAGATGCTGAAGCAAGTGTGCAATCGCTCGATTGGATCGCGGGTTCGACATGGGGTGAACGTGGACTCGCATGATCTGCTGCTCCACTTCGGGAAGCAGGTCGGCCTCCGAGCGAAATAGGTCGCGAAGGAGGCTGCGGGCGTCATCCCCGCGCGCCATCGCCTCGCGCACGACTGATGCCATCGCGGTTTCGGCCCGGTAGGCGATCATCCTAACGGTATCGACCAACTGCTTTCGGCTCGGAGCCAGCCGCCGGAATTTCTCGGGCTCCGGCATTTCGTTCCACTCCAGATGATGCGACGTCGCTTTCATTTGGGTTTCGACTTCCGTCAATTGGTGTTCGAACTGCTGGATCTCCTCTACCAATTCCGCCTTGCGCTTCGCCCACTTCGCTTGCGCGGACTCGTCCGATTCCGGGTGCATCGTGAGAGCGGCAAAGCCAGCTCGACGAGTCGTCAGCTTGGATTTGATGGACTGTTTTTGGCGGTTCAAATTCCGCCAACGAGGGTTGACCACAGGTCGCTTGGTGTCAGAAATCTCCTCCGTCCGATATTCACTAAGCAGGTCAATCGCAAAGTGTTCCATCATGTAGTGGAAGAAGTTTTCCTGACACCATCGACTGAACAATCGCACACAATCTTCCATCCCTGATGCACCATAAGCCGAGCTGATCAAGCTCGTTTGATGCCCGGTCACCGTCAGCTTCCGAACCTCTCGCATCCACAGCCCGTTTTTCCGATCACCGAGCCATGTCCCGCGCTCCGCAAGGAGCATCGATACTGGCTCGCCGGCGGGCATCGTGACTTCCACTTTCGCAAACTCGTCTGTTGGCCATTCCTCACCGGGGTATTTGTGGTAGCTGATGCAGGCAATCCGATGGGTCTGCCACATCTCCTTGAAGAACTCTGGGCTGTAGCCTTCCCGATCAAACAGAATCACGAATCGCGCGCGATAGCGGTCGGCCGACAGTTCGTCCGCGGTTGGCTGGCCGGGAACGTCAAGGAGAAGTCGCGGCACGATGTCGTTGCGCAGCACCTCCAGCATCCCGTGGTCGATCGGCCGCTCAACCGCGAAGAACGGCTGGCCCTGGATGTCGTTGACCCAGTAGTCGGTGGTCCCTCGCATGCAAAGTCGCTGTCGAGACACGTATCGCTTGGGGAGTTCGGTTTGGCTGCCGTGGTAGAGACGAACATGCCCGTCAATAAACAACGTGCCGGCGAGTTCTGGCGTCGCCTCTAGCCAGTCTCGGGAGAGTACACCAGCCCATTTTTCCGGTCCGTTGGCCATGCTCAGGGCTGCCAATTTGCCGCCGTAGGCAACGGACCTCTGGAACCCTGTCCAAGCCCAAGAGCTTGCCGAACTCACCTGGTGCCTGGTACTGCAACTGCTCGGCGGTTTTGATCCGGCACAACGCCATATAGGCGAGCAAAACGATCACGTGCAGCGTGGTGTAGTAACCGGACAACGTCTTTAAGCAATCATGGATATGTCGAAACAGGCCGTTCTCCGCCAGCGCCGGCAAGGCGCAAAGCACGCCGCCGAAGGGAACGTCGCGGCAGGATTCAAAGCGGGTCGGAGCGCCGTTGAGCAATCCGAAAGCTGCTAGAACCCGTTCATCCGGTCGCGTGCATCCCGTACCCATTTCGGCCACAGCATCCTCGACGGCCCGAGTGGACTTGTCCGTGGCGGCAGGCGGCTGTGAAACGGTCGTCGCGTCGACTGCGGCGTCTTCACGCTGAATGGGCGCGAGTTCAACCAATCGTCCTTGCTGGATCGCCTTGCGGAGCGTATCGGGCTTGAGGCCCAACTCGGTCGCAGTTTCCGATCGGCTCCAACCCTCCGCAAGCAACTGCTGGGCTCTAGCCGTCACTTCCGGCGTCATCACCGAGGCACCGCGCGTCCGACGAGACGCAAAGAACGCCTCGGCACCGCCTGCACGAAGTGTCTTAAGCGCGCGAGCGAGACTGCTCTTCGTGACGCCGAAAGCCCGCGCGACGTCGATCTGACGACATGCGTCCTGATCAATCAGTTGGGCTGTATACAAGCGAAAGCTACGGTGATCGTTCTCATCGTGGCATAAAAGTCCCTGCGTGCCGACAAGGTAAATCACCTTGCCGTCCTGACGCACGACGCTGACGACATCGCTAACCCGGGTGGCCCCGTCCGGTATGAGCGGCAATAATGCTTGGGGAATGGTACCTTCCTCCTGGTGAGTGCCAGGTGATTTGAGCAATCACGGAAGGTACCATTTCCACTTCCTAACTCGCCGCTGCCGCTCGCCGTCAGCGATTCCCCCAAACCAGGCGCTCTTCAGCAGTTACTGCGATTAGTGTTCGTGCACGCATTCTCCGCAGATCAGGAGGTCTGACCTTCTGGGCGGAGCCGTCGGAGCCGAGCACGTTTCGTTCGAGTGCCGGGATTCTGCCATCGACCTCGGAAAACCAGAATCGCACGGGACCGCCATCAAGGTCGACATTCGCCTGGATCCGCGAAAAGTTGCGAAGGCGTTCAATGTGGGGTCGATCAACGTCACTCGCGACAAGGTTACTGTTGCCACAGTGCCCTGGATTGCCTACAAGGATTCGCCCCGTTAAGCGTCGCAATTCGTTGATCTTCGGTTGTTCTCAAGAATGTATCACTCGGAGGATTAGATGCGCAAACTATTGTTAATATCTCTCGTGATCGGCGCGCTGTGGCTGGTTCTTCCGATGACGGCCACTTCGCAGCCAAACGATTACACCTGCCCCGCCGTTGGGTTCCAAGGCTGCTCTATGCCTATGTGTCAGAACCAGCCCGGGCCGGACGGGGGCGTTTGTGTCGACAGCAACGGAAATAACCAGACTTTCTGGTCAGTAAAGCAAGTAGGCACAACGTACTACCAGTGCCTGTTTTCATCGGAACAAAACTGCGTGAACACGAGCCAGCTTGTCTGCACGGCTTGGTTCTATTTCAACTATGACTGTGATCCGTTCTCGCAGGTGTGCCCGGCGCTCATGATCAAAGAGCCAGCGTGCGCGCTGGGCAACAACAACTAGAAGCCAAACTCGGATCGTTCTGCGTGCTCGTGCCTTGTTAGTGGCAATCGGACGTTCGGCCCCGATCGCGTCCTCCGTGGCGCCACCGGTGCCGAGCGTTCTGTATTGAGGCCGCCGCCAATGCCGATTTCGAGATCCGACGCTGTCAGACGGGGGTCACCCGTGTTAGCGCTGACGGAATCGGCCGGCGTGAGGTTCCTGCGTCACCCGGCCTAGCGACCGCCTGCGGGTCGTGGGGCCTAGCACGTGGAGGTGTTCCGACCGCGAAGGCAGCCCAGGTGGTCGAGCGCACTTGCCGGGGTTGTGCGAGACCAGGGTTCCGTCGGAGTGCAGGACAGTCGCGGCGATGCGCAGGTCCATATTCGCAACATTGAGCTTTTGCTTTTTCAGATCCTCATAACGACCGATGGCCGCTTCCGTGAAGAAGAGAAGCTGAAATTGGGTAAGCGCTTCAACGCAGTCGGTGAAGTGCTGGTAAGCGCGAGCCATGATTTCGGCTCCGGTAGCTCGCCGTAAATGGGTATACCAGCCGGAGAGCTGCTCTTCAACGCTGATAATCGTCACAGCGAGCGCCCGCAGGGGATTCGCCTGAACTCGCCGAACCACGTTGGATTCGCCTTCGCGGTAGAGCGTCAGCATATCGGTGTCGGGCACGGGCGGGTTCATAAGTAGTCGGAATCGGCTTCCACTTGCTTGCGGTATTCGGCGATCTCTTCCTTCCAGGACCGGACGAGTGCATCATCGCGCTTGAGCGTACCTGCAAAACGCGCCGGAGGATGAACTGTCGAAGGTACCTCGACCGAAACGATCCGGCGCCGCCCTTCAGGTGAGTCGAGAGCAACTCCCGGAACTTGGCCAGTGCCTCGTCGGGTGTGCTGCCTTCCGCGCTGAGCGCCAGAGGCGAATTCCCGTGGGCGCGATAGCCGTTGCCGGGCACGGGCTCAACGAGCACCGGGATCTCCATTTAATTTGTCCTTTTCATTGCCTCTCGGAAACAGACGAATTAGAAAATGCTCTCAAGCTTTATAGTAGGCGAGTCGGCGAACCGCCCAGGGAATGACGTACGCTGTAAGATCACTGCTACTTTGGTTGGTAAGTCAGATAACTTCAAGGGGGCCTGCGGCGAGTAAACCCGGAAAAGTAATTGGTTACTCTCTGACAGTGGCGTGTCGTATGAGTAGAGCCCACGAGATCCCATCGACTGAAAGTCGCTGAGGTATCTAGACTTCTGTTCGTCATTCTCGATATTCACAAAGTTCGCGATTTCGGGGTCAGCGTCGGGGACGGTGCTGGTTGCGGGAAGGGAGCGGAAAAACTCACGGACGAATTCGTTCTCAGCTTTGGATTGTGCCACGCTCTTGGCGACCGGTGTGCCCGCAGAGGCAACATGCGCAAGATGCCCGTCGATGTCGACAGCAAACCAATCCAAGTCGAGGGCCATCTGTTCATCGCTTGAGTATTCCATTGGATATGTGACTCCTATTCCTTAGTTACTTGATGCGATTTTGTTGAGATTCGACCCAAGTGGGAACCTGGTTTTCGTCGAGTTCGAGCGCTTCGGCAAAGCTCCTGCGGACCCTCGCATCCTCCAAACTTGAAGTTGCAAAATTCTCATTCTGGATCAAGATCGAAAGCTGATCCTTTCCTGCGACCTTGCAGAGATCATCGAGCATCGAATCCGGCTCGAATTCAAAACCGCCGAATTTCCTGTCGGGATCGACGGACTTACCCAGATATCGCGCCAGTAGCATCTCGATAGCAGATTCTGGACTTAAAGTCACCAACATTGCGAATGCATTGACCGGATAAATACGCCGCGCAATCAGCGATTTAAGAAGTTCGATATCGTCTGGCGAAGCGTCGGCAAAGTCTGAGGCGAGAGTGTTCCTCCATAGATGGAGAAGTGCGTCGTGAGCTTGCGAGGCTTGCATCGCCGTTCTGCGGAAATCTAGAAGCACGCCCATATTCTCGTATTCCTTTGGCGGGTTGCCTGTCCTTGCCCTTTCTATACACCTAGCCGAGTCAGAGTTGGTAGATGAAGCATGATAACTCCGGGTATTTGTGCTTCAGCGATCTTGAATTCCGGATCGCTAGTATCACCCTTCTGGTACGCTCCTAGTAGGAATCCAACGCTCAAAGCAAAGAACAGCTTGACGTTCTCACTATTTTCGCCGTAGGGAGCCAGTTCATCCGGCGTGTAATCACGATCGATCCGGGTTTTGACAAATTCAAGGTGTCCTCGAGCCCAATCATCTACGGGGGAGTTATACGAAAAGCCCGCGAAGTGCGCTCTCGGCCGTCGTGACTTTCAAGTCCGCATCCGAGTGTCCGAGCGGGGTCGCTGTGTCGTAATCGGCGTCATGCCTCGCCTGTTGGAGATCGACGAACGCTGTACCAATGTCTCGAAGCTGGGTGAGATAGCAACGCCCGGCCTCACCGTCAGGACGCCTGCCACGACTGTCGCACCAGAATACTCTTGGCACACCTGCTTCATCTTGTGTTAGCAGCAGCCAGGAACTGAGCCATTATGGCAGAGCCAGTTGAGCCATTCCGCGACTGCTCGATCGCGGCCAGTGGCTCTCTCAATTCAAATTCTCCGTATTCTTTGAAGAATGTGCTTGACGATGCTCTGCGGACTTCTAAGAATGACGCGGGCTGATTCTAGGCAGTCGGGTTCAGATCGATCCGAGTTGCCGGCCGGCAACCGCCCGAGAGATCCGAGTTGCCAGAATCTAGCACGGCACATCGGACATGACGGAAGTGGCCCTCCCACTGATTGCGCTCGTACGCATAATCGCATAAATTCATAATGTGGCTATCATTGTCACATGGTCTCTGAGCAGAGAAGGCTCAGCTCGGGCTCGGCAAGAGGGGCCGCCCCTCCCACCTTCACCCTCGTACCGCCCGGTCGGGTGAGGGCGATGCGAGGGTGAAGGCGGGAGGGGCTAACGGGGAGCACTTGGGGGATAATGAAGCGGAGCTGATAACTGGGTGTTGGATCCCTGGGCCTTCGATTGGCTCAGATAAAGTGACAAAACCTGGGGCCACGGCTTCCCTTCCTCCGCGGCAAAGGTGCTGACGTACTCCTTCTCCGTTTCCACGACCGCCGCGATGCACCGAACTGGTTAACCAATGACTCGCTGGGCAACGACGCCGGTGGCTCAATTTGGCCGCGATAATGGCTCAGTTTCTGACCGCTACCGACAATCTTGCCGTGATCAAGCGAACGCCCCACGCGGGAACGCAACGTAGGATCGGCGACGATTCGCGCCATTGCCTCGTGGATGAGCAGGTGGAACAAGCCGTAGTAGGCGGTAGACACGCCGCGCCGCAGGTCCGCTTCGGCAATCGGGCGTGGAGGCGGGACAGTAGCGGGTAAGGAAGGGACTGGAGGTACGAGTCGCCTCGCCAGAGCCAGCAGGTCGTCGTGTAACGCCATTAGGTCAGGCCGTCTTGTATTCCGTGGCGGTGCGTAGCCTGATGTACGGCCACCTACGCACTCCTTCCGCCGCAATCGCGTGGCGAATCATTGGGATGATCTGTGAGCCAAAGCGTCCGAGATCGCTCCGAGCGATGTTTCCTTCGGAAAAGACGTTTACCCAGACCGCTGCATCCCCTTCCTCGCTGCTTCCCAGTTCGTAGTCCCAGTTCACCACCCAGGGCGGGAAAGACACATTTCGCAGCGCCTTTTCCACATTTTTAGACTCCTCTGGTGTGGGAACGTAAGGGCTCAAAATGTTCAGGATGGCGATGAAGGCGGTGGCTGCGTTGCCGTACTGCTCTTTCGTCGGTGCCTCGTTGGCGGGAACCTGGCTCGCAACGGCCTTGAACGCTTGCACGGCGTTCAGCAGCGCTACTTGGCGATCTGCCTTCAGTTCGGGGAAATCCGTGGCGTTGAAACCCTCCACCGACTTCGGCGTCAGCCAAAGCGCGCCCCGTGTTAACGCGTCCGAGACGGAGGCTGTGTCGATAGTAAGGCTGTCGGTCTCGGCCCTGGTGTGAACGAGGAGGTTCCGGGCGACTCGGAAGTTGGCCAGAAATTTTTCCTTTGAGTCTCCGTCTTGCACCTCGAAGTTGTGAACGACTCGTCCTTGTTCGACGAATACTGCACGTGGTTTTTCTCCTTGGAAGTGCAGCAGGAACTTCAGGCCGTCAAGCGGCGATTCATCCGGATAGCCCCACGCGCTGGCGCCGTCCATCTCTGCGCTCACTAACAGTCCGCTCTTGAATCGGAGCTTCCCTGGGTATTCTGTTCCGCTCCTTGTGAGGAAGATGATCCCGACCTGGCCATCGCCGTTCTTATAGCGCCCCTGTTCGTCAAAGAGGCTCAGAAAATCGTCGGCTGTGGACATGAGCAGCCTCCATCTTCGCGGTGAGGGCATCTTCTCTCGTTCTGCTTTATTCTACCAGGCGGGAGTCGTTCCGGATGCGCGGTTCCCATGCGCGACGGTTGCTAACCATGACTCGACTCAACGCATTCGGAGTTGAGATAGAGCCCCGGGATATCCCGAGGCGGGATTCATCCTACTCTACGAAAGAGCGTTCATGCATTCAATTCAGCGAGCGGTGGCCGGCACTGAATCGACAAGCTGCTCCAAAGGTGAAAAAGCGCCGCGACACAGATGATCAGGCCTTCGAAGTCGAAGCTGGCGATCGCCCGTTTTCCCTTCAGTAATCCGTCGGATATCGCCGCACGCTGCCGCGACATACTTGTAACGCGTCGGCCTCGAGACGCCGACCGCTTTGCAAATCTCGTCAATTGTGTGCTTCTTCTGATTGGCCATCAGCTCGATTGCGCTGATGGTTCTCGCGGTGGTTGGCTCGTGCCGTCGCTCACAGGGATTTGTATCATTGATTGATTGCTTTGGGAGCCGCGGGCTAGAGGTTCGATGGTTCAAGGCCGTCGGGCTGATGGCCTGCGCGGTTCACTTTACATTACTCTTACTCGCAAGATCGTGGAGGGAGCAGCCGTGGTCGTCTCAAGAGCGCATCACAATCGTCTCGGTGTGGCTTGCGCTCATTTTCATTGCAGTCGGGGCCCGTTCATATTCGGCTCAGGGTCAAGAAAAGAAGGGCGGTACCGGTGCCAAACAAGCCGCTCCCGGCCAGCCGATCGCGCGACGTCATTACGTCGCGGCAGGCTCCATCTCGGAGTTAGTGCTCGTGCCGGCCATCTGCCAGGAGCTGAAGATCTCGCCCAAGGAGCGTCAGGTGATCCTGGACGCCGAAAACCGGGCCGCTAGCGTCGGAGAAATCGGGCAAATCAGCGTGTCGCTCCGCAATGCCATGTTGCATGTGCAGCGGGCCGAGCAGTCGGGGGACCCGGAGCAGCTTGCCAAGGCCCAAGGGGAGCTGGCCACGGCTACGGATCTTCAGGCCAAGGCCACCGAGGCTCGCGACCAGGCGGTCCGGGCGCTGCTGACACCGGCCCAGAACAAGCGATTGGTCCAGATCATGCTCCGCCAGGAGGGAATTCGCGCCGTGACTCGTCCTGCTGTCGCCGAGAGTGTCGGCATGACGGAAGAGCAAGTTGCCCAGATCCAGGGGATTCTGGCGGAACATGAGGCGAAGCGGAGTGCTTGGTGGGCTGCTTATATTGATACTCCGGACGCCCGGGCGCAGCGCCGAAGTCAATCGCGTGGTTCGGAAGAATCAGAATCAGGAGCCGCTCAACGACGAGGATCGGCGCGTGATGGCGGAGTTCAACAAACGTGCGAAGATGAGACGGGAGGAGGACGCTCAATTCGAGCAGGCCACCGATGCCCTGCTTACCAGGGTACTCAGCCGGCCCCAGCAACGGCGGCTCGCCGCGTTGTTCGGGCCCGACTTCGACCTCGGCCTTCTGACGCGCAAAGCGCAGCCCAAACCTGAACGGAAGCCGGCGAGTCGGGGCGACGCTGGGAAGGGCAAGGACGAGGGCAAGGAAGGCGGCGCCATCGAACGAATCGGGTGCGGGACCGCGGTAGTCGGTCCGCGGCGTGTCGCCATCGCATCGTTAATTCAGCGCGGGCTCCTGCAAATTAGCGCGGGGAAAAGCCTGCTAGCGACAACCAAGCAGATTGACCGGCGCCGGGCGCCCTTGTCTGGAGAACTCACGCCGATTGAAGCCCGCGTAATGAAATGGGAGGGATTTCCGGCCTATCCGCACCAGGTGTTTCGGGCCGGCGGGATTCCCGCGCTCGTCACCGAGCACTGTGACCGCTACAAGGAGCATCTCGCGGCGGGGAATCTACTGGCTCCCGCAGAGATGAAGCGGCTGGGAGCGTGGCTGAGGTGTTTCGGCACCATCGTGATTGTTGGTTTCGGAGGTTACAAGTTGATGGTCGCAATCGCCAAAGGTCACGGCAACGTCGCATTCCTGGTGCTATTCGCGGCGATCGGACTGATTGCGCAGGCCATCGTGTGCTTCGCCCAACCCCGCGCCAGCCGTTTGGGCGCAGACGGCTCGGCTCGCTATAATCGAACTCGTTGTGCGCATGGTTCGGATTCAGTGCCCGTCCCACGGAGCTCTTCGTTCACTCACTTCAATAGGGGATTGCCGATGAGGCTTCGCGCGGCGTGGCTTGGCGCAGTCGTTCTTATTGGCCCGCTCATGGGTTCGGTCGTCGCCAAGACGATTGTGATCGGTGAGGTCGTTCCGAACCTCGAATTCAAAGACATCCGCTACTTACGACGGACGCTGTCTGACCTGGGCACGCATAAAGGTCTTGCGCTGGTCTTTCTCAATACCGATTGCCCCGTTTCCAAACGCTTTCTCCCCAAGTTGCGGGAGCTCTCTGCGTTCTACAGCCAGAAAAACATTCCGTTCGTGGGCGTTTTTTGTTCGACCCAAGTGACGGTCATGGAAATCGCTTCTTTTGCCCTCGAAAACGACTTACGATTCCCTGTGGTACAAGATGAGGACCACGAGATTTGCGCCGCCCTGGGCATTGATCGCGTGCCGCAAGTCGCGGTCCTCGATCCTGGGAACCGGCTGGTGTATCGCGGTCGGATCAACGATCAATACCGGGTCGGCGGCACGCAGCCAGGCGCCAGCCGCGAAGACCTCGCAACAGCGCTGGACGAACTGTTAGCCGGTAAGCCGATCTCTGTGAAGGAGACCCCCGTCGACGGCTGTAAGATAACGCCACCTTCTGCCCAAAAATTTGAGCCACCGCCAACCTTTCACGGCGACGTCGCGGCGATTCTAGAGCGGCGGTGTCAGCGCTGCCATCATGCGGGAACGCCGGCGCCATTCGCTCTGACCAACTACGACGAAGTCAAAAGCCACAGCGAGATGGTGGCCGAGGTTGTCCGCGATCAGCGAATGCCCCCGTGGTATGCGGACCCGAAGTACGGGCATTTCATCAATGCGCCTGGGATGACCCAGGACGAACGCGACAAGGTCGTGGCCTGGGTGAACGCGGACTGCCCTGCGGGCGAAGAGACACGTGTGCCAGCGCCACGGGTCTTCGCCAAGACAGAATGGCGCATCGGTGAACCGGATTTTAAGATCACCATGCGCGCGCCGAAAAGATCCAGGCACAGGGGTTCATTCCTTACAAGTACGTGATCTTGCCGTACGTTTTCAAAGAAGACACGTATGTCAGCGCGATTGAAATCCTGCCGCACAACCGCAAAGTCGTGCACCATTGTAACATGGCTTATGTCAGCGTCGCGAAGATGAAGGGGGGCGACGACACCTTCATCACCGGCTATGTACCGGGCGGACAACCGATGGACTTGCGGCCGCAGCAACCATCCGACCCTGAGGTTGCATACAAGATCCCAGGCGGATCGACTCTGGTGCTGCAGATCCACTACACGACGACGGGCAAGGAGGAACAGTCGCTGATCTCGGTCGGCTTCCGCTATCCGCAAAAGGGCGTCGACAAGGTTTCACATCACTTTGTCCTGGATCCGCGCAATATCGCGATCCCGCCCGGGGACCCGATGTGGCGGATGTCGGCGGCGAAGACGATTCCCGCGAGCGCGACGCTCTTAGGCATGTTCACGCACATGCACGTCCGCGGGCGCGACATGACGTTCATCGCGGAATACCCCGACGGGAAGCGCGACACGCTGCTGGAGATCCCCAACTTCAATTTCAACTGGCAGCTTGCCTATCTATGCCGTAACCGCCTACCTGCCGGCACCAAGATCGAAGCCGTCGCCCATTTCGACAACTCGAAATTCAACCCGTATAACCCAGACCCGAGCCGCACCGTCCCGTACGGTCCTCAAACATACGACGAAATGTTCAACGGGTTTGTCTTCTGGACAAACGACGATGAAAATCTCAAGCTGAACGTCGATCCCAAAACGGGTCGGGTTGTAAAGTGACCCGAGTTACCTGGACCGTCGAGCCGAAAGCAATGCCCGGACTCTTGGGACGTCGCGTCTTGCCGCCGCTGAGCGGGTCTTCGATCAAGCTGGTTGGCCTACTTTCGGTACACGCTGAACACATAACCCGCGCTTTTCATTCGATCGTGGCACTTGAAGCATCCATCGCGATCCTCGGGTTTCAGGACATCCTCGCGCCAGTTATCGCCCATAAACCGGCGGAACACCCAGCCACCGGAGTCCTTGCCTCCTGCGCCGTCCTTGGTCATCAAATCGATTCTGCGCCGCGTGCTCTCTTTCGTCACGCCGTCGGACTCCTTGATCTCGAGCAGGTCGTAGACGAACGCCGACCCGTCACGGTACTTCCCGGACTTCAAGCCTTCGACCGCGCAGTCATTGGCGTAGATATGGTGTATGCCCCCTTCTGGTCCGAAGATCGGACTTTTCGGGCCGATCACGGTACTGCTGACGTGCGTCCATTTGCGGTAGTCCCGCGGGACCTCAGCCTTTTCATCCGGGGGCAAAGCCCGTGCGGAAAGCCATCCTGAAACGGCAAGACACCCGGCGATGCACCAGATCCAGTTGCGATTCGTGCTCATGGGTCTGCCCCTTGATTGCGAAGCCTGGCCTCGTCCATTCTCTCAGTGGCGATAAAAAACTGCAACGTCGCTGGAGACCGGGAAGGAGAATCGAGGAGAAACGCCGCTGCATTCAAAGGTCGAGCGGAAGTACCGCGCCAGCCCGTCCGACAGCGCCAATACCGAGCAAGCTCGCAGAGGCGCGTTGGACTAAGATGTGATAATATGGGAATTCAGCGGACGTAACGCTAATTCACGAGTTTTGGTGGGAGCCCAAGAGCTCTGACCGCCTAGCCCAGCCTTCATCCGTCCATCGGAAGAGATATTCCGGCCCGCTGGTAAAGCCCGACACCGGGTACATGATCCCGGCTCGCACTAGCTCGCGGTAGAGCTCCAGGTTCGAGTCGTTGACTTCGCGGCTGCCGCCTTCGATGCGGGAACGCAGCAGGGCGACGGCGGCTTCGGATAGCGCGGTTTCAACGGGCATGGCGACCTCCTTCGCCGCATTTTACGTTCCATCATTCCTTCCGGAAATCCCAATCCTCATCGCGAGGTTAGCGTTCGGAATTTCCAGTGCGGAGCGACGCTTAGGAACGGGCCGAAATTAACTTCCCGTTTTCCCTGAAGTATGGTATCAAGCTCGCTGTCCGTAGGGAAACGCCAAGGAGGGCAGCATGGACGCGTATGCACCGGAAATTGAGCGGATGATGAAGCGGCTGTATGAGTCACTTTCGGAGGACGATCGACGGCGGTACGCGGCCATCGAGGCTGCCAAACTGGGTCATGGTGGAACTGAGTACATTGCCCAGATCCTTGAATGCGATCCAAAGACGATCCGCCGTGGAAAGGCGGAGCTGGAAGCGACAGATGAGCTGGACACGACTCGTGTCCGAAAAAAAGGGGGGGGTGCAAAAAGGCGATCGAGATCAACGCTGCCGTCGAAGCGAACTTCTTAAAGGTTCTCGAGGACCACACTGCTGGAGATCCGATGCGCACCGACGTGAAATGGACGAACTTGTCACGTAGACAGATAGCGCTTCGGGTCACGGCTTTGGGTACTCCGACCAGTCGACACATCGTGTCCCAGTTGCTTCGCAAACACGGATACCGAAGGCGAAAAGCATTGAAGAAGAAGACGATGGGACCGCGTCACCCGGACCGCAACGTCCAGTTCGAGAACATCGCCCGTCTCAAGAAGAAGTACCTGAAGGCCGGTTTGCCGGTCATCAGCATCGACACGAAGAAGAAGGAGTTGATGGGTGACTTCCACCGTGACGGCGTAATCGACACGCAGGAGACGATTGAAACCAACGACCATGATTTCAGTAGTGCAGGCTCGGGCGTGGTAATTCCTCACGGCGTCTACGATGTAGGGCGAAATCGAGGATTCATCCACCTGAACACCAGCCACGACACCAGCGAGCTGGCTTGTGACAGTATCGCAGCGTGGTGGGAGGATCACGGACGGGTGACGTATCCCAGGGCTAAGAAGATCCTAGTGCTGTGCGACGGCGGCGGGAGTAACAGTGCGTCGAGGTACGTCTTCAAGGAGCAGCTCCAAGAGCTAGCGAACCGGCTGGGCGTCGAAATCCGGGTGGCCCACTACCCGCCTTACTGCTCGAAGTATAACCCGATCGAGCATCGCCTTTTCCCGCATGTGACGCGAGCGTGTCGGGGCGTGATCTTTCGGACGTTGGAAACGGTGCAGCACTACATATCCAAGACCGAAACCACGACGGGCCTGACAATCAGCGTGCGTATCCTCTACAAGATGTATCAGACAGGACGCAAGTGTGCCGCGGGATTCAAGAAGACCATGAAGATCATCTTCGACAAGATCCTGCCCAAGTGGAACTACCGAGCAGTCCCCGAACCCAAGACCGTATAACGCCGGGAACTTATTCTCGGCCTGTTCCTTAGCCGGTCGAGCCGCCAGACCGCCAGCGCGTCGCCAGACCGGAGCGCATTCGTGCGCCGGGGCGTCGCGCCTTGCCGCCACTGACGGTGTCCTCGATGGTCTTCTCGCACCCGGCCGGCTTCAGGGCGTCACGATGTCATCGCTCGTCGGAATGGTCCTTCACGCTCTTCTTACGAGTCTTTGACTTTCCAGCGAGCTCAGACGATCGATGTGGCGATCCGATGGGCACAATCCTTCGCGTCGATCGCCGGGGCTGATCCGCTTCTGATTCGTCGGATGCCCCCGATGACTTGAAATGCACGAATTCATTAGGGACTGATCGAAGTTTCTCCAGAATCAGCGAGTTCAGACTCATTCCCGCTGCCTCGGCGGCGATTGACAACACGCGATGGAGTTCCGGGGTGCAGAGCTTGCCCTTGGCTGTGGTCGGCACTTTTCAAAGCATATTGAACGGGCTCATCTTCCGTGTAAATGCTCGACCTGAAACCAGCAGTTAATCACCTATCGAGATTGAACTTGCGATTTTCACAAGAATTGACAAGTGTGATCGAGACATGGCCAATGCCGAAAACTCGGCGCATAATACTACTAGGAGAAAAGTATGCGGTCGCCGCGGATGGCTGGTAAGGCGGCGCGAAGCGGACCGTCGCCTGGGCAAGCGACCATGCTGGTTGGTCCGTGGCTCGAATCTCATCTCACCCCGTTTATTACCACATCGGAAGACCCGTTTTCTGATCGCAGTTTCAAATGAGCGTCATTCGATCCCTTGCCGTCTGGACCCGATCTCGTCGTTTACCTCTCCACTCGGGGTGCATCAGGCCGTGCCGTCTGCGCCTCGAGCTGAGAACTGCGAGGGATCGGAAACAACCAGCTTTTTCAACGATCGGAGCGCGCGGGGAAGATCTTTCCGCAATTCGGGCGACGTTCGTAATCGGCGGAACGGCCAGGCGCGTGCGGCATGGACCGGACCGACAGAGAGAAGCACGAATTTTTTGCCTGGAGTACCAGAAAGTACCAAATCGTACCACGAATAAAAAACCCTCGAAGAGGCCGAAAACCTTTGTCGCTCTTTGCGTTACGGAGGACGCCACGGTCGTGGCGGGCGTGTGGGACGACCAGCCGGAGCTTCGTGGTCGCGGGAACGCCGTTTTCGTTCGCGCGGGCGCGGGGGGGCCGCAACGTCCCCTAGCGGCCGACGAGGTTGGCATTGCCGCGATTGTCAATTTTGTCTAAAGTTCCCCGCGACTCCGGACGGAGTCGGCGGGCGGAAGCTGCGCCCGATATCATGTCAGTTCATTAGCCGGCGAACCACGGAAGGGCGTCGCGCGGATGGGTCGATGGATCGGCACGATTGTGCTTGCAGCCGCATTGGCTCCGTCATGGGGCTGCGCTCACGGTCCCAAGCGTTTTGAGAAAATCGACAGCCCCGCACCTCTCGTCCGCGCCAGGGCGGTCGGACTGGGCGGGCAAAGGCCAGACGGCCAGGTGTTGCCTGCCCTTTTGACCCACCTGGGCGACAGCGATCCGGTGGTGCGCCTCGCCGCTCATGAAGAGCTGCGCAAGCGGACCGGCCAGGATTTTGGTTATCTCCCCTGGGCGAGCGCCGAGGAGCGATCATCCGCGATCGAGCGCTGGCGAGCCTGGATGTCGCAGGCACCCGCGGGCAGTGGCATCACGCCTTCTCCTCAACTGGCGGCGACCGAAACGCGAAAGCGAAAGGTCCGGAGAATCAAGACGAGCGCCTCGGGCGATCCCTGATCTCTTGCGAACACACGAGCCACCCGGAAGGAAGCCGTTCATGTCGTCTGCAACCCTCACAACCACAACGTCGCCCAGGCCGCTGGGGCCGGTGGCCTGGGTGGGCCGGTCTCTTATCGAGGGCCTGGGCTATGTGGGCGGCGTGACGATTCTGTTCTTGTGTGCGGCCGGCTGGCTCATCTGGCCCTTCAGGTCGCGACGCGAGCGCGAAGAGGGCGGGCCTGGCTTCTTGAGGTCGCTCTTGCATCAGCTCTTCTGGATGCTCTTCATGGGAATACCCACGATCGGGCTCGTGCACATCGCCGTGGGCTCGTTCCTCTCGCTCCAGGCGTATTACGGCAGTACGTTCGTCGACGGCACCGGGGCCGTCGTCGGCGTGGGCCTGCTGCGCAACCTGGGCGGGATCATGAGCGGCATGGTCTTCTCGGGGATCCTGGCGGCCCGGATGATCCCCGAGCTTCGAATGATCCGCCGGCACGCGGCCATCCAGGAAGCCGCGCCCGCCGCGCAGTCGTCCGGATCTCGACGGGGTCGCCGCGACGCTTCCGAACCGCCTGCCAGCCCCGCGATCCACCTGAACGTGAACAGGCTGGCCGGCATTCGAATCGCGGCGGCCGCCATCGCGTGTACTCTGCTCTCGCTCTGGGGCATCACGGTCGGCACCGTGGTCGGGTGGAAGGCGTCGGAGTCGCTGATGGGGCTCTCGACCGAGATGTTCTTCATGATGCTGCTCAAGATGATGTGGTTCCGCGACGTGATGGGCTTGATCGTCAAAGGCATTCTGTTCGGCGTCGTGGCGGCGGCGATCTGTTGCTACGAGGGACTATGCGATCGCGAGGACAACGACGAAGGCCGAGGCGCCTTGGACCGAGCCCCGCATCGTTCGCACGGGCTCGCGCCCCCGTGGAGCGTGCCGGTCTTCCGTGCGGCTTGCTTGTCGATGGTGGCGATTCTGATCATGAACTCGAGCTGGTTCATGCTGGTGTATCACGCAGTCCCGTTCTACGGTCCGACATTACTGCCGCAGCCGTGAGCGAGCGGCGATTCGAGAATCCGGGAGGGCGAGGATCGTGTCCAGCCAAATTCGCAATTCCGGGATGGTGGGGAGGAAGCCTAGATGAGCACTCGGTCCAGGGCGCGTGACGTGTGGGTCGGTCTGATCGTGATCGCCGCGGTGGCTGCCTTGCTGGCTCTTGTCGGGATGGCGAGCGACGGCCCGGGGTTCCTCGCGCCTCACCGCACGATCGACGTCGTGTTCCGCGACGCCCAAGGTATTCGCATCGGCAGTACCGTCCGGGTCGCCGGTCTCGACACGGGCAACGTGGTCGACGTCGATCTGGTGGAAGTCGAGGGCATTCTTCGCGCCCGGGTGAAGATCTCGCTGCCGGCGGCCCTCGTCAAGAAGCTGCGCCAGGATGTGAAAGTCTCGATTCAGCCGGCCTTGACCGGAATGAGCCACGTCAACGTCATGTCGACGGGCCGATCGAGCGTCGCCCTCGTTCCGGGCCAATCGATCCCGGGCGTCGAAAGCTCGTTCTTTGACCCGATCATCGAACAGGTGGGTCTGGGTCCGGTCGAGCGCAACCACTTGAGCCACACGATCGCCGAGGTGCGGCAGCGGGTGGATTCGGTCGGCCCGCAGGTTCAGCAGATCCTGGGCTCGTTGCAGGAAACGGCCGGCAACCTGCGCGAGCTCTCGGACTCGATGCGGCCAGTCGTGGAATCGACAGTCACACAGATCGAGGATATGACGCGCAAGATCAACGCCAAGTCGCCCGAGCTGGAACGGATCATCACGCACGTCGAAGGAAGCACCCGGGAGATCGAGGGCTACCTGGTCGACAATCGCGAGTCCATCAAGCAGACGCTCGTTTCGGTGCGCGACGCGACCGGTTCGATCAACCCGATCATCGCCCGCGACCTCCCCAAGCTCGAGAAGCTGCTCGACGGCGTGGAGACGTCGCGGGCCCGCCTCGACCGTGTGCTCTATTCAACCGACAAGATTACCGCCGAGGTCTCGGACATCCTCGCCCACAGTCGCGCCGAGATTGAACGGTCGGTGACGAATTTCCGCGATGCGTCAGACTGGGCAAACAAGCTGGTCCAGAAGATTTTCACCAATCCGTTTGTGCTCAGTCCGTTCTACAAGCCGAATCATGAGGACCTGCGGGTGGGAGTCGTCTATGATACGGTGCTCGTGTACACGAAGGGGGCACAGGACCTTCACGACGCGATCAAGACTCTGGACTCGATCACATCACGGCCCGGCTCGCCGCAACAGCAGGAAGAGCTGCGCCAGCTCCGGCAGAAGGTGCAGGTGGTGTCCGAGCAGATGAGTGAGCTGTCGACACGAATGGCGGAGAGTCTGAAGCGCCAGCCAGGTAACGGGCGGGCCGAACGGACGCTTCGCTGAGTGCTGTCAGGTAACATGCAAGCTCGCGCGATCGAGGCTTTGATTAAACTCGCCCCGGAATCCGGTCGATAGAAGTAGGTGTAGATGCCCGACTCCGGGCGTCAGAGAGTGTACGGAGACCGGAGCGAGAAGATCCGACTGGCGTTCAGCCGGCTCCCTTTTCGTGTGGCCTCCGTGGGTATCTTGTTTCACAACAATTGGTTAAGCCGTGGGCGGAGCCCTCGGCCAACGCATCTGATTGGGAGGCGCAATGGAAATCTACGGCGCTGGAGGAACACAAGGTCCTCAACCCATTTACCCGCGACTGGCTGCGTTCAGCCTGGAAGCCGGTCAATCGGTGCACGCAGGTGCGCCGCGAGACCACGTCGAAATCTCACCCTTGGGTAAGATGCTCGACGGAATCGGCCAGTTGCCGGAAATTCGGCACGAGAGAGTTGACGAGATTCGGCGTCAAATCGCCGCGGGGTCTTACGAGACTCCCGAAAAGCTCGAGTTGGCTCTCGACAGGATGCTCGATGAAATGATGGGTTGGTGATTTGCTGACTGCAATCACCTGAGGGCATTGCGATTCTGAAATTGTGCTGACCGGCGTGGGGAGAAGAACCGACCTCCCCAGCGCCGGTTTTTCGGCGTTCGAACGTGAAGGCCGGAAAAACGCCTGCGGTGCCAGAAATTCCTTGGCACGGGCGCAGAATTGCGGAACAATACGCGAAGCATGGCATCGGCCGCATGCTGCCCATCCCGAGATAAACGGTTCATTCAATTGTACGACAACTGGGATACAGGGCGTGGTTCCCCGCTGGTAACAGGAGGGGAGGACCTTACGCCCAGGAGGTCTCCGCAGTGGATCCAACGCCCTCCTCGCCGCAGTTTCCCGCGGGAGCGATCACGCCGATGCGCGAGATCGGAACTTCCGCGTCCGGTAAGTCGCTCTTTCCAAGCCTCACGGCCGGCGATCAGGTTCTGATCGAGCTCTTGATCAAGCGCGGATTGCTGTCCAACGACGGGGCCCGGTCCGCGCAGCTTTACTGTGACGAGCACAATCGCGATCTGCGCCAGGCGATCCTCGAGCTCAACCTGATCTCGCCCGATCTTCTCAACCAGCTTGCGTTCGAGCGATTGAGCGCGCTGGCGACCGATAACGGTGATGCGAAGAGATCAGTCGCCGTCGCGGCGGGCACGGCGGGAACTCTTTCGCCCGACCGTACTCAGCATCATCGCGACGTGCGCAAGGACCTGCAGGAAAAAGCGCAGACCTCGACGTTGTCGGAGCTGGTCGATCAGATCCTGGAGAGGGCTTGCGACTGCGAGGCGACGGATATCCACTTCGACCCGCAGGAGAGCGGCCTGCGAGTTCGGTTCCGGATCGACGGCCAGCTTCAGGACATTCTCTTCATCGAGCCGGCGATGGCGACGCCGGTGATCAGCCGCACCAAGATCATCTCGAACCTGAATATCGTGGAACGCAAGCATTCTCAGGACGGCCGCATCACGATTCAGCACCATAACCGCCCCCGCGACCTCCGCGTCGCCACCTTTCCCACCATCTTCGGCGAGAAGATTGTCATCCGGATTCACGAAGTGTTGACTGACGTCAACGGCTTCTCTCACCTCGGCATGTCCAAGGAACAAGCCGAAATCCTGGACAAGCTGATCACGCAGCCTTACGGCGCCGTGCTGGTCGCCGGGCCGGTCGGGTCGGGCAAGACGTCGACGCTCTACAACTGTCTCGAGCGCATCAACTCACCGCTCAAGAACGTGATGACGATCGAAGACCCGATCGAGCACCGCATTCCCGGCATCAACCAATCGCAAATCAACAATCAGGGTGAGATGGGCTTCAGCGAAGGGCTGCGGGCAATGCTTCGCCAGGATCCCGACATCATCATGATCGGCGAGATTCGCGACGATGAAACCGCGCGCATCGGCATCCGTGCCGCGCTCACGGGGGTGCTCGTCTTCAGCACCCTGCACGGGTCGGACGCGCCCAGCACGATCAGCAATCTTTACAACTTCGGCATCCCCGGCTACCAGCTCTCGAGCAGTCTGCTGGCCATCGTTTCCCAGCGGCTGATCCGCAAGATTTGCCCTTATTGCCGGGTCACTTACACGGCCGACGAGAAAATGTTGAGAATGCTGGAACTCGAACCTGGCGAGCATCGCGACTTGCGGCTTCACCGCGGTCTGGGCTGCCCAGCGTGCTTCCAGAGCGGTTACCTGGGGCGAACGGGCATTTTCGAGATCATGGTCATCGGCGACGATCTACGCGACCTGGTCTTCCAGCAAATTCCCAAGGACGTTCTGCGAAGGATTGCAGTTGACATGGGAATGCGAACCTTGAAGCACAGCGCGGTCGATAAAATACTGGAAGGCATGACGACGCTGGAGGAGGCTTACCGCGTCGTCTCGTTCTGAACGATGGGTGTGCCGGGCATTCCGCTCGAGCCGGCACGAACGCGGCGAGGTCAATGCGAACCGGCAAGGAGGTCGGCGATGCATCTACGATTGTCTCAAGTTTTGGAAAGAGCCCTGGTTGCAACAAGTCTTTTCGTTGTAACCCCGGGGTTGGCGAGTGTGCGTGCTGATGACGAGGGATTCTTGAGCCGGCTCTTTCGCGGCGGATCGTCGTCTTCGTCGAACGGCAGCTCATCGGCTTCCGGATCGGCCGGCGGCGGAACTTCCGCTGGTAGCAGCCAGCCCGCGTCGCCTTACGGGCCGATCACGGGCTCAAGTTACGGCGGCTTGACGTCACAGGGGCCGGTGACGACGCCCCCCGTCGGCGGCAACGGTGGTGCTGGCCAGCGGCTCTCGCCCAAGCCGCGGGTGAGCGCGGCGGTCACGAATGCCGACCCGCTCTTGACCCGGCTGGCACTGGGCCGGTCCGACGACGGCACCCAGTTCGGCATGTTCATGCAGATCTTCACGGATGGCACCGTGATTGACTCCGAGGGCGTGCACCATCTTCGCCCGGCCGATCTGAAGCCGATCTTCGATCTGGTTCAGTCCGGCGATCTGACGCGCACCCACGGCCACTGTGGATCGCCGGCGACGGATTTCGTCGAATATGTGCATGTGGTGGTTTACGAGCGACGTCTGGGGCGGCTCATGGCGCATTCGCTGTCCTATTCCGGAAACACACAGGGCTGCGACCACGCGATCCGCCACCTGCACACGACGCTCGAAAGCCTGCAGGTGAAGCTCAGCCGCGCTCCCGGCGGCGGCCAGCAGACGATCGGTTCACCGAGTGGCAACCCGGTTCCGCTGGGCCCGGGCGCCCGTTCGGGATCGACGCCGGGACAGTATCAGCCGGCGCCGCCGGCCGTGAATCCGGGCCAATCGGCCCCGGGCGCGGTGATTCCGCTCACGCCGGCGGATTCGTCGAGGTGATTGACGAACCGACGGTCGCCGATGGCCGACGCGCGGCGACCGTTTCTAGAATGAACAGCCATCAAACCGGCGTACCGAGAGGTTCGGCAGCGACTTTTGAAGTTCGGCAGCACCCGCCTCGGTGACCTTTGTATCACAGACCTGGAACTTTCGAAGCCCGATAAGTGGCTTCAGATGCGCTAAGCCGGAATCTGTGATCGCAGTCTGATCCACATAGAGTTCCTCGAGCGAGTGTAACCCCTGCAAGTTTGCGAGGCCGGCATCCGTGATCTTGGTGCCATTGACCGCCAGAACGCGGAGACGTTTCAATCCCGCAAGGTGTGCCAGGCCGGCATCCGTAATCTTGGTGTTGCCGATTATCAGTTGTTCGAGACGATCCAAGCCCGCAAGGTGTGCCAAACCTTTGTCGCTTACGTCGGTGCCTATGAGACGTAACTTTTTGAGGCCAGCGAACTGCCGCAGATGCCACAGGCCGTTGTCATTGACCTGGGTGGAATCAAGTTCCAGGATTTGCAGGTTGCTCATTCCCTTGAGACGCGCGAAACCGACACCGGTGATGCGAAGCCCATTCAAGGACAATTCCGTCAGGCCGCTCAATGGCTCCAGATGAGCCAATCCTACGTCGGTAACGTCAGTACAACCGATGCTCAGTCGTCTCAGACTTCCGAGCCCTCTCAAGTGTTTCAGCCCATCATCCGTGATGCGGTTGGATCCAATGTCCAGCTCCTCCAGATGAACCATGCCTTTCAGGGACGCCAATCCTTCATCGTGAATCACTGCGCCAGTGAATTCCCCGTCGACCGAGAGCCGTCGCAGGCAGGTCAGTCCTTTCAATCGCGCTAGATCGACATCCGTCAGCGATTGAAAGTACGTCTCTAGTGTTTCAATCCGTTCAAAGCGCGCTAATGACGATAGCGCCGCCACTGACGCCGGATCAAAATGGTGCAGTTGGACACGAACGACGTTGCTGAAATAATCGACGCCGACGCGGTCGACGAGCCAGGTCGGGACGTTCCGGCCCAAAACTTGCGGTTTCATGCTGCTCGTCAGATGGTGGTTGTATACGACGCCGTTACCGTGTTGCTTGAGGGTCGCGACCGCCCTCTGTTGTATGCGCACGTTGCGGATTACGGAGCCGAAGCCGCCCCCCGCGATGAGCACGAGCACGAGCAGGCCGCGCACGCTAACGCGCAGGTGTCCGTACCAGGGGCGCCGCGACGATGTTTTCATCGCATCAGCATTGATCTAAAGCGGCCGGCCTGTCCAGCTCAATTGTGTTGAGCAATGTTCGCGTGCGCTCGCTGGCAGGGCCTCACGGCACGACATGCAACGTCGCCGTCAAATCCAGTGCCGGCTCATCCGGCAGGTCGGTGTGCACCCGGAAAACGCGGCGGATATCGCCGCTCGTCGTGCCCTCTTCGGGCTTGTAGGCCACTGTCACGACGTGCGCGGCTTGGCGCGTGCCATCGGGAGACGACGTGACAAACCCGTCGCCGGCCCCCTCGATCGAGCGGATCGCGAAGGGCCGCGAGGCGCGAACGACGAACCGCCCTTGAGCGCCGGCCGAGGAATGAACCTGGCCAAGCGAGAGCACCGACGGCGCAGCCGTCAAGTCACCGCGAATCACGCCGGTTACCATCACGGGGATGCTCGGTGTTTCCGGGTCGTTGCTGATCAGTCGCAGCTCATCGCGCAGCAAGCCGGCGGGCGCGTCGGGCTTCACACTGACCGTGAGTGTGTAGCTCACGACCCCGTCTTTCCGCCTCGTCTCGACAAGCTGTGCGTTCAGCGATCGCGTGGCCGAGACCATACGCGTGAACTTCCAATCGGGACGGTTGATCCGATCGATGGTCAAGACCTGCGAGGCGGGCTGACCTCGTTTGACCGTCCCGAAATCGACGGCCCCGGGGTTCAAGACGATGTCGCTCAAGATGAATGACGAAACGGCCAGGCGGGCCTCCGCCTCGCGGCCGCTGGCTGTGATCAAGTTCACGAACAGGACGGTCGCCTTGGCTCCGACGAAGTTGCGCGTGTCCATCTCGGCCTCGATCACCGTCGACTGGCCCGGCGCCACGGTCGATGCGTACGCCTTCCCACTGGTGCAGCCGCAAGAGGGCCGCAGATTGACGATCGTGATCGGCTCGGACAGGCGGTTGAGCAGCAGAAAGTCATGCTTGACCTTCACGCCCCGGGGCACCATGCCGAAGTCGTGGCTCTTCTCGGGGAAGAGCGCATCCGTCCAGGCGTCCGCAAGCGCCGGCAAACCTAACCCAAGGAGCAGCCAGCACAAGAGCATCGATTTCATCAAGGGCCGAGCCATCACGGACCTCCTGCAAATCCCCCGGCTCAAGAAGCCAGCTCGCCGCCGGCAATGCACCATTCTCTTTCTATCGTCAGGACAAAACGCCGGCGCTCAGTTTCCATTCCCACCGAATCGCGGGTTCTCGGCAGAATCTGCTCCTTATTGACGGAGCAGCGCTCGGGCCGCACCATGACGCTGTCGCTCGGCGATCCGAGCTGATTTCGGAGATCCGCCGCACGGGCTTATTTCCCGGAGGTGATTGTTGAAAGTTCGAGCGCATCGGCACGATCCATACGAGCCACGGCGCTATCGCCGAGACGTCGACTTTTTATTGCGCAAGGCAGACTTTTATCTCAATGCAATCAACTCCAGTCGATTCAGTCGCTTTTTCGGGATCACAGGATATCCGCCACTCGTCGTGCCTTTGTTCTTGGGATCTTTATGGGTGATCTGGCACGGCCCTGCCCTCTGGCGAGGGAGCTCAACGCTTATCGGTTTCCTGGTCACGGCTTTGTTGGGGCGAGTACTGGCGCCCACGTTCGCTCGGCAGCGATCCCTGCTGCAATACCTGGCGCTCCTGCTGCTCCTGTCCTGGCTGCTCGTGTGGATCCATGCCGAAAATGCGACAGAAGCAGATGGCGGTTGCTATCGTCACGTGCTGGCCCCGATCATCGGTTTGACCTCATTCACGGCTGCGTTTGTGGCTCCACTCCTCGCGAAGCTTCTGATCGCGTGGTATCGCGGCCAGTTCGTTCGAAGGCAGACATTGATAGATCCCAACAATCCGCCAGACACGCTCCCCGATAAATGTGGATCCTTCGGCGACTTCCTTCCCACCACGGAAATGTTCTTCATCCCGGTCAAACCGAAGTTCAAAGCGATAGGCTTCGTGGTCAGTTTGCTGCCCACCCTCACTCGCTATGCTTTGCCTGTATGCTGGGCAGCGGCCGTTGCGGGTGTTCTGGTTCCACAGCGAGTGATGCACATCTGGCTTTTGGTCGTTGGCGCCGCCGGTGTGCTGTTTTTCGCCGTGGGCAACCTGCTGGGTGAGCGTTTCCGCGACATGTTCGATAGAGTCCATCGTTACCTCTTCAGCGGCGCGCCGCTGGCTGTGTCTCTGGGCGTGATCATACTGGCATTCTGCCGCTGGGAGGACTTTCAATATGTCTCGATCCTCTTGAACTCGACGCCCGCGCTGTTCATGATTCTGCTCCTGGCATCCTGTTATTTCTGTTTATGGCAATATCAGCTCTGGATTCGAGAGGCATTGGGCGAGCATCTGCTGGGATTACTGGAATTCCCCATCACGCTGCGGATGCGGGCTTCCGTCCCGTATCGCTTCGACCAAGACAACGAAGATCCTGCCTATGCCACCAACACGTTGGCGCAGAATCGGTTTGTCCAGATCCACGGCGGTGGGCTGGCCGTCATGGGCAGTTACATCGATCAGAATGACGGTAAACGACATGGTTGCTGGGAGTCGTACGGGCCCTTCGAGTTCTTTGACACCCTGGTCGCCAGGGCCTTTCGCCGCAGAGACGTCAAGCAGGCGATCCTGCGTTATCGCTTGGCCCTGGATCTGTTGATGCTTGGCGTCAACACCTATCTGGCTGCGCTGAACCTGACACTGGTGCTGGGTATCGGCGGAGCGTTTTACTACTACCTGCGTGTGGCGGAGCCGGATCCTGCCGTGAAGCTGGCGCAGCAAAATCCCTCGCAGCCCGATGCTGCCCAGGCCAGTTCCGCTCGCGTGACACAGGATGAAATCGTCCAGTTGCTCATGGAGCTCCATCCCGCCGCGGACTTGCCGCCCATCGTTGATCCGAAGCAAGACATTGACCGTGTCCGATCGTGGGTCCAGAAGGATCCCCATCACGACCGCTGGAAACAACTTCGAGAGGCATTGCTGCACGAACAGAATTAGCAACTCAGTCCGATGCCGAAAGACTCTTTACGACCCAGCCGCAGATCATCTACAGTGGCGGCGGGGGTTGGCTCCATGAAGTTCCAGTGTGAGCGTGGCGATGCAAACTGCAATGAGCTTGCCGGCGCGGTATTACATCGACCCGGATTACTACCGCGCCGAGCTCGAATGGCTCTTCCTCAACTCGTGGTTTCATGCCGGCCGGGCCGAAGACATTACCGACCCAGGCCAGTTCTTCGTGCGCGAGATCGCCGGTGAAAGCCTGATCGTCTTGAGAGACGATCGCAATCAACTGCGGGCATTCTTTAACGTTTGCCGCCATCGAGGCACGCGCCTGGTCAATGAGTGCTCGGGCCGATTCCCTTCCACGATTCAGTGCCCCTATCACGCCTGGACCTTCAACCTTGAAGGCTGTCTGCTCGCGGCCCCGCAGATGGACCGCGTCGACGAGTTCCGGCTCGCGGATTACCCCCTGACGCCCATCGCCACCGACGTGTGGGACGGCCACGTTTTCCTTAATCTGAGTCAAAAGCCGGTTTCGCTCTTGGACCAGCTCGACGGCATGGATAAGCGGTTCGCACCCTGGAAGATGGGCGAGCTCCGCTCTGGAAAGCGCGTCGTGTACGACATCGCCGCCAACTGGAAGCTAATCATCCACAACTACTCCGAATGCCTGCACTGCCCGGGCGTGCACCCGGCCCTGCAAAAGCTCTCGCACTACCTGAGCGGCGAGAATGAGCCGGCCAGCCCGAGCTACCTGGGCGGGCGGATGCGACTCCGTGAAGGCATTGGGACATTCTCATTCGATGGTACCATGACACGTGCGTGTCTGCCGAGCCTTTCAGGAGACGAGCTCCGCTGCGTGTACTTCTACGCGTTCTTGCCCAACCTGCTGCTTTCGCTGCACCCGGACTACGTGATGGTGCACACACTCTGGCCTCGCGGCGCGGGCCGCACCGAGATCGTCTGCGATTTGCTGTTTCACCCCGATGTGCTCGCTCGATCTGACTTCGATCCGGCCGATGCGTTCGACTTCTGGGACCTGACGAACCGGCAGGATTGGCACGTCTGCGAGCAAATGCAGCTCGGCTTGCAATCGCGCGCCTATCGGCCCGGACCCTATTCCCACCGCGAGGAGCTGCTGTACGGCTTCGATCGCTTGATTGTCGAGGCAGAGCGGAATGCGAGCGGCGACACGCAGTAAGCTTCTCGAGATAGAGCAGCGACCACCGTGTAACTCACCCGTCGCGCCCGATCGCCTCGACCGGGCACTCCTCGAGGGCCGAGAGGCACTGGGCTTCCTGGGTCGCATCGACCGGCTGATGAAATACGTAGCTGCGATGCTCCGAATCGTTTCGCTTGAAATTGTGCGGCGCGGTCTCGCGGCAAAGATCGCAGTCGATGCACGTCGAGTCGACGTAGAACGCCCCCGCCGCGTTTTCAGGCACTCGTTCATTCCGGTCCGCCATGTGCGTTTCTCGCTTCCGATGAGATTGACCCAATCGGAGCTTACACGACGTTGCCCCTGGAGCGTAAGGTCCCCTCCCGGAGTTTTCGCAGCGCCCGTGCCTCGAGCTGGCGCACTCGCTCTTTCGAGACGCCGAGCGTCTTGCCGACCTGCACCAGCGTCTGCTGTTCGTTGCCTTTCAGGCCGAAGCGGAGGGTGAGGATGAGCTGCTCCCTGGGATCGAGGTTCTCGATCAAGACCCCGACGAATTCGTCCGATTCCGTGTCCTCTCGATCCTCGGTTTCGCCGAGGATGAAGAAGTCGGCGAGCGCCGTCACGCCGTCAGACTGGCTGGGTGCGTCGAGCGAAAGCGGGGGGCGGGTGGCCGCCAGCAAGTGATCGAGCGTCCGGGATCTGGTCCCTTCCGCCAGGTCTCTCCGCCCCCGTTTTGCGCCACCTCGCCGTGCCCACTCCTCGTCGCCTTCATCTTGGCGGTGCTGCGCCAGCCGGTAGAGCAGCCTCGGGTTCAAGCGAACCGGGTAGGCCCCGGCCGCAATCGCGCGCTGAATGCCCTGCCGAATCCACCAGATCGCATAGGTGGCCAGGCGGGTCTCTTGCACGACATCGAAGCGGTCAATGGCTGCCAGAAGTGAACAGATCCCTTCCTGAATCAGGTCTGCCGGAGGAATTCCGCGCCCGTGATAAGGCTTGGCGACGTGAGCAACCAAGCGAACGTTCGCCATCGCCAGCTTGGACCGAATCGCCTGGTAACGTACCGCGACCTTCCGGAGTGCGTCTTCGAGCGGATCAAGCGCCTCCGGGCGGCTCGCCAGCTCGCGGACTCGCTGCTGGAAAAGACATTCCGCCGGCGACTCCCCCAGCTCGGGCTTCGGTACCGCTGCGGCCGCAAGGATTCGATTCCTGCACTCGACCAGCTCGATGAGCAGCTCTCGCTCCTCACGCGCCCCCAGGATTCCCGCCTCGGGGCAATTGAGCAAAGCATGCCACGGTATCTCTCGTCGGGACACATCATGATGAGTCATTGTCGTCACTCGTCTCAAAGAATCCCCAGGTAAACCGTGGACGAAGACCGCCCCAGCGCCGGGACCTCTCCCGAGCCAGGCCGCCCCTGACTGGGCCGAAGGCAGGCTCCGACCACGTGAGCAGGCTGTGCGCACGACTCCCAACGGGGCGCGCATCCCCTCGGTTAGCAAACACACTGACGGCGATGAGCCGAGAACTGCTCGAACGCCCGAGCACGTCTCGGGAATCACGCAGCGAGAGCGCTTCGGAGGCCGATTGGGGGGCTCATCGAACGATTGTCGGGTCAATCCGGGCGATTGGGTCGGTGGGTTTGCGAGCGGGCTCGGAATGATTCAGGCGGATGGCAAGCACGAAAAAAATGATGGATTGAGCCGAACGCGAGTGCCACATAATCAATCGACAGAGTAACCGTCCAGCGCGCGACGCGGTTTGGCCACAAGCCTCACCGTACGCCGTCGCCTCTTCATCGCTCCAGTTACTCATACGCGGCAATGCAAGCATTGTCTCACGGCTAAACCAGATTTTTTTCGCTTTTGGGGTTTTTGGCAGTCGCTGGCGAGCTTGTGTAGAATGGCTCGAGCGAGCCGAACCGATCGCTCGATTGGCCTCGATTCCCGGCAGGCAGAGAACTTACGGCGCGGAAGTGCGGATCATGGAGCACGTCGAACCTGAGCCTCGGCTCAGCCAGATGACCACACACTGGACCGCCGTCATCGCGGCGCACAGCGGTACGCCCGATCAGGTTAGCCCGGCGGTTTCTCAACTGATGTGCCGGTATGCCGGGGCCGTTCACCGCTACTTTCTGAAGGCGGTGAAGAATCCCGACGACGCGGAGGAGCTCGACCAGGAGTTCGCGGTTCGATTCTTGCGCGGCGATTTCCGCCGCAGCAGCCGGGATCGGGGCCGGTTCCGCGACTATGTGAAGCGCGCGGTTCAGAACATGATCAGCGATCACTTTCGACGCAAGAATTCGAGCAGGACGCGAAATTCACCGATGGCTGAGCCAGCCGTCATCGATCCCGCGCTCAGTCGCTTTGAAAGAGAGTTCATCGCGAGCTGGCGCACTGACCTGCTGGATCGTGCCTGGAACTCGCTGGCGGAGCTTGAGAAAACAAGCGGCCAGCCTTTTCACACGGTGCTGCGCTTCCGCGTCGACAAACCGGATCTTTCCTCTGATGAAGCCGCGACCCGGCTTTCGCGCGTCGTCGGTCGGCCGCTGTCGGCCGGCGCAGTGCGGCAGGCCGTGATGCGGTCGCGGCGCAAGTTCGTGGATTTCTTGATCGCGGAAGTGATCGAGAGCATGGACCGCCCCAGTCAGGACGAGCTCGAGGAAGAGCTGGGCGACTTGAAACTCCTGGAATACTGCCGTCCATTCCTGAAACGCCGCAAAGAAGAGGCCTGAACATAACGGGCGAGTGTGATCGGGACCCCGCGCGTTTCACCTCCTTTGAGCGACTTGCCTCATTTCAGTACCTCCGACCCATCGCGACCATCGAATGCGAGGATCTCCGCTTCAAGCTGCGCCGGGTCGAAATCGCGGTCGAGCATCTCATCGACACCGATTCCCTTTGCATCGAGGAGGTAGGCGACGAGCAGGTGATAGCGCAAATACAGGCCCGAGCGTTTCGGGTCGAGCTCACGATCACCCTTGCGGAGCTGCTCTCGCGCCAGTTCGTAGTCGAACTCGCCACCCTTGGCGATCAGGTCGGCGTATCCCTCGTTCTTCCAAGCTGGCAGCCGCCAGTCCTTGGCGAATCCCAACCGCCGCGCGACCAGGATATGCATGATCTCGTGGGCGATATAGTAGCTCAGCGTTCGTGCGCCGGAAGCTTCCTTGCCGGAGTAACCGACCAGGCGATTCGCGTGGAAGTGTGCCGTCCTCAAGAAGATATTGTCGGAGAGCGGAGCGTAAGCGAGTCCACCGGCCTTGTAGTGCGCATTGGAGAACAGGACGAATCGCCACCGGCGATTGCAGATGTAGATATGGAGGTTCTTGATCCCGGGTGCGGCGGCGAGAGGGCTGCGGGCCAGCCGGCGCTCGACATCCTTGAGGATGCGTCCGGCAGGCTCAGGGGGTATCGGCTCGTCCGAGTACAGGGTGATCCCACCGCGCGAAAACGAGTGGGCAAAGAACAGGCCCGGATGGCGCAGCAGAAGAAGATACGAGACGACCACAGCGACGATCAGCAGAGTCGAGAACGCCGCCACCCGCGCGGCCTTCTTGCGATTCAGTCGCATGAACGAGTCCCGGATGGCCGATGGCGACTTTACGATTTGTCCCGCTCCGTTGGCTTTCTTCACTTCCCGTCGTCATTCGGCGCGAACCGCTTGAAGAACGACGAATCCTTCCAGTGCGGCCGTTCCTCGCGGTTGGCGACGCGCTCAAGCAACTTGGCGACCAGGACGTCGAATGCTCCGGCAGCCTGTTTATCCACTGGCTGCGCGACGTCGTCCGAGGGCGCGTGATAGCGCCTGGCGCAGCCATTTTTTCTGCACCGCTTCCTCGGGCGATCCCTTGTCGAACCCCACCTTGAGTGCCAGCGCCGGAACGCCGATCCGGATGAAGCTGTACTGATCACTTCGAATGAATACGTTCCGCTTCGGCTCCGGGTCACGCTGCGGCTCGACGCCAAGCGACTGCGCCACCGCCTCGGTGTCGCCGCCGAGATCGGATTCATCCATCCCGTAAATCGTCAGCTTCTTGAGCGGGAACAGCGGAAGGAACATATCCGTATTGATATTGGCGACGATCGCCCGGGAATCGACCGTGGGAGCGCTGGCGAAATACCGCGAGCCGAGCAGTCCCTTCTCCTCGGCGGTGACGGCCACAAACAGCACCGAGCGGCGCAGCTTGGTGCCGCTCTCCTTGAGCATGGCGGCCACATCGAGCATCGCCGCGATGCCCGAAGCATTGTCCATCGCGCCGTTGTAGATCTTGTCGCCGTTGATCGGCCTGCCGATCCCCAGGTGATCGAGGTGTGCCGTGAACACGACGTACTCGTCCTTGAGCTTCGGGTCGGTGCCCGGCAGCACGGCCACGACGTTGTCGGAGACGACGTCCAAATGCTTCACGGACGTCGTGGCTTTGAGCCGAGCCTGCAGCTTGAAGTGTGGCAGCGGTTTGCCGGCATTTGCGGCTTCGACAATCTCGGTGAAGGTGTGGCCCGACCCGGCGAGCAGCTTGTCGGCATGGGCGGGGTTGACTGAGACAGCCAGCTTCATCCGCCGCGTTCCGTCGAGCGCCGCGTCGGCCAGGCTCATCGATGGAATGAATCGCGCGAGCGCTGCCCGTTCCCAGGGGATATCCATGTTCTTGGGATTGATCATGCGGAGGACGCCGACCGCGCCCAGCCGTTTGATGAGCGCGGCTCGTTCGTCCTGCGATTGCATGTGCGCGGCCAGTGGACCCGGTATCGACGGCGGCGCGCCGTCCAGGAAGACAATCAACTTGCCGCGGACGTCGAGCCCGGCGAAGTCGTCGTGATGGACTTCAGGAATTGACAGCCCGTGGCCGGCGAAGACCATTTCGGCCTCGAGTGACTCGGCCGGCTCGTTTCGCGTGCCGATCATCGCGTCGCCTCCCAGCTCGAGCGGTTCCTCGACGCCGTTTTCCTTGACGAGCACCAGACTTGAGTGCGTCTCGTCGAGCTCGCGGGCGATCAGCTTGACCGGCTGCAAGAATCCCTCGGTACCGGCGGGCTTGAGTCCGGCCTTTTCGAATTCGCGCGCCACATACTCGGCCGCCTTCCGGTGGCCCGGGCTGCCGGTGCCGCGCCCCTCCAATCGGTCATCGCCCAGCACGAGCACGTGCGACCACCACCGTTGCCCGTCCGGCTCGCCATCGGCGCGTGCAAAGAGCGCGGCACCCGCCCCGAGCAACGCAAGAACCGCAACGAAAGCCAGCCTGCGAATCATCATCGGCCCACCTGATTGAAGATGAGAGCTTGCCACCCGTCGCGACCGACGACCGCTCCGCCGGCGGCAGGTGACGACACATTCTCACCCCAATCGGCGACCCGATGCAATCACCGACGGCGGCAAGGCCGATGTTTCGTTGGGTGCGGCGATACTTGGATGGTGAGTCTTGTTTCCCGCTCCGCGAACATTTCCTGGCCGAGTTGGATCTGTAATGACGTGATGACGTTCGACCAGCGGCAGACGAGCCACCCGAAAGGGTTCGGCTCCGCCTGTACCGTACATGGGTTCTGACTGGAGGTCATCAGCACGGTTAGCTCAGAGGGAGAGCACCAGACCGATAATCTGGCTGTCACGGGCTCGACTCCCGTACCACACGTCGGCGCTGAACCGACTCCGCAAACAGGTCGCGAGACCTGTTCGACCACGAGGCCCAAGGGAGGTGAACGTTCGTTGCTTCGGCCAGAGCCCTGGTCCGCCGGGGTTTCTGGCAGCACGCAAAGGCGCCCTGCAGAACGCAGATTCCGCCGCGGCGCTCGCTCGGCAACGGTGCGCAAACGGGCTGGCTGATGGACCCCAAGGTCCGCTTTGGGACGAAGGCCATCCTTGACGCGCTACGGTACCGGGGGAGACCACGGCTCAAGCGTTTCTCCGTGCTTTCTCGTGTGAGACGCGAACGCTTCACCTTCCGCGGGTGTCTCTGCTTGCTCAACCGTGACTGTGAATTGATTGCACGAGCGGAGGGCATTGATTCTTTGCCACTCCCCCGGGGAGGTGGACCGTGTTTTTCTTCAATCGCTTTAAGATCCGCGGCTACGAAATGGGCATGCTCTTCCGTGACGGCGAGTTCCAGGGTCTGCTGACGCCTGGTGCACACTGGTTCTTCGATCCGCTCCAGAAGGTCCGGGTCGACGTCGTATCGCAGCGTGATCCGTGGTTGGTCCACGAACACCTCGACCTGATCGTCAAGTCGGGGCGCTGAAGGGCTATGCAATTGTCGTTGATCTCAAGGACAACGAGCGGGCGCTCGTCTGGATCGAGAGCCGCTTCAGCCATGTTCTGCCGGCGGGGCAATTTGCGTACTGGACCTCTCACAAACAGGTAAGCGTCGAGGTCGTCGACATCAGGCGGGTCCGGTTCGAGCACCCCGAGTTCACGTCGGTCGTGCGTTCGACACTGGCGAACCGTGTCCTGGATGTCTGCCGGGTAGATCGCGACCACGTGGGCGTTTTGTTCATCGACGGCCGCTACTCCGACACGGTGCAGCCGGGTGAGTACGCGTTCTCGAAGGGCCCGGCGGACGCCAGGGTGGTCGAGGTCGACCTGCGGGAGACGATGGTCGATGTTGGCGGTCAGGAGATCATGACGGCCGACAAGGTCACTCTGCGGTTGAACGCTGTGGTGACTTACAAGATCGTCGATGCTCGCAAGGCGATCAGCCAGACAGACGACGTACGGCAAGCGCTCTATCGCGACACACAGCTCGTGCTGCGGGCCGCGGTCGGGGCGCGTGAGCTCGACGTCGTAATGACCGACAAGGACGCCGTTGCTCGTGAGATCGAGGAGAATGTTCGGCGTCGCGCGGGTGAGCTCGGTCTCGAGATCGCTTCGGTCGGTATTCGTGACGTGATTCTGCCGGGCGACATGAAGGACCTGATGAACAAGGTGACGGAAGCCAGGAAGGCAGCCGAGGCCAACCTGATCGCGCGGCGAGAAGAGACGGCGGCCATTCGCAGCCAGGCAAACACGGCCAAGTTGCTGGCGGAAAGCCCGACCCTCATGCGACTGCGTGAGCTGGAAGTCCTGGAGAAAGTTGCCGCCAGCGGCAAACTCAGCATCGTCCTTGGCGACAAGGGACTCGCCGACAAGGTTGTCAATCTTATCTGACCTCGGACGCGATTCGTAAGCGCGACCGCGATCAAGAACCCGGCTCAGGCCGTCTGGTTTGACGAGGTGCTCACCGTCCGCGCGCGGACGTCAGGAGCACCTGCACCACCCACCCGCGGCCCGGTTCATCGTAATTGGGCCGCCCGTACCACCTCGCTTCCCGCGCTCAACGCCCGCCCACTTGCGCTCGGCTTTGTCTTCCTTTCGCACACCTGGCTCCTCAAGACCCCCAAAAACGTCGTCATCGTCGTCATCTCCTTGCAGAGAATAGAGTTATGGATGACGACGTTTTTGGGACCGCAAGTTCAATCGAAATAAGTCGTTATGAATTAAACACTTACGAATGACGACCCCGATTCGGCCCACCGGCGTTTCTGACGTTCGCCTACCGTCGGTTCTCTCGATTGTGACGAGCAGTCCGTACTTGCGGAATTGAGGGGCAACGCGGCGAACTCATTCGTCAACACCGCTGCCCACCTGGGCCACCCGGCTGGGGAAATCACCTTTCGCTCCGCGAAAGACGGTTCCTTTGACGGTGGAAACGCCCCGCGCAACTGCAAGAGCAAACCGCAACGACCGCCAGCCTCGGCCAATGAGTCGGAGCGACAAGATTTGTACTTGCGGCCTCACGGTACCGATTACGGCTTGGGAACGCTCTAAGCCACTGGATGTGGATACTGCTCTGCATCGGCGCCCGCGTCGGTGCGGAGCGTTGACTCGCCAAATCGATGCTGATCGATGATGCTCTTCACGTCATAGGGGTTCGGAATGCCCCGAATGAAGATCTCGATTCCGGCTTGGCCAGAGCTTGAAATGCCGATACTTCCTACATGCATCAACCGCTGGAAAACCGATTGGTTGATTTGAATGTTTCTTACATGAGTGTGCAGTACTTCATTCGTGAACTTACTCAAGAGACCTTTGCGGAATATCGTTCGTCGATCGGTCACGACGAGCCGATGTCCGAGGCAATCCAACCACCAACTTAGCAGCAAAAGTATTCCCAGCACGGAACAGGCGGTGAGCAGAACGTAGTTTTCTCGCAGGTCTGGCTTCACTTGCAAGATCGCCATCGGAGCCGCCGCAAGCGCGAGCAGGAAAACAAGCTTGAGTGGGTCGTTCCTTCCCATCGTTTCCCGCGCGGCGAGGATGACTCGTTCTGAGCTTGGGATATTGAAATCGTGCAGGCTAGACACGGCGTTCTCCTGCGACTCGGCTTACAAATTGGTTGGTCCGGAGCGTCCACCTCACGCTATCGAATCCTTCGCGTGCCCTCCTGTCACTTTACCGATTTCTTACCGTTGCGAACATGCATCACGTAAGCGCCGTCGTACATGCGGTAATCACCATCGGGTGCGGGAATCCGATGGCCTGAGGCATCTCGAATGAACACTTTCGTCCCTTCAAAGACGAGTTTCTGACCGGGTGGGACCGACTTGAATCTTGGGTCATCCGGCAGCGGGGGGAGGGCTTTGCCTTTCAACAGCGACGAAAGTCGCTGGGCGTCCAAATCCAACCCGGCAATCCTGCCCTTCCCCGTGTCGTATGAGGCACGATGAAGCCCGCTACCTTCAAGACCCATAATCCAGACGCAGTCGTCCTGGTTGTCCTGCGGATTGACGTTAAGTTGTGAACTCTTGGTTTGGCGCCGAAACGCGATTGTGGTTGGCAGCCATCGTGGCGTCGAGCACACTGAATCCGGTACGTCTCCGAGCTGCTGCGGATCACTTCCGTCAGCGTTACAAATGCTGACCATTGTGTTCCTGGCACCTACGCTCACAAAAGCAATTCTTTTCCCGTCCGGGCTGTAGGCGCCGTTGAATGTGCCCTCGTCGGCAATGGGATGAGCGTTCTTGCCATCGGCGTCCATGACGCTCAACCGGGATCTGGCCCATCGCATCTCGATCTCCGGGCCGGTTCCCTCGTCCTCGACGGTGATCGCCGAGAAAAGAATGGTTGTGCCGTCCGCCGACCAGCGAGGCATTGCGCCGGGGCCGATTCTCTTGAGGTTACTCCCTTCAAGATCCACGGTCGCCACCATCGGCTCGCTCGACAACACGTTTCTCGCAATCGACGGACTTGTTCGAGCTGCACGCCTTCCCACCAGAGCTCGCTGCCTGCCCTTCGGCTGACCCACCTCAGGGGCATTCTTGGCGGGCAAATCGTCCTTTGGCTTGTTCAACGTGCAGAGCGTGAATCCAATATGTTCGTGATCCGGAATCAGGAACGGGCTTCCGACGATGATTCCGTCGACTTCGCTCAAGTCGATCGTCCGCACGACATTTCCATCCGAGGAGAACATCACAATCCGGGGCTTAACTTCGGGCGTTTTACTGTCGTCCGCACCGGAGTCCACATTTTTTTTCCTGTTGCGGTTGGCGAGCCCTTGACGAAAATTCTTCTCACCGAATGCGATCCGTGCTATCAGTGGATCAATGAGCTCGCTATCGTCCGTTTCAAACAGCAGGACCGTACCGTCTGCCGACACACTGACCGCCCGCATCGTGCCGAGTTTCCCTTGGCGGATCACCTTCGGCGTGCCGCTGGGATCCACACGCACCAGTTGATCGATGGTCAGCGACTCGCCCGGGTGTTGCCCCGCTCCTTTGTGCTGCTGGATGAAAAACACGTGACCCCCTGGGGACAACGGCGCAACCGAATTGGAAGCCGGCGAATCTTTGACACCGACAAAGACGATCGAAAACGGGCCGAAATGAGCCTTAAAACCGGTCTCATCGGGAGTCAAGACCAGAACGCTCCCACCACCCATGCCCGATAACCGATCACGAATCGATGGGAATCGTGACGACGCACTCCGCTGATGGGCGCGGGCGAAGAGCGTTTGGCATCGGAATCGACTTTCTGGCTCCTGGCGGGTGCCAGCCGAAGCCACATCACGGGTCCCATACTCTTGGGGTCGTATTCGACGTCTCCGGTGAACTTGCAACTGTCAGAAGGGTCGTCGGCCATCCAGATCGTCGCTGTCGCGCTGCGCCCATCGGGATCGCTGGGAGCAACTCTCATGAGGACGGCGCATCGCGTGGGCGTCGAGTGTGAATCTACGAGGCTCTTGATGAAAGTGCCAGACTCGATCGATTGATTGAGCTCCGACAGTCGCCGGCGGCTCGAATCGATGACGGAGGCTTGAGGATCTTTCTTGAACTCCTGTGCGAGCCGGTACGCTTGGGAATCAATCGGTGTAAACTTGATGATTCGATCCATCCGCTCCATGACTTGAGGCAAGACTTCATCGAACGACTGCGTTCGGATCAAGGCGCTCGAGGCGGTCTTACCTTGCGCCGTCCCCCTGGTCGCCTGAGCATTGGTGGCATCGTCGACCCGCTCGGGAATGAAGCTCTTGTGTTGTTGAACCGAAGCGGGCTTTGTAGTTGTTCGCTGGCTCCTCATGCTCTCTGAGCGCATCCACGATCTGACCTTGTCCCAGGCATGCTTGAGTTCCCATGTACTTGCAGCGCTCACGTTGGTGTCGAAGTGAATCGTCTGCTCAGGCTGATGAGTCTGGTCCGACCAGACTTCGATTCGGGCCTCAATGACCCCACCAACTCCACGTATCCAGGCATCGGGATTCGGTTGAGCCACACCGACGGCCAAAGCTTCCAATGGAACCGGCTTGGGATTCGAGCCTGTGGCGAGGTTGGGATCAAGCTTGGTCGCGAATTGAAGCGATTCTCCGGGTTCCCATACGGGCACGTAGTAAAGCTGGCGAACATCAGGCTCGGGGTATGTCTCATAGTGCGCCAGGTCGATGCGAAGCTGGACGTTGGAGAGCCGCTGACCACTCACGTTCTTGGCCGTGAATCGCCCCGGTTTCGGGCGCGCCGGCTCCGGCGGAACGACGGAAACACGCACCAAGTTAGTGCCAAGGCGGGCGTTGGGATAATACTTGGGCAGGTGAGGCTCCAATTCTTTCCAGGCGGCCATCCGATGCGATTCGCTTTTTTCGAGGGCCTCTGCGTCCGCCTTTGACGCTCCATACAAAACAGACAAGCCGACGAAAACGACACTGGCGGCAACGGCGTCATTCCCGTGGTCGGCGTCCACCTGTTCGTGGCCCACGACCCGGCCGTCGGCGTTCACGATGTCGCGGGTCTCGGTCTCAATAAAGTCGCCTCGTAAAGCGGCAGTGCCTGTCTTCACCAAAACCTGGTTGGCTCGGTCGACGGACTTATTTTGCGACGCTTCGATATGGGCGACCGCATTGCGACCCAACTCCATCTCTTTGGCGCTGGCGACGACAACCGGGTCAGAGCATGATTTCAACTCCTGCAACGTCCGGGCAATCTCGTCGAAGTTCCGTCGGGGTTCGTCGAGACGGATTCCTTTGCGGCCGTACGGATTGGAGATCATTGTGGCCAGGCGTTCGAACGGGGGCGATTCGACCCCTCGCGGCTGGCCAGCCGACTGGGTACAGCCCGCGTCGATGACTGTGAACGAAATGATGATCGCAACTAACGGCCATGCGGCCCCGACCCGTACCACTGTGCTCGAACGACCGAGTGGCAATGACGTCATTTGTCCGGATCGATTGGTCATCTGCGTCGCTTCCTTCGGTTCCGCTGTGCAAGTCGGTCGGGAACGCCGATTCGTGGAAACGCTCTATCTTGACAAGTCCTTACGGCGAAACAGGCATCTTTGCAGAACGTCGCGTTCGATGTCAAAACGTTTCTGTGACCGCGTGTGCATGGCCGTTCACGTCGGGCGCCTCCCGCGTTCCCGGCCCAGATTGACAGTCCCGCCCGTTCCGGATACAGTTCGCCCGCTCGTCGCGAGGGTGGATGTGGCGGCGCGGCAGGACGAGACATTTCCAAGTTGCACCGGCGATCGATTCATCGATCGCCCCCGTTCCGTTGCGGCAATAGTCTTGGTGCACGTTCGGGCGATCCCACGGATGGAGACGCATTCCGGCGCGCATCGAGCGTGACGGGCGAGGGTAGATCATGGACGATGTCCCCGCCGGTCCGGCGAGCCCCCTGCTGCGGAGGCCGTCGCTCTCGGTCGTGGTTCCCGTGCGCAACGGGGGCCGCGACTTCGAGCGCTGCCTCCGGCGGCTGCGCGGCTCCAGTCTGACTGACTACGAGCTGATCGTCGTTGACGACGCCTCGACCGATCAATCGGCCGCGACCGCCGGCGAAGCGGGCGCGACCGTGCTTCGCCTCCCCGCGCCGCGCGGGCCCGCGGCGGCCCGCAATCTGGGAGCGCAGGCCGCCAGTTCCCAACTCATCTTCTTTCTCGACGCCGACGTCGCAGTCCATCGCGAAACACTGGCCAGAGCAGTCGCGCGCTTCGACTGCGACCCGTCGCTCAGCGCGCTCTTCGGCTCTTATGACGATCGTCCGGCCGCGCCGGGTCTGGTCAGCCAGTATCGCAACCTGCTCCATCACTTCGTGCATCAGCAGGGCACGTTTCAGAGCGACATTCGCCCGGCACATACGTTCTGGACCGGTTGCGGTGCCATTCGCCGGGGCGTCTTTCTCGAGTACGGCGGCTTCGACCCACGACTGTACCCTCGCCCGGCGATCGAAGACATCGAGCTGGGCTACCGCCTCACCCGCACCGGCCACAAGATCGTGCTCGCGCGTGACGTCCAGGCCACGCACATGAAACGATGGACCCTGGCCGAGATGATCCGAACCGACATCTTCCGCCGCGGCGTGCCCTGGATGCTCTTGATCAAGCGCTCGGGCACAATCGAGACCGATCTCAACGTCAAGGCCGGCCAGAAGGCGTGCGTGGCACTGACGGGCCTGGCACTCCTGGCCGGCGCGATTGGTGCCGCTTTTCCCTGGGCCTGCGCAGTTCGCAATTGGCGCCATGGCGCTGGTCGTCCTGCTCAACATCGCCTTTTTTGGATTCCTGGCCCGGCGGAAAGGACTGGTCTTCGCCACCGCCGCCCTGCCCCTCCACCTCATTTACTACTGCTGCTGCGGCCTCTCGGTCGTGATCGCAGAATCGTTCTGGTTGTTGCAAGGCCCCGCAAAAGGCGCGGTTCAAAAAGCCGCCGGCGCAAGAGCCGACGCGGGCGCCGTACCGATCCCACCACCGGAGCGCATTCGGTGGCCTCGCCGCTTTGCACGCTGGCGGGCGCGCGCTGAAAAGGCGCCAGCGGCGAGATCGGAACATTCACGGGAAAGCCACTAAAACAGCCAACGGTCACACGAGAAGCTCGCCATGCGAATCGGAATCGACGGAAGCTGCCTTTCTAATCGCCGCGGGTTCGGCCGGTTCAGCCGGCAGTTGCTCGAGGCCCTGTCGCGCCAGGCGACTGAGCACGAATTCACCGTTTTCGTCGATCGACCATCGGACGGGGCCGTCTCGATCCCCGAGCGATTCGAGCGAGCGATCGTCGACGTGCGCGAGGCACCTGCTCGGGCTGCATCGTCCCACGGCAGCCGGCGATTCGGCGACATGATCGCCATGGGCCGGGCGGTTGCGCGCCGCGGCCTGGACCTCATGTACTTCCCCGCCACGTACACGTTTTTCCCGGTCTGGAATGCCGGGAAGCTCGTCGTCACAATGCATGACACCCTTCCGCTGGCCCACCCGGAGCTGGTGTTCCCCAGCCGGCGAGGACGGCTTGCCTGGCGCATCAAAGAAACCGTGGCAGTGCGAATGGCCGATCGCATCGTCACGGTCTCGGAAGCCTCGCGCCGCGACATCGGCGCCTGGTCGGGCCTGCCGGAAGCACGCATTCGGGTGATCACCGAAGGCCCGGATCCGGTCTTCGGCCCCCGGGCCCGCGATGCGGCAAGTGACGCCGTGCTCGCGCGCACGGGAATTGCCCCGGAGAACCGGTTCCTGCTTTATGTGGGCGGCTTGAGTCCGCACAAGAACCTTCTCCGGCTCGTGAAAGCGTTTGCCCGCGGGGCGCCGCCGGATATGAAGCTCGTGCTGGTTGGTGACGTTCACGACGTCTTCCACACGCACGTGCCCCAGATCCGCGAGGCCATCGAGCGGCACGAATTGCGGCAGCGTGTGATTCTGGCGGGCTTCGTGCCCGACGCGGAGCTCGTCCAGCTTTATCGGCGCGCTTATGCATTGATCTTGCCGTCGCTTCTCGAAGGCTTCGGCCTGCCCGCCGTCGAAGCGATGGCGTGCGGCACGCCGGTGCTTTCCAGCCGTGCGGGCTCGCTGCCGGAGGTCGTAGGCGAGGCGGGCATTTATTTTGACCCGACCGACGTCGATTCGATTGCCGGCGCGATCCGGCTGTTCCTGGCCGCGCCCGCCTTTCGGGATGAGCTGGCCAGGCTCGCGCGAAGCGCTCGGCCCTCTTCACCTGGGAAGAATCTGCCCGCAGACTGCTTGCCTGCTTCGACGAGCTTGATGGAACGCCAAACCGATCGTCGCCACGGGTTGGCCGGAAGATCCCCCGTCCCGCGCCCGCTATCCCGCGGTGACGAGTTGCCCGCTCGCGCGGCGTGAGCTAATCTCGGAGAGTTCGCATCACGGCCAAGCCACCGGTGTGGTCCGTCCCTCTCCGCTCCATTGCAAGGACACAACCATCATGAGCGCGCATCGAAATCGGTTTCCTTTGATCGGCAGCGCGGCGATCGCGGCCTGCTCGTTGCTCGGATTCGTAGCGGAAAGCCCGGCGCAGGAAAACAAACCTTATCCGACTCTGGGAACGATCGAGCGCCTGGATCCCCGGTTTGACAAGCTGGTACCGCAGGATGCACGCGTCGAGCGGATCGCCGAAGGGTTTGACTGGTCGGAAGGACCGGTCTGGGACCGCTCGCGCAAGGTCCTGCTGTTCTCGGACGTGCCGATGAACACCGTATTCCAGTGGCAGGAAGGGAAGGGCGTGAGTGTCTTCTTGAAGCCGAGCGGCTACACGGGAAGTGTGCCGCGCGGCGGTGAACCGGGCTCGAACGGCTTGAACATGGATCAACAGGGCCGGCTCGTGCTCTGCCAGCACGGAGACCGCCGCGTGGCGCGGCTCGAGGCCGACAAGACGTTCAAGACCTTGGCGGACAAGTACGACGGCAAAAGATTCAACAGCCCCAATGACAGCGTCTTCAAGTCGAACGGAGACCTGTATTTCACCGATCCACCGTACGGCCTGCTCAAGCTGAACGCCGATCCGGCGAAGGAGATCGAGTGGAACGGCGTCTATCGGATTTCCGCCGCCGACGGTACGGTCACGCTCTTGACGAAGGAGATGACCTTCCCGAATGGCATTGCGCTCTCGCCCGACGAGAAGACGCTGTACGTGGCGAATTCGGATCCTCGGAAAGCGATCTGGATGGCCTTCCCCGTGCAGGACGACGGCACGCTCGCCTCGGGGAAATTGTTCGCCGACGTCACAAGCTCGGTATCGCCCGCGAAGAAGGGGCTTCCCGACGGCATGAAGGTCGACGCGGCGGGCAACCTCTTTGCAACCGGCCCCGGTGGAGTCTTGGTTTTTGCGCCGGACGGAACTCATCTCGGCACATTCGCCACCGGGGAGGCCACGGCCAACTGCGGCTTCGGCGAGGACGGATCGACCCTGTTTATCACCGCTGACATGTACATCGGCGGCGTACGGCTGACCACGAAGGGGAAGGGGTTCTAAAATGTCGCAGGGCAAATTGAAAGTGTACACGGACAACGAGGTGCAGGCGCGGATTGAGGCCGACGGGCTCGAGGGCTGGACGCTCGATGACGGCTGGCTCAGGCGCAAGTTCAACACCGACGGATGGCCGACGACGCTCATGCTGGTGAACGCCATCGGCTATCTGTGCGAGGCAGCCTGGCATCATGCCGACCTGGTGGTCACCTGGGGCAAACTCTGGGTCAAGCTCAAGACCCACTCCGAAGGTGGCATTACCGATAAGGATTTCGCCCTCGCCAAGAAGATTGATGAGGTCGTCACTTGGCGGCCTGAGCCGGGAAGCGCGCTCGAGGGAACACCCAATAAATTTGTTCAGGTAAAGAAATAAATTCGCAAGCCGAGCAGCTCAGGCCCGCTCGGATCGATCGCGTCGTCTATTCTTGCGGGAGTGAATGAAGCCCACGGCGCCCGCGAGTCCCAGCCCAAAGAGCGCCACCGAGCTGGGCTCGGGAACGCTTTGCAGCGCGACAAAGCCGTGAGCTTCGCCACTTGCGTCTGTGTAGAAACCGGTGATCTCGCCGGCATTGTTGATGCCGGTGATCTGCGTCACCTCGACGCCATTGAAGAACTGCTCGTTCGGGTCGTCCAGGTACGTATAAGTTCCGGTGTTGGTGTTGTAGATGAACCCGTGCTGGCTGCCGGTGCTGTCGCCGTAATACCCGACGGCAATGCCCTTGTCATTGACCCCGAGGATCTGCGAGAACACGAAGGTCGCGCCCGTTTCTCCCGGGACTGTCGGAATCGTCGGGTCGGCGATTGCCGTGCCGGTGCCGACGCCATTGACCGCGGAGCTCAAGCTGAACTTGAATCCGTGGAACTGGTCGTCCGTCCCGACGTAGAAGCCGACCACCAGCCCGTTGTTGTTGATTCCCTGCGCATTGACGACGTCCGGCCCCGACGGCGAATTGATCGTGGTGACCGAGGTACCATTCAGGACAAAGCCGGGCGTCGTGCCGGACGCTGTCGTGTACTGGCCCGCGACGAGTCCGTTGTCGTTGATCCCGAACGCGATCGCCGACGTACCGCCATTGGGGATGAACGTGACCAGACTGCCGCCATTCAACGTAAACGCGTTGCCATTGCCGTCCGTGCCGACCACGACTCCGGCCGAATTGATGCCGTTGGCCATGGCGTCAGTGGAATTGTTGATATTGAGCAACGTGGCATTTGTCGACGTCAAAGGATTGGCGGTGAAGTTGTTGAGCACGGCGTTATCGGGTGTAGAAAACCCGACGACCGTGCCCGTGTTGGAAATCCCATTGATCGTGGTACCGGCGCCGTTGGGAGTCGGACCATCGAAGTTTGTGAACTGATAGCCATTGGACGTCGCCACATTGAGGATGGTGAGTCCCCCAGCTCGTGCCGGCGAAGCCGTGAAAGCGACGGCGAGCGTGACTGCACAAGTGGTCAATCCTCGAAACAGGTACGTACGTACCCTCATCATCTCGTCTCCTCTCGAGTGCGTGTAAATCGTGGTGCTCGGCCGAAATACGAGATCGGCCTCATCAAGGTGTGGATGCAATGAGGCGAGTAAACGCCTCATCGCGATTGCGGTGGTCAGATATCGCAACACCCGAAAATTGCCATCGGGCGGGCCAAGCCGACAACGAATCGGCGGATTTGTAATGAAGCGTGCGTGCATGGCAATCGAATCATTGCGCAATGCACTCGGGCCATCACGGGACGCAGGCGCTCGCGTGGCGCAGATCCGCGGTATTCCGTCGAGTGGAGAGGGTCGCGCGAGTGCCTACGATTGGATCGCGGCCAAGACACCCTTCAGGTAGCCCACCGATTCCGACAGGCCCGGCAGGGGATCGTCGGGTTGTTCCTCGTATTCGAAGGCGGCGACGCCCTTGAATTTGACTTCGATCAGTGCGCACACCAATCCCGGAAAGTCGATGATCCCCCGGCCCAGTGGAGTCCCTTTTCCCTGCGGCGTGGCCGCGGTCACGTCCTTGATGTGGAGGTCGAAGAGGCGGTCTGCGCAGTTGCGCACCGAGCCGAGCAGGTCGGCTCCGATGCGAACCGTGTGGCCGATGTCGATGCACAGGCCAACTCGCGGGTCGAGCGCTTTCACGGCGTCGTAGACGCTTTGCGGTGTCGGGAAATAGCGATCGCCCGGACCATGGTTATGAATCGCGACTTTGATGCCGTAATCTTTGACGTGCTCGTCGACAAGTGGCAGGACTTCGGGAACAGGGGCCGCGGTGATCAGTTGCATGCCGGCGGCCTTGGCGTACTCGAACGCTTGAGCAATTTCGGCTTTCGACTTCATCGAGATCACGCCGCCGCCGTAAAGGATCAACCCCGCTTGCTTGACCTTCTCGGCAGCCGCGGCGATCTCTTCCGGCTTGGTGGTCAGCGGAAGATGATCCGACTTGAGGCAGATACGCTCGAGCCCGACGCGCCTGGTCATCGCGATTGCCCGGTCGAGGTTGAATTTCCGTAGCGTGTAGCTGGCCATACCAAGATGAAACGGGACGGGTGACTGTGCGGCGTGTGGGCTCGCCGCCGGTCGCGTTCGATGCTTGAGAACCCGGCACGAGAGCGAGCGACGCGAGGGCGCCTCCGGTCAGCTTGAGGTAATGGCGTCGCGTGGAGGTCGAAACGGATGAGGCTGCGTCTTCGTGAGTCATGGCTCGGGCCTCGTTGAAAAGGAAATCGCGGCCAAACGAAATATCTTCTCATCGTACAGCGCGCTTCCGGTCGGTTGCCACGCTCCGGTTTCCGAGAGTACGCGCTCAGCGAACGAACGGGTCGACGGGAAAGACGCGATCGAAGATCGGCCCTTCGATCTGCGGTCGCAAAACCTGGAATTCGAGCCAATCCAGCAGTTGGATCTTGCCGGATGCGGGACGGATTGTCGGAGCAAGATCCAGCGATTCCCTCGCTTCATCGAACCGCGTGCGGGCCGTGTCGACGTGGCCTTCGCGCAGGTCGATCAGGCTCAGGGCGGCCTGATTGAGAACGCGTGCTTCATTCCAGGCGAGCTGCTCCGATTCTTCGAGAGCTGCCCTGGCCGTTTGCATGTCACCGGCACGAAAGGCAGCCAGCCCCTTCGCATGGGCGTACCAGGCGACCCGCGGCTCGCGTTTCAAGGCGAGACTCGCCCACTCCAGCATCCTGTGCGGCGGTACCGGCGGCCGGCCGGCAAGCATCGCCGCTCGCGTCAGGATGTAGGTTGTAACTGTTTCATCTGCGTTCCCGTGAACATCGGCCTGCTGCGAGACGTAGCGGGCGTAACCTTGCTGGTCGCCGGCGAGCAAGAGCGCGGCAGCGTACATTACGGCGAACTCTGTCGTGGCGGGCGGCTCGCCGCCACGGACGAAATCGGCAACCGCCGCTTTCGGTGATCCCTGAATCAGATGATCGCAGGCTCGGGTATACCAGAGGAGGGCATCCGATTGCCGCAGACCGAGCAGCCGGTCAAAAGCCGCCGGCTGCGCGGCCATCTCGGCACAGAGGATCGACCGCGCGTGGAAGGGATTAAGATCTTGGGGGATCAGCTCGAGCGCCCGCGCGAAGTCGGCCGCCGCCCGGTCGGGCCGGCCAGCCCCGGCCAGCAGCATGCCACGCTCAACCCAAGCTCGCGGCTCTTTGGCCTTTCCTTCAACCATGGCGGCGAGCTGCGGCTCGGCCTCGGCGAAGCGGCCAAGCTCGATCAGCCGCGCAGCGCGGGCGTTTCGGAATGGAACGTTACCCGGCTCGAGTCGCAGAGCCAGGTCGTAGGCCCAGGTTGGCGAGTCCCGGTCGTCGATCAGCTTGCCCATCGCGGCTCGGACACTGGCCAGGGCCGCGCGGTCGTCCGGGGCGTGACCGTCAATGAGCTCATGGGCTTCGCGGCGCAGAACGACGAGCATGAAGCCGTCGAACCACCAGTTGAGCCACGCGGTACCCCGGCCGCTGGTGCGTTCCCGGCACCACGATTCGAACTTCTCATCGGCCAGGGCGAGCTGCTCACGGGCCGCATCCTTTTCGCCGAGCCGCCAGCGCGCCAGCGCGCGTATCGATGGCGCGAGGTGCTCACTTTCAAGCTCCGGCGCCGCCAGATGATCGATTGCTTCGCGAAAACGCCCCGCGCGGTAGTAAGCCAGACCGAGCGGCATTCGCCGCCAGACCGCGGACGGATTAACCGCGATTGCCGCGCGAGCAATTTCGATGAGCCGATCCGGGCTGACCAGGTCGTTCTTCACGAGCCCCAACGTTCTTGCAATTTCGAAGGGATCAGGACTGTTTCGGCCGTCGAAGTCAGCCAGCCGCGCGGCCAGGCGAAGGTAGCGATCGCTCTGGCCGAGTGCGGCGCGGAGCTCGGCATCGCGTGCCAGGACCCAGGGCTGGAGAAACTCACCACGTTCCTCGGCCCGATCCATGATGTCGGCCGCCTCGGGCCACCGGAGGAACTCGGCGGTGAGATAGGCGCGATCGAGCTCGAAGTCATCGGATCGCAGTCGCAATGAATGACCGCCCGACGAATGGCTCACCCGGACCAGGAGCGTATTCCGCCCGGCGCAGGAGTGTGACGGGCGCCAGGAACTCGGGGCCCGAACGGTACGTGTTTCGCTCAGATGAATCGAAGACGACGCGGCCGTTCATCCAGACGCGAGTTCGATCGGAACCACCGAGGCACAAGAGCGCCGTGCGCTCGCGATCCGAGGCAAGATGCGTGAGCGCGTAGACCGACGACGCCGGTTGGCCCGAGAACGATCCGAGAGCGATGTACCGATCTTCGGTTACCGAAGCCGGCTTCCAGCGCAAGGGCATGCGTGTCCCGCCTAAGACGAGCCGCGCCGGGTCGGGGTCGACCTCGGGGGGCTCTTGCCGGGTCATGTCTTCGGAGTACGGCCCAGCGACCCACCATCCGGCTTCGAGGAAGGGGTCGAGCCTGCCGGGGGCGAGCCCGGCGGCACGGGCGTAGGCCAGGTCGGCCGCGGAGCCCTGACCGCGCTCGGCCAGCAACTTTCCTCGCGTAACCCACGGCCGCGGGTCCTCGGGCTTTTGCCGCGCTGCCTCGGCCAGGTCGGCGTCCGCTCGTTCGTGCAGGCCGAGAATTTCGAACGAGCGCGCGCGTTCGACGAGCGCGGCCACCTGGTCGGGTGCCCCTCGAGTGCGGCTGTGAATTCAGCCTCGGCAAGCTTTGCTTCGCGCAGTCGCCAGAGAGCGTCGGCTCTCAAGAGCCGCAGGGCCCGCACTTCGGGGGGCTTCTCGCCGAGGGAGGCATACGCTTCCCGCCGCAAGAGGTCGGCACGGAGCGTGTCGAGTGGCCAGTATCCCTTGGGACGAAGCGAGCCCAGGGCGAGAAACCCAGCGCGAATGTTCTCCTCAAGGTCGCGCTCGAGCGCTCGCAGCCAGCGCCTGGCCGTTTCGGAACGGCCGCCCTTGGCGTGGATCAGAGCGACAACCGCCTTGGCGTTGAAATTGCTCGAGTCCACTTCGAGCGCGGCGAGGGCCTCCTTGTCGCGGCCTGCGCGGAACAGCGCGTTGCCCACGACGACCCGAGGCCACCCGTCGGTCTTGTCGCCGGGGATGGGCCGCTCGGCCATCGCCACAAGCTTTTCTGGCAAAATCCCGGCCGCCGGACTGAGCAACGAGGCTCGGGCGGCATCGAGCCGCCACGATGTATTGGCGTCTTCGAGGAGCGCGAAGCTTTGGGCGGCGATGATGCGGTAAGCCGCGACGTCACCGCGCGCGAGTGCAAGCAGCCCGGATCCGTAACACCGACGGGTCAGGATTTGCGTGTTCCAGGCTGGAAGACACTCGTCGTACCGAGCGGCGTCCTCCCAGAGGCCGTGCTCAAGGAACAGGTCGGTGATTCGCTGGGTCGCAGGCGCCAGCCTCGTGGCCAAGGTCTGGCGATCGTGACGTCCCATCGGCATGTTGCGAAGCGGGCTGAGCACCTCGTCCCAGATGCGCTAGCCTCGGCCAGCTCGCCGGTTTTCCAGAGCCGCTCGCCGATCGCCAGCTTGACCGAGCGTGCCGATGCTTCCAGGGCAGGCGATTCCGCGCCCGACCTTCGCCGCGCGTCGATCCGCGCCAGAATGGTCTCCAGGCCGGATCGCGTCTGGTTGGTCGCTCCGGCATCCTCGTCGAGCAAGGCGATCGTGAGCTCGCCCAGGAAGCGGTCTTCCTCGAGCCTGCCGGGCTCATCCAGCGGCGTCGGCGCGCGAACGGCGCCGGCCGCCTTCTTCGTTTGCGCGGTTGCAGGTTTGCCCGGCGGACTTTCCATCTCGGCCAGCAGCGCCTTCATGTCGTCGCGGCCCAGGAGCGCCTTCGCGTCCCGATTCGTGCGGACCGTGCTTGCGTTGCGAAAGCCGTGCGCGACCGCTCCTTTCAAGTCCACGATGGACAATTCCGCCTCCCGACGGGCCGCCTCCGGCCATGTCTTGAAGTCCTGCTCAGACTTTCCCCCAAGCAGCGCGGCGACCTGGGTCCTATAGAACGAGGCCGTCGCGAGGGCGGTCGCGCCCTGGTCCGGCATCGTTTCGAGCGTCTCGGCGGCCTGGCGACAAAAGAGTGTGGCGGCGCTGATCCGGCCCGTCTCTCTGAGATACGCGGCGTGGGTACCAAGGTAGTTCGCCAGCGCAACGTGGTAGGCCGGGACGTCGGGATTCTCGAGCGCGAGCTTGCGGGCGAATTCCACCCCCTGAGCCGAGATCGCCAGCGCCTCGGCTCGCCGGCTGAGCTGCCAGCAGAGGCTAGCCGCCGTGCTGTAACTTATTCCGAGGTCGGTGGCGAATTCGAAATCGTGGCCACGGCGGGCCAATCCGGCACGCCCATACTCGATCGAATGCTTGGCAAGCACGAGCGCCTCTTCCCAATGCTCGTTGTTTCCCCGGAGCATTGTTCCGAGGTTGAGGAACGACTCTGAGAGGCCATGCAGCAAATCAGGATCTTCGGGGATCTCGTCAGCAAGCTTCAGGCGCAGTTCGAGCGAACGGCGATACGCAGCGAGCCGTGCTGGATCGGACGCAACGGTGAGCGCCAGGCCGTTGAACGATCGGGACAAGGCCATCCGGTAGCGCGGCTCGCGAGGATAGAGGGCGGCGAGCCGCTCGCGGATAGCGACCGCGCTTTGATAGGCCTTGTAGGCTCTGGGCCCATCGCTTGTTGGATAGTCGAGGTCGCCGAGCCGGTGCCAGGCCTCGGATTGACGCTCGAGCATGGCGACTTCCCCCGGCCGCGCAGCCAGGGCCTTCTCATAGAGTTGGACGGCCTGTTGCAGCGCAGTGCGTGCCTTATCGCGCTCGCTCAAGTCAGCGAGGATCTGCCCCACGCGCAACTGAGTCGCGGCCAGGTCGGCGAGGATGGTCGGGTCATCGCCTTTTCGGCGCAGAAACTCCTCGTAAAACGCCAGCGACGATTCGAGCAGCTCGCGCCGCAACGGCCGCAAGCCCGGCACGTTCACCAGCGAGCTTTCGCTGATCTTCGTGAAAGAGTCGTCGACCGCCTTTCTCGCCAGAGCAAAGCTGGCTTCCGCTTCTCGTTTCTCTGCGAGCGCCTGGGCCGAGCTGGTTTCGGCCTCCCGCCTGCGGCGATTGGCTTCGGCTTGCGCTGCGACGGCTTGCCGCAGCGCACCGCCGGCCTGGATGCGGGCCAGATCGGCATCACGTCGTGCTGCGCTTTCACTCGTAGCGAGCTGGCGGAAATAAACTGCCGCCCCGCTCGCGCCGGCGAACCCGGCAACCAGAAGTGCGGCAACCGCGCCGAGCAGCGCGGCGACGGCCTTGTTGCGCCGGCACCACCTGTAGACCCGCTCGCTCGTCGACACCCGCCGCGCAAGGATCGGCCGGCCGTCCAGGAACCGTTCGATGTCGTCGACCATGGTCCTGGCCGAGGCGTAGCGCCCGCCCGGCTCGCGTGCGATTGCCTTGTGGATGATCGTCTCCAGATCGAGCGGCACTCGAGCGTTCAACTTCCGCAGCCGGGGAGGATCTTCCTGCGTCACCTGGCGCATCAGGCTGGCGCGGTCGGCTTCGTCGAACGCCGGTCGCAGCGCGAGCAGCTCGTAAAGCGTGAGCCCCAGCGCATAGAGATCGGACCGGGCGTCGCTCTCGCCACGGAACCGCTCGGGTGCCATGTACCTCACGGTGCCGACGATGTCGCCCGTATGCGTGAGATCGTCGGCACCCGTGGCCTTGGCCAGTCCGAAGTCGGCAACCCAGACGTTGCCGTCGCGGTCGAGCAGGAGGTTCGATGGTTTGATATCGCGATGCAGAATGCCCTGGCCGTGGGCGTGAGCCAGCGCCTGAGCGACCTGGAGGCCGATCCGGGCCACTCCCAGAGCAAATCGCCGGTCGGTCTCGGAGAGCGTCGAGACGCCCGAGGTGCCCGTGATCGCCGACACGCTCGACTCAGCCTGGTGCACCGAGGTTCCCGCGGGAGGCAAGGTGGCGCCGGCCCAGGCCGCCGTCGCAGAGTCTGCCGGCGACAAGGTGGCCGTGCCCGGGCCGCCCACGAATCGACCCGTTGCCAGGGAATGGGCGATGTCCGCCGCCGCACGCTGCTTTTCCGTATTCCCGGGCTTCGCTTTGTGTGCAGGCTTCGCCGCGCGGGCATCGCGCAGCTTCTTGAGCTCGTCGAGGACGACGTTCAATCCTTGGCCCTGTATGAACTGCATCACATAGTAATGCGTGCCCTCACATTCTCCGACACCGAAGACGGGCACGATGTTGGTGTGGTGCAACCTAGCGGCCGACCGGGCCTCGCGCTCGAAGCGGCGGACCTGCTGGGTGTCAGTCGAGCGCTCCCGCCGGCAGGACCTTGAGCGCCACCCGGCGGCCGAGCGATTCCTGCTCGGCTTCATAAACGACCCCCATGCCTCCTCGACCCACCTCGCGCAGCAAGCGGAACTCGCCCAGACGCCCGGCGGATGCGCCTTGAATCGTGCCGGGCCCGGTCGCCAATGAGGCCGTCAGGTCGGCGGTGTCACCGCCCAGGTCCTCCATCATGAGCAGGGCGGGAAAGACGGCGAGGATCTCGTCGGCCAGGTCGGGATGTTTCTCGGCGTATTCCTCGGGCGTGACGGCTTCGCCCCGGCGAATTCGCGCCAGGAATTCCTCCGAAAGAACCTCGACGGGATTGCGGTCCGCTGCGCCTGTGCTCATGGTCGCCTCTCTCTGGTCCTCGAGACACCCGCTGCACGCGCAAGGGCGGACGCCGCCGCGATTATTTCGACGCTTTGCCCCGTAAGCCGGGAAGCGACGCCACGATCACGCTGATCCGTTTCAAGGCGCGAATATAGGCTTCACTTGCCTGGGGGGGCGAGATCGCCAGCACATTGGCAGTCTCGTCGTTGGAAAGCTGCTCACAGTGCCGCAATGTCAACACTTCGCGGTCGAGGGAGTCCATCGCGTTGAGCGTTTCCTGGAGCAAGATCTTCTGTTCGGCGCGAGCGGCAGCCAGGTCGTCGGCGGTTGCGGCCTTCCCGAGCAAGTGAGCGGCCAACGAGATTGACGTGGCTTCCGGCAGCGCGCCTCGATAGAGCGAGATATCGCCCCGAGCCTCGGGGCCGAGCCGTTGCTCGTGGAGATTCTTCAAGACTTCTCCGACGATCTGCCGGACCGCGAGAAACGACGACGCCGTCGTCCCAGCCGGCTCGCGCGCCTGCGATCGGCTTCCTCGCGGGCCATCTTGAGCACGCCGGAGGAGTCAATAATTCCCAGGAGCCGTGGGTCGAGCCGCAGCCGCACCGTGCGGCGCAGCCGCTCCTTGTAGCGATCGAAGAGCGCCGATAAATCTGCATGATCATCGGCCGAATCGGACATGACGTGTCTCCAACACATTGCAGGTCAATCCATCGTACCGCCGCTTCTTGAGCAAGGAAAGCGCTCGAGCCTCAAGGTCCGCCAGTTGCTGCAATGTCCTCCAGGGCTGCCGTGCCGCCGTTCTCACCCTCATTGCCGCAAACTGCGCCGTTAGCGGAGAATGGGCTTGTTCGGCCACGAGCTCGGAGCGCGCGGACTGGAATTCATTCGGAAGCAAAGCCAACTTATGCTTCGTCCACGAATACGCCTGGGAACGCTCATTGTGGTGATGGCCGTGATCTCGGCTGCCGCCTCGTGGCTCACGCTTCAGCCCAACCGGCGGGCACGGGCCATCGCGACCACGCAACGCGCCGGGGGAGTGTTTCAACTTGATGAGCAATACCGGCCGGACTGGACGCCCAAGCCTGCGCCGCGGTTCGATTGGAAGGGATCCGCCGATAAGTGGATCGGACCTGCGTTCGCACACGATCTGTCGGTTGTCAATCTCGACGGGCGGCCGATCTCCGACGACGATCTCGCAAATCTGCGCGGCATCGCCAGCCTGCGCCGGCTCTACTCGAACGGCACGCCGATCACCGGCAAGGGGCTGATTCATTTGCAGGGACTATCGCATCTCGAGATTCTCGAGCTGCGCAAACCAGGATCAGCGATGCCGAGCTGCTTCCGCTTCTCGACATGCCGGCTCTCCGTGTGCTCTATGTCTCCGATACAAGAATCGGCGATCTCGGTATGGCCTGCGTCAGTCACCTCAAATATCTGCAAGAGCTCCGCCTTGGCCGCACATCTGTCGGCGACGCGGGACTGGCACACCTGGCCGGTCTCACCGAGCTCGAGGCGCTCAAGCTCAATGACACAAGGGTCACCGATGCGGGGCTTGCACACCTGGCGGGGCTCCAAAAACTTGTTGTTCTGGACCTTTCGAACACCGCGGTGACGGAAGCGGGGCTGCTGCACCTCTCACCGTGCAAAGAACTTCGCCTGGTTTTTCTGCATGGGACAAAGGTCTCGCGCGCCGGCGGCATCGCGCTTCAGCAGGCAAATCCTTCGGTTCAGCTCATCTTCGAGTGACATGATCGAATGAAAGAGGTCGTCCCTTCTACACGGGAGAGACCGATAATGAAATTCCTATCGATCCTTGTCCTGTCCGCTCTGACCTGGTCAGCCTTGCCGGCAGTTTCCGCTCAACAGGTTCCCGGTGCGGCGGTTCCGCAAGGCGACGAGCTGCTTCCCGGGATACTCATGCCGCCGGTTGCGAAGCTCGAGCCGGCTGACCTGGCCGGCATGGCCTCTGGCACCAAACCCGCCGTGCTGACTCTCGAGCAGGCGTACTCACTGACACTGATCCGCGCCCGCAATCCTGGTGTGCCGATCAGCCTTGGTGCGGGAAATAGCCTGGATTCGAAAATCCTGGACGAACAGGCCAGGCGCGCGGCGCCGGCGACTTCGGTCGATTCCGCGACGAGTTTCTCTCGAGCAGGTTTCGTGACCCTGCGCCCGGCTTTTTCGCGGCGCTCAAACACCGTTACGCTGTGGACTCGGCACGAGATCAAGTGGCACTGGCGGATAACATGGATCGGCTGGTCGATCAGTTGATCCAGAGCCAGAGGTCCGCAGTGAGCCGGCTCCAGGTCGATCAAGTCGACCATTATCTTCTGCTCGCCCGCCAGAATCTTGCCATCGAGCTCGTCGGCTATCGCTCGGCCGTCGATGAGCTGAAGGTTTCACTGGGGCTGCCGGTAAGCCTACCCATCATGCTCGACGAACGTATTCTGGAGCCGTTCAGGACATCATTCGCCGCCGTCGATCGCTGGCAGCGTAATCCGGGCCGGCAGTTGAACGAACTGGCTGCGATTCACAACGGGCTGCCGCGGCTCGAAGACGTGAAGATCGGCGGACGCTCGCTCGTCGAGGCGGCCCAGGACGCTTTGCCCGAGGAGCCGTTTCTCCAGGCGTGTGTTGAGGTCGCACGCAAGAACCGGCCAGTTCTGAAGGACGATCAGGCTGCGGCCGACGACCAAAACGCTTGGGAGCTGCGCGTCAGGGAAATGGTCAGGCGCTTGATCCTCCAGCACAAGAGTTTTGAGACCGCGCGGAAGGGACTGGAGCTTTCCTTGCGTGAAGCGGACCAGTGGCTCGAGCAGCTCATTGCGCCGCCGCTGGGAGGCAACGCGCAACTTGCTCGATCCATGAACGTCAGCCTCCAGATCCCGAGAGTGCTCGATGCACAAATACGACTTTACCGAGGCCGGGAACAGTTCGTTTCGCTGTGGCTTGAATTCAAGGAAAAGACTTCGTTGCTCCACCGGGAGCTGGCGATCATGCCGTACGAGAACTCGGAAGCCTTCTATCGGTCATTTCAACCGGCGGCTGGAACGCCCGAATCTCCCGCGGCCGCTCCACGTCCGTGAATTTCCGCATGTTAGACGCATGAGGCGTCGACACAATGGTTTGCTCTCCGAGGTTGGCTGACACACGCCATGATGCCAGCGAATTCACTCTCGCGAATCATCGAACGGCTTGAGGCTCATTACGGCCGACCCGCGCCTCCCGAGGTCACGGACCCGTGGACCCTGATCGTGTGGGAGAACATCGCGTATCTCGTCGACGACGAGCGCCGGCAGCAGGCCATGGACAAGTTGCGAACGGAGATTGGAATCACGCCGGCGGAAATCCTGGCTGCGCCGAAGGCAAAACTGATGAAGGCCGCGGTCCGCGGCATTGTGCCTGAGCAGAGCGTCGCCAAGTTACGGCGTTGTGCCGAAATCGCTCTCGAGGAGTTTGACGGCGATCTTCAGCCGATTCTCAAGCGACCCGTCGCCCAGGCCAAGAAAGCACTCAAGCGATTTCCCGCGATCGGCGATCCGGGAGCCGAGAAGATTCTACTTTTTGGTCGCGCCTATCCGATCCTGGCGCTGGAGTCGAACGGGCTGCGAGTGCTCGTCCGGCTTGGTTTCGGAACTGAGACGCCGAACTACTCCGCGACTTATCGTTCTGTTCAAGAAGCGGTCGAAGCGGACGTCATCAAGGAATTCCCGTGGCTCATCAAGGCCCACCAGTTGCTCAGGCGCCACGGCCAGGAACTGTGCAAGCGCTCTCGGCCGCATTGCCGGGAATGTCCGCTTGTCGGAGAATGTCCGTGGCCGGAAAAGAATCCGAGAAGTTGATCGCGACTTCTCCGAAATCGAGGGTGTTTCCAGATGATTGGTAGACAGTCGGCGATCTGCAAGGCCAACGCGGAGCACTATACGTGGGGACAAGGTTGCGACGGCTGGTACCTGGTCAAGGACGACGAGATGACCGTCATCCAGGAGCGGATGCCCCCTGGTACAGCGGAGACCTTTCATAAACACACCCGATCGCGCCAGTTCTTCTTCGTGCTTGCTGGGCTGGCGGTCATGGAACATGGAGGTGTGGTGACCACCTTGACGCCAGGTACAGGGCTCGAGGTTCCACCGGGCGTGCCGCACCGAATATCGAATACCAGCTACACAAATCTCGAAATCCTCGTTACGTCAGTGCCCCCGAGCCACGCAGATCGGGTTGCGGTAGACCCTTCCCCGGCTGAATCGGCGCGGGTGGGGGAATGATGACCAACTCACGACAACCGATACCCGAAGTCGTCATCGATCCGATCGGTATCAACGACGCACAACCCGGACTGTGATTTGCAGAAGAAAATCGAGGAAAAGCAATTGATGGATTCCGACTGGGTAGCCAGGTCCAACCACTGAATGACGGGACGACGGCAGGCTGGCTCTCTTTATCCGTGAACATCCAGGCTAGCCGTTTATTGCTGGAACCTTCCACTCCGCCAACTGCTTGCACATCGCTCCAAATGTCCCCTCGAACCATCTCCCAGTCTCCTTCACGCGCTTGGCAACCATGTGCATCGGGGACACGATAACCTCGGTCTGCCTCGTGCCGGGCTGCGACCGATAGAGAGAAAGGTTTGTGCCGAACTGGTCTGTCACGACTCGCCACTCCAGAGCGAAGCGCCGCATGAAAACGAGCCCGAACAGAACTCCTAGACCGCTTGCAATCTGATTGGCGGTCGGCTTCTGCGCTACCGGGTAGCTCTGCCATTCAACGAACACGTCATCCAGAGCCGCGCAATCGATGATCTCGGCAACATCGGGAAAGTAATGCCTACAAATGCGAAGTCCTAGCTCCGTGTTTTGCTGCAACCACACCGCCTCGCTGTCGGTCAGTTCACTGACATGCGTCGTCTCAGGCATAGCCGAAGCATGCCGGAACACACTCACCCCGCGGGGCTCACCGGCGACGAGCCACCGGTAATGGTCCGAGAACCCGGCGAACATCCAGGAGCCGCCGGCAGGCAGGCGGACGCTGTCGATCCGTTGGCGCACCTCACGCTCTTCGGGGCCCGTGATCGACAGGGCGCCATCGCGATCCATCACGAGCCGGTCGCGGTTGGGATGGTCGCACGCGGTGATATCACCCCCGTCCGGGCCGTAGATCAGGTGCCGCTCGTCATCCCAGGTCAACCATCCGGATTCTGTGTCGTAACTCGCGGCGAGCGCATCTACGTCGGCCACCACCCGCACCTCGACGGGGCACAGAGCCACGCGGACCAATCCGTCCGGCGTCAGCATGAGGAGCACGTTCCCCCTCGGAAATGTGAACCCTTGAACGGGACCGCCGATATCGGGGAGTTCCAGTCGTTCCCACATCCGATCGCCCCCCGCCCGCTAACACCCAAGCTCAGCCTCGCCTAGCGACCCATCAATCTGTCGCCCCGGAATGAGCCAGGCGACGTACTTGCCCCGCAGCCGGCGGTCCTTCAGCAGTTCGGGCAGGTCTCGGAAAAACGCCTCCTGCGATTTTCGGATGCCTTCCGGTACGTGAAGCTCTTCCCATGACACCGGCTCAATCGCGCCGCGGACCCGCTCGTAGACATCAGCACGAATAAGAACGTACGCCTGGTGCATCTCGGAGTCTTCGATGCGCACAGGCTGGTCGCCCGCCTCGAGAACGAAGCGCCGCTGTTCCGGTGTCAGTCCGATCATGGACATCGTGAATTCTCCAGGGGAATTGTACCACAAACGAACTCTGAAGCGAGCCGCGCCCTCGCGAGCTTCAATGCCGCTCGAGCACATCCCACACCGATCCCCCGGCCGACGTAAGATGCAGCGAATCGGCCAGCGGCGCAAATCGCCCGCCGGCCAATGCATCAGCCAGGATCGCGGAACCCTGAGCCGCGTGTTTGACCGAGGCTCCCGGCAAATTGGCGAGCCTGATCGCGCGGCCGATTCGTGCGGATGCCTCTTCAACGAGCTTGGCGATCCCGGACTGCGCGAGACCGCGGCCGGAAAGATAGATTCGTTCGAACGGCGTGACCGCCTGAAGGCCGGCCAGGTGCTTCACCAGCGATTCGCGAAACGCGTCGAGACCGTGTGCGCCCAGGTCGGCCACGCCGCCGCGGAACAGGTCGTTCTTGGTTAGCGGGCTGCGCCAGTAGGCGACCTCGCCGTCCCAGCTTCCTTGGGATTGGAGGCCAATCGGGCCTCGGGTTCCCGCGGCGGCATCGACCAGCCGACCGTTTTCCACGACCAGGATCGCCGAGAATGCCGTGCCGATTTCGACTACGGCGAATGTCGAGCGATCGAAGCCGCCGGTGTCTTGGGAGTCAAACCATAGCGCCAGTGCCGCGACGCAGACCTTGTCGGCCGTGCCGATGTCGACGGAGTTCACCTTGCGGTGCGGCGGGATCGTCGCGAGGTGCACGCCGCCGGGCAGGAATACGAGCGGTACGCCGGTGCGGCGAAAGGCGCGGACCCAGGCGCGGAATCCGATGACGCCGGAGTCGCGACCGCGGTCGGCGGGTCTCACCAGCGACATCTGCTCGATGTGATCTTCCGTGAGCGATTCGCCACGGACGAGCGGCAGGCCATATCCCGATGGCGCGGCGGCAAGATGGACCGGCGCCCAACTCGCGAAAAGGTGGTTGAGCAAGTCGGGGTCGCTCGCGAGCTCTGCCGGCTGCGCACTCTTTTGCGCGACGACGGCGCCATCCTCCAGCAACAACAGGTCGAGACTGCTCGTGCCCGGATCGGTGCCAATCACGCGGGCCATGGGTTGCCCCGACGGAACGTCAGGCTACTTGATCGTCAGGCTAAAGCCTGACCTACAGGGAACGGCCTAGCTCGAGCACTTGCTCGGCGTCGAGGATCTTGTCGTTCGTGACGAAGAGCTCCTGGATCGCTTTCTTGTGGATCTTCATCTTGGTTCGGCCGACTCCGAGCGCACCCCAGGCGAGCACGTGACCGCGGGGCGCCTTGCGATCAGTCGCCTCAACCCCCTCGATTCCAAGCGGCGGAACGGCATTCAAATCAATCAGAGTCGTCAGGGCGGGCAGTCCGTGCCATACCGAGGCAGGCACGAGCGTGGCACCCGCGGCTCCGGCAGCAATCAATACCTTTGTGTCTTTGAGCGCGGCCGCCAGGTCGTCTGCGCTCGAGGGAGCAAACGCGCTCACGGCAGAGCCGGTTCTCTCGCCGAGGGAATCTGCGAGCGACCTGGCGCGTTCGAGACTGCGCGAGCCGACGGCCACGCTGGCTCCCAGCTTGCACAGCAGCCTCGCGGCGCGCTGGCCAACCGGGCCGGTCGCCGCCAGCACGGCTGCGGGAATGCCTTCGAGCGAGCCTCCCGCGGTTTCGAGCGCCGCGAGCACGGCAGCCGCCGCGGTCGTGTTGGCACCGTTCGCGTCAAAGAGCACCGATACCTTGAAGGGACCGAAAAACGTTTTCTTGACGGCTTCAAGGACGGCTTCCGCGGCCGCCACGTTCGAGCCGCCGACAAAAATGGCCGTCGAGCGCAGCTCGTCGAGCCCGCGCGTGAAGAGGGCTCCGTGAACCAGGTCGCGCACGGCCGCGGGCGTCACGCTGCCGTGGCGAAAAAGATGATCGGTGCCCGCATCGACCGCAACCACGCCGTCAAAGACGCTGGGCTGCGGATCGATGTCGAGCTGAATCAGGATCTTCGGCTTCTCGGCGGGCATGAATCCGTCCGCTCGCTCAGCCGGCGAAGGGGTGCTTGACCGTGTCTTTCTGGGCCGTGATCTCACTCAAGGACGGCTGGCTCTTCATCGCTCGCTGGATCGAAAGCTTGGTCGCCTCATAATTATATTTGAGGATCTTGGCCTTGTCTTTGGCCTCGGGGTGAATGAAGACGCCGCAGACGATGACAAGGTCGTCGGCTGCACCGGCAGGAATGGTGCCGTCGGCCGCGCAGTCAGCCACGGCCTTGGCGACGGCGGCCTGAGCGGGGCCGAACATCAGCACGGCCTGATCCATGCCCTTGATTGTCACCTTGGTGATCAGCACGGTGGCCGGCTTGCAGATCAGGTTGGGGGTCAAGACCGCCAGCAGATTGCTATGCCCGTGTGATTGATTGGCGAGGGCATTCGCGAAAGCGGTGCCGACCGGACCGGTCTTGGAGCCGATCAAAAGGTCGATGTGCGCGATCTCGTTTCCCTCGCCGACGAGGGCTTCCCCGATGTTCATGATGATGTCCGTGGCCATGGCGTGATTCTCCGAGATTGAAACAATCGTCAGGGGTGTGATTCGAAGCGGCGGCACCCGTGTTTTTGCGGAGGCCGCTGCCTTACGCCGGCCCTCAATCGCAACGAACCGGGCCAGGCGCGCTATTGGACTCGAATCATAGACGCCCGATCGCCCTGCGGCAACCCCCAGCCGCCCGCAACGCACCGTGCTTCTCGCCCGCATTGTAAACCGATATGCAGCCATGAATAACGCAAATCCTAAGAAAGTGGTTGTTCTTCTGGCCGGAAGGTGGTTCAATACAGTTTCAAGTGGTGCGGTCAGGGGACCGCTCCCGAGGTCCGGCGTCGAGGGATTCAGTCCTGATACCTTTTGAGGAGATTCGACGATGCGGAAGTTGTTGACCCTTGCGGCGGTCGGTGTGCTGTTTTCGGGCGTGAGCGTTTTGCTCGCGGCCGACGACGAGAAGGTGACCGTCACGGGCGACGGCATGTGTGCCAAGTGCGCCCTCAAGGAAACCAAGAGCTGCCAGAACGTGATCATCGAGAACAAGGACGGCAAGAAGACGACCTACTACCTCAAGCATGAGGGCGTCTCCAAGAAGCAGCACGGAAGCCTGGGCTTCTGCATGGCGACCAAGGACGACCCAATCAAGGTGAAGGCGACCGGCACGGTCGTCGAAGAAGACGGCAAGAAGGTCATGACTGCCGAGAAGCTTGAGAAAGTCGAGAAGGAATGATCTTTTCCCACTGACTTCACTCCCGCCGCGGCATCGTCGTTTGGCCGCGGCTTGACGAGAGTATCCAATCGCCTCGGCATGCGGTCTCCGCTGGCCGAGGCGTTTTTGTTTCACGCCTTTGTCATACGACGTTTTGATCCTGGGTGCGAGCTGCCGAGCCGCCGCATTCTCGGCGCTGCGGGCGGGTCTACGTCCTCATTGTGCGGATTACTTCGCCGACCGGGACCTTGCGGCGGTGTGTTCGGTCGTCCGAATTGATCCTCTCAAGGCCACGCGCGAATTTCTGGCGGTCGCCGAATCGCTGCCGCCGTCGCCTTGGTTCTACACCGGCGGATTCGAGAATCATCCCGGGTTGGTTGAGCGCATTGGTCGCCGACATCGGCTCTGGGGGGCGAACGCGGAAACACTTCGGATCGTGCGCGATCCGACCCGGGTCGCCGAATTGCTGCGCGAGCGCGGCATACCAGTTCCCGAGGTACTGCTCGACCCGCGGGGGTTGCCGCGCGACGGAAGCTGGCTGGTGAAACCGCTGCGCTCCGGAGGAGGCCGCGACATCCAGCCGTTCGCGGCAGACCACGACCGCAAATCGACATCGGTGACTTTCGCTCCGCGAAGGAACGCCCGGTGGTACTTTCAGGAACGGATCGTCGGACCAAGTTTTTCAGCGATTTACATGGGCAAACGGCAGGGGACACGCCTCGTCGGCGTGACGCAGCAGTTGCTCGGGCTGCCAGGAAATCCGTTCGCCTATCGAGGAAGCATCGGCCCATGGCCGATTCATGATTCGCTGGCGGTCAAGCTTGGCAGGCTCGGCCACGCGCTCGTTGCCGCGTCCGGCCTGGTGGGTCTCTTCGGCGTCGACTATGTGCTGCGCGACGGCGAGCCTTGGCCCGTCGAGGTGAACCCTCGCTATACAGCCTCGGTCGAGGTTCACGAGCTCGCGACCGGGCAGGCCCTGCTGGACGAACACCGTCTCGCCTGCGAAGACGGAGGCATCCGAGCGCCGGCACCGACAGCAATCGATCGTCCTTGCGCGGTCGCGAAGCTCATCGTTCATGCACCTGGTGACTGGGTCGCCCCTGAGATCGCTCCAGGGGACGAGTCGTGGTCGGACCCGTTCGCGATGAGGGCAATTGCCGACGTGCCGTGGCGCGGCACAAGGTTCGCTGTGGGCGACCCCGTGATGACGCTCATTGCTCGCGGCGAAAGTGTAGCGGAATGCCAGTCGCGACTGGCCTGCCAAGAGCGAGAATGGATGGAGCGGCTCAGGTTCATCGCGAGCTGACGGGAGCAAATCAGAGAGAGCGCGACCGGCCACTTGTGCTGGTCGTAATAGCCCTCGCCGAGGAATGAGCAAACCACAGATATTTGATCGGATCGCGCTTCCTCGCGCTGAATAAAGGGGGAAAAAGAATTCCAAGGAGAGAATCGCCATGGCCGGTGCGCGGCTAGGAGTCGCACTGCGGCACATTCAGCGGCTGTATTCGGACGGCAGCGCCGTGGGTGCTTCCGACACGCAACTGCTGGCGCAGTTTGCCGGACTTCGTGATGAGACCGCCTTCGCCGCCCTTATGGCCCGGCATGGACCGATGGTGATGACGGTGTGCCGGGGCGTGCTGCGCGATTCGCTGGACGCGGAAGATGCCTTCCAGGCCACATTCATCGTCTTGGCGCGAAAGGCCGGCTCCACTTGGGCAGAGGGGCAACTCGGCGGCTGGCTGCATCGCGTGGCTTATCGGGTCGCCATCCGCGCGAAGATCGGCGCCGCGCGGCGGCGCACGCACGAGCGTCAGGCAGCGGAGGTGGCGGCGATGGAGATCTCGCTGCGCGATTTTGATGACGAAATCCAGCCGGCGCTTCATGAAGAGCTGGCGCGGTTGCCGGCGAAGCTGCGACTGCCGATCGTGTTGTGCTACCTGGAAGGGCTGACGCATGCGCAAGCTGCCCTTCAATTGAGATGCGGCGAGGCGACCGTGCGGCGACGGCTTGTGGGTGCACGCGACCGGCTGCGAAGTCGACTGCTGCGCCGGGGGTTTGCGCCGGCGGCCTCGGCTGCGATGCTTTCGACCGCCCGTGATGCGGCAGCGGTGCCGCCTGCGGTTGCCGAGGCAACGCTTGGCGCCGCGGTGCGTGTGGCGGCGGGAGAGGCAATCGCGGCCGTGGCGGGGACCCGGCTGGCCGTCTTATCCAGGGCCGGACGGACGATGGTGACCGAAGGCTGGAAAACGAAGGCTTACGCCGCGCTTGCCGTCGCGGCGCTGGCCGGCGCCGGCGCCGGGATCGGGGCTCTCGGCCGCAAGGACGCGGGCGGGTCGACGCGGGTCGAGATCGAGCCGGTCGCGCGTCCGCAGGCAGAGAATCCGCGGCAGGCTCAGTCGCCGCCGCGCGAAAGTTCATTACAGAAACACGCGATTCACGGAATGGTGTTCGGGCCCGACGGCAAGCCTCTGGCCGGTGCGACGGTTTTTTGGGTTGGAAGGCCGGCGATGTCGAGCAGTCTGGTTGCCATGCCCAAGGGATTTCAAGAAAAACCCGAGGATAGGCCGAAGATGCTCGCGGTTGCCACCACGGATTCGACAGGCCGCTTTGAGCTGACCGCGGAGTTCGCCGGCGACCGCATTCCGGGCCGAATGGTCATCGTCAAGGCCAAGGGCGCGGGCCTCTCCGGCCGGGCCTTCTTCAGTGACACCGTGAGAGAGGGCGCCGGTAACGACGAACGGCTCACGTTCCGGCTGCGCCAGCCGGTCACGATCGCGGGCAGGCTCTTGACGCCCGCCGGCGCACCGGCGAAGGGCGTCAAGGTCGTGCTCGAGAGTCTGAGCGACTCGAAGAACGCGCTCGAGAGCGAACGAGTGGAACAATGGGACGGCAAAGACGGCGATTCCCGGCCGGATTTCTGGCCCGAGTCATGGACGACCAACGCCGATGGGCGATTTCAAATTGAGGGAGTCGTTCCCGAGAAAATGTTTGCGGGACTTCAGTTCCGCCACCCTGATTTCGCCGATGACGAGCTAATCGTTTCCACCGGCCTGCCGGTGGTCCACCAGATGCGTGAGTTTCACGTCAAGCCGGTGGACGCCCGCTTTACCCATGCACTTGAGCCGGCGCGGCCGGTGACCGGGTTCGTCACCGACAAGGAAACCGGCCGGCCGCTGGCCGGCGTGCTCGTCGAGATGATTCCGTCGCGAATGACACCTCATCTGGGTGGAGAGATGCGTGTATCGGTCAAGACGGATGCATCGGGCCGCTACCGCGCGGCAGGCCGTGCCGGAGACAACTTCTGGGTGACAGCATGCCCCGATCCTGCATCCGGGTACCTTCCGCTGCAAATGCAAAACAACAAATGGCCCGTGGGCGCCAAGGTGCTGAACGTGGATCTCGCGCTGCCGAAGGGCCGGATCGTGCGTGGCCGTGTGGTCGACGGGAAACAAGGTACGCCGGTCGCGGGCGCTAGCGTCATTTACCAGCCGGGTCCGAACAGTTCCTTGGACCGCGGCGACTACGACTTCGACAACTCGACCGTGACCGGCGCAAACGGCAGCTTCGCGCTCACGGCGCTGCCGGGAGAAGGGCTGCTGGCCGTCGAAGGGCCGACTCCTGATTACATTCGCGTAGCGGTCACCGGGCCCCGAACCGACCATTCGATCGCACGCCCTCACGGATTCACCTGGATCGATGTGCCGGAGGCAAAAGACAACGAGGCACTCGATGCGAGAATCACGCTTCGAAAGGGGGTGAAGCTCGAGGCCCTTCTCGTGGGGCCGGACCGGGCACCCGTCGATATGGCCATGTGCTGGTGCGAGGAATGGTTGGCCAGCCAGCTCGAGAACTGGGTATCGCCAGGCCCTCTTCCCGACGGCCGCTTCAAGCTCGACGGGGCTGATCCTGAGCGAACCTACCGTGTCTTTTTCGTCCACTCAAAGCGCAGGCTCGGCGCACGTGCTGAGCTGAAATTTGATCCCAAGGGACCGATCATCGTCCCGCTTCAGCCGACGGCCACCGCCCGGGGAATCGTGGTCGACGAGAAAGGGCGGCCGCTCAAAGAGACCCAGATCCTGCCCTGGATCGTGTTAACGAAGGACGATCGCGAGCTGAAGGCCGAGGATTTTGACGACGAGTCAATGGCAGCCGCCTATCCGATCTTCACGTGGGAGAACCTGCGATCCAGCTACCCCGCCGAGTTCCATTACGACAACCTGATCCCCGGGGTGCGATACTACGTCGGAGCCAACGAAAGCTACCATGCGATCGGAGCCTTGAAACCGGGCGAGGTGCGCGATCTCGGAAAGATTGTTGTCGAGCGAAAAGACTCTGACTGATGCAATCGCGCAGAGTGTTGGTCTTCGCGAAAGTGATTTTCTATTTCGGGGAAAAAGATTTGATCGTAATGCCGTTGCTCGCACCTGAATAGAGGTGAAGCCAAACTGCAAGGAGGGAAATGTTATGGCAGGTGCGAGACTTGGAGCCGCGTTACGGCACATTCAATCGCTGTTTTCCGACGGCAGCACCACCGGCGCTTCCGACACGCAACTGCTGGCGCAGTTTGCCGGCCGTCGTGACGAGGCCGCCTTCGCCGCAATCATGTCGCGGCATGGTCCGATGGTGATGGCGGTGTGCCGGGGCGTGTTGCGCGACTCCCACGACGCGGAAGACGCATTCCAGGCGACCTTCTTGGTTCTGGCCCGAAAGTCCGGCGCCGTGTGGGCGGAGGGACAGCTTGGCGGGTGGCTGCATCGCGTGGCATACCGGATCGCCGTGCGGGCGAGTATCGATGCGGCGCGGCGGCGTGTTCACGAGCGTCAAGCAGCGGAGACGGCGGCAATGAATTTCGCGCAAAGCCGTTCAGATGACGACATCGAACCCGCGCGCTCCATGAAGAGCTGGCGCGGCTGCCGGCGAAGCTACGGCTGCCCGTCGTTCTGTGCTGCCTCGAAGGGTTGACTCATGCGCAGGCTGCCTTTGAGTTGAGATGCGGCGAAGCAACTGTGAGGCGACGGCTCTCCGGAGCACGGGACCGGCTGCGGAACCGCCTGGTGCGCCGGGGGCTTGCTCCGGCAGCAGGAGCGCTGGCGCTTTCGGTCGCGAGAGAGGCCTGTGCGGTATCGCCCGTCTGCGCGGAAGCAACGCTTCGCGCCGCGGTGCGAGTTGCGGCAGGTGAGACGATTGCTGCCGTGGCCGGCACGCGCCTGGCCGGTCTAACGCGTGGAGGATTGACGATGATGACCGGAAGCGCGAAAGCGACGGCAGCGGTCGTATTGTCCGTCGCTGCAATTGCGTGCGCGGCTGCTGTCTTCGGCGCGGGATTGATGTCCGTTGGCCCTGCAAAAGCCGTTGCGGAGAGCGCGGTGACCACGCAGTCTCAGCCGGCAGCCAAGCGCGTGGCACAGGCCGGCGAGGCTGATCGCTCGGAACCCTCACGGCAACACACGATCAAAGGCACCGTCCTCGCACCTGACGGCAAACCTCTGGCAGGTGCGGAGGTTTTCTGGCTCGCGTATCCGCGGTTCGAGCGCAGCCGGATGGCGCGGCCCAAGGGATTCAAAGAAAAGCCCGAGGATCGAGTGAAGGCGTTGGCCTCGACCTCGACGGATGCTGAGGGTCGGTTCGGTCTCGCGGCGGAATTCGACGCCGATCGCTTTCCCGGGCGCACGGTCATCGTCAAGGTGAAAGGAAGCGGGATCTCCGGACGGATGTTTTACGGGGAATCCGTGAAAGAAAGCGACGGCAATGATGAGCGACTGACGTTCCGGCTTCGCTCGCCGGTGACGATCGAGGGAAGGCTTTTGACGCCCGCCGGAGGGCCAGCGGCCGGAGTAAAGGTCTTGCTCGAAGAGTTTCACGACAGCGAGAACGAGCTGGAAGGCGACTGGGTCTCTGGCGGCCGCGTCAATTACGACGAGGAATTCCGGCCGGATTGCTGGCCAGAATCATGGACGACCGATGCCGATGGCCGATTCACAATTGAAGGAATCGTGCCCGAAAAAACGCTCGCCCAACTCCACTTCCGCCATTCCGATTTTGCTGATGATAACCTCATCGTTTCGACGGGGCTGCCGCTTACGGGCTGGTTGCGCACGTTCGACGTCAAGCCAGTGGACGCACGATTCACGCATACCTTGGAGCCCGCGCGGCCGGTGACGGGGATTGTCACCGAAAAGGAGACCGGTCGGCCACTGGCCGGAGTTCTGGTGAACATGCTGCCAACGCGGAGGACGAATCGTTACGGCGGATTCATGGCTGTTCGGACAACCACGGATACATCCGGCCGCTACCGCGTCGCGGGTGGCGCTGGAGAATCTTTCTGGGTTACGGCCTATCCCGATCCGGGGTCGGGTTTTATTCCCATTGAGAAACGGCAGAACCGCTGGCCGACTGGAGCCAAGGCCCTCGACGTGAACGTTGCGTTGCCCAAGGGCCGCGTTGTACGTGGACGCGTCGTGCAGGGCGATCAAGGTCTGCCGGTCTCGGGCGCCAGCGTTGTGTACCAGCCGGGTTCGAGCAATCCGCACAACAAGAATGAGTACCACTTCCGCAGCCCCGTGCTGACCGACTCCGACGGCAAGTTCGCGCTGACCGCTTTACCCGGTCCGGGTCTGCTGGCAGTTGAAGCGCCGACACCCGACTTCATCCGCGTAGCGATCACCGAGCCCGGAGCACGCCGCTCGGATCAAGCTTATCCCCACGCGTTCGCCCGGATCGACTTGCCGGACGGCACGGATAAAGAGACGCCCACGACGCGGCTCACGCTTCAGAAGGGAGTGAAGCTCGAGGCTCGCCTGATCGGACCCGACGGGGCATCGGCGGGGCTCGTGATGGGCTGGTGCCAGGAAATGATGGCCATCCAGTTTCAAAACCGGGGGTCGCCGCAGCCCTTTCCCGACGGTCGGTTCCGACTCGACGGAGCAGACCCGAACCGCACTTACCGCGTCTTTTTTATAGACCCCAAGCTCAAGCTTGGGGCCGTCGCGGAGCTCAAGTACGACCCCAAGGGACCCCTGGTTGTCCGGCTTCAGCCGGCGGCCACCGCCAAGGGAACAATGGTGGACGAAAAGGGCCGGCCGCTCCAGAGGACGCAAATCCTCGCCTCGATCGATTTGACCAAAGGGGATCGTGAGCTGACGAGAGACGATTTTATCGATGACTTACATGCAGTTCCCTATGTCGTGTTCACGATGGAGCCGCTCCTCGAGGCCTATCCCGCGGAGTTCAACTACGACACGCTCATACCCGGCGTGCGCTACTACGTGTTAGCTGGTGAGATGTACCACGCGATCGCGCCGCTAAAGCCCGGCGAAGTGCGCGATCTCGGGAAAATCGTCGTCAAGCAAAACAAGGAGGGCAATTGATGCAATCGCACAGCGACATCCTGAGCGACGCCGAAGCCTGCTGGTCGCGCTGGGAACCCACGGGATCGGATCGTTGGGACGAAGCCAAGGCTGCCCATCTGCATCGTCGCGCGGGTTTTGGCGCGACTTGGGGACAGGTCGTTCGGGATCAGCGCGAAGGCTTCGAGGCCGCGATGCGCCGGGTGCTTGATGGCGATACCCACGGCCCCGACGGCCGAACGGCCGCCGAGCTCAACGAGATCGCCGCGGCGATGGTCAGCTCGGCCCGCCGTGAGCCGAGCATTGAGCGGGTGCAGTATCTCTGGTTTTTTCGTTTGATCTTTTCGGCCCACCCGCTGGCCGAGCGGATGACGCTCATCTGGCACGGCCACTACGCAACAAGCAATCAGAAGGTGAATAACCCGCTCTCGATGTTCGAGCAGAACCTCTCGCAGCGCGAGCTCTGGCGGTCGAGGATTTCGAAGCTACACTCGCGAATGCTCACTGATCGCGCGATGCTCGTCTGGCTCGACGGGCTCGCCAGCCGCAAATCGCAGCCGAACGAGAACCTCGCCCGCGAGTTCCTCGAGCTTTTCGCTTTGGGCGAGGGGAATTATTCCGAGGCCGATATCCGAGCGGTTGCGAGCGCTCTCACCGGCTGGGAAGGCAACTCGTATAACCCGGAGTCGATCTACTTCGATCAAGACGAGCACGATGGGTCGGCCAAGACCGTGCTGGGCCAGACGGGCAACTGGGGGACGGAGGATGTGGTGCAAATCGCTTGTGACCAACCGGCGGCGGCGATTCACGTCGCGCGACGGCTGTTTCGCGCGTTGGTCGCCGACGCGGTGGTGATTCCTACGGGCGCGCTCGAAACGCTGGCGAAAGCGATGCGCGTGGACGGCGACGTTGATATCGGGCGCGGAATTGAGCTGATCCTGCGGTCACGGCTCTTCTTCTCGGATTGGTGCCGCGGCAAGCGCGTGAAGGGACCGGTGGAGCTCGCCGTCGGAGCCATTCGCGCATGCGAGCGCTTCGACCCGCCACCGGATTTCATCGAGCTCGACGGCTGGCTGGCGCGCATGGGCCAGCGGCTGTTCTACCCTCCCAACGTGGCGGGGTGGCCCGAGGGCCTCGAATGGCTCCGCGGACCGACCATCCTCGCTCGGGCCGGATTCGCGGCCGCGATGGCCAGCGATGGGTCCAGGGACACTCGCGTCGCCGCGAAATACGGCCTCGATTCGCCTGATCGCTGGGCTCGTGCCCTGGCGACACTCATCCTCGGGACACCTCGAACGCTTGACCAAACGCAGAGCGGGTCAATGGGAGCTGCGGTCCGCGACGTGCTCGCGATGCCCGAAGCTCAGCTCGCTTAGGTTCAATCAGATCATCCCTGGACACGAGGAGATATTCTATGTCGACGCGTCGCCGATTCTTGGCCCGCAGCGCCGAGCTGGGTCTGGTCGCTCTCGGTGCACAGGCCCCTTTGGTCTGGCAACGGGCGGCCGCGGCCGCCGAGCCCAAACCGGGCCTGCCCATCCTGGTCGTGATCGAGCTTTCGGGAGGCAACGATGGGCTCAACACCGTCGTTCCTTATGCCGATGATCTCTACGCCAAGGCACGGCCGACGTTGCGAATTGCGCCCAAGACTGTGCTCAAGCTGGACGACCATATGGGGCTGAATCCTGCGCTCAGAGACCTGCATGGTTTCTGGGACTCCGGTGACCTCGCGATCGTTCAAGGCGCGGGCTATCCCAATCCGAATCGGTCGCATTCGCGCTCGATGGAGATCTGGCAGACGGGGAGTGTGGGCCCTGTGCCGGATGCGGGATGGCTTGGGAGAGGGGCAGACCTCGATCCCTTGCTGGGTACGTGTCACGTGGGAACAGAGGCCGTTCCTCTGGCCGTCCGGGGCCGCAAGTTCTTCACGCCTTCCGTCGCGAGCCTCGTTGATTACCGTGTGCCGGCGGGAACGCCGGCCCGCCGCGGGGCCTTTCCGGTTGATGAGATCGCCCGCGAAATCGGGCGAAGGGGTGACGAAGCCGTCGCGCTGGCCAAGCGGCTGGAAGCCGCAACAGCGTCGTTGCCCGGTGCCGCGACCGGCACGCTCGATGAGCTGTTGACGACGATCCGGGTGCTGATCGAACAAGAAGCCGCCCTGCGAGTGTTTTACACGTCGACGGCGCCGGCCGCGTTTGACACGCATGCCGCACAGAGCTATACCCATCGCGAGCTGTTGCGCTCGGTTTCGTCGGCGGTTGCGGGGTTTCTGAACGATGTGAAGAAACACGGGCTGGGCGAGCGAGTGGTGGTGCTCATGTTCTCGGAGTTCGGCAGGCGAGTGAAGGAGAACGCCCAGGGTGGAACCGACCACGGGACCGCGGGACCCGTCTTTCTGGCGGGCGATCCGGTGCGCGGGGGCCTGGTGGGCCCGCCGAGCGACCTTGCGCATCTCGAGAATGGCGACATGAAATTCGCCGTCGATTTTCGCGATATCTATGCTACGCTCTTACGTCGATGGCTTCAGGTCGACCCGGTGAAGGTGCTCGGCCGGCGCGATCCTGGCCTGCCGATTGTTTGAGACCGTATGCATGTTCACAGCGTTTGATCATTTGCTCTACGCGCTTCCGGGGCTAATCGTAACGATCTGGGCGCAGTCGCGAATCTGGCAGGCGTATGCCGAAGGATCTCGGATTCCGGTTTCGTCGGGTCTCTCTGGGGCCGAAGCCGCAGACGCAGTGATGAAGGCCGGCGGCGTCGGTCCGGTCGCAATCGAGCCTGTGCGCGGTGAGCTCTCCGATCATTATGACCCGACTCAGAAGGTGCTGCGGCTTTCGCCCAAGGTGTATGGCGGCCGGTCGCTCTCGGCGGTTGGAATCGCGGCGCATGAGGCGGGCCACGCAATCCAGGATGCCAAGCACTACCCCGGGCTGGTCCTGCGCAGCATGATCGTGCCGCTGGCCAGTATTGGCTCGACCATCTGCTGGCTGCCGGTGATGGCGGGTCTCTTGATCGGGATGACGAAGCTAGTGTTCCTCGGGATCATGCTCTTTTCACTGGCGGTTGTCGTGCAGATCATTAATTTACCTGTTGAATTCAATGCGAGCCGGCGCAGGCGCGAGATGCTGCGATCGACGGGCGTGATCAGCCCGGAGGAAGACCAGGTTGTCGCCAGGGTACTACATGCGGCCGCTTGGACTTATGTCGCCGCGCGCTCACGGGCGTGCTCACGCTGCTTTATTATCTGGGGCAGTACGGCGCGGTCGGACGAAGGAGGCAGGATTGAGGCGTGCGTGCGGCCTCACACATTGCGGCGGAAATGATATAATTGGCAAAGCGAGTCGGCGGCAGGATTGCACCGACCGGCATGGGAGGCGCTCATGAGTACCGTCAGAGCTCAGCGCGAACTGCATCAGCAACCGAAAAAGCCGGACCCGTTTTTCTACGGCTGGCGATATGTGAACGTGCTGAGATCGAATGGTACCGAGGACATGAAGTGGGTACCGCTCACACTGGAGGACGTTCTCCATCCCAAAGAAGCGGACCACATCGTAAACTCCACGGCGCACTGGGACGATGTGATCTACCTCAGGGACGTGTCCGGGGCGCAATTGATTGACGATCCTCACGCAGCCGTGCTCTGCGATGTTGGTGTCGATTTCAATCTGCCGAGGATCAGGCCGCTGTGCCCTGATCTCGCCGTCTTTTTTGGCATAGCGAGGCGTCGTGGCTGGCGCACGTTTAACATCAGGGCCGAGCGCGCGAAATGCGCACTCGTCATTGAGGTGACCTCCGACAGCACTCGGAAAAACGACTTCGGAAGGAAGTTCAAATACTATTATCGCGCCGGTGTCGCGATGTACGTGATCGTAAAGGAATTCATGGAAAACAAGACCCATCGCCGGTTGGAATTGATCGGATATCGTCACGCACCGAGCAGATACGAGAAAATCCCGCTGAGCGCCGAGGGGCGAATCTGGCTGGAAGCACTCGGCTTGTGGCTTGGCGTGAGTCCGCTGTCAGTCACCGGCGGTGACCGAGTCGCCTGTTTCGATCCCGCCACGAATCAGGAAATCGCCGATTACGCCGCCGTCACCAAGGCACGCAAGTTGGCAGAAGCGAAGACTGAACAGGCCCAGAAAGAAGCCGCACGGGCCCAGAAAAAGGCCGCACAGGCCCAAAAGGAAGCGAAGACCGAGATCCAGGCCCGCATGGCCGCCGAGGCCCGCATCCGTGAGCTCGAAGCCTTGCTGAAGCGGTCTGCCCCCAAATCATGACGGCCGATCGAAAGGCTGCGTGATGGGCTATCAATCACTGGCGGAGTGCGTGCTCGACCTCGAAGCAACTCGGCAGCTCGTCGTCATCGAGCGCGAGGTCGACCCGTTTCTGGAAGTCGCCGCAATCCAGCGCAGGGTTTATCAGGCTCAAGGCCCTGCCTTGATGTTCCGCAACGTCAAAGGCACAGCGTTCCCGGTCCTGGGCAACCTGTTCGGTACGCTCGCGCGCACCAAGTATCTCTTCAGCGACGCGCTCGACTCGGTGCGGATGCTCATCGAGCTCAAGGTCGATCCGGGCCGGCTTGCAAAGAATCCGTGGCGTTACCGGCGCCTGGCCGGTCCCCTGTGGCGGCTGATGCCCGGCAAAGCTCGGGCCGGGCCGATCCTGGCAAATCAGACTACACTCGAGCAGCTTCCCCAAATCCAGTGCTGGCCGGACGACGGCGGGCCATTCATCACGTTGCCGCTGGTGTATACTGAGGATCCCAACCGGCCTGGCCCCGCGCGATCCAACCTGGGCATGTACCGGGTGCAGCTCGCCGGCAATGAATATGTGCCGAATCGGGAGGCCGGGCTTCATTATCAGATCCACCGCGGTATCGGCGTGCATCACGCCGCCGCGATCGCGCGTGGCGAATCGCTCCGGGTAAATGTGTTTGTCGGCGGGCCTCCCGCCGTGACGGTCGCAGCGGTAATGCCCCTGCCGGAGGGACTTCCGGAGCTGGCTTTCGCGGGCGCTCTGGGAGGCCGGCGAATCGCGTTGGTCGCGCCCGAAGGCGGTCTTCCCATGCCCGCCCAGGCCGATTTCGTCATTCAAGGCACCATTGATCCCGACCTGCGCAAGCCCGAAGGGCCGTTCGGCGACCACCTTGGGTATTACAGCTTAAAACATAATTTCCCCGTCTTGAATGTCACGCGCGTGTACCACCGCGACAACGCCATCTGGCCGTTCACGTCAGTGGGCAGGCCGCCGCAGGAGGACACGAGCTTCGGCGCCTTCATCCACGAGCTGACGGGCCCGGTCATCCCCAGCGTGGTACCCGGCCTCGACTCGGTGCACGCCGTCGACGCCGCCGGAGTACACCCGCTGCTCCTGGCGATTGCCCACGAGCGGTATGTCCCGTATGCCGAAGTGCGGAGGCCGCAAGAGATCTTGACGATTGCGAATGCCCTTCTCGGCCAGGGGCAGCTTTCGCTGGCGAAGTATCTGCTCATCGTTGCGCGTGAAGACAACCCCGCGCTCGACATCCACGACATTCCCGCCTTCCTGAAGCACTTGCTCGAGCGCGTCGACTGGAAGAACGACCTGCATTTCCAGACCCGGACGACGATCGACACGCTTGACTACTCGGGCCACGGATTCAACCAGGGCTCCAAGGTCGTGATCGCGGCCGCCGGAGAGCGGCGGCGAGAGCTCGCCACCGATCAACCATCGCTGCGCCTCCCGCAGGGCTTCGGCGAACCACGCATCGTGCTGCCCGGGATCCTGGCGATTCAGGCCGGTCCTTACCGGGACTCGGGCGCGGACGTCGCGTCGTTCTGCCGTTCCTTCGCTCAAGACGACCCGATTCGCGGCTTCCCGCTCGTGGTGATCGTCGACGACAGCGCTTTCGCCGCGCAGAGCCTGCGGAACTTCTTATGGGTCACGTTCACCCGCTCTGATCCGGCCGCGGATATCGACGGGATCGATGCCTTCATCGAGAAGAAGCATTGGGGCTGTGCGGGGCCGCTGGTGATCGACGCGCGGATCAAGCCGCACCACGCGCCTCCGCTCGTCGATGACCCCGCAATCGAGCGCAGGGTTGACGAGCTGGCCGCTCGGGGCGGCCCGCTTCATGGCGTGTACTGAGCGGGAATCAACTCGCGGCGAGCGAGGTCGCTCGTGCGTTTGACCGCGGCGCCCCAACGGAATCGAGATGACTCGCGTACACGCGCGCGATCAGCTCGTGGCTCATGAGGTCGCCGGTGCACCAAGGATCCTTGGATTCGTCGTCCCAGTTCCACAACAGCCGTACTGCGGCGGGAGGCGACCCGCCGAAGCTCTCGAGGCGGTCGAAATACTCCGAGAATCCGGACAAGAGCGGCGCAGCGATCTCGGCCCAACGATTGGGATCGTGGCCGTCCGGGCTGCCGACGGCTCTCCAGAGGCTATTCAGGCTCACCTGCTCGCCGCCGAAAATCTCGACCTGCTGACGAAGGGCCAGTCGCGCCAAGCCGATTGTCTCGCTACGCATTTCTTTCGCCTCCTCGAGCTTCGGGCGTTTCTCCGATTCCGGGCGAGAGTCGGGTGGAAATCCGCCGTGTGTCGCTGCTTTCGATACCTGGCCCGTACCCCTTGTTCGCGAAGTGCACCGTCAATTACGCGGGCAGTTCCTGGTCGAGAAAGACCTTGAGGTCTCTCGGCGCGACGAAGATCGAGTCGCCGACGCGCGGCTCGATCGCAGAGTAGCGCTGCCGGGTGAGCTCAACCCGCACCATGCTCCCTTCGGTCAGCTCGATGTCGAGGCGAACCGAGGCTCCCAGCGGTGTGATTCGACTGATTCGCCCGGGCCAGGACGGCTTGCCGTTGCGCTCACGGACCAAGTCCAGGTCATGCGGGCGCACGTAGACGGAGACCGGCAGGTCGTGGCCGTGAATATCGGTCGGCACATGAATTCCTTCGCCCAGCACGGCCACGCCGCTGGCCGTCTGGCCGCGCAACACGTTGACCGCGCTAAAAAGCTGGTCACAAATGGTGTCTTGGGGTTCTCGTAAAGCTCCTGGGGGGGCCCCATCTGCTCGACCCGGCCGCGGTTGAGGACAACCACCTGGTCGGCAACTTCAAACGCCTCTTGCTGATCGTGCGTGACGAAGAGGCTCGTCACGTGGACCTCGTCATGCAGCCGCCTGAGCCAGGTTCGCAGCTCCTCGCGCACCTTGGCGTCGAGGGCACCGAACGGCTCGTCCAGGAGCAACACCTTGGGCCGCGGCGCCAGTGCCCGCGCCAGCGCCACCCGCTGGCGCTGCCCGCCGGAAAGCTGTGAAGGATAGCGAGCGGCATATCCGCTCAGTTGAACCAGTTCGAGAAGGGCGTCGACCCGCTCGCGGATCTCGGCCTTCTTGACCTTCCGCACCTTGAGGCCAAACGCGATGTTCTCTCGAACGGTCATGTGGCGGAAGAGGGCATAATGCTGGAACACGAACCCGACCCCGCGATGCTGAATCGGCACGCCGGTCGCGTCTTCACCGGTCAATTCCACCGCGCCGGTCTCGGCCGTTTCCAGTCCGGCGATCATCCGCAAGATCGTGCTCTTGCCGGAGCCCGACGGCCCCAGCAAAGCAACGAGCTGACCGGCCGGAACGTCGAAGGAGACGTTGTCCACGGCCTGAAAGGTCCCATACCGCTTGGAAAGATTTCGAACGGCAATCGCCACGACTATCTCCTATGACGTGTTTCCCTGTCGTGCCGAAAGCCGTCTTCGCACGGCTTCCATTCCAACCAGCAACACAAACGACAAGGCGGCCAGCACCAGGCTGGCTGCGTAAGCTCCCTCGGTGTGAAAGCTCTCGATTCCGTCGTGGATGTACAGCGTTGCGGTCTGAGTGCTGCCGATCAGGTTGCCCGAAACGACGAGCACGGCTCCGAATTCACCCAGCGACCGCGCGACGGTGAGCGTCACGCCGTAGGCCACGCCCCAGCGAATCGACGGCAGCGTGACGCTCCAGAACGTGCGCCAGCGGCCCGCTCCGAGCGTGTAGGCTGCCTGCTCGCTTTCTTCACCCAGCTCGCGCAGGATCGGCACCAGCTCGCGCACCACGAAGGGCACCGTGACGAAAAGGGTCGCCACGATCATCCCCGGCACGGCATAGATCACCTGGAAATGGATTTTCGCAAGCAGGCCACCCAGCCATCCTTCCGGCCCGTACAAAACGACCAGCATGAGGCCGGCGACCACCGGCGAGACTGCGAACGGCAAGTCGACCACTCCGTCCAGGAGCGCGCGGCCCCAGAACTTCTGGCGCACCAGAACCAGCGCCAGTGCCACGCCAAAAACCGTGTTGACCACGGTGGCAATCGCGGTGATGCCCAGGGTCATCAGAAAGGCGGGGCGCACCTCGGCCGTCGCCAGCGTCTCAAAGAACGCCCGCAAGCCCCCCTGCACTACTTGCCGCAAGAGCGCCAGGCTCGGCACCAGGATCAAGAGCGCAAACCAGCCGAGTACCGCGCCGATCAAGAGCCAGCGGCCGATCGGCCAGGCGCGTCGATCTCCGGCTGCAAGCGAGATGGTGCGCGAGCCGCCGGTCGCAGCATCAGTGGCCATGGCCGGCCCCCCATCGCCGCTGAATTCCGTTCAGAACGACCAGGACCAGCAGCGAACCGCCCAGGAGCAGCGTCGAGACCACGAGCGCGCCATGTCGATTGCCGCTCTCGATCTCGCCGAAGATGTAAAGAGGGGCAGTCTTGGTTGCCAGCGGCTGATTGCCGGCGACCATCACAACGCTGCCGAACTCTCCGAGCGCACGCGCGAACGACAGACCCGATCCGGTCACGATCGAGGGCCACAGGCCGGGCAGAGTCACCCGCCAGAACGTGGTCCACGCGCCGGCCCCGAGGGTCGACGCGGCCTCTTCTTCGGCGCGATCCATCTCCATCAGCACGGGCTGCACGCTGCGGATCACGAACGGATAGGTCACGAACAAGAGCGCCAGCACGATGCCGGGCTGATGGTAAATCACCCCCCACCCGTACCGTCCCAGAATCGTCCCGACCACACTCGACGGGCCAAACAGAACGACCAGCATCACACCGGTCACCACCGTGGGCACCGCGAACGGCAAATCGATGAGTGCGTTCACCAGGCTGCGGCCGGGAAAGTCATAGCGTACGAGCACCCAGGCCGTCGCCGTTCCCATCAAGGCGTTGACCAGAACCATCACGACGGCCGTGATCAGGGTGAGCTTGAGCGCGTGCCAGGCATAGGGGTCGCGAATGGCCTCCCAGAACGGAGCGGCGCCGGGACGAACAGCCTCAACCGTCAAGGCCGCAAGCGGCAGGATAACGGCGATCCCCAGGTAAAACAGCGTGCTTCCCCGCAGCAGCAGGTCGGAACCGGAACGGCCTGATCCAAGCGCAGCAGTCGCCATTGACGTTCACTTGCCGAGCGCGTCGCGCTCGCCTCCGCAGTGAAGATCGATGTCCACAACCCCTTGGAGCCGTATAGCTCGCGCTCGATCTGCGCCCAGCCCCCCAGGTCGGCCATCGTGAAAAGCTTGGTCGGCATGGGAGCGGCACCTTCCGGTTGGGACACCCCGGCTTTCACCGGACGAAACCCGAAGCTGGCGAAGATCTGCTGCCCGGAATCGGAGACCAGGAATTCGAGGAACGCCTCCGCCACGGCCCGATTGCCGTGTGATTCCACCGATGCTTCGACGACCGCCGCGGGACCCTCGATCAAGAGCGTCGCCGGCGGCACGACGTACGGTATCGGGTCCTTGTCCTTGCCCTGGTTGTGCAGCAGGATCTCGTCCTCGTAGGTGACGACCGCATCCCCCGTGTGCCGCTCCGCGAAGTTTGCCATGCTCTGGCGGCCGGACGCATCCATGTTCACGACATTGGCCTGCACTTTCGCAAGGAACTCTCGCACCGACTGAAGGTCGGTCTTGCCGTTGTTGCTGTCGCGAGACGCGAGGTATGCCGCGCCATAAATCGCGTTGATGTTCCACCGCGCGCCGCCGGAGGTCTTGGGGTCGGGATAAAGCACGCCAACGCCGGGCTTTGCCAGATCCGGCCAGTCCTTGATGCCCTTCGGGTTCCCGGGCCGGTGCCCGATCACCACGAGACTGTTGGTGATCATCCCGCGATGCGGACCGTCTTTCCAGCTCGCCTTGACCCGGTGCGCGTCAACGAGCACTTCCATGTCGCGTTCATGCGACAGGATCGCCACGTCCGACCCTAGACCCGACGCGATCGCCCGAGCCTGCGCGCCCGAGCCGTTGTACGAGTCGTTGAACCGAACCGATCTTCCGGTTTTCTGCTTCCACTCCGCCGCAAAAGCGGGCAGTATCCCGTCGCGAAGCACCTCATGAACAACCGAATAGGCACCAATCGAGAGTTCATCGGTATTCGGATCGCGGCTTCCACCGCAGCCAACGACGGTAAGTCCGAAGGACGCCATTCCAACCCAAAGCGCCAGGTCCATCCGAATCCGCATCCCACTCACCCCCGATCGACCGACAATATCTCAAGCTCCAGAGGCTACACGCGCACTATCGATGCAGAGTATTGGGAATTCAAACTCTAGCAAGCGCTCTGCTACGAAATAACTTGCAGCGGATGGTATTCAATTCGACCGATGTTGTCAAGATTTTGGTCGACTATCTTGACCGAGGTTGTCTAGTATTTCCCGCGCTGTGGCGACGAAACCTCACGACCCGCGTAGTTCCGTGCGATTGGGTGCGTGGACTTATAACTCGCACGGCAACGATTGCGTGATTGCAGGGTGGGTGTAACCCTGCGGCCTCACGCCGTCTGCGGTGGATTTCACCCACCCTACCAATAGCTCACCAGCGCCCGCTCGCGGTGTAACATCGCTTCTGTAGGGTGTGAATATTGGACAGCCATCGTGGAGCGCTTCGGCGGGAGCCAAGTTCATCGCGGACTGGGCGCCAGTGAGTGCGTCTATTTCTTGGCGCTCGCGGATGACTTAGCAGTCGGCGGGGACTTTGCGACCGCCACCGCTTGTTCGCGCTCGAAGACGACAACCTCGGCGAGCATGCCGTCGCCGGGCTTGAATTCGCCCGGCCGCGCCTTGTTCAGTCCGGCGTTGCATACGGTGAAGCGGTCGCCCTTGAGCGTGTAAATGCCGAGTAGCGGGGGAAAGTCCTGCTGATCGGCGCCCGTAAATTTGATCCAATCGACGCGGCGCGGCGACGTCGACTCGTCGAGCTTCACTTCGCCGGTGAGCAACAGCCGTGCTCCATGCGGAGTTTTGATCGTAGCCGTCGCCTTGCTGCCTTTGATCTCGAGCACCACCCGCACCTCACGGCGAGCACCGGCCCGGGCGGTCCAGCGCCCTTGCAACCGGGCGAGGTCGTTGATGGTAGAGGGCGTCTCCGCACCCGGCGAGGCCGCGCTTGCGCCAGAGAACTCAGTATCAGAGTCAGGATGTGCACTTTTGTGTTCATCGACTGAAAACCTTTCAAGGACAAGAGTTGCTGCAGTCAGAAATGGATGCTGCCGCGGGCAATCAAATGACATTACGGAGGTGGTCGCCGCGCCCTAACGATGGACCTCTGTTTTGAGCCAGGCCGCCAGCTCGTCGCGAAGCTCTCTGGTGAGCTCGGACTGCTCTGCGGAGATATCGCGGCGCTCCGCGGGGTCGCCGACGACGTCATAAAGCTCGGACTTGCCGCCGCCGGTTGCCACCAGCTTGAACTTTCCGCGCATCGCGGCGATCTGGTCGGCTCGCTCGCTCTGCCATTCCCAGTAGATCGTTCGGTCCGGCGCAGTCGCCTTGCCGGTCCAGACGTGCAGGAGGTTGATTCCGTCGACGTGCCAGGCCGGCTCGACACGGCCGCCCGCGGCCGCGACAAACGTGGGCAACAGGTCGATGAGCTGAACGATCTCACTACCCGACGTGCCCGCCGGAATATGTCCGGGCCACCAGACCAGGCCCGGCACCCGTACGCCGCCTTCCCACAACGTTCGCTTCTGGCCGCGGAACGGCCGGTTGCTGTCAAGCGCTGCACTCGCACCGCCGTTCCCGCTCTCGAAGGTCGCGCCGTGGTCGCTCGTGAAAACGATCAAGGTATCTCGCGCCAGGTCGAGCTGCTGAATCGTCTCCATGAGCCGGCCGATATTGCGATCAAGCCGCGTGACCATCGAAGCGTAGGTCGCCTTGACCGGCAATTCGGCGTCGGCCTCCACAAACTTGCCCTTGTGGAGCGCGATCTCGTCCTCTGGCGCGGCGACGTGAAAATGGGTCGCCACGTACGCAAGATACAAGAAGAACGGACGACGGCTGTTTCTCCGCGCGAATTCGATTCCTCGATCGGTGATGAGGTCGTCGATGTAGCCCGTGACCGAGACCTCACGCCGACCCTCCCAGAGACTCGCGGGAAACTTCTCCCAAGCGTGGTCGGCGCTCCTGTATCCGAAGAACTCGTCGAACCCCTGGTCGCAGGGATGGACTGGCTCGTTCCGGCCGGGGAGAGGCCGCCCGGAATGCCACTTGCCAAACACCGCTGTTCGATAACCGAGGGGCCGGAGTGCCTCGGCGATCGTCACTTCTTCCGCCGGCAAGTCCACATCATTGGCTCGCACACCCGAATGGATCGTTGATTTCCCGGTCAGAAAGGCCGCGCGGCTGGGAGCGCAGACGACCGCCGCCGTATAGCAACGCTCGAGCACACGGCCGTCTTTGGCCAGGCGGTCGAGGTTGGGCGTGGCCCACTCCCTCCGCCCGTTAAACCCCACATCACCCCAGCCCAAATCGTCCGCCACGATCAGAATGACGTTCGGCGCTCGATCGCTTTCGCCAGCAACCAAACGCGCTTTGCAAGCGACCAGCAACGCACTGATGAGCAAGAGCTTCAATCCCGCCCGCAATCGGTCTCGCCACATTGGTTTGACGCTCCGTGTTTCTCACAGATGATGACGCGCACAACCGCCCGTACGGCGCATTCGATTCGACTCGCCTGGTCGACCAACAGATGAGTACAATTCCACCGACCAGCTTCGCAGTTTTCACGAATATTAATCGACAATCAGCGGACGCGACTAGAGTCTATCTCATCTAAATCGACTGAATTAGTCTAGATTGGAATCCGGATGGAGCCCAACATGCTCGGCGCTTACGGCCCGTGGGCGGCGGGCCTGGTCGGTGAGGGGCCAGCGCGGCTGTCATTTCGCGATGGGCGTGTTCCCGCCGGCGAGCTCGAAGCCTGGCGCAAGGCGCGCGGCAGCGGCTTCGTGATTGCTTGCTTCAGCCTCCCACGGGGCCAACGCCGAAAGCCCAGGTGCAGCATCAGTTTGACTACGATGGGCTTCACGTCGAGCACCTGAGCTGGCAGCTTCCTTATGGGCCGGTGACGGAGGCGGTCGTGCTGAAGCCCAAGGGCGCGAGGGGCAAGCTCCCGGCCGTCCTCGGACTCCACGATCACGGCGGCAACAAGTACTTCGGCTGGCGCAAGATCGCCCAGTTGAGTGCCGAGCTTCATCCGATGATGAAGGAGCACCGGGACGACTATTACGGTGGCGTGAGCTGGGCGAACGAGCTTGCCAAGCGCGGATTCTTGGTCCTGGTTCACGACGCCTTTGCCTTCGCCAGTCGTCGCGTGCGTGCAGCCGAGTTGGCGCCCGTGATTCGCAAGGACCTGAAGGAAGAGAACCCCGAGTCGCCGGCAGAAATCAACGCCTACAATCGCTTTGCCGATGGGCATGAGAGCGTGATGGCGAAGAGCCTTTTGTGCGCCGGGACGACCTGGCCGGGCGTGTTCACGGCCGAGGACCAGCGCGCCCTCGATTACCTTTGCTCGCGGGACGATGTCGACCCGGCCCGGGTGGGCTGTGGCGGGCTTTCCGGTGGTGGCCTTCGAACTGTGTATCTCGGCGGACTGGACGAGCGCATCCGCTGCGCCTGCTGCGTGGGGATGATGACGACGTGGCGCGATTACTTGCTCAATAAATGCCACACCCACACGTGGATGATCTACATTCCCGGTCTGCCGAATGATCTCGATTATCCTGAAATACTGGGCCTGCGCGTGCCGTTGCCGACCCTGGTGCTCAACGACACGGAAGACCAGCTCTTCACCATCGACGAGATGAGGCGTGCAGACGGCATGCTCGCTGAGGTCTTTGCGAAGGCGGGTGCTCCCGACCGCTATAGAGCCTCGTATTATCCGGGCCCGCACAAGTTTGATCTGGTCATGCAAGCCGAGGCGTTTGCGTGGTTTGAGCGGTGGCTCGCGTGATGACCAAGCGCCGCGCCTCACCTGAGGTTCACGCGTCCCTGATTAGTGCGTCGAGGTGATCGGCGCTCAGAAACAACCGATATGGTTGACCGGGGAGTTCCTGGAAATTCCATTTCTGATAGAAGGCCTTTGCCGAATCGTTTATGCAATCCAGAACGACGGCGATGAACGCAAAGGTCTTGCCGGCCTCGTGGCAGTCATTCAATGCTTGAGCGAGCAGGAGGCGTCCGAGACCTTGGCGTTGGCGCCGGGCTGCAACGCCAAGCCATGCGAGAACTGCGACTGGTAAGAGCCGGCGCGGCAAGCTCTTGGCCAGTTCGGTGGGCAGATCACCGAAATCCACTTGGCCGGTTGCCAACGTGAAGTAGCCCGCAATGGATCCGGTCTCATCAAGTAAGACCTTCGTTACTGAGAGGCGCTTACTCAGATGCTGAAGAGCCTTCGTCGCCAGCCAGTCGTCCACCTGCTGGTCACCGCTCGTGAACGAGCGTCGTGGATGCTGGCGGCGCAGCGGCTCGAGGCGGTAGCCAGCCGGCAATCGGACGCCGTTCACGCATCGCCCCGCATTACCGCGGAAAGCCGCCGCTGCGCGGCGGTCAGTCTCGGAGTTTGCTGCAAGGCGTTCCAGAACGCGATTTGCTCGTCCGGAGAGAGTCGGATCGTCTGTTCGCGGGCCGAGTCAACTTCCCGGCGCGCCTGAGCCAGTGTCACAATTCGAATGTAATCACTCACACTGATGCGCCGGAGCTCCGCTGCGCGGGCGAGGCACGCCTTGCTTTCCGCGTCCAGGCGCACCATGAGCGGACTCGTCGATCTCCGGCTTGATTTACGCGATTTGGATTGGTGCGACTTCGCCACGAGCGTCTCTCCTTCGAGTTCATTGTATAGCGACTTGCAATACAGTCAATCGGTTCTCAAAGTGCTCACTCCGAGGATACAGTCGCAATCGCCATTTGACGCCAGAATGACAAGCCGATAAAGTAGCCTTCTCGTGCGTTCGCCCTTTCACTCTTCCTCAAGCAAGGTCGCCTCGCGCGCATCGCCCGGGGGGCTCGGCCGGATTCGGTATCGTCAACTGTGGAGGGTATTTCGTGCCGCTTGTCGTCAAGGATCTGATCGAAGCCGGGGTGCACTACGGCCATCGCGTGAGCCGCTGGAACCCCAAAATGAAGCCGTATATCTACGGCAAACGCAACTTGATTCACATTATCGACTTGAAAGAGACCGTGCGCGGTCTCTTACGTGCGAACAAATTCTTCAATCGGGTCGCCTCATCCAACGGGCTGATTCTGTTTGTCGGCACCAAGCGCCAGGCCGCCGATACGCTCATCGAGCAGTGCAACCGCTCGGGAATGCCTTATGTGACGGAGCGATGGCTGGGTGGAACGCTCACTAACTTTCGCACGATTCGCAGCCGGCTGGAACGGCTCGAGGAGCTGGAAAACACCCTCGACGGCGAGCAGGCCCTGTCTTATTCGAAGAAAATGATATCCACGCTCACTCGAGAGCGGCGGAAGATCGAGCGAAACCTGAGCGGCATCCGGCACATGAACCGGCTTCCGGAAGCGTTGCTCGTGATCGACCCGAGGCGCGAGCACATCGCGGTGGCCGAAGCGCGGAAGCTGGGCATCAAGGTCGTCGCGCTGCTCGACACCGACTGCGACCCCGATATGATCGACCTGCCCATTCCGGGCAATGACGACAGCATGCGGCTCGATCGAGCTGGTGGTCAGTCTGCTCACCGACGCCATCCGCGACGGCCGGGCCGCTGCTCCTTCGGAGCCCGCACCCAGTGCCGAGCCGCCCCCATCGCGCGGCGGCGGCCCAGGCCCGGGTCAGGGTCAGGGCGGCGGCCAGCGGCGCCGGGGATCGGGCCGCGGCGAAGGCATCCGTGGAGCCGTCAAGCAGCGCGACCCGGAGACGAAGGCCGTTTTGAGCGCGGAGACCGAGACCGTGGCTCCTGCCGACGCACCGGAAGCCGCAATCAGCCCCAATGGGCCCGGGACGGTCGAAACAGCGAGCGAGCCCGGGGAAGCATGAGGCACGCGCGGCCGGGCGCGAGCAGGGAAGACGCGCCGTGGCCGCCGCGAGCCTCCGAGTTGAATCGAATCAAGCTGAGTCAAGTCGATTCCAGCCGGGCTGGCCTGGCCGGGTCGTACGAACGTATTTAGAATTCCAGCATCTTGCACAATGCAAGGGCTTTCCATGGGCGGGCAGCGCAGACTTGGACTGAAAATGCACGCAGCCGACCGTCCGCACGAGAACGAAACGAGGGAGGAGTGACGCCGATGGCCGAAATCACCGCTGGCGCCGTGAATGAGTTCCGCAAGAAGACCGGTCTGGGCCTGATGGAGTGCAAGGCACTCCTCAAAGAGGCCGATGGAGACGTCGCCAAGGCGGAAACGCTCGCCAAGGAACGGGGCCTCAAGCAGGCCGAGCTGCGCGCCGGCAGGGCCGCCAAGGCCGGGCGCGTGGAGGTTTACATCCACCACGATGCCAAGTCCGGCACGCTGGTCGAACTGAACTGCGAAACCGATTTCGTCGCCCGCAACGACGAATTCAAGCAGCTTTCCAAGGACCTGGCGATCCATATCATGGCCACGAACCCGCAGTACGTCCGGCGCGAAGACGTGCCGGCTGCGACGGTCGAGGAACAAAAACGAATTTACATGTCACAGGTGAGCGAAAAGCCGCCGCAAATGCAGGAAAAGATCGCCGAAGGGAAGCTCAACGCCTGGTTCGGGGAGATCGTCCTGCTCGACCAGAAGTTTGTCAAGGACGATACAAAATCGGTCCGCGACGTGATCATGGCGGTGAATGCCCGCACCGGCGAGAATATCTCGGTCGCCCGGTTCGCCCGGTTCGTGCTGGGCGAGGGGCGATAGACGCTGTTCGGTTCTTGCGCTCTTCATGCAGGACAAGTGCTTCATGGACACCAGCCCATCGGCCTATCACCCCGTGTTTCGCCGCGTGATGCTCAAGCTTTCGGGCGAGAGCTTCTGCCGGCCCGGCCAGGGAGGCCTGAGCCTGGAAGAGATCAGCAAGATCGCGCGCCAGGCCGCCCGCGTGGCGGCGCGGAGCGTCCAGCTCGCGATCGTGGTGGGCGGCGGAAACATCCTGCGCGGGCGCAGCTTTCCCGCGGCTCGGACGTGATCAAGGAAGCGACCGCCCACTACATGGGTATGACGGCAACGGTGATCAACGGTCTGGCGCTTCAGGACGCCCTCGAGCACGAGGGGTGCGCCACCCGGCTCTTGACCACGATCCGCATGGAAGAAGTTGCAGAGCCGTTCATCCGCCGGCGCGCACTTTCTCACCTCGAGCAAGGCCGCGTGGTGATTCTCGCCACCGGGACGGGCAGCCCGTTTGTCACCACCGACACGGCCGCCGCGCTGCGCGGCAAGGAGCTGGGGGTCGACGTGCTGCTCAAGGCCACGCGCGTTGACGGCGTCTATTCGGCTGACCCGGAGAAGAACCCGCACGCGATGCTGTATGAGCAACTGACCTTCGATCAGGTCATGCGCGACGAGCTGAAGGTCATGGACATGACGGCGATCGGCATGTGCATGGAAAACGAGCTGCCGATCCTGGTGTTCAATTTCAAGAAAGAAGGGAACATCGAGCGAGCGATCGCCGGCGAGCCGATCGGCACCTGGGTCAGCAACAGCAACCGGCCCCGACCGGTTTCGCAGGCAAACCCGACTTGAGCGGAAAGGCCGGGCGGCCGGCAGGGTGTGAAAGCCCAACGCCGGAGGCCGGGTCCATGTTAAGATGTGGGTGGCGGAATGGATTTTCGACCTCGAGCGAGCCGGAACGGGTTGGGTCCGCTTGGGGGCCCATGCATGAAAAGGCACGAACCATGAGCATCGAAGAAATCACATTCGAGGCGGAAGAGCGGATGGAGAAAAGCGTGACGCTCCTGGCGGACCAGCTTCGGGGCGTGCGCACGGGACGGGCCAACGTGGGGCTAGTGGAATCTGTTCGTGTCGACTACTACGGCTCACCCACGCCGCTGAAGCAGATGGCCAACCTGAGCACGCCCGAGCCGCAGCAGATCTTGATTCGACCGTTCGATCCCTCAGTCATCGGCGACATCGTGAAGGCGATCCAGACGAGCGACCTGGGTTTATCGCCCAACTCCGACGGCAAGGTGGTGCGATTGAACGTGCCGCCCCTCTCGGTCGAGCAGCGCAAGAAGCTGGCGGGTCGCGTGAAGGACTTGGCAGAGGAAGCGAGAGTGGCCATCCGCAATATCCGCCGCGACGGGAACAAGCAGGCCGACGTCGAGCAAAACGAGAAGACGCTGACGGAAGACGACGTGAAAACCTGCAAGGACGAAGTGCAAACACTGACCAAGAAGTACGAGACCAAGGTGAACGAAATGGCCGAGAAGAAGTCGGCCGAGATCATGGAAATTTGACGGGGCAGTGAAATGCGTGAGAGGAGTTCGAACTTGATACGGCTTGAGGGGGTCTTTGTTAACAGGGTAGACTAGCGTTTCCAATATCCGGGCGATTAGTTCAGTTGGCTAGAACGCCTGCTCGACACGCAGGAGGTCAGAGGTTCGAGTCCTCTATCGCCCACTGCATACAAGAGATTACCCCAGTTCAAGTTGTGGCGACTTGATACGGCAAGATAAGCGATGCCCCTGATGCTGGTAACCCGGTAGTTTACCGGATTAAGGGGAATCCAGCTTCATGTCCACTCAACGGCAACCTCGCACTCCGACCTATCGTTTGCATCGCCCGTCCGGTCTCGCCGTGGTGACGATCGGTGGCCGGGATGTTTATCTGGGGGAACACGGGTCACCCAAGAGTCGGGCCGAATTCGATCGCCTCATCGCAGAGTGGCTTCTCAACGGTCGTCAGAGCACACACGCACCGCGGGATAACCCGGATGATCTCACGATCGCGGAACTCTGCGATCGCTACCTCGACTGGGCCGAAGGTTATTACCGCAAGCTGGGCGAAGCGACCAGCGAAATGGACAACGTTAAGCGGGCGATCCGCACGCTCCGCGAGATTTATGCCCACACCGCGGCCCGCGACTATGGCCCGCTCGCCCTCAAAGCGACCCGCAACCGATGGGTCGATGAGGGAATCACCCGGTTGGGATGCAACCGGCTCACCGGGATTGTGAAGCGAATCATCCGGTGGGGGTGCGAACACGAGTTTCTCCCACCGACGGTCTATCACGGGCTCACCGCGGTCTCGGGTCTCCGCAAGGGTCGCACCGAAGCGAAAGACAACGAACCGGTCGGGCCCGTTCCCGATGACGTGCTCAACAAAACTCTCGACAAGCTCTCGCCGATGATTCGGGCGATGGTCGAGACCCAGTCCCCCGAACCGGGATGCGACCGGGCGAGGTGCTTCAATTGCGAGGTTCCGACCTCGACATGAGCGGGGTGGTGTGGGAATACCGACCGCGGAGTCATAAGACCGAACACCGCGACCGGTCGAGGGTGGTTCTCATCGGCCCGCGGGCTCAAGAGATCATTCGCCCGTGGTTGCGTGAGAATCCGGATGAGTTCATTTTCGGCCCTCGCCAGAATCGGGAAGCCCAGCTCAGAGACCAACCCGAACCGCGACCTCGCACGGAATGGGAGAAACGAAATCGGAAACGACGAATCTTGCGAGACCGCTACACGCTCGATGCTTACGAGAGTGTGATTCGCAAGGGTTGTGTGAAAGCCGGTGTCGATCGATGGGGCCCGAATCGGTTACGGCATTGCACCGCGACCGTGGTTCGCTCGAAGTATGGGATTGAAGCCGTCCGAACCATTCTCGGTCACAACGATGTCGCGACCAGTTTGATTTATGCGGAGCGAGACCTCGACACCGCCCGCCGCATCATGGGCGAGGTGGGGTAAGGCGGTCGATGGGAAAGGACCAACCATCTCCTGGTCGAGTTCTGGTCGAGGTCGATCCGAAAAAAGGAACCATCATATCGACCTCGACCGAACCAACCGCTCAAAGCCAACAGAACGATGGGTCGGATGAGGCATGGACGCGGCAACTCATTTGGCACATCGAGAATTTCCGTCGAGTTTTGGAGATTCGCCACACTCAGATTCTCTCAAAGTTTGACGAAATTCGGCAAATTCTGACTCAGGTCGAGGTGCTCTCCGCACAACAGATCATCTCAAGGGTCGCGACTCCGGTCGAGGAGGCACTCCGCGGTCCGATGGTCGGTCTCGCTCAGGCCGGGATATTATACTTCCCGCAATTTGATCGGCGACCAAGAGAAGAACCTCCTGATCTAACCGGGCTTATCCAACGGGCCTGGACGTTGCTAGCCGAATGCGAGAGCATCGACCGCGGTGAGTTCGACGTAGCTGGTCCGGAGGTGAATTGGGCCCGACTCGACCGCATGATGGCCCTCGCCCGATCGGGATCACTCGAATTCCGGGTCCGAACCGATGACATGGGCGCTTACTCAGAATCGCAGAAAGACTCCGCGAATTACGACCCGTGGCTGAGTAGTAATCCACTGGCGATTCGGGCAATCCTCGACCAGCTCAAGAAAGACTTGGGATCGCACCGAATCGGAGTCGCACGTCGGCAATGGGAGAGGTGGCTGAGCGAAATTGCACCCCGCTATCAGGTGATACTAAGGGAAGCTTGGCCCATACTGGAGATTGCCGACGGACCGCTCACGGTAAACGCGATCGCAGCTCGATTCCGGGCCCGTTACGATTCGGATGAGATCGGTCGAGCTCTCACGATGGCAACCAAAAAAGGCTTTCTGGTGAACCGAAAGAGGAAACCGCAAGGCTACTTCATAGGCGAACGATTTCCAGACTTGGCCGACCCATCAAAATAGACTTTCCGATCCCAAACTGGAAGTTTGTGTTCCTATCGTTTTTCGCCCGCCCACGCCTGCAATTGACTCCCATCAATGTTGGCAATTGTGCCACATCGATGGGAGTCAATTCTTTTGAGTGACCTACTAAGCGAAAGACTGTACCCGCTCCCGATCCTCGCCCGCGATGTTCCGGGCCGGGGCGGGAATACGATCCATCCGGGCTCTATGGAACGGTGGGCCCGAATCGGCGTGCGAGGTGTGAAACTTGAAGTCGCACTGGTCGGTGGCCAGCTCACCAGCTCGAAAGAGGCGGTCACCCGGTTCATCGAGCGAGTGACTGCGGCTCGCATCGGAGTGGGCGATCCCGCACCGCGACCGACCCGCACCACTCGCGAACGCCAACGGTCGAGCGAGCGGGCCGCTGCTATTTGCAAAGCTCGGGGGGCTTAAACCCATGAGCATCGAGTGTGCTTACGGGCCCGCTGCGGTGTGGGCTCATGGCGGGTTGAATGTTCTGGAAATGGTAGAGCCCGATGAGGTGGCGACTCATCGGGCCCTTGGGGAATCTTCGCTTAACACTTCACACCAGAAAGGTGTAACCATGAGTATCGCAAAAGGTAAGACGGGCGACAACGGACCGCTCACTGGCGAGATGACCGAGCGGAAACTCTTTCCTGATGCGGTCGAGCAATCACCCATCGTCAACCCGTTCGACCCGGACCGCATCAGGATAGGGACAAACTACGGAGACCTTGCCGCGGGCCGATCGGCCGACTTGACGTTCCCGGTGTGGTCTCGCCCACCCAAGTCGGCATGGTTCCGGGCCCATCCGGAAAACGAAACTGACATCTACATGCTCGACCTCACTTCGGATGATTCCGATGCTCTGTACTACCTGAATAAGGCGATCGGGGAAAAGTTGGTGGTCAATGAACCGACAGTCGAGCCGCGTCTCCTGGTCCACTGCCAAACACGGCAAGGAACCAATTTCCTATGGGCGATCAAGCTCGAGAGCCCATTCAACAAGCGAGAAAACTCATGGACCACATCAGCGCGCTGAAAGAGCGGGAACTCGCCCGGTCGAGGTGGATTCGTCATCGGTCAAATCGGGAAAAGCAAGCGTATGATCCGCTCGTCTCCAATGCGATCGATGAGGAACCAGTTTGGCCCACGATGACGTGGCAAGCGATTTTTGAGACCGCCGTCAAGGATCGATACATCGACTCCCTCGACCATGAGGTTCTGGTCGGTTCGTTGAAAGGAAAGTGACCATGCTCTCCTGGGATTCGTTCCGGGAGATCATAGTGCTCGACACGGAGTTTCGAACGCGACCACGCGACCCACCCGAACCGGTGGCCCTGGTCGCCCACATGCTCCTGTCGGAACAGGTCGCCCGTTATTTCGCCGATGATCTCCGAGCCCTGCGCGAGTCACCGCTCCCGGATGAGCCCGATGTTCTCTATGTCGCATTCACCGCTCAAGCGGAGGGGGCGTCTACCTCGCCCTGAGATAGTCGCTACCTCACAACGTCATCGACCTCTTGCCGGAATTCCGGCTCAAAGTGAATTAAGCATCTACCGAAAGCGGTCCGGGCGAAATTCTTACCTCATAGAACTTCCCTGGTCGGTGCGATGGTATATCACGGGTTGCCGTTCATGAGCGAGTCGGAAAAGGGAATCGAGCGAGACCTCATCCTGAGTGGTGAGCCGCGTTCACCCGATGATCGAGCCCACATCCTCGATTACTGCGAGCGAGATGTTCATGCGACCGCCCAGTTATTCGACCGAAGCCGCCCGCGATCGATCTTGAGCGAGCCCTGGTCCGCGGATAGTACACGAAGTCAGTCGCCCAGATAGAGCATACTGAGATTCCGCTCGATGTGCCGATGTTCTACCATCTCCGAGCGAATCTCGACCAACTCTCACAGGAGTTCATCTCCATCTCGACCCGTCAATCGATGTTTATGAAAGTTCCCATTTTCGAGAGGCTCTATTCCTTGATTAGCTCGCCCGCCGCGGTTACCAGTGACCGCGGACCGCGACTGGAAGCCTACCACTCTATTATGCATTTCTATCGAATAGCGACCGCTTATTCCGATGTGCGACCGCTCCGATCTCCGCAATGCCCTGGAGAGTTCCGAGCGGTCCGATCTACCGATCGGTGCGGATAGTCGCAACCAAGCGAGTCTATAACCGTTCTCATCCTCCACCGGTAGGAATCTCCCATCGGGCCGAGAGTTCATCTTCAACCTCGCATCCTGGGTTCGAGGGATCATTCCGACCAGCATACCGGGTTAAGCCCTCGCCTACCTCTATTACCGCTCGCAGTAATACGCGATCGCAGCTTACTTGAGTGGCGACCCGCGGATGATCGCAGCTTACGAGAGTGGGCGAGACCCATACCTTGAACTCGGTCGCACTCATCGGCATGGTTCCCGATGATGCGACAAAAAAGAGCCATTCCGAAGCGAGGAAGGTTCTCAAGTCGGTCGTTCTCGGAACACAGTACGGTCAAGGTGCGGTCGGTCTCGCCCATCGCATCGAGTGGCCCGTGCCGCGAGCCCGCCGTCTCCTCGATGAAATGTGAGCGACCTATCCGCGGTTGAAGCAATGGCTCGATGGAGCGGTCGATTGTGCGATGCTCCGCGAGCGGTTGCATACGTGCTTTGGGTGGGAGGTGCTCACTCATCGAGAAACCAGAGCGACCACATTGATGAACTTTCCGATCCAAGCCCATGCCGCGGAGATGTTGCGGTGAGCGTGCTCTCTGGCGACCGACCGCGGGCTCATGGTGAATTGTCCGATCCATGATGCTTTACTGGTCGAGGGACCGCTCGATGATGTCGAGAGTTTCCTTCCCGCAGCTCAACGAGCGATGAGAGATGCATCCGCTATCGTGCTCGATGGTCCGCGACTCGGAACCGATCCGAAGGTGATTCGGTGGCCCGATAGGTTCCGGTATGATGATGGGTGGAATACCTGGTCTCGAATCACGCAGATGGTCGGTCCGATTCGATCGGGCGAGGTGGTTCGGTCGGTCGGATGAGATCCCGTTTCCCTCGCTCGCATCCGCAACCGACCCATGCCCCTGGTGATACCCCACCCATGCCCCTGGTGATACCCCACCCATGCCCCTGGTAATACCCCTGTCCTATCTATTCTTCTCTTCCGTTCTCTCTCTCAAGTAAGAGGGAAGTGTCATCTTGAGCGATCCCGGTAATCCATTCGACCCGTCAAGAATGGCAATCGAGTGGCGAGAGTTGCCGAGTCGCCCGATCCCTCGACATGGCCCGCTCGACACATTTTTGCGAGGTCCGATCCCGTGGCCCTGGTGGTCGCGGGCCGCATCGCTACCGGGTCGGGCCCTGCATGTCGCATCCGCGGTCCGCTACCTGGTCGGGTGGCGAGGTGGGCCGACCATCTTTCTCGCCCTGGGAGACCTCGACCCGTTCCTGGGAGTCGATCGACAAACCGCTCGCCGCGGGTTGCGGGCCCTGGAATCCCTCGCCCTGGTCGAGGTCTAGTCGCGGGCCGGTTGCAATCTCCTGGTCCGGGTGTGCGAGGTCGCGGATGATCCCGACCGCCGCAAGCTCCGCCGCGTACCTATCCCGTGGCCCTGGTGGGTTCGTGCTTGCCGGTTACCTGGTCGGGCCCTGCATGTCGCATCAGCGATTTGGGCAACCGTCGGTTGGAATGGTGCGAGATCCGCGGACTGCGAGTTTCCGCTCGATGGGTGGGCCGACCTCGCCCTGAGTCGCAAGTCTGTTAGACTCGGGTTGCGGGCCCTGTAATCCGACGGTCTCATCCTGGTCGAGTTGCGATCTGGTCGCCCGTCCATCGTGATATTACTGCCGGCGATGAGTGAATCCCCAAAAATCGGGCAGAGGGATCGATTGTCCTAAACAGATCAGATCACTATTTCTAAAACGGCCGCATCATTCCCCACAACGCAAAGCGACTCTACCGCTGGTTGTCGACTTGAAGAATGATCCCGACTAGACTCTCGCTTACACGGCTATCGAACAAACATTAAATCCTGCGATTTCGGGGAGAGTGCTATGACAGCTCACTTCCGAGACGGACGCTGGCAAGGCTTGGACGCGGCGACTGCGATGGAGTTATCGGGCTACTTTCAGGCGAGAGGCCGGTACGAACTTGCTCAGGGGCTTCACGCAATCGGAACGGAGTGGTACGAGCGAGAAGTGCTTAGCAAGATGCTGCCGGGCGATACCAACGGTGAAGGGAAGCCGTTTACGCAAATCCTTGAAGAGTACAAGCAACGCCTTGCCGAGTTTCCATTGCTGCTGGTCACCAGATCGCGACTGCTTGAGAGTCTGAACGGTCTTGCGGAAGAGATCTACCGAGACAAACTGAAGACCCTTGTAAAGCACGAGGGATCTACTGCCTTCGGCGTGGTTTGCAATCAACTCGTGCGAGGGGGATGGATTCGCCAGGAGAAAACCGGCAAGAAGTACACGATTTACCCCGAGGGCACCGCTCCGGTGAGCGATGAGCTTTTCGCGAGCACGGAAATGAACAGAAGGGCCGAGGCAAACCGTCTCGCCGCCGAGATCCAACATGACCCAGACTACTACGAGGTTATCGAAGCCGAGCCGATTCCTCGCAAGCCGATGACGCCTGAACTCCAACAGATCCTCGACGACGCCAGACAGGCTGGATACTTCGTCCAAGACGATCACGCGAATGACGGATTGATCTTAATCCGTCCGTACTTCGAGTATGAGCTATTCTTGGCTGAGCACCCCGAAGAGAATCTGGTCCACGAGCCTATTCCCCTGCCGTGCGGTACTGCCCTTATCTGGAAACCAGAAAACAATTCTCTACCTAAGGGTTTGACGATCTGGCCCGATCACATGGCCCACCGCATGGACGTCAAGCCCGGGAGTGCTGAGGACATAACCGACTATGCCGTTATGCTGGCTCGGTTCTGGGGCTCGAACCCCGACCCACGACCCAGCCAGAGAGTCCCAGATAAACAACTCCCGAAGCTGCCGGGTGGCGAACGATGACTCAACACTGCCAGAACGGGACGCGCTTGGTGGCCCAGCAGGACGGAAACGCGCTCTGGAACGTGCATCCGTATGCACCGTTTCCCGATCGGGATGAACTCATCGCCTACCATCTAGCCCGCGGAGCTACTCGTGAGGAAGCGGGTCTGGTCGCGAGATGTCTCAAACTGGTGGTCTACAATCAGCTCACCTATCCTGCGTTCAAGCCCCTGGTGACCTATTTCCGACGAGCGATGCTCTATGAGGCGGTTGGTAAGCTGGCGACGTCGCGGGCCGAGCGGTCGAGGTGCTCACCGCGGCTCTCTATGACGAGCGAGCGACCATCCGCGTGCGAGCCGCTACTACCCTACTCTATGCTTTGCTCCGCGTGCAGGCCCATGCGGAACTCTAAGATCGACTCACGGAAATCGAGAAACGGGTGGCTCGATCCAAGGGTCAACGTCGATGAGTTTAGTATCTCGCATTAACCGGCTTATCGATCAGTTTGGGACTAACGATGATCCAAGAAATATCCTGATCTGGTATGGTCCCCACTTTGAGGAATGCTGGATTGAGTGGGGCCGCGGATGGGGTGGGAACGACGTCAGTTTCCACGTGAAAACCCCGGACGTTGAAGTCGCTCCGATGGATTTTCTCACCGCAGAGCAGCGAGCGGAAATTCGGCCGGGTGATTCGGTTGTCATGATTTCGATCACGGACAACAAGCGTGATGCTCACTTGGAATTGAACAAACCGCCCTGGAAAAGAAAATCGCGGAACTTCACGCATGAAGGTGGTGAGTGTGAGCAACCAGCCGATGGTCTCACAGAATCGATGGAAGTGTCGGGAGACCGCCCAGTCGCCCCACCGCAGCCAATGGCGAATCGGGGATAGTCTTGAAAAGCCTCATAGGTCGAATCGAGCGGATCGAGCGAGAGATCCCAGCTCCGAAGCGGGAGCGGCCTCTTACACCGCCGGAGATCGCGGAGTGGATCATGATGTTTCGGGCTTTGTACCCAGACGACCCGATGACCTCCCCGATCATCAAAGAGTTGGAGGAGGAACGCTGGGCCGGGATGGAGCCGGGTCTCCGGATCTTTATGACGAAACTCCGCCAGCTCTCAGAGCGGTTCTCTGGCATCACGGGAACGGAGCAACTCGTCACAGCTCTGGAAACCGCACGGGAGCGAGGTGAGTGGGTCGAGGTCGTCTAGGATGAACGAGGTGCCACGCTAGGCAGCTCGCCCGGTAGGATTCGACCGTCTCGCGCTTACAACACGTCTCCGGGCCGCTAAAGCCCTCTCATCGACTACCGGGTTACTACCGGGTTAAGACCTCGACTACCGTTGTTAGTCGTTGTTTCCCGTTCCCGCTTGTTTGCTATTGTTTCCCTAGTTTCATAGCGTTATAAGTGTAGTGGCATCAGGATTTAGGTATCGTTGCCGTGTTTCTCCGGGTGCTCGACACGCAGGAGGTCAGAGGTTCGAGTCCTCTATCGCCCACTTCGCCAGTCCTTCGAGGCGCGATCATGCCCATAGCGAAACCGATTCAGAGCATTGAATTCGCGCAGAAAGAGGTCGATCGCTATCAAGAAGGCGCGAGGGATTCTGAGTCCTGACGACGAGTTTTTCGTCGCGGATGGATTGAGGACAACCCGAGACGAAGCAGTCAAAATCGCACACGCGGGACAGACGACGACCGTCAATCACGGGTAAGTCCTGGCAGGGCGGAAACCGTTGTTAGGCTGACACATCAACGGGGCGCTCGCCGTACGGCACGCCGAGCGGACAAGCATCGGAGGATGGTTGACCGCCCCGCCCCGAAGCACACGAGTAGAGAGATTATTTATAAATGCTGACTTAATTATGTCACTATCAACATGGGAATTCTCGCTCGTGCCGTACGTCATGGACCGGTCCTGACACCACTCCCACACATTCCCCAGCATGTCGAACAAACCCAGGTCGTCAGGCAGCAAGCTCCCGCACGGTAAGATCTGGCTCTGGTACGTCTTGAAGCATACAGCGTACTGCTCCAGCAGGCCGATGCTAAAACCGTAATTGCGGCCGGTGGCTGCGCCGGAGCGGCATGCAAATTCCCATTCCGCCTCGGTCGGAAGCCGATAGCCAGGGAGCTTCAACGCATCGATCTTGATCCGCATGCCTTCGGCATACTTGCCATGCTCATTCGGCTCGTAGCACGCTGGTAAGCTCTCTTTTCGGCTCAGCCAGTCGCAATAGGCGGCGGCGGCATACCAACTTACGCCAGTCATCGGGACATTCGGGTCGGGATTGGAATTAATACTCAGGGCAGTCTGGACACCAGGACACTCCTTCTGGAACTCTCGATACTGCCCGACCGTGACCTCGGTAGCGGCGATGGCGAAACGGCGTGGGATCTGTACCCGATGGAGAATCTCGTCGGCGTTCCGATACGGCTCGGTCGGCGGCGAACCCATCGCAAACTCGACCGGTCGCTCGATCAAGGCGAAGGTCTGCCCCTGGCTGTTCAAATACCACCGGCGGTCACTCCGGTCCTGTAATTTCGTCAATTCGGCATCCAGTTCCTTGAGCTTCTCGTGCTGCTTCCATTGCCGCAGTGTCCATTCCGCCGCGCCGTGAATTCCTGCGTCAGGGTCGTTCCGGTAAAGGTCGAGCAGTTTTCTGGTCAATGGCTCCTGCTCGCCGGGAGACAGCCCTTCCGTCCCGTATGTTCCAAGCGCAAGGATCAGCGCCCGCCGCTGCGAAGTCTCAGGGTGGAAGAGGACGGTATCCATGAATTGCTCTCCCTTGACGGGAGCCGGCTGCGCGCTGGCAGAGAGACGTTCGAGCTCGGCGGCAACGGTGCCCGCGGCGGCTCCGAGAGGGCTGAGCCAGTTGATGATGAAACTCCGCAGCCGGGGGTCGGCGCTGTGGCGCAGCAAGGGCAGCATCTCACCGGCCTTGCCCATCCGAAGCAGGGCGATTGCGGAGCGAGCTTGACGTTCGGCAAGTCGATCCTTGTTCTCCTCCGTGATCACCGGGCGATGCCAGACCGAAGCGGCGATTGGCGGTTCGTCGACAGACGTCCGGGCGACTGAAAGGCTGACCATGCGATAGCCCTGCGCCGCCATTTCCCGGCAACGCTCGAGGTGAGCGGTCAGATCAAGCCCGAGCAGCGGGAACGCCTCGAATTGAACATCGTTCGTCCAGACGGCGGCGCAGGAGCGGTTCGGATGCGACCGCTTCGTGATCTCGGCGAACGCCGGGAGGTTTCGAATGGGATCGAGGTCGGCATCTTCCTCCATGTGCATGTAACCGGCGTAGCCGTTCTCGATCGCCTTGCGGAGCAGGCTAAGGGCTCGCTCTGAGAGCGACTTGCTTCTCGCCTCGTCCGTGTGGGCAAGCGCCTGAGAGGCCTGAGCGCAGGCACAGGCGGCATCGTAGTGGAGGACGGAATCATCCGGCGTCAGTTTGAGGGCGGTGTCCAGCTTGTCGAATGCCCGGTCGCTGCCGTCGTCCAGCTCCGTTGCCACGATGACCGCCAGGTAGAGTTTCTGGGACTGGCCCTCGTTGCCGATCTCGAACTTCTCCTGATCTGCCCGTGCCTGGTCCTTGTGACCGAGCCGGGCGTGGGCAATGGCACGGTACATATAAGCCGTGATCTGTTGTGGGAACTTCTTGATGACGGCATCCAGGTCGTCGATTACCTTTTGGTTCTCGCCAAACCGTAAATGAACCGACGCCCGTCCGACCCGAACGCCCGGATCATCCGGCTTCGCCTTGAGGGCGGCTTCCGCCCGTTGCAGATCCCAAGTGTCACGCTCCTTGGGGCCAGGCAATGATGCCACAGCGAGATCGAGGTCGATCAGGGCGCCAGGCAGCTCAGCGACCCCGCTGAGGATTTGCTCCTCCGAGAGGCCAATCCGAAAGACAGTCGTGCCGGCGATTCCGATGGTATTCCTGTGCCAGACGCCGGCGTAGCTCGGCCTCGAATCCGCTTGCGGCCAGGCACGTAACGTCCGTGGGAATAGTCCTGCTGTCTTGAGTTGTGCCGTGAGTGGTTCGAGCTCGAGGATGGATGACGCCAGCACGATGCGGGCATCGTCGTCTGGCGTGGCTCGCTGCGCCCGACAGCGCGGCCCAGCGGGAGGCGACGGGTTTGCCTCCATCATTCGCCGCAGCCGGATATCCGGAAGCATCTAACGGAAGGAATCCCTCCTTGCGGTTCCGCTCGTCGGTCCGGCGAATCTCGTCGGCGGTCTGATCGTGAGCCATTCGCCAGGGCCGCCCATCTCGGGTCCAGACGGCGGCTACTCGAAGGCCCTTGGCCAGGGCGTAGGGGCGAAACCGGGTGGGGCGGAATCCCGATTTGCGGAGCGCCTCGGCGGTCGCGAGGAACTCGTCCAGAGGCATTGTCTGGCAAAAGGCGAATCGCTCGGTGAGCATCCCCTGGGCTGACTCCACCTTGCCGGTGAGCGTGGAGTCGACCGTGGTCCAGGATCGATCGAGGGGAGGATCGTTCCACGAAAGCGTGAGTTTCCTGGCGATCTCAGCCTGGAACAGCGGCGAGGTGAGCGGTTCGTGGTACTGCGCGATGGGGAAGCACGCCGCATACGTCTTGGAATCGGCGTCCATGAGCAGGTTCGCGGCGCTGCGAAAGATTGCCGCAACGGGCGTGGTGATGGGTGTTCGCGCAGGGCGGAGGGCGTCGAGCCAACCACCGAGAAAGACCGGATTGACTCTGATCAGGGCTTGTGCCACCTTGCTACCCACCGACTCCCAGCGCTGGCTGGTGGTGTCGTAGTCAGCAAGAGCACTTGCCACAGGGAGCAGGCTCGGATCGCCTGGATGGGCTGATTCAAGCACGTACCACAGCTTCGGGACAAGGGTCGCCTGATGCGGTTTCAGGGCATCACGGAGCACGGGAAGCTCAGTCGGCGAAGCGACGAGAAGGCGTTTTTCCAGGAATGGGACTTGAGAGGCATCAACCGGCAGCAGGGCGAGGCTCGCGTGAAGCTTCTGGCGCGATTCATCCGACCTTCTGTCGAATTCACTCCTCAGCGAAGAATCGACCCGCTGACGCTGATTTCGCATCGCCACCACGATGCCGGGAACCTGAGGAGTGTCCGTATCGAGGAGTCGTTCAACCAGATCGGCTGCGTGGGCGGCTTGCTGAGTCTCAATCGACTGGCGACGAACGACGATCCCGCCGAGAACTGTGGCGGTCAGGAGGGCAAAGGTCAGGATACCTCGGACCCCATGCACCCGAGCGGCCCGTTTCATCATCTTGCGCTCGGGATCGGTCCAGCCGTCTTTCCTGGAGAGCAGGCTGATGCTTGCCCATTCCATTGCGGAGGGAAGGAGGCGGTTTTCCGGCTTGGCGTTCCACGATGCCGACAGTTCCTCGAGCCGCAGCTCTGCCTTTCCCCGACGCGTGCTCTTCTGCTTGAGTCTCAGCCAATCTCTAATTGAGTGAACGAGATAATCATGTGTCAATTGATAATATTGTAGTGGCTCGGCGAGTACCACGTTCGTTTCCTCTCCTAGCTCCCACTCGGGCTGGTGAGTGGGAGTGATCAACCGCAGCTCACTGTTCAATGTAATTAGCAACTCATCGAAATCGTCGGGACGACGAGCGTATCCAGACGCTTGCAGAAGCTCTCGCTTGGATTTCATCGCCCCTTTGATGTCAGTTCCCCGTTCGGGAAGCAAGGCTCTGAGGATTGCCTGAGCGGCTTCTTCATTCCTGCGGTAGCGCGCCGGGGCACTGCGGTCGCTGAAGGACTCTCGCAGAAAGGCGAGCCCCACTTTCTCAACTCCGCCGATGGCCTTCAAGGTGGCGGGGGTCCACGGCTTGCCCTTGACCATCTGGGCGAAGAGGACCAGCCGCACGCAGATGATTTTGCCCTCTTCGGCCAAGCCTGCGACTGCATGACGGACGAAGGCGGTCTGCTGCCTGGTCAATCGCCCGGAGGATCTGAGCATCCCATCGTTCTGGCCGAAAGCCACGAGCACTCGTTTGGCGTGGCGCAGGTAGAAGCGGTCGACCAGAGCCAGATTTCGACCTTCCTCCTGGCGCACGTCGATAACCTTGAGGAACCGGCTGAGGGGTGTCCAGAAATCGTCCCGGACCAGCAGCACGCATTGCAATCGCTGGCCGTCGCAGGCCGCCAGGGCTTGCGCGAGCTCAGTTTTCTCGCAGTTTGGGTTCGAGTGCAGCCATTGCTCGAATTGATCGAGGACGACCAGGATTTTCTTCCCCGCCGGGATGTTCCGCGTTTCCCGAAGCGTGGGCAGCAGCTTCGACCTGGGCGGCAGATCGGGGCAGTGTCGTCGCAGACTACTGAGCAGCCTGGTCTCTGTGTCATCCGCTGTCGCTTCGATGACAATCGGGACCACTGCAAGTTTGTCCGAGTTGATTCCATCTGCAGGGAATGGAGGTGGTTCCGGCCTTGCGAGGCGGGGCAGGATGCCCGCTTTCATGAGCGAAGATTTTCCACATCCCGAGGGTCCAAATATCACGCCCACTCGGAACGTTTTCTCGGGGTCAGTCTGCTCGATGCGGGTTTTCCAGAAGCGAATGCTCTCGGGCAGCCCGTCTTTGCCCCGGTCACCAGGAAGTAGCTTGGGGAAGAAATCGGCGTCCTGTTCGTCGAAGGACCGAAGGCCCTTGAAGCGAACCTCGGATGCGGAAGGCCTGGTCTCGACTGCGAGATGCCCTCCGTCCGTCTCGCGAGGTAGGCTGCTTGGGGCAGCAGGAATCTTGCTGAGCAGATCTCGGCCCGCAATTCTTCCAAGTTCACCAACGATCTCGGAAGCAAACTTCGTCATGAAGCCGTCCCAGACGAGCGCCTTTGCTCGCCCGAGCAGAAAGAGGACGACAGCGGTACCTTCCATGTCTGTCCCTCGCCAGAACTCAGCCAAGGCTCTCAATTACTGACCGAACAGGAGGTCGCATCGGACTTGCTTGACAAACCCGAGAGCGTTCCAGACGGTTCCGCGCGAAACGGTGCACCGGAATGATGCGCCGCTGCATCAGGAGTTTCCGGAGTCCATGGCAACAGGCGGTTCGGCTGCACTGGAGCGCGGATAATCTACCAGCTATCCAGAATGTGCCAATGCCGAGTTGGTTGCGGTGAGACGACCGTCGGGAAACGCTTGGTGTTGACCGCAAAACTTGCAGTGTGGATCATCCGCGGGCTGGACGTCAACCAAGCGACTTTTTCCGTTGAGGTCCACTCGGATTTCGCGGACCCAGTGGGCTAACAAAGCCCTCTTGTTCTTTTCCATCTCAATCATTTCAGAAGCAACCAAGATCGAGTCGTGCCGGACAGAACCTTGCGTCCGCGCATTCGGAAGCGATCGGGTTCAGAGAACCGGCGAGAGCGATTCCAGCATCGTGGGCCCTTGTCGGTCGCGGCGTGAATGCTTGCCAGCAACGGGCCGAAAAACAAGTTTGCGAAGCCCGAAATCGCTCGGAAGCACGCTTCGCCCAATCTGGTCACAACGCCAAGGTCCAATCTGATGATGAATGGAAATCACCACGACATTGAGTACGCCAGCAGAGGACGGTCTCGGGCCGGTCAATCGGGGCCGGATGATGGTCCTCGGCTGCGGCGGAAGGCTGAGTTCTCGAAGTGCGGGGCGGACGGTATCGCCACCGCCGAGCGCGCCGGCAGAATGATCGGCACCAGCCTCGATGCCTCTTCCACAATCCGGGCGAGCGCTTCGGCCATCGGCGAGGAAAGGAGGATCGCGAACATCTCGACTAATTCCTCGATCCGCGCTGACGAATATCGGGCAGGGGATTCGCATGGCTCCGCAGGCACGGGCCGTTCTGACGGGAGACCACTTCCAGCCGGCGTAGGCGGCAGCAGGAGTTCCAGAGGCACGCCAAGCGCGCGAGAGACCCGCTTCAAGGTTTCGGCGTGGGGCTTGCTTGTGGCACCGCTCTCGAGTTGACACAACGCGGAGCGCGATATGTTGGCCCGGCTTGCGAGCTCAATCGTGCTCCATCCCTTCGCATAGCGAAGCTCACGGACCCGTCGCGCTAAATTCATCGACTCCATCCTTTCTCAGGATGTTCGCCGCGAAAGCGAGTTGGTGATTTTCCAGCGAGTCGGTGAGGAGCACCATTATAGGGCCCATTCTCGCGGGCTTGGCTACAAGAAGTTTTCACAAATGATAAGAATCTCGATGAAAGTCGGCTGGTTGAAACGCTTCATGATCGCGAGCGCGAACGAGTAGAAAGGTCGGGCATACAGGAGAACTGCTTGCAAAATCGGGACCAACGAAGCGTTACATCCCTTGTCGATCCCGCGCGGTCGCGACCGTACTGCCCGCCGGATGATTCGGTCACGCCCGCGTCAGGAGGTGTCAGGCATTCACTGTTGACGCGCGGAATATGTACGTGTATACAGTATCGCTATGGAACGGCCGCGGCTCACAACCAAGCAAGCCGAAGCGCTTCGGGACCGAATCCGGCCGATGCTGCATTTTCTTCATCGATGCCGGCGGCGACTCGACGCGCTGGGGTTTGACGAGAAAGGGCCGATCTATCAGGCGATCGACAAGGCGTATTGCGCGATGCATGACCTGCACATGAAGCTGCATTACGAGTCGTGCGGTCATGGGGTGGGACGAACCAATGAGGGGCAACCAAGGGGCACGGCCCCGGTGGATGGGGGTCGAGAACCGCCGAGCTCTCCGGACGCTTGATGACGATTTCAGTCTTTGAGTCACATCATCGGTAAATCCGCAGGCCCGGCCTGGCCTGTTTCAGCACGTTCATCCCGGCTTCGGTCACGTTTGTGTTCACGACATTCACGATGGAGAGATTTGTCAGGCCCTTCAGATGAGCCAGCCCAGCATCGGTGACCCGGGTGCCCGCGAGGTTGAGCTCCATGAGGTTGGCAAGGCCCTTCAAATGCGCGAGCCCGGCGTCTGTGACCTTGGTGCCGTTCAAGTTGAGGGCGGTTTGGTGATAAGATAATCGATTGAAAGGCGGTATTACATGGCCCCGATCGAGAACGTCGACATCGGCAGCGCGGCCTTCAAGGCCGACCCGTATCCGTGCTATGCAAGGCTTCGCAATGAGGCGCCCGTGCACCGGATCACGCTTGGGGACAAACGACCCGCATGGCTGGTTACCCGCTACGAAGACGTGGTCGCGTTGCTCAAGGACGACCGCTTCGTCAAAGAGAAGCGGAGTGCCATGTCGGGCGATCAGTTGGCGAGAGAGCCGTGGATCCCGAGCATGCTCAAGCCGCTCGAGCGCAACATGCTCGACGTCGATGCGCCCGAACACACCCGGCTGCGTGGGCTCGTGCACATGGCGTTCACGCCGCGGCTCGTAGAAAACATGCGCGACCGCATCCAGAGACTGACCGACGAGCTGCTCGATGGGGTGCAACTTCGGGGACGAATGGACCTGATCAGCGATTATGCGCTACCGATACCCACGACCATCATCTCGGAAATGCTGGGTGTGCCGGTTTCAGACCGTCATAAGTTCCACCGGTGGTCGAACACCATCGTGTCGACCGTGCCGAGCCGGTTCGGAATACTCACAGCCCTCCCGTCCTTGATCGCGTTCCTGCGATATATCCGCAAGCTGATCCGCACCCGGCGCTCGGCCGCGCGCGATGACCTGGTGAGCGCCTTGGTCGAGGCACACGAAGCGGGTGACCAGTTGACCGAAGACGAGTTGCTGGCGATGATCTCGCTGCTCTTGATCGCGGGGCATGAGACGACCGTCAATCTGATTGGAAATGGGATGCTAGCCCTGATGGATCATCCGGAGCAGATGAACCGGCTTCGAGATGACCCGGCGCTCATCAAGCCGGCCGTCGAAGAGCTCTTGCGTTATGACGGCCCGGTGCAAACGGCAACGGAACGGTATACGCGCGTAGACGTGACGATCGCTGGCGTGACCATTCCGCGGGGTGAGATGGTCTTTGCCGTGCTCGCATCGGCCAACCGGGACGAGCGTCAGTTCGATCAGCCGGATGAACTCGACATCACGCGGGAGCCGAACCGGCACCTCGCGTTTGGCCAGGGTGTGCATTTCTGCCTGGGCGCACCGCTGGCAAGGCTGGAAGGACAGATCGCCATCAACAGCCTGCTGCGCCGGATTGCAGACTTGCGTGTGGCCGTCCCAAGGCAGGCACTGCGGCGGCGGCCGGGGCTTGTCTTGAACGGCCTGAAATCGCTGCCCGTGGCGTTTTCGCGGCGGCACGAGCGGGTCCTTCAGACGGCGCCATAGAGGGCGGCCGGCTCCGCACACAGGCAGCACGGCAAAGCAATCCCGCTCGCATGCGGTTACAATAGCATTGATGCGCCGGACTCTCGCGATGTTCTAGCCTGTGGCGCTCTTGCGCCCCGTTCCTGAGGTGACAATCGTGCCGCGTTCTGTTGACCCATCGCGAGACCTGCTCTTTGGGATGCTCGCGCTCCAGATGGGCCTGATCGACCAGGGTCAGCTTGTTGCGGCGTTTCAGTCCTGGACGCGTGCGGCGAACGGGCCGCTCGCGGAGCACCTGGCGGCGCGGGGCGATCTGGACGCGGAGCAGCGAGCCGGGGTCGAGGCGATCGTGGCGCTGCACCTCAAGAAGTACAACGGTGACGCCGATCAGAGCCTCGCGGCCGTGACCGCCGACGGCTCGATCCGCGCGAGCCTGGCACACCTGGTCAATACCGAGATCGACGGCTCCATTGTCCCTCCTCGTTTGGAGCCCACCCTGGCGGGTGAAGATTCCGACGGCACAGCCAGGTACACAGTCGGTTCGGTCACCTCCGACGGCCAGCGATTCCGCATCCTGCGTCCTCACGCCCAGGGGGGGCTAGGAGCTGTCTTCGTCGCTCTGGATACCGAGCTGCACCGCGAGGTGGCCGTGAAGCAGATTCTCGATCACCACGTCGACGACGCGGTCAGCCGTGCCCGCTTTCTGCTCGAGGCCGAGATCACCGGGGGCTCGAGCACCCGGGGATCGTACCGGTCTACGCCCTGGGCACCGATGCCGACGGACGCCCCTACTACGCCATGCGGTTTATCCATGGCGACTCCCTCAAGGAAGCGATCGAGAGCTTCCACGCCGACTCCGTCTTGAAAGCCGACTCGAGCCGGAGGTCGCTCGAGCTGCGCAAGCTGCTGCGCCGGTTCACTGACGTGTGCAACGCCATTGACTATGCCCACAACCGAGGCATCTTGCACCGCGACATCAAGCCAGCCAACATCATCGTCGGCGAGTATGGCGAGACGCTGGTGGTCGACTGGGGGCTGGCCAAGCCGCTCTTGCAGGTTGAACCGGGCCTGCAATCGAGCGAACGGCCGCTGCTCCTTTCTGGAACGGGCGGGTCGACGGCGACGTTGCCGGGCTCGGCGATGGGGACGCCGGCCTACATGAGCCCGGAGCAGGCCGAGGGAGACCTGGAGCGGCTGGGGCCGCGCGGCGACGTCTACAGCCTGGGCGCCACCCTCTACAGCATTTTGACCGGCAGGCCACCCGTACTGGGAGACAAGGTTGCCGGCGTGCTCGCCGCCGTGCGGAAGGGCGAGTTCCCACCGCCGCGAAAGATTGACCCCTCGATCGACAAGGCGCTCGAAGCCATCTGCTTGAAGGCGATGGCCCTCCAGCCTGAAGACCGCTACGGAACGCCCCGGGCACTGGCCGACGACATCGAGCTGTGGCTGGCCGACGCGCCGGTTGCGGCTTACCCCGAGCGGCCGACCGAGCGCATCGGGCGGTGGCTGCGCCGGCACCGCACCTGGACCTTCGCGGCGGCTGCCGGATTGATCGGCATCTCCCTGGCCGCCACGGTGGCCGCGACGCTGATCGAAGGGGGCAGGCGCCGAGAGGAAACAGCCCGCAAGGAGGCCCAGAACAACTTCATCATGGCCCAGACTGCTGTGGAAGATTACCTGACCAGCGTGAGCCAGAACACTCTGCTCAAGTATCAAAACTCGGTCGACATCCGGAGCCTGCGACAGGAACTACTCAAGACCGCGCTCACGTACTATCAGCGCTTCGTAAGTCAGCGGAACAACGACCCCAACCTGCGCCGGCAACTGGCGAGCGCCTACTTCCGGGTCGGGGAGATCACGCTCGAGATCGATTCTCGTGCCGAGGCGATCGATGCGTTTCATAAGGCGCAGACCATCTGGGAATCGCTCGCCGCCGCCGACCCGGCCAATCACGAGTTTCCCGGCCGGGTGGCCGACTGCCTGCTTGCGATTGGATTGCAGCGAAGCGCTCTTGGCGACCTTCAGGGGGCGCTTCAGTCGTACCAGGCGGCTCGGGCCATCCTCGAGCCGCTCGAGGCGCAGCATCTCGACCCTGCCAATGACCAGGCGCGTCTGGCCGATTGTTATTCGGACTTGAGCGCCACGCAGGCGAAGCTCGAGACTGGCGATCAGGGCCTCGAAATCATCCAGAAAGCACGGGTGATCCAGCAGGAGGTGGTCGAGCGATATCCGGGAGAGCCCGGGTATCGCCAGAAACTGGCAGAAATCATCAACATCCTGGGCTACGTCTATACCAAGAGACTTGAACCTGTCGCTGCGATCCGCAGCTTTGAACAGGCGCAGGAGATATGCCAGGGGCTCCTGGACCAGGCGTCTGCCGGGCCCAAGCCGGTCAAGCTCCTCGACATGCTGGCGCTCACTCATTACAACCTCTGTACTGCTCATATGCAAACCGAGCAGTATGAGAAAGCCCTCGCAGCGCTGGAAAAGTCAATCGCATACCGGGCCAGGCTGGTGGCCGCGCACCCATCGGTCACCAAGTTCCAGGAAAACATCGGGGAAGCTTACGAAGTGATCGCCGATATCCAGCACCGGGCGCATCGGGACGACCTTGCGTTTGCGTCGACGCGGATGGCTATCGACATCCTCGATAAAGTCGTCCAGGCTCATCCGGACGAGGCAAGGCTGCACCGATCGCTGGGGCGAAGCTTGAACAGCCTGGGCTGGCTTCACGACGAGCAGCGACAGAACCGCCAGGCACTCCCGGCATTCGAGAGAGCGGTGAAGGAGCAAGAGCGTGCCATTGCGTTGTCGCCGGATGACAGCGAGTTCAAGGCCCTGCGGATCAACCACCTCGACAATCTGGGTGAGCAATATGTCGACCTGGGCCAGGTCGAGCGCGGGCTGCCGTATTACCGGGAGGCGATTCAGATGCGCCGGCAGCTTCTGCGAGAGCACCCGGAACGGCGTGCCTACCTTCTCGATCTCGCGGAAGGACTGGCGACGCTGGGGAACATCCAGCGCCATGCCGGCGACTCGGCCGCCGCGCGCGACTCGTTCTCGGAGGCGGTGGCCCTGCTGGACCGGGGGGCGGCCGTCGCGCCCGGCGATGAGGTGCGCCAGGTGAAGCTGGGAGCGGCACTGGTCCAGGAGGCGAGAGCGGTGGCCGACCTGCGGGAGCCGGAACGCGCACGTGAGTTGCTCGAGCGCGGGGTAAAAACGTTGTCGGATGCCGCGGTGTCGTCGACCGGAGTGGCTCTGCGTCGCAAGTGGCAAAGCGCCGCCCTGTGGGAGCTCGAGCGTGTTTTGCGCGTGTTGAAAAAGCCGGCCGAGGCGGAGAAGGTCGACGTCCAGCGGGTGGCGTTGTGGCACGATCAGCCGGCCGGCGAGCTTGCCGCTCTGGCGATTGAGCAGACGACCGGGGCAACCTTGATCGGATACGGCAAGACGCCGGTTCCACCTTCGGCTCTGGCCGTGCGCCAGCTCGATCTCGATCAGGCGGCCGGTAACTTGAAGCTGGCCATTGCGCGGGGTTTCCGAGACCTCCGGCAGGTTCTGGCCCATCCCGATTCCGAATTCCTGCTCGGGAGGGAGGACGTCAAGCCGCTGGTCAGGGATATCGCTTCTCCGGAACGGCCGGCGGGCAAATAACGGGTTGCGTGGTCGGGGGCTGCGACCGATGAATACGGCGTGTGCCTGCTACATCTGTACCATCACTGAACAACATAAACTCTTACTTAATTTCAAAGCTTGTTTTCCGGAATAACTTCTGATATAATTCGCAGAAATCACGCGTGATCAGCGATCCTTCGTCGTCGAGGTGGGAGAACGAAATGAGCAAGCAAAAAGAGTCGAGCAAAATGAGCGTCGAGCCCGAGCTTCCTCAGAACCAGAATCCTCAGGCCGCACCGGCTAACGAGGTCGTGGTCGACGACGCGGGGGCTGAACCCACCTATTCGAACTTCTGCCGGGTGACTGCGACGCCCGAGGAAGTGATCCTCGATTTCGGGCTGAACACGCAGCCGTTTGCGACGGACGGCCAGCACGTCAAGGCGAATCACCGGATCGTGATGAACTTCTACACGACCAAGCGGCTTCTGGGTGCGATCAGCACGACGATTCAGCGCCACGAGCAGACGTTTGGCACGATCGAGCTGGACGTCCGCCGTCGGGCCACGACGTTGCCGCGGCAACAGGCGGGCGCGCCGCCACTGGTCGGCCCCGCGGGGCAGCCGGATACGATCAGGCGGTCGTGAGGGTTTGCCGGGACGCGAACCGCTGCGTGGGTTCTCGCTCGCGCGGCGGCAGTTCGTTGACGGCGCTCTTAATCCTGGCCCGCGGCGACGCGGAAGCCGACGCAAACGAACCTGCTCAGCGGCGCAGTCCCATTGCGGCGAGCCGGCCGGCAGCACATCGGAGGGCAGCACCACCCGCCGCCCCGGAAGACCCGTCGCGAGGCCCTAGGCGCGCTCGATGCCTCGGCAGGCAACGATGCGTAATACTTCTCGTCATAGCCATCAGCGCACCCATTCCCACACGTTCCCTAGCATGTCATACAGGCCCCATGCGTTCGGCAACTTCCGTCCGACGGGGTGGGTCTTGTTTTCGGAATTGTTGGCGTACCAGGCGTGGTCGCCAAGCGTGCCCTCGTTATCACCGAAGGGATACGGGGTCGTCGTATTCGCCCGGCAGGCAAATTCCCATTCCGCCTCGGTCGGAAAGCGATAGCCGTTGCCGGAGATCACCGTGACGTCGTTACCGTCAATCCGATAGAACGGCGTCCGCTTATCCAACTCACTGAGCTTGTTGCAAAAGTCGACCGCGTCGAGCCACGACACGCTGTCCACAGGCAGATCATCCGATCCCGTGAAATGACTGGGACAGTTGCCCGTCACCAATCGGAACTGGTGCTGCGTGACCTGGTTAATTCCCAGATAGAACGCTCGGGCGATCTTCACCATATTCTTTGGCTGCTCGCTTTCGAACCGCCCACGTTCGCATTCAGGAACGACCCGCACGTGATTACCCACCTGGTCTTCGGAACAGCCTACAATGAAAGAACCTCGCTTGACTTCGACCAAGGTCATACCGAGAGAATTGGTCAGTTGTTCCCGCGGCGATGAGGGCGACGACGAGGAGGACTCCGTCGTTGATATCGTTGTCTCACGAGATGGCCCCGCGGCCGCGGCAGAGAAGGCCTGAAAGTGAAGTTCGATTCCTTTGATGAGGAGGTCGACATGATGGTGGAAGTCCCGTCCGTGGTCTACATCGAGCGCGTTAAAATCTGCCAAAACGGCAAGCGATGGTGACAGGTCCGCCTCGCACGGCATCTTCGCATGATCGATCAGAACTGGGATCACGGGTATATCCCGCCGCAGCGCCGATTCAAGCTCAATCCGGACCACGTCTCCCGGGTCGTTGAGTCGCCGATGCGTGTCGGATTCCCCGGCCCACTTTGTTCCGATCACGGCGAGGAACACGTCGCATTGTCTGACAGCCGCGTCGATGTGCTTCCTGAAGTTGACGCCGAAGGGAATGTTATCGATATCCATGAAGACGGCATCGCTGCCGAAATGAGCTCGAAGACGGTCGGAGATCCGTCCAGTCATAGCGGCCGAATCTTGGCGCCGGTAGGAGAGAAAGATCTTGGCCATCTAACACTCGCACTATCGGTGTTACTTCGTCGTTCCGCAGGCGCGGACTGGTATCAAGATAGCTGGCCCACTTTCAGCCAGCAAGACGGCGGGGCGACGAACGGCGCAAAGGTTGCCTGAAGCCAGTCCGTTGATTGGCGGGTTTTCAGGACCCGGCTTCACCGGGGGGTAAAAAAGGTTTCGCGTTGCGCACCCGGCCGGACTAGAATCGGGCTCTAATTCCTCGAGGCACTGGTACCCGACAACGATGTCACAGCCATTCTGGAAGCGAAAGACCTATTGGGACGGTCTCGAAATAGACGACAACGACCTGGCAAAGTGTCGTGGGCTCGCTGGCCAGATTTGGTTTCACGGAGTAGGTCGCGCAAAAACCGCCGCTTGTGATTGGCCGGGCGATGGGAACCCGATCGAGAAGGCCCGTTTTATTTAGATCCGTCAAAAATTGCGCCGCTCACGCCATTCGAGGGAGACGTTCGCAATGGTTCGTGGATTTCTCCGTTTGACGTGCCGAAATACATACAGGTCCACGTGGATGAGTTTGACTTGATCCGTGTGATTCGATTTGAGTACTACGGCGGGGAAACTGGGGACATCAAGAATCGACGGCCGCTTGACGGCGAATCGACCCCGGACGTTCAAGTCCTGCCCGGGCGACACTCGGGAAAAATTCTCGAGATGAATTTCGGCCAGCCGATCCGATTTGGCGACTTGCCGACCATCGCGGAAAGACTAGGTCGGGAAGCCGCGACCACGGCATCTCTGTCAAGGAGATTCAATTACCAAATGGTATCGCGCATTTTCAAACATTGGAAGGAAATGGTCGAGCGCGTAGACTAACGCGCTCGAAGAAGCCGAATCCGTGGGCACCGTAGCCGATCGAATTTGTAGCCCGCATCAGCGCTAGCCTGTCGCCCAGAGCACGACGATGAGGAGAGGAATGAGCCCGAGCCCGCCCAGAATGCAGAGAACCCCAACCACCTTGCCGGGGATGCCCGTAAGGTTCGTGGTGTTACTCAACGCAAGCCCGCTCCGCGTGAACCCCTTAATCCCCAGTATGATCAGGCCTACAGAGACGGCCACCAGAGCGATCTGAATCATCTCGCACCCTCCGAACAACGCACCTGGCTGCGGTGACCGGACGGCGATCAGTATGACCAGGCGCAGGCAAGATCGCAAGTGCTCACGGCTTCAAGCCGAGGCGAACGGCTGGCGACTTGACTCGGTCATTTCGCCGTGCTGCAATTTGGGACAGTCAACCCAGTTCCTGACCCAATCGCTCGTCCTGGGCGGTCAGCCCGGAAATGCCGGTCAGAACGACGCACTCATGGGAAATGCAGACGAACATGAAACGACTCACCACTCTATTCATCGCGTTCGCTTTCGTGACTGCGGTTCAGGCCCAGAACGTTGCTGGTAAGGCCGCAGCCGGCGAGGATGTGGCGGCTGCCAAAACCCTGACAATTCAGCCCGGTGGACCGCGTGAGGGAGAGGGCGGCACCAAGTATTTCAACATCGAGGGCAAAGACAACGGCAAGTTTGCGTGCTTCGGCGTTCTCGTCTTCGAGATGCCGAAAAAGATCGATGGCTCGAAGATCAAGAGTGCCACACTCGCGTTCGTGCAGAGCGTTCCGGCTTTTGCTAAGGACGGGGATATCAAGATCCTGCTCGCGCCGAGCTGGACCCGGCAAGCGAGCTGAAGTTTGATCCGAGCACCGACAACGGCATCGGCAAACAAATCAAGACGCTGCTTGACCTGGGCTCGGGTACTTTCAAGAAGGTGAAGAACGGTGAGATCCAAGAATTCCGGTTGAAATTGGATGGCGCCAGCCGGGAGCGGATCGCGAAGGAGGGGCGGCTGTGCGTCGTCATCGTTCCCGGTGATTCGACCGTTGCAGCGACGTTCAAGGGGACGAGTGAGAATGACAAGAGCAGTACGCCGAAGCTTAAGCTGGAGATGCCGTGAGGCATGAGAGTAAGGGCGACCGCGGTCGAAGATCGGGCTTACGGCCGAGGCTGGAGGCCTTCGTCCCGTTCGGACCACGCATTGACGGGCGTGGGCACGGGTGCGGCATTCGCCGCGCACCACACGCGCGTACCGCGTTCACCAATAGACGTAACGCTGGAATACATCCCGCTCGCGCTGCGGTAGCTCGTCGACGTCGCTCACCAGGAAGCGGTTGTCCTCCACGTCGAGCAGCACCTTTCCCCGCGCGCCGAAGTCCTGCACCTGGCTCTGCGTCCAGCGCATTGTGACCTGGGCCGGGCCGTGATCGGTGCGCACGTCAAAGAGCAGGTACCCACACTCAAGCTTGATACTTTCAATGCCCGTGATCCGCCTTAGAAAATAGCGGCGCGCCAGCGCTTCACGCACCAGCTTCTGATTGGCAGGCGACCAGGAATTGAGGTCACGCAAGATGCCTAGCTCGCTCTCCTGGCCGTCGCGGTCCCAGGTGCGCAGGCTGACGAAATCATCCGGGCTCGTGGCGGGCAGGCACTGGATCGCAAACACACTCCGGATCACGCGGCCGTCGGGATATACCAGCTCGAGCGAATCAAATGGGCCTGCGCGAAACTCCACGGCGTTCGGCTCGATCCACTGCGGGGCGAAGCCTGAGTCGCTTTCGTCGGCTGATTCGGCTTCGGGTTCATCGGGCACGCTGTCGCCCAGCCGATTGACGGCGGCCTGGAACTGTGAGTTTCGGGAGAGCTGCGTCTGGGCTTTGACGAGCGCAGCGTACTTGCCGTCGAGGGCGAGCAGCTCGTCGTGGCTGCCCTGCTCGATCAGACGGCCCTCGTCGAAGACGAAGATGCGGTCCGAGTCGCAGAGCGTGCTCAAACGATGCGCTATTGCCAGGGTGGTGCGGCCGCGAGTGAGCACGCGCAGGGCTTGCTGGATCGCCTTTTCGGACTCGGTGTCGACGCTGCTCGTGGCTTCGTCCAGAATCAACACGCGGGGATCATACAAGAGGGCACGCGCGATCGAGACCCGTTGTTTCTCGCCGCCGGAGAGCCCTGCCCCGCGCTCGCCCAGCCAGGTATCGTAGCCCAGCGGCTTGTGCACGATGAAATCGTGCGCCTGCGCTGCGCGGGCGGTTGCGATCGCGTCGACCGCGCTGGCATCCGGCCGGCCGTAGATGAGGTTGTCGCAGATCGTGCCCCGGAACAAGAACGGTTCCTGGAGCACCACGCCGATGTGGCGGCGGAGGTCGCTCGCGGCCATCTCGCGCACGTCGACGCCGTCCAGCAGCACCCGGCCCGAATTCACGTCGTAGAAGCGGCTGATCAGGTTGACGAGCGTGGTCTTGCCGCTGCCGCTACGGCCGACGATGCCGATTCGCTCGCCCGGCCGGATCGTGAAGCTCACGTCGTTCAATACCGGCCGGTGACGCTCGTAGCCGAAGGACACGTCGTCGAAGCGAATCTCGCCCTTGGCCGCGGGCATCGGAACGGGCTGGACGGGGTCGTGAGTCTCGGTCGGCGTATCCAGGAGCTCGAAAACCCGCGAACAGCCCGTCATGAAGCTGGTCAGCCAGGTTGTGAACGTCGAAAGCGTGGTCAAGGGAGCGTAGAACAGAGTGAGGTACGCGAGAAATGCCATGAGCGAGCCGAGGGTCATTCGCGCACCCAGCACCTCGCGGCCGCCGGCGTACCAGACGATCAAACCGCCCAGGCTGAAAATCAGCGCCATGATCGACGTGAATGACGCGTTCGCCTTTTCGACGGTCTGGCGCGAGTGCTTCAAGTAGTCGCTCGAGCGGCGAAACCGGTCGAACTCACGCGGCTCCTGGGCAAAAGCCTTCACGACCCGGATTCCCAGCAGCATGCCTGACAGGGTGCCGGCCTGCTTGCTGCTGGAATCCCAATAGCGGTAATAGTTGGGATAGACACGCTTCCAGAAGAACATGCTTCCGCCGACGACCAGGGGCGTTGGAATCAAGACGTAAAGCGCGAGCTTGGCGTTCAGCGTGAAGAGCATGATGCCGACTGCGATCACCTGCACGAGCTGGAGCAGGAACCCGCCGGTGATCTGCTGAAGCAGGCTGTGCAGAACTTCGCTATCGTAGGCGACTCTGCTGACGAGCGACCCGACCTGGTGGCGGTCGTAGTAACCGACGCCCAGCGCGTGAAGCTTGCGCACGAGCTGCAAGCGCAGCTCGGACGTGAGCTCGACGCCCACCTTGTTGGCCATTACGCCTTTTACCCAGTTCACCACACCGAGAAGCACGCGCGTCGTGGCCAGCGCCAGTACGACGAGTGAGAGGGAGGCCAGCAGCGTTTGTGCGTTCGGGCTGGCTTGGCCGCGGGCGAGGATTTCGTCGACCAGGTATTGCTGGAGCTTGGGAGGGGCGAGCTCCATGGCGACGCCCACGAGCATGAGCCCGCACATGGCCGCGGCGGTTGGCCACTGGGGCTTCAAGAGCTGCCAGAGGCGGGCGACGATGGCCTTGCGCGGCAGGCATCGCGGGCAGGAATCGCCGGCGGTGGCCAGTCGCATGCCGCACTTCGGGCAGTGGCTCTTGTCGCGCTGTTCCTCGGGATGGACGATCACTTCGCCGCTCTTACGCAGGTCTTCGAGCTTATCGGCCAGGAGGTGGAAGCGCGGGGCGAGCGTGTTTGAGTAGCGTGCGACGTCGACCCACGCCTCCTCGACGTAGGCCTGGAGGAACCCCGAGCCGACTGCGCCCTGGGTGCGGAACTTCTCGACACGGGAGATCGGCACGTGGTTGACCAGCCGCGGAACGGCGCCGTCGGCGACGACGGCGAGGTGGTCGCGCGTGACGACGATCCAGTGGCCGCGCAAGTCGCCCTTCAATGAGAGGTCGCTGGTCGTGGAAAGAAGAACCGGAATGCCATTGAGCTGCTGGCTTTCCAGCAGCGCTTTCACCTCACCTGGGACGGGTTCCTGGATCATCGATCTGCCTTCAAAACTGCGGGGCGCTCCTGATTCTGTTCCGGCCGATAGCAATTGATACGCAACAGCGCGATCGAGGTCAACGAAACGGGCTCGGATTTGGAGGTTGAACGGAGGAAGCCAAGGCGTCCGAGGAAGTTCGTCAACGAGAGGATTCGCCGGGGGACCGGTTCTATTGGGTCAATCTCGCTTGCCTGCCAGAATGATGCAAAGCAGATGCAAAACCAGGCCGGGGATGACGAAACAGATATAGCCCAGCGGGACGGCGACCATCCAGGCGAGGCCGCGGAAGAGTCTGCCGCGGTAAATCTGGCCGAGGCCGGGCCAGACGAAGCTGAGGACCATCGCAATTCCCCGGTTGAACTCCGGGTCGGGCGGCTGGACGGCAGTGCGGGCGGCTTCTTCGGTCGTGCGCAGGACGGGATCGAGCGTTTCGCCGCAGTAGCGGCATTTCCTTGCCTCGGCCTTGATCGGCTCGTGGCAGAACGGACAGGGCTTATTCCCAGTCTCGTACCGCGCTGCCGGCAAGGCAGCACCGGCGGTGGCAACAAAGGCCGGCTGCATGCCGGCGAACGCAAACTCACGCTGGCAGGCGGGACAACGGACGAGCGCACCCTTGCCGAGCGCGCGGTCGGTCCGGCACTGGTGGCTGCACAGCGGGCAGGTGATTTCCACGGCGATGCTCTCCGTCGTCCAGGGTACAAACTATATGCCAGGACGCGACTGGATTTCAACGTCCGGGCGAGGGTGGGGCATTCTGGATGTCGCAGAGTGCGCTGCAGTTCGCGGCTGCGCCATTTCCAGAGCCTCGCACCACAATTTGGGATAAGATAACGAGCGATTTGACAGTAGTTAATAGCGGGCCTGACAGATCGGCGCGATGCCGCCGATTCGTTCCTCCGCCTCGCGCGGGAGCCAGATGGCATGGGGCATGCTTCGACGAGATCCGTCGTTCGTCAGATCGAAGTACTTTTCGAGGGCGGCTCGGCGGCCGGGCTATCCGACCGCCAGCTTCTCGAGCGGTTCACCGCAAACCGCGATTCTTCTGCCGAGGCGGCCTTCGCTGCGCTCGTTGCCCGGCACGGGCCGATGGTGATGCGTGTGTGCCGGGATCTCGTGCGCGACGTCCATCATGGCGAGGACGCATTCCAGGCGGTGTTTCTTGTGCTTGCGTGCAAGGCAAAGTCTATCCGCGATCCCGGTCTCCTGGGCAACTGGCTCTTCGGTGTGGCCGTCCGCACCGCCCTGAGGTCGAGATCGCGGCTGACGCGCCAGCGCAATAAGGAAGGCGGCGGCGTCATGAGGCATTCCGGTACCGACTCGAATGGTGCTGTCGAGCCCGTGATCGACGCAAACCGGGAATCAACGCTCGGCAGCGACGAGATCGCGACGATGCACAAAGAGATTAGCAGGCTGCCCAAGGCGTTTCGGCTGCCCGTGGTGCTATGCTATTTCGAGGGACTGACGCTGGACGAGGCCGCGCGATCGCTCTGCTGGCCGACTGGAACAGTCCGCAGCCGGCTGGCGCGGGGGCGCGATAAGCTCCGCCGTGCGCTTTCGCGCCGCGGCTTTGCACTGTCGGCGACGGCTGTGATCGTCGGCCTCACGTCGCGCAGTGCCTCGGCACAATTCTCATCGGCGGTTTGCGAGACCACAGCCAGAGCAGCCGTCGAGTTCGCGGCCGGGCAGGCCGGCGGCCAGTTGGTTTCGGCGTCCGTGGCAGCTCTGGCTCGCGAAATCCTGAGCTCCATGTTGACCCGCAGGGTGATGCTGCTCGTGGTGGCCATGGCGTTCCTGGGCGCCGCGGGCGCGGCTTATGCGATCGGCTCGGCGACGCTCCAGCAAGAGCCGAAGAGCGCCACAGCCGAACCGAAGCAGCAACTCGCGGCGAAGCCGGAGAACACGCAACAGCCGCCGGCTCCCGGCCGGATGTTCATCGTCGGCCGGGTGCTCGACCCGGAAAGCAAACCGGTGGCCGGCGCGACCGTCATGGCCTACGCGCGAGTACCGTTGCCTGGACATGCTTACGACATGGCGCGCTCGACCCGGTTTCGATCGGACATGCCCAAAGCAATGGATCGGGCAAGTTTCGCCTGGATGCGGCACGCACCTCGTCATCCCGAAATGATGGTTTTGGCGCAATCGCATTTGCGCCGGGATTCGGTGCCGGCTGGGTTGCGCTCGATGTCGACGCCGAGCAACCCTCAGCGGATATTCTGGTTCGGCGTGAACAGCTGATCGACGTGCGCCTGTTCGACCTGCAAGGCCGGCCCGCCCAGGGCGTGACGGTGTCGGTCCATGCCATCCAAAAGATACTCGAGCGGAACCCAGTTGCTTCTCGCGAACGTTTCGAGGGACCCGCGTTCCGGAGGATCGATGCAAGCGACTTACCCGGCTGGCCCAAGCCGATGATCACCGACGTGGACGGCCGGTTTACCGTCCATGGCATTGGCCGTGGCCTTCGGGTCTCATTGACTGTTGATGATCCGCGATATGCCCAGCAGGATATCTCGATCGAGACTGACGATCCCGGACACGCGAAGCAATTCACGATGGCCCTTCAACCGGCCACGATCATCAACGGACGCGTCACGTATTCCGACACAGGCAAGCCTGTTCCTCTTGCCTGGATCTCGGTCGGGGCCGAACTTGCGGGCCAACTTGGAGTTCGCAGAACTTTCCAGGCTGATGACGAGGGACGGTTTCGCGCAAATCCGTCGCCTGGAGACCAGTTTCGGGTCATGGCATCTCCTCCGGCAGGCCAGCCTTACATGGGGGTAATCAAGACGTTCGACTGGCCGAAAGGTGCAGTCGAGCATCCGGTTGACCTGGTCTTGTCACGAGGCATGTTAATCCACGGAAAGGTTACCGAGCGAGGCTCCGGCAAGCCGGTCGCGGGTGGCGCTCTTGAGCTTCGATTCGGTTTCCATTCAAGGTACAGGTTCCTCGAATTTGAGCACTCAGGCTGAAACGGCTGCGGACGGCTCGTATCAGCTCGTGGCTTTGCCTCGAGCGGGTTATCTTGCCGTCAGAGGACCTGGCGACGACTACGTACTCGTGTCGATCGAGGATGAGCTTCTCTTCAACGACAAGCGGGGCGGACTGCCTTTCTATTCGAATGCGTTCGTCCGCTGCGAGCCGAAGGGGGATCAGTCGGACATTGAGGTTTCTGTCGAATTGCGCCGAGGAGCAACCGTGACCGGCACGTTGATCGCACCTGACGGGCAGCCACCACAGGAGACCTGGATGATGAGCCGCATCATTCACGGACAGCGGCGCACATCACGTCGAGCCTGGCAGGGTGGAGATCGCGGCGTGGTGCGGAATGGGCAATTCGAGCTGCATGGTCTTGATCAAGACGTCGAGGTTCCTGTGTACTTTCTCGACGCGCAGCGCAGGCTGGGCGCGACGGTGTCTTTTTCAGGCAGGATGGCGCCGTCGGGGAAGGTGAACGTCCGGCTCGAGCCGTGCGGGTCGGCGCAACTGCGACTCGTTGATCCGGACGGAAAGCCGCTGGCTCGCTTCACGCCGGCGCGGATGGTCTTGATGGTCGTCACGCCAGGCGCACTTGGCGTTGGGCGAGCTCAGAAGGAGTATCCTCTCATTGCAGACCAGGCGACGATGGACCAAATTGATCGGATCAACTATGCGAAACCGCTAACCACGGATGCCGAGGGGCGGATTGCATTGCCTGCCCTGATTCCCGGGGCGACGTACCGGATCGCGGACAGGACCACGGCCGGCACAGCGGAGGGTCCGAAGCTGCGCAAGGAGTTTCGTGTGAAGAGCGGCGAAACGCTCGACCTGGGTGACATCTTGATCGAGAAGCCCGCGACGAGGCGGTGAGGAACGGGGAGGAATCCCTTTGCGGAGCGAAGGGCGCCTTTGGCGCGCAGGGCTACTCAGGTGGTTGATAGGCGCACGGAATCCCTTCGTGGAGCGAAGGGCGACTTTGGCGCATTCGGGACATTGCCATATCCGATGAATTTGCAAAGAATAGGCTACGCCCGCGCGCGGTTGATTGGCGGAGTTTGAATCTGGGGATTGGTGTCGATGAGGATTGAGCATCTCGTTTACCTCGCATGCCCGCGATGCGGCGGGGCGCTGGCGATTTCGGAGCCAAACACGCTCGATGACGGACACGTCATGGAGGGGTCGTTGCGATGTGAGCGATGCGCGAGCTGCTACCCGGTGCGCCAGGGGGTTCCGCGACTGCTTCCCGATGCGTCTGCTCGATCGCCGCTGCGCGAGCAAACGGCGGCGCGGTTCGGATATGAGTGGAACCATTTTCGCGATTTCGATTTCGATGAAGAAGTGGCCAGCCTGCGGACGTGGTTCGAGCCACGACGGCTCGAGGATCTTTCGGGGCTGGCCGTGCTCGAAGCTGGGTGTGGCATGGGGCGCCATGCGGTGATCGCCAGCCATTTCGGCGCCAGGGCCGTGATTGGGTTGGACCTGGGCGATGCCGTCGAGGCGGCTTTTGAGAACACGCGACGCGTGCCGGGCATCTCCATCGTCCAGGGGGACATTTATTTTCCGCCGTTCGCGGACGGTGCGTTCGACGCGGCTTATTCGCTGGGAGTGCTCCATCATCTGCCCGATCCCGACCGCGGATTTCGCGCTCTCGTGCGCAAGGTCAAAAACACCGGCTGGTTCCAGGTCTGGGTATACGGGCGAGAAGGGAATGGCTGGATCGTCCACTTCATCAATCCGATCCGATCCGTCACGTCGCGCCTTCCGCTGGGCATGCTCAATGTCTTGAGCTGGCTCGTCGCAGTTCCGCTGCTGTTGTGTGCGCGAACTCTCTATCAGATTCCGTGGCTCGGAATTCGCCTGCCCTATTCACGATACATCCGCTGGTTAGCTTCGTTCGGCATTCGCAAGGTTCATGCGATCGTATTCGATCATGCCCTCACTCCGGTGGCTCATTACATGAGCCGGGCTGATTGCGAGGACATTGTTCGGAACACCGGGTGGGTTATCTCGGAGATTGTGCACAATCGCGCGATGAGCTGGGGGCTGTGCACCCGGCACGCTGAGTGCGGCGAGCCCAGGCTGGTGAATATCGATTCGAACGTGCAGGAACCCCGGCCGGGCCTGGATCCGCTTCAGCCCGCGCCTTCGCCTTTGGGCTGAGAGGGATCTGCCCCTCTTTTATTCTGGCGTGGCGCCGGCCGCTTCGAATCGCCCGAAATCCTCGCGTCGCACCCATAATCCTGGCGCCAGGCTTGACGCGAAGTAACGATCGTTCAAGCACTCCTGGAGCGCCCGGAACGGCGGGTAGCCCGTAAAGATCAGCTCAGGCGGGTGGCGTTTCAGGGTCGCGATGATCTCCTCGGTGCGCGGGCGGATGAGCCGGTGGTCGCGGTCGGCCTGGTCGCGCAGCAAGTTGTCGACGAAGAAATGGCGGGTGGGGCTGTCCATTCGCCCGTAGAAGAGCAAAGGGCTTTGCCAGCCCCAGATGTACAAGTGAGGATTATTCCAGAGCCGGCCGCGGCGGCGGAGATCGCGGCCCATGTTTCGCAGCACGACCCACTGGCCGCCACCCTTGTACTGAATGGTGAGCTGTTCGGGCTCGACGAGCAAGTAGTCGCGAACTTCGAGATAAGCCGTGGCGGCCATTGCGAGCAAGAGTAATGGAACAGACACCAGGGCCAGGGACGTCGTGCGCCAATCGTTCTTCGAGGCTCGACGAAACATTTGCGAAACGCGCTGGATTGCGTCGGCGATGCAGACAGCGACGGCGATGGCGGCTCCGGCGATCGGTAGAAGATAGTAGTGCTGCCAGTATAGGCCTGGCAGGGCGACCTGGGCCCAGGCGGCGATTGACCAACATGCTGAGAGCCTGCGCGGGGCGGTCGTGCCCGCTGCGAACAGGAGGAAGGCAATCGAAGGGATCGAGGCGAGCCAGAGCGGCCAGCTCGCCGTGCCCCACCAGACGAGATAGTTGGTGGTTCCAAAGGGCCAGGGAAGGCGGCCCTGTGGATCGGCATTGCCGGTGATCCAGCGATAAAGGGCTGGCGGCGCGCCTGGTTCGGGCAGGGTGTCCGTTGCCAGGGCCCGCCCGTAGAAGAAGATGTCGTCGACCGCATCGCGGCCCGCGCCTTGAGCCAGCAGGACACTTGCGGCAAGGGCCGCAATCGAGAATGCGCCGAACGTGAAAACCATGACGTCGGTGATAGCGCGGGCGGTTCTTGACATCGCCTGCGGGGATGCACCCCCCCTGGCCCCCCCTTCTAAAGGGGGGGAAATGGTGCGCGGGGTCGGACGCGCGGCGCGAGCGATTCGTGACATCGCCTGACGGAACGCATTCCCCCTGGCCCCCCCTTCTAAAGGGGGGGAAATGGTGCGCGGGGACGACCGCTGGGAATCGTCGTCTTTCAAACCGCGGGTTCCCGGCAACCGCCCCTGCCTCGCTCTCAGGAGAAGCGCCGGCACGACGATCACGATGGGAAGGATTGCGAACTGCTTGACGAGTGCGGCGGCGGCGAGGCTCGCTCCTGCGGCGAACAAAGGCCAGCGCCTGGGGTGGTCCCAGGCAAGTATCAGGAACGCGAGCAACGCAGTCGAGAACAGATTGACGAAGTGCTCGAGGTTGGAGCCGTTGCCGAAAAGGAAAGGGTCGGTGCTCAAGAGGACGTAAAGCCCGGCGGCCAGGCAGGCCGATACCTGGCCGCCCAGGCGGCCGGCGATCCACCACACCAGGGTGATCGTCAGGAGCACGAACGGGATCGGCAGGATGCGGATCGCCAGCTCGTTGTAGCCGCCGACAAGAACGGCCAGCGCATACAGCCAGTAGCCGAGCGGGGTCTTGTTTTCGGTCACGTCACGATAGAGAACGGCGCCGTGGGTGACACGATGCCCGATGTAGGCATACGCTGCCTCGTCACAGTCGAGCGGCTCGCTCGAACCGATGGTCGACGGCCAGAGGTTTGTGCCGAGGGCATCGCGCACGTAGGGCCCAAACGTATGCGCGCGGTACCAGACGTCGACGAGGAGAAGGAGCAACAAAACCAGGCGCGACCAGCGCATCGGGAGACCATCCTCCGGGCCCTTGGAAAAGGGCCCGAAACGCGGCGGGCGATCGATCGAGCCCGCTCACTTGTGCTCTATGGAAGACGATAGAGACGAACCGGGAAGAGCACGTCATCGGTCGAACGATACACCTCGCGGGCATCGGTCAGGCCGAGGGCCGTTCGAAGATCGTCGAGCGCGAGGGCCCAGGATTCGGGATTGATTTCATAATACGGCGGCGGCTCGAATGATCCCCACAGGATGTGGGTTACTTCATACTGGCGTATCACCTCCCGAATTCTTCGAGGGTCGTAGTTTCGAGGCATGAGGATCGTCGTTCGATCGGACGTGACGCGCAGCTCCCAGGGAAACCACGTCATGATCCGCGCCTGGGGTGGCACGCGGGCTGGATTGGCCTGGATCCAGTCGCCTGCGGTGCGCAGCGCGGGCCAATGGAGCTGAAAGCGCTTTGTCAGCCACGAGGCGTCGTAGGCCCAGGTTGGGTCTGCCCAGACCAGCGCGCAGAAAGTCACAGCCAGCCATCGGCCCACGCGTTTTCCATCGGTGAGAGAGCCCAGCCATCCCATGATGCCGGAGACCGCCGGCGGCAACGCGAGCGCAAAGACAGGCATGTAGTAACGCCCGAGCTGGGAGACCTGGGTGACATCGGCGACGCGCTTGAGCGTGGCGAGAACGAACACCACGAAGATTGTTGCGACCAGGACCGCCGTTTCGCGGCCGTTGCCTTCTTTCGTCCAGAGGCGTCGCCAGAAGCCCGCGACAATCGGCAGCCCGACGATCATGGTCGACACGACCGGGATCAAGAGCAGCGACTTGATCTTTACCCGAATGATCTCGGGCAGGTTTTCCCGCGTGTAGAACTGGTAAGCCTCGGTGTTGCCCTTTTCGTAGTGGTGCACGGTCCATGAGAAGTTATATTCGAAATGCCGGGTGATCGAATAGAACGGAGATTCATTTTCCATCCAGGTCGCCCACGCCCAGGGGATGCAGACCGCCAGAACGACGACGCCCCAGAGAAGAAGAGGGAAGAAACGTCGCCGGCCGTGAGCGACGAGGCCGAAGAGACCCGCGCCGGCCAGCAAGGCGAGGCCCGTCGTGCGTGCCATCACGGCAAGGCCGCCGCAGAGCCCGGCGATGAGCGCCCAGAGCCAGACCGCCTTGCGGCCAGGGGCCGTGCTCCAGACTTCGGTCAGAGCCCATATCGCGAGGATTGAAGTGAGCGCCACCAGGCTCTCTCGGAGCACGAAACCGGCATAGATCGCGTGCACCGGCAGCACCGCCAGCGCGGCCATGGCGCCGAGAGCCACGCGCTCGTCGTATCGTCGTCGCGCGAAAATGTAGAGCGCCGGGAGGCAGAGGATGTTGATGATGAAGCTGCATGTTTTGGCCGCGGCAACTCGAGCCTCGATGGGTGAATCGGGGGCGAGGCCGGCGAGCCGGAAGGACAGCGCGCGAAGATAGGCGTCGAGGGGCGTGTCCCAGTCGTCGAGACCGCCGCGGTTTTCGCGGATGTGGCGATAATCACGGAAGAAGCTGCCGACGTAGTGCTTCACCGGTCCCTCGCCGCGGAGCACCGAGGTGCCGATTTCGAGGTAATGACAGCTATCACCCGGCACGAGCGGCAGGTTGCCGCCGCAAATCCAGATCACCGCACGAATCGCGTATCCGAGCGCGAAAACCGCGAGCCAGCGGCGCCAATGGCTCTTGAGCCAACCGAGCGATGCCAGGCCGAGAGCGAGCAAGATCGATCCGCAGGCGAGGTGCCAGCGAACCAGGACGAGCTGCGACGGGCGGCGGATGCGCGCGAGGAGGGGGACCTCAAAGAATTGATGGGCAATGGCGTCGAAGACCGGAGTGATCCAGCCAAACCGGAGATCCAGCCAGGCGGCGACTGCTGCCGCGACGGCGACTGCCGCGCCCAGGGAAAGGGGAAGCCATCGCGCGTTCATATCAAGGTTTGGTTGCCTTGAGCATCGCCTCTCGTCGGGCGCGGAATTCACTCGTGGGCTTCCATTCGGGGAACCGGTCAGACTGGGCCACACGATATCCCAGCTCGGCCATGATCCTGGCATCCTCGGCCGCGCCGGTCAAATCCCAGTCGGGCTTCACCTGGTCGCTCACCTTATGGTAGTCGTTTGCGGTATATTCATCGGCTTTCTTCTTGCCAAAATCGGCGGGCTTGCCGATAAAGTCTCTTCCTCCTTCGGGGTCGATGGCGGGCACGCCCTGCTTGGCGAATTCAAAATGATCAGACCGGTAATAGTAGCCCTTCTCGGGCTCTGCGTCCGGTTTGACGGTTCGGCCGTGTTCCCTGGCGATCTCGACGAGCATGTCGTCGAGCGACGATTGGCCCATGCCAATCGAGATCAAGTCCTTGGTCGGGCCCCAGGTGTTGATGCCGTCGAGGTTGATGTTTGCCAGTGTTTTTTCGAGCGGATAGAGCGGGTGCGCTGCATAGTATTTCGCGCCAAGAGCCCTTTCTCTTCGGCCGTGACGGCCAGGAAGAGGATCGATCGCTTGGGCGCGGGATTGACCTTGGTCAGCGCGCGGGCGATCTCGAGGACGGCGGCCACGCCCGATGCGTTGTCGACGGCTCCGTTAAAGATCTGGTCGCCGGCAAGGGCGGGGTCGCGGCCGAGGTGGTCCCAGTGGGCGGTAAAGATCACGAACTCGTTCTTCAGGGCGGGATCGGAGCCCTCGAGCTTGGCGATCACATTCCGCGACTTGACCTCGCGGAGGGCATTCGTGATCGAGAACTTGGCTTTGGAACCCAGCGGCACCGGGCGAAAGTCTCGTTTGGCGGCGGCTTGCTTGAGCGATGGAAAATCTCGCCCGCAAGCCTGGAAGAGCTCTTGCGCTTTCTCGAGCGAGATCCACCCCTCGACGGCGACGCGAGTCTGAGCCTGAGTCGGATTCTGAGTGCCCGCGGGCGCGGCGATGTCGAAGTTCTCGCGGCTCCAGCTTCCCTTCACGACTTCGAAGGGATATCCCGCGGGGCCGGTCTCGTGGACCAGGATTGCGGCGGCGGCGCCTTTCTCGGACGCAATCTCGTACTTGTATGTCCAGCGTCCGTAGTAAGTCATCGCCGGGCCACGGAAGGCGGCCGGGTCGAGCTTGGTCGGGTCTTTGGGATCGGGAACCGCCGGGTCATTCACCAGCATGATGAGCGTCTTGCCGCGAACGTCGAGCCCTTTGTAGTCGTCCCAGCCATATTCGGGGGCGACCACTCCGTAACCGACGAAGACGACGTCGGAATCGCCGGCGACCTTCACCTCTTCGGCCATCCGCCGGGACACGGCGACGAAATCGTTGGGGAAGGAAAGAGCGACCGTCTTCTGGCCGGCGCTGAAGGAGCCGGCCACCTGCTTCGCCTGAAAGCCGCCGAGCGGAACGGTCTGGAAAAAAGTCCCGTCCGGGTTCCCGGGCTTCAAACCCATCTTTTGAAACTGGCCGGCAAGGTACGCGACCGACTTTTCTTCGCCGGGCGTTCCCGGCCCACGTCCCTCGTATTCATCGGAGGCCAGGACCTTGATGTGCTCGAGAATTTGACCCGGCTGGATGCTGTCCAACGCCGTTTTTGGGGTCTGCGGCGGAGCGAACCCCGCCAGCACAACCATGACTGCAATCCAGACCGGTTTTCGCGAATCGGTTGGCATGATCTCCTCGGGCTCGACAATCAGCGCGGAACGGTGCAACAAGTCACGTGATGGGCCAGTAGTACATCATCATAAGATCCCGCGCGCCCGGCCGCGACAGTCTCCTGAGCGATTTCGATGCCAGAATCGGGAACTTGATCGAAGTGTGTTCCGATTGCGCAGACAGGTGGGGTTACGACGGCGACGGGAAAAGGCGGGCGAGTCATGATCGGGCACGGCCGACTTGTCATTGCGCGGGGCCACCCGGCGGCTTATCGGCCGGAGGCTTTTGTTCCACTCCTTCGACATCGCGAGCAGCCGAGGTCAGGTCCCTGACCTCCTTGAGCTTCGCGAAGTATACGCATGCGCAGATAAGCCCGACGCCGTACATGAGTGTGCGAAAGCCCATCATGGCGAGCTCTCCGTCGGGATGGCCGACCAGCTTGAGGAGCTGGCCGCCCACGAGCTCGGTGACGCCCAGGGCCCCGAATGGGAGCGGAACGGCCAGGGTGAAGAGGATCAAAGGCACCATCGAGAAGTGCTGGGCCAGGGTCGTCGGCATATCGGGGTAGAGCATGCGGCCGACCGAATAGAAAGCCAGGACGTTCAGCGAGTGGATGAGAACCGAGAGGGCCAGGCAGCCGAACACGACTTTGAGGCGGCCGCGGTACGTCGTTCGACATCTCGCGAAGCTCCGAGACGATCAGCCCGAACTTCGAGCCACTGCTCGAAGCGCGGGGGAACATGCGGCTGAAGGCTCCGGTGAAGACGGCAACCAGCACGAGCACGCCCGCCAACACGGCCAGCCATGCGAGCACGGCCAGTAAGCGCACGTCGACGCGGCGATCCGGGCCATGCGATTGCTCCCGAGACAGCCGCCAAAATGAACAGGGCGAGGAGGCCCAGGATCCGGTCGATTACCATGGACGCGATCGCCTGTGTTCTGCGGATTCGCATCCGGACCAGGTAAGACGCCTTGATCAAGTCACCGCCGACTCCGCCCGGAATGACGAGGTTGAAGACCATGCCGATTGCGCCCAGGACCACGATTGAGCTCAGCTTGAAATCGGGTTCGATGACGCGGACGAGTGATGTACCAGCGGACGAACGTCAGGAGGACTGACGAACAGGTAGATGCAGAGTCCCAGCGGCGAACAGACGGTAGTCGAGCGGCCGGGAGAATACGCGGTTGATCTCATCGCGATTCCGCCAGATCACGAATGCCAGGAGCGCGAACGCCAGCGCCACGAGCGCTCCGTTGACGAGCTTGCTCAGGCCTGGATGTTTCGGCCGTTCTGTCATGAGTGGGGAACTTCCGGAGAGGTACAGGGATGTGAAGGCCGCGCTATTCACAGCGTTCCTTTGGTGGAGGGAACTCCGGTGCAGCGCGGATCGTGCTCGGCGGCGGCGCGAAGGGCGCGGGCCGCCGACTTGAAGACGGCTTCGGCTATGTGGTGAGTGTTCCGCCCGTAGTGAAGGTTTACGTGCAGATTCATTCGCGCCTGCGAGGCAGACGGCCTGCCAGAAATCTGCGACCAGCTCGCTGTCGAATGTGCCGATTTTAGACGCCGGCATCGCGACGTTCCAGACCCAGTACGGGCGACCGCCCAGGTCGATTGCGGTGGTCACCAAGGTTTCATCCATGGGCACAACGGCGTGGCCAAAGCGTCTGATGCCCGAGCGATCGCCCAGCGCGGCATCGACGGCCTGTCCCAGGCAAATTCCGATGTCCTCCGTCGTATGATGGCCGTCGACGTGAAGGTCGCCGGTGCACGCGACGGTCAGATCCATCAGGGAATGCCGTGCAAACAATTCGAGCATGTGGTCGAGGAAACCGATCCCGGTAGCGACGCCGGCTTTCCCCTCGCCGTCCAGATCGAGCCGCAAGCGGACATCGGTCTCGCGAGTCGTGCGAGCGATTTCGGCGACTCGGGCGAATGACGCTCAATTTCAAGGTCCTCGGGGAAAGGGGGAGGCCCCAAAATCCCGGATCCGGCGTAATGGGCCGGACCGTGCAAGTGGCCGATTGTAACGAAACTCGCCGGTGGCGCTCAGCTCAATTGAGTGAGAACTTCCAGCAGACGGTCGATCTCGGAATCGGTGCCGATCGTCATCCTGAGCCCATCGGGATATCCGGGATAGGTCATCAGCCGCACGAGGATCTTGCGATCTTTGAGTTTCTGGAAAGTCTCGCGGGCGGGCGGACCATCGGTCGCCCAGACGAAATTGGACTGGCTATCGGGAACGGTGTAACCCATCGCTCGCAGCTCACCCGTGAGCCGCGTGCGGGTGGCGATGATCCTGGACCGGGTTTCTTGCAGATAGCTCTGGTCGGATAAGGCTGCGACCCCGGCGACCTGGCTGAGCGTGTCGCAGTTGTACGAGTCCTTGATCTTGGTGAGATGTCCGACCATTTCCGGACGGGCAACCAGGTAGCCCAGGCGAATTCCCGCGAGTCCGTAACCTTTGCTGAACGAACGGGTGACGATCACGTTCGGGTGGGCTTCAATCAGCGGAATCGAGTGGCGCGAAGGATCGGCAAAATCGGCATAGGCCTCGTCGACGACGAGCGGGCAGTCGAGGTTAGTCGCGAGGCGGGCGACTTGCTCGCGTGTGAGGGCCGTGCCCGAGGGGCTATCGGGGTTGGCGAGCCAGAAGACCTTCACGCCCTTGATCGACAGCTGGGTTCCAAGCAAGGCTCCAATCCTTCTGGTATGGGACCACGACCGAACGGCCGTCCTGAAGGGCGACCAGGGTGGAATAGAGCAAATAGCTGGGCGATGGAAATGCGGCGACGTCGCCGGGTCAGACGAACGCGCGGGTGAGGATTGTGAGGAGGTCGTCCGATCCGTTGCCCGCCATGACCATGTCGGGCGTTACGCCGTGCAGGCGGGCGGCGGTCCAGCAGAACGCGGTCGAAAGCGGGTCGGGATAAAGCCGCAGCCGATCGCTGATGGCTTCGGCCAGGGCCGCCTTGACTCGCGGCGACGGCGGATACGGATTCTCATTCGTGTTAAGCTTGATAAAGCCGCCGTCCTGCGGCTGCTCGCCGGGCACATAGCCGGCCATTCTGGCGATATGGGGGAGAACGAAGCGGGTCATGGAACCGGGATCCTCACTCTTCACTTGAGTTTCGTCGGCGAAGGCTCAGGCCATCTTCGCTCGCCATCTGCGCCAGTCTTCGCAGCGGCTCTTCATCGATGCGGCACGTTGTGTACTCGTCCAGAACCTGGGCGCCGAGTGATCGATAGAAGCCGATGGCGGCTGTGTTCCACTTGAGCACGGACCACTCCACGCGTCCACAGCCGCGCTCGAGGGCCTGTGCGGCCACCGCGGCCAGGAGCGCCTTGCCGATTCCACGGCTGCGGTACTCGGTTTGCACGAACAGATCTTCGAGGTATAGACCTGGCTGGCCGCGGAAGGTGGAAAACGTCGAGAACCAGAGGGCAAAGCCCACGGGCTGGCCGTTTATCTCGGCCAGGGCGGCCTCGGCGGCGGGTCTGGGGCCGAAAAGGTGGCGGCGAAAGTCTTCGGGGCTGGCTTTGGCACGATCTTCGTGCTTCACGAACGCCGCCAGCTCACGGACCAAGGTGGCGATGGTCTGGGGCGTCGTCGGGGCCAGCCATCCGGATGGTGTAATCGAGAGAATCGGCCGTCGCTGGATCAACGCCTGGTTGGTCCGCCCTGCTCTTCATGGATTCGATCCTGTTTGGTGGTCGTCTTCGAGCCGGACGATCAACGCTCTTGCGGTGGCCGGTGAGCCCTTCCCGGTCGGCCAGCATCCGGATATCGGGTGCCAGGCTTTGCAACCCGCCGCGCGAGAGCGAAATCAAGCTCGATCGTTTGAGGAAGTCGTTTGCGGAGAGCCCCGACGCCCATCGGGCTGTACCGCCGGTCGGCAGCACGTGCGACGGGCCGGCGGCGTAATCGCCCGCGGCCACCGGGGTGAAGTGGCCCAGGAAAATCGCGCCGGCGTGATAGAGACGCGGGAGCAGCCGCTCGGGTTCGGCCGTCGAGACGTGCAAGTGTTCGGGCGCGATCAGGTTGGCGATCGAAATCGCTTCGTCCTCGTCCCGCGTCAGGATGAACGCGCCGAACGTCTCCAGACTATCGCGGGCCAGCTCGCCCCGGCTCAGTGTTGCCAGTTGATCCTCGAGAGCCCCTTGCACCTCATCGATCAAGCCCTTTTCCCAGGTGACCAGGATGCTGGCGCCGGGGGAATGCTCGGCCTGGCTGATCAGGTCTGAGGCCAGATAGCGTGGAAAGGCCGAGCCGTCGGCGATGACCACGACCTCGCTCGGCCCGGCGATGCTGTCGATGTCGACCGTTCCATACACTTGCCGCTTGGCCAGCGCCACGAAGAGGTTTCCCGGTCCAACGATCTTGTCGACTGGATCGAGCCCGATTTCGGGCAGGCCGTATGCGAGAGAGGCGACACCTTGCGCACCGCCGATGCGGTAGACCTCGGTCACTCCCAGGACGTTCAAGCAGGCGAGGAGGTCGGTGTTGAAACCGCCGAAGGGCGTGGGCGGGACAACGACGGCGATCTCGGGCACGCCCGCCGCCTGCGCCGGCACGACCGTCATCAGCACGGTCGAGGGATAACTCGCGGCCCCACCCGGGATGCACACGCCGACGCGGCGCAGCGGCCGATGCAACAAGCCGAGCTGAATTCCCTCTCGCGGATTGAGAAATGTGTCGCGACTCTTGATCGCTTGCTGAAAAGCCAGGACATTTCCGCGCACGCGAGCTATCGTTTCGAGATAGGCCGGGTCGGCCGACGCCCGGGCTTCGCGTAGCTCCTGCTGCGAAACACGGAACTGGGCGGGAGCGAGCGTGACGCGGTCGAGCCGGCGGGAATAGTCGATCATCGCGCCGAAGCCGCCTGCGGCAATATCCGAGCAGATCCGCTCGACGACCTGCTGTGGTGAGAGACGCTCGCCGAAGGCCGCGACGGTGCGAGCGCGGCCCTCGGGCGTGACGATATCACCCTGGGGGCTGAGCTCGCGCCGCAGCTCGGCGATTGCGCTCCTGGCGTCGTCTTTCGAGCAGTCGATCCGGCGAATCGCAATCGCCACGGCGAAGACTCATGTGTTGTGGAGAAGGGCTGGAAACGCGAAAAACCGCCTTCTACCATTACCGCGGACATCGGATACGCCGCAATGGGAGAAAACCGACCAGGTATCAGACGATCGCCCTATCGAACCGAGCTGCGGCCGACACGCAGTGCGCTTCGCAACACTGCCTGAGCGGCATGGTATCCGCAGAGTCCGTGCACACCGCCGCCGGGTGGCGTCGAGGACGAACAAAGATACAGGCCTGGCGACGGTGTTGAATAAGGCACGAGCCGCGCGACGGGGCGTGTGAAGAGCTGGCGGATGTCTTGCGAGCCTCCGTTGATATCGCCGCCGATGTAATTCTCGTTATACGACTGAAAATCGGCCGGGGCCATGGCGTGCGCGCGCGAGGATCGTGTCGCGGAAGCCCGGCGCGAAGCGCTCGACCTGGGCTTCGATCCGGGCGGTCATGTCGACGGTCGAGCCGTTCGGGACATGGCAATAAGCCCAGGCCGTGTGGCAGCCGGCCGGGGCGCGCGTGGAGTCGAAGAGGCTTGGCTGGGACAGCAGAACGAACGGGCTCTCGGGATGTTCGCCTCGAAAGATCGCGGCCTCGGAGGCGGCGACCTCTTCGAGCGTCCCTCCGAGGTGAACCGTTCCGGCCCGGGCGCAGGCTGGCAAGCGCCAGGGGATCGGGGCGTTCAACGCCCAGTCTAGCTTGAAAACACCCATTCCATACCGGTAACGGCCCAGCCGGCGCACGTATCCGGCGGGCAGTCGATGGCCGGCGAGACGCACGACCTGAGCAGGCGTGAGGTCCAGAAGAACGGCCCTGGCCTCGGGTAGCTCGTCTACCGACTTCACTCGCCAGCCTGTGACGACTTCACCGCCGAGCGAAGCAAGATGACCCGAAAGACTCTGGGCAAGCTGTTGCGATCCGCCACGTACAACGGGCCAGCCGACGGTGTGCCCTGCGATGCCCAGCACGAGCGCCACCGCCGATGTCGACCAGCACTCGAGGGGCAAGATGGCGTGCGCAGCCAGACCGGCGAAGAGAGCGCGGGCCTGGGGGCCGGCGAATGTGCGGCGCGCGAGCATCGTGGCGGGCTGGATCGCTCGCAGGCCGAACCGCGCTGCTGAGAAAAAATGCCGCGGAATCGTGAGCGGCCCCAGCAGCTCGGCGAAGAGGATTTCGGCCTGCGCCGCCAGGGGCTCCATCAAGCGGCGATAGGCAGTGGCATCCTGGGTGAGCGAGTTTCCAGTCGCATCGATCGACCGTTCGAGAATGGCGACCGTTCCATCATCGAGAGGATGGGCCAGAGGCGCGGGCGGGTCCACCAGGTAGAGTCCATGCTGTGCGAGCGGCAGCGTCTTGAAAAAAGGCGATGCAACCGCAAATGGATGGACCGCGGAACAGACGTCGTGGATGAACCCGGGCAGCGTCAGAGCGGCCGACCTGGTCCCACCGCCGATCGTCGCCGCCGCTTCGATCACCAGTACGGAATGCCCGGCGCGCGCAAGCGTGATCGCCGCCGCCAACCCATTGGGCCCCGATCCGACCACCACGGCGTCGTATGTCGTTCGCGACCCCCGAGATTCCCCCATTCTCACCCCTCGAACTGGCGGCTGACTCGTCTTGGGGCAGGCGGCACACGGAGTGTGCCTGCTACGTGATGCCCACTGCTGGAATCAATTCGGGCTAACTCGACAGCGTCAATAGCACGCTCGTCACCGCGGCAGCGTCGCGCGGTTGCGCGTCCGGGGCGTGGTCCATCAACTGGACGACCAGATCATCGAGCGCCGTGGGAACGGAGTGGATTCGTTCGCTTGGTCGAGGAACGGGCTGGGTCAGATGAGCGAAAGCCAACGCCGCTCCCCCACGCCGATGACCGGATTCACTCGGCTCCTGGTAAGGGCTTTCACCGGTGAGTAAGTTCCAGAGCACGACACCTAGTGAGTAAAGGTCGGTCCGATGGTCGATTGCACGAATTCCGCAAATCTGCTCGGGGGCCATGTATCCCGGCGTACCGACGGCGATTCCCTCGGTGGCGAAAACCATTTCCTCGCGCGATTCCGCCAGCCCGAAGCCCACCATCTTGAGCACACCGTCGGCGCTGCGAATGAGATGCGACGGCTTGAGGTTGCGATGCAACACGCCGCGCCCGTGAATGTGTTCAAGGGCCGCGCAGATCTGAATCCCCAGGCCGACGACTTCGGGCCAAGGCAAGGCCCCGCGGTCGGCGCGCAGGTCAGCGATGGTGGGGCCAGCGATGAATTCCATCACGAGATAATGCGCCCCTTCATGGCAGCCGACTTCGAGGACTTGCACGATGTTCTCGTGGTCAAGGCGGGCGAGGATTTCGCAAGAGTGCATGAGCCGGTGGGCGGCGGTTGAACACGCGTTTCGTGCAACTTTGATGGCGACACGCTCACCGGTCGTCTCGTGGACTCCTCGGTAAACGATACCCAGCGAGCCGGCGCCGAGCCACGACTCGATCTGGTAATCGCCGAACTGGCGGCCAAACATTTCGTCGCCGATGTCGTTTCGGAGCCACATCATGCACTCGTGATTCGCAAGAGTTTCGAGGGCTCGACTACCGAAGTGCCGGATAAGAGCGCTTACGCCGGCCGAGGAGCTCGGTGACTCAAGATCACGTCCGTTGCGTGCAAGCCACCTTGCTCAGACCTCGGCCAGGGGCTCGCGCGAATCGCCGAACTCGCCCAGATGCAGGCCGGCCTTATCGAGCAGCGAGAGGTAAAGGCTGCACATTTTCCGGTTGGGTTTTCCGAGATAGTCGAGCACGCGGCCGCCCTTGATCCGGCCGCCGGCGCCGCCCAGAACGATGACGGGGAGCTGGGTCGCATCGTGGTTGCCTGTGAGCATGCTCGAGCAGTACATGATCATCGAGTTGTCGAGTGCGGATCGTTCGCCTTCGCGAATCGCGTCGAGCTTCCGCGCGATGTAGGCGACTTGCGTCAAGAAGAACTGGTTCACTTTCAGCCAATCGGCGGTGTCGGAATGGGACAGCAGGTGGTGGATCATGTAGTCGACGCCCAGATTCGGGAAGCGGAGCGAGCTATGGTCGTTATTGAGCTTGAGAGTGCAAATCCGGGTGGTGTCGGTCTGGAAGCCGAGGACGAGGATGTCGCACATCAGCCGCATGTGCTCGCCGATGTCCTGGGGAATGCCATCGGCGGGACGGGGGACGTTCGGCTTCTCGAGAGTGGGGCGGAAGCCCTGGAGCTCGCCGCGGGTGCCTGCGCGCTCGATTCGCTGCTCGACTTCGCGCACCGAGTCGAGATACTCGTCGAGCTTGCGCTGGTCGGTTGCACTGATTGCGCGGCGGAAATCGCTGGCATCGGAGAGCACGGCGTCGAGCACGCTCTTGTCGCCGCGCATGGCCTCGTCGCGGAAAAGGCGGTCGAAGGCCAGGGCCGGGTAAAGCTCAAGCGGAGTGGGCGTTGTCGGCGAGGTCCACGAGATGTGCGAGCTGTAGAGCATCGAGTAGTTCTTATGCACCGACGGATTTGACTTTTCGCAGGCGAGGACCAGGCTGGGCACCTTGGTCGAGCGGCCGTGGGTGCGGGCCAGCAACTGGTCGAAGCTCGTGCCGGAGCGGATGTCGCCGCCGGATGCCAGCGGAGCGCCGGAGAGCAGGTTGCCGGTCTGTGAGCTGTGGATGTTGCCCTTCAATGCTTCTGAGTTGTACAGGCCGCGGATGAAGAGCATCTTCTCGCGAAAGTCGGCCAGCGGAGCAAGCACCTGGCCGAGCTCCATGCTGCGTCCGCTGCCGCGCGCCCACCACTGGCGGCTGTGGAAGCCGTTGCCGGAGAATAGCACCGCCAGGCGCACGGGCGCCTCGGTCGAGCCGGGGGCGGGGGCGGGCGCTGCCTTCCTGGCCCCAGACCCGGAGCGATTCCATCCAGGGAAGCGCCATGGTCACGCCGGCGCCGCGGAGGAATGTGCGGCGTGAAAAGCTCGTCTGGTTCATCGATGGCCTCCCTGTGGGAAAAAACGGCAAGTCGCGTACATCATTATACAATCTGCTCGGACGAGGCACTCGTCCAGGTCGGCGGACGGCACACGGCGTGTGCCTGCTACAAAGACGCGGTTGAGGTTTGGCCGCGGATCTCGCGGAACTGGCGGCTGGCCACGACCGTTTCGAGTGCCGTGCTGAAACGATAGTCGTTCTTTTTCAGATTTCGCTCCATTTCTTCCAGCAATGGAAGATCGGAAAGCTGGACACCGCGGCCCAGGGCGTATCCCAGCAGCTTGCGGCAGAACTGGCGGATCAGGGCATCGCGCCGCGTGGTCACGAGGTACTGGCGCAGGCCATCGAGGCCGTCGAACGTTGTGCCGTCGCGCAGCCGTGAGGCGGTCTCGATCGGGCGGTCACCGAGGTCCCGCCCGCGCCGGCGGCCGATCGCGTCGTATGCCTCGAGGGCAAAGCCCAGGGGGTCGATCCGCACGTGGCAGCTCGCGCAGCGCGGGTCGCTCGTGTGCTTTTCGACGAGCTGCCGCATGGTGAGCCCGTTGGTCGCGGCCTCGTCATCGGGCAGCACCGGCACGTTCTTGGGCGGGCGCGGCAGCTTTTCGCCCAGCAGCACTTCCGAGACCCAGTTGCCACGCAGGATCGGGCTGGTGCGCGAAGCGCCCGACTGCTTGGCCAGCGTCGCCGCCAGGGCGAGAATGCCGCCGCGACCAAATTTCCGCACACCGTCCACGCGACGCCAATCGCTGCCTGAGACTCCGGAAATCTCGTAGTGCTTCGCCAGATCTTCATTCAAAAATGTATGATCGCTGTCGAACACCGAAAGCACCGAGCCGTCGTGCTGGAAGAGGTCGGTGAAATAGAGGATCGCCTCCTCCTGCATGGGGCCGCGCAGCCTGGCAAAGTTCGGGAAATGCCGCTCGCTCTTCTCATCCAGCGATTCGAAATCATAGATGTGCAGCCACTGGCAGGCAAACTCGGCTGCCAGGCGGCGAATGCGGCCGTCCTGGCACATCCGACGAGCCTGGGCCAGAAGCACATCAGGACGCCCTAACTTTCCCGACTGGGCCGCCGCAAGCAGCGATTGGTCCGGCATCGACGACCAGAGGAAGTAGCTCAGCCGGCGTGGCGAGCTCCCAGTTGTTGACAGGGGCCGCTTTTTCGCTGGGGGCCGGTTTCTCGAGCCGGTAGAGGAACCTGGGCGACACCAGCGCCCGGGCGATCAGCAGGCGGATCGCCTCGTCATGCGGGATCTCTTCCTGGCGCAGCTTGCGATAAAGCCCGCGGAGCTCGCCCGTCTCCTCGGGGCCGAGCGGCCGGCGAAAGGCGCGCGAGGCCAGCGCGACCACCGCGTCGAGATGGCGGGGCTCGGTTGCCACGAGCTCGCGGCGAAACGCCGCGGCCCGGTCGTTGATCGGCTTGCGCATCGGCTCGAATACCTTGGGGTCGGCATCCTGCGACGCATATTCCAGGAGCTGCAAGAACGCATCGACGAGTGTGATTGCATCCTGGCTCACGTAGCGAAGCTCGGCCCAGAGCCGATCGAGCTGGGCTTTCTGGACTTCGTCGAGCATCAGTCGCTCGAGCAGGCCGTCCTCGCGGTAGAAGAGGGTCAGCGTGATGACCTCATCCACCGGCACGATCTTGGTGTAGCAAAGGGTGGGCGGGAAAACCTGGCGCATGGTCTCGAACGCGGACTGGACTCGCCGCGCGCAGCGGAACCATCACGAACGAGAATGGGCAGCTCGGGCGAAACGCCCTGGGAGGGCCCTGGCGGGCCGGCGCGCAACTCGAGTTGCACGCTTCCTTCGGCACCGATCGCCGGCTCGAGCGAGCCGCCGGTCACGAACTCGCAGCCCGCTACCAGATCGGCGGGGAGCCGGATGGCAAGCGTTCTGGGCGCCTGCACGGCGATGCTGGCCTGGTCGATCGCCGGCCCACCGGACTGCGATCCGAAGAGAGCGGGGTCGGGGCCTATTGCCGCCGGGCCATCCTTGCCTGAGCCTGCCGCGGGCTGCCCCGCCGTAGGCCCATTCACGTGGAAGGCGCTCACGAGCGGGCCCCGCAACGACGCGAGCTGGTCATAAAGTGCTCGATCCGGGCTTTCCCTGGCTGCCGGCGGGCCCGAGGTCAGCATGTTTTCAATCGCCTGTCCCAGCCGCTTTCTCTCCGCTGCGCTGCCGGCGCTTTGCCAGCGTGCCAGGAGCGAGCCGGCGGGGATCACCGCGTCGGTGGCGCCCACCTTTTCGGGCTCGCTGTAGAAATTCCAGACGCCGTGGTTGCCCCGGGCGTCGGTGTGGGGGTTACCGGCAAGAATGTCGGGCGAGACCTCCCGCGCCAGGTTCCACTCGTGGCCGCCGCCGGAAAGGGTCAGGTCGATTGCGGTCAGGTCGCATGAATGATTGCCGTCGCGGGGACCGATCAGGATCGAGATCAGGTCGCCCGGCTGCACGGCGACGTTGCTCACCGGTCCCACGGTCACGACGGCGCCGCCCTGAGCAATCCCGGCTGCGAGTTTTTGCCGGACCGCGCCGCGCCGCAGCTCGAGAGACCAGGTCACGCCGTTGCCGCACTCCGGATGCGCGTGCTGCACCTCGCCGCGAATTTGCAGCAACGCAGTTTCCGGGCTGCGCCAGCCGACCGCCACGCGCAGGTTCGGAGTCGGGTGCACGGCCAGGCTGTGCGGCTTCAAGTTGCCCGGTATCCGCACGTGCTGGCTCGACGAGTTGGCGACGACGCTCGGCAGATCGGGAGAGGCCCACCCTTTGACGAAGTCATAGCCCGACGAGTTCTCGATCCTGGCTTTGAGCGGCGTGTCGATCTTGACTGCTGTGCCTGAGCCCGTGCCGCTGGACCCGATGCCCAGATAGTCGAGCCACGCCGCCAGGACGCGGGGATTTACGCCGTGCTGCTTCGCGAGCGCATTCAAATCGACCGGGCCGCTTGCGGCGCTGGCCGAAGCGGCGGCGTCCAGGCAGCTCGCCGCGGCGGCGAATGCTTGCCCGCGCAAGGTCGCCAGCTCATGTGCGACCCCACGCACATTACGCAGCAGCAGGTCAGGTCGTCCGGGCGCGACCAGCCGCGGCTTCTCCCACACCACTCGATCGTGGTCGCTGCCGTCGCCCGAGTCACGGGCCACGAGGTAAACGGTGACGTCGCCGCTCGAGGAGGCCGCCGGCATCTTGAGCCGGAGCTCCTGTCCGCCGGTGAGCGGGCTCACCGGCTCCATCCAGGCCTTCGGGCCGCCGATCTTGCCGATCTGGCCGACACTGGTAAACCGCCAGAGCGCCTTCTGCCATCCGGCTATCTCGGAGGCCAGCGCCGGTGCATCCTCGACGCGTGCCGTGCGCGAGTGAGCCCGCAGGCCGTCCAGAATAGGCAACGGCTCGGCGCCGTGCAGCGTCGACCAGACGATTCCGAGATACTTCGCGTTCAGGCCTTCGTTCCTGGCGACGTCTGCCAGGAGAGTGGCACCGGAGGCGATGGCCTCGCGATGCCGAATTGTGGCGCGCAGGTATTTTTCCAGCGGCAGCAGCCCGCCGTCATTGGTGCCGAAGACGATTCCCTGAAGGTTCACCTGCGTGCCGCCGCCGGTGGTGGTAAACCTGCTGTAAAAGCCGCGGATCCGTGCCAGTAGCTCGTCGGTCCAGTCGCGGCGGGTCGTGCCAGCGGAGAATCGAATGCCGTCCGGCAAGAGCACGGCGTGGCCGGCGATCTTCTTGCCTGAGTCAAGGTATTTCGACAGCAGCGCGGGCGACATCACCAGGGCGTTGCCAGTGTTCGTGAATCCTTCCCCAGCGGCGTTATCTCCGGGAAACTCCCGGGCGGGCTCCAGGTCAACGCCTATCAGATCCATAAGCGTGTATGTATACTCTGCGTTGCTCAACCGGCGGAGAACGACCGGGCCGGGGTCGCCGGCGCTTGCGATCGCCTCGGCGCGGAGGTAGTCGGCGATCCAGCCCCGTAGCCGCTTGCGGCGCACGGGAGACGGCTGGGGGGCATCCTTGGGCGGCATTTCGCCGTTGTCGAGCATCTCGGCGACTTTGAGCCAAGTACGGCTGGAGCGTCTGACGTCTGCGAGCTTCTCGAACTGCTCGAGGTCGAGCGTCCCCTTCTGCTCGTCGGCCGAGTGGCACTTCATGCAGCTTTCGTTCAAGATCGGGCGGATCTCGCTTGCGAACTCGGCCCCCAGTTTCTGAAATGAAACCGGCTCATCGGCCCGGCTCGAGGCCGCCAGCGCGAGCAGGAGCACCACGCCGGAGCTCCATGACCGAAGCTGCGGTTTGAGACTTGTGCAACAAAGTCTTGATTCCATGGTGCCTTCGCCGACGGGTTGGTGGCGATCCTCGGATCCATGCGGTGGGGATGCGGTGGGGGAGCCATTGCGGGCGGGAATTCACTCTATTAGAGCGAAATCGCCGGGCGGCCGCCACCTCCAATTCCGCGTTCTTGCCGCAGAGGGCCGCCACGGGTACACCGTGATGCTCGCGCCCCGTGGCAATCAGTCCATGTGAAGAGCCCGCGTGCCGGCGATGTTCCCGGAATGAAGATCTGCTGCCTTGACCGACGTGGTTTGTGGTCGCTACGCTCGAAGGTGGCCAAACGATCAGAAATATGCAATCATGGTGGATGTCGAAGGAAGGGCGACGGCGAGGCTGGTGCGAATGCCCCCGGCGCAGGGTCGTAAGAGTTTTTCCTTTCGAGCGGGCCAGGACGGCATGCCCCAATGAGTCGGCGAACACTTGGGATCGGAATCTGTTGCGTGGTAACGTCGTGCCTGTCCGTGCAGGCATTTGGGGGCGGCTCGCTCACGCCGGTTCAGACGCAATCCACCTCGCCTGCGGGCGTGATGGTCTCCACGAACTGGATCGCGGGAACTCAGGGAGTGAATGACCCGCTGGTCTTCAACAAGTTCAATCCCAATCAGGGGACATTGACTTCGATCAGCATCACGATGACCACGACGGTCCGCAATGATTACACGATGACGTTCGCCTCGACACCTACCACCACGACGATCTATCTCGCGACATCGCAGACCTCAAACCCGAGCGTGCTTGCCGATCCGTCAGCGAGGGCTATGTTGACGGATGGTCCGACCGTGACGCTCCTGGGACCGAACGGCGTTACGCTCTTCGGCGCACCGGGAACGAGACAACCGGTCGACTTCGTGTCTATGACGGAATCGAAAGGGACTTACTCGTCGTTGCTGCCGATCTCGAGCCCCAATTACATTGCGCCGACGGTCACGGAACAATCGTTCCAGCGCACGCTGACGGCGGCGGATTCGGCTTCGCTATTCAAGCAATTCACGGGGACCGGGACACTGAATCTGCCGATTTCCACGTCGGCCTTCTCGAGCTTTTATTCGAGCAGCGGGAACGGCGGCGGAGCCGTATTCACCGAGGCCAGTGCCAGCGTTTCGATTCAGTACGGCTACCTGATAACGCCCCAGTCCGTGCCTGAGCCTTCGAGTGTTGTGCTTCTGGCTCTGGGTGCCGGACTGGTATTCCTGGCCAGAAGGCGCGGTCGCCGCGCGGCATCTCTTGCCTGATACGCAGATCAAGATCCAGCGGCACCACCGGCTGCCGACGGAACGCATGGTAACGAGCGCGCGGACGGTCGCTCCTCGACTTCCCCACTCTTGCTGTTGGTCGAGAGACTGCACAGCCGACCTAGCGCACAGCGTCGATTCACTCGACGGGGATTGCCTCCGGTGTCGAGCGGATCGTTCATGAGGACCCGGAACCCGGGGGTTCAGGGCGGGGCGATCGCGATGAGCGCTCTGGGATGGATCTGGCCGTGTCCGGTCTTGCGCACCACATCGAACAGGTGGAAGAATCTGCGCGCGCAATTGCCCAGAGAACGAATGACGATCTTGAGCGTCGAATCGCTCGAGGCGAAGGTCCTGCTGAGCACGGGCGCGCATCGCATTGACGGCGCGGCAGTGCAGCTTGCCCGTTCCAGCGAACACCAGCGTTTACAGCATGTACCGAAAGCGCATGCTGCGACCGCCGCGGACACAAGCTCGGACCAGGTGACCGAGGTGCAGACGGTGTCGCTGGGCAACACCACAACGAACTTCACGAACGTGGCGCTCTCGCCGGTCTTGAACCTGTTCAACCCGGCGCTGGGTACGCTGATCTCGGTCACGGTGAATCACTCGGCGACGGTCGAGAGCGACATCACGTCGCAGAATAGGAGCACGACCTCGGCAACCGTCATCACCGCCGCGGCGTCGCTCGGGAGCCAGATCGACGGCCTCAGCCAGCCGTTCACGCAGCCGACCACGATGCTTTCGAGCCGGCCGACGGCGGCTGGGGTGTTCGGGTCAGGGACGGACACGGTCATGTTTCCGCCGCTAGAGCTCGTGGACTCGGCAACCACGACATTCACGGAACCATCCGACCTGGCGTTCTACACGAGCTCGAGCGGCCGGTCGGCGGTGACGCTCACGATGAATGCGACGGCTGCCGCGAGCGCCAGCGCCCCCAACGGAAACCTGCTGACGACCGCCAATTCTTTCGCGTTTGCGAGCGTGACGATCACCTATACGTACACGCTGCCGTGTCCGAGCGTGGCCGGCATCGGGCGGACGGGGGTGCACCATCAGCAAACGCGGCTGGTCGTCACGTTTGACGGCGCAGTCGACCCGGTCAAGGCCGCTAACGCCGCCAATTACTTCGTGATCACACCGTCGGGACAGACGATCCGATTCAAGTCGGCAGATTACGATGCGGCCGCAAACGCCGTGACGCTCATACCCACGGGCCGGCTCAACGTGCATTATTCGTACAAGCTCTCGGTCGTGCTGCCGTGCGTGAACATGCAGACGGAGCAAACTGTGGTGGTTCCGTTCGGCGGCATCGGGTCGCTCACCGGCTTCCAGACCGATCGCGGTGCCATTGTCGACGTCAAGCACGCGAGGATCGTTGGTATCGATCAGCGCAACGATGTGTTTATTCCCGTTCATGACGGCAGGATCGAGAGGGTAAGGGTCGCCCCCCGATCGCGCGACAAAAGTGCTCAATCGCGTCTGACCGATGAATAGTGTTGTTGCTTTATTGCAACGGACTCAGATCGTGGCGAGCTTTGTGCGCCTCGGCTCTTTCATGGCGGGCAAATTCCGTGTACCGTGCTTCTTTCGTAGCAGGCACACTCCGTGTGCCTTGGCTGTTTCGTAGCGGGCACACCGAGTGTGCTTGCTACATCAATTGTTGTTCACGCCTGTTCGCGCGGCGTTCTCGAAGCTGGGAACGTCTGGGCATTTCGTAGCGGATTTGCCGACTACCGAACGGCGCTCTAGGTTCTTGCAGGGGGGGGTTGCGGACTGAAACCGTGCGGCAAGGCGGGGGGAGAGCCGTCTCCGAGAGCGTTTTGCGCGGGCCTCGGGCTTCTATCCCTCAGGAAAGGGACTTGCAGAATGCGAATCAAGAGAGCCCTCGAACGGATGTTTCCGGCTGCGGGCACGCGCCGGCGACCGAGGTTCCGCGCGAGCGCGGCGGTTCGACCTCTCGAGGGTCGTCAGTTGCTCAGCGGGCCCACGGCCACGATGATTCAGACCGCGACGTTTCCGAACCTCGAGGCGCTTCCGAATGTCGCCACTCAGGCCTTCTTGTATTTCAGCTCAACGATGGGCACGCTGACCGAGGTGGATGTGTCGATATCGGGGTCGTTCAGCACGCAATTCGCTGCCGAGAACCTGGGCTCGTCGAGCAATGTGATCACGGGAACGACGTCCGCCAATCTCGCGATCAATGTGCCCAGCGGAGCGATACCGCTCTCGATACCCTCGATCAACGAGAAGTTCACTGCCTCGCCGTTCGAAGGCACGGTTACCTACGACGGGACCAGCGGCGAGGAGTTTGCCTCGGTGACGAGTAATTCAGCCACACAGACGACGGTATTGACGTCGCCCGCGGCGCTCGCGGACTTTACCGGCGAGTTCCGGATCCCGATCACCATTTCTGGACACGCGCAGGGGGCGGCCACGTCGACGAATGGCGACATTTCGGACAACTTCCATACGCAAACGTCCGTGACGATCACCGTGATTTATCATTACGATCCGAGCCTGCCGAGCCTGGATCCAACGCCGGCGCCCACGGGCGGGAGTTCGACGAGCGGGCAGGGATCGGGATCGGGCACGGGAACCTCCAGTGGCAGTGCAGGATCCACGAACGGCAGTAGCCCGAACACGGTTTCCAGCCCGGTTCAGACTGTGCAGACGACGACCACCACCGGGCAGTCCACGACGACGACCACAAACCATGGCAAGAAGAAAGCGCCCAAGGTTGTGGCGAAACCGGTGCACAAGGTTGGCAAAGCGCCGAAAGCGAGTAAGCCTGCCAGTAAGGTCAAGACTCACGTGAATTCTTGATCTCTCTCAGGCAGGAAAGGCTTTGCCTCCTCGTTCCCACGCTCCGCGTGGGAACGCGCTGCCCGACGCTCCGCGTCGTCCGACCAGCACCGAAGGCTCTTTCGATCAAGCGGGCACAGAGCGTCCAAGACGCGCGTCCTCACGCAGAGCGTGGGGACGAGGAATCGCAACTCCTGAGATGCGAACGGGGACACTGGACGCGAACGGGGGACGCAGCTAGTGGCGGTCTTTCTGTCGCCACCGCAGTGCCTGTCTTTCTATCCCCCGTGACTCACTGGCCAACCCGTCTGGTACAATGGCCCCATCAACGACTCGATGTTCGCGGAGGTCCTCGCCATGTCCATCACCGTCGAAGCCGTTTACGAAAACGGCGTCCTGAAGCCAGTCCAGCCGTTGCCTTTCCACGAGCACGAGAAAGTGCGCATTACGGTGACGCCCGCCGTGAGCCACGTACGGCGATCGGCCGGCTTAATCGGTTGGACCGGCAGCCAGGAAGATGCCGACTTCGTAGCGCTAAGTCCCGAGATCGATTCACAGGACGACGAATGATCTATGCCGACTCACGTTTTTGCCCCGACACGCTGGTCGCGGTGTTTCCGCTTCCGAGGCGATTCGAGTAATCGCTTCAAGTCCGCCATGACTTCGGTGCTCTCGCCTTTGCGTTTGGCGGAGGCAATCAGGCGCTCCAGGCGCTGAATCGGGTCGTCGCCGGAGGAAGCCAACGCGTTCTCGATCTCTTCGCGAATCGCGCTCAGTTTCTTTGGTCCGATCATTGACGTTGCCCACGAAACCAACTGCTTTCGCAATGAACTGGACCCGCTTTTGCGCGTGAGGAATTGCCCGGCCGAAATCGCCCGTCGAGACCGCTTCGCCATTTGCTTACGTTATCCCAAAGCGATGAGCGTCGCAAGCGATAGGCTGGCAGCACGGCGAAGACGCATTGAAAGGGACGCGAACAGGGACGCAGCTAGTAATTGACGCCGTGGTGGCTGGCGTGGTATCGTTTTTTTCATGCCACGACAAGCGCGCGCGACACCTGGTGGGATGGTTTACCATGTCCTGAATCGGTCGGTCGGGAAAATGCACATGTTTCGCAAGGACGCCGACTTCGAGGCGTTCGAGCGAGTCATGGTCGAGGCAAACGAACGGCACCCGATCCGCATCCTTTCGTATTGTGTGTTGTCCAACCACTGGCACTTCGTCGTCTGGCCGGAGGAAGATGGGCAGGTGACGGATTTTTTTCGGTGGCTGGCGCAGACGCATGCGATGCGCTGGCGGGTTTCGCGGCGAACCGTTGGGTACGGCCACCTTTATCAGGGACGGTTCAAATGCTTCCCCGTGGAATGCGACGAGCATCTCTTGAACCTGTGCCGGTATGTCGAGCGCAATCCGCTGTCATCGGGCCTGGTTCGGACGGCCCAACAGTGGCGATTCAGCAGTCTCTGGGCGAGGATGCACGGAGATGACGAGATCAAGGCGTTGTTATCGCCCTGGCCCGTCAAGCGCCCCAAGGACTGGACTGCTCGGGTCAACGCCGTGCTGAGTGCGAAAGAGCTGGGCCGCATCCGGGTGAGCCTTGAGAGAGGCCGGCCGTACGGCCGGGATATCTGGATCAAGCGGACGGTCGAGGAGCTGAAGCTTGAACACACGGTTCGACCGGAGGGTCGACCCAGGAAGACGAGCGAGGATGCGGGCGGCAAGAAAAACTAGGTGCGGGCGCGTTTCGCTCCTCGATAGACTGGTCGGCCGCCTGGAGACCTACGGTCGGCGAGGAGGGCGGGGTCAGGAGACCCGCGCCCAACAAACGCCCAACAAACCCTGAGCAGTCAGCAGGTCGTGGAGCGGTGCAAATCAGAACGAAAAAAACTCTTTTGGCCTGCGCCACCCATCATCTCCGCCATCCCCTCGCGGTGCTTGTAGTTAAGGGTGGCGCAGGTATAACCGGAACCGGAGCGGAATCGCAATAACTCACTGTTGCTATTCGACTTATGAGGTGAGGCATAGGTGGCGCAGCGGTGGCGCAGACTAAGATTGTGATCAAGGCGCGAAAGGATTCGCCGGGAAGTCGGGGTCGAGGATGAGCCTCGTGGCTTCGCGGCGGAGCAGGCGGACGGGCCTGCTGACCCACGACGGCTCGACCGATCGTCGGTCCGGCTCATCGTCCCACGAGCGAGCCAGCATCGCGCGGGCCTTATCGGTTTCGCCGAGTCGGAAGTGGGCCATGGCCAGGAAGACCGGCTCCTCGGGAGGCACGTCGCCGCGTCCCAGATTAATCCCCTCCTGGATGCGGTCGATCGCCTCGCGGTAACGGCGCAGACGGTAGAGCACGGTGCCCAAGGAACGCAGCCACTCGCCCTTGTACGGCCCGTCGGCCGGATCGATGGTCGCCGCTAAGGGCTCGATCCAGCCCAGGGCCTTGCCGTCGTCGCCAACGCCACCGGGCCCCAGGCTGAGGATATTGGCCAGTAACTCGCCGGCATGTCGATCATCGAGCACCGCCGGATGCCGGTCCCGCAGGATCCGGCAAACCCGACGAAAACCGTCTTCGTCGCCGATCTCGAGATGCGCAATCGTGGCCCAGACCCAGACGCAATACGGCACAGGCCCCAGGGCAATCGCCCGGTCCAAGAGCGGTACCGCCTCGGCCCACCGACCTGCCCGTCTTTGCTCGTCGGCGGTGCGGATCAGGAACCATCTGTCCATGCCCCACTCTTTCGCCCGTTCGATAGAGCCCCGGCGCTCGGACGTGAGGCCCGCCCCAGGCAGTAGCTCGTCATGCTGCACATACGTCAGACAGTCATCCGGTCGGGCGGCGATGACGCGGTCGAGAAGGCGGAGGGCATCCTCGGATCGCCCTTCGTAGCGGAAATCCTCGGCGCGGTGAAGCATCCAGTCGAGGATGCGATCGCGCGGGCCCAGGGCGATCGCCCGCTCAAGGTCGGCCTCGGCCGAAGCGACATCGCCGGCCCATAGCGCGGCGCGGGCCCGCCGGGCGTGCAACAGGCCATTGTCAGGCCGAGTGACGATGAGACGGTCGAGGTGCCATCGCAAAGCGAAGCTGTCTCCGGCCGCCTCCGCGTCCCGGGCATTCGACTCGTGCCAGACTGATGCGTCGGTCGTCTCGGGCATGAGCGACGCGACTAGAGCAGTCGCGCGAAGCTGTCGCCGCTTATCGGAAGTGAGCGCGACGGCTGCCTTTCCTGAGTCGAGCTCCCGGTCGGCTCGCAACTGAACGCGCCGGACCAGGTCCGCGACCGTGCCGAGGCAGGGCTCGGGTATGGGCCACTTGTGGACGATCCCCGGCAATTCCACCGTCACGAGCGATCGGCCATCGGGTCGGAAGGCCATGGCGAAGCACTCATTCCGGAGCGTCCCCACGACACCGAGCGGCCTGGCGGTGGAGACGTCATAGAGACGGATCGTGTGGTCGCCGGACAGAACCGCGATAGCGCTGCCGTCGGGGTTGAAGATCGCCGGAACACGCGAGCGACCGGGAACGGAGATCACCGATGAAGCCGGCACTCCCTTGCCTGAGTCCCAGAGCCGGGCATCGGTCACGTCGCCTCGATTGCTGGTGGTCATGATCAGGCGGCCGTCCGGGCTGAACGTGACGCTCTTCAGCATTCCCTCGTGGTGGAGTTCGGTCCGGAGGAGTCCCGTGGCCGTGTCGATGACCCCGCACGATCCATCCCTTGACCCTGCGGCCAACGCCGACCCATCCGGGCTGAACGCCAGGCACACGACGAATTGTTTAAAACGCACCCAATCGCCGCGGACCTGGCCGGAGGCAAGGTCCCTCAGGAGCGCCTGAGCTTGTGTCGCGCAGCCCGAAGCCAGCAACCGGCCGTCCGGGCTAAACGCCATGCTGAGAACCTCGCTGCGTGCGCCGAATTGCTGGCCGATCCGTGTCCCAGTCGCGGTATCCCAGAGCGAGACATTGTGGTTAAGATCGCTGGCGGCCAGCACCTTGCCATCGGAGCTGAACGCCAGACCCGTGACACGGCCCAAGAATGGTAACAGGAGCGGCTTCGACGGGCCCGTCGCCCCATTCGGGCGCCGGGGACCGTCGCGGAAATGCCTTCATTCCCCACGTCGTAGAGCACGACGTCGCGATTCGCGGACGCGATGAGACGGCCGTCCGGGCTGCACGCCGCGATGGTGTCCTGGGCCCAGTCCTGCGCGGTCATGGGTCGTCCGATTGGCTCGCCCGTATCGACGTCGACCAGCCGGGCCATGTGATCGCCGCTGATCAGAAAGCGGGTCCCCGTTCGGTCGATCGTTGCGTGGCACAACCTCTTGTAAACTCCCTGTTCCGTCATGCCGTCGACTCTCCGGTTCGGGCGTGTGGGCCTCTGGCCGATCGGGGCGAGATCGCCGCGGCCTAGCTCCCAGAGTTGGGCGGTGCCGTCGAAACCGGCGGTCACGATAAGCTGGCCGTCGGGCGAGAAGGATGCATCCCAGACCTCAGCGCGGTGTCGAAGGGGCGAGCCGGCGGCCATACCGGTCGCCGCATCCCACACCCGAGCCGTGTGGTCGTCGCTGGCTGTCACGATTAATCGCCCGTCGGGGGAGAACGCGCCGATGCGGATCCGTTGCTCATGGCGAAGAGGAGCCCACACCGGGCGGCCATCGGCGATGTCAAAGAGCTGTGCGGCGTTTTCCGATAAGACGAGGAGTCGCCGGCTATCGGGGGAAAACGCCGCTGCACGAAATGCACCGTCAGCCGGCGAGAAGGAGGCCACCTCCCGGCCAGTGACCGTATCCCAGAGCTGCACCGTGCGATCCCGATCACCGGTTCCGATCAGCCGCCCATCGGGGGAGAAAGAAAGCCAGCCGAGCCCCTCGGCCGCGATGGGCGGCCCGACCATCGCGCCCTTGGCGATGTCGCAGGTCCGGACTCGCCGATTCTCACGGTCGGGCAAGAGCAGGCGCGACCCGTCCGGTGAGAAGAACGCGACTCGGATCGTATTCCCATAATCGTTCAGGAGGAGTAGCCATTCCGCTGTTGAAACTTGAAGTAATCGGGTGGTGTCGGCCTCCGGTGGGAGCTTGATCCGGCATCCCGTCCGGAATTCCCACAGGCTGGTCGTCTGGAGGAAATCGCGGACCAGCAGCAGCCGGCCATCTGGTGAGAATTCGACCCTGGCGATCCCAAACCCGCGGCCTTCGCCGTGATGCAGGGCCGGTCCCTCAGGCCGGCCGGTCGAGGCATCCCAGGTGCGGGCCTTGCCGTCCCGGCAGCCGGTGGCGATCAAGCGGCCATCGGGGGAGAATGCGATGCACATCACTTCCCCCGGGTGCTCCAGGGCGCGGCGAGGCGGTCTCCGGTCGCCGCATCCCACAGACGGGCGACGTTCTCTTCGGCGTGCGTTGCGACCGCCCGGCCGTCGGGCCGAAAACTGGCGTGGTAAACGACGTTGGGATGTTCCAGGCCCGTGCGGGGGTGATGCACCAGTCCCTCCCAGGCACCCAGGTTAGTCCGCGCAATCCGAGCCAGATCGACTTGCTGTGGTGGTGTCTCCGCCAGGGCCTCGGCCATCCAGAGCAGGCCGTGGTCGAAGTCACCCTTCTGCGCGAGCTCGATCCCTTTATCGAGATCCCGGGACGCAATCTCGGCCTGTGCCTGGATCCGGCGCGCCGATTCGGCCTCGGCCAGCCGGTTGGCGCGGATCGCCTCGTCGTTGGCCCGGCGCCACTGGAGCGTCACGCCCGCGAAACCGGCGAGGAAGACCGTCACCAGCGCCGCCAGTAGCCCGGCAACCACCTTGTTCCGCCGCGACCACCGCCGCAATCGCTCCCAGGCGCTGATCCGGCGTGCGAGGATCGTCCGATCCGCCAGGAACCGGCGGAGGTCTTCCGCAAGTGCTTCGGCCCTCGCGTAGCGTGCTTCCGGGTCGCGCGCCATCGCCTTCAAAACGATGGTGTCGAGGTCGCGTGCAATCCGCGGCTTGAGCTGCCGGGGAGTGGGCGGGTCATGGTGCAGGAGCTGGTGCAAGAGCGCGGCGCGGTCGGCTTCGAGGCGCGCCGGTTGGCCGCAGACCATCTCGTAGAGAGTGACACCCAGCCCGTAGATATCGGCCCGCGCATCGCCCTGGCCCGTGATCCGCTCGGGCGCAACGTAGCGCAGCGTTCCCAGAAAGTCGCCGGTGTGCGTGAGCGTCGCGGTATCGCTGGCGTCGTGCGCCAGGCCGAAGTCGGTCACCCAGACCGTCCCGTGCTCGTCGAGCAAGAGGTTCGAGGGCTTGATATCGCGATGGATCACGCCCTGGGCGTGCGCGTACGCCAGTGCCTCGGCCACCTGCACGCCGATCCGGGCCGCCTCGCGGTCGTCAAAACCGCACGTGCCTCGGGTGCGCTGCTCCTTCAACACGTGGTCGAGCGAACGGCCGGCGATAAACTGCATGACGTAGTACGCGCGCCCCTGGTGCTCACCGACGCCGAACACGGGCACGATATTAGTATGGTGCAGCCGGCCGGCGGCTTTTGCCTCGCGGTGGAAGCGGACGAGGTCGCCTTGTGCGGGCAGGAGCTTGCGCGCCACGTGGCGGTTGAGAGAGCCCTGGTAGGCCTCGCAAACGACTGCCATGCCGCCGCGGCCGATCTCGCGCACGATGCGGAACTCACCCCAGCTCTCCGTTCCGGGCGGGAATGTGGGCATCGCCGAGGAGCTTATGGGATCGGTATCCGCAGGCTGGATCTCCGGGTCGCGATTGGGGAGTCGCCGGAGGCATTCCACGATCTCGTCGGAGGCCGAATCGAGCAGGCTGGCGTTTTCTTCGCACGCAGCGCAGCCGCTGACGTGCGAGGCGACCTCGCTGAGCTGGGTCTCAGGCAGGTCGCCGAGCAGGAAGGCGGACAGGGTCTCTCGGCTGGGGCAGGTGCTGTTGCTCAAATGGGGGCCTCATCGCACCGGTTTGCTCGAGACGTCGTTCCAGTCTCAGGGGTCTAGATTCGAGGTCACGCCTAGTATACTAATGGGCGCCGATTAACAATGCAGTGAGACGTCTAAGTATTGATCGCCGCGTGACACGATTTGCGATGAGAAAGTGGCGTTCATGGTTGATCTTGCCCGAACGGCGTGGCCCGGCATGAGTTAAGATGGCTCAACGTCGACCTCATTGCTGCAGCGAGCGCCGCGCGCGAGCCCGACGCCTGGGGGCGGATCGTGACGCTTTATTCCCCGCTGGTGCGGCACTGGTGCCGGCAGGCGGGGGTCGCGCAACAGGACATCCCCGACGTGTCGCAAGACGTTTTTGGCGCGGTCTCATCGAGCCTCGGGAGCTTCCGTGCGGACCGGCCCGGCATGACGTTTCGCGCGTGGATTGGCGAAGTCTCGTGTCCTTCGGCGGCTGAAGGAAGAGATCGGGGAGCTTACGGCCTGAGGTCGGCCGCTTGCAGTGCGCGGGGCTCGCCGGTGCGTTCGCGCTGCGCCTTCGAACCGGACGACGTGATCGCGTGAGTGCACGGTACCTGAAAGATAGGCGTGACGGCCGACGGCCTTGCGCACATTTTTTGAAGTCGCTCTATTCCTTGCGCCAAAGCCAATAAAAGCTCGGCGCTCGGGTGTGGCCGCCAAATCGTGTCGCACATTCCGCAACACTCATAGTGACGAGCTCCGCAACCGCCAGCCGGTGTTCGGGACTGGCGGAGCATCGACGGAGAGGTTGCGTTCATTGCCCCGAAGAGCCGGACCACGCGCCGGTGATGAGCCGGCGTCCGGGGCTCGCATCGCCTTCCAGGAGTAGCACCATGTTCCGCACACCGCGATCGTTGTTCATTGATGGAATCAGCCCCAGCGCACTCCACAGACCATCGGGTCTAGCGAGCCGTCAGCGAAGGCGCCGGCGTGCGACACTGGAATGGCTCGAGGACCGGACGCTGCTGTCGACCTACCAGGTGACCAGCTCGGCCGACGATGGCAGTCGCGGGTACTTTGCGCGATGCCGTCAATCAGGTGAACGCCGGTAACTTCAGCGCGATCGAATTCGAGCTGGGCACGACCTCGGCAACGATCGCGCTTACGCAGGGCGAGCTCGAGCTGAAGAAGACGGTCACGATCTACGATGGGCTCGGAGAGGGCCCAGTAACGGTGAGCGGGAGTCATATGAGCCGGGTTTTTCAGGTCGACTCGGGCGTCACGGCGACGATCACGGGCCTCTCCATCACGAGCGGGTCGTCGAGCGGATTCGGCGGTGGTCTGTACGTCGAACCCGCAGGCAAGGTCACCCTTACGGATTGCACAATCAGCGGCAACTCGGCCGCATTCGGCGGCGGCCTGCTCGTCAAGACCGGCACTGCCTCGCTCTATAACTGTACCTTGAACGGTAACACCGTGAGCCAGAAGGCTGCCGCGATTGACAACTATGGCGGCACACTGTCGATCGCGGAATGCACGATCACCGGCAACTCGGCGAGCCAGGGCGGCGGCGGCGTCTTTGCCGGGCTGAGCAATGGGCAAACGCCGACCACAACGATTACCGGAACGACCATCGTTAATAACTCAGCGACCTCGGGAGTCGGCGGTCTGTACAACCAAGGGACGATGGTCCTCAGTGACACGATCGTGGCTGGAAACAATACAGTTCCCTCCGTCGGGAGTCCCACTCCGAGTGATATCAGCGGCTCGGCAGCCAACAACGTGATTGGCACGTTTAACCTGATCGGAGACGGCGGCTCCGGCGGCATCTCTAGTGGGGGTGTGGCAAAGAATATCGTGCTGACCATCGGTACGGAAGCCACGCTTGGGGTCGGCTCTCTGGGTGATTACGGCGGGCCGACCGAGACCATCCCCCTCGTGTCGGCCAGTGCGGCGCTGGGCACGGGAGTGACCCCCCAATTAAATGCCGGCACTCCGCCAATCACGATCGACCAGCGCGGCATGCCACTCGACACACCCAGGCCCGACATCGGAGCCTTCCAGACCAATCCGCTGGTCGTCAACACCGTCTCAGACGGTACGGGATCGCCCTTCGGCGACCTGAGTGTGGGCCAGGCCGTCAACTTGGCGAACGTCCCGCAAGCGACCGAGCAGTCGATCACGTTCAGCTCGACCGTGTTCAATACGGCCCAGACGATCACCCTGACCGCCGGCCAGCTCGCGTTGAGTTCGGGCTCACCGACGATCACCGGCCCGACGGCGGGCGTGACGATCAGCGGCGGGGGCGCCAGCCGCGTCTTCCAGATCGACTCGGGCGTCACGGCGAGCCTCTCCAACCTGACCATCACGGGTGGCCATGTGACGGGAAACGGGGGAGGCGTGTGGATCGACGGCGGGGCGCTGGAGCTGTCCAACGTCGACGTGACGGGGAATGTGGCAGTGGGCGCCGCGGGAGGAAACGGCGCTGCTGGCCACGCTGGAGGCGCCGGGCGCGGCTCGCGGTGGTGGCATTTACATGAGTGGAGGCGGACTCACACTCAACAACGACCAGATCGAGGACAACGCGGCCGAAGGCGGTGCAGGTGGCAACGGCGGCCCCGGCCATTCCTCTGCGCGAAGCGGGGCGGCAGGCGGGGCAGGCGGGGCGGGAGGCAGCGGCCAGGGCGGCGGCCTCTACCTCGGTGGGGGCAACGTCGCGGTTCTCAGTTCCAATTTCGTCCAGAACCAAGCTGTCGGCGGCGCAGGTGGACAGGGCGGCCACGGCAAAAGTGACGGCAGCTCATCTCACGCGGACAACGGCGGGATGGGGGGCAACGGCGGCGCCGCTCAGGGCGGCGGTATATTCGTAGCGAGTGGGACCATGAGTCTCGTCTACGGCTCCATCAGCGGGAACAAGTCCCAGGGCGGTATCGCGGGCACTGGTGGCGCTGGCGGCGTGGGATACATGGGCGGGAAAGGTTCATACGCAGGAGACCAAGGTTATACTGGTAATCCTGGCCACCCGGGCCAAAGAGGTGGCAAGGGGGGCCAGGGCGGTGTCGGGGGCGCGGGTCAGGGGGGCGGCTTGTTCGTCGCAGGCGGGATGATGAGCGTTCTCAACGCCACCATCAGCCAGAACGCTTGCGCGGGCGGGACGGGCGGCATTGGCGCAGTTGGCGGCCACGGCGGCCGCGGTGGCACCGGTGGCACTGGCGGGGCCGCCACGGTCATCGACAAGGCCGGGGGTGGCGGGAGGGGGGGGAACGGCGGCGACGGCGGAGCGGGTGGCGCAGGCGGCGCAGGCGGCGCGGGTCAGGGTGGTGGCGTGTATGTCTCGTTGGGGTCGCTGAGCGTCTCTGTCTCCACCATCGCCGACAATACACTCGACCCCGGCGTGGGCGAGAATGGTGGTGCCGGCGGTGGCGGCGGCAGCGGCGGCGCGGCCGGCGCCGGTGGCAGTTCGGACGAGCCGTTCCGCGGCGCGGGACCCAGTGGCAGCAGTGGCAACCCGGGCAGTGCTGGCAGCAGCGGGCAGAGCGGCGAAGCGGTGCTGAAAGTGGCGGCGGCGTGTCACTCCAGTCCGGAACAGCCAATCTCATGTTCGTAACCGTCGCCTATAACGCCGGCGGCATCGTGCAGGGCGGGGGCGTCTTCATGGCCACCGACGCGCTGCTGGCCGAGAACGGCGGCGGCACCGGAGCCGACTTCCAGAATGCCTCCTCCTCCAGCCTCAACACGACGGTCGATAACAGTCTCCTCGGCACGAACCCGTTAGGTGGTTTTGGTGGTCAGTTTAACGTCGTCAACGTCAAGCCGGAGCTTTCCCCCCTGGGGGATTACGGGGGGCCGACCGAAACCATCGCCCTCCTCCCCAATACGGCTGGCACCGGCAAGGGTGTCGCCATCAGCGGCATCAACGCCGATCAGCGTGGCTTTTCTCTCGACGCGCCAACGCCCGACGTCGGCGCTTTTCAGACCCAGCCCTCTAACTTGCTCGTCGTGCAGAGCACCGGCGACGGCGGAACCCCGGCCGGCGAATTCGACCTCCGGGGCGCCATCGACATGGCCGGTTTCCTGGGCGGGGTACAGGCGATTACCTTCGCCCCGACCGTTTTCGCGACGGCCCAGACAATCAACTTGACCGCGGGCCAGCTCGAGTTGAGTTCGGGCTCGGCAACGATTACCGCGCCAGAGGAGGGCGTGACGATCAGCGGCGGCGGCGCCAGCTCAGTCTTCCAGATCGACTCGGGCGCCACGGCGGTGCTCTCTGGCGGGATCACGCTCACCTGCGGATCGAGTTCCGTGCCCAGTAACGTTTTCCTCAATGAAGGCACGCTCCAGATCGATGATGGCGTGAGCTTTGGGACCGGCACCATCATCAACGGTGGCAGCTTGATCTTCGACGAGTCCAACACCATCGCGGTCTCCAACGCGAACAGCGGCACGGGCTCGATCTCCGTGGAGGGCGGGGGCTCCGTCACCCTTACAGGCAGCAACACCGACACCGGCAGCATCGCCATCGTTGACAGCGGCACCAAGCTGCAATCGGCCACGACGCCGGCCATGGCACCTGATTCGGTATCCGGGTTCGGAGGGAATGGCACGGGCTGGCAGTCCAATAAATCCGGCGGCTTTGGTGCCACGCCGATCACCAACAACGTTGTGGAACTCACCGACGGTAACGAAAGCGAGTCGTCCAGTGATTTCGACGACACCGAGGTTCCCACCACGGGGAACTTCGTGGCGAGCTTCACCTATACCGCCGCGTCCAGCGGCTTCCCGAACAACGCCGCCGACGGAGTGGCGTTCGTGTTGCAACACTCGGACACCTTTCTATATTACGCCCTGGGCGGAACGGGCGGCGGCCTGGGAGTGAGCGGCATCCCCGGCCCTGGCCTGGTACTCTCTTTCAACGTCTATGAGCCCAGCGGCGTGGGCGCCGGCTTCTTTGCAGACGCCACCGGCAGTTTGTCGCAGAACAGCGGCTCGTATCAGTCGGTGAGCCCGGTCGTTCTGAACAACTCCGACCCGAAAGACGTCGTCATCTCGTACGACGCCGCAATCGATACGCTGACCGAGCAGTTGACCGACACGGACACCCACGCAACCAAGATCCTCACTTATAGCGTCAACCTGGGCTCGATCTTCGGCGGCGAGCCGGCCTTCGTGGGGTTCACCGGCGGATCGGGGGGCTCGACGGCCACGCAGAAGATCGGCAATTTCAGCTTCAACACCGGGAATCCCTCGACAGCGGTGACCCAGGTGAACCTCTCCAGCAGCTTCAACCGGATCGGGATCGAGAACGACGGGACGACATTCTCGGCCACCGGCGGCCTGGACGGTTCCGGCAATGCCCTATCTGCCAACCTGCTCGGCCCGCAGGTCTTTTCCAACGGGCAGACGTTCGCCCTCGGCTCGGCGGGTTTCAATGACGACATCGAATCCATTGGTCAGCCTGTCACGCTTCCGCAGGTAAATGATTCGCAGCTTTTGATTCTGGGGACAGCGGTCAATGGGAATCAAACCAACCAAACCTTCTTAGTCAATTACACCGACGGCTCGACGCAGGCATTCACGCAGAGCTTGAGCGACTCGGCCTCTTCGCAGAACTACACGGGCGAGTCGGTCGCCGTGACGATGTCTTACCGGGACACGAGCAGTGGCGGAACTGGAACAGGTACATATAACCTCTACGGCTATTCGTTCAACCTGGACGCCGGCAAGACGGTCAAGAGCATCACCTTGCCCTATAACCCTGATGTCGAGATCCTGGCGATGGACTTGATGTCCACGGCGCCGCAGGTGAACGTGGGTACCGGCGCGCTCTGGAGCCTGGGCGGCTCGACGACCGTGACGTCAATTGCGGGCCCCGGCAATATCGATCTCAACGGCAACACGCTCTCGATCGGCGAGACCCCGAATCAGTCCTCCACGTTCGGCGGTACAATCGCCGACGGCACGGCCCCGGACAGCGCCCCGGGCAGCGTGGTAACGACCGGCGCCGGGACGCTCTTGCTCACGGGCGCCAATACGTACTCAGGCGGCACGACCATTAGCGGAGGGACGCTGCAACTGGGTAGCAGCACCGCCCTGGCGAACGGATCCGTTTCAATCAATGGCGGCACCCTGGACCTCGACGGCCATGGCATCACAACACCGCTTGAGGTGCTGGGCGCGGGTGGGGCCTTGATCAACAGCGACATGGCCAGCGCGGTCGGTGATTCGGCCGGCATGTCCGTGACGCCGGGCGCTTTCCTCACAGTTGGCGGGGCGGGAAACGTGATGCTCTCCGGCCAGGTTGCCAGCACCGGCAACTTCACCGTGACGAAGGCCGGTGCGGACATCCTCACCTTGAGCGGCTCGGGCGACAACGACGCTCTGGGGCTGGTCGTCGATGCGGGCACGGTGATCCTGGACAAGAACAGCAATGATTCACCAGATGTTCACGCGGTCGGCGGTGGAGGGCTCACGGTGAACAGTGGCGGCAAGGTGCAGTTGAGCGGCCCGGGCGGCTACCAGATTTACGAGGGTGCAGATGCGACGGTCAATGCCGGCGGCGTCCTGGACTTAGACGGCCAGAACCAGAGCTTGACCACCGGCTTGCTGACTCTTAATGGCAGCGGCAGCAACAGCGAGGTCCTCATCAACTCGGCGGGAGGCCCGGCAGCGACCTTCGCCGGAAACGTTTCACTCGAGAGCAACTCGAGCATCGGTGGCCCCGGTAACCTGGCGCTGGCCGGTAACATCAGCGGCAGCGGCGATTTGATCGTGACCGGCGGCGGCGCGCTTTTGCTCTCCGGTGCCAACACATACAGCGGCGGCACGACGATCAGCGCGGGGGTGCTGCAAGTCGCAACCGGCGGTAGCTTGGGCGGCGGCGCGGTCGCCGATAACTCAAGTCTTGTCTTCAACCGCAGCGACTCGAGTACTGTCGCCAATCAGATTAGCGGAAGTGGGACCGTGTACATGGAGGGAGGCGGCACAGTCACGCTCTCAGCGCGAACACGTACAGCGGCGGCACGACGATCAGTCAAGGCACGCTGCAAATCGGCGCCTACGATGCGCTCGGCACTGGGGCAGTCGACTTGAACGATGGCAACACCGGGGCCAGCAGCACGGCCCTGCTCGCCACGTTCGCGGGCGAACTCCTCGGTAATGGGGGTAATCCCGCGATTCCGAATAACATCACGGTGGCCGCCCTGGGCTCGGGCACCAGCACGCTGGGCACGACGGGGTTCAGCGGTTCGGCTGCGACGGTGTTCGCGGGCGATGTGACGCTGGACGAGGGCGTGACCTTCCAGGGTGGAAACTCAGTCGGGACGATGTGGAACGGTCTGATCAACTCCGTCGCCTCGGTGACTGTCCAGGTGAACCCGGCGAGCGGAACGAGCGGATGGACCGAACTCGGCCCCTTTAACTTATTCACGGGCAATGTGAGCATCGTCGGCACCTGGCCGGTTGCGCAAACGGGTTCGCCGGTCTCACTATCGGCGAGCTATAACCGAACGGGCATCGTCGCGGACCAGACGACTTTCTCCTCGAGCGGCGGACTCGACGGCACTGGCAATGCCCTTTCCGCCAACCTTCTCGGAACGGCGAGCGACTGGGCGAGCGGCTCACAAGACGTTTGGGCGGGCCAGAGTTTCACGCTCGGTCCGGCAGGTTCGAACGACGTGGTGTCGGCAGCCGGCCAGACGATTGCGCTGCCAGCGGGGAATTTTAGCCGACTGCTGTTGCTGGCCGTTGGGGTCAACGGCAGCCAGACGAACCAGGGTTTCGGCGTCAATGACATCTACGGCGGGGCCGAGGGGTCCTACCAGAGCGTGAGTGACTGGGGCCAGCCGCAGGCCTACACGGGCGAGTCAATCGCCGCGACGATGGCGTACCGCGACACGAGCGCCGGCCAAAAGCAGACGGCGCCATCTTACGTCTATGGATACTCATTCAACGTGGATCCGAACACGACGATCCGAAGCATCACCCTGCCGGACGATCCGAACCTCGAGGTGCTCGCGATGGACCTCGTCCCGGCCATATTGCCGCAGGTGCACCTGGCCTCGGGCGCCGTCTGGCACCTGTTCGGCCAGGTCACCGCGAGCGCCCTTACGGGAAGCGGCACCGTCGACTTGCAAGGCTATACGCTCACGATCGGCGACTCGAGCAACCTCTGTTCCACATTTGGTGGGACAATCGCCGACGGCAACGATGAGACCGACCCGGCTATAGACAGTGTGGTAAAGGCCGGCACGGGGACGCTTTTGCTTTCCGGCGCCAACACGTACAGCGGCGGCGCGACGATCAGCGGCGGCACGCTGCAACTGGGTAGCAGCAGCGCCCTGGGCACGGGCGCTGTCACCGTCAATGGCGGCACGCTGAATATCAATTCGTTCAGCGAGACAGCACCGGGATTGACGCTCGAAAGTGGCAGCGTCATTGGTACCACGGGAGTGCTCGAGTCGACGTCGGCTTTCCAGGTCCAATCCGGATCGATCGGAGCGATCTTGGGTGGCGGCGTGGGGCTGGACAAGACCACGAGTAACACAGTCACGCTCTCAGCGCGAACACGTACACCGGCGCCACGACGATCAAAGCCGGCACGCTGATTGTGAGCGCCACGACTTCCCAGCAGCGCTTCGCCAGTCCCACCACGATCGACAGCGGCGCCACTGCCGACTTCACGAACGTGAGAATTACCGGCGAGCAAACCACCAACCTTGGCACAGCGAATTTCACTGACTGCGCGATCAGCGGCAACTCGACCGGCGGCAACGGTGGCGGCCTGGACAACAGCGGTACGGCGTATCTCTACTATTGCACGATCAGCGACAACAAGGCCGCCGGCTTCGGTGGCGGCGTGTATTCCAGCGCTGGCAAGATCACACTGATGTACTGCACGATCAGCGGCAATTCGGCCGGATACGGCGGCGGGCTACTCATTGATAAGGGCACCGCCGCGCTCTATTACTGCACCATTGACGACAACAACGTGACCTCCAACGGGGGCGCGCTCGACAACTACGGTGGCACCGCAACGCTGACGGATTGCACGATCACCGGCAACTCGGCGAGCCTCGGCGGCGGCGTCTTTGCCGGGCTGAACTCTGCGCTGGCGCCAAAGACAACGATTATCGGAACGACCATCGTCAATAACTCGGCGACCTCGGGAGTCGGCGGTCTGTACAACCAAGGGACGGTGTCGCTCGTCGACACGATCGTGGCCGGAAACAGCACGGTTCCGTCCGGCGGGAGCTCCACCCCGAGTGATATCGCCGGCTCGGCAGCCAAGAGCGTGACCGGCTCGAACAACCTGATCGGAGACGGCGGCTCCGGCGGCATCTCTGGTGGGACGCCGGCCAACAATATCGTGCTGACCACCGCTACGGAAGACACGCTTGGGGTGGGCCCGCTGGGTGATTACGGCGGGCCGACCGAGACCATGCCCCTTCTGCCCGGCAGCCTCGCTATTGGCGCCGGCGTGATGACCGATTACCCCGGCAAGACCAATCCAATTGCTACCGACGAGCGCGGACTGATCCGCGGCAATACGGTCGATATCGGGGCGTTTCAAAGCTCCCTGGTTGTCGAATCCCAGGCCGAATCCGTCAACATCACCGCCACCGGTCTGAACCTCCCCGGCGCCGTGGCCCTGGCCGACCAGTTTGCCGGCACGGCCATCTCCTTCGATCCCAATGTCTTCGGCACCGCGCAGACCATACCTCTCGGCGGCAGCGAGCTCGAGCTGACCAACACCACTTTGACCACGTCGATCACCGGCACTGCGCTGGGCTTGACGATCAGCGGCGGTGGTGCTAGCCGCGTCTTCCAGATCGACTCGAGCGTAACGGCTACGATCACGGGCCTCTCCATCACGGGCGGCTCGACCGCGGGCTTTGGCGGCGGCATCCTCAACTACGGTGCGCTCACCGTCACGGACAGCACGCTCACGGCCAACAAGGCCGCGTATGGCGGTGCGATTCTGACCAGCGGCGGGTCACTCAGCCTCGCCAACTGCACCATCGCCGGCAACACGGCAAGCATCTCCGGCGGCGGCATCGACGCCCGAAACAACATCACCGTCATCTCCTGCACGTTCACCGACAATTTGGCCAGTTCCGGCGGCGGCGGTGCCATCGACAATACCGACCTCGGAGAGTACACGATCACGATCGGGGACTCGATCCTCTCGGGTGATTCATGCAGCTATGGACCCGAGGTCGCCAACGCGGTGCACTCACTGGGTCATAACCTGGTCTCGGAGACGGACAACAGCAGCGGTTGGGGCAGCACCGACTTAACCGGAACGTCATCCCAGCCGCTCGCGGCCCTGCTCGGCACGCTGGGCGACGATGGCGGGCCGACCGAGACCATTTCGCTCTTTCCCGGCAGCCCGGCCATCGGGGCTGGCGCGCCGATGAGCGGCATCACCACCGACGAGCGCGGGTTGATCCGCGGCAACACCGTCGATATCGGGGCGTTTCAGACTTCCCTGGTCGTCGAATCCCAGGCAGGATCCGTCAACACCACCGCCGCGGGCCTGACCTTGCCCGGCGCCGTGAGTCTGGCCGACCTGTTTGCCGGCACGGCCATCTCGTTCGATCCCGCTGCCTTCAGCACGACGCAGGCCATCGCCTTGGGCGGCAGTCAACTCGAGCTGAGCAACACCGCTTTGCCCATGTCGATCACCGGCACTGCGCCCGCCTTGACGATCAGCGGCGGCGGGGCCAGCCGCGTGTTCCAGATCGACTCGGGCGTGACGGCGACGATCACGCGCCTGACCATCACCGGCGGCTCGACCTCCGGCTTTGGCGGCGGCATCCTCAACTACGGCGCGCTCACCCTCACGGACAGCACGCTCACGGCGAACAAGGCCGCCTTTGGCGGTGCGATTCTGACCAGCGGCGGGTCGCTCAGCGTCGCCAATTGCACCATCGCGGGCAACTCGGCAGGCATCTCCGGCGGCGGCATCGAGGCCCGGAACGACATCACCGTCATTTCCAGCACGTTCACCGACAATACGGCCAGTTCCGGCGGCGGCGGTGCCATCGACAATCCCAATGGCGGAGAGTACACGATCGCAATCGGCGACTCGATCCTCTCGGGTGATTCATGCGGCTATGGTCCCGAGGTCGCCAACGCCGTGAATTCACTGGGTTATAACCTGGTCTCGGAGATGGACAACAGCAGCGGTTGGGGCAGCACCGACCTGACCGGAACGTCATCCCAGCCGCTCGCGGCCCTGCTCGGGTCGCTGGGCAACTACGGCGGGCCGACCCCGACCATTCCCCTCATGTCCGGCAGCCCCGCCATTGGTGCGGGAGACTTCGCCCGCTACCCGGGTACCATCAGCTTGATCACCACCGACCAGCGCGGACTGCTGCTCGATACACGCGGACCCGACATCGGCGCATTCCAGACGAACCCTCTCATTGTCAGCACCACCTCAGACGGCACGGGATCGGCCTTCGGCGACATGAATTTGCGCAGGCCGTCAACCTGGCGAACGTCCCGCACTCGATCGAACAGTCGATCACGTTCAGCTCGACCGTGTTCAATACCGCCCAGACGATCACCCTGACCGCGGGCCAGCTCGAGTTGAGCTCGGGGTCGGCGACGATCACCGGCCCGACGGCGGGCGTGACGATCAGCGGCGGGGCGCCGGCCGCGTCTTCCAGATCGACCCGGGCGTGACGGCGACGATCACGGGCCTCTCCATCACGGGCGGGTTGTCGAGCGGATTCGGCGGCGGTCTGTACGTCGAGCACCAAGGCACGCTCACCGTGACGGATTGCACGATCAGCGGCAACTCGGCCAAGTACGGTGGCGGCCTGCTCGTTAATGACGGCACTGCCTCGCTCTATAACTGTACCTTGACCGGAAACACCGTAAGCGGAAAGGCTGCCGCGATTGACAACTATGGCGGCTCGGTGTTGATCGAGGAATGCACGGTCACCGGCAACTCGGCGAGGCTCGGCGGCGGCGGCGTCTTTGCCGGGCTGAACCATGCGCAATCGCCGACCACAACGATTATCGGAACGACCATCGTCAATAACTCGGCGACCTCGGGAGTCGGCGGTCTGTACAACCAAGGGACGGTGTCGCTCGTCGACACGATCGTGGCCGGAAACAGCACGGTTCCGTCCGGCGGGAGCTCCACCCCGAGTGATATCGCCGGCTCGGCAGCCAAGAGCGTGACCGGCTCGTACGACCTGATCGGAGACGGCGGCTCCGGCGGCATCTCTGGTGGGACGCCGGCCAACAATATCGTGCTGACCACCGCTACGGAAGACACGCTTGGGGTGGGCCCGCTGGGTGATTACGGCGGGCCGACCGAGACCATGCCCCTCTTGTCGGGCAGTGCGGCGCTGGGCAAGGGAGAGATCTACCAGGAAAATCTCAGCACTCCGCCGATCACGCTCGACCAGCGCGGCATGCAATACGATCCATCCAGCCCCGACATCGGCGCGTTCCAGGCAGATCCGCTGGTCGTCAACACCACGTCAGACGGTGCGGGATCGCCCTTCGGCGACATGAGTTTGCGCCAGGCCGTCATCCTGGCCAATGCCCTGGGCGGGATCGAGTCGATCATTTTCAACTCGAAGGTGTTCGCGACCGCCCAGACGATCACCTTGACCGCGGGCCAACTCGAGCTGAGCTCCGGGGCGGTGACGATCACTGGACCGGCGGCGGGGTTGACGATCAGCGGCGCCGATCTCGTCGTTCCCATCGATTTCTCTTTCGCTAAGATCTTCCAGGTCGACCGCGGTGTGACGGCGACGATGTCCGGACTTACCATTACCAGCGGTTCGAACCCAGACACCAACAATATCGCCATCCAAAACTACGGCGTGCTTGCTCTCTCGCACTGCGTGATCACCAGTAACCAGATTGGCGTGAATAGTGGTAACCAGTTCGGCGTGGATAATGCCTCCTCGTTGACCGCCACAGACTGTGAGATCACCCGGAATAACGATGGCGGCGTGTATCAGACCTGCGGCGCGGCGGACCTCGTCGATTGTACCATTTCAGGCAATGGGGCGGGTGTAGCTCTCTTCACTCTAGCTAACCTCGATTTGAGCGCCACCTTGAACATCACTGGCGGTGCAATCGAGAACAACACGGGTGTGGGCATCGGGCTTATTGACGGCGAGCGCACGTTTCAGTTCCCCATCCGCATCTGCGATGCCACGATCACGGGTTGCACAATCACAGGCAACTCTGGTCGATACTATGGCGGCGCACTTTACGTCTTATACGGGGATGCGACGCTCACCGACTGCACGATTGCCGGCAACTCAGCCGTGGGCAGCCAAAGCTATCCCCACGGGCGCGGGGGCGGGGTCGGCGATTATGGCGGCACGGTCAACCTGAGCGCCTGTACGATCAGCGGGAACTCGACGACCAGCTCAGGCGGCGGCGTCGATGTTGCCGGCCCCGGTGGCACCTTGACCGCGGTCGATTGCACAATCGCCGGCAACTCGGCGTCCACATCAGGCGGCGGAGTGAATGCCACCAGCACCACAGCGGTGACGTTGACCGCCTGCACGATCACGTTGAACACGGCCACGGCGGGTGGTGGCGGGCTGAGTGTCTCGAATGGCACGACGACGACGCTGACTGACACCATCGTCGCCGGCAACACCAGCTCGGGGGCAGCCAGCGACATCAGCGGAACCGTCGCCGGGAGCTATAACCTGGTCGGGACAGGCGGTGCGGGCGGCCTCACCGCGTCGAACAAGAACCTCACGGGTGTCTCCAGTCCAATGCTCGGCGTTCTGGGCGACTACGGTGGCACGACCGAGACCATCCCCCTTCTGCCCAAAAGCCCGGCCATTGGCGCGGGAGAGATCGCCGACTACCCGGGTACGATGAAATCGATTGATACGGACCAGCGCGGAATGCTACTCGATACCGCCGGACCCGACATCGGCGCATTCCAGACGAACCCTCTCATCGTCAACACCACCTCAGACGGTACGGGATCGCCGTCAGGCGACCTAACGTTGCGCCAGGCCGTCAACCTGGCCGATGACCTGGATGGGACCGAGTCGATCGCTTTCAGCCCGACGGTCTTCGCGAGCGCCCAGACGATCACGCTGACCGCGGGTCAACTCGAGCTGAGCTCGGGGTCGCCTACGATCACCGGGGCGCCCTCAGGGTTGACGATCAGCGGCGGCGGCGCGAGCCGGGTGCTCCAGGTCGATCCCGGCGTGACGGCGACGATCACGGGCCTGACCATCACCGGCGGCTCGACCTCGGGCTTTGGCGGCGGCATCCGCAACTACGGTGCGCTCACCCTCACGGACAGCACGCTCACGGCCAACAAGGCCGCCTTTGGCGGTGCGATTCTGACGGGCGGCGGGTCGCTCAGTCTCGCCAACTGCACGATCGCCGGCAACACAGCAGCCGTCTCCGGCGGCGGCATCGAGGCCCGGAATAACATCACTGTCATCTCCAGTACGTTCAACGACAATGTGGCCGATTCCGGCGGCGGCGGTGCCATCGACAATCCCAACGGCGGAGAGTACACGATCACGATCGGCAACTCGATCCTGTCGGGTGATTCATGCGGCTATGGTCCCGAGGTTGCCAACGCCGTGTTCTCACTGGGTAATAACCTGGTCTCGGAGACGGACAACAGCAGCGGTTGGGGCGGCACTGACAAGACCGGAACGTCGTCCCAGCCGCTGGAGGCCCTGCTCGGCTCGCTGGGCAACTACGGCGGGCCGACCGAGACCATTCCGCTCTTGCCCGGCAGCCCGGCCATCGGGGCCGGAGCGCCGATGAGCGGCATCACCAGCGACCAGCGCGGGCTCCCCCTTGACTCGCCGGTTCCCGACATCGGCGCCTTCCAGAGCCAGGGATTCACACTCACGCCGGTCAGTGGCAGCACGCCACAATTTGCCCCGACTGGCCTGGCCTTCGCCAACCCCCTGGCCGTCACCGTCACGGCCAACAACCCGGTCGAGCCCGTGGCCGGAGGCATCATCACCTGGAGCGCTCCCGGGAGTGGGGCCTCGGCCGCTCTCTCCGCCTTGACATCCACGATTGGATCCAACGGCGCTGCCTCGATCACCGCGACAGCCAATGCCACCCTGGGTAGTTACGCCGTGACGGCCACGGCCAGCGGTGCGGCCGTTTCCGCATCGTTCACGCTCACGAACACAGTGCAGCTCGCCGTCAGCTCGATCGCCACGGTGTCCCCGAACCCACGCAACACAGCGGTCTCGTCCATCGACGTGACCTTCAACGAGCCGATCAGCACCAGCACCCCGAGCGCAGGGGCGTTGACCCTCACCGATAACGGCGGAGCCAATCTGATTAACGGTGGCGTGACCCTTTCACTCGTTTCCGGTGACACGTACGCGATCGGCGGCCTGTCGAGTCTGACCACTGCCGAAGGGAATTATGAGCTGACCGCAAACGCCGCCGATATCCAGGACCAGTATGGCTTCGCCGGCACGGGCACCGCGTCCACCTCGTGGCTGATGGACACGACCCCACCCACAAGCACGGTCAACTCGCTACCGGCGCAGACCACGTCGACGAGCTTTAACGTGTCGATCACCAGCAGTGACCCAGCGGGCTCGAACGGGAGCACGCCCTCGGGCGTCGCTTCCATCGCGATCTACGACTCGGAGGACGGCGGGGCGTACACGCTGTTTGCAAGCGTCACGCAGGCAAGTCCCGCTGCTCTCTTCACGGGCCGGGCCGGCCACACTTACGGGTTCTACAGCATCGCGACCGACAACGCCGGCAACACGCAGCCCGCGCCGACCACGGCGCAGGAATCCGTGCAGATCCTTCCGCCTGTGTCCGTGAGCTCGATCGCCGCGGTCTCGCCCAACCCGCGAAACACGCCGGTCTCGACCGTCGCCGTCACGTTCAGCATACCGGTCAATCCCAGCTCGTTCAGTGCCAGCACGCTCACCCTGACCGACAACGGCACGACGGTCGCGATCACGGGCGCGGTCACGCTCAGCCTCGTCTCGGGCAGCACGTATGACATCAATGGCCTGGGTGGGCTGACCGCGGCCGAAGGGAACTACGGCCTGACCGTCAACGCATCGGCGATCGACGACACATACGGCAACCCCGGCACCGGCTCGCTGTCGACTTCTTGGTTGATGGACACGACCCCACCCACAAGCACGGTCAACCCGCTGCCGGCCGAGACCACGTCCACGAGCTTCAGCGTGTCGGTGACCAGCGATGACCCAGCCGGCTCGAACGACAGCATGCCGTCGGGCGTCGCTTCCATCATGATCTACGACTCGGAGGACGGCGGGGCGTACTCACTCTTCACGACCAGTCCCTCGGCTCTTTTCACCGGCCAGGCCGGCCACACTTACGGGTTCTACAGCATTGCGACCGACAACGCAGGCAACGTCCAGGCCACGCCGGCCGCGGCGCAGGAAACCGTGCAGATCATCTTGCCCCTGACGATCACGTCGATCGCTGCGGTCTCGCCCAATCCGCGAAACACAACCGTGTCCAGCATCGACATCACGTTCAGCGTGCCGATCAAGCTCAGTACATTCATCGATTCAAGCGTCACGCTCACCGATAACGGCGGCGGAAACCTCATCACGAGCGCGGTCACGTTTGCGTCGGTGCACGGCTCAACCTACCAGATCAACGGGCTCAGCAGCCTCACGGCGAACAATGGGAATTACACCTTGACCGTGAACGCCGCCAGCATCGACGACCAGAACGGCAACCCCGGAACGGGATCGCTGTCGACCTCGTGGTTGATGGACACAACGCCCCCCACAAGCATGGTCAATCCGCTTCCAGAGCGCACCACGAGTCTCACGTTCGCGGTCTCCGTCACCGGCTCCGACGGCGGCAGTCCGCCCTCGCGTGTGGCGTCCTTCAACATTTATGTCTCGACCGATGGCGGTCCATGGTCGCTCTGGACGACCGTCCCGGCCTCGAACCCAACGGCCAACTTCACCGGGATGAGCAGCACGACCTATCGCTTCTACAGCACGGCGACTGACAACGCCGGAAATACCCAGGCTTACAACCCGTACATCGAGGCCAGCACGTATCTGCCCGACCTGATCCCGCCGGTCACGACGGTCGACAGTTCGACTGGCACCAACCCGAGCACCGTCTGCACCGCGACCGGCACGTTCACGCTCAACCTCAACGGGAGTGATCCCGGCGGTGGGGTCTTGACCTATTTCGAGGTCTACGTGTCGGTCGATTCCGGACCGTATACGCTGGTCGGACCGGCAATTCCCGCCGGACCGGCAAACAGCACGGGCATTGTCCAGGCGACAATTCCGTACCAGGGTCTGACCGACGGCGCCCCGCACACCTACGCGTTTTACAGCATCGGGCTCGACAGCGGGGGCCATCCGCAAGCGGCACCGGCGACGCCCAATCTGACGCTGACAGAGACATTCGCGAATGCGACGCCATCGCAGCTTCAGACGACGGCCTTGGTCGTCGAAGATGGTGCCGTCGAGCGGTCGTTTATCCGTTACCTGCAAGTTGATTTCAACGAGTCGGACAGCCAGTCGGGCGGCGAGCTCACCCGAATCGTCAACTCACTCAAGACCGCATCGCCCGAGATCCAGCTCTACCGGTACGACCTCAATGACGACGCGTCGAGCAAGGCGGCTGTCTCGCTCTCGGGGGTGACCGCCTCGGTCATTGACCATGCGATCGAGCTTGACTTCGGTGCAAGCGGCCTGTGCGGCAGCCCCACCACGACGGCCGCCGATGGATATTACGAGATCGACATCAAGCTTCCGGGTGGAACGACCGACGCGCACCACTTCTACCGGCTGCTCGGCGACGTCACGGGTGATGGAACGGTGGACGAGAACGACCTGGATGAAATCGCCACCGCAATCAATCTGTCGAACCCGACCGGGTTCGCGCCCTTGGGCGGCGGACGTCACCGGCGAGGGCACCATAACAGCGCTCGACCTGACGCTGGCGACCCGCGCGAAGGGGCACTCGCTTTTGAAAGGTCTTCCCCTGGGGTGATCGGTGTTAACTACGAGTCGGCGAAAGGGTTCTTCCCGCTCGGCTGCTTCATGATGCCCCCGCCGGGAGATCGGTCTCGGCCGCCGGCAGTGGCCGTCACGAGCACGGCATCCTGGTCCGCCTGCTGCCCTATTACGAGCAGGGGCCCCTCTACAGTGCGTTCAACGCGAACGTGCACTACTTCGCCCAGGCCAACGGCATCTTCTACTTCTACAGCCGGACGACGATCGCCTCGATCACGGACGGCACGAGCAACACCATGGCGCTTGAGCGAGTGCGCCTTCGGGATGCTGAGCCAGGCCGACCAGAACTGCTGGCACTGGTGGGCCTCGGGGAATTACGCGGATACGATCTTTTCCACGCTGTATCCGATCAACTCGTTCCGGAAGATCAACATGGGCGACTCCAACCCCGGCATCAACGCCGACCTGGGCCCCTCGACGCCCTCGAGCTTCCACCCGGGCGGCGCCAACTTCGCGTTCTGCGACGGCTCGGTGAGGTTCATCAAGGACTCGGTCGAGTGCCTGCCGTTCAACCCGACGACCGGCCTTCCCCTGGGCTACGTCTACAACGGAGGCTTCTGGTCCCAGACCTCGCCGAATGCCGTCTACCAGGCCCTCTCCACCCGTAATGGCGGCGAGGTCATCAGCTCCGACCAGTATTGATATTGATCGAGCGTCCCTCGAGATCGGGCAGCCTCGCGACCGACGCGACGGATCCGGGCCAGGACTTCTGGCGGAGTCGTGGTCGGCTCATCAGGTCGCGACGACCGTTGACTTCGCCCGCCGCAATTGGATTTTGAACTGGCTGCTCGGTGGACTGAATCTCCAGGGTGTTATGCTCGCGCGAATCATCGTGAGGCCCGACCAGATGAGGGGTTGCCTGGATCCGAGGCCTGTGTATTCCCGTGGCGACGGTGGTGAGCATGGTCGCCGACGCCATGACCGCTGCGGAAATTCTCGCTGCTTACCCCGATCTGGAAGAGGAGGACATGTCGGAGGCTCTACGGTTCGCGGCTGAGAGCGTTCGGGAACGCGAGCATCCGTCTGGTACAATGGCAAGATCAACGTCTCGACGTTCGCGGCGGTCCTCGCCATGTCCATCACCGTCGCTGGGCGATCGCCTACGTTGAGATCGACGGGATCCCTGCGCGGAGCGATCACCTTCGTTGAGAGGGACCGGATCCCTTCGCGGAGCGAAGAGCGACTATGGCGTGGTGTGGGTGCTCCTTCGCTGGGCGATCGCTTATGTTGAGTCGGACCAGATCCCTTCGCGGAGCGAAGGGCGACCGTGGGGCAAACTTCCTGGCGATGAACTGCCAGGTCCGATTATGCGGGCGCGCGGGAAAAGAATCTTTCGAATCGGCCGCGATTGACGCAAAAGAAATCGGGCTTGTGCAGATCGTTCCAGGTGAGGGGTTCGCGAAGAGTGGCGAGGATTTCGAGGTCGTGGGACTTCGGACCAGCCTTCCAACCCAATCATCTAGAACGGAATTCACACTGTTATGACTTCTCAAGCACAAATCGATGCGAACCGGCGCAATGCTTTCGCTCTACCGGCCCGATTTCTCCGCAAGGGCGCTGCAGAAGTGCTCAGAATAGCCGGAAACATGGAATGCGGGCGGAGCGGGAGCAGCTCGCGCGGGAGGAAGGCATCGCGTACGAATCGCGATACATACGCTGGGCCGCGACCTATGGGGTTGAGTCCGACCCCGAGGAGTTTCTGTTGAATGCCAACCTGTTCTTGGCGTCGGACATGGATCGGGTGAGGTTCGCATACCTGGAACTCACGCAAAGCCAAATTGACAATGCCGAGAACGAGGAAATCAAAAAGGCGTGCGAGATGGGCAACCATCTTTTCTCCGATCCGCGCGGAGTGCCGGTTTCGATGTATGGCACCCGTCGCTTCAGCGGCGTGAAACCGGGGGGACCGTCGTGGGGCAGCGCAACTGCGCCGGCGATCAACCCCGGGGAACTCTTGGGGAAGATCTCATCGAGCGCGATGGGGTGCTACTGGATTTTGAACGTTCTCGAAGAACTGCTGGAGCGGGTGCGCAAGCGATTCTGGGGCGCCGGCGATCGGCTGCGGATGATCAGACTGCTGGGGCGGAACCCCGTAGAAGGCGTCGTGGACCGGCGGGTCGCGGAGGTTTTCGCGGCGAGCCACGCGATTCGGCCGGTGGGCAAACCGTTTGATGATCTACTCAGCGATATGACCGAGTCGGCGCTCGAAGCCCATGTGAAGGAGGTCGTGGCGTCTTGGCCTGACCTATCGCAGAGAGGTGAAAAGGAGAAGGCCAGGCAGAGCCTGATCGATTTGGTCGAGGGCGAGATCGAGCGGGTGACGGCAATTGCGGCAGAACATGAAGAGAATGCCGGGGACGATGCTGCACGAAGCCGTGCTCTCAACGGCTTCGTTTTTAGCCCCAAGGCCGAAGCGATGCGGCGATCGTTTGTGTGCGCGCAAGGGGTCGGTGGAACGCGGAGTCAAAGCGCTTCGGCAGGAGGCACGTGCGCGGAAGGCGGATAGCGATGCGCAGAATGTGGCACCGGTGCCCGGGAAAGATGTTAGCCCTTATGATGGGCGGCCGGCGTCTTGGTGGGCAGAGAACGTGGGGGGTGGAAAGCGGGGAGACCTTCGGTCTGGGAGAGGATGCGGTCTGGAGACCGGCGCCCAACACGTGAGTGAGCGGCCGGGTCAGGAGAGCGTTGCCCGAGACGAGAAGGTTGATGAGGGGGACCGTGGGAGCGGCGGGCCAGTCGCGGGTGATGATTCGGGCGCGGCAGTTGACATCGGCCGCGAGACTCAGGCGGACGGCACACGGCTTATGCCTGCTACAGCGGATGGGAAGGGCCGCGGGTGGGACTCGGTCGTGGTCGAGGAATCGGACGTTCTGGCGTGTGGGGGGTATCTTCCTGAGAAGTATATTGGTGGTGCGGGTGAGAACGATCATGACAGTGAGGCCGCGCCTGCGGCTGCGCTTCCGGATGATGCGCCGAATCCTGGAACGGCGAGCTCAGAATCTGAGGAAGGTGGGACCTGCGACACGCACTTGAACGGGAGTGGAGCGGTTGAGGTCACGCACGAGGGAATGGGGCAACATGGTGATGGGGCGTGCGATGAAGGGGTGGGCGACAGCGGCCGTGGCGCGTTGACTCTGGACGTCCGCGAGTGCGCCGCCGGAGGCGGCGACTGTGCGAATGCGCCAAACGAAGCCAATTTTGGTGATGACGTGTGCATAGCACAACGTCGGGATATTATTGAAGTTCCGACGAATTCCGGTGGTGTTTCGGGACTTGATGGTTGTCAAGCGAACCCAATTTCTTTGGAAACGAAGCCAATCGCGGCGGGTGGTACGGAAGCGGGCGGGATCGGGGGGGTAGATGATCGGACGGATCGGCCTGATCGGACGGATTCCGTCGCGGGCTCACAGCGGGAACGTGAGGCGCTCGCGGCGCGGATGTGGCAGCAGTTTGTGCAAATGCAGGCGGCGCGGTGGGGTGGCGAGCCGGGGCAGCCGGCGATGTTTCGATCGGGCGTAGCGAACAGCGGGGAGGCTGCGGCGGAGGAACCGATGGTGTCGCAGGACGCGCGGGGGCCTTGAGCTGGGAAAGGGTCGCTCGGATCTGCGGCTCGGCTACGACTTCGCTTGCGCCTACCCCCCCTGGCCCCCCCTTCTTAAGGGGGGGAAAGGAGAAGGCCCCCCATTCTTAAGGGGGGGAAAGGTGTGTGGGGTGGCGTTCGCTTGCTTGCGGCGAGTGGAACGCTGGCGATTGAGGTGCCTTGGGGATTATCATCTTCTCGTTCACGAACAACAACCCGTCTGGTCACAGAGGACCAGCTCGCGCGACAATGGAGCTTTCGTATGCACGGAACACGTCTCGCTGAATGGATTTCGCTGGTTTTGCTGTTCCAGGGTGGGGCCAATTCCGCTCCGCCGCAATCGCAGTCGCAATCGCAATCACAAACGTCGAATGAGATTCTTGTTCGCCAGGCGGAACAAGCCATACGCAAGAACTACTGGACTTCCGTCGAACAACTGCCGATCGAATCGTTCTTGCGCGACCGGAAGTATGAGAACAAAACGGTCGCGTATAATGCGATTCGGGGGTTGCTCAGTCTTTTGAACGATCCTGCGACGCGATTTCTCACGCCCGAGCAAGCCGAAGCACTGCTCGCGGGCCTGCGCAGCGAGGGTACCTCGAATCTCGGGCTCACGGAGGTCTTACGGCTCGACGTCGACCTCCGTTCGGACGCGATCACCGTCATTTCACCTATCCCCGGCTCGCCGGCGGCCGCGGCGGGTTTGCTTCCGGGTGACGTCGTCGAGGCCGTTGACGGTATCGATACCGACGGGCTCTCGCTGCAGGAAGTCACCGCGCTCTTGCGGCGAAATACGGGTGAGAATCTTTTTCTCCACGTCAAACGACGACACGCTATCTTCAAGTTGAAGCTCAACTGCAAGATGCAGTGGGAACCCCCTGCCCCGGCGAGTTTCCGCAAGATTGACGCGAAGGATGGAGCCGCTGGTGTTCTTTCGGTCAACAGCTTCACGGGTCGTGCGGCCGAGGAAAGTCGTGCGGCCGCAAAGAAGTTCAAGGAGTGGGGAATTCAGGCGCTGGTCGTCGATCTTCGCGGCAACCCCGGTGGGCGGCTCGATGTCCTGGCAAGCATCGCGGGGCTCTTCCTTGGCGAGAGCGTGGCCGCGAAGGTCGTCGACAAACAAGGGAAGGAACGAAGCGTCGTCAAAGCGACAGGAGCGCGGATTCTTCCCCAGGTGCCGCTGGCTGTTCTCGTCGACCACGGAACAAGCAGCGCGGCCGAGGTCCTGGCAGCAATCCTCAAGGAGCAAGCCGGCGCCATGATCGTGGGGAGCCAGACTCGAGGAAAGACCCTGGTGCATAACCTCGAGCGGCTGCCCGATCAATCCGGCGTCTTCTTCACGCTGGGCGAGCTGATAACAAGCCAGGGAACGTCGCTCCTGAACCGCGGCCTCGAACCCGATCAGCGACTGGACGAGAACGCGATTCCCTATCGTCCGATCGAACACACCATCGAGCTGCTCCGGCACAAACCATGAGTGAGAAGCTGCCAGGATTGGCCCGTCGTCGGCCACCGCAATCCAAGACCCGAGGCGGGCATGAACCGAAGAAGAAACCCGTCGTGGTTGATCTTGATCTTGATCGTACTGGTGGCCACGACGACGGTGCAATCACAGCGCGGCCTGGCCGCGGCGGACGACTTTCCCCGGCCGCGGAATTCCGAGACCGCTCAAGGCGGACCGCTTTCGGCGCGCGATGCGGCTGCGGGATTTCGCGTTCCGGCAGGATTTCATGTCTCCGTCTTCGCCGCCGAGCCCGATGTGCGCAACCCGATCGCCATGGCGTGGGACGGGCGCGGCCGGCTCTGGATCGCCGAGAACTACACTTATGCCGAGCGAGCCCAGCAATTCGATCTGAGACAGCGCGACCGCGTTCTGATCTTCGAGGACCGGGACGGCAACGGGACAGTTCGACCGGCGCACGGTTTTCACCGACGAAGTCCAGATGCTTGCCAGCATCGAGCTTGGCCTTGGAGGCGCATGGCTGTTGTGTCCGCCCCGCTTGTTATTTCTGCCCGACCGTGATGGGGACGATCGTCCTGACGGACCCGCTGAAGTTGTGCTCGATGGCTTCTCTGTTCCCGCCGAGAACTATCACACGTTTGCCAACGGACTGAAGTGGGGGCCTGACGGCTGGCTGTACGGGCGGTGTGGTGCGTCGTCGCCGGGCCAGATTGGACCGCCGGGCACTGGGCAGGAACTGCGCGTGCCCATCCGTGGTGGGGTCTGGCGGTATCACCCGCATCACAAACGATTCGAAGCCCTTGCTCACGGCACGACCAATCCGTGGGGGCACGACTGGAACGCACTCGGCGAGCTGTTCTTCATCAACACGGTCAACGGGCACCTGTGGCACATGATCCCGGGCGCGCACTTCGTGCGCCCGCACACGGTGGATCCCAACCCGAGGGCCTACGCCCAGATCGATCAGCACGCCGACCACTGGCACTGGGACCATTCGAAAGAACTGATCCTGGGGACACAGGGCGCCGGCGATAGCGTGCTCGGCGGCGGTCATGCGCACAGCGGCGTTTCGATCTACCTGGGCGACCAATGGCCGGCCGCTTATCGCGGGCGGCTCTTGACTTTGAATTTTCACGGACGGCGTGTGAATGTCGAGCGTCTCGAACGTCGCGGGCAGCGGATATACCGGGGGCCATGAGCCCGATATCCTGCTCGCCGCCGATCGATGGTTCCGCGGCATCGACCTGAGTTATGGCCCCGACGGGGGCGTGTTCATCCTCGACTGGAGCGATACCGGCGATTGCCACGACCACGACGGCGTACACCGCGACTCGGGCCGAATCTTCAAGGTCACATTCGGGGATCGCAAACCGGCGGCGGCGATCGACGTGACGAGGCTCACCGAAAAGGAGCTCGCCGCGTTGCATCATCATTCGAATGAATGGTTTGTCCGGCAAGCCCGCCGCGAAATGGCCGCACGATCGGCGCGCGGCGAGGCGCTGGGGGAATGCAAAATCGGACTGGCCGAGATGCTTCGCCGCGAGGACGACCCCGTTCTGAAGCTGCGGGCGATCTGGTCGCTAAATGTGATTGGCGGTCTTGACGGCGACGTCCTTTATCGTCTGCTCGATCACGAGCACGAGTCGATTCGTGCGTGGGCGATTCGCTTGCTCACGGATGGGCTGCCGCTTGACAGCATTTTCAGCACGCGGATCGGAGCGGACGTGGAGCCGCCGGCTGATCTGCTCGGGAAGCTCAACGCGGATGGCTCGCGATGATCCGTCCGGGCTCGTGCGGCTGGTGCTGGCCTCGACGTTGCAGCGATTGCCCGTGGGCGTCGGGGCGAGCTCGCTGCCGCTTTGTTATCACATCCAGAGGACAATTTGGACCAAAACCTGCCGGCGCTGGTCTGGACGGGTCTGATTCCCATGGCCGACTGGAGGTGGGTGCGGGTGAGCTTCGGCGCTGGCAACGGACTGCGGGGAACCGGCTGTCGTGCGGCTGATTGCTCGACGGCTGGGGGAGGACGTTGATTCCCGACCGGCGCCCTTGAATGCTTTGCTCGCCGCGGTTTCGAACCGGCCACCGGAATTTCGATCGGGGTGGTTGGTGGGCTCGTCGACGCGCTTGCCGGGAATTCGCAAGGCCAAGAAGCCTGCGGCCTGGGATGCGTTTGGAGCTGGGCTGGACATCGAAGGCAGACGCGAGGCTAGCCGAGCGCGTGCGGGAGCTAAATGTGCTTTTCGGCGATGGGCGAGCGCTCGAAGAAGTCAAACGGCTGGCGCTCGATGATCGGGTCGATCTCGAGACACGCAAAACGGCTCTTCGCACATTGATCGATGGCCGGCCGAGCGACTTGCGGTCGATCTGCGAGCGGCTGTTGCGCGGTGCGCTATCTGAACGTCGTGGCCGTGCGGGGGCTTGCTCTGTTTGATGACCCGGAGATCGGCAAGTCTCTGGCGCGGAACTACCGCGCGTTTCATCCGACGGATCGGCCGGCGGCGCTTGAGGTCATGGTCTCGAGAGCGAGCTTCGCGCCGACCTCTCCTGGATCAGATCGCCGCGGGGCGAATTCTGCGCAGCGATCTGACCGCGTTCCACGCCCGCCAGATTCAAAGCCTGGGGGAGAAGGCGCTCAGCGAGCAGCTCAGGACGGTTTGGGGCGAGATCCGCGTCTCGGAGCCGGCCGGTCGGGCGAGGATCAAACAGCTCAAGCAGGCACTGGATCGCCAGGCGCTGGGCCGGGCTGATCTGGGCAGGGGGCGGGCGGTGTTTGACCGGATCTGCGGCACGTGCCACAAGCTTCACGGCATCGGGGGTGAGATCGGTCCTGACCTGACGGGATCGGGCCGCGACAATCTGGACTACCTGCTCGAGAACATCGTGGACCCCAGCGCCACGGTGAGCGCGGACTTCCGGATGGTGGTCGTGGCGATGCGCGACGGCCGCGTCTTGAATGGTCTGGTCAAGGGGCAAACGCCGCGGAGGATCACGCTGCAAACGCAGAGCGAGGCGATCTTTCTCGATCGTTCCGAGATTGAATCGCTGCGGCCGTCGCCTGCGTCATTGATGCCGGATGGATTGCTCGAGACGCTGAGCGCTCTCGAGATCGGCGATTTGATCGCGTATCTCGCACATCCGACGCAGGTGGCGTTGCCTGGCGTGCAGGACGGGAAGGCAGGGGGCGGACCGGTAGCCAAATGAATGAAAGACCAAGCGATGAAGGCGATCGAGGGCCGGCCGCATCTGGCCCGCACGATCTTCCCACGGTGCCGCCGGGCGCGGTCGCCGAAGTGCCGACGAGCGCGCATGTCGGCGCGCCATCGAGCGAGCCCGCCGCGACGGCGAAGGCACCGCGGTATGGCAGCGTGCGCTACTTCGGCGACTACGAGCTGCTGGAGGAGGTGGCCAGGGGAGGGATGGGCGTCGTTTACCGGGCGCGTCAGGTCAGCTTGAATCGGCCGGTCGCGCTCAAAATGATCCTCGCCGGGCAGCTCGCGGGCGCGGACGACGTGCGACGATTTCACATCGAAGCGGAGGCGGCCGCGGGGCTTGATCACCCCGGCATCGTGCCGATTTACGAGATCGGCGAACATGACGACCAGCACTTCTTCAGCATGGGATTCGTGGATGGCAAGAGCCTGGCGGCCAGAGTGGCCGAGGGGCCAGTGTCGGCACGCGAGGCGGCGGATCTGACAAAACAGGTTGCGGAAGCCGTGCAATTCGCACACGAGAGAGGGGTGATTCATCGCGACCTGAAACCCGCGAACGTGCTGCTGGATGCTCAAGGCCGGCCGAAAGTGACGGACTTCGGTCTGGCCAAGAAGCTGCAAGCCGACAGCGGGCTCACACACACGGGCCAGGTGATGGGGACGCCGAGCTTCATGCCGCCGGAGCAAGCCGACGGCAAGAATGTCGGGCCGCCGGCGGACGTTTATGCCCTGGGCGCGATTCTTTACTGCCTGCTCACGGGCCGGCCGCCGTTTCAGGCGGCGACGCCCCTGGACACGCTGTTGCAAGTTATCGGGCAGGACCCCGTGCCGCCGCGCCAGCTCAATGCGACCGTGCCGGCCGACCTGGAGACAATCGCGCTCAAAGCGCTGCAAAAGGAGAAGCCCGCGCGCCCGAGAAAGAGAACACGTTGCGGTTGTGGGACATCGACACCGGGCGGGAGGTTTCGACATTTCAGCGATTGCTGATGCCGGCTGGCGGAGTCGCGTTTGGGGCGGATGGGAACACGCTGGTGACTGGATCCGGCGATCATACTGTGGAGCTCTGGGACATCACAAAGGGAACGGTCACACGGAAGCTGAGCGGGCACACGCAGCTCGTGTCCGCCGTGGCGAGGAGCGCCGACGGCCGGCTGCTTGCCTCGGGTGGTGCGGACCATACGGCGCGGATCTGGGAGCTTTTGAGCGGGCGCGCGCTGCAGACGCTTTCGGGGCACTCGGACTGGGTATTCGCGGTGGCGTTCAGCCCGGACGGGCGTACGCTGGCTTCGGGTGGGCAAGACCAGACCGTCAAGCTCTGGGAGGTTCAGACGGGACGAGAGCTGGCGACGCTGCGCGGGCACCGCGACTCGATACGAGGACTGGCATTCAGCCCCGATGGGCGCGAGCTGGTTTCCGCAAGTGCTGATCGGACGGTGCGGCTCTGGTCGGTCAAGACCGGCAAGGAAGTGCGGAGCCTCCGAGGGCATTCGCAGGCGGTGTGGGATGTGTCGTTCAGCGCGGACGGCCATAGCATCGCCTCGGCCAGCCACGATGGCACGGTCAAGCTCTGGGAAGCCAACATTGACCCGTCTGGCTTGAGGCTGACGACGTCGAGCTCCTCCGGCGGCGGCCCTTCGGGGAGTCTCGCCATGAGCGTTGCACTGAGCCCCGACGGCCGCACCGTTGCTTCGTCGCACCTTGACGGCAAGGTGATCCTGCGTGATGCAGAGACCGGAATCAGCAATCTCGTGATTTACACGGCATTCCAACCTCGGTGCGTCGTTTTTCATCCTGATGGCACATTGATCGCAACGGCCAGTGGGGACCGCGCGGTGCGACTGTGGGACGTGGCAACCGGCCGGGAGGTCCGAACTTTCTTGGGACATGCCGAGCCGGTGACGGACCTGGTGTTTGGCCCGGACGGGCGTATGTTGATCACCGGGTCTGAAGATGGGACAGCGCGGCTGTGGGATGTCGGCACCGGGCGGGCCATCCATGTTTTCGAGAGTCATCGCGACGGGGTCATGAGCGTTGCATCTGACCGTGACGGCCGCACGGTGGCAACGGGGGGTCCGGATGGGACGGTGCGTTTCTGGGACGTCGAAAGCGGCCGCGCGGTCGCGAGCCTCAAAGTTACGGATGGACCAGTCTTTGGTCTCGCGTTTCACCCCGGGGACGGCCGGCTGGTCGCGAGTGATCATCAGGCGATTGTGGTCTGGGATACGGCGGCGAGCCGCGAACTGTTTCGTCGGAAGGGACATGTGGGAGCCGCGGTGGCGTTCAGCTCCGATGGGGCCCGGGTCGCGTCGGGCGGCGAGCTGCCGCGGGCGCTGGCCTTCAGCCGCGATGGCCGAAGAATCGCCGCATGCGGAGGAGCGACGACGGTCGGGCTGTGGGATCTCGAGACAGGCCAGGAAGTCGCGGCCTTGCAAGGCGATCGCGATCGGGCGACGCTCGAGGCGGACCTCGAGATCGTCCGGATCTGGGATGCGACGCCGATGACGCCCGAATTGAAGGTGAACCGCGAGGCGCTGGGGATTCTCGAGTCGCTCGTCGGGGGTGGTCACGCTCCTGCTCTGCTGGCGCGCAAGATCGGCGACCTTGCCGCGGTTCCAGATCGCGTTCGCAGCCGCGCGCTGGAGCTGGCTGCGGCCAACCAACGCGCGGCACTTGCGCGAGAAACCGGGGCGATCGTGGAGGGGCTGTTCGGCACGGTTGCGCTACGGGATGAAGTTCAGAAGACGCTGCGGGCGGACCCCAAGCTGACCGTGGCTGAGAAGGAACGGGCCTTGAGCTTGAGCGAACGCTACCCGGAGGATGCGAACACCCTGCTCAACCTGAGCTGGCGAATGGTGTCGGAGCCGGGTCTGCAATCCGCGGCGGTATACCCAAAGGCGCTGCGGATGGCTGAGGAAGCTTGCGGGATCGCGCCTGATGACGGAATGGCACTGATCATTCTGGGGGCTGCGCAGTACCGTGCCGGGAAGGACCGCGAGGCACTCAAAACGCTCGAGCGTGCGGCGAAGTTTCCCGGGTGGATCTCGCGGCGTGGCGAGACACCGTCGATCGGGTTTCTCGGTTATCAATTCCGTGGGCTCACGAAAGGCGACCAGAATGGGATAAGCCTGGCGGTGCAGGTGCTGGCCCACGCCCGGGCCGGAGAGCTCAAGGAGGGGCGAACGGCGGCTCGAGAAACTCCGCGAGCTGACCAAGTCGCTGCAGGTTCGGGCTGGGGCTCCAGGACTTTCTTTCGTCAGTGAGGCCGAAGCTCTGGCTCCGAAACTGGTGACTCCCGGCGATGAGGGGGGGCGATGAGCAGCGAGATGGCGCGGCAGTTCTTGAGCGGAAAGTGGCCGAACACTTCTGTACAATCGACGAAGTCCGAGCTGCGTTCATTCGAGTCGAGACGAAAGCAGTGGAAGCGCCCATGAGCCCGTATGTTTCGAGCTGGCCATCGCCGCGGAGATTTGCGATCGGCTATACGATCGCCATCGCCGTTTTGCTCTTCAACGCGATATTCACATTCTGGAATCTGAACTTGATTCGAACGAGGTGGGATACCTTGACGGCGGGCCGTGAATTCGTGCGTGGCATCGACGATGTGCTGTCGAACCTCAAGGACGCCGAGACCGGCCAAAGAGGCTATCTTCTCACCGGCGACGAGCGTTACCTCGAGCCGTACACGCGATCGCACGGGGTCGTTCTGCAATCGATCGAGCGTCTGCGGTCGCTGGCGGGCGAGACCGGCAGGCGACGAGAGCACCTCGACATCGTCGCGGCGGCGGCGGCGACCAAGCTCGCCGAGCTGGAGGAGACGGTTTCGTTGCGCAGGCGGCAGGAGCTTGACGCCGCGATCGCCACGGTGCGCACCGACCGCGGCAAAGAGGCCATGGACCGGCTGCGCGGCGAGCTTGCCAACATGCGGGGGGAAGAGGATGCGAATCGGGATTCGCTCAGAGGCCAGTTGCAGACGGCCCTGATCAGGACGTTGATCACGTTCGCGTTGGCCTCCGCGATTGCCCTGGGCCTGCTTTTCGGCGTGCACGTTTTGAGCGAACGGAGCCGCGACCAGCTTCGCCGCCATGCGGCCTGGCTTTCCACAACGCTTCGAAGCATCGGTGATGCCGTGATCGCCACCGACGCGGACGGACGGCTCATCTTCATGAACGAAGTCGCCGAGACGCTGACGGGGTGGTCAGTTGCCCTGGCGGCCGGCCGCCCTCTGGAGGAGGTTTTCCATATCATCAATGAAGAAACACGGAGCAGCGTCGTCAATCCCGTGACCAGAGTCTTATCGGAAGGCACCGTCGTCGGTCTGGCAAACCATACGCTGCTGATTGCCCGGGACGGGACCGAGCGTGCCATCGACGACACGGCAGCACCGATCCGTGAGGACGGCAGCGAGCTCATCAAGGGCGTCGTGCTTGTCTTCCACGACGTCAGCGACCGGAGGCGACTGGAGAAGGAGCTGGTCGATCGAGCGACGAGGCTCGTCCAGGCCGACCGGCGCAAGGACGAATTCCTGGCGATGCTCGCGCACGAGCTGCGCAATCCACTGGCTTCGATCAGCAACAGCATTCAACTGCTGAGAATGGACAATGCGGCCGAGCATGCCGACTGGGCCAAGGACGTCATCGAGCGGCAGGTCAAGCATCTGGTGCGTCTCATCGACGACCTGCTCGACGTCTCACGCATCACGCGGGGACTGATCGAGCTGCGCACGGAGCGTATCGACGCCGCGGACGTCATCGAGAGCGCAGTCTGTGCCGTTCGTCCGCTCATCGAGGAGCGCAAGCACGAGCTGGCTGTTTCCTGCACACCCGGCACGCTGTGGTGCGAGGCCGACCCGACGCGGGTCGAGCAGGTGCTCATTAATTTACTCAATAATGCGGCTAAGTACACGGCAGCCGGCGGCCATATTCAATTGACCGCGCGGCACGAGGGAGACCGTATCGCCTTTCAGGTGAAAGACGACGGCATGGGCATTTTGGGCGAGAAGCTCGAGGAAATGTTCGAGTTATTCGCCCAGGGCGATCGCACGATCGCTCGGTCCGAAGGGGGCCTGGGCATCGGGCTGACAGTTGTGAAGCGCATTGCCCTACTGCACGGCGGCACCGCCACGGCGATGAGCGAAGGCCTCGGCCAGGGCAGCGAATTCACGGTCACGCTGCCTGCGGTCGCCGCGCCGGAAGGGGTCGTTCCGACGACAAGGGCATCCAGGCTTGATGGAAACCGGATTTCGCGCGTGCTGATTGTCGATGACAATCTGGATACGGTCAACGGTCTGGCCAAGATGCTGAAGTTGCTGGGCCACGATATCCGCACGGCACACGAAGGAGGGGCGGCGATCAAGGAAGCGCTGGCTTTCCGGCCGCAGTTTATCCTGCTGGATATTGGCCTGCCCGCGATGGACGGCTATCAGGTTGCGCGACGGCTTCGGGGGGAAGGGCTCGAGGACTCCGTGATCATCGCCATTTCGGGATACGGGCAGGACGACGACCGCATCCGTTCGCGGGAGGCGGGATTCGATCACCATCTGGTGAAGCCCGTCGATCACGGTGCGCTTATCAGGCTGATCGGGCAGCGGAGGTCATGACTATTGCCAGACGGCCGGCCAAAAGCGGCGTCCAGTTCATTCAAGAATTCTCCACGGCGGTCAGACTGTTTTCCCGTCCGACGGTGCGGGACTCGCCCGAGCGCAGGATAAACCCGGCGAGGTATCCGGCAACCTCGGGCCGAGTGCCGCCGAAAACGGCATGTTCGAGCCTTCTGACTTGCTTCTCCATCCACGCCCAATGTTTGGGAGGTATCGCATCGATGTAGAGCTCTCTGCCCAGGAGGCGGATCTTGCTGGTGTTGATGCGGTCGACCTGTCGACCGACTGCCGCAAGCATCGACGAGTCGCCGCCGAGATATGCAAAGTAGGGGAGCATGAGCAGGTTGTGGCACTTTCCTTTGAACGCCGTGCGTCCGGCGACGAAATCCGTGTACTGGCAAACGACGCCTGAAGGGTGCACGAGCTGCGTTTCATGAACATTGAAGTGCGCGGACCTGCGTGACTGCATCTGGACGTGAAGCATCGTATCGAAGTCGACCAATCGGCCGTCGATCAATCTCAGCTTGTTGAACAGGTCGAAAGGACGGAATCGCTGCCGGAGATAAGCGGCATCCACGGTGAGGTCGCAGGTCTTCAACAGGTTCATTTCGGCGGTGACGCCATTGCCGCTGTACTGGGAGATGCCGCAAAAGTCCGCACGTTCATGGAGCCAGTTGTCGTAGAGCGACTCGAAGAGGCGCGGGTGAATGGGCAGCGCATCGAGGTCGTGGATGATCACGGCGCGGGTCGTTGAATGGGCGATCGCCAGGCTCCAGGACATCCAGCTATAGACCCATCCCCAGTTGATCTGGCGCGCCACGAAATCCTGCCAGCGGTTGTAACCGAGAACGCGGATTCTTATGAACTGGGAACACTCGCGAGCGGCCTCCCGGATCGACTGCGGAATGCGGTCGGCGGGACGGTCGATGATCAGGATGAGCTCGCGCATTTGCGCGCACGACTGCCGGGCGGCCAGGCGGAGATTGGCGATGGCAAGCGGGGCGAGCGCGCCCATGGCAGCAATGACGACCGTGTATCCCGGTGCCGGGTCGGAAAGCGGCTGCCATGAGACGAGGTTCTTGAGCAGAAAGTGCATCGGCATGCGCTTACATTCTTTTCCTTTAAGCCGGATCACGCTGGAGACATAGTTGTGTGCTTGCAGCATTTCTTCCTCGCTGGCGAAGTACGATCGCGCGAATCGCATCCAATCCCCAGATCTCGAAAATCACTTGCAAACCGATGAGAGGTATTGCGTAGCGCCGGTAATAGGCGACCAGCACATACGGCGTGAGGTACGCCAGGAACACCACAACCGCGATGCGCGAGAGAGGGTCGCGCAGCCATAGGCCGGAGAGAACCATCGCGGTGAGGCCGAGGATCGGCAACGGGTACAAGAGCGAGCGAACCAACGCGCGGCGAGTCGGTTCGTCGACGCGGCCCGAGTCGTAGACGAGGGTTGCCGCCAGCAGGCGGTTCTTGACCCGCATGAGATAGCCCGCGGGGTTGCGCCGGAGCTCTTCGACCGCGCTGGTGCGGTACTCATCGAGGTATGCCATCTCTCCGAGCTTTGCGTAGCGAGCCCTCTCGGTCCCGGCGACTCGAAAAGGGTGCGTATAGCCTGTTTCGTCCTGGAGCACTCCGCTGGGCTCAAGGACATTTGACTGGTAGAGCTCGAAAGGCAGGTTGGACTTCACCGGAATGAAGCGTCCGAAGACGAGGGCGTTGCGGGCAATCCACGGAGTTGCGACTGCCGCGGCGACGAGAACTGAAACAAGAACAGGTCGAAGCTGCCGCGACGATCGGCCCAGCAGACCGGACAGCGCGAACCAGGCCAGGCCGAGCGCCGGACTGGCCAAGGCCGCCACGCCTCCCAGCATTCCCCAACCAACCGCCGTAGGCCAGCCGATCGATCGTGCCCAGAGCCGATCGGCAACGTAGACCAGCGCTCCCACCAGCAACATGATGAGCCAGGCGTCGTGAGTAAACTGGTAGCAGCTTCCGAAGTAGGACCAGGTCGTTGCGTAGTAAAGGAACCACGCGACGACGGGGGCGCGCGGCCACCGGCATCGTGCCGCCGCTCGCAAAACCAGCCACCCGGTGAAAACCAAGGTGAAGTTCTGAAGCAGCGCGATTGTGACGACGGTCAACCTGATTCCGCCCAGGGCCAGCAAGAACGCCTGGAGTGTCGGGAGAACGGGCCCCATCCATGCCGTCGGCCCGGTCCGATCGTGGAAAGGATCGGCAAACCCGCGCCCCGCGGCGAGTGCTTCGGCAATCGAGCGGTGCTCGCCTCCGAGATGGTCGAGCAGGCTCAGGTCTCTGCCATCAAACGGAGGTACGTACTTGATGAGCCGCTGGAGACCGAGGGCGTGGGGGACGCTTGCATAGAGCGATGTGGCAGAAATAGCGACTGCCAGCAGAATGGTCAGCCGCCTGAGCTGGTGGTCCGTGTTCGACCGGGACCGGACTTGTGCACGAGGAGCATCGGTTCGAAGCATCGCACAGGGCCCTTTGGTCGAGTTTTGTTCCACCTCCTTGGATTACCGGGCGGCCACACCGATTGCGGAAATTCCCTGACGGGCCTTCGAGAGGTACCAACCATTTTCATTTCACGGGGCGCGGGTTGCGGTGACTCGCCTTGCAGAAAGCAACCCGAAGACGCCTCTTGTCGACGCGGTCGTGCAATCGGAGAAGGGATTGCACTTGGAGGTGCCGGGATCGTCACCCGCAACTCACAAACGCCTATTATGACGATTCCTTCAGCGAATTCAAGAGAGTTGTGCTTGCGTGTTGTACGCAAACAACGCAGATTACCAAATGACGCCAAAGAACATCGTGGCGATCAGCCGCCGGCGCTGACGTTCTCACTGGGGGAATATGCCGGTGGAGTGATGGCGACCACCTACTGGGCGATCGGTCGACGGATCGTCGAATTCGAGCAGGAGGGAAAGGAGCGCGCGGCGTACGGAACCCGGCTGGTCGCGCGCCTTGCTGTCGATTTGACCAAGAGGTTCGGCCGCGGGTTCGGGGTCGTAAACCTTGCGCAAATGAGAAGATTTTACCAAACGTGGCCGACGTCGAACATTTTTCAGACAGCGTCTGAAAAATCTGGTCGACAAGGCCAGCCGTCCCGCATGGCTCCATTCCTGCTTTCCTGGTCCCACTACGTCAGCCTGTTATCGGTCGGGAAGTTTGAATCACGGGCGTTCTACGAAGCCGAGGCGCTGCGGGGCGGATGGACCGTACGTCAGCTCGACCGCCAGATCGGCACCCAGTTCTATGAGCGGACACACCTTTCGCGTGACAAGTCCGCCATGCTGCGAAAGGGACAGATGGCGAAGCCCGAGGACATTCTGACCCCGGAGCAAGGAATCAAAGATCCGCTTGTTCTAGAATTTCTGGATCTGAAGGACGAGTATTCCGAAAGCGATTTCGAGGAGGCACTTATCGGCCATCCAATCCTGGCGGTGGGATTGATCTAGGGTTTTACGGGAAGGTCTATGTGGCTGGGCTGACGATTTCGGAAACCGAGGAGAAGGTCGCTATCCATATGCGACCGTATCTCGACGAACGACACGCAGCGCTCGTCGAGTCGTCTGACTTCGAACGCCTGGTGACTGTCCGGAGAATCGGCGCTCTTGAATCAGAATAGGTTTGACTCACCCATTTTGGGAAAGTCCGACGATCGGAAATAAGGCACGCTGGGCCAGGGTTACGTACTCTCACCACTAGCATGGCCGATGAGATCTCTGACTGGCCGCCTACGCGATGGATTGCAGTAAAAGAGACTCGCCGCTATCTTCTGCGAAGGAAGGAATACCAACGGATTTCGATGAGACCGGCGGAGAGGAGGCCCCGATGACAATGCGAGTGATTGACCCAACGAACCCGGCGGTCCGGAACCCGGCGACGCCGCGAAGACGGTTTCGAGTGGTCGATGCGATGGCCCTGGTGGCCGCGACGGCTCTGGCATGCGGTATCACGCTCTGGATCGACCGCGTTTCTGGGGGCGTCGTATCCTGGTCAATCCTGGACGATCTGGTCCCGGAGGATTTCAGTCCGTTCGCGCCCGTGGTGGACAATCGCATTCCGTTACCCGATCTCGTTGGTGGATATAGTGTCGCGTTGACGTGGCTCAGTCTGCCTTTGTTCGCGGTGTTGACACTGGCCCTGGTTCCGATGCGCTTGCTCAGCCCGCGGCCGCGATTTCGACGGTTCGTTCGGCAACCGGGGACGATGGCTGCGATAGCCGCAAGTCTCGGGATCGTGATCGCCGTCGTTCAGGTCGCGTGCACGGTGCTCTACTCCGCTTTCGGCGCTTTCGTCAACCCTCTCTTCATTCTCGCTCTCCTGGCCGGTGTCGCGTCTTACCCGGGGATCGCCGTCTTCTGCGTTTGGATGACACTGCTCGCGGGAGCGCCGCTGGCGAGCGGAACCCGATTGGGTCGATCGGGCGGGAAGGATCCTCGGGGCGTACTGGATGGCCATCGGAGTCTTTATACCCGGTACGTTGCTTGTTCTCTCCGAGGTGGGTGGAGCATAGCAGCAGATCGACGGGCGCAGGCTAGATTGATTCTATGCTTCCCAGTCGTCAACTGCTGAAGTTCTGGCATCGGTGTCCGTTATCTCAATCTTCTGGTAGGTCAAGGAGGTGTCCTCATAGCACGAGGCGGACGGCACACGGAGTGTGCGTGCTACAGGGGATTTACTGCGCGGCGACTGCGGAGACTTCCTGGTTCCAGTAAGAAGGCAAGGCGTCGTATGGGTTGGCGCCTGCCAGGTTCGTGATAAAGATCGAGCCCGCGTGGAGAGAAACCGCGGCGCTCAACATGGCGAGCATCGCGGAGCTCTGGGTGGGATCGCCCGTGTTGGCTGCGACGTCGTAGATCGTGTTCCAGAACCGGTCGCTGGGGTCGCTCTCATACCAGGTCTGGGCGAAAGGATACGTGCTAAACCCTGAACCGGTACCCTCGAAGAGGTTAAACACATCGGCAGTCGACAGGTAATTCTGCGGCGATACGCCGTTCAAATAGGGCTGACCGGGGTTGGCAAGCACGGTGTACGATTGGCTCAAGCCCTTAATGTAAGTGTGCAGAGCCACGTAATAGGAGAGCGTGGAGGGAGTGATCAGCGTCCCATCGAGAAGGAAACCGTTGATCAAGGTTCCATATTGCGAGATATACGTGGAGATCTCGCCCTCAACCCTGCTCAAGGGAGCAGTCCCGCCGGCATTTCCATTGTCCGTGTAAACGTACGCGACTACCTTGCCGCCGGCGGTTTCGAGCTGGGTGAAGGCGGCGGCGTAGGTTGGGCTCGGGGAGCCTGGCAGCGGGCCGCTGTTGGGGTTGAAGATCGCCGTGATCGGGACCTTCGCGGCCGCGGCCGTCATCGCGGCCCAGCCGTCGCCTACACCGCCAGGCCCGTCCGTGCCCGGCGCAAAATAGGATGGGACGATGATGCCGAGCGATAATTCTTTCTGCGTAGATGCCGTCACGTTGATGAAGACCGAATCAGTCACGACGGGATAGTCGGCCGTGTCGGTTGGCGTGAAGACGACCGAGAGCTTTTGTCCCATGCCCACACCGAGGACCGTGCCTTGCGCCGGTGTATACATGAAGGTGCCGGGCACGCTGGCCGTGGCATCCAACTGGGTGCTCAAGAGCGCAGTACCCACCGTGATGCTCGCCGGATCAGACCAGATCACCTGCGGGGCGGGGAGAAGACCATCCGATGCCGTGAAACGCTGCCGAACCTGTGCGCGACTGTCGAGAGAAGCGAGCTGCCCCTCCCAGTAGGCCAGGCCCACGGAGATCGGTAATTTTGCCGCTATCGTCACGTAAAGTGCGGTCACGAATGTCTGGCCCGTGATGCCCTTGGCCTTCTTCGAGGTGACGGCCTTGAAATCGGCCGTGAGCCGCCTTGTGACTGAGGCCCGTTGCCAGTTGCTCGAGAACGAAGCTCAGTTCCTTTGAAGTTGGAGGCGCGGTGGAAGTACGTCCTGTACTGGGAGTCAACGAACTTGACCTGCTTGTTGACCTTGGCCGCCTCGGGCGAATGCGAACGGATCTCGCCGTCCTTTGCGTCGGGCCGAAACCATTGGACGAGGGGGGAGCCGACTCCGTTCAGGGAGAGCAACGCGCGGCGCTCGAGCCCGACCAACGACGGTGCGGTCCGACGCGTCATGCCTTGATGGGGACGGTGCAACGCGCGGAACGTCATGGCCAATGATCTTTTGAAACTTCGTCGCCTCACAGGGGAGTCCTCAAACGTGAACACTAAACGTCAGGCTAAAGCCTGAGCTACTTCGGATGATGACCGCGCCGAGCTACTGGACGGCGGGGGACTTCTTGCTATCATGGGACGATTATACTCGGGTGCTGAATGGACGCTCCCGAGAAAAAAGGCCGAGGCGCGTGCCTGGAGGCCCGGTGGCCCCGGATGTGGTCGAGCGCTTCAGGCTGGTGGCGGCGTGGTTAAATCCTATCATGGTCAGGGACGCCTTTCTCATCCTTGCGGAGAATCCCGTCGATGACACTGACATTTCTCGCCTTGGCGGCGCTGCTCCAGACACCGAAGGGCGACGATGCACCGAAATGGCTGACGTACACATCGCCCGTGGGGTTTTCGGTTTCCATGCCGGGCACACGCATGGAGCCGAAGATAAAGGTGGCCGGCTCGCCCGAGAACGGCACAATCATGACCAAGGCGGGCGAGTTCACTTACGTTGTGATCAAGGTCGTCAACTCACCACCGATCACCAAGGGGAAGGAAGCACAATCGTTCAAGGAAATGCGCGAAAGTTTGGACAAGATCGCGAAGGTTTTGTCCGAGAAGCCGCTCGTGAACGCGGGGCACCCCGGTCGGGAGTATGTCTACGAGATGACAGCGCCGCAAGGGGGCGAGACCAGGGTTGTGAACTCCCGATACATCCTGAGGAGTCCGGACTTCATGTATAACCTGCAAGTCGTCAGGGCGAAGGACAAGCCCGCGCCAAGCGACCGAGACCTCGCGACCTTTTTCGAATCATTCAAGGTAGTTGAGCGTCCCAAGCTGGTGTTCAAGCCGTTCGAGCCCAAGGGCGCCGGCTTCTCCGTGCTCATGCCCGGCAAGCCGGAAGAGGCAACCAATACGGTGAAGACGGAGAAAATCTCATTCAAAGTGCACGCCTTCGAATGCACGACCCCCGCCGGGTCTTACTCCGCCACGATACTGGAATACGGTCCCGAGATAGGCAACGCGGCCGATGAAAAGAAGGTCGAGATGCTGCGGGCGTGGGCGAGGGCTTTATCAAAGAGGACAACGGCAAGGCCATTGACAAAGGAGCCGACGACAAGTTCCAGGGCTTTCCGCGGAGGATGAGCCGGTGGACATTCGCGATCCCGAGCTCTAATACCATTGTGGCGGTGGAAGCGCGGTTGGTGATGGTCGGCCCCAAAGTCTTCATCGTCATGGCCAAGTGCCCGCTGAGCCTTGTCGACCCCACCGACCCTGACAAGTTCTTTCAATCATTCAAGCTCACGAATGCCAAGGCAGCGGAAGTCGCCTCGACAGATGACGCGCCGGCGACCGCACCCAGGCGAGGCCGCGCGGCGGCCGCAACCAGGCAGGCAGGCCGCATGCCAGGCAGAGGTGTAGCGCCGACTCGTCCGAGCCGCGCCGCGGCTGCTGCCGCGCAAACTCCCCGGCCGGAGCGGATCTCGTGGAAGCGCTATAATTCGGCTGCGGGAGGCTTCACGATCAACATGCCGGGCGATCCGACCCCCAGCCACGACGACGATGGGCTACTCGGGTCAAAGGGGGTCGAGATCCTCACCGCGGAGCACGAGGAGAGTCGATTCATCGTCCAGTACCAGGATCTCAGTCGCACCGCACAAAAGAAGGGATCGTCGGGCGTTCTCAAGGCGGCTCGGGCCAGCGACGAGAAGGTGATCCAGGGGAAGGTGGTGGGCGAAAAGGAAGCGATGCTCAAGGGAGCCGTGGGCTGGTCATACCAGATCGAAACGGCTGAGCCGGACGGCCCGATGGCGCGGGTGCGAGCTTACGTGGTCGGGACCAGGCTTTACCAGATCATCGTTGTCGCGCCCAAGACCAAATTCCCGACCGATGACAGCGAGCGGTTCCTCAACTCGTTCAAACTCCAGAGTCGCAACTGACAATCGAGCAGGCATGATGATCATCTTCACACGCCCTATCGGCTGGGCCGGCTTCTTCGCCGGCCTTGCTCTTTGCTGGGGCTCGACGGCGGTCGCACAGGAGAAGACGCCGTTTCCGTCGCTGGGCGACAAACACGTGTATGTCTCCGGAGTGCCCGATCGTTATCGGGCGATCGGATCACAGATCAATCAACTCGAGCGATCGTCGCCCCAGACGTATTACGTCGTGGTGGTCAAGGAAGCGGGCCCGGGACCAAAAGCTGCGATGCGATACGCCGAAGATCTCTTTGATCTCTGGCGCAACGAGGCCGCCAAGAGCCGGCGACCGTTTGACGCGGATCGCTCGATCCTGATTGTTCTGGCGGTTGACAACAGCCAGATCGCCGTTCATCCCGGGGCGGTGCTGCAGAACCAGTTTGGCCTGACGCGTGCCAAGATCGAACGCGATCTGATCCCAGTGTTCATTGGGTTCGCGACGAAGGAACAGTACCCCGAGGGGCTGGCGGCGCTGCTCTCGGGTCTGCTCAACGAGACGAATGATGCGATTGCTGCGCACGACGATCTGACAGCGCGCGCGCCGGTGAAGATCACGGCGTCGGGTTCGAGCAAGAGCCCGGCGCAGACCAAGACGGCGGAGGGCACACGGCGGGTGCCTGCAAACACCGAAGAAACGGCTCGCTCGGCCGGCACACGGCGTGTGCCTGCTACAACAGGGGCGGCGGTCGCGCCGCAGCGGAACGTGGTGGCGGTCGCACTCGCAGTCGGATTGGATGACGGGGCTGGCGGTGGTGGTTCCGATCGTGGGGGCCGTTCTGCTGATGATTGCCGGTGCGCTCTGGTGGGGGTATCGGCGGGCCCATTCGCGGGTGGCGGGCCGGATCAAGGAAGTGAAGTCGAAGGCCGTCGACGTGATGGATCACCTCGACGCGCTCAAGGAACGGCTCACGCTGCTGCCGACCTCGCCTGAATTCCGCGAGCCGATGGCTGGAGAGACCCAGGCGCTCTATCAATCGGCCAAGCAGTCAAGCGACGTGCTCTGGGATGGCTGGCTGCAGATCATGGAGGTCCTGGACAAGGCAGAGAAGCTCGCGGAGAAGTCGGGCTCGCTTTTTTCACAGGCGACGCTCTCGGAGGCTGAAAACCTGATCAAGCAGAAGGGCTCGTTCGAGGAGATCGAGAAGCAGGCGGAGGAGATCGGCAAATCGGTCGACGGGCTGGAACGCGCCCACGGCGCGGCAGCCACGGTGCTGGGCGCGCTCAAAGCCGCGCGGCCCAAGCTGAAGGCCGGGGTCGAATCTCTCACGAAGCTTGACTTGCCGACGGAGCCCTATCAGGGCGAGGTCGATGCGCAGAGCGCCGCGGAGGACAAGGCCGGCGTGAGGATGGCCGCCGATCCGCTGGGGACGCAGAAGGTGCTGGAGGAGCTGCACGCAAAGTCCGACAGTCTGCTGGGCCGGATCGAGCGGGTTGCATCGCTGTGTGGAGAAGCCAGGGGAGTCAAGGTCACGCTGGAGACGATCCGGAAGCAGGTGGCGGCGCAACGGCGCAGGGGCTCAAGCTGCTTGAGAGCGGGGGCAACCCCGATGCGGCCCTTTCCCAGGGTGAAACGGCCCAAGCCCGCGTCATCGCAGCCCTGCGCGACGGTGATGTCGAGCTTGGGGCTGCCGCCTTGAGCGAGGCTCAAGGGCGGGTTCAGGAAGCGCAGACAACGATTGAACAGGTGCAAAAGGCAAGAGCCTTTTGCGATCGCGACCCTGCGGCCCGGTTGCGCGAAACCGAGCGACTTCGCGCGGCGATGTCGCAGGCCGAGGCCTATCAGGCCGACCTGGAGCGTGATTATGCGCCCCAGTCGTGGAGCGCGGTGGCCCGCAACATCGAGCAGGCCCAGGGGCTTCTGGGCACCTTTGATCGCCAGGTGCAAGATGCCGCCGCGGCCGCGTCGAGCAAGGGCCAGGAATATCTGAAGGGCGCTCGAATCCTTGAAGAACTGGCCCGTCAGCAGCAGATCGTGCTGCGACTCATGTCGGGGCTGGGGGAGCAGCTCAATTCGCTGGTCGCCGCTGCCAACGAGTCGCGAACGCTCATCGAGCAGCTCGCGACGCGCGAGCGAGCGGCCGAGCTTCTGATCCGGCAGAACGAAGCGGTGATCGGCCAGGTGGCTTGTGACAGCCTGGCCAAGGCACAGCAAATGAGGCAGGAGATCCTGCTGCGCTCAGCCAGGCCCCGGCCCGACTGGCCCGCCTTGCGGCAAAGCCTTACCGAGGCGATCGAGAATGTATCGATCGCCCAGTCGCAGGCCGAGGAGGACATCAAGAATTTCGAGCAGTTGAACGGCGAATTCGAGACGGCCAGGCGGACGGCCAGCCGAGTGTATGCGCTGCTTTCCAGTCATGCGGAAGACCGGCTTGCGGCCAACCAGCATTACCAGGCCGCTGCCGATTCGCTCGATCGGATCGCCCTGTCGATGCAAGAGCCGCGGGGCATTGCGGCTTCGTTGCTGGCACAGGTGCGCGATGCCGCGGCCGATCTCGAGCGGTCAGAGGAGCTTGCTCGCGAAGACATTCGCCTGGCCGCGCAAGCTCAGTCCGAGATCGGCAATGGTGCGCAGGCCATTAGGCAAGCTCAAGGCTACGCCGGGATGGGGATCAACACCGACACCGGTCGAGCGCAATCCCAGCTCATGCAGGCCGAGCAGCTTCTGCAATCGCAGAACTACGAGCAATCGATCCAGTATGCCGGAGCCGCCACGCAGCTCGCGCGGCAAGTCTATTACGCCGCCATGCAGCAAGCCATGCTGCAACAAGCTGCGGAGATGGCCGAGCAACGGCGGCGGGCTGTCCGGGCGGCCGCTCCTGCGTGGGATGGCATCAGCTTCGGTACCGCCGCGGCGACGGCAGCCGCGGCCGCGATCCTCGAGAATGCCGCGACGGCCGCTCCCTTGCCTGGTCCCGGGCCGGAGCCCGAGCCGGCGACGGCAGGCGGTTCATGGGGCGGGGAAACGGCCCAGGGAAGCTGGTGAACGATTGCGCAGACTGCGCCTGGCTTGACCGAGCCCGTATCCTGCTCCATAATAAAGGACGTGATGCTGGAGGCGCCCGGCCGGATGTTGCCTTCGCCCGGCCCAAGCTAGCCACCAGCGATTGCCCACCTATTCGAAATCAGGGAATCGGGGCTTTGTCGTGACGGCGCGGCGCGGAGACCAATCACCGGGGTTGCGCATCCTGTTAATCGGGGTCGTGATTCTGAGCGTGATTCACGTGCCCCTGCCGCAGGCGGACTATCACAACGTTCGCCATCACGACGGTACGGGCGAGGTCTGTGCTCATCACGATCATCTGCTGCGGTGGCATCCCACAGCCGAACTGGATGCCGACATCACGCTGCTGCACTGGCACTGGTTTCTGCCGCAGCTTGACGGTGCGAATCCCCATCAGCGATCGGATGACGACCACCATCGGCCGGGCTCTGGCCCGGCGCTCCACGCGCACGTTGGTGACGGACTGGTGCCGGACGACTGGCGAAGCGAGCCGTTCGTTCAGACGGCCGGCTTGCTGCAGTTGATCGATCAACTGGCGCTCGACGGCTCGATCGCGGGCGCCCTGGTTGCCTCCCGCACCTGGGGCGGGGGCGCGGCGGTGGGTGTTCTCGCGGGGCGAGACTCATTCTGCGGGGGATTGCGCGCGCAGCGCACGGCCCTATTTCAGCGCTGGAACTGCTGATCTGGCCGACCCGCGTGCCCATCTTTCTACTTCGGCGCGGGTGTGGGTGTAAACGAGCCGCGCGCGGGCCACGCTGCAACGGGTTTGCGCGAGCGCGATCAAGTGGTGCGGGATGGCAGGCTAGAGAGTCTAGTGCCGCAAACGCGCGGCGCTTCCTTCGCCGGGGGAGCCTCCTGGCAAGCCGGCGCAGTGAAGGGCGAGCGATAGGCCGACTTCGGGCCGCCCGTGATTCTTCTCGAACAGAAGGGATCTCGTCGGACAGGCGAGTGAGGTGGGAGGAATTCCGATGTCTGTTGCACTCTTCGAACGCGCCTGGGGCAAACGAACGATCCGGACTGCCCTGCCCTGGATTGGAATCGGCCTTTTGGTAGCGACGTTTATGACCTATCTCGCATATGACCGGCTGCTGGGAAAACCGGCGAAACCCGTGTCGAAAGCCCCGATTGCGCAAGAGCCGGGGAAGGACGGTGCCGGCAAAGCCGCGCAGTCGCCGCTGGGCCGAGTGACGACCGTCACGCTCGATGAATCCAAATTTGCGGTGGCCAAAATCATGATCGAGGACGTGCGCGTCGACAAGATTACGACGGGCGTGTCGGTGGTCGGGCAAATTCAGGCGAATATGGACGAGCAGGTCGAGATCCGCCCGCGTTCGGCGGGGATCATTCGCGAGGCCAAGGCCAAGCTGGGCCAGCCGGTTAAACGGGGCGATACACTCGTTACGCTGGACAGCCCGGACATCGGCACCGCGCGACTGAACCTGCGAGCCAAGCAGCGGGAGCTTTCGACCGCGCGGTTCGAGCATGGCTGGAAGAAGGAAATCGCGGCCAACGTCGCCCTGCTGGTTCCGGAGCTGAAGCAGCGGAATCAGCGAGCGACGAAGTGCCTTGTCGGATGATGACGAGCACATCGAGCAGCCGCCTCGACCGCAAGGCAAGCCGCCGCTCCTGACCTCCTCGACCGACGCCCGGGTGATCGAAAAGCAGTTTGCGGGCAAGCAACTGGGGACGTACAGGGGCACGCTTCTACAGGCTTATGCCGAGTTTGACATCGCCAGCCATGAGGAGCAGAAACAAGCCTACCTGCTCAGGAAGGAGATCGTGGGCGAGCATCCGGCCCTGGTCGCGCGGCATACGCGCGAGGGAATTCAGGCCAAGCTCGAAGCGGCGATCGAGCAGGTGCAGTATGAGGCGGAATGGGAGAAGCGGCTGGCCGCACAGGGCGTACAGCTTGCCGAAGCGACGGTCGTCGATGCGGCGCTGCGATTACGCATCCTGGGGGTCTCCGAGGATATTCAAGATCTGCTCGACCATGCCGATTCAGCCATCAGCCTCGCACGCGAAGAAGACGTCACGCTGTACCGGATCGCGGCGCCCTTTGACGGGACGATCATCAGAAAGACGACGACCGCGGTTCGGAGCCAGAAGGCCGAACTGAACGACGTTCTTTTCGTGCTGGCCGATCTGCGCACTGTGTGGGTGACGGCCAACGTCTCGGAGGTGAACGTCGCCAAGCTTCCCAAGATCACGGACGGCACATTTCGCCTGAGCGCGAAAGCCTATCCCGGCCGAGAATTCTCGGCGCGGCTACTTTCGGTGGGTGCGACGGTCGACGCCCAGACACGCACGGTGCCGGTCCTCGCGCAGGCGGAGAATGCCGACGGCCTTTTCAAGCTGGGGATGTTCGTGCAGATCCACCTCGACAGCTCGTCGACCGAGTCGGTCCTCACCGTACCGGCCGCCGCGGTGGTCGAGATCGACAGTCAGAACTATGTGTTCATACCGGTGAAGAATTCGCCCGGCGAACACACTTTCTCGCCGCGTCCGGTGGAGATCGGGCCCACGACGAACGACCGCGTGGTGCTGAAGGCGGGGTTGGCAAAGGGTGAGAAGGTTGTCTCCGCAGGAAGCTTCATGCTCAAGAGCGAGCTCATTCTGCAGAATCAGAGCGATGAGGAAGAATAGTCCAGAACCCGGGTGCCACGATGCTGAACTCGATCATCCAATCGTCGCTCAACAACCGGTTCTTCGTGATCATGGCCACTGTTCTGGTCGCCGGCATGGGAGTTTACTCCTCGCTTCATCTGGCGATCGACGCGGTGCCCGACCTCACGAACGTGCAGGTGCAAGTGATCACGGAAGCGCCGGCGCTTTCGCCGGTGGAGGTGGACTCGCTCTTATCGTTTCCGGTCTCGGGGGCCATGAGCGGGCTGCCTGAGGTCGAGCAGATTCGCTCGATCTCCAAGTTCGGAGTTTCGGTGGTCACGGTCGTGTTCAAGGAGGGGACGGACATCTACCGGGCTCGTCAACTTGTGGGCGAGCGGCTTCCGCGTGCGGCCGAGGCGATTCCGGCGGGTTATGGCACGCCGATGCTGGGGCCGATCGCCACGGCGCTCGGGGAGGTCTTTCAGTTCCAGGTGAAGGCGACGAAGGAATCCGGGTTGACGCCGATGGACCTGCGCACGCTGCTGGACTGGTTCATCGCGTACCAGTTGCGGCGGGTGGAGGGCGTGACCGAGATCAACGCCCACGGCGGTGAGATGAAGACGTATCAAGTCGAGCCCGATCCCGATGAGCTGGCGGCCCGCCATCTTTCGATGACCGAGCTGTTCGCGGCGCTCAAATCCAATAATGCGAATGTGGGGGGCGGCTACCTGGTTCACGAAGGCGAGGCCCGATACATCCGCGGAGTTAGCCAGGCACGGACGATCGACGACATTGCCGCGATCGTGATCGACGAGCGCAACGGCGTGCCGGTCACGGTGCGGGACGTGGCCAAGGTGAGGACGGCGCCGATGATCCGGGTCGGGCTGGCGACACGCGACGGCCAGGGCGAGATCGTCACGGGGCTGGTGATGATGCTGATCGGCCAGAATGGCCGTGAGGTCGTCGAGCGCGTGAAGAAGGAAATCGAGGAGCTGAAGAAGCGGCTGCCGCCGGGAGTGACGATCGAGCCGCTCTATGATCGAACTCACCTGGTCGAACAGACCTTGAGCACGGTTCTGCACAACCTGACCGCCGGCGGTGCACTGGTCATCTTGATCTTGCTGGTGCTACTGGGAAACCTGCGCGGGGGGATCATCGTGGCGCTGGCGATTCCCCTTTCGATGCTGTTTGCGGCCAACGTGATGCTCTGGCTGGGAATCTCCGCCAGCCTCATGAGCCTGGGGGCCATCGATTTCGGCCTGATCGTGGATTCCAGCGTGATCATGATCGAGAACTGCGTGCGACGACTGGCGCACGAGGGGGAAACCAGGCCCAAGATCGATATCATCCGGGACGCGGCCATCGAAGTGCGCAAGCCGACCATGTTCGGTGAGCTGATCATCGGGATTGTTTACCTACCGATCCTGGCGCTCGAGGGGACCGAGGGGAAACTCTTCCGACCGATGGCACTGACGGTGATTTTCGCGCTCGCGGGCTCTCTGCTCCTTTCACTGACTCTGATGCCGGTGCTGGCCGCGATGGGACTGTCGAGCCGGCCAAGGGAGAAAGAAGTATGGATGCTGCGGTGGGCAAAGCGCCTGTACGAGCCGGTGCTTGATTTCTTTATCCGCCGGCCGGTCGTCGCGGTGGCGATCGCGCTATTGCTGCTGGCAGCCAGTGTGCCGACGATGTTTCATCTCGGGGGTGAGTTCATGCCCCGATTGAACGAAGGAGACTTGCTGGTCGAGGCCGTGCGAATTCCGTCGGCGTCGCTCGAAGGAGCCGTGGCCGCTTCGACCCAGATTGAAAACTTGCTGAAGACGATTCCCGAGGTGCGTCTGGTCTATTGCAAGACCGGTCGGCCGGAGATCGCCAACGACGTGATGGGGGCGCACCAGACCGACGTCTGGACCATGCTCAAGCCGCCGGACCAGTGGCGTGCGGGGCTGACGCGTGACATGCTGATCGAGGAGATGGACAAATTGCTCACCGAGCACGTGCCAGGCGTGAAGTTCGGATTCAGCCAGCCGATCGAGATGCGGGTGAACGAGCTGGTCGCGGGGGTCAAGAGCGACGTGGCGGTGCTCATCTACGGCCCGGACCTGAAGGAGTTGCGAAGGCTTTCATTGGAGGTCGAGCGAGTGTTGTCGACAATCCCTGGTGCCCGCGATGTGAAGAACCCGACGGCCGGGCGACTGCCGATGCTGCGCATCAATGTCCGGCGCGATCAGCTCGCTCGCTACGGGATCAAGGCTTCCGACGTTCTCGACGCGGTCGCGGCGCTCGGGGGAACGACCGTGGGGACGGTCTTCGAGGAAGACAAACGGCATCCGCTGCGTGTTCGCCTGCCGGAGGCTTGGCGCGAAGACCCCGAGCAGATGGCGTTGATCCGGGTCGTCGATCCCCAAGGGCGAGCGATTCTGCTCAAGGACCTGACCGATATCGTCAAGGAAGAAGGGCCCAGCGAGGTCGAGCGCGAAAACGCCCAGCATCGTGCGGTTGTGGGTGTCAACGTGCGAGGGCGGGACATCGCCAGCTTCGTGGCCGAGGCCCAGGCCGCCATCGACGCGCGGGTCAAGTTCCCTCACCTGTACCGCCCTCGCTGGGGCGGCCAGTTCGAGCATCTGCAAACGGCCACGCGGCGATTGCTGATCGTGGTCCCGGTGACGTTGCTGCTGATTCTACTGCTGCTCTACAGCACGCTTCATTCCTTGCGACTGGTGGTCTTGATCGCCCCGGCCTTGCCGATGGCGGCCACCGGCGGGGTCTTCGCGCTATATCTGCGTGGAATGCCATTCTCGATCTCGGCCGCAGTCGGCTTCATCGCGCTCTTCGGCGTCGCCGTTTTGAACGGCCTGGTGTGGGTCAGCGCCGTCGAGCACTTGCGCGACGAAGGCAAATCGCCCCACGAGGCTGCGCGTGAAGCGGCCGTTGTCCGGCTTCGCCCGATTCTCATGACGGCGCTCGTCGCCGGACTGGGGTTTATCCCGATGGCGCTGGCCACCACACCGGGAGCTGAAATCCAGCGGCCGCTGGCGACGGTCGTCATCGGTGGAATCATCACATCGACGCTCTTGACCACTCTGGTGTTGCCGTCGATCTACCCCTGGTTTGCCCAAAAATCGATACTCGAGCAGCAAGGACCCGGATCAGCGTAGCGGTCCGGGGCGATCAAGAAATTTGCGCCCGCTTGCGAGGCTTTTGTCGCCGAATCAGAAACTCCGTTTGGCTGCACACACAGGGCGGTTGCCGGGTAGGGTTATTCGCAATCCACGTTTAGTATGTCCGTCAGATTGGCCGGCAGCGACGCCGGGTCGATACCATTTGAAAGAGGTGCGTGGAAGGCACGGACGGCCGGACCCGATAGACCGAAAACAACGGCCGTCGCGAGCGCTGCGAGGAGCACGAACTTGCAGGTAATTGCGGTGGCCGGCCGCAGCGCTAAATCGGCCAGCTCGAGCGCAACGGCGAACTCTGAGCCGATCGCGGCACGGCGTCCCTTCGCGGCCATCATCATCGCGCGGGCCGTCGATTCAACCAGCGCCTCGGGAACGGGGCGTGCCTTGCGGGGATCCAAGAGTAAGAACAAGAGTCCGGCGCCGAGGCTCACTCCTCGGCGATCGAGCCGTTCGCGCAGCAACCGACGGCCCCGTACGAGCCGTACTTTGACCGTTCCTACCGGCCAGCCGAGCCGTCGGGCCGCCTCCTGATGCGTGAGGCCTTCGAGGTAGCAGAGGGTCACCGGCTCGCGATAAGAATCGGGCAGCCGTTCCAGTTCCGTCCGGACCATCTGCCGCACGTCGGGTGAAAAGTCTGCAGGAGCAGTCTCGGAACGGACCATCGTGGCCCGCGTCCGTTCAATCACGTGCCGTCGCGCTGCGCGGCAGCGAGCCCGAAGGGCGGTGCGATAGGCGACTCCGCGAAGCCATCCCCCGAGCGAGTCCGGATCCTGGATTGACCGCGCCTTGCGCACGAGCACCATGAACGTGGCCTGGAACGCATCTTCTGCGTCGTGTGCGTCGTGAAGCACGCCGCGACACATCTGCAGCACGATCGGGCCGTGCCGGACCACCAGACCCCGGAATGCGGCCGAGTCTCGCTCCTTCACGAATTGTTCGAGCAACTGCCGGTCGCTCGCCGCAACTGCCATTGTGCCTTGCCTCAAGGTCGCATTTCGGGCAGATGCCCGACGCTTCGAGTTTGTGAATATCCGATTGTACCTGCACGCTCGCAGCGAAGCGGGTTCAACTTTCTCATTTTTTTTGACCGTCCGGAGCGGCACTCGAGCAGATAGCCCCGCGTCGGGCTTAATGCGTCTTCGCACACTGCCGCCGCAATCTTCTCGGCTTAGCCGTGAGGTGTTCTCCTCATCCGCCGGCAAACGAGGGCCGCTCCGACGCCCAGACCGCCGGCTGTGAGCAAGATCAAGGACGAAGGTTCGGGGACGCTCGCGGTCGAAAGAGATGCCTGGAAGACTCCGTCGGGCGCACCGTTTCCGAAATACGACCCGATCACACTCGCGTTTCCGATTGTCGTCCAGGCGGTAAAGTCGCCGGTCTCGAAACTGCCGTTGGGAATGCTCACTCCGTTCAGTTGAAAGTTATCGAGCAGGAGTCCGGAAGTGAACATGTTGTCTGTAACGTTCACGACACCGATGCCGAGGCTGTACGTGCCCGCGGTGGTGAACGTCTCCGAAAATGACGTGTTGCCGGTCCAACTCGCAAAGGGAACCGGGGACGGCGACGGGACCAGCGGCGAGAATACGTCCGCGAAGTCGGAAAGCGGCGCGGCCGTGATGAAAGCAAACGGGTTGATCTGAGCCAGCCCCCCGGAGAGAGGCTCGTTTGTCATGAACGTGTAATTGAAAGACAGCGTCGCGCCGGCCTGCACCGAGATGGTCTGCTCAATTGCCGAACCATTCATCACGGGGCCGTTGTTCAAGCTCGCCAGATCACCCTGCTGGAGACCCAGGAAGGTCTCAAGTTGGGATTCGGGCACCGCGGACTGGGCGCGTACCTCGCTGGTGGCGATGCAAGCAACCCAGCGGATAGCGCAATCCAGCGCACTAATTGCCGTAGATCTAACATTGAATTGTCTCCTTCGGTCGCGGGTTTCAGCTAGTGAATCTGGGGACATTGAGGTTGTAAAACTCGGCTTCCAGGTACTCGAGCGCCAGCGCGAAGTTGAGGATCGCGATGTCGTTCTCGTAGGACGGGGTCGTCGAGAATTGCAAGGGAGGGCCGCCGTTCAAATTGGTGATGAACGGTCCCGCCAGTGCCACGACCTGCACTTGAGAGAGCGGCATATCAAAGTTCTGGTTGTTGCCGTACACGTTCTGAGTCATGATGTCGTTCAGGAGAACGTTCAGGTACCCCGCGTGCCGCGATTCGATGGTGAGGATTGAGCCGGCGGCGGCCAGGTAGTCGCTGCTCTTGATGATCGGGGCCGCGCCGAGGTAGGCGCCAACTCCAGTGTTTTCAAGTGCCTGAGAGGTCTCGGCGAAGGCGAGCAGGTTAGGCTGAACGAGATTCTGGAAGGTGGGCTTTGGGCGCACGGCGGCGCCCAAGGCGTCCACCAAGAACGCGACGTGGGCATTCTCGTGATCCCTGATCGCCTCGAACTCACGGACGTTTTCGTTGCGATAGAGACTGGGCAGGTAGTTCGGGTTCCCGGTCTGGGCATCGAGCTGCGCCCGCGCAAGCTGCAGCGGCCGCGGCCATCGCAACGGCTCCGCGACGGAAAAACGAGCGCCGCGGGGTTTCCTGCGGTCCGGCCCCGCTGCCGTGGCCGGGACTGATGCCAGAGCCGAATGCACGGTCGTCGGGTGACAATTCGAGACGAAAATTTATCTTCATGCTCCTCGCGCAGTATGGTGAATAAGAACTGAACTTGCCGTGACACAGGTGCCGTGCGTGAGTTTTCCAAGAAATGCGGCAGAAGAGGGCCGAACGATCTGAATGAAAGAAAAGCCCTCGCATCCAGCGCTTTCCAGGTGCGAATCAACACACGCCATTTTTGCTGATCTTCTCTGCTCGGGAGCCAGCCGGCGGGTTCAACTTTCTGGGCAAAACCAAGCCCGGACATCCAATCAGGTGAATGAGCGCGCGAACTCACTGGCCCAAAGAGGGCTGGCAAGGCGATTGCGAATTTGCGTATCGTTCAACCGATAGGCGGACGAGCGTCATGCCCCGGCCAGCCTCGAACGGAGCACCGAGCCGACTTCATGCTCAATATGCGGTTGAGTCAGACGACCGGGCGACGGCGGAACAAGTACGGTCGCGCAGCGATAACGATGCTCGCGCTTGCGGCGGTCACCGGGTGCAGCGCCGGCGACGGGTTGAATCGCCAAGCTGTGACGGGAGTCGTGACGTGCGACGGGAAGCCCATCTCGGCGGGAGCGATCCTTTTCGAACCGGAAACGTATGAATCAGGAACGGCCGTGGGAGCCACGGTCGGTAGGGGATCGTTCACGATCCTGGAACGTGATGGCCCCGTGCCCGGGACGTACAAGGTGAGAATCTACGTGAGCTCCGGGGTGCAGGCACCGCCCGCCAAGGGCCAGACCGATCGATCTCCGCGGCCAATGATGGAACTGCTCCCTGAGCAATACAATGCAAAAACCAAGCTGCAAGTCGACGTGAGCGATGGCTGGCCGAATCGCTTTCGATTCGACCTGAGCTTGAGCCCGTCCTCGGGCGCTCCATAGTCTGAGGCCAACTTCATGAATTCCCGGCAGCGTGGCTTCACCGTGATCGAGCTTCTGGTGGTGATCGGAATTATCGCCGTCGTGATGGCCATGCTGCTGCCGGCGGTGCAGTCTGCACGCGAAAGCGCGCGAAGATCACAATGCGCGGGCAACCTCAAGCAGGTTGGGCTGGCGATGCACCAGTATCACATGTCCCATCTCGTTCTGCCGCCCGGCAAGAAAGGGTGCTGCTGGGGAACCTGGCTCGTTTATGTCCTACCGCACCTCGAACAACAGCCTCTTTACAACTCGTGGAACTGTTGTGGAATGAACGCGCTGCGGCGCGCCCACGGCGTACGACCTCAATTTGAGGTACTTCGGCGTCGCCAATCAGACCGTCACGTCAACATTCATTCATTCGTATCTCTGCCCGAGCGATCAGACCAACACTCCGATCACGGCCACGACCAACGGGAACAACTTTGCTTGCACCTCGCAGAATTACGCCGTCAACTTCGGAAACTCGATCGTCAGTCAGGTTGATTTCCAGGACGTGAAGTTCGCCGGCGCCCCATTCGTTGACATCGGCTCTCCCGAAGGGGACCACAACCAGCCGGGGCAACCGACGATCGGCTTCAACGGCTTCCTCGACGGGCTTAGCGAAACTTTGCTCGCATCCGAAGTCATCGTCGGCCAGGGGCAAGACCTGCGTGGGTTTTCCTGGTGGGGTGACGCCGCCACCTTCGAGACATTCCTGGCCCCGAACAGCTCGTTCCCCGACGTACTCTTCAGCCCATACTACTGCATCAACCAATCTCCTAATCCACCCTGCGTGGGCGCGACCACGGCCCTCCCCGACAACTACGCCGCGCGAAGCCGGCATTCCTCGGGTGTCAACGTGGCCATGGGCGACGGTGCGGTCCGCTTTAGCAAGAATTCGATCAATGTCCGGGTCTCGCGCGCATTGAGCACGACAAAAGGGAGTGAGATCATTAGCGCGAGCGACTACTGAATCATTCCGCCACGCTGGGGCGATCCGGAGGACTTCCCCGCCTCCAGGCTCGAGAGCGGTGGCTTATCAACACCGGGCGTACAAATGATGTCTGACCGCTTGCGCTCGACCGATGCACTTTCGTCCGAAACCGGATCATCTTCCACGATCGATCGTCCGAGCTCCACGGGCCGCTCACAGGAGTGGGCGGTGATGCGGCAAAAGTGGCGAGACCTGTTGTTCCTCCACTGGGCGGTTGACGCCCAGGCGTTGAGGCGTCTTGTTCCGCCGCAGCTCGAGCTTGACCTGTTCGAAGGGACGGCTTACGTCGGGTTGGTGCCGTTTACCATGACTGGTGTTCGCCCGGTGGGGATTCCGCCGGTCTGGGGGCTATCCAGCTTCCACGAGACCAATCTGAGAACTTATGTCCGGCTGGGCGATCGCGACCCGGGTGTCTGGTTCTTCAACCTGGAGGCCGCCAACTCGATCGCTGTCCGCCTGGCTCGGGCTTTCTTCCGTCTGCCGTACCACCGAGCGCATATGTTCGTCGAGCACGTGCCGGTGGATGACCCGGAGGCCGGAAACTCCTCATCGATCGTCTATGCCGGTGTGCGCCTATGGCCCGGGCCCCTACCTGCCTCGTACGCGATTCGCGCGACTCCCTTTGGGCCGGCCCGAACCGCTCAGCCCGGAAGCCTCGAACACTTCCTCATCGAACGATACATCCTCTACGCGGTGGGAAAAACCCGCCTCTATCAGGGCCGAGTCAGTCATCGGCCCTATCCTATTCAGTCTGCTGAAATTCACTCGATCGACGAAACCATCCTAAATACCTGGAATATCCAAAAGACCGACACTCCTCTTTTAGCTCATTTTTCCACGGGCGTGGACGTCAGGGTTTTTGCACTTCATTGCGTCGCAAGTCTCCTGTCCTGAGCCTTTACATCGCCGCGGTTCGATGTGTTCGGCACGCGGGAACGCTCGACGAATTCCTTCGTGAGCCGGCGCGGGCGAGCGGGGTCACGGACCGGTTGGTTGTAATCGCTCAACTGAGCGCGACGGGGGCCTTTGTTGAACAATTTATTGATCGCCTGAGCGCCACGCTTATCTTGGCTCGCGTTGTAGTTGCGCTGAGGGCAGACAACCCATTGTTTGAATCGTGATTTCGGCATACTAAATATAAGTACATATTTCGATATGATGATGCAAGAGCAACTGTCACGATGTTGTTTTTTTTCAACATCCCAGAAGGGGGTTGCATTTCGGGGAAAGACATCCCATCCTTGGCGACTCACATGGGTCGGCTGGGAGCCTGGAACGGACTCTTCCCGGATTCGGGTGAACTCGCCGTACGGATTGGAGCCGCGTGGAGCGTCTCCTACTCATGTTGCTACTGGGAGACTTGTCCATTGGAGAGCACAACTGATCGCTCAAGGAACCACAACTCAACCTGGATGAGATTGGTCCTGCGTGTGTGGCTCGGATCTGCGGCTTTCGTGTCGTGTGCCGCGGTCTCGGAAGCCCAAACCTATTATTACTATCCATCTTCCAACACGACCGCACCCACGGTCACTAGCGGCCAAGCGACCACACCGACCTATTACTACAGGCGTGGGCTGTTTGGGCGAGTTGTTCGTTCGGCGTATTCTCCTCAAGTTTATCAAACGACGCAGGCTTACCAGCCTGCGGCCGCTCCTGTGTATCAGGTGGTTGGGCAGCCTGTTGCGGCCCAGCCGGTTGCAGCCCAGCCAGTTGCTGCGCAGCCAGCGGCGCCGGAGGTTACGCAAGCCTCTGATTCCAGTGCTGCCACGACAGCGGCTGCACCCGCGACGGCAGCGGTCGAGTACGGCGATCCTTACGGCTTTCTGAGCTGGCTGAATACGACTCGGGCGGCCTATGGACTGCCGGCGGTTGGTCACGACCCGAATCTCTCGAGTTGGGCCGCGGAGAACAACAACCATCAAGCGGCTCGCGGTATGGGTCACTTCGTCATGGGCCCGGCGCGCCGGCAGAATGCGGCGTTTGGGTCATATGGGAATATTGGTGCGATGTGGATGAATTCCCCCGCACACCGCGCGGCGCTGCTTGACCCCACGATTCGCTGGATGGGAATTGCGGGTCTGGGCGCCTACTGGACGTTCAACGCGTACTGAGACGAACGTCGATTAGCCGTCAGAGAAAGAGTGCGTCTCGAATGCCGGTGAGGATTGCCTGCTCGAGATCAAGGTCCCGTCCCCGAAGTATCCAACCCAAGGGCGCGGGGACGGGGCCGATAATTTCCCGGGTGCGATTCACCGGGAAATCGTTATTGAAGACCGCGCGGCCGGCCGCCTGCTTGTCCGGCTTGGGCATGTCCTCCAGGAACTTGTACACTTCCACTTTGACGCGGAACCCGCCGGTCGGCGCTGGATCAACGTGGATCACAGCCCAGCGGCGAATCGTCTGAAGACTTGCCTCGAATCGGTCCTGGAAAGTCGCCGAGTCAAGCGCCCACGGCTCAAGCATCGTCGCGCCCATCTGTGGTTGCGTACGAATTGTGCGCGACAGGCGATTCTCGGACTCGATGTCAAAGTACTTGTCGATGACGGCGACCGACTTGTTCCAGACGTTCTCGAAATCGCTCGAAGGAACAAGAAGGGGATTGTCGACCAGGGGCTGCGGCGAAAAGATTTTGGTCACGCTGGGCAGACGCCAGGCCGCCGGCCCGGAGCCGCAACCCGGCGCACTGCCGACCAGACCCGCGAGCAAGGCTGCAAGCGTTGGGACGATCCACCGCCTTCGTTTCCGGTGAGCACCGGCGTAGCCAGTGCCACACAGGCAGGCTGCAACCGTTGAGAGGATCCGTCGCCTTCGTTTCAGCATCTGTAACGGCCTCGCATGCCCTGTCCTGGCCTTGCCCCTGGCCTAGACCCCGCCGTGCTCTTCAGGCTGGAATCCCTTCGCGGAGCGAAGGGCGACTATTTTCAGGCTGGAATCCCTTCGCGGAGCGAAGGGCGGTAGTCTCACGAACGCGTTCGAGTTTCATCAGGCCGAGCGTCGTTCTCGACTCTCGACCCGCCTCGCTCGCTCAATGTTGCCTGAGTGAGTGCACACTTCACCGAGCCGTGGATAAACCTCACCAAGAGCTTGGTGTGTAAGGATTTGCAACAATTCCACGCCCCGGAGGACGGGCGACTCGGCGGGATTCAGCCAAGCCCAGTGCTTGAGCGTGTTGAACGCGATCAACACAAGTGACCGCATCCTGACTCTTTTCGACCATCCTGGCAAGCCGGATTGAACCGAGTCAGCGAGAATGACCTAAAGTTGACTAAAAGCACGGTATTCAGCAAGTTTCCACCGGGGAGAATCACTGATCTCGGCGCCTGAGAGACCCGTGATACGCTCCGGAAGACGATCCGAACTCGACCCGCTCACTCGCCGCTCGAAAGGACACCATCCATCAAGACTCATTTATGAAAACCAGGGGTACCGCGTTGGCGGTACGGGACTTGCTACCGATTCGGCGCCACGACGTGGTCATGAAGCGGTCATGCGATCGGCCAAGTTGCAGGGTCGTTCTTCCGGATAACCCGCGATCAGAACGTTGCTGTTTACTGCTTATCTAGACAACTACAAGGAGCTGTGACAGTTCGGCCACCTCAGTGGTGTTCGGATGTCAATGTAATGGGTTCCGCGACGGATCGACGACTATTTCAATGGTACCAATCGATGCCCGAAACCGTGATGTCCGACCGCGCCTGGCGAATTGATCGAATCGGATCGTCCCCGAGCGCGACCCGAGAGCGTGGAAGATGATGAAGTGGATCGATCGTGGAAGGGCAGTGCGGCCGGGATTCGTGGGACCGCACGAGGTCGGAATTCCGAGCTCGCGAGTCTGGCCAGGCGATTGGGCCGAGGTGCTCGCGATTGGCTTTGGTGCCGCTTGGGAGGGCGCGGGCGCCGGCTTGGTCACGGGCAGTTTGAGAACCTGATGCACCGGTTCGCCGCTGCGATCGACCGAGCGGACGATCCGGTTGTGGTTGAAGCAGAGCTTCTGAGAATCGTCCGCGAGATGGTGCCGTCGAGCCGTGTCGAGCTGGTGGCGTCAGCGGAGTCGCATGATCACGACGAAACGAACGGCACAGGCGGTGCGGCGGAGTGCGCTACTCCGGGCGCGTCCAACCACAAGTTGCTGGAGATCCCGCTGCGATGCGGTGCATCGATCTGCGCCCGGCTTCGTATTCGGCCGCGGGCAGGCAGCGGACTCTACCGGATGGAGGATGTCAGGCGTCTGACGACGATCGGAACAATGGCAGCGTGTGCGATGGAGGGCCTGGGGCTGTTCACGGAGTGGCCTGAAGTCAACTTGATGCACACCGACAGGCGAGAATCTGCCTCGAGCGACGCAGTGCGTGCCGATCGGCATCGCGAGATCCAGCTTCAGGACGCGACGTTCTTGAATGCGGTCTTGCCTTTTGCACTCTCCCAGGCCCGACGTCACCGCGAGCCGCTGTCGATTGTGTGTGTGGCCATCGACCGGCTGAGTGCCATCAAACAGTTGCTGGGCAAAACCGAAGCCGATCGTCTGGTCCAGCACGTCGCGCAGACTGTCGGGTGTTTGATCCGCTCGAGCGACATCGTGGCCCGGCTGGATGATGACCGGATCGTCGCCGTGCTGCCTCGCGCCCCGCGAGGGGGGGCGATGCACGTTGCCGAGAATATCTGCCGCGTTGTCCATGGGAGCACGGCAGCGGGATGCCAGACGCCGACGTTGACCGTTTCCATCGGCGCCGCGACGTTTCCTTCGTGCGCCGAGAATGTATACTCACTGTTCGATGCGGCGGATGAAGCACTCGCCTGGGCTCAGAAGAACGGTCGGAGCCGGGCTGCGATGGCACGGCCGCGGGTGCTTGCAGGGGCGACTCGCGAGAACTGCGCCGTTAACATGGTTTGAGCGCGGCCGTTCCAGTACGGAGCGCCGGGCTGTGGCTGATGCTTCGTCGTTCTCGGCGATGGAGCGTCCGAGAAAGACGGGGTGCCGGCAGGTGGTTCGCTGCGTCGGGCGGGCGGGGTTTCGCACTGAACCAGAGCGCTGGGTTCGGAACGACGGTGCTGTTTCAGAGGACTGAGCCGGGGGGCAGCGTCGCCCGGGCCCCCTTGGGCTGCCATCACCCCTCAGGAAACCGGCGCCCGACTGAGTCCCTTGCGGGCGTGCGGTCGACGCCGGCATGCAGAGGATCTTCGCGGGAGCGGGGCTCGAGAGGCAAATAACCTCCCGCGAAAGCGAATGGTTCGGGCTTGCCTGCCTCGGAAACCGACGGGACTGGAACGGCGTTGATCTTCGCCCCGGGCTCTCGCGCAAGACCGCGACCCGAGCGGCTGATGGCATCGAGGACCGACTTCTGGTCGCGATCGGGGCGTTTGAGGGCGTTCAGAGAGAACGGAAAGTCGACCGTCACCCATTCACAGCCGGCGGTCGAGGCTGCTGGAATCCCTCGCAATTCGAGCTCTCTCATGATCCGGGACTGGGCTTTACTCCGGTCGGAGAGCCGACCGGTCACTGCGTGGAACAGCACGGCCTCGGGGTCGATTTCGTTCGTCGATCGAAGCTTCGCGATCGATTTGGGATCGATCCTCAGTCGACTTGCCAACTCATTGAGCGGGAGCTCGGTATGGAAGCTTCCGTCGGCGGTTGCGAGAGCGTCAACTTCCTCCGGATAAACGACGGCGGTGCCGTCGAGGTTGACGAATAGCTGTCGTCTGGCGGCCTCGTTATTGTTTTCGGCGGTCCGCGACGGCTTGCGGATGCGCTGGGACGGGGGGGAATATGTGAGTCTCTCTTCGAGGCGATTCTGGCCAAAGCGGCGCGCATATTCACCACCGACCCACAAGAAGACGCCGGCGGTAACCATCAGCAGAGCACCGACGGAATTCCAGCGTGCGAACCGCAGTCCGCTTGCACAGACGCCACGGGCTCTTGGCGATCTGATGACACGGGCAAGCGAGAATCTCGATCCCAAGAACGAGAGAGTGCGGCAATCTGAATTCATGTTGGCGTCCACGGTTTGATCTCCAGTGAGCGCTCATTCATCCCAAGGACTCGCGGCATCGACCACCGGCCGGTGCGCTGTCCGGGCTATTACCTATGCTCCGTTTGGATCAAAACTTCGCCACGGGGTGAAAAGATTTGTGAAAGACGGGGGTGGCGAGGTGGATTCTCAAGATCGGTCGGTGCGTGAAACGATCGCCTGGACTGGTGAACTGAAGCAGAGCGACCGATTCAGGGCGCTATCAGACGAGAAGGGTCCCAATTCAACTTGAAGCTGCAGCGGGCCGTCAGACCAGTTCGGATTCTCAGGCGGAAGAGGGGGTGAATCCCAGTCCAGGCCGATCTCGTTGAGCTTGCGGCGGACCTTTCTGAGATCCCAGACGTGGATCGGATCCGAGTAGGCGGCAATTGTTACGAGCAAAGTGCCGTCTCGACTGAAGACGACGCGGCCGGCCTTCTCGTGATTAGGATTTTCTAGCCGGGCGAATTCGCTGTTGCCGGCGAGGTTCAGCAAGCGCACCACCGCGTCGCCGGTTTCAACGGCAAACATTTTTCCATCGGGCGCGAAAGCAGATGCTCGCGCCCTGGATTGCCGGTGCTTTCTGCCATGTGCCCACAGCCCAAAGCTGGGGGAAAGGGCACTGCGTGGCGAGCCATCGCCCGTCGGCGCTGAAACCCACGACGCCGCACGGGCCACCGGGCATTAACTCTCGCACGAATTTGCCGCTACTCGCCTCCCAGATGCGGGCGCCGGCACCGGAGTGCGTGCCGGTGGCGACCCAGCGGCCATCAGCGCTGATGACGACGGTGCGCGTATCTGGGTGCGGGCCCAGGGGGATCACCTTCCCTGTTTTGGGCCATAGCAGCCGAGCGCCCGATCGGCCGGCCGCCTGGGCAACGAACTGACCGTCGCGGCTGATCACGATCGGGTAAGTGGTTCCAGGCAGAGGGACCATGTGCGGAGGGCCGATCCGTACGAGGCCGGATTGGTGTTCGACCTCGACCGGCCAGCGGTAGACTCCGCCGGGCCCATTGGTGAGCAATGCCTGGGACAGGGAATGATCGAACGCGACTGCGTGGGTGGCACCGATGGGGAGTCGGGACAAGTATGATCCGGTTTTGAGGTCCCATAGCTCCACGCTATCTTCGCTGCCCACGGCCAGTAGTCTTCCCTCCGTAGCAACGGCGCCGGGCTGAAGATCAGGCCCGCCAACCCACTCTCCAACAAGGGCGCGATATTCGCCGCCGGCAGTCACTTCCCACAACTGAAGGGAGTTTTCCCTGATACCCGCGGCGATCACAGCGTCGTCGGGGCTGAAGCGAGGCACCTCGTGGGAGCGCGAGTCGAGGCTCTTCAACTGTCTGCCCGTGCGCAGATCCCACAGCCGCAGGATTCCATCCCAGGCCACCGTGGCCAGAAGATCACCCCGGTGGCTGAAAGCCATTTTCGACCCAGGGTCCACGGTCCTTTCCAACGTGACGAGTTTGGTTTGTTCCGGGTCATCGACATTCGACAGCTTGATGGTTTTGTCGGCGCAGGTCATCGCCAGTTGACGGCCATCGGGATGCCAGCGCAGATTGGAATACCAGGTGCGGGGATCGATTTTCAGGTGCGCGATGCATTCTTCCGTGTCGAGGCTGAGCACTTTCACTCCCGTCTGGTGAAAGACGGCGATCTGGTTGGCGCCGGACGCCAGGCAAGCGCGATTACGGGAAAGCCTGTTCGGACCACGCGAGCTTGCCGCGTTTTCAAATCCAAGACCTCAAAGGAATGGTCCTTGAGCCCGATTGCCACCAGTGGCTTCCTGGAGTGAACGTCCTTGGGACCGGCGTCTCGCTCGAACACGATGGAGGGCGGACTGTCATCGATCTTCCATACTCTTGTTTTCCAGGAGAGATCACCGGTGATCAAGAACTGGCCGTCAAACGTGAAGGTGAGGTCGGCGTTTCCGACGACCGCGGGGAGCCGGCTGATCTCGGCGTCGTCCGCCACTCTCCGGATACTCACATTGCCCTGCTGGTCGGAGCGGGCATACCGCAGCAGCTCTCCATCGAAAGCGATTCTGCGCGTGCCGACGGGAAAAGCCGGCCAGGCCTTGCCCGGGCTCAGATCGAGTGAGATGGCCAAGCAGGCAACTGCCTCGTTTCGCAATTCATGGCGCAACGACGGAGACGGGTTCAGGCCCATGGCGGTGCGGATCTCAGCGAGTGCCCGAGCACGGTGGGCGGGCTGGTGGCTCTGGCGCAGTGCGGCGGCTTGCCCCAGATGGGCGCGAACCTCGTTCTCTCGTTCGGCGCTCCGCCTCTCTCCTCGGCTGCTTCGGCCCTTTCTTTGCTTTTGACCGCGAGGTCGCGTTCCGCGATGATTACCTGCCGCGCGGCCCGGTCTCGAACGATCCAGCCGCTGCTGACGGCCGCCACCGCGAACGCCGCCATGACGAGGCCGCCGATCAAGAGCGATCCACGCCTGCGCCGGGCGAATTTTCGGAAGAGATACGACGGCGACGGCGGACGGGCAGTGACGGGTTCGTCGCGCAAGTCGCGCTGCACGTCGGCAGCGAGGCCGCTGGCCGTCGCATAACGGCGGTTTCGATCCTTTTCGAGGGCCTTCATCGCGATCCAGTCGAGGTCACCCCGGACCAGCCGGCTCTGGCGCTGCGGGTCACTCTCGCCTGCCGCTCGCTTTATCGTCGTCCGGTCCAAGGTGCTCAGGCGGATACTGGGCCGGGGGGGATCTTCCTCGCGGATGATCTGGCGCATCTGGTCGTAACCGGCTTCGCGGAGCCGCTCGTGGTCGAACGGGGTGGTGCCGGTCAGCAGCTCATAGAGCAGGACTCCGAGCGAATAAACGTCGGTTCGCGTATCGACGTCCAAGCCGCCCAACTCGGCCTGCTCGGGACTCATGTAGAGTGGCGTGCCGATCAGTTGCGCCATGCCGGTGTGGAGTGTCTTGTCGGTGAGAGCGTGGCCGATCGCCTTGGCGATGCCGAAGTCGATGACCTTCACCACGGGCAGGCCTTCGTGCAGAGGTGACCAGCACGTTGGACGGCTTCAAGTCGCGGTGAATGATCCCCTTCTGGTGAGCATGCTGGACAGCGTCGCAGACGGTCGCGAACAATTCGAGGCGATTGCGCGTGCGCAGCTCAGCGTGGTCGCAGTAATCGGTGATTGGGACGCCCCGAGCGAGTTCCATGACGAAGTGGGGGAGGCCGGAGGCGGTCTGACCGGCATCGAGCACCCTGGCGATATTGGGATGGTCCATCAGGGCCAGCGCCTGGCGCTCGGCCTCAAAACGGGCGATGACCTGGCGGCTGTCCATTCCCGGCTTGAGGACCTTGATGGCGACTTTCCTGCGCATCGGGTGCTGTTGCTCGGCGACAAAGACCAGGCCGAACCCCCCTTCACCGATTTGCTCCAACAGCTTGTAAGAGCCGATCATCCTGCCGGGGCCTACCTCTACCAATACGTCAGGCGCCGGGGCGGACGGGTCGTGCAGGAAGGCGCCGGCCTGGCGATCGGCGAGCAATAGCGCCTCGACCCGCGCGCAATTCGGGCTGTCCCTGGCAAACCCTATCGAGGAATTCCGACCGCTCCGCTGGGGTTTTGGCCGCGATCGCTTCGCAAAAGACACTGCGGAGATGAGCCTGGGCTTCGGCCATGAAATAGATCCCCGGAGTAGCGACTCTTCCTTTCTATGCTCCGCCCGACCAGGATTGGCACCAATTCCCCGCTAGATTTTTTGGCGATCAGCTTTTTTCGGCTTCGTCACGAGCACGCAGCTCGTCGTAGAGCCAGGATCGGGCGAACACCCAGTAGCGGTCAGCGGTGCGCGGAGCGATGCCCAGGGCGGTCGAGGCCTCTTCGAGCGTCAGGCCGGCGAAGAAACGAAGCTTGACCAGGTCGGCACAGAGCACGTCCTCTTGCGCGAGTTTCTGGAGGGCCTCGTCCAGCTCGAGAAGGTCCTGGGGAAGCTCGTCAACCGGGACGTCGATGTGATCGAGCTGGAGTCGGCGCCAACCGCCTGCGCAGCTTTTGGCGGCGTTTGCCGCGGGCATGGTCGAGCAAGATGCGGCGCATGGCCTCTGCGGCTGCCGCGAAGAAATGGCGGCGGCTGTCCCAGGTTCGCTCCGCGCCCGATGTTCCGCCGTCGCTACCGACGAGGCGGATATAAGCTTCGTGGACCAGCGCCGTCGCCTGGAGCGTTTGGCCGGGCGATTCCTGACCGAGTTTCTGTGCGGCGAGCATGCGCAACTCTGCGTAAACCAGCGGAAAGAGCTGCGCCGTGGCTTGCGTATCACCCTGCTCGATGGCCGCCAGGATTTGCGTCGCATCGCTCATGATGGCCGAGGATAAACCACCTGGACTGGCGCCGCAACAGGCGTGCTGGGAATAACATGCTCCGGCATCCCGGAATTCCCGTAGGCGGTTTGGCTGTTTGTTGGATTCGAGGTCTGTCTCGAAGCGACGCGAAAGCGCTCGACCGTGCGCCAGCCTGGATTTCCTGAATGCGCGATTGGTTCGCGACGATCCGTGCGATAGGATCGGGCAGAAGTCGTGACCGACAACAACCGCAATCCGCCAATTGATCGGAAGATCGGGTGATCGATGAATTTGCACATCACGCGAATGTTGAATGCGATGACCTGGGCCGATTCGCAGTTACTGGCGGCGACCCGGGAACACGCGGCCACGCAGGCGGACACCGTTCGTTTGTTCGGCCATGTCCTGGCCGCGGAACACCTCTGGCTCTGCCGGCTCGAGCGTCGCGAGACGCATGTGCCTGTCTGGCCGAGCCTGTCGATTGGCGAATGCGAGGCTCTCGCGGCCGAGAACGCCCACGGCTATCAACTTTATCTCGATAAGCTCACGGAACCCGACCTGGCATCGATGGTGCGGTATCGGAACAGCAAGGGAGACGAATACACCAATTCGGTGCTGGATATCCTGACGCACGTGGTCATCCACGGGGCGTATCATCGTGGTCAAGTTGCCAGGATCATCGGACGCGGGGGTGGACAATCGCCCATCACCGACTACATCGTCTATGTTCGATCGGTCGAGCAATCAGGAGTGTGACAGCGACGGCGGTTCATCGGGCTCGGGCGTGTCTGAATCGTCTGGAGCCGCTCGACCACGACGTGACACGTCCCACCCTCGAGCGGTGATGTCGTCCGGGCGCGCTTTTGTATCTTGGCTGCTTGTCGAATTCGCCGTGATCGTCGCGCATGTTCGCGCCGACGGAATAAATGAGGATCTCGCCGTCGCGCCGCTCCACGCGAAAGGGCGCGCCGGTGTATGGGTCGGCTGGCGGCTTGGGCAGAATCGCCGGATCAATCGCGGCGATTGTATCCGGCCATTTGCCGGTCTTGTTGCGGTGGCGTTCGGCGGCGATCAGGATGGCCGTTGCGCCAGGTCTGCGCACGACCGGGCAGCCGCGGCAGCCATGGCGCGGAGAGCCGGAAAGACCTTGACGGGAAGAAGAGTAAGCCAAAACGTGATCGAATTCTGCGGCACGTTGAAATGCTGTTGCCACTCATCCCAGAGTGGAGCGCGAAAGGCGTCTGGGCGGTGCTCGATCGCGCGCGCGTCGTTCATCCATTCCAGCGTAACGGCCAGTTGATGGTCGAGCCAAAGCTTGAACCATGGGGACACGCGATCCCGCGGGCGATTGGGATCGAATGTCGAGCGATCCTGGCTTAGCTCGTCGAACGTGATCTGGCCGGCTGCCAGTCGCCTGGTAACTTCGACGTAGATGCCTCGCTCGCCTCTCAGGGCGCTCGAGAGCGAGTGGCGCCTCAAGCTCGTTCAATAGCAGTTCTTGAACGCGGGCGAGTGCCGGATCAGATGGCTCGCCTTGGCCCAAGACACGGCGGATGGCCCTGAGCGATTCGTTCTCGAATACGATCCGGACGAGCTGGGACAACGCGGTCGGCTCGTCACCGATCGACCGCGCCGCGCCGAAGATTGCGCGGCAGGAATCGAGCGCGCCGTCAAAGTCTCGGTCGTGGGCTCGGATTGCGCTGTCGGCTGCCAGCAGGCGCGCCAGGTCTTTGACACTCTGGAGCCCGGGCAAGGGAGTGTCGATCACGCGAGGCCCAAGCTTCAAGTCGAATCGGCCGCGGTTGTAGCGGGCAAGGGTGCCGCGCGATTCGCAACGGCTCAGAGAAATGCTCGAGCTCTCCGCGGATCAAGGCGTCGTTCTCGAAGTCGAGCCGGCAGTCATCAGCGATCGCCGTCAATCGGTCGTGGCAAATCTTCAGGAATTCGAAGGTTCTGGTACGACCATCCGGCATGAGCTCCGGCAGCAGCGCGGCGGCTTTGACGACGATCGGGGCCGAGTTTTCCGCATCGGGCACCGGCGCGCGATGGAGCAGCACGTCGTCGATGCGCCAGTAGGGGTCGTCGCTATCGGCCGCGGCCGTGGCGCGCGCGATCTCCTGGTCGACGAAGTTTCCCACGATCATTCCGGCAACGTAGGAGAGCCCAAGCATCAGGACTGCGATCACCGCAGACGCCGCGGGGAGCCAACGTACGATTCTGCTTCGTTTCCTGGGAGGCGGAGGCGCGCTTTTCACCTTGGGATGATTCCTTCCGACGAGCCACCCAAAGAGCCCAAAGACGGCTCCGAGCAGCCCGCTGAACGCGACGGCAGATACACACACGCCCAGGCCGGGCAGGAGAAATCCCGGTACGTCCCAGCCGCGGGCGGAGCCGGCTCCGAAAAGTGTGATCGCGATGGCTGCGATCAGGAACAAGAACGCGACCGCACCGGCAAAGTACGATGCCCTGTGAATTTTCCTCGTCGCCCCGCGGTGGATCGCCCGCAGAAGGCCAAGACGTGGCAAGTCGACCGCGGTCGTGTTGGATGCGATTTCGGGTGGACTGACATCGTGAGAGCTCATCGCGATTGGTCCGTTGTTAGTCTGTTTCATCTTCCTCTGCGGGAGATGGTTGGCGCCGTAGCGAACTATCCCACGCCCTGGCGGCGATATCGTCCGGGCCCCCGTTCAGGTGCCGCTCGGAGTCACGCTCGCCCTGCTCATCCTTCTGATTCGGGCCGATCGAGTAGATCAAAAGTTGACCGTCGCGGCGCACGAAGCGATAGGGCTGCCCCGAGAATGGGTCAGTAGGTGCATCTGAGAGGATGTCTTTATCGATGGCCGCGATCGACTCGGGCCAGTTGCCGGTCTTCTTGCGGTGGCGCTCGGCGGCCAGCAGGATGGCGGTCGCGCCCAAATCTGCGTGGAATCGAAACGCAGAATGGGCCGCGGAGAATAAACCTGGAAACACCTTGAGCGGAAACAACACGGCCCAGAAATTGATCGTTTCTGGTCGCGGGTCGAAGCGCTTTTGCCACTTTCTCCATAGCCCAAAGCGCTCGGCATACGGTTGACGCTCAATATTTGCCGCGTCGTTCATCCAGTCGAGCATGACCGCCCGCTCGTGGTCGAGCCAGAGCATGGTCCAAGGAGCGACGGCGCGACGGGGTCTGCGCGGATCGAATGTGGTTGTATCGATCAGCTCGTCCATCGTCACCTCGCCGGCCGCGAGTCGCCGGACGATCTCGACGTTTGTGGCGCGTTCTCCTTTGAGTGCGTGCAGGATGAGCGGCTGCGCTCGCTCGTCGAGGACCAGTTCCTGCGTCTGCTGGAGCGCCCGATCGGACGGCTCGCCTTGACCCAGAACGCGGCGGATGGCTTTCAGGGAATCAATGCCCGTTCCGATCCGGACTATCTGCGACAGAATGAACGGCTCGTCGCCGAGTGACCGGCCGGCGCCGAAGATGGCGCGGCACGATTCGAGCGCGCCGTCCGGGTCCTGGTCATGCACTCGGATCGCACAATCGGCATACAGCAGCCGCGTCGTGTTGCGGATCTTCAGCGGACCCGGCAGCTTGGTGTCGATGATGTTCGGCCCGAGCTCAATCTCGTACCTGCCGCGAGAATAATTTACGAGCGTGCGTGCAATGCGAACAGATTCACGGCACGCTTTCAACTCGTTGCGGAGGGCGTCGCCGATTTCTTCGTCGAACCTCTCATTATCGGTCATAATCATCAGGAGTTCCTGATGCATTTTCAGCACCTCGAACGTTGCCGTAGAGCCGTCCGGGGGAAAATACTTCGGGAGTCGTGCGGCGACTCTCATGACGACCGCGGCCGAGTTTTCTGCGTCCGGCACCGCGGCGCGGTGCGCGAGCACGTCGTTGATCCGCCAGAATGGGTCGTCTCGATCGGCCGCGGCGCTGGTTCGCGCAATTTCCGTGTCGACCACACTTCCGACCAGCATCCCGAAAAGTAGCACCGCCGTGAATGCCAGCAACATGAGAACGCAAAGTGCCCGGGCAAGCCTCCGCAAGCGCCGTCGGCGCGGCCTGGGTGATTCACCGTCAATCGAGCTCGCGAATGGGCGTTCAGTGTGCGAACCGGAGATCGCCGGCGTGCCCGGCGCCGGTTCCGGACGGTGACTCGCTTTGGGAAGCGCGAGCCGAAAAACACCTTGCAGCAGGCCGAAGAGCGCTCCGACGAGCGCCCCGCCAATATGACGCCGCAAATCACCGACCCAGGCTGAAGGAACGCCGGGATGGCCCATCCGCGTCCTGCTCCTCCGAAGTACAAGGTGACAGTCAAACCGGGAATCGCAAGTAGTAGCGCGATCGGCACGGCAATATACGCCGATCTGCGGAATCCTGTCTTCGCCCCGCGCCACACTGATTGAGGCAGGCCCACACGCGACGGATCGCTCGTTCCCGCATCCGACGTGACTTCGGGTGAAGGCGAGCCGTGCGAAGTCATCGTGAGTCGTCCAAATCGGATTCTGACTCGGGCGCGGCTTTTCGCCCGCGCTGGGACACATCCCACAACTGGGCGCCCACGTCGTCCTCCATGCCGAGCAGCCAGGTCCTGAGGTTGTACGCTCCGTGCTCGTCGATGCCGTTGGGGCCGATCGAGTGCACGAAGAGCTGGTCATCGTGGTGTTCCATTCGGAACGATTTGCCAGTGAACGGATCGGCGGGGCGCTGGGCAGGATGGTTCGGTCAATGGCGGCTACAGACTCCGGCCAGTGGCCTGTTTTGCGCCGGTGCCGCTCAGCGGCCACGAGGATGGCACTCGCGGCCAGATCTGTCTGATACCGAGAAAACGCCGAGCTCGCGGTGACGACTGCCGGAGCGAGCATCAAGGGGAGCATTTCTGAGTAAGCGGTGGTCGGGCTTCGCTTCCTCCGCTCGGCCTCGGCCTCCCAGGCACGCCAGAGCGCCGGCCGATCGCCGACGGAGCAACGTGCGATGGCGACGGCTTCGGTCATTCGTTCCAGCGCGACCGCTTGCTGATAATCGAACCAGAGCTTTCCCCAGGGCGCGAGCGCGCCTGGCGAGTCAAGACGATCGGACGTGCGGCCGCTAGTGAGCGCGCGGAGATAGGGATATCACCGGAACCGAGGCGCCGGATGACCTCAACCAACACCGCTCGTTCTCCCTTCACGCCCGCGACCAAGAGCGGCTGCTTCATCTCGTCGAGGATGAGGTCCTGGAGCCGGGCCAGTGCAGCATCAGATGCTTCGCCCTGGCCGAGCGAGCGCCACGTTGTGTGCAGTGCCGCTTCGCCGATGGCGATGTGCACGAGATGCGAGATCAGGAACGGCTCGTCACCGATGGATCGGGCGGCGGCGAAGATGGCGCGGCATGAGTCGAGCGAGCCCGAGAGATCGCCGTCTTGCGCCCGAATCGCCGCGTCGGCAACGAGCAGGCGCACCACGCCGCGGACGCCCTGGACGTGGGGCGTGTTTGTGTCAAAAACCGCCGGGCCGATTGTGAGCTCGTGGCGGCCACGAGGGTATTTCACAAGACTGCGCGCCAGGAGTACCGCTTTCTCGTGTGTTTTCAGCTCACCGCGCAGCGTTTCGGCCACCGAGTCGCTCGGCCTGAAAGTGCTCGGCGTCTTTTCGAGCATTTCGAAGTCGACCCGGACACGCTCGCGCGCTGGATCTGGTGCTCCCGGCGTTCCGATGCGGCTGTTGGGCCATCCCGCGGGGATAAGCGTGAGTATTTCGTCCATCACCGGGGCCGAGTTGAGTGAATCGGGCACTTCCTGGCGATGGGCCAGCAGATCATCGAGCCGCCAGTGCGGGTCATCCTGATCGGCGGCGGCGATCGCCGCTGCCAGCTTGCGGTCGACCAGGCGTCCCACGTACGCCCCGATGATGCCGGCGGCCGCCAGAATCAACAGCAGGGGTATGCCGACGAACCACGGCCAGAGCCTACGCTGGCGCCGCGCTTTTTTGAAGCCGACGGGGGGACGGGGTGTGCCCTCAGCGGGAACCGGTTGGTCCGCTGACAAATCAGGTGCGCTGGCCGCGACCATACGCCGCCTTCCGATCAATGCCCCGATGAGCGCACCCGTGCCGTCGATGATTCCCCCGAGCGTGGTGAAGAACAAGAACGTGCTCACGCCGGCCAGCACGTAGCTCGACAATCCGAAGCCGCGGCCCGAGCCCAAGCCAAACGCGGTGACTGCGAGTGCCGGAATAATCAACAGCGATGCGAACGGGCCGGCGAGCCAGGCGGCGATGAGTGCTCCGCGCTTGGCGCCGCGCCATGTTCTAGCACGCGGAGAGAGCGGCGGGTCGTCGCGCTCTTCTTGGCGTGAGGGAATCTTGGGTAGGCCAGGTTCGTATGGGTTCTCTGACATTGTCGAATCAGAACGGCGGGAAAGCTTCAAGAGACCCGCTGGACCCAGGTTTCCGCCACCCGCTTCAAGTCGATGGACTCGCCGTTTGACTCCGCGAAGTAATGCTGTTCGATGGAATCAATCGAGCCGGCAAGCTCTTGCAGCGCGGCCGTGGGCAGACCGTTGTTCTGTTGAATGTCACGAAGCAGGCCCAGCACCGAGAAAGGAGTGACGACGTCAGGCACCCGGAAGGGCGATGCGGTGGCCCGCCTGGGCCTGGACCTCAAGATCCGGATTGCGACGACTGCGAAAGCCAGCGCGAGCAGGCCGCCGCCGAGCCACCAGAGCCACGCATAGCGCGCGCTCTCGTATCGCTCTTCGAGCGAGACTTCTGAGCCAACCTTGGCCAGGTCGGCGTCAACGTATCGCTGAAATACTTGCTCCGCGCCGTCAACCTTGGCGGAGGCAAAACGGAAGAGACCTGGCGGCTTGGCCTGACCGGGGGCGGCGTGATAGGTGACCAGCCAGGTACGCTCCGAGTCGATCACCGTCGCAGGGCTCTCCTGATCGAACTTCGTGACCGAAACTCCCTGGTCGTCGAACTTTTCGCGCTCGAAGCCCGGTTGATCGAGCGAGATGAGCTGGTCGAGGTCGGGAACGAGTCCGTGTGCGGCGGCCTTGATCTCGACGATCAGTTTGCCCTGAGCGGCCTGGCGCTCGTCGAGCGTTTGCGTGAGCTGGAGCTTCTCGAACGGGCGAACCGAACCTTTTGCCGGCGACGCGTCGACGGGAATCGTTGGCGACTCGACCGGCAGCACGACGTAGCCGGATGTGTCCATGAAATCGAGGTCGAGCCGGAGCGGAGGCACCTTGTCGATCTTGGGGCTGCGTGCCTTCAAGAGCAGGTACGCATAGGGCGTCACTCGCCAACCGTAGTCGCTGGTCGCCTTGGAGTTGACCTTCTCGTCCTGGAACGTGACCGACATGACTTCAAAGTGTTCCCCGAGCGCCTGCTTGGCGGCATCCTGGAACTTATCGCGATAGTTCTCGAGCGGCCGGCCGAAGTTGTAAGAGAAGTAAGACCCGGTGTTGTTCTGGTTCTGGAGATATCGGCCAAACCCGCCCGACTCGCGCTCGATCTCGCGGGTGTGGCGAAGGTTGACGAAGAGACCGAACGGCTGCTCGTGGCCGATCAGATCGGGACCATCGACTTTGGTCTCGAGCTGAATTTCGTTAACGAGGTCCTTGTAGTAGGCGAAGACCTTGCGTGCTTCATAAGCCTGGGGATGCTCGCCGACAATCTCGATTCCGGCTTTCAAGTAGCGGAACTTGATCGACGGCTTGACCTGGGTCAACCGAGTGAAGATTGCGTTTGCAAACTTGCTCATATGGCGTTGGCCGGGCTCGCCGGCGATGGAGGCGATGGCCTCGCGGATGAGCTTGGGCTGATGCAGGTCGGAAAGGGTTTCCTCCGTGATATGCTGGGGGTCGCAGGCGCCGAAGCCCGCGCAATACCAGTAGTCAAAGGGCTGCGTCGTTTCATCGCTTTGCTCGAGGCTGGGGGCTTTAGCAACGTAGAGCGAAGCGGCGCGGCGGAATTCGGCGAACGCCTTCTGGCGGCGCGGAGCAAATTCGGGTGATCGCTCGATTTCCTGGAGGTAGTTGTTTTCGTCATGCATGAGCGTGGCGCGGGCGAGCACGAGCGGCCACTCGTCAGGATGCTTGGCCAGGCCGCGATCGATGACGGCGCGAGCCACCTCGTAGCCGCGCAAGACCTCGGCCCGGATGTCCTTTTCGCGCCGTTTGGTTTTGCTTTTTTCCTGCTCGGCCGGCTGTCTCCAAACGCCCATCAAGTTGCCCCGCATCTGCTGACAAAGCTCGGCAAGAATCTTGGGCTTGAGTGCGTCAAACGACCCGAATACTTTTTCGATCGCGTCCAGGCGATAAACTTCCGCCGAGCTGTGGCAGGTGGTGAATGCCTTGGTCAAAAGCGTCTCGTCAATCTCAGCGATCGGCAGCGCCCGCAGCTTCTTCACCCAGCCCGAAAGCTCGACCAGGTTGCGTTCTTGCTTGGAGCGGGTCAGCGGAATCCCCTCGGCCCGGTTTTCAAATCCGTAGACGTAAAAGAAGCGGCTGCGGCGAAGCTGCTGTGAGTTAGGATCGTGGTTCTTGGTCCAGACGCGGACGAATTCTTCGGCCAGTTCCTTGGCGGTGCGGGGATTGGTCCGTGCGAGCCGCTCGATATAGGGAAAAGCTTCGTCTTCCTCGTTGACCTTCAAGTAAAGCTTGGCGAAGACGGTGGCGAACTTGGGCTTGATCCCCTGGTCGACGAAGGCGACCCACTCATCGCGCGGCCTTTCCCTGACCAAGTCGGCCACCTTGACGGCCATTGGCAGTCCGCGCTGACGGGCCATCATCTCGGGCGAGAATGGGTCGTAGTTGGAATAGTAGGAATTGCCGTAAGGGTCGTAATACATCCGCGGGCCGAGGCTGGTGGAATAGTCGTAGTGATAAGAGAACTCAGCTTCGCGGAGCCAGGCTTCGGCGAGAAGTGCGAGGGTGCTGGACCACTTTTGTGCGAGCTGGGGCGCCTTTTTCATGAGCGCCTCGACGGCCAGTTTTTGAAGGCCCAGGGATTTCAAACGGAAATCGACGTCGAACGCCCGTGTCTGGAGGCCCTGGGCCGACGCGGCGCCAATGGCAGCGATGATTTCCATGCCGCGCTCGGGGCGGCTCGTGAAGCTTTCTTCGAGCCATGCCCGGCCGAGCGACTCGCGGATCTTGGGTGTCAACTCCACAGCGCGGCGGATCGCTTCCTCTTTTTGGGCCGCATCAACCTTGCCGGCTGCGAGTGCGGCCTGCGTGACCTGCCAGGCCCGCTCGAGCTGCACCGTCTTCTTGTCACGCGCAAAGAATGCCAGGTAGTGGCGGGCGAGCATGTTGAGGGCCTCGCGATCGTTGTCTTTCTCAGCCTTTTCGGGCGAGGGCAGAAAGTCACCGGCCTCGATCATGCAGTCGGCGGCGATCAATAGCTTCGCTGCCTGCCGCTGAGAAAGGGGTGAGGAGCTCGGCAGCTTGAGCGCTTCCCGAAGGCGCATGACGAAATCTTCGATCACGCTGCCCGAATCAAGGGCCGAGCGGAGAATTCGCCCCAGGCCATTTGCCCGATCATCGTCCACACCGTGGGGCGCAACCCGCGCCAGCTCGATCAAGTCTTGATTCGAGATCGAATTCCGCTCGACCATGAACTGCTGCGGATTGGGCGGCGGTGCGGCGCCCGAGCCAAGCGACACTCCCATGTTCATCTGCATTTGCATCTGCATTTGCTGCATTTGCATTTGTTGCTGCATCTGAGCGTTGCCCTGCATCGCCGGGGGTTCGCCCAGAGCGTGAATCAATTGCTCAAAGGCGGCCTTGCCCTCGTCGACGGGTAGTTTGGCGAGAAACGTCTTCACCAGGGGCCAATTGCCGACCGTGACGTCGTACTGGAAGCCGCGCAGGTCGCCGTCAAATGGGTCAGGCTTCGCAGTGGCTGCGACTGCGCCCGGCTGCATGATGGACGCGGCGTCCGGAGCTGGGCTGATACTTGGGGCCGTTGTCGTCACCACCACGCCATTTACCACCCGTCGGACCGTTCTGATCGGCCCGGGCACCCCGCCAACCGCGACCGAGCTGGACGGAGTCAATCCGTTCTTGATCGCTTCCTCGCGCGGCGTCGACCAGGCTCTGAAGATCGCCGTGGGACGCCGGTCAAACGTGAGCTGGCGGATTTTTTGGAGGCGCTCTTGTTTCTTGGGATCGGCTGGTGGCGCGGTGGCCGGGTTCCTGGCGGCCGCGGGCTCTGCAAACAACTGCGCCGGGAGCTCATCGGCGGCGGGCTTGGCGATGGACTTGGCGGCGGACTTGGCGGTGACCGTGCCAGCCGGTGTTGCCTGGGCCGGCGCCGGCTTCAGCGTGATCGTGGCGGGAGCCGTTGCCGGCGCCTGGCCTTGCGCCGTGCCCAGGGCCAGCGCGATCCAGGACACGGTGCCGAGAAAGAGTGCGGCCAATCGGCAAAGAGCGCTCATTGCGGTGCTCAACTACGAGTTGCAAATGGCTGTTTCACGAAGCAAGCCGGCGCCAGAGAGGGTTTACTGGCGCCGGCTTTTGAAGGTGTCGGGGAGCGGGCATGCGATCGCGGGCTTCAGGCGGTCATGAGCCCGATTTATCGGGCGGGGGGCCGGAGCTGGCGCCGCGGGCGTCTTTCTTCTGCTCGCTCTTGCTCATGCTGGGCTTCCGGCCCGGCTTCTTGCACTGGCCGCTCTTGCAGCCCTTGCATTGCGTGGGAATGGCGAGTCCCTGAAGCTCGCCCACATCAAGCCGGGCGAGGCGGATCGCGCTTTCAAGATCTTCGCGGTGCCGGCGTGCGGCGACTTGATCGCCGGCGGATTCGGCTTTCTCGGCGAGTGAGCGATAGGATTGCCGCGCGCTTTCAATATCCGGCTCCCACTCTTGCTCGCCGAGTCCCTCGAGGCGCTTGAGCCATGTGATGTAATACTGGGCGCTGGCCTGGGCCTCGCGGGCCTCATCGCGGAGCTTGGGACTGGCGGTCTTGTCGTCCTGCAACTGTTCGACCAGATCCTGGAGCGCGGCGCTGGCCTCGGGCAACTGGTGGGCGAGCATCTGGGCCTTGGCTCGCTTGAGCCGGATGCGGCGAACGTCGTCAACCCGCCCTTCGGGCAGCATCGACTGGGCTGCGTCATACTTTGCGACGGCGGACTGCCAATCCTGGGCGGCAGCAAGGCGATCGGCTTGGGCAAGGACGGTCGCCGCGTCATCAAGCCGCAAGCGCTCCTGGCCGGGGCCAAAATGATAGGCCCCGAAAGCGACCGGAACCAACAGCCAACCGAGAAGCACGAGCGTTCGCATCGGTCCACCTCTCGAAAGGTCAAAACGCACGCAACATCGTCGGTGCACCCGACGTCTGTCACGGACAATGTGCTGTAGCTTACCCGATCCGGCCGCGCGGTGGAAACGGAATCATTCATTTTCTTGAATTTTCGCGGGCCGGGGGGGGTGCCGCGGCTTGGCCTGTTGAAAGGTGGGCCTTGTTGATAGATTTCGCGGTGAACGAATTGGCGCTTTTTGTTGCGCGACGGTTGCGTTACGGAGGCCACCGCGATGCACCCCCCTGGCCCCCCCTTCTAAAGGGGGGGGGGAAGCTTTGGGCAACACACGCGGGGGGAAATCACCGTTCGTTAGTTCGCGAGTTTTCAACAGCCCAGCGTCGCCGGATCACGTTTCAGTCTGGCTCAGCTCGGGGCTCTTGCCGTCATGCTCGTTTGGCCCCGAGCGCTGGGTGTTTGGCGGATCGCCGGCGAGCGCGGCACGCCGGGCCGCCAGCGGGTGCCGAATTGATGCAGCAAGATGGGCAAGAGGGCCAGCAAACTCGCGCCAATCCCACAGGCCAGCAGGGCATATTCGCGGCGGGAGAGTTTTTCAAACGCGGTTTTGCGAGGAATGACGGTCATCGCATTCAGGGTGGCGGTACTGATGTGCTTGGAATTTCCGTCGTGGTAGACGCCCCCCAACCGGGCCGCGATCTGGCGGAGTGTCGAGGTGTCTTGCCGCGACATCCGGCCATCGATGAACGAGCCCTGGCGGGGATCACCCACACCCACGATCAAGACGTCGGCAACCGACGCGGGCAGTTTGGGCATGCCGGTGGCCGGAACCGTGTCGCCGTCGGAGAGCATGAGCAGAAGAGTGCTCCTGGGCTGCCACGGTCGCGCGATCCTGGCGGCTTCGCCAAGCCCCGAGAATAGATCGGTCTTGCCGGCGCTGAAAGCGTAGTGCATCGGCAGGTCGCCGAAGATGTTTCGCACGACTTCGAGATCCTTGGTGTCGACGACAACCGGCTTCGAGCCGTTGTAGCAGGCAACCACGGAAAGCAGGTAAAGCTCAATCGGGACTCGCTGAAGAAATGACTCCATCACGACGGACGCTCGCTTCATCCGGCTTTGATCGGCGCTGGGGCCGGCGTCCTTCAGTCGCATGCTGGGCGAAACGTCGAGCACGATCAGGACATGGCGGCGTTCGTTGTCGGGTATGGTTTCCGCCACGTGCACCTTGGGTGGAAGCTCGAGCAGGGTGATCAAACCCCAGCAAAGGGCAGCCAGCGCGATCACGCGCAGTGCCGGCGCCATTCGAGCCCAGGGCGCCGGCTTCTGCCCGGGCCCAAAGGCCAGCCGAGCGAGTCGCCTGATTCGTGCGGCGTGCAAAGTCTCGGCCGCAAGAGCCAGGATTGCCACGGCAAGGGCGGCCAGCTCAGCGTGCATCACCATGGGGTGTACCTCAGGCCAAAGAGCGCGCACCCCGAAAGACTCAGGAGAAACAGACCCGCGACGCACACCGGCGCAAAGTTGTCCAGGAGCTCCGACGCCGTTTTCTCGAGCTTCGTTTCGCGCATGGCGTCGATTCGCTGGAACACAACCGTGAGAGCACCCGGGTCATCCACGGCAAAGACTTCGCCGCCGGTGAGCGCGGTGACATTGACGATCGTGGGCGGCGCGGGCCGGTCCGAAATGTGGATTGCGTACACAGCGATGTTGCTGCTCCTGAGCGTCTGGGCGATTGACTCGTCGTTGCCGCCGGCCAAGTCGAAGCTCTCGCCATCGGATACCAGAATGATCATCCGGTCACCTTCCTCGCGACTGGTCAAGATTTCTTTGCAGGCCAGGAGGGCCTTGCCGATCATTGTCCCGCCCATCCAGTAGGGTACGTTTTCCGGCTTCATGAACGGAGGCGCGCAGCGGATGGCCGAGGGATCATTCGTGAGCGGCACCCAGTGGAGTACGTTGTTGCCGAAGAACGTCAGCCCGAAGGCGTCTCCTTTGCGAATGTCAAGGAAGTTGTCGATGGCCTTCATCGAGCCGTCATAGCGAGTCCCGTCGCCCAGCGGCGACATCATGCTGCTCGAGACGTCGACACAGAATTCGATATTCGTGAGCACGCGCTTGGTGCGCGGGGCGCTCAATTTCTGCGGTCCGGCCAGGAGCACGATGACCACAGCCAGGATCAGGGCCGGTACCGACTCGGCGATGCCCAGCGTCACGGCCCAGCGCCGGCCGCGGGCTTGGCCGCCGTGATCCAGTGGCAGCGCGATCCGCCCACTCTCGCGCCGCCAGACCCACGCGATCAACAGCACGGGCGCGGCCAGGAGCGCGAGCGCGGAGGGATAGGCGAAGCTAAAGCTCATCGCGCGGGCTCCTGTATGGCGCTTGATACAGCTTGTGGGCTGGCCGAAGCCAGCTCGGGCGCATCGAGGTCATCGGCGGCGATCGTTTGATACGGCTTCAAAAGGGCCGTGAGGTCGACAGGGCCGACGGTTCCGGCCGGGCGATGCAGCCAGTCTTCGAGACTGCGTAACAGGGGGCCTGCCTCGTCGTGATCGCGCAGCCGGGTGATGAGCAGCGCCGGCGGCGCGTCTACCAGCTTGAGCCGGCGGCGCCAGTAGCCGATCAAGAGTCGCTCGAGCTCGGCTTGCTCGCCGGCGCCGAGCTGGCCGGCAACGGCTTTGTCTACCAGCGGTTTGAGACGGTCGGCCAGGGTCAGGGCGCGGCCTGCGGTCTCGCCCGAAGCGGCGTGTTTTCCCCGGCGGAGGAGCAGAATCGCCGCCAGGCCGAAAAACCACGCCAGGCCGCCGATCAGCAAGTACAGACGATATCCTCCCAGGCCCGGCGATGCAGAAGGCGAAAGCGGGTGCGGCTCGAACTGGCCCGGCGGAAGGAGCGGTTCGATCCGCACGCGAATCGGCGGCAGGCCGGCTGTCGTTGAGCCGTCTTTGCGCCGAAGCAAGTCTTTGAGGTCATAGGTACCCGGATCAAGGCCGTAATAGACGAAGTCGTAGCGAAACGCCGTACCGTGAGGATAGACACCCAGGATCCGGAGCACGATCGGTGCCCGCCGGTCATCAATCGGACGCACCTCAAGCTCGGTCCCCTCGAGCACACGCTGCTCGATTCGCGCGGGCATACCGACGGTGGACTTTGACACGGGCGGCGGATCTTCGGCATGCGCGGCCGGCGCGGCAATGATCGCGATCATGAGCAGCCGCATGGACCATCCGCGGCTTGAGACGGATTGTTTCATTTGTTAGCGAGCTCCTTTGCCGACCAAGCCGCGGAGCTTGAAAAACTGGCGGAGCTGTGAGACGAACGGCTGATCGGTGGGGATCAGGAGATAATCGACGCCGGCCCGCTTGAGCTCGCGCTGCGCCTGTGCGGGGTCGGTGCCGCGCAGGCGGCCGCGAATGACGAACTGGCGTCCGGTTTCCGCCTCGCGGGCCCGGACGAACCCCACGCCGCGCAGGCGGTCTTCGGCGGGATCGCGCAGTTGCAGCACGACGCAGTCATGTTCCTGCGACATCCGTTTGAGCGCGAGGACGGCAGTGGGATCGTGTAGATCGGAAAGCACGATCACGAGCACCCGCTGGGGTAAGCTTGGCGTCAGCTCGACCAAGCGCGAGCCGAGCGATGTGGACTCGTCAAAGCGATACGTCCGGAGCTTGTGCAGCCACTGAAGGATCTGGTCTTTGGAGAGGCTCGGTCGCACGTGCAGATTCTGACTGCCCACACCCAACACACCAACCGGGCTGATGCGATCGAGGCAGGCCAGGGCCAGGCCGCCGGCGATGAAGACCGCCGTCTCGTACTTGCTGGGGTGGTGCGAGCTGATGGTCATCGAGGCCGATGTGTCGACCAACAGGTAGACCGGCATTCGCTTGGGTGCTTCGTATTCCTTGACGTGGACCTTGCGAGTGCGAGCGGTCACTCGCCAGTCGATGAGCTTGATGGGATCGCCATACTGGTAGGGTCGCGACTGCACGTATTCGACCCCGGCTCCCAGGAATGGTGAATGGTCGGTTCCGTAGCTCAGGCCGTCGGCGAGCCTCTTGACGGCCAGGTAAAACTGCCGAGAGTCCAGGACGTCATGATGTTCGATTCGGCCTTGCACGGCAGATCCCAGTCGCAACATGAAGAGATCGGGGTGATTCGTCGACGAGACGCTGTTTCTCCCACAGAGAGGATCGTCTCAGCGGGCTCTGCCGTTGGTGAGCAGGCCGGATGTCGAGAGCGACTGTGGCGCACGAGTCGGGCTGGGGCCATACGGCCCCAGAATGTCGCGCAGGAGCAGGGCGCCGGTGAGCCCGTCCGCAAGCGCTTCATACGTCAAGCGGATGCGATGAAGGATGACGTCTTCGGCCAGGGCGAACAGGTCTTCAGGGATGACGTAATTGCGGCCATGGATGAGCGCGCGAGCGCGCGAGCCTTTGATGAGGGCGATGCCGGCCCGCGGGCTCGCGCCGAGCTCGATGCGAGGGTGGTTTCGGGTGCGACCGACAATTTCAACGACGTGGTCGGTGAATGTCTCGCTCACATAGACGTTGTGGACTGACTCCATGGCGCGGACAAGCTCTTCGGTCGTGGCGATCGGACCCCCTTCGAGCACGTCGAATTCGGTGCGGGCAACTGCTCCGCGGTCTTCGCGGCGAATGCCAAGCGAAGCGTTCCGCCGCAAGATTTCCTTTTCCTCGCCTGGCTCGGGGTAGACCAGGCGGTGGCAGAGCATGAACCGGTCAAGCTGCGCTTCGGGCAGCTCGAATGTGCCGCTCTGTTCGATCGGATTCTGAGTGGCAATGACGAGGAACGGCGCGGGGAGCTTGAAGGTCTCGTTGCCGATTGTCACCCGGCGCTCTTGCATGGCTTCGAGCAACGCGCTCTGGACCTTGGGGGCCGCGCGATTGATCTCGTCTGCCAGCAACAGGTTCGTGAAGATCGGCCCCTTGTGCACCCGGAACTCATTGCTGCGCTGATCCAGGATCTCGGAGCCGATGATGTCCGAAGGAAGCAGGTCAACCGTGAACTGGATTCGCGCGAAATGGAGGTCGATCGTCTTGGAGAGAACCGCGACCAGGAGCGTCTTGGCCAGGCCGGGCACGCCTTGAAGCAGTAAGTGGCCGCCGGTGAAAAGTGAGACCAGCAGCCGCTCGACCACCACGTCCTGGCCGACGACCACGGTCCCTACGCGCTCGCGCACCGAGCGTATGAACTCGAGAGTCTCTACGGGGATCAAGCCCGAGCCGTGATCGATGCCATCGCGATGTTCAGCGGATTGTATGGCTTTGTGATCCACGAGGTCTTCCCTTCGGCGGGTTATTCGACCGTGACCGAATCGATCAAAGTGCGGCTTCGAGCAAGGGCTATCCCATAATATTGGGGCGGGTGCGAGTTCATGCAAGTGTTTTCTCTGTATTCTCTCGGGGTGTGCTGCACTTGATCGCGCCCGGCGAGAGACGGTCGTTGGTCATGATTTCGGCGCGGGAGGGTGACTGCGCAGGTTCACATCCCAGGCTCGCGCGCCGACGTCGTCGGGCCCCTTGGGCCACCGCTTCTGATCGTAGGCTCCTTGTTCGTCTTTGCCGTTGGGGCCGATCGAATAGACGAGCAACTGGCCATCACGGTGCGCCATGCGAAATGGCTGGCCTGAGTAAGGATCGGTCGGCGCGACGGGCAGGATGGTGCGGTCGATGTCTTCGATCGATGACGGCCGATCGCCGCTCTTAAGGCGATGGCGCTCGGCCGCGATGAGAACCAGCGTCGCACCCAGCTCGGACTGGTACCTGCAAAATGCGGTGCCGGAGGCTGAGAGCGCTGGAACCAGCAAGAGGGGCAGCGTCGACGTATAGATTCCCAGACGGCTATTCCTGACCTCGGCGATCTTTGCGTCCCAGGCACGCCAGCGCGCTGGCTGGTCGACGGTGGGACTCTTGGCGATATCGACCGCGTCGTTCGTCCAGTCCAGCGACACTGTTATTTGATAGTCGAACCAGAGCTCATTGAACGGCGAATCGGCGGGCCGTGGAACCACGACGCCTGGCTTCAGGTCTCCGCTCAGTGCGGATATGGGCAGCTCGCCCTCGCTGATACGCCGGAGCAATTCGGCCTGCACGGCGCGTTCGCCCCTGAGCGGGATGACCAGTATTCGTTGCGCCCGTTCGTCGGTGATCACGCGCTGGATTTGCTCGAGTGCTGGTTCGGACGGCGCCGACTGGCCGAGAACACGGCGCGCGGACCGGAGACCGATCGAGCCAATCGCAATGCGGACGAGCGCACCAATCAGGAACGGCTCGTCCGCGATCGAGCGGGCGACACCCAGGACCGCGCGGGTTGACTCGAGCGCGCCATCCGGATCGGCGTCGTGACAGCGGATCGCCGCGTCGATCATCAGCAGGCGCGCGACGGGTGCGCGAGTCTTCGGTTTGCTGCAAAGGCGTGTCGAGAATGGTCGGGCCGATCTCGTATTCGTGGCGGCCTCGCCGATAGCGGGCGATGGTCCGTGCGAGGGCGACGGCCTCTTTGTGCGAATCAAGCTCTGCTCGCAGAGATCTTGCAACCGAATCGCTCAGCCTCTCATTCTCGGCAGACGCCTCGAGCCGGCTGAAGGCTTCCTTGAATTGAGCGGTCGGCGTGCCTTTCTCGCCGGCGACGACGACCTTTCCGGAAGCCAACCATCCCTTTGGAAGAAGCGAGAGGACGGTGTCGGCCACGCGTGCCGAGTTTTCGTCATCGGGCACAGGTTCGCGATTGTCAAGCAGGTCGTCCAAGTGCCAGGCGGGGTCATCACGGTCTGCCGCGGCGACGGCTGCTGCCAGACGTTGATCGACAGTGCGGGCCGCGAGCGCACCAACGACGAAGCCAGCCGCTAATGCAACCGATGTGGTTACGGCCGCGATGCCGATCCAGAACTTGACCCAGAACGTGAAAATGCGGCGAGGCTGGGCGCTTTTGAGCTCGCGAGTGATGTGTTCTCCGCTTGACGCGCGCTCGGTCAGCGGCTCATCCGGAGCCGGCGCGGTTGGTTTGGCACGTCGACGCAGCAACATGCGGATTGAAGCAAGGGGCACGCCCAATACGGCGCCGATCGCACCGCCGAAACCGGCCATAAGCAAGGCGAAGCCGGCGGCTGACAAGAGGAGTTTCGGCAATTGCCATACACCGCGCGTGCCCACACCGAAACCGACCAGCGCGAACGCCGGCACGATCAATAAGAGCGCAATGGGACCGCCGACCAACCCGCCCATCCGGGCACCCTGCATCGTTGCGCGCAACGTCGGTCCCACAGAATGGGAGCTGTGGCTTTCGCTCGTGCTGGCGGCAATCGCAGGCGGTCCGGATGCGTACGGGTTGGTTGTCATTGCGGTTTGACGGCCTGCTGTATCTGCTTGTTTTCTGACGGTGTGGTGGATGGTCGCCCGCGCAGCTTCACATCCCAGGCTCGCGCGCCCACGTCGTCCGATTCGCCCTTGTTCCAGAGCTTTGGATCATATTCGCCGCGCTCGTCCTTGCCGTTGGGGCCGAGCGAATAGATCACGAGCTGTCCGTCGTGGTACTCGATGTGGAACGATTTCCCAGTGAACGGGTCTGCCGGTGGGTCGGGCAAGATGCTCGGGTCGATCGCCTTCACTGTCGCAGGCCATTTGCCGGTCTTGCGGCGATGGCGCTCGGCGGCGATCAGGATGGCGGTCGCGGCCAGCTCGCCTTGAGACCGGCCGAACGCATTGCTGGCCGCGGACATGGCGGGCGTGAGCAGGAGGGGAAGCATCGCCGTCAGTCGTCCAAATCGGGCTTGTCTCACGTTGGCGATCTTCGCGTCTTGCGCCGCCAAGAGAGCGCGCTGCTCGGATACCGGCCGCCGCGAAATCGCGACTGCCTCGTTCATCCACTCGAGCGCGATGGCCCGCTGGCCGCTAAAGACGACACTGACCAAAGGTATGAGCACGTCGCTTGCATTTCGACCGCCGTCCGCCGGCGTCGGCCCAGTGCCCGTGATCGCGGACATGGGAACTTCACCGGATTCCATGCGACGAATCAGCTCGTCTAACATGGCCCGCTCGCCGTTCATGCCGGTGAGCAGGAGCGGCTGTGCCAGCTCATCGAGAATCAGAGCTTGCAGTCGTGCGAGGGCCGCGTCGGAAGGCTCGCCCTGACCGAGCACGCGCGCAGGTGGATCGCAGCGCGACCGCATCAATGGCGATCCGAACGAGCATGGAAATCAGCGTCGGCTCGTCTCCGATCGAGCGCGCCGTGTGGATGATGGCGCGACAGGAGTCGAGCGCGCCGTCATAGTCACCGCTGTCGGCGCGGATCGCTACGTCTATATCAAGCAGGCGTGCGAGACCTCGGGCGGACTGCGTCTCTGCCAGAAGAGTGTCGATCACGGCTGGCCCGATCACGATTTCGTGGCGACCGCGGCGGAAGTCTGCAACGGTGTGCGCCAGCGTGAGAGCCTCGGCGCGATTCTTGAGCTCGGCACCGAGCACACCGGAGACCTGGTCGTCCAACCGGATGTTGGGGCTGATTTTTGTGAGTCGTTCGTATGCGTCGGCGGCGGTGATCTCGCCGGTGCTGGGCGGCCCGGTGCCCTGCCCCACTCGATTCAGCCAATTCTTGGGTAGGAGCGCAACCGCCTTGGCCACCACCAGCGCCGAGTTCTCTTCGTCGGGTACAGGTTCGCGATTGGCCAGCAGATTGTCGAGCCGCCAGTTCGGGTCATCCCGAGTCGCCGCCGACTTTGCATTTGCCAGCCTTTGGCGCGCGGCGGCCCGCAGGGACACAACACTCAGGATGCCGGCGATGAGGCACAGCACCAGGGGCACCCCGATCAGCCAGGGCCAGAGAAGAATGCGCCGCGGGCTGGGAGGACTATTCGTGTTCGTCATCGCGTGCTGTCTCTCTGCCGCGGGCCGGCAACAAAAGCCGCTCGAATTCTCGCAATCTGGCACTGCGCGCCTCGATCAAGCGATTATGGTTCGCGGCGCAGGGCCGTGGCAAGTCGCCCAATCGGCGCGAGGGTGTTTCGCCGCGATTCTCCGGCGGCTACGATTTCCCGATGTTGGACCTTTTCTTGAAAACGTCCTCGCTGGCGCTTCGGGTTGGTGTTTCTGTCGGCGACAGCGGAATGGGACAAGGCCGTCGCCGGGGACCGCGACAGCCGGCGGTCGGCGAAGAACCCGCATACTGGCCTCGGATTTGCGAACTGTGTGCTACCATAACGGCAAATCTTCACAACCGGGGATCGCACCATGCACACGCACTTCGGGTTGAATCTCACGTTTGCGGCCGGCGGCTGGCCGGCGGCTGGGTTCTGTTACTGGCTGGCGCTCCTGCGCGAGGACAACAGGCGACCGCCGCGGCGGCGCCTGCCGACGCGATTGCGGCGGCCCAGACTCCCAAAGCTGTCGCGCCGACTCGCGCGGAACAACAGAAGACCGCTCACGACCAGTCCGACGCGTTTTCGGCGGCTGGAGCCGCGGCTTCGTCTTCGGCCTTCGCGAATCAACCCGAGAATGGCCAGATCCGGGGGTTCGACTTTTACCGCGACCTCTTGAACGCCAAGAAGCCGATGGAAAGCTTTGAAGAAAATATGAAGGCGGACATGGCCGCGAAGGCTGGCGTCATGGAAACTCAGCGACGCTTGCTCGAACAGCGCTACAACCTCACGCCTGCCCTCGACCCCGAAGCGAAAATGTCGCGCGGCAAGCCGCTTTGCGTGGGCCCGACCGCGCGATTGGCGGCAGGTGTGACCTGGGAAGGCCTCGCGGGCATGAGCGCGGCCGAGATTCGTCAGGCCGGCACGTTTCCGTATCCCTCGCTGCCTCATCCCAAGCAAACGCCGGGCGGCCAGGTCTTTCCCAAGATGCAGATCGCGATGTTTCCGCGGCTCGAGCGGTTCGACATCGACTTCGACCTTCCTGAAGCGTTCTTGCCCGAGTTTCCGCCGGCGATCTATCTCCAGAGCCGCAGCGAGCTTGGCGACGTCTCGCGCGGGGAGGTCGTTTCGATCAACAACTATTATCGGCTGTTCAAGGACATCGTGACGCCAGTCCAGCTCGACGGGCTGCGGCTCTTGCTCATGCCTTTCCCACAGGAGGAATTCAATCCCACCGATGACCGCAAGAGCGCAAGCCCCAGCCTGGGCGTCACGTGCTTCGATTGCCACGTGAACGGACATACGACGGGCCAGTTTCACTTGAACCCCGATAATCGCCCGGAGCAGCGCCGGCTGCGGCTCGACACCGTAAGCTTGCGGGGCGTCTTCAACCAGCAGATACACGGCTCGAAGCGCAGCCTGCGGTCGGTGGAAGACTTCACGGAATTCGAGCAGCGGACCGCTTACTTCAATGGCGACGAGATCCACGCCATGAAGAAGGGCTTCAACATCCTGGACCGGATTCAGGTCTCGCACATGGCACAGTTTCAGAACATGCTCGATTTTCCGCCGTCGCCCAAGCTCGATCGACTGGGGCATCTTGACCCGGCCAAGGCGACTCCCGCGGAGCTGCGCGGCGAAAAGCTGTTTTCGGGCAAGGGGCAATGTGCGTCATGCCACCCGGCACCATTCTATTTGGATAACATCCTGCACGACCTGCGGGTCGAGGAGTTTGTTGCCGAGTCGCCGAGTGGTCCGATCAAGACGTTCACGCTGCGCGGGATCAAGGACAGCCCGCCGTACCTGCACGATGGGCGTTGCTTGACGCTTGAGGATACGGTTGAGTTCTTTAACCTGGTATTCGGGCTGAAGCTCACCAAGGAGGAGAAAACGGATTTGGTTGCGTTTATGCGACAGCTTTGAGCCGAGGTCAAGGCGCCTCGTAGACCTCCAGCTCGTTGTGCGTGGGGTCGTCGGGATCTGTGCCGCGGATGAGGACGATGCGCACGCCGGGGACGATCAGACCGCGGTCGCGGCCCCATTTCACGACGAACTCGCGAAGCTCGTCGCGTGCGAAGAAGTTCGGCATCGGCTCGGAAACCACTCCCCAAAGCAGGGACATTGAACGCACTGTCTGTACTTCATCGCACAGGGCGAGGATCAAGCTGCGGCCGCGCTGGTTGGATAGCGCTCTCGCGGTGCGGCCCGAGTGGGTTTCGACGACGATAAGGGCTGCGTCGAGCTGCTCGGCAATCAGACTCGCGGCGGCGACAACGCTGTCGGTGATTGGCCGAACAAGACTGGTGCGCGAGACCGCCGCGGTGCCGCCGGCCGTGGCCGACGACTGATCAAGAGAGCTTGGATGCGGACCTGGCGAGGCTGGGCTCGGCCGCCGAATCTCGAAGAGGCGTCGCTCGGCCTCGCCGATGATCCGGCTCATCATGGCGACCGATTCGACCGGGTAGGAGCCGATGGCCGTCTCGCCGGAGAGCATCACGGCGTCGGTGCCGTCGACCACGGCGTTATACACGTCACTGGCCTCGGCTCGAGTCGGGCGGCTGGAGAGCTCCATGCTGCCGAGCATCTGCGTCGCGGTGATCACCGGCACCCGGCAGCGACGGCATGTCTCGATGATGTGCTTCTGAATCTCGGGCACGCGGATCACGTCGAGCTCGACGCCCAGGTCGCCGCGGGCGATCATCACGGCGTCGGTCTCGGCGACGATCGCCTGGAGGTGGACGACAGCTTGCGGTTTCTCGATCTTGGCGATGATCTTGGCTTTCGAGCCGCGGCGATCGAGCTCTTCCCTCAAGCGCCGGATGTCGTCGGCCGTGCGCACGAACGAGAGCCCCACGTAGGCGACGTCATGATTCTTGGTCCAGTCGAGATCCAGCAAGTCTTTTTCGGTGAGAGCGGCGACGCTCAAGCCGGCGCCGGGCACGTTGATTCCTTGATGAGAGCGAATCTGACCCGGAAGCGTGACCTTGAGCCGAACCCGGCAGGGGCCGCGCTCGATGACCTCCATGGCGACTGTTCCGTCCGCGAAGAGAACGCTCTGGCCGAGCTCCAGGTCGCGGGGCAGGTCGCGGTGAGTCGAGGTGAGTTGGTGAGGATTTTCAGACGCATCAGGCTCACTTGAGAGCACGAACTCGGCGTCAAGATCGCAGACGGCGAGCCCGCCCGGAATCGTGCCGAGCCGGATCTTGGGGCCGCACAGATCCTGGAGCACGGCGAGCTGAACCTGTTTTTCAGCGGCGATGCGCCGGATCAAATTGAGGGCCGCGGTGTGCTGTTCGTGCGTGCCGTGCGAGAAGTTCAAGCGGAACAGGTCGGCCCCGGCGTCGACCATGCGGCCGAGTACCGCGGCATCAATCGACGCGGGGCCCAGCGTCGCCACGATCTTGGTGCGGATCTTGCCGACGGCTTCTTTGTAGTGTAGGTCCATGATTTTTTGGTGTTTTGAGATTCGAGGGGGATTTTCGTTTGAGCAGGACGCAGTTCCGACAGGTCGATTCTACCGCGGAGGCGCGATTTTTGTGCGATCGAGCTGGAACTGGGACTGACCACCTGGAAGTTTGGGAGCCAGCGAGGGTCAGAATCGGAGAAAAGCTGGTTAACCACGGATGGCTTGAGTTGGGACGGAGGGCACAGATGGCTTGCCAGGGGCGGTGCAGAACCAGTTTTGAACAGAAGGGAAGGAAGGTAACGAAGAGGGAGATAAGAAGAAAGCAGTCGGAGAGTTTAGCCACTGGTGAAACACTGATCGAACACGGATGATTCTTCTTTGCAGCCGTCGACTTGCGCGACGCCCTCGAAGCCAACGCGGCGCGGCGTACAGAGGCCTTGGCGTCGATTCCGCCTTGAGGGATTCGAACTTACAATCGAGTATTTCTCGTGCACCTACTCCTCGAATTTCTCCCCGCGGTTAGCCGTGAGCATCGCCCTCAGCTTGTTGCCATCATATTTGATGAAGAGGGAAACCCTGGCGCAAAGATGGCTCACGGATCTCGTCGGAGTTGTCAGGCCAAAAAGCTCGGTGGGAATCCAGGCCAGGTCGGCGCACTGACACGCGCAGCGGAAAAACCAGATTTGCTCGCTATTCACTTGCGTGTGAATTTTGGTGTGTTAGCCTAAATAGGGCGACTGGGAAGAGTCATCTCGCAATGTCGGCCCCTGAGAGCATATTCACAGGCGTGGTGCGCGCCTCAACTCCAAAGCTATAACACTCGTTGCGGAATAGAAAACGTCACCACGAATCCGGATTTTGCCGGGACGAGCGCTCATGGCATACCGAATTGCTGTGGGCTAGTATCGTGGCCGCTCTGGATGGATCGAGCCCAGATCATTGGAGGGTCGTGTAGCGAAGCAAGAAGAGCGGCGGCGCCGCTCCTCGGCAAGATCGATCTCCATCGCCACCAAGAGGTGCTGCCGTGCCACTGTGGAGAACGACCTGGATAGGATGCGGAGTGGTGGTGCCCGCCTTGCTGGCGACCTGTGCCATTGGTGTCCTCTACTGCCCCAGCCAAGTGGGAACTGGCAACAAGGCCGAAGATCCCGTCGGCGCCTGGAAACTGAGGTGCGTTTCACCGGACGGAAAACAACGCGAGTGCGTTGTCACTGTCTACAGAGAAGGAGCGGCCCTGAAAGGGGATTACGCCGCGGACGGTGTGACGCGGCCAGCCAAAAACGTGGTTTTCGACGATGGCGTACTGAGCGTTGACGTCGACGGTAAATTTGCCGGTCAATCGTACGGGCTCACGTACAAGGGCGTACCACGGGGTGACGCCCTTCAGGGTTTGGTGCACTGGTCGTTCGGCTGGGCGTCCGGTTCCTTCGCCTTCGAGGGCGAACGCATCAAGCAACAGGTCGCCTCAAACCGATAACGATCCCCTTGGTTCCCGGCGCCATACTCGTGGAGCCCTTCCTCTGCCGGGAGTTGAATCGACGCCGTCCGGTCACAGTTCACGGCACGGCAAATCGGTATCAGTTGATAATTGTTTCGGCGCAAAAGGTGATCCGGCACCGATGTCCCTCCCCGCGCGGCTCGTCCCGCAGCGAGCGGAAACGGATTCTCAGGGTGCCGCAACTGGTGTGGACTTTTTGTAGATCGTTTCAGATAGAGCAGTGGCCACGCGCGTGCCTCTGCAAAGACTCCGATCGGCTTGTCGCCTGCGCCAGGGTTGCGCCAGGTAGTTTTCGCTCGCTGGACGGTTGGGTTCCTCTGTCACATTGGTCGGGCGTATGGGGCAGATCGGCGCGGCCGCCACTGTGCGCCGGCCTCCACCGCGGCCATTCGGGGCACCTCCACCGTGGTGGTGAGAAGGATGCCGACTCGAAACGGACGAATTCTTTTTTCTTTTGGCAACTGGATCGCGGTTTGTGCAGATCATTATTGGTGGGAGCAGATGTCAGTTGTCAGTCGTCAGTTGATGTTCGGAAACGTATCGGGGATTCGTGCAAATGGACGATTCGTTGCGGTCAATGACGGCGATCGCTGTCCGGCATATGAGGGTGGCCGTCGCGGCGCTCAAAAGACCAAAATGTGACAAACGAAGCCAATCGGGTCAGGTGGCTGGAAATGCATAAGATGAGGCTGGAATTATGATTGGATCAGAAAACGAAAACGAACTGGCACTTGACAACGTGGCTGGAATTCGAAATCGAAGCCAATTTTGGGGAGGGCCGAAATCAGGATCGAGGGCGGAGGAGTGGCGGAAGAACGGGGTCGGGAATACGAGTACGAGTACGAGTACGATTCGAGCTGACGACGTTCGCTGGTCGCATTGGTCGGGCGGAGGGTGGAGGACTGGCGGAAGAACGGTGATCGGGAGTACGAGTATGAGCACGAGTACGAGTACGATTCGAGCTGACGGCGTTCGCTGGTCACATTGGTCGGGCGGAGGACGGGAATCAGGACGGAGGGCGGAGGACGCGGAAACGCGCTGTGGACGGGGCCACCGCCAATTCCTCGCCGGGGCCGCCACGGGCGACAGGGTGACCAGATCGTCAGGACGTCGCCGTTTACGCGGAGCCGCTTGCGGGGCTCTGAGCGAGAGCCTTGGTGGCAATGCGAGCCCGCTGTGCAAAGCTACGTCCGCTCGAATGGCCCGACACGTTGGCCGGGAGGACTCATCGGTGGCCTGGACATCGCAGTCGCGTGCGCTCCCCAGTTAAATCACGACGATTATTGCTCATTTTTTGACCGTGTTCATAATTAACAAAGAAATCGCGCAAAGCCGGATCTCCTGACATTGCAATCGTATCGATCGAGTCGTTCCACTTTTTTTGGCTGTGTTTTTTGCCGAACTCACAGAAACGGCGCATATTAATACGTAGAGGGAGATCGAGCGCGCCATGCGGGCGTGATCGGCGGAGTCCTCAGGGCGTTGCCGAGGAATCCCAGGGCGATGCCCTGCGCTATTTTGTGGCTGCCCCTTCGGGGCGAAGACATGCACAGCGAAACATCAAAACTTACGGTTCGGGTTGGTGTGGTGGCCGGGACGAGTGCGCAACGCGTTACCCAAACAGGCGGGCGGTTGGACCGGCGGCGAAATTCGCCTACAGAGTTCGAGAAAGTGCAATGGGTCAAGACGCTGAGACCAATACCGAAAGACAAGCAGTCTTTGCCGTTGCGCGGGGTGACTCCGTCGCCCCGACCGCTTTGCGCTGTCGTCAGTCGGGCGCGGGGTTTCCTCGCCGGACTTTGAACTGGGAGGAAGGCGGGGATTTTCAATGGATTGGCCGCGCTTTGGCATCATTTCGCGCCGGGGGGCACAACGCCGATGGATCGACCGAAGCCGTTTTCGCATGTGCGGTTGCGGAGAGCGGCCCACCCGGATTTGGCGTGTGGGCCAGGTCGCGGGGCCGCGCCGTGGCGATTCGGGGACGAAGCGATTTGCTTTCGGGCGAGGTTTCGGCTTCGAATTCGGATTGGAGGAGCGAGAGCCAACAACTCCGAATTACCCCGAGCTCCATTTTGCCAATCACGTTCTCGTCTTCAAAGGATGAAACTGTGACGAGCGAACCCGAGCGGATCAGGTGGCTGGACATGCATAAGTTGGGGTCAGAATTGTGATTGGATCAGAAAACGAAAACGAACTGGCACTTGACAACGTGGCCGGAATTCGCGAACGAACCCGAGCGAGAGGAGGGCCGAAATCAGGGCGAAGGGCGGAGGACGAGAATCAGGGCGGAGGACGGAGGAAAATCGGAGACCTTCGGTCGGGCGGACGGCGGCGACCCTTCGGGTGCCCGAGACCCGCGCCGAACAGCAGAGCCGAAATCAGGATCGAGAGCGGAGGACGTAGGACGGGGATCCGGAGTACGAGTAGGAGCGCGACTCGAGCTGACGATGTTCGCTTGTCGCACTGGTCGGGCGGCGGAATGCTCCCACTCGGAAAGAACGAATTCTTTTTTCTTTTGGCAACTCGATCGTGGTTTGTGCAGATCATCTTTGTAGGAGCAAGGGGTGCGGGCGCACGAACCACGGAGATCAAATGCCACAACCAGAAACTCGAGGAGCAACAACGTGTCACGCGGAAGGTCGGGTTCTCCCTCAACCGGAGCCGGAGCGCGTCGGATGCCGCTTCGGGAAGCGAGCAATTTACACGACTGTACGGATGTCGGACACAACTCCAGGATTCTCATTTTGTCTCACATTTTGAGGTGCGAAACTGGGGATCCAAGGCAGTGCGCAACCCGTAAGCCGAACAGACATGAAAGGATCGGAGAGGAAGCGTGCGTTCTCCAGCGATTCAAAGTCCCGGTGAGACAACTCCCAAAAAAATGTGACTCGGGAACGAGACGTTGTTCACTATGTGTAGCGGATGAAACGCGGCTCGAACTCGAACAACGAAACGACGTTCGCAAGCAAGCGGGAAGCAGGAAGGCCGATGGGAACGAACTGGCGGTCGAGGCCGAGAACCGAGATGCGCATCATCAAGACCGGCGCGCTGGAGCTGGAGTTGATATGGCAGAACGCGCCGCGTTGCTCTAACACTCCGTGGTACGGGAAGATCGTCAGGCTAAAGCCTGACCTACTTGGCGCGTTTCCGTCCGCTCGTGGTCCCAGTGAGATCATCAGGCTAAAGCCTGACCTACTTGGCGCGTTTCCGTCCGCTCGTGGTCCCAGTGAGATCGTCAGGCTAAAGCCTGACCTACGTGAAATTCGTCTTATTCCGCGACGCTGCCGTGCGGTTGTACGGGTGCGAAACCGCAATGTAGAATCGAGCTGGTGCCGAGGTCGCGCGTGGCCGCAGGTCGTGGAGTCGCCATTTGAGGTAATCAGCGGGAGCGCGTTTTCCAGAGGAAAGCTGATGTACAGTCGCTTCTCCGCGACGTCTGGCGCGACCTGGTGGCTTTCGGCAAGTATTCTCCTGGGCGCGAATCTGCCTGGCTGCAATCAGCAGGCGACGACGACGGGAGATTCGATGCCGACCGCGCGCGTCAGCGCGGTCGAGGACGCGATTCATCCAGCCGCAACCAAGACTCCCGCCGGCGGCGAGCTGGGTCCGTTTCGATTCGTCGACATTCTTGCGGGATCGGGCGTGGACTTTGTTCATGTTTCGGGAACGGCACCGGAGAAGCTGTTCCCGACGGCGAACGGCTCGGGCGTCGCTGTGTTCGACTACGACGGTGACGGCAAGGTCGACCTGTATTTTGCCACCGGAAATTCGCTGCCGTTAGCGGCAAGCCCGGCGGCATCGAACCGGCTCTACAAGAACCTGGGCGGCGGGAAGTTCCGCGACGATACGGCGCTCGCCGGGCTCGGCTTTCGGGGATACTGCCACGGGATCACCGTGGGTGACATCGATAACGACGGTGATTCCGACCTGTTTCTGAGCAACTACGGTGGCGATGCCTTGTACATCAACCAGGGCAACGGGACGTTCCGCGAGGTCGGACAATCCGCAGGAATCTGGAGGGCCGGGACGTGGTCGAGCAGCGCGGCATTCCTCGATTTCGATCGCGACGGCGATCTTGATCTGTACGTCAGCCGATACGGGGACTGGCAGTATCCTCGCGACGACCGCTTTTGCGGGGATTCCGCGCGGAAGATCCGGCGCTACTGCCCGCCCGCGGCACTGACATCGGTCAAGCACACACTTTTCCGAAACAACGGAGATCTGACTTTTACCGACGTGACCGATCAGGCTGGGTTGGGCCGGTCCGATGGACACGGATTTGCGGCGGTCGCGGCCGATCTCAACGGAGACGGCAAGACGGACATCTACGTCGCCAACGACCGGGACCCGCATTTCCTGTTTCTGAACAAGGGTGACGGAACTTTTCGCGACATCTCCGAAGAGAGCGGCGCGGCTTACGACGTGGCCGGCCGCACTCAAGCGGGGATGGGAGTCGACGCGGAAGATGTCGACGGCGACGGCCAACCCGATCTGTTTGTCACCAACTTTGCGAATGAGTACAACACGCTGTATCGCAACCTGGGGCGCAACACGTTTCTCGACGCGACGGCTAACTTCGGCCTGGCCGTTGACAGCCTTCCGTGGATCGGCTGGGGTTGCATTCTAGCCGACCTGGACAACGACGGATGGCCTGATTGCGTCGTGGCCAATGCCGACATCGATGATAATGCCGAGTCGGGCGGCAAGCCGGTGAGCGACTTGCAGCCGCCGCTGTTGCATCGCAATGAAGGCGGGCGGCGGTTCCGGCTGGCGAATCAGGGCGCCGGAGCGTATTTCGAGGGGCGGCATCGGGGTCATGGCCTGGCGATCGGCGACCTGGACGACGACGGTGACCTCGACCTGGTGATCAGCCATAAGGATGGGCCGCCCGCCATTCTCCGCAATGACACGCCGGCCGCCGGGAATCACTGGATCCGGTTTTCGCTCGTTGGAACTCGCAGCTCGCGCGACGGCGTTGGGGCAAGGATCGAGGTGCACGCCGGGGGGCGTGTCATTACGCGCTTGAAGAAAAGCGGGCAGAGCCTGATGTCCTCGCACGACCCGAGAATCCTGGTCGGCCTGGGAAGAGCCGAGGCGGTCGAGCGCGTAACTGTGCGGTGGCCGTCGGGCGAGGTCAGCACGCTCGATCGTCCTGGGCTTGATCGCACGCATGTCGTCACCGAGCCGCACTCGAAGCCATGAGCCAGCGTAGACGAGGAATTGGCCTGGTTTTCCCGGTTATCGGGTTGCTTGCCGCCGGATGTGCACCGGCGAAAGGCCCGGGTGCCGCGATGAGCGCCTGCGCGGCGCGGCGAGCAGGAAATGGAACGCGGCCATTTTCGTGCTGCCGAGGCGGAGCTGAAGCGCGCGGTTCAGCTCGATACCCGCTCCGTGGATGCCCGTCGGCGTCTCATCTGGCTTTTTGCGCAGCAGGGACGGTCGGCCGAAGTCGCGGCGGAATCTCGCGCGATGGCCGCGGTTGCGAGCCTGGGTTTCCTGGATCTGGTCATGTGGACGCTTGCTCGCCACCCACCGCTCGACCTGGAAGAACTGGCTGGCGTGCTGGGACGTGCGGTTAAAGAAGACCCCGGGGACCGACGGTCTCGACTGGCTCTGGCGGAGACCCTGCGGCGGCTTGGCCGGTTAGACGCTGCCGATTCGACTCTGGTTGCGTTTTCGCCGACCGACGGCGAGGCGCGCACCGCGCGGGCTCGGATCGCTCTGGACCGCGGCGACAGCGCGGCCGCGGAGATGCTGCTGAACGCTGATTCAGGTGGTGACGAAGACGTAGCGGCGGCCGAGCTGCGTGGCCGGCTGGCACTGGTGCGGGGCGACGCGGCCGCGGCTGTTCGGCATTACCGCGCTGCACTTCAGCGCGCACCTGAGGATCGGGACGCTCATTTTGGGCTGAGTCAGGCCCTCCGGCTGACCGGCGAGGTGGAGGGCGCGCGACCTCATGCCGAGATTGCCGGAGCCCAGGACCGGCTGGAGTGGCTCGTCCAGAGTGCCCGGTCTCCGAATCACCGGAATGACCCTGCGGCCTTGCAGGCGATCGGCGCCGCCTGCCTGGCACTGGACCGTCGCGACGAGGCGCGCGGCTGGTATCGACTGGCGCTGCGGCATGCTCCCGACGATGTCGGGCTGCGAAAGGCGTTGTCGGAGCTGGAGTGAGTGTCGGGCCGAGACCAAGTCGGATTGTGGCTTACGTCCAATCATGGTACACAAATGGAGCCCGAGCACCGCAGCTCACGCGAGAGCCCGGTGACGCATGGAGGCTCTTGGGTACTCCTGTCTGCGAATTCCCTCGCATATGACTAATTTCGTTCGCCTGGTGCAGTTCGCGTGGCGCTATCGGGTCCGTTTCGGGCTCTCGATCGGCTGCGCCGCGATGGTGGCCCTGCTGTTCTTCACCGAGTTAGGGGCCGTCTATCCCCTGTTGCACATTCTTTTTGACAGCCAAAATCCCAAGCGCTGGGTTTCCGAGAAAATCGCCTCGATCGAAAACGAGATCGTTATTCTCGATGCGCGTGCGGTGGAAGCCAAACTTACGCTTGAAGTTACGCAAGATGGGCAGCGTATTCACGAACGGCTTAAAGAGCGACTCGAGGTGCTGTTCGAAGATCACACAGCGAAGGTTGCGGTGCTGGATGCGCGGGAGCACCAGCTTGGAGTGACGGAGCTGAAGGAGAATCTTGCGCAGCCGCAGAGAGTGGAGCCGGCGGAGCTCGAGGGGTTGCGTCATGCGGCGCGGCTGGCCGACTGGCGGCTCAAGGAGCTGCGGGAATGCCGGCGTTTGCTGGAGAAGGGCGGCAGTGCGGCCCTATCGCGGCGACTTCGCGACATCGCCGAGGAAAGGGCCGATCGAGGAAAAGTGCTCGCTCGCTACCAGGTCGCGCAACCCTACATTGACCGGTATTTGCCCAACGACAGCTATAAAAGCTTGCTGCTCTTGATGGGGCTTGTGATGATCGGCGTGGCCTTCAAGGGCTTCTTCATGTTCCTGCAGGAGACGCTGGTCGCGTCGGTCATGCAATTGACGCTTTTCGACATACGGAACGTGTTCTTCAGGCGCACGATCAACCTGGATCTCGCCAGTTTTTCGGATCAGGGCTCTTCCGAGCTGATGACCCGCTTCACGAATGACATGGACTCATTCGGTCAGGGGCTGAATACCTTGATGAGCAAGGTGATCCGCGAGCCTCTGCGGTTTGCAAGCTGTTTAGGGGGAGCGCTTTGGTTCAACTGGCGGCTCACGTGTTTGACCTTGATCCTGGTGCCGATTTCCGGTGCAACGACGTACCGGGTGGGCAAGATCATGAAGCGGGCGGTGAGGCGGTCGCTCGAGAGCATGTCGACGATCTACAAGATCTTGCAGGAGAGCTTCCAGGGCATCAAGGTGATCAAGGCGTTCTGCACCGAGCGGGTCGAGCGCAGGCGGTTCTTCGGCGAGACCAAGAATCTGTACAAGAAGAGTGTGCGGGTGGCGATGATCGACGCGATGAGCGACCCGGTGCTCGAGATGCTGACGCTCACGACGGTGGTCATCGCTCTTCTGGCTGGGTCGTACCTGGTGCTCAACCAAACGATCTACTTGAACCTGGGGTTATTCCGTCTACAGCTCGCGGCCGAGCCGATGGCGATCCAGGACTTGCTGACCCTGTACACGATGCTGGCGGCAGCGGCCGACCCTATTCGTAAGCTTGCAAACGTTCACTCGAAGATCCAGCGGGCCGCGGCCGCGGCCGACCGTATCTGCGCATTGATGGACCGGCGGCCCAAGGTTGCGGAGAACAAGCGCGGACCACGGCTGCCGCGGCATCGGCACAGCATCGAGATCGAGGATGTGACCTTCGGCTACCGCAAGGATGCGCCGGTCTTGTCTGATATCCGTCTCTCGGTTCGCCACGGTGAAACGATCGCCCTGGTAGGCCCCAACGGCTGCGGCAAGACGACCCTGATGAATCTGCTTCCGCGGTTCTGGGACGTCGACTCGGGAGCCATTCGCATCGATGGCCACGACATCCGGGACATCCAGCTCCGAAGCCTGCGCACCCAGATCGGTATGGTCATCCAGGAAACGATCCTCTTCCAGGACACGATCGCCAATAACATCGCCTATGGGATTCCGCACGCTGGCCGCGGCGACGTCGAGCGGGCTGCGGAGCGGGCGTACGCCCACCAGTTCATCACAGCGCTGCCACGGGGATACGACACGTTGATCGGTGAGCGGGGCTATGGGCTCTCGGGTGGTCAGCGCCAGCGAATCGCCCTGGCGCGCGCCATGCTGCGCGATCCGGCCATCCTGATTCTCGACGAGGCGACCAGCGCCGTCGATATCCAGGACGAAGTGCTCATTCGCAAAGCGATCGAGGACTTCGCGAAGACGCGCACGACGTTCCTGATCTCGCATAGCCTCGCGTCGATCCAGGTTGCCGATCGCATCGTGCTGCTGGACGGCGGCAGAATCGAGGCGATCGGCACCGACTACGACCTCAAGCGTACATCGGCCCTCTATCGCCGGCTTCACGAAATTCACTATCACCGCGAAACGGCCTGAGCAGCACTTCGGAACGAAAGTGGCGCCCCCGCGAACACCACCTGACCCGACGCAGTCGCCGGTACAATGTCGCCCGCGACCGGTCGCAAGCAGCCACATTTGTAGAGTGGGTGAAGCCCACCGCAAACTGCGTGAGACTGGTGGGTCGCAACCGACCGCCCAGACGCCACTTGCTTTCCGGCGGGATTCCGCGAGACAATTGTTATTCATCGAGTGGTCCTTCCGCGGGCAAGACCGTCACAGCGAGCGTTCGCAACCGTATGAGTTAGGTGGTTGGAACCACGCCGCCTTGCATGCAATGAGCAGGTTGATAGGTGGAATTGGCGGATGTTTGAGCGAAGGGTTTCCGGCGCAAGCGGCACTGTGAAATGATCTTGGGGAGTTCTCGCCTCGGCGTGGATGGCTGATCCTGGATTTGGATTCTGAGGAATGATTTCCATGGAAACTCGGCGGGCGCGGTTGGTTCCGGCAGGGAGTGGTGGGAAATGGGTGGCGGCGGGCTACGCGCTGCTCGTCACCGGTTGTCTTTCTACCGGCATGGTGGCGCGGGGGGGTGACGACGCGGCCAGGAGGACCCGGAAGGAGATTGGAGCGAATTCGGCATTCATCGACAAGCTGATCGAGGACGGGTGGAAGAAGGCGGGGGTCAAGCCGGGGAAGGTTGCCTCGGACGAAGAGTTCCTGCGCCGGGTGTACGTCGACATGTTGGGTCGAATTCCGAACGTGCAGGAGGCGCGGGCGTTTCTGAGCACCCGTGAACCGGACAAGCGGGCCAAGCTGATCGAGTATCTGCTCGAGCATCCGGATTTCGGCAAGAATTTCGCGACGCAATGGACGGTTTTGCTGATCGGCCGCGGCAATCAGGGCAATATGGTTGACCGAGGCGCGCTTTCGAGCTGGATGCGGAAGCAGTTTGCTTCCGATCGCCCGTGGAACGAGGTGGTGCGCGAGCTGATTTCCGCGAAAGGTTCGAGCAAGGAAAACGGGGCGGTCAATTACGTGCTGGCGCATCTCGAGTTTGACGCTGTTCCGCTGACGTCGCGTACGACGCGGTTGTTTCTCGGGCAGCAGGTGCAGTGCACTCAGTGCCACGACCACCCGTCGAATGATTGGAAGCAAGGGGATTTTTGGGGGATCAACGCGTTTTTCAAGGGAATGAAGACGGAGCGCGTAACCGCCCCCAGCGCGACCGGCGGAGAGGTATACGACCATACTGACTTGAGCGACATGCCGACCGACACGTACGTGCGGTTCGATAAGCGGGACGGAATGGTTGGAATTGCTTTCCCGCGGTTTTTGGATGGTCGCAAGATCAGTCAGGGCGACGACGTGGTTCGCCGAGTCGAGCTCGCAAAGTTGGTCGCGGACCCCGATAACCAGGCGATGGCCAAGGCGTTCGTGAACCGGACGTGGGCCCACTTCCTCGGGCGAGGGTTCGTGGAGCCGGTTGATGACTTCGGGCCCCACAACCTGCCGAGCCATCCCGAGCTGCTCGATCAGCTTGCCAAGGAGTTCAAACAAGGCGGCTACAGCGTGAAGAAGCTCTGCAGGTTGATTGCGAATTCACGGGCGTATCAGCTCAGCAGCGTGAAGACTCGCCCCAGCGACAAAGAAGATGGGCTCTTCTGCCAGATGCAAACCAAGGCGATGACCCCGGAGCAGTTTTTCGATTCGCTCGTCACGGCGACCAGGTCTCATCGGTCTGGTGCCGGTGGTGATGACGAGAACAAGAAACGCGACGCCTGGCTCAGACAATTCCTGTTCACCTTTGCCAACGACGAAGCGGAGGAGTCGACGAATTTCCAGGGCACGATCCCACAGGCGCTCATGATGATGAACGGCGAAATGATGAATGAAGCCGTCTGCGGGAAGCCGGGGACCTTCCTGGCAGAGCTCTGCGCACACGCTGGAAATTCAAGGTCTCCTGCGGCGTTCATGGTTGATTCGGTGTACCTGGCCGCCCTGAGCCGTCATCCCAATAAAAACGAAGCCGCGCAGGCTGGGAAGTACTTCGACAGCTTTCCGGACAGTCTTCAGGTCTTGCAGGATTTGTTCTGGGCACTGCTCAACTCCAATGAATTTGTGCTGGTTCACTGAGATTCACCGGGCGTGCCGGAGGCCACCGCGTGAGTGTGCGAGGTGCGTCAGCCGGGCAAGCTCCTTGGGGAAAGTGGGGATCACATGTCAGAGACTTCACGATTCTTCGGATCGATGACGCGGCGGCACTGGATGGGGCACCTCGCTTCCACGGCGATGGGAATTCCGGCGATCCAGTTTTTCTCGTCGCTCAACGCCTCGGCCCAGCAGCTTCGCAAGACCAACCGAAGCTGCATCGTGCTCTGGATGGGGGGAGGCCCCAGCCATCTCGATATCTGGGACTTGAAGCCGGATAGTGAGAAGAACGGCGGTGAGTTCAAACCCATCGACACGTCGGCCTCGGGCGTGCAGATCACGCAGCACCTGCCCAAGGTCGCCAAGCAAATGCATCACCTGAACATCATTCGTTCGCTGGATTCCAAGGAAGGAAACCACGACCGGGGTACGTACATGATGCACACCGGGTATACGCCCAACCCGACGGTGGTGCACCCCGGCTTCGGATCTTATTGCGCAGTCGAGCTTGGCGAGCGGCTCCAGAACTTCGACCTGCCGCACTGCATCGCGATCAATTCGCCCAGCGTCTCCGCCGGGTTTCTGGGGATGTCGTACTCTCCGTTCGTCGTTCAGAACCCGAACGCGCCGATCGCCAATCTCAAGCCCGCCCCTGACGTCAACGAGCTGAGGTTGCAGCGGCGCTTGCACATGCTGGCCGGGGTGGAGAAGCAATTTGCAGTGACTCGCGCCAGCCAATCGGCCGCCGATCACAAGGCGGTGTATGAGAAAACTCTACGGATGATGAACTCGCAGCATCAGGACACGTTCAACCTGGAGCGAGAGCCCGCCGCAGTGCGCGATGCGTACGGACGTGGCTCATTCGGCTCGGGGTGCCTGATGGCCCGGCGGCTGGTTGAGCGCGGCGTGACCTATGTCGAGGTCTCCCTGGACGGTTGGGACACGCACACCAACAACTTCGGCACGCTTTCGAATCGACTTCTTCCCGAGCTGGACAAGGGGATGGCCTCCCTGGTCGCCGATCTGGCCGAGCGCCGGCTGCTTGACACCACCACGATCGTCTGGATGGGCGAATTCGGCCGCACGCCCCGAATCAATCAGAACGCGGGCCGCGATCACTGGCCCCGAAGCTGGTCGGTCGTCATCGGCGGCGGCGGCCTCAAGGGCGGTCATGTCATCGGCGCCACCGACAAAGACGGGATCGACGTCGTGGACCGCCCGGTCGGCGTGATGGATCTTATCGCCACGATGACGAAGGCCATGGGAATCGACATCGCCACTCAGTTTACAACCCCGCGCGGGCGGCCGATCAAGATCGTCGATGGCGGCAAGCCGATCCAGGAGCTGATTGGTTGAGACTGACGCGAGGGCTCGGCGCGACCCCTTTGGGCCCGCGCCGAACCGTCAGTTTCCACACCGAAGCGAGAAACAACACTCCGACGATGATCGCCGCGATCCAGAGCATGGCGCGTACGGTGGCCGACATGGGATACGCGGGTGTTTCGCGCAGGTAAACCGGGAATGGTTTTGTCGGTCGCGGCCGGTCCTCTGGCTCCGCCCGGGCGAAGACCTCGTGGGCTCGCGACTTGATCGAGATTTCCTGCTCGGGCAGGTTGCGTGATTCAGAAGGCATGGCACTGTGCCTACAGCGGCGCGGAAGAGAACGAGGGCCGGCCCAGATTCGAACGCACTGCCGGCATCAAAACTATCTCCAAGGGTAGCATGCGTGGCTCGCGATTGGGAGGGCGCCTTGCCGCAATCGGGGGTGCCGCGTGACACCCCGGGCGAGAAGTGCGCATCCGCGGCTCGTCGCGGGCTCAGGCGTGTGCCCGGAAGAACCAGTCCCAGCTCGGGGGAAACGCAACCAGAGCCCCGCCGCTGGCGAGGCTCTCATCCCAAGGATAGAGCACCTTTTTGAGGACGGGCGCCGAAAACCCGGCCTTTCTCAAACGATACTCGACCTCGAACGGCTGCCAGAACTTCTGCCGCAAGCCCTCGAACTGGAACCTTCCAAAAGCGAAGTCATACTGCCGGCGCTCAACGTGCAGCGCCGCCAGCTTTTCCGCCTCGACGAGTGGAAAGCCCTGATCAAGAGAGCGGTCAATTAAGAGCATCATATGATAATAGATTGCGTCGATCGACGGCACGACCCCCATGATGAGCCCGTCCGGCCTCAAGCTCTTGCGAATCGCGCACAGGGTGCGATCGATCAGGCGCACATCGGGCATGACGAGGGAATTGACGGCGACCGCAACGTCGATCTTACCGGCAAGGTCGTCGAGCTCGTGCATCCCCCGCTCGAGAAAAGTGACCTTCGCCAGCGCGTTGCCCGGGAGCCGGCTTCGGGCGCGCCTGAGCATGTCCGGCGCGAAGTCAAGAGCGATCACGGATTGGAACTGCTCGGCCAGGTAAGGGAGCAGGGTACCGGTGCCGCAACCGAGATCAGCCGCGGTCTGCCGCTTGGCGGCTGGGATTCCCGCCAGCTCCTGCCAGAGTGGGTTGACGACGTCGGGCCCGTAAGGGTCGAGAAAAATCTCGTCGTAACGCGCTTCCTGGCGGTTCCAATGCTCAGCCTGTTTTTGAATGGGTTCTTTGTTCAATTCTGCCCGGGCTTTGTGGCCTCGACCTTAGGGGTAAGCCTCAGGATGTCGATCCTCGCGTTTCGAGACGTTCCCATGATGTCGCGATGATACCATTCTGGATAGCCAAGCTCGGGATTGGGCTTGAACTTCATCACGATCGTGGTGCCTTCGGGCTGTTCGAACGGTTTGGGTTGCTTGAGCTGGGCGAGCTCGTCGGCAATCGTGGTGAAGATCCCGTCCACGCTGTAATAGCGCGGCGCAGCGAGACGAAGCTCGGTTCGCTCGCCTCCGGGCCCGACTCCTTCAACCTTCTTCACAACGCCATCGCGCACTGTCACGAGGAAGTGTCCGCTTGCCGGTGCCGTGGTGTATTCGAGGTCGTAATCGCGAATGCCGGCCTTGGTCCAGACCTGCCGGGCGGCTGCGATATTCTCGTCGGTCACAGGCTGGCCGCCTGAGCAGCCGATTGCCGCTGCACATGCCGCCAGAACGGCGTGCCAGGTCAGCTGTCGCGCCAGAGGCCGTCGTTTTCGCAAGGGAGTTGTCATCGTGAAAGTGACTCACGGAAAGCCCACCGGCCCCACGCGGTACGTATGGACTCCCTTCCGCCACCGCCGTCTTCCAGGATGCCAGGCATGCGACCGTTTGGCCAGTCCTGTTTCTCGCCCGAACGGAAGCGCGCTCTCGGTGCCCGGTCGCCTGTGGTCAGCGGCGCGGTTCCCAAACATCCGAATTCCGATGGTAAGTTGTGGCTCGGGATCAAAGTCGTTAGGTTGGGAAGAGTTCAAACACGGTTGAATTCGAAGCGAATGTTCTTCTGCGCACCCGACAGGAATGGGATTCAGTCAGCAGAAACGAAACTCACGTTTGTCCGTTCATCCCCTGCCAACCAGGAATTACCCCATGTTGCACCTCCGTCGCCACACCCTTGCGTTGGCTTGCGCCGTGCCCGTGCTCGCGCTCGCCGCAGGTTGCGAGGACGACCACCCGCAATCGAACAAGCCAAGGATCGAAGCTCGTGACACTCTCCACAAAACCACGCAAAACGTCTACGAGCTCAAGGCCGAGCTCGCCAAGGGCGCAATCCTCGCCGACACCGAGATCCAGGTTGCTGACCCGCTCACTCAGGCCGCCGACGCCTACCGCACCACCGTGGCCAAGGGCGGCAAGATGCGGGTCCAGATGGACATGGCGCAGTACGAGGCGCTCAACGGCGAGAAGCCGAAGACGTACGAAGAGTTCATGGAAGTGATCATCAAGAAGGGAAAGGCCGACGGCATTCAGCTCCCCATGCTGCCCTATTACCAGGAATACGCCTACGACACCGATAAGAAGGAGCTCGTCGTCATCGAATACCCCGCGAAGAAGAAGGCGATGGAGGAGCAGACCGACAGAGATCACGGGCGGTAGCGAAGCAACCGAGCGACGGAAACTCGGCGTCAACGACCGGCAGGTTCGGTAGCCAGAATCAAGTCCGACGGATCGACCACGAGGCCCGCCAGCTTGGGCATTGCCACGAGGTCGAAACCGTTGGCGTTGTCGAAAGCCCAGGTCGCGATCGATGCCCGCAACCGAACCCGCCGGGAAAGTTGCTTCCAGACGATTTGTGCCAGTGTGTCGATGGGCGTGCTCGACTGGACGATAACCCTGCGCCTTCGTGAGATCGCGGTCACGATCGTGCGAAGCTGGGGGTTTGGGCCGCTCGGAGTCCTCGCCGGATGGGTGGGCCACATGCTCAGTCGGCCGGCCGGCAAAGCTCGATCCTGATCGCTTGGACGCCAATCGTGGCGAAGCTCTTGCTTCAGTCGAAACGGATCCCCTCCTTCCCAGTGATAGGCACACCGCCCGACGAACAGCGCATGAAACGCGAGCGCACCAGGCCGGCCGAGGTCGTCGCAGCCTTGAGAATGAACTCCGGCGACGAGCCATGGTCCGCTCTGCAGACGCAACGAAAAGAAACCCTCAACGTTGGGTGTTCCTGCGGGCGGCTCGCCGTACCGCTGGCAAACGGCGCGGAGCTCCGTCAGCCACTCGGGACGACATCCCGGCGATTGCGCGAGCACACCGTAGCCGCGATTCCAGAACGGAAAGCTGCCATACACAGCCTGCTCGAATCGCACAGATTTGCCGCCCCCAACCAACCGATTGCGACCGGCCCCAACGGGGCCGAAGTCAATAGCCAGGGCTTGCACCCCCTGGAACTCCCAACCCCACGGCATTTTCAAGCCCAGGAACGCTCCTCAACCGTCAGAGCGTTTCTCCTAATCGGGCGTCGTCAGCGTCGGCATCTCAAAATCCGATGCAAAGACCAGTGTCGTCTTCCCTCCCTTCGTGGGAGTGACCGTCCCGGAAAGCACCCGTATCGCCAGCGGGTCTCCCTGCCGGCTATGGAGCACGTAGACTTCACTCGCTGACCAGTCGTAGTCGATGATGCGTACCGTCACCGGGTCACCCAGTTTCCATGTGATCGGCTGCGGAAACGTGTAATCCCAGACCGGCCGGTGCGAGTCGCGGATGACGGTCGATGGTCCATAAACGGCGCCAGCCACCTCGATCACCACGCCCAGGTCGGGCGCTCCCCCGGCAAAATACTTGCCGACCCGCTGCTCGACTTCACCGCGCCGTAACGTCACACGATACTGCCCCGGAACCGAGATCCTGTCCCACCATTCCTGGTAGCGCTGGGCTAGCGCAGCAAATCGGCCGTCGGGATGATCGCGCAGATAGTCCTTGAACCGCCTCGCCACTTCGGCGACATCATCCGGATGGGCAGCGGCGTGATCAAACGCCTGGCGGTAGGCGTACACATCCCATTCGTCGAGGATCCGGTCCTTGGCCTCGATCGCCTCGCTGACGAACCGCCCGCCCGCCTCATGGTTCTTCAGGTAATGCTGGAACCGCTCGATCCGCGCCGCGAATCGGGTCGGATTCTTGTGCGAAAACTCGCGGGCTTCATCGATATCGTGCTCGTCCATGCGCTTCAAGTACATCTCCAGCCGGCTATTCACTTCTTCGCGCACGGCACTTGAGGGATGGTCGGTCAGGAACTGCCGCGCCCGGTCGATCTGGTCGGTCAGCGAAACCGTGGGCAGCGACTCGGATCGGATCAGATCCTCGACGAACCGGCGTTCGATCGCCGTTCGGCGTCTTGCCAGATCATCCTTCAGTGCGCGCGCCAGTGCTAGCGCCTCCACTCGGCGTGGTGTATCGGGATATTCACGCAAGAATGCGTCAATGGTTGCCAGCGGTGCGGCCGGGTCATCGAGCGCGGCCAGCGACAGGGCATCGCCCTGCACGGATTTCCAGCGTTCGTCATGCTTGGTCTGCCCTGCGCCGCCTCGACCTCCCTGATTGCCGGCGCCAGACGAGGCGCCTGGTCCTTGAGCTGTCCCAGCCGGGCCTCCAGATCAGCCGGTGCTGTTCCGTTGGCGACCTGCATGCCCGCCGCTTTCACCTGCCATTCGTCGCGCTTCTGGCGGGCCGCTCGACCCAGCGCCGGCCAGAATACCGAGAGTGACGGATGCCACTCGAGCATCTCGGACCAGCGCCGCGCGACGGCCGGTGGCGCCCCCTCGCCGGCTTTTTCAAATGCCCGGGCGCTCTCGAACGCAAGCAAGTCCCATCCCGCCAATCCAACCGCAACGACGAAGAGCGCCGCCGCGGACCGCCCCAGCCGGCGCCAGCCGCGCTTTCTCTTCACCTTCTTGAGCCGGTCCAGGAACTCGAAACAGCGGTTCGACCTCGGATAGCGTTTTTCATAGACCGCCAGGCACCGCGAAAGCCGGCGGACGTCACCGGGTGCCAGCTTCCAGAGCAGCTCCATGTCGGCCCGGTCGCGTGCCTCGAGCTGCTGAGCCACCCACCCCAGCGGCCCTTCAAGCCCGAGCGGATGAAGCTCCGCCGGCGGCTGATTCCCCGATGCTCCGGCGCCGAACGAGCTCACGGCGAAAACCCCTCCATCGGGGGCATGCGCCGCCAGCGCGTGCCGCGTCATCCCGTATCGCTCGTTCAGAAGCCGCTCAACCAGGCCCGACCGCTCCTCCGCCGCCAGGTCGGAGCCCGTCTCCCCGTGCGAGCCCGCCATCACCTGGTCGAATTTCGTCAAGAGCAGCGCGATCGGACGGCCGATCAGCCCGTCATCCGATCGATCAATGTAGCCCTCGAGCAAGCCCTCGACTTCCTGCTGCCGGCGCCTGAGCTCGGCCGGTTCAGCCGGGGCGGCCGGGTCCAGACACAGAAGCACTGCATCGCAGTCGGCAAAGAACTGCTGGATGCTCCCGTTCGAGCCCAGCGACACGTGTTCGCCCTGGTAGTCCTTCAGGATCAGCTCCAGCCGAGCCGGCCCGTGGTAAAGCCGCAAATTCAGCTCCGTCTCGGCCAGTGTGCCGCCCATGGGCTGGCCCGACTCGATCTGGGCGATCTTCTCGGCGAGATACTCGGCGCTGCGGGCGTCGGCCGCCGCCATCCGCATCCCGGCGAAGCGGCCGCTCGATGCTTCTCGATAAAACATCGCCAGCAGCGTGGTCTTCCCGACGTTGCGATGCCCGAACAGCACCACCCGCTTCGGCCCGGTGAGACGAGCTTCCAGAAGATCGAGCCGGCTCGCGCGGCGTTTCGTTTTACTCATCGCTTTGTTCATGGCGGGAGCTTGGCTCCAGACCGGTTGTGATTAACCGACGTTTGAGTTGATTTGTGCTTGCCCGTTACGTCGGAGCACCAGTCGATCGAATAGAAACCCGATCGGCCGGAAAATCATGGCCAGTGGCCGAACCATCCATCGCACCGGCAAGCCAAGCAGGACCAAGAGGGCGCTCAGCGCGACAATTGCAGCCAGGCCCATGCCAGCCCAGCGAACGACCGCGAAGTTGACTCCGTAGCCATTGAGCGCTTCTCCGATCGAGCTCTCGAGCCCGCGAGCCGCACCCAGCCCCGCGCTCGAGGCAAGCTGTATTCCGGCCCTGGCAAACTCGCGCACGGCAAACTCGGTGGCCCGTCCCGCGTAGTCGACGAACTTCTCGGGATTGGCCAGAAAAACCGCGAGCACCCCCGCCGCGGCCAGCTTCTTCTTGTTGGGCAAGACCGTATTCGTGAAGAACGACCAGCCGCCTCGCCCCGCTTTCCGCAAGACGCTCAGACTCTCAGGCCCTTCCTTGACAAGAACCTCGGCAACGTCATCACCGAAAACGCGAACGGCGCTGAGCCCCTCTGGCCCCAGCCGGCGGACCATCGCCTCGGCATTGGCCGGATAACGCCTCGCCAGAACCTGTGCCGTTTCACCCAGCTCGACGACCAGCCGCTTCTCAGCAGGCGCAAGTGCCTCGAACGTTCGCAGAACCTGCGGATCTTGTTTCAGCAATCGCGAGAACCGAGCCTTGAGCAACGCCTCCGTTGGCTGCTCGAACCGCCGCCCAGACTTCGCCAGCTCGTCGGATTGTCGCACCAGGCGCTCAAGCCCTTCATCGGCTCCTTGTGTGAGAAACAGCCGGCCCGCCCGCACGTCGGTGCGCGCGCCGTCTCCCCCGCGCACCAGCCGCTTGCCGCCGGCCTTGGCTTCGATGATCACGTCTTGCACGACGTCATCCAGCCAGGAAAGTTTTCCCGCGTGGGCGAACCCTGGCCAGACGAGCATCACAAGCGCAGGCACGAGCACGCCGGCCAACCTCACGAATGATCTGCTTTCCGCCCAACCGATACCGCGCTTTGAAGTTACATTCATCGGCACAAACCCTCGGATTGTCGGCTGACTTTGCGGGATGGCTTGGCTTTCCGTGTTGCAGGATATTCGACCTGGGCAGCGGATTGTTTGGCCAAAAGCGATCAAATGGACGAACCCCGGCTGGATTCCTCCGGACGTTCCGTTTCGATCAAGTTTTCGGGCCATCCGTCGGGCCTTGCTGCCGGTTGTCCATTGGCTTTGCGAGACAGGATCCCCCGCCAGTATTCTACCATGCGGGGAAGGGCAGCCTGTTCGTTCCGGCGCTCCCGCCATTACAGCATCCACGTCGCCGATTCCATAGCACCGCGAAGTCAGTAATGGTGCCCGCCTCCACGCAACTTGACTCCCACGCCGGTCGCATCGCGTCTATAATAGGAATCGGTCGTCCCAAAGTTGATGACCAATGCGATCCTGTCCGAACGGAGGAGGCATGAGCTCCAGTACGACTGAACTTACCATTCCTTCCCTGGACGACCTTTATCAAATGGCTGCCGAGCCCGACCATCGGGTCGTGATCAGTGATGTGGAATGGGCGTTTTACGAGCGGCTCGTGGATTCCATTCCCGAGGGAGCCAATCTTCACGTCGACTACGACGGCAAGGACTTGGAGATCATGGCAATCAGTCCATTTCACGATGGAGTGAAAAAGCGTTTGGCTCGATTCGTTGAATTGATCGCTGAGGAGTTGGAACTCCCTTGTACGGGACTCGGTCAGACGTCGTGGAAGCGTCTCGACGTGGGTCGAGGGTTCGAAGCTGATGAATGCTACTATTTCACAGCCGAAAAGTTGGCGGTTGTTGCCGAAGCCATCAAACGCGGATCGAAGGATGTCGCCGACTATCCGAATCCTGATCTCGGAGTGGAGGTCGATATCACACCGTCGAGAATCGACAGGCCTGGCATCTACGCCGCGCTGGGCGTGACCGAAGTCTGGCGGTTTGACGGGGCGCGGGTGGTGATCGAGCGACTCGGAACTGACTGGAGTTATCAAAGCGTCGAGCTCAGCGGGTTTTTGCCGGTAACAGCGGATGAGGTTCTGAGATGGGTGATCGACGAAGATGCCGTCGATGGCTCGCAATGGGCGCGGCGGCTCCGCCAGTGGGTCCGCACCGAGCTTGCCGGCCGCGATCGCTCGAACACAATCGGTTCGTAATCGCAAAAGGACAGCTTGCCGTAGAGCGGGGTCAACTCGTTATTCGGTATCATCGCGCCCGATTCAAGAATTGTCGCGACGCGTTTGCCGCCGTCGCCCGTGCATGGTCCCGCAATAAGTGATCGGCGATGGCTCGATGCCCGCGCTCGTTGGGATGCAACATACCCGGTGCGATCTCGCCGCGAAGGTAGCCGACGGCGGTCAGGCGTGGTCCCTGAATTTGCTCTGACTCCTTGGCCCGCACGAACCAGGTGTCCTCGGCCGCATAGCCGTGTGCGCCGAACGACTCAAAAAGTCCGCCGGTGAACGTCCACCCATGGCGCCGGGCCGCGTCGCTGAGCGTCTTGTGTAGCGGCCGCAAGAGCCGCTCGCGGGCCAGGTCCAGCTCGCGGCGATTCAGGCGAAACGCCGGGACCAGATCGTCCAGAATCGCTACGGCCGTGGCACCACTTGATTCACGAGTCAAGTCGGGGTAGCCCAGCAAATGCACCTGGGCACCGGCCAGGACTGCATCGTTTGCGACCGCGCGTCCCACGCGATCGAGTTGCCCCCGGGCAGACTCGAGTCCAGACTCGATGGCCTCCGACACGTCGTAGATCAATTTGACGTCCTCGTCGATTGCTTTCCGCCGCGCATGAGGGCTCAAGTTCGCGAACGCTCGAGCCGCGGTCGCGTCGACCAGCGAATCGAGGTCACTCGCAGCCGCCGCCGAGTTTGCGCGACGTGTGGGGTAGGCGGCGAGCAGCCGCAGCGGGTCGACGTAGCGGATCTCGCGTCGCAACAGCTCGCCCACCAGGTCGATCCCGCGCATCGTTGCAGCCGACGGAGAGGATCAGAATGTCGACCGGCCGAGTGCCCGCGACCGCATGAAGCTCATCAATCTGGGCTGGCAGCGGCGGTCCCGGTCCCAGTGCCTTGTTGCAATTCGAGCGGTCGCTACGGAAGAGATCGTCGGCGCCGCGCCGGTGGCCGCCAGGCAAACAAACGTGATCGACGTGTGCGGGTCTTCGGCTTCCAGAAGCATGGCAAACTGTGCAGGTCCCGAACGCGTGGAGCGATGGGCGCGGCTGTGCAAGAGAGTGGCTGCGGGCAGGACGCCAGCGGGCGTGGTGCGCGACTGATCACCGTTTAGCCCTCCATCAGCCCACACCGCCGGCGTAGTGGCATCAATGCGCCGCGCAGCAACGGGCCTCGCTCGGAAGACTTGATCCCATCCCAGCGCGCAGGCTCCTCGGGATTGCCCTCGCCGGTCGCCAGCGAATCCCCCAGCGCGACGACGAGGATGTCCTTGACGCGAATCATCTCTTGCGCTGACCCGCTGCGCCCGTCGCCAAGGCGAACAGTCACCTTCACGAGGTGGTTGCCTTCTGGAAGCCGGGCAATCGTCTTCGGCCCCGTCGCCACGAGCTCGCTCGATCCCGCCGGCCCAGCAATCGTCCACCGATAGGACATTCCTTCTGAAGAGGCTCCAAACGTGTCGATGCGGGCTTCGAGCGCGACTTCGTAGCGCCCGGGGTTGACGTACTCGTACGAGTTCGGAAGGTCGGGCCGGCCATTCCGGTTCAGGTCGTATCCGGGCCCGAACCGATCGGCCATTTTCCAGTTGATCGTTACGGGAATCTGCCCCTGGGCGGGCCGGGCGGCGCGGTCTGGAAAACGTCCCGGACGATGATCGCCGCGCGCCAGCGGCCCAGCCGCCAGAACCACTAACAGGACCACATTCTGCCCGATCATTCGATTGAACCGACGCAGGCTCGCCGGCGCTGGCGTGTTCATGGAAAGATCCCTCCAGGGCGCCTTGCATCAAAGGGTGCACCTGGCCCCGAGTATCGAGCAATGCATTCGGGATGCCACTCTCTAATTGCTACGCAAAATCCGCCGGGATCATTCAAAGAAAACTAGGATTCGAACAAGGAGTGTGTTCGAGTGACGCTCGAAAACAACGTCACGCCGTCAGGAATCCTCGTTAATTTCTCAGCGGACTCTCGCCGGGACCCACGGCACGGACCGCCGTGCAATCCGTTCGTGACGGCGACGAATAGGTCGAAGAGGAATATCCACGAGCTTATCGGAAGTGGAGGAAGCACTACCTTTGTAACGTCGAATCGGCTCGCCGGCTCTTCAGATATTCCTCCATCTTGTGAAACCCAACCACGCCGACCCCAGCCTGCACCGCCTGGGCGGCCACGTACTTGACCCCGCGCTCCGGCGGAATTCGCAGCACCACTTCCACACCATCCTTCAGCAGCCGGACCGCCCGCCATTGACTGAGCCGCAACCCGGCTTTGGACGCCAGCGGCCCCGCCAGCTCCGTCAACTGCGCCAGGCTCATCCGCGGCAGCGCTTCCGGCCACCGCCTGAGCACCTGGTAAAGCCCTCCGGCCGACCGCACCGACCACCATCGCGCCAGCCGTTTTCCGGCTGCTGACTCTCCCACCCTTGCGGCCGCCGCCAGGCCGGCCCCCGCCTCGCTGCGGCCCAGTGCCTTCCCGGCCGCTTCGCTGCCCGATGCCACCAGATCTCGGCCCAGCGTCTTCACACCTTCGCGCACCGCGGCTTTCACTTCGCTGCGCACCGCCTCGGCCGCGACAGCTCCTTCGGGCTGAAGCGCCACCAGGCTGAGCACGTCCGTGATCACGAAGCAGCCGTCAACAAGAGCCCAGGCCGCCTCGCCCGATGTCGGTGCATAGCCCCGGCGCAGCACATTACTCAGGTGAATCACGTCGTACAGTGGAAGAAACTGGTAATACTGAACACTCGTTTGATCCAGCTCGGCCACACGATCCAGACCGTCGTGCTTGATCGTGCGGATCGTCGCCTGGCCGTTGTCCCCGGACGCAAAAAACGCCGCCAGAGCCAGCGACTCGGTCAGCGTGCGCTTATCCTTGCGCTGGAGATAGTCAATCGTTCCCGGACCTGAGTCGGTTCTGGCGATCGGCGGGATGACCGCAGGGCCGTGCACACGCAGGATTTCGCAAAAGTCAGGATCCGCCGAATACTTCTCGAGCATGGCCAGCGCCATCGTCCCGTGCTCGGCCAGTGCCTGCACAGCCTGGCGGCGCAGCGCCGAATCGGTATAGTCGCCGAAGACGACATCGGCCGCGTCCGGCCCCGCTTGCTTGAGAGCACGCTCCCCGGCCTGTCCAAATTCCACGATCAGCCGAAGGGCGTCCTGGCTGCCAGAGGCCAGTTCCGTGAGCCCGGCCGCCGCCGCATGGCGAATATGCCCGGCGACCGTCTCCGGCCGGTGCGATTGGAGCTGCTCGTCAATGTAAGGCCCATTCACTCGAACCAGGATCAACGCTTGATCCAGCGGGATGGCATCTTCCAGCGCATCGAGGATCGGCCCATAGAGCTTGACCAGCGCAAAACCTTCCGGCCCTTGCTTGCGGAACGCGTCGAGTGCGAGTGGGCCATGCGCCTCCAGCGTTTGCAGTCCCGCTTTAAGGTCCCCCGGCCCTTGCTCCAGGCTGAGGAAGCAAAGCACCGCCAGCGAATCGCCCAGCGCGGCTTCGTCACTCTTCAAGCGATCGATCAGATCGCTCATCCCTTGCGGATCAGCCAGGATGAGCGGGAGCACCGCCGGATACCGCGCCGCGACTTTTTGCTGGGACGGCGTCAGCCGCGCGATTTGTGCGATGAGTGCCTTCCTGTCGGTATCGTCCGCCCGCTTCAGCCCGAAGTACTCGCGCCAGTGGAGCAGCACGTCAGCCGCCGCGTCAGTGCCGAGCGAGTCGCGCAATCGGCGAAATTCATCGGGATGCTTCTCGTAAAGAAAAATCGCCTCGATGTCCAGACGGTCAAGGAGCAAGAGCCCGCTCAGGCCGTCGGTCTCCTCGATCAACTGGGCGTTGCGCCAAACCGCCCGGCCACCCTCGCAACCAGCGCGCGATCTCGTTCGCTCGCCCACGGATATTTGAGAAGAAGCACCGTCTCGACCTCCGGTTCAGCCGGAGCAGGCTTCTCAATGCCGCCGCTGCCGGACGCCTTTGCGGCGCTCGACGATCGATCCGCGACCGCGCCGGGCTTGAGCGCCAGCTTGAACAGCACGGCCAGTGCGGAAACCAGCACGACGATGGCGAGCGTTCGCTTCATCAAGTGTCTCGACGGGCGTTTACCCCCGCAACTCCACACGCAAAGGGCGCCGCCAGTGGAATTCTCCACCCCACGGCCCAAATGTCAATTCGCACGAAACGAAGCCATTCGTTATATCCGGGTCCACTCGCGCAAATCGTTCCCAGGTTGTGTATTCGGCCGCTCAAGGTGAATCTTCATCTCCAGCTCGCCAGACAGCCACCTCGCGTACTCTGCGGCGAGTCTCATGGATTTACCATTCAAGCCAGGTTGCACGGCAACGCCGGAATTCGGGGATATCCGTTCAAACTTCGACCGCAGCCCATTCGATCCCGCGTTGCTGATTGTGGTCGCCGTCTTCGGTTCGCTCCCGCAGATGCTCATGGCCATTGCCGGGGGCCTGCTGAGCCTGTGTCTCGTCTGGTCCAGGCGAAGTCGCACTCACGTCGAGCGTCCAAGAAATGTTCTCTCAACCGCGAATACTGCATGTGCCAACACTCAAAAAAGACAAGATACCCCCGTATGCCGACGCGACAGCGGGTTCACGCCTCTACTGGAATGATCTGCACAACGGCTTTCCCGGTTGCCAAATGAAAGAAGAATTCGTCCTTTCCGGGTGTTCCTCCCGGGGGAGGTGCCGCCGCAGTTGGCGGAGGGGGACTCTGCCAACCGCCCGACCAAAGGTCTCCGATTTTCCGTCGTCCTCCGCGCGACCAATGCAACCAGCGAACGCCGTCAGCTCGAATCGTACTCGTACTCCCGATCCCCGTTCTTCCGCCAGTCCTCCACCCTCCGCCCTGATTTCGGCCCTCCTCCAGCTCGGGTTCGTTCGCGAATTCCGGCCACGTTGTCAAGTGCCAGTTCGTTTTCGTTTTCTGATCCAATCACAATTCTGACCCCAACTTATGCATGTCCAGCCACCTGATCCGCTCGGGTTCGCTCGTCACAGTTTCATCCTTTGAAGACGAGAACGTGATTGGCAAAATGGAGCTCGGGGTAATTCGGAGTTGTTGGCTCTCGCTCCTCCAATCCGAATTCGAAGCCGAAACCTCGCCCGAAAGCAAATCGCTTCGTCCCCGAATCGCCACGGCGCGGCCCCGCGACCTGGCCCACACGCCAAATCCGGGTGGGCCGCTCTCCGCAACCGCACATGCGAAAACGGCTTCGGTCGATCCATCGGCGTTGTGCCCCCCGGCGCGAAATGATGCCAAAGCGCGGCCAATCCATTGAAAATCCCCGCCTTCCTCCCAGTTCAAAGTCCGGCGAGGAAACCCCGCGCCCGACTGACGACGGCGCAAAGCGGTCGGGGCGACGGAGTCACCCCGCGCAACGGCAAAGACTGCTTGTCTTTCGGTATTGGTCTCAGCGTCTTGACCCATTGCACTTTCTCGAACTCTGTAGGCGAATTTCGCCGCCGGTCCAACCGCCCGCCTGTTTGGGTAACGCGTTGCGCACTCGTCCCGGCCACCACACCAACCCGAACCGTAAGTTTTGATGTTTCGCTGTGCATGTCTTCGCCCCGAAGGGGCAGCCACAAAATAGCCCAGGGCAACGCCCTCGTCCTTACCCACAAGTCTGAACCAGTTATGGCTCATTAAGTTACGGCGACAGAACGGAGCTTTGATTGGAAAATGTGTACTACATGTACACCAGGTGCATTCAAAAGGCACTCACATGACGAGCCGGCCAATATTGAGAGTTCCCCGGAAAAACCGAGAAAGTGAATAGTGCGCATAACATCACAATTGTGTATGTCGATCGATAATGCTTCCGTATCTTATCGTAAACTCTTGTTAAATATCGTGTTATGACTTGTGGGTAAGGACGAGGGCAACGCCCTGGGATTCCTCGGCAACGCCCTGAGGACTCCGCCGATCACGCCCGCATGGCGCGCTCGATCTCCCTCTACGTATTAATATGCGCCGTTTCTGTGAGTTCGGCAAAAAACACAGCCAAAAAAAGTGGAACGACTCGATCGATACGGTTGCAATGTCAGGAGATCCGGCTTTGCGCGATTTCTTTGTTAATTATGAACACAGTCAAAAAATGAGCCATAATCGTCGTGATTTAACTGGGGAGCGCACGACTGCGATGTCCAGGCCACTGATGAGTCCCCCCGGCCAACGTGTCGGGCCATTCGAGCGGACGTAGCTTTGCACAGCGGCCTCGCGTTGCCCCCAGGCTCTCGCTCAGAGCCCCGCAAGCGGCTCCGCGTAAACGGCGACGTCCTGACGATCTGGTCATCCTGTCGCCCGTGGCGGCCCCGGCGAGGAATTGGCGGTGGCCCCGTCCACAGCGCAGTTTCCGCGTCCTCCGCCCTCCGTCCTGATTCCCGTCCTCCGCCCGACCAATGTGACCAGCGAACGCCGTCAGCTCGAATCGTACTCGTACTCGTGCTCATACTCGTACTCCCGATCCCCGTTCTTCCGCCAGTCCTCCACCCTCCGTCCTCCGCCCTGATTCCCGCCCTGCGCCCGACCATGTGACCAGCGACCGTCGTCAGCTCGAATCGTCCTCGTACTCGTACTCGTACTCGTACTCGTACTCGTACTCGTACTCGTACTCGTACTCGTACTCGATCCATCCGACCCGTTCTTCCGCCACTCCTCCGCCCTCGATCCTGATTCGGCCCTCCCCAAAATTGGCTTCGATTTCGAATTCCAGCCACGTTGTCAAGTGCCAGTTCGTTTTCGTTTTCTGATCCAATCATAATTCCAGTCTCATCTTATGCATTTCCAGCCACCTGACCCGATTGGGTTCGTTTGTCACATTTTGGTCTCTTGAGCGCCACGAGGGCCGCCCCTCATATGCCCGACCGCGATCGCCGTTATTGACCGCAACGAATCGTCCATTTGCACGAAACCCCCAAACGCGTTTCCGACGACCAACTGACAACTCATGTCGCGGTGTCAGTGGTCAGTGGTCAGTGGTCAGTTGCAAAAGACGGCGACATCGACCGCAAACCACCGTCGCGGGCACACGCATCTGACAACTGACAACTGACAACTGACAACTGACAACTGACAACTGACAACTGACAACTGACAACTGACAACTGACAACTGACAACTGACAACTGACAACTGACAACTACAACTGACAACAAATGTGGACCTTCAAACCTGTCGAATCCCGCCAAAATCCCAGGGGAAAGCTGGCCCATGTGTGTTTCATCCACCCACAGATTCTGCGGAGGAGGCGAAAAAAGAATTCGTCCGTTTCGAGTCGGCATTCCTCGCAGTATTGCAGCCGGTCAGCAACCGGACCTCCGCCGGCCGCCCTTGTTCGGGCACGGGCTCGAATTCTGACCAAGGACGTCGATGTCCAGGTCTTTGACAACTGACTACTGACCACTGACTACTGACAACTGACAACTGAATCGATCTACAAAAAGTTCACACCAGTTGCGGCACCCTGGGAAGAGTTCTTCTGCATTGAGTAACCGACGCCCGATTCTGCGGGTCTTAGTGCCCAAGGGGAAAAATCGAGCGACGGAGTGCGCCAGAACTGCGTCGAACGAACGTCAAACGAATCGCTGATCGGGCTCTCCTCTAGCCGCCCGCGAATCGCGCGATCGCCAGTAAACGTCCGATGTTCATTCTGCGGCACTCGGGCACTGACACCCCAACGTGTCAGCGAACGTAGGCGAAACCCCAGACCTGTTGCATGCCATGCAATCGCACTTTGCCCCGAATTGCCGCAAAAACGGCGGTTTCCGGCGTTTAGGACTTTCCATGGTTTACATGAATTCCATGGATTCGCAAGGTTTCCACAGATTCTGCTGCAACTCTTGCTGCAAGTCCGATAGCGATCCCATGAAATCCAGCCGACACGGCTTGCGTTTCGATTTTTCGGCATGAGCCAGTCGTGGACCTATAACTCGCGGCGGCCGGCTCGGGCTCACTGAGCGATGATGCCGCGGCCATGCGGTGAGATCGTAAAGACCTGATTTCCGAAAAGTGTGGCGCCGACATGCTCGTGAGTCCGGACGTTGATCCTCCGACCACGGTGATCTCGCCGCCTTTGGGGAATGCCTGCTTCCCATTGAATTTCAGGGTGATCGAATCGGCCGAAGCGCTGTAGGACGCCGCGAAGCTTCGGATCGGCTGCAAGACACGTTCCGTGCGCTTCTTGACCCGTTTCTTGATGATGGCGTCCACTTGATAATCACTGTTGTTCGCCGCACTGATGGGATTCAGTGGCTCGCTGAAGTCGAAAATGAATCCGCTGAGAATCGCCCGTCCGATTGGCTTACCCTTCTTGTTGGTCTTGCGCAATAAACAGGGGTTGCTCCCCGATGATGGTGAGCACCGGCTTCGAGTTGACGACCATGGTGCCCGTCGCGCCGCTGGCCGCGTCCGTCGAGTCTCCCGCGAAGCTGGCAAGCACCGCGCCAGAGTACGTACCGGCAGCGACGCCAGCCAGGCTGACACCGCTCAAGGTCGCGACGCCGGCCTTGTCCGTCATTGCCGTTCCGACGGTTCTGACCGTTCCGCCCTCGCTCAGCGAGAAAATCACTGTCCTACCGGGGAGCGGCGAGCCGCTTTTGGTCAGGGTCGCGGTCAACGTGGCACTGCTGCCGGAATCTCCACTACCAGAGACGGCCGAGAGGCTCGTCGGACTGGCAACCGCAGTATAGCTAAACGTGTCGTCGGGCGAGACGGGCGAGTGACCACCTGCGGTGACCACGGTCACATCCACCGGACCGGAGCCCGCGGGACTCAGGAGCGTAATCTCGTCAGCCGTGTCGCTGAGGAAGCTGGTCATTTGGACCGAGCCGAAATCCACGGCGGAGGCGCTGGCGAGATTCGTGCCGGTGATCGTCACTGTCGTGCCACCCGTGGTCAGCCCCGTCGCGGGCGCGATTCCTGTCACGGACGGAGGAGGCGGCGCAGAGACGTAACTGAAATGGTCAGCCGACGACGTCGCCGATGTACCGTTCGGCGTCACGACCTTCACGTCCACGGTGCCTGAGCCGGCCGGGCTCGCGAGCGTAATCTCATCGGCAGTGTCGCTAGCGAAGCTGGTCACTTGCACTGAGCCGAAATCTACGGCGGAGGCGCTGGCGAGATTCGTGCCGGTGATCGTCACTATGGTGCCGCCGGTCGCCGGCCCCGTCTCCGGCGCGATTCCCGTGACGTCCGGGGGAGGCTGCGCGGCGACGTAACTGAACTGGTCAGCCGGTGACATCGCCGATGTGCCGTTCGGCGTCACGACCGTCACGTCCACGGTGCCTGAGCCGGCTGGGCTCGCGAGCGTAATCTCATCGGCAGTGTCGCTGGCGAAGCTGGTCACTTGCACTGAGCCGAAATTAACGGCGGAGGCGCTGGCAAGATTCGTGCCGGTGATCGTCACTGTGGTGCCGCCCGCCGCTGGTCCCGTGGCCGGCGCGATTCCCGTGACGTCCGGGGGAGGCTTCGCGGCGACGTAACTGAACTGGTCAGCCGGTGACATCGCCGATGTGCCGTTCGGCGTCACGACCGTCACGTCCACGGTGCCTGAGCCGGCTGGGCTCGCGAGCGTAATCTCATCGGCAGTGTCGCTGGCGAAGCTGGTCACTTGCACTGAGCCGAAATTAACGGCGGAGGCGCTGGCAAGATTCGTGCCGGTGATCGTCACTGTGGTGCCGCCCGCCGCTGGTCCCGTGGCCGGCGCAGATCCCCGTGACGTCCGGGGAGGCTGCGCGGCGACGTAACTGAACTGGTCAGCCGGCGAGGTGGTCGATGTGCCGTTCGGCGTCACGACCGTCACGTCCACGGTGCCTGAGCCCGCTGGGCTCACGAGCGTAATCCCATCGGCAGCGTCGCTGAGGAAGCTGGTCACTTGAACCGAACCAAAATCCACGGCGGAGGCGCTGGCGAGATTCGTGCCGGTGATCGTCACCGGGTGCCGCCGCGTTTGGTCCCGCGCAGGCGTCAGCCCCGTCACGGAAGGAATCGTGAGCGCCGTCGCGAGGGCGGTCAGCACGACCGCGTTCCCGCCGTCGGCCTGGTAGGAAATGCTGAAGACGCTGCCGCTGGCCGTGTCGATCAGGCTCCCTTCCGGCAATCCTAGGAAGGTTCCGGTCACGCCGCTGCCGCTTTGCACGATCGTGAGCGTGGTGCCTGCGGCGATGGGCGTATTCGCGGTGACCTGGAGCGGCGCCTCGTTGAGGTCGATGGATCCACTGGCATCGAGCTGAGAGTAGGTGCCGCCCGCGACGCCGTCGCCGGGAGTGGTTCCATTGATCGACACAGCCAGTGGACTGCCAGGCGGCAGAGTGAGCTCGCTTGAGTCCACGCCCTGCAAGGTGACCGACCCTCGATCGTTGTTGGTCTTGTCAGTGCTTTGCTCGAGGTCGATATTCAGTGATCCCGAGCCGGTGTTGAGCGTGGCGCCCGAGGCCATCGTGATGTCGGCGTTTCCGGGGTCGCGCTCGCTGTCAATGACGCCGTCGGCGACGGAATCGTTGGCGATCAGCGACAGGTTTGCGCCGTCCGTGTTGATTCCGGCGTTGATCAAAATGCTGCGGCCGGCCTCGAGCGTGAGACTGCCGGGCGTGCCGGTGGATGTTTCGTCAATGGGGCTGTCGATCGTGATATCGTCGTTGGCCTGGAGGGTGACGTTCGTGCCGGCGTCCAGGTCGCGGGTCAGGAAGCTCGGAGCCACGGTGATGGTCTGGCCCTGGGCGAGCGCGTACGTCAGCTCGTTGGGGTCAGTGAAGGCGAACGTTGAGCCCGCGATGAAGGAACTGCCGGACGAGATTGGCTGAATGTCAGACGGTAATCCGGTACCCTCGAAGGTGTTTTGGAGGTCGGCCGTATTCTGGCCATCCATGGTCTTCCCGGTGGAACCATCGAACCACGTGCAACTGATCGAGCCGCCGCCTGATACCGAGTAGAGGTAGTTACTGTTGGGAAGAACGACCATCACGCTGGCTTGGGAATCGGCGCCGACGAAACTGTTTGCGCTCGAGACAGTGCCGAAAGTCCCTGTTGTGCCATCACCCAAGGTCACAGTTCCCGCGCCCTGCAGTGCGATTTGGCTGACGATCACGTAGTTGCCGTTTGGCAAGGCCGTGAGGCCCCGGAAGCCCTCGAGGCCACCTCCGAACCAGTCGCCAGCAGCAGAGCCGTTTAACGATTCGGATGAGCTGCCGACCATGCTGTTGGTTGTGGATATGGTACCGACGACGCCCATCATGCCGTTTCCCCACGTCACGGCCCCTTCATCATCATTCCAGAGCGGGCTTCCAACAACGTAATTGCCGTCCGTTAGCGCAATGACGTCGTCGGCGTCTACGCCGTTGTTTCCGACTTGATCATACGGGTCGCTGCCGACCAAGCTGTTGGCCGCAGAGACAATGCCGACACTTCCCGTTGTGCCGTCGCCCCAGGTTACCGCTCCGGTGTCGCCATACCAGCTAGAGCTGTCCACCACGTAGTTGCCGTTGGTCAGGGCGGTGACGCCCTGCAGGCCCACCGAATCGCTGAATCCGGTTTGGTTGCTGTAAGCATGGCTGCCAACCAGGCTGTTGGCGGAAGAGACCGTACCGATCGTTCCGATCGCCCCGTTCCCCCACGTCGCGGCCCCCTCATCGTTGTTCCAGTACGGGCTGTCGACGACATAGTTCCCATTGGACAGGGCGATGACGCCGACGGTGACAAAATTGGTGGGCGAATTGTAAGGCGTGCCGGCGCCTACAGAGTCGCCTTCGTTGCTGCCGGTGAGGCTGTTGGCGGCGGAGACGACGCCGGTGGTTCCCGTGGTTCCATTCCCCCATGTCACCGCGCAAGGTTGCCATTCCAGTTTGGGCTGGCCACGACGTAGTTGCCATTGGAAAGGGGGACGACGCCGGTAAATGGACTGGCGTTGTCCCACCCGCCGACCTCGTCACCGCTACTATTGCCGATCAGACTGTTCGTCGCGGTGATGGTGCCGCTAACGCCCATCGTCCCGCTGCCCCACGTTACTGCACCCGAGGCTCCGAAGGCTCCGTTCCATCCCGGGCTGACCACCACGTAGTTGCCGTTCGTGAGCAGAATCACGTGGTAGCCGACACCGTCGCCATCGTGGCTGCCGATAAGGCTATTGGCCGCTGACACGGTGCCGTCGACTCCCGTCGCTCCGCTCCCCCAAGTCACCTCGCCCTCGCCGCCATTCCATTGGGAGTTGGATACAACGTAGTTGCCGTTCGTAAGAGGGGTGACCATGAGCTCGCCAGATTGATCGCCGCAACCGATGAGGCTATTCGCAGTTGTGATCGTGCCCGTAACACCCGTCGTCCCGTTTCCCCAAGTCGCTGCTCCCTCGTTGTTGTTCCAGAAAGGACTTACCACCACGTAATTGCCGTCCGCCAAGGCCGTGACGCCGCCAACCGAACCGCCGCTACCCCCCACAAAGTCGCCGAAATTGTTGCCGACCAAGCTGTTGGCGGCGGAGACAGTGCCGACGGTTCCCGTCGTCCCGTTCCCCCAGCGACAGCCCCGGTAGCGGCATGCCAGCGTAGGAAATTCACGACATAGTTTCCGTTTGCGAGAGGAATAACAGTGGCGCTGTAAGCAACGGGGCCAGTGCTGCCGCTTTCGACAAGGCTGTTCGCCGCGGAGACCGTGCCGCTGACCCCGGTCGTCCCGCTCCCCCAGGTCGCCGAGCCTTCGCCGGACACCACGAAATTCCCATTCGTCAGGGCCGTGAGAGTATAGCCCCCTCCGACGTTTCCCCCTCCGGTGAGCGTACTGATCAACGCACCCGTCTTGCCGTTGAAGAGGCAAACCGCGCTCAATCCCCACACGAGGATGTTGCCGGTGCTGAGAACCAGGCTTTGGTCGCCGGTCCCGTTCCCAAGGCTAAACTGCGGAAAAACGCCGTTCGTCGCGCTGACGACCAGCCCGCCGGGTTGCGTATTGACTGTCAGCGTGGCCGGGCCGTGGTCGCGGTGCCAGACGAGTTGGTGAAGACGGCGCGGTATTCGTCGCCGCTCTGGGATGCGGTTGTGGTGAATGTCAGCGTGGCGTTTGTGGCGCCCGCGATATTGCTGAACGTATTACCGCCGTCGGTGCTCACCTGCCATTGGGCGGTTGGGGTCGGCGTGCCTGCGCCAGCGGCCACGAACGTTACGGGGTTTCCGTGCGCTTACGACCTGACTTACGGGGTTGGTCGTTACCTCGACGTAGTTGCCGGCCACGACGGTGAGGCTTCCTGATCCGCTGCTGCCGGAATAGGTCGAGTCGCCGGCGAAACTCGCCGCTACGAAATGCGGCGAACGTCCCGACGTTGAAGCTGGCCAGGCCCACTCCGCTCAACGTGGCAACTCCGCTCGCATTCGTCGTCGAGTTACCAACCGGCGTGATGATCCCACCCACCAGCAGGCTGAACGCCACCGTTTCGCCCACGAGCGGCAAGCCAGCGGAAATCAGCTTGCGCGAGGGTCGCGCGTGCCACCGTAGGATCCGTTGCCGGATACGGCGGAAAGGGTCGAGGAATCTTCGATGAGCGACTGGATCGCCAGCAGCACCGGCTGGGAGCTGCTCGCGGCGAAGTCGGCGTTGTCCGGGATGTAGGCGGCGGAAATCGAATGCGACCCGAGCGGCAGACCCGCGTCGCTGGTGGTAGCCACACCGCTTACGAGCGATACCGGATCGCCGTAGGGGATTCCGTCCACGGAGAACTGAACCGTGCCCGTCGGTGTCGCCGGGTTCGCGCTTTGGCTGGTGTTTGCCACCGTCGCCGTGAAGGTCACGCTTTGGCCAACGTTCGCCTCGCCGCTGGGCTGGGTCCTGATGAGGGTTGAGGTCGAGTCGGCTTGAATCACAAGTGGAGTCGGGGCCAGGGGGCTGCTCGCCTGGAAGTTGTGGTTACCTGGGGTATACATGGCGCTGATCGCGTGCGACCCGACCGGCAGGTTTGCGTCGGTGATCGTAGCTGTGCCGCCATCCAGGTCGACCGGGGCGCCGAACGATTTGCCGTCAACAGTGAACTGCACGGTTCCGATCGGTGTTTCCGCATCCGGGCTATTACTGGTATCAGCCACCGTCGCCGTGAAGGTCACGTTCTGACCGAAGTCGGCCTGGCCGGCGGGCTGGGTGGTCACCGTGGTGGAGGTCGGGTCGGGCGGGGCGAGACTCGCGCTGAGATCGAGGTTGGTATCGATAACCCATCCCATGTTATTGATGCCGGCGCCGAGGTACGGCGCGATCGTATGGCCGGCCAGGCTCTCGGAGAATGAAAGCGTGAATGTGTCGCCGATCCGGGCGTTGAGTGTTCCCGATATGTGATCGCTCGTGCCAGGTCCAACCGGTGTGATCCCCTCGCCGCCGGCCTGGTGGTCTTTCGACACCAGAACGGTCGTATTCCCGTTGTAGGTGTAACAGACCTGATATGAAAAAACGGCGGAGGCATTGTTGGACGCAAACGTCGTTGGGTTGTAGAGGAAATTGAACTGGACAATGACCCGATCGCCGGGCTGCTCATCCGGAGTTGTGGGAATGATGGTGACCGGCAACATCGGCGGCCAATCTGGCCATCCGTGTCGGCCAGTCCCTGCGCTGGTGGCGACATTGGCGATACCGTGCAGCGCCACGCTGCCCTGAGAAAGGATGTCGAGCAGCACGCCCGGATTGCCCGACGAGGAATTTGCAGTCGTCAGTGTCACGTTCGCGACCGCCGTGCCATCGCCGTGGGGGTCCTGTTGTGAATTCGGCGTGTTCAGAAAAGACATCTTGTTCTCGGTCTGAGCGACCGAGTCAAGTGTCGATTGCTCGCCCAGCACCCCGGATAGCAGGAGCGTCGCCAGCAACATCCGGGGCTCCATCAGCTCGACATGGGGCACTCGCATCCGCCCGAGCCGCGCTCTGTGCGTCGTTGCGCGTTCCCGGTTTCGGATCTGGTCTGCGTGGCGACGTACAAATGCCATATTCATCAGTCCTCTCGTCGTCGTCCGACTCAGAAATCCACCGCCGCTCCCACACCGGAAATCTCGCACGTGGTTCGCCGATTTCCGCGGGGCCGGACAGCGGGATCACCGCGGGACGGTCGCGAAATCGCCCGCACTTCTTCAAAAGCGAGAGCCACCGCCCGCGGCCGCAAGAATCGCCGCCGTTTTTTACCGGGCCTGGTGGGATCGTTCACCTTGACGTACCCCCAGCGTTGGCATGCCGGCTCGGGCTCACTGCAGCGACGATGCCGTGGCCATGCGGTGAGATCGTAAACACCTGATTTCCGGTAGGCGTGCGCCGAGGTGCTCGTGACGCCGGACGTTGATCCTCCGACGACGGTGATCTCGCCGCCTTTGGGAACGCCTGCTTCCCATTGAATTTCAGGGTGATCGAATAAGCCGAAGCGCTGTAGGACGCCGCGAAGCTTCGGATCGGCTGAAAGACGCGTCGCGTGTGCTTCTTGACCCGTTTCGTGACGATCGCATCCACTCGATAATTACCGCCGTTCGCCGCACTTATGGGGTTCAATGGCTCGCTGAAGTCGAAAACGAATCCGCTGAGAATGGCGCGTCCGATCGGCTTGCCTTTCTTGTTGGTCTTGCGCAGAAACAGAGGTTGCTCCCCGATGATTGTGAGCAGAGGCTTCGAGTTGACGACCACGGTGCCGATCGCGCTGCTGGCCGCGTCCGTCGAGTCTCCCGCGAAGCTGGCAAGCACCTCGCCAGAGTACGTGCCGGCAGCGACGCCAGCCAGGCTGACACCGCTCAAGGTTGCGACGCCGGCCTTGTCCGTCGTCGCCGATCCGACGGTTCTGACCGTGCCGCCCTCGCTCAGCGAGAAAATCACTGTCCTACCGGGGAGCGGCCAGCCGCCTTCGGTCAGGGCGGAGGTCAACGTGGCGCTACCGCCGGAAGTTCCGCTAGCAGAGACGGCCCGAGACTCGTCGGACTGGCAACCGTAGAGACATAACTAAACGCCTCACCGGGCGAAGCGGGCGAGTGGCCACCTGCGGTCACCACGGTCACATCCGCGGTGCCTGAGCCGGCGGGACTTACGAGTGTAATCTCGTTAGTCGTGTCGCTGACGAAACTGCTCACTTGCACCGAACCGAAATCCACGGCGGACGCATTCGCGAGATTCGTGCCGGTGATGGTCACCGTCGTGCCGCCGGCAGCCGGTCCGCTCGCCGCGCGATTCCTGTCACGGAAGGAGGAGGCGGCGCGGCGACGTAATGGAACTGATCGGCAGAGGACGTCGTCGATGTGCCGTTGGCGGTTATCACGATCACGTCCACGGTGCCTGAGCCGGCGGGGCTCAAAGAGTAATCTCGTTAGCCGTGTCGCTAAGGAAGGTGCTCAGTTGCAGCGAGCCGAAATCCACGGCGGAGGCGCTGCCGAGATTCGTGCCGGTGATCGTCACTGTCGTGCCGCCCGTGGTCAGCCCCGTCGCCGGCGCAATCGCTGTCACGGAAGGAGGAGCCGGCGCGGCGACGTAACTGAACTGGTCAGCCGCCGAAGTCGCCGATGTGCCGTTCGGCGTTGCGACCGTCACGACCGTCACGTCCACGGTGCCTGAGCCCGCTGGGCTCAACAGCGTAATCTCGTCGGAAGTGTCGCTGGCGAAGCTAGTCACTTGCACGGACCCAAAATCCACGGCGGAGGCGCCGGCGAGATTCATGCCGGTGATCGTCACTGTCGTGCCGCCCGCGGCCGGTCCGCTCGCCGGCGCGATCCCCGTGACGTCCGGGGGAGGTCGCGCGGCGACGTAGCTGAACTGGTCGGCCGGTGAGGTCGCCGATGTGCCGTTCGGCGTCACGACCGTCACGTCCACAGTGCCTGAGCCGGCTGGGCCCGCGAGCGTAATCTCGTCGGAAGTGTCGCTGGCGAAGCTAGTCACTTGCACTGAGCCGAAATTAACGGCGGAGGCGTTGGCGAGATTCGTGCCGGTGATCGTCACTGTGGTGCCGCCCGCCGCTGGTCCCGTGGCCGGCGCGATTCCCGTGACGTCCGGGGGAGGCTGCGCGGCGACGTAACTGAACTGGTCAGCCGGCGAGGTCGCCGATGTGCCGTTCGGCGTCACGACCGTCACGTCCACGGTGCCTGAGCCCGCTGGGCTCACGAGCGTAATCCCATCGGCAGTGTCGCTGAGGAAGCTGGTCACTTGCACCGAGCCGAAATCCACGGCGGAGGCATTGCCGAGATTCGTGCCGGTGATCGTCACTGTGGTGCCGCCGGCGCTGGTCCCTGCGAGGCAAGAGCCCCGTGACGGAAGGAATCGTGAGCGCCGTCGCGAGGGCGGTCAGCACGACCGCGTTCCCGCCGTCGGCCTGGTAGGAAATGCTGAAGACGCTGCCGCCCGCCGTGTCGATCAGGCTCCCTTCCGGCAATCCTAGGAAGGTTCCGGTCACGCCGCTGCCGCTTTGCACGATCGTGAGCGTGGTACCCGCGGCGGGAGGCGTGTTCGCGGTAACCTGGAGTGGAACCTCGTTGAGGTCGATCGAACCACTGACATCGAGCTGAGAGTACGTGCCGGCCGCGACGCCGTCGCCGGGAGTGGTTCCATTGATCGACACAGCCAGTGGACTGCCAGCCGGCAAAGTGAGCGAGCTTGAGTCCACGCCCTGCAAGGTGACCGACCCTCGATCGTTGTTGGTCTTATCGGTGCTTTGCTCAAGGTCGATAGTTAGTGATCCCGAGCCGGTGTTGAGCGTCGCGCCGGAGACCACCGAGATGTCGGCATTTCCGGGGTCGCGCTCGCTGTCAATGACGCCGTCGGCGACGGAATCGTTGGCGATCAGTGACAGGTTTGCGCCGTCCGTGTTGATTCCGGCGTTGATCAAAATGCTGCGGCCGGCCTCGAGCGTGAGACTTCCGGGAGTGCCGGTGGATGTTTCGTCAATGGGGCTGTCGATCGTGATATCGTCGTTGGACTGGATCGTGACGTCAGTTCCCGCGTCCAGGCGCGGGTAGGAAGCTCGGAGCCACGGTGATCGTCTGGCCCTCGGCGAGCGCGTAGGTGAGCAGATTGGGATCGGTAAAGGCGAGCGTTGCGCCCGACGATGAACGAGCCTCCTGATCCGATGGGCTGGATGTTCGAACCCAGGCCGGCGTCCTCGAACGTGTTTTGCGCATTGGGCGTATTCTCACCGTCGAGGGTCGTCCCACTGGAACCGTCGAACCACACGCAAGTACTGCCTCCGATACCAAATACCCAGTAGATGTAGTCGTCGTTAGGGAGTACGACGACCCCACTACCTCCGGCGGTGGCCCCCGTAAACTATTCGCGCTGGAAACGGTGCCCAAGGTTCCGGTCGTTCCATTGCCCCACGTCACAGTCCCCGTCTGGAGGCCGTACGCGCTGACGATCACGTAATTGCCGTTGGGCAATGCGGTGACTCCACCGTATTCCTGGCCATCACCGGGATCCAGGCCGCCACCGACTTCGTCGCCCTGCGATCCGCCGAGATTGCTCGTGCCGCCTACCAAGCTATTCGCGGACGAGACCGGACCGCTAACGCCTTTAGTCCCATCACCAAACGTCACGGCTCCTGCGTCATCACCCCATAGGTCGCTGTCGACGACGTAGTTTCCGTTAGCGAGCGCAGTCACACCCCGTCTTCCAACTTGGTCGTATGCGTACGTACCGACGAGGCTATTGTCGCCGGAGACCGTGCCGGTTGTGCCGCCCGCGCCATTTCCCCACGTCACGGCGCGTTCGGCCATTCCAGTCCTTGCTGTCGACGACGTAATTGCCATTGGAGACGGCGGTGACACCCCCGCTGCTCACTGAGTCGCTGAACCCCGTACTGGTGTTGTAGGGCTGGCTGCCGACGAGGCTGTTGCTCGCGGAGACGGTTTCGACGGTCCAGTTTCCCCGTTACACCAAGTTGCCGCCCCCTCCTGGTTGTTCCAGTCGGGACTGGCCACCACGTAATTGCCATTGGCAAGGGCTGTGACGCCGCCGCTGCCGACGAAGTCGTCCTGATGGCTACCGACGAGGCTGTTTAGGGGTGACACCACTCCCGTCGCTCCCGTGAGGGCGTTGCCCCACACGACGGCACCGACGCCGCCACCCGTCACATCGCCAATCCAGTACGGAAATCAACGACATAATTGCCATTCGTGAGGGACGTCACTGACGGGACATGTCACCTCCGCCGACCAGACTGTTCTCAGCGGAAACCGTGCCACTGATCGGTCCAGTGCCGCTCTCCCCATGCGGCTAGGCCTTCGCCGGCAGCCACGAAACCGCCGTTTGTGAGTGCAGTAGCATCGTATCCCAAGACGTCGTCCTCGGAGGCGCCGACGAGGCTGTTGCCCGCGGATATGACTCCTGTCACGCCCGACGTGCCGCTCCCCAAGGTTACGACACCGCGCCACTCCATTCCATTGACTATCTGCCGCGACGTAATTGCCATTGGTCAATGCGGTGACGGAAAGCCTGCCGTAGGGATTGTCCCAGCCGATCAAGCTGTTGGAGGAAGAGACTACACCGGCGACACCCGTGGCTCCGTTACCCTTAAAAAAAAAAAAAAAAAAAAAAAAAAAAAAAAAAAAAAAAAAAAAAAAAAAAAAAAAAAAAAAAAAAAACCCCCCCCCCCCCCCCCCCCCCCCCCCCCCCCCCCCCCCCCCCCCCCCCCCCCCCCCCCCCCCCCCCCCCCCCCCCCCCCCCCCCCCCCCCCCCCCCCCCCCACCCCCTTGGCTACCGCGCCGTGTCCCCATTCCAGTGAAATCCGCGACGTAGTTGCCGTTGGAGAGGGGAGTGATGATCGGCACTCCGGTGTCCACGCCGCCTTCGACCAGGCTGTTCGACGCGGAGATGTCCCCGCTGACGCCAGTCGTCCCGCTGCCCCATGTCGCCGCGCCGTCTCCCGTCGCGACGAAATTCCCGTTGGTCAGCGGTGTGGCACTGCTTGCCCCGCTCAGAACGCTGATTAGAGCGCAGTCTTACCCGTAAAGCGAGACCGTGTATGCGAAGGGGTCGAACTCGAGGATATTGCCAGTAGATAGGAGGAGGCCGTTATAGCCGGTTCCGAGAGTGTACTGTGGAAAAGCACCGAGGTCCGTGTCGACGACAAGTCCGCTCGACTGGCATTGACGGTTAACCTGGCCGGGCTGTGGTTGCGGTTCCGGCCGAGTTCGTGAAGATCGCGCGGGTTCGTAGCCGTTTTCGGACTCCGTCGTGGTGAAGGTCAGGCTCGCCGATGTGGCATCCGCTTATTGCTGAACGTATTGCCGCCGTCGGTGCTACCTGCCACTGCACGGTCGGCGTGGGTAACCCGGACCCGGCGGCCACGAGCGTCACGGGATTGCCGGCGCTGGCGACTTGGCTGGTGGGATTGGTGGTGACGGCCACGAAGTCATTTTCGACCGCGGTGAGAGGGCCGTCGGCGTGGGCCGGAATAGTCAGTCTCCGGCGAACTCCCCCCACGAAATGCGCGAACGTTCCGAACCTGAGCTGGCCAGGCCCACTCCGCTCAACGTGGCAACTCCGCTCGCATTCGTCGTCGAGTTACCAACCGGCGTGATGATCACCCACCAGCAGGCTGAACGCCCCCGTTTCGCCCACGAGCGGCAAGCCAGCGGAAGTCAAGCTTGCGTAGGGGTCGCGGTGCCACCGTAGGATCCGTTGCCGGATACGGCGGAAAGGGTCGAGGAATCTTCGATGGCGACTGATCGCCAGCAGCACCGGCTGGGGCTTGCTCGCGGCGAAGTCGGCGTTGTCCGGGATGTAGGCGGCGGAAATCGAATGCGACCCGAGCGGCAGACCCGCGTCGCTGGTGGTAGCCACACCGCTTACGAGCGATACCGAGCGCCTTAGGGGATTCGTCCACGGAGAACGAACCGTGCCCGTCGTGTCGCCGGGTTTGCGCTTTGGCTGGTGTTTGCCACCGTCGCCGTGAAGGTCACGCTTTGGCCAACGTTCGCCTTGCCGCCGGGCTGGGTCCTGATGAGGGTCAGCTCGAGTCGGCTTGAATCACAAGTGGAGTCGGGGCGAGGGGGCTGCTCGCCTGAAAGTTGTGGGTACCTGGGGTATACATGGCGCTGATCGCGTGCGACCCGACCGGCAGGTTTGCGTCGGTGATCGTAGCTGTGCCGCCATCCAGGTCGACCGGGGCGCGGAACCATTTGCCGTCAACAGTGAACTGCACGGTTCCGATCGGTGTTTCCGCATCCGGGCTATTACTGGTATCAGCCACCGTCGCCGTGAAGGCCACGTTCCGACCGAACTCGGCCTGGCCGGCGGGAAGGGTGCTCACCGTGGTGAAGTCGTCTCGGGCGGGCGAGACGCGCCGAATCGAGGTTGGTATCGATTCCCATCCCACGTCATCGATGCCGGCGCCGAGGTACGGCGCGATCGTATGGCCGGCCAGGCTCTCGGAGAATGAAAGCGTGAATGTGTCGCCGATCCGGGCGTTGAGTGTTCCCGATATGTGATCGCTCGTGCCAGGTCCAACCGGTGTGATCCCATTGCCGCCGGCCTGGTGGTCTTCGACACCAGAACGGTCGTATTCCCGTTGTAGGTGTAACAGACCTGATAAAAAAACCGGAGGCATTGCGGACGCAAACGTCGTTGGGTTGTAGAGGAAATTGAACTGGACGATCACCCGATCGCCGGGCTGCTCATCCGGCGTCGTGGGGATGATCGTGACCGGAACATCGGCGCCGATCTGGCCATCCGTGTCGGCGAGCCCACGCTGGTGGCGACGTTGGCGATACCGTGCATGCCACGCTGCCCTGAGAAGGATGTCGAGTGCGACGCCGGGATTGCCTGACGAGGAATTTGCGGTCGTCAGCGTCACGTACGCGATCGCCGTGCCATCGCTGTGGGGATCGTTTTTCGATTTCGGCATGTTCAGAAAAACATCTCGTTCCCGGACTGACACAGAGTCGAGTGTCGATTGCTCGCCCAGCCCGCCGGATAGCTGGAGCATCGCCAGCAGCGTTCGCGGCTCCATCAGCTCGACGTGGGCACTCGCATTCGGCCGAGCCCTGCCCTCTGTGTCGTTGGGCGTTCCCGGTTTCGGATGTGCTCTCTGTCGCGGCGTATGAATGCCATGTTCATCAGTCCTGTCATCGTCGTCCGACTCAGAAATAAACCGCCGCTTGTGGAGCGGGCAGTCTCGCCAAGGTTCGCCGATTTCCACCGGGCCGGACAGTGTGATCACCGCGGAACGGTCAGGAAATCGCCGGCACTTCTTCTAAAGCGAGAGCCGCGATCCGCGACCGCAACAATCATCGAAGATTTTCAGCGGATCTGTGGTCGTTCAGCCAGCCGGCGTGGTAGCATGCATAGAGCTACCCGGAGGAGTCGTTGGGGGATCCTCTACGGGCGCGGGGCGGTTTGGTCGTGCGATGGAAGACGGTGTGATGGACAGTTGAGATTCAGCTCGGTTTAGATCGCCTGCGCCTGGGCGACTTCCGCGATCGAGCGACTCTTGGCGATTTCCACTCAACGCCTACCCGTTTCGCGGCCAAGATGCTCAAGGATTTTCCTGGCGTCGGACGCTGGGAGCAAAGCGACGACGTCGCCCAGAACGTGGTGATTCCGCTCGATTGGGCATTGCGGTCCGTCACTCCAGCGACCCCGCGACTTTTTCCGGCCGGCCGCCGCCCAGGTTCGTCGAGAGCTGATCGACTCGCGCCCTACTACGGTCCTCAGGGCATCGGGGCGGATGAGCTACCCAAGCCCCGTGTCGGGGTAGTGCCGCCCTGACCTTGCCCGCCCGCCAATCCAGTCGACCTATGACCCGAGCCGGCTGGCGGCCTGGGCCGAGTTTCTCGCCGCGGTTGACTCGCTGAGCGATGCCGACCGCGAGCTGTTCGACCTGCTTTGGTTCGAAGGCTTGACCCAGGCCGAGGCAGCAGCGATGCTTGGCATTTCTGAACGAACCGTGCATAGCCGCTGGCCGGCTGCGCGGGTCCGCCTCAGCGATACACTGGGCGGCCAGCTTCCCGTGTGACGATGTAGTGGGAGCAGCTCGACGGTGATGGCGGACGATCCAGCCAACGACCGCGTGGAAGGGCTCCTATCGGCTGGGACGAGCTGCGAGGTCAGGGACTCGCCCTGACAGCCGAGGCCTTGGCCGATTCACCCGAGCTTGCCCCCGAGCTACGGCGGCGAATCGCAGCCGTGTTGAGACTGGATCCGGTGCTCGACCTCACGCCGCCCGGCTCTCTACCACCCCGGAGAGCGTGCATCGACCCGGAGCAGACCGTCACGTGATTCCCGGTCTTCTGAGCGCCGTTGCCGTATACCGGCCGCAACACCATCACGCCCGCGGCGGCCTGGGAGAAGTGATCGCCGCCCACCAGGAAGAGCTTGATCGCACCGTCCGCTGAAACGGATTCGTCCCGAAAGCTGCACGGCGAAGCCCGGCGGCGTTTCGTACGCGAAGCAGCCATCACGGCCCAGCTTCAGCACCCGGGCATCGTCCCGATCTACGGCCTCGGGCAAGACGATGGCGGGCCGTTTTCACGATGCCGCTGATCCAGGGCCAGACCTTGCACGAGGCGACACTCGCGTTTCACCAGGACGACACGCTTCGCCTCGCCACCAGCCGGCACGACTTGAACTCCACGCATCTCCAGCACTTCATCGGTGTGTGCAACACCGTCGCCTTCGCTCACGACCAGGGCATTGTACACCGCGACCTCAAGCCGTCGAACATCATGCTCGTTCCCTACGGCGAGACGCTGGTGATCGACTGGGGCCTGGCAAAGCGATTTGGCGAGGATGTAAGCGCCCCGGAACCGGTCGCGGCCCAATTGTCTCGCGGCCCCTTGGCCGACGAATTAACCGCTACCGGTGCCGTGATGGGCACGCCGCAGTACATGAGTCCAGAGCAGGCACGGGGCGAGCCCGCCGGTCCCGCGAGTGACATCTTCAATCTCGGGCTGATTCTTTACGCGATCCTTACCGGGAAGCCAGCCTTCGAGGAAACGACCCTTCGCGGGGTGGACCCGCTGAAGGTCGTGCGCGAGGCAGCGATCTTGTCCCCCCGAAAACGAAATCCTGGCCTCTCGCCTGCCCTCGATGCCGTCTGCGCAGGCTTTGGCGGCGCGGCCGAAAGATCGCTATTCCTCGGCGGAAACGTTGCCAAGGACGTCGAAAACTGGCTGGCGGACGAGCCCGTCGCGGCCTGGCGCAGCCTCTATCGATGCGATTGCGACGCTGGACGCGGCGCAACCGGACACTGGTCACGGCTACCGCGGCGGCACTGGTGGGCGTCACGCTGGTGTCACTCTTCTACGCCGACCAGCGGGCTCGGACTGCGACGACCATCGGCAGGCTGGCGGAGAGGCTCCAGGCCGAGAGCGAGAACTTGAGGACCGAGCGAGCCAACATCACCAATGCTTTGGACCAGTCCAACAGGCGCCTCGCCATGCTCGATTTCGAGCGCGGGCTCGCCGCCTGCGACGCCGGACAGATCGGCCCAGGCTTGCTCTGGTTCGTCGAAAGCCTGCATGCCGCGACCGAGGCACGCGACCCGATCTGGAAGCACGCGGCCCTCTCGGGCCTCTCCGTCTGGCGACGAGACTGGAGTGGCCTTAAAGGCGTATTTTCACATGACGATCTCGTGACCTCGGTCGCAATCAGCCGCGATGGCAAGACCATCCTTACGGGAAGCTGGGACCATACCGCGGAGCCCTCGGACACCGCCACCGCCCGGCCGATCGGATTGCCCCTTCAGCATCAAGAAGCGGTTGAGGCGGTCGCTATCTCGCCGGACGGCGAAACGGCCCTCACCGGCAGCCGCGATGGCTCCGTGCAGCGATGGAGTGCAGCCACCGGCAAGCCCATCGGCAAGCCAATGCCGCATCGAGACCGGGTGAGGCACGGCCTTCAGCCCGGACGGCAAAACGATCTTGAGCGGAAGCTGGACGGAACAGCACGGCTGTGGGACGCCACGACCGGCTTCCCGGTCAGAGAGCCGCTGAGAGTCACGGGGCGGAGTTTCGTCGGTCGCGTTCTCTCCCGACGGCAAGAGCATCCTGACCGGCGGCTTCGCTCGGACCGCTCGCCTCTGGGACGCCGTCACCGGGCTTCCCATCGCTAAAACAATTGAACATCGGAATACTGTTTCGTCCGTGGCGTTCTCGCCCGATGGCAGGACAATTGCAACCGGAAGCTGGGACAAGACGGCTCGGCTCTGGGATTGCGCGACTTGCGCGCCTGTTGCCGCCCATGGAGCACCAGAGCGCGGTTTATGCAGTGGGGTTCTCTCCAGATGGCAAGACCATCGTCAGCGGCAGCAGTGCCGCTGGGACGGTGCGGTTCTGGGACGCTGCAACCGGCCTTCCCACCGGCCAATCGATCGAGCACCCCGGCGGCGTTTCGTCCCTGGTTTTCACCCCTGACGGCAGGACCGTGCTCACGGGAGGCTGGGACCAGACCGCCCGGCTCTGGGAACCCGCTGTGGGCCTCCTCAAGGGCGTACAGAGCGAGTATCAAGGCGATATCACTTTTCTGGCGCTCAGTCCAGATGGTCAGCCATCCTCACCGCCGCCGCGAGCCAGACTGTCCGGCTCTCAGACGCCGCCACTGGGCGGTCGATCGGCGCACCGATCAAGCATCAAAGTGCGGTGAGCGTGGCCGGCTTTGGCCTTGATGGCAAGGCAATCGTCACCGGCACCGCGGCCGGGACCATACAGCGCTGGGAAATGCCAACCGGCCTGCCGATTGGCCGGCCGATGCGGCAGCAAGGCAGGATAAGAGCACTGGCGTTCAGCCCCGATGGCAAGTCCATTGTCAGTGGAAGCGAGGACCACACGGCGCGGCTGTGGGACACCACCACCGGTTTGCCCATCGGCCAGGCGATGAGGCACGCACATATCGTGCAAGCCGCGGCGTTTAGCCCCACGGCAAATCCGTTGTCACCGGAAGCTGGGACCGGACGGCCCGGCGGTGGGATGCCGCCACCGGGCTTCCGCTCAGCAACCCCATGAAGCATCACGGCTGGGTCTCGAGCGTTGGATTTCTCCCGACGGACACCACTCTCACCGGCAGCGCCGACCGACGGCGAACTGTGGGACGCTGCCGGGATCAATATGGCACGCTCACCGAGCATCGAGGCCAGGTATTCGCCGTGGCGTTTTCTCCCGATGGCCAGACATCTCAACCGCGAGCCAGGACAAGACCGCCCGGCTGTGGGGTGCGGGGATCGCGGCCGCTCGGCAAACCGTTCGAGCATCATGCGGAGGTCGGCGCCGTGGCCTTCAGCTCCGACGGCCAGTCCATTCTCACCGGCAGCCCAAATGGCGAAGCACGGCGGTGGGAGATTCCGGCGAAGCTCCCCGGGGACCTGAGGACGATCGCCGCCTGGGTTGGGGTCTTCACCGGGCTGACTCGACGAGCATTGCGCGTCCGCGGCTCGATGGCGCTCCTGCGCGATCGTGTCGTCCAGCTCAACAAACTGGGTGCTGCCCTCACGTCGGAACCCGCGCGTTCGGTTTCACCGATCCTATCAGGCCCTGACCCGACCGCCAGGGCACGCGCCTGGATGGAGCGACGATTCGGGGCCGATGCCGAGGCAGCATTCGACGAGGCCAGCCGCGTGGACCGCTCGATCTTGCGTGCGCACCCAGGCGCCCGGTTCTACCTGACACGCTCGCTCCCGGAAAAAGCCGTCGCCGAGTGCCGCCTGGCGACCTTGCTTGAGCCCGATAACCAGGCCACGCGCTGGCACCTGATCTTGGCCCTGCTGGATTCAGGCGATCGCGACACGCTACGGCCGGTCATCCGCGAACAGCTCGCCATGTTCGGCGTGAGCACAGACCCGTCCCTGGCCAATGCCATCGCCTGGTCTTGGCGCTGCGCCTGGCGACATCTCCGATCCAGCGATCTTGTTGCGACTAGCCAAGATCGCCGTCGATGCGCAGCCCGCGGCCGAGAAGTCCAATGCCCTGAACACCCTCGGTGCCTGCCTGTACCGCGCGGGGCAGTTCCAGGAGGCGATCCATCGGCTGGATGAGGGGATTCAGCTTCGGAACGGGACGAGTCTGCCGCAGGATTGGATCTTCCTGGCGATGGCTCACTTCCGGTTGGGACACACCGAGCAGGCCCACCGCTGGCTCGACCAGCTTGTGGCTCACCGGCCCAAGCTGGATCACCAGCATTTCTGGGACCAGCTGGAGATCCGACTTCTCCACAGCGAAGCCGAAGCCGTGATTCTATACGACCCGGTTTACCCCGCAGATCCATTCGCGAACTGACCGGGATCGTGGAGCGGAATAGCCCCGCCCGACGGGCCTACTACGGACGGCCGGATCGCAAGCCCCCGCGACGACGCGCCCCGCGACAGAAACGGCCAACCGTCGACCGACTCTCCGCGGTCTAGCAGCCAAAAGCCAAGATGCCGCCGCTGTAGAACTGCAAGAGCGCTTGCATCAACAAGCAAGCGTTCTTGGGCATTCTTCGGCTCCCGAGAGGTCAGGAGCTAGAGCAATGGCAATGGCTAGGACACAATGGCTAATGGCAAATGGCTAGGACATGAAATGGCTAAATGGCTAAGGGAATGAAACGGGGAATAGCGAGTATTTCCAAGGACATCGAGTTTGAAAGTTGATGCGAGGCTTGGATCCCTCTGTCTCCGGGGCGCTTCATTCTGTTTGCGGGGATGATACACTGGGCTCTATGGTTCTGCGCAGTTGTTCTTTGAAAATTCGGAGGCCAGCCATGGTCGATTTCGAGTCTGCCCAGCCGGGTGAGGATCATCCCGAGGCCCGTGCCATGATCGTCCACAACCTCAAGTTCATCGGCTGGGCCATGCACCAGTTCACCAACAGGGATGCTGGTGGCTCCCGCCTGTTCGCCACGCGTAAGGATGGTGAGCCCCTGCTGAGCTGGCGGGTTGCGATCCTTCCGTGGCTCGAAGAATTCGCGCTCTACGAGAGATTCCGCCTGGACGAAACCTTGGACAGCCCTCACAACGCGTCGCTGCTCAGAGAGATGCCCCGCGAATATGCGCCGGTCGCCGGCAAGGAGACGACGCCGTACGCCACATACTATCAGGGGCTTATCGGCCCGAGGCGCTGTTCGATGAGCAGGAAGGCACGAAGATCACAGAGGTCATTGACGCCAAGAACCCAACCCTCATGGTCGTCGAGGCAGCCCGTCCCGTCGCCTGGACCAAGCCCGGGGACTTGCCTTATAGCGACGCAGGGCCGCTGCCGGAACTCGGGGGCCAGTTCGAGGACGGCTCCTATGTCGGTTTCGCCGATGGCCGGTACGGTTCCTCAGCAGGAGGATCGCTCCCGAAACGCTCCGCGCCCTCATCACGCAACGGCGACCGCAGGGTTCTTGATTCTGACAAGCTCTGTTCATTGTGAAATGACTCGCAGCGCGACCCTCGTTTAACGCCTCAGCCCCTCAAGCTGGGGTTTTTGTTCAGCAGGCATATCGGCCTCGACGTCATCAAATCAGTGGACAACCGATGTGCTTGACAGTTCCTGCTCCAGGAATTCAAAACCCGCGTAGTGACCTTCGTCCCGGTGAATCGAGTTCCCCGAGGCCGGTGAGACCGTGCAGATGTTCCAGCCCGGCATCGGTGACTGGATGACCAGAGACGTCGAGCACCTGGAGGTTGACCAAACCCTTCATATGGAGCCCGGTGCCTGTGATCTGGTATGGCTTAGGCGAAGGTACTTGAGGCCTGTAAGCCCCTTCAAATGCACAAGTCCGGCATCGCTGACCTGCGTGTGCTCTAGCCACTACCTGAGTCAAATCATACCAAGAACCAGCCGAAGGTTGAAAAACGTTGATGGTACGCCTGCTGTTGTGCCATCGTTGGACGGTATCGACCCCCATCGGGTCGAAGGCGTTTTCAGCGTGAGCCTGCGACACCCCTTCCGCTCGGCCAACTCAATGCCGTCCGGCACCGGAGCCAGGCGGATCGTAACGCGCTGGGCGACACCCGACCTTGGTCTGATTGCGTCGTGGTCAAAGGAGCGTTGACGCGAGACGTCCAGTTCGCCGTCCCACCGGCCAAGCTGATAACAAAGCTTTGACAGGAGACGAATGGGTTGCCGCAGGGGAGCCTCAACCATGACACGCTCGAACGCCTCAAAGTCGGACTCCGTGTGGAACAGATACCTCCCGTCTGCGCCTGGAGACGCAGCCCCGGCTCATCGAGCCAGGACGTGCCTGGCAAATCGCTTCAAAACCAGGCCCGGCACACGGATCGGCGAACGACAGGGTCGACGACGGCTCTAGAAAAGGTCACGCGGAATGGCGTCGAACGGATTCTCGATCGATTTTCATGTGAAGAGCCTGGAAAGGTTTTAAATGCCCCTGCCATCCTCATATAGCGGAACCTCGGAGCCGAGCGTGTCAGCAACGTGCGCCAAGAGATCAGAGGAGTGCGTCTGTGTCGAATTCTCCACGTCGTCGGATCACATCCGTTCAGCGCGACGTTTGCCGTTCCTTGGTGCAAGCGCTGGAAGAGCGGAGACTCTTGACGACGTTTGTCGTCAGTAATCCCAACAGGACGGACGACTTGACGTCGCTTCAAGGCATTCTGGCCAGCGCAATGCTTGCGCCCGGCGACGTCATCACGTTCGACAATGCGACGGTCAGCACGATATCCACCATTGGATCATTCTTCGTTCCGGCCGGCATCACCATCACGAATACCGGGAATACGCCCATCACGATCGAAGGGAGCGAAGTCACAGCGATTTTGAGATTCTGCCGTTCGACGCCTCAAATGTGCAAGATCCGAACAATTTTTCCTAGACTTCCACAACGACCCTGAATGGACTTAACATCATCGGAGGCGGCCTTCGAAGCGACCTGGGGGACCCCGGTGGCGGCGGCGTTTACTTCAACTCGGATCAGAACAAAGATCCACTGTCGCTCAAGATCACCGATTGCTCGATCGACGAAAACGTGGCCCTCACCGGCGCCACCAGGGGGGGGCCGGGGGGCCGGATCGGGGCGAGGGCGGAGGAGTCTATTACAGTGGGAATGGAACGCTCTCGATGCTCAACAGTACGATTTCCAACAATGTGGCTGGTTTTGCCGGCGGAGGAATCTATGCCACCGCCGGCAAGCTGACGATCGCGTGCAGCACAATCGCCGACAACACCGCAGAAGACAACACGTTCGGCCGTGGCGAAGGAATCCATGTGCCGATTCTCGAGTTAGATAACACGATCGTCGCGACGAATTGAGGACCTGGTCCCTTGCCGTTAGAGCATCTCATGGCCACAACGATCCAATCGCTGGGTAATAATCTCATCGGCGTAGACCCGCGACCATATTTCAACGAGTTCGGTATCCCGACGGACATCAACTTCTTCGGTAGCGACATCATAGGTGTCGATATCAGCCAGACCCTGGGCTTTCTCGGGTTCAACGACGGAACGACCATGACCCAGGCACTTTTGCCGGGGAACCCCGCCATCGATCATGGCAGCAACAATATCGTCGATTTCCCGACGCCGCTCTTCGACGAACAAGGCGATCCCCGGATCGTGAACGGTACGATGGATATCGGCGCCTACGAAGTCCAGTCCAATGCCGACGTCACCATCACTCCGTCGGATAACCCGGCGGTCTACGATGAGCCGGTGAGCTTCCAGGTCAACGTATCCGACGACAGTGGCAACGACCAAATGCCCACCGGCAACGTGCAGCTTCAGATCGACGGAGGCGATGTCGGCAATCCGGTCACGCTCGACGCAAGCGGCGACGCGACGTTTCCGGCTGTCTCCGACTTGAGCGCCGGCACCCACACCGTCGTCGTCATCTATTCGGGAGACAGCAATTTCCTGGGTGTGAACGCCCCCTTACCGACACTGATGGTTCAGCCGGCTGTACTGGCTTTCGAAAACCGCCAACGACGCTGGTGGCCGGGCAGGTTTTCGACCAGAAAGTCGAGGTTGAAGACGAAAACGGCGACGTCGACACGACTTACTCGGGAACCGTCGGAATGATCTTGAACAGCACGACGGGAGTCGCGCTTTAAGGAACGACGACCGTTACCGTGAATGACGGCATCGCCGACTTCAACAATTTGCAGATCCCCACGCCGGCGCGCAATACCGCTCACCGCGATTTCTGACAACGCCACCATGGCCACTACTGACCAATTCCCGGTGACAGAGGACCACCTGGATTTCACACAGTTACCAAACCCAATCATCGTTGGCCGGAAAAATACGATCGTCGTGACGCTGGAGAACGCGAACGATGAGCCCGACAGCAGCCTGGACGGCCAGACGGTGGAACTGAATGCCGATCCCAATAATGATGCAGACGACCACATCAATCTGATCGACACCAGCACGACGTTGCAGAACGGCGTCGCCACGTTTAGCGGGTTCATGGTGTTTCCGGCCGCCACCGGCTACACAATCGTGGCGCAGACGCCTAATGCCGAGAGCGTGACAAGCAACCCCTTCGACGCGGTCAATGACGCGTTTCAGTTCACGCAGCAGCCGGCCAACCGCGAAGTCGTGGGGCAGCCATTCACCCCCAAGGTGCTTGTGACCCTGATGACTCCCCAGGGAGTACCGGACTCGGGCTTTGACGGCCAGACTGTAACGCTCAGCCTCGCTCAGGACCCCAGCAATGGAAAGGCCAAGCTGTCGGGCAACACGGCGACCCTGCTAGGCGGCGTGGCGGTCTTTCCCAATCTTTCCCTGGACACGGAGGGAGACGGCTACGTGCTTCAGGCGACGATCACGGCCTCCTCGGACGACCTGACGCCCGGTCAGAGCAACGCGTTCGACGTCGTCCCATCTCAGATCTTGCATTGGACCGGCTCGGGTGACGGCGTTAACTGGAGCGACCCGAACAACTGGCAAGAAAAGGCTGCGCCCGATCCCAATGACAACGATACTCTGATCTTCCCGGCTACTACGCACGCCCCTCACGAGCACGAACAACGTTGCGGATTTGACGCTCGAAGGCATCGACATCCAGGGGGCGGCTACAAGTTGAGCGGCAACTCGGTCGCGCTGCTCGGCACCTTGACGAGCGCGAGCGGTAGCAATACCTATTCAATCCCAACCACGCTGGGCGGCGGATCCGTGACGATGAACGTCGCAACCCTGAGCAAGCTCGAGATCACGTCGCCCTTGAACGGCCCGGGAGGGCTGACGCTAACCGGCGGCGGCACTCTGCTTCTGGATCAGAGCAACACCTACACGGGCGATACGACGATCTCTAACGGCACGCTTGCGTTCGCAACCAACAATGCCCTGGGAATCGGCACGCTGCATCTGGCCGGTGGAACGTTGCAGAGCAATGCAACCGGCGACGTCTCGCTTGACAATCCCATCCGCATGGAAGCCAGTTCGACGATCAATGTTGGCAATGGACTGATCTTCCAGGGGTCGTCTCCGGACGAGCAACCCACAGTGACGGTGGCAGCGAACTGCACGCTCAACGTCGCCGGAGGTAACCCGCAAGGCGACGGTTTAACTCTTGGCGATCTTTCGTCGCAAACAACTTCGAGCTCCACGCCCGTTACGCTTGGTATTGCTAGCGACGACGAGTCGGTGGTGGGAATCGTAGGGCTGGTCGACGGCTCTCTCAGCGCCAATGGTGATGTCGATCTGATCGTCGTAGCCGATCCCGGCTCGGTTGGTGCAATCGTGGCGGGTGGCCAGCCGGGCGATGATGCTGTCGTGGAGCTGGGCGGCGATACCGAAAACCTTCCGCTCAGCGGCTCAGACACGATCACGGCGGAACCCGGCGGCACCGTCAAGGGATTGATCGCCAACCCCAACTTCTCGGGCACGATTGTTCTGAACGGCGGCACGGTCAAGGTCGGGGTCGATAACGGCCTCGGGACGGGAACCATACAAGTTGGCCTGGCGGATTCGGACGGCTCATCGGCCGTCGGACTTTTACAAAACATCAGCGACAGCGATCTCGATCTGGACAATGTGCTCAAGTTTTATCAGAGCGCCACGTTCAGCGTCGGGGCCGGAATGTCTTTCGGGGACGTGGATGATCCCACGCCACCCGGAGTCGAAATCGCGGCCACCTGCAGCCTTACCGTCACCAGTCAAACTTCGGCGTCCAGCCCGGCACTGGTCTTTTTCGGGAAGATGACCTCGGATACCGGCACCGATTCCAATTCCACGCCGTTGACTCTCGATCTCTTCGCGGCTTCCGGCGTGTCGGTCGAATGCAACGGGGAAATTGCCGGCTCCTTGGCCGCCCAAGGCAGCACCGACCTGGAACTGTTTGCAACAATCGACCCGGCGCTCGATTACCGCGGGCGGTGCAGCGAGTGACCAATCCGTTATCGCCCTTAACGATTCGACGGGCTCGGGCACTGTCACCGCGGATGCCGGCTGCACTGTCAAAGGAACCGCCAACAACAGCGCTTTCGCCGGCACGATCGTTCTTAACGGTGGCACGGTCAAGGTGGACACCGGCAATGGACTCGGGACGGGCACGATCCAGATCGGAACAGAGCAAACCGGAGACTCGTCGGCGGGGTTGTTGCAAAACTCGAGCAGCGAGGCGATCGGACTGGTCAACAGCATCGAGTTCTTGGCCAGCGCGACGTTCAGTGTCGGCCAGGGGCTGCAATTCAACGCGCCGGATCAGCCTGGCTCGCCGATCCCAGTGGAAGTTGCGGCCAATTGCACGCTGACGGTTACGGGCCAGAACAGCAGCGAGGGCCCCCCCATCTTGGAGTTCGCGGACGACCTGATTTCGGACGACGATTCAGACTCCAATCCGTTCGCGCTCGACGTTCAGGCGATTTCCCCGGCGGGAGTCGATTTGGGTGGGGCCATCGCGGGTACCGTGAACGCCAGGGGGACCACCGACTTGTCGCTGACCGGGAATCTGGTCGCAAGCGCGTCAATCACGGCGGAAAATGGGTCCACCGTCGAGCTTGGTTTTGCCGCGCAGCAAATACCAGCGACGGGATCGGGCACGATCACCGTGTTCAATGGCGCCACGATCAAGGCCTTGACCGCCAATCCCGATTTCTCAGGCACGGTTGTATTGAGCGGCGGTACGGTTCAGGTGGGCGTCAGTGATGGGCTCGGGACGGCGTTGATCCAAACGAATGCGGTCACCGGAAATACGGTCTCGAGCACGGACGACGACGTCCTTCAATTGGCGAATGCGCTCAAGTTATCAGGCAATCTCACGCTCGATATCGGACCTGGGATCAGTTTCTCCAACTTCGTAGCGGCTGCCAACACGGGCGTCGAAGTTGCTCAAAACTGCACGCTCACCGTAACCGGGGCCGAAGGTCAGGACCCGACGTTATCGTTTGTCGGCAACTGGACCTCCCACCAAAATGGGGTTAGCCTCGCAACTCTCGCCATCGCGGCCGATGAGGGGATTTCGACCTCTCTAGTCGGGGATGTTGCCGCAGAATTGACCCTCGCCGGCAGCACAGCCTTGGTCGTAGAAGGCAACCTCGACAATAACCTGATTTCGATCCGGGGAAGCTCCGGCTCCGTTCTCGTGCTAGGCAACGCCGCGGCGGGAGTGCCGGTCACGGGAACCGGAGTTAAGATCATCGTCGATACCGGCGGCGTCTTGAAAGCCTCGATCGCAAACCCCAATTTGAGCGGCCAGATTATCCTGAACGGCGGCGTGCTGAGCGTCACAGCCAACGGCGGGACCGGCTCGGCGACGATCACGCAGGCAGGCCCAACAACCTCGACCATCTCCGGCGACCCGGTCGTGAATAGTCCCGTCGATGTGCAGAGCGGCACACTCGACGTCCAAGGTCAATTCACTTTTACCCAGGGCATCACGGTCGCGGCGGGTGGCAACCTCGATGTTCAAAACGCGGGCACACTCGTCGCCCTTCAAGGTTCGCTTACCGGCGGCGGGGCGATCGGTGTGGCGCCGAACAGTACGCTGATTGTCGCGAGCAGCAACAATCCGTTTTCAGGGACGGTGACCCAGCAGTCCGGCGGCACGGTCTCTCTTCTTGGCAGCGATTCGTTGGGCATCGGTCAGCTTATCGTGCCGGTTATCGTGCCGCCGGTGATTGTGACATCGGTCGAATGGACCTCGATTCCGGTCAAGACGGGCACGGGCAAGCACGCCAAGACGAAATCGGAGCCGGCGCTTTGGGTCACCTACAGCGCCCCCGTTTCAGGTGCCGCCGGTCTTGGGGCGTATGAGCTATCGAGCGTGACCACGAAGAAAGTGAAGAAAAAGACCGTCACCAGTTTGAAGCCGGTTCGCCTGAGCTCGGTCGTGGGGGCTTCGAGCTCCAGCACGACATCGGTCGAGCTCGGTGCCCGCTGGTCGTTTCAAGATCGGACCGAAGTACGAGCTGGAAATCATTGGGGCCGATTTGGTAGACATCGAGGGCCGCGCCCTGGACGGCAACGAGGATGGCGAGCCCGGCGGAAACTTTGTCGCCACGTTCGGACGCAGCGGCAGAACGTTTGCCCTGCCCAGCGCCGGCTGAGCTCTGCACCCCTATCCCCCGCAGCCGTCGACGCGGTGCTCGCGACCACGCACCCCCGGCCAAGGCGATAACAAAGCTTTGATCCGCAATGTCTCACTCGGCCGACTCGCCGGGCTGGCCCCGCTCCACTTCGCTGAGCCAGTCGAGCGCGGCGCTGTAGTCGCGGAAGCTGCGGACCTGCATCAGCAGGAACGCCGCGACCGCCTCGGCGGCGTCGGCCCGGTCCGTGCGCACCCCGTCGGCGGGGTCGGTGACGACCGCGATCTTGTTCTTCACCCCCAGGCCCCGCCGGCGCAGGTGCTCAGCGCCCGGGCCAGGAGAGCCTCGGGCAGCGGCGGGATGGTGGCGCGCCTCAGGTCGACCAGTACGTGATGGGCGGCGGCGTCCCCCATCTGCTCCACCAGCGCGTCAACGGCTGCAAGGAAGCCGTCGAAGTCGCCGGCGCCCTCGCTCTTCAGGGCGACGAATTCCTCGTAGCGGATGTGCCGGATCATGTGCCCGATCGGCGGTCTCATAACGCGCCCTCCCACCGTCCATCTTACGCCGGCGCAACGCCACAATCACCCGGCCACCCGGCAGATCCCATCAATCCATCCCGAAAGACAATTTCTTCAAAAGGGTAGCATTTGGCCCGGCAACTTTCGGACGTCGTGATCAGTTGGAGCAACCACAAGTAGGATCCGTGTTCGATCAGTGTTTCATCAGTGGCTAAGCTCTCCGACTGCTTTCTTCTTCTCTCCCGCTTCGTTCCCTTCGTTCCCTTCTGTTCAACACTGTTTCTGCACCGCCCCTCGCAAGCCTTCTGTACCCGCCGTCTCAACGCAATCCGTGATCCGGATAAGATGCCAGGAACCGTTCCCTCGCGATTGGCGATTGCAGCGAGGAACCGTTCGCGGTACAATCAAACGTATCCTTGGAGGTACGTTCAATGGCAAAAATCCCCACGATCGTTCCGGTATCCGACCTGAGGCAAGACGCAGCCCGCGTCTTGAAAAACGCCAGTAAATCTAGCAGACCGCTCGTCATCACCCAGCGCGGGCGGGCGACGGCCGTCCTCATGAGTCTCGACGCCTATGAACGGTCCGAAGCCGAGCGCGAAATCCTGCTGTTGCTGGCCCGAGGCGAGAAAGAGATCGCGACTGAAGCCGGGTTCACCCTCGAGGAGGTAGTCGCTGAAGCCGACGCGCTCCTGTCGGAAGGCTGATCGTGCAAGTCCGGTTCACACCCACGGCAAGGGTTCAATTCCTCGCCGCGATCGCGACGATCCGGCGCCATGATCCGGCCGCCGCTCGCAGGTTCCCACTCAAGGCCGAAAAAACGCTGGCGCGATTGGCACGATTTCCCCAGTCGGGCGCCGTCATACTTGAGTTTCCGGAGCTTCCGTACCGCGAGATCCTTATCAAGCCATACCGGATCTTCTACCGCGTTCGAGAAGGCACCGTCTGGATCGTCGCGCTCTGGCACGGCGCGCAGATACCCGAGCAACCGAAAGACAAATCGTCCTGAACAGCGGGCGGATCCCTCTGGCTCTGATCGCCCTCTTCGTTCCCTTTGCGATACCCTGGTTCCGTCCAGTCGATGCAGCTCTTGCCACCCTTCCGGAGTCTTCGATCCCCGTGCACTGGAAACGCATCGAACAGCAGATCTTGCAATCAAAGTGGCTCGGCGACCCGACCGCGTGGCTGCTCCTCCTCTGGGGCTTGTTCATCGTCTACGCCACTCTGCTACCATTCAACTTTTCGGCGTCCCCTGCGCTGATTCAGTATCGCATCCACTACGTTTGGACCCAGCCGCTCAAAGGCGGCTCATGGACCGATGTCTATGGAAACATCCTCCTCTTTATTCCCTGGGGCGTACTCCTGGGGATGGTGCTCGCGCGGCGCGGCATGAGCTTCATCGTGGTCGTCCCTCTTGCCATGTGCGCGGGAGCGTTACTGAGCGGCTCAGTCGAGCTGGCTCAGTTGTTTGCCCCCATGCGCGCCTGCTCGTTCATTGATCTCGTGACCAATAGCTTCGGCGCCACCGTCGGCGCACTCGTCGGTTGGCCCTGGGCCCGTCTCATCTGGCCCGTCTTCTCGATACGACTTCGCCAGTGGATCACCACGCGGCCGCTCATGACGTGCGCATTCTTGACCGCCGTCGTCCTGTTCTTCGCCGGCCTGTCACCATTTGGCTTCAATCCCAGCCCACATGACGTGAAAGAGAAGATCGCAGCCGCGCAGTGGATTCCGTTCGGGCGGCCGGCGATTGAGCCGCTGAGATCCGCCAAGCCTCTGTACTGGGCGGCCGAGCTGCTGACCTGGACGCTCGCCGGCGGCCTCTTCGCGCTGGCCGCGCGCGAATCGCGGCTGCGCACGCGCGGCGCCGCGACGATCGGCTGCGTCGTCGGGGTTTCGGTTCTCTTGAGTTTGGCGATCGAGACATCCCAGCTTCTCATTCCCGCGCGCGACGTCGATGCCACCTCGATTGTGCTCGCCCTGCTCGGCTCGGCTTCGGGCGCCGCCGTGGTGGTACTGTCGCGCGAAATTGATCCCCATCGCCTGATCCCACCGGCCATCGCGATCTGGTTCTTGGCCGTGATGTTCGCCCTCTGGACCCCGCCGCAGTTCAGCTATCCGCAACCACCTTACTTGCGGATGGAAAGGGTCGTTCCGTTCTGGTCGTATTTCTTCAGCCGCACAATGGCCGATCTGGCCGATGTGATTGGTCAGGTTGTGGTCTTCATGCCGCTGGGCGCGCTCCTGGCCGCGCGAACGCACCGCCAATCCTTCGCCGGTGCGTTATTGATCGGATTTGCGCTGGGCGTGCTGTTCGAGTTTGGTCAGGCGTTCCTTCCCAGAGGTGTGGACATCAGCGATGCCATATCGGCAGCCGGCGGCACCGCCGCGGGGCTCACGCTGTGGCGCTGGGGTCAGTGGATGCGCACCAGCTCGATCGGCGCGATCCGCTATCGCGTCGGCCGCCCCGGATAGTCTCACCGCGCGGGCCGATCGGTCTCAGCGCGTCTCGACCGGCCCGAAGCCCAGCACAATCCCCTGCTCTCTCCGAGCAGCCTCCGTGTCCCCGAGACGCTCGTAACACCGCACGAGCCACCTTCTGACTTCGACCCACGTCGGACGAAGCTCGAGCGTATCTCGGCAGGCGGCCGCGGCCTCTTTCCATTTCCCATCGTAGAGGTAAACATTCGCCAGCTCGGCGTGGTAATCCGAGCGCCACCGATTCACCGCAATGGCACGCTGCCAGAACGCAGCCGCATCGTCGCGCCGACCGATCTTCGCCGTCAGATAGGCCGCTGCAACCAGGGTCGATTCCCGTTTCGGCTCCGTGGCGAGTGCCTTCTCAAAAGCCTTGAGCGCCTCGTCGTCGCGGTCAAGCTGGCCCAGCACAAGGCCCAGGGCCTCCCGGGCGGGCACGTCATCGGGGCGCGCCGAAACCGCGGCTTTCAGGAGCGGCAGAGCGATGCGTGCAGTGTCGGCGCCGCTGCGGCAAAGCGCCACGCCCAGATCACGCCCGAGATCCGTCTGCTCCTGGGCGTCTGCCGCCCTGCCATGGAAAGGAACCGGGCGACGCTTGGCGCCGGCGGAGCTCTTCTGGGTGCCACCAGATCGCTCCGTACCACGCCCATGGCGTGGAACACGATGGTCCGCCGATGCCGCATGGGGTATATCCGTGTCCTGCTCGCGAGGCATGTGGCACCCCGCAGTCATCGTCGCGACTGCGCTCGAGCCTTAGCTTCGTGGGCAGACTGCACCCGCGCTCGGCATGGCACTCCAGGCAGCGTTTTCGGTAATAGGCCACTTCTTCCTCGGGCGAGGGCAACACGTGAGGATCGTGGCACGAGATGCACCCCAGCCCCCCGTTGCTCGCGACGAAGCACCGGCTCCTGTGCATCTGCTCGACCTGGCCGACAAAGCGGCTCTCGTCACCATCGCTGGGCTGGACAAAAACCGTCCAGAACTGCTCGAACGCCAAGCCGGGCCGAAAATCCTCCTCGTGCCGGCCGGCACGCAAGACGCGGTGATCGCCGATCAAGTGGCATTGCTCACAGACGGCATCCCTCAGCGCGGGCTCCAGAAGAGCAGGGTTGACGATGGTCCGATCGACGCCACTCGTCCCCACCAACCCAGAGTCGCCTTTCGCTCCGCGAAAGTGCGTCCCGTTCCCTACCGTCTCATCAACGTCCCCTTTCGCTCCGCGAAAGGATTTCCCGTCGTCAATCACATGCAGCTCGCCCGGCCCGTGACAGCGCTCACAACCGATGGCATGGCCCTCGAAGATCGGCGGCCGGTACTGGTTGATCGAAGTCGAGACCGACAGGGCACGGTTCGCGTGGCAATACAGGCAGCCCGGTCGAATCGGCCGGTCGAAGTGGTAATTCGCCACCTCAAAACCCGGCGATAGGTCCCATCGAGCTTTCTGGGAATACCAGTTGATCGGTGACTCGAAGAGGAATCCGCCCCGATCGATGACATAGGACATTCCTTGCCGGCCGGAGCCAAGCACGAACTGGACCTCCGCCTCACTTCGCGCGACGATTCGCCCGGATTCGTCGCGACGGGTCTCCTGATGCAACACTCGACCGTCCCGTTTCTCGATCGAGTACTCGAGGCCGTTGCTCACAAACAAAGGGCGGCCGTCCCCCGCCGCGCCGGGCGGCGCCGGCTGCTCGTCGATGGGAAAGAGAGAGCGCCCCATCGGATGGCGGCGAAAAGTCGCGGCAATGCCGGCATGGCACCGCGCAGGCCGCATCACCCACGTACGTCACCGCCGGTCGGGTGTTGGCATAGGGCGAAACCGGATCGCTCCGGTGCACGCCCGCCGACCGCGGGTTTCGCCACCAGGCCAGGAGACACGCCGGCACGCCCACGACGACCAGAACGGCAGCGATAATCCGCATCCGCTGGTTTCGCAGATTTGCCGGTCGAGATCCGGATTGGTCACCGGGCAACGGTTTTACCTCGGTCGTGCACTCGGATGTAATGATCGGTGAGGCTTCTGTGCAGGTCGGCGACCGGCACCTTTGGCATGTGGCACTCGAGACAGTTCTTCCCCGGGCTGACCGGGCAAGCTGAAGCCTGCTTGCCCCCGGCGGAGGTCGAGCCGGCCCCCGCGCCGGCCGCTCGCTCGATTGCGACGGCCGGCGAAGCATGGCACCCAAGGCATTTCGCCTCGTAGAACGAGGCCGGCCCCCGGTCATCTTGATGCGGATCGTGGCAGGTCAGGCAGCTCAGTGCCCCGTCGCTCTCCGAGAAACACCGGCTGAAAGTCAAGGTGAGCCCCGGCGAGCGGACGTAGGCCGGCTCTTCAGGCGCGCGCTGGATATCCGCGATCTGGTCGACGATATGACAGTCCGCGCACTGCTCGACGATGGCTCGGGCGCCCCCGATCCCGGCATTGACGATCGCTTTGTCCCTGAATCCGGCTTTGACCGCTTTCAGGTGGTTGCCGCCCGGCCCGTGGCATCGCTCGCAGCCGATGGCCGAGTCGGCGGCCTCCGGGCCAACCCCCGTGCCGGGAAGCGGGTCGCGAAAGTTACGAGTAAAAGTGACATGACAGTACAGACATCGAACCACGCCGTCGCGGGTCGGGATCGGGTCGCCCCTGACGCTGTCGCGGGGGTTCGAGTCAGGCGCGGCAAGCGACGTGCGGCCCCAGGCCAGGCCGCCCTTACCGTGATACGACGATAGCCGCAAAACTCGGTACGATTGCCCGTCGTCCTGCCCGATCATCGTCACGTACCGGTCGCTGACCCCGAAGGCGTACGCGACGATGAGCTCATACACCTTGTCGCCGTTGCGGGTCTCAACCTTGATCTTGTCCTCATCGCGGCGGAAAGCGTGTGTCACTTTCGGGTCGTCGGGGTCGGTCATGGGCCCGTCCGGGATCGGCAGCGCGAGCAGGTCCCGGCCACGGTGGAAAGTGCGCGCGTGCCGGCTCTTTTCGTGGCTGCGCGACTCCTTGTGGTGACACGAAACACAGCTCGCCGCGCCGACGAACGGACTCGGCTCGGGAATCAACGGGTTCTCCGCGCGGTAAGAGCCGGCCGATGCAAGTGCCGTCGCGGCTTCCGAAAGCTTCCCCTCCTGGAGCCACGCGCGACTTGTCAACCACTGGGCTTCCTGGTCGAGACCGCCGCCGGTCGCGTCGCCCGAGCGGATCGCCTCGAGGGCCCGCAGAGCCTCGGCGGGCCGTCCAAGCTGGAGCAAGCTGCGTGCGAGCAACTTCCGAAAATACGAGGGCGGCTGCAAAGCGCCCTGGGCACGCGGGTCGGAGTGCAGGCCCCAGGTAAGTGCGTCGACCGCTCCTTTCCGGTCGTCGAGCAGCGCGCGAATCTCGCCGAGCAGCAAGAACCCTCGGGCCTCCCATGACGGCTGGAGCGTGAGCCGCTCGGCCGTTCCGGCGGCCTCGTCCAGCTTCTGCAGTCGCGCCAGGAGCCGTGCCAGATTGTCCAGAAGCTCGGGGTTGTTGTGCCGATCCTGGTCTGACTTTTGCCAGAAATCGAGGGCTGCTTCCAGATTGCCTCCACGCGCGTTCAAGAGACCCAGCAGGTAGAAATCCTCGGCCTGCAACTGCTTCTCGCCCAGCCGGTTCTCATAGATCGCCAGGGCGGCCGCGTCGCGCTGGGTGCGCGCCGCTGCGCGTGCGTAAATCCGCAGCGTTTCCGGGTCGAGCGGGTTGGATTTCAACACGGAACGGCTCAGTTCCGCGGCCTTCTCCCACTCGTGGCGGTCGTAGGCGCCAGCGGCCTCGGCGAGCCCGCTTGCGTACCCGTGCGTCCAGTCCGCAAGCCGGCGCTCCAGCGGCGTTCGCCACTTCACCCATATCACCCCGAGAGCGCACGCGATAGCGAGGACCACGAGCAACGAGCCGGCCCGACGGCCGTATCGTTCCATGGTACTCTTCCGCGTGATCGAGGGTTGCATGAAGCTGTCACTCCCTCACTCGGGGCCGTCCGCCGTAGCAGGCACACGCCGTGTGCCGTCCGCCCTTCAAAAAAACATGAAGCCGTCACTCCCTCACTCGGGGCCGTCGGCCTGGCGGTACCACGCCTGAGCGGCTCGGGTCCAGCCGACGGTCTCGCAGATCGCCGCCAGCCGCCGGGCGGCCTCGGTGGGGGAAGAGGTTCCCGGTTCCTTGGAACGCACGCTCTCGAAGAACTTGGCGTAGGCTCCATGAAACCGACCGCGCGCCTCGTGGATTTCAGATGATTTCTTGCGATTGGCGGCGGCCGCCTCGCGCAGCCCGAGCCGGGCCTGGACCGCAGCCAGCCGATAATAGCACTTGCCGAGAAACGGATTGAGCTCGATCGCCTTCTGGAAGTGCGTGGCCGCCACCCGCCAATCACTGGCCTTCTCGCTCGCAACACCGCGGAAGAACCAGGTCTCCGGGTCATTGTCGGCCGAGCTGGGAGGGTCGCGCAGCCTGGCGAGAAAGCGCTCGAGGTCTCCTTGTTCCAGGAACGCGGCAAGAGAGCTCTTCCAGGCTCGAAGGTAGTCTGGCCGCATCTTGAGACAGTCCTCGAGACGGCGCTCGCCCTCCGCTCGCTGGCCCAGTGAGATCTCGGCCAGAGCAAGGGCGTGGAGCGCATCGCAATCGCCCGGGTCGGCCGCGGCGTACCGTCTCAATTCGACGATCGATTCCTTCGGGGAGACACGCTCGAGCTCGGCGCACATCCGCATGGTCAGCCAGTACAATCGTTCGTCCGTTCCCGTCGCGCGGTCGTATGCCGCCCAGATCACCGGATAGGCATCTTCCCAGCGGTCTTCGAGCGCGTAGATTTTCAGCAAGGCGTTGTAGGCGTCGGTCAATAAATCCGGCGACACCGGGTGCAGCGGATCGTCCTTGATCGACTCGAGCCACGCGCGCTCGGCATCCCTGGCTCGCGCGAGCTGGAAATAAGCCTGCCCTTCAAAAAAGAGTGCCTCTGGCTTCTGGGGGCACCAGTATGCGACTTCGCGCAACTCACGGCGCAGCCCAGAAGGTCGCCGCGAGCTGCTAGCAATCGGGCCAGCATCACTCTGACTTCACCATCGTGGGGCGTCCGCCGCACATGCTCGCGGAGAGCGACCTCGGCCCGGGCGGACTGATCGTGGCTCAGCCCGCGTGAAATCGTGGCGAGGTCGTCCAGCGGGCGAGTTTCGCGCCAGTACCACCACCCGTTGAACGCCACCGTGCCGGCCACGAAAACGGCCAGAAGCGAATTAACCAGAATCGCTCGAACCCGACCTCCGGCATGCGTGAATCCGGACGAGCCGGCAGCGCCGCGGTCGGGGATCTCGGTCGGGGCGACGGCATCAATCACTGTGGTCATGACGGGTGAATCGCACGAAAGCAAGGCGGCAGCGCTGGATTGCCCCGAAGGATTCAACCATGTTACCTGAGGCGTTCCAGTGCCGCCAAGCTGAGTGCGTTGCCGGGTGAGTCGCGCAGCACCAGACGATGCCAGGCCCTGGCTTCGTCGTACCGGCCCATTCTCTCTCGCAGCGAGGCCAGACGCTGGTACAGCTCGGGATGGGGCTCCAGGCCGAGCGTCTTGATCTGGAGCACCTCATAGTAGACTCCGCGCCGGTCCGTTGCCCCCCCTGCGCCCGGCACCGGATCGCCCTCCGCCTGGTCTGCACCTGAGTACGATCGCCGCATCTGCGCCTCGGCCAACTTATAATTCTTGTAAAAGCGATCGACTCGATCGTATTCAGCCGAATCGCCCACCTGGCGCAGCACGAATCGAAAGCGATAGCCAATCCCCTCATTGTACGGCTCGAACGCAAAGGCGCGTCGATAGGCCGCCTGCGCAGCCGGCCAGTCGCGCCGATTCTGAGCAATGATCGCTTCATGCTTGGCAAAGCGTGCATCCCCCTCGAGCGATTCAGGCAGCTTGGCGAACTCAGCCGAGAGCGTCTCGACCTGTGAGGCATTGAACAACCCGGCGAACCAGGCGTCCCACGCTTCGGGCGAGCTGGGCCGGCGCTTGAGTGCGTCGCCCAGGATTTTCAGGCCCTCGTCGCTGCGGTTGACGCGGATCAAAGCCTGCCCCAGCGTCAGGCAGAGAGGAAGATGCTCGGGGTGCTCCTTGACCAGCGTCTCAAAGAGCAAGACCTGCATCAGCGGGTCCGGAGTTTCGGTGTCGATTCGACACATTTCGAGCAGGATTCGCACGCGATCCCGCGCATCGGGCTCGACCTCGTGCACTCTCATTCCCAGGCGGTGCGCCTCCTCCCGGCGGCTCTCCTTGTCGAGAAGATCGACCAGTGCCCAGCCTGCTTCCGGAACGGTCGCGTCCAGCTCGAGCCGCCTGGGCCCAGCACGTCTCCGTCAAGTCGAACCGTTGTCGTTGATAGTTCGCTTTCCCCTCGAAGAACTTGACCCGCGCGGCAAGCTTGTTCGTGGCAGGCCGGACAGCCCTCAGGTGTGCGAGCGCGAGCTCCGGTCGCGCAGCAGAGGCCCTGGTGGCGAATTCAGCCATGAGCAGATGCGCCTGCTCATCGCCGGTATGAGCGCGAAGGTAGCGATCCAGAAGCACTTCGGCCTCTTCGAGCTGACCGAGCCGCGCGAGTGTTTTGACCTCGTCGAGCGTCGGCAATCGCGCCTTCGCGCGCAGCATTCCCAGCGCCACGACCGCCACCAGGGCCAGCACCACCGCCGCCATTGAGAAGGTCAGGATACGTGGCCGACGACTGACCGAGTTCACACGCGGAATCCGAGCGACTTTGTTGTCTGCGCTCATGATAGCTCGACGGCCCCCGCAAACGAACGACCGGTTCAAAGTGCATAGCGCGGCCAATTCTGGCTCGCGGCCGGCGGCTGAGGGCCAAGCTGCCCACGGAGACGCTTGAGCGTCTGTTGAAGCTGATCCGCCTCGGCCGTGCGGCCGAGCTGACTGTAAACAAGCGACAGCGTATACAGCACGGTATACTGTCGCGGCGAAAGAGCACGTGCTCGGTTCAATTGCCGCAGGGCCTCTGCTTGATCGCGGCGCGATACAGCCAGCTTGCCGAGGTTCAGGTAGGCTCGATAGTCGTTCGGGGCCACGTCAGCCGCCTGTTGAAAACAGCGCTGGGCATCTTCGAACTCGCCTCGCCGAAAATACGTTTCGCCCAGCAGATTCATGAGCGAAGGATGGCGTGTCCTGGTCACGGCACCGGCCAGAACCCGGCTGGCGTCTTCGATGCGGCCGACACCGACTAAGTCGTCCGCGAATTGAGCCCAGAACAGCTCGGGTGGCAGGGGCATTTCGCGGAGCTCCGGATCGAGCTCCAGAACGTGCTCAAACGCCGCAATGGCCTGCTGCGGGCTCTTATCGTCGTGATGGACGACCGCACGAAGCGTTGCGCCGATGACCGAGCCGCTTGCTATCCGCTCCAGCCGCTCGGCCAGTTCGAGAAGCTCTCCCGTCTGCTTCTGCGCGAGCAAGACGGCCGCTAACCGGCGCAGGGCCGTCACGTTTTCCGGCGAGCGCGCCAGGATCTCATCGAACGCGGGAATTGCCAGCTCAGGGTGCGGCCCCCGCGCCAGACCGTAAGCGCGAACTTGCAGGTCGCTCAGTTCGAGCCGGCCGGCCACGCGGTAATAGAGCGCGGCTTCCGCCGAGTAATCGAGCCGGCTCAGGCAGTTCGCCGCCAGCAAGGCCGCTTCGCGATTCCACGGCTGCTTATCCAGGTGCTCGAGTGCTCGCGCCAGACCCACGGCGAAGTCTTCTCGAGAATAAGCCTCGCGCGCTGCGACGATCGCATCGGAGCGCGTGACGTTCCAGGCGGTCACAAGGAGCCCGATGAGCGGCAGCAGCACCAGAACAACGCGCCTCCGCCACCCGCGGGACCGCCTTGAAGAAACGGGAGTCTTCATCCGGGGTCGACCTGTGCAATTCGCTTGTCGGAAACCGTACGGAAAACCGGCATGGCGCGACCAGAGAACACCGCCAGGCGCACACAAGCGCGCCGGCGGTTTCCTGCTATCTTACGCTTGCCACAAAGTTCCGTACACTGCGGTGCGAACGCGCGATCGATTTCCGCGTCAGAGCTGGGCCGCGTCGAACGCTTCACCGCCATCAGGAGTGGCGATGGCATACCACGGCTGCCAGTTCACACTCGTCTTGATGAACCGGCACGAGCCGTCCATGAACAGCACATTCACGCCACCCGGGTGCATTGAGCTGGCGTTTGCCAGAGTGATCGTGGCCCGCCAATCCAGGTTCTGGTCGGAATACTGGCAAGAGTAACGATTCGGCAGGTTTGAATGCGAGTAGATCTGACTCGGGCCCCACGTCCACCACTCGCCCTTCGCGCTCGACGCATAGTTGGCGTTGATCGGCTGAACCTGCGCACAAGACTGTGCAAACTGGAGATCGGTCGGGAACGCGTTCGATTGCGCCTGGCCCGGAAGGAAATAGACCGCGCCCAGTCCGTTTGTGCCCGGAGTGCCGTTGGCAGGGCCTTTCACCCATTCACTGAAGACCGCGGTGCTGCTCGATCCATCGGTGAAATTCTGCATCCCGATCATCCGCTGGCCGAGAGCATCCCAGGTGGAGAGGATATAGGCCGGCCCGTTCATCTGCCAGTTAAGACACGCCGCCCCGCCGTTGATGCGCCGGTTCATGCCGATGTTTGAAGGGTAGTTGCTGGGTCCGGCAATCGTCGGCCCGGCTGATTGATAATGGGTGGGGAATGACCCGCCTTTATTGCCGTCGGACGGGCACAAGAAGTACGGAACGCTCATCACGATGACCGTTCCATTGGGCATCTCGTTCTGGATCGTGTTCGTGTCGGTCCAGCGCGCCACCGAACGCATGATTCCACGCGTTGTAAGCGGCCGTCTGTTCCATGTACGGCAGCAAGCGAAGCTTCTGCGAATAGTTCTGGTGCGGCTGGTTGAGCGGGGCACTCGCGGTCGACCACGCTTGATCGACGCACACCGGCGGCAGCAGACCAAACGACGTCACGTAGTTGTTCATCGCCAGGCCGATCTGCTTCAGATTATTAGTGCAGGAGCCCCGCCGTGCGGCTTCGCGCACCGCCTGGACCGCGGGCAAAAGTAGCGCGATCAAGACTGCAATGATGGCAATCACCACCAGCAGCTCGATCAATGTGAACCCTCGTCGTCTTCGCACCATTTTCGGATTCCCTCTATGAATGACATCACTCGGATCGACAAAAAGACGCCCCCCCCTCGATCACGTCACGACAGTCAACCGTAGATGAACCTTCACCCCCTCGGCGCGCTACCTCCCGTGTTTCGGACTGCACGCGTCATTTCGTTTTCTGCTTCTTCGACTGCTGAAGAATCGACCCTCCCGGGCCTTCTTGAGTGGCGCGATCAGCCTCGGAGCTCGGCGGCGTGATCGCCTGGGAAGGCATTCCCTTCGGATCGGCGCACCGGGATCTCCAAGCTTCTTACTCGCGGCCGCACCTTCGGAAGCGTTGTCCGACCCGCAACCCACAACGCAAACCATGCCTAGCATTACAAACGCCACGCACAGCCCACGCGTAAACGCTCTCACGGCTGTCGAACTCCTCTCTGCAGCTTTGAAATCAACAAACGCACAAGCAAGGCGTCACGCAAGAATCCAACAACTCATATACTCATTGGTCACTGGTAGAGGGTTCAGGAGAAACCGCACAACGTTACACACACACGTGACGGCGCCTTTGAAAAAACGTCTCCTTACGAGTCGCTGCCCAACAGCAATCGAAACGCCCCAACACGATCCACCCGCGACAGTAACATTTACTCCGTATGCACTTATAGAAAAACAACAGCCAAGCGATTGTGATCCAGAATCTCGCGACTCGCGCCGGCTCAAATGTCCGAACAAACTAAAACTAATAATTTAGGATACGCAGTCCATGCACCGCTGTCAACTGCTCGACGCAAAACAAGGCGATCCAGTCGTCGGTCACACTGGCCGCGATGGGCGTTGCTGGCGTGACGTCGCCAGCACCTCAATGTGCCCGGTTCTCATCGCACATCCGGAAACCAGAGCGCGCAAAAAACGGCACAGCGTGCCGAGAGACCGCCGAGCAGTGCACTTGAGTGCCGCGCCACGGCCCCCTCTCAACACGCTTGCCGCTGGACTCGAGTCCCCTTCAAGAGGGGACGCGATAGCTGTTTCGATTACGGCTCAGAGCTGGCCCGAGTCGAACGCTTCATTGCCATCAGGTGTTGCAATGGCATACCACGGCTGCCAGTTCACACTCGTCTTGATGAACCGGCACGAGCCGTCCATGAACAGCACATTCACGCCACCCGGGTGCATTGAGCTGGCGTTTTCCAAAGTGATCGTGGCCCGCCAATCCAGGTTCTGGTCGGAATACTGGCAGCAGTACCGATTCGGGAGGTTTGTGTGTGAGTAAATCTGGCTGGGGCCCCACGTCCACCACTCACCCTTCCAGCTCGACGTGTAGTTGGCGTTGATCGGCTGAATCTGCGCAAGACTGTGCGAACTGGAGATCGGTCGGGAACGCGTTCGACTGCGCCTGGCCCGGAAGGAAATAGACCGCGCCAGATTATTCGTGCCCGGATTGCCGTTGGCAGGGCCTTTCACCCATTCACTGAAGACCGCGGTGCTGCTCGATCCATCGGTGAAATTCTGCATCCCGATCATCCGCTGGCCGATACCGTCCCAGGTGGAGAGAATATAGGCCGGCCCGTTCATCTGCCAGTTAAAACAGGACGCCCCGCCGTTGATGCGCCGGTTCATACCGATGTTCGAGGGGTAGTTGCTGGGTCCGGCAATCGTCGGCCCGGCTGATTGATAATGGTTGGGGAATGACCCGCCTTTATTCGGGTCAGACGGGCACAAGAAGTACGGAACGCTCATCACGATGACCGTACCGTTGGGCATCTCGTTCTGGATCGTGTTCGTGTCGGTCCAACGCGCGCCGAACGCATGATTCCACGCGTTGTAAGCAGCCGACTGCTCCATGTAGGGCAGAAGGCGAAGCTTCTGCGAGTAATTCTGGTGCGGCTGGTTCATCGGGGCACTCGCAGTCGTCCACGCTTGATCGACGCACACCGGCGGCACCAGGCCGAACGCGGTCACGTAGTTGTTCATCGCCAGGCCGATCTGCTTCAGGTTATTAGTGCATGACCCCCGCCGAGCAGCTTCGCGCGCCGCCTGGACCGCGGGCAAAAGTAGCGCGATCAAGACTGCAATGATGGCAATTACCACCAGCAGCTCGATCAAAGTGAATCCACGTCGTCTTCGAATCATTTTCGGATTCCCTCGATAGAATGAGACCCCTCAACGCAAATGAAAGACATCGGCCTTCGTCGACCGCGTCACAACAGTGAACAATGGATGAATGTGCGCCGCCACGATCGGCGCCCGACGACCGCAACCCCTATCCGGACGCCGCGCCTCATTTGCCAGCCGGCGCCCCCCCGGCTTCTTCGTCTGCTGCAGCACCGAGCCTCCCGGACCTTGCTTTCCTCGTTCGGCTTCGGTCTTGGGTGCCGAGATCGTCTCGGATGGCAATCCCTTCGGATCGGCCTTCCCGGGATCGCCGAGCTTCTTACTCGCGGCCTCGCCTTCCGAGGCGTTGTCCGCCCCGCATCCCACAACGCCCAGCATGCCCATCGTCACCAGCGCCAAGCAGAGCCTACGTGTGAATACCCTCACGACTGTCGAACTCCTCTCTGGAAGAATGATGTCAACAACCTGCACAAGCAAGGCGTCTCGCCGGAATCCATCAACTCACATACTCACAGCGCACTGCTAATGGTTAAGGAGAAACCGCGCAACGCTCCACACCTCGCGTCAAGGCGAGCTCTTGAAAATAACGGTTCTTTACGGGCCACTGCCCGACAACGATCGAAACGCCCCAACGCGCCCCACCCGCGGCAGTACCATACATCCTGCTCGCACGCATCGAATAGCAGCAACCGCGCGGTTGTATGCTGTCCAAAATCTCGCGAGACGCACACGCCCACTCAGACGAAAGAACTAAGACTAACCCAACAGGATATGCAACCCATCTACCCGCTGTCAACTAGGCGACGAAAAAGGACGAGAACTAAGGAATACGCCGAGAATATCTCTCCCCAGGAGTCGGCCCTCGCTCCCCGAGAGCACGTGACCGCGCGGAGGGTAGGCCAACAATGATACTCGGCCCTCGCCTAAGGCAGTCCTCTGAGGATCTGAGCGGCTGCCTCGTAGTTATGCGCGATCATTTCCTTCCATTCCCGCGCGTACAGATTCGCGTTCTGGCCACTATCGGGGACCGACGGGAGCCAGACCGCAGGGTTCAGATCCTCCAGCCGGTTGATTGAGAGCAGATAATCCAGCGTGCTCGTCCGCGATCGCGTGAGGTCCGAAAAGAGCTCTTTCGCCGCCCGGTCACTGAGCACAAGCGGGATTTTGCCGGTGAACAGAACCGACTTGCCGGCCCAGGACACGACATAGGCGACGACCGGCACGCCACGGCCGCGAAGGGCCAGCGGTGTTACCGCGAACCAATCCTCCGGCAGGTCTTCCGCACACACCAGGGCCGTGCCTGGCGGGCATGCATCCTTTACGGCTCGCAGCCCGTCGGCGGGAGCCACGACCCGGGGTTGGTATGCCTCGACCAGCTCGCGGAGACCGGACGTCGCCTCGACATCGCACGAAGTCAACAGGATCGCCGCCGGTGCAGCCGGCTTGACGCCAAGCCGGTTCAGGCTCGACTCCACGAAATCCTTCAGCCCGGGCCCCCCTGGAGCGTTGACGATGTAGAAGCGAGACTTCGCGAACAACCCGTACACAGCACCACCTTCGTAGTCGCCCAGGTAATAAAGGTCAGGCAAAACCTGCTTCGGATTGCCGTCAAGGAAATCGGCGCCGTCAGCCTCGTAACGGGCGAGGAGAGTCTCCATCTCGCCTATGCCCCGATCGAGCATCTCCTCCCAGCGCTGCGCCGTGAGCCGCGGGTTCTGGGGCGTGGGGTCAGACGCAGGATGGCCCGGCAATACCAGGTCAGCGACCGGTAAGCTGCGCAGCTTGTGGAGCGAAGCGAGATAGTCCTTGGCGTTGCCGCGGTAGCGGGGAGCGAGGTAGGCCGAATAGGTGCCCAGTGGGTTGCGGCCGGCCGCAGTTGGCTCCTCGTTGCCCAGCAGCTCGGAAATGACGTCGCCCGCAAACAGGACGCGCAGGGAGCCTCGCTCCATGAGGTAACAAATACTTCCCGGCGTGTGTCCCGGCGTGGCCAGAACCCGGAAACGCACGTCACCGAAATCGAGCACCTCGTCTCCTTTGAGCTCGACATCAACCGTGGTGGCGTGAAGGCTATAGTTGGGCATGTCGAAGATGCTGAAGAACGCATCCCGCGGCCCCCCCGCACGCAGCACATCCGCATCGCCCTGCCCGGCGTAGACCTTTGCCTCGGCATTGGTGCGAAGATACTCGGCCCCCCCCGTGTGGTCACCGTGAACGTGCGTCAGCAGGACGGCTCGTACTCGCTTCCAGTCGAGCCCCAGACTCGCCATCTGCTGCTTGAATCGAATCGGATCGGCAGTCAGGCCCGAATCGATCGACACCAGCCCGGAAGAAGTCTCCACCACGTACGCGGCCGAGGGTACCAGGCCCCCCAGGAGGTGAACGCCGCTCACCAGCGTGACGGGCGACATGCGAAGCGGCGGAACCGGCCGGGCGCGGTTGCCGAAGTAGACCGGCGTGAAGAGCGCCGCCGCGGCCAGCACGACCACGCCCACGGCGAGCCACAGCCGATGCCAGGCGAGACGGGTCATCATTCGGCCTGGCCTTTCATCCTTCTTTTCGTTTCCTCTGCGCCGGCTTGAAATCGCCTTGCCTAGGGGAGCAGCTTGACGGCGTCGACCCCCTCGGTGATCTCGACGGTGCGGTCGACGGCCAGGTCGCGGAAGGTCTGGGTCGTCCGGCTCGACGGCCAGGACACCTCAAGCGCAACAACTTTCGTCGCCTCGCCCAGGCCGACCAGCTCGACCAGGCTGTTGCCGCCGAAGCTCGAGTTGTTGCCGATTGTACGGAAGACCGACCAAGTCGTTCCATCAAGGCTCCTGGACTCGACCCTGATGCGCGCCCCGATCGCTGCGCGATTGGTCCTGGTGCCCTTCAGCTTGACCTTCAGCCAGTGGCGGCCATAGCCGGGGTTCCGGAACAGGAGGTTGTACCCGCTGTCTCCCGGAACCGCACCGCCGACCTCCACGAAGAAGTCGAGGTCGCCGTCGCCGTCGTAGTCGGCGAACGAGACGCCGTGTCCCTTCTGGAGATGGCCCGTACCCGAGGACATGGTCACGTCCAGAAACTGCCGTCCCGCATCGTTCTTGAACATCCGGTTGGGAACGAGGTGCTCGAACGACATGCCGCCGGTGCCTTGATAAAGGTCCAGGTAGCCGTCGTTGTCGATGTCGCCGAAGTTACAGCCCATCGGCGTGACGGGCCGATCCAGTCCGACTGATGACGTCACGTCGCGGAAACCGTCCGCGCCGAGATTCCGGTAGAGCCGGGGGCGGCTCGTCCTGCCTGCGGGCAGGCGCAGGAGGGCCGCCACTTCCTCGGCGAGGAAATACAAGTACTCGTTGACGAAGATGTCGAGCCGGCCGTCGTTGTCATAGTCCCAGAACCAGCAGGCGAAGTTGGCGTGGGCACCGGTGACTCCCAGCTTCTCTGCGACGTCCCGGAACTTGCCTTCGCCCTCATTGTGAAAGAGGCGGCACGATCCCTCGAAGTTTGAGACGAACAGGTCAAGCCGGCCGTCACCGTCATAATCGCCCCAGGCCGAGCCCTTGGCACATTGCTCGACCGCAACGCCCGCCGCCGGCGCGACGTCAACGAACGTACCGTTGGCCAGGTTGCGGTACAGCCGGCCGCGGTTGCCCGGATCCGGAGGTTTGCCGGGTGTGTTAAACGGGGGGATGAATTCCCCGCAGACAAACACGTCGATCCATCCGTCGTTGTCATAGTCGCCCCACGCGGCCGATTCACTCGAGATTGGCTCGGCAAGCCCGGCAGCGATCGTCACGTCGTCGAACGCGCCGTTGCCTCGGTTCCGCAGCAGCGACAGCCGCATCTTGTTCTCCCAGGCACCACGCAGCAGCAGAACATCCAGGTCGCCGTCGTTATCATAGTCGGCGCGAGTGACATTCAGGGCGTAGATCTGCTCGGCCAATCCGGCAGAACTGGAACGGTCCTCGAACGTGCCGTCGCCGCGGTTGACGTGAAGCGCCGCCCCGAACTTGGCGTCCAGGGAGGTGGTGAACAGGTCAGGCCGGCCGTCGCCGGTGAAATCGTCGAAGATACTCCCGCCGGCGAGGTTCGCGCCGCGGGCGGTCAGCCCGACGAGCGGCGCGACGTTCTCGAACCGGCGTACTTCGGCCTGCGAACCCAGAGTCTCCAGCGGGATGAGGTGTCGCGCGGGGACCCTGGCAGGATACTCGCCCAGCGTCATGTAGGCCAGGTTGAGCAGCCAGCGGACGCGGAGATCACCAGGCCGCGCCTCAAGGTACGTGGTGAAATACCTGACCGCCTCCCGCGACCCTGCCTGCTGCTGGTGAACGCCATCAGCCGCGATTGGCAGGATGCAACTGGAAAGCCCGACGCAAGCGACGCAGTTGTCGATCTCGCCGCGGCGCAGCGCGATGATCCCGAGCAGGGCCGTCAGCTCGACCCGGTCCCGCATCTTGTCGCCGTGCAGCCGGTCTCGCGCCGGGTCGCCGGCAGCGTGGCTGAGAGCTCCTGCCGCCTCGAATGCGGCCTTGGCGTCGTCGAGCCGGCCCTCGTACAACATGAGGAAGCCGATCCATTGCTGCAAGAGTGCCCCCCGCATGAGATCGGCCTTGGCCGAATGAGCGTCGAGGTGAAGCAGCTCGAGCTGTGCCCGCATGATGGCGAGCCCTAACTGCCCCCGCACCGCGATCGCCTCCTTCAGCTCGCGAAGTGATCGCCCGTCGTGCACCGGGCCGGTGAACTGGGTGGCCAGGCCCACGCCACCGTCCTCGAACTGGTCCAGCTCGATGGACGTCACATCTCCGCCCGCCCGTGCGTCGACGGTAGGCAGCGTTCGCTGCTGCACGCCCGAGATCTTTGCCGCCGCGAGGCTGGGTTCACGCGACCAGGCCAGCCAACCGCTTCGTGAGCCCGACTTATTGAGCCAGGACACACCACCAAAGGCCGCCGCGACGCAGATGCACCCCACGACAACAATTCGCAACGGCATACGCATGGCATTCCCAGGGTGGTTCGGCCAATCTCCCTCGCAGAAATCCACGGCCGCAATGGAAAGTCTATCTTATCAAGCCTCCTGACCTCAAGGTGCCCAGTTCTGATCGCTCGCCCTGAACAGAGCGCGCAAAAAACGGCACAGCGTGGCGAGAGAGCGCCCAGGAGCACACTTAGGCGCGCCCGAGCTCCCCTCTCATCACGCTTGCCGCTAAACTCGAGGTCACCTTTTTACAAAGTCAGGACGGCTCCCAAGAGCAACTCAGAGCTGACCGGCGTCGAAAGCCTCGTTGCCGTCGGGAGTCGCGATGGCATACCAAGGCTGCCAGTTCACACTCGTCTTGATGAACCGGCACGAGCCGTCCATGAACAGTACGTTGACACCACCCGGGTGCAGTGAACTGGCGTTCTGCAATGTGACGGTCGCCCGCCAATCGACGTTCTGGTCGCCATACTCGCAGCAATACCGATTCGGCAGGTTTGTATGCGAGTAGATCTGGCTCGGGGCCCACATCCACCATTCGCCCTTCCAGCTCTGGGCTTGATTGGCGTTGATCGGCTGAACTTGCGCACGCCTGAGCAAACAGGAGATCCGTTGGAAAGGCGTTCGTCTGTGCCTGACCGGGCAGGTAATAGACCATCCCCAGTCCGTTCGTATCCGGAGAGCCATGCGCCGGGCCTTTGACCCACTCACTGAACATCGCGGTGCTGCTCGTTCCATCGGTGAAACTCTGCATCCCGATCATACGCTGGCCGATGCTGTCCCAGGTGGACAGGATGTAGTTGGGTCCATTCATCTGCCAGTTAAAGCACGACGCCCCGCCGTTGATGCGCCGGTTCATACCGATGTTAGACGGGTAGTTGCTGGCAGCGGAGATCGTGGGCCCGTTTTTTTGATACTGGTTGGGGAATGACCCGCCTTTATTCGGGTCGGAAGGGCATAGGAAGTACGGAATGGTCATGATGACCACCGTGCCATTGGGCAATTCATTCGGGATCGTGTTCACGTCAGTCCAGCGCGCACCGAACGCATGATTCCAGGCGTTGTAAGCCGCCGTTTGTTCCATATATGGCAGCAGCCGGAGTTTCTGCGAGTAGTTCTGGTGTGGCTGGTTGAGCGGGGCGTTGGTGGTTGACCAGTACTGATCAACACACACCGGCGCCACCAGACCGAAGGCCGTCACGTAGTTGTTCATCGCGAGGCCGATCTGCTTCAGGTTATTAGTGCACTGCCCCCGCCGGGCGGCTTCGCGCGCCGCCTGAACCGCGGGCAAAAGGAGCGCGATCAAGACTGCGATGATGGCGATCACCACCAGCAGCTCGATCAACGTAAAACCCCGACGTCTTCGAATCATTTTGGGATTCCCCGTATGAGAGCGGTCAAATCGGAAAAAAGACACCGGCATAAACTGATCACGTTCTCGTCTGCCGATAAACCGAACCTCGGACTAAGGTCTGTATGCCCCGAAATGAAGGGCACCGACCATCATTTCGGCGCTGGCGCTGCCTTATTCTTATCGGCCTCTCCCTGCTTCTTCGACTGCATGATCTGCGAGCCTGTCGGCCCCAACGCATTACGGCCAGCGTTGTCCTTCGGCGGAGTGACCGTCTTCCCAGGTAACCCCTTCGGATCGGGCGCTCCCGGATTCTTCTCCTTCGCCGCCGCCTTCTCCCCTTCCGTTGCGTTATCTTCCCCGCAGCCCGTGACGCCCAGCATGCCCATCGCTACGAACGCCACGCAAAGAATTCGCGTAAATGCCTTCACGGCTGTCGATCTCCTGTCGCAAAACGATGATATAAGGAACGAGCGCGAAAGCCCGTCGCACTGAGCCCGAGCGGTAGAAAGCCCGGTTCCACGGCATTCAATTCTCTTACTTATCGGCTACGACCCACCGCTAGACCAACACCATCGCTAGTCAAGGCTCGGAAACCGCACGCTCGACCCTCGCCAGCGTCATGCGCCGCACTCGCATGCACCGTCCCACAAAACCCACCGCATGTCGTCTGACATTCGGAACTTCGCGTGCTACTCCCGGCGCCTCATAACCGGAAAAATAAGGAATCTGAGGGGAGAATACGCGATCCGTCTGCGCGATGTCAACATAATTCTGGATCTTTTCATATCTCCTATTTACTTAGTAGTTCTCGGGGGTACTTTAGACCCCTGACGCGCCTCCTCGAGCTCCTGCCCGACGACCAGTTCCGGGTGAACGGGCCGAAGGACGCACAAGACCCCGAGTGCCAACCAGCCGCCCACGCCGAGAATCGAGCCGATGAGCCCAAGCCGAAACGATAGCGGTGCATACGAGTATTCGAGGCGATGTTTGCCCGGCGAGACGAGTGCTCCGCGCATCGCGAGGTTCACGCGAAAAATCGGCGCCGCCACGTCGTCGATCCTGAGCTGCCAGCCCGGGTAGTACACATCGCTCAAGACGACCAGCCCGGATGACTGGAGCGTGACCTCGAGCACAGCACGTTGCGGGCTGGGATACCATATCTTGACCATTTCGCTCTTGCTCGACGCCTGGCCTGAGAGCCCCGGCGCGATCCGGGCCAGGTCGGCTTCGTCTACCCACGCCACAGCGCGGGGGTCGAAGACAGTGAGTGCGGGCTCATTCCAGAAAAGGTCCCCGGAGTAGAGAATCTCGTTTCTGAGGGAATCTCGCCTGTCGCGTGCGGGCTCTTCATCAATCGGTCTGATCGCTCGAGCGCTGTGCACGACCCAGGCACGAGGAAGCTCCTGCGGCGTTCCGCAGGACCTCGAAATCTTGGGTGTCGAGCCACCTCTTCGACTCTTCCTTCCCGCCTGGTCCGCCGAAGCGGTCCCCCGCGGGATAAACAAGATCGCTCTCGAATCGAAACGTCGCAGACGCGCGTGTCTCGTCCCCCCAACCGTTGGCAAAGGCGGGGACGATGAAATAACGCGTGTTCCACATGTCGTAGGCGCGTCGGGGAAAGTAGATCACCGGCGCCCACAACTTCGTGCCGAGCCAGCTCGATATCTCCGGGCTGCTCGGCATCCGGCGAGCGCCGGAAAAGTACCATTCGTAGTCAGACAGCTCGGCGGCGCCTGCCACTTGCGTGTATTCGATTCCGTAATTGATGCCGTATTTGGACCCGATCGTATTGCGCTCCCACCCGACGATCTCTGCTTCGCGATCCTTCGAGCGCGTGACGTTCCAGATCACCGGGCTCCACGCGTGCATCCGGTGCACGCGGAATGGTCCCGGCGTCGACCAATTCCCCTCGGCTTCCGCTTTCTCGATGATCTTCACCAACTCCGGCTTCCCGTCAAACAGCGACTGCGCGACGGTCATGACGTACCGCGAATTCGCCGCGGCCAGGTCGAGCGTCGTCAGAATCAAAGCGCACGCGCGCCGCGATCCGCGGCCGAGCTGGAGCCAGAATGAAAAGCAAGAGACCCGTGCCCAGGACGAGCACGCAATGAACCAGGCTGCGAATAATAGCGGCAAACGCCTTGGTCGCGTCGAGCGGCCCGGTCTCGGCCGTGCCCTCGTATGACTCGAACCCCGCCACGATCGGAGCTCGCTCGATGAATACCGCCGCGAGAATGAACAGGCTGACAGCAACGAGAAAACCCGTCGCGCGAATCGCACTTCTGGCATTTCCGCCGCGGAGCAGGTCCCACCCTGTTCCGGCCAGTGCAGCCAGAGCGAGTGATGTCAACGAGAACAGTTTCGGCGGATAGCGAAACTGCCGGAAGCCCGGCAGAAATGTTGCCATCCACCAGTAAATGCTGCCGTCGCCGTCCTTCAGGAAGCCGTCCTGCCGGATCGGCAAATCGCCGGGTGCACCAAGCGGTCCCAGCCCCTCGGTCAGCCGCTCGAACTGAGCCGAATGCACCGTGGCAGCGGCGGTTCGCGTCGCCCAGATCGGGCTCGTGTACTGCCCCAGTGCGCCAAGAGAGCTCACCACGGCAATCGCCGAGAGCCAGACGCGCCACGGCGGCCCCTGCCGGAACTTGAGCGCGCTCAGTGCCAGGACGAGCGTGATCCCTCCCAGGTAGAGCGATGGTACCCAGATCCTGGGATGAATACCCGGAATTCGGACAACGTTCGGCCAGTAGCTATTCTCGCCAAGCTGCATTCCCCCGATGTCGGGCCAGACGAGCTCGACCAGCCGGTACGGTTCGACGCTGAAAGCGTAGATGCCCTGAGCACCAGCCGCCCCGGTCCGTGTGGTCTGCTGCGTGAACTCGATCACCGGCAAGAGCTGAGCCGCGGTCAAGCCGGCGGCCAGCGCGGCCGCCAGCGCCAGACCAAGCCACATGGCGCGAGTGGCGCTCGCCAACCCCGCCGCCGCCAGCAGTAGAAATAGAGAAATCCCAGGGCGGCTGCGCCCCAGGCGACCCCCACCCCAACGGGCATCCACGGCATCCACCAGAGGGGCGGTGCAGGCAGGCCGGGCTGCCTCTGGCGCAGCCTCGGGAGCAGAATGCCCAGCCCCACCGTCACGGCTGCCCACAGTAAGATGGTTGCGAACACTACAAAAATGCGAACGAAGTTCCCCGACACCGCGCTCGCGCGCGGCGTGCGTGACGTGACCTGTCTCGCGGCATTTGAGCGCGCCAGCGCCCAGGCCAGACCCAGTGCGTAGGCGGCGCCCGAGAGCCCCAGCAAATACGCGGCCTGCGGGTCTCCGCCCAGAATCTGCATCGCCAGCACCAGCGCGAGCTCGCAGAGCCCCCACCGGCGCCCGAGCCGCACCCAGCGGTCGATCGCGTACATTCCCAGCGGCATCCACGCCGCACCGACCAGATAGATCACGTTGCAATACTGGAACAGGATCGGTGCGCCGAACGCATACCCTAGCGCGGCCAGGCCCGATCCCGATACACTTGTTCCAAAGGATCGCAAGAGCACGAGCATCCCGACGAACGCAAGCACAGTGTGCATCACAATGTAGATACGCGCACCCCAGGCGAACGGTAGTACCGCGAACACGAGCTTTCCGGGGTAGAGAACCGCGGCCGTCGGATTTCCCAGCAGCGGTGTTCCGGCATTCTCCTCCGGCTCCCAGAGGGGCCACCGGCCCTGGCTCCATTCTTCTTGCACTCGCTGGTGAAGCGGGTAGTAGTAATGTCCTGCGTCACGAAAACCGAACTGACGGCCTTCGAACAGCGCAGGCGAGTAGCACAGCAGGAACAGTGACGCGAAACATAAGAGCACCACCATTCCAAGTCCGGCTTTCACGAAACTCCTCCATCCGTTCCCGTTTACCGAGCCGCCCGCGATGACGTCGTCTCGCGGCGGTAATTCCCCCTGGAAGTATCGATGACGATCTTGGGGTATTTCAAATGAAAACAAAAAACTCACTTTAGAGCGCAGCCGGCTCCCCTCACGAAGCCGCATGTTGACACTTGTGCCGAGGGCGCGGCACACTGAGTAACGATCGAAGGGTCAGCGATGTCTACCGCTTCGCTCGCGCCGGCACATTCCGTCGGTTATCAAGTTAGCCGGGCCCCAGGGAATCGGTCTGGATCCGGGCCGTTCTGACCGGGAGCAGATGTCGTGCAGACTTTTCCGCTATTGCTGGCTTACTTCGGCCCGGAAGTCCAGTTGCCGGTGATCTCGTTCCTGGCGGCCATGTCGGGTCTTTTATTGACAATCGGCACCGCACCGTTTCGGGCGATCAAGCGATGGCTCGGTGCGCGAAAAGCGAAGAAGACGCTCTCGTAATCATGGCAGTAGCCAATCCGCGTCTGACAGCACTTCTGCTCGGTGTCGGTGTTAGCGTCGCCACCACCCTCTTGATGATCTTGACCGAGCCCCCTCTGGCGATCGCCTGGGACGAGGGCTATACGCTCGGGCGCGAAGAACGCCTTCGTGAGTGGTTCGCCGGGCTCCGCGACCCCGCGCGATTCGCGGCGGAATGGAAACCACACAGCACCGATGATGAGCTCGTTCCCGGGCCAGTCTCGCCTCCGCCGCCGTCGCGTTACCAGATTGACACCCGACGTAAGCTGCTCTCTGATCCTCAGGTGCTTGCGTGGTTCTGGCCATTCGCGCGCCAGGAGCCGCACGGTCATCCATCGTTTTACGCCTTGTTGGGTCTCATGGGAGATCTCGTCACTCCGTCATGGCGCGAGCTCCCGCGCGCCCGGCTCGGACCGATCGTCCTCTTCAGTATCACTGCCGGTGCCATCTTCTTGCTGTTTGTGAAGCGATGGCGCACCTGGCCGGCCATCGTCGCCGCCGGAAGCTGGGTGCTTCAACCCAATCTCTTCGGGCACGGTCATTACGCGTCATATGACGGGGTCTTGGCGTCGCTCTGGATCTTGTCCATCGCCGTTTTCGCTCACGTGGTCGACACCGTTCCCGGTCAGCAAGCGTCGCGAGGTCGCTGGCTGGCGTGCGCTCTTTTCGGAGTGTTGCTCGGTTTTGCCGCCGGCACGAAGTTGACGGGTTGGTTTGTCCCGATTCCGTTCCTGGCCTGGACCATTCTCTACCGCAGCCGTCTCGGATTTCGCGCCCTTGCCGTGGGCGCAATCATCGCACCGCTCGCGCTGCTTGCGATCATGCCGCCGTGGTGGAGCGAGCCGCTCGTGGGCTTGTTCCGATTCTTCAATTCCAACCTGAGCCGATCCGAGACGATCACGATCCCGATTCAGTTCTTGGGAACCACGTACGTCACGCCGACCGAATCGCTTCCTTGGTACAACACACTCCTCTGGACGGTCTTCGTGACGCCCGTGGGCTTTCTGTTGCTTGCCGGTTTGGGACTCTGGAGTGCTGCTCGAAGGTGGCGCACGGAACCGATTGGCATGCTCTTCGTCTTTCACTGGGCGTTGCTGATGGTGCTCCGCGCGTTGCCGCATGTGCCGGGCCATGACGGCGTACGGCTCTTTCTGCCTGCGTTCGGATTGCTAGCCCTGCTTGACGGCCTGGCAGCCCGCCAGCTATGGGACTGGTCCGGCAGATGGGCGAAGATCGCGATCTCCGCCGCCCTGGCAGAGGCAGCCCTCAGCATAGCGGTGATGATGCCCGTGCCGATTTCGTATTTCAGTCCACTGGTCGGCGGGCTGCCGGGTGCGACGAAGCTCGGCATGGAGCCTACCTATTACTGGGATGCACTGACAAGCGACGCCCGGCTCTGGCTCAGAGACAATACGCTGCCAAACCGGACGATCGAATCTCGAACTTTTCCGCGCTCGTGGCTCTATCTGCGGCGAATCGGCGAGCTGCCACGCAAGCTCGCGGCGGTGGATCGTGGAGAACCGCAATGGATCGTGATCCAGAATCGCCCGGGAAACATGATGGAGATCGACCGCACATTGATCTCACGGGGTCGCGCGGCGTACATATTCACCAAGCTTGGCGTACCTTTGATCTGGATTTTTCCGTACTCTGATCTGGAACGCCTCGCCCCGGCGGCCAACCATTCAGGGCGAGCCTCCGGCTGATCGGGCAAGCGCCGGCCGTGTCCCTTGCGCTGCGGACTCGAGCTCTGCGCGGTAACGCCTTAGGTAGGCGTTGTCCACTTCGACCGAAGCCGGGTTCCGCATCAAGAACTCAAGGAGCATCCGACGAAATCGCATCACCTTCGGCTGGGCATCGGGCCTGGCCGACAGGTTCTCCTTCTCGAGCGGATCGTCGATCAGGTCGAAAAGCTCCTCGCGGCCCAGACCGTCACGGAAATAGTGCTGGGCATCGGCGACCAGCGACATATGGAAATCACCAGGTCCGACCCCCTTGGGTGGGCCAGGTTCCAGCAACCGCGCGTCGGCTTGCTCCGAGAAGGCCGGCACGGTCGATTCCTCCTTGAGCACGCTCGATCCCGCCGGCGGCCAGTATGCCGCCAGCGAACGTCCCGGAAATGGCGAGCCTTGCCCCAGGCCCAGTACGTCCACCACGGTCGCCGGCAGGTCACGCAGGCTCACGGCCGCGTTCACTTCTTTGCCCTTCGGCGCGCCGGGGGAGAGAATCACCAGCGGCACGCCGAGCTCGTCGAGCCATGCACCGTAGGCATGGCCAAAAAAGCCGTGGTCCCCAAAGCCCTCGCCGTGATCAGACGTGATGATCACCGTCGTGTTTTCCAGCAGCCCTTGATCGCGCAGCCGGCCCAGTAGCTCTTCGAGCTGCTCGTCCAGGAATGCCACACAATCGTGGTAGCAGTCGAAAGCCATCTTCACATCTCTGGGCCGCTCTTTCCCCTTCATCAAGGTCGAATAGTCGAAAAGGAACCGGTAGTCTTGCGGCGATCGCGGCGCGATCCCGAATCGGTTCTCGAAACCTGCCGGCGGTACGAACGGGTCGTGAGCGTCGAAGTAGTTCAGGAAAGCGAAGAACGGCCGATCGCTTCTTCGTCGCGAGAGCCACGCCAGAAAGTCGTCATTGATCTGCCGCGCGCCGCGAGACTGAAAACCTGCCCATTTCGCGTCGTAAAACGCACCGAGACTCGGGCTCAAGTAGGCACCGAGTGTGAGGCATTGTCTCAGCAGCCATCTCCCCGGAACCGTACGCGTCAAGAAGGCGCGCGGCGAGAGCGGGTAATCTTCAAAATGGGCGAACCCACGATTCAGCCCACTCTCATATGTACAGCAACTCGTGTTCGCCGCGAAGGCGGCGGTCTGGTAGCCGCGCAAGCCGAGAAACTCGGCCAGCGTCGGAAGAGGTCCCTCGAGTGTGTATTTCCACTGGGCGTTGATCCGGTGCGGCCACTGGCCGGTCATGAAGCAGCAGTGCGAGGGATACGTCCACGGCGCCGGTGCCGTCGCGCGATTGTACTGCACCCCAGCCCCCGCCCACCGCGAGAGATTCGGCGTCGTGTCGCGGTACGAGCCGTATGAGCTCACGCTGTAGGCACGAACCGTATCCCATACGATCAAGATCACATTTCCGGCGTTCGGGGCAGAGGGTGGCAATCCCTTGACCGCACGATATTCTTCGATCGCCTGAGCGCCCGATGACGAAACGGCCAGCAAGCCGAGCAGCCCGAACAATCCGATCGCGGTATAGCGCAGCGGCCGCGCGACGAGCCCAGCGGCCGCGATTCGGTTGGCAATCACCCTGCCGAGGCCGACTGCCAGAAGAAAGCTGGCAGCTCCGCTCAAAGGTGCCCGCAAGAGCGCTCCCCAGATCGAAAGTGATGCGAACAACCACGATGCCGCCCGCAGTGAAACTCGTCGGCTCGGGCGCATGTTGAACGCACCCACGGCGAGACCGGCGAAGAGCAACAGCGCGGCATGTCCCGCCGGCACCGTCCAGAGAAAGTCCCGCGCGTTCCGAAAATACCGGTCGTTGTTCCACCAGTACTTTCCGAGAACGGTGAGAATCAGGTCCAGGTAGCCCCCGCATAGACCAATCAAGATCGCCAGCAAGATGGTTTTCGCAGGCGAAAGCGAGTTCGCAACCAGGCGGTGCTGTGCCCCGGCTTCAGGACCAACCGGCCGCGCCCCTTTCGTTATCCGCATCGCGCCACCGTCGCTGAAAAATGGCTGTTCAATATCGCGTGCTGACGCATAAACAGAGGCCGCACTACTCTGATTGTTTTGCCGGGCGCACCTTCATCTTGACTATGGCATCGTGCCCTGGATTTGTCGATGAGTCCTACAATCTGAGCCAAGACTTAGAGATTGTGGGGCAACCTCCACGGACAGCTTCACTGCGAATGACGCCTAAACCATTAATACGGCCGATTGCGCGTTGCGAACCAACGATCGCGCGAGTTTATATCGCGAACAATCGCGAAATCGCCCATCGTTTCGTCCCATGCTAGACGCGATCAACGTGCGGAGGAACCGACTCGAATGACGAGGACATCGCGAGAAACCGCCGCCCCGCCCAAGCGTGTGTCGCTCGCACCGGCATTTTCCATCGGTCATGACGCTAGCGGGAACTCTCGAATTGGTCTGGCTCCGCACGGTCCAGGCCAGGAGGAGATTTGATGCAGACTTTTCCGACGTTGCTGGCTTACTTCGGCCCGGAAGTGCAATTGCCCGTCATTTCGTTCCTGGCGGCCATGTCGGGTCTTTTGTTGACAATCGGCACCGCACCGTTTCGGGCGATCAAGCGTTGGCTCGGCGCACGAAAAGGGAAGAGTAAGCTGTCCTAGAGTCATCCCTCGTCCTGCGCGACGACGACCGTCGCATTGGCCGCCGCGGGGCTACCAGTCACAACTCGGGAGGTTCCGCGTTCCTAACAAACAGCGTGCATGGTGGCTTTGAACGCGGCCATCAAGTCCAGTCCATGCGCGATCGTCAGGTTGTAAAGATATGTAAACCAAAAAGGCCGTCTGTCTGATTCGATCGTCGATTCGTGGCAACAAGCAACAAATTGTTTGAATGTAAGGGCTTAGAGATTGTGAACCGTAGTCGCGGCCCGCACCGTAGGGAATGACGCTTAAAGTAATAGGATTGCTGATCGACGGTAGCTAGAGTCTGCGCCCCTGATGCTGGTAACCAAGCAAGCCTTCTGGGTCGTGCCGGTTGATGCTTGAAGATTGCGTGAAGGGTTGGCTTCGATGAAGACGAGTGTTGCGGAAACCCGGGCGCGACGCCCGCCGGGCCGGGTATTCCTGTCGCCGGGGGCCGCCGTCCTGCTTGCGATCTCGTTCGGGCTTTGCGCGGGCTATCTCGACGTCGCGATCACGCTGCTGGGCAAGTACTGCTGGCACAAGGACGGGTATTTTCGGAAACGCTCGGGATTTCCCGTGGACCGTTCCGGCGGGGCACGCTCTCCTGTTACTGGTTCCGGGGCTCTTGGTCGCGGTGTTGAACCTTCGCCCGCCCGGGCGCATCTCGTTGCGAGCCGGGGTGTGGCTGTTCGCTTCGCTGGCGATCTGGGCGGCTTTGCTGAGACGCCCCTTTACGGCGTGTGTACGCTGTTCCTGGCCATCGGTCTGGGCCGGTTCATCGCGGATGCGGTCGTGGCCCGTGGCATTGCCCCGCGCCGCCTGCGCTACGGCGCGGTGACGCTTCTGGGGCTGCTGGCTCTTTGCGCCGCCTTCACGTCAGGCTGGCAGGCCGTCCGCGAATACCGCGCGGTCGCCGGGCTTCAGAGTCCTCCTTCGGGCGCGAGAAACGTCGTGTTGATCGTGTGGGACACCGTGCGCGCCTACAACGTCAGCTCCTACGGCTACTTTCGCGACACCACCCCGAATCTGGCGCGGTGGGCTCGCAGCGGTGTTCAGTACAACCGCGCGCTGGCACCGGCCCCATGGACCTACCCTTCGCATTCCTGCTTCTTCACCGGCGATTGGCCATACAGGGACAATGCACAGTGGAAGTTCACGCTCGATACTCCCGATCCCACCCTGGCCGAATATCTTTCATCCCGAGGCTATCAAACCGCCGGATTCGCGGCCAACACGAATTGCCTCAGTTACGAGAGCGGCTTGTCTCGGGGCTTCGCCCACTTCGAGGATTATCCTTTCTCGGCGCGCGCTCTGCTCAGTCGTACGGTTCCGGGGAACTGGATCCTCGAGAAAATCTTGACTCTGGGCGCCTACTACGACCCGTGCTTCGGCGCCTTCTACGACAAGAAGTGGGCCACCCTCCAGTCCCGGGGTGCGCGCGAGATCAATGACAGCTTCCTCGGCTGGCTGAGCGGGCGAAGACCCGATCGTCCGTTTTTCGCTTTCCTGAACTACTTCGACGCCCACGACCCATTCATCCCCCCCGCGGCTTACGAGGAGCAATTCGGGATCGCGCCGAAGAGCCGGCAGGATTACCAGTTCCTCTTCGATTACCTGGGGTTGATGAAGAGCGCAACGAAAACGGGACCTCCGGATGGCCATCGATTGCTACGACGACTGTATCTCGTTCCTCGACGAACAGCTTGGTCGCCTGCTCGATAAGCTCCAAGGGCAGGGGCTGCTCGAGAATACGACCGTGATCATCACAGCCGACCACGGTGAAAGTTTCGGCGATCATGGCATATTCGGCCACTCGTACACCGTCGACCTCGACGAGATCGGCGTTCCGCTGGTGATCCTTTCCCCGGGCGCACCGGCCGGCAAGGAGGTGAAGGCCCCGGTCAGCCTGCGCGACCTGCCCGCGACCGTGGTCAACCTGCTCGGTCTGGATGCCGATTCACCGTTCCCGGGGCACTCGTTGGCGGCGCACTGGGCCCCGCCGGGATCGCGGCCGGCCCCTTCGCAATTGACCACGCCTGCGTTCTCGGAGCAGGCTGATCCGACGGCGCTCGAAGCCCACCCCGCACGGTCTCGGGGTCGGCGGGTTCCAGATGTCTCTGGTGGCCCACGATCACCATTACATCCGCAACGGCCTCGGAGTTGAGCGGCTCTACGACTTGATCCAAGATCCCTATGAGATGCAAAACCTCATGAAACGACCCGACGCCGACCAGAGGGTCGGAGCCTTCCGGACAATGCTCCTCAACTTTCTGACCGACAACCCAGCATCGGCCGAGGTGGAACACGCCTACCTGAAACGCTATCGCGAGCAGCTCAAGTCCGCCATCGAAGGGCCCGTCAGGGCGCTGGCGAGATCGGCGGCACGATCGCCTCGGTGAAGGTTGTCTCGCACGGAACCTGCCCGAGCGAGTGCGAGACCCTGGCGAGTCCCAGGGAATTAACATTATTTCACTCGGGTTCGTGCGGCCAGCCTCGTCGTCGATGGCGCATACACCAATATACGCGCGGCCGTTGGCCGGCATGCGATCAGGGATGCGGGCTTGAAGGTGATTGTACGCGCCGATGGCTAAGTGGTCGTCCGCTAACAGCCTTGACGAGACGCATGAGCGCCAGTCCCGGTTGAGGACCACACTTCCGGAAGCGCAGCAGCCGCTCCCGGCGAGTCGGATGACTCTCTCCCCGGCCAGGGCCATCTTGCTGGCAATCGTGATCGGACTGTGCGGGGGCTATCTCGACCTCGTGATCTTGGTGCTGGGCAAGTACTGCTGGAGCGAGGACGGCTATTTTCGGAACGCGCGTGATTTCCCGTGGACCGTGCCGGCGGGGCACGCCGTGCTGTTGCTGGTCCCCGGGCTGCTGGTGGCTGCGCGTAATACCCGCCCGGGCGGCCGAATCTCCCCGCGCTTCGCGGTGTGGCTGTTTGTGTCGCTAGCGATCTGGGGGGCGTCTTGCGAACGCCTCTGAACGGCCTGTGCAGCCTGCTCTTTGCAGCCGGGCTCGGCAGAGTGATCGCCGGTCGGATTGTGGCCAGCGGCCTCGCGCCGTGGAGATTGCGATACGTCACGACGGCTGTCCTGGGTGTCGTGGTCGCGCTCGCGGCTGCTTCGTCGGGGTGGCAGGCAGTGCAAGAATACCGAACTGTCGCGGGGCTGCCACCTGCCCCATCGGACGCCCGGAACGTCATCTTGATCGTCTGGGATACCGTCCGCGCCTACAACGTCAGCTCTTATGGCGCCTATCGCGACACAACCCCGAACCTCTCACGCTGGGCTCGTCAAGGGGTGCAGTACGACCGCGCCATCGCAACTGCCCCTTGGACCTATCCCTCGCATTGCTCGTTCATGACCGGCCAGTGGGCGACACAAACTGAATTCGCAGGCCAGGTTCGCGCTCGACGGTGAAGACCAGACCCTGGCTGAATACCTGGCGTCCAGAGGGTATCAAACCGCCGGATTCGCGGCGAACACGAACTGGTGCACCTATGAAACCGGGCTCGCTCGAGGCTTCGCCCATTTCGAGGATTACCCGCTTTCGCCCCAGGCTCTCCTCTCTCGGACCGTCCCTGGAAAGTGGCTCCTCGAAGAACTCTTGACTCTGGGCGCCTATTACGACGTGAGCCTCGGTGCGTTCTACGACAAGAAATGGACGATGCTCCAGTCTCGCGGTGCGCGCCAGATCAACGACAGCTTCCTCGGCTGGCTCGCCCGGCGCAGATCCGATCGGCCGTTCTTCGCATTTCTGAACTACTTTGACGCGCACGATCCGTTCATTCCCCCCGCTGATTTCAAGCACCGATTCGGAATCGCGCCCACAACACGTGAGGATTATCATTTTCTGTTCGACTACGCGCTCTTGAGGAAGGAGTCGCAAGGAGAGCGTAAGCTGAGGATGGCCTTCGACAGCTATAACACCTGCATCTCATTCCTCGATGAGCAGCTCGATCAACTGCTTTGCCGGCTTCAAGAACAGAAGCTGCTCGAAAATACCACGGTGATCATCACCTCCGACCATGGCGAAGGTTTCGGCGATCACGGCTTCTACGGCCACCTTTATGGTCTCTCCCTGGAGGAGATCGGCGTGCCTCTCGTGGTGCTTTCACCGGGCGCACCGGCGGGGAAACGCGTGCATTCGGCCGTGAGCTTACGCGACCTGCCGGCGACCGTGGTCGACCTGGCCGGAGCGGGGCACGGGTCCCCCTTTCCCGGTAGCTCGCTCAGAGCCGGCTGGAGTCCGCGCCAGCAGAGCACGCCCGCGCGGGAGCTGAAGATTTCACCCGCGTTTTCCGAACAGGCGGATTCGACCATACTTGAACCAAAGCGGCCACACGGCCGGGGGCCCGGTGAGTTCCAGATGTCGCTGGTGGCCCAGGGCAAGCAATATATCCGCGATCGCTCGGGCACCGAGCACCTGTTCGATCTCACCGTTGATCCGTTCGAGACCGAGAATTTGATGCGACGACCCGACGGCGAGAAACACGTGCGAGAATTTCGAAAGATGCTGCTCGACTTCCTGGCCAGCAATCGAGGCTCCCATGAAGTGGAACACGCCTACCTTCGCGCATTCCGGGAACAGCTCCGGTCGGCCGTCGAAGCAGACACAGAGCAATCCTCGCGTAATCCTTGTCCCGACCCGTGATTAGGGTTATCTAAAGCACGCAGACTACCGAGTCGACCGCACCGGAGCAAAGAGTCGCTCTAGGAAGTTTAACGACTCCGGATTAAGATGCTCGCAAGCCCAGAAGCCCATGCCGGCAGATCTCGATCTCTGCCCGTTCGTCAGGGAGGACGGCATGAAACTACTCGCGCTGGTCGAAGCGCCGGATCATGTCTGCTGTCGTTACCGAATCCAAGCGTTCGCGCAGTGCGCTCGAAGCGGCGGGTGTTTCGCTCCAGTGCGAGGGGCTCGATCGGGGCGCGTTCTTCCGGACGATCCAGCTTCAGCGAGCGAGATCTTACGACGCGGTGATCCTCCAGCGGAAGCTGCTGGCAAGCTGGCAGTTGAAGGCACTGCGGCGTGCGTCGCGCCGCCTGGTCTTCGACTTCGACGATGCGGTCATGTGTCGCGATTCGTATTCCCAGCGCGGCGGGAACAGCCGTTCGAAGACCCGGCGGTTCGCCCAGACTGTCTGCGCGGCCGATACGATCATCGCCGGTAACGACTTCCTTGCCGATGCCGCGCTTCGAGCCGGGGCGAGCGTGGAGCGCGTGCATGTGATACCCACCTGTGTCGACCCCCCGCTCTATCCGATCGCTCGGGGCGACGGCCCTGTCGAGCTGGTCTGGATCGGTTCATCGAGCACGTTGCAAGGTCTCGAGCAATCGCGACCGATCTGGCAACGCGTGGCCGAGGCGATACCGGGGGTCAAGCTCCGTGTGATCTGCGATCGCTTCCCGGAGTCGTTTCCGTTGCCTTGCATACCGGTACCGTGGGACGAGCAGACCGAGGCGCGCGAACTTGCCGCGGGGCACATCGGCATAAGCTGGATTCCGGACGACCTCTGGAGCCGGGGGAAGTGCGGGCTCAAAGTTTTGCAGTACCAGGCGGCGGGCTTGCCGGTGGTCGCCAATCCGGTTGGTGCGCATCGGGAGATGATTCGAGACGGTGAGACGGGGTTCCTCGCGACGACTGCGACTGAGTGGGCCGACGCTCTGGCCAGGCTGGCCTCGGACCGGCCATTGCGACTTGCTCTGGGACGACAAGCTCGCCATCAAGTCGAGGTGAGCTACTCTGTTTCGGCATGGGCCGATACGTTCGTGACGAGCGCGACCGGGCGGTCGGCGCTCTCCACAGGCGCTTGCTGGAAAGTTGATCGCGGCCCAGGACCGATCGAGAGGCCAAGGGCTCGAGCCGCATCTTGCTCGGACCCGGCCGCCTCGAACATTCAATCAGATTGGCGATCGATGAGCGTGTGCACGCAGCAACCGCGAACGACTCGACCGGGCAGTCGTCAAGCGCCGGCTCTGGAAGCGGTGCAGCTCGAGGTGCTTGTGAAGCGGATGTTCAAGCCTCCCGACTGGCGATGGCAGCAGACACCGGACGCCGGCTGGTGGTTTCGCCCGGGATGGGGCGAGGTGCTGCTCGGGCCGCAAGGGCTGCGCCTGGACGAATGGCGAGCCGCCGGGGCGATCACGACGGTCAAGTCGGGCCCTCATCGCATCGTCTACCGTGTCCAGCTCGAAGAGGCCACGATCTACATCAAGCATTTCCTGGTGCCCAACCGGCGTGCGGTGCTCAGGCAGTGGGTTCGTCGCGGCAAGGGTCGAAACGAAGGCAAGCGGTCGGTGCACCTGGCGACAATCGGCGTGCCGACGATCACCCCGGTTGCGCTGGGAGAGCAGCGTAAACGCAAGTTCTTGTTCGAGAACTACCTGGTCACGCCGGCGATTTCGGACACGATTCCGCTCGACGAGTTCGTGGAACGACGGCTTTCGGAGTGGCCGGAGCTGGAGCGGTCGAAGATCCGCCGGAGACTGGCCCGGGCGGTCGCGGTGATGACGGCGCAGCTTCACGAGGCAGGCCTTCTGCATCACGATTTTCACCCCGGGAACATCCTGGTGCGCCTGCAAAATGCCGATGATCTCGAGTTGTTCATGATCGATCTGGACGCCATGAGGAAGTGCCGCCGAGTCACGTGGAAGCTGGCCAGGCAGAATCTGGCGCTCTTGGATCATTACTTCTGGCTCAGAAGCAGCCGGACTGACCGCTATCGCTTTCTCAAGACCTATCTGGGCACGCGCAGCGGTCAGCCGCCTGAGGTCGGCCGATTTGCACGGGCGATCGAAGACGCGACGCGTCTCTGGGCGGAGCGGCTATGGCGGCGGTGGGGCCGTCGCTGCCGGACTTCGAACAAGTACTTCGAAGTCTATCGCGGAGCGCTCACCCGGTGCGTGGCCTCGCGCGACCTGGATCCTTCCGAAATCCTTCCGCTGCTGGATGACCCCGACCTGGCGCGTAAAGCAGCCCGGTGCGACCGTGCTCAAGAACTCGCGCACCACGACGGTCGCCGAGACCACAATGCTTGTCCGGGGGCAGCCGACGCAGGTGATCTTTAAGCGATTCAACCGCAAAAAGTGGCTCGACCCGTTCTTCACCCTGTTTCGTCCGCCCCGCGCATGGCGCTCGTGGCAGGCGGGCCAGGATCTCGCGAGCCGTGGGGTCCCGACCCCTCAGAACCTGGCGTATCTGTCACGGCGGCGATCGTTCAAGAGCGACCCTCTCTTCTGGTTTCTGCCTCATGAGACCTATCTGGTCACCGTCAAGCAACACGGCGCGCAGAGCCTGGCCGAATACGTGAGCAAGGTGCTCCCCGGTCTCTCGCTCCCGGAGCGGCGGGCGAGGATTCGAAGGTTGACCGCCGCACTCGCCCAGTTGATTCGATCGCTGCACGACCGTTCGCTTTCGCACCGTGATTTGAAGGCATCGAACATCCTGATCGAGGTCAATTCCGGCGGCGAGATTGAAGAGCTTAGCTTGATCGACCTGGTCGGGGTTTCCCTGCAGCACCCGCTTCCCTGGGGCAGGCGGGTCCAGAATCTGGCGCGACTGTGCCTGAGCCTCAGTCTGGTCAAGGGCGCACCCGGACCGATTTGCTTCGATTCCTCCAGCTCTATCTGCCATGGGGGCTCTCGCCGCTGGGCGACTGGAAGGCCCTCTGGCGAAGAATCGAACGCGCCGTCGGAGCCAAGCGAGCGCGCAACCTCAAGCGCGGGCGGCCACTTTCCTGAACTGAATCAATCGGAGTGAAAGAGTGACGGCCGGAACCCCTTTTCGCCCGAACGACCCTCCCGGAAGGCGGCTCGCCTGGTGGTCGATGCTCCTTGTTGTTTCCACCGCGAGTTGTTCGACCATCTCCGAGCGCACGCAGCCGCTGGTTCCCACGCGTCATCAGGTTCGCACCGGAGGGTTCATCCTCTTCTCGAACTTTCCCCTCAAGGAAGACCCGCCGGTTGTGAGTGTGCTCGAGGCGCTCGAGCGAGACCTGGCGCAGCACCTCGATTTTCGGCCGCGAGTCGACGTTGATCCGGTCGAGATCTACGTGCTCGACGATAAAAGCTCGTTCATCCATTTTCTCAAGTTCTACTATCCCGAGCTGCCGCCCCGGCGTGCCTTTTTCCTGGCCCAGGGCAACCAGAGGGTCGTCTACACTTACGCCAGCGCCCGGCTCGAAGAGGACTTGAGGCACGAGGCGACCCACGCGCTGCTTCGAGGCGCCTACGGCGACCTGCCGCTCTGGCTGGACGAGGGGCTGGCGGAATACTTCGAGTCGGACCTGTCGCAACCGGGAGCACTGGCGCAGCGCATGGGACCCATTTCCACGGATCTCAGTAACGGCTGGCGGCCGAACCTGCCCCGGCTCGAATCCCTCACCGACATCCGCGAGATGACCCCGCGCGACTACCGCGAGTCGTGGGCCTGGGTGCATCTGCTCTTGAACGGCGGCCAGCCGGGACGATCGGTCCTCTTGGCTTCGCTGGCGAGCCTGAAGTCGAAACCGGGCCCGCTTGGCCTCACGGAAAAAGGCGCGACGAGCCCGCGCCTTCTCGAACACTTGCGTGAATTGCAATCGCTCCCCACGCACGTTGAAACCGCCGAAGGCGATCACCACACGGTGCGCCTCCAAGACAAAGGGGCTGACCCGGCTCAGGCGACGGCCTCCGCCAGGCCTCCCGCTCGGGGGTTCTGGCAGCGCCTGCGCGGGTGGGTGGGGATGTAAACGTCATCGAAAGCTTTCGCGCTCTCCCGGGAAACGGCCTTCGACGACGTCGGCGACATACTTGGCCGCTGCGGTGCGGATCTGGGAGCCGAGGTCGGCGTACTGCCTCACGAACTTGGGCTGGTGGTAGCCTTCGAGAATACCCAGCAAGTCGTGGAGCACCAGGACCTGCCCGTCGCAGTGTGCGCCGGCGCCGATGCCGATAGTCGGGATTGGCGACTGCTCGGTGATCCTGGCAGCGAGATCCCGGGGGATGCACTCGAGCACGATGCCGAACGCCCCTGCCTCGGCCACGGCCTGCGCGTCGGCGAGGAGCTCATCGGAGGCTCGCTGAACCTTGTAACCCCCCAGGCGTCGTATGGCCTGGGGCCGCAGGCCGATGTGCGCCATGGCGGGAATCTCGGCATCGACCAGGGCCTTGATGGTCGGCGCGATCTTGCGGCCGCCTTCGAGCTTCACGGCCTGACAATTGGTCTTCTTCAAGATCAGGCCGGCCGAGCGCACCGCCTGCGCAGGTGAGATCTGGAACGACAGGAACGGGAGGTCGGCGATCACGAGCGCGCGGCGAGCCGCGCGCGCGACCATCTCGGTATGGTAGATCATCTGCCCGAGCGTCACCCGCAGGGTGGTTTCCCAGCCCTGGACCGCGGTTCCCAGCGAGTCTCCGACCAGGATGCAATCCACGCCAGCGGAATCGAGCAGCAGCGTGGTTGGATAGTCATAGGCGGTCAGGACGGAGATCTTCCGCTTCTCGGACTTCCATTTCGCAAAGTCCGGAACCGTTACGCGCTCGGCGTCAGTTGGCATTCCAGTGCGCCCCCGAATTATTGGAGAGGTCGGCGATGAAAACGTCGGGGCTGTCCACTATCACCTTGTATCGTTCCCGGACTGCCTCGTGCAAGCCCTTTCGCGGCGAGTGAGGGTCGCGGCAGCCCAGGTCGGCGAAGTACCGGGCGCCTCGGAGCCGGTAATAATCGATCAGATCGAGGGGACTTTCGACCCTCGGCCCTTCGCCTGGCCACTCGCGGGCCGCTCTTCGGGCGGCGTCGGCCGTCCATTCCATCCGGCATCCGCGGCGGTCTGCCTGAAACAACAGGGCCTCGCAGGCCGCCACCCAGGATTGCTCGGGCACGACCACACAGACCGCCCGGGCTGCCCCCTCCAAATGAGCCCACTCGGCAGGTGTTCGCCAGGTGGAGCGGGTCTGGAATGCGCAAAGAAAGGCGAGCGCCGCCAGCACGCCTAACGCAAGCGGCCGGCCTCCCTCGGCGAGCCGCTCGATCCCGCGGGCACCGCCCACGGCGGCCACGGGCGCCAGGGGCAACCAGTAATACTCATGGTGAAGTTTGCCCGACAGGAACGCCATGGCGGCGAACGTGGAACCGGCCCAGACCCACCAAAGCCCGTTGCCGGCCCGATGGTGATGTCGCCGCTTCCACAACCCAAACAACGCGAGCCCGGCTCCCAGCGGCGTGAACGCGCGGACGAAAAGCGACCAGCCAACCACTTTCATGATCGCTGGGTCAAGCAGCGCGGCGGGGCCCAGCAGCGCCAGCCAGATCGAGCGATTGTCGGCCGAGGCCCGAGAGCCGGCCCCCTGCCCGATCAGATGGCCGGCCCATCCATACCAGAGCAACGCGGGGAGCAGGGTCGTCAGTGCCGCGACCATTTCCCGGCGGCGGCCCTGGCGAGCGATCATGAACAGGAGAGGAATCAGGAGGAACGCGGACGTGACCTTGATCGCGAACCCGGCCGCGAGCAGGCACCAGCCGGCGGCGCGCAGGACCGCCGCCGGCGCGAAAGTCCGCGATCCCAGCAGGCCAGGCCGGCCACGGTGGCGCCGAGCATCGCCGCGTCGGGCTGGAACGCACGCCCATACCGGATCGTCAACGGAAACAGCGAAAAGATGAACACGGCCAGCAGCGCCATGCGAGCGCCCTCGCGCGACCGCACCAGCAGGTAAAGCCCCCACGCCGCCAGCGCCGACGCGAAGGCCGAGACCAACCGGCCCGCCTCCGATAAGCCGGACGGCGAAAAAGCCTTGAAGTAAACCACAAGTAGCTCGTAAATCGGCGGCTCGACCACGAAATAATTCGGGAACGGAGCCGTCTCGAGCTGCGGGCGCAGGAACCCCGAGCCGCGGTCGAGGTTTCGCGCCACCATCGCCGTGGGAATCTGACGTCCGACGTAGTTCTCGACCAACGGCTGGTCAGGGTAGGACGCTGCGCAGCAGGAAGGTCAGGAACAGGAGAACGACCATCGCGACGGAATACGGCACCGTGCGCCCGTTTTCGATCGGTCCCATGTCTTCCATGACTCACCCGAGGTCCTTCGACCGTTAACGACTGACAACTGACAACCAACTTTTTTGCCGTAGATTTGATTTGCAAGCCCGCATCGATCATGTCAGTATAACTAAACGTCCCACATCGCTAGAGTCAGGTCGCAAGTGCCGGTCGGTGGACTCGCGGGTCGAAGGCTGGCCTCGCTCCGTAGCCGGGAGGTATCTCATGCTGGTTCGACACGTCCTTGATTCCAAAGGTCGCCGTGTTATTTCGATTGACTCGGAGGCGACCGTCAGCGAGGCCGTTGCCAAGCTCGTCCAGAACAACATTGGGTCGCTTCCGGTAGTTGATCAGGCCGGAAGTCTCGTGGGTGTCTTCAGCGAGCGCGACGTGCTTCGCATCATTCACAACCGTGGTGAGGGATTCGGCCGAATGCGTGTCGCCGAGGTGATGACCGCCCGGCCGATCACGTGCTCCCCCGAAGACGATGTCAACGACGTGATGGGCAAGATGAGCGAACGGCATATCGCCAAGGTTCCCGTCCTGAGCAACGAACAGCTCGTGGGCGTGATCTCGGTCGGAGACGTCATCAAGGTGATGTACGACATGCTCCATGCCGAAAATCAGCACTTGATCTCCTACATCCAAGGGGGCACGTGAGGTCATTGAGGGCCCCCAGGGGGCCGCATACCCTCGTCCCGGAAGTCGTGCCGCCGCGGGTCCTTGCCTTGCGGAATCGCACCGTTCCACCGGCTGTAGACGGCCGTCAGCAAGCCTAGGCGGTCGCGGGTGCGCGCGTCGATCTGGCCCTGGAGAAACCGCCAGGTCCAGTTCCCCTCGGCCTTACCCGGAACATTCATGCGCGCCTGCGAATCCAGTCCCAGCACGTCCTGCAAGGGGACGATCGCCGTGTCGGCGACCGACAGGAAAGCCAGGCGAATCATGTCCCAGTGGATCTCGTCTCCACTGGTGCCCAGATAGCGCAGAGCGAATGCTCTTTCGGTTGTGATCTCTTCATGGGATTGCGTGGTCAAGACGTCGGTCGAGGTGAACCAGCCCCTGGCTGTATCGTTGTCGTGCGTGCCAGGGTAGACGACGCAGTGCGGCACATGGCGATGGGGCAAGGCCTTGTCGGCTCCCTGATCGGGCCCAAAGCCGAACTGGAGAACTCGCATGCCGGGCAGGCCGAAGTCGTCGCGCAACGCCTCGACGGCCGGGGTGATCACACCGAGGTCTTCGGCAACCAGGGGAAGAGAGCCCAGCTTTCGCCGCAACGCCTCGAAGAAGTGGTTCCCGGGTCCGGGCACCCAGCGCCCCGGGGCGGCTGTGCGAGAGCCGGCCGGAATCTCCCAGTAGGCCTCGAAGCCGCGGAAATGGTCGATCCGCACGACATCGACGCGAGAGAGCAGAGACGAAAGCCGCGACGCCCACCACGCGTAGTCCTCCGCTTCGTGGACGCTCCACTTGTACAGCGGGTTACCCCACAACTGGCCCGTCTCGCTGAAATAGTCGGGAGGCACTCCCGCGACGACGGTCGGTTGCCCGCGCTCGTCCAGGTAGAACAGATCGGGCCGCGCCCAGACGTCGGCACTGTCGTGTGCCACGAAGATTGGCACGTCCCCCATCAGCTTGATGCCGCGCTCCCGGCAAGCCCCCCTGAGCGCTTGCCATTGAAGCTCGAACGCGTACTGCACAAATGAGTGGTAGCTGATCCCGTCGCTCAAGCGTTTGCGCCATTCGATCAAGGCCGCTCCGTCTCGCACGACGAGCTCGTGCTCCCACTCATACCAGGGACGGCGGCCATGAGCGTCTTTGATGGCCTCATAGAGCACGTAATCTTCAAGCCAGGTGCGATTGGCTCCGACAAATTCGACAAACCGGGGGTCGTCGCCACGCTTCTGCCATCCCTGGTGCGCGAGCCGCAGCATGCCCTCTTTCAGCACCCGCACCGCGTCGAAATCGACCTTTTCCTGGGAAAGGACCGGGCTCGCCGGGCAAGCGTCGGCCGGGAGCCACCCGCGGGTTACCAGGTCATCGAGGTCGATCAAGAGCGGATTTCCGGCGAACGACGAGTGCGACTGGTAGGGCGAGTTGCCGTACCCTGTAGGACCCACCGGCAGCATCTGCCACCAGCGCTGGCCTGTTTCCGCGAGGAACTGGACGAAGGCGTGGGCCTCCGGGCCCAGGTCGCCGATGCCATGACGGCCCGGCAGACTCGTCGGATGCAACAAGACGCCGCTCGCCCGAGGGAACCTCATTCGATTATCCTCTTTCTCTCTCCAGAAACTGCTCGACCTCGAGGCGGAACCTCATCTGGTCCTCAACGTGCGGCATGTGAGCCACGCCGGGAATCACCGAGAGCGTCGCGTCCGGAATCCGCTCCGCCAGCTCGGCAGCGACTCGCGGCGGGTTAAGCAGATCGAGCTCGCCGACCAGCACCAGGGTGCGAGCCTGAATCATCCCCAGACGCTCGCCAGAATCATGCGCAATCGCCGCCGCGGCCTGTCGGGCGAACGCCTCGGCATCCTGCGACCATGGGTTTCGCTCGGCAAACTCGATCAAGCCTTCGATGTGCCCCGGCTGACGATAGAAGGCTGGGGCCACCAGCCAGGGGAGGACCGCTCGGCTGAACTCGCCGCCGCTGGCCGCACAGCGCCTGAGCAACACCCACGAAGCGATGACCGCTTTTCGCCAGGCGTCCGAGCCGGCATGGGTCGAAACCAGGATGAGGCTCTTCACGAGGCCAGGGTGTCGCAGCGCTAGCTCCTGAGCCACCAGGCCGCCCAGCGACTGCCCGAGGACGTGTGCGGGCTTCGCGCCCGTGGCTTCGAGCCAATCGGCGACATCGTCCGCGAGGTCGCCCGTCGTATAACCGGGCTCGGCGCGGTCGCTACGGCCGGCGTCGCGGGAGTCGAATGCCATCGCCCGATATTTCGCTGCGAAATGTCGCTGGGGCCGGTTGAATGCCCGATGATCGCCCCCCAGACCGCTCAAGAACACGAGTGGATCGCCGTGGCTCCCCGCCTGCTCATAAAAGAACGAGCGGCCGCGTAAGTTGATGATGGGCATAACGTCAGTCGCCGGGCCGTGATGATGAATTCCGTGCCATCTCGTGCAAAGGCGGCGCCGGACTCCGTGCGCCAGGTCCTCAGCCTAAAAGGATCGTCTGCGATGAAAAGGCCAAATTGAAATGATTTCGGGGCCTGACGCGCGGTCAGGTTGCCTCGAAGACCGCCAGTCCGGCCCCGTTATGGAATGGCCGCGAGCGGGTTGAAGTCGGCACCAACGAGTAGGATGGGTGCAATCCACCGGCCGTAATGCTATATCGGATGGTGGGTTACAACCAGTCTATGAACGGACCGGCGGGCCGGTTGCGCTCGACAGGAGCCCGGGAGCGTTGCCCGCGTTTGAACCACCGGTAGATATTGGCTACGGAGTCAGCCTTCGAGGGCGATAGCCGGCGCGGTTGAAGGCCGGGTTGTGGGGACGGAAACTGCCGTCGAAGGCCGGCTCCGGGCACGCCAACGTGTTCCGTGAAGGGCTCACATTGCGGAGTGGGTCGCCAAGCTCACTGGCGCCGATAAAGCAATCGGTCACCGCGTCCGCCGACCTGACGACGAGCTCGTAATGACCAGCGGCGGCCGGGCTGGCACCGCCGGCCTGGTCGTTCCGCCAGAAGATCGTGTCGGCGTACGTGCTTCCCGAGCCCCGGTCGTCCGCGCCGTTGCGGTTGCCGGTGAATGTGCACTCCTTCACGCTCGCCCGAGACCCGGGCATGACTGTCAAGGCACCGTAGCCGGGGCCACCATTCGCGTCGATCGACGTGTTGCTCAGGTTGCCGGCGAACAGGCAGTTCTCGAAAACGGCCCAGCTATTCGCGGTGAGAAGGTCCACGGCGCTGCCGGAGACCGCCGCGCGGTTCTCGCGGAAAATGCAGTCCTTGAATACGACCGAGTCACGAAAGGCCGCTTGCGTGTGCTGGATCGAGACCCCGCCGGCGCACACCGTGACCTCGTTTTCATAGATTTCCACAGCCTCGATCTTTGGATACGAATGGCCGAAGACCAGGATGCCCCCACCGTCGGTGTAAAAATATTGCGTCTTCGTCAATCGGTCGTTCGACTCGATCGGTGATGGGACGTACGAGCGATAAGAGCTCGACTTCTCGAGATCTTCGCGCGTTCGGACGGTCGCCAGGTCAGGTGGCCCCGACACGAATCCGTGTGCGCCGGTGATTTTGAACCCCCGCAGCGCCGTGCGGCGCGAGATGCCATCGCCGAAGTAGACGACGTGGTTGACGACTGCCGGGTACGAGGGAGACGCGGGGTCAGCCACAGCAGGGTTGGCCGCGGTCAGGATGACGTCGCCTCCTCCTTCGACCGCTTCCAGGGTGATGCCATCGTGCCGCGCATTGAAGTAGATCAAGGCCTGACCGGGCGAGCTGGGTCGATAAGTTCCGGCGTGGACGCGGACCGTACGATTGCCGGGCAAACGCGCGGCGGTTTCGAGTGCCGTTTGAATGTCGCTTCCGGGGTAGACCTCGATGACGTGTCGTGGCTCAAAGAAGCCTCTTGCCCAGAGGGCCATGGCAAGGGCGACGGCCAGCGCGCCCGAGATCGATAAGAGGATGCGGGGGCGAAGTCTTGGGCTCATCGCGTCGAGTTTACCAGGACGGGCATCATGCTGTCGCTCGGCGCGAGCGGTTGCAGACTGTTTCCGAAAGTCCCTTCACGCAGCGAAGGGCGACTCTGGAATGGGGCGGGCGGGCGCGCCGACTGCGAAGGCGACGCACGTCGACTCACTTCGGGACGGGAAGTGGCTTCCAGTGGAGGGTTTCGTACTTGTCGTCGAGCTCGGTGATCCTGATGGCCTGATTCGCTGGAATGTCGCGGAAGACCTGGGTCGTTCCGCTCGTGGGCCAGTGGATCTCGAGCGTCGCAACCCGATCGGCCTGGGCCAGACCGATGTGTTGTTCGAGGGGATTGGCTCCCCAACTGCTGCCCGACGAGACGTGGCGATGCACGACGAGCGGGTCTTTTCCTGCCGTGATCACCTTGATCCGGGCGCCGAAGGCCGCTCGGTTGCTCTTCTTGCCGACGAGCTTCACCGTCAGCCAGTGGTTCCCTTGACCGGGGTTCTGGAACAGGATGTTGTGATATTTGTCGCCGTTGGTGGCCCCGCCCATTTCGATGAAGATGTCGAGATCACCGTCGCGGTCCCAGTCGGCGAACGAAACTCCGTGCCCTTTTTGAAGATTGCCGGTGCCCGATGACGCCGTGATGTCGGCGAACCGCTTGCCCGCGACGTTCTTGAGCATGCGGTTGGGCACGAGGGTGCTCAGGTCGGTATCGCCGGTTCCCAGGTAGAAGTCGAGGAAGCCGTCGTTGTCGAGATCGCCAAAGTTGCAGCCCATGGCCTCGAAGTTCATGTCCAGGCCGGCTTCTTTAGCCACGTTTTCGAAACCCTGGCCCTTCAGGTTGTGGAAAAGCCGGTTCGATAATTCTCGACCGTGTGGCTGGCCCAAGAGGCCCTTCACGACCGACTCGAGCGCCAGGTCGTAGGAAGTAGCGAAGATGTCGAGCCAGCCGTCGTTGTCATAGTCCCAAGCCCAGCACGAGAACCCCTTTTGTGGTCCGTCGATTCCCATCGACGTGGTGACGTCCGTGAAGGTGCCGTTGCGGTTGTTGTGATAGAGCCGCGCATCGCCGCGATAATTGTCGACGAACAGGTCCGGAAAATCGTCATTGTCGTAGTCGACCCAGTCGGCACCCTTGCACATCACGTCGCCGCCGCCGCCGACACCCGCCCTGGCACTGACTTCCTCGAACGTGCCGTCGCGCCGGTTGTGATAAAGGCGGTTGTTTGACGTCTCATTCAGGATAAAGACGTCGAGCCAGCCGTCGTTGTCGTAGTCGGCCCAGCACGAGTGGGTGGAATTGATGGGGTCAAGCAGCCCGGCGGCCTCTGTCACGTCGGTGAACGTGCCATCGCCATTGTTCCGCAAGAGTGATTGGCGAATCGGAGAATTCAGCCAGGCACCGCGCGAGACGAAGAGGTCGATGTTGCCGTCGTTGTTGTAGTCGGTCTGGACGAGGTTCTTGCCCCCGAGCTGCTCGATCAAGCCCGCCGGGGCAGTCCGATCCTCGAAGGTTCCATCGCCCGAGTTGTGGTAGTAGCCCATCGGCCTGACGGGATCGAAGCTCGTGACGGCCAGGTCGAGGCGACCATCGTTGTCAAAGTCGTCCATCACCGCGCCACCAGCCATGTTGAACCGGTTGACCCCGGCGAGCTGACCGATGTCTCGAAACTTGCCAATGTCAAACTCGTTCTTGCGGTAATGATCGAGAGACAGCACATATCGCGGATCGACCTTGCCCGGATGCTCGCCCAGCGTCATGTGCGCGATGTTGAGCAGCCACTTTACCTCGAGGTCGTCGGGGAATCGTTCCAGGTACTCGGTGAATCGGCCGATCGCCAAGCGAGACCCGGTTTGATCGGTGTGGACGGCCGCGGCTGAGATGGGAAGGATGCACGAGCTTTCGCCCCGGCACATCACGCAGTTGTCGGTTTCGCCGCGCCGCAGGGCGGTGACGCCCTGGAAATAAATCACTGTGTAGAGATTCTCGTGGGCCAGCGCCGGCCGTTCCTCCAGCCAGAGGCGACACAGTTCCAACGTTTCGGAGGCGCGGCCCGGCTCGTTCTCGAAATTGAGAAGGTTGGTTTTCGCGATCATCAGGTTGAACGTTTGACGGTCAGGCACCAGGGGCCCACCGAGCATCCCGTCGATCACCTCAATATTGCGAAAGCCCACGCCTCGCCAGATCTCGGCGATCTCCTTGAGGGACTGCGCCAGGCCCCCAGCTCGGCAAGACATTGCAAACTTCCTGGAAGCCGGCTGTGTCGGGGTGCTTACGCGGCTGGTATTCACCCACCGCCGAATCCGGGGCGGGGATGGACCCGGCGCGGACTGGTTTGACCACACTCTCTCGGAAAAAAAGCATCCACGCTGGCACGCCAACCACGGCAGTGACGACGAATACAACCAGCAATCGCGGAATGGCGCGGCTGGCGCGTCGCCCGGCTGGTATTTCCATAACCCGACTTTCCCATGGGCGAGTTTGACTTCGCACGGCGCCGCGACTGTCGCTCAACTTACGACTACCGCGCCCACCGTAGCCCCGTCACGATCTCGCCTAAATAATTAGTTCTAAAGCGCTAGCGCTAAACAATTCGTTATTGAAGGCACAAAAAACCGCTCTTTCGAGCGGAATTGGTCGAAGGGACGTAGCTTCCAGGCAGGGTGACTAGGCCGTCATTCAGACTTCGGGAACGAGTGCCGACGCCGAATAAAAGATGCCCCCGCGCGATCGCTTCGTCATCTGTCGTTGTTGATATATGCGACAAGTGTGCGGGGGCTGGCCCTTTGGTTGTCGGGAATCCGCTCCCATTTTTCTTTACAATCCGGACCCGCGGCAATCGCCGGCGACCGAAGCCAGCCGCCGGCGGAGAGATCACTCGTCCTCGATCGTCACGGATTCCGATTCACCGCCGGGGAAATTGACTTCGGCCGATCCTTCGTCATCGACGAAGACGACCGAGCAGCGCTCGCTGCCTCTGTGATCGTGGCAGGCGAATTTCGCCGGGCCGGTTTCGACCCAGGCGTCGGGCGTGGACAGGGAGTTGAGGGCGGCTTCGGAGACGCCCAGATCGACTTGGCCCGGACTCATCGCCGGTGATATTGGTGCACGTTTGCCGCGTCGGCGCGGTATGCTGAATCAACCAGGAGGAATTGATCATGAGAGTCATCTTTGCCGACTTCGACTCGCTGACCGAAGCCGGAAATGCGTGCCTGACGACTCGTGGTTCTCAAAAAGACATCGAGGATGCTGGTCTTCAGCCCGGCGATTGGGCGTGGCTCAGCGATGGCGAGCTGTTGGTCGGTGGGCAACTCGCAACCGATGATCGATATGGGTTGGTCTGCGTTCTCGAATGGGATACGTTGGTGCAGTTGGACGACGACGACTCCCACGATTACGTGAAATACTTATCCGAGATCCAAAGGCTCCTGGGTAGGAGTGCCGACCCGTTTCAGGAGCCGAAGCGCGTTTTCGAACTGTCGACGATTCTGGAGATCGTCGCGCCGCCGGAAATTGAAGCCGCGTTCCCTCCTGGTTTTTTCTCAGCCCGGCGCGCCGAGGCGCTGGCACTGCTGGGGAAGTACGATCTGGCGCTCTTGGAGATCGAGGACGCTCGCCGGCAGAGTCCCGATGATCCAGATAACGCCTGTACCTTTCTTGAGATTGTGCGTCGCCTCGATCTCCCACGAGCCAGGCTCGAGGCCGAGGCCCTCGCCTCGCGGATGGAGGTCACTTCTCGTGTGTTGGCGCTGTGCGTCACCGTTCTGGCGACCTGCGCCGACGATCTCCCGGATGATCAGTTCGTGCCGGTCGCCGAAAAGATCCTCGACTGGGCGGGACGGTTTGAACGATCGCCGGGGCGGGAGCGGGTGCGCGCGGTGGTGTTCGCCCTGTTTCAGTTTAACCGAGGAGTGGTTTTGCTACGGCTCGGTCGGGGTGAAGCCGCGCGTGAGGCATTGAAACTGGCAAATGCCGTGGATCCCGTGTTTCCAGGGATTGATGAGGCGACGCGGTTGACGGTATATGACGAAGGCGCTCGGGAACTTGCTGTCCGGGTTCGAGCCAGGCCGACAGCGGCGTGAACCATCGGTGGTGTTGCTTGTGCCGGCGCGGCTGGACCGGGATGGGCGTTGATGCCACCGCGGAAACGAATTGGAAACAATGCTTCGGTCGTCCGCTGTGGTCAGCCTCCCTTCGATATTCCGATTCCGTTGTGCAAGCGATGTTTGCAGCATGAAGGCTTTTTTGGTTTCTCGGTTCAATGTGAGGATGGCGTACCGTGGGAAAAGCTCGCGGGTCGGTGCCCGAATCAGTAGGTCGGTGTCACGACTGTCGGAGAAATCCGCGCTTTAGGGTACGATGTCATTGTCACGAGCGCTCAGGGGTACCATGCGACGGTTGTGGTCCCGAATGGCTGGGACCATGACGCGTCGCAGGAGCTGATCCTGCTATTTCGTGAGGAAATCAACCCCACGCCGAGGCGGCGACGATGAAGACGATTTTTGCGGACTACAACGGGGCGACCGAGGACGGGCACCTGCGGCTGACTTTCGACGCCTCGCAAAAGGCCATCCGCGATGCGAAGCTCCATCCGGGGGACTGGGCTTGGTTGAGCGACGGTGAGGTTGTGGTCGGCGCCCAGTTGAAGATGGACGAGAAGTACGGGTTGGTCGGCGTTCCTGGCTGGGATACTCTGGTGCCTCTCGACGAAGACGACACCCGCGATTACTTGAAGCACCTGTCCGAGATTCAAAGACTTCTGGGTAATAGCGGCGAACCCTTGCCGGAGCCGAAGCGTGTGTTTGAGTTGTCGACGATCTTGGAAATCGTCGCGCCGGCGGACGTCAAAGCGGCTTTCCCACCTGGGTTTTTCTCAGCCCGGCGCGCCGAGACGCTGGCGATCCTGGGGAAGTTCGAACTGGCGCTGATGGAGATCGAAGACGCTCGCCGCTCGAACCCGGATAACGCGGATGACGTTTGGACTTTCCTCGAGATTCTGCGTCGCCATGATCTTCCGCGAGCCAGGCGCGAGGCGGAAGGGCTCACCCCGAGGGCGGGTCTCCCGGCCACCATTTTGGCGCAGTGCGTGAACGTGCTGGCGACCTGCGCCGACAATTTGACCGATGATCAGTTCGAGCCCGTTGCCGAGAAGATCCTGGAGTGGGCCGCTCGGTTTGAACGAGCGCCGGGGCGGGAGAGGGTGCGTGCGGCGGTGTTCGCTTTGTTCCAGTTTAACCGAGGGGTGGTTTTGCTGCGGCTCGGTCGGGGTGAGGCCGCACGTGAAGCACTCAAGCTCGCGCGCGATGTGGATCCGATTGTCCCCGAAATCGAAGAGGCGACACGATTGACGGTTTACGACCAACGCGGCCGCGAGCTCGCCGTCCGGGTCCGAGCCAGGCCGATGGCGGCGTGAGTACTCGTCGTGCTAACCCACCACGATGATGAGCGACTTCGGCTTCTTGGGGTTTCCGGCCCGAATTCGACGGTTTCGGCGGTGACGTCTGATGCGACGCGCCCGATTTGGCGAGATCCGTGATGAGATCGAAACAGACATCAAGGCAATCCGCGCGCTCGGTTTGCAGGTCCGATCGCGCAGGTCTTCAAGTGCGAGAATCGTTTCTCAAGTGCCGGCTGGCCCTTGTAAGCTAGCAACATTTCCAGACCCGACAGTGAATGGTCGTTCGTGATCAAAGGGAAGACACCGTCACCCGCCGTTTCCGCGATGAGTCGCTCGTGATCGATGTGATACGCCAGCTCGTAGCGAGTGCTCGTCTTCTTGAGGTATCGCGTCTTATCATTCGGTCGACCTCGCCGATCCTGGCGGAACTTCTCCTCAGTTCGCTCCTTGATTTCCGTGACGATCCAACTCTCAGCACCGCGGGCCCGGAGGATTTCCTGGACGGCTTCCGCAACCTTCGCTTCTTGGCGAAACCGTGTCCGCGGAGATGACAGCTTCAACCGCAGCTCCGACAATTCGATCAAGGCCCTTTCGACCTGCTGATGACGCGCATGGGAATCCTGCTCGGCTTTGCGTGTACTGTGGTACCAAACCAGTCGGTATCCTTCGACGCTCAGCGAAGCCTGCTCGGAGATCGAGTACTCATCCACAATCTTGCCGTCGTCATTTCGCTTGTCATGGATGCGCCGCCACTGGATCTGCCCACTGCCGAGTAAATCTCGAGAGGATATAAAGCAGTTGCTTGAGGTCCGGGCGATGGTCCTTGTTGTAACCCCAGGTAATTGCCATCCTGGTCCGTTTGCCCCGCATTTCTTCTTTGGCCGCGTCAGCATAGGCGCCATGAAAGGTGATAGTAGTGGAATCGTTGTGGAGCTCATCGAGGTCGACATCGAATTCCTTGATCACATGAGCCACGAGCGCCAGGACCAACGAGGTGATATCGCTTTGGAACAAGCGATCGAGACAGCGGCCCATCCGGTCGTCGTTGAGAGATGGCAGTTGGCTTTCGGCGAAGCCGAGTACTTCGGGAGCGAACCTCGCCGCCCATTCTCCGATGCCGTACAACGGCTCGCGGGAGAGGAGCACGTTCTTGAGCAGGAGTGAGATGCCCAGGGCGGGAGCGATCCGGCAGCGGCGATCGGCGCGTGGGAGATACGACCGGAGAAAATTGTCGAGCCGCATGCGTGCGAGGAGTTGATTGATGATCGGCAAGGCATCGATGCGATACGAGCTAAGAGCCTGACCCTTGGCGCGAGCGATCTCACCAGGGCGTGGGGGAGTAGTCGAAGACGGGACGTGTCGTTTCTTGGGTTTCTGCATCCGAGTTGCTCCTGACGAACGAGTGTGAGCGGCGTACACAAGATACGCTGGAGCCGCTCTGGACACATGAAGCAGAGCGGCTCCGTCGCCCCGATTCCTGGGGACATCATTGTCCTGGAAAAGAAATCTTCAAGGCATCCACGGATTGCTCTACATGAACTATGATGCTGTAGTTTGTCGTAAGTCGCGTCGAACTAGCCCTACGTGGAGGCTCGATTTCAACAAACGGTGTGTCAAATCGCGCTCGGTGGTTTGGAGAAGCGATATTCCCGAGAAAAAACGGCTCTTTCCCTGGAGGGAGGGCAAGGAAGTGCTCGACTGGATTCTTGGGTTGTCACACTCGGCGAGACTTACGTCGAAGAGCAGCCAATTGAAGAATTTCAAAAATTCCCGCTCGGGGAATCGGACACTGCGGTGAGACTTGACCTGACGAGAAGATGTCGATGTCAGGCAATGAGTCTTGGTGTAGCCGCCTACCGCTGAGCCGGCGCGATCCGCAACGATCAGACCGGCAACCTGCGCGAGGCGATAGCCGTGAGGCCGCGCGTGTCATCGCGCCCATGAGCCAAGCTCGGTCTGTTCGGGGCTACTCAGCCATAGTCGACTGGCTCAGGCGGCGGTAATTCGGAGATAATAAGGGGCAGATGTGCGGAACGTCAGTATCCTGGGTAGCGATTGAACGAGTTCTGGCGATTACCCTGGCAGCCAGTCGGCTGGTCTGGGTCGCGCCCGGCGACAGTGGGCAATTTGAAGGTTATGATAGTGGTTGGCGCATTGGCTGGTTGCCGGTCAAGTCGCAAACCGAATCGAGGTCTCGTCCTTTGTGGGTTGAGAGGTTGTGCGCGTCATGTCGAGTGGTGCTACGGCTCCCAGCCTGGCGATGACGTCGTTGTCGATCCGCGACTTCCGCGGGATCAATCAGCTCGAGCTCGATTTTCTTGGTCCCGATGGTGAACCCAACGGGCTGGTGGTTCTTGCTGGTCCGAACGGGTGCGGTAAAACGACGGTGCTAGAGGCCGCGCTCATCGTGGCTGGCGGATCCAAGCTGATCACAGGGAAGCGCGGCCGCAAGGCGATTCGGCATGGGGCACAGGACTACGAGATCCGGGCGTGGTTCCGGAACACCGAAATGACCTGGCAGACGAGAGATATTCCCGTCCTAGACAATTCTCCGCGTTCCCATCCGCCTGTGCCACACTGGTATTTTTCGTCGTGGCGGGTGCCGCAGCTCATCGGGCCGGTTGACGCCACGGTTGGCCAGCGCGGCCGGCGTCCTGCCAAGACCGATCAAAACCGTCTTCTCAATGTCAAGCAGCGGCTCGTGAATCTTGCGACGATTGATCGATTCCAGAATACCTTTCCTGGTCTTGGCCGATATGAAGGCGTGATCAAGCTCATCAACGACGCCTGGCGCAACTTCTCCCCGGCCGGCGGTCACGAGTTTGTCGTGGAGGTCGTTGCCCCGCGCGGAGAGGAAGTCGCTGGCGCTTTTGACGTTTACTTTCGCGCCCCCGGCGGGATTCGGCTCGAAGTCAACCTCCTGAGCGCAGGCCAGCTTGAGCTGTTCCTGTTCCTGAGCGAACTGGCTCTGCATGATGAGCGAGAGAGGATCATTTTCATCGACGAGCCGGAGCTGCACCTAGATCCACAGTGGCATCGATTGATCCTGAAGTCCTTGAGGCAGTTGCAGCCGCGCGCTCAACTGATCGTTGCGACACACTCACCCGAGATCTACGACGCCGCCGCGTCGTATGAACGCCACTTTCTCGTGCCCGAGGACGATCCCCGCTCCTGGCTGTGGGCGACCCAGCGCGGCGTCGAATCGGGAGTCTGACAACCGTGGCGGCGATTCAGGACGTTGCGCGGGCCAGCCTCTACCGCGGGGCGATTAACCTTTGGGTCGAGGACGAGCTGACGCGTGCCTACCTTTCCGCCGTCTGGAATACTCCAACCGTCGCGTTCTTCATCGGAGGGGGCAACGAGGGCGTCCGGGCGGTTGTGAAGGACGCGGAAGAGTCTGGCTTCACGAATGTGTTCGCTCTGATTGACCGCGATTTCAGGCGAACAAATAAGCCGCACTGGTTTGTAGCGGGGAAAACGGGTCGCACGTTCGTCCCACCGCTCCACGAGATCGAGAATTACCTGCTTGACGCTGGTGCATTGGCCGCGAGCCGTTTCAACAACCTGAAGAAGACCGCGGACGAGATCGAATCGGTGATGCGTGTGGCCGCCGGTCGGCTACTGTGGTGGGCGGCGCGCCGGGACGTTGTCGCGGAGTTGAGGCGGCGGTTCCGGGAAGGGTTCCTGAGCGATCCCAACTGCGACGTGAGCAGCGACGCTCAGGCTCACGGCCACATCTGCTCATCACCCTGGTTTCAGAAACTTGCACACGAGTGCGGGCGGACGACTGAGGCGGAGGTCGACCAACTGTTATCCACGGCTCGCGCTTTAGCGGATCAGTCGCTTGCTGACGGGAGCTGGAAGCTCGAGTTTGCGGGCAAGGAAATCCTCCGCGATGTCGGCATACGGATCTGTGACCGCACCAAGTTTCCAGGGTATAAGCCGAGCGCGGCTGAGTTCGACGGTGATCTGGCGAAAGAGGTAGGCGCGTGGCAGAGGGACAACAATGCCGTTCCGTCTGATCTCACCGATCTGCTCGTCGCGCTCCAACAACGGATTGCAAGCCCGCCCTCGCGACCGGGGGCTTGATCTCATTCTCGCCGTCGGCTCGAACTGAGCGTTGGCGAATGTCGCGCCTGCGTGTTCCCATGCGCGGAGCGCGGAGACCAGGGGTGTTGCCTCGGCTGGGGGTTCGGCCGTGTGGAGGGAGACGAGCCGCTCAAGGGGAGTTTGGCGCGGCGGTTGGGCGTGGGTACGCCGCGATACCCGCACTCGGAATGGAAGAATTCTTTTTTCTTCTGGCAACTGAACCACAGTTTTTGCAGATCATGTTGATGCAGGCACGGACCTCTCCCTCAGGCGAGGCGCCGAAACGCACTGAAAGCGGCTTCACCGAGCGGCCAATTTACACTGGTGCACAGATGCTAAAAACACGGGTGCAGAGCTGCCACTTTTTGCCACTTTTCGAGTTCGTGACGGGTCGTCCAAGGGGGTGCACGTCGATTCGCATGTCAAATTGCGATAAAGGGATCGGGACTTCGCTTGGCATTTTCCGAAGGGTCGAAAAAATCGTGGCAAATAGCGGGCGAAAAGTGGCTATGCGGAAAGCGCTGGCTGTTCACTATCTCGAGTATGACTGCTCAGAAGGAGTTGTGGCCCCTTCTTGTGACGGCTCCGCACGCGCTTCGCTTCGCACTCCCGAGGCGAAATCGGCTCAGCGGGAGCTTCGCGCGCCTGGATCGGAAGGGCGGCTTGTCGAGGTCTTTCGACCTCTGACCGTGTCGTTTTTGCGGGATTCTCGTCACGCCCTCGTCCATTCTCGTCACCCCCTCGTCCATTCTCGTCACCCCCTCGTCCATTCTCGTCACCCCCTCGTCACCCCTTAGCCAGTTCTCGTCACGCCCTCGACACGCCGTAAAGCGTGGCCCAATTGTCATTTAGGAGAAGAAATGGCGGGAATATGGCACAAAAGGGTGACGAAAATCGGCCTATTTCCCGGAACGTTCTTTCGCGCGCTGATTGGCTCGTAACGGCGGCTCCTCGCTGCGGGTCGAGGAGTGATCGGTGGTCGAGTGGGTTCTGATCTCGTGGTCGAGCCGACTCTTGCCCATTTCCGCTTCGGGGCACCTGGGAATTGCGACCAGGGGTGCTGCGTCAAACTCGAACGAACGCACCAAGCAGAATCAGGCGGCTGGAAATCATAGCTTGCTTTGAGGAGTATCCGTCATTCCTGCGTCACCGCATAACTCGATTGGAGACATTGTGTTGTGCTCATTCCCTGGGGGTTCCGGATATTCCTGCGTCACCCGTTAAGTCCAAGCGCGGCAAGGAGATGACGCAAATAACGGGTGACGCAGGCTGTAAGAACCATTTCGCTGGGACGTGTGGGCGAGATACGGCGATCGGGCCGAAAGTTGATCCGGAATGAGCGCGTCGGTATGATAATGGAGAACTTGCCGCCCCCATCGTCTAGCGGCCTAGGATACTTGGTTCTCAGCCAAGGGACCGGGGTTCGAGTCCCCGTGGGGGTGCTTCCGACGCGCAAAGCTCTGCCGACCCGACCCGGCGGGGTTGGCGAATGTCGCTTCTTCGGGTCGAGACGTGAGCTTCCGATCGACCAATCCAGGATCAGTAGCCGGGAGGAACGGTGTCTAAAGGCTCGTCGATCGCTTTGGCGATTCTCTTGCCGGCTTTTCCCACGCCGACGGTGACCAAGAAGTGACCCTCGGATGAGGGATCTGAAGAGCCCGTGATGGGGTTGCCGGTGGAATCGGTGATCGGCGAGATCGCCGGCAAGAGCTGGCTCGCTGTCGGTGCGTTACTGCCGACGGCGTTCATCCCCTGCTCGAGCTGGCTATCAGAGATCGTGATGATCGGGTATTTCTTCAGGCGATGGGCCAACGTGAGCGTGACGGAGTGAGTCGTGGGGTCATACACGGCCGAGCTTAGCGGCACTGTCGCGATGGTGAGCCATTGTTTGCTTTTCACGAGGTGATTCGAGTGCGGGTTCACGACGGCGTAATTGCTGACATCCTGAACGGGGCCGGGGGCCATGGCCTTGCTGAAGGTGAGCACGAATCCGGTGATGTTCGGTCCTTTGGTCAGCGCCTTGCTTGCGACGATGATCGGAGGCGTGGTATCCGCGCTATGAGTGATGATAAGGAATGCCTCCGATGTCGGCGCCCCACCCGGCGACGACGAAATGGCAAGGTCCAGGACCTTTGTTCCATCGGAGGCCGGCGCCGGCAGGACCGGAATTTGAATGGTCTGGGTAGCCTGTCCGGGCTGAATCGTGACGGTCTCATTCACGGGAGTGTAGTCGACTCCGGCGACGGCCGTCCCTCCGGCGGTCGAAAGGTAGGCCACATCCGCACCTTGAGGCACTGTCGCCTGTTCGGGACCGCCAACGATTGCGGACAACTGGAGCGTGATGGTGGCCGGACCCGCCTGGCCGCTCGCGGTGTAAATGGTGTTCTCGAATGTGACAGTCATGAGCTGACGCAGCTCGAGCTGCTGGGCCTCTAAGAGTGCCTTTCGCGCCGGCCTCGGCGCTTTCAAACCGTTTCGCATCTCACCGTCCTTGGATGAATGAGAGGTGCAGATCGTTCGTGGGCGCGTTCCGTGATCGACGCATCTGGAGCCCCAGCTCGACCGCGTCAGCCGCATTGCCGACGAGACGTGAATCGGCTATTTGGCGCCCGAGTCGATGACGAAATGCACGCGAGGAAACAGCAACAGCGCCGCGCCTGCCGCTCGTGCGGATTATTCCGCGCTGGTGCGGGCCAGCCGGGTTTCACTGTCCCGGTTAAACGGGTACGCGACGCGCTGGCGGAAACAATGGTAGATGCCGATCCGCCGCACGGGTTTGCCCGATCGCTCGACCCAGAAATCCGAGACCGGCTCGACGCGCGAGAACCAGCGCCGGTAGTAACGAGCCATCGCCTCGTGCTCGCCGACAACGACGAGGATTCCATCATGATCGACCCAGTCATCGGGTTTGCTCCAGAATGCAAATCCGCGGGGGTCGTCGGTGTTATAGCACAGCACCGGATGTTCACGGCCGATCGCATGAGCGAGCTGGGCGCTTTGGTACCAGAAGCGGGTGAAAAGAAAGGTTCCCTGGTTTTCGAGCAAGCCACGCTTGTGAATTTCTTCGGCGACCTGGTTCCAGCCATAGAGGTCGAGCGTCGGGTCGTGGGCAGCGTCGATCAGGCCGCCGCGTCCGTCGCTACCGCGCTGGAGCATTCCATAACGGTACTCGGCGATCGTGAACGCCAGGACCACGACCGAAAGCCCGGCGCAGATCGCAAGATAGCGCGTGGTCCGCCGGGGGCGAGCGTCGAGCTTCATCGACCAGTTGCGCCCCAGCAGCGGGAAGAGAGAGACCAGTCCGATCAGGCCCCAATGCGGCAGGACCGGTCGAAAGCAGGCGACCAGGCTGAATACGCCGAGTGGCGCTATCGAAACGACAAGGAAGAGCCGCTCGTGAGCACCTGCCTCGCGCCAATTCCGGCAGCCCAGCACGAGCACGAGGATCAGGGGCAACCAGATCCAAGGGAACAGATACATTGCCTGGGCCAGCAGGGCCAGGAGTAGTCCCACCGGGTTCGGCGTGGTGCTTCCGACGGCGCGTCCACCCTGAAAGAGAAACGACGCCCAGCCGTGCGTGGCGTTCCAGATGATCACGGGGCTGAAGACGGCGAGTGCGGCGAGTGCCGCCGCATAGGGGCCGGGTCGAGTGAGCCACCGTCGGGCCGGCCGGTGCAGCAACAGGTAAAGCGCGGTGCCGATCGGGAGGAAAATCCCGTGATACTTGCTCAGCATTGCACCGCCCCAGGCCAGGCCGACCCAGAGCCAGGGGAGTACGGCGAGGCGATCGGGGACACCCCCTTCTGAAGGGCGGGAAAGGGACTGGCTGCCCCATCCGGAGAGGGGTTCGAGCGCGACGGCCATGCGGTCCAGGCTCAGCAGCCAGAAGAAGAGCAGCGGGCCATCGGGGAGGGCGAACATGGAAGCCGCCAGGCCGTAATAGCCGGTCAAGTTCAAGGCGAGGGCGGCCAGGAAGCCGGCGCGGTCACCGTAGAATCGCGCCGTCAGCCTTGCGAGGAGGTAGGTTGAACCGGCGAACATCGCGATGAAACCGATGCGAATCGCCCATGGGGATGCTCCCACCCCGGGGAGCGACAGTCCCACCATCTCAATCCAGGCCATCATCGGCGGGTGGTCGTAGTAACCAAGAGCGGGGTGTGTGGCGTAGAGCCAGTGGTATGCCTCGTCGTTTCCCAGTCCAAGCGAGCACGCGCTGAAAAGTCGCAGCAGGGCTGAAGCGACAATCAAGAGCCAAAGCGCGCGTCTGAGCGGCATTTCATGCATCCTTGCTGCGCGACGGAACGGCAGTACGGGGTGGCCCAAAATGGTGTTGGCGTCGGAAATCCATGCCGCGCGACTTGTCGTCACGCGCCGGGTGGTCAACAATAATCACGAGAAAGCCGTTGAGCGTCAACGCCGACCCATGGGAGCTACCTCGCGTCGGGGCCGGATGGATGATCATGCCCGGAGCAACGACCACTGACAATGAGCGCGAAAGCCCGAGTGACGCCGGCGATCGACTGGACAAGTCGGTGCGCGCGTGCGGCGGATGTTCGCCTCGATCGCGAGACGGTACGACTTCCTCAACCACTTACTCAGCTTGAACATCGATCGATCGTGGCGAAGATTCACGACACGAGTGGCCGCGCCGGAGGCGGGCGGGCTGATCCTGGATTGTTGCACCGGAACGGCCGATCTGGCGCTGGCTTACGACCGGGCCGCGGGAGGGCGCTCGCGGATCATCGCCGCTGACTTTTGCCGTGAGATGCTGGTTCTGGGACGTGAGAAGGTTCGGAAAGCCAGTGCCAACTCGCGGATCACGCTGATCGAAAGTGACGCCCAGCGGCTGCCCTTGCCGAGCGACACGTTCGCTATTGTGAGCGTGGCGTTCGGTCTTCGCAATGTGGGAGACGCCGCCCGCGGTGTCGACGAGCTCATCCGCGTGGCCCGGCCGGGGGGCAAGGTTGCCATCCTCGAGTTTTCAAGGCCGCGCGGCGCCGTGCTGGGCCGGCTCTATCTCGCGTTCTTCCGGCATGTGCTGCCACGCATTGGACAGGCGATCGCGCCGAACGCGGACCGCGCCTACGCCTACTTGCCGCAAAGCGTGCTCGCTTTCCCGGACGGCCAGGCGATGCTCGACCTTCTGGCGCAGCGGGGATTGACCGAGCTCGAGCAATATCCGCTCACGGGAGGAATCGCCACGCTCTACGTCGGGACCAAGCCCGCTCTTGCAGCCACACCCCCAGTCAAGGACACCACGCGATGAACTCCGCGGGTCATCCGCGCCCTCTCGATCTGGTTGTCGCCATGACCGGCGCCAGCGGCGCGCCGTACGCCGTTCGGCTCCTTCAAGTCCTTAGCCGATTTGAGCGAACGATTCATCTCACCGTGAGCAACAGCGCGGTTCAGGTGCTCCACGAGGAGCTGGGTCTGGATGTTTCGCTGGACGCGTTCAACCCCAGATTTGCGGGAGTTGCGCCGGGCCGCCTGGTCTATCACCATTACCGGGATTTCAATTCCTCGATCGCCAGCGGATCTTTTCCAACGGCCGGCATGGTGGTGATCCCTTGCAGCATGAGCACTCTGGCCGCGATCGCCGCGGGAACAACGTCGAATTTGATCACCCGAGCCGCCGATGTCCATCTCAAGGAGCGGCGCAAGCTGATCCTGGTTCCGCGCGAGACTCCGCTGAGCCTCATCCATCTGGAAAATATGGTGAAAGTCACCCGCGCCGGTGCCATCGTTCTGCCGGCCATGCCGGGCTGGTATCACCGGCCCCGGCAAATTCGCGATTTGATCGATTTCGTCGTCGCCCGCATCTGCGATCAAATTGGAGTTCAAAACACCCTCGTGCCGCGGTGGGGAGTTCGAACGGCCGCCGATCCGCTCGAAGAGACCCAGCGCGATTCCACGACCAGCCTCGAGGATGCCGCGTTCGACATCGAAGAAACCGAGCGAGACCCGCTCGCCGGAGACTGAGCCGATGGCGATCGATGGCGGCGCACAAACAGGCCGGCCGCGCGGCGTGGTATTGATCACCGGCGCGTCGGCCGGCCTCGGTTCGGCGCTGGCGCGGGAGCTGGTGCGGCAGAAGAAGGCGGGCGCTCTCGTCTTGACCGCGCGCCGCGGCGACCGGTTGGACGAGCTTTCCCGTGAGCTGAGAACAGCCGAACCCGGGCTCGAGATCCTGACGGTTGCCGGCGACCTCGCCGATCCCGCGTTTCCCGCGCGACTCATGGACGAGGCAATCCGCCGATTCGGAGGGCTTGACGTTCTCATCAACAACGCCGGGCTCGGCCTGCCGACGCTGTTCGAAGACGCCGAGCTCGACCAGATCGCCACGCAACTCGCGGTCAATTTGTCGGCTCCCCTTTTACTCACGCGGTTGTGCCTACCCTCGCTCGTCGAACGCAAGGGTATGATCATCAACATCGGCTCGGCCATCACGTGCGTCGCGAACTCGGCGCTGGGCGCCTACGGTGCAACCAAAGCGGGCCTCGCCTACTGGAATGACGCATTACGGCGTGAGCTCGCGCCGCGTGGCGTGAAGGTCTGTCTGGTCGAGCCGGGCCCGATCACGACCGAGTTCATGGCCGCGGTCGAGTCGAGGGTAGCGGACGGTGGGCGAACCCACCCGATCCTGGACAATGCGGTCCCATGGATGAGCGTGAGTGTCGAGGTGGTCGCCCGCCGTATTGTGAGATTGCTCGATCACCCCCGCCGGCGACTCTCGGTCCCGAAGCGGTTCGTCTGGCCGTTCCGGGCGCTGGGATTCCTTGCGCATTTGCCCGCCGCTGGGTGACAGGCTCGTGATCGCCTTGCAGCGGCAAGAGCAGCACGCCGCCGGTGCCGGGTCGACCTCTCGCTCGAGCTCAGCCGCACGTTGAACTTATTTCCTTCGCTTGTGCGTCAGGGTGACGACTTTGGTTTCCTTGCCTGCCTCATCGACTCTGAACCACTCCAGCGTGAAGTTGTCGTTGTCGATGATCGTGGTCACGGTGTGCAGCTTGAACGGCTTTTCTGTCGTGGGATCGATTGACTCGCCCACGTTGCTGAATACCTTGCCGTCGTCGGAAACCGTCCCCTCATTGTGCAGGAGACCGGTGCCGCGGTTGTCGAGCATGATCTCGATCGACTTCTTGCGCGCGTTGTCGTAGCCCAGAAGCTGCAAGACGTGGAACGGCTGGCCCTGGAATCGACTGTCGTAGTCTTGCTGAAGGAACCGGCCGCCGAGGATCAGCTTCGCCTCGCAGGTCGCCTTACCCTCGCGCTCCTTGTCGCCAATGATGTACCGCGTTGACACATCCCAGGTGCCTGCCAGCTCGCCGAGCCGCTTGTGTACGGGCCCCGGCAAGTCGGGCTTGGGGGCTTCTTTCTGCCCCTTATCTTCCTGGGCGAGCCCGCCGCCCGGCAAGAACAGCAGAGCCGCGGTGATCCACGCAAAAATCCACGTACGCGAACGCATCGATGGGGTCCTTTCGTTGGTTGAAGCTCACTGTTTGTCAGAGGCGCGATGCTGGCTGCTCCACTCGGCGGCCCGCTCGTTGAGCTGGCGCGGCGAGAGGTCTTCGATTCGAGTGGCCATGGACCAGCGATGGCCGAAGGGATCGACGACGATGGCGTAGCGATCTCCCCAGAAACAGTCTTGCAGAGGCATGAGAACCGTGACGCCGGCCTCGACGGCCTTTTGATAGAGGTCATCGACGTCATCGACGTAGAGGTGAAGCACCACGCCCGTGCAGGCAACGCCCAGGGGAGAAACCTGCCCGTGGTCGGGGAACTCGTCGTGGAGGAAAAACCGCGAATCGCCGAGCAGCAGCTCGACGTGCATGACCGATTTGCCGTCGGGCGCGACGTTGCGATAGAGCTCGGACGCCCCGAACGCCTTTTCGTAAAACTTCACCGCGTCGTTAACGCCGCGGACGGTCAAGTGGGGTGTGATCGTGTGGAAGTCTTCGAGAGCCTTCGTGTGCCCGGACGTCATGGCGATTTCTCCGCGGTTAGCTCAGCAAGCCTCGGCGGCGTGCTTCGTCGACCAGTCGCTTGAGCCTCGAGACCTCGGCACGAACGACTTTTTGTCCAAACTCCGACAGCCTGTAATTGCGTCTGCGCTCGTCGTCTTGCCCGCTGGGCTCGGCTTCCGTCGTCTCCTCGATCAGGCCGTCGATCAGCATTCGCTGAATCGAGCGATACAATGTGCCCGGTCCGAGCTGCAACTGACCGCCCGAGAGCGCGCCAACGTCTTGCATGATCCCGTAGCCGTGGCGCTCGCCACCGCTCAAGGCCAGCAGGATGTGAAAGACAGCCGGCGTCAGCGGCAGCAGCTCAGTCGGATCGCGTGACTCCGGAGGTGCCTTTCTTGCCATTCAACAATCCACAGTGGATATAACCACAACGGATATACTAGACAGGCCACCACTGCCTGTCAACGGGCTACAGAGAAAATCGACTCGTTCCTTTTTCGCGCGAAACCAACCGCAAATCTGCGTTCGCCGGGTGTGCGAGGACGCACCATCGGTTTAAGATGAGTTCGTCACAGTTTGGAAGGAGCGATCTCAATGGATGCGGGCGAGACCGATTCCGGACGAAGTGCTCGCGTAACTACCCTGGGCGCGGGGCTCTCTGTTCTCGCGCGCGGTCTGTACGACGCGACCCGTCGTTACTTTTCGACTTCGACTTCAATCGCGTTGACGCTGCCCGTCCTCGCTCTTCACACCATCGCTTTCTTCAAGAGTAGCGAGTATCTATGATTCGAGTTTGTCGACTGGTCGTGCTCCCTTTCTCTGCAGAAGAACCACCACATGAAACGGCTTCGCGAATACCTTGATCTCGTCAAGTTCAGCCATACGCTCTTCGCGTTGCCATTTGCGCTGTTGGGGGCCGTGCTGGCGGCTCACGATTGGGCTGGCTGGCACGGGCGGCTTCAGGACTGGATGGGCATTCTCCTCTGTATGGCTTCGGCGCGCACGGCGGCGATGGCTTTCAATCGGCTGGTTGACCGGCAGTTCGATGCCAGGAATCCTCGCACCGCGAGCCGGCATCTTCCCGCGGGCAGGCTGCGCGTGTGGGAAGTCGCGGTTTTCACAGTTGTGAGCGCCGCGGCCTTCGTTGCGTCCACGCTGCTTTTCCTGCCGAATCGGTGGCCGCTTTATCTTTGTGGTCCAGTGCTGATCTGGCTGCTGGGTTACTCCTACAGCAAACGGTTCACGAGCCTGGCGCATTTCTGGCTCGGGCTTTCGCTCAGCATGGCGCCGGCTGCCGCCTGGATCGCCCTGCGCGGAACCATCGCATGGCCCCCCGTGCTCCTGGGAGCGGCGGTGCTGCTCTGGGTTTCTGGATTCGACATCATCTACGCGTGCCAGGATGTCGACTTCGACCGCTCGGCCCACCTCCACAGCATCCCCCGGGCCCTGGGCGTCCCTCGAGCGCTGGGAGTCGCGGGCGCGTGCCATGCCCTGATGATCCTACCGCTTCTGGGACTGGGTCTGATCTATCCGCTTGGCTGGATCTACTTCGCCGGAGTCGTGGCGGTGGGAGCCCTTCTTGTTTACGAGCACGCGCTCGATTCGTCCCGAGGATCTGACCAGGGTCAACGTTGCGTTCTTCAACGTGAACGTGGTCATCAGCGTGGGGCTGCTGGTTGTGTCGGTGCTAGATATTGTTGTTCCGCGCGGGTAGGTGCGCGGCAATCGTAGCCGCGCTTCTCAAGTCAGTGGAGAAGCCATAAGATGAAACGCAAGAGGCGGCCGAGGAGTTCATCGCCCATGAGCTCGAAGCTGCGGGTATCCCCAAGAATCGAATCGTGCTGGCGTTCCGGCCGCCTGAATTGCGACCTCTGACCGGTTACGCCGTCGCCTGATTTGCGAGCCGCCTACGACGCGAGACATGGCCGGAAACATGGCCTCTTTTGGTGACCCGTGCTAGAATCGGGTATTGATTTTAGTTGTCGGTAGGAGCTCCCGGTCATGCGCAGCCCGTTTCCCGGGATGGACCCCTACCTGGAGCAGTTCTGGGGCGATGTTCATCATCGACTCATCACCTATTTGAGCGATGCGATCCAGAAACAGTTGCCTGGCGATTTGCGAGCGCGAGTGGACGAGCGAGTTTACGTCGAGCCTGAAGACGGGAACGGCCGAAGGATCGTCCCCGATGTAAGGATCGTCGAGCTCGGCAGGCGCGGCGATGCGCCCTGCGAGCGGGTAACGGCGTCGCATTGGCAGAGCCACTCGTCGTCCACATGGTTCAGGACGAGCCAGTGCGGCAAGGCTTCATCGAGATCATCGACATCAAGTCGGGTAGGCGTGTCGTCACCGTGATCGAGATCCTCAGTCCGTCGAACAAAATTCCTGGTCCCGGGCGCGACCTGTACTTGAAGAAACAGAATGAACTTCGAGCGGGGAGCGTCAGCCTGGTCGAAATCGACTTGCTACGGTCTGGCAACCGCGTGATGTGCGCCCCGTTCGAGCTGATCCCAGAAGGACACCGAACACCGTACGCGGCCTGCGTGCGCAGGGGCTGGAAGCCCCTTGAGATCGAGTACTATCGTCTCCCATTACGTGAGCGGCTACCCGCGTTTGGAATCCCACTCCGCGAGACTGACCCGGACGCCCCGCTCGACCTCCAAGCGGTTGTGGATCAATGTTATGAGTTAGCGGTTTACGACGACATCGACTACCGTGAAGACCCCGACCCACCACTTATCGGTGACGACGCCCGCTGGGCCGACGCGTTGCTCCGAGAGCAGGGTCGTCGATAATCTCAAGATACACCAGTCCAGAAAAGCCCGATGCCCGCGCCCGGTTGATGATTCGTTCAATCCCGACTAAAATCACTGAAACGGCCCTCACAGGCTGCACGGGCCGCGTGAATGCATTCACGCAGAAACTCGCGATCCCCGGCCGAGCGCCAGAGGACACAACATCAATGCCGAGCGAAACGAACGGGCTGAACGCAATCCGCGAAAAAGTCGAGGCCGGCAAACGCCTTAGCTTCGAGGACGGGCTGGCCCTCGAGGCGTCGAACGACCTGTTCGCCTTGGGCACCATGGCCGACCTCGTGCCGCGAGCGTTACAATGGCAATTTCACCTACTACAACGTCAACACGCACATCAACCCCACCAACGTGTGCGTTTACACCTGCGATTTCTGCGCCTTCCGCGCTGACCTGGGCGAAGACCGGGCCTATGTGATGGATCGCGACCAGATCATCGAGCGAGCAAGGCAAGCAAGCGCCCGCGGGGCCACCGAGCTGCATATCGTCGGCGGGCTGCACCACAAGCTGCCGTTCGGCTACTACGTCGACGTCGTCCGCTGGGTGAAGGAGGCCGCCCCAGAAATTCACGTGAAGGCCTACACGGCAGTCGAGATCGAGTGGTTCTGCAAGATTTCACGTAAGTCCGTCGAAGCCGTCCTGAAGGAACTGATCGAGGCCGGTCTGGGCAGCCTGCCCGGCGGCGGTGCCGAAATCTTCCATCCCGAGGTCCGCGAGCAGATCTGCGGCGCCAAGGCCTCGACCGAAAGCTGGCTCAACATTCACCGGACCGCACACCGTCTCGGCCTGCACTCCAACGCGACCATGCTCTACGGCCATATCGATAAGCCGCACCACCGCATCGACCACATGGTCCGCCTGCGCGAGCTTCAGGACGAGACCGGCGGGTTCCAAACATTCATCCCGCTCGCCTTCCACCCCGATAACTCCCAGATGGCCCACATTCCCAAGCCCTCGGGATTGATGGACCTGAAGGTGATGGCCATCAGCCGGCTCATGCTCGATAACTTTCCCCATATCAAAGCCTATTGGGTCATGCTCGGACTCAAAACGGCCCAGATCGCTCTTTCGTTCGGGGCTGACGATCTCGACGGCACAGTCGTCCACGAAAAGATCTACCACGAAGCCGGGGCCCAGACCCCGCAGGAAGCCACCGTCGCCGAGATCCGCCGCTTGATCGCCGAGGCCGGCCGCGTGCCGGTCGAGCGCGATACCCTGTATCACCGCGTCGAACGCGATGCGGCAGCCTGGACCGCCCGCGAGCACATCGCCGTATCGGGACTCGAACTGGCCGGCACCGCCCGCAACTGAGTGTGCAAATACACGGGCCGCGTTCGCCTTGACCGATTTTGCCAGTGGCTCTATGATCCGCCCCAAACCCAGTCAGCGGAACGGGGGCGATGCGGTCTGCGCAGTGCCCTTGAACTCTTCGTCCTTCCGCCAGAGCCTGGCTCAAGGAGGAGCCCCGGCGATGCGCAACCACAACAAGGCGCTCTGCAGCCTCGTGGCCGAGAAAATCGATTGCCCTGGACCGATCTTCGAGTTTGGAGCCTACCAGGTCGAGGGCCAGGAAGGCTTCGCCGACCTGCGCAGATTGTTTCGCGGTCAACAGTACGTCGGCTGCGACATGAGGCCGGGGCCGGGCGTCGATCGGGTCGAGGACGTGACGGCGATCAACCTTCCCGATTCGTCCGCTGGCACCGTGCTTTGCATCGAGACGTTCGAGCACGTCTTCGAGGTGCGCAGGGCGTTCGACGAGGTGTTTCGCATCCTCGAGCCGGGGGGCGTGTTCGTGATCACTTCACCATTGAATTTTCGGATTCACGGCTACCCGGACGACTACTGGCGGATGACACCCAATTGCCTGAGGCGGATGCTCGAGCCCTATACGGCCAGGCTCTCCGGTTTTCAGGGCTACCATGCGTTCCCGCACACGGTGATGGGGGTCGGAATGAAAGCCCCGGTGCCGTCGAACGCGACGGAGTCTCTTGCGAGGGTCGCCTCGGGCTACAAGCAATGGCTCGAGCAGACCGCGGCTTCGCTGCCACTGGGTGAGAAGCTGCGGCGAAGCTTCTCGCAGTTCTACCGCTCCAAGGGCGAGCGCCGGCAGATCGCCAGTTATTATTCGGCCGAATTTGCGATCGACTCGGGCGAGCAGCTCGACGTGCGCGGCATACACTCGCAGGGCGTTCCCGCGACAGCCGCATGCTGAAAGAGTCCATGGAACAGACCGCCCTCGTCTGAAGAAGCCGGGGCTCTTGAGGAATGATCGCCATGTCGAAGACGGTGGACCGGCTGCTTGTTCTGGGTCTGGATGGCGCCACCTGGAGCGTACTCGACCCGATGCGGCACCGGGGGTTGATGCCCAACCTGGAGGCACTCCTTTCAGGCGCTGCTCACGGAACGCTGCGCTCGATCATCCCGCCGGTCACCACGGCCGCGTGGACGACGATGATGACCGGCTGCGGCCCCGCCCGGCACGGTGTCTTCGATCACCGGTACTACGACGCCGCCGAAGGGCGAATGAAGGTCAATCATTCCGGTCGCATCCGCGTGCCGACCGTATGGCACCTGCTCTCCGATGCCGGGCGGTCGATCGTTTCGCTGAACCTGCCGGGGTTGTACCCGCCGATCAAGGTGAACGGAATCGTCATTTCGGGCATGGATGCGCCGCACCTTCAAGCCGCATTGTCGGCCGCTCCCGAGTTTGCTTCGCGCCTGAGCAACGAGGCCCCCGACTACGGCCTGGGCTACTTCTGGAAGCGAGCCCCGCAATCCCTCGAAGAGCTGACGACCAACGCCCGCCTGACTGCCCAAAGCTTCCGCGGCCGGGCCGACGGGGGCTGGCTTGCCGATCGAATCGTTCCCGACTGGTCCGTCCTGATGGTTCAATTCCAGAACCTGGACCCGTTCCAGCATCGAGTCTGGCCCTATCTGAACGTCGATGAAACAGGTGTCGAAAGGCCGGAGTGGAACAATGCCGCAGCGGAGGTGATCCGGGGGCTCGATGAAGCGATCGGGCGGCTCTGCGAGCTGGCCGCGAAACGAGGGGCGGGCGTGATGGTCGTGAGCGATCATGGATTCGGGCCCTGCCTGGGCCGCATCCACGTCAACCGCATCCTGGTAGATGCCGGCGTGGTCCGGTTGCCGGGGTGGGCCGGGCTCATCGGCCGGCGGACGTTTCAGGCCGGCGACCGACTGAGACTCTGGGGCCAGAAGCGGGACAATCCCAGGGCACGCTCGGCCTCGTTCGACCAGTCCGTCACGGCTCAATACCCGTTTGATTGGAAGCGAACGCTGGCTTTCGCGCCCCACCAGGACACCGCGGCGATGGTTTACGTCAATTGCGCCGCTCGTCATCGAGGCGTGAAAACCGCTGCACCCAGCATGACCCCGCGCCAGATCGACGACGCCCGCTCCGCGGCGGCCGACGCGCTCGAAGCGGCCAAACACCCCGAGACCGGCGCTTCGCTCTTTCCCAGAATCATCGAGACGGCCGAAGCCTACCAGATCGATCCCACCCACGAAGGATATCCTGATCTGATCGCCCTTCCCGACGAGCCCTACTGGGTGCGAACCAAGCTCACGTCGAGCTCGGCCTGGGTCGAGCCCGACTCGAACCTCCCCGGTACCCATCGGCCCGAGGGAGTCGTCGCGCTGGCCGGCGTAGGCCTACCTCCGGGTCGCAACCTACAGGCTCACCTGATCGACGCCACGCCCACGATCCTGGCCCTTCTCGGCCTTTCGATCCCTTCTCACATCGAAGGAAAACCGATCGGCGGCTCGCCGAACACATCCGAGGCGTCAACCGGTTTCACACCGTTCCGGCATGATACAGCGGAAGAACCGATCGACGGCCAGCATCGACGCCCATTCGAATACTCATCCGAAGAGCAGCGAATCATCGAGCAGCGTCTGATGGACCTGGGATACCTCGAGTAGCATCTCGATCAGATGAGATCAGATCAGGTCCAGCCGTCGTCTGGGCGTGTGCGAGCGACTGCATGCGGAGCACACGCCGGTGATCAGGAATCGATGGCCGGTGGGACGGAACCCGTGCAAGAGGCTCACAGCGCTGCGGAGCTTGAGAATCTCGTCGTTGCGGAACTCGACGATCCGGTTGCACGACGTGCAGTGCAAATGATCGTGGGCCGGGTACCCGTAGTCGTGCTCGAACGCACTTCGATTGGTCAATCGCAGCTCGCGCAAGAGGCCGGCTTCGACCAGCAGCCGCAGCGTCCTGTACACCGTCGAGCGGCTGACCTGATGGCCGGCGTCGTGAAGATCGCGAAAGAGCTCGTCGGCGTCGAAGTGCTTGTGGGTGTTAAAAATATGGCGGACAAGGACGCGTCGGGGCTGTGTCAGCTTCTCGCCGCGGATCTCGAGAAATTCGCGGAACTTCTCGACCGGTGAGTCCGAAACCTCAAGCGGCGCCAGGTGGTCGCGCTCCATTTCCCCGACAATTCCAGTTCCCGGGACCAAATTGCAGACCTTTCCCATGAGTCGTGATTGTTTTGCAAGAGCCAATCCAGAAAAACTATTCTAGCTTTCGAGCATGCGAACTACCAGTCTATGCACTCGCGACGACCGCGGCGTTCGTGTATGGTAATTCATTGCGACGAACATGAATTATTAGTGCCAGACGCCGGGGTGCCACAGACGATGAATCTCAGACAGATCCGATCGGTAGCGCTTGTCCTCTCAGCAGGTATCGCGGTGCCGGCTGCACTTTCACCCGCGGCCTCGGGGCGCTTCGGCGGCCTGTTCGCTCAGCAGGACGATCCGGCCCAGCCCAAGCCCAAAGTTTCAACCAGCGGCAGTGGCAACGCGAGCGTCCAGGCGATCGAGGAAGAATACAACCGACAGCTTCTGGAACTGGAAAAACAACGTCTGGAGAAGCTCGCCCAGCTCGCGGCGCGGCAGCCGCTGAAAGAGTCTCTGGAAACCTACGAGTTGCTCTTTCGTCTGGCGATCGCCAACAACTTGTTCCGCGAGGCGGAGCCCTTTGCCCAGCAACTCAAGAAGAACGGCACGGCCTCCCCGCTGGTGAACTTCCTCGCTCAGACCGTCGATATCATCGCATCGGCCGACCGGGGAAATTTCGAGGAATCGCTGGCTGAGCTAAAATCGGTGATCACCGCGCAGCCCGCAGGCGGCCCTCCTGTGCAAGGCGCGTCGGCGCCGATCGACTCGCGGGCACTTCTGTCAATCTGCGAGGCATACTACCAGCGCCTGCTGCACGGGGACCAATTTGACATCGCGCGAACCGCCTTTCAACTGGTGCTTAAACAGACAGATAACGCGACCGTCAAGGGCTACTGCGCCGCCCGGTTGAACCAGCTCGACATGATCGGCAAGCCCGCCCCGGCGATCCAAGGAACCGACTTGAGCGGCACGTCCGTCAACCTCGCCGCCCTGAAGGGAGACGTCGTGCTCGTCGTGTTCTGGGCGAGCTGGTGCGTACCCTGCTCGGCAGAGATCGCCTCGCTCGACAAGGTATACACCGACTACCAGAAGCGCGGTTTTCGCATCGTTGGCATCAACCTTGATCCCCTCCAAAAAGATGGTCCCGAAGCTCGAGACCGTCATGCCCAACATCAAGCGATTCCTGGTCGATCACAACGTGCGCTGGCCCAACCTGGTCAACGGCATCGGAGCCGAGGACTACGCGGCGGCCTACGGCGTCGCCGAGATTCCGATGAACGTCCTGATTGGCCGTGACGGCAACGTCGTTCACCTCGACCTTTCGCGGAAAAACCTCGAAGCCGCCGTTGCGCGTACCGTGGGACGCTGAATGGTCGCCTGCGCCGAACCGAGAATCGCGCTTGGCTCGTTTACCGGTTGTTGACCGGCTGAACGTTCGCCGCGGCTGTCGTTGCCGGGGTCGCTGCCTGTGCAAGAGAGTCGTAAAGCGACAGCATAAACATGTGGAATGTATCGGCGATCCGTGGGGTTTCATGCGCACGCACGTGCGCCAGCGCCGGCCTGCCGTAGTCGAGCAGTTTCTGGCGAGCATCCGTCACCGAGGCCAAGGCGGCGACACCGTTTTGCTTCGTTTCCGCCAGCACCGTGCCGCACGCCTGGTCGGAAACCTCCCGCTTCTGTTTCATCTCGCCCTCGATAGGGGCATCAGCCGGCCATACGAGCTTGTTGTCGGCGTTGTAAAAACTGGAAAGCGGTAAATTCGGGCTCTGTGGCGCCACAGCCACCTCGCGAGCCCGCGGCCGAGCATTGTAGCGGTATTGCGGAATCTCCCTGCGATCGACGCTGTAACGATCGACAAAGCCGTTGTCCCGCAGGTGGTTGATAAAAGAATTGGGATTATTTGCGTTTACATCACGCGAGGGGGCGTGTACGGGTCGTGCGGCCTCAATGAGCGACTTTGAGTACAGGTAGGTATCGGGTAGCGGCACCGGGGCGAATCCAAAACCTCCATAGCCCCACCCCCCACCGAACCCGCCCTGGGCCTGTGCCCGCTCAGGCAACACGATGAGCGCCGTGGCAACGACGCCGATTGCCGGGACAAGCTTCCAAAGCCGAGTTCTCGATTTCATCGCTCGTTCCTCGCCGCGAGCCGACCCTCGCTCAAGATCAAGGCGGGCACGCAACCGCTTACGGGTTTCCCGTCGTCCTTCGATATTCTACAACAGGAACGACCGAGGAACAGTGCCCTCGCGGCCAAATGCAAGAATCCGCCCTCAAGCGCTCGGGCCAGCTCGGCCACAAGCCTTCGGGGCGGATTCGTGCTCTCGAGGGTGGTCCGCCGTCGATTGACAGTTGCAGCCAAGCTGTCACGAGCCCGGCCTGGACTGCCGATCACGCAGCTTGTTGCGGCAGCTATAGGTCGACTCACGTTCCGAATTCGGGGCGGCGAGTGGAAAGCTGAGATTGAAGCCGCTGAATAATCGACGAATGCATCTGCGAGACTCGCGACTCGCTCAAGTCGAGCGTCGCGCCGATTTCCTTCATCGTTAATTCTTCATAATAGTACAGGATAATAATGAGCCGCTCGTTGCGCGAAAGTCCCTTGGTCACCATTCGCATCAAGTCTTTGCGCTGCAGCCGCCGGGTCGGATCTTCACCCTTCTTGTCCTCGAGGATGTCGATCTCGCGCACATCCTTGTAGCTATCCGTCTCGTACCACTTCTTGTTCAGGCTGATCAGACCGACGGCGTTGGCATCCATCGCCATCTTTTCAAACTCTTCCATCGGCAGACCCAGAAGCCCGGCCAGCTCGTTTTCAGTGGGCGGCCGGCCGAACTTGGCTTCCAGCTCCTTGCGCGCCTCTTCCATCTTGGTGGCCTTGGAACGGACCAGTCTGGGCACCCAGTCCATCGTCCGCAGCTCGTCCAGCATGGCCCCCCGGATTCGGGGCACGCAATAAGTCTCAAACTTCACGCCGCGGGTCAGGTCGAAAGCGTCGATCGCATCCATCAGGCCAAACACCCCCGCCGAGATCAGATCGTCGAGATCGACCCCTTCGGGAAGGCGCTGCCAGATCCGTTCGGCGTTATATTTGACCAGCGGCAAGTAGCGCTCAACCAGATGATTCCTCATGTCCGTGGTGGGCTGCTCCTTGAACTCCCGCCAGAGTTCGGTTACATCCACATCCACCTTTGTTGACATCCTGACCTCCATGTCGGCTGCGCGAGAGGCGGCACATCCTGTGCAAAAGGGCCTTCACGTCACGTCGCATGCACCCGGAGCGGCTCATCTTGGCCGCAAGTCGCAAGTCTCGACGTGTCCCGACCCGGTAGACCCTCGCGAAGTCGCGTGAATCGACCTGTCAGGCCCTTCTCCTCTCGCCATCCAGGGAACTCCCACCCGATTTGGTATCGGACCGCTTGCTCAACCGGCTTGAGTGATATCATCACAACAACCCGAAAAATCGACCCGAACGGCCTCCTCGCCTGCTTAATTTAGCGCACTCTTCCTGAACCACTGCTCCTTCGCATGCTTATTCCCCTCCCGAACGACTCATTCTTGAAAATCGCCGGCTCGCATCGTCCTCCGAAAAGTCGGCGGTATCGACCAACCTCGCGCCACCTCGTGAGACCAAGAACCGAGCTTCAAGCACCGCCTTCAACCCCACTCGTTTTGTTCGAACCGGCGGATACCGTTCCAGACACAGAGCCCGCGCGATGCGCCGCACGCCGCGCGACGCGGCCGCGGACGGAAACGCGATCATGAAGGGACGCCGGCCGCGCACAGCCAGCGGCACGTGCGAATCGACCCGAATGAACCCCGGCCCCAGGGGCGCAACCACCGCCCCGCGGAACTGGCGGCTGGAGTTGACGATTCCTTCAAGCACCTCCACTCCCTCCGCGCGCGACCGGGCCTGATTGACGAGCACTCGCACCCGCGCCATCGGCAACTGATGGAACCGCGCGATCGCTGCGTGGGCATCCGCCAGTGACGTGGGCTCCGGCGTGCTCACGACGACCACGTCATTCGTTGCCGCTGCCAGAAGCCCAGCTCCCGGGCCCAGCCCCGAGCCGCCGTCAATCAGCACGAAGTCGAAGTCGAGCGCCGACCTCCTTCAGTTCGCGGGCCAGCCGCTCTGCGGCATTGCCCAGATCGCCCAGGGTCGTGCGGGCCGCATGCGCTCCGGGCACCACCCTGATTCCACACGGTCCGGTAATGACCGCATCCGAAAGCTCGCACCGGCCTTGCAGCACGTCCCCCAGATCCTGGCGCGGGCAAAGCCCGCCCAGAAGGTCGAGATTCGCCAGGCCGATGTCGCCGTCGACGACCAGCACGCGCTGCTCCATCTGCCCCAGCGCGATCGCCAGGTTCAATACAAGGTTCGACGTCCCCACGCCTCCCTTACCGCTCGAAAAAAGCAAGCGATGCGCGGCTCGGCGGACTCGCCGGATGAGCGCGCGATCCTGCGCATGATGTCCGGCCGCCCGGCACGATGCCCGCATCGGTGCGAACCGACGTCGCGCCAACGAGCTGCCGCAGTTTTTCAGCCTGATCGGACATTTGTGCTCCCCGTACTCAACCCAGGTTTTCCTGCTGGAGGATCAGGCGTGCCAGCCGCTTGCGGCTCGCCGGCTCGATGTCATCCGGAACGCCTTGGCCCGTGGTGATGTAGCTGACGGGACGGCTCGAAAGCCCCAGCACCGAGAGCAGCCCGCCCAGGCTGTCCGCTTCATCGAGCTTCGTCAAAATCAGCCGGTCCACCTGGACGGTCGAGAACCGCTCGAGCGCCGACCTCAGGCTTCGCTCCCCGGCGACAGCGCTCAACACAAGATAGACCTCGTCCGGCCGTGCTTGCCCGAGGAACTCGGAGAGCTCCCGGATCTTCACCTCGTCACGAGGGCTTCTGCCGGCAGTGTCGATGAAGACCAGGTCGACCGGGCCCAGCGCGCCGAGGGCTTCAGGCATTTCGGCAGGATCATTCACGACGGCCAGCGGCAGATCGATGATCTCGGCATAGGTCTTGAGCTGCTCGACGGCCGCAATCCGGTAAGTGTCCACCGTGATCAGTCCGACCCGAGCGCCCTGGGAGAGCTTCAGGGTCGCGGCCAGCTTGGCGACCGTCGTCGTCTTGCCCACGCCGGTCGGGCCGACCAGGGCCACAATCCGCCGCGTGCCCGGCACGGGCCGGATGGGCCCAGCGACCGGGATGCACTGCTCCACCGCAGTAGACAGGGCCGCGCGAATCGACTCGGGCCTGCGCCAGATCCTCCGGCTCGAGCTGGTCAGAGACGAACTGCACGAGACGGCGGCAGAGCACCTCCGGTACGTCGGCCTCGATCAGTTGCGAGTAAGTCGGCACCAGCGCACCGGGCAGGTCCGGCAACAAATGCTCGATATGTCCGTGCCGGCTCAGGCTCTCGACCATGGCATGGAGCTTCCCCAGCTCGTCGCCGAATTGCGCCTGCAAGCCGGAAGGAAGCTTGCGCTGCTTGCCCATTGATCGACGAAATCACTTTGGGCGCACCACGGCCTTCGCGGCTCGCCGCGGCGTCCCCGGGCATCGTGTCGCTGGCCGTGACCTCGACTGTGGACCTCGGGCCCAGACCGAAGAGCCGCCGTCTGCGCACCTCCCGAGCGGAGAGGATCACCGCGTCGCCGCCCAAGTCGCGGCGCACCCGTGTCATCGCCTCCTTCATCGTGCTGGCCCGGTACGTTTTCGAGCCGCATTAGGCCGGCCTTTCCACGCTGTTGAAACCGGCTTCGACCGGCGATCGCCTCTTCATACAAGCGCCTCCGTCGTCGTGTAAGTTGTCACCACTTGCGGCTCTTCCTCGACCACTTTCCCGAGGATCTCGAGCGGCGTGTCCCGCGGAATCTCGCGCTGCGAGAGCACCACCAGCCGCGGCAAGTCAGCCCGCGTCAAGTCCTTGAGCACCGCGCGAGCCGCGGCCGTGGTCAGGATCACCGGCGGATATCCCCCCTCGATCAGCGTGCTGACAGCTTCGGCAACGGCGTGGACAATCCCGTGGGCTGTCTCCTCACCCAGCGACTCGGCCGGGCGAGCCTCGCCCTGGCTGGCCGCAGCCAGCCGGTCATCAAGCCGCGCGCCCAGGCGCGGCGACCCGCAGGCGTCCGTCCGGGCCGCGATACTTCTCCGTGATCTGCCGGGCCAGGCTCCGGCGCACCTGCTCGGTCAAGAGATCGATGTCCTTGGTCTTCCCGGCGTGCACCGCCAGGGTCTCCAGAATCGTCTCCAGATCGCGAATCCCCACCCGTTCCCGCAGCAGGCTCTGCAACACGCGCTGCAGCTCGCCGGCGCGCAACAGCCCCGGCACGACCTCGTTCGCCAGGGTCGGTGCCGATGAGCGAACCCGGTCGAGCAGCCGCTCGACCTGCTCACGCGTCAGGATCTCGTCGGCATGGCTGGCGACGATCTCGCCGAAATGGCCGGCGATCACGGCGGCTGTTTCCAGCACCCGGCAGCCCGCCAGCTCGGCAAGCTCGCGGCCGTCGGCGTGGATCCACACCGCCGGCTGCCCCGTCACAGGGTCAACGCCGTCGCGGCCGTCAGGGCGAGTCACCAGCCCCGCCGGCGGCACGGCCAGCAGCCGCCCCGCATGCGCGACCCCCTGCCCCACCACCGTCCCGCGAATCTTGACGCGATATTCGTGTGGTGCCAGCCCCACCTGATCGTGAATCCTCACCTGCGGAACGATCAGCCCCATCTCACGGGCGACCCTCTGCCGCACCGTCTTGAGCAGGTCGAGCAGGTTCCCCCCGCGCGACGGATCGGCCAGCCCGATCAGCCGGAAGCCGATCTCGAGCTCGAGTGGGTCAACGTGCAGCAAGTCCTCCATCCTGTCCGAGCCGATATCCGGCGCGGCTTCGACTCGCCGGTTGCGCCGATTTGCTTCCCCTGCCCCGACTCGCGATCGACGTCGTCCGCTCTTCGGCCCGGCCGGATGGCAATGCCCCCCCTCGCCCAGCAGCTCCTGCGGCGGGGGCTTCGTCGAATCGGAGAATCCTCCCCGCGGCGAACGCCCCCCGCAATTGCCGCGGCACCGAGTGCCCCACCCAGCGTGAGTAGCGGCACCTTGGGCAGCGGCGTCAGCGCCATGAATCCCAGAAACGCAGCCGCGGTTCCCAGCACGGCCGGCTTCGAGAACAACTGGCTCGTCACATCCGCGCTCAAGTCGGTCGATGATGACGATCGGGTCACGATCAGCCCTGCCGCCAGCGAGATCAAGAACGCCGGAATCTGGCTGACCAGGCCGTCGCCGATCGTCAGCTTCGTGAATACGTTCACCGCGTCGCCCAGGCTCATGCCGTGATTGATGACGCCCAGCAGCAGGCCCCCGACAATGTTCACCAGCAGGATCACCACGCCCGCGATCGCATCACCGCGCACAAACCGGCTCGCCCCGTCCATCGCCCCGAAGAAATCAGCCTGCCGGTAAACGGCGTCGCGGCGCCGGTGGGCCTCGTGCTGATCGATGAGCCCCGCGTGCAGATCGGCATCGATCGCCATCTGCCGTCCCGGGCAGCCCGTCCAGCGTGAATCTTGCCGCCACTTCGCTGATTCGAGTCGCCCCCTGAGTAATCACGACGAACTGAATCACGACCAGGATCGAGAACAGAATCACCCCCACGATCACCTGGTCGCCGGCGACAAATGAGCCGAATGTCCGGATCACCTCGCCCGCGGCGTTCACGCCTTCTTCGCCTCCTCTGGTCAGCACCAACCGCGCAGTCGCCACGTTCAGTACCAGCCGGGTAAGCGTCGTCACGAGCAGAATTGTGGGAAACGCACTGAACTCCTGGGGCGAGCGGACCGCCAGCGTGGTGAGGAGCACGACCACGGCGATCGTCAAATTGGCCGATAGCAGAATGTCGAGCACACCCGCGGGAACCGGCACGACCAGCACGAGGATCGCACCGATCAAGGCCACCGGCATCACCAGTCCGCGGAGATACCCTCCGCCGGAACCGGCGTCATCCGCGCTCAGGCGTTCTGGGAGGCATCCTCTTCCTCCACAACCCTCAAACATGCCGCGGGCTTCGTGCCCGGGGTAGAAACGCAAACGGAAGCGGAACCGGCCCAATCGGCCGATTGAAGTGACGACGAACCGGAAGTGCAGAGTCTTGAGACGTGTGGGCCGGACGATACCGCCGATCGACGTGTGTGTCCAGACCGAATGTGAAGACCCCGGCACACTCCACACGCCAGCGCAGACCGGTTTTCTTCCCCTTCGTTTGCCCGATCGCCTCAGGCAGCCGGCCAGATCGCCGCGAGGTCGGCGACCAGCTCCGCCGCAATGGCAGAGCCAGCCGCGGGCCGGCCGGCCAGCCGCTGCGCCAGGCTTGCGTCTTCGATCTGAACAAGGCCGCTTGCCTCGGCTCGCCGCCGCAACCGAAAGCCTGAGCCTCCTTTCGCGACCGTTCGCACGAACACGCGCCGCGGAGGCGGGCCACCCGCGATCACCAGCGAGAGCCCCGCCGCGCCGTTCAAAAGGATCGCCGCGCCGGCCAGCACCTCGGGAGAATCGCCCCGCATCGCTCTAGCCACGCGCTGGCGCTGCGCCCGCGCCGCCGGGTCTCCCTCCATCACCCGCTGGTCCTCTCGCTGCTCTTCGGAGCTCGTTCGCAGCATCGCCTCGAAACGCCGGTACTTGAGCACATAATCGACCAACCCCAAAGCCAGGAGCACCCCGCCCAGCATCCAGGACGTACGCAGCACGATCTGCCCGGCAGCCTCCGCCAGCTTCGGCCCTTCAAGACGGCTCTGCCCCAGGAAATCCTGCCAGCCCGCCGAAAGCACCCGCGCCGAGCCCGCGACCACGACGATCCCTTTCGCCACCGACCACGAAGACTGAACGATCCGCGTCGAAACACCAGGACCTTTCGAGAAGTTCCAGAGCCGCTTCGGGTCCGGAACAATCTGCGACGCCGCCCACAACCCACGCACCTGAGCCTGGTGTGCCGCGAACGCCGCAACCGCAAAACCGCCCACAATCATCAACGTGGGCCACAAGACTCCCAGCGCCAGCCTGCGAACATGAACCGCGACCGCCAGGGCATCATCGGGCAATTGCGCCGGCTGCAACAGCGATCCGCGCACCGCTGCGGCCAGCGCCACGGTCAGGTCACGCCCGAAGAATCCCAGCAACATCACGGCCGCCAGCCAGCCCACAGCCGCCGTGAGCTCCGCGCTGTGCGCAGCCTGCCCGTGCTCTCGCGCCATCTGGCGCCGGCGTTTCGAAGGCGGCTGCGTACGGTCGTCGGACATCTCGCTCCTCACTCAACGAATCGGCTCACCGGCCCCACGGGTACACCTGCCACACCTGCGCAAGTGTCGCGTACAAAGTGGACAGACCGAGCAGAATCAAGACGACGCCGATCAGCGTGCGAATCGGCAGTGCCAGCGCGACAAACGGAAGTGACGAAGCCGCGCGGCTGAGCCATCCCATGATCATTCCCGCCAGGGCCAGGGCCAGCGCCACCGGCGCCGCAGCTTCGAGCGCCAGCTCGAGCGCATGCCCGAGCTGTGCGAAAGCTGCTCTGGCGGTCTCGGCCGAAATCACCAGGCCTCCCGCGGGAATCGCTTGATAGCTCTCGACGAGCACTTTGACGAGGATCAGCGGGCCGCCCAGCCCCAGAAACGCGACCATCGCAATCCACCCGTAAAGCCGGCCTAGCGGCCCGATCTCCTCGCCGGTCTCCGGGTCGAGCAGCGTCGAGGTCGAAAGACCGGCCTGTGCGGCCACCAGCTCACCGGCCATCCGGGCTCCCGCAACAATCGTGGCAGCCAGGTAGCCCAGCACCGCGCCGGCGAGCAGCTCCAGAAACCACGACGCCGCCACGCTCTGCCAGCCGGCGGGGGCAGCGATCGACGGCTCGACCACCGGAATCAAGACCAGCCCCAGCGCCGCAGCCAGACCAATCCGAAACCGCCAGTCCAGCTCGGGAATCGCCAGCGCCGGCGCCGTCAGGCAAAGCCCCAGCACCCGCGCCAGCACAAGCCCCCCCACCGCAGCGTGGCCAAGCACCCACGACCAGTCAAGCTCCCCGCTCTCCCACGGCACAATTCAGTTCTCCGCGAATCGAAATAACATCCAACGATGAAGCTAGAGCATGTCAGGAATCGACCGGAACAATTCCACCGCGAAGGCGACCCACCGCGAGAGCAGCCAGGGAAGAATCAACAGCAGCACGAGCGCGACGGCGACCAGCCGCGGAACAAGCGCGACAACCGGCTCGTGCAACTGGGTCAGCGTTTGCCCCACGTTGATCAACAACCCGACCACGAGCGCCGCAGCCAGGAGCGGCCCACCCAGGATCAAGATCATCCGCAGCGCTTCGCGCGTCCAGTCGATCGTATGACTCATTTCCACCGGCGGGACCCCTTTGCTTCTCGCGGACTGGTCAAGGCCAAGGAACCGCAAAATACCAACCCGACGCGCCAGTTTTGATGTTTGCAATTTTGGTTCTTGCCCTGAAAGGGCACAACAAACCAGCCCAGGGCACCGCTCTGGGTTCCCGAATTCAGACCATATTCAAGCCCTGAAAGGGCGGCACAATCGGGGAACCTCGTGCGATGTCGAAATCGCTCGCGCGGTTTCCGGCCCACGCGGTTCGGACGGCTTCTTTCGCCCTTTCAGGGCGAATCCCTCCTTTGTTCACGTGGTCTCCCAGGGCGTTGCCCTGGGCTGTCTTGTGACTGCCCCATTCGGGGCGAGGACAAATACAGCGCAACATCAAAATGCGCCAGCACGGAGCCTGGCCGCACCGTACAGTAGACAGCGCCGGCGCGCCCGCTGGCGCGTCGGGCTAGTGTCCAGGGCTTTGCTCAACTCGTCCTGTCGCGACCCCTTCACTACGGCCCTCCCGTTCCCCCCGCAAAACTCGAGAGCAACATCGTCGCAACCAGCAGCCAGCCGTCAGCCAGCACGAACACAATCAACTTCACCGGCGTCGCCACCAGGGATGGCGGCAGCATGAATAACCCCGTGGCCGCCAGCACCGACGACACCACCAGATCAATGACCAAAAAAGGTAAATAGATAAAAAAACCAATCAGGAGCGCCGTCGTCAGCTCGCTCAAGAGATAGGCCGGCGCCACCACGTGCAGCGGCAGGTCCTCCGGCTTGATCTGACCGGTGTCGGCCCGCCCGGGGCTCCTGGGCACGGCGTAATCATACAGCGACTCGAGGTACTCTTGATGCTTGGTCGCAATGATCTGATCGACCATGAACAGCTTGATCGGCTTGCTGCCCGCGTCCCAGGCCTGCGACGCCGACAGCTCGCCTGACGCATAAGGGCGGATTGCATCCTGATAAACACGCTCGGCATGCGGCCGCATCACGAGCGCAGTGAGCAGCAGCGCCAGCGCAGTGAGCACCTGGTTGCCCGGTACTTGCGGGCTCCCCATCGCCTGCCGCAGCAGCATGAGCACGATGTTGATCCGCACAAACGCCGTGACCATGAGGAGCGCGATCGGCGCCAGCGAGATGAGCCCGAAGAGCGCCACCGTCTTCACAGTCCGCATCGTGTCATCGCCGCGGCCCAGGAGTGCCGCAGGCGAAGACTCGTCGAGCTCCGCCGGCCGGTTGGACTCGATTGCTGAGAGGCCTGACGGTGCCACTGCCGTTTTCACCGTGCGCTCGTCTCCCACTGCGTTTCCAGTCGCGCCCTTTCTTGAATCGCGATGTTGTGACTCTGTCGCCTGCGACCCGGATTGCGCGCGCCGACTCGCCGCCAGAATGCCGAACGCCAGCAGAGCGAACGCCGATGCAAGCACCGCCCGCGCGATCGATCCACGCAACCTGGAGCAATTCATGACGCGTCTCCTTGCCCGCCGGCCGGCGCAATCGCCGAGATGTCATCCAGCTCGCTGATAAGCGCCGGAGCACCTTGCGGCCCGGTTCCCACCAGCAAAACGCGTCCGCCGGCGCGCAGCAGGTAAACAGTGTGCTTGGGCGAAAGGCTCACCCGCGAGACGACGTGCAACGCCCCTACCCCCGGTCTCGGGTTGAACCGGCGCGCGGCCACGGCAAGCCCTCCCGCCGCAGCCAGCACCACCGCCACACTCGCCAGTGCCATGTACCACGCGTCCGAGCCGCATGCCCCGCCCGCGCTCGAAGCATGCCGCGGCAACAGCAGCCTCGATGATGGCCTGAGACGATCGTCCACCGTCCCCGCTTCCCCGGTCACCTCTGCCGCCGACCCCGTCGCGCCAGGCTGCCCCGCTTGAATCCCTCGCGCCTCCTGCCGGCGCGGGCCCCTCGCCACGCGCCATCAAGCCGCCCGCGCCAAGCAGAAGCGCCACGATCGGCGCAATACCCGCCTGCAATCCCAAGCGCGCTCGATTTGGTCGCAGCAACGGCAGCTCCTCTCGCATCTCGACCAGTCGCGGACGCCAACCCCCGCGCAAACATTTCATTTGATCGATCGAATCGGTTCCCGATTCGATCGATCAAATCGCCCCCCTAGATGAGCACTTCCTCGCTACCACTCGATTCCGGCAGGCTGATGCGCCCGCGGTCATACAGCCGGCGCAGCTTTTCGGCGATTTCGTGCTGCGCCGCTTCCGAATCCGACAGCCGGAACGGACCAAGCCGCTCGAGTGCATTGCGCAGCCGTTCGGACAACGAAACCTGAAGCGCCGAGAGCACCCTGGCGCGCACGGGTGCCGCACCGCCGGCCAGCGCCAGCGCCCAGGTGTCCGTGTCTTCCTCGTCCAGTGCGGTGCGGATGTCTTGCTCGCTCATCCGGACCAGATCGTCGAAAACGAAGCACAGCCTGCGCAGCCCTAATCCGTAGAACTCCTCGAGGACAGCCGCCCGTTCCGCCGGGTCGACGCGGTCCAGCCGGGCGATCTCCCATGTCACCGACTCGACCGCAGCGCGGTCCAGGTGCGTCAGAAGCTGACTCGCCAGCGATTGGTCCAGGCTCACCAGCACGATCGCCGCCTTCCGCACGGGTGAAATGGCCGCCGCCATCTCCGACGCGTGAGCGCCCCAGGAATAACCTGCATCCCCGTCAGTCTCGTCACGGTCTTCGGAAAGAACGCCGCCGCGCGACGATTCGCGCACCCGGGCTGCTTCGGTCTCTTCGCGCGTCGCTGTCATGACGAGCGGCCCCCCTGCCCGACCCATCGCTGCAGCACGCTCGCCGCCGCTTCCGGATTGCGCTGAATCAGCTCGCGCACCCGCTCGGATGGGCTGGGCTGCATGACCGAGCCCGCATGGTACCGCCGCGAGCCGGCCAACTGCTCGGGCACCCGCGAGGGTCTACGCGCCAGATGGATGACCGACCCGGCGATCGCCAGTATGGATAAGCCCCCGCCGACCGCCCCCAGAATTCCCCACTCCAGCAGTCGCTGCCGCGAATCGCTCGGATCCGGAAGCACCGTGGCCCGGCTCTGAGCAACGTCGTCGGCAAATGTGCCCACTTCAACCTTCCACGAATCGGAATCGGGCAGCAACAGCGCGACCGCGGTGCGGATCGATTTCTCGGTTCGCTCGGCCATCGCCCGCAGCTCGTCGAGCGAGGGCTTTCCCTGGTCGCCGCGGATCTCCATGTTGAGGTAGAAGCTCCGCGGCACATTCACAACCACCCGCCCACTTTCCTTCGAAGCATCAACCGTCGGTTTGGGTGGCACTGGCTCTGCCATTGTCCCGCCTTCACCCATTGCTCGTGTCATACCCTCTGACTTTGCCGCCGCCGCTCGGGCCGTTGCCGAGCCGCCAGACCCAGCCGGCGACGGCACCATCGCCGCGCTCAGCTCTCCAGTGCCATCGAGTGAAAGCGGTTGATTGGCTGCCATCAATTGATGGGGGATGCTCGGGTGTTCCTTGATCCCGCCGGCGTGATTCAGCCCAGGCTCGGGATGTGCCGCTCTCGGGCGGGCTCCCTTGGCAGTCGTCTCGCGCCTGCTCTTCCCGCGCCGCTGGCCTTCATCGCAGCCAGCTCGCCCGCATGCGGCGTGATCACCTGCACCTGCACCCGCACTCCCTTGATCCAGTCGAGCTTTTCCAGGATCTCCTCGCTGATTTCCTCTTCCCGCGCGCGGTTCCTTGAGTGGTCCCCGAGCGCCGGATTGCCGGGATCGAGGTAGCGCATACCGCGGTGGTCCATGACCGTGATCGACCCTGATTCCAGCCCCGGAACCATGCCGTCCAGGAACCCGAGAATCGCCTGCACGCTCCGCGACGGAACCGCCCTGCCCTTGTCGGTCTCGACGTAAACAAACGCCGAGGGCTTGGCACTGCCGCGAGAAAACGCATGCGAGCGGGGACGATCGATCGATACCACCGCCGAGAGCACGCCTTCCTGATCGCTGATCATCTTCTCCAGCATGCGCTCGAGCTTCATTTTTTCCTTCTGTTCCCGCTCGATCGGCCCGTCCCATATGCCGTCCGATTGCGAAACTTTGCGAATATCTTCGATCGAGGGCGGCCCCAGGTCGAGCTTCGCAAAGGTCTCGGCCGCCTCCTCGAACTGGTCTGACGCAACCTCGACGCGCCGCAGGTCATCGATCCGATACGCAACACGCTGCTTTTCCAGCGCACGACCGACCGTGATGAGCGATTCCGAGGAAAACCGCTTGCCCGAAGCAAGGTAGCGCACACCCGACGGAGACAGCGTGCTGGCACCCCAGTAGCTGCCCGCGCCCAGTACCAGCAACGCCGCCGCGGCCAGTCCCCACCTCACCGCGGGCCGCGCACTGGCGATCGTCTGCCACAGACGCGCGAGCAGCGCGCGCATACGCTCAAAAGCCACCCTGGAAGCCGGGCGATCGATGCTCGCCATCAATCCTCCTCACGAGATGATCGTGCCGGTCGCCTGAGACCGCGCCACCGGCGGGCGGTGAGTTATCCACATTTCACCCATCTTGTCAATCGCGGCACAGGCCAAAGAGCGTGTCTTCCTGCGCCCTCCGCCGTACAGCAGTGTAAATTACCTGCTTCCCGAAGCCGCTTCCGACGCGCTCCGGCTCCCATTAGAGGGGAAACCCCACGTTCCGCCTGACACCTCGTTGTTCCTCGAGTTGCTGGTTCTGGCCTCTGAAATTCGCATGGAGGATCTCGCTTGGAACACGGTCATTTTGTTGGGATTTGAGATTTGAGGCGGACGAGTGGGGATTCGAGATCGAGATTTGAGCCGGGGGCCAACCACCACCGTCGGTCGTCCAGAGAACGTGAGCTTTCGCGATGCCTTCCGGCTCGGCCCCGCGCGTGCAACGCGCCTCGCATTGTCCGTCTATATTAATATGTGATATTTTTTCGCCCCCTCCAACTTCCCTGCGAACTTTTTAAATCCTCGAAAAAGCGCAAATTCAAGCAAGAAAACGAATTAACCAGTGTTTTCATATCGCACAAGATGAGTATGTTCAATATGAATTGAAAAGTGCCGGTTAAGCTGGCGTGCGCACTGCGGCCTCCCAGAACGATCTGCACAACCCGCGATCCAGCCACGTTTTAATTCCCACCCGTCCGGCCGCCGATCGCCCGCGAATGTGCCCATTTTCGCCCGTCCAGAAAGCGCGCAATCTGTCGCGAAAATCGCAAGGAAAAATGCCTTTTCATGGTAGAGGGAAGAGTGATGGTCACCTCGACCGCCCGTGCGCGATCAATGAGACAAGCGAATGTCGTCAGCCTGAGTCGCTCGTGTCTTGCTCTTACTCTTACTCCCCATGAACTCCCACGCGGTTATCAACGGCATGACTCGATCGTCCGCGGTTCGTTGGTGGATTTCGTAGCCAACCATGCGCAAATATCCCCCAGGCCCCCAGTATCAACAAATACGCGAGGAAGGGATTCGCGGCGTTGAGCGTAATGACAGACCAGTCGCGCGGACGGCCTCGATCAATTGTGCTATTGCGTTGTTATCGGGCTGAGCTGGAATCCCATCGCTTTCGCCTTCTGCTCCAGCGCCCTCAACAGATTAGCTTTGATCTTAGCCTCGTACTGCTCCATCGACTGGGTCACGTACTCCTCGCCGTGCTTGAGCATCCTGTATACCAAACAGGCCAGCTTGTGTGCAGTCGCCTTGACGGCCCCGAGCCCGCCCATTCGACTCTTGATCCGTCGGTAGAACATGCCCAAGGGCGTCATTGTCTTGCCCACCGACTGCGCGGCCATCCGCAGAGCGATGGCAACTCGGTTCTTCCCTTGGCGATGACCGCGACGCCTTTTGGTCTTGTTACTCTCATCCTGGGTGGGACAGAGACGCAGCCAACTTGCGAAGTGCTTCTCCGTGGGAAAGCGACTGACGTCCACGCCAATTTCGGCCAAAATGGTCAGAGTCGTGCCCACGTCGATTCCCTCGATTTTTGTCAGGTCTACACCCAATGCCCGGAACAACGGGCCCGTCGCCTCGAAGCGGGCATCGTTGCTTTTGCGACCACGCGTGCGCTTCTTACCAGTCTGTGTCTTCTCTCCGGCCTGGTTTTTGAATTTGGCCAGTTCGGCTTCAATCTGCTGGTCGCACTCGGTGATCTGCCCATGATGGAACTGGTACAACTCGCGCGCCTGCCGCAGCTCGAAGAGATGTTCGGGCCGCCATGTCCCTTCCAACGCAAGAGCGATCTGCTCCTCGCTGTGATTACAGCGACCGTGCCGCAGTTTGGCCAGTTTGATGGGATCGCGTTGGCCTCGCAGAATGGCGTCGATGATCGATATGCCGGTCAGTCCCGTGATGTCGCTCATGACTTCCGTCAGTTTGACGTTCATCTGCTCCAAGGCCTTCTGCATGTGTTGGACATGACCGGCGGCGTAACGCACCAGCATCTGCCGTTGCCGGGAATAGGCACGCAGCGCCAACACGGAGTCCGGAGTCCGGAACGACCCACGTAAGAGGCCGTAGGAGTGCAACCGCTGGATCCACTGCGCGTTGAGTACGTCCGTCTTGGGGCGTGCGCCACAACGCGAAAGCTGTCCCGGTTCGACCAGCATAACCTCGAAGCCCTCGGATTCGAGGAGCTCGAACAGAGGAATCCAGTAAATGCCGGTGGATTCCAACGCGACGGTTTTTATGCGGCATTTCTTTAACCACGCGGCGATCTCCTGAAGATCGGCGGTGTTGGCGCCGAACTGCCGGACCGGGTCGACGTCGCGGTCAGCGGGAACGCAGACCATATGCATGTCGGAATGAACATCAATCCCGGCCGCGTCTGGGTTAACGACGCTGAGCGGTGTGGAGGAGGCGGGGACGGGGACGGGAAGCGACCTGGCCCGCGGCTTGTTGGTCGGCTCCTTGGGCTTGCTTGGCTTCTTGGGCTTGCGTGGCTTCTTCGGTTCTTCATTGAGGACGAGCATGGGATCTCTCCGCTTCGCGGGTAGGTGTGGTGAAACGACAAGGCGCCGCGAGCCAAGAGGGGTATCGAGAACGATATAGTCTCCCCAACGGGATCAATACCACGCCGGAAAAACCCGGCGTGGCAAGTCACCAATGACAAGGTCGAAGCCTCTCGTGCCATGCTTTTTGTCGGGCTAAGAGCACCAACGTGCCAACGGCCACTGACGCGCGCCGCCGTACGGTAGCGTAGACACAACGAGGTAAACCAAACCAGATCCTTCTCGACCCAAGTTCACGGGCCGAGAGGGGGCCGCCGCGGCCCGATCTGTTTTTTGGCACTCCCAGAGAGAAATTCCCCGCTATGCCTGGCGGTTCGCAGCCCGGGGCCAAGGCTGACCGGCATGCCCTGAACGGGCAACGAGACGTGATTGGTGCCCCGCGCCGACTCCAATGGCAGCGATCGAGACACTGTCATAATATGCGCCGAGTTTCGTGGTTTGGGTCACTCTGTCGATCAGGAAATCTGAAAATTCTTTTCCGGTCGCAGCCGTCAGCGCGATCGCAATGACACAATCGAGGCAATTAGCGCGAAAACGCTAGCCATCGTGCGCCACCCGGATACGCGGCGAGCCTCTCCACCTCCAGCGCTCCGTCGCCGTTGCTCCTCGAGTCCGCAGTGTTTCCCGCCCTCCATCCTCCGCCTCGATATCCGCCCTTCCCACGCTTGGGTTCGTTCGCGAATTCCAGCCACGTTGTCAAGTCCCAGTTTGTCTTGATTTTCTGATGCAATCACAATTCTGCCCTTCACTTATGCATTCTCAGCCACCTGATCCGCTTGGGTTCGTTCGTCGCGTTTTGCTCTTTGGACCGCGCCGCGGGCCGCCGCCTTTTGACACATGGCCACACTCGCGTGCACCCCGCTCATCTCCTCCGTCCTCCGTCCTTCCACATTGTTCTGCCCTCCGGTCCTCGGCCTGCCAGACAACAATCAACCCGCACAGTGCACTCGCCGCGAATTCCGCAGCGCGTCGCTGTCTCTATCTGAAACGATCTACAAAAGGCTCGGATCAGTTGCCGGAAATCGGAATAAACTCGGCTGTCTTGATCGACCGAGGTCAGATTCTGCCGATCGTAGGGCGAGGCGCGAAAAATCAGATCAAGATGATGAAACTGAAGGCGTACGCGATCGAAAGAACCAAGAACCAAAACGAGAATTCTCGTTCGCCGGCGCACCAAGAAATGCTGAAGCAGCCCAGGGCGAGGACGAAAAGGACCAAGCCGGCTTGGGCCAACCGGCCCGCGCGATGCCACTTCAGGTGCGCATTTTTTTTCAGCTCCGCCGCTTGATCAAATTCCGCGAGGCCCATTCATCCATCCCCAAGTCGGCGTATTCGTTGCCGCGACGGAAGTGGGTGTAGGATTCCCTGAAGCTCACACTGCCCGGTCTAATGTGGGCTTTGCCGACGAAGTCAGCGCCAGCGCCGCGACGATGAGTACCATCGACAGCAAGGATAAAGCACGGCGCACACGACGCACGACGACTCCCATTGTCTGCGATGATTGAGCAGCGATTTCAGTTTCCGGGTTGTGGCGCGGCGTCTGATGCGCCGGGACGCATGGAAGCCGCCACAGCGATCAGGTAAGGGGACGAGCCGGATTTGGGCTCGCCGTGCTGGCTGATATCCACGAGCGTCTCTGCGTAACCATCCTTGGTCAGGTGCAGGACCCACCTGGGCAGCTCGCGGAACTCGTGGCTATTGAATTGGGTTTGCATCTGGAATGAACCGTCTGCCTCTGATAACACCCAGCCGTGCAGCGTTTCGTTCGCCGACTTCGTCGCCTGACCCAGTGGGTTTAACTTCAGCCACACGATCACTCCGCCGAGCGGCGTGCCGTCCGCGGCACTACTGACAGTGCCGCGAATTTCATATTTGTAAGTGTGGAAGTCTCCGGAACCGCTGAGGTCGAGGGCAGCCAGCACCATCAGGATGCCGGCAGCGATGAGCAGCGTGATAATAACCACACGCGGCCGCACGGCGCGGGTTGGCAATCGGCGATCGATTGTGGGCGTGATCATGGTTGGTCCACCTCGGCTGTGATTGATCGACGACTTCAGTATAACGGCGTTCCATGCGAATGGGGCAGCTCTCATGCCGGCGAAAGTCACGCGAATGCGAGCCGCCAGCCAGGCTCCTGAAGTCGGAGCGGATGGCAGACGCCGGAACAAAGCGGTCGGATCAAATGGCGCGCGAAGAATGCTGTCAACGAGGTTATAACCTCGGGAAATCGCGCCCCGTCGCCCATCTTCTGAGCCCCGGAAACGGGGCGACATCATAATGCCTGTCGGTAGCGGTCAGAAACTGAGCCATTATCGCGGCCAAATTGAGCCACCGGCGTCGTTGCCCAGCGAGTCATTGGTTAACCAGTTCGGTGCATCGCGGCGGTCGTGGAAACGGAGAAGGAGTACGTCAGCACCTTTGCCGCGGAGGAAGGGAAGCCGTGGCCCCAGGTTTTGTCACTTTATCTGAGCCAATCGAAGGCCCAGGGATCCAACACCCAGTTATCAGCTCCGCTTCATTATCCCCCAAGTGCTCCCCGTTAGCCCCTCCCGCCTTCACCCTCGCATCGCCCTCACCCGACCGGGCGGTACGAGGGTGAAGGTGGGAGGGGCGGCCCCTCTTGCCGAGCCCGAGCTGAGCCTTCTCCGCTCAGAGACCATGTGACAATGATAGCCACATTATGAATTTATGCGATTATGCGTACGAGCGCAATCAGTGGGAGGGCCACTTCCGTCATGTCCGATGTGCCGTGCTAGATTCTGGCAACTCGGATCTCTCAGGCGGTTGCCGGCCGGCAACTCGGATCGATCTGAACCCGACTGCCTAGAATCAGCCCGCGTCATTCTTATAAGTCCGCAGAGCATCGTCAAGCACATTCTTCAAAGAATACGGAGAATTTGAATTGAGAGAGCCACTGGCCGCGATCGAGCAGTCGCGGAATGGCTCAACTGGCTCTGCCATAATGGCTCAGTTCCTGGCTGCTGCTAACATAATGCCCGGACTGTGAACTCCGGGAGCCACCAGCCGATCCCTGGCGATGGGTGTCACGGGAAGCATCACGGCGGAGTGGCACCTTGACCATAGTTGGCCGGCGCCGGGCTCCAGATGTGGCTGCCCACGGCGGCATCCCGCTTATCAAGCTTGTCCTCGATCTCGGTAATGCGCTCTTCCAATCCCGAGAACTCGGAAACCTTGATTATGTCCGAAAGAACGGCCCGGGACGCCTTCAGTCGGATCGCATGGGAATCGCCTTCCTCGGAAAGCCAGCCGATTGTGTGCACCGCCCGGGTGGAAAGCTTGGTCATCTGGCCGACCGCCTGATCGATGACACGGCGGCGATACGCCTGGACGACTCCGCGGACTTCGCGTTCCTTCGCCCACCGGAAGGCCGTTCGCCGTGGCACTCCGCTTTGTGCGGCCCACTTCTCGAGGGACTGCGCCCTGCGCAACTGCAAGGGCAAGTTGGGTTTTCATACTCTTTTGAGGTTGTTCACTCATGGCACTTTCTGGCACTTTTTGGCACTCCCAGAGAGAAATTCCCCGCTCTGCCTGGCGGTTCCCAGCCCGGGGGACTTTTGCTGGCCGGCACGCCCTGAACGGGCAATGAAATGACTTCTTCGCCAACTGGTGTTCAACGGTTGAAACTCGCTGGCAGATCGAGGAGGGAAATCGGGCATCCGACAATGAACGCCCTCTCTCCAAGAATGATCAGCAGAAATGACGATCGAGTTGCTAAAAGAAGAAAGGATGTACATCGTGGTCCGTCGCCTGAAAGGCGAGAACAAATCAGCTCAGGGCATCGCCCTGGGTATTTGGTGCCCCGCGCCGACTCCAGTGTCAGCGTTCGGGACACATTAATAATATGTGCCGGTTTTCTGGATTTGGTCATTCTTTCGGTCAAGAAATCCGAAAATTTTTTTCCGGTCACAACCGTTGCAACCGTCGGCGCGATCGCAATGACACAATCGGGGCAATTAGCGCGAAAACGCTAGCCATCGTGCGCCACCCGGATACGCGGCGAGCCTCTCCACCTCCAGCGCGCCGTTGCCGTTGCTTCCCCGAGTCCGCAGTGTTTCCCGCCTCTCCCCGCGTCAGCAATTCTCTGCCGTTCGTACTCCTACTCGTAATCCTAATCCTAATCCCAATCCCAATCCTAATCCCAACTCGTACTCGTACTCCTGATTCCCGTCCTCCGCCCTCCGCCTTCCGCCGTTCCCCCCGTTGGGTTCGTTTGCGAATTCCAGCCACGTTGTCAAGTCCCAGTTCGTTTTGATTTTCTGATGCAATCACACTTCTGGCCTTAACTTATGCATTCCCAGCCACCTGATCCGCTTGGGTTCGTTCGTCGCGTTTTGCTCCTTTGAGCGCCGCGAGGGCCACCCCTTACATGCCCGACCGCGATCGCCGCCATTGACCGCAACGAATCGTCCATTTGCACGAATCCCACAACGCGTTTCCGACGACCAACTGACCACTGACCACCGACAACTGACAACTGACAACTGACAACTGAAACGATCTACAAAAGGGTCAGATCAGTTGCCGGAAATCGGAAAAAACTCGGCTGTCTTGATCGACCGAGGTCAGATTCTGCCGATCGTCGGGTGCAATGCGCGAAAAAGTGGGTGCCCGCGATGCCGGGGTGATTGAGCTCGGCGACCGCCTGCGCTTCGCTGTCGACTGACCATCGCAGGCCGACGGCGGCCGGTGTGTCGGGTGTGCCCGCGTGGAGAACGGCCGGGCATACGCCAGATCAAAAGTGGGCGATCAGATCAAGATGATGAACATGAAGGTGTACGCGATCGAAAGAACCAAGAACCAAAACGAGAATTCTCGCTCGCCGGCGCACCAAGAAATGCCGAAGCAACCCAGGGCGAGGACGAACAGGACCATGCCGGCTTGGGCCAACCGGCCCGCGCGACGCCACTTCAGGTGCGCGTCTTCTTTCAGCTTCGCTGCTTGATCAAACTCCGCCAGGGCCAATTCATCCATGCCCAGGTCGGCGAAGTCGTTGCTGCGGCGGACGTGAGTGTAGGATTCCCTGAAGCTCACACTGCCCGGTCTAATGTGGGCTTTGCCGACGAAGTCAGCGCCGAGCGCCGCGACGATGAGTACCATCGACAGCAAGGATAAAGCACGGCGCACACGACGCACGACGACTCCCATTGTCTGCGATGGTTGAGCAACGATTTCAGTTTCCGGGTTGTGGCGCGGGCGCGGCGTTGGATGCGTCGGGACGCATGCAAGCCGCCACAGCGATCAGGTAAGGGGACGAGCCGGATTTGGGCTCGCCGTGCTGGCTGATATCCACGAGCGTCTCTGCGTAGCCGGGCTTGGTCAGGTGCAGGACCCACTTGGGCAGTTTCCTGAACTCGTAGCTATTGATTTGGGTTTGTATCAGGAATGACCCATCTGCCTTTGATCCCTCTACGGCGTGCAGCGTTTCGGACGCCGACTTCGTCGCCCGACCCAGTGGATTTAATTTCAGCGTGACGATCACTTCGCTCAGCGGCGTGCCGTCCGAGGCACTGCTGATGGTGCCGCGAATTTCATATTTATAAGTGTGGAAGTTCCCGACACCGATGAGGTCGAGGGCAGCCAGCACCGCCAGGATGCCGGCAGCGATGAGCAGCGTGATAATAACCACACGCGGCCGCACCGCGCGGGTTGGCAATCGGCGATCGATTGTGGGCGTGATCATGGTTGGTCCACCTCGGCTGTGATTGATCGATGCCTACAGTATAACGGCGCTCGAAGGGAGTGGGACAGTCCGCGAGCACGCATCGTGTTGTAGCGTGCATGTTTCGATTGGAAGAATCGGGTGGCGCGCGTCAAATCGGCATCGATCAGCGACCCGCAGCGGAGTGCCCGGACAGGGCACAGCAATGCAGCCCGGCGGCATCGTCTCGGGCTCCGGACGCAACGCGCCCGCGATTGCTTGCCTAACTTCGATGAGAGGGCGATCGCAAATGGTATTTAGTTGCTTGGGTCAGCCAAAAGGCTCGAGGCGACGACCGGATCGCTGTCGACGTGGGAACACGGAAAGCAGCTATTCGGCTCCGGACACGTTTTCCGCTCCGGACACCTTTTCCGCCCCCAGTGAAGACCGCCCCGCGTGCACACAGAACGCAAAGCGGGGCGTAGTGGTCGTGCCGCTGTGCCCGCCGCGCTTTGGGAATTTGAAAGCGAGGCTGAAGCAGTCGGTCAACCGAAGTCAGTGCGTCATTTGCGTGACGGATGCGTGGCCCACATCACGCACCGTTGTTGTCAGATCGTCAACGTCTTGCACGTTGACCGCGATGGGCGGCAGCCATTTCAAGACCACGGTTCGAGCGTCGGGTTCATTCCATTTGCCAACCCAATAGGAGTGCCAGTGGGCACGGCGGATGTGGGGCCGCGGGCGCGCGTGGGTTCCGGTCGGGTCATCCGCCGAGCCCCGCTCTGTCCAAGCTCGCCTCAAGGCGGTGCCTAGGCGATATCCGACCTCCCAATGAGTCGGACGATCCGCCGCATACACACGCAGTCCGTGTTTCGTTTTCTCGGGTTGCGGGTAGGCGGGACGGCGATCGCCGCCGCCGCTTTGTCGGATCTCTGCATTTTCTGAGCACAGATAAAGCACCAGCGACACAAGCGACGGCACTTCCTTCATCTCCATCGCCCGTTCCTGCTCGGTCAGTTGCTTCGTGAGGGGATTGGGTTGCGTACTAAACTGAAGCGCGTAGGCCAAGCTTTCGGCAATGCCACCCCGGCCCAGAATGATCGGGATTCCGACTTCGTCGTAGGTGCCGTCGGGGAGCGAGAGGTCGAGCAAAAGGCGCAGCTCAGTTCGCCGCATTTTCCGATTCTGGTTGAGATGTGCGAAGAAGCCGTTGAGACGACTGCCGTGCCAGTTCTTGTCGGGCGTCGGGATAAAGACGCACCATTCGGGCAGGCAATACAGGACGTCGATTGGAATCTCGCCGGTAACGGGAGTGTTCCAGAGAGCATCGAAGGTTGAAGGGTCGAACCGGTAGATCCCCTTCGTCCACCGCCAGGCAGCGACCGCGGCGAGAAAAGGAAGAAGCCTGTATTGCTCTGGGGCCTGGATCGGCAAGCCCTTGCCCACAATCTTTTCAAAAAGGTCTGCCGGCATGAAACACCAGCCCGGCCAGTTGCCGTACTGCCTGCGCTGGGCACGCAAGGCTTCGACCTGTTTCCAGAGGTCGTCATAAATATGGCTCAGGACCTCCATCGTGTGTCGAGGACGATCGTAAATATTGCTCATGATCGCCACCCCCGGAGAGTTGGGCGGGCCGGTGCCGGCCGCGTGAAAACCGCCTGGATCAACCTGCCACAAACGATTGGGCCTTGAGATCCTGGATCTCTGGCGTACGGCCATTGGATACGGCTACCTGTCATGCCGCGGACCGTGGCCTCCCGGTCTCGGTATTCGCAGAGCAGCTTGTCACCGATCCTGCATTTCGGGGGCCGGTACGGGCCGTAAAGGAGCTTGAGTCGTTCTGAGTCGATCATGGCTGTGCTCTTGGATTGGCAACTACCCGTTTAAGTTCCCCCTAATCCGATCCTCCGCGTGCTCGATCATCTGCATAATCTGCTCGGGGAAAATCTCGGTAACGCGTTCCGGGCATTCGACCGTGGCGGATTGGTAGACCGAGCGCAATACGTTGTGCAACGTCCGGCCGCGTTCAATGACGAAAGAATCGTCAACGTCGGAGCACGCTTCCATTACGTCTGCGACCTTTGAGATTAACTCAACGGGAGCAAAGTGGGCGAGAGCCCGGCATAGGAGGACCGTGCCTACCCCTTGGCACTGGTTGCATTCCGTTCGCCCGGTGCCGAGACAACACGCGCACGGCGCCGGACGCGCCCCGTTCCGCTGTGGTAGTCTCCCCCGCATCGGTGACAGCCCTGGTGTTTCGCGACATTGTACCAGCCGCTGCCGTTGCAACGGGGACATGTCGCGAGATCCGACGGCCCTCCCAAACCGCTGCCGCGACACTCCGCACAACGAACCCGCCCATGATCACAAAACGGACAGTCGATCATGTCGTTGGATCTCAGCACGCAGACGTCGGTGGGGAATTCCATTGGGTCACCTCTGATATGCCGTCGCTCGCCGCACTTGCGCCGTGGAGGTGAGATGCGAGCGAGGCGGCTCAGTCCTTCCGCCGATAGGCGGGCATGCCGCGTAGGACACGTTGTATTCGCACTGCCCCCTCTGAGCGGCCCAAAGCTTGAGCGATTGCCCAATCCGTGTCGCGGCCGAGCCAATGAAGCTGGTCCTCGGTCCAGCGAGCAAGAAAGGCTGGGATTCCGAGTGCCTCTCTTTTTTTTCGGACCGTTCGCGCATGCTTTCCCAGCCGACGGCCGATTTCCTGGTCGGTATCGGTGCCTAGCATCGCAATCTCCTCGTCGGTCCAGCTTGATATTGGTGCTGGGATTCTTAGCCTGGAACGCTTCGTACGAACCGACGACAGAGACCTGCCGAGTGTTCGGGCGACTTCTCTGTCAGTGGTTGTGCCGAGGAGGCGAATCTCGTCATCCTGCCAGGGCTCGAGAACGTTTGCCTCGATGCCCAGGCTCTTACGCTTGTAAACGACAACGTGCTGGGGAAGCCCCAAGATTTCGCCGACGGATTTATCGCTCTTCGTACCGAGTAAAGCGATATCTTCGTCAGACCATGCGTGTTGAGCGCGAAGTCCAAATTCTTCGGCGTTCTCCCACATCTTTCGTGAGCGAGCGGATAGTCCGCGTTTCCATGCTTCTGTTTTCGGCCGGCTAGCGGCTTCCAGAAGTGCCGCGGCAGTTTTCGGGTGCGCGGGACGACCGACGTGGGACGTACGATGTTTCTCACGAACCTCAGGGCGGGCGGCTGCCTCCTTTGTCTTCGCTTTGTTCTCCGGCGTTGCTAGCCTCTCGTAACCATATGCCACGTAGAGCGACATGGTTCCGTTGTTCACGGCCGCCACTTCCAACGCCCGCCGCCATTTTTTTACTGTGGTCGTGGACACACCCCAGTGGTAGGCCACGGCAATTTCTGATTCTGTGCGAACGGCCTGGATCAGGCTGCCACAAACGATTGGGCCTTGAGGTCCTGGACCTCGTGCGCACGGCCATTGGATACGACCACCGGTGACGCCGCGGACCGTGACCTCCCGGTCTCGGTATTCGCAGAGCAGCTTGTCACCGATCCTGCATTTCGGGGGCAGGTACGGGCCGTAAAGGAGCTTGAACCGTTCTGAGTCGATCATGGCTGTGCTCCCGGATTGGGAGATGGGGGACCATGATTCTGGCAGGATACCAGCGAGCGGGATGGCGGACAATGGGGTTGTACGGTGTGCACGTGGCGGGTCGATCGGATCAGCGGCTCGGCTGCGACACCGCTTGCACCCCACCCCCCCTGGCCCCCCCTTTGCAAGGGGGGGAAAGGTGTGCGGGGGGCTGTCGCTTGCACGTGGCGGGTCGATCGGATCAGCGGCTCGGCTGCGACACCGCTTGCGTCCCACCCCCCCTGGCCCCCCCTGCTAACTAAAAGGGGGGGAAGCTTTGCGCAACACACGCGGGGGGAGTTCATCGTTACCCGCAGCGTTCCAATAGAAGGTTTCACATTTGAGATGATCCACCTTCTCTGAGCTTCTTGGCGCGATGTCTGGCATCGCGGACGGGTGTCTGGCATCCTCGGTCGAAGAACAGTGAAGCGATGCGTAGGCAGGCAGTGCCGTTGAAAGGTAGAATAACGTCGTAGAGGGCCCTTTTTTGAGGACAGTTCCATGGTGAAGGCCGTTGTAAGTCGTGGTGAGGTCCGAGCGCTCGAGCCGCTGCCGGCCGACTGGCGAGACGGTCAGCCGTTGCGAATCGAAAAGGCGGATGACACGGAGATGCCCGTTGAAGAAATCGACCGTGATTTCGCGATTCTGGCCGATTTGTGCTCGAAGAGCGAGCCCGCGGACGAGGATCAGTTGCAGCAGGCGCTGGACGACGCGCACGGCCAAGCCAAGGAGCAGGTTCGTCGGCAGATGGGAGGGTTCCAGAAATCCATCCTTGTGCTGGGGGTTCCAGACGTCCATCCTTGGGCTGGTGCTGCGTAGTCCAGCCGTCCATCGTGTGGCTGGTGTTCGAGAGGTGATGGCTGACAGTCGCCGCCTCATCCGCAGCGGACTCGCGCGGCCGCATGCTTGTCAGCCAATACCAGCCCGGCACGCGGACGGTGGGTGTCTGGCATCCTCAAGATGCTTCCACTAACCTCCCGACCTGTGCCTCGTGTGCCAAACGGACCAACTCCAAGCCGGAATTGCGGCGGCTGTCCTTGCCCTTGCTCGTCTGCCGTGAGGACTGCGATCGTGTCGCCGTCGCTAACGCCAGTGAAGCAGGCAGTCTATTCATTTGAGCAGTGACGTGGCTTGGCGTTCCACGCCCCGCGTGGTTCGGCTAGAATTCGCGCTGAAGGAGGTCACCATGCAGATCGCCCTCTCGCCGGACGCCGTCGCCGTGCTGCGCTTCGAAATCAAGGGATATCGGTCCAAGGTGCCGGGCAGCCGGTTGCCGGCCTACCGCGAGCTGGCTGCCGCGGGGGTCATGGAGCCGGTACCCGGCTCGGACACCGACTACCGGTTCACCGAAGACGGGATGAAGCATCGTGAGGAGATTCTCGAGCGGGAAGCGGAGCGGATCGAACGCGATCGGTACGAACCGCCGGATGGCGATTTGTCGGAGGCGGCCAGAGAACGTCTGCGCCTCCACTTGGCGGGCGATCGCAAGGTGACCGAGGAGAATCGCCCGGCCTACCGGGAACTGGTCGCGGCGAGGATCATGATCCCTCGGCATTCGTTCGTCGGGGGGCGGGAGGCGGCGTATCGGCTTACCTACTGGGGCTATGAGCGGAGGTTCGAGCTTGCGGGAATCGCTCGCGCGAAAGGGGACGCATGACGGGTTGGTTGCGGGATGCGGTCGTGTGGCCAAGGAGCACGATCGTTGCGAGCGAGCGAAGGCCGCCGGTTCGAATCCGACCGCGTTAGCGCAGGGATGAGTCAGCCTGCAACCTACCTCGCCATCGCTCTCAGAATTCGCTTGGCCCCGTCGCTGACCGGCAACTCCGTTTTCGCCGCCGCCTTGAGCGCCTCACCATGATCCATGGTCTGATCTTCCGCCCATTCGTGCGCGATGGTCGAGTCGATCCTATCCCTGAGCCGTGCTTTCGGCCAGATTCTGCCGCCTTTGTTGCCCTTCAGCAGCTCCGGATTCAGGCAACCGGAATTAACGGTGATGCCCGTGCTGGTATAACCGCCAGTCCTCTCTTCAGGGACGAAGGCTCGCCACGTTTTTGGGCGATTCGGGTCTTGCTCGCCGTTCTTGTCAATGGGAATTCCTAGCTCGTCCATTCGGATGGTGCAATATTCGTCGAGCTTATCCGACCAGCGCTGGGCGAACTCTGCGGCATGATCGGCGGGGTCTTTCGGCGGCTCCTCGGTCATCGGTGAATTCTAGCCCATCGGGTGGACTGGCGCAACCAGGAAGCCGCCCGCGTGCGTCGCGCAGCGGCGAGCGGGGTGAATCGCTTGAACCAAACTAATCAGGAAGCTCGTCGGCTTGGTCGCCCAGGACTGGGGTGATGGGATTGTCTCGTCTGGAGAAGCGGTGTTATCTTCCCCAGGGCCGCGTAGTCAACGGCTTTTCCCTGTTCCCGTCCCTGAAGATCAACACCTTGCGCGGCGTAAACGAGGCGCGTCCTGGTTTCCGTCCCTCGGTCGAAGGACAGTGGCGCGATGCGTAGGCAGGCAGTGCCGTTGAAAGGTAGAATAACGTCGTAGAGAGCCCTTTTTGAGGACAGGTCCGTGGTGAAGGCCGTTGTAAGTCGTGGTGAGGTCCGAGCGCTCGAGCCGCTGCCGGCCGACTGGCGAGACGGTCAGCCGTTGCGAATCGAAAAGGCGGATGACACGGAGATGCCCGTTGAAGAAATCGACCGTGATTTCGCGATTCTGGCCGATTTGTGCTCGAAGAGCGATCCCGCGGACGAGGATCAGTTGCAGCAGGCGCTGGACGACGCGCACGGCCAAGCCAAGGAGCAGGTTCGTCGGCAGATGGGGCACGGGCAAGCCTTGAAACTGTTCTTGCTTGCCTTCTCGGACTTTCCTTCGCAAGTCTCGCCACCACAAATTGTGCCGGCTGCCTTCGATCAGCTTCATCATGCCGACGCAGGCAGCCACGCCGAGAGTGAGCTTCCTCCACTCCCGCTCGCCGCCATAGCCAAAGACCTGAATTGCTTGAACGATGCCAGGGTCTTAGACTAAGGTTTGAGCTAACCGTTTTCCGCCCCGTTCCTCTGTTTGACGACAAGTGGATAGGAAGATCGCCCATGGTCAGCAAGGACCGTGAACGGACGCGGACAGAGGCCGCCGAGGCGACGCGACGGCAGAAGGCACGTGAGCCTGATGAGGGACACGAGCAGATCCTCAAGAAGGCGCAGATCTACTTGCTGTTCGAGGCGAAGCGCCCGATGTTCTGGAACGTCGCCGATATCCGAGAGGAGAAGGGCGAGGGTGGCTCACGCCGCTGGAACATTGCCGTGCATCTCCGTGCTCCGTCTGGGCATGAGGGATATCTGGGCGACCTCCTGTACGATGGTGAGCGGTTCACGGAGTTGACGGACGTCGAATTGATGCGGCGGCGAGTGCAGCAGATCACGGCTGACCCCGGAAATCCGTTGCCCATCGCATGAGTACCGCCAAGTTCGGGTCAACCGGAAGACCACTGGCCTCTTCCGTCAGGCGTACGAAGCCCTGGGAGGGCGCTGCGTCGTCTGCTCCAGACCTGCGAGAGGCCTAGACCAGGGCTAGCTCCGAGTCTCCCGCCTCCTGAGGGAGCCGCCGATTCTCTGATGCCCATTTCGCCGTGCCGGCGTTCAGTTCAAGGAGCGTGGCGTAATCCTTCACCATCGCGTGATAGATCGAGCCGTCTTCATCGAATCCGAGTCGCCTCATTCGCTCTCGGGAGCGGTGGACGAAGTTAACCATCGGGCGAATCCGATTCCGGGTCACTTCGGCTTGCTTGCGGGTTAGGCGTCGGTTCATTGCAATAGTGTACGTACGAGCGCTAGTGCTGGGTCAAGCCAGCGTCCTTTTTATTGGCGGCCGGTGGATGCTACGCTTGGGGTTCGGATCGGGGAAATGGCAATCGCCAAGGAGGATGGATTGGTAATTAAGGACTCACTCCCCGGAGTAAGGCTTGCGACATTCTGCGTCATGCTTCCCGAGCCGAAACGCGATGGACGGCTCACTCCGATGGGGACGGGTTTTTTTATCTCGGCAGACGGGCTGTTCGTAACCGCACGCCATGTATTAGGGGTCACCGACGGTCGCAGCGGTACGGTTCGCGATGACGTCAACCGCATCACGTTTGTACGTCCGAACGGAAGCAAGGGTGGAATCCGCCGAATCGCTGGTGCGCGACTTGTGTTTGACGACGTAGATCACGACGTTGCGATCTTGAAGGCAAAACGGGTTGGCAAGAGCGGATTTCCTTATCTTTCCGTTTCAAGGCGTGAAGCTAACGAAGGGGATCTCGTTTACTGCTTCGGCTATCCGCACTCAGACTTATTTGGCCCCCCCACAGGAATGCCTCGAGTAACTTCGGTTTGCTCGATCAGTGTGCAGAACAACTGGATACTGGTGCTAAAGCCGAAGGTCGCGTCAGCGCTGGTCGCTGCAAAATCGTGCCCGAGCCGTATCCGCGGCGTTCGTAAACTCGGGGCGGATTATTCGATCGACCGGGGAATTGATTTTGGCATGAGCGGTGCCCCGGTAATCTTGCCGGAAACGCACAGAGTAATTGGAGTTGCCGTGGAAACCGAAGCAGTGATCGTGCCCCAAACGCATCTTCATTGGCCCGGCTGCAATTGCGGTCCGATTAAGATCAGCGTTCCTGGAAGTTTTGGAATTGTCGCAAGCTTGGCTCACGCGAACTTGATTTCGGCGATGGCTAAGCACGGCGTTTCTGTGCATGACGACTGATTCCGCGAATTCTTCGTGTTCTTGGCTCCTATGGTCGCGAGTTTGTGTACCAGCGCGCAAGTTGTTCCGCGGTAAGACTCTCGAGCCAAACCTCGTGAGGCGTAAGTCCGTAGTTACTGACCGATTTCTTCCGACCCGAACGCACGGTATCGTCGACAATCAGCCGCCGGATCTCCGCGCGGTCTTCAGCCGACATGGCCTTCAGGGATCGGATTAGTTCGGTGCCAGGGATCAAGTTGGGCTCCTGGTGTTTGCCGCGCACTCCCGCAACAAGTGATGAACGTGAGGATTTGGCAGAGAATCCTCTGGCTACAGTATGCATGATTTCTTCGTGTGGCGATCGTTGCTCCGCTTGGGAAACTTGCGACGGTTGGACGGTTTTGACCGTTGTGCTGGTTGGGTAGCGCCTGTCCCGACTTCTTTAGCGCGATTCAGGACACATCCTTGGCCCGCACCGAATAGATCGTCGATCCACCCGCCCAGGAGGCGCTCTGTCGTCAGGTCGAGCCGGCCCCTGCGCCTGCGGGTCTTTGGTTCCGGTGGAAGGAGCCGTGCGCTTGCGAAGCAGGTAGTGGAGACACTTTCGGAGGTTGCCGGGATCCGGAGCGAAATCGCGATCAACCGCGAGGCGAACTCCGCTTCTGAGCGAACGATCGCCGGGATGAAGCGATGCGCGGCGAGTGTCATCGTTGTGTCCGGTCACGAGGTCCACTCGGACGCGGCCGGACCGCGCTTGGACAAAGACGTCTTGATAGAGGTCATTCGCGCCCTCATGCTCTACGACCGACGTGTCGTGTTACTCTGTGGAGGCGGCGTGCAAATGCCCGTTCGTTTCGCCGGTCTCTGCCGGCGCGAGTTTCAAAGTGACGACCTCACGCTTCCCGAGCTGACGGGGCTTGCAAGGGCTCTCCGAAGGTTCTTCGGTGAGGCGACTCTGAGAGCGCAAGGCAGGCTACGCGCCAGGTATTCTCCCAGTTCTCGATTGACACGTCGGGGCGCCGCGCCTAATTCGGGAGACCAGGATTATGGCCAACCATACCTTCTCGACGCTCGCTCCAAACGAGTTCGAGGAACTCTGCAAGGATCTCCTGGAGCGGCACCTTGGTGTGCCGCTCCAGGGATTCACTACCGGGCGCGATGGCGGCGTCGATCTTCGCCACGCTCCAACAGTCGGGAACGACTGGGTCGTGCAGTGCAAGCACTACGCGGGATCGCGTTTTGCACAGTTGAAGAGAAACGTTGACGGCGAGGTCAAGAAGCTCGGTCGGCTCCGGCCTGCACGTTACATCCTCGCTACTTCATTGGGGCTCACTCCCGGAAATGTCGACACGCTGTACAAAGCGCTGGCGCCACATTGCAGGTCAAAGCATGACATTCTCGGTAGGGGTGACTTGAATGCGTTGCTCCGAGAGAACACCGACATCGAGCCTCGCCATCCGAAGCTATGGATCACTTCCGAGGCTGTTCTCAGCCGAGCGCTCCACAATGATGTCTTCGTTCAGTCGAATCTGACCCGTGAGGCGATCTCTAAAAAGCTAAGCCTTTTTGTCCGCACCCCGGCTCTCGAGCGTGCCAGGGCGGAGTTGCTGAAGAACCGAGTCTGCATTATCTCCGGTGTGCCCGGAGTCGGGAAAACGACGCTCGCCGAGGTGCTGATCCTCGATCACCTGATGAACGGCTGGGAATTAGTCACGATTCACCAAAACGTGTCGGAAGCATCGCGGACTTTCCGTAACGACCGGCGGTGCCGGCAGCTGTTCTACTACGATGATTCTCTCGGCCAGTTCAGCGGTGCACCGAGACTGGGCAAGAACGAGGACCGCGCATTGCTTCAGCTTATGAGCGCGGTTGCGCAGAATCGTAACAGGCGTTTCATCCTGACAACGAGAGAGTACACGTTGGCTCAAGCGAAGCGCGAGCACGAGCGACTGGCGAACGAGAATTTTGATATTTTCCGGTTTGTAGTCGAGTGCAAGGATTACGACGAGGAAGCGAAGGCGAGAATCCTAGTCAACCATTTGCACTTCAACAAGCTTCCGCGGAAGCACATAGAGACACTGGTGCGGGACAAGGGCTACCGCCGAATCATAGGCCACGAAAACTATAATCCTCGCTTGATCGAGATGGTGACCAGCGCGAGAGGTCGTCACTTGCCAGCCTTCAAATTATCTAGAACTTTTCCGCTCGCGCCTGGATGATCCGTCCCAACTTTGGGAGAACTCATACGAGGAACACTTGTCTGAGGCATCCCGTCAATTGCTTCTGGCAATGCTTGCGTGTGGTGCGCCTACGGCGTTATCGCGGCTTGAAGAAGACTTCGAGGCGTTCTACGGCCATCGATCTCGATCATTCGGATGGGTGAGGGGCACGACCGACTTCACACGATCGCTGAATGAGCTCGAAGGCAACTTTATCCGAATCTCCGAGGGAAAGGATGAGCCGCTCGTCCATTGGCACAATCCCTCGGTCCTTGATTTCCTCCATAGCTGGGTTAAGAGGCACAGCCGAGACGTTGAAGATCTCCTGAGGGTGGCGACGAGGTTTGACCAGGTCGAACGGCTGGCGGCGGCCGCGCTCCTATCAATGAAGCCGGCGGACATTGGCAGGAGAATTCGCTTCGACGAAGGCGTTCTCGCAGATGCCCTACGCCGGACCACATCGGGAGGGCAAGCTGATTGGCTCGAGCTCCTGTTAGCCTTGAGGCTTTGTGAGGTTTTTGTTCGTGGCACCGTGCGAATTCTCATAAAGTCAAGACTTGACGGCGCATTCGGCTCCCTAGCTTCTTCTCGCGCCGGTTGTCCCGTGGTTGTACGCGTTCTGAATTCAGCGGCCCGGCAAGACTGGATTGATGCTCGGCATTTGGGCAAGTGGCGAGGTCAGCTCAAAAGACGAATCCTCACCCTCGGGGATAGGTGCGCTTCTCAAATCGATCAATTCGTCGACGTGTCGACCTGGGTTTCCGAGAACCGTGACGACTTTGCGGACGATGAATATCGCGGGTTCCTGGGCCATGCGGCGAGGTTTGTCGAGAGCGAAGCGAACGCCAGCATTTGGCCGAACACCAAGGACATTTGGATATCGATCCGGGATGACGTTGAGCGACTCGGAACGGTGCTTGGAATTTCCTTTGACTCGGCGATACGGACCATCGAGCAGAACATCGAAAGCGCTGATACACCGGACGAACAGCAAGAGTGCGCGAGCGAGTGCGCGGTCCCGGCTTCGGAATCAGTCTCCATCGGCTCTATGTTTGATTCGCTCTTGGGTTAGGTAGCGATTCGCCGCATTGAATGGGACGGCGGCGTGAGTCGCGATTTGCTCTCGGATTCTGTCGGCTCCTCGGCTTTCTCCCCGCTTCTGACAGGGTGGGAACCCGAAGCGCGGGTTGTCCGCAGGCAAGGCGTTAGACGGAAATGACCTTCAACACCTCATCCCCATAATGGTTGATCACCTTGACCGCGATCTTCCCGCTCTCTGGCTTAGGGAACGGCCGGCTTGTGGTGCTGTAGAGTGATGACCACGCGGCTTCGTCGATCTCGGCCTTCAGCGCTCGCTTTAGCTTCTCGTATGGCTCGTCGGCGCCGGTGAAATAGGTCTGGCGGACGAAGAAGCTTTCACCGTTGTAATCGGTGTCGATGAACCAGCAGGCGATGTCGTCTGTCGACGAGTTGCGGATCTGGCCGGTTGTCGGGTCGTAGACGTCCAGGCCCTTGATCTCGACGGTCGCCTTGCCGTTCTTCGTGCGGACGTCGATATCTGGCTCGCCGAAGACCATGAAGAGGTTGCCGGCGCCGGTGTTTTTTAACAGGGATTCGTCACCGGACCCGATCAAGAGATCGGGGTTCATTCTCGCGGGGAGGACGGTCAGCTTGCCGTAGCGTTTGGCCTCCTCGGTCACATGCGGGTCGAAGGCGAAGCCGCAGACGATCAGGATGTCGAAGCCGATTCCCACGACCGCTTCCTTGGCGGCTTCTTTTACTTGCTGCGGGCCGACTGTTCCGTGCTCTGGGCCGATCGAGACTGCGACCCGGATGAGCTTGCCGTCGGCGCCGACCGAGGTGCCCGCGGCTTGCAGCCACGTGCCGGCGAAGGGCTCGAGCGTGTCGAATTTCAGACGCTCTTTCTTGACAGTGTTTTGAACTCCGGCCTTCTTCAGGTTGTCGAGGACCATCGTCGCGAAGTCGAGGGCTGATTCCCGGGCTCCGTTGGCCTGGGATCGCGGTGTCTCTTCCTCGGTCGCGAGCATCCGATGCGGCGACAGGCTTTCGACCGTGAATGGGCCGGAGACGCGGACAATGTTCGGGTCTTCGTAGGGCTTGTCGTACAGGACTTCGGTCTCGGCGTGGCGCGCGATGGCCTGGTCGATCTCGCTGCGCTTCATCCCCTCCTTGATATCCGGGTTGTTGGCGATCGATTTCAGTGTGACGTGCGGGACTCGCTTGTAGATGAAGCCCTTTCGAATGTCGTTCTCAGTCTCATGTGGCGGCGGTTTCTGACCGGTCAGTTCGGCTTCCTTTTTAATTCCCTCCTGCGAGTCTGCGAGGTAATAGAATGGGTACTTCGCGGCCATGAGCCGCGTGCGTGCGAGGGCCAACGCGACTCGGCTGGTGTCGATGGTGATCCAGCGCCGTCCCCATTGTTCGGCGACATACGCGGTCGTGCCCGAACCGCATGTTGGGTCGAGAACGAGGTCGCCTGGGTCGGTGGTCATGAGTAGGCAGCGCGCGACGGTGGTCGTCGAGGTCTGCACGGCGTAGATCTTTGGGTCCGTCCGGCTTTGGACGCCGCCGATGTCCATCCATGTGTTCGTCAGCGGGTAGGCAGGGAAGTCATCCAAGAATCGGACATAGCGCGGATTGTTTCCGCCGATCTGCACGCGTTTGGCGGTGATTAGCCGCCGAATGCCCTCTTTGTGAGTCTTCCACTCGCCCTGCTGAGGAAGGTACGACCTTCCGCCGAGTTCGATTGGGAAATAACCGGTGCGCGCCTCACGGATGCGGGGTGACGTCAGATTATCCAACGTAAAGATCCGTACGTCCGAATCAAGTGACCTCAAATGGACGCGCTCATCCGGCGTCAGGGGACGTCGAACTCCATCGGGCAACTCGACTTGATCGTACTTCGTCGCCCCGGCGTCACCGGGCTGCTTGTCGACGTATAAGGGGCGGTACTTTGCTCGTTCGATATCCTTCGCATACCACAGGATGAAGTCCGTCGTGTTGGGCATGAATCGACCGGTGGTTGTGGTCGTTTTGCGCAGGAGATAACTGAAATGAAGTTCTCCGCGCCGAGCGCCTCGTCCATAGCGCACCGCACGAGATGGACGTTCTCATCGCCGATCTGGACAAAAACACTGCCTGCCTCCGTGAGCAATTCGCGCGCTGCGATAAGTCGGTCTCGCCAAACCGCTAAATATGAGTGAATTCCGTATTTCCAAGTGTCCCGAAATGCCCGGATCTGCTCCGGCTGCCTCGTCGCATCTTCGAGCTTCCCGTCCTTGACGTCCCTCTTTCTCGTGCTCACCTGCCAGTTCGACCCGAACTTGATGCCGTAGGGCGGATCGATGTAGATCGTCTGGACCTTGCCTTTGAGCCCCTCTTTTTCGGCCAGGCTGGTCATCACCAGCAGGGAATCGCCCAGGATCATGCGGTTCGACCAGTGCTGGTCGTGGTGGTAGAAGTCGATCTTCTTGTCGAAGTCATCGATGCCATTGAAATCAGCGAAGAGGGTCAATTGTTCTTCGGGCTTGCCCTTTTTTCGCTGGGCGAGCAGATCGTCGATGATCGCCTGGGGGTGGATTTTCTCCTGGATGTAGACCGGCACGATGGGGACGGCCAGGTCTTGGCGGTCTTGCTCGTCTTTCCCCTTCCAGACGAGCTGGGGGTCGAGCGAGGGGTCGCGGGGGTAGAGCATCGTTTTTGGGGCTGCTTCTTCGTCGGCGATGAAGTTGCGCAGCTCTTCGGTGGGGATGTTCTTCCGCTTGTCTTTGTGGCGGGTTGACTCGACTTTGGTTTCGCCGGGCGGGTTCTTTTTGGCCATCAGGGGGTTGGCTCCGGTCGCTGCGGGATCAAGGGTTCCAATTGTTCCAGGAGTTGATTCGCCTTTGTCGTGGCGATATCCCACATCCTTTCAGGATCACGATCCATAGATCACCTGAGCTGTCTCGAGGATGTGGTTGCGTCGTATCCAATTCTCGCTTCGCAGAACGCTTTCCTTCGTAACGACGTCGACTGCGCGGCCAAGCAATGTGGTCAACTCCTTCTCTAGTTGCTGCAACCTGGACATCCATGGACCGTAATCGTCTTGCCGGAATACTGCCATGAAATCGATGTCGCTCTCTGGGCGGAAGTCGTCGCGCAGGATCGAACCGAAAACGGATAATTCGACGACGTCATACATGCGGCAAATCTCTGCGATTCGGGCAAGTGGCAGTCGAATGCCGTTGCGCTCGATCGATGGGTCGGTAATCACTGTGATGCTTCCCTCGCCTCGTACGGTAATTGTCAGGCTAATGCCTGACCTACTTTTTCGGGCCGTCCGGCCAGGACCGAACGAATCTGTTCCAGGACTTCGTATGGGTCTGTCACCTCCAGGAATCCCCAGCGGCCGAAGGCGCCGTGGTTGTTGACGGCCGGAATCCAGAGGGTGCGTGCTGTCATCACTTTGGCTGCTTTTTCCTTCTTCTTTTCGCCGGTCACTTCGATGATCAAGTTCAATGGGTCGAGCGGGCCGCGGCCGTCGTCCAGCACGGCCAGGAAATCGGGGTGATACTGGTGCTCTTCGCCATTGATTGTATAGGGGATCGTGAAGCCGAGGTTGTGGTTTTTCACGTAGCGGATCACCTCGTCTATTTCTTCCAGGGTTTGGGCCATCTTTTGTTCCCAGCTCTCCGTGTCGGCGACGACGTGTGAGACGTGGCACTTGTCGGCGCGAGTGGCGAAGACAGGGCGGGTCGTGTCGAAATCGACGTAACGGGTTGAGCCGATCGTGTCATAAGGGCGGAGGATCGGCCGCAGTGATGGCGGGCCATCCGGTGATCCTGTTGAGCCGCGAACGATCGCGCCGTAGATGCGGTTGGCCGCGTCGTGGGCAAACTCGACCAAGAGCAGGAGCTGTGGAAAGGTGTGGTCCTTGCAGTGGACGTAGCCTTCCAGCCAGCGCTTGGCGATCGCGAGCACCTGCGGGAACAGCCAGGCTTGGACCTCGCTCTCGAATCGGTGGACTGCGGTCTTCTCGTTTCGGATCTCGCCGTCCTGGCGGAAGTATTTCTCCAAGGTGAGCTTGGCCAGCAGAAAGGCGACTTCGCTCGTGCGGCGCTTCTTGAGGTCGTCCAGGGAATGGATGCTGCTTTCACCCACGATCGGGGCGTTCTCCGTTTTGATCGGAATGTCGGCCGTGGTGAGCGCGAGCCGCGAGTCTTCAGTGAACCCGGGCGTGAGCTTTTTTGTGGGAAGCTCGTAGCGATAGCCGAGCAGCCGCGGGAATGTTATCTCGCAGGCGGGCCGGGCCTCGATGGCGCGCACCCGCGTCGGTATTGGGCCGGGCTTGGGGTTGACGACCGCGCCCGAGCAGGGGATGAACGAGAATGGCACGCCGTAGATCTCGGCGTATTCGGGCTCGAAGCGGCCTTCCTCGTTGGCGGCGTAGCTCATTCGCCGCAGGGCACGGCCGACGACTTGCTCGCAGAGGAGCTGGGTGCCGAAGGCACGCACGCCCAGAACGTGGGTCACGGTGTTTGCGTCCCAGCCTTCGGTGAGCATCGAGACGCTGACCACGCACTTGACGTGCTCGCCGAGCTTGCCGGGTTTGCCGACGGTGTTCATGACCTCGCGGAGCAGGTCTTCCTCGGTCAGCTCGTCGGCGCTGCGACCGGGGAAGCGGGCGCGGTATTCGGACTTGAATTCTTCGATCTCTCGAGCCGCGATCTTCTTGAAGTCGGCGCTCATGCCTTCGCCCGATTCGAGCTGCTCGCTGTCAACCAGGATCGTGTTCGGGCGCGGGCTCCACGCGCCGTCTTTCTCGTTGTTGAAGTGCGGCAACCGGCCGGGGACGACGATGGTTTCAGTGTCAGAAATCACCTTTTCCCAGCCGGAGATGTAGTTGAAGACCAGCTTCGAAACATTCGTGTTATTGCAGACCACGATGAAGACGGGGGGCGTGATTCCCTTGGCCTGGGCGTCGGCGTTTTGCTCCCAGAGGGCGTGGTACTTCTTGTAGTTGCCGTAAAGGCTCTGGATGGCGCCTTCGAGCTCGGCCGGAAGCTTCGGCTCTTCGTCGAGCTCTTCGGTCTTCCGTCCTTTTCTGGGGAGGTGCTCGCGGATGCGCGCCCAGAGGTCGCGGTAGGTGGGCTGGTCGCCTTGCATCGAGTCGTCGGAGACCGGGACGCGCGGGACTTTCACGATGCCGGATTCGATGGCGTCGATCAGGGAGAAGTCGGAGATCACCCAGGGGAAGAGCGTTCCCTCGGGGTAGCCTGAGCCGCGGAGGAAGAATGGTGTCGCCGAGAGGTCAAAGATTGCCCGCACGCCGATCTTCGCTTTGACGGCCTCGATTCCTGAGATCCAAATTCGTGCCTCGTTGTCGCGCTTCTCGGCTTCCTTGCGTTCTTCGCCGCTCAATGCTTCGGCTTCGGGATCCTCGGGCTTTCGGCGGTAGCAGTGGTGGGCTTCGTCGTTGATGACGATGATGTTTTTCTTGTTGCCCAGCTCGCGGCAGACGCGGCGGACCATCTGGTCGGGGGACTCGGTGAAGATGCCCGGCGTGCCTTCGGCGAGGATGCCCTTGGTGACCTTGCCCGCGCTAATCTTCTCACGAAGCTGGAAGGGGTGGAAGTTGGTGATGAGGGTCCTGGCCTGGCCGAGTTTTTCAAGCTGGCGGCCGGGGACGATGTTGCGCAGCCGGTAGTAGTTGTCGGGGTCGTTGGGAAGCAGGACGCGCAGGCGGTCGCGGATGGTGATGCCGGGGCTGACGATCAGGAACGTATCGCCGAAGCGGGCATCGTGGGGATTTGCGAGCTTGTTGAGGGACTGCCAAGCGATCAGCATGGCCATGACGACGGTCTTGCCCGAACCGGTGGCCATCTTGAAGGCGAAGCGCGGGAGGCCGGGATTTGAAGTGTCGTTGCCCTTGCGGACGTCTTCTTCGATCGAGGCGTCGCCGAATTTCCTGGCGACTTCGGTGATATAGATGATCGTTTCCAGTGCCTCGATCTGGCAGAAGAAGAGCTTGCGCTTACGTTCGGGATCGGTCCAGTATTTCAGAAGCGAGGCGGTTGTGGGGGTGACGCCGATGTGGCCGCCTTCGCGCCACATTCCGACTCGGCGGCGGATGTGGTTGACGCTCTTGTTTTCTTCGATGCGGTCCTGGGTCCATTCGGTGTCGAAGACGAGCTGCTTTCCCTTTTTCTTGGGGCGGGCGATCGGGATGAAGTAGGAGCTGCTGCGGCGACCGTCGACGATCTCGTTGGTGATTCCCTCGTCGGTGAATTTGAAGTGGCGCGCCGGCGCTGCGAAGGGGGAGTTCAGGATCGGGTTTTCAATCAGGGCGTCGGGCATTGGGCAACCATTGACGGTCGGTCGATTGGCGCGGCGGGCTTCGCTAGCTCAGCGCGGCGTCTCTCCGCCGTGCGCCTTGTGAACGGGGATTCTATCATATCCAAAACGCCGATTTCTATTCCTTTGTCCACTGTTCGCCATTTTGGATTCTGGACGCGCCGGAGCCGCTGTGGAAATTCCGGAGAGACGGCGGCGCCGTGCTCGGGGCACCGTCCCGCTTCGGTCGATCGCCGGAAAGCTGATTCGACGCGGCAGTAGCGCTGGATCGGCGACTGTGAGGAGCGCGAGCACCTTTATAAGCCCGGCTCTGATCGTGCAGCCCGCGTCCACAACGGGTCGGTCGACGACCCACAACAGGAAAAGGATCCCCACGGTTGTGACGAAACCCGATCGCAAGGCTGCCAAACGCCTGGTTCGAGATCAAACGGACCGGAACGTAATAGGGTAACCTGGCACGGGTGCGATCCGGTTCAGTGCTGATATTGCCTCGGACCGAACGGAACGCTCACGCAAGTGGGTGAGATCGCACGAGTGCCGCGTGCGCGCGCCGAATAGGATCACGCGCCTCCGGTCAATGACGTCCGGGCGAATTTCAGGGAAGTTGCCGAGCATGGTGGACGCAGAATACACTCAAGGAGATCAAAAGGACTCCGCTGTACCGTTCACGAAACATGTGGAAAGGAAGAAACCGATGCCGAGCAGCCGCTTTCGTGGTGCCGCCGTGATGGGTTTGGCCGTGATCGCGCTCGGGTGGGGCCAGTCGTTGCAGGAGGCCGCCGCGCAGGTGCCCGAAGAACAGCGCAAGCAGGTCGTGGAGGCCCTGGGCCCGCCCTTCATCGTGTTTCGCGAGAAAGTCCTGGACGAGCTCAAGGTTTCCGAGGAGCAGAGAGAGAAGCTGATGCAGCATCTGATGGAGCGGATCATGGAAACCGGCCCATTCCTCGACTCCCTGAAGGACGAGACCGGGCCGGACCGTGAAAAGAAGCTCGAGGAGCACAGGAAGAACGCTCGGGAGAAGCTCGCCAAGCAATTGAAGGACCTGCTCGAGGGCGAGCAACTGAAACGGCTGCGGCAGGTGACGCTGCAGGTAGAGGGCGCCTTTGCCCTCGGCCAGGACGAAGTCCGGAAAGAACTGAAGGTAACGCAAGAACAAATGATGAAATTCATGGCCGTCGTGCAGGAGCTGCACAAGAAAGTCGAGCCTCTGATCAAGGAGGTTCACGCGGGCGGCAATCCGGAAGAGATTCGACCGAAAATCGAGAAGATACGCAAGGACCACGGCCAGAAGCTCGAAGAGATCCTCACCGAGGGCCAGAAAAAGCAGTGGAAAGAAATGCTGGGCCCAAAGTTTGAGCTGGAAGATTAATGATCGATCCGGCCAGTTGCGAACTGCCCCGGGGAGACCGAGCATGCGAACAAACGACGAAACAACGCGCCGCCGGTTTCTCGAGGGTTCGGCCGGCGCCGGAGCGGGGCATGTCGCGCTCGCGACGGCAAGCGCCCGATCGTTTGCAAACATTCTGGGAGCCAACGACCGGGTGGGGGTCGGGGTGATCGGGACAGGCGGTCGGGCCTCGCAGTTGATGGATCACCTGGTCGCCAAACCGAGGGAGCCGGTTCAAGGCGGCATTCCGCAATGGAAGACGAAGTCCGTGGCAGGCGCGGAGCTCGTGGCCGTGGCTGACGTCTTTGAGCCGCATCGCGACCAGGCGGCCGCGAGGGCCGGCGGGAACGCGGCCAAGTTCCACGACTACCGCAAGCTCCTGGATCAAAAGCATGTGCAAGCCGTGATCATCGCGGCCCCCGACCACTGGCACAAACAAATGCTCATCGATGCACTGGCGGCGGGGAAAGACGTCTACGTCGAGAAACCGGTGACGCACCGCGTCGAAGAAGGTCCCGAAGAGATCGAGACTGTGGAGAAGAGCGGCCGGATCGTGCAGACGGGTACGCAGCAGCGAAGTTGGCCTCATTATGTTCAAGGCAAACAGATCGTCGCGTCGGGCGCGCTCGGTGTCGTGCGGCTGGTTGAAGCCTTCTGGTTCATGAATTACGGTGTGAGAGGAGCCGCTAATCTTCCAAGAAGTCAGGTGGCTCCGGCCAATCTCGACTGGAAGGCCTGGCTGGGATCGGCGCCCGAGCAGCCCTTCAATCAGTTGAAGTTCCGGATCTGGCGCCAGTTCTGGGATTTTGGCAGTGGCAATCTCGGGGACTTGATGACCCATGCGATCGAGACCGTTCACTGGTACATGGAGTGCGACACGCCATCGAGCGCTGTCGGCATCGGCCACGCTTACGACTGGCCGTTCGAGTGTCCGGATAACCTGAGCTGCACGCTCGAATATCCCAAGGGATTTCTGGTGAATTACTCGGGTTGCCACACGATGGGAATGGATTTCGGGAGCATCATCTTCTACGGGTCGAAGGCGACGCTGGAAATCAGCCGGGCGGCACTTGCTCTGTATGAAGAAGATCGCGGCCGCGGCTGGCCAAAATTCAATCGGGCCGAGCGTCGCTGGCGGCCGGAGCCCAAGATCTATGTTGAATCCGAGTACGAGGGAACTTCCGACCACCTGCGTAACTGGCTGGAATGCATCCGCACCCGGCGCGAGCCCAATGCCCCGATCCGCGTGGGCGTGGCCGCCGCGCGGGCGGCCCATATCGGGAACGCGGCGTTGCGCAGCGGGAAGAAAGTCAAATGGGATGACAAGGAACAGAAGATTGGTTTCGATCAGTGAAGCGCCGCGTAGCGGACGAACTCAGCGGGGTGCCAAGGGCTAAAGGTCGGCCGCTTCCTGCAGACGCGCCGGCTCGAGGTCCGGGACGAGCGTGTGGATGACCGCGAGCGCGATCAGATAGGCCGACGCGGCCACGAAGAAGATTGGTACGTAGCTTCTCGTCCACTGCAAGAGGTATCCTGTCGCGGTAGCGATCAACATGCCGCTGGCCGCGCCGGCGAAGCCGCCGATGCCGACCACCGAAGCGACTGCCCGGCGCGGAAACATGTCCGACACGAGTGTAAAGAGGTTGGCCGACCAGCCTTGATGCGCGGCGGTCGCCAGGCTGATGAGCCCGACGGCAACCCAGAGATTCGAGGCCCGCGCGGCCAGCAGAATCGGGACCACGCACAGCGCGCAGACGAGCATCGCCGTCTTGCGGCCGGCGTTCACCGACCAGCCGCGGTGAATCAGGGTCGAAGAGATCCAGCCACCGCCGATGCTGCCCACGTCGGCGGCGAGATAGATCACCACGAGCGGTTGCGTGAGGCCGGCCAGGGAGATGCCATGTTCCTGGGCGAGGAATTTCGGCAGCCAGAAGAGGAAGAACCACCAGATCGGATCGGTGCAGAACTTGCCGGCTGCGAAGGCCCACGTCTGGCGGTGGCGGAGCAGGCTTGACCACGGGATCGCGACCGTCGGCTCGACCGGGTCGCTTCGTATGTGAGCCAGCTCCGACGCAGACAGGCGCGGGTGCTGCTCGGGCCTGCGGTAAATTGCCAGCCAGCAGCCGAGCCAGGCGAAGCCCGTCGCGCCCGTGATGAGGAACGCCGACTGCCAGCCGTACCGGGTCGCAATCCAGGGCACGACGAGCGGCGCCACGATTGCCCCGACGTTCGAGCCCGAGTTAAAAATCCCTGTGGCCAAGGCTCGCTCCGTCTTCGGGAACCACTCGGCCACCGTCTTGATCGACGCGGGGAAGTTGCCGGCTTCGCTCAATCCCAGCGCGAACCGCGCCATGCCGAAGCCGATCGCCGACCGCGCGGCCGAGTGACACATCGCCGCCAGACTCCAGCAAACCACGGCGAGGCTGAACCCCGTGCGGGTGCCCAGGCTGTCTATCAAGCGGCCGACGATGAGCTGGCCAGCCGCATACGCACCCGTGAACGCGGCCGTGATCCAGCCGTAGTCGGATTCCGACCAGTCGAGCTCTTTCTGCAACGGCTCCGCCAGGATGCCGAGCACCTGGCGATCGAGGTAGTTGATCGTCGTGGCGAAGAACAGTAGAGCGCAGATGATCCAGCGGTATCGGCCGGCGTGCGCGGGCACATTTACGTGGCCGGGCGCCGCGCTTGTGTTTTCGCCTCGAGGCGGCCCGACGTCGTCCGAAGGTGTGGACATCTCTTTGCGTCTCTCTCTGACCCTGCGGGCGGGCGGCTCAGGTGCGGATGTTCGCCGGCTGCCTTGCGTCAGCGGGGTCGGCCCACCGGGTATTCGGGATCGTCGGCGCCCACCCGGGCCGGAGCGGGTCCTGGTCGTAGGGGTACGAGCCGAGCCGGCGGTAGAGATCGCTGAAGAGGCCGAGCTTCTCCCGGTCGAGCTTGACGCCCAGGCCGGGACCGGCCGGCACGGCGATCGAGCCTCCCTCGTACGCGAGCTTGCCACCGATGATCACGTCGTCCTTGAGGTGATGATAGTGGGCGTCGGCGGCGAACGACAGGTTCGGGATGACGGCGCCCAGGTGCAGCATCGTCGCAAGCTGGATGCCCAGCTCGCCCGAGGAATGCACCGCGACGCCGAGCTGGAAGGTCTCGCAGACGCCGGCGGCCCGGATGCACGCGCGGATGCCCCCCCAGAAGGTCGTGTCGAGCAAGATCACGTCGGCGGCGGTCGAGAGCGCATTGGCCGCGAGCTGCTCGAAGTTGACGACGATGGTGTTGGTCGCCAGCGGCATGCGCACCTTTTCCCGCACCCGGCGCATCCCCGCCATGCCATAGACCGGGTCTTCGAGGTAGTCGTTGCGGATGCCCTCGATCTCCTGGCCGAACCAGATGGCCGTCTCGGTCGACCAGACGCCGTTGGGGTCGAAGCGGAAGCGGTCTCCCTCGAGCGCGAGGGCGAGCTCGCGGTAGCACTCCAGCTCGTACTCCGGCGGGAAGACACCCCCCTTCAGCTTGTGCGAGGTGAAGCCATACTGCTGCTTGAGGGCGCGCGCCTGGCTGACGAGCTGCTCTGGCGTGCGCACCTCGCCGCAGCCGTCATGATTCGGATAGCGGAAGAAGAGGTACGAGGCGAACGGGACGCGGTCTTGCAGGCGGCCGCCCAGGATCTCGGAGACCGGCACGCCCCACTTCTGGCCGAGGATGTCGAGACAGGCGAACTCGAGCGCGGCCAGGACCTGCGTGCGGTTGTTGTAAAGCGAGGCCGTCGGGTTGGCGATCAAGAACCGCATCTGCTCGAGCCGCGCCGGGTCGTGGCCGACGAGATAACCCTTGAGCGCGCGGAACACTGCCTCGGCCGATTCTCCGCCTCCGCCCATCTCGCCCAAGCCGACGATGCCCTCGTCGGTCTCGACCTCGATGATCGTGCGCACGAACCGCCCCCAGTGGCAGCCGTTGCCATGCCTCAGCGGCGCCTCGAGCGGCACGGTCACAGTCGTCGCCCTGACGTCGGAGATTTTCATATGAGCCTCAGGGAATGTTATTCGAGTCCGGAACACCCTGCCGCAGCAGGCTTTTCGACTTGAATTCTTCCAGCGTCCGCGCCGGCGCTTCAACGCCTTCCGGCAGCGGGCGGTGCGAGAAGGTCTGGAAGTAGAGCAGAACGGCGTCTCTCCACCAGGCCGCATCGCGCTCCTGGATGGCCAGCCGCCTGGCGACGTCGGAGTGCCGCTCCGGGTCGATCACTCCGGCCAGCGCGTCCCACTGCCGGCGTGCGACTCGGACCTGGCTCACGCCGCGCTGATAGTGGATTGCCAGCTCATCCCAGAGCGTGCGGCCGGATTGCATCCGGTGGTCCCAGGGGACGTGGTGGAACCAGAGCAGGAATTGCTCGGGGCAGGTGGCCGGGCCGGCGAAGCGGCCGCGGACGGCTGGATGATAGCGGCTGATTGCGTTGCTGCCGGTCTCGGTGCGGTCAAAGCCCAGGCCGCGCTCGTCGGCGTGGTGGTAATAAATCGAATTCCAGTCGGGGCGCACGTCGCGGGCCCACCAGGGTGCGGGGCCATAGTGGTGGCCCGGCCACATGATGTGGTGGAGGCCGAGGGGCATCATGGAGTCAACCGCCGTTTCGTACGATCCGAGCATGATGCGCTCGATGGCCATCCTGGCTTCGCGATCGTGCGTGAGCGTCATCTCAATCCATTCTTCGGCGATCTGCTTCGAAGAGAGATCGAGGTCCCAGGCCAGGCGGCCGAAGGCGTACCAGTTGGCCTGCGCGAAGTGATGGCCGGTCCAGTTGCGATCCGAGCCGGTGTTGGCGACTCCGGCCATGCCGGTCAGCCGCCGTTTTGAGAGGGTGCCGTCCACGACGCGGGCGACGGTCGAGCCGGGGCCTTCGGCGTATGTGTCGGAATCGAGGCACTCGCGCCACATCGGGGCCAGAAACACGAGATGATTGGCGAAGCCGAGGTACTCCTGGGTGATCTGGACCTCGAGCAAAAGTGGAGTTTTCGGCATGGCGCCGAAAAGCGGGTGGAAGGGCTCGCGCGGCTGGAAGTCGATGGGCCCGTTCTTGACCTGAAGCAGGACATTTGGCGCGAACTGGCCGTCGAAGTTCTGGAGCGAGTCGTAGGCGGCCGCGGCGCGGTCGGAGCCCGGCTTGGGGTCGTAGACGAAGGCGCGCCACATCACCACGCCGTCGTGGGGGGCGACCGCAGCGGCGAGCATGTTCGCGCCGTCAACGTGGCTGCGATGGTAGGTGTGCGGCCCCGGTTGGCCCTCGCTGCTGGCTTTGACCAGGAAGCCGCCGAAGTCGGGGATCAGCGTGTAGATTTCGCCGGCCTTGGCCTTCCACCACGCGATGACCCCCGGGTCGAGTGGATCGGCTGTCTTCAGGCCGCCCAGCTCGACCGGCGCCGAGAAGCGAGCGGAGAGGTAGACCCGCACGCCATAGGGGCGGAATGCGGCAGCAATGGCGGCCACCTTCTTCAGGTATTCGGCGCTCAGGATCGCGGCGCGGGCGTTCACATTATTGAGCACGGAGCCGTTGATCCCTATGGAGGCATTGGCGCGGGCAAAGTCGCGGAGCCGCGCCCCGGCGCCAGAGGCAGGGCCTTCCAGTCCCAGAGGGATCGCCCGGCATAGCCTCGCTCGATGGTGCCGTCGAGGTTGTCCCAGTGATCGAGCAGGCGGAGGCGCAGCCGGGGGTGCTGGCTCACGTCCAGGTTGTCGACCGGCCGGAGCGTCTGCACCAGACGGAGGAAATGGAAGGTGCCGTAGAGTGCGCCGATTTCGGCCTGGGAGGCGATCACCGTGATGGCGTGTCCGCCGAGCCGGACGGAACGGATCAAGAACCCTTCCGGCCCGAGCTGGGCCAGCCGCGGGTCCCATGCGAGGCCGGCGATGATCGGTGAGCTCCTGGGCGTTCCCACAACGACGGCACCGTCGCGATCGATGTCTGCTGCGACGGGGACGGGCTGGCCGAGCAGCCCGGAAAAACCGTCGCCCAGCTCGGTGCGGATGGCATCGAAGGTCGCCGAGGTACCTGGTACGACGGTGGACGCGAGCCGAGGGCGATAGGCGTCGATCGACTGCGGGGGGAGCCGGTCGTAGCGCAGCCACAGGCGATAGCCGTCCTCGGCCATCGCGGCGACCGGCAGTGCGGTGGCGGCGAGGCCGAGAACCAATGCAAGGAGGCGGCGACCTGGCATGGGAGCCCTCACTCGATGCTCGGGGTGGCGCCCGGCTGCCATACGAGGATCTCGCCTTTGCCCGGAACCGACGCATCTCCTATGAAACGGTGATAAGTCCCATTTCGGCCTGTGCTGGGGATTGAGAACTGCAGAGCATCGAGGTGCTTGGTGTACAGATTCAAAAACACGGGATTGTACGCGCAGGCATACGAAAACGTCGGCAGCATCTGGATTTCCTTGTAGCAGACGATCGTGCCACGGACCATCCAGGCACCGGTCCGGATCTCGGCGCCGGCCATGAGGAAAATCGTTCCTCCTTTCATCTGCAAGCCGGCAAAATCCCGCACGGGGCCCCGGACCGCGATCGTGCCGCGTTTCATCCGCATGCCAACTTCGAGCCCTGCAGAGCCGCCAATCAATATTGCCCCGCCTTGCATGCCGGAGGGGCTTCCCCGGTAGGCGGCTCCGATTTGACCGCCGGCATTGCCGTGAATCCGGATCAGTCCATCGGACATCTCGGCGCCGACCCAGTCCGAGGTGTTCCCCGTCACTTCGATCGTTCCGCCTTTCATGTAGGCACCAAGATGCATGCCTGCGTTGCCCTGGATCAAGATGCTGCCGCGCGTCATCCCCCGGCCGATCCATTTCACGTTGCGGGCGTCGCCTCGAATCTCAAGGTCGTCATTTCCGTCGCCCTCGACGTCGAAAAAGTCATCGACGCGGCACTGGCGCTTTCCCAGGAAGACGGGTAGGCTGCGTAGCTGATCGAGTGCCAGTCCGGCGATCGCGTCGGGGCAGAGGGCTTCGGCCTCGAGCGGCACAGTGGGCTGTTCTTTCAGGGTAAGGACGATCATGCGGGCGGGCTTCGCTTATTTGCAGGGATGGATTTCCGGCCGTTCGATGCGTTCCAGCTCCACGGGGTAGTTCTCGAACGACATGGTGTAATACTGCTGAAACAACGGCCGCAAGTACGCCTCGATCGATTCATCGTAAGCGGGATGAACGACGAATCCCCGGCCATTGCTCATGGTGCGGATCTCTCCTTCCTCGACGACGATCTCTCCGCCCTTGATGACGTAGCGCGGGTAGCGGAACAACAACTCGCCATCCGGCTTTTCATTGTAGATGGTGATGTCGGCGTCGGCGCCACAGCCCAGGTGACCTTTCTGCGAGAGCCCGAGGGCCCTGGCAGGCCCGGCGGATGTGATGATGGCAATCTCCAACAGCGTGTACTCTCGGTCGAGATCTGCCAGGACCGTGCGCGCACGCGCCTTGGGGGGCAGCGCCTTGACGCGTTCTCGGCGCTGATCGGCGTTCATGAGCAGGTGAATGATTTCGGGGTAACGCCAGAAACATGCACCGTTGGGATGATCGGTTGTCAGGAAGATGCGCCAGGGGTCGTTGATGAGCAGCAAGAGCTCGAGCCCGACGGCCCATTGCACGGCATTGACCAGATTGCTTCCCTTGTACGTGTAGGGGACGATGCCGCAACCGGTCTCGTTCTCAACGTCAAGGTTGCCCCATTTTCGGCCGGTGAGCTGATAGAGGATGTGCTGCCAGGGACCATCGGCGGTGACCGTCACGGCGTTGCCGAACAGGATCGCACCGGCATCGGCAGTCAGATTGGGATGGGCGTTGAAATACTCGGCAAGCGTAGCTGCCTCGGAGCGCATCGTGTCCCAACTGTCGCCGCCATAGGAATGGAATTGCAGATGGGCCATGTGTGCGCGAGATCCCTCCAGGACCTTCATGGTCTCGAGGGTGGTGATGACATTGCCTGGTGCACCGAGGTTGTTACAGTGCAGATGAAGCGGATGCGGCAAGCCGAGCTGATCGACGATCTGCGCCAGGCCCGCGACGATCGCGGCCGGCGTCAACTTGCTATAGCCGGGTACCGTCTCGAACATGGCCTTGGCGTCTTTCCCCCATTTCCACGCGGTGATCCCGCCGGGGTTGACCGCTTTCACGCCGTATGCTTTGGCTGCCCAGATCAGCCAGGCGACGACATCTTTGGCCCGTTCGGTTTCGCCGGCCTCGAGGAGGTCGAGCACAATTTCGTTATTGGCCATCAGGACGCAGCAACCCTTATCCACGATGGGAGTGTCGCGCAGCTCCTCGTGAGTGTGTTTGGCCGTCAGCACCGGGACGGCAGCTTCGATGACCGTCGTATAGCCCATTCCGGCGTACAGATAACCGGTGGCGAACGTCGTGGGCGTGGGGCCACCGATTCCTGCACGACGCTGGGCAGTGCGGAGGAAGGGCGTGGCCTGGCGTTGATTCTCAGGGGTCATCGCCCGCGCAAAGTCGAGCGCGGCGCCGGCGACGTGGGTGTGGATATCCACGCCACCGGGGAAGACGAACATGCCGGTTGCGTCGATCACGCGGCCGCCGTCAACCTCCGACACGATCCGGCCGGCCGAGATACACAGGTCCTTGACCACACCATCGATGCCGTTCGCGGGATCATAGATCTTCCCGCCGGTGATTCGCAGCATGGGGTCTCCGTTGGCTGTAGAGCTGCTCTCTCGGCTTGCGCGAAGTCGTGGCCATCTCGGCTTCCACAGAAGGTATCCATGGGGGCTTGTCTGCGACGGCTTGATGAATCCGGCGGATGACCTCTTCGTCGGTGGGGTAGGGCGACTCGAGCGCCGGTCGAAGGGGTAGGGGGATTTCATCCATGCGGTAGACAGTGCCTGGGGCGCTGATTCCCGTTGCTGCCGTGGTGATGTGGACGCGTGCCAGGCGGCTGGTGTGGGTCACTTTGGGGTCGAGGACGATGGTCGGAATCCGGGCCAGGTGTTCGATGCCGGGTTGTGGCATGGTCGCGCCGGGATCGGCGCCCAGGATCAGCGCGGCATCGACATCACCCCGAACGAGCAGGTCCACCGTCGAGAATTCTCCCGGGTTATAACGCGGGTAGCCGCGGCAGAGATTGACGCCAAAAGGATAGCCTGTGGTCCACCGCATCACCATGTCTGAACCGGTGACGTTTCCGTGTCCGCGCATTGGCATGGCGACGAACTTCGTGAAGGCATTAAGCTCGGCCGCCAGCGCCAGGACGGCGGCGGAGTTCATGTGCTTACCGCGGGTCATCGACAGGCCCATCCCAAAGAAGATCACGCCGAATCGGCAGTTCTTCATCCGGTCGGCAAAGTCCTGTAATTGCTCGAGCGAGAGCCCCGTTTCCTCCACAAGCTGCTTGTTCACGGGCTGGTTCTTGATGAGAGCCCGCAAAGTGGTGAGGACCTCAAAGTCTTTTCCCGGCTTGATCTGAAGGAATAGATCCGATGCCCGCTCGCTGGGTGTCTCACGAATGTCGACCAAGACCATCGTGCGGCCCTTGCGGCCATTGGGCACGAACCTCCCTTTTTGGGTGAGCGTGTACTTCGTGAAATGCCTGGGATGGCATTCGGCGGGGTTTCCTCCCCAGTATACGATGAAGTCTGCCCGGTTCTTGATTTCGCCTAACGTGCAAGTCACCTTGCCACCCAACTGGGCGGCGATTTCCGTTGGACCGTGTCATAGCGATGTGTGGCTGTCGATCACTCCGCCGATCATTTCGGCAAGCGCCACGGCCTCTCGCTGAGCCTCACAAGTGATATTGCTCATTCCATAAACTAACGGCATGTTGGCCGCATGAAGATAATCGGCGGCAGCCAGCACGGCGGCATCGAACGACGCGGGCTGGCCGTTGATGAGCGCGTCCGGGTAGAGCCGTTCCGCTGTGTGGTTCTTGAACCAGGATTCTCCCAGGCTGCACGCGCCCTTCGTTTTGACGATTCGATCACCCTCGGCGTGCAGCTCGATATCGTCGCAAACGCAGCCGCAGAAGGTGCAGGTCGCGTGCTGTACAATTTTCAGGCTCATCGCAGGGTTCCTCACATCGGGGGCCAAAAGGAAATCCGAACGACTGGTTTGCCGGGATCTTCCCTTAACGGGTTTTGCTTTCGCCCGGACCGGGCGGCACGACGAACGTTCAGCCCAGCTCGCGGCCGAGCAGACTTCCTCTGATACGGCGCGGCCGGTACCGTCCCGCTTCGATCAACTCCCAGGCGGGGGATTTCTCCACCTCAGCTCCTTGCGGGAGCGGAGTCGTCTCGGACTCGGGAGCATGGATCGGGTTTCTGGAGTTTTCCACTCGCGACCTCGATTCTTTGAAAGAAATCGCCGTTGCCCTTTCCGCGCGGAGCAGAGCTTCAGGATGAAGGCTGCCCGGATGAAGGCTCCGGCGGGCCTTGGGCCGTGATCGGTTCGACTTCGACTTCCCAACCTTTGGAGGTAGGCATTCCGGTTCCGTCCGTGTCCTGGCCCATGAGGCGGCAAGTTGGCGGGCCGTAAGGGACGAAAATCATCCCCGAGGGGACCTTTCCCTCCTTGCATTGAAAGACACCCTCGCCCGTTTCGGATCGGACGCGGACGGTTCCTCCCGAGACGATACCGACCTCTCTCATATCGTCCGGATGCATGATCAGTGTGCTGACGAGAGCCTGGTATTCGGCGTGATCTTTGCCAATATTGATCTGCTGGCCTTGCTTCGTCGTGCGGCCCGCGTTCATGATGAAGCGCCTGGCCGTCATAGGGAAACTCCTGTGTCGCCCGATGGTTACACGGGACCTTGAGGCGACGTGAGTTGTGGCGGCGGGAAGCGACACCGAGATCCATCCCTCTCGACCAATCGCGTTTACCGGCAGTGGACGACCTGGGCTCATTGTACTTGTTTAATTGATCCGCGGCCAGCGTAAAGGGAATGCGTCGCGTGTTTGGCGGGTTCCAGGCGATTGTGAAAGATCTCGGCCGTGATTGACCGAGTGCTCATCTCTCTGGAGAATTGAGAAGACGCACTGCACAAAGCGCAGCGTTCCTTCGACGACTTCGCCGAGTCTCCCATGCCTGTCCATAAGCCACCGATCACCAGACGGCAGGGAAAGTCCGCGAGAGCCAGGCTGACCGCCCTGGCCGCGATGACCTGGCTTTTCTCGTGCGTCGAGTACGCCACGATGGCGGATGAACCTGCGCCTGTGGATTTCGCTTCGACGATTCGCCCCATTTTCGAGCGGAATTGCTTCAAGTGTCACGGGGCCGAAAAACAGCGCGGCGGGCTTCGGCTCGATGTGAGGGAATCGGTGCTGGCCGGTGGTGACTCCGGCGAGCCGGCGGTCGTGCCGGGGAAGGTCGAGTCGAGCGCGTTGTTAGAGCGGGTTTCGTCGGATAAAGACGATCGACGCATGCCCCCAAAAGGGAAGCGCCTCTCGGTGGACGAAGTGAGTTTGCTCCGCCGCTGGGTTGCCGCCGGAGCTTCCTGGCCGGCGGAAGCCAAAGGCGCGGCCGTCACCCGAGGCCGCTCGGCGATGGTCGTGACCGAGGCTGACCGCGACCACTGGTCGTTTCGGCCGCTCCGACCGATCAGCCCCCCGCGGACACGGGCTGCCGGTGCGGTCTCGAATCCCATCGACGATTTCTTGAATACCGCGCGGAAGGCGAAGAACCTGACGCCGGCTCCCGACGCCGATCGGCAGACGCTGATTCGCCGCGTGACCTTCGACTTGATCGGGTTGCCTCCCGACTTCGATGACGTCACGGCGTTCGCCGGCGACCGGAGTCCAGACGCGTATGAACGCGTCGTCGACCGCTTGCTTGCGTCTCCACAATATGGCGAGCGATGGGGACGACACTGGCTGGATCTGGCCCGTTACGCGGACAGCGACGGGTATGAGTCGGACCTCGACCGGAAGACGGCGTACCGCTATCGCGACTTCGTGATCCATGCCCTGAACGACGATATGCCGTTCGATCAGTTCGTGCGCTGGCAGATCGCTGGAGATGAGCTCGAACCGGGCAACCCGGTGCGCTCGCCGCAACGGGTTTCTGCACGGCGGCGCCGTGTCAGGAAACGACGCCCGCTGATACGGAGGAGAACAAGGAGAAGATTCGTTATGACGAGCTGGACAACATGCTCGCGACCACGAGCTCAACCCTTCTCGGCCTCACGCTCGGCTGTGCGCGTTGCCATGACCACAAGTTCGATCCGATTCCCACGCGCGATTATTATTCGATGCTGGCGGCGTTCACCACGGCCGGGCGCGAGGACGCTCCCCTCTCTCGACCACACCGCAACCTGGAACGATGGCTTCGCACCCAGCGCCGACTTTACCGCGAAGACCGGATGACGGCACTGAAACTCTCCGACGAGGAGAAGTTCTGGCTTCGTCAGCCCGAGCATTTCTTCGTACCGGTTCAGATCGAGCTTTACAAGAAATATGGGAAGACCCTCGCGGCCACCGATGAGCGTTTACTCGAATGGATGAGGCCAGAACAGAGAATGACCTGGGAGGCCCTCAAATCCCGATTGCCCAGGGTGACGGGTGAAGTTGAACGAGGGATTGTTTTACTGGACGCCGCGGCGACGCCGAGCCAATCTTTCCTGCTTGGTCGCGGCAGCGTGACGAACAAGCAGTCGGTGGTCACTCTTGGATTTCTCCAGGTATTGACCGGTTCCGCGGGTGCCGACGACTTCCGCTCGAGGGCGAAGAATCGCATTGACCGGCACTCGACCGCAGAGAATGCAGACGATGGAGGGCAGGGCACGACCTATCAACGTGCTGCGCTGGCGGAGTGGCTGACCGACGTCGAGCAGGGGGCAGGCGGGTTGCTGGCGCGGGTCGCGGTCAACCGGATCTGGCAACATCATTTCGGCGAGGGATTGTCGCGCACTCCCGACGACTTCGGGACACAAGGCGAGAAACCAGTCCATCCCGAATTGCTCGACTGGCTGGCCCGCGAGCTCATTCAGGGCGGCTGGCGGCTCAAGCCGGTTCATCGCCGGATTGTCACGAGCGCGGCGTACCGCCAGGCAACGGCTCACAACCCGGCCAAGGCTGCCATCGACCCGGAAAACCGGCTCCTGTGGCACCGCCGTTCGGTTCGTCTGGAGGCGGAGGCGATCCGCGACGCGATGCTCGCTGCGTCAGGTCGCTTGTCGCCCCAGGTTTACGGCTCTTCGTTCCGCCCCGTGATACCCGCCGAGGCCATCGCGACGCGAAGCAAGGACGCCTACCCAGCCGACATTCGTGACGGACCGGCGAACTGGCGCCGGTCCGTTTATGCGTTCATCAAGCGATCGGTGACGAACCCGTTTGTCGAGGTGTTTGATTCACCCGATTCCACTGCCGCCTGCGGCCGGCGCAACACCACGGCGGTACCCACGCAAAATCTGCTGCTGCTCAACGACCCGTTCGTGCGCGCCCGGGCCCGCGACGTTGCCGAAAGGGTGTCGAGGGAAGCTGGTGCGGACACGGATCGCCGCGTGCGCCGCGCTTACGAGCTGGTACTGAGCCGCAGTCCCAGGCTCGACGAGGAGAAAGCCGCGCGCGAGTTCCTGGCGAAGGAAGGTGATCGAGCATCGCTCACGGACTTCTGCCACGTGCTGTTCACGCTGAACGAATTCTTGTACGTCGATTAACCGCGAGGTCGATTGCGATGACGGAAAACGGGTCTCGCTTCCCTTGCGGCCGGGTCGATCGGGCGATTTCCAATCGCCGGCAATTCCTCAGTCGGGTCGGCAATGGTTTCGGAATGCTTGCCCTGGCCGACTTGCTCGGTGGCGACCGATTGCTGGCCTCGGACGTGCAATCCGACGGGCCGATGGCTCCGAAGCCGGCGCATTTCCCCGCGCGGCACGTAGTGTGATCTGGCTGTTCATGGAAGGCGGGCCGAGCGCAATGGACACCTTCGACCCGAAGCCCGAGTTGACCCGGCACCACGGGAAATGCCCGGGCCGCTCGATCGATGTCTTCTTCGGAAGCCCCGGGCCCTTGATGAGATCGCCGTTTGGCTTTCAGCAACATGGTCAGAGCGGGGTTTGGGTCTGCGACCGGCTGCCACACCTGGCCCGGCATGTCGACGACCTCGCGCTCATCAAGGGTTGTTTCGCCGAGTCGCCCGCGCATGGGCCGGCGATGTATCAGATGAACACAGGAATGATTCGAGCAGGGTTCCCGAGCGCAGGGTCGTGGATCGCTTACGGGCTCGGCACGGAGAACCAGAGCTTGCCCGGCTTCGTGGTCCTGCAAAACTCCCGTGGCAGCAAGGGGGGCGCGGGCAACTGGGGAGCAGGGTTCTTGCCCTCAGCCTATCAGGCGACGACTTTTCGCGCGCGAGGCTCACCGATCCTCGACCTGAGTCGCCTGCCGGACGTGAGCGAGGAGAGGCAGCGCGCGATGCTCGAGCTCTCCGCGAGGCTCAACGGCGAGCATGCCGGGCGGCATCCCGGCGAAGCGGATCTTCTGGCGCGGATTCAGAACTACGAGCTTGCCGGGCGGATGCAGACCGAGGCGATGGACGCGGTCAACTTCTCGGCGGAGAGCCGGCCGATGCGAAAGCTCTACGGGCTCGATGAGGATGTGACGCGTCCGTTTGGTGAAAAATGTCTGCTGGCCCGCCGGCTCGTCGAACGCGGGGTTCGGTTCGTGCAGGTTTACTGCAACGACGAGTGGGACGCGCACAACGACCTCAAGGGCAATCACGGTCAGAGATGTCTCGAGACCGACCGGCCGGTCGCGGGGCTGCTGGCCGACCTCAAGCAACGCGGGTTGCTGGAATCGACCCTCGTCGTCTGGGGCGGCGAGTTCGGGCGGATGCCGGTCTCCGAGAAAGGAGACGGCCGCGATCACAACCCGAATGGATTTCTGGTCTGGATGGCGGGAGGTGGAATCAAGGGGGGCGCGAGCCATGGGGAAACGGACGAGATCGGCTGGAAGGCCGCCTCGGAGGCCACGTCAGTTCACGACCTGCACGCCACGATCTTGCACTTGCTTGGTATGGATCACAAACGGCTCACGTATCAGCACAACGGCCGACGATTCCGATTGACGGACACGGAAGGCGAGGTTGTCTCGAAGATCCTCGCGTGACCGCTCGTGAATCGCCGGAGCTGGATGTCTCGTCTCTGTTCACAGTTCTCGTCCCCGTGCGCAGTCCGGCGCCGGGGCTTGCCGAGCCGGTGAGACACTTGCCTCGCGGCGTGTCTCACCGCCCGCTTCCTCTCCCTCTGTCTTCGCGGCTTGTCACGCGCAAGAACCGCTATGAAAAAATGGTGTCAGTTTACTTTTCTCTCAAGATTATGAACTGACACCGATTATCAGCGGCCTCACGGCCATTCGCTGTGTGATGCGAATCAGTACCAATCCCGGTACGCGATGTTGGCCGTACTTCCATTCAGGCCCGATAGATCCTTGTTGTTGATGGTGTTGGCTACGGTGAAGGAATCGAGGACAACGATGCCGCCGAGGCCCGTCCATATAAATAGCCCGCCGCCTTCGCCTGCCTGATTGAATTCCACCGTGTCGCTGGTCAGGGTCACGGTAGCGCCGACCGTGCACAGGCCGCCCCCGTCTGAGCCTGCGCTATTGGATTTCACCGTGTCATTGGCAAGGGTCACGGTGCCGTACGAGACGTACAGGCCGCCGCCTTGCCCGGCCGAGTTGCCCTCCACAGTGCAGTTGGTCAGGGTCGCGCTGCCTTTTTGGCGACTGCTTGAGCTGAGCCACAGTCCGCCGCCCAACCCTGAGCTACTGGACGAGGAGTTGTCGTCGAAGGTGGCGTTGGTCATGGTGACCGTACAGCCGAAGGCATACAAGCCGCCGCCATCGCCCTCGTGAAGAAGAGGGCCGACACTGTTGTTGTTCAATGTGGCGTTGGTCATCGTGACCGTGCAGCCGTAGGCATACAGTCCGCCGCCATCACCGGCGTAGTCGAGACCGCCGTAGCCGATAGCTCCGACACAATCATTGTTGTCCAGGGCGGCGTTGGTCACGGTGACCGTTCCGCCCGTGGCATACAACCCGCCCCCGAATCCAACGCAACCAGTACCAGGGTCGTAGGGCTCGACTTGGAGAATGCCTCCGGCGCTGTTTTCCTGGACGACGGAGCCGCCCTCCAGCGTGACCGAGCCCAGGGAGGAATAGATGCCCCCTCCAGCGACCAGAGCGCTGTTGTTTTGAACTGTAACTCCACTCAGGGTCAGGGCACCTTGGTTATAAATCGCCCCTCCTTCACTCCAGAGCGCCCAAGGCACACCGCCCTGGCCCGGCTCCATCCTGCTCGCCAATCCACCTTGCAGCGTGAGGTTATCCAGGGTCAGTGAGCCCCCGGCAGCCACGTCGATCAACCGAAAACTCTGGGTCGACGCGGCCGTGCTCCGCTCGATGGTGTCGCCGCTGCCGACGATGGTCAGGTTGTCGCCCGAGGCAATCACGGGGAGGCCGTTCCCGGTGGGCATCGTGCCGGTCAGGACGTAGGGCGCAGTGGTCGCGGCTGTCAGCGTGATTGTGTTTGCGCCGCCGGACGTGTTGGCCGAGTTCATGTCGGTGATGAGGGCCGAGACGCTGGCGGCCACGTAATTCGCCGGCAGCACGCGGTGGTCGAGCCACTCCAGGAAGAGGCGGGCCTTTTTCGGCCGCGACTCCGGGTTAGAGCGCCGGCCGCGCCGGGTACGGATGGGGGAACGGGGCCAGGAAAGCCAATTCGAAAGTGACAAGGTAAATCTCCCGCTTTCGATTCGGTCCGCGATATAAAAACGGAGCGAGCGCCCGCAGCGCGCGGACCGAGCGCCACGGCTTTACCGATTCGGTTAAACTCCTGCTTGGCGGTGAGACTCACCGGCCGCTTGATTTGTTGACGTGTTCAGGTTGTCGTGAAACTGCTATCCCTTGGTATTTCCAGCTTTCTTCAGCAATTCCGCCACATCGGCCCAGAGTTTCCGCCATGCCTCCTGCTCCTGGGCCGTCAGTTTTTGGAGCGCGCCCGCGTCACGAACACTGGCCAGGTCGATATCGCGCTGGCGGTGCTCGAGCGTGGCTCGCATGACCTGGTGATCTTCTGGCTTGCCGGCATCCGATCGTTTGGCCCACTGTTCCAGGTCGGCCCTCAGCCAGGCGAGCGCCTGCTGACGCAGTCGGCGGTGCTCCTTGTCGTCGAGTTTGTCGGCGTCCAAACCTTGACCGGCCGCGGCCAAGGCGGCGGAGCAGGCGGCGTTATAACGATGGTAAGCTTTCAGGTCGTCCGCCAGTTTCGGGTCGGCGCTGAAGGCTTCGGCGCATAGCCGGGCAGCGGCGACGTGCCGGCGCTTGAGCCGGCACACTTCCACGAGGCCAAGGCGTTCGCGGTTGTCGGCCGGCGTGGCTTTCCCCGCCAGAACGTCGGGCAACTTCGCCTCCAACCCCACGAGCCGTTCGGCGTTTGCTACCCATCGGGCCGAGGGGAAACGCCAGTCTTTACGATTGCTGCCTGCTGCGTGTCCTCGTTTATAGAAATCGAGAGAAGCAGATAACTGGCCCTGTGACTGAAGAATAGAGGCCAGGTTACAGTTCGCTTCGGCATAGCAATCCGCTTGAAGATCGATGACCTGGCGGTACCGGGCGCTGGCTTCGACCAACTGGTTCCTGGCCTTCAGTGTGGTGCCGAGGTTGTAGAGGGCCATTGCGCATTTGGGGTCGAGTTCGACGGCCTTCCTGTATTCGGCACCGGCGTCGTCCAATTCGTTCTTTAGCGTGAGAGCGTTGCCTAGGTTGGTGTGGGCCAATGCGAGCTGGGGGTCGAGTTGGATGGCCCTCTTGTATTCGCCGATGGCCTCTTCCAACCGGTTCTTGCCCCGCAGAGCGTTGCCGAGGTTGTTGTGGGCCATTGGGAGCTTGGGAGAGAGTTCGATGGCCTTGCGGTATTCGGCGATGGCCTCGTCCCACTGTTTCTTGGCCTGCAGTGCGTCGCCGAGGTAGCAGTGGACATCGCTGGCAGCCGGACGTAGCGCCAACGCCGTTCGATAACAGCCGATTGTTTCTTCCAGGATCAGGGGGGATTGATCCTTGACCGCAGCCAGGCTAAGTCCCAGATGATAATGAATCCAAAAATCCGCCAGGTGACGGCTGCGTGCCCAGCGCAGCAGGGCCAGCGCTTCGTCGCGGTCGCCTGAACGAAGAAGATGCAAGTCCAGCAGCAGGACAGCGGAAGGTGGCAGTGCCAGCCGCCGCGCTTGGCCGCTCAACCCCCGCAGCGCCGTGGCGTCCTTGGCAATGACGGCGACCCGGAATTGCTGCCGCCACGGATCGTCATCTGCCGCCGTCGCGATCGCCGACACCAGGCTCGCGAGCTCCAAATTCCGCGCCTCAAGGGCGGTGGCGTGCCATTCTTCGAGTGCGACGATCAGGGCCTCACAGATGGCGGGTTGTTCCGCGCGAATGCGCCGTGCCAGCTCTTCGATCCGTCCAGGCGTCACTTCTAAACCGTAGGCCGCGAACGCCGCGGCATACTTCGGGGCCGCGCCAACAGATTCGAAATGGGTTAAGATCCGTTTCCAGTGCGTCATGCGCGCGTCATCCAAGTCTGCGCAACAGGTTTGCCTGGCGCTGCGCCTGCGCCCGTTGCTGTCCGGTCAGGCGCCGTTCGTCGTGCACCCGCTCTTGCAGACGGGCGTCGGCGGTTCCGGTCCTCAAGGCAGTCTCTGCCTGGTCCAGCAACGCTTCCGCCTGGCGCCACAGCGCCACGGCGGCGTCAGCCTCCTGGCTCGTGGCGCCCGGCGCATCGGCAGCCTGCTGGCGCAACTGCTGCGTCTTGAAGAGCACCGCGCTCACGGTTTGTTCCGTCTCGGCCCTGCGACCGGACAGCTCTCTGTGACGCGCTGCCTGGTCCAGGAGCGCCCAGCTCACGCCGGCGGCTGCCAGCAGCAACACCAGGGCCGCCACCGCGGTGATACGCAGCCCCGCCTTGTGCCGTCGCGTGAACTTACAGAATCGATACCAGCTCGACGGCGGGCAGGCTAGAACCGGCTCGTCCTCCAAATAGCGCTGCAAGTCGGCCGCGAAACCGTCGGCCGTCTCGTAGCGCCTGCACCGGTCCTTCTCGAGCGCCTTCATCACGATCCAGTCCAGTTCGCCACGCACGGAGCGGGTGAGCTTCGCCGGCTCCATGTGCCGCTGGGCGGAGATTGAAGGCAGGGAATCGGTCGAGTCTGACAGCCGGGTGCTCGGCCTGGGCGGCTCTTCTTCACGGATGATCCGCAGCATCTCGGTGAAGACCGCCTGCGTCAGGCGCTTGCGGTCCAGCGGCGTGCTGCCGGTCAGCAGCTCGTACAGCACCACGCCGAGGGAGTAGATGTCGCTGCGCGTGTCGATGTCGAGCTGATTGACTTCCGCCTGCTCGGGGCTCATGTATTCCAGCGTGCCGATCAGCGAGCCGAAGCCGGTCAAGAGCGTCTTGTCGGTCAACTGCTGCCCGGCGGCCTTGGCCACGCCAAAATCGATCACTTTGGGCACCGGCTTGCCGTCGTACTGGGCGACCAGAATGTTCGATGGTTTCAAGTCGCGGTGGATGATCCCCTTCTGATGGGCATGCTGCACCGCGTGGCACACAGGAATGAACAGCTCCAGGCGTTCCCGAGGTGTCAGTCGGTGCTCATCGCAATACTGGGTGATCGCCACGCCCTTGACCAGTTCCATGACGAAGAACGGTCTTCCGGGGCTCACGCCGCCGGTCGTGCCCGCGTCCAGGACCTTGGCGATCGAGGGATGGTCCATCAGCGCCAGCGCTTGCCGTTCGGCCTCGAAGCGGGCGATGACCTGGCGGGTGTCCATGCCCGCCTTGATGACCTTCAAGGCGACGGCGACGTTTGACCGGCTCGGTCTGCTGGGCCATAAAGACGGTGCCCATGCCGCCTTCACCGATCTGCTGAATCAACTTGTACGGGCCGATGGCCGTGCCGGTTTGACCGGGATCGGGCGAGCCAGTCCCGAATGTGGCGGTCGGTTCCGGAGGGCCGATGAGACTGTCGGCGGTCTGGTGAGCCTCGAGCAGGATCATCACGCGGCGGCGCAGCTCTGCGTTCTCTCCACACGCCTCGTCGACATAAGCACGCCATTCGCCGGGAGCGCAGTGTTCAACCGCGTGCAGGAAGATGCCTTTCACCTGTCCGGGCTCGATCTTCATCTCGGACCCCCGTTGCTGGCTCTCGCCATCCTGCAATGCGAAAAAGTCGCATGCTTCGTCCCACCCGCCGCGAAAAAAATAATGAGACGAGTAGAGTGGAGGGCGCCTTCAATCTAGCCGTTCGGCGACCAGCCAGGCCCGAGCGTAGGCCCAGTGCCGGTATGCGGCAGAGCGAGAGATGCCCAGAGAGCGGGCTGCTTCGTCGACGGACATGCCGGCGAACAGGCGAAGCTTGACGACCTCAGCCGACGCGGAATCTTCCTCGGCGAGGCGGCAGATCGAGTCATCCAGCGACACGATCTCGTCTGGCGTCGCGCGGGAGAGCCAATCGCCTTCGGCCAGCGCGACCAGTGCTCGACCTCCGCCGTGGACCTCCGCTCCTTTCCGACGCGCACCGTCGACCAGGATGCGTCGCATGGCCTCCGCGGCGGCGGCGAAGAAATGCCCCCGGCTGTCCCAGTGCCGAGCCTGGTCCACATCCACGAGACGAAGATACGCCTCATGAACGAGGGCCGTCGGCTCGAGGGTCTGGCCGGGCGCCTCGCGGGCGAGTTTCTGAGCGGCCAGGCGGCGAAGCTCGGTGTAGACGAGAGGCAGTAGTTGCCCGGCGACCTGAGTGTCGCCTTGCTCGATTGCGGCGAGAATCTGAGTCACTTCCGTCATGGCGACGCTCGTCCCGGGGCATCCGCTGGTACCGCGGTCACGACCGACTCGCCGAAACGTCATTGCCCTGCAGGTCGGTCTCGGCGACACCGCCCTGAGGGCGGACGACCTTCCTTGAGCATAGGCCCAGCGGCCGGGACAAGATAGGTCGAAGTTCCAGGCTTCTGTAGTGGCGGCGAGGGAGACGCTCGACGTGTCCGTACCGAGGCCCAGGAAAACCACCTCGAATGCGCCGGTGCCGCCTCCATGACGTACAAACCGGCGCCCTCGCCAGCAACAGCGACATTTCCGTAGCCGTCCCCGCCGAGTTAGTCGTCACGATCACTCCGCTCAGGGTCAGGGCGCGGCATGTTATAAATCACCCCTCCCGGTGCAGAGCGATGAGATCAGCCACCAGGCTGCGCTTCAGCTTGGCGCGAACGTGCAAGGGTGCTGCGTCGGCCCTGACCACAGCCGAAGCGCGGTTTGCGGTCGAGACAGTCTCGAGCGACGACCGTTCGCGCGCCGGCACGGCTTTCGATTGGCCAGGCCGCAGGGTCGCTGCGAGGCGTGCGTGCGTCTTGGTCGTGGTAAGACGGCTATCGCCTCCGATCGCGTGGCGGCTCTTGGCCCGGCTGGTTTCTTTAAGCTTGACCTTGGCGTTGGCCTTGGCCGAGCCGATGACGACCTGCGCCTTGGGCGGATCTGTGATGGTGATCGGGTTGGACGTGGCCTTGGCCAGCCCAGGGCCGGTGAAGAGGAGAATGATGGACTCGGCCGTGTTGTCTACCAGATTGGTGAAAGTGGCGATGCCTCTCGCCACCGTGACGGTGGTCATGCCCAGAAGCGGGCCGGTGCCGACGCGCAGCGACGCCGTCACCTGCGTGGTGTTGTCGCCCGTCTCCAGGTTGCCAAACTGGTCCTCTTCGTAAATCACCGGCTGAGTGGGAAACGGCTGGCCGGTCGAGGCCGTTGCCGACGGCTGAGTATGGATCACGAGCTGGCTCGGTTGAGCGGGGCTGATGGTGATGTTGCTCGATATGGCCGAGGTGTGCGCGGGAACGCTGGCGAACGAGAGGCTGATGGTCCCGGCCGTGTTGTCAGCGAGATTGGTGAAGGTGGCGATGCCTTCGTGCACGGTGACGGTGGTCGTGCCGAGTAGCGTTCCACTGCCGCTCTCGAGCGACGCCGTCACCTGAGTGCTGTTGTCGGTCATGTCCAGGTGGCCACTGGCGTCCTCTTCATAAATCACCGGCTGAACGGCCAACGCTTGGCCGGCTGTCGCTGTCGCCGACGGCTGGGTGTGGATCACGAGCTGAGCGGCTGGCCCCGGCGGGCTCTCGAAGGCACCGATATCAACCGTGCCGTTGACGGTGCGCGCAAATCCGCGCTGATCGGTCGTGATACCGGCCGGGATGAGGGCGACGCTGCCGGCGCCGATGGCGGGGCTGCCGGGCAGAAGGGCCATGGTCTGGGTGGGCCCGCCGTTATTCTGCAACGGGCCGAGGAGAGGATTGACGTTGAGCAGGTCGGCGGCCACGAAGCCGCTGCCGCCGGATGAGTTGCCGATGAGGTTGTAGCCCTCGCTCGTGACCGTTCCGAGTAAATCAGGGCCCGACGGAGCGGTGTTGGTCGCGATGATCGTGTTGGCCATGGTCATCGTGCCGAAGTAGGTGGCGATGCCGCCTGCCGCCACCGAGGCCGAATTGCCCGCGAGCGTCGAGTCGGTGACCGTCAGCATGCTACCGTTATAGATGCCGCCGCCCAGATTTCCCGAGTTGTCGGAGATCGTCGAGTTGGTGACCGTCAGCGTGCCACCGTTGGCGATGCCGCCGCCGCCCAGCTCGGCCGAGTTGCCCGAGAGCGTCGAGTTGGTGACCGTCAGCGTGCCGAAGTTATAGATACCGCCGCCCACCATTGCGCTGTTGTCCAAAAGAGCGGAGTTGGTGACCGTCAGCGTGCCGTCGTTATCGATGCCGCCGCCGGTGCGTGCGGAGGTGCCGTCGGCGATGGTCAGTCCGGCGATGGTCGCAGTCACGCCGGAATTGACGACGAACACCTGATTGGCAAAGTAGCCGCTGACGGTCAGAACGTTGGCGCCCGGGCCGAGTATCTGGACGTCGTCGCTGATAGCCGGCAACGGGCTCGCCAGATCGATGACGCCACTTGTCGAGAAGGCGATGATGCCGCCGCCGTACTGGTTGGCCTGAATCATGGCCGAGCGCAGCGAGCCTCCGCCGCTGTCAGTCGTGAAGGAGACCTGGTACACCTGAACCTCGAATGCGCCGATGTCGACGCCGCCAAAGACGTCGCGCGGAGCGCCGCGCTGGTCGGTGGTCAATGGGTTGCCGTTGGCATCCACGGCCAGGGCGGCGTTGCCGGCGTCGATGGCGGGGCTGCCGGGCAAGAGGGCCATGGTCTCGGTGGGGCCGCCGTTATTTTGCAAGGGGCCGAGGAGCGGATTCAAGGGGCCTTCGAGCGGATCGACGTTGAACAGATCGGTGGCCACGAAACCGCTGCCGCCCGCTGGGTTGCCGATCAGGTTGTAGCCCAAGCTGGTGACAGGTCCATCAACATCAGGTCCCGTCGCGGCGGTATTCGCGGCGATAATCGTGTCGCCGAGGGTCGTCACACCGAACCGGTAGTTGTAGATCCCGCCGCCGGATTCGGAGCCCAAGTTGCCCGAGACTGTGCAGTTGATGAGGGCCAACGTGTGAACGTTCTCGATGCCGCCGCCATAATCGGCGGAGTTGTCCGAGAGAGTCGAGTTGGTGACCGTCAGCGTGCCAAAATTGTTGATGCCGCCGCCGGCGGCGGGGATGGTGGAGTCCGCATCGGTTTCATCCGTGCTCGAGTTGTCGGAGAGAGTGGAGTTAGTGACCGTCAGCGTGCCAATGTTGTCGATGCCGCCGCCGGTGCCGCCCGCTCGGAACGCGCCCGGGGCTGAGTTGCCCGAGAGCGTGGAGTTGGTGACCGTCAGCGAGCCAGCGTTGTTGATGCCGCCGCCTTGGTTGGCAGAGCCATCGGCGATGGTCAATCCGGCGATGGTCGCGGTCGCACCGGACTCGACCTCGAACACCTCGGTAGCATCATTGCCACTGATCGTGAGGTTGTTGGCGCCCGGGCCTTCGATATCCAGGTCTTGCGTGATATCCAGCGGTCCATTGGTCGCCGACAGCGTGATGGTACCCGTGACATTGCTCGCGAACTCGATGGTATCGCCGTTGGCGGCACTGTCGACTGCGTACCGGAGTGACCCCAAATTGCTCGGGTCGTCACTGTTGTTGGTGACAATATCGACGCTGAGCAAGGTTCGATTTTCCAGCGTTTCGAGCCGGGGACGAGCAGACCGCCGGCCGCCGGGCGTGTGCCGCCGGCCGCGCTGGCCGCGCTCGCGGAGGTCATTCGTGGTTCGGGCTGAGAGGGCAGTTAAAAGCAGCATCGGAGACTCTCCATTTGGAGTGAAGGTCAGGTCGGGTCCGGCTTATATTCTTCAATAGGAAAGATCGCGGTGGGCACTCAGAGCGTGTCTGCGAATTGCATGGGTCTTGGTCGAGGTAAGACGGCTATCGCCTCCGATCGCGTGGCGGCTCTTGGCCCGGCTGGTTTCTTTGAGCTTGACCTTGACGTGAGCTTTGGCCGAGGCGATCGTGACCTGCGCCTTGGGCGGATCCGTGATGGTGATCGAGCTGGACGTGGCCTTGGCCAGCCCAGGGCCGGTGAAGACGAGAATGATGGTCTCGGCCGTGTTGTCTGCCAGATTGGTGAACGTGGCAATGCCGCGTGCCACCGTGACGGTGGTCGTGCCCAGAAGCGGGCCGGTGCCGACGCGGAGCGACGCGGTGACCTGCGTGGTGTTGTCGCCCGTCTCCACGTTGCCGTACTGGTCCTCTTCGTAAATCACCGGCTGGGTGGGAAACGGCTGGCCGGTCGTGGCCGTGGGCGAGGGCTGAGTCTGGATCACGAGCTGGCTCGGCTGAGCGGGAACGATGACGATGTTGCTCGATGTGGCCGAGGTGAGTGATGGAACACTCGTGAAGAGGAGCTGGATCGTCCCGGCCGTGTTGTCGGCCAGATTGGTGAAGGTGGCGATGCCTCCCGACGCGGTGACTGTGAGCGTTTCCTCGAGCGCCTCCGCCGCCGCTTGCCAGCGACGCCGTCACCTGCGTGCTGTTATCACCTGTTTCCAAGTTGCCCGATTGGTCCTCGATATAAATCACGGGCTGGGTGGCAAGCGCCGGCCAGCGGTCGCCGTCCCCGATGGTTGGGTGTGTACCACGAGCCTGGCTGCTGCCGCCGGCGTGTTGGTCAGGTCAAACGTCGTGTCGGCCGCTCCCGGGGCCGAGGCGCTCGACGGTAAAGCCGCCGGGGATGCCGTTGGCGACCACGGCCATGCTGGCCTGGCCGGTGGCGCTGATCGTGGCCGCGTTGCTACCCCCGGGGAAGGTGGCCGAGGCCCCACTGGCGGGTGCGGTGTAGATCACCACGCCACCCGCAACCGGCTCACCATAAGCGCTGCTCACCGTCACGACCAGCGGTGCGGCGAAGGCCGTGCTTAAGGTCGTCTGCTGGTTATTGCCGCTTGTGACCGTGGTGGTGAAGCCGCGCGACTCGAAGGCACCGCTGTCGACTGTGCCCTTGATCGTGCGCAGAATCCGCGCTGGTCGGTCGTGATACCGGCCGGGATGAGGGCGACGCTGCCGGCGCCGATGGCGGGGCTGCCGGGCAAGAGGGCCATGGTCTGGGTGGGGCCGCCGTTATTCTGCAACGGGCCCAGGAGCGGATTGACGCTCTGCAGGTCGGTGGCCACGAAGCCGATGCCGCCCGCTGAGTTGCCGATCAAGTTAAAGCCCATGCTGTCGAAGGTTCCAAAAACGTCGGACCCGCCGGCCGCGGCCGTGTTGTTGGCGATAATCGTGTTGGCGATAATCGCCGTGCTATCGTTCTCAACGCCGCCGTTGAACCCGGCTGAGTTGCCCGAGATTGTGGAGTTCGTGACCGTCAGCATGTCGTCGTTGTCAATGCCGCCGCCGCTGCCGGCCGAGTTACCCGACACCGTGGAGTTGGTGAGCGTCAGTGTGCCGCTGTTCTCAATGCCGCCACCGCCGACCGGGGTCGAGTTGGCCGAGAGCGTCGAGTCAGTGACCAGGAGCGTGCCAAAGTTAAAGATCGCACCGCCGTCTTGACTGGCCGAGTTGCCTGACAGCGTGCAGTCGGCGAGCGATAGCGTTGCCCCGGAATTGACAAAGACGCCTCCGCCTAAACCGGCAACCCCATCCGCGATGGTCAGTCCGGCGATGGTCGCGGTCACGCCGCCACTGATGTCGAACTCCCGGTTGGCTCCGTTGCCGCTGACCGTGAGATTGTTGGCGCCAGGGCCGAGTATCTGGACGTCGCGGCTGATGGCCGGCAGGGGGCTTTCCAGATCGATGACGCCGCTGGCTGTGAATGCGATGACGCTGTCTTCGTCCTGGTTGGCGTTAGCCAGGGCGGTGCGCAGCGAGCCGCCGCCGCTGTCCGCCGTGCTGTAGACCAGGTACACCTGAACTTCGAAACGCGCCGATGTCGACGCCGTTGACTTCACGTGGCTCGCCGCGCTGGTCGGTGGTGATACCGGCGGGGATGAGATAATTGCTGCCTGAGTCGATGGCGGGGCTGCCGGGCAGGAGGGCCATGGTCTCGGTGGGGCCGCCGTTATTTTGCAAGGGGCCGAGGAGCGGACTGACGTTGACCAGATCAGTGGCCGCAAAGCCGCTGCCGCCTGATGAGTTGCCGATCAAGTTAGAGCCGAGGCTGGTGACGGACCCACTCACGTCAGGTCCAGCGGGCGCAGTGTTGCCGGCAATGATCGTGTTGGCGAGGATCAACGTGGCCGGCGCGTTGAAGGGGCCCGAAGTGTTGTCGATGCCGCCGCCCTCGGCCGCGGCTGAATTGCCCGAGAGAGTCGAGTCGGTCACCGTCAGCGTTCCGCCGTAGTTGAAAATGGCGCCGCCGAATGAGCCGCCATTGCGCGCGGGCAAGGTGGAGTTGTCCGCGAACGTGGAGTTGTTGACCGTCACCGTGGCGCCCGCGATGTAGATGGCGCCTCCAACTGCGCCTGAGTTGTTCGAGAAAGTCGAGTTATTGATCGTAAGCATGCCATCGGTGCTGTACCCTCCGCTATTGTCACAGATGGCACCCCCGGCCAAGCCAAAGTTGTCTGAGAAAGTGCAACTGTTGATCGTCAATGTGCCAGCGCTATAGATGGCGCCGCCGGTTGAGTCACTATTGCCGTTGGCGAGGGTCAGCCCGGCGATGGTCGCGGTTACACCGGTATTGATTTCGAACACCCCGTACTCGCCGTTGCCGCTGATCGTGAGGCTGTCAGCCCCCGGACCTTGGATGTCCAGGTTTTCCGAGATAAAGAACCCAGCATCGGCACTACTGGGCACCGTGATGGTGCCGGTGACATCACTCGCGAACGTGATGGTGTCCCCAGGGCTGGCAGCGCCGATCGTGGAGAGCAACGATCCCGGGCCGCTGCTGTTCGTGTTGGTGACAACATCGACGCTGAGCAAGGTTCGAGTTTCCAGCATTTCGAGCCGGGGACGAGCAGACCGACGGCCGCGCTGGCCGCGCTCGCGGATGTCATTCGTGGTTCGGAATGCGAACGCAGTTGAAAGCAGCATCGGAGACTCTCCATTTGGAGTGAAGGACGGGGTCAGTTAGAACCGTGGAACCGGATTGGCATCACCACCACGAGAATCCCGGTCCGCCGTGATTGGAGCGCGCAATACACCTCCAACCGCGCGGACGGCCCATCACAGTTCAAATCCGCAGACATGCTCTCAGAGGTAGATCACGGTTCCATAGATGTTGGCGTTGCTGGTAACGGCGACGTTGGCGGCGACCGTCGTTTTCGTGAGGGTGACAAGCGCGCCGATGTCGACATAGAGGCCACCGCCAGCGCCGGCGCCGTTGCTCGCACCGACGCCGGCCAGACCGCCCATGGCCATGTTCCGGGTGAAATTCATCTGGACGAGGGTCGCGGAGCCGCCGGCGGCGACGAAGGCACCGCCTCCGGAGCCGTCGCCGCCGTTGGCTCCCGAGCCGCCGCGGCCCCCTTGGGCCTCGTTGCCGATAAGCGAGCTGTTCGTGAGGGCGATCGACGACGTGTCCGAATTACCGAAGGCGATGCTGCCGATGGCCGCGGCGATGGCGCCACCGATGCCGTCGCCGCCGCTGGCCCCCACGTCGCCGGCACCGCCTTGCGCCAGGTTGGACGCCAACGTGGCCGTTGTGACGGTCGCGGTCGAGTTATCCCCAACAGCGATGGCGCCGCCGATGCCGTCGCCGCCGTTGCCTCCGCCGCTACCGGCACCGCCCAGCGCCCGGTTGGCCGCGAAGGCGACGTTGGTGATGATTGCGGTCGAGCCATTCTCGAGATCGATGCCGCCGCCGATGCCATCGCCGCCGGCGCTGCCGACGGCAGTGTTATCGAACACCGTGCCGCTCGTGAGCGTGAGGCTCCCGTCGTTGTTAAAGATGCCGCCGCCTTCAGCGAAGTAGCCGCCGCTGGCCTGGTTTCTGGTGAAACTACACGAGGCTGCGTTCAGCGTGCCCTGGTTGTAAAGGCCACCGCCATCGAGGGCGCTGTTGCCGCTCAGGGTGCACTTGGTAAGCGTGGTCGTGCCGTAATAGGAGTTAAACAGGCCGCCGCCGTTTTTGCCGGCAATGTTTCCGCTGATCGTGCAGTTGGTCAGCGTGGCGCTTTGGCCATAGTTGCTGATACCGCCGCCATCGTAGGTGGCCGAGTTGCCACTGACGGTGCACCCGGTCAGCGTGGTCATGCCGCCGTCATATGATAGCAAGCCGCCGCCGCCGGCGCGGGCGAAGTTGCCGCTCACGGTGCAGTTGGTCAGCGTGAGCTCGCCTGAAACGTTTGCCAGGCCCCCGCCTTGGTTGGCCGAGTTGCCGCTGACGGTGCAGTTGGTCAGCGTGCTCACGCCGTAGGCGATCTCCAGGCCCCCGCCCCCGTTGGCCGAGTTGCCACTGACGGTGCAGTTCGTGAGCGTGGTCACGCCGCCGGAGCTGTCCAGGCCTCCGCCCTGGTCGGCCGAGTTGCCGCTGACGGTGCAGTTGATCAGCGTGGTCGTACCGTCGGTACTGTCCAGGCCCCCGCCTTTGTCGCCCGAGTTGCCGCTGACGGTGCAATTGGTCAGCGTGGTCGTGCCGCCGGAGTTGTACAGGCCCGCGCCGTAGCCGCCCGAGTTGCCGCTGATGATGCAGTTGGTCAGCGTGGCCACGCCGCTCAAGTTGTCCAGGCCCGCGCCGTAGCCGGCCAGGTTGCCGCTGACGGTGCAGTTGGTCAGCGCGATCGTGCCGTAATAGACTGCCAGGCCGCCGCCGAAGCCGTTGTAGCCGACGTTGCCGTCGGTGATCGTCAATCCCGAGATGGACGCCACGACCAGCGAGTCGACTTGAAACACCTGATTCAGCCCGCCGCCGCTGACCGTCACGCCTGCCGCCGGGCCCGTGATCGTCTCGGTCCCGCTCGTGTTGCTCAGTGCGATCAGCGTGCCGCTCAGAGTGATCGTCTGCCGCGTGCTGAAGAGCGGGTTGTTAAAAAGAATCGTCTGGGCGCCGGGCAAGACGTTGGCCAGGTTGACTGCCTGGGGGAGGCTAAGCAGGCCGGGACTCGAGAGTTCGCTCCCCGCGGTCGTGTTGACGACCAAGCTGCCCACCTCGAAGGCGCCCAAGTCCATGGAGCCCTGGCGGCTGAAGCCACGCTGGTCCGTGGTCGGAATGCCGGCGCCGGTTGTGCCGGCGCCAATGCCCGCGCTCCCGGGCAGCAGGGCCATCGTCTGAGTCGGCCCGCCGTAATTGCCCAGCGGGGCAAGCCCCGGGTCGGCCAAGCCGACCAAGTTGCCGGCGACCCCGTTCAGCAGCCCGCCCGAGCCCCCCGTGCCGATCAAGTTAAACGAGCCCAAGACAGCGCCTGAGATATCGCCTCCTGCCGTCTGGCCGGCGACGATCGTGTTGGTCAGCGTGGTCGTGCCCCCCTGGATGTACAGGCCGCCGCCGCTCGAGGAGGCGGAGTTGCCGCTGACGGTCACGTTCGTCAGCGTGGTCGCGCTGCCCTGGCTCAAGAGACCACCGCCGTTTGTGCCGGCGGAGTTTCCGCTCAAGGTCACGTTGGTCAGCGTGGTCGTGCCCCCCTGGGTCGAGAGTCCGCCGCCGTTTGTGCCGGCGGAGTTTCCGCTGACGGTCGTGTTGGTCAGCGTGGTCGTGCCCCCCTGGCTCGACAGACCACCGCCGTTTGTGCCGGCGGAGTTGCCGCTCAAGGTCACGTTGATCAACGTGGTCGTGCCCCCCTGGGTCGAGAGTCCACCGCCGTTCGTGCCGGCAGAGTTGCCGCTCAAGGTCACGTTGGTCAAAGTGACTGAGCCGCCATCGCTGTACAGACCGCCGCCGCTCCTGGCGCTACCACCGGTGATCGTGAGTCCCGACAGAAACGCCGTGACGCCCGCGTCGACCTGGAACACGCGGCTCAGCCCTCCGGCGCTGATCGTCAGGCCCGCAGCCGGGCCCGTGATCGTCTCGGTGCCACTCGTATCGCTCAGGTCGAGCTCGAGACCGGCCAGAGTGATCGTCTGGGGGCTCGAGAAGACGGTCGGATTGAAGGTGATCGTGTGGCCCGGAAGCGCGTTGGCGGCGGCGATCGCCTGGCGAAGGCTGGTCTCACCGTCGGTCGGATTGGAGTTGTCGGCGGTGATGTCGACCACGAAGCTCGGAACGATGACGACCTGCAGCTCGTAGGCGCCGATGTCGACTTTGCCGTTAAAGAAGCGTGGTGAGCCCGTCTGGTCGGTCGTGATGCCGGCAGGCACGAGCGCGACGCTGCCGGCGCCGATCGCCGGGCTGCCAAAAAGCAGTGGCATGGTCTGCGTCGGCCCGCCGTAGCTGCCCAAGGGCGCCAGACCGGGATTGGCGATACCGACCAAGTTGCCGGCGATCCCGTTCGACAGCCCGCCCGAGCCGCCGGTGCCGATCAGGTTAAACGAGCCTGAAACGACGCCCGAGATGTCGCCTCCTGCCGATTGGCCGGCGACGATCGTGTTGTTCAGCGTGGTCGTGCCGCCGTCGTTGTCCAGGCCGCCGCCGCTCGAGGTGGCGGAATTGTCGCTGACGGTCACATCGCTCAGCGTGGTCACGCCGCCTGAGGTATAGAGTCCGCCGCCGTTTGTGCCAGCGGAGTTGCCGCTGACGGTGACGTTGGTCAGCGTGGTCGTGCCGCTCTGGTTCGTCAAGCCGCCGCCGCTAGAAGTGGCGGAGTTTCCGCTGACGGTATCGTTTGTCAGCGTGGTCGAGCCGCCGAGGTTGGCCAGGCCGCCGCCATCAGAGGACGCGGAGTTGGCACCGACGGTGGAGTTGGTCAGCGTGGTCATTCCCCCCTGGTCTGACAGGCCGCTGCCTTCTGTGCCGGCGGTGTTGCCGCTGACGGTGGAGTTGGTCAGCGTGGTCATTCCCCCCTGGTCCGACAGGCCGCCGCCTACTGTGCCGGCGGTGTTGCCGCTGACGGTCACGTTCGTCAAAGTGGTCGTGGCGTCTGAGCCGGTCAGGCCGCCGCCACTTTTGGCGGCGGAGTTTCCGCGGATGGTGGAGCCGGTCAGCGTGGTCGTGCCGCCGGCAGAGTACAGACCGCCGCCGCTCGAGGAGGCGGAGTTGCCACTGACGGTAGAGTTGGTCAGCGTGGTCGTGCCGCTGCCGGTGTACACGCCGCCGCCGCTTGAGGTCGCGGAGTTTCCGCTCAAGGTGGTGCCGATCAGCGTTGTCACGCCCCCGTTGTTCAACACCCCGCCGCCGTTTGTGCCGGCGGAGTTGTCGCTGACCGTGCAATCGGTCAGCGTGACCGTTCCCCCATCGTCGTACAGACCGCCGCCGCCGGTGGCGGCATTGCCGCGGTCGATCGTCAGCCCCGTGATCGACGCCGTGACACCCGCGTCGACCTGGAACACGCGGCTCAGCTCGTCGCCGTTGATCGTCACACGCGCGGTGGGGCCCGTGATCGTCTGCGTCCCGCTCGTGTTGCTCAGCTCGAGCTGGGTGCCCCTCAGGAGGATCGTCTTCGGCGTCCTGAAGTCGAGACTGCTAAAAATGATGATGTTGGAACCAGCACTTGAATTCGCCAGGCCGATCTCGTAGGGCAGCGAGCCCGTGCCGCTCGAGGCGGTGTTGGTCACGGTGAACGTCGACAGCAGCGTGCGTTCCTCCAGTGCCAAGAGCGTCGGCCGCATCCGCAGCCGTTTCCGGCCTTCAACCGTTCCCAGCCCAAGTCTCCGCTGATCGCTAGCTGAGTTGCGACTCATGGTTCTCTTGCTCCCGTGGTGTTGAATTCGCTCTGGTGATGAACAATCCGTCTCATGTCTTCATGAACGCCCGCGCGGTGGGAGCATTCGGGATGCTGAGCGTGGCATCGATCGACGCGGCGCTCGGCAAGCACCCAGAGAAGGCCCCCGACAACGGCCGTCGAGGGCCCTGTCTCTGTCACGTCACCTTCTCAAGGTCCGGCACCTTAGGGGGCAGAGGTTGCGGGTTCAAACCCCCGGAGATCTCGGCGAGCTGGTCGTCGGTCAGCTCTTCTTTGATCTCCGACGCCTCGGCCGCCTTCAACCCGGCGGAAACCATGGGTGTGTTCACGGCCTTGGCGTCTTTACGGTCGTCGTGCGTGTTCATTGGGACATTCTCCAAAAAAAAAGATGTTGAAAGGAAACTGTTGCTCAGGGACAAGCCACTGCCCTGATTCAGGCGGTGCTCGGGGTTACGAGATCCGTCTCGAGCGATGCTCAACTTATGGTGTAGCTTCCGAAGATGTTGTCACCGCTCGTCGACGCAAAGTTGAAAAGGACTTTGCTCGACTTGCTGAGCGTCACGCCGGCTAAGGTGTCGATGTAGAGGCCGCCGCCTGAGCCGGAGGAGCCGCCCATCGCGGCGTCGAAAGTGATGAGCGTGGCATCGATCGACGCGGTCGTGGTGCCGAGCACGTAGAGGCCGCCGCCTGCGCCGTTGCCGCCGTTGCTCCCGGAACCGCCGGCGCCCCCCTGGGCGTCGTTGTAGATCAGCGTGCTGCTGGCGAGGGAGACGCTAGACGTGTCCGTACCGAGACCGAGGAAAGCCACCTCGAATGCACCGGTGCCGCCTCCATTGGCGATGCCGCCACCCGCGCCGACACCGCCTGCGGCACCCGGCCCGCCGGAACCGCCCTTGGCCAGGTTACCGCTAACGAAGGCGTCCGAGACCGTGGCGCTTGAGTCAACGCCGTTGTAGAAGCCGCCGCCGAACCCGCTGCCGCCCGTGCCCGCGTATCCGGGGCTGGTGCTGCCGCCGTTGCCGCCAACCGCCTGGTTGTCGAGGAAGGTCACGCCGGTGAGGGTCGTGTCAGCAAAGATTTCCGCGGCGAGGCCGCCGCCCGCGGCTGGAGCGCCGGGGCCCGCGGCGGAGTTGCCGCCGATGGCCTGATTGCCGATGAAGTTGGTGTTGGTTATCGTGAGCACGCTGGCGAAGTTGACCAGGCCGCCGCCCCATGCCTCGCCAAGGACGGGGTTGGGGTCAAGGCCGCCGACGTTTTCGCCCTGGTCCCCGCCCTCGGCCTTGTTGCCGGTAAACGTGCTGCTGGCGATGGTGAGCGGGCCGGCATTGGCCATGGCGCCGCCCAGAGCCTCGCCGCCGAAGAGCGCGGCGGAGTTATTGGCCCCATTGGCCCCGACAGCCTCGTTGCCGGTGAACGTGCAGTTAGTGATGGCCAGCGACGGCGCGGCGAAGTTTTCGTTCTCGCCCGTGCTCAGGGCGCCGCCGTTGGTGGTTCTGCCGAGCGCCTCGTTGCCATTGAACGTGGAATAGGTGATGGTCGCGGGGGAACTGCTGTTGATGGCGCCGCCATTGCCTTCACCAGTCCCCGTCGAGGGGCCGACCGCTTCATTACCGGTGAATTGACTATCGCTCACCGTCAGCGTAGGACCCTGGCTGTCGATGGCTCCGCCGGCAGAACCCTCCGTGATGGAACCGGTGATGGGAGCGGCGTATTCGCCGCCGGAGGCCACGTTGTGCGTGAAGAGGGATTGGGTGACGGTGAGGCTGCCGTCATTCTCGACGGCACCGCCGTCGCCAAAGTTGCCTGCGGAGTCGGCGTGGGTACTGTTGCCGGACACGACGACCTGGTCAAGGTTCAGGGTAGCGCCCGCGTCGACAAGAATGCCGCCGCCATCGGCGGCGATTTCCTGGCCATCGGTGATCGTCAGGCCGGAGATGGCCACCTGGCCCGCCGCGACCTCGAAGACGCGGCCCGAGTTGTTGCCGCTCACAAACAACTCGTTCGCCCCGGGGCCGTCGATGGTCACGGTCTGGTTGATCTGCAATTCGCTGTCGAGTGTGATTGTGCCGTGCAGCCCCGGCGCGAATGCGATCGTGGCATCGCCAGACTGGATGCCTGCCCGCAGCGAGTGGGCGCCGCTGTCAGCCAAGCTGCTCACCATGAAGGTGCTGAGCAGCTTCCGGTCCTCCATCACTTCCAATCGCGGCAGGACCGAGCGCCGCGAGAGTCTGCGCCTTGATCCAGGGCGCCGCGACTGAGCCGGAGAGCCCGTTGACAAACGCAAAGACCAGGATGCAAACAACATGATGCAGACCTTTCTGGGAGAGGATCGATCCGCGTGAAAAAAACAGCTTGGCCCGACGCGCAGATCGATCGCCGGAGCTGGATGGTGCGAGCTCGTTCACGGTTTACCGGTCATGGGCTGATTGTCACCCCACTTTTGGCGAGCACGGCCACCGCGTTGTTCCCTCCGTTGATGAACCGGCCGAAGCTGTCCAGCAGGCCAGACGGGGGTGTACCGTTGATCTGGAGCTGGATCGGTTTTGACAGGGCGAACGCGTTCTTCGGCTTGAGAGCCACCGTGTCATTCGCCTTGCTGTAGACGGCTGAGCGGAGCTTGATGATGCCGGCATTCCTGGCGGTGAACGAACCGTGCTTGCCAGGGGTTGTCAGGCGATAAAGCCCTGTTTGTTGGGCTTCGTCCGCGCCCACGGCGCCGCTGAACGTAACAACGATCTCAGTCAACAAATGCTTTCTGTTGAATATCGGAAGGACACCGGCCAAGCTAACCACTGCCGGCGCGACCGGCCGGGTCACCGTCAGTTCGGTGTTTCCGGTAATCCCGTCGAACGTGCCGTCGATGACCGTCATGCCGGTTGCGACTCCAGTCGCCAGACCCACCGCCGTGATCGTGGCCACCGAGGGCGTGGCCGAGGCCCATTCGACCTGGGTCGTCAAATTCTCCTTCGAGTTGTCGGAATATGTTCCTGTCGCTGTAAACTGCTCGGTTTCGCCTTTGGGTACACTCGGGTTGGCGGGCGTGACGGCGATCGATCGCAAGACTGCCGCGCTCACCGTCAGCACGGTTGAGCCGGCAACCCCATTGAGTGTGGCGCTGATCGTGGAAGTGCCCGGACCTGTCGCCGTGGCCACGCCCTGCGATCCCGCCGTGTTCGAGATCGTGGCCACTGAGGCCGTGGCCGACGCCCACGTCACCTGGCTTGTCAGGTTCTGTGTCGTGTTGTCGGAGTATGTTCCCGTCGCAGTGAACTGCTCGGGTTCACCCTTCGGAAGACTCGGGTTGGCGGGCGTGACGGCGATCGACTGGAAGACCGCCGCGCTCACCATCAGGACCGATGAGCCCGCAACTCCACTGAGTGTGGCGCTGATCGTCGAACGACCGATCGCCACGCCGGTCGCCAAGCCCTGCGATCCCGAAGTGTTCGACATCGTGGCCACGGAAGGCGTGGTCGACGCCCAGGTCACCTGGCTCGTCAGGTTCTGCGTCGAGTTGTCGGAGTACGTTCCCGTCGCTGTGAACTGGTCGGTCTCACCTTTGGGGACACTCGGGCTCGCGGGCGTGACGGCGATCGATCGCAAGACTGCCGCGCTCACCGTCAGGACCGACGAGCCGGCAACGCCATTGAGTGTGGCGCTGATCGTGGAAGTGCCCGCCGTCGCCGCTGTGGCCAGGCCCTGCGTTCCGGACGCGCTGGAGATCGTGGCCACCGAGGTCGTGGCGGAGGCCCACGTGACCTGGCTGGTCAGGTTCTGCGTGGAGTTGTCGGAGTACGTTCCCGTCGCGGTGCATTGGTCGGTTTCACCTTTGGGTACACTCGGGTTCGCGGGCGAGACGGCGATCGACTGCAAGACCGCCGCGCTCACAGTCAGCACGGTCGAGCCGGCAACCCCATTGAGTGTGCCGCTGATCGTGGCTGGGCCCATCGCCACGCCGGTCGCTAAGCCCTGCGTCCCCGACGCGCTCGAGATCGTGGCCACCGAGGTCGTGGCGGAGACCCAGGTGACCTGGCTTGTCAGGTTCTGCGTGAAGTTGTCGGAGTACGTTCCCGTCGCGGTGAACCGTTCGGTTTCGCCTTTGGGTACAGTCGGGTTCGCGGGCGAGACGGCGATCGACTGCAAGACCGGCGCGCTCACAGTCAGCACCGTCGAGCCGGTGACCCCATTGAGTGTGGCGCTGATCATGCACGGACCCATCGCCATGCCGGTCGCTAAGCCCTGCGTCCCCGACGCGCTGGAGATCGTGGCCACCGGGGTCGTGGCGGAGGCCCACGTGACCTCGCTCGTCAGGATTTGCGTCGAGTTGTCGGAGTACGTTCCGGTCGCGGCGAACTGCTCGGTCTCACCGTCGGGTACACTCGGGTTGGCGGGCGTGACGGCGATCGACTGCAAGACCGCGGCACTCACAGTCAACACGATCGAGCCGGTAACCCCATTGAGTGTGGCGCTGATCGTCGAAGGGCCCATCGCCACGCCGGTCGCCAAGCCCTGCGAGCCCGAGGCGTTCGAGATCGTGGCCACGGAAGGCGTGGCCGCGGCCCATGTGACCTGGCTCGTCAGGTTCTGTGTCGAGTTGTCGGAGTACGTTCCCGTCGCGGTGAAGTGCTCGGTTTCACCGTTGGGTACAGTCGGGTTCGCGGGCGAGACGGCGATCGACTGCAAGACCGCCGCGCTCACTGTCAGCACGGTCGAGCCGGCAACCCCATTGAGTGTGGCGCTGATCGTGGAAGTGCCCGGCGCCACCGCCGTAGCCAGGCCCTGCGTTCCCGCCGCGCTCGAGATCGTGACGGCCGACCTCGTGGCGGACGCCCATGTGACCTGGCTTGTCAGGTTCTGTGTCGAGCTGTCGGAGTACGTTCCAGTCGCGGTGAGCTGCTCGGTTTCACCGCTTGGTACACTCGGGTTGGCGGGCGAGACGGCGATCGATCGCAAGACCGCCGCGCTCACAGTCAGGACGGACGAGCCGGTGACCCCATTGAGTGTGGCGCTGATCGTCGAAGGGCCCATCGCCACGCCGGTCGCTAACCCCTGAGATCCCGAGGCGTTCGAGATCGTGGTCACGGAAGGCGTGGCCGACGTCCATGCGACCTGGCTTGTCAGGTTCTGCGTCGAGTTGTCGGAGTACGTTCCCGTCGCGGTGAACTGCTCGGTTTCACCTTTCGGTACACTCGGGTTGGCGGGCGCGACGGCGATCGACTGCAAGACCGCCGCACTCACTGTCAGCACCGTCGAACTGGTAACGCCATTGAGTGTGGCGCTGATCGTCGTAGTGCCCATCATCACGCCGGTCGCCAAGCCTTGCGACCCCGACGCCTTCGAGATCGTGGCTACGGAAGGCGTGGCGGAGGCCCACGTGACCTGGCTCGTCAGGTTCTGCGTGCAGTCGTCGGAGTACGTTCCGGTCGCGGTGAACTGCTCGGTTTCACCCTTCGGTATACTCGGGTTCGCAGGCGTGACGGCGATCGACTGCAAGACCGGAATGCTCTCTGTGTACCCCCCGTCGATGTTGGCCGAGCTTCCGTTCGTACCCGTGCTGTCAGCGTTGTTGGTAGTGTGGGCGATGGTGAACGAATCGAGGTAGACGGTCCCGTGAGAGATAAAGAGGCCCCCGCCCGACCCAAAGCCGCCGTCGTCGGCGGGTGTGCCGCCCTGGGCGGTATTGGCGGACACGGTAGTAAAGGTCAGGCTGACCGTGCCGCCACTCACCTCCAGGGCGCCCCCGTTGCCGTTGCCGGCGTAACCGTTCTCGCCGGTGGTGCAGTCGCCGCCCTGAGCGGTGTTGGAGGACAGGGCGGCGGTGCCCAAGGTGACCGTGCCGCCGCTCACCTGCAGCGCGCCCCCGTAGCCGTAGCCCCCGTAGCCGAAGCCGCTGCCGGCCTGAGCGGTGTTGGAGGACAGGATAGCGCCGGTCAGGCTAACCGAGCCGTCACTCACCTGCAGCGCGCCCCCGTTGCCGTCGCCGCCGTAATATCCGTAGCCGCCCTGAGCGGTGTTGGAGGACACGGTGGTAGCACCGGTCAAGCTGACGACGCCGCCATTCACTTGCAGCGCTCCCCCATCGCCGTAGCCGCCTTCGGATAAGGTGTACGGGATGCCGTCTTCGCCGGAGCCGTAGCCGCCGATGTAGGCGTTGTTGCCGCCCAGAGCGGTGTTGGAGGACAGGGTAGCACTGGTCAGGCTGACCGTGCCTGAGTTCACCTGCAGCGCGCCCCCGTAGCCGCTGAGGCCCTGAGCGGTGTTGGAGGACAGGGTAGCGCTGGTCAGGCTGACCGTTCCGCCATTCACCTGAAGCGCGCCCCCGAACCCGTCGGCCTCGAGAAGAACGACACTCAGCCCGTCGCCGCCTTCGGCGGTATTGAACGATAGGGTCGAGCTAAACACGCTGGCCGTGCCGCCACTGACCTGGAGCGCGCCCCCGTACCCGTTGCCGCCGTCGCCTGCCCCCTCGTTTCCGTCGCGAATCCCGTTGCCGCCATGGCCGCCCTGAGCGACATTGGAAGAAAGGGTATCGCCGCTGAGTGTGACCGTGCCGCCGGCGACCTCCAGGCTGCCCCCGAAGGCGTTGCCGCCGGTACCCTGAATGTGGGTACTCTCAGATGCCGCCGGGCCGCCGGCGCCGCCCAGAGCGGTATTGGAGGAGAGGGTCGCGTTGTAGAGCGCGGCCGTTCCGCCGGCCACGTAGAGCCCGCCCCCGAACGCGTTGCCGCCCGGCCCCGCAGGAGAAGAAGGTAATCCTGGAACGCCGGCGATACCGACGGCCTGGTTGTTCTGCACGGTCACGCCGGTCAAGGTCAAGGCGCCTTGGCTAAAAATCGCCCCGCCCTCCGCCGACACCCCCGCACCGGTCGCCGAACCGCCTTGCAGCGCCAAGCTCTGCAGCGAGAGCGACGCTCCGATCGCCACGTCGAACAACCGGAAATCCGGTGTTCCCGATACAATACTTCGCTCGATGGTGTCGCCGCCGCCGTCGATCGTCAGGTTATCGTTGGCGGCGATCACCGGCAGTCCGGTGGCGCCGTCCGTGGTGTTATCCACGGTGGTCAGGACGTAGGGGGCGGTGGTCGCGGCCTTCAGTGTGATCGTGTTCGCGCCACCGTTCGTGTTGGCGTCAGTGATGTCGGCGATCAAGTCTGAGACGCCCGCGGCTGTGTAGCTCGCCAGCAGCGCCCGACCTTCGAGCGGTTCGAGCGAGAAGCGGGCGTTTTTCCACCGCGATGGCGAGTTACGGCGCTGGCCGCGCCGGGTATGGCTCCAAGAAAGGGGCCAGGAAAGCCAGGGTGAAAGGGAAATGGTCGACCTCCTTTTGAGGAATCCTGCATGCGAGCAGATGAGAGCCGTCCACCGTGATCGCGGTGCTCCCACAGCTCTAATCACGCGACGTGCCTCTACCCCGACGATAACAATCGCAACAATTTTCGATATTTACGATTCTTTTTTATATGATGTGTGATGGCATGAGATAAAAAGAGCATTTCTCTCTGTCACGCTCTGGACCGTCAAATGATTGCGTGAGCGCCCCCGGCGCAGGCCGAGCGCCAGGGCTTTGCCTGTGCAGTCAAAATCCTGCTTGGCGGTGAGGCTCACCGGCCGCTTCTTTGTTGTTTCGTTCAGGTCGTCGTCAGAATGCTATCCCTTGGCGTCTCCTGCTTTCTGCAGCAATGCCGCCACATCGGCCCAGAGTTTCCGCCATGCCTCCTGCTCCTGGGCCGTCAGTTTTTGGAGCGCGCCCGCCTCACGAACGCCGGCCAGGTCGGTGTCACGCTGCCAGTGCTCGAGCGTGGCCCGCATGACCTGGCGATCTTCCGGCTTGCCGGCTTCCCATCGTTTGGCCCACTGTTCCAGGTCTGACCGCAGCCAGGCGTGCGCCTTCTGTCGCAGCCGGGGGCGCTCCTGGTCGTCGAGCTCGCCGGCGTCGGTCCCTTGACCGGACGCGGCCAGGGCGGCGGAGCAGGCGGCGTTATACCAAGCGTGAGCTTTCAGGTCGTCAGCCAGTTTCGGGTCGGTGGTGAAGGCCTCGGCAAAGAGCCGCGCGGCGGCGGCGTGCCGGCGCTTGAGCTGGCACACCTCCGCGAGGCCAAGGCGTTCGCGGTTGTCGGCGGCAGTGGCTTTCCCTCCGAGAACGTCGGCGAGCTTGGCCTCCAGGTGCACCAGCCGTTCGGCGCTAGCTACCCACTGGGCCGACGGGTAGCGCCAGTCTTTGCGCTTGATGCCTGATGCGTGTCCTCGTTGAAAGAGATCAAGAGAAGCAGATAATTGGCCTTGTGATTGAAGAATAAAGGCCAGGTTACAGTTCGCCTCGGCATAGAAATCTGCGTGAAGGTCGATGGCCTTCTTGTATTCAGCAATGGCCTCGTCCAACTGGTTCTTCGCCGTGAGTGTGAGGCCAAGGTCGTAGTGGGCGCGAGCCCACCTGGGTTCGAGCTCGACGGCCTTCTTGTATTCAGCGATGGCCTCGTCCAACTGGTTCCTGGCGATCAGTTCGGCGCCGAGGTTGTAGTGGGCCATCGCGAGCCTCGGTTCGAGCTCGATGGCCTTCCGGTGTTCGGCGATGGCCTCGTCCGACTGGTTCCTGGCCTTCAATGCGACACCGAGGTTGGTGTGGGCACTGGCGAGCTTGGGTTCGAGCTCGATGGCCTTGCGGAATTCGGCGATGGCCGGGTCCAACTGGTTCCGGGCCAGCAGTGCATTGCCGAGGTTGAAGTGGGCCGGCACGCGTGTGGGTTCGAGGTCGATGGCCTTCTTGTATTCGTCGATGGCCTCGTCAAACTGGTTCTTGGCCGAGAGAGCGGTGCCGAGGTTGTAGTGGGCGTCCGCGCACTTGGGGTTGAGCTCGATGGCCTTGCGGAATTCGGCGATGCCCTCTTCCAGGCGGCCCTGGGCCAGCAGTGCGGTGCCGAGGTTGTCGTGGGCCGGCTCGAGCTCCGGATCGAGGTCAATGGCCTTGCGGTGTTCGGTGATGGCCTCGTTCCACTGGTTCCTGGCCTGCAGTGCCTTGCCGAGGTTGAAGTGGGCCGGCGCGTACGTCGGGGTCGAGGTCAATGGCCTTGCGGTACTCGGCCATGGCGTCGTTCCACTGGTTCCTGGCCGCGAGAGCGATGCCGAGGTTGCTGTGGGCCAATGCGACATTGGGGTCGAGGTCAATGGCCTTGCGGTATTCGCCCACGGCCTCGTCCCGCTGGTTCCTGGCATACAGTACGGCGCCGAGGTTGTTATGGGCGAGGGCGTGCGTGGGTTCGAGGTCAATGGCCTTCTTGTATTCTTCGATGGCCTCGTCCAACTGGTTGTTATCCTTCAGTGCGGCGCCGAGGTTGTTGTGGGCGGCGCTGGCCGCCGGACGTAGCGCCAAGGCTGTTCGATAACAGCCGATCGCTTCTTCCAGGATCGCCGGGGATTGATCCTTGACCTCACCCAGGACATTTCCCAGAACAAAATGAATCCAAAAATCCGTCAGGTGACGGCTGCGCGCCGAGCGCAAGAGCGCCAGCGCTTCGTCGCGGTTGCCTTGCAGAACGAGGCGCGCGGCCAGTTGCGAGAGACGGGAAGGTGGCAGGGACAGCCGGCGTGCTTGGGCGCTCAAGGCCAAGAGGGCAGTGGAGTCCCCGGCAATGGCCGCGACGCGAAGCTGCTGTCGCCACGGATCGTCATCTGCCGCCGTCGCGATTGCCATCACCAAGTTCGCCGGCTCCAATTCCCGCGCCTCAGTGGTGCTGTCGTGCCATTCGTCAAGTGCCACGATCAGGGCCTCACGGATGGCGGGTTGTTCCGCGCGGATGCGCCGCGCCAGCTCTTCGGTTCGTCCCGGCGTCACCTCCAAACCGTAGGCCGCGCAGGCCGCGGCATACCTCGTGACCGCGCCGGCGTGGTCGAAATGGTTTTCGATCCAGCTCGATTGCGTCATGCGTGCGTCATCCAGGTCGCGCAACAGCTTTGCTGTCCGTTGCGCCTGCTCGCGCTCTTGGCCAATTCGCCACCGCAAGTCCAGCACCCGCTCGCGGAGACGGTCGTCGGCCGTTCCAGTCCTCAAAGCGGTCTCGGCCTGGGCCAGCGATGCTTCCGCCTGGCGCCACAGCGCCAGCGCGGCGTCCGCCTCCTGGCTGGTCGCGCTCGGCGCCTCGGCGGCCTGGTTGCGGAACTGCGCCGTCTTCAACAGGACCGCGCTCACGGTTTGTTCCGTCTCGGCCCTGCGATTGGACAGCTCTCTGCGACGCGCTGCCTGGTCACGGAGCGTCCAGCTCACGCCGGTGCCGGCCAGCAGCAACGCCAGGGCGGCCGCCGCCGTGGCCCAGAGCCCGGCCTTGTGCCGCCGCGTGAACTTGCAGAAGCGATACCAGCTCGATGGCGGGCAAGCAGCCACCGGAAGGTCGTGCAAGTAGCGATCGACATCCCGAGCCAGCTCGTTGGCCGTCTCGTAGCGCCGCGTGCGGTCCTTCTCGAGCGCCTTCATGACGATCCAGTCCAGCTCGCCACGCAAGAGCCGGCAGAGCCGTTTGGGATCGCCCAGCCGCTCGGCCGAGACCGTCACCGCTGCGTGGCGCAGCGCGCTCAAACGAGTGCTCGGACTGGGCGGATCCTCTTCGCGGATGATCCGCCGCATTTCGTCGTAGCCCGCCGTGCGCATCCGCTCCGTGTCGAAGGGCGTGACCCCGGCGAGCAGCTCGTACAGGAGCACGCCCAGCGAGTAGATATCGCTGCGCGTGTCGATGTCCAGGCCGCTGAACTGGGCCTGCTCGGGGCTCATGTACATAGGCGTGCCGACCATCTGCGCGAAGCCGGTGAAGAGCGTCTTGTCCGTGAGCTGCTGCCCCAGCGCCTTGGCGATGCCGAAATCGATCACCTTCACGACCGGCACCTCGTCGTGCAGCGTCACCATGACGTTCGAGGGCTTCAAGTCCCGGTGAATGATGCCCTTGTGGTGCGCGTGCTGCACCGCATGGCAGACGTGGGTGAAGAGCACCAGCCGCTCTCGCGTGGTCAGGCGGTTCTGATCGCAGTAGCCGGTGATCGGCACGCCCTTGACCAGCTCCATCACGAAGTGAGGGCGGCCCGAGCCGGTCTCACCGGCATCGAGCACCCTGGCGATGTTGGGATGGTCCATGAGTGCCAGCGCCTGGCGCTCGGCCTCGAAGCGGGCGATCACCTGGCGGGTGTCCATGCCCGGCTTGAGGATCTTGAGCGCCACGTTGCGGCGGACCGGCTGCTGCTGCTCGGCCATGAACACCAGGCCGAAGCCCCCCTCGCCGATCTGTTCCAGCAGTTTGTAGGGGCCGATGATCGTGCCGGGACGTTCTACAATCGGTTGATCGAGCGTGGCCTCTTGCTGCCCGGCCCCGCCCAGGAAAGCGCCCGCGTCCTGATGAGCCCGCAGCAGCTCTTCGACACGCCCGCGCAAGCTCCGGTCAGCCCCACATACTTTTTCGAGAAAGCGCCTGAGCTCGTCGCCGCCTGCGCATTCCAGGGCCTCAAGAAAGATCAACTTCGCATCGGCTTTTGTATCAGTCATAGACGGTCCCCGCTGATGTGCCGTTACTCAATGCCCCGTTTCCGGCGAAACCCGCCAAAGCGACACACGGAGCTTCAATCCGCGCTCGGGCCGGCGTCGTGACTGAGACGGGCATAAAGCCAGGCGCGAGCATAGGACCATTGACGCTCTGCAGTCCGCTGAGAAAGCCCGAGGCAGACGGCGGCATCGCGCAGGGTGAGCCCCGCGAAGAAGCGCAGGTTCACAAGCCGGGCGGCGTCGGGATCCTCCTCGGCAAACTGGGTGAGCGCATCATCGAGGGCAATCAGTTGTTCGTCACCGGTGTCCAGGGCGACTTCGATGTGGTCGAGATCGACGCGCAGGCGGTCGCCGCCTCTCTTGTCACGTTTCTTGTCGCGCGCGCGATTGAGGAGAATCCGCCGCATCGCTTCGGCCGCCGCCGCAAAGAAATGGCCCCGGCTGTCCCAAAGCTGGATTTTGGCCGCGTGGACCAGCCGGAGATACGCCTCGTGGACCAGCGCGGTGGCCTGGAGCGTCTGCCCGGGCTTCTCTTGCTTCAGCCTCCGAGCGGCGAGCTTGCGCAGCTCGTCGTAGACGAATGGCAAAAGCTGTTCGGCGGTCTGGGGATCGCCTTGCTCGATGGCCGTCAGGATTCGAGTCACGTCGCTCATCAGATTCCTTCGCGCTCGAAATCGCGTAGATTCGCGGCGAGCGACGCAACGGACGTCACTCGGTCGAGCACCTGTTGGACATCATCGCCGAACAGCGGATGACCAACCAGCGATCGGGCGCCAATCAACGTGCACTTACTGAGCGATTGACGCGTCGACCTACCGCCCGGCACGCCCGTTTTGTGAGACGTCTGCTGGGCGTCCATATGCCTTTAACCGCGCGACCTGTCCCCCACGGTACAATAAAAAGTTCCGAATCTGTAAAAATTTGCGAATTTTTTCGATATGATGCGTGAGTGAGTCATAAGAACTTTCGATGATCCTGTCCTATCTTGGTCCTCTTGCGCGGTTTACTCTTTGAGGGGTTCGTGCGCGATCTTACCTGTCGGCCTCGGATGCGCGGGCCCTTGGTTGCGGTGTTAACCGCCCTCGGCACGGTGTTTTCCATGAGCAGCAACTCGGATGCGACCAACCACTTGCTCGAGGAGGCGGCGCGGGGTGATCCGCGGGCTCTGGGGGCGCTGCTCACACGGCACGGAGATCGGCTCCGGCGCATGGTTGCGCTGCGGATGGATCGGCGGTTGCAGGGGCGGATCGACGCGTCGGACGTGATCCAGGAAACGTACCTGGAAGCATCAGCTCGATTGACTGAGTATCTGGTCGATCCGCCGATGCCGTTCTTTTTGTGGCTCCGGTTCCTCACTGGCCAGAAGCTGGTGACGCTGCACCGGCATCATCTGGGTGTCCAGATGCGCGCCGCCGGCCAGGAGGTGGGCCTGTTCCGGAGGCCGTTGCCGGAAGCGTCCTCGGCGGCGCTGGCCGCGGGGCTTCTGGGTCATGACACGCGACCCAGCGAGGCGGCGGTCCGTGCCGAGCTCAGGATTCGCGTGCAGGAGGGGCTCAACAACATGGACCCGCTCGATCGCGAGGTGCTGGCCTTGCGCCACTTCGAGCAATTGAGCCGCGCGGAGATTGCGCAAGTGCTGGGAGTTTCCGAGGGGGCCGCGGGCAAGCGGTACATCCGGGCGCTGGAACGGCTTAAACGGATTCTGGGGCACTCGCCGGGTGGACTGGGAGAGCTCGAGCCATGAGCGAGCCTTCCTGTGAATTCGATCCGATCGACGATCTGGCCGACGCCTTTCTCGAGCGATACCGCCGGGGCGAGCGTCCGTCGCTCAGCGAATACACCGCCAAGCATCCCGATCTGGCGGAACGGATTCGCGCGGTCTTTCCCGCTCTGGTTGTCCTGGAGGAGATCGGGGCGAAGAGCCACGGGCCCGGCCTCGATGTGGGGCCAATCGGATCAGGCGCCCCGAGCCGCGCCGTCTGGGTGAGTTCGTGCTGCTTCGCCGCATCGGCGCTGGTGGGATGGGGATCGTGTATGAGGCCGAGCACGAATCGCTCAAGAGCCGGATGGCGCTCAAGGTGATGCATCCGCGGTTTCGCGGCGATCGCGACTACGTACGGCGATTCCAGACCGAGGCGCGGTCGGCGGCGAAGCTGCATCACACGAACATCGTGCCGGTCTTCGACTACGGGCAGCAGGACGGCGTGTTCTATTACGCGATGCAATACATCGCCGGCGTCGGGCTGGACCGGGTGCTCGAGGACGTTCGCCGCCTCCGGTCCGTATCGATCCGCGACGCCGGGGCCGAGACGATCGGTGCAGCGGTGGAGACGGCGACCGCCGCAAGTGCGAAGCCGCCCACGGCCATCTCCCGCGCCTTGCTGACCGGCCGGTTCGCCGAGGCACCGATGGCTGCCGTTACTGTCGAGCTGGGATCGACGGCAAACTTGACGAGCGACGGCGCGACCTCCGGCGGCGGAGCTGATCATGCCAGCAGCTCGATTATCGGTCAGCCCGAGTCGGTCTACTTCCGCGAGGTCGCCCGCCTGGGCGCCCAGATCGCCGACGCACTCGACTACGCGCACCGCCAGCGAGTGATCCACCGCGACATCAAGCCATCCAACCTTCTGCTCGACGCCCAGGGAAACGTGTGGGTCACCGACTTCGGCCTGGCGAAGCTGATTGAGGGGGACGACCTCTCGCACTCGCAGGACCTGGTCGGGACCCTGCGCTTCATGGCTCCCGAGCGGTTCCGGGGAGTCACCGACGCGCGGGGTGACGTCTATTCGCTGGGCGCGACGCTGTACGAGCTCCTGACCTTGAAGCCGGCCTTCGATGAGCGGGACCAGGCACAACTCATTGCTCAGATCACACACCAGTCGCCGGCGCCAATGCGACAACACGATCGTCGCATTCCTCGGGATCTGGAGACGCTGGCGCAGAAGGCCCTGGCCAAGGACCCCAAGGATCGCTTTGCATCGGCGGCGGAGCTGGGCGACGAGCTGCGTCGATATCTCGAGAGCCGGCCGATCCGCTCGCGCCCATCCTGGCCTCCGAGCGGCTCTGGCGGTGGAGCAAGCGCAACCCCGGCCTTGCCGCCCTGAACGCCCTGGCCGCGACCCTGGCAGTTCTCATGGTGATCGTCTCCGCGGTGGCGACGTGGACGTCCCAGGCGAGCCTGGCACGGGTCGAGCATGCCGAGCACGAGGCCCGGATCGCCCTCGGCAAGTCGCTCGAGTCCGAGGGAGCCGCGCTGCAGCGCACGGGTCTGATGGGCCACCGATTCGATAGCCTGGACCGGCTCGACCGGGCCGCACAGGTCCTGGGCGCCGACCCCGAGGGACGGGAGCGATTGCCCACGATCCGCAACCACATTATTGCCGCCATGGGGCTGACAGACCTCCGCGTGCGCCGGCAGCAGGACTTCGGCAACGGGAGAGAGGTCAACGTCGATGCTGCGCTCGAGCGATACGCCGTGGTCGAGTGGTCCGGCGAGACCAACGTGCGGCGGCTGGACGACGACCGCGTACTGGCTCGTCTGCCGGGGCCAAACCGGACCGATTACTGGCACGCCTTTCCTGCATTCAGCCCGGACGGCGAGCTGCTCCTGGCCAGCTTCGTCCTGCGTGGGGGCGGTGGCGACCTGCTGCAGATATGGAGCCTCGCACGCCGGGAGCTGATCGGCAGCCTGACGAGCCGGGGAGGTGGTTCGTTCCACGCCGACGGCCGCCACCTGGTGTTCCTCGCGAGCGAGGGTGGCGTCGCGATCTGGGACCTCGCCGAGCGCCGGGTCGTCCGGCGGCTGCCGCTCGAGTTCAGCGCGAACGCCCTGGCGCTCGATCCCGAAAGCCGGCGACTCGCCGTTTTCAACCACGATCCGGACGAGACGACGGGGGCAGCGCCGCGGGTTGCGATCCTTGACCTCGAGTCGGGCCGCGTGCTGTTCGAGAAAAGGTCACAAGTGGGCAAGGGCGGAATGGCCTGGAGCGCCGACGGACAGTTACTGGCAATCGGCGGCCACGCAGGAGACACGCACGTTTACGTCTGGGACGTCGGCCGCGGGGCCCTGACTGCGATGCTTCAGGGCCATACGGGTCCGGTCGTGACCATCCGGTTCGCGCAGTCGGGTTATCTGCTGGCGACGTCGAGCTGGGATGGGACGACCCGGCTCTGGGACGGCGTCTCTGGAGAGTCACTGGCGATGGCGCCGGGTGGCCTACGAGGCTCGTTCTCGCCGGACGACCGCCGACTGGCATTCCGTGTGGATAACAAGGTCGGTGTCTGGGAGATCGACGTGGCCGCGGAGTGTCGGACGCTCCACCCCGGCATGCTCGGCAACCGTTCCGAGGCGACGATGAACATCGGGGCGACGTCGGCAGATGTGAGCCCCGACGGCGGGCTGATCGCGACCTCCCATGGAGACGGCGTCTACCTCTGGGAGTCCGACACCGGGCGTGAGCTGGCTTATCTCAAGTCCGGTCAAAGCGACAGCGTGCTGTTCCACCCAGACGGCGGAAGCCTCATCACCAGCGGCCGGTGGGGTGTGGATCGCTGGCCGATCCAGCCCGATCCCGCCAGTGGGGCCGCGGTGCTCACGATCGGACCGCCCGAGTTGTTATCGGCGAACCGTTCAAAGGATATGGCCTATTCAAGCTGGCTGCCGGATCGTCGAACGCTGGCACTGATCGACAATACCAACGCCCGAGTCTTGCTCATCGATTCCAGCCATGCCCACCCGGCCTGGAGTCGGACGACATCGCTCGACAGCGGGGAAAATCACCGCATGACTTCGGTCGCCGTCAGCGCGGATGGTCGCTGGCTGGCGGTCGGCGGCTGGAAGGTCGATGGCGTTTACGTTTGGGACCTCGGCCGGCGCCGGCTTGAGCGAATCTTGACGCCGAAGGAACCCATCGGCGACAAGTCCTACTTCGTGGGCTTCAGCCCCGACGGTCGCAGGCTGGTGTCGACGGCGTCCTCCGATGCGGGCCTGAGTTATCACTTCTGGAGTGTGGGGACGTGGGAGCCCGGTCCAAGGATCGACCCGGAGCGCAACGGGGGCGTCCTTTACAGACCGGCGTTCACCGGCGACAGCCGGCTGATGGCCGTGGGAATCGCGCCCGATCAGGTCTTGCTGGCGGATGCCGCGACGGGACGAGAGCTGGCACGGTTCTCGACCTTGCAGCCGGTGAGCCCGACACCGCTGGTGTTCAGCCCTGACGGTACGAAGCTCATCGCGCGGACGAACCAGAAGACCGTGCTGGTCTGGGACCTCCGGCGGATACGTGGCCGGCTCAAGGAGCGCGAGCTGGACTGGGAGGCTCCGCCCTATCGGACGGCTCCGGAAGCGCCTGCCGCCGTGGGACAGGTGCAGCCTGTGAGGGCGATCAAAGTGGTCGGCGAAGTTCTCGAGCCCAAGGCGCGGCGCGCGGCTGAACTGGCCGAGATGAACCGCCGGCTCGCCGCCCTACCCGACGATGCCGAAGCCCTCATTCACCGCGGCTGGGTGTTCAACGGGCAGAAGAAATGGCCCGACGCGATCGCCGATCTCGTCCATTTGCTCCGGCTTCGTCCGGACAATCTCGACGCTTGTTGGCTGCTGGGCGAGGCGTACCAGGAATCGGGCCAACCGGCCGCCGCGCTGGCGGAGCTCAGCCGGCTGCTCGGACGAGCGCCGGACGATCACGAAGCCCGATTCGAGCGCGGACTGGTCGCCCTGGCGCTGGCAAAGCCCGACCTGGCCGCGGACGATTTCCGCCGTGTTCTCGCCGCCCTACCGGATCGGGACCGAGCACGCCACCGCCTGGCGCAGGCACTGATCGGGCTTGGCCGGCACCGCGAGGCACTGGCCGAGCTGGACACCCTCATCTCGAGAGATCCGAACAACGACTCGCTATTCGACCTCCGCGGTATCGTCCGCGAAGCTCTGGGCGATCACGAGCAATCCCGGGCGGATCGGGAGAAGGCTCGATCGATGTTGCCAGAAAATCCGGAAACCCTCAACGTTCGAGCCTGGATCGACGCGACCGCTCCCTTCAACCGGCGCGATCCCGAGCGAGCCGTCGTGTGGGCGCGGCGGGCCGTCGCACTGGCTCCCGGAGAACACAACTTTCTCAATACTCTGGGTGTGGCGCTGTATCGCGCGGGGCAGTACGCCGAGGCGATCTCGGTCCTGGACCGGAGCCTCGCCCTGGGACAAGGTGAGATCGCGACCGTCGACCGGTTCTTCCTGGCCATGGCCCACCACCAGTTTGGGCACCACGCGGAGGCACGCAGCCATCTCGATCAAGCCGTCCGTTGGGTGGGAGCACAGAAGGATCTGCCCGATGACTCTACGAACGATTTAGCCGCTTTCCGAGCTGAGGCCGAGTCGGTACTGGGTCGATGAGACAACGATCGGTCTGGCTCGGCTCGCAGTATCAGACCCAAGCAGCCGCTGGCACGTTCGGACCGGGCCTCTTGATCAGATGATGGTTTCCGTTTCGTTACTCTGCTTCGTTACCTTGTCCTTCGAGTTGACGATCAACCAGTTGTTCTGCGCCCCCGAGGCTCCATCGCTCACGGTGTTGGCCACGCCATCCGACTGGCACGTGGACGAATTGAGGGCGTCCGTGCCGCCGGGCCCAACACCGCTTGAGATCTCGCTCAGTCGCATTGAGTAGGAATCACTCGAAGACCACTCGGCGAGGATGGCGTCGAGCGCCGCGATGCTGGCACTCGTGTTGCTGTAATAGCTGGTGGTCCCACTGATCAGGATGTCATTGCCGTTGCCTGTGAGCGTATCGACTCCGCCGCCGCCGATCAGGATGTTGTAGCCAGTCCCGGTGTCGGTGAGCGTGTCCTTGCCCGAACCGCCGATCAACACGTCATCGCCCGCGCCGGTTGCGCTCGAGTGTGCTGCCGCTCGTCGAGCCGCCGAACAGGATTGCATTAGCCGTTCCGCCGGCCGTCAGATTCGTGACTCCCGTGAACGCGCTGGCGTCGACAACGTACGAGGGATTGCCGCTCGACGCCGTCACCGTGAGAGTGGCTGTCTTGAAGTTGCTGAGGGTCAGCGTCATGCCGTCGGTCGAGGAGAACGATGAGCCAGTCAGCGTCATCGAGGCACTCTTCGTAGCGGTCACCGTGTCGCCTGTCGCCGCGGTGTCGGTCAGGGAGCCACTTCCCGTCCAGGCGCTGACATCGAATGTTTTGCCCGCGCTCGTGGCCGTGAGATCGGCCGTCGTGATTCCGCTCAAGACCAGAGACATCCCGTCCGTGGACGCCAGGGAGTTGTCGGCGAGCGTGTAGCCGGAAGACTTGGTCGCAGCCACGATGTCCCCGCCCGCGGCCGTATCGGCGAGCGAGCCGCCCCCGGTCCAGCCGCCGACCGTGAAGGTGTTGCCGCCGGCTGAGTCGGTCAAGTTGGCGGTTGTGAATCCGTTCAACGTCAACGTCGCCCCGCCCGTCACGGCCAGAGATGAATTCGCCAGGGTCACGCCCGCTGCGACCGAATCGACCAGCGTCTCGGCCGTGCCTTTGAGCGTTCCCGTCCCTGTCCAGCCGCTCACGATGAAGGAGTTGCCGCCGCTGCCTGAGTCGGTGAGGTTTGCGGTCGTGATGCCGCCGAGCGTGAGGTTCATGCCGTCGGTCGATGACAGCGAACCGTCTGTCAGCGTGAAACCCTCGCTCTTGCTCGCGGTGACCGTGTCGGCGCTGGACCCGGTGTCCTGGAGCGAGCCGCCTCCCGTCCAGCCGCTGACGACGAACGTGTTGCCGCCGGTTGAGTCGGTGAGGTCAGCCGCGGTGAACCCGGCCAGGGTCAGCGTGGGATTGCCGGTCACAGCGAGGGACGTGTTTGTCAGCGTCGTCTTGGCCGCCACACTGTCGACCAAAGTTTCCGACGAGCCGGTGAACGTGCCCTTGCCGGTCCAACCGGTGATGTCGAACGCATTGCCGCCGCCGCTCGTGTCTGTGAGATTCGCCGTGCTGACGCCGCTCAAGGAAAACGACATCGGACCGGCTGTAAGCGAGTTCGGGGTGAGCGTAAAGCCGGACGGATTCGACGCCGCGACGGTGGCGGAGGTCCCGGTAAGCGACCCGCTGCCGGTCCAGCCGGTCTCGGTGAAGGTGTGCCCCGTGGTTGAGATTGTGAGGTCGGCGGTCGCGATTCCGCTCAAGCTCAGCGACATGCCGTTGCCGGCAGACAAGGATGTATCGCTCAGTGTGAAGTTATTGCTCTTGCTCGCCGTGACGCTGCCGGTTCCGGCCGGGGAACTGAGCGAGCCGCTGCCCGTCCAGCCACTGACTGTGAAGCTGTTGCTCGTGGCGCTTGAGCCGGATAGTGTGGCGACCTTGATCCCGGTCAGATTGTCGGTGAAGCTGGCCGAGCCCGTGCCGGTCAAGCTGCCCTTGGCCAACGTGTAGATCGATGAGATCGATTCCACCACGCTGTCGCCGGCGCCGGTACCGCTTAATGCGTTGATGCCAAGGCCGCCCGTCAGCGCAACTCCGGGAACCGTGCCGGCCTTCAGGGTGTCGTTGAAGGCGCTTCCGATCACGGCCGTGATTCCCGCGACCGTACTGCTTGCGCCTGTGGCGGTCCCGTTCGTTCCATTCCCGAGCTTCACGGTCACGCCGCTTCCGTAGGCTGAGAAGTCGAGTGTGCTCGAGCCGGCACCCAGGATATCGCCGATCAGTTTGGACAAGCCGCTGAACACAAATGCATTCGTGCCGGTGTCGCCGACCAGGCTTCCGGATGGCCCGCTGGCGCCGGCACCCTGGATATTGAACGTGTTGACCGTGCCCTGGGCATCGACATTGCGGGTGATCGCGGTACCCGTGAAATCGATCGTGGATCCGGCGAGGCTGTCAGCGGCGGCGAACTGCACCGACGTGTCGTTAATGTCTAAGACATCGGAGCTGCTCACCCCCGTTTCGCCGTTGATCGTGACTGTTCCTCCGCTGCCGGTAAATGCCAGCGTGTCGCCGCCCGAGACCGACCCCACCGGACCGCCGTCGAGCGTGACTTGCAAAGCGGTGTTGCCGCTGTTCGCTGTCACTGCGTACTGATCGCCGGTTGTGGAGAGGAACACGAGGTAATCGGGTGCAACGATGTTGGCATCGCCCAGCCACGGGATGAAGCTGACGTTGCCTGCGGCTGCGGCTCCGGTGCCGCCCGGGTTGCTCGCGCTCGCCGGGCCGGTGGGGCTGCCCCACCAGTTGAGCGTGGCGTTGGGCGACCCGGCGGTCTGATTGTTCTGCACGCCAGTCGTGTCACCGGCGAAGCTGTCGTTCGCTGCCGTCACGGTGCAGGTGTCGCTTTCGCCGGAGCCAACCAGGATGCCGGTGGCGTCGCTTGTAATCGTGCTGTCAGTGACCGTGACCGCACCGGCATTCTCGACCGAGATGCCGACGTTGTAGCCGGTGATCGCCAGGCTACTGGCCGAAAGATCCCCACCATTGACGTCGATGGCAGTCGAGGTGCTGGCACCGTCAACATTCAAGCCGGACATCGTGACGGTGACCCCGGCGGAGATCTCGATCTCGTTGCCGCTTGAGTTCATCGGGGCCTGGATCGTGGCGGAGGACACCCCCGCGCCGATGAGGCTCAGGTTCTGATCGATCGTGAGCTGCTCGGTATACGTGCCCGGAGCGACATTCACCGCGCCGCCCGCGGCAACGGCGGTGATTCCGGCCTGGATCGTGCCGAAGGCGTCGAAGCCGACGGTATGCGTGCTGCCATCACTCCAGGTAACCACCGTCCCCGGCGCGTCAGCAGCGTAGCTGGAGGCCACGTAAACGCTCGTCGGCGTTGCTTGCACGACGTTGATCACGGTGGTCAGCGTGACACTCGTCGGGCTAAACGCCGGCTGCAGCGCCGTCGAGTCGCTCAACAGGAGCCCCGTGTCATTGGTGAACTGTCCGGTTTCCGATGTGTAGGTCAGGAACGTGAAAATGTTTCCCGTGCTCGGCGAAAAGCCGTTGGCTTCACTGACGTTCAGATTCCCGTTGAGCGACGCCGTTCCGCTGATCGACGTTTGTCCGTACAGACCTGTGGTCGACCCACCCAGAACTTCGTCGAACGTGCCGCTGGCGCATTGAGAGTAGGGACCGGTGATGGCGAGAGTGCCCGTAGGCCCGGCGGCGAGGGTGCCACTGTTCACCGTGCCGTAGCTGCCGGTCTCAATGCTGATCGCCCCGGCGCTCGAGTTGACTGTGCCGCTGTTTTGAAAGGCTCCGCCGTTCGCTTCGATCGTGATGCTGCCCCCGCTGACATCGGCCTGGATCGTCCCCTCGTTGACAACCACGTCCGCGGGCGAACCCTGATTCGGGGATGAGTAGCCGATCACCCCCAGTTCCCCGTCCACATTCACGCCTGGACCGATCGTGAGCGTGGTCCCGGAAATCGCGTCGAACAGGCCGTTGTAGTCGATGGTGTAGTAGCCGACCGAGGCGCTGACTGAAGGCAACCGTTCCCGTTCCCCCCAAGGTCTGGCTTCCCCTGAAAGTCAGGTAGCCGATGCTGGATGCGTCACCGAGCGACAACGTCCCGTCCAAGGTCAGTCCGTCCTCAACCGTGACGGACTGATTGCCGGTCACTTGCCAGTTGCCATCGACCGTCACGCCGTCGAGGGTCACGTTCGCGACGCTCGCCCCGGTCTGAGTCGCGAGGGTCCCTCCGGAAAGCGTTCCTCCCCCGGAAAGGCTGCTCAAAGCGTCCAGGGACACCGTGCCGGTGTTGCTGAGGGTGCTCTCGAGTGAGAGCGTTGCTCCGTTAAGCGCACTGAGGCAACCGGCGTTCTGGTCGCCGGTGCCGTCGATCGTGATGCTCCCGCCGCTCGAGTCGGCCTGGATCGTCCCCTGGTTGATGACGGTGCAGCCGGCCGAACCCTGATATGGGGACGAATAGCCGATGATCCCCAGTTGGCCGTCGACGGTCACGCCCGGGCCGATCGTGAGGTTGGCCGAGGCCACGAACAGGCCGTTGTAGTAGGCGTAGTACGGGGTGTACGAGGCGCCGCTGAAGGCGACGGTGCCAGTTCCCCCCAAGGTCTGGTTGCCGTTGAAAATCAGGTAGCCGATGCTGGATGCGTCACCTAGCGACAACGTGCCGTCCAAGGTCAGGCCATCCTCAACCGTGACGGACTGAGTGCCCGTCACCTGCCAGTTGCCATCGACTGTCACTCCGTCCAGAGTGCCGGACGGGTCGAATGTGGTCCCGACGGGCACGTTGATTGTTCCGCCCTGGATTGTCCCACTCAAAGTGAACGTACCGGGGCCCGTCAGTGCGAGAGTGTTGCCGCTGTTCGAGAACGATGCACCAAGGGAGAAGGTGCTCGTCGCATCGAGATAGTTCACACCGCTATCCAGCCAGTCGCTCCCCTGCAACAAGAGCGTTGCTCCGTTCAGCGCATTGAGGGTACCGGTGTTCTGGTCACCGGTGCCGTCGATCGTGATGGTCGTGCCGCTCTCGTCGGCCTGGATTGTCCCCTGGTTGACAACGCTGCAGACGGGCGAACCCTGATAGGGGGACGAATAGCCGATGATCCCCAGTTGGCCATCGACGGTCACGCCCGGGCCGATGGTGAGCGTGGTCCCGGAAATCGCGACGAACAGGCCGTTGTAGTCGATGGTGTAGTAGCCGACCGAGGCGCTGACTGAAGGCAACCGTTCCCGTTCCCCCCAAGGTCTGGCTTCCCCTGAAATTCAGGTAGCCGATGCTGGATGCGTCACCGAGCGACAACGTGCCGTCCAAGGTCAGGCCGTCCTCAACCGTGGCGTACTGATCGCCGTTCACCTGCCAGTTGCCGTCGACGGTCACGCCGTCCAGGGTCACGCTCGCGATGCTCGCCCCGGTCTGAGTCGCGAGTGTCCCTCCGGAAAGCGTTCCTCCGCCGGAAAGGCTGCTCGTGGCGTCGACGGACACCGTGCCGGTGTTGCTGAGGGTGCTCTCGAGTGAGAGCGTTGCTCCGTTAAGCGCACTGAGGCAACCGGCGTTCTGGTCGCCGGTGCCGTCGATCGTGATGCTCCCGCCGCTCGAGTCGGCCTGGATCGTCCCCTGGTTGATGACGGTGCAGCCGGCCGAACCCTGATATGGGGACGAATAGCCGATGATCCCCAGTTGGCCGTCGACGGTCACGCCCGGGCCGATCGTGAGGTTGGCCGAGGCCACGAACAGGCCGTTGTAGTAGGCGTAGTACGGGGTGTACGAGGCGCCGCTGAAGGCGACGGTGCCAGTTCCCCCCAAGGTCTGGTTGCCGTTGAAAATCAGGTAGCCGATGCTGGATGCGTCACCTAGCGACAACGTGCCGTCCAAGGTCAGGCCATCCTCAACCGTGACGGACTGAGTGCCCGTCACCTGCCAGTTGCCATCGACTGTCACTCCGTCCAGAGTGCCGGACGGGTCGAATGTGGTCCCGACGGGCACGTTGATTGTTCCGCCCTGGATTGTCCCACTCAAAGTGAACGTACCGGGGCCCGTCAGTGCGAGAGTGTTGCCGCTGTTCGAGAACGATGCACCAAGGGAGAAGGTGCTCGTCGCATCGAGATAGTTCACACCGCTATCCAGCCAGTCGCTCCCCTGCAACAAGAGCGTTGCTCCGTTCAGCGCATTGAGGGTACCGGTGTTCTGGTCACCGGTGCCGTCGATCGTGATGGTCGTGCCGCTCTCGTCGGCCTGGATTGTCCCCTGGTTGACAACGCTGCAGACGGGCGAACCCTGATAGGGGGACGAATAGCCGATGATCCCCAGTTGGCCATCGACGGTCACGCCCGGGCCGATCGTGAGGGTGGTCCCGGAAATCGAGACGAACAGGCCGTTGTAGGCGGGGTAGTACTGGGCGATCGAGGCGCTACTGAAGGCAACCGTTCCCGTTCCCCCCAAGGTCTGGCTGCCCCTGAAATTCAGGTAGCCGATGCTGGATGCGTCACCGAGCGACAACGTGCCGTCCAAGGTCATGCCGTCCTCAACCGTGGCGTACTGATCGCCGGTCACCTGCCAGTTGCCATCGACCGTCACTCCGTCCAAGGTCACGTTCGCGATGCTCGCGCCGGTCTGAGTCGCGAGTGTCCCTCCGGAAAGTGTTCCTCCGCCGGAAAGGCTGCTCAGATCGTCCACGGACACAGTGCCGGTGTTGCTGAGGGTGGTCTCGAGCGCGAGCGTTGCTCCGTTGACCGCATTGATGGAACCGGCGTTCTGGTCGCCGGTCCCGTCGATGGTGATGCTCCCCCCGCTGACATCGGCCTGGATGGTCCCCTGGTTGATGACGGTGCAGCCGGGCGAACCCTGATATGGGGACGAATAGCCGATGATCCCCAGTTGGCCATCCACGGTCACGCCCGGGCCGATCGTGAGGTTGGCCGAGGCCACGAACAGGCCGTTGTAGTAGGCGTAGTACGGGGTGTACGAGGCGCCGCTGAAGGCGACGGTGCCCGTTCCCCCCAAGGTCTGGTTGCCGCTGAAGGTCAGGTAGCCGATGCTGGATGCGTCACCCAGCGACAACGTGCCGTCCAAGATCAGGCCGTCCTCAACCGTGACGGACTGAGTGCCCGTCACCTGCCAGTTGCCATCGACTGTCACTCCGTCCAGAGTGCCGGACGGGTCGAATGTGGTCCCGACGGGCACGTTGATTGTTCCGCCCTGGATTGTCCCACTCAAAGTGAACGTACCGGGGCCCGTCAGTGCGAGAGTGTTGCCGCTGTTCGAGAACGATGCACCAAGGGAGAAGGTGCTCGTCGCATCGAGATAGTTCACACCGCTATCCAGCCAGTCGCTCCCCTGCAACAAGAGCGTTGCTCCGTTCAGCGCATTGAGGGTACCGGTGTTCTGGTCACCGGTCCCGTCGATCGTGATGGTCGTGCCGCTCTCGTCGGCCTGGATTGTCCCCTGGTTGACGACGCTGCAGACGGGCGAGCCCTGATAGGGGGACGAATAGCCGATGATCCCCAGTTGGCCATCGACGGTCACGCCCGGGCCGATCGTGAGCGTGGTCCCGGAAATCGCGACGAACAGGCCGTTGTAGGCGGGGTAGTACTGAGCGATCGAGGCGCTACTGAAGGCAACCGTTCCCGTTCCCCCCAAGGTCTGGCTGCCCCTGAAATTCAGGTAGCCGATGCTGGATGCGTCACCGAGCGACAACGTGCCGTTCAAGGTCATGCCGTCCTCAACCGTGGCGGACTGATCGCCGGTCACCTGCCAGTTGCCATCGACCGTCACTCCGTCCAAGGTCACGTTCGCGATGCTCGCGCCGGTCTGAGTCGCGAGTGTCCCTCCGGAAAGTGTTCCTCCGCCGGAAAGGCTGCTCAGATCGTCCACGGACACAGTGCCGGTGTTGCTGAGGGTGGTCTCGAGCGCGAGCGTTGCTCCGTTGACCGCATTGATGGAACCGGCGTTCTGGTCGCCGGTCCCGTCGATGGTGATGCTCCCCCCGCTGACATCGGCCTGGATGGTCCCCTGGTTGATGACGGTGCAGCCGGGCGAACCCTGATATGGGGACGAATAGCCGATGATCCCCAGTTGGCCATCCACGGTCACGCCCGGGCCGATCGTGAGGTTGGCCGAGGCCACGAACAGGCCGTTGTAGTAGGCGTAGTACGGGGTGTACGAGGCGCCGCTGAAGGCGACGGTGCCCGTTCCCCCCAAGGTCTGGTTGCCGTTGAAAATCAGGTAGCCGATGCTGGATGCGTCACCCAGCGTCACCGTGCCGCCCACCGTCAGGCCGTTCTGCACTGTCAGGCTGTTGTCGCCGGTGACCTGTAAGTTGCCGTCGATCGTCACTCCATCGAGGGTGCCGCTCTGACCCACCAACGTCGTGCCCGCGGCGATTATAGCGCCGGCGAGCGTCGCTCCTTCCAATGTCAACTGTCCGCCCGACGACTGAATTGTCCCCGTGACGCTGAGCGTGCCGGACGAAAGGTCCAAGGTGGCTTGACTGCACAGGTTGTAAACAGAATCGTCGTCACCGGACGAGAACGTGACCGTGATGCCCGTGTCATCGATCTCGGCGTCGTCCGAGGCTGTCGGCACGTGCTGGTTGGCCGGGTTAGCCTGGTTGACCCAATTGCTGGCGACATCCCACACACCACCCAGGGGATTCGCCCAGATCATGGTCGCGAGCAATGTCCGCTCTTCCATCCGCTCCCAGATTGGCAAGAAGCCCCTGAATCGTTGCCGGCGAGGCGGGCGAAGGATGGCGTTTTGGGGCTGACGTGAAGAGGCGAGAAACTGCCGGAGGGCGGAGCGGGGTTTCGACATGATGTCAATCCTGTTGCGAATTCACCCACATTCATTCACCCAGTGGCTTGGGTGCTGGTAAGCCTGGTACAATCGCACGAAGCCAGGCCTTCCACGAGTAGTACGAAGGGCATTAACACGGCTTCTGACGATTGCGTTGGGATCGAGCCTCCAGACACGAGGTCACGTGATGATCCGCTACACGGCGGGCACGACCAATCCGGCTCTATTGAACCGCCTGGGTGACTGGCGGGATCACGAAGCGTGGGTCGATTTCGTCACGCGTTATGATCCGGTGATCCGAGCCAGTTCCAGTCGATACCGGCTCGACGCCGAGACCACCGAGGAGCTTTGCCAGCGGGTATGGATCGATCTGGCGCGGCGAATGCGAACGTTTCGCTACGATCCGGGCATGACGTTTCGCGGCTGGCTGTGCCGCTTGTGCCAGTCGCGGGCGATCGATCTGCTGCGGAAGAAGAAGGCCGACGCCGCGCGAGCGCGGGAGGTTCACGCGGCCGCGGTGCTCTGGCAGGACGCCGCTCTCCATTTCGACGCCGAGGAGGGCGCGGCGTCGGAACGGCCGCTTCTGCTCCGACTGGCGGAGGAGGTTCAGGACGGCGTTCGGCGGCGGGTCGAGGAACGGACGTGGGAGGTTTTCTGGAGCATCGCCGTCGAGGGGAAATCCGTCCGAGAGGCTTCGGAGGCGCTGGGCATCTCGTACTACGCCGCGTTCGCCGCCCAGAAGCGTGTCGGCCGGATGCTCCGCGAGGAGGGACAGCGGCTCATGGTCCAACGGCGGGATGAGCCAGGGTCGGACGGACTGGAGATTGATTGAACCTTCAAACTGTCGTCGGGGTGCCCCCATGTTGCCATGCCCGTCGCCCGAGACGCTCGGCCAGCTCGCACAGCCTTCGTCGAGCGGTTCGCGTTTCTCGGCGATCGAAGCCCATGTCGAACTCTGCTCTGCCTGTCAGGGCGTCGTCGAGCGACTCGCCGCTGATTCGTCGGCGTGCGCGGATCGCGAGCCCGAACGATTCCCGCCACGGGAACAACCTCCCACGATCGCTGGGTTTGTGATCGAGCGCGAGCTCGGGCGGGGGGGAATGGGGGTTGTCTATCAGGCGTGGCAGCCCCAACTGGCGCGCCGCGTGGCCATCAAGGTCGTGAGCGCGAGCGCTCTGATTGGGGCCGAGGATCGCAGGCGCTGGCTTCGCGAGGCCCAGGCGAGTGGGCGGGTCCGTCATCGCAACGTCGTGCAGCTCCACGAAGCGGGCGAACAAAACGGCTGTCTCTACCTCGTCCTCGACTTGATCAAAGGGGGAAGCCTGGCGGAACGCATCACCGGTCCTTTGCAGGCTCGTGTCGCGGTTGAGCTGCTGACGGCGGTCGCGCGGGCCGTCGAGCAGATCCACAAGGCCGGGATGTTACACCTCGACATCAAGCCCGCGAACATCTTGCTTGATGGCCTGAGCGACGGTCCCTTGAATGAGACCACCCCGATGATCGCCGACTTCGGGATCGCGCGGGGGGGCGACGACCCGGGCGCGACCGTGACCGGTCTGATCGGCGTGCGTGGGACTCCTTCGTTCATGGCTCCGGAACAGATTGCCGGCGACCGCGTCGCGATCGGTCCGCGAGCCGATGTGTACGCCCTGGGCGCCACGCTTTATAGCCTCTTGACGGGGCGTCCCCCATTTCAGGCCGCATCCGTGATCGAGACGCTTGACCTGGTGCGCAATCGCGAGCCCGCGCCGCCCAGGACGCTGGTGCCCGGAGTGCCGCGTGATCTTGAGACGATTGCTCTGACCTGCCTGCGCAAGGACTCACGGCGCCGGTACGCCTCTGCCGAATTGCTCGCGGACGACCTCAAGCGCTGGCTCGACGGGTTCCCGATCCGGGCGCGTCCCGTCTCTAAGCTCGAACACGCGAGTCGATGGTGCCGGCGCCGGCCGGCGTTTGCATCCCTTCTGGTCATCCTGGTGCTCACCGTGGCGTCGAGCCTTGTGGGCTTGCTCACCCTGTGGCGCCATTCCGAGGCCGAGCGCGGTTGCGCTGAGAATGCACTCGCCCGCGCCATCGCGAGCGACAAAGCCACGTCCGGAGCGGTTCGCGATCTGGTCGGCCTGCTGACAATGACGGTGGATGCACCGCAAATGCTCGTGTCTGAACGACTCGTCGAATGTTCGCGTGTCGTATGCGACCTCACGGCGAAACTGCGGCAGGACCCTGGGATCGCCACGTCGAACATCGTTGCGATCTGCGGCCTCGAGCGTGAATTAGCAGAAGACTTCGGGCGTCGAGGAAATTACTCTGAATCCCGCAGGTTGCTCAAAGACGCCCTTGAGCTGCTGGAAGGGCGGAGGAGCGGTGCTGATGACCCGGATGTCGAGCCGGAGTACGCTCGGATTCTCATGCAACTCGGTTGGACCGCCCGGGACGCGCAGCGAGACGACGAGATGCTGGTCTGGCTCGAGCGCGCTCGCCCGGTGCTGGAGGGCGTGGCCGACCGACCGCAGAATCTGGAGGTCATCGTTTCGATCGACGAATCGCAATGCGCCATCGCCCGTCTGTTCGCTCGTCGCGGCCTGGAAGAACAGCGACGACGGATACTGGAATCACACATCCGCATGCTCGAACGGTTGGGCGAGCGTGCCGGGAGCGAGCCAGTGATTGGACTCCTCGCCGCGATGACGCGCGCGAACCTGGCGTCCGATAAAAGTGTAGGCCCAGCGATCCGTGCCGCGATGAAGAAACTGCCGGCGAACGGTCGGCTCCCGGAGCGGTTGGAGATAAGAGTGACGATGTGGATTGCCGATGACCTCCAGCCCTATCCGCCCGACCCGAAGACCACCGGCGAACTGCAGGGGCGCCTCGACCCGGACGTCCACGGCCGTGCTGTCGTTCGGGCTCTCGAATCAAGATGTGAGGACCTCGCCGTCTACCCCGCCTTGCTTCGCGACGCGGCATTGCGGGTGTGCGGTCATGCCGCCAGTCGAGCCGCGGAGCAACGAAACTCTGGCCGCCTGGAGGACTGCGCGTTGGACCACCGCATCTCTCTCTGCCTACGGCAAGATACTGTCACGAAGAGATCCGAAAGTAGCGGAGTTCCAAGTGGTGCTGTGCGAAGCCTTCGACCAGGAAGCGAAAAATGCCTGGAAAGTCCCGGACTTCCGCACCATCGAAGCGGCGACGCGAAACGCGCTGGTCGCGGCCCGTACTGCGTTACGTCTCGACCCCAGTAACCTGGCCGCGCGCATAAAAGTCGCGGGTCTCCAGGACAAGATGGTCGGACTGATCTTGCGGAAACCGGTGCCGCGATGAGCTGGCGAAATTGAATGACATTCGTTTCCCCTCAAGCCGGGTAGTGGCTGCGTCCGTCGAAATTCTGGTCCCCGACGAGCCGCAGGTAGGCCTCATGGACCAGGGCCGTGGCGTCAGGAGAGTGGCCTGGGGCCTCCGCAGCCATCTTGGCGGCGGCGAGCTTCCGCAATTCGTCGTAGACGAGCGGGAGCAGATCCGCGGCTGCCTGGCGGTCTCCTTCTTGAACGGCTTCGATCAGGCGGGTTACATCAGACATGACCAAATACTGTAACAATCGCCGAATCGGCCGTCACGAGAGGCCAGCGTGTGAGGCCTAGTCCCCATCAAACGTCAAGTGGGCCTGGTTCGACTTCGCGGAAACGGTCGGGTACGCATGCCCGTGCCCGGGCTTATGGAGGTCGAAGTGGATATCTCCTTCGCGCGGGTGCTCTGGCCAGACGAATAAGCCATCCTTGTCGGTCACCGCGCGCCAGGCGAGGTGGTGGAAGTGGTCGCATCTGGCTCTCACCTTGAGCCCAGCGACCGGCAATCCTTGGCGATCAACAACCCGCCCCTGGAATGGTTTGCCCGGCGTCAGGCTGAACTCGAGGGGCTTGGAGCCTGGAGAACTCGTCTTCCACGCCGGAGCAAACCCGGTGGCCTCGACATTTACGGTCAAGCCCCCAAACGGAGGCTCTTCGTTCACATGGGGAAAGACGAATCGCCCCATCGAGTCCGTCTTGGTTTCAATAGAGTCCGCGGGATCATTGGAGTATGCCAGCACGACCCTGGCACCGGGAACAGGTTTTCCCTGGCTGTCGCGCACCTGTCCGGTGACGCTCACTCCCGGCTTCACTCTTGGCGCTTCCAACCCTCCGCAGTCTCGTACTGCAAGACTGTTTTCCCTTTCCAGTGGACGGCTCGCAAGAGAGGGGCGAATCCCTCTCTCCCTAACAAGAATGACACGCCTGACGCCCCGCCAGGCGCCTCGATCAAGCAACAGCCCCGATCGTCGGTGATTTGCTCCGCCTCCTCGTCATGCGCGACGGGCTCCATCCTGAACTCGTCCCCGACAGTGTAGTGGTACGAGGAGACCACGACGATCGCTCCCGCGATCGGCTGCCCGTCCGCCTTCCTGACGAGCCGGATAATCACCTTCCTGGTCTCGGCCGCCTTCTCATTTGCCTTCGGGGTTTGTCCCTGTGCCTTCGCCAGAATACAGGCGGGAAGGACCGCCGCGACGACAGCTAGTACGAGAAGGCCCCACACGTGAGGGCATATTGTTCCGTGTCCTCTCATGGCCAGCTCCGTTCTGACAAGGCCCAATCCGGCACCGGACAACGTAAAACCAGCTTAGGCGTTACACTCGAGCGAGTCCAGGATGGGAATTCGCCCGGATCCGTCGCCGAGCGGGCGTCCTTCGGTCGCCCGATCGACCCGCCCGCCAGGTGGGGCGTTCAACTGCGCTCAGCCATCAGCGTTGGACCAACGTGGGTAGAGCGGCGTGACCAACGGTATGGCCAAGGTTCGCGTCAAGATTCCCGGATGGGACCGGATCGACCTAGCCAACCCATTGTTCGAGATCAAAATCGAAGACTGACGGCGGCCGCCCGGGTCTTACAGACGAGGCCGGGACTCACAGGCGTGGTCGGCACACCGTCCTCACGGCGCGTATGGGTCGCCGAACCGCAGCCCGGTACCCACCGATCGACTCTCTCGAGCGCACCGGCACACCGGCCTCGAGCGGTGTTCGCTCTCAAATGACACGAGTGATATAATACTGATGAGCTTGGACGATAAACTCGCGATTGGACGAGGTTTCCCATGGTTGCCCACGGTCGAGTGCAAGACGGCGTCATTGTGCTAGATAACGGGGTGCGCTTGCCTGAGGGACAAGAAGTTACGGTGCTGGCGCACGCAACCGTGCCACCTGCCCCGCGGATAGAAGGATCGCAGTCGCACTGCGTCCTCGACATTGCGACCGTGAGCTTAGGCTCGGTACTTCTCCGCTGACGTCCGACGACGACCTGCTCGACGAAATGCTCGAAGGTCGGCCATGATCCATGGCCTCGACACCGGCTTTCTTGTGGCCGCGGAGGTAAGAGAACACGCCGTGCACGCTGACGCGCGTGCCACGCTGGCGCAGGTGCTCTCGTCGGGCGACGCCGTCGCTATTGCCCCGCAGGTATTGGCGGAGTTCATTCATGTCGTCACCGACCGCCGTCGGTTCACACAGCCACGTCGCACTGCGAGCGGCAACAAATCGGCCAGTCTGTCCGGCCACTTCAAACAGAATGCGTTTGCGGTCGTCGATGAGCAAAAAACGCCGCTTGTTGGGTTCGGATCAGTGCGATACCTCGTTGAATCGCAACGATATCTCGTGTATCAACGATTTCTCATTGAACGTCAAGCCGGCGCTGGAGGGTTGCAGCAAACTACATATTTCTGGAGATGGGAGTCATCATGAGCGAACAACAGAAGGCCGTCATTATTACCGGCGCATCGCAGGGCATCGGAGCGGCGCTCGTCAAGGCGTTTGCCGAGCGTGGCTATGGCGTGGTGGCCAACTCGCGGACGATCAAGCCGAGCGACTCACCAAACGTGATCGCGATTGCGGGTGATGTTGCTGATCCGCAGACGGCCGAGCGCGTTGTCGGCGCCGCGATCGACCGTTTTGGTCGCGTCGACACGCTGGTCAACAACGCCGGGATTTTCATTGCGAAGCCGTTTGTGAATTACACAGGCGACGACTTTGCGTCCGTGCTTTCGGTGAACCTGGCGGGTTTCTTTTTTATCTCTCAACACGCGGCGTCGCGGATGCTACTACAGGGGAGCGGGCACATCGTCAACATCACGGCCACGCTGGCCGATCAACCGCTCAAGGTTGTACCGGCGGCCATGGCCTCATTGACCAAGGGGGGGCTCAATGCCGTCACCCGCGCGATGGCGATTGAGTACGCCGACAAGGGCGTGCGGGTGAACGCGGTGGCGCCGGGAGTGATCAAGACGCCGATGCACGCGCCCGAGACGCATGCTTTTCTCGCGGGCTTGCATCCCATGAATCGCGTGGGCGAAATTCAGGAAGTTGTCGAAGCCGTGCTGTACCTGGAGACAGCCGCTTTTGTGACCGGGGAGATTCTGCATGTGGATGGGGGTGCTCATGCGGGGCGGTGGTAGGCGTCGACTCGGTTGGCTGGCGAGGTCATGGGGATCGGTCATCTCCGGGACCGCGCTCGAGAATCCCGCGCCAGACGGACGGCATGCCGGCATAGGCTGCCTGGTAAGTCGCCTCGAGCGGGACGTTGATGTATCGGTCAGGACGCAAGAACAGCGGCATCTCGGGCAGCGGAGAGCCAAAGCCGACGTGCTCGACGTATATTTCGATCACCTCGCCTGCTGCATAGCTAGCCATTGTCGCGGGCTCGTCGGCAGGGACATGGTAAGGCTGGTCGGACTGCTCGAGCCGGTCGAGCAGGGCGCCATGCATTCCGGATGGATCGTACGGGCCAGGCGGGAAAAGGTCCACGAGCAAGAGATGCACACCGACGTCCAGAGCGGAGATCGCCTTCGTAGCGAAATCTTTGAGGTGGCTGTGTCGGTCCTTGTTCGCCGGCGGGATGATTTCGACAAGAGCGACGAGGCGGTGACCGGTTACATGGCGGATTGCGAGTGAGCGGCGGCGGGCCAGGGCCACCGGTTCGACTGTATGCCTGCGCCGAGTCCGCGGGGGCGCATCGGCCAAGGCGACTCCACCTGTAGCGGGAGGCAACGGCAAGCGCAGGAGCGCCGCTTGCTGCACAGCCGGGCTCGCGCGCAGCGTGAGCACATCCGCGATCGCGCGGCCGGCGTGCTGTTCGGCCAAGGCGTAGTAACCCTCCGGGAGTAAACCACTGTTGAGGACTTTCTGAAGTTCCGGAAGCCAGGCCACGTGAAAGGCGTGAAAGATACCAGCGTCGAGAAGGACCCAGTCGTGCAGAGGCATCGTGAATTCTCCCGGCGGTTCGCAAGATGCCTTCAGTATACGACGCTGTCTTATTCGGCAAAGATGCTCTTCACGAAATTCGTCACGTTGGTGATGGGCCAGTCTGGGTACTTTTTCTTGAACTCGGCGGTAAGCTGCCGGCCAGCTTCGTCGGCGTCGATGCCCTCTTGCTTGAGAGCAAGAGCGCGGGTGCGCAGATCGACAATGAATGCCCGTTCCTTGGCCACCAGTGAACCGTCGCCGATGGGGCTATGAGTCGGCAAAACGTGGGCGGCACCAAGCTTTTCCACCTCATCAAGTACCGCGATCCAGCTCGAAGGCGTGCCGCCTTCGCGAAAGATGCCCGGCACGACTTTGTTCTGGACGACATCACCTGAGATCAGGGTCTTATCAGGCTCGACGAAGGTGAGTTCATCGCCTTTGGTATGGGCGCCGCCGAACCAAAGGAGCCGCGCCGTCACGCCTCCTCCGAGATCGAGCTTCAGATCCTTGTCGAAGGTCTGGTCCGGAGCGCGCAGCTTGGCGTCCTTGAGCAACTCTTTCCACTGGTCGTTTCTGGTCGCGAACAGTTGCATCACCTCCTCGCCGTGCTTGTCCATTTCGTCCTGCTGCACCTTGGGCCGAATCAGGACGGTACCGGCCGGAAAACCCGACGCGCCCCCGGCATGCTCGGGGTGAAAGTGCGTCGTCGTGAGATAAAGCTTGTTATTAGGCGCGAGTTTTTTGGCTACTTTCGCTACCGTGGCGCCGTTGCGCGGCCCGAGACCGGTGTCGACCACCAGCGTTGCGTTCTCGCCCACGACGATGCCGATGTTGGGCCAGCCCATGATAGCCCAAACGTGATCCGAAACCTTCACGGTCATTTCGCCCACGATCGGGTTTTGCACGGGCGGGTTTTGGGCTGACGCAACGGCGGTCACAAGGTACAGCGCCACGAAGGAAAGGATGGTCTTCATGTTTCGAATCTCCGACATAGTTAGGCACCGCGATCGAGAACGCGGTGATCCAGACACGCCAGCTTTGCCCCTTCCACTGACCATGATCTAGAGTAAAGTGCCTGGCGTGTCGGGCGTCAATGCAGTTGCGAGGGATTCACCTTGGTTACCGGGCAATTGGTATGCGATGCCGCTTGCGGAACATTCCTGCTTTCTGCCCCCATTCCTACGTCGAAGCGCCAGCGAGGAGCCGATTGGATGAGGCCGCGGATCAGGGGTGTTTGGACGGGGAACGAAGAACGGAAGGAGAAAAGAGTCGGGAATTTTAGCCACTGATGAAACACAGATGAAACACGGATAATACAAGAATACATTACGGATCGAGTTTGTTGGCTGATCTGCACATTTCCTTTTAAACGGACCGAGGAGGCGATACAGGCTGGCTGTGGCGGAAGTTGGTGAGGTCCATAGTACTGTTGATACCGCTAACCCCGGCGTAGGGAAGAGACCTTACTTTCCAGACGGGTACCTGAATGCAGAGGGAAGGCACACAACCAGCGATTTGATGTGGAGAGGGCATCCCGCATCCGACAGTCGCCACCAGAATCGTCCCGAAGGCAGCCGCGGCGGTGGGCATCGGAACTTCTGGTTCGCTCGGAGCAAACCGTCGTTGCTTTCGAGTTTTTTCTCAATTTGATCGCCCGGATGGCTGGCTGTGCGAACTGACGTTGAGGGAGACTGACGTTGTTCCCAGCGCCGGAGAGGCCGACAGCTCGCCCGCCGCGCCATCGGACACTCCTGTGCCGCACGCACTGGACGCGAGCGACCGTGTCGCTGCCGCGGGGAGTCGGGCTGGTGCTTGTGCTTCTGACGCGGTCTCGGGCGTGCCGCTCCAAGCGGTGTTAGAGCAGCCGCTCCCAGCGCGGGCATCGGATCAAGGGTTTCTGCCGATCGAGATCAGAAAATATGTGATGCTGCTTGATTGGACGGGCCGTGAACTGCGTCGGGACAAGCGTGGGGCAATCCCTGAGGACCTGGCTCCGATCTTGGACCGGCTCGGTGTGGATCGATCGAACTGGGTCGACACGGTGTGCGAGTTTGGCCGCATGTTCAAGCAGGCGGCAGGTCGAGCGAGCTCGCTTGTGCGTGCCGCACCGCGTTGCTCACGGCGCTGGTTTCAGGGGAAGCCGGCCGCGCGAGCTGCGTTTTTGTAAGTAAACTGCTCGCTTACTCGTTGAGGCCTGGTCGCAGTGGCAGACGCAGGACCCGATTGACTTGAGGCCAGCTAGCGGTGTTGGCGTGGCAGGCGCGGTTAGCGACGAAGTACCGCTGTCCATACTGAGCGGTTACCAGCAACCGACGGTGCAAGCGCCGGCGACGAAGCGCAGAGGGTTGTTCACGGTGGTGCTACGGCGCGTATGACTCGCGGCATTGGCCGCGACGATACAGCGAGCGCGGAGTTCGGACCGGTGCGCGAGTGACATGCGCCTCGCGTCCGAATAAGCTGACTCCAGAGGGTGGGTGTCTGGCTTCCCCGAGCCGTTGAGCGTGCCGGTGATCGTCTTTGCGAGCGAGAAGTTGTCGGAGCCCGTCTCGCCCTGGGTGAATGTGAAGGTGTCGCCGCTGGTGCTCTCGGTGCCCCCTGCGTTCATCCCGGCAACGTCGCTGCCGGAGTCGGTCCGACCGGCGGAGACCAGGCCGCTCTCACTCGTGCGGCTGAGGTTGCCGGCGATCGAGTGGTTGTCGGTGACTGTGGATCGGTACCACAATGCTTCCTGGCTGTGAGGGATCGGCGCCCGGGCGCAGAGGCGTTGGGCTAGGGGTCGTTGAGGATCTTGCCTGGGAACATTTTTCTTCGCATCTGGCGACCCAGTAGCTCGAGCCGTCTCATGGTTACGGGCAGGTTCTGGTCGGAGAAGAGTTCCTTGATTGTCATGAAGTGGGTGCGTAGAAAATCCGCCTCTTCGTTGATGCTCACCTCGTCGAGCGGGTCCAGGTTCAGAACAAGTATTCGAAGCATATGCAGCGGGGCCGAATCATTTCTGTCGAGACTTCGGCCTAGCCGGGCAGAAACGCAACCACGGTCCCGGAAAATGTTAACAACGAGTGCGGGTGAGCTCAAGACGACGGAAACGTTATCGAAGTATGGCGATACTTCTCGGGAGACGACGCGAAATCCAAGCTCAGTGAGTAGGAAGTCGAACACGGGTGATACGATCTCGTTGGGGTCGTGGGCCATTTGGTAGTCCCCATGGCGCCCTTAGTTCAAGTTTCGCACATTTGGTGATGGTTGGTCACTTGTGCGTTGATGCGTAATCGGCGGGCCGTTTGCCGTGTGGCAGCCGGGCAATCGTCGGAGAAGTTGATGTCGGCTTCCTTGCACACTTATGGCATCCTGTCTGGAGCTTACAAACCAAATAGGCACCCAGGCAAGGAAGCCGACCAATGGAACTTACCGCTTCGTTCACCGAGCTGCTACATCAATTCGCCGATGTCTTCACGACCCCAACCTTCCTGACCTTCGTCGAAGTTGTCACCGGCTGGTTGCTTTCGCATCGTCGTCGTTTCGTGACCGAGCTCATCTTTGCCAGCGGTAACGTCGGCATCGGGCACTGGTGTCGGTTCCATCGCTTCTTCAGCCACGCTGCGTGGGACCCCGATCACTTCGCCTTGTGCTTGGCCAAATTGGTCGGCTCAATCCTGGCGCCTGGTGCTACCCTCTATTGGGCTGTCGATGACACGCTCTGCCGTAAACGAGGATTGACTCTCTACGGCGCGGGCATGCACTACGATCCGCTGATCTCCAGTCGCGCCAAGTCGCTGGTCAGTTGGGGCCACGACTGAGTCGTGCTTTGCCTGATCGTCGTGAACCCGTTTTGGGCACCCACCAAGGTCTTCGCCTTGCCAATCACCATGCGTCTGTACCGCAATCGGCACGGACTCACCAAGGGGAAGAAGGGTCGGGGTAAAGGTTGCAAACCCAATCCTGATCATCGCACTCGCCCTGAACTGGCTCGCGAGCTCATCCACTTGGTAGCTCAATGGTATCCTGACGATGAGATCTTCCTTACCGGCGACAGCGCCTATGGAGGCAAGAGTATCCTATCGCATCTGCCGACCAACGTTCACCTCATCAGCCACGTCCATCCCAAGGGTGCGCTTTACGAGCGTGCCCCCGTCGAGAAGAAAGGACGCAAAGGAGCGCCTCGAAAGAAAGGCGCCCGTCTGCCGAGTATGGCTCAATGGGCCAACGACGTCAGCCAACCTTGGACCGAACTTAAATTCAACCAGTTCGGTTTGCATGCCACGCTCGCCGTCAAAACGATCAAGGCCCTCTACTACAAGGCGGGTGGCGACCGCGAGCTGACGATTGTCTTGGTACACGATCTGGAGGGGAAGCGTCCCGATCAGATGTTCTACTGCACCAAGCTTGATTGGAGCGCACGGCGAATCTTAACGGTGTATTCCTATCGCTGGGCGATTGAATGCACCTTCGAGAATTGCAAACAGTTTCTGGGCTTGGAAGACCCGGCGAATCGTCTACCCAAGGCGGTCGAACGTACTGCGCCGATGGCGCTGATTGTCTATAGCTTGGTCATAGTGTGGTTCCATCAGACCGGGCATCGATTCGTCCGATTTCCCATCCGCCCATGGTATCAACGGAAGCAAGAGCCTTCGTTTGCTGATCTATTGACCACACTGCGCCGCGTTAGCCTTGAGGAAAAAACTCGAGCAGTGCTTCCGAACCAGCGTGGCATAAAAACCTGGCTCGCGCAGATCACCGATCTTCTCAGCCGAGTGGCGTGATCCGCGTCGACCAGGCTCATTCAAGCTGCACCCGCTCCGTCACGCGCAACCGAGTGCCACGAAAATGTGGGCTCGGCCGATCGCAAAGCGCCCCCAGAATGTGCGAAACTTGAACTTAGGAACAGGCCGAGAATAAGTTCCCGGCGTTATACGGTCTTGGGTTCGGGGACTGCTCGGTAGTTCCACTTGGGCAGGATCTTGTCGAAGATGATCTTCATGGTCTTCTTGAATCCCGCGGCACACTTGCGTCCTGTCTGATACATCTTGTAGAGGATACGCACGCTGATTGTCAGGCCCGTCGTGGTTTCGGTCTTGGATATGTAGTGCTGCACCGTTTCCAACGTCCGAAAGATCACGCCCCGACACGCTCGCGTCACATGCGGGAAAAGGCGATGCTCGATCGGGTTATACTTCGAGCAGTAAGGCGGGTAGTGGGCCACCCGGATTTCGACGCCCAGCCGGTTCGCTAGCTCTTGGAGCTGCTCCTTGAAGACGTACCTCGACGCACTGTTACTCCCGCCGCCGTCGCACAGCACTAGGATCTTCTTAGCCCTGGGATAACTCACCCGTCCGTGATCCTCCCACCACGCTGCGATACTGTCACAAGCCAGCTCGCTGGTGTCGTGGCTGGTGTTCAGGTGGATGAATCCTCGATTTCGCCCTACATCGTAGACGCCGTGAGGAATTACCACGCCCGAGCCTGCACTACTGAAATCATGGTCGTTGGTTTCAATCGTCTCCTGCGTGTCGATTACGCCGTCACGGTGGAAGTCACCCATCAACTCCTTCTTCTTCGTGTCGATGCTGATGACCGGCAAACCGGCCTTCAGGTACTTCTTCTTGAGACGGGCGATGTTCTCGAACTGGACGTTGCGGTCCGGGTGACGCGGTCCCATCGTCTTCTTCTTCAATGCTTTTCGCCTTCGGTATCCGTGTTTGCGAAGCAACTGGGACACGATGTGTCGACTGGTCGGAGTACCCAAAGCCGTGACCCGAAGCGCTATCTGTCTACGTGACAAGTTCGTCCATTTCACGTCGGTGCGCATCGGATCTCCAGCAGTGTGGTCCTCGAGAACCTTTAAGAAGTTCGCTTCGACGGCAGCGTTGATCTCGATCGCCTTTTTGCACCCCCCCCTTTTTTTCGGACACGAGTCGTGTCCAGCTCATCTGTCGCTTCCAGCTCCGCCTTTCCACGGCGGATCGTCTTTGGATCGCATTCAAGGATCTGGGCAATGTACTCAGTTCCACCATGACCCAGTTTGGCAGCCTCGATGGCCGCGTACCGCCGTCGATCGTCCTCCGAAAGTGACTCATACAGCCGCTTCATCATCCGCTCAATTTCCGGTGCATACGCGTCCATGCTGCCCTCCTTGGCGTTTCCCTACGGACAGCGAGCTTGATATCATACTTCAGGGAAAACGGGAAGTTAATTTCGGCCCGTTCCTTAGTAGGGATGGATAAGGCGCATGCCGTCGGCGGTTGCCGACATGCCTTTGTATTCCATCATGTAATATATCTTCCATTTCAAGGCGCTCCAGGGATGGGCTTCATTGAAAGGGATTGTGAGTATTATGTCGTCACCACGTAGGAATGCCCGATACAGGAACTTCTGGTTGGCAGCCCACCGCTGCGCAATGGTCATACGACTCCGTTGCTCTGTTGGGACGAGAAACCGATTCGCACCGAGCTCTTGCGCGAGTATCAGGTATTCCGGATTGTGACCGAGTACGGTTTTTCCCGCCGAGCCGAGGCCGGTTGCCACCCCGCGCGCCCGTTGGCTTTCGGCAATGTTCGCGAGCACGCGGGCGCGGATCGCTTGTTCTGCGGTTTCGGCACCGCGCAGTGCTTGACCAGCTTCGATTGCCGTTTTCGCGGCCTCGCCTGCGCAAGGCTCTTAGGCCTTGCAAACCTAGACGGAAGCCATTCCCGAGCTGAATGGGAAGATCGACCACAGAGGCGATAGTGGCGCCCTGCATTGCGTAATGCAGGCCCATGTCAATCGGGTTCGGGTTGGTTCCTGACGTCCTAACCGATAGAAATGGATTCGAGAACCGCCCGTAATTGTCCAGGAATGCCGATACGGGACCGGTAGAGATTTCGTCAAGCGGGTTGGCCCCCGCCAGCCATGAGCCGGATTGCCAGACATCCATTTTCCCGGTCGAATCCTGTCGCGAGCGTCCAAGCGGGGAGATGTGATTTGCGCAAAACCCGATGCGGCGTACTTGACTGGCGGAATTCTTTTGTTATTTTGTCCACTAATGACATTGCGATCACGCCGTGCCTCCGATTCCTCAAAGCCTGCACCTTGGAGCTCGCTCATGCCGGGCTATGCTCGATCTCAGATCGTCGTTGAGAATGTCGTTGGGGTGTATGTCAGCAGCAACCAGAGAGTGAGCCATTATCGCAGCGCCACTTGAGCCACTCTGCGATCAGTTGATCGCGGTGAGTGGCTCTATCGATTCGTTTTTTCGGCGTTTTCTCCGGAATATTCTTGACGACACCTTGCGAGGTTCTAGAATCACTTTGCGTTGGTCTCTAGGAAGTCGGCGTATGCCAACCGGAGTTGCCGGCCGGCAACGACGGTGAAAACTGGGTTGCCGACCCCGAGCCTAACATTCAAAATCGCAGAGTGGCTCTCTCAGCTTTGTCAGATTCTGTCATTCAAGAAGTATTATATCTGTAAATATAAAACAAGCCGCGACTCGCCAGCGCGGTCAAATCGTCCCGGAAAAGCGACGAGTGCGTTTGCCCAGGGAACGCTGGCGGAGCGTTCTCGGGCTTTATTGATGGGCGACAATTAGCTTCGACATCCACGACGATGATCCTCTGCGTTCGAATCTTCCGCTGTCGGATCGCATTGGTTGATTCAAATCAGCCTCAGGCCAAGGGTGAAGGCCGATTTGAATCAACCAATGCGATCGATAACATCGACGACGCTGCAATTCTCGTTGGATGTTGACATCGAACACCGGCATAGGTGTCACTAATCAGCGCGTACTCGCGGTTCGTCCGGCAACAACCGCGGTGGCTCAATTCTGGCTGCGAAAGTGGCTCACTTCCTGGCTGCTGTCGACAGGTGTATCACTGCATCACGCGGTGCGTGCGCAGGGCGTTCCTCTGCGGTGACGATCAGTATTCAGGCAAAAACTACGATCACCGTAAGAAGTTTATTCGGCGCCGGCTTCAAGAGCTCGCGTCGGTGTTTGGTATTGATATCTGCGGCTATGCCGTAATGAGCAATCATCTCCACGTCGTGCTGAGAGTGCGGCCCGATCTCGTGCAGGAATGGAGCGACGAGGAGGTTGCGCTGCGCTGGCGGCTCCTCTTTCTGCCGCGCGACGAGACGACTGGCGAAAAGGTCGAACCTGAGCAGCACGACCTCGATCGAATCACGTCGGACCCGAACTGCGTCGTCAAGCTTCGCGGCAGGTTGACGAGTCTGTCTTGGTTCATGCGCTGCCTGAACGAACCGATCGCACGGGAGGCGAACCGGGAGGACAAGTGCACGGGCCGGTTCTGGCAAGGGCGGTTCAGGTCGGTCGCCTTGCTCGACGAGGCCGCACTCTTGGCATGCAGTGCGTATGTCGACCTCAATCCGGTTCGTGCGGGCATCGCCGACACGCCTGAGGAATCCCAGTACACATCGGTGTTCGATCGAATTCAGTCGTTGCGAACGGCTCTTTCCCAGTCGGCGCGGGATGGCAATTCGGAAGTCGAGGATTCTGCGCAGGGGAATCCGGTTGAGCCGATTTCGACGCCGGCGGTCGAACGAGCGGACGCTTGGCTTTGCGAGTTCAACCTGAACGAAGCCGCGACCGAGCAGTGCGTGACGAGAGAAGTGGCAGATGAGGTCGCGGGCGAGATTATTGCTCCAGATCGACCTGGGTGCCGGTCATCACGGCCGACGGTTGGTTTGAGGGCGTCAGATCAAGGATATTTGCCGATTACGATTGAGCGTTACTTGGAGCTGCTAGATTGGACAGGGCGCGCGCTGCGTGCCGGGAAGCGGGGAACGATCCCAGTCGAACTTTCGCCGATTTTGAATCGCCTGGGGCTGAACGGCGAATGCTGGTTAGAAACCGTGAGTCACTTTGGCCGATGGTTCAAGCGGGCCGCCGGTGGACGAGAATCGCTGGCATCCGCAGCATTGCGATGCGGACGACGTTGGTTCCAGGGTCAAGCTGCGGCGCGAGTCGCGTTTCAGTGAAAGACCGCTCGGTGGAGAAAGGCCAGTAGGTGGTAGGCGTGATTGTGCGAGTCTCGTCGTGGTCGAGTCTCGTCTTGGCGGTTCGGCGCGAAGGTGCGCTAGCGAGTGATAACTCGTGTTGTGCGACGGGGATTGGGCGATTTGAAGATCGGAAGGTAACTTGCAGGTGTGGTCCTGCGCTCCCGGCTTGGGCGTCCGTGCGACCGACGAATAGGCCGGCGGGGCGAAAAGTGGCTGTCTTGAAATCTCATACGCTCGCGGGCCGAGCGTTGTAAAGTACCTGCCGTGCGCGGCCTCTGCCGCGGGTCAACCAGCAATCGCGGGACGCGAACCGGTGCGAGGCAGGAGAGACTGGCTGTTCCCGGAATCCGCTCCGGAGAGTGGATGTCTGGCTTCCCTGGCTTCCCCGAATAAGCTGACTCCAGAGGGTGGGTGTCTGTGCGTCGAGGGCTGGTATGGACGGGACGTGGTCCCCCCCCTGGTTCAAGGCCGGGTGGCGGAAGGAGAATTGTTCCTTTGGCCGCTCATGGCCGTTCTCTGGGCGTTCGATGTCGATTGCGTCGCCAGGAGATCATTGATCGCGAAGTGGATCGTTGAGTGCCAGAGCGTGCGCGAGTGTACCGGTGCGTTTCTTGCGGCGCGTGACGAACTTGGTGACCGATTGCGTCCCGTCGAGAACTTTCCTCGTCATGAGGACATGAGAGCCTGAGCCTGTCGAGCGGACGGGGCGATCGCGTACCAACCCGAAGCGTGAGCGAGGAGCCGATTGGATCAGGCCGCGGATCAGGCTCCGATCTTGGACCGGCTCGGTGTGGATCGATCGAACTGGGTCGACACGGTGCGCGAGTTTGGCCGCATGTTCGAGCAGGCGGCATGTCGAGCGAGCTCGCTTGTGCGTGCCGCACCGCGTTGCCCGCGGCGCTGGTTTCAGCGGAAGGCGGCCGCGCAGGTCGCGTTTCTGTAGGTAAGCGGATTGCTTACTCGTTGAGCCCTGGTCGCAGTGGCAGACGCAGGACTCGATTGACTTGAGGCCAGCTAGCGGCGTTGCCGTGGTCGGCGCGGTAAGCGACGAAGTACCGCTGTCCATACTGAGCGGTTACCAGCGTCCGACGGTGCAGGCGCGGGCGACGAAGCGCAGCGGGTTGTTCACGGTGGTGCTCCGGCGGCGTATGACGCGCGGCATCGGCCGCGACGAAACAGCGAGCGCGGAGTTCGGACCGGGCGCGAGTGACGTGCGCCTCGCATCCGAATAAACTGGCTCCGGAGGGTGGGTGTCTGGCTTCCCTGCGCCTCGCGTCCGAATAAACTGACTCCAGAGGGTGGGTGTCTGGCTTCCATCGGGATTGGAAGAGCGCATTACCGAGATCGAGGACAAGCTTGATAAGCGGGATGCCGCCGTGGGCAGCCACATCTGGAGCCCGGCGCCGGCGAACTATGGTCAAGGTGCCACTCCGCCGTGATGCTTCCCGTGACACCCATCGCCAGGGATCGGCTGGTGGTTCCCGGAGTCACAGCCCGGGCATTATGATGTCGCCCCGTTGCCGGGGCTCAGAAGATGGGCGACGGGGCACGATTTCCCGGGGTTATAACCTCGTTGACAACATTCTTCGCGCGCCATTTGATCCGACCGCTTTGTATTGAAGTTACACAAGCAATCGCCGGCGCGTTGCGTCCGGAGCCCGAGACGGTGCCGCCGGGCTGCATTGCAGTGCCCTGTCCGAGCATTCCATTGCGGGTCGCTGATCGATACCGATTTGACGCTCGCCACCCGATTCTTCCACTCGAAACATGCACGTTACAACACAGATCAACCATTATTCGATCCTTGATTCGGTTTGGGACGGCCGAAGGGCACCAGTAGCGATTGGACGAAGCGGCTTCGCCGCGGGATGGGGGGAGCGGTATTGTTGAGTTGTACCGACTGACAGATGATTGAGCATCGGAAGATTCTGACCTGATACCCTTGGATATCCGGCCATAGTGGCTGGAGTTCCTTCCTACACACGAAAGGGTATCGCAATGTCGAAACTCAGTAACCGCATGATCCGGGATATGCAGCTCGCCGGGTTGGTCGAAGGGACCCAGAACGGGTACCTCCGAGCTGTTCGCCAACTGGCCGCCTACTACATGATTTCGCCCGATCGCCTCACTGAGCGGAACGTCGAGAAATACATCCTTTACATCCGCGATGAGTTGGGGGTGGCCAAGGGAACATTCGCTCCAACCTTTTTCGGGCTCAAGTTCTTCTACCTCCAGACGCTCGGCTACGACTGGCCGCTGTTCACGAAAAAAAAGTCCGCAAGCCAACCCGAGAGCGATTGCCCGACGTCCGCAGTGACGAGGATTGCCGCCGCCTGATCGCCTCACTCCAAATGCCCATCTATCGGGCCTGCTTCACGCTCATCTACGCCTATGGCTTGCGCATTTCAGAGGCCGTCACCCTACCTATCTCCGCGGTCGACTCGAAGCAGATGGTTCTGCGCGTCATCGGCAAGGGAAACAAGGAACGTCTTCTCCCCCTGACCGAACCGATTCTGCTGATGCTCCGCAATCTCTGGAAAACCCACCGCAACCCCCAGTGGCTCTTTCCTAGCCGGCGCCCGGTGACCCACCTGCCCGATGCGACCGCTCGGGCCGCGTTCATCCAGGCGCACGACGCCTGTGGTTTTAACTCGGATTTTCGACCGCACTCGCTGCGTCACAGCTTCGCCACACACATGCTCGAGCAGGGCGTGGATATCCGCATCATCCAGATGTTGCTCGGACACTCGAGCATTCGGTCCACCGAGATCTATACGCACCTGACGACTCCGTTATGAATCCAGCCTGATCAATGACGACTGGCCGGAATCTGAACAAGTTGTTGAGCATCCCGTGCGCCGCACTTTATCCTTCCTGTCGATGCTACTCATCCTCGCGGCGCTCAGGCGCTGACTGGGTCGGCAAAGCCCACATTAGACCGGGAAGTAAGAGCTTCAGTGAATCCTACACCCACCTTCGCCGCAGCAACGAATACGCCGACCTGGGCATGGATGAACTGGCGCTGGCTGAGTTTGATCGAGCAGCAAAGCTGGAGGAAGACGCGCATCTGAAGTGGGATCGCGGGAGCCGGTTCGCCCAAGCCGGCTTGGTCCTGTTCGTCCTCGCCCTGGGCTGCTTCGGCATTTCTTGGTGCGTCGGCGAGCGAGAATTCTCGTTTTGGTTCTTGGTTCTTTCGATCGCCTACACGTTGATGCTCATTATCTTGATCTGATCGCCGGCTGTTGGAATGTTGCATAGCCGGCCGCTCTCCAGGCGGCCATACCCGGCCCGCCGGCCACTCAAGAAGTCGCATCGATCGCCGTTATTTTGAAGTCGTCGATCAGCCATCGCAGTGGTGGACAAATACCTTGGCCAGCGGTGAGGGCGAGTTTTCACCCGGCTGACCGAGGAATCCTCGCCCGATCCTGATGCCGTTTTTTGGCTTATTTCTGAGCATTTCCTCAATGCATCAGGGCGTGATGACCAGGCGTGAATTCGGCGCTGTAAGCCGCAATCAAAATGAGACTTTTTTTGGGGTCAGGAGTCTCATTCTGTCTCATTTAGGAACAGGCCGGGAATAAGTTCCCGCAGATGACGTTAAGCGCACCGCGGAGCGGCACAACGGACGTTCCCACGCAGAGCGTGGGAACGAGGGTTTTCGGGCTTGGTCTCAAATCGGGAAGTTAATCTCGGCCTGTTCCTTAGTCTCATTATGTCCCATCGCTGTTGGGATTTCGAATGGCCGCGCACGACGAAATCTTCCAGGCATGGGCGTGCTCGTGGGTAGGGTCGTCGTCGCGCACTGGCGTCCGTGACGCTGGCGGTGGCTGGGATTCGCTCGCTGTGGGGATGTCGATGACGCAGATGACGCAAATGACAGGGCGCTGCATCTGCTATGCGCGTGCTTCCGCGACGGCGAGGCCGTCATCTCAGCGTTCTTCCAACGGTTTGACCCGGTTGTCTGGCGCTTTTACCCCTATTTTTGCTCCAGTTATCGCGATCGCGCTGAACGTTGCAATTGGTTACCATTCGTGATGCGCTCGTTCATCCTCGCCCTGGGCTGCTTCGGAATTTCTTGGTGCGTCGGTCAGCGTGAATTCTCGTTTTGGTTCCTGGTTCTTTCGATCGCCTACATCTTGCTGTTCATGATGATGGTTTGATCGCCGGCGACTCAGCAGGCCTTTCCCAGACCCGGTGATCGCGGTCTAATGATCCGCAGTGAAAGCGCACCGAAGGATCGAGAGACGCTCGACGTGGACAACACCCGACTGAGATTCCCAACCTGGCTCGACTGGATCATCGTGGCCGCTCTCGGCGCGGCCCTCGTCGCGTGTTACAAAGTGGGCTGGATCACACCGCCAAGAAAGACACCGGTCTTCGAGTCCGACGCGAACTCTTTGAGCGCGCGGCTGCACGATGCGCGACACTTTCTCAACTGTGCGACGCCCTTTGGAATTGCCGTCGCAATCGCCGGCTTCGCTCGCGTGCTGCGCGAGCCGAGACCGGCACGATGCCTCCTCTTTCGCCAGCCCGGCGTCGCCGCCTGCGCGGCTGTTGTCGCCGCATTGATTACCGCCGGGGCCAACACGGCCCTCTGGCTCGTGCGCTGGATTGAATTCCAGGAACAATGGTTATCAAACGGGTTCCCCGTCCAGATTCTATCCGAAATTGTAGCAAGGCATGTGAATATTTGTGTCATCGCCGCCTGGGCCTACATGGCATTCGGCGGCATCTGGGCACGACGCGGAGCGAACTGGGTCAACTGGCTCGGCGGCACGCTCGGCATCCTGGCCGTATTCAAGACGCTCCTGTGGTACGTGCCATGACTTTGCACGCACGCGATCAAACGGTTCCACTCAGTGATCGTCCCGCGGCGAGACGGTTCACGCTCAAGGACGCGATGACGCTGATTGCCGCCGCTGCGGTCGGACTTACGTTCATCCGTTATTCGCTCTCGGGAAGCTTCACGTGGGAAGCACCGGCGCAGCCCGGCAAGATCGTGTACAACACGTGTTACAACACCGGCAAGCTTCTCTACGGAATCGTCCCAATCCTCCTCGCGCTCTGCGCAACCGTGGTCATCGCGGGCCTTCGTGGCCCTGGGCCGCGCAGGCGGGAATTTGCTACCCGCCCGGGTCTGGCCGCGTGCGCCACGGCCCTTGTGGCCTTTGCCGTGGCGGCCTTCCTCCGGCTGCTCGATTACGCCATGATCTGGATGACACGTCCGATCGAAGTTTTCGAGGCGAAAGTGCCCGAGCTCTGGTCCCCGGAAGGGATCGCCGCGTTGTTCCGGTACGCCGGCGAAGGCGCCATGCCCGCGGTCCTGACAGTCTGGGGGTTGCAGCGGCTGAGTGGGATGTGGCACCCGATCGCGGAATGGCCCGATCGGCTCGGCCGCGCCCTGGGCTGGATCTTTCTCCTTTGGCTGTTAACACCACATTGAGCGTAAGTTCGCGACGACGCGTTTCCCATTCATCGGCGGCTCGACCGCAAGAAGCCGCCAAGATCGCAGCGCTCGGCACAACTTTCAGCGTCCCAGCGCGCCTCCCATCCCGAGCCTTTTGTAGCAGGCACACTCCGTTTACCGCCCGCCCTTTCATTTCCACCGATCAGTCTCCTCGCGTCGCTCTTGTCCACGCGGTCGCCAGCGCGGCGGCGGGCCAACCCACCAAATCCGAAACCTGCCCGTCACCGACTTCAACCACCCTGAGCTCTCCGTCGCTCCGCCGCACGACGTCCACCGAAAAGAATTTGCTCCGAATGCGCTCCGCACAAATCCGTACCACGTCCGGAATCACATCAGACAAGTCGGCAGCGAATGGCCGCGCATTGATCACAAAGAATCGTTTCTCGGTTTCGGGCAAGAAGTCTTCCACCCGGCGAACGCAGATGCCCCCTTCGATTTCGCCACGATAATGAGCCATCTCTTCAAGCACTTGCGCGATCTCCGATGGATCGCGGACGAGCGAGCCGACCGATGTTTTGAGTGACTTCACATAGTCTTTGATGAAAAACGAATCCCATCCGAGCGCACGGAGTTCTCGCTCGATATCGACATCCACAGGATAAACATGAGTTTCAGGCGTGAAGTCAGCAATCAACGGATACCAATGGGGCAGGTAATGCGCCGCCAGGTATTCCGTCTTCGAAATGAAAGCCGTGGCATCGACCGATTCGATCCCCGCGACCAACCGTTCATACTCATCAGGTGCCAACATCCAGCCGCGATAGACAACGCGGCTCCGAGCCGGGATACCCCGGAGCCTCGCCCCTTCTCGGATCACGTCATCGCCGATGAGCGACACCGAGTAACCCGCCGCCTGGAACGCCCCGACTTGCTCAGCGAAGATCTCATCCGGCCGGCGCTGATCAAGTGGATGAGCCGGAAACATGAAGTGCATCACTTCCGGGACCCCCGACCTCGATTCGATCACCACACACCATATTTGTCCGCGCCCGCCCCATGTTACCGCGCCCTCTCAATCGTCCGGCGAAAATTCTCTGTCAGGATTTCAACCGCCCGACGACTAATGGCCACAACCGCGCCACGAATCCCGGTCGAACACGCACAAGAACGTTCTCATCGAGTGGCGAAATCGTGCCTTCAAAAGCCAGAATGGAGTGCTCCCATGATTTCTCGTCGACGCACAAAGCGGTCATTACAGTTCTGCGGTCTCGAGACACTAGAATCCCGCCAGCTCATGTCGGTCTCCGCACTTCCAAAAGCCGCCCCGAGTTTCATTTACACCGAAACCGACAATTCCAACCCCGGCCAGAACGCCGTGATCGCATTCCGCAACAACGGGCACGGCAAGGTCACGCAACTTGGCTCGTTCAGCACCGGCGGCACGGGCGTGGCCAATCCGCAAGGGCTGCTCGGACCGGATGATTCCGACAAGGAAGTTATTGCCAGTCCCAACGGACGGCTCCTCTTCGCGGTCAACCAGGGAAGTAACTCGGTCGCGGTGTTCGCCGTCAAACCGAACGGGGCGCTCAAGCTCGTCAATAATCAGGCCGTCAGCTCCGGCGGAACCGAGCCTGTCAGTCTCTCGATTGACGGCAGCCGGCTTTACGTCGTCAATCGAGGTGACGAAATCCAGGGCCAAACCGGCTCGATCGCTCCCACCATCACGGTTTTCAACATCCGGCCCGATGGCGTTCTCACTCCCGACTTCGCGGCCACGACGACGCTGCCCGTCGGCCTTTCGCCCTCACAGTTGCTGATCTCGTCGACGTCGCGTCTGGCCTTTCTCGACACCTTCACGCCGCCTGCGCTGAACGACGTCACAGACGCGAACGAGGTACTGCCGTTCCAGATCGCCGCGGATGGAGCGCTCATTCCCGTTTCCAGCGGCGGCCTGGGTGCGCCCGTGACTCCGCCGCTCGTTCTGGGCCTCACCCAGCACCCGACGCAAAATATCATTTATGCCGGGCTCACCGGCGCCGCCCAGGTTGCCACATTCACGTTCAACGGCGCCGGCAATCTGAGCCTTGCCGGCACAGTCCCGGTAGAGGGAAAGGGTCCATGCTGGACATTGGTCAGCGCCAATGGGGCCTTCCTTTATACTACGGATACGGCCACGAACAGCGTGGGCGTCTTCTCGCTGGCTGACCCCACGCACCCCGTTCAGATCCAGGAATTCGCACTGGGCGGTCCACTGAACGCGACCAATGATCCCAATGCCGCGCTCGAGGCCGCGGACTTCGAGTTTGCTCTCGACCCCAGCGGCAATACGCTCTATGTCATCGACCATCAGACCGATGCCGCGGGCAATTTCCCGCAAGGCAACTCGCTCCACGTTCTCTCGGTCGCACCCAACGGCATGCTTTCGGAGAGCAGCAGCTCACCGCTATTCCTGCCGTCTGACATTCCGGCGGGAGCCGACCCGCAGGGTGTTGCGGTGATTGCAGATCCCGTCGGAGTCAGGGTACGATGACCATGAAAATGGCGAATCCGTCTTCAATTACCGTCACGGACAGACCAGGATCGCGGCCATTCCGCGTCGCGCCGGAGCAGGGTGCCGACACCGCCGGCGCGCTGCGCCTGGGCGATTTTTCTCCGGCTCAGCCGGCCGGCAGCGCCACCGCACCAACCCTGCCCGAACAGTGGCTGAGCCTCCACGGCGACGCGCTTTTCCGATATGCGCTCTTGATGGTCGGCGACGAACATCGTGCCGAAGATCTGGTCCAGGAGACGTTGCTGGCCGCACTGGAAAGTCTTGAGCGTTACGCTGCCGGCGCTTCGGAGCGGACATGGCTCATTGCCATTCTCCGCCACAAAGTGATCGACGACCGCCGCCGCAATCGTCGTCGCGACGAGTACCTCGGCGATGTCGATCCCGCAGTCGAAGGCAACTTCAATCGCTTCGGAAAATGGCGCAAGCCGCCGGGCCGCTGGACGCCAACTCCCGAGTCGCTGCTCGAGTCGCAGGAATTCCGGGCAGTCTTTCAAACTTGCATGAGCGCGCTGCCGGCGCGGCTGCGCGAAGCGTTCGCCTTGCGCGTGGTCGAAGGCCTTGACGCAAGCGAGACTTGCCGGATACTGGAAATCTCCAGCACCAATCTCTGGACACAGTTATACCGAGCCCGCGAGCGGCTGCGCCGCTGCCTGGAAGGCAAGTGGTTAACTAAAGGGGAACGCTGATATGTTCTCGTGCCGCCAAGCTGTCCGGCAGACGCTCGACATGCTGGAACGCCGCCTTTCTCTCACGGAACGCCTGGCTCGCTGGGCCCATCTGCGCTCTGTCGTCACTGTCGCGCTCATTCGCGACAAATCCACGGCCTCCTCTTCGTCCTCAAGCCCCGGGACAATCTCGCCCAAGTCGCCGCCCTGCCCCGACTCTGCCCCACCGCCCGCGCCCGCATTGCCGCGGCCGTCGCCGACGCGAATCGCCCTCTCTAACTCTCGGGATACCACGGCACGTTGATCACAATCACGCGCCGGAAGCCGCTCAGACGCAGATACGCCACCATCACGGCCGCCGTCTGGTTGTGCAAGATATAGTGGTACCACTTGGTCCCGATCAGCTCGGGAATGATCACCGCGATGTCGCGGTCCGGGTGTGCCTTTCTCAGATCCGTGACAACCTCGATCAGCGGCTGGTAGAGCCGCCGAAACGGTGAATAGATGATGATCAGCTTGGGAGCGGGCAGGCCCACCTTCTGCGCCGGCTCTCGCACCAGGCGATTCCAGCCGTCTTCGAGGGCCAGCATCGTCTGTTCGTCGCCGGCGATGTGCAGCGCGTAAATCTCGTGCGAGATCTTGAGTGCGAAATGAAGCGCCTTCCGCGTGATCATGCTCCAGCCCCGCATCGGCAGCAAGACCACCGGCGGTAACAGGTGCTCGGCATCAACCGGCTCGTCCGTCGCCAGCTCGCGGCCGATCTTGCGGTAGTGAATCTTGACCTCGTAGAACAGGAACAGAAGACCCGGGACAAGCAGGCACATGACCCAGGCACCTTCGAGAAACTTCGAGACCAGCACGACCACCAGCGTCACGCCGGTGCTGATCGCCCCGGCGGCATTGATGACCATCGACTTGCGCCAGTGTTCTCCGCGCAGCCGCCTCCAGTGGGCGACCATCCCGGCCTGCGACAGCGTGAACGCGAGGAATGCTCCGACGGCGAAGAGCGGGATCAAGTGATCGGTGATTCCCCCGAACGCGACGAGTATCCCCCCTGCAAGCGCCGCCAGGACAAGAATTCCTTGCGAATACACCAGCCGGCGGCCCCGGTGGGCAAAGCTCGACGGTAGAAAGCCATCCTGCGCGATCACCCGGCATAGCCGCGGAAAATCGGCAAAGCCGGTGTTCGCCGAGAGAGCCAGCACCACCAGCACGGAGCCGATCGTCACATAGTAGAAGAACCCCCGGCCGATCACCGCGGCCGTCAGTTGCGAGAGCGTGCTCTGGTATCCCGATGCACCTGGCTCGGTCGCACCGATCCCGTACACGCCGCAGAGATAAGCGATTCCGGCGAGCATCAAGCCCAGCAGGGCGATGATCGCCGTCAGGGTGCGTGTGGCATGGCGGACGGCCGGCTCGCGGAAGGCGGTGACACCGTTGCTCACGGCCTCGACGCCGGTCATCGCCGTGCAGCCGCTGGCAAACGCTCGCATCAAGATCCAGACCGAAGCCTTGATCTCGGTCGGCATCTGCGCGACCGGCGGCGCGACCGGCACGGGCCGTCCGTCCGCGAGCAGCGACTTGACCACGCCGATGGCGAGCACGCTCAGCAGGGACACGATGAAAAGGTACGTCGGAAGCATGAATGCGACGCCCGACTCGCGCACCCCGCGCAGGTTGATCAGCGTGATCATCGCCAGGATGACCAGGCAGAGCGGGAGCATGTGGGGCTGAAGGATCGGCAGCGCCGAGACCAGAGCACCCACGCCCGCCGAGATGCCCACGGCCACCACCAGCACGTAGTCGAGCAAAAGCGCCGCGGCCGCAAAAAGGCCGGGCGTCACGCCCAGGTTCTCCTTGGCCACGGTGTACGACCCGCCGCCATGCGGATACGCCAAGATCGTCTGCCGGTATGAAAAATAGACGACCAGAAGGAGCATGATGATCAGCGTGATGATCGGTCCAATGTGCGGAATCGCCGCCGCGCCCAGCGGAAGCAAGAGCGTCAGCGCCGCCTCCGGCCCGTAAGCGGCCGATCCCAGGGCGTCGAGCCCGAGCATGGGTATGCCGGCCAGCACGCCCACACGTTGCTCGCCCTCTTCGTCGGTCGCCAGGTGACGGCCGAAGAGGTAGTCAAACAGCGCCATCATTCATCCTTCGACATGAGATTCAATATGCGTTGGCCGCGCTGGCGGGCAAGTGAAAGAAGCCTACGCCGAGCATGAAGTAAATCGCGATCAACATCAGCCCCTCGAGCCAGGTCGATTCGCCGTCGTAAATCAGCAGCCTCGTGATGAACACCGCCAGCACCACGGCCCACATTTCGTACCGGGTGAACAGCAAGTTCATGTCCTGGCCCAGGAACCAGCCGGCGAAGACCAGGACGGGAGCGACCAGAAGCGCGACCTGCGTGCTCGCGCCGACGGTGATGCCAATCGCCAGGTCCATCTTGTCCTTCCGCGCGAACCGGACAGCATTCAAGAGCTCGGCTGCATTACCGACTGTTGCCAGCAGGAACACCCCCGCGAAGAGCGGTGTGAATCCCATCTTCTTGGCCGCTGGATCAACAGCGCCGGTGAGGATCTCGCTCATGAACGCGAGTGCGATGGAGACCAGCCCCAGAACCACGATCGCTTTCGTCCGGCTCCAATGGATCTGGGGCTTGTCGTCTTCAGTTGCCGGCTGGCCCGCCTCTTTTTTCTCGGCAGTCACGCCGGCCTTGCCCACGATCGCCTTGTGGGTCGCCAGCGTGAAGACAAGGCTCGAAAGGTAAACGACGAAAAGAATGATCGCGATCTCGCTCGAGATATGCTTGGCCGGATTATCCTCTCCCGACGGCGTGATGCCGTAGATCGCCGGCACGATTAGGCCGAACGTGGCCAGCACAAGCAGTGCGCCGTTGATCCGCGCCACGCGGGGCTCGAACGTCTGCGTCTTGACCTTGAGCCCTCCCGCGAACATGGAGACGCCCAGACCCAGCAGCAGGTTGCCGATGATCGAGCCCGTGAGCGACGACTTCACGATCCCGATCAGCCCTCTCTTGAGTGCAAACACGCTGATGATGATCTCGGGTGCGTTGCCCAGCGTGGCATTGAGCAACCCGCCGACCGTCGGGCCGAGATACTCCGCCAGGGACTCGGTCGCATCGCCCATCAGCCCGGCGAGCGGAACGATCGCCAGGGCTGAGACGCCAAACAGCAAGATCGGGTCGACCTCGATCCAGTCCAGAACGATCGCGACCGGAATGAAGATGAGCAGCCAGTTCAAGCGCACGGACAACCTCGATGCAAAGTAACCTCGGACGCATCGCCTTCCGGACCACGATCTCATGCGGTCGCGCAGCGCCAGAATGATCGATCACAGGATAGCGTGACGGCCGTGAAAGTGCATCAACCTTGAGCCCGAGTATTCAGCAAGCCTCATCACCTGTTCGGCGCTTTGGCCAACCTCACCGTTTCATCCATCCTCGCGGTCACCTCGAGCGGCAGCTTTTCCACATGCTCGAGCAAGATTCGCCTGATCTCGCCCGTGACTTCCGGCGATTCCTGCGAGGAATGATCGCCGGCGACGATCTTCTCGGATTCGGCGCCTTCCAGGTGCGAGCTGACATAGTCGACCACACCGTCGGAATCGGCCTTTCGCCCCAGGAGCGGGATGATCGAGTGATAGGGGACCGATGGGTTGATCGGAATCCGGTCCAGAGCGGCCAGGATCGGACTGTCGGTCCGTAAGCTGCTGATGGAGTTGAGCGGAGTCGCTCTCAGCTCACGCGTGAGCACGTTCGGGCCGTTCAATGCCTCGATCTCCTTGATGTGCTGGGCCTGTTCCATCGGCCGGTGCATCAGGCTGCTGACAGCCCATCCAATCGGGCCGTTCGCGATCGGGCTCCCACGATGCGGCGTGGCGATGAAGACCAGCCGGCTCACACACGGGACCGGCTCGAACACCAGGAGCTCCTCGAGCGACTCGCGCAACTCTTTCGGCGCACGAAAGCGATCCGGCGGAACGGTGATCGCCGCGTTCCACAGCGATGTCCCGGTCTCTTGCGCCATCATCTTCGTGAGCACGCCGCCCATGCTGTGCCCGACCAGGACTGCGTGATCGAGAGCAACATCGGTATGCGCAGGGTCGATCACGTTGCGCACCCGCACGAGCGATTCGCGCAGCCGCCGCGCCGACGAGGGGATCGGCAGCCCGGTCGGATAGAGAAACACCCAGAACTGATAACGCGAGTCGATGAGCGGCGTGTTCTCCAGCTCGTTGATCGTCTTCACCCAGGCCCGAGGGCTCGAGACCAGTCCGTGCACAAAGATCACGGGTACTTTTCCGGGCTCGTACGGCCTGCTCATGTAGAGCGCGGTATCCAGCCCTTGCTGGTTGAACCGCGAGTCAAACAGTCCGGTCCATTCCAGCATGGCCAGCCGCCGGCCGGCCAGCAGTGCCGCCAGCGGCGTCGTGCGGTCGCACGCCAGGTCGATCAATCGCTCGCCGATCGTTGCATCTTTATGTCCGAACGAGTCGATCAGAGTGAGCGTTGCCGGGCCCTCGTGCCACCGGCCCCCGATCAGACTGCCGCCCGGCTTCATGACCGCGGTCGCACCGGTGCGCAGGTCGCGCGGCAGGAACTCATCCGCGACGTCCTGGACCTCGGGCGTCTTCGAATCGGGTGGCACCACGCGGTGGGCCACGAGCGGCACGCCCAGGCCCGTTCGTTGATAGATGTGGTCCATCCCCTTGACTTGCAGATCGGCCACGACGCGCAGATCGGCGATCTGGCGGGGATTCAAGTAACCTGCGGTTGCCTGCAGCGCGACCCCCTGCCCTTGCAGGACGTCGCGCCAGTTTCGTCCGGCTCGCCTGCCCTCGGTCTGGGAAGCCCTGATGAGCCTGGACACGGCCCCGTTGTGGATCCGGATCGCCAGATCGGGCCGCGACCCGCCCGGCTCCTCGAGTGCCATCGCCGCCAGGACCGCCGCGTCGCGATACCACGCTGCCTTCGATTTAGCCGCTCGCGAACGTGCGAGCAGGCCCGCTTGAAAAGAGAGCTCGGCGAGCGCCAGGGCCCCGTCATGCACTGGCTCGACCGCGAGCTTTTGTTCGAGAACTCTTGCCGCGCCGGCGGGATTTCCGGCGGCGGTCTTGACCAGATTGTAACGCACCAGGACCGCGCCGCTGGCGCTGCTGAGTTGATTCGTCGCCTGCTGCCGTTCCATCCGGTCCGCGATTGCGTTCCGCAGCACGGGCTCGCGCACGCTCAAGCCCCCACAACCGGTGGGCGCAATGACGAGCAGCACGGCAGCCAGGGCGCGAATCAAACGAACCGTGGGCAAAGGCCGATCCTCCGTGCCGTCGCCGTCGCTCTCGCGGGCGCGAATCCCTTCGCCCAAAGTGATGGGGAACCGATCCCACGAAAAACAATCTGCCGACCGACATGCCGGCGGCGCGGAGCGAACCCTCGCTCCGCCGGATTGGCACGCAGGCTATCAGTTTGCTCGATTCCTGAAAAGGCGAGAACCGTAGCATGCGGCCAGGTCAATACGGGCTGCGGGTCCCACCGTCACTATCTTTATTTATTCAGTTTCGTTATACTCAACATCGGTTGGTCTGACGATTGAGAAACCTCTTTGGGTTCTCGATAGAATCACTTCCTGGTTCCCCTCTCGCCGTTCCCACCTATCGGGCTCCGTTTGCGCGCCCCTTTCTCCTCGACCCAGAAAGCAATCAAGCGGTCGAAAAGTCCTCAGGATTCGGAGATTCCCAGTGGGAAAGAAGTTGTACGTCGGCAATCTGGTCTATTCGGTCACCCGTTCGGACCTCGAATCATGGTTCGCCGAGTACGGTACCGTGCAGAGCGCCCAGGTGATCACAGACCGTGATACCGGCCGGAGCAAGGGTTTCGGCTTTGTCGAGATGGATTCGGACGACCAGGCTCAGGCGGCGATTCAGGGATTGAACGAGAAGGAACACGAAGGGCGGCGCCTCACCGTGAATGAAGCCAAGCCCCGCGTGACATCGACCGACCGCGGTGGCTATCGCAGCTCTGGCGGCGGTGGTGGTGGTGGCGGCTACGGCGGCGGTGGTGGTGGCCGGCGCTATTGATCGCGAAACAAGTTGTGGGATCGAGGGGAGCCCTCGTGCGGCCCCTCGATCACCCCTTTTCCCGCCACCATGGAATCCCGGACTTTACGGGAATAGTGGTGGCGAGGTTCCACCGTTGATCAACAACCGCATGCAAAAGCCTGCGCCGGAGACGCCGATGAGCTCGACCCACTACTATCACACACAGCCCAAGCCAGTCTCGACAAGAGCTCGCTGCCCGGTTTGCAATCAGGCCGCCTATTCGGCGGCGGGCATTCATCCTCAGTGCGCCGAGCGCCAGGCTGACCCACCCAGACCCAAAGACAAGTCCAAAGCAGCCGAATTGATCGCCGGCGCGACAGGGGGCGACGCTGCTGCCGCCGCCGCAGTCGAAGGCCCGCCGGTCGCAAAGAAGCCCGCTTATGGTCGCGGACGGCGGCCGTTCATGGCGAAATAAGGCGCTCGCGAAAGAATTCAAGAGTCCGATCGAGCGCCTTCCGGGTCGGATGGCCGTGCTCGTCGACGAAGTGAACCGTCAGCACCGAGTGCGCATCCGGCGGGATGCCCTGCGCGTTGCCCTTCGACGAGTCGATCTCGATCGCCTCGAAGCGGTCGCCGAATTCCGCGCGCAGCCGGTCAAACCGCTCTGCCGGGCAGGCGGGGTCACCGGTGAAACGAAGCCCAAGCACCGGAACATCGCGGCTCTTGGCGACGGCAAGATCGTCGTCCGAAAGATGCAGGCCGGCCCGCCGGCTCTTTCCAAACGGGAACGGGAGCGATGGCTGACTGAGCACCGGCGCCATCACGGCTTCGTCGACCATGAGCGCCAGCGCGAAATTCCCGGTCAAGCACATACCGATCGCGCCGATCCCCTTGCCGCCCAGTTCGGCGTGCAAACTTCGACAATAAGCCCGCAGCCAGTCGGTGATCGGGCTCGACCGGCGCGCCGCCAGCAGCCGGAACTCCCGGCTCACGCACACGTGAACCAACTGCTCGAGGATGTATCCCGTCGATACTGACTTTCCCGGCGTGCCGAACATGAGCGGCATCGCCACCGAGAATCCGGCATTGGCCACACGCTCGGCAAACGAGATCATGCCCGGGTGAATCCCCGGAATCTCATGCATCACGACGACGCCCGGCCCCTCCCCACGCCGATACACCGTGCGCGTCTTGCCTTCAAACGTATAGGTCTCCTCGCGAAACCCCTCAAGCTGCATGGAGACTCCCTACAAAGACAGACAACGGACAACGGACAACGGACAAACAACAACTGACAAATACCAAAAAAGAACAACCCTCGCAGCGCCTGGGAGGCGAAGCGAGGGCTGTTCCTTTTGTCGGCTCAGGTTAATTCATCAAGACCGTGAAGACTTGCTCAGTTGCCAGCCGGGGTCGGCAGGAGCAGGCCGCTGCCGCGAGTCGTGGAGACCTCGGGAGCGGGAGGAGCTTCTTCACCGGGGACGATCGCGGGGGTCATCTCGGCAGGGGCCGCGGCAATCGACGTCGCAGGCTTCGCACCCATGAAGGCGTGCTGACCGGCGCCGTAGACGCCGTACTGACCGCTAGGAGCAATAGCACCCTGGCCGGAGGGAGAAACGCCTCCCTGACCACTCGCATAAGGACCCGCAGCAGCCGGGGCGCAGCCACCGTCACCGCACTTGGGGGCATGCTGAAGTGAGAAGCAGTGCTTCTTCTTCAAGACCCACTCATACTTGCAGGTGTGGACCAGCTTCGGAAGGTGGCAGTTGATCTTCGGCATATGGAAGCTGAAGCAGTGCTTCTTCGGCGCGCGAGCGGCGGGGTCGCACCCGGCCACACCGCCCTGGCCAGTGGCATACGGACCGCCCTGGGGCGAGGCCAGACCACAGGTCGTGCAATTGTCATCATGCCCGCCTGCCATGCTCACGCTGCAGAGTCCAAGAGCGAGGGCGAGGCTAAGGCTGAACGTCAAGGGCTTCAACATGGGAGAAAACGCTCCTTAGCTAACATTAATCGAGGGTGGCGATTCCGGCCGGCCGTCTCGCTCGACCCTGAAATCGTATCGGTCGTACATGGCATCGGATCGTCAGCTCGGTCTTCCCGGGACCTGAAGCCTTGCGGGCCTCTTCCGCCGATCGATACCACCAGTTCGGCACTCCCGTGTTCTCGCCGTGGCATGACCTTGGCGAGCCATCGGATATATCGTCAACATTACCCCGTCGCTTGAATCCGCTTCATGTTTTGTATCAACACGTTATGGCGACAAAACTGCCGGTCGTCGCGATCAGGCAAGACAGGAAACTTACACAAAAGGGGGCGACGCCACAAACGGCACAATCGCAATTCTTGAGGCGCTGCGTTTTTGCCGACCGCTAGAATCGGCGCGCGCAGTACAGGGGCTTGTGGCTCGACAGGACCTCGGCCCGAAGGAATGGGCCGAAGGGACCCGCGGATTGCCCTACGATCGGATTCCCGAGCCGGGCGACCTATCGTCTCGTCGGCGCGCTCGCGATACCGCCTGTGGCGACGGCGCGGTGCCGGTGACCTCGAGCAGAACCAGCTCGTTGCGCTTCATACTCGTCTCGCGCAGCACCGGCTTGGTTCGCGTGGCCAGTTCGTCGGCGAAGAGATCGTAATGGCGGTCGCGGATCAGCAGGTAACGCGCCAGCGGATCGCGGCGGTCCAGCCAATCGAGCAGCGCCTGCTTTTCGTGCGCGACGCGTTCGGCTTCGACCTCGCCCAAGGTCTGGGAATTATGCCGTTTGCTCAAGAAGCTGTGAGCGAGATCAAAGGCGGTGTTATAGCGGGGATGACTCTGCGGCACCGGTGCCAGGCGGAACCCCTTTGCGTAGAACCAGAGGCCTTCGTCGATCTCGTTGAAGAACATCAACGTGGGTGAGGTATCCGACACGATCCTGTCGAGCCTCTCCGCCACCGTTCGATGACCGCGCGTCGCGTTCTCCTGCGGAGCGATGCGCCCGTACGCCACCAAAAAACCGACCACGCACGCGGTCGCCAGAGGCGCCAGTGCGATCGAGCTCGCTCCCTTCCTCCAGGACAGAGCGCTTGCGGCCACCGCAATCGCAATGACCAACCCGATCAACAGGCACCACGGCCAGCGGTCGCCTTCGACTTGATCGCGCACGGCGATTGGGGCGACGGCCGCCGCCACGAAGAACAACACCCACTGCGCCTGCAAGAGAGTGCGAGCCAAGATGCATCGTCCTCGGTTCTCCGGCCGCCGCCCCGCCTGTGCCAGCTCCACCCACGCGGCGCCGATCAGCAATGCCATGCCCGGCACGCATGGGACGTAATAATTGGGCTTGGCGACCGCCCAGCAACAGAAAACGAGCAGATTGCCGACGCCCCACCACCAGGGGAACCAGAGGAATGCCCACGATTGCGACCGCGAGTCTGGCGATTTAGAACACCCCGCGCTTTGCTCTCGTCCACGCAGAAAAAAGGGCAACATCGCTGCCAGCGGAGCGATGATGGTCCAGGGCAGAACCATGCCCGGCCACTGGGTCGCGAGCAACTGGTGGCGGCGATGCTCGAGGATCTGCGAGAACCCGACTTTCTCCGACATCTCCAGGGCCCAGACCCGCGCGGCCGCCGGCTCCTCGAGCAACACGGCAACCGGCCAGCTCATAGCCAGCGCAGCGAAAATCAAAACGCCCCAGCCACAACACAGACGTTGCAGACCCCACCAAAGACGGCGACGAACCGCGAGGTATGGCACCAGGGTCACGGCGGCCAGCAAGAGGATGACCGGGCCCTTGGTCAAGAATCCCAGGCCGAGCGCGCCGTAAAACAGCAACGCCCAGCCCAGAGCGCCGGCCGGTTTTCCATCTCGCGCGGAGGCAACCGCTTGATCGCGCTTCGCCGGCTGCTCGCCGGATGGCTCGAGCCTGCGCCAGGCCGCATACAGCGCGAGCGTCGTGAAGAACGCGAGCGGTCCGTCATTGCTGGCCTGGCGCATCTCTCCGACAAAGAATGCCGACGAGCACAGGACCAACCCGGACGCCAGCGCAAGCTCGCGGCCCCCCATTCGCAGTCCCAGGGCGTAAATGAGAGCGATGGTCAGGGCACCTGCAATCGCGCCAGGAAGCCGCACAATGCGTTCATCACGGCACCCCAGGAGCTTGATCAGCGCGGCAATCGACCAGCGCGGCAGAGGCGGCTTTTCCAGTCGAGGGCGGCCCTGAATCTCGGCGACCAGCCAGTGGTTGTGGTCGACCGTGTCGATCGCCTCGGCGACAGCCGCGCTGCTCACGCTTGCCCCAGAGCTCGACCGAGCCCAGACAGCCCAGGAAGGCCACCAGCGCAAGCACAACCAACAGAGCCTCAGGCCACCATCGTCTCATATGGGCCGGCAAGCTAACCGATCTGGCTGCTTTGGGCAATGGCGGAAGGCCCGGTGCTCGCGGCCGCACACACTTTGGGGTTTACAGCGCACCAGCCGGACTCGCCACCGAGGCTCACTCTGCGGTCGAAGCCGTGCTCACTGCGGGGTTTCCAGGGCGAAGTACATCGCGAGCTCGGGCGGCGAGGTTGTGCGATTGTACATGAGACCGAGGAAGAGCCCGGGCGCAACCTGGCGAATCTCGTCGCGGTTATCGGCGTAGATTCGTGATGTCTGGCTGTAGTCGAGCACGAGCGAAGGGCGGCCGTCCAGCCAGCTCGGGCCTTCGTATAGCTGGCCGCGGATCACTCGCATGCCGAAAAAGCGATTGACCGCGGTCGCCTCACCGGCCTCAAAGACTTTCCCCTGCCAGAGCAGCCGCGCACTGCGAGAGACGATCCGGGCCCGACGTGTTCCAGGGGCCAGAAGGGCGGTGCCCCGCACCCGGCCGGGGGGAATCGCCACAGCGGTCCCCTGGCGGTACACATCTTCGATTTGCGATGGCGTCATCCCGAGCAACTGGTCGAGCGTGACGCCTGGCGCGGCTGTTTGACCCTTCGCATCGACCGTGCACGCAGTGGCGCACCCAAGCACAAGCACGATTCCCATCATTCGAATGTTGTTCACGCTGAGGAACCGCCTTGATCGACTGGCCATGATTGTTTCTCCCCGTCTGGTTGCCGTTTGCGAATGTGGCGCCCGATCCCGCCCGGCCCGGCGCGCGCACAGTGAGCCTTATCTCGATAGATCGGCCGGCGCGCTCGCCGCGCTTGAGTCGAGACAACCGGCCTGGATGAAATCCTCGTTCAGATGTTCTGCGTCCAGGCGGCGATTCGAAGCTCAGCCAGGGGCTGCCGGCGGCCTACCGGCCCGCGACCGGCTCCACCATCGCCACATGAGCGCCAGGCCGAGCACCCAGGCGACGAGCATCGCGTGGAATAGCTCCCGGCGTCGCACTTCCCCGTACGTGATCGTGCTCGCGCAGCCACTCATCACAGTCAAGCTCAGTGCGACGACCAGCAGCCGAACGATCCGCGAATCGAAGAAATAGCTTCGCCACAGCGCGGTAACGACCCAGAAACTACCGAACAGCGAGCCGACGAACCCCGCGGCGATCACCACGCCGTGGACCAGCGAGCGTTTCCATCGGCCGATGCGCGCAGCGCGGCGCAGCGCGGACCATGCCGGCCATAGCCACGAGTAGGCCCAGATCACGACAGCGACGATTGCCAACGCCCACGACCCGAGCCAGTAAATCCAGGTTACTTTCCATGAAGGCGGAATCTGGGGAAGACGGCGCGACAGACCCGGGAATAGCCGGTCCAGGTAGACCAGACCAAAAAACAAGCCGATGCACAGAACGGCACCCCACCACGGGCCGATCGCGACCCAGACCGCCCGTCGGCCCAGCAGGCGGCGCACACGGCCGCGCGGCGGCGGATCGTCGTCCGGCACGCCCACGGTCGCGCCGGCGAGGAATCCATAGCCGATGAGCGGACCGAGCATGAGAATCCACACGAACCAGCCCCATGCGCGCGGGTCGGGCCCGGCTCTGCCGGAATCGCTAAAGTCCAGATCACTGACCTGGAAGTACAGGTCTTCCAGCACGACCGGCACGACCGGAAAGATCAACCAGGCGAGAACGAGCCCGAGCTCTCGACGAAATCGGTTCGGCACGTACCGCTCCTCCGCAGGCCATCTCCGGGAACGCTTCTCAGGATACTCGACTCGAAAGAAGGCGTAAACGAGCCAAAGGGCCGCCTGCGCGGCGCTTTCTTCCTAAAAAATTCGGCGCGAGTTTTCGTCCCAAGCTCAAGTTGCCGCATGATGTCGGCCAAAACCCGGGAGAATTGCGACGACCAGTCGGGTTGACAGTCCAGCGGAGAATCGGTTATATCGCGGAGGTCACTGGAGAGGAGAACGAAATCCCCGGGCTATGGGGCGAGCAATCTCGCTTCTGGGGAATTCCCCGCATCGGAGTTTCGCCAGGCTTGGTCTCCGGCGCTTCGGGCAGGGTCGTTCTTCTTGATCTGATGACCCGGCGAGCCGCAACGCGGCGACATTGTCTCGAATATTCAAGTGTACAAGGATGGCGCGGCCGTAGCGGGGAACTAACCGGTTCAGGGAGGAACCGGCCCCCGCAGTTTTCCAGAAGAGAGAGCCGAGCAGGGCATTTCACGTCCGGCCATACGCCATCCCTGGCGCTCGTCCTCAATTGACCCACCTTGGAGCGACGTGCTCGGTTCGAATGGAAAGCGACCAGGCCGTCCCGGCCGGCCGAGCCCGCAGGATGAAGACAAAGACCGCCCGGGAAGATCAGGGCCCTCTTCACGGGGCGGTCGCTCGGGTAAATTCGGCCTGGTCCTTGAGCGCATGACGCGAAGGCCGGCGATCTGCAATGCCAGAAGGGGCGATGCCGATGGGGACTAAGAGCCAGATCTCGGTCCTCCCCAAGCCGAAGCGGGTGCCCCACCAGCAGTACCTGCCCGAACACCAACAGGCCCAGGACCCGGCGCTGCCGCCGAGCGGGCTCTACCCCGGCGAGCCCGAAGCCTGCCGCCGCCGCCTGCGTCCATTCCTGCGCAACCTGGCCTTTCTCGGTCTGCTTCTCCTCGTTTTCAAGGTGTATCGCATCGACGAACGCGCCTACCAGGGGCGCGCGTTCCAGACGCTGGCCACACTCGCCTTTCTGGCGCTGCCCGCGCACTATCTGGCGCCTTATCGGTTCAAGAAGCCTTTATTCCTCGCCATCTCGATCGCCGGCTTGTTCTGGGTCTTCGGCGCGCTCCTGGCGGGGCTCGTGCTTACCTTTGCCGCGGTTCTGATCGGCGTTTGCTTTCTACCGATCAGGTGGTCCGTTCGCGCAGCGATCATCGCGGTGATCGCGGTGGCATGCACCATCGCACGGCCGGCGCTGGCAAGCGCAGTGATTCCCGACGGCGTCTGGGCAATCGTCGCATCGATATTCATGTTTCGAATGATGATCTACCTCTATGAGCTCAAGCACGCCCAGAAGCCGGAAGGCTTGCTCGATACACTGTGTTACTTCTTCCTGCTGCCCAACTACGCCTTCATGCTCTTTCCGGTCGTCGACTACCGCACGATGCAGCGGGGCTACTTCGCGCAGGATGTGCACGCGGTGCAAGGCCGCGGGCTCGAGATGATGCTGCGCGGCACCATTCATCTGCTCTGCTACCGTTTGATCTACCACGATTTCTTGATTCCAGCATCGAGGGTGCATGACCCGGTGAGCCTGGCCGGCTATCTCGTGTGCAACTACCTGCTCTATCTCCAGGTCTCGGGCCAGTTTCACATCGCCGCCGGCATGCTGCATCTCTTCGGCTTTCAGCTTCCCCCGACTCATCATCACTACTTGCTGGCGACCAGCTTCACCGATTACTGGCGTCGGATCAACATCTACTGGAAAGATTTCATGGTCCGTCTATTCTTCAATCCGGTGGTGTTCCGGCTCAAGCGGTGGCCCCAGCCCCTGGCCCTGGCAATCGCGACGTCCAGCGTCTTCGTGGCCACGTGGTTTCTGCACGCGTACCAGTCGTACTGGCTGCGCGGCAGGTGGGGGTTCTCGGTTCCGGACTGCGCTCTTCTGGGGAATTCTCGGGGCTTTGGTTCTCGTGAATGTCCAGCTCGACGCGCGCCGAAGCCGATCGCGCGGCTCCGGTGACCGGCGGGCCCAATCGAGTCGCGGACTGGCCGTGTCGTCTCTGCAAGTGGCCGGCACGTTTGCCACCATCACGCTTCTGTGGTCGCTATGGTGCAGCCCCAGCCTTTCGACCTGGCTGGACATGATTCATCGAGGGATCTATGGATCGTGATTCGCGCACGACCAGGCAAATGCTGGTCGTGGTCCTCATTCTTCTCTGCGGGATCGTGCCCGATCGGCTTGCCGGTCTCAGGGCGTCGTCGCTGCGGGACAGCTTGAAGAGCAACCTCTTCAATCGTGCGGATCTCGAGCGCATGGAACGCGGCTATTACGAACAGATGCTCGACCGCGGCCGTCGCCTGGATGACCTGGCCGAGGTGCCCACGTTGCGCGCCCGGTGGCGCTGGGGCAGCACCTGGTCGATCCCCGTCGACCAATCTCCCCTGGTAGTCAGGGTGGCTGACCTGCGCGAGGTCGTGCTCACGAAGAACGACAGGACGACGCGCTTCGGCCTCGAGTGGCGCACCAACGCCCAGGGAATGCGCGATCGGGAATACTCGCTCAAGAAACCGCCGGGAACGTTTCGCGTGGCTTTGGTCGGCGATTCGATCGGCGCCGGCTGGGGAGTTAACGCCGAGGATCGATTCGAGTCGATCCTCGAAGAACTGTGGGACGGCCGTGCCCGTGCCGCCACTGGAGTCAAGGTCGAGATCTTGAACTGCGCGGTGCCGGGGCATGCTCCGGGCCAACGGTGGTACCACTTCGGGCTCATCGGCTGGCCCATGGAGCCCGACCTGGTCATCTACGAGGCGACCGCCGCAGACATCGGCTGGGACGAGCGGCGGCTGCGATTCTTGCTGGCGCGCGGCCTGGCCTGGGACTGCCCCATTTACCGTGCGGCTCTCGAAAATGCCGGCGTGCAACCCTTCGGCAGCCCCGACCAGTACAAGCGGCGCCTCCAGCCGAAGCACTGGGAGGTCCTTTCCGGCGCGTATCGCTTCATGGCGGCCGACTGCCGCGCGCGCGACGTACCGATCCTCTGGGTGCTGGTACCCCGGATCGGCAGGCGCGGCGATGCAGAGGGCAAGCCGGCCCTGATCACGACCGCCCGCTCGGCCGGGTTCTCGCGCACCATCGACTTGACCGATGCGTTCGACGACCTGGACCCGGCTCACCTGACGGTCGACCGCGACGACTTCCATCCCAACGCCCTGGGCCATAGACGACTCGCCGAGCGGCTTGACGACGCCCTGAAAACAGTGCCCGACCTGGCCAGGATCTGGGATAAGACAACCGGCTCCGATGGCGCGAATCGGCTCGCTCGAGCCAGGGAGTCGCGCCGTGAGCTCTACGATGAGAAGGTCAAAGCGACGGGCTTCGCTCCGACCGGCGGAGGGCGGCAACAGTGAGAACAATGGAAATTGGCTCGACCGCCAGGGCGCGGATCGGGATCCTGCAATCGGTGGCCTTGCTCGCCCTGGCCGTTCTGCCGTGGCCGGCATGCTGGGAGCGAGTTCGGGGCGCCGTCGATAGCGCGCGCTCCCCCGAGCTGAACCGTGCCGAGCGCGAAAACCACACGATCGGCTACTACGAGAGTTTGATCGGTGGGCCGGACGGTTCGAGCAGCGACCCGACACTTCGGCTCACCGGCAAGCCGACGGGCTCGGTGAGCTTCCGCGAAGCCGACGTGGTGGCCTACCTGGACGACGATTTCCTTCAGTTCGAGCTCAAGCCGTTCCTTTCGCGCAACCTGTTCGGCCAGCCATTCCTGACCAATGCCTTCGGCATGCACGACGGCCCGATCTCACTCGAGAAGCCCGAAGGCACGATGCGCATCGCCGTGCTCGGCTCGTCGATGGACATGGGCTGGGGCGTGCGTTACCAGGAGACGTACATCAACAAGCTCGAAACATGGCTCGATCGTCATGCGGGGCTGCGCCGTGGCCCACAGCCGCGCCGGTTCGAGGTGCTGAACTTTGCGGTGGCCGCCTACAGCCCCATGCAGCGGCTCGAAGTGCTGCGCCGCAAGGTCATGGCGTTCGACCCCGACCTGGTAATCTACTCGGCAACGACGCTCGACCTGCGGCTGATGGAGATCCATCTCTGCGACATGCTCCGCAAAAATGTTGATCTCAAGTACGACTTCCTCAACGAGGCCAAGGCCCTGGCGGCGATTGATTCCTCTGACCTGGTGCTTGACCGCGACGGAGACCTGCTCAACAAGGATCGGCTCAAGAAGAAGCTGGGCACGGTATACTGGTGGCTCTACGACGTCACGTTTGGCGCCATCGCCGCCGAGTGCCGCGGGCAGGGCGTTCCGCTCGTCATGGTGATCATTCCGCGCGTGGGCAAGGCCGACCTCCCGCCGCTTCGGACCGCGCCGGTAGCGCGGCTCAGGGCCCTGGGTGCTCATCACGGGGTCACCGTATTTGACCTTTCAGATACGTTCGATCAAATCGACCCCGCCAAGCTCGAGATCGCTGCCTGGGATGACCATCCCAACGTGCTGGGTCACCACCGGCTGTTCCTGGCTCTGGCCCGCGCCTCGCCAAGGATCAAGACGTCTATCGCTTGCTGTTCTCGCCCGGGGAACCATCGCGAGAAAGCCCGAGGGCGCCTGCGCAGGGTCTGGCGGGAAGAAAACAAGACGCTGCCGTCGAGCGCGCCAGTCACGTCGTTCCCCATTGTTCGAACAACCTTCCCAGGCTCGACAAGATCGTCGTATGCGATCAGGATGATGCACTCGCACCGCAATGAGAGACGGATTTTACGCGTATGGATACACCGCACTTAAGCCAGTTGCTCGATCAAGCCGCCGCGGCGCGGCCCGATCACCCCGCCGTTCTGGACCAGAGCGGCCGCCACTTGAGCTACGCCGAGCTCAGGTGCGCTGCTCTGGCGCTGGCAGGCCGCCTCGCCGGTCGGGGCATCGAGCGCGGCGATCGCGTCGGCCTCTGGCTTCCCAAGAGTCTCGAAGCCGTGACCGCGATCCACGGCATCCTGCAAAATGGAGCAGCGTATGTGCCGGTCGATCCCACGGGGCCAGCCGTCCGTGCGGCCGCAATTCTCGCCTCGAGCGGCGCCAGAGCCGCCGTGGTGTCTGCCACACTGGTGCCGTCTCTCCGCGCGGCGTGGCCCGGCGCCAAGCCTTTCCCATATTTGATTGTCGTGGACGACCCCTCGGTCGGGGCGGCCAGTGGAGTGCCGGACGGCGGCTCCCCGGCAGACGTTCGCTACAGCGAGCTCGTCTCCGAGCGGGCACCGGCATGCGTCACCCCCCTGCGCGACGGCAACGACCTGGCCTACATCCTCTTCACGTCCGGGTCGACCGGAGTGCCCAAGGGCGTGATGCTATCCCATGCGAACGCATTTACATTTATCGACTGGTGCGCGAATGTGCTTGGGCCCTGGCTCCCGGACGATCGCTTCGCCTCGCATGCCCCGTTTCATTTCGACCTCTCGATATTCGACCTCTTCGTCGCTTGCAAACAAGCCGCCACGCTCGTGCTCGTGGGTGAGTCTCTGGGAAAAGACCCGGCGGCCCTCGCGGATTTCATTGCCGAAGAGCGAATCAGTGTCTGGTACTCGGCGCCCACCATTCTCGCGCTCCTCGCGCAGAGGGGGCTTGATCGCCAGGGCATGCGCGGCGCCACGGCTGGTGCTTTTCGCGGGCGAGGTCTTCCCGATCGCCGCGCTCAAGCAGCTTCGCGCGCTCTGGCCCAAATCCGCTTTGTGGAACCTGTACGGACCGACTGAGACCAACGTATGCACTGCATATCCGATTCCCGCGGCGATTCCGGCGGAGCGCACCGTTCCGTTCCCGATCGGCTGGGTCTGCCCGCCGCTGGAGGCACGAGTGGTCGACGAGCAGGGCCGCGACCTGCCGCCGGGCTCTCTGGGCGAGCTTGTGATCGCCGGACCGGGCGTGATGCGCGGCTACTTCGGCCAGCCGGAGCTGACGGCGGCTGCGTTTTTGGTAGAAGGCCAGACCCGCTGGTATCGTACCGGCGATCTTGTCTGCGACGACGGCACCGGCTGTTATCAGTTCCACGGCCGCCGCGACCGGATGGTCAAGAAGCGGGGCTACCGCATCGAGCTTGGCGAGATCGAGTCGGCGCTTTACCGGCATGACGGCGTCGATCGCGCCGGAGTGGTGGCGCAGGCCGACGAGGTCGGTGTCTCGATCGCCGCCTTCGTCGCGCTCAAGCCCGACCAGAAAAAGTCGATCATTGCCATGAAGCGCCATTGCATGAGCTATCTGCCGGCCTACATGATCCCCGACACGTTCACCTTTCTGGACGATCTGCCGAGAACCTCGACCGACAAAGTTGATTACCAGCGATTGAGATCCTTGGCTGCCCTGGAAGGACTAAGCCCGTGAGGCGAGCAAATACGCCGCGAAAACGACGATTCTCCCTGAGCACGAGGCGCATGCGCCGCGTGCTCTCGTGGAAGTTCGTCTTTTACGACCTGCTCCTGCCCACGCTGCGAATGCTGGGCGCGACGCGCGGCGATGCGATCCTGGGTTTCATGGGACGGCTGGCCATGGCCCTTCGGCCCCGCCGCCGCTCTCAGCTCCGCGCCTCGCTCGAGCGAGTGAAGCTTGCACTCGATGCGGATTGGTCGATCGAGACAACCTGGCCGGCGCTGGCAGCCAACACCGCCCGGTTCCTGGCCCGCGACTACCCGCTCGATCGGCAGCTGGACGAAGCGGTCCTCCGCCGATTTGACGTGCGCGGCTATGAGCGGTTGAGCGCCACGCTCGCTGACGGCCGAGGTGCCATCCTGGTCGGCAGCCACCTGGGAGCCCACATCGCCGGTGTGCACTGGCTGTTTCGCCGCGGCGTTTCCGTGAGGCTCCTGGTTCAACGTCCCAGGCATGTTGCTCGCGAGCTCAACCGCCAGTTCGACGCAGGCGGGCGACACCCCCAGGCCGAGATGTTCCTGCGCCGCGACCTGTCCCGGGCAGTGGCCGTCGAGCGCGTCTTCCGCGCCCGGGCCGCGCTGCGCGACGGCATGGCAATCTACTTGAACGGCGACATCCCCTGGACAGGCCCCAATACCTGCGCCGGCAGATTGCTCGGCCGATCTCAGCACTTTCTCGCCATCTGGACCGAGCTAGCGGTCTTGACTAGCGCGCCCGTTTTCTACGTGTTCTGCACCCACCTGCCCGGCGGTCGATTTGCGCTCGAAATCGAAGCCATCGGCCATCTCCACGCCGGCGAGGAAGAATCAGCCGTCGCCGACTACCTAAAGCAGCTCGAAGCACGAATCGAGGCCTCACCGGCCGATGCAGTCGCACACCTCGGATGGCCGTGTTACGTCTCGCCCCCGGCAACGGCCCATCAGTCGTCCCGGCGCAAGGCGTCCGTCGCAAGTCATCGCTGAACATCGCATGAAATACGAGACTGGCCTGGATGGCGTGGCTCGGCCAGCGCTGCGTGCCCCGGCAAAGTTCCGCTACGGTTCGCCGCTTGGCCCCTCCGGAATCCGGTGCGACGTCGATAGCGGCGGTGGCAAGGGCCACCCGGGTATGCTGGCATCGGCGGGCGCGTCCCGCTCGGAGCGCCGCGGCTGCCCGCCGGTATTGCGCTGCCCGCTCGTTGCGGTACTTGGGATCAAACCGGATATAAGCGGCGGCGCGGAAGAACCCGGCGTCCCGCGACGCAACGGTTGCCCAGCGCGCTGCGTCGATGCCGAAATGGCGGGCACAGATCTCGGTACTGACCACCGGCACGGGCATCCCCGCCGGCCAGGAAAAGGCGCGGGCGCTGCGAAGTTGATTCATCAGGTCCTCGGCCAGTGCGACGTAACCGGCCAGGTTGGGATGCTGGGCATCGTGAAAGAACCGGCCGTCGACAATGCCGTGCCGGCTCGTCGCCTCGAGCACTTTCGGCCCGTCGACCAGAACCACGCTGGCATGCCTCGCGGCGACGTCGCGATAGGCCTGCCGAAGCGGCTCCGGGCAGCGCAAGGGCAAACCATCGTGCTCACGGGCTTTGATGTAATGATCCCTGGCTTCGTCCCAGAGCCCGATTTGCTCGAGGAGCCGGGCGAACCGGTAGTGCGTCTCGGCAAACTCCGGATGGCGCTTCGCCAGCTCGCGGTAAAGCTGCCTGGCCAGGGCGGGCTCTTTCTCTTCGAGCGCCCGGGCGTGCGCCACGTCTTTCGCAAATGCGTCCCGCTCGGCCCGGGGCGTCTCGGGCGGTAGAACCGAGCGACTGGGATCAAAGCCGGCATCGTTGCAGGGCGGGATGACGTAAATCGGCAGCGTACCGATCGACTCGCAATAGACGGCGATGGATTCCAGCCGGCGCTCGAAGTCGTCCGAAATCGCCTGAAATTCCGCTTCGGTGCAAACAGGACGATCGACCAGCTCTCGTGTAACGATGCGTGGCGGCAGCGAGTCGAGCCGTTGCCGCTCGCGGGCCTCTCCGAGCAACTGAATGAGCGGCGAGAACCGGAGGATACGCGCGACTCCCGGCAGACGAGCGAGACCCAGCGGCGCCTTGTCGTCGTCGAGGTAATAGTCGACGTCTCGCATCCAGGCGTAGCGACCCTGGAATTCGTTGTGACCGACGTACACCATCAGGGCGTCGGGCCGATAGGTGAGGCCGGCCAGTTTCTGATGCATCGTCTTGAGGATGGCCCCGCCGACGGCCCACATGTCGACTTCGATCGAGCCGCCCGGAAAGACCTTCTCCAGCCGCCAGGCGACAATCTGGGCGACCGAGAGCCAGGGGTGGTAAGGCTCGCCGTGGCGCTCGACTCTCCGATCACCAGGATTCGCAAGGGCCGAGCCGCGCCATTCAAGCTCGTCGTTTGATCCTGAAACCGCCCGGGCAGTCGCGGATCAGTGGGTCCCTCCCCCTCCAGGGCGCCCTTATTGATCAAGCCGGGTGGCTCCGCCGGCAAATGAACCGCCGGCAGATCGGGGCTAGCATTGAGGCGCGCCCGCCAGAGCGCGGCGCCAGCCTCAAGGAGAACGAGGCTCAGCATGGTGGAGACACAAAGAAGAAGCAGCCGGGCCCTCAGGAGGCTCTTCGATGAAGCCAGATTGTTTCGCCGTTGCCGGCCCGTTCGAGCCCGCATCTTCAGGTACACAAGCGCCGCCGTGCCCGTAACGGAAAGAACGACGGCCAACGGATAAGCGATCAAGAGAGCGTCGACGAAAAACAGGCCCGCCTGCTTTCGCAGCAGGGCCGTCTCGCGGCTGGAGATAAACTGGAGCCAGCCCGGCACGAGCTGAAATGCAGCGTAACCGGCAACGCCGAGCGCGACGAACAACGTCAGGCGGAAAACGCGTCGCATAGTGACACGTTGAGCACGAGTGGCCGGGCTGGGATGCTCGTGGTCCGACATGACTCCACCTGCGCTGTGCGACGGGCTCAGGTCACCGAGGTCGGTCCGGTACCATCGTCCGGGTTGAGTGGCGTTCAGGGCGTCCGTGTTCGCTTCAACCGGGCCACGAACTTCGCGTGCTCGCCGGACTTCAAACCCTGTTCGAGAACCGCTTTGACCAAGGACTTTTTACCTTGTACCAAGGCCACCGGATCGAGCCAAAGTCCGGGAAACACTGTGCTGCGTAGGATGCCCTCGACTGAAGGGGATAATAATTCGAATCGTCCTTCGCGGTTCACAAACCAGTCGATCTGCCGATCGAGCACTCGCCAGACGATGTATTCGCACACGCCGCACCGCCGGTAGACGTTCAACTTCTTTCCGAGGTCGTAACTGACGCTGCTCGAGGCAACCTCGGCAACCAGCTCCGGGGCTCCCTCGATGTAGTCGTCCTCGCTGATGCGGGCTCGCCCGCCTCGCTCGGGCAGGATGATCAAGAATGCGTCCGGCTGAGGCTCGTTATCCACGTCGAGCCGGATGCTGCTGTTATCGCCCGCCTCGACCCCGGGCGTTTCGTTTTCATACATCCCCAACCATGTAACCAACCGGGTATGCGGGTGGCCGTGCTGGCGGTATCGGACTGCCGAGGGCATGTAAACCTCGCCCTCGATTAACTCAGCCTGCTTAAGATGCGGCATCGCATCCCAGCGGCGCTCGAACTCGGCGCGCGTCAGCCGGTCGCCATTCTCCAGCGGCGGGATCGCGCCGTTGCTTGGGTTCTCACTCGCGTCACGCGGCTGGGACGTTCTGGTGGAAACAGTCATCGTATGGGCCTCCGACAGTCGATTTTGACCCGCGGGGTCGGCACCGATTATCTTACTCGATTCATCGATCACTGTGCAGGCAATTCATCGCAGGACGATTATACTGGGAACGCCCGTTTCACTACTGCATTGCCTTCTTCAACACCTTGATTGCGAACGCCCAGCATGCCCCGACTCAAAATCTCCGAGGCGGAAGATCCGTTCGCTCCGATCTTTCTGACCGTGGCCGAGCTCACCGAACGGATCAAACGGTCGCTCGAGAATGACTTTGCCGAAGTCGCCCTGCACGGCGAAGTCTCGAATGTCACCCGCCCGCGGTCTGGCCATCTTTATTTCACGATCAAAGATGATTCCGCGTCGATTCGTGCCGTCATCTGGAAAAACGACGCGCGGCGCATCACCTTCGATCTGACCGACGGGCTCTCGGTGCGGGCGCTCGGGCGGGTGACGGTCTATCCGCCCCGCGGCGAATATCAGATCGTCATCCAGGTGCTCGAGCCCGAGGGAATCGGGGCGCTCGAGCTGGCGTTTCGCCAGCGCTATGCACGTCTCCAGCAAGAAGGACTCTTCGACCCGGCTCGCAAAAGACCCCTGCCCCGCTTTCCCCGCGGGATTGTGATCGTCTCCAGCCCCACGGGCGCGGCCGTGCGCGACGTGCTCCAGGTCACCGGCCGCCGCTGGCGAGCCGCCCGCGTGCTCATCGCGCCGACCCGTGTGCAAGGCGCCGGCGCAGATCTGGAAGTGGCCGCCGCGCTCGCGCCTGGCAAACCGGGTGGCTGGCGTCGATGTCATCATCGTCGCTCGGGGCGGCGGGAGCATGGAAGACCTCTGGACGTTCAACGAGGAAGTCGTCGTTCGCGCCATCGCCGGATCGCGGCTGCCCGTCGTTTCCGCCGTCGGACACGAGATCGACGTGACCCTTGCCGATCTGGCCGCCGACCGGCGCGTGCTCACCCCCAGCGAGGCAGGCGAAGTCTGCGTGCCTGACGCTCGCGAAGTGCTCATGCACCTGGACCGACTCGCCGAGCGCCTGCGGTCCTCCGGCGTCACGCAGCTCAAGGACTGCGCGCACCCGCCTGGAAGACCTCGCCCAGGCGGCGCGGCTGGCCCTGGAACATGATATCCTGAACCGGCGGCACCGCGTCTCCCGGCTGGCCGCCAGCCTCGAGGCACTGAACCCCCTGGGTGTGCTCGCGCGCGGCTACAGCCTGACACTCCAGGCCGACGGAATCACGCTGATTCGCGATAGCAGCCAGGTAAAAGTTGGCGACCGCATTCATACCCGACTGGCTTCCGGAGCCATCATGAGCCGGGTCGAGTAGACGAGGTGCAGTGGATATCCGGCCGTTCGTTCGATCGGCGTTTCTGGCGAGGACAAGAAGAGACGATGGGTGACGAAACAGAACCGAACTTTGAGAAGGCTCTGGCGCAACTCGAGCGAGATCGTCGCAAGCCTCGAGCGCGGCGAGCCGGAGCTGACATCCGCACTTTCCAAGTATGAAAAGGGAGTGCAGCTTCTCTCGATCTGCCATCGACTGCTCGAAAAGGCCGAACAATCGGTGGCGCTCTTGACCGGGGTCGACGAAGAGGGGCAACCGATCACCGCTCCGTTCGATGCCACCGCGACCGTGGCACGCCAGGAAAGCTCGCCGCCGGCCGCCGGCGACACGAACACCGCCACGGTCGATATCAAGCGACCGACCACGACCGAGCGAAACGTGGTGCGAAGGAGCCGGGCGAAACCCGCCGAAGCCGCGGGCGACCCGAACGATCCGCCGTTTTGATTGATTCCCATGATCCAACATCTCCTTTCCATGCGCGACGGCCGGAAACTCGAGGTCACCGAGTTCGGCGACCGCGCCGGGCATCCGGCGTTCTTCTTTCACGGTTTGATCGGATCTCATCATCAGGCTGCCTACATCTCCGAGGAAGCCGGCCGGGCCGGACTCCGAATCATCGCCCCCAACCGGCCGGGCGTGGGCCGTTCCGAGTTCGTCGCTCGCAAGAGCGCACTCGAGGCTGTACCCGACGTCGAAGATGTGGCAAGAGCCCTGGGTCTCGACGAATTCAGCTTGATCGGGATTTCCGGCGGAACACCCTATGCGCTGGCGGCCCTCTTTCGCCTGGCGGAGCGCGTGAAGACGGTCACCGTGATCAGCGGAATGGGGCCAATGCATCTCCGCGGGGCTTTGCGCGGTATGGACCAGCGACGGAAGATCACGCTGGCAATCGGCTCGCGATGGCCGACCGTGGTGCGCCGCGGATTCCAGAGAGCCGCCGAGCGCTTCCGCGCCAACCCCGAGAATCTGCTCGATCGCCTGATCATGACCTGGTCGCTCGCCGATCAGACCGTGTTCAAACGGAAAACCGTTTACGACCTGTTCATGCAGGACCTGCACCACGTCTTCACGCTCGGGGCGGGCCCGATCACGCTGGCGCACGAGCTTGCCCTTTACCGGAATTTTGGCGTCTCGCTCCGAGACCTCCCCAGGGACAAGATGATCACCGTGTGGCACGGGCTTTCCGATAACATCGTGCCGCCGGCAATGGCATGCGCAATGGCCCTGTCGCTGCCGTGCTGCGAGGCACACCTGGTTCCCGGCGGGCATTTCGTGGCCGTCGACATCGCCGATCGGATCATTGCCCGGCTCAGGCGATCGCTCGATGAGCCGCTCGAAACGACGCAAGCGACAAGGAGCCCATTCGGATGAGCGAAAAGCCGAAGGACCATTTCTCCGGGCACGCCGCGTGTTATCAGCAGTTCCGGCCGAATTATCCCGCGCCACTCTTTGCGTATCTCGCGTCGCTGTGCCCCGCCCATGAACTTGCCTGGGACTGTGCAACCGGCAATGGCCAGGCCGCCGTGGTGCTGGCTCCCTATTTCGCGAACGTCATCGCGACGGATTTCAGTGCGCAGCAGATTGAACAGGCCCAGCGCGACGCGAAGGTCCGGTATCTCGTGGCGCCGGCGGATAAGGCCCCGATCGAAGCCGGCTCGGCTGATCTGGTGACGGTCGCCCAGGCGCTCCACTGGTTCGACCTTGGCACGTTTTTTGCCGAGGTGCGCAGAGTGGCAAAGCCGGGAGGAATGCTGGCCGTCTGGTGTTATGAGATGCACCACATCACTCCGGAGATCGACGCGATTGTGCGCCGGCTCTATTCCGACATCGTGGGGCCCTACTGGCCGCCGGAGCGCCGGATCGTCGAGGAAGGGTATCGGACGCTGCCGTTTCCCTTTGAGGAGCTCGCACCACCCTCGTTCGAGATGGTGCATTCCTGGGATCTCGAACACGTCATGGGCTACTTCGGGTCGTGGTCTTCGACCCAGCGCTATCGCAAGCAAGTTGGGAACGATCCCGTCGCGCTGATCGCCGATGACCTCAAAGCGGCCTGGGGCCATCCCGAGCAAACGCGCGAAATCGTGTGGCCGTTGAATGTTCGCGTTGGCCGGGTCAGTCCAAAGCCTTGATGGCCACATTCCGGAACTCGACCGGGTCATTGTGCCCGGCGAAGCCGAAGTAGCCGGACGGCCGGTCTTTGCCGGGGTGGGGCGAGTTCGACATGAATTCTTTAACCTTGCTCAGGTCGGTGTCGAGGATAAGCGTGCCGTTCAGCTCAACCTTGATCTTGGATCCCTGGACGGTGACTTCCTCGAAATTCCACTGGCCGGTCGGGCGCAGATAGCCGCGTGCGGCGGCGACCATGCCGTAGGCTGAGCCGTGCGCCTGGCGGGCGTCGAGTGATTTGCCGTACTTGGGGTGCCCGTCATCCAGGATTTGCAGCTCGCACATGCCATGGTAGGCAGTGTCACCTTTGCCTGGATAACGGATCGCCAGGCCGTTGTTGCCTCCCGGGGGCAGCTTGAACTCGACGCGGGCCATGAAATTGGTTAATTCCTTGTTGAAATAGATTGTGCCCCCCTCGTCCGGCTTGCAGCGCAGTGCGCCGTCTTTCACCTCATAGTTTTCGATGGGGCCCGCCCAGCCTGTGAGGTCCTGGCCGTTGAAGATCGGCTGGAAGCCCGAGCTCCCGTGCTTGGCCAGAATCTGGTTGGCCTCGTCGGCGGGGATCTCGCGAATGGAGATGTTCCGCCAAAGGAGCTGGTGGTCATGGGTTTGAAGCTGAATCGGCCCGCGGGCCGGGATCGGCACGCTTCGCTTCCAGTAGTTCTCGAGAAGCGCATGATCGACGATGAGCTTGTCGTTCAGGTAAATCGTGGTGCGCGGCCCACCTGGATGATTCGGAATGTGTTCCAATGACCGATGGGATTGTCGGCGCGGACCAGGGGATCCTTCCCGGCTGTGCCCGGACTGTTGTTCCACAAGCCGCCAGAGCCCTTGTCAGCGCCCATCGATGCATATCGGGTTTCGGTGAAATCCCAGATCTGGACCTGCGGCGTACCCCGCAGGTAGACGCCGCTGTCGCCCTGAGGTCCGATCTTCCAATCGACCAGGAGCTCGATGTCGCCGTAGTCTTTGTCGGTGGTGAGATACACGCCCTGGCCATCGTTGACGATGACGCCGTCTTGAACCTCCCAGTGTTTCTTCATGTCCTCGGTGCCCTCGGCGAGCACCTTGGCCTTCTCGTCAGCGGAAAGCGCATCGAACTGGCGCGGATCCATCGTCTTCAGGCCATGCCAGCCGGTGAAATCCTTGCCGTTGAAGAGCGTGGTGAAGCCCTTACGCGAGTTGCTCGGTTGAAGGGCGGCTTTGCGATCGTCGCCGAAGGCAGAGCCCGCGATCAGTCCAGTGAGCAAAACAAATCGAATGAGCTGTCGCATGGTGTCGTTCTCTCGGAGCTTGATGGCTGGAAAAAGGGGAAGCTGGAGTTCAGGTGGGAACGCTCGGGCTGGTTCGCACCATCATCGGCGTAGTTCCAGCGCGGATCAACTACCTTGCCAGAGAGCGGGGTGCCAAGGGTTGAAGTGCGGTGCCAAGGGCTGAAGGAGTGCGGGGAACTGCGCTTGAAACAGGATTTCGCCTCAATTCGATCCGAGGCGGCTGGTAGCTCTTCACGGCCGACTTCATCAAACCTGCCGTCGCGTGATGTCGCATGCTCAAAGCTCGATCGCTGGGCCTAAAGCCAGCCTTGATTCCCGCGTGTCAAAAATCAAACTCGTCAATGTTGTCCTTCGTGAAAACAAACGGCTTCCCGAGCAGGATATTGTCGCCCTTGATCTCGATCTTACCCAGCCGGCCGGCTTCAATCGAAGTCGCACCGGGCTTTACGGTCCCTTGCGTGAGCGCCACCGCGGCCTTGACCGTCAGGTAGCCCAGGTCCATCGTGTTCCACAGGACGATGCAGTCGGTGATTCCTTCGTGAACATAGCGTTTGTTGTCGTTGGGGAGGCCCAGGCCGATCACCTTGACGTCGGTGCGGCCCGACTGCTGTACGGCCTCGGCGGCGCCGGGGACTGCCGGCGTGCAGATGGCCATGAAGAGCTTCACACCCGGGTCGGCGTTCATGACGGTGCTCGCTTCATCGAACGCCTTATTTCGAAGGTCGTCACAGGGGCGTAGCGCCGCCATCTTGATCTGGGGGTACTTCTCGAGCCGGCGGGCCTCGATTGTTTTTTGCCATTCGATCATGTTGCCCGCCGTGAGCGACGCCGTGATGATCGCGAACGAGCCCTTGCCCCCCAGTACTCTTGCGGCATTGTCCATCAGGGTCTGGCCGATCCCTTCCGGCGTGGCTTGATTCACGAAGAACTCGCGCGCGCTTGGGTCGGCGTCGGCGTCCCAGGTGATCACCTTGATTCCGCGGTCGCGGGCCTTGCGCAGAACCGAGCTGATCCCCTCGCGATTCTCGACGGCAACCGCGATCACATCCACCCCGCGCGTGATCCAGGTGTCGACGACCTCGTTCTGCTTGGCGGGGTCGGGATCGGTCGGCCCGTCCCAGATGAGCTTGATTCCCAGTTCGCGCGCGGCTTCCTCGGCTCCTTTGCGACACGCAATGAAATAGGCGTTGCCCTTGCTCTTGGGCATCATGGCCACGGTGATGGGCCCAGCGACACGCGTCCTGGCCGCCGGCTGCGTCAAGCGCGCCGGCTCGCCGGCGCCACGCTCGCTCTTGAGCGATTGCACCAGGAAGTAGTTGCCTGCCGCGTTGATCAAGGCCGCCGCCAGGATGGCCGCGCAGATCACGGCGACTTGAGAATTCTTCACGGTCAGGAGCTCCCTTGTGTTTGGGCTGCGAGCCTTGGCGCGCGATGAGTGCCGATCCAACCCGATCGCAACCAGGAGAAGCGTTCCGGTCAAGACGCCGGCCAGCTCGGCGGGGAGATCCGCCAGGCGCAGCCCGTTCTGAAGCACGGCGATCGCAAGCAAGCCCAGCAGCGTGCCGGGAATGCTGCCCCGGCCGCCGAAAATCGACGTGCCACCCAGCACGACCGCAGTGATCGCCGCCAGCTCGTAGCCGGTGCCGGCGTCGGCCTTGGCCTGGCCAAGATGGGCCACGTAGATGATGGCCGCGAGGCTGGCGACTGAACCGGAGAGAATGTAAGCCAGCAAGAGCAGTCGCTCAACGGGTAGGCCCGCGTAGCGGGCACCACCTTCCGAATAGCCGATCGCCACCAGGCCGCGGCCCACGGTCATTCGATGCAGCAGCAGCCAGAACGCCGCCGCGACCAGGACGAAAATCGGCAACTGCGCGGGTATTCCGCCCAGGAGATAACCCTGCCCCAGATACAGGAAACGCTCGGGGAACTGGGTGAAGTTGTCGACACCGCCCGTGATGCCTTCGGCAAGCCCCCGGTACAAGGAAAAGGAGCCGAGCGTCACGATCAGCGGTGGAATTCGCCCGCGCGTGATGAGCAGCCCGTTCGTGAAGCCGCCCGCGGCGCCCAGGCCCAGAGCCAGCGCCGCGGCGACACCGATCGGCAGACCACCGTCACGCCAGAGCTTGCCGAAGACGACCGCCGAGAGACCCATCAACGAGCCGACCGAAAGGTCGATGCCGCCGCTGGTGATCACGGGCGTGAGCGCCAGCGCCAGCAGGCCGATCTCCACGCAAAGACGAAGGACCTCAAACCCATTGGCAAGCGAGGCGAAATTGGTACCGATCGCCGAGAAGACTCCGATTTCCAGCACGAGGATCACTGCCAGAATCGCCTGCGCGGGCTCCAGGCGCAGCCGGCCGCGGGGGTAAACTGTCGCTTCCAGTGGTGCCGGCGCTTGGGTCATGTCACCGGCCCTCCCGGTAGAACGAATCCCACGCGACGGCCAGCAGGATGATCAGACCTTGAACGGCTCTGTCCCACTGAGGCTTTGCTCCCAGGTACGCGAAGTGAGGGTTGGTGCCGAGGAAAACGAGCGCGGGTGCGATCGAGCCCAGCAAGGCGACGCCCACGGCCGTGCCGGCCAAGGTGCCCCGGCCTCCCGAAACGGCCACGCCCCCGACCACCACCGCCGCGATGACCTGCAGCTCCAGTCCTGAGCCCGAGTTGGGATCAACGTCGGCGAACCGCACTGCATTGAGCAGCGCGGCCAGGGCGGCCAGCACGCCCATCGTCACGAAGACCGTGAAGATCACGCGCTGCGGACGAATGCCCGCGAGCCGGGCGGCTTCGGGGTCACAGCCCGTGGCGTAGACGAACCGGCCCGCCGCCAGGTTGGCCAGCCCCCAGGCGAAGACCGCGAAGACCACGAGCGCAATCAACACCACGACCCACTGGCCGGCGCTCTGGCCCAGGCCAAACCACTGGAACCCCCGCGGCAGGTTGCGCACAAATTCGCCCTCGCGCACATAACGCAGCGATTCGCGCCAGATCACCAGCGTGGCCAGGGTGACGACGATGGACGGCAGACCCAGCCGGGCGACGAGCACACCGTTGATCGACCCCAAGAGCGCGCCGGCTGCAAGCGTCAGACCCGCGACCAGTGCGATCGGCAATCCTGCCTGGGCCAGAAGGCCCGCCACGACACCACAGATGCTGAAGATCGAGCCGATCGAGATGTCGATCTGGCGGCAGAGGATGACGAGTGTCATTCCCACAGCCGCCACCAGCACCGGCGCGCTGCGGACAATGATTGCCCGAAGCTGGTCGGGGCCGAAGAAGCGCGGTGCCGCAAACACCATGAGTACGAGGATGACTCCGAATGCGGCGGCCACCGAGAGCTCGCGCCGGTATCGCGAGATCATGTGAGTGCTCCGGAGACGGCGACGTGCCCCAGCGCCCGCTCGAGGATCGCTTCCTGGGTGGCTTCTGCGCGATCGAGCTGGCCGACGATCGCCCCACTGTGCATCACGGCGATCCGGTCGCTCATGCCGAGGATCTCGGGCAGCTCGGAGGAGATCATCAGGATCGCGAGTCCACCTCGGGCAAGGTCGCTCATGAGCCGGTGGATCTCGGCCTTGGCGCCGACATCCACACCCTGGGTCGGCTCGTCCAGGATCAGGACCTGGGGCGAAGCGGCCAGCCAGCGGGCGAGTGCGACTTTCTGCTGGTTGCCTCCGGAGAGGTTGCCCACGGTGGTTTCGAGTGAGGCGGTCTTGATTCCGAGCTGGTCCACCAGCCGTGCGGCGGTGGCACGCTCGCGGCCGAAGTCGAGCAGGCCGAACCGTGAGACGCCGTGCAGAGTCGCGAGCGTGGTGTTGGCTGCGACGGGCATATCCAGAATCACGCCATGGCGGCGGCGATCCTCGGGAACGTAGCCGATTCCGAGTGCGACGGCGCGCGCGGGCGAATCGATCGTCACCGGCCGGCCGCGAACGAGCAGCTCGCCGGCATCAGCCGGCGTGAGGCCGAAGAGCACTCTCGCCAGCTCGGTTCGACCGGCGCCGACCAGGCCGGCGAGCCCCAGGATTTCACCGGCGCGCACCTGAAGCGAGACGCCGCGCACACCCGTGGCCCGGCATCCCAGCGCCCGGGTTTCGAGCACGACTTCGCCCGGCTGGACGAACGTCTTGGGAAAAACGGCCGACAGCTCGCGGCCGACCATCATGCGGATCAGCTCGCCGCGTGTGACTTCCGCCATCCTTCGCGTGCCGACCAGCACGCCGTCGCGCAGCGCGGTGACGCGGTCGGCCACCCGGGGAAGCTCTTCGAGGCGATGGGAGATATAGACGATTCCGACGCCCCGGACCTTGAGCTCCTCGATCACGCGGAACAGCCGGTCGACCTCCTTGTCGCTGAGCGAGGCGGTCGGCTCGTCCATGATCAGGATGCGGGCGTCGGCCCCGAGAGCGCGCGCGATCTCGACCAACTGCTGCTCGGGCATCGAGAGCTCGTTGACTTCCGAGAGTGGATCGATCGCCGCTCCGATTCGCTCCAGCAAGAGCCCGGCCCGCGCCGGCGCCGGGACCAGCTCAGGCGCCGCCAGCCGCCCCTACCCTCGAGCCCGATTGCGATGTTTTCGGCGACGGTGAGGTCGCCGAAGAGTGCGGGCTGCTGATAGATCGCCGCGATGCCCAGGTCACGCGCGGATTGGGGGTCCAGGTCCGCCACCGGCTGATCCTGGATCTCGATCGTTCCCGAGTCGGGAGCGTGGGCGCCTGTGATCACCTTGATCAGCGTCGACTTGCCCGCACCGTTTTCGCCGACCAAAGCGTGAGCTTCACCCGCGCGCAGGTCGAACGAGACGCGCTTGAGCGCCTCCACTCCCGCAAACGCCTTGCTGATCTCGATCAGCTTGAGCAACGTGGACAAAGCCTTTTTCCCCCGCTCTCTTCGGCCGCTCAGCCGCGTTTCGAGAGGACATCGCGCTCGTACGCCTTGACCTCTGCCAGCCACTCTGCGCCGGCTGGAACTCCCTGGGTGCGGCAGTAGTGGTCCCACACCACCCCCCAGGGTAGTGATTTCAGCTCTTCGAGCAGCGCCAGCCGAGCGGTCGTGTCGCCGTCGTTCTCAAGCCGGCGCAGCAAATCGGTGGGCTCGAGCAGAGCCACCAGGAGCGCCTTGAGCATCGACCGCGTGCCGATCACCCAGGCGGCCACGCGGTTGATGCTGGCATCGAAGAAATCGAGGCCGATGTGCACCCGGCCCAGGAAGTTGCCGCGCACGAGCTCCTGGGCGATCGCCACCAGCTCGTCGGAGAGCACCACAACGTGGTCGCTATCCCAGCGCACCCCGCGGCTGACATGCAAGAGGATCTCATCCAGAAACTTGAGCACGGCCGAGATCTTGTCCGAGATCACCTCGGTTGGATGGTAATGACCCGAGTCCAGACAGAGGAGCTTCCGCCGCGAGAGGGCGTAGCCAAAATAAAACTCGTGCGAGCCCACGACGTAGCTCTCCGAGCCTAGCCCGAAGAGTTTGCCCTCGACGGCATCCAGAAGGTGGCGGCGATCGATCGGCTCGGCGAACACCTGGTCGAGAGCATCGGCGAGGCGGTCGCGCGGGCCGGCGCGGTCGATCGGGCTGTCCTTGGAGCCGTCGGGAATCCATACGTTCGTGACACACGGAGTGCCGAGCGCCTTGCCGAAGACAGCGCCGCATGCGCCGGCAGGCGATGCCGTGGTCGATCCAGTAGCGCCGGATCGATGCCTGGGTATGGGCGAGCGTGTAACCACTCGCGGCCAGTGGGTGCGCGAAGTAGGTGGGATTGAAGTCCAAGCCCACGCGCCTGGCTCTGGCCCAATCGATCCAGTTGCGGAAGTGCTCGGGCTCGAGTGCGTTGCGCTCGACCTTGCGCCCCTCGGTTTCGGCGTAGCTGCCATGGAGGTTCAAGCGATGCGAGCCAGGCAAGAGCGTGAGCGTTTTGTCGATATCGCTGCGCAGCTCGTCGCCGGTGCGGGCTTTACCCGGATACCGGCCGGTCACCGCGAGCCCGCCGCCGATTTCTTGCCCGGACGCTTCGAACCCGCCGACATCGTCGCCCTGCCAGCAATGTAGCGAAATGGCCACATGCCGGAGACGCTCCAGAGCCGCGTCGACCTGGACGCCCCAATGCGCGTACTGCTCCTGCGCCAGCGCGAAAGCCCGCTCGTCGCTCATCCCCGTAGAAGCCATGGATTCGTTTTCGATCTCCGCCGAAGGAAAGTGGTGACGAGACGGTCAATTCTGCCTGAACGATTCGAACGCTGCCAGAGCCGCCCCCGATCGCGGTATTGCCCGCAGTCGGTCGCCCGCTCGAACTCGCTAAACTGAATGCATGCATGGACGTCTCTGGCGGGTAAAGCGCTCAACCCTTGGACTTATGTCCGGTATCTTCTTGCGGTTTCGCCGTGAAACAATAGGATAGGGTAATCGGCAATCTCACGTCCATCATGCCCGAAAGGGGGGAAGTTCATGCGAACTCGCCGGGGATTTACGCTGATCGAGCTGTTAGTCGTCATTGCCATCATCGCGATTTTGATTGCCCTGCTGCTGCCGGCGATTCAAGCGGCGCGGGAGGCCGCGCGGCGGGCTCAATGCACGAATAACCTGAAGCAGCTTGGTCTGGCGGCTCACAGTTATTTGTCGAACCAGGGAACGTTCCCGCCGCTGGTTCAGAATGGAAGCTTCAACGTCTGGGGTAACACATTTGGAACGGCCGGGCGATACTACGATCCCTGGCCGCTGGACTGGACGGCGTCGCTGCTCGGTCAGCTCGAGCAGGTGCCTCTGTTCAACCAGTTGAATTTTTATGTCAGCTCGGGATGGCTTGGGCCAACATCCGTCGGATGGGACCCGCAGAACACGACCGTTCTGGCCACTCAGGTCGCGGTTCTGTTGTGCCCGTCTGAGGACAGGAAGATCACGATGATCGGCCCCGGCACCCGCAAGAACTACGTCGCGAACGTGGGTGGCCCCGCATCTTTCATGGCGTGGAGCGGCGTTCTGGTGCCGTTGCGCGACAACCCGCCGTTCGACTACGCGGGAGTCTACTGGAACAGCAATAGCGGCGCGACGTACGGGTTCGAAGGCATCACCGACGGCAGCTCGAACACGGCGCTGTTCAGCGAGACGATGCTGGGGTCCGGGCCAAGCTCGCCGATTGCGCTTTCGGCAACGAACCGCAAGAGCACGTATGAGTGGTACGTGCCGCTCAACGTGTTTCCCGACCAGGGCCCCGGAGGTGGTTTTGCCGCCACGCAGTTCATGCAAGCCTGCAAGGCGCTGCCCGGATCGCAGCTCTCCATCGGCGTGCTGCCGCCGGCCAACGGCAACATCTGGATGGCAGGCAATCCAGGATCGAGCCTTTCCTGGGACGCGTACAACCACTTCATGCCCCCCAACAGCACGAGCTGTGCCGCGCTCAATGACCCGAATGTGAATCCTGGGGGCAGCGGCGGCATCGGTTACGGAACCACCACCGGAGGCTGGGGCACGTATATGGACGCCATTCCGCCGAGCTCGAACCATTCCGGTGGTGTCAACATCTGTTTCGCCGATGGGTCGGTGCGGTTCATCAAAAACTCTGTCCAGTTTCAGAACTGGTGGGCGATCGGGACGCGCAACGGCCAGGAGGCGCTGAGCTCTGACACGTATTGATTCACGTTCATGTTGAGCTCCGGCTCGCTGCGGTCTCAAGCCGCTGCGAGCCGGCTCGAGAACGAGCACTGCCCAGAGGAAAGCGAGCGCGACACTCGGTTGGTCAAAGCCGACGACACCCCTCGGGCTGCGTTCGACGAACTGTCGGTTGCCGAAAGAAACTGATTTTTCTTGATTGCGATGGGAGAACAAATCGATGCGTCGATCTTGTTTGGGATTTGCCGGCGTTGTGTTGGCCTCTGCCCTGGCCGGCTGCAGTGAACCGAAAGAAGAAGGACCGGTCCCGTACAAGGGCACCGATTCCCCCGCCATCCAGGCGCTGACCAAGCAGATGGGGGAGAATGTGAAGAACAAGTCGATCACAACCGCAGGCACGGAAAAGCCGGCCGGAAAGACAGATGCGGATAAGGGCAAGAGCACGGACAAGAAGCCGGCCGGCGACGCGGCGCCGGACAAAAAGAACTGACACGACACGCCCGTGCGGAGGGGAGGGAGGCCGGGCCGGGCCTCCTTCACCTTGGTGATTCCTGCGAGGTCCCCGGCGCCGATTTGAGGCTTGCGAGATACTCGATCAAATCACGTAGCTCCTTCCTGTTCAACTTGGCGGCGACGTCGGCCGGCATGGCGGAAGGTCCGCGCTTGCGATCCTCGATCGAATCCTTGGGGACGGCGAGCGACTTGCCCTCGGCGGTCATGAGTCGCACCTCCCTCGCGTCTTCGCCGCGCAAGATTCCAGTCTGCACCTTGCCGTCGCTGGTGGCGATGACCACCGACTCGAACCCCTGCGCGATCTGCTTGTTGGGGTTCACGATTGATTCGAGCAGATTGGTGCGTGAGAGCCTCGCTCCGACACCAGCGAGCTCGGGGCCGACCTCCCCACCGGTCGGTTCGCCACCGAGTGCTCGCACCTTGTGACAGCGGACGCACTCGATATCCGCCCTGGACGTGAACAGCCGCCGCCCACGCTCGCGATCACCGCCTGCGAGCACCTCGAGGAACGGCGAGAGCGGATCGCCCTGGGGCTTGGTACTTTCATATTTCTTGATCTTGTCACGAAACTCGGGCCCGGTGCGCTTGGCGGCAGCCTCGATCAGGTCGAGCTGGATCTCTGCAGGGGCCTGCCCCGCGACGAGGCGATCGAGCCAGTCCAGCAGAAGCCGGCGAGCCGCATCCCCCGGCATCTCCGCCAGGATGGCGACTGCCCCCTGCCGCTCGATCGTGGAGCCACTCTTCAGCCGGTCTTCGAGCGGGGCGATCGCCGAAGCGGGGTCGACCCGGGCGAGCAGCTTGAGAGCCGCCGCGCGGCTCCGGGAGCCCGGGGCGACCAGCGCCCGCGAGGCTGCGTCGACCCGGCGCGGGTCTTTGAGCTCTTCGAGCGCCTCGAGTCGCCTGGGCCCGCACCGAGTCCGAGTATTTCACGTCGCCCGCCAGCGCAGCAAGCGGCCCGCCGGCCTCCTTGATTTGTAGCTTCCGTGCAACATGGATCGCGGCGGTCTGCACCCTTCCCGTGGACGAGGTCAGAGCGGCTAGCTTGGGCGCGATCGCAGCCGATGCCGGCCCCGCCGGCCGGGCCGGAATCGGCCGCCACAGACCGACGACGGGGTCACGCCCGGACGGGGCGGACCACTGGGCCAGGAGCTCGAGCGCCATTGCACGCCCCGCTGCCGGCAGTTCCGATCGCTCGGCGACCGCGGCGAGCCGGGCGGCGTCCTCGGGCCGGCCCAGGCGGAAACTCGCGCTCAGGATCCGACGCAAGAGCGGCAGCGACACACTCGAGGAGAGCGGCAGTGTCGCTAGAGCGGGCGTCGCCGGCTCGATCGGAACGTCGTGGATCGCCCGAGCCGCTTCCAGAACCAGACGTGCGTCGGGATCTGTCAGAAAAGCGGCGACCTCCGGATCGCGCGAGCGCCGCACGCGCGAGCAACACGCCCATTCTCACGGCCGGAGACTCATCATGGATTCCGCGTGCCCACGCCGCGGTCTTGCCCGAGGATGCCAGGCCGATCACACCCGCATGACGGAGGTAGGGATCTTTATCGCCGCTTGCGCGAAGCATGGAAAGGAGCGGCTCGACCGCCTGAGGACGGCCCAGCCTGCCCAGCGCAACCGCCGCCAAGAACTTGACGCGGTCGCTCGGGTCAGTGAGCAGATTCACAAGTCCGGCGAAGGCTTCAAGAGCCCTGATCTCGCCCAGCACCTTGGCGGCCTGGGCCCGCACCTCAGGGTCGGAGTCGGCAAGCAACGGCACGAGCACCGAAAGCTGGCTGTGGTCCTTCGGCGCGTGCGTGGACCGAGCAGCCTGGCCCAGCCCCCACAAAGCGTGAATGCGCGGCAGCGTGCCGGCTTTCGAGCGAGCAACGGCTGCAAGCGTCTGCCAGGCCGGGCCGCCGCGGGCCGCCAGCTCAAACTGTGCCTCCTGGCGCACCCGCATGTCCGCGTGCGCGAGCAGCCTGGCAAGCTCATCGAGCCCCCGTCGCTCCATTCCCTGAGATAGAAGGTCTTTCACCTCGCGAACGGCCCTATCACCGCGCTTGGACTCGTCGAGCAGGCGGTAAATCCGCCCCTTCTGCGGCTTATCCCAGCCTTCGACCCAATCGCAGAAGTAGAGTCCGCCGTCAGGGCCGAAATCGACGTCGGTTGCCAGCACCGACCACACGAACTGCTTCGAATCAACCAGCTTGAACGAGGCGCCCTGTGGCTCGACCGCGAAGCTGCGGATCCCGCTCGAGCCGCTCGAGCCGCGAAAATCCACCAGGAAAAAATGGTTCTTGAACGAGGCGGGAAGCGTGCTCACGCCGGGCTCAAAAGCGAGCCCGGACGGGCCGTCGGATACGTTGGCGATCGGCGGGACGATAAAGGCTGCCTGGCCCTCGAATGCGGGGTACCAGAGCCGCTCTTCGTTCCACGGCCCGCGCGAATACGGCGATTCGAGGAACTGGTAGCCGATTCGCCAGCCGCTGTCACCGCCTTCGACGACGTAGACCCACCGCGCCCGGTCGCCGCTATCCGAGTTATTGTCGCCCGTGAACAGATTGCCGAATTGATCGAAGGCCAGTTCCTGCGGGTTGCGCAGGCCGGTGGCAAAAACCTCCAGTCCGGTGCCGTCGGGCTCGCAGCGGAGCACGGAGCCGGTATCGGCAACAGCGAGTGTCTTGCCGTCGAACGTGGTCACGTTGAATCCGCGATCGCCGATGCTGAAGTAGAGTCGGCCGTCGGGCCCGAACTTGAGCCCATGGAGGTCGTGCCCGAGGAAACCGACATGGACGCCGTAGCCGTCGTGCAGCCGCTTGCGAACGTCGGCGCGGCCGTCGCCTTTCGTGTCGCGCAGCTTCCACAGACCCGGGATGCACGTGTACCAGACGTCTCCCTTTCGCGCCAGCACGCCGGCGCCGATACCCGCGGCCGGGTCATTGAAGCCGTCGGCGAAAACGGTGGATGAATCGGCGCGGCCGTCTCCATCGCGATCGACCAGGCGTCGCACTCGCTCGTGCTGCAAGTGAAAGGACTCGAACTTGCTTCCCAGGAATTTCTTGTACATGGCGACTCGATCGGCCACGGTGCGGCAGGCGAGATCGTCGTCCAGCCAGTCCATGTGGTTGCGCGTGTCGGTCACTCCGTCGCTGTGCCTGAAGGTTTCGGCGACATAGGCAACGCCATTCTCATCGATGCAGAAAGCCACCGGGTTGGCCAGCAGCGGCTCGGCCGCAAACAGCTCGACCGTAAGCCCGGTGGGCACACGGAAGGAACGGATGGCTTTGATCCCCTCTTCCGAAGCCCGTGCGATCGGCGGATCGAACGGCTTCGTCTGCGCGGCCGCGGCGGCCTGTGGCGCCTTCCTGTCGTCGGCGGCGGAAAAAGATGCGCTACCTGTGAAGGCAGCCGGCACGATGCATAGGAGCGCGAAGATGCGATTCCTGCCGAGGCGATGGCTCATGCGTCTGGTCCGGATTCTCGGGGTAGGTTTTTCGGGGTGGGTCGAAAGCAGCGGCCCGCTTTTCGGGGGGAGCGTCAAGCACTTTACCAGAATACGATGATTTGCCGGAGGATGGGAAGACGGAACGCCTCGTCGCGAGCTGCTGGGCATAAGGATTACGGGAACGCACCCGCTCGGTCGGGATGGCGAGCCACGGGCCGAATTCGAGGGCCGGTTCCATCGTTCGATTATTTGAGTGACACTATGCGCACTCGCCTCGGCGACCACCCCAACCCGAACCGTAAGTTTTGATGTTGCATTTTTCTTGTCTTCGCCCCGAATGGGGCAGTCACAAACTAGCCCAGGGCAACGCCCTGGGTTTCCGAGGCAACGCCCTGGGTTTCCGAGGCAACGCCCTGGGTTTCCGAGGCAACGCCCGGGTTTCCGAGGCAACGCCCTGGGGGATTACGTCAATCGCGCCCGCATCGCGCGCCAATCTCCCTTCCGTCATGTAATAATATGCGCCGATTTTGTCAGTTCGACAACAAACATCCCCAAAAAAAAAGTGCAATCACTCAATCGATACGGTTGCAATGTCATGAGATACGGCTTTGCGCGATTTCTTTGTTAATTGTGAACACACAGCATCACATAGCATTTTCCCCCGCGTTTTTTGTGGGGAATGTGCCAATTCAGACGGCGGAGGGGCAGTCGCACACGCCCGCCCGGACACCCTACCAGCGTCCTTTGCAGCGCTCTGATCCCCGCCTTCCGCCCGACCAATGAGCCAAGCGAACGTCGGTCGTCATCTTGATTCCTGCTCTTACTCTTACTCTTACTCCTGATCCCCGTCCTCCGCCCTGACTCCCGCCCCTCCGCCCTGTCTCTAGACATAGTGAACAACGCCCCCGTTCCAGAGTGCCAGTTTCGGGGTGCGTGGTGGCGCGAGGGTTTTGAATCGCTGGGATCCGTACACCGGTGTAAATCGACCGAACTTCGAGGCCGTTTTCGATGCACTCCGCTTCTCGGCCTGAAAGGCCACAACAACATAGCCCAACGGCAACGCCTTGGGTTTCCAGTGCAACGCCTTGGGTTTCCGATGCACCACCCTGGGTACTCGACGCGAGTTTGCTCCTCGAGTTTTTGATTGTGGCATTTGATCTCCGTCGTTCGCGCGCCGCACCAGCGAGCGCACCCATCGCTCCTACCAAGATGATCTGCAAAAACGGCGATCCAGTTGCCAAAAGAAAAAAGAATTCGTCCGTTCCGAGTGCGGGCATTCCCCCCCGACCAATGCGACCAGCGAACGCCGTCATCTTGAGCCCCGCTGCTCGTAGCCTCAACGACCGCCCCCCGCCCACCTTTCCCCCCCTTGCAAAGGGGGGGCCAGGGGGGGTGAGGCGCAGGCGATGTCGCAGCCGAGCCGCTGATCCGATCGACGCACCCTCCGTCCTGATTTCGTCCCTCCCCCCCAATTGGCTTCGTTTTGCCAATTCCAGCCACGTTGTCAAGTGCCGTTTCGTTCTCATTTTCTGATGTAATCACAAATTCAGAAAAACCTTATGTATTTCCAGCCACCTGATCCATTTGGGTTCGTTCGGCGCATTTCACGATGCACCGGATTGTCAAATGGCTGCAAGTAGGTCAGGCTTTAGCCTGACGATTTCCCACCAGCGCCAAGGTTCACCGGGCACGCCGGCGAAGGGAAGCCAGCCTTTCGAAATCCCGACGTTTGTGTCCACCGCCTCGGCCGTATTCTTGGTCATCCGGCCGAGCCCCTGATCGACCGCGCGGCGCCGATAAGCCTGGACCGTCGTGCGGGCTCCTCTTTCGCCCATTGGAAAGCCGTTCGCCGTGGCGCTCCCCTGGTGCGCGCCCAAATGGCGACGGCCGCACCCTGCGCAACCGCAAAGTCGATTTGGGTTCCCGTACTCCTGCGAGGTTCTTCGCTCATTGCACTTTCTTGCACTTTCTTGCACTCCCATAGAGAAATTCCCCACTCTTCCTGGCGATTCCCAGCCCGGGGCCTTTTGCTGGCCGGCACGCCCCACCCTGGAAGGCCAAAGAAATGCCATGTTCGCGACCTGACGATCAACGGTTGAAACTCGCTGATGGAGTGAGGATAAAAATCGGGTATCCGACAACGAACACCCTGCCTACAAGAATGATCAGCAAAAACCGCGATCCAGTTGCCAAAAGAAAAAAGAATTCGTCCATTCCGAGTGCGGGCATTCCCCCCCGACCAATGCGACCAGCGAACGCCGTCATCTTGAGCCCCGCTGCTCGTAGCCTTGTCGACCGCAGCCAGGAAGTGAGCCACTTTCGCAGCCAGAATTGAGCCACCTGAATGGTTGCCGCGTGAAGCACGGACAATGTGCTTCGGGAAGTGACGGCCGTCGATCGGTGGATGAATCGTGGATCAAATCAAGTAGACTGGCTGATCTCCGGCTCCGGCGTCGACGCTATTTCACTTCTTCGACCGCTTGATGGCCGATGCTTGTTCGCCTCGATGTGCCCGATACGACTTGCCGTTGATCTTCATGATGATCGCCCCGTCCACGACACGGTCCAGGAACGCCATTGCCAGCGGTGGATCGCCCCAGTAATCACCCCACGCGTCGAAGTCGATGTTCGTCACCAATGCCGTCGACCGCCCACTGCGGACGTTGATCAGCTTGTACAACAGGCTGGCCGCTTGGGGCGATTCGATCCGTTCCAGTCGGTCGAAGCCGACCTCGTCGAGGATCAACAGATCGAATTTGGCATAGTATCGCAACTGGCTCGGCAACGTCTGATCCGCCAGCGCTGCTGTCAGTCTTTGTAAAATTGAGCTGCTTGTCTCGTACCGCACCCGGTAACCCAGCGCACAGGCACACAGGCCAATCGCCTGGATCAGATGACTTTTGCCGACGCCGCTTTGACCCACCCAAACCAGACTTTGATGCCGGCCGATGAACTCCCCTTCGGCTAATGCCTCGATTCGCACTCGATCGATAGCCGCCGAGTTGAACTGCCAATCGAAGTCAGCCAGTGTTTTACTTTCAGCGAAGCCGGCCTCGCGGATGCGGTGGGCAATCCTGCGATCACGACGCCCGTTGGCCTGCTCGCTGACCAGCAACCGTAGGAATTCCAGGTGGGATAGCCCGTCGCTCTCGGCACGGCCCACAACCGCGTCAAGTTGCTCGGACCGCAGGGGAATGCCCAGCACCTCGAAGTCCTCAAGGATCTTCTGGCGCAGTTCCGTCCCCGCCGGCTTCGCCTTGGGCGCTGCTCGGGTCTTCATCCTCGTGCTCCTCCGGCTCGCAAAGGTATTGGTAGCCTGACGTCGGGCGCGGGGACACCTTATCCTCGCCCAGCCACGGAGGCAGCGCGCGCTCTTCTTCGGCCAGCGCCTCCAAGGTAGTCTTGGGCCGAGCCTGAACCGAGAGGATGCGTGCCACCGCCGCGTGGGAATATGCACCATATCGCACCGCTCGCTCCAACGCGGCGATCACGTCGGATCGGGCGTAGGTCCCCAATAGTGCCAGCACCCGCTGTGCCTGGTCCTTGCCGTAACGCTGAACTTTCAGCAGCCCTTCCAGGAACCGCCGTCCGACTTCGCCCAGCTCGGCAAAGCGTTCCTCCAGTTGCGCCCGTCGCCGGTGTGCGCTTTCGTTAGGCCGGTGCTCCTTGTGCACGCTCTGTTGCCCTCTGGCCGTGCGCGGCAACAGCGCGTGCCGGGTGATCTCCTCAACCTGAGGACCGTAAACGATCACCTCGGTCTCGGTCACCCGCACCGGCAACACGCAGCCGATGTACCGCCAGGGCACTGAGTAGCCGTTCTGGCAGTAGGTGACCAAGCCCTCGACGTCGACTGTGCGATAGATAACCGGGGCGACCACATAAGCTTGGTTTGGCAGCGGGATCAGGTGGGGAAGTTCCTCCTGATGCAACTGCAAGGGCGTCTTGCCGGCTGCGCGGAGTTCGCGGACATCCGCGACCTGCGCCAGCCACCAATCGGTGGTCTCGTTTAGATGACTGAGCGATTCGAAGCTGCGGCCGTTGAACAAGCTGGTTTCAACGTAATAAAACGGGCGTTCCACTTTTCCCTTGGTTTGGGGCCGCCGCACGCGGCAGGCCACCGGCCGGAATCCGTAGTGAGTGGCGAAGGCCAGGAACCGCGAGTTGTAGACCGGTACGTCATCCTCGTGACCAGTGACCACGACTTTCATATTGTCATACAAGCATGTTGCGGCTACGCCTCCCAGATGGGTAAAGGCCCGCACGTGCTCGCGCAGGGTGGTCACCAGGTCTTGGGCCTCGACGAAGCGCAGGTACTGCCGCCGTGAATAGCCCAGGATGTAGCTGAACAAATTCACGCGGCGCCGGCCTTCACAAGTGAAGTCCAGATCGTAGACGGCGTAATCCATCTGAGCCTGGACGCCGGGCCCAGTTTCAAAGCGGATAACCGGCTGTGGCCCTGAGCGCGGACGTAGCTCGCGTAGGCGCTGGCGGACAGTGCTATAGCTGCCCGGGAAGCCCTGGTGGCGCAGCTCTTCCAGGAGCCGCACGCCGGTCAAATCGGGATATCGGCCCAGGAGTTCGAGGATGACAGGCTCGTAGGGATCGAGCTGGCTGGGTCGTCCGAGCGAGGTCGACGCCTTGCCGGCTCGCTGGGCATCAATCCCGACAAGCACCCGGCTCACCGTGTTCCGTGCGAGTCCCAACTCGCGGGCGATCCGTCGCATTGATGCACCGGCGCGCCAGCGGCTGACAATCTCATTGCGCTTTTGCTCGGTCATGATTGTTCAACTCTCCGATGAGGTCCTGAGCCAAAGAGGCCACGCTGGAGGCATCACGCGCCAACTTGGAGAATGCTGGTGTCAGCACCAAGTGATCGCAGGGGGTCAAGCCGGCGCGGCCTTGACTGCGCAGCCAGGTTTCGATGCGACCCAGGTCCTCAAGGACGTAGGTGAGACGTCGCGCCACGCGGTTGCCCGAGCTGCTCAGCCGTGGGTCCCAGGCCCAGCCAGTCTCTTCTCGCGCTTGCCGCAAAGCCTGGCGCGGCTGGGCCAGGATGTACTCTTCCTGAGTCTGGCCCGGCGCCACTCGGAGTAGATTGACGACGCCATCGAGCTCGGAAGCCGTCAGCTTGTCGCGGCGGAGTGTGGCCAGCAGACCGGTTTGGTTGCCGGCCGGCAACCGCACCAGCGAGCGAGCGGCCGTGACCGACAACAGCCCCAATCGCAAGTCGTTCCTGGCCGCGTCGGCCAGCTTCTCGACCAGGGCCAGCCGACGGCAGACCCAGCTCTTGTGGTGGGAGAGCAGCTCGGCGACCTCCTCCTGCGTCAAACCGTCCTCGCGCACCAAGGCGTGCACGATCCAAGCTTCTTCCCACTCTTGGGTCCGCCTGCCGGTTTGATTGAGGCCCAGGATCGTCGCCTTGGCCAGGCGCTCATTAACTTCCACGAGCCGCGTACTGACGGTCAGGAAACCGAGTGTCTGCGCGGCTGCCAGACGCTTGAAGCCGTCGAGAACCTCGTATCTTTCCTCTCGCAGGCAGACGACCACGGGTGTTTGCTGTCCATAGCGCCCGAGGGATGCCGCCATTGCGGCCTCAGCGTCCGGGTCGGGAAGACGATAGCGCCGATACCGCTGACCCAGTTGATCCACAGCTATGAAGCGGATGTCCGTCGTGTACGAGTCTGTCATGGGAAACCTCGTCACAAAGGCCCAGTCCGAGTAAGGAAACGGGAGACCGGAAGACCCGGCCCTCCCGCTTCCTCCTCGGTTCTTGGGCAAGAACAAACATAAGTGTTAGGGGGTAACGTCCTCTATACGTGACGACATGAGAAGGGGATATTTAGGCGGTCCGCGGTGATGCATATGACGGGGAAACACCCCGCGCCGGCGTCGTTGCCGGAGTCGAAGCTCACGTTGTCGAACTCGTCGTAACGCTTGGCGGCACGGGTTGGAACAGAATTTTTGATCGGGAGAACGCCCCGAGGGAAGGAATAAGATGTAGCAGCCAGGTCTGTGGCAAGTCAGACCGCAAGATTGTTCGGGTATTTTGGCTGGGCGCTGGCCCTCGGCGGGAGTTGAGGCGACCGGAGGCGACTCGGATGGCGCGGTGGATGTCTGCGACTCGACGACTGGGGAAGTCAGCTCGACGTCGCAGGCTGGTGGCGCCGGTTCAGCAAGAGATGATCGTTGCTGGAGACGGATTCGATAGCGCCGCACCTGCTCTCGCCGGAGTTTCTTGCCGTGGGTAGTCGCCTTAAAGCGCTGGCAGGAAAGCCAGCGGCGCCAGCGGCGTGCGGCTTTCTGACAGGCCGGGCTGCAATAACGCGCCTGGGGCCGGCGCGGTAGAAACCAGTCTTCACAACCTTTGAGCAGGCTGAGCGTGCGCAACCTAGCTGATGTGAAACTCAAGAGTTGTGAGCAACTTATTTGATGGTCGCCGGTGGATCACCATCAGTTATCGTGATCAGGCGAGAGCGTTAGCAGCGTCTGTCCTCTTTGGATGTCCCCACTCCAAGGAGCATACGATGCTAGCGCAAGAATTACACCAAACGGGAGGTCTCTGGTCGTTCCTGTCGTCGGTCGACAAGGACCTCGCTGAATGCGCTCGAAGAGATGGCTGCTCTTGCGGTGGTCGCCTGCATTGTGCCGACTACCCGCGCTCACCCCGGAGCGGCCTCGATCATCTGCCCGATGAGTGTCGCTACCGGTTCAGCTTCTGCTGCGATCGCGACGGATGCAGAAAGCGTGTAACACCGCCGTCGGTGCGTTTTCTCGGCAGGAAGGTCTACCTTGGTGTCGTCGTCGTCCTTGTCAGCGCGATGCGGCAGGGGCCAGCACCACGACGGGTCCGCGAGCTTTCAAACCTGTTCGGCGTTGACCGGACGACCATCACGCGGTGGCAAACCTTCTGGCGCGACCACGTTCCCAGCACGCCGTTCTGGAAGTCGGCGCGTGCTCGCCTCGTACCCGTAGTCGAGATTGTCACGTTGCCGCTATCGCTCGTCGAGGCGTTCGGGCGCGGCAACGATCCCTATCAGGATTGGGTGCGGCTATTGCGTTTTCTGTCGCCCCTGACTCTCCCGAACTTTCCTTCGATCAACATCTCGCGATAACCAGAACTTTCCCGCAGAGGATGCGTCTCCGAAGGTTTTGATCAAGCTCCCGTCGTCTCACCAGGAGCTTTCACGCAGTGTAAGTCGACCAAGACATCTGAAAGTGGCCCTGATTCTGCGACGGCCGCATACCGCGCCGGACTCTTTGCCGATCGGCTCGAACCGATATGGTCGAAGCTGCGCAGCCGATTGCCTCGTGAAAACCCGAGCGACCGGGCCGTTCCCGTTTCCCATAAAGAGTTGGGAGGGAACGGAACGGTCGGCGAGCACCGGGCCGCCTGGGAAGCAAGCGTACGCGTCGAGCTCTGCAGAGCGATCCCTTGCGCATCAGCCGCTGCCCGAGGCCACGATTGATCCTTGCCATTGTCTTGGGCGCGAGATCCAGTCGATTGACCGGCGGTGAGGACGCCGCCGGTCATCGAGTGGCCTCTGCACGGCGACACAGTCTCGAGGAGCGAGTGCTGTACAATTTGGCCCGGGGCATGATGCCCACACGAGCGATGCTCCGTGACTGCCTCGCGGTCAAGAATGAGCGTCTGGGCGAGGTGCTCGAGTCGCTAGAGCCTGTTGGCCGGTTAAGCCGAACGGCCGCGGGATGGCAGCGGCTCGATCGATTGCGCGGAGGGGTCGTTCCCGTTCCCCCTATAGAGATAATTGGGAACGGAACGGCGTCGGTGGGCTTTGCCGCGTGAACGGGACGATCGGATACGTCACGCCGGCCTTGGTGCGCGATCGCCGATTGCGGGCGACGCGAGACGGTTGGGCTTTTGGCCGGTCGCGCGGTGCAAGAGGTTGCGTGAAAGACACGACGGCCTCACTGAGGAACGGCCTGGGCGGAGGATAGGGCGCTGCCGAGGCGCAACCCGAGCGCCGACCCAGGGTCCGCGACGGGAGCCCAGGCCGAGTGTTCCAGCTCGGCCTGGCTCCGTTGCGATGTCGCAATTGAAGCTCCGGGATCGGCACCAATGCGAAAAACCTTCGCGGTAGGAGCCGCGACATCCGGGACAGGATGTCCGACACGGGTCGGCCGCGCCAGTCGGAGTGCCTTGGAGATCACGCTGCAACGCGACGATTCAAGCGGCCAGCCACTTCGACGACAAACCATCGATTATCTTGAGCAGGCCACCATCGATTATCGTGCCCACTCTCACAGGCAACGGTGGCAGTTGGGGTGCCAACGCCGCGACCGGGGTGATTGACCCGACAGTGATGCGCGTGGAAACTGAGAATGGCCCACGGGAGGGACTGCTCCCGAGCGGTCAGGCGGCGGGAAGGTGGAACTTCCCGCCGCCACTTTGCGCCGACGATTGAAAAAGCCGTCATCGGCGAATGAGCGGCAATTACACTCCAGCCTACCTGCATTGAATCACACGTGCCAGCGACTAGGTAAAGACGGACGCCTAGAGAGCCAAAGCCGCGATCGACCGATCGCGGAATGGCTCAAATGGCTCTGCGATAATGGCTCAGTGTTTGGTTGCTGCTGACATCAACGGTTGAAACTCGCTCATGAACAAAGGATGGAAATCGGGCATCCGCCAACGAATACCCTGCCTACAAGAATGATCTGCAAAAACCACGATCCAGTTGCCAAAAGAAAAAAGAATTCTTTCGTTTCGAGTCAGTACTCCTCCTTCATCCTTCCTCCTTCATCCCTCATCCCTCATCCTGCATCCTCCCTCCGCCGTGATTCCCCCCTCTACTTGAAACGATCTACAAAAAGGTCAAACGAGTTGCCAGAAACCGGGAGATTTCCGAGTGGCTTGATGAATCGAGATCCGATTCTGCCGATCGTAGGGAACAGCGCGGAAATATGGGCGTTCGAACGTGGTGGCGTTGCCTCGAACAAACACCACTCCTAGCCCCGAAACGGGGCGCCATCACATAGCCCGGGGTGTCAACCCTGGGACCTTCGCGCAGCCCTAATGCCTGCTCATCGCTTCCGAGCCCCGGCAGCGGGGCGATATCGTACAGACCGGGGTGTGAACCCGGGGACTCGTTGTCCCAACCCGTATGTCACACCCGGTTGTCATCGCCCTGTATCCGGCGCATTGCCCCGTCGCTTGCGATCATTCCCATACAGACGTATACTGCTCTCCAAGGAACAGTCCTGACGCACCGCCAGCGACAAGGCTATCGAATGACCGCCACCACCGTATTCAAACATTGTGTCGAAGCGATCAAACGAGGGTCGCTTATCAAACGTGTAAGCGCCACCGACAAAGAATACCACTTTCAGAATTGGTTCAAGGCAAGGCTGGCAGAAACGGGATTCGATTTCGAGGACGCTGGGAGAAACAGCTACCCGGATTTCCGCATGGTGGCTACAACCGAAGGTTACGAGTTGAAAGGCTTGGCCTACCCCGGCCGTGATGCCAACTTCGACAGCAACAGCCAGGTTCCCTCGGGATTTCACAACGGACGAACCATCTACTACGTCTTCGGGCGCTATCCAAAGAAACCCGACGGCAACACGTACCCAGTACTAGACCTTGTGCTTTGCCATGGCAGCTTTCTCAACGCATACCATGACTATGTGCACAAAAATAAAAGTGTGAGGGGCCTTGGCAGCTACGGCGATCTCCTCATCCGAGATCGGAAAATGTACGTAGTGCCGACTCCCTTCCACCTGGTGAATGGCGTAGCGCACAAGCAAACGCTCATCCTCCCGGCCGACATCACTGCGGGTCCCCGTTTCGTAGACGTCGGCGAGCTATGCCGACGCGAAGCAGACGACCTGATCATCGGCTACTCGTTCAACCTCCAAACCAACGAACTGATTCCCAAGACAATCCCCAACCCAGGGGCAGGTCGACAGCATGCGTTTCGGGCCTGGCGCCTCAAGGGCTCGCCGCCGGACCAAGTCTCTATGCGGGCCCTGCCTCTACGTTTGGACATCCCGGAAAGTGATGATGACACCACGGAAGAATAACGCTGCGCCTGATTGAAATGGATGCTTTTCCGTTTGAGTTCATCTCGCAACTTGCCGAGCGTGAGAGCTGGCGCAAGGAAGTTCACCGTCCCATCTATCACGTGCACAAGTGGTGGGCGAAACGCCTCGGGTCCGTGTTTCGCGGCATCCTGCTCGGGACGGTCCTGCCTGAGGATCGCGATTTAACCAAGGCGTTTTATCAAAATCATCACTTCGGGAACGTTACCGTACTCGACCCGTTCATGGGCTCCGGCACAACGGTCGGTGAAGCCCACAAACTTGGTATGACCGCACTCGGCCGCGACATCAATCCGGTTGCCGTCGAGGCTGTGCGCACCGCCCTCGGGCCCATGGAACGGCAAGACCTCGAGCGCGCGGTCCTCGTATTGTCGCGCAGCGTCGGGCAACAAATCCGTGCTTTGTACAGCTCGAAAGACAAAGGGGGCAGGCACTGTGACGTGCTCTACTTCTTCTGGGTCATGCAGGTGAATTGCCTCCAATGTCGGCATCCCGTCGATCTGTTTCCTTCCTGGATTATTGCCAGAAACGCCTACCCGCAACGCAAACCGGAGGTGCAGATTCTCTGCCCTTCGTGCGGTGACATTTTTCCAGGCCTTCACGACCATGATAGCGCAACGTGCCGCAGTTGCGCCGTGCAGTTCAAGCCCGGTCAGGGGCAAGCGAAGGGCGCTAAGGCCACATGTCAGCACTGCCACCACAAATTCAGTATTCTGGACGCCGTCGGCGAAGGCGGTGCCCGCCCAACATTCCGGCTATACGGCAAGCTCGTGCTTACCCACCGCGGCGCCAAGGAATACCTCCCCGCGACGCCCGCAGACCAGGCGGCATACGAGGCATGCTCAGCGAAGCTCCGCGAGGAAATCGAACGGGATCGCATTCGAGTGCCAACCCTGGCGCTAGAGAACGGTCACAACACACGCCAAGCCATGAGTTATGCCTTCACGGCGTGGCGAGATTTTTTCAACGACCGCCAGCTCCTCGCCTTGGGCTTACTGCAAAGAGCAATCGGCGAAATCGCCGATGGACCGAGCCGAACAGCTTTGCTCACACTCTTTTCTGGTGTCCTTGAATTCAACAACATGTTCGCATCGTATAAAGGGGAGGGAACGGGTGCCGTCCGCCACATGTTCTCGCACCACATCCTGAAACCCGAACGGACGCCAATCGAGGCGAACGTGTGGGGCACCTCGAAAAGCTCGGGGTCGTTTTCCAATCTGTTCCGCAGCCGCCTGGTGCGGGCAATCGAGTACCGGCATGCCCCCACGGAGGTCAACGGCACTGCCTCCGCAAAAGGACGGGTGTGCGCAGCACCGTGCTCCGGCAAGATCGAGCCACGATGGCCCACTGACGGCCGCTTCGCCGAGCGTGCCACGTACTTATCCTGCGGCAACTCCGCAGCCACCGGATTGCCGGACCAGTGCCTCGATCTCATCGTTACCGATCCACCCTTCTTCGATAACGTCCACTACTCAGAGCTCGCAGACTTCTTCCACGCCTGGCAGCAACTGACGTCTTCGGCAGCGGATGGAGACACGACAACACGTAGCCCTGCGGAGGTTCAGGACGCCGACGCCGACAGCTTCGCGGCTAAGCTGCAAGCTGTCTTCTGCGAATGCCACCGCATTCTGAAAGATGACGGCCTGCTTGTCTTCACGTATCACCATTCCCGCGACGAGGGGTGGACGGCCTTGGCCGAAGCCGTGCTTGGAGCTGGTTTCTACGTGGTGAACTCCCAACCCGTGAAAGCGGAAATGTCGGTCGCTGCGCCAAAATCGCAGGCGAAGGAGCCGATCCAGCTCGACATCATCATCGTTTGCCGGAAGGGGACCGCAGCTCACAAACATCGGCCGACCGTCACAACGGCGATCGAGTCTGCCGGCGCCAAGCTCGGACGGCTGAGAGCAGCCGGGTTCTCGCTGTCCCGAAACGATCGCAAGATTGTGCTGTTCGGCCAGTTACTGACGACGCTCACAACTCCACAGGAGGCGGCCCACTTCGGCAGCTACGTGGATACCGAACTTCAGGCTCACGAGCCCGCGATAGCAGCCGTCCGGCGCCCGGCTCAACTGACGTTTTTCGATTGACGGCCGCTCGTACAAGTCCCCCTCCGCCCTGCCCAACGGCAACGTTGCAAAGAAATGCCGGGCTCGCGACCTGGCATTCAATTGTTCAAACTCGCGGATGGAGGGAGGATGGAAATCGGGAATCCGACAACGAATGCCCTCTCTACAAGAATGGCCGGGAAAAGGTGCAGGAACCGAAAACGGTCTTCCCGTCACACGTCACTTGGCGGATGCCAGCCCGCGCTTCACCCAGTACGCTCGCACAATGAGCGCATCAGGATCGTCCGCAAGACGCAGAACGGCAACAGTAGCACGCCCCGTCGGCGTCAGGCCCACCACCCGAATGCCGTCCGCTGACCAGCAAAAAAAATCCCGGCATCGTCCACCGACGCTCGAAGGCCGTGCGCCACTGCTTCCTTCCACGCGCGCGCCTTCTGCACCAACCCCCGTCGATAAACGACGATAAGCTCGTCAAGCCGCGCGCGCTCCGATCCCGCCAGCTTGCCCTCTCGGGCACCGGATTCACCCCGCCGATGGATCCTCGCCCACCGGGTCAGACCTTCCCGGAATCAGAACTATTATCCGTGTTCGATTAGTGTTTCATCAGTGGCTAAACTCTCCGACTGCTTTCTGCTTGGATTTCTTGATTCTCGCCCCCCTGTGCCTCCGATCCGTGGCCCGCAATCCAACCGTCCGCCCAACCGTCCGCGGGATCTCCGCGCGGTCAGACTCGGTTTCCATTGAATCCAGAAGCCCGTCACGTCCGGCAACGCCCGGAACGAATCCCGCTCCGCCCTATTCGAAGATCGCCAGAAGCTGGACTCAACTCGTACGCGCCGCCCGCCTCGTCCGCTCGACCCAACGCTGCGATGCCGTCCGCCCTTGCCCAGAAACCCCGGGCCCTCGCCCAACCTCTCTCCTCTTCGGGCTCTTGTCTCCCTCTTGGTTACCTTCGTTTGCCTCTGTTCAAGACTGGACTGGGAAAAGGTGCCAGGAACCGAAAACCTTCTCCCCTACCCGGGCGAGCCTTCCGGCGTCGCCTGCCCCTGGAACTGGCTTGGGTTCGGCCGGGAAACGCCCTTGACCTCTTCGACGATCAGTTGCGCGATCGGCATCCCCGGCCGGAGGACGATGCTCGTCGGGCCAAGATTGATCATCTCGAGGGTCAAATTCCCCGCGAGGCCCGGGTGGACTGTCGGGGCCGTGAAATGGACCAGCAGCCCAATGCGGGCGCGGCTGCTCTTTCCCTCGATCCGAGCCGCGAGGCAGGTTTCGGTGTTGGTGGCGTGCTCGATCGGTAAACCCACTCGTTCGCGGATCTGCGCCAGGATAAAGGTGTGGCGCTCCAGGATATAGCTCGTCCCCTCTTCGAACCGAATCCGCTTGGAGTTCCGCGTGAGAAACGGGCTCAGGGATGCCGACTGCATCAGGTCAAAGGCGTAGGTTCCGGGCAGTGGAATGACGACCTCGCTACCGAGGGTCAGATCTACCGAGTGGGTGTCGTAGGGACAGTACTCCGTTGGCTCTCTCGCGTCTGGCGTCCTTGGTTGAGGTTCGGGGGTGATGATCAGTCGACCGCTGTCTAGAGCGCGATGCAACTCCAGGTTTGAAAGGATCATCCGGGCCCTCGCTCAATCAAACGAACGCGACCTCGTGACTCGGGCGCAGTTGATCGCGCCGGACAGCGAGGTACGACCCGTTCTCGATCGTCGACTGCGGGAGTTGAACCAGGATGTTATTGGCCTCCTCCTCGAGGATCTTCACCTTCAGCCAACCGTTGGTGGGGTCGTCCTGGCTCGGTTCGCGTTCGCACTTGACGTCTTCACGCGAGGCGAATAACGAGAAAGCCCGACCATTAAAGGATTCAACGACCACGGCGAATTCGGAGCTGAATTGGCCAGGGTAGAGTTGACACCGAAGTTCTGCAATCGTCATGGTTCGTCCGTGTAGTGCTTGGGTCCTTTTGGTAACTCCCTGACCGTCATTATCGGAAAAGGCGGGTCGACTCGCCACATCCCGCCGGTGAATTTCGGAGTTCCGCGGACACCATCCCTAACTCCCCGCCTCAGGGGGAGCGAAACCGGGTCGCGATTCGATTGTGATCCAAAAGCGGATGGAAACGGCGGTTCAACTTGTTTTTCATCCCAGTATATTGCCCTTCCACGGCCCCCACATTCGATCAGATCCAATTTCAATCTAATTCAGCAGCCGCCCAAGCACGGCAAAAGCGCGAATCAATCCGCCTCCACCCAATCAAAGATCGCCAGAAAACCCGGGCCAAGGGCCACAAATTGATGTCCGGACTCTCCCTCGGCTAAACGAGGTGTCGGGAGCCCAATCGTAAGTTCGAAGCCCTCACGGCGGGATCGACGCCACAGCCGCCGTACGCCGCGCCGCGTTCGCTTCGAGGGTGTCGAGCAAGACGACCGCTACCTCGGCGTCGGCGAGGGCCACATCGAGTAACGCCCTACCGTCCATGGTCGCGATAGACGGAAAGCAACTTGAAGTTCTGGCAGACAATCGGCGGGAACGTTGCGACCATCCAGTCGATCCAGTCTCGATGCGTCGGGTCACTCTCGCGTCCCAGTTTCCGTCCCCCAGTTTCCGCCCCCGAGAGCATCATGGCCGCGGCCGCTACGGATCGTGATCCCAAGAATCTGTAGCCTGAATAATGCGCGCGGGCTCTGACTCACCATGGAACAGGCCGCCGCGGCCGGCGAGCTGAGCAGACCCTCGACGATTTGCGAGAAGTTGGAAAGATGAACACAATGGACGACGCGGACAAAGTGATCCAGGTACGGGGAGCAAATGATGATGCCTGTGCAGATCAACCCGGCGACGACTGCCCTCCTGGGCGCCGGATTGATCGTGGCGGCAGCTTGGTCCTTGAGGGAAGCTCGAGCCGACGAGCCCCCGACATGCGGACAGGCGCAGGCCCCCGGTGCCCCACATCTGGCGCCCGGGGATGATGCCAGCGTGCTCGTCCGTTCGATCCGCGAGCAGGAGGCGTGGGTCGATCACGTCGAGAGCCTTTCGCTTAAAGCGGCAGTGGTCTACGAGACGACCCCGGCGGGAATCGCGAAACGGCGTCGCACGCTCCAAGAGCAGCTCATGAATGAGGAACATCTCGAAAAAGAGAGTGGACTCAAGCCGAGAGCGACCCAGACCATCGAGCTCGCCTTCGACCGCAAGCGGGTGCGATGGTGGGATCGACGGGACCCGGACTGGTTCGACCTGCGGGTATGGGACGGCAAGCGGCTGATCACGTACTGTTCTTACAACACGCCGCCCGATGAGCGCGAGTATCGGATCCAGAGTCAACGAGGTACGTTGCTATCCGGGTTGACTTACTGCTTGGGATTCGCCGGGCCACGCCGCCTCTGGTGGGCGGTTCAGCCGGAAGAGCTTGAGGCGACGACTCGCCTGATGGGCAAACCGGAAGATTTCGTCTACGGCGGCCGGGCCGAATTTCATGGTACGCAATGCCACGTCGTCAGCCGGTGGGCGAACTGGACGACCTATTACATCACCGTCGCCGACGGCCGTCTGCGCGGGGCAAAGCACGGTGCTCAGAAGAACCCGGAGAAACGATTGGTGAACCTCTTCAATCGCAAGGGACACGCGTTTCACGACGGCGAAGAACTACGCGCCTGGATCAATTCGCGGACGCCCGAGCAGGCGGCCGAAGTGGAGCGCGAAAAATCGGCAAACCTGCCGCGGCTTGTCGACCCGATCTACGAACAGTGGTTCTCCGATTACCGCGAGGTCGCACCGGGCTGCTGGCTGCCGATGACGCAAGCGCGCAACCTATTTTTCATGGATGAACACGACCGGCTCGCCATCGAGGAGACGCACGAGTTAAAGATCACGGAGCTGAAGGTGAACGTCCCGCTGCCCGACGACCTGTTTCGGGTCGAAATTCCGGAGGGAGCAAAGATCAACGACCGGACGAAGGGCACGCCGAAAGGCAAGCGATAGGCTTTGAGGAGCGAATTGCTGAACGACGCGATGCGGCTGCCGGATGAGCAGCTTGCAGGCTAGTTGAATCATCGGCGGTGACGGTCAGTGTTTGTTGCCGCGGTGATGACCTGGCTGATCGAGTTTTATCGTCAATTTGATCGAGAATTCATCCGTTTGGCTGTTGAAGCTGCCTGATGCCGAAAACTTTCCCGCTGCTCCAGCGTACGTACCCGCGCCACCGGTCACGGGGCCCCTCACCTTGAAAGTGTCTTTCCCGGTGGTCGAAGCCTTGCCGGAGCCCTCGAAAGAAGCGGTGATCTGGTCACCGCCGGTATCCGAGACGGTCACGGACCCGTGGGTATACTTGGCCTCGTGGTGGGATAATGAATAGCTGTCGCTGCCGGTCAGGGAGGCCTGCCCGAGTATCGTCAAGGACCCGGTCGCCACGAAGATCCCCGTGCCGACCGTGGAGTTGATCGACTCATGTTGGAAGACTCCGCTCATCGAGGAGGATCCGCTCAGTGAGCAGGTTCCGCTCATTGAACCCTTGATCGTCTCGCCATGAGCCTTTGCCATCGGGGAGACTTCCACGGTGCGAGCCAGTGGAGCGGACACGGTGCTCTGGAGCTGGCGGGACTCGCAGAACTCGAGTCGAGACGTGCGACTGCGGCGTGGTTCGTGGGTTTGGTTTCTCATGATGTCACCTCCAGACAGCAGGACGTAGCATGCGGCTTGCAGAGTGTGAGAAAACACGGATCGGTATCGTGTCCCCTCAGTCCGAGCGCTGTGGCTTATCCGGCAGGGCCAGCGCGAGCGCCGCGGCGGCCCAGCCGCTCGCGGCCACGGCGATGAACTGGTCCTTGCCGTAGGGGAAGCCGCTCTCGAAGTAGAGCTGGAACGGGTGGCTCCGCGAGGCGACGAACCACGTGCCGTCGGCCTTCTGCGTGCGCAGCAAGAACGCCACCCCACGCCGGTACGCCTCTTCGTCGGTCGCCAATCGGCCGGCCTGGTGCAGCGCCACCAGCGCGGAGCCGGTGGCATAGGCGTCGCTCGCCAGCTTGTCGGTCTGGGCCCAGCCCCCGTCGTTTCGCTGGGCCGAGAGAAGGTCCCTGGCGGCGGCCTCGAGCTCCTCGGGCGACGCGTCGGCATACTTCAGGCCCCAGAGCCGGAAGACGCGGTCCTCGGTGTCGACGGGGCGGCTCGCGGCCAGCCAGGCGCGGGCCCGACGGGCCCGATCGTTCACGGCGCCGGTCCGGCTCTTGGCGCTGAAATACCGCAACGCCCGCAGCGCCAACGCCGTGGACGTGAAAGGGCTCGCCTCGATCGGCGGACGCTGCGAAGTCTCGGTCCAGTGGTCTCGATCGGGATCGGACTTCAGCAGGTATTCCGTCACCGCGGCGGTGACCTCGTCGGCCGGACTCCGGGCGGCTTCGAGCGTCCACAGCGCGTAGGCCGCCCGGGTCACCCCTCCGGGCTGCCCGCGCCCCTTGCGATATTGCCCCAGCGCCGCTCTCGAGGTCGCCGAGCGTCAGAGCCGTCGCCTCCTCGAAGGCCTCCTCATCGATCGCGAGCCCGCGGGCGCGGGTGATCTCCAGGGCGACGACCGGGACCGCCTGATTGTGGCACGAGAAGCAGTCGCGCTTCTCGGCGTAGACGTTCAGACCCTTCTGCAACGGCGGCAGGGCCCTCGCCACCGCGGCCCGGATCCGATCCGGCGTGGCATCGTCGGGCTTCGCGGCCCCTCCCGGGTCCTTTCGGGGCTCGGGGGCTTGCCGCCGGTCCATCACGGCTGTCGCCGCGGTGCGTTCGAGATGTCGCAGTCGATCGAGCCCGGCGGCGGTGATCTTGGTGTCGTCGTGCTTCAACCGCCTGAGGTGCGGGAGCGACTCGAGCGCGACCAGGCCGGCGTCCGTCACCCGGGTGCCCTCGAGGGAGAGTTCTTCCATGTCCGTCAATCCGACCAGGTGGGCGAGGCCCGCGTCGGTGATCTCATTGCGGTCGAGCGCGAGCCGCCGCAGCCGGGACAGACCCCGCACGTGCGCGAGCCCCGCGTCGGTGATCTTCAACCCGACCAGGTCGAGCTCCTCGAGACGAGCCAGATTCGCCAGGGCCGCCAGCCCGGAATCGGCGAGATCCAGCTCGACGAGGCCCAGCGCCTGCAGGTGCGCGAGCGATGCGAGGTGGGACAGCCCCGAGCCAGACACGTCGCACGAACCCAGGTGCAGCTTCTCCAGGCCACTCATCGTCGCGATGTGCTCGAGCCCTCGATCGGTCACCCTGGTGTCGTAGACGACGAGGCTACGCAAGCCCTCGTGCCCTCGGAGCCGGGCCAGCCCGGCGTCGGAGATCCGCGTCTGGGTCAGGTCGAGGGCCCGCAGCGACGGCAGGCCGCGCAGATCGCCGAGCTGATCGTCCGTGACGCGCGTCGTGTTCAGCCGGATCTCGACGATCGGCCGCCCGGTCGCCTGTTCGTCAAGCCGGACCTCGCCGCCCAGACGCCCGACCAGCGCGACGACGCGATCTCGCTCGGGATCGCCGTCGGATGGGCCGGCTTGCAAATCCCCGGGGGTCGGGCAAATGAGCGCGCAGAGGATCGGGACGAGCCCGCCCAGGTGCCTCCGACCGCCCCCAAGCCGCCAAGTCCTCATCCCATCGCTCATACGGGAGCCTCCGCCGATAGAAACATGTCACAAACATGCATCTGACAAGGAAATGGGACACTGTTCGGCCGCGGATTGCAAGGGGCGATGGGCGGGAAGCCGCCGTTTGAACCACGAGAATCTTTGCCGCGATTTTATTCCCCCATCGAGAGCGTCACGCGCGATAATGGTGCATGTGGAACGAAGTCAAGCTTCGATCACGCGAGGATCGACCATTTTGGGTAGAGAGTTTTTTATGGAAACGGATTCATCGATAGCAGCCTCCCGGCCGTCATTCGACGAGCGCGGACGGGCTTTCCGTCTCAACGTTGACGAGGTCCGCGAGAGAAACAAACGCGCGCTCGACGCGATCGACGCGATCGAACAAATCGGCGACGAATCCGAACAGCGAGAGACCCTCGAGTACCTCATGCGCGTCGTTGATGAAGACCGGTTGTCGGACCGACCACGGTTCGGATCATGAGGCTAGTCATCCTCGACACGGGAACTCTCGGTCTGTTAACCCATCCGCAGGGGCACCCAGATGCTGTCGCGTGCCGGAACTGGGCGACGGATCTGTTGTCCGCCGGCACACGAGTGATCGTTCCGGGGATCGCGGATTACGAGCTTCGACGGGAACTGGTCCGCGCGGCCAAAGCTTCGGGGCTTAGTCGACTCGACGCAGCCCGCGCGGGCTTTGAATTCGACCCTATCACTCAAGCTGCGCTCGACAAAGCAACCGAGCTTTGGGCGGCGGTTCGAAACGCCGGCCTGGCGACAGCCCATCCGGCGGCCCTGGATGGCGACGCAATCCTTGCGGCGCAGACAATCCTCTCAGGCGACGTTGGCGACGTACTCACGATTGCAACGAACAATCCCCGGCACCTCTCGAGATTTCAAGGCATCGACGCACGGCCTTGGCGGTCGATCATTCCGTGAGGGGTGCCGAGCTCATCATCTGGCTTCGAGCGCGAGGCGATTCTTTCGTCGCGGCATGTCACAAGAGTTGCTGATCGACGCGATGCGGCTGTCCGATGAGCAGCGTCCGGCCCTCGCCGCGGGTCTGATCGAGAGTCTTGATGAAAGCGTAGACGAAGTTGCCGAAGCACTACCGGTGATGATTGTAAATCTTCACTTCGGCCTCGGTCAAACCTGCCAGAAACTCAATGAGCGGCGGAAGAACACTCGGCCATGCGAGCAGGTGTTGGCGTGGCGGTTTCCGCGGCCGACTGGAACCGTGAAAATACGACGGCGGTGTCGCCTCGCTGGCAAATGCCACAACTCTTGACGCTTGTCACTATCGACTCGTGAACGGCTGCCCGTCTCCGAAGCCAGCGAAGTCGATGCTACCAATCTTGCAGTGGCGCGTTTCAACCTCAAGAGCCGACCGGCTTTCTCATAAAGCACGCAATTTCTTTGTAGATGCCGCCCGCGACATCGTCGGGAGTGTCGTGTTCAATATCCTCAGTTCGTCCCAGCTTGCTCGTCCATTTCCCGTTCGAGAGCTGGCGTGCGGCGTGCGTGAAGCATATTTCGTCACCGTAAAGCGCGACCTTCGAATATCCGGGCTCCAAGCCGCCGTCGTGGCAGTGGCGGTAGCCAGGTGAGAGAAATGCCTGCTCCAAAATGTTGATCCCAAATTCGCCAGCAACCGCGGCATTCGGCCAGTAGACGCCTGGCTGTCACCAATGCTGTTCATCATCCGCTGCCCAGGCGACGCAGTTATAGTCGAGGCTTGGCGGGCTGGTGATTCGGTGATTCTGTGTGGTCATTCGCGGGAAGTCGGCGTTCGCGCTCATTGCACGATGTGACCGCGCTGTCTGTCCCATTCAAGCCAAGCTTGGGCCATCAACGACACTCGGCCCTTTGCCTCGGCGGGGACCGGATCTTCCTCGGTGATGACTTCAAGCGCCCAGAACCACTGATCAGGCTCGTGCTTCAGTTCCGCGAGGATCAAGGGCACGACGGGCGGCCCTAACCCGATGATTCCTTGATAAGGCTTGAGCATCGCCATCTGGGCCGTGTTCGACAGATATCGCGATTGCTGCTTCCATTCCTTCGCAAGGCGATCGAATCGTGTGCGCAGGTTTGCATCCGAAGTCAATCGCGGGGAATGGTCACCCGGATCAAGTGGCGATGGCCCGCCAGGGAGGCCGGCACGATTTCGGTTCCGATGCCGCGTGCACTCAAGAGCGCAGCCACGGCCGGGTCCGAGGCGACGGGCTCGGTGAGGAGCAGATCGCCGTTTCGAGCCTCCGAGAGGATAGCGACTGCGTCGCGCGGCGTGGTTCCGAAATAGTCGAGCTGGTCGTTGAGTGTCGCCGCCAGCGCGGGGCCCTTGTGAATGCCCACGCGAATGCCGCCTTGCGCTGATGGCCCGCCGCGATTCAATCGATCCGACACGGAAAGCGCGGTCTCGACGGCCGCCGTCACGTGCGAGAATGCCGCGAGCAAGCCTTCACCGACCGTCTTGACCACCGCCCCTCCCCCTTCGCGAATGGCATCGCCCACGTTTTGCAGGTGCTCATGGATCACGCCGAAGGCACCCGCGTCGCCCAGCTCGCGATACAGGGCATCGACGCGGGCCGGGTCGAGCGCGGTGAACAGCAGTGTCACACTGGAAATCGTGGCCAGCCGGCCGGGTGCAAGAATCTCGCCGGGGAACAGCTCGCGAAAGAGCGGCAAGGACGCCGCCCGGGCGGCGGTCAGCGCGTCGTGCCGCGGCGCGGCTCGCTCGAGGCGAACGAGTAGCTCGCGCTCGCCTGAGTTGTGCAGCACAAGCGTCTGCGCACCTGCGCAGCGCGGCCGGCCATTCGGCCGACGGCCCGGCGACGAGGTCGATTTCCCAGCGCCTGAACGTTGCCGCCTTCTCCACCCGGAAGTCTGCCGACCAGGCAAGCTGCGGGCCCCGAAGCCGATACGTGCCTTCCGGCAAGCCGAGCTCAATCTCGATGCGCTCGAGCGGCGCGACTCGCATTTGAGCGACCACGTGCGGCGAGTGCGCCGGGCCGCCGATGCAGTAGGTGCCCAGCTCGGCCTCGCGAATCTCGGGATGGACGCGAAAGATCAGTTCGATCGAGTGGGCAAAGTCGAGCTCGAAATCGAGGTGACAGGCCTGGCAGTGGGCGTGCTGGGCAATCTCCCTGAGTGTATCCGTGATCTGTGCGGAAATCCGGCAGACCGGGCAGAGCAAGTCCCAGTGCAGCTCGAGCAAGCCCTCTCGTGCGCCGTGCAGACATGCGGCGACGACCTGGTCGGGATCAAGCCCGAGCCGCTCGGCCAGGGCAAGCGGCCGGATGCGAGCGACCTCCTGGGCCGAGCCGGCGGCAAGGTGGTCGGCCAGGTTGTCGACAACCACACCATCCACGCCACGCTCGATCAGACGGTCCAGGAGCAGCTCCAGGCGCTGCGCACCTGAGCGGGCATCGCTGCCGCCTCCTCAAAGGGGTCGACGCTGCGAGAAAGCCCGCGGCTGCGCTGCCCTTTCAGCGTGGCGTCGATCCGGCGATAAACTTTCTCGAGGCTCTTCCGCATGCCGACACCCACGCCCCAGCGCGATCCCAATCGAATCGTCCAGGTGGAGGGCTCCAGTCGCAAGGAGTGGATCAGCGTGGTGCCGCCGCGGGGGCGCGGCAGGAGCTCGACCGAGCTGACGAGCCACTTGAACGGGCCCCGGCTGTATTGCCGGAGAATGCCCATCCGCCTGGGCTCGACCCACTCGTAGGGGTATTCCTCGCCGACCTCGGGCATACCGGCCTTGCGGCCTTCCGCAAAAGTTCGAACTCCGCGGCCCGGCTCGAAGCGGGTCTGGTAAGTCACCGGCGAAAAGCCAAGTGCGCGGTCGAGACGATCGGTGTTGGTCACCAGCGGCCAGAGCTCTCGCGGGGATGCTTCGAGCTCCCATCGAAACTCGAACTGCAGCAGGCGGCTGGGGTCACACTCGGGCAGGCGGGGATGAATCGCCAGGTCCGTCGGTTTGCCCAGCCGCAGGGCTTCGAGATCGCGCAGCATCGCGGCCGCGTCGGGGAAACGATCGTCCGGGTTCTTGGACAGGGCCCGCTCGACGGCCCGCGCCAGGCCTTCGCTGACGTCGGGGTTCAAGAGCGCCAGCGACGGCGGCTGATCATTGCAGTGTTGCTGACAGAGCAAGTCGCGCGTCTGACCTGTGAACGGGGGCTTGCCGGCCAGCAGGTGATACAACGTCGCGCCCATGGCATAGACGTCGGTCCGGGGGTCGACGCCCCGGCCCGTCCATTGCTCGGGCGCCATGTAGTAAGGCGTTCCCACGAGCGCACCAGCGTCGGTCATCGCCAGCGACTCGCTATCGACCACATGGCGGGCCAGGCCGAAGTCGGTGATCTTGACTCGAGCCCCACGGGGGTCACCGTTCTCGCCGTCTGAGAGCGTGACTGCGAGCGCATTCGAGCTCGCCGGAAACTGCGGTTCGCGGCCACCGCCGGGTGAAACCGACAAATCCACCTGGATTGTTTCAGCGAGCGAGACCGCGCTTGCAGCAACATGGTCGACAAGCAGGATGTTGCCGGGCTTGATGTCGCGGTGAACGATTTCGCGCTCGTGGGCATGCGTCAACCCGCGTGCGACTTCGGTCATGATCCGCAGGGCCTCGGGTACGTCGAGCCGCGACTTTTGCTCGAGCAACTGCCCCAGGTTGGTGCCGGCGACGAATTCGAGCACGAGATAGGGAATGCCTTCGTGCTCGTTCTGGTCGAGCAAGTTCACGACGTAGGGATTGTTGGCCTCGATCATCAACCGGGCTTCCTTGCGAAAACGACGGAGAACCTGTTCGTTCCCGGCCCGGTCGCTCCGAAGCACCTTGATCGCGACGACGGATTCGTTGGTCGGGTCGAGCGCCCGGTAGACAACCCCCTGCCCTCCCTCGCCCAGCTTTTCGAGCAGGCGATAACGCCCCAGGGAGCCGGTTGTCTCGTGCCCGCGCTGCCGTTGCGGAGGCGACGCAAGCGCCATCGCCTGGCGGAAGTCCGTGTCGAGGCTTAACGTGTTTCCCGGGCGGCTGCGATCATCCGGCTCTGTCCAGTCTCCCGTGGCATCCATGGGCCGGGCGACCCTGTCGAGCCGGGCGAGCGCTTCCTGTGCGGAGAGGCGCTCGGACGGTTCTTCGATCATGAGCGCCTGCGCAAGCCTCGCCAGCGGCGAGTCTGCGCTCGTCGTCTTCCGGTGGTGCTGCGCTGCCTCCGCCTCGCCGCTATTGCGGTCGAGCCAGTCGATGAGTGCACCCAGGCCGTAGAGGTCGGCCGCCCGTGGGTGCGTGAGGTTGCCTGTGGACTCGATCAATTCCGATGCGCTCGGTGCCCGTTCTCGATTTGGTTCGCGAGGAAATCCGGCCGAGGCGCCGGTAAAATCGAGTTTCACCGCCCCGGCGGTGGTCAGGAAGACGTGTTCGGGGCTGATCCTGCCGTGAGCGAGGCCGAGGCGATGGGCCTCGGCCAGGGCCGCAGCCAGCGGTCGAAGCAGGTCGGCTGCCGCACGCTCGGAGGCGGGCAGACGAGTGCTCGCGGCCGTGGCGAGCGTGGTCTCGCCCTGCCATTCGAGGACTACGCAGGGCGCCGCCTGATCCAGACTGAGCTCGATGACGGCCAGCGCCGACGCGTGAGCGAGCTGCGCCGCGAGCCTCAGCCGGGGAACCAGCCTGGCCCAGCGAGCCGAGTCAGCCCGCGCGCGGGCGAGGTCGAGCACCAGGACGGCGGTCGCGCCGTCCGCAGCGATCGCCCGGTACGCAGTTCCATCGTGGCCCGCCCCAAGCTGGGAACGGAGCTGGTAGCCGTCGAGACTCATCAACCACCTCAGTGGAGTCGATTCTGGATCATCGCCTCGTACGCGGCAAGGGCTTCGTCCCACTTCCCCAGCCCGGCAAGGTAGCGCGCCCGCTCCTGCCAGAGTAGCGAGTCCTTTGGTCGGGAGGCGATGACCCGGTGGAACACAATGTCGCGACGGGCAACCTCGGCAGCCAGCAGTTCCGCGTGATTGTCCAACGCTCCGTGTCGATCGGGGACGAGTGTATAGAGCCGCTCGAGCCGGGCGGCAGCGTGGTCTGACTCGCCGTTCTTGTCCGTCCAGGACACGAATGCACGGGCGATTTCCATGAGGTCCGAGGTGAGCTTGAACTTCGAGGAAAATCCGGCTTCCCGATTCGAAACCTTGGCCAGCAGTGTATTCCACCCGGCGCGGAGATGGATGACCATCGGAACGGGGTAGTCGAGTGCAAGCGGCTGGGACATCATCAGATCACCGTTGGTCCAGAAGCGGAGCCGGCCATCACTCGAAACAAGCGCGACGGCGTCGCTATCCTCGGGGGCGTAGACTCGGGACATGACGTAGGCGCAGACCGAGTCGCTGGGCTGCACGATGGGTGCGAGGTCGAGCTGGCCGCCCGCGGCCGGCATGACGCGCTTCCACACTAGCGAGCCCTTACCGTCAGAACCGGCGACGGGCTGCGAGGCGTCCGGATTCGATTCCGGCGGCAGCGATCGGGCGATGTCGGCGTCGGGGTTGGCGGGGTCGAGCGGATAGGGTCCTACGACCCAGGTTCCGGCCACGAACCATCGGGGTTTCGAATCCTTCGACGTCTTGAATATGCGGGCGAGATCGGCCTGCGCACCGTTCCCATTCGCCTCGCTCGCAGAGGAGCTCGGCTCGGGCCCGAAGCAGCGTCACATCGTCCGGGCGGGAGGAAACTGCCTGCTCGAGCAAGGCGAACGCGCGGGATCCGGCGCTGCCGGTCCGCGCCTCGCGGCCCTGCTCGGCAAGGATGCGGGACGCGGCGGCGATGACCTGTGGGTCGCCGAGGCCGGCGGCCATCGCGGCGGCGAGCGATTCTTGGGACGCCGAGTCGCGGCCCCGCAGCCCGAGGACGCGGGCGCGGACAAGCAGGCCATAAGGCCGCTCCGGAGCCGGCTTGCTGTCGATCAGGGCGTGCGCCTCGCGACGAAGCACTTCCCGCACGACCAGGGTCTCGGCGGTCGCGATGGGCATGGGCAAAACGGTGTCGAGGGCGCCGCGGTAGGACTCCTCGATGTCCCGGTCGGCGTCGGCCAGGGCCAGCTTTGCCTCGTTCCCGCGGCCGAGATGATGCAGAATGATCGCCCGCGGCGCGGCCAGATCCAACGCGGCGGTATACTCGGGACGCGTCTGGTCGAGCAACTCCAGGCCGCGCCGGTGGTCCCCGGTGCGCGCGCGAGTCATCGCGGCAAAGAGGAGGTACGAGTTGTTCTTGGGGTTGCGCGCAGGTCCTTCTCGGCCATCTCGGCCAGTCGCTGCAAGTCAAGGGCGGGCAACGCGTCGGCCCCGGCAATGCAGACCTGGTAGAGGCTCGACTTGTTGTCTTCATTGCGGAATTGCTTGAAGAACTCTGCGCAACTGGCGCGGAACCCGGCTTGATCGCCAGTGAGCAGGTGCAGCAAGCCATGGTACTGCCAGGGACGGCCAGTGCCTGTGGCCAGGCTCGCCGGTTTCCGCTGGAATACGTAGTCGAGGGGCTGAACCGCATCTTCCCAGAGCCCGAGTTGGAGGAGCTTGTGGCGACCTCGATCCGCACCTTGTCGACCTCGATCCGAAGCGGGCTGTCGCCTGGCTGATCGCGAATGGCGGCGTCCATGGCGACGAGCGCGGCCGTCCACTCGCGATCGGCCTGATCGAGACGGAGAGCTTTGCAGCGGATCGCCGCCAGAGCCAGGCGCGTCCAGCCCACGTCGAGTCCATAGTGGAAGTTCGCGGGCTCGTCCCGGGCCAGCGCGACACGGGCGGCGAGCGCTTCCTTCAAGGTCTTCTCGGCCTCGTCGAGGCGGCCGAGGTCGATGAGCACCTGGCCGACAGCGTGCTGGCTGGCGGCCAGGTCGGCGCGGTGGCCGAGGTCTTGTGGAAGCGTCGCCGGCTTTTTTGGCCCGGCCCGCCAGGACTCGCTCGTGGGCCTTGAGCTTTTCTTCGGGCGTGCCCGATTCTTCGCGTTGCGCCTTTGTCGCGGCCTCCTCTTGCGTTTTCTTACGGGCGAGCAGCGCCTGAAAGTCGGCGCGGCCGCGGAGGATTTCCAGGTCCGTGTCGGCCTGCATGAACGAGAGGGTCCGGGAGCCCATCTCGATTGACCGTCGCAGAGCGTCGATCGCGGCGGCGATGAACCGGTCGCGCTCCGGGCTCCCGTCGGCCGTCAAGCCTCCCTGCCGCTCGCTGAGCGCGGCGGCGGCCCGAGCTTGGACGCAGGCCAATTCGTAAAGGTCGTTGCCAGTCTTCCGCGGCCGGTCCTCTAGCACCTGGGCCGCCTGGCCGAACCACTCGGCCGCCTCGGACCTCCGACCCTCTCGGACCAGGCGACGGGCCAGCTCGTTGCACGAATCAAGGAATCGAACCCGGAAGATCGGTACCTCAGGGTTCTCGCGCATCAGGCGCCTGAAGTGATCGAGCGCCCTCTGTTCCACCCGGTTTGCCTCGTCGCGCCGGCCTAGGTCCCGCAGCATTGACGCCACGTTGCCGTATTGAATACCCAGGTACGTGCCGTAAATCACCTGGGGGGCCTTGGCGAAGGCGGCTTCACCATGCTCGACCGCACGGAGATACATGGCCAGAGCTTCCTGCGTATGGCCTTGCTCGTTGAGCACGACTCCGAGGTTGTTGAGCGTCCCTCCCAGGTTGTTCCGGGCTTCGGGATCATCGGGGAACTCGCTCACCAAGCCCTCGCGGAGGGCCAGAGCCTTGCGGTGTGCCTCAAGGATCAACGCGACCTTGGTGCGATCGTTCTGACGCGTGGCCTGAGCGTTGTAAGCCTCAGCCAGGTCGCGACGGTATCGAGGGTTCTTCGGATCAAGCTTGATCAATTTTTCATAGATAGCGATTGCCGCAGGATTCTCGTCGAGGCGAAACTGGCACGTGGCGAGCCCGGCCAGGACGTCACGCTCGTCGGGCTTCTCGACGGCCAGTGCCTGGTAGATTGATCGCGCCGTCAGGAACGACTTCTCGCGCCGGCCCTGTCTCCGAGATCTTCCTGGATTTTGCCAACGCGAAGCTGCACGTCAGCCAGGGCGGCGCGGAGGGCGGGGTCGTCGCCGCGCTCCTTGAGGAACTCGTCGTAGAAGCGTAGCGCCGAGCGCAACAGGTCGCGCCTGAGCGTCTGAAGTCCGGGGGCCTTCAACAACGCGTCCTCGGTAACACGCGTCAAGAACTCATCCACCGCGGCACGAGCCTGGGCCTCGCCGGCCTCGGCCCGGACTCGCTGGCGACCCGCTTCCTGCGCGCTGGCTTTTGCCTGTATCGCGCGGTCCCGGGCCGTCTTCAACGCGCCATCCTTTTCTCCCAGAGCGCTCGCCAGCGCCCGGCTGGTTCCAGCGATCCGGTTGTTGCTGATCGCCAGAACGACAACGGCCCCCACCAGTGCAGCGATCGCGAGTGCACTGGTCGTGGCCAGTGCCGGGTTGCGACGGCACCATCGCCAGGCCTGCTCCGCAGGGCTCGAGCGCCGAGCCAGCACGGGCTTGTCGGCCAGGAATCGACGCAGGTCTTCGGCCAACTGCTCGGCAGTTGCATATCGATGGGCCGGCTCCTTGGCGATCGCCTTCAGAATGATCGTCTCGAGGTCGCGCGGGACTTTTTTGTCCAACTTGCGCGGCGGGACCGGTGCATCGTGCATCACCCGGTCGATCAGTCTTGCGCGATTCGGCTCCTGGAACAAGTACTCGAGCGTGAGCAGCTCGTAGAGCGTGATTCCCAGGGAATAGACGTCGCTGCGCGGGTCTGACCAGCCGTCGAACCGCTCTGGGGCCATGTACCGCAACGTGCCCACGATGTCGCCGGTTTGGGTGAGTGCGTCGGTTCCCTCAGCTTTGGCCAGGCCGAAGTCCGTCACCCAGACCGTCCCCTTCGCGTCCAGGAGCAGGTTCGACGGCTTGATGTCGCGATGAAGGATCCCCTGCGAGTGTGCGTACGCGAGGCCCTCGGCCACCTGCAACCCTACGCGCGCCACCGAGCGGTAGTACTGAGTCTCGGCCCGGGTGCCCGAAAGCGACAGTTGGGACGAGGTTTCGGAACAACCGGAGACCTCCGACCGCGAGCAGGCCGGTCGTGAACCACTCGATTGCGCCGGAGCGGCCCCCGAGTCCGCCAACGATACTGTGCGGTTGTTCTCGTCGGTTTTGACGACTTCGCCGCCGCATGAATCGAACGCGCCTGTCAGCAAGCCCTCGGTCGCGGTTTTCAAGAGCGATCGGCCGGTCGCGGACCGGGCAGGGCTCACACGATCCACCACCGGGTTCCGGCCGCCTTTCAGTCGCCGCAACTCTCCGAACACTTCATCAAGCCCTTGCCCCTGGATAAACTGCATCGCATAGTAATGCACACCGTCCTGCGAGCCGACGCCAAAGACCGGCACGATGTTGGTGTGGTGCAGCTTGGCCGCCGCGCGGGCCTCGAGCTGGAACCGCTCCAGGTGAGACGACCCTGCCAGACCCTGCTGGGGCAAAACCTTGAGGGCCACGTGCCGGCCGAGAGACTGCTGCACGGCCTCGTAGACGATACCCATTCCTCCCCGGCCGATCTCGCGCAGAATCAGGTAGTCGCCGAGGACCCTCGGCGCGGTGCCCTCGCATGGCTCGACGAGACCGTCCCCACTCCCGGTCACCGTGCCGCCCCCGGGCGAGTGGTTCAGCTCGAGCTCCACCAGCGCCGGCAGGATCGCGCGGATCTCTTCGGCCAGGTCAGGATACTTGCGGACGTATTCCTCGATGCTGGGCCGTTCGCCGGAGCGGTACCGGGCGATGAACGAATCCGCCAGAATCTCAATCGGGTCGCGGTCGCCGGACGAAGGCAACGCAGATCTTCCGGTGGTCATGGCTCAAGCCCCTGTTCTGTCTCGTCGATTCAAATCTCCCCAAGACCACCGGGCATATTCGCCAGGATGTCCTTGAGCCGGATGAGTGCGCGCGTATCGCTTGCTGGCCGCCGATTTGTCGAGCAAGAGCACCTGCGCGGCCTCGCCGTTGGAAAGCTGCTCGAAATGGCGCAGGGCAAGGATCTCGCGGTCGATCGCGTCGAGGCTGTTAAGGGCCTCTTGAAGCCGGATCTTCCGCTCGGCCCGAACCGCGGCCTGGCTGGGGGATGTGTACCGGCCCAGAAGCTGAGCGGCGAGCGCAGCCGTCGTTGTTGCGGGCATCGCACCTCGAAAAAGCGAGATCTCCCGTCCAGCGTCACGCCCCTGGGCACCCAGGTGACGGCGATGTTGTTCCAGAAGACGCTGGCCGGTCAGAAAACGCAACCAGAGGAAGAAAGGCATCGTCGGGTTTTGGCGGTATTCGGCCAGCCGGCGGCTCGCTTCAAGCGTTGCCTCCTGGATGACGTCCGATGCATCGATCCTCCCTTGAAGCCGGCGGTCCAACCGCAGCGCGACCATGCGCCTGAGCCTGTCTCGATAAGAGGCCAGCAGCGCGTTCCACGCTGCCTGGTCGCCCTGCACTGCGCGATCGATCAGCTCCAGTGTCTCACGCTCATCGGGGTTGCTTGATCCGGCCATTGGCGTCGCCATGATGCTTTAACTGCCAAGCCGCCCGGTTTGGGGACAGGAAGGCGAATGATTCGCGAGCCAGCCTGGAGCACCGGCCGCCCGCATCGAGTATCATACGACGCGGCAAACCCCAAGGTCATCCAAATTCGGCGCAACGGCTTTGGCCGCCCCAACGTCCCCGGGCCACGAGTGTTCAGCCTCCATTCAGCTCGCGACGGTTGAAAATCCGCTCGCGGGTGGCTTCCTCTTCAAGCATTCGCTGGCGGGCCTTGAGCAGGTCGACGATTGCGACGATGCCGACCAATCGGTCCGGATCGTGCCGCGTCCTGAAATTACTTGACGTCAATCTCGTATCGGATGAATCCCAGCAAATCACCCTCGCTGGTGCCGTGGCACTTCGCGCATTTCCTGGTCACGGCCGGCACGACGGTCGCGGCGTAGAGTTTGCGGCCCGGCCCGCTGCCTTCGACCTCTTCGAAGTAAGTCTTTCCGGCTTGCATCGCCGCCGCGGCGCGTTTCTCGAATGCGGTTCCCGGCAGGTTCGCCTCGTTTTGCGGGCTGCCGGAGGCGTCGACCAGTTTGGCCTTGTGCCAGCCACTCTTCTCCATCGCGGCGAAGATTTCCTTGGCGACCTTGATCGCCGGCGGACCATCGTACTTGTTGGTGATCGACACCACCGCATTCTTGTACAACTCATCGAGCATCTTGACTTGCTGACGCGTTCGCTCGAGGGCCGCATCGGGCTCGGGGTCGCTCGCGCGGAGGAACGGTCCAGATAGGGCGGTCGCGAGCAGGGCCGCGGCTGTCGCGGCTGCCAGAAAACCGACACCCAGAATGGCCCCGCGGCCCAAATTCTTCATCATCGTCGTTTCCTTCGATTGTTGAGGATTGGATCGGCGGGCCGGCCGCCGGTCACCATGGGAACGGAAACGGAAACAGGATCAGCATCTCGGCCGGAAGCGACGACTCCTGCGTCACCGCGGGCAGGAAAATGGCTGGTTCCGGTGACGGCATCCGCGAATGGTTCAGTGTCGATGCCGGCCTTTTCTGGGCGACTGCTCGCTTCGAGCAAGAAGACCGCGAGACTGACGACGGTTGCGGCCACGAGCATCCACTGGCCCGGCTTGTTCCACCAGGCGAGCATTCCCCCTGCCGAGAACACGAGCGCCACCGCGAGGATGACCAGCGAGAGCCAGCGGTAGAACCGGCCGACGTCGGTCTCGTGAAACTCGGCGAGCGAGCGGTAAACGTGCCGTCCCGTGTCGTGCGGTGCGCAGAACGCCTTGAGCACGCATTCGTTGCACGACGACGCCGGGGCCTTGTAGATGGCCAGCTTGTTGCGGTCGTCGAAGGTGTGCAGCGTGAGCAATTCCCCCTGCGGGCACTCGTAGCGGTCGAGCTCGGCGTCATACGCGAACCCGGTGTGTGCGTAGCGTGCGGCGCGGTGAAAGTGGGCCTTGCCCAGGAGTTCCAGGATCCAGCCGCCCAGCCAGAGAACGCCAAGGTACAGCAAGAGCAGTACCAGCGCCAGGTCAACCGTGAAGCCCCAGACAGTCACAGCCGGCAGCATCGAGAATGTTTCCTTCGCGCAATCGGTGGAGACCTCGCTCAGCCCCGTGCAGCGGCCGCGGCTGGAGTGATTTCGGTGTAGAGCGTGGCCTCGAGACGGGTTCCGGTCTGATGCGCGGGCGCGGGCGTCTTGCGCGTCCGCAGCGCGACCTTGAGGGTGAGCCAGACCAGCGGAGCCGAGCCGGCCATGAACACCACGTCGCCCGGCATCCGCGCCCACGACAGCCACGGATAATTCCGGAACCACTCGGTTCGGGCATGCCAGTAGCCGTTTGTGACAACGTCGCCGAGCTGGAGGACGCCCAGGGGAAACAAATGCCCGAGGATCATCAGCATCAACCCGATGTTTGTCGCCCAGAACGAGAACCGCACCAAAGCCTCGCTCCAGTCGTCGGACCGTGCGAGGTAGCGGGTGCAGAAAACGAGCAGCGCCAGGGCCAGCATGCCATAGACGCCCATGAAGGCCGCGTGCCCGTGATTGGAGGTGAGAAGTGTACCGATTTCAAAATAGCTGACGATCGGCATATTGATGAGGAAACCGAAAACCCCTGCGCCCAGGAAATTCCAGAACCCCACCGAAGCAAGGAACATCACCGCCCAGCGGTGCGGGAACGCCGGGCCCCCGGCGACCTGCGGGCGGTTTCCAAGCTGAAGGAACGACCACGCCTCGACCGTGAGCAAGGTGAGCGGGATGACCTCGGCCGCCGAGAAGAACGCCCCGAGGGCCATTTCAACAGCCGGCCCGCCGCTGAAATAACAATGATGGAGCGTGCCGACGACGCCACCGACCGAATAGAGCATCACGTCAAAATAGATCAGTCGCGTGGCGAACCGTTCCGACACGATTCCCATGAGCACGAAGATCAATGCCACGAGCATCGTCGTGAACAACTCGAGGAAGTCTTCGACCCAGAGGTGGACGACCCAGAAACGCCAGAAGTCGCCGATCGCAAAGGTAGACTGTGTGTGGGTCAAGAGGCCGATGGCGTAGAAGGCGGGGATCGACAGCGCGCTGTAGAAAAAGAGCCAGGGAAGGTTGCCTCTGCTTTCGACAGCCAGGCGGGGGCGAAGTCCCCGATAAATGATGATCACCCAGAGCACCATTCCGACAATGAGCAAGTACATCCAGAACCGGCCGAGATCAAGATATTCCCACCCCTGTGCTCCGAAGAACGACCGGAGCCCGCGAGGCAAGAGCGCGTGGTAGCTCAGAAACTCGCCCCCGAGGCTGCCGAAAACAACGATGGCGAGCGCGCCGAGCAATAGCGCGGCGAGCAGCCCCTGACCCCGAGGTTCGCGGCCGGCAATCAGCGGTGCGAGGAAGATCCCCGCGGCCAGGTAAGCAGTGGCCACGAAGAAGATCGCCATCTGGAGATGCCAGGTGCGCGTCAAGTTGTAGGGCAGGTATCTGGGCAGGTCGATCCCGAAGAAGCCCCCGGTCTCAACCATATAGTGGACGGTCGCTCCTCCGATCAGGTTCTGCAGGAGGAAAAGCACCGCAACCACCAGGAAGAACCAGGCTGTCACGCGCTGGGCGGGCGTCAGCGCGACCGAGGCAGGCGGCACGAATCGCACCTGGCGCTCCTCGGTCTCGTGCCAACCGACAACCCGAGAATGGCGGCCATACAAGCCCAGCACGAGGCCGCTGCCGCCGAGAAGGGTCACCAGGGAGAGAGCGCTCCACATGATCGCGTCGCCGGTGAGCGTGTTTCCGACCAGCTCGTCCGGGGGCCAGTTGTTCGTATAGGAGTATGTCTTGCCCGGCCGGTGCGCCACGCCCGTCCAGGCTGTCCAGGCGATGAACGCCGTGATCGCGCGGCCGTCACCGGCATCGCTGATCATCGCCGGCTTAAGGCCCTCGCCACTGAGCTTCCGGCTATAAACCAGATCGCCGAAGTGCTGGTGGATTTCATCGAACGCCGCAATCTGGGCGTCGGTCCAGACCAGCGTTCCGGTTTTCGGGTCGTACCGATTGGCTTGCAGCTCATGGAGGGTTCGCCCGCGAGCAGCGTCGTCGTCGCCGTACTGCTTGTTCATGTGCAAGGCCAGGCGATGCAGGTAGTCGGCTGTGAAATCCGGACCGAGATACGCCCCATGGCCATAAACAGTGCCAAACTGCATCAGGCCGTACGTCAGAAACTGCTCCTGGCCGTCGAGAATCTGCTGCTTCGTGAACAGAACGTTGCCCTTCTCGTCCACGATTCGTTCCGGGATCGGCGCATGGTCCTGGTAAATCCGGATGGCCGAGAACGTCAAGAACGAGAACCCGACGATGAACGTCACGATCGATCCCTGCAACCAGAGCGGCGAGACCGTCATCGGGCGGCGAAGTGTCATGCTGGTTGATCCTGTGCCGGGAGCGAGACCCAAGGACAACGGCCGGTATCCGCCGCAAGACTCGACCAGCGCGAGTCAGTAGAATCGCGTTGTCGGACAATACAGAAACGCTATACTGGATGTCAAGGTCCAGATATCCAATTATCGGAGTTGGTCCGTTGATCTCACAGACCTCGGAGTATGCGCTGCGGGCGGTTGTTTGCATTGGGAACAATGGCGGTCAGCCGATGACAACCGCGGCGATCGCCAAGGTGACTCGTGTACCGCCCGGCTATCTTTCGAAAGTCCTTCAAGCACTGGGCAAGGCAGGTCTGGTCCTATCGCAGCGGGGCCTGGGCGGTGGCTTTGTGTTGACGCGTCAGTTCGATGAGCTCACCGTGCTGGATGTGATCAACGCGGTCGATCCGCTGAAACGAATCACGCACTGTCCCCTCTTGCTTTTTGCACATCGAAAGCAGCTTTGCTCATTGCACAAACGGCTCGACGAAGGGCTTGCGCTGATCGAGGCTTTTTGATGGGACGACGATCGCCCAGTTGCTGGCCGAGGCGAATCCGAGCCAGCCGCTTTGCGAGGAGAGTGTGCCGATCTCGGCACACTGAGGGCTCGGGACAGCCGTTGCTCCGCCGCGCCAGCCGCCCTGTTCGAGCACTGGACGGCTAAAGAATGGTGAGCCGACCTGGAGCACCGGTCTCCCATGTGGAGTATCATGGGCTTGGCTCTTCCTGATCGAATCCGCCCGCGAGACGGTCTGGAAGCGGCCAACCCGCTGTCCGAATCCTCTCCTCAGCAACCAGGACCGACCGATGCGATCGAGAGAACCTCGACTGACCCGACGATCCGCGCTCAGGCGCTGTGCGGCTGCAGGCTTCGCCTTTCCGTTCGTGATGAGAGCCCACACAACGGCGGCTCCGACCGAGACACTGTACCACGCTAGCTTCGGCGCGGCAGGAATGGCAGAAGCCGATATCGGGTCGCTCACCGCCAGCCCACACGTCAAGCTGGTTGCCGTGGCCGACGTCGACAAAAGAAATCTTGATCGGATCAAGGACCGATTCAAGGGCGTCAAGGTCTATCAAGACTGGCGGGAGCTGCTCGACAAGGAGAAGAACCTCGACTCGGTGAACGTGTCGACTCCGGACCACATGCACGCCTCAATCACCATGCGGGCACTCCAGCAGGGATTGCATGTCTACACCCAGAAACCGCTCACCCAGACGATTCACGAAGCGCGTCAGGTCGCGCGGGTGGCTCGCGAAAAATCTGCGGTGACCCAGATGGGAATCCAGATCCATTCCCATGAGGTGCACCGATCGATCGTGGCGACGATCCAGGCCGCGACGATCGGCAAGGTCAAGGAAGTGCATAGCTGGAGCGGCAAGCACTGGGGTGACAATCGCCCGATTCCGGACCGCAAGGATGAAATTCCGGACGGGCTGAACTGGGACCTATGGCTCGGAGTCGCCGCAAAACGGCCCTACCTGAAAGGCTATTATCACCCAGGCGAATGGAGAAAGCGGATCGACTTCGGCACGGGCACCTTCGGCGACATGGGCTGCCACATCCTCGACCCGGTCTTCACGTCTCTGGCGCTGCCGGCTCCCACATCGATCCAATCCGAAGCGGGTGCTCCCAGGGGCGGCAACTGGCGTCTGGACTCGCAAGTGCGGTACGACTTTCCCGGCACGACGCACACGGCCACGAAGCTGTCGTTGACCTGGTACGACGGCGACAGACGACCGCCGGAGAGCGTGACGACGTTGATCGGCAAGAAGCCGCTGGCGGACCAAGGATCGATCTACCTCGGGACCGAGGGCGTGCTCTACGCGCCCTACATCGATACGCCCGAGTTGCTACCGGCCGAAAAGTTCAAAGACGCAAAACCGCCCAGCCCCGGCGGCAACGATCACTATCTTCAGTTCGTCGAAGCGTGCCGTGGAAATGGCAAGACTTCGGCTCCGTTCGATTATTCAGGGCCGCTCACCGAATCCGTCTTGCTCGGCTGCCTGGCGACCCGCTTCCCCAATATGACGCTGAATTGGGACCCCGTGAGCTTGAACGTCACCAACGTTCGCGAGGCGAACACGTTTGTTCGCCGCCCGTATCGGAAAGGCTGGGAGATCCCTGGCCTTTGAGCCAAATGCCGAAATGAGCGGGACGAAATCGCCCCGACTCGACGCCATCGGTACAATATCCCGACATCAGTGGGATTTCATCGACGAAGGGACCAGCAGCGATCATGGGTGCAAACATCACTGCAGTAGAGCGAGTTGGTTCGCGCACGAACGGCTTTCTTCAAGGAGATTGGCAAGAGCGGCTCGAAGGCATTGTGGGAGCGATGCGCGAGATGAGCCTGCAGAGCGACCCGATGAAGATGGTGCAGGCGTATGGCGCGCGGGTTCGCGCGTGGATGCCGGCGGACCGTTGGCTTTCGCTTTCTCGCCGTGGCCTTGAAGCGCCAAGTTATCGGATCACTCGCTCGAGCTGCTGGACCGAGACCATAGATCCCTGGCATGAGAAGGACCGGCTTCCACTTTTTTCCGGTGGTTTTCTGGCGGACTTGATCTACGGGGACGAGCCGCGGCTGATCGAGGACATCAGCGGGCTGGTTTCACCCGATGATCCGGCGTGGGCTTATCTCGATGGAATGCGCTCTGTGATCGCGGTGCCCCACTACGACCAGGGCGAATCGCTCAACATGGTCGTAAACATGCGCAAGGAAGCCGCCTCGTTCGATCCGGAGCGCTTTCCCGAGTGGGTGTGGGTAAGCAGCCTGTTTGGCCGGGCGACGCATAACCTGGTGTTACGGAATGAGCTCAAGGGGGCGTATGACATCGTCGAGCGCGAGCTGAAGGTGGTCGCCGACATTCAGCGATCGCTCTTGCCGCAGGTTTTGCCGAAGATCCCGAACCTGGAGCTGGCGGCGTATTATCGCACGTCGCGGTGGGCCGGTGGCGACTACTATGACTTCTTCGCTCTGCCCGACGGACGGTGGGGAATCCTGGTGGCGGACGTGAGCGGGCATGGAACGCCGGCGGCGGTGATGATGGCGATCACGCACAGCCTGGCGCACAGTCTGCCCGGGCCGGCGGATCCACCGGCGGTCATGCTCGGGCATCTGAACCGGCAGTTGTCGATGCATTACACGGTTGCCAACGAAGTTTTCGTCACTGCGTTCTATGGGATTTACGACCCGGGCGCTCGGACGCTGTCCTATTGCAGCGCCGGGCATAATCCACCCAGGCTCATCCGGTGCCGCGACGGCTCGGTGCAAGCACTCGAGGAAGTGGGCGGGCCTCCGCTGGGCCTGATGGAAGACCTCGAGTACGACGAGACGACTTTCGAGCTGGCAGCCGGCGATGTGCTGGCGTTCTACACGGACGGAATCACCGAAGCCATGGATGCGCGCGGCAAGCAATTCGGCCCGAGTCGTCTGGACGAGATTCTGAGCCGGTGTCATCTGCGGGCCGAGGCGGTGATTGAAGACGTGATCGACGCGGTCGAGAAATTCACCGGCGGCGAGCCGCCGATGGACGACCGCACGCTGATCGTGGCACGGGTGAGCTGAGCTGAGTTGAGTTAAGCTGAGCCGACGCTTCTGCCTCCAAGTAACGGTGATCGACTTCAATGACCAATCCAACGCACGCGATCAAGCTGGCGCCATCGATTCTCGCGGCCGATCTGGCCCATCTCGCCGACCAGGTTGGAGCAGGTCGTCGCGGCCGGGGCTGATCGGATTCACGTCGATGTCATGGACGGCCACTTCGTCCCGAACATCTCATTCGGGCCGGTGATCGTCAAATGGCTGCGGCCGCTGTGCCCGATTCCGCTGGAAGTGCACCTCATGATCTCCGAGCCGGACCGTTACCTCGAGGCGTTTGCCCGCGCCGGCGCCGACACGATGATCGTGCACCAGGAGGGGGCCTTGCACCTGCACCGGACGGTGCAAGCCATCCACGCGCTGGGCAAGCGGGCCGGCGTGGTGATCAACCCGGCGACGCCCGCCTCCGTGCTCGAAGAGATCTTGCCCGATCTCGAGCTGGTGCTGGTGATGACCGTTAATCCCGGCTTTGGCGGCCAGGAGTTCATCTCGAGCACGCTTCCCAAGATCCGCCGGGTGCGCTCGATGATCGACTGCGCTGGCCAAGGAAATCGAGCTCGAAGTGGATGGCGGAATCGAGGCGCACACCGCGCGTTTGGTTGTCGAAGCCGGTGCCCGCGTGCTGGTGGCGGGCTCAGCGGTCTTCAAAGCAAGTGGCGGAGCGAAGGAGGGGATGAGGCATCTCAAGGCTGCTGTGGAGATTTGGGCGTGATCCATCATCTCGACAGGTCATGGTGACGCCATGCTTTCCATACGGCCTCGCATCTCGATCGCCGCGCTGATGGGATTCGTGTGCATCTTCGGCGTGGGCCTGGCCGCGTTTCGCTATCCCAGCAAACTCTGGGGAAGCTTCCTGATCTCCATGACCGTAGGCGCCATGGTCGTCGGGACGCTCGGCGCCCTGTTCCATCGCGGCTTGTCTCGGAAATTCTGGGCGGGCTACGCGATCTGTGGCTGGTTTTATCTGCTCGTGCATTTCGGTCCCTGGTTCAGAAAGGAGATGGCGCCGTTTCTTTTCACGACGGCATGCCTTGACCTGATTTATCCCCATGTCGCCGCGGTGGAGCAGACAATGGCCATGGCCGACCCCATGGGCGGTGGTGTTTACGGACTCGCCGGCGGGTTTGGTGGTGCGAGCACAGCTCCCGCAAAAACGATCTGGGAGCACTGGACCGGGATCGATGGCGCGGACAGCGGTTTCAGGCTCGTCAATGACTTTGCCGTCACAAGGTCCACTCCGTTTGAGCTGATCGGGCACTCGCTGCTCGCTCTGCTTTTTGCTTATCTCGGCGGCTTGACTGCCAGGCGGTTTGCGCGGCTGGGGGCCGTGGCGGATTCGTCGTGAGGATGATGGATCGTGTGCGGGCGAAGCTCACGGCGTGGTGCGAGCTTCGCTGGTCGCGTTCGGATGGACGGTCCGCAATGGCGGACCCTACGGGAGCACGTTGTGGCGGGCAGGTCGGTCTGCTTTCGTCACGGCACGGCGAACCGCGGATCGAGATTGCGTATCTTGGAGGGTGAGCGATCGTTCTGGGGAGATGCCTATTATCATGAGCACACTGGCGCACCTCACCGACCGCGGGCTCCTCAAGCCGCCGCGCTGGCTGCCGGGCAATGTCCAGTACGAGACGATCATGGGCTCAGTGGCGTACGGCGTTTCGGCCGATACCAGCGACGTCGATGTCTATGGCTGGGCGATTCCTCCCAAAGACGATATTTTTCCGCATCTCCGCGGCGAGGTGCCGGGCTTCGGGACGCCGCGGGCTCGCTTCGAGCAGTATGAAGAACACCACGTCCGTGACGCCGACGCGCTCGCCGGGCACGGCCGTACTTACGACCTGACGATCTACGGCATCGTCAAGTTCTTCAACCTGGCGATGGAGAACAACCCGAACATCATCGACAGCCTGTTCACGCCCGTGAATTGCATTCTGCACAGCACGCGGGTGGGCAACCTCGTGCGAGAAAGCCGCAGGTTGCTTTTGCACAAAGGAGCGTGGCCGAAGTTCAAGGGGTACGCCTACTCGCAATTGCACAAGCTGACCAACAAGGCGCCCCAGGGCAAGCGAGCTGAGCTCGTCAAGAAGCACGGTTACGACGTGAAGTTTGCCTACCACGTTGTGCGGCTCTTGACCGAGGTCGAGATGATCCTCATGGAAGAGGACATCGACCTCCAGCGCAACAACGAGCAGCTCAAGGCGATCCGGCGGGGTGAATGGACCGAGGAACGATTGCGAACCTGGTGCGCGGAGAAGGAATCGCACCTGGAGCGGATCTACGCCGAGAGTCGACTCCGGGCGGTACCCGACGAGCCCAAGATCCGGGCGTTGCTGGTGAATTGTCTGGAAGAGCATTACGGAAATCTCGAAAGCTGTGTCGTGAACCCCGACCGGGCGGTGGAGTCTCTGCGCAACATTCAGGCGGAGCTCGAGCGTGCGAAGGACCTGTTATGAGCGACGTGTTCTCCGCTGACATCCTGGGCCGCCTGCGAGCGACGGTGGCCGACCACCCCTACCCGCTCTTATTCGCCACGGTCAGCGGAGCGCACCTGTACGGCTTTCCTTCTCCGGACTCGGATTATGACCTGCGGGGTTGCCACATCCTGCCTTTGCGAGAGGTCGTCGGGCTCGACCCCGGGCGGGAGACGATCGAGCTGGAGACGAAGGAGGCTGGCTTCGAGCTGGACCTCGTCACTCATGACGCCAAGAAGTTCTTCGGGCTGCTGCTCAAGAAGAATGGCTACGTGCTCGAACAGGTGTACTCACCGCTTGTCGTCCACACCACGCCTGAACACGAAGAGCTCAAACACATCGCCAACGACTGCATCACCAAGCATCACAGCCACCATTATTTCGGCTTTGCCGAGACACAGTGGAAGTTGTTCGAGAAGGAGCGACCTCGGCGGGTGAAGCCGTTGCTCTACGTCTATCGCGTGCTGCTGACGGGGATACACTTGATGCGGACTGGTGAGGTCGAGGCCAATCTGGTACGGCTGAATGCAATCACGCGGCTGTCGCATGTAACGGACCTCATCGACCGCAAGCTCGCGGGTCCTGAACAGTCTGTACTCGACGATTCCGATCTGGAATTCCATCAGCGGGAATATGGGCGATTGCGGAACGAGCTTGAAACCTCGTTCCAGGTGAGCCGATTGCCGGAGGTGGCGACCGGCAGAGATGCCTTGAGTGATTTATTGGTGCGAATGCGGATCCGGCAAGTGCTGTGATTTGAGTCGTGAAGCAGATGCTCGCAATTAAACGAAAGTTCAGGTGGCCCGCGATGGTCCCATCATCGGTGGCGAGGATTTCGACCCCATTCGCCCGATCCTGGTGCGAACCGTCAAGTCGCTATTCCCGGGCGATGCCGTAATTCAAAGCCTGCGCGAGGATCTCGGAGGTTGAGCGCCCTGGCCGCGACTAAAGTCCAACCTGATCGAGAAACGATCAGAAATCCGCAATTTTGGAAATTGCGCGGGGGCATTCGTGCACAGAATAGGTAGTGGCGAGCGAGCAAGCGCACCCGCAACCAGGTGTACGAATGGCGGCACGGCAATCGGGGATCGTCTTGGGGCAGATCCGCACGCTCTTCAACGAGGGACGGATCGGCACCTTGAGCGACGAACAACTGCTGGAGCAGTTCGCCCTTCAGCGCGCCAGGCGGCGGAAGCTTCCCAGGCGGCCGAGGCCGCGTTTGAGACCATTGTGCTTCGCCACGGGCCGATGGTTCTCGCTGTCTGCCGGCGCAGTGCTGCGCGATCCGCACGAGGTCGAGGATGCCTTTCAGGCCACGTTCCTCATCCTGGCCCGGCGGGCGGGATCGATCCGGAAACGCGGAGTTCTGGGGGGCTGGCTGCGGAAGGTGGCGCACCGGGTCGCGGCCAGAGCGAAGGCGTTGTCGGCCCGCCGGCTTCCACTCGACGCGGATCATTTGGCTTCAACGGCTGACCAGCCCGAAACGATCGCTGAGCGCGAAGACCTGCGGATCGCCGTCCTCGGCGAGGTACAGCTCCTGCCGGAGAAATACCGGTTGCCGGTGCAGCTCTGCTACATCGAGGGCCAAACACACGATGAAGCCGCGCGGCGACTGGCCTGGCCGGTCGGCACGGTGCGCACCCGGCTGGGCTGGGCGCGGGACCGGTTGCGTGTTCGCCTGACGCGCCGGGGGCTCGCTCTTCCCGCCGGGTTTATCGGCGCGTCCATGGTCTCGCTCAACGCGCGGGCTGAGGTTCCGGCCACGCTGGTCAAGGCGACGGTCGAGACCGTTACCGGCCGGACCGTAGCGGCGGCGACTACATCATTGGCGACCAATGTGCTGAAAGGGATGGTCATGTCGCAGCTTAAGCTGGCGATCCTGGTGATTCTGGCGTCGTGCTCGCTTGCAGGTTTGGCTTTGCCGCTGATCGGAGCCCAGGCGACGAAGGCGGTACCCGGCGTCCCGCGCAGACCGCAGGTCCGCGCGATCAACAAGCCGAGCGGCGAGATGATCTTCAACCTCCTCGCCCGGTCGGGACGGTTTTCGTTCGGGTCGTGGAGAAGGCGACGAAACGGCCTCTGCCTGCGGTCAACTTGACGGTCCGTATCAACGGCAAGGTCACGCTCGAGCACACCACGGATGATTCCGGCCGAATTGAGATCCGCCTGCCGGCCGATGAGTCCAAGAGTGTGACACTCAGCGCGCGGCGGGACGGCATGGTCCCGATCAAACTCTATCTGCGGCACAGCGTCGTGCGGGAAACCGAGGTGCCGCGATTCTACACGCTCGCCATGGAGCCGGGGACGTCGATCGGCGGCACAGTCCGGGATGAAGCCGGCCAGGCGATCGAAGGTGTGAGCATCACACTTTACGAGAACAAGCAGGACGACGGCACACGCCAAGCCTATGATTTTCCTGCGATCACGGCCCGATCTGATCGGGAAGGTCGATGGCGGATCGATCTGATCCCGGAAGCTCTCGAACTCGCGCGGCTGCACTTCGAGTTCTCTCATCCCGAATATCTGAGCTCGATCGACGCGATTAACATTCAGCCGATCGCGACGCCCAGGGAGCTGCGGGGCAAGAGCGCGGTTCTTGTGCTACGCCGTGGAATCGCCGTCGACGGCCGCGTACTTGATCACGCCGGTCGTCCGGTTGCCGGCGCGACCGTTCGGCTGGGACACGATCAACCATACAGCTCGACGGTCAAGACTGATGTGTCCGGCCGGTTTCACATCGGTAACGCGCTCCCTCGCGAGACCGTCGTCACTGCCCAGGCCACGGGATACGCCCCCGAAATGCAACGCGTGAAGGTTCAACCTGGCCTCGCACCCATCGAGCTGCCCTTGGGCCCCGGCAACACGATTCGCGGACGGGTCGTCGACCGCGCGGGGCATCCGATCGTCGGCGCGATCGTCGGCCCATCGCAGTGGAGAGGACATCAGACATTAGAGTGGTGGGTCGAGACGGACGCGCTGGGCCGGTTTCGCTGGGATGACGCCCCGAGCGACGCAGTCTTGATGAGCGCGAGCAAGCGAGGATATTCGAATTTCGGCGCGGAGATCACGGCATCTACGACAGAACATGTCTTGACGTTATCCCACGCGCTGCTCATTCGCGGCAGCGTGGCGGACGCCAAGACCGGCCGCCCGATCGGCACGTTCACCGTCGTTCCCAGCGTGGAGAGCAACGCCAACAGGATCGTATGGATGCTGGGCTTCGCCAAGATACATCATGGCGGCCGCTACGAGTTTCCCTTGGAGGGCATGGGAACGCAGCCTCACCGCGTGCGCATCGAGGCAGAGGACTATCGAGCGGCTGTCTCGCCGGTTTATGCGAACGACGCCGGCGAGCAAGTCTTCGACGCCCGGCTCGAGAAAGGCGAGTGGATCAAGGGCGTCGTTCGCGGTCGTGACGGAGCTTTAGTTTCCGGCGCTGAGGTGATCGTCGTGGCGTTTCCCGGAATTCACATCAGCGGCGGCAAGTCCTATCAACGCGATTTTCACCCGCACATGTTGACCGGCGCCGACGGGCGGTTCGGTTTCGCGCCGATTAACGGCCCATTCCGTGTCATCGCACTCCACGACGTGGGTTATGCCGAGTCGGCCGGGCCGCAGTTGGCCGAATCCCATGAACTAAAGCTCGAACCGTGGGGCCGAATCGAGGGAATGCTCCGAGTCGGCGGCAAGCCGCTGGCGCACGAGACTGTCGTCGCTAGCGTAGACGACGAGCGAATCGACCTGCGAGGGATCAAGCTGCAAAATGAAAATCGCGCCCAGACCGATCTACAGGGGCGATTCGCGATCGAGCGACTCGTGCCTGGCGAGACCAGTGTGTACTGGCAGCCGAACGGCGGCGGCGAACGGAAGACGCCCGACCGATACTATCAGCCCGCATTCCGAGCCGTCGGCCCTGGCCAGACCGTTCACGTGGACCTGGTCCAGGACGGCGGGCGCCCGCTGGTGGGCAAGGTCGCCGCCAGCGATCGTCCGGGATATCGGCTCGACCTGGCGGGGGGCAGCGCCTACTTGCTCACAAAGACACCCGACGTCCCCTATCCGCCAGGCTTGTCCGAGGCAGAGCAGCGCGATTGGCTCAGCCGCTGGCGACTCACCGACGAGGCACGCGAGTACCGGCACGCCCGCCGAGGCTTCGCACACACGCTTGAGTTGAAGCCGGATGGGACGTTTCGGGTCGATGAAGTTCAACCCGGTGCGTATCAACTGCACGTTCAGGTCAAAGGGTTTGACAAACTGGTCCTCGACTTCGAAGTTGCCGGGCCGGCTGCGGGCCAGACGCCACACCGGTTGACCTGGGCACGATCGCCCTCAAGCGCTGAGCGAGGCACCCAGCACTGGCACCGCCAGTGCCGCACAACAGCCCGCCATCGCGCCGCTCTTGACAGTTAGCTACACTTGTGGTCAACTGTAGCCACAACTGTAGTTAACGGAGAGTTTGTGATGCCCAAGGCGACGCCGGTATCGGATTCGGAATGGGACGTGATGGAGCCGATCTGGGAGGCCGGCGCGTGCACGGCGGCCGAGGTGATCAAGCGGCTGCGCGATACGCACGACTGGAACCACAGCACGATCCGCACGCTGCTGGCGCGGCTCGTCGAGAAGGGTGTGCTCGATTACGAAGTCGACGGACCGCGGTATATCTACCGGGCCGCGGTCTCACGACGGCAATGCGTCCGACAGAAAGGCCGATCGTTTCTGCAAAAGGCCTTCGGCGGCGACGTGGCGGCGCTGGTCGTGCACTTCGTAACGGAGGCGTCGCTCGACCAGGAGCAGCTTGAACAGCTTCATCAATTGCTTACTCAGAAGAAGAAAACCAGGGAGAAGCGGCCGTGATCACACTCCTCGACACGATCGGCCCTGCCATTCTGCACGCTTCATGGCAGGCGTCTGCTCTCGCGATCGTGGTGATGTTGCTTGTGCGCCTGCTCGGGGAGCGCGTTTCGCCGCGCTGGCGGCATCGGCTCTGGAGCATCGTCGTCATCCGGCTGCTCCTGGTGGTTGCTCCTGCGAGCCCCTGGAGCGCGTTCAACCTCGTCCGCTTGATGCCGGAAGCATCCGGGCCACGGGTTGTCGAGCGACAGGCCGGCCCGATCAGCGTGGCGGGCCGGCCCGCTTCGCCGCCGGCCGGGGCGCTGCTGAGCGCAAAGCAGACGCTGCGGGATATTGAGCCTGAAACGAGCTCCCCTGCGCCGGCCGTGGCTGCGCGGGCGATTTCGCCAACCACTCAAGCGGCCGTCACGTCGGAATCCACGCCAGCCGCAGACGATTTGATGCGAACATTTCCCATCATGCGGATCGTCACGATGGTCTGGCTGGCGGGTTGTGTGTTGATGGGGCTGCAACTGATGCGCGCCGCAATCGTTCTACGTCGACGCCTGTCGGTCTGCCGACGCGTGACCGATGAGGTTATTCTGTTTGCACTCGAAGCCGCGCGAAGGCAACTCGGGCTGAACGCGCGGGTACAATTGCTGGTGACTCCCGAACCGATAAGCCCCTGTATTGTCGGCACTTTAAGGCCCAAGATCATCGTGCCGGAATCGCTCATCACGGAATCGTCCGTCGTCAAGCTACGACACGTGCTCGCGCATGAGCTTGCCCATATTGTGCGTGGCGACTTGTGGACCAACTGGCTGCTGCTCGTGGCGGGCACTCTCCACTGGTTCAATCCCGTGGCCTGGTGGTCGATCCGGGAAATGCAGGCCGAGCGCGAGGCGGCCTGTGACGATCTGGCGCTAGCGGCTACGGGCGAGACGGATCGGTCTGCGTACGCTTCCACAATTGTCGATCTCGCGGCGAGCCTGGCACCTTCCGGCATCGCACCGGCGATGATCGGCCTGATTTCCTCGACTCGCCGGCTGACGAAACGCATCAAGCGTCTCGTGCGGACGTCCTCGGTCACCTCGCTTCGAGCCCCGATGGCGGCCGGTATCATCCTGGCGATTGGGTTGGCGGGCTTGACAGACGCGATGCCGGCTGTGATGCGGGCTCAAGCTCCCGCAAAGCGGGTGCGCGTTCCGGCAAAAGCTGATCAGCCCGAAGCCACGACCGTCACGCTGAGCGGGCGTTGCGTGGATTGGGTTGACAAGACGCCCATTGCAGGAGCCACCGTGCACCTGTTCAAGGCGCAGGGAAGGACGGCGCCGATTGTCGAAGCCGCGAAGGCAGTCACCAATCATGAGGGTCGCTTCGAGATTCCGGCAGTGCCGGCGCCACGGGATTCTGATCCGTTCGATCCGCTCTTCTATCTGGTCTTCGTCGAAGCCGATGATCGTCCGATCGGAGTGGAGGGGTTCTGGAATGCGCGGGGCAGCGACATCGCCAGCATTGAAATTGGGATTCTTCGCGAAAAGACGACACTCGCCGGCACGGTGCAAGACGCGCAGGGCCGCCCGGTCGCGGGCGCGACGATCGCACAGTGGGCCGTCGACGGCCGGCCGATTCCGGGTATCCTGTCGGCAACGACCGGCCCCGACGGCCGGTTCCTGATCAATCGGATTCCGCATTACGAATGGCTGCGCGGCGGTGCCACGAATCGATCGGGCTTGAGCTTCACGGTGTCTCGTCGAGGCTATGTCGAGACGCAAGTCGAGGTCCGCGAGCTTCCCAAGAACATCACCATCACGCTCGAGACTGGCTGCCGGGTCACGGGAATGGTGATCGATGGCGGCACAGGCAGGCCGGCCGCGGGAGTTCTGGTGCTGGCACAGCGACTGGGCGAGCACCCCTCGGAAACACCAGCGTCGACCGACGAGGAAGGACGATTCGAGATGGCGCTTGCCGAGGACCAGTACAACTTCTGCGTCAGGGCCAAAGACCGTGTTTGTGTCGCGCTCAAGGATCGCGAGTGTCTCGCCGGCGCGAAGGTCGAGCTGCCGCCCTTCAAGCTTTCAAGCGGAGGGTTCATTTCCGGGCAGGTCGTCAATGCGAAGACCGGCGAGCCGATCACAGCGACCGAACAAGGCCATGCCATCGCCGTCGGGCTCATCGGACCGGCAACGCCAGATGCAAACGGGATCACGCCCCTGCGAATGGCAACGGTCGATCGCAATGGCCGGTACACTCTGCGCACGGCGGCGGGCGAGAACTTCCCTTACTTCGTCACTCTTCAAGGCGATCGCATGGCATGGAATACGACCAAGCAGCCCGCGGTCGTGGTGAAGGAGGGCGAGACAACCCACTACAACATGCTGGTCACGCCGCGCTTGACGCCTGAAGAGAAGATGAATGCAGCGCGGAAGGTGGTCGCGGCGCTTTCGATCAAACCGGTAGACCGCACCAGTCAGATTCTCGCCGAATTCCGCAAGCTCAGTCACACGGTTGACGAAGAGGAGTTATGGTGCTCGCTCATGCGGGAGCTGGTCGCGCTCGGGCCCCAAGCGGTGCCTCAGGTTTGCGACGAGCTCGACCGGAGCACCGAAGATCGGACGCTGCGGCGTCTGGGCTTTGCACTGCGAGCGATTGGAGACCCGCGAGCGGTTCCCGCGCTGATCCGGGCGATTCCGAAGACGCTCCAACCGAGTAGCAGCGATTACGGGTTGATCGTCGCCGACGCAGCGATTGCGGAGTTCATGCAGAAGAACGATTTGAGAGACAGACCAGTCGGGCGGGGACGGTATTTCGATTTCGGACGTCCCGAGCGCGAAATCTCCGGGGCGCTGCAAAAGCTGACGGGCCAGAACTTCGATGACTCCGAGCTGTTCGGGCTCAGCCGCAGCGATGATCCGCACCGGCAGTCGCTGCAACGCAGGCTCTTTATGCGGCAGGCCCGGCGATGGCAGACGTGGTGGGAGGAGCACTGGCGAGACTTCGTCAGCGACGCCGCGTATCAGAAGGTCAACTTCCCGGCGCAAGACGAGCCGATAATTGCCGCACCCACGGTGCTCGGGCCGAAAGCTCACACGGAAAACCACACGATCGGCGCGGTGCTTTCTCCGGCAGCTCAGGAAGGGCAGTACACCGAGTACTTCACCGATCTCGACACCGGAGCGCACCCCTCATGGCCCACGCATATTCCCAGAGACGAGGGGCGATTTGATCTCAAGCAACTCGCGGCCTGGGCCGAGAAGAGCGGCGTTGACTTGATGTGCATGACCCATCGTGCGCCGGACGGAACCGAAACCTTTGTGCTGCGGTCCTTTGGCATGAGGGCCTGGGAGATCAGCGGGCGTGACTTGCGAAAGTTCGACATGCTGATTGCGTCGGGCACGCTGCCGAAAGGGCACGATGTCAGGGAGCTGCTCGTGCATTTCGATGAGGAATCGAAGCAAACCGTGCCGGACGCCAATGCCGCGTTCATTTATGTGACGCGGGAGGGAAGCATGGGGTTGATCGAGACGACGGACCGCGTCACGCAGACGGCTGATATGACCGGGATGCCGGCCGGCAATGCGCCGGCGGGGGTGGGGTTCAAGAAGGGCGTTCGGTTCAATTTGAAGTCCATTGTTCCGTGAGAAGCGATGGCGCGAATGGAATCGGTCCGCAATGGCGGACCCTACAATTTGAGCCAGAGATAGATTGGGCTTTCGTTGATTTCTAGCTCGATCTCGCCGGTGACTGGCGTGGTCCAGCGCACGGGTTCGGGCGAGACGGTGATTGGCATGCGTTCGGCGCGTTCGATTGTGGCGTTGCCGATGGGGAGGCGTGTGCTGGCCTTCCGGCCTGCCCCCGTGGGTGACCACGCGGCCCAGATCGCGCGATCGGGCTGCGTGCCGTGCCGATATTCCATGACGTTTAGCTCGCCCGGTTTCTTCGTGACCGCACGCGTGAAATGATAGTCGCCTAGCCTGGCAAATAAATGCGCGACGGCGTGAAACGATGGCTTGGGCTGAAAGTGACGCGTGAGACCCGACGACGCGTGCACCGACGCCAAGTCTTCGTCGTTGAACCAGAAGATAAAGGCGCGATCGAGGTCCAGCTCGGAAAGGACGAGAAACGCACGCACCAGGTATTGCGCTTGCTGAAGATCCGTCACACCGACCCATTTCTTGAAGTCGCCTTCCTTTGCCTGGGGCTTGGTTGTTGAATCCCAGCCGAATTCGGTGAGCCAGATTTGCTTGCGGGGTGCGTTCTGATTGCGCCACGAGATCACCTCGTGGATCTTTGGCAGGAATTCGAGTTTTGCGTCCTCAGGATAGCTTCGACGCCAAGTCGGATATCCTTCGGCCTCCGCATAGGAATGAACATTGATCACGTCAAAGAGCGATTCGAGTCCTTTGACGGTGGCGATGTTCTTGTGGTATGGCCCGCTCGGCCGCGCATAGACCGCGCAGGTCGAGATCAGCAGTTTGGGATCGCCGCGGCGCATTCCTTGTGCGCAGCTCTCGAAGAGGGCGCGATAGGTCTTATCGTCGTATTTGCCCGGCTCGTTGCCGATCTCGACGGCTTCGACGAGCTTCTGATTTCCGGATGGTCCGAAGAATCTTGCGAATTGGAAGCCAAAGGCCCAGGCGTCACGCTCGAGGTTCTTCCAGGCGGTGGGCATCGTGTCGTCGAACATCAGGCTGACGTCGATCGAGTAACCGGCCTTGTTCCAGCTTCCGTACATGGTTTCCCAGTCGACGCGGTTGCGGGCGAAGGGGAATCGCGGGTAGTAATCGGTGTCGTCGCCGACGTCCCACTTGAATCCGTGATAATCACGCAGGCGTTTCGTGACCGGCTTGTAAAGCTCGGTCTTGAATTGAACGGTGTGGACGTTCAGCCCCATGAAGTCGCGGAACAGCGGCTTGGGCTTGGGATCAACACCTTGCGCAGGCGCGGCACCTGGCGAGAGTGCGATGATGGCAAGAACGTACCAGCCGGCGCGTCGTCTCGATTGCATCTCGAGCCTCCTGGGCTCGAGTGTGCTGCGCCTCTGGCCGCTTGCTGCAAGTGAGATGCGCTCGGATTACTTTTTGTGGCCGATCAATTCGTCGATCTTTTGCTCGAGCTCGAACTTTGCGGGATGGCCGCGCCAGATGATCCGACCGTCGCGGCCGATCAGGAAAGCCGTCGGCACACCCGAGATCACGTAGTCGGCGTAAGCGGAGCCGGCCATTGCGACGCCGTCCTGCGGGCTCCAGAGATATCGGATCGGCGCTCCGCCGTGCTCCTGGACGTGCCGGCGAAGCTCTTCACGATCCTTGTCGATGCCCACGGCGACAAGCGCCACGTCATTTCCCCAGGACGAGCCTCGGCGCTTGGCCGAGCGCAACCAAGTGCTCCATCGGCTCACGGCAGGGGCCGCACCACGTCGCCCAGAACTCGAGGAACACCAGCCTGCCGCGGAATTCGCTGGTACGTACGGGCTGGCCGGTGGCCAGGTCTTGGGCTGTTCCTTCAGGTAGAAGATCGCCCGCGCTTGGAGGAATGCGAAAAGAGAATTCCTGGGGGCCGGCCTCGTCCTTCACGGCGAACTTGCCAAGGTAATCACCGTCGACTTCGACCATGTACTCACCATCAGACGGATCCTTGCCGCTCGGCGCGATCCCTTCCAGCGCGATCCGCCCGTCGGGCGGAAGCTTGCCCGCGTTGACGAGCAGGCCACCGTACTGGGGCAGTATGTACGACACACGAAATGCCTTTCCGCCGACTGATCGATCGCCGGCGGGGCGAATGCGCACGCTGGCCGCACGATTGCCGCGCCAAGCTCCGGCATCGAGCGGCTTCGGCTCGAAGACAATCGCAGACCGATCGCCCGGCTTCAAGTCGATGCGACGGCGGTCGTGAAAGTAACCCGGCAGAGCCTCGAGGCCGGTTGGCCTGGCCGATGCGTCGCGCGGTTTGGTTTGGACGAAGACATCATATGCGCCAGGTGCGACCCGCGAGAGCGTCGCTCGCCACCCCGGTTCCTTTAGCTCGCCGGATTCCAGAACGGGCACGCTGGTCTCGACGCCCGGAAGACTCGGCATCAAGCTGAAAAAACCGGCTGCGAACGGTGGTGTCCTGTCGGCGTCGCTGAGTCGCTTTTAGCGAGATTTCTAGTGTCGCGGGCTGAGGCAGCACAACGTCCCAGGTGCCGCCGGCCAGCTCCGAAGCGGTTACGGGCCCGCGCTCGTAGTAGCGAACCAGGTCCGGGTGGTTGAAGCCAAAGTAGAGGGGCGAGGGCTCGTCGGGGCGAATGTTAAAGACGAAGTCTCCTCCGTCTTCGCGCCTGATGTTCAGGAAGTTGGTCGCCGCGATGCTGCTCGCTCGCATCGAGTCGTCCTTGATGACGGACGCAGACCACGCGTTGCGCCGATGCTTCGCCAGATAAACCTGGGGCAGCGGCATCAACTTCGCCGGAATCGGCTTGCCCGAAGAGTCGCGGACCCGCAGCCGGACTTGCTTGCCGTGCTTCAGCGTGACGTCGACCTTGCGCAGGCCCTGGATCGGGCCGATCTCTTCAATCGTTGAGGCAAAACCACCCGCATAGACCACCAGATCGCCGTGGGTCCAGGTTTTCAACTCGTCGCCCGCCAGGACGGCCAGGCCGTCGGTTCCCATGGCGGCCTGGTACGAAGCGTTGCTTTGAGTGTAAAGCTGGGCTTCAAAGTCCTTGACGGGAGCGCCCAGTTCATCGCGGGCGTGAATTTCCAGGCGGGCTTTTTTGGGGTCGGGTGCCTTCTTGCGGGGGACGCTTGGGCGAGCCTCCCTCGGTTTGGCATCGATCGCAACCGGAGGCACCGCGCCCGTGGCTGGCACGACCACCGTGACGGACGTCTCGAAGTCGTAAGCCTGCTCGCTTTCGGCCGGGGTCGAGGCGCGCATCGCCGTGAGCCCGAACCGGTATTTGTTGGGTGGGAGCGGTGGCGTGGTGAACTTGCCGTCGGATGAGATCGGGATCACATCGAACGTCGTTTGCATTTGCGACAGCTTGCCGATGCGCCGAATCTGTTCTTCCGGCCCCAGGTAGCCGATGGTGACCAAGGCATAGCGGAGCTTGACCTGCTCGAGACCGCGGACGCGGCCCTCGACAACTCGTCCCGTTTTTCGGTCATAGCTCGATTCCGTCCGCTTGCCCGGCTTGACCACCAGCAATCGCCGTTCGGCCAGGTTCATCATGTTGGTTTGAATTCCGGTCGGGGTGAGGCCCTGGCGCTCGACGGCGTATTGAGCCGGCGGCAGGGGCTTGACGACGCGTTGCCCCGGGTTCGGCACTTCGATCCCGCGATAGAAAACGCAGTCGGACTCCCAGTCGACGCGGCTGCCCGGCCGACCGACGATCCAGTATTCGAGCTTGTCCGGCTTCTCGGGAATATCGGCGCGGAGCAAGAGCTCTCCCGGCTCGGGCAGGGTGATCAAAACGAGGCTCGTGCTGCCGGCCTGCTTGCGCGTGACTTCCCAAAGCAGCATGCTTTCGCAGACCACGGCGATGCGATTGGCGGGGGTTGTCACTCGTTTCAATGAGAATCGCCCCTGGGAGTCGGTCTTGACCGTGGGCACGGAATTGGATTGCAAGGACATGCTATAGCGGATCGTGTCTGGGCGTGGGCCCGGATTCGCGTAGACAGTGAGCTTTTCTTCGCCGAGCAGCAAGACGTCGGCGCCGGAGACAGGCGTGCCGCGATGGTCGACCACTTTCCCGCGTACCAAGGTGTTGACGGGCCATGTCTCGGGGGTGGTCTGGGCCGGGTCGGTGGTGGCCTGGGCCGGCTGGGCGGACAGCGGGGCTGGTTCTTCGCCGTTGCGTGCGAGCCTCTCGCGGGCCGCCGCAGTGAACCCGGCCGCGATCAGTCCGAGCGCAACCACGATCATGAGAGTCTTGAGCTTGGCGATGGTCATCATCCTCAGCGAGGCGTCCGCAAGGGCGGCCACTGCGGCCGGGGCAACGCCCGCCGATCGTTCGGCTACGAGCGATATCACGGCCTGGACGAGTGGCTCCGAAACCGGCGCTGCGGAGGCCTCCTCGGCCGAGAGCATCGCGGCGGCTGCAATAGCCGACGGTGCGACTCCGCGACGGACCAGCCGATTGCGAAGCAGGTCGCGACCGCGGGCCAGTCGACCTCGAACGGTGCCGACCGGCCATCCCAGAGCGGAAGCCGCTCCTTCGTGGGTCTGGCCCTCGAGGTAGCACAGCACAATCGGTGCCCGGTATTTGCCAGGCAGCCTCTCGATCTCGTCGTGGAGCGTGCGGCCAAGATCATCCGGAGGGGTACGCACTGTTTTCGTCTCAACGGCGATCTCGCCGCCCTTGCGCTCGTGGGCTTTGCGTCGGGCGGCGGCGACTTTCGCCTTGTTCGCCACGCGGAGGGCCACGCCGTGCAGCCACGGGCCCAGCGAATCGCGCACCCAGAGCGAGCCGGCTTTTCGCACCAGGATCAGGAACGTGGCCTGAAAAGCGTCGTGAATGTCGTGCGAGTCGCCCAGGACGCTGCGGCAGACGCGCAGGACCATCGGCCCGTGCCGCTCGACCAGGGTCGTGAAAGCCGCCTCGGCCGCTTCGCGATGGCCGTTCGAGAATTGCTCGAGCAGTCGCAAGTCCGATTGCCCTCCCAGGGCACCCGCGCCCGAGAGTGTGCGCATGTGCTCAAGCGCGGGCATCTGTCGTCGATTCTCCATCTTGCCAGCCCCTCTCGACTCCTCGGTTGTCCGCCTGCCCCGGAGATGCAGGTAATGCCCGGCCAGCGCTCGTCCAATACACTTTTTCCGAATTTCTTCAAACCGCCCTCAGCACTTGAGAAGTGGGAGTCACTCCGGGATGATCAGGAGACGGGGTTCACCCCTGCGCAGCGGCCGGCGGGGAGTCGTGGAACCATCACGCGTTCGCATCGAGATTGTTGTCAAATATTCTAAGAGGTTTGGATGACTCATCATACGGTCAAGGAGATACTGGCCGGCGGGCTCGAGGCGGGTGCGCCGGTGACGGTTGAGGGCTGGATTCGCACGCGGCGCGACTCCAAGGCGGGGCTTTCGTTCCTGCACGTCCACGACGGCTCATGCTTCGACCCGATCCAGGTCGTGGCCGAAGCGACGCTGCCGAACTATCAGAGCGAGATCCTGCACCTGACCACGCATTGCGCGGTGCGCGCCGAAGGAACGCTCGTGCCATCGCAGGGAAAAGGTCAGAAGTTCGAGATCAAGGCCGATCGCGTCGAGGTGATCGGGTGGGTCGAGAACCCGGACAGCTACCCGGTTTCGGCCAAGCGGCACACGATGGAGCACCTGCGTGCGGTGGCGCATCTGCGGCCGCGGACCAACACGTTCGGCGCGGTTGCCCGGGTGCGGCACTGCCTGTCGATGGCCGTGCACCGATACTTCCACGAGCGCGGATTTTTCTGGGTGCACACGCCGATCATCACGACGAGCGACGCCGAAGGCGCCGGTGCGATGTTCCGCGTCTCGACGCTCGACTTCGCCAATCTCCCGCGCGACGAGCACGGCCACGTGAATTTCTCGGCCGACTTTTTCGGCAGGCCGGCGAGCCTGACGGTCTCGGGCCAGCTCAATGTCGAGGCATATTGCCTGGCGCTCAGCAAGGTCTATACATTCGGGCCCACGTTCCGCGCCGAGAATTCGAACACGACCCGCCACCTCGCCGAGTTCTGGATGATCGAGCCCGAGATCGCCTTCGCCGATTTGAAGGACAATGCCGACTTAGCCGAAGACTTCCTCAAGTATCTCTTCCGTGCCGTGCTGGATGAACGCCCGGACGACATGGCGTTCTTCGCCGAGCATATCGACAAGGATTGCATCAAGCGGCTCGAATCGTTCATCGACGCGACGTTCGAGCGAATGGAGTATGGCGATGCCGTCAAGGCGCTTGAAGCAGCGGTCGCCAAGGGGCAGAAGTTCGAGTTCCCCGTGAAGTGGGGAATCGATCTTCAGTCCGAGCACGAGCGGTATCTGACCGAGACGCTGGTGGGGCGGCCGATCGTGGTCATGAATTATCCCAAGCAGATCAAGGCGTTTTACATGCGGGTGAACGACGACGGCAAGACCGTGGCCGCGATGGACGTGCTAGCGCCCGGCATCGGCGAGCTGATCGGCGGCTCGCAGCGCGAAGAGCGGCTCGATATGCTCGACGCGCGGCTGGACGAGATCGGGCTGTCAAAGGAGCAGTACAACTGGTACCGAGACCTGCGGCGCTATGGCACGGTGCCGCACGCCGGCTTCGGGCTCGGGTTCGAGCGAACGATCGTGTATGTGACCGGGATGGTGAATATCCGAGATGTGATTCCATTCCCGCGGACGCCGGGGAATGCGGAGTTTTGAGGGGCAGGTTGGGCAAAGGAAATCAGCCCGATCTCGGCACCCTGTGTTCAGGTCAGTAGGTCGGGATGGATTCCGGCGGCACACTGAGCTTCTTCTCAATCAGACGAAGCGACCTGTCGCGTGGCGCGTGATCCAGACCTTGCTCGATTCGACTGATTGTTCTGGCTGAAATCTCTGGTTCAAAGTCGGATTGCCTGAGCCCCCTCTGCTTCCGCAGTCGTCTAAGGCAAGCTCCGAACGACGAGTTGTTGTCCCTGCGTGACGCATTCGACCTATGCCGGAAATCCGGATCGATCTCGTACAAGATCGATTCAATCGACGCTTCGTGGCGTCCAAGTCGAAGCGTCTGGCCGCAATCGATAACCTCGACGTCGTCGAAAGTTGGGCGCTCGACGGAAGGGAAATTGCTGAAGAACTCGAACGGAAGTGTCGTCTGCGAGAGATCCCCTCGAACCAGCGCGATTCCTCTCGCATTCGTGTCAACTGCCGCGCCGATGAAGAAGTCTCTTGGTGTCGAAGCTGAAAAGATCTCAGCAAGATCGGGTACGTCCAGAAACCGATAGTTAGACACCTCACCGACTACACGAGTAAAGCGTCCCTTCAGCATTGGCAACGTTTCCGGAAGTGGCGCGGTCAATAACAGCAAACGTCCCAATTCCCTGGGACGCCGCCTCCGACTCGCGGCGCCGGTGGCACGGGTTCCAGTGATTCGTGGAACGGAGACCGACGAACAGATCTCGCGAGCCAACTTTTCGGCGAATTCCGGTTGGCATACAACCCAAGACGCATTCCTTCCGGCGGAAGAAATCGCCCGACCAATGTCCTTTTCGTCAGAGAGCCACGTCTGACGATTCAGTCTCCCCGGCCGCTCCGGCAGAGCAGCCGCGGCGCGGTCAGACTCCTCTTGCACGAGGATGTGCCACCTGCTCGGGTCGCCCAGCCAGTACAGGTTACTCACTCGGCTCTTCATTCGATTCCTGACCGCCAACGGGGTTGTGCGGGTATAAGCTGTCCCATTCGCGCCGCAGCAATTCCCACGAATTCTCTATCAGTTGTTCGAGACCGTCTGGCAGATCTGTCCAACTTTGGCCAACATCTAAAAAACACTTCGTCCGCAAACAGAGCCTCCACGTCTTTGTCCTGTTGATGATCGTGACGTGCGGCGGTTCAAGTCGCTCTCGATCACGAATCTTAACTTTCCAACCACTGGATCGCAGACCGGGCGGCAATTGAAGGCTGTAAGGCATAAAGCGCCTCGGACGCTCTGATTCGCAATACAATATAATACAATTTGAATTCTCCGTTCCCGGTTTGATTTCCGATCACGGCCTACATTATGTCCGATTTGCGCTGTATCGTCAACCGGACATTGTCGTTTTTCAATGTCGCGATATTTCAGACACATAAGAGTTTCGACGCGTGTTTCTCTGCCTCTGGCGCAGTCGCTTCTGAATCTGCGAGCAGTCGTGCGGAGGTGCAACCGTGCCGCTGGTTCCTGAACTCTCTGATCGACGGTTTCTTGCGAACAAGGCGGTACGACCTCATAATCCGGCATGGTCCCACTGCGCGAGGCAACCCGACTGCTTTTCACATTATCGTGGATCGTCCCTTGCGCTATCAGCTTTGCCGGAATGGCTGGCGGCACGGGAGAGGTTCGCTCGGCTCCAAAACCCCGGCATTATGAGTTCGACGGCACGATCTCGCGGGAGGTGCTCGAGAATTACCTTTCCCGCTCCATCTCGATGGAGGGCCTGCTCAATGGCCGCGGTGATCTTGACGACAACATTCGAATGCTCAAGGAAACCGGGGCCAAGTTCATCGGGCGGGGGCTCTGCCTGTGGGGTCGCGAGGGCGAATTGGTGCGGAACCTCGAGCGGGCCAAGCAGCAAGTACCCAAGGTGCACGCGGCCGACCCGGATATGATTTTGCAGGCGTGTATCTTCGAGATCGTCAGCACGCACGTCGATCAGGTGCCGGTGCCGGAATGGGCGTTTCTGGCCCTGGGCCAGCTCGTGAAGAAAAGGAATTTCCGGTACGCCGATATGCTCTACCCGGACGGCAAGCGGGTGAATCAGTGGGGACGGAATGCGTCGGTGCCCGACGTGAGCCGGCCGGAAACGAAGCTGTGGTCGAGGAGGCGATTCGGGCCATCTGGCACGGGGAACTGGACAGTGGGAGCGCGACCCGCGAGGAGAAGGGTGTTCGATCGAGAACGGACTGAGGCATCGGCGGCTCGTGATCCGGTCACCGGCGTTGCAGACTGATGGGTGCAGGCCAGTTTTGAGCTTCAGGCGTTCAATCACGGCGTTTGGGCGATCGTGGGGACGCTGTGCATGCTTACAACGGGGGCCGACTGAGGTGTAAACTTGAGGATTGTGGCTGAAACGAAAAGTCGACGGGCAGGACGCCGCAGGTGAGCGCCATGCTGAAATCACTCGAGATCGAGAATTATCGATCGTGCCGATCGACGAAGCTGTTGTTCGACGAGACCGTGAGCGCTCTCGTTGGAAAGAACGGGGTAGGAAAGACCAACATCTTAAAGTGCATCGAGTGGTTGGCCGAATTGGCACGGCCCTCCGGTCCGATCCGGGTTGAGACGTACGCGGACGATAAGGTAAACGACAGTCATTCCGTCCGCGCACTCTGAGTATCGACGAATCAGTGTTCGAGTACTTTTTCGAGGCTCCGTCCGTCGCGACGTCGCTCGCGGAGGGCGGCCAATTCACTGCCTCGGAGCACGTGCGGGCCGCTCACTGTGGAAACAGCTTTGTCGAACTCTATACCAGAGTGGGCGAAGAGATCACAATCGCTGGAAGGGCCGACCCAATTAGGGTGTCGCGATTCGCTTCTTCGATAGCGGCCCTGTCGTCGCTGCTGCCGGCAGATGACCCTCTTCACAAGAGCCTCATCCCGGTCTCAACGTTTTTCGCCGGGGTGTCATACTACTCGCTCGGAGAACGTCCTGATGCATCGGATTTCATTCCCGAACGGCACTACAGGGACTGGCTAGGGCGGTTCAAGAGCGGGGGAGGACTGACAGAATCGGTCGGATTTCGATTGATTTACATGTCCGAAGAGGACCCGGAGATGCTCCAGGAATTCAAGCAGTTGATCGGGCCCGAAGGGCTGGACTTGATCGACCACTTTGAAGTGAACACGATGTCCGCACCCAATGGCGGACGAGCTGTTCAGTCCGCCGGCGCGGAGTCGTACTATCTGATCACGTTCCAACCGGCGAGCCACATGGGAGGCGCGGGTTTGCTATTTCCGTTTTCCCAGTTATCGTTAGGCACTCGCCGAGCTATCCGAGCCGTGGCATCGCTACTTTTCGACAAGCGATCGCTCATGCTCATCGAGCAACTCGAGGACTCTATTCATCCCGAGCTTCTTCGCAAACTAATCGACGTGTTCCGGTCGTACTCCGGAAACTCTCAAATCATTTTCACTACGCATTCTCCAGAAGTTCTGGACGTTCTTCGTCCCGAGGAAGTAATACTCGTGAGCCGAATGAACTACGGAATGGCATCGTCTCGCGCCAATGATCGTGTGCAAAGTTCCGAAAAACAGCGGATCGCTTTCCGAGTACCTTGAGCTATCGGACCATTAAAAGCCATGTTCGCAGTTCTCGGCGAGGATAGCTCGGACGTCGATGCGCTCGCAATTCTCATTAAACGCATAAGTGGCATCGACAATCAGAAGATACTTCGCAAGGGATTCGGCGGATGTGGTGCACTGAGACGGAAGGCATGCCGGATAATCCAGGAGTTTTCGATGAAGGGCGCCGACCGGTTCATCGTCTGTCACGATTCGGACGGACTTGATGTTGCAAGTCTCAAGGCGGCCATGCGAACGGCGCTTTCGGGACGCCCGCTGCGCGGCATTCGATAGTCAGATCGTCGTGCCCGTTCAAGAACTTGAAGCTTGGATGATTGCCGACGAAAGTGCGATCACACGCGTCATTCGCTCGTTGTCGATTCCGGCTGTGGCTGCGCCGGAAAGGATATCGAGCCCGAAGGAGTGGCTGGTCAGAGAATCGAGACGGGGGGCTCGAAGCCTTTATATGTTCCGGCGCTGCATAACGCTCGGGTCGCAGCCTTCATCGATCTGAGCAAACTCGAGAGAAAGTGTCCCTCATTTGCGCCGCTCGCGGAGTTTGTGGGCCGGTGACGGGCCCGTTAGATCGTTTATTGCTTGCTCAACGCGACTCAAGAGCCTGCGGCTCGACTGTGGCCGTTGCTCTGGCGCCGTTGAGTCGGATCTTGAGCGTTCTGATCTCGGACTGTCGTGGCGCCGCCTCGGTGGGAAACGAGTCGTTCGCGATAACCTCACCACCGGCGCAGGTGAGAAGCGCCGCGAGCACTTGTGGTCTGACCGATGCTCCGATCATGCGGACGCTGCCGTCGCAAAACATGAACGGCGCCGCCTTGCCGCCGCCAGCGCCGCGGAACTTGTAGGGGGCGGCGATGCCTCCGGGTGGGCCGAAGCCCTTGAAAGCGGGGCCGACGTCGATGTCTTCGGGCTTGGTCCAGGGAATCTTGCGGGCAGGCTCGACGGAACTCGCGATCACGGTGTTGGACGTACCGTCGGTGATGTTCTGGATGCCGATTGAGCCACCGGCCAACGGCGGGCTCTTGGGGTCGATCTGTTTCGCTCCCTCGGGCCGGAAAACGGATGTCGGACCGACGAATGCGGCATAGTGTGTGAAGGGCTCTTTCTTGTCGCCATGAATCGGGTCACGGTAAACGTCCGGCATCTTGTCGAGAAGCGCCTTGTTCTTGGGGGAATCCCAGGGCTGGCTGAAATCGTAGGCGTTGTAGAGGTCGACGCGCTCGAGGTATGGGAGCAGCAAGACGCGCCAGGAATGCCACGGCTTGCCGTCGGGCCCGAAGATGACGGCCGGGGGCAACTTGCCGTGAACCGAAATGAAATTGTGTACTGCCAGAGCGATCTGTTTCAGGTTGTTGATCGACCGGGCGCGGGCGACGTCCTCGCGTGGATCGGGTTCCATTGCGTTTGAGCCGGACCGCTCGGCCAGGAGCGGGATTTCGTCCGGCAGCGCACGGAGCCGGGCGGTCGTCGCGGGAAGCGGACGCACCAGCCTGGCCATGTCGTTGACCCGCACGCGCGCGGCCGCCTGTGGTCCGGTTTTCAGAGTGAACACCGATCCGGCGGCCACGTCGGTGATCTGCACGCGAAGCACGCGGCTGCGCTTGCGGGTTTTGAATCGTTGGTGACAAGGAGGTAGAGCCCCTCGGCGTAGTAGGTGCCCAAAATGTCGCGGACCTGCGGTGGCGCCGAGTCGGAAGGCCCGAGAACGATCGTCCCGTCCGGGTCGACCCGCGTGATGATGACGAACTCCGGCCCGGCCATCGGAACCCGCATGATCGATTCGTCGTCTTTCGGGCCCTGGGCAAATGCGCCAGCCGATGCGAGGAGAAAGGCCAACGGCAGGGCGAAACCTTGGTGGCGGAACCGCATGAAGCATCTCCTGTGGTTTCTGATTTGAGGTGTCGTTGCCGCTGCGCTGCCATACATCGACCGGATCTCTTGGAATCGAAGGCACGGTCGCTGCCAGGATGCGTTCCCAGGCGCAAGCAATTATCAGCTTGGTAGGTAGCGCACGCAACAACCGGCCCACCGGCGCGTTCGTGGCGCTGGTGTAACCCGGCTTCAGACATGGGATTACGAACGGTGCGTTGCGCCCACCCTACGTGCTGCGCGGCCTGGAACGGTGCCATCTTGGCGTCGCGACCGTGGAACGATGCCGACCCTTCCGTCATACCGTTGCGCTCGGATTTGTGTTTTTTTTTGTTAACTGCCGCGGATTGAACCCAGCTCGTCGTCGGGACGCTCCGTCTTTTGCGACTACCCCATTGTGCACACCGCGCGCCACTATGATTGCACACTGTGATGCATGAATGACGTAGGTTTTGTTCACTGATGCACTAACCACTGAATCGCAACCAACAGACCGGACAGGTGAGAACGATGGGCATCCATAGAAAACGAATGCAACGGTCGCGTGCGCGCGTCGGCAGGGTCTTTCGGGTTGAGGCGCTCGAGCGAAGGGCGCTTCTGGCGGCTTCGACCGAGACGTTCAGCGCACCGTCGCTCACCGATTTGATTGCGCTGGCGAATCAGGGCCACGATACGGCCCCTGCCGGGATTGAGCGCATGGTCACCGCGCTGGCATCGCAGCTCACGAGCGGGCCGCTCACCGATCTGACGGATGGCACGGTCGATGGCAACGGGTTTGTCCAAGAAGTGCAGAGCCTGGTGGCGAGCTACGGGACGAGTGTCGACAGCCAGCTTTTGCCCGAGTTCCCCAATGTCGACACGCTGCTGCAGCTCCAGGGAGAGCGGATCGTGGCGGACGAGACGTCGCTGAATCAGCAGGAGTCGGTCGGGCTGATTTCGAGTTCTGACTTGATGACACAAGCCCAGGCCGCCATCGATGCGTTGACCGACGGTCCGGTCTTCTCTCTGTCGACACCGCTTTCCGGATACGCCACTGTAACCCAGAACTTTGAATCCGACCTGACAACGCTCGCACAGAGCTTGAGCGCCTCGGCAACGACGCCGCTCACATCTGCGCAGGCGAGCACGACGATGCTGGCCGAAACCCTGGCCTATCAGACCGATATTCACGCCTCGGCGCAGGTCACACATCCGAATGTCTCGAATACCGTCGATCAAGCGGTCATCAGTCTCGAGAATACGGCCAGCTCGATCGCGTCGATGAGCAGCTCCGACGCGCAGTCGTCGATCAGCAGCGCGATCACGGCGTTCGACGCCGCGATCTACGATACGACCGGGATCTTCGGACCCCAGGGTGCGATCGCCGAGTCGATCAGCTCCGGACACGGATTTGCGCCTCAAACGGTGGACAACCGCGACGCCTCAAGCCTGACCGCCGTCTCCGGCGCCGCGAGCAGTGGACTCGCGACCTTGACGGCAACACTTACCACGTCGAGCGGCACCGGGATTTCGGGCGTGGCGGTCTACTTCACGCTCGACGGTGCGTTTGCCGGCATCGCCGCAACCGACAGCGACGGAGTCGCAACTTTATCCAGCGTCCCGACATCGGACTCGGTCGGCACAGACACAGGGGGCGTCTTCGCGTACTACGCGGGAAGCATTCAAGAGAAGACCAGCGTCGGAACTGGCGACCTCACCGTCAGCTCGAACCTCACCGCCACCAGCGTGACCGCCGTCTCGGGCAGCGGAGTGACCGGCGGATTGGACACCTACACCGCGACCCTCACCAACAGTTCCACCAGCGCGGGCATACCGGACGAAACCGTCACCTTCACGGTCGACGGTACATCGGTCGGCACCGCGACTACCGATAGCAGCGGCGTGGCCACGTTGTCCGGCGTTACCAACACCCTGGCGGCGGGCAGCTACACCGTCGATGCCACGTTTGCCGGCGACGACACCACCTACTCAGGCAGCAGTGGCAGCGGCACCCTCACCGTGGTCGCGGGCACTGCCACCAGCGTAACCGCCGTCTCGGGCAGCGGAGTGACCGGCGGATTGGACACCTATACCGCAACCCTCACCAACACTTCCACCAGCGCGGGGATCTCGGGCGAAACCGTCACGTTCACGGTCGACGGTACATCGGTCGGCACCGCGACCACCGATAGCAACGGCGTGGCCACTTTGTCGGGCGTTACCAACACTCTGGAGGCCGGCACCTACACCGTCGATGCCACGTTTGCCGGCGACGACACCACCTACTCCGGCAGCAGTGGCAGCGGCACCCTCACCGTGGTCGCGGGCACTGCCACCAGCGTAACCTCCGTCTCGGGCAGCGGAGTGACCGGCGGTTTGGACACCTATACCGCGACTCTCACCAATAGTTCCACGAGCGCGGGGATCTCGGGCGAAACCGTCACCTTCACGGTCGACGGTACTTCGGTCGGCACCGCAACCACCGATAGCAACGGCGTGGCCACCTTGTCGGGCGTTACCAACACCCTGGAGGCGGGCACCTACACGGTTGATGCCACGTTCGCCGGCGACGACACCACCTACTCCGGCAGCAGCGGCAGCGGCACCCTCACTGTGGTCGCGGGCACTGCCACCAGCGTAACCTCCGTCTCGGGCAGCGGAGTGACCAGCGGATTGGACACCTATACCGCGACCCTCACCAACAGTTCCACGAGCGCGGGGATCTCGGGCGAAACCGTCACCTTCACGGTCGACGGTACGTCGGTCGGCACCGCGACCACCGATAGCAACGGCGTGGCCACGTTGTCGGGAGTTACCAACACCCTGGCGGCGGGCACCTACACCGTTGATGCCACGTTTGCCGGCGACGACACCACGTACTCAGGCAGCAGTGGCAGCGGCACCCTCACTGTGGTCGCGGGCACGGCCACCAGCGTAACCTCCGTCTCGGGCACCGGAGTGACCAGCGGATTGGACACCTATACCGCAACCCTCACCAACACTTCCACCAGCGCGGGGATCTCGGGCGAAACCGTCACTTTCACGGTCGACGGTACTTCGGTCGGCACCGCAACCACCGATAGCAACGGCGTGGCCACGTTGTCGGGCGTTACCAACACCCTGGAGGCGGGCACCTACACGGTTGATGCCACGTTCGCCGGCGACGACACCACCTACTCCGGAAGCAGCGGCAGCGGCACCCTCACTGTGGTCGCGGGCACTGCCACCAGCGTAACCTCCGTCTCGGGCACCGGAGTGACTGGCGGATTGGACACCTATACCGCGACCCTCACCAACACGTCCACCAGCGCGGGGATCTCGGGCGAAACCGTCACTTTCACGGTCGACGGTACATCAGTCGGCACCGCAACCACCGATAGCAACGGCGTGGCCACCTTGTCGGGAGTTACCAACACCTTGGCGGCGGGCACGTACACCGTCGATGCCACGTTTGCCGGCGACGACACGACCTACTCGGGCAGCAGTGGCAGCGGCACACTGACCGTGGTCGCGGGCACAGCAACCAGCGTAACCGCCGTCTCGGGCACCGGAGTGACCGGCGGATTGGACACCTATACCGCGACCCTCACCAACACGTCCACCAGCGCGGGGATCTCGGGCGAAACCGTCACTTTCACGGTCGACGGTACATCAGTCGGCACCGCAACCACCGATAGCAACGGCGTGGCCACCTTGTCGGGAGTTACCAACACCTTGGCGGCGGGCACCTACACCGTCGATGCCACGTTTGCCGGCGACGACACGACCTACTCGGGCAGCAGTGGCAGCGGCACACTGACCGTGGTCGCGGGCACAGCAACCAGCGTAACCGCCGTCTCGGGCACCGGAGTGACCGGCGGATTGGACACCTATACCGCGACCCTCACCGACACTTCCACGAGCGCGGGGATATCGGGCGAAACCGTCACCTTCACGGTCGACGGCACATCGGTTGGCACCGCGACTACCGATAGCAACGGCGTGGCCACCTTGGCGGGCGTTACCAACACCCTGGCGGCGGGCACCTACACCGTCGATGCCACGTTTGCCGGCGACGACACGACCTACTCGGGCAGCAGTGGCAGCGGCACACTGACTGTGGTCGCGGGCACTGCGACCAGCGTAACCACCGTCTCGGGCACCGGAGTGACTGGCGGATTGGACACCTATACCGCGACTCTCACCAACACGTCCACCAGCGCCGGGATCTCGGGCGAAACCGTCACCTTCACAGTCAACGGTACATCGGTCGGCACCGCGACTACCGATAGCAACGGCGTGGCCACCTTGGCGGGAGTTACCAACACCTTGGCGGCCGGCACCTACACCGTCGATGCGACGTTTGCCGGCGACGACACCACCTACTCGGGCAGCAGTGGCAGCGGCACACTGACCGTGGTCGCGGGCACAGCGACCAGCGTAACCACCGTCTCGGGCAGTGGAGCGACCGGCGGAACGGACACTTATACTGCGACCCTCACCGACACTTCCACGAGCGCGGGGATCTCGGGCGAAACCGTCAACTTCACGGTCAACGGTACTTCGGTCGGCACCGCAACCACCGATAGCAACGGCGTGGCCACGTTGTCGGGCATTACCAACACCTTGGCGGCCGGCACCTACACCGTCGATGCCACGTTTGCCGGCGACGACACCACCTACTCGGGCAGCAGTGGCAGCGGCACCCTCACCGTGGTCGCGGGCACAGCGACCAGCGTAACCACCGTCTCGGGCAGTGCAACCGCGGGCGGAACGGCTACGCTGACCGCGACCCTCATCAACAGTTCCACCAGCGCGGGCATACCGGACGAAACCGTGTCGTTCACGCTCAACGGGTCCTCCGTCGGCTCTACGACCACCGACAGCAACGGCATTGCAACATTGATGGGAGTCGCCAACACTGAGCCCAGCGGAACCTACCCGAACGCCGTCGTGGCCAACTTCGCGGGTGATACGACGTACTCGGGCGGCAGCGGAACCGGGGACCTGACTGTCACGTAAATGCCCTTACCCGATTCCGGGAGGGCGAAGCTGGCACGGCGAAAGTCTGAGGGCAAGAAGGGCCAGAGGGCAAGGACCGGCGTCGCGATTCACGTTTTGGAGTTGGATGGCTGGTCACCGCCGCGGAGGCCACGAGGTATACATGGCGGAAAACGCCGCCTATAGGACTGGAATCCACGGCGAACGCCGCCGGGGAGGAACGTCTCAATGCGCCTGCACGCATGCGGAACAATCTGATCGACGAAGGGAGGGGGGGTGCACGGGGCGGGTTATGGGTGGCGCGTGGCGGGTACAGTGCGCGGCAATCGTCGTTTATCGCGCGGGGCAGCCGGCGAGGTTGGCCAGGTGGTGGACACCCAGGCGGGCAGCAACTTCGCGTAGGCGCGCGCGGCTGGCTGCGAAGAATCGGCCCAGCAGGTGGCCCTTGCTGAGTTTTTCCATTCTGGCGCCCCAGCTTTCGGCGGTCGAGCCAAGTCCTTCGAGGATCCCTGTGAGCTCGGCTGAGATTACGGCCCTTCCGTCGCGAAACAGCCTTCCGGTGTATTCGACGAGTAGCACGTAGTTGCCGAGTGAGAAGCCCTCGATCATTCCTTCACGTGATGAATCCAGCTTGCGGCGATCTTCGACTGGGCAGAGCCAGATGGATTCTTCCAGGCCAGCGGCGGCGTTTGATCCGGCGATGCTGCCGGATTTTGCGGCGGTCAGGTCGGGAATTCGGTCTTGTTCCTTGACGTGTTCGACTCTTGCGGTGATGGACGTGTGGGGGCTTGCTTCGGGGACTTCCGCGATCCCTGCCGCGACGGGATTCAGGTCGATGTAGGCACAGGTGGCAAGGAGCGATTCGTCGTCGAGGATGGCGACGCTTTTGAAGCGTCCTTCGAAGAACGCGCCGCGGGCTTTGTCTTGGCGGTTGGCCAGGCGTGAGAGTGGTTCCTTCAGGCATTTCATGAACCAGCTCAAGCTTTGCAATCGTTCGCGAACGGTGGCGACCCACTGAGGGTCTTGCAAGCGCCACTGGACCCACGTCTGGGTAACCGGGAGTGGCTCGCGCGACTTATCGCGAGGTGGAAAGAGCCGGCCCCAGCGGCGGACGATTTCTTCGTCGGACCAGTCTTTGGCCACGTCGGGGTCGAGGCGCACCAGTACGTGCAGGTGGTTATCCATCACGGAGAACCCGCCGACGGAGACGGCGAAGATTTCCGCAAGTTCTTCGAGCCGTTTATCGATCCATTGTTTGCGGTCGAGCGGGCCTTCGCTCAGCAGGAAAGCGCGTCGGACACAGCGCGTGACGCAGTGATACCAGCGAGTTACGGCGGGGTCGACGAGGTGTGCGCGGGCCATCGTCATGGGTGGAGCTCCTGGCGTGATTGATCGACGTAAGTTACCTAAACCGCCGGCTTGTGTCAAGAGTACTATGCATGTCCTAGCCATTCATCCGTTGAGAACTCGGCCTGGTCGATCACCCAGTAGTAGTTTTGCCCGGCTAGCCAGTCCTTGAGCAGGGGATTGACCCGGCCGGCCAGGCGATCGAGCAGTCTAGGCCAATCGCGCCGCCAGAAGCTCCGTGCGCACTCGTTGGCCTTCTCGACATCAGCCAGTTCCACGAACGCGTTGTCGTGTTTCTCGAAGGCGATCCCGCGAGCGGTGAGCTTCCGCGCCAGCCATTCGTGGCCGTTGACATATACTTGCACCGTGAAGGGAAACCAAGTTTGGAGCTTCACGTGCATCAAGCCAAATTCGCGGTCCATCCAGTAGAAGTAGATGACCAAACAGACGCGTTGGTCCGAACGTATCTTGGGACCGTCGTCGCTATAGTGCACGCGGAAAGTACGGCAGGTTTCCATCGCCCCATAGACGCATACGAGGCCCTCGGTGATGCCGTCTCGCTGGGCCAGTTGGCGAGCGTTCTCCTCCATCGGCTCCGGCCGCGATAGATGACGGTAGGTGCGGCCCGCCTTCTCAGCCAATGCGCGAGCGTGTGCCTTTAAGGTCTCGGCAAACCACGGTGCGGCGTGCTTGAAGTTCCACCAACCGTCCGAGAGCTCCCTCATATTGAGAGCGATCTGCTTGGAGAAGAGCCAGGTCGCAAAGTATCCCACGCCGGCGATGGGAAGATGGCCGCGCAAGATCACGCGGTCAAAACATTCGAGAACCCCGTTGATTTCCGATCGATGCTTGGCGACAAATGAGTTCACGGTGTTGTTCCTTGCTGCTGGTATGGCTAGCCCTCGCAGGCTGGGCCAGTGTCCGTGATCCCAGCGAGGGGCAACACCGTTTTACTTGGTCTGGGCCAAAAACCAAGTGGGCAGGCGCGGAGATGAGCCCGGCAGCTACGCATCGCGGGACGCGGCCGGGTTTGCGCAAACGAGACAACTTCAACGGGCGATTGGCGCCGAGCCAAGGCGCAGCGACAATCGCCATTGGCCTGGACGGAGGATAGGGCTCTGCTGAGGAGCACCCCGAGCGCCGACCCAGGGGCCAAGGCCGAGCCCGAGTGCCCGGCCTGGCTCCTCACATCGCGAAGCTGGCCTAGGCCGCAGCTCCGGGATTGGCACCAATGCGTCAAACCTCCGCGGCACGATGCCGCGGGCTCCGGGTCAGGACGTCCCTCACGCGGCGAGACGCCGCTCGAGCCCAGTGAATCCTTTGGTTGCGGCTATGCTGCTATAAGTGTAGGAGACATCCTTGCTCGCGGCGGCCTGCACTGGGTCTTGCGAGGTAAGCGTGCGGCCCATTGCGTCGTATGTATATGTGATTGTATCACCAACTTCATCGGTGACGGCGGTCACGTCGCCGGCTGCGTCGTAGGCGTACTGGATCGTCGCGATCGATGTGCCGGGCTCGGTGACGGACGTGAGACGGCCAAGGCTGTTGTACGTGTACGTCGTGGTTGCCCCGAGGGCGTCTTTGTCGGTGAGCATCTGCCCGGCGGAATTGTAGGTGAAATATTGGCTCTGGCCGTCAGGGTCGATTTCCTGGGTCACGTTGCCGTCGCTGTCTAGTATGAATGTCGTCACGTTGCCGTCAAAATCGACGATCTGGGTGGGGATGCCGAAGCTGTCGTTATAGAGGATTGTCTCCGTCGCGCCGTCTGACTGTGTGATCGTGGTGACGTTGCGGGCAGAGTCATATTGATATGTCGTTACGTTATCGAGCGGGTCTTTGACGGTGACGGGCAGCTCGTTCGAGTTGAGCGTGATGGTCGTCACGTTGTCGAGCCCATCGGCGTAAAGGGTCACTCCGCTGTTCTGGTCGAAGGACAGGGAGACGACTGCCCCGTCGGCATCCTTCACGGTTCCGATGAATTGGGAGGGGTAAACGAGCGACGTTGTTCCCCCCGAAACCAAGCCCACTTCCTGCGCAGGTGTAATCGAAACGGTGCCGGTGCCTCCAAGAAGCGACTCGCTGCTCATCCGGTTGAAGCCGTCGTAGGTCACCATCGCGGTCTGATTGTCAGGGTTGGTCTCGCTCGTCATCAAATGACCCGAAACACTATAGCCGTAAGACGTCGTCGCTCCGTCTGGGTCGGTGATGGAAGCGAGGTTGGCACCTGAGAAGCTAAAGGTTGTCACCCTGCCGGCGGGGTCGGTCACTGTGGTCAGTTTCCCGCCGCTGTATGCGAGGGTCGTGATCAAGCCCACGGGGTCGGTGATCGTGTAAAGCGCTCCGGCGGCCGCGCCGCCATCCGTGACGGCGATTAGCGCGTACCATTTCTTATCTCTCCCGGTTTCTGGCCCCCACCGGTGCTGGCTTCTGCGGGTTGCTCGCGGCGTGCAGCCTGCTGTCGGTCCGATTCTTGTACGTGGAGCTCCCGACGTAAGCCCGTCAATGGCGTGAACCAAGTCGATTCAATTCTTCTGCCCGGTAACAGCGGCCTCGCACGGGTAACGTATCCGCTCGTCAACAACCAGCCCCCATGAAGCCACAACAGCACGGATCCTGACACTAGTGCGCGCCGCGTCCAACTTGCCACCGGGCCTGGGGGGCAAAAAAGAACTACCGCCAAGCAGGTCAGCGCCGGCAGTAACCACTCGGCGACCAAATGGCCGTTGGCGTTGAGCATAAGAGATTCCAGCGTTGCCACTACGACAAACGGCCAGAACGCGGTAAAGTTCGCCCGGGACGGTCGCGTAGCGTCGCGCTTTCGGCGTCGGGTCAGCGCAGTGGCCGCAATTGCCGCCGCGCAACCGCCGTACAGAATCACCGTGTGTAGTTCTGCGCCAATTGGCGACCCCTCGGCCGGCTGCTTTCATCCGTTGCTACGCACCCCGGCCAAACCCCGACCCGGACATGGCGGATGCTATTTGCTCGACTGGACGCCGGTCGCTCAACCTTCTTCGTCCGTGCAGAAGTTGCGCGTTCCTATATGTTATCCGGCATGGCCGAGTCTGGAAACAGAATCGAGCAGACTGAGCTTGTCCAAGGACCTACTTCACGAAATGCACGCTCTGATGAACTGGTCCAACCCAACTGCCGGCCGCGCCGGCACTAAATCGTGCTAAACCCGCGGTCTCCGGCCGTGCGGCCCGCGTAACTTCGGGCGGGGGGCCAGCTCGATTCACTGGGCATGGCACCGGCTCCGTTTTGCAAGAATCTCCCGCGGGGCAACAAGAAAGGACCCGCACGCCGGCGAAGCCCGTCCCAGATCGATGAATAGGGCTGCAGCTAAGCTGTAGTGATCGTCGTCAAGTACTGCTGGAGGGTCTTCCATGGAACGTCCGGTTGATAGCTTGGGGCAATCGCGCATGAGCCGCGACGCGGTCATTTCGGATCGTGCGATAGGACGCCGTTCCGATATAGTACGCTGGAGCCCACCGTATATGGCGTGAGAGGGATTCCAAGAATCCACCGCCAGGCTGCACCCCAGACTCCGACTCCGTCACCGAGCACCGTCGAAAGGTTCTGCGCGAGCTCGCGGGTGTGGCAGCCGGTAAGTTCGATTGTGGTTTGTCTGTCCGTAACTTCCTTCAGCAGTTCGGTTACGTCTTCGCCGTTTATCAGCACACGCCCCTGTAGGACCGCCAAGGCGTCAGGATTTTTGACGTCGTCGGTAAGTTGGATCAACTCATCTCCGCCGTGTCCCTTGATGAAGAGATTCTTGACCTTCAAGCCATGATCCTTGAGTTTCTGTAAGGCCTTCCGCAACGACCCGCCAACGTTAGGCGCCGCGATCCAAATCCACATGCCACCGCGGGAGTCTTGTAGCGAGACCCAACTCTGGGGGATCGTCCACCAATTGAGCCAGAGAGGCCCTCTTCCGGACGGGTCGGAGCTGGAAGTTGGCGAGTCGCGAACATAACGATACAGGTCCGAATCCCCGGCTTTGAACTGCCACGGATCCTGGCTATCCCATCTCCCCGTCCCCGGATTCTCCTCCCGGAAAACGGCAAGATTTAACCCCGTGGCCGTGTCCCGTTCCATCCCCGCGAAGGCCATCATCCGGTCGCCACTCGTCGGGTTGCTCTCATCCAGCACCGTCCCGAACGCGCTGAAATCGACGTGATCGATGATCGCCCCGGAGTTGTTAATCAGGTCGCGTACCGTTCCGAGTCGGTCGGCCAGGTACCAAGACACTGTGCCGCCGACGGAAATGGCAAAGATTTCCGCAAGTTCTCGCAGCCGTTCATTGATTCATTGTTTGCGGTCGGTGGGTCGTTCGCTGAGCAGGAAAGCGCGTCGGACGCAGGGCGCGACGCAGTCCTCCTTCGGCGGATCTTCGATGTTACCAGCGAGTTACGGAGGGGTCGACGAGGTGTGCGCGGGCCATCGTCATGGAAGGAGCTCCTGGGTTGTTTGATCGGGAGTTAACTCGCAGGTGTGGTCCTGCGCTCCCGGCTTGGGCGTTCGTGCGACCGACGATAGGTCGGCGGGGCGAAAAGTGGCTGTCTTGGATTCCCTGCGCCGGCCTAAGGATCCCGCGACGACCTTGCCTCGACCTGCACGGCAATAACGCCTCGACCATCAATCGCCGCGAAAACGCCGCCTTGCCGCGCAGGGTCCGGCGAGATCGCGACGATCTTGCGGTCGCCCATCATCGGCAATGCGTCGTCGAGGTGGTCCACTCTATCGCCGGTTGCGTGAATCAGCGCCAGTCCGCTCCCAGCAATCCAAAGTCGGCCAAGTCCGTCCCGGCACAGCCGCCGTACCTCTCGCCCTGCGAGGTGTATTTTGGGGATTTCGAGCTTAGACGTCTTGGGTGCGAATGTTCTCAACCCTCGGTTGGTAGCTAACAGCAGCTCCCCATTGCCCGATTTGACGACGTCCCAAATTCTTAACTCGTCGGCTTCCTCCTTTACTGAGACGACCGCCAGGAGCACATCATCCGCCCTCTGGCCGACGGAAAGCCGAACCAGCCGCTCGTTTTCCGGGTCGAGCAGGGTCCAGGGCGGGCCCGTGGAATCTGCTGGTCGAAGCCCGACCCCAACGTCCAGCGGCACGCCGCCCGCCGACCGCGGCCACGCAGAGTCAGGCAACCGGACCCAGCAGCCGTGGCTGAAACGATTCAGCTGGTTGCCATTGGCGTTCCACAGGGAGCCGTCCGGCGTGACAAAGATTCCAGGTGCGTAGATATTTGAAGTGTCGGTCCCAAGTACTTCGAGCTGATTGTTAAACCAGCGTGCGGTTTTCCGCCCTACTGGAACTCCGGGGACGGCGCGAAACTGTAATTATTTCGCCACCTGGGCCGATCAGCGTTTGGGTGTCTTCCCAACTCTGATACCTCGCGAGCGGCGCCGGTAGGCCGTCTCCGTCAGCGGCTCCGAACGGGGGCGCAGAGCTGGTCGACCTCCATCGGCCATCCTTGTATTGCCACGGTCCGCCAGGTTCTGACGGCTCGCCAAATACCAACACGCCGGCGCACGAATTCTCAATGCGTCTGACTCGGTTGACCCCAATCTGGCCCGGAAGCGCATGCAACGTGGCCTTGCCCCCAGAGAGCTTTATGAGTCCGTCCGCGCTCGTAACGAGAATCAGGTCGTCCGCACCATTATTTTTCCTGACTCTTAGCACTTGCTTTACCGGGGCAGCAGGTCCACCGGAATCGATCCTATTGCCTCCGATGTGCGCCGGAATGGAGGCGAACTTGCTCCATCTGGTCAGGTCGCGCGTCGCGGTCAAGGCATCCTTCAAAGCGATGATAATGAACCCTGCCGACCGTTTATCCGGAAGTACTTGGGTGATCGGAAGCCGGGGCGGCCGGGCGGCGAGACGATCGGCGCGATCCGCGCCCGACCCAACCGCGTCCGAAGCGCGTTCCCCGGGTGGGCGTGCGGTTGATCCACCGCGCATCCCACCCTCGCCGGTGGCAATGCGCTCCTGCTCTGCGCGGCCCGGCGCGCTTGGGTCGACGGGTTTGGTTCCCGGCGGTGTTGGGCCGCTGCGATAGAGTTGCTCCGCGGTTCCTTGGTCAACACGCCAGATGAACCCCTCGCTCTGTGTGAAATGAATGGTACCACCGAACGCCCAAACCTGACCGTCGTCGAGTTCGGTGAAGCCGCATATCCCTAGCCAGGACCGCTGTTGCGACATCTGATAGATTTGGAGGCCGGGAATCGATCGAAGTCGACCGGTTCGCGTATCGAAGCAACTACACCAACCGCCCCGTTCGCCGTTATCTGCTCCGATCCACAAGCGGCCTTTCGAGTCAAGGAGAAACGCGCTTGCCGCGCGTCGGGAGCACACGCCGGCTCTCGTCCGCTGCGGCGTAGATCAGCGATTGAGGCAGGGGGATAACGCCGTCCGGTGACCTTTTCGATTCGGTGACATCAGACACCGCAATGACGCTGCTTCGCGGTCGCCCAGGGGTACCTTCTCGGATTTCCGCCACCCATTGCGGTCGGCCCGGAACGCGCGGCGCGCTCCTTTGACTTAAGCGTTGTCGCATCGATGACGCAGACGCGACCGTCTTCAAAGCCAGCGAGAAGGGAGCCGTCGCTCGTCTGTCCGAGGCACGTGACAAACGGCCGGTCAAACCACTCGTTCCTTACGCCGAGTGTGCTCTCATCGAGGACCAAGATACCTCCGCTAGTGGTGAGGGCAAAAACTCTCCCGTTGATGCTTCGAGCGTCCTTGAGGGCATTTCTGTCAAAAAAGCACTGATACTGGATTTGAACTCCGCTCGAGAGACGCGCCGTGCCGCTCGAACCACCGGTGTCTTGCTCGGCTGCCGGCACGGCGCGTGTGGCGAGCGCAATGGCGGCGCTGACGATTGCGACTAATGCGATTGTGAAGACTCGCGCTCGAAGCATCGATGAAATCTCCTGGGAGTTGAAATGCTGGGAACGATAGTCGACCCGAGAGCCGGCGTCGGGTACCGGACGTCCTTGACTCGACTCCGGACTGAGCTCCGCCATCCACGGATCGAACGCTATCCGCTCGCCCGTTCACACTTCGAGTTCATAGTCGGTTTTCCAAGAACCGGAATTCGAGCCATCAGTAGTAAACAGACGGAGACTGTGCACGCAAACTGGGCTGCCAACTTGAATAACAGCGAGCCGCATTACTCTTTATTCGGATTATTCTCAATCAGCACCCCCCCGGGCCCAAAATGATACTGTCCGGGAAGGAGTCGCGAGCCATCTGGCTTTATTATTATACCTTGAAAGAATCCATAGATCTGCGGAAGCCGCACCCCGCCAAACATCCTGCCCCCCCGTCCCACGACGTACCACGGGTAATTTGTGGATGGCTGTCCCCCCGCACGTCCTGGGAGCCCGGCGGAACAAGTGCGGCGGGCGCGTAAAGGATGTGCGTGCACAAACGCAATAAGAATCCATCCACCTTTATGTGTCTTCGGTTCGTTGGACGGAATGATGCAGCCATTCAATCCGGGGACAGGCTTCTGGTACGTGTAGAAGAAAGCCCCAGTGCCCGGGTGGTAGTAAACAAACATACCGCCTTCGCCCCGCAGTCGCTCCGATCTTCTTAACAGCTCGGCCGACTGTGACCGGAACGCCCCGTTGGCCATCAGGTTGTCCATCGCAGCGGGAGCGCTGCCCACCGTGTTTCCCACATAGCCGGGACTGGGACCGCGCGGCCAAAGGAAATGGTCCCTCGGGCGGCTTGGTACCTACGGGGTACATTTGTGGTTGCCACGGGTCCCACCCTGTCGAATCGGCGAGCCATCCTATTCTGTGGCCGTCAGGAGCGAGGCGTACTGCCTGGAGGCCGGATGAGTCAAGTGCGCCCGTCGGCATATTTACGGCGTAGCGATAGAGGTTGCTGTCTTCGCCTCCGTACCCAAGTGGATCCTGACTATCCCACCTGCCGGTCCCCGCGTTTTCTTCCCGGAAAACGGCGAGATTCAACCCCGTAACGGTATCCCGCTCCAGCCCCTCGAAGCCCGTCATTCGATCGCCGTTTGTTGGACTGCTCTCATCCAGCACAGTCCCGAACGCGCTGAAATCCACATGATCGATGACTGCGCCGGAGTTGTTGATCAAATCACGCACTGTGCCGAGCGCGTCGGCCAGGTACCAGGAAACCGTCCCGCCCGAAGTCTGTCGCGCAACGATCCCGGTCGGCCCCCACAAATACCGCATTGTCAGAGAGCCGGAACTGTTGAAGTCCATGATCGGGTTGCCCGAATCATAGAGCGTCCACGTCTGAGTGCCATTTTCATCCATGCCGATGCGGTTGCCAAGGGCATCGTAAAATGATACGGTGTTCAGATGAGCGTTCGGCGCGCAAATCTTTGGCGCGCACCGGTAGCGCGAGAGCAACGGTGGCGCGCAAAAAATCATTTGCGCGAGGGTGACGAGATGTACTATTCCGCTCGACCAAACTCCTGCGCAAACAGCTTAGCGCGAACATCAATTGCCATGCTCATGAATCGCTGACCGGCGCGCGTCACGCGGTAACGCCTCGAGCGCGGATATTTCGCAACCAAGCCGTGGGCACGCAGCAGGCTGATCCGGCGACTCACCCGCCCGGACCGCCTGCGCCGTTCCACTTCATCTTTTGGTCTGGAACCGTACAACCGTTCGGCCACCTCACCGCTGCGGAAGCCGCGCACGGCGTGTTCACCACGCAGCACGGCTTGAAACAGGGCCTGATCGTCGCGTGAAAGCGGCTGCAAGCCGCGACGTTTCCGCCCTTGAAAAGATACCGGCGCGCATCTCGAGTCTAATTCCCTCTGGCCGACGCCCACGTCATTTACGACCGCGAGCCCCTCCAGATAACGATCGTTAGCCCGCTGGCTAACCTGCGCGTACCGGTACATATTGGCCACACCCTTATTCATCTCAAACCAACCGACGACCTTGCTTCCATCATTCTTGAGCCGGGGTCGGTGCACGAAGAATTCTTTGGGATCGTTGATCACTGTCTCGATCCGCAACACCCGGCCCGACTTGTCGTACATCTTGATGGCGTTGCTCTTGACCCAATGCTTGACGGCCGCACCCGGCTCGCGTCGCCGCCAGTGCGTTCGGACTTCCCCCTTGAACGTCGCACGGTACTTCCGTCCCAAAAACGTCATCATCTGATCCGCGCCAAAACAATGAACTGCGTGCTCGTACAGACCACGGCGCAATGATGACAGCGCCGTCTTGTTGGCAAAAAGCACATCCGTTGAGAACTCGGCCTGGTCGATCACCCAGTAGTAGTTTTGCCCGGCTAGCCAGTCCTTGAGCAGGGGATTGACCCGGCCGGCCAGGCGATCGAGCAGTCTAGGCCAATCGCGCCGCCAGAAGCTCCGTGCGCACTCGTTGGCCTTCTCGACATCAGCCAGTTCCACGAACGCGTTGTCGTGTTTCTCGAAGGCGATCCCGCGAGCGGTGAGCTTCCGCGCCAGCCATTCGTGGCCGTTGACATATACTTGCACCGTGAAGGGAAACCAAGTTTGGAGCTTCACGTGCATCAAGCCAAATTCGCGGTCTATCCAGTAGAAGTAGATGACCAAACAGACGCGTTGGTCCGAACGTACCTTGGGACCGTCGTCGCTATAGTGCACGCGGAAAGTACGGCAGGTTTCCATCGCCCCATAGACGCATACGAGGCCCTCGGTGATGCCGTCTCGCTGGGCCAGTTGGCGAGCGTTCTCCTCCATCGGCTCCGGCCGCGATAGATGACGGTAGGTGCGGCCCGCCTTCTCAGCCAATTCGCGAGCGTGTGCCTTTAAGGTCTCGGCAAACCACGGTGCGGCGTGCTTGAAGTTCCACCAACCGTCCGAGAGCTCCCTCATATTGAGAGCGATCTGCTTGGAGAAGAGCCAGGTCGCAAAGTATCCCACGCCGGCGATGGGAAGATGGCCGCGCAAGATCACGCGGTCAAAACATTCGAGAACCCCGTTGATTTCCGATCGATGCTTGGCGACAAATGAGTTCACGGTGTTGTTCCTTGCTGCTGGTATGGCTAGCCCTCGCAGGCTGGGCCAGTGTCCGTGATCCCAGCGAGGGGCAACACCGTTTTACTTGGTCTGGGCCAAAAACCAAGTGGGCAGGCGCCGGAGATGAGCCCGGCAGCTACGCATCGCGGGACGCGGCCGGGTTTGCCCAAGCGAGACAACTTCAACGGGCGATTGGCGCCGAGCCAAGGCGCAGCGACAATCGCCATTGGCCTGGACGGAGGATAGGGCTCTGCTGAGGAGCACCCCGAGCCGACCCAGGGGCCAAGACCGGAGCCAAGGCCGAGCCCGAGTGCCCGGCCTTGCTCCTCACATCGCGAAGCTGGCCTAGGCCGCAGCTCCGGGATTGGCACCAATGCGTCAAACCTCCGCGGCACGATGCCGCGGGCTCCGGGTCAGGACGTCCCTCACGCGGCGAGACGCCGCTCGAGCCCAGTGAATCCTTTGGTTGCGGCTATGCTGCTATAAGTGTAGGTCACGGACTCGAGGGTTGTGCCGCCCGAGGTCTTCTCGACTGCTGTCACCATCTGGCCGCGGAAGTCGTAGCCATAGGTCCACACGTCACCCGTTGAAGTCTGTGTCTCGGACGTCATCTCGCCGGCGTTGTCGTAGGTGTAGGTGTAGCCCGGCGAGGCGGTTTGCTCGTTGTCCGTGCCGGTCGTGTAGCCCGTGCCGGTTTCGTTGCCGTTGCTGTCCCATGTAAAGCTCTCGTTCGAAAACGAGTTGTTCGTGTGCGACACGCCTGTTAACTGGTTGTTGTTGGTGTACGAGTAGGTCAGCGTGTCGGCTTCTGTGCCGGAATCCCACGTGCGCACCTCCTGCGTCACGCTGTTGGCAGCATCATACGTATATCCGTAGCTTACTAGCGTTGTGCCCGTCGAATTGGAATCGACGATTCCGGTCATCCTGTTCGCATGGTCATAGCTGTATGCGGTGGCCGCGACCTCGGTTGTCTCAGCCAGGTTGGAATAGCGCGTGATGCCCGTCAAGCGGCCCGCGTTGTCGTATGAGTAAGTGACGGCCTCGGCAGAGAGGCCCGTACCGGAGAACTGCTCGGCGGTGAGCTCGTCACGGGAGTCGTAGGTCATCGTGAGCAGGCCGCCCAAGCTGTCGGAGACGCTGGTTTCATTTCCATCTCCATCGTAGCTGTATGTCAGCGTGACAGTCGGCAGGCCAGGAGTGCCGTTGTCGGCGAAGGTGCTCACCTCGTCGTCGGCGTTGTAGGTGTATTGATAATTCGTGTTCGCGTCCTGAAGCTGCGTGACGTCGCCATCGGCGTCGTAGGTGATCGTCACAATATTGAGCGGGCTGCCGCCGCCGGGGTGCACCCAGGTTTCGCCGGTTTCCTCGTTGTCTGCATTGTATGAATAGGTAATCTGGTGTGAGTTGGGATCAACGACACTTGTGACGTTGCCATCGAGATCGTAGGTGTAGGTCGTGGCAAAGCCGAGCGGGCTGACCTCGGTCGCGACTTGATGGTCCTGCGTATATGTCCATGTCGTGATATTATCATCAGGGTCGGTCAGGGAGGTCATATCGCCGGCGAGGTCGTAGGCGTAAGTTGTGGTCCCGCCGCCGGTCGGATCGGTCTCGCTGATCAGGTCGCCCATCGCGTCGTAGGCGTAGGAGGTCGTGTGGGAGAGGCCGTCCGTGACCGCGGTCAGGTCGCCGTCGTAATCATAAGTATACGTTGTTGTCTCTGGGGTGCTGCCGTTGGGGTAGACCGACTCGGTCGCGAGCCAGCCCATGTTGTTATAGGTATAGACGGTCTTGTCTCCGAGCTGGTCGGTTACGCTCAGTTCGTTGCCATTCTCATCATATGTATACGACGTGGGCACCGATTGGCCGGGCAGAACGACTTTCGAGAGCTCGCCTAACGAATTGTACGTGTAGGTGGTCGCGCCCCCGTTGGGGTTGATCATTGTCACGACTTCGTTATCAGCATCATATACGTATGTCGTTATATTATTAAGTCCGTCGGTGCTCGAAACCAGATTATTGTCCTGGTCGTAGGCGTAGGTTGTGGTGTAGCCTCGCGCATCCTCCACCGTCGTGAGATTTCCTTCTGGATCATATCCATATGTCGTTATGTCATTTAGCGCATCCCGCGTGCTGACGAGCTCGTTGTTCGCGTTGTACGTAAGCGTCACGGTGTCGCCCAAAGCGTCGGTCACCGAGATCAGGTTGCCTGCCGCGTCATAGGAGTACGTGACGTCCTTACTTTCGGCCGCCTGCACCGGGTTTTGCGTGCTCGTCAGGCGGCCCATCTGATCATAGGTGTACGTGACGGTGTCGCCCTCTTCGCCGGTGATGGCCGTGACGTCGCCGGCGGAGTTGTACGCATATTGGATGGTTGCGATCGATGTGCCGGGCTCGGTGATTGAGGTCAATTGGCCGAGACTGTTGTACGTATAAGTGACCGTGGCGCCCAGCGGATCGGTATCGGTGAGCACTTGTCCGGCTGAGTTGTACGTGTAGTTTTCGCTCTGGCCATCGGGGTCGGTTCGCTTGGTGATATTGCCATTCGAATCAAGCGTATAGCTGGTGACGTTCCCATCAAAGTCGGAGACGTAGGTCGGGATGCCGAAGTTGTCGTTGTAGAGGATCGTCTCGGTGGCGCCGTCGGCCTGGGTGATCGTCGTGGGATTGCCCGATGCGTCATACGCTATGGTCGTGGTGCGCCCGAGTGGGTCGACCACGACGGTCGGCAGGTCGTGGCTGTTGCGAGTGATCGTGGTGGTGTTGCCCCGGCCGTCAGTGTCGGAGAGGATGCCGCCCAGGCCATCGAATAGCACGGTCGTGGTTGCGCTGTCTGCGTCGGTGATGTGTCCTATGAAACTTGACGGATAAACCAGCGGAGTTGTGCCGCCCGCGGCAACCAGGCCCGCCTCCTCGGCCGGCGACAGCGTAAAAGTCGCGAGGCCGCCGTAAACCTCTTCGCTGCTCATCCGCCCAAAAGAATCATAGGTGACGGTCGCCGTTTCGGAATCGGGATTGGTCTCGGTGGTCATCTCGGCGCTGGCGTTGTATCCGTACGATGTTATTGCGCTGTCCGGGTCCTGGACTGCGACGAGGTCGTTGCCCGAAAAGGTAAAGCTGGTCACTGCGTCCGACGGCTCGATCACGGTGGCGAGCTTCCCCGTCGTGGGGTTGTAAGTCAGGGTCGTCACTAACCCCACGGGATCGGTGATGGTCTGCAAGGCCCCGGCCGCCGCGCCGCTTGCCACGTAGGCATACGTGGTTGTATTGCCGTTGCGGTCCGCGATTGACGTCTCCTGTCCGCTGCTGTTGAAAGTGACCACGGTGCCGTCGGTGTAGGTGCGGGTGTACGTATAGGTCGCCGAATTGTAGTAGAACACCGACAGGTCGTAGCCGGCGCCGGCGTAGGTGTTTGTGGCAGTGGAGGTAAGCTGTTCGGGGACGCTCTCGCCGTCGGTGACCATCACAGGTATGCCGGAACCGTTGATGATGATCTGCTGCAAGCCCGCGATCGACCAGCCGGCGCCATACGGCGACGCCGATCGGTTGATCACCATCTGCGACGTGGTGTAATTTTCAGTCGCCATGGCGCCGGGCCGGATCTTGGTGATCGACAGCTCGGCCGGGTAAAGACCGGTGGTGTAGCTCGAGACAGTGGTGACCTGAAGCTGCACCAGGTACGTCTCGCCGTCTACCAGCGATACAGGGGTGTAGGTGACCGCGGCGCCCTCGGAGAGGCTGTTGACGGTGAGCGACGCCTTGATCGAGGTCAGGAGTGACGAATCCGAACCGGTTTGGGTGGTCAGGAACACAGAGTAGATCGGGTACGGGTCGGCTTGAAGTGAGCTGTATTGAAAGTCGACCCCGCTGATTACGCCCTGCGCCTGGTAGAAGCCTCCCTGGTGGCTCTGAAAGTATTCACCTGTCACGAGGTTGCTATCCGACTGCAGGTGCAGGGCTGACCCCCCGGCACCACCTCCGGCGCCGCTACGTCCGGCGTTCGGATTGCTCGCGCTGCCAGTCGTCCCACCTCCGCCGTTCGAATTTCCTGGCCCACCGTTCGGCGGGAGCAAGTTATTGGCGTCGGGGCAGTTGCAAGGGGCTAATGGCTGGATGCTATCGCTCGGCGGGTTCCAGTTTGACGGGGGCGGTACGCGGCTTAGCGGTCCGATGCCGCTTCCCGCTGTCGCAGAGGAACCTGCGCCGGGCGGGCCGGTGGTTTGCGGAGGTACCACGGGCGGTGCAGGCGGCATTAGAGTCACACCGGAAATGCGCGCCTCGCCGGGATGCAGGCCTGCCCAATGTTCGAAGCGAACCGCGAGCTGCTCGTACATGAGGTCGAATCGGTGATCGCCCTGGGCTTCAAGGCGCGCGAGCACGCGCAGCGCACCCCAATTCCCGAGGTCGGAAGGAACGAGCCGCGCCAGCGCGGCTTTCTCCTGCTTCAGGTCGAGCGGCGCGGCGGCGAGAGCGCGGTGATTGAGCCAGTGCTCAACCTGCGTTGAGAGATGCCGCACCTCGGCATCCGGTGCGGCTGCAACGGTGGCTGCGAGACTCGACTTCATCAGCCAGCGGGTCTCGAGCCGTTCAAGCTGACACTTGGTTGCTAGCTGCCGCTTGCGTTTTTCACGGTTCATGGTGCAGTCCTTGGTCGGTCGGTGAATGCGCTTTGAATCTCGTGCGATCCGCTGAAGGCGCCACGGGCCCTCGGCTGGCTGTGATGCACGCGTGGGAAGGCATATCGCACGGGGGCCTTCGCGCTGTTGGGTTTCACAGGCGAGGGACAAACGACGAACGGTTGTCCCTGCCGGCGGCTGACGGGCTCGCGCTGGGCGCAGCCCGAGCGAGCCGAGGTACCGGCGGGACACTCGATGAAAGAGGTCGATTCAGTCCGTATTTGTTACGTCGATCAGGCCGGCGTGGCGAACGACCGAGCACCCGAAGGTCGATCGCCATGATGCAGATGGCACTACCAGAGCCAGATGGGCTCCACGGCGGCTGGCCTGGTCTTCCGTGAGATGCCAGCCGCATCCCGGGCGCGGTTCTCCCCGCACCCAAGAACGGCACGTGTGAATTGAATCGAGCGAACTGATATCTAAGGAGCTCTCAATTGCGCCGATGACTTTAATAAGGCCGCCGGGGATTTGCAATAGGTCTGTACCAGAAAATTCAAATATTCTGGCAGGGCGACTTCCCTATGTGATTAAGACTCGCTTGCGAGACGGGTCGGGGTCGGCCATTCCCCCCAAGGATGCGAGCTTTGTGACCAGTTGCAGGCGGCAGGTCCGGCCACTTTAACTCACGGCCGCGGGGCACGCTAAACGCCTCCGTGATTCAGGTTGCGGAGCGCATCTCTGTCACCCGGGCATTCGGCGAGAACTGCCCGCCACAGGCGCCCTGCCTCCTCGTGATTGCCACGTTCGCGCGCGAGCTCGGCGAGGTTGCGCCGGGTGACATGCCCGTAGATGCCCTGATCGACGCTCGCGAATTTCTCGGGCCTGCGCAGGGAAAGAATGCGCCGCCATGCGCTCTCGGCCTCGTCCGGCTCGCCACGGTGCCGATGCGCCACCGCTTTGCGGAACCATAGCTCGGCGTCTTCGGGCTCGAGGGAAAGACCCTCGGCGCAGGTTCGCAGCGCCGCCTCGGTGTCACCGAGCATCTCCTGGACCCTGGCGAGCAGCGCAAACAGCTTGCGCGTGATGGAGTCTGTCGGAGCCGAACCGGCCAGGTTGCGCTCGAGGTACGTCAGAGCGCTGTTCCATTGCTTGCGTCCGGCCGCGATCATTCCAAGGTTAAAGAGGATAAACGGGTCATTCGGGCGCTCGCCAAGCTCGCCCAGCAGGATTCGCGTGTCGCGGTCGAGCTTTCTTTCCCGCAGTGCGCCATCGGTGTAGCCGGTGTGCCGGATCGTGATGTCCGTCCATTGCACCGCCACGCCTAGCCGGCGCAGGGCCGGCAGGATCTGCTCGTGGACCTTGTAAGTCCAGCGCACGCCGGGCAGCCGTGGGAAAAGCCGGATGTGATTGACGACGGTGCGGCCCCCGCTGCCGCCTGGCCCGGGGTCACAGGCGCAGTCCAGCACATAGGCGACTGGCGGGGGCGTGCCCTGGTTTGCGTCAGGCGATGAGCCAATCGGTAGCCGGAGCGGTTGCGCCGTTCGAATGCGACCCAGCAGCGCCTCTAGCTTCTTCCTTTCCGGAGGCTCGACCAAGTCATCGGCGTCAAGCCAGAAGGCGTAATCGCCCGTCGCGTGCGCCAGCGCGACATTGCGGGCGGCCGCGAAGTCGTCAACCCATGCGAACTGCACGACGCGCGCCCCGAACTCCCGGGCTATCTGAACGGTCCGATCGTGGCTGCCGGTGTCGACAACCACGATTTCATCGAACAGCCCGCGCACCGATCCGAGCGCGTGCGGCAAGTTGGCTTCCTCGTTCTTTACGATCATCGTGAGCGAGATGCGGGGCGTGGACGACGCTGCGGCGATTTGTGGCGCCGGATGCGAGGTGGATGCCGTTTCCTGGCGTGGCTGGGGTTTCGGCGCGAACGGGCGGAGGGCGATTCTGCGGCCCTCTGGAACACTGCTCCCCCACTTCGCGGCGAACTTGGTGGCGTTCTCGTCGAGCAGTTTCCCGGCGTCAACGCCATTCCCGGCAAAGGTCCGGCTGCCGAAATGATGGACGAAGAGGTCGGATGCGACCGCAAGCTCGAAGCCGGCGCGGCGCGCTCGCTCGGCGAGGTCGTCGTCGTCGAAGAAACCGAGCCCGAACTGCTCGTCGAGCCCGCCGATCGCTTCGTAAACGGCCCGTTTCATCAGGACGCAGAAGCCCGAGAGCTTGCGTACCCTCATCCATTTGCCGCGGTGCTGATCTCGCCACTGCCTGGCGAAGAGGTATAGCTCGGTAAGATCGCGGTAGGGGACATCTTCGACGAGCTGCGGCGGCGCCGCGTAGTTCGACATCGGACCCACGAGGGCAATATTCGATTGGAGATTCGGCCTGTTGGCTGCTGTGCCCGGAGGAGAGTGGAGCGATCGGGCCGGGTCGCCGCGACTTTCGCTGCCGGGAGCCAGATCGATCACGGTAATATCCCGGCCGGGATAGGCATCCCTGACTTCGCTGGCTTCCGGCAGACCGGCTTCGGAGGCCTGTCTGTGCCCGGTGCTGTCCGTTCCGGCGCGATTGCGCTGGCGCCTCTCCCTGCCCGGCACGCGGTGCAATCGAGGCCAGGCCGATCAACTGGCTGAGCCAGCCTTCGGTGACGACGACGTCGTTGTTCAGAAGCACGAGGTAGTCGCCGCGGGCACATTTCAGACCCTGGTTGATGGCGGCAGGGAAGCCCAGGTTCCTGCTGTTGCTGATCAGGGTGACAGGCAGTGGAGCGGCGTCGCGCAGGTTGGCGAGGTAGCCGGCGGTCCCGTCAGTCGACCCGTTGTCGATGGCAATCAGCTCCCACGGCCCGTGGGTGTGACGCAGGAGTGCGGCGATGCATTGGCGGGTGAATTCGAGCTGATTCCAGCAGGGGATGATGATGGACGTGGCGCCAGGGGCAGGGTTATGGGCCATGGGGCAGACCCCCCGCAGAGTAGGGCTTTGACGTGCGTCGTGGAGAAGTCGTGATGGGTTTTCTTCTGCTGTTGCCGACAGTTAATCATCCTGCCATTGCGTCCCTTCGGGTGCTACCCCCTGCTTCACTCTGTGGCCGCTACAATCGCTGTGGCGGGCGGCCTCCCTCCCTTGCTCCGGCGCTCCGGCTCGGCTGCGCGCCGCCCAGCACCCAGACGCGTTTCTGCTGGTCGATGACGACGCATGACGTCGCCACGGGCAGGCGGTGGTGCCATTTCCCGGCGAAGGTACTGGCGCTTTGAAAGAACGCTTTGGGAAGGACAGCCGTGCGCGTATTGTGATGGCAGGCCGCGTCGAGCGCGACGACGGGCAGGCCGCGTTCCTGCGCCATCAGGCAGATGTCTGCGCCGTAGAGATGAAACCCGAGGTCCGGATTGAGTCGCAGGGGTGTATTCCTGGGAACGACCAGCAGCAGCTCATCGAGGGTTGACACCCTGGCTGGCACGGTCGGGGAGTCAAAAAGCGGGCGGCCGCGATGAATGACCCTGCCTACCCGCTTGACGGCGAATTTGGGTGGCTGGGGTTGCGGCTGGTGCCGGGTCTCCCGAGCGGCAGCGGTCGTCTGTGTTGAGGGCTGGACTTCCGTGGGTTCGCCTACGCCATAGACCCCCGCGACTCCGATCGGGCCCCATTGCCGTGTGGCTGCGCCCAGTTGCTGGACGAGCCTTTGGTCCCAGCCGGGCGGCAAGCGGACATCCTGATGCAGGCAGACCACAAATTCGTGCCGGGCGCGGGCGATGCCGCGGTTCAGGCCGTCCGCGGCACTCGGGCAGTTCTTGATCAGGATCACTTCGTGCGCGGAGCCGGGCTTGAGGCATGGCGAGGCCAGCAGGTTGGCACCCAGAATCTCTTCGTCAGAGACGCATGCGACGAAGGTCAGCGGTGGATTGGAATCGTCGCTGTTCGGGTCCGCCACGGTTCAGGTCCTGGCTGCAGGGCCGCGCGACGCAGGGTATTGAAGTGACTGACAGGGAAAGAGTATACCCGGGAGGCGCAGCGTCTGCGCCATACAGCAGTTCGCCTACTAAGGTTCACAGCCTCACCCGTGCAAGAACCCAAGGCAGCGTACCGCGCACTGTCGAGGAGCCGATCTTCTAGCAGCAAGGGCCACGCATGCGTGGGATTGCACGCAAGGAGACGTTAGCGATTGCAAGCTCCTCTCGCATCAAAAATGGTGCGACAACTTCCCAAGATCCCTCCGCCCCGCTGGCAAGCGTCGCAGTGTAGCGTCGCCCCGGCATTGCGGCAAAATCCTGAGCGACGGCGCGATCGTGACCGAAGGGGCCACCGTCGCCAGGAGCGCGATCTAGCTCCGCTTGACCGCTCGACGGCGGCTCCGTTACACTTGTCGGAGAGTTGCCGCGGATTCCGGTCCATTGACGTTGAACCTGGAGAGCTTGTCTCATGCGCAGCAAAAAGACGGCCGGGTCCGTTTTCTGGTCTGTCGCGCTGGTTCTGAACGTCGTGGCCGCGGCTCGGGCGGGTGATGTTGAGGTCCGCGGGCGGCGTGATTGACGAAGCGGGCCAACCGGTCGCGGACGCAGCCCTCGACTATTTCTGGCGGGCCAATGGGTCGGGTCGAGGGGGTGACGGCAAGTTTCTCGATTTCAAGAGCGAAGCCAATGTGAAGCTTTTATGGGCGAACGTGGGAAAGATGGAACCCATGCATCCGGATGCGAGAACCGGGCCCGACGGGCGGTTCTCGCTCAAGCTTGACGAGATCCATCATGCCGTGATGGCGATGGACCACTCGCGGCAGCGCGGCGGTGTGGCCTTTCTTCCGAAGGGGAATACGAGCGCCCAGCTTGAGATTCGAATCGGGCCACTGGTCAAGGTTCGGGGGAAATTTGAGGGCCCTCAGGCGGGCCAGGCGCCCGGGTGGACTCACGTCTACACGCTGGTGCCCGCGGACCCGACGCGCCCATTGCATACGAACCGGCTGGTCAGTTGCGGCTCATACGAGGGCCGGTTCGAGATGTTGCTGCCGCCGGGCCGCTACCTGCTGAACGGATACAACGAGCACGATTTGCGACTCAAGCCGGACAAGGAGATCGTGCTGAGCGCTCGATCGCCTGAAGTCGATCTCGGTGTTATTCGCCTATCACCGATCGACACGATGGAAGAGCGAGTCAAGCGCTCCAAGGAAAGCGGTGCGTGGGGCGATTACACGAAGCACTTCGGCGAGCCGCTTCCGCGCTGGCACATCAACGACGCGCGGGGTGTGAGCAAGGACGTGCAGATCTCGGATTTCAAAGGCAAGTGGGTGTTGCTCGACTTCTGGGGCTTCGGCTGCCGCCCGTGCATGTGGACGGGCCTGCCCAATCTGACGAAGTTCTACGAAAAGCACGCGGCCGAGCGCGACCGGTTCGAGATCCTGGCGATCTGCTGTGATTACGACGGTGAATTCAAGACGATGGCCGATGTGGACAGCCGGCTTGCGCCGATTGTCGAGCACATGTGGGGCGGAAAGACGTTGCCCTTTCCGGTCTTGCTCGACAGCTCGTTCAAGACGTGGGAAAGCTTCGGTTTGCCGGGGATGGGGATCGTGCTGCTCGTCGACCCGGAGGGCAACCTCGTCAAGGGGGACGAGACGGTTCTGGCGGAGAAGCTTGGGGGAAAACGGAGCGAGCCGCGGAAGTGACTCATGTCCGGATTCGCACCCGCTCGCTTCGGCCCGATCAATCCTGGCGGAACTGCGACTCCCGAGGCGCCTCATAGCGCACGTGCATCTCCGGCGTATCGACCGCAATCTGGCCGCGGTGGAGCGAATCCACGGCTGCGATCACCATACCAGAGGTCAACAAGGTTCGCTCAACCGGATAATTGGCGCGGCCGGTTATCATGAGATCTTCAATGTGACGGACGAGCGGGTTGAAGAAGTCGGCCGTCGTCGCGCTCTGGCCCGGCATGGGAAGGTACATCTGGCAGGAGATGATCTCACCCGAGTCTGCCCGCAGACCGGCGTAATTGAAATCCCGGATCGAGGCCAGGAATAGCGTGGTGCGAAACCCTCCGACATGTTCGATGAAGTAAGCGAGCATGTCAGGAAAGGATTTCCTTGCCCATTCAAATGAGACGGCGTCACTCACGTAGCCGGTTGCCTCGGGTAGGTTGTGGCTGCGATCGAGTGCGGCGACCATGAGCCGGCGCGTGGTCGTGCGGTCGTCGCCCTCGAGCGCGCGCGACAGCGCCGGGCCTCGCAGAGCATGAACGCGGCGGATGCCCTGTTCGCCACCCCTGCGCCGCTCCGACATGCACTGGGCCGTTTCCAGGCCGTGGAAGTCGTAGCTGTCCACGCCGCCGTAGCCCACGCAGACGCTTTCGCCGAGCGGGGCATCACACGGGACATCAATTTGCGGCAGCCGCCACGTAACGGGCAACGACGAGCCGGCCAGAAATGCGAATCCCAGCCGGCGCGAGTCGTCGACCATCTCGCGGCAGCGCGGCCAGGTGGTCGAAAGATGCTTGTCGTTGAAGACCGGAACACTGCGGCCGCTCTGTTCGAAGACCTTTACCACTCGCTTGAAGAATTCATATCGCGGGTAGAGCGTCTGGCCCTTTTCGTTCTTGGGGTAGCGCCCGTGCTCGGCGATCAAGACCACACCATCGACGGCCAGGCGTGATCCGCCCAGGCAGAGCGCTTCTTCGATCGAAGGGAATTGCTTCAACTTGTGCCGGGCGATTCGGCTCCCGGAGAGGTCGTCTTCCGGAACCTGATCGATATACACCGATGCGATGTCGAACCGAGGCGCGACCCACGCTCCGCCCCAGGTGTAGCCCAGAGTCATGCGATCGAGGAAATGCTGGGCGTGGGAGTGTCGTCGCACGACAGTGCCCAGGAAGGCGACCTTTTTGCGGGGCTGTGCTGCTCGCACCAGAGGCGGGGTCAGCGAGAGCGCAGCGGAACTTGCCAGGAACTGGCGCCGTGTGGTCATGGTGGTTTGTCCGCCGTTGGGTGAGGAGTGGGGGGCGGGGGGGTCGTCGGTGCAGTGCATCTCCGAATAGAATCGATTGCGGCGAGCGATTCAAGTGCGCGGGCTTTTCTTGACGCGGGCAGATCAAGCACACCTTGCGGGTTTCCATGAGCACGGATCGGGACGAGCAGATTGAAGCTAGCGGGCAAAATGCGAGCGAGCGCTCGCTTGGGTGGCGGCGCCGTTGGCTGCCGCCTCTGGCCGTGCTGGCCTTCTCGCTGGCGGCGCTGGTACCGACGATTGGCGACTTCGGCCTGACGTGGGATGAGCCGGCGTATTGCTACAGCCAGGTTGTTTCACAACAGTGGTGGGAACACCTGGCAAGCTGCTCGAACATGGCACGACTTGAGTGCGCTGGTTGATCCCGATGCGCTCGTCTACTACTGGCCCTACGCGCGGCATGGGATCAATTTTCACCCGCCCTGGGCCGGCCAGTTGAACCTGGCCAGTTACGCGATCTTCGGCCACTGGCTAAAGGACATCCCCGCGCGGCGCATGGCGACCGTCATTCAGTTTGCCTTGACGGTCACGCTTGCGTTCCAGTTCCTGGCCAGGCGTTACGGATTCTGGTGCGGCGCGGTCGCCTCCGGGGCGCTGCTCTTCTTGCCGCGGCTCTACGGCCAGGCGCATCTGATTGATACGGACACGCCGGGCCTTCTGCTCTGGGCGGCAACCACCCTGGCATTCTGGAAGGGATTGCATGAGCCAGGTGCCCGGCGATGGCGGGTCGCGGTCGGAGTGCTTCTGGGCCTGGCGTTTATCGAGAAGATGGGGGCCGTGGTTGTGCTCGTTCCGCTGCTACTCTGGCTGATCGCCGTCGGGATGCCGCGAGCGACCTTCCACCGCGGGGCAAAGCATGCGTGGATCGACGGCGTGCTGACCTCGGGTTTGATGCTCGCTCCGCTGGCACTGGCGTTTCAGCAGATCCAGATCCTGCAGAGACAGTTCCCGCCGCCTCAGTTCACCGACCTGTTCCGCGATCGGCCCGCGAGCGACTGGCCCGGCGCGATTCTGGCCATTCCGCTCTTGGTCTGGCTGATTCGCCGCCTGCTGGGGCGGCTGTTTCCTGGCAGCGCCGTCTGGGGAGTCGAGCGGCCGGTGCTGGAAACGTGGACGGCGATTCTTGCGTTGCGCCGGTCGTAGGCTGGCTGGGCAACCCGGTGTGGTGGCGGGAAACGCTGCCACGGCTCTCTCATTACTACACACTGAGTGCCGGGAGGAAAGGCAGCCTGCCCGATATATCGATCATCTATTTCGGCCAGGTCTACGAGTTCAGCCTGCCGTGGCATAACGGCTGGATCTTGATAGCGATCACGGTTCCGGCGGCGATCCTGGGCACAGCGGCGGTCGGGCTGGTGTGGGGTCTTTGCGGCATCCGGCGCGACCGGCTGCCGCTCTACTTCTTCCTGCAGTTCTTGACACTTCCCGTCATCCGGATGTTCCCGACCCCGGCCCACGACGGGGTGCGGCTTTTTCTACCCACGTTCTTCTTTCTGACGGCCTTCGCGGGCTGGGGCAGCGTCTGGCTGGCTGAGATCGTCTCGCGAATGACCAGGCTGGCCTCGAGCTTCGCACGCCCTCTTGTGGGAAGTCTCGTCCTCTCTTCAGCGGCTGCCGCACTGATCGGCATTCATCCTTACGAGCTATCGTACTACAACGAGCTGGTCGGCGGCCCGCGCGGTGCGTGGGAGCGCGGGTTCGAGCTCACCTACTGGTATGACGCTTTCACGCCCGGCGTGATCGCCGACCTCAACCGGAAACTGCCGCCAGGAGCCCAGGTGGACTTCCTGAGCAAGAAGACGGAAACGGCGGTCGCCGTTTTTCAGGACCAGCGAGGCCTGGGAATCCTGCGAAGAGACATCGTGCTCGGCTGGGGCAAACTGCCGTTTCCGTTCGTGTGGCTGCTCACGCAGGATTTCGAAGGCGACGAGCTTCACCCGGCTGCTCTTCGCGATGCGGCCGTGGTACTCGCGCGAGCCGAGGCAGCTCGATCGAGCAAGGGTTGCTACCGTGAACGACCCGGTGGCCGTCTCGCGCGCGATGGGGTTGTTCGTGCTGCTGGAGGCGCCGGGCCTCCGGAGTGACACTCCGGCTCCCCCCGAATGGGTCAGGAGCTACGCGCCCTGGCTGGGGCGACTCTGGGGCGAGGGCCTGATCAAGGATTATTCCTTGGCGATCAATCGGCGTGTGCTCGATTGGTCGCGTTCTGATCCCGACGGGCTCGTGAAGGCCGCGCGGCACCTCGCCGGAGGCCGGCCGCTCGAGGAGGACGAAAACGCCAGTCGGCTGCACGCGCTGATCACGGCCGATCGCAGCCGGCAGGGCTCGATCATGCGCGCGGAATCCTTGAACCAGCTCCTCGCCGCTCGATCTGAGGGTTTGGTGGAAGCGGCGCAGATCCTCAACAGTCACCGTGACGAGGTGATCGCGGTGATGAGCCGATACGGCTATACGGACCCGAACCGGCTGGGCGGATATCTCGACCGCGACCTGGCCCAACCCGCGCACACCGGCAACGGCCAATGAACATGAGCGGGCTTGTTCATTGGCAGGGTGAGGTCCATTCCGATGTGCGCTGACGACGTACCAGTCGAGCCGAGCGCTTTGCCGGCGCAGAGAACATGGGTCCGATGGGCCCGGATTGTCGCGCTGGCGATTGCGACAGGCGGCCTCGTTCTGGCCGCGATGACTCTGCCCGGATGGCTGGTCGTGATCACTCCCCGCCCGGTCGTGCGCGGGGCGGTGATCACCGTGCTGTGGGCGTTGCTGGCGATCTGCTCCATCGCCGTGCCTGCGATCTTGCTGGGACTCCTCGGGTCGCCATTCGTCGTGGCGAGAGCGTGGCGACGGCGCGACCCTGTTGCGCTTGAAAGGGGCTTGCGACTGCTGCTCCTGTCTTCGAGCTGTCTGGTGGGGTTGATTGTGATCGAGACAGGCTCTGCCATCAAGATCCGCTGGTCACGCCGGCTGCCGGCCTTGCCGACGCGATTTCCGGCGGGCCTGAATACGAAGACGAATTCAGACGACGGGCTGTATCTCGTGGTCATCGGCGAGTCAAGCGCCCGAGGCGAGCCGTATCACCCCTGGCTGTCGGTGGGCCAGATCGTCGCCTGGCAGCTCGAGGAGGTTTTTCCGGGACGGAAGGTCCGGGTGGACGTGCGTGCCCAAGGTGGCCTGTGCCTGGAGCAGGCCGTCTTGCTGCTCGCGAATCTCGAGCGCCGCCCCGATGCCATCATGGTTTTTTCGGGACACAACGAATTCATCCTGCGGCTGGGGCCGACGCGCAATGTGCGGCACTACATCGAGGAAGGACCGCTCTCCCAGCTCGCGCTCATCGAGCGGCGCGCGTGCGCAGTCGTCTGCAGCCGAGCTGATCCTGGCGACGCTTGATGCCTACTACGGTGAAAAATCGCCGGCGCTCGATTCCACACGCGCGCTCGTCGATCATCCGGGCCAGACACCGAAAGAATACCGATTCCTGCGCGACGATTTCGCAGTTCGGCTCGATGCCCTCACCGAGTATTGTACGAGGATCCGGTCCCTGCCAATCCTGATCATGCCGGCTTCGAATGACGGGTCGTACGAACCGAGTCGCTCGGTGCTCGACGGGTCGACTCCTGCGGAGCTTCGCTCGAGGTTCGAGCGAGAGTTTCAGGCGGTACGAGCGGAGGAAGGGGTCGACCCCCCAGCATCGATTGCGGCCTATCGAAGACTGGCGAAGCAGCACCCTGAGTTTGCCGAGACGCATTATCGCCTGGGGCGGCTGCTCGAGGCGGCGGGGAAATGGGACGAGGCCAAGGTCCACTTTGTGCTGGCCCGCGATCTCGACGGGCTCATCATGCGCATTCCGAGCGAGCTTCAGGAAGCCTACCGGAGCGTGGCGCGCCGGCACGGTGCCTTGCTGGCTGATAGTCCGGCGGTGCTCGCGCGCGCTGCTCCGCACGGGATCCTCGACGATTATCTGTTCCACGATGCGCAGCACCTGAACTTGCGCGGCATCGTCGCGCTGGCGAATGATATCCTGGAACAACTCAAACAACGCCGGGCATTCGGCTGGCCGGAGTCGATTCCCGCGCCGCGGACCGGAGTGAACGAGTGTGCCAGCCACTTCGACCTCGATGCACGGAAATGGGCCGAGATCTGCCGTCGATCGGCGTCGTTTTATATCCGCACGGCCACGGTGCGGTTCGATCCGTCGGAGCGAGTTCGCGTCGGCCGCGAATATGAGGAAGCGGCTATCGAGCTCAAAGCGGGCCGGCTGCCTCTTGAGTCGAGCATCGCGAGCATCGCGCTGGCTGGTGAATTGGCCGGGCGTAGGCAATCGGATGGGGCCGGTGAACCTGTTGGCGGGTTGAACAAGTGACGGCAATCGCGATGGCTCGCGCTTGTCGTCAGAGAGAAGGGTATTCCTCAGCCGTCTGGCACACACCGGCTCAAGGGTGATTCAAGATTTTCTCGATCTCCCGGCCAAAGAAGTCCTCCCACAACCGCTGGAACTGATCCTTGGTCATCGTGGATTCCTGGAGGCCCATCTCCTTGCCGCGGGCCTTCATCGCGGCGACCCCCTCCCTGGTATCGATACCAGTGTGGAAGGCCACGTTCCCCTGGCGGTCGATCAGGACCAGGGTCGGGTAACCTCTCACGCCGTAGCGATCGGCCGTCACGCCGTTGTAGGAGTTCTCGTGCTGCCTCCGGTCTTCGTCGAGGGCGGAGACCAGGGAGGACTTCTTCATGTCCAGGAAGCGGTGGATCTTCTCAATCTCTTCGCCGGGCGTGTGGATTGACAGGAAGACCACCCCCCGCGGCTCGTACTTCTGCTTGAGGCGCTCGAGTCCCGGCATCTCGTTGAGACAGGCGCTGCACCAGATGCCCCAGAAGTTGAGGAAAATGACTTTGCCCGGGTAGTCGGCGAGGCTGCGTGACTTGCCGTCGGTCCAACCAATGATCTGCAAGGGGGGCGCCGGGCGGCCGAGCGCGGGAGGCGGCGGGGAGGTCGGCCGCGCTGCCGTCACCGTGGTCGGTGTGGCATCCCGGGGACGGAGCTGAATTTTGATCTCCTCGGCGACTCCGTCCGCCAGGTATTCCCCGGCCGCCTCCAATGGACCGTACTGGAACGCGACCTCGATCAGGCCCTTCGGTAGGTTTTGGACCGTGAACTTGCCCTCTGAGTCCGTGCGAGTGGACTGGCCCCGCAACCCGAAACTACCCAGAGGCGTGACCCAAACTCCTGCCGCCGGCCGGCCTTCGGGATCGACCACCGTTCCGGTCAGCGAGACAGCGGGCTCCAATCGGATCGGGTCGAGCGCGCGTAGTGCGTCGGCTTTGCCCGGCTGGGCAGAGAACTCGGGCGTTTCCAGGCTGGCATAGCCCTCCTTCCGCACCACGAGCGAGAACGTCGTCCGTCTTCCGTACAAGACCGGACATCGGATTCCTCGAATCGAGAACTTGCCGTTTTGATCCGTGACCGCTTGATTCTCTCCGTCGTCCGGGAAGACTCCACCACCCCTTCCGCCCTCATGAATGTGGAACGCTGGCGAAACGAGAGCCCCGTTGATCGGCCGTCCCTTAACGTCGACGACCTGGCCGGCCAGGTTGCCGGCAGCGATGGACTCCGACTCGGGGAGATTCACGACGATGGCGAGCTTCCCACCCGTGATGATCGGTTTCACACGCCCAGCTTCCGGTCGAGTTGCGGGCTGGCCGGTCTGAAGCATGACGACTGGTCCGGATTCACCGATCGTGGTCACTCGCCCCGCGTCGTCGGTCAGGCGGAAGCGACGACCGAGCCGTTCAACTTTCCGCACGGCGTCTGGGCGGAAGCCCGGAGCCCACTCCAGTGGGATCGCGACCGGAACCGAAGAAGGATAGCGCCGTTGCATACGGCGATCGGTGGAGACATACGCCGTCACCGAGCCCCCTTCGGTTGGAAGGGTCAGGTACGCGAGATCTGACGCATCGATTTCGTTCCGCAAGTTCGCATCGGCGATCGACGCATCCACAGAGCCGTCGCGAGCCGGTCGCTGGTCCGCGCCAACCGTCAGGCGGAAGGGCCATGCGATCCCACGTCGAACGAGGTAGTCCTTGTGGTGAGTCGGCTGGGCCGGCGACAGGACGAAGGTCTCATCCGAACCCGGCTTGGCGGTGGGAGCCCAGTAACCGGCCGGAGCGACGACGCCCCACGTCGACGCCTGGCCCGGTGGCAGATCGGCGAGGAACTGACCGTCTTTGCCGGACGTGACGCGGCGGATCCGCTCGGGACGGCCCGAGCCCGCCAAATCGCCGAGCTGGATCGCCAATTCAGCTCCCTGGACCGGCTCGCCGGTCCCCTCGACCCGCACCGAGCCGGTGAACCGATAGGTGGATGCGGGCGCAGTCGTTTGTTGCTTCGGTGACTTCGGCGCAGAAGCCGGAGCCCTCACGGCGGCCTGCTTGGGGCTGGCTTGTCCCTCGCTGCGCGCGCGCCGCAGCCAGGGCGCGCCATGCCCAATAACTGCTCCCGATGCCGAGAAGAATGAGGACCGCCCCGACTCTCACCTGCCAGCTCCTCAAAGGCCGTCTCCGCGGACTCATCGCGCTGCGAGACGAAACGGTCCAGGAGCTCCGCGTCGGACATCGTCCCGACCAACCCGATGTTGAACAACCGGTGCACCTGCCGGAGCACCCGGTCCGATGGGCTGCCCGCCATTATTTCCGATCCCCTCGGTCTTTGGTCTCCTCAGTGTAGTACCCGCCGACCCGAGGTCCCTAACGAGGATTCTTCGAGATCAAGCCCTTTCGTTCAAAATCGACGAAGCCAAGTCTAATCCATAACGGCTGTCTGGCGGCGAAAAACATGGTAAATTCGGAGGTCTCGTTTCCTTGCGACGCCCTGGAAGGCGCAGCGTTCCCCGTTCAGCTCAGGAATTCCGCATGACTCCTGACGGCCTTGCGCAGTCGAGCGATCTCGAGCCCACGATGCTCGATACCGAGCCGCTCGACGCACCGCGTGTCGAGGCTCGAGCCGTGGGTCAACCTTTGGCGGCGCCGGCTCCCCTTCCGGAAGCCTTGCCGGTTTCGAGCGCGGAGCGTTATTTCACGGTCGACGTGCTGCGCGGGTTTGCGCTGCTGGGCATCCTGGCGATGAACATCGTGAGCTTCGGCTGGCCGTGGCCCGCGTATGGCGACCCGACTGCGCGGCGGCGGGTTCGATGGGCTTGACCGAGGCATCTGGTTCTTCAATCATCTCGTCTTTGAAGAGAAGATGATGACGATCTTCTCGATGCTCTTTGGCGCGGGGCTGGTATTGATGGACGGGAGGGCGCATCGGCGCGGGGCGAATATTCGCGCGGTCTATTATCGACGGGTGATCTGGCTGCTGTTCTTCGGGTTGGTGCATTCGTATTTCATCTGGATGGGCGACATCCTGGTGCTCTACGCCGAGTGCGGGCTGGTGCTCTACGTGTTTCGGAACTTGCGGCCGCGGACCCTGATCATCGTCGGAATCCTGTCGCTGCTGGTTCTGGTGCCGATCAACCTGGGATTCGCTGCGCTCGCGGATTGGGCGCGAGCCGCGGCCAAGCGGGTGGAGGCGCAGAGGGCGGCCGGCCAGAAACCGAGCCCGCGGGACGAGCGACTTGCTCGATCCTGGAATGAGGAGTTCAGCAAGTGGGTCGCGCCCACCAGAGAGCAGGAGAAGAAGGAATGGGACAAAGAGCTCAAGGCGTATCGCGGAAGCTATCGTGGGATCGTCAAATTCCGCGCTCCTCTGGTGTTCTTCATCCAGACGTTCTATGCGGTTCTCTTTGGAATGATCTTCGCGGCAATGGGCCGGATGCTGATCGGGATGGGGCTGATGAAGCTGGGGGTGTTTTCGGGCGAGCGAACGCGGGGGTTCTATATCGGAATGGTTGCTCTGGGGTACGGAATCGGCTTGCCGCTCATGGTCTTCGACGCTTCGGAGCTGATGCGGCACCGGTTTTCGCACGATTACGGACTTCACGGCGGCAAGTTTTTCAATTCGTACGGCAGCGTGGTCGTGGCGCTGGGCCACGTGGGCATGCTGGTTCTGATCGTGAAGAGCGGCGCGCTCGAGTGGCTCACCACGCGGCTGGCCGCCGTGGGAAGAATGGCACTCTCCAATTATCTGACTCATTCGATCGTTTGCACGACCCTCTTCTACGGCTACGGCTTCGGGCTTTTCGGGCACATCAATCGCGCAGGGCTGGCGGCGATCGTCCTTTTGATCTGGGTCGCTCAGCTTCTCTACAGCCCGATCTGGCTCAAGCACTTCCGATTCGGGCCGGCCGAATGGCTGTGGCGATCGCTGACTTACGAGCATCCCCAGCCGATATGGGCTCCCGAACGGGCAGAGCCGACGTCTGCGCTGCCGGCCGGCTCGCAATAATCGTTTGCCGGCAACGAAAGACATGTTAAACTCCACGGCCGCGCGCGGAAGTGGTTCGGGCTTGGAATTCGATCAGACTCGTCCCTGCAGCGACGGAAGGTCACGACATGTCAACGGATACAACCACCGAGCCGGCCGAGTTGGAACCGACGGTGCTGGACACCGAGCCGAGCTTCATGCCCGGCGACGGAGAAGAAAAGAAGGCCGTCACGGGACTGGAGCCGCGAATCGCGCCGCGTGCCGAGCCGGTGACGGGGGCGCAGCGCTACTACTCGGTGGACGTCTTGCGCGGCTTCGCGTTGCTGGGCATTCTGGCGATGAACATCGTCTCCTTCGGCTGGCCGGGCGTTGTGTACGGCAACCCGATGAGCGGCGGCGGATTCGAGGGTCTGGATCGAGCCATCTGGTACTTCAATCATCTCTTCTTCGAAATGAAGATGATGACGACCTTCTCGATGCTCTTCGGCGCGGGGCTGGTGCTCATGGACCAGCGGGCGGAAGCGCGCGGGCGCACATTCGCGGCGTCTATTACCGGCGCGTACTCTGGCTGCTTGCGATCGGGCTCGTGCACGCCTATCTGATCTGGAGCGGCGACATCCTCGTGCTGTACGCCGAGTGCGGGCTCTTCCTCTACTTCTTCCGAAACCTGGCTCCGCGCGCGCTGATCGTTCTGGGAATCCTGGCGCTACTGTATTTTGTTCCCATTCTGCTGGCGATCTCGAGCGGCATCGACTACACGAAGGATTACTTCGGGCAGGCAGACGCCCGCGTGCAGGCGCGACAGGAAGCGGGCCAGGCGCCGGAGCTTCGCGACCGAGCGGCGCAGGTCGTGTGGCACGGATGGCTCGCGGCGCAGTTCCGCGAATCGCCGGCAGAAGAGATCCAATCGTTGAATAAGCAGATCAAAATCCATCGAGGCGGTTACTGGGGCATTGTCAAGGACCGCAGCGGAGCGCTTCTGGGCGAGCATACGATCGGATTTTTGCTCGCGGGATGGAGCCTGGCGATGGGTCGAATGCTGATCGGGATGGGGCTCATGAAAATGGGCGTGTTCTCGGCGGTGCGGTCACGGCGGTTTTACCTCTGGATGATGGCACTGGGGTACGGCATCGGCTTGCCGCTGATGGTCTTCGACGCACAGGAGTTGATTGCGCACAGATTCTCGGGGACCTATCTGATGCACGGTGGCCTGTATTACAACCTCTTCGGCAGTCTGGTCGTCGCATTGGGTCATGTCGGCATGGTGATGCTGGTCGTGCAAAGCGGGGCTCTCTCGTGGCTCACCAAGCGACTGGCGGCGGTCGGCAGAATGGCGCTCACCAATTATTTGACGCACTCGATCGTGTGCACGACGCTCTTCTATGGATATGGATTCGGCCTGTTCGCATCGATCAACCGCACGGGGATGGCCTGCATCGTCCTGATCATCTGGGTGACGCAGCTTCTGATCAGCCCGATCTGGCTGCGGCATTTCCGGTATGGGCCGGCGGAGTGGTTGTGGCGATCGCTCACGTACTGGAAGCTGCAGCCGATGCGGGTGTAGTCCGTCCCCGGGGCTCACGCCATTTGAAACCCGGAGCTCACGCCATTTGAAACCCCGGGTCTCACGCCACCGGGCTACGTGATGTCGCCCCCTGACGGGGGCTGGGGATCGGGCCGCGGACTCAGGTTGCCATCACGGTCGATTGTGTCGTTCACGGCGGCGTATGAAGAACGTCTTCAGTACCTCGCCAGCGACTGTTGAAGTATCACGTAGCGACCGTTTGGGTATTTGCGAAGACGTCTGATCGCGATCGAGCGGCTCCCCGTATGCTCGCTTACGTCCGGGCAGCTCACGGATGAAATCGAGCAGGGTGGCGAGAGCGGCTTCAACCTCGTCGCCTGGCTTCACCCTTATCTCGAAGCAGAGCACGTCCGGATATTCCGGATGAGATAGGATTCGCCCCGGGAGCAGAAGCGGGTTACCTTGACCGGCCGTCCAACGGCTGAAGCGGCTCGTGATTCCATCGCCGAAACGGCGGCGGATGGCGGTCAGAATTCGCTCGACGACCCTGCGCTCGAGAACCGTCGTCTCCTGAAACTGCAACGTGATGGTTCGTCGATCCGCGTCGGCGATGACGTTGAAAATCGCCCGGTCAAACTCAAAGCTGTGGCGCTCGGTCATGTCGGTTATCACCTACATGAACACTATATTCAAGATACGCGTCATCTCTCATCAAGGCGAGGTCCTTCGCACGTTGCCATACGCTTCTCTGGGAATCTCGGCCGGGACCTTCAGCTCGATTCGCAGGCGCTCGAGCTCGCGCTTCAAATCGGCGACGACCGCCTGATTGGCTGGCTCGTCGTAAACGTTCCGCAGCTCGAGCGGATCTCGCTCGAGATCGAAAAGCTCCCATTCCTTTACATCCGGGCTCTCGAAGCGGACGAGCTTATAGCGGGCCGTCACGACGCCATAGTGGGGACGGACGCGGTGCGGCACAGGGTATTCAAAATACTGGTAATAGAAGCTCTTTCGCCAGTCGGGCGGAGTTTGGCCTTTCAAGAGCGGAACGAGGCTTCGGCCTTGCATCTCGCCGGGGATCGAAAGCCCGGCGGCTTCGAGGAACGTCTCGGCGAAGTCGATGTTGGAGACGATGCTCGAGCAGGTGCTGCCGGGTTTGACGACGTCGGGCCAGCGCACGAGCAGGGGCGAGCGCAGTGATTCCTCGAAGATCCACCGTTTGTCGAACCAGCCATGCTCGCCCAGATAGAAGCCCTGGTCGGACGAGTAGACCACGATCGTGTCGGCTGACAGTTGCTCGTCGTCGAGGAACGCGAGCAGGCGGCCGACACTCTCGTCGACGGCTTTCAGGCAACCGAGGTAATCGTGCAGGTAGCGCTGATATTTCCAGCGGACGAGGTCTTCGCCCTGGAGCTTGGCGGCGCGAAATGCGGCGTTGCGAGGCTCGTAATAGGCGTCCCAGGTGCGACGCTCTTCCGGGGTCAAGATGGAAGGAGGCGAGAGCTTCAGGTCGACCGGCGTCATCGTGCGGGCAATCGTCATATCCTGGTCTCGCTCGGCCTTGCCGCGGCCGGAGTAGTTGTCGAAGAGGGTGGCGGGCTCGGGGTAGCGGCGGTCGGCGTCGTGGCCCAGGTGGCGCAGCGCGGGCAGCCATTCGCGGTGGGGCGCCTTGTGCTGGCACATGAGCAGGAAGGGCTTGGTCTTGTCTCGCTTGCGCAGCCAGTCGAGGCTCAGATCCGTGATGATGTCGGTCGTGTAACCGTGCTCGCGGACGCGCTGGCCGTTCTTGATCATCGGGGGATGATAGTAGACCCCCTGCCCCGGCAGAATCTGCCACTCATCGAAGCCGGTCGGGTCGCTGACCAGGTGCCACTTACCGAAGATGGCGGTTTGGTAGCCTGCGGCTTGCATGAGCTTGGGGAAGGTGGTTTGCGAGCCGTCGAAGCGGCTGTTGGTGTTGTTATAGAAACCGTTTCGGTGCGAGTACTTGCCGGTCAAGACGGACGCCCGGCTGGGCCCGCAGATGGAGTTGGGCACGACGCAGCGATCGAAGCGCATTCCCCCTCGGGCCAGGCGATCGATATGGGGCGTCTCGATCAGCTTTCGCGGGTCGTTGTAGGCGCTGATGGCTTGAAAAGCGTGGTCGTCGCTGAAGATGAAGACGATGTTCGGCCGAGGGCGAGCCGGAGTGGGTTGGGAAGGAGGTTCCGCGTGGATTGCAGGGGTGGGCAACCTCAGGACTGATGCTGCCGTGAGCATCAAACAAACGCCGCGGGCGACGTTGCTATTCATGATTCGGCCTCCCGGTTGTGACGAGCCTCACGTGCATTCTAACCGCTGGGAGGGGCCGTTCAACTTCACTCGATTGCGAATGTGGCTCTGCCGAATACCTTGGGATCATCGGCCTGGGTGACCTTGATCGTCTCGGCCCCGGCTTTGCCGAAAGTGGCCGCACCGAAGAACGTGTGCGAGCCATGATCGGCCGACGTGAACGTGTATGACCCGGGAGCGAAGTCTGCAAGACCCGTGGATTGAGGCGGCGGTGCGCTGATGTGGAGGCTGGCATAAACCGCTGGGGGGAAGGTCGTCCAGGAATCCGTTGGGCTGGTGAACACCACGGTGCCGGTGTAATTCGAGAGCGGCTGGCCATGCGCGTTCAAAGCGGTCACCTCGAAGCTCACTGGCTTGTTGAGCTTGCCGTGACGGACGACGGGCGTCACCCGGAACGAGGCGGCGGTGAGTGGGGTAACCGGTACGGCGACCGGCGCGGAGATGCTCTCGGCGAAACGATTCGTGTTGGGCACATACTCGGCCTGGACATGATAGATGCCGACTTTCTCGAGCTTGTAGGTGCCGAAATTGACGGGCTCGCCGAAATTGCTCACGGGCTCTTCGCCCAGGACGACGGGGTGGCGCGATGCCGTGGTCAGCTTGATGTATCCGTCGGGCAGGCTGCTGTCGGCATTTTGAACGCTCGCATTCAGGGAGACGAGCTCCCCGGTCTCGAAGGTGCTGGAGGTGAGCTGGAGGGTCGTGACGGTCGGCGCATTCATCGTCTGAGGTGTGATCGAGAGCGGCAGCTGGGCCGAGGTACTGGCCGCGTAGACCGTGTTGGAGGGCATGAACTCAGCCGAAATCTGGTAGGGGCCCACGGTTGTGAGCTTATCGGTCAAGATCGACGCGAAGTCCTTGCTGTTGACATCGGCCGTGCCCAGAAGAACAGGTTCCGATGAATCGACGAAGAAATCGACCTTTCCGTCGATGGGCTCCGCCTTGCCCGTTTTGGTCAGTGGCACGGTGCCCACGGTCGTGATCGTGGCGAGGAGCGGGACGTACTGACCTGTCTCCGCGCTGGTGGCCGTTTTTTGAAGTGTGATCATCGTGGGGGCCGCGGCCGCGGCGGTTGTCTGGCTCAGCATGGTCCGCTGTTCCAGCACTTCCAGGTGCAGGCGCGCGGGAGCTCGGCCACGAGATGAGTCCCGACCTACCAGGCGCGGCAAAATACGACATCCCTACCTCTTCGGTAGTCACCGGCCCAGCGACGTGAACAACCCGAGGGCTGACCGGGAGAACACCCGGAGCGGTGGCGCAATCGAACAGTTTGAGAGAAGACAGGCGGTGGTATCATATTGACCGGCTCGATTCTGTCAAGGGCGGCCCGGGAAAAGGCGGAACGGGACGTCTCATCGGCGCCGAAAAAACGTCGCGCCGACTTTCGAGACGCGTCGCGGTAACATAGATTGACAGGACCAAAGCTTGAGGAACACACCCCGGTGGAACTGCGCGTGAAGAATCTGAGCAACACCGACGGCGGCTTGAGGCAAACCGAGCCGCGGAATGGGAGCGCGGCGGGACCGCCATCGTCCCGACCGCGAATCAAGCCCGAGCTGCTGGCGCCGGCAGGCGACCGATCGTGCCTGATCGCCGCGGTTGAAAATGGTGCCGATGCCGTTTATTTCGGCCTCGAGCGGCATAACGCTCGGATTCGCGCTTCGAACTTTGAAGGCGCTCAACTGCACGACGTGATGGCTCTCTTGCACCGGCGCGGGGTGCGTGGCTACGTCACTTTGAACACGCTGGTGTTTCCGCGCGAGCTTGCGGAGCTCGAGGCCGCCGTGCGCGAGGCGGCCATGGCGGGCGTCGACGCCGTGATCGTGCAGGACCTGGGTCTGGTCAGGCTGATTCGGGCCGTCACTCAAGACCTTGAAATTCACGCCTCGACGCAGATGTCGATCACGAGCGAGGCCGGCGTGGCGCTGCGCGCGAGCTGGGCTGTTCGCGGGTGATCCTGGCGCGCGAGCTGGCGCTGTCCGAGATCAACCGCATTCGCGAGGCGATTGATTTTCCGGTCGAGGTCTTCGTGCACGGAGCGCTCTGTGTGGCCTATTCCGGACAGTGCCTGACCAGCGAGGCCCTGGGCGGCCGGTCGGCGAATCGCGGTGAGTGCGCCGAGGCCTGCCGCATGCCTTACCAGATCATCGCCGACGGCCAGCTCGTCGATCTCGAGAACGTTCAATACCTTCTGAGCCCGCAGGACCTGGCGGCTTTTGAGCTGGTGCCTCAACTGATCGAAATGGGCGTGACCTCGCTCAAGATCGAGGGGCGATTGAAGACCGCGGAGTACGTGGCCAACATCACGCGCCACTATCGAAGCGCGATCGACGAGGCCTGGGCCGGCCGGCCGGTGTCGTTTTCTCCGCGCGACGTGCGGGAGATGCAGCTTTCGTTCTCACGGGGCTTCTCGCACGGCTTCCTGGACGGCACCAACCACAAGGTGCTCGTGCGCGGCGACTACGCCAAGAAGCGCGGGATCTTGATCGGCGAGGTGCAAGCGATCACCCGCGCGGGTGTTCGACTGACGGCCGCTGCGGGTATCAAGCCCGGTGACGGAGTCGTCTTCGACGGCGACGAATCGACCGGGCGAGCCGAACAGGGCGGGCGCGTCTACCAGGTCATTCCCGGGGCCAACGGCCGCCCGAGCGTGCTTGACGCTGGTGACGACGCCGATACGGGCCCGGGCGAGACGGGTGCGCTCGAGCTGCGGTTCGGGCGCGGCGATATCGAGCTGCTCGCGCTAGAAAAAGGCCAGCGAATCTGGAAGACCGACGACCCGGAGCTCTCCCGCCGCCTGCGCCGGTCGTTTGAAGGACCGCCCTCGCGGATGGTCGGGCTCGACATCGAAGTTCACGCGGTGGTGGGCGAGCCGCTTTCGATCGTGGGCCGCACATCGATCGGCAGCCGGGCAACGGCCGCGTGTGACTGGCCGCTTGCGGCGGCCGAGACTTGCCCGGCTCAAGTCGCGTTGTTCCGGGAGCAGCTCGGGCGGCTGGGCGGCACGATTTACGAGCTTCGCGGTCTGGAGGCGACGACCGCGGGGGGGCCGATGGTCCCCAAGAGCCTGCTCAACCGGCTGCGCCGGGAACTCGTCGCCGAGCTCGATGGCGCGGCGGAGAGGCCGGCTCACAGCGTATCGCCGGCTGCGGCCTTGCCGGGGCTCTTGGAACCGATCGTGGCCGAGCGCGCTCGCCAGACCGGCTCGGCAAACGAAGATCGCGCGATCGAGCTGGCGGTCTTGTGCCGGCGGACCGAGCAGATCGACGTGGCGCTAGGGCTGGGCATCGCCACGATCTACGCCGATTACCAGGACATCAAGCAATACGCGGCGGCGATTGAAACGGTACGGAGGCGCGGGAGCGGCGGCCAAATCTACCTGGCCACACCGCGCATCGAGAAGCCGGGCGAGTCGAGTATCTTTGCCCATCTGGCCCGCCAGGGGGCGGATGGAATGCTGGTACGGAATGCCGGAGGGCTTCGCTACTGCATCGACCAGAAAGTCCCGTTTGTGGCGGACTTCTCACTCAACGCGGCGAATCCTCTCTCGGTCGAGCTGCTCAAGAGCCGGGGCGCGCTGCGCGTGACGGCGTCATACGACCTCAGTGCCGACCAGCTTTTCGACCTGCTCGACGCGACGCCACCGGAGTGGCTGGAGATCGTCATTCATCAGCAAGTACCGATGTTTCACATGGAGCACTGTGTCTTCTGCGCGTTTCTCTCGCCGGGGACCGACGCGACCAATTGCGGCCGGCCGTGCGACACGCACGATGTGAAGCTGCGCGATCGGGTTGGTGCGGAGCATCCGCTCAAGGCGGACGTGGGATGCAGGAACACTCTGTACAACGCGGTGCCCCAGACCACGGTCGAGTATTTGCCGCGGTTGAGAAAGCATGGCGCGAGATTCGTGCGAGTGGAGCTGCTCGACGATGAGCCCAGGGCGGTTGAACGCATTATCACCCTGTATCAAGAAGTGATCGCCGGCCGGCGCGACGGGAAGTCGCTCTGGCGGGAGCTGAAGGCGACGAATCAGTATGGGGTGACTCGAGGGGCGCTGGCGGTGATTCAGGGATGACGGGCTGGCGAGTTCGCGGCAACGGGCGCGCGATGCGCGATCTTTTTCGACTCGGTTCGGCACGCTGCTCTAGCAGTCGCGACCGCACTGCCGATGACCCTGCCTTGTCGCACGTGTATCTTCATCGTAGATACCTGGAGGCCTTGATGAAGACTCGCGTACAGAAATGGGGCAACAGCCTGGCCCTCCGCATCCCGAAGGCTTTCGCGCCAACGGTGCGGTCGAACTAACGGTTGTTGACGGAGCGCTCGTCGTGCAGCCGGTCACTCCGCAACCGCCGACGCTGGATGAATTGTTGCGCGGCATCGCAGAAGACAATATCCCTAATGAGTGGGATACGGGACCGGCTGTTGGCAAGGAGGTCGGGTGAGCCGGCGTATATATCCCGAAGCGCGGGTATGCGGTTTGGATTACGCTCGATTCGCAAGCAGGCCATGAGCAAGCAGGGCGCCGGCCAGCCTTGGTTTTGTCCCCAGCGGCTTACAATCGTCGGGTTGGCCTGGCTCTGTTCTGCCCGATCACCAGTCAGGTGAAAGGCTACCCATTCGAGGTGCGCCTCCCTGTTGGATCGCCCGTTTCGGGAGTGGTTGGGGCGGACCAAGTGAAGAGCTTCTTAGGGAACCGGCCGAGAATAACTTCCCGGTTTCATGATTTGCTGGGGATCGCGCGGTAGTTCCATTTTGGCAACACCTTGTCGAAGGCGATCGTCATTGACTCCTTGAATCCCTCCGCGCATTTGCGGCCCGTCTCGTAGACCTTCTCAAGCATCGTCACCGTCACGGTCAAGCCGGCTTGCGTGCTTGCCTTCGCCATGTAGTAACGTGCTGTTTCCAGCGTTCGAAATATCACGCCGCGGCAGGCACGCGTCACGTGCGGGAACAGCCGGTGTTCTATCGGGTTGTACTTTGAGCAGTAGGGAGGATAGTGCGCCACTCGGATCTCGACCCCAAGTCGGAGGGCCAACTTCTGGAGTTCCTCCTTGAAAACATACCGCGTCGCACTGTTGCTGCCACCGCCGTCGCACAACACCAGGATCTTCTTAGCTCCGGGGTACTCGGACCGGCCGTGTTCATCCCACCAGGCCGCGATGCTGTCGCATGCTAATTCGCTGGTGTCGTGGCTGGTGTTGAGATGCAAGAAGCCACGGTTCCTGCCTACGTCATAGACCCCGTGTGGAATCACCACACCCGAACCCGTGCTGCTGAAGTCGTGGTCGTTCGTCTCGATCGTCGCCAATTCCCCGCCCGTTCCTAATTTCCAGCAAATTCGAAATTCGTATATTGACGCCGATCTATATAGACGATATTCTATAGTAGATGAACCGACTGGACCAAGCATTTGCCGCTCTTGCCGACCCCACTCGACGTGGAATCGTGGTGCATCTGGCTCGCGGCGAGGCATCCGTATCCGACTTGGTCGGCCTCTTCTCGTTGACGCAACCTACGATCTCGTCGCACCTGAAGGTGTTGGAATCGGCGGGGCTGATTTCGCGTAGTCGAGTGGCCCAGTTGCGGCCCTGCAAGCTGGAGACGGAGCAATTGAAGGCGGTCACGGATTGGCTGGAGAACGTGCAAGAGATTTGGGAAGGCAACTACAAGCGACTCGACGCGTTACTCGCCGAGTTGAAGCAAGCACAGAAAGAGGAGCGAAAGAAATGAAACCTGCTGAAGTGAGCACGCCGTCAGATCGAGAAGTGCTGGTGAAACGGAGCTTTGATGCGCCGGTCAATCTGGTGTGGCAGGCGTATACGGAACCCGCGTTGATGCGTCGTTGGCTGTCGGGGATGCCGGGGTGGTCGATGCCGGTTTGCGAGATGGCGACTCATGTGGGTGGGAAGTATCGCTGGCGCTGGCGAAACAACGAGAATGGCCAGGAGTTTGGGTTCACGGGAGAGATGCTTGAGGTCGCGTTGCATTCGAAGATCGCGCATACGCAAATCTTCGACCCGGGCGACTTGGGTGGATCGATGGGAGGTGAACCATACATCGTCACCGTCACATTCAATGAGGCCAACGGAATGACAAACGTGGCGACCTCAATCAAGTTCGCCTCGCAAGCCGACCGAGACGCCGCGTTCTCAACAGGCATGACCGACGGCATGGAAATGAACTACAAGCAGCTCGACAAAGTACTGGCGGGTTAGGTCGCGTTGCATTGCTCACGCACCTTCGCTCGCTTTCGACAGAACGGCCAACACTAGTCTAGTTGTCGATTGCAACGAGCTCCATTCGATTCACTTGAGAGTCGCCACCAAACAGTTGCCTAGGAATCACACATGACGACAATCGCTTTTGTCCTGACGATGTTCGCATCCGCGCAGCAAACACCAACGACGGGCTACGCGCCGGTCAACGGACTGAAAATGTACTATGAGGTGCACGGCAGCGGCGATCCTGTGGTGTTGCTGCACGGCGCGTTCATGACCATCACCAACAACTGGACCGGGTGGATCGGCGAACTTTCCAAAACGCGGAAAGTGATTGCAGTCGAGCTCCAGGGCCATGGGCGCACGGCCGATATCGACCGCGATATCAGCTCTGCAAACCTCGCCGACGATGTGGCGGCGCTGCTCGATCATCTCAAGGTCCCACGCGCCGACGTGATCGGTTACAGCATGGGCGGCGGCGTCGCGATGCAGTGTGCGATCCGCCATCCGGACAAAGTGCGAAAGGTGGTCGTCATTTCGTCCATGTTCCGCCGTGACGGCGGGGTGAAGGAAGCGATCGATGCGTTACCGAAACTCACGGCGGAGGACTTCAAAGGCTCGCCCATTGAAGTCGAATACAAAAAGCTGAGTCCGACGCCCAACGAATTTCCGAATCTCGTCAAGCACCTCCTCGCGGCCGAAGCGAAACCGGACGACCTCGGTGCCGATAAGCTCAAGGCCACCAAGGCGCCGATGTTTTTCATCCACGGCGACGCTGATGGCGTGCGACTCGAACATGTTGCGGAAATGTTTCGCCTGAAAGGTGGCGAGGTTCACGGCGACATGAAGACTCGCTCTGAATCGCGATTGGCCATCTTGCCCAACACTACGCACGTCACGCTGATGCAGCGCATGGACGTCATCGTCCCGATGGTGAACGACTTTTTCGATGCAGAGCCGCAAAAAAAGCAATGAGGAAGCTGCATAACTTGTAATCTATCGTCAGTGGAACGGGCGCACCTCAACCGGCACCCGACAGGCGACGACGGCCTTGCGCCCCTACGCCAGCGCCTCGTCCATGTCAGCAGCTTCCAGAATCCAAAAACCGCCGATGTGCTCCTTGGTCACCAGGAACGGCCCGTCGGTGATGAACATGTTAGTATAGGGCGACAGCACCTTGGGGATGGGGGCGACTGAAATCGGTGCCGCCATTCGCTTTACTCTTAGAAACGCGCCTGAATCATCTTCCCGATTTCGAATCCGGGCGAATCATTGTAGTAGGCACACGCCGTGTGCCGTAACCAGTGAAAAGCGCAAGTCGTAGACCGCTACGTTGGAAAACGCTAAATCGGGAAGTTATGCGCGGCCCGCTCCTTAGACTGGCGGGCGCGCAAAGCGGTGCGGATCGGAGTAGTCCCCGAGGAGGTCGTGTCCCAGGTGTTGCAGCGACTGCAGACGTTGCTCAGGGTGTACCAGGATGTCATCGCAGCGCGACGCGATGGGAAGTCGCTCTGGCTGGAGCGGAAGTTCAAGTTGCAGCCGCATTCATTTGGGCGAGGCGCTCGTGGGCGAGGCGCTCCCAAATCGTGCCGAAGTTTGTGCCGGCGGATTATGTGAGGAGCTCGCGTTCCGCGTCGGTGTCACTGCGGATCTGGCAGCAGAGGGCTAGATGATAGTAGACAGCGGGGTGGAACAGAGGATCGGGTTTGAGCTCAAGATAGGCGCGGAGCATGGCCTCGGCTTGCTCAGCATCGCCGAGCGCGAGTGCGGCGCGGCCGGTGCCGAAGACAACCAATCGTTGAATTGCCACGTTTGTGGCTAGTCGCGCGCGATTTTCCAGGGTCGCGGCGATCCGCTCGAGCGCGATCTCGGGTTCGTGGCGCAGCGCATGCACGCGAGCGGCGACGACATCGATCATCACCGACATCTTGAGGTCACCGGCAAATTCGGCCTCGGCAACTCGGAGGAGGTCGAGGGCGTGATCAAGGCGGCCGAGCTCGGCGTGGAGCGAGGCGATGTGCAACTGGATGCCCGCCCTGGCGCGGCGCTGGGTGGCGACGACATGGCCCTCGGTGATATTCGCGGTGCGCTCGGCTGCCTCGATCGATGCGACGTATTCTCCCCGGTGCATTGCGACATTGCTGATGATCACCCACGGAAATTGTTGCTCGCCAGGGCTCTGCGCCTCGGCCTCGCGAGCGATGCGCTCAGCCCCGGCGAGGTCGCCCCGGCGCATCACGTAGTCGGCCATCTGGGCCAGCGCCTGCGCCCGCCTGGCCGGCGTGGTCGCGCGCTCTGCGGCGGCGTGCGCGTACCGCTGGGCATCATCAAGCCTGCCGAGGCTCTCGGAGGCGTTGGCCGCGAGGGTTCGTGCCGTCGTATTCAACGGACCGGTCGGATCGATCTCGAGCGCTGCGACCGCCCAGCGCAGGCAGTCGGCCGGCCGGCCGGCGTTCGTGGCGGTGACTGCCAGGCGTAAGACCAACTCGAGGCGAACCTTTTTCATCGTACGAGGGGCCGCGGCGAGGGCGCGCTCGTAGGTTAGATAGGCTTCATCGAAGTGCTGGTCGTGCTCGAGCATCTTGGCCGCTGCGTGCAGGCTGGTGAATGTCTCTGGATCAAGCTTGACTTGACTCGCGGCCAGCTTTCGCTCGGCCTGCGCCTCGTCAGGTCGGCCGAGCGCTTCGAGTGTGTCGGCCAGGTGCACTCGCGTCTGAGCCCTGAAGCCTACGTCGGCGTGCCTCGCCCCGACACGAAGAATCGCGCGGTAGAGTGCTTCCGCCGCATCAAAACGCTTGGAGTACTGGTAATTCCGTGCGAGCATGAATCGGGCAAGGGCTTTCCCGCGCAGGGAACGGCGTGTGGGCAACGAGCTGAAGAATCCGCCGCTGGGGCACCGCTTTACCGCCGGCGAGTCGGAGCGAGGCCAACGGCAGGCAGACGAACCAGAGCAAAACCGGGCCGGCGACCAGCAGGAAGAACCAACAAAACATCGAGACACAGGCCAAAGCGCCGAGCACGATGATGTGGTCGCCGAGCCAGTGATTGTGGCGCAAGGCGGTCGACAGGGCCGCGGTGATCAGGACGAGCACCATCAGGGTTCCGATCGACCTCGTACTCGGACGCATACGCCACTCATTGAGAACCAAGAGAGAGTTTGTCCGAATTCATCCCAGCTCAGGGAGTCGGAGCGTTTGAAGGGGTCTGCGCTCGCTTCAATTTGCGCTCGGCGATTGAGTTTCCGCGACTTCCGGGACGTGAACTTCGACGACTAAACCGAGATCGATCAGATGCGTGCCCTCCTTGTCGTGAATCGCGAGATTCCGGCCTCGAGGCAGTTCCGGAACCGCAATGAAGTCCGGATGCTTGACCACGAAGGACCGACCATCAACCAGTTTTACTGTGAAAGCTCGGAACGGCTGCGTATGCATTGCGTCGCGCACTTGCTCGATTGTTGCCATGGATCGCCTGATCAGCTTGCCAAACTTCTACCCGTATGGTCACAGAACCCGACAATCGCATTCTAACTGCGGTTGGCCTGTGGCTCAATGCGCGCCGGTAAGCTTCAAGGCGGATGATGAGCGTGCGGGAGGAAATGTTCCAACGAGTCGCCGAGCGAGCGCCGTACGGCTCAGTCGCTCACCTCAAAACTCGCGGGACGCTCCGAGGCGATTCGCGAGCGCACGGTGACGGCGGGGCTTGCTTCGATCGGGAAGCGGTGGTGGCAGGAGGGGCAGCCCAGGGCGGGTCGCAGCCAGAAACTTTCGAGCATCTCGCCGCACGTCGGGCAGGTGACCAGCAGCGACTCTCCAAGCCGCCGTTCGACGAAAGGCCGCCAATTCCGGGAATCTTCCCGGCTCGCCATGAAATCGAGAGTTTGGCGGCCATCCGGCGTCAAATGCCACGTCTCGCCGGCTTGACGGACCCACCCCGCTTCCTTCGCCTTGGCGATCGCCAGACGGCCCGGATCGACGGCATCAAGGCCCGCGTCAGGAAGCTGGCCGCCGGAAGAGGATAACCGGAACAACAGCGAGTATGTCCGGATCCACTCCAGCTCGTCGGGGCGTAGCGCCTGGAGGCGCCGGACGATCAAGGCAGCCTGAGCGCCGGTAAGATTCGACTCGGCTGCCAGTGCCTCCAGAACCGAAAGCGGCAGCTCAGGTAAAGCCGGCGCGGGCGATCTGGAGCGTGATCGAAGGGCCCAGAGCAGCGCGACGGCCGCCGCCCCGCACAGTGCGCCCCAGAACCATTCGCGCCCAGCCGCGCTCTGGAACGCGTGGGGCAACGTGCTGGCGGAGGGCCGCGACTTCACGTCGACAAGGTCAGGCCGCGCCGCGGGTGATGCAGTATCCTGCGGTGCCACGGAGTGCCCCTGCGCCGAGCGGCGCACCAGGTCGTCGGCGCCGCGCGGCATGTTCGCGTGGCTCTCCTGTTCGGTCACCAGGGAGAGCATCGGCGCCAAACCGAATAGCGCCACGCCATCGCTGCCGGAGCGCATCGAGTCGAGCAGGCGGCCGAACTCGCCCAGATCCATCGGCGAATGCGAGCGATCCTCGTATGCCTGTATGCCGTGCCAGACGGGCGTGAATCCCGACCGCCAGCGGGCCGAGAGCTGCACGGCCCGCACCCAGCCGACTGGCTCGCCTTCGAGCTGGTGGTAGGCCATGGGCGCGACGAAGTCGAGAAGCGGCGCCAGCTCGCGATAGCTCTGGCCGTAGAGCTTCACGCCCTCGAAGTTGATCGCGCCTTCGGGCTTCATCGCAGCCGAGACGATGACACCCTCCTGCCATTTGCGGATCGCCGTCGCGAATTCCTCCGTCAGGTCGTGGATCAGGTCGGTGCGGTAGTCGAACCAGGCGGCCTGCGTGTCGGACTGATCGATCAGGTCCAGGCCAAGCGGCCAGTCGACCGACGCCCTGCGCGACAGCTCTTTACGGCAGGCTGGGCACTGGCAAACTTCGGCGCTCGGGAAACGGATGTAATCGAAGTGGATCCCGTCGACGCCGTAGTTGTCGAGCAGGTTTTTGAACATGGCCAGAAATTCCTTGCGCCATGCGGCATTGGTCGGGCAGACCCACTCGTCGGAGCGCAGGCCGTTTGCGTCGACCATGCCCCATTCCGGATGCTTCTTGAGCCTCTGCGGGTCAAAGCAGATGGCGAACCAAGCGTGAACGCGCATCCCGGCGCGGTGGGCCTCGTCGATCAGGCCGTTAAAGAACGCGTCGTTTTCCCGGCCCGGCCCGAAGAGCTCGCCCTCGAACGGATCGTATGCCTTGACGATGAGGTCGGTCAGGCCGATGCGCCGCGCGGGGGCCGTCAGGTCTTCCGGCTCGTAAACCGTCGCATCCACGTCGACCCATGCGGCGCGGCGTTTGACCGGAACGGCCTCGGCCAGGCGCAGCCAGTCGCGGAAGCACGTCCAGCTCGCGCCAGTCTGTTCGAGGCGGTCGATGAACTTCTTGAACACAGCGGCGTGAGCGGCCGCCATATGGGGGTGCAGCAGAATCACGAGCGGGCGACCGGACATGCGGTGCTCGTTGTACAGCTTGAGCAGAAAGGTCAGGGCGTCATCGTCGCTCAGGTGATCGCTGTCGAAGAGGTTATAATCGCCGGCGACCGTCACGCGATCTTTGAACAAGCCATCGGAGATCGGGAATTCGAGCAGCGACGCATCGCTCTTGTCGCGATGGTTGATTTCCCACGCTGACGACTGGTAGCGGAAGCCGAGCTGGACGAGGGCCTCGCGGGTTTCGTCATTGGATTCGAGATACGGGGCGCGGAAGCCGAGCGGATAGACGCCGGTCGCCTTGCGGACGGCCTCCGCCGAGTCGCGGATCTCGGCGAACTGTTTGGGTGCGTCGAGCGCCGACATGTGCGGATGGGTCATGGTGTGGCAGCCGATTTCGTGCCGCGTGGCCCACTGCTTGACGAGGTCAGGGTGGGCCTGCGCGAATTCACCGGTCACAAAAACTGTGCAGGAGCCGGGCGGGTTCAGGGCCTCGAGCGCAGCAATGTCGGCCTCGATCTCGACGTCAAACGTCAAGAGGACCGGAGACTTGCGAGCTCCCTCGTCAGCGCCGGAGGCCGGACTGCCGCAGAGGAGCACGAGGGCGAGAATCAAAGAGATGCGCCGATGGTTATTCATGCCACGTTGCGGGGCGGTGCCGCCATTCGAGAAAGAGCGATTCGAATGAGAACCAGTCAAGCCGGCATTTCTGGTAGACGAGGAATAGCGGAGCACGGACCAGGAATCGCCGGTCGCGCCGGCTCGAGCACAGCGCACCGGCGCAGACTCGCGCCAGCTCGATGAGCAGGACCGGGAGCTCGATGATGGTGAAACCTTGGCGTCGCACGGTCTTCCGCTCCATAACGGGCCCCAGTTTCGGCGAACGAATCAGAACGTGAAGCGCTATAATCGCAGCACGAAATGTTGAAAGACAATTCCGGGGCCCTTCTCTCAGACCTGCTCTGAAGTGCTCCGGGGGGAAGTTGCCGTCGCGCGCGGGGGATAACTGGGACGCACTTTCGCGGAGCGAAAGGCGACGATCGGTCGCCGTCGCGCGCACCGTGCAACGGACCGCCAAAAAGATAAACGGAGCGACCCACGCGAGATTCGCGCGAAAAATTGCGGGCAGGGTGCGAATTATCGGGAATTCACGACGGGAAGAGAAGTGCCGCGACCGAGGGGGGCTGCGGCGAGCGCAGGATCGAGGGAGACTGCGCGGCCGTAGTTACGTTCTGCTTCGGCGGTGTGGCCGAGGGCGGCGTGGGCCAGCGCGCAGTTATAGAAGCACTCGGCACGATCAGGGGCCAGCGCGATGCAGATGCGAAAGGCGCTCAAGGCGTCGTGGTAGCGGCGTAGGCGGAAGGCGCAGACGCCTTGATGAAAGTTCGGCCAGAAGTCCTGGGGCTGGAGGGCGAGGGCCTGCTCGAATGCGGCCTCGGCCTGTGCAAGGTTGCCGGTCGCGAGCAACAAGCGACCCGCGGCGGCATGCTGCCAGGCTGTTCGAGGCGGCACTCGGGCTGCGCAGAGGCGGGCGGCTTCGGCCATGCTCGAGAGGCCCAGCGCGGCGGCGTGCGCGCTGGCGTGCGCGATAGAGTATGTGGCTGGGGCCGAACAACGATTCGGCTTCTTCGAGAAGCGTGATTCCCGCTCGATGCGCCTCGGCGGCGCGTTTTGGGTCTGTCTCGAGGCGCACGCGAAGGTTCGAGCGGATGACTGCCAGTTCGAGCAGATCGTCCCGGAGCCGCTGCTCGAGCTGGGGGTCGAGAGGCGTTCCTGGGCGATCGAGGAGGGAGTGGCGCGAGTCCCAGAGCGCCCGGCAATGCCGCTCGACTTCCTTGGCTCGCAGGACAGGATGGCTGGCGGCGGTTTCGGCGAATCGGAGGCGATCGACGAGATGGTGCAGACGATCGGCCTCCTCGGAGCGGTCGGTCAATCGCAGCGCCGCGGCCAATTCTCGCGACAGACGACCGCCGCCGGGGAGGCCCTCGATCAGGGCCGCGCCTCGCGTGAGCGTGCGCGCGGCCGCGGAGTAGTCGCGGCGATGGAGCAGCGTGGTGCCTTCTTGAAGCGCTCGCTCTGCACCGCGGAATCGCGGCGCGAGGAAGGCGGCCCAGACGAGGGCCGCGATGGTCACGGCCGCGCAGGACGCGGCCAGCAAGGTTTTCATCCGGAACAATTCATAGGGCTGGCGGCGGCACCACTTGCGCCATCGCTCGGGCAGGCTCCGGTTCGAAACGCCGCGCAGCGGCCGGTCGGCCATGTGGAGCCTGAGGTCATCGGCGACCGCCGCCGCGCTGGGATAGCGATCGTTCGGGTCGCTCGAAAGGCACTTGCGGATCAGCTCCGCGAGCTCGGACGACACGCCGGGCAAAAACCGCCACGATTGCGTCGGCGGCGTACCTTGTGCCGGAGAACTATCCGCGGCGAGTATTTCGGCAAAGACTCGGCCCAGTGAAAACAGGTCGGACCGCGCGTCGACCGCTCTCGAGATCGCTCGTGTTGAACGCATGGCCGCGACCGCGGCCGCCTGCTCGGGCGACATATAACCGGGTGTCCCGCCCACCCCATCGGCGGGCGGATCGCCGACGGGAATCGGCTCCCTGGCGAGGTGGAAGTCGAGGAGCATCGGCTGGCCGTCGGCTGTGACGAGAATATTGGACGGTTTGACGTCCATGTGGACCAGGCCGCGCTCGTGAGCGTACTGGAGTGCATCGGCGAGCGAGGCGACGAGCCAGCAGACCGCCCGGACGTAGGAAGACTGTGCGAGAAACCGCCGCGCCGGGCTGTCGGCGCACTGCGGCCAGGGATGGCCCTGCTGCGCCTGGTCGAGGATATCGATGAGGGACTTTCCCGACCGGCGGTCGGGCGGCACGCGACCCAGCTCGGCGAGAATTCGAGCCAGAGTCATCCCGCCGAGATAGGGCATGCAAAGCGCGCGGAGCCGCTGGGAGGGGAACTCATGCTCGCTGTAAAGCGGCATGATGTGAGTGTGCTGCAACCGCGCCATGGAGAGGTGCTCGACATGATCGTCGGATGCGATCTTGAGGACGACCTGGCGGTACGAGAGCGACGGTTGAGCCGCCAGGAAACAGCGCCCGCGCGCGCCGCGGCCCAGCTCGGCGAGGAGGAGAAAATCGCCGAGGGTCTCGCCGGCCTCCGGAAAGGCGGGCGGGCCGGGCGCGGCGCCGAGAAGGCGATCGCAGTCGAGGACGACTTCCAGCTCAGCCTGCCACTGGGGGAATCGCTGCACCAGCTCAGACAGCGACGGTTCGTGGCCTTCGCTGCGCCTCAGGCAGACTTCCTCGTAGATCAATCGGATCGTCGCGTCGGGTTGAGCGGTGAGGCGGGGATGGCGCTTGAGAAACATCTCGGCCGGCAGTCGTTCTCCTCCGGCCCATGCCGCGGCATACTCTTCGACCAAGCGCGTCACGGGGCCTGAGTCGCGGCTGCGCGAAAGAGGTCGCCACCGGAGAGCGGCAGGGCGCCACCGCCGGTCAAGGAAGCCGATGGTCGTCCATCGTGGCAGTTCAAGTACGGTTCCCTTTTTCCAGGGTTCGCGCTTCAGTTGGTTTCGATCGAGGAGCGGGCGCGGGTAGGGCGCTCGACCGCCACCCGGCACGCCAGGTCGTGGAAGATGCGGTGGACGCTGCCGACGTGGAGGCCGGTGCGGTCGGCGATTTCCGCGACGTTCATGCCGCGCATGCGGAGGCCGACCAATTCCCGGTGTGCGGCGGGGCAGAGCGCGAGCATCCGCTCGAACAGCTCCAGAGCCTGCACGTGCTCGCTGGGGCTGGGCAGCGGCGAGAGCGGCTCGCGTTCCCCCACCATCTCGCCGAGCGAGCGCTCCCGCGCGACGGCGGTGCGATGCCGGCGGAGATGGTCGATGAATCGATGTCGGGTCAACTTGACCAGAAACGCGCGGAGATGAGCCTCGTCGGCGAAGCGCCAGCCGGCCTCGCGGAAGCCGCGGAGCACATCGGCCCAAACCGACTGGACGACATCCATCGAGTCGAACTTGGCCCGCAGCCGTCCCGGCAACCTCTTGCGGACGACCATGCGAAGATACGGCTCAAATTCCCGGAAGACCCGTTCGGCGGCCGCGGGATCGCCACTGCACAGTTTTTCGAGCAATGAGTCCAAGGGCTGGATCGTCATGGCAACCCCAAGGGCCAAGGACCAATCGGGATCGGGCGGCGGCCAGAACCCGAAAGCGACTCCCCAGCGACCGAGCGACGGAACAGCCGCCGGCCTCGGTGCGACGCCCGGTGCGCCACGAGTATTGCGCCGGCGGCGCCGATCCAGGCAAGCCACACCGGCCGCGGGGATCGCCCGTCCGGGGAGCGTGGCAGGCCGGTGAGCCGGGTGAGGAACTGCTGCAATTCCCCGTCGACTCCCTCCCAATCGGCGTGGATGGCGGCATCCAGCAGATTAGTCGAGGACGGGTCCGGCGACGCGGGCGCCCTGGACGCCACCGAGACGACGAACGCCGGCGATTTGTCGCCGCGAACGTCCGGAATCGGTGAAGGATCCTCCGGTGCGGGCGCGGAGATTTCCACTGTGGGGCCGACAGCGGCGGAAGAACCCGCCAGCGAGACGAACGCGGCGGATATGGCGGCCGTGGGTTCGGACAGGTCGCCAGCTCCTCCGCCGAAGAGTGGATCGGTCCCGTTCTGTGACCCCTCGCTGATCGACTCCCGTGACTCGAGAGCGGTGCTTCGCGGATCCGAGACGGGCGATTCCGCAAGCTGTCGTTGTGAAGAGGTTTTCGGGATCGACCGCTTGAGCGCGCCGCTTGAGTCGGAATTGTTTCGGTCGTTGGACGCCGAGCTGACAGAGTTCCCGCCGTCCACCCTGGTGGTGCGGGCACGTTCATCCAGACCGCCCGGCGCCACGGTCTGCTGAAGAGTGCCGGGGGCATCCTGCGATCTGGGCACGGACGAGGCGACCAGGGCGGCTGTCTGGTCGGCTGCGGGCGGCTCCGCGGGCGTCCACCGGATTGGCGCGGCCACCACGCTCAGCAAACCCCTGCCCTCGAGCATCTCAATCACCGCGCCGCGCATGGCGGCGCGGCGGGGCTGCGGCCTCGAGGTGCTTCTCTGATGTAGATGCGCCTTCACCCGATCGGTTCGCACGTTCGTCACTTCCCGGCCCTGGAAAGCCTCCGTGCCGTTTCACGCGACCATGTCAAGTCGGAGGACACAGCGCGCCAAGGTCCATTTGCCATCCGTGCACAAAGATACGTCGAATCGACCGAGATCCTGGGCGCCCTCGCGCTAGCCTCAACCGGACTGCTCCGGCCACATCGCTTTGCTGAGCCGCGGTGCCGGATGCAAACCAGCGGATCTAATATACTGATTTCCGTGAGTGGACGACAAGACAGCCGAGCCCTGCGGGCTGGCGGTCACCGACCAACTACTTCAGACGCTGGCCGGACTTACAGCGGATGGCAACATCCTGCCGCCGCCGGCCATGATGGCGTACAGAATCTCCCTTTCATCCGGTAAGCGCGACGTCGCGGTCGTCGAGGTTCAGCCGTCCGATATCCCGCCCGTTCGCTACAAAGGTGTGGTGCGAATACGGCGAGGCCCTCGCAAGGGAATCGCGAATGAGAGCGAGGCTCCGCGCCAGAAGAGTTACCGGAATCCAGTGATCGCCGAAGCGATGAAAGTTCTAGGCTTTGTCAACCGTTTCGGGCGGGGCGTGGAGCGTGCGCAAGCCGCACTCGCAGACAACGGCTCGTTGCCGGCGGAGTTCGAGTTCGGAGATACGTATTTCGGTGTCACGGTGAGGGCGCGACCATGAAGACGATCGCGTTTTTCAACAATAAAGGAGGCGTGGGCAAGACATCACTCGTTTATCACCTGGCGTTCATGTTCGCTGAGAAAGGGGTGTCGGTCGTTGCGATCGATCTCGATCCTCAGGCCAATCTGTCGTCGATGTTCGTCGATGAGGATCAAATGGAAACGCTATGGGATCCCGCCGACCGAAAAACGGTGTATCGTGCAATTGAGCCACTGCTGGTTGGAACCGGTGACGTGGGCGTGCCCTACGTTGAGAGCATCGCTCACCGGCTGGGATTGGTCGTCGGTGACTTGTCCTTATCGAGTGCCGAAGATGAGCTGAGCAGCCGATGGGCTGATTGCCTGGACGGAAAGGCAATCGCGTTTCGGGTGATCTCCGCATTTTGGAGGATCATCGAACGCGCCGCACAAGAAATGCAGGCGGAACTTGCCCTTATTGACGTCGGTCCTAACCTTGGCGCGATCAACAGGGCCGCCTTGCTCGCGGCACAGTTTATCGTCATTCCTCTCGCGCCGGATCTATTCTCTTTGCAAGGGCTTAGCAACCTTGGTCCCACCGTGCGTTGCTGGCGGCGAGATTGGAAAAAGCGACTCGAAAGCGCTCCGGACGCAAATCTCTCATTGCCCACTGGCGAGATCGAACCGCTCGGATACGTTGTTCTGCAACACGGTATTCGCGTCGCCAGGCCCGTGAAGGCGTAAGATCGCTGGATCGCGCGCATTCCGAGGCGCTATCGTGAAGCTGTTCTCGCCGAGAGTCCGGTCGAGCACCCACCCGACGCCGCATCTGATCCGTATTGCCTGGCGATGCTCAAACATTACCGTTCCCTTATGCCGCTGGCGATGGAGGCGCACAAGCCCATGTTCCAGCTCAAGCCGGCAGACGGCGCGATTGGCGCCCACGTTTCGGCGGTTCGTGACTGCTACCATGACTTTGACGTCCTCGCCCGGCGAATTGCGGCAGGCGCGGGAATCAGTCCAGCAGCCAGTGACGAGACTTAGACCAGCCCAGGAACTGACGTCCGTCGCTCCCGCCGGCGTCAAAACCATGCGGAGTCCTGCCCTCCGATGCGGCGAGTAAGCCGTCGAACACAGGTCGGAACCTGGTCTGGAACGCGGCTTGCTGGATCGACAGGTGGCTCGTCGCCCAGGCAACAAAACCGCTCAACTCGTCGGAACTCACAAACGAGAGGTAGAACAGCATCTGCCGCCAAGCGTAAGCCGTGTTCTTGAGCACGATGCGCTGTGCGTGCCGGTCGGACTCTTTGAGTTGTTGGCGACGACAGATCCAGTCGAAACACCGGCGAGCCATGTCAGCCAAATGCGGTCGCAAAACTTGCGACAAGCCCAACCCTGCAAAGAGCGCAGCCAGATTCTGGGTGGTGACGATTTGTTGTTGCTCGATAATCATGCCATTGGTGGCGGGGTCCCATCCGCCGTGGGTGACGCCAGCTCGTGAGCAACACAGCTTTGCGAAATTGTCGAGTACGGGCGAGGAGCTAAAAAGCCACGAGCGCGATTTCTTCTCCTTGTTGGCGGGAAGCCGAAGGACATCGCCATAGTCGATTCCGTAGTAAGTCTGATACAGCGTGCCGCCCATTAGCTTTGCCGCTTGCTTTGCCGCCTGCACAAACTTTGCCGAGAATTCGCCCATGAAAATGTCTGCGGCGAGCTCGTCGACCAGCGGAATCTCTAGTCCCGCTGCCTTGACCAGGGAACGCAACTCTTGCAAAAGCTTGTTGGGAAGGATGGCCTGGGGGAACGAGCGCAGCGACAGACCAGCCACCTCGTCGAACGTCTGTCGAGCGAGCTCCTGAGTCGAAAGGTTCTTGGAGCGGAATTGCTCAACTGCCGCGACCCACGGCAGCTCTTCGATTCTGACTTGACTTTGTAGATCGAGCAGAAGCAACGACCGGCGGCGCCGGAATGCGCGGTAAATGGCCGCGTAGACCTGGCCAAGAAACGGGTCGGTGATTCCAGCCGCTTGCAGCCCAGAAGTCAGTTGCGGGAGAACTTTCGCGAGAACGTCGCTCGACGAGATGAGCCCGCGCTGGATCAGCACCTCGATCGAGTCACAGAGGCACCTCTCGACTTTACGGCGAATGGACTCCGGCAATGCGCATCCCGGTTCCATACCAGAGCGAGCCGATTCGTCATTCGTGATGAACCTGGTTACTTGAGTGAGGTCGTCGATCCCCTCATTCGCGGGGTAATTCAGGAGCCTCGGGACCACCACAGCCGCCACCATATCATACATCGGCGTCCGTGCCTGACGGGCTTGCTGCTGGCGAACCGAGCGGCAGGCCGCCGAGTGAGGCAGGCCGCGTTTGGCAACGTAACGAGCAAGCAGCAAGCGTATCCGGCCGACGTCGCGACCGGAGAGCGAAGCCGGGTCGGTCAAGCACTTGCGCAGATGCGGCATCAGTTGCGCAAGGCTAGATTTCCGATGTCGTGGCTTCGCGCTGCGAGTGTGTTCGACGCGCATCGTGTCGAAACGTCGCAAGAAGGCCGAAGCACGGGCATGCCAGTCATCGGGAAACGTCGCGCACGGCCAGCCGCCGTCGATCAGGAACCTGCCGTTTTCTCGAGAGAGTCTCGCACCGTCCGGGCCAACAACGAGGCCTGGAGGTACGCCGGCGACGGTTTCCAGGAACAAGCCGACAAGCTCGTCGTAGAGCGGCGTCCAGACTTCGATGGTTTCCTTTTGTGCGGCGATCGATTGATTGGGACGAATCGCGCAAGCTGGTGACGGTCGTGTTCACATCCTGCACGAAGACCCGGGGACCGAATCGCTGCGGCCGCTCCCTTGGTTCCGGATAGAACCGCAGCCGAGAGAAGAACGGAGCGACCTGCTCCAACAAATCGCGAGCCTTCTCGAAGTGCTCGTTGTGAACGAGCCAGGACACGACAAGGAATGCCCCCTCTTCCGGGACCGAGATTTCGTAGGTTCCTCTGGCGAGACGGTCAAACAGCCCGCTTAAACCCTCGTCACTCAGGAAGTACCGATTGAGAGAAAGACGGTCGTCTTCGTCAATTTCGAGTCGAAGGCTGGAAGCGAGGGCGACTTCGTGCTCGCGCAACGGACCGCCGGCGAGAAGATTTCCGGTCGCGAACCCACCAGTGACGACTTCGAGGGTTACCCAAGGCGGAATCTTGTCGAACGGCGTGCGAGATCCGACTCGGAGCGAGCCGTCAAGCATTTGTGTGAAGACGCTGACCCACTTGTCGGCTTTGCGCTCGGCGCGGTCACGAGACTCCGGGTCCGCGTGCGCGTCGGCACTCCGTAAGGCTTTTGCCAGTTGAAACAGTGCGTACGCAGGATTTGCCGTGTGAGATCCGGAGGTTGGAGTCGAACCAACACCCTCTCGGTCCGCAGCCGAGTGTTCTCCCATTGAACTTCTCCGGAAGAAACGTCTGTGAAGTGCTCAGTGCGCCGGATGTGCGCCGAGCTGCACCGCAGGAACAGAAGTCATCGGCCAAGTCCGGAGGCTGGATTTGAACCAGCACCCTCTCGGTAAAGAGCCGAGTGTTCTCCCGTTGAACTACTCCGGAACTGTCGGCGCGGTTGCCAGACAAGCGAGTCAGCGCGAGCTATGTATCCTTCAATTAGACACGGAGCGACCACCAGGGTTCGGCCGCCATTATAGCGAACAAGGCGGGGTGCGATACTCGCCGTTGGATTTCATCCGACGTTGGCGATAGACGCGGTTCGGTCCGCAATGGCGGACCCTACATTGATTTGTGTCGCTCGCCTGGCGCGGCGGGCGGCACGCGGAGTGTGCCTGCTACATCGTGACTCGCAGGCATTGGATCTTTTGATTATCATTACGCAAACGCGACGTTGCCCTATCGCTGCCGGAGCTCGCAATGAGCGTCGGCTTTTATGATGGCGGTGCCAACGATCCGAGCTGACTTGAATCGGCGCGACCGGCGAGCCCATCCGCTGAGCTTCGCGCCGGTGCAAACTCGAGTGAGCAGTTGGCGCAAGGTAAACAAAAAGCGCCCGAGAGCGGGCGTGTCTCTTCAGGGAGCTTGATTGATCGATGGCCGTGTTGTTGCAGATCCGGGACGCTCACAAGAGCTATGGAGGGCAAGCGCTCCTCGATGGCGCGGAGGTCTCCATTACCGATGACGTGAAGGTCGGGTTCGTCGGCCGGAACGGGGCAGGCAAGAGCACCCTGCTCAAGGTTCTCATTGGCGAAGACGAGCTCGACCGCGGCGAGGTGATCCGGCATCCCAAGCTGCGTTTAGGGTATTTGCGCCAGCATGACGCCTTTCTACCTGGCGAGACCGTACTCGACTTCCTGATGCGAGACAGCCGGCAGCCCGACTGGAAGTGCGGTGAAGTGGCAGCGAATTTGAACTCAAAGGGGCCTACTTTGAAGGCCCGATCAGCGTGCTCTCGGGCGGGTGGCAGACAAGGGTCAAGCTCGCGGCGCTCTTGCTCCACTCACCGAACCTGCTGCTGCTTGACGAGCCCACCAACTTTCTCGATCTGCGCACCCAGATCCTTCTCGAGCACTTCCTCAGGAACTTCGACAAGGCTTGCCTGATCGTCTCGCACGATCGCGCGTTTCTCGGCGCCACCTGCGACCATACGCTTGAGGTAGCTCGCGGAAAGTTGACGATGTTCGCGGGAAAGATTGACGACTATCAAGAGAATCAAAAAGAGAGACGCAAGCACGACGAGCGCGTCAATGCGGGCGTGCTGGCCAAGAAGAAACACCTCGAAGAATTCATCGCCAAGAACAAAGCCCGCGCGAGCACGGCGACACGGGCCAAGTCGAAAGAGAAACAGCTCGAGAAACTCGAGCTGGTCGAGATCGCGGCGGAGGAGCCGACGGTCAGCATCCGCGCTCCGCTGGTCGAGGCCCGGCGCGGGCCGGCGCTTCGCTGCATCGACGTGGTGATCGGTTACCCCGAGCGGCAAATTGCGACAGAGATCCGGGCCGAAGTCGAGCACGGGTCGCGCACCGCGGTCGTCGGCGACAACGGACTGGGGAAGACCACGTTTTTGCGCACCATCGTCAACTCGCTGGAACCACTCGCGGGAGAAGTTCGCTGGGGCCATGGCTGCAACATCGGAATCTACGCGCAGCACGTGTACACGAGCCTGCCGCCGGATCAGACGGTTCTCCAGTATCTGGAATACGTCGCACCCGGCGGAACGAAGATCCAGGAGCTCTTGAACGGAGCGGCGTCGTTGCTCTTCCGCGGGGCTGACGTGAAGAAGAAGATTTCCGTTCTCTCAGGCGGTGAGCGTGCGCGGCTCTGCCTGGCGGGACTGATGCTCTCCCGGTACAACGTCCTCATCCTCGACGAGCCCGGCAACCATCTCGACGTCGAATCCGTCGACTCACTCGCCGAGGCGCTTCAGGCCTACAACGGGACCGTCATCTTCACCAGCCACGATCGATATTTCCTGAAACGAGTCGCGACGTCGATCATCGAGGTACGCGACGGCCGCGTGGTCAACTACCTGGGCGACTACGAGTCGTATCTCTATTCGGTGACCAGGGAAATCGAGGAAGGCGAGCGTGAAACCGCCGCACAGATGTCGAAGCCGCCCAAGGAGCTCATCAAAGCCAAGCCCGCGGCCAAGACGGCCCGCCGCGGCGAGCAGGAACTTCGCAAGGAGATTTACAACGTCGAGAAATCGATCGCGAAGCTGGACGAGCAGAAGAAGCTCGCCAATAGCCAGCTCCTCGCCTCGAGCGACCCGAAAGAGGCACTCAAGCTGCACCACGAGCTCTCGGAAGTGGCCAAACAGCTCAGTGCTGCTGAAGATCGGTGGTGTGCGCTGTTCGAGGAGCTGGGGGAGTCGGGTTGATTCGCTCGGGCTCGCCGGGATTTATGCGGCTCACGGCAGCGTCGAGTAGATCACGATGTTGGTGACGATCTTCTTCGCGCTTTCGGGCGTGTAACTTTTCGCTTCAATGTTTGCGTTCCTGTCGAGCACACTGCCGATGTCGTATTTCGAATAGAGGATGCCCCAATGGTTGTCGATCCGCACTCCCTCGAGCTGCGGGTAACCCCGCTTGCCACCCGCAGCCTTGTTGTATTCCACCTTCGAGAGATCAGCACCGACTTTATTCGTGAAGAGCTCGTCTACGTCTGGGATCGGGACAAGCTTCCGATCGGGGAATAAGTCCTTGACGAAGCGGCGGAAGGATGCATCAAACGCGGCGCCGGAGGCGTGGGCGTCGGCGAAAATCGTGCCGCAACCGGGATCAAGCTGTCGGCGCAAGGCCTCCAGATCGGCTTTGTCGAACGGCGGAACGCTACGGCCGTGCAGGTATAAGAATGGGTAGAAAACCAGGTTTGGGTCGCGGAAGAAGACCTTTTTCGGTTGTGTCGACATTAAACGACCAGCGAGGCTTTTCGAGCACTTCCATCACGTTGGGAATGGCGCGAGGAGCAAGGTCCCAGTCACCCGCATGTTTGAGTCTGGCGATTCGCAGGGCACCGCGTTTTGGAGGTTTCGTCTGGGGCTTCTGTTTTTGGGGGACTGGGTCGGGTTTAGCCGCGGGCAGGATGGCGGTCTTGGGTGTCTTTGAATTGGGCTTGGTCGACGCTTGAGGATCGAAAGCAGCGATCTGGCGGTCGTTGTTCGCGGCTCGCAATGCGGGGATCAGTCTGACGGTGGTCAAGCAGCCCGCGCCGAGCAAGCCCGTTGCGATGGAGGCGATCACGGCGATCTTGAGCTTGGTCATGGCCATTGTTCGGATGAATCCTTCGGTGAACAGGGCCGTCTGTGCGGTGACTGACCCGCCGGTGAGTGCGCCGCTGGTTGCCAGGTGGGTTGCGGCGCGGACGGTTTGAGCGAGCAACTTGACGGGGACGGCCGACATCGGGCCACTCGCGAGCATCGGACCGTGCGTGAGCAGAGTGGTTGCGAAACCGCGCCGGATCAATCGAGAACGCAGTTGTTCGCGGGCTCGCGCCAGCCGGCTCTTCACGGTACCGACCGGGCAGCGAAGCTCGACGGCGGCTTGCTCGTGAGTCTGGCCTTCGATGTCGCAGAGGATGAGCGGTGTGCGGAAGTGTTTTGGCAGACCGTCCAGTTCGCTGTCGAGAATGGCTCGGATTTCATTCGACTCGATCGCGTCATCGCGATGGTCGGGCACGTCGATTTGCTCCAACCCGATGTGCTCTCGAGACCGCCTGCGCCTGGAGTCGGCACGGGCGCGGACGGCCACGCGGCGGGCGACCCCGTGAAGCCAGCTTCCCAGGACTTCGCGATCGCGAATCGATTTTGCCTTCTTGACCAGAATCAAGAATGTGGCCTGGAACGCATCTTCGACGTCGTGTTCGTCATCGAGGACATGCCGGCAAACCCCGAGCACCATCCGCCCATGACGGTTGACGATCGCCTCGAAAGCGGATTCGTCACCTCGGGCGAGAAATCGATCGAGAAGCGGGCACTCGGGAACTGATGCCGTCGTGCCACTCTCGAATAGCCGCTGAATGGTTTCGACCAACGCGCTCTGTTCGACGCTCGGCATCGTTTCCCATCTCCCGAACATTTGCTGTCTATTCTAAGAGTGCAGCATCGGTGCCGATCGTTCCATGTTTTTCCTAATCATCCTGGCGATATGACCAGCCCCAACCCAGTTTCACATTCGTGTCCGTACCGAGAAGCAAGGCAAAGTGGTCCGTGTCTGGCGCTTCGGAGTGAACCCGGACGAAGCCGGTGCGACCGCCCGGATTGGGATCGATAAACAGGCCGACTGTGTTCGAATAGGGGTCGACTCCAGATCCGTCCAGGCGAAATGGGCCAACCCAACTCGGCGAATTGATGCTGTACCCGGTCTCGACTCGATCGGCCAAACGCTCCAGGCTCGGTCTGTAAACGAGAAAAGCCACGTGGAGCGGCCAGACGGTTGCGACCGTGATCCCTGGCGTCATCGCCAGCACGACCACGGATGCCCAGGATGCCCACGGCGATCTTCTGGGAGTCGCGTGGGCTTGAGTCGCGAGCTTGGCCCAAGCCGCTCCGAATGCACCTGTAGCTGGGAGAACCACCATGATCCATGCGATTTTGAGTGCTGGCCTGAGCATGTAATCTGGATAAAGGGAGGCGAGCGTGTACAAGGTATTGCTCAGAATCGCCAAGCCAACGAAGCCGACCAGGGCGACTCGACGGAACCGCCATGCGGAAAGGCAACCGCCGGCAACCAGAATCAGGCAGGGAATCGCCATTGACCAGAAAGGAACGTAGGCGGCCAGAAACTGGACGTGCACGGCCAATAGTCCGGCCGTAATGGCGATCCACAGCATCATTCTCTTTAGGGTAAATCGCATCTGCGTGTGGTCCTTTGTTGAGTCCTCCGCGGCGACGGCGGTGACGCGCTCGATTTTGTCCGCTGGGCCAGCCAGGCCGCCAGCCGCGCCGCGCCGGGCAGTCCAACCCGGGGTTCGTTCTGACGGCGGCCGTTGGAAGGCGGTCGGTCGCTCATTTTATTTGCCTTGCCTCTCGGTCATTCAAACTGGAGCCGCGGGGCGGCTCGTCCCACACGGCTCCCGCATCGTCAGCATTCATTCTACCGGCCGGATCGGGGGACGGGCACGCGCGATCGTACGGCGTGGCATTAAAGGTTCCTGACACCTTTGTCTCGAGAGTGGCTCGCCACTTGACGTCGCTTGGTTCGGGCCGTCATTCTGGTCAATGTGATTCTGGTCACGAGAGTTCATGTCGTCACGGTACTTGTTGGGGCATAACGTGGTCTGCGCGACGAGGGGCCTGCTGGCTGCGGCCTTGGTCTTGGGCATTCAGACCTCGGCGGGGGCAGCAACGCTTTTGAAGCTTGAGGTCATCGCGGACGGATCAGTCGATCCGCCGGGGGATGTCGTTGCCGTATCGCTTCTGCTATTCCCGGGCGAAGCAGGCATCGCGCTCGAGCTACGGGCCTTTGTAAGAAACGCGGGAGCCGACGGTAAGGTCGCGGCGGTGGTGGCTAATGACCCGATGCATCGCGACGAAAAAGGGCAATGGTTGAAACGCGTCGTTCTTGAGCGTCCCAAGGAAGGGCACGCCCTCGACGCGCGGATCGTCGTTCCGTTTGCGAGCCTCAAGCTTGCTCCGGGGCGTTATGAGCTGGCGTACGAGCTGCGCGGCGTGCGCGACGGCAGCACCCAATTTGCCCGTGCCACGCCCATGACGCCGCTTGTCGTTTCGACGCTCACACGGACAAAGACGAGCCAGCGGGACGAGATCGATTCGGTGCGTCCGCAGCGGGAGATGCGCAAGGCATATGTGATCAAGGACGGAAAAGCGATTGCTCAGGATGTGGAGATTGAAACGGACGTGACGGAAGTGCGTCATGAGAAGCGGAGCATGAAGGTCGAGATCCCGGGCGAATTCTCCAGGCCCACCGCGGTGCACACTCGCGGGGATGCGCCGCCGGATGAAACGGGAATCCAATCATCGGCGAGGGCGATCGGCGGCAAGCCGTGGGCAAGCCTCGCCGAATCGACCGGCAAGCCGAAGCGAGTGATTTTTTACGCGACCAACCGCGCGGTGATCCCGGCCGCGGCGGCTGGCGCGCCTCGATTCGGGACCGAAGCCGGCCCCCAGGTGACCTATGGTTCGTGCCTGGTGAACATTCCGGTCGAACACCACACACGGGGCGAAATCGAGCTGCCAAGTTACTGGTGGCAAAGCCGCGACGCGAGAAAGTATTTCTTGATCGAGGCCCTCGACACCCTGGGTCTGGATACGTTTCTTCAGACCCTCCGCGCGGACGACGTCTTGCTTTTTGTGCACGGCTACAACACCTCGTTTGACGACGCCGTCCTGCGGACCGCGCAGCTCGTGCACGACCTCGGTTTTCCGGGTAAGGGCGTGACTTTTAGCTGGCCCTCGCAGGGCGCGCTCGACGGCTACGCGCACGACGAGGCTCAGAACGCCCAGAGCACCGCCGCGCTCGTTGAGGTTCTCACGCAACTGACGCGGGCCGACGGCCGGTCGGCGAAGACCCGGAAGATTCACGTCATCGTCCACAGCATGGGCAATCGTCTGTTTCTCCAGGCGGCGCGGCAGTTCGAGCTCGAGCAGAACAAGACCGACGCGCGGCGGATCTTCGGCCACGTCGCGCTGGCGGCCCCGGACGTTGATGCCACGACCTTCAGCGCACTGGTGCCGGGGGTAATCCGCCAGAGCGCCTCGACCACACTTTATTACTGCCAGTACGACCGAGCGCTGCTGGCATCGCGCACCTTGCACATGGACAAGCCGGTGGGCCTGGGTCCGTTTTTCGCCGAGGGGTTAGACACGATCAATGCGGACCGGGTGAACACGTCGTTTCTGGGGCACGGCTACTTTGCCTCGGCGCATCCGATATTGATCGACCTTCAGCTCACGATCCTCTACAACCAGAAACCCGACGGCCGCCGCCCGCCACTGGGACATTTCAGCAAGATTCTGGGTTACCCGCACTGGTCGCTGCTGGATCTTCCCAGGCTGGGTGCGGCGGCCGGGAGATGAGCGATGCCGCCACTGTCGTTGGGGTCAATGTGCCTGGTCGCCTGTCTCGTCGCGGCGGCGCAGACCGGTGGCGACGGAGGCAAAGGGCACGGCGAGCAGGCCAAGCGTTCCACGCAGCAATCCAAGGGGACGACTGCGCCGCGAACCCTTCCTCAAATCAGCCAGGAGTTGATCTCGCTGGGGGCGCAATTCCGCGAGCTCACCGCCGCCGGCCGGTACGAGGAGGCCGATATCGTCTCGGCCCGGATGGAGCACTGCCAGCGGGAAGCGATTGCGCATGTGAGCGCGAACATGGCGACGCTCGAGGCGCTGCGGGGCACGTTTCGGGGTTACCTCGCAGGGACTCTGGCGTTCCGCGCCGACGCCGCGGAGGACCGCGACGACGTTGCCGCCGCGCTTGCGGCGCGGCGCGAGATTGTCGAGCTCAAGTTGCGGATACTGGGAGAGAAGCACTGGGAGGTTGCCGACGCGCGCAGGGAGCTTGCCGCGCTCGACGCGCAATTCCAGGCGCACGCCGGAGGAACGCCGGCAGCTCATCGAAGCCACCCGGATGGGCATGCAATCGCAGCAGCTCTGCAATCAAGGCAAGTGGTCTGAAGCGCTTCCCCTGGCGGCGCAGGCCCTTGCCACAGGCGAGCGGCTGCTGGGCAAGGAACCGCCCGAATACGCGGTGGGGTTGACCAGGCTGGCAGACGCCTGCGACGGTCTGGGCCAGGCCGATCGCGCCGAGGCGCTCTACCGCCAGGCGGCCGAGATCCGGCGGCGCAGCCAGGGGGAAAACCATCCGGCGTATGCCCAGGCGCTGCATTACCTCGCCACATCGATTTTGAATCGCGGCGATGATAACAGCGCGCTGGCACTTTTTGCCGAAGCTCTGCGGATCAAGGAGCGAGTGCTGGGGAAGAAGAGTCTCCTGACTGTGGACAGCCGGAGCAATCTGGGGTCGCTGTACCTGCGCCACGGCGACTACGACGATGCGGAACCGCTGTTCCAGGAATCGCTCGAGATCACGAAGGCCGCCTACGGCAAGTCCAGCCTCGAGTACGCCTCACTCGTCATCAACGTTGCTGCGCTTCATCTCGCGCGGGGCGATGACGTGCGGGCCGAGGCGCTTTATCGAGAGGCGCTCGAGATCCGCAAAAAGCGGCAAGGGGTCACGCATCCTTCCTACGCCTCGGTCCTGAACGATCTGGGAGCGCTCAACTTTTCGCGCGGGGATTACGCCAAGGCCGAGCCGCTATTCCTGGAGGCGCGAGACGTTTTCAAAGCGGCGGTGGGCGAAAGCCACCCTTCCTACGCGCGCAGCCTGCACAACCTTGCGGCGCTTTACCAGGCGCGGGGCGAGCTTGGCCGCGCCGAGCCGCTTTATCGCCAGGCGCTGGCCATTCGCACCAGGACGCTTGGGCCGGCGCATACGCTGTGTGCGCAGACGAAGGAGGAGCTGGCGATCCTCTGCGCCGCGCAGGGGCGTTATCGCGAGGCGATCGAGGACGAGGACCAGGCTCGCCGCGGCTTTCGCGGCCACATCCAGCCGCGTGCTGCCCTCGATGTCGGAACGCGAGCAGCTTATTTTCCTGGCGGAGATCGACCGGGCATCGCTATGGACGGCCTATTCGCTTGGCCTCGAGCAGCGCGATGATTCGAGCGCCGTCCAAAGGTCGGCTGACTGGGTCTTGAACGGAAAGGGTCTGGCGCAGCAGACGCTGGCAGAACGTGCGCTCCTGGCGCGGCAGAGCCGCGATTCGAATGTGGTCGAGACGGTGCGGCAGCTCGAGGCCGTTCGCTCGCGCCTGGCTCAAGCGGCGCTCTCCTCGAACGAGGCCGCGGCGGACAATAAAGCCGGCGGGGCGGCGCTCGTCGAGTCATTGAGCCGGCAAGAGCAGGAGCTGGCAGCGCGAGTGAGCGAGGCTCGGGGCGTTCGGAATCGAAACGACCCGTGGGTGACGGAGCGCATGGTGCAGCAGGCGCTGCCGCGTGAAAGCGTGCTGGTCGAGATCGCGCGGTTCGGTGTCCTCAAGTTCCGCCATGGCAATGAGGCGACTTGGTGGCAGCCGGCGCGCTATGCCGCGTGGGTCTTTCCGCCCGAGGGCAAGGGGGAAGTGCGGCTGGTCGATCTGGGGCCGGCCGAGGAGATTGAGCGCGCGGTCTCGGGCTACCGGAAGGCGATGCGCGGAGCCGGCGAGGAGATCACTCGCAAGGGTGAAGCCGAGGCCGAGGTCGAGCTTCGAAAGCCGCTTGTTGCGCTGGCGCAGGCGCGTGCTGCGACCGCTTGAGCCTTTGCTGGCGACATTTCCGAACTGGCAGATCAGCCCCGATGCCGCGCTCTGGCTAGTTCCGTGGGGAGGCGCTGCCGCTGGAAGACGGGTCGTATGCCCTTGAAAAACACACGATCAACTATCTGATCAGTGGCCGGGATCTGGTCGCGTCGACGGGTGCGCAACCCAAGACCGGCTCGGCGCTCCTGGTGGCCGATCCCGATTTCGATCTTGCGGCTGTGCCGGCGCCCGTCGTTGCGGGGGGCGCAGCAGCGGACCGTGGTGTGCGACCACTGGACCGGGGCGGTGGCGAGAGGACGTCGGCGACGCCGATCTCGACGAACTGGCCGCGGCTGCCCGGTACGTTCGAGGAGGCGGAGGCGATCTTGCCCAGCGTGGCGCGCTTTCTCGGAGCCAAGCCAGAGCTGCTCACGGGAGGGCAAGCTGCCGAGGCGACGGTGAAGAAAGCGCAACGACCGCGAGTGCTCTTGCTGGCCACGCACGGTTTTTTCCTGACCGACCAGCGGCTCGAGCTGCCAGCACAGCGAGCGGGCGCCGTTGGCGGGCGCGCGCTGGCGAAATGAGTGCGAAGTCGCGAGTCATGGAGAACCCGCTGCTGCGGTGCGGGCTGGTGCTGGCGGGTGCGAATCAGCGGCTGTTGAACGCGACGCCCGACGGCGATGATGGCATCCTTACGGGTCTGGAAGTTGTCGGCATCGATCTGCGCGGCACCGAGCTGGTGGTTCTGAGTGCCTGCGAAACCGGCCTGGGCGATCTGCACCAGGGGGAGGGGATTGCCGGTCTGCGCCAGGCCTTTCAGCTTGCCGGCGCCAGTACGGTGGTCGCCTCACTCTGGCAGATTCCGGACGAGGAAACCGCGGACTTGATGATTCGATGCTGGGACGAGCTGGCCGCGGGACGGAGCTACTGCGACGCGCTTCATCTCGCCCAGCGAGCGGTGATCAAGGCTCGCCGCGAAGCGGGCCGGGCTGCGCATCCATTCTACTGGGCCGCGTTCACGCTGACGGGGCCGGTGGGGACGAAGCCGGGGGCGCCTCGATAAAGGTGTCTGACACCTTTATTCGGCTGGCGGGGAGCACTTACTCTGGTACACTGAAATAGTCATGTTCAAGCCGGCGGTGGTGGACCGGTCGCTTTTCATTTACGCCAAAACCTGCTTTTTTCGGGTACATTCGCATGATTCCGATTGGCCAGCCCTATCGTCCGGCGGGCGCGCTCAACGCCAGGTCGATCCTGATCACCAGCATTCTGGGTGTATCCGCGGCAGTCATCGGCGCCGCGCTCGTGTGGCTCTGGGAATGGAGCCCGATCCCGACTTTGGTCCTCCTCACCTCGATCTTGCAAGGGCTGGTTGTCGGCGCGGCGATGGCGTTTGCCGTCGGCAGGCTTCGGTTGCGCAACCCCTGGACCGTCGCGGCGGTCGGATTCGCTTGCGGCCTGCTCAGCATCACATTGGTGCACTATGGCCATTACCTCCACATGGTCTCGACGACCGCCGGTCAACTGCGGAGCGAGATCGCTCAGGATAAGTCGATCCCCGATGGCGATCGACAATCACTACTGGCCCAGCTCGACGCCAACCCCGAACGGTTCGTCAACCCGCTGCTCGTGCAGCAGACGAATCACTCGGGATTCATCGGTTCGTTGTTCGTTCGGAACGCGCAAGGGGTCACAATCAAGGGCAACGTCGTCACGGGGACGATGCTCTGGATCCTCTGGGGCGGCGAGGCGCTGCTGGTGGCCGGAATGGCCGCGGGAATCCCCATGGAGCGCGCAGCCGCGCCATTCTGCGAAGAATGTGGCTACTGGTGTGTGAAGCAGCCCGATCTGTTTGCCCTGCCGGCAGCCTCGGCGGAGTCATTAATTCAAGCCGTTCGAGAGAATAACCCCGTGCGAATCGCCGCGCTGCGTGCAACCCCCCCCAATAACAGTGGCGCCAGCACCGTCGGCGCGACCCTGCATGCCTGCCCCGGCTGCGACCAGAGCTTCGCTGACGTCTCGCGCCGTACCGTGAACGGCAAGAACGTGAAGGTCAAGGTTCTTCTCAAGCAACACCGCGTCGCGCCCGAAGTGGTCGAGGCAATCAGGACCACGCCCGGAGCGAGTTAAATGAGGGCAAAGCGAGGAAAAGGTTCCTGACACCTTTCTGTCAATCCGGTCTGTGCAGGGCAGAAAGTAGTGCTGCGAACGGGATTGGCTTGGGCAGATAATGATCGAAGCCGGCCGCCTTCGCGCGAGAACGAGACTCCTCGGAGACGTACGCCGTGAACGCGATGAGGGTTATCGCCTTGAGTTTGGCGTCAGCCCGCAATCGGCGAGCGACTTCGAAATCCGTCGATGTCGGGTAATCCGATGTCGAGCAGCATGATGCCCGGTTCAAACTCGGACGCAATCTTGAGGGCCTCGAATCCATCGGAAGCTGTCGCGACCTCGAAGCCCGCCGATTGCAGCATCTTGGCGCAGACGCGAGCGGTGTCGAGATAATCATCGACGATGAGCACTCGGGTTGCCTCAAGTGGGATATCAGCCCCGTCGCCTGGACGGCGCTCACTCAGAGGAGGCATGTGTGGGCCTTTCTGTGTATCTCGCAGGAGATGCTCCATTCCAATTGTTGCCGCGACGTGCGCAGGATCATTGCATGCAACTCAAGTGCCAAATCGCTGGCGTATGCGAGCAACCCGCAAGCTGCCTGGCGCGAACGTTGAGCTCGGTATTCGCGTAACCAGCGAGTGACGATGTGAGCGGCGGCTTTCAAAGGTCGGTGAGGGTTGTACAATACGAGGGAGCATCGGGAAGCTCCAGGTTTTGAATTCGCAGACACGCCCTTAAAGCGGGAGGCTGCGGCATGTCGAACGGCAACCAGCCCGACGCGGGTTCGTCGGCCCAAGAACTTCCCGAAGAGCGATCGCGCGGCCAGGAATCACAAAGTCCCGAATCGCTCGAGGGCATCCACGAAAGTGCGACGATCCACCGTCCCATCCACGAAGATGCAACGATCCTGGGCGAGCCGGGCATCCAGGCCACTCTGGCGGACCAATCGACTGCGGGTGGTGGCTTGGGTTCGATCACCGACCCGTCCGAGTTTCGCCGGGCAGTGCTCGAGATCGGCCTGGCTACTGAGGAGGAACTCGATGGCTTGAGCGCTTCAGTTCCGGCAGACGCGGGAGTGCTCGGTCTGGCCCGAGCTCTCCAGAAGGCCGGCAAGCTGACGGCCTACCAGGCCGCCGCGCTGTATCAGCGCAAGAGCCGCGGCCTGCTCATCGGCAGCTACGTGATCCTCGACAAGCTGGGCGTCGGCGGGATGGGCGTGGTCTTCAAGGCGAGACACCGGCGGCTGGGACACGTGGTGGCCTTGAAGATCCTCCCCCCATCGTTCGCCCGCGATCGCACCGCCCTTGCGCGGTTCAAGCGGGAAGTCGAGGCGGCTGGCAAGCTCAATCACCCCAACATTGTCGCTGCGCTGGACGCCGACGAGGATCGGGGCGTTCATTTCCTGGTGATGGAATACGTCGAGGGCCGCGACCTGGACCGCGTCGTCCGCGGGCGGGGACCGTTGCGGGTCGCCGATGCCATCGAGTATGTCATCCAGGCGGCGCGCGGGCTGGCCGCGGCCCATGCCGAGGGGATCGTCCACCGCGACATCAAGCCGTCGAACCTGATGCTCGACACGCCGGGGACCGTCCGCGTGCTCGACCTGGGCCTGGCGCGGATCGTCGATGCCTCTAACCCGTTTGGTCAGGCGGCCGGGGGTCGTTTGACCGAGAGCGGGATGTACATGGGAACGATCGACTACATGGCCCCCGAGCAGGCGGACGACTCGCGGACGGCCGATCAGCGCGCGGACATCTACAGCCTGGGCTGCACGCTGTATTACCTGATGACGGGCCGCGAACCGTTCGTGGGCGAGACGGTGCTGAAACGGCTGATGGCGCACCAGGAGCGGCCGGCGCCGCCGTTGCGGGGAGCGCGTCCCGATGCGCCGGCGGTGCTTGAGGACACGTTCCAGCAAATGATGGCCAAGCGGCCGGCGGATCGGCCGGCGTCGATGACGGCGGTGATCGCACTCTTGGAATCGTGTAAGGCCGCGGCTGCCGCGGCGCCGAAGTCGCGTCCGGAACTGAAGGTGTTCGACGAGCCGGCGATCAAGCAGGCCGCGTCGAAGAAGGCGGACCGGGACTCGTCGACCTTCGCCCTGGGCGACGAGTCTCATGGAGTGCCAACGGGTTCTGAGCTGAGCCTTGAAGACCTCTTCAGGGACGTACGCTCTGCCGTGCCGGCAGCCGCGCCAGGTCCCTCCACGAGCAAGCGGGTTGTCCAGCGCCAGGGGCACCTGCCCCCGCAGCGCGGGACTCGCAAAACCCAGGCACCCCGCAACAAGTGGCGTACGCCCGTGCTGGTGGCGCTGGGCTCCGTCGTCGCGGTGGCGGCGGTCGTCGTCGGTACGCGACTGGTGCTCGACGGTTCGAACGCCCGAGACCAACCTGGCGCACTCTCCGACCCCATGCTGAAGACCGTGCCCACGCCCGTGACGGAGACTCCAGCCGTCCGGACCGTCCCGCGCGATTCTTCCGTGTCCACTCCGAAGACCAAGACCTCCCCAAAGACCCCTTCGGAATTCACGACGATCTTTGATGGATCGAGCGGCAAGGGATGGATTCTTTGCGATGGGAGTCCCTTGCCCAGAGCGAACGTCCAGGACGGGGCGCTCAATCCCCACGGCGCGAGGAGCGAGCTGGTCGTCTACGAGATGCCGGTCGACGACTTCATGCTCGAGTTCGATTTCAAGTTGACCGACAACGGCGACGCGGGCGTGTTTCTCCGGGTCAGCGACTTGAACGCCCCGGCGGAAACGGGTCTGGAGATCGCCTTGGATGATAGCCCGAGGACTGCTACGGAGAATTCCGGGGCGCTTTACGACCTTGTCGCACCCAGGCGGGGGGCAAGCCCGGAATCCGCGGGCGGGTGGAACCGAGTGAGAATCGCGGCGCAGGGTCCGCGCGTCACGGTGTCGCTGGGCGGGATCGAGGTCACGACGATCGACCTCGATCGGTGGACAACCCCGGGCAAGCGTCCGGATGGGTCAGTCCACAAATTCCAGGACGTCGCCTTTGGTAAGCTGCCCCGCGCCGGGTATCTCGGCTTTCAGGGGCTTTACAGCAACTGCTGGTTCAAGAACGTCAGGGTCTCCACGTCGTCGCTTTCATCTCGCCTGGCGCGGGCCGTGCCTTCCTACGTCGAGACGGGGCAGTTCACGGGACACAAGGTGGCCCAGGGGGGACTCGCTTCCGTCGCCCTTGCCCCGGACGGGCGCGTCCTCTCCGGCGGCTCCGATGGGATGGCTCGGCTCTGGGAGCTCGGAACCGGTCGCGAGCTCCACGCGCTGCCGAACCATGGCATGGTCTGGAGTACGGCTTTTTCTCCCGACGGCCATCACGCCTTGACAGCCAGCCACGATTTCGGAGTGCGATACTGGGACCTGGACCGGGGGCGGTTGATCTTCGCCAAGAGAGACGTCCACACGAGCCATGTGAAGGCGGTCGCATTTTTTCCCGACGGCCTCAGGGCATTGTCTGCCGGCGATGATGATGTCGTGATGCTCTGGGACCTGAAGCAACTCCGACCGATGGGGCCGGTCGGGAAGCACGGAGGTGACATCGAATGCCTGGCCATCTTTCCGGACGGCCGGCTGGCGCTCTCCGGGGGGCAGGACAAGGTCGTGAAGGTCTGGGATTTCGGCACTGGGCGGGAGCAGTCTGCCCTGACCATTCATAAGCATGTGATCATTTGCGTCGCGTTCTCCCCGGACGGCCGCAAGGCTCTGACGTCCAGTCTGGATAAAGCCGTGATCGTCTGGGACGTCGCGAGCCGGAAGGAGATCGGCCGCGCGGAGCTGCCGGGCGGCGGGGTTGTCACGTCCGCCAAGTTTCTAACTGATGGCCGGAGCGTCTTGACGTGCAGTGACACGGGAAAGCTCGTGCTCTGGGACATCGAGTCCGGTGTCGCGATCCGTCAACACCAAGGACCATCCGGGCACCGACGCCTCGCCGCCTGGCCGGATGGCAGCCTTGTGCTAACCGGGGATAGCGACGGGATCGTGCGGATCTGGTCGCCCTCGCCCTTTCGGCTCCCCGGCGCGCCGGCAGCGAATCTGCTCGTCAACGGCAGCTTCGAGCTGGGGCCTGACGTCCAGGACGTACCGCTCTTACCGGGATCGACTGCGATCCCGGGTTGGACGGTGACGCGCGAACCGATCGATTGCATCCAGAACGCGCTGCGTGCCGCCGATGGCAAACGGTGCCTTGATATGAACGGCTCGCCCGGCATTGGCGGTATCCGGCAATCGTTCCTCACCGCCAAGGGGCAGCGTTACCGTGTGACGTTCGCGATGGCTGGAAGTATTGGCGGCGGAACTACCGGAAATCGGGAATTCAAGAGGCTGGGAGTGAGCGCGGCGGGCGTGAAGTCGGAGTTCTCCTTTGACACGTACGGCAAGTCCCCTGAGCACATGGGGTGGACGACCAAGACCTGGGAGTTTGTGGCCGTCGACGGGGAGACATCCCTCGAGTTCTACAGCGTGGACAGGAAAAACCCCTTGTTCGGGCCGGCGCTCGATGATGTTCGCGTAGTGGCCCAAGCCAACTAGAGTCATCCATCCACAATGTTGTGGCGCAGGGTCGAGAGGCTTGTGCGATGATCGATGATGAGCCGTTCTTCAGAGTCGCCGGCGATCGCCACGCCCGCCATCAGCACTCCCGGCGCGGTTTTCAAACTCAGATTTTCTCCGTGGGGCGCAGCGAAACGCTTTTGCGGCGATATATCCTGTACGTTATTTGACACGCCGAAGCTGACTCTGATCTGCTCGATTGACTCAGAGGGGTGACACATGACACGCGTGCTCGTCGTAGAGGACAGCCCCACACAGGCTTCCGATCTTCTGTTTCTGCTGGAAGACGCCGGCCTCGAAGTCGACACTGTGACTGATGGCGTCGCGGCCATGGATGCCCTCGCGCAACGGGTCCCAGCCATCATCGTGACCGATCTCCAGATGCCCCGCATGGACGGCCTCGCTCTCGTCGAGGCCGTACGCCGGCAGTACCCGTCGGTTCCGGTCGTACTCATCACGGCCCATGGCAGCGAAGAGATCGCGGCGCAGGCGCTTCGGGCGGGGGCCGCAAGCTACGTTCCGAAACGTTACCTGGGCCGAGACCTCGCCCCGGTCGTCCGTCAGATCGTGGCGATGTCGGCGCCCTGCCCCTTGCACGAACGCGTCATCGAGAGCCTGGACGAGACGCGGTGTCGCTTCACGATCGCAAACGACGACTCATTGGTTGCCCCGCTGATCCGCCGGATCGAAACAATCGTCCACGAGATGAGCCTGTGCGATCAAACCGAGATCGTTCGACTGGCCGTTGCTCTGCAAGAGGCGATCGTCAACGCCATGGATCACGGCAACCTCGAACTCAACTCTGATCTCCGCCAGGAGGACGAGTCGGTCTATCAGCGCCTGGGAGACGAGCGCCGGCTATTATCTCCCTACCGAGAACGTAAGGTCCGCATCGACGTCGCCGTGACACGCACCGAGGCCACGTTCACGATTCGCGACGAAGGCCCCGGCTTCGATCCCTCGACACTTCCCGATCCCAATGACGCCGCGCAGCTATTCCGCATCGGCGGTCGTGGTTTGTTGCTCATTCGCGCGCTCACCGACGACGTAAGTTTTAACTCCACAGGCAACGCGATCACGCTTGTCAAGCGGCGCCGGGCTCCGCCCCACGCCGGCCAACCGGGGCCTGGGGAAAAGGGCTCGGCCAAAGCTGGCCGCTCGTGATCACGGTCAACCCGGGGCGCGTCGACGTTTCATAGTAAAAGTGCCAGGGCCGACGTGAGCCGGCTGAGCTCCTCGTCGACACACTCGAACGCCTCGACCGCTGCGGTCAGCTCTCCAGTCTCACCAAGCGACTCGAGGGCAAAGGCCGCTTCGGCGGCGGCTGTGGCATCAAAAACGCTGACTGCGCCCTTCAGCGAATGGGCCGCGAGGCTGAGGCGGGTCGCATCTCCGGCTGCGATGGCATTGTTCAAAGCCGCCATGAGCGATTTTGCCTCATCCAGGAAGATCCGGATCACGGTTCGCAAACGGTCTTCCCGGCCACCGAACCGCTGCACGAGGGCTTTCCTGTCGAGCATGAGGGCGGGACACTCTCCCGCCTCGCGGCTCGAACACGTACCTGAGGCCGGGGGTTCGGCATCGCCGGGTAGCGGGCCTTCGCTGGCATGTTCGCCGGAGAGGCAGGCAGCCGGCAGTACAGTTGCGAGCGCAGTATTCAGTTCGACCATCTGGACCGGCTTGGACACGTAGGCGTCCATTCCGGCTGCAAGACAGCGCTCGCGGTCTCCCTTCATGGCATGGGCCGTCATGGCGACGACCGGAATGTGATCGCCGGTCGCTCGCTCTCTTTCACGGATCTGGCCCGTCGCTTCGAAGCCGTCCATTTCCGGCATCTGCACGTCCATCAGCACCGCGTCAAAGGCTTGCGTTTGCAGAGTCGCGAGGGCCTCCCTGCCGCTCTGGGCCGTGTGCACGGTATGGCCCGCTTTTTCCAGGAGGGTGATTGCCAGCATCTGATTGGTGGCGTTGTCCTCCACCAGAAGCAAGCGCAACGGTCGCAGCCGCAAGGGCGCGATTGTCGGCTGTGGCCGGTCGAACAGACCTGTCGCCGGCCTGGCATTTCTTGCCGCCGAGTCGACCGCACTCACGATGGCGTCAAAGAGCTCTGACGGCTTGACCGGCTTGATGAGGTAGCCCGCCACGCCGGCCTGCCGGCACCGCGCGGCGTCAAACTGCCGGTCGGCCGATGAGAGCATGATGACGGCCGTCCCCGCGAAATCCGGGTGCCGTTGGATTTGCTCTGCCAGCGCGAGGCCGTCAACCTCGGGCATCATCATGTCAGAGACGACGACGGCGAAAGGCGTGCTTGCGGCGACGGCCATGTTCAAGGCCTCGAGCGCCTCCACGGCACTTTCGACGACAACGGGTGCCATGCCCCACCGCGTCAACAGCTCCTGGAGGATCAAACGGTTCGTTGCGTTATCGTCGACCGCCAGGACACGCAGCCCGGCCAGGTCGGGCTGCTTACTTTCTTTCCCGGCGCCGTCACTGCCCTGGAGCCCAAAGCTCGCCGTGAAATAAAAGGTACTACCCTCGCCTGGCTCGCTCTCGAACCAGACGCGCCCTCCCATGAGCTCGACCAGACGTTTCGTGATGGAGAGCCCTAGCCCGGTGCCGCCGAACCGGCGCGTCGTGGATGTGTCAGCCTGCGTGAACGGTTCGAATAAGCGTGACTGATTGCCAGGCTGTATTCCGACGCCCGTATCACTGATCGCAAACTCCAGAGTGACAACGTCCGCCGTTTCGAGCGAGTTCCCCCGGTCTTCGTCGTCTTGCTCGACCGCTTCCTCGAGACGCGCGGGCGGGGCGACGGCGGCATCGGCATCGCGGACGGACAGAACGACTTCTCCTTGCCCGGTGAACTTGATGGCATTGCCGACCAAGTTGGTGATGATTTGCCCGAGCCGGCAGGGGTCACCCACGAGGGAGTCGGGGACCCGGGCCGCGTATCGACAGGCCAGCTCGAGACCTTTGCGATGGGCGCGGAGCGCCAGGGTTTTCATCGCATCGCCGAGACGGTCATGGAGTGAAAACGGAATCGCGTCGAGCTCGAATTTTCCGGCCTCGATCTTGGAGAAGTCGAGGATGTCGTTGACGATCATCAAGAGCGAGTCTGCCGAGCTTTTGACCAGCTCGAGGTATCGTCGTTGTTCGGGCGTGAGCTCGGTGTCGAGCGCGAGCTCGGTCATGCCTAGAATGCCGTTCATGGGCGTGCGGATTTCGTGCGACATGTTGGCGAGGAAATGGCTCTTGGCCTCATTCGCGGCCTCGGCCATCGACTTCGCTTCCCGCAGAATCGCCACGAACTCTTTCTGGTCGGTCACGTCTGTGTGCACGCCGACCCATTCGCAGATCGAGCCGTCGTCGTTGAGTATGGGAACAGCGCGGACGAGCATGTGTCGGTAGACACCATCGTGCCGCCGCAGGCGATGCTCGACATGGTACAACGATCGGCTCGCAACGGCCGCCGACCACACACGAGCGGTCTCTGGCTGATCGTCGGGGTGGACCGCGTCCAGCCAGCCCCATCCCCTGAGCTGCTCGAAAGTCTGGCCTGTGAAGTCGGTCCACCTCGGCTGTTCAACGACAAACTCCCCGGACGCCGGCGTGCTCCACACGATGGCGGTGATGGCTTCGACCAGTGAGCGAAAGCGCTGTTCGCCAAGACGCAGCGAGGTCTCGCTCTCTTGAAACTGCGAGATTTCGCGCCGCAGGCTCTGGTTGACCGCCTCGAGCTCGGCCAGTCGCTCGGCTACCGGCCTTTCTTCAGTCGGGGGCATCCTGAGACACTCCTCGTGGGCTTTTCGGCGCGCGTGCAGAGAGACAGACTCTCGACGCGTTCGGGCCTCATCTCGCGATCTTCGTTCGGCGCTTGCTCCACCGGAATGCAGCCTAATCGAGCGCACACCGGATGACGATCCGTGAGAGGGCCCGGGAGAGGCTCCGGGAGATGGCGGAGGCAGAAAGGCGACGCAAGGGGCGCTGAAACTCCTCGCGGCGCTCCCAACCCTGCCGGGTAAGCTGGAAGACGCAATCATCGCCCTTCGTGAACGTCCCGACCGAGTCCATGATCCCCGCCCGCGCCAATTCACGGTAGTCCTCGCGATTGGCGTCGGTGACCTCACGATCGCCGGCCAGGTGCCGCGCCAGCGTTCGCCTGGCCGCGCGCGAGAGCTCGAGCCGATCCGGCAGTCGCGGCTCGAGGCTGCGGAGGTGCGCCTCAGCGGCGGCGAGCAGCTCGTCTCGCCGCGCCCAGCCACCTTCGGTGAAGCGGAAATCCTTGCCATCCGGCTCCATGATTCCGGCCGCGACTAGTTCGCCGAAGGCATCGCGATCGCGCTCCCTGACCGGGAAGCGCCAGCCTTTGACGCGGAACCGCAGCACGGCAACGGCCGATTCGGATAGGGCGTACGTCTCGGGCATGGCGGTCCTCCTTGATGGAGGGCATCTTACTCGAAATCCGGCTTCGGTGGAACGCCTGCCGCCCGACGCTATGCCTCTTAAATCGCTGCACCGCTCACGCAGGAGGATGGTCAACCGAGAGCGAGCATCTCAGTTGCAGAGTCCCGTCTCAGCTTGCAACTGCCAATCGTCATTCGCCAAAATTACCTGCTGGCGGGCAGGTTCGATCGTTTCAATGGAATCAGACTTGGACGCCGCCTTCTTGTTCAGAGATTCCACAGCGCCGGCTCGTTTGATCGCACATTGAGGATGAATGCCGACCAGCGAATAAACGGAATGATGGCAGACCGGGCAGCGTTTCCGCTTGGGATCAAAAATGGGGGTGTGGCGATATGTGGGAACCATCAGACCCTCTTGGTGTGTCAGTACGCAGGCGAGAGCTTCGGTGAGTTATCCCAGACAGTCTTACGGCTTAACAGGATCGAGCAAGAGACATCGAAGAAAAGGGGATTTGTGGCTACTCTGTCGCAGCCCAAACAGGGCGACGGGCTAGCCCTTCGGACGAGCTCTCCGGTACTTTGCGGCACGCTTGGCGATCGTGCCAGGTGAACTGCTCTGGCCAAGCCTATTCCAAGAGACTCGAAAAAGAGCTTGTCCAGTCGCAGGATCAGTTGTGTCGAGATCAGTGACCTCGGTTAGCGAGACGCAGACCGAATCCCCGTTGGGAACGTAGCGAGCCTCTTCGCCCGCATCCAAGCTGGCAAGGGCGAATACGATGGAATCGCCAGCGGCAAGTGTTATTGCAGGAGGCATCGGAAGGTTGGCCGTGCAGATCACACCTCTCTCAACCTCCGATATTCTTTGTTCGCTGGCGGGGTAAATGTTCACTTGTGGCTCCGCCTCATTGTTGGTGGTTTTCGACCCGTTGATTGCTTTCCGGGTCGATCAGAAAGGGGCACACACAGGAGCCCGGGAGGTGGGAGCGGCGAGAAGGGAAAGCAGAAAGCGATTCGACGGGAATCCAAAGTGCTCACTCAGTCGTCAAACCAACCGGTTAAAGTATAACTTATCTGATTACAAAAAGAAGTGACTGAACGGGCCACTCTATCGAACCGCCAGGAAGCGAGGGAACATTTCTGCAAACAAAGGAGGGCAACCCATTGCATTCAAAAAAATTTAAGGATATTTTGATGACTTGAGATAATTTGTTCAAGGTGGACATCGCATGACAGTCATGGATGTACCCAAACCGAGGAACCACAGGATGACCGCACCCATCGTTTCCAAGCAGCAGAAGGAACTCAAGAACTGGATCAAGCTCCGTGACAAACGCACCGCCGCCGTCGCCGCCAAGCCCATCAAGCACGGCAAGAAGTCCGGCTCGTAAACCCTCCGCACGAAATTCTCTCGCTTCAGGGCGGTGCTTTCCCTTGCCTTGGCAGATGGCCATGGGCGGCTCATCTGCCGAGGGAGAAGCTCGGGGAGAATGTATCCACATTTTCCTCGGGCGTTATCAAAGGCGAACAAGACGGCGGCTCAGGTGTTCTGAACAAGACTGAGACCGAGAGAGCATCAGCGCCTGCGCCTGGACACAGACACGACGATCGCATGCCCTTGGGTGGCGCTCTCCCGATGTCCAAAACCAGGGCGACTATCTCGCTTGGTCTTGCTTGCTATCGGGACCGATCAACCGATCACGCCTTTGACCACCTTGGAAAGCAGATAACCGGTTTCGGTAAGGGTATAGAAGTTGTTCTTGCCCTGGCGGCGACGATCGACGATTCCCCCGTGCCGCAACATCGCCAGGTGGTGGCTCACCGCGGGCTGGCTCATGCTAAACTGGTCGCATAGCCCCCCGACATGGTGCTCCCGTTCGGAAAGCAGGGTGATGACCTGGAGTCGGGTCGGGTCGCTTACTTGCTTGAGCAGATTAGCTGCCCGCTGAACGGCCTTCGTTCGCAGCAGCGTTTCGTGCGTACTCAGTGCAGACTTCGTCGCCTTCTTCATCTTAGGGGTTGCCGTTGCCATCGGATGGTGTCTCCAAAGCGGTGTGACAGGATGGAGTCAGGGCAGTACATGACCCTGTCCGTCGGGGGGCGTTGAGCGCAGATGCAATCTGAGGTGGAAACGAGGATGGGCGGACGTATTGAGCACCGGCACCAGGCGATTCAGCATTCCGGAGTCACAGTCTGCCCGCCAGCTCGTCTCTGAATAGTCATTATACTATTGTAATGGTCTGACATAGTCAAAGTAAAACTATTTGCATTTGCTGAAAATTCGAGACGGTGCTCCCGCCCCACCGTTCCACGGCGTCCACCTCGGAATCTATCTTCGGCACGCGCCGTTTGTAGACCGGGTAATCGTCGCCAAATCATTCGCTCGCGGAAAGCCCGGCCCACGCTGTTCGGACGGCTTGTTTCGCCCTTTCAGGGCGACACCCCTCTTTGGTTGACGTAGGCCCCCAGGGCGTTGCCCTGAGCTGTTTTGTGACTGCCCCATTCGGGGCCGAGTGCCTTCACTTCACCGAATGACTCGCAGCAGCTCGGAGATCGACGTCCGGCCCAGAATCACCAGGCGCAGGCCGTCCTCCTGAATGTAGAGCATGCCGTTCTTGCGCGCTTCGGCTTTGATTGCCTTCAATGAGGCGTCATCACGAAGAATTTTGCGCACTGGCTCAGACAAGATCAACAGCTCGAAGATCCCGGTCTGGCCGAGATAGCCCGTGCCGCGGCAGGCGGGGCAGACGGATTGTGGGTCCAGCGGAGTGGCCCGGTGGGCCTGGCTGGTGGCCGACGCATCCCGCGGTTACAAAGGTTACCGGAATCAACTGCGCGTTTCGGCGGCGGCTAGCGCACCGCAAGAGACACTTTTTTCCTGGATGGGGCGTCAAACGCAAAGTCGCGCTCAAACTCATCAAACCCGGCATGGATTCGTGCGGTATTGCAGCGATTTGAGCAAGAACGCCAGGCGCTGGCGATGATGGATCACCCCAACATCGCCAAGGTGCTTGATGCTGGGCTCACGCCCACCGGCCAGCCGTTCTTTGTGATGGAACTGGTCAACGGCCTTCCATTGAACAAGTTCTGCGACGAGCTAAAGCTCACGCCGAAGCAACGCCTGGAAATCTTCGTGCCGATTTGCCAGGCCGTGCAGCACGCGCATCAGAAAGGCATCGTCCACCGCGACCTCAAGCCAGCGAATATCCTGGTCACGATGATCGATGGCAGGTCGGTGCCCAAGATCATCGACTTCGGCGTGGCCAAAGCGACCGCCGGCAAGCTCACCGACGAGTCGCTGTCGACGCAATTCGGCGCGGTCGTTGGAACGCTCGAGTATATGTCGCCGGAGCAAGCCGGATTCTCGGGCGAGGACATCGACACCCGGGCGGACATTTACTCGCTTGGGGTGATTCTCTACGAGCTACTCACGGGCCTTCGCCCATTCGACGCTACTCGTCTGAAGCAAGCCGCCTTGATCGAGATGATCCGGATCATCCGTGAAGAGGAACCGTCCAAGCCATCAACGCGGCTCTCGGCCGATGCTTCGCTTCCCTCGCTGGCGGCGATGCGACAGACCGAGCCGCGCAGGTTGATGGCGTTTCTGAAGGGCGAGCTCGATTGGGTCGTGATGAAGTGCCTGGAGAAGTATCGCGAGCGGCGCTACGAGACGGCCAATGCGCTGGCCCGCGACATTCAGCGCTATCTGGCCGATGAAGCCGTGGAGGCGCGGCCGCCTTCGGCAGGTTATCGATTCCAGAAGTTCGTGCGCCGCAACAAGGGCCGGGTCATCGCGGCGGGCCTGGTTCTGCTGGCCCTGGTCGGCGGCATCGTCGGCACATCGATCGGCCTGGTCCGGGCCGACTACCAGCGGGGATTGGCGATCAAGGCAAGGAACGCCGAAACGCTGCGGGCCGAGGGAGAACGCCTGGCCAAGCTCGACGCCGACCAGAAGCGACGCGACGCGGAGACGAACCTGGGGTACGCCAAGAAGGCCAACGAACTGCTCGGCTCGGTCTTTGAGAATCTGAACCCGAAGCAGAATTACGCGACGGTGGCTGAGCTCGCGCAATGCGCTCAAGGCGAATTTGAGCCGGGCCGTCCAGGACCTCGAAGGCACCGCCATCGGCGATCCACTGGCCGTGGCCGAGATGCAGATGACGCTCGGCGAGTCGCTGATTGGTTTGGGCGCCGCCGAGTTGGCCATCCCGCTGTACCTCAAGGCTCGCGAAACCCGAGCAGTCAAGCTCGGACCCGATGATCCCCGGACGCTCATCAGCATGAGCAACCTCGCCATTGCCTACCTCGATACCGGCAAGCTCGACCTGGCCGTGCCGCTGGGGGAGGAGACGCTCGAGCTCATGAAGGCGAAGCTCGGCCCCGAGGATCCGGATGCTCTCGCGAGCATGAACCTCCTCGCCTCTGCGTACTACGCCGTCCGCAGGCTCCCCGAGGCGATCGCACTGTTTGAGCGCATTCGTGACATCAAGATCGCCAAGCTCGGTCTCGAGCATTCCGAAACCCTGACCACGCTCAACAACCTCGCCAACGCGTACGATGCCGCCGGCAAGCTCCCCGAGGCGATCGCGATGCATGAGCGGGTCCGCGACACCCGGATCGCCAAGCTCGGCCCCGACCACCCCGAAACCCTGAACACGCTTTACAACCTCGCCCTGGCGTACCGGGCCACTGACAGGCTCCCCGAGGCCATCGCTCTGCTCGAGCGCGTCAAGGACGCCAGGATCGCCCAGCTCGGCCCCGACCACCCCGAAACCTTGAAGAACGTCAACGCTCTCGCCGCGACGTACTGGAGTACGAAGCAACTCGGCAAATCGGTGCCTTTGTTCGAAGACGTGCTCAGACGGCAAGAGGCCAAGCTCGGCCGTGCGCACCCGGATACGCTGGTGACGGTTGGCAACCTTGGGGTCAACTACAAGGATGCCGGCCGGCTCAAGGAGGCGATCCCACTTCTCGAGGAAGCCCATCAAGCGGCGAGAAGGTTCCCCACGCTTCGCTTTGTCGCCATCCCATTGATCGACGCCTACACGAAGGTGGGCGATAACGCCAAGCTCGCCGGCTTGCTTCAGGAGGAATTGTCCGAGGCGAGGAAAGCGCTACCCGAGGACAGCCCCCAACTGGCCGGCGTGCTTGCCCAGTTCGGTCTCCTCTTCCTCGAACGGAAGAAATGGGTCGAGGCCGAGCCGCTCATCCGCGAGTGCCTCGCCATCCGCGAGAAGACGCAGCCCGATGTGTGGTCTACCTTCAACGTGCAGTCGATGCTCGGCGAGGCGCTGCTGGGCCAGAGGAAATTCGCCGAAGCCGAGCCGCTGCTCTTGAGCGGTTACGAGGGGATGAAACAGCGGGAGAAGACGATTCCACCGGCGGCCGGCACCCGCCTGGCTGAAGCCCTCGAACGCCTCGTCCAGCTCTACGAGGTTACGAAGAAGCCCGACGACGCGGCGAAGTGGCGGAAGGAACTGGAAGCTCGCAGGACGGCGGTCAAGCAACGGGAGGAACGGCCGTGACCGAAGATTCGGTCTGGAATCTCGCCTTGCCAGGAATAAACCACCCTTCCTTGATGAGGCTGCACTGTTGGCGTGCTGAAAACCTGGCTCCCATCCTGGACCGCCTGGGTGTGGATCGGTCGAATTGGTGCACACGGTGCGCGACTGGTTGATGGCTTTGAGGACTTCCGAGTAGATGTCGGTGTCGAGCAACGCCTTATTCACCGGGGAGAGTCTCCACGGCTGCTCGCGGCGTGCCTTCATGGCACCCTCAACGATCTCGTCCAGAAAGTCGGCGTCTTCTCGCATTGCGCCAATAGAGCCAAGATCGCTGCCGGCGCCTTGTTCAGTTGCCGCGGTGGCAAGCTTACCGTCCAGCTCACGGCGGAGCGTGGCAAGTTGCTCGCGCGACAGAGCGTTGAGGCTGGTTAGAAGATCGTTGAATTCACGTTGCGACATGTTGCGTTCCTGCAAGTTTAATCGCTTAGTCGAGTTAAGTTTACGACATGGTTGGCGGCGAGTCGAGGCGAGTGAGCGTCGGTCGCGTGCGACAGGCGGGCCGTAGCTCCGACTGCCATCGACCCGGGCCGACCGCAGTATACATGGTACTGCCTTTGGGAAGACTCTTCCGGCTTGCAGCAGGAGCGGATCGGGTGCCGTTCGTAGGCTTCGATCCTGACTCGCTTGAACGCCGCCAATTCGGCGTCCTTGTGGAACGTGTGCATTCTCCCAATCGGTCTATTCAGGATGTGTTACGCCATCTCGACAGGTGTTGCCCGCGCTGTGCGTGGCATGAAGTAAAAGGATGTCGCGGCAGCCGCGATGGTGCCTATTCTAGCTGCGTCCCTGTTTCCGTCCTCGCGACCGCGGAGTAGTATGGGCTCGTGCGGACGGTCGGCGTCCTTCGCCAGTTCCCCGAGCTGACAAGGGCCCTGACACCCCCGGCGAGCGGACGAGTGTGTCCCGCCCACGATGCGATCGCGGTCAGACCTGCTGGCGCTTGGTAACTCTTCGCAAGCGCAACTCGCCAGTCTGCCGATTTAGCCGCCTTGACTGACGCGGACGGTGCCGGCGAGATTCTTCCCTGAGCTGCTCGACGTCGGTGGGCCGTCCCGTCGTCTTGCCAGCGGTTGAGCTGTCCCGCCCCGCTTTCGCGAGCTCTGGTGTCCACGCAACGCTTCTGCGCCCGGGAGCCTGCCGGCGATTGCGAATGGTGGCCCCGACCGATCGATTCAGGGCATCGTGAACCAGCCCACCAGTTGTCGCCCGCACCGTTCGGGGCATAATGTAAAACGATGCCGCGCCAGTAGCGGTGGCGTCAGCACGCCTGCGGGGTATTGATCTGTTTTTTTTCGTTGCGGATGCTCACCAACGTGTCTAGACTCAAAGGCTGGTTCGCCCGTTCTTCACAAAATCTTCACTGTCACTTGTGTTTTGGCGCGGGGCGTGCAGAGAATGGAAAGAGAGCAAATCTGTTCGTATTCCCTCCTCTCACGGTGGATGGTTTCATGACGATGGGCGAGCGGACGCCGCGAGCCAACGACGATAATGTCTCTGAATGCCCTGCGGACGAGAATTGGCCTATCGACGGTGTCAATGGAACCGCAGGGAAGCACCACTCGCCCAAGGAGGGGCCAATGCGACCTAAGCTTCCTATAGATGCCGCTTCTCTAGAGAACACAAAGCAATCGCTGCAGCGCACTCGAATCACTATGGTTCCCCTTGAGCCCAAAGAGTTCCAGCAATTGGAGAATGCCCGCTGGGCGCGGCAGGATCCTGATGTGTTGGTTCAGTATCTTGGCGAATTCGTTGTGCCCTATAAGCGGAAGATTGTAGCCCATGGCAAGGACGCAGAGCTGGTCCTCGCGGAAGCGGCACAGATTACGGGGCGTCCGGTGGAGGAGCTCCCGTTGGTGGGCGTTGTCGACCCACTCTTGGACATGCCCTGCTAAGAAGCGGGGTTTCGCTAGCGAGGCGTCCTCGAGGCATGCCGGATATCTTTGCAGCTAGTTGATCTGCGGACGGGCATGAAGGCAAGCCGCCCATTTCTTGTGGTGGCGAAGTTTGCAAGCCAGCGATCCCAGCACCCGCATCTCGAGTTGGCCGCGGTGTTGGGGCTGAATTTCCTGACGGACAACAAACTCCGGTTCGAAATGGATGGGACCGGAGCCGATCTGGTCGGCTACTTCACTATTCCATGAATGAAGGTCGGCTGGAGAAGCGCGGCAAGCGCCGCTGAAACTCGTGACGGCGTTCCCAGCCTTGATGAGTAAGCTGGAAGACGCAATCATCGCCCTTCGTGAACGTCCCGACCGATTCCATGACTCCCGCCCGCGCCAATTCACGGTAGTCCCCGCGGTTGGCGTCGGTGACCTCACGATCGCCGGCCAAGTGCCGCGCCAGCGTTCTCCTTGCCCCGCGCGAGAGCTCGAGCCGATCCGGCAGTCGCGGCTCCAGGCTGCGCAGGTGCGCCTCGGCGGCGGCGAGCAGCTCATCTCGCCGCACCCAGCTTCCGTCGGTGAACCGGAAATCCTTGCCATCCGGCTCCATGATGCCGGCCGCGACCAGTTCGCCGAAGGCATCGCGATCGCGCTCCCTGACGGGGAAATGCCAGCCTTTGACGCGGAACCGGAGCGCGGCGACGGCCGATTCGGATAGGGCGAACGTCTCGGGCATGGCGACCCTCCTTGATGCAAGGCATCTTACTCGAAAGCCGGATTTCGTGGAACGCCTGCCGGCTTGCGGTTTGACTTTTCGATCGCTGCACTCCTCAAGCAAGCATATTCGGGTCGCCCGCATCCTTTTGTCCCAGCCGGGCTCGGGCCGCCACCAAAGTCTCATGAAGCTTTCGCCGCAGCAGTTGGCTGGCGGGAGATCGGTCAGATAGGACGCCACCCGGATGACACTCTTGTCAAGTTGGAGCAACTCGACACGCTCATCCCCCTTGTCAGCGCATAAGATCAACCCGATTGGAGTCTCCTCTCCAGGCTCCATGTGGTGCTTTTCCAACCAGCGCGGGAATTCCTCACTCAATTGTCTCGACAGCGTCGAGACAATCTCTGCCCCGTATGCCGCACGCTTCGAATTGAGGATATCGATTCGGATGCGCCGGCCCACCTGCCAGTAATGCAGGGCCATCACCGAGTTGACGGCTTGGGCTACTCCTGATCGGGCGGAACGGATCAGGACCCGCAGATCCTCCAGCAGCTCCACTGAGGAATACCCGCCCTTTACCCGCGGAGCCGACACGCTCTCGCTCTTTGCTCGTTTTCTGGCCATGCACGAAGGTTACCGCATGGCGCGATTAAGTCCAGCGGAGAAAACAGCAAATCGTTCTCGTCGCGTCAGACGTTCAGGCATCTCGCCTTCCACGGCGAATGCGAGCTGTCTCAGCGAGCAGGTCACGCGGCGGCTTCATCCTTTTGTCCAGACTCAACGGCGTTTCCGATCAAACGATCTGCATGCCGTTCCTGGAGCTTCACGTAGTGTTCGATGAGTTTGTCCGGATCATGATCGAACAGCGCAGAGATCCGGCACCGAATTGCTCGGACCTCGTCGATAACAGGATCACTCAGCTCCTTCTCCGACATCGATGCCTCCCAGTAGTTCTAGAGGGGTCGCGATCGTGGGCGTGAATAGCCCAAGCATCGTGTTGACACGGCGAATGTGGCCGAACTTGTTCGCATTGGCCAAGTGAAGACAGTTCCAGGTTACCAGGAAGTCACACTTGTGGTACGAAGCCAGAGCTAAGTGGAGAGCGTCGCCGGTGGGATTAGCCGGCATCAACTGATGCCGGATGTAAGCTCGCACGATCACGGCGATTTCGACCTCGACCGGCAGGAGTGGAAGCCTGGCCACTAATCCGAGACGCGCCTCGGCGTGTTCCGGAATTCCGCCTTCCAGCTCTTCGATCACCGCTTCGCTGGTAACCAGCCGGTAGCGGTCCGGCGCCGTCACCCACCAAGTGCGCGTCCAGTCTCGTCGCGCGACGATATTGGGCGACGTTCGAACGTCGTGGTAAAAACTCGGAATTGTCGACTCGACGTAAGCGCTCGGTTGGACCATGTCTTTGATGGTACCCCCGAAGGCTCGTCCCCGGGAAGCTGTTGGTGGCGCGCAGTTGGCGGCTCAGTGATCTCTAGGCCGGAGACGAAGTTGTCCCTCCGGCATGAGGCGCGCGAACTGGTCCGAAAGATCAGGGATGGCTAGGGATTGAAGAACCCGAGACCGTGGACGAATTCCTCGCGACCGCGGCGGAGTATGGGCTCGTGCGGACGGTCGCCGTGCTTCGCCAGTTCGCCGAGCTGGCAAGAGCCCTGACCCCCCGGCGGGCGGGCGCGTGTGTCCCGCCCACGATGCGATCGCGGTCAGACCTGCGGTCGCATTGTAACGCTTCGCAAGCGCAACTCGCGAGTCTGCCGATCTAGCCGCCTTGACTGACGCGGACGGTGCTGGCGGAATTCTTCCCTGAGCTCCTCGACGTCGCGGAGCCGTCCCGTCGTGTTGCCAGTGGGTGGGCCGCGCCGCTTTCGCGAGCTCTGGTGTCCGCGCATCCCTTCTGCCCCCGGAAGCTTGCCGGTCATTGGCGATGTTGTCCCAGGAACCTGCCCCGGAAGCCCGCCGGCAATTGGTTACGGTGTCCCCGACCGATCGATTCAGGGCATGGTGAACCAGGCCACCAGTTGTCGCCCGCACTGTTCGGGGCATTATGTGAAACGATGCCGCTCCAGCAGCGGTGGCGCCAATACGACCTGCGTCCCCGTTTCCGTCCCGCACTGTTCGGGGCATTATGTGAAACGATGCCGCTCCAGCAGCGGTGGCGCCAATACTACCTGCGTCCCCGTTTCCGTCCCGCACTGTTCGGGGCATTATGTGAAACGATGCCGCTCCAGCAGCGGTGGCGCCAATACTACCTGCGTCCCCGTTTCCGTCCCTGCTGGTTACTTAACAATACTTCACACATTCCGGTTTGATCGGGATAAAGACCTGGCACGCCGCTGAACGGGGGTAGCGACTGGCTCCCCAGCATATGTTTTTTAAGATTTTCCTTGACAAATCAATTCGGCTTTATGATTCTGTCCGACTCTGGTTGCAACGCCCCGTTGGCGAGATCATCGAGTCGCGCCGCGAATACGGGCGCTCTGGGCTCTGGCGAAGACGCATCGGTGTTTTTGGGGTTCCGCCGTTTTCCACCTTGAAGTGAGTTCGCTTCGGCAATCGAGTGAAGCGTTATCGTTGAGATCGACGCTGACCGCTAAGATCGCGACCGACGGGTGTCTTACCCGTTCGTATCAAGAATAGAAGAGCTGGTCGTTCGGGTAAATCACGCGCGAGCGGTGCGCTTTTGATTCCAGCCGGGTTTCGGCGGCCCGGCTGCCGAAACCTGCTGCGCGGGCGAGATTGGTTGCGATGCTGCTCGTGCTTCGTTGGCATTTCTGATTTCCGTTTTTCGGTTTCATTGACTCTGGGGCACGTCGACCATGCGCCGGCAACTTGCGACGAAGCGACGGAGTGATTCTCGCCATTTCACCCTCGGGAGTATCGAACGCTTGGAGGCGCGCCGCCTGCTGGCTATTGATGCCGCGAACGTGTTCGCAACATTCGACGGCACGATCGCTCAGGCCAATGGGACGGATCGGATCAGCATCGATCTGTCGTCCGGTGCGTTCAGTTTACCGAATGGGCGTGCGGTTATCGGCTTCCAACTCGAGGCTGCCAGCGGAAGCCATCTCGTCCCCCAGACGATTCAGCTTCAGGATTCTCATGGCAATCCGGTTCCGGCGATCTTCACGAACTCTGACCTAGCGAACAACACGCAGAGCTTGACTGTCGCTTAGATTGCGCTGGGGAATTACACCTTGATCGCGGGGGCTCAGAAGGGAACGTCAGGGGCCTTCCACCTGGCCGTCTTCCTGGCCGGCGACGCGAGTGGCAACCGCACGGTCGATGCTACCGACCTGACGGTGATCAAGAATATTTACGGCTCGAAGGCCGGCAGCAGCACATACTTGGTCGCGGCCGATTCAAACCTCGACGGCTTGATCTCGTCGTTCGACCTGGCTGAGGCCCTGACCAACCAAGGCGACTCCACGACTCTCAACCCGCTCACGACAAACATCGCGCTGTCGCCCGCGCCGAAGACGCTCGGCAACGGCACACTCGTCACCAACTCGACCCAGGTGACGGTAACCGGTGCCACTGAACCGGGTGCGACGGTGCAGCTCGGGACGGGATCTGACACAAGTTTCGGTGAGGGCACGACGATGGCCGATTCGTCCGGTCATTATTCGTTCTCCGTTACGCTGAACCCGGGAGCCAACGAGATCCAGACCCGCGCGACCCGACAGCTTTGGACAAAGCCAGGTCGCTTCGACTCAGGTTACGCTTGACACGGCTGCCCCGACGATCACCCTGACAAGCCCGGCGAACGGTTCGCTGGTTAACTCAAACGTAACCATTGCTGGTACCGTCGCCGACGACCTCTCCGGCGTGGCATCGCTCACAGCGCAGGTTGATGGCGGATCTCCCGTCACGGTCAAGTTTACCTCGGCCGGCCAATTCAGTTTCCCGACCAGCTTCGCGCTCAATGGCACGGATGACGGTCTACACACCGTCGAATTGATCGCGACGGACTTCGCGGGCAACATCTCCGGCCCGACCTCGGTCAGTTTCACGCTCGACACCATACCGCCGGCCCAGCCAACATTCACCCTGGCCGCGGCCGACGAGGAGAATGGCTCTCCCCTGGCGACAACCGATAGCTCGGTGACACTTGTCGGTCAGAGCGACGACAACATCACCGTCACGCTTGTCGGCACAGGAATGACGGCCCAATCCACCAACACAGGTGCCTTCCAGTTCCCGAACGTGCCGTTGTCCGCGGGCAACAACGCACTTATGGTCATGGCGACCGACGCCGCGGGTAACATGAGCCAATACCAGGCGACGATCGAGCGTGACCCGGCCGAGGCCGGCACTAACCAGGTGATCCTTTGGGACGAGATCACGCTCCAGGCGATCGAGCAGGACGGCTCGGCGGCGGAAGTCGCCTCACGGGCCCTGGCGATCATGTCAGCGTCGGTCTATGACGCGGTCAACGCCATCGACGGGACACCTGGCTACTACGTCACGCTCACCGCTCCGGCCGGCGCCTCGGCCGACGCGGCGGTGGCAGCGGCCGCCTACACGGCTCTCTCGTACCTTTACCCCGCGCAGCAGACGTTCCTCAACAGTTCGATGACCAGCGCTTTGGCCGGCATTCCCGCTGGCCAATCGAAGACCAACGGCGAATCCGTGGGTCAGTCCGTCGCCAACGCGATCATTGCGATGAGGCAGAATGACGGATCGACCGACTTCGTCGATTACACTCCGAGCAGCGCCCCGGGCGACTGGCAGCCGACGGCCCCGGCTTTTGCTCCTGCCGAAAATCCGCAGTGGGCAACGCTCAAGCCATTCGCGATGACCAGCGACAGCCAATTCCGGCCAGCCGGCCCCCCGGCACTGACGAGCCAGGAGTACGCTGACGACGTAAACGAGACGTTGAATCTCGGCTCTGTCAACAGCACCACACGGACGGCCGATGAGACCCAGATTGCCAAGTTCTGGAACGACAACACGGGCACTTACACCCCTGCGGGCCACTGGAACGCCATCGCCGAGGAGGTCGCTCAGCAGCAGGGTGACAGCCTCTCCCAGGACGCCCGCCTCTTTGCCGAGCTAAACGTTGCGATGGGCGACGCGGCCATCGTCGCCTGGGACGCCAAATACGCCTACAATGCATGGCGACCAATTACCCTTGCCGATGGCGCCGGCACTGCGGTCAACAGCGCCATCGAGACCATCGCGAACTGGACGCCGCTGCTTACCACGCCTCCGTTCCCTGAGTACGTCTCGGGACATAGCACCTTCAGCGGCGCCGCGGCGGCGGTCCTCACATCGATCTTCGGCGATAACTACAGCTTCACGGCGACTTCCGTCGGACTACCGGGAGTCACACGCTCCTACACGAGTTTCGATGAGGCAGCCGAAGAAGCCGGGATGAGCCGCATCTACGCCGGCATTCACTTCCTGTTCTCCGACCTTGACGGACTGGCCTCCGGGCAAGCGTTGGGTGCTTATGTTGTGCAGACTTTTTCGGTCAGCCGCGACACGACGCCGCCCCAAGTGGTGGTCAACAATGTGCTGCCGAGCGGCGCCAGCAACAAGAACGTGACGATCACCGGCGTGGTGACCGACAACCTGTCGGGGGTTGCCGCGCTCGACGTCTCGGCGGACGGCGGCGCGTATGCGCCGCTCTCGTTCAATCCGGGAACGGGCGCCTTCTCATTTACCACTTCGTTCCTGACCGATGGCAGCCAGGATGGGTCGCACACCATCGACTTCCAGGCGACGGATGAAGCGGGGAATGTTGCCTTGCCCGTCGCGTTCACGTTTACGCTGGGTACAAAGGCCCCGACACTGACGCTCACTAGCCCTACCGACGCAGGCACATTGACGGCGGGCGCAACGCTGATCGGGACAGTCACGACGAGTGGGCCGGCGTTGACGATGTTGAATTATGCATTCGACGGCGGTTCCACAATTCCGGTGGCGTTCGACGCTTCGGATGGGTCCTTTAGTCAGGCGATCGACCTTTCCAAGCTGCCGCTCGGGAGTCACACGCTGGTCGTTTCTGCGATGGATGCTGCCGGTAATACGGCAACGCAGACGCTTCACCTGACACAGTCGACGGCGATCCCGCTCACCGTCACGAGTCTGACTCCCTCCTCGGGTACCAGCGACGTCGGCGTGACGTTTCGGCCCATCGTCACGTTCTCGCGGCCGATCGATCCTACGACGCTCGACAGCTCCGACTTCTACGCCACCGACACCACGGGCGCGGTCGTGCCCGCCACAGTCGTTCCGTCGGACGACGGAACCTTCGCCTGGCTGTTCTTTACGAATCCTCTTCCCGGCGCCTCGACCATCACGCTCACGGTCGACGGCTCCAAAATCAAAGCTCTAGACGGTGCGCTGCTGGACGCGGCTGACAACGGCACGGCCGGCAGCAAGCTCACTCAGCAGTTCACGACAGTGAGCACGACCCCGGTGCCGGGCACGACTCTTTCTGGGATCGTCGCCGACCCAGGGTTGGACAACAAGCCCGGAACGACTGACGACGTGAAACCGGGCCCGGACGGAGTACTCATGACGGCTGATGACATCTACCTCAACCCGATTGCCGGAGCGACGGTTTATATTCTCGGCGAGGAGCAGGACGCGGTCATCTCGGGGGCGAATGGCAGCTTTTCATTGACATCGGTGCCATCGGGCGATGTCAAGCTCGTGATCGATGGGCGGACCGCGACAAACGCGCCTTCCGGCGTTTTTTATCCCGAGATGGTCTTCGACCTGACCATCAAGCCGGGAGTTGCAAATACGGTGATGGGGAGCATGGGAACGTCGCAGGAGCAGGCGGCTGAAGGCTCGGCGCTCGGCGTTTACCTGCCGCGAATACAGACATCGATCTTGAAGGCCGCTGGCGGCGATTCGCCCGCAACAATCAGCCTCGACCCGGATGCCGCCCAAGGATTGACGCCCGAGCAAGCATCAGAGTACTCGATCACGGTTGCGCCGAATAGCTTGGTGGGCATGGATGGGCAGAAGATGTCGAGCGGACAGGTCGGATTCAGCACGGTGAACCCTTCCCTGATCCGAGGGATGTTGCCGCAGGGAGTGATGCAGTTGGCAACGACGCTGACCATCCAGGCGCCGGGAGTAGCAACCTTTTCGACGCCGCTTCAGGTCACATTTGCAAACGTCTACGGGGCGGCGCCGGGCGGCCAGCTCGACGTGTACTCGTTTAATCATACAACGGGGCTATTGGAAATCACGGGGACGGCGACAGTGTCGGCCGATGGAATGACGGTGACGACCGACCCGGGGAGTGGGATTACGCATCCGGGGTGGTTCGGGGTGAACCCGCCAGGCGGCCAAGCACACAACGACGCACGCAATCCGCTGAACAATCTACTACAACCTGCGTTTCAAACGGAACAAAATGCGATCAAAGTCGCAAAGGACCTGGCGAATATTGCGAAAGACTCGAAGAATCTGCAGGGACCTCTTGAGACAGGAATCGAGGGGCTTGTTGCAGGTGCCGAAGACGGTGCCGCTATAGGCGCACTCGAGGGTGGAGTCGGCGCGATCCCGGGGGCGATCATCGGGGGCATCATCGGATTCATCGATGGGTACATAGTGGGATCAGCCTTCGTGCCTGAGCAAGAAACGGAGGTCGCGAAGGGGCTATTTGAAACGGTCCAAACGCTCGATTCAGATTTGGCCAGTGGCGCCTCTGCCGAGCAAACTGTTACCGATGTAGCGAATAAGCTTCAAGGTACACTTCGCGATCTCGCAGTCCAAACTCTAAATGATCCGTTTGTGAGTCTTACCAACGACACTTATAACGCGATTATGGATTCGAACGAACTCGCGAAGAGCTACGAGGAACTCGAGGAGGGTGCGGGCGAGACTGTAACCGAGCAGTCAGGCATTGGCGATTTCACATCCGACTCGCCTCCGATATCTGAGTTCGACACTGCGGACGTATATGAGGGCATCGCCTCGGACCTCGGTTGGGATGCACCCTCGCAAAGCGACCTCGATAGCTTTCAGATGTTCACCAACGTGCTCAGCGCGTCACAGGGCGATCTACCGGATTCACTCGAACAGCTCTACAACGCCGCAGGCGCTGCGGGGGCCGCCGCGACTCTATCGTTATCACCATCTCCAACCAACGCCACCGTCCAGCAACTCCAGCAGGCGCTCAGCTCGGCTATCGCGGATCAGAACTCTCCGCTTAGTTTCAGTGACAATCTGGGAAACAATGCTTCAATGATTGAAAACTTCGCGCAGACAGTCGAGGACGGCGCGTCCGTTCCGACTTCCGGCGGTGAGGTCTACTATGATTATAACTACGGGTCGATAGACTTGCGTGGTGTTAGCCCCGCGGACCAGATGTCAGTGTTCCTCCCTCCGAGCGTGACCGTGGTGCTGACGGTCTATCAACCACTTACCGGGTACACCGGATCGACGATCTTTACCACTGGACCCACCGGCGCCACGAACGACGGGGGTGTGATACTCGGTCCATCGCAGGCGCCGCCCAATTCCTACGGTGTGCCGGAAGACATAGATCAGGTGTTTGGTCAGGAAGTCACCCCGCAGGATCTCGCGCTGCTGCAAGAGGGCGTCTACCCCTTCGCCGGTCCATTTTCGACTGGCGTAATCGCCACCTTGCCGCTCGAAGGGGATTCCGAGGCTGTTACTCTCAGCGGATCGCCCCTCAGTTCCGAGGGACAGACCGCGTACATTGCCACAGGTACTTTCGGCCTGGCGATCGTCGATGCCTCGCAGCTCCAGAATCCGGTGATTTTGGGTCAGCTTGGTTTGCCAGGCGATTCCGTGGATGTTTCGGTCGATTCGTCCCTCGGGATCGCCGCCGTCGCGTCCGGCAGCTATCTGAACCTTGTCGATGTGAGCAACCCAACGCAACCAACTTTGCTGCAGAGCCTCGACATCGCGGCGGGGGCCGTTCAGGCGTTCGAAGGCGTGGCTTACGTCGGCGAGGGCAATGAAGTCGTCGCGGTTGACCTTATCACCGGTTCCGTGCTCGCTACCGAGACTTTCAGCGGCGGCGAGGTGGACGACCTTGGCATCGACCAAGGCAACCTATACGTGTTAGCGTCCGAAGGCTACGCGTCCCACACCGTCTACAAGATCGGGCTCAACGGGGCGGACCTTCCTTCGCCGTCTGAGTCGCTCACGATCACCGGCCATCCGACGTTCGGTCGGATGCGTTTGTTTGCCGCGAACGGTTACGTCTATGTAGGAGCTTCCGATAACAACGACACGCAGGAGGTCCCGGGGGTTGAGGTTCTGCAGGACAATCGCAGCACACTCACGCTGGTCGGGCCGTCATCCGCGATCGACGCCTTCGACGTCGCCACCAATGGCAGCGGCCTCGCGCTTTTCACCGGTGCCAATTCCAATCTGCAAAATCCCCAGGTCGGATTGCTGGATGTCTCCGACCCGACTAATACCAACAACTTGCTCACCGTTTTCAACACGCCGGGAGTAGCGAACTCTGTCGCCATGGCCGACGGGATCGGTTTCGTTGCCGACGGCTCTGCCGGTCTTGCCGTCCTCAACTACCTGCCCTTTGACAACAAGGGCATACCGCCAAGTGCATCCGTCAGCATACCCTCATCGGTTGTCGTCGGCACCGATGGTTCTAACCTCGAAGTGACGGAAGGCTCGACAATTCCTGTGCTGGCGAACGTCTCTGATGATGTTCAGGTGCGGAACGTTGAGTTGCTAATCAACGGCCAAGTCGTCGAGAACGCCGTCTCGGCGCCGTTTAACCTTTCAGTCACACTGCCGACCATCGTCCAAAATGGTTCGGCCCCCGTAACAATTCAATTGGAGGCATTCGACACGGGGGGGAACGTCGGCCTCTCAAACACACTGACGATCGAACTTGTCAGAGACACGACTCCGCCCCAGCTCGTCAGTAGCAATATTCCGAATGGGACAACTGTTGGGAGCGGTTTCCAGACAGTGATCCTGCAGTTTTCCAAGCCGCTGGACGAGTCGACTGTCACACCATCAGATTTCCAGCTCATTGCTCCCGATAGCTCCACTCTGGCTCCCGAGTCGATCCAGTTTCGCGATAACGATCAGACCGTTCAATTGACGCTGCCGACTCTTGAACTGGGTGCGTATCAGTTTGTGATCGACGCGGCAGCGATCACAGACAGATCGGGGAACCCGCTCGGATCGTCCAACCTCACCAGTTCGTTCATGGTTGTGCAGTACTCGGCCGTCTGGGTGAACCCCAACGGCGGAGATTGGAGCAATGCCGCCAACTGGCAGTCCGGGGTCGTTCCAGGTGCGACGGACAGCGTGTTGATTGATGTGATAAACAGCCAGGGCAATCGGCCAACGATCACCTTTGACAAAGGGTCAGTGGAAATTGCCAGTTTGATCTCATACAACCCGTTGGTCCTTGCTGGCGGCGTCCTGCGCGTGGACTCGACGATGGAGGTTGATAACACCTTCGTTCTCGCTGGCGGAACGCTGCTGAACGCCCACGTCGTTGACGGATCGGGCAGTCAGCCGATCACGGCTCAACCGCTCACGGAATCGACGCTCGACAACGTTTACTCGAACGTCGATATTGACTTATCCCAATCTTACGACGTGACGCTCGCAATAGAAAACAGCCTGACGCTTAACGGCACCGCGACTATCGGAGGACAGAACGAACTGGATTTCATCGGCGTGCAGACGGTCCAGGGACAAGGAACGATCGCCCTCGACGGCGGTCAGCTCGACATCGCTTCGACCGGCACGCTCACGATCGCTCCGGATATCACGGTTCAGGGTCCCGGACAAGTCGACGGAGGCAGCCTGATCAACCAAGGTTCGATCGATGTTGATGGGGCTTACAACTCGCTTTCGGTCGATCCCACTTCGTTCGACGACCAGGGCAATATCGGAGTGAGCAATGGGGCCAGCTTGTCCGTAAGCGGACTGACAGGAGGACTCGGCAACGTCTCGATGACCGATCCAGATAGTAGCCTTTCCATCAACGGAACAAGTTATACGGTGGACTCATCTTTCAATGTGATCGACGGCCAGACACTCGATTTGCTCGGCACGTGGACCGCTGGAACAGGTGTCCTGGTCACGGTCGAAAATGCGACCCTCGGGCTCGGCAGCACGTTTAGCGTCGCCGCACTCGACGTCAGCAATTCGACCGTCGAAGTGCTCGGAACATCCACTTTTGCTCAATTCTCGCCTTTGCTTACCGGCACAAATCTCCTGGCAATCGGGCAAGGTGGCGTTCTTGAAAACGCGGGGACCACGATCACGCTCAACGCGACCACTGGGGATTTGATCCTCATGGGCGGAACCCTGATGGGCGGAACCGTCGACGCCTCGGACGGGGCCGATTTGTTGGGCGGAGCGTACGAAGCGGGCACGATTGATGGAATCACATTGAACGGCAACCTTGACCTCGCAACGAACCTCGCGAACCTCACGATTACCGACGGACTCATGCTCAATGGTACGGCTTTCGTTGGCTTCGACGCGCTGAATACCAGTGACACGGAGACTCTTGATGGCACAGGGACTGTGGACTTCGAATATGGAGGGGACATCAACGTCGACAATTCGGGAACCCTCACGATTGGCCCAGGAATTCAGATCTTGGCCACCGACGCGGGCATTGTCGGAAGTAACGTCGTTAATGAAGGGGCAATCGTAGTCGACGGTAGCGGCGTCTATCTGCAAATCCAGCTCAATTCGTTTGAGAACGAGGGCTCGATCTCGGTCGGAGACGGAGCGGGGATGTCCATCAGCGAATTGAGCGGCAACCTCGGTAATGTGTCGCTTAGCGGTGCAGACAGCAGCTTATACGTCAATGGCACTGGCTACACCGTTGATTCCTCGCTCAGCATTTCTGATGGCCAAACACTGGCTCTGCTTGGCACCTGGAATCTGGCGTCTGGAGACACCGTGACGGTAGATGGGGCCACGCTCGGGCTAGGTAGCACCTTCAGCTTGGCCGGCATCAGCGTGACCAACTCGACTGTCGAGGTTCTTGGCATGTCGAGCTTTGCCCAGTTCCAACCAATTCTCGACGACGGAAATAAACTGGCGGTTGGCGACGGGGGGGTGCTGAACAATACGGATAACACGATATCCTTGAACGCGTCGACAGGAGGTCTAACGCTCGCGGGCGGAACACTCGAGGGTGGGACGGTGAATTCCGCGGACGGCTCCGAGCTTGTGGTACTCGATTGCAGCACCCTCGAGGGCGAATTGTTCGGCTTTAATTCTAGCGAGCTCGACGGCGTCACGCTGAACAGTGATTTCGATCTCGCGGCGGCGTCCGGCCCCCTTGATATAACCGACGGACTCACACTAAATGGCACAGTTTCTCTCGGTTCCGATGGCAGTGTCGGAATCGAAGGCACGTTGCGATTCTCCGGCGATCAGATGCTGGGCGGCACAGGCGAGGTGGTCTTATTCGGCGACAGCGAGATTGAAGTCGAAGATGACTCGACCCTGACGATCGGCCCGAACATCACGATTGACGGCAATTCGGGCGAGATTGCCCCACTATATCAGGCCAGCGTCATCAATCAGGGGACGATCGAGGCGGATTCCGTCGGAGACGGTATCAGCATCCCCTATGGGACGTTCATGAACGAGGGGACGATTGGAGCATCCGAGGGCGGTAGCCTGGCCGTTAACGGGCTGACGGGCGATTTGGGTAATGTCGAACTAAGCGGCACAGGAAGTAGTCTGTCGATCAACGGAACCAATTACACTGTAAATTCCTCGCTCAGCGCAACAGACGGACAGTCACTCTCTCTACTGGGTAGCTGGTCGGCCGCAACAGGGGTCACGGTGACGGTGACGGACGCCACGTTCGACCTGGGCAGCACGACGAGCTTGGCTGCCGTGCACCTTGCGAGCTCAACATTGAATATCCAGGGAACGTACACGTCTGCACAAATCCAGCCGCTGTTGACCGGTAACGACCAATTGGTTATCGGCCCGAACGGATTGCTCGACAATACTGGCGACACCATCTCCCTGGACGCCGCTACGGGCGACCTCGTGCTCGCTGGCGGGACGCTCGTCGGGGGCACCGTGGACGCATCGGAAGGCGCCGAGGTTGTGGCTCCGGCAGGTTTCTACAGTACGCTTGATGGGGTCACCCTTAACAGCAATCTCGACCTTACGGCCGATGGTGCCGAACTCACCGTGACGGATGGGCTGACGCTGAACGGAACGGCCACGATCGGCGCCACAACGGATTCGGCGGGCGCGTCCCTGACTTTCAGCGGCGTTCAGAGTCTCGGCGGGACAGGAGATGTGCTATTCGGCGGCGGAAATGGCGACAACGAGCTCTTCCTTACCGTTAACTCCGTGCTAACGATCGGCCCCAACATCACGATACACGGAAGCGACGGTACGATCAGCTCATCAGAAATAGATGGCACGCTGGGCGTCGCTAATAACGAGGGCACAGTCGAAGCCGATGTCAGCGGGGCCACATTGTCGGTAAGCTCAACGACCTTTGAGAATAATGGAACAATTGGCGCATCCAACGGAGGGAGCCTCACGCTGACCGGCCTCACGGGCAGCCTCGGCAACGTCTCGATCGTCGGTGCTGGAAGCAGTTTATCGGTCGACGGCTTGGATTACACGGTCGATCAATCCCTCAACATTTCCAATGGGCAGACACTTGCCCTTCTGGGCACATGGGCGGGCGGGGCTGGCGTTAACATCGCGGCGAGCAACGCTAATCTTGCGTTGGGCAGCTCGGGCGATCCGACGCAGGTATGGAGCACGAGTGGCGCGGTAATTGTGACGGATGGAACGCTTGTGTTGGGCGGGAGTACCGAAAGCCTTTCCGGCATCAGCGCCACCAGCTCTACTATCGAAGACGACGGCACATACAGCTCCGCCCAACTGGAGTTTCTCCTTGTCGGGAATAACCAGTTGGCGATCGGCCCCGGTGGCCTGCTTGATAACTCCGGCGGCACAATTGCTCTCGACGCGAGCACCGGCGACCTTACGCTTGACGGTGGAACAATTGTTGGCGGGACGGTCACGGCCTCGGGCGGCGTCGAGCTAATGGTCTCGCCAGAATACTACTCCAGTACACTTGACGGCGTGATTCTCGACGCAAACGTGGACCTCACCGCGGACGGCGCCGTTCTCACCATCACTGACGGCCTGACGCTTAACGGCACAATCACCATCGGCGCTTCGACCAATTCCGATGGATCTGCGCTGAGCTTCATTGGCAGCCAGACACTCAACGGCAACTGCGACGTCATGCTCGACAACGGCGGCGTATTCATTGACAGCGGCTCGACACTGACAATCGGCCCAAATGTCATGATCCTCGGCGGCTTGGGCACGATTGGTTCCAACAATGGGGACACGATCGTTAACCAGGGCACAATCAGCGCCGACGTGGCTGAGGGCGCGCTGACGGTGGAACCGACGAGCTTCGTGAACGAGGGAAGTATTGGGGCTTCTAATGGCGGCAGTTTGACGGTGACCGGCCTAACAGGCAGCTTGGGCGTGGTCTCACTCGCTGACACGGACACCAGCCTATCGGTTGACGGAACAGGTTACACGGTCGAGTCCTCGCTGAGCGCTACTGACGGTGAGACGCTCGCGCTCCTCGGTACTTGGAGCTTGGCGCCGGGAGCGACGGTCAACGTAACCGGCGCCACTTTCGGCTTGGGCAGTCCCGCTAGTTTCGCGGGTATCAGCCTCACGGACTCGATACTCGAGGTTCAGGCGGCTTACACTTATTCGCAGATCCAGCCGTTACTGGCTGGCAGTAACCAATTGTCGATCGGCCCAGGCGGGGTGCTGGATAACAGCAACGACACCATCGCACTTGACGCAACAACCGGCGACTTGGTCCTCTCCGGCGGCACGCTGCTGGGAGGGACGGTTACGGCAACTGGCGGAGCAGCATTGGACGTGTCGGGCTTCACGTACAGCTCGACGCTCGACAGCGTGACGCTGGACGCAGACTTGACTGTGCAAGACGGTGGCTACTTGATCGTCCAACACGGGCTGACGCTCGACGGCGAACTGACCATATCCGCCGACCCCGATGATGCCGAGGTCGTCTTCGAGGGCACGCAGACGTTGGCCGGGACAGGCACGATCGTTTTTGGCGGTACAAATTCATCCGGCTATCTAATCTTGGACAGTGGTGGCAGCGGCTCAACCCTGACGATCGGCTCGGGTATTACAGTCGATTGTGGGCTAGGCGGAATCATTAGCACATACGATTCCAACGACGATCTCGTCAATGAAGGGACGATCAGCGAGGATGCCGGTGGAAGCATCAGCATTTATGTTCCGGTTGAAAACGCTGGGACGATCGAGACTGCCAATGGTGGCAGCCTCGTGGCTTATAGCTTGGTCGACAACACGTCTGCGATATCGGTGGGAGCGGGTAGCCAGGATACATTCAACGGCGGGTTCGATCAGGAGAGCGCGGGGGTGTTAGCCGTCGAAGTAGGGGGTCTAGGCTCGGGCCAGTTCGGCTCCCTCTCCGTATCCGGTGGTGCATCACTCGCGGGGACGCTCGATGTCGCGCTCGTCAACGGTTATAGCCCGCGGGTGAGCGACAGCATTCCCATCATCACGTTCGACTCCAGCTCGGGGCAGTTCGACACGGTCAACGTCTCGAACCTTCCTCCAGGAATTGCTGCAACTCTCGTTTACGATTCGACGAGTGTAAGCTTGGTCTTCGGCAACGCCCAGGTGGCCGGTGGCGCCGAGCTCGGTCAGACGAGTGCGGTGACCGATTTGTCGCAACAGCAGCTTGCGCCGGTCATCGCCGAGGCTATCGACGATTGGGAGGCAGCCGGTATTTCTGCGACTGAACTCTCTGCTTTGAAGCAACTTCAGTTCCAGATCGTCAACTTGCCGGACGCCGAGCTTGGGATGCAGGCGGGCACGACGGTCTGGATCGATCAATCCGCGGACGGGCACGGCTGGTTCCTCGATGCCGGCCCGGGGACCGATCAAGAATTCTTCACACCAAGCGGTAGTGAGCTACATGCCCTGCCCGGGAGCCCCGCTTATGGGATGATGGATTTGCTAACTGTCGTTGAGCATGAGATGGGCCACGTGCTCGGGCTTGCGGAGACCGTGGACTCCCAGGGAATCATGGACGAGTCGCTCGAGACCGGAATCCGCCGCCTTGCGGTTTTACCCACGATCGACGAGGGCGCAATCGGGGTTTCGACGCTCGCCAACACCGCGACATGGGCGACTACAGTCTCGTCCGGGCAGGCACCAGAAAGCGGAATTCTCGACAGCGGTGTGTCGACAAATCAGGCGACGATGGTTGATCATCTCCTCGAGAGCGGCGCGCTGGCGGCGAACCCAAAGGGTCTGCGTCGCCATTTCGGGAGGTCGGTGCGAACGGGGGAGCACAAGACGGTGACCGTGCGATCGGTTTCGCTTGTATCCTCAAGCAAGTTGCATCCGTTCGGTGCGCGTTCGATTTGCGTGACTCGGCGTTTCAAACGTAATCCCCGATCGTCTTCTCAACAGGAACTCTGATGCGTGACGTCATTCGAATCGCGATGGTAGGGATTCTGGTCGTTCTTGGCTCGCACCGCTGCCTGGGGTCGTCGTTGACTCTCAGCGTGGTGCAAGACCCGAGTTCCAATGCCGACTTGAGTGCCTTAACCGCGGGCGAGTCAATCACATTCGACGTCAACCTCTCGGGGCTGGACGTCGCCAATGGCCAGACACTCGGCAGCCTTGAGGGGACCGTTGTATTCGATGCTTCTCTGCTCGGTCAGCCCAGCTTGCCGACGCCCGGTATGATCGTGCCTGACGCGACCGGATTTCTGCCAGCCATTAACCCGGGCCTGGCAGATGCAACCTACTATTTCGGTTTCAGTAATTCGGTGCATTGATCACGGAGAACGGCACCTTTTACACCTTCACGGTGGTTGTCCAGTCAAATGTGACGGGGTCAGGTATTCTGTCACTCGATCCCGCCAACGGCGGTTTCGTAGCCGCATTCGACGCAGATGACAACCCGGTCACTATCGTGGCTGGTTCGGACGTGTCGTTCTCGGTTGGGGCTGCCGCCGTTCCTGAGCCCGGCACGCTGGTCATGTCTGCCACCGCAGCGCTGGCCGTCGTCCTGGCGCGGCTCGGATACATAAAGCTTTGCTTGCGGTAAATTCAGCGAGCGCAAGAGCCCAGTGAGGCGTAGGAAGTCGGCAACCCACGAGGGAAGCAAGCCACCCACCCTTTCGCTGGGAATCAAAGATGAAATCGTGCGGGGAACGGCGCAGCCGGGCACCCATTCTCTCCGAGTGATCCATCCTTGGCTGCCTCACACTCGCTAAAAGGCTGGGTGTCTTGAAACCCGTCGCGGCGATCCGCGTTCCCTTCGACACAGGATGGGTTAGACTTCAACCTCCTCCATTTCCTGATCCGCCTCATCGAGGGATTCATCGTCGGTCTTGAAGGTGGCCTGCTCCTCAAGCCACTTTCGCTTCAGTTCCGCGTCGGCCTTCATGGCCTGCTCGAGCGCCAGCGTCTCACGATACTGTGCGGCTTCCGCCGTCAGCGTCCAGGATGCCTCTAGGCCCAGTTCGTCAATCACTTGTCTTAGTTCTGTCAGGCTGACCCGGAAAAACTCCTTCCGCTTGTTGATCTTGTTCACCTGTCGTTCGACGAACCGCCTGTGCAACTCGGCCTCCAACGCTGGGGCATCGTCGGATACGAGCATGGCGTGCACGTCGAACGGGAAGGGCACGCTGGCATCACCGAGTTCCCTGACCCGTTCATTTGGGTCAAGCCTTCGAGTGAGCCCGATTTTGAAGATATCGTCGCCGAAGGACCCGATGTTAGAGATTATGTACACATAGCCCTTCTTCGTTTGCTGGGCCATGGAGATTGCTTTCTTGCTTTTCTCCTCGGCCTCGACGAGCTTGACGTTTAACTCGAGAAGTTGAGCTTCCAGCTTGGCCTTCTCCGCCACGCTCGCCTCCTCGAATTGTTGCTTGATCCTGGCGATGGCCTTATTGACGAGCTCTTCCTCACGCTCGGCTTGCTTGATGGCCCGCTCGATCTCCTTCCTGGCTTTCTCGTCCTCTCTTATCTGCTCCCTGATCGCCCGCTGCTCCTCTCTGGTCTTTTCCTTGAGCTTCTGGACCGCCACGGCCCATTTCAGCTCGTCGAGCCTCGAGTCCAGGTATTCATCCTGGATCCTGGCGTTCTTATAAACTTCGCCATCGCTGTTAACCATGGCATATGCGTCCTTGATTTCCTGGATGAGCCTGCCTTGATTCCCGGACTTGATCCTCGACAGCACCGTGTCCACCTTGCCGTTGAACGTGCCGAGAACGAACTTGAGGGCGTGGTCTCTCTTCCACCCGTCGGCATAGCCGCAAGTCGCCGCGGTACCGTTCGACTGCATGAGCTTGGTCCTTTCCCGGGCGAGCTTCAGCTTCTCACCGGCTTTGCTGAAGCCGAACTCCTGAGCCAGTTCGTCGAGGATGTGGGTTGGAGGCACGAGATAAATGCCCTCATACTTTTCGATCCTGTTCTGCAGTGCCTGTGCCATTGCCCGATAGTCCTTGACCTTGCCTTTGGCCTCGAAAGCTTCCTCGGCTATCTCTCGCGCCCGCTGCTCCGCCTTCTGTCTAATCTCGAGGGCATACACGGTGACCAAGTTCAGGGCAGCTTCCGCCTTTTCCCTCTTTTCCTTAGCGTCCTTCCTGGCTTTGGACGCGATGTCTCTAGCCTCGGTTTGGGATTCACTGATGACGGCCTCAGCCTGCAATTTTGCAACGTGCAACCTCTGCCGCGCTTCCGCCTTGAGCGTTTCGGCTTCAACCCGGAGCTTCGTGCTGAGATCCTGCGACTCCGCCACGGCTCTTTGGACGATCTCATCGGCCGTCCTCTGGGCTTCGGCGAGTTTGGCCTCCACCTGGTCCTTTGACTTGCGCTTCTCTCGATGATGTCCGGGATGTGCCTTATCTTTTCCAGCTTGTCGAGCTCAGAGGTATAGGCCTCCTCCCTCTGCTGCCATGCCTCGGCCACTTGGCGCAATTTCGAGCTTAGCTCGTGAGACCTGATGAAAAAAAAGAACGCGGCGGCCGTCAGGGCGAGGAAGAGCAGTAATAGGGCAACATAAAACATGCTTGTATCTCCTGGAGTCTCTGGCAAAAGCGCCGAGAAGCCGCTACGTCGAGGATCACATACTCGCATTGCATTCTCTGCGTCGTAATGCAGCGCCGCAATGGAGCGCCCCTCGCCGCAGGGGAGACGGTCCGGCCGAACAGAGTGTGATGCCATTATTGGGGACGGAGACCGGAACGGAGCTAGACTTGGCTGTCCATCACGTCCTGAATCCCTGCCTCGACACCCGGTTTGGTATAGCATGACGGGAACGAAACCTGATCTGATCAGGACGCAATCGATAGGATTTCGATTATGCGATCACCAAGCATGCGATTCACGGTGCGGCGGATGATGATGGCCGTGGCGTTCCTGGCCGTCTCGATTAGCGGGGTTCGTGCTTGGCGGCAGCAGGTGTACTGCTCCGGCTGGGCGGCAGTCTGGGCGATTAACGAGGAGTCGAAGCGTCGTGAGGCCGTGAATGCCCGGCTGGCTCACGACGAGGGACATGCCACCGCCTGCGAGGCCGAGGCGGCACGCTTCGCGAGGCTTCGTGGCGACTACGAGCGGACAGCCGTCCGATTCTGGGAACCCGTCCCGAAGGACTCGCCGGCACCACCCGAGTTGCGCTGAGGTGTCGCAGGGCCATCTCCGCGGCCCCACTGCCAGTCTGGAAAAGATTCTTCAATCCACCCAGCTATTCCTCGCTCACGTTCATTTCTCCGCCTTAGCGCCCCTGTCTTTCAGCGCCTTGCTGACCCGTTCCGCCTCGATCTTATAAATCGCCACGCTCGGATCGCCGCGTTTGATTCCAAGCTCGATGGCCTGGTCGTAATTGGTCCTGGCAAGGTCGAGCTTGCCGGTTATTTCAAAGCCGTGAGCCAGATGGGCGAAGGCGCTCGCCGAGTTGGGAAAGCGTTCCGTATTCTTCTTGAGCATGGCAATCGCTTCGTCGCTTTTGCCGCTCTTCATCAGGTGAAAGCCAATCTGGTCCACTAACCGCTCGGGCGGCTCGCCCGTGAAGTGATACTTGGCGGAGAGTCGCTTATAATGCTCTTCAACGGCTGGCATCCCTTCGGCAACTTCCTTTTCACTTGGTCGCCAGTCGTCAAACGTTTTCTTGAGCGCGAAGTACTGGCTTCGCAAAACCACCGTTCCGTGATCTTCACCCTCCAGGATCATCGAATCCCAAACGAAGCCCTTCAGCGGATGGTGACTGAGTAACTCCTTGGCCTTGTCAAAGACCAGCCGCATGCGACCGCTCTCATCGCCCCCCACCGTCAGAATTAGCGTTCGTTGCAATTCCTGGTGCGATTTCAAGAACTCCTCCAGTTCGTGAATGGTATATTCGTTGTCCCACCGCAGACTCGGGCTGCCTGCGATATATACATTGAATAGATCCGGCTTGGTAACCAAAGCGTGGACCGCCAGAAGCCCGCCGAACGAATGGCCGGCAAACAGCCGGTACGGTTGCGTGCGATAGGTTTGTTCGACCTTGGGAATCAATTCGGTTTGAATGAACTGGAGGAACTTGTCGGCGCCGCCGCCATGGGGCAGAGCATTGCCGTCCTTCACCTCGTTGGTCGGCGTAAGATCCCGGTCGCGGTCGGTATTGGTGATGGCGACCACGATCATTTCGGGCATTCGGCCGTTGCGGGCCAAGAACTCGATCGTCGCAGCCGTGTGTCCGAGATGTGAGGCTCCATCGGTCATGTACAACACGGGATAGCGTTCGTTGTTCTTGTCATAACCTAGCGGCCTGCGTACCAGCGCGACGCGTTCCTCACCGAGGATCTTCGATTGGATGACCACCCGGTTATTCGGATCGGTGTCGTCGGCACGCGCGGCAATGCAAGGTGCCAGGACCAGCGACAAGAGTGCCAGCGTCCAAAAGCGATTCCTCATGGTGACAAACCTTTCCTTCCGCATGCAGTGCTGACGGAATGTGACGTGCCCCCGGGGCACGCCCGGGTTGCCGTGATTATAGCCGCGACATGGGCGAGCAGCTTGTCTGATCGCGACCGTGTTAGCGCGGGATTTGCCAGCGGCGGCGAGAGGGTGGGTCCGATCAAAGAATCGGCGCCAGTTTTGAGCATTAACGCGGCGCCAACTGTGTCGGTCTGAGTGTGCTTGTTAGCTGAGGCGCGTCAACAGCGCCGCTCGGGACGCTGGAAAAAAAAGCGGAGTCAGATCGAGGCGGTAATGTGGCGTGGCCGAGCTTGGTGCGGACGGGCCGGCCAGGCGTTCGAGCTCGTTAAATCCGGCGTGGTGGACAGGGTCACCGCCATTCCTCGCCGCGGACCGGCGCGCACACAAACAGGATGACTAGACCGCCAGGACGAAGCCCCTCGCAGGAAGCTGCTCGCGGGTTGTGGATCAAAGCCTGGGGTCTACGCGAGCCCGCTCTTCAAGGGACCGGCCGCTCGAACGACCCAGCACGATAGCCGGGCTCGCTCGAGGGTGGGCTGGACCATCCCTGTACTTCACGCCGAATGCAGCTCACTTCGGATCGAACACCCGATTCGGACGTTGAGTTGCTGCGATTCATTTGGTCACGGGCGAGACGGGACGGGTGGCGGGTGATGGGTGGCGGGTGATGGGCGTGAGCGCCCTCGAGCATTGGTTCAACATGCCAAGGGCTGAAGCCCGTGGCTATTGACCTGCGCCCGTTGGGGCGACGGACTATGCCGGCGGCGACTGGGTTCCGGTCAATGATCTTCCATGTCCGAAAGCCCGCTGAGGGCGATGGCGAAGCTTTCCGCAAGTGCCAAGGGCTAAAGGGCCGTGGCTATAGACCGGCGCCCCGTTGGGGCGTTCGCCGAGCACGAAAGTGCGTCGCACACAGCGCGACTCGGCGATACCAGCGAGTTACGGCAGGGTCGACGAGGTGCGCGCGGGGAATCGTCGTCGATGGAGCTCGTTGGGTGTATCATCAGCCGAAATCATCTAAAGTGCCAGTACGTCTCAAAAGCACGATGCCTGTCCTTTACCTCGAAAAGAGCATTAGAGGGTGGACTCGTCGCCCCTAGACCCGAACGACCAGCCTGCGGACATCCTGGTACAGCAAATTAATCAGGAGGGACGGGAGGGACTAAATACTGTCTCTAGACAAACCCGGAGAGAGCGTGATAAAAACAGCTTGCAGTTCGATGACGCACGCACCTTTTTTAAAACATTTTTGCGCAGATATCCTCGGTGCGGGAACGGTATCCGGCCTTTTTGCACGCCGCCGCTCAAGAGAAGTTGGCAATTTCGCCGATCTCTTGACTAGTGTTCGTTTGTATCGTACTATGTGTGTTGCGACATGCGAATAGATATCGGGATTCCAAGTTGTGGCTGACTTTCATCGTGTCTATGAAATCCGCTGTCCGTTGCACGGTTTTGTCACCATCACGGACTGGGAACGTGAGATTATAAATACGCCCGCCTTCCAGCGGCTAAGGCGTATACGGCAGCTTGCGTGGACCGATCAGGTTTATCCAGGCGCAATGCACACGCGTTTCGAGCATTCACTGGGTGTGTTGCATGTAGCGTCGCGACTTTTTGATGCCATAGTGGAGCGGTCGCGAGATCTTCTTCGCTCCGAGCTCGCTTACACTGATGAGGGACTAAAGCGAGAGAGGACTCTAGTTCGACTGACGGCTCTCCTTCATGATGTAGGGCATGCGCCTTTCTCCCACGCATCCGAGGAATTGTTTCCTTGCATCGATCCCGAGGACGAAAAGCGGCTCGCGGCAGGGACGGTCCGGGAAGATCATGTCAAACGATTCAAGCATGAGAGCTATTCGGCCGCAATTATCCGGACTCAGCTCCGAGACGTCATTGAGAATCACGCGCTGAACCAAAACCTGGAACTCACAGCCGAGCAGATTGCCAACCTAATGGAAGGAAATCCGCAGGCTGGACGCGCTGTTCTATGGCGAGAAATCATCGCCGGTCAACTTGATGCGGACCGATTGGATTATTTACTCCGGGATTCGATACACGCTGGGGTCGATTACGGCAAGTTCGACTGGCGCCGCCTCGTCAATTCTGTTGTGCTCGTTCCGAGCGGCGAGGACCGCGGGATGCGGCTCGGAATCGAAGAGGGCGGCTGCCAAGCCGCCGAAGGTTTGGTCCTGGCTCGATACTTCATGTTCACTCAAGTCTACTTTCACAAAACACGTGTCGCTTACGACATCCACTTGAAGCACGCCCTCGCTGAGCTGTTGCCTGGGGGCGTTTTTCCACGACCGGACGGTTCCGGATTGGAGGAGTACACCCGCTGGGATGATTGGAGGGTCTTAGGGCTTCTCGCCATGGCTCGAGGTGGTGAACATGGACGGAGGCTATCTTGCCGTGATCACTTCCGTGAGGTATACCACTCACCTGAGTCGCCAAAGGCACAGGACATACTTTCCCTTCAGAAGATCCGCGAAGCACTCGGTGAACTGCTCCAGGCAGAAGGGACTTCGGAGACTTCGACTTACAAGGTGGGACAACCTGACATTCCGGTTAAGAGCGGGAACCCAGGAGGAGACATAAAACCGCTCTCCGAGCACTCGAGTGTAGTGAGGGGTCTCGGTCCCGTCTCTTTGCGCCGGCTATATTGCCAAGAGAAAGACGTGGACGAGGCAGCGCGACGAATCGCTAATTTGGAGAAGCAGGTCTCATGAGCGCTCATAATCGGTGGCTGCTCCGCATCGGTGTGTTGACCGATCTCGTGGAACGATCGCGGACGAGAATGGGTCGCACGGCCCTAATGAAGTTGGCGTATTTCCTTCAAACCGTCAAAGGGGTTCCTCTCGGATACAACTTCCGCGTCTACACCTACGGGCCTTTTGACGAGGACGTGCTCAATGACATCGGCCAAGCCGAGAGTATGCAAGCTATCACTTCAACCATGATTCCTTTCAACAATGCCAGCGGTTACGGCTACGAGTTTTCTCCCGGTCCTGCCGCGGATCAGGTGCGCATGTTGGTTGCCGAAAGAATCCAACCATATAAAGATGAAATAGATTGGGTTATAGAAGAGTTCGGAAGTAGGATCGCGTCCGAGTTGGAGTTGCTCTCTACCATTGTTTATGCGGCTCGAGATCGTTTGGATCGTGCGCTCCCGATTTCCTTCGATGAGCTTTCTAAACAGGTGCGAGAGATAAAACCCCGCTTTTCGCCTGAATCTGTTAAGGAGAGTATCCAGCTCCTCGCGGACATGGGACTTTTGACGTCGCAATAGAGCCACTCGACAACCCCGAGTAATTCTTGATCTTCCTTTGCCTCACAATGAGCTCCGGCACCCAGCAAGTTGTCAGCAAAGCAAAGGTTGGAGGTTCCCCATCCGAATCATGGTCTCACGACGCGTGGTCGTGCCGAGATGATTCGCGGTGGGTGCGCCGATTTTGGATTTGGGATTGGACGCGAACCGCGGCGCCGGGCCGGTGGGGGGTCCTCTCGGGCCTCGTGGCGATCGGCGTAACCTCCTCGCAGACGCGTGGGAGCTATCGCCAGTCGTTCACCACACGCCGGCGGGGGATCTCCACATCATGCCCCTCGCGGCGCAGCAATCGGATGAGGCCGGGATCGACGTTGTCGTCGTCGAGATGAAGCCTCATAGGCCAAGTCTCACGCGCTGCTCCGTCGAAAGGGGACGTGGCCTGCCGCTACGCTGAACTGTGGGATCGTTCATGCCGATCGCCTCTGCCAGAACCTCGTCCTTCCGATAGTCCTCATGGAGACCCGGAGGGCTGCTCTGGCAATACGCGATCGCCTCGTGAACGGCTTCCAGGGGAACGCCCCAGTCATTGGCGAGTTCCTCGGCCGTGCGCGGTTCTTTCTCGTTCATGAATTCGCAATACAGAGTCCAGGCCCAGATGCGCTTCCCTTTTATGCAGAGTTGCTCGTAACTCGACCCCGACCTGCGCTCCGGATGCTTCCACTCGCGCGGTGTCTCGGACATGATGTGTGCGCTCCATCACCCCCCATGATAGCCGCAGGTTGCCCGCACCACAAATTCGCTGCGCCAGGAAGCGGGTCGCTAGCGAGACCCAAGCCTTGATCGGGAAATGCGGCGTCATGGCCGCTGACTCCCGAGTTGGAACGGCGCCATCTGCGTTGCGCGGGGGCCGGCCAGATCTCTTTTGCCCTCGCCAGTCAGGAGCCAATGGGGCTCGATTCCTGTGACTTCAATGAAGCGGAGGAGGACCAAGCCGGGAATGGTCACGGCGGATTCGTAGTGCAGCCAGGTCCGGAAGGGGATCGTCAGAGCGGCGGCCAGGAGAGGCCCGCCATGTTCGCCATACATCGCGAGGCGAACTTCACGCAGACGGCGGGCCAAAACGTGATTCATATTCATCGTGCATTCCTTTCCGTTGGCCTGATGAGCGTACTCGGGAGGGCCATATCGAACCCGAGCAGGTGGGGGGAAGAGCTTTGTGTCATTCGATGAAGCTTCCGCCAGTCGTGGAGATCATTCGAATCTCGGCGACTGGCGCAGGGACAACCCGAATCGCGCGGCTGGCGATTACACGGCGGATGATGTCCCGGACTTCGGGGTGACGGTCGTCGGTAAATGGCTTTTCACCGGGACCCTCTGGGTTCTAAACGTCATCGCCACTACCGTTCTTTCGCTCCAAAAAAAAGCCGACGTGGCGGAATACCCCGAAGGTATTCGACCACGTCGGCTTACTCCTCGGCGAGCCCCCCGGCCAAGCCGGTTTGCCCCTCGCCTAGTCTTCCGATGAGAATCACGCAGGTTTTATTAGAGCCGAGTGTCGCTATGAATTGGCTCTTTGTACCGTTCATTATGCCAAGTAAAACAAGAACTGCAAGTGCATCCTCCTTCCCTTCGCCTCATTTATCCGGCGAAGACGCTGTCGTCTTCGAGGTAAAGCCTCATAGGCCAAGTCTCACGCGCACTGACGTGCATGGTCACATGTTTCGCGCTCGCCGCGCGTGAGCCCGAGAGGCCCGGAGGCGCACTCGTGGAGCATTCGAGGGGAATCTCGCACGTTGGCGTGCCCGATTTTTCGCGCTGCGCCGCACGACCCGCAAGATCATACCTCGGCTGATCAGGGCAGCGGAATTTTTCCGAGATTGGCGCAACTCGGATGGCCTTTTTGTAGATCGTTTCAGGTGGAGAGAGCGTCGACCAAGGGAACCGAGGCTCGTGCCTCGGTGAACCCAGGGCGATGGGGTTGATTTGTTGTGGCCTGCCAAGCCGAGGACCAGAATGCACAACAACGCTGGAAGGACGGAAGGCGGAGGACGGAGGATGGAAATCAGGGCGAACGACCGGACGCTGGTTACGGCCGGTGGCGGCACGTCCCCCACGATGGGGGGGAGGAATGCGTGACAACAACACCAGCGGGAGCGGTACGCCGGGCCAGTTTGGGCTTGTTCCTCACGGGGAGCCGGAGCACACCGGAAGCGGGTTCCAGAAGCCGCCAATTTACACAAGTGTACAGATGCTAAAAACACGGCCGAAAACCTGCCACTTTTTGCCACTTTTCGCGGCGCGCTGCGGTCATCGAGCGCGGAAACCTCGCGCCGCATCTCCAATCGACACCAGAGGATCGGAACTGGCCTATGCGTGGTCGAACGATGCCAGAAAAAAGTGGCAAATACGCGCGGCAAAGTGGCACAACTCGACACCGTTGTCGTTCACTATGTTTAGAGAGAGGGCGGAGGCAGGGAATCAGGGCGGAGTCAGTGTACGAGTACGAGTACGAGCAGGACTCAGGCTTACGAATTTCGCTCGTCACATTAGTCGCGCGGACGATGCGAATCAGGGCGGAGGACGCGAATGAGGGCGGAGGACGGAGGGCGGAGGAGCACAGAGGGCGCGGCGTTCCCGTAACGCTTGCAGGCAAAGGAGCACCGTCAAATATGCAAAACGAACGGGGGACGGAAATCCGAAGCTCGAAATCCGAAATTCGAAGGGCTGGAAGAAGCGCCAAATCTTTCAAATGAAGTCGGGCCGTTCACGCGCTTCGCAAGGATGCGCGTTCAATGTAGGTCGCTGCCTTCGGCTCATTCGTTGCGGCTTTTCGGGGCGTGGACCAGAATGAAGGATAACAATGTCATTTCGTGGACGCGGGGAGATCGTCAGGCTAAAGCCTGACCTACTTGGTCTTCGACGCGGGGAAATCGTCAGGCTAAAGCCTGACCTACTTGGATGCGGGGAGATCGTCAGGCTAAAGCCTGACCTACTTGGCCTATGCATGACGTCACAATCGGATTGATTGGGTTGGGCACGGTGGGGACCGGCGTGGCGCGGCTTTTGACCGAACACGCGGAGCGCATTCGCCGTCGCGCGGGTAGGGCGGTGCGGTGGAAATGGGTCGCCGTGCGCGACCTGCGGAAGCCGCGAGGCGTCTCGCTTGACGGCGTCACGCTCACCACCGACGTCCGGCAGGTGATCGATGATCCGGAAGTCGAGGTCGTCATCGAGACCATGGGCGGGACCGAGCCGGCGGTGGATTACGTTCTCTCGGCACTCAAGGCGGGCAAGCACGTCGTTACTGCAAACAAGGCCCTCCTGGCGGAGTTTGGACCGAGGATCTTTGCCCAGGCCCGGGCATCGCAACGGGCGATTGCGTTCGAAGGGAGCGTCGGCGGCGGCATTCCGATCGTCCAGGCGCTTGGCTTTGCACTCGCGGCCAACCAGGTGCAGAGTATCGCCGCCATTGTGAACGGCACGTGCAACTATGTGCTCACCCGGATGACGGGCGAGGGACTTCCTTATGAGGACGCGCTGCGCCAGGCGCAGCAGCTCGGATATGCCGAGGCTGACCCAACGATGGACGTCGACGGCACCGACACCGCCCATAAGCTTGCTATCCTGGCCCAACTGGCGTTCGAGACCTCGGTAAGGCCGGACGTCATCCCGCGGCAGGGAATCGACTCCCTCGCGCTCGCGGATCTCAAGTACGCGGGCGAGCTGGGGTATGCCATCAAACTACTGGCATTGGCCAAGCTCTCCAGCGCGGGCCTCGAACTGCGCGTGGCGCCTACACTCGTCAAGCACGGACGGCCGCTGGCGGAAATCGGCGGACCTTATAACGCCATTCGCGTCGTGGGAGACGCCGTCGGAGATACGCTGTTCTACGGTCGAGGAGCCGGCGCCATGCCAACCGCCTCGGCCGTCGTCGGGGACCTCATCGATGTCGTCACCGGGCGAGCCAGGCCGCCTGCCCCCCAGGCCATTGCCGACGGCGAGCAGGGATTTGCACCGATCTCCCTCACGCCATCCAGTCAGGTCAAGTCTCGCTATTATCTCCGGTTTACCATCGCAGATCGGCCGGGCGTGCTGGCCAGGCTGGCGAAAGTGCTGGGTGAGCGCGGGATTAGCATTGCCAGCCTCATCCAGCACGATCCGGGCGACGACGCGCCCGATGGAAGCCCTGTCCCCCTCGTGATCATGACCCATCTCGCAATCCAGGCCGATCTGTACGCGGCACTGAACGACATCGACCGGCTCGATGCTGTTCATGCAGCCAGCGTTTGCCTCGGCGTTGAAGACTGAGATTGTCAGGTTTGCTCATTCATCTTAATATGCCACCACTGCAGATTTGCGCCGAATGGATTCGGTGCCTCAACAAGGGCGATCACCCCACGGGTCGAGACAGAACCAACGACAGGGAGGTCGTGGCGATGTCAACCAATCTTCTTCTATTGAAGGCGCCTCGTCGCTGTGCGAGGCGGTGGCCGTTCGTTTCTGCGCTCATTCTAACGGCCATGGCGCTGGCGGGTTGCGCCTCCGTGGCCGAGGACGTTGATGCGTATTACCGCCAGATGGCGTATAACTGGAGGGAATCGCGGGAGAAGGCCGCGATGGACGAGCTGGCGCTCAAAAGCGAGTCGAATGCCTATGCGGCGACCGGGGAGCTTCACCGGCTCAAGCGAACCAAGCGCGAGCTCGAGCGAGTGATCGCGTGGGAAGACAAGTGCGACAAACAAGCCAACCGATTCGAAAAGGCCGCCAAGTGGACTGAGGCGCGTTTCCGTCTGGATCGCCCGCCGATTCCGGACGGACCCCCGAGCTCACTGAGGTCGGTAGACGACGCGGTGCTACAGGCGTCGGGAGTGAAAGACCCGGCACCTGAGAGTCAAGACAAGTGACGTCGTGCACTTTCGCGGAGCGAAAGGCGACTATCTAGAGGAGAAGTGAAGAGTCTCTGAAACCTCATCCATGACCAGCACCAAGTTTGTTATCGTGATACCCGACGGGGCGGCAGACGAGGCGTTTCCGGCGCTCGGGGACCGCACGGCGCTTCAGGCGGCGCGAATACCGGAGATGGACGCGATTGCCGCTACGGGGGTCGTGGGGCGCTCGCGGAACGTGCCGGACCGGTTCCTCCCGGCCAGCGACGTGGCGACACTCAGTCTGCTGGGTTATGACCCCGCCTGGTATTACACGGGCCGGGCGCCGCTCGAGGCGGCGGCGATGGCCATCGCCTTGGGGCCGGACGACTGGGCGATCCGATGCAACCTCATGACGATCTCGGACGGAAAGCTTACGGACTTCACGGCTGGGCATATCACGAATGCGGAGGGGGCGGCGCTGATCGAGGCGATTCAGGGGGCACTCGGTAGGCCAAACATTGAATTTCGCGCAGGTGTGAGCTACCGGAACCTAATGATTTATCGCGGGCGGGCGGGGGAAGAGCCATTCACGCAGGAGACGGTCACGGATCCGCCGCACGATCACCCTGGTGCGCCGGCGGCGGAGCACTTGCCGCGCGGGCCGGGCGCGAGCCTGCTCAAGGATTTGATGGCCGCCGCGGCGGGGATTGTGGCGGGGCACCCTGTCAATCAGGCGCGCATCAAGGCCGGGAAATCGCCGGCGAGTGCGATCTGGCTGTGGGGGCAGGGAAAGGCGCCGAGCGTTCCCCGGTTTGTTGAGCTTCATCACTTGAAGGGGGCGATCATCTCGGCGGTTGATCTGGTGCGCGGGGTGGGCCAGCTTGCGGGGTGGACTCGCATCGACGTTCCCGGCGCGACCGGGTACCTCGATACCGATTACGCCGCCAAGGGGCGGTATGCGATGAAGGCGCTTCTCGATCACGACATCGTGTGCGTGCATGTCGAGGCGCCCGATGAGGCCAGTCACGAGGGGCGGCACGCGGCCAAGGTTGAGGCGATCGAGCGGATCGATCAGGACGTCGTCGGCCCGCTGCGTGGCGCTCTGGCCGCTTTTGATCGATGGCGCATCTTGATCTCGCCGGATCACTCCACGTTGCTGAGAACTCGCGCTCATGACCGCGCGCCGGTGGCCTGGGCGATGGCAGGCACCGGACTGCCTGCGTCCGGCAGAACGTATGACGAGGCCTCTGCTGTCTCGGGGGGCGGGCCGTTCTTCGAATCAGGGCATCAGCTCATGAAGCGGTTTCTTGACCTCGGATGGGATGGGCGAATCGTAACGTGAGGCCAGCGGAGTTGGAGCGGATTCTTGTTCAACAGTGATTGATTGATTGATTCACCCGGTCGATGCGCATCCAGGATATCAACGTGCCTTTACTGGTTCAAAAATTTGGTGGGACGAGCCTGGCCGATTCCGGCAAGATCTTGGCGGCGGCCCGGCGCGCGATCCAGGCTCACAATCGGGGTGACCAGGTGCTGGTCGTGGTCTCGGCGCGCGGGCACACGACGGATGAGCTGATCGAGCTGGCGAAGGAGATCACGGAGAGCCCGCCGGCCCGCGAGATGGACATGTTACTGGCGACCGGCGAGCAGGTGAGCGTGGCTTTGATGGCGATGGCGATCGGCAGCCTTGGCGTGCCGGCGATCAGCTTTACGGGGGCACAGATCGGGCTGGTGACAGACAGCTTTCACACCAAGGCACGCATCAGGAATATTTCCACCGAGCGGATGGTGCAAGCGCTCGGGGACGGCAAGATCGTGATCGTGGCGGGTTTTCAGGGCGTGGACGAGCACTACAACATCACGACGCTGGGCCGTGGGGGGTCGGACACGACGGCCGTGGCGCTGGCGGCCGTGCTGGGGGCCGCGGGATGCGAGATTTACACGGACGTCGACGGCGTCTACACCACTGACCCGCGGATCGTTCCGGAAGCGCGAAAGATCGATCGGATCAGCTATGACGAGATGCTCGAGCTGGCGAGTTTGGGCGCCGGAGTGATGCATTCGCGATCGATCGAGTTTGCGAAGAAGTACGGCGTGCCGATCCACGTACGGAGCTCGTTTTCGGATGCTTCGGGGACGTGGATTGTGGACGAGCGGGAGGCCGAGCGCCTGGGTGCGCCGGTGACGGGAGCTGCTCTGGCCAAGGACGAAGCGCGGATCACGATTCGGGGTGTGCCGGACAGGCCGGGGGTGGTCCATGCGATCTTCCGCACGATCGCGGCGGCCAAGATCGTCGTGGACATGATCGTTCAGAACGTTTCGCGAGCTGGAATGACCGAGGTGAGTTTCACGGTCGCCAAGGGTGACCTGCCGGAGACGCTGCGTGCGGCCGAGGCGGCTTCGCGCGAGATCGGGGCGACGTCGGTCACGCATGACGCGGAGGTTGCCAAGGTTTCGGTGGTGGGGCTGGGGATGCGGACGCACACAGGGGTTGCGACGACGCTGTTTGAAGTCCTCGCTTCCGCCGGCATCAACATCCAGATGATCACGACGAGCGAGATCAAGATCAGCGTGCTGGTTGATCGGTCGTCGGGCGCCGCGGCGCTCGAGGTGGCGCACCAGGCGTTTGCTCTCGAGCAGTTGAACAGTGCCGCGGCGACGTTCACTCCGAGGCTACCTACGCAGGACAAGCCCCGCGCGATGAAGCTGGTGCCGCTGGTGGACGCCGAGGCGGAGACGGCCGGCGGTGGAAAGTCAGGCGGCGAGGCGGCACCGAGGGAACCGCGGCCGCTGGGGATGGAAGACCTGGTGATCGGCGGAGTCGATCTCGACGAGTCGCAAGCGCGCGTCTCGCTGTTTCACGTGCCCGACCGGCCGGGCTACGCTGCCATGGTCTTCCGCGCCATTGGCAAGGCGGGCGTGTTCGTCGACATGATCGTTCAGAACGTGGCGATGGAGGGAGACTCGCTGCTTTCGTTCACGGTGCCGCGAGGCTCGGCCGACCGCGCGGTGGAGGCCGTTCGGAAGGCGGGCATTCCCGACGTGTCGGTGGAACCGGCGCTGGCGAAGCTGTCGGTTGTCGGCGTGGGGATGCGAACGCACACCGGGGTTGCCAACCGAATGTTCGCGGCGCTGGCCGAGCGGGGGATCAACATCAATCTGATCAATACGAGCGAGGTGAGGATCAACGTCGGCACGGACATCGGCCGGGGTCGCGAGGGCCTCGAGTGCTTGAAGAAAGCCTTTGCGCTTGAAGATTCTCGAAGCGACAAATCCACAAACAGTTGAGCATTTCCCTGAATTTCGCGTAGACGCGTAGAGGAGAGAGTGCGGTGGCGAGAGAGAAAGTCGTTCTGGCATACAGCGGCGGGCTGGACACGTCGGTCGCCGTGAAGTGGATCAGCGAAACGTACAATATGGATGTCATTGCCTATACCTGCGACCTGGGGCAAGGGCAGGACATCGAGGCGATCAGGCAGAAGGCGCTTCGAACCGGAGCGGTGGACGCCTTTGCGGAGGACGCTCGCAACTTATTCGTCGACTACTTTGTGTTTCCGTCGCTCGCGGCGGGCGCGCTTTATGAAGGGAAATATCCGCTGGCCACGGCGCTGGGGCGTCCGCTGATTGCTCAATTGATGGTGCGGGTGGCCCGGGAGCACGGCGCCAGCGCGGTGGCGCATGGCTGCACGGGCAAGGGGAACGACCAGGTGCGGTTCGACGTGACGTTTCAGACGCTGGCGCCGGAGCTCAAGATCATTGCACCGGTGCGCGAATGGAAGTGGACGCGCACGCAGGAGCTCGAGTATGCCGCGAAGCATGGGATTCTGGTTGAAGCGACCAAGAAATCGATTTTCAGCACGGATCAGAACCTCTGGGGGCGATCGATCGAGGCGGGAATCCTGGAAGACCCGTGGGTCGAGCCGCCGCCGGAGACTTTTCAATGGACGACCGACCCGAGGCTGGCGCCTGAGGAGGCGGAGGAAGTCGAGATCGGCTTTGATCGCGGCAAGCCGGTTGCGCTCGGCGGACGCGAGCTGGACGGGGTGGATTTGATTGGCGAGCTGAATTCGCTGGGGGGCAAGCACGGCGTCGGGCGGATCGACCACATTGAAAACCGGCTGGTGGGAATCAAGTCGCGGGAGATTTACGAGGCGCCGGCGGCGATCTTGCTGCATGAAGCCCATCGGGAGCTTGAGTTCCTGACGCTGTCCAAGGAAGCGATTCGGTTCAAGACGCTGGTGAGCCAGGCCTATGCCGACTTGATCTACAACGGCCTGTGGTTCAGCCAGCTTCACCAGGACTTGATGGCGTTTACTGTCTCGAACCAGCAGTATGTTTCGGGCACGGTTCGGCTCAAGCTTTTTAAGGGTCATGTGCAGGTGGTTGGCCGCAAGAGCGAGCACAGCTTGTATCGGCACGAACTGGCGACTTACGAGGAAGGGGACCAGTACGACTCGTCGGCGGCGCTGGGGTTCATCAAGATTCACGGGTTGGGGCAGACGACGCAGGCCAAGCATCAGATGTTGCGAGGCTCCGGCGGCCGCCGGCTCGAGCTGCCCAGCATTATTCCCCCTGGGCGGGAGGGGGCAGGAAGTGCGAATTGAAGAGCGTGGTGCGACCGAGGTGAATCGGTGGCCGTTGACAAGCGTTCCGTCTTTCGTAACACTGTCTTTCTGCCCATAGCATGCATACACGTCTGGCTGATGAATGTGCGCCTCGGTTTGACCGAAGTCGCCGTGCCGCTGACTTCGGCCGAAGTGAGGATGTTATCGGCGCATGGGAAAGAGCGGCCCAATCGAGACGGTTGCGGGCTCAAAATTGAGGCGAGGGGGCGAGGAGAACTGATCGCATGGCTGAGATGATGACGACCGACGTTCGGGCGATCATGGACCGTACACCGTTTGACGTTGCGGCGGTCGCCGATTTGCGCGAGCTTTTGAACCGCGATCCATCACGATACCGCACGCTCCGCGAGGCCGTGCAGAACATCCGCGAGCGCGAGAAGAAGGACATGAAGCCCGAATCGCATCTGCGGCTGGGTGTGGGCGAGGTGCTGCTGGGGCGCTACCAGTCCGGGCTCGAGCATTTGAAGAAGGCGGGCGACCTGGGGATGGCGTGTTATTTCCGCGGGCTGGCGCAGGAGAATCAGCAGCAATACGAGGCGGCTGCGACGTCGTTTGCGGCGGCGGCCAAGCATGGATACGACCCGAAGAATTCCGAGCTGCACCGTGCCGGGGCGCTGCGGCACGCGGGCAAGGAAGATGAAGCCCGGAAGATTCTGGCCGGGATGGCCAAACAGGGTGATTCATCGGCGGAATTTCATTTTCAGCAAGGCTGCCTGCTTTCGGCGTCGGGCGAGATGATCGAGGCTTCCGCCGAGTTCGAGAGGACGCTTCAGCTCGACAAGGACCACAACGGTGCGCTTTTTGAGCTTGCTTATATCAACGACCTTTACGGCAACGACGACCTGGCTCTCGAATACTACAAACGGTGCACGGATCGGCCGCCGGTGCCGCTGGCCGCGTGGGTGAACCTGGGCATCCTGTATGAAGACGAGATGCGGTTCCGCGACGCCGAGCAGTGCTATCGGCACGTCCTGGCGCACGAGCCTAATCATCCGCGCGCGCGGTTATTCGTCAAGGACTGCCAGGCCAGCAAGGGGATGTACTACGACGAAGAGGCGGAGCGCGGCTATACGGTGCTCAAGCAGCTTCACGAGATTCCGGTGACCGATTTCGAGTTTTCGGTGCGCAGCCGGAATTGCCTGCGGAAGATGAATATCCGCACGCTGGGCGATCTCACGCGCACGACGGAAGCAGCCCTTCTTTCGAGCAAGAACTTCGGTGAGACGTCGCTGGCCGAGATCAAGGACATGATGCATGCGAAGGGCTTGCGCCTGGGCATGTCGCTCGAGGGGAGCGAGCGCGGGCCGCATGACCACCGGATCGAGCAACCCCAGGAAGTGCCGCCGGAGCTGCAGGCGATCATGAACAAGCCAATCGGTGATCTCAACCTATCGGTGCGCGCTCGCAAGTGCATGAGTAAACTCAACATTCAAACCGTCGGCGACATCTTGAAGCACACCGGCGACGAGCTTCTGGAGTGCAAGAATTTCGGTGTGACGTCGTTGAACGAGGTGCGCGACAAGCTCCAGGCCCTCAACTTGAAACTCAAAAACGATTGACCAACGCGCCCGCTCCGGTCGCGTGGGGAATCCGAGACGCGGAGCTCTGTCCGGGGCGAGCCGGCTTTCGGGCGAGCCACGTCATGCCCATGGTGCCTTGCGAAACAACCAACACGCGCCCACTGTTTGAGCGGCCGGTCCGGTTCAGGACCGAGGCGAGGGACTCGCACTCGTCGGCGCGCTGCGGGGTGCTGGAGACGCCGCATGGGTCTTTGGCGACGCCGGCGTTCATGCCGGTCGGCACACAGGCGACGGTCAAGGGTCTGACACCCGACCAGATCCGCGACACGGGGACGGTGATGCTGCTGGCAAACACTTATCATCTCGCGCTGCGGCCGGGTGAGGCGGAAGTGGCCGCTCTGGGTGGCCTGCATTCGTTCATGGGCTGGGGCGGACCGATACTCACGGACTCCGGCGGGTTTCAGGTTTTCAGTCTTTCGGACCGGAGCCACGTGACGGATCACGGAGTGACGTTCCGATCTCACCTGGACGGAAGCATCCTGGAGCTGACCCCGGAACGGGCCGTTGCGATTCAGGAAAGACTTGGTGCTGACGTCGCGATGTGCCTGGACCAATGCCCTCGTCTTCCTGCCACGAAAGAGCAGATTGCGGAGGCCGTGAATCGAACCGTCGACTGGGCGGTGCGGTGCAAGGCGGCGCATGGGCGAACGGATCAGGCCCTGTTCGGCATTGTTCAGGGCGGACCGCATGCCGATCTCCGGGCGTTTCTGCGCCGAAGCCCTAGTCGCCCAGGATTTTGACGGCTATGCGATTGGCGGCGTGAGTGTTGGCGAAGGCCCCAGCTTGGTTCGGCAGGCGCTGCAAATGACGACGCACCTGCTCCCGGACGACCGAGCTCGCTACTTGATGGGCGTGGGCCGGCCCCAGGATATTGTGGACGCCGTGGCGACGGGGGTAGATCTGTTCGACTGCGTGATGCCGACCCGAAATGGACGCAACGCAACTTGTTTCTCCGACAAAGGCTACGTACGATTACGTAATGCTTCGCACCGAGGCGATGCGCGCCCGATTGAGGAGAACTGCGCGTGTCTTGCGTGCCGCAGCTTCAGTCGCTCTTACCTGCGGCACCTGTTTCTGGCCAAGGAGATGCTTGGGCCGATCCTGGCGACGATTCACAATCTGGCTTATCTCCATCGCCTTACTTCGCGGATACGAGAAGCGATTGAGGCGGGTCGGTTTGTCCAGTTGCGACTAGAAGTCCTTGAAGCGTTAGGAGCCTAAGCGTTAAAGTGCTGACTTGCGGGGTGAGGTTGCCAGAGGGTGGATGGAGTTACTGGTGAGGGCGGCGGAGCTCGGAGCCGGCGTGCGATCCAGGCCGTTCATTTCACACTGTTTGGATGGATTTTGCGATGAGTGAACTGTGTACAAAACTTCCGATTGTCTTTGCGCAAGACGCGACCGGCGGGAGCTTCTGGTCGACCTTTATCATGCTTGCGCCGATCCCGCTCTTGTTCTACTTTCTGTTCATCCGGCCGCAGCAACAAACTGAGCACAAGCGGAAATCGATGCTCGATACGATCAAGAAGAACGACAAGGTTTTGACGACGGGCGGGATTTACGCAACGGTGGTTTCGATTGATGCAACGCATGACAAGGTCGTGCTCCGAGTCGATGACGAGCGGGGTGTGAAGCTTGCGTTCACCCGAGCGAGCATCGCGCGGGTTCTGGACTCGGCGTCCGAAAAGTCGTCCGAGAAGTCGTCTGAGAAATCGCCCGAACTAAACTGAAAGAACGGTGTCCCCGCCAATCTCGGCGTGAGCCGAGGCTCAAACAACGAGACGGCAACGGGCGAAAACGTAATCTGGAAACAAAGCTGGGAAGCGGTCGCAAGGGAACGCCCCGGAACGATGTGACGGCTCGGAGAAAAGACGATGAAGCGCTTCATGTGGAAGATTGCCGTGATCATCGGCGCCACCTTGGCTGGGCTGTACTTCATGTGGCCGCCCAAGGAGCGTCTGAAGCTGGGAATCGACCTCTCGGGAGGAACGATCCTGGTCTATGAAGTGGTCAGCGACAACACTAATCGAAGCGTGAACATGGAAGAGCTCATTTCGGCGCTGAAGAAGCGAGCCGATCCGGAAGGGGTGAAGGAGATACCGATTCGGAACGTGGGGGGGAACCGGATCGAGATCATATTGCCGCAAGCGAGCAACGAGGAAGTTGAAGACGTCAAGAAGATGCTGACGGACGTGGGCTCGCTCGAGTTCCGGATACTCGCCAACCACAAGAGGGATAGCGGCGCGATTGACAAGGCGCTTGGGAAGGACGGGCTCGCCAGGCCGCCGTCCAAGTATAAATGGGCGAGGATCGGCGAAGTATCGACCGGGACTAACCCTCGGTTCGATGCTGATTCGGTCACGGACTTGCGGCAGGAGTGGAAGAAAGACCTGTACGCGGGAACGGACGTTGTTTTGACCGGGAAGGATGTCAATGGGAATGAGAAAACGGAAGCCGTCAAGGTCCGCCGGAACACGACCAACACCTTGCTCCTGGATAAGGATAAGCCGCACCGCTTGAAGTCGATCGCTTCGTACCGGATCGAGTACAACCCCAGCCAGATCCGCGGGGGTGACGTGAATAATCCGAGACCCTCGGACGTCATCATTCGCGAAGAAAAGGTCGCTGAGGGGCGAACGGAAATCTGGATTCTTTGCGTCCTGGACCGACCTGGACGGGAGGTCACCGGCAAGTACCTTAAACAGGTCAGGCCCGATGTAGACGAAGGCCTTCAACCGGCCGTTCGGTTCGAGTTTGACGCGCGGGGAGCTTCGCGCTTCGGCCAGCTCACGCACGAGCATCGCCCCGAGGAAGGAGGGAGCTTCCAGTACCAGCTTGCGATCTTGCTCGACAACCTCGTGATGTCGGCGCCGCACCTGAAGAACGAGATCCGAGACTCGGGTATCATCGAAGGAGGGCCGCAGGGCTTCAAGGCCAAGGAAGTCGAGCACCTCGTGCAGGTTTTGCGTGCAGGCAGCTTGCCGGCGAGCCTCAACCCGAATCCCGTGCAGGAAGAAAAAGTCGGCCCCACGCTGGGTGAAGACACGATCGCCAAGGGAGTTTTCGCAATCTGGGTGTCGCTGCTGGTCGTGCCGATTTTCATGATCATCTACTATCGCTTCGCGGGATTCGTCGCCGTGCTGGCGCTGCTCGTCAACATGATCCTGTTGATAGGATCGATGGCTAATAATTCAGGCGACGTTTTCACTCCCGGGTCTGGCAGGACTTGCGCTCACAATTGGTATGGCGGTCGACGCCAATGTGCTCGTATTCGAGCGAATGCGCGAGGAGAAAGAACGCGGGGCCAGCCTGGCTCAGCAGATTCGCAATGGATTCAACAGAGCCTGGGTCACGATTTTCGACTCGCACGTCACCAACTTTCTTGCGGCACTTGTGCTGTACATTGTCGGCACCGAGCAGGTCAAGGGATTCGCGCTCACGATGATGATCGGCATGGCGTGGAACCTGTTCACGGCCGTGTTCATGTCGCGCGTCATCTTCGAGGTCTGCTACACCAAAGGCTGGCTCAAGAAGATCACGATGCTCAAGATCCTCGACAAGACCAACATCGACTTCGTCGGCCCGCGCTATTACTGCATGGCGGGCTCGCTGATCTTGATCGTGCTGGGTCTGCTTGCGACCGCTTACCGGTGGCAGGGCATGTTCAACATCGATTTCACGGGGGGCACGCTCGTGACGATTCGTCTTAACGAAGACGATCCCAGCGTAACGAGCCTCTCCGAGTCTGAACGAGCCGGGTTTGTGCGCAACAAGGCCCGCAATTTGGCCGACCCGACGGTCGAGAGTCTTCGCATGGGCGACGACAAGAAGGTGGCGCGGTTCAACATCCGCACGACGGACCAAGACCTAGATCACGTCAAGAACGAGATCCTCACGGCGTTCGGCCCGAGCCTCGCTCGAGTCGAGATGACCGCGAGCGAGGGCAAGCCGATCGCCGGTGCTGCGCCGTCAGCCGATGCGGCCAAGGCCGCCCAGCCCCCGAGCGGACGTTTTGTCGGCGGGCGTGAGTACGAGCTTACGTTCAACACGACCGCGTTCAACAGCACGGAAGGCCCCGCGAAGGTCATCGGCGCCGCATTCGCCAGAGTTCTCGAGAGCGCGAGCATCGTGAACCCAACTTCGCGATTTGAGATCGTCAGCGACGTCGACCGCTCAGGAATCGAGGGCGCCACGACCGGGGAGGGAAGCAAGTTGATCTTGCGCACCGACCTCGAGCCCGACAATGCCAAGACCATGCTGGCGACACTCAAGGACAACCTCGCGAAAAACCCCGATTTGCTGTTCGAGCGGATCACACGATTCGACGGCACGGTCGCGGGCGAAACGCGTATGCTGGCCCTGATCGCCACGATCGCGAGCTGGTTGATCATCATCGCTTACCTTTGGTGGCGGTTCCACTCGTTCACCTACGGCCTCGCTGCGGTTCTCGCCGTGGTCCACGACGTCCTCATCACGTTGGGCGCAATCGCGATCAGCTACTGGCTTGCTCAAGTACCTTACGTGAGCAGCGTTCTTCAGATCGATCAGTTCAAGATCGACTTGCCCATCGTTGCTGCCTTTCTGACCTTGATCGGATTCTCGGTCAACGACACGATCGTGATCTTCGACCGCATTCGCGAGATCAAGGGTAAGACACCGGTCTTGACGGATAAAATGGTCAATGACGCCCTCAACCAGACCTTGAGCCGAACGATCTTGACCTCGTTCACGGCCTGGCTGGTCGTCGTGATCCTTTTCTTCTTCGGCGGCGAGGGATTGCACGGGTTTGCCTTCGCACTCGTCGTGGGCTTCTTGAGTGGAACATACAGTACGGTCTACATCGCCACACCGATCCTGATCGACTGGGTCCGGACGAAGCCGACTACGCTCAGAGGAGGAAGCGGCAAACAACTCGCCGCGGCAAGAGCAACGGCGTCGCGCTGAATGAGCTTCAACACCCGAGTGAATTGGCCGCGTCTACTGAGCATCGCGTTGGCTTCCGGGCTGGCCTGCGCGGTGAGCGCAGCGGACGACATCTCCTCACTCGACCAGCATTTCAATCGGCCCGGGCACGGCATTTCTCCGTGGGTCTTTGTTCCCAGCGAGAACATCAAGGAGCTTTCGACCGAAGCGCATCCCGGGTTGGCGATGATCTACGAGGCTGGCCGTGGGCGGGATATCAAAGGAATTCTCAAGGATCCGATTCGGATCGGGGACTACCCGCTGCCCTGGGAATTCCAGACATCGCTCGTTCAGAGCTTCAACTTGATGGCAGGCGTGGGCGCGAAGACGCAAGTCAACTCGGCGATCGGCATGAATGTCATGCTGACCTTTTCGGAGGAATCAGAATGGCCCAAGGACCGTGCCAAGCGCCACCGCGAACGCACGAGTTCCAGCTCCTGGTCGTGCACCTGGGATGCACCGGCGAAGCTGGCGTGGGACTGCCGCAGTTTAGCTCGGAGCCACACCCCGAGACTTATCTGGTCTGGGGTCGCGGTGACTTGGGGCACACGGTGATGGGCGACTGGCGAGTTCCTTATGTCTGGATTGGCGACGGCGCCAGATACGCGGGGCCGGCCAGCCCGCAACTCTTTTTCCGTTGCGTGCTGCGAAGCCCAACCCGCTTGGCCGTCGGAATCAAGTTTGACGCATCCCACGGCTGGAACATGCGTGAAATTGATTGTTCGGAGTTTGGCCGGATCACCGGGGTCTGGGAGATCGGGCCGATCATCTCTGGCGACCGATGGATCCCCGATGTGCTGTGTCGCAATCTTCCCCAGGTCAAGGGGCCGCACCCCCTGATGCTCGGCTCGGGCGACCCCGATCATTACCGCCAAACGATGACTCCTGTACTGGCCCCCAAGCCTCTTCCTCCTGACCCCAGATATGAGTATTACGTTGACTACTGCGTATTCTTCGGCGCAGAGCCCCGGCCCTTCGAAGCGTATTCTGACGAATTCAACATCATGGGCTATCTCGGCCGCTGGCAGGTGCAGGAACAATGCACCCAGTTGGACACACATTCTCATCCGGGATACCTGATGCTCAAATTGCTCGGGCCGGGCTTGGGCACCGGGTTTGGGCCCGCCGGCGGGTCAAGCCTCAACCTGGCGCAATATCCGCCTCCTTGGGAGATTGAAACGAGCTTCATCGCGCCCGACGATACCATTCCGTGGAACTACTGGATGAACTTCGTTGTCCTCGACAAGCAAGGCAAGAATCTAGCGTTGTGGACCCCGGGCGTTGAAAACTCGCCCAAGGAAAAGAAGCACCGGCCCTTTCGCGGTGGCACGCTGGCGATCCGCTTCCCACGGGAAGTTCCCGACTCAATCCTGGCCGCCAAGCCCGTTTCCATGCTCATCCAGTGCGTCGACGTATCTCATGTTCGGGTGGGCTTCCGCGCTCGATCGAGTGATCCCTGGTTCATGTCTGAGATCTTCGACTTCAAAGCGACCCACGGCTCGGAAATAGGCGCCTTCGGCATGCATTGCTGGAGCACGACAACCGGTCGTATGTATGGCGCCGAACCGGGCGGTCCCATGTATCAGAAATTCCTGATCGATTACGTCCGCTACCGGTACGGGCTCTCAACGTCGCCCGATGGAAAAGGGACGCACCGTTGATTAATACGTGCATTCATTTGATTGTTAGTATCATTGCGGCTGCTGTCACGCCGGCACCGCCCGAGCGAGTGATCCTCAAGGAAGACTTTCAAGTCCTCCAGCGAGACGTAAAGGAAGTTGCATTTTGCCTGGCAACGCTTCCGGCGGGTACACCTCCGGACACCCGTTTCATCGTCACGGTCGAGCGCGACGACGGCCGGATGATCCGTCGGGAAGAATCCAGTTCGATCCAAGTTGTCGGATCAACCCGAGGCGTAGCCATTGACTCCCTTCCCACCGGTGGACCGTACACGATCCGTATTGCTCCGGCGGACCGGCCCGCGGAACCGGCGCGGCACTTTGCCCACATTCTGGTCGGTGACATCTGGCTCTTGGGCGGTCAGTCGAACATGTACGGGATCGACGTCGTGAAGGAACATCTGCCTGCGCTGCCATGGTTGAACATGCTGAACGTTCGTCATATCGATCGTGATGCCCATTGGTGTGCAGCCGTCCCGCCAATCCACCGCATCCCCGAGGCGTTCGCCGCCTTCACGCTCAAGAGCCAGCACCCCGATTACACAGACGACCGAATCCGAGACATTGTCGCCAGCGGTGAACCGGTGGGCGGCATCGATTGCTCTTACTTCTTTGCCCGGAAACTCCATGCTGAGAGCGGAATCCCGATCGGCCTGATCCCCTGCGCCACCGGCGGCTCGCTTTCTATCTGGGACCCGGACGGAGCCAATGGTAACCGTTATGATTTCGCGTTGCACCACGTCAAAAGTGCAGGCGGCAAGATCAAAGGGCTGTTGTTCTTCCAAGGCGAGCAAGATGCCATCTTCGGCGATGTAGAGAAGGCCGTGACCAAGCCGTCGGAAATCGGCCCGCTCTCGACGTACGGTGATCGCTTCGCCCGATTCATCGAAGGTCTCCGTGCGGATGTTCGTGATCCTTCGTTGCCCGTGATCTACGCTCAGATCTGCCGCCATCATAACGGCCCAGAAGACCGGGCCACAGCGTGGGAGATAGTCCGGGAGGCGCAACGGCGACTGCCAGACCGTGTAGCCAAGACACATTGTGTCCCATCGATCGATACGAGTTTAATGGACGGGCTCCATCTCGATTACGATTCATTGAAGCGAGTCGGTGAAAGAATGGCGAGACTGGCAACGCCGTATGTGACCGCGAGCATCCAGCCCCGCACAGAGATCCGCCTGAAGTCGGTAATGCGGATAAGTGGAGCACGCCCGGCACTGGTCGTTCACTTCAGCGGAGTCAGCGGACGGCTCCACGCGCCCGGCCGCGCGACCGGTTTCGTTCTCAAGACGGCCGCGGGCAAGACTCTGGATTGGATATACAAAGTGGAGTTCGACCCGGCGCGGCCCAATGCCGTGATCCTGCGGACAACCTCCCTGCCCGGTCGTGACGCGGCTCTCTACTACGGCGCGGCGCAGCCCCCTACGTCAACATCACCGACGACGAAGACATGCCTCTTCCCGCCTTCGGGCCCATTGCCCTCGAGTGACGTCGCGCCGCGAAACATCGGGAAACCTCGGTACATCCAGGTCCAGGAGTCTACAGCGAACTACGAACTTTTGCGCCGCTCAATTCTTGCCGCGCCTTCTCTTTATGTGTTCCTTTGTTGATTATTTTTTTGACCTTCATCCAGAATGCCTCCCAGTCGCGGCGATCTGTCTCGCTCAGCGCCAGCAAGCTGGTCTGATCGCGCACGCCGACGAGTTGGCCCGCGACCAGCCAACGTCCCAGCCGCGACGGCCCTGAGGATCGCTCTCGAGGCGATCCTTTTTCCATTGACTCGGTGACCGCGGCGAGGTCCGCTTCAAGCCATTCGCGGGCTTTACGGCGCAACCGCGCGCGGTGCGGCGCCGTCGGGCGGTGGATTTTCCTTACTCTCACCGGACGCCGCACGTGCCGCCGCGCAGGCGGCCGCGTATCGATGCCCGGTTTGCTCGAGGGCAAGTCTCGGCTCCGCCTTGAACAGATCGTCCCATAGCTGCACCGACGTCGCGTAGAGGTGTTTGATCTGGCAGAGACGCGCCAGCCGGATCTGTTCGGACCCGGTCGCTGGATGTTCTTCTCTCCGGATCAACCCGGGTAAGCGCGCGTCAAGCGCGAGCATCCGCTCCGCCTCGCGGCTCAGCTCGACTGAGGAACGGCGGTACGGCGACGCCGGCGAGCCGCGCTGGCTCAATCGGAAAGATGAGAGGGCCGCCTCGAATTCACCCTTGCCCATGAGTGCCCGGCCCAAACTGATGTGTGCCTGCGCAAATCCGGGATCGCTTTCCACTGCGGTGCCCAGCGCCGCAACCGCTTCGTCGAGCCGGCCCAGGTCAAGCAGAATCCTGCCAATCGCCTCGTGCGCGAAGCACTTCATCGGCGCGCAGCGGGCGGCCTCACGAAGCTCTCCCAGCCCGAGATCATAGCGGCCTCGATTCAAGAACGCGCTGACGATTTCATTTCGGACGAACCAATCGTCCGGCTTGAGACGCTTCGCTTCGACGAACTCCGCGTCGGCCGAGCGGGCATCACCGAGACTCAGCAAGAGAGCGCCAAGCCTCACTCGCTGATGAGGCTCTTCCGGCCGCTGGCGTATGTCCTGGCGCAAGATGTCGGCAGCTTCTTCGACCCGGCCGCTCTTTTCGAGAGACATCGCCAGGCTCCCGTGTGCGAAGCTGCTCCTCGGCCGAATCGCAACAGCCGCGAGATAGAATCGGCCTGCTTCCTCATGCTCGCCGCTCATCGAAAGTTCGCGGCCCAAGTCCATGTTGAGCCAGAAATCGTCAGGATGCGCCCGCTGGCTTCGTCGCAGAAGGGCGATGGCCGTCTCGCGGCTCCCTAGGGATGATAGCGCAAACGCCAGCCGCGTGACGCTCGCATCGGGTAGTTGGCGCGCATCAGCCGTCGCGGCCAGTCGCGATAGATCCTCGAGTGCGCGGCTCCGATCTGTCACCATCAGATCGAGCGTTTCACGAAGCCGTGTCCGCCACGGATCCGCATCAGCCTCGCGCGCAACGGCCGATAGCCGTTGCGCCGCCGGGAGGTCGCGTGTCGCAGGCGACCTTCGGATGAAAGTCCACTGGTCAAGGCCATTCGCCAGCTCAATGGCAACCGGGCTTTCGGCCAGAAGTCGACCTGCTTGGACCGGGTCGAGTGCATCAACGTCCACGCCGTAGTTGCGAAACGCCGCCGCGTACTCGGCGTCAGCACGCTCTCCGTCCAGATGCACCCCAAGATCGTTGTGGATCTCTGCGAGACGCTCAATCATTCGCCGGTCTCTCCTTCGCAGCTCGGCATCGTTTCGCTCCCCCGTGACCGTCTCCAGCAGCGATTCGACGCGATCGCGAAGGTCGGCGCTACCCTGGCCAGCCGGCAACACCGCCCGGGCTCGACTCGCAGCCTCGTACGCCTCAACCCACAACATGGCGTTCCCCGGATCCGACCGCGCCTGGCCTAGTTTGAGCGCGCCGGCGTGCAATGCCTCATTGACCACCCGGTTCGTCTCTTCCGCGCGGGCCGCTCGATCGCGCGCCACCCACGACCAGCCCCCGCCGACGAGTGCCGCAAGCAAGACAACCGCCACGGCCAGCCCGATCGCCAGCACGCGGCGTTTCCGCTCCTCGATCGCAACCCCCTCGGCACGCGCCTTTGCCACCTCGGCAACCTTGAGCCTCTGCTGTACTCCGGCTTGGTAATCCGACAAAGCCATGACAATCGCCGCCGCCTCGCGCGGTCGATCCTTGGGAGCCGCCGCCAGACAACTCCGCGCTAGCGCCACCAGCTCGTTGTCGGCTCCGCAAGCGTCCAGTCGCGAAAGCGCATCCGCGATGTCGCCGCGCTCAGCCATTTCCGGCAGCTCGGTCCCCGACGCATCCGCATACACCGGCTGTCCCGTCAAGATCTCGCAAAGAATCGAGCCCAGCCCAAAAACGTCCGCACGCTCGTCCACTGTGCCAAGAGCCCCGCGAGCCTGCTCTGGCGCCATGTACGCCGGCGTTCCCAGCACCGAGCCCGCACGTGATTCGCCAGCCTCTGACCCGGTCCGCAACGTTCGGATCCCTCCGTCAAGAGCCTTGCTGCGAACGGCTCGAGCATCGTCCGCCACGCCTCCCTCTTCCAGCACCTTGGCCAACCCCCAATCCATCACCTGCACCTCACCGAAGTTTCCCACCATCACGTTCGACGGCTTCAAATCCCGGTGAATCACACCGCAGCTATGCGCGTATGCCATCGTCTGGCACACGTGCTCGAAGATCTGCAAGAAGCGCGGACGCTCTTCCGCCGGGTCTTTGCGAGCTTCCAGAAGCGCCGCCAGCGTGCGGCCTCGAAGCAGCTTCATCGCAATAAACAGCCGATCATCCGGAAGTTGACCTAGCTCGTATACCGGCACGATTCCCGGGTGCTGAAGCTGACCGCCGATCTGAGCCTCTTCCACGAACCGGCGCACAAGCTCAGGGTTGCCTCGGTGCTTCTCCAGCAGCACCTTGACAGCCAGGTCGCGCCCGAGATCTTCGTCTCGACCCTTCAGTACCACCCCCATTCCACCCCGCGCTATCTCTCCCATCAAGTGATAACGCCCCGCGTCGCTCGCCAGATGAGCCATCTCGTCCGAATGCGGCCGGATTGGCCTCTCTTCGCCGCTCGTTCCCTCTCGCAAAAGCACCCGCGGAACTGGCCCTACCGCGTCCTCCAGCATCGCCAGGATCCCGGATAACCTCGAGCTCGGGCTTGATGGAGTGGAGTTCAACTTCAGACCGGTTTCCCCCGCAGCGCTTCGCCGGGAGGAGATTCTTCCGCTGGTACCCTGCCCCATCTCCCGTTGAATCTCCGCCAGAAAACCCAGGCTCAGCAGACACCGCGGGCAATGTCCCGCAGGCGCGTTCGCAAGCCGTTCCGATCCGCATAGAGGGCAAAGGCCTTCCGCGCTCATGGCAGTGGGTCTCTTCGAAGCCTCGTCTCGTGGGCAACGCCGTGCTTCATGATACTCGGTCTCAAGTCACCTGTCCGCCCATCGACCGCCGCACTGAACGCAGCCCCCTCGCCCAGATCACACGAATCCGCTTTCGGCTCAATCCCAGCCGCTCGCTGATCGTCGAGAACGAAAGACCCTCTGCGTGGTGCAGCCAGAGAACCTCCGCTTCCGACGCAGGAAGACGTGCCAAAGTCCCGGTCAACAGCCCCGTCTGTTCACGCAGACTCGCCGCCTCGCTCGGGCTCGTCTGGCTAAGCGCAAGGACGTCGCGACCACGCACCTCACCCCTCTCGTGCACCTTGCGAGATCTGCCGTGATCCAGTTCGTGGTCGAGCGAAACTGGAAAAACCCCGCCCCCACGCTTTAGCCGCTTGTGAAACCGCCCCAGATCCGCCAGCTTCTGCGCGATCAACCGCCGCATCCACCCCAGTAAGGCTGTCTCGTTCTCGCCGGTGAAACTGGGGAATTGTCGCACAACCTCGACCAGAACCTCCTGAACCACATCCGAGAGCTCCACCCGCTCCTTCAATCGTGACTTCAACTCAGCGCGAACCACCACGCGCAGGTAATTGCGGTATTGGTCGCAGATCTCCCCCAGCGCCTCGGCCTGGCCTTCACGAGCGCGGCTCATGAGTTCAACTGGTGGCTTTTTCATGAAGCAGCGACCACCCCTCCTCGGGGCAGCCATTGACCGGCGGCTTGCCCTCTTGAGCCACAACCACACTCGAGCCCCGGCTTGGGAATTCCCAAGCGACCGGTAACTCAATAGTCGTCGCGCGCATTCGCTCGTTCCCTGCTAGTAGTGTCAAGGAAATCACGTGAATTGTTACCGCCGGTTTCAAACTTTAATGCCCGCTCAAGTCTCGAGCGCCGTAAACAGGCCCTGGATCTCATCGTCGATCTCCGCCGGATCGTCCAGGGTCGCGGCAATCTCGCGGCGGAGAATATCACCGTAGCGGCGACGGAGACGGTGCACGGCTACCCTGACCGCACCCTCCGTAATTCCCAGCTTGTGTGCCGTTGACGCGTGAGACGCCGCTCGGGTCCCGTCGGTGAGAAAAACCTCAAGCGCCTCAAATGTCTCAGTTCGTCCCGCGTCCTCATACTCGCTCCTGAGCTGGCTGAACACCCGGCCCAGCAACGTCAGGGCCCACGTTCGGTCGAAAATCCGCTCCGGCGTCAGCTCGTGAGCGAACTCACGCACATAACGGCCCTCGGCACCCGCCGCGTCAATCGAAATCGCAGGTCGGCCCCCTCCCCGCTTCAAAGTCCTCGCCGTGGCGCGCCGGTTCGTCAGATAATGCGAACAAACCGTGCGCAAGAATGATCGAAATCGACCTCGCTCCGGGTCCGCCTCCGCAAACAGACCCTTCTCAAGTATTCGGGTAAAGAAATCCTGAGTCAAATCCTGGGCCTGCTCGCTCGAATATCCCCGCCGCCGGATATATGCATAAAGCGGGTACCAGTACGCATTACAGAGCGTTGCCAAAGACTCCCGCGCCTTCGGGCCGCCCGGACCGCCAGCCGCCACAACACGGCTCCAGTGGGTCGACGGGAATTGACCCGAGGCGGTCCACTCCGGAGTCGATTTCGACACGCTCATCTCCTCCGGACGCCGCGAGAAGCCCTGGCTGTGGGATTCGACCGACCAGCAGTGCCGCCGCTTTTCTCTCGAAGCCAGTGCTGACACTTCGTTGAGAACCGTCCCGCCCCGCCGCGTCGCCTTCACGCTGCCCTTCCAGGTTACTCGGCCCACGGGCAGAGCGCCGAGACCGGTTTCCCGCCTCACAGTCATCGGAGCACCGTTCCTCCGAAAAGCCTCGTCGTCGTTCTGCCATCATCCAGGCAAAGCGCGCCGTCCGCGTCAATCCCACACCCTCGCCCTTGAACCACGTGACTCCCCACGTCGACGCCAAGCACTCGCCCGCGCAGCGCGTCGAGCTCGCTCCACCGCCCTGCCAGCGCTGCGTCCGCCAATCCCAGCCGCCCCAGAATGCCTTCGAATCGTCTTAGTATCGCCGCAAGCAGCCGCCCGCGAATCTCACCCTCAATCGCTACCGGCGAAGCCTCCTCGAGCGAAATTGCCATCGATCGGACTGCCGCAGGCGCCTCCTCCAGCTTCGTCTGCACGTTCAACCCAACCCCGATGAGAAGGCGCTCACCATCCAAATGTTTCACAGTCTCCGGCAAGATTCCACCCAGCTTTCTGCCGCCAATTTCAACGTCGTTCGGCCACCGGATCCCCAGGCCCTGCGCAGGAACCCCCAGCTCGCAAACCGCGTCGATCAGCGCTACCGCCGTCGCAACAGCCACCCGCGGTAAGACCACTTGCACGAGATTGTGCGCGGCCGGATCTATCGCCAGCGTGAACGTCAAGCTCCCCCCATCGGACCACCACTCGTGGCTGCCTCGTCCCCGCCCTCGCGTCTGCCGGTGAGCCCAGACCGCAAGCGGCAACGCAACGGCACCCGTGCGGATCAGCAGGGCCGCAACGTCGTTCGTCGATTGAACGACATCGCACTCCACCATCGTCCTCACAAATGGCCAGCTCGTCTTTACTAGAGCATCGTCACTCAACGTCACTGAGCTTCCCTGTGGAAAAGTCATTCGCCACGTCCGTGATCACGGAGCCGGTAAAGCCAGCCGTGGCGTGCCCAGAGAAACCCTCGCGCCCTGCCCATTCTCAATGCCCGGCAGCCGATACACTCCGTACGCACTGAGCGACGAGATCACGATCAGAAGTATGATCGCCAGCGGTGACAGCGGACTGAGAAGGATCGCAACCACGACAATCACGCCCGAGAGCGCCACCAGCTTGGCTTTCGATCTCCGCCCAAGCCCACCGTGCTCTTCCCACTCGGTCACGATCGAACCGAAGTACACCGACTCGCGAAGTTTCTCGTCCAGCCAGCGCGACGACCGCGCAAGGAAGTAGCTCGTTGCCAGCAAGAACGGCACCGTCGGAATCCCGGGAACGACCAGCCCGACCAGAGTCATCGCGAACGAGCCGCCCGCCAGCGCCAGATACATGACACGCTTCGGCCCCGTCTCAACCTCGACCAACCCATCAGCCTCGTTGGAATCGCCCGGCCGCGTTTTCTTTGCCTCCGCCAGCAGCTCTTCAAAGCTTCGCTCCGCTTGATCCATGAACCCATTCAGCTCCTCGTGAGAGTGCCGGAGATCCACCGTCAGCCTCCTGGACCGATGGTTGGACTTGCATCGATCCACATCATCCAGCCGCGCAATCGCCTCGGCCATCAGCGGCAACTGGCGATCGCCCCCCTCCGGCCATTGATGCCGCAGCTTCACCCGACCTCTCCCCGCGTCGAACGTCTCCCAGAGCGAGACATCATTCGCAAGCGGATACGCCGTCATCTTGGTCCAGGCCGAGGCCGTCCGCTCGAAGCCTTTCTTCACTCCGTCCGCAAATCCACTCGCCGCCTCCTGCACGCAGTCCGCGAAGAGATCGGCCATTGTTTGCGAGCTCGCTGCCGAACCCGCAAATTCAATCCGGCACGATGATGTTGACAGGTCGACCTCTGCCTTGCCGATCCCCGGCCGCCGCGCCGCCGCCTCGAGCAGCCTGCGGCAAAACCCGCGCTGGTCCGCGTTGATCAGACGCGCATCGCAAACCCGGATCGTTTGACCCTTCGTATCAAATGCGACATCGACGCCCCTAGCGCCTGCTGCCTCGGCATCGCCGTTTCCATGCGACGTGCATTTATTCTTTGATGCCTTGGATTTCACGTCACTACCTCGCTCGGATATCGTCGTTCGTTACACGCACAATCCCTTCACTGCACTCTCCAGCATTGTCGCAACCAGCGCCCATGCATTGCCAGATCTTTCCCCGCTCACTTCTCCAGGCCGAGCTTCACCAGCAATTCACCTGCCTTCACCTGGCGACCCACAATCGCCAGCACTTCCACCACCCGGCCCGGGCTCTCCGCGTAGATCGTCGATTCCATCTTCATTGATTCGATCGAAAGCAACTTCTGCCCCTTGCGCACCGCGTCCCCCGGCGCGATCGCGACCCCCACCACCAACCCCGGCAGCGGCGACCCCACCTGGCTGGGATCGCTCTGGTCCGCCATCGGCACCTCCCGCACCGACGAGGCCAGCGACCGGTCCGCCACCTCAACCTCGCGCGGCTGCCCGTTCAGCTCGAAAAAAACGGTCCGCATCCCGTCGGCATGAGGCTCCCCCACCGCCAAAAGCTTGACGATCAACGTCTTCCCCGGCTCAATCTCGACCGGATGCTCCACACCCAGGTCCGGGCCGAAAAAGAAGATTGATGTCGGCAGAATCGACGTGTCAGCATACGTACGCTCGTGCGCGGCTAGATCGGGAAACACCCGTGGATACAGCAAGTAGCTGAGCGATTCCCGCTCGCCAGCTTCCCGGCCGAGCATCGCCGATGCCTTCTCCCGCGCGGCAGCCATGTCCGCCGCCGCCAGCCGGGCACCCGGCCGCTCCTCGAGCGCCACACGCCCCTTGAGCACCCTCCCCTGCAGCGCCTTCGGAAAACCACCCGGCGGCTGCCCTAGCCGGCCCTCGAAAAACTCCACCACGCTCTCGGGAAACGCCAGCTCCCGTTCCGGATCAAGCACGTCTTCATCCGTCAGGTTGTTCGCCACCACGAACAGAGCCATGTCCCCGACCACCTTCGAGCTCGGCGTGACCTTGATGATGTTGCCAAATAGCAGGTTGACCCGTGAATACGCCTCGCACACCTTCAGCCAGCGTGAAGCCATCCCCAGCGCCTTGGCTTGCTGAAACAGATTCGTATACTGGCCCCCCGGCATCTCGAGCTCGTAAAGATCAGCCGAAGGCGACCGCGGCCCCGACTCAAACGGCCTGTACAGCTCGCGCACCTCCGCCCAGTATCGGCTCATCTCCACGAGCGCGGCCGGGTCGATGCCCGTGTCACGCGCGGTGAATCGCAGCGACTCGACGATCGAATTCAAGCTCGGCTGCGAGGTCAATCCCGCCATCGAGGCAATCGCGCCGTCGGCAACATCCAGACCCACCGCCGCCGCCAGCAGCACGCTCGCCGCCTGCGCACCTCCAATATCATGTGTATGGAAATGAATCGGCACGCCGACTTCCTGTCGCAGCGCGGCGATCAGTCGCTCCGCCGCCTTGGGCTTGCAAAGGCCGGCCATATCCTTGATCGCAATCATGTTGGCCCCGCGCTTCTCCAGCTCCTTCGCGAGGTCGACGTAGTATCCCAGAGTGTATTTCGACAGCGCCGGGTTCAGGATGTCACCCGTATAGCAAATCGCCGCTTCACAGATCGCCCCGGCCTCGCGCACCGACTCGATCGACAACTCCATGTTGGGCACCCAGTTGAGCGAGTCAAAGACACGAAAGAGGTCAATACCCGCCGCTGCTGACTCCTTGACAAAACCCTTGACCACGTTGTCCGGATAGCTCGTGTAGCCGACCGCGTTCGACCCCCGCAATAACATCTGAAACAAAATGTTGGGAATCTTCTCTCGAAGCTGCGCCAGCCGCTCCCACGGGTCTTCCTTCAGGAACCGCATCGCCGTATCGAACGTGGCGCCCCCCCACATCTCGATCGAGAACACACCCGGACACAGCCGCGCATAGGCGTCGGCCACCCGCAGCATGTCCCGCGTTCGCACCCGCGTCGCCAGGAGCGATTGATGCGCGTCGCGAAACGTCGTATCGGTCACCAGGAGTGGCTCGTGCTCCCGCACGAACCGCGAAAACGCCTCCGCCCCCATCTCCAGGAATTTCTGTCTCGAGCCCGGCGGCGGCGGCCCCGCTTCCGCCCGCGGCGCCCGCGGCTCCGGCACCACGGCCTCCCCCGGCGGCCTCGCAACACCCGGAAAACCGTTCACCGTGATCTCGGCCGCATACGTCAAGAGCCGCATCGCTCGGTTCTGGCGAACCGGAAACCGGAACAGCTCCGGGTTCTCGTCGATGAACCGAGTCGTGCAGTCTCCCGCCAGGAAATCCGGGCTCGCCAGCAAGTTGAGTAAGAACGGAATATTGGTCTTCACCCCCCGCACTCGAAACTCTTCAAGCGCCCGCTTCATGCGCCGGGCCGCATCGATGAACCGGCGCCCGGAGGCACAGACCTTCACGAGCAGCGAATCGTAAAACGGCGTGATGATTCCCCCCGTCACCGCCGGGCCGCTGTCGATCCGGATGCCCAGGCCCCCCACGGATCGGTAGTGCGTGATCCTCCCATAATCAGGTGTAAACTTGTTCTCAGGATCTTCCGTCGTCACCCGGCACTGGACTGCATAGCCCTGCACCTGCACCCGATCCTGCGACTCGAGGTCGATCTCCGGGTCCGCAAGCGGCACGCCTGCGGCAATCAGGATCTGGCTTTTGACCAGATCGATGTTGGTCACCATCTCGGTGACCGTGTGCTCCACCTGGATCCGCGGATTCACCTCGATGAAATAGAAGGCGCCCGTCTCCACGTCCACCAGAAACTCGACCGTCCCCGCGTTCTCATAGCACACCGCTCGCCCAAGCTTCACCGCCGCATCGCAGATGGACTGCCGCACGGCCGGGTCAAAATTATGCGCAGGTGCCATCTCCACGATCTTCTGGTGCCGGCGCTGCACCGAGCAGTCGCGCTCGTAAAGATGCACGAGCCCCCCATGCTTGTCGCCCAGAATCTGCACCTCGATGTGCTTGGCCTTGCGCACGAACTTCTCGATGAACACGTCGGGAACGCCGAACGCCGCGCCCGCCTCGCGCCGGGCCTGGTCCAGCGCCGCATCGAGTTCCGCGGCCGACTCGACCACCCGCATCCCCCGTCCGCCGCCCCCCATCGATGCCTTCACGATCACCGGAAAACCCAGTGAAAGCGCCAGCTCCCCCGCCAAGGCACCCGGCACCACCGGCTCATCGCTCCCCGCCAGCACCGGAATGCCCGCCTCCTGCGCCAGCCTTCGCGCGGCCACCTTGTCCCCAAGCTGATCGAGCTGCTCCGGCCGAGGGCCGACGAATACGATCCCCGCCGCGGCACACGCCCGGGCGAACTCCGCGTTCTCCGAAAGGAACCCGTATCCCGGGTGAATCGCGTCCACCTCCTTGGCCTTGGCCAGATCGATGATCGCCTCGATGTTCAAATAGCTGCGAATCGGCTCGCCCGGCGTGCCAACCTCGTACGCCTCGTCAGCCTTCAATCGATGCAGCGCGAACCGGTCTTCGTACGAATAGATCGCCACGGTCCGGATGCCCAGCTCGTGCGACGACCGAAAAACCCGGATCGCGATCTCGCCGCGATTGGCGACCATCAGCTTGCGAAAGGCGGTCATCAAAGGTCTTCGTCTTCCTCGGCTTCGACGGGATTTTCGAGCGTGCCGATCGGCTCAATCGTCGCGCGCACCCAGTCGCCGGGCTTGAGAAATGTCCCGGTCGCGGAGCCCACGCCCGACGGAGTGCCCGTCGCGATCACGTCCCCAGGCTGCAGCGTCACCAGCTCGGACAGGAACGCCACGATCGCCGGCACCGAAAACACCATCTCAGCCGTCGACGCGTCTTGCTTCACCTGCCCGTTGACCGTCAGCTTGATCAACAATGCCTGCGGGTCGCTCACCACGTCGGCCGCCAGCACGCACGGGCCCATCGGACAAAACGTGTCGTGCCACTTACCGTGCAGCCAGTCAAAAAACTTGTCGCGCTCGCGCGGCTTCCGCCCGGGATTGGGCCGGTACGCGCGATCGCTGATGTCGTTCACGACCGTGTAGCCCGCGATGCACGCCATCGCCTCGTCCTCGTCCACGTGCCGGCACCGCCTGCCGATCACTATCCCCAGCTCGCATTCCCAGTCGATCTGGTCGGGCGAGACCCGCGGAATCACGATCGGATCGCCGGGGTGCGTCAGCGTCGTGCTCACCGGCTTCATGAAAACGTATGGAAACGTCTCGTCCCGCTCGGCCGCCGTCCCCCCACGCTCGGCAATGTGCTTGGCGTAGTTCCCCGCCAGGAACAACATCTTGGGCGGGCTCGCAATCGGCACCAGCAGCCGAACCTCCGAAATCGGTATGAGCAGCTCCTCGCGATCGACGTAGTCGAGTTTCTCAATCCACGAAAACAGCTCGCACGCCGCTTCATACGACGATCCATCCGGAGGCAGCAGGTCGAGCACATCTTCCGTGGATGGAAGCAACAGCTCAACCCCGGTGTCCCGGCTGTAGGCCTCGGCAGCCTGATCAACGGGAATCACGTGGTCGTCCGCGTATAACCCCGTGAGCACCATCTCGTCATAACCAAACCGGCAAATGCGCATCCGCCGCTCCCGTTGAGTTTCGTAGGCCAGGCTTTAGCCCGACGCTCGCCCACCCGGTAGGTCAGGCTTTAGCCTGACGTCCCTCTTGATTGACTCCAAGCTCATGATGCTTCACGTCCCGGCCCCACCAGGCTCAATCTCAGCCTCTCCCAGCGGGCCATTCCCGGCACCCGCGCCCCTCCGATCATGACAGACTTTCTCAAGCGCGTCGAGAAGGTCCGCCTCGCAGTCCTCGGGGATCGTCCGCAAATCCAGCAACACGACCCCTCTTTGAACCCGCGCGATCACCGGTCGGTCGCCCCCCCGAAGCGCCATCGCCAGCCCCGCTTCCGACGCAACGCCCGCCGGAAACGGCGCTGAAATCGCCACGGCCGCCGATGGAATCACCCGTATCGGCGCACTCCCTCCCCCCAGGAACGATTCCGACGGCACCGCCGCCGCGCAAAGGCCAAGCCGCTCGCACACCGCCCGCGCCAATCCGGCGGCACGAGTCCAAAGAACCTCGACCGGCACGGCCGCCATCGACCAGAGCGGAATCCGTCCCGCTCGCTCCGGGTCGAGCAATAGCCGCAACGTCGCCTCGAGCGCGGCCAGCACCATCTTGTCGAGCCGCAGCGCCCGCATGAGTGGATCCGCCTCGATGCGCTCGAGCGCCCGCTTCGTGCCCGCGATCACCCCGCACTGCGGCCCGCCCAGCAGCTTGTCGCCCGAAAACAACACCACGTCCGCCCCGGCCGAAATGCTCGCGGCGGCCGTCGGCTCCTCGCCCGTGTGCGCAGGAGCTTTGTCTGCATCAATCGCTCCGGACCCGATGTCGTCAATGGCCCAGATCCCACGCTCGTGCGCCAGCCGCACCAGGTCGGGAAGCTCGGGCGCCTCGGTGAATCCCACGATCTGGAAATTGCTCCGGTGCACCCGCAGAATCGCCGCTGTCTCCGGACCAATCGCTCGTTCGTAGTCCGACAGCCGTGTCTTGTTGGTCGTTCCCACTTCCCGCAGCTTGGCTCCGGAAACCTCGAGGATCTCCGGCAATCGGAAGCTCCCACCGATTTCGACCAGCTCGCCGCGCGACACAATCACCTCTCGCCCCGCCGCCAGCGCCTTGAGCACCAGCACGGTTGCCCCCGCGTTGTTGTTCACGGCCGTGGCCGCTTCGGCCCCGATCAATTCGCGAATCAGCCGTTCGATTCCCGACGTGCGCCGCCCGCGCTCTCCCTCTTCGAGGTCAAGCTCGAGGCTGCAATAACCCCGAGCAACAGCGGCCACCGCCTCGATCGCCTCGCACGCCAAGGGCGCCCGCCCCAGCCCCGTGTGCAAGAGCACACCCGTCGCATTGATCACCGGCCGGATACTCGCCCGCTCGCTCTCCAGGATTTGAATCGATCGCCCCGCCAAGCTCTGCGGATCCACGTCAATGCGCCGGCCAGCGCGCAGCTCTTCTCGCGCATGCTCAATCGCCGCTCGCAACGCCCGAAGAACAGCAGCCCGTCCGCGAGCGCGCACCGCGCCCTCGAGCGACTGATGCTCGATCAGCGCCCCCACCGCCGGCAACCCACGAAACGCATTTCGATCAATCAACAAACAGCTCCCATCCGATCCGCCATTGCGGAACATCCGCTATAGCCAAACATCCGCCATCGCCCACCTCGATACGCCTGTCGATTATAGACAATCCCCCCACCGTGAGCCTCAATCTTTCTCGCCGATGATGGCGTCAACGCCGCGCCATTCGCGCCCGTCATCCTCGCGAGATCCTCCAGACATCGATGCCCCCGTTCCCCAAGAAATGAGACTGAATGAGAGTAAATGAGACTCACCGAGGGCAATTCGACCCGCCTCACGGCCCACGCGCGTCCTGCGGCAGAACGGCTTCGCCCGCCGCATCGCCCGGCCCCACCCCGGAGTGTGTCGTCCCCGCGTCCACAGCCGAAGCGTGCTTCCGCTCGCGGGCTTCTTTCGCGGCACGCGAGCGAATCCACTCCTGCCGCCTCATTTCAATCCACGCGGCCCGTCTCTCGCGTTCATTCAAGCACGGAGTTCTCGGCTCCGCCGACTCGCCGATTGTACTCGGCTCCGGCCCGCCCGCCGGAATCGGCTTCGTTTCCAAAATTGGGTTCGTTTGCAATTTGTCAAGTCCCGACAAAGCGGCGGAATTCGTCGGAACATCAATAGCGTCTTCATGTTGTGCTATGCACACGTCATCACGGAAATTGGCTTCGTTCGGCGCTTTTTCACTGGTTTGACTTGCTCCGCTCACCTCCGCAATCTCTTCCGCCGGCCCTGAATCAACCGCTTCCTCCCGCGCCTCCTGGATGACCGGGGCCGCACAACCCGCGTTCAAATTCGCCTCGCACTCTCCGGCCTGGTCGAGCCTTGAAGCTTCCGCTTCACAATTCGCCACTTCGTCCGTCAGGGCATCCGCAGGCTCGACCGCGCTCTCCCCCGGGTCAAGCGCAGGTGCATGCTCGCTGCTCCACGACGTTCCCAGCTTCTTGGGGTCAAACGGCCGGGTGCCATACAATGGAAACGGTACTCCTCGCGGATCAAAAAACAGCCGGTTGCCCGTGTCGTGCACCCGTTCGATCTCGGCGTACTCAGCCGTGTCGACGTGGTTCTGCGCACATTCCAGGTACGCACTCTTCGCGCGCTCCATCTCGGACGCCACGAACACGTTGGCATGCACCAGAAACTCCTCGGTATCAGTCTCAGGCGCATAAGTCGCGGTCCAGCGAATGTGTCGCGATTCAAACGCGATGCTTTCCTCCCGTCCCAGTTTCTCCCGCTCCGAGCGCATCCCGTGCCTCCGAGCGTTCATCGCCGACTTCGCACGCCCCGCCGGACTGACCGGCCCTGTCGAGCGCAATGCATTGCGCCGGTTCGCATCGATTTGTGCTTGAGAGGCCATGACAGTGTGAATTCCCACGTGATGATGAGGTTGGAAGGCCGGCCTCGAAGTCCCACGACCTCGAAATCCTCGCCATCCTTCGCGAACCCCTCACTTAGAACGATCTGCACAAGCCCGATTTCTTTTGCGTCAATCGGGGCCGATTCGAAAGATTTTTTGCCGGCGCGCCCGCATAATCGGACCTGGCAGTCGCCTGCCAACATGGTCCACGCCATTGTCGCCCTTCGCTCCGAGGCCGTGATCTTTTGGCTCCGTTGCGGAATCTCGGACGGCGGGGCTCGGTCGGTGGCGATTCACCACTTGGCCGCTCCGATAGTGCGGCGGATCCAAGTCCGTTCTCAAACAGCCCGGTCGTTGAGGCAAACAGGTTTCCCTATTTTGACCTCTTTTTGCAGAGCACCGCTCATTCCGCCTGTATGCCCTTCGCCGTGCGCAGTCTCTCTCCGACAACTAGGTTGTGAGCAATTGCAAACAACAATGCGACGCCGCGACAACGCGGTTGGCCGCGCCCGGGCATAAACCAGAATCCGCGGTTGCGTGCCTGGGCGTTGACCCACTCCGCCGTTTGGGCTCGCAGCCGGTAGATCAGCTTCGCGGCCTCGGTCCCCATTCGGCTCCGCCATGCGCCAACCGCTGCGCTGTCACCTTTCTTGGGGGCGTAGGGATCCTCTCCATCCGCTTGCTTCTTCTTCTCGGTTCTGATCGGGGCGTACACGGTGCAGCCGCGTTGGTCGGCCTCATCGATCGCGTCCTTGGTCGCGAAGCCACCGTCGACCAATGCCTCCTTCGGCTTTCGTTCGTAACGCTCCTTCAACTGGTCGAGCATGGGAGGAAGTTCTTCGCCATCGTTCCCAGCGTTGGTCACCTCCACACCCACAATCACACCGCTTTCGGTGTCTGTCGAGAATTGAACGTTATATCCCGGCCGGAATCCTCCGTCTGCGAACTTCATGACCCGCGCCTCGGGATCGGTGGTCGAAGCCCGCGCTTCCCGATCCTTACGGCCATATGAAGCGTCGCGTTCTCGTTGCAACTCCTCGCACTGCCGCATCGCTTCTTCGATCCGCTGCAATCGCTCGCCCGCGGCACGCTCCCGCGCTGCACGCTGCCGTCGAGTCAGCTCTGCTGTATCCTCCTCAGCCAGTTTCTTGAGGGCCTCGACCTGCTCCTGCGCCGATTTCAGGCACTCCTCAAGACTACCGCGGCGACGAAACGAGCTCTTGCCGGCGCTGGCACGCACTTTCATCCCGTCCTGAGCAACCCGGTCCATTTTCACCAATCCGGTATGGAGCAGGGTGCCCACGATCTGCGTGAACAGCTCGTCCAACTTCTCGCCCCCACGGGAGCGGAAGTCAGACAGCATGTGGTAGTTGACGCTTACACCGCCGCACAGCCACTGGTACGGCAGACTCCCTTGCTCCTTCTGGCACAACCGGGCCAGCTCACGGGCGCTGCCGATTGCCTTCAATGTGGCAAAAACCCACAACGCAACCAGCAAGCGAGGGTCGGTGGCATCGCGGCCGACGTGTCCCTCGACGGCCTTGATCTCGCCGAGCCAGGCTTTCACATCGAGCCTGCAGACCGCCGCCCAGACAACTCGGACCGGATGGTCGGCCTCGAGCAGTTCATCGAGCGATGCCCACCGCATCTCGATCTGGTCGCGTATGGGAAGCCGCAGCCGTGGCTTGCCAACTGGCGTCGACTGGGCAGCTTGAGCGGGAGAAGGCGGATCGGGCAAGTCGTCGGGGCCAAAGAGGGGCAGTGTCATGACGCTCGTCCTGCTGTGTGGGGTCGATGAGGCAGGCTGGATATTAGAACATGAACACTGTACAAAATCAACCCCAATGCCGAAAAAATCACAGCCTCTCCGCGAAAGTGCGTCCCGTCCATCTCAACGTAGGCGATCGCCCAGCGAGGGCCGGCCGACACCACCCCATAGTCGCCCTTTGCTCCGCGAAGGGTCCCCGTCTTTGCCAGTTACCCCGAAATCAGTCGATCAATACATCTGCGCCTGAATCGGGCAAAGCTGACGAATCCTCGGCGGGACCGCTTTCGCTCGATTGGAGGCTCAACTTCTCCAGCTCTTCCGTCTGAGCATCGGTTCCGGCGTCGCGGCTCAAGCTCGTCCGCTCGAGATCGCCCTGAGAAGCATCGATTGCTTCGTCGTCTACCAGAGCGTTCGGCACAGGCTCTTTCATCGTCGTGATCGGCACGCCGATGCGCATCGAGGCGTCGGAATGAGATCTCGCACGCAGTTGATCCAGGCCGATGATCGTGACCACACCGCGACCCGCGCGCTTGAAGTCGTCCGCGAACTCGAGAAGCATGGATGCCGTCGTATGGTCGATAAGCGTCACCAGATCGGTAACGTGCATGCAGACCGCGCTGGCCTCGGCGGGGATCAGGGTCAACTCTCCGCTGAGATGCAGGGAATTGAAACAGACCATCGGCCGCCCAAAGTAGATATGGTATGTGTCGCCGATGGTCGCCGTCTTGAGTACGGGGTTGCGGAATAGCTCGCCCGACCCGGTGAACCAGCGCCTGACCACAAGGCCGGCGAGCTGAGGGCCCTGCGGCCCGCCCTGATCCACTCTTGAGACGACCGCAATTTCCAGGAGCAGTTTCGCCACGACGCCCGCGGCAATGCCCCAGAGCAAATCGGTCGTGATTGTGATCAGCACAGTGGCGGTGAACACGAACAACTGCTCGCTGCCGATGTGCGCGACGTGTCTCCACACCTTGGGAGCGCACAGCTTGTAGCCGGTATAGAGCACGATGGCCCCCAGCACGGTCATGGGCATCAGGTTGATCAGGTTTCGTCCCAGCAGCAGGTAGACGATGAGGAAGCAGGCGTTGTAGAAGTTGGCCCACTGGGTCCGACCGCCGGATAAGATACTGGTTGTGCTCTTGACGCCGCCGGGGATGATCGTCAGCCCGCCCGCCAGGCTCGAGCACAGATTCGATACCCCCATCGCATTGAGTGTCCGGTTCGGGTCGGATTTGCGGCGAAACGGATCGATCTTGTCAATGGCCGCGATCGTTGCCAGCGACTCGACTCCGTCGATCAACGTCAGGGTCAGAACCGAAGTGAAAATCCCCCACCAGAGCCCACGGTTGTTGAATACCTCGGTGAAATGCGGCCACTGAAACCCGTTCCTGAACGGATGCTCGGGTATCAGGACCAGTCGATCGCCGCTCAGACCAAGGAACCACCCGAGGATCAGACCGACGGCTGCCGCGATCACCTGTGGCGGCACGACTTTGATCCAGCGCGCTTTGATCGACGCGAGTGCGAAGATCAGCGCCAGCGAGAAAACTCCCAGAAAGAAGGTCTTTGGGTCCATATGCATGAACTGGGACGGCATCTCGAGCACCATGCCCCAGAATTCATGCGATTTGAACTCATTGTGAGGACTGCCGAAGATCAGCGGCAGTTGCTTGACAATGATCAAGAGTCCGATCGCGGCGAGCATCCCCTCGACCACTGAAGCGGGGAAGATCGCGCTGAATCTTGCCAGCTTCAACTTGGCCAGAACGATCTGCACGATGCCGGTCAGGCAAATGGCAACGAGCAAGAGCGGATATCCGACCGCCCTGTCACCACGACCGAGCAGAATCATCGCACCGAGCAGAGCCGGAGCGAGTCCAGCAGCGGGCCCGCTGATCGTGACGTAAGAACCGCCCATGAACGGCAGTACCAACCCGGCAATGATCGCCGAGATCAAGCCGCAGACCGGTGGTGCGCCCGACGCCACGGCGATGCCCAGAGAGAACGGCACCGACACCAGAGAAACCACCATGCCTGCGAGCAAATCATGACGCCAGTGCTTCAATCCCGCCAGACCGTTCTGGGGCTTCCCCATCGTCATCGTCGACCCGACGTCCAAGAGAATCATCCTTTCGGAATCTGTCGTGACTGATCGAGAGCCATGGCAGCCTGAGTCCGAAGGCTGCACTCGCGCGCAATTCGCCAACCGATTTCGGCGAGACCAATATGATAGATAGATAGATAACGCTCAGTTCACACACTGCGCCGCAATCGATTATCTCCTCGCTGTACTTGGCAGTAGTTTATGGTGGTCGATCGCATTTCTCCATATGTGTTCGGGCACGGACACTTCGCGTCAGTCATTGTTTGCCGACGCCGCACGGCGCTTGCAGGCATCGAGTCAGTGGAATGTCACCCTTCGCTCCGCGAAGGGATCAAGCCAAAACTCGTCGCCCGCCCCATTGTCGCCCTTCGCTCCGCGAAGGGGTGCCCGCCCTTGCTTCGTCCCGGTCAGCTTTCCGGGCTCGGTGATACTAATCATGAAGTGAATGCCAATTTGCCACCCGTCGGGCCCGTTGGGCGGAGGGCATTGCCACCGTTCGGCCGGCGCCATGAGACGGACCGGCCCGACGTGCGAGTCTCGATTTTGCGGCATGTGCCCGCCGTCGGCAAGTGAAGCCATGCGCGCGGGCTTCGTCAGACATCGAGTGGGCGTCGGATAGACCAATACCAGACTTCACCCCGTCCGCATCCGCTCGACCGTCGGAGCATTGCCGGTCAATGCGGCGCATTTAGGATGTTCGATGGTCCCAGTCCCAGCAACTCTCCCGCCTCAACCCGCAACCCGCGACGAAGGATTGTCACTTGCCAAGTAGGTTCCCGGTCGGCCTGGAGGAGTTCGTCGGCGCGGCGCCGCCAATAACGGGCGGCCACGGTGTTTAGGCCATGTAGCGCCGCAGTCAAAGGAGTGCCACGTTGCCAAGCGAGCTTGGTGAGCACGGCGGCAGCCGGTCCGGAGCCGGTACGACGAATCCAGAGATGCAGGGAGGCGGACCATGCTGATGAGAGGAAAACACAGAAGCCCGAACCATTTTATTGGAACCACGGTCCGCGCAGCGGTTCCTACTTGGATAGCCCCGAAACACCCCTGGATTTCTTGTCAAGAAACCAGTCGCCGAAGATGCCGTCGAGCACGGTGAGGCAACCCGTAGCCAGCGACGCGTTGAGCACGAACCCGACCCACATTGTGTGCCAGGGAACTGCCTTCGGGAGCAGAAACCGGCGAACTAACGTACCGACGACAATCCCCACGCACGCCCCCGCGACCAATCCCAAAGCCAACCCGATCCAGGGCAGATAAACCCGCAGCCGTCGCGCTCGCTTTCTGGCCTGCGCCCGTGTGTTAGCAGCAGCCAGGAACTGAGCCATTATGGCAGAGCCAGTTGAGCCATTCCGCGACTGCTCGATCGCGGCCAGTGGCTCTCTCAATTCAAATTCTCCGTATTCTTTGAAGAATGTGCTTGACGATGCTCTGCGGACTTCTAAGAATGACGCGGGCTGATTCTAGGCAGTCGGGTTCAGATCGATCCGAGTTGCCGGCCGGCAACCGCCCGAGAGATCCGAGTTGCCAGAATCTAGCACGGCACATCGGACATGACGGAAGTGGCCCTCCCACTGATTGCGCTCGTACGCATAATCGCATAAATTCATAATGTGGCTATCATTGTCACATGGTCTCTGAGCAGAGAAGGCTCAGCTCGGGCTCGGCAAGAGGGGCCGCCCCTCCCACCTTCACCCTCGTACCGCCCGGTCGGGTGAGGGCGATGCGAGGGTGAAGGCGGGAGGGGCTAACGGGGAGCACTTGGGGGATAATGAAGCGGAGCTGATAACTGGGTGTTGGATCCCTGGGCCTTCGATTGGCTCAGATAAAGTGACAAAACCTGGGGCCACGGCTTCCCTTCCTCCGCGGCAAAGGTGCTGACGTACTCCTTCTCCGTTTCCACGACCGCCGCGATGCACCGAACTGGTTAACCAATGACTCGCTGGGCAACGACGCCGGTGGCTCAATTTGGCCGCGATAATGGCTCAGTTTCTGACCGCTACCGACACCCGTGCGACGTACAGCATCGCCGGCACCGCGGTAACGGCGCCGAAAAAGCCGATGGTTATCGCATAGCTGCGTTCGATTTCGATCCATTCCTGCGACGCCAACCAAAAATGAAACGACAGCGTGGGCAGCGAAAACACGAAAAATGAGAGTATGAATACAGATGCTGAGAAAATCGGCGAGGAGATTAGCCCCAAAATCAGCCCGCGCAGCCCGAAATGCCGTAAGCCCACCAGCGGGGCGCCGATCACGGTTGGCACAAGAATTGGCAACGCTTCGGCGACCGATCGCCCCCGGTTCGGATTCATTCGGTCATAGAGAACGAAGCCGATCGCGATAATTAACCCGAACACCAGCCCTGCCAGTTCACCCCAAATCGATCGCTTGAGCGCGCGCCCGGTCGCCCGCGCCCAGCGATCCCGAGTTGGCAAATCGGCAAAGTCGGTCGTTCCCTCCGCACCGATTGCCGTCAAAAGCGTCGCAAAGTCATCATGAAACAACGGGTCGGTCCGCAATGGCGATCCCTTGCAACCCGCCAGTTCCTTCAGGCTCTCGGGCAGTTGCTCGGCGGTCGGCAACGGCGTGCCGTCAACCAGCGCGACCAAGATCGGCACCTTGCGCGCCAACGCCGATTCGATCTCAATCCGAACGAAGTCGTCGGGGTCATCAAGCCTGCGCTGCCCTTCCTCGTTTGTTACTCCCAACCATTTCGATCCCACCATCGCGATAAAAACGTCGCACCTCGCCACTTCCTCGTCAAGCACGCGCCTGAAATCAACGCCAAGGGGTATCGAATCGACGTCGCGAAAAACTCGCTCGCCCCCAAGTTTGCGCGATAGCTGATCATAAAGCCGTCCCGTTACCATCAGGGTGTCAGACCGGCGATACGACAAAAACACACTACGCATCAGGGCTTGCCCTTGTCGGGAAGGCGTTTGCGTCTGGGACGAGCAAACATAACATCCAGAAGTCCCATCTGAATACCTAAGAGCACCAGCATCGCTGACAGCCAGGCGGCTTGATAGAACGGGTTTACCTCGCGGCCGAGACCCAAGACCAACACGCACACAACAAACCCAAGCGCAAAGCCGGCGAGACCGCCCAGCAGAACGTCGCGATTCAGCGGCAACAGCCTGTCCTCACCGCGCCGTTGCGCCGCGAGAGACCGCCGCGCACTGCTTGCCGCCGCCAGCAGCACTCCACCTAGACCCGTCGCGAATGGTAGGGCTACCAAGTCCGCCGTGTCGGAATCTTTCAAGACTCCCAGTGCTTGGCATATTGTGATAACCGTCTGCGAAGTAAAGAGCAGGCCAATCCCCTCGCTTCCGAATAACAAAACCATAACCACCGCGCCAATGATCGCTTGCAAAACCCCGTGCCGCGCCGATGATAAACCCGGGAACAGCAATGAAAGCGGCCACCGCATGCTCGATATGCCAGGTCGAACCAAAAAGCACTCTAAAGATGCCATACATCAACATGCAGTAAACAACGTAAAACAAACCCCACACACCCATCGGCATTAAGCTGTGTGACAAAATGTTGATAAGCCACTCGCGTGGCGATGGGACGATCGACAGGCTGGGCGGCTTGCGAACTGCTTCGAGCAAGCAATCAACATCGTTGTCAAAACGTGGATCGGGGCGGATCTGCATCCCGTTCTGAAACAGCATGGGCCGAAGCGATTCCGGCAAGGTATTGGCGTCGGGAAATTCAGCCGTGTCGATTCGTACGGCTGACGTTCCGCACATCTGCCCCTGATTATCCCGGAATTTCGCTCGGTATCAAACCGTTCAGGCGGAGGGACTATCGCGAGGAGCCGGTAGACGGGCGGCACTTGCAACCCGTGTGCGGTCGCATCGTCAGGCGGTTTAGTCATCGCAACGGCTGTTGACCTCCCACGCTCACCCCTGGTGCTTCAACGTGGTCGAGAATAGCGGCACGCTGGCGGGCCAGGTCAGACGTCGTAGACTTTCGACATTCCAAGCAGGCGCAATACCCGACGCTGAAGCCGGCTCAATTGTGTTGTGAAGACCAGAGGTGATCGCCGCTCAACTTGCAGCGCATGTCGTTGCACGTCCTCAAACAGGTCAATCAGCCGTCGGGCTGTGGGACGCCGACACTTCCGGCCTTCGGGGTACATCGGCAGGCTTTCAATCGCCTCGCGGTCCATGGCGCGACGCAGCTCGCGTTCAAGCAGCGACTCGGCCAAGAGCACCAGAAAATAGACACAGAGCAACGCCTGGATCCGGCTGGCCTCCTTGAGATAGACCGGGGCAACCTCGAAGTCCGTCTTCAAGTGCGAGAATCGTTTCTCAAGTGCCGGCTGGCCCTTGTAAGCTAGCAACATTTCCAGACCCGACAGTGAATGGTCGTTCGTGATCAAAGGGAAGACACCGTCACCCGCCGTTTCCGCGATGAGTCGCTCGTGATCGATGTGATACGCCAGCTCGTAGCGAGTGCTCGTCTTCTTGAGGTATCGCGTCTTATCATTCGGTCGACCTCGCCGATCCTGGCGGAACTTCTCCTCAGTTCGCTCCTTGATTTCCGTGACGATCCAACTCTCAGCACCGCGGGCCCGGAGGATTTCCTGGACGGCTTCCGCAACCTTCGCTTCTTGGCGAAACCGTGTCCGCGGAGATGACAGCTTCAACCGCAGCTCCGACAATTCGATCAAGGCCCTTTCGACCTGCTGATGACGCGCATGGGAATCCTGCTCGGCTTTGCGTGTACCGTGGTACCAAACCAGTCGGTATCCTTCGACGCTCAGCGAAGCCTGCTCGGAGATCGAGTACTCATCCACAATCTTGCCGTCGTCATTTCGCTTGTCATGGATGCGCCGCCACTGGATCTGCCCACTGCCGAGTAAATCTCGAAAGGCACTATCCTCTGACCGGGTCCGCGGCAGTACTGTTAAGAACCGGCCTTGGCGTTGATGGATATGGGCCATGTTCTCGGTGCTGGCGAGCTTGCAATCCGCCACGTAAAGGAAATCTCGTCTTCCGGTCAGGCGACAGAGAAGGTCCCAGGTAGCACGGTGAGTTTGGTCGTCCGCCACGTTGCCGCTGGCAACTTGGAAGTACAACGGAACCGCGCCGTCCTTGGCCACTGTGAGGATATAAAGCAGTTGCTTGAGGTCCGGGCGATGGTCCTTGTTGTAACCCCAGGTAATTGCCATCCTGGTCCGTTTGCCCCGCATTTCTTCTTTGGCCGCGTCAGCATAGGCGCCATGAAAGGTGATAGTAGTGGAATCGTTGTGGAGCTCATCGAGGTCGACATCGAATTCCTTGATCACATGAGCCACGAGCGCCAGGACCAACGAGGTGATATCGCTTTGGAACAAGCGATCGAGACAGCGGCCCATCCGGTCGTCGTTGAGAGATGGCAGTTGGCTTTCGGCGAAGCCGAGTACTTCGGGAGCGAACCTCGCCGCCCATTCTCCGATGCCGTACAACGGCTCGCGGGAGAGGAGCACGTTCTTGAGCAGGAGTGAGATGCCCAGGGCGGGAGCGATCCGGCAGCGGCGATCGGCGCGTGGGAGATACGACCGGAGAAAATTGTCGAGCCGCATGCGTGCGAGGAGTTGATTGATGATCGGCAAGGCATCGATGCGATACGAGCTAAGAGCCTGACCCTTGGCGCGAGCGATCTCACCAGGGCGTGGGGGAGTAGTCGAAGACGGGACGTGTCGTTTCTTGGGTTTCTGCATCCGAGTTGCTCCTGACGAACGAGTGTGAGCGGCGTACACAAGATACGCTGGAGCCGCTCTGGACACATGAAGCAGAGCGGCTCCGTCGCCCCGATTCCTGGGGACATCATTGTCCTGGAAAAGAAATCTTCAAGGCATCCACGGATTGCCCTACATGAACTATGATGCTGTAGTTTGTCGTAAGTCGCGTCGAACTAGCCCTACGTGGAGGCTCGATTTCAACAAACGGTGTGTCAAATCGCGCTCGGTGGTTTGGAGAAGCGATATTCCCGAGAAAAAACGGCTCTTTCCCTGGAGGGAGGGCAAGGAAGTGCTCGACTGGATTCTTGGGTTGTCACACTCGGCGAGACTTACGTCGAAGAGCAGCCAATTGAAGAATTTCAAAAATTCCCGCTCGGGGAATCGGACACTGCGGTGAGACTTGACCTGACGAGAAGATGTCGATGTCAGGCAATGAGTCTTGGTGTAGCCGCCTACCGCTGAGCCGGCGCGATCCGCAACGATCAGACCGGCAACCTGCGCGAGGCGATAGCCGTGAGGCCGCGCGTGTCATCGCGCCCATGAGCCAAGCTCGGTCTGTTCGGGGCTACTCAGCCATAGTCGACTGGCTCAGGCGGCGGTAATTCGGAGATAATAAGGGGCAGATGTGCGGAACGTCAGCTGACTGTAAAGCAAATGAGCGAATAATTTACTGGCGGATCGATGCCGGCACACGACCAAGTTGCCTGCCATTTCGGATATACAAGCTCGAATCCCGACGCACACCCTCGCCCTTCTGCGTCGCCAGTCGGTCACCTTCGGGCGGAAAAAAGCGTGCCGCCTGGGATGAAGTTAAGTATCTTGTTTTCAAAGAGACTGAGCAAGACGCACTCGAGGTAGTAGAGGCAGAGCCTCGCTGCCTGGTCTCGCGCGGTGGGGTCGGGGCCGATAGGTGATGGGGCACCAGGGCATAAACCTCTAGGTCGCGCTAGTTCGGCGCGTCAGAACGGCACCCGATCCGCTCCTGCTGCAACTCGGCGGAGTTTTCGCAAAGGCGGCCTATTGAGCGACTGACCTTCCCTCTTCCGGTCAGTCCTCGGCAATCTCGTCCGTCAGGCTCCGTTGCGCCGAGTGACGCACCGTCAGAACGAGAACCATCTCGCGCCTGATCGTAAAGAGCACGCGGTACACTCCACGCCGCTTGCCGTGGAGCAGCACGCGCACGGCCTCGCCGTAGACCTCGGAGTCCGGATCGATCGGGCAGCGCTGCGGGTTGACCTTCAGCGTGGCGATCGTTGCGCGGAGCTTGCGCGCCCAACGCACCGCCGTCGCACGCGACCCCGACTGTCCGAGAATCCAGTGGGCCGCGAGCCGGATTTCCCGTTCGGCCCGGGGCCCGACGATCACGCGGTACGTCATCGACGCGCTTTGCCCCGCCGGAGATCCTTTTCGAGCGCATCGAACAGGTCATCCATCGGCGTGCCCTCGCCCCGATCGGCCGAAGCAAGGCCCTCCTTCACGGCCTGGATCGTCTCCAGCCGCTCCGCAAGATCGAAAAGCCTCTGGTACGACGCAGCGTCCTGTACGACCAGCTCGGCCTTGCCATTGATCGTCAGCACGACGGGGTTCCCCGTTTCCTTCAACTGGCGGAGAAATTCGGGGGTATTCCGCTTGAAGTCGGTAAGTGGCTGAATGTCCTCACTGAGATTCATCTCGCCCTCCGCTGATCAGATTGATAAAGCATCGAATTCGATGTTACCTGATTCCGGACCATTCAGCAAGCGAATCTCGAAGTCGGCGCATTCCCGGGCTTTCACCCTGACGTCACCCGCGAGCGGGGCTCATGACGAACGAGAGTCAGGGTTTCGGGGCGGTGGCTACAGGGGCGACGAGGGCCCGAAACTCAGCGCGGTTGCGCAGCGCGTCAAACGCCTGGTCGCTCACCAAGCCTTGCGTGTCGCGGTAGCCACTCTTGATCGCATCGCGAATCAACTCGACCGATTTGTCGGCGTAAACCTTGGTGAGCTTGGCGTGCGCCGCGGTATCCAGCTCCTGGTCGGCGGTCGCGAGCGGGATGCACTGCGCGAGAACGCTGGCGGCACCGACGGATTCCTCCGCCGCGATGGGAGAAAGGGCAGTTAGCTCCGCGATCGTCTTTGCGGCGTCCTTGTGGGCTCCAAGCCTGACCAAGGCTTCGGCGAGAGTGGCGCAGACAACCCGCGTCGAGGCGCGGCATCCGGCATCATTGGGCGCCAGAGCCAGCGCCTTTCGCTTGCTCGCGAGTGCTTCATCCAGCAGCCGGCGGGCTCCGGCGATGTCGCCTCGGGCGCTCGCGAACCGGCCAAGTGCGGCCAGCAACTGCCCGAGGCTGTCAAACTGATGCGGAGTATTGGGGAAGTTCTTCGTCATCCCGAGCCGCAAGTCGGCGGCGCGGCGCATGCTCTGCTCGGCCTCCGGCAACAAGCCACGTTTCTCGAGCACATAGCTGAGGTTCCCGAAGGTGAGAGCCAGCCTGGACTGGGCAAGGAAGTTGTTCGTGTTGCTTTTTACCTGTTTTTCCCAGAACGCGACCACTTCCCGGAGAACTCCCTCGGCTTCCTCGAGGCGGCCGCTTTTCATCAGGGCGCCGGCGAGGTTGCTGCGGGCCAAGGCCGCTCGGCCCGGGTAGTCGGCGGAGTCTGGGAAACTGCGCGGTCAACTCGTCGAACAAATCCAGGGCTTTCCGATACTCGGGGGCCGAGTCGGCGACCCGTTGCGCGTTAAACCACGCGACACCGAGAATCTCGTACGCCGAGGCTTGAAGGAAGCGATAGGTCGGCTCGCCGGGGTCGGCCGCGGCGAGAGGCTCCAGCAGGTCCAGTGCCTTGCGAAGGCTCGCCTCGCCCTCGGTGGTCCGCCCGGTGCTCATGAAGACGATGCCCAGGTCGCTGGTCGAGCGGGCCAGCTCTCTGCGATAGATCACGGTGGCCGGGAACTCGCTCGCAAGCTGCTGCTGGATCGCCTGCGCCTCCAGGAGACACCGCTCGGCGTCCTCGGTGCGCCGCGAGTCAATGTACACGCGGCCGACCCGCGAGTACGCCATGCTGACCTCGAAAAGAACGTCCGAGTCGCCGTGGGCCTGACCGGCGATGTCGCGGTAAAACTCGAGCGCGTCCTCCAGCAGGGCGAGCCGGATCGGCTCGACCTGGGGCACATCCTTCAATTGCAGCTCGCCGACTCGCGTGAGCAGGCGGTCGACCGCGTCGCGAGCCTTGCGCAGGTTCGCGAAGGCCTCCAGCCGCCGCGATTCGGCAAGATCGCGCTGGCGCTTCGAGCGCACATTGTCCCTGCCGATCACGACCGCCAGCGTCACCGCGGCGACGACCGCGGCACCCGCCAAGGCCGAGATCGCTGGGTGCCGGTGCACCCACTTGAGCGTCCGCTCCCAGGCCGGCGTCGGGCGAGCCCGGATGGGCTCGGCGGCGAGGAACCGACACAGGTCATCGGCCAGCGCAAGGGCGCTCGGATAGCGCGCCTGCGCCGGCTTGTTCAAGCACTTGAGGCAGATCGTTTCGAGGTCGCGCGCAATGTCGGAGGCGCCCCCCTTGGACCGCAAGTCATGGCCCAGCTCGCCCTCGGCCACACCCAGTAAATACCGCCGGCAACCCTCCAGAACCCGGCCGAGCGCTTCGCGTGACCCGGCCCGGGCCGCGGCCAGCAGGCCACCGACCTCTTCCGCACGATCCGCCACCAGCCGTTCCCCCGTGTTCCCGCCCCGTCCCCATCGTCCGGCGCGATTGGAGATCAGTCTATCGTCGCGGTCGCCAACGGCTCAAGAGTTGCGGATGCCGCAGAGAATCAAAACAACCCCTCCGTTTTTTTTTCGGCAACAGTGTCCGGTTCGCGCCGGTTTTACACCCTGGTGCCTTGGCTGAGTGCGATGATCTCTCCAGCGATAGCCCCATGCTCCGCCCGTCGACGCCGAAGAGAAGGCTGAACCCCATACTCGCGATCACGCGCGACAGGGGCCGGAACGAGGCCTTTCGCGCGCCCTGGCCGAAGCGGATTCGAGAGTCTCCCTTGCGAATCGGCACCGCTCCAACTATTGTTAAGAACATGTTGAACATCGGGTTCCCTCCGCCGGAGTCCTCCTCCGATGACCCGACCGAATCGGAAGTCCATGCCCTGCCCCGCGACGCCGTTCCTGATCGCACTCGTCTCCATCTCCTTTTTCGCCAGCGCTTGCCGCGGGGCTGATCCCGTTCGCTCACGCACAGACGACGATGACCGTCAGTTCTGGTCGTTCCGCAAGCTGCAAAAAACGCCGGTCCCGAACGTCGGTGCCGCCGGCCGCGCCCGCACGCCGATCGACCGCTTCCTCCTTGCCGCGCTCGAGGCGAAGGGTCTGTCGTTCTCTCCGGACGCCTCCCGATCGATCGTCGCCCGCCGCGTGTGCCTCGACTTGACCGGCGTCCCTCCATCACCGGGCCTGATCGATGCGTTCGAGAACGACCAATCCCCCGCGGCCTACGAGCGCCTGGTGGATCGCCTGCTTGCCTCACCGCAATTCGGCGAGCGCGCCGGCCGTCACTGGCTCGACGTCGCCGGCTACGTCGACACCGTCGGCTTCGATACCGACGCAACCAATATCATCACCAGCGAAGGCAAATGGCGCGTACCGCGACTATTGTGTCGCCGCGTTCAATCACGATAAGCCGTATGACCGCTTCATCACCGAGCAGCTCGCCGGCGATGAGCTCTACGACTGGAGAAAAGCCTGCGCACTGGACGCCGGCCATGCGCGAGGCACTGATCGCGACCGGATATCTTCGCACCGCCCGCGACCTCACTCAGGAAGACGTCGGCGTGATCCCGCAGAACTTCTTCGGCATCCTCCACGACACGCTCGAAATCACCGGCACCGGCCTGCTCGGCCTGACAATTAACTGCGCCCGCTGTCACGACCACAAGTTCGACCCGATCACGCAGGACGACTATTACCGGATGATGGCCATCTTCACGCCGGCCTACAATCCGCAGAAATGGCTCCCCGTGATCCCCACCGAAACGAAGAACAACGACCGCGGACTTCCCGACGTCTCACCCGCCGAGCTGGCCAGGATAAAGGATGCAAACGCCGCTCTCGACCGAGAATTGCATGCGCTGAACAACCAACTTGGCGAAGTACGGAAGCCGTGCCAGGACCGGCTCTTCGCAGGCCGGCTCGCAGCGGTTCCGCAACCGATCCGCGACGATACCGCGGCTGCGGTGCGAACCGCGGCGCAAAACGCAGCGAGGTCCAGAAATACCTGGCCGGGAAGTTCGGCGACGCTCTTTCCATCAAGCCCGAAGACATCACCGCGTCTCTGCTGCCCGCGGAGAAAACGGCCGCGGCCGGGCTGGAAGCCCGCATCCGCGCCACGGAAGCGCGCCGGCAAAAGTGGGGCAAGATCCAGGCGATTTTTGACGTCGGCCCGCCCCCTCCCACTCACCTGCTCCTGCGCGGCAACGAACAGACCCCCGGCCTGGAGATATCTCCCGGATTTCTCAGCGTACTCTGCGCATCGGATGATTCGGCGACCGCAACACCGTCGCCCCCATTCGAGGGCACCAGCGGCCGCCGTATTGCGCTGGCCCGCTGGCTCACGCAGCCCGGTTCGCCGTCGTCCGCATTGCTGGCCCGCGTGATGGTCAACCGCCTCTGGACGCACCTCTTTGGCGAAGGGATCGTACCCACGCAGGATAACTTTGGCGTTCAGGGACAGCCACCAACCCATCCCGAGCTGCTCGAATGGCTCAGTTCCGAGCTCGTCGCAAATGGCTGGCGATTGAAGCCGCTCCTGAGAATGATGACCCTCTCAACCGCCTATCGCCAGGCGTCGCGCCGCGAGCCGGAAACAGGGCGCACGCCACATCCCCCCGTCCGGAAGCGATTGATCCCGCCGACCAGTTACTCTGGAGAATGCGTCTGCGCCGGATCGAAGCCGAGACGGTTCGCGACGCGATCCTCGCCACCAGCGGCGATCTCGTAGAGACCTGCGGCGGACCGCCAGTCCCGATCAGGGCACGTCCCGACGGAATGGTCGCTGTGCCTCGGGACGACCCGGCCCACCCCACGCAAGCGTTCCGCCGCAGCATCTATCTGACCGCCCGGCGCGCGTACAACGTCTCCCTCTTGACCGTCTTCGACCAGCCGCTCGTGGCCACCAATTGCGTCAAGCGAAAGACGTCGGCCCTGGCGCTCCAATCCCTCTTCATGATCAATGACGCCTTCCTGGCCGAACAGGCAGACCACTTCGCAACGAGAGTCGAGCGATTGACACAAGCCTCGGGCGGCGACCCCGTCGAGCCCGCGTTTCGCCTGGCCCTCGCAAGAAAACCCAACCCCGCCGAGCTGGCCACTTGCCGCACTCTGTTGCAGAATCAAGCCGCTCGCTTTCGATCGCGCGGCGATTCACCCGCCGACAGCGCTCACCACGCCCTCGCCCAGCTCTGCCTCACGTTATTCAACACCAGCGAGTTCCTGTTTGCCGAATGAAGCCGGACGGAGCGTCTCATGCCAAGGTCAAGCCGCCGCGCATTCCTCGAAGACGCCGCCCTCGGGTTCGGAACACTCGCACTGGCTCACCTGCTCCAGCAGGAATCCGCCGTCGCACGAAGCGATGACGCCGACATCGCGACCCCGATGGATCTCCGCCCGAGGCCCGGCCACTTCCCTGCCCGCGCCCGCTCCGTGATCCTGCTCATGCAAGTCGGCGGCCCCAGCCAGATCGACCTCTTCGACCCCAAGCCCGAGCTGCGAAAACGCGACGGCCAGGTGCAGCCCGACAACTTCGAGACGCTTCAGCCCGGCAGCGAAAACCGGAAGCTCATGGCCAGCCCGTTCGTTTTTCGCCCTCACGGCCAGTGTGGAATGGAGCTGTCCAGTCTCATCCCTCACATTGGATCGGTGGCCGATGACCTCTGCCTTGTGCGCTCGATGCACAGCGACAACAACAATCATCCCCAGGCCTCGCGCTGCCTGCTCTCCGGCAAGATCTTCCCGGGCCGGCCATCCGTCGGCTCGTGGATCAGCTATGCCCTCGGCACCGAGAACCAGAACCTGCCGGCCTATGTCGTGCTGCGCGATCCGGACGGCTACACTAACGGCGGCACGACTCTCTGGGAAAGCGGCTGGCTCCCGGCAATCTACCAGGGCACGGAAATCCAATCACGCGGCGCCGCGGTGCTTGACCTGCACCCCGCCATCCCCTTGCCCGAAGGCATTCAGCAAAGCAATCTCGCCGCCCTGGCGCGCCTGAACGAGGAACACCGGAAGCTCTACCCGCACGAGCCCGAGCTCGAGGCCCGCATCCGCAACTACGAGCTGGCCGCGCGAATGCAATTAAGCGCCGAGGCCGTGCTCGATATCCGCGGCGAGTCAGCCGCCACGCTCCGGCTTTATGGACTGGACGACCCCATGACATCGAATTTCGGCACCCGTTGCCTGATGGCCCGGCGGCTGGTCGAATCCGGCGTCCGGTTCGTTCAGGTGCTGGTTCCCGTCAAGTCCGGCGGCATGCCGTGGGACCATCACGAGCACATCAAACCCGGACTGGAAGCCGTATGCCCGCAGGTTGATTTCCCCACCGCCGGCTTGATCCGCGACCTGAAGCACCGCGGCCTGCTCGAAGAAACGATCGTGATCTGGACCGGTGAATTCGGCCGACTGCCCATTTCGCAGAAAGGCGACGGCCGCGACCACAATCGCAATGCATTCAGCCTGTTGATCGCCGGCGGCGGTTTCAAGTCCGGCCACGTGCACGGCCGGACGGACGACCTTGGTTATCAAGCCGTCGACGGCCGGGTAAGCTGCCCCGACTTGCTCGCCACGATTCTGAACCAGCTCGGCCTGGACCACAACCGTTTGAAATACGCGCATCACGGACGCGAAGAATCGCTCACAGACTCACCCGTCACGCATGCGCGTGTGGTGAACGACCTTCTCCAATCCCACGCCGGCCAAGCGCGATCGTGAAATATATGTTGTTTTCCTCATAGCTATAATCACGCCGATGTGCGGATTATGCCGACTGGCGTTCGGAGGGCAATGCGACCTCCGGCGAATCGCACGGGTGCTTCGTGGCCTTGAGATGCGGTGCCATTCACGGGATTGTGAATAATGCAAACAGCGTCGCGGAACGCTATCATTGGGAGGATGGACCGTGCTGGAGCTTTGACCATCAATCTGTCACTCAGGGGACGCTCTTGCGGTTGTCGAATGTGTAAAGGGTGAATATCCCCTCGCATCAACGGCATCCGAGACGAGGGTTAAGGACTTACCTCAAACTTCCAATGTAAAGCCCGGATTAGTAACGACGGTTGACAGGGAGGAGGCAGCCCGAGGCCATGGATTTCGATTTGGGTCGTCTTCCCCGGCCTTATGACTTCCGAGTCCTGATCGAGGCGTACGTCTATACGCATCGACAGGACTTCGTCCACCCCGACTTCGGTGCCTACTACGCCGGTCTGCTCGCGAGCTTGGAGCGACTGTTTGGCCTCCGCTTAGCGCGCGACGAGCTTACCTTCCGCCAGCGGGTATTGTGGTCGTTGTTCGATTCGACGGTTCGCTCTCTCCTGCAGGTCTCCACGCCGTGGGAAGGTTATCTTGAAACCGGACTATTGTTCCGGACGCTGGAGGAGAGCGGGGAGACAGGCGTTCTCGTCGAGCGGGCCACCACCGCGATCGCCGAGGCGGCCAAGGCGAGCCGGACCGCCCACCGTGAGATGCTCCAGGCGCTATTCGTCGGTATCTTCGGAGAGTGTCGGCTCGTGGTGACTTCGGAGGAGATGCGACAGGCGGGATTCGACGACTCTCGCGAGCCGGACATCACCAACTATTATGACTGCCTCTGAAGTGGCGACTGGTTGGGCCTGGACGAGATCCGAGCCGTAAAGTCTGATCCATTGTTGAGAGTTTACGTCGAGGCGGTAGCTCAGCCACCATGTGTAAGCTGTGGACTAGTAACGAGCCTTTCCAAGGGGCAGATTGGCCGGGCAGTCGAATCCTTCGTGGGTGGCTTGAAGTGAGGGAGAGTTGACCGATGCGGATGCAGCGCGCTCCTGAGTCCTGTACGGCGTGTCGCAGCAATCGCCTCGTGGCCCTTCTCTGGAACTACAGCCGCTTCTCTGAAGAAGAGACGGAGGCTATCGCAGCCGAGCGCGCGTATCTAGGCCTGAGCCACCGCTATTTCACGTCCGTAGATCCGACGTTGGTCGTCGGGAGGCTTTTCGCCAAGCAATCCGAGCTGCCCACGTGGGCCTGTCTCGATTGTGCCCCGGAGTGGGTCGAGGTGCATCGTTTGACGGGCGAGGAAAGGCGAGCCTGGGTGTCGATAGAAGCTGCGGTCGAAGCCCACGATTTCGAGAACGCCGCCGTCCAGTTCGATCGACAGCGTCGACTCGAAGCGGCGTATTTGCCCAGGTACGATCAGCTCCTGAGGGAATTGATCGCCTCGAAAGGAACGAGGCCGCAACGTGCCTAACCCCGCGCCGCGACGGCCCCGGCGCGTCCCGAGGGATGGAAGCGGTGGGCGATAGTTGGTGCGCACGGGCGGGCGGGGGATCATGCGGGGAACCTGAGACAGATGGATTAGTCACAAAAGTTCCCGGGCGCTCGGCGTCGAGGTGTTCGGAGAGGATCGGCGGCGAACGGGTCCCTCAGTGCCGCCGAACCGCGACTGAATTCGCGCATTGGGTGGATGCTAAACGAGGCTTTACATATTGGTGCGATCGTTTAGACAGAAGTCTCGCCTCTGAACCGACGGTCACCACCGACCGTTGGGTTTTGCCCGGCTGCAATCGCAAGACCTTCACAGCCTGACGCGGCTAAATCAGAGACCCTCCAGGAACGCCAACAGCTCGTCGTCAGGCCGGAACCGCCGCGGCGGCATTTCCAACGGCGTCAACCTGGCGAGGGCCTCTTAGTCGTTCGATTCGGCAGTAAGCCTGATCGGCCGCCACTCAAATCCCCCCGCCGGCCAGGGAACGAAGCGAGCCCGAAGAACCCGGTAATCGTCGAACACGGAAAGCGTAGCTGGTATGATCGTTTACCGGCAACCAGGAACACAATCCGCAGCCCGGGGGGCTGATCCATGACCCAGGAATTGCAGGAAGACCGCTCGCGCGGACCGGGCCACTTCCTCCACGAGCTGCGCCAGACGTTCGCCCGCCGCGCTGATCACGATGCGGTCCTCTACAAGGACCTGACCCTCACGTATGGAGCGCTCGAGCTTCGAGCGCGGAATTGCGCCGCTCTCTTGAGCCGCCTCGGTGTCGAGCCTGGCGACCGCGTCGCAATCGCCACACCCGAAAAGCTCTCGTTCCTGGTCGCACACCTGGGAACGCTCTACGCAGGCGCCGTCGCCCTGCCGCTCAACCCCCGCTACACCGCCAGTGAGCTGCGCTTTTTCCTGGACGACAGCGCCGCCCGCGTCGTGGTGGCCGGCGACGAGCAGAGCGTGGTGATCGACACGTTCCGGTCTGAGCTGCCCGAGCTGCGCGCCGTGTTGCACGACAAGGAAGCCTGGAATGCACCGCCCGCCCAATACACCGAGCTAGAGCCGAATTACGACGACCCATGCCTCTTGCTCTACAGCTCGGGCACGACCGGCCGGCCCAAAGGCGTCGTGCACTCCCACGCAAACCTCGCCTCGAGCCTGCACGCCCTGCAAGACGCGTGGCGATTCACCCCCGATGACGTCCTGGTCAACGTCCTCCCCCTGTTTCACATCCACGGCCTTTCGTTCGCAACCCACCTCAATCTTTTGACGGGTAGCACAATGATCATGGAAGAATCGTTTCATCCACGAAGGACCTTGGACGCTGTGGGTCGGGGAACGGTGTTCATGGCGATTCCCACGTTCTATTACTCCTTCCTCGAGCAGCCTGAGTTTCGCCAGATCTCGCGCCAGTGGCAGTGCGTGCGGCTCTTCACCTGCGGCTCGGCCCCCATTCGTCCCGAAGTGCTCCCGGAGCTCGAGGCGGCCCTGGGAAAGCCGGTCATCAATCGCTACGGCATGACCGAGGGCCACGTCATCACGAGCTTGCCGCTCGATGGCCCGTGGCCCCAGGGTTCCGTCGGCAGACCGCTTGCCGGAATCGAGCTCCGCCTGGTCAAGGATGACGGCAGCTCCGCGGGCTCAGGCGACGTGGGCTCGGTCCAGCTTCGCGGCCCCAACCTGTTCCGCGAGTACTGGCGCAGGCCCGAAGCCACCCGCGACGCTTTTGCGTCGGGATGGTTCGATACCGGAGACCTGGGCACGCGCGACGAAGACGGGTTCTTGACGCTCGTCGGCCGCAAGAACGACCTGATCATTTCCAACGGGTTTAACGTTTATCCCCAGGTCGTCGAGCGGGTGATCAACGAGTGCCCCGGTGTGCGCGAGTCAACCGTCGTCGGTGTGCCCGATCGCAGGCGTGGCGAACGTGTGGTCGCGATTGTGGTGCGGAACGACGACGCGCTCTCCGAGCGCGAGATCCGCAGCTACCTGCGCGAGAATCTGGTCGATTACCAGCGGCCCGCCGACGTGGTGTTTGCCTCGAGCCTTCCCCGCAACGCCATGGGAAAAGTGCTCAGGCGCGAGCTGCGAGACCAGTACACGAGCGAGCACCCGCAATAGGCTAGCGCCCGTTCCTCCTCGATCGGCACAAGGGAGCGTCCCTTTTGATCGACCTCGCCTGGATTTCCGTCGCGGCCCTGATGCTCGTGATCGTGCTGAGCTGCACGACTTCGGTCAATCCCGGGTTCGTCGCGCTGGCGCTGGCCTGGTGCATTGGAATCTATCTGGCGCCCTGTGGGGCCAGAGATTCACGGCGGGCGAAATCCTCGGCGGTTTTCCCACCGATCTCTTCCTGACCCTGGTGGGCGTGACGCACCTCTTCACCCTCGCGCGCGGCAACGGCACGCTGGACCAGGTCGTCCGCCTGGCGCTCTTGGCGACCGGCGGAAATCCGGGCTTGATTCCGGTTGTCTTCTTCGGTTTGTCACTCGGCGTCGCCGCAATCGGGGCGGGCAACATCGGGGCCGCCGCACTGGTCGCGCCGCTGGCGATGGCCGTCGCGGAAACGGCGGGCATCTCCCCGTTCCTCATGACGCTCATGGTGGCGCACGGCTGCGTGGCCGGAGCGCTCTCGCCGATCGCACCGACCGGGATCATTGCGGGCGGGCTCATGGCGCGAATGGGCATGTCCGGCTTCGAGCGCCAGATCTTCCTATCGAATCTGCTGGCCAACGCACTCGCCGCCGCGGTCGCCTATCTCGCCTTCGGCGGCTGGCGCCTCTTCCGTGACGCACGGCGCGACCCGGCCGGCCCCGCTGCGCCCTTCACATCCACAGTTTCCAGAATGACGGCCGGGCACTGGTTCACGTTGGCGACGATCCTGATTCTGGTCATCGCGGTCGTCGGTTTCCAGGCTCACGTGGGGATGGGTGCCTTCGCCGCGGCCGTGGTGCTCACGCTCGCAAAAGTCGCCGACGAAAAACCGGCCGTGAAGGCGATGCCCTGGAGCGTGATCATGATGGTCTCGGGCGTCACCGTACTCACGTCGCTCCTGCAAAGAACCGGTGGCATCGACCTTTTCACGACGCTCCTGGCACGCCTGGCCACCCAGCGCACAGTGTACGGGATGATCGCGTTTGTCACCGGGCTGGTCTCCGTCTACAGCAGCACGTCGGGCGTGGTGTTGCCGGCATTTCTGCCCAGCGTCCCGGGGCTGGTCGCCAGGCTGGGCGGCGGCGACCCCGTGGCGATCGCCTCCTCGATCTTGATCGGCGGACACCTGGTCGACGTCTCGCCCCTTTCCACGATCGGCGCGCTCTGCATCGCCGCGGCACCGGCGGGGGCAGACCGCCGGCTCCTCTTCAACCGGGTGCTCGCCTGGGGCCTCGCGATGTCGGTCGCGGGGGCTCTGGGCTGCCAGCTCGTCTTCGGAAAGTGGTAAAGTGGGTAGGCGATCCCTCCAAACCCCACCGCCAACGGACGCACATGAATCCAATTGCGATTGCCACCCGCGTCTCACGCTTGCGGCCAACGGCCGTCAACCGGGTGTTGCAGGATGTGCGGCAGCTTCAGGCCGACGGGCGCTCGCTCGTCTCGCTCATGCGCGGCCAGCCCGATACCCCGACGCCGCCCCACATCGTGGAAGCGGCCATCCGTTCGCTGCGCTCCGGCCGCACCGGCTATCCCGACAATCAGGGTGAGCCCGCGCTGCGGGAAGCGGTCGCTGCGAAACTCCACCGCGAGCAGGGGCTCGCCTACGACCCCGAGACCGAAATCCTCATCACCGACGGAGCCACGCAGGGCGTCCATGCCGCTTTCGGCGCGCTCCTGGAGGATGAACGTCCTGTCCTGCTACCCGACCCGATCTACGACGCCTACGAAGCAGTGATTCACCTCTGGGGCGGCCGTCCTGCGCCCGTCCACGCGCGGCTCTGCGACGGCCGGTTCACGATCACCAGAGGCAGCCTCGAAAACGCCCGCGGCGCGGGCAAGCCCATCATTCTGCTCAACACCCCGTGGAACCCCGTGGGCACAGTTCTGACGCGGGACGAGCTCACCGAGCTTATGGGCTTCGCCGCCGAAGCCGATGCTCCGGTCTTGAGCGACGAGATCTACGAGACGCTCGTCTACGATGAGAACCGGCACGTTTCGCCGGCAGCGGTCTCGCGCGATGCCAGAGAGCGCACCATCTTGATCAACAGCCTCTCAAAAACCTATGCGATGACCGGCTGGCGCGTCGGCTACTGTGCCGCCCCTAAGGCAATAATCAAGGCGATGGTCCTGGTGCTCCAGCAGTCAAGCCGCGGGCCGGCCACGTTCGTGCAAGACGCGGCCGTCTGCGCCTTGGTGTCCGACCAGAATTGCGTGCGCGATATGACCACCGAGTACCAGGCGCGGCGCGACCTGGTGCTCGAGCGCCTTCGTGACATACCCGGAGTTCTTCCGCTCGTCCCCCAGGGCGGCTTGTTCGTGATGGTCGACGTGCGAGGGTTGAACCGGCCGTCGGACGAGATCCGCCGTTCTTTGCTGCACGAGTCGGGCGTCGTGGTGCTCCACGGCGCAGCATACGGGCCGGGTGGCGAAGGAACCTTGCGCGTGTCGTTCGCGGCCGGTGGCGAGGTTCTCGAGCGCGGGCTCGAGCGGCTGCGCAAGGGGCTCCAGCGCCTGGCTGCGAACCCACCCTCCGAAGCAGTGGCGCCGGCGGAACTGCGGAACTAAAATGACGCTCACACAGCTTCCCGTGATCGACGCCTCGCGGCCGCCCGCCATCGACTTGCAGGCGCTTGAGCGGGCGCTCGCGACGGTCCTTGGCGGCGCGAACGTCCGCGCCGATCGGGCCAGCCGAGCGCTCTATGCGACCGACGCCAGCGTCTACCAGATCGTGCCGCTACTGGTCGCATTCCCCGCGAGCGCACGCGACGTGCAGGCGATCGTACGCGTCTGCCGCGAGTTCCGGGTGCCGATCACCGCCAGGGGTGGTGGAACCTCCCAGGCCGGGCAGGCGATCGGGCCCGGCGTGATCGTCGACTGCTCCCGGCACTTCGACCGCGTGCTCGAGATCAACCCTGCCGAGCGTTGGGCTCGCGTCGAACCGGGATGCGTGCTCGACGACTTGAACCAGGCGCTCAAACCGCACGGCCTGCTCTTCGCCCCGACATCTCGACCTCGAACCGCGCGACGATCGGAGGCATGATCGCCAACAACTCCTCCGGCGCGCGGTCGGTCCTCTACGGCAAGACCATCGACCACGTTCTCGAGCTGACGACCGTGCTCTCCGACGGCAGCATGATCCACCTGGAGCCGCTGGGGGAATCCGAGCTAAAATCCCGGTGCGCCCAGAGCGACCTCGAAGGGGCCGGCTATCGCGTGGTCCGGCGACTCGCCGCCGAGCACGCCGCTGAGATCGAGCGGCGTTTTCCCCGCATCCTGCGGCGCGTCGGCGGTTTTAATCTCGACGCCTTTGTTCCGGGGGCCGCGCCGGGGGCGGGCAGCGCGGATTTCAATCTCACCCGCCTCTTCGTCGGCTCGGAAGGAACACTCGGCATCACCGTCGAGGCCAAGCTGAATCTCGTCGAGCTGCCCCGGGCCAGGGCGACGCTCGTCATCCAGTTCGCCGGCTTGCTCGAAGCGCTCGCCGCCACCCCGCTGATCCTCAAGCACGGGCCGGCCGCGGTCGAAGTTGTGGATAAGTACGTGCTCGATAGCACCCGGCTCAATGCCGAGGCCAGCCGGCTCCGCGACTTTCTCGTGGGAGATCCGGGCGCCATCCTGCTCGTCGAGTTTTATGCCGATCGCCCCGAGCTTCTGCCTCCCCGCCTCGCGGCCGTCCAGAGCGACTTCGCGCTCAGCGGGCTGGGCTACCACCATATTGCCGTCACCGATGTCGCCGCCCAGGCGCGCGTCTGGAAGCTGCGCACCGATGGCGCTCGGGCTCTCGATGGCCGAAAAAGGCGACGCCAAGGCGATCTCGTTCGTCGAAGACACGGCCGTCGCCCCCGAGAACCTGCATGACTATATCGCCGAGTTTCTCGCCCTAGTCGCGCGCCATCAGACGAAGGCCGGCGTGTACGCTCACGCCTCGGTCGGTTGCCTGCACGTCCGGCCGGTGATCAACCTGAAGACCGAGGAAGGCCTGCAACGATTCGAGACGATCGCCGAGGAAGTGTCCGATCTGGTACTCAAGTACGGCGGGGCAATCTCGGGCGAGCATGGCGACGGTCTGGTTCGCAGCCCCTTCCAGGAAAAAATGGTTGGCCCGGACCTCTACCAGGCCTTCCGCGAGCTGAAGGCAACATTCGACCCAGCCGGCCTGTTCAACCCCGGAAAAATCGTCGACGCCCCGCCCCTGACGGCAAATCTGCGCTATGGTCCGGGCTACGTGACGCCCACACTGGCGACCACGTTTGACTTTTCGGCCGACGGTGGCGTTCTGCAAGCCGCTGAGCTCTGCGCCGGAGTGGGTGCCTGTCGGAAAAAGCGTGACGGCACAATGTGCCCCTCATTTCAGGCCACGCACGACGAAAAAGACAGCACGCGCGGCCGCGCCAACCTGCTCCGGATGGCGATCACGGGACAGCTCGGCTTCGACGGTTTCACCGATCCTCACCTCCGTGAAGTGCTCGACCTGTGCCTCGAGTGCAAAGCGTGCAAGAGTGAATGCCCAACGAACGTCGACATGGCCCGGCTCAAGGCCGAGTTCTTGGATCAGTTCCACCGCGAGCACGGCGTGCCGGCGCAGCCGCGTATTCGGCCACGTGGCCGATCTGGCACGGATCGCCTGCAAGCGCGCCCCGGTGTCGAACTGGTTGGCCGGCCGCGCCTCGCTCCGCTGGCTGAACGAAAAGCTCCTGGGAATCGACCGCAGGCGCCGGCTCCCACCGTTTGCCCGCCGGACCTTCTTGCAGCAATTCGCCTCCCTCGACGCCCAAGAGCCTCGCGCCCCGGTCAAGTCCAACGACGATCCAGCTTCGCGAGTCCTGCTCTTTCCCGACACGTTCACCAATTACTTCCAACCCGAAATCGGCAGGGCTGCCGTCGACGCGCTCCGCCGCGCGGGCTGTGAGGTCACCCTGGGCCCGGCCCCCCTGCACTGCTGCGGCCGGCCGTTCATCTCGAACGGCTTGCTCGACCGGGCCGTGGCGTGCGCGCGGCACAACGTCGAGCACCTCTTCGCTTGGCGCAACAGGGCCTGCCGATCATCGCCTGTGAGCCGAGCTGCATCCTGACGATCCGCGACGATTATCCGGCCCTGCTCAAGGGCGACCTGCGCGCCCGGGCCGAGACGGTCGCGCGGGCATGCCAGACGTTCGAGGAGTTTCTCGATTGGGCCCTCTCGCGTGAAACGGAGCGCCTGCTCCGCTGGCAGCCCGGCCCCGCCCAGATCCTCTTGCAGCCGCACTGCCACCAGCGCCTCGCTCGTGGGCGTGGCGTCGATGCTCAAGCTGCTGCGCAGGATTCCCGGGGCCGAGGTGATCGACCTCGACGCCGGCTGCTGCGGCATGGCGGGCTCGTTCGGCTATGAGCGCGAGCATTTTGAGATCTCGCGGCAAGTGGGCGAGCAGCGGCTGCTGCCAGCCGTGCGCCAGGCTGGCCCCACCACGGTCATCGTCGCGCCGGGCTTCTCTTGCCGGCTCCAGATCGAGCACTTCACGGGCCGCCAAGCCATTCATCCCGCCGAGCTTCTCAAACGTTGCCTGGCGTGAGGTCGCGAGAGAAGAGCGAACCAAGGCCGCGTTGGCGGAGATTGGGGGTAAATGACGATGAGCGATGAATCCGATCAGCCACTCCAAAGTCAACTCGAACAATTGGCCGCGAGCTTGCCCGGCTTGAAAGGCCCCGAGGTACACGGAGCGCCGAACCGGCAATTGTTCGAGCAGATCATCGAGCGCCTGGCGATTGATTTCGAGCTCCTCGCGCAATTCGGTTTCTTCACACTGGACCAGGCGTGCACGAAAATCTGCGACATTCTGGAGCAGCAGAAACTCGAGCGCATCAAGACGTTCACTCATTGTGGGCAGGAACACCCATTCCACGCCTTGCAGCTTTACGTGACTTGCCCTGTCTGTCGAAAGTACAGGGCGAAGACGCGGCGTCTTATCGGCGAAGACGACATTTGGGAGGTGATTTACACCGCCCTCCTCTGGCTTCAGATCGACCCCAGAACGGTTCCCGGATGGAACCGCGAGTGCGATGACGAGCCATTCAGCCACGTCAGAATGTGAAACTTGAAATACGCCTACGACGGCCGCAATGAATCCCTCACGGATTCACCCATCACCCATGCCCGCAAGAACTAAAATGCGCAACATCAAAAAGCGCCGGCGAGGAAGCAATCCCTGCCGCACTCCGGTGCGAAAGCCACTCCCCGTCTGGCGCCGCCACTCTACGTTCACGACATAATATCCTTCTCGAGAAACATGACTCCAACGATGGTAAAACCCGACCTGGCCTTCCGAAGTACGGCTGGATCCATATTCATCGACAGCTCTCCGAGGAAATCGGCGATGCCGCCAATCAATTTCGACACGTGAATCTTTTGACCGTGAGTCGACCGTATCACGAACCACTGCCACACCAAGCTGTAGGAAACTTCCTCGACGTCTTGCCACGCCATGGAAAAACCGGGACGCCAGGCCGATCGAAAGTCGAGCCCATCAGAGGATACAACGATTGAGAATCGCGTGAATTCCCACACCAGGGGTCCGAGAAGTAGAAAGAACATGGCGAACATTCCGCACACGGCGTAGACGTCGCTCTGACTCTTGATTGGAATCCTATAGACCAGAAAGCTAAGAAACGAAGCGACCGTAATCGCCAGCGCAATCACGGCAGTTCGAGCAGCCCCGCTGTACCGAAAAATGAGACCGTCGCCGTCCCGATCGAGTTTTGGCCGCCCGTGCGTCGCTCCCCATGCCAGCAAACCAAAGAAGCCCGCCGTGACGAGCCCTTGGATCACCATCCAGACGTAACGCGAAGACATGCGATCTCCTCCTCACGGCAACCGGCGCTTGAAACGAACGAACCCAGGGGCATTCGGCTCCCTGACCCCGGACGGTTGGAGACGCCTTGTTACCTCGCCAAGGAACTCGCCAATGCCAGCAAGATGCCTCGATACGTATATCGTCTGACCCTGACTTGACCGGATCACGAACCACCACAGCGCGGGATCATAGAAAACCTCGGTGATCTCTGGCCAAGCCACGAAAAACCCCGGACGCCAGGCCGATCGGAAGTGGAGTCCGTCCCCTGAAACAACAATCGCGAATCGCGTGACTTCCCACACGACCGGCCCTAGGATTGTGAGGACGAATCCGAATTCGGCGCAGAGGAGACACAGCTCGGTCCCGTTCTTGGCCGGATGTTCGTATGTCAACAGGCCACCAACCGCAGAAATCACAACCGCCAGGGATATCGCGATAATTCGAACGGCCCATCCGTAGTTGAAAACAAGATCGCCACTGTCGCCCTGGGCCCTTGGCCGGCCGTTCCTTGCCTCCCATTGCACAAGGAAAGTGCAGCCCCCAATCGCGAGTCCCACGATCGCGGCCGCCGGCGAGAACCGACCGACCGCGAGAACGGCGGCCAACACCGCGACCACGACCATCACCTGACCCAGAGTGAACTGCAACCTGGTGCGCCGCATCGCATCCCTCCGCTCACATCATGCCGGATTCCCGGCGCCCGGCCGGTCATGGACGGGCCGCTAGCCACGCCAACATCGCCGATATAATAATAGGTGCGCGGGGATTGGCGCCGCCACCGGCGAGGGCCTTGCGCGGTTTCAGCTTTTCAGCAAGGGAGGAACCATGTCATCTCGCGTGATACGCGTGGGGCTTCTGGCAGTCCTGGGCATCACACTGGCTGGTGTGATCGCCTGGGCCCAGGACCGAAAGCCAACCGAATCGGCCGGTCCACGCACAGTGCCCGTCTTCAACCCGGTCGAAGGCCGCATGGTCGTTTCGAGCGCTCTGCTCGATGGATCGCATGTCGAGGCCGGAGAAGTCGTCTGCGAGCTCGACCCCACCGAGCTGCGCGACCGACTGGCCACCCAGGAGATCGCGGTCCACGCCACCCAGGCGGAAGTGCACGCAACCCGAATCGCCCGTGAAGTCGCCGTGATGGGGCTGCGTGAGTTCAAGGAGGGCGCATCAATCCAACAGCTTGCATCCACCGAGGGCCAGATCAAGCTGACCGAGTCGCAGCTCGCGCGAGCCCAAGACCGCGTTGACTGGACACAACGCATGTTTCAGAAAGGCTATACTTCGCTCGCGGAAAAGGTCTCGGAGGATCTGGCTCTCAAGCAGGCCCGATTCGCACTCGAGGAGGCACAGAGCCAGAAAAAGGTTCTCGTCGATTTCTCAAGAGAGAAGACCACCAAGGCCCTGACTGGCGAGATCGAATCGGCCAGGGCACGCGAGCTGGCCGCGCAGGCGGCGCTGCGCGCGAGCAGTCGCTCCAGAAGAAGCTGGCTGATCAGCTCCTCCACTGCACGGTCAAGGCCCCCGCGGCCGGCCGCGTTGAATACGCGGTGCCCTTCGGCGCCGGCGCGGTTGTCCACGACGGCCAGTTGATCTTCCGCGTTGTCACCGACGGCGCACTGAAAGCCAAGACGAACTGAGGGTCGCATGCACAAGGGGAGACACGCTCGTGCAAATCGCATCAACGGGATTCGCAGCCTTGTTCAATCTGATGATCTTCGCGACTGCCTCGGGCGGTGCACCGCAGCAGGACGCGGCTCGCGATTCATTGTACATCTCCCCGCGCATGGAACTGACTCTTGACGACCAGAAGGAAATCGCGGGCCTGGCCAGGGCAAGCAAGCCGGAGCTCATCACCTGGGAAAGGGCGTATGCGCTGGCCCTGGTCCGTGCGCGTTCAGGTGGCGGCGCGCTCGTGCCATCGCTCGACCCGGTGGCTCTCAGCCGGCAAGCTGATCGGCTCGGCGCCGCCGACTTTGCTCGCTTCCGCAACGACTTCGTCGCCAGCGGAGCGTTCCGTGACCCCGCACCTGACATGCTCGCACTGTCGGCCCGTCTCCAGATGATCGAGAACGCGCGTTGTCATCTCATCTTCCTGGAGATCCTCGGGAAGCTGCTTCAGGAGCGAATTCAGGGAGAGTCGTCGGGCTTGAGCCGCCTGGATCTGGACATTGTTTTCGCCGCGCTTTTCAAAGGCCGTCAGAACTTCGATCACCAGAAAACTTTGTTCCGTGACGGGCTCGATGAGTTCAAGGTCGCACTGGGTTTGTCACCGCGAGCAGCAGTGATCCTGGACCGAAAGCCAATGGCGGGATTCGAGGAAGTTTTTGAGGCGGTGGCGACCTGGCTGCGGCAGCCGTCTCGTCACCTCGACGCCTTGTACCCGCTCACGGACACTGTCCCCGAGCTGGGCGACTTCATCCTCGACGGCAAGCCCGCCCTCGGTCCGCTCCAGGCCAATCCGGATCAATGGGTAGACGCCCTGCCGAACGCGGAGCGGCTGGCTCTCGCCAGGCGCGGTGATTCTGCCCAAGGTGCAACAGAAGCGGATGCACGTGTCAGGCTTGAGCTCAAGATTCGCCGCAGAGTGCGCCGCCTGGTCGAATTGCGTGGCGCCCACGCGTACGCCACTCAACAATATGCGATGGCCATTCGGGTCCTTGATCAGGCATTCGAACGCCTGCTCGCGCCGCGTTCGGATGGCAGTCCTTCACGATCGCAGTTGCTCGAGCAGATCGTCGACCAGGCCGCCGGCTACCTTGCGATCGAGGATCAGTTGGTCGAGCAGTGGACCAGTTTCCGTGCCGAGCGGCTGACGCTCTATCGAGAGATCGGCGTCCTCCCCTACGCGGATTGGAAAGCGTTCTACGCCGACCTGAGTGCACGGCGCGCCGCGCTCGAAGACGCGCCGACCGCCGACGCAGCACCGCCCGCCCCGCCCCCCGGCGCGCCCGTCGGAGAACCAGCGGGCCCGCCCCCGGCCGCGCCCGACGTAAAACCATCGCCGCCACCCCCATCACCCGAAGCACCGTAGATCGCCAGTGCCACCTCGCATCGCGCGTTTTCCAAATCGTCCCGCTCAATTCGCCAAGCTCGCGGACGAAGATCCTTCCGTCCAGTACAATGTGGGTGTGTCCGCCGTCTGTCGCAGAATGCAACGACGGGCATATCCCAACATTCGTCTACTGACAACTGACAACTGACAACCACACAATGAACCTCGTCCTGGGCACCGCCGGCCACATCGATCACGGCAAGACAGCCTTGGTCCGCGCCTTGACCGGCGTTGATACCGATCGCCTCCCCGCCGAGAAACAGCGCGGCATCACGATCGACCTGGGCTTCGCATCGCTCGATCTCGGCGAATACCATGTCGCCTTGATCGACGTGCCCGGCCACGAGCGATTCATCCGCAACATGCTCGCCGGCGCCTCCGGTCTCGACCTGGCGATGCTCATCGTCGCGGCCGATGACTCGGTCATGCCGCAAACCCGCGAACACATGCAGATCCTCACCTTGCTCGGTCTCTCCGCGGGCGTGATCGCGCTCACCAAGTGTGATCTCGTCGAACCATACTGGCTCGACCTGGTCGAGGAAGACATCCGCTCGCTCGTCCGCGGCACGTTTCTCGAAGGCGCGCCCATCGTGCGGACTTCGGCAGTGACCGGAACAGGCCTGGATGAGCTGAAAGCCGCCCTCGAATCGGCTTGCCGCGCCGCCAAGCCTCCATCCGACCCGGGGCTCTTCCGGATGGCGATCGACCGTAGTTTCACAGTCGCGGGCCACGGCACGGTCGTGACCGGCACCGTCGCCTCCGGCAGTGGCTCAGTGGGAGACGAGCTCGAGCTGCATCCCGCCGGCCGCACGGTTCGCGTGCGCGGGCTGCACCGTCATGACCAGCCGGTGCAGCAAGTCGCCCGCGGCTGCCGCGCAGCCGTCAATCTGGTCGGCGTCCACCACGCCGAGGTCGTCCGCGGCCACGAGCTCGCCGCCCCCGGATACCTCGAAGCAACCCGGGTGCTCACGGTCGATCTGATCACGTCAAGCGACGCTGGCCGGCCACTCAAGCATCGCGATCGGTACAAGCTGCATCTCGGGACTGCGGAAGTATCCGTCGTCCTTTCCCTTCTCGAACGAATCGAGCCCGCGCCCGGCACGGCCCGGCTCGCTCAGCTCCTGCTGGCAGAACCCGTCGTCGCCGTGCATGGTCAACCATTCGTGCTACGCGTCGAGAGCCCACCCGCCACGATCGGCGGCGGCCGCGTGATCGGCCCTACCTTGCGAAGGCTCAGGCGCACCGATCAGGCTGCGATCGTCCGGCTCGAGCGCCTCCGCTCGCAAGACCCAACCGCGCGCCTCCGCGGCGCCCTGGCGTCGCTCGGCGAGGCGCGTGGATCGAGCGCCACATGTGCGCAATCGCGGGATTGACCGCCGCTCAAGTGGAATCATCCCTCGCCTCGCTGGCAGCCTCTGGCTCTCTCATCGAGCTTCCCGTCGGTCCCCGGCGCACGATCCGCGTGCTCGACGACTCGGTCAAAGCCCTGGAAGATCGAATCCTCCGCGCCCTGGCGAGGCTCCACGACGCGCACCCGCGGCAATCGTCCATCTCGCGCTCCCGGCTTGAGACGTCCTTTCCTGACCTCGACAACAAGACCCTCGTGGCCGCCTTGGTCGACCGCTTGATCACGCTCGGCAAGCTGATCGGCGACGGGCGTACCGTGGCCCTCAAGGGTCATGAGCCCAGGCTGAGCCAGGGCGAGCGCAAGCTCAAGCTCGAGCTGGCCCAGGCGATTTCGTCCGGTGGATTCAGCCCCCCCGACGTCGCCGACCTCACCGCCTCCGCCGGCCCCCGCGCCGCCGTCGTCCCCGAGCTGCTGGCCCTGCTCCATGAAGAACAAAAAGCCGTCCCGATCTCGTCGAACATCTACCTGGACGCCGACGTCGAACGCGACCTCCGCCGTCGCGTGGCCGAGCGGCTCGCCGGCGGCGGAACCCTCACCATGTCCGAGCTCCGCGAGATGCTGGGCACCACGCGGAAATTTGCGGTGCCCATCGGCGAATACCTCGACCGGATTGGCCTGACCCTCCGCGACGGAGACCTCCGCCGATTGAACCCCGCCGCGAGCGAAACACACTCCCCGGATGAAGCCAAACGCCCAGCATGAGGAATCAAGAGGCACGACGTTCCATTATCACTTCGACATCGAGTGACACGCGAATGAGACTCCGCTTCCTTGCAATGATGATGTTCGCGATAGCCGCGGCGTTCACGCCCGGCTCCTCGCACGGTCAAGTTGTGGTCCATCCCGAGCCGGCACTTGCCCCGCTCGACAATCCACTCAAAGGTTGGTGTCCCTACACCAATGCCAATCCGATCAAACTGCCCTACTCGATGGTCTTTCTCTACGCCCCCTGGCGCGAGCTCGAGCCCGAGGAGGGTCGCTTTGCGTTCGAGAAGTGGGAGCGCACCGCCTGGTCTGTTCCCGCGGCCCACGGGAAGCATGTCGTGCTGCGCATCTTTATCGACTATCCCGGCAGGCGTTCCGGACTGCCTGATTGGCTCAAGAATGAAGTGAAGCTCACGCATTACGACGACCATGGCGGAGGGCTGTCGCCCGATTACGACAATCCGCGCATGGTGGCGGCGATGGAGCGTTTGATCGCCGCCATGGGCACGCTCTACGACAAGAACGCACGCGTCGCCTTTGTGCAGCTCGGCCTGCTCGGATTCTGGGGCGAGTGGCACACATACCCGCGCCCTGCCCTCTACGCCAAGCCCGCCACCGAGCGCCGGATCATTGAGGCTTACCACCGCGCATTTCCGAACAAGATTCTCATGGCCCGCTATGCCCGGGATCACGCCGGTACGCAGCCCTGGCTCGGATTTCACGACGACATGTTTCCCGAAGACACCGATAACGGCCAGGCCTGGTCGTTCCTGAGCGGCATCCGGAAATCGGCAAGAGACGACAACTGGAAACGCGCCGTCCTGGGCGGCGAAATGGTTCCGCATCAGGCCAGGAAATGGCTCGGCCCGAAATTCGATGAAACTCTGCGCGTGACGGAGCTCGCTCACTTCACGTGGGTCGGCCCCTACTGCCCGGCCCTGGATCAGACCGATTCGCCCGATTTCCGCAAGGCGGCAGAGTCCCTCGTGCGGCGAATGGGCTACCAGTTTCGCCTGACCGAGATCCGCCACTCCGCCGAAATTCCCGCAGGCGGAAACTTGACCATCGCGATCAGCGGCACGAACGAAGGCGTCGCCCCGTTCTACTACGCCTGGCCCGTCGAGCTGGCGCTGAATTGATAAATCAAACAGGCTCGCCGCTCGCATCCCGTTGCAATGCGACATCCGCACCTGGCAGCCCGGCCGCTTCGAGCTCAAGAGCGACGTCCCGGTGAAGGCAAACCCCGGCCGCTACAAGCTCGCCCTGGGCATCATCGATCCCTGGACTAACCAGCCGGCGATCCGGTTCGCCAATAGTCTGCCCATGAAGGAGAACTGGACAGTGCTCTCAAGTGTGGCCGTCGGCCTTTGATGCTGCTCTCGTGGAAGACTCGGTGTGAGTCAGCCCACGCCGCAAATCGTCACGCCGGCACTCATGGCGGCGGCCTTGAGCGGTTCGTCGAGCGTCGCAAGCTCCAGTCCCCGCCGGACAGCCAACTCCAGATAGGCGGCGTCGTAGGCCGAGAGAGTGTACTGTCGCGCGAAGCTCAGAGTTGAGCTCCAGGCGTGGTCTGATGTTTGATCATCGACGGAAATAGGCATCGCTTCGAGATAAGCGATCATCCGCCCCGTCTGTGCCTGCGTGGAGCGTTTTCGGCGCTCCCCGGCGATCAATGAATTGGCGACCTCAAGCGGCCAGTTCGCCGGCACGAACGCTCCTCGACCAGGCACTTGGCGCGCAATCATATCCGCATAGGCGTCTTTTTCATCCACAAAATACCACGCCATCACAATCGAGCAATCGAGGACCAACCGTTTGTCAGATCGCTTGCCAGTTCTCTTTTTCCGTTTGCTCAACGCCGGCCCTCCTCGATCAAGTCGCGAATGGTAAGATCATCGCCGAGCACCGGTCCGTTCTCATCACGGAACGCGAGCATCTCTTCGACCACGGCCGCCACGCTCTGAGTCGCGTCGGTGGCAGGCACGATCTTCGCAATCGGCCTACCGTGTTTGGTGATCGTGATCGTTTCACCCTTTTCGACCTGGCCCAACAAGCGAGGCAAATGGGTCTTGGCTTCGTAACTCCCAACGCATTTCATGCCAGATTCTCCACGCGGATCTAGTCTGTTTGATCTAGTCTAAATACAGCCGACGATTTCGACCATGTGAGAGCGTTCCGCCCCAAAAACCAGCTTGCACCCAGATCCACTCCCACCTACAATTGTCGTTGCCCGCATCGGCCGGGAGGAATCTGCACCCTGAGCCGATGAGGCATGCGTCATTCGGGGAACTCTGATGGGTGTGTCGATCCTGGTTTGCGGCTGCGGCCTCAAGGTCCGCGCAGCGGGCGCAACTCCCGGCCGCGTGGGTCGATGCCCCAGGTGCGGCGGCGAGCTCAGAGTTCCCGATTCCCTACCACCGCCTGAGCCGGTTCGAGCAACCACCACCGACTCCGCGGGCCCGGAAGGCGGTTACGGTCTCAAGCGTTCAAAGGAGAACGCGCTTCGCAAAAAGAAAGGACGCCGGCAGCCCAGTGACATCACGCCACCTCGGACCGGCTTCGTCGAAAAGAAATCCAATCTGTCCATGTCGGGGGGCATCCTACCACCTCTGAAACAAACCGAGACATCGTGGTTTGGCAGTATTCTTTACCCACTTCGAAGCGCTGACAGCCTGGCCGTGATCGCCTCGCTTGCGCCAATCCTCTGGCTCTTCATCATCCTCGTGCCAGAGTACTGCGTCGGGCTCATGGGCGATGCCGACGATATGGGAACGCCCACGATCGGAAGGCTGATCGCGCTCGTCTCGATTCTACCGGTCGCCTTCTTGCTGCCCTTCGCCGTATTCTATTGGCTGCAATACCTCGGGCGGGTCGTCGTCTCAAGCGCCATGGGCGAAACCACTCCCCCGCGCACGCCCGACCGGAACTTCGGCGGCTTCTTGAGCGGCCTCAGCCCATGGTTCGCCTGGCTCTTGCTCGGCCTGGCCATTGGCCTTCTTCCCGCCGCACTCTGCCGAACGCTCGTCGACATCAAGTCCCCGACCGGAATGGTCCTGACCGCCGGCCTCGCTTTTCTCGGATTACCCTACATCCTCGCGGCCTTGCTCATGACGTTCATCCACGACGACGATTTGGCTGCCAACCCCCTCGCGGTGCTCACCGCTCTCGTGCAGCTCGGCGGCTCGTTTCTGTTCCTTTGCTTCTTCGCCGCCCTTCTCGTCGCCGCGGCAGGCGGGATTTTCGTACTCGCGTTTTTGTTGCGCGCGCACTATTTTAAAACCTATCTATTCCTGTGCATTCCGTGCTGGGCGGCCTTCGTCTGGACCTCGATCGTCGTGATGCGGCTGCTCGGTAACCACTACCATCCGCGCCGAAAAGTTCTGGAATGGAACACCGACCGCCCGCGCTGGGGCGTGGTGTGGAAGATCTGACATCGAGCTATCAGCGCTTGAGCGTCGCAACCCACTCCCCGTCCAGTTCCTCCAAGGTCTTGCCGGTCAGCTCCTTGAATAGCTCCTTCTTGTAGCGCCCTTCGCGCATCACCTTGTTGAGCTTCAGCACGAGCTGCTTGTCGTACTTCTCGGTGACGTAAGCCAGGAACGCCGCAGTCACGCGATAGCTGCCGTTGTAGTGAGCGCGAGCGGCGTTGATTCGCCCGATCTTGCCCGGCTCGAACTTGAAAAAACGGACGTAGTCGCTGACTCCCTCCACCAGCCATCCCGGGTTTCCGCGCCCGTTGTAATGCTGCACGACATGGGTCGTTTCGTGAACCATCGCCCCCACGTCGTCCGGGTGGTCTTGAAAATACTTGACCGACCCGGTGATCCGGCCCCCCGAGGCAAAGGCAACCCCCCGATAGCTGCTTTTCAAGACCATGGTCACAACCGTCGGCGGTTTGAAGCCGTCGCTCTTGAGCTCCTCGTTGATCATGGGGTACGCCCCCGTGCAAATCTTCGCCACCTTTTCGGCCCAATCCTTCATCTTGGGCTCGTCCGCGACGTCAATGACGAACTCGACCGGATACTTGAATAAAGGCACCGGCGGATCAGAGTCGACCATCAGCTCGCGAATGGCCAGGCGATGATCCGACTTCGCGCCTGGCTGAATTCTCACGGCAACGATTGCCTCGTCCTTGGGCATCGCCTGCGCCTGGCCCTTGGCAAACGGAACCAGCTCGCGAAATGTCTTGCCGTCCGCAGAGACTTCGAGCTTTCCTTGCTCAAGCGCATCGCTCCCGTCAGCCCGCCCCGTGACCACGCCGATCGCCTTCACCTTCACCGGCCTGTCAAAAACCAGGGTGAAATGATCCGCGGCCCCCGCGTTCTGCTCCGAGGCAAAGAACGTGCTGGGATCGCCGTCAAACGCAAACTGGCGGATCTGCCCTTTCGCCGTGGCCAGCGTCGTCTCGATCGTGGCCATGACCGGCTCGGATTTGTTCTCCGGTGGTCCAGCAGCCGTCGCAGCCGCAAGAACCAGGAGCATTGTCCCCGCCAACGCACACTTCGAATGCACCATTGCCAGCTCCCCATGACTTGATCGCGATTTCCTACCGATTGAATCACCTTCGTCGCGACGTGACAAGACGCTCGCGGCGTGCCAGCCTCACGGCATCAGGTCTCTCGCATTGAACCGAGTGAAGTCGCTAGAATCCAAAATCCGTTTTTCGCAAACGAATGGAAGGGCGTAAGAATGGCAGACGCAATCGATCCACCTTCAAACCGCGCGAAGGAAGATCCGCCGGAACCGCGCACCGCTTCCGCTGTCTCCGAGCAGCCCAGTCCCGGGCAGCCGGAGCAGCCCCCCGCAGCCGGAGCTCCCGGCCCGGGCACAACCCATAGCCCGCCCTCACACCGTTGGCGAAGACTGTTGGTCCCTCTGCTTCTCGCCACCGGACTCCCGGGCGGCGCCTACGCGCTATTCCCCACGATCATGACAGCGCTGAACACGATTTCCACCGATGACGCGTATGTCAACGGTCACGTCACGTTCGTGGCGCCGCGAGTTCCCGGCCAGGTCGAGCGCCGTGTTCGTCGATGATAATATGCGAGTGAAGAAAGGAAACATCCTGGTCCAGCTCGACAAGGAGCCGTACCAGATCAAGCTCGCGATCAAGCAGGCCGCGGTCAACGCCACCCAGGCCGACCTCACGGCCGCGCAGGCCCGCATTCGCGGCGTCGTCGGCCTGGTGCGCGCGCTGGTCGTTTCGCGCTCGAGCGTGCCGTCGAAGACGTCAACACCAAGATCGCCGAACTACGCGCCAACGTCGCCACTCTCAAGAGCCGGAAGGCGAGCCTCGAACTGGCGCGGGGCAACCTGAGGCGAGGTGATGAGCTTTTGCCCGGCGGCGGGATCAGCAAGGAAGAGGTCGAAACCAGGCGACAAACGGTCAAGGTCGACGAGGCATCCGTCGACCAGGCCCTTCAGGCCGTCTATGCCACTCGCGTCGGCCTCGGGCTGCCCATCGAACCGGGGAACGGCAAGGACCTGGGATCTGTTCCGCCCGGACTCGAGGACAACTTCTCCGCCGTGCGCCAGGCCCTTGAGCAAGTGGCCCAGAGCGTCGCCGAGCTCGGCTACTTCCCCCCTTCAATCGACGCTAGCCCCAAAGAGGCCATGGCTGATTTTCTCAAGCAAGACCCACAGGGCAACCTCGAACGAATCTACGCCAAGTTGATTCCCAACGCGCCGGCTATCAAGCAAGCCGAAGCCAAGCTCGACGAAGCCAAGCGCGACCTCGCCCAGGCCGAGCTCGACCTTCGCTATTGCGACATCGTCGCCGAGATCGACGGCGTGGTCACCCGCCGCAACGTCAACCCCGGCAATAACGTCCAGGCCGGCCAGAGCTTGATGGCCGTCCGCTCGCTCACCGAAATCTGGATCGATGCGAACTTCAAGGAAACCCAGCTCGCCGACCTGCGCATCGGCCACCGCGTGCGCTGCGAAGTCGACATGTATGGCAGCCATCGCGAGTTCGAGGGCCGCATCACCGGCTTCACCATGGGCACCGGTCAGACCCTCTCGCTGCTCCCTCCCCAGAACGCCACGGGCAACTTTGTGAAGATCGTCCAGCGCCTGCCCGTCCGGATCGAGCTCACCGACTACCAGCCCGAGAAATCCCCCGTCTTCATCGGGTTGTCCGTCGTCCCCTACGTCTATTACAAGGAGCCACCCGCGGGTCCGCACGCCGGCGAAGTGTTGCAACCACAAAACCCGCTCCCCGTCGGCCATGCCGTTTCCGACTCGCAGACCCCGGCGCAGCCCTCGTCCTCTCCCGCAAAAGCCGGTCAAGCACCGGAAAGATGAGCCAGAAAGCTCCGCTGCACATCTCATCCCTCCGCAGGATCCCTTGAATGAGCAGTATCGCCGTTGCCCCGACCGCAGTCAGCCGCCCGGCGTTGAACCCCTGGTTCGTCGCCGCCGCGGTCGTCGTGCCTACCTTCATGGAAGTGCTGGATACCACGATCGCCAACGTCGCGCTGCGCTACATTGCAGGCGGCTTGTCGGCCTCCAATGTCGACAGCGAATGGGTGCTCACGAGCTACCTCGCGGCCAATGCCACGATCTTGCCGATCTCGGGCTGGCTCTCGGCCCACCTCGGGCGCCGCAACTACTTCCTGATGTCGATCGCCGTCTTCACGATCGCCTCCGGATTGTGCGGGATGGCAACCAGCCTCGAGCAACTGATCCTCTTCCGGGTCATTCAGGGACTCGCCGGTGGCGGCCTTCAGCCCTCCAGCCAGGGTGTCCTCCTCGACAGTTTTCCGCCCGAGAAGCAGGGCGCGGCCCAGACGATGTTCGGCATCGCGGCCCTGCTCGCCCCGGTCGTCGGCCCAACCTTGGGCGGTTACTTCACCGTGACCTACAACTGGCGCTGGATCTTCTACATCAACATTCCCGTGGGCGCCCTGGGCTTCCTGGCATCGTACTTCCTGGTGAAGGATCCCGATTACTTGAGGAACCAGCGGGCCCAGCTCCGCCGCCAGCCCTTGAATTTCGACTACATCGGCCTGGGCCTGCTCGTTGTGGTGATGTCCTCCTGGGAAATCATGCTCAGCAAGGGACAGCAGTGGGACTGGTACAACGATCCCTCCTGGCGCGTGCAAACGCTGTTCGTCGCCTTCACGCTCGGGCTCTGCTTCTTGATCTTCCGCGAGCTGCGAATCGCGCATCCGGTCGTCGACTTCCGGCCGCTCGCCGAGCGCAACTTTGCCGGCTCATGCGTCATCATCTTTTGTGCCTTCGCGGTCCTCTACGGCGCCAGCACGTCCCTTCCCGGGCTGCTCCAGTCCCTCTTCGGCTACGACGCCTATGTCTCGGGATTGGTCCAGTCTCCCTCGGGCATTTTCTCCATCCTGATGCTGGTTATTGTCGGCATTGTTCTGGGATGGGGAACCGACGCCCGCTGGTTGATCGCCGGCGGCCTGCTCGTCATGGCCGCCGGCAACTACTGGATGGCGATGATGAACCTGTCCATCAGCCCGAGCATCGTGATCTGGCCCCGGATCGTGCTGATCTGCGGCCTCTCCATGATCTTCGCGCCCATCAACGTGGCCGCATTCAAATACACGCCGGCACACCTGCGCGGCCGCGGTCGGCGTCTTTGCCCTGCTTCGAAACGAGGGAGGCAGCGTCGGCACGTCGATCGCCCAGACCATCGTGGAGCGCCGTGAGCAATTTCACAACGCCCGGGTCGGAGAATTTCTGGACGCGTTCAACCCCGCGGTCCAAGCGTTCGGCGAGCAGAGCCGGGAATTCTTCCTCCAGCAAACCGGCGACCCGGCCGCCTCGCAGCTCATGTCCGTGGATGTCCTCGAGGGCCTGCGCCAGCAACAGGCCGGATCCCTGGCGTACTTCGACGCGTTCTGGCTGTTTGCCATGCTCGCGATCGTACTGCTCCCGCTGGTCCTCGTGATGAAGCCCTCCGCCGCCGAGAAAGGTGCCCACATCTCGGCGGAGTGAGCAGGACCTCGCGGTTGATCGCGTGGAAGCTCGGCGATGTTGTTGCTATTTCGGCATCGCGAGCTGAGAATGGGCCGCTATCCGCAACGGGTAGAAATCTTCCAGTTAGCTCTCATTCACCGCGAGTTGGGCGGCTGCGCCCCGAGGGGGTTAATCATGACGATCCCGACCGACAAGAGCCCGAGCATCAAGTCCCGTAGGCATCCGCTCGACGAGCTGGCGATCAATACGATCCGCACTCTCGCCATCGACGCCGTCCAGGCCGCGAACTCGGGCCACCCCGGAACGCCCATGGCGATGGCCCCGGTCGCTTACTACTTGTGGCAATACGTGCTGCGATTCGACCCTCTGGACCCGATCTGGCCCAACCGCGACCGATTCGTCCTATCCTCGGGCCACGCCTCGATGCTGCTTTACGCGCTCTTGCATTTGACCGGCGTTCGGGCCGTAAGCAAGGACTACGAGCGGCTGGGCGAGCCCTCCGTCCCCCTCGAGGCCATCAAGGCGTTCCGGCAACTGCACAGCCGCTGCCCGGGACATCCGGAGTACCGCTGGACCTCGGGCGTCGAGACGACCACCGGACCGCTCGGGCAGGGCGTGGCCAACAGCGTCGGCATCGCGATGGCGGGCCGCTGGATGGCTGCACGCTATAACCGTCCCGGCTTCGACGACCTGATCAACTTCAACGTTTACTCACTTTGCGGCGACGGCTGCATGATGGAGGGCATCTCCTCCGAGGCCGCCTCGCTCGCCGCGCATTGGAAGCTCTCCAACCTCTGCTGGATCTACGACAACAATCACATCACGATCGAGGGAAACACCGCACTGGCCTTCAGCGAGGATGTCGCCACCCGGTTCCTGGGCTACGGCTGGAACGTCACCCGTGTGGGCGACGCCAACGACCTCGACCTGCTCGACCGCGCCTTCGGCGTATTCTTGAACGAGCACGAACGGCCGACCTTGATCATCATCGATAGCCACATCGGTTGGGCGCACCCAACAGGCAGGACACAAGCGCTGCCCACGGCGAGCCCCTCGGCGAGGAGGAAGTCCGGCTCACCAAGCGCAATTACCACTGGCCCGAGGACGCGAAGTTCCTCGTGCCCGACGGAGTCTACGACCACTTCCGCTCTGGTATCGGCCAGCGGGGCCAGGAGCTTCGCCATACCTGGTTCGCCCGCCTGGAGCGGTACGTTGCTGAATATCCCGAGCTGGCCGACCAGCTCAAGCGGATGCAACACCGCCGGCTCCCCGACGGCTGGGACGCGAGCCTGCCGTCTTTCCCCCCCGACCGCAAGGGGATGGCCACTCGGATCTCATCGGGCCTGGTCTTGAACGCGGTCGCGCGCAATGTTCCCTGGCTCCTGGGCGGCGCGGCCGACCTGGCCCCGTCGACAAAGACGCGCCTGACGTTCGAGGGCGCCGGCGACTTCGAGGCCGGCAGCTACCAGGGCCGCAACGTCCACTTCGGCGTCCGCGAGCACGCGATGGGAGCCATCATGAACGGCATGGCGCTCGTCAAGGTCCGGGCCTTCGGCTCCGGATTCATGATCTTCAGCGATTATGGCCGGATGCCCATCCGCCTGGCGGCGATCATGGAAATCCCGGTGATTTACATCTTCACGCATGACTCGATCGGCGTCGGTGAGGACGGACCGACCCACCAGCCGGTCGAGCAACTCGCGTCGCTGCGAGCGATCCCCGGCCTGATCGTGCTCCGCCCCGGCGATGCCAACGAGGTCGTCGAAGCGTGGAAGGTCATCATGCAGCTCGATCACCAGCCGGCGGCTCTCATCCTCACACGTCAAGATCTCCCCACGCTCGACCGCGCACGCTACGCTCCGGCGTCGGGTCTGGCCAAAGGCGCCTACATCCTCGCCGACGCGCCCGGCGGCAAGCCCGATGTCCTGCTCCTGGCCACCGGCAGCGAGGTCGCGCTCTGCATCGAAGCGCACGAGCGACTCACCACGGAAGGTATCCGATCCCGCGTCGTCAGCATGCCGTCGTGGGAGCTCTTCCACGACCAGGACGCGTCTTATCACGACTCCGTCCTACCCCCCGACGTCACCGCTCGGGTCTCGGTCGAACAAGCCTCTGTCTTCGGCTGGGCGAAATATGTCGGGCTCTCCGGCACCAGCATCGGGATGCGGTCGTTCGGGTCCTCGGCCCCGCTCAAGGACCTCCAGAAGGAATTCGGCTTCACGGTGGACCGCGTGGTCGAATCCGCAAAGGCTCAGTTGGGTCGCTTGACCAAGTGATGACCCGACTCGACTTGAAAAGTGTCCCAGATGCGAATCGTCAAGTCGCCGGAAGCAGACGCCAGTCGCGTCCCGCCGGGGCTGAAGGCGACGGCATGAACATAAGCCTGGTGTCCTCGCAGCTCGCAAACGTCTTTCCCGGAGGCGGTGTCCCATATCCGGATGGTGTTGTCACTGCACCCCGTCGCCAGACGCGTGCCGTCCGGACTGAACGCCAGGCCGTACACACGGTTCATGTGCGGCAACAGATGGAGCTCCTGGTGCGTGTGGGCGTTCCAGAGGCTTACTTTGCCGCTCTTCGAGCTGGCAGCGAGGAACCGGCCGTTCGCGTCGTACGCGATCCGATAGCCATCCGCGTCTCCGGGCAGGATCGTGACAGCGGACCGCGTTGCCAGATCCCAGAGGCGCACGGTCCGGTCGTATCCGACGCTGGCGAGTTGCGTCCCTACGGGGTTGAATGCCACGTCAAGAACAGATCCTTCGTGTCCTTGCAGCACGCCCGCCGGCCTCCTTGCGGCCACATCCCAGATACGTATCGAGCCGTCTCGACTCCCCGAGGCCAGCAGTGTGCCCGCGGAGTTGAAGACCGCTCGCGTTTCCCCGTTCCAATCGCCGGTAGGTGCCTTGAAGACATGGAGAGGTTTGCCGGTGCCCAGATCCCAAAGGGTGATCGTCTCGCCGCGCGTAGCTGTGGCAAGTTGCTTGCCGTCGGGGTGCCAGGCCACGGAGCCGACGATTCTGTCGTCCCGTTTGCCTTGTTCGTGTTGCAGCACGACGGACTGCCGGCCGGTAGTCACGTCCCAGATCCGGGCAGTGCCGTCCCAGGCCGCGGACGCCACCTGCGTGCCATCCGGGCTGAAAGCAACGTCGTATACGAAGCCATCGTGACCACGCAGGATTCCGTTCCGCTCCGCTAGCTTCAAGTCCCAGACGCGCGCCTCGCCGTCGGACGCGACCGACACCAGAAGCGAGCTGTGCGCGGCCAGCGCCGCCGCATGGACCTCGGACGTATGCCCGCGCAGCACGGCGACCAACTGCCCCAGATCCGAGTCCCAGACCCGTAGCGTCTGATCAGCCGATGCCGTGATGACTCGCTTACCATCCGAACTGAAAATCGCGTTCCACAAGTCGCCCGAGTAGTCGCGGAGTTGCACCAGCCGCTTGCCGGTGACGCCGTCCCACAGCCAGGCCTGCTCGGCGGAAGCCGAAACGGCACTCCGGCCATCTGAGTCGAAGGCGATGCTTCGGATCGTGTTCCCGTGGCCGGTTACCATCGCAATCGGTCGTCCCGTCGCTGACTCCCACAGCCGAATGCCGACATCAGGGTAGGTCCCTCCCGAGGCAAGCCGCGCCCCGTCAGGGCTGAAGGCCAGGATCTCAGGGGAAAATGTGTGGCCGCACAGCACGGCGATCTCCCTTCCGGTCAAGCCATCCCATAGACGAATAATCTTGTCTTCGTGATCGCATGACGCGATTCGCTTGCCGTCCGGACTGATCACCAGGTGCACGACTTGCGCCTGGTGCGTTCCTAGCGCCCCCATCTGCTGCCCCGAGCCAGCATCGTATACGCGAGCCTCGCGATCGATTCCGATCACGAGTCGTCGGCTATCGGGTGTGAAGATCACACCAAAAAGCCTCACCGGCCCACCGAGCACCACGACCGGCCGGCCCGTCGTGGCGTCCCACAACCGAGCGGACCCCCCGCCCACCGAGCAGATCCGCACGCCATCCGGACTATAGTAAAGCCAATCGACTGGATTCTCATGCCCGCGCAGCACCGCGACTTCTTTCAAGGCGGCCGGGTCCCACAAACGAACGGTCTTGTCGGCGGAACCGGAGGCAAGACGCTTGCCATCGGGGCTGTAGGCCAGCACCCTTACCGGGCCCGCGTGGCCGATCAGAGTGCCGGTGACCTCTCCTGTCGCCGTGTCCCAGAGATTGATGACACGCGCGTCCTTGCCGACAACGGCGACCTGGCCGCCCGACGGGCTGATGATCGGCTGTCGCAGCAACATGTCCGATGGCGTGCCGGGCATCACGGCGCGTGAGTTGTCGAGCTGACTCTTCAGGTGTCGCCACTCCCAGTTGCGATGCTCCTCCGGCGCTGCCTCGAGGGCCCGACGTGCCGTGCCGCTGTTGTTCTGGAATTGTAGCGCCGCAGCAGCAGCCGAGATGTTCGAACGATAACGCTCCCAGCGCCTCGGACTTGACCGCCAGCTCGGCCGTTTGCCGGGCTTCGACCGCGCTTCGCCACTGCCACAGGATCGTTGCGATCGCGACCATGCCCGTAGCGAGCACAATGCTCAGGGACGCCACCGGAACCGGGTTCCTCTTGCCCCATCGCGCCAGCCGAACGAGCGGCCCCGCCGGGCGCGCCCTGATGGGTTCGTTATTGAGGAACCGACGTAGATCCTCCGCCAGCGCGCCCGCCGTCGCATATCGCCCGCCCGGCTCCTTCTCCAGACATTTCAGGCAGACCGTTTCCAGGTCCCTGGGAACCCGGGCGTTGAGCCGCGACGGCGCGACAGGCTCCTGCTCAATGACCTGGCGCTCCGTCTCGGCCGCCGTCTCCGCGCGGAATGGCGGCCGGCCCGAGAGCAGCTCATAGAGAATCGCTCCCAATGCATAGATGTCCAAACCGGGCCCAAGGGCATGCGAGAGTCCCCGAGCTTGCTCCGGGGCCATGTAGCTGGGTGTGCCCACCCTCGCGCCGCTCTGCGTCAGCGTGGCACCGCCCTCCGCGCGCCGCGCGAGGCCGAAGTCACCGATCTTGGGCGTGCCGTCGGCGGCCAGCAGCACGTTGGACGGCTTGAGATCACGGTGAATGATCCCTCCCTTGTGTGCTGCCTCTACGGCCGACGCCAGGGTTGCAATCAGGGACGCGGCTTGATAAGAAGGCATCGGCGTTCCCGAGAGCTGCTCGGCCAGGCTGCCGCCGTCGACAAACTCCATGGTGTAGTACGGCCGTCCGTCCGAGTCACCCACGTCGTGGATCTGCACGACGTTAGGGTGCCGCAGCCCCGCCACCGCCTCCGCCTCGCGCTGGAACCGCTCCCGCTCGTGCGGGCTTGTGTACGCGCCGGTGAGCGCCATCTTCAGTGCAACGATGCGGTTCAAGCGCAGGTGGCGGGCCCGGAAGACGACGCCCATGCCACCCCGGCCCAGCAACTCCTGGACTTCATAGCCGGGAATCTGGGGCAGATCCGGACCTGGCTCAAATAATCCATGTTCCCCCGCAGACGAACTCGACATGGGCAGCGGGAAGAACGCGTCTAACTGAATGTCGCACGCGCGCAGTCGCCGAACGCGCTTGAGGACCTGCGGCAGCAACTCCGGGGAATGACGACACACTTCTTCAGGCGTATCCCCCGATTCCAGCAACTCCTCGAGCAGCTCTTGAACGCGCGGATCACCGGACACTCGGGTCTCTCCCAGCTTGCATGGCTGGCGCGGCTCTTGACACCAACCTTGGTCGACATCCGGCCCCATCAGATTACGATTCTGCCGCCGGCTCCTCTTTCGGTCGCAGGTCGTCCAGCTCTTCCGCAAGCAACAGCCGGGCACGATTCAGACGCCGTTGCACCGTCTTGGCCGAAACATCCAGTACCTCGGCGGCCTCGGTCTTGGTTAGCCCCTGCAGTCGCACCAGGCCGAAGACCTCCCGCTCTTCGTCCGGCAATTTGTCGATCGCGTCCAGCATGCGGCGGCCATCCGCACTGATTCCGGAACCGCTGCTCGCCGGCGCCGGAACGATTCCTTCTTGCAGTTCCATCACAGCCGGCTGTTCATCTAAGCGGCGGGCCAGGTCATTGAGCTGCCAGCGCATGTGCTGATTGGCCAGCGCAAAGAACTGGCGTACGGTCTGGGGACGGATTGACCGCATGGCCTTGAGCAACCCTTCCACCACGCCGCTGAGCATCTCGTCGGTTTCGAGATTAAGCGGCGGCTTTGTCAAACGCGGGTAACTTCGGTACAGCAAATTGGCGCACAGCACGTGCAGCCGGTGGGCGGCCCGCTCCAAAAGCGCCCGTACAATCGGCTCGGCGGGCGAGTCCGCGGCCAGCTCATCGAGGTAGCGCTGGACAACGGCCGTGGTATGTTCTTCGATCATGGTGCCGGCCAAATGTGCAGAAATCCCCAGGCACCATGGATGTTACCCGATCCGGTGTCCCCCTCCCACTCTCAACTGAGGTCTACTCTGCCCCGACGTGCTCTCCCTTCTCCGCCACGGATCGCTTCATGAGCGGTACCAGAACGATCAAACCGAACGCCAGAACGCCGAACAGCCAGAAGACATCGAAGTAGGCCAGTGAAACCGCTTGCTGCTGGCGGAGGTTCTCGAGCGCCTGCAAGGCCATATCGTGCGACGCGCCCGGGTCACCCGTCTGCTGGAAGTAGAAGGCTCGGGCCTGCTCGAGAAACGAGGTCACCGCGGGGTTGAGGGGGTCGAGAAACTCGCCCACACGCGCTGTGTGGAAATGTTCGCGTCGCCACTCCAGGGCCGGAGCCAGGGACGTGCCGACGCTGCCACCCTCGTTGCGGAGCAAGGAGAACAGACCGACCGCGGCCCCGCGCAAATTGGGGGGAATGTACTTGAAGGCGGCCACGCTGATCGGAGCGAAGATCAGCGACAGCCCGGTGATCAACACCACCCGCGGCCAGATCACCACCGTCGGGCTGATATACAAGTTCATGTACGCCATCCAGCAATTCCCGCAGCCCATGATCAAGAGACCAAGAGCAATCAACCAGCGGGCATCGACGCCCCGACCGATGAGGGCACCGACAACGAACAAACCCATGACGGAGAAAACGCCCGAGGGCGACTGCACGAGCCCCGAGACATACGCGTCGTAGCCGAACTGGGACTGGAGCAGGCCGGGGAGCGACGTGCTGGCTCCGTAGAGCACACCGAACGCACAGAAGATGATGACGGAGCAGACCGTGAAGTTGCGTTCGAGCAGCGGCCGGAAGTTGACCACCGGGTTGGCAATCCGCAACTCCCGGAAAACCAGAACGCCCAGCCCGAGAACGAACACGATGAAGAGCGTCTGCACCCGCCAGAAGGCGTCATTGTACCAATCCCACTCCTGCCCCTTGCTGAGCATGATTTCCCAGCTCGACATGGCCAGGGTGAGCAGCCCCAGGCCGATGTAGTCGAAATTGAGCGGTTGGCGACGCAGCTCGGCCCGCTGCTTTTTGAGGTAGGCAGGATCGTCGACCAGGAGGTAAGACAGGAGGAGTCCGATGGCGCCGACGGGGAGATTGATGTAGAAGATCCAGCGCCAGTTGTAGGTGACCGTGAGATAACCGCCCAGCGTCGGGCCGACGACCGGCGCCAAGAGAGCCGCCACGCCGAACATCGTCTGGGCGGCGCCTTGTTTCTCGGGCGGGAAGCTGTCCAGGAGGATGGCCTGGCTGGAAGGTTGCAGCCCCCCGCCGCCCAGGCCTTGAATCACCCGGAACAGAATCAGTTGTTCGAGGCTGGTGGCCATGCCGCAGAGACCCGAAGCGACGGTGAAGATGGCGATCGATACCAGGAAGTAGTTGCGACGGCCGAGGTGGGTCGACAGCCAGCCTGTGATCGGCAAGATGGTGGCATTGGCCGCAAGGTAGCTGGTGAGGACCCAATCGCTATCGACGTTGGCCGCCGACAGACCGCCGGCAATGTACCGCAGCGCGACGTTTGCGATCGTGGTATCCAGCACTTCCATGAACGTGGGTACGACGACCGCGGCCGCGACGACCCAGGGGTTTACCGCCGGGCGGTTCGCCGCGGTCGAGGGCAGGGCCACGCTGCGCACGGGGGACCTCCTTCGGCGTGATGAGCGAGAGAAAATGGATCGCGGGGCTCTCCATTCATCCGTCCTCTTTCAGGGGCCGCCGGGGCCTTTGGGAACGGGGACAGGCGACGGCGAGGCTTCCCCGGCGATCGACACGACGGGTCCTTGTGGAAGCGCGCGGCGCGGTTGCAACATCTCGCCGGCGTGTGGCCCCACGGGCCGTTCCTTGTAGTAGACGTAGGGGACCACCGACAGCCCAACGAACAACGGGGCCTTGTCGGGATCGTAGTCGGTCAGCTCGACGCGTACCGGCAGCCGCTGGACGATCTTCACGTAGTTGCCGGTGGCGTTCTGCGGCGGGAGCAGGGCGATGGTCTGACCGGTCCCCATGGTGAAGCCGGTGATTCGGCCCTCGTATTCACGCCGGCTCCCGTACATGTCCACCTCGCAGCGCACGCGATGGCCGATGCGCAGGTCCCCGAGCTGCGTCTCCTTGAAATTCGCATCGATCCAGATCTCCGTGAGCGACCGGATCGCCAAGACGCTCTGCCCCGCCTGGACGTTATTGCCGGGGTTGACGTTGCGCCGGGTCACCATGCCATCGATCTCGCTGGCGACGTCGCAATAGCGGAGATTCAGCTCCGCCTGGGCGAGGTCGCGTCGGGACTGGAGGAGCCTGGCCTCGGCCTGCCGGACCGCCGGCGCCTGCGGCACGATGCGCTCCAGGATGCGGTCGATGTTCCCCTCCTTGTCCCGGCGGGCGAATTCCTGGAGGGATTGCCGGGGCGTCTGGGAGGAGGAGGTGAGTGGGAGGCCGACCTGCGCCAGACTCTGGACCAGCTCGGCCAGCGCCTCGCGGACCCCGGAGAAGTTCTGGTTGAGATCGGCGGGGACTTCCGCCAGGTCTCCCGTCTCGGGGCGCGGGGCGAGGCCGAGGGCAACCCGTGCCTCGTAGACGTCCTCAAGCGCCTGGTTGGCCCCGGCTGCGGCCGTCCGTTCGGCCTCGAGGCGCTGGTCGAAATCCTCGCGGGAGAGCGCGTTGCGGCTGAAGACGCCCTTGGCGCGCGCGAAGTCAGCCTTGGCGCGTTCGAGGGTCGCCTCCTTGCTCCGCAGGGCCGCGACCCGGGCCCGGAGCTGTGCGACGGTGTCGTCGACGTCCTCCATCGCCCTCTGAAGCTTCCACCGCTGGCTCCGGGCCAGCGCCAGTGTGCCGCGCACCTGAGACCGTGCGACCTCCAGGTCGGCCAGGGCGTTGACGACGGCCGCATTCTTGATGTCGACCTGGACCTGGTAGGGCTCCTTGTCGAGCTGGACGAGCAGGTCACCCTTCCGCACGCGGTAGTTGTCATCAACCAGCACGCGGCTTACCAGGCCTGCGACGCGCGGGGCCACGAGCGTGACGTGGCCGTTCACGTACGCGTCATCGGTGGAAACCGTGTTGAGCGCGGTCTCCACATAGGGGATCAAGAAGTACCCGCCGGCCGCGAGGCTGGCCACGATCCCCGCCCGCAGCAGCCATTTGCGCCACGAGCGTGCCGGCGCCCCGGCCACCGGCGGTGGTATGGCCGAACCGAGATCGGCGGCCGCGTCTGCGGCCTGGTGATCCGACCGGCTGGTCGCAACCGCTTGTGGCGGGCGTGGGACGTCTCGCGCTTCCGCTGCCGCGGCGACACCCGTCGGCGCTGCGACGTCTGCGGGTTTTGACAGCCCGTCATATGTGCTCGCCATTGTCAGGTTCTCTCTGCTGCGGTGGTCCGAATCGCATCGATCGCTGTATCGTCTGAGCGTTCTCATCGATGGCAAGGCCGAAGAATCATCGCGCGCGATCCGCGTTCGATTTCACGAGGTTCCCCGACGCATCCGATGCGAGGGGGTGCTGAGGATTCCGGAGCCGAATTTTGAGCGGATCGGCGGGCCTCTCGCCCGGATCCGACCCGACCGGGCCGCCGGGCGCCTTCGCCCGTAAGCCACCCGGAGCCGCCACCGGCACGCCGCCCCGATAGACCTGTTCCGGCGGCAAGGCGGCGGACTGGTCGCCACACACACGGCCGATCGAGGGCGCGGAATCGAGCGCGTCATTGGCGACGCTGTTTCGCGTGACCGCTGGAATGACGGGAGGCGCTCGCTTCTTCGGCGCCCGAACCCACGCTGATCGTCACGTCGGCTCCCCCACTTGACCCGGCCGGCGGCGTCGAGACCGGGCCGCCGCGGCCGGCACTTCTCGCCGGCAGCAGGCTGGAGACGCCTCCCGTCATGGCGGCCGGCGTGAGGAAGCCGGGGCCGCCCGACTGGCCGAAGGGATCGGCCTCCGTGATCGGGAAGGGACTCAGCAGGAGGACGTAGCCGCCGGTCGTCTGCACGATGCCACCCGGGTTGGGGGTCACCGGCAGGATACGATCCTCGAGCTCGCAGGCCCGCAGGTCCGGACAGTACTTCAAGTGCGCGTTCATCGTCTCGTCTCCAAGAAGCACGCAGTGAGACCCGGGGAGTCGCGCACCTTGATCTCATTGGCGGTGATTGGCGTGCGAGTCATGGTCATGAGCGGCATGCCTGCGCCAATTGCCTCTCATGGTGGGACCGGGTATTTCCGCTCAGGACGAGACCGGCGTCGCGGATCGACAGCCGGAAATCGCGGAGCCGCCCTCCTAACCGCAGGCTGACCAACTCTTCGAGCTCGGCCAGCGTCTCAGGCGTCAAGTTGCCGGGTCCGCCAGCATCGGGTTCGCGATTCATGGCTGTACCTCGGTCAAGGAGCAGGAGCTGCGGGCATTTCCCCTCTGGAGCTTTCGAAAGCTCCGCCAGAGGGGCGACATGATCATCACGAGTCGCTTCCTGTGTCACCTCGGAACTGAAGAGATCCTCCGGCCGTTCCTCCCCGGCTTACTGAGAGTGGCAAGGGGGACATCAGACCTTCTATCTCACCGTGCGACGATAGCCGCCCTCGACTCCCGCGCGGGCGCGAATCGTGCCCGGAGGCTCCGCCGCCTTCGAGGATGGTGATGGCGCTCGCGAGGCTACTCCACCGAGATCGGATTGTCGGAATCAGGCGCTCAGGAACAGCTTGGCGTGCTGCAGGAAGACCCCCGCATGTTGATACTGAGCGCCGTGGCTTGATTCGGGATACATGATGAGCTGCGCATCCGGCAAGTGCTCCGCCAGGATGAACGCGTTAATCGGGAGCACCACAATGTCCTTGGTGCCGTGCACGACAAGGGTCGGGTGCTTGATGTTCCTTAGCGTGGCGTATCGGTTACTCGACGGCACCGCCCCCCATTCTCGAATTGCGTGCAATTCGCGCCTCGGCCGTCCTCGCCGAGACGGGCCGGTCGCGGTCGGTAGTCCGCGCCGCTAAGCGATTCAAGTACGCCCGCCCGGCTGCCTGGCTCGCGTCGGTAGGCGAGAAGAACGCGGCGAGTAAGAATTGCTCCGGGTCGGCCCGCTCCTCGGCCGACAGCTCCGCGAACGTCATGCCTTCCCCGCCCCGCGGGCCGGTCCCAAGCAGAATGATTCGGTTCACGCGGCCGGGATGGTCGAGCGCCAACTGCTGGGCGATCATACCGCCGAGAGAAAAGCCCACGACATTAAAGCTCTTCAAGCCCAAGGCGTCGCAAAACGCCAGGGCGTCCCGGGTCATCGCCGAGACTGTGCTCGGCGCTTCGCCGCCGGAGCTCGCGACCCCAGCGTTGTCGAACAAGATGACATCGTACTCGGCGGCGAGGCCGTCGGTGACCTGAAGGTCCCAGTCGTCCAGGTTTCCGCTGAAGTAATTCAGGAAGACGAGCGGGACCGCTTGTTGCTTCCCCCAACGCCGGTAGGCGAACCGAATATGCTCCGTCTCGACAAACCGCGTGGGCACGGTTAGCGCCGTCTGGGTACTCACTGTCTGATCTCCCCCTCCGCCAGCCAGTAGAGCGGTTGTGAACTTTCCAGCCTCGATATCTAGCGCGCGGCCCCGAATCGATCACTCCGCGAACGGACACGCATTGATCACGTCGCAGAAATTGGGGGCCTTGTAACCTGCGACATGCCGCTCCCCGATCCCGGCCAGGAAGTTTCCGGCCGCCGTCTCCGGCTTTCGGACCACAATCTCGGCCAACACCTTTTGGTATGCCTTCTTGAACCCCGGACGAGGGAATACCGCGATCACTTGCGCGACCGCCTCCCTACGAAGCAGGTCAATCCCGAAGCCAGCAACATCCGCACCCGCTCCGGCGCTGACCAGGGCGATCTCCGGACGCTTGCGCTCGACGATCCCGCCTGAAGTGTGCAGCGCGACTGCGTCCCAGACAACCTCGATCGACTCCTTCGGGACGCCCTTGGCCTGGAGGAACTCGGCCGCGGCGTCCGCCCCGTCCACCTCGAACCGCTGCTTGCCCATGAACCGCTCGGTCTGGCCGAGGTCGTGGAACACGGCCCCTAAGTAGAAGAGTTCCGCGTCGAACTTCAGATTCATCGCCCGACCCAGGAGCGCTCCGAACACGTATGTCCGCAGGACGTGGTTGAACACGACCGCGGCAGACAGCTCGCGGACGTAGTCCGTCGCGTCCCGGGCCAGCTTGCTGTCCGGCAACGCGACCCCCGCCACCTCCCTGGGGATGGGCCACGCCTCCGGGGCTGCCTGGAGAACATCGCTCCGCCCCGCCCGCCCAGCGGCGGCTCCGTCATCTCTCGTCGCCATGGTCGGCCCTCGATTAGATGAGTTCAGTACTCAAACCAGGTCTTCAACGCCTCGATTTTATGTGCGGTGTACGGCGGGAAGAGATGATCGATGGCCACATCGGGCGGCGAGATAAGCATCGACTTGGCATGGGTCAACATGTCGAAGCCGGACTTCCCGTAATAGTGCCCCATTCCCGCCGACCCCACGCCCCCGAATGGCATCGATTCCACGTACAGGTGGATGTTTACCTGGTTGACTGCGCCGCCGCCGAAAGAGAGTTCACCGACGAAGCGATCGATCGCGCTCTGGTCACGGCTAAAGATGAAGGCCGCCAGCGGCTGCGGCGCGGCGGCAATTCTGCTGAACGCCTCATCAAGCGTTCGGTACGTCAGAACAGGGAGGATCGGGCCGAAGACCTCTTCTTCCATGATCCGGTCGTCCCAGCTCACCGGATAGACGATCGTCGGGTCAAGGTACCGGTCTTCCGGGTCGGACCGGCCGCCGATGACCACCTTCGCCGGATCGATGAGCCCAGCGAGCCGCGAGACCTCACGGGCGCCGATGATGCGCGAGTAATCGGGATTGAGCTTCGGATCCTCACCGTAAAGGGCGACAAGGGCCGCCTTCGCCTCCGCCACGAAGTCCTCGGCCACCGACTCGTGCACATAGGCGTAGCCGGGTGACGTGCACCATTGCCCGCCCCACGCCATTGCGCCCCAGACGATCTTCTTGGCGGCGTCCGGGATGTTGGCGGTTTCGTCGACCAGTGCCGGATTCTGCCCGCCGAGCTCGAGCAGGACCGGCGTCAGGTTCTCGGCGGCCGCCCGCGCGATGACCTTTCCCGTGCTCGTGCTGCCCGTAAAGAAAATGAAATCGAAGGGAAGCTTGAGAAGCTCAGTAACCTCTTCGCGATGACCGGTCACTGCGGCGACGGCGTCCGGCTCGAAATACTTCGGCACCAGATCGAGCAATAACGCGGACGTTGAATGAAGCTTCTCGCTCAGCTTGAGGACGCAGCAGTTGCCCGCCGCGAGCGCCGCGAGCGCAGGACGGAGCAGTAACAGGAGTGGGCCGTTGAACGGGCCGATGATCAGCGCCACGCCGTACGGATCGCGATAGACGATGCCGCGATGCCCGGTGGCCGCGACGCCCGCGGCACTGGCGCCTCGGTCGGCGCCATCCAGTCCTTGAGCTGGCTCTTCTGGAACTCGACCTCACCGAGGCATGCGAGCGTCTCGAAGACCTGCTCCTGGCTGGCCGTCTTGAAGTCCCGCGCGACCGCACGCTGGAGTGCCGCCTCGTTCTCGCCGACGAGCCTGGCCATGCGGTCGAGCTGTTCGATTCGCCACGCGTAGCGCCGGGTCACGCCCGTTGCAAAGTTTCGCTTCTGTCTCTCGAACAAATTCAGGAACGGATTCATGTTCGTGGCTCCTCAGATCGGCGGCTTAAATTCGAACGGCTAAGCGCCCGATCCTGTCAGTCCGCGGTCAGAACCATGCGAAAGTGCGCCTTCCCGGCCATCATCTTCGCACAGGCCGCTGCCCTCGGCCCAGGAGGCATATCGCACCGGACGGTTGCCCCGGCCATGGATCGGCTCACCATGTCATCCCCTCCCCCAAACCCACTCGCTCATTGCCCGTCGTTACTACTGAGCGTGGCGGGGGGGACGCCCCCACGGGATTTTCGACCGATTATCTTGGCCACTCTCACTTTCCACCGTTGCGCTCGAGCAGCTCGCCGACCTCCTGCCACAACGCGAGGCAGTCTGCCCGTTCACCAGCCGGCAACCGGTCCAGTTCGGCTGGTTCGCGCAGACCCGCCAGGTCGGGGTCGGTACGCCAGTGCGTCAGGGTTCTTCGCACCAGATCCCTCGCGGCGCTGGGATCTCCGCCCCGCGCCTTGCCCCAGGCGGCCAGGTCTGCCCGCAGCCACTGCCTCGCTTGCCCGCGCCACTGGGTTCGCTCCGGCTCCCCAAGCCCGACCGCGTCCACACCGCGGCCGCAGCCGGCCAGTGCGGCAACACTGGCGGCGCTGATATCGGTGGCCGGCATCGAGGTCCTCCGCCAGGCGTGGCGCCTCGGCAAACGCGCCGGCGTAAAGGCGGGCCGCCGCGCCGATGCGGTTCGTGGCCTGGCAGACTCCGAGCAGGGCAAGTCGCTCGTCGTTGTCCCGGGGTTCGTACTTCCCGTCCAGGAAGGCCCGCAGGTCCGGCAAGATCAGTCGCTCGGCCTCCACCCGGAGCACGTGATAGATCCACGTCTCACGTGATGTGGCATTGCCAATACGCCAATCGAAATTAATGACAGCTAACGCCAGGATGTGACGCGCCTCGTTGCGCTCGCCGCGCCGGTATTGAGCCATCGCCAGGACAAGTTTCGGCGCCGGCCCTAGCACACTGGATGCCTCGCCTTTGAGAATAGCGATCGCACTTTCGAGCCGGTTCTGCCGGTATTCCGCCAGCCCTTTGGCGAACAGGAAATACGGATACGCCCAGGCTTCGTACTTCGACTTGTCGGCAGCCAGAGCACGATCGGTGAATTCGGCTGCCTTTCGCGACTGCTCTTCGGAAGCGGGCAAGAGCAGGCAAGCGCGACCGATTCGTTCAAACAGGTGGGGATCGCTCGCCGAGTTAAACTGCTTGAGAATCTCCTGGCAAGCTCGAAGATACTCGTCTTCGTGCCCGAGGAACAGGCCGAGCTCGGCGTAGCCGTCCCAGTCGTCGTGGGGGTTCGCGCCGCCTTCGATTAGCTGGCGCCACTCGAGCCATGCTACTTCGTGCCGGCCCGCATCGATCAGTTTCTCGATGATCGCACGTCGCACCCCTGGGAGCTGTGTGTCGGTGGCGGGAACCTTGTGTAAGTAATCGATCGCCTCATTCAAGCGGCCCTTATCAGCCAGTGTGCCGGCGAGACACACGAGTGCCCAGGCGTGGTCCGGCGCGAAATCCAGGGCTCGCTGGAAGTCTTGAATTGCATCGTCGATGCGCCCGAGATTCCCGGAACACACGCCGAGCTTGTAGTGCACGACTGCGGCATCGGGTCGCGCCGCCAGGGCCGCACGGCAATACCCCATAGACTTCGCCCAATCGTGCCCCCCGACCAGATGACTGAGCTCAAAATTGACCCAGAAATCATTGGGATATCGGCGCTGCACACGCTCGAGGAAGGCGGTCGGGTCTCCGCCAAGCCGGCGCCAGCGCGTTCCAAATGCAACCATGAGAGTCACGGGTTGCTCCTGAACGTTCGCCGTCCCGGCGAGGTCAGGGAAAGCTTCCGTCTTCGTCCAACCGTCGGGGTCGCGAATTCGATCGCGCCATGGGTCGGGATCCATCCGCCGCGCCACGCGGAGTATCCAGTCACGCTCCTTCTTCTCGGCGCAAGCGGCCCAGTCGTCCAGCGCGGCGATGAGCGCCTTGCGAATCGGCGAACCGTTCAATCGCTCGGCCACTCGTTCTGGGTGTTCGTTGAGTTCTCCGAGACCTGCTTCGCGGAAAATCGCTTCGTAACAACGGCTCGACTGGCTGTAATCGATGCCACTGCCCTGGACGAAATTTCCTCGATTTAGGCGCACTTCATCCAGCCTTTCGACCAGGTCCAACTGGCCGCGAGAGTACTCGATTTTCTGGCGCAGGAGGGGGTCGCCCGTATTGGCTTTCTCTAGAATGGCGCGGGCTTCGGCGAAACGGCCTTGTTGTTGCAAGTCAATCGCAAACGCCAGCCGATCGGACCATCTGGCCATCTCCTGCCTTCGCTCGGCCGCGACCGCCCATTCGCGCATCCCGGCGACCACCGCGAGGCCCAGGAGGGCAGCCGCCGTGAGCAAGAGCGCCGCCGCCGTTGGATTGCGCCTTATCCACGTCATCACGCGTTCCGGCCGACCGACCGGGCGCGCCGCAATCGGCTCGCCACGTTCGAACCGGTGAAGGTCGCCGGCGAATGCCGCCGCGGTGGCATAGCGTCGCGCTGGGTCCTTCTGGAGGCACTTCAGACAGATCGTCTCCAGGTCGCGGGGCACCTTGCCGTTTAACCGCGACGGAGGTACCGGATCCTGGGCGAGCACTTGCTGGACGGTCTCCTCCGCAGTCGCCGCCCGGAACGGCGGCCGGCCTGTGAGCAATTCGTACAGGATTGCCCCGAGCGCATAAATGTCGACGGCAGGTCCCACCGCGAGCGACTTGCCTCTGGCTTGCTCGGGGGGCATGTAGCTCGGTGTCCCGACGACAGTGCCGCTCCACGTCAGGCCCGGCTCACCGCCAAACCGTCGTGCCAGCCCGAAGTCGCTGATCTTGGGCGTGCCGTCCGTCGTCAAGAGTACGTTGGCGGGCTTCAGGTCACGATGCACGATCCCGCCCTGGTGCGCGGACTCGACGGCCTCAGCCAGGCTGGCTACGAGCGCGGCGGCCTGGGACGCCGGCCGGGGCGTGCCCGCGAGCTTCTGGGCCAGGCTGCCCCCCTCGACAAACTCCATGGTGTAGTACGGTCGCCCGTCGGAGTCGCCGACGTCGTGAATCTGCACGACGTTTGGGTGCCGCAGCCCGGCCACCGCCTCCGCCTCCCTTTGAAACCGCTCCCGCTCGCGCGGGCCAGCGTACGCGCCAGCGAGCGCCATCTTCGAGCGCGACGATCCGGTTCAAGCTCAGGTGCCGGGCCCGGAAAACGACACCCATGCCGCCGCGGCCCAGTAACTCCTGGACTTCATAGCCGGGGATCCGGGGCAATTCGCCCCCTTGCTCTACCGCTAATGGGTTGTCCACTCGCACCGCGGTCCCCGGCGGCGGAAACCACGCGTCTAACTCGGCCTCGCACGCGTGCAATCGGTGCCAGCGCTTGAGGACCTGGGACAGTAACTCGGGGGAATGACGGCACACTTCTTCCGGCTTATGCCCCGATTCCAAAAGCTCCTCGACCAGTTCTTGAACTCGCGGATCTCCGGCCATCGGGCCTCCCCCATCTAGCTGGGCCAAGTCATTGAGCTTTGAATTGCCGGGCTCGCTTGAGAATGTCCTCGACGTCGCTCCAGAGTGCGAGGCATTCCTCGCGTTCCGAAGGCGGCAGCTTGTCGATCGCCGTCCGTTCGCGAATCCCGATCAAGTCGGGTTCTTTCCCCCAGTGTATCAACATGCTCCTGGCGAGATCACCTTTCGCGCGAGGTTTGCTCTCCAGCATCCTCGCCCACACCGGCAGGTCGGTCCGGAGCCATTCTCGCCCCTGATGGCGCCAATGCGTCCGCTCCGTCTCGGATAGCACGCTCCCGTCGCTGCCGAGTCCGCAACCTGCCAGCACCGCGCAACGGGCGGCGTGGTAGCGGCACGCCGAGTTGAAGACCTCGACGCGATCAAATGGAGGTTCAGGTCCGCGCAGTTGCTCGATAGATACAGTCCGCGTGCAGGTCACCCGCGAGCTGTGGTTCGGCCGCAAACGCGTCGGCGTACAGCCGGGCCACAGTGACATAGCGGCCCTGGAACTGGCAAATGCCCAGCAGCGCAAGCCGCTCGTCGTTGTCCTGCGGTTGGTGTTTTCCCTCGAGAAAAGCCGGCAAGTTCGGCAAGATCATGCTCTCCGCCTCGCGGCGAAGTATGTGGCTGATCCATACCGCGACCTGGTCCTGCTGGAATGACATGCGGAAGGGATTCCAGTTAAACGCCCGGACGGCCTTCGCCATGGACTTCCGGGCTTGCTCTGGTGAGCCCGATTGCAACTGGGCCATCGCCAGAGCCAGTCGCGGCCCTGCGCCTGGGGGAGTCTTTCCGCCGCCTCCCGCAACAAAGGGATCGCCTGGATTGGCCGGCCCGCACGATACTCCGCCAGCCCTTGGACGAACCGGAGGTACGGATTGCCAGGCTCAGGGGATCTCTCGCCGGCGGCGACGGCCCTGTCCGCCAACTCAACTGCGCGCCGTAACTCGTCGCCCGAAACGGGCGACAGCAGACAGGCCAGGCTGGTGCGCTCGGCCAGGATCCAGTCGTCGGAAGTCTCGCCGAAGCGGTCCAGCAGCTCCTTGCGGGCGCGACGATACGCGTCTTCGTTTCCCACGAACAGGCACAGTTGAGCGTACCCATACCAGTCGTTGGGATTCCGTGGATCGTACTCGAGTCTTTTCTCCCAGGCGTCGCGGGCCTCCTTCAGGCCGTCCCGGGGAACGAGCACACTCGCGAACTCCTTCGCGGTGGGCGAATTGGGGTTCAGCGCAATGGCCCTTCGAAAAGCGACGATGGCCGCATCCACATCGCCGGTACCGCGCAGTGCGTTGCCTAGCATGCGATAGCCCTGGTCGCTGCTGGGGCGGACGGCGATTGCCGCGCGAAAGTACCCTGCGGCCAGTTCCGGGCGAGCCGGCTCTGCCTTGATCCAGTACTGACCGAGCAGGTAATTGATCCAGAAATCCTCGGGATGACGCTGCTGGGCCTCGTTCAAGAGCGCCAGGGTTTCCTCTGTGTAATTCCCTCCGACCAATGCGCCGCCCAGCGCGGAAAGGATCACGGGCGCCTGGTCCGCCGCCTCTGGGGTGATGGCCAGCGTCTTCAGCCTGGTTGAGTCATGGAGCGCTAATGCATACCGAAATGCTCGGCGCCATTCATCATCGTCCGCCAGGTCGACGATGGCACGCAGTTTGTCGCGGTTGGAATCCGATACCCAGAACAGCCAATCATGTAGGAATGCCAGCAGCGTCTCGTGGATTGCCGAATTGCGAAATCGGGCCGCCGCCTCCGGGAGTTCCATCGACAGAGTGATCCCGTACTTTTGGAACGCCGCGGCATAAGCTCGTTCGGGAGAGAGTGGGCCTGTTCTGGGACCATTCGCCCCTTCGGACAATCGCAGCCGGATGTCTTCGAGCTCCGCGACCATGTCCGCATCGTCGTGCGCACGGCGCAGCCGCTCTCGCAATTCAGCGGGCGCGCTCGTGCTCAGCAGGTTCGGAGTTCCTTCCAGCGCCGCCCGCACCTCCGGCCAGCGGCCCTGCGCCTGCAACATTGCCGCATAGTCCAATCGGGACTCCACAGCTCGCCAGGCCCGCTCTTCCTGGATCGCAACCTCCGCCCGTCGTTCAGCCCGTTGCCGCACCAGCCAGAAGGAACCGCAGAGTGCCAGTCCGACCACCGCCAGGAGTGCCGCTTCCGCCGGCTTTCGGCGGCTCCATCGCCAGAGCCGCGCGATCCTCCCCAGGCGCCGAGCCAGGATCGGTCGTCCCTCTCCAAAGCGCCTCAGATCGGCGGCCAGCTCTGCGGCGGTCGCATAACGACGCTCGGGCTCCTTGTTCAGGCACTTCAGGCAAACGGTCTCCAGGTCGCGCGGCACCTTTGCATTCAACTGCGAGGGAGCAGCCGGATCCTGATTGATCAGTTGCGACACGGTCTCAGCCGCGGTCTCCGCCCGGAACGGCGGCCGGCCGGTTAACAACTCGTAGAGTACCGCTCCCAGGGCGTAAACATCGGTCCCCGGACCGATCGCGTCGCGTCTGCCCTGGGCCTGCTCCGGTGCCATGTAGCTCGGTGTGCCCATCGCGGCGCCGCTCTGCGTGAGCCCCCCGCCGTCTTGCAGTCTGCGGGCCAGCCCGAAATCCGAAATCTTCGGCGCACCGCCCGCGGTGAGCAGGATGTTGGCCGGCGTGAGATCACGATGGACGATACCACTCTGGTGAGCAACCTGGATGGCCTCGGCTATGGTGGCCACGAGCGCGGCCGCCTGGCCGGCTGGCTGGGGCGTGCCCGCGAGTTTCTGGGCCAGGTTGCCCCCCTCGACGAATTCCATCGTGAAATATGGCCGGCCGAGAGCGTCACCGACATCGTGGACCTGCACGATATTCGCGTGGCGCAGTCCGGCTACGGCCTCCGCTTCGCGCAAGAATCGCTCCAGCTCCTCCGGCCGGGCGTAGGCGCCCGCGAGTAGCATTTTCAGGGCAACAGCGCGGTTCAAGCGCAGGTGCCACGCCTTGTAGACGACACCCATGCCGCCGCGGCCCAGAACCCCCTGCACTTCATAGCCCCCGATTCGCGGCAAGACGGTGGCATTCGGGCTGAATGGCCCGGAACCGTCCGAAGAGCTCGACTCGGGAAACCACGCGTCCAACTGAGCGTCACACGCATGCAGACGCTGCCAGTGCTCGATGACCTCGGGCAGCAACTCGGGGGAATGGCGACACACTTCTTCCGGCGTATCCCCCGATTCCAGCAGCTCTTCGAGCAGCGCTTGAACGCGCGGATCACTGGGCACCAGGGTGTCTCCCAAGCCGCACCAAGCCGAAGACTCCCCGCTTGTCTTCCGGCAGGTTGTCGATGGCATCCGGCGGCTGTCCGGAGTGATTCCGGAACGGCCGCTCGACCACGCCAAGATGAACCCATCGCGCACTTACACCGCAGCGGGCTACTTGTCTAAGAGGCGGGCCGGGTCATTCGATATCACCGATCTCGTGTCCCCATCCCCCTCTCAACTTATGCAGCTTGGGAGAATAGCAATTTCGAAGGAGAGTGAAATGAAACTGACAGGCAACACAATCTTCATCACGGGCGGCGGTTCAGGCATTGGACGTGGATTGGCTGAAGCGCTCCATAAACGGGGCAACCAGATCATCATTTCCGGACGCCGCAGCGCCAAGCTTGCGGAAGTAACCAAGGCCAATCCCGGCATGCAATCAATAGAACTGAATATCGAAGACCCCGCCAGCATCGCGGCCGTCGCAAAGGAGCTTGTAACAAAATATCCGACGCTGAACGTGTTGTTCAACAACGCGGGCATCATGCATATCGACGATTTATCTGGTCCGGTCGAGGACGCCATGGCCGTAGCGACCGTCACCACCAATCTGCTCGGGCCTATACGCATGTGCTCGGCACTCATAGAACATCTCAAGAAGCAAAAATCGGCGACCATCATCAACACAGGGTCCGTGCTGGGGTTCGTGCCGCTGGCTATGGCTGGCGTTTACTCCGCGACCAAGGCCGCCATGCACTCCTATTCGCAGTCACTGCGTTACAAGCTCGAAGGCACCTCGGTCAGAGTACAGGAAATCGCACCGCCCTGGGTGCAGACCGATTTGCTCAACAGCAATAATGAACCGCGCGCCATGCCATTGCCGGCCTTCATCGAGGAAACCATCAAGGCGCTGGCGACGGATGCCAATGAGGTTCTGGTCGAAAACGCCAAGCCAATGCGCAATAATCCGGGCCCGAATGAAGCAGCTTTCGTGAAGCAATTCAATGATATGATGGCGCACTCATGATTAATCACTCACATGAAACAGCACCTACGGAATTCATCGAAGCCGCTGGCATTCGGTTCGCGCATCGCCGCTTCGGCAAGGGTGGAAGCGTCTCGCTTGTTTTCCTGCAGTATTTCAGCGCCAACATGGACGCTTGGGATCCCGCGGTGACCAACGGCTTTGCCGCTACTCGCGAAGTCATTCTGTTTAACAATGCAGGCGTGGCAAGCTCCGGAGGCGAAACTCCGGCATCTGTGTCAGAGATGACGCGAGATTGCGTGACGTTTCTTGCTGCTCTCATATTGGAACAGATCGACGTTCTGGGCTTTTCTCTGGGAGGAATGATCGCGCAACAATTGAGCCTTGAGCATCCCAAACTCGTTAGACGCGTCATTTTGCTGGGAACAGGTCCGCGCGGCGGTGAGGGCATGACGTTCACAGAACTGTCGCCGGATGAACAAGCGAATCCAGAAGGCTTGCTTATGGCCGCCTTTTTTGCTCCCACCAATTCCAGTCAGTCAGCAGGACGAGCATTGATTCAAAGGCTAAAGTCTCGCTCGGCAGATCCTGATCAGCCTGTCTCCTCGAAGTCACGAGACGCCCAGCTCAGAGCGCTCAAGGAATGGGGGGCGATACCTTCGAGCGATCGTTACGCGACCTTGGCAAACATCAAACATCGGGTCCTCTTGGTTCACGGCAACCACGACATTGTGGTATCGCCGCTTAATGCACTGATACTTGCGCAACAACTGCCAAACGCTCAGCTAATCATTTATCCCGACTCCAGTCACGGCGCTCAATATCAGCACGCCGAAGCGTTCCTGAAGCACGCGACAATGTTCTTGAACGCATAATCAAAGTCAGTTGGCATTCGACCGGATGGTGCTGGTAGGCCACAGCATGGGCGGACTGCTGGCCAATGCGCATCTCGACGGGACGGCTTCCGAGTTTCTCGTGTCGTCGAGCCACTTCTGTCAGGAGAATCCCGCCGTGATCCGCGAGATTCGGCGGATCCTTCTGGAGCACAGCGGCCGTTGAGCGTCGCCAGGGGCCCCCAGTCAGAATGGGCAACCTGGAGACTTTTTCCCGTGCCAATCGCCCCTTCTTACCGCGTCGGCCTCAATCAGCCGCCCTCGACCTGCCGATAGTGTCGTTTGTGCAGATCGTTCTCGATTTGATGCGGGCGATGTTCTCGTGCGGGAAGCCGTGAACGGACACAGAGGACGGAAATCACGGATGACTTGGCGAATTCCAGACCGGCATGATGCTCACCGCTTCTTGCGACCTCGCCGTTGGCAATCGCCCGCGCTGTTCGGGCTTCTCGCAGTCCTGCTCAATAGCGGCTGCGTCTTGACCGGCCCCGGTCAGTGGCTGCAGAACGGCCTCAAGGTCGGCCCTGAATACGGCCGGCCGGCCGGGCCTGTCGCCGCCGAATGGATCCAGGCGAGCGATCCGGCCGTACAGCCCACTCCGCTGGCGGATGGGAACTGGTGGAACGTCTTCAGCGATCCCACGCTCGCATCGCTGATCCACCTCGCTTATGAACAGAACCCCAACATCCGCGTCGCGGCCAGCAACGTGCTCCAAGCACGCGCCGGCCAGGCGATCTCCGTCGGCAACTTGCTGCCGCAGTCGCAACAGGCCACCGCGTCCTACAGCCGCGTGAACGTGAACTCGAACATGCCCATCCTCAATCAACTGGCGAAGTCGCTTCCACCTGGCTCGACTGCATTTTCTAACTGGTTCTACGGCTTCAACCTGAGCTGGGAGCTCGATTTGTGGGGCCGTCTCCGCCGCAACGTCGAATCATCCAATGCCAGTCTGGATGGATCGGTTGAGGATTATGACGCCGCGCTCGTCACCCTGTTCGCCGACGTGGCTTCGAATTACGTGCAATACCGGGTCGCCCAGCAGCGAATCAAGATCGCGCGGGACAACGTGCGGATTCAGGAAGGCGTCCTTAATCTCGCCTCCGAGAAATTCCGCGTCGGCACGACCACCAGGCTCGACGTCGAGCAGGCGCGGACGGTCCTGGAGCAAACCCGCTCGACAATCCCCGCGCTCGAGATCACGCTCGGCCAGGCCAATGACACCCTCTGCACCCTGGTGGGCATTCCGCCGCGCGACCTCGCAGTCGATCTGGGTGAGGGCCCGCCGCTGGGCAGCTCGCCGGTACCCAACACGCCGGCCTGGGTCGCGGCCGGCATTCCCGCCGACCTCCTGCGCCGCCGCCCCGACGTTCGCAGCGCCGAGCGTCAAGTCGCCGCCCAATCCGCGCAGATCGGCGTCGCCGAAGCCGATCTGTATCCCACCATCTTCGTCAACGGGACAATCGGTTGGGACGCCGAAGACTTTTCGCAGGCGTTCTCGAACAAGAGCGTCTTCGGCCTGCTCATTCCCGGCTTCCGGTGGAACATCCTGAACTACGGGCGAATCCTCAACAACGTGCGGATGCAAGAGGCCCGACTTCAGCAAATGATCGCCACCTATCAGGGCCAAGTTCTCACCGCCGGCCGCGAAGTCCAAATTCCCCTGCGAGGATTCCTCAAATCTCGCGAGCAGGCCGAAGACCTGGCCAAGAGCGTGGCGGCCGCCACGGCGGCCACCGAGGTCGGCGTCGGCCAGTACCGCACCGGCACGATCGATTTCAACCGCGTCTTCAACCTCGAGACGACTCAGGTGCAAACGCAAAAGCGCCTTGCAATCGCGCAGGGCGATATCGCACTCAACTTGATTGCAGTTTACCGGGCCTTGGGTGGCGGCTGGGAGCTGCGTTTGGACGACCCCAATCCGCCAGGCGGCGGGCACCATGGTAAAGTCGCGGCCAACGCAGCGCCGCCCGAATCTCCACTCGTGGCCCGGGCACCCGAAAGCTCCAATGGAACCGGAGGTACCACGCGATGAAAAGACACGCCCGACTCTGGGCCGCTCTACTCACGGCAACGATGTGTGCTGCCGCACACGCCGGAGACACCGTCGATGAAGACAATCAACATCCCAATTTCTTCGCTCGGCTGAAACCGCGCGGCGGCTGGAACCCCGACGGCCGCGGCATCTTCCACTGGTGGAATCGCGACTGCTATCCCCGATCCTGCGCACCCGACGACTACTGCCGCAAGCCGATGCCCAACCTCTGCCGGCCTTTTGCGAAAGCTTTCTTGGCGGAACCACCGTATTATGTCGAGGTGTTTCCACAGAAAGTTCCATGAAAGGTATCTCACGATGTGCGCCCAACAGGACGAGAAGCCGAACGTTCTCGTCGATTATGACGACTCCGACTTCGACCCCAGTGAGGGTTGCTGCTTCATCGACGAGGTCATGAAGTCTGACGATGCCCATGATCCTTCGCTGGAAAACTACCAGTCGATCGCCTGCGACCACTCAGCGCCGTCCGTGCTCGAGTAGCACCCTTTTCACCTCCCGTATCGTATCCGGATGATCCTGGCACAAGTGCCCCGCGGAAATAACCACTTCGGAACTGGCGCCCTCGACGTGCGCGCTCGCAAAGCTAACCAGCCCATCGCCGCGTTCGTCGCCGAGACCGTCCGCTCTCACCGCGATGATCGAATGAAATTTCACATCCGGCGCAGGCTGCCAGCTCGCGCAGGCTCCTGAGAAACGGCGTCTCCCATGCGAGCTCTTCGACTGAGCTCGGCAGGCCCTTGCGGAAATCATCCTTGAAGAAGCCCGGCCTGTTCCGCAAGATCAGCCGGTCGTGAGCCGAGCGCAGCGGCTCGGTGCCCTTGACCAGCCGCGCGCCCAGGCTGTGCAGCCAACCCCCGTTGAGCTTGCTGCCCCGGTGCGGCGTGGCGATGAACACCACCCGCCGCACCTCGGGCAGCGGCTTGACCAGAAGGGCCTGGCCTAGCAGCTCGCGATCCTCGGGCTCTCCCTCGAGCTGTTCGAACGGGCGGTCGCTCACGTCGCGCCAGAGGCGCGTGCCACTCTCGACGACCATCATCTTCGCCAGCAGCCCGCCCATGCTGTGGCCGATCAGAACCATCCGGTCCAATGACGTGTCCGTGTTCTCGGGATCAAACCGCCTGCGCGCCTCCTCCAGGCTGCGCCTGAGCAAGCACGCCGAATACGGAATCGGGTCGCCCGTCGCGTACCGGAAGGTCCAGAACTGATACTCGTCTCGCAGCCCCGGATCCGACTCAAGCGCCGCGATCATCCGCTCCCACGACAGAGGCGTCGCCCAGAGCCCGTGGATGAAGACAACCGGTACTTTGCCCCGCGCGTACCCTCGCCGCAGCGAAAGCCCGTCGGGCGCGGCTCGATGCACCGTCGCGGGCGAAGGCACGACGCGATCGGGCGGTTGCTCCCCACGCTCGCCTCGCCCCACCTCATCGCGCGGCCCTTGCCTCGACGGGTGGCGGTGCCATCTGGAGCCAGACGACGAAATAGACCAGGAGCTTCCTCATGGAAGCATCTCCTCGCCGCGGAGGATGACCTCCAATTTCTGCCCTTCGCCGTGAGCTCGCTCGACGTCCACGTCGAGCGAGCGAGCCGGATTGATCGGGAGGGCACGACTCCCCTCCACAGAAGAACGGACGGCACCCTTTGCGCCCATCGCCCGATGTTTCTTATGTTTTCGCGGATTGCGCCGATTGAGCTCATGGACGCCGCTCGATCGGTCTGCTCCCGGGATTGACCAGCCGGGATAGAATGGAAGCGACCGAACAGAACGACCTCAGTTCAGGACGTCTCTCATGCACCCATTTCTGCTCCCGCTGGCTGATGCGGATTCGGAACCTCGAACCTCCGAGCCCCCGCGCCCTGCTGCCCCGGCAAACGAGCGCGAAGCCCTAGATGCTTACTCGCGTGTGATCGTCACCGTGGCCGAGAAGCTCGGACCCGCCGTGGTGAATCTCCGCGCCGTCGGGGCCGACGGCAGCCGGCGCAGTGGCGGATCAGGCTCCGGCTTTCTGATCACTCCCGACGGGTTTCTCCTCACCAATCACCACGTCGTCCGCGGCTCGAGCCGTCTCCGCGTTCGCTTGAACGACGGGCGCGAGGTGAACGGGCATGTCGTCGGAGCCGATCCCTGGACCGACGTCGCGGTGGTCCAGGCCGAAGACTCCGGGCTCCCCCACGCCCAGCTCGGCGAATCCGCCGGCTTGCGGGTCGGCCAGTTGGTCGTGGCCATCGGCAGTCCCTTCGGATTTGATTCCACCGTGACCGCAGGCGTCATCAGCGCGCTGGGCCGCACCCTGCGCAGCATCACCGGGCACCTGGTCGACAACGTGATCCAGACCGACGCTGCGCTCAATCCGGGCAACAGCGGCGGCCCGCTGCTCGACTCACAAGGGCTGGTGATCGGCATGAACACGGCGGTCATTCAGTCGGCCCAGGGCATCTGCTTCGCGATTCCGATCACGATGGTCAAGCGCATCTTCCCGCAGCTCATGCAGCACGGACGGGTCGTCCGCGGCTACCTTGGCATGCACGGACGCGACGTCCCGATCGCGCGGGCCATCGCCCGCCTGCTCGGCCTGAACCAGGAAACCGGCGTCGAGGTGATGACCCTCGAGAAAGACGGCCCGGCCGCACAGTCCGGCTTGTCCGAAGGCGACCTGATCAGCGCACTCGGCGAGCAACCGATCACCGGCCTGGACGACTTGCAAAAACGCCTGTCGGAAATCCCGGTAGGAATTCCCGCCGAAGTCGTCTTCTTGCGCAACAACCGGCTGCTCTCGCGCTTCGTTGTCCCCGGCGAGTATCCTAGCCTGGATGTCTGACGCATTCACCCCGCAAACCGCCGCACGACGAGCGCCGTGTTCTGCCCACCAAACCCGAAGCTGTTGGAAAGCGCCACATCGATCTCGCATTCCCGCGCCGAATTCGGCACGTAATCGAGATCGCAGTCCGGATCAGGATATTCCAGATTGATCGTGGGCGGCACGACACCGTCGCGGATCGCCAGCAAGCAAAGAATGGCCTCGACCGCACCTCCGGCGGCGATCAAATGTCCGGTCATGCTCTTGGTGCTCGAGATCGGTATCTTGTATGCTCGCTCGCCCAGCGTGCCGCTTGATCGCCAGCGTCTCGACCGAGTCGTTGACCTTCGTGCTCGTACCATGTGCGTTGATGTAATCGACGTCATCGAGACCAAGCGATCCATCCTCGAGCGCCAGTCGCATGGCAACCACAGCCCCCTGGCCGTCGTCGCGGCTATCGGTTAGCCGGAACGCATCGGCCGTCGAGGCATGGCCGGCCACTTCCCCGAAGATGGTCGCCCCGCGCCTCCTGGCATGCTCGAGTTCCTCCAGTACCAGCATCCCCGCCCCTTCCCCGATCACGAACCCATCGCGTTCCCGGTCAAACGGCCGGCTCGCCCGCCCCGGCTCGTCGTTGCGAGTCGACATGGCCGTGAGCAAGATGAAACCCGTCACCCCGAACGGGTGAATCATGCTGTGGACGCCCCCCGAGAGCATCACATCCGCGCTGCCACGGCGAATGATCTCGACCGCCTCACCGATCGCCTGGGCGCTCGCCGCGCACGCCGTCAGGCACGAAAGATTCGGCCCCTTCGCACCGAACACGCTGGCCACATGCCCCGCGGGCGTACCCGGCTCCTGCTCCTCCTCCTTGAGCCGGTCGAGCAAGCCCAGCCCGAGCTGCGTGAACCGGCTGGTATCCACCTTCTCGTCGCCTTTGCTTCGATAAATCAGGTCGACGATCCGCGGAAAATCCTGCTGGCCTTCGCCCGCCCCCAGATAAACTCCAATCCGTGCCCTGTCTCTCGCCTGGTATTCCAGCAAGCCCGATTGCGCAACCGCCTGCGCCGCGGCCGCCAGCGCCAGCACGGTATTCCGGCCGTGGTTATCCCACCGCCCCGCGTCTTCTCCCAGGTACCGCGCAGCTGGAAATCCTTCACCTCGGCGGCGATCCTTGTTGGAAACGTCCGCGCGTCGAACAGACTGATCGGCCCGACCCCGCCTCGCCCGTGACGCACCGCGTCCCACGTCGATTCCACGTCCGCACCGACGGGCGTGACCAAACCCAAGCCCGTGACCACAACCCGCCGTTTGGCTCGACCCACGAATCTCACCCCCAGATCAATTCCGCTCGCCGTTTTTGCCGCGAGCTGCATTGGCGCTCAGGAAGGTACACGCCTGCGCCGGTCCACAACCTTTGCATCCGCGTTTTCTTTGCCGCAAAGCAATTCCACGGCGAGTTCTCGGCAGGAGCTCAATATCTTTTGCGCGAACGCCTCGTCGCGAATCGAACGCGCCAACCCCAGGCCGCCCAGGCACATGGCCAGGGCCGCGAGTGCACGTGCATCACGGCGGCTCGAGTCACAAGCAGGCGCGTGCGACGCCACCTCATTCACCAGCTCGCGCACGGTCGCCTCGAAGCTCCGCTTGACCGATTCATCGGCTCGCGCCACTTCCGACACGAGCGCCGCCAGCGGACACCCCTCCTCGACCTCGCGCCAGTGATCGAGACTGAGATAGTGCATCACAAACGCAGCGATCCACTCGCGTCCCGACAATCCATCCGTTGCCTCTGCGCCTCGCCCGCCGACCTCCTTCGCCGCGTGTGCAAGCGCCTCGGCCAGAAGTGCCTGCTTCGACTCAAAGTGCGCGTAGAACCCCCCCGCCGTCAGCCCCGCCTCCGCCATCACCGTGTCAACACCCGCCCCGTGAAAACCCTCACGCCGAAACACCCTCCCCGCAGCCCGGAGAATCTTCTCCCGCGTCTTCTCCTTCCGGTCCGCAGAGTATCGCACCGATTCCCCCCTGATGAAGTGCGCACAATCACGGCGTGTTATATTACGCTCGTAATCTTACATCGTCAAGTCGGTGCACCGAATCGTGGTTGCTGGTAAGATCGTCTCTGGGTTCTGCGCGAACGACCATTCAAATGCCCGACTGACATAATGACGCGAGATCTCGGAGCGCCCGTCATGAACGATCTCCCGCGTAGGCTTCCCATCTGGCCGGCGCGCCCGGTGCGGCCGATCCCAAGAAGCACGTTTGTCAGCGTCGCGGCCCGGACTGCGCCATCGCGGCGGTGGCCACCATCACCGGCGTGACTTATGACCAGGCCGCCTCGGCTGCCTTCTCGCTGCGCAACGATGGGTTGGGAGGAATGAGCTCCCACGCCATCAAGGAGCTCTTGTATCGCCTGACGGACGAGCCCTGGCGTCTCACGTCGCTTTTTCGCACGAGGATTCGCTTGGCCTCGATGATTTTCAACGAGAAGTTGTGCGTCGCCTGCATCACGAGCCCGGGAATTCGCCCACGCGCTCACGCAATCGTCGCACGCAAACTGAGTATCTACGACGGTTCTCTCGACGAACCCGTGAGCTGCCAGGAGCATCCGCTCAAAAACTGGTACGTCGCCTGGTTGATCGAGAGAGATCTGGATTAGCTCGATGTTGGCCAAGATCTTGATAGCTCGTTTCCGCAAAAGCCTGATCCCGCTCACGCTCCTGTGCGCCGCCTCGGTTGCGCCGTTTTTACGCGCTGACGAGCCGCCGCTTCCGCAGGCGCGCCGGGTTCGACTTGAAAGCGGTCGCGTCATCGAGTACACGATCCCGTTTGATCGCAATGCACTGCAAGACAGCCTACGCATCGGCAACGATCTGATCGCGCTTACCTCGTCGGGCGTCCTGTTGCGCTTCCAGTTGCCCGATGTCCGTCTCGTTCAAGAGCGCGCCGAAACCTTGGAAGTCAAATGCCTCGGTCGAGGCGAAGGCGACGCAATCCTCACCGGCCTCGCCGACGGGCGGATCTGTCGCGTCAACTTGGCGACGCTCGAGCTCACCGAGATCACCAAGCTCCCCGCTCCCCCGCGGTGGATCGGCTGGCTTCCGGCCATCGGAAATCGCCCCGCCGGCCCTGTCGCCGTGAGCGGATTGACCAAGTCCACGGTGCACGACCTCGCCACTCAGAAGACATTCACCGTCGACCACAAGGCGACCACGTTCTTGCTCGACACCGCCGGAAGGCTCTGGCTCGGCGCGGACAACGGCGAGTGGGCCGGCCGTGTGACGCGTGTTGATCTCGCCAAAGGCACGCTCGCCAAAATCGAGCCACCGCCTTCTCGCCACCCCAACAGACAAGCCTTCTGGCATGGCATCTACGGCTTCATCGAGCTGCGCGATCACCAGGTATGGGCCTTCGGCGGAGTTTCGCACGTGGGCTTTAATTCGCGGGAGATCACTCGCGTCGACGAGGACAAGCCGCGTCCGCTGTTTGAAAACGAGACCCATGCCGCATTCGACGATAAGCCCGATGCGCCGCCGCCGGCTTTGCCCATCAGCCACGTCATCGAGGAACGTGAATCTCTGCTCGTCTTCTCTTACGACGACGTCTTTCGAGTCGACAAGACTTTGAAGACATGGAACCGGGTCGCGACCCTCTCGTTGCACTACCGCTGGGGCCGTCCCGACGCCATGGGCTCCTATCCTTCCGTCCGCGCCGTTCATCCAGCCAGCGGCAACGGTGAGCCTTACATCCTCGCCACACGCGCCGACGGCTACGTACTGTTGAAAGATGGGCAAGTAACGGCGCACGGCTTACCTGGCCAGTTCGGCGCAGACGGCATCGACCTGGTCGTGAACACCGCCGAGGGCACGTTCTTCTTCGAGGATGCCGACGCTGAGGACGGTGATGTGCTGCCCCCCTGGACGCTGGGTGCCCGCGGATGGAGCGTGGTTCCACTCGACCCGCCCGCGAACGATCCCCCGCCAAAGCCAGCCATGGACGAACACGAGGACTTGGATGCCCGGAAAGTGACCTGCGTGCTCGTAGACCCGACCAGCGGTGAGATCTACACCGTGACGGGTACAGACAAGCGCGGTGGCACCCTCGTCACGGCGCGTCGCGTCGCGTCGCGGGAAAAACAGCCATCCTCGGCCGCGCATCGTCGCCGGAACCGAAGTCATGTTTTGTCACTGCCGGCACGCTCTGGCACGCCGCCTTCGGCGAGCTCAAACGATTTGAAAACGGCAAATGGAAGACCGTCTTGCCGTTGCCCGACGCGAGGGGCCGCCACCAATTCAGGCCCATCAACCAGAACGGATCACCCTGGCTTTTGCTCGACACTCCTCACCACACGTTGTGGCGATTCGAGCACGGCGCGCACGCAGAGAACCCGCGACTCACGCGCCTGGAGCTCCACGAAGCCGGCGAGTTGCTTCAAACGGACGCCGCGATCCCTTGGTCGAACGGTTCGCTGCTTCTGGCGACCGACCAGGGTCTCAGACTCTTTGACACTGCAAGAGGAAACGTCACGAAGCCCGACTTCCCGCAGCCGCCGGAACCGTCTCTCGTCCTGTCCCGCGACGCCCTCGGCCGCGTCTGGCTGGGCGGGGAACACGGACTCTGGCTGGTCGACCCCGCCGGAAAGACCCTGGACTCGCTTGATCGCGTGCCGGCGATTCAGCATAACCAGGTCTGGTCCCTCGCACCCGACCCGCACCACGACGACGGCATGATCGCCGCGCTCGGCCCGAACGGCGTCGCGTTCCTCCGGGCGCCACGGAAACAGTGACGCCGGCAACGCATAGTCGCCTTTCGCTCCGCGAAAGTGCGTCGTTCATTAACTTTTCTCGAGCGCCCGCTCGCCGGTCTCATTTGAGCGTCACCTTCGGAAACGCCTCCTCGAGTGCCCGCCACTCATCGTCCATTCGTCTGTTCACATTAACATACAACACGCGCAGCTTCTTGAGTCCTGCGCAATTGCTTGATCCCGTTCGCCGTCACGGGTGCTCCCTGAATATCCAGGACTTCGAGCTTGTTGAATCCGTCCAGATGAGCCAGTGCGGCGTCGCTGAACTGGAGATCACCGTGGCCAATCCAAACGATCTTTAAACTCTCCCTACCCCGCAGGCCAGTCAACCCACGGTCGGTGAAATGGTTCCCTTCCAGCGACAGGTTCTCCATGCTGGGCAGTCCACTGAGCAAGATCAGGCTGTCATCCGAGATTTTCGATCTGGGAATGCGAACGTCCCTGAGGATTCCCAGATGCGCCAGGTGGGCAACGCCCGCGTCCGTGATCGGGCTCCCTTCCGCGATGATCAGCTCTTCAAGCGATCTCATCTTCCCGATCGGCCCCATCCCTTCGTCCGAGAGCGACACACCATTCAGGTCCAGGCTCTTGAGACTCGATTCCGCGGCGATGCGACCCAGCAAGTTCTCGAGCGTCATGACATCCGGATGATTGGCCCGAAATGCGGGTGCATCGTCATAGACCAGGACCACCTGTTGAATTGCCCGAAAAAGTTCATCGCCAAACGTGCGGCGCAGCCAAAGAGGGGCATCCCGCCGCTTGCTCGGCGGCACGCGCTTTCCATCCACGAAATCATAATCGTAATAGACCCATCCGCCGAAGCTCTCGATCGCGGCGACCAGTGCCGCCTGCTGGCGAGCCTTGTGCAAGCGCCAGCCGAGCAACAGTCCCAGCGCGAGAATCAGAAGCAAGAGAGCTCGAAGACTGATCTGCCATGGCCGCGATTTGAGCATGACTCAATTGCCCATCACTTCGATTTCACCTGCTCATCGAACTTCAATGTCTCTTCCGACGAGTCACGGCGCATCTCCTTGCTCAGCGTGCGATCCTGCTCCACTTGCTCCGCGACCTCCATCAAATTCTAGAATCAACCGCCCTGGCGTGCCACGCCTGCGCATTTTGATGCTGCGCTGTTCTTCTCCTCGCCCCGAAAGGGGCAGTCACAAAACAGCCCAGGGCAACGCCCTGGGGGACTACGTCGACAAAAGAGGCTATCGCCCTGAAAGGGCGAAACAAGCCGTCCGAACCACATGGGTCAGGATTTCCGCGAGTGATCTCAGCATCGGGCGAGGTTCTCTGATCGTGCCGCCCTTACAGGGCTTGAATATGGTTTGAATTCGGGAACCCAGGGCGATGCCCTGAGCTGATCTGTTGTGCCCTTTCAGGGCAAGAACCAAAATGCGCAACATCAAAACCCGCGCCTTGACGCGCCCAAACGACGTAGCGCATTTTGCATCGTGGAACCAATGCAACTTCTTCCCAGGTGACCGATGTCCTCGTTGAACTCCAAGAAAGTGGCCGACGTCCTCGATAAGCTCTTCGCTCAAGCCGAAGCCGAAGACGCTCCGCGGTTCGAACAACTTCAGGCAGAATCCGCCCGCCTCGGCAGGCCGCCCGACGAGTCCTGGGCACACAGCGTGCTGGCCGAAGTGTTCATGCCCGTCGATCGTGCCGGCGGCCGGTTCCTCTACTCGCTTGCTCGGGCGCAGGGAAGCCGCCTGATCGTCGAGTTCGGTACCTCATTCGGCATTTCCACGATCCATCTCGCCGCCGCCGTCCGAGACAACGGCAGCGGGCGGCGTGGTGACGACAGAGATGGAGCCGAACAAGGTTGCACGATCTCGCGCAAGCCTCGAAGAAGCCGGCCTGCTCGACTGCGTCGAGATTCGCCAGGGAGACGCGCTCGAGACTCTCAAGACGCTTGACACTACGATCGATCTACTCTTCCTCGACGGCTGGAAAAAGCTTTATCTGCCCGTTCTACACCTGCTCGAGCCCCGCCTGCGGCCCGGGTCTGCAATCGTCGGCGATGACACACAACTCTTTCCGCATGAGATGAAACCCTATCTCGACTACGTGCGCAACCCGGCAAACAGCTACGTGTCGGTGGAGATCCCCATCGGTGATGGGATGGAGCTCTCGATCAAGGCTTGATCAGCGTCCCGCGAGTTGCGTTGCCGCTCCAGTCTGAAGCCAGGAAACGGCGATTCCACCGCAGCCACCATTCTATTTCTGCCCGATGGACTGAGGAGTCAGCCCCGGCTAGAGTCGATGTGTCCGAATGGCCCGTTCACCTCGAGGCGCTGCTTGGCGAGCGCCCGAATTGCCACGTTCCGCGGAACCAATTCACTCTCTACTCGAAAAGAGAGGGCACGGTGATGACCAAGTTCCGGCTCTCGCTCGCGCTGGCAGGCGTTCTAATCGCGGCAGGGAGCAACACCCCCGCGAGCGCTCAGGCCACGCCCAAAACCAATCAAGAAGACGAAGCCGTCAAGGAGCGCGATCGCAAGTTCGACACGCTGCTCGCTGCGGCTCTGAAAGAACCCAAGAAGGCCGACTGGAAGGCCGTCCGCCGCGCATTCTCCCAGACCAGCCACTACAGCCCATACGGCAGCTCGTGGCGTGAAGACGCCGGCAAGGTGGTCGAGTGCATGAAAGAGGGCAAGCTCAAGGAAGCCGAAGCCGGCCTCAGCAAGCTGATGGCAAGCGAATGCTCCATGCGCATCGACGGCCATGCCATGGCCGCCGCGATCTATGAAAAAATGGGAGACTCCGAGAAAGCACGCAAGCACAAGGAAATCTTCGAAGCCCTTTCCTTCACCGTCTTTCCCCCGGGCGAGGGAATAACCGTCGACAAACCGATCGAGGTCCTTTTCATCGAGGAAGAATACACCGCGCTGGGGATGATGGGCCTGCGTGTCAAGCGGCAGGCGCTCACCGCGCGCAACGGTCATAATCTCGACGTTCTCACAACCGAGGCCAAGCCCGGTCAGCCGGAGCGCGTCTTGTACTTCAATATCGACATGCCCTGGAAATCGCTCGAATCCGGCTTCACCAACGTCTTCAAGAAGACCGATGAAGCGCCGCCCAAAAAGAAATAACTCGTTCCGGACGCAGTTGTAGGAGTGATCACTCGTTCAACATGAGCAAAATCCTGGTCACCGGCGGCTCGGGCTTCATCGGCAGCCACTCTATCCTCCAGCTCCTGGCCGCGGGCCATCAGGTGCGCACGACCGTACGGAGTATGAATCGCGAAGGCGGCGTGCGCTCCGCCCTCAAGGAAGCCGGTGCTGATCCCGGCGATCGCTTGTGCTTCATCGCCGCCGATCTCGAGAAAGACGCCGGCTGGCCCGAAGCCGTCGCCGGCTGCGACTACGTGCTGCACGTGGCTTCCCCGTTTCCGCCGAGCATACCCAAGCACGAGGACGAGCTCATCGTGCCCGCGCGAAGGCACACTCCGCGTGCTGCGCGCGTCGCGAGACGCTCTCGTCAAGCGCGTGGTGCTGACTTCCTCGTTCGCGGCGGTTGGCTATGGGCAGACGCTGCAGGACACCCCCTTCAACGAGACCAACTGGACCAACCCCGATGGCCCTGACGTGCTCCCCTACGTGAAATCCAAGGCCATCGCCGAGCGCGCTGCCTGGGATTTCATCGCGCGAGAAGGCGGCAGCCTTGAGCTCTCCGTCGTCAATCCTGTGGGCGTGCTTGGCCCGGTCCTGGGGCCCGACTACTCGACGTCGATCCTGCTGGTGCAACGTCTGATGGACGGCGCCATGCCCGGCTGCCCCAAGCTCTCTTTCGGTATTGTCGATGTGCGCGACGTGGCCGACTTGCATCTTCGCGCCATGACGCATCCCGCTGCCAGGGGCGAGCGTTTCCTCGCCATCGCCGGCGATTTCCTGTCGATGCAGGACATCGCCAGGATCCTCAAGCGCCGGATGGGCGCCTCGGCCAGACGAGTACCAACCTGGCAACTGCCCAACTGGCTGGTGCGCATCGCCGCAATGCGCGATCCCGCGGCCAAGCAAATCCTCCCCGAGCTCGGCAAAAAGAAGAGTGCCACGAACGAGAAGGCCAGGCGCCTGCTCGACTGGGCGCCGCGGTCGAATGAGGAGTGCGTCGTCGCCACCGCCGAAAGCCTGGTGCGCCTGGGCCTGCTGCGGGCGTGATCACGGTCTTGAAATGGTGGTCCGCAGGGGACACTTCCGGCTAACCACGTTCCTCATTCCCCCCCATTGCAAGCCCGTTGAACAGCACTGCTGCCAGCGCCCACCGGCGAAGTCAGCGATCAGGTAGAGCAGCAGCCTGTTCGCGTCCGCCAGCCCCATGATCGTTGCGCCCAGCCCCACGGCTGGATTGAACGCTCCACCCGAGACCGGTCCGGCCGCGAACGCACCCACCAGCACCGTGAATCCAATCGCCAGCCCGTAGAACGAGTTTCCCTCTGTCGCCTTCGCGGTCGCCGAATTGAGCACGACGTATACCAGCGCGAAGGTGAACAGAAACTCGACAAGCAGGATCGCCGGTGTCGAATACATCGTGCCGGCCGCCGCGGCCGAGGCGGTGGTACCACTGGCCGTCCCCTTGAGGAAGAGAACGGTCGCGGCAGCGGCAGCCCCGGCTGCCGCCTGCGCGAGCCAGTAGGGCACCACGTCGGTCCAGTCGCACTTCCCCCGGATCGCCACGCCGAGCGTGACCGCCGGATTGTAGTGCCCGCCCGAGAAATGGCCACCGGCGTACACCATCGCCATCAGTGCCGAGGCGATCGCCAGGGCGCGAGCGCCGATGCGTCCGGCCCCTTCACGGTCATTCCGACCGTGAACACAAGAAAGAATGTTCCGATAAACTCAACGACCAGTTTCTTGATGCTCATCATCTTTCTCCGCATGTTTTCCGACGAAAAACGACCACCGAACAGTACGTACGGTGCGAATCAATCACCGTGGGTTCCCCGCGCCGGGCCCTCAAGCGGCGCGGGGTGGGTGCCGATCACTGCTGCGGTGACGCGGAAACAGCCGCGGGGGCAAGCGCGGCTGCCGCGGGAACAGTAACCGGCACCATCACGCGACGTGTCACCGCGACTTGCCGCGCTACCTGCCGCTGCTGCGTCGTCATGACCGTGTACGAGACCTGCACCGGCACGCTGACCGGATATTGCTGTGTGACGTTTTCGGCAACCTGTCGCTGCCGCTGGGTCATGACGGTGACGGGCACCTGCACCGGCACAGTCACGGGAATTTGCTGAGTGACGTTTTCGGTCACTTGCCGCTCGCGCTGGGTCATGACGGTGACGGGCACTTGCACGGGCACTGTCACGGGAAGCTGCTGGGTGACGTTTTCGGTCACTTGCCGCTCTCGCTGGGTCATGACGGTGACGCTCACCTGCACCGGCACGGTCACGGGGTATTGCTCCGAGACATTCTCGGTGACCTGCCGCTCTCGCTGGGTCATGACCGTGACAGGCACCTGCACCGCCGCGTTGACGGCATACTGCTGCGTCACGTTTTCCGTCACCTGCCTGGCCTGATAGGTTGGAACATTCTCGGTCCGCTGTTCGGCAACCATCGTTGTGGTGGTCACGGGTACGGTCTCGTTCACCGTACTTTGCTCGTACACCGTCACCGGCACATCAACCTGCCGCGCCTCCTGCTCGGGAACCTGAACGGTCACCGTCACCGGCACCATTTCGGTGCGCGACCGAGGCACTTGCACGGTCTGCTGCACCGGCACCACCCGCGTCCGCGCCTGCTGGACATACGAGGTTTCCGGCACCGAGCGCACCAACTGCCGGGCAACATAAACCTGCTCGCAGGTGTAGCTCGTCACCGTGGCATATCCGCCGGTGCCGACGGAGGACAATCCACCCCCGCAGCCTCCGCCGCACTTGCCGCTGCAGCCGCTCCGCCCCAGGCACTTGCCGAACAGCGTGCCAAGCCCGCCACACCCCGCAGCCGGGGCGCAGGTGGGGACCGTTGTCGTCACCGGAATCCTTCGCGTCTCGTAACCGCCGACCTCTTCCAGCACCTGGCGATACGTGGTCACCGGCACGGTCTCGGTGTAGTTCTCGGGCACGTAGCTCGTCTGGAGCTGCGCGACCGTCTCCGTCACCGTTTTGGGCTGGTACTGGTTTGCGCGACCGTCTTCAAAACCGTGAAATACTGAGTCACTTTCTGGCTCTTTGTCACCGGCGTCACGACCGTGCGCGGCACTAACTGGTTCACCGTCTGCTGCTTCGGAACATAAACGGTGTAAACCCGAGGAACGCTCACGACTTCTTGCACCGTCCGCGTGACCGGAACCGTCTGGTTGCGGTACTCGGTGCGGTACTGAGTCTGCATCTGCGTCGTCGGCACCTGCTCGAGCACAAGCCTCGTCACGGGAACGGTGCGCGTCTGATATTCGGTGCGATACTGAGTTTGCATCTGGGTGCTCGGCACCTGCTCGAGCACGACGCGAGTCACGGGCACCGTGCGCGTCTGATATTCGGTGCGATACTGAGTTTGCATCTGGGTGCTCGGCACCTGCTCGAGTCACGACGCGAGTTACGGGCACCGTGCGCGTCTGATATTCGGTGCGGTACTGGGTCTGCATCTGTGTGGTCGGCACCGCTTCGGTCACCACGCGGGTCACGGGCACCGTCTGGGTGCGATACTCCGTGCGATACTGCGTCTGTACCTGCGTGATGGGCACCTGCACCGATTGGGTTTCATATACCGTCTCGTAGAAAACCTGGTCCTGTGGCACGAACTGCGTCGCCGTCTGGGGCGTGGCCTCGGCCGCGCTTTGAGCGGAGGGCATCACCTTTTGCTGCCAGGCCCACGCATGGCTCCCCCCCAGTTGAGCCGCGATGAACGCAGCCAGCGACGCACTTATCCAGCCACCCTGTCTCCACCTCTGCATTGCATGACTCCTCGGTTTGGGCATCTCGGTCATTCGAAACTCCGGTTGCAACAATCGACTTACATGTTTTCTGCTGTGTGTGAGAACGGTTCGTGCTCGGTGTGCCGACTCATCAATCGTTGCGGTCGCGCCGTTCAAAACAATGTTCTCGCTCGTGCGCCTGCCGCACGCGCGGCCGGTCTTGACAATTCGGACCGCGGCCTTGCACGGCGGCGGCCCCGTGATCAATGAGTCATGCAACTCGCGTGATCGATGACTACGGCGTCGGCTCTACCTCGGATCCCGCGGCCAATCTGGATAAGTCATCTTCGGTCTGGTCCGGATCGACCGCCTTGTCGAGGCCGGCCAGTTGACGCAAAGTCGGCACCATGCGGCGGATTGCGCCCGCCCAGCGCGGATAGAGGCGGCACCAGTGGTCGATTTCGATTGCTTCGCCTGCCTGAATCCGACGGGTGAGTTGCTCCGCCAGCTCCGCGAGCACCGGGTCGACCGTGCGTTCGCCGCTGTCGTGCTCGGCAGTTTCGCTCATCGGTCGGATCCCAGCAGGGCTCGCAGTCGCACCAGTCCGCGCATCAGACGAGCCTTCACCGCCCCTTCGCTGATCAAGAGCGCGGCCGCGATCTCGGCCGTGCTCTTGTGCTCGAGATGCCGCATTACCAGCACCTCCCGATCTTTCGCCGGCAACGCCGCAAGGGCGCCGCGCATCTGTTGCTGATCTTCGTTCCGCATCATCCGGTTACTTGGACTCGTATCGTCGGCGAACAACGATTCGGCCAGATTTGGGCTCGACTGATCGGGCCTTCCCGGTGTGCGCTGCTCGCGATTGACGCTCCTTTTCTGGGAACCGACGTGCAGCCGGTGCGCCTCCACAATCCGATCCGCGGCGATTTGTTGCAGCCAGGGCCAGAACGGAAGCACGCGTTCCCGGAAGTACCCGTCGAGGCGGCGGTCCGCCACGACCATGATCTCTTGAATCACGTCAGATGCATCAATCCGCGACGCCAGCCGTCGGTCGAGCCGCTTCACGACGATCCGGCGCAGGTAATCACGATAGAGTCCCAAGAGCCGCAGGCGGGCTGCCTCGTCTCCGCGACGGGCCCGGTCAATCAGGTCTTCGGCCGCCAGATGGATGTCGGACATGATCATCGCCGTCTCCAGGAGTTACTCCGTAGAACCGATGCGCGAAGTTACGCGGAATCGGAAAATTGTAGGATCTGGCGTTGTTCGTTCGTTCTTAAGTGCGTTCCCCGCTTCACCGTGCGAACGGCTCGGCCGGAAACACCGGATCGAACAGCAAGAGCGCCTCGGCTTGGTGGTAGAGCGTCTCGATCTCGATGTCGCTCCAGAACAAGTCCGGGTCCGACCCGCTTGGCGCCGTTCGCGCGTGCACCTGTTCGAGCCAGCGCCGCGCTTCGACCGCGTGCCCAAGCGCGTGATTGGCCATCGCGAGGAACGCCTGGATCTGCGGCCGCACCCCGCTCTGCAATCGCTCGGCGGATTCGAGCATTCCGATTGCCTCCCGATACCGGCCGGCACGGTACAGTGCGGCGCCTGCGGCCGCGAGCAGCGACGGATTGGGCTCCGCCGATTCCGTGCCGAGGGAGGCCTGTGCCATTCGCACGAGCACCTCCGGGTCGTCCACCGCGCCGGAAGCGAGAGTGCAGTGCCAGAGGGCGAAAAACGCCGCACGCGGCGTCGGGCGCGTTCCAACCCCGTCAAGCATCCGCTTGCAGGCGGAGCGATAAGCCGGCTGATTGCCGCTCCTTAAACACAGCGAGGCGTGCCACGTGCGGGCTCTGAGCTGGTCAGGCGAGTCGAAGCTCGACTTCGAGAGTGCGTCGAGCGCCCTGGCCATCTGGGCCTGGGCAGCCGCCCAGTGCCCGAGCCGAGCCTCAGCCTCCGCCAGACGAAAACTCACGCCGTAGTGTTCACCGACGAAAAGCGCCAGCCGCCCGAGCTGCGCAGCCACGACATCCCATCGCTCATGTGCCAGCGCCTGGTGCGCCTGGTCGAACGCATCATGCGCCTCCCACACCCGCACCGCACTCGCGCCACCGAGCTCGCGAGCGCGCGCCGAGTCTTCTGCTGCGCCTGCGACATCGCCGTGCGCCGGCGCGCCGAGGCGCGCGCGCGAACCCCGCCCAGTCGTTCGGCCGAGCGGCGAGGAGCCGGTCCAGGTGCCAGCGTGTCGTATAAACTTCGCCCGACCGCTCTCCCTCCGCGGCCAGCGTGTCATGCCAGTCTGCCCCGCCCGGCGGGTCGCTATCGGCTTGATCGACCGCCACCTGCACCAGTCGCTTCCAGTGCTCCTTGTCGAGCATCAAAAGCTCGTCACGGCCCTTTTCCGCGGTGCTGATCTGCGCCAGCACCGAATCGGCTAAGCGCGCGGCGTCGAGCCCTCCCGTGGGCGGCAGGACCGGAACGTCCCACAAAAACACTGCGCCGCCGGCGCTGGCGGCGCCCCGTCCGTCTGGTCGGAACACAACGGGCATGCGGTCATGGACCGGGCTCATGTTTGACAGACCGGTATGCTCGCGAGCCGGGCCCAAGGTTTGCCCGGTTACGGCGTCCCAGAACCGCAGCCGATCGCCCGCCAAAGTCAGCAAAGTCGCGCCGTCGGGCGCGACCGCCACGGCGCGGACCGGCTCGTCATGCTCCAGAATCGGCCCGGTCGGCTGGCCAGAGGCAATATTCCAGAGCCGAGCGGTCTTGTCCGATCCCGCTGCTAGCAATGTCTTTCCGCTCGGCAACAGCGCAATGCTCTCGACTCGCTGCCCGACCGGTGGCCTGCATTCCTGGAACGAGCTCAAGTCAAAGCAGTGCACCCGGCCCCCTTCGACCACGTAGAGCTCAGACGGATTGCATCCCACGACGAGCTGAGCGATGCTTTGGTGAAACCGCGCAAAGGGTGCAAGTGGCTTACCGGTTGAGGCATCCCAGAAACCCACCGTCCCCTCTGCGCCGGCGGTGAGCGTGGTGCCCGTCAAAGCCACTTGCCCGTCTGGACTGAAGGCCACGTTCCAGATCTCGTGCCCGGCGGGCACTGGATGCGTGAGTACCGGCCCGATCGGCTGGAATGTGTCGAGATCCCATAGCCGCGCGACACCCGCAGTCGTGCCGACCAGAAGCCTCCGTCCATCAGGGCTGAAGCGAGCGTTGAGCGCCCAACCGGGTTGGGATAATGGCCCTGCCACTGCCGCGCCGGTCGCCACCTCCCAGAGCTGCACCACGCTGTCATCGCCCCCCGTTGCCAGCAGTCGTCGATCGGGGCTGAAAGTCGCGAACCTCACCCATCCGCCATGCACGAGCGGGGGAAGAGCGGGCCGCCCCGTCGCCGTGTCGTAGACGCGCGCTGCCCCATCGACCCCGTCCGTGGCGAGCAGCCGTCCATCGGGGCTAAACTCCACGGTGCGGGCTCCAGCCGCCCAGGGGACGGCCCGGCCCGGGCGCACCACTTCAGTGATGTCCCACACTCGAACCGAGCCGTCGCGGTTGGACGTCACAACACCGCGGCTGTCCGGCGCACGACCAACCTCGCAATCGGGCCGGCATGCTCCAGAATCGCGCTCAGCGGTACCGCGCTCATCGCATCGAAAAACTTCACGGTCCCGTCGAAGCTCCCCGATACGATCAGGCGTCCGTCCGGGCTGAACACTCCGGTGGCGAGTACTCTCGCATTCGTCATCGGCAATCCTCGCGGCTGGGCGGTCTCCGGGTCGAATAGCTGGGCCAAGCCCCCCGTCCGCGCCACCGCGATCGTGCGGCCATCGGGATGATATTCAAGGAATTGAAATCCCTGCGGGAACGGAGGCGAAACGGCCACGAGTCGGCCGCTGTCCGTGTCCCATATCCCGATCCGCGCGTCCTTGGCGGCGATCTGGATCATGGCGAGCCGCCTTCCGTCCGCGCGGAACGCGACGTGCCCGATGTCAAACGCCTCGGCTAGCGCCTTGAGCAGCGGCCGCCCGGTTGCCGCATCCCACAGGCGGGCGCCGCCAACGTGGCCGTAGGTTACGATTTGGTCGCCACCAGGCCGCAGCGCCACCCCGCGCAGAGCGTCCAGGGTGCGGTCATGTCCGTGCAGCCGCTCACCAGCCGGCTCCCCGCTCTCAAGACTTCGGAGTTGAACCACGCCATCGGAGCCGGCCGACAGAATCCTCCGTCCGTCCGGATGAAACGCGAGCGGATGGTCGATGTTGGCGCAAACGAGATCGGCTCACCCCGGCGCCGAAATGGCTTCAACTGCCACAGCTCGGCGCGGCCGCTCGTGTGCGTTGCCGCCAGGAAGCGGCCGCTGGGGTCGAACACGATCGACTCAAACTTGCCGAAGGGCCCCTGGGCCTCGCCGATCCGATTCCCCGTGTCTGTCTCCCACACGCGAAGCGACCCATCGTCGCCGCCGCCGGCGATCATTCGTCCGTCCGGGCTCAGCGCAAGCGCATTGACGGGCGCGCCGCTGGCTTGCACCACCCGCGGCACCGGCGCAGCGCTCACCCCAGGCAGCGAGGTTGACGAGGGCTGCCCGTCGCAGGTCGGCCGCCTCCGGCGGAGCGAGTTCCAGCCCACGCAACATCCAGAATAACCCCCGGCCCACCTGGCGGCCTTCCGCCAGCGCCAGCCCCCGGCCCAGCGCCAGCTCGGCCGAAGTTCGCTGCGATAGGGCGCGCGCTCGAGATTCCGACTCGGCCCGGATCTTCGCCGAGCTCGCCTCGAGGCTGATTCGCCGGTAAGACCAGATGCCCAGCGCGAGTAGCGCAAGCAAAAGCACCTGAACGACCACGAATAGCGCCGCAAGCGCCGGCCGGCGCTGCGCCACTTCACGGCCCGTTGCCAGCTTGGCGCCGGCCGCGCCGCGACGGGGCGGCCTTCCACGAACCGGCCCAGGTCATCCGCCAGATGCTGGGCCGTCAAGTAACGCGCGGCGGGGTCCTTGGCCATCGCCTTGGCGACGATCGTTGCCAGGTCGCGAGGGATCGCCGCATTCGCCGACCGCAGCGGCGCAACCTCCGCCTCGGAAACTCGCGCCAGGATCTCCGGCGGGCTTGACCCGCCGAATGCAGGCTCGAGCGCCAGCAGTTCGTACAGGGTCACCCCGAGCGAGTAGATGTCGGTTCGCCGGTCCACCAGCACGCGCTGCCCGGTCGCTTGCTCCGGACTCATGTAACGCAGCGTGCCCAGCAGCTCCCCCGTCTGCGTTACCCGGCTGTCTCCCGGCAGCATTGCCATTCCAAAGTCCGCCACCCACAGGCAACCGCGCGCATCGAGTAGCAGATTCGCGGGCTTGATATCACGATGGACGACCCTCTGCGCGTGCGCGTATTCGAGTGCCTCGGCGGCCTGGATGCCCAGCCGCGCGATCGATCGGAAGTAGCTTGCCGACCGCACCGCCCGGACCACGGCGTCGCCCATCGGCCGGCGCGGAAGAGTCGCAGGCGCCGTTCCCGCCGGCGACGGACTGACCATGGAGTCGCAGGTACCGATCTCGCTCTCTGCCCCCTGCCGCGATGAATCAAGGTGCCCCGAAAGCAGGCTCGCCACCAGCGTGTCGAGCGAGCTCGAATTCTCGCCGCCGGCTGCATTCTCTTCTTCTTCGTCGGGCGCAATGAACTGCCGCAGGTTCGCGATCACCCGCGCCAGGCTCATCCCCACGATAAGCTGCATCGCATAGTACGGGATGCCGTCAATCTCCCCGACCGCATGTATCGGCACGATATGGGTGTGCTGGAGGCACGCCGCGGCCCTCGCCTCGATCTGAAACCGCGATAGCGCGGGGGTCAAGCGCTGCGGCCGTTGGCAGGATCTTGAGCGCCACTCGACGCCCGAGCGATTCCTGCATCGCCTCGTAAACGATCCCCATCCCTCCACGGCCGAGCTCCCGCACCAGCCGGAAGTCGCCCAACCGGCGCCCGCGTTCGCCGTCATTGCGGTCCGGCTCACCTTCGTGCTGGCCTGCGCCGAGATTTACTCCCAGCTCCGCCAGGCGGCGCAGTGACGGCATCAGCCGGAGAACCAACTCGGCCCGTTTCGGGTCGCGAGCATTGATCCTTTCCAGATCGACGGTTCGTCCTTCCTCTATGGCCCGCGTCACCTCCTCGATCAGCTCGGCGAGCACAGGGTCTACTTCTGCGCCTCGAGTCGAGAAACAAGCACGAAGCCAGTGCTCCGAGACTTCCCGCAAACGTCGCATCGACCGCGGCAGGCGCTCGCCTCGACTTCACGCCATCGCCCGACCGCGACGGCTTCTGGGAGATCCATTCTGCAGATGCGGCCGCGTCCGATTCCATCGCCGATTCAAGGGGTATTAATGCCTGAGATCGATAGCCGAGCGGTCATGCCCCACCTGTCGTTCGCCCGTGCGGAAGCCGTTCCTGGCTCGGTCGTGCCCGACGCGACACCTTGCTGCATCCTCGCTCTTCTCCGTGCCGAGCGGCTATCGGAGCGCCCAGGCCACGCGCGGTTGATCACACCAAAGTTCCTGGCATGCCTCAGCCGCAGGAGTCATTGTACACGTCGTCCGTGCGAAGTGGTCACAAAAAAGGCAGCAATTCTCCAAGATTCAGCCTTGAATGGCGCTCGCAACAATCACGTTCCCAGAGGTGGTTGTGATCGGGCTCGACGTGCTCCCGATACCATCCGCCGCTTCACCGAGCGATCGCACCTGGATCAATCCCCGACTTCAGGCTGAATCGCGCACCGACGGCACCCACGATGCACGTTGACCTGCTGAGTTCGAGTCTTTGCCTCAGCTCGAAGACCGCTTCGATTCCCGTGCAGTGCGCCCAAGAAAGTTCTGCATGCCCATCGTGCGGAGTTTTCCGGCGGTCCAGTCGAGCGTTCGCGCATCGGCCTCGAAGAGGTGAAAGCCACCGAGCGCGGCATGCACATGGCTCGCACGCACTTTGGTTCGGGCGTATTCGAGAGTGTTGATGATCCCCGCGTGCCCGCACCCGGAAATGACCACCAGTCCTTTCTCACTATCGATTACGAGCGACATGTCCTCCGGGATGTTGTCCTCGACTGACGAACCGTCCTCCTTTCGGATTGTGCGCTGGAAGCTCCAGTTCCGTTCCGGGTGGGTGCGCGGCACGGGCCCCGTCAGCCACACGCCCGGCAGGATCTCCGTGGGCCGGTCGATCACAACGAACGAGCCGCCCAGCTCCTCATACGGCTTCTTGAGCAGAATAGCCTCGTTGGTCTCCTTCGACTCAGGCCCCGGCCGCGAAAGGAAAATGCCCGCGCCGACGTAGGCCTTCTTGAGCGCGTCCGGCTTCTGCTTCGCCAGCTCGCGTCGCAGCGTGAGCAAACCGCCGACGTGGTCGCCATGGTGATGGCTGAGGATCACCTCGGTCACGTCGCTCAAATCAATCTTGAGCTCGCGGGCGTTTTGCAGAACGGTCTCGGGCCGCGCCCCGGTGTCGAACAGGATGCGATGTCCGGATGTCTCGACAAGCGCCGAGAATCCCCATTCTCCGACGCCGGCCCGGTCGGTGAGCATCGTTGAGAGGACCACGACTTCGAGCGTCTTGACTTGCCCCGGAGCGCCCTGACTTTGACTGGCGGCCGCCGTCGCAGATAGGTGCGAGTCGGTTCCACCGCCGTTCGCCTCATACGGAACTGCCGTCACCATGATCGCGCTCACGATCAAGGACCATTCGATGATGGTCGTTACGGAGCTCCAGCCGACTAGAACACGACGGCTCAAACTCGATCGCACCGCCACGGTGATTCACCTCGGAGCAAAAGTCGAGGAGTATGACGTTCACCTCCTGGACCATACAATACCAGCACACCCGCGAGAAAGGAAAAGTCCATCGCCGCGTGACCTCGCATCTGACGAAGCGATTCTCGGTGCGAACCTACTGGCTTCGGCATGCCTCAAGGCACGGTCAGCGCTCGGAATGGTGTCCACGCAAATCCAGTCTCCACGACGAATCGCGCCTTCACGTCCGCCAGGGGCGCGATCCTCTTTCAGTCGATCGGCACAACGCCAGTTCAATCCTTCTTGGCGTAGTCTCCCTCCAGCCGAGTCTTCACCGCATCGGCATCCTCTCCTTCGACGTCGTTGAGCGTCGCCGCTTCTCCTTCGACTTTCCACTTGAATTTGAACTCCATCCCGACTGGCACGACATTCTTCACCTTCTCGATCACATTCTCGGCGCCGTCCAAGCTCTTGACCTTGGCTTTGACCAAGCCCTCCTTGGTGACGGTGTAGGAGCACTTGACCTGAATGTTCCCGCTATCCCCGTGAGGATAGATCGTCAGCTCGCCCTCGGTCGTGAATTTCAGCTTCGGCTCCGCATCCTTCTTTTCCCACGACCCGGACAGCGAGGTGTTGTCTTTATCGTCCTTCGCGCCGTCGGCCGAGGACGGGCGAGCGGCGAGGACGAAAATGCCGCAGACCAGCAGTGTGCCAAACCAGAGCATGTTTCGTGGCATGATCGGCGTCTCCTTCAGGTGTAAGGCCATCGCATGCGTCGCCGACTCAGCGACCATCAGCCTAAATGTTCCGCGAACCGACTCAGGCGATATGTTAGCGGTCGCTAACTTACTTGTCCAGAGGCATGGCCAAGAATATCCCGCGTTGCTTCGGGCATGCGTCGAGGCGGCCTGGTATGCAGGGGACCATGGCCCTAGACTGGGGCACATGGGCCGCCCAAAAACGATTTCTGATGACGCCGTCCTGCAGATTGCACGCAGTGTCTTCCGTGAGCACGGGCATACCGCGACGACGCGGGAAGTCGCACAGGCCGTAGGCATATCGGAGCCGATTCTCTACCGGCGATTTGGAAGCAAGGACGCCCTCTTCTTCGCTGCGATGCACGCGCAAGGGCCGGAGATCGACGAGTTGCTTGGTCCTGAGGATCCTCCAGGCGATGCGCGTGAGTATTTGATGACGGTGCTCCACCGGCTCGGGGCTTATTTCGCCGAGGTCATCCCGCTGGCCCTTCGAGTCATGATGCACCCGTCGTTCGACCCAGAATCGTTATCTCGCACCGTGCCCGGCGGACCAGTGGAGCTACGGGAGGGCCTGGCAAAACGGCTGGCCTCACTTGCGCGCCGCCAGGAACTTTCGATCTCGGACGAGGTCGTGCTGGCACGTCTCCTCCTGAGCCTCGCGCACGACTGGGCGCTCGGAGTCGCGTTTGCCCACGGGAACGTTCCCAGAAACGACCGCAGGCTGGAGGAATTCTTGGACGTTCTCTGGAAGGGGCTGAATCGCCGAGAGGCGTGAGACCAACGTTCAGAGGCCGGGGCGCCCGAGGGATTGCTCCCTGGCGGTCTAGTCGGTCCAGATGTCGCTAATGCCCGGCACGGCCCGCGCGTCAGACAAGGACGATACCGAACCGCTCTCTTCCGTTCCGCGCTGGCGGCTCTTATGCTAACCAGCAGTCAGGCCGAAGTGCTTGCGCGCGACAAATCCGACACTCCAGATCCCCGGAGGACACGATGCCCCACCCTCTCCCCGACTCGCGCCGCTCGTTCCTCAAATCCGCGGCCGTGGCCTCCGCTGCGGCTTCGCTCACCACAACCGCACTCGCCGACGACCTCCATGAGCTGAAACGCACCGTCGAGCCGTCCAAAAACCCCGGCCCGAACGACCGGCTTCAGATTGCCACGATCGGCATGGGCATCATCGGATTCATCGACACCACCTGCGCCCTCAAGGTCCCCGGTATCGAGCTCGTCGCGGCCGCTGACCTTTATGAAGGCCGGCGCACCCACGCCAAGGAAGTCTTCGGAGATAAGGTCGAGACCTACGTCGACTATCGCGAGATCCTCGCCCGCAAAGACGTCGACGCCGTGCTGATCTGCGTCCCTGACCACTGGCATGCGGCGATGTCGATCGACGCCATGAAGGCCGGCAAGGCAGTCTACTGCGAAAAGCCGATGATTCGCTCCGTCGAAGAAGGCCCATCGGTCATCGCGGCCCAGAACGAAACCAAGGCCGTCTTTCAGGTCGGCAGCCAGTACGCGAGCTCTGTCCTTTATGACAAGGTCAAGGAATTGATCGCGTCGGGCTCACTCGGCAAGCTGCACGCGATCGAGGCACGTTATAACCGCAATTCCGACGTGGGCGCCTGGCAATACTCGATCCCGACCGACGCTTCCCCAGCCACGATCGATTGGGACCGCTTCCTGGGCGAGGCCCCCAAGCGCCCCTTTGATCCCGTTCGCTTCTTCCGCTGGCGGAATTACTGGGATTACGGCACCGCCGTCGCGGGCGACCTCTTCATCCATTTGCTCACCGGCATCCATCATGCCACTGGCGCAATCGGCCCAACGCGAGTCGCCGCCATGGGCGGCCAGCGCTACTGGAACGACGGGCGCGACGTCTATGACATCATCATGGGCCTGCTCGATTACCCCGAGACCAACGCCCACGGCAGCTTCACGCTCTCGCTCGTGACCGACTTCGAAGACGGCGGCGGGGGCGCCACGTCATTCCGCTTTGTCGGCACCGAAGGTGTCCTCGACGTGAGCTTCACCGAGCTGACACTCACCCGCGCCGGCATCGAGCACGCCTCGGCCGACCAGGTCTTGAATGGCTACAACTCGGTCACGACGTTTTCAAAAGCCCAGCAGAAGGAGTTTGCCGAGAAGTATCTGGCGGAGCACCCGCGCTCGAGCGAGAACCACCGATCGAAGTCGACCGAGAAGTTTGTCGTCCCCAAGGGGTATGACGAGCGGCTGGACCATTTCATCAACTTCTTCAACGCCGTGCGCGAGAAGAAGCCCGTATACGAAGACGCCACCTTCGGCTACCGCGCCGCCGCCCCTGCCCTGCTCTGCAATGAAAGCTACCGCCAGAAGCGCGAGATCGACTGGGACCCCGTCGCGATGAAGGTTGTGTCTTGACGCGCCACCCCAAGCCGCGAGGTCTTGTGGAAGCTGGCAAAGCGTGGTAACAGTCCGTTCATGAGTCAGAGCCTCTTCTTTCCATTGACTTGCGTGAGAACCCCATGATCGCTCCAGGCCCTTGGTCTCTCAACTCCCTTCAAATGAATGAGTCAAGTTCTTTGCACAGTCTCATCCGTCTCTTTAGCGTCTGGGCGCTTTCCGTCGCAATCGTAATCCTCACCGCGGATCGTGCAATCGCCGACACCCCCGAATTCGTCTCTGTGCGCGACTTCGGCGCCAAGGGCGACGGCCGCACTGACGACACGTCTGCATTTCAAAAAGCCCTCGACTCTTTAGCCAAAGGCGGCGGCACCGTGCACGCCGGCCGCGGATCGTTTTACTTCGCCGGCCACTTGAACGTTCCCCGTGGCGTGACACTCGAAGGTATCTGGAAGTCCGTCCCGTCGCACACCGGCATTCGCGACCGCGGCGGCGTGAAGCCCACCGACGACGGCACCACGTTCCTCGTCACCGAAGGCCGCGGCGCCGAAGTCGGCCCGGCGTTCATCACCTTGAACGAGAACAGCACGCTCAAAGGCGTCGTGATCTATTACCCGGATCAAAAAACCGACGAGCCGCCGGCTCCGTATCCTTACGCCGTCGCGCTGCGCGGCAACAACCCGGCTGTTCTCCAGGTCGAGCTCTTGAACCCCTATAACGGCATCGATGCCACCCGGAACAACCGCCATTTGATCCGCGACATCTCGGGCCAGCCCCTGCGCAGGGGCATTTATGTCGACGGCATCTACGACATCGGCCGCATCGAGAATGTCCACTTCAACCCGTGGTGGAGCATGAGCCCCAAGCTCTTCAACTGGCAGATGGAAAACGGCGAGGCGTTCATCTTCGGCCGAACCGACTGGCAATATGTGTTCAACACGTTTTGTTTCGGCTATCGTGTCGGCTACCGCTTCATCGAGACCCGAAGCGGCATGTGCAACGGCAACTTCCTGGGCCTTGGTGCCGACGATTGCTACACTGCCGTGGTGGTCGATGGCAGCCCACGATTCGGCATCCTGATCACCAACGGTGAATTCGTCTCCTTTCACGGGCCCGACCCGACCATGGTGGAAGTCGGCTCGCGCAACTCGGGTTCCGTGCGGTTCGTGAACTGCGCCTTCTGGGGCCCGTGCAATCAGATCGCGCGCATTGCCGGCCAAGGGACGGTGGGCTTCAGCGATTGCACGTTCATGCAATGGGACGGAAAGAACGAAGGCCGCGCCGCCGTGCAGGTACAAGATGGCAACGTGGTGATCCGTGGTTGCGAATTTCAGGAAGACAAGCCCCAGATTGACCTGGGCGAGAAGGTGCGCCGGGCGATCGTGACCGACAACATCTTGATCGGCGCAGAGCGAATCAAGAACGCCAGCAAAGGCAACGTGAAGATCGCCAACAATGCGGAGGGTGAGCCGAGGAGAGCCCGGCGGCCGCGCTGACTCGCGACGACTTATCGCTGGCTCTCCCCATGGAAGAGGGCCCTTCCGCAGACGGCCGCAATTCGCAGACACGCTCTCAGGACCGCACGCCGATGTCGCAGAACACCAAATCCCGCATAATCGACCTCTCCCATCCCCTCGACCCCTCCACCCCTCCCTGGCCCGGCAACCCTGCCGTGGAAGTCCAAGTCGTCTCGAAGATCCCGTCCGATCGAGGCCCGCGCGATCGCGGCGCCCCGGGCGAGCCTATTTCTTGCAACACGACGGCCTTCCTCACCTGCAACCACACCGGCACCCACATGGACGCGCCGGCCCATTTCTACAATGGCGTGCCAACCATCGAACAGGTGCCGCTGGAAAAGTGCATCGGGCCTGCCGTGTTGATCGATGTGCGCCAGATCGCCCCGCTCGGCGAGATCACGCGGGCGTTTCTCACGCCATCCGAGGAATCCATCAAGTCGACCGGCAAGGTCGTCTTCTGGACCGGCTGGTCCAGCCGCTGGGGTGAGCATAACTACTTCGATGATTACCCGGTCTTGAGCGAGGCAGCGGCCGTGTGGCTCGTCGAGCGAGGAGTTCACCTCGTGGGTTTTGACACCCCGTCGCCCGACCGCGACCCACACCCCGTCCATTATGTCTTGCTCGGCGCGAACGTGGTGATCGTCGAGAACCTGACCGGCCTCGATCGCATCGGCCAGGATGTCTTCGATCTCATCGTCGTGCCCCTGCCGCTGCGAGGGCTCGAGGCCTCACCCGTTCGCGCGCTGGCCGTATTGCCAGGCCGCGATTCGGATTAGCGTCGGAACGCAGCGCGCTCGAGCCGCCCGATCTCGCCGAAGAGCTGTACGCCCACACTCGGCAAATAAATCACCGCGACTAGCGCGAGCACGTTTCTCGCGATCTGGTCAACCTGGCTCGACTGGAAAACGTTGCCATCCACGGCGAACGATAGGATCAGACAGGCGAGCGCCATGTTGAGGCCGATGTTGATGCGACGCGTGACCCGGCGCCACCGGCCCTCTATCGCGACGAACGACAGCAGCGCAAGCAGACCGACCATCAATCCGATGAAGCACGGCAGGCGCAACCGCTGGAAGTCCGCCGTGTAGGCGGCCCACGACGTATCGAGCCGGCCACCCGAGATCCGGTCGAGCACCCAGCCCGGTGCGCCGTAGAGGACGACGAAAAAAGTGGCGATCGGGACGACCACCGCCGCTGCAACTCGATTCGCCCGATCGCGATCGCGGTGTTCCCAACGCACCGTCGCGGGCCAGTGCCGACGGATCCAGTTCTTCGCCCCGAAGGCCACGACCAGAAGGCCCAGCCAGGCCAGGATGCCGATCTTGACCAGGTTGTCGCCGGTTCCCCGTAGGGAGGGTAGCCGCATGCTCATCGCTCCCAGCAGCGCCAGCGCGCCTGCGCCGATGATCGCCGCTCTCACGAAACTCGTGGAGTCGGCGGGGTCAATGATGGCCCAAGGCGCTTGATAGCGGGCCGCGACCTCGTTTGGATGGCCATAGTTGCGTACCAGCTCAAGCGCCAGCGACTCGTCGGCTGGCCGTCCCGATTCCTGGGCCCGGGCGTGCATCTCCTCGTTCAGCAGAGAGCGTAGCTCACTGGCCACGTCGTCCCGCTGGCGCCTGGGCAAAAGTCGTACGGTGTCATCAATGTATGTTTCGATCACTGCGGTCGCGTGCATCGCTTCCTGTCCTACCTTCTCTTGGCAATCAGGCCGTTCACCGTGGTGACGAGCTCCGACCAGCTCGCGCTCAAGTTCTGGAAGTGGCGGGCACCGTCAGGGCTGAGTGTGTAGTAACGGCGTGGAGGCCCGTCCTCGATGCGCCACTCGCTCACGAGCAGCCCCAGTGACTCGAGGCGACGAAGCAATGGATAGAGCGTCCCTTCCTCGATCGGCATACCCGCGCCTGCCAGGGCCTGCCGCAGCGAATATCCATACTGGGCCGTTCGCAACTGCGAAAGAACGCTCAGCACAAGGACCCCGCGGCGCAGCTCAACCTCAAGTTTCCCGTTCGCCGCGTCCCGCGATTCCCCTTTCGCCATTGCGTGAGTCCCCGTATCTCTGCACGTACTATGCATCGTATAGTACATAGCTGGACACAGTATGTCAAGGAACGCCTCTCGCCTGCGTTCTGGTGCGGACGTGCTGCCCGTCCTGCTGCCGCAGCGCTGCCAGGCGCGGCGGCGGGGTTTTCGGCACAGGGGTGGAATTCGCGGCCCGATCTCGGACAATGCGTTTTCTCTCACCAAACCTCTGGACGACCTGAGAGGTCGCGTGGCGGCCAGGCGCCGCCAGCGACTCCCGACTGCTCGAAGGGTGGTGACCCGTTGCCGCCGACGAACGCCGACGATCCCCTCCGCACCACCGATCACGCGCCGGACGGGCACCGGTGGGTGCAGACGTTACCGCCAATCTCGCGCAAGGTTCTCGACTCTCTAACGGCACGCCGGCCGCATCTGTGCCCGGCGGGGCCACGGAGGTGACGTGCGCGGAGCCGACGGACGCGGCATCGGAACGTGCTTCCGGATCGATTGCAGTGCCGGGCTACGAGATCGAGGTCGTGCTCGGCCGCGGCGGCATGGGCGTGGTGTACAGGGCGCGGCACCTGGCCCTGAAGCGCACCGTGGCGCTCAAGATGGTGCTGGCCGGCGGACATGCCGGGCCGCGTGAACTGGCGCGCTTCCGCATCGAGGCAGAGGCGGTGGCGCGGTTGCAGCATCCCAACATCGTGCAGATTCACGAAGTCGGCGAAGGCGGCGGACACGCGTACTTGGCGCTTGAGTTTGTCGAAGGGGGCAACCTCGCGGGCAAACTCGACGGCAAGGCGATGCCGGCCCGGGACGCCGCCCGGCTGGTGGAGGCGCTGGCGCGAGCGATGCAATTGGCGCACAGCCGCAACGTGGTGCATCGCGATCTGAAGCCGGCCAACATCCTGCTGACAACCGACGGCACGCCCAAGATCACGGACTTCGGTCTGGCCCGGCAGCTTGATAGTGACAGCGGCGAGACGCAGGCCGGCGCGGTGATGGGCACGCCCTCGTACATGGCCCCGGAGCAGGCGTCAGGGTACGCCCACGAAGCCGGGCCTGCCGCGGACATCTATGCCCTGGGCGCGATCCTCTATGCCTGCCTGGCCGGCCGGCCGCCGTTCCAGGGGAGAACAGTCGTCGAGACGCTCGACCAGGTACGCACCCAGCCGCCGGTAGCGCCGTCGCGCTGGCACGGGGGCGTGCCGCTCGACCTGGAGACGATCTGCCTGAAGTGCCTGTGCAAGGAGCCGGAGAAGCGCTACGCGTCGGCTGCGGAACTGGCGGATGACCTGGTTCGGTATCAGCACGGCGAGCCGATCCGGGCGCGGCCCGTGGGTCGCGTCGAACGGGGCGTCAAGTGGGTGAAACGCAATCCGCTCGTGGCCGGAGCGGTGCTGGCCATGGTACTGGGCCTGCCCATTGGCATCGGGGTGAGCACCTGGCAAGCGGTGCGGGCGACCCAGGCCAGCAGCGCCGCCAGAGCCGCCGAGGCCCGTGCGGACGAGAAACGACGGGAAGCAGAGCAGCAGAGGCAGCGCGCCGACGAAAGCCAGCAGCGATCACGGCGCTTGCTCTACGCCGCGGACATGAATCTCGCGCAGCAGTCGCTCAAACAGAACAATCTCGGTCGGGCGCGGCGGTTGCTGGACCGGCATCGGCCGCAGCCCGGCGAGGAGGACCTGCGCGGCTGGGAGTGGCGCTATCTCTGGCAACTGACCCGCGGCAGCGCCCTCGCCACGCTCACCCACCGGCCCATGGGCGGCTTCGACGTCAGCTTTTCCCCGGATGGCAGCCGCCTGGCCGTGGGTTGGCTTGACGGACCAATGGACTTGTGGGATGTCCCGGGGCGAAGATTGATTCGGGCGCTGGCGGATCGCGAAACGCACCTCGCCAACCATGTGGCCTTTTCCCCGGTTCGCAATCTCCTGGCGGCCACCTCCGATCTCAAGTTGGTCACTCTGCATGATCTCGACTCCGGCCGGGAATCGGTCCTCTGGCGGGCGCCCCAGGAGGGCTCGTGGAACGTCCGTGACCTGTCGTTTTCGCGGGATGGTTCCAGGTTGGTCATCTACACGGCATCCACCGGCAAGGTCGGTGAAGTCTGGGTCGTGAATGTGTCCTCCACCACGATCGAAAGCCGCCATTCGACCCATTTCTCGGGCACGAGCCATTTCGGCGCGGCGCGTCTCTCGCCCGACAACCGGCGTCTTTATCTGGCGCGTTCGGACCAAGGGGACGAGCGCTACAGCATCCAATGCCTCGATCTCGCCACCAATCAGGAGATCTGGCAGACGGAAACGCAACGAGATGCTGGCCTGGCCGCGCTCGCGATCTCCCCCGACGGGAAAGTGCTGGTCTCCGGCTCGGGATTCGCAGACCCCGCCATCCGCGTCTGGGATACCGCGAACGGCCGGCTGCTACGCCAACTCGACGGACACACTGCCTGGGTTTGCAAGCTGGTCTTTTCCAGGGACGGACGGCAATTGATCTCCGCGGCGGGCGATCAAACCATTCGCTTCTGGGATACCAGCACCTGGACCGAAACTCAGGTGCTGCGCGGCCACAGCGATGAGGTGTATGCCGTCGCGATCTCACCGAGAGAACAACTCGTGGCCAGCGCCAGCAAGGACGGCGACCTCATGCTGTGGAAAGCAGACGGAGGGGGCGCAGCAGATGGATACCGGCGACTGCCGGAAGATCTGAGCTCCGCGGAGGTTGGGCCGCAGGACCACTCGCGCGTGGTGCTCCTACCAAAGGGCAAACCGCCCCACCTGGTCGATCTCAAGGGAGACGCTCCCGCGGTCCTGCTGACTGAGATCGGATCGTCCACCAACGTCCTGGGCTGCTTCGGCGCCAACATCCTTTGCCAATGGGACGGTGCCAGCCGGATCATCGTCCGCGAGCTGCACGGGACGAAATTCACCCAGCGGGGAGTTGTCGCGGTGGAATCCGGCGAGCGCCCAAGCCGGGTGGCCTACAACGTCGCGCGCAGTCGCTGGCGTGGGCCGAAGGGACCACATCGAATTCGGTCTTCGTGGCGAGCCTGGCGGAACCCGGCCGTCGCATTGAGCTCAAGAGTGATGTCCGCGGGCTGGTTCCCGACGGCTTCAGCGAGGATGGGAAGTACCTGGTGGCCGTAACCAGGCCCATGGAATCCCTGGGCCTGGTTACGGCCAGGGATGCCCTGCGCCCTGGGATGTCGAAACCGGCCAGATCGTGGCGTCCATCAAGCAGACGGTCAGTGAGACGACCTTTGGAGCAAAGGGGCGCGTGCTGGTCGTGGCTCTCCCGAAGGGTGCTGACCATGAGATCGTATTCTTCGATCTGGCCCACCCCGACCAGGCACCGCGGTCTTTTGGCGGGAAACGCGTCGTTTTCTCATTGGCCGTTTCGCCAGATGGCGGACTGGTGGCTGCTTCGACCGCGGGTGGCCTGGTGCGGCTGTTTGACCCCACCAAGGGCGAGTTGATCGAATCGCTGCACGGCCATCTCCTCGCGGTCTTCGGCCTGAACTTCTCCCCGGATGGACGACGATTGATCTCCGAGGGTGGCGCGAGAGGCGATCAAGCTCTGGGATGTCGGCACGCGGCAGGAACTGCTGACCTTGGCGGGTACGGGCTCCGTGCTCCGCGTTGCCCGATGGACTGCTGATGGCGACGTGATCCTCGCCGGTCCGCCTTGGCAGGTCTGGCGGGCACCGTCCTGGGAGGAAATCGCCGCGGCGGAGGCGAAGGAGACCAGGGAGGCAGAGCGGCCGTGAAAGGATTCAGCCGATGGGTGGTCGCAAACCGCGCCGGGCTCGGCGCGGGAGCAAGAGAGCAGGAAGGGAGGCAGCGGACTTATCGAATTGTCTTCAACAGATTCGCAGCCCACGTCGCGTCCTCAGGCATCAACGCGGGTTCTGGAACGGTCTCGGTCTTAAAATCGATCGGTCTGCCGCCTGTCGTCAGGTCATACGCGGAGCGAAAGGCCGCAGCAAGGTCTAGCGGCGAAGACCAATGACCAAGCACATTGTAGCAAACATGTCTGTTCAGGGCTCGGTGTCGAGCCAGCGGCCTACACAAAGGCGGTTCGAGCGACGGGCTTGCCCTCCGTGCGGCTCGGATGAGTAGTGCGGACCGATGCAAAATCGGGTAAATAGGATGCAGCACAGCGTTCTCTCCAGTGCCGTCACGGGCGCTCGCCAAAAGAAGAAAAGACGAGGGATTTCATGTTCAAGCCGCAAATGGTGCTTTTGATCACAGCTCTCGCATGCTCCAGCTTGTTGGCCGCACCGCCGGTGCGAAAGTTCGATGACCCGGGTGCCCCGCCGTTCAAGGTGCTGAAAGAAGGCGAAAACCCTCCGCTCGATGCCAACGATAATTTCGTGGTCGGCCCGAAGTACGTGCCCGCGCCGGAACGCAAGAAGGTCGATGGCGTTCCCGAGGGGAAGGTGATGCAATTCGTCATCGACTCGAAGGAGACCAAGCTCTTCAATCCAGGCATCGCCCGCAATGAGTTCGGGAAGGTGGACCCGAACAATCCGAAGACGCTGGTGGTCGAGACCCACAACATCGACTACAAGCGCAAGATCACGGTCTATATTCCATCGCAATACAAAGCGGGCAGCGAGTCGCCGTTCCAGGTCATCCACGACGGTCCGGGCGGGAGGCCCAATGCCGAGTTACTGCACATCTTCGACAACCTGATCGCCCAGAAGCGAATTCCTCCGATCATCGTCATCTGGATTGCCAACGGCGGCGGCGACGCGCAAGGGCACGAGCGCGGCAAAGAATACGACAACATGAACGGCGACTATGCCGAGTACATCGAAACGGAGGTATTGCCGCGTGTGGAGAAGAACACCAACGTGAGGCTGACCAAAGACCCCGACGGCCGCGCGGCGATGGGGAACAGTTCCGGCGGTTCGGCAGCGCTCATCATGGCCTGGTTCCGCACCGATCTCTACCACCGCGTACTGACGACCTCGGGCACGTTCGTGAACCAGGCGTGGCCGTTCGATCCGAAGTATCCCGACGGGGCCTGGGGCTTCCACGAAACGCTCATTCCCGACAGCCCCAAGAAGCCCATCCGGCTGTTCATCTCTGTCGGCGACGCAGACTTGCTCAACCCCAACGTCATGCGGGACGATATGCACGACTGGGTGAAGGCCAATCATCGCATGGCCAAGGTGCTGAAGGCCAAGGGGTATGACTACCAGTACCTGTTCTGCCGCGGGTCTGGCCACGGCGTCGGCAATGCCCAGGCGCAGTTCCTACCGCACGCCCTCGAATGGGTATGGAAGGGCTATGCCCCGAAGAAGGACTCCAGGCCATAGTTGGAGGCAATTCGTGCAAGAAGACCAAATTCGTGATGTTCTCAATGCGCACTGGCACGCTTCGGCGATCGGAGATGAGGTCGCCGAACACGATATCTACGCAGAGGATGCCGTCTGTGAATACCCTCAGTCGGGTGAGCGCATCGTCGGGCGAGTTAATTTACAGGCGTTACGGAGCCATCATCCAGGCAAGCCTTCAGGTTTTAACGTCAGGAGAATCCTCGGAGAAGGTGATCTCTGGATTACCGAATATATCATCACCTACCAAGGGAGACCGACATACACGGTGAGCATCATGGAGTTTCGCGACGGCAAGGTCATGCACGAGACCCAGTATTTCGCGGACCCATTCGAGGCTCCGGACTGGCGGAGCCAATGGGTCCAGCGGATCTCCTGACACCTCACCGCGGGCGCTCCCGGGCATTCAAATCTGGAGCTTGCCGTTCTTGACCGTCAAGGATTCCAGATTCACCAGTATCAGGCCGAGGTTTTCCAGGTCCGACGCGCTGGAATGGTCGAAGAGATCGGTGGGGCTCAAGGGCGACAAGAGGCCCTGCGAGAAGATGGCATCGACCACGGCCGCGTCGGCCGCCGGGATGTTCTGCTTGTAGTACAAGGCCGAGTTCGTACTGCCGGTCTTGCTGATGTTGATTGAACCCACCACGGCCACGTTGCCGATCCCCGAGACGCCCGAGTTGCCGGTGGCGTCGAGCCGTACGAGGTTGAACTTGGCCGTGTCGCTGTAGGTGACAAGGCTCAGGTCGAACTGGTCGGGGGCGGTGCTTCCGGTGTGATTACTGACGCGCATCGTCAATTGCGGGTTGGCCAGGCCCGGGGGAGATGTGGTGATGCCTTCGAGCATCGGGCTGATCTGGCCCTCATAGAAATACTGGAAGGTGACCCCCGCCGGTGACGGCGCAGGGGGCGGTTGCGGTGTCGCGGCAGGGGTGGGGAATGGCGCGGAGGGCACCGCCGCTTCGATCAGACGCTGGACGCCAAATTCCTCGATCCGGCCTACCACCGGTCCATAGCCCGCATAGACGCCGATCGTCCCGATCTGGTTGGCCACGATCATCCCCGGCGTCCCGCCATCGACTGTCATCGATTGGAGCATCCCCGTGACATCGATCTGTCCAGCCATATCGTGCTGGATCGAGAGGCTATTGAGGTCGCCGGCGGTCAAGATGCCTGTGTACGCGATCGAACCCCCGATAGCCGCCGTCTCCAGCGTGCCGGTGACGTTCAGCGTGCCCGCGAGGTTCTGACCGATCGTCAAGGTGTTGAGGTTTTGGAGCGTTGGGTATTCATGCTTGTAGGGAGTCGAGACCGCGACGATCCCGGACGGGGTCAGCGACCCGCCGATAAAAACGCTGTTGCCGGTGAACACCGACTGGATGAGGCCGCAGACATCGCCGGAGACGCTCACGGTCGTGATCGCGCCGCCCACAATCACCTGACCCGAGAGGGCGTTCATGCCGTTGGCCGTGGGTGTATCGGCCGGGCCGACGTCGAGGGTGGTGATGTTGCCCGAGACCTGGACCAGCCCGGCGATCGAGCCGCCGACGGTCATGGTGCCGATGTTGCCGAGCAGGCCGGTGGGCTCGGGTGGAAGCTTGGGGTCGGCGGCGTCGAAGACATCGAGCTCGCCCGTGGCGGTCAGTGAGCCGCCGATCGTGACTGAATTGAGGGAACCGGGGTTGCTCAAGAAGAGAGAACCAGTGAAGTTGCCGCCGACCGTGATCGTCGACGTCGCGAACCCGGAAAGGTGGAGACTGCCGTTGCAGTCCCCTGCCCACGAGGTGTTGATCATGTCGTGGCCGCCGGAGCCGGCGTTGATGAACGTGTTGGCGGGCAGGGATGTGCCGGCAGCGACGGCGATGGTGAACTTATTGCCCGTCGTTCCACCCGAGCCCAGCGAGATAATCAGGGTCGCCAGCCCGGAAAAAGTGATGCCCGACGGCCCCATATTCATGCCGGTCAGCGTCGTGGCGGAGAGCGTGGCGGTCTTGGCCGCGGTGCTGCCTGTATCATCCACGTTCATCGTATCGGCGCCATTGCCAACGACAGTGAGGGCACCCTGAATGTAATCTACGATGCCGCCCGTCATGGGCTCGTTGCTGCCCACGTTGATGGTATTGTTCGCGCCGAGAGTCTGAATCTCGGTGGTGCTCCCCGCGAGCGTACTCTGGACGTTAAACGTGCTCCCGCCCACGCCCGGCCCGATCAGCAGGATGCCGTCGTTGCCGCTGGGGTCGGTGAAGCTTACGATGGCGGAATAGTCGATCACGCCAGGACCGAAGCCGGTGATGCTGTCATTGGTGACGACGACGTCGGTGTAGCTGGTGGTCATGTTGCCGGAGTCGTCGACGATCAGCCGGTTGCTGCTGCCGCCGGCGGCGTTCACCGTCAATTCGTTCTCAATGCCGTCCGGATTGACGTTGATGGTGTCGTTGCCGGCGCCCCCCTGGAGCGACACGTCACCGTAGAACACACCTCCGAGGTCGAAGGTGTCACCGTAGGGGCTGCCGTCGATGTCGATCTGCGGCGCGGTCACGGTGCCGTCGAGGACGATTGTTGACCCCGACGTGTCCCCACCACCGAAGTTGTCCTGGATGGTGACCGTGCTTGCCGCCAGGACGGTGGCGCCCGGGTCGATGATCACGGTGTTGCCACCCTGCAAAAAGACGTTGCCGGTGCCGGACTGCAACACCCCGCTGACGTACACACCGGCCGACTGGACGGTCACTCCGGGCCCGATCGTGACATCATCAGTCCCGTCGTCCGCCGCGACGTAGGTGGCGGTGAGGATGATGTCCCCGTTACTGATCATGGGATGGCTGACGGTCAAAGGACTGTGCGTCGTGATCAGGACCTCGCCGCCTGCTTGGACGGCGTCTCCGGAGACGTTTCCGCCTTCGAACCCGCCGACGACGGCCGCCCCGGTGTTGCTCACGATGAACGAGCCGGACGTGGCGTTCCCCTCGAGGTAACTGACTTCCGTGTTGATTGGCTTCGAAATCGTGCCGACGTTCTGGTCTGCGGAGAGGTAGGCATTCACGGCGACGACGTTCGGACCTGCGGCGGCGCCGTTGAGAAGGCTCCCTGAGGGCGCGATGAGGAACACCGTGCCGAACAAGGCATTGACCTGGTTCAGCATCAAAAAACCGTTCGTTTCGACGAGGTAGGCGTTTTGGTTGGTCGTGGCCGTTAGCTCGTCCCGCGTATCGATATAGAGGGGGGCCGTTGGGGAAGAGCCGATATTGCCCGTTGTTCCACCCGTGGTCAGGCTGATGTTATTGGCCGTGATGTCGACGGTCTTGTCAGTGCTCGAGCGATCGATGCCGTCCAGGATCGACAGTGCCGACTCGAGAGTGACGTCGCCCGAGCTGGAATTCAGTCCATCCAAATTGTGGCCGTCGATGGACGTCAGCCCGCCCACCGTGAGCGAGCCCTGAGCGCTGTCGATGTTGATGCTCTTCCCCGCCTGGCCGACGATCGTTGCGGGAGAGCTGAGCTGGACCTCGAGCGGAAGAGGCATTTTGCTGTTTGGACCAGATCCGTTGACGCCGTTCTGGACGTTGAATGTTAACGAGCTGGCAACCAAGGGCAGATCGGCGATCTCTTGATAGAGACCGCCTTGCAAGTCCGTGAGCTGCACGGTGCCGTTCGCCACGATGCGGTCAAAATTCAGGTCCCCACCAATCTGCTGGAGGTAGATGTCCTGCCCCGCGCTGGCCGACTCAATGAGACCGCCATACTGAACAACCAGCGGCGTACTCTCGTCGGTTCCCAGGTCGCCGGTGCCGGCCAGAAGGGTCAAGTTGCCTGGCGTCTTGATCTGCAGACCGGAAGTGCCCGCGCTCTGGATGTTCTGTGGCGCCGTGATGTTGACGTCTCCGCTCGTTGTCGTCACCCGGCCGATGCTCAGGTCCTGGCCTGCGCTCCCGGTGCTCTGCAGGAAGACACTGGCTCCGGCCGTGGCATTGAAGGTGCCGGTGGCGGCGACAAACAGCGGCGCGGTTTGCGTGAGGCTAAGACCCGTGAGCGTGACTCCGGCCGGCTGCTGGCCGAGCTCGAAGGTCACGGTGTTGCCCATGGCGTCGGTGCCTTGCAGCAGCACATCGCCCGGCGCCGTCGCCAGCGCCAGGGCCGCTTTCTGTGCCTCAGTGAGATTGCCGCTCTGCAAATCGGCCACGCTGACCACGACGGGCGCGGCGAGCTCGCCGATGCCGCCGCTCAAATCGAGCGTCACATTGTGCCCCGAGACGTTCGGGGTGGTCGTGCCCACAGGCGTGCTGGTGGCCGCGGCCGACAGGCCTGTCGCGCTGACGGTATACATCAGCTCGGCCTCGGTCCAGCCCGAGTTCTGGGTGAGGGCGGTTACCTGGGCCGTGGTCGCGGTGTACTGGTAGTTGGGGTTAAACATCTGGAAGTCGGGCAGGCTCATCCAATTGGCGGGAAGGTTGTCATTGAGGAAGCTGACCGTCTGCTGGTAAACGCCCAAGGCGTAGGCTTCGATCTGGGCATCGGTCGGGTTGGCATCGGCCGGGTTGCTGTTGTTGTCCGCGGCCTCGAGCGCGGCGACCGTCCGCGGCCGGAACAGTTGCAGGGCCATCGTGCCCGCTGGGCCAGTCGAGTCCAGGCTGTAGGTGCTGTTCTGCACCGTGCCGTTATCGAGTAGCTGCCAGTACTGGAGGTAATTGACGTCGACCTGGTTCTCGAAGACGGCGATGGTTTGATCGTCACTTATCTGCGCACTCGAAAGCGTGGTCGAGGTTTCGTTGTCGTCCCTCAACTGCAAGTTCGACCAGACCTGCTCGATCTGGGAGTCGGAAAGCACCTGGGCCGGCGTCTGGCTGCGGGCGTCAAGTATCGCGCCGTTCGTGACATCCACGACGACGTTGCCGGCGTTTGAGGAGATGGTGTTGATAATGAGATTGCCCGTGTCTTGCTCCACGCTGATATCGTTCAGGGCGCTGGCGGTGAGGGCTCCGCCCAGTATGCCGCCGTTGGCCAGGAGCGTGCCATTGGCGCTCAAGTCCAGCGGCGCGGTCAAACCGATGCCGCCTTGAGTGCTCGTGAGTGTGATGTTGTCGCCGGTGACGTTGATCGTGCCGGCCGGCAGACCGGGTGCCTGGTCCAGATCGCCGGTGGCGCTCAAGACCACGTCGCCGTAGCCGCTGGCCGCAGTCCCGGCGGTGACCTGGTCGACGAGGGCCGCCGAGCCCAGGTTCAAGTACACGCCCTGGTTTCCCGCCTGAGCGTTCAGGACGCCCTCGGCGGTTGTCTGCAGGTTCAGCGGCGCGGCGGCGCTGCCGATGACCCCGCCAGCCAGGCCGGAGTCGTTGGTGGTAAAAGCCGAGGGGAATCCGCTGATGACCCAGGGATCCGTGGCGGTGCCCCCGCCGGTCACGCTGACCGGCGCTCCGGTCAGCGCGCTCAGCGCCGCAGCAAGAGTCGCGGCGCTGGCGTTGTAAGCGATCGCCCCGGTTGTCACAGGCTGCAACTCAACATACACCGACGCCGTGAAGGTCCCGCCGGTGGCGGTGTTCCAGAGGAGCTGGGAATTGGCGGGCGCGGCACTTAGCGTGCTGCTGCCGCCAGTCAGGCCGAATGGGACCACGCTGAGCGCCGACACGCCGGAGCCGCTGATTAACCATGGGTCGGCGGTCGTGCCCAGCCCGGTCACCGTCGCCGAGACGCTTGGGTCCATGCCGTCAAGGGCAGCCTCGACCGTCGCGGCGCTGGCATTGTAGGCGAAGGTGGCCGTCCGCACCTGGTTGCCGACGGTCATCTGAATCGTCAATTCGCCGCCGGAAGCCGTGGTCGACACCTGTTGCGCACCCGGGGGAACCGGCGCCACTGTGCCGCCGCCGCCCGACGAACGAGTCGTTGGTCTCCAGCGACTGAAAGCCGGTGCCGGTGATGACCCAGGGGTCGGCGGCAGTGCCCGCGCCGGTCACGGTGACCTGCACACCTGCCAGCTCGTTCAGGGCATTTTGCACGCTCGTGGCGGAAGCGTTGTAAGCGAGGACGCCGGTCGTCTCGGTCGAGCCGCTCTCCGTCGCCGAGATGGTGAAGGTGCCGCCGCTGGCATTATTCGAGAGCTCCTCTTGCACGAAAGGCACGAACTGAATCGTGCTGCTGCCCGAGAGGCCGGAGTCATCGGTGATGATCTGCAACGAATCGCTGCCGCTCAAAAGCCAGGGGTCGGCTGCGGTCCCCAAGCCGGTCACGGTCACGCCGGGCAGGGCCGTCTCCAGCTCGGCAGCGGTGGCATTGAAGGGGACGGTGGCGCTCTCGGGCGTGCCGCCTAAGGTCGCGGTGATCTGAAAAGTTCCGCCGGTCGCGCTATTCCAGAGCTGGATTGCTCCGGTGGGCGCGGCCTCGAGCGTGCTGCTGCCCCCGGACAGGCCGAACGGCAGCCGCGGTGATCGTGGAGACCCCGGAGCCGCTGATTAACCATGGGTCGGCGGTCGTGCCCAGCCCGGTCACGGTCGCCGAGACGCTGGAGCCCATGGCGTCCAGGGCAGATTGCACCCCCGCAGCCCCGATGCCCGCGGGAAGGTTTGCCTGCTGTGACACGTTATTCACGGTCATCTGGATCGTGAACGCGCCCGCGCTGCTGCTGACCGACAACTGCTGGGCGCCCGCGGGCACGGCCGTGAGCGTGCTCTTGGCGCTGGTGCCGTTCAATGCGTCGGTAACGGACAATGCGGTGAACCCGGTGCCGCTGATGATCCAGGGATCGGCGGCGGTGCCCGCGCCGGTCACCAAAGTCGTCACACCCATGAGGTTGTTGAGCGCCGTCTGGACGGTGGCGGCCGTGGCGTTGTAGTTGATGGCCGCGGTGGTCTCGGTGCCGCCGGTGGTGGTCGCGGAGATCTTGAAGGTACCGCCGGTCGCGTTGTTGAATAGCTCGTGGGCCCCGGCGGGCGCGGGCTGGACCGTGGTGGTGACGCTCGAATCGTTGACCGCCAGCGACGAGAATCCGGTGCCGGTGATGATCCAGGGGTTGCTGGCAGTGCCGCCGCCGGACACCGTGGCGTGCACGCCGGCGAGCGCATCGAGCGCCGCTTGAACCTGTCCGGAGCTGGTGTCAAAGTCCAGGGGATCGGTGACCTCGGTCGTGCCGTTCACGTCGGCGGAGATCGTGAAGGTTCCGGCGGTGGCGTCGTTGAATAACTCCATGGCCCCGGTGGGCTCGGCTTGCTGCGTGTTCTGGAAGGACAAACCGGCGTCGTTGGTGGCGAGGTTGGAAACGCCGGTGCCGATGATGACCCAGGGGTCTCCGGCGGTGCCCGCGCCGGTCACCGTGACCTGGACGCCGGCCAGCATGTTGAGGGCCGTCTGCACGGCGCCTGAGCCGGCGTTATAAGCCAGGGAGCCGGTGGTCTCGGCCGTGCCGCCGGCGGTCGCGGTGATCGTGAACGTGCCGCCGTCCGCCAAATTCCACAGCCGCTCTTCTCCGGCTGCGACGGTTGCCACGGTGGCGCTGCCGGCCTGAAGTCCCTGGTCGCTCACGGTAATGCCCGACACGCCGGTGATCAGCCAGGGGTCAGCCGCCGTGCCCGCGCCGGTCACACTGGCGTGCACGCCCGGGAGGGCATCGAGCGCTGCTTGGAGCTCGGGCGTGGTGACATTATAGGCCAGGGGGCCAGCCGTCTCGATCTGGCCACTCACGTCAACCGAGAGCGTGAAGGTGCCGCCGGTGGCGTTATTCCAGAGCTGCTGCGCCAGGGCGGGCACAGCTTGAACCGCGCTGCTGCCTCCGGTCGCCTTGAGCGTCAGGTTGTTCGACACCAGAGAAGCGTTTGCAAGATTCGTGATGCTCCCCTGGGCGGTGATCGTCGTGTTGCCATTGGGGTTCACAATGTCGCCGGCCAGGATGACCGGGGCGTTCGAGTTGATGGTGACCTGGCCGCTGGTCAACCCGGAGAAATCAATGCCGATGGGATTGTCGGCCTTGACGGAGTTGGTCAGAGTGAGCGTCGCGCTGTCGATGTAACTGTAGATCCAGGGATCGATCACCCCGCCGCTGTCGGTCATCTTCGGGCTGGTCGGTGCAAAACCGTAGTCCCCGTCGTGGTAGTTAACGCCCTGGGAGTACCCCGACGTCGCCGACCCGGTTATCGTTTCGGAGAAGTCGTCGGACTCCAGGGAAAGGTCGTTGATCATGCTGCCGGTCGGGGTGCTCATGTCGCTGACAACGGCGGTGGGGCTGCCGTCATCGAGGTACACCCATGGGTCGTTCGCATTGAGCTCGCCCGCAGGGGTCGAGAAAACCCAGTTTCCGGGCGAGAGGCTGGTGATGTTGCCCTTCGAATCGTAGCCAATACCGAGGTCACGGGTGAGATTGGCCTGGAGCTGCCACTGAAAGCGGAGGCCGCTCTCGGGAAAGTAGGTCGCCGTCGTCCCGGACGGGGACAAGACGTGAGGGCCCGCCAGGAGCTCTGTCTCGGTCTCGCTCGCCGTGCCCCGGTAGGTAGAAGTGCCCACCCCGGGTTGGTAGATGTAGAGGCTCTGCTGGGAGGCCGGCGGCTGGTTGGTGTCGATGACATCGACTTGGCTCGATACAGTTGAGTTCAGGGAGTTGGTGCCGGCCGACACGTTTTGCACTACCACCGGGATGCCCGTTTCGTTGTCGATGGTCACCGCGCCCAAGCCGCCGTTGACGTGGATGTCGCCCAGAGTATTGGTGCTGATGATCGCGCCGTCCATGGTGAACGACCCGCCTCCGGACGAGGCGCTGACGTTATCGAGGATGATCTGGTTCGAGGCCGCGTTGTACTGCGCGGTGATCGTGGAGTCGGTGGAGACCACCGGGGCCACCGGCAGGTCAAAGAGCGGACTGCCGCCAAATTCGTCGTAGCGTGTCCGGTCTTCTGCGATCAGGGGCGAGAGATACGCTGACAGATCGACCGACCAGGCGTTGGGCTGGCCGACGGTGATGGCGCTATCGAGGTCGATGATATCGGCGTTGATGATAATCTGGGCCGCGTGGATGGCGCTGGCCTGGCTGCCCGACAGGTTTGCCGAGCTGTACGACGCGGTCTCGCTGAGCGACTCGGCGGGGACATCGGGAAAATAACCGTCGTTGCCGCCGGCCGAGCCCGAGATCGCGTAGGCCTGGCCGATCGGGCTGTCCTGGTCGGCCGTTGCCAAGCTGCCATCGTGCGAGATAGTTCCGACCCAGGGCAGGTCTCCGCCATAAAAGACCTCGCTAATCACGTAGGGCGCATCACCGGCATGGCCGATGAGGACCGCGGTGAAGTCGGAGGTTGTGTACAGGCCGCTTGCGTTGTACACCGCGTTGGCGACCCAGGCGACGCCCAAGTTCCCGTTTGGCGAGCCCTGGGTGGGGTTCCCGCCCGGCCACAGGATTTCGTCAGCCCACTCGGCGTACGGCGCCGAGCCGGTGATTTCGACGGGGTTGGAAGGGCTGATGATCAGGACGCCATTGGGAGCGGTGATGTTCACTTGCTCGGCGTTGATCGCGCCCAACTGCGCCACCGAGCCATCGACGTTGGTGATGGCAACCTGTCCGCCCAGGTTGTTGATGTCGCCGTTCAAGTAGACCGCCGGGCCGGGGCCGGGGATGGTGGTGGAAGTGCCGACCGGGTTCGGGTAGTTTTCGTTGATGGTCACGACCGGGCTTTCGCCCGATCCCGATTGCGTGATCTTCATTCCGGCCATGGTGGCTGCCGTCTGGCCCGCCGCCCCTGTGAAGAGCACTTCTCCACCCGGCAAGAACGGAATGGTGATCGTGTCAAAGACGAGATAATCGGGGCTTGCGTTCGTGATGGAGATGGTGGGCCCGCCATAGGCGGTGATGGGCCCGTAACCCGAAAGGGTGTTCGCGTTCACCGTCACCGTGCCCCCCGCGGCATAGAGCGGAGAGAAGACCAGCGCACCGACCGGCGAGGTCGACGTCCCTGCGTCAAACGCGGTGGCGTCGTCTTGCGAGCTGAAATATGGGTCCTCGCTCGATGGGCTGAAGCTCGAGTCGAACGTCACCATGAAGGGCGCGGACGGGGACCCATCGGGATTCACCCGGATCGGGTTAAGACTGCTCGAATTCTGCGGGTCGGGAGTAGTGTAGATGCCCGAGTTCTGCGCGTTGGGAATGCTGATATCCAGCTCGTGGTAGATGCCGGCGGTGATGGTGCCGTTCTGGGTCACGCTCGACAACGTCGACTCGGTGGGTGTGCTCGAGCTCGCCGAGGTGGATAAGGCGGACGTGTCGTAGTACGCTGTGCCGCTGGCCGAGGGACTGGGCGCGCACTCGGTAGGCGCCGATGGTGACGTTCTGCCCGCTGTCGATCACAGCGCCTGTGTTGATGGTCAGAGTAGCGTTCGAAGCCAAGGTGGTCACGGCCGTGGCCTGGGGAACGGCGAACAGGCCGATGAAGTAACTCTCGGCGTTCGAGAGCCCGGTCATGCTCGTGCTGAACAACCCCGTGGGTTCGTTGCCGGCTGTGAGATTGACATTGCCGAAGGCGGACAGGGTGGTGTTGTTGCCCACAGTGACCGACTGGGTCGTGGTCACGCCGGTGGTCGCGAGGGCGACGCCCACGGCGGCCAGCCCGTAGGTGTTCACCTCGGAGTTGGTCTGAGCATCCACCGTGGTGTAGGTGCCCAGGCCGATATTGCCGCTGGTGGTCAAGTTGTCGTCGGTGCCGGTGGTAACGGAGTTGGTGAGCGTGGCGTCAAGATTCGAATTGGTGCCGGCGCCCTCGATGCCACCGGCGGCGATGAGCGTGACTGTGTCGTCGGTATTGAGGGTGCTCGAAGCGCAGAGATCGATGCCGCCGGGGTCGGTGTTGGGATCGGTCCCCGAGGTGATGCTGACGTTGTTCCCCAGGTTCACACTCGAATTGCCCATGAGGGTGGCGAAGGAAAGAACGGCCGAGCCGTTGGCCACGCCGCCCGCCCCGCCGGCGGCGCCGCTGCCCGCGGCTTCGACGAACTGGTTTTGCGCCGTTGCCGTCACCGTGCCCGAAGCGATGATGGCGGTGCTGTCCACATTGGTGTCTCCGATGTTCACGGTCGCACTTGTAGGCGACGGCGATCCGGATGGGTTGGTGTCCGTGGCGGATGCCTTGGCGCCGCTGCCGCCCAGGGCGGCGGCGAGGGTGGAGTTGGCACTGGGGGCGTAGTTATCGATGTTGGTGGCGGTGAGCGTGACGATCCCGGCGTAGATGGTGCTGCCGCCGCCCAGGCCCGCGGTCACGGTCGAGGTGTCGTTGCTGGCGGCGGTTGCCGCATCGCCGGCCAGCACGCCGCCGCTGCCGGCCGTGCTCGAGGCGGCGTTCTTGTCCGAGCCAGTCGCCGTGACAGAAAGCGCGCCAGTCCGTCCGGAGTCGGTATTGTTATTCGTTCCCAGGTTGGCCGTGGTGGTGACGCCGGAGCTGGCCGTTGCGGTGCTCGAGCCCACGCCGACCAAGCCCGCCGCCCCGGCCGTGGCCATGGCCGACTGCACCGTCTGATTCATGGCCTCGATCGAGACATCTCCGTCGGGAAGCGTGACGTCAGGGCCGGTGTAGGCCTGGACCGTGCCGGTATCGGACGCCGTGGCTTTCGTGGCTTCCACGCCCAGAAGGAGGCCGTCGGCCCCCCCCACCGAGGAGGCATAAGCCGTCGAATCGTTGTTGAGGTCCTGGCCCTGGCCGGCCATCACGGTCAGACTGCCGGCGGTGATGGTGGCGGCGCTCGGGCTGTTGCCGACCGCGGACGGGTTGGCCACGCCCACAAAGGCAGAAACCGTCGGTGCGACCATGGCATTCGTGACCGATGCGCCGACGCCCACTCCTACCGCGACGGCCACGCCCAGGGCCTTGGCCGTGGCCGTGGGGGTCACCGTGGCCTGGACCAGAATGGCGTTCGTGACCGTGATTGGATTCGTGCCCGTGGAAGCCTGCACGGTGGGCGAGGTGGTGGCGGTCGCGCCGGCGCCGGCGCCGGAGACGACGCCGCCCGCGAGGGCGGTGGCCTCGGCATCCGACGAATCGGTCGCCGTGGTCTGGACCGTCAGATTTTCGCAGCCGGTGATGACGCCATCCATGTAGGAATTCGCCGAGCCACTGGCCGAGGCGGTCGTGGTGCTCGAGCCGACGGCGACGTAGCCGGCGGCAACGCCATAGGTCATGGTCGTGGCGCTGTTGGTCGTCGTGGCGGTGATGGAGATATTCCCGCCGGCGCTCAAGGTGGCCCCGCTACCCGCATAGGCTAACACGCTGGGCCTGACGCTCGCGGTGGCATTGCCGCCGCCGCCGGCGCCGCCCAAGGTAGCCGCTATGGACGTGGCCACCGACAGCGTGATCACCGAATCGTTCGAGCTGGCGCCGATCGAAATCTGGCCTCCGGAGGAGGTGACCTTCGCGTTTTCCACGTAAGCGGTGATGCTGCTCTCCACCGTGTTATCGGCCGTGGAGACGCCGATCGAGCCGCCAATGTCGGCGCCCGCCCCGGCCCCGGCCCCGACTTCCGAAGCGATGGGGGCGTGTTCCGCGGCGGTAAGCGTGATGTTGCTCCGGGCGCTGGCGGAAGCGCCCTGGATATAGCTTGAGATCGTGTTGTTCACCAAATTGGTGGAGCTGTGCCCGCGCCGGAGAAGGCCGCGCCGAGCGGCGCAGCGGTGAGAGCGACGCTGGCCGCCACGGAGGTGGCCTGGATACTGGCCGTCGTGGGCACGATGGCGCCGAGCGCGATCTGGCCCGCCGAGTTGATGGTCGAGCTGGCACTGTAGGCCTCGACCGTGTCTTCGACCGTGTTATCGGCGATCGCCGCACCGATGGCAAAAGTGCCGGCCCCGCCACCGGTGGCGAACGACACGCTGGCAGCCACGGTTTTGGCCGTGAGGTTGGGCGAATCGGTCGCCATCAAGGTGACATCCCCGCCCGCCGTGGTGGTCACGGAAGCGCCGCCGGCGAGGTAGGCCTCGACGGTATTCTGGAGCGCGTTGGTCGAATTACCGCCGGCGCCGGCGGCGCTGAACGCGGTAGCGCCCGCGCTGAGGGCCACGGCCCCGCCGACGGTCACCGCAAAAATGGTCGCGTTCTCAGTCGCGGCCAGGGTCACGCCAAATCCCGTGCTACAGGTGGAGTCGTCGACGTAGGCCAGAACCGAATTCTCGATCTCGTTGGTCGCGACGGCAAAGCCAATGTCGGCCGCGAGGCCGGAACCGATGCTGCCCCCGCCCACGGCCACGGCCAGGCCGCCGCCGCCGGCGGTGATCGACGAGGTGTCGGTGGCGTCGATCGCGACGCTGCCGCCATGGGCGGTCACCGTGCTCTTGCCCGAGACATAGGCATCAACATTGTTCTGGATGGTGTTGCTCGAATCCGAGCCGGCCACGGCCAATCCGGTACCCTCACCGCCGCCGATGCCGACCGCGACAGCCCCGCCGACCGTCACGGTCATGATGGTCGCGTTTTCGGTCGCCTTCAGTTCCACCATGCCCGAGGAGATCACGTCACCGACGGTCGTGTTCACCGTGGAGTTGTTGCTATAAGCCTGAACGGTGTCCTGGACGTCGTTGATGGACACCGAGATGCCGACGGAAGCGGCGATACCCCCGATGAAACCGCTGGCCACCCCCACACCCAAGGCTCCGGCGATGGTCTCGATGGTGGGGCTGTCGGCGGCGATCACGGTAATCACGGCCGAGTCGGAAGAAACGTTGCTGTTGTTGAAACAGGCACGAACCAAATTTTCCACCGTGTCGCCCGAGCCGGCGCCGGCCCCGGAGCCGGCGATGCCGCCGAGCCCGCCGGTAGACGTGGCGACGGCGACGCCGATCGAGAGGGCCTTGATCAAGGGCATCGACTCGGCCAGCAGGAGGACGTCGCCCGCGGATTTCACATGGGAGCTGTCCACGTAGGCTTCGGTGGTGTTCTCGATCTCGTTGGAGGCCACGGATACCCGGGCGGCGAGCCCAAGGGCGAAGTTCTTGGCAATGGCGATGCCGATGCCGCCGGCAAGCGCCTCGATGGTCGAGGAGTCCACGGCTTCGACGTCTAGACTGCCGGCGCCGGAGGCCGTGGTGGCGATGTCGGGCGAGCCGGAGATATGGGCGTCGGTGGTGTTGCGGATGATGTTGATGGAGACCGAGCCGCCCAGGGAGGCGTTCAAGGCGCCTTGACCCACCGCGGCCGAGCCCGCGACGGTGATGTTGTCGATCTGGCCGGTGTACCTGGCGCCGACGTCGATCTGACTGGCCTTCAAGCTGCCGGTGACGTTCTCGACGGCGGCGCGGACGACGTTATTCTTGGTGGAGCTGGGATTGCTGGGATCGCCGCCCAGGTAGTTGAACGAGACCGAGGCGCCCAGGGCGCCCGAGGCCCCCTTTGCCCCGACGCCGGCAATGGCCACGGCGCCGGCCAAGGACTCGATCGTCGAGGAGTCGCTGGCCAGCACACTGAGCGTGCCGCCGGCGAGGATAAACTGGGGGGAGGCGATGTTGGACACCTCGGCTTCGACCGTGTTGTCGACCCAGTTGAGCGACAACGAGCCGGCGAAGGCGCCCGAGCTGGCGCCCGCACCGCTGACGGACATGGCGGCGATCTGCACGTCCAGGCCCGGCGGCAGCTCCGTGGGCTTGGCGAACGTGGCGTTTACCGTGATGGCGCCGCCGGAGGAAGCGGTCGAATCTTCGATCGTTGCGGTGTCGGTGTCAGCGATGTCGTTGACGGCGACGGCGGCAGCCCCGGCGCCGCTGCCGCCTAAACTGGCGCCAATATTGCCCGCCAGGGTGGCGATCGACGCCGTATCGGTAGCCAGGACCGACAGCGGTCCGGAGGCGGTCACGGATGAAGGCGTGCCTCCCATGCCGAGACCCCCACTGGCGGCGATGTGAGCGTCCACCGTGTTGGTGATAAAGTTGATGGCGAACGAGCCGCCGAACGCGCTGCCGCTAGCGGAACCGGCGCCGCCGACCACGACGTTGATGTCCTGGGCCGTCTCGGTGGCGGTGATGTTGACGGCACCGCCGGACTGGGCGGTTGATCCCTCCACATAGGCCTTCACGCTGTTCGAGATATCGTTCAGGCCGACGGAGGCGTTGACGGCCAAGCCTCCGCCGACCGAGATCGCCACGGAGCCGGTGCCGGAGCCGATCTCCGAAGTGTCGCTCGACTCGACGTCCACATCACCCCCGGCCTGAACATCCGAGTTGTTGGCGATATGAGCATCAACATTCATGCGGACGAAATTCAGGTTGACCGCGCCGGCGCCGGCTTTGCTGGTGCCCCCCGCCCCGGCGGCCGTGACGCTGACCAACTGGCCGCCGATGGGGATGGGCAAGGGCACCGTCACGCCCGCCAGGTCGAACCCGGTGGGTTTGACCACCAGGCTCTGGTTCGAGCCGGTCCCGGGCGAGGTCAGGAAGACCGGCTGGTTGTTGACAGCGTTGTTGAACGTTGACGCCAGCTTGATATGCGTGGCGTCGACCTCGATCACGTAGTAGGTTTGGCCGCTGTTCAAGCCGCCGATGCTGGTGCCGCCGCCGTTCTCATAAAAGACGGCATCGCCGGTGGCCAGGCTGGGGCTAGAGGCGAAGCTGATCTCGTCGGCCGCGGGGTTCGTGGTCGTCACGTCCGAGGCGGCGAAGGGCAGCGCCCTACCGGGCAGGATCGGAGTGAAGCTTTGCCCGTCGCCGCTGCCTGTGCTGGCCAGGGCGAGCGGTACGTCGTGATCTGCGTTGGCCAGGGAAGATGCCAACTGGATGGTGTAGTCGTTGACCGTGATGACAAAATATGCGATGCCGTCGGTCAGGCCGCCGACGCTGGTGCCGCCGCCGTTGTCGTAGACCACCTCCTGACCGGTCGAGAAGCCGTGGGGGGGTGGGGAACGTGATCGCGCTCGTGACGGCCGGCATGGCGGCGGTGATCGCGTTCTGGACTTCCGTGGCCAACGAGTCAGCCGTGTATGTCCCGGCGGTCAGAGTGACCGTGACCGGCGTGCCGTTCGCCGACAGTATCAGAGTGTCGTTGCTGCCGGCCGTGATGGTGAGATTGGCGGCCGCGGACCCCGTGATCGCGTCGCCGCTCTTGGAGGGGGTAGAGCCGAGCAGGCCGGTTTCGGCGTCGCCGCCGGCCACCAGCAACTGCGCGTCGTTGGAGGTAATGGTCAGCGTGCCCAGGTTCTGGGTGACGGCGACCGTGACCACGGGAACCGTGTTGTCCGGCAGCGTGACGCTCTGGGAGTACGGATCCACATATGCCGTCTCGGCGGTGTCAAGCGGCGCGATGGTTTGACTCGAGCCCGAGCCGGCGGAGCTCAGGGGGATCGGTGTGGACGAGGTGGGCACTGTGAAGGAGCCGGTGCCAGCAGAGGTCAAGGTGATGGGGTTGTCGTTATTGGCGTCGTTGAGCGAGTCGGCCAGCATGATTTCCGTCGCGTCGACGGCTATCACGTAGTAGGTCGTGCCGCCCTGGAGTCCGCCGATGGGGGTTCCGTTGCCGGCGTTGTAGACAACGGCCTCTCCGGTGTACAAGCCGAGATTGCCCGAAGAGAGCGAGATCTCGTTGGTCGAGGTGTCCACTCCGGCCACGCTGACCTGGACGGGGGTTCCGGAGACCGCGTCGTCATAGGTCGCGGCCAGCTTGATCGTGTAGGGATCGAGCACGATGACGTAATAGGATTGGCCGCTCGTCAGCCCGCCGATGGAGGTGCCGCCGCCGCTCGAGTAGACGACCTCCTGCCCCGTGGTCAGGCCGTCGGGACTGGCAAAGTGAATGGCGTCGCCGCTGACGGTGACATCCGAGCCCGGGTTGATATTCAAGGTGGTCGCGTCGGGGAGTGTCGTCGGGTTATTGAAGCCCGAGAGAACGAGGACCTGGCCTCCGGCGGTCACGGTCGAGTTATCGATATAGGCCGAGACTTTGCTGGTCGGCTCGGGCACCGTGAAGGTCCCCGTGCCGGTCGAGGAGGTCAGGGGGATGATCTGAGTGGGGCTCGAGCTCGTGGCGTCAGCGAGAGAGGGGTCTAGCTCAATGTCGTTCGAATCGACGGAAATGACGTAATAGGTGGTCCCGTCCGTGAGGCCGCCGATGCTTGAGCCGCCGTTGCTGTCGTAAGTCACCGGCTCTCCCGTGTAGAGGCCGGGATCGCTGGCGAAGCTGAGCTCGGTGCCGTTCGAGATGACCGCGTTCACGTCGGCGGGGCCGAACGTGGCGGCCGGCTTGGCCATTAACGGGATCAAGATGTGCCCCGTGCCGCTACCCAGGTTGGGGCCGAGGGTGACGGGGATGGTGGGCGTGGAGAGGGCATCGGCCTGGCTGGCGGCGAGCTCGATCCCGTTGTCGGGGGCCTGGATGATAAAGTAGCTGGCCCCCTCGGTCAGGCCATCGATGCTGGTGCCGCCGGCGCTATCGTAGACCAGCTCTTCGCCGTTTGTCAGGCCATCCTGTTTGAAGATGGCGCCGTTCAATTCCTTCTGGAGCTCCGCGGCCAGGGCTGTGGGCGTATAAGTTCCTGACGCCAGCGTGATCGTGGGGAGCGTCGTGCCGTTCACGGTCACCGTCAGACTGTCGTTGCTGCTGTTGATGGTGGTGAGATTGGCGGCGGCGCTCGAGCCGGTGATCGAGCTGATCGAGGTAGAAGGCGAGCTGCCAAAGAGGGCGCTGGAGGCGGAGCCGCTCACCTGGATGTTCGGGGCGTTTCCGGGCAGTGGGACGTTATACGTCAGTTGCAGCGTGCCGCTGCTCTGGATGGCGCTGAAGAGGTAAATCTCGTTGCCGGAGATCGAGGAATTCGTGGGATTGAACGTCACGGCCGGCGTGGATTGCCACCTTGTGAGCGTGAAGGTCTGGTTCGAGCTGGTGCTGCCGGTCGAGGAGAGGGGTAAGGCAATGCCGGCGAATGCGTTATCGCCCGTGGAGGCGAGCTGGATGTGGTTGGCATCGATCACGATGACGTAATACGTTTGGCCATCGACCAGGCCGGCAATGGGGCTGCCGCCGGCGGCATGGTAGACGACCGGGTCCCCGGTGGAAAGCCCGTGATTGGGCAGATAGATCTCTGTATCGGGGGAAAACGGGCTATCCGCGGTGACGGTCGCGGTCATGCTGCCGGGGAGGATGCCGTCGCTGTACGTGAGGACGTTGGGATCGACAGGGGAGAGGCCGCCCAGGTAGTTGTAGGCGATGGACGCACCGATCGCGCTGCTGCCGAAGCTCCCGGCCACGCCCAGGGCGACCACGTACTCCGAGGCCGATTCGCTCGAGTTCACCGTGACATCGCCGAAAGGAGCCGTGACTGTCGAGCCGGTGATGTCGGCGTCGACCGTATTGGCGATGGAGTTGATGGTCAGCGTGCCGGCACCCGCAAAGCTCGCGCCGCTGGCGGACCCCTGGGCGGCCAACGCCACCAGGAGCGGGCTCGACGTGGCCGACAGGCTGACGGAAGCACCGGCGTGGACCATGGAATCGGCGATGTAAGCCGTGATGGCGTTGCTGATGCGGTTGTAGCTGATCGAGCCGCCGGCGGCCTTGCCACCGAAGGAGACCGCTATCCCGCCGGCGATGGCGACGATGAGCGATTGGTCGCTGGCGCTTAAAGAGACGGCCCCGCCGGAGGTGACCTGCGAGCCGTCGCTGACGTGGGCGTCAACGGTGTCGGCGATGACGTTGACCGATAACGAGCCGGCGACGGCCCAGCCGGTGCCGATGCTCACACCAACCCCCCCCACGACGCCGCCGATGGTCTGCTCCGATTCGGCCGTCACGGTCACGGCGCCCGAGACGTTCACGATGGTATTGTCGAGGGAAGCCTGGATGGTGGCGCTGATCTGGTTGTAGCCGGCGCCGGCGCCTGTCGAATTGCCAATCCCGACGGCGCCGCCGATCGCGACGATTTCCGACGCGTCATGGCTCTGCACGACCAGGTTGGTCAGGCGGCTGGAAGGCGGTGCCTGCACGACCGTCGAGCTCGTGAGATACGCCTCGGTCTCATCCTGAATGATGTTCACGGCAATCATGCCGGCGCCGCCCAAGCTCTTGGGAGTGGTGAGGCCCGCCCCGATGGCGCCTGTGACCGCCACAATGCGCGGCGTGCCCCCCGGGTTGGCGCTCGTCGCCGCAACCGTAAGCGTGCCGGCGGCGATATCGATTGTCGAATTCTCGATAAAGGCCAGGGTCGCGGCCGGCGCGACGGTGCTGTCCGTCCAGGAAAACCCGATGAGGTTGACCGCGGCGGACACACCGTAGCCCCCCTTGCCGCCGAACCCGATGGCGCCCGCAATGGCCCAGATCTGGGTGTCGTCGTTGGCCAGCACATTGGAATCGCCGCTCAGGTGAACGTTGGCATTTTTAACATAGGCTTCGGTATCGGGCAGGACGATGTTGACGGAGACAGAACCGGCCGCGCCGTTGCCCTGGGCACCGGCAGCAGCGCCGGCAGCGCCGGCCGTCAACGAGCCGATGATTCCGGCGTGGGTGGCCGTCACGTCGAGCTGACTGGTCGTCAAGGTCGCGCCGCTCAGGTAGGCATAGGTTTTGTCCTCGAGCTCGTTGTAGCTGAACGCGCCGGCGAGCCCGAGATTACTACCTTTGGAGGTGAAGGATGCCGCCAGCCCTCCGGCGACGCTGACGACGGTCGTTTCGTTGGCTGCCTCGATGTCAGTCGAGATCGGCGTGAGTGTCTGAGATCCGCTTGCTTTCGAGTAGTCGAGATTGACGGCCTCTCCGGCCAGGGCATTGGCGAAACTGCTAGCCAGCTCGATCTCATCGGGATTGCCGGCCACCGGTATGGCGTAGTACGTGGTACCGCTGGTCAGGCCGCCGATGGCGTTGCCGGTGGCCTCGTACTCCACCGGCTGTCCCGTGGTCAGGCCCGGCGGGGCGGCGAATTGAGCGGCGGTGTCGTCCGCGGGCGCGGGGGTCGTGACGATCGCGAGGGAAGTCGGCGCGGGGCCGGTATTGAACGTGCCCGGGTCGTTGAGATAGGCTTCCGTATCGGTCTGCACGATGTTCAGGGAGGCGTCACCGGAAACCGCGGTACCGCTTTGCTGGCCCGCAACCGTGGGACCGCTGGTGGCGGACGCATCGGCACCGCTCGAAGCCCCGCCGGTGCCGGTCTTCGGCGCGACCAGCCCGAGATCGGCCAGCAAGGAATAACCGGGGGCCAAGCCCGAGGAGCCCGCAAGCGCCGAGCTGGCGCCGCCTGAGCTCGCACCACTCCCACCGCTGGAGCCAGAACTCCCCCCGCTGCCCGCGCTCGACGAGGAGGTGCTGGCCGCGGCAAACGACAGGCCGACCACGGTGCCCTCGGTGACGGCGTTGATCTCGAGGCCGCTGACGTTGAATTGACCCTTCGCGCCCGGGGGTGGCGTCTGATCCGGGGTGTCGCCGATCAAGGCCAGCGTCGTGCGGTTGAAGTTGTTGACAGCCAGCGTCAAACCGAAGCCCGTGTGCTCGCTGCTGCCATAGCCGCCGGCTATCCCGACAACGATGACATTATCGGTAGCCAGCACTTGCACGGGACCGCCTGCGCTGTCTCCGGCGGCGGAGTTGACGTCCACGCCTTGCTCGATCTGGGCGATGGTGGATGTGTACAAGTTGTTCCAGACCAGGGTTCCGCCGAAGCCGACGTTGCCGCCATTGGCCGACGCGCCGTCCAGATTGATGCTGATGATGGATTGCGTCGCGTCGACGGATAGTGATCCCTTCGAACCGATATAGATCTGCGCGCCGGACTGGATCTGGGCCAGCGTCGTGTTATCCATGACGTTGACATCGATGGCGGCCCCGATCCCCGTGCCGCTGGCCGAAACCCCAACGCCCCCCAGACCGCTCGCGGACTTGTCTGCCACCGCCTGCTTGAAGCTGCCCAGGCTGAGATTGAGATTAAACACTCCGTCGATGCCGACGTTGTCATAGGTGGTCGAGGCCGACACCGCGACCGACTGCCCCTTGTTGGGGTTGATGGCGGTACCGCGAAACTCGGAGCTGGTGTTCTGATTGATCTCGGCATCACCGATTGTTGCCTCGCAGTCGTTGATGAAGACATCAACCGTGACGGCGCCGGCGCCGGCGCTCGTCAAGCTGCCGCTCGTCGCGCCCTTTTCGTAACCAGGCACGGCCTTCGCCTGCGTCGTGTTGTTAGCCAATCCCGCCGCAAGGGCCCCGTTGAGCAGTCCAGCCGCCTCCTTGCCGAGATCCTTGAGGGTCGTGAGCGTGACCGCTTCCCAGCTTGAGCTCGCCGGAATAAAGATAAAAGGGTACGTGAGGCTGGAGCTGACGTTGACCTTACCGTAGGCGTCGATCGTGGCCCCGCTGTCGACCGTGGCATGCACGTCCTCGTCGAAGACGCCGACACTCAGGGCCACGGTATACGCCTTGCCGTTTGCTCCCCAGCGCGTGAGCGTGCCCAGGGTCGAGGTGTTATATTTTTGCTGGAGCGAGGACTGAACGTTCACGCCGGCCCCTGACTCGATGACTGCGGTGGCGCCCACGGTCGCGTGCACCGTGTCCTGCGAGATCGAGACCGTGAACGCGCCGGCGAACTCCCACGAGGAGGTGTTGCCGGTGGCACTCGGAGCCCCCTGTACCACCGAGCTTGCCGAGTCCGTGTCCGCCGGGTTGCGAGTCGGGGGAGTGGACGCCGTGTTAGGCTGGCCCGAGGTGTTAAAGGGGACAGCGACGAATTCGAAGTCGATCTGCGAAGCGATGCCTTTTGCGGTTGCCAACCCCCAAGCGGTCAACTTGGTGGGGAGCGGTTCGTTGCCAAGACCCGCGGACGTGGTCGCACTGAGGTTGCTCGATAGCGCAGCCGTGATGGATACAGTTGGCCATTCGGATTGCCGGAGGCACTGATGCTGCTCGCAACGCCTGACATGACCGCGCTGCTCAGGCTAAAGGCGACGACGGCGCCGCCGCGCGTGTCGGCAAATGGCCCGGCGCCGGAGCCCAGGGGCGCCGCCAGGATCACTTGGGGCGTCGCCCCCGACGTGCTGACCGACGACGCGGTTAAGAGCGACACGACCGTGGTCTGCGATGTTGTCAGCTCGATGGTCGACGGGTCGACCGTGACAACGTAGTAATCCTGACCGCTCTCCAGCCCGCCGATGCTGGAGTTGCCGTTGTTCTCGTACTCGACCTTGTCGCCGGTCCGAAGACCATCGGGCGTCGCAAAGGCGATTGTGTTTGTGGCGGTGGTCACGCCGGCGCTCGAGTCGAATGAGAACGAGGTGCCCTCCTGTAACGCGGAGTTGGCAGAAGAAACGACGACCAGGCTCTGCGTCCCCGAGCTCGCCGAAGTAAGGGCGACCGTTGTCAGGGGCGAGGCCGAAAGTTGCAGCACTCCCGGCGACTGCTCGACGACGTAATAATTCTGCCCGACATTGAGCCCGGTCACGTCCGAGGCGCCGTTGCCGTTGCCCAGGTAGACGACCTCATCCCCGGTATCCCAGCCTGGATCGGTGGCAAATGTCTGGGTCAACTGGATGGTGTTGCCGCTCTGGGCAAGTACCGTGTACGTCTGGCCGCTTGTTAGTCCGCCGATGTCGGCGTTGCCCGTCGTGTTCACGTAAACGACCTCGTCTCCGGTATGAAGTCCCGACGTGGGCGAGGAGGGCAAGGTGTACGTGATGGTGTTGGCCGTCGTATCCACGTCTGATGCGGCGTCAAACGAAAGGGCAGTGCCGGCCGTAAGAACGGAATTGCTGGATGAGACGACATACAGGTCCTGTGTCCCCGAGCTGGCCGTGGTAAAAGCGATGGGGGACGCCGGGATGAGCTGGATGGTGGTCGGGTTGACCACAAGGACGTAATCATCCAAGCCACCGGTGAGGCCGCCGATGTCAGGATACTGGGTGGAGTTTTCGTAGGTCACCAGATCGCCCGTGCTGAGGCCGTCCGGTGAAGCGAACGTGATGGTGTTCGCGGTCGTGCTCACGTCGTTGCCGGCGTCGAAGGAGAGCGAGGTGCCGTCCAACGCGGTGTTGGCAGAAGAAGCGACGACAAGGCTCTGCGTGCCTGCGCTCGCTGCGGTGAAGTACACCGGCATGCCGGCCAAGGTGAGCGTGTTGTTCGAGTTGCTGACGATCGCCTGAGTTGTCGCCGGCAGCGACGGGCCGAGGTTGACGGTTGTCTGCCCGCCCGAAATCGTTACCAGAGTGTCGCTAACCGCATTGCCGGCGGTCGTGGCCAGACCAAATGCATCCGGATTGGCCGGGTCGGGAACGACATAATAGTTGGCGTAGGTGTCGAGATTGGCGATACCAGGCGATCCGCTAGCAGGCCCGAGATAGGTGATCTGCTGGCCCAGAGTGAAGCCGTCAGGGAATGGCAAGACGAGCTGGTTGTTGCTCACCGTCACCGGGAACGGGCCCTGCGGCATGCCGATGCTGATTTGAATCTGGGTTGAGCTGCCCGAGGCCAGCGACAGAGGGATGGTATTGCCGGCGTAGGTGGTAGCCAGTCCGATCGCATCCGGGTTGTTTGTATCGGGAACGGCGAAGTAGGTGCCTGCAAGCAGGGGGCTGCCGCCAGTGGTGTCGATGGCCGGCTGACCGGGTAGAGCCCCGGCGTAATCAACTTCGTCGCCATAGTTCAACCCGGGGTCGAACTCAAATACGATCTCGTTGTTCGACACCGTCACCGTATACGGCCCGGAAGCAGCGCCCGCGGTCGCCGCGGTGCTGGCACCCGCGTTAAACAAGGTCTCACCCAGGCCGTCTGTGGCAGCGCTCGGGTCCGTGTCGTAGGTGCTCAGTCCCGATTCATATGCCTCGGCGGCGTCGGCTTTGGTGGCTGCCAGCCGAATCTGGCGGCGGTCGCCTGGGTCCAGAATCGCGTAGCACGTTTGCCCCTCTGTAAGGCCCGTGAGCGTCGTCCCAAGCGCCCCCTGGTAAACCAGCGCCGTGCCGTTGGTGAAGCTCGTGTTGAGGCCAACATCGAAGCCCATGTCGATCGTGTTGTTCGTCCCGTCCGTGCTTGCCAACGGGTCGAAGTTGAAGGTCAACGAGCTAGCAGAACCGGTCAGGGTGACCACGCCGCTCGGGGATTCGTCATTGGCGATATCGTTGTAGGCGTCAACCGCGTTTTCCAGCGATCCGGCGATGTAGAACGCATTGGCGTTGTTCGGGTCTGCGACCGGATAGTAGAGATTGCCGACGGTGAGCCCGAGATTGTCCGTCGCGCCTGTTCCGCTCCCGTTGGTTGCTCCCTCGAAAACGAAGGCGTCGCCCTCCTCGAACCCGGTGACGAAATTCAGCGCCAGCTCGTTCGATGCCAGACTGGCGCTCACGGTCTGGGTTGAGCCTGTAAACTGCGGACTGAGATACAGCTCAACAGGCCTGCCACCGGGCGTGGCGGAAAGCCCGATCTCCTGGACGGGCCGCAAAGTGACCGAGACCGTCCCGGTCGCGGCCTGGCTGAGGGGCACAATCGCTGTGGGATCGGCCGCGGTGGGATCGGTAAACTGGATGACATCGGGCTCACTGTCGTCAACCTCGACATCATAAGTGTGCCCTAAAGTCAGACCGAGATCGCCCGCGTCGCTGCTGTTCTCGAAGACGACCGGCTGCCCCTGGACAAACCCCGGATCGGCGGTGAGCGTCAGCGTAGTGCCGTCGAGCGAAATCGAGCCGATCGTGTAGATGCCGTTGTTGGCCAGGGTTCCGGAGACGGAGATTTCGTCGCCCGGCATGAACCCGTTGCTCAGCCAGTTGCCGGTGCTGCGCTCGATAGTCGCCGGGCTCGTAGCCTGGGCCGGCGTGAACGCCAGGGCTGGAGACCCGCTCATCGTCGGGCCGGCGGTGAAGGTGAGCGTTGTGTCCGCGTCGCTGGCGGACAACGCCGGTCCCGGCGCGAATGTCAGGGATGCCCCGCCCGGCAGCGCAGCGCTGGTGGGAACTTCCAGGGTTGGATACGGCGTGAAGACGATGTAGTTGCCGGCCTGCGCATTCGCCGGCGTGCTCGCCAGCCGGATACTTTCCGGGCCGACGACGATGACGTAGTAACTTTGCCCGCTGGTGAGCCCGCCAATGGGACCACCGGGGCCGGACTGATAAGTAATCTGGTCACCGGTCTGGTAGCCGTCAGCCTGGCCGAAGTCGATGATGCTGTCGGCCAGGTCCGCCTGGGTAAACGGGTTAAACGCTAGCGCGGTTGCACCCGCGTTATTGACCTGCGAAATGTCGGCGCTCAGCGAGCCGTCCACCTCAGCTTGCACGTTGGTGAAGTTCAGGTTGATGTCGATGGCAACGCCGGCGGACCCATCGCGGTAGCTCTGGGTCTGGACCTGGCTGCCATTGCTGTTCTGGTTGCCGCCCGCGCCACCGGAGCTAACCGTGATATCGCCGCCGGCCGTGATGGTCGCTCCCTGGGCTACGGTGGCTAAAGAGGTCTCGTTGGAGATGCCGACGGCGATGCCAAACTGCTTGACGTTGGTCGGTGGGTCGGCCGGTGCGGGCGGGGGGGGCCCGTTCCGTTGGGCTGGCGGCCCCTGCGTCGGGATCGCGGTCAGGTTCTGCCCGATTCCCGCGGAGGGCTTGGGGTTGGTGATGCCGGAGGTTTCGATGGTCACGCTGCCGCCGGCGCTGATCGTGGCGTCCGAGTCAATCTGGGCGTAAGTGTTGGACTGGGCGTAAGCGGCGCTGACGCTGAGCTGGAGGCTGCTCTGGCTCTGATTGTTCGACGAAGCGCCGCTAGAGGTAGCTTGGGCGTAGGCAAAGGAATCGGCGGTCGCAGAAATTGTCACATTTCCGTCGGCGATGATCTGGGCGCCCTGTTCGACCTCAACCCGCGCGGTGCCGTCCTTGTACATAAACGAGGCGAAGCTCGGACTGAGGATCGGCTTCAGCGCCGGATACTTGTTCAGATAGACTGCCAGACCAGCGGTCAGCGCGCTTGCCAGCGCCCTTCCGCGCTTGAAGCCACGGCATCATTTCCTACGGTCGATCCCGTGCTGGGTAGGGCATTTCCCACGGCAGTGACCAGGTTGACGTCTCCCCCCTGGCTGCCGAGGGTCACGTCGTTGCCGCGAATAACAGCGGAACTGCCTATGTAAATGTCGGCCTCGCGGGCCAAGATACTCAGGTCGCCGCCCAGCAACCCGAGACCGCCCACGTTGTAGCTTTCGTTCGTGGCCGAGAAGTTGATCTCGCCCGCCTTGTAACCCTCAGGACTCGGAACGAGCCCGCCGTCCGGAGCACCGGTGGTCGTATTGGCCAGGACGAAGGCGGCGGGGTCGATGTTGATCTGTGGCGTCTGGAAGTTGACGTTGAGAATCTGATTGAGCGGGTCCAGGTTGCCGACGCTGAATGTGATCGGGCCAGAATTGCCGGTGGAGGCGGAATTCTCCTCCTGGTCAAGCGAGAGTTCGGAGTAGTCCGCTAATTGCCGCGTGGATACCACGAACCTCGCACTGACGTCCAGTCACTGCACGTACTGAATGGTGAGGCCGCCGCCTTCGGTGTGAATGTTACCATTGACGGACACCTGGGAGGGCCCGATGAAGCCGGCCATGCCGTCGCTGATGCCGTCAGATAAGCCCTCGAAAGAGAGATTACCGCCCCCCCCAACGATCGTCTGGAGCACGACCGGGTTGTACACCGCGAGGGTGACTGTGGTGTTGCCGCCCTTGCCGGGGATGAAACCCAGGTCGTTCCAGTTGCCCGAGTCGTTGTCGTTCCACTCGAGGTCCCCGCTACCGGGGTCGGTCTGCAAGTACAAGGTGTCGGTCGTGTTGCTGCTGGTAAACGTGACCGACTTGCCCGAAACGTCGGCTGAGAACGACAGCAGCATGCGGTCTTCGAGCAGTTCCAGGAACGGCCTGCTCCACCTCGTGAGCTTACGGCCAAGAGCGCGCCGGGAGTGCTTCACCCGGCTTTTGGCCGGGGATCTGCGCCAAAACCTCGCCATGGTTGTGACCTCAACGAGTTCGAGATGTGGGCTGCGGGTCTACGCAACGAGCAACAAGGTGCGGAGCATCACCAGCGTGCCGGCCTGGTGGGTCGCGACCGGCACGGAGTTGCCGAGTTCCTGCGGGATCGCGGAGAAGTTACTAATATGGACAATGCGCGGAACGAGTCTAACTTCGTCGGGGAGCGTGGCTCCGGGGCGTGGCAGTCGGTCGCCCCAGACGTTTTAGAGACCTCTTCGCGACCGTCTGGCTTGGTCGCCTCCGGCGTCGAGCAGGCGGATGTACCCGGCACGGCCATCTTCTTCTTCCTGTGCGCCCCAAGGGCGCCCTAGCAGGTCGGACCGGTCTCATCCTCAACAAGTACAGAAAACGGTGGCCAGCGGAAAAACCTGACGCCGGTCGTCTAAAAAAATGCAAAATTGTCCGGAGCGCGGCCCGAGGGGGGTAAGATGGCGCCATGAGCGAGACGCGGCAAAGCCTGCTGCTCCGTGCCCAGACCGGCGAGACCGATGCCTGGAAGCACCTGACGGATCTGTATCGTCCGCTGATCCTCGGTTGGCTCAATCGCCAGGGTGTGCCGATGTGCGACCTGGAGGACTTGAGCCAGGACGTTTTGCTCAGCGTGGTCAGGCACCTGCCCGGCTTTCAGCACTCCGGCCGACGCGGTGCCTTCCGCGCCTGGCTGCGCACCATCGTCTGTAGCCGCACGGGCGATTACTGGCGGGCAATTGACGCGAGCACCCACGCCAGCGGCGGCAGCGGCGCCACCGCGGCCCTCCAGCAGATCGAGGACCCCGACAGTGAGCTGAATCGCCAGTGGGATGAGGAACACGATCGCTACGTGGTGAATTGCCTGCTGGACCTGATCGAAGCGGAGTTCGAGCCGATCACGGTCTTGGCCTTCCGGCGCGTTGCCTTGGACGGCGCTCAGCGGCGCGGAGGCGGCCCAAGAGCTGGGTCTGTCCGTGGCCGCGGTCTACGCGGCGAAGTCGCGCGTGCTCGCGCGCAACCGTCAGAAGGCGGAAGGACTAATTGATTGAATCCTCATCCCTCATCCCTCATCCCTTTTCGTGTCAGGTTTTCCGTCCGTTTGCGTTTCTCTACTGCAAGGTCGCGTTGTCGATTGGCTGCCCGATGAACCCAGACACGCTTGTCATGACCGAGGCCCCATTGCCATTGAACCATCCGGGTGACGACGCGCTGCGTGCGCTGTCCTCGGGCCAGCTCACCGAGACGGAGGTGGCGCAAGTCTCGGGCCACCTCGGCGAGTGCCCGGCCTGTTGCGGCCGGATCGATCAACTGGCCACCGACGATCGGTTGCTGGCGCGGCTCCAGCAAATCGCTGCCAGCACGGGGCAGAGGTGCTTGTCAGCCCGGCCCAGCGCCGCTCGGCGGTTCGCGCCTTGCGCGAGTCGGACGAACGCCACGTCTGCCGCGCGCACAAGAGACCCCGAGGCCGCGCCGGTGATTCTCCCCGCCCCCAGGCAGGTCGGAGACTACGACATCCTGGCCGAGGTCGGGCGCGGGGGCATGGGGGTGGTGTACAAGGCGCGGCACCGGGGCCTCCACCGGCTGACTGCCCTGAAGATGGTGCTGGCGGGCGAGTTCGCGTCCCCCACCCAGGAGCTGCGGTTCCGGCTGGAGGCAGAGCTGGGGGCCCGGGTGCAGCACCCCAACATCGTGCAGGTCTACGAGATCGGCAGCTACGCAGGCCGGCCTTTCCTTGCCCTGGAGTGGGTCGAGGGCGGCAGCCTGGCCAACCGGCTGGATGGCAAGCCCTGGCCTCCGGGCGAGGCGGCCGCACTCATCGAGACCCTGGCTCGTGCCATCGACGTGGCGCACAGCGAAGGAGTCGTCCACCGGGACCTGAAGCCAGCGAACATCCTGCTTGCAGAAGGATGAGGGCAGAAGGATGAACGATGAAAGAGAGTCGAGCCGTTCCGAATTCATCGCTCATCCCTCATCGCTCATCCCTCTCGGAATCCCTCGTCCCTCATCCTTCCCAAGATCACCGACTTTGGCCTCGCCCAGCCGATCGAAGGCGGCCAGACGCTGACGCAGAGCGGTTTTCTCGTCGGCACGCCGGGGTACATGGCCCCCGAGCAGGCCGGCGGGAAGCGCGCCCTCGTGGGGCCGGCGACGGACATCTACGCCCTGGGGGTGATGCTCTATCAGCTCCTCACGGGGCAACTGCCGTTCCAGCGCGACAGCACCCTGGAGCTGCTGCGGGCGATCACGTCCGACGAGCCGACCCGGCCGCGCCGCCTGCGAGCCCCGCTTGCCGCGCGACCTGGAAGCGATCACGCTGCATTGTCTGGAGAAGGAGCCCAGCCGTCGCTACCCCAGCGCCCTGGCGCTGGCCGAAGACCTGGCGCGGTTCCGCGAGGGGAAACAAGTGATGGCGCGGCCGGTGGGGGCGGTCGCGCGGCTGGCCCGCGCATGCCGGCGCCGGCCGCTGGTCGCGCTGTTGGTCGCGCTTCTCACCGTCGTCGCTGTTCGGGGGACTGGCTGGGGTCACCTGGAAATGGCTGGAAGCGAACGAACAACGGGACCTGGCAAACCACCAACGGGACCTGGCGCACGAACAACGGGACCTGGCGAACCAGCAACGGGCCCTGGCGACGCCCATTCGCGACGAGCGGACGCCGAGAAACAGGCGGCCCTGTACCAGGCCTACCGGGCCTCCCTGGCCGCCGCCAGCGCGGCGCTCGAGAACCACGACGTGGCCGACGCCGACCGCCACCTCGAAGTCAGCGCCGGAGGTTCTGCGGGGTTGGGAATGGCGGCACCTGCACAACCGGCTCGATGACAGCTCTGCGATGGCCCCGTTGCCTGCCGGTGAGGATCGGCTTCCTGATCGCCGCCCCGGACCGGCTCCGGGTTGGGGTCTTGACCGCCGCCGGCTTGCGCATCACGGACCTGGAGCCGTGGGGAGACTCTCCACACTCCACGCCCCAGCCGCCAAGTCTTGTGCCGCTAGGCCACGAACGCAGGCGCGAGGTCACCGTCACCCAAACCAGCCGCGGCCTTCGGGTAGCGGCGTGGGTCGATAACACGGCCTTTGACTTGCTCGACGATCGCCGGGCAGGTGCTCTGTCGCGTCCGGCCGACGACCGACAGGAGCCTATGGAGTGGTCGTGAGTCCGGACGGCACGCGGCTGGGAGTTGTAGGTTGACGGCAAGCAGAGGCGGCTCGCGGTGTTTGACGCGACCTCCGGGAAGCAAACGGCGATTTGCAACGGCCACGACGGCGCCATCTGGGCTTACACCTTCAGCCCCGACAGCTCGCGGCTGGCCACGGTCAGCGAGGATCGGACGGCGCGCGTGTGGGACGCGGCCACCGGCGCGCTGCTGGCCACCTGCCGGGGGCACGCGAGCAAGGTCCTGGGCGTCGCGTTCAGCCCGGACGGTTCGCGGCTGGTGACGGCCTCCGCGGACACGACGGTGCGGCAGTGGGACGCCGAGGACGGGCCAGGAGGTCGAACCGCTTACGACCGCCATTCCAGCGAGGTCGTCACCGCCGGTACAGCCCGGACGGGCAGTAGGTCGCCTCGGCGGGCGAGGACCGTGCCATCCGGGTGTGGCGGGCCAGGGGTCGGCAGGACATGGCGGTCCTGCACGGCCACACGGGCGCATGTGGTCGAGGTGGCATTCGCCCCGGACGGCCGCCGGCTGGCCTCCGTCAGTTCCACCACGGGTTTCGAGTAGGGGGGACGACACGGTGCGGATCTGGGACGTGGACCCGCGGGCAACCTTGCCGGTGCTGCGCGGCCACACCAGGGCTACATCTACCCGATGGCCTATAGCCCCAGACGGCCGCTGGCTGGCCTCGGGAAGCTGGGATCACACGGTGCGCTTGTGGGACGCGGCGACCGGCGAGCCGTGCGCGACCTTGCCCCACCCATCCTTCGTGTGGGACCTGGCCTTCGGCCCCGACGGAACATGGCTGGTGACCGGCGTGCTACGTGGATGACCGGCTGCGGATCTGGGACGTGGCGACGGCCCGTGCTTCGCAAGGAAATCTGGTTGCCCGACGGAAACTTCTACCGCGTGGCGGTCACGGTCAGTCCAGACGGAACAAGAGTGGCCGCGACGATGGTCGACCCGGCAACAGGTTGCGCCTGACCGTGTTCGACATTGCGTCCGGCAACTCGCTCTTCTCGACCGAAGGCTCGTCCCTGGCGTACAGCCCCGACGGCCGTTGGCTGGCCGGCCTGGCCGCGGATGAGAAGACGGTACTGCTCTTGGATGCGCGGACGCACGAGACGACTGCCCGATTCAGCGGTCACGAGCAAGGCGTCTTCAAGGCCGCCTTCAGTCCCGACAGCCGCCTCCTCGCCACGTGCAGCTCGGATCACACCGTCCGCCTGTGGCAGATCGGAAACGTGGAGCGTGAGGGGCTGGCACCCCCTTTAACGTCCGCCCTCGATCTGCCACCTTCCCAGGTGCTGCGCGGACATACCGATCAAGTTTTCGCAGTCGCCTTCCACCCCGACGGCACGCGCCTGGCCACGGCCGGCCGCGACGGGGCGGTCTGGCTATGGGACCTGGCGCGGGGCGAGGATGGTGGTGCGGCTGCCCGGGCACAAGAGCTACGTCTGGTCGCTGGCCTTCAGCCCCGACGGCGCGACGCTGGCGTCGGGCTCAGGAGACGGCACGGTTCGACTGTGGGATACCGCGCCGCTTGAAGATGCGCTACCAGGCCCGGCGCGAGGCCGCGGCCTTGCGACCCGAGGCCGAACGGTTGGTCGAGCAGTTGTGGCGCGAGAAGAACGAGCCGGGCGAGGTCGTGAAAGCAATCCGGGCCGACCGAGTTTTGAGCGAGGCGCTGCGCCAGGCGGCCTTGCGCCGTGCTGGGGCGGGCGCGAAGGCCGGAAGCCATCCCCCCATAACGCTGGCGCTTTTCCTCAATGACAGTAATGACAAAAATGTCAAATCGTCAGCCCCGTCAAGTATCCCACGGAAAAGGATCGCCCGCGCGGCGCTGGTTTGAACCTCGTGGCCTCACGGGGAAGATGGGTGTCTGAAAGCCCCGGGATTGAGATCGACATATACGCTGCACGAAAGGATCGCGGCTTCGTCGAGCAATGCCTGCGACTTGAACCGCCCTTCCCAGAATCGGCCGGTGCATCCGTCTTCGCGGTTCGCCCGGCGGGCGATCGGCTCGCTTAGACGGCCCATGAACAACGAAAGACTCGAAAGCCGCTTGCGAAGCTGGGCGACACGCTCTGGATTGGTGATTATCGCATTCAGATCGCACTCCGCGGGCTCGGCGGCGCGGCCCGTCACGGGGTCTCTCGGCGGATGAAGGCGCATCCAGCGCACTGCAATCTCTTGGGCCGTCCAGGTTTCCGCGAGGTCAGGCCGAATGCGCAATACAGCGTGCATATGATTGCTCATCACGGCATAGCCACAGACATCGATTGCGAATATCGATGCCAGCTTTCGCATCCGTTCGCGAACCCAATCCTTCCGGTGTTCATGATCCTTGCCTGTGAGAGGATCAACGCCGCAGAGAAAGGCCCGCCGGACACAGCGTGCGGTGCAATGGTAGACACCAATCTCACCCTCGACCACGATTTGACGACGAGAGTAGGCAGGCATGAGGCTATCGCTCCCAGCCGATTCCGATCAACCATGAAACTGATCGCAAAAACACCAGTGTACAGAATATCAAATCGATTAGCGGAGTCAATAGTCTCACGTTTGCGTATCGCGAAGGATGGGTGTCTTAGATCTTTTTTTCTGCTGGCGGCGCTGACGGCCGGGGCGCTGGGCCTGCAGTCGGCGGGGATCGTCGGGGCCGTCGTCGGCCTCGGCGCCGGCTACTGGATCGCGAGCGGCATGCTGGTCAAGTATCGATTCATCAGGCGCTGATCGACCCGAGGCCCCAGCCCGCCATGGCTACGGCCGTGGCGGGCAGGATCCTTTCTCTTAGCTGCAGGCCCCCGGCGACCGGCCGCGAGATCGGGCAATGCGGTCCGGCAGCAGAGAAGTGATTACCGGGAATCAGTCATCGGAGAGTCCCGGCCGGCTCCGGGAAGATAGGAATAGACGGCCCGGCCGTCGGCCCGTTCGCGGACGGACGGCGGTCCGGAGGGTCGCGACCCGGACCCGCTTCGCGCGGTGCATGTGTTGACCTGGCCTTGCAGAGGTGTCAATCGGCTATTCCGAAATCCCACGCTGTCGCTCCGGCTCGCCTCGACTTTCCAGGTTCGGCCGATGGGTGGGATTCGGACTTCGAGGACCAGCCGGGCCGCCGATCTATTTGACGATCCACGAGGAATCGCCGCTGCTCGACGCCCCGTCGACCCCCCCGACGCCGCCGTGCGCGATCACCTCCACCGTCCCCTTGAACGGCTTGGCGAGTGCGATCGTCACGCTGTGGGAACCAGCATTGTAAGTGGCCCCGCGAATCCCCAACCTCTTGGTGAACACCAGCTTCTTGTGCTTCTTCACCCCGCTGAACAGGCCGTAGAGGCTTGAATTGTCGGCCGAGCTGGCGATCAACGCCTGGTCGTAGTCGACGGTGATTGCCGTGATCCCCTTCTTGGTCTGAGTCACGCCCGCGACCCCGATGACCTGGGGCGGAATCGGTGCGGGCGTCGGAGTTGGCGTCGGGGTCGGGGTCGGGGTCGGGGTCGGCGTGGGAGTGGGCGTAGGTGTGGGAGTAGGCGTCGGAGTCGGGGTGGGAGTCGGAGTCGGGGTGGGCGTGGGCGTGGGAGTAGGCGTCGGAGTCGGGGTGGGAGTCGGAGTCGGGGTGGGCGTGGGCGTGGGAGTAGGCGTCGGAGTCGGGGTGGGAGTCGGAGTGGTGTTCTGCGCGGCGACCTGGACGGAGATGCTCGGGACGGCGAGGCCGTTGTAATCGGGGTCGCTGCCTGAAACCGAGATGCCGACGGTGGCGTTGACGTCCCCGGTGACGATCGGGCTCACGGCCGCCTTGACGGTGAACGCCTGGGCCACGTTCCAGTCGGCCGACGTGAATGTCAGGCTCGTCGCGGAGACGGAGAGCGGGCCGTTCGGCGTGATGGAAATGGTGACGTCGGCGGTGGGCTGGCTGGTGAGGACGACCGAGTACGAATCGTCCACGCCCCCCTGCGCGACGAACGAGGTGCCTCCGGTCTGATCGAGGATCACGCCGGCCGAGGCGGTGGTCGTGGCCTGCTGGGTGTCGCCATAGGCACCCAGGTTGATCCGGCCGCCGTCGGGTTGCGGCTGTGCCGAGTGGTCCGAGGCGGGATTTCCCGAGGCAACCGCCGGCGAGCCGGATTGCACGTGGAAGTCGCCGAGGGCCGGGTTGACGAAGAGCGGATTGGCATTCAGGCTCTGAGCATCTTGTCCCACATCGAACTGCCAGTCGCGGAGGTCCGAGTAATCGGCCTGCCAGAAACCGATCTTGCCGGTCCCGGTCGTATACAACAGGTTGTAGTTGCTCGAGAAGCCGAGCTGGCTATCATTCGAGACGTAGATGTCGTATCCGGTCGCCGTCCAGATGATGTTATTGCTCAGGGCCACATTCTCCGACCTGTTGCCCGAGACCGCGCCGTCCGTGACGCGGATGCCGTCGCCGAGCGGCTGGTAGACGGTGTTGTTCGAGACTTCGCCGCTGCCTGCCCCGGCGATCTCGATCCCCGCGGTCAGGTTGGCAAAGACTAAGTTGTTCAAAATGGTCCCCGCGAAAGGCAGGGTGGACGAAACGCCTGCTCCTTCGTTGTCGTCGTAATACTCGGTACCGAGAATCCCGGTCCCGTTCGAGTACACCTGGTTATTCGCCACGGTGCTGCTACCCAGGGAGATGATGCCAGTATCAATATTGCCGAAGACACGGTTGCCATTGATCGTATCGGTGGAGGCATCCGTGGCACCGAACAGTCCAACATTGGGCACCTGGACGATGCCTTCTTGGTTGTCGTACACAACGTTGTTTCGGACAGTGGTTTCGTCCCCGGCCGCGATACCGTTTGCGAGGTTGCCATATACGGTGTTATCGATGACCAGAATTTCACCGCCGCCTCCGCCGTCCGTGTAGATGCCGTCGCCGAGGTTGTCATGGAGCTGGTTGCCGGTGATCGTGGCGTTTGTAACATAGACCACGATGCCTGCGACGCTGCCGCCGTCGTGAGTGCCTGGCTCGATCTCGCCCCCTGAGCCATTGCCGTAAATATCATTGTCGCTGATGAAGCAGTAATTGCCGTAGACCCCCGCCCCGATGCCAGTGCCCGAATTGTCGTAGATGACGTTGTCGCTGATCGTGGCATACTGACCCTCGGTCTCGACAGCATTGTGGCCGAGGCCCAGGCCATTGCCATAGATCGTGTTCCCGCTGATCACCGGGCGATCGGCTGCGATGTAGATCCCCGCATGGCCGTTAGAGTCTCCAGGTGAGCCGTGAATGCTCGAACCGGTGATGCTGGCGTCGTCGTTGGAGCCTTCGAGATCGATTCCCACGGTGTTGCCGAACAGATCGGCTCCCAGCACTGTCAGGCCGGTGCTGTTTGACCCGGCATCCGCGTAGATTCCGACGGCCCCGCCGGTGATGCTGAGATTCGAGATGACCACATTCGTCGCGCCGGCAAGCTCGATCGCGAAGCTGCCGCCGGCCAGGTTGCCGCGGTCGATCACCGCCCCCTTGTAAATGGCCTGGTCATAATGGGCCTGAACCTGGCCCGGGGTCAAAACGTTGTCGTAGAATGCCATCTCATCGATGTCGCCGGTCCAGGTCGTCTGTCCGCCGTTGGTGTCCGCGCCGATCGTGATCGGCGCGGTGCTGGCGCCGACGCCATCGTTACCGACAAAATTGGTACTGGCCAACTGCCCGTCGATGTACAGATCGGTGGTGTGGTCCGAGCCCATTGTCACCACGATAAACGTCCACACACCTACGGGAAGCGGCGCCGAGACCGAGTTCGAGAACACGGCCGAGAAGATGATGTCGCCATTCTGTTCTGTCAGGAAGTAGTTATTGACATTGATAACGTCCTGCCAAGGAATGGAAGGATTTCCATCGAACTTGACCCACGCCTCGATGGTGAACTGCTTCGAGCCGAATACCGGAGAGTAAGGGACCTCGACGTAACTCCCCTTGCCGTCGAAATCGGCCGCGCCGTCCAGAGATGGCGCGGATGGGTCGGGTGTCACATTGCCGATATACGTGCCATTATATCCGTCCCCCGTCCCATCGACGGCCGTTGTGCCGTCAGCATCGCTCAGCCGCCAGAAGGCCACCGGTCCGTCCGCGAGGACGGCACTCCCGTCGAGCGACGGCGTCACCTGACGCTCGCCGGGCCCCACGATCCGGATCCCGCTGTACTGCGGTCCCAGCGTGAGGTTCTTGACCAGGTCGTAGGTTCCGGTATCCACATAGATCGTGTCGCCAGGATGGAACGTGTAGAGAGCCAGCAGCCCGGTCAGGCTGGCTACGGGCGTGCTCGGGCTCTTGCCGTCATTCGAGTTGTTGCCCGGCGCGGTGCAGAAGACGTCGCCGACGGTCGAGGCGTCGTTGACGTAATAGCTCGTCCCGTCCGCGTACTGGTCGACGATCGTCCCCACCCCTTGCCCGCCCCCGTCGGCGATCTGGCCGTTCACAGGGTTGACCAGATTCACGGTGAACGTCTCGTCCGAAGAACGTCCCGAATTGGCGTCGACGAGGACGGTGACAGTCTGGGTTGTCTGGCCCGGATTGAACGTCACGGTGCCGAACTGGGCCTGGTAGTCGTTGTTGGCGACGGACGCGGTGCCGTCGGCCGTGGAGTAGTCGACCGAGATCGGCAGGGTGCTGGCCGATGCCAGGCTGACCGTGAAGGTGAACGGCGTGGTGCCGGAATTGGGTTCGTCCTGGGTGACGTTGCTGATCGAGATCGGCGTGTCGTCATTCTCGATGGTGCCGATCCCCTGGGCCTGGGCGATGGTCGCGCCGACGGCATCGCTCAGGTTGACGGAGAAAGTCTCGTCGGGCTCGTCCTTGATGGTGTCGCCGTTGACCGCGATGTCGATCGTCTGGGTGAGCGGCCCGCCGGGTGAGAACGTCAGGCTGCCGGTCGCCGATTGATAGTCGTTATCGGCCGCCGTCGCGGTGCCGTCGGCCGTGTTGTAATCGACCGTGACCGGCAGGCTGGGAGCCGCGCTGAGGCTTACGGTGAAGCCGAAATCAGTCGTCCCGGAATTTCCTTCGGCGGCCGAGACGTTCGAGATCGAGAGGTTGGGCAGGCCGAAGAGCGTGGGGTCGAGCGTGACCGACTGTTGGAACGGTCCGGCGGACGTGCTCGGGACTGCAATCGGTTGCTGCGCACTGAAGGAACCGCCGGGCAGGACGCTGGCTACGTCGAGGTCCGACGGCGAAGTGGTCCCGCCCACCTGGACGCTGTAGGTCCCGCCGATCGGCTGCGATAGATAGACGAAGGAAGTGACCGTATCGTCGGGGTCGTCGAGATCGTCCAGGTCCTCGACGGGCCCGTCGGTAAAATAGACCGCCCCGGGGATCTGGCTGATGGGCTGCCCGCCCGATGAGACCAGCCCGGTCACGTTCCCGCTGGGGTCGGTGACGGAGAGAGCGAGGCCGCTGTCAGTCGATGAGGAAGTGACGTAGAGCGCGCTGACGTCCGGCGGATCGGAGACATAGCCCCTGGTCTGGAAGACATTGCCATACGCATTGAGCGTCGTGTTCGAGGAGTACCCGGGATCGTTGATGTAGAACGTGTCGCCGTCGATCCCGGTGACCAGGACGAAGTGAGTGGTGTACCATTCATTAGGGTGATCGTCATCGGCGTCATGCGGGTTGTTCACTTGCACGATCACGGGGGCAGAAGTGCTGGTGAGCAGGTCGCGCAGGGCCTGCGGGTCGGATGTCACAATCCCGTTCCAGTGGATTGAGGGCTGACCCGCGTTATAGGACGCGGTGCTGGTCGCGGAACCCCAATTGAGCCCGGCTTTTTTCGTATACCCGGTCTTGCTGGTGTTGAGCTGACTATTCAGCGAGAGGGGATCGGTCTGCACCCCCGCGAAATTGAGCGCCATGACCAAGCTGGTCAGGGCACATCCGGAGCTAGCGATCGTCAGCGTGGTCGAAGGCCCGAGATTGACTGTCGCCCACGGCCCGATCCCCTGCGAGACCGGCGTGACATCCTGGTGGAGTTCAAGAAATATGACATTTTTCGATGCGTCGAAGTTCCCGAGTGTGTTGTCGGGATCGGTCACGATCAGGAGATATTTCGAACCGGATGGCGCCCCCTTCAATTCAAAACCGGGGACGAGGATCGGTGCGGAAGGGGGGTTCCCGATGGCCTGGCCGGCAGGGATCGTGTACGTATAAGCCAGCTTCCCGTTCGTCGGCAGGACATCGGTGTTGAAGTTAGTGCCGCTCGCCCAGTAGAACGCGACGGGAACAGGTTTGGTCAGGGCTGGCCCGTCGATCTGGTAATCGAAGTTGACGCCCGCCAGGACTCCGTGATTCCAGGTCGGCGACGTCGGCACGACGGTCGTGGCCAGGCCGATGTTCAGATTACTCTCGACCGACCAGCCGACGTTGTTGACGAGGCCCCCGAGGTAGGGGGCGATCGTCTGGCCGGCGAGGGTCTCCGAGAAGGAGAGGGTGAAGGTTTCGCCGATCTTGGCGTCGAGCGTCCCCGTCTCGTGGTCGGGCTGCCCGGCGCCGATCGGTGTGACGCCGCTGCCGCCGAGTTGCTGGGTTGACGATGCCAACGGCGTGGTCACGCCGTTGTAGGTATAGCTGGCCGAATACTGGAAATTGGCGGTCGCGTTGTTCGATGCGAAGGTCTTCACGGCGAAGGCGAAATCAAAAGCCACCGTGATCGGGTCGCCCTTCTGCTCGGAGCCGGTCGGCTCGATCGTGACGGTCAGCGATCCGGGCTGGCCGGTGGCGTCGGTCAGGCCGGCGCTCTGCGAGACGCTCGCGGTCCCGTGCAGGGCCACACTCCCGTTGGCCAGGACGTCGAGGTTGACCCCCGGATTCGCCGTCGTGGACGCCGCCGATTTGAGCGTCACCGTGGAATACGCTGTCCCGTCGTTGTGGCTGAACTGCTGCGATGTCGGCGAGTTCACATTGGAAAGCCCGTCCTGGGTCTGGGCGACCGAATCCAGCGTCGACAGCTCGCCGAGCCCGCCGGCGATCTGTAGCGACGCCAGCAGCGTCCGGTGCTCCAGCAACTCGAAGCGGAGTGGCCTGATGCGACGGGCACGCCGTCCGCGGCCGACCGATTGGATTCGAGCCCGATGCGACGGGACGCCATGGTTCGCCGGAGACATGGTGTCGTTCCTTGAAGACTCTTGGTTCCGTGTTGCTGATCAGCATCGATCCGGCCGGATGACCTCGACGGCGAAGCGCATCGCCGATGACGCCGCGAGGTCAGTTTCTTTGCAAAATTGCACTGAAGTCGAGTCTGCGAACTGCTTAACGGGACGCTCCACCGACGGCGCGGACGTTTATTTTGGAGCCGAATCACTCGCCAGTGAGGTTCATTCCGATGAGCGATGAGCGAATATCATCTCTATCGTATCACACTGGAACAAAAAAATGGCAGGCCGACATGAATGTTAACCTGTCATCATGGAGTTGTCAATCGGTTGATTCGATAACGCTCGGGACCGGGCCGCCGGAACCTGAGTTCGCCCCTTCAATCACAACGATCGGCGCGATTCCAGCTTGGGCGACTTGTTCACGAACTCCAGCGACTTCTCGATGAGGATCTCGCACGTCATCTCGCCGAGCGAGGTCCGCGAGACGTAGTCGTATCTCGGGAAGCTCTTGAAATCGACCTCCGTCAAGATGTAGCCGAAAGCGTCGTTCGTGAGGCTGAAGAGGAGGTTGTGCTTGCCCATCATCTTCCGCTTCATGTAGGTAGCCGTTCACCGGTGTGGTTACGTGAGTTTCGCGGCGCACAGCGAAGGCCACCAATGAAGAACGATTGGTGCTACAGGGCAAGGCGCCTCAATTGTATCCACATCGCGCAGCCTGAATCCCGGCTCGGCTCGTGGATGTCACTTCATGCGTGCGGCTCTCGCGACTTCCCGGTCTGTTCAGACCCTGCATCCTTGCGCCGCCCATCGCTTCACTCGCTCAGCCCTCTGGCAACAACGTCGGCGGATTGGTATCGGCGAACCACGCCCTTACCTGGGATGGCTTCGCGGTGTCAGATACCATGCCGAAGGTTGATGTAAGAGTGAGTCGCTGAAGGTAAGCTGAATTTGGATGTGCGGATTGGTTCATGCTTACCAGATTGGAGACCAACCATGTCAGCGACTCACGCAGTTCATTCTACACCGGCGCCGGCTCCGGCGCTCTACGTTGCTTTTGAATTGAGCTGGGGAACCTGGAAAATGGCCTTTACAGTCGGCGCGGGCCAGCCGCCCAGAATCCGCTCAGTTCCGGCTCGCTGCACGCGTCTCGTCGTGGACGAGATCAAGAAGGCCAAGCTCCGCTTTGATCTCCCCGTGGACGCCCCCGTGTTGTCGTGCTACGAAGCCGGCCGCGATGGCTTCTGGATTCACCGTGCCCTGGCCCACGAGGGAATTCACAACATTATCGTCGACTCCGCGTCGATTGAAGTCAGCCGGCGCAAGCGCCGAGCCAAATCCGATCGTCTCGATGCCGTCAAGCTGGTATCGATGCTCATTCGCTGGCACAACGGCGGGGACGTGAAACAGGGACGCGATTAGTTGTTTACTAATTGCGTCCCTGTTTCACTTCCCCTTTTCGTGTTGCTGGCTGAGAGTGAGTTGCTGGACACGTTGAGAATCCTCAAATAGAAATCCGCTCCACGATGTTCCGCGTCACCTTCTTCTGCCGGCGGTCGTGAAGCCCGGTCGTTCTAGGCTCGGCGTGCCACGCGACTGATAGGTAGCCTATCTCCTTGCGGCCGTACCCGTCTGGCTTAGTACATGCTGAACGAAACTAACCGCAGACGCCGCTGCGAATCCGTGGTCGCTGTCCGTCTTATCCTTCTCGCCGTCTGCCCAGTCGCAAATCGCTTTGACGAGAATCCACTCATGCTTTGCTCGCTCAGCACAGGTCGCCACGCCGACGCCCTCCATCTCACCACCGATCGCGGTGGGGTGTTTCTCGAAGAGACGTGACTTGAACTCAGGATTGTCGATCAGTTTTTCTCCAGAAAGTATCGAGCCGAAATGCAGGGCGCAAGGCAACCCATTCGGGTCGCGGAAAGACCAGTCGATATCGGCATTTCGGAAGGAGTTGTAGATCAGAGCACCGCTAGAAACTCTTGCCCACGGGAAATAGTTGATTTCGACCCAACTCGCTCCGGCTCGTATGCGATGATGCGTTCGGAGATCAGCACGTCTCCGATCTTCTGCCGCTCCGAGTCTCGTCCGAACGCAATCCCAACCATGGTGAGAGCCGCTGGCTTCCAAAAACGAAGCACTTCGGCCGTCACGATCTGTGCCGAATCTCGGCCCGAGGCTCCCATCGAACACATGCATAGAACGATAGCTTGATTGCCCAAGCAGCCAAGGAAGAAGGCGTTGTTCTGGTGAAAGAGGCGGATCACACCAGCGGTGTCAGGAAGCGGTTGCAGGTGCTTGAGTACCGTGTCTCGTTCCGTTGGCGTAGCTGTCAGCAGTACGACTTTCGGTTTCCATTGCCTCTTCAACTCGGCCGCTTTGCTGGCCGGTACAATAAGTGAAGGCATCGGCAATCCATACCAGACCTCCTTCGAGTAGTCAGCCTTGATCGAACTCAATTTCGTGCCGCCTGCGGATTTCGCTTTTGCCGAGAGAAGCAGTCCGATGGCGAACGCGGAGGCCAGATGCACATCCATCGGATGTTCTTGCGTGCCCAGGATGGAATAGTACGAGGTGGTTGGAATCTGCGCGAACCGTTCTTTCCATTGCTCAGGAAAACCCGCATCAAACTCGCGTTCAACGATCCATTCATAGGGCACGGTCGTATTCTGATGCCAAGCCAATCGCTCGCCCTGGAGCGGACTGCCCGGAATTCGACGCCAGGCGAGTCGGTGCAGGAGAAGCAACCAATGTTGATCGCTCGGTGTGCTCTCAGCAATCGGCAAATCGATGAGTACCCCTTCAGGATAGACCAGCGACCCCGCTTGCCAACCACGAGCTACGAAGACGCGGGGCGGATCGATCACGCTCCCGAACACGTACCTGATTCCCCCGTGAGGATTCCTGAACAGATCGGCGACATCCCCGGCCAGTTCAGATTCTTCGAGTTCCGAGACGCCGACTAGCGTGCGACTGGTCGCTTCCGCCAACGATTGGAAACCCTTCAGCGCGTTAGAGTCCCCACAGAGGTAACTGTGCCGAAGCCTCATCGGCTCGAAGATTGCACGAGGATTTCCGGAGCCGTCGCGTACGATCCTATCGTCGCGAATTCCATCCAGTGACTCGTTCATCCGCACTTCACTGTAGCGCGGGTGAATACCCGGCAAGCCAGACGACTGGACGATGAACCAGGGTTCCGCTCGCCGGAATGCATCGGCAGCCGCAGAACCGAGTTTCCTTTCCCTCACGAACCATTCCGGCCCGGCCATTCTGTCACGTTCGTCATCAGCTACTTCCACCATCAAATGGTGCAAGCCACGTGATCGCGCGGCCTGCGCTTCGAACTGCTTTTGCAGTGTCTCCAGCGACTCGCGCCAACCCATATACTGTGCTCCCGGTCAACCACGGCTTATCCTCCTCTCGTCTCATTCAGATTATACCGAGTGAGGCCCCGCTGGCCTTTCTTCCTTGCCGGAGGCCGACCGATTACAGACACCACGAACACCGCGAGGTCGTCCGAGACTCGCTCAGAAGGTTCTCGGTGGTCGTGACCGTCAGCGTTTTCCAGGAGATGCCCGGTTTCCCGCCGTCTCCGGCGTAGATACCAAGCAATTACAGACACCACAATTCGGGAGTGGACTCGTTCGGACGTCGCGAGCTACACGAACGGTTCGCGAGAAGAGGCGTTCGTGGTGTCTGTAAATGATTGTGGGAAAAGGTGTTATGTGCTATCGGTCCAGGCATGGCATTCATTGTTCTACGCAGATCCCGCAACACGCAAAGCTATTACCTGGTCGAGAGTTATCGCGACGATCAGGGAAAAGTCGGTTGGACGAGGCGCTTCGCCGCGGGATGGGGGAGCGCGGGCGGGCCAATGGCGATCGTTCCCGGCGGTGGGGCCGTTCGACCAGGCTCGGCCAGCGAAAATGGCCGAGAAATGACACCCGATGCGCGCAGCGGTATCCTGACCGCGTCCCTTGTGGCTTGAAGACACGGTACAACCGTTGCGTTATCGGCGGTTCAGGTTACTTTCCCGTCGGAGCTACGGCCCCCCCAACCGGGGATAGTTGCCGAGCAGCCGGGTCCGGCAACTGCCACAGTGGGGACATCGTGGTAACTTCGCGTCATGGTCCAACACCTCGCTCTTGGCTTGATCGGTCAGTTCCATGAGTTGGCTCAAGGCCTCGGAGAGGCTCGTGACTTTCAGCGGCCTGGCGGTGTCGGCCGGCGTAGCCAGGATCAAAAGCACCCAGGCACGGTTGGACTGGTCTCGCTTCGAGGGGTGCCAGAGCCCGTAGTATCGGACTTTGTGAAACCCTCGCGGCAAGACGTGCTTGAGGAAGCGTCTGAGGAACTCGACGCCCGGTAGCCGCTCGGTGCGCCAGCCGTTGGCATTACGATCTTTCCAGCGGAAGGTCACATGGGTTTGGTCCATGTCGAGGACTCGTGCATTGGTGATGGCCGTGCGAAAGACATACCGCGACAGATAGGTCAACACGGCATCATTACCATGGCCGTAGTGCTTGCAGAAGGAGACCCACTCCCGTTGCCAGACGTCGGCGGAGACCTCGGCGAAGATGGCTGGTGCCTGAGCCTCCATGGCCGCGCGAAACAGCGCGGCGATCTTGCGGGAAAGGACAGAGACCGGCACGAGGAACTCTCCCCGCGCAGGCTCCCAATGCTGGCCATCGGCGCTGATCCCACCGCCTGTGATCAGCAAGTGCACATGGGGGTGATAGCCCAAGCGGCCATTCCAGGTGTGCAGCACCGACAGCATTCCGGGCAAGGCCCCGAGATGTCGTTTGACGGCACAGAGTTCCTTGACCGCCGCGGAGGAGACCTGCATCAGCAGGCCATACATCAACTTCTGGTTGCGATAAAACGCCCCGCGCAACTCCTCTGGGACGGTCGCGACTGCGTGAAAATAGTCGCAGGGCAGCAGCTCGGCTTGACGCTCTTCTAGCCACAGCCGAGCCTGGCTTCCATGGCATTTGGGGCAGGCGCGGTTCCGGCAGCAGTGGTAGCTCCAAAACGTGTCATCGCAATCATCGCAGCGGTAGAGCCGTCCCCCCAGCGCTTCGGTGCAGCAGGCGGCAATGTCGGAAAGTGCCTTCTTGTGCGAGGGCATCATCCGCTCGCCGTGATCCGCGAGGTATTGGGGACCGAATTGGCGGACGACGTCCGCCAACTCGATCTTCCCCTTTGGAGGGCAAACTTGAGGATCAGCCATGGCTGGGCCTCCTTCCCTCGAAGAGGCCGTCGGTGGTCTGACAGAGGAGATGACGGAGTTGATCCCGCAGCGGATCGGTGAGGTGGGTGTAGATTTCGGTGGATCGCAGGCTCGAGTGTCCGAGCAAGATCTGGATGATGCGGATATCGACGCCCCGCTCGAGCATGTGCGTGGCAAAGCTGTGACGTAGCGAGTGTGGTCCGAAATTTGAGCTGAAGCCACAGGCGTCGCGCGCCTTGGTGAACGCGGCCCGCGCGGTTGCATCGGAGAGGTGGGTCGCCGGGCGCCGGCTGGGAAAGAGCCACCGCCGGCTACGGTGGGTTTTCCAGACCTCACGGAGCATCTGGAGGATCGGTTCGGTCAGCGGGAGAATCCGCTCCTTATTTCGCTTGCCGATGACGTGCAGAACCATCTGCCGGGAGTCGACCGCGGTGATGGGGAGCGTGACCGCCTCGGAAATGCGCAAGCCGTACGCATAGATGACCGTGAAGCAGGCCCGATACAAGGGCACCTGGAGCGAGGCGATCAGGCGGCGGCAATCCGCGTCACTGCGGACGTCAGGCAACCGCTTCTGGCTCGGCCTGCGGACTTTTTTTTGGTGAACAGCGGCCAGTCGTAGCCGAGGGTATTGACGTAGAAGAACTTGAGTCCGAAGAACATTGGAACAAACGTTCCCCTGGCGACGCTTAACTCATCGCGGACGTAGAGGATGTACTTCTCGACGTGCCGCTCACTGAGTTGATCGGGTGCAATCATGTAGTAGGCGGTCAGTTGGCGAACAGCGCGGAGATACTGATCCTGGGTCCCTTCGACCAACCCGGCGAGTTTCATATCCTGGATCATGCGTTTTCTGAGCTTCGACATCGCGATACCCTTTCGTGCGTAGGAAAAGAATCCAGCCACAATGGCCGGCCAATTCCAGGGTATCCGAGCAGAGTTCACACAGGCTCGAGCTGTACGCGCTGCGCGCAAGCCACTGAGACCGCTCCCCCATCCCGCGGCGAAGCCGCTTCGTCCAACACAGCGTCGCACGCTTTGTTATCTGGGCCGCGAGCAGGATGGCACCGACACGCTCACCAAGGCGCGGGCACACTGGGAACGGGTGATGAAGCGCACCATGAAGGAACTCCGCAAGGCCAAGGGTCAACGCAGGCAGGTGATTCGCCGCCGCATCGAGGCAACCGCAGCTCGCATCAGCGTGATCACAGAGCACATGCAGCTCCTCCGGCGGGTTGAAGCCGAACGTGCGAAGCGCGAGCAACAGGCCGAAGAGGCGATTTACTGGCAGAGCTTTGAGCAGCTACGCCGCCACCCCACGGAGGAAAACGCCAAGGCCGCGAAGCGGGCCTACCTCTTCCTGGCGAAACGCTACCACCCCGATCTGGGCGGCAACCATCACGCCTTCCTGCGAGTCAAGGACGCCTATGACCGGGCGCTGGCCGTTTGGCGCAGGGTAGCGTAGCGAGAGGTCTTGCCGATCTTGCGATTCCCACCGCCTTCTCTTCAGCCACAACTAATGACTGATCATCTGAGAATCTTATTAATAAACTGCACAACTCTTCAGCGTTATTTCGCGCCCGCTGTGTTCATGGCATCGAGGAGAAATGGGCCATTCCCTCGTTCGGCAGTCATGCCGACGGGTCAAAGCCAGGTGCAGAGTTCAATGCGGTCTGGCGGTAGGCACGTCGTCAGGTGACATCCGCTACGAGCAGCCGCTGCACCTTCGTACCATCGTCGTTAACAAGAAACCGATAGATAAAGCAGTTGCTCCGATTGTTGTGCAGATAGGCACCAATGACCGATTGGGCCGCTCGCTTGGCCGTGTGGTTGCCAGAGTTACAGAAATCAAACCCGGCAATCGACTCGGCAATGACGTCCGGTATTCGCGTCAAATCAGCATACCACTCATCGGAATCGGAGTTGGCGCTTGTGAACGTAAACCTGATATTCCTCTTGGCGGTATCGATCAGCGTCACCTGGAATATGTCCCTGACCAAATTCTCTCCCAGCTCGTTGGTTCTGTCCCGGTCCGATAACCAGCAGAGATCCGTCAATGCCGTCTCGCGGCACAGTAGGCTCCCGACGTAACCGCCAAGCAGCGAAACCATGAAGGCTTCGCAGAGCAGCCTGATTTTCTTCTTTTGACGCAGCAGTTCCTGTACGTACTCGACATTCTTGGCCAGCATATCGAGCCGCTTCTGGTTCGGCGCGGTCTGCCGCCAGAATTCGATGTATGCGTTCAGTATCTGGCAGTAATTATCCAGGTGCTCCTGGAATTCCTTGCTGTTCTTCCAGGCGAAATACTTGTCCTGCTGAAAGATAAATGAGATGTTGATTACAGGCAAGTGATGTAGCAGTTCAACAAAGCCGAGATCGATCGTCCGCGAATGCTTAAGATCCTTCGGGGCATTGCGTCTAATCTCGCTTTGCAGCTCAAGCAGATCGCCTGCCAGCGGCAGTCCAGAAAAGGTGATGACCTTATTGGTCCTGTCGTCTCCAAGGCAATAATCGCTCAAGACGAGCCATCGTCTGAAATGCGCACGCGCGGAAGATACGCGGCCCGCATGTCACGGATCGTGCTCTGGTAAAACACTTCGTCGAGCAGAGTGGTGATCGGCGATATCCGGTCGATCTCGAATTCCATACGGATTTCCGCGCTGCTTGAGGAGCGAGGCTCAGCTGGCAGGCCGCAATTGAGTCGACGCCGCCAGGTCACACCGCTGGTCGAATGCTTGCTGACGCTATCCTCATGGACAGTCGCGAGGATACCAGGTTCGGCCGCGCCGCCCGACCAATATGGCCAGGTCTCAACCTGCCAGGCCGATTTGGGAACAAAATGGGAACAGGATTGGCAATAGCAGCCCAATGCGGCTACAATGTATGTGCGAAATGGCAGTATCGTAACTGCCTTGCAATCAAAGCCTTTAAGTATCACCGCAACGTGTTTCCAATACCACGAGTAGGGCAGACATACCGGACTCAAAATCCGGTGTGAGCCAATTCGCTCCGACCCCCGGCGGCAGGTCGTAGGCCGCGGGCGGAAATTCGATGTCTATGACAATCACCTCAGCCACCTTGCGTAGCCTGTTAGTCAGCTAGCTAACCCGCGACGCTGAATTTCGATTTCTTCAAACGCCAGCGGCTTTTACCGAGGCAATGATGGCCGCGCGAACATCGCTGGGCAACCGGGGCCAAGCGTCCAGGATGATCGCCAAGTCTGGGTATGCGGACAGGAGAACGGTAGCGCTTTTGGCAGCGCCCGCGACCGCGGTAGGGCGTCTTGAGTCGTGTGTTGACGCAAGTCAGCCCTGTCTTCTCGGGTCACAACACGTTTTCCACTAACGGGTTTAGACGCGGTGTGACGCAAGAAGTCGTTGCTAGACGCATGTTCAGAAAAAGTGGAGGCGGCGGGAATTGCACCCGCGTCCCGGGAAGTATCTCGGGGGCCCCTTCGTACGTAGGCGAGGATTTGTGATGACGAGACCGAAAGCGAGAGGAATGGGCGGCGCTGGAGTTGGGAGTGATAGAAGCCACAAGGCACAATGATCGCTGAGAACACGGTGGGGGCCTCGGCGTCGTGCGCAACGAGACTTCGGTCTGCAGATCGCACGGGCTGAGCGTTGGATCTCGCGGCGTGGACTCGAGACTCGATTGCGGTTGGGCTCGAAATGCTGAATGATGAAGCGTTGTTCGAGATCCTGGGAGGGCGAAAAGCCATGATCGAATCACCGCTGATGCAGGAGCTCAAGAAAGAGTGGACCGAGGAGGGGGTGCGCAAAGGAAGGCGCAAAGGAAGGCGAGAAGGAGTGCGCGACGGCGAAATCAAGGCCCTTATGACGTTTTTGATCCGGCGGTTCGGCGCCCAAGCTGAAGCGATCGAGACCGAGATCAAAGCGACCGACGACGCGCGGTTGAAAGAACTGCTCGAGCACGCCGCCACGTGCCGGAGCCTTGCGGCGTTTCGCAGAAAGCTCCAGGCGTGATGCGCTTGTCGCCGAGCAGGCGAGAAACACTCCCCGTCGTTCACGGCTCTCGACAAGACTCGCTGACATCTCAAGTTGCTGCCGCAGGAACGTGGATGTCCCTCGCGTCGATCGGATCGCTGGCGGGTGCCGCCCTTCGCGTCCCCCCGCCGCCCCAAGTGGGGGGAAACGTGGGCAAGGTGGCGTTCGGTTGCTTGCGGCGTTTCGATCGGATCAGCGGCTCGGCTGCGACTTCGATTGCGCCCCACCCCCGCTGGCCCCCCCTTTGCAATTTGCAAGGGGGGGAAAGGTGGGCGGGGCGCTTCCGCTGAGGCTACGAGCAGCAGGACTCAAGATGGCGACGTTCGCTTGTCACTCAGGAACACGCCGAGTATCACTTTCCCGAACAGTCGGCCTTCGCGGGGCAAAGGCCGAGAATTCGATTCGGCCGGCGCTTTTGCCGGGAAGCCGCGCGGGGGACGCGTCGGCATTCGATTGGGCGCGCGTTTCGAGCGATTTCGAGCGTATTACCGGTCTCATCGTCAAAATGCAGAGCCGGGGCAAAAATATATTTATTCTTAAGACGCTTTTCGTTGCCTTTTGCCGGCGGATGTTCCATATTATATGAGAGGAGAATGCGCGAGCCTCTTCGCGAGAGACGCGGCCGCATTCTCTTCTCGTCGAGAGCGCCTTTGCTCTGGTTCTCTGCCGAACCAGAAATCTGGCGCCGTGGCTGGCGAAGGCTGAATGACCGCCGGCGCTTCATTTCCATCCATTCGTTGCGAGAACACTCCGTGATTCCAAGTTCATTGAGCGAGTTTCGATACTCAACGATCGGAAGACGGACAATGGCCGCCGCCGCTGTCGCTTGCGCGAGCCGCCAAGTTACACTAGTGTACGGATGCTTTCAAAAAATCTCTACAGGAGTGCAAGATAGTGCAAGATAGTGCAATCCAAAACTGGGCGAAGTAGGCGCAACATGGGATCTGCAAGTCCCACTGGAGCCGATGCATCGGAGATGGACCGGGCGTGCTCCAGCGGTTTAAAAGCGTTGCGCCACCACGCACCCCGAAACTGGCACTCCGGAGCGGGGGCGTTGTTCACTATGTCTAGAGACAGGACGGAGGGCGGAGGGATGCCGGAATGCGCCGAACGAAGCCAATTCTGGAAAACTACGTTCAAGACACAAAGCCAAGCGGGCGTTGAGATTTCAGTGAAAGCGGGTGTCGATCGGCGATTTGACAATGTCAAAAACGAAGCCAATCAAGCGGAAAACGAAGCCAAATGCGGCGGGCTACAACCGCCGTTGATGGACGGCGGGACTGTACTCACTCACCGCCGTCTTGGGCGGCACCTCTGTCGTGTACCGGGCAAAACGCCGGTGTGCTGCGCGAACGCCCCTGTGCGCCGCCCGGCTCCGCCGCTGGAGGTGGCACCTTCCCCGCGGAGGGGAGAGGAATACAACGGCTCCTTTACACCCTTCGAACGGTCTGATACGCTCGCAGATGGCACTCTGTCCAGGCCCGCCGGAGCGATTCCCCGGCGCCGGTGTGACGCTGCGAGCACCTCACATGAGCTCACAAGCCTCGGTCCGCTCGATTGACGCACTCAAGGAGCTGCGGGTCGCGATGGCCTTGTACGGCGAAGACACGCTGGGGGCCATCGGAGCCGTGGAAGCCGAGGTCCGCCGCACGGTGAGGTGGCTGATGGAAGAGCGGCCGGTGTACTGGCAAGAACAGATCAAGCGCCGCCGCGAGCAGGTCTCCACGGCCCGCGCCGAGGTCTTCAAGAAGAACTTGCAGAAACGGGCCGATTACAGCCCGCCGATGTCCGAGCAGAAAGAGAATCTGCGCAAGGCCGAGGCCAGCCTCCAGGATGCCGAGAAGCGGCTATGCTGCGGTCAAGAAATGGCAGCCTCTGTTCAAGCATGCCGTCCTCGAGTACCACGCCAGCGTTCAGCGAATCAAGGACCTGACGGCGGGTGATATGCCGCGGGCCGTCAACCTGCTCAGCCGGATGATCGACGCGCTCGAAGCCTATCTGCGGGTCACGGCGCCGTCGGGCCTCGGCACTCTGCCGGGCTCCGGAGCAGGCGCCGGGACGTCGATGGCCATTCCCACGGCCCAGGTCGATACGGTCGCGGTTCAGGCTCTCGATGAGGCGGAGGCCGCCGCCGCGCTCGAGGCCCAGACCAAAGCCCAGGACCGCCCGGATGCTCCCGCCGACGTGCCGATTGACGAGACAGATGGTGGCGATCTTGAGCCCATTTCCCATTCCAACGATGAGGGCGTCGATGCCTAACGCAAAGGTCCTCGCCGGCGCGACCCGTCTGAAGCAGACCACGCGGGTCTTGAGGGACCTGTGGCTTTCAACCGAGGCGGGCTGGGGAGACGTCGTGCGTCAGCGATTTGAGGAGCGCTACCTCGCCCCTATCGAGCCCGCCGTCGATTCCGCGATCAATGGCCTCCAGGTGATGGCCGAAATCCTCGATAGAGTTCGACGCGACTGTTCCGACCGGAGTGAGATATTGTGACGACCTCGACCACCGGCTTGCGCCCCGCCCTATTCGAGCACCGGCCCGAGCACGATGGAGCAGTCCGAGCCGGAGGTTCTCAAGCGCGAGCGCTCGGTGTTGCGGCGCATCCTTGATCTTGTCTCGCAGCGCGCACAAGTCGAGGCCGAGGTCCATCAAGCTCGCACGTCGGGCGATCAAACAGCCGACACCGAATTCGCCAAGGCGCGGCAAGCGCTTGCCGATAAGCTCGAGCGACTGAACCGCGAGGCAGTGGCCGAGGACGAGAAGCAGCGGCGCGTGGTCGTCACCGCCGCGATCGATGGCGAGAAGAGCGCCAAGGACCATTTCGCCGCCGGCAGCCGCAAGATCACCACTCTCTTCGACGCCGCGCGAAACCGTCAAAGGCGAATACGCAGCCGCCAAGGCTAACGCCGCCGCCACTCACGACTCTGCCATGAAGAAGGCGGCCCGGCATAATGCCGAGAAGAGCAAGCCTGTCGAGGATAGCGCGGGCATGGCTGACTCCATCCGCAATCGACTGGCCGTCCTTGCTGCGGAGTACAAGAAGTTCAAGCTCGATCCCGACCCGGCGTCCGCCGTCAGCGAGTCCTACGAAAAGTTCGATGATCCGGGCGACGAGCTCTTCACCCGGCTGGCGCGCATGGACGGGCCCCTGCGTCTCCTCGAGGGATTGATCATTCCCAAGTCGATGAAAGGCGGGAGGGAATCGTGGGTTTTCATCTTGCTCATTTCTCTCTTTGCCGGCGCGGGCATGCTGCTTGAGGGCGGCGTCACCGGCCTGGGCGTCGGCGTCGTCCTGGGAGGGGTGCTCGCCTTTCTGCTTCGCACCTGGCTCGTCAAGCTCTGCCACGTCCAGCTCGAACGCCTCTACACACCGCTCACCCAATCGCTGGCCGATGCCGACGCGCTCACCGCCTTTTGCCGCGTCAAGGTCGCCGCCGAATTCAAGGAAGAGCGCAAGAAGATCGTCGCCCGTCGCGAGGAAGACCTGAAACGCGCCGAGGAGAGCTACCGCAAGGCTTTCGCCGCCGCCGAAAGCGCGCGCGACGAAAAGCTACGCATGATCAATGAGAAATATGCCGACCGGATGGTCGAAGTGCAGACCACCCGCGAGAAGGAGATGCGCAACGCGATCGATGGCCACGAGCGCCGCATGACCGAGCTCAAGGCGATGGCCTCAACCGGCTACCCCAAGCTCGATGAGAAGTACAAAGCTTACAAGGAACGGATCCGCTCCGAATACGAGTCAGCGTGGAGTGCGCTTGCCGCACGCTGGCGCGATGGCATGAACCAGGCCGCCGCCGACCTGGCCGCAGTGAATCGCGAGGTCGATGGCTACTGCCCCGAATGGAACGACCCGCTCTGGCAGTCGCGCCCGCTGCCCAAACTGGTGCCGCCGGTGCTTCGCTTTGGCACGGTTCCCCTTGAACTTGCCTCGTTGCCCGGCGGCGTCTCGGGCTTCGCCGATTTGATGGAAGGCGTGCCCACGCTCTTCAACTTTCCCGCCCTGCGGCCTTTTCCCGTTAACGCCAACCTCTTGATCGAAACGCCTGTCGAGGCCCGCGGCGCGGCGCTCGAGGTTCTGCAGGCATCGATGTTCTCGCTGCTGGCGAGCCTGCCCCCGGGCCACGTCCGGTTCACGATCATCGACCCCATCGGCATTGGCCGCAACTTCGGCGCATTCATGCACCTGGCTGACTACGACGGTGCCCTCGTGACCACCCAGGTCTGGACCGACCCCCGCCAGATCGAAGAGCGGCTCGCCGACCTGGCTGCGCACATGGAAACCGTCACGCAGAAATACCTGCGCAACGAATACGCCACGATTGAAGAATACAACGCGGTCGCCGAGGAAGTCGCCGAGCCCTACCGGGTGCTGGTCGTCGCTGACTTTCCCACCAAGTTCGACGAGAAATCGGCTGGCCGGCTGGCCGCGATCGCCTCGGGTGGAGTGCCGTGCGGCGTCCTTACCCTGGTCGCCGCCGACACCTCCAAGCCCTCTCCCCCGGGCTTCAGTCTCGACGAGCTGCGCCCCTCGTGCGCTCACCTCACCTGGGATGCTGCGAGCACGCGGCTGGTCTGGGACGATCGCGATTTCGGCAAGTATCCCCTTTCGCTCCAGGGACCCCCGCCCGCCGAGTTCGCCACCGGCCACATCCAGAAAGTCGGCTCGGCCGCCCGGGATGCGAAGCGGGTCGAGGTGCCCTTCGATTTCATCAGCCCTGCCGACCATCGCTACTGGACCCACGACAGCCGCGGTGGAATCGACGTTCCGCTTGGCAAGGCCGGCGCCACCAAGCGCCAGCACTTCACGCTCGGGCATGGAACATCCCAGCATGTGCTTATTGCCGGGCGCACCGGCTCGGGCAAGTCGACGCTCATGCACGCCCTGATCGTCAACCTTGCCTTGAACTACAGTCCCGACGAGATCGACCTGTATCTGATCGACTTCAAGAAAGGGGTCGAGTTCAAGGTCTATGCGACCTATGAGTTCCCCCACTCGAGCGTGGTCGCGATCGAGAGCGAGCGCGAGTTCGGCATCAGCGTGCTCGAGCGGCTGGATGCCGAGCTCCGCCTGCGTGCCGACCGCTTCCGCGACGCGGGCGTGCAAGACGTTGCCGGCTACCGGAATACGCCGGGCACGCCTCCCCTGCCGCGCATCCTCTTGATTGTCGACGAATTCCAGGAGTTTTTCAGCGAGGAAGACAAGCTCGCCCAGGAAGCCGCGCTGTGGCTCGACCGCCTCGTCCGCCAGGGCCGAGCCTTCGGCATCCACATCGTTCTCGGCTCCCAGAGCCTGGGTGGCGCGTTCACGCTGGCCCGCAGCACTCTGGGCCAGATGGCGGTGCGCATCGCCCTTCAGTGCAGTGAGAACGATGCCCACTTGATCTTGAGCGAAAACAACATCGCGCCCCGGATGCTCTCGCGCCCGGGCGAAGCCATCTACAACGACGCCAACGGCGCGCCCGAGGGCAACCACTTCTTCCAGGTGGTCTGGCTTTCGGAGGAGCGCCGCGAAGCTCATTTGAAAGAGCTGCTCGAGAAGGCCCGAAACCAGAAGCCGGTTCTGGCGCGCTCGCCGATCGTCTTCGAGGGTGACGCACCCGCCGAGCTGGCGCGCAACAACTTGCTCGGCGCCCGCCTTCAGGCCCCAGCCTGGCCCGAAACACCCCGTTCCGCGCAGGCCTGGGTGGGCGAGGCGATCTCGATCAAAGACCCGACGCACGCGCTCTTCCGCCGCCAGGGAGCGAACAACCTTCTTATTGTGGGGCAGAACGAGGAAGCGGCGCTGGGCGTCTCGGTCGCGGTCTTGATCAGCCTGGCCGCCCAGTTCTCACCGTCCGCATCCGATACGCTTCGTCAGGGGGCTCGTTTCTATGTCCTGGACGGTACGCCCGAAGACAGCTCGAATGCCGGCGTCTTCGCCCGGGTCTGCGCGGCCTTGCCCCAGAAGCCCGAGCTCGGACTCTGGCGTGACCTCGGCCAGATCCTGGCCAAGGTGGCCGGCGAGGTGAAACGCCGCCAGGAGGCAAAGACGGACGGCCCCGAGCTGTTCCTGTTCATCCACGACCTGCCGCGGTTCCGCGACCTGAGGCGCCGGGAGGACGACTTCAGCTTCTCGCGGAAGGACGACGAGGAAGCCACTCCCCCCGACCAGCTCGATGCGATCTTGCGCGAAGGGCCGGTCCTTGGCGTCCACTTGATCACGTGGTGCGACACGGTCAACAACCTGAATCGCTTCTTCGCCCATCAGGTCCTGCGCGAATTCGAGATGCGGGTGCTCTTCCAGATGAGCCCGAACGACTCCGGCCACATGCTCGACGCCCCCGCCGCCAGCAAGCTGGGGCCACACCGGGCGCTCTTCCACAGCGAAGAGCAGAACCGCCTGGAAAAGTTCCGCCCGTACGGAATCCCCAGCGCAGAATGGCTCGATTCCCTCGCCAGGCAATTGAGCCAGCGCCCGCGCCTGGCGCCTCGGCGTGATGTAAAGAGTCCCCAAGCGGGACGATCTCGCTGCCAGGTTCAATCACTTTCCCCGGCCGCCATCTAAGAACAGCTCGCCCGAATCGTTATAGTAAAAGGGCGCTCTTCTCATCTCGTCCCGAGCTCCCGGATGAGGCTCGATTCCAATCAACGAGGCCGCCATGCACTACGCACGCCTGGTCTTCTTCGGAGTGATGGCCTTTTCAACCCTGGCCGTCGGTCTTGCCATGGCCAAGCGCCCCAATCAACCTTCGGAACGCGAGCGATTCGACAAGCTCTTTGCCGAAGGCAATTACAAAGACGCTTATGACGGCTATCGCCGGCTTGCGCTCGACGCCAAGACCGAGCCGGCGCGCGTCGGAACCGACTTGAAGCAGGCCGTTCGATGCCTGACCAGCCTCGGCCGCATGGATGAAATGGATTCATTCGTGGAAGCCGTCGTCGCCATCCACCCGGCCAACTGGCGGCTTCTCCAGGCGGCCGCCGAGACCTATTTCCTGCCGAACGAGCACTGGGGTGCAATTGTCGCCGGACAATTCCACCGCGGTGAGCGGGCCAACGGCCGGGTAGCCGGCTCGTATGAGCGCGATCGCGGCCGCGCCATCCAGCTCCTGATCGCCGGACTCAACATTGCCGGTTCTGACCCCGATCGCGGCGCCGTGGGCCAGTACTTCCATTTCCTCGCCCAGGTCTTTCTGGGCAACCGCGCACAGATCGAATCGTGGCGGCTTCAGAGCTTGACCTCGTTCGATGTGCTCCCCGACTATGACGCCAATCCGTCCTGGTATTATGGCGCGAGCGGCTCCGGCGCACCCGTCGAGCCTGATGGCACTCCCGTTTACTATCGCGTGCCCGAAAGCCTTCAAAAAGCCAGCAACGACGGCCAGCGCTGGCGCTGGGCACTCATCCAGGCCGCGGAGGCCGACCCCAAGCTGCTCAATGCGACGCGCGCCGATCTCGCCGGATTCTTACTCTTCCAGTTCGGCACGCAGACGTTGATCGGCCATGACGTGCCCTCCTCGCCCGAAGAGGGCGGGGCCGAAGCCACCGGTCCTTACGCCCTCGACACGCTCAAAGACGACGAAACGATTGCCTGGCTGGCTTCCGGAATCAAGCGGTTCAAGCTTCCCGACGAATTCAATCCCATCAAGATCTACCAGGCACTCTTCGACGACCGCAAGACGGGACAGGGAGAGGTCGCTCTTGACTCACTCGCCTCGATCTTCGAAAACCGCCGGCAGTTCGATCGCGCAGCGGATTATCTGAAAACCAGCCGGGATCTCTACGGCGACAAAGACGAAATCAAGAAACGCCAGATCGACCAGATCCTGGGCGCCTGGGGCGAGTTTGACCGGCTCGCGATTCTCCCCGCGGGCAACGGCGCGAACGTCGATTTTCGCTTCCGCAACGGCAAGCTCGTTCACTTCGAGGCACAAGAGGTTCTCTTCACCAAGCTCCTGAACGACGTCAAGGACTACATGACGTCCGGGCCCAAGCAGCTCGACTGGCAGAAGTTCGATTTGAGCGACATTGGCGCGCGCCTGGTGGTGATGAACCAAGAACAGTACGTGGGGCGCTCGGTTGCCCGCTGGGACCTCGACCTCGAGCCGCGCCCCGCCATTTCGACCGGCGAGTCACCGTCACGTTGCCCCTCCAGAAGGCCGGCGCCTATCTCCTCACCGCGAAGATGGAGGGAGGGAACATTTGCCGCATCGTCGTCTGGCTCGACGACACGGTGATTCTGAAAAAACCGCTCCAGGAGGAGGCCTACTACTTCGTCGCCGACGCGCGGACCGGTCAGGGCATTGCTTCAGCAAACGTCGACTTCTTCGGATGGCGCCTCGTGCAGGTGCCGGGTAAGAACGAGCACCGGGTCGAGACCAGGAAGCTCGCAGGAACAACCGACTCGGCCGGCCAGCTCCGACTCCCCATCCGCGACCTGGGTGACCAGCACGGAACCTTCCAGTGGTTGATCACCGCCGCCACGCCCGCCGGCAGGCTGGCCCATCTCGGCTTCTCGAACATCTGGGCCTTCGGCCGCCCCAGCCCCGACTTTGACCAGGTGAGGGTCTACACGATCACCGACCGGCCGGTCTATCGCCCCGGCGCACCGGTGCGCTTCAAGTTCTGGGTCGCGCGTAGCCGCTACGATCAGCCCGACAAAGCCGACTTCGCCGGCCAGGCATTCAACGTTGAGATCCAGAATCCCAAAGGTGAAAAACTATTCACGAAGAATTTCACGGCCGACAACTTTGGGGGCTTTGACGGCTCGTTCGAGCTGCCGTCCGACGCGGCACTCGGCGTTTATTCGGTGCACATCCCCAATCGCGGCGGTGGGTCGTTCCGGGTTGAAGAGTACAAGAAACCCGAGTTCGAGGTTGCTGTCGCGGCCCCAACCAAGCCGGTGATGCTCGGTGAAAAAGTGGCGGCAACGATCAAGGCGAATTACTACTTCGGCGGGCCCGTCGCCCAGGCCAAGGTCAAGTACAAGATCACTCGCACGACGGCCGACGAGCGCTGGTACCCCGCCGCGGCCTGGGACTGGCTCTTCGGTCCGGGTTACTGGTGGTTCGCCGCCGATTCCGCGTGGTACCCCGGCTGGTCGAGATGGGGCATGGGTCGCCCGCCGGTATGGTGGTGGGGGCGGCCTCAATCCCCGCCCGAGGTCGTCGCGGAGGCCGAGGTGCCCATTCGTCCCGACGGAACTCTCCCCATCGAGATCGACACCGCGCTGGCGAAGGCCGCTCATCCCGACCACGACCATCGCTACGAGATCTCCGCCGAGATCACCGACCAGTCGCGCCGCACGATTGTCGGAACGGGTACCGTGCTGGTCGCCCGCAAGCCGTTCTCGGTCTACACCTGGGTCGATCGCGGCCACTACCGAACCGGTGACGCAATCGAAGTCGGATTGAGCGCGCAGACACTCGACCACAATCCGGTCCCCGGCAAGGGCGCGCTCAAGCTGCTCAAGATCAGTTACGACGCCGATCGCAAGCCCGTCGAAACGCCCGTGGAAAGCTGGAATGTCGCCCTGCGCGACGACGGCCGAGCCAGCCAGGTGATGCAGGCAGCCGCCCCCGGCCAGTACCGAATTTCCGCCACGGTCGATGACGGCCAGGGCCATACCATCGAAGGCGGCTACTTGCTTACTGTGACGGGCCCGGGTTTTGACAGCGCGGCCTTCCGGTTTAACGATCTCGAGATCATCCCCGAGCGCAAGGAATACCAGCCCGGCGAGACGCTGCGCCTGCTGATCAACACCAACCAGGTCCATTCCACGGTGTTGCTTTTCGTTCGTCCTTCGGACGGCGTGTACTTTCCGCCCAAGGTCATCCATCTGCAAGGCAAGAGCGCGGTCGAGGAGATCGGCATTGTTCCTCGAGACATGCCCAACATGTTTGTCGAGGCCCTGACCGTCTCTGGGGGCAAGGTGCACGACGAGGCGAAGGAAATCGCCATTCCACCCGAGTCGCGCATCGCGCGGATCCAGGTCGAGCCCTCTCAAACCACGTACAAGCCCGGCGAGAAAGCCAGGATCAAGCTCAAGCTCACCGGGCCCGACGGCAAGCCGTTCCTGGGCTCGACGGTCGTCGCCGTGTATGACAAAGCGGTCGAATACATTTCCGGCGGCTCCAATGTTCCGGAGATCAAGGCGTTCTTCTGGAGCTGGAAGAGACACCACTATCCTCAGACCGAATCCAGCCTCGACCGCTGGTTCCACAACCTCACGAAACAAAACGAGACTGCCATGCAGGATCTCGGTGCATTCGGGGCCGGGGCGCCGGAACTCGAGGGCTGGGCGTACGGCGGAATGGTCGGGAAGAGCCGAAGTAAAAGTAAAGCAATGATGGGCGGCATGGGTGGGGGCGGCGTGCGCGGAGAAATGGCCCTCGCCAAGAGCGCGGCATTCGCGCCAATGGCTGCCGCGCCCGTGGCAGATCTGCGAGCACAATTCGCAATGACGGAAGCGGACAAGGGCGGCAACGGTGCCGATTCGTCAACCGCAGTCCAGCCGACGATCCGCACCAACTTCGCCGATACCGCATTCTGGTCCGCCGCGCTCGTTCCCGCTGCAGATGGCACAGCGCTCGTCGACTTCGCGTTGCCCGACAGTTTGACAACCTGGAAGATCAAGACCTGGACGCTCGGCCCAGGCACCAAGGTCGGCCAGGCCGACTCCGAGATTGTCACGTCTAAAGACCTCCTGGTCCGGCTTCAGGCTCCGCGCTTTTTTGTCGAGAAGGATGAAGTTGTGCTCTCGGCGAACGTGCACAACAAACTCAAGACGGCGAAGTCTGTTCAGGTCGTGCTGGAGCTCGACGGCAGTGTCCTGCAGCCTCTGGTTGCCAGCTCGCGAACCGTCCAGATCGCCGCCGGTTCGGAGCACCGGGTCGACTTCCGCGTGAAGGTCGTCCACGAGGGCCAGGCTGTGATCCGGATGAAGGCGCTCACCGATGTGGAGTCGGACGCAGCCCAGATGAGTTTCCCGGCTTATGTTCACGGCATGCTCAAGATGGAGGCCTCCGCCGGCGCCATTCGTCCTGACGAGCAGAAGGCGCAGGTCGTCGTGCGCGTTCCCTCTGAGCGCAAGCCGGACCAGTCGCGCCTCGAGGTGCGCTTTTCTCCCACGCTCGCCGGCGCGCTGGTCGACGCCCTGCCCTATCTGGCCGATTACCCGTACGGTTGCACCGAGCAAACCCTGAACCGCTTTCTACCGACCGTGATCACGCAGAAGATCCTGATCAACCTGGGCATCGACCTGAAGGCTATTCGCGAAAAGCACACCAACCTGAACGCGCAACAGATTGGCGACGCGCGACAACGAGCCCAGCAGTACAAGGGTTACGAGCACAACCCGGTCTTCGACCCGGCCGAAGTGACCAAGATGTCCACGGCCGGAGTTCAGCGTCTATCCGACATGCAACTCTCCGACGGCGGGTGGGGATGGTTCTCCGGCTTCGGTGAATTCGCATCGCCGCACACGACGGCGCTTGTCGTCCACGGCCTGCAAATCGCCCGCCAGAATGACCTCGCAATTCCACAAGGCATGCTCGAAAAGGGTGTCGCGTGGCTCACAGCCTACCAGGAGAAACAGACTCGGCTCCTCGAAAACAAGGCCAGCGAGATCCAGCCGAACAAGAGCTCGGCCGACGACCTCGACGCCCTGGTATTCATGGTCCTCTGCGACGCAGGAGTGCGAAATGACCGGATGATCGGCTTCCTCGATCGTGACCGAGCGCATCTCTCGGTCTACGCCAAGACCATGCTCGGCCTGGGACTGGAGCGTATCGGCGAAAAGACCAAGCTAGCATCAGTGCTTCAGAATATCAGCCAGTATGTCGTACGCGACGACGAGAACCAGACCGCGTTCCTGAAGCTCCCCAACGAGGGATACTGGTGGTGGTGGTACGGCAGCGAGATCGAGTCCGACGCGTTTTACTTGAAGCTCCTGGCGCGGACCGATCCCAAAGGTGAGCTGGCGCCTCGACTGGTCAAGTATATCCTCAATAACCGCAAGCATGGCAGCTACTGGAACTCGACGCGCGACACGGCGTTCTGCATCGAGGCTCTTGCTGATTACTTGAAGGCCAGCGGTGAAGACCGGCCCGAGATGACGGTGGCCATCGCACTCGACGGCCAGACTCGCAAGGAAGTGAAGATCACGCCGGCCGATCTGTTCACATTCGACAATGGGTTCCTTCTCGAAGGGCCGGCACTCGAGGCGGGCGAGCACACGGTCTCATTCCTCAAGCAGGGGAAGGGCCCGCTCTACTTCAGCGTTTACCTGACCAATTTCACGCTCGAAGACCCGATCACCCACGCCGGTCTGGAAATCAAGGTCGACCGCAAGGTCTACAGGCTCGTGAAGGATGACAAGACCGTCGAGACCGCCGGCGGCCATGGCGAGAACGTCACCCAGCGCGTCGAGCGGTATCGCCGCGAGCAATTGCCCGAGGGGGCGACGCTCCGGAGCGGCGAGCTGGTCGAAGTCGAGCTCGAGATCGACAGCAAGAACGACTACGAGTACCTGATCTTTGAAGACTTCAAGGCAGCGGGTTTCGAGCCGGTCGAGGTCCGTAGCGGGTACAACGGCAATGACATGGGTGCCTATGTCGAGTTCCGCGACGAGCGCGTGGCCTTCTTCGCACGAGCGTTGAATCGCGGCAAACACAGCGTCTCCTATCGTCTCCGCGCCGAAATCCCCGGCAGCTTCCACGCGCTTCCCGCCCGGGCTCAAGCAATGTACGCACCCGAGCTTCGCGCCAATTCGGACGAAATCCAGCTCAAGATCGAGGATTGAGTTCCGAATGCAGGTTTTCCGATTGTGCCAGTGACTTCCACCAACACGAGCTCCACGAAATGTTTGCCGGCGCGCATGACTGACGACTTTCTGGACAACGCTCGGCGCGGTCCTCATTGAACAACCCGAGATGATCGATCAACGTCCGCATCTCCTTCGAATCGCGAGTTGCAACAGACAAGCAGTGCGTGCCAGCGGACACTACGTGTTGTACTGGATGATCGGTTTCCGCCGTACGGAATGGAATTTCAGTCTCGACCGTGCCATCGAATGGGCCGTCGAGCTCGATCGTCCGCTCGTGATCTTCGAGCCGCTTCGCGTCGGATATCGCTGGGCGAGCGACCGGATCCATCGCTTCGTGATCGACGGCATGGCCGATAACGCCGCAAGGATCGCGCGGCTCCGCAATCCCGGAGTGATCTATTACCCATATGTCGAGCCCTCAACTGATGCAGGCAAAGGCTTACTCGAGACTCTGGCAAAGCACTCCTGCGTGGTCGTGACCGATGATAATCCCGCGTTCTTCTTGCCGCGCATGATCGAAGCAGCCGCGAAACGGCTGGGCGTGATGATCGAAAAAGTCGATTCGAACGGCCTCCTGCCCCTCCGAGCGGCGACGCAGGTTTTTGGAACCGCCTTCTCATTTCGCGCGTTCTTGCAGAAGGAGCTTCGGGCGCACTTGACGATGAGCCCGAAAGCCAATCCGTTCGCTGGAATCACACTGCCGCCCTTCAAGACGCTTCCGGATCACATCCTGGATCGCTGGCCGGCGGCTTCGCCTTCTCTAATCAGTGGAGATTCGCGTGCCGCTGCGCAGCTTCCAATCGATCATGCCGTTTCCGTCGTGGATTATCGCGGAGGGTCCGTTGCCGCCTCGAAGCGGCTCGACACTTTCCTCAACCGCTCCCTCAAAGACTACGCCAAGCATGCCAACCAGCCGGACGACGATGCGCGCAGCGGGCTCTCTCCCTACTTGCATTTCGGCCATATTTCCCCCCACCAGATGTTTCATGAGCTGATGCAGCGCGAGAACTGGTCACCCGCAGAGCTCGGCGAGAAGTCCGCCGGTAGACGCCAGGGCTGGTGGAATGCTTCCGCCTCCGCCGAGATGTGGCTGGACGAATTCGTCACCTGGCGCGAGCTCGGCTATAACATGGCAGCACATGATGATCATTACGACAAGTGTGAATCACTGCCCGAGTGGTCGCTCTCGACACTTCGGAAGCACGCGCGCGACCGGCGTGAGTTCGTCTATTCTCTCGATGAGTTCGCTGCTGCAGGAACACACGATGAGCTGTGGAACGCCGCCCAGCGGCAGCTCGTGCGTGAAGGCCGCATTCACAACTACCTGCGAATGCTCTGGGGCAAGAAGGTTCTCGAGTGGACACCCACGCCGCGCGAGGCGATTGACGTGATGGTGGAGCTTAACAATCGCTTCGCGCTCGATGGCCGCGACCCCAACTCGTACAGCGGCATCTTCTGGTGCCTGGGACGATATGATCGGCCCTGGGGACCAGAGCGCCTGATCTTCGGAACTGTCCGCTACATGAGTTCCGCGAACACGCAACGAAAACTGAGGGTCAAGGAGTATCTTCGCAAATATGGTCCAACCGCTCCTGATGAAGCCTGAACGAGAAGCGCACGTCATGGATCGCACAGCATCCCGGCACAGACGGGACGATTTCGCCGTCGCATTGCCTTTCCATTCATTCGGCGTCGCTTCGCCGCCCCAGACTATTGATCGTGCTGGCAGTGGTATAGATCAGGTCCGGCATCACGGGCCCGTCGGTGCGATACGCGCCGGTGCCCCCTTGATACTTGCGTCCCTGCGACCATCCCAGGATCGTGCGGCGCCGGAAGTGCCGGCTGCCGGTCTCATCCCAGCCCCAGGTGCCGTCGATCGCGCGCCGGCCCTCGCCGTGGCCCAAGGGAACGCCCCCGCCGACGTAGTAGCCAATCCCGCCAGCCGTCTGGCTTGGCTCCAGATGCCCCGAGAGGGACCGCGGATAGCCGGCTCGCTCATCCGTGTGCGGGATGAATCGCGCCTGACGAGGCGGCGGCGTACCCTCCTTCTTCCGATGAAAATGCCCGAAGAAGTGAGGTCGCTCGTCCTGCTCGTCGGCGCATGCGATGCCGGCGGCGAGGGAGACCAGGCCTGCGATGCTAATCAAACCGCGATATGTTCGCATCAGGATTCTCCGCACTCGGATAACTTACTTTCTGGGCGCCGGCAACGGTATTTTGGGTGTCCCAAGCGAAACCGGCTTCCCATTGAGCGGCAAGTGGGGATTGCGGTTGTACTTGAAGTACGGCAGGCGAATACCCCGGACCTTCACCTGGTCGGCCCGCGCGATCGTTCGCGGCGGTCCGTAGGCCATCGACGCGACCGAGGTCACATCGTCGTCCTGAAGCACGCCATCACCGCTGACGCCGAGCCCGCCGACGAGCTGATTCCGCAGGTTCGCGCCATTCGTGTCCTTGTACAAGGGCGCGCTGCCGGGAAAGAGCACCACGCCGTTCTGGTTGTACTCGTTCGCGGCAGTAATGACTTGATGGAAATTCGTGTTGGGATTGAAGTCGTTGTAGCCTTGAATGCTCTGGAAATCGTTGGCCGGCAGGGGCGCTCCCTTGTTCGTTCCGAACTTGGTCACTCCGCCGTCGGTAAGGATCGATCCCGGACCGGGTGCATTGGTGTCGATGCCTTCGGGGAAAAACGGCAAGGACAAATAGCGGAACGTGCGGGCCGTGAATGCCGTGCCGGCGGGGACGCCTTTGATCTTGTCGATTGGCTGAAGCTCGGTGGGATTATCGTAGTAGGCGACGTTGCGAGCCTTGGCGACGGCCACACCGATGGAGAAATAAGTCGCATCCGGCATCCGGTAGAGGCCCAGGATATTGCCGTTCTCGTCGCTCACGGCGAAGACCATCTTGGCCTGAACGTTGAGTGGAGTGCGAATCTGGGCGCGGATACTGTCGGCCTCGGCGATTCCGCGCGCGACGATCGCCTCCACGTCGGCTGCGGTCAGGCTATCCCCCGGCATGGTGTGCGGCGTCACCAGCCAGCCGTAGGGTACTCCTGCACCGCCAAGCAGGGTGTCCGGAACGGGTTGTTCAGGCGTGGGCGCATCGACCGGTTCGTTGGTTCCGTCATTGGGATTGCCGGCGCCGAGCTTTGCTCCAAAGGTCAACAAGTGATTGAGCCCTTCCAGTCCACCAGGTCCGAACAGGTTGAGCGTGATGCCGGCAAGGTCGATCCGGCCGAAGGGCTCCGTGAAGTCAGGAAGTGCCGGCGCTCCGTTGACCGGGCCGTTAAACGGAAGGCCGGCTTGCGTGCTCCCACCCGCCGCCACGAATGCCATGTATTCTCCAATTTGCGCGTAGTCGGGCTTCTTGTGATTCGTGACCAACGGCGTGTTAAGCGGCGAATTCTCTTCGGTGGCAAATCCGGTCGTTCCCGGAAAGAAGACGCCGATCCCGCCCACTTCAGCAAACGATCCGTCGGGCTGCTTCTTGTAAAGCGGCACGCCGCCGGGCAACGTCCCGATTCCACGGGCCTGTGCCGTGGGCAGGATTCCGGTGACCTGTCCATACGACTCCGGCGCGACCAGGTTACCTCCCGGCGGAATGTACTGCGCCGGGACGTTGAAGCGCGTTCCCGTGAGCGGGCTGAGGCTGTCGCGGTTGGTGCTCTCGATCCCGTACAGGTCGACTTGAGGTGTGAACATGATGCCGGGCGGAAAGTGGCCCTTGATCCCGACCGGCGCCACGAATCCCGGCCCGTACAGCGTCGAGTTGCCGTTGTCGCTGGGTACGTCCGGATTGGAATCGACCTCACGCTGCGTGACGGTGGTTTGACTGATTTCCTGGATGGTGCGCGAGGTCAAGGGGGCCTGGTCGTTGCCGAAGTAAGCTCCCGTGCGCGCCAGTGCGACGGCACCGTCAATCGCGAAGACCTTGTTAACCGTGTTGCCGGTGATATCGCTCGACACTCCGCTCTCGACCCGCACGCCGAGGATCGTGCCGTTCCTATCCACCACGGCGATGATGGCGTTATTGACGCCAGCGGCGGCGGCGGCGCGCTGGAGCAGTGTGCTCACATCCTGCTTCGTCAACACCTGGTCAGGCTCCGGCGGAGCCGACGGGTCGACCGGGTTGGTCGGGTCGTACCCGTGAACTCCGGGCGCAATCGGCGCGCCGCTCGTGATCTCCTGCCGGCTCGCGGCGGCATGCGCAGCGTGTTCCTTGGCGGCGGAGGACGCGCTCAACAGCTCCCGCCGTTCGAGTCCGCCTACTCCCGGAACAAGCGCGCGATCGCGTCGCGCTCGGAAACGCGATGTCCGGACTCCCGACCATTCCATCGCCTTAGTTCGCCTCCATGGCCTTGATTCCTCGTCGATTGAAGGCACACAGTGACGCATGAACACCAGGGGAGTAATTGGGGTGACGCCGGCGAATGCGCAGAGGCCCTTCCTCCCCCTCAACACCCTTTAATCGACACACTCTGTTTCCCGCCATGATCATTTCTTCCCAGAAGGCTGACGTGATCGGAATAATCACCCGATTGTGACTAATCGATAAAAACGTCAATGTGCCGACCTGAAGCAGCCGATTCTCGATGGACAGCGTACCGCACGTCTTTCGGATTGCGCTCGCTCGTGGCAGAGCGACGGCAATGATCTGTCACACAATTCAATCATTCATCGGCCAAACGTCATTCACGACATCGTTCCCGGGGAACGAGGCGAGGGCCGCTTTTCGATGGGTCTGTCCAGGTTGAATCAAAGTCTGGTCTGGGTGACGCTGGCAGCCGTGCCGATTCTCGGTTCGTGCTGCGCGCCGGCACGCGCTCAGGACGACGAGATCTCACCGCGGCCGAGCCTGCTGGCGCGCCCGATCGACGCCACGCCACTCGAGAGCCGGGTTCCATCGCTCCTTCCCCCGGGGCCGCTGTTCCAGTTTGCCATCGACCCGCCGATCGGCTACACCGGTCCCTCGGGCATCATGCCGACGGAAGTCCAGGAATCCGACCATTTCGTTCCGGTCGAAGATCGCTGGCGCATGGGCTACCCCGCCTGGGACCGATACGGCAACGGCCATCCGATCATGGACGATTACCCCTATCGCGCCGGCCGCTGGTTCGATCCGTATAACCAAAATGTGTTCAAGGGCGATTATCCAATCATCGGTCAGCATACGTTTCTCGACATCACCTCCGTCGCCAACCTCGACTTTGAAGGGCGGCAGGTCCCGACGCAGACGACGCCCTTCGAGAGCACGGAACGACCATTTTCGGGCAACTTCTTCGGCCGGCCAAACAGCTTCTTCACCCTCGATTTCTTCTCGATGGCCTTTGACTTGTTTCACGGCGATGGCGCCTTCAAGCCGGTCGACTGGCGCATCAAGCTGACGCCGACCCTGGGCGTCAGCAACTTCTCGTTCAGCGAAGTGGCGCAGACCAGTCCCAACGTCGCCCAGGGCACGATTCGTACGCGAGAAGTCTGGGCGCTTCAGGAGGCGTTCGTCGAGTACAAGCTTGCCGACTTCGGTCCCGACTACGATTTTATCTCCGTGCGCGCGGGCACCCAGCCGTTCAACGCCGACTTCCGAGGGTTCCTGTTCTTCGACCAGAACCGGGCCATCCGGCTCTTCGGCACGAACTTCTCGAATCGCGACCAGTTCAACATCGTGTATTTCCGTCAGTGGGAAAAGGACACGAATACCGGGCTGAACACGTTCAACGACCGGCGCCAGAACCTTGTTTTCATGAATTATTACCGGCAGGACTTTATCTTCCCCGGCTACACGGCCCAGGTGAGCCTGAACTACGACAATGACCCCGCGTCCCTCAAGTTTGACAAGAACCGCTTCCTCGTGCGCCCCGATGCCGTCGGCGATTTTCAGCCGCACAGCGTCAACGTGGGCTATTTCGGCTGGGCCGGCGATGGACATTGGGGCCGCTACAATCTCACCCACCAGTTCTACTGGGCATTCGGCTATGACAGCTTGAACCCCCTGGCCAACCGCCCGCAGATCATCAATGCTCAGATGGCCGCGATCGAGGGCTCTTACGACCGCGACTGGGTGCGGTTCAAACTCTCGTTTTTCTGGGCTTCGGGCGATGGAAACATCAACGGCACCCATGCGACGGGCTTCGATACGATTCTCGACCAGCCCAACTTCGCCGGGGGTGGCTTCAGCTACTGGAACCGTCAGCAGATCGGCCTTCAGGGCGTCAACTTGGTCCAGCGGCTCAGTCTGGTCCCCGATCTTCGCTCGAGCAAGATTCAAGGCCAGGCAAATTTCGTCAATCCCGGGCTGATACTCCCAACCTTCGCCATGGATTTTGACGTCTCCCAGAAGACGAAGCTGATCACCAACTTCAATCTGCTCTGGTTCGACAAGACGAATGTCCTGCAACAATTTCTTTATCAGGGAAACATTGACCGATTCATCGGCGGCGACATCGGCTTCGGCCTCGAGCACCGGCCTCTCTTGAGCGAGAACGTGCTCTTTGTCGGCGGAGTTCAGATGCTGATTCCGGGGCAGGGGTTCAGGGATATCTACGACAGTTTCAACGGCCGGATCAACGCCCTGGTCGCCGGGTTCATCAACGTCGTGTTCACATTCTAAAACTCGATCTTGACGAGTTTGCCCGTCCTGGCTACGGTCTCGCCGCTTCGGTCTGATTCTGCCGCCATCGCCGGTGCTTCAAGTCGAGGAGGTTGGCCTTTCATGCCGAATTTCTCCGCCGGTGCGTCCCCGCGCCTGCGAGCAAGCCACGCACTGCCGCTGGCGGCGCTCATGCTTCTGGCTGTCCTCTTCGGCACGCCGGGCCGTCACGACGGGGCAGCCGCCCGGGCTCAGTCGCCCGGCGGGACAAATGCGCCCGGCGCTGGCTCGCCGACCCCGCAGCCAAGCAACGTCCCGTTCCCGGTACCCGAAGAGCTTCGCGGCCTCGACCTGTCGCGCCAAACGCCCGAGGCCGCGGCCGCCAAGAGTGCCGGCTGCGTCGCATGCCATCAAGGACAGCACGACCCACACTCGAAACCGGAGACCGTCCGGCTCGGTTGCGTCGACTGCCACGGCGGCAACCCTCAAGCGGCTGACGAGCAAGCTGCCCACGTCTGGCCGCGGTTTCCCGCGGCGTGGCGAAGCTCGGGCAACCCTGTCCGGTCCTACACACTGTTGAACCACGAAAACCCGGAGTTCATCCGGTTCGTCAACCCCGGCGACCTGCGGGTTGCCCACTTGAGCTGCGGCACCACGAGCTGCCACGCCGACCAGGTGCTGCAAGTGCGCAAGAGCATGATGACTCACGCCTCGATGCTATGGGGTGCCGCGCTTTTCAACAACGGCTCGGTTCCGTTCAAGCGAGCCCGGTATGGCCAGAGTTACAGCATGAACGGGGCACCGCAGCGCCTTCAAACCGTTCCCCCGCCGACCCGTTTCGAGATGGAACGTAAGGGAGTCGTGCCGTTCCTCGACCCTCTGCCCCGCTTCGAGGCCTCCCAGCCCGGTAACATCCTGCGCATCTTCGAGCGCGGCCGCCGCGAGCCGCAGGAGATCGGCATCCCCAACCCGCTCGAAGACCCCGGCAAGCCCCGCGCCGGCTTGAGCGCCGCGCGGCCTGGGAACCAAGAACCGCACCGACCCCGTCTTCGTCGGCCTTCAGAAAACCCGGCTCTTCGACCCGACGCTCAACTTTCTGGGGACGAACGATCATCCCGGCGACTATCGCTCCAGCGGCTGCACCGCGTGCCACGTCATCTATGCCAACGACCGATCGAGGGTCAACTCCGGGCCTTACGCCGGCTTCGGCAATCAAGGACTCTCTGCGCAGGCCGACCCCACAATCCCCCGCGATGAGCCGGGGCATCCCATCAAACACGAGTTTTCCTTGCAGATCCCGACCAGCCAGTGCATCGTCTGCCACATTCATCCCGGCACAAATGTGCTCAATTCCTACACAGGTTACATGTGGTGGGATGAGGAGACCGACGGCGAGCTCATGTACCCCAAGGAGCAGAAATACCCGACGGCGGAGGAGTTCACGCAGGCGAACATGTCGAACCCCGACGAAGCCGCGGCGCGCGGAAACTGGTCGGACCCCGCTTTCCTCGCCCGGCTTGCCGAGCTCAATCCCCAGGCACGGCACACGCAATTCGCCGATTTTCATGGGCACGGCTGGGTGTTCCGGGCGGTCTACAAAAAGGACCGCCACGGCAAGCTGCTCGACCATCGCGGCGAGGAGGTGGCAAATGACTCCACCGCTGCGCTCATGGCGGCCGTCGCGTTGCCCGAAGAGCAGAAGGAACGATATCGCACCCGCAACGCCGCGGCCGTGCAGCAAGCTTCCTTTAAACGCGCCGAGTCAAAGCGCGACGGCTTGCCCGTGCACCAGCTCGACATCCACCTCGAAAAAGGAATGCACTGTATCGACTGTCATTTTATCCAGGACGCCCACGGCAACACCAAGCTCTATGGCGAGGTTCGTGCGGCCATCGAGATACAGTGCGTTGACTGCCACGGCTCCCCGGGCCAGCGCGCGACGCTCCTGACCAGTGGCCCCGCTTCCGACACCTCGGCGGCCGAATCCGGCAAAGCCGGCCGTGATCTCGCCGGGCTCCGCACGCCGTTCCGCCAGCGAAGATTCGAGCGGCGCGGCGATAAGATCATCCAGCGATCCATGGTCGAGGGCGACCTCGAGTGGGAGATCAGCCAGGTCGCCGATACGATCAACCCGCGCTCCCAGCACTACAACGAGCGTGCTGCTCTGGCCAAGACAGTCCGGTTCGAGAACGACGAGATGGTCTGGGGCGACGTTCCAAAGGATGGCGAGAAGGCCTGCGCGCACGCGAGCGCCAAGATGAGCTGCATCGCCTGCCACTCGGCCTGGAACCCGAGTTGTTTCGGCTGCCACCTCCCCCAGCGCGCCAATCGGAAGATGCCGCAGCTTCATAACGAGGGAGACGTCACCCGCAATTACGTTTCCTATAACTTCCAGACGCTGCGCGACGACGTCTTCATGCTGGCCAAGGACGGCGACGCGACGGCCAACCGCATCGGCCCGGCCCGCTCGTCGTGCGCGATCCACGTGGGCTCGTACAATCAGAATCGCGAGTCGATCTACGTTCAGCAGCAAACGATCTCCGGCGACGGGATGTCGGGAATTGCGTTCAGCACCAATGTGCCACACACCGTCAGAGGGGGGCCGCCGCTCTTCAACACCCCAGGCCACCCCGAGGATCCCCGCAACGGCCGGCCGCCCAACCCGGGTGCTTATCTACCAGGACATTCCGACACCAAAATGTGCACGGACTGCCATCTTTCCAAGAACGGCGACAACAACGCGATCATCGCCCAGCTTCTGATGCAGGGTACGAATTATGTTAATTTCATGGGACGGTTCTGCTGGGTGGGCGGGGGACCACGGCTTGGCAGCAGTCGTCGTGACCGAGCGCGACGAGCCGCAAGCCGTCATCGGCAGCTCGCTTCACCAGCTTGCGTACCCTGACAACTACAATAAGCACGTTCAGGCCGGAGGCAAGCTGAAGCACGCCGCACGAGCACTCCGGCCGCGACGTTGCCGAGCGCATCCGTCGACCTGAGGTTCTGTCCATTCAAGCGCGCGGCGAATACCTCTACGCTGCCTGCGGCGAGTCGGGGCTCCGCGTCTTCGACATCGCATTCATCGACCACAAGGGTTTCTCGGAGCGAATCGTGACGGCGCCGGTATCTCCGATCGGACAGCGCTTCTTCGTGCGCACGTCATTTGCGACCGGGGTCGCGGCGCCGGGCACGATGGCCCCGGACCCTACACGCCAACATCAGCCCGACAACAACGAGCAAAGCGTTCACGCGATGTACGGCTATCTCTACGTCACGGACCGCGATGAGGGCTTGATCCTCGTGCCGGCGGGCACGTTGCTCGACGGCAACCCGCTCAACAACTTCCTCGGCCGCGAGCTAACCTTCAACCCCGACGACATCCTCACAGGCGCGCGGGCGATCACGATTGTGGGAACTTTCGCATACATCTCCTGCGACGCGGGCATCGTGGTCGTGTCGCTGGATGACCCGAAGCACCCCGCGGTAACGTCCGTGATCGGAGCGCCGTTTCTGAATCACCCGCGCGCCATCCAGGCCCAGTTCCGGTATGCCTATGCGTGCGACGCGGAAGGGATCAAGGTCCTCGATATCACCGACCTCGCGCACCCCCAGCCTGTTTCGACGCTGGCCATGCCAGACGCTCGCGGCATCTATCTCGCCCGGACCTACGCCTACGTTGCCGCCGGGGCCCAAGGGCTCGTCATTCTCGACATCGAGCGCCCCGCCGAGCCCAGGATTGATCAGGTTTATAACGCCGGCGGCTGCATCAACGACTTGAATGACGTAAAGCTCGGGATCACGTATGTCAGCGAGTTTGCCTATCTGGCCGATGGAGAGAACGGCCTGCGCGTCGTGCAGCTCACGTCGCCCGAGACGCCAGGGAACGCCGGCTTCAGCCCCCGGCCGACGCCCCGGTTGATCGCGAATTTCAAGCTACCGCTGGGAGCGAAAGCGCACACTATTTCAAAAGGCGTCGACCGAGATCGCGCCGTTGACGAGTCCGGGAATCAGCTCGGTGTCTTCGGCCGGGTTGGCGCGCGGCCGCTGAACGCGGAAGAACAGCGCAAGATGTACATCCACAACAACCGCGTCTGGACGGTTAGCGACGACCCGCTCGACGCCGTCTACCGGCGCGTGACGAACCCGGTGCAATAGGTCGACCGGTTCCCGCCGGGTCTCGGACTCAAAACTCGTAGACCTCTCCGGGCCGGCCGATTCGCAGGCCCGGGATGCCCAGCTCGTGCAGCTCGGCCACAACCTGTTCGTAGAAGCGCGGCTTGATGTGAACGGCGATGAACGGCACCGCCCGCGGAAGCTTGCGCGCCTCGGCTGCGAACGTGGCGGGTGTCAGATGTCCGGAGATCATCGCCAGATCCGACATGGCGTTGGGAAAAGACGCCTCCAGGAAGACGGCCTTCAAGTCGGGCGATGCGCCAGCCGCCCGCCAGAACGAGTCGGTCGGTCGCGTGTCGGAAGGAATCGCGACCGTCACACCAGGTGATTCGACCAGAAATCCGAGTGTTGGCACGACGTGATCAACGGCCAGAGGCGTGATCCGCAGCCCGCCGGCCTCCACCAGACGCCCTGGTTCCAGTGACGCGACCTTTACAAACGGTGTTCCCTTTTCTGACATCCCGATGAAGTCGGGCCACACCCGATCGTTGAAGACATCGCGTCTCAAGCTCTCGAGGGTCGCCGCGCCGGCGTGAACCGTTACGCAGCGGCCTCCCGACTGAAAAACCGAATCGAGCAAGATCGGCAGCGATGCGATATGGTCAATGTGACTGTGCGTGAGGAAGATGTGTTCGATTCGTTGCTGAGCCTCAAGGTCGTCAATGAGACCCAGGCCCCCCGCGTCGATGGCGACGACTTCATCGATCAAGTAAGATGAAAGGAAGAAGCCGGGATTACCGCCTCCGACGGGGACGGCGGACGGAACCAAGGTGATCTTCATATCCGGCCTCCTCTCGACTCATGATTCTGCAAGCGGGAGTGATCGGGCGGTCGATTGCGAAGAACCTGTCGCGCAACCAAACCTACCCCTGCTAAACAGTCTATCTTAGCATGGCAATCGTGCCACGTTTTATGTGCTGTGCCGTCATGAACGTATAGCAGCACGAACAATTCGCCCAGATCAACTTGATTCACATGCGTTGAATCCGACGAGACGAAAGCTGGCGACCGTCGGGAGGGCGCCGGTCGGTCTGGAGCAGTGTGGCAAGAATCTGGAATCGAGCTTTTGAAATCAGCCGGGTTGATCGATTGTATAGAGTGGGGTTGTTTCGTTCTCCCCGCCCGCCTCGAGTCGCGGAACTCCGTAAGGTACGGATCATGGTACATCGGAATCGTAGGACTGACCGAAAGGTGGGCCGGGTATTCGCGCCCTGGGGTGAGGGGCTTGAATCGCGGGTGCTGCTTGCCGGATTCACGGCGGTCGTCGACAACACTTCGGACTCGCCTCTTGTTGGCGGCACGCTGCGGGATGCGATCATGGCGGTTGATTTGAGCACGACGACTCCGAATTCAATCGTCTTCAACATCCCGAAGTCAGACCCCGGGTACAACCCTTCGACTGGCACGTTCACGATAAGTCCGCTAAGCGAATTGCCGCAGATCACGAACTCGGCGCTCATCGACGGCACAAGCGAATCGACTTTCCTTGGAGAGCCGGCCCTCGTCCTGATCGACGGCAGCGAGATTAAGGGTACCGCCGACGGACTGACCGTGGCTTCGAGCGCACCCGGTAGCACAATCATTGACCTCGAAATCCTCGGTTTCGACGGCTCGGGCATCGTGCTCGAGTCTTCGGGAAACACCATCGGCGGCACGGCCTCGGACGATGGCACTATCCTCGTCTCTAACTCCACCGCGGGCATTTCGATCGCGGCTAGCCCCGGCGTTCCAGCACAGGGCTCGGACAACCTTCTGCTCGGGAACTTCATCGGCACCGATCCCAGGGGCGACAGCCTCGGCAATGGAGTCGGTGTCATCGTCGGCACGCAGAGCAACACGATCGGTGGTATTACCTCCGACGCGGCCAACGTCTTCGGCTTCAACACGGCGGCGGGCCTTCAGATCGACAGTAACGACGAATTGGTCATCGGGAATCTCTTCGGCACCAACTCGGCCGGAGCCAATCTGGGCAACGCGGTTGGCGTCTCGATCAGCGGTTCGAGTAACACGATCGGTGAGGCCGGAGGCGCCAACACGATCGGGTTCAGCGCCCAGCAGGGAGTCTCCGTCCTCTCTGGCAGCGGGAACGTGATCAGCCAAAATCTTTACGACGGAACCAACGGCCCGGCGTCGCCGGTGCAGGCCAACGACATCAGTGTCAGCCCCGGAGCCAACAACAGTCAGGTGGCCCCCACCCTGGTTAGTTTAGCGCTATCAGGCGCCACGCTCATGCTCCAAGCGTATGAGACCTCGGCCACACCCACGCTGAAGGCGCTCGAGATTTACCTGGACACCCCGACCCGGCGCTCGTTCCTGATAAGCACCCCGGTGACACTCAGCAACGACCCGAGTAGCCCGACTGTCGTTACAGTGACGGTCCCGGGCTGGGCTATCGGGGACAACATCATCGCGACGGTGACCGACCCGACCAACGGCACTTCGGCGTTTTCAGCGTCGACACCCGTGTCCACCACCAGCCAGGGTCTTTACATTGTGTCGCAGGACCCGGACGGCACAGATAACGACCTTTATTACGTCAACCTCAACGCGATTTCAGGAGGTCTGTTTACTAGTTACACGTCAATACCTCTAACGTCCACAATGGGTCTTTCGACTCAAATTCGTGGCCTTGCATATGATAATAATAACGGCACTATGTACGGCATTACAGCACAGGGTAATCTCGTTACTGTTAATTTGAATACAGGTGCAGAAAGTCTTGTGTACACACTACCTGTTTACGCCGCCGGCTCTAGCGAGAATTTCTGGAGCGGCATGGCGTTCGATGGCACGAACAACCTCTATGTGGCAAACGCTTATGGAGACCATGAGCTGGTTGAAATCCCAGTAAATAGCCCAAGTAGTGCGTTTGTGGTGGGCAGTATAACGAACACCTCTTTTGGTAGTTACCATCCTCAAACCCTAGGCCTCGCTTTTTATCCCGCTTCGGCTCCGTCCATTCCACCGACTTTTGACGGGACCGATCCTGCACCTGGTGTGCTTTATGGAAGCGATCGAGGCACGGATAGTATAAACGCGATCAATACATCGACCGCCAGTGCTACACAGCTTAATCCCGGCCAGGGCACGACCGGCGTTAACAACCTGCAAGAAAGCGTCTTTGGCCCAAGCAACGGATTGCTTTATAGTGTCTATGATAATGCAGTTATCGCAACATATAATTTTCTGACAGGGACCGAAGCGATATTAGGGCAGCTTCCCTTTGGAATCCTTTACGACGGCCCACCGGGCACGTTTGGTGAAGGCAACTACGGCGCGGGCGGCATGGGCTTCGGTCCGTTCCTGGCTACCGTCTCCGGCACCGTTTACAACGATCTCAACGGGAGCGGCACGCTCCAGCCGGGCGATCCGGGCTTGCAGGGCTGGACGGTCAACCTCGAAGACTCGTCCGGCACCATCCTTGCCACGACCACCAGCGATGCCAAAGGCAATTATCAGTTCGCCAACGTGTCGCCCGGCAGCTACATCGTTGCGGACGTATTGCAGAGTGGTTGGGACCAGACCCAGCCGGTCAATCCGAACTATTACTCAATCGCAACCCAATTCGGCCAGAACGAGACGGGTTTGAACTTCGGCAATTTCAACGTCTACAGTACGTTCACGGTCATCAATACCAACGACAGCGGACCGGGATCGCTCAGAGCGGCGATTATCCACGCCAATCAAGACCCCGGCAACACAATCATCTTCGCCATTCCAACCAACTTAGCCACTCCTCCAGGGACCAGCACGTTCGTGATCATGCCGAAGTCTGCGCTGCCGACGGTCACGGCCGCAACGACGATCGACGGGACCACCGAGTCCCTGTTTCTGGGTAAACCTGCGGTCGTCCAGATCAATGGCAGCTGCCCTTTCCGGAACACCCGACGGCCTGACTCTCGGCCGCGGCTCGCGTAACAGCACGATCAAGGGATTGGAAATCGCCGACTTCGCCTCCGCTGGGATCCACGTCGAGTCGAGTGACGACTCGATTGTCGATAACATGATCGGCACCGACGGAGCAGCGGCCGATAACACGCTGGGCAACGAAGTGGGCATCTTCGTCGACGGGGCTGACGGCGGCACCGCCGTCACGATCGGCGATACGACCTCTGGCACCGCCAACGTAATCGGGCTCAATGCTTCCGCGGGCGTCGCGATCGCCGGCACCGGCTCGACGGACGATGTCGTGCTCGGCAACTATATCGGCACCAACGCCGGAGGCGCCAACCTCGGCAACGCAATCGGCGTGGTCGTCGGCAGTGGTGACAACACCATCGGTGGGACCATTTCGGCGCCGGAATCGCTATCGGCGCAACAGGGGCGGGCAACGTGATTTCGGGGAACCTCAGTGACGGAATCGAGATCACCGGTACCGGCGCGAGGGACAACGTCCTGGTCGGTAACTTCATCGGCACCGATGCCTCGAGTAAAAATGCGCTGGGCAACGGCATCGGAGTGCTCGTCAGTGGCGGCACGGCCAACACGATCGGCGGCACGACGAGCGGGGCAGCCAACGTCATTTCTGGCAATTTCACGGCCGGAATCGACCTCGAGAGCAGCTCCGTAAGCCTGACCCAAATTCTGGGCAACAAGATCGGCACCAACTTTGACGGCACGCTGATTGTCAAGCGCACGTATGAAACCGATCCACTCCAGGCCCGTCAGAACACCGGCATCCTGATCAACGGCTCGGCCGGAAACACCGTGGGTGGTACGAGTATGGGTGCGCGCAACGTCATTTCTGGTAATTATGTCGGCGTGAATCTCGCCGATCCAACGGGAACAGGCGGCCCCAATCTGGTGGCGGGAAACCTGATCGGAACCAACGCCCTGGGTAGTCCAGCTCTCGGCAACATCGTCGGTATTTACATCAACGGCGCATCGGGGAACGCGATCGGCGGTACCATAACCGGCGCGGGGAATACCATCTCTGACAACAGCTCGGTCGGAGTCGAGATTTACGGCAAAGAGTCAAAGTATAATGTCCTCGAGGGCAACATCATCGGAATGGCCAAAGGCGGTACGACAGCATTGCAGTTCGTTCAGCCGACCGGTGTCTTTATCCTGAACGCATCCCACAACACGATCGGCGGGATGCGTGCGGATGAGGGCAACACGATTTCGGGCAATCAAAACGCCGGAGTCTACATCTTCAGCCAGGCCGGGGTCTCGAAGAACAATATGGTGGAGGGGAACCTAATCGGTCTGCCTTCGGGCGGCGTCGCGGGCCCTGCAAACAACGGCTACGGCGTATTGTTTCTGAACGCGCCCAATAATCAGCCTGGGGTCACCGGTTCAGGGGCCAACCGCTTCGGCCGCAACCGTATCGCGAACTACCGAAGCTTGACCGGACCGGCGGCGGCCGTCCCGGTGACAGCCGCCAAGGGCCAGGCCGTTGGCGATGCGTCGACCCATCGCGCGCATCAACGATCCGTTCTCCGTGCCGAGCCGGCGCGTCCAGAGACGCGGAAAACGCGTCGAGGTACGTGATCGCTGTCTTGATCCCGCTATCAGAACCCGCCCAGCACCGGAGGCGTCGTCAGTTGCGGCCTGCGCCTGGCACCGAAGAAGTAGTTGACGAAGGCCATCGCCTCGAAGTCGAACGGCTTGGGGCTGGTCACCGGAGTGACCACCCCGAAAGTGATCAGCGTCCGCTCGAAGATCCCAATGTTGATGCCGTAGGTCAGGTTCACGATGTCGGTCATGCCGGCCGGGTCGCGGAGGCTATACGGATCGCGATGGTTGAGCGGATCGGTGACGTGCACCTCGAACGTCGGCGCGATCATCGAAATCAGCGGTGTAGACAGGGCATTGGGATCGGGCCGCCGGATGAAGTAGCCCAGCCCGAAATCGTTATACAACAGGACTGGGTCCGAGCCGGTGGTCGACACATCCACGATGGTGAAACCGTGGAAGTAGAGCCTGCCGGTATTGTAAATATAGCCAATGAAGGGCTGGAAGCTGGTGCCGTGAGGCGACGGGGCGAACGTGTCAAAGCCTGCGAATCGGCCGGGACCGGTCGGCAGCGTGATCGCCAGCCCGCTGGAGAGCAGGTTTCCGGTCTCGCGGTTCTGGAGCAGCACGTACTTTCCATAGATGCTCATGTCGCCGACGGCCGTGCTGGTGCCGCCAAAATCGCCGGAGGCGCGCGACGTGGCTGTGTTCGCAGTGACCGAATCCAGCGGCGCGCGAACACCGATCGAGCCCTGGCCATCCAGAAATGTCTTCTCATAGCCGGCGATATACCGAAAAACCTGAGTGTAGCCGATCGGCGCCTGCAACCGCTCGTTAGCCTGGTCATTCACCCCTTGAAAATAATTGAAGGTGAAATAGACGCGGTCTTGCGGGCGCGGTGATTGATCCTCGCTGATCTTGATTGCGCGGATCGACGGACTGACCAGCGTCGCCCCCCTGGACCCCGGCACCCCGGGCGGTTTGGGAGGCGGGAACGGCGGAGGCAGACCGCCACCACTCGCAGCCGTGCGCACCATGCTCAATCGCGGCAAAGGGCCGAGGTCTCCGATCATCTGCGGAAGCCCGCCTGACGGGAACGCCTGGAGTGTCCCGTACGTTCCAGGCTGGGCCGCGAAGGGTGACGCCTCGAGCTCATCGGGGAACGCGTACTCGAGCGCGCGCCGCAAGCCCGCCGACGGCTGCGAAGTTGCCGGCGCCGACGGCTGGGGCGCTGCCGGTGCGGGAGACGTCGCTCGAGGGCCAGGCTGCGTCGTCCGCGGAGCGGTGGCCGGCGCTTCCGCGGGCCTCGTTCCCGGCTGGGCTGGTGCTGCGCCCCGCTGCGCTGGTCGGGTCGCCGGAGTCTGAGCCGGCGCGGGAGGTGTCTGAACCGGTGCTGAGCTTGAACGAGCGCCGGGCTGATTCGCTGCGTCCTGCTCGTCCCAAGACCCGATTGCGAGGTCTTGGGAAGCGACGAAGCTAACAACCCAGGCAGCGATCAAGCTCGCCGACCTCACTGCACGCTCCGATCTTCAGAAACCCTTGATTCAGGTTTCGTCGCAGATCACGCAACGGGCGCAACGGCGCTGGTAATTCCGCACTATCTGATAAAATCGTCACTTTCGTTGCGTTTCCTTAACCGGTTCATGCACCCGAGCGCGAGAATCCCGTCGCTAGCCGACGTGTTCAGCGTCAGCCGCGGGGACAGGAAGCCGCCTGAAGTCGTCCCGGTTGCGCAGGGGAGCGAAATCCTGAAACTTGCGCAGCTTGGACTTCGAGCGGATGACCTTGGATTCTATGGCCTTACGAATAATGCCCACCGCTCGAGCCAGGCAATCTTCTTTCTGCGTCCGTCCGTCCGGCGTGTCCGCCGTTGCCTCGGCGCACTTGATCAACAGACCGACTGCGTGAACATAGAACGTCGGGTCGCTTGAACGAAGCTCCGGCACTTGCTCAGCCACAGCAATCGCCTTCGGGAATCGCCCTGCGGCCCAGAGTGCCTGGCACAGCAGATAATGATCTCGCAGCAGACATCCGAGAGCCGGCTCTGATTCGGGCCATGTCTTGCGAACGTCTTCATCGAGACTCTTAGCCTTTTCAGCCTCAATCACCGCCTCAGGAGGCTTCGAATTGAGAAGCATGGATCCAAGCTGAAAATGTGCCCGGGCCACTTCAAGTTGGTATTCCGGAATACCGGGGTACTGGGCCAGGAGGGCCGACTGCTCGTCCAGGGCTGTCCGGAGAGATGCTTCGGCTTTGGCCGGTGCGGTCGCGCCAAGGGCTCCGGCGAGATGGACCTGGCAAACCGCCAGTTTCATGCGGTAGGCGGGCGATGCCGGAAACCGACTTTTCAGCGTTTCCAGACGGCCAGTTGATTGTTGGAACGCAGCCACCGCCTGGTCGGGATGATTCGTGTACGCCGCAAGCGTGCCGAGGTTGTCCTCAACGGCGGCCAGTTCGGACGAATACTGCGCGACAGTGGGAAACTCGTCTACCAGTTTGAGGAGGAGACCCTGCGCGCGGCGAAGTTGAGTGCCTGCCTCGTCGTAAGTCCGCCTATTCATGAGCAACAGCGACCCGAGGTTGTTGGTGACGCGAGCAACCTGCCACCTCGCCGAGGGCAGCGGGTCCGGCCCTTTTACGCGCGGGCGTCACGAGGTCGAGGGTCGCTCGCAGCGTCGCTTCCGATTCCGAAGCGCGGCCCAGATTTCTTTGCAGGATCGCCAGGTTGTTCCAAAATCGAATGAGCTTGGTCCGGAAGTCGGGGCGATCGCCGAATTGCTTCACCAGCGCTTCTTGACCCGCGAGCGCCTGCGCGATAGGCCTCGAGGTCCGCGGGAGTGCCCGATCTCCGGCGAGCCAGGAGTGCCCCCAATTGGTAGTGGCTGTCCACCAGCGCCTGGTGGTCTTCCACCGTTGCATCCGGCAGCTTGGCGACTTCTTCCCGCAGCTTGATCGCCTCTCGCAGCGTGGCTTCACCTTCCTGAAAACGATTGCCGTCCTTGAGCAGCACGCCCAGTCCGTGCAGGTCGCGCAAGATCCCGGCGGATGCCCGCGTTCGACGCAACTTGCTTCGAGAGGATTTCAAGCTCTCCCCCCGCGGCGCGATACGAGGATTCGGCGGTGGGCGCATCGCCCTGGAGCGCCTGAATATCACCAAGGCGGACCTGCTGCGCCCATGGCCCCCCAGCGAACCAGCGGATTGTCTCCATTCTGGGCCATGAATTGCCGGTAGATGGTTGCAACCCTCTCGAGCAGCCGCTCGCGCACCGGCTCCATCTGCGGGATATCAGCCAGATCGACGTCGGCAACCTCTCCCATCAACCCGTCAGCGGCATCCTGAGCCAGTCGCAAATTGTGCAAAGCACGGGTCGCGTTAGCGCTGGCGATTCGTGACTGCGTCTTGGTGCGGCCGCGTTCGCTCTCGATGAGCACCACACCCACCGATAGGAGGATCAGGGTGGCGACGAGGAGAGCCGCCGCTGTCGTGGCCAGCGTGCGGTGACGACGGCCCCAGCGCATGACTCGGACGGCCAGGGGATCGCGATGGACCGAGACCGGCTCATCGACAATCCATCGGCGCACGTCCTCGGCAAGGTCTTCCACGCGGGGGTAACGATTTCCCGGTAGAAACTCCATCGCCTTGGAGCAAACGGCCTCGAGCGGTCGCGGAACCGTCGGGTCGATCTCACGGGCCCTGGGCAAGTGACCGGCCCGGATCTTGTCAAAGACTTCGCGCACCGAGCCGGTCACCGGTAGGTTCCCGGTCAGAATCTCGAAGAGGATGACACCCAGGCCGTAGACATCGGACCGCGTACCGATCAGGTCGTTATCGGCGCCGGCCTGTTCGGGGGCCATGTAGGCGGGCGTGCCCACCTGGCAGAGCGTCTGATCGGTCTGGGCTTCGGCGGAAAGCGTGATGCGCCGCTCTCGTGGATCGGATTCCGTCTGATCGGTCTTGCCTACCACCTTGGCCAGACCCCAGTCGAGCACGACCACCTCGCCATAGGCGCCCAGCACCACGTTTGCGGGCTTCAGATCGCGATGGATGACCCAGCGCGAGTGCGCGTAGGCCACCGCCTCGCAGATCTTCACGAACGGTTCCAGCAACTGGCGTTGAAGCTCGAGGCGATCCGCCGGCTTTCGGCCCCGACGACGATGGAATTCGGCAATCGCGTTGCCCAGAGTCTGCCCCCGCAAAAACCGCATTGTGTAGAACGGTTGCTCGTCTCCCTTTCGTCGCGCCAGCTCGTAAACCGGCACGATGTTGGGGTGCTCGAGCTGACCGGTGATCTGCGCTTCCTTCCAGAACCTGTGGAACGAGTCGGGATCGGGGTCCCTCGACTTGATCTCCTTGAGCGCGACATCACGGTTGAGATCGGTATCGTGGGCGATCCAGATCTTGCCCAGTGCGCCTTCCGCATGAAATCGCGTGAGGGTGTATCGTAGCGAATCGCGCTGGGCCGGCGCCGGCACGAGCGTCTCCACCAGGACGTGGCCGCGCGCCGGCGGCAGCGCATGGATCGATTGGCGAATCTGCGGGTTCTCGATCGCTTGCAGAACTTCGCGCGCTTCAATCGGGGCCGCTGCTCCCAAGGTTGCACGCACGTCGCCGTGGTTCTTCTTGAGCTTGCGCTCGAGTTTCCGCTCGACGTCGCGCCGGTCCGCGTCGGTAATCCATTTGCGTTCGATCAACAGGTCACCCAGCGGCCGGTCGAGCCGCACCGCCCAGCCGGCACAGACGTCAGCAAACTGCGTCTGGTCGATCAAGTCATCTTGAAGCGCGATCACGGCAAAGAGCAAATTCCGATCGACATTCAAATTCGACGACATGGCACTGCCCCTTGCAGACCGACGATTCGAATGGGGAGAAGATCCGCTCGTCCTTTATACTTACGGCGGCCATCAGGGCAAAGTGACGAATCTGCGCCTGACGCGTGAAGATTCACCGGCTTCAAAGCGGGTGACCCGCCTTCACTTCGACTTCAGCTCGAGCACCGGATCGAAGCTCGCCGGATGGGCCTTGAGGCATTCAACCGCCCGGCCCAGCAGAGTCAGGCCGGGTAAGTCGTAGCCCCCACCGGCAGCGGTAAGGATCGGGAAAACCGCCTGCGCCGCCTCGCTCCACTCGCCCGCTTCGTAAAGCGCCACGCGCCCGTTCGTATGACTCGCTCCGGTGCAGCCATTCGGGGGACGCCGTTTCGGCGTGCAGCTCGTGCAGTTCGACATCGCCGTCCATTCCCACGACCCGGGCCCGGCAAAGCCGGCGAGTGGCGAAGCTACTCCCGAGCAGGTTGCGCGTCGAGCCGGTCAAGAGCACGCTCACACCCAGGTGCTTGGTCGCCCCCTCGACGCGGCTGGCCAGGTTGACCGTATGCCCGAGCGGGCCGTATTTGAACTTCTGGTGGCTTCCGGTGTTTCCTACGAGCGCGGCTCCCGAGTTGACCCCGATCCCCAGGCCGACTGTTCTGCCGAGCCGTCCCTCCCAGCGGCGATTGAGCTCCGGCAAACCGTCTCGCATCTGAAGCGCCGCCCGGCAGGCACGCACGGCATGGTCCGGTTGCTCGAGCGGAGCATTCCACATCGCCAGCAGCCCGTCGCCGATGTAGTCCACGACGACGCCCGAAGTTTCCATGATCCGCGCGGTGAGGTGCTGCATGACGTCACGAATCAGCTCGCACGCGAGCCGAGGTGCGATCTTTTCCGAGATCGCCGAAAAACCGCGGATGTCGGCGAAGAGGACGGTCACCTCGCGGTCGCGGCCGTCGAGAAGCGCCGGGTCGTGGTCCAGCGCGGCGGCCAGGTCGGGCGTGAAGAACTGCTCGAATTGCACACGCCGGCGCGCTGCCTGCGCCTCGCTTTCCTGGCGGGCCAGGCCCGCCGCCACGGCCGCGGCCATCACCTGGGTCAACTGGGCCTCGAGCGGGCGGATCTCCAGCGACGGGCCTGAGCCCCGCCGGGCGCCATACACCGCACCGATCACTTCCTGAGAATCGTCTAGAATCGGCGAGGCGACCACCGCCGTCACTCCCAGCAGGCTCATCGCGCTCGCATGGCCCTGGTCGCCTTGATAAAACGTGCGGCGCTGGCTGACGACCGTCCGCAAGATCGACCGGCTGAATTGACTCTTGGCGTCGTCGTGCGGCGGATAACACGCTACCGGCTCCCAATCATCCTCGCGCCGCAGCAGCACCAGCCCGCAGTCCAATCCGATGAGCTCGACGACGGCGCACGCCGTCTGGGCAAAGTAGTCCACTGACGACGCCGCGGCCCGCTGAACGCCGATGAGCGCCTCGAACCATCGGGCCAACTCTTCCGATTCCGGCGCATGGCTCAATTGCGGTGCCGTCGGCCGCTCGACCGAGCCCCGCCCCAGCGGTGCCCGAATCGTCATGAGGGCGGCGCCATCAAACGATGGTTCCGTAGTGTCTTTTGATTCGACCTCGACGAGCGTGTCGCCCATCTGAAGCCGAGCGGGCAAAGACGCCACCAGCTCGCGCCGGGATCGATCAGAGTTCCATCCGCCAGCCGAATCGTGACTTTTGCGCTCAGGTTGCGCAGGAGGACCGTGTCCCCCGCCTGGGGCTCGAGGTAAAGCTGATTGGTGGATACGGTCGGGTCTTGAAGCACGCGCCGTGGAACGTCGCGTCCGGGCCCGCGGCCGAGCTCGAGCGGCCCACCGCGATGGACAAACCGCTCGCGCTCTGTCCGACTACTGAGCAGAATCCAGAGCATGAGAACCCAACCTGCCGGGCCGCGAGGCTGTTGGTGTCAAGAAAGAGCGTGTCCACTCCGCTCATATGGACGACGATCTTACCAGAAACGCACCACCTCCGTCGAACACGGACGCCGCTTCTTGAGCGTGGCGATGTACATGTTGAGTGCTCTCGATCGCGCTGCGCAAGAGCGATGTCGCGAGAGCTGTCAATGCTCCCGCCACTCGTCAATGAGTGAGGCAACCAGTGCCGTCCAGCCGGTCTGGTGTGACGCCCCCAACCCGGCGCCTGAATCGCCGTGGAAATACTCGTAGAAAAGAATCAAGTCGCGCCAGTGCGGATCTTCCTGCAGCTTCCCTTGCCGGCCGTAAACGGGGCGCCACCCGCTTGCCGGATCGCGGGTGAAGATGGAAATCAACCGCTCGGCGATGGACCGGGCCATCTCGCCGTAAGTTATGGGCGCTCCGCTGTGACCCGCCGCCGCCAGAGCACACTGCGGTCCGCACGCCTTGGCCAGCTTGCGCAGCGACTCGATGAGCAGGAAGCAGGTCGGGAACCAGATCGGCCCACGCCAGTTCGAGTTGCCCCCCTTCATCTTCGTGCCCGCATCCCCCGGCTCGTAGCCCACCACCTGCCCTTCAAACGCAAACGGCTGCGCCTCGTGGGTCTTGGAAAGGCTGCGGACGCCGTAATCGGAATGGAACTCGCCCGGGTCCCACATGCGCTTGAGAATCCGCGCGAGCTGTTCGTCGGTGACGATTGTCAGCACGTGCGTGATTGCACCCTCTTTTTCCACGGTGTGCACCACTCCCTCGACCAAGTCGGCGCGGTTCGCCAGGAACCAATCGAGGTGGCGCCGGAAGGTCGTGAACGGCTCGATCCACGCTCGTTCCAGCCGCTCGACCGCGAAGAGAGGCACCAGGCCCACGAGCGACCGCACCCGGAGCTGCTCGAACGATTGGTCGGGCCGCCGCAACACGTCATAGAAGAACCCGTCGCGCTCGTCCCAGAGCGCGTATGGCCGGTTGCCCATGTGCTTCATCGCGGCCGCCACGTACACGTAATGCTGGAAGAACTTGGTCGCCAGCCCCTCGTACACCGAATTCTCGCGCGCAGCTCAAGCGCGATCCTCATCATGTTCAAGCAGAACATACCCATCCATCCGCTGCCGTCGGACTGCTCGAGCACCGAGCCGTCGAGGCAACGGGTTGATCGATCCATCACGGTGATGTTATCGAAGCCGAGAAACCCGCCCTCGAAGATGTTGTTGCCCAGCCGGTCGATCTTGTTGATCCACCACGCAAAATTGATCAGCAGCTTGTGGAAGCAGCGCTCGAGAAACGGGCGATCGGCCACGCCGGTGCGCAGTTCGCGCCATGTTGTAGACGCGCCACACGGCCCAGGCGTGCACCGGCGGGTTCGTGTCGGAGAACTCCCACTCATACGCCGGGATCTGCCCGTTGGGATGCTGAAACTGCTCGAACAAGAGCAACCAGAGCTGATCCATGGCGTACGCGGGGTCGACGAGCGCATAACCCACACAGTGAAACGCCAGGTCCCAGGCTGCGAACCAAGGATACTCCCACTTGTCGGGGACGGACATCACTCGCAGGGAGTTCAAGTGTCTCCAGTGCTGATTGCGGCCGTGCTGCCGCGCTTCAGGCGGAGGCGACGATCGGTCATCCCCTTCCAGCCATGTGTTCACGTCAAAGATATAACTTTGTTTGCTCCAGAGCAAGCCGGCCAGTGCCTGTCGCTGGATGCGCTTCTCGTCTTCGCTGCATCCTCGCGGCGTGGATCGCGCCGTAGAACTCGTCGGCCTCGGCCTTTCGCGTGGCGATGATCTCGTCGACGAGGTCGAGAGCGGGCCTGGCGCCATCCCCCGGTCGCAGCCGCAGCCGCACGACCGCCGAGCCTCCCGGCGGCACGGCGTCGAAACGGTAGTGGAGCGCGGCCTTGGTTCCGACCTCGAGTGGGCTCGTGCACCTCTCACCCTGAATGATGTACCGGTGGAATGCGTCCTTGACGTATGGGTGCGAATGCGCGCGACCGCCATCGTACACCCTGGCGCCGTTGGTATCATTGTCGGTGAAGAGAAGCTGCCCGCCGGGAGGGGCGTCCAAGATGCGGGGTCCCAGGCGGTAGTCGACCGGGATGGTCGCCAGCGTCTTGACACCGCAATTGTCGGTCGCCAGGGAAGGGCCGTCAGGAGTCTCTCGACCGCGGCAGATCGTGGGCCGGTCGGCTTCGGCCGGACCGAAAGCCCAGGTGTTGCGGAACCACAACTGCGGCAGAATATCCAGCGGCGCCGCCTCGGGACCGCGATTGAACGCCTCGATGCGGATCACGATGTCTTCCGGTGTGGCCTTGGCGTATTCGATCACGATATCGAAGTAGCGATCCTGGTCGAAGATTCCGGTGTCGATCAGCTCGAACTCAGGCCCCTGCCCGTTCCTGGCCCTGTTCTCCTCGATGAGACGGACATAGGGGAATTCGTCCTGAGGATACTTGTAGAGGAGTTTCATGTAGGCGTGTGACGGGAGGTTGTCCAGGTAGTAATAGTACTCCTTGACGTCCTCACCGTGGTTTCCTTCAAGCGGGGTCAACCCGTAGAGGCGTTCCTTGAGGATCGGGTCACGGCGGTTCCAGAACGCGGGGGCGAAACAGAGGAGCTGGTAGCGATCGCAGAGGCCGGCGATGCCGTCTTCCCCCCAGCGGTAGGCTCGGCTGCGCGCCTGGTCGTGGCTGAAATAGTCCCAGGCGTTTCCGTCCGCACTGTAGTCTTCGCGCACGGTCGCCCACGCGCGCTCGGAGACATACGGGCCCCATCGCCGCCACGATCCGATGTCGTCGCGGATCTCGGCAAGTCGTCTGTGCTCGGCGGTGTCGGGCGGCACGGTGTTCTCCACCTATAAAGAGTTGACACTCGACCGCGTGGCCTTCAGTGAACTGTCCTCGCGACCCGGAAGCCGGTAGACAGCATTCGCTGGTCGGCCTGCGCCGCGTTGCGATAGGCCGACCGCGTCCACTCCGCCGGATCGACGAATGAACCGCCTCGCACCACGCGAAGCCAGTCGCCTGCGGCCGCGGGATCCAAGAAACTCGAGTCGATGACGTTAACAGGTTTCTGGTCTTGAGTAGGATAAGGCTTGAAAGCGTCCAAGCACCATTCCCGGAGATTACCATATGTGTCGAAGAGGCCCAAGCCGTTTGGCTTGAGCCGGCCCACCGGATCAGTGCGGCCACGAGCTTCCACGTCGCTGGCGCCAGATGGCCCCGAGCTATCGAGGAATCGAGCGTAGTCGGCAAGCAACGCGAGCCCTCTGCCGAAAAACCAGGGTGTTTTCGAGCCCGCACGGCAGGCGAACTCCCACTCAGCCTCGCTCGGCAAGCGATATCCGGTCTTCGCAATTGTTCGGGGACTGAGGTCAAGTTTTCCCTCCTGAAGCGATTTGATGATCGCCGGGATCGCCGGGAAGCACATCTCATCCTCGGGAATCTTCTCCTGATCACTGAGCCAACGGCAGTAAAGGATGGCTTCAAACCACTGTGCTCCGTGCCACGGACTGTCACTCGTCGGGCTCACCCTCGGTGCGAAGGGTGGGTCTTCCGGTATGAACTGCTTGAGATCCTTCAAGAAAGCACGAAACTGCGCCACCGTTACCTCAGTTGTGGCGATCGCGTAGGAACGTGGAATGACACACTCGTGCAGGGTTTCTGGATCAACCTGATTCTCCTTCTTTTCGCCGCCTGCGGAACCCATCTGAAAACGGACCGGACCGCAAACGACCGTGAACGTCTGACCGCGTCCGTTCACAAACCAGCCGCGGTTCGGCGGCGGGTCGGAACTCTGAAGCTCGGAATCGATCTTGGCAAGCTGTTGCGCCAGCCCCCAGCGAGTGCGGAACAACCAGGCGATGGCGCCGTGCATACCCGGGTCGGATTGATTTCGATACCACTCCAGCAGAATCGCCTCGCCTTCGCGCCGGGCCGGTTCGGAGACTGGTGGCGGGTCGCATCCACCCAATGCGAGAACCAACTGGGCACTGATAGACGGATCGACGCCGCCCTTCAGCGCCCGAAGGAGAACTGTGGAATCAATGCCGTATCTGCCCACGTCTCGGGTCAGCCATGGGCGGAGATCGACCTGGCGAAGCGCCTGCCAGCAGAGATCCGTCCGCCCCAGGCGCGCGACGCGCAATTGCCGCTCGCGCTCGCCGCCGCGGCGCCTCGTAATCTTTCACGGCCGGTTCACTGTCGAACAATGCGGCAGGATCGTCGAGCGCAGCGATCAGCGATTTCATGGCGCCGTCGCGGTTCTCTACGAGTATTTGCATGAGCCATTCGAAGTCGCCGGGGTCAGCGTCGAGGATCAATGCCGGAGCTAGCGATTGCTGGAAGAAGGTGTCTTGCGCGAGTCCGCTCGGCATGCGCGGAGCAACCGGAAGGCCTGCGCCCGCTCGGGGTCGCCGTCGATGCAATGCTTGGCCATTGCGCGAAGATAAGGCCCATCGAGCGAGGACAGCGTGCGGTCTAGCTCATCACTGGGAAAGACCGAGCTCCTCAGCGCGCCCCGAACGAGCAAATCGAGGTGTTGTGTCCAACGACCCGCGTCGCTGGCGCGCGAGGGGGATCCAGAACTGCAAGCGCGCACGCAGCCCGAAAACGGTAGGCTGCATTCATGCCGGTGTCCTCGAGCTTGCTCCAGAAGAATCCGATCGCTGATTCGGCACCGGAGGATTTGAGTGCTTCGGCGATGACTCGCACGGTCCTCGGATCGCCTTCAAGCACACGCCATTGCAGGTAGCTGGCCACCTCTGGCTCGGCGGATCCCAGGGCCAAGGCGACGCGCAGCTTCACGTTCTCGTCGAGCGTCCCGCCGCGCCAGAGGGCAGCCAGGTTGGGGCGAACTCGTGACATGATGCGACCGTCGCTTTCAGCCAGCAGATGGGCCGACTCGATGTCGGCTCCAAGGATTCGCAGAGAAAGCTCTGTTGTCCTCTTTTGATCCGCGAGTTGGTTTTGCCGGACCCACACGCTCAGTCCAACCAGCGCGACACCCAAGGCTGAAAATGCGGCAGCCGCCACGGTGCGATGTTTCCGCAGCCACCGCCGGCAGCGGACGATCAGACGCTCGCGATGGGCCGAAACCGGTAGGTCGTCGAGCCATCGTTCGATGTCCTTGGCCAGATCGTGCGCGGAGCGATAACGATGGAGAGGCTCAACCGCCATCGCCTTTCGGCAGATTGCTTCGAGCGGTCTGGGAATCGTGGGGTCGACGGCACGCGGCGGAATGATCTCACCGCGCGTGACCTGGTTCACGACGACGGCGAGGTCGTCGCTTTGCACAGGTGGCTTGCCGGTTAACACACTGTAGAGAATCGCGCCGAGGCCGTAGACGTCAGTCGCCGTACCGAGAGCCCCGAGGTTCCCCGTCACCTGCTCCGGGCTGGCGTAGGCCGGCGTCCCGATTGGTGTGCCCGCAACCGTCTCCTCCGACGAACGACTTTGCCCCGAGAGACGGATCGGTCCTTCAGCAATCCGCAAGGGCGACGAGGCATCCTGGCTGGCCGCCACGGCTGTCTCCCCGATCGGCTTGGCCAGGCCCCAGTCGACCACCAGGGTTTCACCGAAGGGGCCGAGCATGACATTGCCCGGCTTCAGGTCGCGATGCAGCACGCCCCGGCTGTGCGCAAAGGCGATGGCGTTGCAGACGTCAGTGAACCGTCTGAGCAATGCCCGCAGGCGAGCCGTGCGCTCACTGGAATCCCACTGGGCAGTTGGGGTCTCGTGGAAGGTCGCAATCGCCTCCTTGAGACTATCTCCTTTAATAAACCGCATCGCATAGAACGGCCGCCCGGTGGCGTCATGTCCCAGACCATAGATCGGGACAATCCCGGGGTGCTCGAGCTTGCCCGTGATTTCGGCTTCCCGCACGAACCGCACACGGCTGCCGGGGTCGTCGGCATGCCTTTCCTGAATCTCCTTGAGCGCAACGGTCCGGTCCAGCTCGCGGTCCAGCGCGACGGAGACCTGCCCCAGCCCTCCCTTGGCATGCGGACGGAGGATTTCGAAAGCGGAGCGTCGACGAAGCCAGCGCTTCCTCGTTTATCTGGCCGATCGTTGCGTGGGGATCATCCTCAGGCGCTCTCGCGGCGGAGACGTGGGCCAGGCTTGCCTGAACGTCGGCGTCTGCGATCTGGCCCAGATCCTCCCGCACCGAGCCCACGGAGCTGACAGCCTCGAGGCACTTCTGCGCATCGCCCCCGAACTTTTGCAAATGCCTGGCAACCAGAGCTTCGAGCAGGGCACACTCGTCGGCCGCCATCGCCCCCCGCTCTACCAGGATCTCCCCGAGCGGCCGAGTCTTGGCTTCGACCCAGCGGTTGAACCCGTCAAGCAACCCTGCCCGGTCTACAAGATTATTCTGTAACGCCAGGATTCCGAAGAGCAAGTTCCGCCCAGCGTCCGACTCGCCTGCCATTCCTCTGCCTCCAGCAACCGTGCGGTGTCACACAGACTTGGACGTGGGCTTGCTTTGCGTGTAGTTGCCGTTATTCGGCAGAAACGTCACTGTATATCGCTCGCCTACTGGTCTCGTGCGACTCTGCGCGAGGATGGCGGTTCCGTTCGAGGCCACCGGTACCCGTGTCTTGCGATGTCCCTGCTGGACGAGAACCGATCCCGTGGGAATCAATCCAGGAACTGTGGTCGAGACAGTAGCCACGACCTCATAAACCCGCCTGCCGCGGAGGCTGACGCGGACCGGCAGCGGTAAAGTGATGGTCGTGGGCGCAGGCGCGACGGTCAACTCGGCGCCCTTGAAAGTGATCGTGTAATTGATCGCCGAGAGCGTACCCCGCGTGATGGGATAGCTGCCGGCGGCGGAGCCCGGCGCGATTGTTGCCAGAGTGCCCATGAGCGCCGAGCCCGGCGTGTCGCCCTGGACCAGTCCGCTCGTCGTATACGTCAAGATCGGGACCGTGCCGCCGTACGTCATCGACTGATTCGTTGCCGTGACCAGGAGCGGAGCCGGGGTGATGTTGGCAATTAGGCCGAGCGGCGCAACAAGCGTGTAGTTGCCCGAATCGGCACCGGAAAGCGACAAGCCGCTCACCACCACCGGCTTGCCGTTACCGACATTCACGTTGCCGAAGACGGCCGTGGCGCCGGCCGTGACGAGTTTCACCTGGTCACCGCTTATGACTCCAGAGAGGCCGGCCGAGCTGGTGTTCAGCGTGGCGGATGTCGTGCCGTTGTAGACCTTGCCGCCTACAGCCAACCCGGTTACCAACAGCATGGCCGGCGCGATGTTGGCCGAAGTCATGGCCGTGGAGTTGACCGTGTAATTCCCGGCATCGGCACCGGTGAGCGACAGCCCGGTCGCGGTCACCAACTTGTCGTTGCCCACATTCTTGTCGGCGAATGTCGCCGTGCCAACCACGAGGGTAACGGAATCGGGGCTCAACACTCCGACGAGCGTGCGGCCCGTGATTGTTGCGTCCGTTGTGCCGTCGTAGGAGTTGTTGGCCGCGGTGATGCTTGCGGAGATCGCGCGGGGCGTGATGTCGGCGGTGGGCATTGTCTGCATCAGAAAATAATTGCCCGCATCCGGTCCGCTAATCGACAAGCCGGCAATCGCTACCGTCTTGTCGTCGCCCACATTCTTGTCGATGAAGGTTCCGTGGGCGGCCCCGGTATACAGGTTAACCGCTTCGCCGACGAGCACGCCCACGAGCGCGGCGCTGCCCGTGTTGATCGAAGCGACCGTAGTTCCGTCATAAACCTTGTTGACGACCGTGATTCCCGAGACGGTGAGCCCAAGCGGATTGACGGTCATGCTGCCGGCAGCGTAACTGATGAGATAATTGCCCAGGCCGGTGCCCACCGCATTGCTGGCGCTGATGGGATACGGTGAGCCCGGGACCACTGCCAATGCCGCAGCGCCGGCGCTCGTCAAGGTCGCACTGGTCACTGTGTCGTTGTAATACAGAGTGCCGGTAGTTAGCTCGGTTCCGGTGAATGTGAAAACCTGCCCGTACGTCTTGAACTCATTGTCGGGCATGATCGAGAGGGGCGCACGAGAAACGGTCAGGGTGCCGCTGTCGTCGGTGATCGCGTAGTTGGCCGCCGTGCCCCCGGTCGCCGTGATGGTGTGTGTTCCGGCCGTCGCCGCCGCTCCGGTCGCGGTCGACAGCGTCACACCGCTGACCACGCTCGGGCCGTCACCGTAGTAAAACGTGCCGCTGACGGTGTACGTGCGAGTCGGGTCCGCGCCGCCGTAGACCTTGCTCTCGGCGTTGGGGGTCACCGTCAATGCCGCCGCCTGCGAAACGCTCAGAGTCCCGTTGGCGAGGGTGACCATATAGTTGGCCGCCGTACCACCAGTTGCCGTGATGACGTGTGTCCCGGCCGTCGCCGCCGCCCCAGTCGGGGCCGACAGCGTCACGCCGCTGACGACGCTGGGACCATCACCGTAGAAAAAGGCACCAACAACCGTGTAGGTGAGAGTCGGGTCGGCAGCGCCGTAAACCTTGCTCTCGTCGTTGGCGGTCACCGTCAATGCCGCCGCCTGCGATACGGTCAGAGTCCCGTTGGCGTCAGCGACCATGTAGTTGGTCGCCGTACCACCCGTCGCCGTGATGACGTGTGTCCCGGCCGTCGCCGCCGCTCCGGTCGCGGTTGACAGGGTCACACCACTGACGACCGACGAAGGATCATCGTTCAAAAGCCCTGGCACGGTATAGGAAAGGACCGGATCGGCTGCGCCGTAGACCTTGCTCTTGTTGTCGGCGGTGACCGTCAGCGCCGCCTTGTTCACCGACAGTGGAACGTCGTTCGTCGTGACCGCGAACGTCGAATCGCCCGAGTAGACCGCGGTGATGGTATCCGCACCGGCTGGGACCTTCGTGGTTGGGATACTGGTCGCGCTGCCGTTCACCAGTACCACCGGGTTACCGAGGTCCATGCCATTCACTTCGAACTGGATCGTTCCGGTGGGCGTGGGGAGGCCGGTACTGATCGGCGCGACGCTCGCGGAGAACGTCACGGACTGGCCATAGGTCGGGGTTTGCGTGGGGACGGAGATTGAAATCGTCGACGGCAACGACACGACCTTTAACATGACCGAGTCTTGACTGTAGCTCGCTCGGAATCCAACGTTGTCGAGTGTTACGGTCGCGTTATTAGCGGCATTCGCAAACGGACCGGCGATGGTGCCGTTCGTCGTGGAGATAATCGTGAAGTTGTCTCCCAGCTTCGGCGTATAGCCCGAGCCGATCTGCACGGAAAGGTCGCTGCCACCCAGTTGCACAGTGGACTGCCCATCAGATGCATCAAAATCCGTGTCCATGAGCTTCGTGAACTCGCCGGTTGCCGTCCCGTTCAAGGTGACGGCGAAAGTCGAGCGGCTGTTGAAAACCACGTCTGGCTCGGACTCCGACCCACGCCCCGTGAAGGTCATGCTCGCGGGACCGCCAAACGTCGCACCCGACGCGACCGTGACCTGCTGGGCTTCCACGGAGTCGTTCACCTGCATGGTGCCTGAGTTAACCTCGAGCTGGTACTCGCCCGCGTCTCCCGGATTGATGGTACCAATGATCTGCGTGCCGGCGTTCTGGCCCGGGTCGTTTCCATCGTCGATCGAGAACAGCCCGCCTGAGCCCTCGATCATGCCGTCGAACTCTGAAGTCACACCCTGCGGCGGGTTCACGCTCAAATGCGTACCATCCGTTGGCGACCCCTGCATCTCGACCATGCCGCTGCCGCTCAGCGAGCCAATCTGTGGAAAAGTAAACTCATTGACGGTGGCAGTGGAGTTCGCACCCACGAAGACGTTCCAACCGAGAAGGGTTGTGGTGCTGCCCAGCGTCAACGTCCCGCTGCCCCCAACCTTGATGGGCCGAAGGCCGGTCGGGCCCGGGAAGGAAACCTGCTGGGTCACCACGTCAAGGCCGGTCGACGTCGGGGCGTTGCCGGAAAAGCTCACCGTCGTTGTGCCCGGGACCGTCACATCCAGCCCTGCCTGCAATGTCACGGTCGCCGTCGCGGCGATCACGATCGACGAGTTGGCGTCAAGTGTCAGGGTTCCGTTGTTCCCTTCGCCCTGGAAGGTATACGAATCATCGGCCGTGATCGAGCTCACGTCTGCGCTATCGATGTCGATAGTCCCGTTTGTTGGGTTCGACCCGCCGCCGCTTTCTTTGGGCAACGATGAAATGAGCGGAAAGACGACCGCGGCCTCGGAGGGAGGGACCACGTTTCCCTGCCAGTTCGTGTTCAGGCTCCACGTCTGTCCATCGCCCAGTCCGCTCCAGGTATACACATTGCTCGTCAGAACCAACCGCTCCTCAAGCGGCTCCAGCGCCGCGCCGATCGCACGCCGGCGCCGCGACGGCGCAAACACCCGACCCAGGCGCAAGTCAGGTCGCGACGACCGGCGTGTCATCAGAAAAAACACCACGGTGTCCTCATCGAGAGTACATCGCCAATGATATTCGACTACATCGCGGCGCCGGACTGGTCAAAGTCCCGGAGGACCGCAACGGCCAGACCGCGCAGACAGGGTAAAATTGCGAAAACAGCGTCCCGACCTGCGCCGGTTGAATCTACATCGGCCACATCCTTGTGTCACGAAGAAAATCCGCGATCGATCCGCTTTGTCCTGCCCGTCAAGGACTGCCTTGTCTACGGCCCGGACCCGGCTCGAACTCACGCGGGCTGTCGAGGCCCTTGGGGAATTCCAGCCGCTCGAGCAACTCGGCCAGTCGCGTGCGCAAGGCGCCTTGCTCCGGTGTGCGAGCCGGTTCCAAGGCTAGCCACGACTGGTACAAGGGCACCAGCGCCAGATAGCGCTGCGCGGCCTCGTCCCAACTCGCAACGTTGTCCCAGGCCTTTTGATCGTTGATCCGGACGATCAAGCCCTCAATCGTTTTGACGTCGAACTTGTGATTTGAGACGTCGTCGAGACAGGTGTCGATTGACCTGGATGCATCCTTCACGGCCGACTTGATCAGGGGAAGCGATCCGGGTTTCTCCATGAGGATCGCGAGCCGATTGAGCGCCTCGGTTGCGGTCCGGTTCTCGGGTCGAACGGCTGGCGAGCCCAGGAGCACCTCAGTGCCAGGCAAGATCCAGGTTCCCCAGCGCGGTGAGCCGGCCGCCGCGACTTCGGCGCGCGGCGTGCGGCGCCAGGCCTGGTCGCGCAGATCGTGATGGCACGAGAAGCAGCCGTATTCGGAGAATTCCGGCCAGCGTGCCGCCGGCTTGTCGTTCGCGGAGCTGGTCCCAGCCAGGGGCTCGGGAGGAGCCTCCGGCGCGGCCAATCGTTTCTCGGTCTCGTTCGATCGTCGCTCGAGCAGCGAGCGCGGCCTTGATCGTCGTCAAGCGGCCGATCGCCCAGGCCCGCGCGGCGAAGTTCCCGGCCGGTCCGCGGGCAACGGCTTGACCGGAATCCTCGTCCTTTTCATCCTTTTCATCCCAGTGACGCGGCATATTCTCAAGGTAGGCGGTCAGCTCGAAGCTCAACCGGGGATGACCGGCGGCAATCAGGTCATGATTGACGTCGCGCACGGTTAAGCCGTCAGCAGAGTACTCGCCGACGTGGCAGCCAGCACAGATCTCCGAGCGGATTCTCAGGTCCTTCGTGATCACGAAGCCCTTCGCAACCTTCTCGGCGCGTTTTTTTTCCTTCCATTCCCAGGTCGTATGCGGCCCGAGATAGTTCGCGGCGGCCCCGTGGCACGACTCGCAGCCGACTCCATCGGAGTTCAGCCAGCGAGTCGGCCCCAGCTCCGTAACCGGCCTGGGTGTCGTGTGGCAGGCCAGGCACCGTGTGTCTTCGTGCGCCTTTGTGTACTCGCTCTCCGATCCAGCGAGTCTCCGCGCGATGAGATCGGACTTCTTGTCGAACAAGACCGCGTATGCGCGTGAGTGCTTGTCCGAAGACATCCAAGTCGTGTGCTCGTTGCGTCTCACGCTCGACAACGGCGATTTCGTGTCTTTGATGCTTCCATGGCATGCGACCGCCGAACACGATCCCGCGCCACGGAAGTCGGATGCGGCGATGGACGCCGCAGCGCGAGCCGGTCCTGGCCCGGTGGGTTCATTCCCGCGGCAGAGTGCGGCCATCACACAGCCGGCCAGAAGCAAGGGAATATATCGCGCAATTCGCATGCCGGCTCCCGCAAAATCGGTGCGACACGAAGGACTTGCCCGGCCGGACCTGTGTCAGGATACGGCAGGAACGGACAAAAGCCCAGGAATTACTGGGCTCAAGACTTTTTTTGTAATATAACATCTCAGCGCGATCGTGGGCGGAGCCTCCCCGAGATCGCGAGCGCTTGACTGCCCGAGCGGGCCGGGCGCTTGACCTGAAAGTCTGGAGGCGGAGCATCTGAATGCTGGTCTACGGTCGTGAGAACTGGCGAGCTCATCTCCCCTGGTGCGTGGCGATGATCGTGGCAACGGCCGTCGCGGCGGTTGGTTACATCACCTACGGGTTCAGCTCGGGGTCCTGGAGCCAGCCGGGAGGCGCGAGCCCCCCGGGCTTTGCTTACGGGGTCGCCGGCGGAGCCATCATCCTGTTCGAGATGCTGCTCTGGCCGCGAAAATCGCTGTTGCGCGGCTGGCGGCTGGGCAGGACCAAATACTGGATGACGGCCCACATCTGGCTCGGGCTCTTGACCATTCCCTTGCTGCTCTTGCACGGCGGCTTTCATTTCAGCATGGGGACGTCCACGCTCGCCGCGGTTCTGATGTGGCTCCTGGTGCTGGTGGTCGGCAGCGGGGTGCTTGGACTGGTGCTCCAGAACATCGTGCCCAGGCTCATGCTCGACCAGATTCCCGCCGAGACGATCCATGCGCAGATCGGGCATATCCTCGAACAGTATCGTGCCGAGGCCAGCCGTCTGGTGGACGTGACGTGCGGCGATCCCGCGGCTTCCGAAGGGGAGCGTGCGATGCCCGCCGAGGCCAATCCCGCGTTCGAGTCGCGTGTCGGATCGGGATCGGTGCGGCAGGTTGGCCGCGTTCAGGGCAAGGTGGTGCAGTCGAGCACCCAGCTCAATTGGGTTCCCGGCACGGAAGAGTTGAGAGGCTTCTACCGCGACCAGGTCGACCCGTACCTGAGCGCCCGCTCCGGAACGCGAATGCGGCTGGGATCCCGGACACAATCGCGAGCGATGTTCCAGGCACTCGAGGCTCGCCTCCCTCCCGCGGCCCATGAGGCGGTGAAGCGCCTGGCTGATCTGTGTGATCAGCGCCGGCAATTCGATCTTCAGTCGCGGATGCACTTCTGGCTGCACGCGTGGCTGGGAGCTCATGTTGCGCTCTCGGTCGCCTTGACGCTGTTGATGATCATTCACGCCGTCCTCGCGCTCGAGTATCTCTAGCCTCGGGGGGAGACATGATCGGAGATACCGGCAAACGGCGGCAGTCGCGGATCGAGCTCAAATACTACCGAACCGCCGATCGCTATCTACGGTGGCGGCGGGGGCTCTGGGGGCTCGCGATTCTCGCGGCGGTGATCTGGGTTGCGACCTCGGCGATCGCCAGCCGCAGCACCACGTCGCACGGGTGGTTGCCCGAGCCGAGCAAGATCGCGTCCAAGGGCCCGCTATCGCAGCCGCACGCGATCTGGGATTCGACATGCGAGGCATGTCACGTCTCGTTCGCCCCGATCAATGGCTCGCGCTGGTCGCCGGCGCTCTGGGCAGGCAAAGACGGGGGAAGCAAGAAGTGTGCGGGCTGCCATGCCGGACCGATCCACCACCAGAATCAGAAGGGGCCCGCGCCCGATTGTGCCGAATGTCATCGCGACCACCGCGGCCGCGATTCGTCGCTCCTGGCGATGGACGACTCGGCATGCACATCCTGTCACCAGAAACTCGCCGGCCATCGCGACGGGCCCGCCCTGATAGCCAACATCCAGGACAGCGTGACCCGATTTACCGAAAAGGACCATCCTGACCTCACGGCGTCCTGGACCGGACGTGCCAGAGATACTAAACGGATCAAATTCAACCACGCCCGACATCTGGCCGAGGGGCTGGTGCTCGAGAAGGGCGGAAAACCGTGGACGTTCGCCGACGTCTCGGAAACAGACCGAGCTCGCTACGGCTGGAAGGCGGCGGAGCCGATCGATCGCGCGCTCACGCTGGAGTGCGCGTCGTGCCATGAAACCGATGCGAGCGATCTCGCGATATCAGTCGATCGCCGCGCCAGGAGCGCGGGCGAGCCGCTCAGTCCGGGCGCCTACATGCGGCCGATCGTCTTCGAGAACCACTGTGCGGCCTGTCATCGTCTCGAGTTTGACGCGAAGCTTCCCAACGTGAAGATGCGCCATGGAATCTCAGCGCAGGAGGTCGTCACCGAGCTGAATCAGCTTTACACCGCGGAAGCCGCGAAGGCCGATCCCGAGCTGCTCAGGCGGTTCGTCCCGCCGCGGAGGATGCCGGGCCAACCCGCATTGCCTGAGAACGAGCGCCTCAAGCGTGCGGTGGATGAAAGGGTCTTCACCGCGGCGAGGTTTCTCTTCGGTGCGGCTCTGGACGAGAACGACCGTCGAGCAGCAAATCTACCGGCAGGCCGGCGAGGCTGCGTGGAGTGCCACGTGTTGAAACCCACTGCGGGGACGATCGTGAACGTGGAGTCACTGGCATCGATCGAGATCGAGCCGCCGCTGATGACGCCCGTCTGGCAGAAGCATGCGTTTTTCAATCACACGACCCACCGCGCGCTGGATTGCGCCGGGTGCCACGCCGCTGCCTACACTTCGAAAGCCAACGGTGGTGATCAGCCCCTTCTGCCTGGTATCACACGATGTGTTAGTTGCCACGCGCCCGAGGGTGGTCACAATGCAACACAGCCCGGGGGAGCGAGCACCCGATGCACCGAGTGCCACCGCTATCACAACGGCGATCAACCAGGACAAGGGCTGGGTGCGAAGGCGCGGCGAGGGGTGGCGGAGCAAACGCTGGAGCGATTCTTGAATGGAGGACAAAGCGGGGGTTAAACTAACGCGACGGATCCGCGATCGACGACGATGGTTCGAACGCGACGCGGAACGAAACTCGACTTCAGGCGGCTCGGCTCTCGAGAGTGAGTCAGATCATGTCTCGTTCAAGTGATCGCAACCTCCTCTTTGGGTTGCTGGCCCTTCAGAACAACTTCGTCGACCGTGATGCTCTGGTTGACGCCTTCCATCGCTGGCAAAGCGACCACGCGAAGCCCCTCGATCAGATTCTCCTCGAGCTCGGCGCGATGACGCCGAGCCGGCATGCGATCCTTTCAGCTCTCGTCGCGGAGCACGTCGCGATCCACGGCAATGACGCCGAGCAAAGCTTGGCGGCGCTGGGCTCGATCGGCTCAGTGCGCGAGGATCTTGACCGCATTGCGGGCGCCGAGTTGCAAGTGAGCCTGGCTCTCGTCTCGGCCGCGCACAACGAGGTGCCTCTCGACCCTTACAGGACCACCGGCCAGGCGAGTGTGGGCGCGTCGACCTCGGCCGGCGGCCGCTTTCGAAATCCTTCGACCGCACGCCAAAGGGGGGCTCGGCCTGGTCTCCGTCGCGCTGGACGAGGAGCTCGACCGTCCGGTCGCGCTCAAGGAGATTCAGGAACACCGCGCCGACGACCCGGACAGCCGCGGCCGGTTCGTGCAAGAAGCCGAGATCACGGGCAAGCTCGAACACCCTGGCGTCATCCCTATCTACGGCCTGGGGCGTGATGCCACCGGCCGACCGTTCTATGCCATGCGTTTCATTCAGGGCGACAGCCTCAAGGAGGCGATCGCATCGTTCCACGGCGAGGACGCCCCAGCCAGGAACTCGTCCGCGCGGGCCGCTCGCCTGCGTGAGCTACTGCGTCGTTTCACCGACGTCTGCAACGCAGTCGCATATGCACACAGTCGTGGTGTGTTGCACCGGGATTTAAAACCAGGGAATATCATGCTGGGACCCTACGGCGAAACACTTGTCGTCGACTGGGGGCTGGCCAAACCGCTTGTCCAGACGCACGACGTGTCACGCAAATCCGCTGACGCCGCGAGCGATCCATCGCCTTTGCCACAGCACACTGGTGGACCGATCCGCCTTTCCGGTCAAAGCGGATCGCGGGCCGACACGATCGCGGGCTCGCCAATTGGCACGCCGGCATTCGCGAGCCCGGAGCAGGTGCTCGGCAGGCTCGACCTCCTCGGCCCGGCGAGCGACGTGTATGGCCTGGGAGCAACGCTTTATGCCCTCCTGACGGGCCGTGCACCCGTTGAATCGAAGGATCTGGAAGACGTGCTGCGACGCGTCTCCAAGGGAGAGATCCATGCCCCACGGTCGATCGACGCAACCATTCCGCGCCCGCTCGAGGCAATCTGTCGGAAGGCCATGGCCGTGCGCCCGAAGATCGTTACCAGTCTGCGTCGGCGCTGGCCGATGACGTGAAGCGGTGGATGGATGACGCAACGGTGTCGGCTTATCCGGAGCCGATTCCCGTCCGCTGCGCACGATGGGTGCGACGACACCAGCGCCTGGTGATTGGCGCTGCGGCAGCGGTGCTTGTGGGATCGACCGCGCTCGGAATCGCCTACTCTCGAGAATCGACCATCAACAACGAGCTGCGCCAGGCGAAGCGAGAGTCAGATCGCCGCCTCGATCAAACGCTCGGCGCGGTGGAAGACTACTATACCGGGGTCGGCAGTGAGGTGCTCCTGGGGCAGAAAGAGTTCCATGAGCTGCGCAGACGGCTTCTGGAAAAGCCGCGCCAGTTCTACGAACAGCTCGCTCGCGAACTGGAAGGGTCTCGCTCTCCCGACGAGCGAACCACCTCCCTGCTTGTAAAGGGACGAATGGGACTGGGGCAGATTCACTACACGCTTTCACAGACGCAGCGCGCGCGAACCCAGTTCGAGTCCGCGAATGCGCTGGCGGTCAAGCTGGCGGCGAAGCATCCGGAATCTCCAGCACACGCCACTCAGCTAGCGTCGAGCTTCGAGCGCCTGGGAAGCGTGTGCAAACAAGCGGGAGATCTTGCCGGGGCAACGAGAAACTTTGACAAAGCGCTCGCGATCGTCACGGCCCTCGCGTCGACTCACCCGGAAGTCCCGGACAACGAATTCCACCGCGCAGTGTGCTACCACAACTTGGGCTGGGCAAAGTCCGATCTCGGCGATGATGCCGGGGCGGCTGAGGCGTACACGCACGCGATCGACATCTTTCGGAATCTCCTTGGCCATGAGCCCAACTCGCCGAATTATCAGCATGCAGTGGCGATGTCTCTTATCAATCTTGGTGGCACACAACGAAGGACAGGTCAGTTCAAGGGAGCGATGGTGTCGTTTCAGGAGGCCCTCGGGAGATGGACGGAGCTTTTGGCGTCAAGACCCGACTTCCCGCGATACCTGCAAGGTTGCGCGTCTACCCTTTACAGCATGGGTTACTTACAAAGCGAACTCGGGGAGACGCAATCGGCGATAAGCTTCCTTCGGCAGACGATCACCTATCGGAGCCGGTTGACGGAGCTCGAGCCCAACGTGCCGGATAATCTCTCCTCCCTGGCAGACACTTACGGAATGCTCGCCGCCGCCCAGTCCAACCTGGCCGACAAGCGCGGCATGATGGAATCGAGTCGCGAGTCCGTCGCGATTTACACCAAGCTCGCGACAGCGCATCCTGATGTGCCGCATTACCAGTCAGCGCGGGCCGCCTATGTTCTGTGGATGGGTGTGCATTCCCTGTACTCACATGACTACCAGGTTGCCGCAGACACGTTCCGCCAAGCGATCGCAGACTTGAGCACAATCGCCAGAAAATATCCCGACGTTCCCAACCACCGATTCCAGTTGGGTACTGCGCACTGCGCCCTTGCAGAATCCTTGCGCTTGACTGGCCAGCTCGACACCGCGCTAGAATCATACGCGAGGGCAAAGACGTTCTTGGAGCCCCTGGCGACGGAATACCCGAACGTTCCCTCGTACCAGAAACAAATGGCGGGACTACTCACGGATCTAGCATATGTCGATTTCGCGCAAGGCCGCCGAATCCAGGGCCTGCGCCGACTCAAGGAGGCCTTGACGTACTGGAAACAACCGTTTGCAAATAATCCCAAGGACCCATTCTTCTTGCAGGGTCTCAAAGAAGCTCCCGGCGCCTGTCGAACTTCCTGCGTTCCGAGAACTCACGGGACCCGGCTGCCGTACCCACGAAATTGCCCCCATAGGATTCGCGGCAACCGCGATGAGATAAATTTGACGAGTCAATAGTCGGTGCCACTCCAGCCGTCGGTCAGAAGATTCCCATCTAACCCGTTCGTGCCGCGACCTTCGGTGGGCCAAGATACTGGCACCGGTCGAATCGACGGAGATCCACGCGCATGCCCGAAACCTGGCTCGTTCGCGTGTACAACAACCGCGTGCTCGAAACGTTCAAGGAATGCGCCGGGGCCTTGGAGCTCGGCCGGCAGGATAACCGCTCCCGTGAAGACTTGTACCAGCTCTCGGCGCGTAGCCGACGGCGGCGTCCGGATCTCAATCGCACCCAGCGAGGAGCTGAGCATCTCGCGTCGGCATGCGCAGGTGGAAGAGATCACCGCGGACCGCGTCGCGGTCAGAAACGTGAGCGACAACAACAGCATCGGCTTCGAGGATGGTTTTCTGCTCCGGCCGGGCCAGGAGCGGCAGCTCGACCTGCCGGTTGTCCTCAAGTTTGGCGCCAAGGTGATTCGGATTCAGCGGCCGACAACCGAGGAAACCGGGCGAGTGGTCCGGAGTCTGGATGAGCCGACCGCAGCTCCCGGCCAGGACCCAAGAACGACTCGATCCTCAGCCCTCAGTCTCAACCTGGCCGCGCCGCTCGATGCACGCTGGGTATTCGAATGGTTAAAGGCGATGATCGGCGTGCTCCAGAGTGCCGCGAGCGACGCCGGCTTCTTCCAGAAGGCGGCGCAGGCCGTGGTCGAGAACGTCGGCCTCGACGTCGGACGCGTGCTCACCCGGGAAGGTGACCGCTGGATCACGGCCGCGATTCATCCCGCGTGCGAAAGCGATTACGAGCGCCGCAACCCGCCGAGCCGGCTCGTCCTCAAGCGGGTATGCGAGCAGAACAAGGCCTCGTGGCTCGACCCGTCCGATCTGGACGAAGACTGTTCGAGCCTGGCCGGAGTCTCGTCGGTCGTGGCCGCGCCGGTGCGAGCGCGTTCCGGAGAAGTGATCGCGATCCTCTACGGCGAACGCCGGCTGCAATCGCTCATGACCGGCAATCGCCCGGTCTCGCGGCTCGACGCCATGCTGATCGATGTGCTCGCATTCGGGCTGGCGGCGGGGCTGGCCCGCCTCGAACAGGAACGCGTCGCGCTCAGAGTGCAGACCCAGTTCGAGCAGTTCTTCACGCAAGACCTCGCCCGCCAGCTCCTCAGTCATCCTGAGCTACTCGTGGGTCAGGACCGGGAAATCTCCGTGCTGTTCTGCGATCTGCGCAGCTTTTCCAGGATTTCACGCAAGCACACGGCCGCGGTCATACTCGAGTGGACGAACGATGTCCTATCGACGCTTTCTGATTGCGTGCAAGAACAACGAGGCGTGCTGGTCGACTACATCGGCGACGAACTGATGGCCATGTGGGGCGCTCCGGATGATCAGCCCGACCACGCCGAGCGAGCCTGCAGCGCGGCGCTCGAAATGATTGCCGCGCTGCCTGCTTTGAATGCGCGCTGGCAGGTCACGCTGGGCGAACCGACGGCCGTGGGCATCGGCATCAACACCGGAATCGCGCGGGTCGGCAATACTGGCTCACAGCGCAAGTTCAAGTACGGACCCCTGGGCGACACGGTCAACGTGGCCAGTCGGGTGCAGGGTGCGTCCAAGTATTTCCGGTCGGACCTGTTGATCACACGCGCCACCCGAGAGCTGCTGGGCCCTGCATTCCAGCTCCGCCGGCTGGGACTGGCCCGCGTCGTCAACATCGCCGATCCGATCGAGCTCTTCGAGCTTTGCTCGCCAAACGACCCAGACGTCTGCGCGAGCCGGTCGGCGTATGAGGAAGCGCTGCTCGCCTTCGAGGCGCGCGAGTTCCGCAAGGCCGCCCGGATCATGGGCCGGCATGTCGATACGCATCCCAACGACGGGCCCTCCGTTGCACTGCTCGCTCGCGCGATCGCTTATGTGGTCGAGGACCCCGAGCACTTCGATCCTGCGTTTCGCCTGGCAGGAAAATGACGACCCGGGCAGTTGTATTCTCGCCGATGCTACGGTGAAATAGCGCGAAGCCTGAAACAGCAACTGATGGGAAGCAGACGTTGACGTCTCCGCGTGCGATCGGCCGATCCGACCCACATCCACCACGAATTCGAACCCTTCGAGAAGAAGATCTCCTTGGAACGTGTCTCTGGCGCCGTCGATCGCAACCTTCTGCTCGGGATCATCGCGTTGCAGATGGACTTCATCTCCCGTGATGCATTGATCTCGGCCATGAACGCGTGGGTGTTGAACAAGGGGACGGTGCTGAGCCAGATCCTCCAGGACCAGGGGGCCCTGAATGCATCGCGACGCGGGCTGCTTGATGCTCTTGTCGAAGAGCACATCCGGGTCCACGAAGGTGACCCTCAGAAGAGCCTGGCGGCGCTCAGCTCGATCGGGACAGCACGGCAGGAGCTGGCGCGAATCTCGGACCCCGACGTCCAGGCCAGCATTCCTCTTGTATCGGCGGCGCGGCGAGATGAATACGACGATCGCTACCGAACTGTCGCCACGTCGTCGCTGGGTGAATCGAGCTCGACCGGAGCCCGCTTTCGCGTGCTTCGCCCGCATGCAAGGGGGGGCCTGGGACAGGTTTCCGTCGCTCTCGACCAGGAGCTCGACCGCCCGGTCGCACTCAAGGAGATGCAAGACGGGTACGCCGATGACCTGCACGATCGCGCACGGTTCGTCCAGGAGGCCGAGATCACGGGCAAGCTCGAGCATCCCGGAATCATTCCCGTATACGGACTCGGGCACGACGCCTCGGGACGGCCGTTTTACGCAATGAGGTTCATCGCCGGCGACAGCCTGGGCGAGGCCATCGCCACGTTCCACACCGACCCTGAGCTGAAGCGCGATATCGTTGCCCGCAACTCCAGGCTGCGTGAGCTGCTGAGGCGGTTCACCGATGTCTGCAACGCGGTGGCCTACGCACATAGCCGGGGCGTGTTGCACCGCGACTTGAAACCCGGCAACATCATGCTGGGCCCGTATGGCGAGACTTTGGTGGTTGACTGGGGGCTGGCCAAAGCGGCGGGAATGGAGCAATCGGCGGAGCCTGGTGCTGCGCTCAAATCCGGCTTTGACCCGGCGAGAACCGAGGCCCCGATCCGGCTCTCGGACCAGAGTGGCTCGCGAGCCGACACCGTCGCCGGCGCTCCGATCGGCACTCCGGCATTCGCCAGCCCGGAACAGATCACCGGAGCGATCGATCGCCTCGGCCCCGGAACCGACATTTACGGGCTCGGCGCCACGCTCTACGCCCTTCTGACTGGACGGGCACCGGTCGACTCGGGCGACCTGGTGGAGATCATCCGCCGGCTGCAAAAAGGCGAGATCCCCCATCCCCGGTCGGTGAACCCTGCCGTCCCCAAGCCGCTCGAGGCTATCTGCCGCAAGGCGATGGCGCTCCAGCCGGAAGATCGGTATGCCTCGGTGCGGGCACTGGCTGCAGACGTGACGCGCTGGCTCGACGACGCGCCTGTGTCCGCTTTCCGGGAGCCGTTTTCGGCCCGACTAGGGCGGTGGATCCGACGGCACCCGAGGCTGGTGTCCGCGACCGTGGCGGCCGTTCTGGTCGGACAGGTCGCAATAGGGCTCGCTTATTCGCTCGAGTCGGTGATCAACTCACTTCGGGTCGTCCGCGTCAAAGACCAGATCAGCGCGACTCTCGATCGCTTCGAAGGCTCAGAGAAGCAATTCGATTTCGTCGCCGTGAAGATCGCGGAGCTCGCCCGGCTTGCTCCCGAGGAATTGGCTCAGCAACAGAGATGGCTGGGCGAACATCTCGTCGAAGCCGCCGGCAAGATGATCCGCCAGGAGCGACCCCTATCACCGGCGGACGTCGACAAGATCCGCGGAGTTATTGCGCGGGTAAAAGACTACGCGCCAGATTCCATTTCCGACCTCGAAGCTGCGCTACGGGACAGGCTCGGGAGACTGGACCCCGTGTTCACGCTCGCCGGTCCGTTCGATGGGCTTGCCGGCGTCTTTGAGCCGGAGTCGGTCCGGATAGAGGGGCAAGGGCTAGTTGCGGGGGGGAACGGACCGGCCCGAGGTGATCGGGTGATACCGTCGAAGGTCCTCTGCAACGGTGACGTTGAGATCGAGGGGACGTTCACCCTGACTCCCGGGCTCGCGGCCGGCACACGCTTCGGCCTGGCCCTGAATGCGAGCGCGGATCGTGGCTACTTTTTCACGCTCTCCCGCGCCTGCGCCGCCCTACCAGGGCCGGCACGTAGCACTCCAGCAGGTGAGGCCCCGCCGGAACGGCTGACGATGACGATCGAGCGCAACAAGGTCGTGCTCAGGCAAACCGAAGTGGAGATCCGGGGCTCAAAGGTCACTGTTTTTGCGCAGAAAAAGGGGGATAAGCTCAGCTTCACGACCGGGAGAACGGAACTCGGCTTCGATGACATATTTCCGCTCTCCGCGGCAGCCGCGGGCGTCTTCGGCGTCGTCCTGTCGGATGGCGTTCGGCTCGATGGTCTCGAGGCCAGGAAGCAGCAATTGCCGTCCTCACCCAGTCGCCTCGAGCGAGGAGACGCTTTTTACAGCCAGGGAGAATTCGACAAGGCCCTGGAAGAATTCGGCCGGGTTGAAAGCACGACCGACCAGGCAGACCTGAAGTCGGAGGCCCTGTACAAGAAAGCGCTGTGCCTGGTCGAGCGCCAGCGCGAAGCCGAAGCGAAGCCGATCTTCGAGGGTCTTGCCGCCGGCAAAGGGCCCTGGCAGTCGCGAGCCGCCTGTCAGGTCTGGAAGCTGTTGCTGAAGACCGCGAGCCCGTCGGTCGATGACATCCAGCAGGCGGACCAGATGTTCGCCACGTTGAACGCGACCGTCGATTACGCGCAACTCGCCCTGGTACTGTCAGAGGAGGAGCGCGATCAGATTCTGGCCTACTATCGGCAGGTCGGTTACTACCCACGGATCAACTGGTCGCCGTTGCGGGTGCAGAACCTGAAGCGGGCCCTCAAGATCGAGGAGCTCATCAAGTCCGATCGACACACGCAGCAGCGAACGCTCTGGAGGCTGGCAGACGCTTACCGCCTGGACGGCCGCGAGCCAGATGCGGTTGAGACGATTCAGAAGCTGCTCAGCTTGGACGACCTGCTCCTCGACGACCGGATTGGAATGAGCCGCGATTATGCCTCGATGATGATCAGCGGAGGAACGCCCGGGAAAGCGCTCGACGAGATCAACAAACAGCTCGCGCGTCTGGCGACACACCAGAAGGGCGCCGAGCCCGCGATGCTACTGATTCGGTCCAGGCTCCATGCGGCCCTGAAAGACTGGGACATGGCGGAGAAAGACGTCACGCGATTCATCGAAACCGCGCGGAAGGAGTCGATTTCTTACAGCGATTTCGCCGAGGCCTGTCTCTTTCGGGGCTTTCTGCTCGAAAGGGGTGGCCACAAAGATGAAGCCGCAAAGGCATGGCGTGCGGGACTGCGCACGAACTGGCCCAAATCGCTTCCATTCTTCGCGCCGAGCAATCGGCTTCTCGATGGGAAAGCCTTGCGAGACAGCTCCAGGGCACTGCTTCATTTCACGATGCTCGCGTCACTGGTTGGCGAGCTCGGGCTCGAAGAAACCGACACCATCGTCAGTGAATCGATGGGCTACGGCGACTTCAAGCTCGGCTCGCTGATCAAGTTCTTTGATCTCGCCAAGGAGAATTCGGTGCTGGAGCCGCACCATATCAGGGCAATCGTGCTCGGCCAGTACAATACGCCCCTCGGTCACGAATTCGCCAGAAGAGCGGCGTACCTCGAGATCTCGCTCAAGGAAGAGTTCAATCGACCCCTGTTGCTCGCTGTCGAGTCCGAGATCCGTTTGAGTGCGATTCCCGAGGGCGCTGAACCAGAACTCGCGCGGCTGATCGATGAGGGGCTCGCAGAGATCAACCAGGCTCACCAGGAATCTCGCTTCGACGACTCGCAACTGATGAAGATGTTCCGCGCGTGGATGGGCGGCACCGGAATCTTCGGCTGGAGCGGCCTGGAGCGCTCGATGAACAACATGCCGGAGCTCCGAGGTAAGATCGCCTACGTTTACGGCCGCCGATTCCTCGTCTTGAAACAACCGGAGTTCGCGCGGCGACTTTTCCAACTGTCGACCAGGGATTTGCCCGTGTCGTCGCAGCTTCACAAGCTCGCACAGGTTCAACTCGACAAGCTGGGTGCGAAATGAGAATCCTTGGCGATGAATCGCTGGTGCAGCGCCTGCCCTTGCCGCTGGCCAAGCTCCTGCGGCGGGCCCAGAATGCCAAGACTCCGCTCGACCGGCATCAGGCCAGCTATTTCCTTTGGGAGGCCAGCCTCAAGCTTCTGGGCTTCGTCGCCGTGGTCGAGTACGCCGAGCTGGGCGAGCACGATCCCAAGCTGGTCGAGATGCTCAAGAACCTGGCCCGGCCGGCGGTCGGGCACTGGTGGGAATTCGTCCGCCGGCTGGTGCCTCCGCTGGCCGATTCCGGGGACGAAGGATTTGCACGAGTTCGCGAGTTGATTCTTGGGCGCACGAGAGACGACCTGCCCCGCGCTGCGGGGCTCGATGCCGCGATCGTCGGGCACCTGAGCCGAGGAAAAAGCAATGCGCGGGCTACGGTGCAATTGACTGAACTCTTCCACCGTCTGGTCGAATACCGGAACAGAGAGGCTTCCGGTCACGGTGCGCTCGGGATGCGCGGCCAAGGGTCGTTTTACGACCGGATGGCCCGCGCTCTGTTCGGAGGCATGACCGAGATCTTGGAGAAACTCGACGTCCTGGTCGGCCGGCGGCTGATCTATGTCGGCGAGGTCCGCCGCCAATCCGCCGGCGATTGGCTGGTGGAGCGCTTCGAGCTGATCGGCGAGTCGGCGCGGCGGATCGAGTCGCTCACGGTGCCCGAAGGCCAGGAGGCCGGCCTGCCCCGGCCCGAGCGGGTTTACATTGAGCGAGCTGGCGACGAACCCGCGGGCTCGTCTGGCGGCATGCATTGTCTCAGCCCGCTGATCCATTTCCAACCCGACGCTGAGCAAGTCTTCTTCCTGAACGCGCGGCGGGGTAAACGGCAGGCGGAATACCTTTGCTACCACGACGGTGAGCAGTTGCGGCGTGACCTGGCCACAGAACAGCGCGAGTTGCTTGCAACCGTATTGAAGATGGGCGTCGACGCCGAGGACGTCGCGGCGTGGTTGGCCCGGTCGCAGGCCGCGGACCCGGCGGTGGAAGAAGCAATCGCACTCGGGACCGCCGAGCGGACGATCGGCGAGTTCGAGCTGCTGAGCCGGCTCGGGCGCGGCGGGATGGGTGTGGTCTATCGCGCCTGGCAGCCGTCGCTGGGCCGGCAGGTCGCGCTTAAATGCATGCTCAAGAGCGGCGATCCCAAGGCCGAGGCACGCTTCGCGCGCGAGATCCACGCTCTGGGCAAGGTCGAGCACCCGGGCGTGGTGAAGGTCTTCACGTCCGGTTCCGAGGCCGATCAGTGGTTCTTTGCGATGGAGCTGGTCGAGGGGGCCGACCTGGCCAGGGTCTGTGAGCAACTCTCGGGCCGCAAGGTGACGGATGTGGACGACACGACCTGGCGGGAGGCACTGACGTCGGCGTGCGCCGCGGTGCTGTCGAGCGAGGTGCCGCTGAGTGATTCGGGGCAGGCGAATGAGCGGCTGGCTCGGGCGCGGGCGTCGATGGAGGGAGCCGGCGAGGACGGTGGTGAAACGGTCCCGTCTGCGGTTCGCGGCCCTGGCTACGTGGCGGAGGTCGTGGAGATCATCCGGCAAGTGGCCGACGCGGTTGATGCGCTGCACGAGGCGGGGATTGTGCACCGCGACATCAAGCCGGGCAACGTCATGGTCGGTCGAGACGGGAAGACGCCCGTGCTGATGGACCTGGGCCTGGCCCAGCTCGCCGATGAGGCCGAGGGCCGGCTCACGCGCACGCGGCAGTTCATCGGCACGCTGCGCTACGCGAGCCCCGAGCAGGTGCTGGCGGCCACACGAGTGGATCGCCGCAGCGATGTGTACGGTCTGAGGGCAACGCTCTGGGAATTGCTGACGCTCCGCCCGCTCTTCGGCGCCACCGACGAGACGCCCACGCCCGAATTGATGCAGACGATTCTGGTGGCCGAGCCGGGCAGTCCGCGGAAGTTGAACCCGGCAGTAGCGCGGGACCTGGAAGCGATCGTGCTCAAGTGCTTGGAGAAAGACAAGGCGCGGAGGTATGCGACGGCGGGGGAACTGGCCGCGGATCTGGGCCGCTTCCTCCGCAATGAGCCGGTGACGGCGCGGCTGTCATCTCCCTTGGAGCTGACGGTGAAATGGATGCGGCGTCGGCCGTCGATTGCGGCTTTGAACGCGGCGGTGTTTGTGGTCGGGTTTATTGGGAGTACAGGGGTCGTTTGGCAGTGGCGAATGGCAGTTGCTAACGCGAAGGAAGCTAAGGAGCAGGAGAACAACGCGATCCTCGCACGAAATGAGGCCGAGACACAACGGAAGGAAGCGAAAGTGCAGGAGAACAAGGCGATCCTTGCGCGGGACGACGCTGAAACACAACGGAAGGAGGCGAAGGAGCAGAAGAACAATGCGATCCGCTGGGGCATCGAGGTCTGGAAAAAGTTGCTGAAGACCTCCAGCCCCTCGGACAAAGACATCGAGCAGGCCGACCAGATCTTTGTCACGTTGAACGCGACCGTCGAACCCGAGGAGCTTGCGCTGGTGCTCCCGGAGGAAACGCGAGATCTGATTCTGGACTACTATCGGCAGGTCGGTTACTACCCCCGGATTAACTGGTCGCCGGCGCGGGTTCGCAACCTGCAGCGGGCCCTCAAGATCGCGGAGCTCATGAAGTCCGATCGACTCAGGCGGCAGCGAACCCTCTGGCGGCTTGCGGACGCCTACCGGCTCGACGGACGCGAGCCTGATGCGGTCGAGACGATCCAGAAGTTGCTGCGCTCGGAGGATCTGCTTATCGACGACCGGATTGGAATGAACCGGGACTATGTTTCGATGATGATCTGCGCAGGAACGCCCGGGAAAGCGCTCGACGAGATCAACAAACAGCTCGCGCGTCTTGCGACAAACCAGAAGGGCGCCGAGTCCGCGATGCTACTGATCCGGTCGAGGCTCTATGCGGCCCTGAAAGAGTGGGGCATGGCGGAGAAAGACGTCACGCGATTCATCGAAACCGCGCGGAAAGAGTCGATTTCTTACAGCGATTTCGCCGAGGCTTGTCTCTTTCGGGGCTTTCTGCTCGAAAGGGGTGGCCACAAGGATGAAGCCGCAAAGGCATGGCGTGCGGGACTGCGCACGAACTGGCCCAAATCGCTTCCATTCTTCGCGCCGAGCAATCGGCTTCTCGATGGGAAAGCCTTGCGAGACAGCTCCAGGGCACTGCTTCATTTCACGATGCTCGCGTCACTGGTTGGCGAGCTCGGGCTCGAAGAAACCGACACCATCGTCAGTGAATCGATGGGCTACGGCGACTTCAAGCTCGGCTCGCTGATCAAGTTCTTTGATCTCGCCAAGGAGAATTCGGTGCTGGAGCCGCACCATATCAGGGCAATCGTGCTCGGCCAGTACAATACGCCCCTCGGTCACGAATTCGCCAGAAGAGCGGCGTACCTCGAGATCTCGCTCAAGGAAGAGTTCAATCGACCCCTGTTGCTCGCTGTCGAGTCCGAGATCCGTTTGAGTGCGATTCCCGAGGGCGCTGAACCAGAACTCGCGCGGCTGATCGATGAGGGGCTCGCAGAGATCAACCAGGCTCACCAGGAATCTCGCTTCGACGACTCGCAACTGATGAAGATGTTCCGCGCGTGGATGGGCGGCACCGGAATCTTCGGCTGGAGCGGCCTGGAGCGCTCGATGAACAACATGCCGGAGCTCCGAGGTAAGATCGCCTACGTTTACGGCCGCCGATTCCTCGTCTTGAAACAACCGGAGTTTGCGCGGCGACTTTTCCAACTGTCGACCAGGGATTTGCCCCTGTCATCCCCGCTTCACAAGCTCGCACAGGTTCAACTCGACAAGCTGGGTGCGAAATGAAACTCGACATCGATGAATCGCTGGTGAAATGAAATCGCGAAAACCTCAGAACCCTGCGCAAGGCGGCGGCGACCTGAGCGTCAATAGAATTTGAGGGAAAGTGCGTTCCGAATTGCTAAGATGAAGTCGGGCTCCGTGTGCCGCCCGGAGATGGCGGCAGAAGGCGAACGTCACGCGCCGGGAAAGAAACCGATGAGCGAGCCCATCAACGTCGATGAATCGCTGGTGCAGAGCCTGCCGTTGCCGCTGGCCAAGCTCGTTCGCCGCGCACAGAACGCCAAGACCCCGCTGGACCGCCATCAGGCGGCATACTACCTGTGGGAATGCAGCGTGAAGCTCTGCGCCGTCGTCGCCATCGCGGAATACGTTGAGCTGGACGATCGCGACCCCAAGCTGGCCGAAATGTTAACGAACCTGTCCAGGCCGGCGCTGGGCCATTGGTGGGAGTTCGTTCGACGGCTGGTCCCCCTGATGGCCGAGAAAGGCGACGGCGGTTTCGTCCAGCTTCGCGATCTGCTGCTCGGCGCGCGGCGCGACGACATGCCGTGCGCTGCCGGGCTTCACGTCACCCTGCTCGATGCACCATGGCAAGGGTGAGGCACCGGTGCGCGCGACGGTGCGATTGACCGAGCTTTTCGACCGCCTGGTCGCCTATCGAAACCACGAAATCGGGCACGGGGCCTGGGGCAAACGATCCAGCCTCTTTTACGATCCGATGGCTCGCGCCTTGCTCGCAGGCGTGTCCCAGATCCTGGGGAAGCTTCACATACTGGCCGGCAGAAGACTGATCTACGTCGGCGAGGTGCGCCGCCAGAGCTCGGGCGACTGGCTCGTCGAGCGCTTTGAGCTGATCGGCGAATCACCGCGGCGAATCGAGTCGCTCTGCGTGCCGGAAGGCGAGGCGGCGGCGTTGCCACGCCCCGATCGAGCCTATCTCGAGCGCGGTGAGAGCCAGGTGCTTGCAGGGCGGTCGCAACTTCTGCCTCTCGACCCACTGATCCACGTGCGGCTCGAGTCGGAGCAGGTCTTCTTTTTAAACGCGCGACGCAACAAGCGCCAGGCCGAATACCTCTGCTATCAGGATGGCGAGCAGTGGCACCGCGACACCGGAGCCGATCAATGTGAGCTGCTGTCACGGATTTTGCGAAGTCAAGTCGCCGGCCCTGAAATCGACGCCTGGGCGGCGCGGTCGCAGGCTGAGGAGGCCGCCGAGGGGGTGGTTTCAAACGGCCCGGAAACGCGCGAGCGGCACGATCGGCGAGTACGAGCTGCTTTCCCGGCTGGGCCAGGGTGGGATGGGGGTGGTCTACCGGGCATGGCAACCTTCGCTCGGTCGCCAGGTCGCACTCAAGTGCATGCTCAGAAGCGGCGATCCCAAGGCGGAGGCCCGCTTCAGCCGCGAGATCCGCGCCCTGGGACGCGTTGAGCATCCCGGGATCGTCAAGGTCTTCACTTCGGGAGCGGAAGCCGACCACTGGTTCTACGTGATGGAGCTTGTCGAAGGCACCGATCTCGCCCAGGTGTGCGACCAGCTCACGGGCCGGAATGCATCAGACGTAGACGACACCACGTGGCGAGACGCGCTCTCCTCGGCCTGCGCCGCAGCACGGTCCAGGGAAGTCTCGCTCAGCGGCTCGCAACAAGGCGACGCCCGGGTGGGTAGGCACCATGGCCGGGCCGACGACTCACACGGAAGCCAGACTTCGACGGCCAAGGAGATGTTCGGCGCCGCGCGCGGCAAGAACTACATCGCCCTAGTCGTGGAGATGATCCGGCAAGTGGCCGAGGCGGCCCACGCCCTCCACGAAGCGGGCGTGGTCCACCGCGACATCAAGCCCGGCAACATCATGATCTCCGAGGAATCCCGAGCGCCCATCCTCATGGATCTCGGACTCGCCCAGCTCGCCGATGAAACCGACGGACGACTCACTCGCACCCGGCAGTTCGTGGGCACGCTCCGCTACGCCAGCCCCGAACAAGTCCTCGCCGCAGGAAAAGTCGACCGCCGCAGCGACGTCTACAGCCTGGGTGCCACGCTCTGGGAATTGCTCGCGCTTCGCCCCCTCTTCGGCGCCACCGATCAAACCCCCACTCCCGAGCTCATGCTCAAGATCCAGTCGGCCGAGCCGGGCAGCCCGCGAAAGTTTAACCCTCACGTGCCTCGCGACCTCGAAGCAATCGTGCTCGCTTCGATCGAGAAGGACCGGGCGAAGCGCTATGCCACGGCGATGGACTTCGCCAGCGACCTGGGCCGGTTCCTCGCCAGACAGCCGGTGCAGGCCCGCCCGGTTACCCAGGTCGAACGGGGCTGGCGGTGGTGTCGGCGAAATCCGGCTCGCGTGGCACTCGGCGTGCTTGCGGTCCTGGCGGTGATATCCGGTGTGGCTTCGCTGATCAGCTCCCGGTTTGCGGCCCAGCAAGCCAGATCGGCCAGCGCGTTGCCGCCGCGAGAAAATGCAGACTGAGCAGGCGCTCGCGGTGGCTGAAGCGCAGGAACGGCTGGCCCAGGAATACCGGCACAAGGCGGAACGGCTGTCGGCTCAGATGACGCTCAGGAGCGGCATTTCTCATAGCGAAGAAGGAGATGGCGGCCGCGGCATCCTCTGGATGACGCGGAGCCTGGAAGTCTGCCCCGGTTCCGCTCCCGATCTGGAGCATTCGATCCGGACGGCGATTGGCGCGACGGCGCCCTCACTGCTTGAGCTCGAGTCGCTGTTTTCGTATCCCAGCCCGACCAATATCGTGGTCTTCAGTCCCGACGGCAAATCGCTCCTGTTCGGGGGCAAGCAACCGTGCTTGATCGACGTGGCCACCGGAGCGCCCCGAGCGGGTGTTACGATCTCAGCGCACGGCGTCTCCGGAGCCGCTTTCAGTCCTGACGGGAAACGCTTCGCCACCGCGGCGCAGAAAGGGTTGATCTCGATCGCCCACGCGGCCACGGGAGAAGACCTCGGTGCCGCCGTGAGCCAGGGAGGCACGGTCAAATCGGTCGTGTTCAGTCCGGATGGGACGTCGCTCCTGGTTGCCGCCCAGTTTGAAGGCTCGCTCAGGCGCTACGACGTCGCAACGGGACGGGCGGGCGGTCCGGAATTTCTCTGCAAGGACAATCTGTATTCGGCGGCGTACGGTCCTGACGGCCGCTATGTGGTCACCGCGGCAATCGAGAAGAATGCACGAATCTGGGATGCGGCCACCGGGCGATCCGTTGGCTCGCCGCTGGTCCATCCCGGCGTCGTGTTCGCGGCGTCGTTCAGTCCGGACGGCAAGTTCATTGTGACCGGCTGCATCGACGGCGGCGTGCGACTCTGGGAGTTCCCGTCCGGCAAGCTGATCATGCCGGTTCTGCACCACAAGGGCCCCGTGCGCAGGCGCGTGCTTCAACCAGGACGGCCGGCTCATGCTTACAACCTCGGAAGATGGAACGGCCCGGGTGTGGGATGCCGCAACAGCCGAGCCCGTCGGGCAGCCCCTGACGCATCCCTCTGAGCTGCGCAGCGCGGCGTTCAGTCCGGACCGCACTCACATCGTGACGGCGGGGTTCGAGGGCACGGCACGGCTGTGGCGCTTGCCTGGGCGCAGAGCGCTGCCCAGGAGGCTCGCGCAGCCTGGCGCCGTGGCCGCGATCGCCTTCAGCCCGGACGGCACCAAGGTTTTGACCGGCTGTCATGATTCGCAGCAGTTCGCGGGCGAATCGCAGCTCTGGGACACCGCGACCGGCCGGCGGATTGGCCCTGCTGCGCCAGGAGGGACAGGTGACGGCCGTGGCGTTCAGTCCCGATGGGCGGCTGGCGCTCTCCGCGGGCAACGACCGCAACGCTCGGCTCTGGAACACGTCGGATGGCTCAGCCGCCCAGAAACCATGGTCCTATGGCAACCTCATGGCGGCCATCGCATTCAGCCCCGACGGGCAACTGGCCGCAATGGCGGGCCGGGAAGGAATGGTTCAGCTTCGCGCTGTGGGGAGCGGAGAAATCGTCTCGAGCTGGCCGGCGTATGGTCGCGACATGTGGGTCTGGAGCGTGGCGTTCACACCGGACGGCAAAAGGCTGCTCACCAGCGGCGGCTTCGATGCGCGGGTCTGGAGCATTCCTGAAGGAAGAAGGGTCGGCCAACTGATGGAGCATCAAGCCGGAGTTCGAGTGGCCGAGCTGAGTCCGGACGGTGAGCTGGTCTTGACCGGCAGCCTCGATAAAAGCGCGCGCATCTGGAGAGCGCGCGACGGAGCTCCGCTTAGCCCCCCACTGCTCCACAAGGGGGACGTGCGCTGCGGTGTGTTCCGGCGCGACGGGCGGGTCGTGGCGACCGCGTCGGCTGATGGAACCGTCCGCCTCTGGGAAGCGCCCGGCGGGAAACCGATGATCGTTCCGCTGGTTCACGACGGCTGGGTGCGGTGCCTCGCGTTCAGCCCGGACGGGAAAACGCTCGTGACGGGATGCGACGACGGCGCAGCGCGACTCTGGAGCGTGGATCAAGGCACACCGCTGGGCGCGGTCCTGCACCATCGAGGCCCGGTCAATGCGGTTGCATTCAGTCCCGACGGTAAGCTTGTGCTCACCGCCAGCGGCGACGGCACGGCCCGGCTGTGGACACCTCCTCGTCCAGTCGAGGGCGACCCGGCACGTGCGACGCTCTGGGCTCAGGTCTTGACCGGCATGGAGCTCGATGCCGACGGGACGGTGCTGGTGCTCGCCGGCGATGCGTGGCAGAAAAAACGTCGTGAGCTCGACGCGCTGGGAGGGCCGCCCGGACCGGGATTTTGAGGCTGCTCTCGCAACGAGCGCGCGCTCGTTCGTTCCATCAGAAAGATTCGACTCATGACCGAGACCTTGCCGATAGACGACGATCTCGTTCAGAAACTCCCCTTGCCGCTGGCCAAGCTCGCGCAGAGCACGCAATTCCAAGACGGCGCTCGATCGCCACCAGGATGCGTACTTCCTCTGGGAAGCCAGCCTGAAGCTGCTCGGCTCCGTGGCCGTGGTGGAATACATCGAGCTGGGTCAGAATGATCAGGAGCTCGTGAGTCTCCTTCAGAACCTGGCCCGCCCTACGATCGGCCAATGGTGGGAACTTGTCCGCAGGTTGACCATCGTTCTCGCCGAAGGGGGCGACCCGGGCTTCATGCAGATTCGCGACCTGCTGCTGGGGCGCACCCGCGACGACATGCCGCGTGCTGCCGGGCTGCACGTCGCCCTCATCGAGCACGAGACCGGTGTCAAGGCGCCGGCCCGCGCGACCGTGCGATTGACCGAGCTCGTCGACCGGCTGGTCGCCTATCGAAATCAGGAAATCGGCCATGGGGCCTCCGGGCTCAGTCCGGCCAGCTTTTATGACCGAATGGCCCGCAGCCTGCTTCGCGGCGTGACTCAGATCCTCGAAAAGGTTGACGTTCTGGCCGGCCGAAGACTCATCTACATTGGTGAGGTTCGCCGCCAGAATTCAGGTGACTGGCTGGTCGATCGCTATGAGCTTTCCGGCGAGTCGGCGCGGCGGATCGAGTCGCTCGAGCTGCCGGAGGGATCTCGTGCGCCCTTGCCACTGCCGGATCGAGTCTATCTCGAGCGAGGCACTCGCCAATCCGCTACGCCATTTCCCAGACTTCTGTCCCTCGACCCGCTCGTCCGTTTTCAGCTTGATTCCGAGCAAGTTTTTTTTCTGAACGCCCGGCGCAGCGAGCGGGACGCGGAATTTCTCTGCTATCAAGACGGCCAGCAGTTGAAGCAGGACGTGGGTACCGACCACCGCGAATTGCTGGCGCGGGTCCTGCGAATCAAGGTCGGCACGCCCGACGTCGAGGCCTGGGCCGCTCGCTCGCAGGTGGATGAGTGCACCGTACCAGAGCCGCCGAAGGCCCCCGAGCCGGCGTGTCAGATGATCGGCGAGTACGAGCTGCTCTCCCGGCTGGGCTCCGGGGGCATGGGGGTCGTCTACCGTGCCTGGCAACCCTCGCTGGGACGCCAGGTCGCGCTCAAGTGCATGCTCAGAAGCGGCGATCCCAAGGCCGAAGCACGGTTCAGCCGCGAGATCCACGCTCTGGGGCGGGTCGAGCATCCCGGCATCGTCAAGGTTTTCACCTCGGGGTCCGAAGCCGACCATTGGTTCTTCGTGATGGAGCTCGTGGAGGGCACGGAGCTCGCGCAGGTGTGCGATCAGCTCGCAGGGCGGAATGCGTCTGAAGTCGACAACACCGCCTGGCGCGGGGCGATCTCCTCGGCCTGCGCCGCGGCACGGTCCAAGGAGATTTCGCTTGGGAGCGCCGAGCATCTTGCCCGGCGCCGGGCCAGACCACCGGGCGAGACGGTCGCGCCGGGAGAAACAGCCGCGGACGAGGTGCAAACGAGCCAAGCTCGAAGAATCGGTGCCGGCCACGTGAGCGAGATGGTCGACGTCATCCGGCAGGTGGCCGAGGCGGCCCACGCCCTCCACGAAGCGGGCGTGGTCCACCGCGACATCAAGCCCGGCAACATCATGATCTCCGAGGAATCTCGAGCGCCCATCCTCATGGATCTCGGACTCGCCCAGCTCGCCGATGAAACCGACGGACGACTCACTCGCACCCGGCAGTTCGTGGGCACGCTCCGCTACGCCAGCCCCGAACAAGTCCTCGCCGCAGGAAAAGTCGACCGCCGCAGCGACGTCTACAGCCTGGGTGCCACGCTCTGGGAATTGCTCGCGCTTCGCCCCCTCTTCGGCGCCACCGATCAAACCCCCACTCCCGAGCTCATGCTCAAGATCCAGTCGGCCGAGCCGGGCAGCCCGCGAAAGTTTAACCCTCACGTGCCTCGCGACCTCGAAGTCATCGTGTCCAAATGTCTCGCCAAGGAGCCATCGCAGCGGTATGACACCGCCGCCGAGCTGGCAGATGATCTGGGCCGGCTGCTGCGCGACGAGCCGGTTCACGCCCAGCCGCCCACGCTGCGGTATTTGCTCTCGAAATCTGTTCGAAGGCACAAGGTGACGATCGCGCTAGCGGCGTGCGCCGCCATGCTGCTGCTCGCGGGAGCCGTGATTTCTTTTGTTCAAGTCAGCAGCGCCCGCGATCAAGCTGTGAAAGCGCTTAAAAGCGAGGCTGAGGCGCGGGCCCAGGTCGAGGCGTATCTCCTTCGGGAGAAGGAATCGAATCGACGGTTGGTCGATCAGCAGCGCGAGCTGACGCACCGACTCGCCGAGAACCACGTCCATTCGGGAATCGCCGATTGCTTGCACAATCAGCCCGGGCTGGGGCTCTCGTCGATTCTGGCAGCGTATGAAGCCTTGCCGGTCGACGACCCGCTCAGGCGCAGCAGCCGGCTCCTTCTGGCCGGCTGGGAACCGACCCTGGCGGTCAGGGTGATTCACGACGACGCGATCGAGGCCGTGGGATTTCACTCTTCGGGCGACCTGGTAATGACCGCGAGTCGCGACGGGAACACTCGACTGTGGGATGCCCGGACCGGAATGCCCGCCGGTGAAGCGATGGTGGCCGGATGCCCGGTCTGGGCGGCCGCCTTCAGCCCCGACGGCAAGTCGCTCGCCACCGGTGACGATAAGGGCAACCTGCAGGTCTGGCAGACGGGTACGCAAGAAGCACGAGGCGCGCCGCTGCCGCACCCGAAGGCGGTGCGGTCACTTGCCTACAGCCACGATGGCAGGCTGATCGCGACGGGATGCGCAGACGGCCGCGTCCGGATCTGGGACGTTGCCTCCGGCTCGATCAAGGGGACGCCGCTCGTCCACCAGAAGTCCGTTTTCAGCGTGGCGTTCAGCCCCGACGACCGCGAGCTGGCCAGCGGCAGCGAAGACACTCTTCTGCGCTTCTGGAACACCTCATCCTGCCAGCTTTCGGGTGAGCCGATTCAACTGGATGACGCCGTCTGGACGGTTGCCTACAGCCCGGACGGCCAGACGCTTTTCGCCGGCACCTGGAGCGGCCTGGGGCGTTTTTATGATGTCAAGAACCGGCGGCCCACGAACAACGAGATCCGCCACAGCGAAGGCATCCTGGCAGCCGTCTTCACGCCCGACGGGAAGCAACTCCTCGTGGGCAGCCGCGACAACACGGCACAATTCTGGGACGTGCATCGGGGCATTCGGATCGGCGAGACCTACGAACACCTGAGATCGATCCGCGCGGTTGCGCTTGGCAACACCGGAAAGGACTTCATGACGGGGAGCCGCGACTGCGTGGCGCGCGTCTTCCATGACAACAAGCCCAGGTCGACCCCGGGACGAATCTTCAAACACGCCAGCGCCGTGCTGGCGATCGCCATTTCGCCCGACGGCAACCGCCTGGTTGCCGCCTGCCGTGATGGATTGGCCCGCGTCTGGGATATCGCGTCGGGTCTTCCGGCCAGCCCCGATCTGAAACACAACGGTGCTGTGACGGCCGTCAGCTTCACCGCTGACGGCGGGACGATCGTGACCGGAAGTGAGGACGGCACGGTCCGAGCGTGGAAGAGTGACACGCTGGAGAGCGTCGCTGATCCGATTCCGTGCCACGATGCCGTGACATCGCTGTGTGTATTCTCCGATGAGCCGTTGGCCCTCGTGGGTGGTTTGAAGCGATCGGCGCAACTCTTCGACTTGACCACAGGAAAAGCTCGTGAGGGCTTGCTCCAATATGCCGCCGCCGTGCGCGCTGTTGCGGTCGTCCCGGGAGACAAGCTGATCGTCACCGGCGGAATCGACCGAACGATCCACATCTGGGACCGGACCACCGGGAAGCCAGTCGGCAAGCCGATGACTCATAACGACCCGGTGCTGGCGCTGGCGACCGACACGACGGGGCGTTTCCTGGTCTCGGGAAGCGCCGACAACACGGCGAGGGTCTGGGACATCGCCGATCAGGCGCTGCTTCAGGAGATCACGGGTCACGATCGCGACGTGGTTTGCTTGGCGATCAGCCCGGATGGACACTTGATCCTGACCGGCAGTGATGACCTGACGACACGTCTGTGGGATACGTACACGGCAAAGCCTGCCGCGGAGAAGATCGTTCACGACTCAGCGGTGCGCGCCGTGGCGTTCTCTCCGCGGGGCGATCGCTACTATGCGGCGCACGACTGGGAATCGTCGATGAGTGGCGGGTGCCCGCGCCGCTTCCGGATGAACCGCGCCGGGTCGCGGCGTGGATTCGCGCGCGCACTTCCTGGATCGTTGATGAGCGCGGCATTCACCGCCGGCTCAAGGTGAAGGAATGGACGCAGGAGTGGAAGACCGTTCTCGATCTGGGCGGGCCGTTGCCGCTGTGGTATGGCCAGGGCTCGAAGTAGCTGAGAGCCATCGTTGCCGCGAATGCGCGGCCGGCCGCCACGCTTGCGCGTCTCGAGCGGGATCTGCGATCGCCATTGGTAGTTCGATCGCAGTCATCCGGTCAAGCTTCGTTCATACGATGGGCTGGTCCGCAATGGCGGACCCTACGGGCAACGGAATGGTCCGCAATGGCGGACCGTACGGGAAACTGTCGTTTCCGCCGGGGCGTGCGGCAGTCCCAATTGTTGGAGGGGGCTCGGTCCCCCGATCTTTGACATTGCGGCTCGGCCGCGCTCCGGCGCCGCCGCCCGCAATGGCTCCTCGACGCCCGCACCGCGCCCGATAGATTGGAGCGAGACCGTGATCCTGTACAGCATAAGCCTTCGCTCCGATATTCCCGGGGATTTGATTTTTCGTGAGCCGACAGATTGCCATCTATGGGGGCAGCTTCAACCCGCCGGGGCTTCATCATCGCGCGACGGTCGAAATGCTCTGCGGGCACTTCGATGAAGTTGTGATCGTGCCCTGCGGGCCGCGGCCCGATAAGCCGGTCACGAATGACGTCGAGCCGATCCACCGGGCGGCCATGGTCGACCTCAACTTTCGCGCCATTCCCAAGGCCCGCGTCGAGCTGTTCGACCTCGAGTCCAGCACGTTCACGCGGACTTATGACCTCGATCGAAGATTCAGACCGGAAGGAACGCTCTGGCATGTCGTCGCCGACGAATTCGTTCGCCGCGATCGGAACACCGAGTCAACAATTCAACGTGACTGGATGCGCGGGCGCGAACTGTGGCAGGAGGCCAATTTCGCAATCTTGAACCGTTCAGGAGATCCACTCGACGAGGCGGAGCTGCCGCCTCACCATCGCGTCTTTGAAATCGACCGCGACGGGGCGAGCCTGGTCATCCGCAATCGGGTCTTCCATCGCCAGCCGATTGCCGAGCTTGTGGTCAAAGAGGTTGACGCCTACATTCGCCGGCATCGGCTCTACCAGGGCGTCGCCTCACCACGACAAACGAGATTCTGGCCGGGTAGCCAGCGTTATCTCGTCGTCGCCGACGAGCGCAACGCGGCGTCACATGCGGTGACCGATCGACTCGCGGTTCACAGCGACACAGATCCCGAGCTGATCGTGGTCGTCGGCGGCGACGGCACCATGCTGCGGGCCATTCGTCAATACTGGCGGCTGCGCCTGCCGTTCGTCGGAATCAACACCGGCCACCTCGGTTTCTTGCTCAACGACTCGCCCGAGGCCGATCCGGGCGAGCAAGAACTCGTGCTCTACCATCTGCCCCTGCTGCGGGTCGAGCTCGAGCCGCTCGAAGGCGGGCAAAGCGCTGCGCTGGCGTTCAACGATGCCTGGGTCGAGCGGGCGACCGGCCAGACGGCGTGGCTCAAGCTGCTGGTCAACGACCAGGAGCGAATCGAGAAACTCGTCGCCGACGGTGTGCTCATTGCCACGGCGGCCGGCTCAACTTCGTATGCCCGCGCAATGGGCGCGACACCCCTGCCACTCTACACAGCCGCCCTGCTCCTGGTCGGCTCGAACGTGCTCCACCCGCCCCAGTGGCGGCCCGTGATCCTGCCGGCTGATTCCCGGATTGAAGTCAGAACACATGACCCGATCAAGCGACCGCTGAACGCGTTCATCGACGGAATTCCCCAGGGCGTCGTGCAAGCGCTTCGCGCGCGTGTGAGCAACACGGCCGCCGTCGAACTTGCGTTTCTGCCCGACAATGACCCGTCGCTCAAATTGGCGAAGCTTCAGTTTCCGTGATGCGCCCGAGAGCTGTCGTTTGGATCAAACGATCACGTCTCGAGTGTCGCTCATGCTGCCCCGCACGAGTTCCAGCAGCTCGCTTCCCTTCATGCGGTGGGCGGCGTCGTGGGGGCAGGCGTAGACGCAGCTTGGCTCGTGACCGGGGCCCAGGCTCGTGCACACGTCGCAGGTGGTCGCCTTGCGCACTTCGGCCTGGGCCTTCTTGTCGAACTGCTCGACCATGTTGATATTGCCATAGGGGCAGTTCTCGGCGCAGAGTCCGCAGCCGATGCACCAGTTCTCGATGATGATCTCACTCGATTGGTGGCGGCGGATCGAGCCCACGGGGCAGCCGACCATGCAATAGGGGTCGAGGCACGAACGGCAGGAGCTTGCCACAAGGAACTTGTCGAACCGCAGACCCTCGCGGATGAGCCGGGTCACGCCTTGATGCGTGTCGGCGCAGGCCTTTGTGCACTCGTCGCAGCGGGTGCATTTCACCAAATCGAGGACGAGCAGGTTCTGGGCGTTCATGAGGCCCTGGTCGAGGAACGACTCGAGCGGCTGTGCGTGGGCTTCCCAGACGTTGCGCTGATTGTCCTCGAGGCGCTTCGCGCTTCGGCAATCACCGCCGAGCGGAGCGCGGGTGCTTCGTCCAGAATGGCGCGGAAGTCGTCGGGCGTGATCCGCACGGAATCGACGTGGTCGAGCGCCGCGCACGTGGCGGTTCGAACGCCGGCGGGGGCCAGGTCGCGCAGCTCGGGGAGCTCGGAGAGCAGCCCGATCTCACCGATGTATCCGCCTGGGCCCACATAGTTCAAGACCCGCTCTCCGCCGGCGCGAGATTCGGAGACTTTCACGAAGCCTGTCCTGATCAGATAGAGTCCATCAGTCGCCCGGTCGCCCTGGCGAAAGATCACCTGGCCCGGCTCGAACCGCAAGAGCGAGACCCGCGGTCGGAGATTATCCACGACGCGCCGGAATCGCTCCTCGTCGCCGCGCAGCGGCGCGAAGAGGGGAACGCTGCGCAAGTGGCCGTCGATCGTGCGCGCACGATATTTCGCCTCGAGCACGCGGCGGAATGAAGGACTGCGCTGCATGATGTAAAGGACGTTGCGCAGCATCTCGAGGACGGTGCAATCCTCTCCCGCGGTGACGGTCGCGGACCGGGGGTAAAGGCTCATGCAGGTCATCTCGCCGAAGATATCGCCGGCGGTCATCGTGGCCTGCGGCCGGCCGTAGGGCAAGGCGACCGGGGCATCGACGGGGATGAACTCGCGCACGTGGTCGCTGGGGCGCGTGGTCATCTTGCTGGTGAACCGGCCGATGGCGCCCCAGAAGCCGGCGCGGGGCTGATTCTCGACATGCTCAACAGGCGTGCGGAGGAAAATGTCGACCGAGCCTTTCTCGATGAAGAACGCCGTGGCGCCGTTCTCTCCCTCGCGGCAGATCACCTCTCCCTTGCGATAGACCCGGCGTTTGACCGCGTGAATGTTCGATCGCAGAAACGCCTGTGAGATTCCCTGGAACGCTTGGCGAATCTCCGGGATTTCGTGCCCGAGCAAGTCCGCGATCGTAACGTCGCTGCCCTCGGAAAACTTTGTTTCGATCACGCGCTTGTGCGTGAGCGCCCCGGTCGGGCAGTCGTCGGCGCACTCGCCGCAGGCGACGCAGCTCGATTTGCCCATCGGCGAATCGAGGTCAAAGGCGATCCGCGCTTTGTAGCCCTTGGCCATGCGACCGATGACGTGGTTTTCCTTGATGACGTCGCAGCCTCGCACGCAGCGATCGCAGAGGATGCAGGCGTTGTGATCGACGGCGATGACGAGCGATGAATCGTCGCGCGGCAGCTCGAGCTGGCGGCGCTCGAGTCGCGGCTCGGTTGATCCAAAGCGTTTGGCGAGCGCCTCGAGCTCGCATTCGCCGGGGCTTTCCCGCTCCTTGACGCATGGCGAGGGATGGTCGGTCATCAAGAGCTCGGAGAGCACCTTGACCGCCGCGTGCAGGCGTGCCTTGGCCTTGGGGTCCGGCGAGGCGACCGTGTCGATGATCATCGTCGGCTCGACTCGATGCTGGCAGGCCGGGATGAGCTTGCGGCCGGGCTCCACGCGATTCGTTCGCTTCGAATACTTCGAGACCTGCACCACGCAGACGCGGCAGACGCCGACGGGATCCATGTAATCGCGATGGCAAAGCGTGGGGATCGGATTGGCTGCGTGGAGCTTGTCGCGATAGAGCTCGCTGGCTGCGTCATAAATGGTCGTCGACCGCGGGATGACGCGGCCATGTTCGTCGCGGCGGATGTTCCCCTGCTCGTCGGTCGAGGGCACAGCCTTCTTGACCTCGATTTCCTGGCCGTCGACCGTGATCTTGATCGTCTGCTCGAGGTCGGCCGCCGTGGCCTTGTCGACCCGGATCAGCCGGCCCTCGAAGTCGCGGGCGAAGAGATCCTCTTCCTCCCAGCCCGGGAAAATCGGCCGGTCGTCTTGATTGCGGCCTGGATTCTGGTCAACCGATCCGGTGCTCATGAGGATCGCTCCGTGGGCCCGAAGAGCCCGATGTCACTGGAAAAGGACTGGAGTGCCGTGGCCAGCGGCTTGGCCGCCGACATGCCCAGCCCGCAGATGGACGTCAGCTCGAGGATTTCCAGAAGCTCATTGACCAGCGCTTTATCGCCGGCGAGGTCGTCTGCTTTTGCCTGCCCCCGCGCGATGCGCTCGCCGAGCAGGACGAGCTTTTGCGATCCGACGCGGCAGGGCACGCACTTGCCGCACGACTCGTTCCGGAAAAACCGCGATGCGTTCAGGGCATGGTCGAACATGTTGATTCCTGGCACCTGAGCATACACGGTCAAGCCGGCGCCGAGCATGAGATTCAGGCCGCGGAACTCGTCGATGTCGAGCGGTAGGTCGCGGATATCGAGGGTGTCGCAGCCGGCTGGAAAGTTCCGCTCGGACCTGGGCCCGACGTCGGCCTTCGTGAGAAGGGCGGGGATAAAACCGCCGGAAGGGCCCGAGGGCGCCACCGCCTTGAGCGGCAGGCCGTCGCGCACGCCTCCGGCCAGATCGATCAGCTCGCCCAGGGTCGAGCCGATCTCGACTTCGAAGACGCCGGGCAGGCGTACGTCGCCGCAGATCGAGAAAAACCGCAGCCCCCCGGCGCCGGCTTTTCCTTTGGCGGTGTACCACGGGCCTCCCTTGCGGCCTGAATCTGCGTACCACTTGCCGCCCCCCAACAAAATCGCTGGAACCCAGGCAAACGTTTCGACGTTCGAGAGGAGCGTGGGTTTGTCGAAGAGGCCGTTGGTCTCGAGCTGGGGCGGGCGGTTGCGCGGCTCGGCCCTGTGCTCCTCGATGGCCTCGATCAAGGCCCCCTGCTCTCCGCAGACGTAGCCGCCGGGGCTCACGAACACCTCCATGTCGAACGGCATTCCGGTGCCGAGCATGTTCGGCCCCAGTACACCGTCATCGCGCGCTGCCTCGAGCGCCTCGTTCACGGCGTGGATCTGGTCGTGATACTCGTGACGGATGTAGATATATCCGTGTTTCGCTCTCACCAGCAGGGCCGCCAGAAGCATCCCCTCGATGATCAGGTCGGGCGTGCGCAAGAGGAGCTCGCGGTCCTTGAACGTGGCCGGCTCACTCTCGTCGGCGTTGCAGACGATAAATTTCTCGTCACCGCGGGCTTCGAGCACGTCTCGCCATTTCTGTACGGCCGGAGTGCCAGCGCCCCCATGCCGCGCAGGTTGGCGGCTTCGAGCTCGGCGAGGAAGGCTTTGCGCAGAGGCACGCGATCAATTTCGCTGCCGGCGGACTTGAGCTTCCCGGCAAAGTCGCGAGCGGCCTGGTAGAGCCGCGAGCTTGCGGTGGGATCTGCTGCCCGCCCGTAGGGATCGATCCGCCAGGGCCGCGGCGAGCGATCAACGGCATCGGGCGGCACGCTCTGGCCCTCCAGGTGCGCGGTGACAATCGTGCGTAGTCGGGCCGCAAAGTCGGTGACGGTCGGGTGCGTCAGCAGGCGGGTCTCTTCAGACTTCCCCGGCCGGTGCAGCTCGATCATGACGGCGGGTGCGCCGTCGCAGCGGCCCAGGCACGACACGCTCTCGACCTTGACACGGGTCTCGTCGCCGAACTCACGCGCAACTGCCTCGAGTGCCGTGAGGCAAGCCGGTGCGCCGCGGAGGTGGCAAGCGATGTCGCGGCAGACGTGGACCTCGACAGCCGGCGGCGGATGCAGCCGGAAGTGGGGAAAGAAGCTGACCACCTCGTGAATGCGGTGCAGCGGGACGTCGAGCCGGGCGGAGAGGCCCTGGAGCTCCTCCGGTGTCAGGTAGCCGATTCGTTCCTGGATCGCACGAAGCTGCGGGACGAGCATGGGATTTTCCGGAGTTCAGTTGGGAACGGGTGACTCGGGCCAGCATCGGATCGCCGCCCGCGGACTTCCCAGTATTGCAAGCGATCGAGCGGACGGGAAGGGTTCAGGGCGCGATGCGTGCGACCTCTGGTGACCGACATGCCCTACTTGCTCGGCTTTGAAGGTCCGGGCACCTTGGCGCGCCGATTCGTCTGCTTTGTCTTTCTTGCCCCAGGCTTCATAGAGGCGGACAATCCGCTCGCCGGCTTCGGCCAGGCGGACCTTCCCTGCGGCGGGAATCCTGGCCTCGCGGGCCTTCATGCCTTGGTAGCCGGCGAGGAGCAGCGGCTCGGCCTCGGCAAACTTCTTCTGGCCGAGTGAGCTGGCGCCGAGCATGGAGCGGGTGTTGAAGGTGCTCCAGTCGTCGGGCTGGGCTATTTCGCGGATCGCCAGGCACTCGCGCAAAAGCGTGTCGGCTTCCGGCCATTTCCGTTGCTCGACCAGATGCGCTCCGAGAACAGCCATTGCACCGGCAGTGCGAGGGTCCGCCGAGCCGAACTGCTTGCGACGCCGGTCGAGGAAGTTGCGAAGCAACGGCTCTGCTTTGCTGGACTTGCCCGCCGCCGAGTAGGCCTCGGCAAGAAACTGCTCTGTGGCGACCGTATGAGGGTGGTCTGGGCCCATCTTTGCTCGGAAGCTCTGATAAGCTTGCTCGAACAACGCGACAGCCTCGTCAAGCCGGCCGGCGGTACGGTAAGCTGCGGCCAGACCCACGGCGGTGATCAAGGTGTCCGGATGGTCGACGCCGAGTTTCGACTGCTGTTGCTTGAGTGTCGCCTCGTATATTCTCATCGCCTCGGTCTTGCGGCCGGTTTGCTGGTATGCGAGGGCGAGATTGTTTCGGCTGGTGAGCGTGTACGGGTGGTCGGCGCCGAGCTTTGACTCGAGCGAGCTTGACGTTGGCCTCCTGCATCTTGACAACTTCGTCGAGGCGGCCGGCAGACCGGTAGGCTGCAGCAAGGTTGTTTTGGCTGATCAGGGTGTCGGGATGGTCGACGCCGAGCTTCGAACTCTGAAGCTTGACGGTCAGATCGAGCACCTTGATGGCGTCGTCGGTGCGGCCGGCACTCTGGTACGACGCGGCCAGGTTGTTGCGAATCACAAGCGTGTCGGGGTGGTCTGGGCCGAGCTTCGACTCAAATTGTTTGATGCTCTCCTCGAACAGCTTGGCTGCGTCAGCATGCCGGCCGGCAGCGTCGGAAGCCGCAGCGAGGTTGCTGCGGACGCTGATCGTTTCGGCTGCATCGGGGCCGAGCTGGGACTCGCACACCTTGAGAGTTCCTTCATGCACCGCAATGGCGTCGAACGGGCGACCGGCGGATTGGTAGGCGGTGGCCAAGTTGTTGCGGGTAATGAGCGTTTCGCGGTGACCTGGGCCGAGCTTCGACTCTCGTTGCTTCAGAATCGCCTCGTGCAATTCGATTGAGCGGTCTGTTCGGCCGGCGGCATTGTAGGCCTCGGCGAGGTTGTTGCGATTAGCGAGCGTTTGGGCATCGTCGGGGCCGAGGTTCGCTTGGTTCAGGTCGAGAGCTCGCTCCCACTGCCGGACCGCGAGCGAAGTCTCGCGCAGGTAGTAATACGTTTGCGCCAGAGTATCGCGGACCTCCGCCTCGACGAGCGGCTGATCCTTGAATTTTTCGCTAATCTTGGGTTCGGCGGCGTCGATCGCCTTGCGAACCGTCACGTCCACGCCCAGTCCCTTTGCTTGGCCTTCGGGTCGCGCGGCTGCCAGCACGTCATCCTTGAGGAAGCTGAGTACAGACTGGGCCCGTTTGCGGGCCTCGTTCGACTGCGCCAGGGCCTCCTGCATCTTCATCTTGGCGTGCGTTTCCGCGTCCAGCGCGTTGGTGGTTCGTCGGTTTGCCAGCTTCAGGTCGCGGTTCGCCTGTATTTGTACAGCCGCGACGGCGCCCAGCCCGATTAACCCCACAAACCCAGCGACCGCAGCGCCGGCCACCAGCGTCCGGTGCCGCCTCATCCATCGTCCCGCACGCACCGAAACCGGCTCGCGATAGGCACACACCGGCTGATCGTCCAGCCACCTGGTCACGTCACTCGCGAGGTCGTGCGCCGATGCATAGCGATCGTCCGGTTTAACCGCCATCGCCTTCCGGCAGATCGCTTCCAGGGGCTTTGGGATTGCCGCGTCGATCGATCGCGGAGCAAGGATTTCACCGCGCTCGACTTTACGAATCACCTCGCCGAGGTCGTTCGACTCGATCGGCGCGCGGCCGGTCAACAGGGCGTACAATGTGGCGCCGAGCCCGTAGATGTCCGTGGCTGGGCCCAGTCGGTCGAGCGCTCCCGTCACCTGCTCGGGACTGGCATAGGCCGGCGTCCCGATCGGTGTGCCTGCCATTGTATCCGCTCGCGAGCCACTCTGGCCCGACAGCCGGATCCGGCCTTCCATGAGCGACGAGCCTTCGCCCGGGACCCGCTGACTCGACGACACATCCGCCACCGATTTCGCCAGCCCCCAGTCGACCACCAGCGTCTCACCGTAGGGGCCCAGCATGATGTTCCCGGGCTTCAAATCCCGGTGCAACACGCCCCGGCTGTGCGCATAGGCCACGGCGTTGCACACGTCCGTGAACCGGCGCATCAGCTCGCGCAGCTTCGAGACTCGAGCGGCGAGATCTTCCTTCAAACCCACATCGCCATGAAACGCTGCGATCGCTTCTTTCAGGCTGTCGCCGTGGATGAACCGCATTGCGTAGAACGGCCGGCCGCTCGCGTCGTGGCCCAGGCCGTACACCGGGATGATGCCGGGATGTTCCAGCTTGCCGGTGATCTCCGCCTCCTGCACAAACCGAGCGCGGCTGTGGGGCTCATCGGCGTGGGTCTCCTGGATCTCCTTGAGCGCCACGGGGCGGTCCAGCTCCTGGTCGAGTGCGACCGAAACCTGACCCAGCCCGCCCTTGGCGTGAGCACGCAGGATGCGAAATCGGTTGCCGCTCGAACTCGACTCGCCCAGGCTCGCCTGGCCGATTGTTTGAAACGGATCATCATTCGGGTGCGCCGCAGAGACCAGCGCGAGGCTACCCTGGATCTCGGCATCGGCGACCCGGGAGAGATCGTCACGCACCGAGCCGATCGAGCTCAGGTGCTCGAGCGATTTGCGGGGGTCGTCGCCGAACTTCTCCAGATGCTTGGCGACCAGGGCCGCGAGCAGCTCGTGCTCGTCGGGACTCAGGGCACCGCGGTCGCGGAGGACCTGACCGAGCGGGTTCTCGCGATCGTGCATCCAGCGACTGAAGGCGTCGAGCAGCGCGTCACGGTCGATGAAATTGTTCTGAAGCGCCAGCAGGCCGAAGAGCAGATTGCGATCGGCGTCGACGGGGGGCATCGGAGACGTCTCCTTGGCGTCAGTCTGGGCCGTGGGCACTGGCCCCAGGAGCTCGGGCATTTCACGCGGGCGACGAGTGTGAACCGCCGCATCATAGCATGAACGATCAGGGTAAACAGCACCGTCAGATCACCCGTCTATCCCCTTTGCACGATCGGTCAGGTATGATCGGAATTCAAACTCATTCGCCGCAGTTCCCCACCGATTCGAGGAACGATCATGAGCACGACTAGCAAGCCCGACCCGAATCCGCGGCCGTCGCAGGGTATCTTCAGCCGGATCACGCGCCGCTGGCGGTCGGTGTTGCTTCTTTGGTTGCTCATCACGGTGCCGATCGTTTATGCGATTTATCTGCTCGAGAAACCTCGGTTCGAGGCATTCAGCTTGCTGAGGGTCACGCCGGCTTCGCTCAATCTCTTTGAGGCAGCCAAGCCGGAACAGATCGATCCCAAGAACGTTTTGCCGTACATGCAAACCCAGGTTGGCCTGATCACCAGCGACCGCGTCCTCGCTCCGGCCATCGTAAGCCCCGAAGTCATCAACTTGAGCACGATCACTGGCTCGGATGATCGACGGGCCGAGCTCAGGGGCAGAATGACGGTGGCGATTGTGCCGGATAGCTATCTGATTCGCGTTGCCCTGGAGCTGCCGGATGGAAACCAGGCGGCGACGATTCTGAACGCCGTCGTCGGCTCTTATATTCAGTATAACGGCGAACATCAGCGGAGCGGCAACTCGACTCTTCGGAAGAGCCTTGCCGATCAGCTTGAGAAGTACAGGACACAGATCAACGAGAAGCGAGCGGAGCTCAGAAAGATCTGCGCAGCGCGGCACTGTTGACCTTCATCCTGGATACCATGCAATCGGCGTGTTGACGGAAGGACAATCCGAGCGGATCGCGCAGGAAATGCTCGAAACTCAACTTGAGCTGATCAAGGCACAATCGACGCTCGAAGCGACGGAAGCCGCCGCGGGAGCCGCGAACGATCCGCGCATGCGGCAAATCCTGAGCGATTTTCGGATCAACGTCGCAGCGATCTCGAAGCGGAAAGAATACCTGGCCAAATACTTCGACGGCCTCAAAGTCGAACAGAAGAAAGTTGAGAACAACGATTCCTTCGATGCCGCATTCGTGAATCGCCAGCTCGACATCCTGCTCCAGCGAGAGAATCAGGTCAACAATCACCTCAAGCAGCTTGAGTTCGAAGCCGGGGCCTATCGCGTGAGCCTGGTCGACGAAGCCGCGCCGCCACGAACGCCAGTAAACAACACGAGAATGGCGTACATGGCGGCCGCGCCGATCGTGGTGTTGCTGGCCCTCATGAGCCTGGCCTTGCTGTTGCCGGTCAGAGGTTCGCGCGCCTGGGCCGGGGAATGAGCCGTGTTCGCATCCGCACCGCTTGGGATGGCTCATGTCTTATTGCTGGCCGGGGTCTCACTGTTCCTTGCCCCGGCCGGGGCCGCTCGCGCTGACCAGACGGCCAAGCCGAATATCATCGTGATTCTCGCCGATGACCTCGGCTACGGAGAGCTCGGCTGTTATGGGCATCCGCGCTTCAAGACGCCCCATATCGACCGGATGGCCGCTCAAGGGGTGTGGCTCACGCAATTCAACACGCCGATGCCGTTCTGCGCCCCCACACGAGCGGCACTCCTGACCGGCCGGTACCCGCTGCGGTGTGGTCTTTCCACCAACCCGGCGCCCGACGAAGGGCCCAAGGCCGACGTGGTGGCGCTTCCCCAAGGTGAGATCACGCTGGCCCAGATCTTCAAAGGGGCGGGCTATGCGACCGCGATGATCGGGAAATGGCATCTCGGGCACTCGGCGCCGGAGCAGCTTCCGACCCATCGCGGATTTGATGAATATCTGGGCATTCTTTACAGCAACGACATGCGGCCGGTGCGGTTGATCGACGGTGATAAACCGGTTGAATACCCGCTTGTACAAGCGACGCTGACCCGGCGTTACACCGAACGCGCGCTGCGGTTCATCGAGGGCCACCGGAGCTCGCCCTTCTTCCTTTATTTCGCGCACGCGATGCCCCACAAACCGCTCGCTTGCTCGGAAGACTTTTACAAGAAGAGCGGCGCGGGGCTTTACGGCGACGTGCTGGCCGAGCTGGACTGGAGCGTCGGCCAGGTACTTGCCAAGCTGAAGGAGCTGGACCTCGACCGCCGGACACTCGTGCTCTTCACCAGCGACAACGGCCCGTGGTACGGCGGCAGTGCCGGCGGCCTGCGCGGGATGAAAAGCACCACGTGGGAGGGCGGCTACCGCGTGCCGTGCATCGCACGATGGCCGGGGCGGATTCCCGCGGGAAATGTCTGCGGTGCGCCCGCCGTGACGGTAGATCTCTTCGCTACGGCCCTGGCTGCCGCGGAGATCAGACCGCCCCAGGATCGGGTGATTGACGGCAAGGACTTGCTTCCGCTGCTATCGGGGACAGTTCGTGAAGTCCACGACGTCGTCTTCGGTCAGCAAGGCCCGCGGCTGGCTACGGTGCGCGATAGGAGGTGGAAGCTCCATTTGCTCGCGCCTGCGGATACTCGCGCGCCGGCGTCGAGCACGCGCTGGGTCGATGCGCGCGGGCCGGACGGCGTGACAATCCTGGCGCCGTTCGAGCAATATCAGCCGGGCGACTATCCCGGCGTGCGCACGGGCGACTTGCCGCGCGCGATGAGTTTGTTTGACCTGGAGCACGACCCGTGGGAACAGCACGACGTCGCCGCCGAGCACCTCGATGTCGTGGCGCAACTCAAGGCACGAGCCGATCAGTTCGTGAGCTCGCTCGCGACGAACGTTGGAGAGATCGCCGTGCCCGATCCGTCGCCTAGCGAGCCGGTCACCGCGGTGCTGACGATCCGGCCGGAACGTGCGCCGGCCGGTGAAACCGTTGAGGCGGTCGTCCAGATCCGCATTGCCGGCGCGCATTTCGTTCACGCCAAGGACGATGGCAAGTTACCGTTTGTTTCCCTTGCAATCAGCGTGAGACTGCCAGAAGGTGTCGAGCCCGTCGGAGACTGGCAGTTTCCGACACCGGAAAAAGGGCGCGGAACGACATTGGTCTATCGTGATTCCGTCGTGCTGCGGCGTTTAATCCGAGTCGCCTCGAGCTCGGCGCCAAAAACGCTTAAAGTGACGGGTGAGCTTCAATACCAGGTATGCACGGATGAACTCTGCTGGCCCAAGGGAAAGTTGAGATTATCCGCGCCTCTCATGATCCAACCCTCAGGGAGGTAACTTGCGATGTGCAACTTCCGAGTGCTGTCGGCAGGTCTGTTGCTGGGATTAATCGCGGCCGTACCGGCAGCGGTCCGCGCAGAGGAGCTGCGCGACCTCAAGGTGCTTTACCTCGGGTCGGAGCGTGCATCGGCCTATGTGAATTTTCTGAGCGGGAAAGTCGCCCGGATCGAGGCCAGGAGCCGCCGGGACTTCCAGCCGCGCGACGCGGCTGCCTTCGACGTCGTCTTGCTCGACTGGCCGCAGCGGGAAGAAACCCGCGAGATGCGGAAGCTCAAGTCGCCGCTGGGCCGGCGCGACGAGTGGGAGAAACCGACCGTGCTACTGGGAAGCGCGGGGCTCAACCTGGCTGTCGCATGGAAACTCAAGGGGGGCTCGGGGTGTACGTGCATGGACCCCGTGGCATACGACCTGCGCCAGCATCGTATTTTCGACACGCCGTTCAAGATCGATCGCAACAAGATGATCTCGATTCCAACGCCCGATGATTTCAAGGATGAGATCGAACAGCCCGAGATCAAGGTGCTGCCGCTTGTTTCCGACATCACGCAACGCTGGCGCGCAGGCTGGTGCACGCACGCGAGAGATTTCGATGTCTATCCGGATGTCGAATTCCTCTGTGGCGGAGTCAATCATCAGACACCTACGTCCGCCGGTCTCTGGCGACAGGGGAACTTGCTGCACTTCGGCTTTGAACAATCGCCGGACGAGATGAATGAGGTCGGCAAGCAACTGTTGCTCAATTCCATTGCGTATATCAGTCACTTCACGGAAGACCGCCCGATCGCGATCAATCCGTCGGTCTTTGCAGGGCCAGCCGCGCGGAATCGCCGGACTCTGGCGCGCTGGCTTCGGAACCCTGGATACAGCGTGGATCTTTGCAAGAGTCTGCTCGCGCCGGAAACCTGGAGCGTGCTATCGAAACGACCGGACCGCGCCGCGATGGCGCAATGGGCGGACGAGAACGGCCGGTTTTTACACCCCAATCGGGACCAGGTTCTGGAAATCGACGAAGACCTCGCGGCAGCAGGCGTGAGCTTTGATGGTCCGGAGTTCTTCGCGAAGGTGCTCGCTGATTTGCGGTCCGAAGACCGTGCTCTCGTGGGCGCGCACGGTCGGCTGCTGGAGCGGTATGTTCCGATTGGCCCTGGCGGCGGTGACGCGAGTGCTTGGGCTTCCTGGTGGGAGGAGAATCAGCGATTCGCTTTCGGCTCGGACGATGCCGACTACCGGTGGTATATTGATCCGCTCGCGAAGAAACGAGGGGTGCCCACGGGCGAGATGCGCGGCCCTAAACGTGCGAGCGTGCCCTTTGCGGACGTCTCGGTCGGGAGATGATGGAGTGCTGTGCGAATGGAGGAAAGCCCAATCCGCGCGACTCAGGAACGGGTCGGAAACAACTCCCGCCGCTTTACGTCAAGCGCGCCGCGGAGCGGCACAGAATGCCGTCCCGACGCGGAGCGTCGGAACGAGGGCTTTCCTTCGTGGTAGGGTTGATACCGAAATCGGGGAGTTGCTTCCGGCCTGTTCCTCAAGCTCGGTCGTCCGCAGCCTCGGCTGCGATCTGGCGATAGCGTCCGATGGCGCGATCGAACGCCTTGCGGGCTTCGTCGCGTTCGGCGGGCAGAATGGCGCGACCGCGGCTGCTCCAGAGCTGCTCGACGACTGCCGCGCACCACAATGCACTGCGCATCGAGGCGCGGATCGGCCGACGGGCCACCCGTACCTCGACGGGGTTCGTGTGCAACTCCGGAAAATGTCGCAGGGCCACCCAGCTACTGCGGTCGATTGAGACTGCGAAACGCATCTCGTGCGGCTTGCCGTCTGCGGGGACTTCGCTTCTGGCCACCACACGGCCGTTGACCAGCAGCTCGACGGGTCGAGGCTCGCCTTCGCGGGTGAAGTGGCCTTCGCGTCTGGGCTCGTGCAGGTCGACCGTGTCGCCGGAGAGCTTGCGACCGGCAGCCGGGATGACGCTGCCATATGCCACAGCCAGCGGCGTCTGCGCTGCGAACGCCACCTGAGCGCGGACGTCGACCGTCGCCGGTTTCTCGAGCTCGAGGCGGTCGCCGGGAAGCTTGCCGCCCACGGTGAATTCGAGAGCGTGGGCGAAGCCGTCGGAAACATAAGACCGGCCGGCTGCCAGGCCCGCACACCAGGCGTCGAAGTCGACAGCCTTGATGTCGCCCAGGCGGACGTAGACTCGCCCCTGGCCGACCCTTTGGCCGCTCATGCACGGAAAGTCGGTTTCGCCGCTTACCTTGAGCGGGAAACCACAATTCAGCAGGTGGTACCACATGTTCCATTCGGCGATGCGAGGCGTATCCATGGCACTGATGAAGTCGCACACGCCCTCCGGCACGGAGACAACGATCTCCATCGCGCCGACGCCGTTCATCTCCGGGATGGCGAGATTGGGCAGCATTCCGGCTGCGCGCTCATGGGCCGCTTCGAGCTCGGCGCGGCGTGATGGAGCCGTCGTGATCCGAGTCGGCCAGGGTGAAATCGGTCGGAAGCAGGCCGGGCGCGGCCTCGGATGGAGAGAGCGATCCGTCCGAGTTTCGATCGAGTGATTCGAGCAATCGCTTGGTGGCGTTTTCCGGATGGATCTCGAGGCCCGAGCCGGAGTGTGCGTACCCCGTGACGGCGCCCTGCGTTTTCGCCCAGCGCAAGACCGGAGTGGTCCAGCTTGGCCAGCCCTTCGTCGCGGTTCCGTCAGAGCCGGGGTAGGTCTGGTCGCGGAGATTGAGCAGGCAGACGTGGCCGAGTGCTTGAGAACCGAAGCCGCTCACTTCGACGTCATACTTGATCAAGGTGAAAGGCTCGCTCAGGCCGTCGGGCCGGGGCTCGAAGAAGCGGCGCTGAGAGTCGTAGCAAGGGCCCCACGTCAACACGCAGCCGACGTTCAAGCCCTCGCCTTTTACCTGGACGAACATGTCCTTGGGCTCGACGCCCTGCGTGGGATCGGTGTAGTGCGCACAACCGGCGGCGTGGATGTGGTGATCGCCGGAGTAGAAACCGTGGCGCGACGGGTCGACCCACCGCTCCAGTTGCAGCTCGATGGTGAGCTCGCCGCGGTCGGGAATTGTCAGCTCGCGGGTCTTCTGACGGTATTCGGGACCGCGGCCGTATGTCAGGCGGATTCGGCCCGGAGGAAGGAGCACGATTCCGCCGTCGGCGCGGTAGATCTGGCGCTGGAAGAAGAGGTCCGGGGCAGTGCGCTTGGGCTGGGGCGGGTGAATTCGGCCCGACCGATCGGAGAACGTGAGGTGCGCCACCGTGGGCATGCCGTCGTGGTCGCGAATTCGGAGCCGGACGGGGAACGCAGGGCGCACGTCGAAGAGGACCGGCGATTCGCCGCGAAAGCCGAGGTCCTGCGTCCCCTGGCCGACGTCGAAGCCGATCGTGGCTTCGCGTTTGCCCGACTCGCTGCTGTAGAGCAACGCCAGGGCGTATTCGACCGCCAGCCCACTCAAGCTCGTGGTCATCGGCTCGGCCGTCATCATCTCGACCTGGAGGAAGCGGCCGGGCGCTCCGCCTCGGACCTCGCCGTCGTTCAAATGCCTCTGATCCTGACGCGCCATGCTCAGATCCGTTGCACCCGCGGTGATCGGGCCGGATTGCGGGCTGGTGACTCGAATGGGTTTGGTGGTCGCGGCCTGGTTGATGATCTTGACGACGACACCCGTGTAACCGGCCTGTTGCAAGACCGCCGGTGAAGGCCCGCGCCCGACCTTGACTCGTTCTTCGGGATTGATCGTGACGACGAAGAGCACGTGACGGTCCAGAATCTCCTGAAGCGATTTTGAGTCACGTGCGGCGCCGGCGCGAGCCAGCGAGGCGGCGGCCTCTACAGGCAGCGGAGAACCGATCGAATCGAGTGCGCGCACGAGGCGCTCGACGTTGGCCGCGAGCGGCTGGCCCTCGACGGCGATCGGTTCGATGCGCTGCGCCTGGACGACGCCCGAGCACGACCACGAGAGAAAGGCCAGCGCGATTGCGGTCTCGAACGAGTGTGCTCTCGCGCAAACGTGGTGCATCTTTGCCTCTTCAAAGACAAGACCGATCGCGCCCTCAACGACAGAATACAACTTTGGGAATTGTTTTACATTCTTTCAACACCGGGTTCCGCGAGAACGCCGGCCGTGGTATGATAAACATCGGTTAAGCATTCCTCACACCCGCCTTCGGCTCGCCTTCGACGTCCCCCACCGGATCGATGGCCCATGAGATTGATCCACCACAATGCTGGCCCGATCGCGCTGGGTCTCGCCGTTCTGGCGGGGCTTGCGCATTCGACGTTCGCTTCCGACAAGGATCGCGAGGAAAAACACTGGGCGTTTCAGCCGATCGAGCGTCCTGCTGTGCCGGAGGTGTCGGACCCGACGTGGATGGGCAACCCTGTTGACCGGTTCGTTCTGGCCAGGTTGAACGCCGAGAAAATCAGCCCCGCGCCCAAGGCCGATCGCAGAACGCTCATTCGCCGGCTTTATCTGGACCTGATCGGTCTGCCGCCGGGGCCGCTCGAGGTTCAGGAGTTCGTGGATGACCGATCGCCGGAGGCTGTTGCCCGAGTGGTCGACCGGCTTCTGGCCAGCCCACATTACGGCGAGCGGTTCGGAAGACACTGGCTCGACGTTGTCCGGTTCGCCGAGACCAACGGCTACGAGCGCGACGGCGCCAAGCCCAGCGCCTGGCGATACCGCGACTACGTCATCGACGCCTTCAACCGCGACAAACCTTACAGCCGATTCGTCACGGAGCAGCTTGCCGGTGATGAAGTCGAAGGGTCGGACGCGACCGCTCAGATCGCCACCACGTTCTTGCGTCTGGGCACGTGGGACGACGAGCCGGCCGAGCCGGCGGTCGACCGCTACGATCAGCTTGACGACGTGCTGGGCACGGCTGCGACGGCGTTTCTGGGAATCACGCTGCGATGCGCGCGGTGCCATGACCACAAGTTTGAGCCATTCTCGCAGGTCGACTACTACCGGATGCTTGCCGTCTTCGAGCCCCTCAAGCGCCCGCAGATCGACCGACTGGAGCTCGACCGGCCGGTCGGAACCGAAGCCGAGCTGGCAGCCTACCGTGCGAGCCTGTCCAAGCAAGAGGCCGATTTAGCCGCGACCTGGGCGCGTATCGAGGCGCTCATCAAGCCGGAAATGGAACGGCTCCTTTCACCCGCCCAAAACTCGAAGGACGGCAAGACCGCGGCCAAGCGGCACGTCGCTTCCACCGCTTGCAGTCGCAGCGCTGCGGGCCGCGCCCGCTCGTCGAACGCCCGCGCAGCAATTGCTCGTCAAAGAGTTCGCGGCGAAGCTCCTGGCCGAGGTCCGCGAGCTGGCGCCACAGGAGGTGGTCGCCGCGCTTCGGCCCCTGGAAGAGCGGCTCGCCGCGATCAATGCGGCTCACAGGGAGCTGCCGCACGCCTACGTCTGGTATGAGGAAGGCCCAAAAGCGCCGGTGACGCACGTGCTCAAGCGGGGTAATCCGGACCAGCAGGGTGCCGCCGCGGAGCCCGGGTTCCCGGCCGTGCTGTCGACAAAGCGAGTCGACCGCCCCAGACCGACGGCCAGGTCAACCGGACGCAGGCTCTGGCTGGCGCGCTGGCTGAGCAGCCGCGGAAAACCCGCTGGTGGCACGCGTCATGGCCAACCGGGTCTGGCAGCTCCATTTCGGCCAGGGAATCGTGGCTTCAGCCAACGATCTGGGAGTCATGGGCGATGAGCCCACTCATCCCGAGCTGCTCGACTGGCTGGCCTGCGAGCTCATCTCGGGCGGCTGGCGGCTGAAGCCGCTGCACCGCATGATCGTGCTTTCCGAGACGTATCAGCGATCATCCCAGTTTCAGGCCCAGGCCGCCAAGGTCGACCCGGACAACGCGATGCTCTGGCGCCACCGGCAGCGGCGTCTCGAGGCCGAGGTCGTGCGCGACTCGATCCTGGCTGTGAGCGGACGATTGAATTCGAAGCTGACTGGCCCGGGGTTCTATCCCACGCTCGCTGCCGCGGTGCTCGCCGGCCAGTCCGTGCCCGGCCAGGGCTGGGGCAAATCGGACGAGCGCGAGCAAGCCCGGCGCAGCATTTACATCTTCGCCAAGCGCAGTCTGGGAGTGCCGGAAATCGAACTGCTCGACGCGCCGGATTCCACGAGCAGTTGCGAGCAGAGGATTGTCTCCACGACCGGGCCGCAGGCGCTGGCATTCCTGAACGGGGCGTTCATCCACCAAGAGGCGCGACACTTCGCGTCGCGGCTGGTGGCCGAAGCCGGCGTGCGGGGGCAAGACCAGATCGAGCGCGCGTTTTTGCTGGCGTTGTCGCGGCCGCCGCGGCCCGAGGAGGCCCGCGCCGCGCTCGAGTTCCTCGAGACACAAAAGCGGCAGATCAAGCGCGACGGGGCCGAAGCGAAATCCGGGCGCGGGCAGGCCGACGCCAGGCGCGCGGCACTCGAGGCATTCTGCCTGGTCGTCTTGAATACGAACGAGTTCGTGTACAGCAATTGAAAGGCGATCGCGGAATACGTCGCCTGAGGGACTTGACCCATGAACGGAAATGCCGACGACGAGCGACCGAGGGCGAGATTGACACCTTGCGGGCTCTCGCGCCGGGAGTTCCTCTGGGAATCGGCGGGCGGCTTCGTCGGAACCGCGCTGGCCACGCTCCTGGCGGAAGACGGCTTCTTTGCGCGATCGGCGGCCGCTTCCGAGGCAGAATCATCGGCGGCCGCAGGCGGGGCGATGGCGCCCAAGAACCCGCATTTCCCCGCCAAGGCCAAGGCGTGCATTGTGCTCTTCATGTACGGGGGGGTCAGCCAGGTCGATACGTTCGATCCCAAAAAAGAGCTCACCAGGCATCACGGCAAGCCGATTCCCGCTCTCGAGAGCGACCCGCTGCTCAAGGTGCGAAACCCGGGGAAGCTGCTCGAGTCGTCGCGCACGTTTGCCCGGCACGGGCAGGCCGGGACCACGGTTTCCGACCTGTTCCCTCACCTCGCCGGGCGGATTGACGATATCGCCGTGATCCGAAGCATGTACACCGACAGCTTTGCGCATGGATCGGGCCTGCTTCAAATGAACACGGGTTACTTGCGCCAGGGGTTTCCCAGCCTGGGCTCGTGGGTGACGTATGGCCTGGGAACGGTCAACCGCAATTTGCCGGGCTACGTCGTGCTGCTCGACCAGCGCGGCGGACCGATCTCCGGGCCGCCCAACTGGGGCTCGGGCTTCATGCCGGCGACGTATCAGGGAACTTTGTTTCGACCAAGCGGCGACCTGATCTTGAACTTGCTGCCGCCGGACGGCACTTCAGCGGCCCAGCAGCGCAACCAGCTCGACTTGCTGGCCAAGCTAGGTCAACCCTCATTCGGCGGCGGCAACGCGGAGCTGGCGGCGCGGATTGCCAGCTACGAGCTGGCTTTTCGGATGCAGTCGAGTGCTCCCGAGGCCGTTGATCTCTCAAGCGAGACGGCGGAAACGAAGAAGCTTTACGGACTCGACGACCCCCGGACCGAGCGATTCGGCCGTCGCTGCCTGCTGGCGCGGCGGCTGGTCGAGCGCGACGTGCGGTTTGTGCAGGTTTACTCCGGCGGCGGCCACAACGACGAGAACTGGGACGCGCACGGCGACGTGAACAAGAACCACGAGCTTCACTGCGGCGAAACGGACAGGCCGATGGCGGCCCTGCTCTGGGACCTCAAGAGCCGGGGGTTGCTTGACGAGACACTGGTGGTCTGGACCAGTGAGTTCGGGCGCACGCCCACCGGCCAGAACAGCAAGGGGCGCGACCACAGCCCGCGTGGCTTCACGGCCTGGATGGCTGGCGGCGGCGTCAAGGGGGGCCAGACGTATGGCGCGACCGACGACTTCGGCTACGCGGCGGTTGAGAATAAGGTGCACGTCCACGATTTGCACGCCACCATCTTGCACCTGCTGGGCTTCGACCATAGGCTCTTGACGTATTTCCACGGCGGCCGCGACATGCGGCTGACCGATGTTTCCGGGCGGGTCGTCCACGACTTGTTGGCATGACAAAGGCGCAATGGAGTGATCGTCTCTCACGACCGGCTCGAGCACCTTGTCCAGGCGATCTTTGCGGCCGGCGGCTGTGAAACCGCCGAACGAGAGCGGATCGCGCATTACCTGGTCGGCGCCAACCTGGTTGGCCACGACTCGCACGGAGTCATTCGCGTGCCCAGCTATATCGACTGGCTGCGCGGGCAAGGTCGTCGCCAATCGAACGGTTCAAGTCGTTTTTGAGAACGACGTCATCGCGGTGGTCGACGGTCAGTTCGGCTTCGGCCAGGTGATGGGTGAAGCCGCGATGGGGCTGGGAATCGCCAAGGCGCGACGCCAGGGCGTGGCGGTTGTGGCGCTCAGGAACTCGGGTCACCTGGGCCGGATCGGCGACTGGGCCGAGATGGCGGCCGCGGCGGGCCTGGTCTCGCTGCACTTCGTCAACACGAGCGGAGGCGGCATTCTGGTCGCGCCGTTCGGAGGAACCCAGCGGCGGCTTTCGGCCAACCCGATTGCGGCGGGTGTTCCGGTCGCGAACGGGCCGCCGATCATCGTCGACATCTCGACCTGCACGATCGCCGAGGGCAAGATCAAGGTGGCGTTCAATAAAGGAGCCAAGGTTCCCGAAGGCTGCATCCTCGACTCCGAGGGCCGGCCGACGGACGACCCCAAGGCGTTCTACGCCAAGCCACCGGGAGCCATCCTGCCGCTCGGCGGCCACAAGGGATACAGCCTGAGCGTTGTGGCGGAGGTACTCGCGGGCGCATTAACGGGCGGATCTTGCAGCCACTTCGGCGTCGACCGCGTGTCCAACAATATGCTGAGCATCATCCTCGACCCGGCCGTCTTCGTCGCCTGCGACGCGTTTTCCGAGGAGATCCGCGGCTTCATCGATCACGTCAAGAGCTCGCGCACCGTGACCGAGGACGGAGAGATCCTCATGCCGGGCGAGCCAGAGGCACGCTGCCGAAACCGCAAGCTGCGCGAGGGGATCGAGATCGACGAGACGACCTGGGGGCAAATCGTCGCCACAGGTGACTCGCTGGGCGTGACCGTTGATTCGAGCGGGTCATGACGTCGCTCCTTGGCCTCAAGCTGATCGATCTGGTCGTGATTGCCGGCTACTTCGCCGCGGTGATGGCGATCGGCTTCTGGGCCTCGCGCACGGTCAAGAGCGAGGACGATTTCTTCCTGGGCGGGCGGAAATTCAGCGCCCCACTTTTGACCATGCACTGGCTGTGCACCGGCACGCACAGCGAGATGGCGGTGCAGGTCGCCGGCGCGACAGCCCGCGTCGGATTAGGGGGCATCTGGTACCAGTGGATGTGGCTCTTTTCGACGCCCTTTTACTGGTTGATTGCTCCCATCACCCGCCGGCTTCGAGTGACCACCACCGGCGACTTTTTCCGCATTCGCTATGGCAAGAGCCTGGAAATGCTTTACGCGGCGGTGGCTCTCTTTTACTTCGCGCTATCGATCGCGTTGCTCTTGCGCGGCGCGGCGCGGCGATCTCCGGCGCGACCGGAGGCGCGATTCCCACTCATGCTTCCGTCATTGTGCTTTCCATCTTGTTCTCCACGTATGTGATGGCCGGCGGCCTGGTGGCGGCGGCGTACACGGACTTCCTGCAAGGTCTGCTGATCATTGCGCTCTCGCTGCTTCTGGTTCCGGCGGGGCTTTCCTCCGTCGGGGGCATTTCGGGTCTGCGTGAGAAGCTGGCACCGTCGTTCTTCGCGATCACGGCTCCTCAAGGTGCGCCGGAAGGCGACCCGTGGTTTGTGGTCACGATGTCGATACTGGGGCTGGTCGGAGTGGTGGTTCAGCCGCATGTCATGACGGCAACCGGCTCGGGCAAGACCGAGACGGAGGCTCGCGTCGGTATGGTTTACGGCAACTTCATCAAGCGGCTGCTGACGATTGCGTGGTCGTTCACGGGCTTGATCGCGCTGGCTGCATTCCCAGCCACGCTCGCGGGAGTCGATTTCCGGAGCCAGCATGCGCAAGAGGCGAGCGAGACCTTGTTCGGCCAGGCGATCCAGCATTTCCTGGGAGACGGCTGGCGCGGTTTGATGGTGGCCTGCTTGATCGCCGGAGTGACGAGTGCCGAGACGTTCATGGTGGGCGGTTCTGCTCTTTTCACGCGGAATTTCTACGCCCACGCTTTGCCGAACCGTTCCCACAGGCATTACCTGTGGGTTGGGCGGGCCGCGGCGGGAGGGCTGCTGGCGCTGGGCATTTTGCTGGCAATCACCGCGGAGAGTGTGACGCAGCTCGTGCTCGGGTCGGTGAAGGTGATCGGGCTGCTCGGGGCCGCGTTCTGGCTGGGTGTGGTGTGGAGGCGCACAAACACGGCGGGAGTGTGGGCCAGCTTCGTGGGAAGCCTCGTCGTCTGGGCGCTCATGAACGTTCGAACTCCGCTTGCGGGGCTGGGCGACTCACAGCAGATCATGGTCATGCTTGGCACACAATTCGGACTGCTGATCCTGGTGAGCCTATGCACGCGGCCTGGCGACGTGCGCGAGATCGGCGCTTTTTACGCGCGAATTCACACGCCGGTCGGCAAGGAAGACCTGGTGCGCTGGGATGATCCTCCCCATGACTTGCCCGAAGCCGCTGGCATCGGGCTCGAGGGGGCAGTATTCGACTATCGTAAGTCTTCGCAATTTGCCTACGGACGCTTGCAGGAGCTCGGGCTGGAGATCCCGCGGCTATCGTGGTTCGACTGGGGAGGCTTTCTCGCTGCCTGGGCCATGGTCGGCGGCTTGATCGGGCTGCTGGTCTGGCTGTCGGGCCTGGGCTCGCGATAGGATTGGTTGTTGCTTGAGTTTCCCGGGCATGGCACTTTTCTCTTTTTCGAGCGATCGAACGATGTCCCAGGCATTCGAGAACCGCGTGGCAGTCGTGACCGGCGGATCGCGCGGAATTGGCCGGGCCACCGCGCTGCGACTGGCAAACGAAGGGGCTGACGTGGCAATCAGCTTCGCTTCACGGGTCCGCGAGGCGAATGGCGTGGTTGATGAAATTCGATCGCTCGGCCGGAAGGCGATCTGCGTCGCCTGCAACGTCGCCAAGCCGGACGACGTTGCCCGTTTGGTTGAAGAGGTAAGAACGCAGCTTGGACCGATCGACCTCCTGGCACATTGTGGCGCGATCAGCAATATCTCCGACCATTCCGAGCTTTCTTACGAGCGCTGGCTCGAGACCATTGACGTCAATTTGAACGGCGAATTCCTTGTTGTGTTTGCCGTCAAGGACGAGATGATCGCTCGCAAATTCGGGCGCATTGTGTTGATCTCATCGGTGGCGGCGCTTCGGCCGCGGAAGATGCAGATTCACTACGCTTCGTCGAAGGCGGGAGTGATCGCACTGACGCGCTGCTGTGCTGAGGCCTTTGCGCCCTACAACGTGCGCGTGAACTGTGTGGCGCCGGGTTTGATTGAAACGGAGATGGCTCACGTTCTTTCGGAAGAGGCGATGAAACGCATTGTGGCCGACACGCCCGTTGGGCGGATTGGCCAGGCGCCGGAGATCGCCTCGGTTGTCCGCTTTCTCTTGAGCGAGGAATCCAGCTTCATGACCGGCGAGACGCTCAGCGCCAGCGGCGGGCGGGTCACGCTGCCTTGAATTGATTGCGCTGCGCGAACGAGCCGGGGTTGATTTCCCGTCGGGAGAGATGATTCTTTTTCTTCCAGAATCGAGGGCACTCCCATGAAACGACGCGACTTCTTGACCAAGGCCGCGATCGCCGGTGCGGCGATCGGGCTGCACACGCATCAGTCGAGGACCTCGGCCGGCGAGACTGCCAAGGGCGCCACCAAGTGGCGCGGAGTGAACCTGGGTGGCTGGCTGGTGCTCGAGAAATGGATCACGCCGAGTCTGTATGCCGGCGTGCAGGCCGACGATGAATTTACGCTGTGCCAGACACTCGGCAAAGCGAAGGCGGCGGAACGACTCAAGCGGCATCGCGAGACGTGGGTCACGGACAGCGATTTCGAGTGGCTGAAGGCGCGCGGGATCAATGCTGTGCGCATTCCTGTCACTTACGGCGTCGCCGAGGAGAACCCGCCGTTCATCACCGGCATGGACACACTCGAGTGGGCGTTCCAGACGGCCAAGAAGTATGGCATCAGCGTGCTGCTGGACCTGCACGGCGTGCCGGGCAGCCAGAACGCCTGGGACCACAGTGGCAGGCAGGGAACCCTCGGCTGGCATACGAGCAAGGAGAACATCGACCATTCCCTGCGGATCGTCGGCGACCTGGCATCGCGGTGCAAGGGTTATGAAAACCTGATCGGGTTCGAGCTCGTGAACGAGCCGCGGTGGGATGTGCCGCTCGATATCATCAAGCGTTTTTGTCAGGACGGGTACGCTCGGGTGCGCGAGCACCTCTCCCCGGAGAAGTGCGCCGTGGTGATGCACGACGCATTCCGGCCGCGCGACTGGGCGAATTTCATGCGCGAGCCCGAATACCACAATGTGATTCTGGACACGCATCCTTACCAGTGCTTCACTGATGACGATCGCAAGCGCGACTTGCACGGCCAGGTGCAGCACGCGCTCTTCGAGCGGAAGAAGCTGCTTGAAGATATCGAAAAGCAACTGCCGTGTATGGTCGGCGAGTGGTCGTGCGCGCTGCCGCCGCAGTCATTGGGTGATCGAAAGGGCCTGGCGCTCGACCTGGCCATGCGGGCCTACGGCGATGCTCAATTGATCAACTTCGACACGACCAAGGGCTGGTTCTTCTGGACGCTCAAGACGGAGGAAGGGGGAGCCTGGAGTTTTCGCGATTGCGTGCTGCGCGGGTGGTTGCCGGAGGAATATGAGGGATGACGGATGTTCATACCCGGTCCGACGCTGATAAACCCCCGTGGCGAGCGAATAGAATATGAGATGAGGGTATCGAGATGCAGTGGCGATCGGACAAGTTTCTCGGGGCGAGGATCCTACTCTATATGGTCATAATCCTCGGCGGGATCGCGATTGCGAATTACGCGATCAACCACGGCGACGTCGTCACGGGGGCGTTCGCGTTCGTGCTGGCGGTTGGGAGCCTGCCGATGATCGGCGCGATCGAGCGGTTGGTCCAGCCGCGCAGGTCATGACGGCGGGGGTGACCTGGCCGTGCGCTTACGCCCTCCAGTGACAATCAATCGATGTCGACGTCGCCGCGGCACACGGCGTGTGCCTGCTACGGTCTGAGTCCGTCGCGAGACAGCGGCAACGACGTTTCAACGGTCACACCCCGCCCGCCCATTCCAGGAGCCGGTACTCGGACCAGAGCACCGCCGGCACAGTGATCAAGGACAGGCTCAAGGCGAGTCCGAGCTTGAGCAGTCTTGGACCGAACTGAGGAGAAACTTCCGGCTTGATGCTCCGATAAGTTAGCTCGACAATCCAGCCGAGCGTGTAGAGCGCGTTGACAATGAACGGGGCCGCGATCAGGGCGAGGGGTTCCACCGCGTCTTCCCATGGCTCGAGATAACCGCTTGTCGTGATCGCGGCGAAGAATACGACGAGGCAAAGGACTCCGTACACCCCGATTTGGCGTGCAGCGCATGCTTTAGTTGACCCTGACACATTCCGGTTGTTCTCAAGGCGCCCGAGGCCGGCTGCCTGTCATTCGGCGAAGGTCACCGAGTGGGCTTCGGTCCAAGTTGGCGGCTCGGTCTTCTCGAGGAGCCGATGAATGACTGATCGCGGGACTCGCTGGTGACGTCGTTCGTTGCGCTCAAGAATCGCTGCTAGCGGCGGCTCGAGGTAAACGACTTCGATGCGCGCCCCATAATCGGCGAAGAGATCGATCCAGCGCCGTCGAGTCTGAGCGACAATGTTAGTGGCGTTGAACGCAAAGTTCGCGCGTGCTCTCAAATGTCCGCGGCATCGTTCGCGAGCAGCCTGAATCACTTTTCCTTGATCGTCGGTCGCCTCGACTTCCAGCTCATCGCGGAGGCCATCGAGTGAAACGACCGGCAATGTGGGGTGGTTCTGGCTCAGCCACGTGTCTTTTCCGCTGCCCGGCAATCCAGACATCATCGTGACGGTGCCCGAATAGTCTTCACGTGGCACATAGTGCAGACTCGAGAGCGCGTCGCGATAGAACAAGAACCTCGCTTGCTCATTCGCAAAGAAGTACGGCCGATCGAAGCACTGGTTTTCGTCCGCGACCAGTTTCCATAAATGGATATTCTCTTCCGCGCGGGTCGTGTCGCTCGTCCGACGACCTCTCGAATCGGCGAGCGCGAATAAAAAGAGCAGCCGATTGTCGACGAGCCAGGAGAGCCGGATGACCTCGTGCGCCGGATCTGCCTTTTCGAGCACGAACGCGGGTCGACCATGGAATCGAACGAGACCCACGATCTTCTCGCGCAATCGAAGCTCACAGCCGAGACCACGCAGCACGCTTCGCGCAATGGCCGCGCCGACGAGGGCGTGTTTAGGCGATCGCGTTCGCGCGCTGGCCTCATCGATGTGCGTGGTCGCCGGCTTTCCGGAATCGTGCAACAATGCGGTCAATAACAGCGCGAGCTGCGTATCGCGATTGAGCGATGGCCATTCTGGCAGCCGCTCGATCTGAGCGACCACCATGAGCGTGTGGGTCCACACGTCGCCCTCCGCGTGCCACTGGGCATCTTGCTGGCACTGCGCCATGGCCTGCGCCCAAGGCTGGCCTTGTGCCCAGCAAACGATCTTCGCGGTCGAGGCGAGTTGAACTTCCGCCCAGCTTTTCATGACCAGATTTCCGCGGTCCTGCTCAGTATGTTCGGCACGACTGCTTGATGCTGCCAGTGCTCGCTTTGCTTGACTCGTTCCACAAATTCCGGGCGCACCATTTTGGCTCGTTCGACCACGCGTCCGCCTGCTTCGGTGCGCAGATAGAGGCCCTCCATCAGGTTGTCGGTAAGAGCGGTTACGGGGTTCTCGAAGGCGCTGTCGAACTTCGAGGGGCCGATCAGGCTGAAGAGCTGCTCCCGTGTTGCCGGACCGCGATGGACGACCGGCACGGTGCACATTCCGGTGCCTTTGAGGATTGCCGCCCTCAGGTCCAAAGAGAGGAATGCTTGCTGGCGCTTGTCGTAGATGTCGAATTCAAAGAAAAAGTGGGGCAATCGGCGATAATGGAGGGAATGGCGCGCGTAGAGCCACTCTCCGAAGAGAATCAGCCGATCCTCGAGCATGGATTCTAGAACCTCCCGTTTCGCCATGGTCCACTGTTTGAACAGATCGTACTGCGGGTGCATTCCCGGGGTGATTTCGTGTCCGCGGCATTGAAGCACCAGCCTGCCTGACGTGGTGAAATGAATCCCGACGTTTGTCCCGTCGAGCTTCTCCTCGACGATGAGCGAGCGATTTGCGATCATCGCCAGAGACTCGTCCTGGCCGAGATGCTTGTCGTCGTCCGTGCCGCGGGAGCCGAAGAGATGCGGAGTTCGTGGGTACTTCGTGAAGTCGTCGGTTGAGGCGCCCATTGTAAGAACTTCCTGCGGCGCGGCCGACAAGCCATCCGGAAACTGACATTCCTCGAAGCATTTAAGCTTCGATTTCGGGAAGCCAGCGGAGCGCGTTTTCGCGGAACACTTTTAGAAGGACCCCTTCCGCCAGGGCCAGTCCTCGCGTAGGCTTGCCGTCGTACTCCATCTCTTCGGCACCGGAAAAGAAATTCCAATCGCGGTCATGGACGATCTGTAGAGACCGCGCGGCGGCCGCGGGTTCGGCCTCGCGAAGCACGAAATCGGTGGCGTAGAGGACGCGGTCCTGGTAGCGAATGAGGAATTGCCGCACCTGCTCGCGATCGCCGCGCGCGAAGTAGCGGATGCGGGCCGCGGTGTCCACCGCGAAATTCGGGAAGGCGTCGAGGCGCTTGCCCAGCTTATCCAGACTGTTCTCGTCACTACCGAGGTGACAGCCGACGACGCGCAGCTTCGGCATGCTGGCAAGAACCCGGTCGCGGGCCTTCAGAATGTCTTCCTTCACCGCGGCGCCGGTCTTGCCATACAAGTGCCACTGGGGGTTTGCCGAATAATAGCGCAGCTCGGGATTTTTGGCGTCGAGCGGCAGCCATGCGCCGTCGGGCTCGGCGAGATGAGCCACCAGCGTTTTACCCTCTTTCAGGATCGACTCGTAAACCGGCCGGAGCGCGCGATCATCGGGAAGAAGGTATGCGCCGGATCTGGCTTTGATCGACATTCCGATATTCTTCCAGATCTTCACGGCGATCGCGCCGTCCGCGAACGATTGGCGCAGGCGGGCGATCGTGCGCTCGGGGAAATCTGGATCTTCGAAAGCGCGGGCGTCAAACGTGGATGCCCAGGCCAGTGATCCGGCGCTGTCGCGCGAGACTTTGGCCGTGGCGCGCAGTTTTTCCTCGAGGTCGAATGTCTCGGTGCCGCTGGCAGGGCAGACGACGATATCCAGACCGCGCCAGTTAGCCTCCTTGATCTCAGACAGGAGCGCGGGCGCGTCGCGGTGGATGTGGACGTGGGTGTCAATTCGCGTGAATTCCGACTTTGCGCGGGCGGCAGGCTGAGCCTGCGAGCATCGCCGGAGGTATCATACGAAGGACTTCTCTTCGAGTTTTCATTGTGCCGCCTCGCGAAGAAATGCGAAACGCGAGCCTAGCAAGTTCGTCCGCGCTGTTGAGTGTAGCTTGGCGCGCGGCTTTGGACATCGGCAATCCTTCCGAAGTCACCCCTGGAGGATGCGACGGCGGTGGCCACCCCCCCTGGCCCCCCCTTTTTAAGGGGGGGAAAGGGATTGGCGGCGTGCTTCGCACAAGTGCGACCGCTTGTGGTAGGCTGAGCAACGTGCCGAACGAGCTGTCAGCTCGAAGCCGCGCCGGCCCATTTGCCTTGTGCCTCATCCGCACGGCCGGCACGCGATGAGCACTGCGAGAAAAAGCCCGATGGCCCAACCACACACGATCCGCCAGGAAATCCATCTCGTGGTCCTTTTCATCGGGGCCATCTGGGCTGTGTTCCTTGTGAGCTGGGTGTTCCCCGGCATTGACCATTTTGGCGTGGTGCCGCGGAGGATGATCGGGCTCGTGGGAATCCCGGCCATGCCGTTTCTGCATGCGAATCTCGCGCACATTCTCAGCAACACGTTGCCTCTGTTCGTCTTGCTGATCCTCCTGGCCGGGTCGCGGGCCGAGTCGTGGGAGGTGGTCGTCCTCATCACGTTTCTCGGCGGTTTCTTGCTCTGGATCTTTGGGCGCGAGGCGATTCATATCGGGGCGAGCGGGCTCATTTCCGGGCTCGGCGCGTTCCTGATTCTCTCCGGGTTTCTGGAACGGCGAATCATTCCGCTGTTGATTGCGTTGTTCGTGGGCTTCTTCTACGGCAGCGCTCTCGTGACGGGAATCATTCCCCGGATCGGCTCGCAGATTTCATGGGACGGGCATCTCTGCGGCGCGATCGCGGGCGGGATCGTCGCCATTGCGCTTGCTCGCGGATCGCGCCGGCCTTCGGCGGATGCGCGCCTCAATTCGTCCGTCTGACGACACCGGTCTCGATGAGTCTGGGGGGGCGTGGGGTTTCCTCGGACTGCGTTTCGGCGAGGATCTCCTCGATCACACGGCCGGAAGCTTGTTCCAGCGTCACGCCGAGCATTCGCGCGATCGTGGGCGCCACGTCGATGTTGGCGATCGTCGAAAGCTTTGTACCGCGCTTGATACCTGCCCCCGCGGCCACGAAGATCGCGTTCATCTTGGGCTCGGTCGAGAGGAAGCCGTGCGCTCCGGCCGTCGCGATTTCACTCGGAACGACGAATTCATCGCCCCGCGCGTCCAGGCTGAACGCGTAGCCTTCTTTTGCAGCCAGAACCAGGTCGCCCATCGCTGCGTTTTCGCTCGGCTGAGGAAGGTGATAACGGGGGTAATCCTTGGGCTCGAGCACGGCTCTAATTCCCTCCTCGCCGCGAAAGAGCCGGAGCACGGTCTCGTGGTCAGCGCGGGCACTCGACGGGTCGGTGAGGTAGACCATGGCGATGCCGCCTTCGGCGACTGCCAGCACGCGGCCCGATTTAACCCTGCCGCCCTCGACGCTCAGCAGGCCATGACGGCGCAAGACCGCGTTGGGCTTGAGCGACTTGGGCGCGGCGGCGAATCCGTGATCGGCGACGATGAACACGGCGGTCTGGCCGCGAATGCCTGAGTCCTCGAGCGCGCCCAAGATGCGGCCGACATTGGCGTCGTTGGCCGCGGCCGCCGCGTAGCCCGGGGGCGACTTCGGGCCGTAACGATGGTGGACCGTGTCGACGTTATTGAGATGAAGGGCCAGGAATCGCGGCATTCGATCGCGGATCACATGACACGCGGCCTCGGTCAAGATTTCGTCCTGGACCATGTCGTTGCCCCACTTGAACCGCTCGATCAACCCCATTCGCGCCAGCTCTTCCTTGAGCTTCGGGGTCGTATGAGCGAGGGGACCCGGGACATCCGGGAAATTGTCGTCGATCGATTTCGACCCGCGGGTGCATGGCCAGTTGATTGCCGCCGATCGATGGCCGGCCTGCTTGAGGACGTCGAACAAAAGCGGCACTCGCACCAGCTCATGCTGACTCTTTGAAGTGAAATATTCGACCAGTTGGCCGGGCCCGCGCCGCTGCAAGAGGCCGTTGAACAAGACGCCGTGCCGATCGGCGTGGCATCCCGTGACGAGGCTGGTCTGGTTGGGCCACGTGATCGAAGGATCGGAAACCGTCATCCCCGCCTCGGCCGCGACACCTTCCCTGGCCAGGCCGCGAATCACGGGGAGGGAAGCCTGCGGGTCGTCGAGAAGATAGGCAGGCAAGCCGTCGATCAAGATCATCACGACATGCCGGTCGTCGGAGCGGGTGGAACCAGGAAGTGCGGTGAGCAAGAGAGCCGCGAAAGCCATGACGTTGAACATCGGGGGCACCCTCCTTCGTGCGTTTCGAGCCGTTCGCCCGTTCAATCGCCGTCGCCCATGGGCCGATTCAGGTTGAACGTCAGGCTCGTGGGCCAGTTCCTTGAAGACACCCGGAAAGCGGCGAGAGTATAACAACTGGATATAGTCGTGGCGTGAAGCCGCGGCTAAGGTTTGCCGAAGATTTGAAGTTTGAGCTTGCCCTTCAGGGCCGGAAATCTTAGAAGAATCGGCGAACGGGATGCCGGGGACAAAGGTGCGGTACGGTGGATGTACCGTCAGGTGCGTGATACCGGGCTCGTTCAGGAAAAGAAAGGTGTCGCCATGGTCCTTGCCTTGGAACCGATTTGTGCCGGGGAAACGCCGTGCAAGTGCTGCGGCACCCCCGCTTCGCTTTACGGACTTCTCGATTTCAACAAGAACTGCGAGATCTACCGGAAGAATGCCCTCGGTATCTCCGGAGTGCCCGTCTACTACCACCGCTGCCCGGAGTGCCGGTTCATCTTCACGACCGCGCTGGATCACTTCTCGAAGGAGGATTTTGAGCGATACGTCTATAACGACCAGTATCTGCTCATTGATCCTGACTTCGAGGATGCGCGGCCGAGGCACAACGCGACACTCGCAACCCGATTGCTGGCCCACGCCAAGACCTCGCGTATTCTCGATTACGGTGGGGGCAACGGCACGCTGGCGGAGCTGATGCGCGCGGACGGGTTTTGCGACGTGACGACTTACGATCCTTTCATGCCGCGCTTCGAGCAAAAACCTGACGACCGGTTTGACTGCGTGATCTGCTTCGAAGTACTCGAGCATTCCACCGAGCCGGGTCGGACCCTGAGTGATATCACCGGGATGTTGACTGACACGGGAATCATCCTACTTTCGACGCTCTTGCAGCCCGGTGATATCGACAGCCAGGGACTGGGCTGGTGGTACGCTGCCCCCAGGAATGCCCATGTTTCTCTCTATTCGGTGGCGAGCCTGGAACGGCTTGCTTCCTCGGCGGGCTTTCGGGTCCATTCGCTTGATCAGAGCTACCACGTACTTTACCGGCACAACTCGGCACTGGTCAGCCACAGTGACCTACCATGAACGCCTCGATATTCTCGCGCTGCGCTTGATCCCGAACGATGGTTGGGATGTCGAAGCACCTTGACCATGGTCCAATCACGTTTCAGAGGCCGCCGGCGCTCATCCGCTCGAACACCTCTGGGCCGATGTCACTGCGCTTCAGCTCATCGCGAATGTGCTGGAAGCCGCGTTCAAGCGATGCGGCGGGCCGCGAAGGCATCGCCGACGCGCGGGCACGGATGCCGATCACGTCGAGCGTGTCGAGGCGGCCAAGACTTACGTGGCGAGGCGGCTGTCGCAGCGGATCACTCTGGACGAGGTCGCGCAGGCCGTGCACGCCTCGCCGTTTCATCTCGCTCGTGTGTTCCAGCAGCGAACGGGGGTTCCGGTTCATCGGTACTTGACGCGTCTGCGCCTCCGCGCTTCGCTCGAGCAGCTTTCCGGCGGCGCGAGCGATCTCACTGCCCTTGCCCTGGAGCTGGGTTTTTCCAGTCACAGCCACTTCACCGATGCGTTTCGCCGCGAGTTCGGCCGGCCGCCGTCCGAGTTGCGCCGCGCGGGGAAAGCCGATGGCTTCGCGAAGTGAGCAAGAATCTGGAAGTCTAGAAATTCGTGCGGGTCTACGATGTCTTCACGAGCAACAGCCTCGCGCGGCGGCTCGAATGTTCGATTCTGTTCACAGGGTTGTCTCATGAAGACGAAGAAGTGCCCGGTATGCGACTGGGAGATCACGGACGGGGGCATCAAGGTGAAGGTCGGCGAGAAGGAGATCACGGTCTGTTGTGACGACTGCGCCACCAAGGCGAAGGAGAGCAAGAGTAAGTAGCTGGCGAGGCTCGGGCCCCAGCCACCTCGATTGAAGTCGGGGAGCAGGTGGGGCCACGTGCTCAGCCGAGGAGGTTGCGATCGCCCGTTGGCTGCCATCCACGTCAAGGCCGGGGGACAAGCAGCTTGGGAAGGACTGTGGCATCGAGGGCCGGCTGCGGGGGCTTCTTGTCGTCCTTCTTCGCATTGTCCAGAGCGACTGCGGCGGCGACCACCCTTGCGTCGCGCCGCAGGTCGTGCTCGGCCGTCTTTTCGATTTTCTCCTCGAGCTTTTCCGTGGCGTGCTGTTGACGCGAACGCATCTTGATCAGCAAGTGGTTCGATACGCCGTTCGGTGTGGCGACGTTGATATCAAGGAGAGGAGTGCCCTGAGCGCTTGGCGTGGGGTACGCATCCCTGGGAATGGTCACCTCGAGCAACTGCCGGCTGACGAGGACGGCGGCCGCGTGTTTGCCGCCTGCGATCACGTGGGTGTCGTGAATGCTGAAGTTCTTGCCCTCGAGAAAGAGTGTCGTTTCCTGACCATCTTCGGGGGGCCTGCCGTGCCAGCCCAGTATCGCTGGACGGAGCTGTGAGCCGTGGGAGCAGAAGATCCGGGCGTCATTCTGGTTATCGGCGAAGGGAACTCGCACGACCAAGCGCTGGGTGGGCATCAGGCTTCTGAGCTGGCTGAGCCGCTCGGTGGCGATGTGAAGCTCTTCGGGGCGATAGTGGCCCGCGACACTGGCGCGGTTCAAGGCTTCCTGGGCGAGCTCGAGCTTTCGGCCCAGCACGGCGGCTTTTTCCAGGTCGGACCTCTGGCCGTCGCCAATTTCGCTGGTGCGGAACCAGCTTGCGACGGTGATGAACTCGATCTTGGGCACGAAGTTGGGCATCTCGACGAGCGCGGTGCATTCGCGCTGACCGGGCTCGATGCTCTGGTCGCTGCCGGTGGGGTCGGGTACTCGTCCGTTTGCCAGCAGGGCGATGTCGGTGAATAGACGGCTGCGCCTGCCGCCACTGGTTTGAAGCCTGGGGTAGAAGATCCAGCCGAAGGTACTCTGGCCGGCGCCGAAGCCCACCATGGTGGGGTTCAATCGCACGGCCGTCTCGTCATCGGCTGCCTGGCGCTGTGCCTCGACGCCGGTGAGGGCCCTGAGCGGCCCGCCGGAGGCTGACCCGATCAGGTCGATCGCCGAGAACTTGCGGCGGCCGAAGGCGTCGGCCACATTTTGCTGGGCGATGACCGGCTCGATCGCGTAGACGCGCAGCGGCCACTTCGCGTCCGCGTATTTCTGAAAAGCGTGCAGTGCTTCGTCGGACGGCTCGGGCTCGAAGAAACTGATTCGCTTCAGCACGTCGAAATTCAGCTCGGGATCCTGATCGGCCATGTCCTGCTTCAAGCGGCGATTCAGACCGGCCGCCTGGATGCGCATGGCAAAGGAGAGGACGCTCACGACGCGTCGGCGCTGCTCCATCGAGTCATCGCCATGGGGTGATTTTCCGGCCGCGGTCTGGAGTACGAGCGAGTCGCGGGACTTGCCGGGCTGGACCTGGGCAATTCGCGGGAAATCGCGATTGAGGATCATGTCTCCCAGCTCTTCGAGCGGGTCAATCCCTGCGAGCCCGGCCGCCTGCGTGGGTGTCGCCGCTTGTTCGAGCAAATGATAGGTCGACTGGAGCTCGCCTCTTAACCACTCAGCGATGCGGGCGCTTCTGTGGTGAGGCTCATCACCGAGCTCCTCAGAGAGCTGACGATCGGCCTCATTCTTGAGCAGGGCGATGTTCTCCGCTCCATGGTAAAGCTCGGTATCCGCAAAGGAGAGCAGCGAGAAAGTGACCGCGCCTCGGCCTGGGTCCTGGTCGCCGCCTGAGCCTGAGCGGTTGACGATCGCCTGGGTCAAATTCGTGACCGTCTCATTGATCACGGCGTTGCGCAGAGCGTCACGCAGCGTGTGCTTGGTCATGACCGACTTGGCCGAGACGGTGATGATCGCTCCCTTGCCGCGGCGGCTTCTGGGGCCGGGCGAGAGTGTCACCGGGATGCGAATCAGGTAAAGTCCATAGCCGGGCCGGTCGGTCAGGTCGTCGCCGGCGTTGATGCGGCGCAACTGGTTCAAGTGATTCAGATAATTCGAATGCTCGTCGAGCACGACTGTGGGCTCGATGGCCACCTGAGTCTTGTCGGGCGGGCTGGCAACTGCGGTCGGGCCCGGAATGAGGGCGGCCTGAGACCTCAGCGCCGATTGCACGCCGACCAGCGAGGGAGAGGACGTTGTGGGCGCGGGTGAGGTTGTGGTCGTGGGTGACGTCGAGGTTGAGGTTTGAGTCAAAGTTGAGTTACTCGGTAAGGGCTCGACCAGGTTTGCCCCAACCATCACCCGAGTGGCTTCGGACTCGGTGTGCCGGACGGAGGCATTGATGTCGCTCTTGAAGCTTTGCTTGAGCCAGCCGGACATTTGCGCCTCGTATTCGGATCGGAATTTGGCCAGCCGATCCTGCCCCCAAACGTCGGGCGTCTTGACGCTGATCGTGCCGTATGTCGTCATGATGCGATCGAGATCGTCGATCATGTGCTCGGCATCGGGAAGGCGGATGGAGTCATCTGGCCGATGGTCCAGGGCCGAAAGCGCAGTGCCGTCGTCGACGGTAGCGCACGCGACTCCCGTCACCAGGAGCGAGGCGAGCGTCATTCCGCGCAGGATCAAACCGAGTCGGATTTGTGGCCGCAGGACCATGAGATCCTTTTGAGACGTCCGTCCCCGAGAAAGGAAGTGCGGCATTATCGCTCATTCCGGATCTCTGTCAATTCCGTCTGCCTCCGACGAGCACGCGCAACTGGACAGTGGATCATGTATAAGAGGAACTTGACGGCCCGATGGCGAGGCGCGAACCAGGTGGGGCGCGGGCGTGTCCGCCCCTGGGGGTCGTTGCGGGCTGGTTCTGAGCGGTCGTCCGAGGCACGGTGACACAATGAGTCCAAGCGCGATCGCCGAGGGTGAGCCGGGGCAGACTGGCGCAGGCGACCCGATCGAGCGAAGTCACGGACGCGGGCGATGCGGCGCACCACGGGGGAAGCGGCGAGCTACTCGCGCTTGCGCTGCCGCTGGTCGTCAGCCAGAGCTTCATGACGGTGCAGGTGTTTCTGGATACGATCCTGCTTTCGTGGCACGACCAGAGGGAGATGGCCGCGTCGTTTCCAGCGATCATGTGGTACTGGCTGCCGTTCGGGCTGCTGCAGGTCACCGCCGGGTATGTCTCGACGTTTGTCGCTCAGTACACGGGGGCAGGGCGGCCGGAACGGGTCGGCCCGGCGGTCTGGCAGGGGATTCACTTTGCCATCATGGCGGGGCTGCTGTTTCTGCTGATGGTTCCCGCCGCGCCGCTCTTGATCGCGCTGGCCGGACACTCGGCGGCCTTGCAAGTTCTGGAAGTCACCTATCTGCGATGTCTTTGTTTCGCGGCGCTGCCGATGATGGTCATGGCCGCGGTGAACGGGTTCTTTTCCGGACGCGGGCAAACGTGGACGGTGCTGGGGATCGAAGCGACCGGAACCGGAGTTAACGTGGCGCTGGCGCTCGTGCTGGTCTTTGGGCGAGCCGGCTTCCCGGAGCTGGGCATCGCGGGGGCGGGATGGGCCACGGTTGCCGGGTCGTGGACCTCAGCCCTGGTGGCGATCGCGCTACTGCTTGCGCAGGTACCGCGAGGAATTCAACACACTTGGGGGCTGGCGCCTCGAAGGAGCGTTGTTCGGCCGATTGCTCAAGTACGGCGGGCCGGCCGGTGCGCAGGTCTTCCTCGAGGTGCTGGTATTCCACGTGTTCTTCCAGCTCGTGGGCAGGCTGGGAGAAGCTCAAACGGCGGCCACCACTCTTACGGTACGCCTGAACATGGTTGCATTTCTGCCGATGATGGGCCTGGGGCAGGCGGTGTCGATCCTGGTCGGTCAACGTCTGGGCGGCGACCGGCCGGACCTGGCCGAACGATCGGCGTACACGGGGCTCAAGTGGGTTTTTGGTTATATGTGCACTGTCGCGGCGATCTACATTCTGTTTCCGCAAGCGCTTGTTTCGACGTTCCGCGGGAACCATGACCTCGAGCGTTTCGCCGAGATGGCAGCGATTGTACCCAGTTTGCTCTTGTGTGTGGCGGCGTATTCGGTGGCGGACTCGATCAACGTGACGTTTTCGTTTGCGCCTGCGCGGGGCGGGTGATACGCGGTTCGTGTCGCTGCTCACGTTCGTGCTGGCGTGGCCGATCATGGTGGTGCCGACGTATCTGGTTGTTCGCAGCGGGGGAAGCATCTACTGGGCGTGGGGGTTCGCGACCGGATACATCCTCGCCATGGCCGTCTGTTTCTATTTCAGGTTCCGGTCGGGGCGGTGGAAGAGCATGCGGGTGATCGAATCGGCTGTTGTTGCGTGAGCGGCGCGAACGGCGACGATTGCTCAGATCCATTGCGCGACGAAGAGATTCGCACCCGCTCGTCTACTCGAGCACGGCCTTAAATTCCCCTTTGAGGAATGAAGCCTTGAGCGCCTTCCGCCTGGGAGACTCCGGAGGCAAGGCCGACCAGACCGCGTGAGCTCTGAGAATGTCCTTCACGGCGCGGGCGTCATAGCCGGGGACCAGCGGCGCGAGGATGTGGTCGATGTCTTCAGGCGCACCGATCTGAAGATATGCGGCAACGTAGGCCGTGCGCAGCGCTCCCGGATTGGGACCGAGTGAGTCCCAATGGATCCCGTCGTCGATCGCCGTACGGAAGGCCTTGCGGAACATTGCCCAGCCGAACTGATCCTTGAGCTGCCGGAACATCACGACCAGCGGGTCCTCGCGTCCCTGCCGATCATGGAACACCGCCATTTGCGGCACGAGCGCATACTCGATTTCGACGGCGGTCATGAGCGGGAAGGGGCTTCGGTGATTGGCCCACCAGTCGACGGGCCATCCACCGCTGACCACCTGGCCTGTAAAGAGATTCACCATCTCGTGCGTGATCAAGATATGGGCCCAGTAGGCTTTGATGCCATTTGCCGAGCCGGAGAAAGCGTCGTAGGCACAGCCGATGCCGGGGCTTTCCTTGTGGGTGATCGCCCGCACTTCGCTGATATCGCCGGCTGCGAAGCCGCCGCCGGGCCGTGCCATGACCAGGAGCGTGTATTTCTCCCTGGAAGGCTTCATGCCCCAGGAGTCGCAGAGTTTATCGAACGCCTTGTCGGCGTATTCATACAGGGCCGCGATGTCGGCCCTGTGCATTCTGAACTGGTCCTGGCGAGCATACCAGGTCCAATGCCTGCCGTCGTGGATCATCTGATAGCGCGGCTCCTGGGCTCGAGCCGCGCTCGGGGCGGCAAGCACTGCCAGCACGATCGCCGATCGCCAGAGGGTGCGTATTCGACGTTGCCCGCCAACCTTGTGAAGCATGCGCGTGCCTCCAGCTTCTGCGGCCCATCGGGGAATCACCGGTTCCGTTGTTCATAGGCATGCTGCGAGATGTCTGTCAATAACGGCGGGCGATTTGCGCAAGACGGCGCGGTCGGACCTGGCACAGATTGTACCGCCAGTCAACAATATCCAGGTCGGCTCAAACGGCTCGCATCACAAAAGGCGCGCGAACATGGAGTGCATGATGACGAGGAAGCCCTGCACCATAGCGATCGTATTGAGCATGGTGCTTGCCACGAGCGCCACCGCGCAGGAGAAGAAGCGCTCGCTGCTGGTGGTTGGCCAGAGCAAGGGGTATCAGCATGAGTCGATCTCCACGGCGATGGTGACGCTGTACAATCTCGGGCGCAAATCGAAGAAGTGGGATACGGTATTCCGGACCGACTGCACGGCGATCACCAAGAAACCGCTCAAGTATGGAGCAAAGAATCTCGATGCGTTCGACGCCGTTGTGTTCTTCACGGACGGCAATCTGGATATGGACGAATCGCAGAAGGCAGACCTGCTGGCATTCATCGAGCGCGACGGCAAGGGTTTCATCGGCATCCATAGCGCGACGATCACGTTTGTGTCGTGGCCTGAATACGGGAAGATGATCGGCGGTTACTACGACGGCCATCCCTGGGGCATTTTCGAAAGCCCTTGGTGGTCGAAGATTCCAGTTTCCCCGGCATGAGCCATTTGCCCGGGCACTTCACCTTGACGGACGAAATCTACCAGATCAAGGATTTCTCGCGGGAGAACGTACGTGTGCTCCTCTCGCTCGACGCCGGCAAGCTTGACCTGTCGAAGAAGGGCGTGCGTCGCGACAGCCGAGATTTCCCGGTCATCTGGGCGCGCAATTACGGCAAGGGGCGCGTGCTCTACAACGGCCTGGGCCACACCCAGGAAGTCTGGGATCGACCCGAGATTCAGAAGATGTGGCTCGAAATGGTGCAATGGTCGATGGGGATGACTCCCGGCGACGCAACGCCCAGGCCGGCAGTCTCGCGGTGACGAGAGACAGATGCGTTTCATCACGTTTTGAGGAACGGGTTGCCAGATGAATTTCATGCGCAGCGTGCTTACCGCCTTGTGCGTGTTCGGGATCGGTGTGACGGATGCGCTTTCGCAGGACGCGAGCAACAACTCGGCCAAGGCCGAGCCGGAAGCCGGTACGAGTCCATTCCTCGTCAAGCCTTACCTGCAGGCTGGCCACGTACAAGCCGCGGGCCAGATCGTGCTCGTGTGGCAGACACACGATACCGGGGCCGCCTGGACAATCGAGTACCGGCCGGGGAGCGGGCGGCGGTGGCAAGCGGGTCCGGCACCATCGTTTACACGCGTCGCGGTTGCCGGAATTGAGCCGCATCGCATCTATCACGCGGCTCTGGCCGGACTGGAGCCGGGCCAGATCTTCGCGTACCGCGTGAGCCACGATGGAAAAGTCGTGTTCGAGTCCGACGCCCGCGCGCCCAAAGCCGCCAATCAGCCCTACCGGTTTGTGGTCTTCGGCGATTGCGGGGCGGATACTCCCGCCGAGCGGGCGATTGCTTTTCGCACCTTCCGGGCCAATCCTGACTTCGTGATGATCACGGGGGACATCGTCTACGGACGCGGGCTGGTTTCCGAGTACCGCACCAAGTTCTGGCCGATCTACAATGCCCAGGAAGCTGCCCCTGAAAAGGGCGCGCCCCTATTGCGTTCGACGCTCTTTCTGGCCGCCCCCGGCAATCACGACATCGCTTCCCGCGATTTGGGCAAAGACCCGGGCGGGCTCGCCTACTTCTATTACTGGCTCCAGCCGCTGAATGGCCCGATGGGTGAGATCGGTGGCCCGATCACTGCGGCCTTGCTGGGACCGGACGAGAAAGTGAAAGCGTTCCGAGACGCAGCCGGCGGAGCGTTCCCAAGAATGGCTAATTTCTCGGTGGATTATGGCAACGGACACTGGACGGTTCTCGACGCGAATGCCACCGTCGACTGGACGAACCGCGAGCTAAGGGACTGGGTCGCCGCCGATCTGGCGGCCGCCGCGGGAGCGGGCTGGCGCTTTGTCAGCTTTCATCAGCCCGGCTTCAATTCATCGAAATCTCACTTCGACGAGCAGTACATGCGGATTCTCGCACCGTTTTCGAGGCGGGCCATGTCGACATCGTGTTCAACGGACACGTCCACAACTACCAGCGGTCGTACCCGCTGCGGTTCATGCCCGACAAGGATGCTCAAGCGGCGCCGCCTGTCCGGAAGGAGGGAAGCACGTCAAAGAAGCGGCATGTTGACGGCAAGCTCACGCTCGACAAGAAATTCGACGGACAGACCGACACCACGCCCGAAGGCGTCATCTACATTGTCACCGGCGCAGGGGGCCAGCGTCTTTATAATCCTGAGCAGCAGGACGACCCTGCGTCGTGGCAGGAATTCACTTACAAGCACATATCCAAGGTGCACTCGCTTACCGTGGTCGATGTGGAAGGCAGGGCGCTCACCGTCCGCCAAGTCACGGCCGAGGGGGATGAGGTCGACCGGTTTTTGATCAAGAAGTGAACTGATTTTCCACCGCGCCTGAGAGTCTTCTTCCGTAAGATCTCTGCGCCGTGCCGCGCGTCTCGGAGACATCCGGTCGCGGCGCGGGTCGGAGACCCACGCCCAACCTTGAGGCCCCGCCGCGTTCGGTAGCTATCGTGGCTTTCATTTGGGCTTTGCGAATCTATCAGGCTCTACCTTATCCAGGATCTTGAACTCGGTGATTTCCATCTCGGTAGACAGCCCGTCGCTGCGTTTTTCCTTGATTTTGGTCGCCTTCTTGATGCCGCCCATGTCCTTGTAGTCAAAGAAGGTCGTTTCTCTGGTGAATTCCGGGCCGGCTGGGGCGGTGATTACAGCGACCTGCTTGACGGGGAGACCGCTGTCTTTATCGAAAGAGAGAGTGAAGTCCTTACTATCGGGGGCGGTGACTCTGAGGATAACAGCAGGTTTGCCGGCGACATTTTCCTCGCCGCCTGCTTCTAGCTTGAAGCCTTTTTCCTTCAGCGGCAGGAGCGTAATCGGGATAAGCTGCAGGTAGGCGTTGCGTTTCTCGATCGCGAGGGCTACCGCGTTGAGCTCGGTCGTTCCGTTCCTGAACTTCCGCCAGCCTTTTTCGCCGTCGATCACGAGGAGTGCGGTGAACTGAGGGAAGGTAGACTCGTGGCGGAGGTGATCGAGGCCGCTTGCCGTTACCTGGCTCTCGAAGTGACCCTCTTGGCCGCGCGAGTGCATTTTCGCCCTGGTGTGCCAGGAATGCCTGGTGGCTTTCGCTAGCCTCGCCTCGCCTCCGAGCGCCTTGATGGCCTTGTCGAGAATGGCCTTCGCGTCCGGCTCGTCGGCTCGGGCTGGGCCGAGTCCTGCGAATGAGATTGTCGACACGAGAAGTATGGTGGAGTGTCGCTTCATGGAATCACCTCGGTTTGTAACTGTAAGTTGAACCGCTTGCCACAAAGAGGAAAAGCGTACTGGCGAGTGACCGCTCCAGCGGACGGTCCGCAATAGCGGAACCTACACGTTGTGAATCGCCGGGCGCGAAGGTCCAACGCTCTGACGCCACCACCCGATTCGACGGACGGTCCGCAATGGCGGACCCTACATGTTATGAATTGCCTCGGGCGACGGTCCAACGGCTACTGCGTCACGCTTCCACGCCGAAGCCGCGTGACGCTGTTCGGGAACATTCACCGGAGGTTTTGCGCGTGCCTGTCTGAATCGGGCCACTTGCCGGTTCACTTCGGCTCGGCGAACGTGTCGGCCTCGACCTTATCCAGGACCTTGAACTCGGTGATCTACATATCCGAAGACGGCTCGCCGTTGCTTTTCACCTCGATCTTGGTCGCCTTCTTGATTCCGCCCATGTCCTTGTAGTCGAGGAAGGTCGATTCCACGGAGAATTCCCGTCCGGCGGGGCCGGTCATCGTGGCGACCTCCTTGACCGGGAGGCCGCTTTCCTTGTCGAAAAAGAGTGTGAAATCTTTGCCGTCGGGCGCCGTGACTTTGAGGACGACGGCCGGTTTGTCGCCGACCTTTTCCGCGCCGGCTGCCTCTAACTTGAAGCCTTTGTCCTTCAGAGGCATGAGGGTGACCGGGATGAGTTGCAGGTAGGCGCTTCGTTTCTCGTTTGCAAGGCTGCCAGCGTCAAGCTCGGTGGTTCCGTCTCCGCGCTTTCGCCAGCCTTTTTCGCCGTCGATGACCAGGATGCCGGTGAACTGAGGTAAGTTGACCTCGCGGCGAAAATGGTCGAGGCCGCTCGCCGTGACGTGGCTCTCTACGTCGCGCTCCCCGCCGCCGAAGTGCAGTTTGACGTTGGCTTTCCAGGAGTGCGCGGCGGCCTTGGTGAGCTTCTCTTCGCCGCCTAAAGCCTGGATGGCTTTGTCGAGAATGGACTTCACGTCCTGGTCGTCGGCTCGGGCTGGGCCGAGTGCTGCGAATGAGAGGGCTGTCACGAGCAGGATGGTGGTGTGCCGCTTCATGGAATCACCTCGGTTTGTAACTGTAAGATGAACCGCTTGCTACCAAGAGGAAAAGCGTACTGGCGAGTGACCGCTCCAGCGGACGGTCCGCAATAGCGGACCCTACATGTACTCGCCGGTTCACTTCGGCTCGGCGAAGGTCTCGGGGTCCACCTTATCCAGGACCTTGAACTCGGTGACCTCCATATCCAAAGACGGCTCGCCGTTGAATTTCACCTCGATCCTGGTCGCCTTCTTGATCCCGCCCATGTCCTTGTAGTCGAGGAAGGTCGATTCAATCGAGTTTTCCCGTCCGGCGAGGCTGGTCATCGTGGCGACCTCCTTGACGGGGAGGCCGCTTTCCTTGTCGAAAGAGAGCGTCAAAACCTTGCCGTCGGGCGCCGTGACTTTGAGAATCACGGCCGGTTTATCGCCCACCTTTTCCTCGCCGGCGGCTTCCAGCTTGAAGCCCTTTTCCCTCAGTGGCATCAGGGTGATCGGGATGACTTGCAGGTAGAATGCTTGCTTGTGGCTGGCCAGCGCGGCCGCGTCGAGCTCGGTCAATCCCTTGCTGTTTTTTTGCCAGCCTTTGTCGCCGGCGATGACCACGATGAGGCTGAGCTGGGGCAATTTGAGCTCGCGGCGATTGAACTCGCGGCGAAAGTGATCGAGGCCGTTTGCCGTCACCTCGCACTCCCGTTCGGGCTGGTCGGCGCCGGCGTGCCGTTTGCCCTTGTATTTCCACGAATGCACGCCGGCTTTCGTGAGCTTCTCCTCGCCGCCCATAGCCTTGATAGCTTTGTCGAGGATGGCCTTCGCCTCGCTGTCGTCGGCTCGGGCTGGGCCGAGTCCTGCGAATGAGATTGTCGTCACGAGAAGGATGGTGCGGTATGGCATCATGAAATTGCCTCGTTAGCGGATGGTCCGCAATAGCGGACCCTACCTGGCTGCGGTGGTCAAGTCAAGGGTTCGCGGTGGTTCGCTCAGGTGGCCTTGGACGTCACGATTTCCAGGATTCTCTGCTCGCGGGATTGCAAGAGGTTGCCGAGTCCTTCGGAACAGAAGTAATAGACGACGGCGACCAGGGCACACTCGATGAGCGTGAGCAGCAGGCAAATCGGCAGGCCCGCGCCGTGGCCGGTGAATTCCAGGAGCTGTTCGATACCGAGCGGAATGAGCAAGAGCCCTTGGGTGATTGGAAAGAAGAACGAGAACGTGACCATCTGCAACAGGATCGTGGTGAACTTCGGGTTCGTGGGTTTGATTGACCCGGCGGCGACGTAGACCGGACCATAGATCGACAGGAAGTTCATCAACAGGCAAAATAAAAGGAACATGGAGACATATTGCGGGATCATCGCCAGGAAATGATCCCAGCGCAGAGGAGACACCACCTGGAGCGCCACCAGAACGAGCACACTCATGCTGAGGACCAGGGGGGCAAACGAAAGGTTCTTGCCGATCAAGATGTCGCGCCGCCGCGCCGAAGAGAATACGAAGACGCGAAAGCCGTCGCGGTCGAAGCCGAATTGATTGGACATCATCTGCACGACGCCGAGGAGAACGAAGGCCATGCCGCCCATGCCCACGATTGGCCGGAGCCATTGGGGCATTCCGGCGCCCGAGCGCCAGAGCATGCTGCCGAAGATCACACTCATGATGATCGGGCTGAGCAGCATCATCTTGGCCTCGGGCGCGCGCAGGAGCGAACGAAAGCCTGCGAGCGCGATGGCCGAGACCGGCTCTGAAACTCCGGGAAGACGCATTTCGAGCAAGCCCGTCCGCGGCTGTGCCCCGGTCGCGGCCTGCGCCAGCTTGCGGACGGGAGCGGGGCGGCCCTTGCGGCTGGTGGATACGCCCTGGAACATTCCGATCGTCGTGCGATAGGCCCGATAAAGACTGGCTGTTCCAATCAAGGTCATGCCCAGGAGCCCCAGGAGCGACGGAAGGGCGCTTCCCTCGGCCGCGGTCATGACCCCCAGCGGCAGCCACCCGACGGGCAGCACCATATTGACGAAACGGGTCGTGCGCTCGAGTTGCTCCTGATTTTCGCGAATATTCCGCCCGATGCCCTCACGCTGGCGCGCGAAGATTTCCTGTTGTCGCCGGTTTGTCTCTATTACGTCAATACGCTTTGCCTCGGCGTCGTGTTTTAACTGCTCCAGTTCCTTCATCATTCGTACGGACGGATCTGCGGGCGGCCGCCAGGGCCGCAAAAAGTTCAACAACTGCGGCAACTGCACGATCAGGACGAAAGTGAGCGTCGTTACCATGATCACCGTTCGGCGCCGGCGAGGGTTGCTCATGAGCGCAGCCAGCCAACCCTGAAATTGATACGTCAGCGCGGTGACCATCAGCACGAATGCCGCCACGAGCGGCAGAACCAGGAGCATCGAGACGCCCTTTACAACCACGAGCGCCAGCGCGAAGGCGAGCATCACCGGCAGGAAGATGATCAAGCTCAAGCGCAAGAGCGAGCTCACGTAGTTGATCAGGAAGGCGCCGTTGGGTGAAACCGGGAGATGCAGGAACTTCGAGAGCGAGAGCGGGTCTGTGCGCTGCAGCTCGGTGATCAGTCCGACCATCCAGAGGAACAGGAAGACGCCCAGGATTGCGTCCCAGGCATACATAAGGTGCGCGGGCTGTGCCTTGGGGATCGCATAAAGGCCCAGCAGGTAGCTGCCGATGAAGAGCGGGATCGCGCCGAGAATCGCCGCGGCGATTGCAATGCTTGTGATCACGGCGTTCAAGACGCCGGCGCGGCGATTCTGGTTGTAGAGCAGCCGCCACCGCAGCCAGACGAACGCCTTCAAGTGCTCCCAGTTCACGACGCGGCCTCCTCGAGCCAGTTGAGCTTGCGGGTGGCGTCGGGGTCGGCACCGACTTTCTCGAGGAAGCAGTCTTCAAGCGAGCCACCGCCGCGGATGGTTTCAAGCGATGCTTGCTCGACCAACTGGCCATTCGCAATGATGCCGACGTGCGTGCACAGCCGCTCGACGATTTCGAGGACATGCGAGGTCAAGAAGACCGTTGAGCCGCGATTGACAAAGCCGGCAAGGAGGTCGCGAATCACCCGCGAGGTGACAACGTCGACGCCCTCGAAAGGCTCGTCGAGGAAGAGGAGATCAGGGTTGGGCAAGAGAGCCGCGGCCAAGGCGAGCTTCTTCTTCATGCCGTGCGAGAATTCGAGCGTGAGCTTTTTGTTGTCATCTTCGAGGTCCAGGAGCGAGAGCAGCTCTTCGATGCGGCTGCGGATGGTTTCGCGCGGGATCAGATGGATGCGGCCGACGAACGTGAGGTACTCGCGCGCGGTCAGGTTGTCGAAGAGGGCGAGGTCTTCCGGAATCACACCCATCTTGCGCTTGGCCTCGAGGGCCTCGCGGGGATTGAGCATGTCGCGCCCCAAGACGCGCATCTCGCCCCCGGAAGGCGCCAGAAGGCCGGTGAGCATCTTCATCGTTGTCGACTTGCCCGCACCATTGGGCCCCAAGAACCCGTAGAACGTTCCGCGCTCGACGGCCAGCGCGACATCCTTCACGGCGCAGAAGTTGTCGAAGAACCTCGTCAGGTGGTGCGTTTCGATGGCCAGGGTCATTGATGTCATTCACCATGGGTTTCAAGTGGATGGGAGGTTCGACGGTAACACACCACATCTCGCGCCGCCACGAAGCGTTTGCCGGGAACTGGTAGCGACTCGGTGGATAACGCCGGATTCAACAATCACGTTCGACTGTCCGATGATAGGGGAAATTATCGCGCAATGATTGTTTCGCTGCAATCCCGCGCAGGCTTTGCATCTTACCCCAATTGAAGCAACTCCCCTTTCTATTCGGTGATTCCCTATGCAGGTTTTGGATCATATCGAGGCGCGGGCTGGTGAGACGGTGCTTCGGATGTCTGCATGTATCAATACAGCGTGCGTGGAGGAACCCGCGGCGCGGGGTCCGGGAGCGCCCGGCGTACTGATTGGCGTGCTGCCCGGTGAGGGGATAGGGCCGGAGGTGATCGGAGGTGCGATTGAGACGCTACGGGCGGTGGCCGGGGCCACTGGGCTGTGCGTCGAGATTCGCGAAGGAGGCGTGATCGGCCGTGACGCCGAGCGAGCGGGAGGGACGGCGCTCTCGGCAGAGGTGACGCAGTTTTGCGAAGAGATCTTCGCCTGTGGAGGAGCGATTCTGAGTGGCCCGGGCGGAGGCAGATATGTTTACGACATGAGGAAGAAGTTCGATCTTTTCCTCAAGCTGAGCCCTCTTCGAATCGTGCATGGGCTCTCGGACGTCGCGCGGATCAGACGCGATTTTCTGTTCGGGACGGACATCGTGATTGCGCGTGAGAATACCGGAGGCGTCTACCAGGGCACGTGGCGCGAGGAAAGCTCGGACGAGCGCGGCCGGGTGGCGGAGCATCATATCGCGTATTCCGAATTCCAGGTGCGCCGGTTTCTCGAGTCTGCGACGAGGCTTGCAAGCCTCCGTCGCGGTGAGCTTACCGTCGTGTGGAAGGAAGCGGGAGTGCCGTCGCTAAGCCGTCTCTGGCGAGATTGCGCCGTCGAGACAGCCGAGCAGTTTGGGGTTCGCCTCTCGATGGTCGACATCGACCTCATGGCGTACCGATTGGTCCAGGAGGCCCAAATGTTTGACGTGATCGCGGCGCCCAATCTCTTTGGCGACATCCTCGCCGACCTGGGCTCGGTGTTGTTGGGGTCGCGCGGCCTGTCGTTTTCGGGCAATTTCAGCAGCGACGGCAAGGCTGTGTTCCAGACCAATCACGGAGCCGCATATGATCTGGCTTGCAGAGACTGCGCAAACCCAGTCGGTCAGATCTTCTCACTGGCGATGATGCTGCGTGAAAGTTTCGGCCTGAGGATCGAGCCGGAATCGATCGAGCAAGCGGTGCAATCGGTGTGGAGTGACGGCTGGAGGACCGCGGACGTGGCTGGCGAGTCGAGCCGGATTGTGGGCACCCGCGAGATGAGCAGCCGGGTGGCGCAGCGAGCCGGTGAGATTGCCCGGAGCTTCGTAGGCGCAGCAGAAACGAGGAGTCGAGTGGCATGAACTCTACCACCGCGATTGCGGGGCCAGTGCGGCAGCACCGATGTCTCGCGCCCGAAGAGCCGGCCGTGGTCTCCGCGGCGATCGGGAAGGCCCACGAGCAGGCCGCGCGATGGCACCGAGAGGGCCGTCCGGCACGCGAGCGACTGGTACGAGCACTTTCTCGAGTACTGGTTCGGGGCACCGAGACGCTTGCGGCGCTCATGGCGAATGAGATTGGCAAGCCGGTGCGGTTCGGGCGAAGGGAGGTCATGCGCTCCGCGGAGATGCTGGATGCGATCGCGACGCGTTTTCGCGCTCGCCTGACGCAGAAGCAGCGGGATGTGCACAGGTCAGAAGACGGCCGCATGGGACCATTGCCGTGATCACGCCGTGGAACAACCCGGTCTACCTGGCGATGGGGAAGATTGCCCCGGCGGTAATTCACGGCAACACTGTCGTCTGGAAGCCTGCGCCAGAAGTGCCCGAAGCAACACGATGGCTTGCCCAGTGCCTGGCTGAAGCGGGCTTCCCCGAAGGACTCGTGAGCGTGCTCGAGGGGGACCGGAGCGAAAGTCTCGAGCTGATGAACGACCAGCGCATTGCCGCGGTGACGATCACGGGATCGGGGACGGCCGGCGCGAGCGCTCGACAGATCTGCGCGAGGCGGAGGATCCCGCTCCAGGCGGAGCTTGGAGGCAACAACGCGGCGATCGTCTGGCCGGACGCGAACTTGCCGGAGGCAGCCCGGCTCGTCGCAGCGGGCGCGTTTGAGCTGGCGGGCCAGCGGTGCACCGCCAACCGTCGGGTGATCGTCGCGGAGCGCTGCCGCGAGCGGTTCCTGCACCTTCTGATTCAGGAAAGCGCGGCTCTTCGATGGGGCGATCCGCTGCTCGAAGAGACCGCGATCGGGCCAATGGTCAATGCGGTCGAGCGCGACCGCGTTGCCGGTGTGATCGAGCGGGCCGGCGCGCGATGCGGTGAGATGTTCTGGCCCCACGGCCGCGACGTGCCTGCGACGGCGCCGAGCACAGGAGCCTGGCACCCGCCGGTAGTTGTCTGCTGCGATCAGCCGGGCCGCGAGATTGTTCAGGAAGAGACCTTCGGTCCGGTGCTGGTCGTCCAGACCGCGCGAGACTGGGAGCACGCGATCGAGCTTTGCAACAGCGTCCGGCAAGGGCTGGTCGCCGCCGTGTTTACCGGGTCGAGGCAGATCGAGGCGCGTTTTCTCGAGGAGGCCGAGGCCGGGATGCTCAAGGTCAATCAATCGACGGCGGATGCTTCCGTGGATGTCCCGTTTGGCGGATGGAAGGACTCGAGTCTGGGACCACCGGAACATGGGGCGTTCGACGTGGAGTTCTACACGCGGCCCCAGACGGTTTACGGCCCCTTCCTTGCGGAAAGAAGCGAGGAGCACAGATGATCCAGTCCATGCTCGACTTTGCTTGTCGCCCGCTGGCGCGGCGGCTGCATGATGGCCATATGAGGCGGCTGGGGATCGCGCCGACGATGCGACTTGCACTGGCTTACAACCGGCTCAAGTTCGGACGCCAGCACAGATGGCGCCGCCGCCTGTTTCGAACGGAGCTAGCGCGCCTGCTCGAGGAAAACGGACCGCCGGCGCGACGGCCGGTGGAGATGTGCGACGGCTGGGCGATTGATCGGTCAGGGGCGCTGCCTCACCTGGATCGCGTGCTGGAGGACGCCGAGGAAATCATCGCCGAGTGCGCCGGCGTGCGACGGACCGCCGAGGGGGCCTATCGCAGCTATTTTCAGGACATGTGGTTGCCCGCTGACGCCGAGCGATACCCGTCGTTTCTCGATTTCGCTACCTCGACCGATGTGCTCATGACTGTCAGCTCGTACCTGGAGTGCATTCCCGCGCTCTCAACGACGTTACCGTCGGGGATTCGGCTCGTGGAATCGAATGCCGCCTTCGACGAAGAGCCCGATGAGCCCCACGACAGCCAGCTTTACCATATCGACTACTATTCGATGCCGAATGTCTATGTCCTGGTCTTGCTTCAAGACACGACTTTTGAGAACGGCCCCTGGACCTTCCTGCCGCGGAGCTGCTCGCAGAAGGCTCGCGAGGAGCTCGGGTACTGGAAGCGTGGGAAGCCATATCGCGTCTCGGATGAGGAAGTCTACTCGGTGGTCGATGAACGTGAAGTCATCGAGTTTGCGTATCCCCGCGGCACGGTACTTTTTATCGAGTCTTCAGGCTGCTTCCACTATGGCAGCCGCGACTCGGTGCTTCCTCGCTTCCAGCTCATGTATGCCTATTCGGGGGTCTGCCGGACGGATTTCAGCGAGGTCATCATGACACCGAGAGTGTATCCGCTGCGCGAGACTGATTCGCGATTGCGACGCCTGGTGCTCGACAAGCACTGCACGAGCATTCGCGAAAGCGGAGGCAACATTGCGACCGGCGTCCTGAAGGGGCCTCATTTCCGCACCCGGCGCCAGGTCGCCAGCGCATCTGAACCGGTCGGGAGGCGCGAATGACTCTCCTCGACCGATCGGCTTCCGGGGCGCGAGAGGCTCGAGAAACACCCGACGAGGCAGGACAATCGATCGCGGCACGCTTCGAGCGGCGCGCGGCGCTCCAGCCACGGTCAAAGGCCGTCGGGTCAGGCGACTGGCAGCCTGACTACGAAGAGCTGAACGCGATAGCGGACCGGCTTGCTTGCCATCTGCATGCCAGGGTCGCGTGCAAGGGAGAGCGGATCGCGCTGCTCATGCGTCACGATGCGCCGCTCTGCGCCGCCGTGATTGGCGTACTAAAAACGCGCAGCATCGTGGTTGTGCTCAACCCGACCGATCCACCGGAACGACATCGGGCTGTACTCGCCGATGCGGAGGCTGGGCTGGTGCTGACAGATCAGACCAACCGGGACGCGGCCCTTGCGCTTGAGACGAACGGCTGCCGAGCGTTGTGCTGGGACGATCTCACGAGCGACGAGGCAGCGCGGCCGCCCGATGCCGGCGTTCTGCCCGATGATCTGGCGGTTCTGATCTACACGTCGGGCTCGACCGGCCGCGCCAAGGGTGTGATGCAAACGCACCGCAACGTCTTGCACAATGCCGCGCGGGTCGCACGGGGAATGGGCCTGCAAGTCGAGGACCGGCTGGTTCTGTTTGCGTCGCTGAGCGGGGGCAATGGAATGGCCATGTTGTGGAGCACCCTGCTTCACGGCGCCACGCTCTTCCCCTTCCCAATCATGGACAGAGGCAGTCGAGGCCTTGCACACTGGCTTCGTGAGCACGAGATATCGATCTTCAGCTCATCAGCTTCGGTGTTCCGGCAGTTCATGAGAAGTCTCGAGGACGGCGAAAGATTTCCGCTGGTGCGGTTGGTGCGGCTGGGCTCGGAGCCGGTGTCGTGCGATGACTTCGCTGACTTTCAAAAACACTTCGAACCGGGATGCACGTTTCTACATACTCTCTCCTCTTCAGAGACCGGGAACATCACGCAATTTCGTCTGCGAGCAACCGACCGTGTCGCGCGAGGACGGTTGAGCGTGGGGAGAGTGGTGGAGGGCAACGACCTGCGTCTGATTGATGGAAGCGGGCGGGAAGTCGCGGCGGGTCAAGTCGGCCAGCTCGTCGTGACGAGCCGCTATCTTTCACCCGGGTACTGGGGAAACCCGAAGCTGACGGCGGCGAGCTTTGGTGAGCCGCGAGCGGAGGGCGACGCACGGAGCTATCGAAGCGGAGACATGGGCCGCTTCACCCCCGACGGGCTGCTCTTTGTCGAGGGGCGCATTGACACGCGCGTGAAGATTCATGGATATCGTATCGAGCCGTCGGAGGTCGAGGCGGCGATTCTTCGGCAACCCGGGGTGAGCCGCGCCTTCGTCGTCGCTCGACCCCGGCCAAACGACGACCCGCAGCTCGTGGCGTACATAAGCTGCCAGGGCGGCAGCAAAGTGCGCGGGGGGATGCTCCAGCGGGCCTTGCGATCCGTGCTGCCCGGCTACATGGTCCCCACGGCCGTTCTGGTGCTGGACGCTTTTCCACTCACGCCGCACGGCAAGATTGACCGCGAGAAGCTCGCTCAGATGAGTTGCGCTTCGGAGGAAGAGGCGCTCGAAGCAACGCCCATGACGGAGACCGAGCTCGTCGTGGCGCGCATCTGGTCGGACGTGCTCGATCACGATCAAATCGATTCGCGTGCTGATTTCTTCGAGCTCGGTGGTGACTCGCTGACTGCGGCGACCGTTGCGGCCCAAGTCCATGCCGTGCTGGGAGTCGAGATTGACCTCGGTGTATTCGCCAAGCACTCCCGACTGTCGGATTTCGCCTGCCTGCTCGACCAGTTGCTCAAGAACAGTGGCGCCAGGCGATTGCCGCGATTGCTGCGAGCGTCGCGCAAGAGCTCGCTGCCGCTTTCGTTTGAGCAGGAGCGCACGTGGAGGTTTTCGCAAACGCCGGAGGCATCGGCCGGCTACACGATCGCGTGCAGCCATCGTATCGACGGGCCACTGGATGTTGGTGCGTTTATCGAGTGTATCGACTACCTGTCGCGGCGGCACGAGATGCTGCGCACCACGTTTGCCGAAATTGACGGACGGCCGGTGCAGCAGATTCGCCCGCACAGTGTCATGGCCGTGCCGCTGCTCGATCTGACGGAGGCGGCCGATCCGGAAGGGGCGGCGACGGAATTACTCAAGACGGAAGCGCGCCGGCCGTTCGACCTGGAGCGGCTGCCGCTCGTCCGGTTCACTCTGGCGCGCATTCGACGAGATGTGCACTGGCTGCTGCGCGTCAATCACCACATCATCTCGGATTCCTGGTCGTGGAAGATCTATTTTCGCGAGCTGAAGCTCTTGTACGAGGCGCGGCTGCGCGGACTTCTGCCTCCCCTTTCCGAATTCGAACCACTCCAGTACTGCGACTATGCCGATTGGCAGCGACGAGCTGGAGCCCAGGACCGGCCGGCCTATCGGCGGGCACTCTCATCGTGGAAGACGCTGCTGGCGGGGCAGCCCCCTGCTCTTGAGCTTCCATTTCAGCGGCCGGAGCCGCTTCCGGACGCGGACCCGGCTTTGGGGGTGATGTGGTGGGGGATCGGCACGGAAACCTCAGGCCGGCTCGAGGGCCTGCGGCGCGGCCTGGGCGTGTCGTACTTCGTGGTGAGACTCGCGGCGTTCGCCGCCACCTTGTCGGGTGAAACGGGACAGGACGACCTGGTGCTGGGCACCTACGTCACGAATCGCAGCCGCTTTGAATTTCAGAACATGCTTGGCTTCTTTGCCAACCTGGCAACGCTGCGGCTGCGATGTGATCGAACACAGAGTTTCGGCGCGTGGGTCTCGACGATACGGCGCGCGGTGAGTGACACCCAGTCGCGCAGTGAGATTCCCTACGAGCAGCTCTGCGAGGAGCTCCGGAAGGACGACCTGAGCCCGCCTGAAATCCGCGCGATCTTCAGTGTGACGGAGCAGAGCGGCAACATGCGAATCGGAGCTCTCGAGCTGTCGTGGCTGGACCGCCGCATGGAAACGATGCCCTGGGGGTTCACGTTGAGTTTCGACCGGCATGACGAAAGCCGCCGCTGCCGGGCCGATTTTGACGCACGGATTCACGATCCGGAGCGAGTGAGTGCGTTCATTGGCCGGCTGGTCCGATTTCTCGACGCCGCGTCGAGCCAAGGAGACCTGGCTCTGTTCCGGCTCCTGGAGATGAGCCAGGTGCCGGATGGTCCGCAGAGTATCCGCATGTCACTCGACGTACAAAGACATGAGAGTAATCGCCTGATCGCTTGAGGGAGGTAGGCTATGGATCCGAGGCTCAAACAGATTCTTGTCACCGGCGGCTCGGGGTTCCTGGGCCGCCACGTGCTACAGGAACTCAAGGAGCGAGGGTTTGGTCGCGTCAGCGCGCCAGAGCACTCGCGATTCGACCTCACCGATCCGGACCAGATCAGAGCCCTTCTGAATGAGGAGCGGCCGCGGATCGTCATCCACCTGGCCGCCCGGGTGGGCGGCATCGGTGCGAACCGGCACTTTCCGGGCACCTACTTTTATCAAAACATCTCCATGGGCATTCAGCTCATCGAGGAATGCCGGCGGCACGACGTCGAACGGTTCGTCGCCGTCGGGACCATCTGTTCGTACCCGAAGTTCCCGTCGGTTCCGTTTCGCGAGGAGGACTACTGGAACGGCTATCCGGAGGAGACGAATGCACCGTACGGGCTCGCCAAGAAAATGCTCGTGGTTCAGTTACAAGCGTATCGCCAGGAGTTTGGCTTTGACGGAGTGAATCTGCTGCTGACGAATCTCTTTGGACCGCATGACAACTTTGACGAACGTACGTCTCACGTCATTCCGGCCTTGATCGGCAAATTCGTTCACGCACGCGAACGCGGCTTGAGCGAGGTCGAGATCTGGGGCACGGGGAATGCGACGCGGGAGTTTCTGTATGTGACGGATGCCGCGCGTGCGATCGTCCTGGCGACGGAGGGTCTCAATCAGTCGGAGCCGGTCAACGTCGGCACCGGTCGGGAGATCTCGATCCGGGCCCTGGCAGTCATGCTGGCGGAAAAGATCGGGTACGGCGGGGCGATTCGCTTCAACTTCAACCAGCCGGACGGCCAGCCGCGTCGGTGCCTGGACGTGACCCGTGCGTTTGACCTTCTGGGATTTCGGGCCGAGACGTCGCTCGAGGACGGGCTCGAACGCACGATCGCCTGGTATGAAGCGACGCAAACGGCTTTACGGCGGTCGGCATAGGACAGGAGTGAGCTCGATGAGCGTGGACTCTCTGACGACCGATCGCGAAACCGAGCTGGGGGCGGAAGAAATCGCCATGCTTCGCGACGAGGTTCGCGAGCTCGCCAAGGAGCTGGCTGTGCTTCGTTCCGAGGTCTATCGCGTTCGAACGGGTCGAGGCTGGGAAAGTCGCGTTCGGCGCGTGCTGGGCATTCGTCTTGGCGTCTATGAGCAATACCGGCCGCGCCCGATTCGAGTGCCCAGGTCCTATCGTCGGCCGATCACGTTGCGAACGCCTGAGCCGGTGATCTCGATCGTCACTCCGTCATTCGATCATGGCGCCTTCCTTGAGCGAACGATGCGGAGCGTGCTCGACCAGGGGTATCCCAGGCTGGAGTATATTGTTCAGGACGGCGGGTCGCGCGACGGGACACCGGCAATATTAAACCGTTATCGCGAGCGCCTGCACCATGCGGAGTCGGTTCGCGACGGAGGGCAAACGAACGCCCTCAACACGGGGTTCGGGCACGCTTCCGGCGAAATCATGGCGTACCTCAACTCCGACGACATGCTGCTGCCGGGGAGCCTGCATTTTGTTGCGCGGTATTTCCAGGACCATCCCGATGTCGACCTGGTGTACGGCCATCGCGTCTTTGTCGACTCGACGGACGAAGAGGTCGGGCGCTGGGTGCTCCCTCCTCACGACAACTCGATTTTGGTCTGGGCGGACTATGTGCCGCAGGAAACGATGTTCTGGCGCCGGCGGATTTGGGACCAGATTGACGGGCATTTTGACGAATCGTTCAGTTTCGCCATGGATTGGGATCTCTTGCTTCGTTTTCGAGGAGCCGGCGCGAAGATGGTGCGGCTTCCGCGTTTTCTCGGGGCATTTCGAGTGCACGACCAGCAAAAGTCGCAAGCGCAGTTAGCGAACATCGGCGAGCGCGAGATGACTCGACTGCGAATGCGATGCCACGGCCGCGAAGTTGCCCGCTCGGAGATCCGCCGCGCCATTCTAGGTTACCTGCTGCGACACGCGCTTTATAATCAGCTCTACTGGTGGAAGGTCTTGAGCTACTGAGGAGCTGACAAAGGTGTCCAAGAACGAGTGTCGTCTTCGGCTCGATCGTCGCGAATTCTTGAAGGTCGCGACGGCCGGCGCAATTGTCGCGCCGGATGACGCTCTGGCGCATCCGATTCTCACTCCATCGAATTCGGACGAGACAGAACGAAAGGACCGCCCAATGAGCAACGGGGGCTTTTCTCCATCCAGGCTGGGTCTTATGCACGAGGTGATGGCGGGCTATGTGAAGCGCGGGGACATGCCGGGGCTGGTGTATCTGATCAGCCGGCGAGGCGAGGTGCATGTTGACGCGATCGGCACACTGGCGCTTGACGGCCGAGTGCTGGGCACCTCGTGGTATATGGACCCGCAGGAGGACCTGGTGGGAATCTTGATGACGCAGCGGGCGTGGACTTCCCCGGACCCGCCGCTGGTGTGCAAGGATTTCTGGACGTTGGCTTATCAGGCGATCGAGTGAGGCGCGATGTAGCAGGCACGAGATACGTGCCTGCTACATGGATTCAACAATTATGCGAGTTTCTCGCGGCGACCGGCGGGCACGCAAAGCAAACGGTCCGCAATGGCGGACCCTACATAGCTGTCGCTGCGAGGAGCCGGCGGGTCTCCAGCGGAGTCGGGAGGCCATCGATCATTTCTTTCGTGTGGCGAGCCATGGCGCATTTTGTGTAATCTGACGTGCACTCACCAGGGAAAGGACGTCATGGCTGCCTTCACTCCGACTCAGGGCCGTTACCTGGCGTTCATTCACGCGTACACAAATCTCCGGGGCTATCCACCTGCCGAAGCCGAGATTGCCGCGGCGATGTGCGTCTCGCCGCCGTCGGTGAATCAGATGGTGAAGATGCTGGAGAAGAGAGGGTTGATCCTGCGCCGGCCGGGAGAGGCCCGATCGCTCCAGGTGTTGATTCCGGAGGATGAGATTCCGTCGTGGAACAATCGCAAGGCGGCGAAGAGTCCGGTGCTGCCGGGGAACGCTCGGAGACGGCCGGACCTGCCCCCGCCGGCGCCTCCGGCGAACCTGTACGTCTTCTTGGTCTACTTGACGGGTGGGCCCACGAGCAAGAAGTTCGCTAACAAGGAAATCAGCCGCGTGATTGAAATCCGCGGCGACCAGACGCTGGAACAACTTCATCAGGCCATCTTCAAGGCGTATGACCGCTGGGACGAGCATCTGTACGAGTTTCAGCTCGGCAAACGGCCGTTTGATCCGGACGGGCCCAATTACGGAGTTGCCGATTCCAGCGCAAAGAAGAAGAAAAAAAAGTATGGCGACGCGAGCACGACGAAGCTGGATCACCTCGAGCTGAAACCGCATCGCGTCTTCGGATACTGGTTTGACTTCGGCGTTGACTGGTTTCATCAGGTTCAACTGGAGCGGATCGAGAAAGCCATTCCGACGGTAACCTACCCGCGTGTCATCCGGCGCGTGGGCAAATCTCCGCCGCAGTATTGCGACGAATGATCACACTTGAAGCAAACGGTCCGCAATGGCGGACCCTACGAATGCCGTGCCGGGAACTGGAAAATGCCGCCCGCTCTCGAACGTGTCGAGAGCGGGTGCGGTACCTTGGTCACGGTCAGTTCCGGGGTGATGACAGATTCTCAAGCTCCTGGAGACGCTTGAGCGCGGCCGCGGCCTTCAGGGTCTGGTAGTTGATGCCAGAGGCATTCAGGCTGCTGCCCTCCTGGAATGGGAATTGCGGGATGGTGAGGAGGAAATCCTTGATCTGCTGCTGCACGGGCACAAACAGCCATAAGTTGTCGGCGTACCATCGCATGTACATTTGCGAATCCAGGACGGCCCGTTCGTAGGGGTCGGCCCGGAGATGCACGATCGCCGGCCAGCCCGGGACGGATCGGACGCCGGTGGCGATGTTGCCCGTTTGCACGGCGAAGTGGACTTTCCAGTCGTTCCAGCGGACGGCGTTCAGCTCGCCACCCTGGCCGAAATAATGGATCGTCTCGCGAGGGGCTTTTTTGGTCTCACCCTTGAAGAAGGGAACGAAGTTATAGCTGTCGGCGTGGACCTTGAAGGTCTTGCCGCCGGCTGTGTAGCCCTGCTTGAGCTTCTCGACGATGTCGGGCTCGCCTGCCGCGGCCAGAAAGGTTGGCATCCAGTCCTCTTGTGACATGATCTCGTTGATGATCGTGCCCGGTTTGATCACGCCGGGCCAGCGGAGCAGGCAGGGGACGCGGAAACCGCCTTCCCAGGTGGTGCCTTTTTCGCCGTGAAAAGGCGTGGTGCCGCCATCAGGCCAGCTCGCGACCTCGGCGCCGTTGTCGGTGCCGTAGATCACGATGGTGTTGTCGGTGAGCTTCAAGTCGTCGATCTTCTTGAGCAGGTCGCCGCCCATGTCGTCGTGCTCGACCATGCCGTCGGGATAAAGGCCGATGCCGGTTCATCCTGTTGATTCCTTCTTCAGGTGGGTCCAGACGTGCATGCGGGTGGCGTTGAACCAGAGAAAGAACGGCTTGTCTGCCTTGACGGTGCGGTCGATGAAATCGGTGGCATGATGGTAGATTTCCTGGTCGATCGTGGGCATGCGGGAGCTCGAGAGCGGACCGGTGTCCTCGATTTTCTGCTTGCCGACCTTGCCCCATTTGGGGTCGACCGTCGGGTCATCGACGTCTGTGGCCGTGCAGTGGAGCACTCCGCGCGGTCCATACTTCTGCTTGAATTCCGGGTCCTTGGGGTAGTAGTAGCCTTCGGGCTCTTCCTCGGCGTTCAGGTGGTAGAGGTTGCCGAAAAACTCGTCGAATCCGTGCACTGTGGGCAGGTGCTTGTTGTTATCGCCCAGGTGGTTCTTGCCGAACTGACCGGTCGAGTAGCCCTGCTGTTTCAAAAGGTCGGCGATCGTGGGCGTCCAGTCGGGGATGCCGTGGGGCGAGCCGGGCATACCTATGGTCAAGAGGCCGGTACGGAAGGGATGCTGCCCCAGAATGAAGGAGGCTCGGCCGGCGGTGCAGCTTTGCTGGCCGTAGAAGTCGGTGAACAGCGCGCCCTCCTTGGCCAGGCGGTCAATGTTGGGCGTCTTGTAGCCCATGATGCCGTGGTTATAGGCGCTGATGTTGTGGATACCGATGTCATCACCCCAGATGACGACGATGTTCGGCTTCTTGCCTGAGGCGCCTTGCGTCTGGCTAGGCGTCGTCGTCCTCTCCGCTTCTGGCTGCTCGAGCGACGCGTTTCTGGCAACGCCAAGATCGCAACTCACTGGCTGGAGAACGCGTTTGCCGGTCACGGCGGCGCCGGCTCGTGACGAGCGTGCATAGTCTCCAGTGGCGGCGACGAAGCCGAGCAACGCGCCCAGCCCGACGCACACCAGGGATTGGACTCTGCCGATTCTCATTTCCATCAAGCTCCTCAAGGTGTTCGAAAAACGCAGCTATACGGCCTCTTCAGGTTCGCGGAGGCACCGGAACGGTCGCCGGGCTCAAACGGAGCGCCTGGCGAAAACGTCGTTCATCATCTCGCGAAGAAATGCCAAAGTCCCACTCACCCGATCAAAAGGTTTGCATCGCTAAGGTGACGTTCGACGGCCGCCGAGTCAAGGCCGAGCCGCCGCCGGTCGGTTTTCGCGCTGGGATCATGTTGAATTCATGCGGGCTGGATGGTCCGCTCAATTCAAGAGCATGTGCAAGTCATCGAATATTTCATCGAGGCACTTTTTCGACACGCCCCAATCGAACTTCTGGCCGGGGATCTTGGCTGTGGCGTCGACCAAGGTGCCGCGATGCTGGCGCTCGATGCTCAGAACGATTTGACCCTCAAGCGCCCGCAGGCCGGGCGGGAGAGTCGCCTCGATGACGCAGCCGTTTTCACCTTGATGCACTTCCTTGAGCGGCCGGCTGCGGCGCGAGAGCGAGCACACGGCAGCGACCAGCATTTTTCCGACCGGCGCTTGCAGGAGCTCTTTGCGCGTAGAAGTGGTCTGGAGTCCCATGCGCACGTAGATCGGAACCACCACGGCCGTCAGCTTGCTCATGGGGATCGGCAGGCCGGTCAGCGGCTTGGTGAACGCGTCGCAGATCTTGAGGATGTCTTCACCCGTCAGTCCCTTGTGAATCGGAGGACCGTGCTTGGCGATCAGGTCGCGGACCTCGGGGAAGTGGATCAAAACCTGGTAGCGACACTCGTCCTGCCAGTCGGCACCGTCGTCGTCTGAGGCCCACATGGAGATGGAGGAGGATGATTCCACCGGTGTGCCACAGTGGGCACAAAAGCGGCCGGTGGTTTTCTGGCCGCAGTTGGTACAGAACATCGCACATACGTCCTGTGTGTGATGGATGGAGAGGCTCCCTCGCGTTTCATTTACTCGCGGGGAGCTCGAGATGAGTCAGTTTTGTCGACGCCTTCTTGCATCGATCGAGGATGCACTCATTCATTCATTCGTGGGGGAGACGTTGCGGGGCCACAAATTACCAGTGATGGGTGAAAGATGCCAGGGGAGGTGGGGAGAAATTTGGGGGGCGTGGTGGACGTGGGCATTAAAGTGCGTGAGGGGTTTGCACTTCCGCGGGGCGTTTCGGGCGGATCACTGGCGGGTGACGCCCTTCCCCCTGGCCCCCTTTTTTGCAAGGGGGGAAAGGTGTGTGGCGTGGCGTTCGTTTGGTTGCGGCGTTTCGGGCGGATCAGCGGCGCGGCTGCGACATCGCTTGCGCCCCACCCCACCCTGGCCCCCCCTTCTAAAGGGGGGGAAAGGTGGGCGGGGTCGCTTTCGCTTGCGCACGGCGTTTCGGGCGGATCACTGGCGGGTGCGACCAGTTCACCCCCCTTTGCAATGGGGAAAGCCGCGGGGGGGGCTTACGCTTGCGCCGGCGGGTGATCCAGCGGGTGGTTTGGCGGATTGGACATATTATTAACATGAGAACACCTATTGCGCACGCACCTGGCAGAAGGGCCAGGTCCCAGCCGGAGCGACTGTCGCGCTCGATCGCGGGCATGGTTCGCATGTCGAGCCAGAGCCAGATGGCTGCGGTCGTGAACGATGCCAGGAGCGTGAAGGCGGTGAGGAAGAGCAAGTTTCGCCATCGTCTACGGAGCAGGGTCATGGCGAGGAGGATGACGTAGGCTATGAGCGGTACGCCTGCGGCTGAGCCCAGGGCGAAGAGGGCCAAGGACCCGGATGGCAACGGGGCTGATGGCGGGGGGATCGGGAGTAACGGCTCCACGGCCTGGAAGGCCGTCAACGGGACGGCGACCGCCACCGGCAGGGCCATCGAGACGCGCAGGCTCCAGGGGCGCCGGCGCGCGGCCAGCCAGAGAAGGGACAATGGCACGAAGACGTTGAGAAGAGCCAGGCCGGTCACGGCGAGCAGGCTGGTTCGGGCCGTGTGGGGAGTCATGAGATTGGTCCAGGGAAGGCCGCGCGTCCAGCGCGGGTCGTCGCGGGCGAGGCCGGGTGGCGGACTGGCGCCAGAGGGGGGAAGGTAGTCGCCTTTTGGCGTTGCCGGCAAGGCGTTCCGGCAGATTGTTGCTGACGGATTGTTGCGGTTGAAGATCAGCCGGGGAAGGCGTGTTGGGTTGCCGGGGTCGAGCAGCTCGCCGCCGTTGCGGCTCGAGAGCGGGAACGGTTTGTGGAGCCAACGCAACTCGCCGGTTGTGCCGTCGATGGCTCGCGAGGGAGGGAGGATCAACGTGCTCGGCCGGCCGGGGTATGGCCTCACGACACGCAGGATCGACATGTCGTCGGTCGGGAAGGACCAGCGGTCTTTCAGGTCGCTTCCCCAGGCGCTCAGGCGGTTGTCGCTCCACACGATCAACTCGTCGTGGCCGTCGCCGTCGAGGTCGACCATGGAGTCGCCGACTGGGGGGAAATAATTCGTGGGTGTGTTCTCGGGCGGCAAGCTGCGGCTTGCGCGTTCCTTTCCGTCCAGATCGAGGATCACGATACGACTCTCGCGGCGGAGGTTGCTAAACGTCACGCAAACGGCGTCTGTCCACGCATGGTCGAGCGCGATCCCGTCGATGCCCCCAACTACCTTGCGATCGCCCTCACCGGCGCCGCTGCGCCAGGTCCAGCGATCGGCTCCATCGCGGCCGCTCAAGGCGTGCACGAGCAGCTCGTTGCTCGTGCTTGTCGCCGGCGATTCCTCGACGAAAAGCGTCGCCGGCTCGCTCGGCGCTCCCTTGCCGATCACGACCGCAGGGTACCCGGAGAACGTTCCATCGTAGTGAATCAGCCGCGACCAGCGGTTCACGGCGTCATGTAATGAGATGACCTTGAGCTCGAATTCTGGCTGTCCGGGCTGGGTGGCACGGCGGATCATGACGGCGGCGTCGAGCGTGCCGTCGCCATCGAGGTCGGCGGTGCCGATCCGGGTCAGGCCCATCGCCTGGTGCAGCTCTCGGCCGGTCGACGCTTCCAGGATGTATACGATCGGGGAATTGAAATAGGAATTGTAGGGCGCGAATTCGCGTCCGGGCTCGGGACCGCCAAGCGGAACTGCCAGGAGCGGCCAACCGTCGGGACCGCGGCCCCACCACTGGGGTGGCCTGATCGCGGTAAACTTGTCTTCGGGGACATCGATGTGCCAGTGCCAGAGCGGGTGGCCGTCGCGGCCCGAGAGGGCATCGAGGTAGATTTGCTGGGGATCGGTACGGGGATCGGATCGGGATGCGGGCGGGAATCGACCGTCGAACCGCGAGACGGTTATCAGCTCACGAAAGCCGTCGCCGTCGAGGTCGGGGGCGACGACGAGTTTATCCAGGCCATCGTCGGCCTTTGTCTCGGGCTGCATCGGACGGACCCAGCGACTACGGCCGGAGTTGCCGGAGAGAACACGGAGGCCGCGGTAGGCGGCCTTCCGGGGTAAGGGGCCGGAGTCAGGGACGATCACCTCGCTCTGGCCGTCGCGATCGAGATCGATGAGCCACGGCCATTCCGGACGAAGGAACGTCTGATGCGGCAGCGGGTATCGCGCTGCGATCGGAACGGTCCAGAGCGGTTTTCCGGTGTCGAGTGAACAGGCCGTCAGCGATTGCTGCTGGGGCGAGGCGCCTTGCCCGAGCGCGATGACCTCCGGCGCACCGTCACCGGTCAGATCGGCAAACTGGAGCGGGCGCACGGGCCCGAAGCCCAGGTCGTACGGCGCGGATCGCGGCTGACCGGTGGTGGCGTCGAGAAGGATCAGCGTGGGGCCATCGAGGATCGCGACCTGGGCGGAGCGCTTGCCGCGCACGAACGCGGCTGGCTTGTCCCAGTACTGCACGATGATATGCGCGAACGTGGGGTCGAGCGCGAATGTCCACAGCGAGCGGCCCGAGCGGCCCGAGATCGCCACAACGATTCGGCGGGAGAAGGCGGGGGTGGTGGGTAAAGACGGTTTCTTGGTGCGCTTCTTGGACCTCTGACGGGGTCTCATGGAAGACCAGTGTGGCGATCAGGTCGGGAGTGCCGTCGCCGTTCAAGTCGCCGACTGAGGGCAAACCGATGAGACCGCCTGGTCGATCCGCGGGCTTCGTCCGACGGGCTGGGCCCGGGCTTTCCGCGGGCGGACGGCCGGAGCCGTCGACCTCGGCGGTAAAGTTCCAGAGCATTGATCCATCCTGGCCCGAGAGGGCGATGAACGATCCGGTGCTGGCGACGCTCGCCACGAGCACATCGGGAGTGCCGTCACCATTGCAGTCGATCGCGGACTCGATCACGTGGAGCGCCCAGCCGTTCTGGCCGAATGCGTCGAACCAGGGGCCGGGATCGTGCCCGGGGCCGTAAGGCGTTTTCGGCTTGGCCGTGTTCCAGACGAGCTCGCCGATTCGAGCGTCGCGGCGGAGGACGGATGGGCCGGTGAACTCGAGGATGTCGGATCGGCCGGGCGTCAGCTCCAGCGCTTTAGTCACCGGTGCAAAGGGCATCGGCTCGTCGCGAGGCCGCTGGCCTGGGCCCCAGTTCGATGGGTATCCAGCCGCCGTGAGCAGGCGGCCCTCATCGAGGGAGAGCTCGTGGGTGATGGTTTCGCCTTGATTCACGGCGAATCGGTAGGTTTGACCGAGACGGCCGACGCCGTTTACGCGTAGCCGATAGTCGCCCGCTGGCAGGGCGAGGGTCGAGCGCGCCACGACGTCGAACGGTTCGGCCAACGGCTCGTCGCCGGATTCGGGCAGAAGCTGGGCGAGGAGTGGTATGCCGTCGTTGGTCAAGATGATCCGGCCGAGCCGCCAGTGGGAGTAATACGCGCCAGGCGGCCAGGCTGATGAGCAGGACGAGGAGGGTGGCGAGGACGGTGAGGGCGCGGTCGCGGAGGATTGGTTTGCGGTCTTGGAAGTAGCGGATGAGGGCGCGGGGCGATCGAGGCGCGTGTGGCTCCGGGCTGGGGTGTCAGCAGCAACCAGAGAGTGAGCCATTATCGCAGCGCCACTTGAGCCACTCTGCGATCAGTTGATCGCGGTGAGTGGCTCTATCGATTCGTTTTTTCGGCGTTTTCTCCGGAATATTCTTGACGACACCTTGCGAGGTTCTAGAATCACTTTGCGTTGGTCTCTAGGAAGTCGGCGTATGCCAACCGGAGTTGCCGGCCGGCAACGACGGTGAAAACTGGGTTGCCGACCCCGAGCCTAACATTCAAAATCGCAGAGTGGCTCTCTCAGCTTTGTCAGATTCTGTCATTCAAGAAGTATTATATCTGTACATATAAAACAAGCCGCGACTCGCCAGCGCGGTCAAATCGTCCCGGAAAAGCGACGAGTGCGTTTGCCCAGGGAACGCTGGCGGAGCGTTCTCGGGCTTTATTGATGGGCGACAATTAGCTTCGACATCCACGACGATGATCCTCTGCGTTCGAATCTTCCGCTGTCGGATCGCATTGGTTGATTCAAATCAGCCTCAGGCCAAGGGTGAAGGCCGATTTGAATCAACCAATGCGATCGATAACATCGACGACGCTGCAATTCTCGTTGGATGTTGACATCGAACACCGGCATAGGTGTCACTAATCAGCGCGACTCGCGGTTCGTCCGGCAACAACCGCGGTGGCTCAATTCTGGCTGCGAAAGTGGCTCACTTCCTGGCTGCTGTCGACACTGGGGGGCTGATTGGGCGGGGTGTTGGGCTCGATCATGGTTGTCCATCCCGGTTTGGCGCCTTCCTGGTGTTATACGATCGGCGGATTGACCGCAACAGGGTTATCGGTGCATTATTGATCAGCAGAGGAAGGGAGGGCTGAATGCACTTTCGGTTCAAGTTTGATCGGGCGTTACAGGCGATGCCTATCTGCTCCGGCTCGACAGCAAGAAGATGAGTTATCTTCGTCTGCTCAAGCTGCTCTATATTGCCGACCGCGAGTGGCTTGCGGAGACCGGGGAGTCGATTACCGGGGACCGGGCCTGTGCGATGAAGAACGGACCCGTCCTTTCCACGGTCTACGACCTTATCAAGGGTAGCGGGTCCAAGGCAGGCGAATGGGATGACTTCATTCACACTGAGGGGTACGCCATCCAGCTTGTGGGCGATCCAGGCCGTGGCGAGCTCTCCAAGGGCATTGTCGAGAAGCTCGACGAGGTTACCAACAGGTACCGCAACACCGACGACTGGGAACTTTCCGAGTTGACGCATGCGTTCAAAGAGTGGGCGGATAACTTCAAAGGGGGCGCGAGTCCAATTCCCTGGCAGGAAATACTGCGGGCCCAGAATAGACTGGAGATGGTCGCGGCGGTGGAGCGGGATGAGTCTGCGCGGCAGATCTGTGAAGATGTGTTCGGTCCTGAGCCATGAAGGCGGGCAGCTCCTTTTACATCCGCGACCGAAACCGTCGATGCCCATCTCTGGGTGGTCATCTCGGATCCGGAACGAGATCCACTCAGGGTGATCCTGGTCAGCATGACCACTTATGAGAACTATAAAGAAGATGCCTGTTTACTTAATGTTGGTGATCATCCAAACATAAGCCACAAGACTTGCATTGCGTAAAACGAAACGAGAATCGCCACGCTCGAGGGATTGAAATCGTTAGTGAGCGGCGGTCACGTGAGGATGCAGCCGACGGTCTCTGAAGAAGTGTGGCAGCGCATCAGGGCCGGGGTCAGTAAGTCACGGAGAATTCACTACAAGTATGTCGAGATTCTGCTCGATCAACAGATCATCGAGTGACTACGGCAGTCGGTCGTGCCTGACGACGATTTCGATCCACTTGCCGAATCTTGGGGCGAGACCGAGGAATATCGCAGTTCTGACTTGTCTTGTCCGTGGCCCGATGCTCAGTTCTGGGGGCCTGTAGATGGCTGCCTCGCTGGCGCTTCGGGTTGGTGTGGGGCGGGACCGATGCTCACTTCAGGGCTCACCGCTTCTTCGGCCGTGGATGGGAGAGCCGTTCCTGTCTCCTCTAGATGAAGCCGCAGGATGCGGCGGAGCTCGTCGGTTACGCGTTTCTTGCTGAGCTGGATGTGGAAGCCCGGGACGAGCACTTCCGAGGAGGCTGACGCGAGCTGTGCACTCTCGTAAGGGACCACGCCGTCGCCAGGTCCCCGGAGCGTGGGATGGCGGAGCTGGAGGACGATCGAATGGTGGGGTACGCTCGGGTCGATGGGGATCCGGCGCAGGGCCTGGATGACGCGGCTCGATGGACTGAGGTTGCGCAGGCTGAATGTCTCGCCGCGCAGCTCCGCCGTTGTAGCTGTTCTGGTCCGTAGGCGGCCTCGAGCTCGTCGCCGATTCGTGCGGTGATGCCCTGCGGGCGCGAGAGCGCCAGGCCGAGCTGACCAAGGGGACCGTCGGCCATCGGGCTGCCGCCGTGCGGTGTCGCGATGAAGACAAGGCGGCCCACGTGGGGCTCCGGCCGGAAGATCATGGCGCGTTCCAGGAGTGCCTGCGATTCGGGGGAAATCCGCGAGGCCGGATACGGGACATTGGTGATCGCGTCCCAGACGGCCAGGCCCGAATCTTGCGCGAGGATCTTGGTAAGCAGTCCCCCCTGGCTGTGCCCGACGACCACCATCTGCCGCAAGGCGGGATCCGAGGCTGATGGATCAAAGATGGCCATCGCCTCGCGCAGGCTTGTTCGGAGGTGAGACGCAGCGACCGGGATCGGCTCGCCCGAGGCATAGAGGAACATCCAGAACTGATAGCGGTTGGCGAGGTCGGGATCGTTGGACAACTCGTTGATCGTTTCGGCCCATGTCAAAGGGCTGGACAAGAGCCCGTGAACGAGCACCACGGGGATCTTTCCGCGGCTGTAGGGACGGAGGAGGTACAGGCCCTCCTCGAACCTCCCGAGCTCCGAGGACAGGACGCCGGTCAGGGCTGCAAGCTGTAATGCCCGGCCGCGATCGACCTGGACGGCGAGCGCTGTCAGTGCGGTCCGCCGCGAGCGGCCATACTTTGCCGCCAGATTCGACGGCGTGGAAATCGAACGGGTCGAGAAGATTGAGCGTCAAGGAACGGTCGTGCCAGGGCCCGCCCGTCCCCGGGGCGCCGACATTCAGCACAGCCGTGGCGGGCGTCGCCACATCGCCGGGGAAGAATCGGTCCTCCGGCGCACGGGCTTTGCGGTCGTCGTCCGGAGGCCACAGGGCGACCAGGGGCACACCGAGGCCGTCGGAACGAAAGTGGTGGGAAAGCCCGGAGACGTGGTACTCACAGGCGCTCACAAGAGAACAAATCCGCTCCGGAGCAAGCAGGCGGGTCGTCCCCACGGTTGCGATGCCAAGCTCGGACAGGGTCGCGCGCAGTCGGTTCGAGAGGGCGATTTGCCGACGATCGGCCCCGTCTGGGCGAGAGCAAGAAGGCGCGCCACGGCGGCGTTGTGGATGTCTCTGGCCTTGGGACTGATTGGTTCGGGTGCCTCGAGCGCGATCGAGGCATAGGCGGCCGCGTCGCGATGGAGTGCGATGGCTCGCGCCGACGATTGACACTCGAGGGCACTGGCTCGGCGGTAGGATTGGGCCGCCAAGACGAAGGCAAGCTCGGGGCCGGGATGCGAGTCGAACTGGTCGCCCTGGGCGGCGGTCGAAGGCTCGCGACTGAGAATGGAGAGCTCCAGATCCCGATCATTGTGTCCGTGGATTTCGCCTGGCCGGCGGATCAGGTCGACGAGCGCGTGTGTTGCGCGATTCTCGTGGCCCGCGCCCGTCGCATCCGAAGGGGAGCGCGACGACGATCGCGACGAGAATGGCCAGTGCGGTTCTTCGCAAGGGTTGGGCCCATCCTGAGCCGTGGAGACGCCGAAGCGCGGTTGAGAAAGACAACCCCGGACATCGTGATTATCGGCCGATATTGCAGAGAGCGACAGTTTTTCGGCTGGCGCCGGTGGTGACGCGCGGAAGCGGTTGAGCCGGCTGGAACGAGGCTGGGCTGATGAGAATCGGGCCTTTGCATTCTGTCGGTGTCTTTCAGGAGATGGATTGAAATCAGTCTTAGACCTTGGCCACGGATGAGATTTGGCGGCAACCAGCCCTGGAATCTCAGCTGCCGCGCTGGCGCGTCGGGTTGGTATCGGGAGTGGGACCTCGCTAACGCTTCGGGTTAGTGTGGGATAGCACACACGATGCTGCTGGGCTATTGCCTGGTTGGGATGGGAACGGCACGGGATGATCGTTCAAATGGTCAGCATCGACGAAACAGGGACGCCGAGGCTGGAATGGCGAAAACCGGGCGAGAATCACGCATATTCGGGTTGTGCGTCTACATTTGAATCCATTGTGCGCTCAAACTGAACGTTTCCGCAACGATCTCAATCGTCTTGTCGCGTTGCTCAAGGTTACGCTGGGCACGTTTCGCTGCTGCGCGCTCCGGGTCATCGTTACAAGTAAATGTCAACAGGAAAACAACAGCTAATTCCTTTGCTTGCTTGATGGTGCGATTTTGGAGGAAATGGGAAGAGCGCGCACGAGAGTTGCCGGGGTGGAAAGAGGGTGCATATTACTGGAAACGGAAATGCGCGGCCGGGCCGGAAGGGAGAGTCGCGAGCCGGCCCAAGCGACGTATCCGGTTGGTCAGGAGGCCAAGTCCTGGCCGGATGACGCAGAGCGTCGGGGAGCGCATTCCCACGCAGAGCATGGGAACGAGAAATGACACTGGCTTTCCAATCTCAACGTACAATGAGTGATTTTCGACCATCGAACTTCAGATTTCGAAAGCAGCACGTCTTCCACGGCGCGACCGTTGGCTCCGCGCAGGAACCGCGAGTGGAGAAGTCGGAAAATTTTTCTATTGGTACCAAATTGTACCATTTCGTACCACGAGAAAAGACGGTCGCACGAATACGAAAGGTTAACTCGGCTTTGCACTTGCGCAAAGCGGCTTCACCCGGCGAAGGGCGCGGGACAACGGAGGGGCCGGAATGGATCGATTTTGGGACTCGGTAGAGCGCCGCGGTAGCCCGTGCCCTGGACTGAAAACCACGAGTGGGAAAGACGGCTTTTTTGTTCGTGACTGCCACCGGCTCTCATTGATTTTTATTCTCTGGGAACGCTCGCAGACATGAATGGGGAATCTCGCGAGAGTGCGTAAGCCCAAATTGGATTTGCCTTTGCGCTCGGCACCTCGTTCAACACGTGGGCGCGGACCGACGGAGTAGACCGGTGCGAGGCTGGCGTTTTGCCGAGTATTCGCGTGCGTGCCGAGCCGGACGGCACACGGCGTGTGCCTGCTACACCTGACCTGGCGATGTGGCGGCCGCCGGGGCGAACTTCGACGTTGAGACTTGCGTATCAGTAAGCAACCGGGTTTATCTATTACATTCCCAGGGAATGCCTCGCGACAGAGGGGTCGTTCGAAACGGGCGATCGATCGCGGAAATGGCGAGGCGTGATCCGGGACGTGGCGGTGGATCGACGCCACCAGTCGAGTGTAGTCGAATCGAGTCGGGTGACTTCAAACCCAGGCGCGGAGGAGATGATCGGAGAACATGGGCGTTGACATCCAGAAGATCAAGGAACAGGTCCTCAAATATTCGGATCAGCTCGAGCGGGTGAAATCCGAGGTGCGCAAGGTACTCGTCGGGCAGGACGCGATGCTGTCGCGGCTGCTGATTGCGCTACTCACCGGGGGGCACGTGCTGCTCGAAGGGGTGCCGGGCCTGGCCAAGACCACCACCATCAAGGCACTGGCGGCGGCGATTCATTGCAAGTTCAACCGCATTCAATTCACGCCCGATCTGCTGCCGGCCGACCTGATCGGGACGCTCATCTATAACCCGCGTGAGGGCATCTTCAGCACGCGCAAGGGTCCGATCTTCGCGAATCTCATCCTGGCCGATGAGATCAACCGGTGCCTTCCAAGGTGCAGTCGGCACTTCTCGAGGCAATGCAGGAGCACCAGGTCACCATTGGCGACGTGACTTACACGCTCGAGGAGCCGTTTCTGGTGCTGGCCACGCAGAACCCGATCGAGCAGGAGGGAACGTACCCGCTGCCGGAAGCGCAGGTCGATCGGTTCATGCTCAAGGTGGTGCTCGGGTATCCCAGCATGAGCGACGAGCGCAAGGTTGTGGACTCGGTGCTTGACGACCTGAGGCGCGAGGTGCAGCCGGTGCTCGATCCGGCAACGCTCGCCGAGATGAAGCAGACGGCCGCGTCCATTTATCTCGATGACAAGGTGAAGGACTACGTCCTGGACCTGGTTTCGGCGACCCGGTATCCCGAAAAGTACAAGCTGGGCGAGCTCAAGCCGCTCATCGAGTACGGCGCTTCGCCGAGGGCGTCGATCAACCTGTGCCTGGCCGCCCGCGCCAATGCGTTTCTCGTCGGTCGCGGCTATGTCACTCCGCAGGACGTGAAGGACGTGGCGCTCGACATCTTGCGGCATCGCGTACTCTTGACTTATGAGGCCGAGGCCGAGGAGACCACGTCCGACGACGTCGTTCGCAAGGTGCTGGAATCGGTGCCCGTGCCCTGACGTGATACGAAACGACATGACATGACGTGACATGATAAAGTGCCATGGCTACTCGACAACTTGAAGATGTCCTCAAAGAAGTGCGGCGGATCCAGATCGTCGCCCGGCGGCAGGTGAATGACTTGCTGGCGGGGGAGTATCTCAGCGTTTTCAAAGGACGCGGGATGGAATTCGACGCGGTGCGCGAATACGTGCCGGGCGATGAGATTCGCAGCATCGACTGGAACGTCACGGCGCGGACAGGGTCGCCCTACATCAAGACGTTTTGCGAAGAGCGCGAGCTGACGGTGCTCCTGGCGGTGGACATCTCGGCGTCGGGGTCGTTTGGCTCATGCCGGCTGAGCAAGATGGAGACGGCGGTCGAGGTGGCGGCGGTGCTCATGTTCACGGCGCTCAAGAACAACGACAAGGTTGGCCTGCTGTTCTTCACGGATGATGTCGTGAAGTACATTCCCCCGCGCAAGGGACGGGCCAATGTGCTGCGGTTGATCCGTGAACTGCTGGCGACCGAGCCGGTCAAGGCGCAGACCGATATTTCCAAGGCGCTCGAGTTTCTCGGGCGCGTGCAGCGGAGGCGGTGCGTGGTGTTCGTGATGAGCGATTTTCTGGGGCCGGATTGCTCGCGGGCGCTGGCGATCGCCAACCAGCGGCACGATTGTATTGCCGTGACGATGGAAGACCCGCGCAAATAAGTCTTCCCGACGTTGGATTCCTCACCTTGCGCGACGCCGAGACAGACGAATTGGTGGATCTGGATACGCGGCATCCGAAAGTGCGGGCGCTGTTTGCGAAGACGGCGCGTGAGCGGGAACAACGGCTGGCCGGCTGGCTGCGAAGGGCGAATGTTGACCGGCTTGAAATTCGCACCGACCGGCCTTATGCGAATAGCTTGCAGAAGTTCTTCCGGATGCGGGAGCGGCAACGATGATGGGGAGCGGAAGCAGGACGGAGGACGGAGGGCGGAGGGCGGAGGACGTGGGGGTTTCGTTTGCGCGCGGCGAGGGGGGCGGATCAGCGGCTTGGCTGCGACATCGCTGGCGCCTCACCCCTCCTGGCCCCCCCTTTGAAAGGGGGGGAAAGGGTGGGCCGTTTGCGCGGGGGGGAAAGGGCGGCGGGGGACTTTCACTTCCGCGCGGCGCGGCGGGCGGATCGGCGGATCGGCTGCGACATCGCTGGCGCCTCACCCCCCCTGGCCCCCCCTTTGAAAGGGGGGGAAAGGTTGGGCCGTTTGCGCGGGGGGGAAAGGGCGGCGGGGGGCTTTCGCTTCCGCGCGGCGCGGCGGGCGGATCGGCGGATCGGCTGCGACATCGCTGGCGCCTCACCCCCCCTGGCCCCCCCTTTGAAAGGGGGGGAAAGGGTGGGCCGTTTGCGCGGGGGGAAAGGGCGGCGGGGGACTTTCGCTTCCGCGCGGCGCGGCGTTGCTGGCCTTCTTTTTCTGGGGCGTGGTCGCTCTTGCCGGATGCGGCGGGATGGGGCGGAAGGACGGGACTCCTCCGGCAAAGTCGGCGGGCGATTCGATCGAGCGGAGCGCTCAGAAGGGGCCGGTGAAGCTTTCGGTGCGGGTGTCGCCGCGCGAGCCGCGGCTTTCCGATCTGGTCGAGATGGACGTGACGGTCGAGACGCAGGCGGGGGTCGAGATCAAACCGCCGGCGTTCGGGCAGGCGGTGGGCGACTTTCTCATTCGCGATTATACCGAGCGGCCCGCGGAGCCGGGAGCTCCGAACACTCGCCGATTTCACTATCAGCTCGAGCCGGCGCACGCCGGCAAGCACTTGATTCGCTCGGTATCGATCGAGTTCGTCGACAAGCGTGCTAATTCCGAGGCCAAGGCGGAGCCGGTACTGCTCGAAACCGAGCCGCTGGAGGTGAATGTCACTTCCGAGCTGGGGAATGAAGCGCCGAGCCTGGCGAATCTCGAGCCGATGCTGCCGCCGCAATCGGTGCCGCGGGTTTCGGCGGCGGCGTGGGTGGGCGCGGGGGTCGTGGCGGCCGTGCTGGCGATCGTGGCCGGCGTGTTTCTGGTGCGCCGGCGCAAGCGGCGGGTGGTGGAGGCGCCTCGACTTTCGCCCGAGGAGATTGCTCGAGCGGCGCTTCAGCTTTTGCTCGCGGAGAACTTGCCGGCGCGCGGGCTGATCAAGGAGTTTTACCTGCGGCTCACCGGCATCGTGCGGCAGTATGTTGAAGACACGACGGGCATCCGTGCCCCCGAGCAGACGACGGAGGAATTCCTGCGCGACATGCGGTCGCGGCAGGCATTTCCGCGCGAGCGAGGTGCCCGGCTGGCTGAGTTTCTGGAGGCGGCTGACTTGATCAAGTATGCCGGACAGACACCTCAGGAGGGTCAGACCGAGGAAGCAATCGGGCGGGCGCATGAGTTTGTGGGGCTTGAGCCGGCACGGCGGGCCGTGATGGCCGGCGCCGCGGCGGACTGATTAACCTGGAGTCGAGTCAAGAGGAGCCAAGCCGAGTCCGTGGACACGATTCGTTTATATTCTGCGTTCTGGCTGCTGGCGGTGCCGGGGGCGGTCGCCGCCTTGTGGTGGCGATTTCGCGCGCGGGGGCGCCGCCGCGGTTTTTTCGAGCGTGGCCGATCTCAAGGATCTGCCGGTCACGATGGCGCAGCGGGTGCGGCGATTCTTGCCGTACCTGTACGGACTGGGCCTGTGCATGGTGATCACGGGGCTTGCCCGGCCGCAGGCGGGAAAGGCGGAATCGCGGATCTCGGGCGAAGGCATTGCGATCGAGGTCGTGCTGGACGTGTCCGGGTCGATGGAAGCGCTCGATTTTCAGCTCGAAGACCACGACGTGAGCCGGCTGACGGCTGTGAAGCACGTGATCAAGCAGTTCGTGCTGGGCTCACGCTCGCTGGGTTTGGCGGGCCGGCAGGATGATCTCATCGGGCTGGTGGCCTTCGGAGGATTTGCCGACAGCAAGTGTCCGCTCACGCTCGATCATGGAGCGCTGGTGGATATTGTTGCCGGGCTCGAGACGCCGAAGCCGGTGCGCGACAGTCAGGGGCGGGTGATCAACGCGGAGGCGCTGCGGGAGGAGATGGCGACGGCGATCGGGGACGGCGTGGCGGTGGGTGTCGATCGATTGCGCGGGGCCAAAGCCAAGAGCAAGGTGCTCGTGCTGCTGACGGACGGCGACAACAATGCGGGGGTGGTCGACCCGCGCGAAGCGGCGCAAATCGCCGCGGATTCGGGAATTCGGGTGTATACGATCGGGATCGGGCACAGCGGCACGGTGCCGATTCCGCAAGAAGACGAGTTTGGCAACAAGGTGCTCGTTCCGGCGCAGTTTCGCATCGACGAGGAGTTGCTGCGTGACATGGCCAAGACCGGGCACGGGGAGTATTTTCACGCTGCTGATTCCGAGGGGCTCGAGCACGTGTATGCCCAGATTGACAAGCTGGAAAAATCTCAGTTCGAGGAAACGAAGTATTCGGAATATACTGAGTTGTACTCGTGGTTCGCCGGAGCAGGGTTCGTGCTCATTCTGGTGGTCGGGGTATTGACGGAAACGCGGTTTCGCTCATTGCCGTAGAGAGAAAGAGAGAGGGGATCGATCGCAGTATGGAATGGCAGCATCCGGGATGGCTGTATTTGATCGTGCCCGTGGCGGCGGCGTGGCTGTTCTTGTCGCTCTATTCGCGGCGGCGCCGGCAACGGGCTGCGGAGGCGTTTGTGGCGCAGGCGATGCGGTCGCGCATTTTGCCGGCGGATTCGCGGGCGCGATTCTGGGTGAAACTGTTGTTCCGCGAGGCCGCGCTGGTGGCGGGATTGGCAGCACTTGCCGGGCCGCGATTTGGTACACAATACGAGGAAGTTGTTCCGCGCGGGAGCGATCTGTACGTGCTCATCGACGTCTCGCGGTCGATGCTGGCCGAGGACGTTCCGCCCAGCCGGCTCGGGCGCGCCAAGGCCGACGTGGCGGCACTTGTGAACCGGCTGGAAGGGGAGCGCGTGGGTCTGATTGCCTTTGCGGGGCAGGCTGTGGTGAAGTGCCCGCTGACCGTTGATTACGACGCCTTCCGCCGATCGCTGGACGAGCTCGACCCGGCGAGCGCACCGCGCGGGGGAACGGCCATCGGCGATGCGATTCGCAAGGCACTGGAAGTGTTTCACGCCAAGACCGAGCGCGATCAGGCGATCCTCTTGATCACCGACGGCGACGACCAGCAGTCGTATCCGCTCGAGGCGGCGGCGGTGGCCGCCGAGCGGCACGTCACGATCTTCACGGTTGGCCTGGGAGATGCCGATCAAGGTGCTCGCATTCCGCAGGGGGCCGCATCGAAATCATACGTCGAGTACAAGGGCCAGCAAGTGTGGAGCAAGCTGGAGGGGACGCTGCTCAAGGAAATCGCGCTCAAGACGTCGGGCGTGTATGTTCCGGTCGGGACCCGCGCGTACGATCTGGGCGAGCTGTACGCGAATCACCTTCATGGCCGCAACGGCGACGACACCGAAAGCCGCACGCGGATTCGTCGCGCCGAGCGGTTTCAGATTTTTCTGGCGCTGGCGCTGCTGGCGCTTCTGGCCGATCTGTTTACTCGGCCATATTCGGTTGTGAAGACGTCGGGGTTGCAGGGGCTCGAGGCCCGGCCGGCCGCGCGCGGACGAACCGCGGTGAAAACACACGAGGCCGCCCTACCCTTTGCCGGGGCTCTTGAGAAGCGGTCCGCATTGGCGAATTTCGGAGTGGTCGTTTCGGCGTTTTCTGCTGCGCGACGGTTTTTTGATGGCGGCCGCTGGAATGCACCCCCCCTGGCCCCCCCTTCTAAAGGGGGGGAAGCTTTGCGCAACACACGCGGGGGGAAATCATCGTTCGTTAGATCGCAAGTTTTCAACAGCCCACCCCTGGCCGCCCCTTCCAAAGGGGGAAGCTTTGCGCAACATTCGCGGCGCGAAAGCTTCGCTCCTTATGCTGCAAGTTTTCAACGCCCCGCTCTTCGCCGGGGCTGTTGTTCTTTGTGTCTTGCTCACAGGAACCAGCCGGGCGGACAATCCCGATGCGGCGGTTCGGGATGGGTTGCGGCTCTATCGCGCGGACGATTTTGATAAGGCGCGGGAGAAGTTTGCGCTGGCCCGCGAACAGTTCGGCCGCGCCGAAGCGGGCAAGTCGGCGATTGCCGCATTTGACGAAGCCTGCGCATCGCATCGCAAAGGAGACGTGGCCCACGCGCGGGAATGCTATCTGGAGGCGGGGCTGGCGCACGACAAGGGGCTGGCGGCGGCAGCACACTTCAACCTGGGAACGCTGGCCTCCGAGGAAGCTCGCAAACTGGCGGGGGAACATCCCGAGACGGTGGCACCTGAGAAACGGCAAGAAATCGTCGATCAGCTCAAATCGGCGGTCGCGTCATTTCGGCACAGCCTCGAGCTGCAGCCGGAGAATGTCCGAGCCCGGCGCGACATCGAGCTGGTGCGGCAATGGATCAAGTACTACGGCGACAAGTGGCAGGCGTACGATCGCGAGAAGCGACGCCGGGACACGAACCTCATCCAGTTTCTCGAGTTCCTGATCGAAACTCAGCGTGCTCTGCGGGAATCGGTCAAGGCCCTCACCTCGACAGCGCCGGCGGACGCCTTTGCCGAGCTCAAGCGATTGCAGGATGAGCTTCAAGAGGAGATCTTGCCGCTCAAAGAGAAAATCAAAAGTGAATTGCAACCGCAGCAGAGTGCGGCTGGCACAGGGCGCAGGGTGGCTCGCAGGAGTTGGAGAAGGGGATAGCGCTGCTACAGAGGTGGGCCGAAGCCGCGGGTGAGAACATGCAGTCGGCCGGGGGCAAGCTGCTGGGCCGGCAAGCGGAGGGGGCGGCTTCGGACCAGCAATCGGCCATCGATGAGATGGAGAAGATCTGGGACGCCGTGATCCCGTTCCATCCACTGCTGGCGCGCGATCTGGCCGATCAGACACAGATTGCGGGCACTCTAAAAGAGACTGATTCAACGGCGACAAAGGCGGGTGATGCAGAAGACCGCCGGAAAAGAAGGCGCCGGATCGTGCTCAGAGCGCATCCGAATCAGAGGATGCTCAGGCGAGTGGCAAGCATCCCTTGCTCGGTTCACTCACGGAGGATCTGGCGCAGCTCGCGGAAGCACAGGGGCGCACTCAGCGCCGCACGCAACTGCTTAGCTCTCAAGGCCGAGGCGGAGCTCGCGCGGGTCAAGGAGCAGCCTCCGGCGGCGGCCGGCAAGGACAGCAAGGACCAAAACGCCGGCAAAGACGATTCGGATAAAACCGGCGAGGCCAAGCAAAAGCCGGTCGATCCCGAGAAGATCAAGGCTGGTTACCAGAAGGCGATCGAGCTGGCTCCCCGGGCAGCCGCGCAGATGGAACGCGCCGCGAAAGCGCTGAGACAGAAAGACCGCGCTGGAGCCTACGGGCCGGCTGAAGAGGCGCGGAAGATCCTCGAGGAGATTCAAAAGGCACAGCCTCCGAGCGAGCAGCAAAAGCAGGAGCAGAAAGACCAGGAAAAGAAAAAAGACGAACAGCAAAAACAAAATCAGAAGGACGAGGAGAAGAAGAAGGACGAACAAAAGAAGGAGCAGGAGAAGAAAGACCAGGAGAAGAAGAAGCAGGACGAGCAGGGCAAGTCGGGCGAGGGCAAGGAGGAGGGGAAGCAGCAGTTCTCGCGAGATCAGATCGAGCAGGCGCTGCGGAAGGTGCGGGAGCGGCAACAGGAGAAGCGCGAACGAGACCGGAAGATGAACGCACGCGTGATCGGGAGAGAGCCCGTGGAGAAGGACTGGTGATGGCAAGGGCACGATTGGGAAAAGCTGGGCTGGTGGGGATCGTGTTCTCGCTGATCGCTGCGCAGGCGGTTGCCGACGATGAGCCGGAAATCGCGGTCGAGGCTGGCGCGAGCGAGATATTTATCGGCGAAAGCGTTGACTACGTCGTCGATATTCGGAACGTGAAGGATCCGGTTCCGCCCGACCTGAGCTCGGTGCGAGGGAGCTTTGACGTCGTTGCCAATGGTGACGATACGCGCAATGAGTCGTCGGTGACCGTCATCAACGGCAGGTTCAGCCAGCAGACCAGGTTCAGTCACTTCTATCGCTACCGGCTGACGCCCAAGCGGACGGGGAAGCTGGTGATTCCAGCGCCAACGGTCACGATTGACGGGAAGACACTGTCGGGGCGTGCGCTTTCGCTCAATGTCATTGCGCCGGAGGAACAAGACCTGGTGATCCCGGAGGTGAAGACCGAACGGCTGAAGGTGTATCCGACCCAGCCGCTCGACGTGGTGCTCAAGGTGCTGGTGCGACCGCTGCCGGATAACCCGGATCGCGACCCGCTCGCAGCGCTGCGGCGCAATCCGCCGCACATCAATGTCAACTGGGTCGAACTGCCGGCAGGCTTCGCTAGCCAGGATAAAGCTCGATGGCTGGAGAAACTCCTCGCCGAGGACGGCATCGGGTTCACGCTGAATGACATCACGATGCGGAGCGGGTCGTTTTTTGAAGGCCCGCGACCGGCGGTTTTCAGCCTTTATCAAGGACGAGAGCGCCGGAAGGGGCGGGATGGTGAGGAAGTTAACTACTTCGTTTACGAGCTCAAGCGGACGCTCATTCCTGAAAAGGCTGGGAATTACACCATAGGCCCGGGAGTCGTGAAGGGCACGTTCGCCGATGGGAAGGAGGGGGGAGGATACAGCGGCCGCCGGCTGGTTGCGGTTGCAGCGCCCTTGACGGTCGAAGTGCGCGAGGTTCCGCAACCGCGGCCTGCGACATTCTGCGGTGGGATCGGGAGCTATCGCGTGGAACGCCTCGGCGAGCCCAAATGCGCTGCGGGTCGGTGATCCGCTGACTCTACGGCTGGCCATTGAGCGTGGGCAAGGGAGCGGGTCGCTCGAATTGATCTCGGCACCGAACCTCGAAGCCAATGCGAAGCTGGCGGCCGACTTCGAGATCATCGACAAGAACCCCACCGGGCGCACGGAAGGGCAAGTCAAGCGATTCGAGTATGCACTGCGGCCGAAGCGCGCCGGTGTCGGTGTACCCGCCGTGAGTCTCACGGTGTTCAATCCTGATAGCGAGACGTTTTCGGAGATCGCGATCGGAGCCGATTGCTCTGTCCGTATCGGAAGTGAGCCAGCTTGGCGCGGGGGAGCTTGTCGGCTCGCTGGGCGGGGGAGGAAAAGAGGAAATCAAGGCCCAGGCAGAGGGTATCTTCGGGAATGTGACGGATCCATCGGAGCTTTCCGATCAACGGGTCAACGTCATCGCACTTGCGGGCGCGGCGGCCGGCACGTGGTGCGTGGTGGGCTGCCTGATGGCTTTTGTCGCCGCGCATCGCCGGCGGTCGGGCGATCTTCTCGGGCAGCGGAAACGAAATGCGCGGCGCGCGGCCAACGGCAAGTTAGCGGAAGGGCGGAAGGCGATGGCGGAGGGACAATCGCGGGTGGCGCTTCGAGCTGTGCGATCGGCGCTGGTCGGTTTGGTGGCGGACTCCCGGAACATCGTGGCTGAAGGGCTGACGGCGTCGGAAGCCGACGCCGCACTTGCGGAGGCAGGTGTTCCGGCCGAAGAGAGGAAGACTCTTTCGGATTTGCTGGGGTTGATCGAGTCAGCGGAATACGGGTCGGGAGTCGCGACCGAGATTCCGGCGATGATCGAGAGGGCGGAGAGACTTATCAAGAGCCTGGCGCGGGGGCTTGAACGGAACGGGGCACGTGTGTGATGCACAGAGTTGTTCCCGCCGCGATCATGCTGACTGCGATGCTCGGGGGAGGATCAGGCGCTGCGGAGCCGGGAACGCGGCAGCGAACGTTTGTGCGTGCGCTCGAGATGTTCGATGCGGCCAAGACGCCGCACGATTACCGCGAGTCGGCGGCGCTACTGGAATCACTGCTGGCAGACGGGTTTCGCAACGGAGCGGTGTACTACAACCTGGGGAATTCGTATTTCCGGGCTGGGGAATACGGCCGGGCGATTGCGGCGTATCGCAAGGCGAAACCGTATCGCCCGCGAGATCCCTACCTCGAGGCGAACTTGAGGCAGGCGCTTTCCGCCGCGCCGGGGCACCTGGCCGAACCTCCTGCACCCTGGTGGACACACGTTTTGTTCTGGAGCGGCTGGTTGTCGTTTCCAGAAAAGGCATACGCAGCGCTGGCCGCGTATGTGCTGGCGGCCTTGGTGTCGGCCGCGGGGCTCTTTTTGCGACGACCGCGGGCCTACTGGATCAGCGTGGTGCTCGTGGCCTGCGCGACCGTGCTGGCGGTCGACGCGGGCCTCGCGTATGCCGACGTCGCGTGGTCGAAGCATGGCGTCGTCACGACCGAGACGACCGCAAGGAAGGGAATCGGCAAGGATTACGAGCCGGCGTTTGACCAGCCACTCAAGGACGGCGCCGAGTTCACGATCCTTTCTGAGAACGATGACTGGATATTTGGGCACTTCGAAGGCATTGGCGACGGCTGGCTGCATCGCGAGCATACGGTGCGTTGATGCATCGACTCGAGGAGATTCGGCCGGCGATGTCTCCCCCCGGCATTCAGACGATCGTATGCAGGGCTTGTGGCGCGAGGACGTCGTCATTCGTAAGTGTTGATGGCCTCGAGAGTTGCTTCGAATGGCTCTTCGCCCTCAAAAACGTCGTCATCCGTAAGTCTGCTTGCTGTAAGGAGATGACGACGATGACGACGTTTTTGGGGGGTCAGCGTGAGCTATGTGCGGATAGGGATACCAAGGCGAGCGCACGCGAACCAGGGGGCGGGCTGGGGCGGGCCGGCAGCCTGGTTGGCGCGTCGTGAAATCATCAGTGCTTGCCAACTGCCCTTGCTCTTCTTGGGCGGCGCGGGCAGAACGTTGACCACTGTCACCACGGTGGTGGCGCTGAAGCCGAGTTTCTTGCTCGCGGCGCTGGGTTCGTAGACGGCACTGATTGCCTGGTAGCCGGGGACAGTCAGCTTGAGCTTGGCCTTGGCCTCGGCGACGCCTTGAACGACCTGCACTTTCACTCGCTTGAGCACGATGTTGCCTTCTTCGAAGAGCACGGTACCGGTGGGCTTGGAACGGGATTGCGGCTTCTTCTTCGCCAGCGCGCTGACCTGCGGGATTGTGGCGAAGAGGGGCTGAACTTGCGCGGCGGAAGACGAATTGACGTTGAGCACGTCGGTTGTGGTCAGAGTCTGGCCGGCGGTGATGGTACCCGTGCTGGCCTGCAAGTTTTGCGACACGGGGCCTGGGGCCGACACCGAGAAGGCGCTGCTATACGCTGCAACGTTGCTGCCGCTAGTGCCGGGTTCGTCGATGGTCGCCTCGAAGACGAGAGTTCCGGCCGTGCCGACGATCGGGTGAAAGAAATGCGCGCGGCCGCTGATGGCATTCACTGTGATGGATGGGACGAGGTCGCCGGTGTCGGGGTCCTGGAGCGAGCCGCCTTCGAGCACGAGCGTGACGGGATCGGGGCTCAGATACTTCGCGAGGTTATTCTGGATGTTCGGCGGGAATGGGCTAAGCAGCGTCCGGTCTTCGAGGCGACCGAGCTCGGGATGCAGTACGCGTCTGTTTCGTGGCGACCCGTTGCGCTCTCGCGCAGGGTCAGAAGAGAAAACAGTGTGTTCATGGCGCCCCCCATTGATGGCTCACTGCTCTCGTTTTATTCTGACGGACATCGGCATGGACGACTGCCGGGTCGACCGGCGCTTTCGTGCGGGCACGCGTATCTAGTAGCTATAGGCAGGCTCGCGGCCGATCTGCGCTCGTGTTTCCCAAAATCTTCACGCGGGAACGGGCACAGGACGGAAATCATTCGTCCACAAGGAATTTGGAGGACGGAAAGGTAACCACCGATGATGCAACTGCCTCGCGAGATCGGCGGCCCGTCTGCCTGGTATGGTCCTGATCTTGCGGATCGAACGGACTGGATCGAAGTTCTGTCGCCGGAGGAGGTCACGGAGATTGAAATCGCGGCGCGGCGGCTGACGGAGTCGGAAGTGGATTGGCAATCGTTGCGTCATGACGACTTTCGGTTGCCAACGCTGAGAGCGCGCTTGTGTCGAATCCTCGACGAGGTACTGGAGGGGCGGGGGTTCGCGCTTCTACGAGGTTTGCCAGTTGAGCGCCTGGGGCGGCGTCTATCGGCCGTCGCGTTTCTGGGACTTGGCCTGCACTGGGGAAGCCTGCGATCGCAAAACCGGCATGGGCACATTCTGGGTCACGTGAAAGACGCGGGGCTTTCGAGCCAGGATCCGACTGTTCGCGTGTATCAGACCAGGGAACGACAGAACTACCACACCGATTCGTGTGACGTTGTCGGCCTGTTGTGCTTGCAGCCGGCAAGGTTGGGAGGGTTATCGAGTCTGGTCAGCTCGGTGACGATCTTCAATGAGATGCGGAAGCGTCGTCCTGATCTGGCGCAGGTGTTGTTCGAGCGGATCGAGACCGATCGGCGAGGCGAAGTGCCGGCCGGAGAGAAACCGTTCTTTTGCATACCGGTGTTCAACTGGTACGCGGGGTTGTTATCGACCATCTATAACCGCACGTACATTACATCGGCGAGGAGGTTTCCCGAGGTACCGCCGCTCGCGGCGGAGCAGGTTCAGGCCCTGGACCTTTTCGGGAACCTGGCCAACGATGCTGGTTTGCATTTCCGAATGGAGCTGCGAGCGGGCGACATCCAACTTGTGCATAACCACACGCTACTGCACGACCGCACTGCCTTCGAGGATTGGCCGGAGGCGGAGCGGAAACGGCACTTGCTGCGACTGTGGCTGGCTCCGGCAAGGGCGCGGCCGCTTCCGCCGGTATTCGCCGAGCGGTACGGCTCGGTCGTTCCGGGCGAGCGCGGGGGCATCGTGGTGCCCGGGACGCGATACACGATTCCGTGGGAGCCGGGGGAGTGAGCTGGCACGATGCAGACGACGGGTTTTCAGATTTCTTGTCGGCTCGCTGCCCGACCTGGCAATGTAATACTCAAGACCAGAATCTGAACCGCCCGCGAGTTCGTGCCGTGCCGTAATGTGGCTGAGCCAGATTTGCCCGATGGCTCATCAGCCAACAACTTCGCGGTTGGGACTTTACCCGCGCCTGGACTGTCGCATCTTCCGCCGATCACGGCTGCCCTGTGCTCAGCCGGCGGGCGCGCTCGCGCCACGCCAACTGCGATGGCAGCCAGTTCCGCGATCGACGGGCCAAGCCGCGCGCCCTTGATCATACGCATCGAGATACCTTTGACCCAGCATTTATAAGCGGAGACACGCACCATGTTTCCAGGTGGCTCGAAGTCGACAGAAGGTTCACAGCTCAGCGGCGGGGGAAAGCACCGGTGGAAGCGGCAGAACACCGCGGGCGGAATACCGCGCCGACGCGTGACTCACCGGTTCCGTCCGGGGGACTACAATCGGGGTTTTGAGCTGCTCGAATCGCGTCAGCTCCTCTCGGGTGATTTGACCCAGGAGATCGCCGGTCTGCTGGACAACGGAACCACGACCGGCTCGGTTACTTTGAGCGACGTCACCCTGGGCAGCTTCCTCTCGTCGAGCTCGGTCACGGTTTCATTCCAGAACATCAGTGAGTCGGGCTTGGACTGGTCGGGCACGGTATCGGTTTCCGCCGCCACGGCCTCGATCGCGATCGGCCAGGAGTTCAGCGGGCAGATTCAGGGGGACGGCACGGCGGGAAGCCAGGGCCTGACCGGCTCCTACACGCTCAACGACCAGGCCGTGGGTCAAGGATCTTATGCGCTTGCGGTCACCGACCTGTCCGCCAGTGTCCCGAATGTCCTGTCGGCTTCGGCCTCGGATGTCCAGCTTCAGTACGATCCCGGCGGCAGCAGCAGCCAGGAGATCGCCCAGGTCGGCTCCCTGTCGGCGACGATCATCCCGTTCGACAATGCCCAGGTCAGTCTCTCGAACCTCGACATCTACGAGAATGGCTTCACCCTCGGCAATGCGACCGTGAGCGCCGGATCGTTCACGCTTGGGGATTTTCTCACCGTCGACAATCCGAGCCTGTCGTTCTCGAACGTGGCTTACACGGACGGGGCGGCGCTCGCCGGCACGATCGGGATCGCCATCGGTACGGCGACGTTGTTCCCGAACCAGTCGTCGTTCACTGCGACGGTCGACGGCTTCACGGGGAGCTACGATCTGGATACGAGCGAGCTGACGCTGGGGGCCACGGACGTGAACCTGGCCATCGGACAGATTCTGGCAGCGGACGCGACCGGGTTGACGTTTGACTACAATCCCTCCGCTTCGGTCCCGCTGACCATCGGTGCTTCGTCGATTAGCCTGACTTCGCCCGACTTCCCCGGCCTCTCGGCCACCGCTACCAATTTGCAGGCCAGCAATGCCGGCTTCTCGCTCGATCGCGCCACGCTGACGGCTCCGAGCAGCGTGACTCTGGGTGGATTCCTGGAAGCGGACGGTCTAACCGTCACGGCCACCGACCTCGACTATCAGACCAATCCGCCCAGCGGCCAGCAGGCTTTCGGCGGAACGATCGGGATCAGCGCCACGTCCGTGGCGCTTTTCCCGGGCAAGTCGGCGTTCACAGCGACGGTCGACGGTTTCGCCGGCAGCTACGACCTGAATACCAGCGAGCTCATGCTCTCAGCCGATGACGTGAACCTGTCGATCGGCCAGATCCTCAAGGCCGATGCGACGGGTTTGGCGATCGATTACAGCCCCTCTGCGAGCGTCCCGCTCACCGTCGATGCTTCGTCGATCAGCTTGACCTCGCCCGACTTCCCGGGCCTCTCGGCCACGGCTACCAACTTGCAGGCCAGCAATGCCGGGTTCTCGCTGGATAGCGCCACGCTGACGGCTCCGAGCAGCGTTACCCTGGGCGGGTTCCTGGAGGCGGACGGACTGACAGTTACAGCCAGTGACCTCAGCTACCAGACCAATCCGGCCAGCGGCCAGGATGCTTTCGGCGGAACGATCGGGATCAGTGCCACGTCCGTGGCGCTTTTCCCGGGCAAGTCGGCGTTCACAGCGACGGTCGACGGATTCACCGGCAGCTACGATCTCAATACCAGCGAGCTCATGCTCGCAGCCGATGACGTGAACCTGTCGATTGGCCAGATCCTCAAGGCCGATGCGACCGGTTTGGCGATCGATTACAACCCCTCTGCGACCGTCCCGCTCAGCGTCGATGCTTCGTCGATCAGCTTGACCTCGCCGGATTTCCCCGGCCTCTCGGCCACCGCTACCAATTTGCAGGCCAGCAATGCCGGCTTCTCGCTCGATAGCGCCACGCTGACGGCTCCGAGCAGCGTTACCCTGGGCGGGTTCCTGGAAGCGGACGGTCTAACCGTCACGGCCACCGACCTCGACTATCAGACCAATCCGCCCAGCGGCCAGCAGGCTTTCGGCGGAACGATCGGGATCAGCGCCACGTCCGTGGCGCTCTTCCCGGGCAAGTCGGCATTCACAGCGACGGTCGACGGTTTCACCGGCAGCTACGACCTGAATACCAGCGAGCTCATGCTCGTCAGCCGATGACGTGAACCTGTCGATCGGCCAGATCCTCAAGGCCGATGCGACGGGTTTGGCGATCGATTACAGCCCCTCTGCGACCGTCCCGCTCACCGTCGATGCTTCGTCGATCAGCTTGACCTCGCCCGACTTCCCCGGCCTCTCGGCCACGGCGACCAACTTGCAGGCCAGCAATGCCGGGTTCTCGCTCGATCAGCGCCACGCTGACGGCCCCGAGCAGTGTGACTCTGGGCGGATTCCTGGAGGCAGACGGTCTAACAGTCACGGCCACCGACCTCGACTATCAGACCGATCCGCCTGCCGGTGAGCAGGCGTTCGGAGGCACGATTGGGATCAGCGCCACTTCCGTCGCGCTCTTCCCCGGCTCCAGTGCGTTCACCACCACGGTCACCGGTTTTCAAGGTAGCTATGATCTGAACTCCGGCGCTCTGGGCCTGTCGGCGAGCGAGGTCGACATCCAGGTTGGCTCGGTCCTGGATGTGACAGCCGACACGGTCGGCTTTGCTCTAGAGCCGACCTCGTCGGGCGTGGACGTGAATATCACTGTCGGCTCGGCCACGGTCTCGCTGCCCCAGTTCGACGTGTCGGGCTCGATCACCGACCTGGCGATTACCAACGACGGCTTCTCGCTCGGCAGCCTGACGCTCTCGGTAACCAAGACCATTTCCTACGGCAGCATTTTCTCGATCGAGAACCCGAAGGTCACGGTGACGAGTTTTGGTTACAGCATCAGCAGCGGGGCGAGCTTCAACGGTTCCGATTACCGTTTCCGCCACGGAGATCGACTTGAACCAGGGGGGCTCATGGAGTGCATCGGCCACGGGGATCACAGGGACGATCGGCTTCCAGGCCGGCGACGTGGGCGATTTCACCTTCAGCGCCACCACGGTCAATGTGCAGCTCGGGTCGTTCCTGACGCTTCAAGGATCGGGCATTTCTTTTGATAGCGATCCGCCTTCGGGCGGAGATATCGCGTCGTTCGACTCGGTCACGGCGACGGTCACGGCGGGCAGTGTATCGATCAGCGGGACCGGTCAGGACTTCGCGATCGGTGCCGACGGCTCGTTCATCGCGGGGAACAACTTCGGCGTTTCGCTTTCGCTCACCGAACTCGAGCACGTTCGAATGGCCGAGCTGGCTGCCGATCCAGATCACGACGCTGGGGCTCTCCTGGCCGGATTTCAGCTCCGACCCGACCGATTTCTCGATCGACCTGTCCGCCTCGATCAACATCAACCTGGACAACACCGGGTTAATGCTCAGCGGCTCGGTGACGGACGCCGTGATTGACGTCGGCCTGCTGAGCCAGGGCGATTTCCCGATCACGTCGATCGGGGGATTCAGCGTTTCGGCTAGTGGAACCCTGTTCGGCGCCACGGTGAGCGGGGCGCTCGTCGCGGGGGTCGTCGCGGTTGATTCCAGTGGTAACGTGGTGCCGGAGGGCTCGTCGACGCCGGTGGCGAACCGTTATCTCTATGGAGGAGTTGAAGCGAGCCTCGACCTGGCCGGGCTGGGCGGGTTCACGGTGATGCTGGGCCTGTCGCAGCTCGGGCCGCTCGATGCGTTCATCGAGGCCGATGTGCCGATCCTGCTCGATCCGGATTCGGGCCTGGCACTGACCGGCCTCTACGCGGGGATCGAATTCGACGACACACTCCCCGCTCTTACCAATGCCCAGCAGCTTGTGAACAACCCCGCGCTCGAGCCGCTCAACCAGTTGACCGTGCAACAATGGCAGGACGAGCTTGCCGCGCAAGTGGCGACCCAGGCCCAGCAGGTGGCCTCAGGTGGCGGCTCGTTCAACGTGCTCTCCGAACCCATGGTCATCGAGGGGGGCGCCACGATCTACGACGAGTATGCGTCGACCTATGCCTTCGAGCTGACGGCCGGCATCATGTTCGACACGACGGGCAAGATCGAGGCGACCGGGACACTCACCATCGGCGATTCGGTCTCGCTCAAGGGCGCGATCTACGTGAACCTCTCGAACGTCACGAGCGGTCAGGTCGAGGTCCTCACGTATCTGCAATTCCCGTCCCAGGCACCGATCGCGACCGTCTACGGCAGCCTGGGGATCGACGTGACGGGGACCGCGAGCGACCCGGCCAGCAGTTTCACGATCAGCATCTCGGGCGAGGTCGACCTGACCCTGCCCGATCTTCCGGCGCCTTGCAGATCGTCGGGTCGGCCAGCTTCACCGCGAGCACCACGGAAGCCGACTTTGACTTCACCTTGAACGGTCAGGTGAACCTCGACCCGATCGGCAATCTGATCAGCCTCTACGGCGACGTCCACTTCGAGGTCGATAACGGCACCCCCGAGCTCTGGGGCATCTTCGTGCTGACGACCGGCGATCTGAGCGAGCTACAGAAGCTCGGGCTGGATCTCTCGGGCACGGCGGTCCTGGAGTTCAACACGACTGGGCAGAACCAGACGGAGGACATCACCTTCACCGGAGCAACCACGCCGACGGCGTTCACTCTGCCGGAGGATTCGGTCAGCCTCGCGGTCACGGGGGCGGCGTCGTTCGAGATCAATGGAAGTACGCTGTTCTCGATCCAGGACTTGAACCTCCAGGCGTATTTCAGCATCGCGCCCGATTCGAGCGGCACAGTCTCGCCGATCCTGGACATTTACCTCGCCGGCACGATCGATATCGGACCGGCGAGCGCTCCGTACTTGCAGTTCTCGACTGCGGACTTCCTGCAGGCTTCCGACGCCGGGCTGGCGGCGGAGTTCAACATCACGCTCGAGAGCAGCTCGACGCTTCAGAACGCGGGCATCGACCTCCAGAACGACACGTTCACCCTCCTGCTCAACACGACCGACGAGGACATCTCGTACGTGCCGCGGTCGATCACGAACCCGACTCAGCCGGGGACCGGCACGGCGGTGAATGTACCGGCGGCGCCAAGCAACTCGAGCACGGCGCAGCCCTACTTCGAGGTCGACGGTCAAGGGGGGCTCTCGATCGAGAACAGCTTCGACCTGCAAGGCATGTTCTCGCTGGTGGTCTCACAAGGCGGGCTCGAGTTCACCATGTCGATGCAGTTGTCGCTGGATGCCGGCGGCACCACGCTGCTCACGTTCAACGCTAACGGCGGCGTCTCGATCACCAGTCAAGGACTTGTAGCGGGCCTCGAGTTGACACCGGTGACCGCGTTGCCGGCTGGCCTGGGATTCACGCTGAACGCGAGCTTCCTGCTGGAGGCCAACACCACGGGGCAGTCGGAAACGATCGGTGGGGTCGCCGTCCCCGCCGATCCCCAGGGCGTGACGGGCTCGTACGCCCTTGTTCAGGCCACCGGCAACCTGTCTGTCGGCAGCTTCGCTGTGACCGGCTCGTTCTATTTCCTGGTCGACGACAGCGAGCTAGAGCTCCAGTTCGAGGCCACCGCCGGGCTGGGGCCACTCGGCCAGGCCGCGATCGACGGGGACGTGGTGATCGGCTCGGACAATGGATCGTCGGTCGGCATTTACGGCATCCTTCAGGCGGCGCTTCTGACCTCGCCCTCGATCCCCGACATCAGCCTGAACCTGGAATTCCAGTTCGAGATCAACACGACGAACATGTCCCAGACGGTCACCGGCTTCTCGATCGATCCGACGACCGGGAGCATCACGACCGGCGAGCAGATCGCGATCCCAGCGGGCTTCATCGAGATCGACGCCGGCGGCCAGTTGACGATCGTGAACCTGTTCGACGTGCAGGGTAAGTTTGACATCACGATCAGCTCGGCGGGCCTTCAGATCAATGCCGACGCGACGCTATCCGGCTTCTTTGGGACCAGCCTGGGCCTGAATGCCGAGATCGGCCTCTTCAACAGCAACTCGCAGGGTTCAGGCGGGCTGGTGGTCGATGCCGGTTTGACGCTCAATGGAAGCTTGCCCCTCGGTTTGCTCTCGATCACGGCATCGCCCGTGATCCTGATCAACACGAGTAATCAGACTCTGGATGGGGTCGCTCCGAATACTTATGAGGTCGAGCTCAACAACGCGGATGTCAACTTCCTGGGCCTCCAGGCCAGCGGCAGCCTGATCGTCGGCGTCAGCGACGGCATCTTCGAGATCGACGTGCCTTCCAGCAATCCCCTGGAGCTGAGTTTCTTCGGCCTGGGGGGCGTGAGCATCTACGGGTACATCGATTCCAACGGCCAGTTCAGCCTGACCGGTTCGCTGGGCTTCCAGCTCGGACAGAGCGGCAACGAGATCTGGGGCTCGCTCCAGATCACGATCAGCAACAGCGGGTTCTCCGGTTATTTCGGAGGCGGCTGTCAAATCTTCGGGATCAATATCGCGTCGATCAGCGGCTGGCTGACGATCGACAACGGTTACATCGATCTCGGTGCATCGGTTTCAATCTGGATCTTCAGCTTCAGCTTCAACATCGGGATCGGGCAACTGCAACAGCCGCAGGAGCCAGCGAATTCGCTGCTGTTCTACAGCGTGCCGCCGACCGCGAAGGCCGGAGGCACGGTCAGCCTCAACGCGTCGGCCACCGACGGCAGCGGCAATACGGTCGCGAGCACCAGCTCAGCCTACCAGTGGACGATCTTCTACAACAACGTGGTCTATGCCCAGGAGAACGGCGGCGACGCGAGCCTCAAGCTCGGCGACCCCGGCACCTATACGGTCGTCATGAACGAGGGCGCGGTGACCAAGACCTCGACCATCCAGGTTCTCGATGTCCCACCGACGCTCAGCAGCCTGAACCTCCAGACGGGCTACGCCGACGGGCAATCGGTCACGCTGGCGCCCAGCGTTTATTCACCCTTGCCCGAAGCGCCCGGCGGCCTCAATTATCAGTGGACCATCTTGAAGGACGGGCAGCCGTTCGCGACCGCCACGACTCCGACCTACACGTTCACTCCATCCACGCCGGGTGAGACCTCGGAAGGCGCTCCGGTGCCGGACGTCTACCAGGTGAGCCTGACGGTCTCCGACAATTACGGCGGCTCGACGACCGGAACCGGCACCTTCGGCACGTTCGACCCGAATAACATCGTGGTCACGACGACCCAGGACCTGACTCAGCCCGGCGCCGTGACGTCGCTCCGGGTGGCGATCCAGGAAGCGGCCTCGGTCTCGGGCGTTCACTACGTCAAGTTCGCCTCCGACCTCGCCGGCCAGACGATCACACTGACGACCGCCGGCGATACCAGCGATGACGGCGCTAGCGCGATCCGGCTGCCGAGCGGGACCGTCGTGCTGGACGCCAGCAACGCGCCTGGGGTCACCATTGCCGCCAGCGGCGCGATGCGGATTTTCTACGTGCCCAAGGGAACGACGCTGGAGCTAGAGGACATCAACCTGACCGATGGCTTCGAGGAGGGGACGAGTGCCGGTGCCTACGGCGGGGCGATCTATGCCGATGGTGCCGTTTACGCCTCCAATTGCTCATTCGTCGGTAATGCGGTGTACGGCATCTATGGGGCTGCGGGCGGCGGGGCTGTCTATATCAGCACCACCGGATTGCTCTTCGCCGTCGAGACGACGTTCGGCCAGAATTATGTCTACGGGTCAACCACCGTGGGGGGCGCTATCGACACGGCGGGCGCCCTGAGTCTGGAGCACGTCACGATCGCCGACAACTACCTCTACGGCTCGACGGAGGCGGGAGGAGGAGTCTACGACACCGCCTCGAACCAGCCGAACCCCATCAACCCCAGCGGCAGCCCGTTCCCGCTTTATACTGTCCTATCCAACGTCCTGATCGCGAACGATTCCGGAGGCGTCGATTTCGATTACGAGGGGAACTCCGGGGGTCAAATCAATTCCGCCTTGATCGGTACCTCGGTGAATATTCCGAGCGTCATCTTCCAGACCATTGGCTACTCGGCTTTCATCCAGAACGTGAATCCTCTGCTGGGCCCACTGGCCAATCACGGCGACGGGGTGCTGACATTCTCGCTCTTGCCCGGCAGCCCGGCCTTGAACACCGGGATCGGCCCTTACGAAAACTATCTTCTGGACGGGCGAGGCTATCCGTTCCCTGGCTACGGATCGTATTCGATCGGCGCCTTCCAGAGCCAGCCGTACGTGGTGAGCAATACCAACGACAGTGGTCCCGGCTCGCTCCGCGCGGCGATCACCGAGGACGACAGCGACCTGCCGATCACCTTCGCCTCCAACCTGGCCGGACAGGTCATCTCGCTTTCCAGCGGCCCGATCACGATCACTCACAACCTGAGCATTCAGGGACTGGGCGCCAATCAAGTTCAGGTCGTCTCCGGCACGGTCGCGCCGATCCCCAGCGACCTCTGGGCGGGTAACGGCAATACCCAGGACACCTCGGGCGCCGCGCCCGGTTATCCCATGGGGAACCTCGCGTACGCTCCGGGAATCGTCGGGAAAGCATTTCAGTTGAACGACTCAAGCGCCGTCACGATCCCCGACAACCAGACCCTCGACTCGTCGAGCTTCACCGTCGGCGGCTGGTACAATTTCAGTGAGACGCAGAACTCGATCCTGGCCAGCAAGTACGGCGGAGGGCCCTATTACAACGGCTGGATCCTCGGGTTGACCGGCGCGATGCAGCCGTATTTATCGGTCGAGGCATCGTCGACTTCGAATATCACTCTGGTATCGCCGCAGGGCCTGTCCTTGAACACCTGGTACTACATCGCCGCGACGTACGACGGAAACAATGTGAAGCTTTACGTGGACGGGACGGCGGTGGGCAGCGGCACGCTGGCCGGCGGCTATTCTCCCAGTGCGCTGCCGATGGAGATCGGCGGTGCAAGCTGGTATCAAGGCGGTTACACGACCGGATTGGTCAACCAGTTCGCGTTCTACAGCTCCGCCCTCTCCGCCAACCAGATCACGGCGACCTACGACGCGACGCTGGCTCTGTCTCAGCCGGCGTACGAGGGATATGGGATCTTCAACGTTGCGGCAGGGGTGACGGTCGCGGTCACGGGGTTGACGTTAGGCGACGGCGACGCGGTCGACGGGGGCGCGATCAACAACGCGGGCACCCTGACGATCACCGGCAGCCAGTTCGTCCAGGATTCGGCTCCGGCCGCGCCGGCCCCGGGGCAAGCCGGCAGCGCCTACGGCGGTGCGATCTACAACGCCGGAGGCGCGTCCCTGGTTGTGACTGACAGCTCCTTCATCAACGATGCGGCGCTAGGCGGCGAGGGCCAGGCCAGCGGAAGCACGGCCGGCACCGGCGGCAACGCCTACGGCGGCGCGATCTACAACGCACCGACAGGATTGCTGGGAGCGGCCGACGACACGTTTGCCGGCGACTACGCCACCGGGGGCAACGGCGATGGCACCGCGGGCACGACGGGCCAAGCCGGCGCCGGGTTCGGCGGCGCGATTGACAATGCGGGCACGGCGTATCTCGTCAACGTGACCATCGCCCGCAACGCGGTTTCGAGCGGCATGGGCACCGCGCCCCTCGTCGGCAGCGACGGTGCAGGTCTCTACAATCAGCTCGGCGGCACGCTCTTCCTGACCAACTCGATCGTGGCGAACAACACCGGCGACGACATCGTCGTGAATGGTAAGGCTGTCGCCCAGGATACGGGCGGAAACGACCTGGTGAATAAGGGCACGGCCACCGGCGAGAACGACCTGGTGACGAGCAACGCCGGTTTGCCCGCCTCGATGGTTGCGAGCACGGCCGATCCCGACCTTGCCCAGCTCCTCAACACCGGCGGGACGACGAGCACGCTCGTGCCGCTTCCCGGTAGTCCGGCCATCGATGCGGGTGACAACGCCGTCACCGGACTGCCGGTCTTCCCGCTCTCGATTCCCGGGTTGTTCGCCTGGTGGCAGGCCAATGGCAACGGTCAGGACGCCCTCGGCTCCGTGAATGCCACCCTCGAAGGCGGCGCGACCTACGGCCCGGGCATCTCCGGCCAGGCGTTCCAGTTGAACGGGACGAGCGCCTACGTGGCCATTGCGTCCTCGGCCGACATCGTCGGCACGGGCGGCTTCAGCGTCTCCGTCTGGATCAAGACAACCAGTTCGAGTGGTGTCATCATCCAGCAGAGGGACGCCAACAACTTCAACGGGGAGTACCAGGTTGCGCTCAGCGGCGGCAAGGTGAGCTTCTTCGTCTATGGGAGCTACGAATATGACGTCAACATGATCTCCAACGCCTCGGTGGACGATGGCAACTGGCACAACATCGTGGTCGTGCGCGAGCCGAACGGCACGGGCGAGATCTTCATCGACGGCAAGCTGGACAGCACGCAGACGGGACCGGACGTTCCCCTGGCATCGGGATTCAACGTCTACCTGGGGGCCGACGAGCGCAACGTCGCCTACGGTCTGGGTGCCGATGCCTTTAACGGCCTGATCGATGAGGTCGCCCTTTTCAACACCGCCCTGTCGCCGGCGAACGTACAGGCCATTGCGCAAGGCTCGGTCTCCGCGCAGTCCACGGACCAGCGGGGCGATCCGCGGATCTACAACAGCGTCGTCGATATCGGCGCGGTCGAATCGCAGCCGTACGAGGTCACGACCACGAGCGACAGCGGGCCGGGCTCGCTTCGCCAGGAGATCGCCGATGACGCCGCGGGCGACCAGCCGATCATCTTCGCGCCGAGCCTCGCCGGTCAGACGATCACGGTGACCAGCGGTCCGATCACGATCAAGAACAACCTCGTGATCGATGGGCTCGGTGCGAGCAGTTTGACGATCAGCGGAGAGGGAACCAGCCAGATTTTCGTCATCGATTCCGGGAACGTGTCGATCTCCGGGGTGACGTTCAGCGGCGGCCTGGCATCGCAGGGCGGCGCGATCGAGAACAGCGGCGACCTGACGATCACCAACTGCGTCTTCAGCAACAACGTCGCCCAGGACAATCCATCGCTCGATCCCAAGCTGGACAGTGCCGGTGGCGCGATCGAGAACCAAGGCGGTGGAACCCTGGTGGTCACCGGCAGCACGTTCACCGGCAACGAGGCCATCGGTGTGGCCACCTCCAGCAACGACGCCAATGCATACGGCGGCGCGATCGAGAACGCCGCCGGCGCGACGTTCAACGGCACGAGCGACACGTTCGATGCCAACTCCGCGACTGGCGGAGCCGGCGGCGGCGGATTCGGCGGCGCGGTCGACAACGCGGGCACCGCGACCTTCGTCAACTCGACCATCGAAGAGAATTCGGTCGCCAGCGGATCGGGGACGACGCCAACGCCTTCCGCCGGCGCCGGCATCAACAGCCAGGCCGGCGACACGCTCGCGATCATCAATACGATCGTGTCGTACAACAAGGGGGCAACGACCTCGCCAACAGCGGCACTGTGACCGGGCCGGACATCGTCGGCCTGCCGACCACCAACCCGGCGGGGGCGACGATCACCCTGACGGGCGTCCCCCCCGGCACCGGCGCGGCGACCGGGACCACCGTGAACAACGTCTGGACGATCAGCTCGGGACCGGGGCAGCAGGTCGTCGCCGGAGAGAACCTTGTCTTGAACGGCTCGGACCCGATCGTCCTGCCCGAGGGCTTGATCCAGACCGCCGCGACCCTCACCGTGGACGTCACATTCCAGACGACCCAGGGCGGCGTGATCCTCGGCTACCAAGACGAGGCGCTGGGCGATCGCGCCGCCAATTTCGTGCCGGCGCGATATGTCGGCACGGACGGATATCTCTACGCGGAGATTGACGCCAATAACACGGTGGACCCGATCCGCAGCAGCGTCCCGGTCAACGACGGCCATTCACATCAGGTTGTATTCACCGCATCCAGCGCCGGGGAGACGCTCGTTCTCGACGGCAAGACGGTCGGGACCATAAGCGGCACCTTGACCCCGCTGGATATGTCTTACGACCAGATCGGTGCCGGCAACACCGCGTCCTGGCCCGGAGGCAACAATGCCGCCTTTCCCTTCGTCGGCACGATCAGCCAGATCGTGATCACGAGTGGGACTGCGCTCGCCGGGGCCGTCGTGCCGAGCAGCTCTTCGGTCAACCAGATCACGTTCACGCCGCCGGCTGAGGGGATCTACACCGTCGGCCTATCGTCCACCAACTCGAGCGGCTTGAGCACCAGCACCAGCCAGACGCTGACCGCGACCGACGTCGCCCCGACGTTGTCGATCAGCGGTTTGCCCGCCACTGGTGCGGTGAACCAAACGTACACGCTGGCCGCCTCGATCACCGACCCGGTCCCGACAAACGCCGCCGCCGGCTTCAACGACGTCTGGAGCGCGAGCGCGGGCCCGAGCCAGCAGGCCGTCGCCGCGTCGAACCTGGTCTTCAACGGTGGCAACTCGATCGCGCTGCCCTCAGGCCTCTTCCACAACGCCACCAGCCTGGAGATCAGCGTGACGTTCCAGACCACGGGCAACGGCGTCATCCTGAGCTACCAGGACGCACCGCTGGGCTCGACACCGGTAGACTGGGTCCCGTTCCTCTACATCGGCACCAACGGCCATCTCTTCTTTGAGTTCTATAACGGCTCCTCGCAGCCGATCGAAAGCGCAACGGCGCTCAATGACGGCCAGCTCCATACCGTAACGATCCAGTGGAGCGGCTCGGTCCTTTCCTACGCCCTGGACTCGCAGACGAGCGGCACGATCTCGAACTTCTCTCCCCTGTTTCTTGCCATGACGTATGACGCGCTGGGTACCGGCTACGGCAACTATCCGAGCTCCCCGGCTGGCTACTTCCCGTTCACGGGGACGATCAACAATCTCTCGATCACCTCGGGTACCGCGTTACAGGGCGCCCTCAAGGCCAACGTCACCGCCGGCAGCCAGGCCTCGTTCACGCCCTTCACCTCCGGTACCTACACGATCGGCCTGTCGTCCACGGACGTTGTGGGCAGCACGGGCACGACCAGCCAGTCCTTCACAACCCAGGGCACAATCCCGTTGCCGGCGATCACGGGCCTGCCCGCCAGCAGCCCCGAGGAGACGGCGGTCACCCTGACGGGCTCCGCGACCGAGAGCAACGCGACGGTTGCGGCCCAAGGGTTCAGCTACCTCTGGCAAGCCACCGACGCCGATGGCGCATCGGCCACGGGCAGCGGCGCCCTGAGCTTCAACGGGACCAACCAGTACGTGGACCTGGGCAATCCGGGGGACCTCGACTTCAGCGGCCAGATCACGCTGGACGCCTGGATCATGCCCGAGTCGACTGCCGGGCTTCAGGACATCATCGCCCACGGCTACCAGACCTCACCGACTGATGCCGAGGACTTCCTCCGCATCAGCGGCGGCTACTACCAGGTCGGCTCCTGGAACGGGAATAACGCATTCGCCCAGATCGCGATTCCCGCCGGCGACATCGGCCAATGGGTCAACCTGGCCGGAGTCTATAATGGCACGCAGTGGATCCTCTACCGCGACGGGGTGCAGGTTGCGACCTCGGGCCCGACCACGCAGGGGCGCTGTCGGTCAGCTCAACTGACTGGGCCATCGGTGCCGCGGGCGGGGGCAGCCAGCGGTTCCTCCAGGGAGAGATCGACGACGTCAGCATCTGGAACGTCGGCCTCTCGGCTGCCGCGGTCAAGTTCGCCATGGTTCAGAGCCCGACGGCGCCCGAGTCCGGACTGGTCGCGTTCTATCGATTCAACGAGACCAGCGGCAACACGGCGAGCGATGCCACGGGGAACGAGAACAACGGCATCCTGGGTGGCATCAGTCCAAACAATCCGGCGGCCGAGCCTCGCCGGGTCGCGGGCATCGTTCTCAGCCCAAGCCCCATCGCGGGCGCCGCGCTGAGCTTCAACGGGACCAACCAATTCGTGGACCTGGACAATCCGACGGACCTCAACTTCAGCGGCCAGATCACGCTGGATGCCTGGATCATGCCCGAGTCGACCGCCGGGCTCCAGGACATCATCGCCCACGGCTACCAGACCTCACCAACGAATGCCGAGGACTTCCTCCGCATCAGCGGCGGCTACTACCAGGTCGGATCGTGGAACGGCAATAACGCGTTTGCCCAGGTCGCGATCCCGGCCGGCGACATCGGACAATGGGTCAACCTGGCTGGGGTCTATAACGGCTCGGAGTGGATCCTCTACCGCGACGGGGTGCAGGTTGCGACCTCGAGCCCGACCACGCAGGGCGCGGTTCCGGTGAGCTCGACCGACTGGGCGATCGGTGCCGCGGGCGGCGGCGGCCAGCGGTTCTTCCAGGGGGAGATCGCCGACGTCGGTATCTGGAACGTCGGCCTCGCGGCGGCCGGAGTGCAGTCAGCCATGGTCGAGGCGCCCTCCGGGCCCCAATCCGGACTGGTCGCTTATTATCGCTTCAACGAGACGGGCGGCTACCTGGCGATCGATGCCACGGGGAACGGGAACTCCGGCGTCCTCGGTGGCAGCAGTCTGAGCAATTTGGCGGCTGCGCCGAGCCGGGTTGCGGGTTTCGTCATCAGCCCGAAGTTGACTGTCACCCCTGGCGAGAGCGGGGTCGAGACCGTCACCTTGCAGGCCTTCGACGCGGCCGGGGGAACCGGGGTGGTGACCGCCACGTTCACCGCGTCACCGATCCCGATCATCGTCAACGCCGGTGGCAACGTGGTGGTCCAGCAGGGCACGCTCCTCACCCGCACGTGCTCATTCACCGACCCCGCGGGGGACGGGCCCTGGACGGCGACTGTCCTCTACGGCGACGGCACCCCGATCCAGCCGCTGGTGGTGACTGGTCAGTCCTTCACGCTCAGCCACATCTTCGCCAACGCCGGCACCTTCACCACAATTGTGACGGTGACCAACCGCCTCGGAGTGAGCGGCTCGTTCAGCTACCAGGCGACGGTCAGCGGCTTCACGGTCAACGACGGCAATCCCGAGCCGTCGATGGTCAAGAGCCTGACCTACACGTTCGACAACCCGAGCCTGATCGAAAAGGGCGCCTTCGTGTTGTACCGCGATGGCGAGCTCAGCAAGATCCACATGATCATCGCGCCGCAACCCGACGGGATGACTTACGTCATCACGTTCAGCGGCCCGGGAGTAGTCGACGGCTCGTTGCCCGACGGCCACTACACGCTGATCACCTTGCACAAGAAGGTAAAGGTACTCTCTGGCCCGAGGATGACTGCCAACGACGTCAACACATTCGTCAGCCGCCCGAGCGGCGTAGATGGCGCCAAGAAGGCTTCCGGCACGACCAGCAAGGGGTCGAAGGTCCAGATGGATCCGCCCAGGAAGTCCCCCGCGAAGTTCCCGGGGCGGACCGTGAGGCATCACCTCGCGTGAGCTTACCAGACCGGGGGTTTAAATCGGGGCGACAAGATTTGAACTTGCGACCTCACGGTCCCGAACCGTGCGCTCTATCCAGGCTGAGCTACGCCCCGCGATCACATGCTCTAGACGACCAGCGCAGCCAGCCCGGCTGACTTACGCGTGCGATTGCATGCTGTAACGATCTTAGCGAGCCGGCGGGCTCTGTCAATCGCATCAGGTTTTGCGACGTGCGCCGAAGCTCGTCGCTCTAGGTGTTTCGTTCTCTGTAGGTCGATGCTGTTCGAGCGGCGTTTTCACCGTTGCCATGAAAGCTCGCCAATCACGCTCCAATGCGTCCAGATCATTGCCAAAGGCTCGCTCGAAAGCCTTGAAAACACGGTCGCCGCGGTTCAGCGGGGGCGAGTTGGCCTCACCACCAAGATCGGGACCGCGAAGAAGGTCGAGGAACGTCAGGAACTCGCGTGAATGACGCGTCCGCAGGTAATAGACCAGAGCCCACGCCTGCGCATAAAGGTCGCGCTGGTATCCTCGCCCGAAGCCGGCATCTCGGACCAGGCGCTCCAGGCGAATCGGGTCTTGAATTCGACGCCAGTCAGGAAGCCGCAGGTCGTGGGCGCGGCTCGATTCCCGACCAACGACCGCCGCGAATCACCTCGAACTGAGCGGCCAGGCCCTCATGCAGCCAGGAGGGAAACGCGTCGTGACGCGGCACGAGCCCGCTTTCAACGGCAAGTTGATGAATCATCTCGTGGGCGGCCGTGCCCAGATCAATCGACCGCCGATCCAGATCCAGCAACATGGTTTCACACGAGATTTCACCCTGGAGACGAACAAGTGCCGCTCTCGCCTCGGAACGGCCCACGGTGCGGACCGGCTCACCGCCCAACTCGATCCGGATTCTCGCACGGCCGGGCGCCCCATCCAACTGCTGGCCGAAACGATGCAATTCGTCTCGCCTGGCGGCGAGCTTTTCCCTGGCGCTCTTTTCTTGATCGGTGCTTCTCGCGTCGAATGCAACCACCGCGCCCCACGTGGGATGAAAATAACCTCGCGTCGTGGCAAACGCGTCGGCAGCTTCCGAGTGAAGAAAGGCCAGAAAATCCTTCTTGTCGGCGAACCAGGCCGAAACCAGGCGATGGCGTGGTGTCACGAGCTCGACTCCCTGGGCTGCGAAGTGCAGATGAAACCCGACAATCACACTCTCTAGCAACTCGATGCGCTCGGCGGCCTCGGCCTGCGAGTGCTGATGCAGCAAGAGCACATGCGGCCCTCGCGCCACGCTGGGCTCAATTCCGAGGGCCTTCTGAAAGGCACCGAAATCCGGGTCGGGACATGGCTGGGCGAGCCGGTCGAGAACGGAAGCCATTCGCGCGGTGGGCGCGTGCTTCGGGTCCAGGCGATGGAGCGCACGTACTTCCTCGGCGGCTTCGCTGGTCAAGCCGTTCTCGAGAGCCCACCAGGCGGCTGCGAATCGCGCATCAAAGCCGCCAGTCACTGCATCACGGCGCCGCGCCGGCCATTCAGCCTGCGGCCAGAAACCCGGAACGATTCTGCGCACGTTGTCGCGCGAAATCTCAAGCAGACCGTCGGGCATCGATACCAGGACGCGGTTGGCCTCAACATTTACGGGCAACTGGGCGTTACCCCCTCTGGTGAAGTAGATCAGATCGGCGCGGACGATCGAACCCACACTGAAAAACCCCACGAGGCTGACAGCGGCGACACGCCGAACCGCTCGAACTCGATTTATGAGCATCCGCATTTTCACTGATACCTCGTGGGCAGGCCACGGTGCGCGGCACGCCCCGCGCCCGGTCACGAACTTAAAGGAAATGAGCCGAAATCACCAGGGCAACCGATCCTGGCGGCACGGCGTCAAGGCTCGCGGCATCGCTCAAACCGAATTCGCATCGAAATTCTCGCAGAAGTGGAGCGCGTGCACTCTCGGACTGTTCTAGGTTTGACTCAAGGCCGGGCAGAGTCTCGACGACGCCATGGCGCGATGAGCCGACGTTTCGCGAGGTTCGGGGTGATCTCATGTCTACAGACGGGTTGAAGGCTGCGGATCATTGTGACGGCGCTGGCATGGAGGTCGGCTCACGGTATCGGACATTATGGCTGCACGCGAGGGGTGGGCTCGGCGAGGTCTTTGGCGCAATCGATACCGAACTGCACCGTCAGGTCGCACTCAAGCAGTTGCAACAGGGGCACACGCAGAATCCCTCGAGTCGCGAGCGATTCGTCGCCGAGGCCGCGATCACTGGAAACCTGGAACATCCGGGAATCGTTCCAGTGTATGGTCTGGGGGCCGGCCAGGACGGGCGCCCGTACTACGCGATGCGGTTCGTAAAGGGTGAGAACCTGTCGTCGGCCATTCACCGCTTTCATTCGGGGCTCGATGGCGATTTCACCGGACGGGAATTTCGATGGCTGCTCCGGAGATTCATGGACGTGTGTAACCCGGTTGCGTATGCAAACAGCCGTGGGATTCTGCACCGTGACTTGAAGCCGAGCAACATCATGCTCGGCCCGTTCGGCGAGACGCTGGTGATGGATTGGGGGGTTGCGAAGGTCATTCCCGGCTTTGAGTCGGGAGAGACGATCGCCGACGAATCGCGGACGTCGAGGCTCGAGGGAAATCTGCACCGCGGTTTGGGCAACGGCGGCGTGACGCTGGACGGCCATACTGTCGGCACTCCGGCGTTCATGAGCCCCGAGCAAGCGGCGGGGCGACTGGAATCGCTTGGTCCGGCAAGCGACGTATACAGCTTGGGTGCCACGTTGTACGTCCTGCTCACAGACCAGCGGCCGTTTAACGGCGACACCGAGCAGATTCTCCTCGACGTACAAGAAGGCCGGTTCCTACGCCCGAGCGCCGTCAAAGCGTCGCTCCCACCCGCGCTCGAAGCGATCTGTCTGCGGGCGATGGCTCTCGAACCGAGCGAGCGCTACGAGACCGCGCTGCTGCTCGCCGAGGACATCGAACGATGGCTGGCCGACGAGGCGGTTACGGCCTGGAATGATCCCTGGCTTGACCGGTGCGGTCGCTGGGTCCGGCGGCATAAACCAATCGTGGCGGGCGCTGCCGCCGCCGCGGGCATGGCGCTTCTGGCGCTCTTGCTGGCTGTGCCGGTGCTCTCGCTGGCCTGGGGCAACGAGTCGGCTGCTCGTCGCAACGAGCAGATGTTGAGAATTCTGGCCATGCAAAAAGCCGAGGAAGCCCAAGCCCTGCAAAAAGTGGCCGATCACAGCCTGGAAACCGCTCGCCGCGAGCAAGCTGCCGCGGTCGCCAGCGAGGCACAGGCGAACAAAGAAAAAGACCGCGCCAAGAAGGCCCTCGAGTTTCTGGTCGCGGCGTTCCGCAAGCCCGATCCGGCCCTCGACGGTCGTTCGCTCAAGGTCGTTGACCTGCTCGATCGAGCTGTTCGAGAGCTCAACGAAGCATTTCACGATCAACCTCTTATGGAAGCGACGATCTTGAGTGCGATCGGCCAGACGTTCGGCGGGCTCGGCATGCCCGAGAAGTCACTTCCGGTACTCGAGCGGGCGGTGGCCCTCCGTCGTGGAACGCTGGGCCAAGATGATCCGGAAACCGTGCGGGCTCTCCATAACCTGGCGATGGCTTTTCAAGATGCGGGCCGATATGAACGGGCAATCATCATCCTCGAGCAAACGCTGGCCCGGCGCAAGGCCCGCCACGATCCAGATCCGACGGATTTGATCGAATCGCTGAACGACCTGGCGGTGGCTTACTGGGACTCCGGCCAAGCGGCCCGCGCCGTTCCGCTCTACGAGGCGGCGCTCGAGAAGATACGCGCCCGGTTGGGAGACGTTCACCCCGACACGCTGACGATCATCGACAATCTTGCCGTGACTTATGCCGCCACCGGTGAGGCTGGGCGGGCCATCCCGCTCCACGAGACCGTGCTCCAGAAGCTGCGCGCCACGCTGGGTGAGGATCACCTCACCACACTGGTTACCATGAACAACCTGGCGCGGGCTTACGAAGCCGGGCTCCGGCACACCGATTCGATCGAGCTTTACGAACGGACCATTCCCAAGCTGCGGGCGAAGCTCAGTGACGATCATCCCACCGTACTGACCGCGATGTGCGGGATGGCGCGGGCATATCAGTCGATGGGACGGATCTCCGAGGCGGTCAGATTGCTGGAAAACGCCCTCGCAAAGCGCCGGCTGAAGCTCGGTGATGATCACCCGGAGACGCTCTTGACCCTTTTCGAGCTTGCCAGTGCCTACTCGAAGGATGAACAGCACCTCAAAGGTTTGACTCTTGCTCGCGAGTTTCTTGATCGAACCCGGAAGGCCGGCGATTCGTTGCCGGTAAAGGTTCGCGAAACAACTCCTCGAGCGAAGAAACTGTTCGAATCGCTCTCGGAAAGTGTCAAGATCGTGTCGCCGGCAGCCGAGAGCCTACGAAACTATAGTCATTGACAACGACACGAGGATGTCACGTGAGCCGGACCGCCAGGAGGCTGGGATGCTGGTTTTGACCCGGAAGCAATTGCAGCAGATCGTGATCGGACGCGATATTCGGATCACCATTGTAAAGCTCGACCGAAACCAGGTTCGTCTCGGGATCGACGCTCCACCCGGGATGACCATCCTGCGCGAGGAATTGATTGCGAGGAGCGACGAGCGCAGCGGCTCCGGCCACGTCAAGAATGAATGGCCACGCAGTCGCACGGACTGAGAGCGAAGGGCGCTGGCTGTTGATCCGGGCCTCGCGCTAGATTGGCGGCGGTTGACCGGCGGGCGCGACCATTTCGCCGCTGGCATCCACGTCTGACGAAGTCGCCCCGTCGAAAAACCGCTCGGCAAGCTTGCCGACGGCGAAACTCTCCAGACAGTGCCCGATCTTTGGACTCATGAAATTCTTCTGGTCCTTGGGAAACTCGAAGATCAGCGCTACCTCGTGGATACCGTTTGGCTCAGTGTAGACGTACACCTCGACTTCCTTCGTCGTCAGATCCTTCTTCACCGCTTTGTAGTCGTTCACTCGGTTTCCATGGCTATGCGGCTCAGACTTGAGCTCTGCGGTGCGAGCTCGATGCTATAGGCCGCCTTGACTAGCTCGACGACGTCGTCGAGGAACTTGCCGCGGCCGACCGGCTCGGCGGGGGTGGCCTTCTTGGCGTTTGGCGCGGCTTTCGGCTTCTTGACTCGAGCAACCACGTGGAGACTCGTCCCCTTTTTCGCATCGATGAAGCTGTTCTCGATATCAAATCTCCCGGCTTCCGCGCCAGTCAGGCCGAAAGCCTGGGTTGGCCCCTCGAGCCCCAGTGGAGGGCGGACGAAAATCGAGTCTCCTTTGAGCATTCCCGTGCTCGGGGCCGCTTCCAGGTTTTCATTCAGACGCTTTTCGTATTTCCTTTCTTCCAACGTCTTCTCGAGCCGGATGTCATAGTCCCTACATCCAATCGCCAGGACGAAGGACGCGCTGGCCAGGACCGCGAGAGCCCGTTTCATCAGTAACCTCGTGCATGGCGAAGGCGTTGGTTGTTTTTTGCTTCCGGATAATAATTTACTCTCGGTAGGATCGAGCGTGATGTCAAGCCTCGGGTGGCGTGGTATACGGTATCTCGCCGCAATCAGTAGCGCGAGGCGCCGCAGGGCGGCCCCAGCGCACCCTGCTCTTCAACGGGAGCCGCTCATGACCCAACCGGACGATCGCGGAGACAACCGTTCGCAGCCCGGCGACCAGGAAGGCCTGGTTCACCGCGACCGTGTCGTCCAGATCATCGCCATGGTCAAGCCGTTCCGCGCCCAAGCGGTGCTGGCGGCGCTGGAATCGGTCGACGTGCTCGCCGGAACTGTCCGCGAGGCGATGGGCTACGGCAGGCAGAAGGACCGCCTGCACCAGTACCTCGGCAGTGAATACAATTCGTCATTCGTTCCCAAGGTCGAGCTCGCAGTTCTGGTGCGCGAAAAAGACGCACCCGCCGCGATCAAGGCGATCGTGGGCCAGGCGCGCACCGGGAGGATCGGCGACGGGAAGGTCCTCGTTTTCCCGTGTTACGAGGAGTATCTGAGCTGGTAGACATGCGTCGTTTACCCGGACGAACGCAGAATCCAACGACCAGCCGTTCAATGCGGCGTGTTAACCCACAAGACGCGACGAAAACGCTTGTGCACGTTGTCGTCGAGGTCGACCAGTACCTGCTGGGGAACGGTACGCGGATTCTGGGCTCGAAGCAGCGCGTAGCGACCGCATTGCTCGAACCAGCGCACAACCGGTTGATCGTCCAGCCAGGCCACCACGAGCTTGCCGTCGAGTTGCTTCACATCCTCCTCTTCCTTGGCATAACCGACCGACGCGCCATCGGCGATTATTGGGGCCATCGCGTCTCCGCTGACGAAAACGCACCGGTTCTCGCGCTGCGCCGCCAGCCACTCGCGGCGAGAGTCCGTGACTCGCACGCTCTCATCGATCTGAGACACAAGCGTGTCTTCCGTGCTCGTCGTGCTGATGTGCTCGCGAAAGGCCCGACGATCCGCGCTGGCGGTCGAGACATCGGGCTCCACATAGAGCCGGTCGACCGCAAGAGGCACGTCGGGACTGCCCTCGCCAGCGGAACCCGGTCGGATTCGCTCGTTCTTCTCTTCAAGAAGCTCGAGGGCCGTTCGCAGCAAAGCACCGATGGTCACCGACGGGCTTCCGACGCTCGGCATGCGCTCCGGCCGCGCACTTCGGAACTTCGGCCCCTCACCGTGCAATAACCACGCTGCCTCGACTGACGTAAGCTCAATGATTTTCAAAATCACTTCGGCGGGAACGGTGACTCCGCCTTCGTAGTTGTACCAGGTCCGGACGGGAATGCCCAAGCACCGCGCCATCTCGGGCCCGCCCCGGTCACCGTATAGCTCGGCTCGTAACTGCGCAAGTCGTTCAGCCAAGGCAAGCTTGGCCCGAACGGATTCTGGGAGAGTCTTCCGACGTGCCATTAGCAAATTCCTACAAGCAATCGTGTGCCAATGAGTTCAGCTTAAGGTGCCAAGCGGATCGGCACACGCGATCGAGCACCTACAGCTATTTAAAGCGTTTTGCGGGAGAAATCAATACGATTGTCGACAAAGCTGCCAAAGTTCAACAAAAGTTGACGGCGGTTTGAGAGAATCGGAGAAGATACAGGCAAATTTCTTGCAAGAATGGCGGCTTGGAGGACTGGATCGGATTGCGCGGTCAGGCAACTGTGCCATCAACCGTACCCGCTACCGCATACTATTACGACATCCGTTCAAAAATGCGACTAGTTCTGCGCAAAATGGCCAGCAATTGACTCGTCCAGAAGAGGGTAAATCCCAAATCGATCTTCCCTAAGCGCCCTCCAGGAAAGAACTAATACTCGCGATGAGGCGATCGGTGCGAGGTGGAAACTTTCTTCTCCGGGCGCCGTTAGTACGCGCGAGTGCTCAAACAAAGCAACATCATCTATAGGTGCAATTCACCCTGATTCTGTGGCTGGATGCTGGATTACGTGATCGAGAGCCTGCGTGAGGGATCGGTCACTCATCATCATCCAAGTCGAGCTCGAGGAGGAAGTCAGCGACTGCGTCGTCTTCTCCGCCTTTGGTGGATTTGACGGACTTCTTGGCGCCCTCCAGGGTAACTGTCGGGTCGCTCGACGACGTGCTCTTGGATGCGGCCAGTGGGCGAGTCGGTTCCGTCGGCAGGTCATCGGCCAGAGGAATACCCTCGATCTCAGGTACGGGCTCACCGTCGTCAAACTCCATTTCGAATTCTTCGTCGTCCGCGTCCGCGGCAGCATCCGCATCAGCGGAATCGTCAACGATCGCCTCGACCACCGCAGTATCGCCCGCCTTGGGTTTGGACTCAGGGCTGGCCGGAAGCGGAGACACCGGTTTGCCGATTTTGGCGACTCGTAGCGTCACCGCCCCGACTGTGAGTTCGTCCCCGTGTTTCAACGATTGTTCGCCCGTGACGCGTTTGCCGTTGACGTATGTCCCATTGGAGCTACCCAGATCACGGAGCATGAGCTGGCCGCCCACCTCGTAAAGCTCGCAATGCCGCCGGCTGACCTGGGCCGACTTTATGCGGATGACGCAGTCGTCATGACGTCCGAGGCTGGTCACATTGTCAGTCAGCTTGAGTGTGGTAGTTGCGCTTCGGCCCCGCACGACCTGGAGTACATAGTTCATCGAAGATGGCCCGTTGGTTTTTGCGACGTTGCAGGCGAGATGAGTGGACTGATGGAAAGCCATCGTATGTAAAGCTATCCGATGGCGCGCCCGGACGCAATTAGAAAGCGTCGAAGCCGCGAAGCGGTGAACGCCCGTTTTGCGACTCGTGGCTTGAATTCCCGGGTGGCCGCCCTATACTGATTCTGGTTTCGGATGGAGTTGAGAAAAGCGAGAGGCTCTGTTGATCTCGGGCGCATCTTCTGATATTGCGGGTGCATGCGGGAGTAGCTCAGGGGTAGAGCACCACGTTGCCAACGTGGCTGTCGAGGGTTCAAATCCCTTCTCCCGCTCTTGATCGATACCATCCTGGGTCGGCGGCTTTCGCTCGAGCGCGTCTTGTGCGTGATGGGGGACCAAGCCATTCCGGCCGGACGCGAAATGAGGAAATTCGAGCGATGAGCACTGGTGAGAGCGAACCCGAACAGTCGACCGCTGTGGCCGAGGCACCCGATGGGGTTGAAGCCAAGCGCAAGCTTGAGCTGGAAGTTTCGATCACGGACGCCGGCCCCTGCAAGAAACACTTGAAGATCTCGATCCCCAGATCGGAGATCGACCTCCAGTACGAAGAATCGCTCGAGTCGTTGCGGAAGGATGCGGCCGTTCCTGGATTTCGGCCGGGCCACGCCCCGCGGCAGCTTATCATCAAGCGCTTTCGCAAGCAGGTCTCGCAGCAGGTCAAGTCCAGCCTGCTCATGTCGTCGCTCGACCAGATCGATAAGGAATACAAGCTCGAACCGATCGTTCAGCCCCGGCTTGACATCGACGCGATCGAAATCCCCGAAACCGGGCCGATGAGCTTCGAGATGGACATCGAGGTGCGCCCGCAATTCAACATGCCCGCCTACAAGGGGCTCAAGGTCAAGCGGCCGGTCGCAGAACTCACCGATAAAGATATTGATGAGCAATTGAATCGATTCCTGGAAGGCCGAGGAACGATCGTTCCCAAGCTCGAAGGCAACGCGGAGATTGGCGATTACATCACCGCCGATTTGACCTTCTCAGGCAAGAGCGGCCAGGTGCTCGATGAGTTGAAAGAAGCCGAGTTCCGCCTTCAGTCCGAGCTTCGCTTTCAAAATGGCACGATCATGGGCGCCGGAGACGCGCTCGCGGGGGCCGTGCGCGGGCAGACTCGGGAGGTCCAAGCAACGCTCGGGTCTGCCGTCGAAGACCCAGAACTGCGGGGGGCCACGATCAGCGTCAAGGTATTGATAAACGACTTGAAACGGCTGCGCCTTCCCGAATTGGACGACGAATTCTTTGATTCGATGGGCTTCGAAAATCTCGACGAATTGCGCGGAGCCATTGCCGAGATGCTCAAGCGCAAGATCCACTCAGAGCAACGACAGGCCATGCACCGCCAGATCGTCGACCAACTGCTCAGGCAGACACCGTTTGACTTGCCCACCGATCTGGTGGCGCGCGAAGAGAAGGCCACAATACAGCGGTTGGTCGGGCAATTCAGGCGCGAAGGCAAGTCCGACAAAGAGATCAGAGCTAACGAAGCCCAGATTCGAGCCAACGCGCACGAGACGACCCTCCGCTCGCTCAAGGAGCTGTTACTGCTCAGCCGCATCGCCGATGTCGAGAAGATCGAAGTGACCGAGCAAGACGCCGCTCTCGAAATCGAAGCGATCGCCGCGCGCACGGATGAAAGCGTCCGACGGGTGCGCGGCTCGAGTCGAAAAGGAAGGTGGGCCCGACTCTCTCATGACGCAGATACTCGAGCGCAAAGTCATCGATCGCATACTCGAGGATACGGTAGTCGAAGACATCCAGACGATGATCGAGCCGGAAGAGGACGTCGATACCATCGATTTTGTCCTCAAGACGCCGGCCGCGCCCGCGGAAACTGGCAGCGATACTTGATTTTCAAGGAACGTTCCATGGCCCCTGAACCACCCCTGGCCGACCCATTTCTACAGCGCTACCGCGACTACACCCGGCAGCGTCAGATGACCTTGGGGGACATGCTCCTCGAGAACCGCATCGTCTTTCTCGAAGGTGTAATCAACGACGCAGTCGCCAACCTGGCGGTCATGAAGTTCCTGTTCCTTCAGTACGAGAATCGAACTCAGGGGATCAGCTTCTACATCAATAGCCCCGGCGGAAGCGTTTCGAGCACCCTGGCGATCTACGACACAATGCAGTTCATCGAGTGCCCGATCGCAACCTACTGCATCGGATTGGCTGCCTCGGGCGCCGCCGTCCTGCTGGCCGGCGGGTCCAAGGGCCGCCGCTACGCTCTCCCACATGCGAAGATCATGATCCATCAGCCATACGGCCAGGTCGGCGGGCAGGTCTCCGACATCGAGATCCAGGCTGAGGAGATCGTCAGAAGCAAACAGGTGATCAACGAAATCCTGGCGAGACACACAGGCCAGCCCATCGAGCGCGTCTCCCGGGACACCGAACGCGATCGTTATCTGACCGCCGCTCAGGCCAAGGAATACGGCTTGGTCGATGAGGTCGTAGGGCGCATCGCCGGCCTGGAAAAAGGCGCGCCTGCTTCCCCCGCTTCTTGATCTCTTCGAGAAGGTTAGAGAATCATGCCACTGGTCCCCATCGTGATCGAACGCAGCGGTCGTGAAGAGCGGGCGATGGATATCTACTCCCGCCTGCTTCAAGATCGAATTATCATTCTGGGCTCGACGATCGACGACACCGTCGCCAACCTCGTCGTCGCGCAGATGCTTGTCCTGGCCCATCAGGACGCCAAGGCCGACATCCACCTCTACGTCAACAGCCCGGGCGGCAGCGTGACTGCAGGCCTGGCCATCTACGACACGATGCAATGGGTCCCGTGCGACGTCGCCACCTATTGCATCGGCCAGTGCGCCAGCATGGGCTCCCTGCTGCTCGCCGCCGGCGCCAGAGGCAAACGCAACGCCCTGCCCCACAGCCGCATCATGATCCACCAGCCGCTGGCCGGCATGGAAGGAACCGCGACCGACATCTTGATTCATGCCGAGGAATTTATCCGGATGAAGAAGCAGCTTAACCAGATCTATCAGAAGCACTCCGGCCAAACCCTTGAGCGCCTGCAGGACGACACCGATCGCGACCGCTTCATGTCGCCGGAGGAAGCCCGGGAATACGGCCTGATCGATCAGGTCGTCGACCGCGAGCCGTCGATCCCCCTGAACCCGAACCCCGTGCCTTCATCGAGCCGAGATTAATCAAGCTCCCTCCGCTTCCCGCATCAGTTCCTCGACGACAGCTTCATTCGCCTCGGGAAACTGCAACGCGGCCAGGTCTCCGGGTCTCACCCAGCGGAAGCCGGTGTGGGCGGCCGGCTCGGCGCTCGAATCTGCCGGCGTGCAGTCATGAAAATGAAGCTCCACCAAGCCGTGAGGATAGTGGTGCAGCGTCTTGCGCCTGAGCCTCCCCACTACGACGTGTAAGCCCGTCTCCTCAAAACATTCTCGCTCAACGGCTTCGAGGGGAAGCTCGCCGGGCTCGCACTTCCCGCCCGGAAACTCCCAGTAGCCGGCATAGACCGTCTCTGCCGGGCGCTGCCGCACCAGAAAACAGCCATCACGGCAGATCAGGCCGATCCCCACCGCGATCGGCTCTTCCGGAGGACACGGACGAAGATGAGACGGCCGCACAGGGAAAACGCCTCAAGTCTTGCTCGCGAGGTCTTTCATCGCCTGCTTGGCGGCCTCGATCGCACGGCCGGGCGAGCCCATGATGCTGTAGCCACAGTCGACGTGCATGATCTCGCCGGTGATTCCGCTGGCCAGGTCGGAAAGCAGAAACATTCCGGCCGAGCCAACTTCCTCACGCGTGATGTTACGCGCCAGGGGAGCGACGGCGACGTACAGCCCGGCCAGATCCTCGAAATCCCCGACCGCCGAGGCTGCCAGTGTTTTCACCGGCCCGGCCGAGACCGCATTCACACGGATCTTCTTGGGACCCAGATCATAAGCCAGGTACTTGACGGCCGCATCGAGTGCGGCCTTGCAGACGCCCATCAGGTTGTACCCGGGTATAACTTTCTCACCACCAAGATACGTGAGCGTGAGGATCGATCCTCCTTCCGAGAGCACCCGTGCCGCGTGCCTGGCCACGATCGCCAGCGAGTACACGCTGATGTCCATCGCCGTCTTGAAGCCTTGCCGGCTCGATTGGACGAACGGAACTTTCAAGTCTTCGATCGGTGCAAACGCGATCGAGTGCAGCACAAAATCGAGGCTGCCGTAGGTTTCCTTGGCCAGGTCGAAGACCCGGGCGACGTCTTCGTCATTCTGTACGTCGCAAGGCGTGATCACCTTGGCGCCGATCGGGTCGGCCAGCTTGCGAACCCGGCGCTCCATCTTGTCGCCGGGCAGGTGGGTGAAGCCGACTTCTGCGCCCTCGGCAAGGAGCTTCTGCGTGATGGCCCAGGCGATGCTGAAATCGTTCGCAACGCCCAGGACCATTCCCTTTTTGCCCGCGAAAAGTCCCATAACGCAATCCCTTTCACTTCGTCGTATTCACCCACGGCCCGATTAGTTTGCGCCTTGATAGCAAAAACCGGGACTCTATTGCCCGCTCGAATGAGCCGAAGCGTTACCAGGTCCCCGCTCATCAGGCAGAAACGCAATCGGCGCACCAGTGTAGCGAATTATCGGAATCGGGTCATCGCGGTTCCGCAAAGAGGTGCTTTGTATGCGCCCGTCCGGTTCGAGTATCTTGTTTACGGGGCAAGCCGCCGATCGGCCGGCCGGGACGACGTGATGAGGTATGGCGATGTTCGGGACTCGCACGCGCGTAAGACGAGACGACGCCGGTCTCGGAGGCGATCGACTGCCCCCGCGCGGCCATTCCCCCAGCGACACCTGGACCTGGATCTTGCTCGCGGCTGGTGTATTTCTTCGCGTGATCGAGTACGCCGACAACCGCCCTCTTTACTTGGACGAAGAGCTCCTGCAGAGGAACCTCGTCGGGATCGCGTTTTATGACTTTCGAACGCCCCTCTCCGACGGCCAGCTCGCGCCTCCAGGTTTCATCGCCCTCGAGCGACTGTTGATCCTGCTCCCCCTGCCGTTCCCGCCCGCCGCCAGGCTCCTTCCGTTCTTCTGCTCCATTGCTTCGATGTTCCTCATGAGATCGGTCGCGCGCCGTTACCTCACCGCCGCGGCCGTTCCGATCGCCGTCGGGCTCTTCGCACTGACCGATTGGATGCTGTATTACTCGGTCGAGATCAAGCAGTACAGCAGCGACGTGATGCTCACCCTCTCGGTACTGCTCTTGGCGGCCGGCCCCCCGGCAACGCGCCAGAGTGCGATCGCCACTTCGCGGCGAGAACTCGTGTTGCTCACGATATTCGGAGCGATCGGCGTCTGGTTCTCGCATCCCCTCGCACTCGTGCTCTCAGGCGTCGGAACGTTTCTGATCTTGAGGGCTGCAGCGCTCAAGGACTTCGGCAGGGCGCTCGCTTTTTTCGCAATGAGCCTCTTCTGGGCTTTGAGCTTCGCCGTCTGCTATCGAATTTCAATCGAGCTCATTTCCGACGGCTGGGCCCTCGAGCGTTGGTGGGCATTCGCCTTTTTGCCGTTTCCACCTCGCTCTCTCGCCCAGCTCCAGCAGATGTTCTTGCAGTCGATCAACCTGCTCAATTCACCGTCAGGCGTCCTCACTCCGCTCGGGGTCCTACCCTCGGTCTTCATCAGCTTGGGCTTATTTCTGCTTGGCGCCTGGTCGTTAGGGCGAAGGTGGAAGGGCGGCTTGATTCTCCTGGTTTCGCCCATTCTCGTGGCGCTCCTGGCTTCCATGCTGCATCGATACCCGTTCCACGGCCGTCTCTTGCTGTTCCTCGTTCCGTCGGTTCACTTGCTCGTCGCCGAAGGCGCCGCCGCGCTTGCGCGGCCCGGCGGAGCACGACTCACCTTCGCGCTGGGCGCGTTCCTGCTGGCTCAGCCGGTGCTCGACGTCTGCTGGTACCGCTTGATCCAGAAAAGACACCATTCGGGATACGATAGCCACGGCGACCTTCATCCCGACGTTCTCGACTATCTGGAAGGGCTCCAGAAGATTGCTCAGAGAGACCAGATGCTGCAACGTGCGAAAGCCAATCAGCTCAAGGGCGCAGAGCCTTCGCCGGCGGACAGCCACGGCGATCCGCCTCCACCATGACCAATCCGCCGTCCCCAGAGCCTCTGGCGGCAAAAGTCCCACACCCGCAGGCGAACGCCGCGCGGATCCCGGCGCTCGATGCTTGCGTCTGTGCGGCGATCGCACTCGTCGCGGCCGGCCTACGTTTCTTTGAGCTTGGCAGGCTCAGCTTCTGGTACGACGAAGTCGTGACGATGCGGCTGGCCCGCTCCGGCAGCGCACGCGAGCTTGTCAACCGTCTGTTTGAAATCGATGCGACGCGTGCGCCTTTGCATCCGCTTCTGCTCCAGATCTGGCTCCAGCCGTTCGGCACGTCGGAATTTGCCGCTCGCTCATTCTCCGTCCTCTGCGGAATCGCCACCGTTTTGCTCGTCTACCAGATCGGCCGCGCCGCCTTCGACCCGGCGACTGGCCTCTGGGCCGCCTGGCTCGCCGCCTTGAGCCCACTCCTGATCGTCTATTCTCGTGAAGCTCGCATGTACGCATGGCTTGTGCTCGTGACCTGTCTCTGCTGGAGCTTGCTGCTGGCCTTGCGTCAGTCATTCACCGTGAGCAAGGCGATGGCGTACGTTGCCTGTCTGGCCGCCTTGGTCTATTCGCACCCACTTGGTCTCTTGATGCTCTCTGCAATCGCTATCGCCGGGCTGCTCGATGCCGGGGCGAGCCTGCGTGCCCTCGGACGCTGGCTGGCGGTCCACCTCGCGGCGGCGATGCTGATCCTTCCCTGGATCGGTAACTACTTCGATCACCCACCCGAGTTTTTGAGCGAGCACCTGCCTCTTCGGTTCCTGCTCGGAACGCCGATCTCCTTCATCGGCGGGAATGCGCTGCTCTTGCTCGGGCTCACCTCGTTGATCGCGCTGGGAATCATTGGCCGAGCGCGTGATTCCACCGGCTCGAACCGTGAGGCCACACACGTCTCGGCGATCCTGCTCTGCTGGCTGATCCTCCCGCCGTTTGCGCTCTATCTGTATTCCTGGCGGTTCCATCCAGTCTTCGGTCCGGCGCGGTACACAGTCTTCGTTGCGCCGGCGTATCTTTTGCTCGTGGCGTCGGGATTGAGCAGGCTACCCGCGTGGGCCCGTTATCCCATCTTGGCCGGACTCGCGTTGGTTTCGCTGCGTGCCCTTCCTCCCGTGGTTTACGACCCTGAGCTCAAGGCGGATTGGCGTGGTTTCTCGCTCGAGCTCGCCGCAGAGCGCGCTCGCAGTCCCGGTGGCCAGCTTCTCGTCATCGTCGCGTCGAACGTGCCCGAGCGGAACGTCGAGGTCGAGACCGCCCGCTATTACACGCCCGCCGGTTGCAACGTCATCGGATTCCGCGAAGCTCAGGCCGAACCTGGCATCTTGAAGAATGCTTATGTCGTTTACTATGCAGCGGGCTCGCGACGGTTGAGCCAGCCGGTCGCACCGAATCCAATCGGTCCCATCCGATTCCGCGAGCACCGCCATTATCCCGGCTTGAGTGTCTACCTCGGCATTCGCTGAATGTCACTTCGGGGCAACCGCGTCTTTGCCGGGCTCGAGGACCGGCAGCGCCAGTGCTTGCAGATCGTCGTTGAACGCAGACCTGGCCATCCCCAGCGCGCGTTCGGTCGCCGCACCGATGCGCAGGCTGCGGGTTTTGAGCTCGGCGGGAATCGCCCCGAGCCCCAAGCTCTCGACGACCTTGAACGCACCCTGAATCTGCGGATCGGCCTCAAGGCCCTTTCCAGCCTCGGCTCCCAGGTCTTCGGGCCGGACCGTGGCGGCACGCGATCCGAACGCAAACCATCGCTCGCCTGCTCGAACCCAGAGGGTTGATTCGACCGTCACGTTGCTCATGTCCGGCGCGATCTGAAGCTTGGTGACGACCGCGCCGGCCCTACCTTTGGCCGCGATGGCCTTGAGCTTCTCGAGGAAAGGATCGGCCTGCTCAGCTTGATCGGGATCGAGTAATCGCTTGAGGTCGGACATCACATTCGAAAGACCCACACCGCCCGGAATCCCTCCCGTGCCTGAATCCGGCAGCACCGTGTCCTGAAATCGAAGGAATCGCAGGTCCGGATCAACCGCGAGCTCGCTGGCCGTGCGCCGGGCCAGCCACACCGGCTCGGGCTCCGGCGCCGGCGGCAAGAGCGCATCGAGCGCCACCGGCTGCGACCGGCCTTCCGCGTCCAGTGCATAGCCCCGACCCTCGAGGGCGTCTCTCAGCTCGTCCAGCGGCATTGTTTCGGGGTCGGGCAGCTTGCACAACCAGGCGAGCCGGAGCATCCTCTCGGTTCCGGCTGGGTGCCGTTCCAATCCCCGCACCTCGCTACGCGACAGCCGCACAGCCATCAGAACCGACTTCGGCGGTGCCCCGCCGGAAATTCGCCCGATCTCTCCATCGATCCACTTCAGGATGCGATCGTTGGCCTCCGCATGCGCTGCTCGATCGAGCCGCCATGACTGGAGCCTTTTCCGCCTCTGATCCACTGCCTGCCGCACGCTCGCGGCCGTCGACCGGTCCCACTGCTGCGCGCGTGACTTGATCGCCTTCTCGGCCCAATCACGGCGGACGAGAAACTCCACCGAGCCGCGCGGACCCGGCGTCGTCGCGTTCACGACACCCAGAACAACCGACCCATCCCGCAACGTGATACGATCTGCGGCTGATGACGGGGCCGATTCCCCGCGCGACCATTCCGGCCCGATCAACAGCAGACCCAGAGCCAGCAAAGTATTGATCATCGCTCGTGTCCCTCGCCGCTGCCCGAGGTTAAACTGGACTCCGGCCGGCCCCAGTTCCGTTGTAGCAAGCACACTCCGCGTGCCGTCCGCATAGAACTCCGTTATAGCGGGCACACGATCAATCATAGCGAGTAACAGCCCCCTGATGGAACCTACTCTGATCGAGCCGCTTGGTGACGCCGCATTCCTGGCACATTTCGCCGGCGAAGGTGAAGCCCGTGACTGGGCCGCGGCCGTTCGCGCGGCGAGATGCCAGGGCCTTCGGGATGTCGTCCTCGCCTATCGATCGGTGGCTGTCTTCGCCGATCCCGACGACGTCAACCTCCCCGACCTGGAATCGCAGCTCTTGTCCCTCGACGTGACGGCCGAGGCTCGCTCGGCGGGCCGTCGCGTAGTGATTCCAGTGCTCTACGACGGAGCCGACCTGGACGTGGTGGCCGCTCGTCTCGGGCTCACCGCCGCCCAGGTCGTCGCGCTTCACAGCTCGGTCGATTACGACGTCTTCGCAGTCGGTTTTCTCCCCGGGTTTCCCTACGCAGGCTATCTGCCGCCGGCCCTCTGCGGACTCGCTCGCCGCGACTCGCCTCGCCTTCGGGTACCGGCCGGCTCCGTCGCCATCGCAGGCCGGCAGACGGCGATCTATCCGCAACAATCGCCCGGAGGATGGCACCTGCTCGGGACGACGCCATTGTGCATCGCCGACGTGGAAACCGGCTACTTCTCGATCTCCTCCGGCGACCGCATCCGGTTCCAGCCAATCTCCGCCGCAGCATTTGAGGCCAGACTGCATGAGCGACTCTGATGAAAGACGACCGGCAACGCCGCGCTCAATCGATTTGAACGCCGACCTGGGCGAAGGCTTCCCGAACGACCACGCGTTGCTCGACCTGGTCACATCCGCGAGCATCTGCTGCGGCGCCCATGCCGGCACTCCGCACATGATCCGGCAGACGCTTCGCGATGCGGCGGCCCGGGGCATCTTGATCGGCGCGCATCCCAGTTATCCCGACCGGGACGGCTTCGGCCGTCGCGACCAGAAGCTCGGTACAGTCGAATTGATCGACATCATCACCGTCCAGATCACGGCTCTCATGACCCTGGCAGCCCAGGAAGGTGCGACGGTCTGCTACCTCAAGCCTCACGGTGCCCTCTACAACCAGGCCCAGCGCGAGCCCCATGTCGCGCGCGCCGTCGTCCAGTCCGTTCGCGCACTGGGCTGGCCGCTCCTCGGTCAGCCTGGAACGGTGCTCGAGACCGAGGCGCGCGAGCACGGCGTTGTCTACCTCGCGGAGGGTTTCCCCGACCGCCGTTATCGCAGCGACGGATCGCTCACGCCCCGTAGCGACCCAGCAGCAGTCCTGCGTGAACCATGGGAAATCGAGGAACAGGTCATTCGCCTGGTCAATGAGGCTCGAGTCACAACTCTTTGCATTCACGGCGACGACCCCGGCGCCGTGGCCAACGCGGCGCTCGTACGTCGGGTCTTGACCGACCACGCCATTGCGGTCTGGTCCTTCGGAAACGGTTCCGGCTGATGGGCTTGGTCGTGTTAAATCCGGGCGTGTGCACCACCATCCAGGACGGGGGCCGTCCAGGCTATGCCGCGTGGGGAGTCTCAGCCGCCGGCGCCTTTGACCGCGGCTCGGCCGACTTGGCCAACGCCCTGCTCGGCAATTCTCCCGGTTGCGCCGTCCTGGAGATGACGCTCCACGGCGGGACCTATGAAGCAAAACAACCGCTGGCGATAGCCCTGGCGGGTGCTCCGATCGAGGCGCGGATTGGCCAGGTGGACCAGTCAGAACACTCTCTGTGCATTCCCTCGAGCTTCTCGCTGAGCGAAGGCGATCGGCTTGTGCTTGGGTCGACCACGTCGGGTGCTCGGACATACCTCGCCGTGAAAGGAGGCTGGTGCACGTCTCCCGTACTGGGCAGCCGCTCGAGCGAAGTGCCGGTGCGAGCAGGCGAGCACCTGCCCGCCGCGGCCGCGAGTGTTCTTACCCGTCATCTGGCTGATGCACCATGGCAAGCTCCTGGGGCCGCACCATTCCGGATCGTCGCCGGCCCCGACGCCCGATCAAATCCCGACTTGAACAACGAGTTTTGGCATCGCCGGCGCTTTCGCGTCGGACCACGGCACGACCGAACAGGCTTGAGGCTCGAGGGCGACCCCATCACGGTCTACTCCGATCCCGAGCGACTTTCAACGCCGGTATTGCCCGGGACCGTCCAGGTTGCCGGCGGCCAACTGATCGTGCTGGGTGTCGCGTGCGGCACGATGGGCGGCTACCCGCACGTCGCCCAGATCATTTCCGCCGATATCGACCGCCTGGGCCAGCTCAAATCGGGTGATGTGATTGAATTCGAGTGCGTGACGATCGAAGAGGCGCGAAGAGTGTACCGAGCCGCGCAAGACACCCACCGTTCACTCAGCCTCCGCGTGGCGATGATGGCGGAGGATGGCCCAACGGGATGACCCGCACGCGTTCGGGATTGCGAGGCTCCCGCCGAGCCGCATCCGTCCTCCGCCCTCCGTCCTACTCACTTGAGGCTCCCGCCGAGCCGGCCAAGCGAGCGCCTCCGTCCTCCTGTTCGCACTCGTAGGAACGCGCTCTGTCGGATTCACGGCTCTGGCGGTCGAGTGTCCCCCACCGGAGGATCTCTGCACCGCGCGTGCCTCAATCCCCTTCATGCCGCAGCCGCTCCGCCAATCCGACGCCGGGGGCTCCCTGATCCGTTGATCGGTTGCGCTCGCCTTTGTGTCCCAATCGCACACATCGCTCGGGCTGACCCCCAAAAACATCGTCATCGTCGTCATCTCCTTGCAACAAAAGGAGTTACGAATGACGATCCTTTTGAGTGCGCCGTGCGATTTGATGCAAATCTTTATGCCACAAATACTTGCGAATGACGATCCCCTTTGCGCCACAGCGACTGCAGACGATCGGCTCCAGGCCGGGACACTGCATGACCCGTGTAAATCGCGAGATTGGCAACCGCCCCAGGGCGAGTCTCCTGCCGAGCCGGCATTTGCGAGCGCCAAGACCGACGTCGAACCAACGGCATGATCCCGGCGCTTTCTTTCCCAGCCCCGAATCGGCGCGACATCGTAGCGGACCAATGTCCCAGCACGGCGGCCCAGCCGCCGCACATAGTGAACAAGCGACGAATTTGGTCATGGCAGTTTTGGGCCGTTCACTGCCACGAGGTTTTGCAATGCCGGACAACGCCCGCGTCAGATCCGATCCTCCCATGCTGATTCGACATGCGGAACGAATCTCTATGTCATAAATGAACAAACGAACACAACAAATTGTGGCAGTAAATGGCAGTGATCCGGGTGTTTTTCGAGCATCCGTACACCGGTGTAAATCGGCCGGTCTCAGAAGCGCCCAGTGGCGGTCCTGCCTCGTGTTTCGCCCAAAAACCGTCTCGTGCGACCAGCGGTTCTGAGCCCGGGGCCATTGATGGCCGGCACGCCCTGAAAGGGCGAAGAAATGCCGTGTTCGCGACCTGACGATCAAAGGTTGGAGCTCGCTAATTGAGGATGAAAATCGGGCATCCGACAACGAATACCCTGCCTACTAGAACGATCAGCAAAAACCCCGATCCAGTTGCCAAAAGAAAAAAGAATTCGTCCGTTTCGAGTCAGCATCCCTCGCCCCTTGGAGATGGTCCGGCTTTCCGGTCGTTACAGACAAAGGACTTACGCCGATGGCCGCGGTCCGAAGTCCCAGCACGGTGGCCCAGAAGCCGCAAAGACGGCACTGTCTTCGCGACGACCGAGCCCCCCAGATCACGCATCCTGCCCCAAAAGGCGGACCATCTCGAAGCATAGAAAGAAACACGCCAGTTACCATTCCTACCGGAGGTAGTGGCGTCTTATTTGACGGTCATTTGACAAAAAGGGTCTTCAGCGATGTTGCGCCGGCCGCCCGAAATTCGGAAAGCTCACGGCCAAAAAGACTTGCGTCATCAATTGCCTGAGCCATCTTATTCGATGGACACTTGAGGCTACGAGCCGAACCACGGTATGATCCGTTCGTGGGTCGCTCGACCGGACGGACTCAACTTCGAGCCACAGCCCCTCCGATGGAGGAGAAACGACCAGCAAAGCGGCCATCGTCATCTGAGAGCAACCTCAATGCCCCACCCTCCCACGAAGCCGGAGCAGATCCGGCAGGGCATCACCATCAGCGGCCTGTTCATCCCCGAGGCGATGGTGGTTTTCCACGTCATCCCTTTCGGCGCCTCGCTGACTCAGCTAGCCGGCTTGTTCCCGATCGGGTTCAACGCCTTGTTCGACGGTGGACCTTGCCAATTCCGCGCGCCCGAAGCTTCCTGCCGCTTCCGAGCGTCTTCGAGAATTGCCGCGATGTCGCCGCCGAACTTCTCAGCCATCTGCTGACGTGTTCGGTGAATCGCGTCGATAATCGTGTCACGATTCATTGTCGCGCTCGTCATCTCACCACTGGTGCGTCAGAAGCTGACGAGCGGCCATGACAACCTGCGAGTTGGGACGTTGTCGCGGGTAGCTGACGATGGAACTTTCGATGTACACCGTCGCCATCGATTATCAACTTTCGTTGCGAGTAGATCAGCGCGGCCATTCTTCGATCCCGAGCATCACGCGACGTCCTCTTGGACACCACCAAGCACGTCGCTGAGCGTGCGACGGGGGCCAGATTCCGCCGCACTGTGCCCGAGCCGCCGCGCGGCCGCGAGCGTGGCATGTCGCTGCGCTGCCGGCACCAGATAGGCGAGCACCCGCCCCGTGTCGGGATCGACCACCGCCACTTCCTGGTCGGGATCATTGCCGACTAATTGCGACACAGCGATAAAAAGCTGCGCGTCCACGGTCGAGCCCAGCCGAAGCCCTCGTGAGGCCCTCAGCGATTTCCGCTGCCTGAGCGTCGCTGACCGCTGTCTGGTGGTCCAGTGACTCATCACATTCCTTTGACTTCGTCACGTCGCCAGGTTCCTCAGTCGCTTCGAGCTTGCTGAGTCTTGTCATCGTTAGGAGCTCCCTTTTTGAATTTAACAGAACGAGGCGCGTCCGGGAACAGCCGCTTCAAGAGGGGGCATTCTCGCGGGTGCTCCCAACCCTTGTTCAGGTCCGGATCTTTCGCGATGGTACGGTTGTTCCCGCGTTCGAGCGCGTGATAGACTGTCCCGTCAACGCTGACCAAGGTCGCGCGCGTTCGGCGCGGTTCTACAAGACCCCGCCGTACGCTAAACCGTAGGTCTCCCGCCTGGACGGTCTCGCTCGCCTGAGGTCCGGCTCGCGGCTGAGCGCCCGTCCCGTGCATCATACGAATTCTCTCGTGCAGTCCGATCCGAATGAAGAACTTCCAAGAAAAAGTCGGATTCATCTGGTCCGTGGCTGACGTGCTCCGCGGTGATTACAAGCAATCCGAATACGGAAATGTCACTCTGCTCTGTTCGATGGCGCGTGAACAAATCAGTCGCGCGCTTGGCAGAGAGGGAGTTGGTTGATGCCGAACGCGACCGACGCCCAACTCTCCGCTTTACTCATCGAGCTGCTCGCCCTTAAGCACGAGACGGAATGGGTCGAGTTCAAGCATGACTACACGCCAAAGGAGATCGGTCCCTACATCGCCGAATACCTGTCGGCGCTCGCCAACTCGGCAGCGCTGCACTCAAAGGAAACCGCCTACCTGGTCTGGGGCATCGAGGATGAGACACGCAATGTCGTCGGGACGAAGTTCAAGCCCCGCAAAGCCAAGCAGGGAAATGAGAAGCTCGAAAACTGGCTAATGCGATCGCTCCACCCGCATGTCAACATCAAGATCCACGAATTTTTGCACAAAGGTAAGCCGGTCGTCCTGTTCGAAATCCCCAGGGCGACCCGCGCCCCTGTTCGGTTCGGCAGCGAAGCGTTCATTCGGATCGGCAGCCTCAAGAAGAAGCTCAAGGACTACCCCACGAAAGAAGCCGAGCTCTGGGCCGCATTCTCGAAGTCATCGTTTGAACATGGGATCGCCAAGCCCGGCGTTTCACCCGAAGCGGAACGGGCATCGACAAGGTCGTGGAGGCCGTCGAGTCCTTTCAACTCCCCGCTCCCGAATTCACAGCGATCACGACCATGCAGCCAGGATTCACCAAGGCGACGCTGTACGCTCACCGGAAGCTCGCGGAGATGGACTTGAAGGATCGCATACGGGCCTGTTACCAACACGCATGCCTTTGCTTCGTCTCAGGAAGGCGAATGACAAACTCTTCGCTGCGAGAGCGCCTCGGCCTTGAGGTTGAGAACGCCGCGCAGGCGTCCCGACTCATCCGTGAGTCAGTCAAAGCGGGGCTGATCAGGCTGTACGACCCCGAAGCTCGCCGGAAGAATGCGAGCTACCTCCCGTTTTGGGCGTGAAGACCCCTGACACGATATTTGACGCTATTTTGACAAATTGACCATTCCCGACCGAAGTCCCAGGATCGTCCGTATTGTAAATGATTTCCGCAAAATGACTTGCGGCGACTCGGTGCCAAACGCGGATATTTGACGCCATTTTGACGCATGCGGTCGGCCTGATCCGTTTTTACGCGCACAAGAGCCTCGAGGAGCGGTTGCTCCGAACCAAATATGCCCGCCGATCACACCGAAAAAGGCTTCGAGCAAGCGTATGATCGTGATCCACGCGAGCTGCTGTTCCGGTTCAAGGAGCGTGCCCTCGTTCATTTCGCCGTCGACCCCGACGAAGTGTCCATGACAACTCGCCTGGCCGGCAAGGACACGATCTTCCTGCCTTGTAACAAGGGCCGAAACGGCGGCAAAGGCAACCCGGATAACACCATCTCAGGCTGGAAGTCGGCCTACCTTTGGGAAGAGATCTGGCAGCGAGACCGCTGGCTCGACATCCTCGCCCGGTTCATCCACCTGGAGATCAAGGAAGAAATCAAGGGCGGCAAGAAGATCAAAAAAGAGACCATCATCTTTCCGCGCTACCATCAGCTCGATTCTGTTGGAAAGCTCCTCGATGCCGCGAAAAAACAAGGCCCGGGACACAATTACCTGATCCAGCATTCCGCTGGCTCGGGAAAAAGCAACAGCATTGCCTGGCTGGCACACCGGCTCGCCAGCCTCCACGACAACAACGACAACCTCATCTTCGATTCCATCATCGTCGTCACCGACCGCCGCGTGCTGGATAAGCAGCTTCAAGACACGATCTACCAGTTCGAGCACAAGCAAGGCGTCGTCCAGAAGATCGACGTCGACTCAAAGCAACTCGCGGAAGCCCTCGCCTCCGGATGCCGCATCGTCATCACGACCCTTCAGAAGTTCTCGTTTGTGCTCGACAAGATCAAGGAGCTGCCCAAGCGCGCAATATGCCCTGATCGTCGACGAAGCCCATTCATCACAAACCGGATCATCGGCCTCCAACCTGAGAAAGGTGCTCGCGGCCACGAACCTGGAAGATGCCGAGGAAGAGGATGAGACGGCAGCCGTCGAATTCGACCCCGAGGAAGAGATTGTCAAGGCGATCAAAGCCCGTGGTCCCCAGAAGAACCTGAGTTTCTTCGCATTCACGGCAACGCCCAAGCATAAGACCCTGGAACTCTTCGGCCGCCCGGGCATCGACGGCAAACCCGAGCCGTTCCACCTCTACTCGATGCGGCAGGCGATGGAGGAAGGCTTCATCCTGGATGTACTCCAGAATTACACGACGTACAAAACCTATTACAAGCTGGCGAAAGCCATCGACGACGACCCCGAGCTCGACCGGTGGCGCAACCCAGGCCATCGCCCGGTTCGTCAGCCTGCACCCGCACAACCTCGCCCAGAAGACGGAGGTGATCGTGGAACACTTCCGCCACTTCACCAGCAAGAAAATCGGCGGCAAGGCGAAAGCAATGGTCGTCGACGCGCTCCCGGCTTCACGCCGTGCGCTATAAGCTGGCGTTCGACAAGTACCTCAAAGAAAAGGGCTACACGACCCTCCAGTCGCTTGTGGCCTTCTCCGGGAAAGTGAAGGACGGCGCCCTCGACTACACGGAAGTCGGGATGAACGGCTTCGGCGAGCGCGAGCTGCCGGGCAAATTCGACGGACCCGAGTACCACTTTCTCATCGTGGCCGAGAAGTATCAGACCGGATTCGACCAACCGCTTCTGCACACGATGTATGTCGACAAGAAGCTACAGGGCTTGCAGGCCGTTCAGACCCTCTCCCGGCTCAACCGGATTTGCGCCCGGCAAGGAAGACACATTCATCCTGGATTTCCTGAACGAGGCGGAAGAGATCAAGGAAGCCTTCAAGCCTTATTACGAGCGCACCGAGATCGAAGAACGGGTCGATCCCAACCTCGTCTACGCCCTGAAGAACAAGCTCGACGCGTTTCAGGTGTACTGGCAACAGGAGGTCGAAGATTTCGCCAAGGTCTTCTTCAAACCGCTCGAGAAACAGCGCGAAGCCGACAAGGGTCTCCTCCACAAGTGCATCGATCCCGCCGTAGGGCGGTTCAACGGCGAACCCGAAGAACGGCGAGTCGATTTCCGCCATCAATTGGGGACATATCTCCGGCTCTACGCTTTCGTCTCCCAGCTCGTGAACTACGGCGACCCCCACCTCGAAAAACTCTACGCATTCGGCCGGCTGCTCATCACGAAGCTGAAGTTCGACGACGGCAAGGCCTCGCTGATCATCGACGACGACGTGAAGCTGTCATTCTACCGCCTTACGAAGACCCACGAGGGCTCGGCGTCATTGTCATCGGGCGAGGCAGTCCCGGTGCCCGGCCCAACGAACGTCGGTACCGGCCGCCCGAGGCAGGAAGACAAGGCCCGCCTATCCCAGATCGTCGATGTCCTGAACGAGCGATTCGGGACCGACTTCACGAAGGAAGACCAGCTTTTCTTCGAGCAGATCATCGGCGACTTGCAGCAGGACGACGAGCTCGGCGACCAAGCCCGCAACAATTCGCTTCCGCAGTTCAAGCTGGCTTTTGACCCGAAGGGCCTGGCAGCGGTTTTAGCTCGCCTGGAGCCCAACGAGCATATTTCCAACCAGTTCATGTCCAACGAACAACTGCGGGCATTGGCATTGGAGCTGATGATGCAGCAAGTCTACCAGCACTTCCAGGTTGCGCCCGAATGAGCTTCGTGCCTTCCGTTCGCACAGCGTATAGCCCGAGTATTTTGCGTTCGGTAATGTAATCTCTACGGACAAAATCGTCTGGTATTGGTTGGACTACATCCATCACTCCAGGAGATCCGACCATGCCCTCCGCCCAAAACTGTCCGTCCTGCGGCTCCCGACTCTCCGCCGATGCTCCCGAAGGGCTCTGCGCCGCCTGCCTCCTCAAGGCCGGCCTGGATGGGTTGTTAGACGAGCCCGACTTTGGTGACCCGATCTCGATCCCGCCGCGACGAGAGCCAGTGATGCAAATCCCGCAAGCCCCGCCACCGCCGTGCCGGGAATGACCCTCACGAGCCCCCACAGCCGGCTCCGGTACTTCGGCGACTATGAGTTCCGCGAGGATCTCGACGAGATCGCCCGCGGCGGCATGGGCGTCGTTTATCGCGCCCGGCAGGTCAGCCTCGACCGAACGGTCGCACTCAAAATGATCCTGCCGCACCGGCTCGATGAGGACGCGATTCGCCGCTTCCGGCAGGAAGTGGAGTCAGCGGCCAACCTCGATCATCCGAACATCGTGCCGGTCTTTGAGTTCGGCCAGCACGAGGGCCAGTACTTCTACAGCATGAAGCTGATCGAAGGTCGCAGTCACAACCTCGCCGATGAA